>CAWJTK010000005.1:0-788787 GCA_963845785.1 Terriglobia bacterium | reverse complement strand
TGTTCATGTTTTTTTTTCGTTCAGTTCAGGTCTTGCTCATCTGGGGGAACAAAACCGGAAGCATCAGCGCGGGTTCCACCCGAGCTGCCCGAGTTCGGGCGCCATTCCGTGTCTGCTGCTTCAGGTGATTGGATCCGACAATGGTCCTTCCCGCAAGACTGGCCTGCTGACGAACGCTACGTACGTGCAGCGGTTTAACACGACCGGTGGAACGCGCGCCTGACACCGGCTGCTCCTTGTCAACCGATGTCAGGCCAGGTATCGGTGCCGTATACGGCCGATTATTACTTCTACATTGCTGAGAAGTAACCGGTTAGTCATTTCGGCGTGGCGCGGTCAGATCTCGCAAATGGAACCAGTAGAAGAGAGGACATTGCTGCAGCGATCAGGTCTTATAGGTTGAACTGTTCACGGCATACCCGTCTGATATGTCTGGTGAGCGCATTGGGGGGGATTATGAGTACAGTACCAATGCAAGCGCCAAACAGAAATCGTGTTGCACAATTTCGAAAGTATGTCCAATGGAGTTAGCCCTCTGGCAGGCGTGATACGCGACTTGTCGGGTAACCTTTCAGGCGCAAGCTGACAGGGTAAAAAGACCACCGCAGATGGTTGGCGAAAGGGACGATGTTGTTCAGCCGGACTTGCAGATCTGCGATCAAGCGTGCCGTCCGCGCAGGCTAGCCGGCGTCGAGAATCTCGCGGAGGCGACGGGCCAGTTCGGGCTTGCGATAAGGCTTGTGGAGTACCGCCAGCCGTGAACCCGGCCGGAGATTTCCCGTCATTGTTTCGAGAGGATATCCCGAGGTGAGCAGCACCTTCAGGCCAGGCCGCTGCTGTTGAGCCTGCTGCGCCAGCTCCCACCCGCTCACGCCGCCGGGCATGACGATGTCGGAGAAGAGGACGTCGATGCCATCGCTTCGCTGGCTGAGGCGGGCCAGCGCCTCGCGTCCGTCCGCTGCGGTAATGACGCGATAGCCCAAACTTTCGAGAGTTCCGACGGCATAGCCGCGCACGAACGAATCGTCCTCCACCACGAGCACTGTCTCGTATCCATTCGGCACGGGCTCCGATTCGGCTTCGTCTTGAGGGGAGCTCTGCGATGCGGGTTTCTTCGCCGCGGGCAAATACAGTCGCACCGTCGTTCCCAGATTTGGTTCGCTGTAAATGGAAACGTGACCGTTCGATTGCTTGATGAAACCGTACACCATGCTCAGTCCGAGCCCGCTGCCCTTACCCACATCTTTAGTGGTAAAGAAAGGTTCGAAAACGCGGTCCCGCACTTCCGGGGTCATTCCGGTTCCGTCGTCTGTTACGGCGACCAACGCATAGGCGCCAGTGGAAACTTCGGGGTGCTCGTCCTGATACCTTTCGTCGATCAGCGCGTTCTGGGTAGCGATTGTCAGAACGCCGCCCGAGGGCATCGCATCCTGCGAGTTCAGCGCCAGGTTCAGAATTGCCGATTCAAGCTGAGCGGGGTCGGCATAGGCCATTATGAGATGCTCTTCGAATACGGTCCGGATCTCTATGTTTTCGCGCAGAGTACGGCGAAGAAGAACTCTCATTCCTTCGATGAGGTGATTGCAGTCGATCACTGCGGGCTCAGATCCTGGCGGCGGCTGAAGGCCAGAAGCCGCCGCGTCAATTCGGCCCCGCGGAGGCCGGCGCCGGCTATGCTGTCGCAGTACTGTTTCAGGTCCGGCCGCGCTTTCAGCTTGTTGCTCAGCAGATCGGCGTTGCCGATGATTACGGTGAGAAGATTATTGAAATCATGAGCGATTCCGCCGGAAAGCTGCCCGACGGTTTCCATTTTCTGAGCCTGCACCAGTTGCTCCTCGGTTCGCTTCCGATCGGTCAGGTCGTGCACGATTCCGACAAATATAGCCTCGCCATCCTGGGTCGCTTCACCGACTGAGAGGTCCATGGGAAACGTCGAGCCGTCTTTGCGCCGCCCAAGCACCTCCCGCCCGATGCCGATGATTTTAGGCTCGCCTCCCTCGCGGTAGTTTTCCAGATACTGGTCGTGCTCCTGGTGAAACGGCTCCGGCATCAGCGTTTTTACGTTCTGGCCCAGAACTTCTTCGGCCTGGTAACCGAAAAGTCGTTCGCAGGCGGGGTTGAACATCAGGACACTGCCGCGCTCGTCGATCAGAATGACGCCGTCCACGGCCGTTTTCACCACGGCGCGCAAACGCGAGACAGTCTCTCTCAGGGCCCGCTCATTGCTTTTTCGTCTGGTCAGATCGCGAATAATTCCAACGAAGACGGCGTCTCCATCCTGTTTCGCCTCTCCGACCGAGAGATCCATGGGAAAGGTGGACCCGTCCTTTCGCCGGCCCACAACCTCCCGCCCTATGCCGATGATTTTTCGCTCGCTGGTCTCGCGGTAATTTTTCAGATACTGATCATGTTCCTGGTGAAACGGGCCGGGCATCAGCAGCTGACATTTTGGCCGGTAACCTCGGCTGCCTGGTAGCCGAACATGCGCTCACACGCGGGGTTGAACATGAAAATAATGCCCTGCGCATCGATCAGAATAACGCCATCGACCGCGGTCTCTACAACGGTTCGCAGGCGAAGTTCGTGCTTTGAGTTATCTGGAAACATGCAAGCTGCCGGGAATGGTTACGGATGCCTGTAAATGACCATTTATATATGCCACTTTATAAGTTAAATTACCGCGCCTATTTATCCTGACATTTGTTGAGTGGCACATTCATTTTTTTTTGTATTTTAATTTCTGAGCGCGCGCCGTCCGGAAACCGCACAGGGCTCCGGTCGGCAGGCGGCTCATCCAGTAGAATGAACGCCTGGTGACAACGACCGTGCGCCTTTTGTGTTCCATTCGTTCTTTTGATCGCCCCGGGTATCGGGATGGCCGCCCCGGACCCCTGCGATGGCTCGCGAAATCTCAGGCTGGTAAACGGCAAGATCGTCACGATGGACGCGAAGAACTCCATCGTTTCCTCCGTCATGATTCGCGACGGAGTTTTCGACCTCGCTGGCGGCAAGGCGCCCCCGTGCACCCGAACGATCGATCTGCATGGACGCACCGCGGTGCCGGGTCTTGTTGATAATCACAACCATATCGTCGCTCTCGGGCTCAGGCCGGGCCACGACGTCAGGATCGAGACCGCCGGTTCGATCGCGGATGCGCAGGCGTTGATCGCGGCACGCGCGAAGACCGTGCCCGCGGGCGAGTTCATCACCTCGATGGGAGGCTGGAATCCGCCGCAATTCACGGAAAAACGCCTGCCGACTCTGGCCGAGCTGGACGCAGCCGCGCCTCGAAATCCAGTGCTGGTTTACCAGGGTTTCACAGGCCCCTCCGCCACGAACACGCCGGGTAGAGCGTTCTTCGTGTCGAAGGGCGTCGTGGTCGACACCAAAGGAGCCATTGCGGCGAACGCTCCATCGCTTGCGGCGTTGAACGCGCTGCGGGCGGCCCAGACATTCGAAGATCAAAAGCGCGGAACGCTGGACGCCATGGCTTACGCCGCAAGCGTCGGAGTGACGACCAGCGCCGATATGGGCGTGTTCGTAATTCCCGGCACGCCCGATGCGCAGGATTCATTTGACATTCGACACGCTCGCCAGCGGTAATCCTTTTCGAATTTATGACCCATTTCTTGCGTTGCATCGGGAAGCACAAGATGTCCATGCGCCTGCGTGTTTTCTATCTTTCCATGGATAAAGACGGAACCATCCCGCTGCTGCGCGAACGCGTGCTGAACAGCTTGCCGGGTTTCGGCGACGACATGATGCGCGATTTCCGGCATCGGCGAGTTTGCCACCAACTGGCCATTGTTCGGAACGGTGACCCCGCCCCCCAATTACGAGACCGCGCTTCAGTTCGTAGCGAAGCAGGGATGGACTTTTCAGCAGCACAGCCTTTCGCCGGATGAAGACAAACTCACGGCTTCGACGTTCGAGGCCGTGAATGCCGTTACGCCAGTTGCGCCACTTCATTGGTCCATTGCGCATGCGCCGCGGATCGACCGCGCAACGCTCGACCGGTTGAAAGCCGTCGGGGCCGGGATCGCCGTGCATCCGTTCGAGTATCTCGGCGCGGCAGGCGGAGGACCTCCCCTGCGCATGATTCTGGACAGTGGAATACACGTGGGCGCGGGTTCGGACTCGGCGCAGATCTCAACGCTCGACCCCTGGCTGATGATCTATTACATGGTTACCGGGAAGAACGCCGCGGGGGTGCTGGTTAACGGCGGACAGCAGATCACCCGGGCGGAGGCTCTTCGGCTCTATACGGCGGCGAACGGATGGTTCTTTCACGAAGAGGATAAACTGGGGTCGATCGAGCCCGGGAAGCTGGGCGATATCGTGGTGCTCAGCGCGGACTATCTCGATCCCGCCAAAGTACCCGACGAGGGGATCAAAAAGTTGAAATCGGTACTCACCGTGGTTGGCGGACGAGTGGTCTATGACGCGCTGAAGTAAGGAGGCGGATAATGAGCAGATTTGTGATCGCGCCGCATATGCGGCTTCAGGAATGGGTCGCGGAAGAGAAGGGCTACTTCAACGCCGAAGGGCTTAAGTATGATTTTCTGGATGAGATGGTGTCGAAAGAGGGCAGGAAACACGATCTGGGAGAGATGGTCGGCGCTTATCAGACCTTCGAGCGCGGGCGGAATTCCGACATCAGTTGCGCCTGCCACTGGACCGTGAATGTCGCGGCTTCCAACGGGCATGGGAAGCTTTACGCCGACGTTTATTCGGTTTCTCCGGCGGGGATTTTCGTCCCGGCCGGCTCGCCGGTTCGCGAACCCGCGGATCTGGCGGGCGTGCCGATCTCGGTGGGGTTCCAGTCGGGCAGCCACTACTCGACGATCCAGGCGCTCGAACAGTACCTGAAACCGGAAGAGATCAATCTGTCGTTCGCCGAGGGGCTGCTGTTCCGGCGCATGGAACTGCTGATCGACGGGAAGGCGGAGGCGGCGTCGCTGTTCAGCGGTCCTTATTATTTTGCGGAGCAGTTGGGATTTCGCAAGATCATCGACACCACTTTTATGATTGCCACGATGCTCACGGGCGATGCGGATCCCGAAGACGTGCGCAAGTATTTTCGGGCTCTTCGGCGCGCGCAACGAGATATCGATCTGCATCCGGAGCGCTACACGCACCATTACACGAAGGAGTTCCCTCCGCGTTTTCTGGATCAAATGGATACGCGCCGCTGGGGACCGGGAGAACGGCTGGTGTTTGAGCCGTATACGCCGGAGGTCTATCGCGAATCCTGGCAATGGATCGCGGAGCATGAAATCTTCGCGGAGGGAACGATGGGGACCTGCGAATACGACCAGGCTATCGTCTCGCTCGAACCCGTAGCCGGCTAGTCTGCAGACCCATGCCGACCATGACCCTGCGGGCTGCCAGGCGAATGAAGAACGCGCAACCGGTGTGGGGCAGCGCTTCGGCGCTGCAGCCGAGCTTCCGCTCGGCGCGGAACTTTGCGTAAGCGCCGGCGATCTTTTGTCGCCGGTGCTTATGTGAATCGCGAGGACAGAATACATATAATTAATACCGGCCAGGATCGAAAATCATGAGACGCAGAGAATTCGTTACCGCGGTTGCCGCGGCAACTGCCGTGGCGGCACAGACTCCGCCTGCGGGCATTCCGCAGATCGCTGAGCGCAAAGGCCGTTTGAAACAGGGCGCGATGCGGGTCAACTTCGACCCAAAAATGCCGTTTGAGGACATGTGTCGTACGGCGGCGAGTCTCGGCTGCAAGGGCATGGACCTCGTCGGAAACAAAGACTGGCCGACGCTTCGCAAGTACGGGCTCGTTCCCACCATGGCCGGCCCCGGACCTGTGACCATCAAAGACGGCCTGATCCGCAAAGAACTGCACGACATGATTGAAGCCGGGATGCGCACTGCCATCGACGACTGCGCCGCCGCCGGTTGCCCGAACATCATCACGGTCGGCGGGCAGCGCCGCGGGATGTCCGACGCAGAGGGCGCGGACAATGCTGTGGCCATCCTGAACCGGCTCAAGGGCCACGCGGACGAGAAGAACGTAACGATTTGCATGGAGATCATGAACAGCAAGCTGACGCCGGATACGCTTGGCCGCAAGGACCAGATGTGCGATCACGTCGCATGGGCGGCCGATGTTTGCAAGCGCGTGAACTCGCCCCGCGTGAAGATACTGTTCGACATTTATCACGTGCAAATCATGGATGGCGACATTTGCCGCAATATTCAGCAAAACTATCAGTGGATCGCCCACTTTCATACCGGCGGCGTTCCGGGACGGAATGAGATCGACGGCACCCAGGAGATTAATTACCATTTCGTTGCGAAGACGATTGCGGACCTCGGTTTCACGGGGTATGTGAGCCACGAATTCCGTCCGGCGCCCGGGCGCGACCCGGTCGAGAGCCTGAAGCAGGCGCTGGAGATCATGGATGTCTGAAGCCGCCTCGCGGCGGCGCTTCGTGAAGGGCGTGGTTGCGGGCGCCGCGGCCGCGGGATCGAAAGCTATGGCGCAAACGACCGGCCGCGTGCGGGGCTTCGATCACGTCGCGCTTCCGATGGAGAACGAGGAAGCGATGCTCGCCTTCTATCGCGGACTCGGATTTGACGTGGCGGAGAATCCGGTCGCATGTTCCGTTTATATCGGCGAACAGATGATCAATTTCCATCGCAAGGCGACGTGGCAGCGGGCATCGTTCACGCTTCGCGCGCCGGCCGCGAAGCCGCCCTGCGGAGATCTGTGCTTCGTCTGGGAGGGAACGCCGGAGGCGCTGCATGCAATGCTGGATAAAGCAGGCGCGAAGATCATCGAAGGGCCGGTGGCGCGGCAAGGCGGCCGCCGGAAGAGCGCGTCCAGCGTTTATGTGCGCGATCCCGACGGCAACCTGCTCGAATTCATGATCTACGCCTGAAAAAGCACCGCGTCTTGTGGGGCAGGGCTTTCGGCCCTGTCCAGATGGACCTGCAGTCCACGAGGAATCACGAAAAACAATCCGATCCCACCGCATTTTGTCGTGGGGTAGACCTTCGGGTCTGCAGCCGGGCTTCTGCCCGGCCCGAAACTCTACGTCAACTGGTAGCACCGGCGATCTTGTTGCCAGTAATCCCGCCAACCGCGTATTCAACGGAGCGTTTACGAATTTCGGCGTCCTGCCGTCTACTGCGTGGGCGGAAGGCGCTGCGATCCCAAACTAAACGCGTAAAGCGTGCCGTCATAGGTCACAACGTACGCGCGACCCCCGACAACCGCGGGCGCGTTGAAGTGTGAGAAGGAATGGATCGTATCGCCACTCGAGAATAAGACCTTGCCGGTCTCGGGATCTAGCGCATAAAGGATCGCGTGGCCTGCGGCCGCTTTCCGCTGTTCCGTGTTCAGCAAACCGCCGTTGGACCCGAACTGCACCGGCGAATCGCCATCGGAAACCGCATAGACCACGTCGTTGGCGATTACGACCGGAGTCGGCACCGACATGTCGACCGATTTCCAGGCCGGAACCAGCCTGGGTTTGTCGCCACGCAACTCCACCTTGAACGCCATGATACTGCCGTTGGCGGCGGGACCGTACTCAGTCGGAAACTTTACGCCCGTCGCGGCAGCGCCATAAGCTGGCGCATAGAGCCAGCGTGTTCCCGCCTGGTCTTCCCACGACGAGAAAGCTCCCCAGAAACCCTTTCCGGCGAAGTTGACTTCTTCGTTCGTATAAATCGGGCTCCGGAAAAGCGGCGTGCGGTGATCAGTTCCTCCCAGAGATTTGGTATCGAGCAAAAAAATGACCCCTTCCTTGCCGCTATCCGCCGTCAGTTCCATTCCGTGAAAAGGAAAGACGATGGGACCGATGCTGCCCATGTCGAGATCCTTCTTCGTCATCCAGGCGCGATTCGCGGGTGTGAAATAATCGAGCGGCTTGAGATCCTTCGGCGAGAGACTGACGACGGAGTCGGAATAGTTGCCCTTCGCCGGATCCCAGGGACCGTCTCCCGTTTCAACGAGAATCTTGCCGTCGGGAGTCATGGCAACGCCCGCGCGGCCCCAGATGCCCGCCCCGGAAACAGCGCCCTGAAAGTAAGTCACTTTGTGCTCCGGGTCGGCCAGATCCATGGCATAGACGCCGGCTTTCGATCCGGTGCAACTCCCTTGCGAGGTTGCGGTATAGAGGATATTATTCGCGAGGCTCATGCTCCAGGCTTTCGAAAAAGCCGGCACAAACGCCGTCGCGGGAAGAAGGTCCTCTCCGCTGACGAGTTGAAACGCGTGAAGCTTGCCATCGCTGGCGAGGCTGAACACGGCCTGTCCCTTGCCGGGAAGCGTCCCGATGACCGGTGTGGCGAGGAGCGCGTTGGGACAGAGCCAGCTTTCCGGACGCTCGGGCTTCGCGTCGGTAGAGAGGGTCTTCTCCCAGTAGATCTTCCCGGAATCGCCATCGACGACGAAGAGCTTGTCGGAGGCGCCCGCAACGACGATCAGGTCCTTGACACCTCGTGGCGTTGCGACATTAACGCGCACAATCGGCGCGGTCAGGCCGAAAAGCCCCTTGGGCTGGGAATCGAGCTTTAAACTCCATTCGAGCTTGAGGTTTTTGACATTCTCCTTCGTCAGGTCGGTCTCGGATTGATTCCAGCCGGAGCGCTGCAGGTCGCCGCCAAAGGTGGTCCAGCCACCGCGGCCGGCCTGCGCATAGGACAAGAGCGGCAAACACAGGCAAACTAAAAAACACTTCGGAAATTTCGTCATTTTCTTCAAATCCTATTGTCTGGAAGCGGCGCCTTCCACAAGTTCGATGCGAAGGTTGTCCGGACCCTGGATGAATGCTGATTTCAGGGTCCCCTCAACGGTCATGTGAGGCGCTTCAAGCACCTTGACGCCATCGCCGCGCAGACGGGTCAATGTTTCGTCGAGGTTGTCGATGCTGAACGCGACGTGATCCAGCACGCGCCCCTGCGTGGGTTCGTATTTCGTTCTGCCCTCCCATTGTTTCGGGTAAAGCCCCCTCGCCGTACCGGTGGGGAACCAGGCAAAGAGAACGCCGTCGATGGGTAAAAACACCAGTGGGCCGGACTGAAGGCCTTTGGCGTTGAAGCGCGCCTCGCGCGATGGCTCGGGTCCGCGGCGCGGAATGCCGAGTTCCTTAGCGAACCAGGCCGCGGCGCTCACCGGGTCGTCGCTCAGCAGATGGATGTGCGAGAAGTTTTCCTGGGCGCCGCCGTTCATTTCGATCAGCGCGTGATCGGGTCCATCCACGTAAGCATAGTAGCCGCGGCCAGGAGTGCCGCTGCCGAGCAGGTCCGCGAGATCGCCGAGCGGGGTCTCGAATTTCGTGCCGATATCGAGCTGGTGCTGATAGGCGGCCTTGATGTCCTTTTCAGCCCAGCCCAGGTGATACAGCGAGGCGACGACCTCGTGTGGCGGAGGTTGGCTGACCTTGTTGAAGAGCAGCCACGATTTGCCCGTCCAGACAGCGTCCACTTTGCCACCCAGCTTTGCCTTTTCGCCATTGAACCGGGTGGTATAAAACTCGATCGCGGCTTGGGGGTCGACTGAATTGAAGTGTAAATGATGAAAGTGGGCGAGCTGCGGCGGCGCGGCGGCTGGCGGAGGCGTCTGCGCGAACGCCGGTACGGTCAGCAGAAGAGCGGCGGCAATCCTCAAGGATGCAACTTTCATGGATGTACTACGGCCCGCAGGTAATCGAGAATCGAAGTCAACTCCGAGTCGTTGTAAGAAGCGATCGCCGATGAGTGCTTCCACGTGCTACCGTCCTGAATTTTGGCGGCCGAGGGATCTACCGATCGCAGCACCGGCGGCGCCGACGTCAAATCATAGACGATCGTTCGCCGCTTTCCCTGGCTGACGATGAGAGCCGGAACCGATTCGCCTTCGAGAACGGCTGTCTTGACGTCGGGAGTTATCAGATTACGGAGCGCCTGAGCGTCCGCGGGAACGGTTGCAATAGGCGTCGCGATTTGAATCCCGATGCCCTCGATTTCGTGGCAGGTGGAGCATCTTCCGAAACTGCGAAATGCCTCGGAGAAAAGGTCACGACCACGTTTCGCATCCGCCGAAAGTTCCGGCGGAGGAGGACCCCCGCGCCCTGCGCCGGGACCTCCGCCCACTGTGGGATTTGCGATTCCGTTCAGCGTCGCGACATAAGCCACAACCGCGGTGAGATCGCTTCGACTGAGCGCGGAGCCGCCGAACGCGGGCATCGCTGTACCGGGAATGCCGCGAGTAACGGTGGTGTTGATATAGGCCTGATCGAATCCACGCGCAACCAGACGGGGCGCTCCACCCGCCGCGCCCTTTGTACCGTGACAATAACCGGTGGCGCAGCTCTGATTGAAGACCTTCTCCCCCTGAGCGATCGTCTGCTGGAGGCCTTGTGCGCAAGCGAGCGCGGGAAGCAGGAGCAACAAGCAGTAGCGCTGCGCTTCGATTCTCACTTGGTGTCCTCCGGCAGCGCGAACACTACCAGGGTTGATCCTTGCCGCCAGGTCTGATCGGGGAAAACGCCGGCGGTCTGCGTGCCTGTGATCGACTGTTGCCAGCCCGTCGGCGTGGCGATGAACTGCCGCCCGTTCACCGAATAGGAAACCGCCGAACCTCGATTACCCGCACCGGTCTGGTAGTTCCACAATTTCGCCCCTGTATGAGCGTCAAGGGCGAAGAAATCGCCTTCCGGATCGCCGGTGAACACCAGATCCCCCGCAGTAGCGAGCACGGAAGCCAGCAGCACGTATTTATAAGGCATGCTCCAGACGCGCTTGCGGGTTATGGGATCCCACGCATCGAGGTGGCTGTACGTCGTGCGATTCGGTGGCAGTTTGAAGGAGAAGCCTCCGTTCGCATAGAAGCGCCCCTCCTGCGGCTCCGTCCGATTCGAAGTCAGGTCGTTGCAGAGCTCGTTGACCGGGATATAGAGATATCCGGTGCGCGGCGAATAGGCCATCGAGTTCCAGCTTTTCGCTCCGGCCGCGCTGGGGCAGGTGTTAACCACTTTCCCGGGTTCCGGCTCTCTGCGCCCTACCAGTTTGCCGTCTTCCGTGACGCCCGAAATCCATGTCTGTACTTCGGGTACTGAGAAGATCCCGATAAATTCACCGTTAACCCGATCCAGAACCGAAGTTAAGCCGCTCTTATTCATATGCACCACGAGCTTGCGCATGCGCCCGTTCACCATCCGGTCCATCAGTACGCATTCGTAAGCGGAATCGAAATCCCACTCATCGTCGGGAACCTCCTGGTGGTACCAGCGCAGCTTGCCGGTGTCGGCGTCCAGCGCTACCACGCTGGCGGTGTAGAGCTGGGCTTCCTTACTCTTATCGGGGCCGACGAAACGATCGCTGTCGTTGAAATCGCCGCCCGCATTGCCGGTGCCCCAATAAACAAGGTTGAGGTCGGGATCAAACGAGCCGGTCATCCACGGAGCGCCGCCGCCGAACTTCCAGCTATCGCCTTTCCATGTCTCGTGACCCTTTTCTCCGGGGCCGGGAATCACATACCACCGCCACGCGAAACGGCCGGTTTTGGTATAGAAGGCGGTGAGATAACCGCGGTGCGCGCCGTCGCCGCCCGAACCTCCGACAATCACTTTGTCCTTCACGACGAGCGGGGCGGCGGTAATATTGCAGCCGCATTGCTTCGAGTCGTCCACGTTGACCTTCCACGATTCGAGACCGGTGGCCTCGTCGAGCGCCACCAGGAAGTTATCGTTCGTGCCGAAGATCACTTTACCCCCGCCGACCGCGACACCGCGGTTCTGCACGAAGGCGGCCTGGCTGCCAGGCCGCCCGGCTCGCGGAGTGGGATATTTGTAGTGCCAGATTTCCCGCCCGGTGGCGGCGTCGAGCGCGAAAACCTGCGCTCGCGGCGTGATGATGTACATCGTGCCGTTCTCAACGATCGGCGTTGCCTGCAGATTCTCCGCATAGTCGCCGGTCTGAAAGATCCACGCAGGCGAGAGTTTCTTCACGTTCGTCGTATTTATCTGATTGAGCGCACTGTACCGCCATGAAAAAAGGCTGCCTCCGTAGCTCGGCCAGTCCGCGTGAGTGGCGCCCGCATTGTCTATGGAGCTTGGCGTGCTCTGAGCCGGAGAGGTGCTGGCTGTGAGGCAAAGAACAAAAAGAATTGCAACGGGGCGCATCGCGACTATCATATCTTTCAACGGTTCACAGGCGCTGGCGGATACATTGTTCGGCTTCGCACTGAAACGAAACAAAATCGACAACGGGAGACGTCAATCAATAGTGACTCATCGAGTACTTCTGCCGGTTATTCTTCTGGCCGCAACCGGTTGCGGCTTCGCGTGGGCCCAGGATACCCCGCAGCAAACGCCCCCGGCGGCAGCCGCTGATGCGCCGCCGCCTCTCGTCGCAGCCGAGGAGCACCGGCCGGCATCCGGACCGAAGTCTGCCGAATGGAAGGGACTCAGTGTAGAGGAGAAGCTGAAATACAACTGGACGCATCTTTTCGACGTCGACAATATGGTTTTCGCTGCCATCGGGGCAGGCGTTGACCAGGCGCGCGACAAACCCGGCGAGTGGGGCCAGGGATGGGGGGCTTACGGCGAACGTTTCGGTTCACACGTCGGCTTCTACGTGATCCAGCGCAGCATCATGTTCCCGGTGCAGGCGATCGATCACGAAGACGTCAGGTATTTCCGGTCCGAGAGAACAAGCTATAAAGGCCGCATAGCCGATGCTTTTCTGCACACCGTCTGGCGTCACAACGATAGCGGCGGGATGATGCCGGCCTGGAGCGAATTCCTGGGCGACTACGGCGCGGCCGCGATCTCGAGACAGTGGTGGCCCGAGCATGACCGCACAGCTTCCGCGATACTTATTGCCGGGTCAGATACCCTCCTGATTGACGCGGGAATCAACGTCTTCAAGGAATTCAAGCCCGATATCAAACGCTGGCTGCACCTCGTGCATTGACACCCGGGGCGCCTTTTATCTGGCGGCGGAAGCCGATTCGCCACAGGCGGCCGCGGGCGCGAACATGTCCCGGCCGCCCGTCGGCGGGGGCGCGGGCCTTATTACGGGCATCACGTTTTCGCGATTGGCCGGAGGCTTAGCCTCACCGAGCGGAATTGCGCAAACTCGTGGTCTGAAGATCGGTACACTGCTGGCGATCCTCATCGGTTCTCGCCGCGGGGAGAAGGTCCAGGCCGGAGGAACTGCACGCTGCTCCGGATTGATGCCGGGAGCGGTGAACAATTTCAGAGACTCGACCCGTTTCTCGGCAGATGCCGAGGCGGCATTGCCGGCCTGATTCCGGGCAAGAGTCTGACCGAGAACCGGAACCGAAAAGAGCAGCAAGAGGAAACCCGCGGCGCGTTTCATATGACGGAATTATACGTGAATCTGTGCCCGGCGGTTTCCGTGGGCTATTCTGGCCCGTGTCAGTGTCTTCCCCGTCAAACCGCCCTCCCATCGATCTGGTGACACGCGAAATCAGCGCTCTGGATGCCGCGTCCGCTGCCCGCCTGAGCGCCGAACTGGGTTATCCCGTGTCTTCCGAGGAAATGAAGCGGCGCATCGAGTCGCTGGCCCGCATGCCGGATCATGCTGTTTACGTTGCGTGCGTTTCAGGCGAAGTCGTCGGCTGGATCCACGTCCAGATGTCGCATCATTTGCAGGCGGATTCCCGTGCCGAAATCGGCGGCCTGGTCGTATCGAGCGAAGAGCGCAGCCGCGGGATCGGCCGCCGTCTTGTGGCGGTTGCCGAGAAATGGGCGTTGCAACGCGAACTTAAAAGCATTGTCGTACGCTCACGGGCGACTCGCGAAGCGGCCCATCGCTTTTATTTGCGGGAAGGATACACGCAGACCAAGACCTCGGCGGTATTCACGAAGATCCTCGAATGAGCTTTTGTGGGGCAGGGCTTCAGCCCTGCGGCCGGCCTTCTGGCCGGCGCGGGACTTTACGTTAGCTGGTAGCCTCGGCGATCTTGTCGCCGGTGTTCTTCAGCCGTCCGAACCGCCTCTTCAACGGAGCATTCGTTCGAATACATAGCGGCGAGTTCGGTCGGTCCTAATCGGGTTCAGACTCTTGAACTGGAGTACCGAGGACGCCGGCCGCTCTTCAGCCCGCTGCGAAGTAAGAACGCCAGTCCAGCGTTACCCGGAAACTACGGTTGTTTGCCGGACGCCTTGCGGATAACGGCGGGAGCAAATGCATACTCGCTGTCCGCCCTCTCTGTAAACCACAACTTCATAATTTGTATCTTTGGCCGTTCGCTTCGCGTGCGAGTCGAGCGCGATTACTCCATTGGGGTTGTGATACATCCCGCGCGTTCTGTCTTTTCTCCCATGCTCCCAGCCCTTCACCAGGCGGCGGTCACGCAGTCTGACCCGTCAACTGTACCCCGCGATCAATTTCGGCCTTATCCTCAAGTCAGGAAAAAATCAATCGCCCTCTATTCCACCCGGCACAAGAATTCCCGGCCTGAACCCGCTGGGACGTCCGCGGCTGAAACGCACACGCAGCGAATCGAGCGCAAGATAGATCACCGGGGTAGTGAACAACGTGAGCATCTGGCTCACGATCAGACCACCCACAATCGCAATACCGAGCGGACGCCGCAGTTCCGCACCGGCCCCCTTTCCGAGGGCCAGCGGAAGCCCGCCCAGCAATGCTGCCGCGGTTGTCATCATGATGGGCCGGAAACGCAGCAGGCAGGCCTGAAAGATCGCTTCGCGCGGAGTAAGCCCCTCGTTTCGCTCCGCCGCCAGCGCGAAATCGATCATCATAATCGCGTTCTTCTTGACGATGCCGATGAGCAGGATGATCCCGATCAGCGCGATGATCGTCAGTTCCGTCCGGAAGAGGACCAGCGCGATCAGCGCTCCCAGACCCGCCGACGGCAGCGTCGAGATTATCGTAAGCGGATGCACGAGACTCTCATAGAGAATCCCGAGGACAATATAAACGGCCAGCAGCGCCGTCAAAATGAGGATCGGCTGCGTCGAAAGAGAATCCTGAAAAGCCTGCGCCGTGCCGGCGAACTTGCCCGTGATGCTGGCCGGCATTCCGATGTTCAGTTCCGTCTTCTCGATCGCTTGCACGGCGTCGCTCAGCGAATACCCCTCCACCAGATTGAAAGAAACGGTTGCCGCCGGAAACTGCCCCTGATGCGGCAGGGAGAGAGGCGTGATGCCTTGCGTGAAATGCGCGAAAGCCGACAACGGAACCGACAAACCACGAGGGCTCTGGACATAGATCTTATTTAGAAATTCCGGGTTTTCCCACCATTGCTGCTGAAGCGCCAGCACCACATGATATTGATTGATCGATTTGTACATCGTCGAGACCTGCCGCTGCCCGAACGCGTCATAGAGCGCGCTGTCGACGGCCTGCGCCGTCAACCCCAGACGCGACGCGGTATCGCGATCCACGACCACGTTTGACGAGAGCCCCGAGTTCTGCTGGTCTGAACTGACGTCGGCAATCTGGGGCAATTGCTGCAATGCTTCGAGTACTTTCGGGCCCCACTCGGCGAGAAGGTCGAGGTCCTGCGTCTGAATCGTGTACTGATACTGCGCGTTCGACTGCCGGCCGCCGATGCGGACATCCTGATTAGCCTGGAGATACAGGGTCGCCCCGGGCATTCCCGCAGTCTGCCGCCTCAAGCGCGCAATCACCTCATCGGCTGTCCCTTTACGCACACCGATCGGCTTGAGTTGCATCCAGATCTGAGCCTGATTGCCGCCCGCGCCGCCCCCGCTGGTTCCCGCAACCATGTCGACTGTGTCGACATCCGGATCGGCGCGGCACTGCTGTTCGAACCACTCCGCTTTCTGCACCAGCGATTGATACGAGATATGCTGCTGGCCAAGAATTGTTCCCTGCAGACGTCCCGTGTCCTGCTGCGGGAAAAATCCTTTCGGGATCTTCACATAAAGGTAGACGCTCACCCCGATCGTCAGCGCCATGAGCACCATCATCGAAATCGAGTTCTTCAGAACGACTTCCAGCGCGGCGGAGTAGGTCGAGATCACCCAATCGAAGAAGTTTTCCGTCGTTCGATAAAACCAGCCGTGCCCATGCGTTTCCTTCAGCAGGCGCGAACACATCATCGGCGTTGCGGTAAGCGAGATCACCATGGATACGAAGATCGCGACCGAAAGCACCACGGCGAACTCGCGGAACAGCCGCCCCACAATGCCGCTCATCAGCAGAATCGGGATGAATACGGCGACCAGAGACACGCTGATCGAAAGTACGGTAAACCCGATTTCGCTTGCCCCTTTGATCGCGGCCGCCATCGGTTTCATGCCCAGCTCGATGTGGCGGGTGATGTTTTCGATCACGACGATGGCGTCGTCGACTACAAAGCCCGTGGCGATCGTGAGCGCCATCAGCGACAGGTTGTCGAGATTGTAGTTCAGCAGATACATCGCGCCGAAGGTGCCGATCAGGGAAACCGGAACCACGATGCTGGGAATGAATGTCGCCCGGGCATTTCGGAGAAAGAGGAACACGACCGCGATCACCAGCGTGATCGAGATCGCCATGTTCCGTTGGGCATCCACCACTGAGGCTCGAATAGTCGTCGTTCGGTCGTTGTCCACATCGAGTCGAACGGCGGGAGGCAAAGATGCTCGAAACTGAGGGAGAAGAGCCTCAATTCGATCGACGGTATCGATGATATTCGCATTCGGTTGCCGGTTCACCTGGATCATCACGGCTGGTTTGCCCCTCGCGAGACCCATGTTGCGGACATCTTCGTTGCCGTCAACCACTCTTCCCAGATCCGACAGGCGAACCGGCGCATTGTTTCGGTACAGGACAACGAGATCTCTGTAATCCTTCGCCTCAAAAAGCTGATCGGTGGCCAGCAGAGGCATCGTCATCCTGCTGTTCTCGAGAGCCCCCTTGGGACTGAGCGCATTGGCCCCGGCCAGAAAGGAACTGATCTGGTCGAGCCCAACGTTGTACTGAGACACAGGTTGAGGATTCACTTCCACGCGCACGGCGGGCAGCGAACTTCCCCCGACGCTTACCTGCCCGACCCCCTGCACCTGGGACAGTTTCTGCGCGAATATCGATGATGCAATGTCGTACAACTGAGGCCGCGTCACCACATCGGATTGCATGGAAAGAAGCATGATCGGCGCGTCGGCCGGATTGATCTTGCGATAGCTGGGCTTTTTGGGAAGGTTAGACGGCAGATATCCCGCGGCGGCATTGATCGCCGCCTGGGTGTCTCGTGCCGCGGCATTGATGTCGCGGCTCAGATCGAACTGCAAGGTAATGTTCGCGCTTCCGACGGAACTGCTGGAGGTCATCTCAGTGACCCCCGCGATTCGAGTGAATTGCTTCTCGAGGGGAGTGGCCACGGAAACGGCCATCACCTCGGGGCTCGCGCCGGGTAACGAGGCGCTGACCCGGATGGTCGGGAAGTCGATTTGGGGAAGCGGTGAGACGGGAAGTTGTGTGTAGGCTATGACCCCGGCCATCGCAACCGCAACCGTCAGAAGCGTCGTGGCGACCGGCCGTTCAATAAAAGGAGACGAAATGCTCATACCCGTTCCTTGAGGCGTTGCGTCATCGCAGACTCCATTTACAAAATCTTTAGGCGCAATCCGGGTGTGAGTGAGGTACAAGCTTAATTTATTTATTCTTGATGCAGCAGGCGGCCGTGGCAATAAATAGTGATAAAGGGTACAAATGGCTTCGGGCGAAACAAGCCAGCCCGGCGTGATGTCCAAGCATCATGCAAGTGGTACGCCGACTCCGGCTGGCCTGCGGCGTCTTCGCCGTTGGCTTTGCCCTGACCGGGCAATCTGCCGCCGCGTCATTTAACGCTGCATCGGTCAGACCCGCGTCGCAGACGTCGGGCCTTATAAGCGCTACCAGATCAGGCGATCCAGGACGGCGCACATATCGAAATTATTCGCTTCAAGGGCTGATCGTGGAGGCTTGGGATCTGGCGCAGTATCAGGTTCAGGGGCCGGCGTGGATTGCCCGGGAGCGTTACGATGTTGTCGCGACCACGCCCCCCGGCACGAGCGCAGTATCTGAGCGCGAGATGTTGCAGTCACTGGTGAGAGAGCGTTTCCAACTCGAATTTCACAAGGAGAACAAAGAGACACCGCGTTATGTACTGCTACCCGGAAAAAATCGCTCGAAGCTGCGGCCGGAGAAAGACGCACCGGATATTCCCGGATGCAAGTCGTTCGGAACGATGCCGGAATTTGCGGACATTCTGTCGCAAATCCTGAATGCACCGGTCGAGGATGACACCGTGATCACGGGGACGTTTTATTTCATCCTCAGTTTTTCGGGTTCTCCGGACGAGGCGACGGACATCGAGCCCCCACCTCCTCCGCCGCCACCTCCATGTCCGGGATGGTCCGCCGAGACAATGCCACCACCCGATTCAAACGTTTTCGACGCAGTCCGAAATCAAATGGGGCTCAGACTGGAACGGCGCGGGAAAGCGACCGTTTCCGTTCTGGTGGTCAATCACGCCAATCGCACGCCGGAATCGAATTAATTCGCCGGTCAGGCCTTCAGCGCTTTGACTTTCGCTTCGACATCTTTGATGCTCGCCCGCGGTGCGCCGGAATGCTTCAGCACGCTCCCGTATTCGTGGAGGACCGTGACCAGTTCGGAACTGCGAGGCTGAGGGCCCGATTCGTACATGGCGATCGCTTCGCTATAGAGCGTCTTCGCCTCAGCCCAGTTATGCTGCGCTGCCCGCGCTTCTCCCAGCAGATGGATAGCGGATGCGAGGATACGGGGGTCACGCATGCGCGGATCATCAGCCGACTGCCGCTCGACGGCAACGGCTTGCGGCAAGAGACTCGACGCTCTGGCGATCTTTCCTTCGTGCACGCACGCACTGGCCACGCCCACTTTTGCAAAAGCAATCTCCAGGCTTCCCGCATTGCCTTTCGAAAGGATGACTAAGGATCGCTCACCATCGGCCTCCGCCTCTGCGTATTGTCCGATGGCAGCCTCCACGAGAGAGAGACTGGCGAGAATGGTTCCCAGTTCGAGACCGTCCGGCAGTCTCTTTTCCGCCACATATCGGGCTCGATGGAGAATCACTGCCGCGCGATCGGGGTGACCTTCGAGATAAAGGGTCACGCCGAGGTTGGATTCGTAAACTGCGGTCTCGGGATGATCTTCGCCCAAAGCGGTGTTGGCGAGCGATACCGCCTCACGAAGATTCGGTTCGGCCGCACTGGCATTTCCCATTCGCAGATCGAGTATGCCGAGGGATCCGTACGCATAGGCGAGCTCAGACGGAGGAGCGCCTTTCGCACCCTTAAGAATTGCAATCGCCGCGTTCAACAGCGGACGGCCACGCTCGGGCGCGCCGGAGTCGCTGTAGAAACGGCCCAGGCGGCTCGTTACCGCGGCCACGAGCGCCTGGCTGTCTTCGCCGTTCCTGTATTTGTACACAAGCGCGAACGCCTCAATCAGAGGAGGCTCCGCCTCCGCCAGGCGGCGCTGCGTAAGGTACATGCTGCCGAAGTTCATCAGCGTTGCGGCGTGGTAAAGACCATACTCGGGAGCGAATCCCTCCCAGATAGCGAGAGCGCGTCGATAAATCGCTTCCGCCGCCTGGGAGTTGTGCGCCGATTCCTCAACCTCGGCGGCTTCGGTCTCACAAATCGCCGCTCTTGCCGAAGGCGTCGCGGCAGATAACTCGCCTTTGCAGGCGCCGTTGAGCAACGAACGGGCGGACTCCAGATCGAACCTCGCGATGGCGGCATGCGCCTGCACCATGGCTTCGTCGAAGCCGGTTGGGGCAGCGAAAGCTGTCGCCGTTGATGAAGAAAGCACAAGTAACCCACACAAAACTTTGCTTCGCATGCCTCCATGCTGGTGTGTCAGCCCGGGACGCGAACCGGTTTTGGGGCGAGTATGCGAAGCCGAGTGGCGGACGATGACTTGCCGGGGACGGACGCCCGCGAGATTTCTCTCGACCGCACGAACTTTTTCATACTATACTAACCCTATCTAATATAGGTACATTAAATGAAAACTTTGTATTCTGCTGTGCTGCTCGCTGTTGCCTCGGTCGCCGTCCTTCAAAGTTGTGCCGCACCGCGGCAGGAGAGCAATCCACCCATCCATCTCCTGAACGTCTCCTACGACCCCACCCGCGAGCTTTACCAGGAATTCAACAAGGCCTTCGCCGCGGACTGGCAATCGAAAACCGGGCAATCCGTTGAAATCGAACAGTCCCACGGGGGCTCCGGCACCCAGGCCCGCGCCGTCATCGACGGCCTGCAGGCCGACGTCGTCACCCTCGCGCTCGCATATGACATCGACGCCATCGCCGATAAAGCTCACCTGATCAACCGCGGCTGGGAGAAACGGATGCCGGACAACAGCACGCCCTACACCTCAACCATCGTTTTCCTGGTCCGCAAAGGAAACCCCAAGGGCATTCACGATTGGCCGGACATCATCCGCAAAGATGTCGCGGTGATCACACCCAACCCGAAAACATCCGGCGGTGCGCGCTGGAACTACCTTGCCGCGTGGGGTTACGCCTGGAATAAATACGGCCACGACGAAAACAAAGCGCGAGAGTTTATCGCCGCGCTCTATCGCAACGTTCCCGTCCTCGACTCTGGTGCCCGCGGTGCGACCACTACATTTGTCCAGCGCGGCTTGGGCGACGTGCTTCTCTCGTGGGAGAACGAGGCTTACTTATCCGTCAAGGAGTTCGGCGCCGATAAGTTCGAGATCGTAAATCCGTCAAGCAGCATTCTTGCCGAGCCGCCCGTGGCCGTGGTTGACGCGAATGTGGATCGTCACGGAACCCGGAAAGTCGCCGAAGCATACCTGAATTACCTCTATACCGACGCAGGCCAGGAAATTGCGGCGAAGAACTTCTATCGCCCTCGTTCCCAGGCGGTCCTCGCAAAATACAAGAACCACTTCCCCGACATCAAGCTGTTCGCAATTACAGACGTCGCCGGCACATGGAAAGAGGCCCAGGCGAAGCATTTTGCCGATCACGGCGTCTTCGATCAGCTTTATAAACCCGGCGCCTGAATATGACGCTCAAACGCCCCCACAGCGTGGTTCCCGGTTTTGGCCTGACTCTCGGTTACACGGTCTCGTACCTGAGCCTGATCGTGCTGATTCCCATCGCCGCGCTCGTGCTGAAAGGCGCTCACCAGCCATGGGCCAGCTTCAAAGAGGCGGTTTTCGACCCCCGAACGCTGGCCGCCTGGCGGCTCACCTTCGGAACGGCGTTCGTCGCGTCACTGATCAACGCATTCTTCGGCCTGATCGTGGCCTGGGTTCTGGTCCGGTACGATTTCTACGGCCGCCGAATTCTTGACGCCCTGATCGATGTACCCTTCGCGTTGCCGACGGCGGTTTCCGGCATTGCGCTCACCGCCATCTACGCGCCAAACGGATGGGTGGGCCACCTCCTGCAGCCATTCGGAATCAAAGCGGTGTTTTCGCCGATCGGCATCGTCATCGCTCTCACCTTCATCGGCCTTCCTTTTATAGTCCGGACCGTGCAGCCCACCATTGAGGATCTGGATCCAGCCACCGAAGAAGCCTCCGCCCTCCTGGGCGCTTCGCGATTCACCACTTTCCGGCGAGTACTTCTGCCGGCGATTCAGCCCGCGCTGGTGGCCGGATTCGTGACGGCATTCGGACGCTGCCTCGGCGAATACGGCTCCGTAATTTTCATCTCCGGCAACATGCCGATGAAAACCGAGATCGCGTCGCTGCTTATTGTCACGAAGCTGGAGCAATTCGACTACGCAGGCGCGTCCGCCATTGCGCTTCTGATGCTGATCAGTTCGTTCGTCCTGCTTTTTCTGGTGAATTTCGCGCAATGGTGGTCTACCCGGGCCCAGAGGCGAGAAGTATGAGGGATTCTCCAAAACACGGTTACAACGAGCCGAAGTGGGTCAGAGTCGCGCTCACTCTGATCGCGGTCGCATTCGTCGGATTGCTGATCCTGCTCCCCGTAGTCGCGGTCTTCACCGAAGCCCTGCGCAAGGGTTTTGCCTTCTACGTAAAGAGCGTGACCGATCCGCTGACGCTCTCCGCGCTGCGCCTGACGCTGCTGACTACCTTCGTCACCATTTCGGCGAATCTGATCTTCGGCCTGGCGGCCTCCTGGGCGATTGCAAAGTTCACCTTCCCCGGCAAGAATCTGCTGCTTTCGCTGATTGATATTCCCTTTGCCGTCTCGCCCGTAATTTCCGGCCTGATATTCATCCTGATCTTCGGCTCGCAGGGCTGGTTCGGCAACGCGCTCTCGAATCATGGATTGCAGATTGTCTTCGCCACGCCGGGAATCATTCTGGCTACCATCTTTGTCACCTTCCCCTTCATCGCCCGCGAGTTGATCCCGCTCATGCAGGAACAGGGCTCCGAGGAAGAAGAGGCAGCCGTCCTGCTCGGCGCCAACGGATGGCAGACCTTTCGCCGCGTCACGCTGCCCAACATCCGATGGGCAGTGGTTTACGGAATCATACTGGCGAACGCGCGCGCGATGGGCGAATTCGGGGCTGTGTCCGTAGTTTCCGGGCACATTCGGGGGCGCACAAACACCTTACCCCTGCATGTCGAGATTCTCTACAACGAATACAACTTTTCTGCCGCATTCGCCGTCGCGAGCCTGCTGACGCTCCTCGCGGTAGTGACCCTGATTGCCAAAGCGGCGCTCGAGTGGAAAATCCGGACCGAAGAACAACCATGGCTATAGACGCGCGGCACGTTCACAAAACTTTCTCGAGCTACCAGGCATTGCGCGACGTTAGTCTCCACGTCGACGACGGAGAACTGATCGCTCTCCTCGGCCCGTCGGGCTCCGGCAAAACGACCTTGCTGCGCATCATCGCGGGCCTTGATGCGCCCGACCCGAACCCCGAAACATCGGTACTCGTGGATGGCGACGACATTTCGCGCCGCTCCGTCGGCGAACGCCGGGTCGGTTTCGTATTCCAGCATTACGCGCTGTTCCGTCACATGACAGTTTTCGAGAACGTGGCATTCGGGCTGCGTGTCCGTCCCCGAAAAGAACGGCTGCCCGAACCGCTGCTGCGCCGCAAAGTCAACGAACTGCTCGAACTGATTCAGCTGGTCCGGTGGTCGAGTCACTTCCCGTCCCAGCTTTCCGGCGGCCAGCGCCAGCGGGTTGCGCTTGCCCGCGCCCTCGCCATCGAGCCCAGCGTTCTCCTGCTCGATGAACCATTCGGCGCGCTCGACGCCAAAGTGCGCCAGGACCTCCGCCGCTGGCTGCGCACCCTCCACAGCCGCATCCCGGTCACCAGCGTTCTCGTTACCCACGATCAGGAGGAAGCGCTTGAGGTCGCCGACCGTGTCGTCATCATGAACCAGGGCCGCATCGAGCAGTCCGGCACGCCGGACGACGTCTTCCACCACCCGGTCTCCGAGTTCGTGGTCACCTTTCTGGGAAACGTGAATCTGTTCCACTCCCGCGTCGATTCCGGAAAGGCCGCCCGCCTCTTCGTCCGCCCGCATCAACTTGAAATCGAGCGCCTGCCGCAAAACGGAACCTCCGTCGCCGCCAGCGTTGTGCGGATCCAGTCCGCGGGGCCGATCGTCCGGGTAGAACTCCAGCGATCCGATTCAGACAGTAAGCCGGCCGATCCGATCATCGTCGACCTGACGCATGACCGCCACCGGGCGCTGTCCCTTACCACCGGCGAGACAGTCTTCGTGAAGGTCCGGTCCAACGATGTTTTCGTCGGTCGCGATGTAGACTACCAGATTTGACGCAAACACCTAATTCAAGATAGACATACTTGACAATCGGTTTAGGCTAAAAGTAGACTTACTCTATCTGGTTATAGGTTAGGAGAAATTTTCACAAATCATGCTTTATAGAAAGCTATGGCTCGCTGCCTTTGCCATTCTGGCGATGCCCACACATTATGTGTGGGGCCAGGTCGACGACCGCCAGGCGCTTGTCCAGCGAATTGATGAACTTACAAAGAGGCTGGAGGAAATGGATCGGCGCCTGAAGATCGAGGAGGCCAAGTCGGCAGGAGCCCCGGCGCCCAAGGCGGCCCCCCCTGAAGCACCTCCGGTGCTGGCGCCGGCCCCAGCTCCCCCCGCCGCGCAGGCAGGTGCCGCGCGCCCGACCAACGCCGGAGTCGCCGCCGGTACCATTCCCGTGCAGCAAGCGAATGCCGTGGGTCTGGTAACCGTCGGACCCGGCGGATTCACCATTCTCTCCGCGGACGACAACTTTTCGCTCAAGATCGGCGCCGACCTGCAAACCGACGTGCGTTCGTTTGTCGGAACCGGCAGTTCATCGCTGACCGATCAAATCCTCCTCCGCCGCGTCCGCCCGACCATTTCGGGAACGGTCTACAAATACATCGATTACTTCATCCGCCCCGACTTCGGGCAAGGCTCCGTGGTCATCTACGATGCCTACGCGCAGTTGAACTACATCCCTCACTTCGCCATCCGCGCCGGAAAATTCAAGCCGCCGGTGGGTCTCGAACGTCTCCAGTCCGACGACGATACCAGTTTCATCGAGCGCGGACTGCCGACGCTGCTGGTGCCCAGCCGCGCCATCGGTTTTCAGATCGCGGGCGATCTCTGGCCGCATCGCATCGGCTATCAGGTCGGCGTATTCAATCCGGTGCCCGATAACAGTCTGAGCGACACCTCGCCCACCAACGCCCGCGATTACGTGGGGCGAATCTTCACGACCCCCTTCCAGCCCAACGAGAATTTCCTGAGCGGCCTCGGCTTCGGTATCGGAGTCCAGGGCGGAAGCATGGATGGCGTCGCATTGCCGGCCTACAAGACCGTCGGGCAGAATACCTTCTTCACCTTTGCCTCCGGTGTCACCTCGGCGGGCCATCGCTTCACCGAAACTCCGCAGGCTTTCTACTATCTGGGACCCTTCGGACTGCTGGCTGAGGACGCCGTGACGGAAGAGGATTTCCAAAAGGCGAATGTCCGCAGAAACGTAGCGTTTCGCTCGTGGCAGGTTCAGGCGTCTTATATCCTGACCGGCGAAAAGAAAAGCTTCGGCAGCCCCGTTCCGAGACATCCGTTCGCGCCCTTCGACCACGGCTGGGGAGCCTGGGAACTCGCATTTCGTACCGGAGACTTCAGCGTCGACCCGGGCCTGTTCGCAGCCGGCTTCGCCAATCCGGCAGTGTCACCCCGCTTCGCTCGCGAATGGGTAGGCGGCGTGAACTGGTACCTGAACCGGATCATGAGAATCTCGGTGGACTATGGCCACACGAACTTCCTGGGAGGCGCCCTGAACGCGGACCGCGCCGCGGAAAGGGTGATCCTGGCCCGGTTCCAGATCAACTTCATTTGATCCTCCGCCAGCCAAAGCAAATGGAGACCCTGCCCGCCCTTTGTGGGGCAGGGCTTCGGCCCTGCGGCAGGCCTTCTGGCCGGCCCGGAACTTTACGTAAACCGTTAACACCGGCGATCTCGTCGCCGGTCTCAGTCCGCCGCGGAACTTCACGTAAACCGTTAACACCGGCGATCTCGTCGCCGGTGTTCGTACGAACGGCCTCTTCGACAGAGCGGTCTACATCAATTGCGAAAATGCTCGAACGCTGAATCCTACTATTGAATCGTGATCGAAACCGGGTTGGACGGCGGACCGGGAGTCGCCGAAGGCAAACCCGGAAAGCCATCGTTAAAGAGTCCCATAGCATTGCAGGTGATCGAAATCGCGCCGCTACCGGCGAGCTCCCGCGGAAGCATGACATTGACCTGATCAAGACCAGGTATCTGTTTCTGCGGTCCGCCATAAGTAACAGGTATTCCTCTGTTTCCCGTTCTGCAGGCGACGCCACCGCTGACAGTGTCAAAGCCCGTGCCGAAAAGACTGAGATAAACAGAATCGCCCGAAACGTCGATCGGCACTGCGCTGCATGAGCTTGACGTACAGGAGACGACGGGCACTGGAGTTTGTGTGCCATCGAAAGCCACGCGCACGGCATATCCGGCGGCAATGCCGTCTCCGGCCGTGTAAAACGAAACAACATTTTGGGTAGTCGCGACACCGATGCCCTTCGGCACATAAGGCGAGCCAACATGCTCGATCCCGATCTGCACGAAGCCGACGCCGGAATAAGGCAGCAGGTAATTGATCTGGGTGGATGAAACGTAAAGTAGCGGAGCCAGCGTATCGTTGGGCGGAAGACCGACGTGCACGCGAATACCGCCGAGCGTGGTCTGCATGGGATAAGAGGAAGCAGTAGCCGTAGTGGACCCCAGGTTGTTCCCAAAAGCGCTTACGACGGAATTCGGTCCCAGCGCCCAGCTCATGGTGGCTGAGGAGACACCCGGAGTGAGCAGCCCGTCGCCGGGACTATCGTTCAGCAGAACGGAGAGAGAGGAAGGCGAAGCGATCTCGGCCAGGTCCGGAAGACCGTCGCCATTAAAATCGTTTGTTGTTGAAAATCCATAATTTCCGAAGAAGACGGGCGGAAGGAAGGTCCCGTCGCCTTTACCCGCAAGCACAGCGCCCGCGGTGGTGAGAAGATCGGGCTTTCCATCGGAATTGAAATCGGCAACCGCTGACGCCGCGAAGATACCGGAGTTTGCGGTACGGAGTGCGGCGCCGAAAGTGCCATCGCCATTACCCGGCGTAAAGACAATCAGACCTTCGGTCGAAGAAAAAGAAACCAGATCGATCTTGCCGTCGCCGTCGAAGTCCGCGGCCATCGTGCCATAAAGCGCATCGTCGACAGGATACGGAATATCGTTGCCGAAGGTGCCGTCGCCATGGCCGAGTGCGATCAGGAGGCGTCCCGAGATTTGCTGGATCACGATGTCGGGCACGCCATCGTGATTGAGGTCGGCCGCCAGAACCACAGCGCTGGAAGCGCCGGCGTCGACAGTTACACCAGCATGAAAACTGCCGTCGCCATTCCCGAGGAGGATGTTCGTGCCGCAAACCAGATCCGGATTCTTGTCGCCGTTGAAATCCGCTACCGCCGAAACCGGTACGGGCCCCACCGGACCAGCGGGGCATCCGGCAACGCCGAGGGGCGATTGAAACGTAGCGTCTCCGTTTCCGAGATAGACCATGGTGGAACCGGCCGAAACAAGAAGGTCCTGGTGGCCATCGCGGTTGAAATCGGCAGTGAAGATGTTTACCATGACACTCCCGGCTGAGAGGCCAAACGGGTACGAAGCGCCGGATCGAAAAGTCCCATCGCCGTTTCCGGTGGCCACACTGACAACGGTGGGCAGACCGTTTGGACCACCGACAAACGCGACATCCGTTTTGCCATCGCCGTTGAAATCCGCGCTCACGATACAGCAGTCGGAATATCCGGAAACAGTAGTGTTTACGGGAGCCAGAAAAGAAACCGCGTGCGCTGAAAGAAACGTGACAGGGCTGAAAAATGAAATGAAGGCGGCCAGCCGCAGGTTCATCGAACGAACTCCTTAAGTTTCGATGGCCTGCATTTCGTTCGCCGCGCAGACGTCCTCCTTCCCGCGATGCCGAACTTTTTCGGCCGCCGGGATGATGCGGGCGGAAAGCTGCCATGTATGCGTTTCGTGACCCTGCGACTTACCGGTGGCAGCGCGGGGTACCGCACCCTATACTGTAACGGACATTTGGTGGCCCTCGGGATGGCGACGGCGCCCTGCAACTGCTGACTGATACAGCTTGCGAAATCGAAGGAGTCCAGATGAAAAGTGCTTTTCTCGACCGCCGATGCGCCCCAGAAAGAGCCGCCGTGCTTTGTGCAATGGCCTTCCTGCTGACGGGCACCGCATGGGGTGCGCCGGCCGTCGGCCTTTTCCCGGACACGGGGACGCCTTCAGCCAATGTGATTATTTCCGGAACAGGCTATACGCCGGGCATGCTGATCGATGTCTATTTCGACGCGGTCGATAAGGTTCTGGCGGTGGGCAGCGCGACGGGAGAATTCTCTATTGCGCTGCGTATTCCGGCGCTTGCCCAACCCGGCGTCCATTGGGTGACGGCAGCCGCCAGGAGCACAGGCATCGCAGCGCAGAAGCCTTTTCTGGTGCGAACCAATTGGGCCGAAATCGGCTTCACCGCCAGGGGAAATCGCAGCAATCCTTATGAAAATACTCTCAGTCGTCTGAACGTGGGCTCGATTGGCCCGCACTGGAGCTTCGCAGACGGGAACGCGGCGGAGTCTCCGCCGGTAGTGGCGAATGGAGTGGTCTACGCGGCGTCCTCCGGTTCTAATGTCTATGCCCTGAACGCCGTCACGGGCGCGAAATTGTGGAGTTTCAAGACCGGAGGAGAATTGAGAGCTGCACCGTCGGTTGCAGATGGAGTCGTGTATGTCGGATGCATGGACGATAACGTATACGCGCTGGACGCGCGGACCGGCGCTGAGTTGTGGCATTTCAAGACCGGCGGATTTGTAGACTCTTCACCGACAGTGGTGGACGGCGTCGTTTATATAGGTTCATGGGACCAGGCTCTATGCCCTCAACGCTCGTACAGGCGCGAAATTGTGGAGCTTCAGGACTGCTGACGCGGTGGAATCCTCGCCCGCAGTGGCGAATGGCGTGGTCTATTTCGGTTCCGATGACTCCTGGCTCTATGCTTTGGATGCCACAACGGGAGCGAAGTTGTGGAGCTTCGAGGCCGGATACTCGTACGACGCCGTGCAATCCTCACCGTCAGTCGTGAATGGAGTGGTGTATGTCGGCGGTCGCGACTTCAATGTCTACGCTCTGAACGCGAGCACCGGCGCCATGTTGTGGAGCTTCGCCACGGGCCAGGTTGTGCACTCGTCGCCCGTAGTGGCGAATGGTGTGGTGTATGTCGGGTCCGACGACTACAGTGTGTACGCTCTGAAAGCCACTACGGGCGCAAAATTGTGGAGTTTCGCGACCGGCTTCTACGTGTGTGCTTCGGCGGCGGTTGCCAATGGTGTCGTCTATATCGCGTCTGAAGACAACAACGTTTACGCCTTGAACGCCATCACGGGTGCTGAGCTTTGGCGCTTCGCGACTGCCGGTTTCATGTACCCCTACAGCGGCGGTTCGCCTTCGGTCGCGGACGGCGTGGTGTATGTGGGGTCGATAAGTGAGATCGTGAATGCCTTCGATCTGGCCGGTGGCAGACTGGGCGGACAAGATGCTCCTGCCTCGCCGCCCGATCCTGCGTTGCTGGTTCCAGACGGTAGTTTGAAGCCAATTGATTAAGGCGCATCACGCCCTTCGGGTTCGCCGGGCGCATCAGAGTTGGTTTCTCAGCAGGCAGCCGATCCAGGCAAATTGAGGAATTCTCAAACTCAGCTAAAAGCGGTCTTCTCCAGTTCAACAATGTTGCTCATTAAAATCAATGACTTAACATCGCAACTGTAATTTCGTGTGCTTTACTGGTCGGGTAAGGAAATACGCACACAATGATCTCAGAGAAACAGCTCGAAGCAAATCGCCGGAACGCGCAGCGTTCGACCGGCCCCAGAACCGAAGAAGGCAAAAAAGTCGCTGCCCTGAACGCGCGCAGGCACAACCTCACCGGCCAGGTGACCGCCATGACCGACGCCGATCGGATCATGCACGACGCCTTCTCCGCCTCAATGGTCGAGAGCCTCGCCCCCGAAGGCGCCATGGAAATCCAACTCGCCCAGCGCATTGCCACAGACAGCTGGCGCTTGAACCGAATCAGCGCAGTAGAAGACAACCTCTTCGCCCTCGGCCACAACGCCAAATCGGATGAAGTCGAAACCGAAAACCCTGAAATCCACGCCGCGCTGACAGCCGCGAAGGTCTTTAAGGACGAATCAAAACAGCTCCAGCTCCTGACCCTCTACGAACAGCGCGTCAATCGCAATATCCAGAAGAACCTCGCGATGCTCCAGGCCCTCCAGGCCGCCCGCCTCGCCAAACGCGAAGCCGAAATGAAGGAAGCGAAGAAGCTCCTTCAGCTGAGTGAAATGAAGGGTTTACGGTACGAGCCGGCGAAAGATGGGTTCGTTTTTTCGACCGCCGAAATCCACGCCGCAATCGACAAAGAGCGCCGCCTGAACCGCGCATATCAAACCGATTTCTCGCGTTACAAGCCCCAAAAGCTCCACGCGAATGCAGCCTGATGCGTTTATTCGTGTGAATTCGTGTCATTCGTGGCCCAATAAGGGTTTGAAGATCTTTGAAATTTGAATACTTACACCAGGCACAGGCGACCTGCGTCAAAATTCCGAGTTTTGATAAAACTCAGCCGGCGTAAACCGTCTCTCCTCAAACGCCGGCCGAACCCCCGGCCTCGTCCGATGCGGCTTCCAGGCAACCTTCCACTTCTCCTCGAATCGCTTCCGGTTCGACTCGAAGATCGCCTCATACTCCTCCGGCCGCATCTTCGAAAAAGAACCCTGCCCAAAATGATGAATAAAGCAGTCCTCGGCGACCGTCACCCGGTAACCGGCCCGCCGTACACGCACCGAGAAATCGTCATCCTCATACATTCCGAGGCCAAACCCCTCATCGAGTTCGCCCGCCTCCGCCCAAACCCGCCGCGGGATCAAAGCGCAATAAAGCGGAGCCACGTCGATATCCGTCGTCCGTCCCTGTTCCTCGCGGGCCACTTTCAAAGCAAAATGCCGCATCTGCCGGGCGTCCGCATAATCAACATTGATCTTGATCTCATTACCCGCGAAGTTCGTCACTGGACAGATAATCCCAATCGAACGATCGCGCCGCACATGCCGGAGCATCCGTTCGATCCAGCCCGGCGTCACCACGGTATCCACATTCAACATGATCAGATACTCGCTGGATGCCTTCCGCGCCGCCAGATTATTGCCGGCGGCAAACCCGGTGTTGTCTGTAAGTCGGATGATCCGAACTCTTTCATCAGCCTCGGCATACTTACCCACAATCTCCGCCGTGGCATCGGACGAGGCGTTATCCAGCACGATCACTTCGTACGCCGGATAAGCCGTCGCGTCGCGAATGGATTCAAGACAGGGAGCGACAAACTCTGCGCTGTTATGCGCCACGATGAGAATCGAAACAAGCGGAAACTCGCGCCGAACGCGCGCGTCGATCGCTTCCACGCGACGCGCCCACGTATTGAGCCGGGCAAATTCGATACGGCGCGCGCGCATCCCGGTATCGGCCTCCGAAAGAGCCGCATCCACCTTGCGAGCAAAGTCTTCGCCATCCCTGCCGATGTAAATCATGTCGCCGCACTGCGCCAGTTCCATCATGTCAGTGGCAATCACCGGTTTACCCTGCGACAGATACTCATAAATCTTCACCGGATCGGTCGCTTTCGTGACCTGATTCAGCAGGAATGGTATGGTGCACGCATCGAAATCCGACAGAAAGGAGGGAATCGACTCGTACTTCTGATTGCCCAGGAGATACACGTTGGGAAGGCGCTCCAGCTCGGCCATCTCTCGTCCGAATACCTGGCCGATCAGCACAAACGAGTACTGCGGGCGCGTGGCGGCCACGTCCCGGATCAGATCGAGATCGATCCAGTCCGCGATCGCCCCGAAGTAACCCACAACAGGCCGCGGAATGCCCGCCAGCAGATTCGTCGAACGCGCCCGGGCGAAAAAGTCGAAATCCGCGCCGTTCCTCGCCAGCAGGGAATCGATGCCCCGCGCTTTGAATTTATCCACCAACCCCTGACCGGTGACAATCAAAACATCGCACTCAACCGCGAGACTCTTTTCCTCAAGAACGTTGAATGTCCCCATGTTCTCGAAGGTTTCCCAATCGTCCATGCAATCGTAAGCCAGCACCGAACCAAACTTCTCCCGGACAGCGAGTCCGAGTTGCCGCCAGAAAGGAAGTTGCAGCAGTAAAAGGTTCTCGGCAATTGCCTGATCGCGGAACAAGCGCTCGAGGCTTGCCGTCAGCGCCCGCGCATCCGGCGGATTCAACCGGCCGAGGTAAACGTCGGGCTGCGGTCCCCGTAAATGGACTTCCCAGATGTTCTCGCGCAGCGGAACGATTTCATAAGGTTGGTCCGCTGAAGGAGGAATGAACCGGGAAGGGCTGATCCAGAATACGCGGTGCCCGCAACGCGCGAACTGTGCCGCAATCTGCTGGGGCCGCTGAAACCGGAAATCGAAATCGATGATTCCGAGGATTACGAGATCATATTTATTCCACTGCGAAGGACCGCAGATTTGAGGCTGCGTTTCCTCGGCAACCACGGACAGGCTCCGCTAGGCCGGGCTCCGGAAGGTAACGATCGATTTCCGGAAAACGAAGCTCATACTCATCGAAACGGGAACCGTTCGAACCTCCTGCAACCGTCAACTTGACGAACCCCGGTAAACCAGACCATCCCTTCCGAACGAGCAAAGTATAAGCCCCCCGCAGATAGAGCATTGCTTTCCAGGCTCGCTGGCTCCGGAACAAACTCAACTCACGCTCGAATCTCTTGCGATACTGCTCGATCGCGGTCAGCGCCGCCTGACGGGCAAGGTTGGACTTCTGCAGCAAAGCCTGCGATCGCGCGAGTTCGCGCTCAACCCCGTCCCTCGCTATATGCTCCGTGCCGAGTCGTTCTTCGTTTTCGCGAAGTTTCTCTGTAAGTGAACTCAGTTGCGCCAGCGTCGAATCGCGGTCCACTTCCAAACGGATACCGTTCGCGATCGCATCCTTCAGACCAAGAGCGAGCGCGGTGTGCTCCGCCTGCAGCTTCGAGAGCGCGTCCTCATTGATCCGGGTCCGCTTCCTTTGATCTTCCAGTTCCGTTAACAGCCGTTTCTGCGCGGCCTCTGCCTCTGTCTCCCGATCGCGTTGCAACTGCCGCGTCCGTTCCAATTCCTCCCGAAGCGCCTGCCGATCCTCTTCCGCTCGCTGCAGTTCTGCACGCAGCGTCGGTTCGATCCGCGTCGATCCTGGCGAGCGACTCTTGCTGAGCGACTTGAAAGTCGCCGGCTTTCCGGAGCTCTTCCCGCACCGCCTGCCTGTCGTTTTCGGCTTGCTCCAGCGCCGCACGCAACCGGGTGCGGTCCGCCTCGACATTCGAAAGCGATTGTTCCTGAGCCCCCTGAAACTCGGCGGCTTTGCCAAGTTCCTCTCGGAGCGCCTGCCGGTCCTTTTCAACTTCCGCCAACGCTTCGTTTTGATCCCGCTGAAACTCGCCGGCCTTCTTCAGTTCCTCACGCAGAGCTTGCCGGTCCTTTTCAATCTCGGCCACCGTCTCAACTTCAGTTCGCAGATGCTCGTTGTCGGTCTGAGCGTTGGCGAGAGCGGATGAAACCTCTTCCAGCCGCAGCTCCAGCGACCGCTTCTCATTGGTAAGAAACGCGCGCCCCTCATCGCGATCGGCTTCTACCCTGGCTAAAACGTCGGAGAGGTTCTGTAGTTCAGACTTCAGCGATTGAGCCGCCTGAAGTTGTCCCCGGAGGCCGCGGGCAAGCACGTCGGCCAATTCCGGTGCAGGCCAGTAGCCCGCCCGGCGGTCCTGATGCTCGATGGCAGTAAGGCAAATGTCCGCATTCTGTCTCGCGAGGTCCGCCAGCAGATGCACTTTGTCCGAAACAGCGGCGCGAAACTCATCCTTTCGAGCAAGCGCGTCCGACATCATCCGCGCCAGAGCGTCGGCCTCGAGCGATCTGATCTCGATCACATCCGTCGAGCCGATCCTCTCCATGAACCAGTCGACTTTGGGATCGTAACTCAGCGCGACGCAGGGTACGATATTCATTGCGCTGAAAATCAGCGAGTGGAGCCGCATCCCGACCGTGAGGTCGCAATGCCGGAACGCGCCGAGAAGTTCGTCCGGACCAGATCCTGAGAAATCAACGATCGTCGCATCGCGGCGGACCATCCGTGACTGAACTCGTTCGGCGACAGCCCGGTCGTCTTCCCGTTTTCCCGGCAGTCTTCCAAATGCCAGAAAAACGACCGTGCCGCCCTCTTTCGCGAGAAAGCGATCCGAGCCCCGCCGCTAACTCGGGCTCCCAGAAGTTACTTTCAACCCCGAAATCCCAGTTGCGGACAGAAACGCCAACCACGGGCCTGGGGAGATCCGCGATCGCCTGGTAACTCTCCCTGACGGGAAGACCAAACGCGGGATCGGCAGTTACCGTGATACGACCACCATCAACTCCGATCGATTCCAGCAACTGCCTGGAACCCTCATCGCGAACCGTGATTGCGGTGGCCGCCTCGCACACGACTCGCGTGAAACGTTTCGCGTGGCCCGACAGCAGCGGCCCAACCCCGACGGCGTACAACATCAGCGGCTTGCCCATAAGGGCAGCCAGGATGGCGGGCGCGGCGAAAAAAACGATCCCGCTCTGCCGGTCGGTCAAAAAGTGGTTCGGATTCAGACCCCAGTAATCGTGGAATAACCCGCCGCCACCGACGATAGTTAAATCGGCCTCGGAAACGGCATCGAAGACCGCAAAGCCGTCATGCCAGGAAATCGCCGAGACGCCATGCTTTTCCGCCGTTTTCGCGGGATTACCGGACACAACCGTAATAGAGATGTCGGGACGCCGGGTGCGCAGGTCAGAGACGATGGCCCACAGGATCGCTTCGTCACCGGCATTTTCAAAACCGTAGTAGCCGACAATAAGGACCTTGAGACTGCTCTGAGTGACTTCGCCGTTAAGAATCATGCACTTCGTGGAAAAGACTTAGTATCGCAGGGGCCATGATAGCCTGACTGGGAGGAAAATATCGAAGTGAACGTCCGTGTGGTCACGATCGTCGTGGTCGCCTTTCTTGCCGGAATGGTTGTCGACCGCCTTATCGGATTTCGGGGATCGAGTGGCGCTCAGTCACAATCGGATCCTGCGAAATCGGCGAAAGCCACCATACCGGCAGGGCAGACGGTCCTGGGATTTCTCGACATGGTCGATGGAAAGCCCATCATAAACGCTTCGGTCGGTAAAGACATTCGGGTGTCGGGCTGGGCGGTTTGTTTAGCTGCCGATTCGCCACTTACCACGGTGGCCATTCTGGTGGACAAGCAGGTGAAAGCCCAGGCTTCACTCTCTCATCCGCGGCCTGACGTGGCTAATGCCTACGGCCATCCTGAGTTTGCTCAGAGCGGCTGGACTGCCGCAATTCCCACCGGAACCATCGGAATCGGCATGCACGAATTGACGGCGAGTGTCGGCTGCACCCGCGGTGAGACCGGGACGCTTCCGCCCTTTCGTCTGTCGATAAATTGATGTTGCTTTCAACGGAGGAGTTGCACCGGCGGATTGCGGACCAACGATGGACTGCGCATAATATCCGGCTTGACGCCGAGTGTACGACAATTCCCGGTGAACCCGATTTTCTCGAGACAGACCTCCGGCTGAAGGCAATCCTGCGTGTTCTGGATATGCTTTTCGGTCCCAACCTCGGCGGCGTCCGAGTGGCCGATCTGGGCTGCCTCGAAGGCGGCTTTTCGCTCGCCCTCGCGCAGAGAGGCGCCGAGGTTCTGGGCGTGGAAGCGCGCCATCGGAATATCGAAAAGGCCACCATATTAAAGGACCATTTCGGCTTGCGGAACCTGAAGTTTCAGACTGCCGATGTGAAGGAATTTGCGCCGGATGCGGGCGGACAATTCGACGCCGTTCTCGCGCTGGGAATCCTGTATCACCTCGACCAGCCCGCGCAGTGGCTGCGGCGCGTAGCCGCGGCAACCCGTCGCGTCCTGATCCTCGACACGCATTTCGCGCCGGCGGAAGATGCCGACCTTTCTCTGCTCGATCCCCGGCTCAAGGTTCTCGGGCCGCTGGAAATGCAGGACGTGGAGGGCTCGTCCGTGAAGGGCCGCTGGTATCCCGAATTCGCCGCCGACACGGACCCCGAAGATCAACTCTGGGCTTCCTACTCCAACAGCAGCTCTTTCTGGCTTACAAAGGAATCGCTGATCGCGAGCGTATGGCGGGCGGGCTTTCCGCTTGTGCTGGAACAACACGACTACTACTCCGTGTCGAATTACGAATTGTTCAACGTCACTTATCCGCGCTGCATGCTGATCGGCATCAAGACCTGATCGGGCAAAGCAATGGTTCTGTAAGATGAAGAATCTGATGGGCGCGTAACTCCCAGGTCTCTTCGACGACCGCCAGCCGCCTTCGAGACCGCGCCGCTTCGTCGCCGTCTGCGAGCGCCCCCTCGACCGCGTGGACGAAGTCCCCAGGCACATCATAGTAATGAAGGTGGCCGGAAAACCGCCGCGTCTCCGGCAATCGCGCCGAAACCACAGGCAAACCGGCGGAGAAATACTCGTAGAGTTTGATCGGGTCGGCCGCGATCGTGAGCGGGTTGAGCAGAAACGGAATGGTTCCGACATCGAAGCCCGCCAGAAACTCCGGGACTCGGTCGCGGTCGATCTCGCCGGCGAACTCGACGTTCGGCAGATCTTGCAGAGATTGAAGATTCCGCGATTCAATCCGGCCCCCCAGGACGAATCGCCAGCCGGGGCGCGCAATTGCCGCGGTCCGGATTGCTTCGGAGTCGAACCAGTTTTCGATCGCGCCCAGATATCCGATTGTCGGACCCGAATTGGCAATCGCCGGCGCCGGCGCGTTTAGCATCTCGGAAACGGCGTTTCTGACGACCGAGCAACGGTCCGATGAAACGCCCGCGTCAAGGCACTCCTTATATAAGGTCTCAGCGGAGCAAATCACCAGGTCGCTTGCGGCGATCAACCCTCGCTCCAGCGCCACGATTTCGGCGGCTACATTCTCAAACCCGGCAAGCAAGTCATGACAATCGTAGACAATCGCCGCATTGCATCTTTGCTTTATGAACAGAGCAAGCCGCAACCAAACGGGAAAACTGACGACCTGGATAAAATTTGAGATCTGAGCCGAGGCGATGAGATCTGCAACCGCTCCGGCAAGTATCTCCGATTCGTCCCAGGTAAGGCTCCGATGGTGATAAACCGGCTCGCGGGGCAACCGGATGTGCAGTTCGTAGATATTTGCCGCCAGACGCGCCAGCTGCGGAGCTTTTAGCGCAGTGCTGCCAAACTCTCGTCCGAGGTGTGGGTTCAGAAAAAAACAGCGATGCCCGCGTGCCGCCAGCGCCTGGGCCAGGAAGTGGGACCGCTGGATTCGCACATGCCAGTCGGTCATCGGAAGGATCAGGAAATCGCGCGAACCTGGCGCAGGCGGATCGAGCAGGTGTTCGCAGAAGCCGAGGGGCGCGTGTGGAAAGCGCCAGCAGTCCTGGAACCACGAGGGCTTTCTCGTCGGAAAGGCCCGGAAATAGACGTTCCTCAGATACCAGGGCCGGAGACGTTCTTTAAGGGCGCCCAATCGGCCGTCGGCGGATGGCACAAAATTATGACCCCGGCGTCAGAAGGTCTATACCGGCGTAAGCGCCTGTACCCGGAGTAATCGAAACGGGAGTTCCATCGAATCTCGTGAACGAGAATCCGGAGAAAGTTTCCGTGAATGTATTGACCTGGTCCTCCAGGAAGCAGATCGCCACTTCTTCCCCCAGGGTCAGTCCCGCCGTAGCGTCACTTCGGTAATGAATACCCGCCCAAATGCGGCCCATGATCTGGTTCCATGCGAGCTTGTTGATCTCGCCTCCGATCGTGAGCGAGGTATCCGTATAGGGCATAAGCGATAACCCGTCATCGCTGGCTGTCACGGCGCCGCTGATCAGATCGGTCTCCTGGAACAAGGCTTTCATAATAGTCGCACAGGCGCCGGCAATTGCGGAGTGTCCGGCGGGGTATGCCGGGTGCAGCGGGCATCCTTCGACATATGCTTGCGGAAGCAACGCATTACCTGTCGACTGGATCTGGGCTTTGAGTGCCTGAGAGTTCATCAGGTCCCCGTGTATCGGGTAGTTCGCCAGGCCGGAGATCACGTTGTAGACTCTGCCGCCAAACTCCTCGGGTCGAAGCCGGCGATGTACGGCCCACTTGTAAAAACAAGTCGCCTTCAACGCAAGATTCGCCGCGCGAGCCACCCAATCCAGGACGTGCGCGCTGCCGAAGGTCGTAAAGCCGGTTTGAATCCTCGCCGCGGCGGGAAACGCCGCACCGTACGGGTTCGTGTTGTTGAGTTGATAAAGGTTGAACTGCAGGATCGTTTCCGGATACTGATTGAGAATGATCAGAGCAGCCTGCAGCCATGTCTGGTAGGTATAGTCATAGTGAACGAACTGAGCCAGATCCCTGCCGCTGCGAATGTACAGGAGCGTTGGGTTAAAGACCTCAGTCCGATAGGGCGGCAGTCCGGACACCAGCTGCAGCCATTCGCTGTACTGGGTCATGTAATCGGCTCCCACGACTCCCGTCCGATATGTCTGTTCTCTCGGCGTTGAACCGAAATTAACGGTCTGCCACAAATATTGCGAGAGATAGGGACCCGTTAGACAACCGGGCGCAGTACCCCGGAATACGCTGGCGGCCGATACCAGGCCGGATGAAGCGTCGCGCGGCCCCTGATAACCCGACAATTTACTCAGCTCGGCCGCGGCGTTCTGAACGATCGAAGACGTGCCCCATTGCGAGAAAGGCACATCCCGCGCGAGCGCCTGCCAGTACAATTCCACCATCTCCGCGGCTGCCTGCGCGCTGCTGAATGCCGGCGGGATCGGAATGGGGAAAGTATGAGGGTCGCCGCCTTCAAGATCGTAAGCGAACGCCGACTCGATGTTGACCTGTTTTCGTCCGTAACCGAGAGCGATTTTGGAAAAATCGCCGTGGCGTTGCGTTGAGATCGCGGAGATCATTGTCTCGTAGTCCGAGACATTGACCTCACCGAGTTGCGAGTGCAGGAAGCCTTTGCCATAAGTTCCGATCAAATTCGGATACAGGGCTTCATCGCCGTTTGTGGTAAGTGGCGCGAGCGCTCTTCGGCTCTGGACCGAGCCGGCAATCTGCCGCAAACTTAATGCATTCGAAATCCTTCCGGTTCCGGTCAGCGGGCTTGGCCGGCGGAAGTCACTGGTGTCCGCCACGCCCAGGCCAGCCAGTCCGGAGACCTGCCGAAGGAAAGATCTTCGCCCCTTACTTGCCATCGTTGCCGATTATAAGATCCCACCCGACAGAGGCGCAAGATGATTCTAATTTTGTAGTTTCAGTTCTCTTCGAGGGTCGGGCAATTTTCCAGATGAATTGTTTATCTTAGCGGCAACGCCGGCGCCGATTTGCGGTCGCCAGTCTAGTGCGATGTCCTCCAGTACTACCTCGGCAGCTTTCCCGGCTGAGATTGGACTTGATTTTTCTAAAAAGGGCGGTACTCTGAATCTCCCGTATCAGACGGGTTTGAAGGTCTGTTCATGCAGCCGAAACTTCAACGCGTATAGATTTTGGATCGGGCCCCTCTCAGGGATGGCCCTGCGGGTCGCGACCCGGGAACATTGCCCGATAACGAAGCCAGGCAGACAACGCGTGCTGCACGTAATCGATGCGAATTTCGGATGCATGAGGTTCCGATGATACTGCGGCAGGCATACCGCCGGCGTAGGGCCCAGCCGTGATCTGAGCGTTCAGGAGGAAAGCGATGCCCCGGTCGACGGCGGCTTCGATCCTGGCACGGCGTCCGGTGGCATCATCCGGGAGAAACTCCAACGTCGCCAGCAACCCCTCCAGACGGATTGCGGCCGGTGTCGTGCGTCCATCGGCGCCGAAGGCTCCGTTTCTTCTGACGTCTGGCGAGCTCGCGACCTGATCGCGAAGGAAGCGGTCGGCTATGCGCGAAGCGTGCTCAATCAAGTCCTGGCGCGAGACGGGACAATCGCCCTCATGGCAATACTCCAGAAACTGCTCGGTCGCGATCAGTGCCCAGTGATCCGGCGGCAGTTTCCGGACCTTAACCCGGCTCCTGGCCAGGTAAGAGAGGGCATTACCCGCCGCCACCAGCCACTGAGCCTGGTGGTCCAGCTGGTAAAGGGAAATCAGTCCCAGGGCGGCCTCGCCGGGATAGTACAGACTGTTGAAGTCCGCGTCCGGCCCCGTGTCGGGACTGTACTTGCTGGTGAAACTGCCGTCGCTCTTCTGCAGAAAAAGGACAAAGCGGGCCAGTCCCTGGAGGTCCGAGAGAGGAACAGTATCTGGTTTGGCTTTATCGACGGCCGTTAACGCTATCAGCGCAAGTCCGGCGGCGCCCAGTTCCGCATCGGATTGGTCTGGCAAAGGTTCCGACCAGACCGCCAGCGCGTGCGATTTCGCATCCGGGCCGATGTAGTTCTTCCGCATGAAAGCGGCGGCCCTGACCATCGTTTCAACCGCTTTTTGATCCGGATGAGCCTGGTTGAACATGGCGAGTGAGTAAATCGCGCCCGCGTGACGCAGTATGTTGTAAGACGACGATACCTTGCCCGACTCCGGGTCCACCAGGTATGTGAACTTGCCGTTTTCGTCGCACGCACTCTCCAGATAGCGAGCGGAGATCTCGATAGCGTGGCTCACGCGGGCGGGAGAGATATGGTCACTGTCCGCTGCTGCGTCCGTAGCGGGTGTGGGCGCAGGCTGCTGCGCTCCGACTAAAGGCGGCAGAGCGAGAATCAGGAGAGCGGCCGGCACCGCGCGTGCCTTCCGGAAAACAGTCAGATTCACTGGAAACAACCTACCGCAATGGCGGGTAATTCCCCGCCAGACGCGCCTTTTCGTCTCTTGTCGCGGGTTCTTCGGATTCCTAGCGTCGTCCAATAATAGTACGAATCAATAGTACGAGTCTTTCCGCGTGATTCCGGTTTCGATTCGGGAAAATGTTTTAATTGCAACAGGAATGGGCGTGACCTGGGATCTCATGGGCGCGGCGCTTTGCCTGGCGATTGTGGCGACAGCCTCGCCTAAGGCTCAGGCGCCGGCCGCAGCCGTTGCCGGACAAAGATTCCGCATAACCACCGCCGCGGGTTCCGCCACCGATCCCTTTCTTATCTCCCTCGACTGGTCCAAACCGCAACCGCAGATCACGCGTGCGCTTATTATTGTTCACGGGAAGGGGCGAGACGTCAAAGCCGATTACCGGACGGCGTTGGAAGCTGCCGGGATCGCTAGCCCAGCCGCAAGCGAGACGGTCTTCATCGCTCCCCAATTCCTGGATGAGGAAGATGTGGATGTGCACGGTACGCCTGCGGATGTCCTGCGCTGGCGGCGCACCACCTGGGATTCCGGCGCTCCCGCTTCCGCGCCAATTCCTGTCAGTTCGTTCGAGGTGGTTGACGCCCTGGTGGCTCGACTGGCCGACCGCTCGGTGTTTCCAAATCTCGCGACCGTAGTCCTCGCCGGGCATTCCGCCGGGGCACAACTGGTCCAGCGATACGCAGTTGTGGGCAGGGCGCCCATCGCGCTGGCGAATACCAGCGGCATCCATTTTCGCTTCGTGATCGCCAATGCGTCATCCTACGTCTACTTCAGCGACGAGCGGCCCGCTCCCGGCGGAGCGGCGGTTTTGTTTCGGAGCCGCGGTTGCAGGGCCTTCAACCATTGGAAGTATGGCACCGTTGACGGCCCTCCCTACCTCAAGTCTGACGCGGAGACGAGTTGGTCACAGTTGGAGGCCAACTACGCGCAACAGGATGTGATTTATCTTCTGGGAACCGCCGACACCGATCCTCACGAGAAGGACCTTGACATTTCCTGCGGCGGCGAAGCTCAGGGACCGACGAGGTTTGCGCGCGGACAGGCGTATTACGCGTATCTTCATGGTCGCAATGGCGTTCGGTGGAACCAGCGCATGTGGTTTGTTCCGGAGGTAGCGCATTCCGTTCGCCAGATGTTCACGTCCGCGTGTGGCGTCGATGCGCTTTTCGATATTGGCAACTGTCCGGATCGATAAAACAGGAGACATGGAATGGAAGCTACTTCTGATGATTTTCGGCGCCATTTCGAGCTTTTATCGGACGCAGCACTTCTCGAGACGAACCGTAACGATCTCGTCGATTTGGCAAAACGGCGTTATGACGAAGAAGTCCTGCGCCGGGGACTCGATATGGATGCGACGTCCGAGGCACGCCCAGGGACGTTGAGCGAAGACGAGCGTCTTGTGCAGGTTGCCAAATATCATTCCAGATCCGAGTTCGAAGTGGCTGCCGCACTTTTACGAAGCGTATCCATCTCCTGTCACCAGGGCAATCGAATCGGCAGACGGATCGAACTTGAGCTTCCACTGATGGTGCCTGCGGCATTCGCGGCGGAGGCGCTGGAACTTCTTCGATCGCGGATTTCCGAGGAAGACCTCGACGCCTTCGCCGAGACCACAATCGCCGAGACCGCGTTCACGGAAGAAGAGCCCTGGGACGACGAACTCTGGGAAGAAACGTCAGCGGACGAGGCTGTGTGAGGCCACCCCGCTGCGAGGTTCTGAGCAGCGCCTAAGCTTCTGTGAGACGACCGGCGAATAACTATCTTTCGGCCGCTGCCGCCGGATCTGCCATCAAGTCTGTCCAGACGAACCGCCCAATAGGTACTCCCCAAAGGTATAGGACTGCTGGCAAATTTATCGATTGACTATTCCCGAATTTGAGTTATTCTACACAATCATGCGAAGATGCGACGGTTCTTTCGTATCTTCGTAGTCTGTCTGGGGGGATAGGTCATGATTCGGCGATCAAGCTGGCGTTGGGTTGGGTGCGTGCAGGGGCGGCTGGCAGCATTTGTCCGCTCGAGGGCCCTTCGTGGCGGCGTAATATCCGGGTTGCTGAGCGTCGCGGCGTTCGGGCAATGCACTTTCACGGTCACTCCACCGTCTCCATTTCCGGCCAAGGTTTATGTCGATTCCAACGGAAAACTAGACCTCGCGGCCGACTCCCTTGTCATTCAAGTGACGGCAAGCGCTCAGACCTGCGCCTGGACGGCCGACGCCAGCGATGGGTTTGCTACCGTCAGCGGTACGCCCGGCGGGACGGGTAACGGGTCCCTCACTTATTCGATCCCCACGAATACCACCAACGTTGCCCGGACGACGACGCTGAATATCGCGGGCACCGCGATCACCCTCACGCAGGACGCCACGGCCTCGCTCTTTACCGATGTTCTTCCCAACGATCCTGTCAACGCCGGCTTTTTTGACGGGATCAATTTGATGTACACGAACAACATTTCAAAGGGCACCAAGGCATCCCCGCTGACATACAGTCCCAATCTGAATGTGACCCGCGACCAGATGGCCGTTTTTATTGTCCGCACGATTCTGGGCGGAGGGCCGAACGTAGATAACTTCGATTATTCCCCCACTCCGTATTTCACCGATGTTCCACCTACGTATCAATTTTTCAAATGGATACAGAAGCTGCGTGATCTGGGAGTGACGGCAGGTACCACGTCCACGACGTACGGGCCGGCTTTGGTCGTAACACGCGATCAAATGGCGGTTTTCATCGTCCGTGCGCGCCTGGGTTCCTCAACCGCATTCAGTCCGCCCACGGTGCAGCAGTTTAACGACGTAGCGCCGACCGGGCCGGAGGCGAGTTACTATCCGTATATTCAGGAACTTAAAGAAATCGGAATAACTTCCGGTACGAGCACAAACCCGCCCCTGTATAGTCCGCAACTCGCGGTCACGCGTGGCCAGATGGCCGTATTTCTCATCCGAGCGGGATTCAACACGCTTTTGAACGCCACCGCGCCGATTATTACGCAGTTGTCACCGACTCTCAATCCGCCCGGTTCCGCTCCGTTTACGCTCACAGTCACTGGCCTCAATACGAATTTTGCCCAGGGCAACACGACGATTCTCTCCGACAGTGGCGTGACCTTCGGGACTCCGACCGTAACGGACGCGACGCACTTAACAGTGGTCATGACCATTCCAGCGGCTACGCCGCCGGGGCAGATATCGATCACAGCTCAAACGCAATTATCAGCCGGTGTTTTTGAAGCGGCGACGGCGCCAAATGTGTTTACGGTTGGTTCGGGCGACCCGGCGCCGACGATTACGAGCTTCACGCCGCCAACGGGTCCTATCGGGACGTCCGTGACGATTACGGGAACGACCCTCGTATCAAGCCAAGGTACGCCGGTCACGGTACTGGTACCTCTACAGGGTGGAGGAACGACCCCCGCTCCGGTGACGGCATCAACGCCAACGAGCGTCACGTTTGTGGTTCCATCCACGGCGACCACGGGAAACATCCAGGTGTTGGCGTTTAGCGGATCCGCGACCTCGACCACGCCGTTTACTGTGGTTGCGGCGAACACGTATAGCATCACCGCCGTTCCCGCAATCTCCAGCGTAATCGCCGGCCAGAGCACAACCTACACGATCAATGCGACGTCCGCGAACGGATTCAGCGGCGTTGCCGCATTGAGTTTGTCCGGGTTGCCGACCGGCCTGACAAGTTCATTCAGTCCGCCGAGCATCTCGGTGGGGCAGCAGTCCGTACTGACGATTACCGCGCCTGCCAATGCGGGCACAAACACGGGAAATCTGGCGATCACCGCCAGCGCGACTGTGCAGGGCCTGGTGGTTTCGGCCGGAACGACGGCGACCTTGAATGTCCAGCCGGTAACTACGTCCTTTCTCGGCCGGACCGTTGTGGATAACACGGCAAATACGAGTCTTGCGGGCGTTGTAGTGACAATGGTCGGGCAGAACGGCGCGGGGGTCGCGACGGGTTGCACGGGCTCGGTAACTTCCGATGGCTCGGGTAATTTCGCATTGACGAATCTGCCCTCAGCCTGCCTTGGCCCGCAATTGATTGGTTTCAACGGAAACTCCGTAACTTCGCCCGCGGGGAAATATGCCGGGTTGCAGCTGGTATTCACGCTGGTTGCAAACACCGTGGTCGTGTCCCCGGTCCTGGTGCATCTGCCGCGGATCGACAACGTGGAGACGTTCAACGTCATTCAGAACGACACGGTGGATCAGAACTATACTTTCACCTCAATACCTGGTCTTTCGGTGACCGTATATGCGGGAACGACCTTCACGGAGCAGGACGGAAGCCAGCCCAATCCATTTCCACTGGCGGCGATAGAAGTGCCGGTAGATCGATTGCCGGACGTGATGCCGGTGACCTCGGCGTCGGTAGCGCCATTTATCGTGGCCTTCCAACCTGCGGAGACTAACGCAACCCAGGAGGTGGCGGTTTCATTCCCGAATACGTTGAACTCGCCGCCGGGTACGGACTTACCCTTGATGACGCTGAATCCCACATTGGGCGTATGGTGCCCTACGGGACGGGCACGGTGTCGGCCAACGGAACGACGATCATTCCGGATATCGATCCCTCGACAGGAAGCCTGCAGCACCGGTACGGGATTGTGCATTTTGACTGGCACGGTCCGGTGGGCGGTCCCCCGGCGGGCCTGGACCGCCTCCCGGAGGGGGCCCCGGCGGTGGAGACCCGGTCGACTATGCGACAGGAATCATGGTGCTCGATTCCACCGATATTTCCATCCGCGGAACACTGGGAACGGTAGCATTGACGCGCACATACCGCACCATGCCATTGATTGGCACCCTTCCAGGACCATTCGGCTGGGGGGCATTTCATAATTTCGAGTACCGCCTCGATACGCTGACCCCTCAGAGTGCTTCGGTGATTAACCTGATCCTGCCCACGGGAACGCGGGTACCGTTCAATCTGCAGGGCGATGGAACGCTTACTAATAGCACCGTGCCCATGTACGAAGGCTGGGTGATGAGGACATCGGCAAACGGCACAACCACTCTCACGCGGAAAAACGGGAGTTACATGCAGTTTGTGCCGGGCATTCCGCCGACTGGCTCCGTCCTGGTGGGGGAGGGGGACATGAATGGAAACGTGACCACGATTGTCCGGCAGCCGGGAACGCCTTATCAGATTACCGAGATCGACGATCCGGCGGGTCGCAAGCTTACCTTCCAGTACAGCGGCTACAACATTACGAAGATTACCGATCCGATCGGCCGAAGCGTGAGCTACACGTATAACCCGGCCGGGTATATGGCGAGCTACACCAACATGACCGGCGGCGTTACGCAGTATCAATACGATGCCAATGGTAATCTCACGCAGCTTACCGATCCCCATGGCGCCGTCACTAAAAACACCTTCGACGCCAACGGGCGCGTGATTGCGCAGTTGCTGCCCAACGGCGGCACCATGCAGTTCGCCTATACGCTTGTCAACAACCTTGTGCCAACGAGCCCCGTTACTCAGACGGTGGTCACCGATCGCCTCGGTAATATGACGACCTACCGATTCAATACGAACGGATACCTGGTCGGTGTCACCGATGCGAGCGGTCAGATGCGGGTAATCAACCGTCAGTCCGGAACGAATCTGGTCCTGTCAATGCAGGGGACGGGAGCTTGTACGGTATGCGGCGATGCGAAGGCGGGCGACGTCACGATGACGTACGACTCAATCGGGAACCTGCTGTCGCAAACCGATGAATCAGGTAACACGACGAAGTACACCTACGATCCAACGTTCAGCCATGTAACTTCGGAGACCGACGCTGCGGGCAATACCACCACGTTTACCTACGACAGCCGGGGTAACTCCATCGGGAGAACGGACGCGAGGGGCAATCATACCTCTACCGTGCGCAACGCCAATGGCTTGCCGGCTTCATTCACCGACGCGGCAGGAAATACGACCAAATACACCTATGACTCGCTCGGGAATCTGATCACCGTCACGGATCCGCTCAACCTGAAGACGCAGATCAGTTACGACGCGATCGGGCGGGAGCTCGCGGCGCTCGATCCTCTCGGGAGGACTTCCACGATTGTATGGACTCCGCTCGGGCAGGTCGCATCGATCACCGAGGGAAATGGGCGAACGACGCAGTATACCTACGATTCCACCGGCCTGAAACTGTCGGTTACGGACCCGAACGGCAACAAGACCACGTTGGCATACGATGCCGGTTCGAGACTCACATCGAAGACCGATCCGCTGGGCCGGGTCATTACGTATCAGTACGACCTGAATAACAATCTGCTCAGCTCTACAAACCGGCGCGGACAGGTGGCTGCATACACCTACGACGCGATGCAGCGGCGAAGCAGTGAGACCTACGTGGATGCCACTGTAAAACGCACCTACGATGCGGCGGGGCGGCTCATTGGAGTTGTCGATTCACAGGGCGGTACGTTCAGCTACACCTACGATGCGGTCGGTCGTCTGGCGAACGCAGTCAGTCCGAACGGAACGATCGCGTACCAGCGCGATGCGGATGGCCGGGTTGTTTCGCGCTCGGTCAATGGCGGGTCGCCGGTGAGTTATATGTACGATGCGGCCGGGAACATGACTTCCGCGTCGCTGGGCGCAACCAGCACAGCCAGAACGTACGACGCGCGTAATCTGCTCGTGTCTAACACGCGCTCCAACGGCGCGACCGGAACATATTCGTTCGACGCCAATGGCCGGATTCTGACGATGTCCGAGCAGGTGGCGAGCAACTCGCTCTTCTCGCGAGCGTTCACCTATGACGCGGCAGGTGAAATCATAGCCAATTCGGTCGACATCGGTCAGGTTCTGCAGACTCAGGCTGCGACGGGAGCATTTGACGCGGACAACGAGGTCTCTTCATTCGGCGGTACTACCTATACAAGCGACGCCGACGGGCACCGCACTAAAGAGGTCTCCGCGGCAGGCACCACGTCCTATACATGGGACGCAAGAGGGCGGCTGCAGGGTATCCAGGCGCCTGGCGGGATCGTTTCGAACTTTGTCTACGATTACCGTGGCCGCATGATCCAGAAGCGTGTGACGTCAACCGCGAACGGAGACAATCTTCAACGCTTCATCCTTGATGACGTCGACAATATTGCCGCGGTATTGACCGGGGAAGGCGCAGGCAGCACAATCTCGATTCTCGATGGACGCAGCCGGGACGACATTGTGGCGATTTTCAATGGCCCGAACGCGACCCCCGTTTTCCCGCTCGTCGACCAGGTGTTGAGCCAGACGGCGCTCACCGATTCTTCGGGGAACGTGGTCGGCCGGGAATTCTACGAGCCATTTGGAAGTGGGACCGTCACGGGCACGGCCAGTCCGTTCCAGTTCGCTGGAAGGCTTCCGGTCACCGCAAGCGTTTACTACGATCGGGCGCGATTCTACGATAGCGTTTCAGGGCGCTTCCTGAGCGAAGACCCGATCGGCATCTCCAGCGGTGACTCGAACGCCTACCGTTATGCCGGGAATAACCCGCTTTCGTTCAGCGATCCAACCGGCAAAATAAAGCGTTCCTCTTTGATTCGCCCCAAGCATCATCGACCCTACCGTCTCCGTGGAATCCGAAGCCATATCCATAGAGGGAAAGGCCGCAAGGGCAAAGGACATGTGGGCCTGAAACCTCATAAGCACCATAGACACCATCGTTGGGGCAAGGGTGGCCTGGTTAAGAACGGCATCATCCATTGCGGGACTGGTCGTTTCGGTAAAGGCAAACACGGAGTTGTTTGCATCGTTGTGGTCATTGGCAGAGGCAGTCATGGCGGCGTTGGCAAAGGAGGAGGCGGCGGCGACGCGAATGGCGACGACGACGATGACGACGATGACGACGATGATGATGATGACGATGATGATGACGACGACGACGATGACGACGATGACGATGACGATGACGACGACGATGATGACGACGACGACGATGACGACGATGACGACGATGACGACGACGATGACGACGGCGGCGGTCCCGGCGGCAAAGGCGGCGGCGCGCAATAAGGTAGTGGGTCATCTGGCCCGCTATGCGGCGTCGGAGTTTCGTGAAGGAAATTGGCGTTGCGTTTTAAGGCAGTTGCCCGGCGGAGGGATAGGTACAGGATATGGTCTCAGTGAAGAAGAATTTACCCGGTTTGCTGACGCTTGGATTGATCGCGAGCTCAATCACGATACATGCGGCGGCTCCCTGCAGTGCTACGACGCCGGGCGCCTGTACCTATCAGTACATCTATGATGCGGGCGGGCAACTCACGGATGTTATCGACTCGAGCGGCGTCGTCGTCCAATATGTGTACGATGCCGCTGGTAATATCACGCAGGTCAACCGCGGCGCCGCCAGTGGTTCGCTTTCTATCCTTAGCTTTAATCCCACATCCGCCGCGCCAGGCGCCAGCGTTACCATCGTAGGCTTCGGTTTCAGTCCTACTATCGCCAATAACACCGTAAGCTTTAACGGTGTAGCCGCCACCATAACCGGCGCAACGGCGAATACTCTTACCGTTACCGTCCCGCCCACCGCATCAACGGGTCCCATTTCCGTCAAGACGGGCGGAAATACCGTGGCTTCCGCCGCGAGCTTCACCGTGGTTGCGGGGCCTTCGATCAGTTCGATTAGTCCGCCTTTCGTGCTTGCCGGCCAGACCGGCGCCACTGTCGTCGTCACTGGCGTGAATCTTACCGGCTCATCGTTCTCGTTCCTGCCTGCAACGGTTCCCTCGTCGGTTACGATTACGAATTCCGTCATCACGTCAACCACGGCCACTCTGACTGTGAATGCGGCCAACACCGCCGCGAGCACCACCCTGGTTGCGACCAACTCCGTGGGTAACTCCGGTATTTTCGCCACCGCCAGCAACTCTCTGGCCGTGTTGATTCCCACTCAGGATTCCGACGGTGACGGTCTCACAAACGCGCAGGAAATCAGTCTGGGGACGAATCCACTCAACATCGATACCGATGGCGACGGATTGCCGGACGGATGGGAAGCTCACTTCGGAACGAACCCCCTTGTCAATGATGCGGGGAATCCCTCAGCGGCAGCGGACGGTTTAACAAATCTTCAGGAGTACATGGCGGGTACGGATCCGACGAACAAGGACCGCACGGTACCGGTAGTTTCGAGTCTGTCAACGGTCACCGACAGCAAAGGCACGGTCGTAAACAGCGCCCTGGTTCTCATATTCAACCATGCGATGTTGAACCCGTCCCAGATCGCCGCGCTGCAATTGATCCTGGCCAAAGACGCCAATGGAGTGCTGACAGTCACCGGCGGCGGCGCAACCGTCAACGGTACCGCGACCTTTTCCTCCGACGGAACTCAACTCACTTTCCAGCCGTCGCAGAATCTCGCTATTTCGACAACCTATACTGTGACGGCAAGCGGTTTCCGCACGTCCCCAACCGGGGTTGTGATGGCCGCGCCCTTCACGGCAACATTTACCACCAGTACCAACGCCGATGTGACTCCGCCCACCATCACCCGCGTGAGCCCCTTCAGTGGAGAGTCCAGCGTCCCCATCAACGCGTCTTTCTCGATCCAGTTCAGCAAGAAGATTGACGGCACCACTCTGGTTACCGGCGTCAACGCCACGAACCCATGCGCCTTCCCCTCGCTGAACGGACAAAATCTGTTCGAAACGGTGATGATGTATGACGCAACGAAGGGCTGCTATATCGGCGGAAAAGTCAGCCTTGACGCGAGCGGCACGGTAGGAACCTTCACGCCGCTTAGTCCGCTGCCGGTAGGCCGCCAGATCACCGTCTACATTAATCAAACGGGGACGATCAAGGATCTCGTCGGCAATAAGCTCGCCGGGAGTCCGAGTTACTCCTTCTTTACCGGATTCACTCCTGTTACCTCCGCGCCGTCGATTACCGGTAACAGTCCTCAGAACGGGGATGCGGGTATCAGCATCAACGCTCAGGTGATGATTCAGTTCAGTACGCCGATCAACGAAATTTCGGCGATCAACGGAGTCCAGGTAACCCAGAACGGGATATCGGTACCCGGGCGCGTTCACTTTCCAAAACAACGATACGCAACTCATCTTCACTCCTACAGCCCCCTACCTGATGGGGCCCGTGACAGTCGCAAGCACGCCCGGCGTGACGGATAATGCGGGTAATGTGATCGCGAACACCGTTTCGTTCACGTTTACCGTGGATACGCCCAGCTTTGACAACGCGGCCTTCCGTCTCGATGGCCAATCCGCCGAATAACATCACGGGTGTGGGCCGGAATGTAACTCTGCAGGCGCAATTCAGCGCACGGATCAACCAACTCACTGTCACCTCATCCAGCTTTGTGGTGGCTGACAGTAATACGGGTCTTATTATTCCGGGAACTATTACCGGTGACCCCGGACCGTCGCACGGCGTCATTCGTGCCGGCGAATCCGTACGGGGCCAATGAGCGCTACTGCTGGTACCTGAACTCATCGTACTCAACCACGAGCATTACCGATCTTTATGGAAATCTTCTCAACGGCTTTGCCTGGTGCTTTACCACCGGCGCTGCGAACGATACCACTCCGCCCGTAGTAACCCAGGTGACTCCGCCCAGCGGAGCGCAGGGAGTTGCCTTGAATTCGCTCGTCTCGGTCCAGGTCAGCAAGCCGCTCAGCCAGCTCGCATTCCCGACCGAAGCCGGCGGTGTCGTCCTGCCGCTTACAGTCGGACCCGGACCGGCCGGTGGAACGGCTGCGGATGACCTCGGCTTCTTCCCCGGGGGAGCGGCAATCACGATTACGGTCGGCGGGCACGGTGGTTTGTGCAACTGTGGATTCCCCGTAAATCCGGACGGTTCGCTGAACGGCACGCCCGCTTCTCAATATGCTTATGCGGTGCAGGGCGCGACCGGCTATCCGACGGTAAACGGCGGCGACGGGACGAATCATTTCCCGGGCGGCGGCGAAAACTACGATCCGAGTAACCAGAAGTACGGCTTTGCCGGAAAGCAAACGACCGATACCACGGATCCCGCCGCGATTCGGTTCGGCGCGCTGGTGGGAACGTTCAAATCCCAGCCGACCAATCTCGACTGGTTCGTCATTGGATACGGCAAAACCCTCACTGTGCCGGCCGGGGGAGCCGACCTCTATGTAGCGGTGAATGACAGCTACAATCCTGACAACATCGGCAGTTATTCCGTCGATGTCGCGACCGCCTCGGCGCCCGTTCCGGCGATCACCCTGAGCCAGGGGAGCACCCCCGTTGCCGGCGCCGCGTCCCTGAGCGCCGACGGCCTGACCCTGAACTTCGTGCCTGCCGTGCAGCTCGCGGCCAGTGCGAATTACACGATCAATGTCCAGAACGCGACCGACTACGTCGGTAACGTCATCACACCCTTTTCGTCGCAATTCGCAACGGGCACGGCTGCCGATTCCACTGACGGCATAGTCCTCAGCTTTAATCCGCCCAATGGCCAGGGGAGCGCAAGTCCAACACCGCCGGCAACCAGCACACCCGTTCCGGTGAACTCTCCCGTTGTCATCAGCTACAGCAAGTTCGTTGATCCCCTCTCCGTAAACGCGAACAGCATCCACGTTCAGACCAGCACCGGGCTCCAGATCAGCGGCTCCTATGCAGTGGATAACACCGGCAGCAACGGTCCTGGGGGCGTAGTTACATTTACGCCTTCGGCGAACATGCCGTCGGCCGCTACCATTCAGGTATACGCGAATTACGCCGGTAATTATGTAACGGACTTCTCCGGTAATACCTTCGGCAACTCCAGCGAAACTTTTATTACCGCCGGTACCGCCGACACTACCGCTCCCACTGTTACTTCAGTAACGCCGGTCAACAACTCGACCAACCTTGGTTTGAATACGAGCGTTACACTGACGTTCTCCAAGCCGCTCAACCCGAGTACCGTCAATAACAGCACGTTCAATCTGTTTAATGGAACCACGCGCATGAATCCGGGCGTAAGTCTTTCGTCGGATTACCAGGTGGTAACTATGTCGATAGGCCTGCCCAACAACGCCAAAATAACGGTCGTTGCGACCAGCGGCGTACAGGATCTGGCGGGCAATCATCTGGCGGATTTCAGCAGCGGTTTCACCACGGTTCAGCTCACTTCCGGAACGCGGCCGAGCGTGACTGGAGAGCGGCCCGGCACGAACGCTTCGTCTGTGCCCGCCAGCAGCCCGATCGTCCTCTTTGTCAACGAGGCGCTCAATCCCTCGACGGTCAATACCGCGCTGAATGTCTCGCAGAATGGTGTTCTCGTTGCCGGCACGATCGCTCTGAGCGGGAACAATCAGGTAATCGAGTTCACACCCTCGGCGCCGTTCACAGCCGGCGCTTACGTCCAGGTCTTCTTGTCGACCGCCGCGACCGATACATTCGGTAATGCGCTCAATAACTTCCAATACTCGTTCACCGTCGCGCCCGATATTTCTGCATCCGCGCCTGTCATCACCTCCACCGTGCCTTACAACGGCGCCGGGAATGGAAGTTACGGCGCTTATACGGGCGTGCCGACGAACGCGCCGATCGACATTCAGTTCAGCCAGCCGATCGATCCCACGACCGTTAATACAACCAACTTCGTTCTCGCTTTCTGCGGCACGAACGGACAGCTGGTTCCCACCACCGTTACCCTGCGGACGCCGAATATCGTCCGGATCACGCCGACCAGCGTCCTGTTCCCGAACTTCACCAACCCGGGCTATTGCTACACAGTCTCAACGTCGGTAAAGGGAACGAACGGCATTGCGCTGGCCAACACGTTGTCCAACTATTTCTATACGGGCTCGGGCAAAGACACGGCTCAGCCTCAGGTCAGTTCGATCACGCCGCCAAACGCCACCACAAACATAGGCACCAATGCGCCGATTCAGGTGCGCTTCAACAAGCAGATCAACGTGCTCACCGTTTCTTCCAGCACCGTTCAGATCTCGACACTCATAAACGGGACCGCGACCCCGATCGCTCCCGTAAGTATCAGTTTCGAGAACCTGGGTCTCGCCAACACGGAAACTACCGACGTCCTTTTCACTCCACTCAACGTCCTGCCGGATAACGCGGTCATCAACATTGCTATTTCCAACGTCCAGGATCTGGCGGGAAACAACATCGTTCCCTACACCGCCAGTTTCACGACCAAGGTCGGCCCGGACTTCGTCACGCCCACGGTCGTGAGCACCAATCCCATCAGCCAGCAGACCGTGCCGAACAACTCGGTTATTACGTTAAACTTCAGCGAGCCGATCGACCCGCTCACTGCGATAAACATCAACAACATTTCCGTGTACGATTATGCGCAGAACGTCTATCTGAACGGAACGTGGTCGGTTTCGCCGAACGCGCTGTCGGCATCGTTCACGCCCACCGACAGCAGCGGCAATACCATCAGCCTCGGAGTGGGGCGCCAGTTCCAGGTTGCCTGGAACGGTAACATTACCAACCTTGTCGGCGCCGGCGTGCAGGGGGGCTCGTTTACCTTCTTCACCGCGCTCACGGCATCGGCGACCACACCGCAGGTATCCTTCACAAGTCCGGAGAACGGTCAGACCGGCGTCCCCATTAACGGCTTGATCCAGGTTCTTTTCAGCGAGCCCGTACAGTCGTCCAGTGTCAGCGACGTGACCCTGGGCCTGAGCGGAACGCCCATCAGCGGAGTCGTCAACACTTTGAGCCAGGGCAACATGCTTCTCACGCTCACGCCGCCCGCTCTGCTGCACGGCAGCAGCAGCTACACCGTTAATATTGCCGGAGTAAAAGATGCAGCCGGAAACGCGCTGACGGCGCCCGTCACAGACGCTTTCACGACAGCCGCGGGCGCGGATCTGTCCTATCCAACCGTCACTTCCTATAATCCGCCCAGTGGTTATCGGGGAGCCGGGACCAACGTCAATCCCGTATTTGAATTCAGCAAGCGCATGGACGTCATATCCTTCAATTCGTCCACCGTATACATGTACAACAACAACACGGGCCAGTACATTGGTATCAATATCCTGCCGTCAGCCGACCGGACAAGCGTAACGATCCAGCCAACCGCGCCGCTTCAGGCGGCTACTCAGTATTGTTTTGCCGCTTACGGCGTATACGACCTTGTCGGGAATCCCGTCTACTCGATCCCGTGCTTCATCACGGGCGTCGGGACCGACACCACGGCCCCTGTCATTAGTTTGATGGATCCGCCGAACGGAACAACCACCGCCATCAACACGGCGCTCCAATTCTTTGCCAGCAAGCAGATCAGCCCGCTCACGTTCAATCCCGCCACCGCTGTCCAGCTGGCGACTACGACGGGCAACAACCCGGTCGCGGGAACCGCAACCCTCGCTTCGGATCTGCAGACCATCACGTTCAAGCCAGCCGCGAATCTTGCGTCGAGCACCAGCTATACGGTCAAAATCAGTGGATTCACCGATATCTCGGGGAACACTGTAACTCCATTCACCGGACAATTCTCCACCAATGGCACTGGCGTTCCCGATACCGTGCAGCCTATCATTACAAGCACTGTCCCGGTGAACAACGCTACCGGAGTCGCAACCAATACCACCATTACGCTGAACTACAGCAAGCCGCTGAATCCGATCAGCGTCAACGCCAACACGATTTATATCTACAGCCAGCAGACGGGCTACCAGGTCGCCGGCACTTATGCCGTAACCAACACTGCGACCACGTCGAGCGTCGTCTTTACCCCGACTTCCGCGGTTCCGGCAGGCACCGTCGTTCAGGTGAATCCCAATAACACCTGCTGCGTTCAGGATTACGTCGGAAACAATGCCCAGGGCGGTGGTTTCCGCTTCACGACCGCGAGTACCGTCGACACTACTTCGCCCACGGTGACCTCGGTAACCCCGACCAATCTGTCGACCGGTCTCGGATTGAACACAATCATCACTTTCACGTTCTCCAAGTCGCTCAATCCGAATACGATCAACGCCAACACCTTCGCAGTATTCGATGGACCGAACCGGCTCAACACCAGCATCAGTTACTCCAACGCCTACACCTCGGTAATTCTGTCGCCCTCCGGCCTTACCCCGAGCAGCACGATCATTGTGACCGCCACCTCAGGTGTGCAGGATCTTTCCGGCAACGCGTTGGTATCCAGCTCGGTGTTTCCGAATCTGCAGTTGCAGTTCACCACCGGAATTCCCGGGAGCAACTCGAAGCCATCCGTTACCTCCCAACGGCCCGGCAATGGCGCTACTAATGTGCCCGTAAATTCGCCAGTAACCCTTTTCCTGAATCAGGCGATGGATCCCAGTTCGACGCTCAGTGCGCTGACCGTTTCACAGAATGGCAACATCGTCACGGGTACTCCAACGCTGGATGCCAGCGGTACGGTGCTCACGTTTACGCCATCCGCCGCATTCGCGCCGGGCTCGCTGATCCAGGTGTTCCTGCCCGTCACGGCGCTCAACACTTTCGGGAATGCTGTCTACTCTTATTCGGGCGAATTCACCACGGTCGCCAATCTGACTACGGTAGCCCCCGTAATTACCGGCTACATTCCGTCCAACGGCGCCCAAAACGTTCCGCTGAATGCGATAGTCGAAATCGCCTTCTCCAAGCCGATCGACTCTACAAGCTTGACGTCGGCGACCGCAAGCAGTGTATCTCCGTGCGCAGCTACGACGAGCAATGTCAGTCTCTGCACGCAGCAGAACGGCCAGCTGGTGCCGGTTACAGTTTCGCTTCGCGCTCCTAACGTCATACGGCTGACGCCGCAAAGCAATCTGTCGACGACGCCGCCAAACTACTGCTTTACGATCAACACGAGTATTAAAGATACGAACGGGCTGTCACTGGTCAACCCAGCCGCTTACTGTTTCACCGTAGGGTCCGCCGCCGACTCTGCGCAACCGGCCGTGACATCCATTACGCCGCCCGATACGTCGGTGGGCGTCTCAACCGCGGCGCAGGTATACCTGCACTTCAGCAAACCGCTGAATCCGCTCACGGTTTCAACAGGCGCCAGCGGCACGATCCAGCTGACGGCAGGCGGGCAACCGATCGCGCCCGCTTCAATTACCTTTACCAACCTCTACGGAACGAATACGCAGCAGGACGTGATCGTGACGCCTTACGGCACGTTCCCGGACAACAAGGCGATCACAGTTACCGCGACGTCGGGTATCCAGGATCCGTCGGGCAACGCATTGCAGACGGGCGCAAGCGCGACCGCCACCTTCACCACCGCGACCGGCGTCTCGTTCGGAAACTCGAACGCTGTCAGCGCGTTGCCGGTCAACGGAAGCGTCAACATTCCACTTAACACGGTCCTTTTTGTGACGGCGGCCGTGCCTCTGGATCCGACAACTCTGGGCACCAACGCGCTCATTCTTTACGACGCTACCGTCAACAACGGTACTTACTCGGCTACCGGTATTCCAACACTTTCGCCGGACGGCAAGACTTTATCCGTGGTCCCATCCGCGAATCTGGTCGCGTCTCACCGGTATACCTTCTACTGGAATGCCAACGGAAATGTGCGCGACATCAACGGCAACTACTTCAACGGAGGCAATTCGACCTTCACCGCCTCCGCCTCCGCCGTTACTTCGGCGCCGACGGTCATCTATACAAATCCGCCGAACGGCTTTACGCAGGTTCCGACCGACATCACGCCCCAGATTCTGTTCAGTGAGCCGATTCAGCCTGCCACCATCTCCGGAATCACCCTCGCTGCGGGCGCAAAAACGCTCACGATGACTCCGTCCTTCAGCAACGGAAACCAGACGCTGTCGCTGATTCCGCCGGCTCTGCTTGCGCCGAGTACTCAATACACCCTGACGATCTCCGGGGTCGTCGATCTCGCTGGTAACGCGATGCCCAAGGTAACGCAGACCTTTACAACTGGTACTCAAGCCTTACTGGTGCGGCCGACGGCGACGATCACGCCGGCGTCCAACGCCACCGGCGTCTCGAAATCGATTGCTCCGACCGTCGTCTTCAGCGTTCCGATAAACCCGCTGACGATGACGCCGGCCAATGTCTACCTCGTCAACAACAGCAATGCGCAAGCGGTGGCGGGCACGCTCTCACTCTCGTCCGATAATCTGACGGTGACGTTTACGCCGTCCGCCGCGCTGGCTGCCAACACCCAGTACTACCTGGGTGTCTTCAACGTGACCGATGAAGCGGGGAATGCGTACGGCGGATCGAACACGTACTTCACGACCGGACCGTAGCGGCATATTTGGCTCAACCGGAAAGGCGGCCGCGGTCGAACCCCGCGGCCGCCTTTGAGGAACACGCGCAAGTTATGGCCGCCGAATCGCGGCTGGACGGGCGGGTTCCTCCACTATCTGGCGCCGCGTCCGGCGGCCCTTGCGCTTCTCTGGAACACACGCAAGTTATGGCCGCCGAATCGCGGCTGGATGGGCGGGTTCCTCCACTATCTGGCGCCGCGTCCGGCGGCCCTTGCGCTTTTGACTGGCTGCCCCTCGAGTCGCTCAATGCGAAGAGCCGCTCAGTGCAAAGTTGGAGACTCGGTGAGGCTGCTCAAAGCTGAGGGTGGTACTGATTAATTAACGCCTCTGAGGCTATGTCCGGGCGCCACATCGAGTCGCAGTGCCGCAACCGGGCGAGGCGCATGGCTCGACAGTCAGGAATTAATCGCAGTGCCGTTAACAGAGACTCGGGGAAGAACGTGCTTCAGCCGCCGGGCCAGACGAGGCGCAGCGAATTTTGCCCCACAGGCAAAACGCAGCAACGGCCCGAAGCTCAACGCAGCCGACACCCCGACAAAGTAAACACCCGGGATCGACGATTCGAAATTCGTGGAAAGAACCGGGCTCCCTTCGACGCACCGAATCTGCCTGATCACATCATTATTAAAGAAGGGAATGCGATTCAGGTCGACGCGGTATCCGGTGCCCGCTATGACATGGTCGGCGGCAACCTTCTTTTTCCCGCCGTCGCCATTTGTGAAAACCAGCTGAGCGCGGTCGCCTTCCAGCGTGATTTCGTCCAGATTGGTTCGCTCGTGCAGGGGAACGTGGCCTTTAATCTTATCCCGGACGAACCAGCCCGGCGCCGGCCCAAGATGGCGGCGTACAATCTTGATCCGCAAGTCTTGCGGAAGGCGGTATAAGGCGAGGGGCGCATCCGTGCAGAACCACGACCGCCACCCGGCACCGACCGGCGTTGACGGTGCCCGTAATCTCTCAAGGAAGGGGCGCGGGAGCTTCCCCGGCGGAGTATGAAATTCGACGGGCCGGCGAGAAAAAATCTGCACTGCGGCGCCTTGTTCGCGCAGAAGAGCGGCAATATCTATCGCCGACGCCCCCCCGCCGATTACAATGACCTCGCGATCCCTGAACTGCGTCAGAGAATGATGATTCGAGCTGTGCGTGACGATATCGCCCGGTAAGCCGGACAGGGCAGGCGGCAGGTAAGAAAAATGGCTGATTCCAACGGCGATCACCACTTTACGTGCCGAGAGGGATTCGCCGTCATCCAGAATGAGCTGAAATTCGGACCCGGCACGCGTGAGCCGGGTCACCTTCCGGACCTCGAGTTGCGGTACCAGTCGGCGCTGAAATTCCATCCCGTACGTCGAAAAATCTTCGAGCCGGACCGGTTTCCCCATGTCCGCATAAGGAAGGCCCTTCTCCTCACAGTAGCGGGCGAGGGTGCATTTCCCGGTGGGATCGTACAAAGTTGACGCGAAGCCTTCCGACTTCAGGAACATGCCCTGCGGCATCTGGGTACGCCATGTCTCCATCGGATGGCCAAAAATTCGAAAGTTTACACCCGACTCCGCCAGAAAGCTCGCCAACGACAGTCCGTATGGACCGGCTCCTATGATTGCAACGTCCGTCGACTTAATCATGCTCAGCGTTGGTTCCTGTACTTTGATTCCTCTACTGGTGGTCTGCGAAAGAATTTACGGTATACGGTCAATTGCCCGGTTGACCCCCTGATGTCCTGCCTGAGGCGTGCGAATTACAGCGAGGCTGTATTCAGTTTTCCTGCGAGGCGTTTTCCGGTGCTTCTCGCCGCGACCTGCGGACATGCATGGTGACGATCAGAGATACTGTCCCGAACGAGCAGCGGCGTTCTTTTTGTTGCCATCCGGATCGCAAGCGGGCCGAATTGAATTTACCGGGCTATTCTCTCATTTCGAATACTAACGAGCGGGGCCTGATTCAGTCAAGCGTCTGCCGTGAGATCCGGTAATAGGTCTGTTTTAACCAGATCATTTCTAGGAGTTAACCCAATGGCGCGCCGGGGTTATCGAGATTGTTCGAAAACCCTTTATTTGATTGTCGTCCCGGCGTTTGTCGGGATCCGCCGGAGGCGGCGCCGGGCAGGTTTAGGCTGGCTAGTTGGGCGGGGGTATTGGCCTCGACGTTCCTGGTACGGTATATTACCCTAGTGGATGTACGCGGAGATTATCTCGCCCTCACGGCTGAGAGTTCAAAAACCCTGAGACAGCAAGGAGAGGTTTCCGCCCGGTTTACAACCGATTTGGGCTCGATTTCGTTACGGGGCTGTTGCATCAACGGGGGTGTTGCGGGATGATCGCGTGTCTCTTCTGTCTTGCTGTCGTTTACCCATACTCGCTGCAGCCCGGAGGATTTGATCCCGGCTGGCAACTTGCCAATGATGGATTTCGCGTCTGGCGCGCCAGGACGTTGGCATCGGACATGGAAGCCTGGGTGGATTTTCGCGTGGGGGACAGCGTGCGCTGGACTCAGGCGAAAATCACCATTCATAAGGGCGAAGAGGTGTGGTCGGACGGGCAAGGGAACCTGAAGCGAGGGCGCTGCGGAAATGACATCTCGACGATCGCTCCGCCAAAAGCCTTTATTGCGCCCGCGGCTGTCGATCTTGCGACCCCGGAAATCGCCTTTGCGGTTCCCCCTGAACTGTTGATGCCTCCGGTTTCGAAGCTGGACCTCGTCGAGTACTCAATGGCGCTGTCGGAAGCTCCAGCAGACGCGGCAGATGCTCCGCCCGATCCGAACCAGCCGCCGCAAAAGAAACTGGATATTGCGATTCTTCCCATAACCGTACTGCCGGCGCTGATCCCTTATGCTATTTTGATCCAGCGGGGCGGAACTCCTGAACAACCGGTCCCGCCGCCGTCCCAGACGCCGGAGGTGGCTACAGGGTGGATGACGGCCATGGTTTTCGTTTTGATGATCTTCGGCGCTGTCCTGCACTTTCGTGCTCACCGAAACCGGCCGGTTGAACTCTGAATCGGCTTTTCTGATCCGCGCGCGTCCGCGAGCGGATTATCTTCCTGCGGGGACATAAACTAATGGGCGGTCCCTCATGTTCTCACTGAAATCCAAAGTAGCGCTCGTCACCGGAGCCGGCCGGGGCATCGGACGCGCCATCGCGGAGCAACTCGCTGCGGCGGGTGCTACCGTCATGTTGAACGACCTCGACCCTGCCCCGCTGGAAGAAACCGCGAAGTCGATCGCCGGATCGGCGCAACTCGCGGGTGACCTTACCGATCTGACCTTTCCCCAACAGCTCGTCGATCGCACCATCGAAGAATGGGGCGGTCTCGACATCATTGTCAACAACGCCGGTTACACATGGGACAACGTAATTCAAAAGACCACTGACGAACAGTTCCAGGCGATGCTCGACATCCACGTCGTAGCGCCGTTCCGCATCCTGCGGGCCGCAGCTCCACATGTTCGCGACATGGCGAAGCGCGAAGCCGCCGAGGGGCGTCGCGTACAGCGCAAGGTAGTCAACATCACTTCGATTTCCGGAACCGGCGGAGCGGCCGGTCAGGCCGGCTATTCATCCGGCAAAGCGGCCGTCATCGGTCTGACGCGGACGATGTCGAGAGAGTGGGGCCGATATAACGTAAACGTCAACGCGGTGGGGTTCGGACTGATCGAGACCCGGCTGATCCAGCCTTTGACCGAGGAATCGAAAATCGAAGTAAAGGGCCGCGACATCCGCGTCGGCGTGCAGCCCGCTGTGCTCGAACACGTGATCGCAGCCAGTTCCCTGGGACGCGCCGGCACGGCCGAAGAAGCCGCGGGAGCGGTGCTGTTCTTTTGCTCGCCATTGAGCGACTTCATAACCGGCGAAGTGCTCATGTGCACCGGCGGGATGAGCTTTTGACATTGATAACCACGCCAGGCTCTTCTCAAACCAGAGCGTGGATCGTTACAATTGCGTAGAATGCCAACGCGGAAGTCCACCAGCGCCCCGGAAGTCAACCCTGAATACGCCAACTTCAAACTGAAAATCAAGCCCTCGAAAATCCATCGATGGGGCGTCTATGCGGCGGAGGACATTCCGCCGCGCCGGAAAGTAATGGAGTACACCGGTGAGCGGATCAGCCGCAGGGAAACAAGGCGCCGCAGCGAAGAGCAGGGACGCATGATCTATCTCTTCACCCTCGATAAATACTGGACCCTCGATGGCGCAGTCGGCGGCAGCGGCGCGCAATACATCAACCATTGCTGCGATCCCAACATCACTACTGTCATCCGAAACGGCCACATTATCTACGTCAGCCGGCGCGCGATACGCAAAGGGCAAGAACTGACCGTCGATTATCACTTCGCGAAGGATATCGAACAGGTGCCGTGCCGATGCGGCTCGGCGATCTGCCGGGGCACTATAAACCTCAAAGATTAGGGGCTGCTTTACCTGGACAAAGGAAAGGTGTCATGTCAGTTTTAGTAAAGTGGCATGTTACGATAACCACGTAGCGCGTTCTGGGAGGCATAAGTGGGAATGACCATCGCCGGGAAGATCCTTTCGGCGAAATCCGGGAAAACTTCGGTATCGCCGGGAGAGATCGTAGAGGCTTATCCCGACCTTGTGATGAGTCACACCGCGACCTGGCGATCGGCCAGCGTAATGCAGCGAATCGGGGCCACGAAACTCTATGATCCCGACCGTCTGGCCATCGTGCTGGACCATATCTCCCCCGCCAAGACCGAAAAATACGCCGCCGATCAGCAAACCTCGCGGAACTTCGCCCGCAACAACGGAGTGACGAAATTCTACGATGTCGACGCCGGTATCGCACACCTCGTGTTGATGGAGGCAGGCCATGTCCTGCCGGGCGATCTTATCGTCGGGACGGACTCCCACTGCACCATCTACGGCAGCCTCGGCGCGCTCGGAACCGGAATCGGCTATACCGAAGTCACCTCGGTGTGGATTACCGGAAAGCTCTGGCTGAAGGTGCCCGAAAGCATCCGGATGTTCCTTGACGGACAGTTTCAGCGCGGCGTCTACGCCAAAGACCTGATGCTCCATCTGATCGGCAAGCTGGGCGCGGACGGATGCAATTACAAGTCGGTCGAATTCTACGGCGGCGCGGTTTCGGACTTAAGCGTTTCCGAAAGAATGACGATGACCAACCTGGCCATGGAAATGGGCGTCAAATGCGCTTTCTTCCCGCCGGATGAAAAGACAGCTGAATATCTGAAAGGCAGGCTGGAAGACTGGAGCCGTTACCATCCCGTCCTTGCCGATGCGGATGCGGTTTACGAGCAGGACCTCCGTGTAGACCTCTCGCAGATCGAGCCGATGGTCGCCTGTCCCCATGAAGTCGAAAATACGAAGCCAATCGGAGAGGTTGCCGGAACCCACATCGATCAGGTGTTTCTCGGCTCCTGCGCCAATGCGAAGTATGAGGATCTGGTCGTCGCCGCGGGCATTCTTAGAGGCCGCCGCATTCATCCCGGCGTTCGCATGATTATCACTCCGGGCTCGAAGAAGATCATGCTGGAAGCGATGAACTCGGGCGTCCTGCAAACTCTGATGGAAAGCGGCGGCCTCGTCACGAATCCCGGTTGCGGCGCCTGCGCCGGGGATGGCGGAACGCTGGCCGACGGCGAAGTCTGCCTTTCCACCGCAAACCGGAACTTCATCGGACGCATGGGCAGTAACAAGTCGCAGATCTATCTGTCGAGTCCCGCGACGCTGGCCGCCTCGGCGATCAAAGGGGTCATCGCGGATCCCAGAGAGTTTCTGGCCTGACCATGGAATCCATCATTGAGGGCCGGATCTATAAATTCGGCGATAACATCAACTCGGACATCATTATTCCGGGCCGCTGGCTGATTTACATCGATCGCGAACGGCTGGGCGAGCATGCCTTCGAGATGCTCGGTGAGGGGTTTCCCGACAAACTGCGCAGCTTCGACATTCTCGTCGCCGGCCGCAACTTCGGCTGCGGCAGCGCACGCGAACAGGCCGCGACCGCAATCCAGGGACTCGGCATCAAGGCCGTGGTTGCGGCGTCATTCGCCAGAACGTTTTATCGGAATGCGATCAACGACGGCCTGCCCATCGTGGAATCGGCGGAGCTTTATGCCGCGGTCGAAGAGGGCGATGATATTCGCATCGACCTCGCCGACGGCAAGATCCACTACGCGGGCCGGGAGTTTTCATTCCCGAAGATGCCCGAATCCGTCCGTAAAATTCTCGAATTGGGCGGACTCGCAAACTACTTAAAAACTCAACTCCCCGCAAACCCTTAACGGTACCAGGACTATACCGTCACTCATCCGGGAAAGTATATGGCGTCAGTGTTCTGGGAGACAATAGCGAAATCCCACAATGTTGCGTCTCACGATCCTTTGCCTGTTACCGTTCATAGCAAGCGCGCAGGAGCCGTCTCTGACTCTTGCCGGAAGTGTGGTTGATGGCCGAACAGGCGAACCGATTCCGCGCGCCCTCGTCGGGATCACCGGATTTTTATCCGAGCCCGTCGTGATCGAGTCGCCACCCAAGTCGCCACCCAAAACGATCAGCCGGAGTACCCTGACCGATGCGAGCGGCGCCTTTCGGTTCATCGTCCTGCCGGAGGCCCGGTATTTGGTTCGCGTGCAGAAACCAGGTTTTACTCCCGGCGCGCCAATGGAAAGTCGACAGAACGTCATTCAACTGAAATCTTCGAGGGAAGACGTGCGCCTTACCCTCTCCGCACTCGGAATCATCACCGGCAATGTCGCCGACGCGAACGGCGACGCCATGCGCGGCGTCAGTATCCAGGTCTTGTCTTCCGTTGTTCAAAACGGACTTCGCCAAACCCGGCAGGAACGAACGGTCACCACTGATGACCGCGGCGCCTATCGAATCCCGGACCTTGCGCCCGGGAAGTACTATCTCAAAGCGACAAGTCAGGGAGGCGGAAGCCTTTTATTCGCAGCCGGAAACGCCGGCCGTCTCGACATCGGGGATTCCTTCGCACCGGTCTACTCCAGCGGTGGGCAGGCGATAAATTCCGCAATGCCAGTCGAAATCGGCACGGCTGGCCGGGCCAGCATCGATTTTCATCTGAAGCTGGAGCCAGCCTTCCAGGTTCGCGGCGCGTTGCGGAATTTTACAGCGCGTGAGAGTGTCACCTTCGCGCTCGTAATCGCGGGAGAAGAAGTTCCCGCGGCGCCGGACCTCTTCAACGCCACTACGGGAGCGTTTGAATTTAAAGACGTCGTATCGGGTTCTTACATTTTGCGTGCTTTTCAAGGCAATAAGTCAGGAGAGGTGGCATTGCAAGTCGCCGGCGCGGACGCTTCGGGAGCCGTCCTGCAACTCTATCCACCGGTCGACATTCCCGTCACGGTGAGGTTTACCAATTCCGCTCCGCCGACGCCGCAACGAGGACGGGCCAGCCCTGATGATGATGACGACGGCGATCGGTTGGCCGGCATGGATAACTGCAGCATCTTTTTGAGCCCTGACCATATCGTGGGCGCCGGCACCCCGCCCGGCAATGTGATTTTCATGCAGGATCAGGTACTGCACGGGGTTCGTTCCGGAAGAGTCCGGTTTTCCATCGGCTGCCCCGACGGATACGTCCGGTCTGCAACCGCCAGTGCCCAGGACCTGCTTGCGAATCCGGTTCTGACGATAGAGCCAGGCGCGACTCCGCCGCCGATCGAAATACTCGCGACTCACGGCGGCGGCAGCGTAACAGCAAAGATAGATGACGGTCTTTTCGGAGGCCGCGCCCAGTTGCAGCTCCTGCTGGTTCCACAGTTTGCCAGCTCTGCGGGGCCGCAGCTGGTGGCGACGCCGTCACAACGCCAAATGAACGCGGCGCGTTGGGTCAACCTCGCGCCCGGCACGTATACGTTGTACGCTTTTGCCAGCGCGGATCTCGAGTATCGGAATCCGGCGTTTCTCCAGTCACTCTCCGGAGGCCAGAGCGTTCAGATCGATGGCGACGCTGAGAAAGAAGTGAGTGTTGAAAAGGTGATTCCGTGAGTACGAGATTCATCAACGCCGCACGGATCGCGCTTGTCGCCATCACTGCTTCCGCCTGCGCCGGCGCGGATCTTTACAGCGTCGCGGGCACGGTCCTGAACACCGGGAGCAATTCGCCACTTCCGCGGGCACGCGTTTACTTCTACCGTTCTCCTGCCGCAAAACCTGTGGCCAGTGCGATCACGGGAGACGATGGCCGATTCTCGTTTCGGCTCTCCGCCGGTTCCTATGTGATGCGCGCCGGTACGCGGGACACATGGGAGAACTACGGTTCCCGCAATCCCAGCAACTCAATTGCATCAGCGGTGATCGTCGGACCGGGCAAAGATACGAGCGGCCTCGTTTTCCGCTTCTTTCCGCCCGCCGCGATCTCCGGACGTGTTCTTGACGATGCGGGCGAACCCGTCAGGGGCGCGCTGGTGCAACTGATACGGTCGAGCGTTATCGGAGGCCGGCGCTCGGCAACCGTTTTTGGCTACCAGAGAACCGACGACCTCGGCGAATATCGATTCGGGCGCCTTCCGGGTGACACGCCGTATTTCCTTGCGGTCACGGGCGAGCCCTGGTACACGCAACCAGAGAACGGCGACGCTTCGGGCACGAAGGCTGCCGCTGCATACGCTCCGATGTACTATCCCAACACTCCGGATGCGTCCAAAGCCGCGCCCGTCGCCCTCAAACAGGGCGAAGAAGCTCGAGCCGATTTCCGCCTCAGCACCGTTCCCAATGCCACCATCAGAGTCCTGCACCACGCCCCTCCGGGGATGAGGGGCACTCTTGCGCTGACCTATGACGGAGTGGCCGGCGTAACGGCCACACAGCAGGCACGACAGGTGTTCGTCTTCAATCGGGCTCGGCCTCAGGGGCAGCAGGACCTCCCGCCGCAGACTGAAACCCTGCAAAGCGTCCCGCCGGGCCACTATACGCTCCGCATGCTCGGCACCGCCGACGGTAATGCATTTGGCGCCAGCGCAACGATCGACCTGGCGGGGGCGGACGTCATGACGGATCTCGACCTCAAACCGATTCCGAAGGTCGAAGGGTCCGTTCACCTGGCTCCTGGGCCGCGCAAACGGGCGCAATCAGCGCTTTAATGAGGAGCGAAGCAAGCGGCGCCGTCGCCGCGGCTACCGTGCAGGGGGACGGCAGTTTCAGATTTCCCGCCGTGGCGGCCGGCCGGTATCGCTTTTCTCTTGGGGGCGCCGACGGCTTCTTCGCTTCGCAAATCGAAATCCGCGGCGGGTCGATCCGAGACGGGCTTCTCGAAGTCTCCGAGGCCAGGGACGTCAATCTTTTGATCACCGCAAGTAACGAGATCGGAGGAGTGCGGGGATTTGTCGCCGATGGGGACCACAGCATTGAAGGAGTTCTGGTGGTTCTCGCGCCCGTTGCCGGCAGGTCGGGCGAGTCAGGCAACGAGATTCGATATCGTAGTTTCCAGACGGAAAGCGATGGCAGCTTCGATTTCCGATCAATACCCGCCGGCCGCTATCTTCTGTTCGCCGTCGATGATTCGCAACTCGAGTACGCGCGCCCCGATGTTATTGCGCTTTACCGCTCACGCGCGAAGGAAATCGACATTCGCGCCGGTGGTTCCACAGAAGAGCGCATTCCGCTTTCTCTACCGGTTGCACGGTAACCAGCATCGGCGGAGATCGGGAGACCAGGATCGAGGCGAACACCGCGTTCGGAGTGTTTCCTGATTTCCGCAATCACGTCGGCGCCGTCAACAGTATCCGCGAGTTTCGACATGCGGATCACTCGCGATTGGCAGCCGGTGGTGCACGCATAACGCCTGCAGCATCTTTGTGTTTTCATCCTCTGTAAGAAGGTTGGTTTGCAGATCGAGGTGCGCGGGTTTGCTTCTGGCCCCGGCTGTAGTAGGGACTCCAGCGACACGACATCTTAGAAACGGACAAGGAAACGGTTCAAACGGTTTCGTCCCGTGGAAAGGCACGTTCAGGGCGATCCATCCGATAAACCAGATCGCATGGACGACAACAAACCACGGTTTGCCTGCCTGGATTGCAATGGTATCGCCCCCGCGCTCCAGCGGTGATCTGCCTTCAGCGCCTTGGCTTCCATCTCCCAAATCATCTTGATGTTGCGCTCCGCTACGGATTCGAATTGCGCTGCGCTTTCGCGAATCGCGCCCATATCTGGCGCGTCCTCTCCTTTGCACATCTCCTGCCACCTACGCATCGGAAGCGCCAGATAGGGAGCGAAGGAACGAGTTTGGCAGCGAACCTGCCTGCACTGGGCTCGAAAGGAACGGAAAAATGAAAGACAGCACAAAAGACAAAGTTGAAGGCGCGATCCACGACGCAAAGGGGACCGTCAAAGAAAAGGTGGGCCACGCCACTAATAACCCCAACCTCGAAGCGGAAGGCCAGGACGAAAAGGTTGCCGGGAAAATCCAGAAGAAGGTCGGCGACGTCGAGAAAGTCTTTGAGAAATAGCAGACTCTGACTTCCCGAGTCAGAACTGGAAGCGCGCCACCAGAGTTCCCTGCCGAGACTGAGCGGCCACGGCCGTCGTATTGATCCAGCCGAAGCCTGCGGTCGGCTGGCCCTTCACCACGGTCTGGGTGGCTTGGGCGTTCGTCGCGACAGGGTTGCTCATCTCGGTCCGGTTGAAGATATTGGTGAACTCCATCCTGATATTCAGCGACACCCGCTCGTGAATGCGAAACGTGCGGCCGAGGCTCATATTCTCGACGGGCCTGCGCTGATACCGGTAATCGTCGTAAAAAGCCGCGGCGGTGCCGAACTGGCCCACGCTCGGCTGTGTCCAGGCGGCCGGATTCAGGGTGAACACCTTATTGGGATCGAAACAGTGGCAGTTTAGATTCTGTGTAAACAGCGGCACGCCGGGCACCCGGTTTGCGAAGGTGCCCGTGTTGGAGCCGCTGCAGGTAGCAAGCAGCAATTCCGAACACAGCGCATTGTTGGCGAATGGAGCCTCAATGGGTAGTCCGCTCGCATAAGTCAGCAGCGCGCCTATGGTCCAGTCGCGGGCAACCCAGGACAAAACCTTGTTTATGCCGAGCACCGGGACAGTATAGTTGGCCGATATGTTTAATACCAGTGGCTGATCGAACTGGGAAATGTATTTATTCACCGGCCTGTTGAATGCGTCATTGATCGGCGTTGTGCCTAAACTGACGCCCGGCCCTATTGCGGAGTCCGAACCCGTGGTCTGCGCCTTCTGCCATGTGAAGTTCCCGACCACGCTCAGTCCGTGAGAGTACCGCTTCGTCAGCTTGGCCTGCAGCGCGTCGTACCACGTCTTGCCAATAGGAGACCAGAGCGTGATGATCGAGCCGAATTGTGGAAACGGACGAAGCGCCTGCGCAACGGTATCGCCCATCGGAAATCCCGCGTAGGGAGCTTTGTTGAAGCCGCGGGATGCGGCAAGCGCCGAGTTCAGAGGAGCGGCCAGCAGTTGCTGGTCGGCAGGGCTGTTGACGTTCAGCCCGAAGGCAGCCAGTCTCTGCGGCGTATTCGCATTCACGTCATTGAGGCCGGCGCCATCCCACCAGACGCCCCGGTTCCCCACATACGCGGCCTCCACAACCAGATTCTGAGAAATCTCGCGCTGAACTCCGATGCTCCATTGGTTCTGGCGGGCCGGGCGTCCGCCATTCTGATCGATATACACTTTGGGCGATGTCGTCGTACCCGGCGCCGGATACTGGCCCGGATCGTAATCGGGCCACGGCGTAGGAACAAAAGGTATCCCGCTTTGCAGGACCATAACCGGCTGTCCGAAGGCTGTCGAATTTACGGTGCTTGCAGTGGCGATCGATGACGAAAGACTGTAATTGTCGGGCGTACCGGAGTAAACGAGTCCCCACCCGGCGCGGATTACCGTTTTGGGTGTCACCTGGTAAGCGGCGCCCAGCCGGGGACCGAACGCATACGGGTAGTTATGCGCCAGCGCGCAGTTACAGCGGCCAGGGCCGCTTCCTTCAAAGACAACAGCGCCGAGCGTGCCGCCGGCGGAAGGGTTAGGCGTGGTGGGCGAGAAATCGGGGATGGAGCCGTTTTCCTCCTTCAGATAGGTCGAGTAATCGTAGCGCAGACCATAATCAAGCGTAAACTTGCGGCTCACCTTCCAGCTATCCTGCGCGAAGAAGCCTAACTCCTTCTTTCCCAGCCGAAGGCTTACCGGATTGCTGATGGTAACCGAATCCACCAGTCCCAGGAGAAAACTGGCGTACGGAAATCCCACGCTGCCGCCGTTCAGATTCTGCCCCAGAGTGGAAGGCAGGCCGGTCTCCGCCGCCGCGAATGTGAACACTCCGTTCGTGGCCGAATACAGTTCCGTCGGAAGGCCGTCGAGACGCATCTCGCCGCCGAACTTATATGTGTGATTATTCTTGACCCATGTAAGGCTGGCATTGCCTGTCGGCTTCTCATACCAGATATTTCGGTTGCCGGAGGGCCCCAGATTCTTGACTCCACCCTGAGGCTGGCTGGCGGGAAAGTTGAAAGCCGGAAACAGCCGATTCACGGTAGCTCCGGCAAGGCCGAGGTCCTCCAGCGGGTTGTAGTCAATTGTCTCGGGATTGTCGTTGAAGAACTTCCACATGTAGCCCGCTCCCAGGTGAAGCAGGAGTGTCGGGGAGATTGTTCGTTCATAGTTCAACCGGAACGTGTGGGTATGGTCATAAGTGCCGATCGCCGCCGAAACGGGTTGAGGGAGGCCATCGGAGGCGCCGAGCGTCGGGTTAAGCGCATTGGCGGTCTTCGTCTCAGACCAATAGAAGGATAGTTTGTCGTTAGGACTGATCAGTTCGTCGATCTTTACCGCGGGAATCTCGGTATGCCTCGTGCTGGGATACGGATAGATTCCATTATTTACAAGAGCGTTCGGATTTGTGGCCGCCGGGAGGAGGGCCTGAACATTGAGCGCCACGGGATCCATCATGCTCATGGGAACCGTGTTATTCGGGAAAGGATTGCGCACGATCTGGCCGTTCGGCGCCAGCATCTGGGACGCTGGATTGTAGACCGTATTCTCCATAATCGGGCGGCCCAGCGGGTCGCAATTCGGATTTGCCGCCGGGCAAAGATTTCGTCCCGTCAAAGCCTGGCTGAAGTTTCCGGTGCGATATGCCGCCGTAGGAACTGTGATTGCCTGAGTGCTGATTTCATCGGTCTCGAGGAACTGCTCCCAGTTAAAGAAGAAAAAGGTTTTGTCGTGGCCGTTATAGACGTGCGGAATTTTGACCGGGCCGCCGATCGTGACGCCATAGTCGTTGCGCCGCGCGACAGGATTGATCAGCCCCCCGTTACCATTATTCGTGAACGGCTGGCCCGCGTTGAAAGCCTCGTTTACGAAATAGTCGTAAGCGCTCCCATGAAACTGGTTCGTGCCGGACTTCATCGTCAGATTAAAAAAGCCACCTCCTACCTGGCCGTACTCGGGAGCAAAGTTACTGGTCTGAACAGCAAACTCCTGGATCGCATCCACGCTGGGCTGGTTCTGCGCCGGGGTAGCCGGAACATAACCGTTCGTCGCATCCTGGCCTTCGATCCGGATCGACATCGTGTTGCTGGGAGCGCCGTTGATCTTTATGATGCTGTTGAGTACGGAGTAAGTGCCTGGCAATACCTGAACAACAGCCAACTCGTTCCTGATTCCGGCGCTTCCCGCCTGCGCGGAGCCTATTCCCAGCACCGGCAGTTCATCCAGCCGCTGTGAAGTGACATTGTGGCTGGTTTCGCCGCCCTCCGTTTTGAGGAGTGCCGCATCGGCCTGAACGGTGACCGATTCACTGACCTCGCCTATTTCCAGACTCACGTCGATCCGCAGCGTTTGCGCCACCAGGACCGTGATGCCGCTGCGCACGTATTTCTTGAAGCCCGCTACCGTTGCCGAAAGCTCATAAGATCCGGCGGGTAACTCTGAGAGCGTGTAGTTGCCCGTCGTCGTACTCGCTGTCTGATAATTGGCGCCCGTTTCAATATTTTTGGCAAGAATCGCGGCGTTACCGACCGCTGCGCCGGTCGAATCCGCAATCGTCCCCGTAATCGTGCCCCGGTCGCCCTGCGCTAACAAACCCGCCGCTGCCAATATCAGGCCCAGCGCTACCCTTATAGACCGCATTGATTACTCCTCTTATGTCTATGCGCCCCGATCCGGGACTTTAATCCTGCTGTTATTTCTGCGGTTCGTTGCCCCGCCCTCGTCCATCGTCGAGGGTTGGCGGATTAAAACCGGTCAGATGCTGTACGTCGCGGTTGTCCTCATTGCATATGTATTCGATAAGATCGCCGTTTGTCTGCAGCGGGAAGTGCGCTGTCAGCGTAAACGGCTTCGTATATGCGCCGGGATCGTCGATCGTGACTTTATACTCGATACGGCCCAGATCGGTGCGGCGGAAACGTTCGATCGTGTGCAACTGCTCCGTATGGGGATGACCTGCAAAGTCAAACCAGGTCCTGTCGTTGAAGCCCGTTGTGTCAACCACCAGCGTGTCGCCGTCCCAGTGACCGATTGAATCCCCGTACCACGTGGGATTGAGATCTTTGGGATGCGTGGTCCGGTCGAGAAAGATCTGCCGGTAGCTGTGAATATTCCCTTCGAACAGGATCACGAACAGATTGGGCAGTTGAATGAACTTCATGGGATAAGGCGCCAGCCTCGGCACGCCGGTCGGCAGACAATTTGCCTCCGGGTCGTCTTTGGACTTTCGCTCGTTCGTCAATTTGGCGGCCCAGGGCTGCATCGGGAGCGTTTCGCCTTTCGGCAGCGCTCCGCGGATATCCACCACGAGCGGGCGGTCCGTCCCCCAGACTCCGGAGAGATCGGGCTTGCCGTCCGCGGTTTTGGGGACCGGCCCGGCTGGGCCGCCACGCCGCCCTGAAGCTCTTCCGGGTGTCTGACCGAGAGCCGGCGACATTACGAAAGATGCTGCGGCGGATATCGCCGCGATGCATAGACACGATTCAATGAAGCGCAGCTTCACGCTAAACCTGCTTTCCGACTTCGGTACCGTATTCAGAAGGCGACTCGGGCCTTCGCGTCTTCTTCCGCTTTGATGCCAGGGCCAAACAGCTTCTCGAAGAAACCCTCCCGCACCAGGCGCCGAACCGTGCTGTTATCGATGACGCTGTGAAAGTCGAAGGCCTTCATCTCGGCTGCGAGCCGCGCGTCGGCTGCGTGATCGATCTGGTAACGGACCGCCGGAGCCAGCACATAGGGAACCCGCTCGAAGGTGTTCGTTTTCGCATAACGCTCGTACACTCGTTCCACATCGGCGCGCTGTTCGCCGGGGCTGTACTTCATATAAGCCGTCAGCGCGAATGCCGGGTCGTCATAAAAGCGCTTGATCGCTTCCGCCTGCGCTTTGATAATCAGTTCCGGCAGTTTGGGATTCGCCGCCACGGTCGCTTTTTTGAACAGATACACCGTAGGCGCGTAAATGTCGTCGTAGTCGCTGATATTCGCAAGGCTTTTGAAACCCTGGGCCTCGACCTTGAAGTAAACCGGCGCCGTAAGCATGGTCGCGTCGACACGACCGCTGATCAGCGCCGCTGCGCGCCCGTTTACGTCTGTGCCGATCGGAATCCATTCCACATCGCGCGGCGTAAGACCGAACTTGGCCAGAAGACCGACCGCGTAGTTGTAAGGCGCGTCGCCGATCTGGCTGACTCCGATTCGTTTGCCTTTGAGATCCCGCGCGCTGGCGATGGTGCTCTTGCTCATCAGCGAAAAAAGGCTCTTCTTGAAGGAGCTCGCGAGCATGATCAGAGACCCGTCTTTCGATGCAGCCTGCATAGCCTGCTCCATCGTGTAGTTGGTCATGGCCGCCTCGCCGCTCTCGATCATGGCGATGCCTGCGGGATGAACGCCAAAGACAAGGTCTACGTCAAGTCCGTATTTCTGGTAGTAGCCGCCTTCTTTAGCGATGTACAGAGGCCATGTTGTGCCCGTCCGGGCCGGATAGCTGATCGTGATCTTTTCGAGGCGCGTCTGTTGCGCCCCGGCAGGCGCCAAAAACAGAAGCGCAGCCAGAAGCGAAAGCGGAATGATAAGCCAGCGTACTTGCACGGATAAGCCTCTACATCGAGTCATCGGGAAGCGCCAACCGCCGAACGGCGCGATTAACCTGTCGGGAAGACTATCATAGGGACTCAGACATGTCAATTACTAAATTAAGACATGTCACATTTTATGTGGCAGAATTAACCGGTTTTGAATCAGCGCTTTGTGGGGAAGACTAACGCGGCTCAGAGCGGCCGGGATTCAAAGTTTGCGGCCGACTCTGCGTAGAGGAAAGACTCGAGCGAAAGCGACTTCTTCGCGGTGCGCGAGTACTTTTGCGGATACTCTTTTTGCAGGCGGAAATAGAGCTCCAGTCGCCGCAAAGCGTTTTCCTTGCTGAACCGGATGTGAGCCCTCATGGCCTCCGCGGCAACTTCCGGAGCTTCCGAAACAAGTACTTTCATCAGATCCTGATGATGCGTCGGCGGGTTGGCCCGCGATGCCCGAGTTGCGCATAACCAGGTTGCTGCCACGGCGGAAATCCGGCCGATGACTTCCGCCAGCGCGGGGCAGCGCGCATATTCCGCTATGCGCTGATGCAGCTTTTCGTGGAGGCGTGAATATTCGAAGCGGTCGCCCTGGGACTGCACCGAAAGCTCGTCCACGCGCGCCGCGAGTTCCACGAGTTCGGATCGCTCTGCAGCCGTAGCTTCCGTCGCAAACAACATGGCGGCCTGCGATTCCAGCGCCTCACGAATGACGTAGTGGCCCTGCACATCCGGGCGCGTGGGCACTCTCACACGCGTGCCGACACGGGGCTGGCTCTCGAGAAGGCCCTCGTGTTGCAGACGTATCAATGCCTCGGAGACCGGCAGCATGCTCATGCCGAGCTCAGCCGCCAGCTTCCGCCGCGAAACAACCTGGCCTATGGGGAGTTTGCCGTGGAGTATCCGCTCCCGCACCGTCGTATATACTTCGGTCGCCAGGCCCTCGGAGGTTTTCCGCTTTCGACCGGCCTTCACGCCCATGGCCTAAGTCTAGCCGATGAAGTCAAAGCGGCGCAAAATTCACGCAGCCGTCAGTACGCCCCGTACCTTCCGTTCCAGTTGTTCCACGGTAAATGGCTTGACGAGCAGCGAATAACCCTTTTCGATGACGTAGCGCTGCACCACCTGCGTGCCGTCGTACCCGGACATGAACAACACTTTGATACCCGGTTTCAGAGCCGCAATCTCGTCCGCGATCATCGGGCCGCTCATTCCTGGCGCGACCACATCGGTAAGCAGCAGTTCCGTATCGGGATTGTTACGAAAGAGCCGAATTGCGTTCTCGCCGCTATCGGCGCTCAGCACCTTGTAACCATTGCGAACGAGCATCGCCGCAACGAGCTTGCGGACCTCGGGCTCGTCGTCGACGACCAGCACCGTGTGTGAGTCTTTCTCTGAAGCGTTCAATGTCTCGGGCTCACTAAAATTCTAATAAAGATTCCTGCCTCTTACGGCAAAATTACGCGAAATTCCGTGAGTTTATTCACTTAATCGGATCCGATTTCCGTTTCAGCTGGCGGGTGCTAACCTGAGACTACTTCAGCAGCACGCAGGCGCAGTATTGGGAAGCTGGTGAGAATCCAGCACGGCCCCGCCACTGTAAGCGCCGAGGATCTGTTCGGATGCCACTGTCCCGCGAGGGATGGGAAGGTGAACAGAATCCGATGACGCGCAAGTCAGGAGACCGGCCCGCGTGATTCCAGGGAATGTTTTCCCGGAACCAATGCCGAGGTGGAAAGGTCGACAGCTCAGGGCTGTCCGATATGAAACTGCAAACGCCATTCAAGCCGATGGCGCAGGCGCTTTGCGCGTCCGCGCTTTTTCTGATTTCATTCGTTTCCGTTCCCGGGAGGCTATGCGCCGCGGAACTTCAGGGGAGAGTGATCGACCCGACGGGGAGCCCCATCTCCGGCGCGGTGGTCGCCGCCTTCAACAATGTCGGGGTGATCGTCCAGCAGATTACGGACGATCAGGGCCACTTCGATTTCAACGTTTCTCCCGTCTTCGAAACTTATCAGCTGCGCGTGACCGCCGCGGGATTTCAGATGGTGACAGTGGGAGCGGGCGCCGCGCAGATTCAGCTTCAGATTGCGCCCCAGACCGAATCGATCCGCGTCGAAGGTACGGCGATTGACGTTCCCACCAGCCAGCAGGGCACCAGCGTCAGCACAATTACCAGCGCGGAACTGCGTGAGCGCAATGAGGCGCTGGTGGTGGATGTGATGCGCGACCTGCCCGGCATGGTGTTCGCGCAGAATGGCGCGCGCGGCTCCGTTACGGACCTTTTTGTGCGCGGCGGCAGTTCGAATTACAACCTGGTCCAGTTGAATGGCATTCCGATCAACAGTTTTTATCAGGGCGGGTCGTTCGACTTCGCACATGTGCCTTCGGATTTCCTGTCGGAGATCGATGTTGCGCGCGGGCCGCAATCGGCTGTTTATGGCTCTTATGCGATCGGGAGTGTGGTGAATCTGGCTACGCGCTCGCCCGAGAATGGGCCGTCGCTCGATATTGTGGCCGAAGGCGGAACTCATGATGAGAACCGGTTCGCGGTGAGCGGTTCCTTCATGGCGCATGGGTGGGGACTGGCTGGGTCGGCTTCGAGTCTTTTAGCGAACGGGCCGGTTCAGAACTCCGATTACCGCAATCAGAACCTTTTTCTCTCGGCGGAGCACCGCTGGTACAGGCAAAGCCTGTACGTCTTCGGCAGCTTCAATTCGAACGACGTGGGCGAGCCCGGTCCCTATGGTTCGAATCCGCTCGGCTACTACTCCGGCCTTGATTTGATCAGCCGCAGCAAGAACAATACGCCCACTACCGGCCTGCACTATCAGAACGACTTTACTGCCAACGTGCGCCTGGATCTTACCGGCGGATTCTATCTGAATAACAGCTATTACATAAGCCCCTTACGGCGACAGCTTCAACAAAGACATGCGGCCGTATGGCGATGCGAGGGTAACGTGGAGGGTAGCGTCCTTCTGGACACTCGCCGGCGGGTTCGCATTCGCGCAGGAAGAGATGAAGAATACGTTCGTTACCAACAGCGATTCGAACATATTCCCTCTGCGGCGCGACAACGAAGGCATCTATCTGGACAACCACCTCACGTTGTTCAAAAATAAGCTCTTCATCAATGCCGGCTTGCGCGAGGAGATTTATCAGACGGCGTTTGTGCCAGGCGATATATACAATTCTCCAGCGCGCCCCGATTTTCCCGCGCATACCGATTCGAGACTGAATCCGAGGATTTCGGGAGTCTACATACTGCCGCAAAACGTGCACCTTCATGCGTCATGGGGCATGGGCATCCGGCCTCCCGGCGGCTCGGACCTGGCTTTCACTAATAACCCGGCGCTGAAGCCTGAACGAACCAACAGCTATGATCTCGGCATCGAGCGCCGTTTCCTGAAGGATCAGTTGTCGCTCGACGCTACCTGGTTCCACAACGATTATCGGGATCTGATTGTTTCCCTCGGCGGATCGCTTTCAACGTTGTCGCAGTATTACACCGATAACGTCGCAAAGGCGAACTCGGAAGGCGTCGAGGCGACCGCGAAATACCGGCCGAGAACATGGATTTCCATTACAGGTAACTACATGTGGCTGCAGACGGAGGTGCTTTCACTGAACGGAGGCTCCGGATTAGTGCAGCAGTATTACTACCTGGGCCAGCCGTTGATCAGGCAGCCGAAACAATCGGGATCGGCGGTGGTGAATTTCCACTACGGCAAGCTGGATGCGAATCTTACGGGCTACTTCCGCGGGCACGACCTCGATGTGGAACCCAACTACGGCGCCTTTGGCGGACTTTTCTGGAGCGGCGGCTACGTAACTACGGGGATTAACGTGAATTACCGGTTGCCCAAAAACTTCACCATATATGCCAATCTGCGCAATGCGCTCAACCGGCACTATGAGGAAATCTATGGCTATCCCGCGCCGCTTCTCAATGTGGTGGCAGGCGTGAAGTGGAGTCTGGCGCGAGCGAGATAATTATGAGCGTGACTGAAGGTTTCGACGAACCGCGTCTGGCAATTAACCGCGTCTACACGCGGCGCGGGGATTCCGGTCAGACGAGTCTGGTGGGCGGGCAGCGGCTGCCGAAGAGCGATCTCCGCATCGAAGCCTATGGCACGGTGGACGAATTGAACAGCTTTATCGGGCTCGCCGGCGAATCGGCCCGCGAGTTACCGGAGCTCGCCGGCATTCTGCGCCGCGTGCAGCACGAGCTGTTCAATCTGGGCTCAATTCTGGCAACGCTGCCGGAGGACGTGCATCCGAAGCAGGCTCGCATCACGCCGGCGGACAGCGAGCAGCTGGAGCGTGAGATCGACCGGATGAACGAAGGGTTGCCGCGGCTGCGATCGTTCGTATTGCCTGGAGGGTCGCGTCTGAACGCGGAACTGCACATCTGCCGCACGATTTGCCGGCGGGCTGAGCGGGTTTGCGTGGCGCTTGCCGGGACTCATGGGAACGTGGACGAGGCGAGTTTGAAGTATCTGAACCGGCTCAGCGACGCGTTGTTCGTGTGGAGCCGGTGGGCTAGCCATAAGCTCGGCGTGGCAGAGGTGCTGTGGGAGCCGAATCAGGCGTCGTCTCAGGCGCTACCATAAGGGGAGAATATGCAGAGTCAGACGAATTCACGGCCGCTCGCGTTTGGACTTACGGTGCTCAGCGCTTTGGGGCGACTGGCGCCGCATGTGCCCAATGTCACGCCGCTCGGCGGGTCGTGTCTGTTCGCGGGATCGCGTATTTCGGGGTTCTGGGCTTATCTGCTTCCGCTCGTGGTGATGCTGGCGACGGATCCGTTTGTGGGCGGCTTTACCGCGGCTACGCCTGTGATTTACGCGTGCTTCCTGATTAACGTGTGGATCGGCCGGCGAATGCTGCGGAGCGTGACGCCGATACGCGTGGGCGGCGCGGCGTTCCTTTGCAGTCTGCAGTTCTTCCTGCTGACGAATTTCGCGCTTTGGGCCGGCGCGGTGGCGCGGCACAGTCCGTTTTACGCGCCTGGCCTCAGCGGTCTGCTGAGCTGTTATGCGGTTGCGCTGCCTTTCTGGGGCCGAACATTGGCTGGCGATCTGTTCTTTTCGGCTGCGATCTTCGGTTTGTATGAACTCCTGAGCCGGCGTCTGGCGCTGGCCAAACAGCCTGCCACGGTTTGAACCGCCGCATCGTTTCTTTACTTTCAAGCGCGACCGAGATGGTGGATGCGCTCGGCGCGCTTCCTCTGCTGGTTGGCCGATCGCATGAGTGCGATTATCCAGCGTCTGTTCGCGAACTTCCCTGCTGCACCAAACCACTGATTGATGTTGACGCGGATAGCCGCACGATCGATGAGCAGGTCAAAAATTCGGTCCGCAGCGCGCTTTCGATCTACGAAGTCTTCGATAACGTGCTGGAGCGGCTGCAGCCGAGCCACATCCTCACGCAGGTACAGTGCGAGGTTTGCGCGGTGAGTTTGCGGGATGTGGAGCGTTCCATCGCTTCGCGGCTCTCGAGCGCACCACAACTGGTTGCCTTGAATCCGGCATCGCTCGAGGATATCTGGGAGGATTTCCGTCGCGTGGGCAAGGCGGTGGGAATGGATGCCGAACCCGTTATCGACGCGTTGCGGGGTCGTATGAAGCCGGTTTACGCCCAGGAGCGGCCGTCTGTCGCATGTATCGAATGGATCGAACCATTAATGGCGGCGGGAAACTGGACGCCGGAACTGATCGACCTCGCAGGCGGCATCGACGTATTCGGGAAGCCCGGTATTCATTCGCCCTGGATTACCTGGGAGGAACTGCGAGCGCGAGATCCGGATGTCATAATCGTGGCGCCTTGTGGGTTCGATCTTCCGCGGACCCAGGGCGAGATGCACTGGCTCACGGATCGCCCGGACTTCGGACGTTTGAAGGCTGTTCGGAAGGGCCGGGTGTTTCTGGCCGATGGCAATCAGTACTTCAATCGGCCGGGTCCCCGGATCGTGGAGACATTTGAGATTATTGCCGCGATGCTTCATGGGGTCTGCATCGAAGGCCCGGCTTGGGCCGTATACTCGAATTGAAACGGCCTGAACGCATGTCGATCGCAGATCTGGAGAACGAGATTGAGGCTTTGCGGCAGGAAGTGGCCGCATTGAAGCAGCGGGCGGACGAGTCGGACGCAAATATGCAGCGACTGATCTTGATGATGGGAAAACAGGGTACGCAGTCTTCGCCTGTGCCGAAAATTCCGTGAAAATGCGCCGCGGCGTCGGCGCTGTCCAGATGGACCTGCGGTCCACGAGCAACGACGAAAAGCCATTGTGAGGCAGGGCTTCGGCCCTGCGGCCGGCCTTCTGGCCGGCGCGGAACTTTACGTCAGCTGGTAACACCGGCGATCTTGTCGCCGGTTTCCGTCCGCGCGACTGGTTTTTCAAAGGGCGCCGCGGCCATACAGGTCACTACCAGAACGCTCGCTGGCTTGCCATTCAGTTCGCATCGGGCTTTTCCACGTGCTCGATCACAACGGTGTCGACCGGACCTTTCCGCGATTCGAGTTTGAGTCCGAGCTGTTCCTGGACCGCAGTGAAAAGCGATGGCCCCGAAATGTCGGCCGGCGGCAAACCCGGAATCCAGTCCAGGTGGACATCGAAGGTTTCGAGGATCGCGGTTTCGTCGACGACGGGTCGGTCGAGCAGTTGCTTCAGGGCGGCAGTTAATTCCGGCATCGATACAGCGCCCGCCTCCAGCCTGCGTCCTCCTTCATGAGGCATCAGCCGGAAAGCGCCGCAGGGGACGGGAAGTGTCTGACCAGGGGCGGGGAGCGGCAGCGGTTTCTCCGAATCGAACACGACGCACTTTCCTTCGCGAGCCTCGGGCAGCCTGGGTCCGCCTTTTGCGACCGTCAGGGCATAGACCGAGAGGTTCTTCGATTCCTTGCGGACGGCGAGCTTAAAGCGATCCTCCAGCAGGCTCTGGAGCATGAGGCGGATCTGGCTCCTGCCAGGATTCCCGTTTGCTTTCGCTTCGATATCGAATGCCGTGGATCCCATCCATCCGGGTCCCCCGGAGATGTCGGACTGCCGCACGCCCCAGGCGAGCGAGATGAGAAGTTCGAGATTTACGTTGGCTGCGCTGAAGCGGCCGCCGGCCATGGGCCGGATTGCGACGATTCCGCTGTTGGATTTGTCGAGCTTGACCGATGCTACTTCGAACGACGGACGGTCCTTGTCTTGCGCAAAGGCGATCCAGCGCGGAGTGAAGGCGGCCGTCGCGGCGAATGTCAGCAGCACGGCTGCGCTCGCGGTCAAACGCGCGATGGAGACGCGCGGCGAGAATCCGCGGCCCCGCTTCAGCAGGCATTCGATACGGTCGCCCGTGCGCGAACGGCCGCCGAAAATTCCTACCGCGAGAAGTTCGCGCGATTCAGTTCGCATCGGGTTTTTCAGCGCTGTCGATCACGAGCATCTCGACCGGACCTTTCGTCGATTGCAGCTTCAGGCCCAGGTCGTTCTGTACTGCGGTGAAGATCGAAGGGCCCGAGGCGTCAGGCGGGGGCGCTGTGTCGTCGCCTGCTTTCGGACCGGCGGCTGTGCCGGGATCGGGCGTCCATTTGAGGCTGAAGTCGTATTTTCCAGTGAGCCCGGTTTTGTCGACGACGGACCGCCCCAGTTGCTGCGAAAGGAAGTTGACCAGCAACGGAACGGGGGCTCCCGTGCCGGTCAAATCGCCTCGTCCCGCCATGCCAAGTCCTTGTGGCTGGCCGGGCGCGACATTCGAGTCCTTCATCTTCGAGCCGCCCTTGTCGACCACGAGGTCGTATACCTGCTGCTCACGGGTCTCGCGGTGCACGACGAGCTTGAACCTCTCGGCCAGCAGCGACTGAAGCATGAGGCGGAGTTGGGCGGCGAAGCCTGGTCCGGGCGGGATCTTGACGTCACTCGGGGCCTTCGCCTCAACATTGAACTTTGCGGAGTCCAGCCAGTTCGGTCCGCCCGAAATCTGATGATTGCGGACGTCGTATGCGAAGCCGATCATCATCTGAAGGGACGCGTTGGTAGTGCTCAGCTTTCCGCCTGGCTGGATGAAGAGCGAGACCCGGCGTTCGTTCGGATCGCCCGGTTTGACGGAAGCTACTTCGAAGGATGGGCGTTCGGGTTGCTGGGCGAAGGCGGCCATCGTCAGCGCCAGCAGCCCGAGGATTTTGACGGTTCGGCGTTCAGTTCGCATCGGGTTTCTCCGCGTGGTCGATGACCAGCATTTCGACCGGCTTCTTTGAGGATTCCAGTTTAAGTCCGAGTTGCTCCGGCAGGGCGGAGAAAATCGAGGGACCGGCGGGCGGAGATGTGCCGTCCGAATCCGGTGTCCACTCCAGAGAGAAGTCGTATGTGCCCGTGAGACCAGTGCCATTGAATACGGGGCGATCCAGCATCGGACTGCCGTTCAGCAGTTTGTCGGAAAGAGATTCGGCGAGTTGATCGATTGAGGCCGCGATACCGACGAGGCGTCCGGCGCCGCGAATCCATAAGCCTGGTGGGGAGGTGTTTTCCTGCGCGCCGGCGGCCGATTTCAATTTCGGGCCGTTTTTTGCGACCACGAGCGTATATACGTCGAACTCTTTCCTTTCGGTATGCAGGGCGAGCTTAAAGCGATCGGCGAGCAGAGTTCTGCTCAGGAGGCGAATCTGCGCTTCGGGCGGGTTGCCGTCGGCCTTCGCGGCTATGTCGTACCGGTCTGAATTTAGCCATTCTGAATTCATCCCTGCCGGTCCCCCGGAGACTTGAAAGGCTCTGACGTGCCAGGCCTCCTGAATCAATTGCCGCAGGGAGACGCCTTGGGCGTCGATCCGGCCGCCGGCGGAGAAGCGAATGGTCCAGGGCGTGCCGGGACGCGAGGGGCGGACAGACGCCACTTCGAATGTGGTTGCGCTGGACTGCTGCGCAAAGACGGGCTTTTGCGCAAATACGATCCAGCGCGGGGCGAGGACGCTGGCAGCCGCAAACAAGAGCAGGATTGCGACACTTACGGCTATGCGCGCACGCGAGGCGCGCGGTGAGAATTCGCGTCCACGCTTGAGCAGCGTTTCGATGCGGCCGGAGAGAGAGGCGCGACCAAAGATGCCAACCGAGAGCAGTTCGCGCGCGTCAATTCGCATCGGGTTTTTCCGCGTGGTCGATAACGAGCACTTCAACCGGGCCGCGCCCGGATTCGAGACGAAGCCCCAGTTGCTCCGTGATCGCTGTGAAGATCGAGGGCCCATCCGCAATTGAAGGGGGTTGCTCCGGTGCTTTGGGAGGCAGGCCTGACGTTGTGGGTCCGCCATCCTCGCCGGGTACAGGGGTCCACTCGAGCGCGAAACTGAATTCGCCTGAGATGCCTGTTTTGTCGATCACAGGCCGGCCCAGCGCGTAGCCGAGCTGGCTGGCGAAAGTCCTTGCTGTTGCCTTCGTAAATCGAATGAACCCGTTTCCTGTCTGGATCTCCAGTTTGGTTTTGCCGCCGTCCACGCTCCGAAGTTTCGAACCCCTGCGATCGACGACCAGCTCGTAGATCGGCAGGCTTCTCGTCTCCGAATGAGTGCGGATTTGAAAACGTGCCGCCAGCATGGTTCGGAGCATTTGCGGAAATTCATCGTCTGAAATCGCTCGACTGACGCTGGACTTCGCCTGCACATCCCAACGCTGGGAATCAACCCAGGCCGGGCCTCCGACAATGCGATAACCCTGATGCCGATACCCGGTCATCATGAGTCTCTTTAGTGTGATACCCGTAGCGGTAAAGGCGCCGTTGGGCTCGACGTGAAATGTGTAGGGAAAGTCGCCGCCGGCGTTTGGCTTGATCGACGACACTTCATATTTTGGCGGCTGGGGCGTGACGGGTTGTTGGGCGAATGCGATCCAGCGTGGCGTCAAGGCGCTCGCGGCGGCGAACAGCAGCAGTACCACGACGCTCGCGGCTATGCGGGTGCGCGAGGCGCCGGGCGAGAATTCGCGGCCTCTTTTGAGCAGCGTTGCGATGCGGGCGGAAAGGGAGGCGCGTCCGAAGATTCCGACTGCGAGCAGTTCGCGCGAGTCAGTTCGCATCGGGTTTCTCCACGTGGTCGATGACGAGGAATTCGCCGGGACCTCTGGTGGGTTCGAGTTTCAATCCGAGTTGTTCCTGTATCGCGGTAAACATCGACGGGCCGGACGGGTTGTCTGGCGGTGTGAGGCCGGTTGCCGTCTGGTCGGACACAAATTCCAGATGAAAATCGAACATCCCCGCTGCGGCGGTTTTGTTCACGATCGGGCGATCGGAAACGAGCCGGAGCCGGTCGGAAAACTCATCCAGAGTCATTGCGTGCTCTTGCAGTGTGACGTTGGCTCCTTTTCTGTTGAAGCCACCCGTGCCGCAGAAATCCGGATGTTGCTCGCCTGGCGCGGGCGGTGTGAGCGCCTTGTCCATCTCGAGGGGGATGCAGGACCCTTCTGCCACAGGCCGCAGTTTCATGCCGCTCTTCGCCACCTCGAGCGCATAGACAGGCGCCTCTCTGGTCTCGCGGTGGATCGTCAGTCTGAACCGGTCTTCGAGCAGCGTCTGAAGCATCGGCCCGTTCATGATTTCGAGGCGAGGATTACCTTCGGCTTTCGCGTTGATCGTATAGCGAGCGGAATTGATCCAGGCAGGGCCTCCTGAAATCTGGATGGACGGGAAACCAAATCGGCCATTTGCAAAGTAAACGTATGCCTGCTGGATGAGTTGGGCCACCGTCGGGCAATTCAAGTTCAGCCTGCCGGGCGATGGGAGGGGAACGCCGCTGCGTCCCCCGTTTCCTTCGCATGGTTTGATCGAGGCTACTTCGAAAGCTGGGCGATTGGGTTGCGCGAATGCGATCCAGCGGGGAGCAAGCGCGCCGGCGGCGCCAAAGGTCAGCAGTATCGCGACGCCTGCAGCTATGCAGGCATGCGAGGCGCGGGATGAGAATTCGCGTCCGTGTTTGAGAAGCGTTTCGATCCGGCTGGTAAGCGAGGCGCGTCCGAAGATGCCGACTGCGAGGAGTTCACGCGAGTCAGTTCGCATCCGGTTTCTCCACGTGGTCGACGACGACGTATTCAACCGGACCCCGGCCCGGTTCCAGCTTGAGCCCGAGTTGTTCCTCCACGGCGTCGAAAATCGATGGCGCGCGAGGATCGGCTGAAAGCGCGGGTACAGCCGCTCCGGGGGACGATGGTTCCGGCTCCCGAGCCCATCGCAGGTGCACGTCGAATGTTCCCGTGAGCCCGGTCTCGTCAATCACGGGCCGGTTGTTGACGGTCAGGTTCCCAGCGAGGCTCCGGTAGGCAATGCCGGCCGGATTGGACATTCTCACTCCTCTCCAATCCATGGTCTGTATCAGGCCCTCCCGCTTCACGCTGTAGCATTCGTTGGGAAGATCCTGTTTGACCGGCACGCAGGTTCCCGGCGGCATTTTGACGCCGTTCTTGCCAATCCTCAGAAAATATACTGGCTCCTGCCTCTCTTCCCGATGCTCTTTCAACTGAAACCTGTCTTTGAGCAGAGTCTGCAGCGCGAGAAGCACCCGATCCTCGCCGCCGGCGTCTCCTGTCGCCGCGTCGATGTCGTAGCGTTCGGAGATGGTCCAGCTCGGAAGGTCGCCCGCCAGGTGGCCCGACTTCAGCCGGTATGCGACGAGTATCAGCCACTGCAAGGCCAGATCCTTCCCGTGAAATCTCCCGGGCGTGACCTGAACATCTCCGCCAGGCTGGGGATTCCTGCTGAGTTTGATGGAGGCCGCTTCGAATCGGGGCGGGGCGGATGGTTGCGCGAATGCGATCCAGCGCGGGACGAGGGCGCTGCCGGCGGCACAGGTCAGCAGTATCGCGATGCTTGCAGTTATGCGCGCACTCGACGCGTGGGTTGAGAATTCGCGTCCTTGTTTGAGCAGTATTTCGATGCGGCCGGCGAGAGAGGCGCGTCCGAAGATGCCGACCGCGAGCAGTTCACGGGCTTCAGTTCGCATCGGGTTTCTCGGCGTGATCGATGACGATGACTTCAGCCGGGTCCTTCCGGGATTCGAGTTTAAGTCCGAGGTTGTCTTGCAGAACCGTGAAGAGTGAAGGCCGGGAGGTGTCGTCCCCGATTGGCTCCGGGGCAAATTCGAGGCGCATGTAGAACGTGCCGACGTGTTCCGTCTTGTCGATAACCGGGCGGTCCAGGATATTTCCGAGAACGTCGGCAAGCTCGGCCGTGGATGTTTCCGCGCTCGTCAGGAATCCAGGGCCCTGCAGAAAGCCCGTGCAGGGAGGCCGATTATTCCACGCTTCGGGCGAGGGGGATGAGACGGGATCGGCGCAATTGCTCCGTTGGGGCGGCGGGAGTTTCAGTCCGTTGCCTGCGGCCAGCAGTTCATAGACAGGTATCGGCTTTACTTCGCGGTGAATCGTCAGTTTGAATCGTTCCTGGAGAAGGGTTCGCAGCATCATCCGGACAGGCTCAAGACCGGGTTGGCCTTCGGCGGGTTTGCCGGCGACGTCGTACCGGTCGGAATCGATCCATCCGGCGCCTCCCAGAACCTGCGACTCCTTTACCTTGTATGCGAGCCGGATGAGGGTCTTGAGATTAACGTTGGTTGCCGTGAACCCGGCGTGGCGCGGAGGAAAACCCCACGTGGATCTTTGGCTTGCGCCGGTATTGGGTTTCACTGACGTCACTTCGAAGGCCGGCTTTTGCGCAAAGACGATCCAGCGCGGTGCGAACGAGTCCGTTATTGCGAGCGTCAGCAGGAGGATGATGCTCGCGGCTATGCGCGAAAAAGAAGGCCGCGAGGCGAAGCCGCGTCCGCGTGTCAGCAGATTCTCAATCCTTTCGACCGCCCGGGAACCACTGCCGAAGATTCCCGAGGCGAGTTTTAAACCCGGCGCCTCGCTTCCGCGCGACCGGCGCAATTCGAACATGCGCGCCAGACTCGCGGCGTAGGGGCGGGCTGCGCCTGTGTGCGCGACCACCCAGTCGTCGCATGCCATTTCTCTTTCGCGCTCGATCTGTCGCAGGATCCAGACCGCTATCGGGTGCAGCGCCAGGGCCGCGCCGAGCAGCCGAGCCGCCAGATTCGTCCAGTCGTCGTAGCGCGTGATGTGCGCGGTCTCGTGCAGAAGAACGTGATTGAGTTCCGCTTCTTCGAGTTCCGCGGGCAGCGATTCGGGGAGTATCACCGCCGGTCGCAGGAATCCGACCGCCATGGGAGATGAAATTTCGGTCGAGAGGAGGAGCTTTATCGGTCTTGCGGCAGTGGGCGGCGGGTGGGGGGAAAGCGACGCGCGTCGTTTCACGCCACGAAGGTAGAAATAGCTGCGTACGATCTGGAGGGCGCGGTAGAGAAACACCGCTGCCCACAACGCGAGAACCAGCAGTGGCCAGCGAGCGGTTCGGCGGTCGCCGAGGGTCACGATAACCGGCGCATCCTGTATTACGGGTATTCGAAGGTTTGGCGATGAGGGGGCAGTTGCGGTAGCCGAGGAAATTGGCTGGCGCGGCGCTCGGAGGGTTTCCAGAATTCGCGGCGCGAGGGGCAGGAGCAGGATCACACCCAGCGCCGCCCACCAGATGACGTAGCGAGTCGCAGCGTTGACGTGGACCTTGATTCGCGGCAGGAATCGCAGCGAGAGCCAGACGAGCGCCGCGACGATCGTCGCCTGCCAGAGACTGTTCAGCACCGCTGCCAGAATCCGGACGGTCATTGGTGGTCCTCCTTCAGGAGCGCCTGAATACGCTTGCGTTCGCTCTCGCTGAGGTCTTCATCTTCCAGAAGATTGAGGACGAGGGCTTCGGCCGAGTTTTTGAAAAAACGGCCGAGAAGATGGCGGAGGGCGCTGCGACTGGCGACCTCGCGGCTCACCACAGGTTCATAGATGAAGGCGCGGCCCTCTTTGGGCTTGCGGTGCCGGACGTAGCCTTTATCCTCGAGAATGCGCATCGTGGTTAAAACCGTGTTGTATGCAAGGTCCGGTTTTTTCGGAAGCGCCTCGGAGATGGCGGCTACCGTTGCGCTGCCTTTATCCCAGAGCACATCCATGAGGCGTAACTCGGCTTCGGTAAGGTTGAGCGACTTTTTTCGCGGCATAAACTAATAAATTAAGAGTTGAGGTGATTATAGGACTGCGGCGCCGCAGTGTCAACTAACGAATTAAGAAATGTCGCGAGCGCAGAGGCAGAAACCGGCTGCGGCCCCGAATTGCGTTATGGTCCACGTGCTTCAATTAGGCCGCCTCTGATCAGAGGCGGAAACCCGATATCCCGGGGACGACGATCCGCATTCACGCTCGATCACGAGTTGTGACGCGGCTTCAATTAGGCCGCCTCTGATCAGAGGCGGAAACGCTGCACGATTCAGCGCGCATGTATCCCGAGTGGATACATGGCTTCAATTAGGCCGCCTCTGATCAGAGGCGGAAACCTGAGTTGCGACGACGTTATAATGCGCGCGAGCATCCGGCTTTAATTAGGCCGCCTCTGATCAGAGGCGGAAACCAAGGTGCATTACGGAACTGCGCCTGGTAATGATCGCGGCTTCAATTAGGCCGCCTCTGATCAGAGGCGGAAACGCAACTGTACGGCTAGCGTGCTCGATCACCGTGACCCATGCTTCAATTAGGCCGCCTCTGATCAGAGGCGGAAACCGAGTTCGCCAGTCACGCCCGGAGGAAATGAAACTTGCTTCAATTAGGCCGCCTCTGATCAGAGGCGGAAACAATGTAAGCGTCAGACTAACGGCATCTTTTTTCTGCGGGGTGTTTCTGATGAAGTGGGAGCGTGGTCCAGAAGCAATCAACACCCGGGCATCGGCGGCACCGGAGTCGGGCGGAAGCAGATCAGTTGGCGGCAGACTATGAAACGAGCGGGTTAACCCGCGAGGCTTTCTGTCTTCAGCGGGACATCCCGCTGAAGACGCTGTGCCGGTACGTAACACGGTATCGCCATGAGAAGACCGGCAGCACGCAATCGCCGCGTTTCGTGCGAGTAGAAGTGACGGCCCCGGCCAGCATCGGCAGGGCGTTGTCAGTTCTTCTTCCCAGCGACGCCGCATCGAAGTTAGCCGCGGCTTTGACGCCGGCACGCTTCGTCAACTGATCACTGTTCTGGAGCAGGCTTGAGCATGTTTGGTATCGGCCCCGCCACCCGAATCTATCTTGCCGCTGGGGCGACGGACATGAGAAAGAATTTTGAAGGCCTCCACGGGCTGGTGCGGGACCGGCTGGCATGCGATCCGCTGAGCGGGCATGTGTTCCTGTTCTCCAATGCACAGCGAAACATATTGAAGCTGCTTTTCTGGGACGGCAGCGGGCTGTGGGTATGCGCCAAACGTTTGGAGAGAGGGCATTTTCGCTGGCCGGAAGCTGCGGGTGAAGAATGCAAAATCGTCCTCAGCCACGAAGAGCTCATGCTGCTTCTGGGCGGCATCGATCTGACGCAGACCAGACGGCGCGCATGGCATCGCGTAACGCGCGCGGCATAGGAAAACGATCACCCAAAAGGTCAACAAAAATGCGGGGAAATGTTTCCATTCCGGAGCCGATCCGCTATCCTGGCAGTAAGCCAGATGGAGAGTTCAACGCCCTTCACGCCAACCCGTACGGAAGCTGAGGAAGTCGTTTATCTGACGAGGGAACTGGCGCGCGCGGAGCTGAAAATCCGCGCCCTGGAAGAGCGGCTGCGGCTCGAACTCATCCGGAAGTACGGGCCGAAGAGCGAGCAACTCAGCGATGCGCAACTCCTGCTGCTGGACCTGGAACCAGGCGTTAGCAATCAGGAAGTCGAAGCGGAAGCAGAACGCGAGCCACTGCCGCCACCAACGCCGGAAACGACGAAGAAGCCGAAGAGCGGTAAACATCCGGGACGGCAGGAACTGCCCGCGAGTCTGCCGCGCGTGGAACGTATCGTTTCCTGCACGCCCGAACAATGCGTTTGCAAAGCCTGCGGCAAAGAAACGGTGGTGATCGGGTATGAGCAGAGCGAACAGCTGGATGTGGAACCTGCCCGCTACTTCGTTGTCGTTACGCGGCGCGAAAAGCGTGCCTGCCGGGGTTGTGCCGAAGGCGTGAGTGCGGCACCGCTGCCGGCACGGATCATCGAGAAGGGTCTGGTGAGTGACCGGATGGTGATCGACGCCGTTGTATCGAAGTATTGCGATCACCTTCCGCTTTACCGGCAAAGCGCAATGCTGGAGCGGGACACAAATGTTTCGATCAGCCGGGCGACGATGGACGGCTGGATGATGCGGGTCGGCGATTTACTCATTCCCGTGGCGACGGCGGTCGGCCGGGAGTTATTAAGCGGGAGTTATGTTCAGGCGGATGAAACACCGGTTCCGGTGCAGATGTCGGATAAGCGCGGGAAACACCATCAAGCTTATTTATGGCAGTATAGCCGACCAGGAGGAAGTGCTTTTTTTGACTTCCGGATGGGTCGCGGGCGGGAAGGTCCGGTGAAGTTTCTCGGTTCATATAAAGGAATTCTGCAGACCGATGGCTATACAGCTTACGACCGTGCGGGCGGCGTTGGTATGGTGCACGCCGCGTGTTGGGCGCACGCGAGGCGCAAGGTGTTCGACGCGCTCAAGCTCAGCCCGGAGGACCGCGTGGCGGCGCAACTGGTGGCGCGCATCAATGAACTGTTTGCGGTTGATGCCGAGGCGCGCGATGCGGGCATGAATCATCGACAGCGGCATGCGTTGCGCGGAGAACGCTCAAGGCCGCTGCTCGACGTGATGAAGAAAGAGATGGAGTCGGCGCAGGCGACGGTGCTGCCCGCCAGTGCATTGGGCAAGGCGGTGAATTATACGTTGTCGCTGTGGCACAAGCTGATTCTGTTCCTGGAGTACCCCGAACTGGAACTGAGTAACAATATCGCGGAGAACTCGATGCGGCCGGTGGCGGTGGGCCGCAAGAACTGGATCCACGTAGGCAGTGAGATGGCAGGGCCGAAGGTGGCTGCCATTCTGACCGTGGTGGAAACCTGCCGCCGTCGAAGATTCCCGTCCGTGAATACCTGGCCGCCATCCTGCCCGGTTTGGCAAACCTGCCAGTTCAGCGGGTCGGCCAACTTACGCCCGCTGCCTGGGCTGCTTCCCGCAGCTCGAAATGAAGGCAGAGATCTGATATGGACTGGCAGCCCTTTCAATCCAAACTGCTCGCCTCATCGGCCTATGATGCCGGGAAGCATACCCTGTACCTGCGTTTCCGGAGCGGCGAGGTTTATCGCTATTTCGACTTCCCCCAGGAGCAGTATCAGGATTTTCTTGATGCCGAATCCCGGGGCCGCTACTTTCTGAGCCACATTCGGAATCACTTCCCCTACGAACGACTGGCTAAGCTCCAGGCTGCCTGATCAGTGGGACTGCGGTTAGCCTGACGCTTACGAAACAATCGACCTGTCAACCGTGCCGATACCGGCAGGAGAAGCTTCAATTAGGCCGCCTCTGATCAGAGGCGGAAACTAACTACCATGTACAGCACTCGCGGCATAATGAACCACGCTTCAATTAGGCCGCCTCTGATCAGAGGCGGAAACGCGTGAGCCGTGCTGCCGAACGAGCAACGAGACCATGCGCTTCAATTAGGCCGCCTCTGATCAGAGGCGGAAACGGATCCGATTCGCGCCACATAGCCACGGCAGTCGTCTGCAGGCTTCAATTAGGCCGCCTCTGATCAGAGGCGGAAACTAGACTCACGAACGCTCCGGATCGCGCTCGATCATGCGCGCTTCAATTAGGCCGCCTCTGATCAGAGGCGGAAACGAGGAGCTCCGATATCACCAACCGCGCTTAGTGCGCTCAGCTTCAATTAGGCCGCCTCTGATCAGAGGCGGAAACAAGCAGCTGCGCAATGCAGCTGCTGACTCGAACGTCTGCGCTTCAATTAGGCCGCCTCTGATCAGAGGCGGAAACCGGAGTGTCGAACGCAGCTGCTATCAGGGATTCAGCATTGCTTCAATTAGGCCGCCTCTGATCAGAGGCGGAAACGCGTCAGGCCGTGCTCGATCGAGCGTTGCAGACCTGGCTTCAATTAGGCCGCCTCTGATCAGAGGCGGAAACTGCCACGACCGCGCGGAGATACGCACGCCGGAGTCGCGTCGCTTCAATTAGGCCGCCTCTGATCAGAGGCGGAAACGGAGCTCTCACGAGTGCGTACAGCGCTGAGACCTCGTGCTTCAATTAGGCCGCCTCTGATCAGAGGCGGAAACGTGAAGCGCTGACATACCCGAGACGGTCTCGACAGCCGAGCTTCAATTAGGCCGCCTCTGATCAGAGGCGGAAACCCCCACATGAGCGCATTCCATGCTACGGGAGGATAATCTGCTTCAATTAGGCCGCCTCTGATCAGAGGCGGAAACGCTCCAGATCGGCGCGTATCGCCTGCACATCGACGAATCGCTTCAATTAGGCCGCCTCTGATCAGAGGCGGAAACGCCGGCCATTGACTGATCCGGCGGGTAACCCATGTACTCGCTTCAATTAGGCCGCCTCTGATCAGAGGCGGAAACGCCGTTCAAGTCGCTCGCTGGCCGACACGCGCTTCGCACGCTTCAATTAGGCCGCCTCTGATCAGAGGCGGAAACACAGCGCGTCTGCCTACCTCCTGTAATGCGGCATCCATGGCTTCAATTAGGCCGCCTCTGATCAGAGGCGGAAACTCGGAACGCACCGAGCTCGGCAGTTCGGCTTGCGATCGCTTCAATTAGGCCGCCTCTGATCAGAGGCGGAAACCGGCGCAATGACAGCAGGCACACTCTCAATGCGTGCCGGCTTCAATTAGGCCGCCTCTGATCAGAGGCGGAAACCGCATCGGTCGGAGTGGCTGCTATCCGGGAGCTCGCTTCAATTAGGCCGCCTCTGATCAGAGGCGGAAACCGGTTACACGCACCAGTCGGAGCGTGACGACGCGAGGCTTCAATTAGGCCGCCTCTGATCAGAGGCGGAAACGTGCGTGACGGCGGCAACGGATGAGCCGCGATGCTGCCTGCTTCAATTAGGCCGCCTCTGATCAGAGGCGGAAACCCGCGTTTCGGACACCGATGACGCTCTCCTGGACCGCTTCAATTAGGCCGCCTCTGATCAGAGGCGGAAACGGGTCGACAGTCGGACGCGTCAATGCTCGCTATGCGTTCGGCTTCAATTAGGCCGCCTCTGATCAGAGGCGGAAACCGGTCGATGATGCCGTGTTGCCAACGGATCTTGACTGGCTTCAATTAGGCCGCCTCTGATCAGAGGCGGAAACGTGCTTGCGGTCGGGTGCCTATTAGCCCGACTGCCGGCTTCAATTAGGCCGCCTCTGATCAGAGGCGGAAACGACTTGCGTGTACTGGCATAGCGGCAGCCGCTTGAGCGCTTCAATTAGGCCGCCTCTGATCAGAGGCGGAAACCGTCAAATGCGGTACGACAAGAAGCCGCGTATGCGCTTCAATTAGGCCGCCTCTGATCAGAGGCGGAAACGATCGGCGGTGCGCATCTCGTGCTCGTCGGTGAATTGCATGCTTCAATTAGGCCGCCTCTGATCAGAGGCGGAAACACGAGAGCGTGGGATGCTGACCGCGCTATGCGCTGCACTGCTTCAATTAGGCCGCCTCTGATCAGAGGCGGAAACGACAAACGCGGCAGTTTGCGGGCACTCGCGGCTGATCGCTTCAATTAGGCCGCCTCTGATCAGAGGCGGAAACTGCACGAACCGGTAATCCGAGCTCGCCGCAGGTCGGCTTCAATTAGGCCGCCTCTGATCAGAGGCGGAAACGCCGAGATTAGACCGCACGTGGCGAACCGGTACGGATCGCGCTTCAATTAGGCCGCCTCTGATCAGAGGCGGAAACGCGCACGACTGCGCGCTGTAAGCGGAGCGCCAAGCGACGCTTCAATTAGGCCGCCTCTGATCAGAGGCGGAAACACTGACGTCTACCGGATGTCTTCGCTGATCAAGTCACGCTTCAATTAGGCCGCCTCTGATCAGAGGCGGAAACGAGCGACGATGCCCGCGTGCATCGTGGTCATCGCTGCGCTTCAATTAGGCCGCCTCTGATCAGAGGCGGAAACCGACAGAGCGCATGACCACGATCGCGGCATAGCCAGCTTCAATTAGGCCGCCTCTGATCAGAGGCGGAAACGTGGACGATCCGTCGAACATCGCTGTTTAGTTATGCGCTTCAATTAGGCCGCCTCTGATCAGAGGCGGAAACGCGGCCGAGCGACAGTCGAAAGCACGCAGACGCATGGCTTCAATTAGGCCGCCTCTGATCAGAGGCGGAAACGATCGCAGTATCGACGTGGAACATCGCGTGAGCGCCCTGCTTCAATTAGGCCGCCTCTGATCAGAGGCGGAAACGTCTATTCGTAGCGATCGCGCTCCGAATCACTGAGCCGGCTTCAATTAGGCCGCCTCTGATCAGAGGCGGAAACGCAGTGCCGAGTCCGATGTCAACGATGCTACGACACGCTTCAATTAGGCCGCCTCTGATCAGAGGCGGAAACGCTGCATCGCACGAGTCATGAGCTCGCCGAGTGCTGAGCTGCGCTTCAATTAGGCCGCCTCTGATCAGAGGCGGAAACAGGTACGCAGCATCGCTAGCGCTGCCGAGTATCTGCGCTTCAATTAGGCCGCCTCTGATCAGAGGCGGAAACACGCAGGCTGAGCAGAAGTCCCGAAATCTGCTTCAATTAGGCCGCCTCTGATCAGAGGCGGAAACACATGGCCACCCATGCATTCGGCAGTGGCTTCAATTAGGCCGCCTCTGATCAGAGGCGGAAACTACAGTTGGTTGCTCGATCGCACGATGAGCGGCATCACGCTTCAATTAGGCCGCCTCTGATCAGAGGCGGAAACGGCACCTGACCGAACGTGAGCATCGAAGGCATTGGCCTTGCTTCAATTAGGCCGCCTCTGATCAGAGGCGGAAACGCCAGACTACCAGCGATGCGCGGGATTGCTTCATGCCGAGCTTCAATTAGGCCGCCTCTGATCAGAGGCGGAAACGATGGCATTTTGGCGCAGTCATGTTGTCGTGGCTAATTGTGCTTCAATTAGGCCGCCTCTGATCAGAGGCGGAAACTTGGATTCAACTGGTCGGCTTCCGGAACGATTCGCAGCATGCTTCAATTAGGCCGCCTCTGATCAGAGGCGGAAACAGCGTACCGCATAACGTATTCAATTTTCAATGATCTACATGCCACGTCGCGAGCGACTCCGCAATTTACCGCTAAATCAAACTGCAAATTGGCGCCTCTGATCGTAACACTATGATTCAGCCAACGTTAAGCCTCGCGAGCGCCCCCCGCAATCTGTTCGTCACCGCACCGCTCGCGCGGTCTAACGGGTCACAAAAACCGGATATGACGAAATCTCTCCTTCAATGACCCGCGCCAGCAGGCGCGCCTGAATCTCCAGCAGCCGCCGATAACTCACCCGATACTCAAACAACGGATGCGTCACAAGCGAATCCATCCTCAACTCATACGCGCGGAAAAAGCCCTTTCGTCCCCCCGGCGTCAGCGCCACCGATTCGCCCGCGCGCACAAAGTCCCTCTCCGTCACCATCCGCGTGTTCACCGCGCTCAGCACCGCCGAATCCGCGATCAAAGGCCGGAACGGCTCCATCAAATCCAACGCCAGCGCCGGACGCCCATGCCGCAACTGGTGGTAGAAACCCATATAAGGGTCGAATCCCACCGCATAACAAGCGATCGGTCAGGTCCTTGGCAAGCATGCTATACGCCAGAGACAAAAGAGCGTTCACCGGATCGCGCGGCGGGCGCCGATTGCGCCCCTCGAAGTCGAACGAGAATCCACTCGCCGAGGGTTCTGAGTCGTCGCCGGGCTTTATCATCCCGGCAAACTCCTCGAAATAAGCCCGCGCCGCAGTGCCCTCAATCCCCAGCAACGATTCCAGATTCTCCGCGCCGCTCGGCCCGTTCCGCCATCGCCTTCATCAAGCCCACTGCCGATTTCTTCGGCTCAATATGATTCCGTTGCAGCATTGTGCGCTGATTGCGAATCTTGCCCGCCACCAGCGCCCGCGCCAGCGAGAGCGGAAACCACTCCGAATCAGCCAGCCGGAACTGCGACCTCCGCAGGACGACGTTCTTCGTATTCAGGCCGGTCGTGATCCCGTAAAAGTATCCGCCCATCGAGAAATACGAAACCGGTACGCCCGCCTCGCATAACGACTGCACCGCTTGCGTCGAAATCTGGATGTTCCCGAGAAGGTTCACCTGGCAGATCTCGCCGATCCGAACCTCCTGCACCGTCTTATCCTTGTCCTTCACCTGCAGCACTTCGCCCGACTTTCCCACTCGGAATCCCTGCGTGTTCAGGTAGAGCGGCTTCAGATCGTCGCGTGGCGTCATCAACTGCCGGATCGGCCTCTGAATCCCTTCGCTCGCCGGTGGCTTCCGCGACGGCGCGTCCGCCGAACCGTCGAACAGACCCAACTGGGCCGCTCCGCTCAGATCCGCGGCCGTGAGCCTGTTGGTCTCGTCCGGCAGGCATATCGTATTGAGCGAGCAGCCGGCGCACTTCGGCGAATCTGCCAGCGGCGGCGGGATCTCCCCATAGGTCGCGAGATCCCAGGCGCGCGCGACAGCTTCCTCGGCCTCCGCGACCAGCGCCCCGTCGACCGGTATCCGTACCCGCTGCCGGGTCTTCTGGTAAAACACCACCGCCTCATCGCATTCGATAACCGTTCTCGCGCAGCACGATCGCCTGAAGCGCGATCTGCACGCGGTCGGCGGGCCACATCTCGATGCCGTCTTTCCCCTCCCGCGGCGCGCCATGTTTATAATCGACCGGAGTTGCGGACATCCCCTCCGCCTCCACCAGATCGAGTTTCGCGATCACGCGCAGGCGTTCGCTCGAAAGCGTCACGGAACGCGCGTGGATCTTTTCATCGCCCTGCCCCGCTGGCGGCAGATCGGAAGCGCGCGCATCGACGCGCTTGTGCTGAGCCGACCCTTCCAGCGTGTCGGCGCTCTCGCGGAAGACGCCCTCGACCCATTCATAAAAGAACAGCCGGGGGCAGTAAACGAACTCGTTCACCATGCGCGCCGGAAGGTAATCCGGGGAAGGATCTCGTCGGGCGGCGCGTGCCGGGTTGGACGTGGGGAGAGGAATCGGCAGCGCGCTCATGGGGAGGTCCTTTCAGACGATAAAGCAGGGCGCGTCGACATTCGTGTAAGGCAGACCCAGCGCGGTAATCACCCGGTCGCCGCGCCCTTCGGCCGGGCCGAGATGGACGAACAGAACCTGATCTTCATCGTGATTGATGATGCGGCCAGTTCGGCGCGGCACCGGACAAGATCCCGGCTGGTGAACTGGCATTCGAACACCGAGTACTGCAGGTGGTCGCCAAAGCCTCGCATGACCTTGAAAACCTTGCGCAGGCGCTTGTCGTCGCAAATGTCGTAACAGACCAGATAGGACTGCCGCATTCCAACCTCTTTAGCGGAAATCGGCTCCTTTTGGTGACAAACGTGACGTTCAGGTTATATTCCCGGTCGACGCACGAAACTGTCCCATTCCGAAGTGAGCCGCATACCCGATGGAAAAGGGCGCAACGGTCTCGTCGGCGAAGGTCAACCGCAACGAATATCCTGATCGAGCCGGATCACCCTTGCGATTTCGGCGCTCCTTCTAAAAACGCTGATGATAAAATCACAAGTGCTTAAGTTGTGTCGGCTACTTGTCGACGCCATTTACGCGGGATGGCTTGGCAGGCTTCCCTGATCCGCTGCGAATCCGCGGCGGCCTGATTGGAACGTAAGGTTTTCGGAGAAGCTGTTTCCAGCTTCAAACCGGACGAAACGCTGGTGGTTCGCTCTCTTCTCCTGGTGCGCGATTCTCGAACGCGAATAACGCCGCTGGTCCGCCTTAGAGCGGAGAAAGGAAATGACTATGGACATTCAGCATGAACGGCAACAGGCTCATGCGCTGATTGACCTGCTTCCTCCCGTCAAACTCGGCGCTGTCCGCAGCCTGCTCGAAGTTATGATCGACGGGGACGAAGAAGAGGAGCTGACCGAGGAGGACCGGCGAGCGCTTTCCGCGTCGCTTGAGTATTTCCGCCAGGGTGGCAAGGGAATTCCGTTCGAAAAGGTGGTTGCCGATCTCGGCTTCACCATGGAGCAGATCCGGCGCAAAGATCGTCCGTGAAGGCGATAAGCTTCGAACCTGGCGTACCCGCTGAAATCCGCGCCATAGATCAGAAAACCGCCTTGATTATTCTCAGGGCGATTCACCGCTACGCTGAGACCGGCGCGGGAAGGGTCAAGCCTCTGGCCGGCGACTTCGAGGGTTTCCTGCGTCTGCGCGTCGGTAATCACCGGGTCTTCTTTATTGAGACTGAAGACTCGATTACTGTCCACGGCATCCGTGACCGCAAAGACGCCTATCGCTAAACGAATGAATCCAAAATAGGGTCGGCCCCGGCGGCTATACGACCGCTCGAAAAACGCCCAATCCAAAGTGCGCCGAATCTCCCACGATGAGCGGACCCTGAAACTCTTCAGCAAACGTGACCCGCAAGAAATAGCCCGGTCCCACGTGTGGCGTTCGCCTGCGGCCGGCACGACGCTCCTGGCGCATGACCGCGGTTTCGTGCAACTTAACCCACGGTGCATCGGCCTTTAGCGGTTCGACCTGTAAGGGACGAACACCCCACACCTTTTCGATCAGCTTGCTGCACAACCCCTCTGGTTCTTCCTCGGGACGCAACTTTCCATTCGGCCGGCGAACATGTCGGTTATGCGGTCGTACAAACGGAGTTACGCTCTCCCAAACCCGGGCCGTCGCCTGGAACTGCTTGGGCAACGCCATCTCGCGAGGCAGCGGCACCAGTTGCACAGTCCATCCTTCCTTTTCGTTCGTCCAGGGAATTGGTTTCCTTGCCGCGAGCATCATGGCCTCAATCTCATCCTGGTGAAACTGCGCGCCCCTTCTCCAGACAATCAATTTGGAAGGGCTATCCGGGTCTTCATCCGGCCACAGAAAGTAGAAAGCGTGCTCGTGCGGCCCATGGAGCGGGTGGCCCTCCGATGCCTTGCCCGATAGCAGTTGCAGCAAATCGGGATTTCCGGCGAACTCACGCAGGACGCGGCCCCGGAACCGCTCCGTCACTTTAATCCACAGCGGAATCCGGGGGAGCACGTGCCCGCCGAGCGCAAACTGCACCCACGGGACAGGCTCAACCTTCGCTTTCACAGTTCTCCGTTGCGTCGATTCCGGCTCGGGTCGCCGGTAGAAGACCCATTCCGTCCCCGGAGGAACCGGCGCGCTTTCCAGCAACCCTTTATCCGAGTTCCCCAATAGCGCGTCCAGATTCAATTCCGCGCCTTCCGCGAAACAAAGAACAGGAGCATTACCGCCTGCGCCAGCTACCAGGCAATTGGGCTCCGCTTTCCGATTCGAGAGCCGCAGGGAACTGAGGCTCTCAGCACGGCCGAAATACGTGATCCTCGCCAGCAATTGCGCGAGCAGGTCTCGCTCCGGGTCGGCCAGATCAATGCCTCGCCATTGCCAGATCACGGGCTGCTTCGGATGGACGAGGAAACACGGGTCCGGGAATAATGTCGTCTTCGCCCTCTTTACTGCGCCCGATCCGGCGCTCGGATCGGACCACGAATGCTCGCTGATCGGTTGGTACTGCTTAACGGTTGTGCCTTTCAGCGCTGAGGGCGGCAGATAATACTGTGGCCTTTCCGCCGCGAGATCTCTAAGCACACGCTCCACCATGCTTGCGTCTCGGTCTCCCGTCTCGCGGCTGTACTGGAACCATCTTGCGGCGACCGTCCGGAGCAGCCGCCAGGGTGACGGCGGCCACTCGCCAAACGTATCGGCGAACGGGTTCTCACGCCAGCGCGTCGCGTGGAATCTTCCCTGGGGGAAGAACTGTTCGATCACGAGCGGCATTATTTTTCCTTCGAGGACTCCACACGGTACAACTCGGTAGCCGAATAAAACACATTCGTTGGAGAGCTTTCAAAGTCGTCCGCGCATTCCCTGATGCGGCTTTTTATGTCGGTCGTTGGCCCCTGAATGTTTTCGTCATCGAGATGCCACACGAGAGGGGGCTTCAGCTTCAGATGGCAGCCGCTGCGATACCGGAATGGCGCCCCGGTCAGTTGCAGCACTTTCCACAGAGCGAGTTCCAGGAGCAAAAGCTTCTGCCTCTCCGAGAGCCCAATGGTGCCTCGCCCATAGGAGCGGATCAGCCCCAGATCCACGGTGAAGGTCGCCACGATCTTTGTGGCGGTCTCTTCATCGACGGAAAAGATCGGCTGGCCCGATAGAGTCTTCCCCAGTCGGTCGAACTTCACTCCGGAACTCAAAACGCGCTGCGCGCCGTGCCCCTCGTGATGCGCTGTGAGCACCCTGCTGATCTTGATCTCTTCGCGCGCGAACAATAGTCCGTGCACCAGCGAGTTTGGGTCATATCGGAAAACGGTTTCGTAGATTGCCGGCCAGGAATCCGGATAGAAGAAGTACTTCTTCTCCTTAGTGAGTTCCTTGACCTGCATCTTCTCTCGGAGAATCTCGCGAAAGTTCTTTTCGCCGAGGGTTCCCTTCAGGAAGTAGTCCGAGGCGAGCCGGTGGCCCTCCGTGAAGGTGGTGCAGACGATGCGCTCCGTGTCGTCCTCCTTCGTTACGCAGGCAACGTAGGGAAGCCCCGCAAGATCCTCGTGCAATTCGATCGATTCGCCACCTGCGAGGCAGACCGTTTCCAGATGATTGGCCATGCTCGCAGCGCTATCGATAATGCAGACATCTTCGGCCTCTCCTGAAAGGGCGGACGCCTTGTATATGACATGGCCGATCTCGGGAAATCCCGCCGGCTGGAAGCGCTTCGTATCACCTACCGGTTCGAGCACCGCCTGCACCGTCAGGCAATGTTTCTTGCTTTGCAAAATGTCTGAAGTAGTCACGTTCGTCCTTTCCTGGTCTGAATCATCCAGCGCCGGAATGCCGCCCGCGTAACCGCGAGCTCCAGGGGGATGAGTAGACATGCTGCTATCCGGTCACCCGGCATCGTAATGTTCTCGGGAGGTCTCATGGTGCCGATACCGCAACTGAGATACGCCCGCTCGGCGAGCGCAAAGGCCTGCCGCCACATCCCGCCTCGAATCATTTTCATGAGCGAGAGGGCTCGCAGAGCGTCAGGCACAATCGCATCTGCGCCCTTTCTCAATCGGATCAGCCGAGCCGAAAACAGGGGACGAAAATACCCCTGCACCAGGAACTCCAGCGAAACGGTCGGCAACTCCTTCCCAATTTCCCGCTCCTCCGTGCGCCGCCAGTCAATCAGTGAAAGAGCCGGCAGCAGAACGGTTACCGAGCCTGGGTCCAGTTCGCCCCTCGCGAACGTGTCGAATGCCTCCGCCGAACAAAACTGCCGGCCTCGTAGGGGCGGAACGGGAATACGGCCGTCTATGGACTCCGCATCAATTAACCGCCGCTCCAACACATCGGCAAGCAGGCGAATGGGATCGCCATCGTGCCATACGACTGACGCTGGGCGCGTATCGGCGAAAATCTCCCGCTGCGCATCGCTGACCCGGTTAAGACCGAAGATATTGTGCCGCAAACCGTATTCTTTGGGCATAACGCTTGAGATCGCCCGCGCGATCTCAACCTCTGCAGGAAGCGGATCTGGCCAACCATGGTCGAATAGAGCCGAAGGCAATTTGGAAATTGCCTTAGCCGTTCGCCAATTCCGATTCTGATCGACGCGGCGCTGGATGCGGCCGATCGCGAGCAGCAATTCCTGCCATTGCTCAGGCTCACGTTTCTGTGCAAGGCCCAACAACGCTCGCTCAACGGGTGCCCGCAACCCATGAAACACGGATTGTTGCGCCGAGGATTTATCCCGTGGCAGCGCGTCCACCCAATCGGCAATCCGAATCGTCGCCCCGTTCAGCGAGTCGCCCCGAGTCACTGTCGCGCTGCCGTTTCTGATGGCTTCGTAGGTATTGGCGCTGGTCGTTTGACGCAAACTGAATCGCTCGAACCGCACCACGCCGGCCTGGGCTCCCGATGCGAGCGCCGCCACCGCGAAATCGAACGGAGCCCGAGCCGCGCGGCTGCCGACTCTCGCCTGTCCCCGCTGGAGGAGAGCCTTCACTTCAAGAATTGTCGCGGGTCTATCCCAAATGGGCGCCCAGAACTCCGACCGTTCTGTCTCCATCTCGCCCTCTGTCTCGGGCGCGGCAGACTCGCTTACAAAGGGGAATGTCGCATACCGAGTCGCTCGCGCGCTGAGCCGTTTCCCTGACCCACCTCGGAGCAGGATCGCTCCTTCGAGTGCCAGAAGATACGACCACGGCGATAACTGACCTTCCCGCGCCGCGTTGTAGCCGCTATTGAATGCCTTATTCGCGCTCGCGAACCACGTCCCTGTGGAAGGCAAGTCCGGCAGGGCCAGCGAACCGGCATCATGCGAGGAGGCTGCAAACAGCGAATAGCGCAGCCAGGTTTGGGAATGCGGTTTTCTGATCAACTCTCTGCAGACTTCCGATACTTTGGCAAAGTCTCGTTTCCCGACGTTCCCTCCGGTACCCAGAATGTCGTTATACACATTCGAAGAACCCTTAGCGACGATGTGAGCATCCAACAGCTTCACATGCGCAAGATTCGCCTCCCATGACCTGAGCTTCGCGATCTCTTTCGAACCTTTCCACCAGCGTTCATAGTGAGTAGGTTGCCACTCCTTCAGAAGAAACTCCTCGAGACTGACGCTGGTGAGTCCCGAGCCTCCGACAACAAACTCGTAGTCGAACCACAAACCTCGGAAGTCGCCCCATTTCCGGCTGCATGCCTGCATCAGCCCGAGCGCCGCGAGGTAATTGCCCAGGCTGTCGAGTCTGAGGCCACTGAGACGAACCGCCTCCAGAAGCTCAGCCATTCGCTCCTCCCTCCGTGTTGCGCGAAGCGCGACCATCCGCAGCGACAAGCAGCGCCTCAAGGAAGGCCAGGCGAAACGGACCATGAGTTGGCGAGTGCCCGTTTTCGCCGTCCTCTGATCCCACCAAACTGGAGACAAGCGCCGTCCAGCTCTGTCCTGCAATCATCATCTGGCCCGAAGCTGGATCGTATACTCCAGGGCCAGAAAACGTCAGCGGATCGCAATTCACCTCAACCGGCTCCTCGATAAATCCCGGCAGGAAGAGGGTGCGGGCCTTTACCTCCCGAAGCGACCTCACTCCATATGTACCGAGCGTCGTCCGTACCTTGCCGTGGTGGCACGCGATCAAATAGGCGGCGAGTTCAGTCCAGCCCGGCAGACCCTTTCGAACGAGATCCGCCGCGTAGAGCGCGCTGGCTTCCTCGTGCCGCAATTTGGGTCGGAACATTCCCCTCTTCGCCGGGAACTTCGCCCAAATACCCGTGCGGTAATCGATCTTCGATTTTTGAATTGCACGCTTCACCGCGTCCTGCCAGTCTGGCAGCGACTTGCCGATATCATGCCACCGGGCGGACAGCAGCAAGGCTTCGGCGAACGACGGTTCCAGCGACAACGCTTCGCAGATCAGCCGCGCCGCTGCTTCGACATCGGCAAGATGCCGATCAAGCCGGGTCCATCCCCGCTCGGTCAGACTCGACGGATCGGTTTTGTTCGAGTTACTCTCATGGCTCTCGTGTATTTCCGGCGGTTCGGCAGCGATCGGACGATCCCGTTCGTCACCCGTCCACCCGAGCTCAACTGAATATCCGCCGTTTGACGACGCGCAGAGCAACGTCATTCCCGGAACGAGATCCTGTGCCCAGCGAGCCTCCCACCGGTTGATCTCGTCGTTCCACTCCCAAAGGAGATTTCCCCTTGAGCGAAATTCCTTCGCGTCAGCGATCGACACCGAACACAGTTCATACGAATCCAGTTCCTCTTGCTGAGGAGCGCCGTTTGGACTCTTCCTGAAATCCCGCCATCCGATATACACATCGCGCTCGTCGGAATCGCGGATATATTCCGAGATGTCCGTGAATCCGCCCGCAAGATCCTTGTCCGTTGAATAAAGGCCAAGAAAATCATGCTGTCGGATCACCGAGCTTTGCCGCTCCCGCGTCGGCAGTCCAATCCCTGCGAGCGATTTTGGGCCCACGTCCTCCAGTTGCCTTATCCGTTCCCGTGAAGCTCTCAGCTCCTCAGCCTGATAGGGGGCGGGCTCCTTCACGTCCACCCAGATCGCCTGTGCGGCCATTTCGTCGCCAGTGCGATTCAATCTGCCAAACCGCTGCACCATGCTCGGCCACGGGGCCAGCTCGGTGATCATCGTTTGTGCTGAAACATCGATCCCTGCCTCGATCACCTGCGTAGCAACGACGATCACCCCGTGCGCATACGTCTGGTTCGTTTGAGTGGTCGGGCGTAATGCCTCATCCGCGCTGATGAGGCTATCCATTTTGGCTTTCCGATCAAGTGGCCGAAACCGTGAGTGGATGAGAAATATTGTTGGCGCAGCCGTCGGCTCTCTACTGGTCTTTTTCTTTTTTGCGGGACCAGGCGCGGTAAGGCCACGATAGAGATCCCTGGCAGCTTTCACCGTGTTGACCACTGCCAACGTGAGTTTCTTCTGGTGAGCCTCGCGAACGATCTCGGCATTCAAGGCCTTCGCCTGACGCAAAGGCTTCTTCGCCGTGTATTTAATCCCAAGATCCCCGATCAGGGCTGCCGTATCTTGTGGCGTCACGATTGATGGGGGGACGAAGTCAACCGTCGCCAGCCATTCCGGCTCTATCGTCGCCGACATCCACCAAGTGAACACAGGAAACATGGTGCTGAATGTTGTTCGGAACTGCTCCAGTTGGGCGAACGTCGCCGTGGCCGAACCCATCAACTGAACCTCGTCAACGACCCACAGCGCGGAGTTATGCAGAAGTCCAAAAGCGACCGGCCACCGGAAGCGGTTCATCGCATATCCGCGGTTCAGCGCCGCGCTGAGCAGAAGATCGACGGTGCCGACCAGAATGGTCGGGCGTTCGGGCTCCTCGGTCCACTCGCGGTTGCGCCGCCTTAGCTCGGGATGTTCACCCAGCAGTTCGACGAGCGCGATCTTATCCGAAAGGCCAAGCCGTTCGAGCCACGTCTCAATGCGGCGTACAGTCTGGGAAACCAGCGCTCGCATGGGGCTGAACACGATCAGCCTCTTCGGCGCGGCTTCAGCTTCAGTAGCAGTTTTCCAGAGCCAGGGAAGGATCGCGGCTTCTGTTTTACCGCCACCGGTCGGCACGCGGATCACGCGGCTTGTGAACGGCGCTTCGCTAAGCTCGACCTGATACTGAAACGGATTGTGATGAGTTGCTTTGTAGAAAAAGTCCGGGAAGGACATCCATCCTCTTTAGCGCTAAACGAGAGCGAAACGGGCCGCCAGTTTAATTAAGGGGCGGCCCGTCCTGACTCAGCCCCGGAATCGCGCATACTCGGGCATATAACGTTCCCGCCAAGGCGATTTCCGGATGCGATAACGCGACGACACGCCCGACACAAAGTCGGGCGGCAGGTTGCCGAGGTATCACACGGCGCATGCATATCTCCTTTCCTGAAGATGCGGGTGCCGTGGTAACTTACGAACGAAAGAAACGGGTGACGGCACCCTGCGGGCCGGCGTCAACGTGCAAGGTTGATTGCCGGTCCTCTGCGTTTGTTGTATCCTCATTCCATGCGCCATGTCAAACGGTTTTCTTCTGCCTCCGGCTCTCTGCCTTTTTACTTGAAGTCGGAATGCAGCCTGATTGAAGCAAGTAGAATGGCAGTGAGCGGGAGTGAATGACGCCAAATTCCGGGAATCTCATTCTCCCGGCCTCATTGATGGCGGATCAAAATTTCGGGCCGCACTTGTAGCAACCGTCGTTACCAGGTTAGTTCCTGGACGCTAGACCATTTTCCGTGGGCAGCACAACTCTTGTGCCGGCCGAAGAGTACCTCTGCTACTCGGAAAAGCCCAACTGCGAGTATCGCGACGGCGGCCTCTATCCCAAAACCCGCCCACGCTGTACCGTGCCCTAGTCCAGTTCATGCTGGTGGCCATGCTCCGGAAGCTCGGCCTGCAGGCGGCTCAGGAATTGACGGTTGGGTTGTCTCCAGTCAAGTATCTGGCGCCGGATGTTGTCGCCGCCCGGGTCCTTCAATCCCTCATCCGATTGAGCCGGTATTGCTGTGTTGCGAAACTCTGTCCCTGAAGACCGTCCGGGCGCGACGCTGGCAAAATGCGAGGAATATCATACATCGGGCGTGCCCCTTTTGCCGGGTTATCGATCCGGTCGAACGCACTGCCTGGCAGTATAACGACGGTGCGGAACCCATACGGGCAACTTCGACGCTCCACGCGGCTGAATTCTCCGTGAGCACGGAAGAATTGTTCTCCGTACTGCAGCCCTGATCCTCAAAACGCGCGTCGCCCCGGCCGATTTGCCAGTTGCGATCAAACCCTGATAAGCGGCGCGTCGGTATGAACAAAATCGTCGCCCTTGCAGAGCAGAGGTTCATTGAAACCGGCCGCGATCGCATAAGAGAAGCAGTCCCCCAAATTCAGTCCCGCGCGGTGTCGTCCTTTTCCAAACCGGCTGAATGCCGATCGAGCCAGTCTCCCCTGCTCAATATCGACCGGAACCAGCTCGATTCCGGCCCTCGAAATGAACCGGTCCAGATCGAGCAAACCTTCCGCGCCATATCTCGACTCGATTACAATCGACGTCTCAACAAAAGTAGCGACAGACATCCGAACCGTATCTGCTGCCTCGATGGCCTCAATGAAAGATCGCCGCTCGGGCTCGCGTTGGAAGATCGCAAGAATGCAGGAGGTGTCGAGTAGCATTTAACGGGGAAGTCCGGCCTCGTCATACCCGAGGATCTCCTCGGCGTGCCTTCCATCGAGCACCGGCAGGCTCGCGCAATGTTCGGCGATCTCCTCCAGTTCATCGGCCAGACGGCGCTTGGTCCGTTCTCGGCGCACCCGAATCAACCGGTCCTGCAACGCTTTCCTCACCGCCTCGGTCTTGCTTTCACCCGTCTGCCGCGCAAGTTCTGCCGCCAGTCGTTCCACCTCGGGATTGCGAATATTCAAAGCCATTGTAACCGTATAGCCTGATAGCTGCATTGTAACAATTATTCCTGTCTACTTGGGTCTTCACATATCCGGCCAATCTCCAGTCGCATTGGCGGCTTAACCCCTTTTGAATGTTTCGCCTATGTCGCTTCCCAAAGATTGGCCCGATATGTGACCCGTTTACCGGCCAACCGACTTGTTTTCAATCGCTTACGCAAGGCTTTTGGAAAAGTCTAAGTTGGCCGGTAAACGGTGACAATTTTATTTGTAATATTTCCGCACGTAACAAAATGAAAATAAACGATCGAGCCTTCAGTCCCCGTCAGCATCCCGCCACCTCGGGTGCACAATACGACCGTATGATGACCAGACGTCCCTTCTCCGAAGCCCGAGCCGCCGCCTCCCGCGCCAACGGAGCCAAATCCCGAGGTCCTGTCACCAGCCAGGGCAAATCCCATTCTTCAAAGAACAGCCTCCGCCACGGTCTCCGCGCACTCGACCCCTTCGCCGCTCAGGAATCCGACGAAACCTGGCTGGCACTCCACGCCCGCTTCATCCGCGAACTCAAGCCCAGGACCGAACACGAACGCGATCTCGTCAAAATCGCCGCATCCGCTCACTGGCGCCGCCTCAGCCTCTGGCCGCTGGAAAAATCCATCCTGAACGGCGAACTGCTACGCCCAAACTCCCCCACCAGCGAGGGAAATATGCCGGTCGCCTTGCGCGCATTCCATGAGAACACCAGCTCTCTCGAAATCCTCGGCCGCATGGAATCGCGCTTCTCCCGCACAGCCATGCGCGCGCAAAATCTCCTCCACGAACTCCGCCGCGCGAAAGCCTCCGTCCGTGCTGAAACCCGCCGACAAAACGAGCAGAATCGAAAACAAAATATTAACGAACGAACCCCAGAACTCGCTGAAAATACAAATGCGTTTTTAGCCAAAGCCCAAAAGGCCGCATTTTCGACCGGCAAGGCCGCGCCCGCCGACAGCCTTTCCGATTCGTGTGCATTCGTGTTTATTCGTGGCCACAAAATCGCATCCTCGGAACACTTCCAGCCACTTCTATAATTGAACTATCCACCCATAAAAAGGACTCCTGTGACCGGCAACGACATCCGTCAGCGCTTTCTCGACTTCTTCCACGCCCGCGGGCACCGCGTCGTCCGCAGCAGCTCCCTCCTGCCTGCCAACGACCCCACCCTGCTCTTCACCAACGCCGGCATGAACCAGTTCAAGGAGGTCTTCCAGGGTCTCGAAACCCGCGACTACACCCGCGCCACCTCCTCGCAGAAATGCGTCCGCGCCGGCGGCAAGCACAACGATCTCGAAAACGTCGGCTACACCCGCCGCCATCACACCTTCTTCGAGATGCTCGGCAACTTCTCCTTCGGCGACTACTTCAAAGCCGAAGCCATCGAGTTCGCCTGGGACCTCGTCACGAAGGACTACGGCCTCCCCAAAGACAAGCTCTACGTCACCGTCTTCCGCGAAGACGACGACGCCGAAGCGCTCTGGCAGAAGGTCGCCGGCGTCCCCAAATCGCCGCATCTTCCGCCTCGACGAAAAAGACAACTTCTGGCAAATGGGCGACACCGGCCCCTGCGGCCCCTGCTCCGAAATCCACTACGATTTCGGACCCGAAGCCGCCGAACCCGGCCGCGAGCACGAACAATTTCCCCTCGATGGCGGCGGCCGCTTCGTCGAAATCTGGAACCTCGTCTTCATGCAGTTCAACCGCGACGCGTCCGGCAACCATGACGCCCCTGCCGCGTCCCTCCATCGATACCGGCATGGGACTCGAGCGCGTCGCCGCCGTCCTGCAGGGCAAACTCTCGAACTACGAAACCGATCTCATCCGCCCCATCATCGATCGCGCCGGCGAACTCTGCGGACGTCGAATACGGAGCCGATCGCCAAATCCGACACCGCGCTGCGCATCAACGCCGACCACGCCCGCGCCACAGCCTTCCTCATCCACGACGGCGTGCTGCCCTCCAACGAAGGCCGCGGCTACGTGCTGCGCAAAATCATGCGCCGCGCCATGCGCAACGCCCGCCTGATCGGCAAGCAGGATCCGTATCTCTACGAGCTCACCGGCTTCGTCGCCGAGCTCATGCGCCCAGGCCTATCCGGAAATGATGGAATCCGTCCAGCGCGTCGCCCGCGTCGTCAAGGACGAAGAGCATCGCTACGCCACCACCTTCCTCGTCGCCGAAAGAGTCTTCAACGACGAAATCTCGAAGCTCGCCGAACGGCACCGTTCCCGGCTCCGTGTCGTTCAAGCTCTACGACACCTACGGCCTCGCTCTCGATGAGCAGGAAGACATGGCCCGCGAGCGCGGCGTCGACATCGATCGCGAAGGCTTCGACACCGAAATGCAGCCAGCAGCGCGATCGCGCCCGCGCCAGCTGGAAGGGCGGCGAAAAAGGCGCAATCGCCCCGGCCTACCAGCAGTTGCTCGAGAAAGGACGCACCAAATTCCTCGGCTACGACAAGCTCGACGCCGTCTCGACAGTCATCGGCCTGCTGCTCGAATCAGCAGCTCGCTCGACACGCTCGCAGCCGGCGCCGAAGGCGAAATCGTGCTCGACCAGACTCCCTTCTACGCCGAAACCGGCGGCCAGGTCGGCGATCGCGGCAGCCTCTTTACGACGCGCATACCGGCGAAATGGTCGCCGTTGTCGAAGACACCTGCCCGGCCGTCCCCGGACTCACGGTTCACAAGATTCGCACGCTCGCCCCGATCTCACGTCGGCGACGAACTCCGCGCCGAAGTCGGCCGTGCCGCGAGCGCTGCGCCACCATGCGCAATCACACCGCGACGCACCTGCTTCACGCCGCGCTCCGCCAGGTCCTCGGGCCGCACGTCAAGCAGGCCGGCAGCGTCGTCGAACCGCCGCGCCTTCGTTTCGATTTCACCCACTACGCCGCGGTCGATCCCGCCGAAATCGTCGAAGTCGAGCGTCTCGTCAACCAGCAGATCCTCCGCAACACGCCGGTCACCACGAACGTGATGCCGATCGATCAGGCCATCTCCACCGGAGCCATGGCGCTGTTCGGCGAAAAATACGGCGAGGAAGTTCGCGTCGTCTCGATCCCTGACTTCAGCAAGGAACTCTGCGGAGGCACGCACGTCACGCCGCACCGGCGATATCGGCGTCTTCAAGATCGTCTCCGAAAGCAGCATCTCCGCCGGCGTGCGCCGCATCGAAGCCATCACCGGCGAAGGCGCCGTCGCGCCAGTACCAGGAATCGAGCGAAGCCCTGCACCGCATTGCCGAGCATGCTGCGCGTGGCCGAGCCCGAGTTGGTCGAACAGGTGGAGCGCCTGATCGCGGAAAAGCGCACCCACGAGCGCCGAGATCGAACAGCTCAAAACGCAACTCGCCCAATCCGCCGCCCGCGATCTCGAATCGCAAGTCGAAGGAAAAGAACGGGTCGATATCTGGTCGCGTCGCGTCGACGGCCTCGACCGCCAGCAGATGCGCGACCTGGCCGACGCGCTCCGCAACAAGTGGAAATCCGCCGTAGTCGTGCTCGCCTCATCCGAAGACGGCTGACGTTTCCATCGTCGCCGCCGTAACAAAGGACCTCACCCAGCGCATCCAGGCCGGCAAACTGGTCGGCGCGCTCGCGCAGGCTGTGGGAGGCAAAGGAGGCGGCCGGCCCGATATGGCCGAAGGCGGAGGAAAAGACCCCGCGGCGCTTCCGCAGGCGCTCGAGACCGCTCACCGCCGAGGTCGAATGCAAACTGTGATCGATCTACCTGCCTTCGACGCCATCGTCATCGGCGCCGGACCCACCGGCCTCGCCTGCGGCATCGAACTGAAGCGGCGCGGGCTGAACGCCATGATCATCGACAAGGGCTGCCTCGTCAACTCGCTCTATAACTACCCGACGCACATGACGTTCTTCACCACTCCCGAGCTTCTCGAGATCGGTGACATTCCCGATGACGAGCATGTAACGAAAAGCCAACCCGCACGGAGGCACTAAAATACTACCGCCGCGTCACCGAACACTACAAACTCGATGTGCATCAGTACGAACTAGTCGAATCCATCGACGGCGAAGACGGAGCTTTTACCATTCCCACGCTGGACCGCCTCGGGAACCACCACTGTTACCAAGCGAAGAAGATCGTCGTTTCCACGGGTTATTACGACGTTCCGAACCTGCTGAACGTACCCGGCGAGGAACTGTCAAAAGTAATCCACTATTACAAAGAGCCGCACCCTTACTACAATCACGACGTGTTGGTGGTCGGCGCAAAAAACTCCGCCGCCATCGCCGCACTGGAACTATATTGGACCGGCGCCCGCGTAACACTGGTGCACCGCGGCCCGGCAATTCACAAACATGTAAAGTACTGGATTAAACCGAATATAGAAAACCGCATCAAAAACGGTGAAATCAAAGCATATTTCAATTCCGAAGTTACAGAGATCGGCTCCGATTACGTTAACCTTCGAACGCCGGAAGGTAATACGCAAATACGGAATGACTTTGTCTTCGCTATGATCGGTTATAGCCCCGACTTAACGTTCCTTAATGCAAACGGCATCGTGTTGGACCCCGACACTTTAAAGCCGCGCACCGACCCGAAGACGCTCGAAAGTGGACGAAAAGGCGTCTTCCTGGCCGGTGTGATTGTCGCTGGAATGCACACAAACGAAATTTTCATCGAGAACGGACGCTTTCACGGCCGTCAGATCGCCGACGCAATAGCCGCGCAACTCACCTGAACGAAAGATCTTATTCGACCCCCTTCGTTACGGGGCCCGGTACCGGGTCCTTTGGCAGCCAGGTTGCTGTAACGAATCCGCGTGCGACTTCACTGAATCAATGTAAGTGTTGCAAGGGGAGTATATGATCAACGCGTTAATTAATTCGATTTTCGGTTGCTCTCACAGCAGAACGACCTTTCCTCTCACTCCATCCCGGCGGACCCAGTTATCGTCCGAGGTTAGCCGTCAGGGCACCTACGTCGTCTGTCTGGATTGCGGCAAGGAATTTGACTACGACTGGAAGTCGATGCGCGTCGGGAATCAGCTTGCGCACGTTTCGGTCGCCGCGCACGCCGGCTCACTTTCTACTGTGAACCGTTAAGTCCGGCGAGTATATTCCAGAACTGCGGGAACGAGACCGAAGCTGCGTCGGCATTATCGATTGTCGACTCGCCGTCGGCCCGCAATGCCGCTACCGCAAACGCCATCGCGATCCGGTGATCGCCGAACGAATCGAAAGCAGCAGCGCGGAACTTCTGTTTCCCCGGTACCTTCATTCCGTCCGGAGTAACTTCAACGTCGATGCCCATCCGCTTGAAGTTCTCCGCTACGGTAGCGATGCGATCTGTTTCTTTGATCCGCAGTTCCTGAGCATCTCGAATAATTAAGCCGTCCTCGGAAGCCGCGCCGAGAACGGCAAGGACCGGAATCTCGTCGATCAGGGCCGCGGCCAGGCCTTTCTCGATAACGCCGCCGCGCACCGGCGCATATCGCACTTCGATGTCGCCGATCAATTCGCCGTTCACCGATTCGATTTTCAGCACTCGCACTGGTGCGCCCATCGAGAGCAGGAAATCGAGCAGCGCTGATCGAGTCGGATTCAACCCGACATTGCCGATCAGCAGCCGCGACTCCGGCACCAGAAGTCCCGCAACGAGAAAGAACGCCGCCGAAGACAAATCGCTCGGAACCACCACTTCCCGCCCGGTCAACTTCGCTCTGCCCTGAAGCGAAATGACTCTCTGCTTCACCTGAAGTTCCGCGCCGAACTCCCGCAGCGCGATCTCGGTGTGATCGCGCGATGCGATCGGCTCCCGCACAATCGTCTGCCCCGAAGCGAACAATCCCCCAAACAGAACGCACGTCTTCACCTGCGCGCTCGGCACCGGAAGCGTGTAGTCGATCGGATGCAACGCCTGCACCTGTGGAACGACAACGGCGGAAAACGCTCCTCCCGCGCCTCAATCTTCGCCCCCATTTGTGACAGAGGTGTGATAATTCGCTGCATCGGCCGCCGCGATAACGACTCGTCTCCGAAAATCCGGCTGTCGAACGGCTGCGCCGCCAGCAAACCCGCCATCATCCGAATCGTGGAGCCCGAATTGCCCGCATCCAGATCGCCTTTCGGCTCCCGCCATCCCTCGAGCCCGTGACCATGGATCGTCACGGTTGTGCCATTTTCTTCGACATCAATTCCCAGAGCGCGAACGCATCCCAGCGTTGAATGACAGTCGGCGCCAGTCGCATAATTGGTGATCTTTGACGCGCCTTCCGCGAGCGACGCAAGCATGGCGTAGCGATGCGAAATCGATTTATCGCCCGGCAAAATAACCACTCCGGACAGGGGTCCGCCGGGACGTATAGTCTGTTGCATGAAGCTCCATTGTAGACTTGAACTTCAACGAATTTGCCGCATGCTAATTGCGCAGCAAAGCAGTGTTTGAAGTTCCTGTAAAGGAACTACATATGGCGGACTTGGGAAAACAGAATCGATGGAGCATAATATCGGTTTGGCCGTTTTTTCCCCTCGACACTAGACCTTAAATGTCACAGATCTTCAAATCCAGTGCGAACGCGATGTCGCGGGTCAGCATCATCCTCGCCGTCGTGGCCCTTGCGGCGACGGGCGGAGCGCTATTCGAGTTGATCGCCGATTCGACCTATGCCACGCGGCAGGGCGATGCGCGCGAACAGCCAATCCCGTTCAGCCATGCGCACCACGTTGGCTCGATGGGCATCGATTGCCGCTACTGCCATACCTCGGTCGAGAACTCCGATTTCGCCGTTATCCCTCCGACCAAGACCTGCATGAACTGCCATTCGCAGATCTGGATCAACAGCCCGACGCTCGAGCCGGTGCGGGAGAGTTTTCGAACGAATCAATCGATTAAGTGGACGAAAGTCTACGATCTTCCGGACTTCGTTTATTTCAACCACAGCATTCATGTCAAAAAAGGCGTCGGCTGCGAGACCTGCCACGGACGCGTGGATCAGATGGCTTTGACGTATCAAAACCCGTCGCTCCAGATGCGCTGGTGCCTCGACTGCCATCGGAACCCCGAAAAATATCTTCGCCCGCGCGATCAGGTCACGACGATGGGATACGAACCGTCCGAGCCGCAGGAAGTAGTGGGCGCCCGGCTGGTGAAGGAATACCACGTTCAAAAGCTGGAAACCTGCTGGACATGCCACAGATAGCAACAGATGACTGAGAACAGCCAACCTATTGAACTGAAGACCCCGGCGGACCGCTGAATCTGACGTCGATTCGCACGCGGCTGGAAAAGGCCAAAGGCGCAGGCTACTGGCGCAGCCTCGATGAGCTGACTTCGGTCGCGGGCTTCAAGGAATTTCTGCATCGCGAATTTCCGCGGCAGGCTTCCGAGTGGATCGACGACGAAGGCCGGCGCAATTTTCTGAAGATCATGGGCGCGTCGCTCGCGCTCGCCGGACTTTCCGCCTGCACCAAACAGCCGACCGAATACCTGATGCCGTACGTCGAAGCGCCCGAGCAGGAGCTTCCCGGCAAGCCGCTTTTCTACGCCACGGCATTTCCGGTGAGCGGTATCGCCAATCCCGGTCCTGGTAGAGACTCACGAATTCCGGCCGACGAAGGTCGAAGGCAATCCGGAACATCCGGCGAGCCTGGGGTCGACCGATGTGCCAACGCAGGCTTCGATTCTCGGCCTTTACGATCCGGATCGTCTGCAGACGGTCAACTTCATCGACGAAGTCCGTTCGTATCCGTCCTTCCTCGTAACGTTTATCAGGGAGCTTGCCAGACAGCAGGCGAAGAACGGCTCGGGCATTCGGATCCTGACCGAAACGGTTACGTCGCCGACGCTCTATTCGCAGATGCAGGAAGCGCTCATGCTGTATCCGGGCGCGAAGTGGTATCAGTGGGAGCCGACTGGCCATGGCCGCCGCATGGGCAGCCAGATGGCTTTCGGGCAGTTCCTGAATCCGGTATATAAATTCGACCAGGCCGATGTCGTTCTTTCGATCGACGGGAACTTTCTGGCGAACGGGCCGGGCGGCGTACGTTACGCGCGTGACTTTGTTTCGAAACGTATCCTGCGAGGCGGAAACACGACGCAGAGCCGTTTCTACGCCGTTGAAACAACGCCGACATCGACGGGATGCAAGGCCGACCACCGTCAGGCGATCAAGCCGTCCGAAGTGATCGGGTTCGTTCGATCTCTCGCCGCGGCATTGTCTGGCGGAAGTGCGAGCGGGCCGCTCTCGGGGACAAAGTTCTACTCGGCTCTTGTAAAAGATCTGCAGGCAGCAAAGGCAAGTCGATCGTGATCGCGGGCGAAGACCAGTCGCCGGAAGTTCACGCGGTCGTCCACTACATCAATCAGGTTCTGGGCAACAACGGCGCGACGGTTACATTCACCCCCTCGCTTGAAGGAAAACCGGCCGATCAGTGGGCGGACCTGCAGGCTCTCGTTCAGGATCTGCGCTCCGGGCAGGTCGATCTGCTGCTGATTCTGGGCGGCAATCCGGTATACAGTGCTCCGCTCGGAATTGAATCTCAAGGGCGCGATCCAGATGGCGAAGCTCCGGATTCGTCTCGGCGACCAACTCGACGAAACGTCCGAAGTCTGCCAGTGGAATATTCCGATGGCGCATCCTTTCGAGCACTGGAGCGACGCCCCGGCCTACGACGGCACCGTCTCGATCATGCAGCCGCTGATTGCACCGCTCTATGAGGGCAAATCGGCGCACGAAATTATCGCCGCGTTCACGAACAATCCGCAGAAATCGAACTACGAAGCCGTGCGCGATTACTGGCGGACCAAACACACTGGCGCCGATTACGAGACCTGGTGGAAACACTCGGTTCATGACGGTTTCATCAAGGATTCCGCCCCGGCCGCGATCACCGCGACCGCCAAACTGGTCCCGGCGTCGTCCTCAAATTCATCGACTTCGGGCTACGAAATCTCTTTCCACAGCGATCCCTACATCCTCGACGGGCGCTATTCGAACAACGCGTGGCTGCAGGAACTGCCCCGTCCGATTACGCGCCTGACGTGGGACAACGCGGTCGTCATGAGTCCGAAGACGGCCAACGATCTGCACGTGACCGACGAAGACCAGGTCGCGATTGACCACAACGGCCACACGGTGTGGGGAGCGGTGTGGCGCATCCCCGGCCATCCCGATGGCTCGATCGCGCTGAGTCTGGGCTACGGACGAACGCGGGCGGGCCGCGCGGGCAATGGCGCGGGTTTCGATGTTTATCCGCTGCGCCCAGCCTCAAGCCCTTACTTCGCGCACGGGCGCAACGGTGCGCAAACTGGGCAAGACGTTCCGCCTCGCCGCCGTGCAGCATCACTTCGCCATGGAGGGCCGCGAACCGGTCCACGCGGGCACGCTCGACGAATTCAAGCAGGACCCCTATTTCTCGGAAAAGAAGAGCGAGATTCCGCCGAAGGGCCTGACGATGTTCCCGCAGACCTTCAAATATGAAGGTTATGCCTGGGGCATGGCGATCGATCTAACCTCCTGCGTGGGATGCAGCGCCTGCGTGGTGGCCTGCCAGGCGGAGAACAATATCGCGGTCGTGGGCAAAGAGCAGGTGCTCAACACCCGCGAAATGCAGTGGATCCGCATCGATCGTTATTACAAAGGCGAGCCCGACGAGCCGGATATGTACTTCCAGCCGGTGGCCTGCGTGCAGTGCGAGGACGCGCCCTGCGAAATCGTTTGCCCGGTGGCGGCAACCGAGACGGACGCCGAAGGCCTGAACAACATGGTTTACAACCGTTGCGTCGGCACCCGGTATTGTTCGAACAACTGCCCTTATAAGGTACGCCGCTTCAACTTCCTGCTGTTCTCGGACTGGGAGACGGAAAGCTACAAGCTGCAGCGCAATCCCGACGTGACGGTGCGCAGCCGCGGCGTCATGGAGAAGTGCTCCTACTGCGTGCAGCGCATCAATTACGCCAAGATCACGGCGGAGAAGCAGGACCGCAAGGTGCGCGACGGCGAGATCGTGCCCGCATGCGCCGCCGCCTGTCCTTCGCAAGCCATTATGTTCGGAGATCTGAACGACCCGAAGAGCCGCGTTTCCGAATGGAAAAGCAGCAGCCTGAATTATTCGCTGCTCGGCGAACTCAACACTCGCCCGCGCACAACCTATTTGACGGAGATACGCAACCCCAATCCGGAAGTGCAGAAATCGGAGAAGGATAGCTAACATGGCGCAGCCAGTTGAGTTGCCCTCGAGCATCGCAGTCGGACCGGTAATCGACGAAGGCCACAGTCTTGCGTCGGTATCGGACAAGATTGCAGGCATCGTTCTCAAACGCAAGACCACGCTGGGGTGGATCTTCGGCTTTCTGATTTCATTCGCCGTACTGCAGTGTCTGATGGGCGCCGCCACTTACCTGATCGTCAAGGGCGTCGGAATCTGGGGAATCAACATCCCGATCGGCTGGGGATTCGCGATCGTCAACTTCGTCTGGTGGATCGGTATCGGCCATGCCGGTACGCTGATTTCCGCCATCCTGCTGCTGCTCAATCAGTCGTGGCGAAACGCCATCAACCGATTTGCCGAAGCGATGACGCTGTTCGCCGTCATGTGCGCCGGCATGTTCCCGGTTCTGCATACCGGTCGTCCATGGCTGGCCTACTGGCTATTCCCATACCCCAATACGATGGACATGTGGCCGCAGTTCCGCAGCCCTCTGCTCTGGGACGTTTTCGCCGTATCCACGTATTTGACGATTTCGGCGGTTTTCTGGTACGTCGGGCTGATCCCGGATCTGGCAACCCTCCGCGACGGCGCGACGGCGCGCTGGAAGCAGGTCATTTTCGGTGCTCTGGCCATGGGCTGGCGCGGTTCGGCCCGCCACTGGCAGCGATTCGAGAAAGCCTCGCTGCTGCTGGCCGGCCTTGCGACGCCGCTGGTCGTTTCAGTGCATACCGTCGTCAGCTTCGACTTCGCGGTCGCTATGCTGCCCGGATGGCACACCACAATATTCCCGCCCTATTTCGTCGCGGGCGCGATCTATTCGGGCTTTGCGATGGTGCTGACGCTGATGATTCCGGTCCGCAAGTTCTTCGGGCTGGAAGACATCATTACCATGCGCCACCTGAACAACATGGCCAAAGTCACGCTGGCGACGGGCATGATTGTGGGATACGGCTACATGTTCGAGGCGTTCTTCGGCTACTACAGCGCGGACGTCTACGAGAAATTCATGATCCTGAACCGCATGACCGGACCCTATGCGCCGTTCTACTGGACCCTGGTTTTCTGCAACATCATCACGCCGCAGTTCCTCTGGTTTAAGCGCATTCGGACGACGCCGCTGGTGCTTTGGATCGTCTCGATCGTCGTCAACATCGGTATGTGGCTGGAGCGCTTCGTGATCGTCGTTACGAGCCTGCATCGCGACTTCCTGCCCTCGAGCTGGAGTATGTACTGGCCCACGGTTTGGGATTGGGCGGTGTTTGTCGGCACGCTCGGCTTATTCATGACCCTGATCTTCCTGTTCATCAGGGTCTTGCCAATGATTACGATCTTCGAATTGCGCATGCTCCTGCCGGGGGCGCGCGTCAAGGAGCCGGTCGCCCAATGAGTTCGCACTCGATCGACGACTTCCATCCGCTGTACGGCCTGATGGCGGAGTTTGAGACGCCGGGCGAACTGGTGGCCGCCGCGCGGCGGGCTCACGAAGCCGGTTTCCGCAAATTCGACGCCTACTCGCCGTATCCGATCCATGAGCTCGATGAAGCAATGGACCTTCACGACAACCGGGTGTCGCTATTCACCCTGATTGGTGGGCTGATCGGTTGTGCGACGGGATTCGGCCTGTGCAGCTGGGTCCAGGCTGTTGCTCTTCCCCTCAACATCGGCGGCCGTCCTCTGATCAGCGCCCCGATGTATATTCCGATCACATTTGAGTTAACGGTTCTTTTCGGCGGACTCACCGCCGCCATCAGCATGATCATCATGAACGGACTGCCTTCGCCTTACCACCCGGTATTCAACGTGGAGCGGTTCGCGAATGCGTCGCGGAACAAGTTTTTCCTGTGCATCGAATCGGACGATCCGAAGTTCGACCGTCACGACACCGCCGGATTTCTGGAAAGTCTGGGACCCGAAGAAGTGGCGGAAGTAGCCCGATGAGACGAACGTTCAAGCCGCTGATCGTGTTGGGCATTCTTTCCCTGGGTCTGGCGGGGTGTTCCCGGATGGACATGCAGGATCAGCCGAAGTATAAGCCGGAACGCCCGAGCGACTTCTTTGCCGATGGCCGCAGCGAGCGCCAACCGCTGCCGGGCACCATCGCGCGAGGCGCCCTCGAAGAGGACACGGCTTTTTACGTTGGCACGGACGACCAGGGGAATGACATCGACCGCGTTTCCGATCGCGGTTGACCGGGCGGTGATTCTGCGCGGCCAGCAACGGTACGACATCTACTGCGCGCCCTGCCATGGGCGCATCGGAAACGGCCTGGGAATGATCGTGCGGCGCGGTTTCAAGCAGCCGCCTTCGTATCACATCGATCGCCTGCGGGAGGCGCCGGTCGGACATTACTTTAATGTCATCACCAACGGATATGGCGCGATGCTGAACTACGCGCAGCAGCTTGAGCCGCGAGACCGCTGGGCGGTCATAGCTTACATCCGGGTGCTGCAATACAGTGAGAACGCGAATGTGAACGATCTGCCGCAGGAAGCCCGCGCGCGTGTGCCACCAACGAGTCAGCCTCCGATTGCCGCCCAGGCGAATGAGCCGCTGGTGACGCGCGACGCCGATTTCACCGATTTTCCGGCGAAGCCCGCGACTCCGTCGGGAGTTCCGGGGGCTCATGGCGCGGGCGCAGTCCCGGGGAGTCAACCTGAAAGAAAATGACGACGACGGAACAAAGTTACGCAACCTCTCCGCAACTGGTGGAGACGCTTAAGAAATACCAGCACATCGCGACGTTCGTCGGGCTCATTTTTCTGGCATTCACTGCCGCGGGTATTTCTTTTTCGGACCCCAGCAATTTCTGCGGTCGTATCTGGTGGGTTTCTTTCTCTGGTTCGGCGCGGGCCTGGGATGCCTGGCGCTGCTGATGGTTCATCTTGTTTCGGGCGGGGCGTGGGGTGTCATGATCCGGCGGCCGCTCGAAGCCGGCTCGCGGACCCTCTATGTCATGTGGCTGGGCTTTCTGCCGCTTACTGATCCTGGCGCCGCAATTGTATCTGTGGGCCGATCCCGCGCATGCCGCCGATAAGATCGTGCAGGCGAAGCATCTCTACCTGAACCTGCCCTTTCTCTGGATCCGCTGGCTGATCTACGGCGTGGTCTGGCTGGGTCTGACTACTCTGCTGAACAAGTGGTCGTTGCGCGAAGACGAAACGAAATCGATGGTGTATTCGAACAAGCTGGAACGTCTGAGCGCGCCCGGCATCGTCGCCTTCTTTTTCACGATTACGTTCTGCGTCCATCGATTACATCATGTCGCTGGACGCGAGCTGGGCATCCACCATCTTTGGATTTCTGGTCGCAATCGGCGAGGGTTTAACCGCGATGTCGGTCGTGGTTGCGGTTCTGACCCTTCTGGCCAAATACGCGCCGATCGACCACGCTCTTACCTCGAAGCATTTGCACGATCTGGGCAAGCTGATGCTGGCGCTCGTAATGCTGTGGGCGTATCTCTCGTTCTCGCAATATCTGATCATCTACTCGGGCAACCTGCCGCAGGAAGTAACCTGGTATATCCGGCGCTTGAATGGCGGCTGGCAATGGGTGGGACTTGCCCTTTTGTTGCTGCACTTCGCGCTTCCCTTCGCGCTGTTACTTTCGCAGTCTCTGAAGAAGAATCCGACGACGATATCGAAAATCGCGATCTTCATCATCTGTATCCACGCTGTGGAAATTTTCTGGCTGATTGAGCCGAACTTCGTCAGTCTTGACCACCCGGCCTTCAGCGTTTCGATTCTGGATTTCACGGCCCCGATCGGATTTGGCGGATTGTGGCTGGCTTTGTTTTTCCGGACGCTGCCCACGCGGCCGCTGTTGCCGCTGGGAACTCCCGACCTTATTAAGGCGTTGAATCATGGCAGAGAGCACTAATAAACCACACGATCAGCCCATCTCACGATCATGGGCACGAGCACGAAGTGAACCCGGGCGTCTCGCACGAGCGGCGCGACGTCAATGTGTTCCAGATCTCGGCGTTCGGCATCGGTCTGCTGCTGAGCTGCATTGTCGTGGTGTTTGCGATGTGGGCGCTGTTCGATTTCCTGTTTTCACGCGAGGAAGCGAAGAATTCCTCCAACCCGGCGGCGCTGATGATGAAACAGCAGAATGCCCTTCCGCCCGAACCGCGGCTGCAGGCTGAGCCGAAAGTTGAGCTCAAAGATCTGAAGGCGGACGAGGACGCGATTCTGAACAGCTATGGCTGGATCAATCCGGACAAAGGCATTGTGCGGATTCCGATAGACGAGGCGATCAATATAGTGGCGCAGAAGGGCCTGCCTTCGAAACCAAGTCCCGCCGGGCTGGACAACGACGGGTACCGGACCATTCCGGCAGATTCCAGCAGCGGCAGAACTCTGGAAAAAATCTCGCAATGAAGAAAGCGCAGTATATTTCGGTTTTAATTCTGGTTGGGGCGACAATGCTGGTTCCGTGCCCGGGCCTGCGCGCAGACGCCCAGAAGGAGAACTACGAAACCGGTCCCGCAACTCTGAACGGTCCGCCGAACACGCCGGTGCCGGACCTCCTTAATGTGACAGGGCGTTGACCGGCCGAGTCCTCTGAAGGGCGTAACGATCGAGCAGAAGCTGAATTCGCAGCTGCCCCTCGACGCGAAATTCCGGGACGAGAACGGAAACCTCGTTCCGCTCGGCACTTACTTCGGCAAGCGGCCGGTGGTGCTGGCCCTTGTGTATTACGAGTGCCCGATGCTGTGCACCCAGATCCTGAACGGGATGGTCGGGGCGGCGAAGATCCTGACTTTCACGCCGGGCAAAGACTATGACGTGGTGGCGATCAGCTTCGACGCGCGCGAGAAACCCGCGCAGGCGGCAGCGAAAAAAGCCACCTACATGAGAGATTATGGCCATCCCGAAACCGCGAACGGATGGCATTTCCTGACCGGCGACCCCGATTCGATCAAGCGTGTCACGGACGCTGTGGGATTCAAGTACAAGTGGGACGTTTACACGGCATCGTTCGCACATGCAAGCGCGATCTACGTCCTCACGCCGGAGGGTAAACTCTCGAAATATTTTTACGGCATTGAGTACTCGCCGAAGGACATGCGTTTCGCGCTGGTGCAGGCGTCCCACAACGAGATCGGAAACGCGGTGGACCAGATCCTCCTGTTCTGTTATCACTTCGATCCGACGACGGCCAAATACACCGCGACCGCGCTGGGAATCCTGCGCGTGGCGGGCGCGGCGACGGTGCTGATGCTCGGAGGATTTGTGTTCATCATGCTGCGCAAAGACAGCAGGCAGAAAGGGATTCGAGCCGCTTAACCGTATATGCCAGAAAAAAGTTTCCAGCTTTTTCCGGAAGCGGCGTCGTCCATCGCCGGCCATGTAGACGCGCTCTACGCGTACATGGTGCTGGTCAGCGCGTTCTTCTCGCTGCTGATCGCGTTTCTGGTGGTGTTTTTCGCCATTAAATACAGGAGGCGGAACGACGAAATACCCGCGGCGAGAGACGAGCACAGTATCGGGGGCATGATCCTCGAAATCGTGTGGTCGGTCATTCCGCTGGGTCTGTCGCTCGTGATGTTCGCGTGGGGCGCGAGTATTTTCTTTACCGAGTCGAAGCCCCCGGCGGATGCAATGACGATCTATGTCACGGGCAAACAGTGGATGTGGAAGATCCAGCACAACGAAGGGGCGCGGGAGATCAACGAACTGCATGTTCCGGTGAACCGCGATATCCGGCTGACGCTGACGTCGGAAGATGTGATCCACGATTTCTATGTGCCGGCGTTCCGGACCAAGACCGACGTATTGCCGGGTAAGTACACGACGGAGTGGTTCCGGCCGACGAAGGTCGGGCGCGTATCACATCTTCTGTGCCGAGTATTGCGGGACGAAGCATTCCGGCATGATCGGAACCGTTTACGTGATGAACGAGAGCGATTACAATACCTGGCTCGGGGAGGGCAGCGGCGAAGGCTCGATGGCGGAGCAGGGCCAGTCGCTCTTCAATCAGCTGGGATGCGCAAACTGCCACGCCAGCGCCATCAACAAGCAGAACGGGCGTTGTCCGAATCTGAATGGTCTGTTCGGTACGACCGTCGAACTGAAGGACGGCTCGACGGTGCGAGCGGACGAATCGTATATCCGCGAATCGGTGCTCTATCCTCAGGCGAAGATCGTTGCCGGATACGACGACATTATGCCGACCTTCAAGGGGCTGATCACGGAGGACGGCATGGTTGAAGCTGGTCGAATACGTGAAATCGCTGGGCTCGAGGAATGGACCGCAAACTTCCGTGCCACCGGCGCCCACGCAGACCAGCGGTGAGCCCGGAGCCTCCGGCACAGGCTCCAGGCAGGGCAAATCGGCAGGACGCCGCGCCCGCCACCGAATCGGTAATTTGCAAGGAATATCTGTATGATTACGGCACCTCCTCAAGTAGAAGAAAAAAAGAACTACCTGAATGCAGACACAGGGGTTGAAGAGCTGGCTGCTGACTCACGACCACAAGCGCATCGCGATCCTCTATCTCCTTGGAGTCACCTTCTTCTTCGCCATCGGCGGCCTCTTTGCGACGCTCATCCGTCTGGAACTGGCAACGCCGGCCGGCGATCTGGTGGAATCGAACACCTACAACAAGTTTTTTACGATGCACGGCATCGTGATGGTGTTCCTGTTCCTGATTCCTTCGATTCCGGCGGTATTGGGCAATTTCCTGATCCCGCTCATGATCGGCGCGAAGGACGTCGCGTTCCCGCGGTTGAACCTGCTGAGCTGGTACATCTACATGGTCGGCGGGTTGTTCATCGTGACCGTGCTCCTCATGGGCGGCGTGGATACGGGCTGGACATTCTATACGCCGTTCAGCACCTCCTATTCGAATGGATATGTGGTCGCGGCGGGCATGGGGATCTTCATCGCCGGATTCTCGTCGATTCTGACGGGTTTGAATTTCATCGTGACCATCCACCGGATGCGCGCGCCGGGCTTGACCTGGTTCCGGCTGCCCCTGTTTGTATGGGCCCATTACGCGACCAGCATGATTCAGGTTCTGGGAACCCCCGTGGTGGCCGTGACCCTGCTGCTGCTGGTGCTCGAGCGGGCCTTCCACATCGGATTTTTCGATCCCGCTTATGGCGGCGACCCGGTGTTGTTCCAGCACATGTTCTGGTTCTACTCGCATCCGGCCGTTTACATCATGATTCTGCCATCGATGGGAGTGGTGACGGAAATTATCACCACATTCAGTTCGAAGAAGCCTTTCGGCTACACGTTCATCGCGTTTTCCAGCGTGGCGATCGCGGTCTTCGGATTTCTCGTCTGGGGCCATCACCTGTTTGTCAGCAGCCAGTCGGTTTACGCCGGCATGGTGTTCTCGGTCCTGAGCTACATTGTGGCGATCCCGTCGGCGATCAAGGTCTTCAACTGGACGGCCACCATGTATAAAGGCGCGGTCCGGCTGACCACGCCGATGCTTTACGCCCTTGGCTTTATCGGACTGTTCACGATCGGCGGCCTGACGGGCTTATTCCTCGCGAGCCTCGGGATGGACGTGCATCTGACCGATACCTACTTCGTGATTGCCCACTTCCACTACGTGATGGTGGGCGGCGCGATCATGGGATTCATGGGCGGGATCCATTACTGGTGGCCCAAGATTTTCGGCAAGATGTATCACGACGGCTGGTCGAAGATTTCCGCGATCATCATCTTCATCGGATTCAATCTGACTTTCTTCCCGCAGTTTCTGCTGGGATATATGGGGATGCCGCGACGCTATCATGTCTACCCGCCTGAATTTCAGGTGCTGAACGTGCTTTCGTCGGCGGGAGCGTCGATTCTGGGCGTCGGCTACCTGATTCCTTTCTGTTTACCTGCTGTGGTCGCTGAAATACGGTCCGGATGCGCCGGCCAATCCGTGGGGCGCGACGACACTGGAGTGGCAGACGGCTTCACCGCCGCCGACCGAGAACTTCGAAGTCACCCCGGTGGTGACGCAGGACGCCTACACATATTCACCGGAGGAGGTTGTGCACGTTGGATAGTCAGACAGCCGTTGTCTCATCCGAGGCCGTCGCGCACCAGCACGGCCACGTTCGAACATCATTTCGAAGATGCGGATCAGCAGAAAGATGCCGCGACGGTCGGAATGTGGGTTTTTCTGGTCACCGAAGTCATGTTCTTCGGCGGGCATGTTCCTGGCGTATTTCGTGTACAGGCAGGCGTATCCGGCAGCCTTTGCATCGGCCAGCAACAAGACCAATCTTCTGATCGGCGCGGCGAATACGACGGTTCTGATCTGCAGCAGTCTGACGATGGCGATGGCGGTGCACTTCGCGGCGCATCGGGAAGAAAAACCTGATCGTTTTGTTTCTGATTCTGACTCTGCTGCTCGGCGGCACGTTCCTCGGCGTGAAGGCTTATGAGTACCACGACAAGTGGGTGCACCACGAAGTTCCCGGGCACAATTTCGACTGCGAAGGCTGCGTCGGACGCGGCGCACACGCCTTTGTTCTTCGCCTTGTATTTCGGCATGACGGGTCTTCACGCGACGCATATGATCGTCGGCGCCGTCATCATAATAGTTCTGATCGTTCAGGCGCAGGAAGGGCGCCTATACGCCGGAGTGGCATACGCCCGTAGAACTGTTCGGACTTTACTGGCACTTCGTCGATATTGTGTGGATTTTCCTTTTCCCCTTGTTGTATCTGATCGACCGATCGGCGCCGAAGTAAGAGGACGCAAAGAAAGATTACCGAGATGGCTGAACATCAAGACCGGCGAACACCACATCGTACCGAAGAGAGTCTACTTTGCCGTTTTCTTCGCGCTGATCGCTCCTGACCTGGGTGACGACCGGAGTAGCGACGCTCGATCTCGGCCGGTGGAATATTTTCGCCGCGCTGGCCATCGCGATCTGCAAGGCCTCGCTGGTGGCCCTGTTTTTCATGCACGTCTGGTACGGCACGCGATTGACGAAGATGGTCGTCGCGGGCAGCGTTTTCTGGTTGTTCCTGCTGCTGTTTATCACCATGGCGGACATCTGGACGCGCGGCTGGATGGGCGTTCCCGGCCGGTAAATCCGCAGGCACGAGCTAAAACTCGCGAAGGAAATTCCGGCAAGGGCGAGATCAGACGATCACGCCTGCGAGCTTTTCCTTGATCTGATCGGCCGTGAACGGCTTGCGTACATAACCCGTGGCTCCGAGTTGCACGGCTTCCATGACCTTCCCCTGACCGCCTTCCGTGGTGATCATGATGACCGGAACGTTTTTGAGATGGCTCATCTCTTTAATCCGGGCGAGCAATTGCAACCCATCCATCTGTGGCATGTTGATATCCGACAGGATCAGACCGAAGGTCCTGTCCTTCAGGAGTTCGACCGCCTCAGACCCATCCCCGGCTTCCCTGTATCTCACCAAGGTTCAGATCGGTCTGGCGGAGAACCCGCTGGAGAATCTTCCGGATCGCGGCCGAGTCGTCGACAATAAGCACATCCAAAGGCGCCGTAGCTGTCATTCTTTCCCTCTGCAGAATTATCGGCAGCGAGCCTCGCGAAGTTTAGCGGCGACTGGAGAATTGTCGGGACTCGAAAAAATCGTCGGACTGCCGATAAGACAGTCAGGCAGGAACATATGAGCCAGATATCGATCACCGCCGCTACGCCGGTGACGGAGCCTCAGACCGGCACGACGGAAAGTTTGCCGCGGATAAATCGCTCACTCAACCAGGCGGTGTCGAACGCTGTCCGGCAACTGAATGAAGCGGCATATCCGGGCGAAGGCAGGGAAGTGACGTTCTCCCTCGACCGGGCAACGAAGGCGCCTGTTATTAAGGTCATTGATACCGCTACCAAAGAGGTAATCAGTCAGTGGCCGCCGGAATATCTGCTCGAAATTGCAGCCGAAAATACAACCAGGAAATGAGATTCAGGATGAATCCCTATTACGAACAGATGATCCTCAATGCCGAGCCGGTCGAACTGATCAGGCTCCTTTACCAGCGGGCGATTTCCTGCGTGCGGGACGCGCGAGAGCACCTCGCGCACAAGAGAATCGCCGAACGCTCGAAGGCCGTCACGCGGGCGTACGCGGCAATCGAGCAACTGATCGTCGGCCTGCGTCCGGAAAACGCTCCCGAGTTGTGTTCACGCCTCCAGGGCCTTTACGCTTACATGCAGCAGCGGCTCCTGGATGCGAACATGCAACAGGCGGACGGCCCGATGGAGGAAGTGCTGGGGCTTTTGATAACGCTGGCAGAGGGATGGTCAGGTGTGGTGGAACAGATGAACCCGCACGACTCGGAAGCGTCCCAGGCGCAGTCCGGGCCCTGGACTCAGGCCGGTCAGGCGCCGGAGACTGCTTCGAGCTACGCGGTCAGCGCCTGAAATCAGTGTGCGGCAGAGCTTCCGCTCTGCCGCCGGGCTTCTGCCCGGCGCGGAACTTTACGTCAATTGGTAGCGCCGGCGATCTTTTGTAGCCAGTGGTCGTCAGGGCGTGTTTTCCCGATCCTCTTTCGAAGCGAGTCCCTGCGCGATCAGTTTTTGCAAACCAAAGCCGCCCGCCGCGGCCATCGCCTTTGCAAGCTCCTCCTCGCCGAGGCCGAAGGCCGTCGAACTGGAACCGTCATCGCCGGTTCCGAGCCAGCCCGAGTCTTCTTCGCGCGAAGATCGAAGTATCTGATCGATCAGCAGCGCCTCGAAATCCTTCGCGGCGCTGCTCTGTTTCTCTCTTGCAACACTCGCCGGATCATGCTCCGAAGTGCCGGTCAGCAATTCCGCATAAGGTATTCCGACATTCATCAAATCACCTCGAGTTCGGCATCGAGCGCGCCGGCCGCCCGCAGATTCTGAAGAATCGCGATGATGTCGCGCGCCGACGATCCGATTGCCGTCAATGCGCGCACCAGTTCTTCGACGGTCGAGCCCTGTTTCAACACCACGTTTTTCGTGGCTTCCTCCCTTGCAGCCACGCTTTGCTGCGGAACAACTCTCAGTCTTCCCCTGCGACAACGGGCCGGGCTGGGACACGAACAGATTCGTCTGAATCTCCACGGACAAGTTACCGTGAAGGATCGCCACCGGAGCGATCTGGACGTCCTTACCCATAACGATCGTGCCCGTGCGCTCATTCACCACGATTTTTGCGGGGCCGTCAACCTCAACCTTCAGGTCTTCCAGCCCCGCGATGAATTCCGTCATATGGGCCGTCCACGAACCAGGCGTTTCGACATCGACAAGGGCCGAATTCTCCGCGTGCGCAATCGGCTTTTCCGTTCCGAACTCCTTGTTGATTGCGGCCGCGATGCGCGAGGCCGTGGTGAAATCCTCGTTACGCAGTTGCACACGGACGTGCGCCCCGGGTTCAACCGACGGCGCGAGGCGTTCGACGGTCGCGCCGTTGGGCGAGCGTCCCACAGTAGGATGGTTCACGGTCTGGCTGACGCCGCCGCGGCCGGCGACGAATCCACCGGTCACGATCGGCCCCTGCGCGACAGCGTACACCTGGCCGTTAGCGCCGCGGAGCGAAGTCATCAACAGCAGGCCGCCCTGAAGATTCGAAGCATCGCCGATCGCCGCGGCGGTTATGTCAATCTTCGTGCCGGGTTGGGCGAAAGGCGGCAGCGTCGCGGTGACCATAACGGCGGCGGTGTTCGAAACCTTGATCGCGGTTGCGACTACGGCAACGCCCATCTTCTCGAGCATGTTCGCAAGGCTCTGAGTGCTGAATATGGTCTGTTGCTTGTCGCCCGTTTTGTTAAGCCCGACCACCACTCCGTATCCGACGAGCTGGTTGTCGCGCACGCCCTCAATCGAAACCAGGTCTTTGATGCGCGTCGCTCCCGGGGCTAGCCGACGGAAAGCAATATCAGAGTCGATAAGAAGCGCATGTTCAGAAAGGCAGCAGGCCCAGCAGCAGTCTGTAGAGGAAATTCGGGCGCCGTATCGCATCGTTCACGATTCCCTTTCCGTTCAGCCGGACCTCCATATCGGCGATCTGGGGCGAGTTGATCGTATTGTTGGTGGTGATGTCGGCGTTGCGAATGATCCCGCGCACGGTGATGGCCTGCTGTTCGGAGTTCACCTGCAGATCCTTCGATCCCTCGATGAAGAGCAGCCCGCCTGGCAGCACCTTTACCACGCGGGCGCTGAGTACTGCGTTCAACGTCGTGGTGCGGCTGGTTGTACCTGTCCCGTTAAGTTTTTGATCGCCGGACGTGTTCAAAAGATTCGCGAGGGCGCCGGTTGCGGCCCTGGGTCCGGCGAGCGAAGTGATGGAGGCGTTGGCGTTTGAAGCCCGCTCGGTCGTGCTGGCGCCGCTGGCGGCGGCATTGATCGTTTCGGTGACGATGATCGTAACCACATCGTCGACACGATTCGCCCGCAGATCGCGCGCAAGATCGTCGAGGCGCGCGGAAGCCGACCAGATTGAACCCGGGGAACTGACGGCGGAATCGTCGCTCGAGGTGGCTGACGCGCTGTTGAGGTACTTATCCAGCATCGAAGGCTCGGGCGGCTTCTTTTGCTTTTTCGGGTCGGCGCCCCGCGCCTGCGTGCCCGCGCAGAGGAGCATCAGAACCGTCATGCCGCGGAACCGCCGGTTCATGACTTACGCCCGCCGGCTACAACCAACACGGCTCGCGAGCCGGAGTTCAGCTTTGCCCGGAACGTTTTCCCGCTCGATGGATTGCGCAGTTCGATCACGTCTCCCTCGTTGGCCGAGCTCTCGGCCACGGCATCGAACTGGAGATGCGCAAAGCCGCTCTGGACATCCACCGTCACGGGGTCCCCTCGTCGAACCTCAGGTGGAACGGCAAGAATCGCCAGTGGGATCGTTTCGCCCGCTCTCACCGCGCGATCGGCGACTCTGCCGGCCACCTCCTCGATTCGTGTCGCCGTCTTCGAACGCTGAAAAGGTCCGGTGCGGTTCTCGACGCGAAGCGACGCCGTGTTAATGGGACTGTTTACGGGAAGATCTTTGTCCGCGACTCACCACCGTATAGCGCGTGTTCAGTGCGACCCGCGCCCAGCATGCTGCCTTTCGCGTATCGGCGTATTTCACGTAGCCGCGCCAGAGTTGTATCCCGTTGGTGGTTGGGCCCGCGGGCTCGAGCCCTTCGATGGGGAACTCGAGCTCGCCGGCGGGCAACGCGGCTTTTGAAAGTTCTACGATTTTCAAGTCCTCGCTTTTAACTTTCAGTTCGGCCGGAAGGGCGCGGAGCATGGCGGCGGCGACATCGTCTTCCTTGAGCTGCATCATCGTCAACTCGAAACAGATCTCCTGGGGATCGGGCAGAAGAATCCCGTGGGCGCGGGCAAGCCGTTCCAACTCAGCGGCGGGATAGATTCGAGATGCGCCAGGTGAAGGCGCGAATCCGACAGTGAGCATCCGCCGGAAGCGCGGAAAATCGCGCGTCGGCGCGAGCAAGATCGCGGCCCAGAATCCGGTTCCCCGCTACGGGAAGGCAGCCCGCGAAAGAAATCGCCGGAACCGCAACCCAGGAAAAAACGAACAACGCCAGGAGATTCGTCATACGCATCTTATTTCGTGAGGTTATTGACCTGCGAATACATGTCGTCGGCGGCCTTGACCACTTTCGAGTTCGCCTCGTAAGACCGCTGGGCGCTGATCAGATTGATGAATTCATCGACCACGCTGACATTCGACTGTTCGACATAACCCTGCAGTACGGTGCCCGCGCCGTCCGTTCCGCCCGCCGGTCCGACAACTGCGGCGCCCGAGGCATCGGTCGGCAAATAGAGGCTCTGGCCGATGGAGTTCAGTCCGGCAGGGTTCTGAAACGTCGCGAGTGTAATCTGTCCGGCGGTTTGCGCCGCCGTCTGGCCCGGCAGTGTATAACTGACCGTTCCATCGGTGGCGATGGTGATCGATTGGGCCGCTGCGGGAATCGTGATCTGCGGCAGAATCGGATCTCCGTTCGAAGTCACGATATTGCCGGACGCATCCATCTGGAACGAGCCCGCGCGCGTATAGGCAGTTTCTCCGTTGGCCTGCTTTACCTGGAAGAATCCGTTTCCCTGAATCACCATGTCGAGCGGATTGCTCGTCTGCGTGAACGCGCCCTGCGTCTGATTGATCTCGTTCGACGAAGTGCGAGTTCCCAGTCCCAGCTGAAGGCCTGCCGGAACAACCGTCGATGTTCCGGATTGTGCTCCCGGCTGTACCATCGACTGATACATGAGGTCCTGAAATTGTGCGCGCCGCGACTTGTACCCGACGGTGTTCGCATTCGCCAGATTGTTCGCGATATTGTCGATGTTCAATTCCTGCGCGCTCATGCCGCTTGCGGCGCTGTATAAAGCTCGAATCATTTTGTTCTCCTGATCTTTAAGAGGTGACGCGGGCGACTTCTTCGATTGCCCGCCGGTTGAGTTCATTGCCGAGGTTCATGGCTTTCTGAAGCATTTCGAACTGGCGCATAATTGCGACCAGGCGCACGGAAGATTCCGCCGCGCCGACGTTCGATTGTTCGAGCTTGCCCTGCAGCACGGCGCCGCTCGCCGCTTTACCTTGCGCTCCCGCGAGGGGCGCGAAGTAGTTCAGCCCTTCCTTGGCGATACTCTCGGGATCGAAGGAAACCACCTGCATCTGTCCCAGGGCTCTGGCCGCCCTGCTGCACCGTTCCATCGGGCAGCACGTCGACAGGAAGGCCCTGCTGTACGGCGATCTGGCCGCCGCCCTGCGCCAGCACCGGATTGCCGTCACTGCTTGTCAAAGTGCCGGAGGGTGAGAGGCGGAAGCCGCCGTTCCTTGTATAGCGGATGCCTCCCGCGGTCTGGACCGCGAACATCCCCTCGCCCTGAATTGCGAAATCGAGCGGATTGGCCGTCTGGCGAATGACTCCCTGGGAAAGGTCGGTCCACTGGCTTTCGATTACGGGCACTGTAGAGACATCGCCGGTTTGGGGATCGCTCGTAGCGTCGTCGCCCGTATAGAGGCTGAAGAACTCGCGGTCCGCTTTATATCCGCCCGTTTCGACGTTTGCGAGATTGTTCGCAAGCATCTCGAGCGATTCCATGCGGGCCTGCATGCCGCTTGCGGCCGAAGTTGAGATAGCGTCCATAGCTTGTGACCCGATGCGATGCAGTCACGGGGCCGAACGCAAGGAATTCGATAAATTCCTCAAAATGAGGCGCGGGCGGTCGATAAGGCCAATGAGCGAGGATTACGGGACCGCCAAAATCTTGTCGGTTGCGGGAGAATCGCCAGGAATCCGCCACAGCGTTTCACGCTAACGCCTTGATAAACGGACATTCCGCTTTGGCTCGACGCCTGCCTTAATCGCGAGCGTGAGTTCCCGGCTTGCGATCACGCAAAACTTAGAGGCGCCTTTAGCAGCTGCAAGTGCAGCAAGCCAACTGCAGACGAACACGGCGTCGAACTTTGCCCAACTGATTCAGCAACTCACCACCGAATCCCCATCTTCGGATTCGTTGCACCCACCGGCCGCTATGTGGGGCCAGGGCTTCGGCCCTGCCGCCGGGCTTCCGCCCGGCGCCAAGCTTCACGCAATCGCCGGTAGCGCCGGCGATCTCGTCGCCGGTGTTCCCACCGCCGCGAAGCTTCACGCAACCGCCGGTAGCGCCGGCGATCTCGTCGCCGGTGTTCCCACCGCCTCGGCCGCGCCGCAACCGGAAACATCGGATGAAATCACCAGCCCGCCGGCAGACCAGTCTCCTGAGCCGACTGCAGACGAACAGGTTCCCGCGCTTCCAACAAAGATAGAGACCATAGAGCAGCACTCTCACATCACGGCCCCGCGCCAACAGCAGAAGTCCACCCCGGCGAAGACGAAGGAAAACACCCAAACAGCTCCAGCGATCATCACGGCGCCGACGCCCGCACCCGTCCCAATCATCCTGAAGTTGCCCACGTTTACGCCCCGCCCAGCGACCAACGGTTCGGCTGATCATCCCGAAGACTCGCGCCCGCTGGAAACCAGCTCCCGACGGTCCGCCCCAGCTGACCACGCGGAGACCCTGACACTCCGACCGCCCGCAGCTCTCGAAGTGACATTACGTTCCAAAGAACAGCCGGCGCAGCCACCTGTAGATGTTGCATCCCCGCCCCAGCCGGCGCCGGAGAAGACGGCTGCGCCACAACCGCAAAGCGGGCCGCAACCACAAAACACCCCAACGCCTCAGGCCCCACACGTAGCCGCCGCTCAGCCGGCGCCCCCGGCTCAGGAACCGACTCCCGTCCCCATCCCCACACCAGCGGTAGCTCAACCCCACCCGACAATGGTCGCCCCAGCGCCGCAGACCCACTACGCCCAAACCACACATCCCACCCCCAAATCCGATACGCCGCCGTCCAGCTCAGTCTCACATCTGGACGAAATGGCCGAGGAACCAAAACAGCAACCGCAAGCACTCCGAACGCTTTCTCTCGAATTCACGCCCGATGGCGCGCAAGACGTTCGTTTACGTCTGGCGGAGCGCGCCGGCGACGTCCACATTGCGCTTCATTCAGCCGATCCCGCGCTTTCGGGCCGGTTGAGCGACGGAGTCCACGATCTTGTTGGAAACCTCTCCAGCGCCGGGTATGATGCCCAGGCGTGGGCCCCCGAACAGGGCCGTCAGAACAATCAACGCCAGTTTGAAGACCAGCGCAGAGGCCGCCGCAATCCTTCCCCCGAGCAAGACGCGGAAGAGTTCGGCCCGCTGATGCAGCAACCCGTACAGGAGGTTTCATGAGCCCAACCGGTTCCACTAATTCGAACCCGGTCACAACGCCGAACAGTTCGACCACTCCCACCACAACTTCGCCAAACGATCCGCTGGCCAGCGAATCGACATTCCTCACGCTGCTGGTTTCGCAGCTGCAAAATCAGGACCCGCTGAATCCGGTGGACAGTACCACATTCGTTTCGCAGCTGACCTCATACAGTCAGCTGGAGCAATTAATGGGAATCAACAAGAACACCACCACGATCGCGACAGATGCCACAGGCACAACGTCGACCAGCACAGGAACGACAACCACAAGCACGAACGGAAACACCAATACGACGGGAGCGTAACTCATGCCACTTTCCTTTTCCACTTCACTATCCGGACTGAACGCGGACTCGAACGCAATTAACGATGTCAGTCAGAATCTCGCGAACCTGAATACGACTGGATACAAAGACGAGCAGGTCTCGTTCGAAGACCTGGTCAATCAGAGTCTCTCGGCGTTAAGCAGCTCGCTTCCCGTCAGCGGCTCGACCATCGCAAATACCACCCAGCAGTTCTCGCAGGGAACGCTCCAGACCACAGGAGGCGCTTACGACGCTGCAATTCAGGGGGGCGGCTTCTTCGTGTTGAGCGATTCCTCGACCGGCGCGCAGCTTTTCACCCGCGACGGTGGCTTCACAGTCAATTCGGCCGGCAACCTGGTCACTTCCGCGGGTCAGAACGTGATGGGCTGGAACGCCGTTGGGGGAAACCTCTCGACCAGCGGCCCGGCGAGCGCCATCACCGTTCCACCAACCTTGACCTATCCCGGCGTGGCCACCTCCAACATGACGTTGAGCGTGAACCTGAACGCGAACGCGGCGGCGGGCTCCACTTTCAGTTCACCTATACAGGTTTTCGACGCACAGGGCGTATCGCATACTCTGACCGTAACCTACACCGAAGCGGCGCCCAACACGTGGAACTATGAAGTCACCATTCCGACGACGGACATTCCGACGGGGTCGTCACCCACCCTTGCGACCGGCACCCTGAACTTCGATGGAACGGGCACTCTGATCACGCCGACTCCCCCAACGGTTCCGATTTCGATTCCCGCGCTCGCCGATGGAGCATCCGCCATGAACATCAACTGGAACCTGACCGACGCCGCGGGCAACCCGACAATCACCCAGAACGACCAGGCGTCAACGAATCTCGGTGTCACTCAGGACGGCTCGCAGCCCGCTCAACTTGCCAGCGTGGCGATCGGCGATAACGGCGCAGTGGTTGCAAGCTTCTCAAACGGCACCACCGAGAATGTCGGTCAGATTGAACTGGCCTCGATATCGAATCCCGACACCATGACGCAGCTGGACAACGGCACGTACGCTGCTACCACCCAGACCTCAACGCCGGTCTTCGGCATGCCAGGTACCGGCGCGCGCGGAACCATCACCGGCGGCGCGCTGGAAACGTCAACGGTGGATATTGCAACCGAGTTCACCAACCTGCTTCAGTTCGAACGAGGCTATCAGGCCAATTCCAAGGTGATCACAACCGAAGACGACGTCATTCAGACGACGCTCGGTCTGATCACCAGCTGACTCGGTCCCGCGTAACATGACCCCGCTCGAGGAAGTTGCGCATATCGCGACCGTGCGGATCGAGGTGGAGGTGCAACTCGACCGGCGCTGGATGAAGCTATCGGACATCCTGGCGCTGGAAGAGGGCAGCATCATCGAGATGAACCGCTCCGCCGGCGAGAACATCGACATCTTCATCGGCAAGAAGCTTTGCGCGTTCGGTGAAATCGTCATCATCGAGAGCACCATGGGCGTGCGTATTACGGACTTCAACATCGAGCATTAATTCGCTATGGAAGTGATTCAACCTTTTGCCGCAATCGTCCTGGTCATGGCTCTGCTCGGAGGCGCTCTGCTGCTTCTGAAGAAGCGCGGCGGCGCGACCCTGCGCTTTCCCGCAGCCGGGCCGCGCAGGCTCGAGGTGATCGAGCGGGTGTCGCTGGGACCGCAGCATGCTCTTCATCTGGTACGTACGGGCGATCGCATGGTGCTGATCGCAACCGCCCCCAACTCATGCCAGCTTCTCGAAGCGGCCTTGCCCGGAGCGGAACAGCTATGAAGAAATGGGTTTGTTTTTTCATTTTCGCCATCGCGCTTCCGGCGGCCGCGGCGGCTCAGCCCAAAGCATCGTCACCCTTCTCTTCACTGCTGCCCCCGGGACAGAACGCATTGAGCACGCCGATGCAGATTATTCTGCTGCTGACGGCGCTCACGCTCCTGCCGGCGATCGTGATGTCGCTGACACCGTTCCTGCGCATCTCGATCGTGCTTCACTTCCTGCGGCAGGCTCTGGGAACGCAGACGGCGCCCTCCAATCAGGTGCTGGTCGGGATGTCTCTTTTCCTGACGCTGGTCTCCGTCCAGCCCCTCGCAAATCAGATTTACAAAGAAGCCTGGGAACCCATGGAGAGCGGCCAGTTGACCGGCGCTCAAGCCTGGGATACCGGCAGCAAACCGCTCAAGGCTTACCTCGCGCGCTTCGTCCGTGAGAAGGATGTAAAGCTCTTTCTCGATCTCACGCACGCGCCTGCGCCGCGAACGCCGCAGGACCTCGACCTGCAGGTTCTCGCGCCGGCCTACATCCTTTCGGAGATGCGCGCGGGCTTTCAGATCGGCGCAGTCATCTTTTTGCCGTTCCTGTTGATCGACATCGTTGTGGCGTCGGTGACTTTATCCATCGGTATGGTTCAGTTGCCGCCCGCAATGGTTTCAGCGCCTTTCAAGCTATTACTGTTCGTTCTCGTCGACGGCTGGAATCTGACCGTTGGATCGTTGATGAAAGGCTTCTTCGTATGACGCCCGACGGGGTGGCCCACATCGTGGGTCAGATGTTTATCGCGGCCTTCTGGATCAGCGCTCCTCTGCTGGCCATCGGCTTCGCGACAGGCATCGTCATCAGCCTCATTCAGGTTCTGACCTCCATTCAGGACAGCGGCTTCAATTCCATCCCGCGCCTGATCGCGTTCCTCGGCGGGAGCCTGCTGATGATGCCGTGGATGGTCCACAAAGCGATGGCATACACGACCGACATCCTGGGAAACCTGAGCCGTTATGGGCGCTGATTCGCTGATCTCATATTCGACGCTCTTCGGCTTCCTGTTCGCGCTCGCGCGCATCTCGGGAGTCTTCGCGTTTCTGCCGCTCGCCGTCTATCGCGCGGCGCCCGAAACGGCGCGAATCGTTCTTGCGATCGCAATGGCTTTGATTTTGCGTTCGGAGTGGAAAGCGCCCGTCGGCGCTGAAGTTTCGATCGGACGAATCGTGGCGGGTCTCGCCAGCGAAGCGGCGCTGGGTCTCGCCATCGGCATCTCTCTGGCGATCGTCATCGAAGTATTTAAGATGGCCGCGCAGACGGTGAGCATGTCGGCCGGGCTCGGCTACGCCTCCACCATCGATCCCACCAGCGGCGCGGATTCAACCGTCCTGCTGACCACGGCCGAACTCGTAGCGGGCTTACTGTTCTTTGTCTCCGGCGCGGACCGGCTGCTGGTCAAAGTACTCGCCGACAGCATGAGGCTCTGTCCACCTGAATCCTTCGTTCTGAATAAAAACTGGGCGCTTGCCATCACCGAATTTGCGAGCGCGATCTTCAGCGCCGGGTTGCGCCTGGCCGCCCCGCTGATTGCCGTGTTGCTGCTGGCTGACGGCGCGCTCGCCGTGCTCGGGCGCGTGCAGACGCATCTTCACCTGGTCAGCCTGACCATGCCGGTAAAGCTCGCTGGCACGATGCTGTTGCTCTCGATGACGATCGTGCTGCAGCCGGGCTTCTTCGAGAATCTGATGACGTCCTGGACCCATCTGGTCGAGGGCATCCTGCGGAGCGGCCACTAATGGCGGGCTCTTCTGAAAAAACAGAGAAAGCTACACCGCAGCGCCTGAAGAAGGCGCGCAAAGACGGCGAGTTCCCGGCCGCGCGTGAGTTCGTTTCGGCCATTCAGTTTTCTGCGTTCATCCTTCTCGCCGCGGCTTATTTCCCGGCCTGGATTGAAACTCTTCAGGCGGCCATGGCAGTCGGCCTGAGACAGGCTTTCTCGCGTTCGTTAACACCGGAAGATCTGATCGTGATGATGATCCGGCTCTCGACCGCAGTACTGCGGCCGCTGGCCTTTCTCGGCCTTGCGCTTCTCGCAGTGACGATCCTGTTCCAGGCCGCTTCCACGAACCTGGGCTTCAGTCTCGTCAGGCTCACGCCGAACTTCAACCGGCTGAATCCGCTTCAACGAATGAAAGAAATGCCCGGCAACAATATGGTGGCCTTTTTCCAGGCGATCGTGATGATGCCGGTTATGTTCTGGCTTACCTGGACCATGATTCGGGATCGGATGCCGGACCTGCTGCGTCTGCCCATGATGCCGGTTGCGAGCGGCGCGGCCGAGGCCGCCGCCCTTCTGAAGGACACTCTGCGAAAGGCTTCCTTTGTTCTTGTCTTGCTTGGCCTGGTAATGATCGTCCGCGAACGCTCGAAGTACAGCAAGCGTCTGCGCATGAGTAAGCAGGACCTTCGCGATGAAGTAAAAGACACTGAAGGCAACCCGCAGACGAAGGGCCGCATTCGCCGCATCCAGCGCGATATGCGCCGCCGGAACATGATGAAGGACGTGGCGAAAGCCACGGCCGTTGTCGTCAATCCCACGCACTATGCCGTGGCGATCCGGTATGAGCAGGGCATGGCCGCGCCTCTGGTGGTCGCCAAAGGCAAGAACTATCTGGCAGCGCGTATTCGCAAGCGCGCCATTGAAAATCAGGTGCCGATCATTGAGAATCCTCCGCTCGCCCAGGCACTGTACAAATCCGTGGACGTTGGACAGGAGATTCCCGCGCACCTCTATCGTGCGGTTGCTGAAATCCTGGCTTACATCTTCAAACTCATGGGCAATCCGGGACAAGCGAACAGGGGCAGAAATGACGGCTCGCGCGATGCAGGTCGCGGCTCCCCCTGTGGCAGCCAAAGGTGCGGCGAACAAATTCTCGCTGCAGTCCCTGAGCGAATTCGCCGTTCCCATCGCAGTGCTCGGCATCGTGGTCGCGCTGATCGCACCGATGCCGAGCTTCCTGCTCGATCTTCTGATCGTCGGCGACATCATGATGTCGGTGATCGTCCTCATGGTCGCCATGTACATCACGAAGCCGGTGGATTTCAACGTCTTTCCCACCACCCTTCTGATGCTCACGCTCTTCCGCCTCGCGTTGAACGTCTCCTCCTCGCGGCTGATCCTTCTTAACGGACACACCGGGGCCGCCGCCGCGGGGGATGTGATTCAGGCGTTCGGCAACTTTGTGGTGGGCGGCAACTACGTCATCGGCGCCGTTATCTTTCTGGTGCTGATCGCGATTCAATACGTCGTGATCAATCATGGCGCGGTCCGTATTTCGGAAGTGACTGCGCGATTCACGCTGGACTCGCTTCCCGGCAAACAGATGTCGATCGACTCGGACCTTAACGCCGGGCTGATCGATGAATCCGAAGCGCGCCGCCGCCGCAAGCAACTTGCGGGCGAAGCCGAGTTCTTTGGCGCGATGGATGGCGCCAGCCGTTTCACGCAGCGCGATGCAGTCGCGGGCTTGCTGATCACCGGCATCAACATCGTCGCTGGCCTCCTCATCGGCGTACTGCAGCACGGCGTCGACATCATGAAGGCGCTCCAGACGTATACCGTACTGACCATCGGAGACGGCCTTGTCACGGTTATTCCGGCGCTGATGATTTCGGTTGCCGGCGCAATGATCATTACCCGCGCCAGTTCCGACAACCGCATCGGGGTCGAATTTCAGAAGCAGCTCTTCGGCGCCGCCCCGCCGCTCCTGCTCGCAAGCGCCGTTCTGGTCGCGCTGGCGGCCTTTCCCGGTCTGCCGAAAATCCCGTTTCTGCTGCTGGGCGGCGGCCTGGGCACAGTCGCCTGGCGGATGAAGACGCGGGACGAGAAAGGATCGCAACCGGCGGCGCGGGACAGCCGCAGCCAAACCGGCGAAAGAGAATCTCGAAGATCTGCTGCGCGTCGAGCCGCTCTCGATCGAAGTCGGCGTGAGCCTCATCTCTTTCATAGCCGACGGCGCGAATTCGCCGCTGCTCAAGCGCATCGCGGGAATTCGCAAACAACTTGCCACCGAACTGGGATTCATCATTCCCGCGATTCGCGTGACCGACAACCTCAGCCTGCGCGCTCGCGAATATTCCATCAACCTCAAGGGAATCGAAGTAGCTCGCTTCGAACTTCCCCAGGGCAGCGAACTCGCGATCGCCGTGACATCCACCGAGCGCCCACCCGACGGCCGCCCGACCAAAGATCCGGCGTTCGGTGTGCCGGCGTGGTGGATACCCGTCGTCGCAGGCCGAGAAGGTCCGCGCGATGGGTTACACGGTAATCGATCCGCTCAGCGTCATGAGCACCCATCTCGCGGAACTGATCAAGCGCTTCGCGCACGAACTGTTCTCGCGCCAGGAAGCCCGGAAACTGCTCGACCGCGTGAGCGTGGAAAACGCAAAAGTGGTCGAGGATCTCGTACCGAAGTTGCTGCCGCTGGCGACGGTTCAAAGAGTAGTCCAGAATCTGCTGCGCGAGCGGGTCTCGATCCGCGACGCCGTTTCCATTCTGGAAGCGCTGGGCGAGGCCGCTCCGGCGACCCGGAATCCGGTTCTGCTGACGGATTACGTCCGGCAGTCGATCCGCCGGGTCGTCGTCAAACCGTATCTCAACGCCAACGGCGACCTGCCCGCGTTCTTCCTCGATCCGCAACTGGAGCGGTCGGCGGAGACGGGCGTCGAGCATGGCGAATCGAACAGCGCTCTGGCTCTCGCGCCAAACGCGCTGCGCGATATTCTCGACCGGTTGAACCGCGGGGTCGGCTCGCTCGAATCGCCGGCAGTGGTGATTACGAGTTCCGCGTGCCGGTACTTCCTGCGGCAGGCGGTGGAGTCGTCGACTCCGAATCTGTATTTCCTGGCGCACAGCGAGATTCCCGCCGGGGTCAAAGTGATTTCTCAGGGAACGATTCAATAAAAAGCACAATTCAATAACGGAGTACTTGATCGGATATGCAGACTAAAACCTATTTCGCAACCAGCGTCCCCGCGGCCCTCGAAGTGGCGCGGCAGGAACTGGGTCAGGACGCCCTCCTGGTCGGTTCGCGTCCGGCGCCGGCCGCCGCCCGGCAGTACGGCCGTCTGGAAGTTACCTTTGCGTTCGATGCCAAAGAACCGCCCGTCCTGCCGAATTGGGTTTGTTTTTTCAAACCGCTAATCCGACGAAGGCGCCCGTTTCCGCAATGGACGAAATCCGCCAGGAACTATCGGCGCTTCGCGTCGCGGTAGGCGGCGCCGGTGCGCAGGTTCCCGCGAAAGAAAATAACGCCATCGAGCGCCAACTCGTCGAGCGCGGTTTCTCGGCGCAGACCGCCTCGGAAATCGCCTCGGCCGTGGCCGGCAAACCCGGTGACCCGAACGCCGCCGTCCTGCAGGAACTACTCCGCAGGATTCCGAGCGCACCCGCGACCGAAGCGAAATCGCTTGCGTTTATCGGGCCTCCCGGACGCGGCAAGACAACGTCACTGATAAAGGTCGCTATGAGTCTCGGACTTGCCCAGCGCGTGCCGGTTCGTATTTACACCGCCGGAGCGCACCCGGTCGGCGCGCAGGAACAGATGGCGCGGTATGCCACGATCCTCGGAACCCCCTGGCAGGCGTATGAATCGCTCGCCGGACTGAATTTGGCTTTGAACGGGGAGGAGTGGAAAGGTCTATCGCTCATCGACACGCCGGGAATTGCTCCCGCTGACCGCAACGAATTGAACGAACTGAGCGGCTTCTTCGCGAACCATCCAGGAATCGAAAAACACCTGGTCCTAAGGGCGGACGCGGGTTCCGCCGATATGCTTCAGATGATCTCCCGGTTTTCCGCTCTGAAGCCCACGCACCTTTTCTTTACGAGCCTGGACGAGGCGGTCAGTCCCGTTCCCATGATCGAGACGTTAATCCGAAGCGGCATTCCGGCGCAATTTGCAGGAACCGGACAATCCGTTTCCGAGGATCTGGAACTCGTAAGCGCGGATCGGCTGGCGCGAAAAGCCTGGACTGTAACAACTGGGCGCGCCCGCTTCGCGGCGGCGGCGTAAGGAGGTCGAATTGTCCGCTCTGGCTTACTACTATCAGACCGCTACGGTATCCGAGGAGGAGCGCGAAAGGCTCATTCTCGAACACTTGCCCCAGGTGCGTCTGGTGGCGCGGAAGATCCATGAGCGGCTGCCGGATTCGGTTTGTTTTGACGATTTGCTCTCGGCCGGCGTGATCGGTCTGATCAACGCCATCGACAATTTCGATCCGCGCCAGAACGTCAAGCTGAAGACTTACGCCGAGTTCCGGATTCGCGGCGCGATCCTCGACAGTCTGCGCGAGTCGGACTGGGCGCCGCGTCTGAAACGCAGGCAGGCGCGCGAGTTCGAGGCGGCCATCGGGCGCGTCGAACAGCGGCTGGGCCGGACTCCCGAAGAGGCGGAAATCGCCGCCGAACTGAAGTTGAGCATCGAGGAGTACCGCGAAAAGCTGACCGAGATGGAAGCGTTGAACATCGGCGAACTGGAATTCCTCCGCGATGCGAACGAAACTCCGATCATTCTTAAATATGCCGCATGTCCGGAAGAAGACTCACCGGCCCTGACGCTCGAGCGCGCCGAGCTGGAGCGCCTGATCGCCACTTCCATCGAACGCATACCAAAAGTTGAGAAAACTGTCCTCAGCCTCTACTTCTTTGAGGAATTGACCCTTCGCGAGATCGCCGAAATCATGGGCCTGCATCTTTCGCGCGTTTCCCAGATCAAATCGCAGGCGATTCTGCGGCTGCGTACCGCGATGGCGAAACGCTGGCCGGGGGTCAGGTCTTGAAACCGAAGATTCCTCAATCATCTTGAAACGGCCTTCAACCAGGCGGCCCGCAGCCTGACAGGCAAAGGCTTCAGTGTGGCGATCCAGGATCAGCGGCTCCGAACCGGCGCTCGACGAGCCCATCGTCTGGCAACAGTCGTTTTCCTCGGTTGCAGGCCCATCGCTCTGGATTGTAGCCGGCCGGGACCTGTGGGAGTTTCTGGGCCGGATTACGCTCGAAGCGGCGGGAATCGATTCGATCACCGACGAGGATTGCCGCTCTACCTGGCAGGAAATCGTCAACCAGACCATGGCCGGCATCGCCGCGGCAATCACGGCCGACGAGCGGAATGAGGTCACCGCATCCGAAGGGCGCGAAATTGACGCCGAACCTCCCGATCTGGATTGGGTTTGTTTTGTTGTGACGGTAGACGATGGTCAGCCACTTTGCTTCAAAGCTGCCTGGACCACAGAATTAGCCGCAGCTGGCATTCCCCGCCGTGACGAGGCCTCAGTGCCCGCCGTGCGTGATAACACGGTTTCGAGGACCTTCGATCTTCTTCTCGAAGTCGCGTTGCCCGTAAGCGTGTCGTTTGGAAAAACCAATCTGCAGATCCGGGAAGTTCTGAAACTGAACACCGGTTCGATTGTCGAACTCGATCGGCTAGTCACAGACCCCGTGGAGGTGATCGTTAACGATTGCGTGATTGCTCGAGGAGAGGTTGTGGTCGTGGACGGAAACTATGGCGTTCGCATCAGTCAGCTCGCCAGCCGGGAGGACAGGCTGCGTTCCGGACTGGCTGAGGCGTCGCACAAATCCGGAGGGCGGTTATGAACATGATTTTCCCCGCGCTGATTGCGGGTATTTGCGGTATGGTGGCCGCCGCAGCCTGTCTGCTGATGCTGCGAAAGCAGCGCGCACGGGCGGAATGGCAGCGGGAAGAACTGCAGGCGGAGCTTCAATCGCAGTTGCGGCAGCAGCGGGAGGAATTTACCGAGCAGGTAGCCCGGCTCGGCCACAGCGTCGAAGTTCTGGAGCTCAGCGCGAAAAGCGTCGAGGAGGCCGGGCGCGGCCTGAGCCGGTCTCGTCGCTCTCAGGCGATGCAACTGCTCCGCTCGGGCATGAGTCCGGAGAGTGCGGCAACATCGATGGGCATGGGGCGGCGCGAGATGCAGCTGATCGCCAGGGTGTCCCGCATTCTGACCCTTTAGTGAATTTTTAACCTAAACCCGACCTGTCATTGCGCCGATAGACATATTAAGCGGCTGCGAAACGCTCCGAAAGGATTAATTAGTGATAGATCAAGACATCCTGTTGCGCAATATCGTCGACTCGGCTACCGAAGTATTCTCGACAATGCTGGGAATTGAGGTCGAATCCACAGGCGAGGCGGTCGGCACAAGAGTTCCCGAACTCGGAATCATCTCCCTTGTGGGAATAACCGGCGATTGGGGAGGATCGGGCGTATTCTGCTGCACCCCGGTGCTCGCCAGTGTTATTTGCGCCCGCATGATGGGAACGGACCTCAACCCCGGCAGCCCGTCCATAGACGAGGAAGTTCTCGATGTGGTGGCCGAGATCACCAACATGATGATCGGAAACATCAAGAACGGGCTCGAAGCGATTACCGGTCCCCTCGCGATCAGCGTACCCACGGTGATTCACGGGCGAAACTTCCAGTTCCGGAACACCTTCGGTCTGCGAGCGGTTGCGCTGGCATTCCAGGCGGAAGGCGAGGTATTTGAGGTCAGGATCTCTCTGGCGCCGGTGGCTGAAAAGTCCCTTGTGCGCTCCCGAATCCCGGTGATCGGCCTGGCCCAGATCTGAGTCCGCGTACGGGCGTGAGAAGTTTCCGGCGGCGCAGCCACTGCTTCCGTACGGATGGCACAAACATTAACTCGCAGTGCGCATGGGACGGAGGGCTCTCCAGTCCGACGCGCAACTCAATCCCGGGGAACTCAAATGAGGATATGGCCCGGCTGGTCCGAATCCTGGCGGGGCGGATATTGGCGAGGCTTCCGAAAGGGTCGGGCATCGAAATGTCCGATCTGATTCAGGCGGGAAACCTGGGTCTGCTGCAGGCGCTGCGAACGTATCGGCCCGAGAGCCGCGTGCCGCTTGCCGGATTTGCGAAGTTTCGCATTCGGGGAGAGATGCTGGACACGGTGCGTCGCAATTCGCGATCGGGTCTCGCAAGTTTGACCGTCCCGCGCGCCACGGGAGAGGATGATGTCGATCCGGAAAGCCGCATCTCCGCGCCGCCGGAACATTCTCCCGACAACGTGCTCGCGGACAACCAGCGGGCGGAAATTCTGGGGCAGGAATTACAGCGGCTGCCGATTCGTTATCGCGCGGTGGTCCGGCTGCGCTATGCGGGGGAGTTCAGCTTGCGCGAAATCGGCGATGTGTTGAGCGTTCATGAAAGCCGGGCCTGCCAGATGCATCGCAGCGCACTCGAGCGCCTGCGCCGCGCCTTGTCGAAGCGCGGCGTCCGCGGGCTTTCGAATTTGATGTGATTACGGACGGAATATGAGACTACAGCTGGATTCATCGGTAACGGGTGCGGGCGACGCCGGACAGGCGGCATCCGTCGGCGGCGCGGGCTCGAACTCGCGCCGCGTCGGATACGGCGGTTCCGGCGGACAGGACAGCATTCAAATCTCAGGCGCCTCGAGCGCGCTGAACACGTTCTCGTCCGATCGCGCGGCGCGGATCGCGCAACTGACTACCGCGGTACAGAACGGGTCGTACCAGGTGTCCGCTTCCGCAGTCAGCCAGGCGATCGTCGACCAGGCGTTTCGTAAAGGACGGACTGCATCATGGGCGGCCTTTTCTCTGCTCTGCAAAACGCGTCCACCGCGCTTGGCGTCTTCAGCCAGGCGCTCGGGGTGGATCAATCCAACGTGGCGAACGCATCGACGCCGGGATACGCCGCGCAAAAGGCCACCATTTCGCCGATCGATCTTTCCGGCGACGGCACGAGCGTCGATTTCGTCAGCGTCAGTTCCAGCGGCAATGCGTTTACCGACGCCACCGTCCGCGCCGCATCGTCGCAGGCATCCGAAAGCCAGACACAAGCCGTCGCTGCTTTCGCCCGATCAATCAACTGTTCGACATCACCGGCTCGACTGGTATTCTCGCGGCATTTCAGCAATTCAGCACTGCGTTCTCGAACCTGAGCGCGAGCCCCAACGATCCGACGCTCGGAGCGGCGGCCTTGAGCGCCGCGGGGAATGTCGCCTCGGCCTTTCAGAATGTCGCCAACAATCTGGAAAGCCAGAGCACCCAACTGAATACCAGCGTCCAGAGCACTACGGCGCAGATCAATACGCTGGCGGCGAATATCAGCCAGTTGAATGTTCAGAGAGCCGCCTCGCCTCAGGCGAACCCCGCTGCCGAGGCGAACCTCCGTTCGGATCTCGACCAGCTCTCGTCGCTCGTGGATATCAACGTGACGACAGCGCCCGACGGCACGGTCTCCGTTCTCGCGGGAGGGCAACTGCCGCTTGTACTCGGCGACCAGTCTTACACTTTGTCCGCGAATCTGTCCGCTGCCCCGGGTTCCCAGATCTCGTCCTCGGCCGGCGGCAATTCGCCGGTGTCTTTCTCTGGTCAATTAGGCGCGCTTCTTCAGACTCAGAACGGAACGATCGCACCCCTGCTCGGTGCGAATGGTCAGCCGGGCAGTTTGAATACCCTGGCCGCGGGCTTCGCGTCTCAGGTGAACACGCTTCTTTCCTCCGGGGTGACCGCGTCGGGCGCCGCCGGCGTCCCGATCTTCACCTATGACACGACGGCGAACGCAACCGACGTTGCGCAAACTCTTACGCTTGACCCTTCGGTAACTGCCGATCAGCTAGGCCTGGCGACGACCGGCGCGAATCCACAATCGAACGGCGTGGCAAACGCACTTGCGGCGCTCCCCGGCTCGACCGCTTACCCAATCCAGGGCCTGTCGGCGGAGGGATTATTCGGTTCCATCGCGGCCTCCGTCGGTCAGCAGCTCTCGGACGCGAATACGGCATCTACGGCGGATCAGGTAACGCTCACTTCCGCCCAGGCAGCTCGCCAGCAGCAGAGCGGAGTGTCGCTCGACCAGGAGGCCGCCAATATCACCGCTTATCAGCGTTCCTACGAGGCCAACGCGCAGGTCGTCACGATACTCGATCAACTCACGCAAGACACCATAAACATGGGGACGCCGAGCGCGGGATAATCAATGACTCCTATCGGATCCTCAACCCCGGGCACCGCATGGTTTCTCAACGGCGTCGCCAACCTGCAACAGCAGGAGGCGCAGACCGAGCGCGAACTGTCCTCGGGCTATCGAGTCAACGACGCTTCAGATGCGCCCGCTCGGACACCGCAACTGATTCAGCTGGGCTCCACGCTGGCCACTGTCCAGGCTTATCAGGAAAATCTCGGAAACGTCCAGACCGAGGCGAGTACGGCCGATCAGGCGATCGGATCGAGCATCACTCTGATCCAGAGCGCCATCAATCTCGCCACAGAGGGCGCGAGCAGCACGGCAACGGCGGCCTCGAATCAGATTTTCGCCGACAATGTCCAGGGCATCCAGCAGCAGATGGTGGCGCTCGCGAATACGACGGTCGCGGGGCGAGCGATCTTCGGCGGAAACCAGGACCAGTCGGCGCCTTATCGATATAACGCCACGAGCGCCCCTACCGGCGTCGACACCCTTACAATTTCGACGGCGAACCGCGCAATCGTCAACCCTCAGGGAGACACGGTTTACCAGTCGCTCACGGCGCAGCAGATTTTCGATCCAGTGGATGCGACCAATGCTCCTACGGCCAGCAACACGTTCGCCGCCCTCCAATCTCTTCAGACGGCGCTCCAGTCGAACGATCAGACGGGCATCGCGAGCGCGCTTGCTTCTCTGCAAAGCGCGTCGAGCTACCTGAATCAGCAGCAGGCTTACTACGGAGCGGCCGAGCAGCGGATGACCAGTGAGCAGAACATCGCCACCGACCAGGTCACGGCTCTCCAGACGCAGATCGGCAACATTCGGGATACCAACTTCACCCAGGCGGCGACCGATCTTGCGACCGAGCAGACGGATCAGGCAGCCGCTATGGGCTCGGAGGCCGAGATCTCCCAGAAGAGTTTGTTTGACTATCTGGGGTGATCTGGCTTACCGGCGCGGAAATGAAATAGACAATGGCCAGCAGACAACTTAAGCCAGCAGGAAATCGATGCGGTCTTCCAGAAAACTCAGGGAAGGAATGCCGACCACGCGGGTTCGAAGAGGGCGGCGCTTTTCGATTTCCGCCGCCCGGACCGCATCGCAAAGTCGCAACTGCGGGCCATCCATCAATTGCACGACAACTTTGTGCGCAATCTTGTGTCAAGCCTGTCGGCCTATTTGAGGTCTTACCTGATCATTAATCTCGTCAGCGTGGAGCAGTTATCCTACTCCGAGTTTCTCGAGTGCCTGCCTTCGCCTACCTGCATTGCCTCGCTCGGCCTCAAGCCTTATGACGGTAATGCGGTTCTGGAACTGAACTCGTCGCTGATTTTTCCGATTCTCGAAATCCTGCTGGGCGGCGACGGCAAGCTTCAATTCAGCGCCCAGCGAGAAATCACTGAAATCGAGCAGGTTCTTCTCGATGGGCTTCTGCGGCTGATTCTGCGGGATCTGCACGAAGCGTGGACCTTCGTCACGCCGATCGATTTCACCATCGAAAACATCGAAACCGAACCCCAGTTTCTGCAGATCCTGGCGCCCACTGAGGCGGTAGTCGCGGTCGCCATCGAGATCCGAATCGGCGATTCCATCGGCATGATGAATATCGCGATGCCATCGATCATCATCAAAATGATGCGCCAGAAGTTCGACCAGCAGTGGACTTTACGCAAGAGCGCATCCACGGATATCGAGCAATCAGCGCGTTCTCGATCTGATCCGCCCTTCGACTCTGCCGTCGGAAGTGCTTCTGTCGGGTCCGCAGGTTCTTCTCCGGGATCTGATCAATCTTGAAGAGGGCGACGTTCTCAGCTTCGAGTTTCCGGCTTCGCGCCCGCTCGATTTGTTGCTGAGCGGGCGTACCGAGATATCTGGGAGAGATCGTGAATACGGGCCGTCGCACCGCATTTCGTATCAGCGAACAGCTCACGGAGCAGGTTTCATGATGGCCGTCGTCAGAAACAAGCGTGGTGCGTTCCCAATGGCTCGGTGAAATCGAATTCGGCGCGAGCTCAGAACTGTTGTTCCCAGCCGGATTGCCCGGGTTTGAAGCCGAGCGCGGAATGCTGCCAGTCGAGATCCCGGCGCAAAAGCCGCTGGTGTATCTGCAGAGCCTGACGAATCCCGAAGTCTGTTTCGTGTCGCTTCCGGTGTTCATCGTGGATTCAGGCTTTCGTCTTCATTTATCCGATGACGAGCGGTCCATCCTGCAGTTGAATGGGGACGGGGATCCGACGATCGGTGTCGACGTCCTCTGTCTGGCTTTACTCATGCCGTCCCTCGGGACTGTGAGGGTCGAATCTGAATGCGCCTGTCGTCATCAACCTGCACAATTCGCGCGGTGTTCAGTGCGTTTCCGAGGATACCGACGGCGGCTTTTACCGGCTGGCGGAGAACGGCCAGTGGGAGAGCGCGTGCTAGTCCTGCGGCGGCGAGCCGGGGAAGCGATCACAATCGGCGGCGACATCGAAGTCGAGATCATGGAGATCTCGCGGACGCGCGTCAAGCTTGGTGTCCGCGCGCCGCGCGCGATCTCGGTTCTGCGGAGAGAAACGATTCAGGTGGCGGCCGAAAATCGTGAAGCCTCGGAGTTTATTGGACGCCATGGCGTGGATTCCATCGATCAGATAGTGAGCCTTCTGCGGAAATCTTCGCCGGAAACGGCCGGGCGGGAGCGATAAGCAGTTTTTTCCGCCGCCCGCTAAAAAATCAGGGCCGATCAGCCGATAAGTATTTCGAAGGATACAGCGGGCATCCCGAATGAATCGGGAGAACCCGGGCCCGGCATGATGACGGGTAGGTATCGGACCAAGGACGCAAAGAATGTCTATCGATTCAAACAAACGTCGCTTCTCTTGAAGCGCAGAATTTTGTCAACGTCAATACCAATTTTCAGAACAACACGATCGAACAGTTGTCGTCCGGATACCGGATCAACTCTTCAGGCGATGACGCGGCGGGTCTCGCGACCGCCAACCAGTACGCCGGCACGGTCGCGACCTTGACCCAGGGCGTACTCAATGCCAACAACGCCAGCAGCACACTTCAGATTGCCGACGGCGGCCTGAGCAACATCTCGACCATTCTGACCGTCTGCAGACACTGGCGACCGAGTCGGCATCGTCCACGTTCGCGGGTAACCGAACGACGGTGAACAACGAATATCAGGGGCTGCTCGCCGAAGTCAACCGCCAGGCAGCCAGTATCGGTTTGAATGCCGGCGGTATCAATAACGCGAATCTGGTCACCTATGTCGGCGGCGGCGATAATCAGACGGATTCTCAGGTGTCGGTCGACCTGAGCGGCGCCAACAACGCGGTGGACGCAACGGGGCTGGGCATCGCAAACACCAGCGTCGCCGGTGGCGGAACCGAGCTGACCGGCAACACGGTCAACCTCAACAACAACGCCGCGACGTTTCTGTCGGGAACGCAACAGCCAGGTGTTCAACTTCAACATCGCTACGGCAACGGGCAACACGGCTGTAGCCGTCACGGTTTCAGGCGGAGCCAATGGCCTGTCCGGCAACGACGTGGTGAACAGCCTGAACACCTCGCTGGCACAGTACGGAATCAGCGCCTCCATCGCGAACGATGGCGGCCTTCAGTTCGGCGGCAGCGCGGCATTCACAGTAAGTACTGCCGCGGCAAGCGGCGGCAACGCCGTCGCGACCTCGGCCTCGACCGCAGTCAATACCTCCAACTACACGCTCGACAGTTCCACGGGCGCGGGTGGCGCGTTTGCGGCGTTCACCGCGGGCGGTGGTACGTCGGCGTCGGAAACGGTCGTCTTTAATACCGCGAGCGGCTCCAAATCAGTGACTCTGGATGCCACCAACGCGGGATCTCTGGCCGATGCGGAGACCACCCTGAACACCGCATTGAGCGGCACGGGAATCTCAGCGGTGACAACGGCGAACGGGAACAACATCTCGTTTCAGAGCACCAGTTCGTTCAGCGTTGACGAAACCGCTTACACGGCCGGAGCGGGCGGCGGAACGGGAAACCTGTTCGGGGGAACCGGCGCCGCAGACCGTCACCGGGCCTTCGACGACCGCTTCGGATACCGGAAATGCGATTGCGGCTCTGTCAGCACTGACCACCGCGATCAGCAACCTTGGTCTCACTCAAGGTATTGTGGGCGCGGGTGAGAACAAACTGAACTACGCGATCAACCTGGCTCAGTCGCAGATCACGAACTTCTCCGCGGCGGAATCAGGCATTAAAGATGCCAATATCGCGCAGGAAGCGGCGAACCTGACGAAAGCCCAGGTTCTGCAGCAGGCTTCGCTGGCGGCGCTCGCGCAGGCGAACTCCGCGCCGCAGGCTGTTCTGTCGCTGCTGAAAGGTTAATGTCCTGGGTGGGGCGGTCGCCGGGCGGACCGCCCCAGCTAGAAGAATTATGGCGACTTCATCTACATCATCGTCACTGGCGTCATCCGCGGCAGCGCTCACCGCGCCTGCGACCTTTTCGGGGGTCAGCAACTATGCGTCGAGCTTGCAGCAGGTACTCACCCGCGCGGTCGGCATCGCTTCGTTGCCGCTTCAGTCGGATGAGGTTCAGCTGAACAGCATGCAGACCACTTATTCGGATCTCCAGGGTCTGGATTCGGCCTTTTCGAACCTGCAGCAGTCCATCAGTTCCCTCCAGAGCACCCTCAACTCGAACCTGTTGACGTCTTCAGTCTCCGACTCTACCGTAAGCGCGACGGTTGGTTCGGGGGCCACGGCGGGTACATACACCATCAGTGTGGGAAGCCTTGGCTCCTACTCGACGGCTTTGAGTGATGCCGGGACGACGACTGTGGCGGACCCAACGACTCAGGGCCTCAGCGACTCTTCCACCTTCACGTCTCACCGTCGGCGGTACAACGACTACGATTACGCCGGCATCGTCCGACCTGCAGGATCTTGCCGCGGCGATCAACCAGCAGGCCGGGAGTCAGGTGCAGGCGACCCTCGTGAATGTGGGGTCGACCAGTTCGCCCGATTACCGCCTCTCGCTCCAAGCCACAAATCTGGGCACCGATTCCATCGATCTTACGGATTCTTCGGGCAACGACCTGATCTCCAGCTCCACCGCCGGATCGCTGGCCAGCTATAACATTGACGGCATTGCCACGCCCATCACGAGTGACAGCCGAACCGTCACACTCTCGCCCGGCTTGACGGTGAATCTCCTGGCCAGAGCGCCGAGGGCGCTTCCACCACTGTTACGGTTTCGGACAACCCTTCGGCTCTTGCATCGGCATTCAGCGCGTTTGCGGGATCCTATAACGCGGCTGTCGACATCCTCAACCAGTATCACGGTTCCAATGCGGGCGCTCTCGAAGGCGATAGCGTGGTCCAGACCCTCACGAACGTTCTCAATCAGCTGGGAACATACAGTAACGGATCCCCGGCCAGCGCTCTCGCAAACTTCGGGATTACCCTCGATCAGAACGGGCAAATTTCGGTCGATACAACCGCCTTTACGACGGCGGCGAATGCGAATTTTTCGACACTCCTCTCCACTCTCGGCGATGGCACAACGAGCGGATTTCTGCAGACCGCGACGAATCTGTTGAACGGAGTCGAAGACCCCACGACCGGCGCTCTTAAAACGGAAGAGACTTCTTTCGCGAATCAGGTCGCGACCCAGCAGACCACCGTCGCGAACGAGCAGGCGACGGTGAATCAACTGCAGACAAATCTGACGCAGCAGATTTCAAAGGCCGATTCCACGATTGCGGAACTGGAGAGCCAGGTCAGTTACGTTACGGGCTTGTTCGCCCAATATACCGGCGCCAATAATACTCAAAGCAATGGCCTCTCAACTCTCTGACGCGCTCGAGCGCGTAGCGCTGATACGGGAATCCGCGCGGCGCGGCGATTGGCAGAACGCTGCCGATTTGACTGCGCACCTTCCCCGGGAAGCACCGGCGGCGAGCCTTGAAGAACTGGGCGAATATCTGCGCCGCCTTCAGGACGCGGTGACGGTTGCGAAGGCATCCCGGGCGCATGCGGCGGCGTCGCCTCGTCTCGATTGCAGGCCGTTGCGAGGTTCAATCGCGACCGCCAGAATTCTGGCGATCCGGCAGATTTCTGACGTTCCCTCAGACGCGCCGATTGAGATCCTGCAACGACTTGGCTTTGGAGTAGTCCGTGCATTGGGAGTCGCATGTCTCTGGATCAAACGGGTCTGGAATTCGGCCGCTTCCTGAGTTACCTTTCGCAAAGGCAGGAGGTCGTCGCCTCCAACATTGCGAATGCCGATACGCCGGGCTATCAGACGCGCGATGTCGAGATGCCGGCCGATTTCTCCTCCGCGCTTTCTGACGCCAGCGATGCCGTAGTGGAAACGCCCGGTCTGCCCAGCCGCAACGACGGCAACAACGTCTCGATCGATCGCGAAGCGCGGCTCCTTTCCGAGAACACCCTGAAATTCAATCGCGACCATGCAGATGATTCGCGGCGAACTGAAAAACATCCGCTCGGCAATTCGAGGAAGGCCGCACGTCATGAGTCTGTTCAGCGCCATTTCCGTCAGCGCATCCGGCATGGAGGCGCAACGTGCGCGCGCCGAGATCATCACGGAAAACCTCGCCAATGCCGATACCACCAGAACGCCGGAAGGCGGCCCCTACAAACGCAAAGACACCGTCTTCACCACGTCGCCCGTCGCGTCTTCGTTCGCCGGACGTCCTCTCAGCGGCATCCGGTCAGGGATGACGGGGGTTGCGGTTTCGGACATCACGATTGACGACCGCGACCCCGAGCGCCGCTACATGCCCGGCCATCCCGATGCCGACGCTCAGGGCTACGTGGCGTTTCCGCGCGTGAACCCCGCCGAAGAAATGGTCGATCTCATGAGCGCCTCGCGCGGTTATCAGGCGAACGTCGCGGCGATCTCCGCGGTCAAAGACATGATCGCCCGCTCGATCGACCTGTTTCGATAGAGGATAACCATGTATATATCCCCTCGTGTCAGTTGCAGGCGCATTTCCGGGTCTCATTCCGGGAATTGCAGCGGAATACACCGGCGCAGCCGCCGGAAGTAGTTTCGCCGATGCGATCGGCGGCGCAATCAACGCAGGTGGAAACTCTCAACAGCAGTCTGCGAAATCGGCCGCCATGGACCTGCTTACCGCCGGCAAAGGCGACGTCTCACAACGTCGCGCTCGCCACTCAGAAGGCCGAGCTCTCGCTCGATTTGTTTCAGCAGGTGAGAAATAAGTTCGTTTCGGCCTACCAGGAAATCATGAAAATGCCGATGTAAGGCGGTTCCTCGAACACGGGAATGAATCAACTTGCTAAAAATCTGGAACTCGCTGAGCCGCGCGCAGCAGATCTCGCTGATCGTTGTGCCGATCGTGCTGTGTTCCGCTCGCGTGTGCGGGCTTCTCAAGTGGAAGCATGAAAGCGATTTCCGCGTTGCTCTACAGCGCTCTCGCTCCCGAGGATGCCGCGCGCGGTCACGCAGAAAATCCGCGAAGCGGGAATCGAATACCGGCTGGATGAAACCGGGCTCCACCGTGCTTGTGCCTTCGGAACATCTCGCCGATGCGCAGGCTCGCGCTCGCCGGCGCCGGTCTGCCCAAATCCGGGCGCATCGGCTTTGAGCTCTTCGACCGCACCAACCTCGGCGCCAGCGATTTCGCCGAACAGGTCAACTATCGCCGCGCGCTCGAAGGAGAACTGGAACGCACGGTCGCCACCCTGTCCGAAGTCGATCAGGCGCGCATCCATATCACCTTCGCGAAGGAATCGGTTTTTCTCGATGCCCGCCAGCCTTCCAAAGCGACCGTCGTCCTTCGTCTGAAGCGCATGGCGCAGCTGCCGCAATCGAGCGTCGTCGCTATCGCGAATCTGGTGGCCAGCGCGGTCGACGGCCTGGCTCCCGAAGCGGTCGCCATCATCGATGCCAGCGGCAGGCTGCTGAGCCGCCCGCACGTCCAGGGCGACGGCGAGGCGCAACTCGCCGAGGCGAATCTCGATTACCGCCGGCAGGTGGAATCGGAACTGCTCACGAAGATCAATACCGCGCTCGGTCCGCTGCTCGGCCCGGACCGCTTCCATGCCAGCGTCAACGCCGACTGCGATTTCACGCAGCAGCGAAGAAAACGAAGAAACCGTCGATGCGACGAAATCGGCGGTTCTTACGTCTCAAACCACCGAAGAATCGAGCGGCGGCGCGATGTCGGGCGGCACGCCCGGCACGGCGTCGAATCTGCCCCATCCGACGGCGCCGGCGACGCAGGGGTTCCTCCGGCCTGTCCGCCGCACCGAAAATGCCTCCTACCAGCCCAGCCGGACCGTGAAACACACGATCTCGCCGAAAGGAACGATCCGCCGCATCTCGACCGCCGTCCTGCTCGACCAGAACGTTCGCTGGGAGGGCGTCGGCGCCAAAGGCGAAGAAGATCGCTGGTTCCGCCCTCCGCCGAAGTACTCAAGGGAGTTCACGACATCGTCGCGGGCATCACGGGTTTCACCGAGCAGCGCGGCGATCAGATCACGGTCGAAACGCTTCCCTTTGAAACCACGCTCGAGGCCGAGCCGCCCCTGGCTCCCGCCGCGCCGGCCAAACAAGCGCCGGCGGGATTCGATTTCAAGCAGCCGGTCGTGATGGGCGGCGGCCGTTCTGCTTCTTCTGCTGGTGGCGCGCTCATCTTCTGTCATGTCGCGCAAGCGCCGCCGCGCGACGGGCCGAAGACATGGCGCCGATGCCCTCGCCGGCGGTCAGTCCGCGCGCCAGCAAGCGCTCGACGGAAGCCGGCCGCGACCGCGCAGATGGAACAGCAGCTTCACGGAAACGACGCCGACAGGCGCTGCTCGAAGTCGGAAGACCTTGAGCCGGATCAAGCTTCCCGGCCAACACCAAGAAGACCGAGGTGCTGGTCAAACACATCCGCGATCCGTCCAGAAGGATCCGGGCAACGCCACCAACGTTCTGCGCACCTGGATCTCGGAAGCCGAGAGCAAGCGCATCATGATCGCCAACGCGACCCCAAGGCGTCCGAAGTCGCTGAGCGGCATCCGCAAGGCCGCCATGCTGCTGATCCTGCTGGGCGACAAGGCCAGCGCCGAAATCATCAAGCAGCTCTCCGAAGACGAAGTGCAGCTCGTGAGCCGCGAAATTGCGCGGCTCGATTCCATTTCTTCCGAAAACGCCGAAGCTCTTCTCGAAGAGTTCTATCAGATGAACATGGCGCACGATTTCGTCGTGCGCGGCGGGCTGGACTACGCCAAGAAAGATGCTGCAATCAGGCCTTCGGGCCCGAGGTCGCGAAAAGGCTGATCGATCGGCTTGCGAAAGTCGATGGGCGGCGAATACGCCAGCCTGGACATTCTGCAGAAGGTCGACCCGCAGCAGCTTGCCAAGTTCATCCACAACGAACATCCGCAAACCATCGCGCTCGTCCTTTCCCATCTGAATGCCTCGCAGGCCGCCGCTCTGCTGGTCTCGCTGCCCTCCGAAATCCGCGCCGACGTCGCGCTGCGGATGGGCAATCTCGACCAGATCTCGCCCGAGATCGTTAACAAAATCGCCACGGTGATCGGCAAGAAGCTCAAATCGATCGGCGAATTCAGCCGCGAGTCCTATGGCGGCATTCGCGCGGTCGCGGAGATGTTCAATCGCCTCGATTCGGGCACCAGCAAGGAAATCCTCGAGGTGATCGAGCAGCATAATCCCAACCTGGTCGAGACGATCCGCCATCTGATGTTCGTTTTCGAAGATCTGCTGATGATCGATGTCATCCAGCTGAAGGAAATCCTCGGCGCGGACGGATCGCAAGGTTCTGACCATGGCGCTGAAAGGCACCAGCGAGCAGCTGCGCGATCATTTCTTCGCCACCATGTCGGCCCGCGACCACCGAAATGATGAAGGAAGAAATGGAATCGATGGGCCCGGTCCGGATCAAAGAAGTCGAAGCCGCGCAGCAGCAGATCATCGCGCTGGTGCGGCAGCTGGAAACCGAAGGCGTCGATCACGATGAAGGGTACGGTCGGGGAACAGTATGTTGTCTGAGGTCTGCGTGCTCTCTAAGGTGCTGAGCCGGCGCGATTCCGGTCCCGATTCGAGTAGAGTTCAGCCGATGGTCTTCCCCTGCTCGGGTCCGGCGCGATCGCGCGGCACGTCAATCGCCGCGGAGCGGTAGACGCCGGTCAGGGCGCGGGCGAGATCGCTGCTCTCAGAGAAAAGGTGCATCAGCTGGAATCCCGTCTGGCCACGGAACGCCGCGAAGCGGTACGGAAGCCGGCCGCCAGCAGGGCGATCAGCAGGCGCGGGCCGAACTGCAGCCAGTGCTGGAACGCCTGAATGCGTCGATCGCGGAGATTGTGGCTTTGGGACCCGACCTGCGGCGGCGCGCCGAACGCGACGTGGTGCAACTCGCCCTCCTGATCGCGAAGCGCGTGCTTCACCGGCAATTGGCGTGGACGAAGGAGCTCTGACCGCGCTGGCCCGCGTTGCTTTCGAGCGCCTGACGCGGTCCGAGTCGTACACGATCACCGTGCATCCGCGGTTTGCCGCCGCCATCACCTCCGCGTTGCCCGGCAGTCATGCGTCGCGCGTGAAAATCCAGCCGGATCCGGACTGCGCGCCGGGAACGTTGATCATTCATTCCGCCGAGGGCATCATCGACGCTTCCGTCGACACGCAACTCGAAGAAATCAGCCGCGGCCTGGCCGACCGACTGGCTGGAGGCTGATCGGCTATGAGCGCCAGTTGCCGAAATTGATCTGAGCTATTACGCCGCAGCCCTGCGACCGCATGCAGCCGGTGCGTACCGAAGGCGAGGTCGTCGAACTGGTCGGGCTGATCGTGGAATCGCGCGGGCCGGCCGCGGCCATCGGCGACTTCTGCGAGATCCGCACCCGCGGCGGCCGCGCCATCCGCACCCAGGTGATCGGGTTTCGCGATGGCCGCGTCCTCTCCATGCCGCTCGAAGAGACCGGCGGCCTCTGTCTTGGCGATCGGATCCTGGCGCCGCGGAGGGAACGGCGATGTGAATGTCTCGCCGCATCTGCTCGGACGCGTGCTGGATGGCTTCGGCGCGCCGATGGACGGCGGGCCGCCCATTCTTGCCACCGAGACCCGCCCGCTCTACGCGCAGCCGCCCAGTCCCATGGAACGCGCCCATATCAACCAGCGCCTTACCACGGGAATTCGTGTCATCGATGGGCTGCTGCCCTGCGGCAAAGGCCAGCGCATCGGCATCTTCGGCGGCAGCGGCGTCGGGCAAGAGCACGCTGCTCGGCTCGATGGCGCGATCCAGTTCGGCCGGCGTCAACGTCATCGCGCTGATCGGCGAGCGCAATCGCGAGGTCCGGGCGTTCATCGAGCACGATCTGGGCGAAGAGGGGATGCGCCGCTCGGTCGTGGTGGTCGCGACTTCCGATCGGCCCGCGCCCCTGCGCGTCCGCGCCTGCTTCGTGGCGCTGGCCATCGCCGAATATTTCCGCGACCGAGGGGAAGACGTTCTGCTGGTCATGGATTCGATCACGCGGCTGGCCATGGCGCAGCGCGAGATCGGCCTGGCCGCGGGCGAGCCGCCCAGCCAGAAGGGCTATACGCCTTCGGTCTTCAGCCTGCTGCCGAAGATCTGCGAACGCGCGGGGAATTTCGAGCATGGCTCGATTACGGCGTTCTTCACGGTGCTGGTCGAAGGCGACGATTTCAACGAGCCGATCTGCGATGCCGTGCGGGCGATCCTCGACGGACACATCACGCTTGCGCGCGAACTCGGCGCGGCGGGCCATTTCCCGGCGATCCAGGTGCTCGATTCGGTGAGCCGTCTGCAGTCGCAGCCTGGCCACCCCCGAGCAGGCGGCTAGCGCGCGCAAGATTCGCGAAGCGCTGGCGCTTTACCGGCAGTCGGAAGATTTGATCAACCTGGGCGCGTATGTTTCCGGCTCCAATCCCAAACTGGACGCGGTCATCCGCTCCCGAACTGAGATCATGCGGTTCCTGCGCCAGGGTCCGACCGACAGTTCCATCGTCGAGGAGACGATTCGGCAGATGGGGGCTCTGGCCCAGATGATTCCATAAAGCGGCAGAATGAAGGCGTTTTCTTTTCGTCTGGAACAGGTGCTGCGGTGGCGGGAGATGCAACTGAGTTTGCAGCGGGCGCGCGCGGCGGCCGCCGGTCGGAGAGGTGTCTCAGAATCAGTCCCTACTCGAAGCGCGCAAAACAGGGAGGCTGCGGCGAGCGCCGAGCAGATCCGGCGTGAACCGACAGGCGTGGCGCTCACTTCCTACGCGCGCAGCATCGAAGTCTCGCACGCCGGAATTCGCGAAGCGGAAGAACGGTTGGCGGCGGCGCAGCGCGCTCTTATGCGTGGAAATGGATCGCCTGCTCGAAGGGAATCGGAAGGCTGCGCCTGCTCGAAGATCTTAAGGAAGGCCGGGCGGCGCGAATGGCGAATGGAACACGAGCGCGAACTGGCCGCTTCGCGGACGAGGCTTTTCTGGGGCGCAGTTTTGCGGGGTACAATCGGGAAACGGACGGGCGCGTAGCTCAGGTGGATAGAGCATTAGCCTTCTAAGCTAAGGGTCGCTGGTTCGAGTCCAGCCGCGCCTACCAGTTAAATCATTCCATTTCAATAATTTGCAGAGGTTTCGGTTTGGGCTGATGAGCAGGTGTCTGCCGCACTGTGCCCGATTTTGTGCCCACCCTGTGCCATTCGTGCCCGGTTCATCGCTTCGCGCGCGATTGTCAGATTGGGGTGGACGTAGCGCCGTGTTGTCACGAATGAACTGTGGCCCGCGAAGTACGCCAGAGAGTACGGGTCCATGTGGCCCGCCCATCGCGTCAGGCAGGTATGCCGGAAAGTGTAGAGCGGAAGGCGTTCGAGTTTTGCCAGATGGCAGGCTTTCGCGTGCTGCTTTTTCAGCGACGAGAGTTCGATATGCCCGCTTCGCGTCGAGGCAGGGAAGATCCAGTCGGCGCCGGTCGCCGGACGCCGCATTTCGAGTATCGCCGCGCCTCGATCCGAGAGCGGAACGGTCCGCCGCGCGTTTGCGGTTTTCCCGGTCTCGATATGAAGGCTTCCTTCCCGGTATTGCTCCCAACGGAGGCGGTAGCATTCATCGGGACGTAATCCGCAGTCGAGCAGCACGGTTGCCGCATCTCGCAAAACGAATGGGTCTGTCGGCTTTGTCGGCTGGTGGTTGCGCTTAACGGCGCGAATACCCTGCAATGCACGCTCATAGGCCGCGATGGCGGCTTCGCCGATCTCCTGCGCAGCTCTCAGGTATTCCGCTTCCTCCTGATGCGACAGAACACGTTCCCGCCGCTTCTCGCCGGGCAGAAGGGTTACGCGCGTTGGCGTCTTGTCGATCCGGCCCCATTCGACTGCCAGGCGAAGCATTCGCCGCAATACCTGGAGAGCTCGGTTTATCGTTGCGACTTCGTATTTGGCCTGCCGCCGCTTTTCAATGAAAGCGGTAATTGCCTCCGCCGACACCGCGTCGAGCTTCGATTTCGCAATAGGGGCGAAGCCCAGGAGGTGCGCCACTTGTACCCGGTAGTAAGCGAGTGTTCCCGTTTTGTCCGCGAAGCGGGACTCAATGTGGGGCAGAAAATCCGCCTTCGCGAATTCTTCGAAGGTCAAAACGGGCGCCCGATCGCGGATGCCCACATCGCCCTTCGCCAGACCTGTCTTGCGTGCAGCCTCGATCTGCTCCGCAACGCGCTTGTTCGTTTGTTTCGTGCTCTCACGGAACGCTTCACCGTTGAACGTGAACTTGAACCACCAGACCTTGCCGCGTTTGAACGAAGCCGCCCGCGCGGCGGACGCTGCGCGTGTGCGTAGGTAGAGGTTCCGGCGGCGTGGCGTAGTCTGTGGGTCACAAGGAGGTCCCTGTGACCCAACTTCGAAAAATGCCTCGTCTGAGGAATTCGTGGGTGATTTTGGAACTCAGCGCGGCGATTGGGTGAGGAATCGGTGAAGTTTCCGGCAGGTGGAATCAAAGGAATTCTGTAGCTGCTCGGACATGCCGCCGTGGATCAGCGGGCCGCCTTCGTCATGGACCACATCGCAGAGAATCTTGCCGACGTCTTTCCTTCTAAGAGAAGGGGTCGTCGTTCAGGTCGCGGATGATCTCCCCGCCCAGCACCCAGAGATTGTCGACGTGCTTGCGAATGGTCTTGCGGGAAAGACCGGTCGATGCCAGATGTTCGATGAATGGCCGGAAGCAGGCCACCAGCTTCTCTCCCGGCGGCACGTCTTTTTCCAGCCCCATCCACGAGCGCGGCCAGTTGTCCAGATCGCGGCAGTAGGCGGCAAGATCCGCGGGGCGAGGACGCGGCTGCGCGGTTTATTGTGGAGGTCTTCGCCTTCGCCGCCTTCTTCGCCATGGAACTGATCACGATTCTAAACCACTGCCATCGCCTTCCGGGGATTCGTTTACCAACACGCCCGCTTCGGCCCCGACAAGAAAAGCATCGAAGTGGACGTCCGGCCGCGCGAGGGCTCGGCGGCGGTCTGCTCGGGCTGCCACCAGCCGGCGCCCGGTTACGATCATCTTCCCGAGCGGTGCTTCGAGTTCATTCCGCTCTGGGGCTTTCTGGTTTTCCTGCTGTACCGCATGCGCCGCGTCGACTGCCGCGCTGCAATGCGGTGTTCGTCGAGGAGGTTCCCTGGGGCGATGGCAAGCACCAGTTGACCAAAGCCTATATGCTGTTTCTGGCCCGCTGGGCGCGCAAACTCTCCTGGAAGGAAACCGCCGAGGCGTTCCACACTTCCTGGGACAAGGTGTGCGACGCCGTCGAGTATGTGGTCGGCTGGGGCCTGGAGCATCGCACGCTGGGGCCGATCCGCGCCATTGGCGTGGATGAAATCCAGTACGCCAAAGGCCACAAATACCTGACGCTGGTCTACCAGATCGACCAGGGGATCACCCGCCTGCTCTGGGTCGGCAAGGAACGCACGATCGAATCCTTCCAGGGTTTCTTCACCGTCATCGGAGACGAACTCGCTGCGCAGATCGAGTTCGTCTGCTCGGACATGTGGCAGCCCTACCTGGACGTGATCCGCCAGAAATGCTCCCAGGCGCTGCACATCCTCGACCGCTTCCACATCGTCGCCAAGATGAATAAGGCTCTGGATGAGGTCCGCGCCGCCGAAGTCGCGCCGGATGGCACCGCGACGGGTACCAGCCGCTACTGAAGAAGTCGCGCTGGTGCGTGCTCAAGCGCAAAGAGAATCTCACCGCTCAACAGAAGTTCCGTCTGCGCGATCTGCTCCGCTACAACCTCAAGACCGTCCGTGCCTATCTCCTCAAGGAAGACTTTCAGCAGTTCTGGGATTACAACTCGCCCACCTGGGCCGGCATGTTCCTGGATTTCTGGTGCCATCAAACGATGCGATCCCGCATCGAGCCGATGAAGAAGATCGCCCGACACTGCGCACTCACCGCGAGCTGCTGCTCAACTATTTCAAGGCCAAAAAGCAGTTTTCCAGCGGTGTGGTCGAGGGGCTGAACAACAAAGCCAAAGTCACCATGAGAAGATCCTATGGCTTTCGCACCTTCCGCATCCTGGAACTCGCGCTCTATCACTCACTTGGCAAACTACCCGAGCCGGAGTTACCCATGAATTCTTCTGACGAGTCCGAAAAATGATGCTGGAAGAGCTCCAGCGTCGTAATTACTCTCAGACTACCGTAAACACCTACCTGAAAGTCGTGGCAGACTTCGCCCGTTACTTCCGTCGTCCGCCGGACGAACTGGGTAAAGAACAGATCCGTGCCTATCAGGTGTACCTGCTCAAGGAGCGGAAACTGGGCGTCCGCACGGTCGGCTTGCACACGGCGGCGCTGCGTTTCTTCTTCTGCAGGACCCTGAAGCGAGCGTACCCGGTCGAAGAGGTGCCGTATCCGAGAGCACCGCGCCGGCTGCCTATCATTCTGACGCGGGAAGAAGCGATCCGACTGATCGACTCCGCCAGCAACCTGTTCCATCGCGCCATGCTGATCACGATGTACTCAACGGGCATGCGACGAGCCGAACTATGCCGCCTCAAGGTCGAGGATATCGACAGCACCCGCATGCTCATCCACATTCGGCAGGGTACCCACATTCAAAGCCGCAGTCAAAGCGATGACACGCAATCTTGCAGTGCTCATCTATCGTCTCCTGACCCACGGCCAAGCCTGGGTCGATCACGGAGCGGCGCAGTTTGACCGGAAACGCCTGAACCGGGAGCAGGCGAATGTGCACTAAGGGCCAAGGCCCAAGGATTCGCCTTGGTTCCCATCGCAGAAAACCCGCTGCACTAAACTAACTTCAGCGGCCGTCGATGCCGAACATGCCGGCGCACTGACACCCCGAAGTGTATTTTTACCTGACCCGAAACGACGCTTCATCTCTCACCCGACCTGCCTGCTAACGAACAGACCAACCCACAACCCGAAATCGCTGTGGAACGGACCAGTAGTTTCTGGAGAGCCGGTAGTCATCAATCCCATAATGCGACTTTAGTCCCATAAATCGGGAGCAAGTGAAACTCGCCCGCACTTGCCGCGCCCGGGATATGCTGCTAACCGATTGAAAACACGAACTTAAAGTTGGTGATCGAATTTGGCGAAGAACCTGCTTGCTCAAGGGCAAGAAACCTTTGGACGAAAGTGCCGTTTGGGACTGAGTGGGCGGTAGCCTACCCGAAAAGGATTCTCGTCACCCCTCGTTTTTACCTTTCTTTTCAGGCTGGCGGAATCGCAAAAACAAGTGGTGTGCCAAAGGCAACAAGCACATTATGATAAACATTGCAGTTATCGGTTACGGTTATTGGGGGCCTCGCATTGCAAGAAATTTCAACTCTGCGCTCGGCTGCAAGGTTGTTGCGATATGCGACAAAAGTCCGGCGGCGCAACAACGAGCCAGTCGGGACTTTCCGAACGTGAAAATCACCTGCGACGTCAAAGCGGTACTTGCCTCTCCCGATATTGACGCCGCAGCAATTATCACACCGGTCTGGACCCATTTCGAATTGGCCGAATTGGCGCTGAAAAACGACAAACACGTCTTCGTCGAGAAGCCCTTCACGTCGACATCTGCCCAAGCCGAGCAGCTGATTGAATTGGCCGACCGGAAGAACCTTCGGATCATGGTGGATCACACGTTCCTGTTTACCGGCGCGGTTCGGCGAATACGGCAAATGATCGCGGAAGGAGCACTCGGAAAACTCTATTATTACGATTCGACCAGAGTCAACTTGGGCCTCTTTCAGCACGATGTCAATGTCATTTGGGATCTTGCGCCTCACGACCTGTCGATTGTGGATCATCTCACCTCCAATGAAGCCAAGTGCGTGACCGCATCAGGCCAGTCCCACTTAAATTGCCTGGAAAATGTTGCCTACATCACGGTCTATTATAGTGACAACCTGATCGCTCACTTTAATGTGAACTGGCTCTCTCCGGTCAAGGTGCGGACAACGCTGATCGGAGGCGAGAAGAAAATGCTGGTCTGGAACGATCTCGAGCCTGACGAAAAGCTCAAGGTTTACGATAAGGGTGCTGAGATCACCAACGGTCAGAATGTTCACGATTTATTAGTGAGCTATCGTTCCGGCGACATGTGGGCTCCCCGGGTTGAACAGACTGAGGCTCTGGCCGCCGAGACCAAATATTTTGCCGAGTGTGTGTCAAACAATGAACGACCGTTTAATGACGGCGAAGCCGGCTTGAGAATCGTCAGACTGTTGGAAGCCGCAGACAAGTCGCTCAAGAACCGAGGCGTTCCTGTTGCGCTATGAACGACTTTCTTTCTGTTTCTGATGACGTCAAGCTCGGCAAAGGCGTCAAGTTCTCGAGATTCATCAATCTCTACGGCTGTGAGGTCGGGGATGAGACAAAAATTGGCGCATTCGTCGAAATTCAGAAAAACGCGAAGGTTGGCAGCCGATGCAAGATCTCGAGCCACACATTTGTCTGTGAAGGTGTAATCATCGAGGATAACGTCTTCATCGGACATGGCGTGATGTTCATCAATGATACCTATCCGCGCGCCACAACTCCGGAAGGCGAACTGCAGACCCAACAAGATTGGGGTGTCGAGACGACACTGGTCAAGAAAGGTGCATCAATCGGGTCAGGGGCCACCGATTCTGTCGAACGTCACCATCGGGGAACACGCCATTGTCGGAGCGGGAAGCGTTGTAACGAGGGACGTCCCGGCGCATTCGATCGTGGTCGGAAATCCAGCCAGGTTCATCAGAAGCGTTCAATCAGAGCATCAATTCTAACTGAATAACAATCCGATCCGTGCAGGAGGAGTACGTAGAATCATGAAATCAGCCGAAAAAGTGCCTTTCCTGGACTTGGTGACACCGCATCAGGAACTCAGGGAGGAGCTATGCATCAGCTTTGTGAACACCCTTGAAAAAGGCGCTTTTGTCGGCGGACCGGCGGTCGAGGAGTTTGAAAAGGACTTCGCCAGGTTCTGCCATACGGAACACTCGATCGGAGTCGGCAGCGGCACGGACGCCCTGCGCTTCGCACTAATGGCCGCGGAGTTGGAGAAAGACAGCATCGCCGTCACAGTGCCGAATACTTTCATTGCGACCACGGAGGCAATCAGCCAAGCCGGATTGATGGTGGACTTTGTCGACATCGACGAGTGCACCTTTAATATGGACCCTGCCAGGCTTCGCGAGTATCTCGAAGTTGAGTGCTTCGTCGACCAGAACTCCGGCAAGCTGATCAACAGAAGGCTCATGCGGCCAGTGGCGGCCATCGTGCCGATCCATCTTTATGGTCAGGCGGCGCATATGGATCCGATTATGGAACTGGCGGAACGCTATCGCTTGGTGGTGATCGAGGATGCATGCCAGGCGCACGGTGCGGATTACTTCTCGAAGAAAAACAACTGCCGAAAGCGGGCCGGGTCGATTGGACTGGCCGCGGCGTTCAGTTTCTACCCCGGAAAGAATCTCGGAGCCTGTGGCGAAGGCGGCGCTGTGACGACAAACAGCGCAGACCTCGCCAGGAAGATTCGAATGCTGCGCGATCACGGTCAAAGCCAGAAGTATTACCACGAAATGGAGGGGTTCAACGGTCGGCTAGATGCGATCCAGGCCGGAATCCTGCAAAATAAACTTCGGCACCTTGAAGTGTGGAACGAAAATCGGCGCCAGGCGGCTTCTCGGTATCGGGACCTGTTTCTCAAAGCGAGCGCTGGCCATCTCCCGCCCTTTGAGCCGGAGTGGGCCACGGGAGTTTATCACCTATATGTGATTCGCGTCGAGGACCGCGCGGGACTCATTCAACATCTGAATCGGGTAAACATTGGTTCGGGAATCCATTATCCCGTTCCGCTGCATCTGCAGAAGGCGTACAAGCCACTCGGGTTCAAAGAAGGAGACTTCCCCGTGTGCGAATCGGTTGCTGCCGAGATCATTTCTCTCCCCATGTTCCCCAGTCTGCTGCTGGATCAGCAGGAACGCGTCGTGCGCGAAGTGATGAACTTCGTGTCCGGAGCGGAATCGGAGAAGGTCGGCGAGCAGTACTTAGCGACCACACACTGAGCACTCTGACATGCCTGCGGCGCTCCGCGAAGACTCGGGCGCCTCCCGGCTCGCTTGTTGAGCAAATTACGCAACAGTTCCAAGCTTTTGCAACATTCAACTGGTAGTGTGATGAACGAGTGTCTCATGGAAGCTTCTGTTCAGCTGGTGGCGTCGGCGTCGAAGCGAATCTGGATTGATCTTGACAATTCTCCTCATGTGCCATTCTTTGCGCCCATCGTCGAGGAGCTTAAGAAGCGTGGATTTTTGGTAACGCTTACAGCGCGTGACGCTTACCAGGTGCGTGAACTAGCCGACTTATACCAGTTGGATTACAGATGCGTCGGCCGCCATTGGGGAAAACACCGGCTAATTAAGGTCTTCGGAACCTGTCTTCGGTCGCTGCAACTGATTCCAACCATTGCCCGACAGCGCCCGCATCTGTCCGTAAGCCACGGGTCGCGGTCCCAGACCATCGCATCGGTGCTGCTGGGTATTCCTTCGGTTTGCATTTTTGACTATGAGTTTGTGAGATTCATGTCACTGCTGAAGCCGACTTTTCTGATGTCTCCCGAAATCATACCTGTAAGTGAATCGATGCGAAAGGCGCATCGTGTGCTGCAATATCCCGGGATCAAGGAAGACGTCTATGTTCCGGCTTTCAGACCGGATCCTTCCATCAAGTCCCGTCTTGGATTGGATGAGCGCAACCTGATCGTGGTGGTACGTCCTCCCGCCACCGAAGCGCACTACCATAATCCGAAGAGTGATGAGCTTTTTGCAGCTACCATTGAATTCCTCGTCCATGCACCAGATGTTCAAGTCATTGTGCTCCCGCGGAATCACAAACAGACAGTCTCCGTGCGTAAGGCTTGGCCGCAATGGTTTGAGTCGGGGAAACTTTCTATTCCGGAGCATCCAGAGGAAGGTCTCAACCTCATGTGGCACTCCGACGTGGTCATCAGCGGCGGTGGCACAATGAACCGCGAGGCCGCCGCTTTAGGTATTCCGGTGTACAGCATCTTCCGGGGCGAAATCGGCGCGGTGGATCGTTTTCTTTCGCAGGTGGGACGGCTCGTGCTCATTGAGAACCCGGAAGAGCTTGAAAAAAAAGTCCTGTTAACCCGATGGCGCCGGCCGGCGGCGCCACAAAATATTGCGCAAGGGGCGATGAAGAAAATCGTTGACGACATCGTCCTGCTTGCGGAGTCAGAGTGCTGACCAGAGAGGTGCAGGAAAGCATATCCAGAGGGCAGATGACCGCGGATCCGGAGCGCATGGCGCGTTCTGGTGTGGCAGAGCTCTGTGCTTTGGCTGCGAAAGGGCTTGCCCCGATGCTGGATCCCGATAAGCGCCTGTTCTGTCACAAGCTTAACCGAACACAGGCGGGGCTGATGCGGGAAGGGTTGTCACCACGTTATACGGCGATGTGCCTTCTTGGCTTCCATCGAATGGAGACCGCTGGCCAGATCCCTTCGCCGGTCGACTTGAAAGTCGTTTTCGACGCGCTTGTCGCCGATCTCACGTGGGTCGACAACGTGGGCGACCTCGGCCTGCTCCTCTGGCTTTGCGCAGTGAGCCGGCCCGAGCGACTGAAGCAGATCTACTCCGATCTAGAAGTGAGGCGGGCTTTCGGCCGATATCCTGGAGCGCAGAGAGGCGCGACTATGGAGATCTCCTGGTTGTTAGCAGGTCTCGCTCACGCAGCTCTTGCGGGCGCCGCCGATCTGCCAGACCTCGCCGCTATCTCGCAGAAAGTGTTCCTGATGGTAACCGGCAATCAGGGTAGGCATGGCAGTTTCGGGCATCTGGCAACAAGTGGAAGCGCCACTGGTAGTCTCAGAGGACGGATTGGCAGCTTCGCCGACCAAGTATATCCGATCTACGCTCTGGCAAGGTTCGGTCAAGCCTTCCGGAACCGCGCGGCGCTCGAAGGCGCAAAGCGATGCGCTGACGCGATATGCCGAGCTCAGGGCCCGCTCGGGCAATGGTGGTGGCATTACGATTCCGTTACCGGCAACGTGTTCCAGCGCTATCCGGTGTACTCCGTCCACCAGCATGCGATGGGGCCGATGGCGTTGTTCGCCCTGGGCGACGCCGCTGGTTTGGATTTCAGCGACTCGATTTTCAAGGGTCTGGCGTGGATCTATGGCAATAACGAGCTTTCTATCGACATGCGCGAGCCGTCTGCACAGCTAGTCTGGAGAAGCGTTTATCGCCATAATCCAGTGCAGACATACGTGACGGATTTTTTTGATTTCTTAACGGGCACCACGAGCCCTGTCACACCCGGAACTCTTAAAATCAAATTTGAATGCCGGCCATATGAGTTGGGCTGGTTGCTCTACGCATTCGCGGGACGCGCCCGCGCCTAGCGCCACGGAATCCACATGAAAATCATGAGTGTTGTTGGAGCGCGGCCGAACTTCATGAAGGCTGGCCCTATCATCGCGGAAATCCGAAAGCACAATGAAAGAATCGCCGCAGCCGGTTCAAAAGGGGAGGCCTATACCCTCACAGCGCTGATCCAACATTTTCTTGTGCACACCGGCCAGCACTACGACCAGCTGATGTCGAATTCTTTTTTCGCGGATCTTGGTCTTCCGAAGCCGGACGCGCATCTTGGCGTTGGTTCGAGTTCGCACGCGGTGCAGACGGCGGAGATCATGAGGAAATTTGAGGGCGTCCTCCTTAAGGAGAGGCCTGATGTTCTCGTCGTTATAGGCGACGTGAATTCCACCGTCGCCTGTGCGTTGGTGGCGTCGAAAATCTCCTTCGATGACGCCGGATCCAAACCGCTCATTGCCCACGTGGAAGCTGGTCTCCGGTCGTTCGATCGGACGATGCCGGAAGAAGTGAACCGCCTCCTCACAGATCATCTCTCAGACCTGCTCTTCGTGACGGAGAAAAGCGGACTCCGCAATCTTGCGAACGAAGGTGTTCCAGGCGGCAAAGTTCACCTCGTCGGTAACACAATGATCGACTCCTTGTTGGCATGCAAAGAGAAGGCGCAATCGTCAGATATTCTGAACCGCTTGGGCCTCAAAGGGAGGCGCGCCGGCGATGACGCATCCCACGCCGGCGCAGGCTACGCCCTGCTTACGCTTCATCGCCCGGCGAATGTGGACAACCGGGCGGCCCTTTTGAACATTCTCGGCGGCATTGAGGAGCTGGCCAGTGAACGCGCCATTGTATTTCCTGCTCATCCTCGGACTCAGAAGCGAATTCGCGACTTCGGTCTCGATGATCGGTTTGAGTGGACCAGCGTTGCGGGTGAGAGTAGCAGTTCAAGCGTGTCGAAAACGGCGGGCTCGATCCGCATCATGGAGCCGCTGGGTTATCTGGATTTTCTGTGTCTGATGAGTAATGCCGCGCTGGTCGTAACCGATTCCGGAGGGATTCAGGAAGAGACCACCTGCCTTGGTGTGCCCTGCGTCACCGTCCGTGAGAACACGGAGCGCCCCGCCACGGTTGAGGTCGGGACAAATGTGATGGCGGGGGTCCAAAGCCAGGGGATCCGCGAGGCGATCCGACAGCAGCTTGCTTCCCGCGGGAAAGGCTCAGTTCCGGAGAAGTGGGACGGCAAAACAGCAAAGCGAATTGTCGAGATTCTTCACACAACCGTCTGTGAGGAGCGCAGCGGAATCCGTTCGGCCCCCGAACTGAAGGCCGTGTTGGCATAACCGACTTCCTCCAAGTTAGACCACATCTCTCACTTTACCAGACGAGTCTTATGTACGAGACAGAAGCCAATCATCGAACGGAACCTCTGGCACAGGTTCCAAATGAGATTGTCGAGAAATTTCGCGAATCTCGTCCGAAGCTTTTATCAAGATCCGTACTGCCCTGGAGCGAACACTGCACAGAGTGCGTCTGGCCAACCTGCTATTCCAGTTGTGATCTTTATGCGCCGCGCGAGGACGGTCGATGCCGTCGGTTTCTGGATGGCATGGTTCGGCTGGATTGTCCGGGCACTGCCAATTCTTATCTGCTGAAAATCCGCTTCAAGCGCTGGGGAAAACTCTGGTCGCCGGGTAACGTATGTATGCTGCCGATCGAGGAAAGTGATCGCATCGAGAAGCGCGATCGCACGATCGGATCTGTTCTTCATCAATTGCCCATTCCGGCTCCCGTGCGCAATTTTGCCACAGGCAAACGTTACAGCTGGAAGAAGCGAATCGCGGCAGGTTCGAGAGCGACCTCCGTGATGCCGAATCTGTTCGTCGTCGAGTGCTACAACCCGGGTGGTCACCCACTCAGCCTGTCGCTGACCATGCGTCCGACCGGCACAGAGAGCGCAATTCCTTTTCAACGGCTTTTCGACGTTCCTTCCGGGTTTCACCGCGAGTGTGTTCCAGTGGAGGAAATCAAGCGGATTCTGAATCTGCAGCAGCCCTTCACAGTCGACCTGACGCCGAACGATATTGCCGACGGTGCTACCTTGTACTTCGGCTTACTCGACTTTGTAATCGCCGATGCTACGCTGGTTCCCAAGCCGAAGCAGCAGGACCGCGTAAAGTGCATCATATGGGATCTGGATAACACGATGTGGGACGGCATTCTCGTTGAAGACGGGAGTGAGAAGCTCGCCCTCAAGCCGGGGATTGCCGATGTGATCCGAAAACTGGACCGGCGGGGAATTCTGCATTCCATTGCCAGTAAGAACAACTTCGACGAAGCGATTGAGTGTCTCAAGAGTAAAGGTGTGGCCGAATATTTCCTACACCCTCAGATTTCCTGGAATCCCAAAAGCGAGGCTTTGAAAACGATCGCGCGCAAGCTGAACATCGGCATCGACACCTTAATGTTTGTGGACGACTCTCAGTTCGAACTGGCCGAGGTTCGATCGGCGTGTCCCGAGGTGAGAACGTTGCTTGCCGATCGTTACCTCGAGCTTCCGTCCCTGCCCGAGTGCAAGGGCAAGGAAACGGAGGAAAGCGCCAACCGTCGTAAAATGTATCAGGAGGAGGCAGTTCGTGAGTGCGCGGCAGAAAGCTCTGCCGGCGATTACCTGAACTTCCTCCGCGATTGCAGGATCGAATTGGAGATCGAGCCGGTCACGGCGGCCAATCTGGAACGGGTTCACGAACTGACTCAGCGTACCAATCAGATGAACTTTTCGGGCAGCCGTTATGAACGGGCTCTGCTCGAGAAGATCGCGGCCACTCCGCATCTCGATACGTACGTCATCAGCTGCCGTGATCGATTTGGCAGCTATGGCATAGTCGGATTCTCGATCGTCGATTCACGCGAGCCGCGAATGACAGATCTCGCCTTCAGCTGCCGGATTCAGGCGAAACGCGTCGAGCATGCATTTCTGGCCCATCTATTGAAGAAGTACACGAGAGATGGAGCTCGGGACTTTCTTGCAAACTATCGCAAGACGCCACGCAATGCGCCCTCCGGTCAGGTCTTCGCCGATCTCAACATGGAGGAAGACCGGCGAGCGCGACGGAGTTACGGAGTTGGTATCTCGCAGAAACCAGACGATCCTGGACGACGGCATTATCCGGATCGTGGAAATCCGGGCGCAGGAAGAAGCGGCAACCCAGTGTCAATCCGCCGGGCGTTAGGCGCGATTCGCGCACGTACGATTTCTGCCTTCGGCCGGAGAGAGTTTCGACTGCGGGGCGACATGCCCACCGTATCCTTTACCTTCGATGACTTTCCCAGGTCGGCTCTTCAAGTCGGGGGCGCAATCCTCAAGAGCTACGGTGCCCGCGGCACCTACTACGCGGCGATGGGGCTTATGGACAAGGTGAATGATCTCGGGGAACACTTCTCCGCCCGCGACCTCAGAGATCTGCTGGATGAGGGACACGAGCTCGGCAGTCACACCTTCAGCCATGTGTCGTGCCGCGGATTGGGCATCCGGGATATTGAAGCGGAAGTGAGGAAGGGAAGGGAGGCCGTTGAACAGATAACGGGCGCGCGGGCGGCCCACCAGTTCTCCTACCCCTATGGTCATGCGACCATGCGGGCCAAAACGAATGTCGGGCGAATGGCCTCAACTTGCCGCGGGATTTTACCCGGCATTAATCAATCCCTTACAGATCTCTATTTGTTGCGGGCGAACAGCCTGTACAGCCAGTCCTTTGATATGGGTGCAATCGCACAGTTGCTTGAATTTCATGGAACGTCCGGAGGATGGGTGATTTTTTACACGCACGATGTCTCTCATAACCCCTCGGCGTTCGGCTGCAAGCCGGCCGAGTTTGAAAAGGTAGTTAGAATGGCGACGCGGTCGGCGAAAATTCTGACAATTGGCGGGGTCATTTCTGATACATCTGTCTCACAGTCGGAGCTACAATCCTCAAGTTTATCTAGTTGTATCAGTTCAGATACCATGGAAAGTCCAGACTCAATCCCGGCTTTCTCCGGTAAAAATGATTCCGACGAGCACTCCAGATCTCCTCTGATCACGCTGAATTAACCAAAGTGAACTTGCCGCCACACTCTGCCACTACCGGTAGCGACGGTCAATGTGCAATGATTATGAAGATTGTTTGGTCGGCTCTGTTGCTCACGGTCTCACAGGCGTGCGCGGCAACTTATTACGTCAATACTTCCAACGGTTCTGACACGAACAATGGTACTTCAAAGACGAGTGCTTGGGCCCATGCGCCGGGAATCGAACAACGTGGCAGCGGTACAGCTAAAGCGACAACGATCCGGCCCGGTGATTCTATTATTCTTCGTGGCTGTCGAGATTGGGGTAACGCCAGCTTTCCATGGGTTTCCCCTGCAAGTGGCAGCAGCGGAAGCCCGATTTACATCGGAGTAGATCAAACTTGGTACGACAGCACGGTATCTTCGTGCGCATCCTCATGGAATCGGCCGATCTTGAATCCCGGAGCAACATCGACGAACCATGGTAGCAATAGCGAGCGGATCATCCTCGACACCCAGTCTTATGTCACTTGGGACAATTTCGAAATAGTCAACGTCCTCTGCGCGGACGATGCAGCGGGAACATCCAACGAAACGCATATTTTTCGATTTGTACGGCGCTCCATTCGATTTGGGTGTGATTGTCGAGAACATGTATATCCATGGTTGGGTGAATCCCTATTTCTGGGTCGGCACCTGCAACATCACCAGCGGATCGAGCACCTTGACGAGTTGTGCCCCGCTTTCCTACTCTCCAGCGCTGAGCACAAGCTGGCCAAACACTGCCGCCGGCCTTCGCCTCCAGACTCTGACAGGGAGTATTCCGCTTGGGAATAATTCGCCTGTAGTCATGGCGTTCAGCATCCATTGGCTCTAATCCATACACCGTCGTCTTCACGAATTCGGCTGGTGCAGCCACAGTGAACTTACTGGGTGCATTGTCCAGATCGGCGAAGATGTTTGCAGGATATTCGCCGGGAACGAGGCCGGGAATGACGCCGTCGTGCAAAACAATGTGATTGACGGGTCAGACACCGCGGAAGCGCAGATCAACCCTTTTGCGGATTGTGGCGCATCGGAAGGCAACAATAATCTCTGCGTGACAAGTGGCACTGCCCAATGGCGAGGGCCGCAAATCTGGCGTAACAATGTCATCCGGTACGTCGAGAATGCGGCGGTCGGGGCCTGCACGGAGTGGAGCGGAAACCTGATCGAGTACATCCGCCTCAGTACTGACCCCACGGCACATACGAACGGAATTGAATGTCTCGATGAAATTCCAGTCAACGGCATCACATTGAGTTACAACAACGTCATCCGGCATTCGAATAATCCAAACTCGAATACCCCTGGCGGTCGCTGGTCGATCGGACTTTTAAACGAGTATACGCCAAAATCGGGTTCGACAGCTTATGTATTTGATAACGTCGTTTATGACACGTTGCAAAATTCATGGGCGGGGGCTTACCCAAGCGGTTCCGGGTGCTGTGGGAAGCTGGTGGTTTTTAATAATAGTTCGGATGGCGGTCCGTTGTGGGCCGACAACAACTCACCACTTCAATGTAATAGCGCATTTACAGCGTGTCTGTTTCAAAACAATCATTCAATCACTGCCAATACGGGCGATGTGAGCAATTGCAGTGAAAATTGTACGAAGGCTAATGATCTATTGGAGTCAGTGGCGACGGCAAGCAGCCAGGGATTTAGCGTTTCCCAGAATTCTTACGCGTACTACCCGTCCTCCGGCGCAGTAACCATCGGAAGCGGAGCCTCATTGACTTCTATTTGCTCCGCGATCTCGGCCGCTAACGCCTCAGCTGGGGCCGCGTGCTTGTACGATACGACCTATGGCGCATCGTACAATATTAGTAACCACACAGCGGTGACGTCAGCGAGAGCAGCTCTCGCAAGGCCGGGCACCCCTAGTGTAGGAGCCTATGAGCTTTCATCGAGCGCTGTACAGCCGCCGACAGCGACATCCGTACTCACGAAATGATCAGCCTGTCCGTCTGCGAATACCGAGCCACTGCTTTTTTCATTTGCTTGACCGCGTGAGTTCGGATGATAACGCTCTTGGGCACCCTTAAAGATTCTGTGCGCTGCGTTATCCCCATTTGTGCCACTCTTTAAATAGGTAACAGTTCAGGTCCTGTAGAAATCACGAACGCAGGACGTCCTGAAAACTCTTACGATTGCGACCCGGGAATTGCCTGAGAAACTGGCAGTGTAATTGTTTGAGGCGTCGCAGCGCCAATCTCGCCGAAAATCGCCACGAAAGCCGAAACATCTCCAGCGGGAAACGAGCGGATCGGTCGCGAGAGCGACAAGCTGTGCCGCAACTGACCGAGCGCGACAAGAAAATTGGACGCTGAAAAGCAAATAATCGATACCGAGAAACAGATTGCCGATGATGAGAAGCAGATCGCCGATCTTGAGCGGCAACTGGCGCTGCGGGGACAAAACTCCACGACTTCATCCGATCCACCCTCTTCAGAATGGAATGGCAGGTGAGCCGCGGCATCGCAAGGCGCTGGCTGCTCCATCCTTACTCGAAATAGCGTCGACCACCTGAACTGCTACAAAAGTAGACCAACGCTCTACTCTCAAAGTTTTGTTAGCCCTTATTGCAGTGGGCCCAACCGCGCCCGCCAAATTGATAGAACTACCGTTTCACTGAAGAGACCGCCACGATGAAGGCACTCGTTGCAATCGCGAGTTACGGAGTCCGAAATGATGGATACCTTCACCAACTCGTGAATGAGTACAAGTCTATGTCATTCGACGTAGACATCGTCGTCCTTTCCAACATCCGAAAGGATGTCGCTGCGGGAGTTGAAGTGGTTGTGGTGGCCCTAAAAGGGAAAGATCCCTGGTCTCTTCCCTTTCCTCACAAACAGATATTCGCGGATCGTCTGAACGACTATGATCTCTTTGTTTATTCCGAGGACGACACGCTGCTTCGCGAGACAAACATCCGCGCATTTCTAAAAGTTTCAGCAGTGCTTCCCGAAACAGAGGTGCCAGGCTTCCTTCGTTTTGAGCGAGCCCCGGATGGCCTTCGGAATTATCCGGAAATACATGGTCGCTTTCATTGGGATCCTCAATCCGTCCGCAACCGCGGCGGATATCAATTTGCGGCTTTTACAAATGAACACGCTGCCTGCTACGTGTTATCTCAATCCCAGCTGCGCCGGGCTATTCTGTCGGGCGGGTTTCTGGTCGAGCCCCACCAGGGAAAGTACGACCTGCTCTGCTCCGCCGCGACTGACCCCTACACTCAGTGCGGCCTTCAAAAACTGATTTGTATATCTCATATCGATGACTTCCTGATTCATCATCTCCCAAACAAATATTGCGGGACCAGTTTTGGCGTAAACGAAGCCGAATTTAACAGACAATTGAAAATCCTCATCGGGATGCCACAAAATGGCTCTGTACCAAAGTCCCTGTTTGACACCGAGACGAAACTGATGGCGGGGTTGTTCTCAAAAGACTATTACGAACCTGTAAAGCAAGCACTTCTTTCATCGATTCCCGCGGGCGCGCGCCGTGTTCTCTCTCTTGGATGCGGATCCGGCGCTATGGAAGCAAGGCTGTCAGAACAGGGTTTGCGAGTAGCTGCGATTCCGCTGGACCCGATAATTCCCGGCGCTGCAGCATCGGCGGGGGTGGAGATCATTCAATCAGATTTTTCGGCGGCACAAGAGTCTCTGATTGGCGAGCGTTTCGACTGCCTGCTTTTGTCGAATATACTGCATCTAGTTGCCGATCCTGTCAAGTTACTGTCGGATTTCTCGTCCTTGCTCGCGTCCGATTCTTCAGTAGCGATCATGAGCGTTCCGAATATACGCCGACTCCGCGCCCAGTGGGGCATGATCTGTCGTGATCAGCGCTTCAAAGGGCTGGGGCGCCACGAAGACTGCGGTGTGCATTGCACCTCACCGAAAGTAATCCGAACGTGGATCCAGAGTGCTGGCATGAGCGTCCAGACGATGCTTACCTTATATAGTCAGCGCTGGCACGCGATCGACTCTATTCCGCTGGGGTCCATACATGACCTGCTCGCATCGGAATTTGTCGCCGTCGCTAAAGGAGCGATGTTAAGGGGCTGATTCGTAGTGTCGAATTGCTTGCGCACCAGTTCACACAACTCCATCAGTGCTCGACTGTGACACTAAAAAAGGCTATTAGACGCCCGTCAAGTGGTACGGCCCTTTACGGCGTACTTCGTGATGCTTACTAGGATTCAGGTAATCCGCTGAGATGGCGGCAAGGCATGCCGCCGTTGTTCCGCCAAATTCATCTCAGCCACAGACCTCGGATTCGATGTCGGAGCGAACGTAGGAGAATACACTGGTATTTTGATGAAGGTGGCTGGTGTCAGCGCCGGTGCAAAAATCCCCATAGTGCCGGTTGAAAAATCCCCCACCCCTGACGAGGTGATGAACCGGTCCCGGACTCTGGAAACAGAGGAGGGCGGCCAATGTTCAGGGGGAAAGACGTGCAAGAGATCGACGAGCTGAAGCGGGAAGGGCTGAGCATTCGGGCCATCAGCCGGCTGACCGGCTACGACCGCAAGACGATCAGCAGGTATCTGATTCAGCGCCGACGAGCAGTGCCGGTGTATGGGCCGAGGCAATGCGCCGGGCAAACTGGACCCATTCAAGCCGTATCTGAAGGAGCGGCTGCAGGCTGGGGTGTGGAACGCCCAGGTGCTGCTGCGCGAACTTGCGCGAGCGAGCTACAGCGGCGGCTACACGATTCTGACGGACTGGCTGCGGCCGCAGCGGGAAGCGGCGCGGACGGTGGCGGTGCGGCGATTCGAAACGCCGCCCGGCAAGCAAGCGCAGGTGGACTGGGGCCATCTGGGCTCGATCACTGAAAACGGCGAGGAACGGATGTTGTGGGGCTTCACGATCACGCTGGGCTACAGCCGGAGAATGATGGCCGAAGCCGCGACTGGATCAGAAGCTGGGCACACTGCTGCGGATGCACGAGGCAGCGTTCCGGCAGTGGGGCGGCTGTGCCGGAGGAGATTCTCTACGACCGCATGAAAACCGTCTGGACCGGCACCGACGAGCGCGGCGAGATTGTCTGGAACGCGGTCTTCCTCGACTTCGCGCGCTACTGGGGCTTCACGCCGCGGCTGTGCCGGCCTTATCGGGCGCAGACCAAAGGCAAAGTGGAATCGGGCGTGAAGTATGTGCGGCGAAACTTCCTGTGCGGATTGCAGGGACGCGAGCCGGCAAACCTGGCCGATCTCAACGCCGAGTTGCGCCGCTGGGTCGCGGAGGTGGCCAACCAGCGAGTGCATGGAACGACGCACCAACAGGTGCTGCTTCGCTGGGATGAAGATCAGTTTGCGATGCAGCCGCTGAATGGACGCCCGCCCTATCCCTATGTGGATGACGAGCAGCGCAAAGTGGCGCGCGATGCTTATGTGTCCTGGCAAGGCAGCCGTTATTCGGTGCCCTGGCTGTATGCGGGCAAAGAGGTCTGGGTGCGCGAGCACGGACAGTGATGTCGAGGTGCGCTATGGCGGCGAACGCATCGCGGTGCATGTCCAGGCGGTCAGGCATCATCAGGTAGTCACGCTCGACGAACATCATGCGGGCATTCCTCTCGGCAACAAGGCAGACGGGCAAGACGCTGATCCATATTCAGCAGAGCGCGCCGGTGGTGGAGCGCCGTCCTCTGGCTGCCTATGAAAGTCTGGCGGGAGGTGCGCGATGACTCCTGATCGAACGACTGCAGAACGACGCTGGCAGCCTTGAATCTGAACGCCATCGACGCTCGGCTGGAGACGTTGCTGGAAAGCGCTTCGAAGAAAGAAGCCGTCTTATGCGCGATTTCCTGCTTGAAGTGATGAGTGCGGAAGCCGATGCGCGCAGGCAGCGCTACCTGAAGACGCGACTGCAACTGGCGCACCTGCCTTATGTGAAGACCTTCGATCAGTTCGACTTCGGCTTTCAGCCATCGATCGACGAGCGGCAGATCCGGGAACTGCGCACGTTGCGGTTCGTGCACGAAGCTTCCAACGTGATTTTGCTGGGGCCGCCCGGTGTGGGGAAAACGCATCTCGCGGTGGCGCTGGCGGAAGCGGCCATTCAATCCGGGCAGGCCGCCTACTTCATGACCGCGCACGATCTGGTCACCGATCTCGGACGCGCTTATCGCGAAGGCCGGCTGGATCGTCGGCTGCGCATCTATCTGGCTCCGAAAGTTCTTATCATCGACGAGATGGGATATCTGCCGCTGGACGATCTGGGCGCAACCATCTTCTTTCAACTGGTCAGCGCCCGCTATGAACGGGGCAGCATCATTCTCACTTCCAACAAAAGCTACGGCGAATGGGGATCCATCTTCGGCGACCCGATCATCGCGACGGCGATCCTCGACCGACTGCTGCATCATTCGACCACGGTGAACATTCGCGGCGAGAGTTACCGACTCAAAGAGCGTCGCAAGGCAGGGCTGATTCCGCTGCCGGAACAGCAACAACCCGAGTCCCCGGCTACCGCCCTGAACGGACGCGGGAAACGGAGCCATTCGTTATGAGTTTTTCAAGGCATAGGCAAATCTATCAATCCGATGTGTCTTTCGTTTCAGGCTGGAGGCGAAGCTTTATTCGGCTCCGCCCCCGGTCCCATCGTCTTGATGAGTTTGCGGCCGGCTATTCCTCGGCGGGTTGCACTCCTGCATTGCCCGCCTCCGCTTCACCAGCCGGTTCCATTTTCAACCACCCGGCTGAAACTGTAAACCATCATCTCCGGGCGGTGGGGGATTTTTCGACCGGTACAATGGGGAATTTTCAACCGGTATTGACACTGGACGAATCGTGGCCGTTGAGCCGAATCCCGAGTTAGTACCAACACTGAAGGCTATTCCGCCGCGCGGCGAGGTTATGGTTGAGTGTGCAGCGCTGGGATCGAAGGAAACTACCGGTAAACTATTTCTTTGCCAGCATGAACCTCTGTCCAGACTGTCTACCGAGTGGATGGATATCGCGTCGAAATGTGAGCAGTTTTTAAATATTCGGCCGCACGGCACGATCAGTGTCAGAGTGTCTACGCTCAACGCCTTGATAGAGAAATACGGCAGGCCTCGATATAAAGATCGAGGTCGAGGGGTTCGAAAGGGAAGTACTCTCGGGCCTTTCGCAAGCTCCGGAATTCGTATCGGTTGAATTCAATTGTGAGTTTCCGGAAAGCACAACCGATTGCCTGACTGTGCCGTGCTTCATGTCGTCGACGATGTTCCATGTTCTGGTGGGCTTGTCGACCGATTTTGTTTTTGACGAGTGGGTAGGATCTGGAAAAGGTACAAGAATCTCTGAGAACTACAAAAATCGAGAGGAGCAAGGCCTGGGGCGATATCTTTGATTTGTTCGGGCCGAAAACCGCCGGTCGTTGTTCGGCGACCACGAGGAGCCGCGCATTCCCGAGCGAAACGGTCGCAACCAAGGGCGGGTTTCATGCAACCCGAAGGGCAAAAGCGTGACGCCACGACCGTCGTTCTTTAACGCCGTCAAATGGTCGTACGTCCTGAACTGGAGCGACAAGGGCTGGTCTGCTCTCATCGCGCTCTTACTTTCAGCGATGTTAGGCCCGCGCGATTTCGGTACGATCTCCATAGCCCTGATATACGTCAGTTTTCTTCAGATGTTCCTTGATCAGGGTCTCACGGCAGCCCTGATTCAAAAGCAGGATATCCGTAAGGAACACCTCGACACAGTGTTCTGGGTGAACATGGCGACGAGCGGCATTGCCGTTATCGCAAGCAATTGTTTTGCGAGATTCTGGGCGGCGGCTAACCACTCCCCACAGGTTTCGACCCTGATTACGGTATTGTCGTTTAGCCTTGTCATTGAGGCGGCTTCACTCGTTCAGGCTGCTTTGTTGAGAAAGGAGATGAACTTCAGGAGCCTCACTATTCGCTCCAATATATCCGTTCTGGCTGGTGGACTTATAGGTCTCGGAATGGCGTTCCGTGGATATGGCGTCTGGGCGCTCGTGTCCGAGCAGATTCGCACGGGACCTTATCGCGCTTGTTTTGTTGTGGAAGTTAAGCCACTGGCGTCCCGGAGTAAGGTTTTCGTTGTCGCATTTGTTGGAGTTGACGCGGTTTTCGGTATCAAACTTCGTCGCCCAGTTGGCTCTGTTCGCGGAGAATCAGGCTGGTTCAATCCTCCTGGGATTGCTGTTTGGGCCTGTGGCTGTCGGCCTCTATCGCTTTGCTATGAACGTTGTGAATACCGTCGCAAGTGTCCTTATCTCCTCGATTCAGGCTGTTTCGTTCCCCGAGTTCTCTCGTCTTCAAAATCATCCGAAAGCGCTCCGACAGAGCATACTAACCTGTATTCGCCTCAGTTCTGCCGCGACGCTACCCACTCTGGCGGGCCTCGGCGCCGTAAGCGGCTCATTCATTGCGCTCCTCGGGCCGAAGTGGCAGCCGGCGACAATGGTCTTGCGGATACTTTGCGCGTTTGCGATTGTGCTGACATTTACCTATTTTACGGGGCCGCTGCTGCAGGCGTTATCGCAGACCGGAAGGCTTGCGCTCCTCGAGTGGAGTCGATTCGGAATCGGATCGCTCGTCCTCGTTTGCGTCGGATACTTAGAACGCGGCGGCGGCGTCGGCCAACAACTGATAGGTGTCGCTCTTGCTCGCTTCGCCACCGCTGCAGTCATGATCACGCCTGTATACGTGTACATACTGATGCGCCTCGCCCGGATTTCCGTTTGGGAATGGCTTTCTGCGGTGGCGCCTTCGGCTGTGGCGGCGGCTGGCGTGGTCGCTGCAGTTGTCACCCTGGACGCGGCGCCTTGGTTCACCGGTACCAAACCGAGTATTGCCCTCACGATGGAGATTGCCGTCGGTGGAGTTACCGGACTCACTCTGCTATTATGGCTTGAGCGACGTCTCCGCGCGCAAGTGCTACGACAGATTGCCAGATCGTTCCACGGGGAACTAGCTCCCTCGGTATCTACTGATTTCTGACGCGGCCATTATTCGGATTCTTCATGCCAATAGTTGCCGCTGATGGGGACGGATACATAGCGCGCTCGGATGCAGTGAAAGCAGCCTCTCTGACTTTGGCATTAAATGGGGCACGCCCCGGAATCCGCGTTGGGTTTGTAACCCTCTCGAGCCCAAGGATATGAATATCGCTGAGGGGTTTAATAAATACTATGACGCTTTTGGCTTTCGCGGGGTTCTTGCCATCTCGGCGTATCGCTTAACTGGACGGCCGAAAGAAGTTCGTGCGCGGCCTGCCGGAATCACCCATCCGCTGAGCATCAGGGTCAGAACGACTGATGTTGTTGTTTACAAAGAAATCTTTCAGGGAGGACAGTACGAGTTCGACCTGCCTTTTCGCCCGAGGACGATTGTGGACGTTGGAGCCAACACCGGCCTGACGTCTGTTTACTACACCCACAAATACCCCGACGCCCGGATTATCGCGATCGAACCAGAGGACTCGAATTTCCGGACATTGGCCAACAATGTCGCGGCGTATCCCAGTATTGTCCCAATTCAGGCGGCTCTTTGGTCCCGGGATGGGCACATAAGTATCAGTGAGCCTGATCCGGCTACGGGTGCCTATGGCAAGTGGGGATTCGTGACACATGACGGTGCCGGAGCTCCTGTTCGATCGATGACCCTGCCAAGTGTAATGGATAGTATGAAGCTTGAAACGATCGATATTTTGAAGGTCGACATCGAAGGAGCCGAGAAGGAGGTCTTCGAAACATCCAATGATTGGATGTGCCACGTTCGCTGCCTGATTATCGAACTGCATGACCGCTTTAAGCCTGGGTGTAGTGCAGCTGTGGAGTCGGCCATGGGAGGATTCGTAAAGCTAAGCCGGGGTGAGACGACATTCTACGTTCGTTCTGAAAATGAACTCGCTCAACACGGTGCATTGTGCCACCCGTAACCATCCAACGGCGGTGCCATTGACCATCTGTTTTATCTATCGGCTCCGAGCATGTATGCGAAAGAACGGACGTCGGCATCCGCTGTACCAATGACAGTATCGATCATAATACCGACTTTCAATCGCGGATACATAATAGGGGAGGCGATCGCGAGCGCGCTGACCCAAACCTATCGGGATTTTGAAATCATCATAGTTGACGACGGCTCCTCTGACAATACCCGTGACATTGTGGAGAGTATCGGTAGCAATCAGATTCGTTATTTGCATCACGAGCGTAATCGCGGCTATAGCGCAGCCTGCAACACAGGAATAAGCGCTGCCACGGGTGAATTGCTTGCGTTCCTCGATTCTGACGACCTGTGGAAGCCGGATTACTTGGAGCGTCAGGTAGGGTTTTTGACCAAGCATTCCGAAACAGGCGTGGTATTTTGCGATACGGAGCTCAGGGATGAGTCTGGGGTTATCTCTTCTCTTATAAAGTTGTTGCGAATATTCCCGAGGATGCTCCAGCCCAAGTCGGCTGAGGTGGAATACATTTTTCCCTTCCCGTCAAATGTATTTGTGTCTGTTGGAAGAGGTTCCGATAAAACCAACGGCGGCCGTGCTGAGACGTGCGCTGTTTAACCGTGCCGGAGTGTTCAACGAATCATGGCCGTCGGGAACGGATTGGGATCTGTTTCTCCGCATAGCTCATGTCGCGTCTTTCGGCTACCTCAATGTGCCATTGGTTGTTCAGAGGCGGACGTCGGATGCGACCCACCAGAAGTTTCGCGAGGAGGACAAGTGCTTTTTGCTATCGGTTTTCCTGAAAGAAAAGGCAACACTCCTCCATGATCATGACGCGCTCCGAGCTGTGAATCGGGGCATCGTTACTCATAGCAACGACCTGGCATGGAACTATCTGGAGTGCGGCCGCAAAAAGAGTGCAATGTCTACCTATTTTCGGGCGTTCACCGAAACCGGAAATCCTTCTATGTTGGGGAAAGTTGCGTGGTCGCTGGTGCCGGTGTTTCTTCGAGCCATCGTTAAAGACAGCATAAGAAGACCTTCTGGCCGTAAGACGCGGTGCTCAACCAGTCAGCGATGCTGGGAAGCGGATTTGACTTGTCCTCGGGAGTTTGTTGTCGTTTGTCCTTAAAGAGGAGCCAAGCCCTCCGATGCAGCTAGGGCCGCAAGGATGTTAACAAAAGATTATGAAAATATCAGCTGACGTGGGCGACAGAACACCACATAGACAATCGGCGCCAGAGCCCCCCGCGCCGTCCGCTGCGCTCGGAAAGAGACGGCACTTTGGGCGCATGCATCAGCTGCGGCGATCATAATCCAGTCGAATTGGTCCGGGCACCGGACCGGTATCACGGGCGAAAGAGAACTATCTCCTTGTACGGTGTGAGGGCTGCGGATTGGTCTGGCTGGATACAGCGCCGAATCCCGCTGAAATGGGTCGTCATTACGGTACGCACTATGACCGGTCGGTGACGGCTGCTGGCCGGGACCCCAGGCGATGGGTTGAGAGGACGAAGGAACTGCACCGCTATAAATCCGGTGGGTCGATCCTGGACCTCGGCTGCAGTGCCGGCGGGTTTCTGGCCACATTGAAAGGTGGCGCCTGGAAGGCCTACGGCATAGACATGTCGGCAGAGGCAGCTAAAGAAGCGACTGATCGAGCGGGAGCCGAAATTTTCGTGGGCGAAGTTTTAGATGCGCCGTTTGCCGCGGGAACCTTTGACGCCATTACCTGCTTCCATGTGTTCGAGCACATGTATGAGCCGCGCGCAGTTCTTTCCAAAGTGCGCGAATGGCTCAAGCGTGACGGAATCTTTTATGCGATGATGCCAAATATAGATTCCGCAGGATTCCATCTGTTCAATTCTCACTGGTACGGTCTCGAGCTTCCCCGTCACCTCTTTCACTACTCACCACGGTCGCTGAAAGCACTGGCGGAAGGTGTTGGCTTGAGGGTCGTCTCGGTCACGACCCACCGTGAGCCATTTATAGAGGCAAGCACTCGATATCTTTTGGATGATTTGCTGGGACGATTGGGAATCGAACGGGTACCGCTTGCAATGGCTCCAACACCCTCTCTGCCTTTCAGAGTTGTTCGCAAAGGCTTTCGACTGACCACCTTGCCGGTTCTGAACATGGCCACAGCAGTAGCCGGCGATGGCGAGAGTATCCACGCCGTCTTCGGGACTGGATAGACAGTGCCTCCTGAGCATGCAAGAGAGTTCGGCGGCGGCGCTTCGGAGTCGGCTCTCAATCCCATCTCTCTCGTTCTACTGATATTGGCGAGTATATTGATTCTAGCTCTGCCAAGAAAATACGTGATTGTACCTCTGCTTGCGGTGACCTTCCTGATCCCCTTGTCGCAAGTGATCGTCATAGCGGGTAGTCATTTCTTCGTCCTGAGGATTGCGATTCTGGCTGGCTTGGCGAAGATGTCGATGGCTGTTACTCAGAGCGGGGAATCTCTTTTAGCCGGGGGGTACAACTCCATCGATCGAGTGTTTCTCTGGTGTACGCTGTGTCAGGCGTTTTGCGTAATGCTGCTGTTTGGGCCCTCGGCGTTCGCAAACCAGGTTGGCGTCCTATTGGACCTCTTGGGGGCATATTTTGTTCTTCGTCATGTACTGCAGAGTGCGGAGGAGCTTGACCGGGCCCTGAAATGTCTTGCGATCGTATCCTGCATACTAGCCGCCTGCATGATCGTGGAACAGGTGAAGCTCGTGAATCTATTCTCCTTGATCGGAGGGGATATCGCGACACCCCACATTCGCGAAGGTAAGATTCGCTCTCAATCTGTGTTTCAGCACGAACTCACGGCGGGTGCATTTGGTGCGACTTTGGTGCCGCTGTTCCTGTTACTTTGGAAAAGAGGTGCGAAACTCAGTGCTGTGCTGGGCGTCGCGGGAGCCACCGTAATTGCGATTACCTCGAATTCAAGCACTTCTCTGTCGACCTACGCCGGGGCGCTTCTGGCGGTGTGCTTCTGGCCCCTACGTGATAATATGCAAACCGTCCGCAGAGGAATCGTTTTGGGAATTTTGGCGCTTGCCGCTGTAATGAAGGCGCCGGTATGGTTTCTCCTTGCTCACATCGATCTGGCAGGCGGATCATCCGGTTATCAGCGAGCCTTGCTGATCGATCAGTTCGTCAGGCACTTTACTGACTGGTTTCTTATAGGCGTCAGAGAGACAGGAAGTTGGGGCTGGGATATGTGGGATGCGCAAAACCAGTTCGTAAACATTGGAGAAACTGGAGGGCTAGTGGCCTTTTGCCTGTTTCTGTGCGTAATTGTCAGGTCTTTTCGTCGCCTCGGGCTTATGCGGAAGTCCGTTGCTAACGATCGCGCGGAACAATGGAGAATCTGGCTGGTTGGAGCTGCGCTATTCACTCACGTGGTCGCGTTCTTTGGTGTCAACTATTTTGACCAGGTCAGGGTCGCCTGGTGTTTCTTGTTGGCAACAGTCTCTTTGATTTCAAACACACAAGGTGATCGGAAGATGAAAGAGTTTTCCGTCAACGACGCAAACACGTTTGCCCTCGTCGCGGCTGAGGGCAGAGAAGAGTGGTTTACAGTTCCCGAAAGGCAGCCTTTATCGCCCGTAGATTCATTTACCTCTAATCGTTGATTTCGTTCGCCAGCAACTTTGTTACATCAAACGAAATGAATACCGATCTCAAATACGTCGTAATCACTCCAGTCCGGGATGAAGAGTTCCATCTGCCAAAAACGATTGCCAGTATGGTCCATCAGTCAGTTATTCCTGCTGAGTGGGTGATCGTCGACGACGGATCAACAGATCGAACCGGAGAAATCATTGATGAGGCAGCCCGACAATATCCATGGATACGTGCTGTTCATCGCACAGATCGTGGCTACCGAAAATGGGGCGGCGGAATCATTGAAGCGTTTTACGCAGGTTTTAACCATCTGAACTGCCAGGATTGGAGGTTGATGTGCAAGCTGGACGGGGATCTTTCTTTCGAGCCAAATTACTTCGAGGCTGCATCTGCGAAGTTCGCACACTCCCCTGGTATCGGGATTGGCGGCGGCGTTCTCTACTATTGTAAAGATGGAAAGAGAGTGCTCGAAACTCACCCCCTGTTCCACGTTCGCGGCGGAGTGAAGATTTATCATCGGGCGTGCTGGGAAGCTATTGGTGGCTTGTGGATCGGGCCGGGTTCAGACACCGTGGATGAAGTGAAGGCAAACATGCTAGGATGGAGAACCACGAGCTTCCCGGACCTCCAATTGATTCATCATCGCCCCACTGGCGCTTCTTGGGGACGCTGGGGGGGGCTGGTGAAAGATGGGCGAATCGACTACGTATACGGCTCCCACCCCGCGTTCCTGACGGCGAAGTCGATTGCGCGTATAATTCGTCAACCTTACGTTGTGGGATCGATTGCGCTGTATGCGGGTACATCTCAGCCTGGTGGAAAAAGGTTCCGCGCGTCGATGATCCAGCACTGATCCAGTACCTGCGAAAACAACAGATCAACCGTTTGCTGGGAAGAGAAACGATCTGGCGCTAGATTGAGCGGTCGAGGTCGCCAGCTTTCGGCAAGGGATGCACGTACGAAACTGAAGCGAATAGAGACCTGACAATGAGCGATTCTTACACCTCAGACAATCAGGGAATTGCCGATCAGTTTCGCCAAATTACCTCTCTTCGCCGGAGGTACTCTCAAAATCTTGAGTCTCTTGCCGCCAAGGCAGTGGCTGAGGTCAAAGAGGCGGAAGCACGGATCTTGCGGGAATATGGCGTCCAACTCACCGGCTTGGACATATTGGAACTGGGTCCCGGTCAATTGCTGGGCCAACTGCCCTACTTCTCAAAAAAAAATCGGGTATCCGCTGCTGATCGGGATATCATCGCCCAGGGGTTTTCGCCGATTGTGTACGTGCGCATGCTGCGCAATAATGGCCTCGTTCGCACATTTAAAACTGTCGGTAGAAAAGTGTTAGGCGTGGATCGAAAGTATCTCCAGGAGCTATGCAGAATCCTTGGTGTCCAGTCGCTCCCTTTTTTTTCTATAGCACACGCAAGCGCCGATCGTCTTTCTTCTCCAAACAGGTCTTTCGACCTCGTCTACGCGCGCGCTGTTTTTCAGCACTTGCCAGCTCCTGCTGACGCCATAAAGGAAATCATTCGCGTCCTCAGGCCGGGGGGGATTGCATATATTTCCCTCCAACCGTACACAAGCCCGACAGGTTGCCTGGATCCTCGCGCACTTTACGGGAGCATTAACAACGAGCTTGGCCTCTGGCCGCATTTGCGTCCCGAGTTGAAGGATAGGATCAAGCCCAACGCCTACGCAAATGAGCTGGGACTCCGCGATTGGCAGCGTATCTTTTCTGAGGAAACGAGAGGCCCGGTTTTCTTTCTCACGTCGGCCGATGCCGAGTATTTTCCGTTGGCCGAGACTCTGAAAAAGGCAGGCCATTTGCAGGACTACCCGACCGACGAGTTGACAACCGGCGCCCTCGATGTGATGTTTCGTAAACCGGGGCCACAAGATCGGTGAGCCATCGAGCAGTAAATCAAATGGACGTTTCAATTATTTGCGTGAACTGGAACGCCCTCGACTACCTCCGTGAGTGCATCGCCAGTATTTACGATCAGACGAAAAAAGTCTCATTCGAGATCATCGTTGTGGATAACGCCTCGCCTGAGGGGGGCGTCCAATCGGTTAGCGAAAGGTTTCCTGAGGTCAAGATCATCAAGAGTCCGGTCAATCTCGGTTTTGCAGGCGCAAACAATTCCGGATTCAAATATGCGTCTGGGGAGTACGTGCTGTTTCTGAATCCTGACACCAGACTGGTGGGTCCGGCGGTCGAGACGCTTATTCATCACGCAAGACAACTCCCGGACGCGGGGATTGTTGGTTGTAAGCTACTGAACGGTGACCTCACCGTCTCCACAACGTCGATTCAGACGTTTCCGACAATTCTCAATCAGCTCTTGAGTATCGAATGGTTACGGCTCCGCTGGTTGGCATGTCCATTGTGGGACCTCGCCCCACTGTTCTCGAGCAGCAGGGGGCCTTTAAAGGTTGAGGTGATTCCTGGTGCTTGCATGTTGCTCAAACGTTCCGTTTTCGCTGACGCGGGTATGTTCAGTGAGGACTACTTTATGTATGCCGAGGATCTCGACCTGAATTATCAGGTCCGCCGGCTGGGTCTTACCAACTACTATGTCGGAGATGCCGAGGTCATTCACTATGGTGGCAAGAGCAGTTCCCGGCAGCCGGTAAACCAGTGGGCCACGATGATGCAGCATCGTGCCATGCTCCGCCTGTTCACGAAGACACATGGGCAGATGTACGGCCGGAGTTATCAGGCGGCGATGGCAACTGCAGCGGCGCTGCGTTTGGTCGCGCTGGTGCTGGTGTCTCCTTTCGTGAATCGCGATGCCTTCCGAGTTTCCAGCGAAAAGTGGAATGCGGTCTTGAAGTGGGCGCTCGGATTACACGATCTCGCAATTTAGCTGGAGCAGGAGACGCAACAGATTATGTGTGGCATTTGCGGAAAATTCAATTTCGACCCGGAGTCCAGCATTTCTCCAGTATTGGTGAAAGCGATGGCCGATACCATCGCGCACCGCGGCCCGGACGATGAAGGATTTTACTATTCGGGCCCGGTCGGCTTGGTTTTCGTCGTTTGTCCATTATCGATCTGAGTCTCGGGCATCAGCCTCTATGCAACGAAGATGAGTCGGCGTGGGTCATTTTCAATGGCGAGATCTACAACTATCAGGAACTGAGGAGTGATCTGTTGTCCCTGGGGCATGTCTTCAAGACGAAGACCGATACAGAGGTAATCATTCACCTGTACGAGGAGTATGGCGAGGCATGTGTCGAGAAGTTGCGCGGCATGTTTGCCTTCGCGATCTGGGATGATCTCCAGAAGGTATTGTTGCTGGCCAGGGACCGGGTGGGAATCAAGCCCCTTTACTACTGGCAATCGGACCAGACGATCGTATTCGGTTCAGAGATAAAGTCGATTCTCATGGATCCGGCAGTAAGACAGGAAATCGACCCTCGAATCATAGACCGATTCCTTTCCTTTTACTACGTTCCAGGTGAAGAGACACTTTTCAAAGGAATTCGCAAGTTGGCGCCTGGAAATTACCTGCTCGTCCGGAACGGAAAAGTGCAAGTACGCCAGTACTGGGATCTGCGGTTCACCGAATCAGACATTAGTCTGCAGGAAGCTCAATCGAGAACGCTTGAGTTGCTGGACGAGTGCGTTCGAATGCACATGATCAGCGATGTGCCTGTCGGATTCCTCCTGAGCGGCGGAGTAGACTCAACGGCTTTGCTGAATTTTTCGGTCGGCAAGACCACTTTTCCGCTGAGCAGCTATACTCTGGGATTTTCGGAACCGGGACTGGCCGACGAGCGGCCGTATGCCAGACTGGCGGCGGCAAAATACGGTTCTTCTCATCATGAGATGACGATCACGTCCAAAGACTTCATGGACTTCATGCCGCAATACATCTGGCATATGGAAGAACCGGTATGCGAGCCTCAGGCCATAGCCCTGTATTATGTGTCGAAGATGGCGGCGCGTTTCGTGAAAGTTTTGATTTCCGGCGAGGGCGGTGACGAGGCGTTCGCCGGCTATCCGATCTACAGGAATATTGTCTGGCTGGAACGCTTGAAGAAGATACTTGGCCCTCTCAACGGACCTGTTGGTGCTGCGCTGCTTCGCGCGAACGGCTCGCTGAGGTCAGGGAAGATATCGAAGTATGCGCCTCTGCTAGGCCGGCGATTCGATACCTACTACTACAGCAGAACGGCCAGTCCGGCCACTTTCTTCAACCGTGCGTTCGGTGAACTGTATACGTCGGACTTTCTGCATCACGTGGACAAGGGCGATTCGGTAGGTCTGGCTCAGGGGCATCTGAGGACCGGGGAGCGGCGGAGCATGGTTAACCGCATGTTGTATGCGGACACGAAGACATCCTTGCCCGACGATCTGCTGCTGAAAGCGGATAAGATGACAATGGCGAACTCGCTGGAACTCAGGGTTCCCTTTCTTGATCATAAACTGCTCGAGTTCGCGGCGTCTTTACCGACGAATTTTAAAGTACGGCGCTTCACCACCAAATACGTGGCGAAAAAAGCTCTCGCGAATATGGTTCCGACAGAGATCCTGAAACGTAAGAAGGTAGGCTTCCCCGTCCCGTATGATGCGTGGTTGCGAACCGAGATGCAGGCATGGGTCCGCGACGTTCTTCTTGATAGCGAAACGGTAGGAAGAGGTTACTTCAGGAAGGCACGCGTTGAGCGGCTGATTTCGGATCACGCCGCTTACGGAGGTTTCTCCAAGGAGCTTCTATCGCTTGTAACTCTTGAGTTGTGGCATCGCGCGTTTCGAGAGCAGCACGGAATCCGTGCTGAACTGCCAGCGCCGGCGGAACTGAGTGCAAACTGAGAGGGATTATTGATGCGCACAGCAATTGATCGCGTTCGAGTCCTGTACAGCTTTCCGCATAAGCTTGGCGCGGGAAGGATCTGTTACACGGCGTGGCAGCAGGTGAATGGATTGGCTGCGGCTGGAGCCGAGGTGCTCGCCTTTCCCGGCGTCTTGCATCGGCCGGTGCCAGCAAACGTGGCGGTACGAACAACACTGGCAAGAGGAAGATTTCGCATCTCCTACAAACTACTTGGAACGATGCGGGCTTTGGCGTTGCACGATCGCATCGTAGCCCGTCGTCTCGAGCAGGTCGCCGGCCAGGTCGATATAGTTCATACTTGGCCGGACGCGGCCCGGGAGACTCTGAAAACTGCCGCAAAGTTAGGTATTCCTACTGTTTTGGAGCGTCCAAACGCTCATACACGCTATGCCTACGAGTCGATACAAAAGGAGGCGAAGCGATTGGGCGTGACATTGCCGCACGACAATGAATATGCTTTCAAAGCTGACGTTCTGGAGAGGGAAGAGGAAGAGTATCGTCTAACCGACTACCTTCTGTGTCCTTCCGCCTTCACAATACGAACCTTTCTTGATTACGGCTTTGCTCCTGCGAAACTCAAAAAGCACCGATATGGGTATGACGAGAAAGCGTGTTTTCCACACAGCACATTCTCGCAGGACTCAAACCGGGCATTGACAATGCTGTTCTGCGGCGATGCGGCTGTTAGAAAGGGTGTCCACTTTGCGCTGGAGGCCTGGTTGCAGTCACCTGCACACAAGAACGGCACGTTCCTTATTGCCGGTGACTTTCTACCGGCGTATCGTGAAAACCTCCGTCATCTTCTGTCGGATCCCAGCGTTCAGGTTTTAGGTCACCGAAACGATGTGCCTGAACTGATGCGAATGAGCGACATATTAGTTCTGCCGAGCATCGAAGAAGGATTCGGGCTCGTTTGCACCGAGGCGATCGGTAGTGGATGCGTGCCCCTTGTGTCCGAGGCTTGCACGGATCTGTGTAAGCACATGGAGAACTCGCTCGTTCATCCAATCGGCGACGTGACGGCTCTCACCGAGCACATTACCGTTCTTGATCGCAACCGCGCCCTTTTAGCGCGACTGCGGGCGGCATGCCTCGAATTCGCGCCCCAGTGCACGTGGACGGCCGCCGGTGCGAGACTGCTGGAAGTCTATCGTGAGGTGATCGCAGATTACAGACAAGCAAAGCCTCAGTACGACACACAGAAAGAGATCTTGGCGGGCTGAGTTCCGTCGATGACTCAGGAATCTGCTGAGGCCAAAGCTTCGTTCACTACAGTTTTCCGCACTCAACTCTTGAATTAGCGGTGTTTGCCTTCTTTGGAGTTCAGATCTCCATGCCTTGCGTGCGCATAATTATGCATGACTCAGCGCAGTATTTAAGAGGTCCGTGGCTAGAGGGGTGGCCCCAACCGGCGCCCCTGAAAATCGTACCGTCGGGGCTTCTAAAAAACATGTTTTTGCCATTCGAACCAACAATTTGTTGAAAATACGGCAAACGTATCCCTGTGGAACCCAAGCGGGGGTTGGATTCACTAGATGATACCGATGTCTGAGCGCCCGCTACTCGCCAAAATGGGGCGTCTTCCCATCCGGATGCGCCGGAACGAGCCGTAATCATGACGAAATCCGATGTGATCATTATTGGCGCGGGCCCCTATGGCCTTTCTGCAGCCGCCCACTTGCGATCTGTCAGGGGCCTCGAAGTCCGTGTGTTCGGCGAACCCATGTCTTTTTGGGACCAGACCATGCCCATAGGCATGTTTCTACGTTCCGGTTGGAGCGCGACCCATATCGCTGACCCGAACAACGCCCTCACCCTCGAAGCATTTCAAGCGGCAAGCGGCACGTCGTTCACTAGGCCCGTGCCGGTGGATCGATTTGTGCAATACGGACGATGGTTTCAGCGCCAGGCTATTCCCGATCTGGACAGGCGCACCGTCGTGCGCGTCGAGTCGGACCCAAATAGTTTTCGGGTGGTTCTCGAAGACGGAGAGACACTCCACTCAGGCCGCGTCATTGTCGCTGCCGGCATAGGTTCGTTTGCGCGTTATCCACAGGGATTCCGAAGCCTTCCTCCTTCACTCCTCTCCCACACCTCCGAGCACCGCGATCTTGGGCAGTTTAGCGGGAAGCAAGTGCTTGTCGTCGGGGGTGGACAAAGCGCTCTTGAGTCAGGTGCGCTACTCCATGAAGGGGGTGCTGATGTGGAGGTGGTCGCAAGGGCTAACAATATCAACTGGCTTCAAGGATTGGTGTCCACGGCGCTCCACTATCAAATGGGTGGTTTCGTCAAGAAACTCCTCTATGCGCCCACGGACGTGGGGCCGGCCGGAATAAGTCAGCTCATGGCCCGCCCTGACCTTTTGGGGCGCCTTCCCCGTCGACTTCAGGACAAGCTGTGGAAGCGGTCGGTACGACCGGCTGGTGCCCGCTGGTTGGTGGCTCGGCTCCAAAAGGTGCCCGTCAGGCTCGGAACCTCCGTGAGTGCCTGCTATCCGGCCGGGGAACGGGTGAGGGTCCGATTGAGCGACGGAGGAGAACGAGTCGTTGATCACATCCTGCTCGGAACGGGGTACCAAGTCGATGTTTCCAAATATGGTTTCCTTGCCGCGAGTCTGGTGAATGCCATCAGACAGTTCAACGGCTATCCTCACCTCGCAGCAGGTCTCGAGACCTCAGTGCCAGGACTGCATATTATCGGCTCGCCCGCAGCAAGGACCTTCGGCCCGTTAATGCAGTTTGTCTCCGGTGCACGCTACGCGTCCCAGACGTTGACCCGTTGCATCGCCGGCAAAAGCTGGCAACCGCCGACCGGAAAACTTTCATGATCGTTGACGGCCACTCAACGGCGGCAAAGGCGATCGGCGCCGTCGTGGTCGGCGGCGACTATCAGGGACTTGGAATTGTTCGCAGCCTTGGACGCCGCGGCATACCTGTCTGCGTGATCGACGACGAGCATTCGATTGCTCGCTTCTCGCGTTACACCAGGCATTTTGTCGGTGCCGCAAGCCTCCGCGACCAAAGGCGATGTGTGGAAGTCGTGCTGGCGGCTGGCCGCCGTTTCGATCTCGCCGGCTGGGTGCTGTTCCCCACGCGCGATGAGACTGTGGCCGCATTCTCCAGGTATCGGGCTCCTTTGGCGAAGCTTTTTCGCGTGCCAACATCGAAATGGACCGTTACGAAATGGTCCTGGGATAAGCGCAACACGCATCGTCTTGCAAATGAGCTGGGGATTCCAACCCCACAGACTTGGTATCCGCGCAACATCGAGGAATTGGAGCAAATTCAGAGTGACTCGCCTTTTGCTCTCAAGCCGGCAATCAAAGAGCACTTTATATATGCGACCAAGGCCAAGGCATGGCGCGCGAATGACCGGCACGAACTGCGTGAACTGTTTCTTCGCGCATCCGCACTCGTTGAACCGGGTGAGGTTATGATCCAGGAACTCATTCCCGGAGGCGGTGACCGGCAGTTTGCTTATTGCGCCTTCTTCAAGGACGGACGCGCAGTTGGAAGTATGGTCGTTCGGCGGACTCGCCAGCACCCCCCCGAGTTCGGTCGGGCCAGTACCTTCGTGGAAACCATCGAGCATCCGCTGCTGGAGAACTTATCGGATCGCTTCCTTCGGAAAGTGAACTACTATGGCCTGGTCGAGCTGGAGTACAAACACGATCCACGCGATGGAAAATACAAGCTGCTGGATGTGAACGCGCGCACCTGGGGATATCATACCCTTGGTCCGCGCGCCGGCGTCGATTTCGTCCATATGCTATACGCCGATCAGGTCGGCCAACGTGTGCAGTCTTGCCGCGCCGACCAGGGACTCAGCTGGGTTCGGTTGCTCACCGACATACCGACGGCCGTTATGGAGATAGCTGGAGGCCGGCAGAACTGGCGGGCCTATATAAGATCGCTGAAAATGGCCAATATCGAGTCCGTGTTCTGCAGTGACGATCCCCTGCCAGGTCTGTGTGAGATAGCCCTTGTTCCCTATTTGTCGGTGAAGCGGGGATTCTAATAAATGCCAGAAACAGCAAGTTCCCCGACGGATATCCTGCAGCGCGTAAGCGGCATTGTTGTCAGAGGCCGCTGGTGGGTGCTGTTGATCACCACCGTGGTTTCTCTGGCAACTGTGGCGGCTCTGTATAAAATTCCGAATCGTTACACGTCGGAGGCTACTCTCCTTGTGGTTCCGCAGCAGGTTCCGACGCGCTATGTCACTCCGACCACGGAAACGAATATCGTGGACGCTCTCGAGGCTATGACGCAGGACGTTCTTTCGCGTGCGCGGCTCCTCGAGTTGATCGACGAGTTCGGCCTTTACCCGAAGGAACGGCAACGTCTGGCTCCGGAAGAGGTCATCGAACTCATGCGGAAATACATCAATATCAAGGCCGCCGAATCAACCCCGGGGCACAGTATCAATTCATTCAAGATATCGTTCGTGGCGGAAAAGGCGGTTCTCGCCCAGGAAGTCACGAGCAAGTTGACCTCATTCTTTATCCAGGCCAATTTGAAAACACGAGAGGACCAGGCCGCGAACACGACCAATTTTCTGAAGACTCAACTGGACACCGCCAAAGAAAACCTTACCGCGCAGGAAGAACGAGTGCGCGATTTCAAGGCTCAATATCTGGGTGAGCTGCCGGAGCAACAACAGGGCAACCTGGCCATCTTCAACGGCGCGCAATTACAACTCCAGAATCTGGAAAACAGTCTAGATCGTGCTCAACAACAGCGTGTGTACCTCGAATCCCTGATAAGTGGGTATCAGCGCGTCGCAAGCCAGGGCACTCCGGTGTCGGGTGTGCCCGGGCCGGAAACCTCTCGGATTCAGAGCCCGCTTCAGATTGCGGAAAACGACTTAGCCAAACTGAAACGAGACAAAACGAAGTTGTTAAACATATACAGCTCTTCTTTTCCAGACGTACGGGCCGTTGATCGCGAGATTGTGGCGGCGGAGGCCGTAGTTGCGGGGCTGCAAACTTCGGTAAATCCCTCAAAAGCGACCACGCCTTCGGAGCCTGCGCCTGCCACTGCGCCAGCCGTCAAAGACACGCCGGAGGACAGTTCCATTACCCAGCTCAAAAGTCAGTTGGAGGCCAACAGGCTCGATATCGAAAATATTATGAAGTATGAGACACAGCAGAAGGCCGTCATTGCCCAATACCAGAGTCGCCTGAATCTCACTCCAGTGCGGGAGCAGCAGCTGGCCGGCATCCTTCGCGACTACGAGCTGTCCAAACAGGACTACACGGATCTGCTCGGTAAAGAGCAGCAATCGCAGCTGGCGACAAGCCTTGAGAAACAACAGGGCGGTCAGCAATTCCGTCTTGTTGAACCGCCCAGCTTACCCGGCCTGCCTTCAAGCCCGCAGCGCCTCAAAATCAGCTTAGGTGGCATCGGAGCCGGCTTAGCTCTGGGGTTAGTGATCACTTTTTTTCTGGACCTAGCGCGGCCCACTTTTCATACCACGGAGGAAATCAGCAATCGGTTCGGCGCTCCTCTCGTCGTCGCTCTGCCCGTTGTATTAAGTCTCGGAGACAGAAGGCGCCGAGCTTGGAAGAAGGCACTGGAGCTGATGGCCGGATCAGTACTCACATTAGCAATCGGCATAGCCGAGTTCTACGTTCTCCGGCATCCCTAATGAATAGTGAAAATCATTATTGTCTCGCCCGTTCGCTCGGATCGGCCTCACGAGGGAGTGTGGCTCAGTGAGTCGCTTATGGGATGCGCTCCGGCGATCTGACTTCCAAGCAGGGAAAGCAGAGACTCGCAAATCTTTCAGCGCGTCTGAGCTGAATGCTCCACGGAATCCGTAGAACTTCGGCAGGAGAGCAGGATCGTCGCTCACACCGACCCACGCGGGCCGACCGCTGACCGCCTCAGATTTTTGCGTCTCCGTCTGAATCAGGCCTCGAACCCGGACAAGCTGAAACGCCTTCTGATCACAAGCCCATGGCCTCACGACGGAAAGTCCACAATTGCGCTCAATCTCGCCGTCACACTAGCCGAGGAGGGAACACGCAGCGTGCTGTTGATCGAGGGCGATCTTCATCGTGCAACCATCAGCGGTGAGCTTGGTCTTGCGAGCCGTTGCGGTGTGGCAGAGTGCCTGGAGAGTGACGCGGATCCCTGTTCTTTTGTCCGGCGCGTCGAACCACTTGGATTCTGTTTTCTGCCGGCTGGTAATCCCACGGCTAATCCTAGCGAGCTTTTGCAAAAATCGGCTCTGTCAACCATGATGGAGTCGCTGTCTCAACATTTCGATTGGCTCGTAATCGACTCTCCTCCCGTCGCCCCCCTGACAGACGCCCTTTCATGGAAAGAACGAGCTGACGCGGCACTGCTGGTAGTCCGCGCCGGCCGCACGTCAACTAGCGCTACCGAGGAGGCTCTGAATCTCCTGGGACGAAAACACGTTTTTGCGATCGTCCTGAATGGTGTTGAGGGCCTTGATCATACCTACAAGAAATACTACAAGGCCTACAACATCACAGCTCCGGCATGAACGCGACGAATATTATGCGATCGCGGCACAGCGCTGAGTCAAAGTCAATTCGTATTGTGATAGCAGCCTCAGAATCGCTCTTTCGGAAACTTCTGCGCAAGCGCTTAGAGCGTGAGCTACAAGTTGACGTGATTGGCGAGGCCCCTGATGGTCGCTCCGCCTGGGTACTTACACGAAGCCTTCAGCCCGACATCTTGCTGATCGAAGGCATCTTGATTCGAGAGTTGGCAGTGCACGCCTCCTCGGACAAAATGCCCATGCCGTCCACTGGAGTTGTCGTCCTCGTCGCTAGGGCCGAGGTTCACAACATCGTGGAGGCATTTGAGCTTGGCGCCAGGGGGATCGTTCTGAAGGCGTCGCTGCCACATCAGTGGCGGGCGGGTATGCAGAGCGTTCTCGCGGGCCTATACTGGGTTGGCGATGAAAAGCGTAACGATACTGGTGGATGCGGCCCGAAGGACCCTGATCCGACAGGAAGCGAGTTCTGCTTCACATTTTGGGTGGACGTCCCACGAACGGGAGATCGCCGACGATTGCAACCGGGCTATCGAATAAAGAGATCGGACAAGCCTTCTCGATTCGCGAACGCACGGTCAAACACCATCTTACCAACATATTCAAAAAAGCACGTGTCTCGACTCGGCTGGAGCTCGCTCTGCTCGTTCGTGAAAAAGGTCCTTTCCCGCCCCTTGGTTTCGGTGGGCAGCAATCCCAATCCGTGGCCGATAACCGAGATCGCAATCCAACAGCGGTCTCTTGAGGGCCGATCCGAGTCGTATCATGCAAACAAAGGTGTCCGTTGTTATTCCTACCTACAATCGAGGGTATATCCTCCGCGACGCCCTCAAGAGCGTATTGGAACAAAGCCATAAGAACATCGAGGTAATAGTCGTAGACGATGGATCCACAGACGACACTCGCGAAATCGTTGCCGACATAGGTGATCGCCGAGTTCGCTACATCTCCCATACCTGCAATCGTGGCTGTAGCTCAGCGTACAATACGGGCATTTCCGAGGCGACCGGGGATGCGATCGCCTTTCTGGACTCTGACGATGTATGGAAGCCGGAGTATCTGGAGAAGCAAGTGTCGTTTCTCGCCAGTCATCCTGAAGCCGACGCAGTGTTCACCGATGCACAGATCAGTGGCGAGGCCGCCGACGAACCGTCTCTCACAGGGCTCATGCAGGCTTTTCGGCGTGCGCTTCAGAAGTATCCGCCAGCGCAGGAATATGTACTGACAGAACGCGAGATGTTCATCTGCCTGCTTGAGGAGGTTCCGATTAAGCCGACCGCAGTCGTGATTCGGAAGCCAGTGCTCGACAAAGTGGGTGGATTCGACGAAGAATGGCCCTCAGGTACCGACTGGGAACTTTTCCTGCGTTGCGCCCGAACGGCGCGCTTTGGGTATCTGGATCTTCCTCTTGTGCTTCAGCGTAGAACGCGCGATGCGACTCATCAACGGTTCCGCGAAAAAGATAAGCTATTCTTGCTTTCAGTCTTTCTGAAGCTGAAGCTTGCCTTGAAGAGAGACCGTGTAGCGCTGCGGGCCATCAATCGAGGAATAAGCAGTCACTATAACAGTCTCGCCTGGATCTACCTGGAGTCGGGACGCGGCCGAACGGCATTAACGACCTACTTTAGGGGTTTCTTGGAAACAGGGCAACCGAGAATGTTAAAAAAGATGGTGTCCGGTGTGTTCCGTGTAAGCGTCAGAGGCTGCGCGGAGATGTTTCGACGAGAAACGTAAACGCCCTTCTGCTAGGCATTTAGATTTTCAAAAGAAACTGTGAGCGCACAACGCCACGGTATGCTGCTTTTGCAGCATGGAAGGCTTGGAACGCCTTATCCGATGTTCCGTGAGTTGATTGAAAGAGGTGAGTGAAGTCACCTGGCTCGCATGACCACCCTGCGGCCACTTTCGAAAACAGTTCATCAATTTGAACCTTTTTATGACGCTCGCTGGGCGAGGTTCGTGCAACGCGAGCGTTACTCCTCAGTCGTTCATACAGTCGATTGGCTCGACGCCGGTCATCCTATGTATGGATACGAGGTGATTGGGCATAATCGGGTTTACAACCTCGCCACCGGGCGAGGAATTGAACAACGCAGTGGTATTCTCTCCCGTCGAGAGCTGGCTTGCTGGATCTAAGTCTTTGACCGCGTGAAGCATTTCGTTTTATAGCCGAACTTGCGGCGTACGGCCTTGCGATCGAATCGCCAGTTGATTTTGGTGCGGGAGCGGTTCATATGGCGGTTCCATGCGCGTACCTTACGGACTAGAGTCATCAGATCCGGAATTCTTCGGGTGCCGAGACACTGGCGCGAGAGGATGCCGATTTCGATTTCAGCCTGGTTGAGCCAACTTCCGTGGGTGGGAGTGTAATGAATGGTGAACCTGCTCCAGATTTCGTCTCCGAGACTCGGGCCGAGCAAATCAGTGAGCGACTTCCGGCGATGGATGTTCAGATTATCCAGAACCAGATGAATGGTTTCCGCTTCCGGATATTGCATCGCCAGATCGAAGACCACCGTGGCAAACTGGACCGCCGACCGGTCGGGTGTGGGATACGTGAAGTGGCGGCCGGCCTTTGCCTCTACCGCACAGCAAACATTGGCTGTGCCGCGCCGCTCGTATTCGTTGTCCTGTCTGGCTTCGCGGCGTGGCCTGGCTGGTGAGGCGGGGCGCACGTCGACGTGCATTCCGAGTCCTTTCTGGCTATATTCCATCGACTGGTGCTGATGACGCGGCGTGACATGGCGTTCCCCCTCAATCGCAGGAGTGGTTCAAAAGTCTGATCGAGTGTTTCCGGAAAGCGCCAAAGATCCGGATTGCCTTTAAGGACGACCAACCGAGCGCTGCGATTCTTACGTTACGTCATAAAGACACACTGTTTTATGAATACGGTTATTCCGAGGCTGCTTTCCATCGCTTCGGTGGCCTCCATTTTCTGATCTGGCGGTCAATCCAGATGGTGCGATCGAACAGGAGCCTGCGGGAGCGGCTGCGGGTGAGAAAGCTAAAAAGGATCGGACACAGGTGTTCGACCTTGGGCGATCGGAATAGGAAAACACCTGGCTGATTGCTTTCAAGGACCTTTTGTGGAGCCACCCGCTCTTCGCTCGGATACTCGAGATTTATGGGTTCGTCTAGCTCGAAAGACGGATTTCGCCACCCGAGGAATTTGGCCGGAGCGAGCAGCCGGGCAGGTCTTTTCACGGTTGCCGCATCCGCTGCTCCGTTCTGCAGGTGAACACTATTCCGGCACTGTGGTTAGAGTAGTCTGGCTCGGGACAGCGAAGGTGCGGCAGTCATCACCGTGATAAAATGTTGAGATTCAGTGGCGGTCTACAATCGCGAAATAGCAGGTGCGCGTTGTGCGGTTGCCTTCCACAGCTTTCAGCAGGTGGAGCCAATGCTAAACAACATTTACTACGCAGTCAAGCCGCTTCTGCCGCGGCGGTTCCGGGTCTTCTTACGACGGCGGCGGGCTAGGATCAAACGTGTCGCCTGCGGCAATATCTGGCCGATCGATGAAAGGGCGGGGAACACCCCTCCAAATTGGCCGGGATGGCCGGAGGGAAAAAGCTTCGCGTTCGTCCTCACTCACGACGTCGAAGGCACAATTGGGATCGAACGGCTACCGCGGTTAATGAGTCTGGAGCAAAAGTATGGTTTCAGATCCTCATTCAATCTTGTACCCGAGGGGGAATACCGGGTTTCTGAAGGACTGCTGAATGCCATCGACAACGCTGGTTTCGAAGTCGGTGTTCACGGATTGAGACATGACGGGAGGTTGTACAAGTCGAAGGCTGCTTTCGCGTCCAGTGCCGCCCGCATTCGAGAATATCTCCACAGGTGGAAGGCATGCGGGTTCCGCTCACCATTGATGCAGCATAACCTGTCTTGGTTGCACCAAGTGCGGGCAGACTACGACGCCTCAACGTTCGATACGGATCCCTTTGAGCCCGAGCCCGATGGAAGAGCAACTATTTTCCCGTTCTGGGTGCCGGGGCCAGACGGAAATGGATACGTCGAGTTGCCATATACGTTGGTCCAAGACTTCACGCTCTTCGTCGTGCTGCGGGAAAAGAGCATCGACATTTGGAAACGAAAAATCGACTGGATTGCCGCCCGAGGCGGCATGGTGCTTCTTAACACCCATCCCGACTACATGCGGTTTGAGGGCGCACCGACCAATTATGAATTTCCGATTTCTTTATACGAAGAGTTACTGAGTTACGTCCAGGAAAAATATGCGCGGGCGTTCTGGGCTGCGTTGCCGCGGGACGTGGTAGAGTTCTATCGTTGCAGTCTGGCGGAGCCATCCCGGAATACCCGGAGAAAGATATGTTTGCTGACTCATAGCGCATATGAAGCGGACGATCGGGTACGGCGGTATGCAGAAACCTTCGCTCAACGAGGTGACTTGGTAGACGTCATTGCGGCCTCCGCAGCGCAAGGTTCTTCAGTAACCGAAGATCTATGCGGTGTTCGAGTCCACAGAGTGCTCGGGGATCAATCGAAAGAGCGAAGGAAGCGGCATTACGAGTTACTGCGTTTTGTGCTCGCCTCTTCATGGCTCTTGACGCGTCGTCACCACCGGATGCAGTACGATCTGATCCACGTTCGCGACGAAACAGGAGTTCTAGTCTTTGCAGCGTGGTTTCCGAAATGGACCGGAAAACCAGTAATCCTTGATACGGCCGGAAACAATAACTGTGGGACCGCGTTCAAGGCACTCGAACGCATATCTGCTGGATTTGCCGAACACGTGATCGTTGCCGATGAGCCGGCGTACGACAAAGAGACTTTTCTTGGCCTGGTCCCGGGACACAAAGGTTCTCAGTCTGCGAAAAATGTGGCCCGGGCCATTATTTTGCATCGCACGCGAGAGCAAGCCGACGAAAGGATCCAAGTATTGTTGCCCGGCGTTTTTCAGTGGCACGCAAGTATGGACTTGGGATTCCGAGCGTTTGCCAGCGCAAGAAAGAAAATACCAAACGCTGAGCTGCACGTTTACAGCGGGGCCGATGGCAATGCAGCGGCCGATTTAGGGCTTTTAACAAACGGCCTTGGCCTCAACGGTAGCGTTAAGTTTTACGCGAGAGATTCTCCGGATTGGATGCTGGACGGGATCGCGAACGCGGACTTGAGTATCGTACTTAAGCCCGAGGATGTGCCCGGAAGCATGGAATGCAGTACTAGGATCATGGAATTCATCGCTCGCGGTATCCCAGTAGTTGCTCCGAAGACAAGGAACGAGTCTTCTTCTTTCGACAACAGAGGTGTCCACTTTTTCACGTCTGCCAATGACGAGGCATTGTCCGCGGCTATGCTGGAGGTCCTGGAGAACGACGAATTACGCCAGGAGATGCTGGCCAAGAGCTACGAGTGCGCCGAACGTCACAATTGGAACAAAGAGAAGAGCCGATATCTCCAGCTGGTGGATCGATTGTGCACCGAAACATTCGGTGATTCGGGTCCAGCCGATCTCCTAAAATGAGCAGCGTGGTACCGTATGACCTTCCATGCAGACGAAGCTGCGGCAGGTTGTCGAAATTCGAATGGAACCCAGTCTCGACGGGCGGGGCTTCTTTGGACGCTGCTGGTGTCAGAGGGAGTTTGAAAATGCGGGGCTTAGTCCAAAGCTGGTTCAGTGCAATATATCTTTCAACACCCGTCGCGGGACTTTAAGAGGCATGCATTATCAGGTAACTCCCTTCTTTGAGGACAAGCTCGTCCGATGCACGAAGGGTGCAATCTTCGATGTTGTGGTTGATCTGCGTCCCGAGTCCCCGACCTTCCGCGACTGGGTCGGGGTCGTTCTCAATGAAATGAATCGCCACATGATCTATGTGCCCACAGGCTGCGCGCACGGCTTCCTGACGCTTCAAGATCAGACGGAGGTTTTCTACCAGATGTCCGAATTCTACGATCCGGAGTCAGCGCGTGGGGTTCGGTGGGACGATCCTGCGTTCCAGATCGCCTGGCCGGAAAGCGCTGAGGTGATGTCAGAGAGGGATAGGACTTACCCGAACTTCGCCTGGTAGAAATGGATCTGTTAAGCGAATTTGATGGAACGCGCCTCGATAAGGTCGGGGAAAAGATGCACGGCTTAGCAGCCGACCTCTATCCGATCTGCCGGAGTATTACCGGCGAAGGTTTGCGGCAGACCTTGGCCCGAATCGGAGAGCGGATACCCATGCGGACGATCGAGGTGCCCAGCGGAACCGCGGTCTTCGACTGGACCATACCGCCGGAATGGAACATTAGCGACGCCTACATCAAGGGACCGGACGGAACGCGGGTGGTCGACTTCCGCCGATGCAACCTTCACGTAGTGAATTACAGCGCGCCAATACACCGTCGGATGCCGCTCGAAGAACTTAAGAAGCATCTGTTTACTCTCCCTGAGAGCCCGGACTGGATCCCTTACCATACATCCTACTACAAGGAAAGCTGGGGCTTCTGCCTTTCACAGCATCAGATGCTCGCGCTTGAAGATGGAGACTACGAGGTCAGTATCGATTCTTCTCTCGAAGCTGGTCATCTGACATACGGAGAACACGTAATTCCCGGACGCACCGACGAAGAAATCCTGATATCGTGTCACGTTTGCCATCCGTCGTTAGCGAATGACAATCTCTCCGGATTGACGGTTGCCACCCATCTGGCCGAATTTCTTTCAGGGCGCGATCTTCGTTACTCTTATCGATTCTTATTTATTCCTGGGACGATCGGCGCAATCACCTGGCTCGCGCGAAACCGCGAAAGCGTTGCGCGCGTTCGGCACGGCATGGTGTTGACATGCATCGGGGATTCCGGTGCGTTCCATTATAAGAGGAGCCGGCAAGGAAACGCCGAGATTGACCGGGCAGCCGAGCATGTTCTCCGCCACCACAGCCAATCTGCAGAGATACTGGAGTTTAGTCCAAGTGGATACGATGAGAGGCAATACTGCTCGCCGGGTTTTAACCTGCCGGTCGGTTGTTTGATGCGGAGTGTCTGGGGAACATTTCCTGAGTATCACACCTCCGCGGACAACCTCGACTTCGTTAAGCCGCTGCAACTAGCCACGTCACTTCGGGTCTGCATAGGCATCATGGGTGTGCTCGAAGGCAATCGGCGATATTGCAATCTGAGCCCTTACTGTGAACCGCAACTGGGGCGGCGAAAGCTCTACGAATCGACAGGGGGGGCCTCCCCGGAACTGGCTGTCTCCGCGCGACTCTGGGTGCTCAACTTTTCGGACGGCGAAAACTCGCTTCTGGACATCGCGACGCGATCTGGTTTGCCATTCGAAGTTATCAGGAGCGCGGCCGATGTGCTGTGCGATGGCGGCTTGCTAAAGCCAAATTGAACGGTATTGAAATCAACTGACGTTTGCAACGAAGAAAAATGACCAGCAGGCGGAGGGCTGGATCTCGATGAAAATATTACTAACTGGACACCAGGGGTACATTGGTGCGGTTGCTGGCCCGATGTTGCAGTCGGCCGGTCACGAAGTTGTTGGTCTTGAGACGGCTCTGTTTGCGGGATGCGATTTTGGAAAGCCCTGCTCTGAAATTCCCGAAATCCGCAAAGACATGCGTGATCTGACAGCTGCCGATCTGGAGGGCTTTGAGTCGGTGGTTCACCTGGCGGCGCTTTCCAACGACCCGCTGGGCAATTTGAATGCGGGCATAACCCACGAAATCAACCATGTGGCCTCACTGCGGCTTGCACAATTGGCGAGAGGGGCGGGAGTGAAGCGCTTCGTCTTCTCCTCTTCCTGCAGCACCTACGGCGCGGCGGGCGATGATTTCCTCGACGAGAGTTCGCCGCTGAATCCGATGACGGCATATGCTCAGAGCAAAGTCTTGCTCGAGCGAGACCTTGCAAATCTCGCGGACGATCATTTCAGCCCCACGTATATGAGGAACGCCACCGCGTACGGCGTTTCGCCGCGCCTGAGGCTGGACGTGGTGCTGAATGACTTCGTTGCCGCCGCTTACGCCAAAGGAAGGATACATATAAAGAGTGACGGCACTCCCTGGCGTCCCATTGTCCACATCCGGGATATCATTGGCGCCATAGTGGCCGTTCTGGACGCTCCAGTCGACGTCATCCACAATCAGGTCTTCAACGTCGGCCAAACGGCTGAGAACTACCGCATCAGCCAGTTGGCTGAGATTGTGATGAACACCGTTCCCGGTTGCCAGGTTGAATACGCCGCGGGCGGCGGCCCTGACAAGCGATGCTATCGCGTGAATTGCGACAAGATCTTGCGTGTGCTGCCGAGCTTCGTTCCGCAGTGGACTGCCCGTAAAGGCGCACAGGAACTTTATGACGCTTATCGGGTGTCCGGGATGACCGTCGCAGAACTCGAACTGGACCGGTATGTGCGCATCAGCCACATCCGGAAACTGATACGTGCCGAAAGGCTGGACGACTCGTTACGGTGGATCGAAAAGTCAGCCTGGACTTTGGCTCTGGCTTCCCTTGCATTATGACCACGATGACTCCTTCACCCGAAATTCAGGACTTGGCAGCCGCCCAACCGTGCCGGTTCTGTGGTGCGGCGCTGCGACAGACTGTTGTCGACCTGGGTATGTCTCCGCTCTGTGAAACGTATCCGGCGGCAAAGGATTTCAGCCTCGGCGAGAAATACTACCCCCTTCACGTTTACGTGTGTGAGGAGTGCTTTCTGGTCCAGATCGAACAATATCAAAGCGCGGAGAGCATCTTCTCGGACTATCCATATTTTTCGTCCTACTCCGATTCATGGCTCAAACACTCCGAGGCCTATTGCGAGAAGATGGTTTCGAAGCTCGGCCTGAACGAGCAGAGCTTTGTGGTTGAAGTTGCGAGTAACGACGGTTACCTTCTTCAGTATTTTGTCAAACGCGGCGTGCCCGTACTTGGCATCGAGCCAGCTGCGAATGTCGCAGAAGCAGCGGTGAAAAAAAATGTTTCAACCCTCGTCCGCTTCTTCGGCGTTCCACTGGCGACGACCCTTGTAGCCGAAGGCAAAACGGCTCATCTGGTGCTAGGGAACAACGTGCTCGCTCAGGTTCCGGATCTCAACGACTTCGTGGAAGGCCTCAAGATCCTGTTGAAGCCCGCCGGTGTCCTGACTCTTGAGTTTCCGCACCTCCTCAAGCTGGTTGAACACAACGAATTCGATACGATCTACCACGAGCACTTCTCCTATTTCTCTCTCCTCACGGTATTGAAAATCATGGAGGCGCACGGTCTCAAGGTATTCGACGTGGAGGAATTGACGACTCACGGCGGATCACTCCGCGTTTACGCGTGCAGGGCGGAAGACCAGACCCGCCCCGTCAACATGGTCGTCTGGAAGATCATCGCTAAAGAGACGGCGGCGGGTTTGGCCTCGCGCGAGGGCTACCGGACATTTGCCCGCAAGGTGAAAGAAGCCAAGCGTGGCTTAGTCGAATTCCTTCTACAAGCGTCGCGGGAAGGGAAGTCTGTTGCGGCCTACGGTGCGCCTGGCAAGAGCGCTACGCTTCTCCACTACTGCGGCATCGGTAAAGACCTGATTGAGTACACCGTAGATCGCAACCCTCATAAGCAGGGCCGATTCCTTCCGGGCAGCCACATTCCAATCTATCATCCCAGCAGGATCGGCGACACAAAGCCGGATTACATTGTCATTCTGCCCTGGAACCTGAAGGACGAAATCATGAACCAACTGCAGTACATCCGGCAGTGGGGTGGCCGGTTCGTCGTGCCGATCCCGCAGGTGACGGTTTGTTAGGGTCCAGTGACGAGGTGACACAGTGAAGGTTGTTTTGTTCTGCGGAGGAGCCGGAATGCGGCTTAGGGGATACGCTGACGACGTCCCTAAGCCGATGATTCAAATCGGGCCAAGGCCCATCTTGTGGCATCTGATGAAGTACTACGCTCATTTCGGGCATAAGGATTTCATCCTCTGTCTCGGCTACAAAGGCAACGTTATCAAGAACTATTTCCTCAACTATGACGAATCGGTCTCTAATGACTTTATCTGGTCGCAAGGCGGAAAGAAAATTGAGTTTCTGAATCGCGATATCGACGACTGGACCATCACTTTCGTCGAGACTGGCGCGAACGCCAATATAGGCGAGCGCCTCAAGGCTGTCGGCGCCCTACTTGGAGGGCGAGGAGATATTCCTCGCTAACTATGGTGATGGACTAAGCGATGTGCCGCTTCCGGAAATGCTGGATATCTTCCAGAAGAGCACAGCTGTAGCTTCACTATTGCTAGTCCAGCCCACTGCGAGTTTTGACATAGTGAACGCGGGTCCGAACGGCGCCGTTCGCGATATTTGCCCATTGAATCAATCCGACATCTGGATTAACGGTGGATTCTTTGCCATGCGCCAAGAGATCTTTCAGTATATTCGTCCGGGTGAGGAACTGGTGCGTGAGCCGTTTCAGCGGCTGATAGATAGGAAGGCCCTACTGGCGTACAAGTGTGCTGGCTTCTGGCAATGCATGGATACTTTCAAGGATAAGCAGCGATTGGAAGAGCTGAACGGAAGCGAGGCAGCCTGGAAGGTTTGGGAGCGCTCGGCTGGCGGTGGCGCGAAAAATGTGGATACAATGGCCGTTCGAGCATGATAGGACTCAGACTGAAGCAGTCGGTTTCCGAACCCCTGCAAATCCTATGTTTGGGATCGCACTCCGACGATATTGAAATCGGTTGCGGCGGGAGCATTCTGCGCCTTGCCGAGGAGTTTCCGGACTGTACGTTTCACTGGGTCGTTTTCAGCGCTGTTGGGGTGCGAGCGACAGAAGCGGAGCGTGGCGCAAATCTGTTCGTGGCGCCGGCTCGATTGAACGGACCCCATCTGAAGAACTTCCGCGACGGCTTCATGTCGTTCATGGGTGATGAGGTGAAGGGAGCATTCGAGGATCTCAAGGTGTTGTCTCGCCCGATTTGATCTTTACACACAACCGCAAAGATGCTCATCAAGACCACCGACTGATAGCCGAGTTGACCTGGAACACATTTCGCGATCACATGATTCTGGAATATGAGATTCCGAAGTACGACGGCGACCTCGGTCGGCCAAGTGTGTTCATGCCGTTGAACGCGGAAACTTGCCGAAGTAAAGTCAAAAAGATTATGGACAGCTTTATCTCCCAGCACGCCAAACACTGGTTCCAGGAGGATACTTTCTTCTCCCTGATGCGGCTCCGGGGGATGGAATGCAATGCACCGAGCGGCTATGCTGAGGCTTTCTATTGCCGCAAACTGGTGTTATGAGTTTAGACGGACTTATGTTGCGGGAAATAGCACGCAAATGAAAGACCTTAAGGAACGAACGATCCGGGGCGGATTTGCCAAACTTTGCGCTCAGGTTGCGGACTTTCTTATACGAGTGGGTTCTCTGATGGTGTTGGGCCGCCTCCTCGAACCCAAAGACTTCGGTCTGGTCGGCATGGTAACGGCAGTCATAGGGGTTTTTAACTTGTTCCGCGACTTCGGCCTCTCGACGGCGACTATTCAGCGTAATGTCATTAGCGAGCAGCAGCTTTCAACACTGTTCTGGATCAATATTCTGGTTGGATCGGCACTTGGGCTTCTCTCACTTGCCGCCGCGCCATTCCTTGTCATTTTCTACCATGAGCCGCGCCTGTTCGGTGTGACAGCTGTTCTAGCGGTCGGATTTGTCTTGAATGCCGCGGGTGTCCAACACTCAGTGCTACTGCAGCGCCAAATGCGTTTCATCACTCTGGCGATTATAGGTGTGCTCTCTTCGACAGCGGGCGCCATCTTGGGAATAGTATTAGCCAAGACGGGGTGGGGTTATTGGGCCCTCGTATGGATGGGGATCGTTTCTCCGATCGTCTCCACTTTGTGTCTGTGGCTGACAGCAGCATGGGTTCCCTCCCTGCCAAGCCGGAATGTGGAGCTCAGGTCGATGATGCGTTTTGGGGGAGCCGTTACTTTCAATGGCCTAATCGTTTATTTTGCTTACAACCTCGAAAAGATCCTTCTTGGTCGCTTTTGGGGGGCCGACGCGCTCGGCATTTATGGCCGCGCGTATCAACTGATCAACATTCCGACCGACAACCTGAATGCTGCCGTCGGCAGCGTGGCCTTTCCCGTGCTATCTCGGCTTCAGGACGATCCAGCTTCTATAAAACGCTACTACCTAAAAGCGTACTCACTGGTTGTGGCGATCACACTGCCCGTGACCACGGCCTGCGCTCTCTTTGCCAATGACATCATTGCGGTTCTCCTCGGTCCGAAATGGAAAGACGCTGCTCCCATTTTCCGGTTGTTGGCTCCTGCAATGCTGGCCTTTGGCATGATCAACCCCTTTTCGTCGCTGCTCTTCGCTCTTGGGCTGGTCGGACGCAGCCTGAAGATCGCGTTTGTCATCGCTCCTCTTGCTATTGCGGGATATGCCGTCGGTTTGCCGTACGGCCCGAAAGGCGTGGCCATCGGATATTCAGTCGCAATGGTCTTATGGATCACCCCCCACATTTTCTGGTGTATAAAAGATACAGGGATCTCAAGCCGGGATATTTGGCTAGCTCTGCGTCCGGCCTTGACATCAACCATCGTAGCCGCTCCACTCGCTGTTGCTTCTCAGATGTTATATCACGATCTCGTTCCGCAACTGGCAAGGTTGGCAATCGAGTGCACTGTCCTCTTTAGCGGCTATTTTGGCATGCTTTGTTACGCAATGAAACAGAAGGATTTTTACCTTGATTTGATTCGAAGACTGCGAGGCAACTCTTCAGTTAAACAGCCGACCTTGGCCCCGGTCTAGCTAGGAGATCGATGACGAATGGCAGGGAGTCTTCGCGGGTAAGCATACTTACGCCGGTATTTAACGGAGCCGACTATCTGGCGGAATGTATCGAAAGCGTTCTGTCCCAGACTTATTCCAACTGGGACTATACGATCTTTGATAATTTCAGCACAGACGACTCGGCCGCAGTTGCAGAGAAATACGCTCGCGCTGATCCACGGATTCGAATCATCCGGAGTGATCGCCACGTCCCCGTCCTCGAAAGCCACAACAGAACGGCCGGTTTGCTATCTGCTGACTCGAAATACTGTAAGTTCGTGTTCGCCGACGATTGGCTTTATCCCGCCTGTATTGAAGAGATGGTTCGGTTGGCCGAGGAGAGTCAATCTGTAGGTTTGGTCTGTGCCTACACGATGGACGGCATTTCGGTGCGTTGGCACGGACCACCTTATCCTTGTCGTGCCGTTTCCGGACGAGAGACCTGTCGTCGCCGGCTCCTGGGTGGACCGTACGTATTTGGTACTATGACGTCCGTCCTGGTGCGGTCCGATCTGATCCGAAAGCGCGTCCCTTTTTTTAAAGATACGCACTTGCAAGCGGACCTTGAGGCATGCTTTGATATTCTTCAGGAATCTGATTTCGCCTTTGTCCACCAGGTGCTGAGTTTCAGCCGCGAGCGAAAGCAGGGAACAGATTCTTTCGCTGCCAGTCTCAATAGTCATCGACTGGGCGATTTCATCGTCTTCCTGAAATACGGACCAAAACTACTCAAAGGGCCTGAATACGAGAGGCGCAGTAAGACGATGCGGCGGGAGTACTATCGTATGCTTGCCCACAACGTGCTCCGTCTCCGTCCCCGGCAGTTCTGGCGGTATCACAACCAAGCGTTGAGAGCCGTTGGTAGCGGGATTGATGGATGGTCCTTGGCCGCCGCGGTGATTGCGGAACTAACGGATCAGGTAACTCATCCCGTCAATGCTCTCATTGGCGGTCGGCATTGGTGGTCCGCGAGTCTGCGAAAGGCTGACCGTAAGAGGTTGGATGATTATCGTCAGTCGGCGCCATCAAGGAGGTAACTCGTGCCAGTAAAGGGCGTTAGCCGGAGCGATTTGCAACTGAAGGCCGGTGACTGGGTGGAGGTGCGTAGCCACGAGGAGATTCTGGCTACGCTGGATCAGTCCGGTCGTCTCGAGAATCTGCCTTTTATGCCGGAGATGTTGCGGTACTGCGGCCAGAGGTTACGCGTTTTTAAGCGTGCCGACAAAACCTGCGATCCGGCTCATCAGCCGTGGAGTATTCGTCGAATGACGAACTCGGTGCATCTCGAGGGCGTGCGCTGTGATGGCGCGGGCCACGGGGGATGCGAAGCTGGGTGTCTGATCTTTTGGAAAGAGGCCTGGCTGAGGCGCATCGAGCGTGACTTGGTGTCTCATGAGATCTTGGGGCGTTCTTCCGCACTCACATTGGCGCCAGGAGGAGTCGGTATCGACAAAACTATCCGTGCCACGGGGCAAGCGGAGGATTCCGATGGCGAAGTGAAATATTTCTGCCAGGCCACGGAGTTGCGTACCTTCACATCTCATATGAAAGGCTGGGATCCGCGACAGTATATCCGCGACCTCCGTTCTGGCAATCTGGCCACTGGTCTGGCCCGTCATTCCCGAAAGGGCCGCGTGTTGGAAATGGTATTGGCAATCCTGCGCCTCTTGAGTTCCTTGGCGATAAATATGGCCCGCGGCGGTTATCCCATCATTCGGGGTACGGCTGAGAAAACCTCTATCGAAAACCTGGATCTCGTGCCCGGTGAGCTTGTACGGGTGCGAAGTAAGGCCGAGATCGAAGCAAGCCTGAACAAACAAAATCGCAACCGCGGTCTGCTGTTCGATACGGAAATGGTTCCGTACTGTGGCGGCATTTATCGGGTCCTTCGGCGGGTTCATCGAATTATTGACGAGAATACCGGAGAGATGCTCAACATGAAGCACCCCTGCATCATTTTGGAGGGGGTGGCGTGCCGCTCCGATTTTCATCGGCTGTGCCCCAGATCCATCTATCATTATTGGCGCGAAAACTGGCTCGAGCGCGCTTCTCAAAATATCCTGCTGACACCGTCAGGATACGGTCTGGCAGCAGCCGGGGAATCATCATGGCCTTCCAGTACACCTATCGAGAGCAGGCAATTTCAGACCTGTCCCGATATACTGCCGCTCACGATTTACTGGCGAAGTCTATTCGAGAGTTAAATACCACTGATGTCCAAATTGGCAGCATTGAGCAGTCCGGGAACTGATTTGAAGCCACTCTTATCCCAAACAGCCTGAACTGAAGGAAAAAGTAAGCGCCCTATAAACCCCTCTGGCAGATGAGAGGGTGGCTGCCGGATAGTGGGGGGATGGGAGCTGGATTACTGGGATGGCTGAGCCCAGCGATGCGGCAGGAGATCTCCAAGCCGCGTGATGGGATGTTCGGCGATGCGGCTGAGCACGTCGCGGAACCATGCGAACGGATCGACGCTGATGATTTCGCAGGAAGAAACAAAGCTGCGCAGCACCGCCGCGGTCTTGCCGCCGTTGTCGCTTCCGAAGAAGGTCCAGTTATTGCGGCCCACTGCAAAGCTCCGCAACGACCGTTCGGTCGCGTTGTTGTCGATCGACAGATCGCCGTCGGAGCAGTAGCGGGTCAGCGCCGCCCAGTTCTTCAGCGTGTAGGCAATGGCTTGTCCCGCCTCGCTCTTCGGCAGCACGTGTTCGCGGATCGTCAACAGATAATCGTGCAACTGATTGAGCATCGGGCGAGCGTCCTGTTCCCGTACCAGTTGCAAGGCTTCCCCGCGCAAGCCGTTCTGACGCGATACTTTCTCCACTTCATAGAGATGCGCGATCATCGCCAGCACCCCGCCCATGCGCGCCGGGTCCTTCTCCAGCGCGTTGTGAAAATGGCGGCGCGCGTGCGCCCAGCAGCCCACCTCAACCATCCCGCGCGCCGGATCGGTAAAGAAGCTGTCGTACACCACATAAGCGTCGGCCTGGAGATGTCCCCGAAAGCCCTTCAGAAACTCTTCCGGTCCGGCCCGCTCACGGGTCGGCGTGTAGTCGTAAATGATCGCCGGATGATCCCGATCCCCGACGTAAGGCCAGATTCGTCCTTTGCGCGTCTGCGGCAGGTTCCGATCCAGCACCTTCACTGGCGTGTCATCTGTTCCCACCACCTTCGAGGACAGCACAAAGTCCTTCAGCTCTCTATAGAGGGGATCGAGCAGATCGGCGCTTTGCTTCACCCATCCACCCATCGTCTTGTCGCTCAGTTCCACGCCGAAGCGGCTGAAAATCTTTGCCTGCCGGTGCAAAGGAAAGTAAGTCGCGCGGGGGAATCGCACCCCCGCGCGCTCCCAGAACCGTACGTGAACCTCTCAGCTCATACGGCTCCCAGCGTTCGGCCCTTGACCATACAAAAGCTTCCAGTGAGCAAACAGATCCGGTGTTGATCGGACCACCCGCGCCAGCCAGTCCCGCGCACCTTTCGGCTTTTGCCTCAGGCGCTTGTACTTGCGGCGTGCCCACCGAACCAGGAAGACATCAATCCGACGAAGTGTCGGATACATTGCCGACTTGTAGAAGTGACTGTAGTAGTTGATCCACCCACGGATGTACGGGTTGAACATCCGCGCAAGGTCGTCCAGTTCCTTGTCGCTCCGGGTCTGCAGTGACCAGCCCCGGACAGCCTTACGAATTGCCTTAAGAGCCTTGGGGCTGGCTGCCGGGAGAAAAGACAACCCGTACAGCTCACCCCGCCACTTCGCCCGCCGCGGTCGAAAAGTATAACCGAGAAAGTCGAATTGATAAATCGAGTGCTCACGTTTGCGGTTAGTGTCCTTGCAGTAGACGACCTTCGTCTTGTCCGGATGGAGCACCAATCCACATTCGCCGAACCGTCGATCCAACGCCTCATGCAACGCCAGGGCCTCACGTTCGCTGCGACAGTGGCAAATAGCGTCGTCAGCGTACCGCTCAAACGGCACGCCGGGAAACTCCCGCCCCATCCACATATCGAACGCGTAATGCAGGAAAAGGTTGGCCAGCAAAGGGCTAATCACACCCCCTTGCGGCGTTCCCCGCTCCCGCTGAACAAGTGTCCCATCCTCCAACATCGCAGGCGCCTTCAGCCAGCGTTCGATATACAGCAACACCCACCCGCACTGCGTGTGCTTCCGCACCGCGCGCAGCAGAAGTTCCCAATCGATGCTGTCGAAGAATGCCTTGATGTCCAGATCGAGTATCCAGTCGTATCGCCAGCATCGCTGGCGAGCCGTCCGAACACCGTCAATCGCCGAACGTCCGGGACGATAGCCATAGGAGTCCGCATGGAACTTCGGTTCCAGCAACGGCTCAAGGTATCGCCGAACAACCTCTTGCGCAATGCGGTCAGCGACCGTGGGTATACCCAGCGGCCGCGTTCCGCCATTCGCCTTGGGGATGTCCACCCGGCGCACAGGTGGAGGCAGGTAACTGCCCGACGACAGCCGGTTCCAGAGTTTATAGAGGTTGCCGGTTAACTGGTCCTCGAACTCCTGAATCGACTGCCCATCTACTCCAGCCGCACCCTGGTTGGCCTTCACACGTTTGAAAGCCTCCCAGACTTCCCTCTTCGGAATGTCAAACGGCTTTGCCCCGTTCAAGCGGCTCCTCCCATTGCTGGTTGACCGCCTGTCAGGGCGTGAACACCACAGCCCCTTCGGTCCAGCACCATTACAGCGCCTTCATCCCTACTACGAGCTGTTCTGTCCCTGTGCTCTGCATCGGTACTCAGAACCTTGCGGGGATCACCCGCTCGGCTCGCTCCCTTCACATCAGAGCGACAGGTTCCCACGTTCCGTATAAGAGCCCGATCCAGATTCACGCCGCCTTCGAGCCGGATGCCGCAAGGGCCGGGCTTCAGGTCTCCGCCCTTGCTTATCCCGGAGTGACCACCGTCCCCGGTTTTGACATCAACTGTACGCTTTCGGCAGTTCATCGACGGTTCGCTTTCGCTCGTCTCTCTGGGCCTTACCTGACGGGATCATGTCCCGCCTTTTCCGCGACGCTCACCACCATCGCTCTTGACGACAGCAGCTCGCGGTGGTTTGGAGCCAACTCCTGATCGCAGGCTCCGAGGGGTCTTCCCTCATCTCTTACACAGTTCCATACCTCCATTGCTGAAGGTATGTTCGTGGCACACGATGATCGGCATATTTCGCCACGATCACCTGCGTCAGCAGACTCGCGCCTGCCGTGCTCTTTTCAATCGGCTGCGAGGGCTTGCCCGCCGTCTTCACCGTACAGGCGCAGGAATACTTCTTGCAGATGTCTTCGATTACGATCAGTTGCGCGGGAATGTACTCATAGCGCTCGCTGATCTCTTCGCCGAACTCGCGCAGATCCTGGGCGCAGATCGCGCAATGCTTTTCCGCTTCGTCCAGATCGTGCACGATTCGTTCGCGCTTGAGATGCCCAGGCAGCGCACGGCGGCCGCGCGGGTTCGCCGCGGTGTTGCCCGGTGAGGCCGGCGGCCCTTTGTCGCCGGAACCGTTTCCGTCGTCGTTGCCCTTCGACAGATCTTCAATGTTCACGCCCTGAGCTTTCAGCTCGGCTTCGAACAGCGCCAGTTGTTCTGCGGTAATCTGTTCGCTGCGGCGTCCGCTTCGGGCGGCGAGTAACTGCCGCAGCAGGTTCTCCGTCTTGATCCGTCGCGCTTCGGAGGCGTCCAGTTGCGCAATCAGGTCCAGCACCATCTGTCACAGAACATCCGCGCTGTCGGGCAGTTGTTTGCGGTCGATCGGCACTGGAAACATTATCGCCTGAAATGTTCTTTGGCGCCACCGGAAATGGACAAACCTTCAATGTTTATGCGGCTGCGACGATGCTTCTCCGGTACCGCTTCCGACGCTTCGCCTGGCTCAGATCGATACCCGAAAGCAGCGCGCCCAACTCAGCAGCCGTAATCTCGCGCCGATTCTCCGTCAAATCGCCGAACGGCATCGCGTAGGTTCCTTCTTCCGGTCGCTTCGCCCAAACGGCGAATCCGTCCCGATCCCAATAAAGGATCTTGATCCGGTCGCGCCGCCGGTTGGCGAAGACGAACAAGTGTCCGGCAAACGCGTCCAGTTCCATCGACTGTGTGACCAGTGCGTGCAGACCGTCGAAGCTCTTTCGCATGTCGCAGGCCGACGCACAGAGATACACGCGCACGCTGGCCGGCAGATGCATCATGCGCGTTCCTGCAAGACGCTCAGAACGGTTCGCAAGGTCCCTGCATCGGTGCCCGGCGCGATGCGCAACCGGTCGCCCGAGGCCAGAATCAGTTCCACCGGCAAGCTGTCTTTCGTGCCCGGCGCATTGGTCTCCACAAGCGCGAACCGCACCGGCTCACCCTCCGACAGCCGCTTCCGCCAATTATAGAAAGACTGGTCGCTGACACCGTGCTCGCGGCAGAAAGCACTCACTGAAAGCTTGCTCTGCCTCTGTAACCGGATCAGTTCCGCCCACCTCTTCTGTCGCGTAGCGCCCGCCTCGATAGCTTTCATCCATCCCACTATCGGGCTTTCTCGGGCTCATGCGCCAGAGGGGTTCACCGGATGCTTACGGAAAAACAAGCCCTCCTATAATTGTTCCGGGCCGAGCCATCTTTTTGCGGAGCTGTTTCGGCGGCCGAATCCCCAACAGGAGGGCAAGACGATGGTACAGGCAATGAGTCTGTTCAATCAACTGCTGCAGCATTTTCCGGTACTTGAGTTCGCCGCGCTGGTGAGAAAGCATAATGCCGAGCGTGCCGCCAAAGGCTTCAGTTGCAGGGCGCAACTGGTCGCGATGCTGTTCTGCCAGTTAGCCCATGCGGATTCTCTGCGCGATATCTGCAATGGGTTGGCGTGTTGCATGGGCAAGCTGATTCACCTCGGAATCGAGGTGGCTCCCAATAAATCCACCCTTGCGTATGCCAACCGGCATCGGCGGCCGCACTTTACGAAGAGCTGTTTTATGCGGCACTGGCACGCTTCCGCGACGAAGGAGGACTGGGCCAGCGTAAACGGAAGTTCCGTTTCAAAAACAAGCTGCTGTCGCTCGATTTGACCACCATCAGCCTCTGTCTCGAGATGTTCCCGCGGGCGAGGTTCCGCAGGGCAAAGGGTGGCGTGAAGGCTCACGTTTTGCTCGACCATGACGATTACATGCCCAGCTATGTCCTGATCACCGAAGCCCGCCGCAGCGACATCAAGATGGCCGATGCGTTTCCGCTCAACCCCGGATCGATCGTGACCATGGATCGCGGCTACAGCGACTAGCCCGACTTTCGCAAAACGGAGGTGTTTTTCTCACGCGGCGGGCCGCCTGTCTGATTGCGACGCACTTTCGATACTAGATGAAAGAAGTACTGGCATCCAGCGCCCCAAGTCGAACGTCTCGACACAGGAGTGCTGTTCACGGGTGAGATCCGGCGCAAGCAATACCGTCGCGGGGCGACCCCGTTGCTTGCCCCGGACCCGCACTGACGTTGCTTCGATCCCGGACAGCGTCTTCATCATGCCCCGTGCGGACTTTTGATTGCCGATTGCCAGACGCGCCAGACTGACCAGTTCCAGACCGATCACCGTAGCGAAGGTGTGTAATCGCAGAGAGGTGTCGGACCACTGATGAGAAGGTCCCCAGGGTGCCACTCCGCCCTTCTTGGCCCGCCGGAACAGTTCCTCGACGTTCCACTGCCCGCGGAAGGCTTGCAGAATCCGGCCTGTGCTCCAGATATGGCGGTCGGTGCAAAGCACGCGCCGGCCCAGACGGGTTCGCTCCAGCAATCGCCGTCGCGCCGCGTCGACATGCCAGTCGAGCGACAACCGTCCGCCGCGCTCTTTGACCTCTGCCACAACGAACTCTGACAGGTGCTCGCGGTTTAATGCTTTCTGCACCCGGCTTTCCAATGCTTCGCGCTTGATGCGGCCGCTCGACGCCCGCCGCTCCAGTTTCCGCAGTTCTTCCTTCGCTTTCAGCAGCGCAGCCGCAATGCCTCGCTTCTGTCCGCGCAGCAGTTCCTGACTTTCCACTACCACCAGTGTGCGGTCCAGTTCTCCCACCGGAGTGCGCAAACGTGCGGCTCGCACTTCGCCCAACTTTCCGCCCACCGACTTCATCGCTCCGCGTCGTGCCGCGTGTTGCAGCGCAAACTCCGAGGCGCGATGGCTCAAAGGCAGAGAAATCAACGTATAGTAGCCAGCCACATCGAGATCCAGTTCCAGTTGCTCGCTCCACGAACCGCCATCCCGCACCAAGGTGCGGCAGGCCGGGCGGATGCGCTGTTCCGCGTTATCCAGTACGTCATGCAGTTTGCCCAGTGCATCCAGACAGGAGCCGAGCACCGCCTGATCCGAGCCGTTGCCGGCATAGGTCCGGTGCAGCAGGGGTACATGTCCTGTCTCGCTGACCAGCGTTGCCAGTCCAACTACGCGAAGATCACTTCGTTTGCTTTTGGCATGGCCCCGGCGCGCCAGTTCTCCGGCGGTAGTGGTCGCAATATGCGTGTCGAAGTTGGTTGTGTCGAACGCCAGAACGCAAGTCGATAAATCGAAACGCTCCACCGCCGCACGGGCGATCTCGATCTGTGCCTTCTCCAGTTGCTCCTCGGTGACCGCCGCCGCTAACCGATGAAACACCTGTCCGGTGAAGGCCGATGCAGGCAGGCACGAGACTCGCGGCAAACAAGATTCCAGAAAAGCCGCCAGATGACACTTGGCGGCAGGCGCACAGGCCCGCTGTACCGCCACCGCGACCACCATCTCACCGATCGTCGGGCCATCCTCCGGCCCCGCCTGACCACACGCCCGGTCGATGAGTCCAATCAGATCCAGTTGCTCAGCAACCCATACCAAAGCTCCCGCGTCACCGACTCGCTGAGTACCAATGGTGCGAACCAAAGCCAAATCCGCAACGGGCGGCGGATCTGCAGGGCCCAATACAACCTGCCTTGCGAAAGGACGTTGCCGGCCGGAATCCCACACCGACTGGGATGCGATGCGGTATCGCCGACCACCAACCTCCCGCTCGAATATATTCATTTCTTTCATCTAGCCACATCAAGGCACCCCTGTCAAGCGAAACATGTGCCATCAAAGGCGATGAGCGCCATCGGCGCGTCGTCTACCCCGCTAATTTTGCGAAAGTCGGGCTAGGCGCTGTTCGGACGATGGACCGAGAGGAAAATCTATTTCGTCACAACACTTAAGGAAAACGCCGCGTACGAGGTCCTGGGAGAAGCGGCCCCTCCGACGAACCGCGATATCCGGTCCGACCAACTGATTCAGTTCAGCAGTTTCAAAGCTCAAAACGACTGCCCCTTTCCGCTCCGGCGCGTCGTGGTGTGGGACTCGAAGAACGAGCGTGAAATCGTGCTGTTGACCAACCTGCTGGATTTCGGCTCCACCACCATCGCCGCAATCTACAAAGACCGCTGGGAGATCGAACTGTTCTTCAAGGCATTGAAGCAGAATCTCAAAGTGAAGACCTTCGTCGGCACCAGCGAAAATGCCCTGCGCACCCAGATTTGGACAGCCCTGATCGCCATTCTTCTGCTCAAATGGGTGCATCATCTCTCCAAAGCAAAGTGGTCGCTTTCGAATCTGGCCTCCACGCTGAGGATGAACCTCTTTACTTACCGCAACTTGACCGCCTGGCTGGACAATCCTTTTGGCACGCCGCCCCTGCTGCCCGATTCTCAGCAGCTTACACTGGGGCTGGCGTGATTAGAACAGGCTATCGCCGCAAAAAGGGCGACCTCCACCCGAAATTTCGATTGCGATCACTTCAAGGCCTTTGCTTTCAGCGGACCTCCGGGCCTCGCCTCGCTGTCTTGGACAGAAGTGATTTGAAGCCAGATACGAGGTTGCGGGCGTACGATGGCGAATCAGGTTGGGCTGCTGTCCAGAATCATCGCGCCCACTCGCACGGAAGTTGTGGTGAATCTTCCTCTGTAAGTGGCAAGGGTGGTTCGAAGGGGGCTCGATCCACCGCCACAGGTCGCGATACACAAACAACTGCTTTCTCAATAAGGCAATGAGGCGCGACTGGCTCCAGGGAAATTTCGCCTGCAGTTGGAGTAGCTTTACTGCCAGCAGCGCGATCAATGCTATCCAGAGTTGAGTCTTGAGCGCGTTCGCTGTCGTGCCCACGAAGGTCTTGATACGCAGATTCTGTTTCAGGGCCTTGAACAACTGAACGACATACTGCCCATCAACAACGGCTTTCTGAAGTCACGATCTATTGCCCCTTCCATCCCTTGCGTACACACAGCCTGCCAGTAGTCAGAGTGTACGACTCTCACGACGAGGTCTGCTATGTTTTGCGGCGGCCTGATGGCACGCCCTTGGCGGTGGCGGACTGGATGACTCATCCCGAGGTCGCGCACGCGAAGATTGTCTCCGCGGCGCGCCTGCCGGTTTGCGTGCTCCCCGAAATTATGTCGTGTCATAGCGACCTGCCGTTCCTCTAGCCCGACTTTCGCATTATTGCACCACAAGGGGTTAGACGTACCGCATGCGAGCTATTTCGCCTTTGATAGCACATGTTTCGCTTGACAGGAATGGTGCCTCCTGGTGGCTAGATGAAAGAAATGAATATATTCGAGCGGGAGGTTGGTGGTCGGCGATACCGCATCGCATCCCAGTCGGTGTGGGATTCCGGCCGGCAACGTCCTTTCGCAAGGCAGGTTGTATTGGGCCCTGCAGATCCGCCGCCCGTTGCGGATTTGGCTTTGGTTCGCACCATTGGTACTCAGCGAGTCGGTGACGCGGGAGCTTTGGTATGGGTTGCTGAGCAACTGGATCTGATTGGACTCATCGACCGGGCGTGTGGTCAGGCGGGGCCGGAGGATGGCCCGACGATCGGTGAGATGGTGGTCGCGGTGGCGGTACAGCGGGCCTGTGCGCCTGCCGCCAAGTGTCATCTGGCGGCTTTTCTGGAATCTTGTTTGCCGCGAGTCTCGTGCCTGCCTGCATCGGCCTTCACCGGACAGGTGTTTCATCGGTTAGCAGCGGCGGTCACCGAGGAGCAACTGGAGAAGGCACAGATCGAGATCGCCCGTGCGGCGGTGGAGCGTTTCGATTTATCGACTTGCGTTCTGGCGTTCGACACAACCAACTTCGACACGCATATTGCGACCACTACCGCCGGAGAACTGGCGCGCCGGGGCCATGCCAAAAGCAAACGAAGTGATCTTCGCGTAGTTGGACTGGCAACGCTGGTCAGCGAGACAGGACATGTACCCCTGCTGCACCGGACCTATGCCGGCAACGGCTCGGATCAGAGCGGTGCTCGGCTCCTGTCTGGATGCACTGGGCAAACTGCATGACGTATTGGAGTAACGCGGAACAGCGCATCCGCCCGGCCTGCCGCACCTTGGTGCGGGATGGCGGTTCGTGGAGCGAGCAACTGGAGCTGGATCTCGATGTGGCTGGCTACTATACGTTGATTTCTCTGCCTTTGAGCCATCGCGCCTCGGAGTTTGCGCTGCAACACGCGGCACGACGCGGAGCGATGAAGTCGGTGGGCGGAAAGTTGGGCGAAGTGCGAGCCGCACGTTTGCGCACTCCGGGTGGGAGAACTGGACCGCACACTGGTGGTAGTGGAAAGTCAGGAACTGCTGCGCGGACAGAAGCGAGGCATTGCGGCTGCGCTGCTGAAAGCGAAGGAAGAACTGCGGAAACTGGAGCGGCGGGCGTCGAGCGGCCGCATCAAGCGCGAAGCATTGGAAAGCCGGGTGCAGAAAGCATTAAACCACGAGCACCTGTCAGAGTTCGTTGTGGCAGAGGTCAAAGAGCGTGGCGGACGGTTGTCGCTCGACTGGCATGTCGACGCGGCGCGACGGCGATTGCTGGAGCGAACCCGTCTGGGCCGGCGCGTGCTTTGTACCGACCGGCATATCTGGAGCACGGGGCGGATCGTGCAAGCCTTCCGCGGGCAGTGGAACGTCGAGGAACTGTTCCGGCGGGCCAAGAAGGGCGGAGTGGCGCCCTGGGGCCCATCTCATCAGTGGTCCGACAACTCTCTGCGATTACATACCTTCGCTACGGTGATCGGCCTGGAACTGGTGAGTCTGGCACGCCTGGCAATCGGCAATCAAAAGTCGGCACGGGGCATGATGAAGACGCTGTCCGGGATCGAAGCAACGTCAGTGCGGGTTCGGGGCAAGCAACGGGGTCGCCCTGCGACGGTAATGCTTGGGCCGGATCTCACCCGTGAACAGCAAACCTGTGTCGAGACTTTCGACTTGGGGCGCTGGATGCCAGTACTTCTTTCATCTAGTATGGAAAGTGCATCACAACCAGACAGGCGGCCCGCCGCGTGAGAAAAACACTCTCCGTTTTGCGAAAGTCGGGCTAGCGCGCACAATGTGCACGAGGAGGATCACAATGCCGCAGGTCCGAGTAGGACGCCAACAACAACTGCTCGAGGAACCGCCGACGTTCCTACCGTACGACTCCCCCTGGACGTGCAACAGCAGCTACGCCGCGCGCTGGTGCAGTGGATGCAGGCACTGGCCAAGATGGTCCGCGAGGAGGACGACGATGAACAAGATCGCCGCTGATCATCTGGCCCGCAGGGCGTGTGTGTACATCCGTCAGTCGACACCTGGTCAAGTGCACCACAATCTGGAAAGCCAACGTCGTCAATATGCCCTTGTCGATAGTGCACGCGCGCTGGGTTGGAAAGACATCGACATGATCGATGATGATCTCGGGATATCGGTTCTGGAACTCTCCGCCATGGCTTTGAACGCCTTTTGCGCGCGCTGTGCGATGGACAAGTAGACGCCGTCTTCAGCATTGAGGCGTCGCGGTTGGCGCGCAATGGCCGGGACTGGCATACCTTGCTGGTGTTCTGCAGCATAGTCGGCGCGCTGCTGATCGACGCCGAAGCGGTCTATGATCCCAGGCTTACGAACGACCGATTGTTGGTGGGCATGAAGGGCACGATCAGCGAGATCGAAGTCGCGAGTTTTCGCGAGCGTGCACAGGCGGCGACTGCTGCAGAAGGCGCAGCGCGGCGCCTTGATTCGCCGGACCGTGATCGGGCACGTCAAAGGTCCGGATGATCGCATCGAGAAAGATCCGGACGCCAGTGTCCGGTCTACCCTCGATCTTATCTTTCGACTCGTCAGAAAAAATCGTGGGTGATCTCGGGCTCGGGCAGTTTGGCAAGTGAATGATAGAGTGCGAGTTCGAGGACGCGGAAGGTGCGGAATCCGTAGGATTTTCTCATGGTGACTTTGGCTTTGTTGTTCAGGCCCTCGACAACGCCGCTGGAAAACAGCTTTTGGGCACGGAAGTAGTTGAGGATGAGTTCACGGTGGTTGCGTAGTGACGTCGCGATCTTCTTCATGGGTTCGATGCGGGAGCGCATCGTCTGACGGCACCATTCGTCGAGGAACTTCCCGGCCCAGGCGGGAGAGTCGTAATCCCAGAGCTGCTGGAAGGCTTCCTTGAGAAGGTAGGCGCGGACGGTCTTCAGGTTGTAGCGGAGCACGTCGCGCAGCCGGAATCGTTGTGTGCCGGTGAGGTTCTGTTTACGCTTGAGCAGGAGCCAGCGCGACTTCTTCAGGACCGGCTCATACCCGTCGCGATGCATGCGGCGCGATTCGGCGGCGCGGACGTCGTCGAGAGCGTCGTTCATTTTGGCGACGATATGGAAGCGGTCGAGGATGTGGAGGGCCTGGGAGCATTTCTGGCGGATGACCTTCAGATAGGGCTGCCACATGTCGGAGCAGACGAACAGGATTTTCGACGCCAGTTCGTCTCCGATCAGGGTGAAGAATCCCTGAAAGGATTCGATGGTTCGTTCCTTGCCGACCCAGAGCAGACGCGTCATCCCGAGATCGATCTGGTAAACCAGCGTCAGATACTTGTGGCCTTTGGCATATTGGATTTCATCCACGCCGATGGCGTCGATTGGACCCGAGCGTACGATGCTCCAAGCCCGAGGTGACAACGTATTGCGACGGCGTCGTGCACCTTGTCCCATGAAGTACGAAACGATTCGGCGGTTTCCTTCCACGAAAGTTTGCGCGCCCAGCGGGCGAGGAACAGCATATAGGCTTTCGTCAACTGATGCTTGCCGTCGCCCCACGGGAACCTCCTCCACGAACACCGTATTGCAGCGACGGCAATCGACCCGGCGCATCGAGTACAGCAGAAAAACGACGAACCCCCAGAACGGAATGAACTCGAAGCGCCGCTCGGGAAGATGATCGTAGCCGGGCGCCGGCTGGTGGCAGCCCGAGCAAACAGCTGTCGATCCCTTGCGGGGCCGCACCGCGATCTCGATTGTCTTTTTGTCCGGACCGAAGCGGGCATGCCAGTAAACGAACCCGGGAAAATGGTGGCAGCGGTTTAGAATCGTGATCAGTTCCATGGCGAAGAAGGCGGCGAAGGCGAAGATCTCCACCATAAACCGCACAGCCGCGTCCTCGCCGCCCGGATCTTGCCCTTTACGTTCGCGACATTGATGAATGGCCGCGCTCGTGGATGGCGCTGGAAAAAGACGTGCCGCCGGGAGAGAAGCTGGTGGCCTGCTTTCGGCCCTTCCTGGAACACCTGGCATCGACCGGTCTCTCCCGCAAAACCATTCGCAAGCACGTCGACAATCTATGGGTGCTGGGCGGGGAGATCATTCGTGACCTGCACGACGACCCCTCTCTTAGAAGGAAAGACGTCGGCAAGATTCTCTGCGATGTGATCGATGACGAAGGTGGTCCGCTGATCCATGGCGGCATGTCCGAGCCGCTACAGAATTCCTTTGATTCCACCTGCCGGAAACTTCACCGGTTCCTCACCCAATCGCCGCGCTGAGTTCCAAAAGCTCCCACGAATTCCTCAGACGAGGCTATCTTTCGAAAATTTGCGGAGTTGGGTAGCGTGCGGCAGGTCTATTTTTGGCCACCCTTGTCCTAAACAGCATCTGAGCTGAGCTAACCGAAAAAACAAGCCCTCCTATAATTGTTCCGGCGCCGGATTGTCTTTGCGAGAGCATCCCGGCGGCCCGAAATTCCCAGAGGAGGGCAAAACGAATGATACAGGCGGCGAGCCTGTTTAATCAACTGCTGCAGCATTTTCCGACGTGCGGAGTTCGCGGCGCTGGTGCGAAAACACGACGCGGAACGAGGAGCCAAAGGCTTTACCTGCTGGGCGCAGTTGGTGGCGATGCTGTTCTGCCAGATGGCGCACGCGGACTCTCTGCGCGAGATCTGCAATGGGCTTGCCTGTTGTCTGGGCAAACTGGTTCACCTCGGAATCGGCGTGGCCCCGAATAAATCCACGCTGTCTTACGCCAACAAGCATCGCCCCGCGAAGCTGTATGAGGATCTGTTTTATACGGCCCTCGGGCGGTTCCGGGACGAAAAGGGCTTGGGGCTGCGCAAGCAGAAGTTCCGTTTTAAGAACAAACTGCTGTCGCTGGATTCGACCACCATCAGTCTGTGTCTGGAGATGTTTCCGTGGGCGAAATTCCGCCGGGCGAAGGGCGGCGTCAAGGCCCATGTCCTGCTCGACCATGACGATTATCTGCCCCGCTACGTCCTGATCACCGAAGCGCGGCGCAGCGACGTGAAGATGGCCGACGCCTTTCCGCTCAACCCCGGCTCCATCGTGGCGATGGATCGTGGCTATAACGACTACGCGCTGTTCGGCAAGTGGACCGACGCAGCAAATCTATTTCGTCACGCGCCTGAAGGACAATGCCGCGTACGAAGTGCTGGAAGAAGTGCCCGGTTCCGGCAAACCGGAATATCCGGTCGGACCAGCTGATTCAATTCACCGGCGAAAAGGCTCAAAAGGATTGCCCCTTACCGCTGCGGCGCGTGGCGGTATGGGACGCCATGAACGAGCGGGAGATCGTGCTGCTGACCAACCTGCAGGAGTTTGGCTCCACGACCATCGCCGCCATCTACAAAGACCGCTGGGAGATCGAACTCTTCTTCAAGGCTCTCAAGCAGAACCTCAAGGTGAAAACGTTTCGTGGGTACCAGCGAAAACGCCCTGCGCATCCAGATTTGGACAGCCCTGATGTAAGCATCCGGTGAACCCCTCTGGCGCATGAGCCCGAGAAAGCCCGATAGTGGGATGGATGAGAGCTATCGAGGCGGGCGCTACGCGACAGAAGAGGTGGGCGGAACTGATCCGGCTACAGAGGCAGAGCAAGCTTTCAGTGAGTGCTTTCTGCCGCGAGCACGGTTCAGCGACCAGTCTTTCTATAACTGGCGGAAGCGGCTGTCGGAGGGTGAGCCGGTGCGGTTCGCGCTTGTGGAGACCAATGCGCCGGGCACGAAAGACAGCTTGCCGGTGGAACTGATTCTGGCCTCGGGCGACCGGCTGCGCATCGCGCCGGGCACCGATGCAGGGACCTTGCGAACCGTTCTGAGCGTCTTGCAGGAACGCGCATGATGCATCTGCCGGCCAGCGTGCGCGTGTATCTCTGTGCGTCGGCCTGCGACATGCGAAAGAGCTTCGACGGTCTGCACGCACTGGTCACGCAGTCGATGGAACTGGACGCGTTTGCCGGCCACCTGTTCGTCTTCGCCAACCGGCGGCGCGACCGGATCAAGATCCTGTACTGGGATCGGGACGGATTCGCGGTTTGGGCGAAGCGACTGGAAGAAGGGACCTACGCGATGCCGTTCGGCGATTTCGGCGGAGAAGCGGCGTGAGATTACGGCCGCTGAGTTGGGCGCGCTGCTTTCGGGTATCGATCTGAGTCAGGCAAAGCGCCGTAAGCGGTACCGGAGAAACATCGTAGCAGCCGCATAAACATTGAAGGTTTGTCTATTTCCGACTGGCGCCAAAGAACATTTCAGGCGATAATGTTTCCAGTGCCGATCGACCGCAAACAACTGCCCGAAAGCGCGGATGTTCTGCAACAGATGGTGCTGGATCTGATCGCGCAGCTGGATGCCTCCGAGGCGCGACGGATCAAGACGGAGAACCTGCTGCGGCAGTTACTCGCCGCCCGAAGCGGACGCCGCAGCGAACAGATCAGCGAAGAACAACTGGCGCTGTTCGAAGCCGAACTGAAAGCTCAGGGCGTGAACATTGAAGAACTGTCGAAGGGCGACGATGCCGGAAACGGTTCCGGCGACAAAGAGCCGCCGGCCTCACCGGGCAACACGGCGGCGAACCCGCGCGGCCGCCGTGCGCTGCCCGGGCATCTGAAGCGCGAACGAATCGTGCACGATCTGGACGAAGCGGAAAAGCACTGCGCGCTCTGCGACCAGGATCTGCGCGAGTTCGGCGAAGAGACCAGCGAGCGCTATGAATACATTCCCGCGCAACTGATCGTGATCGAAGATGTCTGCAAGAAGTATGCCTGCGCACTGCACGGTGAAGACGGCGGGCAAGCCCGCGCAGCCGATTGAGAAGAGCACGGCGGGCGCGAGTCTGCTGGCGCAGGTGATCGTGGCGAAGTACGCCGATCATCTTCCGCTGCACCGGCAGGCAAAGATCTTCAGCCGCTTCGGCGTGGAACTGAGCGACAAGACGATGTGCGGCTGGATGGGGCAATGCGCCGATCTGCTCGATCCTCTGTACTAGAGGCTGAAGAATTTTGTGCTGGCCTCGAAAGTGGTGGGGACCGATGATACGCCGGTGAAGGTGCTGGACCGGAACTTGCCGCAGACGCGCAAAGGACGAATCTGGCCGTATGTCGGAGATCGGGATCATCCGGCGGTGATTTACGACTACACGCCGACGCGGGAGCGGGCCGGACCGAGAAGAGTTTCTGAAGGATTTCGGGGACATCTGCAGGCCGATGCCTATGTGGTTTACGACAGCTTTTTCTACCGACCCGGAGCGCGGGATGGTGGAGGTCGGCTGCTGGGCGCATGCGCGGCGCCATTTTCATAATGCGCTGGAGAACGACCAGGCGCGCATGGGCGGAGTGCTGGCGATGATCGCGCATCTGTATGGAGTGGAGAAGGTCGCGCGGCAAAACGGGTTGCGCGGAGAAGCGTTGCGACTGGCGCGGGAGCAGGACGCCCGGCCCGATGCTCATTCAGTTGCATGAGTACCTGCTGACGTATCCGCGAGCAGGTGCTGCCGAAGAGCGAGTCGGGACAGGCGATTGCCTATGCGCTGAAGAACTGGACGGCGCTGACGCGCTACTGCGGCGACGGCGATCTGTCGATCGACAACAACGGGACCGAGAGGTCGCTGCGGGCTTTGCGGTCGGGCGCAACAACTGGACCTTCTTCGGCAGCGACAACGGCGGCAAGACGGCGGCGGTTCTGCGCAGCTTTGTCACTTCCTGCGAACTGGCCAAGGTCGATCCGTTTGCCTGGTTCCGCGATGTGCTCGGCCGCATCGCCGAACATCCGATCAAACGGCTTGAAGAACTGCTGCCGCATCGCTGGGCTCAGGCATCCCAGTAATCCAGCTCCCATCCCCCCACTATCAGGCAGTCACGCTCTCATCCGCCAGAGGGGTTTATAGGGCGCTTACGCCTTGATCGCGATTCTGCTGCTCAAGTGGCTGCACCATCTTTCCAAAGCGAAATGGGCGCTGTCGAACCTGGCTTCCATGCTGCGAATGAACCTGTTTACCTATCGCGACCTGACCGCATGGCTCGATAACCCCTTCGGCACCCCTCCCATACTCCCCGAGTCTCAGCAACTTACCCTCGGACTCATGTGATTGGGACAGGCTGCCCCACGTGAAAACAAGAGACCTCAATCTGAAATCCTCGTTTCCCCGCTCTCAAGGCTTTTGTTTCCACCAAAGCGACGGAAAACATTGTCCTGTCTTGGACGGCACTGATTTTTGGCTGGATCAACGTAAGCGCCCGATGAACCCCTCTGGCGACTGAGAGGGTGGCTGCCCGATAGTGGGAAGGATGGGGGCGGATTACCGGGATGCCTGAGCCCAGCGTGCGGCAGGAGATCTCCAAGCCGCGTGATGGGATGTTCGGCGATGCGGCTAAGCACGTCGCAGAACCAGGCGAACGGATCGATCCGGACGATTTCGCAGGAGGAAACAAAGCTGCGCAACACCGCCGCGGCCTTGCCGCCATTATCGCTTCCGAAGAACGTCCAGTTATTGCGGTCCACCGCGAAGCTCCGCAACGACCGTTCGGTGGCGTTGTTGTCGATCGACAGACCGCCGTCAGAGCAGTAGCGGGTCAGCGCCGCCCAATTCTGCAGCGTGTAGGTAATAGCTTGTCCCGCCTCGCTCTTCGGCAGCACTTGTTCTCGGATCGTCAGCAGATAATCGTGCAGCTGATTGAGCATCGGCCGAGCGTCCGATTCCCGTACCAGTTGCAAGGCTTCCCCGCGCAACCCGTTCTGACGCGACACTTTCTCCACTTCATAGAAGAGGTGCGCGACCATCGCCAGCACCCCGCCCATGCGCGCCGGATCCTTCTCCAGCGCGTTATGAAAATGGCGGCGAGCGTGTGCCTTATCTGGCCGAACGGATAAGGCGCATTGGACTAAACCGCTACGCGGTATTCGGGTGACACGACCTTCAAAACCATAGCCAGCGACTTTGGCCGGATTTTGTGAGATCTCGTTGCGGAAGCATGGAGGGGCTGCTGTGCAGCAAATCCCACTTCGCAAAGGAGTTCTCCATGACTTCCCTTCGACAGCGCATGACGGAAGACATGCAGGTGCGGAATCTCGCCCTGAACACGCAAACCTCTTATCTGCAACAGGTCTCCCTGTTCGCACGCCATTTCGAAAAATCCCCGGAACAGCTGGGTCCCGAGCAGATCCGCGACTACCAGGTTTACCTGACCAACGAGAAGAAACTCGCCCCTGGCTCCATCCTCATCGCGGTTGCGGCACTGCGTTTCCTCTATAAGGTTTCTCTCCGGAGAAAGTGGATTTTCGGGGATGTCATCCCAGCGCCGAAAAAACCACAGACCCTGCCCATCGTTTTGAGCCCGGAGGAGGTTCTCCAGTTTCTGGGCTGCGTTCGTGACAGAAAGCATCATGCCATTTTGACGACCTGCTATGCCGCCGGCACCGATGTCCGCACGATTCAACTGCTGCTCGGCCACCGCAGCCTCGCGACTACGGCCCGCTATCTGCGGATCGCCACCAGCAAAGTATGTTCGGCATCGAGTCCCCTCGACCTGCTGCCTCGCCCTGTTCCCTTTGAACCCAATCCCGCACCGCCTCAACATTTTTGAACGGCGGGGCTCATGGATCGTCCGAAGCTGGAAGTGGCGGACGTATTCCGCCGCTATGGCGAAGCCTACCGCGAACAACATGGCGCGTCGATGTCCACAGGGCAGCGGCGCATCATGGCCGCCATCGAAGCATGCCGGACGGCCGCTCTCGGCGGCCATATGGAGCGTTGCGACGAGTGCGGTCATGAGCGAAACGCCTTCAACTCGTGCCGGGACCGCCATTGCCCAAAATGTCAGTCCCTTGCCCGAGCCCAATGGCTTGAGGACCGCAAGGCCGATCTTCTCGAGGTCCCTTACTTTCATGTGGTCTGGCGGAAACTTGATGATGTCGAACAGTTGAACAGCGAAGGCGCTCGGTGCTTCGTTCGCCAATACGTCGGTCCCAGGCTCGGGAACCGGGTCAGTGCGCCAAGCAGCGGGCAAGTTGCGCATAATGCCCTGCACGCGTGGTCTTGTGCGTTGCGCGCACGGGGGGCGGCGCCGCCCCCTTGGCGCCTCAAGAGCAAGGCTCCGGCGTTACCGCTTTTGCTCGAAGAATACCAGCGTTACCGCGAGGCGCATTGCGGCGTGTCGACCGGGACTATTCGGCGTGACATCGACACGGCTAGCGCATTCCTGGCGCTACTGCGTAGTCGAAAACGGTCGATTGAGCGGAGCAGCCTGAAGGACGTGGATGTGTTCGTGAGCAAGACCGCCGCGCGGTTCTCTACGAGCACCGTGGCCGACACCTGCAGTTCGCTCCCGGGCTTCCTGCGGTTTCTTCATGCGACTGGCAGGTTGGCATCCGATATAGCGGGTGGCGTGATGCGGCCTCGCTTTCGCCTGTCCCAGCGACCTCCGCGAACGTTGCCATGGAGTGATGTACGACGCATCCTGAGATCCATCGAGAAGAAGCGATCACCGGAAAGACGAGACTACGCGATTATCCTGCTGTTGGCCACTTATGGATTGGGCGCCGCCGAGGTACTCGCGCTCCGTCTCGAGGATATCGACTGGACGAGCTCGGCGATCAGGGCTCGCCGTCCCAAGACCAAAGCGCGGGTCGAGCTTCCATTGCTACCGGCGGTCGCCCGCGCATTGACAGATTACCTTCGCTGGGAACGCCCGCCCGCAAAGGGAAACACTCACTTGTTCCTGCGAAAGAACATGCCTTACGAGCCAATGACCAGCGGAGGTATCCGGCATCGGATCCGACACTCGGCCGCGGTGGCGGGCATTCCGGCGAAAGTAATCGGGGCACACGCTTTTCGCCACTATGCCGCTTCCCGGACTATGCCGCATGTTGACGTGGCAGCCGCTATTCATGGACCTTTGAGCGTGTGGAGTCGCGGCATAGTTTGTCGCTCTGCCTGGCACGCTGGGAGAGTGATAAACCAACTCTTCACTTTTTCAACTACGATTGAACGGCTCCGGCAGGGGCCTTTGAATGAATATCTCGATGCGTTATGCAACCGGTCTGGCGGAGCAGGGCTATGGGCGCCACTCGATCAGACAACAGATCGTCGTAATCGCGGATCTCAGCCGATGGCTTAAGCAGAAAAGACATTGAAGTTTGCGATCTGGACGGCATGGTGGTGGATCGGTTTCCTGCAGCTTCGACGCAAACAACAAAGCGTCCGCAGAGGCGATCCGAAAGCGTTGGCTCGACTGCTGGCCATGCTTCGCGAATCAGGCGTTGTGAAACCACCGCAAGCAGTCGAAGCCAGCGCGCCGTCCAAAGTGATCGGCGAGTATCGGCATTATCTGTTGCAGGAACGCGGTCTGTCCCAACCAACACTGCTGAACTACGTGCCCGTCATTGAGCAGTTCCTGTCCGAACGATTTCACAATCAGACACCGAACTTTGGCGGGTTGCGAGCACCGGATGTGACCGGATTCGTCGTCCGCCACGCACGTCGGTTGAGCCCTGTGCGGGCCGGGCTGATGGTGACGGCGCTGGGTCATTCTTCCGCTATCTGCGATACCGCGGAGCCATCATCCATGATCTTTCAGGTTCTGTGCCCGACCGTTCCCTGTTGGTCTCTGTCCACTCTGCCACGGTTTCTTCCGGCCGACTCGACGTGGAGCGTGTTCTGGAATGCTGTGATCGACGGACTTCCGTGGGCCGGCGGAACTATGCCATTCTGTTACTGCTCGCCAGGCTGGGCTTAAGGGCTGGTGAAGTCGTTGGGCTGAACCTGGACGATATCGATTGGAGCACCGGGCAGATCACTCATTCGCGGCAAGGGCGGAAAATCGGCCCCGTTGCCGCTGGCCGCTGACGTTGGCGCATCGCTGGCCGCCTATTTACGTCATGATCGACCGCGATCTGCCACCCGACGAGTATTCATTCGCCACCGGGCTCCATTAGTCGGCTTTGGAAACTCGTCGACGATTTCCTCACTCGTCAGGCGCGCTTTGAAACATGCCGGCATTGCGTCGGCACATACAGGCGCCCATGTGCTTCGGCACTCCCTGGCCACCAGTCTGCTCCGACAGGGTGGCTCGCTCGATGAGATTGGCGAACTACTGCGGCATCAGAGCCCGAACACGACGGCGATCTACGCCAAAGTCGACGTTACCGCCCTGCATACGCTGGCGCTGCCGTGGCCAGGAGGTGGTCGATGAATCCACTCCGAAAGGCCGTCCGGGACTATCTTGCGATGCGGCGCGGCCTGGGATTCAAGCTGGCTAAACATGAGGGTGGGTTGCGGGAGTTCGTGTCATTCCTGGCGCGAAAACGCAGTTCACACATAACGATTAACCTGGCGCTGGAGTGGGCAACGCTGAATGCGAATCACAAACCCTATGATTGGGCGGCGCGGCTCACCGTTGTGCGCGGCTTCGCCCGCCACTGGAGTGCGACGGATCCCTCGACAGAAGTTCCTCCTCTCGGCCTGCTGCCTGACCGACCGCCGCGCGCTCAGCCATACTTCTATTCCGATCAGGAAATCCGAGCACTGCTGAAAGCCGCCAAGAACCGGCCATCCATCGATCCTCTGCGGCCCTGGACCTACTACTGCCTGTTTGGATTGCTGGCAGTCACAGGATCTGCGGCTCGGTGAGGCGCTGAACCTTCAAACGAAGGATATGGACTGGTCCGAAAGCATCCTCACGATTCGCGGGGCTAAGTTTGGAAAGTCCCGGCTGGTGCCGGTGCATGCCTCGACCTGTAAGGTCCTTGCCGATTATGTGAAACGTCGGGACCGCCGGTTTGGGGCGCGGACCGACGGCCACTTCCTGGTAAACAAAAACGGCAACCCGCTGGACAAAGGCGAGGTTCACCGGACGTTCTACACCCTGTCCCGGCAGATTGGACTGCGTGCTGTGAATGCCAGTCGTGGCCCACGCCTGCATGACTTTCGTCACCGTTTTGCCGTCCAGACCTTGTTGCACTGGTATCGCAACGGTGAGGACCCCAGGCGGCGGTTGCCGGTCTTGTCCACATTTCTCGGGCACGCCCACGTCACCGACACCTACTGGTATCTGACCGGCACCCCTGAACTGCTGGGAGCGGCTGGCAAGAGACTGGAGAAAAGATGGGAGGACCTGAATGCGGGATCCCGCTGATCTTCCCGGCCTGTTGCAGTCGTTCTTCACGATGCGTCTGCTGACGCAACGGAAAGTCAGCCCTCATACCATCGCCTCATATCGCGACACATTCCGCCTGCTGCTGCGGTTCGCACAGAAACGACTACGCAAGGCTCCCTCTCAGCTGGGTTTGGCCGATCTGCGATGCCTCATTGATCGACGCGTTCCTCAACGATCTGGAAAACCAGCGGCATAATGGCCCAAGGAGCCGTAACCTGCGTTTGACCGCCATCCGGTCATTCTTCCGCTATGCTGCTCTTGAATCGCCGGCGCAGAGAGGAGTCATCCAACGGGTTCTTGCCATTCCCAACCAACGGCAGCCACGTGCCCTGGTGGGCTTCCTGACTCGTCCTGAGATCGAAGCACTGCTGCCGCCGGATCGAACGGATGGCTGGGACGCCGTGACCATGCTTTTTTGATCACCGCCGTCCAGACCGGACTGCGATTGTCGGAGATGACCGCGTTGCGGCACGAGGACGTTTCATTCGGAGCCGGTGCACATGTGCGTTGTCGCGGCAAAGGTCGAAAGGAACGGTGTACACCCCTGGCCAAGCCCACGGTCGCGGTCCTGCAGGGATGGATTCGGGAGCAAGGCAGAGAGATTCGAAAACTCTGTTTCCCAGTAGTCGCGGTGGACCTCTAAGCGCTGACGGCGTGCAGCACCTCCTGGCACGACACGTGTCACAGGCGCGGAAGAGTTGTGCTTCATTGCGCAAGAAACGAGTCTCGCCACATGTCCTCCGTCATGCCGCCGCCATGGAGTTGCTGCAGGCCGGAGTGGATCGCGCGGTGATTGCGCTCTGGCTCGGACACGAGTCGGTGGAAACCACCCAGATCTATCTTGATGCCGACCTCGCATTGAAGGAGCAGGCACTGGCCCGGACCAATCCCGTTAAAAGTGCTCCGAAACGCTATCAGCCCGACGACGAGTTGCTCGCGTTTCTCAGACAACTCTAATCCCGTGCCTCCAGACTATGCCGCGTCCTGATCACCTCCGGTGTGGCTATCCCCGCATTCCGCGGGCCTGGCGCTGCTTCTTTCCTGATCTACGCGGCATAGTCCGGGAAGCGGCATAGTCCGGGAAGCGGCATAGTGTCGCAGGCTGTGAGGGGTAACAGGCTTGCGAACCGGGAAGCGGAGGCGGGCTTTCTGACAGGCCAGTTCTACGGCATCCCTGGTAATATGCCGGCCTTCGATGTCGCCTGGAAAAAGGCAGTGCCTGGGTTTCTCCACGCGCCACCAGTCACGGAGGATCTCCCGTAGCTTCTGTGAGAGCATCACGTACCGGTCTTTCTGCCCTTTGCCCTGATCCACACGGATGACCATCCGCGCGCTGTCGATATCGGGAACGGTGAGACGAACCGCCTCGGAGATACGCAGGCCGGCGGCATAGCAGGTCGTCAAAATGGCATGATGCTTTCTGTCACGAACGCAGCCCAGAAACTGGAGAACCTCCTCCGGGCTCAAAACGATGGGCAGGGTCTGTGGTTTTTTCGGCGCTGGGATGACATCCCCGAAAATCCACTTTCTCCGGAGAGAAACCTTATAGAGGAAACGCAGTGCCGCAACCGCGATGAGGATGGAGCCAGGGGCGAGTTTCTTCTCGTTGGTCAGGTAAACCTGGTAGTCGCGGATCTGCTCGGGACCCAGCTGTTCCGGGGATTTTTCGAAATGGCGTGCGAACAGGGAGACCTGTTGCAGATAAGAGGTTTGCGTGTTCAGGGCGAGATTCCGCACCTGCATGTCTTCCGTCATGCGCTGTCGAAGGGAAGTCATGGAGAACTCCTTTGCGAAGTGGGATTTGCTGCACAGCAGCCCCTCCATGCTTCCGCAACGAGATCTCACAAAATCCGGCCAAAGTTGCTGGCTATGGTTTTGAAGGTCGTGTCACCCGAATACCGCGTAGCGGTTTAGTCCAGTGGCGCGTGCGCGCTTCTACAGGCGGGGGTCGACATCACGGTGATTCGAGACTACCTGGGTCATTCCTCGGTGGCGACGACCAGCTGCTACGTCAGTACCAGCCTCCACATGAAGCGGGATGCATTAGAAGCGTTCTGGAACCGTGCCGGGCTCGAAGCAAGAGGCCCGCGGAAATGGCGGCCTTCGCCCGAACTTCTCAGCTTCCTCGAAACCCTGTAGCAATTTATCCCGAGCGACGGATCACCCGGAACCCACACGCAATGGGCCTACAGCGTGTTTCGCGCGCTTGCTCCGGATAAGGCCGGAGTCGGGATAATGCGCCCGGCAGCCCACCTCAGCCATTCCCCGCGCCGGATCGGTAAACAAGCTGTCATACACAACGTAGGCATCGGCCTGCAGGTGTCCTCGAAAGTCTTTCAGAAACTCTTCCGGTCCGGCCCGCTCATGGGTCGGCGTGTAGTCGTAAACGATCGCCGGGTGATCCCGGTCCCCGACGTAAAGGCCAGATCCGTCCTTTGCGCGTCTGCGGCAGGTTCCGATCCAGCACTTTCACCGGGGTGTCATCGGTTCCGACCACTTTGGAGGACAGCACAAAGTTCTTCAGCTCTCTATAGAGGGGATCGAGCAGATCGGCACTTTGCCTCACCCATCCACCCATCGTCTTATCGCTCAGTTCCACGCCGAAGCGGCTGAAGATCTTTGCCTGCCGGTGCAGAGGCAGTTGGTCGGCGTACTTCGCCACAATCACCTGCGTCAGCAGACTCGCGCCTGCCGTGCTCTTTTCAATCGGCTGCGAGGGCTTGCCCGCCGTCTTCACCGTACAGGCGCAGGAATACTTCTTGCAGATGTCTTCGATTACGATCAGTTGCGGGAATGTACTCATAGCGCTCGCTGATCTCTTCGCCGAACTCGCGCAAATCCCGCGCACAGGCGGCGCAATGCTTTTCCGCTTCGTCCAGATCATGCACGATTCGTTCGCGATTGAGATGCGCGGGCAGCGCACGGCGGCCGGGTGGGTTCGCTGCCGCTGTTGCCCGGCGAGGTCGGCGGGTCTTTGTCGCCGGAACCGTTTCCGCCGTCGTTGCCCTCCGACAGATCTTCAATGTTCACGCCCTGAACTTTCAGTTCGGCTTAGAACAGCAGTTGTTCTTCGCTGATCTGTTCGCTGCGCCGTCCGCTTCGGGCAGCGAGTAACTGCCGCAGCAGGTTCTCCGTCTTGATCCGTCGCGCTTCGGGCGTCCAGTTGCGCAATCAGATCCAGCACCATCTGTTGCAGGACTCCGCGCTGTCGGACAGTTGTTTGCGTTCGATCGGCACTCGAAAACATTATCGCCTGAAATGTTCTTTGGCGCCACCGGAGATGGGTGAAAACTTCAATATTTATGCGGCTGCGACGATGCTTCTCCGGTACCGCTTCCGGCGCTTTGCCTGGCTCAGATCGATGCCCGAAAGCAGCGCGCCCAACTCAGCAGCCGTAATCTCGCGCCTCCTCTCCGCCAAATCGCCGAACGGCATCGCGTAGGTCCGGAACATCGGCAAATCGAGGCGGTACGAGACCATTCCGGAAGGCCTGCGATCACTGACCATGTTACTGGTCCTTCGCGAGAAAATCATCCGACCACTCCTTGCCGCCAGCACAAAGCCGGAGCCACGGGCAAAACCGGCCAACCCCGTGCCCGTAGATCATCACTATGAAACATCCGCGCCGGGATGCGCGACCTCTTCACCGATCTGGGCATCGCAGCCTGAACCTATCGACAATCTATTTTTCATCAATTCGCATAAGCTTCTAAAATCCGGAGGACAATTTAGGCGGTTGGGATAATGATCTCGTAAGACTGTTTCTCGAGCAACAAAATATGGATAAGGTTTCTTGTGAGGACCACGACAATTGCCGCCTGAAAGAGCTTCAACGAGACCTGCCCTGCCAGCCGCGTAGACGCCTTACAACTCGTGGGATACTCCGCTTCACTTGCATTGTTTTCCTGGGTATTGTTGTGTATGCAGGTCTGCATCCTTTTCATGCTCCCGCGAATCAGGTGGCTTGGGTTCCAAACGCTGATGCAGTTCGCTTCGGGAAGTACGGAACGATTCTTGGCGCGGAATCTTTTGCGCCTCCCCCTTCCGGCGCAGGCGACCGTAGTATCGAGATTTGGGTACAGCCGGGCAAGGTCGAGGACAGCAACACTCTGGTCGCCTTTTACTCTCCGGCCGACGCACGTCTGGTATCCCTCACTCAGGCGGAAAGCGATCTGGAAATCCTAATTCAGTCGTCGACTCCCTGGCGGAGAGCGAAGACTGAAAGAGTAAACATCGCGGATGCATTCCGCGACGGCAAAAGTTCAATTTGGACGGTGACCTTCGGCCTGTTTGGCACTTCGGTCTATTGCGACGGCGCACTGGTCAGAAAATCCGCCACGCGGCCGTCGGGTAACGAAATCAGCGGCCGGCTGGTGGTAGGCAATTCGCCGATTTCCAACGACAGCTGGTCAGGCGTCCTGCGTGGTCTTGCGATTTACGATAGCGCTCTGGACCAAGTGCAGATTGCCCGCCATTACGCGAACTGGATCAAAGGGAAAGGGCCCGCCCCCGCAGCAGATGAAGTCTGCATTGCGCTTTATCTTTTCAACGAGCATGGCGGCCGTATAGTTCATAACAGGGTCCGCTCTGTGAACGATCTCTACATTCCCCAAAAATATCTGGTTCTCCGGCCGACCGTGCTGGACCCGGTCTGGCGGGCATTCAACTGGTCTCGAGGGTTCTGGATGGATGGCGTCATCAACATCACTGGCTTTATCCCGTTTAGCTGCATGTTTTGCGCTTATTTTTCGAATCGCGGACTTCGCCGGCCGGCGCTTAGTGCCGCAGTTCTTGGCGTCGCTGTAAGCGTTTTGATTGAACTCACGCAAACTCAATTGCCGACGCGTGATTCCAGCATGTCAGACTTAATCGACAATATTTTTGGGTCGGTCTTAGGAGCTGGTGTATATCGCGGATCAATCGCGCGAGCGTTTGATCGCGCTATCTCCCGGATTGTCTGCATGGCGAACGGATTTCAGCGAACCAAGCAAAACTGATCGGTTACGGCAACGAACCGGTTACTTGATCCAGTATTTCGATCTATCGTGAAGCTGGCCAACGAGGACGTTCGCCCCTACGCAATATCCCGGCGCCGGATCGATGTAAATGTCGGTGAACTCGACAGGATCATCGCTACTGCCATGAGAGAGCCCCTGAACGAAACAGACGACAAAACGCTCAAGACCGCCGTGCATGCGATGGCGGAAAGGCTGGTACGACGTCGGAGCGCAGAGACGACCAGCGCCGTGCTGGAACCGAAAACGCTGCCGCCGCAGCCGATACGCCGCCGGAACCGGAGAAACCAGCCCCGGTGGGGCATGGGCGCAATGGCGCGGATACATTTAGGGGAGCGAACAGAATAGCCGTCGGGCACCCCACGCTGCAGTCCGGCGACTCTTGTCCCGGATGCAGAGAAGGACGCGTGTACCGCCAGAAGGAACCGGCGACGCTGATCCGCATTATCGGGCAGGAGCCGGTGACGGCGACTGTGTTCGAGATAGAACGGCTGAGATGCAATACCTGCGGCGAGGTGTTCACCGCCAGCCCGCCGTCATCGGCGGGCGCGGAAAAGTTCGACGCCACCGTTGTCGCTATGATCGCGCTGCTGAAGTATGGGACCGGATCCTTTCAACCGGATGGAGCGTCTGGAAGGGGTGGCTACGCAGTGGGAGTTGGTGGAGACAGCCGCGGAGCTAGTCAGCCACGTGCTGGACGTGTTGATCCGGCAGGCTGCTCAGGGTAGTGTGGTGCACAACGACGACACGAGCATGCGTGTTCTGAAGTTGATGCGCAACACGAACGATGGCCGCACGTGAGCGTTTTTCAGCGGTATCGTATCGATCCGGGCGGGCGGAAGGTCGCGCTGTACTTCACTGGCTGGAAGCGTGCGGGAGAGAACCTCGCCGATGTTCTGAAGCAGCGGGCGGCGGAGTTGGAAGCGCCGATCCAGATGTGCGATGCGTTTGTCGCGGAACTCGCCGAGCTGATTGAAACGCTGCTGGCCGAATGCCGGTATGTGCTGGAATCGCTGGGCGCCGTATACGGCTTCAACGCCGGAGCGAAGGATTTCGGTCTCACACCGGAGGAAAGGCTGAAGTTTCACCAGACACATAGCGGGCCAGTAATGGAGGACATGCGCCAGTGGATGGAGGCTCAATTTGCGTAACATAAGACAGAACCGAACTCGAGGCTGGGCAAGGCACTCCGCTGCGGCACTGGACGAAGCTGACTCTGTTTCTGGGGCAACAGGGTGCCCCTCTCGATAACATCGTCGAGAGGGCATTGAAGAAAGCGATCCTGCATCGCAAGAACGCACTTTTCTATAAAACGATGAATGACGCACGCGTGGGCGATCTCTTCTGAGCCTGGTCCGTACCTGCGAACTGAATCAAGTCAATCCATTCGATTACCTGACGCAGGTCCTCCGGCATCCCGCGGACGTGGCCGTGCGTCTGGCGGAGTGGATGCCGTGGAACTACAGATGCGACGCACGGCTGTGGCCGCGTAATATGATGGTTCGGTCGCATGGCCGAAAGCATTAGCTTAAGGCACTGCGATTTGGACATCACGAATGACGGCCAAACGGGCATTGAAAACAGCAAAATCGACCAGGGTTTTCGGCCAGCGCCAGGAACCGGCGAAAATGTTTCGCGCAGGGCTGTATGCGCGGGTGTCCACGCACGATCAGCAGACTCTGCCGTTGCAGATGCGCGCCATGCGTGAGTATGCGGCGAAGCGCGGCTGGACGATCGCAGCTCAGATCAAGGAAGTCGGTTCCGGCGCGGTCGAGCGTGAACTCCGCGAAAAGCTGCTTGAGGCCGCCCGCCGCCGCGAGATCGATGTGGTGCTGGTCTGGCGGCTGGACCGATGGGGCCGGTCGCTCGTCGATCTGGTCGTCACATTGAAGGAACTCGCCGAACTGGGCGTCGGTTTCGTATCGCTCACCGAAGCACTCGATCTGACCACGCCGACCGGCCGCGCAATGGCCGGATTGCTCTCGGTGTTCGCGGAGTTCGAACACGAAATCCTCCGGGAGCGGATTCGGGCGGGCATTGCGGAAGCCAGGCTGAAGGGAAAACGCTTTGGACGGCCGCTGACCGCGGAAAGAAGGCCAGCCAGATCCGGAAGCTACACCGCGCCGGCGTCAGCAAAGCCGAGATCGCCCGCCGTCTGAAATCGGCCGCACCTCCGTGCGCCGGATACTGTCAACAAAGCAGCCATGACGAAACAAGCTAAAGATCCGGTTCGCGAAGACCGAATCCATAACGAAGCCATCGCGGATGCCAACGGGCCGGAGGAGCAGGTCATGGGGTGGCATAGCTACCTGGATGACAAAATCAGATTCCCTTTTCAAGCCAGATGCATCGCTCGCAGGATCGTTTCACCGCTCAGGGAAGGGGAAACCGTCGAAGTCCATCGCATGGCTCCAGAAGATGCCTGCTCGACTGAAATGCTCGTGCTGATCCGCTGGCACGGTCGAGTCATGGCAGTTCCCCTGTCCCAACTGACGGCTATCGACCCTGACGACGCAACCACCGAGGCCATTGGCGACTGGCATTACTGGGTGGCGAGAGGCTATCTTTTCTGATTTTTCAGTCGGACCCGCTGCAGTTACGCACGCTCACCGAAAACTCACAGTCAGCAGAAGGTGCCGGGTGAGCCTTGCCCCCGCAGTCCCGGATTCGGCGGAAAGGTGCAGGACGAAAAAGAACCGTCGACAAGGATCCCGGCCTCCGCGCGGACCTGGACCGGCTGGTGGATCCTGCGACGCGCGGAGATCCGGAATCGCCGCTTCGCTGGACATGCAAGAGCGTACGGGTGTTGGCAGAGGAACTACGGCGCGAGGGTCATGCAGTCAGTTATCAAACCGTGGCCGAACTGCTTCATGAGATGGATTACAGTTTGCAGGCCAACCAGAAGAAGTTGGAGGGGAGCCAGCATGCGGATCGGAATCAGCAGTTTGAATACATCAACCGCAAGGCGCAGCGTTATCTGAAACAGGGCGAGCCGGTGATTTCGGTAGACACCAAAAAGAAGGAACTGGTGGGCGATTTCAAGAATCCGGGGCGCGAATGGCATCCGCAAGGCCAGCCCGAGCCGGTGCGGATTCACGACTTTCAGGCCTTCCGTGATTGCCCGTCGTGACACGCCGGTAGCCCGCGCGACCATGGAAACGCCCCCATATACAATCGCCGCGCTCTCCGCAGCCGCCACCAATCGCCGCATCCGCTCGTCCAGAAACGCTGACAACGAACGAAATCACAGCCCAATGTCCTCGGGATTCGCATCCACGAGTATAAAACATATTCACTTTAATCTGTTCTATTTATTTCCTGACAAACCCTAATTTGAGAGGTTTAATTGGTTGGCTGATGTGTTGGTCTGTTCGCCGCACCACTACCGCCAAAATGCTGCGATAGCTTTCGGGGCGAGCTGTCTCGCGTTCCAGTGGGCGCCGCGTTAATACTCGGTCAACGTCCCCTCCTTCCTGCCTTTCCGAACCGCTCCGGCAAATAGCATGATGCTGGCGGGGAATAGAATCGCCGTCATCACAGCTAGAATGGTAACGGGTTTGGCAACCATGGCGATGGAATAGCTTCGCAGCATCGTCAGGCGAAGTGCGTCGAGGGAATAGGTGATGGGAAGAAGGAGCGACACCTTTTGGACCCATGGCGGCATCACCTGGACGGGGAAATAAGCTCCTCCAGAATGGCGCTCGCGCCGCCCAGAGTCCAGGCGATCGGGTCGCCTTTCTTGAGCCACACCACCATGGCGGCCGACAGGACGCCAAAGCTCACGAAGATCAGGATCGACAGCGCGAACACCACAAACGTGGCCGCGATATTGATGCCGAAATGGATACCGAATGCCACTCCGGCCACGAGAATGATGACGAGTTGCACTCCGCCGGAAACCAGGCTGTAGAGCGAAGACATGAGAACGATCGGCACGCAGCCGCTTTGGCTGCTGAGCATGGCATCGAGACAACCGGTCACCTGCGCCTGACGGATCGATTCGGAGAACATCCGCAGCGTCAGATCGAAATAGCGCGCGAAGGCTACGCCGACGATCACAAAGGGCAGATAGTGGTCACCGTAGCGGGCGAGCGCCGACGAGCCGTTGAGAACAATCAGTTCACTTAGAGAGTAAAACAGCCCCAACAGCATTATCGACTCCACAACGCGCATCAGGAAGCTGGTTTTATAGCCCGATTCGATCCGGAAGTCCCGTAGCAGGAAGGCCCAAGCTTTGCGCAGGGTGGCGATCATTTCACCTCCGGCAGCACGCTTCGCCGGTAATACTGCATTGGCGAGATGCCCTGGGCGGCGAGATCGGATAGTGGTTCGAACCCCATCGTCTGGCCATGATTGACAATCAGGATCTTGTTACAGAGCTTCTCGACGTCCTCCATGCTGTGTGTGGCGATAAGCAGGGTCTTGCGGGAACCTTTGTGAATGCGGCCGAGAATCAATTCGATGAGTTCTTCTGTAGCGACCGGGTCGAGGGCGCGCGTCGGCTCATCCAGAATGAGTACCTCGGGTTCGGCGATCAGGCCGCGCGCCAGCGCAAGCCTCTGTTTCATGCCGGAACTGAAAGAGGATACCGGCTTGCCGGCGCTATGAGCCAGACCCACCACGTCAATCAGTTCGTCAATGCGTCGACGGAGGTCGGCGCCCCAAAGATTGTCGAGAGCGCCGAAAAACTCCAAGTTCTGAACCGCTGTCAGACGCCAGAAGAGGCTTCTCTCTTCGTTCAACACGAAGCCGACGGATTTTCGGGCCTCTTGGCTGTGACGGAGCGTATCGAAACCGTTCACCAGAATGTCGCCCTCGCTCGGCAGCAGTAGACCGCCGATCATCTTGAGCAGGGTGGTCTTTCCGGCGCCATTCGGCCCCATGACCGCGACGCGGTCGCCCTTCTCAATGTCCAAATTGATGTTGGTCAGCGCGACTGAGACTCTCGGCGGACAAAGGGGGTGCAGCAACAACTCGCGGTATCTCTTGGCAATCGGGAACCGCATGGAGACATCGCGCACCGAAATCAGTGATTCTTTCAGCACTTTTCTGGGTGCTGGGGCGTACTCTGTAATCTGAGGACTGGTCAACATGTGGCAACCTGGAGACCCTCTGTGCGCCATTCCTTCTTCAGCGCATTCGGGTCGATCGCTTCCATGATCGCGTCTGCCACTTCCTTGCCGTGTTCCGTGAACATCGTGATGTGGTCGCCGGATACCTTCTTGATCACAAGGTCGCCCACCGGAATCTGGTCCCAGCCCCTGCGCCCGTCGGCACGGTGGGCTTGTTCATTGACGACGAGCGTTATGCGGCCCGGGTACTCCGTGGGCTTATATTGCCGAACAATCTTTTGATACTGCATCTTGGCGTGATAGGAGGCTTTCTCTCGATCGATCTCGGGAGTTGCGCGGCGGGTAAGCCTGAACTTCCTCAGAATGCGGCCGCGAGCAGGCGCCGAGCGCTCCGGATCGCTGACGCGAGCGGCATTGCGCATCGTTTCCGCCATTCCCCGTGCCCGTTCTATCCCGTTGAACATACTGAGCGCAGCATCGCGCACTTTGGTGGGCCGTTCGGTATCGATTAGCGCCAACAGACCGATCTCTTCGCCTTCGGCGAGGAGTTGACGCGCCATCTCGAGGGCCACCAGTCCGCTGACACAATAGCCGCCCAGCAGGTACGGCCCGTGCGGCTGTATGGCTCGCATTTCAGTCAGATATTCCTGTGCCTCTTCCTTTACGCCGGTGTACATCCCTCCGCCGTCGATCCAGCGGGGTTTCAGGCCATATAGAGGCTGGTCGGCGCTGACGTGAGGGAGGATACGGGACAGCACCATCACGGTGTCGTATGGGCCCTGGTACCCGGCCACCAGGAACAGCGGCAAGCGAGACCCCACGGAGCGGGCACATACCACACGGCTTCCGGGCCGACTCGCCCTGTGCCAACTGTCTGCGAACGCCGCTTCGTCCGTTCCGTCGGCCGCCAATGGCTGGAGAGACGCCGCCGCCGGTACGTGTTGGTGACCGTTCCCATTCCTTCCCGGCTCGAGCAAGCCGTTTCTTCCGGTGTGTCCGTCGTTACCGGCAGGCCCGGGGCCGATTTCCGTGGGCCCCCTAACATCGACCGCCGCCAGCACTTCTACGTCATTCGTAACACCTGCAGCAGTATCGTACGAATCCAGCAATTCCGCCTGTGAGGCGATGGTTGCCCGTTGAAAGAGATCCGGAACCGATAGCTCACGCGAGAACTGGCGCCGAATAAGGTTCTGCAACTGCAGGATAAGAAGCGAATGGCCGCCGAGAGAGAAGAAGTTGTGGTCCAGCCCCACCTCGGGCGTTTTGAGAAGCGTGCGCCAGATGTCGGCCAGTTGATTCACCGTGCTCCCATTGCTCGCCGCTGTAAGAGCGCACGCCAGCCGCGCCTGCCCAACGGGCGCAGGCAGCCGATTGCAGTCCACCTTATTATTTGGCGTCAGCGGGAATGCATCGAGGAATACATACGCCGCCGGAACCATATGCTCCGGCAGTTTGCCCGCGAGCGCGCGCCTGAATCCGGGGGCATCGCCAGGGTGCGTGGAAACTACGTATGCTGTGAGCCGATGATCTCCGGGCCCGAACTCCTTCAATTCCACCACCGCCTGCCGAACCCCGGGTTGCTGCTCAAGGGCCGTTTCGATTTCGCCGAGTTCGATGCGGAAACCACGCAGTTTGATTTGCCGGTCGTTTCGGCCCAAGTGCTCCAAGGCGCCGTTCGGCAATCGGCGCACCAAGTCGCCTGTGCGATACATGCGTTTTTCTGCGCGGAATGGATCGGGGAGGAATCTTTCGGCGGTCAATTGTGGCCGTTTCCAATACCCTCGCGCCACTCCCGTGCCGCCGATGTACAACTCGCCCACCAATCCATAGGGCACCGGTTCGCGCTCCCCATTCAGGATATAAATCTGCGTATTGCCGATCGGATTGCCGACCGGCACGGCTCCCTCGCCCGCTTCGACGCAATGGATCGTAGACCAGATGGTGGTCTCAGTGGGACCGTAGAGATTCCAAAGTTCGCCGCCGGTCCCCAGCAGGCGATTAGCCAACTCGCGCGACAGCGCCTCCCCTCCGCAGAGCATCTTGATGCGTGGCGTGCCGTCCCAGCCGGAGTCCAGCAGCAGGCGCCAAGTAATTGGCGTTGCCTGCATCATGGTGGCTTCGGAGTCCTTCAGCAAACGCGCCAAGGCGGCGCCATCCCCAAGCATCTTCTGCGGAGCGATTACTACCCGCGCTCCCACCATAAGGGGCAGGTAAATCTCAAGTCCGGCGATATCAAAAGATAAGGTGGTGACGGCGAGCAAGCGGTCGGAAGGTGAAATCCCGGGCTCGACGCGCATGGAGGTCAGGAAATTAACCACCGCACAATGTGGTATCGCAACTCCCTTCGGAACGCCGGTGGAACCAGAGGTGTAGATGACGTACGCAAGATTCTCGGGACTTATGCCGCTCGCGGGACAATGCGCACTCTCCTGCTCAATGCCGGTCCAGTCTCGCTCGAGGTCGATTTCTTTCGTCTGCGCCGCAAGTGCCGCGGAGAGCAGATTTCCACGGCTGATAAGAACCGCGACGCCGGAATCCTCCAGCATGAAGCTCAAGCGCTCCCTGGGAAACACCGGATCGAAAGGGACGTACGCGCCGCCGGCTTTCAGTACGGCCATCAGTGCCACAACCATCTCGACCGACCGGTCGAGACATATGCCGACCGGTACATCCGGCCCTACTCCGACTGACCGCAGGCGGTTCGCCAGACGATTGGAGCGGATGTCCAAATCGTAGTAAGAGAGTTGGTCCGTGCCGGAGACCACGGCCACCGCGCCGGGCGTTGCCGCTGCCTGTGCGGCGAACAACTCGTGAATGCATTTGCCAGCGCTGACATCGGACGTCGGCAGCGCATAGCTGTTTGCTTCCCCCGGCGGTCGAAGAATTTCCAATAATTCCTGTTTTCTGGACTTAATCTCCAGTTGCAGGCGAGGAGTCAGCACACCCTTGGGCGCAGCCAGCGCCAGCAAGCCCTTGTCCGCATTCACGCGGACGTCAAGCTTGGCCAAGTGTGTAAGCAACTCGTTCGCGTCTGCGAACATCTGGTTTTCCTCCCTCATTGTCTCCGTTCTATCCAAAAGTTGAATAGAAGGGACAAGGGAGGTACTATTACCACCGGTGCCCCTCATCCCCTAGTAAACATGGTTCAATGCAACTTGGGCTCCATCCTCAGCGTGCCCGTTAAGTTCTTGAAATCAAGCCTGCCACTCTGAACAGAAGCCCGTGATGACCTGCTCAAGTCTGGATTTAACCCTGGATACACTCAAAGGTTCCGAAATATTTGACCCAGAAACGCAAGAAGCCCTTCGTTTATGCTTGGCCCGAAACATGCTCCACCTAGAGGAAACCTCTCCGATACGAAATGAGCTTAGGTGGATAACAACTGGGTGATTTTTCCAAAGCCACGGAAGTCCGCGACTGTGAGGCTGATTTGCTTTCCAAATGCGGGTGGTGGCGGGAGCGTCTACCGGACGTGGGGAGACGAAGTCCATCCGGATGTGGAAGTGGGCTGGGCGCTCTGGCCGGGCCGGGAGAGCCGAATCCGCGAGGCGCCGTGCGCGTCTATTGGAGAACTCGTTTCAGCCCTGACGAGCTGCCTTGCGAGATGGTTGGACTATAACTTCATCTTTTATGGACACAGCCTCGGAGCCAAGATCGCCTTCGAAGTGAGTCGTGAACTGCGCCGCCGCCAACATGTCGGCCCAATACATCTTTTCGTGGGTGCATGCCATGCGCCGCAAATCCCGTGGCATCAGCCCGCGCTGCACCAGCTCCCGGAAGAGCAATTCATCGAGCAGGTTCAAACCCGCTATGGCGGCATACCGAGACAGGTTATAGACGACCCGGAGTTGCGAGCCCTGCTCGTCCCCGCCCTTCGCGCGGATATGCGTCTGATCGAGACGTATCGGTATACGCCCGAACCGCCGCTTGATTGTCCAATTACCGCATTCGGAGGCGCGGCCGACCACACGGTGGAACCTTGGGCGCTAGCTGCCTGGCGTCACCAGACGTGCATTAATTTTGAAAGTCACACCGTTCCGGGCGATCACTTCTTTGTGCATTCCAGCAGGCAATTGTTGTTGCAGGCGATTGGCAACATTTTGGGGCCGAATTCCATCAGCGCGGGCGTATCGCGGTGACACCGCACGGATCTGAGCGGACATCTCGTGGTTTGGCTGGCAGCGGCCATAGTCCCATCGCGATCGTCGGGATTGGATGCCGCTTTCCGGGAGCCCGGAGCGTGGAAGAGTTTTGGCGGATCGTGCGGGATGGAGTTGAAACGGTTGCGGACTACCCTGGCGGACGGCTTCCTTTGATCGATCGCGCTTACGCCTCGAAAGAAGGAGTGGCGACGGTACGTGGGGGGTTTCTTCCCGCCATCGACCGCTTCGACGCCGATTTCTTCGGTATCTCGCCCCGCGAGGCGACGTTTCTCGATCCCCAGCAGAGACTGCTGCTCGAAGTCGCCTGGGAGTCGATTGAAGACGCAGGCATTCCGGCCGCCAGGATCGCCGGAACGCAGACCGGCGTTTTCGCCGGGCTATGGAGTGGCGACTACGAGAGCTGCCTGCTCGAACAGGCGGAAGTCCTGGACTTTTACGCCACCATCGGAACGGGACGCTACCCCGCTTCCGGACGGCTGGCCTATTTCTTCGATTTGCGCGGACCCACTCTCACCCTGGACACCGCCTGTTCTTCAACGCTGGTCGCCATTCATCTGGCGTGCCGAAGCTTGCGCGAAGGAGAAAGCGACATGGCGCTGGCTGGCGGAGCAAACATCATCCTTCGCCCGGAGCTGACCACGGCTTACAGTAACTCCAGGATTTTGTCGCCGGACGGCCGATCGAAATTCGGCGACGCTTCGGCCAACGGCTACGTGCGCAGCGAAGGCGCGGCCATGCTTCTGCTGAAACCGCTCTCGCGAGCCATCGCCGATGGCGATCCGGTTTACGCAGTGATTCGCGGAAGCGCGGTCAACAATGACGGGCGTGCAGGAGGAGCCCTGGTGGCGCCCAGCCGCGAAGGCCAGGAGAGCGTACTGCGCCGCGCGCTCCAGGATGCAAACGTGGACGCCGGCGCGATCGATTACGTGGAAGCGCACGGTACCGGCACGCCGGTGGGCGACCCGATTGAAATCGAAACCATCGGGTGCGTGGTGGATACCGATACGCGAAGACGGCCCTGTCTGGTGGGCTCGGTGAAGACCAATATCGGCCATACGGAGGCAGCCGCGGGCGCGGCCGGGGTCATCAAAACGGCGCTCGCCCTCGAAAGAGGGATAGTTCCGGCCAGCCTGCACCTGAGCGAACCCAACCCATCGATTGCCTGGAGCCGGCTACCGCTCTCGATTCCGACTGCTAGTGAGCCTTGGCCGCATGCCGGGCCGGTGCGCCTGGCCGGCGTGAACGGATTCGGTATTACAGGCACCAATGCCCATGTAGTGCTCGAAAACGCCGACGTCTGGTACGAAAGCGCATATTCGCGCAAGCAGTACCTTTTCGTTCTTTCCGCGCAGTCGCAGAAAGCGCTGGAGGCGCAGGCGAAATCCTGGCTGGCTCAGTTCGAGAGCGATCCGTCCTGGCCGCCTTCGCTCGCCGACCTGGCTTATACGTCGACGGTCCGCAGGTCGCAACACGATTTTCGCCTTGCGGTTGTGGCTGCGAGCCGTGAAGAACTGCGGCAGAAGCTGGCGCAGTGGCTTCAGGGAGAGCAGACGGAAAAAGTCATCGCAGGGCGCAAGCTTCCGCTGACATCGCCCAAAAAGGTCTTCGTATTCGCCGGTCATGGCGCGCAGTGGGCGGGGATGGCTCGCGGGCTTTTCGACGAAGAGATCTTCCGCAAGACTCTCGACGACTGCGACGCGGCGATCCGCAAGTTCGCCGGGTGGAGCGTGGTGGAACAACTGCTTTCGGGCGCCATGCCGCACGAAGCCTGCATCGCCCAACCCTGTCTGTTCGCGGTCATGGTCTCGCTTGCCGAGCTGTGGAAAAGCTTGGGTGTCGAACCCGATGCCGTAGTCGGTCACAGCATGGGTGAGTGCGCCGCGGCGGTGGTCTGCGGCGCGTTATCGCTGGAGGACGGCGCTGCCATTATCTCCGGGCGCAGTCGGCTGATGACGCGCGTCAGCGGCAAAGGGGGCATGCTATTTACCGCGCTCCCATTGGAAGATGCCGCCGCACTGGCCCGCCAGTCGGTCGGCCGGCTTTCGGTGGCAGTGAGCAACAGCCTTGCCGCGACCGTGCTCTCGGGCGATCCGGACGCCATCGAGGAAGTGACCCTCCAGTTGAACGAGCGGGGGGTTTTCTGCCGCCGCGTGCGCGTCGACGTGGCTTCGCACTCCGCCCAGATGGACCCGTTGCTTCCCGAGCTGGAAGAGGCGATCCGTGAGATTCAGCCCCGGCATTCGGCAATTCCCTTTTATTCCACCGTCACCGCCCGCGTGGAAGACGGCGCGGCCCTCGATCCGGAGTATTGGAGCAAGAACCTTCGCCATCCGGTAATGTTTTCTGCGACCGTCGAAAACCTGCTGCGCGACGGCTTCGACGCCTTTGTCGAGATCAGTCCGCACCCCCTGTTAGTGCAATCGATCGAAGAGATCCGCGCGCAATTCGACAAGCCGACGATGGTTGCGAGTTCCCTTCGAAGCGACGGCGATGATTTGGGCGAGATCCTGCATTCTCTCGGCGCCTTGTACGTTTCCGGCCTGCCGGTCGATTTCGCCAAGCTGTACCCGAAGGGCCGGTGCCTCAGGCTTTCGCCCTATCCTTTTCAGCGGGAGCGGTATTGGCTCGACGCCGAAAAGATGCGCGAACCCCGCCAGTTGGCTGTCGCCCCCGCGACGGTTGCCGACACAGGCCAGGATATTTACGAACTGCACTGGCGCGAGGCCGACGTGAGATCGGCAGCAAACGCGACCGGCCTTTGGATCGTGATGAGCGGGGCCGGAGCGGTGGCGACGCCGTTAATGGCCCAAATGGAAAGCGCCGGCAGCGAGTGCGTCCGGGTGGGGAACGTGGAGGAGTTGGAGCGCGCTTTGGAAGCCGTTGGCGGCCGGTGCCGGGGGGTGATTCGCATCTCCGCGATGGAAAGCGCCGATGCGCATGAGGCCGCGACGGAAACCATGGAGATTGTTCGCACCGTGCGCACGGTCGCTCGCGGGACGGGCACTCCTCTGCGTCTGTGGCTGGTGACGACCGGCGTATGGCATCTCGCGTCCGATCGCGGCGAGGTGCATGCGGCCCAAAGTCCCGCCTGGGGATTGGGGCGGGTGATCGAGAAGGAACACCCGGAGTTACGCTCGGTGAACGCCGACCTTTCAGCATCGCCGGATGGCAAGGAGATCGCGATTCTCGGGCGCCTGATTTGCGGCAACGGCTCGGAAGAACAGATCGCGGTACGCGGCGAGAAATATTTGGTGGCGCGGTATGAACGGATGGCGAAGGAAACCGGCGGAGCTGTAGCGCTCCGTGCGGATGCGTCCTACCTGATTACCGGTGGACTCGGAGGAATCGGACTGCACCTCGCGGAATGGCTGGTGAAGAACGGCGCCAGGCATATCGCCTTGGTCAGCCGTCGCCAGCCGGACGATGTGGCGCGCCAGCGGATAGCCGCGATCGAGGCCACGGGCGCCACGGTACGCGTCTTCAGCGCGGATCTGGCTGACGACGACCAAATTCGGGCGATGCTGACCAGCATCCAGGCCGAACTGCCTCCGCTGAAAGGCGTCTTCCACCTTGCCGCTGCCTACGAAGGCGCGCTGCTCGGCGACGTCGAAACTGCGGGCCTCCACCGGGTGATGCGTTCCAAGGCGGACGGGGCCTGGGCTCTCGATCGGCATCTGAATGGCCTGGACGTGGATTACTTCGTTCTCTTTTCCTCTGTCGCGGCGGCCATCAGCCAGCCCGGGCTTGCCAGCTACGCGGCGGCTAACGCATATATCGAAGCATTGGCCCGCTACCGCCGTACGAGGGGTTTGAAGGCGCAATCCGTTCAGTGGGGATCGTGGTTGTCTACCGGCCTCAGCAATGATCCGCACGTTCAAGACGGAGTCCGCATTTATCAGGCGGCGGGCATTCAACCGATCGCGGTGGAGGACGCGTTGCACGCCCTCGCGGAGATCATGCTGACGGGAAAGACGGACGTGCTCGCCCTGCCCGTTTCCTGGGACCAATTCGCACGCAGCTTCGCCAATGCGGCTCCTCCGCGCGCGTTTCTCGATCTGTTACCGAAAGCCGAAATTCCGCGCGGGGCCGAGGCATCCGAAGCCATCGGCGAAAAGCTTCTCGCGCTCGAACCGGCACGCCGGCGCACGGCGCTCGAAGCTCATCTGCGGGAAAAACTGGCCGCCGTTTTGAAGACCGACGCGGCCCGGATCGATCCTGCCAGGCCATTCGGCGCCATGGGACTGGACTCCCTGATGGGGTTGGAATTCGTGCGGCGCCTGTCAGTTACCACCGGCCTGCGGCTTCCGGTGACCACGGTTTACAATTACTCCACCATCCAGACATTCGCCCGCGAGATCGCCAGGCGGATGAGTATTCCGCTCGCGACCGCGCCACTGGCCGAACCGCATCCCACTGACAAGGCAAGGCAAGCCGGGGCTTCCAGCGTGGCCGGCATGACCGATGACGAAGCTATCGAGGCTTTGATACACGGGGGACCACGCGCCGTATGAGCGCAGCAGTAGAAAACGTGCTCTCCGCCGTGCGGCTGGCACTCGCTGTCAGGCGCCTGAAAGAGCGGCCCGATTTCACCCTTCTGCAAGCCGAGCCGCTGGCGGTGATTGGCATCGCGTGCCGTTTGCCCGGAAATGTCAGCACGCCGGAAGATTGCTGGCGGGTGCTGGCCGATGGTATCGACACCATCACCGAAATCCCCGCCGACCGTTGGAACGCTCGCGACTACTACGATCCTGACCCCGACGCTCCCGGGAAGACCAATTCCCGCTGGGGAGGATTCCTGCCCGACGCCGGGATGTTCGACCCCGTGCTGTTCGGAATTTCGCCCCACGAAGCGGCGAACATCGATCCGCAGCAGCGACTACTCCTCGAAGTGGTCTGGGAGGCAATTCAGGATAGCGGGCGCGCTCCGGAGTCCCTCGCCGGCTGCCGCGCCGGTGTGTTCGTGGGGGCCAGCCTGTCGGATTACGAGCGGATGGCGCTTGAAGATGCCCCGTCGATCAACGGCAACACTTGCAGCGGAGTGTACCGCAGCGTTGCCAGCGGACGTATTTCCTACCTTCTCGACCTGCGCGGACCCAGCATTTCGATCGACACTGCGTGCTCTTCCTCGCTGGTGGCGATTCACTCGGCGTGCCAGAGTCTGCGATCGGGGGAAAGCGATCTGGCGCTGGCCGGCGGAGTCTGTCTCCATCTGCTGCCGGAACATTACGTGGGATTGGCGAGGCTCGGCATGCTGTCTCCAGACGGCCGTTGCAAGACCCTGGACGCCGGCGCCAACGGGTTCGTACCGAGCGAAGGCTGCGGTATGGTGGTGATCAAACGGCTTACCGACGCGCTCGCGGATGGCGACCGGATTTATGCGGTGATCCGCGGTTCGGCCATCAATCAGGACGGGCGAACGAACTCTTTGACGGCCCCCAGCGGCCTCGCCCAGCAGGATGTGGTTTCGGCGGCGTTGAGCAACGCGCAGGTTCCGCCTGCCGCGATCTCTTTCGTCGAGATGCACGGCACCGGCACGTCGTTGGGCGATCCCATCGAGGTAGAGGCCCTGACGGCGGCATTGGAGGCGCCCCGCGACGGTGGGCTGCCGTGCGCGCTGGGCGCCGCGAAATCGAATTTCGGACATCTGGAATCCGCGGCGGGCGTGACGGGCTTCATCAAGGTGGTGCTGGCGCTCTCTCACGAAGAGATTCCGGCAAACCTCCACTTCCAAAAACTCAATCCTCATATTTCGCTTGAGGGCACGCGATTCCAGATTCCCGTCCGGTCGACTGCATGGCCGCGCGGACCGGCGCCGCGCTTCGCGGGAGTCAGCTCGTTCGGATTCAGCGGTACCAACGCGCACGTGGTCCTGGAGGAAGCGCCGCGACTGCCGGTCCGGCAGTCGAGCCGCACCGTGGAACCACCTTATGCGCTGCTGGTTTCGGCGCGCACTCCGGCGGCGGTGAACGCGGCGGCCCGAGAATACCGCAATTTCGTCGCCGGCCGCGGACGAGAGGTCTCTCTCTACGACATTTGCCACGCGTCGGCGCTGCGCCGCAGCCAGTACGAGGAACGTCTTGCCTTTACCGCCGGCACGCACGCCGAAATGGGCGCGCTGATCGATGAATATCTGGAAGGCCGCCGCCGCGCGGGGATCTCGTGCGGGCGAGCCTCAGGGAAGGCGGAGTCGCTGGTTTTCGTTTGTTCGGGGCAGGGATCGCAATGGCCGCGCATGGGAGTATCGCTTCTCCGCCAGGAACCGATATTCCGTGCGGCGCTGGAAGAATGCGATGCCGCAATTCAGCAGTGGGCAGGATGGTCGCTCCTCGAGCAGCTTTCGGCGCCGGAAGCGGCGTCGAAAATGGGCGACACGGAATTCGCCCAACCCGCCATTTTTTCGATCCAGGTGGCGGTGGCGCGGCAGTTGGAATCGTGGGGTGTGAGGCCGACGGCGGTCATCGGGCATAGCGCCGGTGAAATCGCAGCGGCGCACATTGCCGGCATCCTCTCGCTCAGTGAGGCCGCACGGGTGGTGGTGATGCGTGGCCGGTTGATGCAAGCCGCCACAGGCAAGGGGAAAATGGCCTCCGTCCGTCTGCCTGCCGCGGCTGTCGCGGAAGAATTATCGTGCGGCGGCGAATGCGTCTCCATCGCGGCTATCAACAGCCCGCAATCCACAGTGGTCTCGGGCGAGCGCGACCGGGTGGACGCTTTGCTCGCCGGCTGGAGCGCGCGCGGCATCGGGTCGGTGGCGTTGCCCGTAGATTATGCCTTCCACAGCGCGCAGATGCAGCCGTTCGAGAAAGAGTTAACGCTCTCTCTCGGTAAAGTCGAAACCAGCGCCGGAAATATTGCGATCTTCTCCACGGTGCTGGGCAGGGCTGTATCCGGGGCGGAGTTCGATGCCGAGTATTGGGGCCGCAATGTGCGGCACACCGTTCGGTTCGCCGCCGCGGTGGACGCGGCCATCGACATGGGCCAGGAGATGTTTGTCGAGATCGCGGCCCACCCGGTGCTGCAGAGTTCCATCGGCGAATGCCTTTCCGCCCGTGGCCTGGCGGCCGACGGCGTTCCCACGTTGCGCCGCGGTCAGCCCGAGCGAGCCGCGTTGATGGCTTCTCTGGGAACTCTCCACACGGCTGGATATGCGGTTTCCTGGCAAGCCGTCTATCATGCGCCTGGCCCTCCGGTGGCGCTGCCGGCGTACCCGTATCAGAGACAGCATTATTGGCTGGAACGGCACGCCACTCCCGGGAGCGCGCCGCGTGAGGCCGCGCGCGACATCTATGAGACCGAGTGGCGGCTTTCGCGCCGGGGTGCGTCCGCAAAGGCGGCGCGAGTTTCGTGGAATGTGGCCGGTGACGACGGGTCCGCAAGTGAGAGGATGGCGGCCGCACTCGACCACTGTGGGATTCCGGTTTTGCCGGCGACGGACGGTGCCCGCGGCCTGATCTGGTTGGCGGAAGGTCTCCCGGAGGAAGGCCCTCCGGCAACAGGTATGCGTATCCTGCGAACCGTGATGGCAATGGCGCAGGAATTCATCCGCCGGCCATCGGGCGAGCCGGCCCGCCTCTGGTTTGTAACCCGCGGCGCTATTGCCACGGGAGGCGCGCCCGCTTGTCCGGGCTTCGCGCAATCTCCGCTCTGGGGAATGTTTCGCAGTGTGGCGATGGAACATCCGGAACTTTCCTGCGTGCGCGTCGATCTTGATGCGAAGGCTCCGGATTATCACGCGCTGGCCGAGGAAATCGCCAATTGGGACGGCGAGGAGGAAATTGCGCTCCATGCAGCGGGACGATATGTTCCGAGGCTCGCGACCGTGACCACGGCCTCATCCGCGCATGCTGCTGAGGAGCGGGTCCGCGCGACCGCCACTTACCTCATCACCGGAGGCATGGGTGGGTTGGGGTTGCAATCGGCGGAGTGGCTGGCCCGCGAAGGCGCGCGCACGATCGTGCTGGTGGGCCGCCGGGCCCCCTCGGCGCACGCGGCGGAAATCATCCAGACCCTGAGGGGCCAGTGTGTCCGCATCGAAATCCGCCACGCCGATGTTGCCGACGTTAATCAGCTAAGCGCTGTTTTTGAGGAAATCGAGCGCGGCTTCCCGCCGCTGGCAGGCATTTTGCATACTGCCGGAGTTCTCGACGATGGAATTTTCCTGGAGCAGACATGGCCGCGCCTGGAGAAGGTATTTCGCTCCAAAGCGGCCGGGGCATGGAACCTCCACCAGCTTACGGCGGGCAAGGCGCTCGATTTCCTGGTCCTGTTTTCGTCCGTCGCGTCGCTGACCGGCTCGCCCGGACAATCCGGTTACGCGGCGGCAAACGCTTTTCTGGATGCCCTGGCGCACTACCGGCACGGCTTGGGTCTCGCGGCCTTGAGTGTAAATTGGGGAGCCTGGGCGGGAAGCGGAATGGCCTCCCGTGTCGCCGAGTCCGGCCGCCAGCGCGTGCTGCCGGGCATCCTCCCAATGACTGCGGAGCGGTGCTTTGCGGCTCTCGAACTCGGTCTGGCGGATGGACGGCCGCAGTTGGCCATCGCTGACGCCGATTGGAGTCACTGGAACCCCGCCCCGCGATTGCTCTCGCCGTTCCTGCCGCAGGGGGAAGCACCGCGAGCCGCGGCGCGCGAGACGGAAATCCTGAGCCGCCTGGAATCGGCGCCCCCTGCCAGGCGCCGAACGATTTTGGTGGAGTTTTTGCGTGGCGAGGTGGCCGCGATCCTGGGCTTGGATGCGTCCGGTCCCTACCTTGACGAGCGCCAGCCGGTTCTCAGAATGGGCATGGACTCATTGATGACGGTGCAATTCCGGAACCGTCTGGCTGCGGCTCTTGAACGGCCGCTGAGCGCCACCCTGATCTTCGACCATCCGACGATCGGCGCGTTGGCCGACTTTCTCAACCGGGATTGCAAATCAGAGGAAGATCTCCCGCAGCCCGATAAGCTGCTCCAGGAATTGGAAGGCCTTTCCGACGATGAGGCCGAGGAATTGTTGCAAGCGGAATTGAATCGGATCTGAAGGAATGACAACCCCATCACCAGTTGCGGAACTCACTCCGACGAAACGCGCCCTCTACGAAATCCGGCAGCTTCGCGCCCGAGTGGAAGAATTGGAGCGCGAGCGGCACGAGCCGATCGCCATTATCGGGATGGGTTTGCGGTTTCCAGGCAACGCATCGACTCCCGATGAGTTCTGGCAAGTGCTGACCAGCGGCGCCGACACCGCGGCGGAAATTCCTCCTCGCGCTGGCCGCTCGAAAAATACTACCATCCCGACGGCGACGCGCCGGGAAAGATGAATGCCCGCCACGCTTCGCTCCTGACGGATCCCGCAGCGTTCGACGCGGCATTTTTCGGCATCTCGCCGCGAGAGGCGATGACGCTCGATCCACAACAGCGTTTGGCTTTAGAGGTTACCTGGGAAGCGATCGAGAATGCTGGCTACTCTGCGGCTAGCCTGGCGAAAGCCGGCGCGGGCGTCTTTTTGGCGGTCTCCAACAGCGATTACGGCCGACTGGCGTTTCAGAATATCGACGAGATTGATACTTACACGGCTACCGGAACGTGCTACAGCACCGCTGCCGGCCGGATATCCTACTTCCTGGGTTTCACAGGGCCGAGCGTGGCGTTGGACACCGCGTGTTCCGGATCGCTGGTGGCCATTCATCTCGCTTCTCAAAGCCTCCGCGCGGGCGAGTGCCGGGTGGCTCTGGCCGGTGGGGTCAACCTGATCTTATCGCCCGAGATCAGCGTCAACCTTTCGAAGGCGCATATGCTCGCCCTGGATGGCCGCTGCAAGGCCTTCGATGTGGCGGCGGATGGCTACGTCCGCGCGGAAGGTTGCGGCATTGTGGCGCTGAAGCGGCTTTCCGACGCGCAGGCTGATGGCGACCGCATTCTCGCGGTCATTCGCGGCTCGGCGATCAATCAGGATGGCCAGAGCGGGGGCCTGACAGTACCCAGCCGCCCGGCGCAGGAAGCGGTGATCCGGCGGGCATTGGCCGCCGCTTCGATGGCGCCTGATCGCGTCAGCTACATCGAGGCCCATGGCACTGGAACGGCGCTTGGAGATCCCATTGAAGCGCATGCCCTGGCGGCCGTCCTGGGTGCGAAACGAACGGCCGACAATCCCCTGGTGCTTGGGTCGGTGAAGACGAACGTAGGGCATCTGGAAGCAGCCGCCGGAGTGGCCGGTCTGATCAAGATTGTACTGGCTCTGCAGCATCTTGAGATTCCACCGCACCTGCACTTCCATAAGCTGAATCCGCACATCGACTGGAATGGCGTGCCCGTCGAGATTCCCGTCGAGGCGCGTCCGTGGCCTTCGGGCCCGTCCCCGCGAGTGGCGGGAGTAAGTTCCTTCGGCTTCAGCGGGACGAACGCGCACGTCATTGTCGAGGAAGCGCCCGTCATAGAGGAAGCACTGGTCGCGGCGAGGGCTGCTCCTTCGGCGGATCGTCCGCTGCACATCCTAGCGCTTTCCGCGCGGACGGAGATCGCGCTCGACGATTTGCTCCAGCGATACGCCGCAATACTCGCCGGCGCCGATTGTGCTCTCGGCGATCTTTCCTACACGGCCAACGCCGGCCGCACGCATTTTGCGACACGCGCGGCATATATCGGGTCGTCTGCCAGTCGGATGCTCGGCACGCCTGTCGCGCGCGGGCGTTCGGAAGGCGCACCGGAAGTCGTGTTTCTTTTTCCCGGCCAGGGTTCGCAGTACGCCGGCATGGCCAGCGAATTATTCAAGACCCAGCCCGTGTTCCGCGATGTGTTGGAGGAGTGCGCCGCGCTACTCGTCCCGCACCTCGATATCCCGCTCCCGGAACTTCTATGGGGAAAGAGTTCGCACCTGCTCGACCAGACCGTCTACACGCAGCCGGCTCTGTTCGCGGTAGAGTACTCGCTGGCGCGGCTGTGGCAAAGCTGGGGTATTCAGCCGTCGGCGGTGCTGGGACACAGCATCGGAGAATTTACCGGGGCTGCGATTGCAGGGGTTTTCAGCCTCGCCGACGGGCTCAAGCTGATCGCGGCGCGAGGGCGTCTCGCGCAGGAGGTGGGGGGCCGCGGGGGCATGTTCGCGGCGGAGACCGGGGAAGCCGACGCGCGGCGGGCGATGTCGGGCCTTGAGCAGCGGGTGTCGATCGCGGCGGTGAACGGACCGCGGCGGGTGGTGGTATCGGGGTATGAAGAGGAGTTGGGACAGGTAGCGAAGCGCCTCGAAAACACGGGAACGCGGGTGAAACGGCTGGCGGTCTCGCACGGGTTCCATTCGCCACAAATGGCGGAACTGGAAGAAGCGTTCGAGCACGTAGCGGGAGAGATCGCCTTCTCCCGGCCGCACATGGAACTGATTTCGAGCGTGACGGGGCGAACAGTAGCGCCCGAGGAATTGAGCCATCCGGGATACTGGCGGCGCCAGTTGACCCAGCCGGTGCGGTTCGCGGAGGCGATCGCGGGGCTGGAGAAGTATCGGGTGTTCGTGGAAGCGGGACCTGGATCAACGCTGGCGGGATTGGGGCGAGAGTGTCTCGGAGAAAGCGACGAGCGCTTGTGGTTGGCGTCGATCCGGCGTAGCTCCGGAGAGTGGGAACAGATCCTGGAGAGCCTGGCGCACCTATACGTAGCCGGTGCGGAAGTGAACTGGCAAAGCTTCGATGCGCCTTACTCTCGCCGCAAAGTGGCCCTGCCCACCTACCCGTTTGAACGCCAGCGGTATTGGATCGCCAACGCGCAGCCTGCGGCGAGCAACCCGAAGAACCAGTGGGAATGGGTTTGCGAATCGGCCGCGCAGCAGTCCCGCTGTGCCGGATTCGATCTCAATGTGACGGCCTATCCACGCCGCTGGGCCGCCCTGGAAGAGCTCGCCCTGGCGTGGATGCGGACGGCGCTGGTGCAGCTCGGCGTGTTCCGGGAGGCCGGGGAATCGCACACTCCCGAGGGGTTGATGGACCGCTGCGGCATTGCAAGCGGCTACCAGAAGCTGGTGGACGCATGGCTGGGGCGGCTGTCGCGTGCGGGAGTGCTCCGCCAGCAAGGCGAGACATTTACGGCGGTCAGCACGCTGGCGGTTTCCGACTTGCCCCAACTCCGTTCCGCGGCCGACCAACTGTTTGAGGGCGACCGCATATTCCTTGACTACGTCTTGCGCTGCGGCGAGAATCTGGCGCGCATTTTGTCCGGCCGCATGAGTCCATTGGAGACCATCTTTCCTGCAGGGGACTTCACGCTGGCGGAAGACTTGTATGAACGCGCGCCGGTAGCGGATTACTTCCGCGCGATCGACCGGGCGGCTTTGGAGGGTTTCGTGCGCGCGCGCCGCGAGGGAACCTTCAGGGTTCTTGAAATCGGCGGCGGCACCGGATCGACGGCTTCGGCGCTGCTGCCGGTCCTGCCGCCGGACGCGACGGAATACTACTTTACCGACGTCTCCGATATTTTCCTGAACCACGCTGAGCGGAAATTCGCGGCGTTTCCGTTTGTACGCTACGGCCGCCTCGATATCGAGCAGAGCGGTGCAGAGCAGTCATACCCCGAAGGCAGCTTCGACGTGGTCGTGGCCACCAACGTACTCCACGCTACCCATGATATTCGCGCCACCATCGCGCACGTCCGGTCGCTTCTAGCGCCGGGAGGGATCCTCCTGCTGTGCGAGGCCACCGAGTATCTGGCGTGGTTTGACGTGACCACCGCCTTGATCGAAGGGTGGCAGCGATTCGAGGACGGATTGCGCGGGGAACATCCGCTGCTTCCTCCGGAAGTCTGGAAGTCCGCGCTTCTCGAAGGCGGTTTCGAAGAAGTAGCGGTGTTTCCGGAGCCGGGATCCCCCGCAGAGGCGCTGGCGCAGCGTGTATTGGTGGCGCGGAATAACGCGGCCCCGCGCGTGTCGCGCGACTGGCTCCCGGCGCACGCCGGCGAGGAGCGCGCGGTAGCCGGCAGAGAAATACAACAAACCGCGAAAACGTCGCAGGCAGCCTCCGCATTCCTGGCGGCGTTGCGCGAAGCTCCGCCGCTCCAAAGGCGCGAGGAACTGGTTTCGCTGATGAGACAGCAGGTCGCCGCGATGCTCCGCCTGCCTTCCGCTGAAGAAGTGGGGCGGAAACACCGGTTAACCGAGTTGGGACTCGATTCGCTGATGGCCCTCGAGTTCTCCGGGCGGCTGCGAAAAGCCCTGCAACTCGACCGGCCGCTCAGTTCCACGCTGATCTTCGATCACCCCACACTCGACGCGTTGGCCACCTACCTCGAGACCGATGTGTTGCATCTTGCCGAAGAGATCAGGGCGGCCGATGAGCTCGATTTGACGTCGGCCCGCGCGCAGGAACTCGAACAGCTCGACGATGAAGAAGTGGAAGCCATGCTTCTGAGGAAATTGCAAGCACTGTAGGAATATGGATCCGTCGACTAACAAATTCGCGAACCTTTCGCCGCTGAAGCAGGCCTTACTGGCGATGGAAGAGCTGCAGGAACGGCTGGCGGGGTCGGAGCGCGAGCGCTCGGAGCCGATCGCGATCGTCGGCATGGGCTGCCGGTTTCCCCACGCGGAGAATCCCGCGCGCTATTGGGAAATGCTGCGCCGGGGCGAGGATGCCGTCGAGACAGTCCCCGCCTCGCGCTGGAACATCGATGATTTTTACGATCCCGATCCCGATGCGCCGGGCAAAATGTCCACGCGCTGGGGCGGGTTTCTCGACGCTGTCGACCAGTTCGATCCGGAATTCTTCGGCATCTCGCCGCGCGAAGCGGTCTCCATGGATCCCCAGCAGCGCCTTCTTCTCGAAGTGGTGTGGGAGGCGCTGGAAAATGCCGGACAGGGCCCCGCCAGCCTGCAGCAACGACCGGACCGGCGTGTTCCTGGGTGTCACCGGCGACGAGTATCTGCACCGCTACTTCCGCGCCGGCGATCTGGCATCGTTCAACGGGTATTTCGCGTCGGGGATTGCCCGCAGCGTAGCCGGTGGACGTATCTCGTATGTCCTCGGAGTGCAGGGGCCGAACTTATCCATCGACACCGCCTGCTCTTCTTCGCTGGTGGCCATACATACGGCGTGCCTGTACCTGCGGACGAAGGCGTGTCGGATGGCGCTGGCGGGTGGAGTGAACGTGATCCTTTCGCCCGAGATCGGCATCGCTTTCAGCAAGTCGCACATGATGGCTGCCGATGGGCGGTGTAAAGCGTTCGATTCCCGTGCGGACGGCTTCGTCCGCGGCGAAGGCTGCGGCATCGTGGTGCTGAAACGGCTCTCGGACGCGCTCAGCGACCGCGACCGCATCCTGGCGCTGATTCGAGGCTCGGCGGTCAATCAGGACGGGCGCAGCAGCGGCCTCACGGTCCCCAATCTTGCCGCACAGCAGGCAGTGATCCGGCAGGCGCTGGCCGAGGGCGGAATCGAGCCGCACGCGGTGGGCTTTGTGGAGGCGCATGGCACGGGCACCTCGCTGGGAGATCCCATCGAGGCGCGGGCGCTCGCCACCGTTCTCGGTCCGGGGCGGAGCGAGGCGAGTCCCCTTGTAGTGGGATCGGCGAAAACCAACCTCGGGCATCTGGAAGGCACCGCGGGAGTGGCTGGGTTGATCAAGACAGTGCTTTCGCTCGAGCACGAGGAGATTCCGCCGCATTTGCATTTCCGCGAGATGAACCCGTATATCGACTGGTGTGGCATGCCGGTGCGAATTCCGGGCGAGGTGGTGCCATGGCCGCGCAGCGAGAAGCGCCGGGTGGCGGGCGTGAGCGCGTTCGGATTCAGCGGCACCAACGCTCATATCCTTCTGGAAGAAGCGCCAGCGGTGGCCGCGCGTCCCGATGTCGGCAGGCCTTTACACTTGCTGGCCCTTTCGGCGCGAAGCCAGACGGCGCTGAAACAACTAACTGAACGCTATGCCGAAGCGCTGTCCGATCCTGCCGCCGATGTTGCCGACATCTGCCATACAGCGAACGCCGGCCGCGCGCATTTCGAATGTCGTCTGACGGCCACCGGTCGATCCGCTGCCGAGATTAAAGATGCTTCGCTTGCGGCATCCGGAAAGCGTGTGCGCGACCGCGAGGGTGTGCGCGCAGTATTTCTCTTTCCCGGCCAGGGCGCGCAGTACGCCGGCATGGCCAAAGAGTTATTCGAGACCCAGCCGGCGTTTCGCCAGACGTTGGAGGAGTGCGCCGCGCTGGTGGCGCCGCATCTCGATGTCCCTCTTCTCGAACTCCTGTGGGGGGCGCGTTCGCATCTGCTCGATCAGACCGTCTACACGCAGCCGGCGCTTTTCGCGGTCGAATATGCTGTGGCGCGTCTGTGGCAAAGCTGGGGCATTCAGCCCGCGGTAGTGCTGGGCCATAGCATCGGGGAGTACGTCGCGGCCGCCATCGCGGGAGTTTTCAGCCTGGCTGACGGGCTGAAGCTGATCGCGGCGCGGGCGCGATTGATGCAGGCGGTAAGTGGACGCGGGGGCATGCTGACCGCGGAGACCGGAGAAGCCGAAGCGTGCGCGGCGGTGGCGGGCCTGGGGCACCGGGTTTCGCTGGCGGCGGTGAACGGGCCGCGCAGCGTGGTGATCGCGGGATACGAAGAGGAACTGGGACAAGTGGCGGAGCGCCTGGCTGGGGTGCAGGTAAAACGGCTGGCGGTATCGCACGGGTTCCATTCTCCGCAGATGGCGGAAATGGAAGAAGCGTTCGAGCGTATAGCGGGAGAGATTAGATACTCCCGGCCGCAAGTGGAGTTGATTTCGAGCGTGACCGGACGTCCGGTCGCAAGCGAGGAACTGAGCCGGGCGGAGTACTGGCGGCGTCAGGTGCGGCAGCCGGTACGGTTCGCGGAAGCGACCGCGGGGCTGGCGAAGTACCGGGTATTTGTGGAAGTGGGCCCGGGGTCGACGCTGGCGGGGCTGGGCCGAGAGTGCCTCGGCGAAAGCGAGGAGCGTTTGTGGTTGGCGTCGCTGCGGCGCAGCCGTGGAGATTGGGAACAGATCCTGGAGAGTTTGGGCAAGCTGTACGTGTGGGGAGCGGAAGTAAACTGGCAAGGTTTCAATGCGCCGTACTCCTGCCGCAAAGTGGCCCTGCCCACCTACCCGTTCGAGCGTCAGCGGTATTGGATCGAGCTCAAGGCGCCAGTGGCACAGCGTGGCGGTCATCCGCTGCTCGGGCGTAGCAGGGAGATTGCCGGCAATTCCCCCACGCAGGTCTGGGAATCGCAGGTGGGATTCACCAGCCACCCCTATCTCGCGGACCATCGCGCGTTGGGCAATGCCATCTTCCCGTTGACCGCCTATCTGGAAATGGCGGTAGCGGCGGCGAGCCCCCATATCGCCGTCGAAGACGTGGTGCTGAGCGAGCCGCTGGTGCTGAACTCCGAAGGGGAGTGCACGATCCAGGTGATTCGCCGCGGCGATGACATCGAAATCTTCAGTCGGCAGGAAGGCAACTGGAAGCAACACGTCTCCGCGCGCGCATCGGCGGTGGAAACCCCGGCCGCGAATCAACACCCACGCGATTTGACCGCAGCGATGCGGCGCACCGAAGATATCCCGGAGCTGTACGCTTACATGCGCCGACGCGGCATGGATTTCGGCCCGGCATTTCACACCATCCGGGAATTATGGACCGCACCGGAAGAGGCTGTCGTGCGGGTGAAATCAGCGGAGGCGAATACAACCGGCTACCTCATTTATCCCGCGCTGCTCGACGGATGCTTCCAGGCCATCATCGGTGCTTTGCCGGAGGGCAACGAAGATCTCTATTTGCCGGTTCGGCTGCAGCGGTTTCAAATCCATCAGGCGGCGGCGGGAGAGCTCTGGGCACGTGCGGTGCGGCGCTCCGGGACGGCAGTCCAACACAACCACGTTCGATATCGCCGTATTTGGCGAGGATGGTCTGGTTGCGGAGGCGGGTGGAATGGAATTCGTAAGGGTGGCCGCGTGCCGGCAGATTCCGATGTTCGGGGTGCGGTGGGAAGAGCAACCGTCCGGGCCGCCATCGGCGGGGATTGCGGGTGATTGGCTGGTTCTGGCGGATCAGACAGGGTATGGAAAAGAGCTGGCCGCAAAGTTGTCCGCCCGGGGCGCGCGTTGCCGCGAGATCTCTGACCCAGGCTTGTTGGAATCGGCGTTGGCGGAAAAACCGTGGGCGGGAATCGTCCACCTCTGGAGCCTGGATACGCCAGTGGCAGGGACGATGAATACCGCGGCGCTCATGGCCGCACAGCGAACCCTTTGTGGAACCGTCCTCGACCTGTTGCGAACGCTGCCCACGCGTGTCGGCTCGTATTCTCCGCGCCTGTGGCTGGTGAGCCGCGGAGCGCAGGCCATTTCCGACGCGCAAAAAAGCGTGGAAGCGGCCCAAGCCCTCCTTTGGGGGATGGCGAACGCCATCGTCGAAGAGCATCCCGAGTGGCGCACGGTGCGGGTGGATCTGGATCCTGGCGACGGGCTATCGGACACGACACGGTTGTGCGAGGAAATCGCCGCCGGAGGCGGGAGCGACGCCGAGCAGGTCGCCTACCGGATGGGGAAACGGCTGGTCAGCCGAATTGCGAGTTACGAGACGAACTCACAATTGCGGGTGCCGCAGCGGCTGGCGATCGACTCGCGTGGGGTGCTGGAAAATCTGAAGGTGCAACCTGCCACGCGGCACACCGTCCCGCAGGGTGGTGTCGAGATCGCAGTCGACGCTGCCGGTCTGAATTTCCGCGATGTGCTGAACGTCTTGGGAATGTTCACCGGTCCTCTGGGCAGCGAGTGCGCGGGGCGTATCAGCGCTTTAGGCGAAGGAGTGGAAGGCTTGTTGGTTGGCGACGAGGTGATTGCGTTCACACCGGGAAGCCACGATGGCTACGCGATTGCCAACGCGCGTCTGGTTGCGCGCAAACCGTCGGGCGTGACGGCCGCGCAGGCAGCCACGCTGCCGACAGCTTTTCTGACCGCTCGCTACACGCTCGAACACATCGCGAAAATCGGCCGCGGCGATCGCGTGTTGATTCATGCGGCGGCAGGCGGCGTCGGCCTGGCGGCCGTCGCGATCGCCCAGCGCGCCGGCGCCGAAATCTTTGCGACTGCGGGAAGCGACCGCAAACGCGAATTCCTGCGCCAATTCGGGGTCCGGCATATTATGGATTCCCGTAGCCTTGATTTCAGCCGCGAGATCCTGGAATTGACCGGTGGAGAAGGAGTCCATATCGTTCTGAATGCGCTGGCGGGAGATTTCATCGCGGCGAGTTTCGCCGCGCTCGCGTCCGGCGGGCGCTTCCTCGAGATCGGTAAGAGAGACATCTGGACCGCGGAGCGAGTGGCTCAACTCGGCAAGAATATCCAATACCATATCGTCGACCTCGGGCGGACGGCGATTGAAGATCCGGAATCCCTCGGTCACCTTCTGCGCGACACGGTCGCAGCGGTAGAGCGCGGGGAACTTCGGCCGCTTCCCGCGGTCCTGTTCGGCTTCACCGATGCGGTGGCTGCTTATCGCTATATGGCGCAAGCGCAGCACGTCGGCAAAATCGTGCTGTGCCAGAGCAGTTGCGCGGCAGAGATAGTGCCCGCTGCCACTTATCTCATCACGGGCGGTTTCGGCGGCATCGGATGCCAGGTGCTTCGCTGGCTGGTGAAGCGCGGCGCGCGCCACGTCGTGCTGGTGGGGCGTCACGAACCGCAATCCGACGCGCAAGAGGCAATCGCGTGGGCGGAAGCGCAAGGCGCGCGCGTACTCGTGCGGCTGGCGGATGTGGCCAGTGCGGATGCGATGGCCGGGCTGTTTCATGAAATCAAATCCTCCATGCCCCCGATGCGAGGCGTTTTGCATGCGGCCGGCGTGTTGGACGACGGCATCCTCACGGAGCAAAATTGGGATCGATTCGAGCGGGTGCTGGCGCCCAAAACCGTGGGTTCCTGGCTATTGCACGAACTGACCACTTCCTTGCCGCTCGATTTCTTCATCATGTTTTCCTCCATTGCGGCGATCCTCGGCGCTCCCGGGCAGGCGAGCTATGCGGCCGCCAACGCCTTCCAGGATGCTCTGGCTCACGAACGGCGCCGCCAGGGCTTGCCCGCCCTTAGCGTCAACTGGGGCGCCTGGGGGGAAGGGATGGCGGTGCGTGATGGGCTTCAGGAACGTCGGCGGAAACTCGGCGTCGAAGCCATGTCCGCGGAGGAGGCGCTCAAGACGCTCGAGTACGCGATGCTGAAGAAGCCAGCGCAGATCGGCATCGGGCTCATCCGCTGGAACAAGATTGCCGCCCGTTCGCGGGACGAAGCTGGCGGCCGGATGGCACGCCGTACGGGCGCAGAGGATGCGTCTCAGGTCAAAGCCACGGGCGAAGCGCCTCTTCTGGAGTGTCTGGCGGCTGCGCCCGAATCAGGCCGGGGCGCAATCCTCATGGAGCACATTCACAACATCGCCGTCCGCGTACTGGGTCTTCCGGCCGGAAAGAGGATCGATGTGCAGCAACCCTTGCAGGAGTTCGGCCTCGATTCCCTGATGGCCCTGGAGTTTCGCAATCTGCTGGCAGGCGAGGTGGGGCAGAATTTGCCTTCCACGCTAATGTTCAATTACCCCGCGCTGGCAGATGTCGCTGCTTACGTAACCGGGCTGCTGCCGGACGCCGCCGATCGGGCCAGTTCGCCTCCGGCGCCGCCCGCCGCTCCGCGTGATGCGCTCGAACTTATCGAAGATCTTTCCGAGGAAGAAGTTGATCGTTTACTCGCGAGCCGCTGGGGAAACCGCTAATGGATGATTTCCGGACACGTATAGAGAGTCTTTCGCCGAAACGGCTGGCTCTGCTGGCGCTGGAGTTGCAGTCGCGCATCGACGACCTGGAACGCCAGCGTAGCGAGCCGATTGCGATTATCGGCATGGCGTGCCGCGTCCCCGGCGCGGATGCCGGGTTGGATGGATTCTGGCGTCTGCTCGCAGAAGGCCGCGACGCCGTCACCGAGATCCCACCGGAACGGTGGGACCGCGAGGCGTACTACGATCCGGATCCCGATACGCCGGGGCGCACATCCACCAAGTGGGGCGGATTCCTCGCCGATATCGCGGGCTTTGACGCTTCATTCTTCGGCATCTCGCGGCGCGAAGCGGTCAGCATGGATCCGCAGCAGCGGATGCTGCTCGAGACGGCGTGGGAGGCGCTGGAACACGCCGGCTACAGTCCGCGCAGGGCGGCCGGTGGTTCGGTAGGTGTCTTCACCGGCATCACCACAACCGATTACCATACCTTGATGCTAGAGCGCGGGGAAGAGAGCATCAGCGTGCACACCGCCACAGGTTCCGGAAACAGCGTCGCATCTGGACGCATCTCTTATACCTTGGCGCTGCAAGGTCCCAATCTGACGGTCGACACGGCCTGCTCCTCCTCGCTGGTCGCGGTTCATCTCGCCTGCCAGAGCTTGCGCGCCGACGAGTGCGAGCATGGCGCTGGCCACGGGGGTGAACGCGTTGCTGGCGCCGGAGCTTTTCATTGCGCTTTCGAAAGCGCATGCGCTCGCTCCCGATGGCCGCTCAAAAGCTTTCGACGCGCGCGCGGACGGTTTCACGCGGGCGGAGGGCTGCGGCGCGGTGGTGCTCAAGCGCCTTTCGCACGCGTTGGCCGACGGCGATCATATTCTTGCGGTGGTTCGGGGGTCGGCTATCAATCAGGATGGCCGCAGCAGCGGCATGACCGCGCCCAATGGCGCCGCGCAGGAGGCGGTCATCCGGCAGGCCCTGGCCAGCGCCGGAGTCGCCGCAGAGGACGTCGATTATGTGGAGGCTCACGGCACCGGTACTGCGCTGGGCGATCCCATCGAAGCACACGCCCTGGCTGCGGTTCTAGGCCCTGATCGCGCGCCACGACCAGCCGCTCGCCTGGGATCGGTCAAGACGAATCTGGGGCACCTGGAAGCGGCGGCCGGGGCTGATGGGACTGATCAAGGTTGTACTGGCGATGCATCACGGGTCCATCCCGCAGCATCTACATTTTCAATCCCTGAATCCGCACATCGATTTCAAGGGAATGCCGATCGAAATCGCGACACAGCCCCGTCGCATTGGCGCCGATCCGAGAAACGCTGCATTGCCGGGCTGAATTCTTTCGGCCTCAGCGGCACCAACGCCCATCTGATCATGGAGGAGGCGCCGATCCGCGAAAAACGGTCTGCTGCCGTGGAGCGGCCGCTGCATCTGTTGACGCTCTCCGCGCGCAGGAGACGGCCTTGAAGACTCTTACCGGACAGTTCGCCGAACATCTGGGGCGCACGGAGGATTCACTGGGCGACATCTGCTATACCGCGGGCGTAGGCCGCACGTCGTTCGAATACCGCGCGGCTTACGTCGCCGCTGAGCGACCGCGAAGGCATGTGGACAGCCCTGGCGGGCGCTCCCGTCGCAGCGGGTTTGGTGGAAGCGCGCCCCAGGTGGTCTTCCTGTTCCCAGGGCAGGGCTCACAGTACAGCGGCATGGCCCAGGCAATTGTACGAAACCCAGCCGGTTTTCCGCGAATGCCTGGACGACTGCGCCCAGCTGCTTCAGGGACACTTGGAAATTCCGCTATTCGATAGTATTGTGGGGCGCCCCCCCGCAGCGTGTCGATCAGACGGCAAACACTCAGCCTGCGCTGTTTGCGGTGGAATATGCGCTCGCTCGTCTGTGGATGAGTTGGGGAGTGGAACCGGCGGCCGTGCTGGGCACAGCGTCGGGGAATACGTGGCGGCGGCTGTGGCGGGCGTGTTTTCGCTCGCCGACGGCCTCAGGTTCATCGCCGCGCGCGCCCGGCTGATGCAAAGCGTGTCCGGCGACGGCGGCATGGCGGCCGTCATGGCGGAAGAAGACCAGGGTGCGACAGGCGCTGGTCGGTCTACGACGATAAGCTCGCTGTCGCGGCGCTGAACGCGCCCGGCAATACCGTGATCGCCGGTTATCGGCCGGAGTTGGATCGCGTGCTGGAGTCTCTCGAAAAGGATGGAATCCCCGTGCAGCGGCTTGCAGTCTCGCATGCGTTTCATTCGCCGCAGATGCGCGAGATGGAAGCGCCATTCGAACTGGCGGCAGCCTCCATCGAGTGCCGCACGCCGCGCTGCCGGCTGATTTCCAGCGTGACGGGGCGCGAAGTCGCCGACGACATGCGGCAGCCGGCATATTGGCGCCGCCAGGTGAGCCAACCGGTACGTTTCAGCGAGGCCATGCGGACGCTGGGACAAATCGGTTGCCGCATCTTCCTGGAAGTGGGACCGGGGACAACCTTGTCGGCGCTGGGACACCAGTCGCTTTCAGACAGCGGCGCGGTTTTCCTACCTTCCGTGCGGAGATCGCGCGGCCAATGGCAGCAGATGCTCGAGAGCCTCGCCCACCTTTATGTCCGCGGGGTTGGCATCGACTGGGCTGCTTTCGATAAGCCGTACGCGCGCGTGCGCGTTGCTCTGCCGACGTACCCGTTCGAGCACGAGGAGTATTGGTTCGAAGAGCGCAGCGGCGCAAAACGCCTGCCGGGCGTGAAGGTTCGCAAACAAGAGGACCTCAAGGACTGGTTTTATACGCCGTCCTGGGAGGAGAAGGCGACACGAGCAGCGCCTTCTAGCGCTATGCGTTTGCTGGTGGTAGGGAGTGGCGGCGAAATGGCGGCGGAACTGGGCGCCAGGCTTCCGGCTGGTTCGAATGTAGTTGTGGCGACGCCGGAATCTCTCGCCGCGCATTTGGCAGACGGCGAGCTTGACGCAGTTTTGCATATCGCTGCGGGGGACACCCAATCGCCCGATTTGGACGATGCGGGGCTGGCGGCGGCGAGGTCCATACTCGCCGATGCCATCCCGACGGCGCAGGTACTGGCCGCCTCGCGGAGCCGCGCGCGTCTCTGGCTGGTGACGCGCGGCGGCCAATCGGTCGCGCGGGACTCCAGCAGTTTGGATTTGCGCCAGGCACCGCTGTGGGGACTGGGGCGGACATTTGCCATCGAACATCCCGACGCGTGGGGCGGTCTGATTGATCTCGACCCGGCAATGGCGGCTGGAGAAACGGCTGCTGCACTCGTTACTACGATTGCAGGCGGCGATGGCGAAAATCAGGTAGCTTTCCGCTGCGGACACCGTTACGTGGCGCGGCTTTTGCGGACACCGCCTCCGGCATCCAGCAGCCGGCCCCTCGCTTCCGACAAAACTTATCTGGTCACCGGCGGCGCGGGCGGTCTCGGCCTGAAAGTAGCGTGCTGGATGGCGGACCACGGTGCACGCTACCTGTTGCTCATGGGCCGGCGCGTTCCATCCGAAGATGCCGCTCGTCAACTGGCGGCGCTCCGCGACCGCGGCGTGTGCGTGGAATTCCGCTCCGCGGATGTGGCCGCCAAAGCGCAGCTCGCCGAGATATTTTGCGAACTGGGCGTGCAAATGCCCGCTCTGGGCGGGGTGATTCACGCCGCGGGGGTGCTGGAAGACAGCGTGGTCGCCAACGTGACGCCCGATCGCCTGGCGAAAGTGCTGGCGCCGAAAGTGGACGGTGCCTGGAACCTGCACCAGCTCACGGCGGGGATGCCGCTGGATTTCTTCGTAATGTTCTCGTCGTTCGCCTCCGTGACCGGCTCTCCCGGACAGGCGGCTTACGCGGCCGCGAACACGTTCATGGATCAACTGGCGCGTTACCGAACCGCAAAAGGATTGCCGGCGCTCAGCGTGAATTGGGGCGGATGGGCGGGCACCGGGATGGCGGCCAGAGTGGACGCGGAAGTACGCCACCGCACGGGTCCGTTCCATTTGATGCCTGCCGCGCAGGCGCTGGCGGCGTTCGGTCGGCTGCTGGTGAACGCGGGCCCGCAGATGGCGGTCGCGGCAATCGATTGGGAAGAGTTCGCCGCATCGCCCGAAGGGCGCCAGACGCCGCCGCTTTTCTCGTCCATTTTTCAGTCGGCCGCGGCTGCCCAGCCGCAAGCGGCTGGCAGCAATTTCCGCACGCTGCCGCCGGAAACGCTCCGACCGACGCTGATTTCCTATCTCAAGGGTGCGCTCGGGGCCATTCTGGGAATCGAGCAGACTGCGATTACTGCGGGCCGCGCGATTATCGATTACGGCCTGGATTCCCTGATGGCACTCGAGCTTCGCAATCGAATCCGCGGCGATCTCGAAATTACGGTACCGACGGCCGGTCTGTTGCAGGGTCCGAGCGTGGAATCGCTTGCCGATCAGATCGCGGGCCAGCTCGCGAAGAGCAGGGAAGCCGGCGCGGAAAGCACGTTCGCAGCGGCGGCGGCTGAATATCCTCTGTCGTCCGGGCAGCATACACAGTGGTTCGGGCATAAACTGATTCCCGGTTCTTCCACCTTCAACGTTGGATTCACCGCCAGCGTCTCGCCCTGTTTGGAATGGAAAGAATTCGAGCGCGCGGTAGCCAGATTGGTAGAACGGCATCCCGCGCTCCGCACCGCCATTATCGAGACGGAACTTGGGACTCCGGTACAAAGAGTGGTGGCATCGTCTACGCCGGACCTGGCGCTTTTCGACGCACCGGAAGGATTTGGGCAGAAGCTGGAGCAGTGGGTCCTGGAGGAGTTTAACCGCAGTTTCTCCAGCGATCGCCCGATGATGCGCATACGTGTTTTCCGCACCCGACAGGGGGACGTGATGTTGTTCGCCGTCGATCACCTGATCGTCGACGCCTCTTCTTTGCTGATCTGTTTCGAGGATCTCAAGGAACTCTACACGGCCGAGTGCTCGAGCACAGAACCGGCGCTCAAGCCGTTAAGCGCGGATTACGGTGATTTCGTCAGATGGGAGGCAAGCCTTGCCGAGGGCCCCGAATCGGTGCGCCTGTGGAATTACTGGAAGGAGAAGCTGCACGGCGATCTACCGGTTCTCAGCCTGCCCTCCTCCCGGCCTCGCCCGGAAGTACTCTTGCCCAAAGGAGAAAGCGTCCCGCTTCCGTTCGGCGCGGATCTCTCGGCGGCCGTGCATCAGATGGCGCGCGAACGTCGAACCACCGCCTATTGCGTGCTTCTTGCCGCCTATTACGTTCTGCTAAAGATGTACTGCCGACAGGACGACATCGTCGTGGGCACGTCGGTATCCCAGCGGGAGCATTCGCGATGGTCGAACGTCGTGGGCTTGTTTGTAAACGTGCTCCCTTTACGCGGCGACCTTTCGGGCGATCCGACGTTTAGCAGGCACCTGTCTAATGTCCGTGAAACCGTTCTGGGCGGGCTGGCGCATCATGAATTGCCGTTCCCGGTTATGGTCAGCCGCCTCACTCTGCCCAGAACGCTGAAACATAGTCCGGTCTACCAGGCGTTCCTGAATTTCCTGCAAGATCGCAACGGCGAATTTGGAGCGCTGGTGACACCGGGCGGCGACACCAGAATCCCGTTCGGCACCTCCACGGTAAGCCCTTTCATGACGATCCCGCAGGAGGACGGTCGATCCGAAATGGCCCTCCACATCGGACAGAACGAGGAGCAACTGGTGGGGAATTTGAATTACAACGCCCACATTGTCGCTCGCACGGATGCTGAAACGATGGCCGAAAGCTATCGCACAATCCTGGCAGCAGTAGTGCGGCTACCAAACCAGCACATTAGCCAGTTAATCGCTCAAGTCAGTCAGGACCGGGAACGCGAGGAGATTTTTCTGTAGATTCTGCAAGGAATCGTTCGCTGCGCGGCTCCGACGGACGGCTCTCTCGCTGCGCACAAGCAGCCGACGCTATGTTTGCCTGTACAATTGGTTTTCGATGGCATCGCTGGCATCGCGTACACCATCTTCGTGTGAGAGCATCAGGGCGATTTCTGCCGCACGCTGAACATAAGATGGATCCCAGCGGATGCAATCCAGTTCCGGCGGCCAGTGAACCAGTGCCAAGACCTCCGTGGTGGACTACCATCTCGGCGCGCGGAAATAATCTGGAGAAGGGCGCATACGAGATTGCAAGCGTGTTGGCTGGGAGCGGGCCCTTAATCGCGTTTCCCTGTGATCACAACTGCACGACAACAGCGCAAGGTGTGGCCCCATGGGCGCGAATTTGAGCCCGGCCTTCTCAATTCTTTCCTTGTAATACCGGCCTTTAGCCAGCGTGACATCGTTCCCGCGCTCCAGAAGTTCGGAGGCAATTGCGATAAAAGGGAAATTCCAAAGGGAAATATCGCCGAATGATCCGTTGGCAGCAAACAAGATATGGTTATGCACTGTTGTTCCTTAAACGGTAAGTAATAGCCTCTATCCGGGTCAAACAGACGGAAATGGTGGCGAGGGCCATCACTGACACCATTAGCTTAGCTCCAGGGATCTTACCCCACGATGCATTCATCGCGGAACACAGCTCTTGGAACCGACGGGTTTTGCAAAGGTTATGAGGTCGTCCCTATTCCCTTCTCGACTTTTCGCGAGAAGGATCTCATGTTGTTTAGAATAGGGCAAGAATTCGAGCGCGCGGTAACCAGATTGGTGCCTTTCGTCCGCACATGACGCAGCGAAGGAAGGGGACCGGAGTCCGCTCCAGCAGGGTTCGGTTTCTAACGGCGGGACCGCACCGGATGAGCTGTCACTGTCGGTGTTGCCGGAGTCCCGCAACCGCATGAATGCCGGAAAAGAGATCGAAACGGGACCCTGATCCGTTACGCTGCGCGTGGCGATGGCGGTATCTGCGTTGGCGGTCACGATGATCGAGCTTTCCTGCCGGGCTTCGCTGGTGTCGTTCGTTGGCTCGGCGATGCTGACCCTGCCGGGCTTCGAAGCGATAAGGGATTGTCAGTAAATAAGTGTATCAACTTCTGGGTAAGAGCTTATAGTTCCAGTCGCCATGGAACTTTTCTCTCCGAAGTTGGAGTTCCGCCATCTGCTGATCGGACACCTTGAGGCCCGGCTCGTAGATATTGGTGTCGATCTTGCTTTTCACGGTCAGGCCGGTCGTCGTTGTGGTTGCGGCGATGAGGTCGATGATGACCTGATGGCTGATGAGTGGCTTGCCGCGCCAGTTCTGGCTGATGAAAGAGAAGAGACGGTGTTCGATCTTGTTCCATTTGCTGGTGCCCGGCGGGAAGTGACAGACGGCGATTTCCAGTCCGGTTTCGTCGGCCAGTTGCTGCAGTTCCCATTTCCATAGCCGCACTCGGGCACCATTACTGCCGCCCGAGTCCGCCGTGATCAACAGACGCTTCGCTTTCGGATAACTGCGGCGGCCCATCCAGCGCCACCAGCGGCGTATGCTCTCTACCGCAAACTCCGCCGTGTCGTGATCCACTCCCACGCTGACCCACCCCGCGTTCCGGCCCAGGTCGTAGACTCCGTAGGGAGCCACCTTGCCGTTCTCCGGCTGACGGATTTCGAAGTCGTGAACCCGAACCTGCTCGGGCTGGCCCTGCGGATGCCATTCGCGCCCCGGATTCTTGAAATCGCCCACCAGTTCCTTCTTTTTCGTGTCTACCGAAATCACCGGCTCGCCTTGTTTCAGATAACGCTGCGCCTTGCGGTTGATGTATTCAAACTCACCCTTGTCCTAAACAGCATCTGAGCTCAGCTAACCGAAAAGACAAGCCCTCCTATAATTGTTCCGGCCCCGGACTGTCTTTGCGAGAGCATCCCGGCGGCCCGAAATTCCCAAAGGAGGGCAAAACGAATGGTACAGGCGGCGAGTCTGTTTAATCAACTGCTGCAGCATTTTCCCCGAGCGGAGTTCGCGGCGCTGGTGCAAAAAGCACGACGCGGAACGAGGCAGCCAAAGGGTTTAGCTGCTGGACGCAGCTGGTGGCGATGCTGTTCTGCCAGATGGCCCATGCCGACTCTCTGCGCGAGATCTGCAATGGGCTGGCCTGTTCTCTGGGCAAACTGGTGCACCTCGGAATCGCCGTGGCTCCCAACAAATCCACCCTGTCCTATGCCAACAAGCATCGGCCCGCGAAGTTGTACGAGGATCTGTTTTACACGGCCCTGGAGCGATTCCGCGACGAAGGAGGGCTTGGGGCCGCGCAAGCGGAAGTTCCGTTTCAAGAACAAGCTGCTGTCGCTGGACTCGACCACCATCAGCCTGTGCCTGGAGCTGTTTCCGTGGGCGAAGATTCCGCCGGGCGAAAGGCGGCGTCAAGGCACATGTCCTGCTGGACCACGACGACTACCTGCCCCGCTACGTCCTGATCACCGAAGCCCGGTGCAGCGACGTGAAAATGGCCGCCGCCTTTCCGCTCAACCCCGGTTCCATCGTGGCCATGGATCGTGGCTATAACGACTACGCGCTGTTCGGCCGAGTGGACCGACGCAGGAAATCTACTTCGTCACGCGCCTGAAGGACAATGCCGCGTACGAAGTGGTGGAAGAAGTGCCCGGTTCCGGCAAACCGCAATATCTTGTCCGACCAGCTGATCCAGTTCACCGGCGAAAAGGCTCAAAAGGATTGCCCCTCACCGCTGAGGCGCGTGGTGGTATGGGACGCCACTCACGAGCGGGAGATCGTGCTGCTGACCAATCTGCTGGAGTTTGGCGCCACGACCATCGCCGCCATCTACAAAGACCGCTGGGAAATCGAGCTGTTTTTCAAAGCTCTCAAGCAGAACCTCAAGGTGAAGAGTTTCGTCGGCACCAGCGAAAACGCCCTGCGCATCCAGATTTGGACAGCCCTGATCGCGATTCTGCTGCTCAAATGGCTGCACCATCTTTCCAAAGCGAAGTGGTCGCTGTCGAACCTGGCTTCCATGCTGCGGCTGAACCTGTTTACCTACCGCGATCTGACCGCATGGCTGGATAACCCCTTCGGCACCCCGCCGATACTCCCCGAGTCTCAGCAACTTACCCTCGGACTGATGTGATTGGGACAGGCTGCCCCACGTGAAAACAAGAGACCTCAATCTGAAATCCCCGTTTCCCCGCTCTCAAGGCTTTTGTTTCCACCAAGCCACGGAAAACATTGTCCTGTCTTGGACGGCACTGATTCAAACTGCTGATTTCGATCCGCATGCCGGCTCCCCTCCAACTTCTTCTGGTTGGCCTGCAGGCTGTAATCCATCTCATGAAGCAGTTCCGCCACGGTTTGATAACTGACAGCATGACCCTCGCGCTGTAGTTCCTCTGCCAACACGCGTACGCTCTTGCATGTCCAGCGAAGGGGAGACTCCGGATCTCCTCGCGTTACCGGATCCACCAGTCGGTCCAGGCCCTCGCGAAGCCCCGGATTCTTGTCGACAGCCTTCTTTCGACCAGCACCTTTGCGCCGAATCCGGAACTCCGTCGCCGCTGGCGCCCCGGACACCTTCGGCTGACTCAGTTCCTTCAGGCCTTCCGTGATTGCCCGTCGTGACACGCCGGTAGCCCGCGCGACCATGGAAACGCCCCCATATCCAATCGCCGCGCTCTCCGCAGCCGCCACCAATCGCCGCATCCGCTCGTCCAGAAACGCTGACAACGAACGAAATCGCAGCCCAATGTCCTCGGGATTCACATCCACGAGTATAAAACATATTCACTTTAATCTGTTCTATTTATTTCCTGACAAACCCTAAGCATCGCTACAGTAACGCTGTCCCTGGTCGCAAATGCCGGCAGATCCAAAAGACAGTATGGCATCCCACAGCCGAACAAACGCGTTGACGAAGCACCACCTCGCCATACGGATCCATGAGCGCCGCCGAGCAGGGCTGGGGCAACGCTGATTGATCATGGCAGGTTAAAACCAGTTTGTTGTGGTTACCTGATGAAGGTGGGCCGCTCCAACGATCAGGACATCTGACGCGTTCCCGCCTTCGACGAAGAACTTTATCAGTGGCAAGGCTGATGATTGACCGATGATTTGCGCCTGCGGCGCCGATGATGTCGTCGGCTCTATACCGGTGACAGTTCAGAAAACGACGACGATCGACGAAACTGATCAGGGCTGGAAACGTGGAGTTGGTCTAAAGGAATTACCCGCCGACCGTAAGTGACGTTGTGCGAGATGCAGGTGGACGGTAGTATGCCGACATTAGCGTGAGCGAGACAATTTGTCTCAGACGGTTCCGCGAACGCCATCGCTCTTTTCACAGCCACCACGTTAACCGTTTATGGTGTCGACAAGAAGGCATGACAAATATTGCCATGCCTATGCCATTTTGGTACGGTGAGCCAGAAGTTTAAGATGCACCATGCAGACGATGAACATCTCTCTTCCAGACCAGCTCAAAGAGTTTGTTGATGACCGGGTGGGCTCCGGTCGCTACAGCAGCGTCAGCGAATACGTGCGAGATCTGATCCGCGACGACGAAAAGCGCAATGCGCAAGAGAAGCTTGAAGTGATCCTGATGGAAGCCATTCAGGGTAGCGGACCGACCGAGATGAGACGCGAGGACTGGGACGACGTTCACCGCGAAGCCGTCAAACAATTCGAAGCGCGCAAAATTCGGAAATCGGCCTGATGGCCCGTGTTCTAAAACGGGAGGCCGCCAAACGCGACCTCATAGCCGCGTGGGTTTGGTATGCCGAGATGGCTGGCATCGAAGTAAGCAGACCGCCCAGACAAAACATTCCCTTTCATCCCAAACGGACGCAACCGGACGCGCTCAGACAACGCGCAGAGTCCCCGGACGGATCCGATTCGCTCCCCAGTGGGATCAACAGAACTCAGCGATATTTCGAAAGCCGTTTGAAACAGGTTGAAACGGAAGAGACACAATAGGCATCGTTTCACTATGACAGATCTACAGCCGAAACACCTTCGGTGATTGAACTCCCTTGAAAGCATTTCGCGTGTCAACAATCAGGTTCGCGTGCCTCAGGAGAGCCTCATAATCAAACGCCGCATGATCCGTTACAATCACAATACAATCCGCCGACCGAGCACTTTCAACTTCGGCGCTGCGGAGGGTTGCGTTGCCGAACCAGATCTGCGGGACATGGGGATCCACATAAGATACCTCAGCGCCACGGAGCTTGAGCAGATGCAGGATGTCGAGAGCTGGCGATTCTCGCACGTCGTCGATGTCCCGTTTGTAGGCAACCCCGTAAACCACGATCTTCGAACCTTTCAGCGGCTTCCGCGCTTCGTTCAGTGCATCCCCCACTTTCTCAACCACGAAGTGCGGCATTTGGCCGTTGATATACCCGGCCAGTTCGATGAATCGCGCTTCGATCCCCGACTGCTTTGTCTTCCAAGAAAGATAAAAAGGATCAATGGGGATACAGTGGCCGCCTAGTCCGGGACCAGGATAGAAAGGCATGAATCCGAAAGGTTTCGTCGCCGCCGCGTCGATCACTTCCCAGACATTGATACCCATGCCATCGCACATGATCGCCATTTCGTTTGCCAAGCCAATATTGATCATCCGGAAGGTATTCTCTAGCAACTTAACCATCTCAGCGACCCGCGTCGAACTCACTCCAACCACACTGTCGAGCGCCTGAGAATAAAATAGCTTCCCCAATTCCGTACATGCCGGCGTGGCGCCGCCCACCACTTTAGGGATGTTCTTCGTCTGAAAATTCTGATTTCCCGGATCAACTCGCTCTGGCGAGAAACACAGGAAGAAGTCTTGGCCCACCTTCAACCCAGACCTCTCCAGCATTGGCAGGACCAGTTCGTCAGTAGTACCGGGATATGTGGTCGACTCCAGAATCACCAGCATTCCGGTGTGCAGATACCTTGCGATCTCCTCGCACGCTGCAACGATGTAGCTCATATCCGGATCTTTGGTCTTACGGAGTGGTGTCGGCACACAGATGTCCACTGTGTCAAAATCGAGGATGGCCGAAAAGTCAGTTGTCGCTCTCAGCCGTCCGCTCTGTACCAGCGACTTAAGCGCGCATGAGGAAACATCGCCGACATAGGAATCACCGGCATTCACGCGCGATGTCTTAGTCCCATCCAGATCGATTCCAGTGACCTGATATCCGGCTTGGGCGTATTCCACCGCAAGGGGTAACCCGACGTAGCCGAGTCCTATGACGCCGACATGGGCACAATTTGATCGGATCTTATCTGCAAGCATTTCGGCTGTTGACTGGCTTGTTGCAATCATAAGTGATCTGTCGCTTCGGGCCCATTCTCGCATGTTCTTACGGACCCTCAATTACGATTTCCTCGGGCCCAGTACTGTTACCTATAATGTTTTCGGCGCCACTGGCCTTGTGCAGTGCGCAGCCATGGCCCTGCCGGGAAGTATACCGGTTTCGCTTTTCCGCATACCTCTTCGTCCCGGCAACGATGCACCTTCGGTGGAGCGTGGCACCGCATGCGGCGACGAAAATGCGTGACGGGCAGAATGTTTCGTTGGCTCACCTCTATCCTTCATGTGTAAGACCGCGCCATCAGCGGGCCGCCGCGCTCCGCCAGTCCGACGCCGAGACCCACAGATCAAATCAGCCCGTGCGACCTTAATCCCATTATGCGACTTACTCCCAAAAATCGGGAGCAAGTGAAACTTGCGTGCGCTTGCCGCTTCCGGCTAGTACCGCCAACTGATTGAAAATACGAATCTAACTTGCATGATCGAATTTGGCGTGGAACCTGCATGATCAAGGCAAGAATCAATTTCGGATAGTGCCTTGGTATGAGATCGACGGGAAGACGCGAACGCTGAAGTACTGGGTGTGAGCGTAATGCGCTATTGGCTTGTGGCGACCTATACCCAAAAGATCGAGACCTCCGGCGAAGCTCGGGATCTATGTGGCGCAAGTGCCAGACCATTGTGGTGGCGGAACCGGAACGGGTTCGCTTCCCCGACACCGGCTGAAGATGGAAATCGCCCCGCAACTGCCGAGGGGCGGGCCACTTAACGGGGACTTTGAAGATGGGCTGGGAATGTTTTGAATAGTCGGGCTAGCGATAAACTGTAGGCCATGTCCCACAGCCGCGAAACCGCTTGCTTGTCGCTCTCGAATTTCTCGCGCTCGCTCGCGCGCGCCTTTGTGCCGTTTCTGCTTGTAATATTCTTTTTACCTTTCTTTATCCTGCCGTTTTACTCTTCACCCGCGACCGACGATTTCTGTAAGGCGACACTTTCTTTTAACACTGTGCCGCAGAGTGACGTCCTAACAGTTACCTGGATGTACTATACCAAGTGGTCCCCGCGTTGGCTTAGCACATTCCTTGAGAGCATTATTATGAGCCACGTCAACTTGGTCACGATGTATTCATGGTTGCTTTGGTTGGTTATGATCGCCACCATTGCCTCTTTGTGGTTCTTCTTTCGGACGGTTTTCGGCATGACCCGCGGCACATCACTCCTCATTTCTGGCGTTTTTTACTCCTCCTGGATCGTGGGCATAGCGAGTCCGGCGCCGCAACTCTATTGGCTAACCGGTGCCATTGAGTACATGTTGCCCCTCAGTGCGATGTTGGTCCTTTTTAGTCTTTTGCAAAGCGCTCGCCGAGTCACTTGGTACTACATCGCGATCTCGCTACTGTCGATCGCCATCCCGGCCGAACACGAGGTCGCAGGCACCTTCCTCTGTGCGATATTGCTTGCCGGAGTACTCATAATGCGAGCCAAAAAACTTCCTGCCCACGCGTGGTACCTTTTAGTTTGGCAACGGCCACTGCCAGTGCGGCGGTCGTGATGCTGTCTCCGGGCAACGCTGTCCGAGCAGCCCAAACAAACGTCCAACCGTGGGATTTCGCCCATCTTCCGAAATGGGTAGCGCACTCTTTTTACCACGGTCTAAACTGGGTTTCGCTTCCCGCAATCCTTGTAGCTTCGGGCTGTATTGTCCTGTTAGCCCATGAAAGCCATGAGACGCCTGTCGCGGCAGCCCCACTGCCGAAGTGGCTCGGCTTTGCGGGCCTTTGCGCTATATTTGTTCTCTTGTGCGAATCATCATTGATCGAAGTGGCATCAAATACGTGAGCTGCCAGAACATGTGTCGTCGCTTGGTTTGAATTTGTATTATGGTTGCTTATCGTGTTAATCGCCCTGACAGGTGTACCGGAACTTCATAGGATATCGTTTTCGCCCAGCACAGAGTTAGGTGCGTTTTTGTTATTAGCAATAGTTCTCCTTGGATCGTCAAACTATCGCGCCAGCTGTGGCAGACCTGCGTGGGCCCGCACAGTCCTCGCGGCGAATTAATCTCTCCGAATTATCTCTACACGGCCGCGGGAGTGCGTTGGAATTCGAGGCGGCTGCCAGATATCCAGAACTGGCCATGCATCAGTCCCTTACTTCAGATTCCGGCTGTTGGGTTAATCGGTGTTTAGCGAATTATCTCGGAGCTAAAACTGTGGTCGCCAGAAATTCCACTGAGCCTTGCGGAGGCGCGCCCGCGGCCGATAGCGACGAAGTCGATATAGGGTTTACGGCGGTTACAGGCGCGCCCAAATAGTGAGCTGAGTGATGTCGTCGATCCTGTCAAAGAGCCTGCGGTATCGTGGGGCCCACCGGGAGCTATCGCTGTCGAGCCGAGCACTCGACGTGGCAGCTTACGTTGTAATCGTATTATTCGGCGTCTTCTATTTCACGTGCTACTTTCAGGCAGGTGATCTGACGGTCGACGCAACTTCTGGGGAACTAACTCCTTGAACTACGGGAATCATTCATTTACGCGGCTGTGGTTTCCTCGATTGTGACGAGCTTGTATCCTCGAGCCTGAGCCTGTCGTTTCAGTTTGGCTTCTAATCTCTTCTCTCGCTCGACGTCTTTCTGTGTCCAGATGGAAGCATCGTATTCGACCTGGCTCTTTTACCATCGTGTAAAAGATGATAGCGATTTTGTGAGCCGTTGCGGTTTGCGCGTATGCGTGCGATGAACCCCTCTGGCGGATGAGTTCCGGAAGGTCCGATAGTGGGATGGATGAGAGCCACAGTGCGCGTCGCGTCAGAGAAGAAATGGCAGGAACTGATCCGGCAACAACAGCAGAGCAAGTTATCGGTGAGCGCGTTCTGTCGCCAGCACGGCTTCAGCGATCAGGCCTTCTATAACTGGAGGAAACGGCTGGCGTCAAGTGAGCCCGTTCGGTTCGCGCTGGTGGACGCCAGCCCTTCATCGGGTGCCGACCGGTTCGCGCCGCTGGAACTGATCCTGGCGTCCGGCGACCGTCTCCGTATTGCACCCGGGACCGATGCGGTGACCTTGCGAGCCGTGTTGAACGTGCTGCGGGAACGCTGATGATGCACCTGCCGGCCAGCGTGCGAGTCTATCTCTGCACTTCGGCCTGCGACATGCGCAAGAGCTTCGACGGTCTGCATGCCTTGGTGACTCAGTCGATGCAACTGGACGCTTTCGGCGGACATCTGTTCGTCTTCTCCAACCGGCGGCGTGACCGGATCAAGATCCTCTACTGGGATCGCGACGGCTTCGCGGTCTGGGCAAAACGTCTGGAAGAAGGTACGTACGCGATGCCGTTCGGCGACTCCGGCGATACCGATGGCGAGAAGCGGCATGAGATCACCGCGGCCGAACTCGGCGCGCTGCTCTCGGGTATCGATCTGAGCCACGCAAAGCGCAGAAAACGATATCTCCGTCAGGCCTCCGAAGCCGCGTAAACATTGGTGATTTCTGCATTCCGATACTGACTTACGGCTCAGTTTCCTGTAGTCTTTTTTTAGTGCCAATCGATCAGAAACAACTGCCAAACGACGCAGCCACATTGCGCCGGATGGTGCTCGATCTGATCGCGCAACTGGACGCCGAACAGGCGCGCCGCATCAAGACCGAGAACCTGCTCAGGCAGTTGCTCGCCGCAAGAAGCGGAAAGCGCAGTGAGCAGATCACGGAAGAACAACTGGCGCTGTTCGAAGCCGAGCTGAAAGCTCAGGGCGTGAATGTCGAAGACCTGTCGAGGGACGGCGGAAGCGGCCCCGATGACAAAGATCCGCCCGCATCGGCCGACAGCAGCGCCGGAGCAAAGCCTCGTGGCCGCAGCCCGTTGCCCGCGCATCTGAAGCGCGAACGCATTGTGCACGATCTGGCCGAAGCCGAGAAGCATTGCGCGGCCTGCGATCAGAACCTGCGCCAGTTCGGTGAAGAGACGAGCGAGCGCTATGAATACATTCCGGCGCAGTTGATCGTGATCGAAGACGTTTGCAAGAAGTATGCCTGCCAGTGCACGGTGAAGACGGCGGGCAAGCCTTCGCAGCCGATTGAGAAGAGCACGGCGGGCGCGAGTCTGCTTTCGCAGGTGATTGTGGCCAAACACGCCGACCATCTTCCTTTGCCGTCATCGGCAGCTTGCGCATTCCGAAGTCGTCGATGATCAGCAACGGCACGGTGGTCAGCGACTCCATGAACTCCTTGCGCGTGCCGTCGGCGACCGCCTCGGCCAGATCATCCAGCAGTACGTGCGTTTCCCGGTACAGCACGCGATAGCCCTGCTGGATCGCCGCTTGTCCGATGGCCTGGGCCAGGTGGCTTTTGCCGGTACCGCCGGGGCCGAGAAACAGCGCGTCTTCCCGCTTTCCGATGAAGGCGCAGGTGGCCAGATCGAAGACCAGACTGCGATTCATCTTCGGGTTGAAACTGAAGTCGAAATTATCCAGAGTTCTCTGCGGGTCGCGGAAGGCTGCCTGTTTGCGCCGCCGTTCCAGCAGCCGGTCGCTGCGCCGGGTCAGTTCGTCCGTGACCAGGCACGAGATCAGATCGATGGGAGCCATGGCCTCGGCCTGAGCCTGGCGTAGTCTGGTTTCGAGCACGGCGGCCATGCCGCCGAGCCGCAGTTGCCCTAATGCACGTTGTAATTCGATGAGGTTCATTCCTTGTTCTCCTGATTGGTCTTGTTGTCGATGAAGTCGCGATACAGCGTGAGTTGCCGGATGAGAGGATCGATCTGCCGCAAGCTCAGCGGCAGTTGCGGATTCCGCTCCAGATAGCGGCGCACGAAGGGTAATCGCAGACGCCGACTTCGAGCGCGACGGCGCAGGCATCGTCCACTCGCGCCACGCCGTACTTTTTGCCCAAAGACAGGACGCCCATAATGCGTCGCACCGCGACCTCGCCCTTGAGCCTGGTGCATGCCGCGGCAAAGGGCGCCGATCTGCGATCCGGCTTTATCGGCGCGGCACAGCAGTTGCTGTGTGCCGAGTGGGCGTTTTGCGGGATCGGTCTTCGTCTTTTATGCGATGACCGCCGCGCGTCTGGCGCATGTGTTCGCGCAACAACTGGCCAGTCTGCGGATCGAGCAGGCGGACCTGCCGGGAATCCCACTGCACCTGCACTCGTCTTCCGATCCATCCGGGCGGTGCGCTGTAATAAGCTGCTTCAACTTCCACGCAGCCGTCCAGATGGACCGTGCGCTCTCCATATAGGTAGTAGCGAAAAGGCTCGACTGGCAACGGCAACAGAGATGGCCGTTCTTCGGCGAACATGACCGCGACCTGCCGTTTGGTGGTGCCGTGGATGCGCGTGTCGGCCCAACGCTCTTCCCAGTGATCCAGATAGGTCTGCGCCTCCTCGAGAGTTTCGAAGCGGAGGCCCTTCAGCGGTGTCTTCTTCGCGTGCCCGACACCGCTTTCCACTTTTCCTTTCCGATCCGGATGCCCGACCCGGCATGGCAGCGGCACCGCGCCATAATGCCGGAGCATGTCGCGGTACAGAGGATTGAGTGTGGGGTCGTATATGTCGGGGTGAGAACGCCTTCGCGCAGATTATCGAGGACAACCACGCGAGTGACACCACCCAGCCGGCGAAAGGCTTTCTCGTGCAGCTCTGCCCAGGTCTGCGAACTGGACCGGAACACCAGCAGGCGAACCGACTTGCGGCTATAACCCAGAGTCAGGACGAACAGTCGTGTTCGCCGATACTTGCCGCTCTGCGGATCGCGGACCATCGGGCCGTCGCCGTAATCGACCTGCGCCTCTTCGCCGGGCGCGGTCTCGATTACGGCGCACGGCTTCCGAAGTACTGGCTTCCCTGCAGCCTGGAGACAAACCGCCTGACGCTCTGGTAGCCGGCGGCGAAGCCGCAGGTGTCCACCAACTCCTGCCAGATCGCCATGGCGTTTCGGCCACGCGAGAGCCCGAGTTCGATCACGTCCCGGTACGGTAGTACAGGCGCTGGACGAAGGGCTGCGGCCGGGCTGAGGATCAGGTTTTGCTTCCGCCAGCGTGGCCGATTCTCCGCCGGAGTCGGTGATCACCTCGTCGAGGCTGGCCGGTTTTGCCTCCGCAGGGTCGGTGATCACCCCCTCTTCCCGGCTGGCCGGTTTTGCCGGAATGTCTGGCCGCGCGGCGCCCGCATGGCGACGCCCGCAGCTTTCAGGTAGACGGAGATCGTCTCGCGACGCACCCCGATCGCCTTCTGAATCTGCCGCAGCGACCATCCCAGCCGCCCCAGCGCTATTGCCTGCTGTTTCTTTTCCTCGTTCAAGACATTGCTCACGAGGACGGAGGATAACTTCCCCCATCCGCTCAATGTCCTGAGTCGCTATGGCTGGCCGGTTTTCAGGTGATCACCGAGGCGATGCGGGCCGTAATAGCTGGATTTACGACGTCGCGGCATCCGCTCCAGCGATTGTAATCGATAAAGAGAGTAGCACGAGATAAATCGAGTCTGCACGATTTCGTTCAAGTGGCAGCCTTGGGCAATTAATTGCTTCAGGGCGAAGATTTGAAATGGATCGTTCGTCGGAGGGGCCCCGTAGGTGAACCAATCACTGCTGTCCGGCTAAACTTTTTCGAAGGTGAATAAGTCTCCTTGAGTCAGGAGGTTGCGGAGAGCCTTCGATTTTTCGATTTGAACTTTTTGCAATTTTATCTACGTATGATTTAGTACGGTTCGGCGCGGGCGACCTCCTCGGGACAATGAGTGGTGAACATTGGCCAGACCGTTTTCGCTCAGCTCATGGAGCATCTTCCCCGATACGAGTTCCAGAAATGCGTAGGCCGGTATCAAGGCGATGCACGCCTTAGAGGTTTCTCTTGTTGGGATCAGTATCTGGCTATGGGTTTCGCCCAACTGACCTATCGTGAGAGCCTACGAGACATTGAAGCTTGCTTAGGCTCGATTAGCGGCAAGCTTTACCACATGGGCTTTCGCGGGAAAGTCGCCCGCAGCAATCTGGCCGACGCCAACGAAGCTCACGACTGGCGGATCTTCGCCGATTTCGCTCAGGTGCTCATTGGCATCGCGCGGCCGCTGTATCTGCACGATCCGATCGGCGTCGATCTGGATCACTCCTTGTACGCGCTTGACTCCACCACCATCGACCTCTGCCTTTCGCTGTTCCCGTGGGCGAAATTCCGTCAGCACAAGGCCGCCGTCAAAATGCACACGCTGCTCGACCTTCGCGGCAATATCCCAACGTTTATTGGGATTACAGACGGCAAGAGTGCCGATGTCACGATGCTCGACGAGATCCTCCCCGAAGCCGGCGCGTTCTACGTCATGGATCGCGGCTACGTCGATTTCGGGCGTTTGTATGTGTTCACTCTGAGCGCGGCCTTCTTTGTTACGCGCACCAAAAAGAATGTTCTGCTCCAGCGCCGCTACTCACACGAAGTGGACAAGAGCACCGGCGTGCATTCCGATCACACCGTTGTTCTCACGGCGATCCAATCAATCAAGGCCTACCCGGATGCCACTGCGCCGCGTCACCTATGTGGACCCGGAAACGCATAAGCGGTTCCGGTTTCTCACCAACAACTTTGTACTGCCCGCACTTACCATTGCCAGGATCTACAAGTCGCGCTGGCAGGTGGAGTTGTTTTTCAAATGGATCAAACAGCATTTGCGAATCAAGGCCTTTTACGGGACCAGCGAGAACGCCGTGAAGACCCAGATCTGGATCGCCGTCAGCGTTTAGTGCTCGTGGCCATCATTCGCAAGCGGCTGGAGTTGGATGCCAGCCTCTACCAGATTTTACAGATTTTCAGCGTTACCCTTTTCGAGAAAACCCCTATTTTACAGGTGTTTCAGGAGGGTATCTCCGATACAGATCTATCCGTAAATTCTAACCAATTGATTCTGTTTGACTTAAAGCCGGACAGCAGTGTGAACCAATGATTATGCTCCGACGCCAACAACGTTTGAGGGCCGTCTTCGGCGCCTAGATCTTGTACGCCGACAAGTTATCTCTAGCAGGCTGCGGAGTGCACCGGGATAAAACCGGCGCGGAGTTGTGAATGAAGGAGTCATATAGGAAAGGCGTAGCGAGCCATCCTGGCCCCGAGTCATGCGTGGCCAGCCTTAAGGCTGCCATCGAAGCATTGACAGGGGAAAGTGCAGCCAAGGTATTGAGCTGCGAAATAATCGCGACCTCCTCGCAGTCTGAGAGCCATGACGAAACGGCCTGCCCTTCTCCGCTGCCTGAAGAAACTGGAGCACGGTGACACGCTGATCGTGTGGAAGCTCGACCGGCTGGGCCGCAACCTTCGCGACTTGATAACGATGCTGGCCGACCGTTGGAACGGCCGCGGCGTAAAATTCCATTCGCTCACCGAAGCTATCAATACGGCGACCCCCACGGGCCGCGCCATGTGGCAGATGATCGGGTTCTAGCCGAGCTCGAAAGGTCTCTTGTCTTCGAACGCACCCGTGCCGGAGTGATGGCCACGCAGCGCCGAGGCGTGAAGTGTGAACGGAAAGTTAAGCTGACCACGGAGCAGATCGACCACGCCCGGACGCTGATCGACAAGGGGCGAAGCGCGCAAGTATGTGGCTGACCTTCTGAACCCGGGCCTCCCGACACTTAATCGGGCCCTCGCCGGTCGACGCTATAGACTTATCGGCCGTCATACTTGGTCAGTCCAATTCGGTTCTGCCATCTCTTTCCACCGGCCACGAATCATTTGGAACTTGTTTTGATCAAGAAGCTGCTCGCTGTATTTGGCACTCTCCGGTACGTGCGCCGGATTCGTTGTCCCTATGAGCGCCGTATGCACGCCTTGAACCGTCAACGTGAATCGTAACGGTGTTTCGAAAGCGCGTTCGCCCTTCAGAAAATCGTATTGCAGTTTCTGCAGCCGCGCCCAGTAAGCCTGATTGTGGATAAAATCTGGCCTATGCACGCTTCTCCAGAGGCCGCTAGCGATTGGGCGCTTTGCAATCACGCCGATACCGTGCTCATTCGCGACGGCCACGGCGAGATCGAGCCGTTTCTGCTCAGCGATGTTTATCGAGATCTGCCCGACTTCGAACTGGCCGCTCTGAATCGCATAGAGAGCCGCCTTTCCATCACTGGAATAGCCAATGTAGCGGGCCTTCCCCGCCTTACGGGCCCGGTGCAGCACTTCTATCACCTCTCCTTGGCGCAGAGTTTCTTCCGAATAACTGAAGCTGAATCAAGTCAATGCAGTCGGTCTTCAACCGGCGTAGGCTTTGCTCGATGTTCCATTCTAATGCGCGCGGATGCCAATCCAAAGACTCGTACCGATCCGGTAGGCCTCTCCAATGTCGCAGCTTCCGCTGCGAGCGTAAGAGAAATCCTGGCAAACTGAGACTGGGTGGCTGGCACAATCCGCACTTGGTGAAAAGCAAAAGTCGGTTGCCTCTCCCCCCGTAGCGCCCTGCCAATCTTCTCCTCGCTGTCTCCGTACATTGCGGCTGTATCGATAACATTGATCCCCATGTCCAACGCTACACCCAGCAACGCATCCACCATCTCCCACCATCTTATTAGTTGCACGCACGAAACTAATCTCGGCTGCCCCAAAACCGACCGCTCCAACCTGTATCCCGGTGTTGGCCGAATGCACGCTTATCTATAACGTCGTGTCTGCTCATGTTTAGCTTTGACTCCTATTTGCTCAGTCGCGACCGGTCCGTGCCGAAGGCGAAGCCAAACTTTCAACTCTATCGAACTGGCCCCAAGCATCATCGACTGCCGCCTACTAAAATGTAAATTATGCGCGAGTGCGTCAGTGCCCCAACTACAACAAAGATAGCGATAATGCGTTTTCTGAGAGATCACTTCGTCGGATAGAGCAACATAAATGTCCAGGACTCTATCGGTGGCGCTCGGGCGACAAATATCGAGGGCTGAAATAACTTACAGGCCGGAGCGCTACCGATAGAATCGGGTTGAACTGAGGCGGAACGGACGCTATGGGTCTTGAATGTGTTTCTGGCTTCTGACGCCTGAATGAAAGGCCGCGGCGAAGGACGGACAGAGGGCAAACGATGCCGAGCGCGAGATGTCGGCTCGTGGGTGACGGGTTGCTTTGATATTCCTCTGGGCTGGAATGATGGCTCCGGACGCAGGTCGGCGCCGGCCTCAACGAAGGTCCTTTGGGGAGGGTTTCGCGGTCGGGACTTCACGACGAGTCCATTCGTTCGGCCCGAAAGACGTGAATGAGAGTCATATCGCCGCCTCCGCAGACCGGGCATTGCTTCTCCGCTGCTTTTCGGTCGCGCGCATTTGACGGCGCTCGCCGCGCTGCCGAAGAACCTTCAGTTCGACGACACTCAATGTTCCCTTGATGCCCAGCACCAGCTGGTCATCCAGGTAACTTAAATCGTAAACCTGTTGTTCGTCTCCGATGAGGGTTCCAAAAATCTGGCACACTTCAACAAGCCTGCACCAATCCTTGTCCGTACGGGACAGCCGCGAGACTTCGCGGCCAACGACGATCCCCACCTCGCCTAAAGCCACTGAGCTGAGGACGCGCTCAAATCCCTACCGACAAACGGCGCCGATCGCTGCACTGGTGCCGACATCGCTGTTGGTGACTTCGACTTCCTGCCAACCCAGATCACCCCGATGTCAGCAGCATCGGAGCAAATCATCCATACCGGAATCTTCGGGCGCCTGCCTGCTGGATCAATAACCGAGATGGCACCGTCTCCTCGTTTTGGTCTCCGAATGACTCGCAGGCTATAACCGTGCAGGGGATGAAAAGGATAGAAAACGCGGATATGTGTCGTATCCGCACTCAGGGTACTGTGGACGGCTGTTGCATCACGCGCACGTACATTGCGTCGTGCCCGGCGGCGGATTATCGCCGGACCACAAACGCTGGATCGCATGCCGCCTGGGCTTCTTTTTGCGTGTGCACGTCCTCTCCAGCCTGTTTCGCCGCTTGTTCCTCGAAGCGCTCGATCGGGCTTTTGCCAACGACGAACTCGCATTCTTCGGCGATCTCGAACCGCTGCGCAACCCGTCGGCTTTCACCGCCTATCTGGTCCCTTATGCGACGCCGACTGGGTTGTATACGCCAAGCCCCCGTTTGGCGGTCCGCAACAGGCCATCGAATACCTGGGCCGCTACACGCATCGCGTCGCCATATCCAACCAGCGGCTGCTCTCCGACAAAGACGGCGAGATCACTTTCCAGTGGAAGGACTAAAAACACGAAAACAGACAGAACTCTAAAGTCATGAGGGTAGACGCCGCTGAATTCATCCGCCGTTTTCTTCTTCACACCTTGCCACCTGGTTTTCAGCGCATCCGCCACTTCGGCTTTCTGGCCAACTGTCATCGCGCCCTCAAACTGGCGCTTTGCCGCGAACTGTTGATCCTTCCCATCATTGATCTTTCGCCCCGGCCTGCCGCATGTCGGCAGCTGCTGGATGCCATCACCGCAGAGAAGCCCAACCGTTGTCCTCACTGCACGTTCTCTTCAGCTTGCGGCCCGACCGGTCGTCCGCTCCCGCTGGATTTGTCCCCGCAAAGCTGAAGAGAACTTTTACAACCATGCAACCCGCGAACACGGAAGCGGTTCCGATCACGTTCATGTCGATCTCATGGCGCTTGTGAACACACAGATGGACGACCCTTGACGCATTTAAGGTAACGGGGGTGGTGTGGCCAGAGAGGTGACGGTCGTTGCGAAAGCGACAAATGTGACAACGCCGATTTTTTTCATGTGCCAAGTCCGTTGTGAATTATTATGAATTACAACGTTAAATCAAAGTACCAAGCCAAGTATTTTCATTACCGCGCTACCAGCAGTGGTAACTGTCTTACCAGTAGTGCCACTTGCCGCTGGCTAAGACCCAAGCGGCAAGCAGTGCGTTGGTGACAGCGTGCGCGACGACCGCGTCCCATAGACTGCGTCGGTGAGCCATTGCTATGGAATATGTTGCGCCGGCAATGGTCGCAACGATCCAGCGATCGCCGTGAAGGAGGCCAAAGGCAAGAGAAGATACGCTTATCGCTACATATGACCAACGCCCGAAATCGACCGATTCGAATTCAGGGGAAACGATTCGACGAAGCAGGAAGCCACGAAAGGCAAGTTCCTCGGCCAATGGTACGGTGATTACCGCCGCAAGGGTCCTGAATGAAAGCCAGGTGACACGGGCAGGCGGCGCCATTGCAGCCAGACCCGCGGCGATACCGTTATCGGGGTGCGAACTCCGATCGAAGGCGATCCAGACGACGAATACGACGGCACCCGCCAGCATGGGGAACCATCCTGGTCTCCAGCGAGGAATCAGTGCGTACTCGCGGCGAGAATACCAGAACGCGGCGAGCGCCGCGAAGAATCGCAGTGGGTAGAGCCATTCAAATTGTGAAGCGGCGGCCATTGAAATCATTCCCGCGGCAAGTATGGCCGCGAAGGGAAGAAGGAACGGCACGGCCGGATTCGAGAATGTCGGTTGAGACAGCCGTTGATTCTCCGCTTGCGCCGCCCGAAGCCAGCCAATACGAGGCCCGACCATTGAGACACCCAAGGCAACGCCGCTGAAAGCGATCCAGCCGGCCTGTGAATGAAAGCCGCCGATCGCGACGTCCGGAAATCCGTGATGCCCGATCAGGATCAGAGCTGCGATGCGCACGGAATTCAAAGCGAACGTCAGCGCCATTACGGCGGGAATCAGAATCAGGGAGGCGGGAAAGCGATACTCACGTCGCGACAGCCACAGGGAAAGGATGGTGAAAATCGCGACCAGCGCCAGGCCTTCCCAGCCTGAGCAGGCGCCGAGGATCTCGACGGCGAACCGATCACTGCCGACGATGTGCCGTCTCCAATCGGTAAAAACGATCGGGACAAGCGGCTGCAGAATCTTTTCGACCAGCCAGAACGTGACGTCTACGCCGAATTTACCGGAGGAAGACATCCAGACTTTCCCGACCGCCGGTTCCAGCGCAAGGACCAGCGACGCGGTTACGAGAGAGTAAATCCACAACGGGCCGGTGGCACTGAAGAGAGAGCGCCAGACAGTCCTCGGGAAGAAGGCAACTCCGGCAAAGAAGAGAGCACATATGCCCGCACAAAACCAGATCACTGTTATAAGCAACCGATATTCGACGGGAAATAGCTTTAAAGCGGGGGTTGAAGACACGGCCACGACGATTGCCAGCGCGGAGACGTGAAACAAGAGGTAGCGCACGGAGACAGGAACGACAGGGGAAGTCCAAGGGATAATGCGAGTGCGGGACTTCAAAGGGAAGCTTGAGAACAAAAAAGGACAGAACGAAAGCGACGCACCATTGTGTAGCCCTGAACGTGCAGGTTGCGGTAAAGAACGTATTCGACCGCCAACAGCAAGGCGAACCCGACGGCGCGTTCACCCCGAAAGATTTTTCGCAATTCTGGCAAACTTCTAAACGGAGGAAAAATGGCGGAAAACAACAGGCCAAGACCGCTTGTTTCCGCACGATGCCCAGAATGAGATGGCTGCGTCGGCAATTTTTGCGTTCCCGATTGTTGCGTTACCGGCGGCTGCCAGTCAGGTAAGGGCGATGATAGACGACCCCAAGATCGGAATCAAGTGGATTAGTTCCATTACTCCGACTGCTACTCCTGCACGGGATGCTCTCCAGCAGGGCTCGCCTCCCCCTCACGGGCCGAGGACGATTGTGATAAAGGAGAAGCTGTTTGAGAATGTGCCAAATTTGTGCCTACCCCCTGCATGGCGACGTTGCGCACGATTACCGGCGCCGAACGCGGCGATCCGGTCCAAGTCCCTGCAATGCAACAACATTTAACAAGATTTACCAAGACTGGGCAACAGTGCCAAATCCAGCTAAACTATTGATTATAAGCATGATAACTCATTCTAAGCTAAGGGTCGCTGGTTCGAGTCCAGCCGCGCCTACCAGTTATCCAAATTGTCACGGCCGCAACTTCTACTTCGATAGTTACGAGGGAATGGGGGCCGAAGTATTTTGGAAACATTCAGATTTTAGCTGGAAAAGCCTTGCGTGTCACCACGAGAACCGGGTATAGTCCACTGTAGATGAAAATTTAGCGCCTTATAGGGGCTTGCTTCATCCAGAGTTTTGATGTGAGTTCCGGCAGCGGGCACTTTTGAAAGCACATATAAAGTTCGCGCCGAATAGGATGTACGCCAGTTCGACCCCTTGTGGAAGGCTGGTTTTTGTCAGGTTCTCCGCCCCCGACACGGAGAAGTTCCCTGGGAAGTACAGAAGTATTCGTTGTAGTTGAGGCTCAGGTTGTTGAGAACTTCGACCGATTCAAACAGGAAATTCACAAGGAGAAGAACCAGGAAATGCTAGATTTTCGAAAAACATTTTTGACGTTTGCGGCCGTTGGTCTCGTATTCGCCGGCACTGCAAGCGCGCAAATAGTGCCAACCGTGACTTCCCCCGGGACCACAGTCCCGCAGTATGTCGCGATCGAGGGCATGACAGAACTGCTTCCCCCAGTCACCTTCGCCACGACCGGCACGGTTGTGAACGCGATTACTTTTACTCTGACTGCAAACGTCCCCATCACGAATCAAACCCTCTCGGGCTCCTCGAACCTTGATGTGGTGGCCGTAGACAGCGCCGGTAACAAAGCGGCCGTTACCCTGATGGGAGCTTCCTCGATCCAGATCGCCTTCGCGACTGCTCCCGCGACGCTGTCAAGTATCACTGTTTCCGGTGTGCGGGTGAACGCGAGTGCCACAACTTCGCCGACGATCACGCTCACCCCGAGCTCGTCTCCCGCTCAGAATATCGTCTTCACTGGCGCTGGCGCGGGCGCCGTCATCGAAGCTTATCCCGCGAAAAGTCTCGCGGCGCCTGGAGTGGTCGGTGCGCCTAACGTGGCGGTTAGCTCCACAAGTCCCACGATAGCCAATCTGGTAGCCACGTTGACAGTGACCGGAGGCTTCACTGGCACATTCAAAACTGCGACGGATATTACCGCCGGCGGCGCCATCGTAGCCACGCAGGGAACTCGTCTGGCGGTTACGTTCACAAACTTGAACGCGAACGTAAACTACTATGTCCCCTTGACGGCTGGAAACGGCAGCGCATTCCTCACGGCTTACACAGCTGCGACCGGCAACACAGCGGCGACGGCGGTAACCGGTATTACATTCCCCTCCAACTTGACGACTACCGGTACTTCTTTCCCGGCGGGTCTTTCCTTCGTCCAACTCCCGGCGCCGGTAGGTGGTTCTTCGACCATATATTACGGCGTTACCGGTGAAGTTACCAGCACTGCCGGCGTAGCTACAATTGTGCTGGGCGAAGTTGTTCCCAGCCAGGGCGCAGTTACTGCGGTTTCGTCGACCGGCGCTGGTGTGAGCATCGCTGTGGTTGGCCCCGCTTCCGGCTATCCGCAATACAGCACTACTGCAACGCCTTACACGGGTACTCAGACGACGGCGCCTTTCGGACTGCTTACGCTTTCCCAAACGACGCTGCTCTTCCCCTACGTCACCAATACCCAAGGTTACGATATGGGCTTCTCCATTGCGAACGCTTCCACGGGTCTTCCGGGGACCTCGCCCGGGTCTGGCACCTGCACCATTAGCTTCTACGGCACAGCGGCTCCGTCGGCTCCCTTTGTTACGCCTGTGATCCCGACTGGAACCATAACCGCGGGCATTTTGTCGAATATTGCGCCCGGATTCGATGGCTACCTGATCGCAGTCTGCAACTTCCAGGCTGCATACGGTTATGCGATCATCTCCAACGGCTTTGCCACTGGAACCGGCGGAGTTTCGGGTAACTACATTGCGGTCCCGATGGGTCAGTAAGGTGTTGTTGTAAAGAAGTTCCAGTTCAACAACAAAACCAATATAATGAGGGAGGGCTCCGGCCCTCCCTCATTTTTTTTTCAGCGTATGTCTTTGGTCCCTAAATCTACTTCACTCTTTTGCCTCGCCGTTGTTCTCCAGGCTGCCTCCCCTTCTCCTGAAGTCGAATCCGCTCTGAAATCCCGCGTGCAGGACTTCTATCAGCTGATGGTCGATCACAAATTCAGGGAAGGCGAGCAACTGGTCGCGGAGGACAGCAAAGATTTTTACTACGATTCAAAGAAGCCCGACATCAAGTCCTTCACGATCGGAAAAATCGAGTACTCGCCGGACTTCCGTAGCGCCAAAGTTACGATCCAGGCCAAAGTCAGTCTTTTATTTCCCGGCGCGGGACTGCAAACCTTCGAGATTCCCTCCGTCACGAAATGGAAGATCGATGGTGATAAGTGGTGCTGGTTCGTGGATAAGGATGCGCAGCTGCAAACGCCCTTTGGCAAGGTCAATCCTTCGGCCTCAGGGTCGAAGGGTGGCGCCAGCCCCCTTCCGCGGATCATAACCTCGCTTGCCAGCGCCGTAACGATTGATCGATCACAAATCCAGCTGGATCCGGCACACCCGAAAGCGGAAGTTGTTGTCGTGAAGAATGCCCTGCCGGGTCCGGTTACTATCGAGAAAGGCGTCCCGGTTCCCGGCATCGAGGTTTCCATCGCGAAACCGAATCTGGCGGCAAACGAGTCGACGGAAGTTACTATTTCTCCGACTGCCGGCTCAAGCGAAAGACCGGCCAAAGTCGGACTGATCGTGCGTCCCATTAATCAGTCGCTCTCGATCGCAATCTCCTGGGAGGCCGCTCAATAAAGCGCCGCTACCAGTCCGAATAATGAGTGCCGTCGAGGCCGATCTTGTCCGACCCGCTGCGAATGTCGAAGATTCCCGGCTCGCTCGAGTCCACCGCCTGCGCGGAATCCTCCATAATCACCTTCCAGGAGTCGTTCCGCTGGGTAATCGGATCGGTGGGGACGTCATGCAGATACCCGCCCGTCACCAGATCTTTTAAATCCTGCGGCGCCTTTTGCTTGTCGAAGGTATACTCGTCGATCGCGTTCCGCATTGCGGAGAGATTGGTGTGAAGCACGCTCTCCTTGGCCCGGATGATCGCCTTCTGATAGAACGGCACCGCGATGGCGATGAGGATGACGATAATCGCCATCACGATCATCATCTCGATCAGCGTGAAACCGTTGCGTATCCGCTGCGCTCGGAACGCGCCAGGGCTACCAGTCGGAGTAAGGTGTCCCATCGGCCGCTTTATCGTCGCTTTTCGTGTATACGTCAAAAACATTCTGGCCGCCCCACCCGGTACTTTTCGGATCGTCCTGCATACTGCGCAATCCCCACTCGCGCTTGCCCGTCATGGGGTCGATCGGGATGCGGCGCAGAAACTTGAGCTTTGTATCCGCAGCCTGCCCGGAGCCTTTTACCCCGTCCACAAGCGCATCGAGCGTTGGGGGATAGCCGTATGTGTCCTGGTTCTGGATACCCAGCTTTCCGCTGTCCGCCAGGTCCTTGTACTTATCGATCGCTTTGCGGATTTCAGCCTCGGCCTCGCGAAGCTGCCTTTCCTTGATTCGCCGGACCTGAGTCCGGGCGACTGGCACGGCCATGCTGGTAAGAACCATCAGGATGGTAAATGCCACGATCAGTTCGATCAGCGTCATTCCGCTGCGCGAATTCGTTCGAACCATGCTTCCCTTACTTCACATTTACTACCAGGGCCGGCGGCAATGTCGCGTTGATGGTTCGTCCGGCGGGTGTCTTGAGCCCTACTGAGGAGAGCGACACGTTGGTGCTGCCGCGGCCCACCGCCTGGAACACCACCGTAAACAATCCTCCGCCACCGGAGATCCCGCCTCCAGTCAGTCCGCGGCTCAGGCTCACGTCGGCCTGCCCCGTGTCGTTCAGAATGTTCTTCGAGGGCTCTAACCGCGCTGCCTGCGGCACATTGCGTTGCGGCAGGTCGCCGGCGGCAATGTTATTGATGCGCAGAATTTTCGGATCGTACCGGAGCTGCGCCGCGACCGAGGCCATGTCGTTGATGTTGTCCCCGTAAATCGTAACCGTCACGGACGAATTGAACTGCGCGTCCACCAGCGGCGGAAGAAAGCTGATTCGTGCCGCAGCCGCGCCCTGAGGCGCGCCGGGTCCGAGCGGGGGCGCCGTCGCCGGCGGCCCTGCCACGGGAGGCGCCGTCACAGGGGGCCGCGGCGCTGTTGGGGGCGGGGTTGTCGCGGGCGGCACGACGCCGGGCGCCGGGACAGCGGCCTGGTCGGTAGCCGGCGGTTTTTCGGCTGTAGCTGCGGGCAGCGGCGCGCGCGAGACCTTGATCTGGATGGCGTTGCCGGCGTCCACGCCTCGAAGGTCCGACGCGTTGATATCGGGTCCGCGCACGATGTGGGGTATCAGAGCGATCACCAGCTCGGTCTTGTTATCTGTGATATTTTCCCCGCTGAAAAGCCGCCCGATACCAGGGATATTGGCCAAACCGGGGATGCCGGTCTTCGATTTGGTGTCGGTCCTCTGAATAATCCCGCCGATCAGGTTGACCTCGCCTTCGCGCAGCCGGACGTCTGCGGTCTCCTTGTTCTGGCCGATTGTCCGGCTGCTCGATGCCGCCCAGATTCTGGTAACTGTCCACCTGCGAGATATCCAGATCGATATGCATCGAGACTTCGTTGTTCTCGTGCACCTTCGGAAGGATCTCCATGTTGACGCCCACATCCAGATAGGTGAACTGCGTGTTCACCAGGGGGCTGACGCCCACGCCCGCCACGCCGGGCTGGAAACTGCCGCTTGCGGTCGGAACTTTCTCGCCGATCTTGAGGCTGGCTTTCTGATTGTCGACGGCGCGAATTTGCGGCGCCTGCAGCACCGTTGTTCCCGGAATCGTTCAGGACCGCCTCGAGCGCCGCCCCGGGCAGGCTGGTAATCGAGAAATCCGCGCTCGATATATGGCTGAGCTGATTCAGCGGAACGTTCGTGCTGGTCGGCGTTCCCGCCGAGCTGGTGGTTCCCGTATTCGTGGTGGTCGGAGTTGTCGTGGTTGCCGTGGTCCCGGTGGTGGTCGTGGTGCTTGAGGTGGTCGACGTGGCCGTCTGAATGCCGGGCGTTGTAATCCCCGGGCGCGGCGCAAAAATAGCGCTCGTCGTTGATCCCCGTCGACGCGAACGCGGCCGTGATATTCCGCATGTGGGCGCTGTTCACCTCCATCACCATCACGTCGATGATCACTTCCGGCCGGGGCTTGTCGAGATCGGAGATCAGCTTTTCCACCAGCGCCATCGTGTCGGCGTCGGCCCGGACGATCAAGGCATTCTGCGAAGTGAAATTGAAGACTTTCTGCACATCGACCACGGTTCGCAGCACCGTCAGCATCTCCTGCATTTCCTGAGGAGCCGTGACATTCGAGAGATAGAAAACCTTGACCACCTGTTCGGAGTACTCGCGGCGTTTGGTCGGATTGTCGACCGTGACGAAAATCGTATTGGCCGACAGCGGCTTCCAGAACGATTTCGTGACGACCGAAACCTGATCCAGCGCCTGCTCGAGTGGTGCGTTCGTGAGGTCGATCTGCTGCGACCGGATGGTTTGCGCCGTATCGTATTCCGGATCGAACAGGACGTTGATTCCCGCCACCTTCGCCACGGTCTCGAACAGAATCCTCGGCGTGTTTGTTCATCTTCAGCTCGGATCGGCGCCGGGTTCAAGCGGCCGCAGCTCGGGAACCGGAAGAAGCGCATCCGTCCGCTCCTTCGCCTGCTTCCGCGCCAGTTCGGCGGGTGTCAGGGTCTTGTCTTCTTCTTTCGCCGCCGCGCCGGCGTCGCCCGGGGCGGCGTTCCGCTCGATCATCGCCTGCGTGCGCTTGATCTCCTGCATCGCGATATCGGAGGCGGGATCGATCCCGTACGCCTTCTGGAATTCGGCGAGCGCCTCGGAGAGTTTGCCCGCGTTCCGCAGCTTGCTGGCCGTTCTTCACGTGCATCGCGCCCGCTTCGAAGCGGACGCGGCGCACTTCCAGCTGATACCCTATGTCGGACGGATCCGGTCTGCAGAGCCTGTTCGGCAGTCTGAAGCGCATGGTCGAGGTTCCCTTTTGCCTCTTCGACGCGCGCCCCGTTCCAGAGCTTGTCGCCTTTTCGGTTAGCGGCCAGCACGGGGGCCGAAGGCGCAAAAAGGAGCCATGCCAGCAGGAGGGCCGTCAGCTGCCGGACGGTCAACTGATTGAAACCGCTCATCTTACTTGTTGCCAGCCGGCTGCTTGTTGCCAGTCGGCTTGTAGCCAGCCGATTCGGCCTGTGGAAAAACGTTCTGCGCAAACGCGATGCGAGCCCCTGACGGGGTGAACTATCATCAAACTGTCTGACGCGGAATGGTGATGTCGCGTTGATAGGAAGTTCCGCAGCTCGCAAGAACAGCTGAGAAAAGACGGTAAGAAAATATGGCGCAAACGGAATCTGGAAAACTCTGAGCGATAATCGCCAGGCGAGCCATAATTTCTTTCTCTTCGATCGCTATGAGGCCGGGATGGCTCTGACCGGCACGGAAGTAAAGGCGGCGAAATCGGGCAAAGTGCAGTTGCGCGACGCCTACGCCATGATCGACGACAATGAAGCGTGGCTTCACAACGCTCATATCAGCGAGTACAGCCACGGCAACCGCGAGAACCACGCGCCGGTGCGGGCCCGGAAACTGCTGCTGCACCGGCGCGAAATCGATAAATTGCTGAGTGCGACCCGGGAAAAGGGCCTATCCCTGATTCCCACCCGCATGTATCTGAAAAACGGCAAGATAAAATGCGAGATAGCCCTCGCCAAAGGCAAGAAATTTCACGACAAGCGGGAAGCCGAACGCGCCAGAGGCGACGAAGCCGAGGCGCGTGAGGCCATTCGCGCCAGCAAAGCGAAGGCGTATCAATAATAATGAGGAGCTTGAATGGAATTGACGCTGGTCCGTTCGCGGGCCGCTGAACTTGAGACCGATGTCGTGGTGCTTCTGGAATTTGAAGACGCACCCCGGCCGGAACTCGCGAAGCCGCTCGCCGCTTCTTACAGCTCGGGCGAGATCACGGGAAAGCTTCTCGAATTCACGCTGCTGCACGGCATCGACGGTTACAAAGCCCGCCGCGTACTGATCGCGGGAGCGGGCAAACGGGAGAAATTCGACACCGCCGCCCTGCGCAAGCTCGCCGGCGCCGCCGTCCGCTTCCTGAAGGGAAAGGGCGCGACCAGCGTTGCGTTCGCTCTGGATGAAGCGACTCCGGCGCAAATTGAAGCCGTCGCCGAGGCGGCGATCCTCGGCGCGTGGGAACCGGACTACCTCAAGACCGAGCAAAGAAGGAAAAAACAAACCCATTGCGTCGGTTTCGATATCGGTCAGTAGCGATCATCCCTCGCTCGGCGCTGCTCTGGAAAAAGCCTGGGTTGTCGGCGAGGCGGCCAATCTGACGCGCGACATCGCCGTCGAACCGCCCAACCTTCTCACCCCGCTCGACGCTCGCCGAACGCGCGCGCCGGATGGCCGAGGCCAACGGTCTCTCCTTTGAAGTCCTCGATCAGGACCGAATGCGGCAGCTCGGAATGGGCGCGCTGCTCGGCGTGGCGCAGGGAAGCGCCGAGCCCCCCGCGCTGATTGTCATGCAGTACAAACCGGAAAAGGCCGCCTCCACGCGACCACCTCGGGCTGGTCGGCAAGGGCGTCACCTTCGACACCGGCGGCATCTCCATCAAGCCTTCCGAAGGCATGGAGAAGATGAAGTACGACATGGCGGGCGGCGCGGCCGTCATCGGCGCCATGCAGGCCATCGCGCGCCTCAAGCCGTCGGTCGCCGTCACCGGCATCGTACCAGCGGTCGAGAACATGCCGGGCAGCCGGGCGCAGCGCCCCGGCGATATCGTCACTTCACTCTCCGGCAAGACGATCGAGATCCTGAATACCGATGCCGAAGGCCGTCTGATTCTCGCCGACGCTATTACTTACGCCAAACAGCTCGGCTGCACTCATCTCGTCGATACCGCAACACTCACGGGCGCCATTGCAGTGGCGCTCGGGCATACCAGTTCCGGGGTTTTTGCGAGCGACGACCAGTTTCTCGAACGCTGGATGGCCGCGGCGAAGGAAGCCGGCGAAAAGATGTGGCATATGCCGCTCGACGACGAATATCGCGAACAGCTCAATACTGTTTACGCGGATATTCAGAACATCGGGACCCGCTGGGGAGGCGCCTGTTCCGCCGCCATGTTCCTCAAGGAGTTCGCCGGCGATACACCCTGGATTCATACCGATATCGCGGGAACGGCCTGGCTCGACGACGCGAAGCCGTTTCTTGCCAAAGGCCCGACCGGCGTTCCGGTCGGGTCATTTGTGAATCTGGCGCTCAACTGGAAGTAGCCCGTGGCCTGCTGGAGCATTTTCGCAAATACTATAGAATTCGGAAGCTGATTTCGGCCGGCGAGTTACCGATTCCGGGCGCCCGTTGGAACCGTTCTACGGAAACCGTGAAAATGCTCTAGCGGCCGCCGCCAATGGCATCGAGGGTGGCCAGCGTCTCCGGCGAGAGTTCAAGCGTTGCGGCCTTGAGGTTCTCGCGCAAATGACCGAGAGATGATGTCCCGGGTATCAGCAGAATATTCGGTGAGCGGTGCAGCAGCCACGCGAGCGCGATCTGCATCGGAGTGACACCCAGAGACGCTGCCGTCGTGTCCAGTATCGAAGACTGCAGCGGAGTGAACCCTCCCAGCGGAAAGAACGGCACGTAAGCGATGCCCCGTTTCGCGAGGTCTTCGATAAAGCCGTCGTCCGCGCGGTTGGCGACGTTATACATGTTCTGGATGCAAACGATCTCCGTGATCTTTTGCGCTTCGGCCAGTTGCGCTGGGGTAACGTTGCTCAGCCCCAGATGCCGGATCAGCCCCTGACTCTTCAGCTCGGCGAGTGCGGTCAGCGGCCCTTCGATTGATCCCTCGGAGGGCGACAGCATTCCTCCGACCCGCAGGTTCACGACATCCAGCCTCTCGAGCCCCAGATTCCGGAGATTGTCATTCACCCCATCGATCAGATCCTGACGCGAAAGCGCGGGAACCCAGGATGCGTCCGCCTCCCGGCGGGCACCGAGTTTCGTCACGATCACCAGGCCGTCCGGATAAGGGTGAAGCGCCTGGCGGATGATCTGATTCGTGATGTGCGGCCCGTAATAATCGCTGGTATCGATGTGGTTCACTCCGGACTCGACGGCTTCCCGCAGAACGGCGATCGCCGCGTCAACGTCGCGGGGAGGGCCGAACACGTGCGGCCCGGCGAGCTGCATTGCGCCGTAGCCCATGCGGTTCACCGTCATCAAGGTAGTGGGCAGGGTAAAACTCCCGCCGAGTTCCATTTGTGTGGTCATGCTCTTGCTCCTGTTTATCATGCTCACGTGGTTAGATGAAGAGAGCCTCAGATTTGGAGTTCGCATTTGCCTGACGGTTCGCAATTGGCGCTGGAGCCCCGTAAATCGCCGGTCCAGGCGCGTTCGGCCGCGAGCGTGGACGCGATTCTCGAAGCTACCGTTCAGGTTTTGCTCGGCGCCGGGAAAGAACGGTTGACCACGACCAGGGTAGCCTTGCGGGCAGGCGTGTCGGTCGGAACTTTGTATCAATACTTTCCCAACAAGAGTGCGCTTCTGCAGGCGGCATTAAAACGCCACCTTGACGAAGTTGCAGAGACGGTCGAACGAGTCTGCCGGGAAGGGAAAGGCAGGACGCTTTCGGAGATGGCAACGGCTCTCATCAGCGCGTTCCTGGCCGCCAAGATGCGGGATACGAAGACGAGTGTCGCGCTTTACTCCGTAAGCTCCGATGTGGATGGGGCGAAGATGGCGCGGCGAATGGCGATACGTTCCCACAAGGCGATCGCCGGAATGCTGGCAACCGCTTCGGAACCGCTCACGAAAGACCCGCAGCTGGTGGCTGCGATGCTGGCGGACGCTATGGCTGGGGTCAGCAGGCGGCTTCTCGAGTCCGGCGCTCCCGAGAAGCACTTTGACGCCTTGCGCCGAGAGCTTATCTTTTTTGCCTGCGCGTACCTTAACGCGTGTTCGGCGCGGCCGCCGGTTTGAATATTCAGTTGTCAAGGAGCGTTCGACCGGAGCTCTTTTGGAGACGGTCTGTCAGCAGCCCTTTTTGGGCCACGAATTAACACGAATTAACACGAATTAAAAGCGGTCAGGCGGCTTTTGCGTATGGTTTTGGGGGCTTGTGACGCGAAAAGTCGGTTTGATATGCGCGGTTCAGACGGCGGTCTTTGTCGATAGCGGCGTGGATTTCGGCGGTCGAAAAAACGAACCCATCTCGGCCGGGCTGGTACGGTAAACCCTTCATTTCACTTAGCTGGAGGAGCTTCTTCGCTTCGTTCATTTCGGCTTCCCGCTTCGCGACACGTGTGACTTGCAGGGCCTGGAGCATCGCCAGGTTCTTCTGGATGTTGCGGTTGATGCGCTGCTCATAGAGCGTGAGAAGCTGGAGCTGTTTCGATTCTTCCTTGAAGACTTTTGCGGCTGTCAGGGCGGCGTGGATTTCCGGGTCTTCAGTTTCGGTTTCGTCCGATTTCGCGTTGTGGCCGAGGGCGAAGAGGTTGTCTTCGACTGCGCTGATCCGGTTCAGACGCCAGCTATCCGTCGCGACCCGCTGGGCGAGCTGAGTCTCCATGGCTCCTTCGGGCGCGAGGCTCTCGACGATCGAGGCGGAGAAGGCGTCGTGCATGATCCGATCGGCGTCGGTCATTGCCGTTACCTGGCCGGTGAGATTGTGGCGGCGGGCGGTCAGCGCGGATACTTTTTTGCCTTCCTCAGTCCGGGGACCCGTGGAGCTCTGTGCGTTGCGGCGATTTGCTTCGAGCTGCTTCTCTGAGATCATTGGGTGCGAATTTCCTCTCTCGACCAAAGTAAAGCACACGAAATCACGGATCTGATGTTAAGTTATTGATTCTATTAAGTCGATTTCTTGTCACCGCCTTTCGGGCACTGGACAAAGAAGGCGAGTGCCGTATTCGCAGGGCGGTTCAGGTCGAGCGGTTAGTTGGCGCTCGGCTTTTCCGCGACGTCAATCACCAGAATCTCCGAAGAGCCTTTTTGCGACTGAAGCTTCAGGCCGAGTTGATCCCGCACAGCCTCCTGAAGAGAAGGTTGAAGGGAGCCATCGGCGGAATCGTCGGGAGGTCCCCCAGCCGCGACGTTATCGAATGACGGCGTATCCGGTTTCCAGGCCAATTCGAAGTCATAAGTTCCTTTCAGCGCCGTCTTATCGACAACATCACGACGCAATCGAAGCGAAAGGTACCAGGCGAGTTGAGCTATGGGGAAGCTCTGGAAAATATACTGCCCGCTCTCGCCAATGCGGACCCGCGGTGGGTCCCCGGACTTGTTCTCGCGAAGCCCATATCCCTTCCCGTCTGCCGCGAGCACGTAGATTGGAACCTGTCTCACCTCTTTGTGTAGCTTCAGTTGGAACCTGTCTGCCAGAAGGGCCTGCAGCATCTGAAGAATCGATTCCCGCCCGGCCGGGTGCGGAGTTTTGGCCTCAATATCGTAATATTCCGAGTTCACCCAGTTCGGGCCGCCGGATACCTGGCGGTCCGTAACGCCCCAGGCAGTCATGATCAGAAGCTTCAGCGTTGTGTGTGTGGCCGTGAATCTTTCTCCTCCGGGCGCGATTTCAGTAAAACTTGCGGAGACGCCTGCATTGGCGGGCTTTATCGCGGCCACCTCAAACTCCGGGCGCGGTAACGCCTGAGCTACAGCAACGCGCGTGCCCGAGATGCCAAGAAGAGAGTCGAAAAGAAGTATTGCCACGATGTGTTTGCTCATAAGGACTCGTCACGAAATAACACTGGTATAGGCTCCGTTCAAGACGCGGTTCGTATAAGCACCGGCGACAAGATCGCTGGTGTTGCCGGCGCTGGCGTAAAGTTCCGCGCCGAGCGGAAGCTCGGCTGCAGCGCCGAAGCGCTGGCCCCACACCGGTTGCATGGCGTCCTCATCCGCTTTGCCGGCCCGCAGGGCCATGGTGACTCCCTTCGCGTTCTGGCTCGGAACAGCGGTTTCCAGTTATTTGCCAATTGAAGCGGCTTTCAGCGCGCGTTCCCTCTCTCCGGCGGACTCTTCGCGGATGCGTAGTTCCGTTGTCAGCTCAGCCAGTGTCGTGGCGCCGTCGCGATTGCGGTCAGCGTTCCGGAGAATGCCGCGCAGGGATTGCGCTTTTTCGCTTTGCCATTCTCCAATCGAGATCCGGCCGTCGCGATCCGTATCCAACAGCAGGAAAATATCGGCAGCCTGTCTCGCGGCATCTTCGGGAATCACTTCGTCCGGGGCGAGGACGCCGTCGCCATCCAGATCAAGGGTTCGCAGGTATCGAGAACCGTTCCTGATTTCCGCAGCCGAGATTTCGCCGTCATCGTCGCGGTCGAGGGCGGCAAGCACCGGATGGGTATGCATGAAAATTCTTTTGGCCTCCGTCACAAATCCCGGATCATCTTGCGACTGCGGGCCTGTCGAGAAGCCGCACTCTGCTGGAGTAAGTTTGCCGTCGTGATTCAGGTCGAGCCGCCGCAGCGCGGGAGGCGCCGTGTCAATCTCCCAGGAAGATATAACCAAATCACCGTTCGCGTCGAGCGATTTCAGTACGGGCATCAGATTGAAATAGACTGAAGCAACCGCACGCCACGGATTTTCCGGTTCCTCACCCAATCTGACCAGGGTATCCGGTTCGGTCGGCTTCAGCGAAGAGCGGCTGACCGCCAGGACACTCCCGGTGTCCTGGTGAATACCGATCAGCCATGCGGGAGCCTTTCCGGGCCGGATGCTGGCGGTGACGACCAGCGAGAGAAGGGCAACGGACAGAAGGCACCCAATCAGGACTGCCTCAGGGCGCGGCGTGTAGAGATCGAGACTTGCGAGAAGGGGAACATCGCCAGATACGGCCGCGACCGGCTCGGCGGCCGCCGGACGACGGAATTCAGCACGCAATACCCACTGTCGGAATAGCGAAGCAACGGCATCAATGAACAATTCGCAAACGGATCCGCCGGCCGCAACATCGTCATAGATGGCGAGCATTTCCTTACCATAGGATTGCCTGAAAGGCGCGGGGTGTAAGCGAAGGAGGAACGAATAACAGGTCCTGAGCATTACGACCGCCCTGTATGGGACGCCGGGATGTGCAGCCTGGCCTGGCGAACGACATCTTCGAGACGTGAAATCTCCGCTGCGATGACACGCCGTCCCAGCGAGGTCAATCGGTAGTATCGTCGCCTGGAATCCTGAGGATCTTCGCCGGCCGATTCGACTAGTCTCTGTTTGACGAGCCGCTGCAAATTGTCGTAGAGCGTACCGGGTCCGAGCTTATATCGGCCTTCGGATTGGCGGGTAATCTCCTGCATGATCCCGTAGCCGTGGAGCTCTTCGCCAGCCAGGGCCAGTAGAATATGCAGGAAGGCGGGCGCCAGCGGGAGGAAGTGGTCAGGGGAAGGCCTCATAGAAGGTCTCATAGTCAGAATCCGTTATATCGGATTCCGATATCCGCGTCAATCGATCCACCCACGGCAGAATCAGTGATTCCGGGAATTCTGGTGAGCCGCGGGTCTGCGGGCGGCCAAGCGGGGACCGCATTGCCGCTACAGCGGCTTTATGTTGAGGTTCGGGATCAGTTGAAAATGGCGCGGATTGGCTGTTCCGAGCGCGAAGCCAAAGTGAAGCGCTGTCGTTCCGATCTGCAGGTCCGCCAAAGGAATAACGCTCCCCTTCTTTCGCGCCTCGGCATCGATCCTCGCAGCCAGTTGCCCGATCTCCTTCGTGAACGGCTGTACAGGAATCGCCGCGTATACCCCGTCGATATACCTGCGCCGGTAGCGCGTGCGCTCCGCCATATCGGCGCGCCAGATGCCGTGCTCCAGCTCAGTGACACTGATTGCGGAGATCATGATGTTGCCGAAGCCCGTCGCTGCGCAAATCGCGGCGAGCACCTAGCTGACAGGCTGCATCCGGCGTTCGGCTGAGAACAAAACGCTGGAATCGAGAATCAGTCCCAAGCCGACGTATCCAGCGGTTCCCGGTGCGCGTCAATCGCGGCCTGCACATCCGCGGCGAAGCCGGCATCGACCACCGGCGCATAGCCCAACTGTGCTTCCCAGGCTCTGGCTATCGCTATGCACTCGGCTATCGGCCGGCCCGGCCCCCCGGGCATTCTGATCACGGCCACCGGCCGGTTATTCTCCTCCACGACCACTTCCGCACCCTCGCGAACGCGTTCCAGCACTGCATGCAGATCGCGCGCAAGTTCGGCTTCGGTCATGTGGAGTTGCGCCATCTCTTCGATCATAACTGTTCGCGCCCGGCACGCTACATGCGGACGACTCCCTCGAACTGCGCGCCGTAGCCCATCGTGTCCTGATACCGCTGGTCCGCGGCGATCATTGCGAACGCACGCAGCATGTGGAGCGCAATCCCGGTGTCCACGCCCACGCCCCCGTCAGGTCGTCGAAGCTGCCGCACTCTTCCGCGGTCTTCGACCTTTTCTTCAGCCACTCGACGAGAATGAGGCTCACCGATACCTCGCCCGCTACGAAGCGGCTGTGGCGCAGGCTTATCCAGGGATGCCCGACGGTTTGGTTGTGCTGCCCTTCCCGCGACTGTTTTGAGGAACACGCGCAAGTTCCGGCCGCCGAATCGCGGCTGGACGGGTGGGTTCCTCCATTTTTTGGCGCCGCGTCCGGCGGCCCTTGCGCTTCTTTGTTGCAACACGTCCTGGCAGCGCGCCCGAGTGAAACCTTTTCAGACGAAGGCTCACTTAATCGCAGCGGATCGTAACGGGTTCGCAAATTGAAAGGACAATTCTTATGGCAACAAATCCAAAAGCGCGCGTGGTCGTCGCACCGACCGGCGCGGTCAACGTTCACATGAGTGCGGAAACACTCTACAATCTGGAAGCGATGCAGCAGGTCCAGAAAAACATCCTCGGGCGTCTCGGCTGTCCCACCTGCTGTTCCGGGATTCAGATTTTCTTCCAGCACGAAGAAGGCGAATTCTCGGTCGGGTAAATTACGTTGGACAGGCGAATCAGACGAGCCGGCCTTGGCGTGGGCGTTGTGTGGTGGCCCCCACTCGACGCCCTTTGCCGCGAAAGCGAGGGGCTGGTTGATGTAATTGAAACAGAGCCGGAAGCGTTCTGGGTACCCAGGCCTGACGGTTCCGGCTATCGTTCTTTTGTCGGCGAAGCGTTAAAGCACTTGCCGCAACCGAAACTGCTGCACAGCGTGGGCGCCGCGGTGGGGGGAACATGCCGGGCTCCAAAGGGTCATTCGGAGGCGCTGGCGAGGGATATCGCGGAGCTGAGACCGCGATATGTCAGCGAACATCTCAGCGTCACGCGTTTTCAGCCCGAGCGAGAGAGCGCACCGGTATCAGCGGGCTTCATGCTGCCTTCCGCGCAATCGCGGTCCGGAGCCGAACTGGCGGCGGCAAACATTCGGGAACACAAGATTGCGCTTGGCACACCGCTGGCGGTGGAGACCACGGTGAGCTATCTCCCGCCGGCGCCCGGCGAATGGCCGGACGGGGTTTTCGTGGCCGCAGTGGCGGAAGGCGCCGATTGCGGCATTCTCCTCGATCTGCATAACGTGCTGTGCAACGCGCGCAATGAGCGCCAGAGCGTGGCGGCGTTTTGCGATGCGATTCCGCTGGAGCGCGTGTGGGAATTACACCTGGCGGGCGGCGAGAGTGAACGCGGCTTTTATGTGGACGCACATTCAGGACTGGTAGAACCCGAGCTGATGGAGATCGCCGCGTCGCTGGTTCCACGCCTTCCTTGTCTCGAAGCGATCACCTTCGAGATTATGCCGGATCGAGTGGCCGAGACCGGGCTTCCCGCGATCGCGAAACAGCTTGGGCAGATCAGGGATTTATGGAACATACGGGCCGATTCCGGCGGGCAGGATGTCAGACCTTTGCTGACGCGGCCGACAATGAACCCGCCGCTCGATGATCCCGAAGGCTGGGAAAGGTTGCTCGGATGCGCTATTAACGGGATGCCTGAGCCGGTGATCGACGATCCGACCGCCGAGTGGTGGCGCTCTGCGAAGCCCGCTCTCGAGCTGTATCGCATGCTCGTGGGTGAGGGGAGGGCGAGTGCGGTGCTGTCGGGCGCTCCACGAACTACGCGGTTACTGTTGCGGGAATGCGGGAGTGCAGGGACGCGCAGAATTCTGGCGAATTACTGGCGATGGTCGCCACCGCAGTATACGGCGGTTGATGAAGCTCGCGCGTTTTTCCATTTCCTGTCCGAAGAGCGGGCGAGTCATTCGGCACAACCCGGTTTGCTGGATGCGATCGCATCCGATGCTGCCGAACTGGGCAGCATAACCGGCTGACTTAGTGGGTATACGGGTTCGGAGTGTGTACCGGACGCGCAAGGAATCGGGCGCCGAACCGGAAGGGCACTGGTTCGATAAAGGTGATTCGCGAAAAATCCGGGTGCAATGGATTCAGTACATAGTTCCGTTCGCCGACGATGACAGAAGGAACCGAGAGGATTGCTGAACTCTGGCGGTCGACCCACTCGTCGCCGATTCGCCTTGTAGCGGCGTGCTCTAGCTAGAGGATCCAGCGTGGACCAGCTCTCCGGGAGATCGTCATCGGCGACGACGTCCACCGCGACATCGTCGGGAATCGTCGCCGCGCCCCTTCTCCGTCGTAAGCTGGATAGCTTGATCGACACAGGCGAAAAGCCTGCCTTTAACCGAGAACGCCGTGTTCTATTCGGGTAAGAATGTCATCCGCCTGTTCAAAGCCTTCTTCGGTGTTGGCTGCGTCGATCGGCGTCTGGCCCTGTAAAGACGGGTTCGGCGTTTGCAGCCAGCTCAGGGCCTTGTCGCGGTTGGCAAAGACCTCACCCGCACGAACCGACAGTGAGATGAATCGCCGCGGCGCTGCTCCGATGCCCCCCGCTCTTGTCGGTATTGTCGCCATCGTGTTCAATCCAAATATACGCTCTTCGCTGCGGCGGCCGTTCGGGTCACCTGCCTGATGCGTTACCGGTCGATCAATTGCCCGGCGTGTTCGCTGCCGAAGTAAGCCCACGCCCATTCGACGATGGCTTCCACCTTCGCCCGCACGTCTGTCAGCAGCGCCGTGTGGACACCCAGCCACGTGATGAACGCGACCGGCCCCACGATTTCGTGGTGCGATTTTCCCAGTTCCGCTATCGCTGAATTCCGGCCAATCATGGCCAGAATGCCCCGGTCCGAATAGACGAACGGCTTCGACGGTTCACCCTTTATCGAAGCAATGATGTTCCCGGCGCAGGATTTCCCGGCTTGCTGGGCGACGGCGGCCAACTGGGGCAGCGGTTTTGCGTTTTGGTCCAGGGCGTTGGCGAGGTCGCCGAGCGCGTAAACCCGATCGAAACCGGGCAGGGTAAGATCCTTTTCCACTGCGAACCGGCCAGTCGGTATTTTCGGCACACCGGGTTCGGTCGGTATCGCTACGGCTTTCAGTCCCGCGGCCCAGATTACCGTTTTGGTCGCGATGCTGGATCCGTCGGCAAGAAGCACCGCCTCCGGCGTGATCTCCTTAACTGCGATGCCGGTCAGAACGGAAACGTCATGATCCTTGAGGGCTGAAGCCGCATAGCGCCGTGACTCGGGCGAGAACGCGGTGAGCACTTCGGAAGCCGCTTCAATAAGGTAGACCTGAGGGCGGAGGCCGGCGACATGCCGGAATTCTTTCAGCAGCACGTGCTTCAGAATGTCGCTCAGGGTGCCCGCCATCTCCACTCCGGTGGGGCCGCCTCCAACGACAACGAAGTTGAGTAAGCCTTCGGCGGCGCTTTCCCGATTACGGTCAGCGTCCTCGAACGCGTGGAGGATCGCGGAACGAAGTCTTTCGGCGTCGGTCAGCGAGTAGAGCGGAAAAGTGTGAGGGTCCGCTCCGGGAATGCCGTAAAAGTTCACCCGTGAGCCGGTCGCGAGCGCGAGGTAATCGCCGGAGATCAGAACCCCTTCTGCGGTTCTGACGGTTCGTTTCGCAAGATCCACTGCTACCACTTCGTCCATGCGCACGTCTACGTTCTGCCGGTTGCGCAGGACGTCTCGCAGGGCGAACGCGGCGTTGTCGGACGAAAGAATGCCTGCGGCCACCTGATAAAGGAGCGGTTGGAACTGCTGATAGTTATTCCGATCGATCAGCGTAATCGCAATTTCGGAGTGCGCGGCCAGATCGATGGCGCACTTCAAACCTGCGAAGCCTCCGCCGACAATCACGACATGCGCTGTCCCGGCTTTCCCGGTATCTCCGGCGTTCATTGCTCTATGCTGCCATGACGATTGGGACGGCATGCCCCAAGGTTGTGTCGGACGGGAACGGCGGCGCGCCAGGTATCATTTATAAGATGTTTGATTGCAGTAATTCAAACAGGTATTCCACTTGCTTTTCCATCGTGGCGTTCCATAATGTTCAAAGTTTTTGGGTTTGTTTTGTCGTTGTGCGTTTGCAGTTCCGCTCCCGCGGCGACGCTCCAGCACTTGAGCCTCGATCAGATGACGCAGGACGCTACGGCGATTGTCCGGGCCCGCGTAATCGGGTCGTCGGCCAGTTTTACGGGCGCGACGATCTACACGCATTACAAGCTCCAGGTTTCAGAGGTGTGGAAGGGCTCGGGCGCGGCCGAAGTTATGCTGCCGGGCGGCGTGGCGGGCGGGTACCGCCAGTCTTTCCCCGGCGTGCCAGCCCTTAAGACAGGCGCGGAATACGTGCTCTTTCTGTGGACGTCAGGCTCGACCGGAATCACGCACCTGGTTGGGCTGACCCAGGGGCTGTTTGATGTCACGACGCGAACGGATGGCTCGGTTCTGGTGAGCAGGCCGCGGATCGCCGAGACGGTGCTCGATTCGGCTGGGCGCGAGGTTAAGGATCAGGCGGTGCGGATGAACCTCGGCACGATGAAAACGCGCGTCCGGGGAGTTTCGAAATGAGCCGCCGGCTTTCGGCAGGGCTGCTGTGCGGTCTTCTGGCTGCGGCGGCGCCGTCGCAAGGCTATTACTACTTCGTTCATTATTTGAACGGCGGGAATGCGGCGGAGAAGTTCGATTTTTCGGCGCTGCCAGCGCGTACCGTGACATTCTTCGTCTCCGAAGACGGCCCGACGATATACACGCCGACCGACACATTCAACTCGGTCCTGGGTCAGATCCAGCAGGCAGCCGCAGTCTGGAACGGGGTAGCGTCTTCCGGTCTGCGCGTGTCTTTTGGCGGGCTCGAAAATGCCTCTACGCAGCAGAACACCCCGGGCGGAGACGTCATCTTTGAAGACCTCCCGCCGGGAGTGGAGGGTTATGGCGGACCCACATCCACGGCGAGTCCGGTGACCGCCGCCGACGGGTCGCAGTTTGTGCCGATCACTCGATCAGTCATACACCTGAACCGGAACCTGACGCTCGCGCCGGGGCCGAGTTACAGTCAGAGTTTTTTCATGACGGTGTTGCATGAGATGGGTCATGCGCTGGGCCTGCAGCATACATTCACGTCGGCGACGATGTCGCAGGCCACCACACGCGCGACCACGCTGACCCATCCGCTCGGCGCCGATGATGTGGCAGGGATCTCCGCGCTGTATCCGAATGGGGGCGTGGCGCAGTTCGGAAGTATCACGGGGCAGGTTACTGCCGGCGGCCAGCCGGTCCACCTGGCTTCGGTCGTGGCGATACAGGCGGGCGCCGATGCAGTCAGCGCGGTGACGAATCCCGACGGAACCTTCCGGATTGACGGCATTCCGCCGGGCCTGTATTCCGTTTATGCGCACACGATGCCACCGGACGCGGACATCTCCGGGCCCTGGAACGCCGATGGGAGCGTTGCGGCGGCCAGTGGTCCCGTCGATACGGTTTTCTATTCCACAACCACTGGGGTCAACGTTCAGGCGGGAACGGTCACCGGCGGAATCAACATCGCAACGACCGCGCGCGCGGATGTGCCGCTTTACGATGGGCAGGTCTACGGTTTCTTCAATAACGATTCGATTGAGATCACACCGGCTGACGTCAATATGTTCGCAAGCGGCCCGACAACGGTGGCGGCGTCAATTGTAACCGCCGCAAACGGCCTGGCGCCGGATCTCACGGTCCAGGCCCTTGGCAGTTCGGTCGCCATTACGAATGTCCAGCCGTACACCGGTAACGGCTTCACCTATTACGCGCTCAGTCTTGGTTTCAATCCGCAGGGGGCGCCCGGTTCTCAGCACCTGATCTTTCAGATTCCCGGCTACCTCTATGTATTGCCTTCGGGGATCAATCTGACGCAAAGCGATCCGCCCACTGTAACGTCGGTAAACGCAAACGGCGACGGTACCCTGACTGTTGCGGGAACGAATTGGACTTCCCGCACGCTGCTCTATTTCGACAGCCTTCCGGCGACTATCCTGTCCCTCGATCCGAATGCCGGAGCCGCGGTGGTCATCCCGCCGCAGGGCGCGAATAATCAGCAGGCGATCGTTACGGCGTACAACGCGGATGGGCAGAATTCGCAGTTGCTGCAATCGGCTTCGCCGGTCACGTTTGCCTACGGGAGCACGGCGACGCCCGGAATTTCGATCAGCCCGTCTTCCCTGCCTGCGGGTGCAGAGGCAGTGGTCGACATTACCGCCAGCGGTTTCACCTTCACGTCAGGCGCGACTACGGTTGGATTCGGCACCAGCGACATCATGGTGCAGCGGCTCTTTGTGCTCTCGCCGAATCATATTCAGGCGGACGTTTATGTTTCACCGAGCGCGGCGCTCTCGAATTCGGATGTAACCGCGATTTCAGGATTTCAGGTCGCTACGGCGCCCTCGGCTTTCCAGATTACCCCCGCACTGACCGGTTTGGCCGCTCCTTATCCGCTTCTGATAAATGGGGTGAGCGGGCTGACCGGCTCATATGCCGGCGCGATTGTCAGCCTGTACGGCTTCAACCTCGCGGCGCCGAATGGAACGCCTTCGATTTCGATCGGCGGTCAGGCGGCGACGATTCTGTACGCCTCACCATCGCAGATTAACCTGCAAATTCCAGCGGGCCTCGCTCCCGGAGCGACCACTCTTCTGGTGAATAACGGACTGCTCCCCGGATTGCCGATCACTGTCAATATCGACACTCCGCCCGCCGATATCGCCGGGGTGCAAAACTCCAGCGGCGCTTACATTTACGGCGCGAGTCCGACCCACCCAGGCGACACCCTGATTGTGACGCTCACCGGTTTCGGCCAGCCCGGAGCGAGCGTTGCCCCGAGCGCGGTGCAGGTCGCCGTGGGAGGGGTCAGTCACCCGGCGACTCAGATCAGTCAGGTGGGGGAATACACCCAGGTCACGTTCCAGTTGAATCCGAGCGACCCGGTCGGGCAGTCGGAGCAACTCGTGGTCTATCTCAATGGGCGGAGCAGCTATCCGGCCCTGATTCCGGTCGTGGCTTTGGGCGAGTGAGTGGATAAAATCCAAGGGCGACAAACTCGCCGGCGCTACCCCTCGGCCGCCGGCACATAGCCGTTTTCCAGCATCAAACCGAGCGCCGCGTCCCGCGCTTCCGGACGGACATAGAAGAACGCTCCTACGCGCTTCGACCGGAAAATCATTCCGCCCATATACTCGTCGGCCTCCACGGCGTAATCGATACCCGCCGCGGTGAAAATCGACTCGAGGCTCACGGCATCTTTGAGGCGTTTGGCCACGAAGATTAATTCCGGTTCGATGTCCGCGAAATAGTCGGCGTCCTTTTTCATGAGAATCTCTGACGGCGAGATAACTATAACAATCGATGAATCAACCGAGGCACGCGTTTCCTTTCCGTAACGCCGGAAATCTCTCCGACGAAGAAGAACTTAGCTGGCTGGCCTTGCGAATGGTCCCGGGCCTCGGGACCATTCGCATCGTCCAGCTTCTGGAGCGAATGAACACTCCCCAGGCGGTGTTTCGCGCGTCCGCCAGCGAGCTGGAGGCGGCCGGCTTGAACGGCGGACTGGCCCGCTCTGTTGCAGGCGGGTCCAGTTTTGACGAAGCGGCGAGCCAGCAGCGGAAAATGCGCGAAGCCGGGGCGCAAATCGTTACACTGGGCGACCCGCGCTATCCCGAGGCATTACGAAAGATCTACGATCCGCCGCCGGTGATTTTCGCGCGCGGGCGAGTGGAGCTGCTGTCGTCCGTCTGCATCGGCGTGGTGGGAACCCGCCATCCTACTCCTTATGGAATCGCCGCCGCGGAGCGATTGTCGGGGGACCTGGCTCGGGCGGGGATGACGATTACGTCCGGAATGGCGCGCGGGATCGACACGGCTGCGCACAAGGCCGCGCTGGCGGCGGCGATTTCGCCGGAGGCCGTTACGATTGCGGTGCTCGGGTGCGGCGTCGATGTTGTTTATCCGTCGGAGAACCGCAAACTTGCCGCCGAGATCGCGGCGCGTGGACTGATCATTTCCGAGTTTCCGATGGGCGCGACCGCGTTTCCTCAGAATTTCCCCATTCGGAACCGGATCATCAGCGGGTTGAGCTGTGGAATCCTGGTGATCGAGGGAGCGCAGTATAGTGGTTCGTCGATTACAGCCCGGCTGGCGATCGACCAGGGCAGGGAAGTATTCGCCGTTCCGGGCAACATTACCTCAAAGATGAGCTGGGGGCCGAATTTGCTGATCAAGCAGGGGGCGAAGCTGGTGCAGGACTGGAATGACGTGGTGGTCGACCTGCCGCAGACGGCGCAAAGACGGTTGATCGATCAGGGACGGCAAAGGATTCTGGATCAAGGACTTACGGCAGGTTCCGGGACTTCCGGAGACGCGGCCTCTGAAACTTCCGGCGGAAAGCCCGCATCTGAACAAACCGACGCGACCCTGAGCGAGCCGCATCAGCAGGTTGCCCGGAAACTGCTCGGAAGATTGAAAACGGACGAAGCGGTCCAGCTTGATTTCCTTGTAGATACATTTGAGGAAGCATCGCCCTCCGAGATCATTGCCGCACTGTTCGAATTGGAGATCCTCGGACTGGTGAGGCAACTTCCCGGGCGGAACTTTGTTAAGGTGTGGTAGCGGATCACCCGGTCCGGCGGGTAGCTGTAGTCTATTCTGAAGAACTAGTGGGGATATGGCCAAATCTTTAGTAATCGTCGAGTCACCGGCGAAGGCGAAGACAATCAACAAGTACCTCGGCAAACAGTACGTGGTGAAAGCGTCGCTGGGGCATGTCAAAGACCTTCCGAAGCGCGATCTCGCGGTTGACGTGGACAATGGGTTCCGTCCGCAGTACGAGGTAATCGAAGGCAAGAAGAAACTGATGCAGGAGCTTCGCGACGCCGCGAAGAAGGTGGACAACGTCTACCTTGCGGCCGATCCGGACCGGGAAGGCGAAGCCATCTGCTGGCATCTGCAGGAAGAACTTAAGGCGAAGAAGAGCGACAAGCGCAAGGCGGAAGACGGCAGCGAAACCCCGAAGTTCTTCCGGGTGATGTTCAACGAGATCACGAAGAAGTCGATCGAGAAGGCATTCGAGAAGCCCGCGCAGGTCAATATCAACCTGGTCGATGCGCAGCAGGCGCGCCGGGTGCTTGACCGGCTGGTGGGTTACAAGATTTCGCCGCTGCTCTGGGATAAAGTCCGGCGCGGTCTTTCAGCCGGACGCGTCCAGACGGTGGCCGTTCGTGTGATCGTGGAGCGCGAACGCGAAATTCGGGCGTTCATAAAGCAGGAATACTGGACCCTCGACGTCAACCTCGCGGCGAAGAAGACTCCTTACTTCGACGCCCGCCTGTTCCGGAAGGGCGAAGAGGCGCCCGAGATCCCGAATCAGGAGGCGTCGGACGCCCTGGTCGTGGACCTCGAAGGCGCGAAGTACACCGTTAAATCAGTCGGGACGAAGGAGAAGCGCCGTAATCCGGTCGCTCCGTTCATCACTTCGACTTTGCAGCAGGAGTCGTCGCGGAAGCTGCGTTTCAGCGTGAAGCGTACGATGATGCTGGCGCAGCAGCTTTATGAAGGCGTGGAACTGGGCGCGGAGGGCGCGGTTGGCCTGATCACTTATATGCGTACGGATTCGACGCGTGTGTCCGACGACGCCATTACCGAAGCTCGCGAGCTCATTGGAAGCAAGTTCGGGCCGCAGTACATTCCGCCGGCGCCCAATGTTTACAAGTCGAAGAAAGATGCGCAGGACGCGCACGAGGCGGTTCGTCCCACCTCGGCGATGCGCACACCCGACGAGATGGCGAAGTTCCTCGCCGAAGACCAGCTCAAGCTTTACCGGCTGATCTGGATGCGCTTTATCGCGTCTCAGATGAATCCGGCGCTGTTCGATCAGACCACGATCGACGTGAATACCAAAGGCGTGAGCGGAACCGACTATACGTTTCGCGCCACCGGTTCGGTCGAGAAGTTCGACGGTTTTCTTGTGGCTTATGAGGAAGGCAAAGATCAGAAGGACGAGGAAGACGACGAGCTGAAGCACAAGCTTCCGGCCGTTACAGCGGGTGAAGAGCTGAAGCTGCGCGCGATCAAACCGGAGCAGCATTTTACCGAGCCGCCGCCGCGCTACACCGAAGCGACGCTGGTGAAGAAGCTGGAATCGGACGGCGTGGGCCGCCCTTCCACGTATGCTTCGATTCTTTCAACCATTCAGGAACGCGAGTACGTTACCAAGGAAGGCGGAAAGTTCCGGCCCACGGAGCTGGGCATGGTCGTGACCGACCTGCTGCTGGAAAGCTTCAACGATATCTTCGATGTGCGCTACACGGCGCGCATGGAGCAGGATCTCGACGAAATCGAAGAAGGCAAGATGGACTGGCGCGAGGCCATGGGCGACTTCTACGAGCGCTTCATGAAGGACCTCGGGAACGCCGAAGAGCACATGACGAACATCAAGCGGATGGAGAAACCCACCGACTTGACCTGCGACAAGTGCGGCAAGCCTCTGGTGATCAAGTGGGGCAAGCATGGCAGCTTCCTCGCGTGCACGGGATATCCGGAGTGCACTTATACCCGCGAGCTCACCGTGGACCTGCCGGACGTCGAGAAAGGCGATCTGGGCGAGCAGGGCGAAGAGGAATATTGCCAGAATTGCGGCCGGCCCATGGTATTAAAGAAGGGCCGGTTTGGGACATTTTACGCCTGCACCGGCTACCCCGATTGCAAAACCACGAAGCAGATCGGCGGCGCTCAGAAAAAAGCCGACGTGCAGCTGGATGAAAAATGTCCGCAATGCAGTAATAATCTGGTTCAGAAATACGGCCGATTCGGAGAATTCACGGCCTGCAGCAATTATCCGACCTGCAAATACGTCAAGCAGAAAACCATCGGGGTGAAGTGCCCGGAATGCTCGGAAGGTGAAGTGGTTGAACGCCGATCGAAGCGCGGGAAGACTTTCTACGGCTGCAACCGCTACCCCGATTGCGATTTCGTGGCATGGGCACGGCCGGTGGCCGAAAAGTGCCCGGATTGCGGCAATCCCTACCTGATCGAGAAATATTTGAAAGCCGGAGCATTTCTTCAATGCCCCGCCAGCGGCTGCAAATATAAACGGGAAATGCCTGTCGCGGCTGAACCGATCGCCAGCTGATTCCCTCTCTATTTTTCCGCTTAAAGTCCCTTTTTTCTGCGCCGGACCCGCGCTCTATTCATCCGTAATCTTCTTAAAAAGTATTCTCTAATACTTTTGGAGAAATATGAGGTATTTTATAACCATAGTTCTGTAATTTACTTTAATTAAGCCGCGCATTTAAAAGCCGCGGCTGATGGAGCGACTGTTCACGATGAAAGCGCAGACGATCGAGATTGGAGAATCGACAGGCCGCATTCTTTGTTCCCCCATATTCCGGCCGGGCGGAAAGAAATTACTGGCAAAAGGCCATATCCTCCGCGAAGAAGACATACGCGTTCTTCAGATGGAGGGGATGGAACACATCTGGGTAACCGAACTGGAAGAGGGGGAGGTCTCCGAGGACGAGGCCGTATGCGCGGTCGCATCCGAAATGGCCTGCGGATCGTGCGAAATACAGCTGGCCCCGGGAGGACGCGCGAACCTTATCGCGACGGAGAACTGCTGCGTGCTGATCGACGACGATCTGCTGCGGCAGGTGAACTGCACGTCCGGCGTGGTCATCGCAACGACTTTGAATTTCAGTTTTGCGACGGCGGGACAGCGAATTGCCACGATAAAGAGCGCGCCTTTTGCGGTTTCAAAGTCGGCTTTCGACGGATTAATCTCGATGCTGCGCGAACGCGGTCCGATCATGCAGGCGCGTCCGACCCAGGGCGGCAGCGTCGCGGTGCTCTACAGCGACCCCGTTAACGGCGATCGGGCAAAAGTTTTGTTTGAGTCCGTTCTGCGCCAGAAGCTGGAACGTTTCGGCATTCGATCGCACGCCAGTCTTGCCGTTCTCGAGAATGAGGAGCATGTCTCCCGCGGCATGCAGCATTTGCTGCGGGCGAAGCCGTCGGTGGTCCTCGTCGCTTCAACCACGGCTCCTGCAGGGCCAGCCGACGTTGTCGGCCTCGCCATGGAGAAAATCGGCTGTCAAATCGAGCGTTTTCTGGCGCCGGTCGAGCCTGGACACCTGTTTCTGATGGGATACAGGGACGACGTGCCGATCATGTCGGCGCCGGGATGCTTCCGTTCGCTGAAGCCGAACGTGATCGACCTGATGCTGCCGCCGATGGTGGCGAGGTACCGGGTGTCGACGTGGGAAGTCGCCTGTCTGGGGCATGGCGGCCTGCTGAATTAGCCAACTTGTTCAGAGTGCCTCGATCTGGAATAAGTTGCATTTCCACGGCCCCAGGTCGACGTAGAGACCGGCGTCCCGAATGTCGCTGCCGCTTCTGTCGTACGATTCGTCCGACAGAGCGTCTTTCAGGCGCCACTGTTTGCCCCTCAGCTCGTCCCACGGCACGTGGACGGAAGCCTGCGATGCTTCGTGCCGGTAATTGATGACAATGAGCCAGCGCTCATCGCCCTGCGTCCAGCACCAGGCGAGAACATTCTGACAGCTCTGGTTATCGGCCCAGCCACTCCGCTCGCACAGGCGCCATTCGCCGTTGCGGAAGACGTCCCGATCGGTGGCTTTCAGCAGGCGCGCATAAAAGGCAACCAGCTCACGGTCAACCGGCTCTTCCGGCCGGCGTCCGAGGAACACCGGTAATCTCACCTTCCGGCCTTCGAACTGCCCTTCGTGCAACAACCTGGCCCCCGTCAGCGTCAGCAACGCCACCGCGGCCGCGCGGCCTTTACCACCCGGAAACGTGGCGGCAGCCCTAGGCTCGTCATGGTTCTCGATGAAGCGGATCATTTTGTCCTGATAAGAAGAGTCCGCAAGCAGGTGCTGGCGAACGCTCTCGGGACTTTCATGCTCCATCCGATCGTAGAGTTTTTTGTCGTAACAGAAATCAAAACCCTTTTGTTGCAGTTCCCACTCGAGATCCCAGTAGGCCTCGGCGATGAACCGGAACTGAGGATGCTGTGCTTTGACGGCCGAGATAACCGTCGTCCAGTACTCATCCGACGGCGTTGAGCCCGCGCGAGGGCTCCAGGTATGAGCGAAGATATCGTTCAACATCAGCATCGCCATATCGCACCGGATACCGTCACACTGTTCGGCAATGTCGAGGATGGTTTGCACGACCGCCTCCCGCAGCGCCGGCTGAAAGGCGTTGATCTGGAGCACGTCAGGCCACGCGGGGAAATACGGGTCCCGGCCACACGCGAACACCTTTCCGTTTGCCTCGACGAAACACGCCGGATCCTTTTCGGCATCCTCGGCGCTGCCCTGTACAAAATGCTCCGGATGCGCATTGACCCAGGGATGGTCCGGCGCGACATGGTTCGGAACAAAGTCGAGAATCAGCCGCAGGCCACGTTGCCTGAGCAGATCCCGCGCGATCGCAAGCCCACCCCCGCCGCCGAGATGCTCGTCAACGACGTAGGCGCGCACGCAGTAAGGCGACCCCACATTGTCCTGCGGCGCAAAGTCCGGAAGTGCTCGGCTGAAATCGTCGAGGAGACCCGGATTACCCATAGAGATGCAAATTCCCGCGGGACTTCTCTCCCAAACCCCCATGAACCATACGGCGTCGAATCCTTGCGCGGCAATGGCATCCCACTCCTCCACCGGCACAGTGGCAAGGCTTACAGGCCTGCGGTGTTTGCGGCCGAGTTCGCCCAGCCAGACCCAGGTGTTGATCTCATAGATCACCGGATATTTCGCCCATGCGTTCATTAGCTACCGCTCGATCCTGGCCGACGAAGTTCGCCGTCGCCGATCGTTAGACTGCCGACGGCCGCAGTCGATGCAATGGTTTTACCATTAAAACCGTATACCGGAGGTGTGGCGAATAATATCCGAAGCTCTTCCCGCGGCGGATCATTCTTGTAGAGAACACGCGCAAGTCAGGGCCGCCGAATCGCGGCTGGACGGCCGGGTTCCTTCACCTTATTGGCGCCGAGTGCCGTTGCCGGTTGCATGTGCAAAGCTGACAAGCCGCATTCGTATTGCGTGGCTGTCACTTGTTTCCAAAACTATAACTTAGTCCGGTGGACGTGCCATAGTCGCTACTCGCGAGATGCGCCGGTGGTTGCGTGTCCCAGTTCCCGTAGAACGAGAAATTCCAGTCGATTTTTCCAAATACTTTCAGATAGTACGTAGCATTGACTTTGGAAAACAGCCGCCTTTCCCCGTTGATCGCCGGCGCCAGGGTACCCATCAGGTCAAGAGTAGTCTTCTTGAACGTGAATACCTGCAGATTCGATGTGATCAACCCTACGGTGATATTCTGTGCCGTATCCTCAGCTACCGTCGTCGGCACATAGTCAGTCGTCTGAAATCCGACTCCGCCCAGAACGGAAAAGCGGACGCGATTGGTGTTTTTCAGAAAGCGCCCGAGGCCGCCCCCAACGCTGGCTTGCCGCTGAATGCCCTGTGTCGAACTCTGCAGGAATCCGATTGTGCCCCCATAGAAATAGTTCTTGCGCAGGAAATGGTACGCGGCCAGATCCAGCTGATTCCTCGTCGCGGCGGAAGCGCCGGTGCTGGACGATAAGTTAGACGTGTAGTCCAGCTTTCCGGCCCAGCGAGTCTGGGTATAGTCGAGTTCAGAGCCGATGTTGTACTGAGTCGCGCTGTTGCCTTTGGAGTATGTTGCGCCCAAAGTGATTTTGCCGCTGAACCGATTCAGAATTCCTTCGGATGTCTGCGTCATCGCCGCAACCTGTGTCTTCTCGACGGTTAATGATTCCGCGTCGACCGGCTGAATCTCCAGATTGACGGGAGCGGGCCCCTCCGGAGTGATGACCCGAGCGGAATAGACAGTGCCATCCTCCAGTTTGACGATGAATAAAGCCGTGCTTTCGAGGCGTGCCACCTTGAACCAGTTGATGGAGATTGAACCATCGACCCAATCGAGGTCGACCACGAGCACGGCGTTTTCAAGCCTCTTGATTTCGCCGGTAATGCGGTCGCCGTTTTTCATCACGATCACATCGGTTTTGGCGCGAGCCGATGCGTAAGGCGCCGAAAAAGCAGCTAAGCTAATTAGAATGATAAAGATCCGTGGCCATGCGATTCGTTCCGGATGCATTCGGCACCTCTTCTTAAGGCCAGATGCGCGAAGGCCAGGCAAGATTTATTAACCTGCCTTACAGGGGCACCATATTCCCGGGCTGAGGCGGTTTGGCGAAACAGAGATGAGCCGCCAACACGGGGCGCCGCCGATACGAATCGAGGAAGGCGAATTCGCCTCTATGGCAAAATGATCCTTGAGATGTATATTCGCCGCTTCGCTGGTTTTCGTTTCTCTCTTTTTTCTGGCGGCCTGCGGTAGCGTTACCCAACCCAAAACAGAAGACGCCAGCCTTCCTCCCGCACATGTCGACCCGTTAACCGCGGGAGTCGTCTCCGGCCGCGTCCTGTTCCATGGCGAAGCGCCTGTGATGCCTGTGATTGACATGTCGTCCAATCCCCAATGCGAACGGCAGCACCACACTCCGCAGAAGGCTGAGGTGGTCGTAGTCAATTCGAACGGGACGCTGCGGAACGTATTCGTCTGGATCAAGGACGGCCTGCCGCCCGCACGGTGGACACCACCCGCGGAATCGGCGAAGCTCGATCAGAAGGGGTGCGTCTATTCGCCGCACGTCCTGGGAATTATGGAAGGCCAGCAGCTTGAAATTCTGAACAGCGATCCGGTCAACCACAACGTTCACGCGGAGAGCGCGATCAATCCGCCCTGGAACGAATCCGAGCCGCCTCGCGCCGAGCACAAATACAAGCGGTTCGATTCGCAGGAAGTTCTTTTCCCCGTAACCTGCAGCGTCCACCCCTGGATGCGCAGCTACATCGGAGTCTCGCCTCATCCTTTCTTTGCGGTGACAGGCGACGAAGGGACTTTCATCTTAAGAGGAGTGCCGCCGGGCACCTATACGATTGAAGCCGTGCACGAAAAGTACGGCCGCAAGGAAGGCAAAGTGACGCTCGCGCCAACCGGCAGCGTCACGCTGGATTTCAGTTATGGCAGTTAGTTCCGAAGCCCCGCGCGATTACCATCCGGGCCTGTACCGGTGGTCCGTTTTACTCGCATTCTGCACCCTGCTTCTGGTGGTCGCGGGCGGACTCGTGACGAGCCGCGACGCCGGACTTTCGGTGCCCGACTGGCCCTTGTCCTACGGACAATTGATGCCGCCGATGGAGGGCGGCATCCTTTATGAGCATGGGCACCGGATGGTCGCCACCACGGTGGGCATCCTGACCATCGTTTCGGTGGTCTGGATCTTTCGAGTGGAGCGGCGCAGATGGCTTCGCTGGCTGGGCGTCATTGCACTCCTGGCCGTGAGTCTCCAGGGGGTGTTGGGCGGACTGACCGTGATCTATCTGCTTCCCTGGTGGATCTCGAGTTCCCACGCGTGTCTGGCGCAATTGTTCTTTTCGCTGACGGTCGCGATGGCGCTGTTTACCTCGGACTGGTGGCTGCGCGGTGCGATATCGGTCGACGAGGACGCGAAGTTTCCGATTCGCAGTTTGTCACTGCTGGCGCCGGTTTGCGTGCTCTGCCAACTCGCGCTGGGAGCGGCGGCGCGCCATAAGGCCATCGGTTCGATTTACCATATCTCAGCGGCTCCAGTCGTCACCGGCGTGATACTTTGGGTTGCATTGCGCATTCTGCTGCATTACTCCGGGAATCGAGAACTGCGTCTGGCGTCGATCGCGTTGCTGGTCGTTACTTTCTGCCAGGTTTTCCTGGGAATCGCCGCCTACATGAGCCGGATTGCGTCGGCCGACGCGGTGCAGCCGATGCCATTGATGGTGACATTTACGGTGCTGCACGTGGCGGTGGGAGCGCTTACCATGGCCGCCAGCGCTGCGCTCGCCATTCTCGTGCGACGAAACGTCATGGCGCCTGAAACGGCGCTCGCCGCGTCTCGGTCCCGGCAGGGAGGGCTTACCGTTACTTCCTGAACGGCACGCCATCATGCGGGATTACATCATGCGGGATTACATCGCACTCACGAAGCCGCGCATCACCTGGCTCATCCTTATGAGCACAGGGGTCGGTTATTTCTTCGGCGCGTCGGGAGTGCTGCACTGGCCGCTGCTGATCCACACCCTGATTGGTACCGGACTCATTGCTTCGGGCACCGCCGCGCTCAATCAATGGTATGAGCGCGATGCGGACCTGCTGATGCGCCGCACCTCGGCGCGGCCCCTTCCTTCGGGCAAGATGACCGCTCTCAATGCCCTCAGATTCGGGATCGCTCTCGCGGTGGTGGGATTCGCGGAACTGGCTCTCGGTGTCAACATCCTGGCGGCCATGCTGGGCGCATTTACCCTTGGCAGCTACCTGTTTATTTACACGCCGCTCAAGCAGCGTTCCCACCTTTCTACCGTCATCGGCGCGCTGCCCGGCGCCATGCCTCCGCTGATGGGTTATGCCGCGTCGCACGGGTCGCTCACCCCCGAAGCGTGGACGTTATTCGCGATTCTCTTCATCTGGCAGTTCCCCCATTTTCTTGCCATCGCATGGATGTATCGCGAAGACTACGCGCGCGCCGGCATCCTGATGCTGCCTGTGGTGGAGCCGGATGGCATGTCGACCGGGCGTCAGATTATCCTTTACGCCTCGACGCTGATTCCGGTCAGTCTTTTTCCGGTGCTGCTCGGAATGTCCGGCAGGGTTTATCTTGTGGGTGCCCTGATTCTGGGCGGATGGTTCCTTTACACCGGAGTTCGGGTCGCGTTCGACCGCACGAATGTCAGAGCGCGGCGTGTGCTGCTCGCATCGATCATCTATTTACCGATGATCTACGGGCTGATGGTTTTCGATCGTCCTCCTTTGTAGTCAAATGAAACTTTATTTCAAGACTGGTTCGCTACTTCTTTTATTAATTGGTCTGAGCGGTTGCGGGCGCGAAAAGCCCCTTCCCGTGCTCGGTCAGGTTCCACAGTTTCAACTGTTCGATCAGGAGGGCCAGAAATTTCAGCGCTCCGATCTCGACGGGCACGTGTGGGTTGCCGACTTCATATTTACCAACTGCGAGGGGCCCTGCCCGCGCATGACGTCGCACATGCACGAGATCCAGAAATCCACAAGACCGGGCGTGAAACTGGTCTCGTTTACTGTGGACCCGGAGCGAGACACTCCCCAGGCGCTCGCGGCATACGGCAGGAAATTTTCGGCGGACGACTCCCGCTGGACATTTTTGACCGGGAATCCCGGGACTTTGAATATGCTGGATCGCGATGCGTTCAAGCTGGGGACGCTCGACGCCGGGATGGATCACAGCACGCGATTCGTTCTGATCGATCAAAAGGGCCGTATTCGCGGCTATTACAGGCTCGGCGACGGCGATCCCGTGGCTCGAATCTCAAAAGACGCCGCCCGGCTCGAAGCTAATCCCGCGTGAGCCAATCGGCCCGCGCGGTGGAGATCGCGACACCGTCGATCTTCCCCGTGGTGCTTGCGGGCATTTGCGCTTTCCTGACGCTCTACGCGCCCCAACCGATTCTGCCGCTGCTTGCCGATCTGTTTCACGCAAGCCGCGTGCGGATCAGTCTGGTGGTGACGGTATCGACGATGGGAGTAGCGATTGCGGCGCCATTCATCGGACGAATCGCCGATCGAGTGGGCCGCAAACGCGTCATCGTTCTGTCGACTCTGGTCCTTGGGCTGACAACTTTACTTGCGGCGACGTCCACAACTCTCGATTCTCTGCTTTTCTGGCGCTTTCTGCAGGGAGTCGCGACTCCGGGCGTCTTCTCCGTCACCAGCGCATACATACACGATGAGTGGCCGCCGCATCGCGCCGCGGTCGCGATCTCGGCGTATATCAGCGGCACCATCGCAGGCGGATTCGGCGGACGCGTCATTACGGGATTTGCCACCGAGCATTGGGGCTGGCAGCGGTCGTTTGTTTTCCTCGCCGCGATTGATCTGTGCGTCGCAACGTACCTGGCAGCGCGTCTGCCTGCGGAATCGGGATTCCTGCACGCCGCATCGGGAAACTCCCGATCCGACTCGATGAGTTTTTCAATTCTTGAGCACCTCCGCAATTCGCGACTGATGGGCGCTTATGGAGTCGGCTTTTGTGTGCTTTTTTCGCAGGTTGCGATGTTCACGTACGTGACATTTCACCTGGCGGCTCCTCCGTTCTCGCTTGGCCCAGGCCCTCTTGGGTTCATCTTTGTCGTGTATCTTGCGGGGGTTGTCATGACGCCGCTGGCGGGAAGACGGGTGAACAGGGAGGGCCATCGCCGGATCTTGCTCTACTCTGCGATGCTGACGGCCGCGGGCGCGGTGATGACGCTTGCGCCGCAGTTGCCGGTGGTTATCGCCGGGCTGGGAATCTGCTGTTCGGGCGTCTTTATTTCGCAATCCTCGGCAACCAGTTTTACAGGCATGGCCGCGAAGCGGAACCGCGCGCTCGCTCTTGGGTTGTATGCCACCTTCTACTACATCGGCGGCACCCTCGGCGGGTCGGCTCCGGGATGGTTGTGGCAGGCGTTCGGCTGGCCGGGTTGCGTCGCGCTGGTTGTCGCCGTGCAGGCTGTCATCGCCGCCGTCGGCTGGAAGGCATGGGCGGCGTCCGACGAGATGCAGGCTTAAAACGCGGGCGGCAGCGAGATCGTGCCTTTTTCGCGCAATCCGCTCAGCGCAAGCCCGTAACGGCCCCGAACTCCTGTCTTCTCGAAGATATGCTTCAGGTGGATCTTGACCGTGCCCGTCTGGATGCCGAGATTGCGGGCGATATCCCGATTGCGCAGCCCCTTTTCAACGAGTTCGGCCACTTCCTGTTCGCGCGGGGTGAGGTGTGAATGCCGCGGACCGCTCAGCTTCTCCGCGTCGCCGAAAATGCCATCCTCCAGCCATGTCTGTCCCATGGTTACAGACCGCAGACACATGAGCAGCGTGTGCGGCTCCGAGCTGCGGCGCAACACGCCGCGCGCTCCCGCCTGCAGCAATCGCAAGGCTTCCGATTCGGTGATTGCACTGCCCCAGACGACAGGGGCGGTTCTCGCGCCCGCAGCGGCGACGCGCCGCAGCCATTCTGAAATCGCGGGCATTCCCATCAGCTTGTCAATCACGACGGCCGCCGGATTCAGACCTCGAATGAGTTCGAAAGCCGCGTCGAGGCTGGACACGGAGCCTGCAAACCGGAGGTCGTCACACCGGCCCAGCACCCCCCGGACCCCCTCGATCACGACGGGCTGGGTATCACAGACCAGAATTTGCCTTACTGCAGGATCGTTCATCTCTCGTTTGACCTCCATGAAAATAAATCGGCTGAGACGCTACGGAGGTTTAGTGCGCCGCCGGACGGAATGTCTCATTTTTTTACGCTCCCGACAACTCCGGTCAGGAAACGCCACCGAATCTGCAACATTTCAGCGGTAAGATGTTCTTGTGGATTTCTTTTCCGGGGCTGTGGATTTCACAAGCGCCGGCTTCCGGCTGAATGCGCTTCCGGCCGTGCTTGATGCCGTTTTCTTATTCACACTTGTAATCAACAGGCAAAGGCGGTTACCTTGAATTCCGCTGCCATGTCTTCAGCTGCCGTCGCGCTTCAGAAGGGTCTTCCCGCCAACATCGATGCTGAAAGATTCATCCTCGGATCGGTCCTGCTGGACCATTCGCGCTTTATCGATATTGCCGGAATTGTAACGAACGACGACTTTGCGCTCGAAAAGCATCGCCGTATTTTTGCGCGCATGTGCGAATTGCACGAGCGCGGCGAGAAGATCGACCGGGTCACCGTCGCGAACGAACTGCTTCGCTACAACGAACTGGAGTCGGTCGACGGCCTGAGCTATCTGGTTTCGCTCGATGACGGGCTGCCGCACATTTCGAATCTCGACAGTTATGTCAAGATCGTCCGCGACAAAGCCACGCTGCGCCGCATCGCCGTTGCGTCGCAGCAGCTGATGAATCGCGCGCTGATGGCGGAGGACGAACCGGAGGCGATCCTCGCGGGCGCGGAAGAGACTCTGCTTCGGCTGGGCGAATCGCGCTCGGAAAAGGGCCTCCAGACCCCGCTCCAGGTAATCCAGGGCTATGAGGGCGGCCTGAATGCGTTTCTCGACCCCAGCAAACGGATCAAGGGAATCAGCACCGGTTTTACGAAGCTGGACGAAATGACCGGCGGCCTGCATGCGGGCGAGCTGATCATTCTCGCGGCCCGTCCTTCAATGGGCAAAACGGCGCTGGCGCTGAATATCTGCTGGCACGTGGCCGCGCGGCTGTTCCAGCCTGTCGCGATTTTTTCGCTGGAAATGTCGCAGGAATCGCTGCTGACCCGCATGCTGTGCGCGGCTGCGCGAGTGGACAGTCACCGGTTCCGCGCGGGATATCTGAACGAATCAGGAGCGCCAGAAGCTCCGCGCCGCGGCGAATCAGATGGTCGAAGCGCCGATTTTCATCGACGACACGGCGGGCATCAATCTGATGGATATGCACGCCAAGCTGCGGCGGCTGCAGCAATCGGGCCAGAAACTCGGGCTGGTCGTCGTGGATTATCTGCAGCTCATGAGCGTGCGCGGGCGCACGGAAAACCGGAATCAGGAAGTCAGCCAGCTTTCGCGCGGCATGAAGCTGCTCTCGAAGGAGCTCGGGTGCCCGTTTCTGGTGCTTTCGCAGTTAAGTCGCGCAACGGAGACCCGCGTCGGCGATCACCGGCCGCAGTTGAGCGATCTGCGCGAATCCGGATCGATCGAGCAGGATGCCGATCTGGTGGGCTTCATCTTTCGCGAGGAAGTTTACAAGCGGGATCGCGAAGATTTGCGAGGCGTGGCGGAGCTGATTCTGGCCAAACAGCGCAACGGGCCGATCGGCAAAGTCGATCTGGTATTCATCCACTCGATGACGAAGTTTGAAAATCGGGCTGAAGATCTGGGTGATGTTCCGCCGAATTGAGAGCACCCAGCACGAACCCGATGAGAATCGCCATCAGCGGATCGGTGATTTCGGGCGTCCTGCCGGGTAAATGGATTTGCATGATCTCGATTGCGGCAAGAACGATGGCGACAGCTGCCGTCGACCGCACCAGACGGATGCCGGCGGCATGGAGTAACCAGACCGCCGCGCCGTAATAGAACACCTTCTCGCTCAGGACGAGCAACGCCGGCAGCCATGCCGCGGTCAGAGCGCCCGTAAACGGTATCCAGCCGAACGCAGCCGCAGCGGAAACAAAGCGAAAGGGCCAGAGACCGCGAAAAATAACGATCCCTGTGAAGGCGCACGCTTCGGCTAAAGTCACCTTTCGCGCACGAGGCCGTACGGCGAATAGCAGAGCTCCCGCGATCGCGCCCGTCAGTTCAGAAAGAACGGGCTGACGGCTGGCGACGAGGACCTGCGCCGGTATCGCCAGAATCGTCAGAGCAGTTAACTCGCGCGGGAAGCGTACTCCGGTGGCTTCAATCAACAGACCCAGAGCAAACCACACCGCCGCCGCGGAAATGAACGGCAAAAGCGCAAAGGCCGGCGAATGCAGAAAGAGCGTCAGCTTGCGATCCGGCAAGTAAAGACCTAATACGGGAAAGAAGGGTAGAAGAAGCGACGTAGCCCAGCAAAGGATCAGCCCGAGCGCGCCTCGGTCGCGCAGCAGGAGGTGGGAGTGAGAAGGCCGCCGCCGGATCACCCCTTTGAAGGCGATCGCCACGGCTACCCCGAGCGCCGAACCGGCCACGTTGCTGATCACGTCCATCATGCTCGTGATCCGCGTCGGCGTAAAAAGCTGCGTGATTTCTATCGCGCTCGAAAGCAGAAGACCGAGCAGCAGGGGCGCCAGAATGGATTTACGGAAGACCAGATACGCCGCGAAGCCGAGCGGAGTGTAGAGCGCGATATTGACCACCGCGTCCTCAAAGAAATAATGAGGCGCCTCGCGAGGCCACGAATGAAGCAGGATCCGGAGCGGATTCTCCGCAAGGTGATGCGGGACGAAATGCCACGGATAAAGCGATCCGTAAACGATCAGGATAAGGACGAGAAGGAGTATCCGGCGCAGAGGTCGCTCGCTGCTTACAGAGTTACACCCCCAGAATGACACCCCGCTTGCGTTAGGCTGATAAGGTTCATGTCGAAACTGCTCGAAGGAAAGACGGCGGTCATTGCGGGAGTGGCGAACAAGTGGAGTCTGGCGTTCGCAATTACGGAGTCATTCGCGCGCGAAGGCGCCAGGATTGTTCTGACGTACCTGAATGAGAAGCAGAGGGAAACCATTGAAGGCATAACCGCCGGAATTCCGATTGCGCGGATGCTGCCGTGCGATGTCACGAAAGACGAGGACCTGGAGGCTCTCACGGCGAGCTTGCGCGAATCAGGCGAGCCGGTCGAGGTGCTGGTTCACAGCCTGGCGTTTGCGAATCGGGCGGATCTGGAGGGTCTGTTTCTGGACACCGGACGCGACGGGTTCCTCCTGGCGCAGAACGTGAGCGCGTATTCGCTTGTCGCGTTGTCGCGCGCTGTCGCTCCTTTGATGACGAACGGCGGGTCGATTATGACGCTGACCTATATCGGATCGACGCGCGCGATGCCGAGCTACAACGTGATGGGCGTGGCTAAGGCGTCACTCGAGGCATCCATGCGGTATCTGGCGCGCGATCTGGGGCCGCAAAAGATCAGGGTGAACGCGATCTCCGCGGGCGCAGTAAAGACGGCCTCGGCGCGCGCGGTAAAGGATCTGTCGGTTATGCTGGAAGCCACAAAAGAGCGCTCGCCGCTGCGTCACACGACGGAACCGGGAGAGGTGGGAGATGCTGCAGTGTTTCTTGCCAGCGATTTAAGCCGGGGCGTTACGGGAAATATTTTGTTTGTGGACTCGGGGATGCAGTTGCTGTAGGGACCTTATAATCAGGACGAGGAGCTTATGCTGACGGCCGATGACAAGGAGGAGATTAAGAAGCTTGTAGCGGAGATGATCGCGGACTTCCGTCCTTCGCTCTCGGAAGAACGTTTGAAACTTTTCTGCGCCGTCAGAAGCCCGTCGCCGGGAGGGCTTAAGGTCCTCGTTGAACCGGAGCCGTTTATAGAAATAACCGCCAGAGCGATCGAGATTCTGGGAACCCGGGAGAAGGCCATTCGCTGGCTCAACGCGCCCGTTCGAGCTTTGGGAAACCGCACGCCTGTGTCGTTACTGGACAGCGCGGAAGGCATCGCCCGCGTGGGCGAAGTTCTGGGACAGATTGAACACGGCGTTTGGTGAGTGCGTACTTACCGACTTTGCAGGGCGATGTATCCAGCCAATGATGGTTCGGGGGCGAGCCTTTACGGTGGCAGATGGAATTATATTAGGGACACCTGTGATCTATACAGCCGCGAACCGTGCGCGCTCGAGGTGCTGGTAAACGCCGGTGAGCTTGCGGACGACTACGTCATTACGCCGGTTGAAGTGCCCGACAACATCAATGTGACTTCGAGGCCAGCCGAAACCTTCCGTCAGGCTGGAATGCCGCAGAGCCGACCGAGGAATCACGAAATGTTGGCAAGGATTGGGTAACCGAGTTACAGAGCGCTGTTCTCGCAGTTCCCTCGGTATTGATCCCGCATGAGTACAACTACCTCCTGAATCCGCATCACGCGGATTTCGCCAAAATCCGATTTCTGGCTCCCGAACCATTTAGTTTCGACGACCGACTCGGCCGCGGAAACAGGAAGAGGCGACGCGTCCCGAACTAACCGCTATCGTTTATCAACCACCACGACTCCGCCCTTGACCACCACTTTCGTTTTCAACCAATTCCAGTAGCCTTCGAGGGGATCGCCGTCCAGAAGAATGATATCGGCCAGTTTGCCGGGCTCGAGAGTCCCAAGCTGGTCGCCCATCTGGATGTAGGAAGCCGTATTCGGCCCGATCATCTTGATCAGGTCCTTCATGGAAAACATCACGTTCAGCATTTTCAACTCATGGTCGAGGCCGGCCTTCGGGTCGTAGGTTGTGTCCGTGCAGTAGCCAAGAGTAACGCCCGCATCCCAGATCGTGCGCGCATTCACCGGCATGAAGCCCGCTTCCTGACCGATGCGTGCGCCATCGAGAATATCCCCGTCGACAATCGAATCCGGCCATGGCTTGCCGTCGCGGAAACGCGGATTGTTGTCGTCCGCAAAGACTCCGAAGACAGGCGAACCGAAAGCGACGGTACCGAGCACTTTCACGCCCGCCGCAGCCACCTTCTTCGCGTCCGCTGCGCTGACCCAGTCTTTGTTCGGAAGATGTACCAGCAGCGGCACGCCGGCATCCACAGCGGCAATCATCGCGCTGGAACTTACTGCGTGAACCTGCACCATGACGCCGACCTTCTTCGCCTCATCGACAATGGCTCTGAGCGTCTCCAGTTCCTTTTCCGAAGGTCCCGGGATCGGGGTGAGCGCGATCTCGCCAGTGAATTTGATTCCCATTCCCGCCATCTTGCGCACCTCGGCCCGAGCCGACTCCGGCGTATTATTCGCCAGTCTGATCGAGCCGGACGGAATGATGCGCGGGCCGTTGATCAGGCCCTTATCGATGTGATCCCGCAACGTAATATTTCCATCCGCGGGACCGCCTCCGGAGAGTACCGTCGTGTAGCCGGCCTCAAGCAGCGCCTGCATCTGCGCCTTCTCGTTGGGCCCTGTATTGATATGCCGATGTCCATCAATGAACCCCGGCATTGCGGTCATACCTTTGGCGTCGATGGTCTTGCCGCTCGAAGCGGATGGCGCGCCGGCCGCCACCGAAACAATTTTGCCGCCGCGTATGACGATCGACCCGCGCTCAATGACCGCGCCGCCGGAGGAAATGATGCGGGCATTCGCGATCGTCAGATCCTGGGCAACGAGCGATGCCAGTGCCCCGAACGCGAGGCCCGTCAGTGGAATCAATAGATGTCGTTTCACGCGACATCCATCTTATATAAAACTCTTACCTGAAGACGCCGGTGTGCCCCAGCGAATATCTGCCAGGCTGAGGATACACGCACAACCCGTGCGGGCCCTTGCCGACCTTGATTCTGGCCAGCAGGTGTCCGTTGCTCGTATCGAACGCATAAACCTCCGCGTTGTAGCGGCCCGAGAGCCAGAGCACCTTGCCGTCGGCGGAGACGCCCCCCATGTCGGGACTCCCACCGTTCGGAATTTTCCACTTCGCGATCAGCTTCCGCGTGGCGAGATCGAGGATCGATATGCTGCCTTCGCCGCGATTGGAGATGTAAAGAACTTTCGAATCGCGGCTGACATACAGGCCATGCGTCCCTTTACCGGTCGGGATGAAGCCGATGCGCTTGAATGAGTCCGGTTCAATCAGGTAAACGCCATCGGCATCCATATCCGCGACGTAGAACACCTTGCCGTCGGGCGAAGTCTTGACGTCCTGCGGCATGCCTCCCTTTTCCAGGGTGACCTCGCCGACGACTTTGTGGCTCGCAACGTCAACTTTGATGACTTTGGCGGCGAACTCGCAGCTGGCGATCAGGAAGCGCCCGTCCGCCGTGAAATCCATATGGTCGACGCCCTTGCACGAGACAGGCACCGAATCCACGAGCTTCATCGTTTGCGGATCGCGGAAGTCCAGCTTCTGTCTCGCTTCCGCGACGACGATGGCGAACTTGCCGTCGGGCGTGTAGTACATGTTGTAGGGGTCTTCAACGGGAACAGTCTTGCCTTTCTGGCCAGTGACGGGGTCGACCTCGGTAAGGCTGTCGCCCAGATCGTTCAACACCCAGAGACGTTTCAGATCGTACGACGGAACAACATGCTGCGGCTGATGCCCGACTCTGAAATGGTTAATGATCCTGAACGTCTTCGGATCGATGACGTCAACTGTGTCGCTCCCGCTGTTCGGCACGTACACTCTCGATGGAAAATCGCGGACTACAGGGCTGAGCTTCCCCGCATGGTCGGCTGCATAGATATCGGAGGGGTTTTCGACAGCAGGCATTCCCGGAAGAGCCGACGGAGCCGCAGCGAATACTACGCCCGGATCCCGCATGGCCGAAACCCGAGCCCCCGGTTCGGTTTTCTGGCTGGCGCAACCTGCGAGGGAAACGGCGGCACACGCAAGCAGCGTTGCCGACAGAAAAGCCGCGAGCATGTGAAAATCAGTTCGAGTCATCTGGTACCCACTATTATCCGCAGCTATTGCCCGCGGTGGCGTGTGCGAGCCGAAATCCGCATGAAATGTGAAGCGTAGTGCCGCTGCCGTCTCATCAGAGTCGGTGGTATGAAAGAATGTCTGCCACGTCGGAAAAGGAGACTATGAAAGCCACGTACAAAATCGATTCCGCGCACTCGAGCGCGAACTTCAGCATCCGTCACCTGATGATCAGCAACGTCCGGGGAGGATTCAGCAAGATAGAGGGAACCGTTGAATACGATCCGGACGATCCCACAACCGCGACGGTCGAAGCCGAAATCGACGCCAATTCGATCAAGACGAACGACGATCAGCGCGATGGGCATCTGAAGAGCGCCGACTTTCTGGACGTTGAGAAATTTCCTTCAATCACTTTCAAGAGCACGAAGGTCGCTCTCGACGGTGGCGAAGCGACCGTCAATGGCGATCTGACGATCCACGGCGTCACGCATCCCGTAGTACTCAAAGTGGAAGGCCCGACCCCCGAAGGCAAAGATCCCTGGGGCAACATCCGGATTGGCGCGTCCGCTACTACAAAAATCAAGCGGAGCGAGTTCGGCCTGACTTTCAATGCCGCGCTGGAAACGGGCGGGTTCATGATTGGCGACGATCTGAAGCTCGAAATCGAAGTGGAACTGGTCAAGGCCGCGGCAGCAGCCTAGGCGTCGACCGTTTTTTCGCGAACGCCGGGTAAAGCCGGCAACCACACCCGGCGTTCGCAATCAGACTTTCAGATCCGCCCGGGTTCGCAGGTACTCCAGTAAATTCGCGCGCGAGAGTATCCCGTCAAGATGTCCGTTTGTCATCACCGGCAACTGGTTCAGGTTCTCGCGTCCCATAATCTCCAGAACATTCTTCAATGGCATCTCGGGTGGCACCGTATGCAGATCTTCGAGCGGCCGCATTACATCGGAAAGCGTTGTGTATGGCCACCGTGCCCGCTCGATGGTCTTAACTTCGTGCGGCGTTATAAGGCCCACCACATCGCGATTCTGCAGAATCAGGAAGCATCTTTTTCCCGTCTTGAGGAGTTCCTCGTCGACGAAGTGCTGAACGTTCAGATTGCCGTCGAGAGACGGGCAATCCCGGGTCATGATGTCCGCCGCCGTTACGCCTTCGAGCGCATGCTTGAGCCCGGCCTGTACGTAACTCTCGCCGGCGGCTTGCAACAGGAACCAGCCGATGAATGAGATCCATAATCCGCCGAACCCCGCTCCGCCGACGAACTGCAGAATTCCCCATGCGATGAACAGGAAGCCTGCCGCCTGGCCGGTTTTCGCCGCCAGCCGTGTCGCCTTGTCGACATCGCCGGTCTTCCACCAGATGAGGGAACGCAGAATTCGGCCGCCATCCAGCGGATACCCGGGAATCAAATTGAAAATCGCCAGCGCAAGATTGATATAGCCGAGCCAGGCAAGCATCGCCTTCAGCGGCGTCGTCATGGGGCCCGCCAGGAAACTCGCTCCGACGCAGATCGATCCGATTACCAGGCTCATCAGGGGGCCTGCGAAGGCCATCCAGAATTCCGTCTTCGCGCTCGTGGGCTCCTTCTCGATCTGCGAAACGCCGCCGAGCGCAAAGAGCGTGATCTCCTTCACCGGCAGACCGCGCGATCTGGCGAAGATCGAATGCGAGAGCTCGTGCAGCAGCAGCGAGACGAAAAACAGCACGCCCGTGACAATCGACATCGCCAGAATGGCGCCGTCACCCCACTCCGGATTCTTCTGGTGGAATTGCGAATCGAGCGAAGCGACGATCAGCAGAGCGATCAGAAACCAGCTGTAGTGCAGACCGATTTCGATGCCGAATATCTTTCCGAGCTTGATTTGGGAACGCACGCTCGAACAATAGCAGTTCGGACACCAGGGGTGTAACGGCGGGGTTCTCGCAAGCGCTCTCGAAAAGGCTGGTCACGGTTCGGGGAGAATCGGCGGAATCCGCTCGCGTTCGAGCGAGCTCCATATATATGCCATTGAACTTGATTCATTTCGATGAGCCGCTTCTTCAGGCGCTGAATAAGGTGGCGCCGGCGAAGACCAGAAAGCGTGCGGATTTTATCCGTGGGGCAGTCCGCGAAGCGATCCGCCGCCGGGAATGCGAACAAATGCGCGAGGCCTGTCGAAGACAGCCGGACGCTGCCACTGACGCCGACGACTTCTCGCCCTCCTGGAATTTATTGACGTAAATCGGGACTATCTTGTGGTTGCTGGCGACGATCTGAACGGTGCTGGTGGTCCGTGGGCGTGTAAAACCAAACCACCATGGTGGAGAAACCATAGGTCTGGCGCGAAAGCGCACGAATCGTCTGAAGTAGACCTCCGTCCGATGGCGCCTTTGCGGGTCCACACCAGCGGGGGAATCCAGGAGCCCGGGCCTGCGATACCTGCATCACTGGTACGCCGAGTACTTGTGAGACATCCCAGGCAGCAGCCCCGTCAACACGAAAGTTTCCGAGATTAACATCCGTTTATTGACAATTGCAAATCCGGAGCTATGCTGAATTCGCTGCAATGCTTCGGGCTTCTGTTCGCTGGCGGCTGGCGGCTCCGGCGATCCTGCTTTCTCTTGTCGTCACATCGTCATGGATTTGTTACCGCGCTCTTGCCGCACGAGGCCAGGCCGCCGTGGAAGCGCGGGCGGCGAATCTAATCCCTGCGACGCTGATCACGACCGATCTTCGCGCCGGATTCCGATCCGAACCGATCGTTTCGGCGGCTGAATTTCGCGATGCCGCGGTCCTGAATGGGCGGGTTTACCTCTGCGGTGCGCAAGGCGTATATGGTTACGATTCGAGCGGCGCGCTGGTTGAGACATACCGCGCGGGCCGGGAGTTGCCGCCAGGCGAACTGACCGCGCTTGGCCGCAGCGGCGCGGAACTGATAATCGCCACGAAGGGCGCGGGCATTCTGACTTTTGACGGTTTCCGCTTTCGCCAGATCCTCCCCCTCGATCGGCATTCGCGGACCTTCACGAGCGTGCTCGGCCTCGGTTCCGGCGGTGTTCTGCTTGGAACGCCGAACCGCGGAGTGCTGCGGTGGGACGGAAAAACTCTGACGGAATTCCTCCCCGCCCTCGGGAGCGTCCACATCACCGTGCTGGCGGGCTCGGATGCCGACCTCTGGATGGGCACTCTGGCCGGGGGCGCGTGGCACTTGCACGCGGGTCAGCTCGATCATGTTTTGGCGGATTTGCCGGATCCGCATGTGCTCTCCATTGCCATTGCCGGCGCTTCGGCGTTCGTCGGTACGTCCGTGGGCGTCGTCGAATTCCGCGACGGGAAAAAGGCCCGCACCCTGGCCGAAGGGTATTTCGCGCGCTCACTTGACGCCGATAACGATTCCCTGGCAGTGGGCACGGAGGACGAAGGCATCCTCTCCATTCCACTGCAAAATACGATGCGACCCGGGGAAACTCTGGTACCCGTTGAATTCGATAAGCCGGTTGAACGCATTCTCCGCATAGACGGCGTGCGCTACGCCCTTGCCGGAGGCCTCTACAAATCCGAGCCGGGCCGATCCGGATGGACGCGGGTGCTGGAGCCGGAAAAGGGCGCGCTTTCAGATCGCAACATCGCCGCCCTCGACGTGGCGCATGACGGACGCCTCTGGGTTGGGTACTTCGACCGCGGCCTTGATGTCGCCGATAGCGCCTTCGAAACTATCCGCCACTTTGAAGATGAGCATCTGTTCTGTGTCAATCGTGTTGTGGAAGAGCCAGGCGGAGCGCGTATGGCTGTCGCTACCGCCAACGGTCTGGTCATGTTCGATCCCGCGCTGAACGTGCGCCAGATCATGGATCGCAGGGAGGGACTGCTGGCGGACCACGTTACCGACGTTCTGTTTCGTTCGGGAGGCATGGTGGTGGCGACACCCGCCGGCCTCACCCTGGCGGACGCAGGCGGAGTGCGCAGCCTCTACGTGCTGCAAGGTCTGGTGAACAACCACGTCTATGCGCTCGCTTCGGACGGAGACCGGCTCGCCGCCGGAACGTTGGGCGGTCTCTCGCTTCTGGAAAACGACACCGTGCAGGCAAACTATACGACTGCGAACTCGGCCTTGCGCCACAACTGGATCTCGGCGCTCGCGCGTGTCGGCAATGACTGGTTTGCCGGGACTTACGGCGCGGGGGTAATGCGGCTCGATGCTTCCGGCCGCTGGACTGCCTTCCCCGATCTGAAGGGCGGGTTCGACGTGAACCCGAACGCCATGGCGCAGGCGTCCGACGCTCTCTACGTCGGCTCGCTCGGAGAGGGACTGTGGGTGTATTCCAAACCAACCGGCCGCTGGACCAACGTGACCGCCGGCCTTCCCTCGCTCAATGTAACGGCGGTAGCCGCGGGTAACGGCTATGTGTACGCGGGGACGGATAACGGTCTGGTGCGATTTCGCGACGGGGAGTTGAGATGAAGCTGATCGTTGGCTTGCTGGCGCTCGCGGGACTCGCGTTTGCGGACGCGGGCGTTTTGGTACCGGCGGGACATGATCAACCCGATCCGGCGATTTTTTCTCTGAGCGAGATGGCGGTCGATATCCGCATCGACAATGGAATCGGCCGCGTTCAGGTGCGGCAGATTTTCGCAAACCACAGCGGCTCGATTCAGGAGGGCTCGTATACGTTCGCGCTGCCCGGCGCCGCCAGCGTGTCCGATTTCGCGGTGTGGGACGACGTGGTGCGGATTCCCGGCGTGATCCTCGAACGCAAGCGAGCCGAGGAAATCTACTCCCGGGTGCGCGCTATGACCCTCGATCCTGGCTTGCTGCAGATGGGCGAGCGGGACGCTGACGAAGCCGGCCGGAACCAGGTTTTCACGGCGAAGATCGTGCCCTTTCCCTCGTTCTCCACAAAACGCATCGAACTCGAATATCAGGAGCGCCTCCCGGTGGAAAATTATGAGTCGCTTCTCTCGGTTCCGCTGCGTCCGGACGCCTATATGCAGCAGACGGCGGAGCATCTGACCATAACGCTGGAACTGCGTTCCGAACATGCGCTGGACGATTTCGCGCAAATCTCCAGGGCGTACCCGCTGCAGATCCGCGAGAGAACGCCGAACGCCCTGCGAGCCACTTTTTCGGGCAACAACGTGCCCCTGAGCGAAGACTTCTCGGTCCGATACCGATATGCGGCAACCGGCGCCGGAACTCTGAAGATCATCACGGATTCGCAAAGCGGCGAGAATTTTTTTCAGGCGATGGCCTTGCTGCCGAAACCCGCCGCGCCAAACGCATCGTCTGTTTCCGCTCCAGGGCGCACCGTCATCGCGCTTTTCGATACTTCGCTCTCCATGCAGTGGGAAAAACTGGAGCGAAGCTTTCAGGCAACCGAAACGCTGTTGAAGCGCCTGCGCCCGGAAGACCGTTTCAATCTGCTGCTGTTTAATTCCGACGCCACGGCGTTCCGTCCGGCTCCCGTTCCCGCCACGATGCAGAATGTCGAGGACGCGTTGGCGTTCATCCGCAGTCATGACATCAGGGGCGGCACGGACCTCCAGAAGGCTCTGGCCGCCGGACTGGAGCAGGCCGCACAAGGCGTCGGCGACGCCTATGTGGTGCTCGTCAGCGATGGGGGCGCGACCGCGGGCAGCGTAAACAACGGCAAGCTTGCGAAATGGTACACGGGTGAATGGGGCAGATTGCCCGAAGCCCGCCAGCCGCATACGTTCTTCTTTGCCGTGGGCGACGACGCCAACCTCCCGCTCGTCCGGATGCTTGCGGCAAATCACGGAGTGTGGGAATGGGTGCGATCGACCGAGCCGATCGACTTCAAGCTGAACGCTTTTCTTGCAAAAATTGGCGAGGAACCTGTCCGTGGCCTCACGCTTCGGACCGCCCCGGCAAATAATTTCCAGCTCGTGTATCCGATCGAGGACATTCATTTCGCCGGATCGGCGGCGACCTGGGTGGGGCAGTACCTCAAGCCAGCTTCCGCAGCCTCATTCAGCGTGACGGGAACGCCGATCCAGACAAGCGCGCCGCTGCCCGCGCCCTCTCAGGATCATCCATACCTGCCGCGCGCATGGGCGCGTGCAAGGGTCGATGCGTTGCTCGACAAGATCGCACGCGACGGCGAAGACACGGCATCGATCGACGAGATCATACGGCTCTCGAAGAAATACAAGTTTGTTACGCCCTACACGTCATTCCTTGCCGTGCCGCGCGCCCTGCTGCGGCCAAGGGTCATCCGGCCTGGAGACCCGATGCTCCGCATCAAGACCGACAGTTCCATCGTGTCGGTAATCGCCATGTTCCCGTTCGGCCTGGTCAAACCGATGCGTTACCTCGCTGGGGAAGATGCCTGGCAGACGCGCTTCCTTGCGCCCTCCGATATGAACGACGGCACCTATCGGGTGCAACTGGTATTGCGCGATCGCCAGGGCCACGTCTACCGCGAAGCGAAAAGTTTCGTGATCGCCAGTCAGGCCCCGGTCATTCGCGTCAAGCTGGCCGAACCTAGGGTTAAAGCGGGCGGACGCCTGGCCATTGCGGCCGAAGCCTCCGCCAATACGCGGACCATCACCGCTCGCCTGTGGGGCGCGGAACCGGTTTCATTGCGATGGAATCCCGCCCTCCGCACGAACACCGGAGAGCTGTCAATACCCGCAGCAATGGCCGCGGGCGAATACAAGGTCATCGTGACGGCGGAAGATATCGCGCACAACATTGCGAGCCAGGAGGTGAGGCTTGAGATCTGGTAAATCCCCCGATCCGCAGGCAATTTCGTCGCGGGGTAGACCTTCGGGTCTGTTCAGATGTGGGGCAGAGCTTCGGCTCTGCCGCCGGCCTTCCGGCCGGCGCGGAACTTTACGTCAGCCGGTAGCGCCGGCGATCTCGCCGCGGAGCTTCCCGGTCGCCTCGGCGCGGTTTTTCCATGCCGCCATCGCAGTCGTGGCTCTCGCTGTGCTCGCGCGGGCTGATCTCGCTATCTGGGTACAGCACGAGCCGGCCGGACCGCTGCTGGATGTTCTGCTCCGATCGATGCCCTTGCCCGGTGATGCTCAGTCGGGAGAAAGCCCAGTCCTGTTTCGCCGTCCGCCGTCGGAGACGCGTCCCGCGCTCACACAGATGATCGTGGCATCCCCAAAGAACGCTGCGCTTTACCGCCTGCGCGCGCAGGAAGCCGAGCTGCAACTCGACTTCGTGGCGGCGGAAAGCGACTGGAAAGCCTGGGCCGATCTGGCCGGGGACCGCGGCGAAGGATATCTCGCACTGGCCGATTTCTATCACCGGCGCGCACGGGCGCCGGAGGAAATCGCCGCACTTGAAGCGGTAGGGGCAGCGCCTTCCTATAACTTTCTTCCCCCCGAAAAGCAGCGCGCCTGGATCGCATATGCCCGCATGCTTCCCGTCATCCAGGACGCCGGTCTGCCCGCCACGTCCGCATCCCTCGCGTTTCAGGGATGGATCGCGCATTATCCCAAAGAACAACTGCCGCGTCGGCAGTTCATCGAGTTCCTGACCGGCGCCAGCCAATACGCTTCCGCCGAAACGCAGATCGCCGCCTATGCGCGGGCGTTCCCGGACGATACAGCCTTTCCGGTAGAGGCGCGCGCCGGCATTGCTGCAAAACGGGATTCTCCCGACGCGGCAATTAAGATCTACGACAACGCCTTCCGGCCTCTGTGGCCGCAGCCCCTGCTCGACGCCTATTTCAAGCTGCTCGACGAGAACTCGCAATCGCGGGACTTCGAGGGGCGCGCGCGTACGGGGCGGGACAAGAACCCCGGTGACATAGATGCCACGTCCCGTCTGTTCGCGTATTATCAGCACACCAGCAACGTTTCCGCCGCGCGACGAGTCCTTTTCGAGTATCGGTTGGCGAAAGAAACGAAGCTTGGAAGCTGGGCGCCGTCCGAACTCAAGACCCTGGCAGGTTTGTTCGAACGCCTGCCCGATGCGAATGAACAGGCGCGTGCGTACTACGCCCTCTATAGCTCCCCGGGCGCTTCCGCGGAAGATCGCGAAACCGCGCTTGCCGGCATGATCGCGCTCTTACTCGAAAAGCCCGACCAGCCTGTCCGGTTCGGGTCCGGGGACCTTTCACTGTACAAGGACATCGGCTCCATCGATTCGTCTCCCGGCTTTCTGAACGGGCTGCTGTCGCTGGTCCTGAACTCCACCACGCCGCGCTGGGAATATCGGCAGCAGAACGCCGCGGCTTCCTCTTATTTCCATCGCGCTGAAGGTGCAAAGCTGCTGGAACTTCTGGAGCGGCAATTCCCGGCTTCTCCGCACAGGGCGGCCTTAAGGGCGAGCCTGATCGACGCACATGCGACTTATGGTGAGGACGATGCCGTGGTCACTGAAGGGCGCGCTTTTCTGACCGCCTTTCCACGGGCGGCTGAGAGAACCCGCGTTGCGCTCGCCCTGGCCAATGCGCTGGCGAGACGGCAGCGCACGCAGGAGGAATTCGCCGTATATCAACAGATGCTGGCCGAACTGGCGGTGCGCGCCGGCGGCGTCCCGCTGGGAGTCTACGGCGGCGCCGCCGCTCCCCCGCAACCGAACGGCGCCTTCGTGATGCCGATTCGTCCCGCTTTTGGCGCGCAAGTCGGAACAGACACGTCTGGTCCGCGTTCCGTCCCGTATGCCCAGGTTCTCGACCAGTATCTGGCCAGGGCAGCCGCCGTCGGCCAGCCAATGGAAGCGCTGCGCATCTACCGGCGCGAGATCGACCGCAATCCCAGCGATCCTGGCCTGTACGAACGCTTCGCCGGCTTTCTCGAACAGAATGATCTCAGCGCGGACGTGCAGGATCTCTATCGGCGCGCGATCGCAAAGTTCCCCGACAAGTCCTGGTATGACAAGCTCGCGCGCTGGTATCTGCGCACCAGACAGCAAAATGCCTTGAGCGGTTTGACGCGCGAGGCCACCGGGATTTTTACCGGCACCGAACTCGAAGCATACTTCGCCAATGCTGTGAACTCACAGAGCGTCGGCGCCGCGCTCAACCTCGAGTTGAATCTCTACGCGCGTCGGCGGTTCCCGGAGGATCTGGTCTTTGTCCACAATCTGATTAACCAGTACGATGAGCAGGGCGCGTCCGGCGGCCCCGCCGGTTTGGCGCTCCTCCGCGAATATTGGTTTTACGATCCCGGCCTCAAATTTCGTTATTTCTCGCAGCTTGCTGCGCGCCGAGAACTTCCGAACCAGATTGCCGCGGTCCGGCGCCCGGGCGCGTCCAATCCTGCTGCCGTCCAGTTCGAGGCCGAAGCGGAGGCGTGGCTGAGCCACTTTGAAACCGCTGCGCCCGGCATGCGCACTCTCGCCGGCCTTTATCCGGGTTCTCTTGAGAACAACGCCCGCGCCGCATCGATTTATCGGTCCCTCGCGGCATACGTTCCCACCGATACCAGGGTTGCCGCGGACCTGGCGCAACGCGCGGCCATCGCCGATGTCCGCGACACAAAGCGGCTCGAAACCATCGGCGACATCTATGCCGACCGTGAGGATTTTGCGAGAGCCGCCCTCGCCTGGAATCGAATCCCTCGAATCTTTCCGGGCAACCGCGACGGCTACATTCAGGCCGCCACTGTTTATTGGGATTACTATCGCTTCAACGACGCCATGCGTCTGATCCGTGACGCGCGCGCCCGATATCGCGACAAGGCCTTGTTCGCATACGAGGCCGGTGTCATAGATGAGGGCCGCCGGGATTATGGCGCGGCAGTCGATCAGTATCTGTCCGGTTGGGAAGCCGGCAATGAACCCTCTCGAACCCGAATCGTTCGTCTCTCGACACGCCCCGCGCAGCGCGATCTGATCTACCGCTTGACCGCCAGCGCGGACCCGCGGTTACGCATCGACGTATTGAAAGCCCAGCAACGCCGAGCCGAACTCCAGGCGTATCTGGCGAAAGAGATTGCCGTCGAAACTCAAGTCGCGATGATTGCGCCGCTCGTGGATGCCGCGCGAGAACACGGTTTCGAAAACGTAGAGCGCCAGGGTCTGGAGCGGGAGATCGCGATAACACCGGACCCGGTCGAACGGATGCGCCTGCGTATCGAGCTGGCAAAGTATCTCGAGGCCGGCAAAGACATTCCGGCGGCTGCGCGCACCTTCGATGCCTTGTATCGTGACAACCCGATGATCCTGGGCGTCGTGCGTGCGAGAGTCGATTTCGATAAGCGCAATAAGCGCGATGATGACGCCATTACAGCCCTGACGGCCGCCGCTGCGAACGCGCGTCCGGAACTGGCGGTGCAGTTCCGCTTTGAAGCCGCGCGGATCGCCACCGGCGCGGGCCATATCGATGAAGCGCGCACCCTTCTGACGGACCTGCTCAACACCGATCCGAATCGCGCCGACTATCTCGCGCAGATGGCGGAAACCTACACTGCCGCGAACGACGATGCCGGATTTATCCAATTCGCAAACATCAGAATCGATGCGCTCAAAAAGGCCTCGCTTCCCGCGGAGGATAAAAAATCGCTGATCGCGGCTCTGCGCCGAAGACTGATCGCCACGCTGAAGCGACGCAGCGATTACGCCGCCGCGGTCGATCAGTACATTGAGGTGATAAACGCGTATCCGGAGGATGAAAGCGTCGCCCGGGAGGCGGCCGTTTTCGCCTCTGCCCACAATCGCCGGGATCAGCTGATTTCCTTCTACCGCAAAACGATTGCGGACGCTCCGCGCGACTGGCGCTGGCCGATTGTCCTGGCGCGCGTCGAGACCGCCATCGAAGATTACCCCGCGGCGCTCAATGCGTACGATATGGCGATGAAAGCACGGCCGGATCGGGCCGATCTGGTCGAAGCCCGCGCGGCTCTGGAAGAACGTCTGCTGCGTTTCGATGACGCAATCGTCAGTTACACGAAGCTCTATCAATTGACGTACAACGACGCCGATTGGCTCGATAAGGCCGCGGAAATGCAAGCCCGGCTCAGGCACAACGCCGAAGCGGTCGCTACTCTCGAACGGGCGCACATCGGAGCCGGCGGTGAAACGGTCACCGGCTTGTTTCAGATCGCGGCCGTTCTCGACAAATGCCATCTGGAAACCGATGCGGAACGCTACGCGGAGCGTGGCTATCGCCTGGCGGGAAACGATATCGCAAAGTACCCGGCCCAACTGGAGATGTACGGCAGAATCATGGCGGAGATGCGCCGCAATGACATCGTTCCGGGGCTGGGGAACGTTCGTAGTGTGGGAAGGCTTGTGGCGGAACTTTACACGCCCGAAGACAAAGCGGACCTGTCGGGCCGTCCAGGAATGACCAGCGGACTCGCGGAGGCGGCAGGTCTTGAAGACGACCTTGCGCTGCAACTCGCGGCGCTGCCTTCGCTTCAGCGCTGGATATCGCTTCAGTCGCGGCGCGGTCTCTATGAGCAATTAAGCCGCGATCTCGAAGCCAGGGCCGGGCGGCCCGGCGAGACAGACATAGGACCGTTGCTCAGTCAGGCTGTCGCCGCCGCGTCGAATGCCGGCGACTCAGCTGCACAGATCCGGATTTACGCCAGAATGCAATCGGTGGGCGTGCTGGGGCCGCAGCAATTGAACCGCTACCTGGAGTTGCTCCTGGCCCAAAATCCCGGCGCACTGGTGGCACAACGCAGCGATCAGGCGGTACAGGTTGCCATCGCGGCGGGCAACCGGAACGTTGCAGCGGATGCCCTGCGCGCGCGCTCCGTGTCGCTCCCTCCGGTCTGGCTGAATTCTTATACGGCGCTCACCGGCGTGTACTTCAATGATCATTCGCCGGCAGTCAATCAGGCCTTCCTGACGGTGCTGCATCCCCAGACGATTGGTGAAAGGCTGGCATCCAGATCGGATGTCGGCCGCTCGCTGGTTGGCTCCGTCTGGTATTACCACGGCGCGCGCTTCGGTGAGTATCTGGCGCGGGAACAATCGCCGCAAGCGAACGATTACCTCGCTTCCGATCCGGAGTCGCGTCCTGGTGACCCTGAAGTTTACATCTCGCAGGCCCGTTTCTATGCGGGGATCGGCCGTTTCCCCGAGGCGATCACGGAGTTCCGTAAAACTCTGGATCTCGATTCCGATCGTGGCGAAGCGCACGATGGAATTGCCCAGGCGCTGATGCGGCAAGGCCGCCGCGCGGAGGCGATCGCCGAATGGCATGAGGCTCTCGCCGCCTTTCAGCGCGAACAAAGCAAAGGCGTCCGCGTGCGGGAAACCTTCTGGGCCAATGTAAGCGGTACGACCCGGTCGATCGCCGAAGCCAAGGTGTTCGCGGACGTGCAGCCCGATCTCCACTCCCTGCTGGCCGATTACGTTCATCGCAACGGCGGATATCGCATCAATGAGCTGTTGGTGCCAATGCTCGAAGCGTCTTTCAGGTCGAATACCAGTTTCGACTGGCTGATGGACGTTATGCCTCAGACCGGCGAAGCCTATATTTCCCTGCCACCCGATGCGACTCCCGACGAACGGGAACGCCTGGGAAGATTCGAGCTCGCATATTTCCTGCGCGAGGCCTCGCTTGCGGCTGGCTATGACAAGACTCGTTATGAGGGAGAAGCGATATCCGCCCGCGCCGCGTTGATCCGGTCGCTGTTGACCGGCGGCAAAGTCGATGAAGCACGTAATGAGTGGCAACAGTTCTCCGCTGCGGAACTTGAGACCTATCGCTCGGAGTTGACGCATGTAGAGATCCAGCTTGCAGCGGCCACCGGCGCCTTCGATCAGTTGCTCTCCCGCTTCCGTTCCCAACCCGCAATCGCCCCCTCGATGTATGACTTGCTGAACGACGCCACCTTGCTGCGTCAGGAAGGCCATATCCCGGCGGCCTTGTCGCTGCTCGAATTTGTTTATACTCGCGAACTCGACCAGCAGCATCTGGAAATCGCAAATTTCCTGGGACTCGCCCGGGTACATCTCGAGCGCGCGAACGCCTTACGCCAGGCGCTCGCTGTATTGCGCAGGATGACCCTCGTCGCCAATCCTCCTTTCGGAGAATCCTCGTTCGAGACATTCGAGCCGGCTGGGGATCTGCTGAACGAATTTCATCACGAGGCCGAAGCGAAGGAGTTTTTCTCGAAGGCAGTGCAATCCACACCATGGAACGCGCAGGCCAAAGTCAAGCTCGCCCGGCTTTCGAGCCCCGCGGACCGGACCCGGCTGGCGACGGAAGTCGTCAACGATTCCACCGCTCGATATGCAACGCGCGCCGAGGCGGCCCGCATGCTCGCGCCAACGCCGGCATCGGCGCAAATAACGCTGACCGGAGAACTGGCCCTGCTGGCCTCCGGGAGCAAGTCCCCTGGCCCGGCGCGCAAGCCATTCTTTGTCGAATCACGCCTGGATGCGGCGGCCGCAGTGTCCGATCCGGCTTTGAAGCTCAGTCTTCTGCGCGAAGCCCTTGCCATCGAACCGGATAATTCCCATGTGCGCCTGGCCGCCGTGCGAGCGGCGCTCGGCGCTGGAAACGACAGACCGGCGCTGGCTATGTACCAGGTATCGCCCGGCAACCGCCTCATCGCCTATCAACAGCCAGCGGACGATCAGCAGCCCCCGGACGAACAACAACCTTTCGAAGTCCCCCGGGAACGCATTGTGCCGGATACTTCCCTTCTGGAAGCGCTCTCCGCCGCTGCCGAGCGCACCGGAGATCTGGCCGCCGCGCTGAGTTATGTTCGGGAAGCGCAGCCGCCGAACCGCCAGCGGATCGCGGCTCTTCAGGCGGAACAGAAACGGCGCCAGGACAATTTGAAACGCCAGCCAATCATATCCGACAAAACGCAGCAGACTCAGATCGTGCGTGCGCGGGAACTGCCATGAAGAAGACTCTTTGGATAACCGTCGGCGTGCTTGCGCTCGGCACGGTTGCCTGGGTGCAGGTGAATCAGCCGGCCCCGGCCGCCCTCGCGTCACTCATTCCGGCGGGTCCGATGATCTACCTCGAAGCGAAGGACTTTCAGGGGCTTCTCAGCGACTGGAATCAGTCCGGAGTGAAGCGAGACTGGCTGGCGAGCGCCAACTATCGCGTGTTCTCCAATTCAAACCTGCTCCAGAAGCTTCAGGGACTCTATCAGGAGTATGGCGCCGTCGCCGGATTCCTTCCCGGCCTGCCGGGAACCCTCGAAATAGCGGGCGGCGAGTCGGCTCTCGGCCTCTACGATCTGAGGGAGCAGCAGTTTGTCTACATCACCCGGATCGAAGAGTCGCGGCTTGCGAAGAGTCAGCTTTGGCGTTTACGCGACCGATTTACGACTCGCCAGGCCAGTGGTATCGCATTCTATTTGCGTCGTGACGACGCCTCGCATCGGACCGTCGCCTTCGCATTCACCAATGGCTTGCTCGTGGTCGCTACGCGGGATGATCTGATCGCCGGAGCCCTGGCGCTGATTGCCCGCCAACCTGCTGCGGACCTGACCGGCGAAGCGTGGTACTCGGCCGCGCTGGCGCGCGCGGGAAATCCCGGTGAGCTTCGAATGGCCCTCAACATCCAGGCCCTGATTTCCGACGTTCGTTTTCGTTCGTACTGGATCCAGCGTAATGTGTCGGAACTGCGCCCGTTCGAAGCGGAAATCGCGGACGTGCGGCGAACTCGGACTGAGATCGACGAAAACAGAATTCTCGTGCGCGCGGCAGAGCAGAGGATCGCACTGCCGCCCGGGAGTGCCCTGGCTGCGGTGGCGGCGCTGCGCAGTTTGGCGCCGGCAGACGCGGCTTTGACCAAAGCATGGGCAGCGCCCTCGGCGAATCTGGTCGAATCGCTCATTGAATCCAGACTGCTGAACCCCTCCGTGGAAACCTCTGCGGGCACGGAGTATGCGCCGGCCCCGGGTTCGACTGACGAATCGGCGGGTTCCGAGCAGGATCTCGAAACCCGCATCGATGAGCCTCCGCTGGCCGATTCGGTGACCGGCGCGCTGAAATCGGCCGCCATTCGGGAGTTAATTGCCCGCGCATCGCCCGATGCTCTGCTTCAAATCGAATCCACAGCGAGAGCCAGCGGCTTCATACGAACCCCATCCGTGCTGGTTCTGTCCTCCCCTCCGGATAAGGACGCCGGCTGGGACGCCGCGGCGCTTCGGGAAGCGCTGTCATCGGCGGTCGAAACCCTGTGGAGCACCTCGCGTCTTGGTGTCGAATGGCGGCAGATCGCGCTGGGAGGCCATTCCGTCCAGGAACTGAACGGCCTCGCGACGCTCCTGTTCGCGATCGATGCGAACCGGTTGTATATTGCCAACGATTCGGCGCTCCTTCTCGCCACACTCAACCGATCCGGAACCGCGCCGGTGCAAAGCGGACCTTCTTACGCCGCCGAATTCCACCACTCGCGCGAACGGGACGACTACAGGACCATCATGCAGGCGCTCGATTTCGGAGGGCGCCGGCAGTCTTTCTTCTTCACGCCGCAGGGGAATCAGACGCCGCAGTTCTTTTCCGAAAATCTGGCGAGCCTGAGCTCAGTCTTCGGCTTTGTTCAGAGCATGATAATCACGAGGGTCCAGAGCCAGGAGACAGAAGCGCAACGGGTCATTTACAGGTAACCGTTTACCGCTAACGCCGATGATCACAGTTTCTGCGGAGCCGTTCTACCGTGTCCGGAGTCGGTGGCGCCAGCGTGTGGGGTCAGGGCTTCCGCCCTGCCGCCGAGCTTCCGCTCGGCGCGGAGCTTTACGTCAGGGCCGGTAGCGCCGACGATCCCTCGTCGCCGGTGTTCTTAAGCAACCTGAATCGGTTCCTCGGGTGAGCGAATTCTACAGTATTTTGCGAAATGCCCTAATCTATGAAACCCGCTGGTCTGCAGTGGCAGCGGTGATGAGATGTCGTTGAAGCAGGCCGCGATAAGATCGCCGGCCGGACAAATTTACTCCGGCTCCCAGGGCCACAGCACACTCTGCCGCACAAATCCAGAAGTATTATCCGATCTTCTCCGGTCGGTAATGCCTCTGACGAGGGAAACTTCTCCGTGTTTTTCCCAGGATCGCCAGATTCAGTGGCAATGGCGATCAAAATACAAGACTTAGCGTCGCGCACATCAGTTCCCACCTCTGCTGAGTTAACCATTGGTATATTGTCCCGGCTTCCTTTCATCGGTATTTTTGATACTTATCGCAAAATCAAGCGGCATAGTTTTGCCCATTGATGGTTGCCTGGAGGCCTCCCGGCCCGGGAGGGCATCTTCTTCCCGCGACGTCGGGTGGAACAGGATTTCCCTTGAGTAGAAGTTCATAGATTTTTTTCGGAGGTTCTATGTTCGGATATAAGAAAAAGTCCTCAGCGGTTATTTCGGGTTTCCGCGTTCTATTAGCGGTCGGCCTGCTGGCGGTCGGCAATGCGGCCGCCGCCGGAACTCTGACTAACGGATCTTTCGAATCAGGTCTGTCGCCCTGGACTTTTACTTTGGGAAATGGCGTCCAGGGCTTACAATACCAGGACGGCAGTACCCATGATGACGGCAAGTGGTCGGAAGCGATCCAGACCTGGTCGCCGGCATCGTCCGTTCCCTGGGGCGCGAGACTTAGCCAAAGTGGAATTTCTTTTTCCGCCGGTCAGGTTGTAACCGTTTCATTCGCCGCGATGGCATCAACCACCAACCCGCTTAGCGCAGGAATCCAGCAAACCTCCGGTGCATGGTCCTGGTACGCCTTGCACACTTTCTCGTTGACCCCATCCTGGAGTAACTACACATTCAGTTTCACGATGCCTGCCAGTGACTCGAACACCGCCCTGAACTTTGAGATGGGAAACATGGCGGGAAACGTCTGGATTGATAAGGTTTCGGTAACAACGGGCGGGACGACTTCGCCCCCCGCGGCGTCCGTTGCTCTGGGAGACGCTCCGAATTTCAATTACGGAAATACGCTCGAGGATCCCAATCTCACCGAGTTCACGCATGACGGGAGTGAAATAAAGGGAAAGTTTGCATTTCTGCTCGGTTTCTCCTCATGGACCAACAACGGCACCCCGGTCCTTTTTAGCGCGACGCAGCCAACCATGGATGCTCTCAACCGTTCAGGATCTAAGGTCGTTCTCACCTGGTGCGCGCAGGACGCGCAGGTCTCCGGCAGCACTGATTCTCGTTACAACTACGCCTCCATTATCAGCGGGCAACACGATGCCTATATCCGTCAATGGGCACAGAGCGCCGCTGCGTGGGGTAACGTTTTTTATCTGCGTCTGTTCCATGAGATGAATGGGAACTGGTATCCCTGGGGACTCAATGTAAACGGCAACAGCCCGGCTCTTGCAATCCAGGCCTGGCAGCATGTATACAACATCTTTCAAAGCGTTGGGGCCACAAACGTGAAATTCATGTGGTGCCCGAATGTGCGCGCTCCCATCTGGTATGACCCGAATCCCCTGGCCAGTTTTTATCCGGGAGATGCTTATGTAAGCTGGCTGGGGTTGGATGGCTACAATTGGGGCCTTTATGGAGAGCAGATGTGGCAGGTTCCGTGGCACACATTTACGCAGATATTTCAGCCGACCTACAATGAAATGGTCTCTACGGTCTCAAGTGCCAGGCCAGTGATGGTCGCGGAAACGGCCAGCACTCCAGGTGCGGGCTCAACCGACAAGGCCACCTGGATCACGCAAATGCAAAATGACGTGCCGGCGCTTTTCCCGAATATTAAGGCAGTGGCTTATTACAACACCAATGTTCTGCCCGGAGGCGTCTGGCAGTATGATGCTGATACGTACAGCCTGAGTGCGGTAACAGCACTTGCCGCGGACAGCAGATGGCAAGCTGCACTGCAGTAGCGGGGTGCTAACCGGGGGCAGCAGGAAAGACAGCCGGACCGATTACAACCGGTTCCGGCGTTTCAGCTGCCTCAGTGAACCTTTGGAATTCCGCTCTCCCTGACGAGCGCGCTCCAGTTCTTACGTTCCGACCGGATAAAAGCGGCGAAATTTTCGGGCGTAGTCGCGGCGCTCTCTCCACCCTCATCTGCGATTTCTTTTTTTATCTGAGGAGTCTGTAAAATACTTTGAATCGCCTGATCGAGCTTCGTGACGATTTCTGGTGGCGTTCCTGCCGGCGCGAGAACCCCCGTCCAGATGCGTAGTTCGTAATTCGGGATGCCCACCTCGGCGAATGTGGGGACATCGGTCAGTCCTGGCAGGCGTGTCGGCGCGGCTACTGCCAGCGCCTTCTGCAACCCTTGCCGGATTGCGGGTAGGGCGCCCTTGCAGGGATCGAACATCAGTGAAGCCGCTCCGGCTAAAACGGCTTTCCGAGCCGGACCCGCTCCGTCGTAGGGCAAATGACGAATTTCGACACCCGCCTTTTTCTTGAATATTTCGCCTGCAACCTCCTCCGGACTTCCGTCCCCGTTGGAAGCATACGAGAGAGTGTCCGGTTTTGCCCGGGCCAGCATAATCAGTTGTGGCACCGAGGAAACCTCCGCCCCCGGAAAGGCCACGAGAAGGATTGGTGAAGACTCGAGAAGCGCGATGGGAGTAAAGTTCTTCTCAGGATCAAATGCGAGCCTGGAATACGTGAACTGGTGAACTGCCAACGGGCCGATGGAACCCAGGAGGAGAGTATAGCCATCCGGAGCGGCAACGGCGGCAACGGCCGTGCCCCTGTTGCCACCCGCGCCGGGCACGTTATCGACAATCACCTGCTGGCCCAGCTTATTACTCAATGCCTTCGCGACGAGGCGTCCCCAATAATCCGCGCCACCGCCCGCGGGGAACGGCACGATCAGGTGTAGCGGTCTTACCGGATACTCGGCAGCAGCCAGCAGGGAACCTTGCCCCAAAGAAATGGCTGCGGTAAGAGTCCATATCGCTGCAAATGCGCTTCGGGATCGGCGGAACATCCTCATCCTTTCTCATCTCTCATCGCGCTGCGCAGGCGTACGCCGCCCGAGGCTCAATGATTACGCATAATACCACCCGGACTTCGCTTCGGATGGCTCAATATGGGGGCTCTCTGCCGGGGCGTCTGTCGGAGTTTTCGAATGCAAAATCATGCCACAGCGGCCGAGTGGGGTCACGCGCCACCAGACTTTATATTTCCCTTGAAATCAACAAAACTCGTCCGAATTCCATCAGGATCTGCCCTTCTCCATGCAATAACAAAATCGCATGCGTACCGAACGCCAGATCGGGGGCTCCCGTGCCAACGGAGCCAAATCCCGCGGACCCGTCACAGCCGAGGGCAAATACAATTCTTCGCGCAACGCGATGACACACGGCCTGCTCGCCGAAACCATCGTTCTCAAAAGCGAACGTAGCGACCGCTTCCTCGAAATCCTCGCCGAACTGGAAGAGGAGCTTCAGTCCGAAACCTCCATCGAACACACCCTCATCGAAAAGATGGCCGCCGCCCGCTGGCGTCAGCTCCGCCTCTGGGGCATGGAAAAAGCTGCCATGGAATACCAGACCCGCCAGCAGGCCGATTCCGTCGGACGTGGCGAAGACATCCCGACCCGTGCGTCCCTGGCCTTCGCCACGCTCGGCGATTCCCGCACCCTCGACGTGATCATGCGCTACGACTCGCTCTGCGACCGCCCCAGTACCTCCGCACGCACCGGCGCTCTATGGAAATGCGGCGTCATCGCAGCGAATCACCGCCGTCCTCAAAGCCGGAACCCGAAGTCACGCAGCCGGCAGGGGACCCGTTCCTTCCGGAGTCATCTGAACGAAACGATGAAAAACCACCAAACGAACCCAACAACTCATTGCAAACAAAGCAACCGGCAGACGCGAACCCGGCGCCAACCCGACAAACCCATGACGCCGGCGGTCATTCTGACTTCTGGCTCCCGGCTTCCTCAACTCCTCCCGGTTGTAAAATCGCGGGTTGTAAAATTGACGCATCGTGCCATCCGTTGAATCCACAGGACTCTCGATGACTGCGGACCGGCCGGACATCGACGCGCTCTTCAACGATCTGCACCCGTCTCTCTCGCACCAGGCCGCAATCGTGGAAGCCAACCGGTGCCTGAACTGTTTCGACGCGCCCTGCACCGCCGTCTGCCCGACTCATATTGATGTTCCTGCCTTTATCGGGAAGATCGCTCGCGATAACATGCGCGGCTCGGCTCTGCGCATTCTTGAGGCGAACATTCTGGGTTTGAGCTGTTCCCGGGTTTGTCCCGTCGACGTGCTCTGCGAAGGCTCCTGCGTCATGCACGGTCGGGGAGAACGGCCCATCGCCATCGGCCTGCTGCAGCGCCATGCGATGGAGCACTTCTACGACTCCGGCGCACAAATGCCGTTGCCCGTCCGCGCCGAGAGTTCCCAACGCATCGCCTGCGTCGGCGGCGGTCCCGCCTCGCTCGCCTGCGCGGCCGAGCTGCGCCGCCTCGGCTACCAGGTCACCATCTTTGAGAGCCGCGCCGCTGCGGGCGGTCTGAACACGTTCGGTGTCGCCGAATATAAGCTGAACGCATCGGACAGCCGGCGTGAAGTCGAGTTTGTACGGTCACTGGGCGTCGCGGTTGAAACCGGTGCAACCGTCGGCGAAAATCTTTCCCTCGAAGAGCTGGAATCGAACTACGCCGCCGTCTTCATAGGTATCGGACTGGGCGCGGGACCCAATCTCGATCTGAATGCCGCAGGACGGCCCTTGATCGATGCCTTGCAATTCATCGAAGCATATAAACGGCGCGAGCCGGTTCCCGTGGGCCGCCACGTTATCGTAATCGGCGGCGGCAACACGGCAATTGATGCCGCCACCGCCGCGAAGCGCCTCGGCGCCAAACAAGTAATCCTGGCGTACCGGCGCGGCGAACGCGAAATGCCTGCCTTCGCTTTCGAGATTGATCACGCGCGCGCCGAAGGCGTCAATCTTCTCTTTCAGGTGGAACCTTTTGCGGTTCACGCCGAGACCGTCGAATTCCAGCGGACTCGCCTCACCGAACCCGACGCATCAGGCAGGCCGGGAATCGAACCCGATTTTGGCACGGAGTTTACCGTACCCTGCGATATGCTGATCACCGCTATTGGCCAGTCGAAACTACTCGACCTGCTCGAACGCTTCGAGGGTGTGGAGCTACGCAATGGCCGCGTCGTCGTTGATCCCGCGACCGGGCGCACATCGAATTCGAAATACTTCGCGGGCGGCGACTGCGTCAGCGGCGGTCGTGAAGTGGTCGATGCCGCCGCTGACGGCAAACGCGCAGCGCGCGGAATAGCCGCCACGCTCTCATCGGAGCCTGCTCATGGCTGACCTGAGCGTCAACTTCGCGGGCCGGATCCGCTGCCCCAATCCCTTCTGGCTTGCCTCCGGACCGCCGGCCAATTGCGGCGATCAGGTGATGCGCGCCTTCGACGCCGGTTGGGGCGGCGCGGTCTGGAAGACCATCGGCGAGCCGATCGTCAATGTCAGCTCGCGCTACTCCTCCGTCGACTGGAACGGCAACCGCATGATGGGCTTCAATAACATCGAGCTCATTTCGGACCGCCCCATTGAAGTAAATCTCCGCGAGATTGCCGAGGTCAAGAAACGTTATCCGCGAAATGCCGTGATCGCCTCGCTTATGGTTGAGTCGAAGCGCGAGGCCTGGCATGAAATGGTGCGAATGGCTGAGGATGCGGGATCCGACGGCCTCGAACTCAACTTCGGCTGTCCTCATGGAATGAGCGAGCGAGGCATGGGCAGCGCTGTCGGTCAGGTGCCCGAGTACGCCCGCATGATCACCGAATGGGTGAAGGAAGTGGCCCGCACGCCGGTGATCGTAAAGCTCACTCCCAACATCAGTGATATCCGAACCGTGGCGCGCGCCGCGAAGCGGGGCGGGGCCGATGCGTTGTCGGCCATCAACACCATCAACTCCATTACCGGCGTCGATCTCGATACCTTTATTCCCAGGCCGAACGTCGACGGCGCTTCGAGCCACGGCGGTTACTGCGGCCCCGCGATAAAGCCGATTGCCCTGCATATGGCGCAGCAGATCGCCTCGGATCCCGATTCGGCGTTGCCGCTGTCGGGCATCGGCGGAGTGGCGACGTGGCGCGATGCCGCCGAGTTCATTCTCCTCGGTTCCGGAACGGTTCAGGTTTGCACCGCAGCGATGCATTACGGCTTCCGCATCGTCGAAGATATGATCGACGGCCTTTCGAACTGGATGGACGAGAAAGGCTTCGGCGCTATCGACGACTTTATCGGGCTTTCCAGCGGCCGCATCCGCGAATGGAAAGACCTGAACCTCAACTACAAAATCGTCGCCGATATCGATTCTGCCAAATGCATCGGCTGCGAGCTTTGCTACGTCGCTTGCTGGGACGGCGCTCATCAATGCATTCACCTCGATCGGGATGGCCTTGGCCAGCACCCCACCCCTGCCGCCGTGGAAGCAGCTTCGTGGGCGCGTATCGCAGTCTCTCCCGTTTCCAAATCCGAACAGGCACAGGTCCCATACGGCCGAACCCCGCTCTCTCGCATTCCGAGAGTCGATGAGTCCGAGTGTGTCGGCTGCAATCTCTGCGCCCTGGTTTGCCCGGTCGATGAATGCATCACGATGAAGCGCGTCGACGCGGGCATACCGGCTGAAACATGGGCGCAGCGAAGTTCAACGGGAGTGAATGCGTGACGCCCGACCCGTCACTCTACAGCCACGATCTCGCCCCGGTTCCCCTGGAGAAGCGAACGTGGGGCGTCTATTCCTACGCCTCGCTTTGGGTCGCGATGTCGGTCTGCATTCCGACCTATATGCTCGCGTCGGGTCTGATCTCCGGAGGGATGAACTGGTGGCAGGCGGTCGGCACGATCCTCCTCGGCAACCTCATCGTTCTGGTCCCCATGATCCTCAATGCGCACGCGGGCACGAAGTACGGCATTCCGTTCCCTGTACTCGTGAGGTCCTCCTTCGGCGTAAAAGGCGCGAACATTCCCGCCGTAGTGCGAGCGCTCGTTGCCTGCGGATGGTTCGGCATCCAGACCTGGATCGGTGGCCAGGCCATCTCGACCATGCTCAAAATCATCTGGCCTGCCGCCCAGACGCCCGCCACAATTTGGGTTTGTTTTTTCCTTTTCTGGCTGCTCAACATGTATGTGGTCTGGCGCGGGCTCGACAGCATCAAAGTGCTCGACTCGGTGAGTGCGCCTTTCATGCTCGCCATCGGGCTAATCCTGCTCTACTGGGTTACCTCGAAAGCCGGCGGCCTCGGCCCGGTTCTCCGCCAGCCGAGTAAATTTCCGACCACCTCCGCCTTCCTCGCCTTCTTCTTCCCGTCGCTGACTGGAATGGTCGGCTTCTGGGCGACCGTGGCTTTGAATATTCCCGATTTCACCCGCTACGCGAAATCGCAGCGAGCTCAAATGCTCGGACAGTCTCTCGGCCTGCCCCCCGCGATGACGCTCTTCTCCTTCATTGGCGTGGCCGTCACCTCGGCGTCCGCCATCATTTTCGGCGAGCAGATCTGGGATCCGGTCGTCCTGCTCGCGCGGTTTCAACAGCCTGTAGTGGCGCTGATCGCGCTGGTTGCCCTTCTGGTTGCAACGCTCAATACCAACGTGGCCGCGAACGTAGTTTCGCCCTCGAATGATTTCGCCAACCTGGCCCCGCGATTCATCTCCTTCCGCACCGGTGGCCTGATCACCGGCGTAATTGGCGTTCTCCTGATGCCATGGAAACTCCTCGCGAACGCGAACAGCTACGTTTTCGGATGGCTCGTCGGCTCTTCGGCGCTCCTCGGACCCGTCGCCGGAGTAATGATCGCCGATTACTACATCATCCGAAAGCGCCGTCTGCAGGTCGACGCGCTCTATATACGAGGAGGAGTCTACGAGTACACGGGAGGCATAAATTACCGCGCAATCGCAGCGCTGGCCTTGGGAGCGGGCGCTGCTCTGGTCGGCCTTGCCGTCCCCGCGCTGCGCTGGCTCTACGACTACGCCTGGTTCACCGGCTTCGCCATCTCGTCGATCTCCTACTGCGCCCTGAGTACAAACATCAAAGTGGGGCAGGGCTTCGGCCCTGCCGCCGGGCTTCCGCCCGGCGCGGAGCTTTCGACACCTTCGCGCGAGGCGCTTGACTGATCATGCCCCTCCTGATCAAGAACGCCGATATCATCACTGCGGACTCCAGGTCCCGCGCCGATATCTACGTCGAAGACGAAACCATCACGCGTATCGGAAAGGACCTCGAAGCGCCAACCGGAACCGAAATAATCGATGCCACCGGAAAACTGGTCTTCCCCGGCTTCATCGATCCGCACGTCCACATCTATCTGCCCTTCATGGCCACATTCGCGAAGGACACGCACGAAACCGCCAGCATCGCCGCGCTCGTCGGGGGCACAACCACATACATCGAAATGTGCTGCCCGTCGCGTCTCGACGACGCGCTCGAAGGCTATCACTTATGGAAGTCGAAAGCCGAAGGCGCAAGCGCCTGCGACTACACCTTCCACATGGCCGTCTCGAAATTCGAAGCCTGCACCCCGTCGCAATTGCGTGAAATCGTAGCCGACGGAATCGCCTCCTTCAAAATCTTCCTCGCCTACCGGAACTTCTTCGGCGTCGACGACAGCGAGATGTACCAGACTCTCGAACTCGCGCGAAAACTGGGGGTCATCGTGACGGCCCATTGCGAAAACGCAGAACTGGTCGCGAGAATGCAGCAAAGCCTCTTATCCAGGGGCCAAACCGAGTCGGGTTGGCACGAGCCGAGCCGGCCGGAAGCCGTCGAAGCCGAAGGAACCAACCGTTTCGCGACATTTCTCGAGACCACCGGAGCCGCCGGATACGTAGTTCACCTCTCATGCAAACCAGCTCTCGAAAACGCGTTGGCGGCGAAATCGCGAGGGGTGAGGCTATGGATCGAGTCCGTAGTGCCGCACTTCCTTCTCGACAAAACATACGCCGAAAGACCCGGCGCGGAAGGTTTGAAACACATCATGTCCCCGCCGCTGCGGGATCGCCGCAATCAGAAGGCGCTCTGGGACGCGCTCGCGGCCGGATTCATCGACACGGTGGGCACCGATCACTGCCCCTTCGACGTCTCGCAAAAGCTGATGGGCAAAGACGATTTCACGCAGATTCCCAACGGCATCCCCGGTATCGAAGAGCGCGTGAATCTGCTCTACACATACGGAGTGAAGCGCGGAATCCTGGATCTTCATCGTTTCGTCGACGCAGCCAGCACGCGCGCCGCGAAACTCTTCGGACTCTTCCCGAGAAAGGGAACCATCGCGGTCGGCGGCGACGCCGATCTGGTCATCTACGATCCCGACTATCGCGGCGTGCTGTCAGCCTCCACGCAACATGTCAACTGCGACTACAACGGCTTCGAAGGAATGGCGATCGAAGGCCGGCCCTCAGTTGTGACGGTACGGGGCCGCGTCCAGGTTAAAGACGGAAAATTCGTTGGTGAAAAAGGTCGCGGCCGATTGCTAAAACGCGAACCTGCTTACTTCTAAAACCAAAATGCCCGATCCCAAACGCACGATCGCGGACCTGAAAGAGCTCCGCGCCCTGACCGCCGACGACCACGGCGCGCAGCGCATCGCATGGACCGACACGTGGCTGAAAGCGCGCGAATGGTTCACGACCAAAATCGCCGATCTTCCCGTCGAAGATCACAAAGACGCAGCAGGCAATCGCTGGATCACTCTCCGGGGAGATTCTGAAAAAGCGCTCATCCTCGGCAGCCACCTCGATTCGGTTCCGAACGGCGGTTGGCTCGATGGAAGCCTTGGCGTGATGTCAGCGCTCGAAGTTCTGCGCGGCTTCGCTGAGAAATATAACGGCAAGCCGCCCGTCACCGTTCGCCTCGTCGATTGGGCTGATGAAGAAGGCGCTCGCTTCGGGCGCAGCCTGCTGGGCTCCTCCGCTTTTGCCGGCACATCCACGATTGAAGCGGATCGCGGCCGCACGGATAAAGACGGTATCCGTCTCGAAGACGCGCTCCGCCGATGCGGAGTCGAAATAGACCGCTTTCCAGAAGCGCAAAAGGAACAAAAGGAAGCCGCGGCTTACCTGGAACTCCATATCGAACAAGGCCCGGTGCTGGAAAGCTTGGGGCTGCCCCTTGGAGTGGTGTTGGGCACTAAGGGCGTTGAGCGTCACGCGATCGCATTCACAGGCCAGGAGGCCCATTCCGGATCGACACCCATGCGATCCCGCCGCGATGCGCTTGCCGCGGCCGCCAGACTCGCGCTCGAACTGCGCCCCATCGCCGCCCGCTACCCGGACGCGGTCTGCACCATGGGAAGCGTCAAAACCTATCCGGGCATCGTAACCGCCGTCGTTGGCCGTTGCGAAACTACGTTGGACCAGCGCGATCTCGATGCCGGTGCGCTTGCCGAACTGTATCGGCTGGCGCGCGAGGCGAGCGAGCGGTTCGCCCTTCAGGAGAGGTGCACCGTCGAATGGTCGAAAATCTGGAGTATCGAACCCGTGCCGTTTAACCTGGAACTCGTGGATCTCTGCGAGACGGCGATTCTGGAGACGACGGGTTATGTCCATCGCCTGCCCTCAGGCCCTTTGCACGATGCCGCCGAGGTTCAGCGCTGCGGCATACCTTCAGTGATGATGTTTGTTCAGTCGCTCAAGGGCATTAGTCACAACAAGATCGAAGATTCGAAAGAGGAGCACCTCGAACTCGCTGTGGAAGCCCTCGACCGCCTCGCCGCGAAGACGGTGGACTGGATTCTCAGCCAGTGATTTCAGACGTTCGCCAGAAGCTTGTGCTGACGTACCGCATAAGCATCAGTCATGCCGGCGACCTGATCGCAAACCAGCCTCAGCTTCAGGTAATCCCGTTTCACAGCAGGCTCGATCGTAGGAAACGTCCTGTTCAGATCCTGCTCGTAGGCATTCCGGTAGTTGTCCGAAATGATCGAATAGACCTTGTTACTGAAGCCCTTCTCGTCCCGCAATTCGGGCGCAACGCCTTCCCAGTAAAGGTCGAGCAGATCCTGAATCACTTTGCGACCCATGATCTCCAGCCGCAGCACTTCCGGCGACCGGAAGATGTGCCGTCTCACCACTTCTTTACAGGCGTTATAGAGACCGCCAAGCCGGGATTGCCTCACGAGTTCATAACCGTAGTCGCCCGTCATGATGGCGTCATAAGATTCCTGAAATTCGTCCAACGCCGCGGGAATCAGGCGAGACATCAGGTTGGTACGAAACGCCTGCGCGAACACGTCGCCCGTTCCGTAGCCTGTCAGACTGCGCTTACCGACCTGCGCCTGCGCGTCTTCTTTCAGAGCAACCGCCGCGCCGCCGGCGCCGAAGCGCTCGAGTTCTTCGACCATCTCCTGCCATCGGAAAATGCCCTTACGAACGCCGTCCTCAAGATCGATGCAGACGTTCACGATGTCGTCCGCCGCCTCCACCAGATACGTGATCGGGTTCCGCGACGTACCCGTTCCGGTCTCCCGTTGAACCTGGCAGATCAACTCGCGCTCGGTCTCAAAGAACCCGGGCTTCGATCGCTCATGATGATCCGGGCATGTGTCGCGCGCGGAAACAACATACTTGCAGGCCGCCGACAGCGTGCCGAATGTCAGATTCAACCCGTTCGATTCGCTGAGCACCTGCAGACGCGTAGCCAGCCGCACCATCTGCGCATTGCCGTCGAACTGAAAGAAATCCTGCGCCGCGGACGCCTCCGCAAATACGGAAGCGAGATGACGGTCCTGTGCCAGCTTATGCGTGAACCAGTCCTGAATCGCCTTTTCGCCGGCGTGGCCAAACGGCGGATTTCCGACGTCGTGCAGCAACGCGCTTGCCGCGGCGATCGTCGAAATCGCGTGAGAGTACTCAACCGGGATATGGTCCGCTAACCGCCTGCAAGCGGCTTGAGACAGGTCCCGCGCGACACTGCTGACTTCAAGCGAGTGAGTCAGACGTGTGCGTACAGAGTCGTGCGGCTCCAGCGGAAACACGTGGGTCTTGTCCTGCAGCCGCCGCACCGGGGTGCTGAATACCACGCGGCCGAGGTCGTCTTCGAACTCAGTGCGGTCCTCGGCGGGGTGGTCGGATGGTCCCGCGCGCCGGCTGCTGATTAGTTGTCGCCAGTTCATCATAGACGTCGCTACAGAGTCTCATTATCGGTGGAGTGCCGTGCGCCGCGCCCGAAACGCTGATCCGACTGAGCCATCCAATTCGGCTTCGGTTTCCGAGGAATTCGCGCTTTAGTCTATTCCTCGTTCTCCGTCAGTTCCTCCTCTTCCACGAATTCTTCGTCAGGAATCCCGGCCGCTTCCGCCTGAGCGGCCAGTTCCTCATCGGAGATCTGCGATTCGAGAATTTCGATGGCCTGCTCTTCGAACGATGCAGGCACCAGCAAACTGGCTTCGAAACCACCCACCGCGGCGAGCTCGTTCTTGATTTGCGAAGGAATCGCCGCGCTTTCGAGTAATCCCCGTGCCATGTTCGCTTCCTCGGGGAATCCGAAAGTCGCAATGAGCACCATTTCCTCGGCCGCGTGCGTGGGCTCAAGTTCGCCTTCGGGGGCGAGTTCCTCGCCCTCTTCAGGCCCCAGGCCCCGCCTCGCGATCTCTGCGTCGTAGACCTCTCTCGCCATCTCGACGAGTTCGTCCCGGTTCGTTTCCAGTAACGCTTCGTCCGACAAAATCTCAAAATGCCGTTGAAAATCTTCCGGGGTAGCCAGCAACCGGGCCTCCTATACTTGGACGAGATTACCTTGTTCACGACGCGCGGGCAAGTGCAGGCGAGTTCGCAGCCATCCGTATCGCAGGTGCGGCGCGTCGTACGCGTGGCTGTCGGCAATGCGCTGGAGATGTACGATTTTCAGATCTTCGGCTATTACGCGCCGGCGATCGCGCTCACGTTCTTCCCTAACAACAACCCGTTCGCGGCGTTAATGCTGTCGCTGATGACGTTTGGGGCGGGATTTCTCATGAGACCTGTCGGGGCAATTATCCTTGGCGCTTATGTCGACCATCGCGGCCGCCGCGCCGGCCTGCTCCTGACTCTGACCCTGATGGCAATTGGAACTTTATCCGTAGCGTGCCTGCCTGGCTACGCCGCACTGGGCATCGCCGCGCCGCTGCTGGTGCTTGCCGGACGCCTGGTACAGGGTTTTTCGGCGGGTGTGGAACTGGGCGGCGTCTCGGTGTATCTTTCGGAGATCGCTCCGCCGGGCAGGAAGGGTTTCTACGTCAGCTGGCAATCGGCCAGCCAGCAGGTGGCGGTCATGTTCGCCGCCGTGCTGGGAATCGCATTGACCGCTTCGCTTTCCTCGAGTCAGCTGACACGCTGGGGCTGGCGGATCGCTTTGCTCGCCGGATGCGCGCTCTTGCCCTTTCTCTATGTCATGCGGCGGTCTCTCGAGGAGACGCCCGAGTTTCTGCGGCGAAGCGTCCGCCCGCCGGCCGCCGCCATCGTGCGCTCCGTCTTACGGAACTGGCGGCTTGTCCTGCTGGGCACGATGATGTCCACCATGACCACGGTGAGTTTTTATCTGGTCACGACTTATACGCCGACGTTCGGAAGGGAGGTCCTGCACCTTGCGCCAACGGGTGTTCTGGTCGTGACTCTGTGCGTCGGCGCCTGCAACTTCGTAGTGCTTCCGCTTTCCGGCGCATTGTCGGATCGGATCGGACGTCGCCCGATACTGATCGGATGTACGGCAGCGGCGCTGCTGACGGCTTATCCCGCGCTGCTCTGGCTGGTGGACCAGCCGACTCTCCCCGGACTTATGGCTGTGGAACTCTGGCTGGCTTTCCTATACGCCGCTTACAACGGAGCAATGGCCGTGTATCTGACCGAAATCATGCCGGTGGAGATCAGAACATCGGGATTTTCGCTGGCTTACAGCCTGGCAACGGCAATCTTCGGCGGCTTCACGCCGGCGATCTGCACTTACTTAATCCACGTTACGGGCAATCGCGCCATGCCCGGGGCGTGGATGTCGATAGCGGCTGTGGTCGGAATGGCCGGCGCCTTGGGCCTCGGGGGTTCCCAATAGGCGATCCAGCGGCCGCAACTGGCGATTCCGATCCAGAGCACCAGCGAAATCACGGCCGCAGCCTTTGCAACCCCTGGTATCTGCGGCGCCCGGTCAATCGCCGCCGTATTGTTGTAGACCCTGGGCCGGAAATACAACGCATGCACGCCGACGAGGACGATCAACGACATCTTCATCAGGAAATACGGATTGGCGTAATACTTGTCCATCTCCGATGTCGCGAGCAGCAGCCCCATGGTCACCATGATGCAGAAGCCGATGCGCTTCCAGATTCGTGTGCCCCGCACGAAATCGGTGACAGAAATGTCCGTAAATGCCAGACCGAGGAGGCGCAGGTCAGTGGTAAGTATCAGGCCCCCAAAAATCGCAATACAGGTGAGATGAGTCGCCATGATGACGGGATAGGTGTAACCCGACTCACGGATGTATGTCAGAAACCCTATGCTCTGGATCGCGTGACTAATCGAAGCAACATCCATTCAACATTCCAACCTTTCTCAACCTAGATGAACGCGATCCACAGGCCGCTAAAAACAACCGAGATCCAAAGAAGAACCGAAATGCCGCCGACCAGAGCGCCTGTTCCGCCGGAAGAGTTTGACAACGCTACTTTACGATGAATCGTGTAATTGTAGATGAGTCCAATCGCGAGCGCCGTAACTTTGAAACGGAAAGCCTGATTGTACAGGTAATGGATTGGATCCGAGGAAAAGATCAGCAGGCCGGAGAAGATCACGATGATGAAGCCGGCAAGGGTCCATAACGAGGTGTCCTTGACGATTTGCCCTGGGGTCTGATGCCGCATCCCCAGACCGAGGAGCCGCAGATCAACCAGGGCGATAGTTCCTATCGACAGGGCGAATGAAGTTATGTGGAAACATTCGGTGAGGGGAAAGGCCCATTCGTTACTGTTCAGCGGATTTGCGTTCAGATCATAAATCAGCATTTCTAGATTGATACCCTCAACTTTCTACGTTCTGGCTTCGCAATTGTATTCGATACATAAAGTCTTTTCGGTATCCGCCGGTCACTTTATCGGTCAATGACCGGTTTGTGACGCGGCCACGGCGCCGCTCCGTCTGAATTGCAGCGACAAAACAACACTTGCCGCGAGAGTCAGCGATCCCGTGACGACGTGAATCACGCTGATCACGATCAGGGCCATGTTCGTTTGTGAAACGATCAGGAGTACGAGAAACGCCGCAAAGCCCAGAAGCACCTGAACGCCGGTAATCACCAGGAGCTGGACTGCCGCCGGCCGCAATGTGGGATGCTCCGGATACTGCCGGACCACGCAGATGGCGAACATCAGAATCAGCAGCAGCGTCACCATGGCGTTCAGGATGTGCCAGAAAACTCCCATGGTGTTGTGGCGGAACGCCGCGCCGAGCGCTATCTGCAATATCACAAAAACGGGAACAAGGATGGCCAGCTTGTTCAGCGGAGACCAAATGTCCCGGGCCGGGACGGCGGGATCGATCCAGTTCTTCGATGTGAAGAGGACAATCGATACGATTACCGCAAAAAGGACGGGAGCGAGCAGCGCATGAAACACGCCGGCGAGCGGGGGTAACATGCCACCCGGTCCGCCGTGAAGGCCGAGCATGGCATCCACAACGACGAGGCCGGCCGCTGTCCAGGCCGGCAACCGGATCTCCGGTGAGCTGACAATCGCAATGCCGACTGCGAATACCCCGACGAGCGCGGCCAGAATCCGGTGGGCCAGCGCAATTTGCTCGGCGCCGGCCATGGGCGTGATCGGAGCAGGCGTGGGAGACGTACCGGGGAGCGGCCGGATTCCGCTGGTAAGTAAAGCGCCAACCCCAATCAGGAGAAGGGTAAGAATCGCGAGGATAATCGCAGGAAGGTGCAAGCGGGAATTTGTCATAATGTTCGGCCGGCGGGAGCTTCTTCGTACCCCGCCTCATACCAACGAGCAACGGTTGCGAGGATCCCGGTCAAATAGACGAAGCACCCCGGGATCCACATTAATAGACCTCCGAGCTGCTGGTCATTTCGCGGATCAAGCCCCCAATGGCCCCTGAGAAGGGGAAGAATTCCGAGGCGATCGTCTGGAGTCAGATATGCGGGATAGAGACCCGGGCGGGCGAAGGTCAAGGCGGCGCCCAGCAGACTGCAACTCAGGCAGGCGCCGAAGAGATACGATATGGCTCCGAGCGGGGCGATACGGTGGCCCTCGACCGGCGTGAGAACGGGCCACCAGAAGAGAACTCCCGTCACTAAAAAGCTCAGATGCTGGAGGACGTGAAGGCCTTCATTCGCGAGCGCCGCGTTAAAGAATGCGGGAACGTGCCAGATGATCATGACGCCGACGCCGAGCAGCCAGGACACCGGCGGGCGGGCAATCTCGTGTTCGAAGCGCGCGAGCATGGGCCGCTTGAGCGCGTCTTCCGCAAACCATTGCGGAATTCCGAGCAGCAAGAGAGGCGGCACAATCAGCGCGAGTACGAAGTGCTGCACGATATGGGCGCTGAAGAGGTATTGGTCGCCAAGCAGATCTATCGGCGAAACGAGGTCGAGTAGCAGGATCAGGACGCCTGCGAGGAAGAATGCCATGGGTCCGCGCCGGGCGGAAGCCCGGCGGCGGGGCCGAAGCCCTGGCCCCCCAAACACCAGGTAAGCGACCGCGAGCGCCGCACAGCCGATCACTACCGATGGCTCCCAATCCCATCCGCTTTTCAGAAGGTCTGTGGCGGTCATAGAAAAGTCCAGAGGTATACAACTGCGAACACGACTACCCACGCGCCCGTGACAAAGTACCAGAACATCGCGATCACCGGAACGGCAAGCCTCCCGGCGAAAGCCAATCCCATAAGGATCAGACCAACCGCTGCGTGAATGGCATGAATCCAGGTAATGGTGAAGAAGGTCGTTCCGAATAAGCCCTGACTCATGGTCACGCCGCTTTGTAGCAGAGCCACATATTCACGCCCCTGGCCGAGCAGGAAAATGATTCCCAGCGCCATAGTGGGCGCCAGCCAGCCGCGCCACAAGGTGAAACCGCTTGCGAGCAGGCACACCGTAAAGATTGACGTCACCGCGGGATGCAACGTTGCGGCCGCTGTCTTCAGGCTCTCCGAGCGGAAGTAAACGAACGCAAGAATCAGCATGAAAAAGAACACTGATTCCGCGAGGATCAGCATCGACATCCCGAGTTTCGCTTTTGTCCAGGTCATGACCCGGTCACCCAGTCCGGAGCTTCAGGGTGTTTCAAATCCCACAGTGGACGACGACTCTGCACGGTGACGGCGGAAGAGTCCTGCGCCCATTCGAGCGTCCAGGCGTTCCAGGGATCGCAGCCCGCGACCGCGCCGAAACGAAGGCTTACCAGAACATTGGTGACGAACAACAAAATTCCGAACGTGAGAATGCCCGCGCCGATCGTGGAAATCAGATTGAGCGGCCCCCACCAGGGGAAATCGGCATAAGTGTAGACGCGGCGCGGCATTCCGAGAAGACCAAGAATGTGCTGTACGAAGAAGGTCGCGTTGAAGCCCACCACAACCAGCCAGAAGTGCCAGCGGCCGAGCGGTTCGTCGAGCAGGCGGCCCGTCATCTTCGGAAACCAGTAATAGACGCCTGCGAAGACGGCAAAGATCGTGCCCCCGAGAAGCACGTAATGGATATGGGCCACCACAAAATAGGTATCGGTCAGCTGCCAGTCGACCGGAACGGCGGCAAAGGCGACGCCACTCAATCCGCCGATGGTGAACTCAAGCAGAAAGGCAACAGCGAACAACATGGACGTCGTGAACCGGATCGACCCCCCGAGCATCGTTGTGGCCCAGTTGAACACCTTCACGCCCGTGGGAACCGCGATCAACATGCTCGCCGCCGCGAAAACTGAGAGGAGCGTGCGTCCGAGCGCTACAGCGAACATGTGATGAACCCAGACGCCATAGCTCAGAAAGGCGATCGCAAGCGTGGATGCGGCGACGAAGGGATACCCGAAGATCGGCTTCCGCGAAAAGACCGGGATGATTTCCGAGATCATGCCGAAGGCCGGAAGGATCATGATGTAGACTTCCGGGTGCCCGAAGATCCAGAAATAGTGCTGCCAGAGTAACGGGGATCCACCCTGCGCGGCATCGAAGAACCGAGCGTGCAGCAGGCGATCGCTCAGCAGCATTACGAGCGATGCGACAAGCACCGGCAGCGCGAAGATAATCATCACCGCATTAACCAGGTTCATCCAGACGAAAAGCGGCAGGCGCCGAATCGTCATGCCGGCTGTCCGCGACGCGGCGATGGTGACGATGAAGTTGATCGCCGAGGCAATAACACTGGATCCGATCAGAATCAGTGAGACCGCCCAGAAGTCTAGCCCCGGTCCGGGAGAGTATGGCTTCTCGCTGAGTGGCGCGTAGCTGAACCACCCCGCGTTCGGGGCGTTTCCCGTCGCGAAGCTGAGATAAAGCAATATTCCGCCGGCGATCTGCAGCCAGAAAGCGACGGCGCTCAGGCGGGGGAACGCCAGGTCGTCCGCTCCAATCATGAGCGGAATCAGATAAATGCCAAAACCAGTCAGAACCGGCATCACGACGAGAAAGATCATCGTCGTGCCGTGCATGGTGAAGACCTGGTTGTAAGTGTCCGGCGTGAGCAGCTTCAGATTTGGCAGGGATAACTGCGCGCGCATGACCATTGCTTCCGCCCCGCCGATCAGAGCAAAGATCAGCGCCGAAAAAAGGTACAAAGCTCCGATTCGTTTGTGGTCCACGGCGCCGAGAACGCCGGTCATTGAAGACTCCCGAGCCAGGAAGTTAAAGCTGCAATTTCATCGCGCGAGAGTTGCTGATCCGGCATCCGGTTCCCAGGTTTAACCGACTGGGGCTTCTCAACCCAAAGCGCGAGATTCGCCGGATTGTTCCGCGAAAGCGCTGCGCCCAGGGTCTGACGGCTGGCGATATGAGTCAGGTCCGGACCCTTAGCCGGCATTCGTATGACACTCCGCGCATTTCTGTTCGTAAATCAAGGGCGGCGGCGTCCGCGCGGGCTGAGACTCGCGCTGGAGCCATGCGGAATATTCGGCCTCAGGCTGCGCGATGACCAGGAAGTGCATGCGCGCATGGTCCGCGCCGCAGAATTCCGAGCACTCCCCGTCGTAAGTCCCCGGAGCGTCGGCCTCCAGCCATATGTAAGCCGGGCGCCCGGGTACCGCGTCTATCTTCCGCGCCAGCTGAGGCGTCCAGAAGTCATGGATGACGTCGGTCGAATCGACCTCGGCAAGCAAGCGATGGCCTGCCGGAATGTGGATTTCGCTGGGCGCAAGTACCCCATTGGGATACCGCGCATCCCACCACCACTGATGTCCCGTGATAACCAGATCGGGCACTCTGCCAGGTTCCGAAGGCGCATCGATTCTCGCCATGGCGCGAACCGTCACGATGAAAAGCCCGACGAGAATCAGGATCGGAATCACGGTCCAGGCAATCTCGATCGGACGCGATCCAAAGCTCGGCGGGGGTTCAACCTCCGCGGCTGCGGAACCCTTCTTCGCCCGATAACGGAAAACCGCGTACGTAACAAGACCCGCCACCACGAGAAAGACGATGGCGGCCAGGATCAGGACATTTGTGAGAAGCCCAGCGATGATTTGTGTCTGAGGAGAGTGCGGATTGAAGGAACCCAGTGGCACGTTTATGGCTCAGAACGGCCAAAGCTGGGCATGGATCCCGAAGGGCGGCTCAATATAGCCGATGCCCCGGCCCATGCACGCAATTCCAGCCCACGAAATCAGCGAAAACGCCGCGGCCAGTTTCGCCCGGCCCGGGACTACCCCCGCACGATCGAACTCCGCGGCCTTGCTGTACACGCCTCCGCGGAAAATCAAGGCGTGAGCGGCCACGAGGCAAAAAAGTATCAGCTTAGCCCGAAAAAAGGCGTTGTAATAATACTCTTCCGCCTTGCAACCGAAGAGCAGAACCCCACACGTGGCTACAAACAGAAAGCCGTAACGTTTGGGAACCCGGAGCTGGTCGACGACATCCGAGATGGGGCGGCCGGTCATCGCCCAGCCGAGAAGCCGGAGGTCGGTCATCAGGATCATCCCGCCAAAAAAGCAGATCGCGACCATGTGCAGCGACAGAACCACTGGGTAGCTATAGGCGGATCCTCTCAGCCAGGTGAAAAAATCCGTCAATTGAAGCCACTGGACAAAGCAAAGAATCATGGTCAGACGTGATTGAGATCCAGGGTGGGGTTCAGGAATCCGATGAAGATCCCGCCAAAAACAACACAGGCCCAGAGCGCCAGAGACACGCAGGCAACCAGCTTTGCCCCTCCGGGCGGGTCAGACATCGCAACCTTTCGATGGATGGTGTAGTTAAAAGTGATCGCCAGCACCAGGAAAAACATCTCAAGGTCGAAGGCGATATTAAGGTAGTACATATTGGGGTCCGACGAAAATAGCATCAGACCCGAGAAAACCATCAGCGTCAGGCCGCCCAACGTCCAGAGGAAAGCGTTCTTAACCAGTTGCGATGGAGCCTCCCGGCGCATACCAAAGCCAAGCATCCGAAAATGCACAATGGCGATGGTGCCGACCGAAAGTGCAAACCCAACGATATGAAAACACTCAAGAACCGGGAATACCAGCGGAGATGAATTGAGCGGGTTTTCAATCAGCATTCGGTTGGCGGTTCTCAGCTCGCTTTCGACTGAATTTGCACTCTATCACGGGCCGCCTCCGTCCTCGTGGTTACAGCTACATGTGACGGCTGGCCGGTCCACAACGTATCACGGATTCAGGCTGGCTCCCTGTCAGGAGGGCCGATGTGACGGTCACTGACCGGTATGTGACGCATGCCGGCTCCCAAAAACAGGCGCACGGAAAAGAGCCTGGCCGTAACTATACCGTCACAAACCTGACTTTTTCAGGTTCATGCCAGGGAGGCATGTATCCTCGAAAAGACGGGCGAAAAAGACAGAAATGGGCAAGCGAAAGGCAGACGATCAATCGGCGGCGCTTTCTGCCGAAAAGACCCAGGCACCGGAGGAGAACTGGCTGCAGGATGAAGACCCGCTCACCGAGGCGCTGCGGATTGACGACCTTCGGTCCGAGTACTGTCAACAGCTCGAAAACCGCATCGCCGAACTATCCGCGGAGGTGGAAGTTCTGCGGGCCTTGCTTCGGAGGCAGGAACAACCGGGCCTCGAGACGCTCACCGCTCGGCCGCAGAGGGCAGATTAGGCTCGCCTGAAGGCGGCCCCTGGTTCTTTTTTCCGGCGCCTCCCATCAGAATGTGAATCGCGAAGGGGATTTCGTCGGGGTGGGTCGCACACCAGGCGATGATGTTGTTTAGTTTCGTTTCGTCGTCGGCCATGGCGCTGATCTCAACCAACTCGGCTTCTACAACCTCAGGGTCTCGCATGAGATTTCAGCATCTCATGGACTGAGATGCTGCAGGCGCTACAAGAGCCTGAAATTGACTACGATTGTGGCGCGCACCGCGACGGCCTCGCCGTTGAGCATTCCGGGAGCGAATCGCCATTGCTCCACCGCCTCAGCGGCATTCACGTCCAGCCCGGAGTCCAGCGGCTGTATGACGCTGATGTCGTGAGCCAGTCCGTCGGCGCCGACAACGAGTGAGAGCGTCACCGGACCCGAAATCTTATCGCGGCGGGCGTCCTCGGTATATTGCGGGTCCACTTTATAGATAACGCGTGGCTGTGAAACCCCATCGCCCATCTGGTGCACTTCCTCAGCTCGAACGGGGCTGAGGAGGGCTACTACGAGCAGAATTCCGGCGAAAGCAGTTGCGATTCCGGTCAGAGTTGCACGCGAGGTGCGGCGTACCGCAGTGCCGTCAAGGAGGCGCGCGATTCTCGATTTGAAGTTCGCTTGCGTTGTCATAGAGCATCCTGGAATAAACGTTGAGGTTGAGGGGGAGTTTCGCACCACGACGAGAAGAGCTTCGGCATATGAGGCGGCATCGAAACCGGATTGGAGGACGGCGTCATCGCAGGCCGCTTCCTGTTCGTCGCGCATTCGTGCGGCAAGAGACCAGACCAGCGGGTGGAACCAGTAAAGGGCGCAGGCGAGGTTCGCGACAAGGTTTGCCTGCAAGTCCTTGCGATCGATATGCGCAGTTTCGTGACGGATGGCGGCCTCGCGTTGCCAGTCCGGCCATTCGGCGGCCTCACGCGGCAATGAGATTTTGGGCCGGAACAGCCCCGATGCGAGGGGCACGTTTACACCGGGGCCGTTGACCATACGCGCGACGTGCCAGTAACCGAATAGCAGGCGTAACAGCAGGGTCGCGGTCCCGCCCCCCCACAGTACCGCGAGGATCGCCAGCCAGTGCCACACCTCGGAGCTTCCCGATTTCGACGAAACGACGACCATGGCGTTCAGGGCGCCAGCGGGAATCGCGATCGCCTGCCAGGAAATCAGAGCCGCCGCCGGCAGCAGAAGCGATCCCGACAAAGTGCAGAGGCAAAGAAGATGACGCATTGCGGGAGTCGACCTCCGGGCCGTGGCCAAAGCAATCAATCCCCCCAGCAGAAGCATGGTTACCTTGATCAGGAGTACGAGCATCACGTCTTTTCCTTTCGAGCTTTCCGGATCATCCGTTCCAGCTCTTTGAGATCTTCTTTTGAAAGTTTTCCGGTTGAGGGATCGACGAATGCGGCCGCCGCGGCTTTCATGGAGCCGTCGAAAAACGTTGCCACGAGGCGCTCCATGGCCGACTTTGCCGCGTTCTGCCGTGTGGCGACGGGAAGGTAGATGTAGCGCATGCCTTCCTCTATATGCCGAATGTGGCCTTTGCGTTCGAGGACCCGCAGGATCGTCCTGACAGCGGAGTAACTCGGCTGGTCCGGAAGGCGCTCCTGGATTTCGGGGCCGGTCGCGCGCTCCATGGCGAACAGGATATCCATGATCTGACGCTCGCGCCGGCTAAGGGCCGTATCGTTGTGGTCGGTCATTTCCGTGAGGCCTCGACTGCGCGCCGAATGGCCTTGACGACGACATCCGGCTGGCTGATTTCGATTGAGTGAAAGCTTTCAGCGGCGATCAGCTGGCTGCTGTTCGGTGAGAGCGCGAGCAGGTTCTTTTGCAGTTTCAGATAGCCAGGCGAATCGTTCGCAGTGCTGACGACTACAAGCGGTCGCTGGCCGGCAGTGCTGTTTTCCACAGCGGCGATACACGCGTTGGCCATGTCGGCGTCCGGCAGCGCTGGATTGCGGGACATGGCCCAGCGGTGAAGGTCGCGCGCCTGCAGCGGAAGTCTGTTGAAGCCAGGTTCGTCCTCCGGCCCGACGCTGATGGGCGTTGCTGAGATCACCGAGGGCGGGCTGTCGGGGCCGGAAGCGTTCTCACTGGGCGAGGGGACGGCCGGCTTTGGAAGATATGCGTGGTCGATGAATACCATCGCGGCAACTTCGTCCGGATAATTCTTCGCGTAGAGCCTCGCGAACAGCGCTCCTGTCGAAAAACCCGCGAGTACATAAGGCCCGTCAATCTTCGCGTTCCGAAGAAGCCGGTGTACTTCTTCGACGCGGTTGAAGCAGGTTGGCTTCGGGCCGCGGTCGCTCCACGCGTTTCCGGACGCATCATAGGTGCAGACTCGTGTAAAGCTCGCGACAGCGGGTTGTACAAGCGCCCAGTCGAAGGAAAACCCGCCGATGACGAAAACAGTTGGACTGCCGGAACCCGTGCAGTTCAGGTGGATGCGATAGCCGCCGACATCGACGAGTTCCCCCGGCGGCCCGGGCGTGGAAATGTGATCCCACGACATAGTTTCTCCGCCAGTGAGGATCAGGTTGAGAATTGCCGGACTAGCGCGGTCGAACTCGACTTCCGCCAGATGGCCGTTATAAAGTTTGGCGACCGACAGCCTCGGAAGTACGCTTTCGGGCTTACGCTCGCCCGCGTTCCGAATTGCTTCGCCGACGTTTGCGCCCCAACTAACCATGACTTCTTCGTCGTTGACGGCTACAGGAAGCATCGCATTTACGGCCGCCCGCCGGGGAATCGCGACGCAGAGTTCAATGCACGGAGCTGATCCAGTTTCAATCAGACGCGCGCGGCGGTCGAGATCTTCGCGGGTGGGCGCCGCGATGACAAGGGCCGTGAACGATGTGCGATCGGACTTGTAAACGAGGCGGTAGAAGCCCGCGCCTGAAGGAAATGCGAGGTAGTCAGAGTCCGGTTGTGCGCGACGTTCGGTCTCGTCTTTAATATGTCGCTCGGAATAAAGCGGTACGATCGAGTATCCAGTCCCGGCCGCTTTTGGTTGAATCGAATACCAGGCGATTTCGTAGCCGATCAGGTTGTCGGAGGATTTCATGGTGACCGTAAGGCCATTAGCGGCGGCCGACGTTTCTGTGCCCGCCTCGGGAGCGGCTTCGTCTTTCAGAATCGGGCTGACGATTTGGATACGAATCGGCGGCGCGAGGTCAACCCCTCCGCTCCGGCGATTGTTCGGATAGAGCAGGTGAAAAGCGACCACTGGATCGAGAGGAAGAGATTCGGCAACCTGCGCGGCAAGCCGCTCGCCTTCGCCCGGCGCGATGCATCCCTGGGCTTCGACCCCGGCAGCCCACCTGGTCAGCCATCCATCCGGCTGGTGGTTCAGCATATCGCGCGTAACGGTGAGAACGACGCGATGTGCTTTTACGCGGATCTCCGGCGGGCAGATGCCATGACCGGCGGTGACATCCGACGTGAGAGTCCGTTTCGCGAGATCCGGATTGGATACCCCAGGCGGCACCAGCAGGTTCGTCTTGAGACGCCAGCTTTCCGCGGCGGGCTGGCGGACCGCGCAGCCGGCGCAAAGAACAATTGCGATTATGGTGTTGATGCGCAAAAATTAACAGCCTGCGCATAAATTAACATCGCGTGGGCGCGGTGTCAAGGCTTTGATGGTTTTCGTGGTTCCTTGCCCGGTAGCGCCGCGGGGTTTTCCTGTACCCGTTCCCGGTACCGCCCGCGCATTCCAGAGCCGAGGGCGACCGCCGATTCGCCAAAACGATCGCGGAGCCGGTCAGCGGCTTCGAGCGCCTGCCGCCAGCGTTCGGTACGTCCGCCATCCATCAGATCGAGTTGGCCCTGATCGCGTTCGAAGCTCGCGGTCTGAACGCCCAGAAGACGAATCGCCCGGTGGGTCTGCCAATTGGCGTTCAGCAGAGCGCGGGACTGCTCGACCAGATCGATATCGAGCTGAGTGGGCGAACCGAAGGTATGCGCGCGCGTAATGGTAGAGAAATCCGAATAACGCAGCTTGAGTTGCAGGGTGCGGGCATGAAGACCGTGTTCGCGTAAACGGCGGCCCACTTTCTCGGCGAGGTGTGTCAGCGTAGCCTCAAGCTGGCCGCGGTCTTTGGTATCGGTGTTGAACGTGTGTTCGTGGCTGATCGATTTCGGATCGCCGCGTTCCCCGATAGCTGAGTCGAACCATCCCCCGGCGTCCAGCCCCTGTGCCTTGCCGGCAAGCGCGAGACCCCATTTGCCGAAGCGGGATTCAAGAACATTCTCTTCCAGAGCGGCCAGATCGCCAATGCGCCGGATGCCGAGCGAGTGGAGGTTCCTCTCCATGACTTTGCCGACGCCTGGCACCTTACGCACTTCAAGCGGCGCGAGAAAGCGCGCCTCGACGCCCGGCAGAACGTGCAGAATCCCGTTAGGCTTGGCCTGATCGGAAGCGATCTTGGCCACCAGGCGTGAAGATGCGATGCCGATGGAACAATTCAACAGCGTCGCGGATTTGACGGCGTCGTGCAGCAGGTGGGCGGCGCGCAGCGGAGGGCCGTGTAATCGCGCCGTCCCGCTCATATCGAGATAAGCCTCATCAACCGATGCCATCTCCACCAGCGGCGAAAACCCGCGCAGAATTTCGAAAACGCGCCCGGAGTATTCGCGGTACCGTTCGGGATGGCCTGGCACGAAGACGGCATGTGGGCACAGTTTGTACGCAGTGCGCAGCGGCAATGCGGAGTGAACACCGAATTTCCGCGCTTCGTAAGATGCAGCCGAGACCACTCCCCGCTCATCGCTCTTGCCGCCCACCACCACGGCTTTCCCTTTAAGCGCCGGGTCGAAGAGTTCTTCCACGGACACGAAGAACGCATCCATATCGACGTGAAAGACTACGTGGGCGTTCACGGCTTTCGGCAGACCAGGACGCGCGGGATTCCGGCAAGGTCCGGGATGCGGCGCAGGCAGTTCCAGCCGCGCGCAAGTTCGGTGACAGCCTCCGATTGTCCGAAGCCAATCTCGACCGCGAGTATTCCGCCCGGTTTAAGAACGCGGCTCGCTTCGGGAATCAGGCGCTCGTAGACGCATAATCCCGAGGGGCCCGCAAAGAGCGCAAGGGACGGTTCCCAGTCGCGGACTTCGCGTTGCAGCGTTTCGCGATCCGCCACTGGAACGTATGGGGGATTTGAGACCACGACCTCGACGGATTCGGCGGCGAAGGGTTCCAGGAGATCGGCGTGTACGAACCCGACTCCCGCCCCGAGCTTGAGGGCGTTCTCGCGGGCTACGGCCAAAGCGTCAGGGGAAAGGTCCGTCGCGATTACGGGTCGTCCGAGCTCGAGAGCGAGCGTCACTGCGATCGCACCCGACCCCGTACCGACGTCGATTAACACGCCCGGCGGAGGCTTGAGTTCCAGAACCGCTTCGACGAGTAACTCAGTCTCGGAGCGTGGAATCAGAACATCGCATGAAACCCTGAACTCACGGCCGTAGAACTCCTGCCGGCGCGTGATGTACTGGGTCGGCTTGCCCCGCATCCGCTCGTCGAGGTAACGCCCGTAGTGAATCCACTCAACTTCCCGCAACTCCCGCTCGGGATGTGCGTAAAAATAGACCCGCTCGCAATGAACGGCGTGACCGAGAAGAACTTCGGCAGTCAGGCGCGGCTCCGCAATCCCTTCGCGCCGGAGGAGTTCCGTTCCTTGCGCGAGGGCCGTCCGGATAGTCATCGGAGAAGTAATCTAAGCGGCGGCGCCTTCTTTTTGCAGTTTCTCAGCCTGGTAATGCGCGGCGAGGGCGTCGAAGATCTGGTCCAGTTTGCCCAGCATCACGAGATCGAGCTGGTGGAGTGTCAGGCCGATCCGATGGTCGGTCAAACGGTTTTGCGGAAAGTTATAAGTGCGGATTTTTTCGCTGCGATCACCCGTCCCGACCATAGTGCGGCGCTCGGCTCCGATGGCTGCCTGCTGCTTTTCCAGCTCGAGTTCGTACAAGCGGGAGCGCAAAACGCGCATGGCCTTGGCGCGGTTCTTGATCTGCGATTTTTCGTCCTGGCACGAAACGATTACGCCCGTGGGAAGGTGCGTGATGCGAATCGCGGAATAGGTGGTGTTCACCGATTGGCCGCCCGGACCGGACGAACAGAAAGTATCGACCCGGATGTCCTTTTCCTCGACCTTGACCTCTACTTCATCCGCCTCGGGCAACACGGCGACGGTGATGGCCGACGTGTGAACGCGCCCCTGCTGCTCGGTCGCGGGGACGCGCTGCACGCGGTGCACGCCGCTCTCGTACTTCAGTTTGCTGTAAACCTTGTTGCCACTGACCAGCGCAAGTACTTCTTTTAAACCGCCAACCGCTGATTCGCTGCTGGAGGTAACTTCCACCTTCCAGCGCTGGGTCTCGGCGTAGCGACAATACATGCGAAAGACCTCGGCGGCAAACAGACTGGCTTCGTCGCCGCCGGTGCCGGCCCGAATTTCGAGCACGACGTCTTTGTCATCGAGCGGGTCTTTGGGCAGAAGGAGCACCTTGATGTCCTCCTCCATTTGCGTGATCTCGGGTTCCAGCCGTTCTACTTCCAGCGAGGCGAGTTCGCGCATATCGGGATCGGACTCGTCCAGCATCGCTTTTGCCTGCTGCAACTGATCCGAGGCCTCGCGGTACGCGCGGTATTTCGCGACGACTTCCGATAAATCGCTGTGCGCCTTCGAAATCTTGCGATACTGCTCCCCATCGCTGATGACGGCGGGATCGGCCATCTGGGCAGTCAATGCCTCGAAGTGTTTTTCCAGCTGATCGAGCTTGTTCGTATATTGCATTTCGAGGCCTGCTTCAGATCACCTCAGGCGATAACGAGTTCGCCGCCCTGCTTCGCCTCGAGAGCCATTGCTCCATTGAGCGCCTCGATGGCCACGGCCGTCTGTTCGTCGGAAGGCGATTGGGTAGTGATGCGCTGCGTCCAGAGTCCGGGCGTCGTCAGCAAAGCGAGGAAGGAACTCCGTCGCTTCGCCGCGAAACGGATCAGTTCGTAACTGAGTCCGGTGATCACTGGCAGCATGACGATGCGCTCAACCAATTTCGCCGTGAAGGTCTGCGCGGGAATCAGCATATAAACGACGGTGGAGATCAGCATGATCACGATCATGAAGCTCGTGCCGCAGCGGGGATGCCACGTAACGAACTGCTGCGCGTTTTCCACCGTGACAGGTTTACCGGATTCGAAGTTGAAGACCACTTTGTGTTCGGCGCCATGGAATTCGAATACCCGGCGGATGTCTTTTGCGCGGGAGATTACCAGCATGAAACCGATGAAGATAGCCAGACGGATGACGCCATCTACCACGTTAAACGCGATCTGGCCTTTAATCGCAGGTTGCCAGTGGCTGAGAGTTTCCGTGAGTTTGAGGGGAATGAGTTTGTATACAACGAGGAAAAAAACAACGGAAAAAATGACCTGAACCGCCATCATCCAGTTCGTAACTTCGGTGGGTTTGCCTTTTTCGGGCGCGCCGTCGTCCAGCGCCGCATTGGCTGAGAATTTCAACGCGCGAACACCGAGCGACATCGCCTGGGTGAGCGTGCCGAGTCCCCTCATCATGGGGTATTTCAGCCAGGGATACTTCTCGGACAGCGGCGCGACCGGCATTTCCTCGCTGACGATTTCCCCCGAAGGCTTGCGTACAGCGACGCAATAGCTGTGGGGGGCGCGCATCATAACGCCTTCCATGACCGCCTGGCCGCCCACGAGCGTCTCCTCTCCACTTTCCAGAATGGGGAGCATTTGAACGTGCGCAAAAAGGCGAAGAAATCTGCGAAGAGACAAGTAGGGGACCTCGGATTCTGCTTTATGTCTTTCTATTATACTTTGATGCGCCGTCTTAAGCTCGTGTTGCAGGCGGATGACATTGCGGGTGGGTTTGCTACCCTCGCTGCTTGATCACCTTGATTCGACACGGACAGGCGGGCTCTCGCCTGGTCTATGACGATCTCTCCGCACTGGGCCGGGAACAGGCGCATGCCCTCGGAAACTGGTTCCGCGAGCGCGGCGTTCGTTTCGACGCTATTGTGACAGGCAAACTCAACCGCCAGATCGCAACGGCTCAGGAGATCGTGGCCGCAATGGGCGGTGGAAACCCCGACCCGGTGGTCGACCCGCGCTGGAGCGAATTCGATCTGGACGAGGTCTATGCGGGCATCGGTCCCCTTCTCGCCGTTGAAGACGAGCAGTTCCGTCTTCAATACGCCGAATTGCAGCGGGACATGGCGGATCCGGAATCGTTGGCACACCGGGCGTGGCGGCATTGCGATGTGATGGTGGTGAGAGCGTGGATTGAAGGACGATTCGAATTCGCTGGCGAGTCCTTCGCCGGGTTCGAGATGCGCGTTCGCGAGGCCATGCTTGGTCTGCCTTCGCAGGGCCACATCGCAGTCGTAACTTCCGCGACGCCGATCGCCCTGAGCGCCGGCACGACCCTCGACCTCACGCCGGGCAGAGTCATGCAACTGGCGGGAGCGCAACGGAATACCGCGTTTTCGGAAATCGACTTGAGACGGGGCGATCCGAGGCTGATATCGTTTAATAACATTCCCCATCTCCGGGAGCAGCGGCTCGTCACAACCCGCTGATCTGCCTAATATTTTAGGCATTTCACTTGAAAACAAAATGACTGCCTAATATACTGGGCAAATGGCCGATCTGCCGTCACTGGGTCTGCAAATCGCTGATCAGCGCAAGAAACTCAAGCTAAGCCAGTCCGCGCTTTCGAAGCAGGCCGGCATCAGCCGGGCCACTCTCGATGCGCTCGAAAACGGACGCGCTGGAGAAATTGGATTTTCAAAGCTCACCAGACTGCTTGCCGCACTCGGGCTCGAACTGACGCTGCAACCAACGGCCTCGCACCGTCCCACGCTCGACGAACTGCTGAAAGAGGATCGCAATGACCAGGATCTGGACCGACGCGGCTGAAGCGGGGCTGCTCGACCGATACGGCGAGCGCGGCAGCACATTCGCCTATCTCCCGGAGACCCCGGAGTCGCGGGCGGTCTCGGTCACGATGCCGGTGCGTCTTCCCTCCTGGAACACGCCCTTTGGTCTGGCGCCGATCTTCGAAATGAACCTGCCCGAAGGGTTCCTGCGCGAACGCCTTCGCCTCGCTTTTGCCAAAGCGACCGGCACTTTCGACGATTTCGACCTGCTGTCGGTCGTCGGCCGTTCTCAACTCGGCCGCATCCGTTACACCGGCGACAAGGAGCAGTTGCACGAGGACGTGCCATTTCAATCGGTAGACGAAATTCTCGAACGGAGGCGCGGCGGCGACCTGTTCCGTTACCTTCTCGAAAGGTTCGCCTCGTTCTCCGGCATCAGCGGTGTACAGCCCAAGATCCTGGTGCGCGATGAGAAAGCCTTCGCCGAAACGGAGCACGCCGGCCGCCGGTTTTCACAGAGCTACAAGGGCGCGACCCACATCGTCAAGCTATGGGAACCCGACGAATACCCGCAGCTCGCCGCCAACGAGTACTTCTGCCTTACGGCCGCCCGGCGCTGCGGACTCGACGTGCCTCCCTTTCGTCTCGCCGAAGATGGCCTTGCGCTCGTGATCGATCGCTTCGATCTGCGGACGGACGGAACATACCGCGGATTTGAGGATTTCTGCGTACTCAACGCCCGCAGAACCGACGAGAAATATCGGGGCAGTTACGAAACCTCGGTCATGAAGCGCTTCGGGCAGTTCGCGAACTCAGTCCACGTGAACGAAGACCTGGAGAAACTCTTCACCTTGATCGCTCTGAATTGCGCTCTTCGCAATGGCGACGCGCACCTCAAGAATTTCGGCATTCTCTATGACGAGGTGCTGGGCGAAGCGCGCCTGGCGCCGGTCTACGATCTGGTGACGACTTCTGTGTACCTTCCGCAGGACCGTCTGGCGTTAACCCTCAACGGCGCGACCATATGGCCGACCGCGAAGGAGCTCGGGAAGCTGGGCGAAACGCGGACAGGAGCCGCGCCGGCAAAAGTCAGGCAGATCCTCGAACGCATCAACGATGCGTTGGCAGAAACCGCCACGGATATACATTCCTGGATAAACGAACATCCGGAATTCGCCGAAATCGGGCAACGAATGGTCAAGGAATGGAAGATCGGATCAGCCGCCGATCGCGCCCTATCCTGAAAGCCCAAGACTCAAGATCGGCGAAGCCTCAGTCTCCTCAAACTGGACCGCAGGCTCGTCGGATGCCGCCCGAGCGCCGACCCACCAGCAGATGGCCGCATATCCGACAGTGAGTGCCGAAAAAACCTTTGCATAAAGCAGCGGCTCATGCAGGGCGCGAAGTTCGAGCGAGCAGCCGTTAATCAGTACCAGCGGCTGAAGGGCGAAGAATCCCCAATACAGCCTGTAGATATTCGATTTTCCGGGCAGCCACGAACAGGTGAATGGGATCTTGCGGAATCCGAAGAGAGTCGCTTCAACCACAATCGATCCCAGCAAACCAAGCAACAGCAAGTGGGCAGCTACGGTCTTCCACGGCCAGATCCAGAGAAAACAGACCGCCGCAATCGACCACGCCGGCACGAGTCCGAGCAGATAAAGCGACTGACGCGCCGCCGAAAGGCATGCGGCCCCGCCCCGCACCGGCGTCAAGCGGAAGATCCAGTTCGCGCGCAGATCGAGCGGTATGGCGAAGATCACGCGCGTCCCCACAATCCACGCAACCAGCATCACCACGCTTGCGATGAGCAGCGGCACATTTACCAGCGAGGCCAGCTGTCGCCGTGCCACAGGGTCTTTCGAGAAAAGGATAACCACCGCCAGCCCGATGCCGAGATAGAACGACAAAAAGAGACGATGCCGCCGGCTGCGCATCAGCGTGCGGATAGCGAACAGAACGATGGCCGTCCGGGCCGGCTCGCCGAATGAGATCGCCCAGTCGCCGCTCCAATGGCCAGGCGCAATATCGGGTTCTTCGACGACCTTCCGAATCGTGCGAAAGTAAGACACCGCATACGTGACCGCCGTAATGGAAACGGCGACAGCAAGGCCGATCAGTGCGCGCCACGCCAGTCGCGCCACGGCGGGCTGCGCGGTGCCGTTGAGGTACTGAAACAACCCAAGGAACCACCAGGAAGGCAGCCATGCAAGCGCTCTCTGATTGCCCGGGGCGCCGAGCGCTTCCAGGCTGGCAAAGGATGGTTCCAGGAAATAAACTGACAGGAACGTGCAGAACGCGGCCACCTGCAGAAAACTGGAGAGTCGCAGAAAAATCCTGCGCGGCAGCAGCGCGGCCACTCCCTGAATGCCCAGAACGCAGCAAAACAGGAATACAGCCGCCGCAGTGACGGAGATCCAATACGCGAAAAAAGCCCGGTGAAGGAAGAAGAAAATCAGATCGAGGAAACCCGGGCTTCGGCCCATAAATACCAGCGGCCATGTCATCCCCGGAGCGCCGCTGAACGCCAGCACCGCGAGTCCGAGGCCGCTCGCTACCGCCGCAATTTTAGCCAGGAACAGCGTACGTGTCCGGATCGGCAATGACGCGAGCACGAGGACATCCTTGCGATCGGGAAACGTCGAGTCCCAGCTCAGCACAGCGAAGAGGCCCGTAACCAGCATGGTGGTCGCAATCAGAAAGTGCTCGATCGTTAGCGTCGCCGCCTGGAATTGCGCGGGCGACATGCCCCGGGCATCGAAAAACAGACCGCCCAGGCCGATGAAGACGCTTGAAGAGATCAGCACAGTCGCGAACTGTCCCAGCAGCTTATTGGTGTCTCCCTGCGCGTCGGCGGAAAGAAGCTCCAGATCAACCAGCCGCAGCAGGAATTCGCGATAAAGAACACGGAATTGCGAGTTCATCATCGGCCTCTCTTCAAGCCTCGATCAGATCGGCGATCTCGCGCGAAATCGCCTGAGTGTCCTGCTCGACCGCGAGTTGCGAAAAGATGCCCTCGAGCGTGGGCGCCTGCATCAGCGTGCGCAGGTGTTCGATTGAATCGTCGGCCACGACCTTGCCGCGATGCAGAATCACCACATGCGAACAGACCCGCTCCACCGTCTCCAGTTCATGAGAGCTGAAGAGCATAACCTTTCCGCGCGCGGCAAGCTCCTGAATCAGGCTGCGCAGCACCAGGCCGGTCGCTACGTCGAGCCCTGAAAACGGCTCGTCCAGAAGAATCAGATCGGGATTGTGCAGCAGCGCCGCCGAGAGCAGCACCTTTTGTCGCATGCCTTTCGAATAGGAGGAGATCGGTGCGTGGCGGTCGCGCTCCAGTCCGAACAACCGCAGCAGACCATTAATCCGCCGCGCTGTCTCCCTTTCCGGCAGGTTGCGCAGTTGACCCACCATCACCAGATACTCGAGTCCGCTCAGATGCGAGTAGAGGTAGGGTTCCTCGGGCACATAGCCCATCCGCTGCTTCCATGCGATCGGATCGCGCTGGATCCGCTGCCCCTGAAACAGAATATCGCCGGACGACATTTCAATCAGCCCTGTGATCATCTTCATCGTCGTGGACTTGCCCGAGCCGTTCGGGCCGAGATATCCCGTGATCTCGCCTGCGCGGGCGGTGAAGCTTACGTCCGAAACCGCCGGAATCTTGAGGAAGCTCTTCGAAACGTTGCGAAGTTCCAGCATGGGCACCTATGTAGCAAACTATATTGGCAATAATTTTGTTTGTCAAGTAGCATCCTACATAGATATAATTCCCGCATGGCGGACGAACTAAAGCTTTCCCACACCTCCGCGATGATTCTGCAGGCGCTCGGCTCCGGCTACGTCTATGGGTTCAGCGTGATGGAAGTGACCGGGCTTCCGAGCGGTACCGTTTACCCTGCGATGCGCCGCCTCGAACGCGACGGCCTGATTCGCTCACAATGGGAAAAGGAGTCGATTGCGGCATCAGAGCTTCGTCCGGCGCGAAAGTACTATAAGCTCACCGCCAGCGGGAAGGCGACGCTCGAAGCTTCGCGCAAACGCTATCCGCTGCTGGCAAAACTGGTACCCGAGACCGAGACCCAAAACGCATGAGCCTTCTGGCGGTTCTTCACACTCCGTCCCTCCAGCTCGCCATTCTTCGCGGGAGCGCCTGGTTTGTACCCGTTGCGCAGCGCGCCGAATGGCTCGCGGAGTGGCAATCGGAACTCTGGTACGCCTGGCGCGAACTCGGGGATGAACGGAACCGGCGTCCGGAACTCACGGGATTCTGTCTCGGCGCATGCCGGGATGCCCTGTCGATCCGGCGCACGGCCCCGCTGCCGCGGACTTGGGGTTCGCTGCGGATTGAGGCCGCGCAGGTGTTTCCCGATCTGCCTCCGTTCGGAGAAAGCCGCCTCCTGGATTCGCCCCTTCGCTGTCTCGTCCTGCTTGCAATTCTCGCGGCAATTTCGGCGTTGGGAGCTCTGCTGAGGAACGGCGGGCCACATCTGACCGCAGGTTTAATTCCGGCCGTAATGCTGATGTTCGTTCCCGGCTGGCTGGTCGCCCGCGTCACCACCGCGATGTCGCTCAGAGACTCACCCGGCGCGCTCTACGGAGCAAGACTCCTGGCGTTTTTCGCCGCGAAGATGATCCTCATGCTCGCGATTGCGGTCTTCACCGTCTCGTTCATCGCCACTCTCGACGAAAAGTTTGTAGCCATCGCATCGCAATTCTTTTACTGGGCCGCATTCCTCGCAACGCGCTGGGCCCTCCTCGATCAACGGGATCGCTGTCCGGTCTGCCTCCGCCGTTTGGGAAACACCGTGTCAATCGGCGATCGCTCCAAAGTCTTCCTCGAATGGCACGGCACTGAATCCATGTGCCTCAAGGGACACGGGCTGCTCCGCGTTCCGGAGAACCCGGAAATCGGCTATCACGGACAGCGCTGGCTCCAATTCGATCCGTTTTGCGCCGGCCTCTTCCGCCAGCTCTGACATTCGAATCCGCAACCTTCGAGCCGCGAAAGCGGATGACAACGCTCTGGAGCCAGTGTGGGGTCAGCCCTTCGGGGCTGCCGCCGAGCATCCGCTCGGCGCGGACTTCACGTGATCGCCGGCGACAGGTGGATCTCGAATCGTGTCTTCAACGCAGCGCAAAGTAACGTTTCTAAAGCAGCGTCAAAGGATCCACATCAATCACCAGCGCCGTCGCGCTCCACTTCTGCGCACGCGCAAAATCCCGTGCCTTCCGCAAAAGCGCATTCAAATCCTTCCGGCTGCCCGACTTGATCAGCAACTGATACCGAAACTCCGCCTTCAATCGCTGCACAGGCGCCTCCGCCGGTCCCATAATTCGCATATTCTCGGGCGGAGGCGTAATGTGGCGCCCCAGTTCCGTGCTCATCCTCAACGCATCCTCCTGCTTCGCCGCCCGAACCAATATATTCGCCATAGCCGCAAAACGGCGGATACTTCATGAACCGCCGAAACTGCAATTCCTTCTCGAAAAACCCGTTGTAATCCTGCTGCGCCGCGAACTTGATCGCATAATGATCCGGATTAATCGTCTGCATATAAACCATACCGGGCAGATGCCCGCGTCCTGCGCGCCCCGCCACCTGCGTCAGAATCTGAAACGTTCGCTCCGCCGCGCGAAAATCCGGCATCCCGATTCCCACATCCGCCGACACCACGCCCACCAGCGTCACGTTCGGAATATCGTGGCCCTTGGCAATCATCTGCGTGCCGACCAGAATGTCGAAATTCCGCTCGCGAAAATTGTGCAGAATATCTTCAAACTGCCGTTTGCCGGCCACCGTATCGCGATCGAGCCGCGCGATCTTCGCCGCGGAAATTCCCCGTGCAATTCGTCTTCGACCCGTTCGGAACCTGACCCCATGAAATGCACGTGCTCGCTCTGGCACTTCGGACAAACCGACGGAACCTTCTCCGCATATCCGCAGTAATGGCAAAGCAGACGCCGGTCCCGTCGATGCCAGGTCAACGTTACCGAACAGTTGATGCACTCGACACGCGAGCCGCAAGACCGGCACGCAACGAATGTAGCGAAAACCCGCGGCGGTTCAACAGAATCATCGCCTGTTCGTTGTTCTCCAGCCGTTCGCGAATCGCCTCGATCAGCGCGCGCGAAAAGATCGCGTGCTTGCGCGTCTCGAGGAATTCCTGCCGCATGTCGACCACCTTCACGGTCGGCATCGGCCGGTCGCGCGATGCGCTCCGGCAATTCAAGCAGAGTATATTTACCCGACGCAGCGTTGTATCTGCTTTCAAGGCTCGGCGTAGCCGACCCCAGCACCACGCAAGCGTCCGCCGCCTGCGCCCGCACGATCGCGACATCGCGTCCGTTATATCGCGGGTTCTCTTCCTGCTTGTAACTCGCGTCGTGCTCCTCATCCACCACAATCAGGCCCAGATTGCGCACTGGCGCAAATACGCCCGATCGCGTACCCACCACCACGCTCGCGCCACCCGCCCGAATTCGCCGCCACTGATCCGCGCGCTCGGAATCGCTGAAGGCGCTGTGCAGCATCGCGACCCGGTCGCCGAACCGCGCGAAGAACTGTCCGGCCACGGCGGGCGTCAGCGCAATTTCCGGCACCAGCATCAACGCTCCCCGGCCCGATGCGAGGGCCGCATCGATCGCGTTCAGATACACCTCGGTTTTGCCCGAACCCGTGACGCCGTACAGCAGGAACGTACAAAATTTCCGCGCGGCGATCCCCGCCTCGATCAGATCGAACGCATTACGTTGCGACGCATTCAGTTCATGCGGCGCGCGGATCGGCGCGGCCCGAATGAAGACCGGTTCGGGAATCAGCGTCACCGCCTGCTTCCGCGCCAGAGCCCTCGCCGCCACGCTCGCGTTATGAACCAGCGGCTCCAGTTCGCCCAGGTTGTGCGAACCCGGATGCAATGAAAGGTACGCCAGCAGCTCCCGCTCGGCTTTCGGCAACTTCCCCGGCGGCTCCGCGCCAGTCAACGCGATCCGAAGTTTCCCGGCCGCCGCCCGCATCGGGTCGCGGTCGTGCTGAACCTCTTCAACCGCAATCCAGCCTTTACGTTCGAGCGACTTCAGAATCCGGTCGGCCAGCGGAACCTTCTTCTTGATGTGCGCCGTCGAAAGCGATCGCGCCGCCAGCATCTGGATCACCTGATTGACCGTATCTTCGGCCTGCGGCTCGATCGACAACTGCCGCGATGCGTCCCGACCCGCATCGGTCAGGGAATAAATCTTACCCGCGCGAATATCCGATGCCAGCGGCAGCATCGACCGCAGCACCTCGCCGAGCGGAGCGCAATAATAGCCCGAAATCCACTTGCCCAGCGCAATCAACTCACTATCGAGCACCGGTTCGGCATCGATCAGGCGAAGCGCGTCTTTGAGGGGAACATCGGGGCGCTCGTCGTGAACGCGCAGCACCACGCCGGCCATCTTTCGCGGGCCGAAAGGAACCAGTATCCGCGCTCCCGCCTTAACCCTGTGCTGCAGTGTCGCCGGCAGCGAGTAAGTGAAAGCCTGGTCCAGAGGAACGGGCAGGCTGACATCGCAGAAACGGGCCAAAGCGATTCAGTTCCGCGTCACCGGATTCCGCAGCGTGCCGATGCCTTCGATCTCCACCTCAACCACATCGCCCGGCGTCATTCGGCGCGTATTGCCCGGCGTACCGGTGTAGACCACATCACCCTGAGTCAGCGTGACATAGCGGCTGACAAAGCTAAGAACGGTCGGGACATCGAAGATCAGATCACTCGTGCGCTGTTCCTGCGCCACTTCACCGTTGACGATCGTGCGCAGTAACAGATCGGAATAATCGAGGCCGGTCACGATCATCGGGCCCAGCGGACCAAAAGTATCGCACCCCTTTGCGCGCCACCACTGGTTGTCTTTGCCCGCGCCGCGCTGCCAGTTGCGGTCGCTCACATCATTACCGCACGTGACGCCAAAGACCGCGGCCGCCGCCTCCTCCCGCGAAGCATTGCGGATCGTCTTCCCCATCACCACGACCAGTTCGCCCTCGAAATGAGCGTCTTCGGAGTCGTCCGGAAGCACGATCGGCCCCTCAGGGTCCTGCAGCGACGTAATCGGCTTATAAAATATCTCCGGTTTCGCAGGCATCTTACGCTCGCCCAGATGGCTTATGTAGTTCTGGCCTACAGCCAGAATCTTAGGCGGCTCGCAGGGAACGAGCAGTTTCACTTCATCGAGCGCAAACCGCCGTCCCGACGGCTGCGGGTCGCCAAACAGGTTGCCGCGCACCTCTTCAACCGTATCGTTTGCAACCATTCCGTAAGATGTCTCGCCATTATTTTGAAACCGTACCCAGATACCCATTTGTCTCCTGCAGTATAAGCTGTGTGCCTGAAGCTTCAGGAGGAGTAAGGATTTGTTAGCAAATTCACGGTTCCTGCTACGAGTGCGTTACAATGCAATCGACCCTGATACAAGCTCAGAATATTACAGGGCTGAAACAAAGTAGGTAATAAAAGCAAGATGGACAAGCCGGCGCAAAACATCCAGGACAGTTTTTTAAATAATGCGCGCAAAGAGAAGGGTCTGGTCACTATTTACTTGTTAAGTGGCGTCAAACTGTCGGGCCGAATCAAGAGTTTCGATAAATATTCTCTGGTGCTTGAGACCAATAATCAGGAACAGCTGATTTTCAAGCACGCGATTTCCACAGTCGTGATCACCCGGCCCATTCCTCAGCACGCTTCCCAACACGCCGCGAATCATCCGAGCGTCTCCACGCCGATGACCCAGGCGGCCGGCGCCGCCCACGCCGAAAACTAGATTGACGGCGCTCAGTAAAATGAAGTGACCGCTCGCTGAAACGCGGATTCTCAGGAGTACGACCAACGATCTCACTGGAACAGGTTGCCGAGAAGGCCATCCTGGCCGGCTTCGAACGCCGCCGGGGTTCCGCATCGTCCGCCGCCTCCGAATCCTTCCGCGAACTCGCCGAACTGGCGCGAAGCGCCGGCGCGGAGATTTCCGCCGAAGTATTTCAAGTCCGTCCCGTGGCGGACGCGGCGACGCTGCTTGGATACGGCAAGGTGCAGGAGCTGAAAGATCTGGCGGAAGCGCTCTCCGCCGACGTCCTGATCGTCGATCACGAGTTGACGCCCACGCAGCAGCGCAATCTCGACAAGGCGATCGGCAGTCAAGGTCATCGACCGCACGCAACTGATCCTCGATATTTTCGCCCACCGCGCCCGCACGGCCGAGGGGCGCCTGCAGGTGGAGCTCGCGCAATTGAAATATATGCTGCCGCGCCTCTCCGGCCAGGGCCATTCGCTGTCGCGTCTCGGCGGCGGCATCGGCACCCGCGGCCCCGGTGAAACGAAGCTGGAAACGGACCGCCGCCGCATCGCCACGCGCATCCGCAAACTGGAAGAGGATCTCGAACGCGTGCGCGTCGGCCGCGCCCTCCATCGCGAAAAGCGTGATTCGGTTCCCGTGCCCACGGTTTCGCTCGCCGGCTATACCAACGCCGGCAAATCCACCCTGTTCAATCGACTGACCTCGGCCGGACGTTCTCGCCGATGCGCGCATGTTTGCGACGCTCGATCCCACCGTCCGCGCCATCACGCTTCCTTCCCGCCGCCGCATTCTTCTGAGCGACACGGTAGGATTCGTTCGCAATCTGCCCACGACGCTGATCGAAGCCTTTCGCGCCACCCTGGAAGAAGTCGCGGAAGCGGCTCTGATCCTTCATGTGGTCGACGTTTCGTCCGATCAGGCGCCGCAATATATCTCCGAAGTGTTCCGCGTCCTGGGCGAGATCGGCGCTGCGGGGACGCCGCAAATCCTGGTGCTGAACAAAGCGGACCAGTTGCCTCCCGATGCCCGCGATGATGCGGCGATTCTCGGCGCGCGTCTGCTGTCCGACGCCGGACAAAGCGCCCTTGACTCCCGCCGTGATGGTCAGCGGGCTGACCGGCGAAGGGCTGACCCGCCTCCTCGATCTCATTGACGAGGTGGTTCCATTCGATGCGGTGGAAACCGTACAATTTCGCATACCGCTTCGTGACGGCGCCGCAATCGCTCTGTTACATCGCTGCGGCAGAGTGCGAGCGGAGGATTATGATGGGAACTTATGCATGATCGAGGTGGACGCGCCCGAATCGCTGCGCCGGCGGTTGCGCCGCTACCTCATCCGAAATTCCACTCAAACTGTGGAAAATTCTGTGCACAAGTGAGCATCGGAACCCCGCAAAGCACTGGATTTTCAGGTCTTCCACGCTTTTGAACCGCAACGCAGCAATCCGCCTAAACAATTAAGTGGAAACGATTTAGCATTTCATTCGGGAAAATGCAAGCGGTGGGGAAAAATCCAGTTGATCGACCGCGCATTTGACGGTGATTTCCACAGTTGGAGGGGACCGGTGAATCTTCCGAATACCCTCACCATTGCGCGGATTTTCTTCGTACCATTACTGGTCGCAGTACTGGTACAGGAAAAGATCATACTCCATTGGAACGGCGCTGTCATCACCAATGATCTTGTTGCTCTGTTAATTTTTTGGGTGGCGGCCGCGACGGATCTTCTCGACGGATATCTCGCGCGCCGCTGGCAACAGGTCACCACCATCGGGACATTGCTCGACCCGATCGCCGACAAACTGCTGGTTTCCGCGGCGCTGATCTCGCTCGTGCAGGAACATGTCGTTGCCGGATGGCTCGTCGTGCTGCTGGTCGGCAGAGAGTTTGCGGTGTCCGGGCCTGCGGAGCATCGCCGCCGCGGAAGGATACACCATCAAGGCGAGCGAACTGGGCAAGACGAAGACCGTCTGGCAAGTGTTGGCGATCTCCCTTCTGATGCTCAGCAGGCATCACGCATGGGTTACGGAATGGGCGCAGATAGCGCTTTACATCGTTGTACTGTTTTCGCTCTGGTCGGCGGTTTCGTACTTCGACAAGTTCTGGCGCAAGGTCGACATCCGCACCAAGCAAAGGCGCCGTCAGGAATTGCTGATCGCCGAACGAGCCAGAAGGCGGGTTCTGCTCGCCGAACGGCGCGAGGCGCTGCGCAACCGGCGCAGGGCTAGAGCTGATCGGGCTCGGTCGGGAGAGCTTTCGCGGGGAACTGCGGACCTTCCGCCGTCAGCATAACCGTCCGCACCTGGCCGCTCGGTCCGAGCGGGTCCAGCGTTTTTCCGTTCAACGAAATGATCAGTCCGCCCGCGTTGCCGGTCACAATTTTGACGCTGTTCGTTGGCGGAGATCTCCTTCGTGTCGTTCGGTTGCAGCGTGCCGGTGAACGCCACCTTACCGTCGACGCTCATCTGAATCCAGGATGTTTCCTGCGCTTTGAGAACCACGCGAACCGGTAAAACCAGGGCCGCTCCGGCCTGCGTTGCAGCGCTTGCGGCAGGCGCCGCTGGCGTCTGAGTGGCTTGCTGTGAAGGCGTCTGAGCTGGCGGCTGCAAAGGTGTCCGAGCGATCTGCTGCGGAGTCTCAGCAGGTTCAGTGCCGGGCGGGGGAGTAGCCTGAGGCGGCGACACAGGCTCTTGTGTGCGCGCGGGGGCCGCAGCAGGAGGAACAGGGCGCGCGCTCGCCACCGCATTCGGCGAAGCGCTCACTCGGGTTCGTACCGAGTGCGAGAGATACCAGGCGCCCACGATCCCCGCGGCGGCCAGCGCGAACCAGACAAACGGTCCCATCTGCCGGTCGCGATTGTAAGGAACAGGCGCGCGGAGCCTCCGGCAGGCGCACAGCGGATTCATCCGGCTTCGGCAGTTCCGCCAGCAGCGGGTCCGGATCCAGTCTCAGACTTTGCGCATACTGCCGTACGAAATTACGCGTGAAGAGCAGCCCGGGCAGGCGTTCGAAATCTTCTCGTTCGATCGCATCCAGAAACTTTTCTGAAATTCGCGTCTCGCGCGCAACGTCTTCAACACTGCGGCCCAGGCTAAGCCTCTCCTGCCGCAATTTAGCGCCGATTCCGAACGAAGCCACCTCTGGCCTCCTGCCGACTATGGTACAACATTCTGTGGGCAAGTTATTGTGACAGCGAAAGTTACCGGGATCCCCCGCCTCCTGGTTTAAATCGTTTTAATTCCAGCGCTTTACCTCCTTTTTGAATAAACACATGTATCGTTCGCCGTTTGTTATCGTTCTCACCCTCGGACTGAGTTTCAGCGCCGCGGCCAAAAATTTCAGCGGAGCCGACGCCTTTGCGCTGACGCGCCAGGCGGTCGCTCTTGGGCCCCGACCCGATGGATCCCCCGCCATCGCAAAACTGCGCGCAATGATCAGGCAACACCTTGCAACCCTGGGTTGCGAGGTAATCTCCGACAAGTTCACAGCTCAGACACCCGACGGCCCACTCGCGATGGAGAACATCATCGCGAAATTTCCCGGCAAATCCGGCCGCGCCATTGCGATCACCGGCCACTACGACACGAAGAAGATGGCAGGTTTCGTAGGTGCGAACGACGGCGGCTCCTCTACGGGCATGCTGCTGGAACTGGCGTCCGCGCTGCAGGGCCGCCCGCGCATTGACGACGTTTATGTGGTCTTCTTCGACGGTGAAGAAGCGATCCACGACTGGACCGACACCGATAGCCTTTACGGCAGTCGTCATCTCGCTGCGAAGTGGACCGCGGATGGCACCAACCGCCGCCTCAAAGCGCTGATCAACGTCGATATGACGGGCGATAAAAACCTCCGCCTGACGTGGGATCAGAACTCCGCGCCATCACTCCGGAACCTCGTCTGGGACGTGGCCGATTCACTCGGTTATTCCGCCGCATTCCCGCGTCAGGGCGGCGCCATTGAGGACGACCACATGCCGTTCCTCAGCGCCGGTGTGCGCGCCGTCGATCTCATCGATTTCGAGTCTCAGAGCACCTTCTGGCACACCCCGCGCGACACGATGGATAAACTCGACCCGCACAGCTTTGAAGTAATCGGCGCGGTCGTAATGAAATCCATCGAGGAACTGGAACAACAGAAGTGAATGTCTGATCTTGAAATGTCTGATCTTGAGAAGACAAGTTTTGAAGGAATCATCGTCGTCAACAAGCCCACCGAGTGGACGTCCCACGACGTAGTCAACAAGATGCGCGGCATCGCGGGCACTCGGCGCGTCGGTCATCTCGGCACGCTCGATCCCATCGCCACAGGCGTTCTGCCCGTCATGATCGGGCAGGCGACGCGGCTGGCGCAATTCCATGAGAAGGCCGAAAAGCGCTACGACGCTGTAGTCCGGTTCGGATTCGCGACGTCCACATACGATCGCGCCGGCGAGCCTTGCGGTCCGCAAACGCAGCCGCACATAACAGCCGCACAGATCGAAGCGTGTCTCGCCTCCATGCGTGGAGAGATCGAGCAGACCCCGCCCCCCGTCTCCGCGAAGAAGGTCAACGGCGTTCCCGCCTATAAACTTGCGCGGAAGAACATTGCGGTAGATCTCGCGCCGGTCACGGTCTCTGTTTACGAGCTGACGTTAGTCGAACTGGAAGGAGTGCGCGCCAGGCTTCAGGTACGCTGTTCCGCGGGGACGTACATCAGAAGCATCGCGCACCAGCTTGGCCTGCACCTCGGCTGCGGTGCGCACATCGATTCCCTGGTGCGAACTCAGTCCGGTCCATTCCGCCTCGAACAGGCAGTGACACTCGAGCGTTTGCAGGAACTGAAGGATGAAGGCCGCCTGCGCGAAGCCGTAATCCCCAACAGCGACTTGCTGCCGGACTTTCCTTCGGTGTATGTGAACGACACCGAGATCGCGCAGATTCGCCAGGGAAGAGACTTTAATGTCTCACCGTTCCGTCTCAATTCAGGCGCGCCACTGGTGAAAGTGATCGGCCCGGACGGGCGCCTGGTAGCAATCGGCCGCATCGCAATGACGCACATCTACCACCCGGTTCTGGTCCTCGCATAATTTGTGGGCAAGGCTTCGGCCTTGCCGCCGAGCTTCCGCTCGGCGCGGAACTTTACGTCAGCCGCAACACCGGCGATCTTGTCGCCCGTGAAGTGTCAGATTTTATAGGCGCTAATCCCGTCCGGAGCGTCATAGATTACCAGCAGGAGTTCGGAATGAAGACTCTCTTCCTTGCAGCGGCACTCGGGTCGCTCTTCACAACGGCGGCCGCCGGGCCGGCTCGCGAAGTCATTTCGCAGGCGGTGCGCGTTGCCAACGTCCCAGTCCCGGCGTTCCAGAACGGCTACGTTTTCTCCCTGGATGGCGCAAGCGTTCAGCTCTTCGCGCCGGAGGGCTATCCCGCCTTCGTGCGCGTGCTCCAGATTCCCGGGGCAACGAATCCGACGGCACGCGGACTCGCAGTGGATTCCGACGGCTCCGTGGCAGTTTCCGTGACCTACCGGACGTCCACCGGATTCGGCGCCGGTATCGCTTTCCTCGACCGGCATGGTATTGACACTGGTTTCCTGAATACGGATCAATACGAGCCAGCAAATCTGAGTTATGGCGAAGACCATTCGCTATGGACGTTCGGGTGGCAGCGGGACGGCTCAACGCGTGGGTTTCCGGATAAACAGGACTATATGATGGTCCGCAAGTATTCGCCGGACAGGAAGGAGTCCGGCCGATATCTGGCTCGTTCTCTGTTTCCGAAAGGACTGGAGCCGGGCTCCGGGAGTTGGCAAGACCTCAGGATTGCGGCGGCGCATGACAAGATCGGACTCCTGGCCTGGTCCGGAGAGGTGAGCTCGCAATCCGAGTGGGTTGAGCTGAACCTCGATGGAACGTTGATTCGGCGCGTACCTGTTAATAATGTGAGATACGGCGAACTCGCGTTCACTTCCGACGGCCGCCTTTACCGGCAGATGCAGCGTGCCGATAAGTTGACCGTTCTCGATGAGAACAAACCGGTATGGAATGACGCGGGAAGCAGTCCAGGGTGGACCCTTATGGGAGCTGACGGCACTCTGCTGGTGTTTTCGAATGCCGGGAACGGACCGATCCGACTTGACTGGTTCGGCCAGCCCGCTATCGTGGCGCACTAACTGATCATGCGTCGTACCTGGGCCGCGGTTCTGATTCCCGGATTGGCCTGTGGCCAGATCGCCTTTGAGGTCGCATCGATTAAACCCTCGGCCCCGCTTGAGTTCGGACGAACAAGCGTTCGAAGAAGCGTCGGGAAAGAGAAAGGCGCCAAAGGACGTCTCATGTACCAGGGCCTTTCTCTGCTGGATCTGATCTCCGATGCAAAACGAGTACAGAAGCGCCAGATTTTCGGGCCGGACTGGTTGAGTTCCGAACGGTTCGACATCCTCGCTGTGATGCCGGCCGAGCAAACGAACGATCAGATACCCGAAATGCTGCAGGCCCTTCTTGAGGAACGCTTCAAACTGAAGACTCACGATGAGACGAAGGAGATGCAGATCTACCGGCTGGTTGTGGCGAAAGACGGCGCAAAACTGGAGAAACCGGATCAGGCTAACGGCATCTCGGGAAGATCAACCAAAACAACCGAACGAGTGACCGCCCAGGTAACTCTTGCAAGCTTCGCGGAGTACTTGTCGCAGAAGCTGGATCGGCCGGTGGTCGACCAGACCGGGCTCACCGGAGCATACAAAATTCAGCTCGAATGGAGTCCGGATACGGCGGACGCGGCGGGGCCCTCCATTTTCACCGCGATTCAGGAACAACTCGGATTACGTCTTGCAGCCGCAAAGACCGGCGTTCGCGTGGTTGTGGTGGACGAAATCGAAAAGACGCCAACCGATAACTGATCACCGAACCGTCACCACGAAACTCTGACTAACGGTTCGGCCCGCCCCGTCGTCCGCAGTCAGCTTCAACCTGGTGTCTTTCCGCAGCGAGGCCGCGAAACACCGCGTCAAAGCGGGCCACACGTTCTGAATCGGTGGATCGAGCTTAACCGTCTTCGCCCCGGTCACGCCATAACAGATCGAGGTTTGACCACCCCGCGAAATCGTCCCCGGCAGCGCATAAAAGCTCACGATCTTAAGATCCCCCCCGCCCACCATCGCGATGGCCTTCTGAGCCTGATCCGTTGCGCGATCCGCCTGCGCCTGCCGAGCCTGCCGATTCCCGGCCCAGCGGCGATAAAAAATCGACCCGTCGTAGATCGCCACCGCGAGAATCAGAATACCCAGAACCGGAACGATCCGGCGCACTTTTTCCACAGCCAAAGCATAACCCGCTACAACTTCCGGATGAGATCCAGCAACTCCTCGCGCCCTTCGATCTCCGTTCTCACCTCGATCCAGTAAAGCTTCAGCGAACCGATAATTGCGCGGTATTCGGGATCGAGATTCACCACATCTTTCGCAGTGGTCAGAAGCGCCTCCGCTCCGATATCCTCCGCATGCCGCGCCAGCCGCCGGATCTCGAGCGGCGTATAGCGATGATGGTCGCCATAATCGTAGGAAGCCAGCGGCTCGATTCCCACCTGCGTCAGCGTGCGCCAGAACGCCTGCGGGTTTCCCAATCCGCAAAACGCGACTGCTCGAATATCTCGCGGCAGATTCGACCCGGCAAGCTCCGGTCCATCCGCCGAGTGCCATCGCCCCGCCACCGTCTTCGAGCGGAAAACGGGCGCCGTCGCGTTGTATCGCCGCAACACGGTTTCGATGGCATTCGTATTCGGGGCCTCATTGGATCGCGTAATGAGAAACGCGCTCGCCCGCGCCAGGCCCTCCAGCGGCTCTCGCAAACGGCCCAGCGGAATCAGATGCCCACCGCCGAAAGGATGCAACGCGTCGATCAGCACCAGATCGAAATCGCGATGAAGCTGCAAATGCTGGAACCCGTCGTCGAGAAACAACAGCCGCACATCCGACGCCTCGAGCAATTGCTTCCCGACGGTAAACCGGTCGGCTCCAATGCCCGTCGGAACGCCCGCGGCCCGATGACAAAGCTGCGCTTCGTCGCCCGTAAGCGAGACATGCAGCCGCTCGTCCTCATGCAGCAATAAAATGTTCTCGCGAACGTCGCGGCCATGCCCGCGCGTCAGCAAGCCAGGTTTCGCGTCGCGAAAATCCCGCAGCAGTTCAATAGTGGCTGGAGTCTTTCCCGTGCCGCCGGCGGTAATGTTCCCGATGCTCACCACCGGCACCGGCAGTCGCCGTGCGCGCTTCTGCTTCTTTCGTCGGTCCCTTGCGCTGCCTGCCTTCCAGAGCAGTGAGAGCGGCCACAGAATCGCCTGAAGCGGCTGCGGAGGCCGCTCGCAGGGATAACAACTTTCGTAGAGACTCATCACCGCATCGGCCCCCGACTTCGCTGCACCGCGTTTCGTGTTGGCCGCCAAGCGGGCCCGCGCCCCGAGCGACGGCCTGGACGCGGCATTCAGCACGGCCTCCGCCAACTGATCGCCCCTGGCGATGCGCAATACGGCCTTATGACTTTCGAAGTGCTCCTCGATGTCCCGAAAGTTCTCAAGGTGAGGTCCGGCGATGATCGGTTTGCCGAAGATTGCTGGTTCCAGAATGTTGTGGCCCCCCCGTTCGGCGAGAGTCCCGCCCATAAAAACCACGTCTGCGTGCGCGAAGAGTCCGCTCAACTCACCGATCGAATCGAGCAGAAGAACATCTGCCGCGGCATCCGCGAGAGAACTGCGCCGCGTCCACCGCAAGCCGGATCGCTCCAGTTTGCGCGCGGCGTCTTCGAATCGCTCCGGCTTTCGGGGCGCCAGAATCAAACGCCACCCCCGCAGGGTCTGCTGAGCGGCGATCACGGAATCCTCTTCCGCCAGAACGTCGTCCGCCGAAGTGCTCGCCGCAATCCACAACGGCTTTCGCGGATCAGCCTCGAGAAACCGCAGAACGGGCGAGTCCGGCGCAATAGCAGCCGGCGTGAAGTCGTACTTCAAATTCCCGCCTGCCTGAACAATGTTCGGGGCCGCGCCCGCCGTAACGAACCGCGCCCGCATCTCCTCCGACTGAACCAGAATCCGATCGCACAGCGAAAGAACCGGCGAGAACAACGGCGCAAACCTCCGATAACGAGGCAAAGCCCGGTCTGAGATGCGCCCATTCACCAGCACCAGCCCGCAGCCGATCCTCTTCGCTTCCCGAAACAGGTTGGGCCAGATCTCGGTCTCAAGAATCACCACCACCGAAGGCCGCAATCGGCGCAAAACCCGCCGCACAACCCAAACGAAATCGAACGGCGCATAGAACACGCCGTCGCAAACTCCCGCCAGCCGCTTCGCCGCGGTCTCTCGACCGGCCAGCGTAGTCGTGCTGATAAAAACGGGCGTCTTCGGAGTGCGCCGCCGCACCTCCTCAATCAGCGGGATCGCAGCCAGCACCTCTCCCACAGAGACCGCGTGGAACCAGATCGCTGCTGAAACAGTCTGTTGCCAGGTGAGGGGAAGTTGACCGCAGCGCTCCGCAAGCGTCCCGAAATATCGCGGATTCCGCAGCCCTCGGAACAGCAGATAGACTAAGATGACCGGAGAAGCAAATGCCTGTAAAACGCGGTAGAGGAGAAAGATCGCTTTGCGCTTCAATGCTTTGAAATGGCCGCTGTTCCTGCTTGTGAGTATAACGGCTATAGCTCCGGCAGCCGACGACAAATCGTCATTCCAGGCAAAGCCCGCAGTCGATTATCCTCACCGCCAGACCAGCGAGAAGGTCACCATCGCGGCCGAACCGATGGAAACGGACGAGCAGACTCACGACGCCTTCGGCAAAGTAAATCCCTACCGCTACGGCCTTCTGCCGGTCCTCATCGTGATTCAGAACGACAGCCCCGACGCCATCCGGGTGGAACACATGAAGCCGGTCTATCAGCTTCCCGACGGAACCCACGTCGAAGCGACCCCGGCGCAGGACATCCGCTTCATACACGGCACTAAGGCCCCCAGGGAGGTCCCCGGAGTTACCGGCACCATCCACATCTCGCGCACGCCGAAGAACCCGCTCGCGGAATGGGAGATCGAAGGCCGCGCATTCGCCGCGAAGATGATTCCGGCCGGCCAGTCGGCCAGCGGTTTTGTCTATTTCCAGGTGCAGGCATCAAGCGCCGCGGCGTCCGTCTATATCAGCGGACTGGCAAACCCCGTTACAGGGAAAGAACTCTACTACTTCGAAATCCCGATGTCAGGAAAGTGAGCCAGTCGCGGCTCAAATTCGAGCCGCGACCATGCCTGCGTGGGGCCAGGGCTTCCGCCCTGCCGCCGAGCTTCCGCTCGGCGCGGAGCGTCACGTCAATGCCGGTAGCACCGGCGATCTCGTCGCCGGTGACCTGCCAACAGCGTCTTCGACCGGCCCGTTAGACCTTAGCCGTGCGCCAGCCGGCCGCGTACTCTTCGCGTGCCACGGCCGAATACGGAACGGGGCTGACAATCGCCCGGATCTCAATCTGCTTGTGGCGCTCGACAGTAGTCTTCTTCGAACCACCGCCTTCTTCGCCCCAAACCAGAGTCACTTCGTTGCCGGTCTTGACATCCGGATCCACGATGCCGAGAGACAGCATGGACCGCTCGTTATAGCTGTATCCGGCGAACATCGACATGCCCGGCGATCTTCCCCTGCGCCAGAATCTTGTCATACGAAGCCGAGGTGTAATTCGCCAGCGGGAATTCGATGTACTTGTAAACGTCGCCCTTTTGGAACAGGGACGCGAAGCACTTCACCACATCTTCGGCGTTCCACGCGAAAGTGACCTTCCGGCGATGCGGCTTGTCCTCGATCTTCTCCAGCGCTTCCCGCCCGATGAAGTCATGATCGAACTTCACGAACGGACCGTAACCGAGCTCGTACGGCGTCGTGTAGTAGTCTTCGATGTTGTCCGAATAGAAACTGCCGCCGATGGAGCCCGCTGCCTTCATAACTTGTGGCCGGCAGCCACTCGCGGTAAGCCTTCATTTTGTCGCCCGTGTAAACGGCCGGGCAGAGGCGACGGAATCCAGCCCGATTCCAGCGTATTGGTGGCGTAAGCACGCGCGCCCACCGGCACGATGCCGAACTCTTTTCCGGCTTCCAGGATCGCCGCCCGGATTTCCTCGCCTTCGGCGTACGGACCCCAGATTTCCAGTCCCGGAGCGCCCGCCATGCCGTGGCGCAGCGCGCGCACCTTCCGGCCGGCGATGTTGATGTAATCCATGCGGAAGAACTTGATCTCGGGGATCGGACCGCCGTTCAGCTTTTCGATCACCTGTTTCGCATTCGGTCCCTGAATCTGGAACCGGTAGTGGTTGCGAACGATCGCTTTGCCGGTCGGACGTGAAGGCGACCGGTCGTCCTTCGCCGTGGTCACGTTGTATCCGCCCGTCTTCGCATGGAATTCAATCCAGCTGGCGGCCGGCGCGCGCCCGACGAAAAGCAGCTTGTTCTCCTCCAGATGAAAGAGAATCCCGTCGCCGATGACGTAGCCGTCGTAGGTGCACGGTACGAATTGCTTCGCCATGTCGACCGGAAAATTCGCGAAGCTGTTGATCGCGAGATCGGACAGCAGTTTCATGGCGTCCGGGCCCTCGACCGACTGCTCCACCATGTGGTGCGACTGATCGAAAAGTACGCAGGTGTCCCGCCAGGCGCGCTGTTCATCGCGCCAGTTGCCGTATTCGGTGGGCACTACCGGATAGACATAAGCCCCGATCTGCGAATTACGCAGCATGTCTGCCGGGCTTTTAACTGTCTTCAACAGAGATTCCAGGTTGTTTTGACTCATTGATATCGATTCAATCCTCTTTCAGAACGCATGCATCTTATCATAAGGGGTCTGTGAATCCGCCTCAGCGGGGCGCTGCTTCGCGGTACACCGCGGCGTCGCGCGAAGCGCTCCACTTTGGCGTTTGCGGCTCGTCGGCGACCCTCAGAACTCCGGCCGCGACTCCGCGGTCCACCTTCGCCATATTCTCGTAATCGATCTTCTCCCGCGTGTCTCCGAGAGCGTGATAATCGGGAAACTCGGCTGCCACGGCGATCGTATGGGCCACCACCCCATGCAGCGCGAACCCGTAATTGTCACTTCGGGGGAAGTATGCGTCCGCATCGGGGATCCGCCATGTGCCGATACCCTCCGCTTTCGCCGCGTCGCCCAGGATCGCCGGAAGATTCGAATACGACGGACCCGTAACGCTGAAGGAAAGCAGGTGTCTGCCGCTGGCATCGTCGGTACGTCCCATCTGTTCGAGATTGATGTTCGCGACGGTGCGGCTCAAAGGAACCAGCGGACTGTGCGCGTAGTAATAGCTTCCGAGCAGGCCCTCTTCTTCGCCGAAGAACGTAACGAAGAGAATACTTCGTTTCGGGTGCGGATTGAGTGTGGCAAGCGCGCCCGCAATCTCGATGACCGACACGGTACCGCTCGCATTATCGTTCGCGCCGTGAAAGATCCCCTTCGGAGTCTTTCCCAGATGGTCATAATGCGCGGTCAGCAGCACATACTGATCCCGCAGCATAGGGTCTGAACCGGGCAGGATCGCCGCCACATTCCGCAGGTTTGCCTGCTTCACAGTGGGTTGCGGGACATGGAGGTTGATGGCGAATCGAGGATTTTTTTCGAGAAACCCGAGGGCGCCGGCGTCGTCGATGCGGATCACCGGCGCATGATGCAGCGAAAGATCATCCAGAAACTTGCCGGTGCGGCCGTGGCGTACTGTGGTCTTGCCGAAAAGCAGAATGAGCGCGGGCCCTCGTGATTGCAGCTGTTCGAGAAGCGCTTCCTCTCCGTAGCGTTCCGTGGCGCCTGCCACGACCATCCCCTTCACCGGCGGGATAGCGCCGTTTGCCGGAAGCCTGAGCACCTCGGCGTCGGTCAGATCGAGCGCGGCCAGCGACCGCACTCTGAGCTCCTCTTTCGGAATCTCAACCTCCTTTGCGTCTGAATGCAAAACCAAACGGACGCCCTCCATGTTTGGCTCGACCTGGTCAAACGCCGCGACCTGAAAGTAACTTTTGCCCGGCGCCGCCGGCTCGAGACCTTCGTGCTGGAACTGCGCGGCGATATAGTCCGCGGCAAGGTCGAGACCGTGCGAAGGAGTGCCCCGTCCCTCCAGTTCGTCGGACGCAAGATACGAAAGATTGGTCTTCAGAGAAGCTGCTGAAATGCGGTCGAGCGCGGCCTGTTCAGCCGTCGGAAGTCCGCCCAGCCGGGCCGCCGCCACGGTCGCGGCGATCGCGAACAATACAAAGAGGGAGAGGTTCTTCATTTCGAAGCGGCTGATGCGACGCTTAATCATGACAGATCTCCGCGAACAGTTTGGCCAGATCGACATCTATCTGTTCGACCAGATTATGCGCGGTCGCGTTTCGCCCGGAATGAGCATCCTCGACGCGGGCTGCGGCTCCGGACGCAATCTCGTTTACTTCCTCCGGGAAGGTTTCGAGGTTTACGCCGCGGACTCGGAAATGCATGCAATTTTCGGTTTACGCCGGCTCGCAGGGGCCCTCGCCCCGGACACTCCGGCGGACAATTTCCGGGTCGAACACGTGGAAGAAATGTCGTTTCCGGATCGCTCCATGGATATCGTGCTCAGCAGCGCGGTACTCCACTTCGCGCGCAGCGACGATCACTTCATGGCGATGTTGCGCGGCTCCTGGAGCAAACTGAAACCGGGCGGTATCTTCTTCTGCCGCCTCGCCTCGTCTATCGGGATCGAGCGCCAAATCACTCAAATCGAAGGACGCCGTTACCTCTTGCCCGACGGCTCCGAGCGTTATCTGGTCGATGAAGCGCTACTCGAAAAACTAACCGAAGAGCTCGGCGGGCGCTTGGCAGATCCCCTGAAAACAACCGTGGTGCAAAACCAACGCTCCATGACCACCTGGGTCCTGCAACGCGAGAAGTAACATGTGGGGCAGGGCTTCGGCCCTGCCGCCGAGCTTCCGCTCGGCGCGGAGTTTTACGTCAATTCCGCGAAGCCAGCCAGAACGCAATATTCCGAATCTGCTCTTCGATCCGCTCCCGATCCGGAGCATCCGGAGACAGTTCCAGATACTTCTTGAACGCCGCAAATGCTTCCTGAATACGCCGTTGCTGCAAAAGCGCGACAGCCCGCTGCTTATGCTCGTCCGCGCTGTCCGGGGCAGCCTCAATCAACAGGTCAAGCAACTGCAGCGCCTTGGCGCCCTCGTGCCGCGAAAAATAGATACCGCGAAGATTATTAATCAACCGCATCGCGATATACCGGCGATCCACCGGGTCGAGCATCCCGCGATCGAGCGATTCCACCTGCGCCAGTTGACAGCATTGCCGCTCGTCCAGAATCGCGCCGCCATTAAAAGGGTCGATAACCGCCGAATACTCGTCGTCTTCGTAACGCACCACAAAATGTCCAGGCAGCCCGACTCCGGTCACCGGCTTAGCCAGCCGGCGCGCGACTTCAATGTAAACGATCGAAAGCGTAATCGGGATGCCAAGCCCGGTCTCCAGCACCTGGTTCAGGCAGCTGTTCCCGGGATTATAGTAATCGTCGGCATTGCCGCGGAAGCCCGCTTCTTTAAAAAGATACTGATTAGCCGTTTCCACGAAGCTTCTGCCATCCGAAAGATCGTGGGCGCGCTCCGCGATAGCCAGAGCATGATGATCGAGCTGAGTAATAAATTGCTCAGCATCGAGATCGGGATATTCGATGCGGGCGATCTCGAGCGCCGCACGGTCCACTTCGATGCGCGAAGGCCGGCGGCCCAGCAGATCCCGCAGCGATTGCGCTTCCGGGTCCTTCATTCGTGAAGTAGAATAGCACCGCCGCACTGAACCGGCGGCCGCACTCAGGCCGGCAACATTCCCATATCGGCGGCTTCTCCGAAAGGAGTGCAGCGGGCGCCCGGCAAAATGGTCTTCACAAGTCCCGAAAGCACTTTGCCGGCGCCCACCTCGAACCAGCCTTCCACACCGGACCCTGCGAGGTATTCGATCGTCTGCGTCCAGCGGACGGGATTCGGAACCTGCTGATACAGCCCTTCGCGAGCCTCATCGCCGCGTCCTGATTTCACGCGCCTGCCAGTTGTTGATCAGCGGAATTCGCAGGTCGGCGAACCTCGATGGAATCGAGCTCCGGCCGCAGGCGATCCTGTGCCGCGCACATCAGCGGGCAATGAAACGGAGCGCTGACCGGCAACTCCTTCGCCCGCCTTGCGCCCGCGGCCTTCGCAAGTTCCATCGCGCGTTCCACCGCGCCCCGGTTGCCCGGCAATGACGATCTGGTCCGGCGAATTGAAACCCGCGGGAGCCACTACTTCGCCCTGTGCCGCTTCGAGCAGAATCTCGTCCAGCTTGCCCTCGGGCAATTTCAACAGCGCAGCCATCGCGCCCACCCCTTCAGCCACCGCTTCCTGCATATAGCGGCCTCGTTTGTTCACGAAGCGCAACGCGGCGGCGAAGTCGAGCGATCCGGCGGCAACGAGAGCCGAAGATTCACCCAGGCTGTGCCCGGCCACATAATGGGCTCGCCGATTTCCCCGCTCAATACCCGGAACGCCGCGATGGAAACCGCCAGCAAAGCGGGCTGCTGGAACTCGGTCTGCCTGAGAACTTCGTCGGGGCCTTCGAAGCAGATCTTCGACAGCGAAAAGCCGAGCGTGTCATCCGCTTCCTCGAAGCATCGCGCGGCGGCCGGGAACTGCTCCGCGAGGGATTTGCCCATGCCCGCGAACTGCGAGCCCTGGCCGGGAAAGAGAAAGGCTTTTTTCATTATCGGGAACGAAAAACCACTATACCGATGCCACGGGCTGTTGGACACGGAACGGACGTCCCCGAGCCGCCGTACCATAAGGAAGAGAGACCAAATGACCGAACAGGAACAGCAACTGATTTCCGGACTGGCCGAAAGAATCAGAAACGCGCCGCAGCAGCCGATAGATCGCGACGCCGACGATCTGATCCGCCGCACCATCGGCGCACGGCCCGACGCGCTGTACATTTTGACGCAGACGGTGCTGATTCAGGAAGTGGCGCTGAAGCAGGCAAACGCACAGCTCGACCAGTTGAGCCGCGCGCCTCAGCAACCGGCGAACTTCCTTCCCCAGCAACAGCAGCAACCTTATTACCAGGATCCCGGCTACGCCGCACCTCCTCCACCCCCGGAGCGGAGGCTTCTTCGGCGGCGGAGGGGGCGGCTTCGGAAGCTTTCTGCGCAACGCTGCTACTACCGCAGCCGGGGTGGTTGCAGGCGAGGTCGCCTTTGACACCATCGCTTCCATGTTCGGCCATCACGGCGGGGGCGGTTTCTTCGGTGGCGGCGGACTGGGCATTTCTCCCGGCTCCGAAACGATCGTCAATAACTACTACGGCGATGACCAGAGCGTTCGAGGCGATGGCGGAGATGGCGGAGATGGCGGAGATGGCAATGATACGCGCTTCGCCGACGCGGCCAGCCAGGACCAGAACATCAGCCCGGATATCGAAGACGACCGCGACAATTCCGGCGATGGTTTTGTCGACGACGGATCGTCCTGGGACAGCGGCGACGATAACGGATCCTCTGACGTCTGACCGCGCACGCGTGACCTGCTACCCTGATCCTTCCAACTATTTCTGGAGGCTTTGTGAACCTCAGGGTCGCGTTCAGGGTTGCTCTATGTGCCTTGCTGGTTGCAGCGCCGCTTGTTGCCGCACAGCATCAACTATCCGCAAGTCCCGCAACGGTGGTCGTCGGCAATTACTGGTCTGAATCGAAGCCGGTTCTCACCATCAAATCCGGTGACTCGGTGACGATCGAAACGGTGGGTACGGCCAGTGTCGCGGCACTCGAACGCCTGAACGTTCCGGCCGATCAGATTCCGGAGTCGCTCCGCGCCATTACCCGCGCCATGAACGACAAAACTCTCGACCGCGGTCCGGGCGGCCACATCCTCACCGGACCGATATATATCGAGGACGCCGAACCCGGCGACGTCCTCGAAGTGGACATCGAGAAGATCGCGATGCCGGTTCCGTGGGCATACAACAGCTTCAGCCCCACATCGGGGTTCCTGAAGGACGAGTTCAAGCAGGGTTACAGTCGCATCATCAAGCTCGACCGCGACCATATGACGGCGCTCTTTGCCCCTGGCATTTCGATACCGCTCCACCCGTTCTTCGGCAGTATGGGGGTGGCGCCCCCGCCCGCCGCCGGGCGCATCAACAGTGCGCCTCCCGGTATGCATGCGGGCAATCTCGATAACCGTAACCTCGTTGCGGGTTCTACCCTCTTTATTCCCGTACACGTCAAAGGCGCGCTGTTTCAGGTGGGGGATGGCCATGCCGGCCAGGGTGACGGCGAAGTCGATATCACTGCCATGGAGACCCCGCTTACCGGCACATTCCGCTTCGTGGTCCGCAAAGACCTTCACCTGACCTGGCCGCGTGCCGAGACCCCGACGCACTACATCGTGATGGGAACCGACGAAGACCTCACGGTCGCGACGCAGATTGCGGTGCGGGAGATGATTGATTTCCTCGTCACAACGCGCGGACTGTCAAGAGAGGAAGCGTATGTGCTTTCCAGCGTCGCGGCTGACTTTGAGATCACTCAGCTGGTTGATGGTAAGAAGGGTGTACACGGCATGATTGCAAAGTCGATCTTCAAGTAAGACGACACTCAGTCCAGACATTAATAGTGGAGGATCGCGCGCAATCCCCTTGTTAATAACGTATTAATTGGGTGATAGAGGACCAGTTATAGGCGAGATACAAATCTTTCACAACTTACGAACACCTCGAATATCCAGTCATTGGTAACCTCCGAGCTGAGATTGAATCGTCAATCAAATCCCGACGAAGGAGATAATCGTGACAATTGGGTCCAATCGAAACAGGAAAGCCGCGAACCGGCGTTCTTTTCTCAAACAAGGTTTGGGCGCGGCGGCAATTGGCGCCGGCGCTCTCGCCTCAACCGGTTCTGCATTGGCGCAGAGCCCGGCAACCAGTAGTTCGAGCAGGCTCTCCCGCGGCGATGTTGCAATCCTCAAGTTCGTGGCCGCCGCCGAGTTGATCGAGACCGATCTCTGGCAGCAATACACGGAACTGGGAGGAGTTACGAAGGGAGTTCAGACCCCTTATCAGAAGGCTTTCCAGAACCTTGACGGAGACGGTTCTCAGTACATAGCGAGCAACACTCTCGATGAAGCGAGTCACGCCGCGTTTCTCAATGCTTATCTGATTTCCAAAGGTGAAGAACCGGTTGATCTCGACGCTTTCCGGATCTTGCCGAGCAGCCAGGCAAAAGGCGCGCAGCAGATCGGGCGCCTGACAAACCTGAAGCAACTTACCGTTGATACAAGCTGGTACACGCGATATAGAAGCGCGACGAACCCGGACTTCGGCGCAACGTTTCCTCAGGCTCTCCCCGCCCTTTCGGCCGGGCAATTCACCGCCATTCCACGAACAAACGCGGACTTCTTTCCGGCAAATCACATTCAGGCCATCGCCAACACGGCGGCCTTTCATTTTGCCTCGATCGAACAGGGCGGTTCCAGCTTGTATCCGACTCTGGCGCAGAACGTTACCAGCGCCGAGGTGCTGCGGATCATGATGAGTATCGGCGCAGATGAGGTCGCGCATCTACTCGAGTGGATCGACTTTGCCGGCAACGGCGTACAAACTCCGATAGCACCATTCACCGATCCGATATCGGGATTGACCTTCCCCGACTTCAACGCCTCGGGAGATCCGCTGCTTCAGACAAACCTGATCTTTCCGGTTCCCTGCGAGTTCATCAGCCCGAATCTGCCTCATTGCGCGGTGATTCGCCCCACCGGTCCGGGACAGATTGACGCCATGGGCGCCGCCAACTTTCTGATCGCGAGCGGATTGTTCATCGGTCAGCCGCCTCAGTTTAACGAACTCCTGCTCCTCATGGCCCAGGCGGCGGACGCGGCGACACGCAGCTAAGCGGCTAACCGCGCTTGATCCGAATCGCGAGATACCAGACGATCGCGACGTTGAGCGCGGTTACCACAAGCTTCACAGGCGTGAAGTGGTGGATGATCTCATAGACTTCAAGCGGGATGAACAGGCCGGTGCTGATCAGGGTCATGTACTCGGCCCAGTGTTTGCGTCTGAGCAGTCCGATACCTTCCGTCAGGAAAATACCCGCGTAGACAAAGGTGCCGATGCTGAGTTCCTTCAATTGTTTCGGGGTGACGTTGAAGATCCGTACCAGCGCTTTGTGAATGAAGCGGTTGTCCGGGTCGACGCGCAGAAACTCGATCCAGTGCTCCGTCACGCTCGCCACGTCGCGATGCAAGAGCCGAAGCAGTCCCAAGCCCACGATCAGCAGGCCGATGGCCTTCGTCAGCTTGAAGATCCCGATCAGGAAAAGCCAGACATCACGTCTCGGCCCTGTTGTTGCACCCCGCGCGCGCGCCATCACTCACCTGCCAGCAGCTTGCGCGCCGCGTGCACCAGTTCACCCGCCTGACGGGCCGTTGCGGCTGTCGCCGTCAAATGCCCCATCTTGCGCCCGGGCCGCGGTTCGGACTTCCCGTAAAGATGCAGCTTCACCTCGGGTACGGCGAGAGCGGCCTCCCAGTCCGGTTCGCCGCCCGACCAGACATCCCCCAGCAGGTTGGCCATCGCCGCCGGACGAGGCATTTCCGTGCTTCCTAAAGGCAGACCGCATACCGAACGCAGTTGCTGTTCGAACTGGCTGGTCACGCACGCGTCGATCGTCAGATGTCCCGAGTTGTGCGGCCGGGGAGCAAGTTCGTTCACCAGCAGCTTGTCCTCGCGAGTCAGGAAGAACTCCACACAGAGCACGCCGGTCACATCGAGCTGCTCCAGAATGCCGCGCGTGATCATGGTCGCGTCTTTCACCACATGGGGGCCGAATGGCGCCGGCGAAAGCGATACGTCCAGAATCCCGTTGACGTGATGATTTCGCGACGGCGCGTAAAAAACGCACTTGCCGTCATCGCCGCGCACTCCGATGACGGAAAGCTCCGCCTCGAAATCCACTACCGCTTCGAGCACCGCTTCCTGGCGATCCATCGCGTCCCAGGCCGCTTCGGCTTCGGGCAGTGTCGCGACTCGATACTGGCCTTTGCCGTCATATCCGAAGCCGGCAGTCTTGAGGATGGCCGGTCCGAAGCCGGGCATTACGCGGCAAACATCCGCCGGTTCGCGGATCGGCTCGAACCGGGTTATGGGAAATCCGTGGTTGCTGAGGAACGTCTTTTCGCGCAGTCGGTGTTGCGTCGTATGCAGCACCGCCCCGGCGGGACGAACCAGCGCGCACTCGGCGGCCGCTTCCGCCGTGGCTGCGGGCACGTTCTCGAACTCGAATGTTACGACGTCGACCGCCGACGCGAAGTCGCGAACCCGGTCGAGGTCTTCGTACGGAGCGTCGATTTCGACATCCGCGATCTGGCCGGTGGGCGAATCACGGTCGGGGGAAAACGTATGGACCCGGTAGCCCATCCGCCGCGCCGCAATCGCGAACATGCGGCCCAATTGTCCGCTCCCGAGCACCCCGATTGTCGAACCCGGCAGGATCATCTTCACGCGAGGGAATCTTCGAGTACTTTCCGTTTCTGTTGTTCGCGGAAAGCTTTGAGCTTCGCTCGCAAAGGCGGCCGCTTGTTGGCGAGGATCGAAACCGCCAGCAGCGCCGCATTCTTCGCGCCCGCAGTGCCGATAGCAAGGGTCGCAACCGGCACACCGGCCGGCATCTGCACGATGGACAGCAGTGAATCCAGGCCCTTCAGCGCGCGGCTTTCGACAGGAACCCCGAGCACCGGCAGTGTCGTATGAGCTGCCGTCATGCCGGGCAGGTGCGCGGCGCCGCCCGCGCCCGCAATGATCACTTCGATTCCGCGGCCTTCGGCGCCGGCGGCAAATTCCGCCATCAGCTCCGGCGTGCGGTGGGCAGAAATGATGCGGTTCTCATGTGCGATGGCGAACTCGGTTAGCATCTCGCTCGCTGCGGACATGGTCTCCCAGTCCGACCGGCTGCCCATAATTACGGACACAAGTGGAGAGCTACTGTCGCGATGCGCGACTGTAATGGTGGTTTTTTTGCTCACTTGTGGAATCGTCCATGATATCAGTGGCGTCAACGATCCGGTTCATGCCGCATGTGGAACTTGCGGGCGTCCTCGTGGGTGATTTGGAAGCCGAGCCGCTCATAAAGTCTCACCGCGGGATTGATTTTCGCGACACTGAGTGTTACGGGCAGGTCGCCGGCCTCTGCTATTAAGCGCCCGATCACTTCGGTGCCGATTCCACGGCGCTGGAAGCCACTTTCGATGAACAGTGGCGCGAGAACGATCCCGGTCCAGATTCAGTTCGCGAATCACGTCTTCCATCCCGGCAAAATACAGGCTCTTACAAAAGTCGAAATCCTGAATCAGGGCGGGGCAGAGCACAATCTGCATGCCGCTGGTCACTGGTCGAACTGGGCGTGGTGAAGACCGGCGTAGATTCCGTTTGTCGTCATCAGGTCATCGTGCGTGCCGCTTTCGGCAACCATGCCTCCATCGATCACTATGATCTTGTCGGCATCGCGGATCGTGCTCAACCGGTGGGCGATCGTGATGACGGTCCGGCCTTTCATCAGCCGTTCGAGCGCCTCGACTACGAGTTTCTCCGATTCGCTGTCGAGAGCGGCAGTGGGCTCGTCGAGCAGGAGGATCGGGCTGTTCCGGACCATCACCCGCGCGATACCGAGCCTTTGCCGCTGGCCGCCGGAAAGAGTTGACCCGCGTTCGCCGACCATCGTGTCGTAGCCTTTGCTCATGCGCGCGATGAACTCGTCGGCGTTGGCCATTCGCGCCGCTTCGAGGATCTCATCGCGGGTCGCGTTGGGCCTGCCGAAGGCTATGTTCTCGAGGATCGTTCCGCGGAACAGCACGGTGTCCTGCAGGACATATCCGATATGGCCCCGAAGATCGTTGATCTTGTAATCGCGCACGTCGCGGCCATCGATTTTGACGCTCCCTTTCGTCGGATCGTAAAAGCGTGGAATCAGACTGACAACAGTGGATTTCCCGGCGCCGGTCGGGCCGACGACTCCCACCATCTGACCGGCCTCGATATCGAACGAAACGTCTTTGAGAATCGGAGAGTCTGCGCTGTAGCCGAACGCCACACTCTCGAAGGCGATGTTACCCTTCAGGGACTCGGGAGCCACGGCGTCGAGGCGCTCCTGAAGCACCGCGTCCGCCTGCAGAATCGACATCACCCGGTCCACCCCAACCCCTGCCTGGGCAATGGCGTTGGTCGTAGTCGCGAGATCCTTGATCGGTTTGAAGAACTTCGTGAGGTAGGCGAGATATACGGTGAGTTCGCCGATGGTCATCGCTCGCGCCAGCACCAGCGCAGCGCCGCGCCACAGGACAACCGCCGTGCATACCGCGACCACTACGGTCACGAGCGGCGAGAGCAGCGATTTGATCCTGCGGGCTGCGAGAGCGGCATTGACGGTTGCCTGGCTGACCTGCCGTAGTTCCTCCTGTTCCAGATCCTCGCGGCCGAAAGCCTTAATGACGTGGATCGATTCCAGCCCCTGCTGCAGCACCGCGACCATCTCGGCCTGCTCGTTCCGGACTTCGTGAGTAGCCTTCTTTACCGCCTTCTTAAATCGGAAAGTAAAGAACAGCAGAAAGGGCGTCACCGCCACGGCGATCAGAGTAAAGTCCCAGTTCATCCAGAACATCAGGCCCAGCATGGAAACGACGGTGAGCAGGTCGACCAGGATGTTGAGCGTCGAAGACGAGGCGAAGCCCTGAATGGTCTGGATGTCGGTGGTGATGGTGCTCAGCAGAGTACCGATCTGATGGGTGTCGTAGAACCCGAGCGAGAGCCGCTGCAAGTGGTGATACGTCCGCAGGCGGAGATCCTGGGCGATGGATTGGCCCAGGCTTTCCGTGTAGTAGTTGTCGATGTAGTTGGCCGCCGCGCCCACCAGCGCGAATACGACGAAAGCCGCCGCGGCCAGCCCGGCAAGGCGCAACGGGTCGTGCCGCAGCCCGGGGCCGAGCATTTCATTCAGCGTCCTGGGCAGTTTGTGCTCTCCGATTACGTTGTCGATGACGATCTTCAGCGGCCAGGGGCCGACGAGACTCATCGCCGTCTCTACCAACATGGCGAGCAGGACCACCAGGAGGGTTCCGCGATAGGGCCGGATCAGGTCCCGAATCAGCGTTGTCATCGGCTCTGAGCAAGATACCATCCGACCGGTGCTGAATGTTAATCTTGTCCGGAAGAGGACATGTCTCGTTATTTGGTAGTGATGCCGGACGACACGGCCCAGCCGTTGCTTGACGCGATTGACCGCGCGGGTAAGTCGCTGCGGATCAAGATGTTCCTCTTCTCCGATCCGCGACTTCTCGACGCGGTGGTCGCCGCGCACCGCCGCGGCGTCGAAGTGCGCGTCATGTTGAACCCCCAGCGGCGCAGCGGAGAGCAAGAGAACGGAGAATGCCGAAATGTCCTGAGCGATGCCGGCGTTGAGGTACTCGACAGCAATCCGGCGTTCGATCTGACTCATGAAAAGTCGATGGTGGTCGACGACGCGACGGCGTTCATTCAGTCGCTGAACTGGGAAACGCGGAACCTGACGGAAACTCGGGACTACGCGGTGGTCACCATGCACCCGCATGAGGTGGCCGAGGTGATCGAGTGTTTCGACGCCGACTGGAAGCGCCACGAGTTCAAAGCCGGCGACGATTCGCATCTGATCTGGTGCGTCGGGAACGGCAGGCAGCGGATCGGCCAGTTTATCGATGACGCGAAGGAAACCCTTTGGGTGCAGAACGAGCGCTATCAGGACCCGGTGATCATCGAAAGGCTGGTCCGCGCCAAAGTTCGCGGGGTGCATGTTCGCGTGCTGGCACGGCCGCCGCATAAGTTGAAGAAAGAGAAGCTGGTCGAGGCGGCGGGCGGCCTGCGCATCCTGGACGATATCGGAATCAAGGTGCACAAGCTCAGGAAACTGAAGCTGCACGCGAAGATCCTGCTTGCCGACAAGGCGAGGGCTATCGTGGGATCCATCAACCTCGCGCCGGGCAGCTTTGACACCCGACGGGAGCTTGCGATTGAGGTTCAGGATCAGGACGTAATCGACCGGCTGGACAAGATCGTGCAGAACGACTGGAGGAACTCGCGGCGGATCGACTTGAGCGACGAGGGACTGCGCGCGGAACTACAGGAGGTGGATCCGAACGTTGTGGAAGACCTGGCGCTCAACCCGAAGAGCAATTGAGCGCCAGGTAACATTCGATTAACTGACTTTGATGAAGATAATCGCGAACGTGTAAAGCGCGAGGGATTCGATCAGAACGAGACCGAAGATCAGCGCGAACCGGATGGCCGCGAACGCGGACGGGTTTCGGGCGATCCCTTCGCAAGCTCCGGCAATAGCTTTGCCCTGACCGAGAGCGCAAAGGCCCGAAGCGATGGCCATCGAGAAACCGGCCGTGACCGGGGCCCAGAGGTGGTAATCGCTTGCACCTGCGGCGCCGCCCTGGGCGAACATCGGGATGGCGCAGAACATCAGCGCAATCGCCAGAAATATAAACTTCGTCTTCATTGGTTGTTACTCCTTCAGTAGTAAATCGTCTTCCGGAGGTGGTTGCGTTCCTGACCTGGGGGCCGGAGGCCTCACGCGGAAAACGGCAAAAAGCCGGGATATAAATTCGGTATAAATTAATGCGCTTCTTCGACCGCGCCCGCCACGTAGATCATCGTCAGGAGCACGAAAATATAAGCCTGAAGCAATCCGACGAAAACGTGCAGTCCCATGAATAATGCGGGCACGACCAGATAAGTCAGGCTCAGAAAGACCAGCGTCACCTGCTCGCCCGCGTACATATTGGCGAATAAACGAACTGAAAGCGAGAGCGGCCGCGCGAGGGTGCTTATGATTTCGATGATGACCATCAGCGGCGCAAGCCACCAGATGGGGCCGGCGAAATGCGCGGAGTATTTCACGATGCCGTGCTTCTGGATGCCCACCCAGTTGAAATAAAGAAAAGCCAGCAGGGCGCAGCCAACCGGCACGTAGATCACATTCGTCGGGCTGACAAATCCCGGAACGATGCCGATCAGGTTCGCCAGCAGCAGAAATACGAAGAGCGTTTCGAGGAGTACGATGTGCCGAGGGCCGTCGTGACCGAGCTGGCCTTCCGCTTCGTCCGAAACGAAGCCATGAATCATTTCCATTACCTGCTGTGTGCCGCCGGGTTTATCGACGGACAAGCGGCTGCGCAGAAAAGCGAAGAGCGCGATCAGAATGACCGCGACCAGAATCTGCATCACCATGTAATCGGCCCAGGGTTCCGACGGGTTGTCCGCTCTCTGATGGAACAAGGCAAGCAGCCAGTTTCCAAAACCAGCGAAGTAAGCGTTGAACAGTCTCGTCAACCAGGCTTCATGAGTGACCATAAGTTATGAGTTCGTACAGGATTTCGAGCATCACCGCGGCCGGGCACACGAGGAACCCGCAAAGGGCCGCAATCACATTAAATCCGGATAATCGAAGTATAACAAAGGCCCCCAGAACGAAAAGAATGAACTGAATGAACAACCTGACGCCGCGAACCTTTGGCGGTTTGGACGAGCCGGCCAGAGCCAACTGCCCCAGGCGGTTCACGAAGCGCTCGATCACGCGGAAATTGAAATAAGCGGCGACCGCGCCCGCCAGGAACGACCCCGCATAAACGAACCCACCGAGGCGTCCGGCCGCCGCGGTTCCGATCAGGCCGAGGACGACGATAAGCGGCGGAATGCGGGCGATTCCCTTATCGAAATCGAAGGGCATTCTCTAGCTTTTGACCGAACCGCTCAATTCGCGGATCAGCTCGATCATTCCCGCGACCGTGCCCAGCGCGAGAAAAACATAACGAAGCCATCCAGTGTGGAACAGCGCATCGAGGCCGTACCCCATCAGATATCCGACGAAGGTAGCAATCGGCAGGAGCAGGGCCAGGTTGATGTATTTTCCGATGCCACGGATGTCGGTGGGGTCCATTGGGCTGCTTTCCTGATCAGAGTTCGGCGTCCGTAGGACCGGCCAGCCCTGAGCGGAAGGGGTCGTCTTCGGCCAGCTTACCGCCGCGTATCACTTTGTCGAGCTCCAGAAACTCCTGAATGAAAGGATCGTCGGATTGGTAGAGTTCACGGGGCGTTCCAAAGAAGGCGACGCGGCCCTTGTGAAGAAATACCACCTTGTCGGCCACGCGGTTGAGCAGATCGAGGTCGTGCGTCACTACGATCGACGTCAGCTTCAACTCCTTTTTCAGACGCATCATGAGCTGAGTCAGGTGGTCGCTCATGATCGGATCGACCATGGTGGTCGGCTCGTCGTAAAGAATGCACTGGGGCTGGGCGGCGAGGGCGCGGGCAATCGCTATAGCGCGGCGGTAGCCGGTCGAAAGGTCGCCCGGATAAGACTCGCGCGACTCCCAGAGACCCACCAGACGAAGAAGTCCATCGACAACGTCGTCTTTGTTTTGGGCATCGTAGTCCTGCCGGAGTTCGAGTGAGAACGAGATGTTCTCCGCCACCGTCAAAGAATCGAAGAGCGCGCCCGACTGGAAAACCATCGTGACTTTACGACGGATGCGGTTGAATTCCTCTTCCGAGAAGCCCGTAACATCCTCATTCGCGACGATGACCTGGCCCTTGTCGGGCTTTATGAAGCCCATGATGTGGCCCAGCGTGACGGATTTCCCAACGCCCGAACGGCCGATGATGGCGACCGTCTGGCCAGTGTCGACGTGAAAATTGGAGTCGATGAGGACGGGCTTGTCGAACGTTTTGTATACGTGACGGAATTCGATGTAGTGCGGGAATTCTTCAGCCATTCCGGAGACACTCCACTTTCACAAACTTCAAACGGACCTGGATCACCGGTTGCCCGGGATTCGACGGCAAGACAAACTTCTTCTGTGCCAGCTAAAAGCAGCCAGTTAATTATCTCCGATGACTCTGTTCGATCACTATCTCCGATTCCAGCGGCCGATTTGCCAGATCGGCCGCCAGGAACCAGAAAGATGCGGGGCGCCCCATGCCGTTTTGTTATCGCCGGACGGGACCGGGAGCGCAAGGTAACCGGCTAACGCCAGCCGGCCCATTGTTTCGACGTTATGCCACACGGAGCCTCGAGGAATCGCGTGGTTTAGTGCCCCCGTACGCCAATGGGTGCGACGAGGTTCTTTCGATTTGAAAAGTAACACGCGTTTTTGGCGATGCGCGCATGGTGGGACGGGCAGTGTCTGTAAATTATTGATTTAAATCAGTCGATTTTTGCCAAATTTTCTTCGTTGCGTGTGACCGTCGATTTCGGTCACCCGGCTGGAGGCCGGCCAGCCAGGATACCCTCTTATCTGTCATGGCGATAACTACCCTGGGACTGGCAACGGCAAAGGAGGGAAAGCCTGACCTAAGGCCAGATCCGCGCGTCAACAACCTCTGGTATCAGTACAGGAACACCGACCGCTGCATCGTATTCGTACACGGCCTCGGCGATGACAGCCGGAACTGCTGGTTTCACGAGCCGTCCCAGAGTTACTGGCCCGACCGGGTCGGGGCGTCGCGCGGCCTTTCCGACTATTCGATCTATCTGGGCGGATATTACACGGACAAGTTGAAGTCGAAAGATTACGGCGTGGCGGATTGCGCCAATGAGCTGTTCCGTGCGTTGAGTCTGCGGGGCCGGGAAAAGCCGGTGCTGGAGCATCAGGCAATCTTGTTCGTATGTCATAGCCTGGGAGGGATCGTTACACGGTACATGATCGAGTCGAACGCGAAGGAGTTTCAGGCTCAAAAAGTGGGCTTATTCCTGTTCGCGTCACCTTCGACGGGATCGAAGTGGGCGAACGCGGTATCGAAAATTGCCCATTATCTGGAGATGGAACCGACAGATGTGCTGCAAACGCTCGCCACCGACTCGCCCCTGCTGGAAGATCTGGACGGGCGCTTCAAGAATTTTGTGAACGATGCGAACAATATTCGTCTGTTTGGAAAGGAGGCGTGCGAGACGCTGCCTTATAAACACGTCGGTGTGATCGTAAGCGCCGAGTCGGCGGGACGCTACTTCGGCAAAGTGGAGAAGCTGGCGCAGACCGATCATTCCAGTTGCGTGAAGCCGGATAGCGATCGACATCCGGCGCACGTGACGCTGCTTTCCTGGATTGCGCAGTTCGAGAAGAAGTTCAAAGCGGCGCTCCCTGTGAGCAAGCCTGCGGGTATGGTCTGCCGGCGCGTGCAATGCAGTGTGCGCGTGGCGAATGAAGACGGCGATGCGGAGCACGAAATCGCGTATCTCGGCATTTCGGGGGTTGCAAACAACGAGTACAGGTTAGCTGGTCCGAAGCAGGGCACGGGACATCCTTCGGAACCCCGGCTGAATTCCGCGCGAACGGATCCATCGGTGAAAATGCGTGCCGACGATAAGGGTCATTGGCTGCAGTTTTCCAACTCGGCGGGCGCGGATGCAGCGCTGGATTCGGCTTACTTCCTTAATACCTTCGCAGCATTTGCGATGGATGCCAGGGAACGGGCGGTGATGGGAGGCAAGGAGCCAGGCGTCGATTACCTGCAGAAGACACTCGATCAGGAGGATATCCAGGAACTGGTGATTCAGGTGGAGGTTCATCCGGCCATGCTGTTGATCGGGTCTCCGTACGTGGAGGTACGACTGCCCGGAGGGGGCGAAGTGGACCAACAGGAGACGGCGCGGGCGGCGAGAATGATCGATTATTCGCCGCTTTTGCGGACGATCACGCTATTTGTTCGCGATCCGATGCGGGAAAGATCCTATCGAATCTGCTGGAAACTGGCTGAACCGCCGGAGCCCACGGAGAGGCCGACGGATGCGGAGCTGGACAGGCAGCAGGATCTGGTGGAGGAACTTCTCTGGCTGCGCAATTGCCAGGAAGTGGCTGAGCCGGCCGCAGCGGAGAAAGAGGCGATCCAGCTGGCAAATGAGTCGATCAGCAAAACCGCGGGGCTGGTAAACAGCGTGATTGGGCGGGATCAGGCGGAAAGGCTCGATCCGGATCAGGTTGAATGCAGCTTCATGGTGGTCGACGATCGGGATGAGGAGAAGCTCGCGGAGGTGAAGATTGTCGCCGGCACCGGCATCAGCGAAGGAGCATGGAATCTGATGCGGGGGGTGGGCGACGGCAATGCCGGGCGGTGCGTAAAGCGCCGAGCGATTCGATTCTTCGACCGCGAGAAGGCTACAGAAAAGCCGTTCGACAATATTTATGTGCCGTCTCCGGGTGGCAGAGCGCATCAGTGGCTGATGTCAATCCCGTTGTTTTCGAGCCAGTCGCTGGTCTATGGAGTCGTAAACGTCGGCACCTTCCAGAAGAAAGGCGCGCGCGCACTGCGGCACCTGGAAGCTGAAGCGAAGGCGAAGGCCCTGGCTGAGGGCGTCCAGCAAATCATGCTGACATTGCTTGATTTGATACGATCGAAATACGAGAGGGAGATTCGGGAGTATGCCGCGAAAAACCATTCCGGTAAAGATTCAAGTAAGCGGCAGTGAGCAGGTCGCCCCGGGATTCACGAACTACAGGATTAAAGTCAGCAAGGGCGGCCCGAAGCCCAAAGCGCTGAAGATTGACGACCGGTTCGCGAAGTCGTTCCTGGCCCGCATTACGAAGGATGCTCCTCGCATGGCTACCTTCACCCGGAAGAGCTCGCAGCAATAAATAGTTGGAGCAGAACAGCACGTCCTGCGGGGCGTCTGCCTTGAGGAACACGCGCAAGTTATGGCCGCCGAATCGCGGCTGAACGGGCGGGTTCCTCCATTTTTTGGCGCCGCGTCCGGCGGCCCTTGCGCTTTTGAGATTCGGCATTATGCTTCGCCGCTGGATGGCGTCCTGGCGGCGCCGGACGGAATAATCTGTGACTCCGATACTCCGGCTTTCGCTCCGTTGAAGACGCGGTTCGGATGGCTGAAGAACACCGGCGACAAGATCGCCGGCCCTACCGGTTTCGTGGTGTCCCGCTCCAGCGTCTTCATTCATTTTGGTGGCCCGCAGGGCCATGGGGACTCCGTTGACGATGCGCTTCGTATGAGTACCGGCGACAAGATCGCCGGTGTTACTGGCTGACATAATCGTGACCGGGCGCAATCCCGATCACGCGACCTGATCTTGGCTAGCGGGCGGCTAGCGGGGCCGGTGGCGCGCGGCTCCGAGGAGCGCGCCGAGCCCGATGAGAAGCGCCGCCGTTGCTCCGTGCCAGACCAGAAGATGGGGGGCTTGCGGGAACATGCAGCGGAATTGCAGCACAAGAAGAGATAGAGCAACGGCCGATCCGGCTACCAACGCTCCGACGCGCGAGCCGGAGAAAAACGCGCCGCGCCGCGCCAAAAACCAGAATACTGCCGCTGCCGGAAGGGCGACCATCAGCTCCATAGCCGCGCACGGCCAGCCTTCCGACACAAAAGCCCGCGGCGTCACCCAGGGAAACAGCAACCAGATCGCGGCAGCCGCGGCGATCGCGGAAAGAGCCAGCGCGAGCCCGGGCGAAAACCTCTCGCGGCTGCCCGGCACCATTTCCTGCGCCATCGCCAGTGAGAGCAGGGCTCCCGCAGCGGTCAGGATCGCAGCCATCGAGACCATCTGCGCACCTGTCATCAGATGAAATCCCGCTTTATCCATGATCCCTGTCAAGCCGAGGGCGCCGACTACAAAAACCGCGAGAAACCGCAGAACCAGTTTGTTCCGGGACGGTAACGGCCGGACCGGCGCCAGCGAGGGAAGCAAAAGCTCGTCGATACGCTTCGCCGTCTCCGGCGAGAACTCAACCGATGACTGGCGGGCCGCCCACGTGTCCAGAGGGCCGTTCAAATCCGACCCGGACGAATCATCCCGCACTTTCGCGATCCTTTCCCAAAGCGCGGCGAAGCGTCTCATAGGCCCGATGCGCTTTCTGCTTTACGGCTCCGACGGAGGACGACGTCGCGCCGGCTACTTGTTCGAGGCTCATGCCAGCGACTTTCAACATCACGATCACTTCGCGCTGCGACTCCGGAAGAGCGGCGATGAGCCGCTCGATACCTTCCTGCTCGAAAGAACGATCTGGAGTTTCCCGGGCAGCGCTCTCCGGCAGCGTTTCCACCAGCACCTCCCGCGACTCGCGCCGCCGGCGTTTGCGGTATGCGTCGAGACGCGTATGCCGCGCGATCGAATAAATCCAGGGCATGACGGGCTCCGACGCGAGATACGTATGGCGGGAGCGGTGAATGCGCAGCCAGCAATCCTGCAATAAGTCTTCCGCCTCCTGACTCCTCACTCGGGACGCGCCAAAATATCGAAGGACCGGCGGCGAAATGCGCCGGACTAATTCGTCCAGAGCGGCCGCGTCGGCTGTCTGATAGCGCGTCATCAGCTTTCTCAATTCCCAGTCCTCGGCGGTCCCTTCACTCATTCCGTTCGTTTGTCCGGCGATTCTGGTTACGCTGCCATCTCATCATGACGTAACACGCTCGACAACGAACTCGATCAGCGGTATGGATTGGAGGGCTTGTGGAAAATCACCCTCCGGCAGCAAATGAATGCGCCGGTGAACGCGAGAGCCGCCGGCACGAGCCCCACTATCGCCCACAGAGCTTCGGTAAATCGGTTAAACCTCCCGAAATGCAATTTCGACAGCCAGTCGAGGGCGCCGCCCGGCACACGCAAAGCGTCGAACATCCCTGGAAACGCAAAGGTCATGGCGCTCACTCCCCATAAGAGGACGAACAGCAGAAACCAGAATCCCAGCGCGCTGTGCAGGTCCCAGTTGACGCGCGGAAATCCGGCGCGCCAGTTCACCTTCAGAGCGCGGCGCCAGTGGCTGATTCCAGGCCACCAGATAACAGCTCCGGTAATACACAGCAGCATAATTCCGGCGGCGCCCATTCCGTTCACGGCAGCTCCGGCATCGCCGGCCAGCAGATTCCCGTGGAATTCAGCGAGACGGTTCAGGAAGCTCCAGCCGGGCAATTCGTTGCGATAAACCAGGACCGCCCCGCTCACGCTCATGAGCGCCACCCATGGGGCGATCAGCGCGCCGGTCCAGAAGTGAATCTGAAACAGCGCATTTCGCAGCGACGACCGCTCGGGATGTTGAAGCCATTGCTGCCACGGGCTGAGTTCCTTAGTCAACTCGCGTTGTGCGGATCCTTTCAAACCGCTCAAACCGCTCAAACCGCTCAAACCGCTCAAACCGCTCAAACCGCTCAAACCGCTCAAACCGCTCAAACCGCTCAAACCGCTCAAACCGCTCAAACCGCTCAAACCGATACTTCTCTGACCTGTACTTCGCTCGAAAACCAGGAAAGTTACGACAAGTTTGCAAAGTGCGTGCGTAACTTCGAGAAACGCTGCGGCGAAGCACTGGGTGTGAAGGTTGAAAAGAGATCTTTGTTCGCAAGCCGAATCCATGCGCTCGCCTTCTGGGCCGGCTCGCTCATGGTCTCCGCAGGCGTCGCCCTGCACATTCCGATGTTCCTGATGGGCCGCCACAATCATTACCGGCTGGCGGGTATGCCGATGACCGCTGGCATGATCGCGGGTATGTACCTGATTGTTCTGGGCATTGTGGCCGCCGGTTACGGATTGCTGCCGCGGCGACCGGCGGATCAGACGACTCACGGAACGATCTCTCCGCCGGAAGACGCGCCGCTTACCAAAGCTCACTGGATACAACTGGGGCTGGTGGCGCTTGCGCTGATCATCGACGTGATGAAAGCGGCGACTCTGGGATTCGTCACACCGGGTATGCGCGTCGAATACGGCCTGACCGGCGCGGCCGTCGCCGTGCTGCCTCTGAGCGGCCTCGCGGGCACGACGGTGGGGTCGTTCGTTTGGGGCGCGCTGGCCGATATCTACGGGCGGCGGGCTTCGATTCTGCTGGCTGCGGTTATGTTTGTCGGCACATCCATCTGTGGAGCGATGCCGTCGTTTTCATGGAACATTTTCATGTGTTTCCTGATGGGCCTTGCGGCGGGCGGGATGCTTCCCGTGGCCAATGCGCTGCTGGCGGAGATCATGCCAACCCGGCATCGCGGCTGGTGTCTGGTGCTGCTCGGGGGCATCGGCACCGTGGGTGGATATTTCGCGACCAGCGAATTGTCCGCACTCCTGCAGCCGCATTTCGGATGGCGAGTGATGTGGCTGGTGGGATTCCCGACGGGCATCCTGCTGGTGGTTCTGAGCCCGCTCCTTCCGGAGTCGGCCCGTTTCCTTGTGGCCATGGGCCGGGTGCAGGAGGCGCGGGAAACGCTGGCGCGTTATGGAACCGTTCTTACCGTTGACGCCGCTGCGCCCGTAGCGCAAACTCTTGCCGGCCCGCGCGATGCAGGCCGGTCCTGGGGTCTGAGCGTTGCGCTGACGCTGGCGGCGCTTGCCTGGGGCTTCGTGAATTTCGGCATCATGCTCTGGCTGCCCGCGAGCCTGATCGCGGAAGGCCGCAGTGTGGGCGCGATGAGCACATTGATCGCAAAATCGACGCTGATTGCGATACCCACGGTCGCCGCCGCCACCTGGCTCTACAGCCTCTGGAGCACCAAGCGGGTGCTGATTATTTCGATCGCGATCACAACCGCGGGACTGCTTGCCACCCTGCTGCGCAATGACAGCAGACTACCCTTTCTGTCTAACCCGCTGGTTTCGGTGTCTCTTCTGATCGTGGGAACCAGCGCGGTGATTTCGATTCTGATGCCCTATGCCGCCGAAAGCTATCCGATCAGACAACGCGGCCGCGCAACGGGCTGGGTGGCGGGTTGCAGCAAAGTGGGGGGCGTCCTGGCGCAGGGATTTGCTTCGCTCGCTCTGGTGCCGGCGTTCGGACTGGCAGCGGGAGCCGTCGCGCTGCCGACGGTCGCATCCCTCCTGCTGATCGCAACGTTTGGCCGCGAAACGCGCGGCCGCGATTTGCGTGAGCTGGAAGTCGCGGCATCTTAGGGCGAATCGTGTTCGTGCAAATCGTGTTTGGGCAAAGCGGGACAAAGCACGTGAGATCCAGAACTACTCTGCTTCTTTTGCCCGCCCTGTTTCCGCTCGCGGCGGCGGCCCAGCAGGCGCCGCCGTCGCCGGACAAGGCGTGGTCCGTCGCTCCGTCGCCTGACATGCGATCCGGCGAGTTGCTCCCGACTGCGAGACCTTCCCTCGACCCGGCGCACACTTATTCGCTCGCTGAGCTGGTGGATCTTGCGGAGAAGAATAATCCCGAAACACGCGTCCTCTGGGAGCGCGCCAAGGAAAAGGCCGCCGCGGCCGGTATCGCGAGGAGCGCGTTGTTCCCGACGCTCGCCGCGATGGCGTCGGCTTCCCTCAACCAGTATTCGCTCTTCTTCGGGAAGTTCTATCACGAAAACACCGCGGTGTTTCCGGCGCTGCTGAACCTTTCGTGGACCATCTTCGATTTCGGAGCGCGCCGGGCCGCAATCGACGAGACGCGGGCAAATCTGCTCGCAGCCGACTTCTCATTCAACGACACGCATCGACAGATCATTTTCCGCGTCACCGAAGCCTACTACCGGCTGCTCGATGCAATCGGCCAGGAGGACGCCGCTCAGGCGGCGTTGACCGACGCGCAGACGGTGCAGGAGGCGAGTGAAGCTAAGCTGGCCAACGGGCTGGCAACGTTGCCGGACGTGCTCGAAGCGCGGGCCGCGACTGCGCAGGCCCGATATGAACTGGCATCCGTACGCGGACTGGAAACCACTGCGCGGGGCTCGCTGGCCACTGTGTTGGGGGCTTCTCCGACCGGAACATTTCACGTCGCAGACGTTCTCCGGGCTCCGCTCCCGGAAGTGATCGACGAGCCGATTGACACGGTGGTCGCGCGCGCGATCGGCCAGCGTCCCGATCTGCAGGCGCAGCTGGCGCTGATACGTTCGGCTGAGGCTCAGGTTGCGAAGGCCCGGTCGGCCTTTTATCCGCAGGTGAGTTTTTCGGGAGACTGGGGCCATTCGAACAGCTTTGGGGAGCAGCGAGGCTTCGGTTCCTCCGCGGAGTCGCGAATTTATCCTTATCAGGCGCAACTGAACGTGACCTGGATTTTGTTCGACGGGAGGGTGCGCAGGAACGCGCTTTCGCAGGCCAGTGCGGCGTCGCGCGAGGCGCGGGCGCAGGCGGCGCTTTCGCGGGATGAGATCGAAAACCGGATCTGGACAGCATGGTCGAATCTGAAAACCGCGCAGGCGCGGCAGGAGGCTGCGAAAGCGCTGCTCGAAGCCGCTCAACAGTCTTATTCTTTGGCGACGGAGGCATTTCGATCCGGGGTGAGAACGTTCGTTGATGTCACCACTGCGCAGCGAGAGCTGGCGCGGGCGCGCACAGCGCAGACAACTTCGCGGATCGATTTGCTTTCGAGTATTGCGGATTTCGCATTCGAAGCCGGCGACCCCGTTCAGGCGGCGCAACACTAGTGTCATGTATCGGATGATTTCGCAAGAGGCGCTATTGCCGGCTTTCAGGCGGCCTGACAGTCTGGAAAGCCTGTCCACAGGCGAGAATGCCTGCCCCAGCGGATAACATGTTTGCTCGCGCTCCGACGTTCGATCTTTTCGGCTCGCTTTTCCCGGTCTGGCTGCTTTGCATCGGCGCCGCAGTTCTGCTCACTCTTGCGGCGCGCGCTCTGCTGATGCGCGCGGGGCTCGATGCTCACCTGGGGCCGAGAGTGGTTGTTTATCCCGGTCTGGCGGTGCTGTTCGCGTGCAGCATCTGGCTTGTGTTTTTCAATTATTGAGGGCTTTGCGCAGGATCGAAATGACGAAAAAAACTGTCGGACGGCTTCTGGGTGTTCTGATTGTGGCGGGCGGCGTCGCAGCCGCCGCGACAGTGTGGCGCGAGAGCCATCTCAATCCGCAGACGGACGATGCGGAGGTTTTCGCAAACATGATCGGGATCGCTCCCGAGGTGAACGGGCGGATCGTCCGCATTGCCGTGAAAGACAATCAGTTCGTGCGGAAAGGCGACACGCTGTTCGAAGTGGATCCGATTCCGTATGAGCACGCTCTTGAAACGGCACAGTCGCAGCAGGCGGCTCTGGAGGGCCAGATTCGCGATTTGCAGCGCTCGGTGACGGCGCAGGAAAGCGCAGTAGTGTCGGCGGCATCGAACAGCAGAAGCGCTCAGGCGAAGATCGCGAGTTCGGAGGCCGCAGTCGAGGCCGCGCAGGCAAGTATCGACGCCGCTAAAGCCGCCCTCTCGCAGGCGACCGCGGATTACGCCTACGCCGAAAACCAGGTGTTGCGCCTCGAGCCTCTTCTGACGAGACAGTTCGTTACGGTGGACGTGGTGGATCAGGCTCGAACATCGCGCTCGGTGAAGGGCGAAGGCGTGCGACAGGCGCGATCTCGTCTGGCGGTGGCGGAAGCGCAGTGGTCTTCGGCCGTCGCGCAGCAGAACGAGGCGCGCGCCGGTTATGAGCAGAGTAACGCTCAGCTCGATCAGTCGCGGAAAAGCGTCGCCATTCTCGATCCGCTTGTGGCGCAACGGGAGGCGCGCGAGGCCGCTGTTAAAGACGCTGCCTATAATCTGGAGCGCTGCAAGGTCGTGGCGCCGTTCGATGCGCGGGTGACGAACCTCACGATCTCCGAAGGCGCGTACGCCCACGCCGGCCAGCAGGTGTTTGTTTTGATCGACACACGCACGTGGTGGGTGATCGCAAACTTTCGCGAGACCGAATTGAACCGCATCAAGCCGGGCAGCAAAGCGGATGTCTACGTGTTGTCGAACCCGAACCACAGGGTGCGGGGAACCATCGATAGTACCGGTTTCGGCGTCACGCCGGACGTGAATCTGGTCGGCGAGGTGTCGCAGGGATTGCCCGACGTGCAGCGCTCTCTCAACTGGGTTCATCTGGCGACGCGTTTTCCGGTTCGCATCCGGATGGATAGCGCGATGGCGGAGGATTTCCGCATGGGAGCCTCGGCAAACGTGGTTATTCGCGGCGATCCGCGATAGAACGTATGGCCGCCTCCGCCGTATTTCTCGAACGGGAACTCGCGCCTTACCCCGGCCGGGCGGCGGCGGTGGGGCGCATGGTGGCCGCGTGCATATTCACCATGCTGGCCGTGATGGTCTTTCAGCTTCCGAACGGGTTTCTGGCGGTCTTCTATGCTTTGGCTATCTCGCGCGAAGGTCTGCATGCGACCTGGCGGAACGGGTTCGCGCTTATTCTGGGCAATCTGGCGGGCCTCGCGCTGGCTCTTGCAGGGATCGTCTTTTTCGTCGACTTTCCCCTGCTTCACTTTGTTTTCCTGCTCTGCGTGTTCTTTCTGGCGTTTTTTCTGGCGCGCACGGTAACCGATTACAATCTCGCGTTCGGGTTCGGCATCATCCTGCTCGCGGCATCGTCGGTCAATATTATCTGGGCGCGCCCTAATCCGCTCAGGCCGGATATCCCGATCACCATCTGGACATCGTTCGGCATGATCCTGGGCACTGTAGCGGCGGTGCTGGCCGACTGGATTTTTTCGGCGGACGCGGCGGCGGTCGGGCGGCCGGCACGCACTCTATTTGTCGCGGATGCATTTTCGAATCCGGCCTACGTGAAGTTCGCCCTTAAGGGCTGTCTCGCGGCGACGATCTGCTACGTCGTCTGGACCGGTGTGGCGTGGCCCGGTTTGGGAGTGTGTACGGTCACCTGTTTTATCGTGGCGCCCCTCTCGAGTGTCGGGTCATCGGCGCAACGGCTGATTACGCGGCTTGCGGGATTGTTGTTGGGAGGCGTGATCCTCGGAATCGGATCGCAGGTTTACATCCTTCCGGCGCTCGATTCGATTGCCGGATTTACGTTATTATTCGCGGCCGTCTCCGCGCTCGCTGCGTGGATTGCCACGTCCGGTCCAGGCCTTGCCTATTGTGGGCGTCAGATCGCGCTCGCGTATTACCTTACCGCGTTCCAGACAGGAGGACTCAGCGCATCGCTTACGGCCAGTCGCGACCGCTTGATGGGGATCCTGCTCGCATTGCTGACCATGTGGCTCGTGTTCGATTGTGGGGAAACCGTCTCCCCGTCAGCGTTCTGACGCAGCGTTTAAGGCCGGCGGTTTATCCGTACGGGCGTGGCTCTGCTGATTTCTAATTCCGGCGATGGCTCAACAGGCGCCTCGTCTGCTGGCCGGCGTGGAGCAACCGCGGCAATCGTGATCTGGTTGCACGCTTTGTCTGACGCATGTTTGCTGCGCCCGCATTGTCAAGGCGGCGGAGCTCGGCCTCACCGTTGAAAAAGCACTTGCGAGCCCGCGGAAAGATTCGCGGCGGACGGACACCGGCGACAAGATCGCCGGCGCTACCGGCTTCGTCTCTGTTGAAGACGCGGTTCGGACGGGCGGGCGCTACCGGTTTTGTGCTTTCCCGCCCGTAGTGACTCCGTCGACGATGCGGTTCGTATGGGTACCGGCGCTTGCGTAAAGTTCCGCGCCGAGCGGAAGCTCGGCGGCAGCGCCAAAGCGCTGGCCCCACACCGGCTGTAGAGGGTCTTCATTCACTTTGGCGGCCCGGTATTTTTATGCCACTGGCAGGAGAAGTGCTGAGAGCACTCGAATAGCTTTTTGCGATCGAGCGCCAGTGGGTCCGTTCGCGCGAGCACGGTCTTAGTTTAATTCATTCATAAGAAAGGCATTATAGTGATTCAATCTGCAAGGCAAGCCGCCAATAACGAAGCCCCGGTGGTCATCGGACACGGAATGATTATCAAGGGCAGTTTGCATAGCGAGAACGATGTATTCCTTGATGGCGAGATTGAGGGCGAGCTCGATGTAAAAAACTACAGACTTATGATCGGGCCACACGGAAAAGTTGTCGCAAACGTGAAAGCGCGAGAGGTCGATATCCATGGAATCGTGACCGGCAACGTGGAGTCGACCGAAAGGACATCCATCCGGGCATCGGGGCAACTGACCGGCGATGTCAGGACGGGCGGCATCGTTATCGAAAGCGGCGCGATGTTCAAGGGCAAAGTCGAGATAGCCACCAGCCTTCCGCAGCCGAAGGAGGTCAGGAATGGTGAATGAATTCCTGTCCCGAAACGATGAGATCGTCGACGGGTCGTACCGGCTGGGCGCGTTAATCAAGCGCTCGATCCGGAGCACCGTTTACAAAACGGAGTTCGGTGAAGAAGGGCTCCCGGCGGTGATCAAGATCCGCGAGTCCGAATCGCCCGGTTCGGAAGAACTACTGGAGCGATGGCGGAATGGGATGGAACTGGCACATCCGAACCTGCTGAAGTTATACGCGACCGGGTCATCGGTGCTGAACGGCGTGCCCGTCGTTTACGTGGTGATGGAGCGGGCCGACGAATCGCTGAATAACATTCTGGCGGAACGCGCGCTTACAGGAGATGAGACGCGCGAACTGGTCGAGCCCACCGTGGCGGCGCTGCGGTATCTGCACAAGAAGGGTTACGCATATTCCGGTTTGGGCCCATCCAATGTCCTGGCCGTGCAGGACCAACTGAAACTCTCAAGCGAGAATGCGATCCGAGTGAACGACGGCGGATCGACCACGGAGGATATGAGGGCGCTCGGAGTATTGATTGTCCAGGCTCTGACGCAACATATCCCGAATGGTCACGGACAGCTTGACCCCGATATTTTGAGGAAGGCGCCCGACCCTTTCCCCCGGATCGTAGAGCACTGTCTCGATCCGGATTCTGCCACCAGGTGGACCGCAGAACAGGTGGAGGCAGCGATGAAAGGACCGGCGCCCGAGCCTGTTCCGCCGATACGCACGCCGCCGGCGCAAAAGGTAACGGCTGCGGAAGCGCACCCGACGGTACGAGCGGAACGGGAAGCTCCCGAAGAAGCTCGTTCGAAGACAGGCATCCCGAAATGGATTTATGCCGGGATCGGCGCGCTGATTCTGATTGTGGTTCTGGCGGCGGTCATGCGGAAGAGGGATGCGGCTCCGGTCGCCGTGGTCGCTCCCGCCGTGGTCTCGCCCGCAGCGGCCCCGGAGCGGGCTCCAGGCGCCGAAACAGCCGCCCCCGCAGTGCCAGCAGAAGTACAGGCTCCAGCGCCCCAGCCTGAGCAACGCGCCGAAGCGCCTCGCGCACGTGGAAGAAAAGCGGACGGATGGTCGGTAATCGTGGCCGCCTATGCCTCGCGCGAACCTGCGGAGAAACGTATGCGCGACATGATGAAGAGATGGCCGACGTTCAAGATGGACGTGTTCCAGCCTCGGACGGACAAGACACATTACTATGTCGTGTTGGGACAGAACCTTTCAGAGGATCAGGCTGAGGATCTGCGGAAGCGCGCAGTTGACTCGGGACTGCCGCGCGATACCTATATCAAGCGCGTGATGTAGGAGGGGTCTCAGACTGCGCGGTGTCCGGCATCGTTCGCAGAGAACCGGTTCACTTTTTTCGCGAACTCGGGGGCCGGGACAACGGCGGCCTTTTCGTCTGGGCCTTCGTCGGTATCTCCCCACCGTGCACATAGTCATTCACGTCGTCGTTATCAAGCTCGTCGTCATCATCGTCATCATCTGACTCATTCCGGAGGTTCGTCTGGCTGGACGGGGCGTTCCGGTTGGGCGATCCACCCTGACTTGCTTCCTTCTTGCGGGGCGATGTTTCGAGGAGCCTTTCGACATCCAGGAGATCCAGACTCCAGCCGATGGCGACTTCATCATCGTCTTTCGGGGGCAGTTCGTCCTCATTCCTGAAGGGCAGCCTCAGGAGATCGACAAGGCGAGGTTTCGACAGCCAGTAAGCAATTTCGTCGTTGGAGACGTGATCGAATTCAGGCCGAGGGAGCTGCTGCCAGACGCTGCGCTGCAGCGCAGAGAGCAGCCGGGGCTTGCCGGCGAGAACCGTGAGCAGGCGGGGCCAACGCAATGAGAGCGCAACCATCTTGCCCAGCTTCTCCAATGTCAGTGGAGCAAATTCCGCGGTGTCGGCTGCGCCGAACAAGCCGGTTTCACTGGCGATGAACGTCTTCAGCCGAAACAGGTTCACAAACTGTTTCAGGCGGCGCGGGTTGTAGTCCAGAGGGGGCGCAACGATCCGTATGATTTTGCGGACGCGCGGCGAGTCCTTATCAAGGACCAGTTCCAGAAGATCCGGGCGAGTCGCCTGCCGGGCCGGTTCCGCCGCGGCGGCAATCGGTTCCGCGCCAAGAGAATCAAGCAATTTATCGATGTCGACAGCCCTTGGCCGCGGTACCTGAAACGGGAGCTGGATGAACTTTTCGAGGAAAGCATATCCGTACTCCAGACCGGCTACGGGGCCCGATGTGCCGCCCATCGAGACCGTAAGGTAGGGCAGGAGTGTGGCGTACTTGGCCGCAAGTCCCGCCGCAACCACTGCGCGATCGATCCCGAGAACGAATATGATCGGCGCGCCTTCGGCAGACATGAGCAGATTCAGAGATTGCATCAGGTCGGCAGCCTTGGGCACTTCGCAGCGATCCAGGTCATCGATGAAGACAAATGCTTTGCCGTCCGGAAGGTAGGCTTTCACAATCTTCGCGAAGTCACGATGGAACTTTTCGACGAAAGCGGTGCGCTCTTCGTAATCGGGCTTGTTGACGTATCGCTCAAGATGAATCGAAAACGGGTTTCCGACGATTTCCCTGAACTTCCGAAGGAAGACGAAAAGCAGGGTGATATATCCCGCCGCACCACCCAGTCCGAAAATGAATTTGCCCAGATTTCCCTTTTCAGCGAAGAGAAAGGCCGAGAAAGCCTGAACGCCATTGACGTACGCGTACCAGGCGATATTAATGGTGATTATGAGGACGGCGCCAAGCAAAAGTACAAATCGGAGCGCGTCGTACCATCCTTTCTTCAGTTCATAGCGGAGTCCCCAGAGCTTCAGGTGCGCCTTCAATCGCTTTGTCCAGGAGCGGGGAGCGAGTTGGCGGAGGAATTCGATGGCAAACGCGGCCCAAAGCGCGTCTTCCTTATCGCTGCGCCAGGCATTGAACTGAACGACTGCCAGTGGTTGTTGTTTCTTTTGGGATTCCTCCTTCAGCTCATTGAGCAGCAGGCGCATGAATGAGGACTTGCCCGCTCCCCACTCGCCTTCGATGGACAGAGTAAGTGGTGGAATGGTTGCCGGATTCGTTAGAAAAGCGGCAATCGCTTTGACATACGGGTCGAAGCCCAGCGCGTCCGCGCCCGCAACAGCATCACTAACGCCTCCGCCGCCGATTTTTTCCTGGCCGACTTCAGCGACCGATCTCGTTTGTCCTGGATCTTTCGCGGTTGGAGCAGCCATAATGCACCTCGGCGCCGGTGTTAAAGGCGAGGCGTTTACTATACAGGATAATCACGCGGCCGAGGGCAGAGCGGACCCCAGGGGTGGGGCGGTCAAGCCATCGGAATGTTAACATCAATCTTTATGACTGCGCGGCCGCGCTATATGCGGTACAGTTACGTCCGCTGCTGCTCGGTGCTCATGCTGATCGGACCCGCTTTTGCGGCGGCTCCGGGCACTGCGCATCAGGGTCGCGTTCGCAGCGTTGTCCGCGCCGACGCGGCGACCGGGCGGCTCGTCAGAACGTTTGTGGCCGAACCCCGGGTTGTTTCGAAAGCTCAGTCGGCGCAGGACGAAGCGCAATTGAAAGACATGGTGAACCGGATCGCCGTGCGGGAGGGCGTGGAAACTCCCCTGGTTCACTCTGTAATTCGGGCGGAAAGCAATTACAATCCGGATGCCGTTTCGCCCAAAGGGGCGATGGGTATCATGCAACTGATTCCCGAGACGGCGAAGCGTTTCGGCGTCTCCGACGCGTTCGATCCCGAGGAAAACATTCAGGGCGGCGTCCGTTATCTTAAGTTTCTGCTCGATTATTATCAGGGCGACTACCAGAAGGCGATCGCGGCCTACAATGCGGGTGAGGCGGCCGTCGACAAGTATCACGGTATCCCTCCGTTCGCGGAGACTCGGAATTACGTGGTTCAGGTGGCGAAAAATCTTGAGGCGGCCCGACGGACGCCGGTGAACGCCCCGACAAACGTTGTTTCAAATATTGAGGGCGAAACATTCCAGCCCATACAGACGTCGATAGGCTCAGACGGCCGAATTTATTACCGAACTCCGTGATTCACGGTAAGATTTTATGGTGTGGCGTTTTCCCCGGGCGGCGGCGGTTGTTGGACTCCTGCCCGCTCTGGCCGCCGCAAATACCGGCCTAATTCAGGTTACAGGGGTTCGGTCCTGGTCACACCCGGATTCGACGCGGGTCATTATCGAAACCACCGGTCCTTTTGAATATCGATCGGATCGCGCACATAATCCCGATCGTTTGTTCCTCGATATTCTGCATTCCCGGCCGTGGATCGAGAAGCGCCGGCTGGCCACGCATCAGGTTGGCGATCGACTTCTCAGCAAGGTGCGCGTGGCGGAGACTTCGCCAGGCACGACGCGCATTGTTTTCGATCTGACGGGGCCGTCCGATTTCAAAGTTATAAAAATGGATGCGCCCGCTCGCCTGGTGGTAGAGTTGCGCCCGGTGCATACCGCTACCCACGAGGCAAAACCACCCGAGGAGACGGAGAGAACGGAACCTGTATACACTCTGCATACTCACCTTCCTCCCGCTTATTCGCCTCCGCCTTATTCTGCTTCGCTTTCTTCGTCCGGGGGGCATCTGGCGACGAGCCATCCGCTTGCTTCGGAGACCAGCCGCCTGGCCCTGCCGGAGCCGTTGCGGTCAACGTTCTCATCAACGCCCGGCCGACGCCCATTCGTGTACCCTTCCGCTTCGCGGCGGGTACAAGTCGCCATGGTGGAGAATCCACCTTTATTTCCGGGCCTGGCATTCTTCCCCTCGGTGTATTTGCCCGACTCGCTGTCGCTCGTTGTAAAGCCTCCTTCGCGTGCTCGGGGCGCCTCCGCGATCACGTCTCCGCCGCCCCGGACGACTTTTGCTGTCAGGCCGGAAAGCGTCCATCAGGAAAACGCGCATCAGGAGAGTCCTCAGCCGGAGATCTCCGAGGCTACACCACTGGCCTCAGAGAACCCGTCGCGGTCTCTCACTCGAGCGCTGGGGTTGAAGGTGAACCGGATCGTGATCGATGCCGGGCACGGCGGACACGACGATGGAACCATCGGGCCGCATGGCGTGCTCGAAAAAGATATTGTTCTGGATGTTGCGTTACGGCTGGCAACGCTTGTTCGGCAACGGATGAGCGCGGAAGTGGTGCTTACGCGGTCCGACGACACGTTCATCCCTCTCCAGGAACGCACGAAGATTGCGAATGACAACAAAGCGGATCTGTTTCTTTCGATCCACGCGAACTCTTCTCCCGCGCCGGAGGTTGCCGGGACCGAAACGTTTTATCTGAACCTCACCACTTCACCCGGAGCACTCGATGTCGCGGCCCGTGAGAACGCGGGCGCGGATAAGACTGTCGGGGATTTGAAGGATCTGATTCAATCCATCACGCTCAACGACAAGATTGAGGAGTCGCACACTTTCGCGCAGGACGTTCAGAACGCGATCAATCTTCAGGCCGAGCGGTCGAATGCCGCGGCCCATAATCGGGGCGTGAAGCGCGCGCCTTTCGTGGTGCTGATTGGAGCTTCGATGCCGTCGGTGCTGGCGGAGATCGGCTTCCTGAGCAACAGCAGGGACGAATCCAATCTGGGGAAGCCCGAGTACCGGCAGAAGGTTGCGGAGGCTTTGTATAAGGGCCTTGCCCAATACTCGCAGTCATTAAGCCATTTCGATACGCCGAAACAGGTGACCGCGAAGGCGGCGGAAAAGCCGGTTCCGCCTGGCTTGAACTAAGAGTATTTTCGCAATCAATGCAGACCGCTTTGGCGAAGATGCGGTTCGTATGGACGCAGGCGACGATGGCAAAGCGCAGACGGATACCGGCGACAGAGATCGCCGGCGCTACCGGTTGAGGTAAAGCTTCGCGCCGGGCGGAGACTCGGCGATACCCTCGAAGAGCCACTCGCCAGCGTGCGCAAAGTTCCGGGGCAGACGGAGACCGGCGAGAAAGAACCGGCTGACGTAAGGTTCCGCGCCGGCCAGAAGGCCGGCCGCAGGGCCGAAGCCCTGCCCCACAACGGGCGCGTAGCAGCAGGCTGCGGATGTTTCGATTTATTCGCTTCCTCAGGTCTGCTTTGTTATTTCGACGATAGTGCGGCGCCCCATGGCGTCGGGCAGAGCGTAGCGCATTACGACTTTCATGCCCACTCGCAATCTGGCGGCTTCTCTGGCTGAGTTCGGCAATTTCGCTTTCCACGTCGGGACCTTTATAGAGAAGAATCTTCGCTCCCGCCTTCAGTTGTTTCGCGAAGAGTACTAGTACTCGCGTGATCGGAGCAAGAGCCCTTGCCGTTATGATGTCGATGCCGCCATCGCGCCCGAGTTCTTCCGCTCGCGCGGCAGAGATTGACGCGTTCGGTAATTCGAGTTGCGTAAGAAGGGAACCGACAAAGCGCGCCTTCTTCTGAATGGATTCAGCGAGGAGAAAGCGGGTCTCGGGAAGCAGGATCGCAAGTGGAATTCCGGGAAAACCAGGCCCGGTGCCGGCATCAAGCACCTTTCGGGCATCGGCGAACAGGCGCCAGGGGATCAACGAATCGAGTACGTGTTTGATGGCGGCTTCCCGAGGACTCGTGATGCGGGTGAGATTCATATATTGATTGGCCTCGACGATGCGGTCCAGATGCTCGGAGGCCTTCTCAATCACCAGCTCGCGCAACGGAAGATCGTGCGGGAGAATGTCACCAAGCTCGATCTGAAACTGCACGACTCATCATGGCATCGGAGATTACGGCGACGGGGAAGCATAGTACTTTTATCGGGTCCATCAAAAATTTTGTGCAACGATCAGGCCCACGCAAGCACCTTATACGCAGATGGAACATTCGACTCAAGTGCCGGATATGGACGCCATCCGCAGGGATGCTATCGCCGCGGGAGCGTTGGATCCGTTCAGTCTCAGATTCAGGGTGGTGGAGTACGACAAGGCAAGTGGGGAGTTTCTGGGTGTTCCGATGCAGAACATCGGCCTCCCGGAGGCAATCGAAAAAACCGCGCATCTGATTCAGACGCGCATCGATTCGCACTTTCTGGTTCATCCCGTCGGTTTTATTCAATAGTCTGACCGCCTACGGGAAGGATACAGGCGCCGAACGATTACGCCTGCATCCCGGTTGCGTGTTTAAGCGCGTTCCAGATTCAGCGGGCCGCCTCTTATATAGGGCGTCGACGCGTGAAGAACGTGATCAGCCAAACCACCAGAAACACAAAGAACAGGATTTTGGCGATACCCGCGGCAGCGCCGGCAACTCCGAAAAATCCCAAGGCGCCCGCGATCAGGGCAATAATCAAAAACGTCAGCGACCAGTGCAACATTCTGTTTCCTCCCGGTCTGGATTTAAGCAATTGATGCGCCAATCTCGGGCGGATTTTATTTCAGAGCAAGATTGCCGGCGAGCAGTTGCGCATGCAGGCGATAACGCCCGTGCACGCTATCCGTCCTGAAACTGCGGAATAGTCCGTCTTTCACGGCTCCGAACACGGCCGCGTTCAGGTTGCCGGCGAGTACTGACGCTTCCACCCGCCTGTAGTCCGCGGAGTTTCCCACTTCAATCGTCATGTTGCCCGCGTTCAGTGCGATGTCCTTGTCGCCTTTAATTCCCGAGATGTTCATATCGCCCGCGGAACAGTGGACGACAAGATTCGTCGAGCGCGGGACTTCGATCCGGAAATGCACGCCTTCATTCGGGCCGCCGCGAATCGTGAGGTGACCAGCTGCGAAAGTGATCCTGATATCGTTCGCGCGTTCGCTGCCGTAGCCCGACTCGTCGAGGACACACGTAACGCGGAGACCCGGAGCATCACGACCCGTGATGGCGACTTCGCCGGCACGCAGAGTCATGGCGATCTCATGATCGGGTATTGCCCTGGCTTCGAACGGATTTGCACAGGTGCCGCTGGTCTGGGCGGCGAGGGCGATGGGGAAAGCAACCCATACGCAGAGCAGGATTCGCATGTCACAGGGGATTACGCGCGGGCGGCCAGGCCGGTTCGCGGTAATTCGGCTCGACTCGACGCTCAGTGCGTCATCGACTAAATGACGCTCAGTGCGTCATGGAATAAACGATGTAATTGATGCCGATGCGGATGGCAAGGGAGGAGGCCTTTTCGGGATAGTAGGGATCGTCGGCCCATTCCCAGGCGTCTCCCAGATCGGAGTTGTAGGAGATCGCGATCATCACGCGGCCCTTATCGTCGTAGATGCCGCGCCAGTGCGCCCCGCGGCCTCCGTCTTCGCAGTTTTTGCAACCCTGCCGCAGGTGGGCCTGGCCTGGAACCTGGAACCGGTCCTTGAGGTCGTAAACCACGTGAAAGATCGGATCGTCGTCGGGCATCTCCACGATGGGGCGGTCGGGGAAGACGAGCTTCATTGAGTCTTCGAATACCTGGCGCTCTTCGTTGCCGTGAAAATCGTCGGCCATGAAGAAGCCGCCGCGCAGGAGATACTCGCGCAGTTCCTTGCCTTGTCTCGGAGTGAGACCCCATTCGCCTACCTGAACGGCGTAGACCCAGGGAAGGTCGAATTCCTCGTTCTCGTCCAGATTGACGGGCTGCTCCGCAGACCTTACATGGATGCGCGTCAGACGACGGACGGCTTGGGAGAAGTGCCGGTCGGCACGGGGGTAGTCCTGCGTCCAGAGGGAAAGCCCGAGGCGGTAATCGCCGTCGAAGCGGCCGCGATAGCCGTCGTTCCATCCACCGGGAAACATGAGGCGGCCAAACTGGAATTCGGTCTTTTCCTGGGCATCGGGGGGAGTTTCGAAGGTCGGGTATTCAACGCCTTCGTACTGGCGGAAAGGCTTCTGAAAGGCGTAAAGCGTTCCGAGAAAGGCCAGCGCGCAAGCTACCATACACGACGCGTTTCGAAAATTGATACGCACGGCCTTGCCCTGAGGATATCACCGGGGCGCAGCGCCGTTTTGTGAGAATGGAGTCTTCGCCCCGATGGCTTCAGTTCCTTTCCTTCGTTTTCTGCTGCCGATGGAGAACCCTCTCGGGTTCGGGGCTGCCGATTTCGTTGAACTGGCGCTGGCGGCGATTCTGGTGGGTCTTTTGGTAGCGCGAGGGCCCATCGTGACGTTCGCTCGCCGAATCGCCGGGCGTACGGTTGTCTCGATGGCGCTCCTCGCCGCCTTGCCGATTGCGATGCGGCTCGGGTTGCTTGTGAACCATCCCGTTCCGACGCCCACCGTCGCGGACGATTTCAGCTACCTGCTGCTCGGCGATACGCTGGCTCACTTACGCCTGGCGAACGCTGCGCACCCGCTGCATCGTTTCTTCGAAGCGGTGTTCGTGGTGCAGGAGCCTTCTTACAGTTCGATCTATCCGCTCGGGCAGGGGCTGGCGCTGGCGTTTGGTGAAGTTGTGTTCCGGCTTCCCTGGGCCGGAGTGCTGCTTTCGGAAGGATTGCTCTGCGCCGGCTGCTACTGGATGCTGCGAGGATGGATCGATCCGCTGTGGGCGCTGGCCGGGGGCGTGCTGGCGGCGGTCGAGTTTGGGCCGCTGAGTCCATGGATGAATTCGTACTGGGGCGGGGCGGTCTCGGGCATTGCCGGATGTCTGGTGTTTGGGGCGCTGCCTCGTTTGCGCGGCGGAGTTGCCGACAGAAAGCACCGGACGAGGGACGCCGTGCTGCTGGGCGCCGGGTTGGGTCTGCAGCTTCTTACGCGCCCGTTTGAGTTTGTGGTCTTGTGCGCGGTTGTGCTTCTGTTTTTCGTGCCCGCCCGCGCGCTTGTCATTGCGGCGCTGACGCTGGCGCCTGCGATCGGCCTCACGTTGCTTCAGAACAAGCAGGTCACGGGAAGCTGGACGCAACTGCCCTATCAACTGAGCCGCTATCAATATGGCGTGCCGACGACGTTCACGTTTCAGCCGAACCCGGTTCCGCATCGCCCGCTCAGCGTGGAACAGCAGATCGACTATGAAGCTCAGGTTGCAGTTCACGGCAAGGATACCGATAGCTTCCGAAGTTATTTTGCGCGGCTGGGCGAGCGCGTTCGCTTCTACCGATTCTTTTTCTCGCCCCGCTCTATTTCGCGGTGGCGGCGTTCTTACCGGCGCTGAGACAGTACCGGTTCATTGTGGTTTTCGCCGTGCTCGCGATGTTCTGGCTGGGAGACACCTTCTATCCGTATTTCTATCCGCATTACATCGCGGCGGCGACGTGTCTGTTTGTGCTGGTGAGCGTCAAGGGGCTGGAGCAACTGAGCCGCGTCAGGGTCCGCGGCTTTTCCGTTGGCGAGGAAGGGGCGGCTTTGATTCTGATTCTCTGCCTCGGTCATTTTGCGTTCTGGTATGGCAGCTATGTGGCTGGAAACGCGAGTCTGCAGATGGCGATGAATGGGAATGAGAGCTGGGATTCCGTTAATTCCGGCTCTCCCAATGCGCGCATCGATATTAACGAACGTCTGGCGAGCGCGCCGGGTAAGCAACTGGTGTTCGTTCGATACAGCCAGGCTCACGGGGCCAGCGAATGGATCCGGAACGCCGCCGATATCGATGGTTCCCGCGTGGTGTGGGCGATCGATCTCGGCGCGGCGGATGATGCCGTGCTGCGGCGGTATTATCCCGATCGCCAGGTGTGGCTGCTGGAGCCGGATGCGCGGCCGCCCCGGCTGGCGCCGTTTTGAGGAATACGCGCAAGTTTGGCCGCCGAATCGCGGCTGGACCGGGTGGGTTCCTCCGCTCCTGGGCGCTGCGTCCGGCGGCCCCTGCGCTTCGAAAGATCAGAGTGAGTTCAGGCGCCGTTGACGGATAGCAGCTCGATTTCGAATATCAGGGTCGAGCCACCGGGAATTGACGGAGGCGCTCCCCGGTCGCCGTAAGCGAGGCTCGATGGGCATACCAGGCGGGCCTTTCCGCCTACCTTCATCCGCTGCACGCCTTCGGTCCAACAGGGAATGACGTGGTCGAGCGGAAATTCGGTGGGCTCGTTGCGTTTATAAGAGCTGTCGAACTCGGTACCGTCGGTGAGCGTTCCTCGATAGTTGACCTTTACGGTGTCGGAGGCTTTAGGCAATGCGCCAGTGCCGGGCCGGAGTTCGGTATAGATCAGCCCACTTGCGGTTTTGACGGCGCCGGGCTCGGCCGCGGCTTTGTCGAGGTAGGCCTGCTCCTTCTCGGCGTGCTTGAATTCGGGGAGGGCGGAGCAGGAGATCATCACGACCGCGAACAGGACGGCGATAACACGCATATTTCGAGCCTAGCATCGCGATGACGTAAAGCTCCGCGCCGAGCGGAAGCTCGGCGGCAGGGCGGAAGCCGGCGGAAGCCCTGGCCCCACCCCTCATTTGACGATCAGGCCCTGGCCGGTCGGTAGCGCCAGAATTCTGATCCCCAGGTTGTGCGCTACAGAGTCGATTTCTTCGGCCTGGGAATTGTGGCCGAAGTAGGTGTAATCGTCGAACAGCACTACGGCCCCGGGGGACAAGCGCGGCCAGAAGAATTCCAGTGCGGCCCGTTCGGGCAACGCGCAGTTCATATCCAGGTGAAGAAAAGCCACGCCGCCGAAATTTACCGTATCGAGAACCTCCGGGACGGCGCCCTGCACGACGATCGCATTCGGCCATTCCGAAAAGTTGGCGCGCACCCGCGCCAGATCGGTCACGTATGCCCCGGCTGCGAGCGCCGTTTTCGCGACGTCGATCCGGCCCCTGTCGATCTCCGTCGAAGAGTACTGCGAAAGCACCGGCCCGGAGAACGTGTCGATGAGATAAAACTTCCGTGCAACGTCTCGCCAGCCGAGCGAGTGCATGATCGCGGAGCTGACAAAGCCGGCGTTGACTCCGCATTCGACGAAATCTCCCTGCGCGCGCATCGCGAGGGAAGCGGCCCACAGAGCCACGTGGGCGCGCCACTCCAGCTTCGGGTCGAATCCGCCGCTCGCCAGCACACCGCGCCTATAGGCGCGCTGGAATGCCTCATCGCGCCGAAAGTGGTCGCTGTGCATGGTGAAGAGACCATCCTGGGTGTACCCATACCCTGCGCGCGTGTTGAACACCACGTATCCAGCCCTATTGAGAGCCTTCGCGACGAGTGCTTTCAGCTTCATTTCCCGCGCGCCGACAGTACGTCCCGGAAATGACGGAAGGCGGCCACCTTGCGTTCACCGACGATCAGGCGCAGAAGTTCGACGGCGCACCATGCGAAGTCGATCCACGTAATGTAAGCGTGCAGGCTCGCGAACCCTAATTGCACGATGAACAGCAGGAACAGTCCCGCCGCTTCCCACCAGGCGAGTTCCATGTTGATCAGTAAGATCGCTCCGAGAAGGGATTGGGAGAGTGTGAGCAGCACGTCCCGGCTTTGTTCCGCATCGAGGGGAATTGCGGCCGCGTGGCCCGAACTCACCGAAAGCACGATCGGAAGTAGCGCCGCGAGAAGAGTCCACTGGTTGATATTGCTTGAGACCAGGTTCATGAGCGCGATCGGGGCGCGTCCGGGGTCGCGGGCCCAGTAAAACGCCGAGATGCCTTCGGGAGCTTCGGAAACAAGGGGCGCGATCCATTGAATGAATTGGTAACTCGAGACACCGAGAAGCGTGGCGAGGCCGAAGATACTTCCGAGGAAGGGACTGGCCACCAGGAAGACGGCGGCGCCTCCGACGAGGAAGAGTCCGAGGATCGCGGCGACGCGCGCGGGGACGGCGGCACGAATGATGGCTCCCGGAATTCCGCGCGTCTCCTCGTCCGCTTTTTCAGGTGGCAGGCGGCGCATGATCCAGAGGAAACCCGCATAGATAGCGAGCAGAACACCGCTGTCGAGCACCGTGAGCGAGCCCTTCCACCAGACGATCGACTGATAGCCGATTCCCGCCAGCAGCGCGAAGACCTGCACCGACTGCTGGTTCTCCAGCCGGATACGGCGCATCGGCTGTTTATGAGTTTTCCGGTAAGAAGTCGCAGCGGAGATATAAATCATGGGCCAGCCGAAGCCGGTGAGCAGCATCAGCGCCCCGGTCAGATTGGCGAAGAGGAACGGCACTGCGCGATGCCAGGCGAGAACGGCTTCCACCGCAAACTCGGGCAGAGTCTGGAGCAGCGCAAGCAACGCCAGGGCAATCCCCTGGGCCAGGAAGTATTGCGACGCTTCGGCGGCCCAGGCGATCATCAGGCTGGCCAGAAGGATCGCCGGGGCCGCCCACAACACCGCGTACGGGCTACCCGCCTGCAGAGCCGGCTCGCCCATGATTAGCGGGAGAGGGCGGGAGGGCGCGAGACCTCCGACGGTTTCAGGAATGCGTCCGATTTCGCCGGGAAATCGGTGCGGAAATGGGCGCCGCGGCTTTCCTCCCGCCACAGCGCGCATTGGGCGATCAGAGACGTGACCTGATGGATGTTGCGAAGCTCGATGGCGGCAAGAGCAGGCGCGCCTCCAGAATTCCATTCCGTCTGGTCGAGCGTTGCCATCGCCCTTTCAAGGCCGGCGCGATCGCGAACGATGCCGCAGTGTTCCCAGGTAAGGTCGCGGATGGTCCGCTCGGCGAGGTTGGGTATCAGCATGGGCGGGCGTATCGCGACGCCCGCGGCGCGTTCTCGCCGGTGTATGGACATCGCGCGGCCCGCTCGCAAGCCGAAGACTACCGCTTCGAGCAGAGAGTTACTCGCCAGACGATTTGCGCCATGCACGCCTGTGCACGCCACTTCACCGGCCGCATAGAGACCGGAAATACTGCTCTGTCCATCGAGATCGGTCTTGACGCCACCCATCGCGTAGTGTGCGGCGGGATGTACGGGAGCGGCTTCGCGCGCGATATCGATACCGTAGGCGAGACATGTCTCGTAAATCCGAGGGAACCGATGACGGATGAAGTCCGCGTCGCGGCTGGTGAGATCAAGCCAGACGTGCGGCGATCCGGTGCGGCGCATTTCGGTGACGATCGACCGCGAAACGACGTCCCGCGGCGCGAGATCCTTGTAGGGGTGATAGCGCTCCATGAACGCTTCGCCCTCTTTGTTGCGCAGGATCGCACCCTCGCCGCGCAGGGCTTCAGACAGAAGAAAGCGGGGCGCGCCCTCGACGTGCAGAGCGGTGGGGTGGAACTGGACGAACTCGATGTTATCGATTTCCGCGCCCGCGCGCCATGCCATGGCCACGCCGTCGCCTGTGGCGACATCGGGATTCGTGGTCTCTTTGAAGACGCGTCCCAGGCCGCCGGTTGCGAGCAATACGGCGCGGGCGCGAATATCACGAAGGGTTCCTTTCGTCTCTTCGAAGATCACCGCGCCTGAGACACGATTGTCAACTGTCAGCAGATCGGTAATCGCGGCGTAACTCTCAAAGCGTATGTTGGGAACAGAGGAGGCTTTGCGATACAGCGTGCGGGCAATTTCGCGGCCGGTGGAATCTCCATGCGCGTGCAGAATGCGGTTGCGGCTGTGCGCTCCTTCGCGAGTGAAGGAGAGCTTCTGGCCTTCGCGGTCAAACTCGGCGCCCCACTCGATGAGGTCCTGTATCGCGGCGGGGCCTTCCTCCACCAGCGTGTGAACGGCGCGCTGATCGCAGAGTCCGTCGCCCGCGTAGAGCGTGTCCTGCTCGTGGAGCGCGACTTCGTCGTCATCGCTGAGAGCTACCGCGATACCACCCTGCGCGTATTCCGAAGAAGACTCGCGCAATGAGTCTTTGGCGATAACCAGAACGTCGCCGGATTTCGCAAGCTCGATTGCCGCGCGTAAACCGGCGACGCCGGCGCCAATGACAAGAAAGTCGCAGTCCATCGCCATTGCGATTCTAACAACCGCCGCATCGCATGCCGGGGCTTTGCGCCGATCAATCGTAATAAGCCGGCGACTTCTTCAGCTTCGCAAAAGTGGCAGCGTCGTGCTCGATCCAGAGCTGCGCGCCAGTCTTCTCTACGAAGGCCTCGATTTTGGCCCGGCTGGCGGCTGACTCTTCCTTGTTGTATTCGAAGGTCGGAAACCGGTGCATGGTTTTCTCCTCCGGGTAGTGATAAAGATCTCCGGCGACCAGCAGGGGCCCCGTTTTTGCGAGTTTGAGGAACAGCACCTGATGACCCGGCGTGTGTCCCGGAGCTGCCTTGATGATGACGGCGCCGTCGCCGAAGACATCGTAATCGTCGTCCTTCAGGATGCTCGTCTTACTGTTCTTCAGCGCGCTGAAGGTGCTCTGTTTCATGATGCTCGCCGCCTTGTCCGCGAACATCGCGTCACGGTCGGCCTGTCTCACCAGCCACGTTGAACCGGCGAAGTCGTTGGCATTCGCGGTGTGGTCGGAATGGTAATGAGAGAGCGCGAGGTAAGTGATATCCGATGGCTTGTACCCGATGGCCGCCATCTGCGTCTTTAAAGGCACAGTCGCGGTTGAGATCCCATCCTTCGCCGGACCGCCGCCCGCGGGAAAGGCACTGTCGGGAATCACGCCGACATCCCACATCAGAGTTCCTTTCGGATGGACAATCAGGTAGCATGGCACCACGAAGTCGCGCGCCGGCGCTTCGCTTTCCTTAAACCCGAACGACGATGCGGGCAGACCCTTGATTACGCCGCAATCGAAAACATAAAGACGGAGGGATGAGGGCGCTTTCGGCGTCTGCGCGGGCATGTCGGATACGAACGCGAGCGTAAGGAAAGCGACAGGAAACCATCGGGCTGGCATCCCAGGAGGATATCACCCGTGTCCGGCGGCTTCAACGCATGCAAAAGCCTTCTGGTGCGGCCGGACAGGGTGCGGAAAGAGGTGATTACCGATCCGCTGGAGACGCGGCTGACGCAAAGTTCCGCGCCGAGCGGAAGCTCGGCGGCAAGGTCAAAGCCCTGGCCCCACAACGGCTGGATGATATCTTCATCCGCTTGGGCGGCCCGCGGCGCATCGCGACTGCTGGATCCCCTGGTACTGAGGTCCGCCAATACCTTCGCCTGTCGTCATAGGAAATTTACGGTCTCATGAGATACTTGGATTGAGCCGCCACCAAAGAGGTCAGGAAGCCTTGGGTCGGTTCCCCGTACCAGTTATCTGGTGCTCGCACCCCGTCGTCCCCCAAGTCCCGGAATTCGAACCAGCCACGTAGCGTATACCGCACAAAACATCATTAGCCGGAGGTGTCTTCGGCCGGAGGATAAAATCCTATGCGCATCCTTCTTGCGCTTACGCTATACGTGTCTTTTGGAGTGGGAGCTTTCGCGGAAGCCCCGCATCCGTCAATCGACGAAGTCACGCCCGCCTGGATGGCGATGCACGACAAAGGCCTGGCGGCAAACACCCGCGAGAACTATGCCGAAGCGGCCGATTACTTCAAAAAGAGTTGGTCACTCGCCGGTACCCCCGTGGAACGCGGAGTCTCCGAGAACGATCTCGGACAGACTTACCGAAGACTCAAGCGCGCGGCCGAGGCGAAGGAATGGTTAGGACGCGCTTATCTTACCTGGAAGGAGATTCCACACGCCGGCCGCAACCTGGTCGTCGCCACCTCCTGCCTGGCGGAGTTGTATCGGAACGAGGGCAATTATCTGCGCGCGGAGGCTCTGCTGCGCGAAGCGATGAATATCAGGAACGGCGATCCGCAACTCCGGGAGAGTATTCGAAACGCTCTGGCCGATCTGCTTCGTGAGGAAGGTAAATCGCCGGAGGCCAGGCAGTTGTTCGAAGATTCGCTTAAAGAGAACGGCGTGTCGTGGCAGGAGCGCGCCAATGCGCTAAGCGGACTGGCGGATATCGATCGGCAGGCGGGCGACTGGGAGGCAAGCGCGCAGAAGTGGAATCAGGTCCTCGAACTCGCGAGCGAACAACAGGATGCGGTGGCGGAAGCGATCGCAACTCGCGGCCTGGCCGCGATGTGGCTTGAAACGGGCCAGGTCGCTCGCGCGGAACCACTCTTCAGACGCGCGGTGAGCCTTGTCGAGAACAGTCCCGATGCGCCGCAGGATCAACTGGCGGCCGCTCTCGCCGGCATCGGCGGTCTCTATCGCGCCGAGAATAAATTGACACTCGCGGAGGATGCGTTTCTGCGGGCGCTTCAGCTCGATCGGGTCGCGTTGGGCGAGGCTCATCCCCAGATGGCATGGCTGATGGAGATGTTGTCGGACGTGTATTCAACCACGGGCGAGCGCGATATTGCCCTCGATTACGCTTCAAAGGCGGTGAATGTGATGCAAGGATTGTTCGGCGAGGCTTCGCTGCCGGCCGCCGCTTCGATGGCAAACCGGGCCACTGTCGAACAACGAGAAAAAGAGCCGGATGCGGCTCTTAGGGACTTCGATCGAGCGCTCGGGATCGCGCGATCTTATCCAGGAAACGAAGTGTTCAAACAGACGTTGGCCGAACGCTATGCGGCGTTGCTCAAGTCGATGCATCGAGATCGCGAAGCAAAGGGATTGAGCGCTCTGGCAAAGTCGTTCCGTTGAGAAATCGCACCGATTATCCGCTTAAACGTGACGAGGCTGCCGATATCGATCAAGAACATAATACGCGCGTTCCGCGATGAGTTGCTCACGGGACGACGATGAGTTCGGGTGGTCATGATAACCTTGGCCTGGCCGGTAACGGCAGGGCATGTCCGCAGGAATCAAAACCACTGTTGTCGGCAGCTATCCCGTACTTCCGTGGATGATGGCGAACCCCTCGCGGCCCGTTCTGCGCGACGCCATCATGACTGTCCTGAAGACCCAGGAACTGGCAGGACTCGACCTCGTTACCGATGGCGAGCTGATGCGCTTCGATCCGAGCAACCCGGAAGCGAACGGCATGGTCGATTACTTCGTTTCGCGGATGAGCGGAATCCGCAACAGCTTTGCGCCATCGGATTTCGAGCAGTTCCGCGCCGATCGGGCTTCCGGATACAGGCTTCTCACTTCCGGCGTGGTCACAGGCAAAGTGGGCGAAGGCAGCCTCAACCTGCTCCGCGATTATGAGTTCGTCAGCGGCCTGACGAAATCCCCGCTGAAGTTCACCTGCACCGGTCCTCACATGCTGGCGCGGCTGCTCACCAACTGCCACTACCGGCACGTGGCCGACCTCGCGCTCGATATTGCCCGCATCCTGCGCAGCCAGCTGGAACTTGTGGAGGCGGATACCGTGCAGCTTGATGAGGCCAGCATCGTCGGATTCCCTGAAGACTCCGTTTGGGCGGCGGAAGCCATCAACCTGGTTCTGGACGGCATTCTGAACGATTCGGCGGTCCATATCTGCTTCGGTAATTTTGGCGGGCAGCCGATGCTGCGGGGCTTCTGGCGCGACCTTACACCTTTTCTGAATTCTCTGCGTGCCGATCATCTTGTGCTCGAGTTCGCCCGCCGCGGTCTTGACGAACTTGAGGTTCTGGCCGATCTCGATCCCCGCATCGGATTGGGTATCGGCGTGATCGACGTCAAGGATAACGAGGTGGAGAGTCCGGACCTCATCGCGTCTCGTATTGAGAAGATCGTTGAGACTCTGGGATCGCAGCGCCTGCGGTACGTCCATCCGGATTGCGGATTCTGGATGCTGCAGCGAAGCGTCGTCGACCGGAAGATGCGGGCCCTGGTCGAAGGCCGTGATCTCTTCGAAGGGCGTCTGTGACGGGGAACGACCGTGCAGGAGTTCGGGCTATCGTATTCGCTCACCTCCGAGGCATCGTTCTTGTGCCTGTTGTCAGAGCGCTGTGGGACCGCGGTGTGTTCGAGCTGTTCGCCGACTTATCCGTCTGGGTGGATCTCGAACGGATTGTCGGTAAAACACGCGCCAACCGCGGGTATCTCAGGGTAGCGCTCCGACTGCTTGTCAGCACCGGCTGGTTGAGATGGCGTTTCACTGATGCCGGCGCCGTTTCATACGCAATGACGGCGGAGGGCTCGATCGCCCTCCGAATCGCTCCTGAGCTCTATCGGGAGGCCGTCTCTTTCATCCCCATGGCGATTTTCCTCGAAGATTTTCTGTTTGGCCAGGCGCAGGGATCATTCCTGCCATTACTTCAGGTGATGGTGGACAAGGCCATTGGTGGCTGGACCGCCGGCTTTCCGGCGGAGCCGCTCGCTGCGGGCGTAAATGAGCAGATCGGGCTGCATCTCGAGGGGATGTTGATGGGTCCGGCACTGGTTGCGCTGTCGCGGCACGGCATTCTGGACCAGCTCGAGAGGGGTCCTGCGGACCTGAAGAACCTGGAGGGAAACCAGGCATGCCTCTCCTCGCTTTTCGATCTCCTCGCCGGTCGGGGATGGATCTCGCGCGAGCAGAATTCCATCACTCTCACCGAGACGGGCCGCTACGCCGCGCGCATCGCGCCCGCTTATGGGGTTACAGTCTCTTACCTGCCGATGTTTTCGGTGATCAGTACGCTTCTGTTCGGCAATCCACGGAATCCCCGAACGGACGAAAGCGGCGTCGAGTTGCTGGTGAATCGCGCGATGAACGTCTGGGGCGGCGGGGGCGCCCACGCGACCTACTTCCGCAAGGTGGATGACGTTGTAGTCGAAATCTTCAACCGACCCCTGGAACTACAGCCTTCCGGCATTTGCGATATGGGATGCGGTGAAGGCGCCCTTCTGATTCACGTCTATAAAGTGATCCGAGAGCAGACCGCGCGCGGCCGCGTTCTTGACGAATACCCGCTGCTGGTTGTGGGTGCGGATTTCAATAAGGTGTCCCGCCGTGTGGCTCGGCAGAATCTGAAGAAGGCGCTGATTCCGGATCACCACGTGATTCACGGTGACATCAACCGGCCCGCGCTGCTTGCGGGCGATCTGGAGGCCCTGGGCGTCGATATTCACGATCTGCTGCACATGCGATCGTTCCTGGATCACAACCGGCGTTATGTGCCATCTTCGGGATATGTCAGGGGTACGCGCAAGGCGCGTTCCACCGGCGCTTTCGCGCACCTGGGCGATGAGATTGCGGGGGACGAACTGGAAGAGAACCTCGTTCGGCATTTGCGCCGCTGGGCCCCCTACGTGGGCCGGTTCGGGCTGCTGGTTCTGGAGTTGCACATCATTCCGCCGGAACTCGCCGCTGCAAATCCCGGGAAGACACCGACAGTCGCGTATGACGGAACCCACGGATTCTCGGATCAGTATCCCGTCGAGATGCAGGTTTTTCTCGATTGCGCGCGTGAAGCGGGACTCCGCGCCGATCACCGCTTCGAAGCCAGATTCCCCGATTCGGACCTGGCAACGATCAGCCTCAACTTCTTCACCGCGCCCCAGGCGTAAGCGACTATACTTTTGTTCCTTTGAGCGCCGAACTCACGGCGGTGTTCATCATGTTTTCCGCGAGGTGATGCGTTGCGTGGTTGAGCACGTCGATCTTTTCGCGAATCTGGTGATGATCGTTTGCGTGATAAACGCTCTGGAGTTGCCTTATGGCGGCTTCGATCTCCTGGCGCTCCTCGTTGGCTAACTCAGACCAGGCGTCGTTGCGCTTCGCCTTGTCGATCGCCAGCAGGATGGTGTCGGCGTCTACCCGTGCTTGCGCCACCTGGGCGGCCTGCAGGTCGTCTTCGGCGTGGTCGATGGAGGCCTGATACATTGCTTCCACTTGATCGAGCGTGAGCCCGTGGGAGGGCGTTACGTCGACCGACTGCTCTTTGCCGGTGCGCGCATCGCGCGCGGTCACGTTCAGGATGCCGTTCGCGTCGATCAGGAAGCGTACTTCGATGCGGGCCATTCCCGCGGGCATAGGCGGGATGTCTTTCAGATCGAAGCGCGCGAGGCTGCGGCAATCCTTCGCCAGTTCGCGCTCGCCCTGAACTACATGGATAAGCACATTCGTCTGTCCGTCAACGCCTGTGGTGAAGGTTTCGCTTGCGCTCGCAGGAATTGTCGAGTTGCGGTGAATGAGTTTCGAGACCACGCCGCCGTAGATCTCGATTCCCAGCGAGAGCGGGGTGACGTCGAGCAGCAGCTGGTTTTCTACGGCGCCCGATAGAATGCCGGCCTGAACGGCGGCGCCGAGGGCGACCACTTCGTCAGGATTCAGTTCGGTGTGCGGTTTGGCGCGGAAGAGGACTTCGACCGCGCTGCGCACCAGGGGGATACGCGTGGAACCGCCCACCAGCACGACTTCATCGATTTGCTCCGGTGTGACGCCCGCGTCTTTCATGCAGTTGCGGCAAGGGCCGAGCGTGCGGTCGACGATATCGCGAATCAGGTTTTCGAAGAGTTCGCGGGTGATTTCGCGCTGGTAGTGTTTGCCCCGCCAGGCGAACTCGATCGTTGCAGCCGGAAGGAACGAAAGCGATTCTTTGGCGCGAATCACGTCGCGGCGGAGCGTCTGCACCGCTTCGCCGACGTGCGAGAGGTCTTCACCCCATTCGGATTGCAGATCTTCAAGAGCGATTCGCAGCAGGCGGTTGTCGATGTCGTCGCCGCCGAGGTGGGTGTCGCCATTGGTGGCAAGCACTTCGAAGATGCCTTCCTGCAGCTTCAGGATCGAGATGTCGAAGGTGCCTCCGCCGAGATCGTAGACGGCGATGATACCTTCCTGGCGCTTGTCGAGCCCATAGGCAAGCGCGGCCGCAGTGGGTTCGTTGACAAGCCGCAGCACTTCGAGACCTGCGAGCCGGCCGGCGTCGCGGGTTGCCTGGCGCTGGGCGTCGTTGAAATAAGCGGGGACGGTGATGACTGCTTTCTCGACTGGCTCGCCCAGCGCAGCTTCCGCGTTCTTCTTCAACTGGCGGAGGATGAATGCGGAGATCTCGGGCGGCGTGAACGTTTTGTCGCCGAGCTTGACACGGATCACCGACTCGCTGTCTTCGGCGATGTGGAACGGAAAAAGCTTCAGCTCTTCGGCGACATCCGCCACGCCGTGACCCATCAGGCGCTTGACGGAGTAGATCGTGCGGTCGGGGTGATCGATGAGTTCCTGGCGCGCTGCGTTGCCCACGATGATCCGGCCTTCGAGACCGACGGAAACGACGCTGGGGACAAGCTTGTCGCCATCCTCGCCAACGATCACTTCGGGCGCGGTGACATTCATCCATGCGATCAGGCTGTTGGTTGTGCCGAGGTCGATGCCGACCACCGTGCCCTGATTTTCAAACTCGATCTGGAACATTTGCTTTAGCGATGAGGTTCGATATGTATTTGCGGCGGTTCAACAATCCGCGAATGGCGGCAAGCGTGTCGCGGCTGTGGCCGGCGTCCCAGTCTGCGAACTTCTGCTCCACTTCGTCGTCGATCGCGGCCTGCATTCGTTCGAAGTTCTCCCGCGCGGCTTCGATCTGGGCGGCGTCGGCCTCTTCGAGCGCCATATTGAACTCGAAGACTTCTTCGAGCAATTCGGGCGGAACATCCTTCGTGCCCTGCTCTCCAATGTCGAAACCTTCGAGTTTCAGCAGATACATCGCGCGCTTGATGGGGTCGCGCAGCGTGCGATAAGCGTCATTCAGAATGGCTGTCGCTTCTTCTGCTTCGGCCCTCGCCTCCGGGCCCTTGCGCGCATGGACATCCGGATGATGTTTGCGGCTGAGAGCGTAGAAACGCTGCTCCAGGTCTTTGAGATCGATCGCGAGATTTTGGGGCAGATCGAAGAACTCGAAATAGTTTCGAGTCATTACTCGTCAGGCTGCAAACGAAGTACCGCAACCGCACTTCTTCGTTGCGTTCGGATTATCGAAGACGAAGCCCGACTGCATCAGAGTTTCCTGATAGTCGAGCGTGAGCCCTTTGAGGTACAGGATGCTCTTGGGGTCTATGAAAATCTGCACGCCGTCGTAGTCGAAGACGTTATCGTTAGGGCGCGGCTTTGTGTCGAACTTGAATTGGTAGCTGAGCCCCGTGCAACCTCCGCCCAGGACGCCCAGGCGGAGACCACCCTGAACACCCATTTTGACGAAGGTCTGGCGGATTTTCTGGACTGCCTTTGGAGTTACGTTAACGGAGGGCGCGACCTTTTCGGTTTCGGCCTTACCCGACTCGGTTTTACTTGATTCAAGTACCGCGGACATTACGCCACCGTCTGTTCGGCCGCTACCCTCTTGCTCTGTTTCGCGCGGTAGTCGCTGATGGCGGCCTTGATCGCATCCTCCGCGAGCACCGAGCAATGAATCTTCACGGGCGGGAGGCTGAGTTCGTTCACGATATCGGTGTTCTTGATTTCAAGCGCCTGATCGACCGTCTTGCCTTTGAGCCATTCGGTGGCGAGGGAAGAGCTTGCGATGGCGCTGCCGCAGCCGAACGTTTTGAATTTCGCGTCCTCGATGATGCCGCTCGCGTCGTCGACCTTGATCTGCAACTTCATCACGTCGCCGCATTCCGGCGCGCCCACCATGCCCGTACCTACGTTTTCGGCGCTCTTGTCGAACGAGCCTACATTGCGGGGGTTGTTGTAATGATCGAGAACCTTATCGGAATATGCCATTTTGAAGTCTCCTTGAATTTCGTTTAGTCACGCACCCACGAAACGGTCTTGAGGTCGATGCCTTCCTTTGCCATCTCATAGAGCGGCGAAAGCTCACGCAGCTTGCGAACCACGTCGATCAGCTTGTCGGCCACATAGTCGATCTCTTCTTCCGTATTGAACCGGCCGATGCCGAAGCGAATCGACGAGTGCGCAATATCGTCGCCCAACCCGAGGGCCTTCAGGACGTAGCTGGGTTCGAGCGTGGCTGAGGTGCAGGCCGATCCGCTTGATACGGCAACATCGTTGATTCCCATCAGCAGCGACTCGCCTTCTACATAAGCGAAGCTGAGGTTAAGGCTGTGCGGCAGCCTGTGCTCCCAGGAGCCGTTCAGATAGATCTCGTCCAGGTCCGCTTCGAGCTTGCTCTTGAGCTTGTCGCGGAGATAGCGGAGACGCTTTGTTTCCTCCGGCATTTCGCGCTGGCAGATGGCGCAGGCTTCGCCGAGGCCGACGATCCCCGGAACGTTCAGGGTGCCGGAACGCATGCCGCGCTCGTGGCCGCCCCCATCCATCTGAGCGGTCAACTGCACACGCGGATTCTTGCGGCGGACATATAACGCGCCCACGCCCTTCGGCCCGTACAGCTTGTGCGCCGTGATCGACATCAGGTCGATGTTGTCCTTATTTACATCGACGGGAACCTTTCCGATCGCCTGGACACCATCGGTGTGGAACAGAACACCCTTTTCGCGGCAGATTTTCCCGATCTCGGCCACCGGCTGAATGACGCCAATCTCGTTGTTGGCATACATGATGGTGACGAGAATCGTTTTGTTTGTGATCGATTCCCGGAGCATGTCAAGGTCGATCAGACCGTCGCCCTTTACGGGCAGGTAGGTGACGCGGTAACCGAGCTTTTCGAGCTTCTTGCAAGTATCGAGCACCGCTTTATGCTCGGTGGCAGCCGTAATGATGTGGTTGCCTTTTTCGGCATACATTTCGGCGATGCCCTTGATGGCAAGGTTGTCCGATTCGGTGGCGCCGCTGGTGAAGATAATTTCGCGAGGAGTGGCCCCGATGAGATCGGCGATCTGTTTGCGCGCTTTTTCCACCGCCTGTTCGGCAATCCAGCCGAACTCGTGGTTGCGGCTGGCGGCGTTGCCGAAGTATTCCGTGAAATACGGCAACATCGCGTCGAGAACCCGAGGGTCCATCCGCGTCGTCGCGTGATTGTCGAGATAAATAGGCGTCTTCATTTCTTTCTTTTGCTTCCTGCGTCCGCTATAGATCCGGATGCCTTCCGCTGAGCACCGGATTCAGCGGCGCGGGCAAGGGCGTGAGAGGCACAATGGGAGCTTCCGCAAGGTCGGTGATTTTGAAATCGTTCAACAACTCGAGAATTGCCTCGTGAACCCGGCGTAATGGTTCGCGGACAGTGCAGTTTTCGGACTGATCGCACTTGCCGTGTTCGGTAAAACAGTGCGTCAGGATGACCGGACCATCGATCGCGCGCACCACTTCAAGGGCGCTGATCCGGCGAGCGTCGCGTGCGAGTCTGTAGCCGCCGTTTGTGCCGGCGACCGACCGCAGAATTCCCGCTCGGGTTAATTGTTGCAATACTTTAGCCAGCAGCGGCACGGGAAGGTGATAGGCGTCCGCGATATCCTTCGTACTGGCGGTCGACACCCGGAACCGACGCAAGGTGGCGCAGCGCAATCAACCCGTAGTCGGCTTTTTTGGTCAGCTTGAGCACTAAATTAATTCGGACCTTTCCGGTCCCGAATCCATGGTACCCCCGACCGGTCATGAAGTCAACGAGTCAAACATCCGTCAGAATCACCCGGAATTACGCGTCGGCGCTACCGCGCTGACGTAAAAGATCGCGGCCGGAAGCCGGCGGGGCGAAACCCTGGCCCCGCAACGGCTGCGCAGTTTTCATCCCGCTTTTCAGCATCCCGCTAAAGGTTTTTGCCGTTACCTCCGATTAGTAAGTTATGTCCCCGGAAATGAAACGGAAACTGACAATGGTCGCCAATGACGTCCGCCCGGAGAATCGATTTACCGGAACGGAAAAGTGGTCACTGGCCGCTTCGAAGGACCGGGCCGGATTTGCGGCTGACGCGAATGGTTTCACCTTGCAGTTGATGAATCTCCAGAACGCGCTCAGCCGGGCGAATCGCACGGACCATTAAGCCACGGGGGGTTAAGGATGATCGTCTAAAAGGATGATCGTCTAATATGATCGCGCCGGCGACTTCTGCGAGGCGCTGTGGGACCGCCTCTGAGCTTATACTCCGAGCGTTCGGCGGAGCTCGCACAGGGCCTATCTATCAGTTCTTGACGTTGAGCGTATCCGAATCGACCGCCTTCTTCCCGGTGATCCCTTCAATTCCTGCAAGGATGCCGCGGTAGTCGCTTTTATCGGCCTGAAACGCGAAACCGCCCTTCTTGCCTGCGTCGTCCCAGGTGAGGCCGATAAAGTGCTTCTTCGACTTCGATAACGCCATCAGGGCGCCGATTCCAAAAGAGACGACAGCCAGCCCGATCGCTGCTCCGACGCGACGGTGAACGTCCTGTCCGTAACTTACTTCAGTAACTGCCGCCGCCGGAATTGTCGCGAAGTCTTCTTTGTCCTTCATCACGCGAATCTGATTCGCATCGAGGTAGAGCTTGATCCCATTCCCGGACTTCAGTCCATTTATCGAGCCGCCATCATATGTGATTTTGTAAGAATTGTCGGAGGCCGCGAAACTGGCAACCGTTCCGCAGAGCAAGAGGGCGATCACGCATTGGGATTTGAGCACGTCGAGCGAGTGTAGCAGGGGAAGTGGATCAACGGCAGGACTACGGTACCGTACGGGTGGCGTGGCTTACGGCGAGGGGAATTGACGGAGCGCTATAGCGGCCGACTGCTCATTTCCAACTGGCAAACCATCCTGTGCCCAGCGGGCGCAGCCAGGAAAGTTTGAACATTCGGTTACCGCAACCCTCGCAGCGATACGGGAGCAGAATAAACCCGAGCGGGCGCTCGATGAATCGCTGAGTCGAACGGCGCAGGCGATCATTACCGCACGGACAGTACATTTTCCAGAACATTTCGGCCTACACTTCTGTGCCGACAGAGCACCAAAAAGTTCGGTCCCTAGAGAATACCTCAGGAAGCCGAAATTCCGCCAATCCAACTGGTATGAAATCAGGGTTAATTCAGACAAATCGGTCGAGATTTAGCGCAATATTTCCAGAGGTCGCAATATCAGCTTCACCGGCAGAATCGTTGTAACCTGGCAATCGCCCATGTGCGTCTGAGTTCGCCAATCGGCCGTAACCAGGGCGACAGATCTTCCTCTGTCGTGCGTTGCGTCTGACTCAAAAGAAAGGCACTTTCCTGAAGGGCTTTCCCCCCGAGAAATTTTCTCCCATTCGGCACCATCTTCCCTGAGCGACATTTCGCTCGCCCGGGAGCCGTGTACCATGCCGCTATTCAAAACCCGCAGCGCCGCCGTCTTCGGCATCGACGCTCTGCCCGTCGATGTCGAAGTGGACCTCTATCGCAGCGGAATGGCGCGCGACTTCATGCTGGTCGGCATGCCCGATACAGCCGTCCGCGAAAGTCGCGAGCGAATCAAATCGGCGCTCATGAATTCCGGTTTCGGTTATCCGAACCAGGCCGTTACCGTGAATCTTGCGCCGGCCCACGTGCGCAAAGAGGGCGCCGGCTTCGACCTTCCTATGGCCCTCGCAATCCTGGGAGCCATGGGCACTTTCAAGGGGCTCGACAAACACCTGTCCGTCGGCGAGTTATCGCTCGATGGCGCCATACGGCCTGTTCGGGGCGCGTTGTCGGTCGCCGTATGCGCAAGGGAACAGCGCATCGAAAATCTGATTCTGCCCGCGGAGAACGCGGCGGAGGCTTCAGTGGTTGACGGGGTGAACGTGTTCGGCGTCAAACATCTGGCTGAAGTCGTGGCTATGCTGGCGAAGCCGGAAGATTTCGCTCCCGTAAGTCATACCGCCCGCGCGGCCGGCGAAATGCGTTCCGATTCCCTTCCAGACTTTCGCGATGTACGCGGCCAGACAACTGCCAAACGGGGTCTCCAGGTAGCAGCCGCCGGAAGCCACAACGTTCTTATGATTGGCCCTCCCGGTTCGGGCAAAACCATGCTGGCGAAACGATTCGCGGGCATTCTGCCGCCGCTAACGTTCGAGGAAGCTATCGAGACCACGAAGATCCACAGTATCTCGGGCGTCCTTCCGCCCGGCGCGGGCCTGCTTTACACGCGACCGTTCCGGGCGCCTCATCACACGATTTCGGACGCCGGACTCATCGGCGGCGGCTCCGGTTCGCCTCGCCCCGGAGAAGTGAGTCTGGCGCACAACGGCGTCCTCTTTCTCGACGAATTTCCCGAATTTCCCGCGTAACGTTCTGGAGATTCTGCGGCAGCCCCTCGAAGACTCGACCGTCACCATCGCACGATCGAGCATGACCCTCTGTTTCCCCGCCAATTTCATGCTGGTGGCGGCGATGAACCCCTGTCCGTGCGGCTACTACGGCGATCCCACGCGCGAATGCCGCTGCACACCCGCCATCATTCAGCGCTATCTCGGAAAGATCAGTGGACCGTTGCTCGACCGCATCGACATCCAGATCGAGGTCCCCGCGGTGCCTTATAAAGAGCTGCGGGCGTCGGAGGTCGCCGAGTCGTCGGAAGACATGCGGGCGCGCGCATCCCGCGCTCGCGAAACCCAGAACGCCCGCGGATACACCAACTCGCGCATGCCGGCGCGCATGATCCGCAAACAATGTGCCCTCGATGAGACCGGCGAGCGCACACTCGAAATGGCAATGCGCCGCATGAGCCTTTCGGCACGCGCACACGACCGCATCCTGAAAGTGGCGCGCACAGTCGCCGATCTTGACGGATCGTCAACCGTCGCGGCGAAACACATCGCCGAAGCGATTCAATACCGAAGCCTCGACAGGAATTACTGGAACTGATCGCCGTCCCCGAGCATTGCAGCGGCATACCGCACCTCGGAACCGCTCTCGCGATTATGTAAGCAACTGAAGCCCGAGTAACATTCTTCGGCCTTGCTGGACGTTTTAGCAGGCAATGCCGATGTGTCCTCACGGAAATAACTCACTGCACAGACCCACCGCGAAGAAGGCAACGGCGGGCAGCACAATCCGACACACCGTCAACTGTCGCCGCGAAACGTTCAGGCCAGGGTCGGCCCACGTGAGAGAATGAGCAAATCGGATGTGACATGCGAAAGCTTCTGGCAGCTTCTCCGTTCGCTGCGTTGTTCGCTGCATTGTTCGCCGGCGCTCTGATTCCCATCGCGCTCCAGGCCGCTGACGGCAGGAAGGATCCCACCGCGGTCGGCGAGCGCAAGGTCGGGAAGGGTCTCAACTTTTACAGCATCGAAAAGGAAATCGCTCTCGGCAAGCAACTTGCGATCGAGGTCGAGAAACAGGCGCGCATCGTCGACGATCCAATCGTTTCGGAGTATGTCAGCCGGTTGGGACAGAACCTGGCCCTTCATTCCGATGTCGGGTTTCCCATCTCCATCAAAGTAATCCAATCGGACGAAATCAACGCCTTCACGCTCCCGGGTGGTTTCATCTTCGTCAACACGGGCCTGATCATGCTCACCGCGAACGAGGCGCAGCTGGCGTCGGCGATCGCGCACGAACTCGGACACAGCGCGGCGCGCCATGCCACCAGACAAGCCTCGCAAAACCAACTCGTCAGGATGGGAACTCTTCCGCTTTTCGCACTGGGCGGTTTGCCCGGTCTCGCCGCACGCCAGGTTGCTTCCGCCGTCATGCCGATGGCGTTCCTGCAATTCTCACGCGCTTTCGAGACGGAGGCGGACACTCTTGGACTCCAGTATCTGTGGAAGGCGGGCTACGATCCCGAAGCCAGTATCGACCTTCTGGAAACGATCGAATCGACCGAGCGCAGGCAGCCGGGAAGCGTCTCAAAACTCTTCCGCAGCCATCCGCTTACATCGGACCGGATCCGGAAAACGCAGCACAACATTGACATAATGCTGCCGTCGCGCGAGTCGTACGTGATTAATACGTCCGAGTATGAGGAGGTGCGCGATCGTTTAAACGATTTGATCGGATCGCATTCGAACGCGCCGGTAGCCCCCACGCTCGAACGCCGTTAGAGTCTTGCGACGCCAGTAGGGCGGACGCTGCGTCCGAGTCGAACCCCGGTCCTGCTTCGCGAGCGGCGAACAAGCCTTCGGGCATTCGAAACACTGCGCCTTCAGAACACGCGCCTTCAGAACACCTTAACGCGAAAATACTTCTGCGGATTATCACGAAAATCCCGCAAAAACGTTTCCATGCTTTTCAACGAACCGTTTAACGATTCGTAGAGCTGGGGATTCGCGAGCAGCTGGCCGTAGCGGCCTTCACCCGCGTTCAGCGAAGCCAGCATGGAATCGGTCGCGGTCAGCAGGCGAGCGACGCGGAGATAGCTGGCATCGTCATGCAGCAGTGAGCCAAGCTGCCCTTTCCCCGAGTTGGCGTCCGCCAGCTGGTTTCGAAGATCGGTAAGCTGGCGGACGAACTGATCGTATTGCTCGCTGCTGGCGAACAGACGGCCGGTGGTCCCCTCGCCGTTCTGGATTGAAACCAGAGTTTGATCTATGCTCGTCGCCAGGTCGTTCATTTTCGTGTACCCCTCCAGAGAAAAAAAAGCCTGGCCGAGGCTGCTCCGCGGAGTCAGAAACCGGTGCAGCGCCGTATCGAAGCCGTCGACACGGGAGAGCAAAGTGTCGTACTCCACCTCCCCCGTGACGAACTTGCCGATTCGGGTTTCGGGCGACGTCACCTGGATCAAGATCTGATCGACCTGCGCGGTCTCCTCTTGCAGAGTCTCGATCAATTCGGCCCGATCCGTTGCCTCCTGGGCGGGTTTCGAGGGCAGCGTGCTTTCTTCCGCAAGCGGCAGAGGGCTTGTTCCCCGATCGATTTCGACAAATGGGACGTCGACGATCGTGTCCGCATTCACGTCGGTTTGAGAATCGGATGGGATCTGTTGCAGATATCGGACGAGAACGCTCATCCGAACGCGGACAGCGCGCCTCGAATCGAGCCCTCCAGCCAGCTCGACCTTGTCGACCTCTCCAATCTGAATTCCGCCCAGACGCACTTCCGAATTCGAATTCAGACCGCCGGAATCGGATCGGTACGTTATCAATGTCGTTCGGCGCGCGAAAAAGTCGCCTCCGCCCCCCACCAGCAGATACATCAAAAAAACCGAAATAGCCGTTCCGGTCAGAATAAGAGCCGCGACACGCGCCTTCATGGCGCCACTCGGCTTGATCTCCAGTTCCGCCATCCTGTCGCTCAGTCTAGCAGCGCCGCCGAAGGACAGCTGCAGGAATGCGCCCGAGGCGCCCGAAATCCCGCGAGTGCGATAATGACCCGGCAGCCATGAAGGATCATAAGAGCACCCTCTCTTCCCTGCCGATTCCTCTGGCGCGCGGTATCGTGAGGAACATTTCCGGAGGGCGCATCTTCGAACTGGGGCATGCGCTGACCAATGCGATCAAGGATATTGCCGGTTTGCCCCCGATCTCGCTCGCCGATCTTCCAGGCGTGGCGAATGCCGGCATATTCTGTCACCTCCAGGACGGCGCGCCCGTCGCGATGATTGCAAAGCTGCTGAATTCGAAGAACGTCTTCGAATTCGGCACTTACACCGGAGCTACCACCGCCCTGGTCGCGTCGCAGAATCCGCAGTGCCGGGTCGTGACGCTCGATCTTCCCGTTGCCGATTATTCCCAGGCCGTGGCGCTGTCCACGCTCGAGGTCACCGATGAGTATCTTTTTCAGGGAATCGGCCGGGGCGAGTGCATTCCTGCCGGCGCGGCCGTAACTCAGCTCCGAATGGACTCGGCAAAGTTCGACCCGGAGCCGTACGCCGGAATCATGGATCTGATTTATATCGACGCCAGCCATAGCTATTCGGCGGTCCGAAACGACACGGAGAAAGCGTTGCGTATGCTTGCGCCGGCCGGTGTCATTGTCTGGGACGACTATTATTACGCCGGCATCTGGAGGTACCTGAACGAACTCGACCGGGAACGCCCGGACCTGAAGCTCAGGCGTATTACGCGGTGGGGAAAAGCCATGACCACGCGTGGACTATTCTGAAATCGGCCTGGGATAACGAACTGGATCCGAACTTTTCGATGATAGACTCCGTTCCATCCCTATATGCCGATCTTCGAGATCTTTTATCAGCCGGGCAAAGTCTTCGCAAGCCTGCCTGAGCGGCGCGGCGCCTGGATAGCGCCATTAATCCTTGGCGTCCTGCTCAGTCTCAGCGCCACGGTTGCGGTCGTTCACCTGATCGGGATGCAGACAATCATCCGCCAGCAGCTCGAAACCACGCGATTGAACATCAGCCCGGAACAGATGCAGCAGGCGCTCAACACGGCCGACTCGCCGGCGAGAGTGTACGCGACATACGGCGCGGTCCTTGTCGGTGGCGCGCTGGTACCCCTCGCGATCGCTGGATTGCTCAGCGTCTTCGCCATGATGGGCAGTCGTCAGCCAGGTTTTGGAACGATGTTCTCGATGGTAACGCTCTCGTTCCTCCCTTACACCCTGATTGTCACTGTAATGACGATTCTCGTTCTGTATTCGTCGCCGGACCGCAGTTCCCTCGATTATCAGAACCTGCTTGCAACCAACGTCGCCGCCTTCATGAACAAAGAGACGACATCCCGAGGGCTCTATACTCTGATGACCTCGGTAGACATCCTGAGCTTCCTCGAAATCGGCCTGATGTCATATGGATTTGCGAAGGTGACTCGCAGCAGCGTCTTCTTCGGACTGGTAGCAGTGGGCGGCTGCTGGCTTGTGTATGTTCTCGCCAAGGTTGGCCTGAGCCTCGTATTCTGATTCCGCGAACGCTCCCCCGTTTCCGGCAACCGCGTTCAAATCCGTGTTCTGAACCCACGCGCGGGATTTCTCTACACTTGATAGCAGAGTGCCCGCGACACCCGATTACGCCGCCCGTCTTCTCCTTCTTGGATTGATCCTGGCAGTGAATGCCTTCTTCGCAGCCTCCGAGGTGGCCCTGCTCTCAGTGCGCGATTCGCGCCTGAGACACCTGGCCGAAGAAGGAAACGCCGGCGCAAAGACCGCGCTGGCGCTTCTTGCGCAGCCGGAGAAGCTTCTTTCAGTCACTCAGATCGGAGTTACGCTGGCAAGCCTCGGCCTCGGCTGGGCCGGCGAGGATACGCTTTATGCGCTCCTGATGTCGCTCTTCCACCCGATACTCACAACGGGAACCGCCGCTATTCTGCATGCCGTCGGATTTGTGCTGGCATTCGCCGTGATGACCTATTGCCACGTCGTGATCGGGGAAGTGGTTCCGAAGAATCTCGCGATCGAGAAGGCCGACCGCCTGGCGGTGATCGTCGCTCCGGTGCTCATGCTGTTCTACCGGGTCATGTCGGTGTTCGCGGCGGTGATTGAAAGTTCCGCCAGGGGGCTGACCAGGCTCCTCGGCGTAAAGGCGCGCCATGGAGGCGGCGGCCACTCTTCGGAAGAACTCAAACTGATCGTCAGTTCCAGCCGTTTCGCCGGAAGCCTTCCCGAACTGCAGGAGGATATGATCCATCGTGTGCTCGACCTGGACGACCTCTCGGCCCGCGAGATCATGACGCCCCGACGCGAAATCGTCTCCATATCCTCGGATTCGACGCTGGACCATGTCCTCAAGACGATGGTCGACAGCCAGCATTCCCGTCTGCCGGTCTGGGACGAAAAGCCCGAACAAATCGTCGGTGTGGTCTTCTTCAAAGACATGCTCCGCCTCTGGCACGAGCGCCGTTCGCGCATTCGGTCCGAACGCAATGCGCCGCCGTTTCATCTGACGCATATTATGCGCAAACCTCTGATTGTGCCGGAGACGAAGCCTCTCATGCAGATGCTGGAAGACTTCCGCAAGCAACACTCGCACATGGCGCTGGTAGTGGACGAATTCGGAACGGTTACCGGTTTGCTCACGGTCGAGGACGTGCTCGAACAGATCGTGGGTGAAATCGAAGACGAGTTCGACGAAAGACTGCCCGAGCCGCAGTCCGAGGCGGATGAACTGGATCTCGACGGAGCCACCAGCATTCTCGATCTCGCCTCCATTTATGGAATTGACTTGCCCGCCAACGCCGGATTCGAGACGATTGCGGGATACATGCTTTTCAAACTGGGGCACATTCCGCAAGCAGGTGAGCAGGTGGAATTCGAGGGGCGCCGATTCGCCGTTTCCGGAATGGATCGAAATCGGATCGCGCGGGTGCATGTCGAGAAGATTGCGGCATCCCCAAAATCAGGAAGCGGCGAGTCCGGGAGCGAAGAGTCGGGAAACCGGAAGACGGGAGCGGAGCAACTTGCTGGGAATCGATAGCAGAGCCGCTCGATACACGTGGACGGCCGCCGTGGTTTTGTTGTTGCTGGGCGCTGTCTATTTGATCCGGAACACGCTCCTGATATTCGTGATCGCGCTTCTGTTCGCCTACCTTCTATACCCGCTGATGGACCTGATCGAGCGTCATTTGACGGCCAAGACCCGCACGCCGGCTCTGGCGATAACCTTCGTGCTGGTCCTCGGCGTTCTGGCCGTCTTCGGCGTTTCGATCGGTTCCGCGGTCGCGGAACAGGCGACGAATCTGACAAAACAGGCGCCCGCTTTTCTCGATCGGATCCGCGAGAATCCCGGACCCGGACCGGAGGGCGTGCGGACGTTGAAAAGCGAAGTGAGCGGCTTCGTCGAAGGACAACTCCGGGAACACTACGACGAGATTACCCAGTCTTTGCCCAAGCTGGGGCTGCGCGTACTTTCGGCTTCCACGAATCTGGTCGATCTCATCATCATCCCGATTCTGAGCTTTCTGATTCTGCGCGACGGACGCCGAATCCGCGATGGTTTTCTGGAAATGCTCGATTCCGGCCAGGAGGCCGCGCAAAGTACCCTGGCGGATATCCATCATCTCCTGCTGGTCTATATGCGGTCGTTATTGTTCTTGTGCTGCGCCACGTTCGTTGCTTTCGGCGTCACGTTAAGTGCGATGGGTGTTCCGTACGCTCTCCTGCTGGCGTCGATAGCGTTTCCGCTTGAATTCATTCCAGTGGTGGGTCCGCTGATGTCGTCGGCCATCATTATTGCGGTCAGCGTAATCAGCGGCTATTCTCATGTCTTGTGGGTCGTGATATTCCTCGGCATATACAGATTATTCGAGGATTACTTCCTGTCACCGCATCTCATGAGCCGGGGCGTGGAACTGCACCCTCTGATGGTCATCTTCGGCGTTTTCGCCGGGGGGCAAATCGGCGGTATTGCGGGAATCTTTCTGAGCGTGCCGTCGCTTGCCCTGATTCGGCTGCTTTATCACCACCTGAAAAGAGTAAGGACCGGGCGGCATCTGCAAACTGCGCCTCACGCCCCGTGGCCGTCGGTCACCAGTCCGCGGCCGTAGCGCGGGCGATCTGATCGCCGGTGTTGGTATGCCGTCTTCAACCGACCGGGTTTATCCAGGCATATGGCTGAAGTCGTTGCTTGATTATGTACTCGGAAGGCGCAACCGATAACGATCCCCGATTATCTCGGATATTCGATCGGCAGCGGAGCGATGGCGTGTCCTGGCGGCTGAGACCCTTCGGGTCCTCGGAGAAGGTCGTGCCGTCCCCTGATACCTGCCAACCAGACTGCCTGAATCGCGGCAAACAGGAATGCGGTAGTCAGCCCGAACAGTAACCACCCGTTGAGCGCTTCCAGAGCCCCCATGAGCTGCCATTGTTGTTGCAGGGAGAGATTCGTGTGACCGAAGCTTGTGATCGCGTTTAGAGAAAAAAGCATCGAGTATTTGAAGTCGGGAAAGGCGCCGAGCGTCAAATAGGCGGTGGCCCAGACGCCCGCCTCGATCCCGTGAAGTACAGTGGCTAACAAGGTCGTGGCGCCTGCGACTAACACCAGCGCAGTCATGGGGCGGTTACGTACAGTCTCCCGGAGAGCCGGATAGCTTTGCTGCCCAGGAACCCAAGACCCACGATGTGGATGACTACGTTCAGCAGGATCAATGGGATACCCCATGCCCAGTCCGCGAACCACTCGAACGGGTTGTCAAGCGGTACGTTCATCAGCGTTTGTGCGCTCTCATCGAGAATCTCGAAGACAATTTATGGCGGATCGTTTTCGTCCCCACGGTCGGAGCCAATCACCGACTGGATTGGGGAAGGCAAACCGCGCCAGACTCCAGCCACCCTGAAAATTCGCGAGGAGGGGCCACTGCCGCACCGATGCGGCCGAATTGCGTCCGATTCAGAATATATTTCGTTTTGAAGATCGTTCATTGGCTCCCTCGAGGCGATCACATCTTGCCGCCGTTCCTCTCGGCCTAAAGGCCGCATCGCCAAATTTTCTGAGTCAGGATGCCTGATATCCGCATAGTCCTTTTAGTTGCGAGGACCCAATCTCGGTGTTTGGCCGTTTCAATCAAAAGTGGTTCGAGCAGGATTTATTCGCTTCCAGCAGGGAATCCCCGGGGCTGGCAGGCCGAACTGCAATCTGCCCCATAAGGGCCCGCGCCTTCTTCCAGGAACACCGTGTCGCGGACTGCTGTAGCGTCGAAGATCCCGGCGAAGTCGAGGCACGACGAGTACGCAGACTTGCAGGACTCCTCATCGTCGCGCTTCTGGGTGGTCTCAATGCTGTGGCGATCGCACAACAATCCAATCCCCTTTCAAACGGAGTTCCGGTGCGCGAAGCCGGGGAAATCACCAATCAGGGAAAACCGGACGAGAAAAAGGACGAGAAAAAGGACAAAGAGAAAGATAAAGAGAAGGACGGCAAAGAGAAGCGCCCATCAAGAGGCTCCATTGTCGTGGCGCCCCTTCCCACTTCGAGCCCGGCTCTTGGTACGGGCGTCATACCAGTCGCCGGTTATATCTTCTCCCTAAGCGAGAAGGACAAGATATCCCCGCCATCAACTATCGGCGCGGGCGGCCTCTGGACAAATGATGGCAGCCGCGGCTTCGCGGTGGGAGGGCAGCTCTTCTTTAAGGAAAACCGGTACCAGCTCACGGCAGGCTACGCTCGTGGAAACCTCGATTACAACATTTATGGACCGGGGTTAATCAACGGCCCCGGTAAGGTGCCGTTGAAACAGACCGGCCAGGCATTTTTCGGAGAGGTCATGCGCCGTGAGTGGTGGCAGTTCTTCTTTGGGCCTCGATTTTTCGACGGGGATTCCCTTATTACTCTCAAGGAAAGTAACATTGGCGACGTCCCGGTCCCGCCAGATCTGGGGGCTCACACCACGATTCGGTCCTTGGGGTTCCATGTGAAACGAGATACGCGTCCCGATCACTTTTACCCGGTCAAAGGCACTCTGACCGACTTTACGGCCGACTTTTCCATGCAGGGTATCGGGAGCAAATACAGCTTCCAGTCATACAAACTGAGCTGGAACAAATACGTCACCGTCGCAAAGAATCAGGTTGTCGCAGTCGGCTCCTACTTCTGCGGTACGGGAGGGCTGCCGCCCTTTTATGGCAACTGCATCTACGGGTCGCAAAACCAGTTGCGAGGATATACCGCGGGGCGTTATTTCGACCGATATATGATGACCTCTCAAGCCGAATACCGTCTCTCGTTGCCGCTGAGGCTGGGAGTGGTTGCCTTCGGCGGAATTGGAGGAGTCATTTCAGGTCAGGAACAATTTCTGGTCCGAAATGACTACTTCCTCCCCAGCGGCGGCGCCGGGTTGCGCTTCAATATGAGTAAGAAGTATCACGTCAATCTTCGAGCGGACGTCGGCTACGGCAAGGATGGTCATACATTCAGCCTTGGAGTTGGCGAGGCGTTCTGAACGGGACGAGCTGTTCGCCGCTCCAGCACGGCGCTGTCCAGATGAGCCTGCGGCCCACGAGCGATTACGAAAAGGCTTTGTGGGGCAGGCCTTCGGGCCTGCCGCCGAGCTTCCGCTCGGCGCGGAACTTTACGTCCGAGCCGTAGCGCCGGCGATCCGGTCGCCGGCGCTCATGCGAACCACTTCTTCAACGGAGTCACCATGGCCCTGCGGGCCACAGAAATGCATGAAGAAGCGGCGGCGCGGGACAGTACGTAACCGGTAGCGCCGACGATCTTGTCGCCAGTATTCTTCAGCCGTCCGAACCGCGTCTTTCAACGGAGTGTTGTTCGGCCCTCTTCCTTAAAAAGCGCAAGGGCCGCCGGACGCGGCGCCAAAGAGTTGAGGAATCCGCCCGTCCGGCCGCGATTCGGCGGCCATAACTTGCGCATGGCCCTCAAAAGCGGGCGCCCGCGTGGGCGGGATCAAAGGGAAAGCAACTCGGCAAGAGCAATTGCTGTGTTAGACACTGAAGAGCTCGGGCAGCGGAAGTAGGCGGGATACTCAGTGGTGTTTTTTAACCCGTTCAAAAGGGTGGCCCCGGGTCCCGTGCATGAATAAGTGGTTACCCTCTGAGACACCACCCAGGCGGATTCCTGCTAAAAAGCGAGGACCGTCTGCAGCATCGGCACCCAACCCGTCATACCGGCGGTATAGGGAGTGAAGGCCCCAGTATAAGGAGCTTTGTTGACCCGGAACACTTCCGCGCTGAACCAGAGTCGCTCGGTCCGAAGGTAATTCCACTTTACGCCGGCCCCATACTCATAAGAGTTGCCGAACTGCCCCCGCACCCATGAGGTGCGGACATAGGGCATCAACTTTCTCGGCGTAACATAATAGCTCGCCGAAAGCTCGCCGCCATGGTCGAATGTGGATGCGAGCGGAAGTGGTCCGTCGGCGACGAAATCACCCAGCCAGCGCATGAAGTACTGCCCGTTGACGGCAAGCCCGTTCCATTTAAGGCCGCCGTCGATCGCCAGCAGCTTATACGTGGCATCCTGAAGTGTTACACCCGGCGCAAACGCCCCGGTCGCGAAGGCCTGCACACCGTCGGAATTGTATATCGAAGTGTTCTCGGGACTGGATTGATCGAGATCTGAAAAACGGTTCTCGCGGGATCTTGTAAACGCGCCACCCAGGCGAATGCGAACTTTCCTGGAGGAGTAATAGTCATCGTACATGTTGCGTGATTTACCGGGTTCCCCATAGGGTCCCAGCGGCTCCCACCATACGTTTTCGGAAGTCAGCAGATTCGAATCGATCTTGTTTGCCGTGATACTCAGGGTATTGAGACCGTTGCCGAGGAACAGCATGTAATTTAGTCCCTTCACGAGTTCTCCGTTCAACCAGACGCCCTGAGTGAACCCGGGGCGAAAGAAGTTGTCAGCCATGCTTCTGTCCGTTCCCGTAAAAAAGGGGAACGTGTTAACCAGCGATCGGGTGCCGGGAACGCCATTGTAACCTCCGGTGAACGTGAAAGCCTTGTTGAATCGCCAGCCAACGTTGGCGGCTACAACGATCGAAGCGGCCCCCGCAGATGTCCAGACGGTGAAGCTATAGAGCGCTCTCTTGTCGAAAACGTAGCCGCCTAAGATGAACATTGCGCGATTTACCGTGATGTCGTTGCGGTCATGAACCTCGTGGGTAACGCCCAGGTGGTCAGTAAAACTCCCCGTGGTATCAAGAGTGTTGAGATATCGGATTTGGGTATTGATATTGAACTTCAGCAGGAACGGCACCTTGGCGTCTCCAGGAGCCTCCCAGATTACGATTCCATCGTTATAAGTACCGCTGTTTGTCTTTGGTGCGACAACGGGTTCCGGCTGTACGAAACCACTTGCTGCCTGTGCTACCGCCGATGCGGTATTCACCGCATTCGCTGCCGGAATCTCAATTGAGGCCGTTTGTATCGGCTTACCCGGGGGCATACTGACCAGGGACGCCACAAGCGGAGCGTCGGTCGGCGGCTGCGCTGGCGGAGGAAGAGGAGCAGGGGGAGATTCGCGAACCACGGTGGCAGGCTCCGCATCCAACCGTTGCTTGAGTTCTTTGACCGTATCGATTAACGTCTTTAACTCTTCTCGTACAGCTGCGTTTTCGGCTCGAAGGCTCTCGATTTCCTGCTCCATACCGGCTGAGGTCGAAGATGCGGTTTGCCCCAGCGCAGAAGGGGCGAAAGACGCCCATAATGCAAATACAGCTGAACACCCACAGATTAACGAGCGAATCGGCATAGATGGTCTCCCATTTTTGGTGCCAGAAATCTCTTTCACCTTCTCAACGCTCGAATCGCGCGGCGTGGAACGCGATCCGGCCGGGGGTTACTGCTTCTTTGCCGTTACGGTGATCTCCACATGCCCTTCACCAACGAGTTTGGCAACCACCACGGTGGTCCGGGCGGGCTTGGGATCCTTGAACTGTGTTTTGTAAACGGTGTTCATGCGATTGAACAAAGCGCCATCGGTGAGATACACCTGCACGCTGACAACATCGGATGAAGACATTCCGGCTTCCTTGAGAACAGCGCCGATGTTGTTGAAAGCCTGCCTCACTTCGTCCTCGAAGCTCGCCGGAATTTTGCCCGCGGCGTCCTCACCGGCCATACCGGAAACATAGAGGGTGCCATCGGCCAGGATTCCATAGCTCCAGGCAGCATTGGGCGCAGCGCCTTTCGGAATGATCATCTTCTTTTCCGCGCCCCACGACACTCCTGCCCAAATGGCCAGAAAGACGACGCTCGTGATGAGTGATTTCAGCATGGATCCTCCTTGCAGGCGGCATAAGCGCAATACCAAAGGAACTCGTATACCAGTGCAGGCATCCCTCCGGCAGAGTTGCCGTGCCGAACTCTGATGACGAGCTCGTCGGGCGCATTCTCCTGGCAACCAGCCAGCTCGTATGCCGAGAGGGCGCCGAGTCCTCGTGGTCTTCGATACTTGTCGTCCAACGCCCGCTTGTCGAGTCCGACGGCTTTGATCCTCAGCTCAACGAGACCCGCCAGAACGCTTTCCGGCGCTTCAATAGTGGTCACAGGACGCCTCGACTTCTTTACCACATTTAAATCAGGAGATAAGTCGGCGGCCAAAGCTGGCGAAGGTGCGGGCGGAGGTGTAAAGACAGGCTGCGTGGCCTTTTCTTCCGCCGGGCAGCCGGTAAGGACCGCGGTCGAGCTGATGGCGGCGCTGCGCGTCAGGAATGCCCGGCTATCAACACCATCAGGCGCTTCCGGAAGGTCTATTCGAAGAAATGTCGGATTGACAGTCTTGTCGCTTGGCATTAGCTCCTGCCGGAATCAGGAAATTGTCTTCGTCGCGGGATGAAAGATGCGCTCCCTGCCGAGCGGGTTTATTCTTTTTCCAACGGCAACCCCGCGCGGTCGTGTTCCACTCGATCAACCCAGGCGATCCTGCCATATGATTTCCAATATCGGATCGCGCCCGCCACCCGGATGCCACGACCCGTTCGCCGAAGACATTCACTTTCGCCGCCTCCAGAGATCCAGGTTTGCGGTGCCCGGCGTCAACCGTCGTTCACACTTTTTTCTTGACTTTTTGCTTCATGGAATCAATCTGTTAACTCAAAACCTGCGCACCATCCCGAGTTCGCAGTGGTATCTAAAAATCGGAGAAACAGAGAAGCGATGTCACCTGCTACACATGCCGCGCCGGCCGCCGGCCCCACTGGACCCCGCACTGAAGAAGGAAAGAAGAAATCCGCCCTGAACGCGATGCGTCACGGGCTGACGAGCCGCGTCGTCGTCATGCCGTGGGAAGACATGGATGCCTACATGCGCTTCTGCGCCGAGCTCATGACGGATCTCGCGCCCGAAACGTCCGTCGAACGCCAGTACGCTCAGACCTTCTGCGACACCCAATGGCGTCTGAACCGCATACGTTCCATCGAAGACTCCATGTTCGCGCTCGGTCATGTCGAAGAACCCGGCCGGATCGAGACGGACCACCCCCAGGTCCACGCCGCCCTCACCGCCGCGCGAGTCTTCCGCGACGACTCCAAAACCTTCGTCAACCTCAGCCTCTACGAACAGCGCCTGCAGCGAACCCTCGAGAAATCGCTGCGTCAGCTCCAGTCTCTTCAGGCCGAGCGCCGGGCACAGTCCCATCCGGCCCCCTTGCAGCAAAAGGAAGCGGAAACCCATGCGCAGGCCGGAGCCCAATGCAAAGTGCCCAAAATGAACGAAGATTGCAGGGTGCCGGTCGAAGGGCCGGTCGCGGAAGAGTTCGTTTTTTCGACGCGGGAAATCGTCTCCGAAGGCCGCCGCTTGTGCCTCGCGGAGGACGTTAATTCCGCCCCCGAATGGCATTCCGGCGGCAACGGCTCCTCGCCTCAGGCGCCGATGTTGGTCGCATAAGCGGGAAAGTTCGGCACAGATTCGCGAAGGCGGGCGCAAGCCTCAGTCGAACGACGCTGCATATCTTTCGCGGATCTGTTATGGCCACGGCTCCGAAATTTGAGATCTGAGCTGAGATCGAAAAGCTGCAAATAAAAAAGACTAGCCTTTCGCGCCCCGCATCATAGCCTCGGAATTTCGGAGACAGTTAAGATGGCGTAATCATTTTCGCGGACAGGTTGGCTCGGGAGCGGACAGGTTAACTCGGGAAAGGACGAATCGGCAATGGCGCGACGCGGTAGACCGATTTGAGTGTTGGTTCCTGTATTTGCAGGCGCCGGCAATCATTGGTTCTTTGTCATAACATTTTCGCGATGTCCCGGACGAGCCTGCCGAGACGCACGCCAGGCGGCAAAGGCGCACCAAACTTCCCATTCGAGGAGCTGCGAACGCGCCCGTGGAGAATTCCGGGATTAGTCGGTTCGTTACAAGCAGTCGGTTTGAATAAAGGAGATTTTATATGTTAAGCAGGAGCTTTTCTGCAAAGACTCTCGTCCTCGCGACGGTCCTGGCCGCCTCTTCTTTCACCCTTACCCCGTTGCGAGCGCAAGCTCCAGCCGTATACAGAGGCCTGACCGCTCAACAGCAGCGGCTCCGAGCCGCGGTCGATGAGGCGTACCAGAAATTCAAGGCTGACACAAAGGGCAAGAATGCCGACTACATTCCATACCTTGCGAAGGTGGACTCGAACCTGTTCGGTATATCCGCGGTAACCGCCGACGGCAAGGTGTATTCGGTCGGTGACATCAAGTATTCGTTTTCCATCCAATCGATCTCAAAGGTGTTCTCTCTGGCCCTGGCCATGAACGAACTGGGGGCCAACACCGTTTTTTCCAAAATCGGGTCTGAACCGACCGGCAGGGCCTTTAACTCGGTTACAGCCGTCGTTGAGATGCCGACCCATTCGGGGAATCCTCTTGTGAACGCCGGCGCGATCGCTACGGTCAGCTTGATCCCCGCCCGGAATGAGACTGAGAAGTGGAATAAAATCCTGAACTTCTACAGCGACGCCGCGGGTGAAAAGCTGACCTTGATCAACGATGTCTATAAGTCCGAGGCAGCCACAAATCAGGGCAACCGTGCTCTGGCCGCGCTTCTTTTGAAATACGAGCGGATTTACGCCGACCCGCTGGAATCGGTTGATGTTTATACGAAACAGTGCTCTGTCGGCGTGAATACCGGTCAGCTTGGCATGATGGCTGCCACGCTGGCCAACGACGGCAAGAATCCGATCACCGGCAAACAGGTAATCAAACCCGAGAACGTTCCGCATATTCTCGCGACGATGACGTCTGCCGGCCTTTACGATGCTTCCGGCGGATGGGCCTGGACTGTCGGCCTTCCCGCCAAGAGTGGTGTCGGGGGCGGCATCATCGCGGTGATCCCCGGCGAGGGTGCAATCGCCGTCTTTTCGCCCCGGCTTGACGACGCCGGCAACAGCGTGAAAGCGCAGGAAGTCATTCAATACGTTTCCGCAAAGCTGCACCTCAATCTGTTCGATGCATCTCCGGACCGGATGAGATAGGACCGTTCGTCGTGTGGAAAAGCAGCCATGACACTCGTATCCGGCTCTCTGCCCCTCACAGTCATAATGGGACTGATTCTGGCCGGCTCCGCAAGCCCCCAGACGCCGCCTCCCGATGAGTCGAAAAGCACGCAGGAGATCCTGAAGGCGCTCGACCAGGTGGTCGAACAAAATAAAAAACTGGAGCAGCAGAACCGCGAGCTGATGGAGCAGGTCAATGTTTTGCGCCAGAGGCTCGCCGCGCCATCCGGCGCTCTCCAACCGCAGGGTGCCCAACCGGTGAGCGCCCAACCGGATAGCCCAGCCGGTCTCACAACCAGCTCCCGCGCCGGCTATGGGAGGCGCCAGCGGCGCGCCAGGCGAAACCCAGGATGACAAAACCCTGCTTCCGCAAGCCTCCAACGGACAACCGGGCGTGTTTGGAGAATTCAACCCGGGCCGCGGATTCACCGTCGCGGAGGGCCCTCTCGGAGAGTTGAACTTTAGCGGGTACATGGCCGTACGTTATCTCAACCAGCTGCCGGCCAATCAGACCGCTGTGGACCATTTGGGCCGTCCGATAGCGGTAGACCCTCGCCAGGATTTCCAGCTTCACAGGGTCATGCTGTTCACGCAGGGCTGGTTGTTCTCGCCGAAATTTCGATACAGCACATTCGTATGGACGGTCCAGGACACAAACCAGGTGGCGGTCGGCGGCGCACTCACGTATAGCTTCAATAAATACTTTTTGCTGGGGGGAGGCTGGAATGCCTATCCCGGTACGCAATCGCTGCAGGGGTCCCATCCCTATTGGGTGTCTTATGATCGCGTCATGGCGGATGAATACTTCCGGCCCTTCTTTTCACAGGGCATATTCGGCCAGGGAATCATCGTCAACCGGCTCGAGTACAGGTGGATGGTCGGCAATAATAACAGCAACCTCGACACCCCAGCCACAAAAATCGACCGGACTCTCTCCGAAGGGGTGGCGTTGACATGGCTCCCGACGACAGGAGAATTTGGCCCCCGTGGCGCTTTCGGCGATTACGAGCGCCATGAGAAGCTTGCGACCCGCTTCAATCTGGCATTCACCAACAGCCCTGAAGAGCGGCAAAGTGACGTTGGCGCCGCCGCCGCGAATACCACCCTTCGTTTGGCCGACAGCTTGAACATCTTCGATACGGGAGCCTTTGCCAATGGTGTGACCCTGGAGAAGGCCCGCTACAGACTGGTAAGCGCCGCAGCCGGAATAAAGTACCACGGCTTCTGGCTGCAAGGCGAGGGCTATTTCCGGAAGCTGGATCAGTTCGTCGCGAACGGCCCGTTACCGGTGGGTGCGGTTCGGGATACGGGCTTCTACGTTCAGCTGGCGCAAATGATCGTGCCCAAAAGAATCGAGCTTTACGGATCGACGTCTTACGTTTTCAGCGATTACGGGCGCCCGAAGGAATTCATCGTAGGGGGTAACTATTATCCCTGGGATACGCGGAACATCCGCCTGAATATCCAGCTCATCAATGTCGATCACTCGCCCGTCAGCAGCACCTTCGGTTTCTATACCGGACAGGTAACGGGTCAGATCGTTGCGATCGGCATGACGGCTCTCTACTAAACCGCCATGACTACTCACGTTCAATCTGAAGGAGGTGTCGTATGAAGCGGTTATTCCTGGCAGGCTTGCTGTGCGTAATAGCGTGTTCCGTCCACGCTCAAACACCCAACTACGAGTTGAACGACGATCACTTTCACCTCACAAACTACATTCAGGAAGGCACCCCTATATCGGACTTCATCAAGATCATGGGCGACAAGGTAGGGCGAGTGGCCATCTTCGGCATACCGTTGCAACAGCAGTGGTCTTATCGCTCCGATGGCGACCGCGCCCCGACTTACTATCTGAACACCGACGCGCCCCTCTACTACTACTCTTTCACCGACGCCTGGATCGCCATGGCGTACAAATCCCTGCCGAAAGAGCAGCAGGCGCGTCTCGATCCGATGATCACGGGCTTCAATCCCACGGACATGTATGCTGCCGATCACATTCGCCGCGTGTTGCAGACTTTCCCGGGCGTTTTTACGGGGATCGGCGAGTTCAGTATTCATAAGGAGTTTGTCTCGGCCAAGGTCGCGGGCGAGGTCGCCAGCTTGCGGGACCCGGCTCTGGACCGAATCTTCGACTTTGCCGCCGAGGTGGGACTCGTATCCATCCTGCATAACGACATGGATGTGCCTTTTGCAAAAGAGGGCTCCCCGCCGGCCTATCTGGATGAGACGAAAGCTTTGTTCAGGCGCCACCCGAACTCGACCATCATCTGGGCTCATACCGGCATGGGAAGGATTGTACGTCCGGTCAAAAATCACGCCGCGACAATCGAGGCAATGTTGACCGACCACGCGTTCGATCGCGTGTATTTCGATATCTCCTGGGACGAAGTGGCGAAGTATTTTGTCTCCACCCCGGAAGCAACCGCGATTGCTGCCGACCTGATCAATCGATATCCGGACCGCTTCATTTTCGGAACCGACGAAGTCGCGCCCGCGACGCAGGAGAAATACCTGAAAGTCTACTATCAATACGACCCCCTGTGGCGTCTGCTGAGCGCCGATGCTCGCCAGAAGGTTCTCAAAGGAAACTACGAACGGATCTTTGACCAGGCTCGGCTGAACGTCCGGGCCTGGGAGAAGACTCACGTAAACCATTAACGCCGATCCGCCGCGCAACTCTTGCTCTCCGGATGCGTTATACCTGGTAGCAGGTATCGATGCAGAGCAGGGCAATCGCCGCGCTTTCGATCGTTCTGGCCGGGATTTCTTCGGGACTTTACGCGAAGAAAAAGACTCTGCCCGCGCCCGCCCAGGCGATTCCGCAGATGACGCCGGACCAGAAGGTGATTCACGCGTTGAACCGGCTCACCTTCGGGGTGCGTGAGGACGACTTCGAAGCGGTGAAGAGAATCGGCCTCAATCAGTGGATCGACCAGCAACTGCATCCGCAGTCCATCCCCGAGGATCCCCGCCTGATCGCGAAACTGGCCCCGTTCGACAGCCTTCGCATGAATTCGGCCGAGCTGATTCAACATTACCCGACCCCGCAAATGGTTAAGGCCATGGTCGAGGGCAAGCAACCGTTTCCAGCTGATGTCGAGACTCGCTACGCCGTGGAGAAGCTCGTTGCGCGATTCGAGCGTAAGGACGCGGCGGATAAGGCGGGGCAGACGGAGAACCAGGATCTGAACTCGAAGACAATACCGGAAGCCTGGCAGCTTGACGAGCAGCAGAAGCAGACCCTGCAGAATGGAAAGTCTCCGGAGCAGGCGGCGTTGATCGGATCGATGCCGGCTGCCGAGCAGTACGACGTGCTGGACTCCCTGCCCGACAACGTCCGAAGAAAGCTTTACGCGCCCGCCACGCCCGAGCTGCGACGGAAAATTCAGATTCTCGCAGGCTCCGTTCAGGTGGTCAATCAGGACCTGATGGAGGGCAAGCTGTTGCGGGCGATTTACAGCAACCGCCAGCTCGAAGAGGTGTTGACCGACTTCTGGTACAACCACTTCAACGTATTTCTCGACAAAGGTGCGGATCGCTACATGGTCACGTCATACGAGCGCGATGTGATCCGCCCGCATGTTCTGGGACACTTCAAAGACCTTCTCCTCGCCACTGCGCAAAGCCCGGCCATGCAGTTCTATCTCGATAACTGGCAATCGCGCGGCGCCGATCCGCGCCCGAACGCGAAGAATCATCAGGGCCTGAATGAAAATTACGGCCGCGAGTTGATGGAGTTACACACGCTGGGTGTCGACGGCGGCTATTCGCAACGCGATGTTACCGAAGTAGCGAGATGCTTTACCGGCTGGACCATCCGCGAACCCAACCGCGGCGGCGGCTTCGAATTCAACGAGAAGATCCACGACAAAGGCGAAAAGCATGTGCTCGGCGTCACGATCCCCGCGGGTGGCGGCATGGGTGACGGCCTGAGGGTGATCGACATTCTCGCGCACCATCCTTCCACGGCGGCTTTTATTTCAAGGAACCTCGCGATCCGGTTCGTTTCCGATGATCCACCCGAAGCGCTGGTCCGGAAGATGGCCGCAACCTTTCTCAAAACCGACGGCGACCTCCTGGAAGTGATGCGCACCATGATCTACGCGCCGGAATTCTGGGATCCCGCGAACTTCCGCTCAAAGATGAAATCGCCGCTCGAGATGGTTGCGAGCGCGGTGCGCGCCGTGAACGGCGACGTCGATTTTGCCCAGACCCTGACCGGGCAATTGAATCAGCTTGGCGAGCCGCTCTACCGCAAACTGGAGCCGACGGGTTATTCCAACCGCGGCACCGACTGGCTCAACTCGGCGTCGCTACTCGCTCGTATGAATTTTGCGGTCGCCCTGGCGCATGGCAAGATCGCGGGTGTGAAGATCGATCCCGCGCAGTTTGTGCTGGGCGTAGACGCGTCGGGGATTGAGCGGAATATTCTTCTGACGGACGCATCGCCGGCTGCGCACGATGCAATTCAAACGGGTCTCGAACAGCAGCAGGAACTGGGCGCGACCGCGGCGGGGCTCACGCTGGGCTCGCCGGATTTTCAACGTCGTTAGTTCAAGTCGTTAAGAGTTATCTTTATGGGACTTTCACGCAGGATTTTTCTTCGCAATTCCGCGATCGCGATGGCGGGCGTGGGCTCCGCGCCGCTCTGGCTGCAGCGGGCGGCGTTTGCGGCTGAACAGCAAAACGGTCGCAGGAAAGTATTGGTCGCAATCTTCCAGCGCGGCGCCGCCGATGGGCTGAATATCGTCATCCCGCACGCCGAACAACGCTATTACGGTCTCCGACCGACTATCGCGATTCCGCGGCCTTCATCCAACGTTGCACCCGAAGACTCGGTCATCGATCTGGACGGGTTCTTCGGTCTGCATCCGTCGCTCGCGGGATTAAGACCCTTGTGGCAAGAGCGGCGGCTGGCGATCGTTCACGCTGCGGGATCTCCCGATCCGACGCGGTCGCACTTCGATGCGCAGGACTACATGGAGTCGGGTACGCCCGGCCTGAAGGGTACTGCCGGAGGGTGGCTGAATCGCGCGCTTCCGACTGAGGCCGGAAAAATCTCGCCCGTGCGCGCTGTCAGCCTGGGACCTGCTCTGCCCCGCACATTGCGGGGCGCGCAGAGTGCCGTCGCGATCGAGAACCTGAACAACTTCACCGTTCGGGATTCGGGCGCTTCGAAGGTCCTTCAATCCATGTACGCCGGCACGAACGATCAGATCCTGAACGGCGCGGGGCGCGAAACGTTCGATGCCGTCGCGCTGCTGCAATCGATCCAGAAGACTCCGTACCAGCCGGCCGTGGGAGCGAACTATCCGCGCGGACGCTTCGGCGACAGCATGAGGCAGATCGCTCAGCTCATCAAAGCGGATGTCGGAGTCGAGGTCGCTTTCGCCGATATCGGCGGCTGGGACCATCACGTAAACGAGGTCGGGCCGCGCGCATCTGTCGGACAACTCGCGAATATCCTGAGCGAGTTTGGTAATTCGCTGGCCGCGTTCTATCAGGATCTGGGAGATCGCATGGAGGACGTCGTCCTGGTCACGATGTCGGAGTTCGGGCGCACGGCGAAAGAGAACGGCGATCGTGGCACCGATCACGGCCATGCGAACGTGATGTTCGTGATGGGCGGTCCGGTGAAGGGCGGCAGGGTCTACGGAAAGTGGCCGGGACTTGCGCCGGAACAATTGAACGAGCAGCGCGATCTCGCATTGACCACCGACTTCCGGGACGTTCTGAGCGAGGCGGTGTACGCGCACCTGGGGAATCGGTCGATCAATTCGGTTTTTCCGAATTACGATGGTGGACCGGCGAAGTTCCGCGGAATTCTAAGCGCCTGATTTTCATCTCAACGTCCCGGCAGTGACGTCCGTCACTCTTTCGGAGCCGGCCTATGTACCGCAAGTTCCGAGAGATCGTACTGCTGGCGCTCGCGACGTCGCCGCTTTCCGCCGCGGTGGTGCAGGGTGTCATCCTTGAGAACTCGACGGGATATCGCCTTTCCGGTTCCGAAGTGACGCTCCAGCCCGTCGGGGGCACTCCTTTAAAGGCCCGCACCAGCAGTTCCGGAGTCTTTGAATTCCGTAACGTCCCCGCGGGAGAATATTTCGTCAAGTCCACGCGCCGCGGCTTTCTGCCTGCCGAGTACGGCCAGCGGCAGTGGAATGCTTCAGGACAGCCGGTCGCTATCCAGAAAGACGGCGTCGTTTCGCTGAGCCTGAGGATGTTCCGGTTCGGGGGCATCATCGGAACCGTTCGGGACGAGAACGAGGTGGGCATCGCGGATCAGGACGTCGCCGCTTACACGAACACCGAGCCGCCCCGTGTCGTCAGCAGAGCAACCACCGACGATCGCGGCGTCTTCCGCATTTCCGGGTTATACCCCGGTTCCTATCTGGTGCGGACGACCGGCAACCGAGACTTGGACATCGCCTATGTCCCGACGTTCTCCATCCAGACGCTGCGAGTGGCCGAGGCGCGCCCGGTTGAGGTGTATCCGGACGACGACGCGCGCGATGCGGACGTCAGGCCGATCCGCGGCAACCTTTACAATCTCTCGGGTTTCGTCGCACCCGTGGCAGATCCCGGGGCGTTCACGATTAAGGTCACACTTGCGTCGGACCTGGGAAGGCGGACGAGCGAGGGCGTGGGATTTCGTTTCGGGGCCCTGCCGCCGGGTACGTACGAGTTGTATGCCGAGGCGCGGGAAAATCCTCCCGGCACGAGATTTCTCGGCGGTTATACGGAGTTGAGAATCGACCGCGACATTGGTAATTTCGCGCTGGTGATGAGCCTGGTTCGCCCGATGTCCTTCAGTATTCAGGGAGGGGCTGGAGGCGCACCCGAACTGATGGCGCGCCGGAGGGATCTTACGGGTACGGGAGTGCCGGAGGATCTCGACGTTACGGCCGGCCGCGGAGCGCTGCTGGCGCCGGGGCGATGGGAGATCCTGGTGATTCCGCCCGCGGGTTACTACGTGCAACAATTCGCCCCCGGACCGCGCGACGGCAACTCCAGGCCTGACGGTTGGAATGAGGTCCTGGTGCGGAACTTCACCTCCGTACGTGTCGGGCTCTCGGGCGGCGCCAGCACGTTGCAGGGGAGGGTGAAGGCGGCGGGGGATCCGGCTGCGTGGAGTCCGGTGTTTCTCGAAGAGTGGGATCCCATCAACCGGAAGCGTCTGATGGACTTGCGAGAGACGTACGCCGATGCGCGGGGAAACTACCGGTTTGAAGGACTTGCGCCCGGCACTTACCGGGTGCTTGCGACGTTCGATTACCGCGCGCCGACCGCCCAAATGATGGATCAGGCGGGAGCAGAGGCCATCGACGTCACCGAGCACGCCGATCGCGAGATGGACCTCGAACTGTTCGGCAACCGCTGAGACGATCGGCTTACTCCTTCAGAGCCAGCTTGAGCGCCGCCCGATCGGCCATGGAAACTCCCGAATGCGCGCGAATGTCTTCGCGTGTCTTCAGTAACTCCCTGTATCGCCCGAAGTAACGAGCGATATCTCCTCCGTACTGGAAGCTGTACATGATGTCGGCGAAGTTGCTGGTATGGACGAGACCGAGAGCATGGCCGCTTTCGTGCACGCACGTCAAGTAGACAATCGTGTCGCGCAGCAACGGGTCGGCGCCCGGAGCAACGCTCGGAAGAACATAGATGTTGGCTCCGCGTGCCCCATCGACCATGATTGGCTCCGTCTCGCCGTAGAGTTGCGAAGTGCCGTTCGCCCAGTGGAGGCGGAGACGCGCGTGCGCTTCCGTGAGGCTCTTCTTCAGAACGATCTCGCCGCCCGATTCCCTCCGCCACGCCTCGAGCGCCCATTGCCCCAGTTCCGGATCGCCCGCCTGACAACTGGTGGCGCGGGCCGTCTCAGGCGGGCATGGTTCGATCCACCACGAGTATTCCCCTGCAGCCGGAAGTAAAGCGGCAAAGACGAGCGTAAGCAGACCGGCGCGCAGCACTGTTTTTAATTCTAATGCCCCTCGGAAAATCCCGTAGGGCCACGCGCATTTCCAGTGAATCCGCCGATAAGTCAACTGGAAGCAAAAAATGACCACTCCAGCAGGCCTGAAGAAGCTGTGTTATTCGCTCACAATCTTGACTCTCCTGGCGACTTTGCCACCGCAAGGACAGGCGGCCACCCCGAATTCCTCGCTGACGCCGCGAGCGGCCGCGAGGTTCCTCGACCAGGCGACATGGGGGCCGACGCCGGCCTCTGTCGCCCAGTTGCAGCAGATGGGAACCGACGCATGGCTGAATGCGCAATTCGCCCTCAACGTCTCCGACCTGCCCGATCAACCCGTGCTCGCCGCGGACGGATCCAGCAATGTCAACCTCGCGCCCGTGCAGAGCGCATTTTTCGTGAATGCGGTAACGGGGCAGGACCAGTTGCGGCAGCGGGTCGCGTTCGCTCTTTCCGAGACGTGGGTCGTATCTTCGATCTCGGTCACTCCCGCGTACGCATACCCTCCCTACTGGCGGCTCTTTCGCGATAACGCTTTCGGAAATTATCGCGACATCATCAAAGCGGTCACTCTGAGCCCTGCCATGGGCCGGTATCTGACCATGGCGAACAACGTTAAAGCGAGCGCGCTTCTCGGCACCGCTCCGAATGAAAACTATGCGCGCGAACTGCTCCAGCTGTTCACATTGGGTCTCAATCAGTTGAATCTCGACGGGAGTCCCGTGCTGGTGAACGGCGCGCCTGTTCCCAATATCAGCACCAGCGTGATCACCAATATGGCCGCTCTCCTGACCGGCTGGACTTATCCCGCCGCTCCCGGCGCGACTCCCCAGATTCTCAACCCTCCTTACTATGTTGGCCAGATGACACCCGTCGAAGCGGCGCACGACACAAGGGCCAAGACAATCTTCAACAATGTGACAATTCCGGGCGGCCAGAGCGCGGAAATGGACCTCGACTCTCTCCTCGACGCCCTGATGAGACAACCGACGATGGCGCCCTTTGTATGCCAGCAACTGATCCAGCACCTGGTGACGAGTAATCCAAGCCCTGCCTATATCCAGCGCGTGGCCACGGTATTTGAAAACGATGGAACGGGCGTCGTGGGAGACATGAAGGCGGTGGTCCGGGCGATTTTGATGGACCCGGAGGCGCGTGCAGGAGATCAAGCGGGACCTGCGCTCAGCACCTTCGGCCATCTGCGCGAACCGATACTTTTCATGGCGAATATTCTGCGGGGATTGAACGCGACGGTCGGCCCACAGAACAACATCACCACTTTGACGTTCGATCTGGGACAGAACCTCTTTCAATCACCGACCGTATTCGGCTATTTCTCGCCACTATATTGCCTGCCAAACGGGCTGTTCGGGCCGGAATTTCAGATCTACACCACACAAACCGCGGCTGATCGATCGGATATCGTTTTCTCCCTTCTGTACGGTTCCGTCGACCCGAGCACGACGGTCAATCTGGCTCCCTTTGTTCAAAATGCCGGCAGCATCGACAGCCTGCTGAACTACATTGGAACCGTTTTTCTGCACGGCGGGATTTCCACGAACCTGTATCAGGCCGCGTATACGGCAGCTTCGGGCGCGGCGTTGGGAAGTTCGAGCCTCGCGAAAAACCTTCAGACGCTGGCGGCGCTGCGCGTGGTGCTGTCGTCGGCCGAGTACCAGATTATCCAGTAAGGAGAAAATCATGTTGAATCGACGGGCACTCATTCGTAACGGATTTCGCATCGGCGCGGCGGCCTTCGGGTCGATGGCGTTGAAACCTTTCGGGCTTGTGCCGGCTCTGGCGCAAAGCGGCCCAGACTATCGCGCACTGGTTTGCGTGTTCCTGTTGGGAGGGAACGATTCCAATAACACGATCGTTCCGATGGACGATGCAAATTACAAAGCCTATTCCGCGATCCGAGGCGGACTTGCCCTTAAGGGAAGCAACCTGACTTCGACTGTTACCAGCGTCTCGGGCGCGCCATATGCCTTCCACTCGCAACTCGCGGAGGTCGCCAGCATGTTCTCGTCGAAAGAACTGGCTGTCCTCGCCAACGTAGGGTCCCTGGTGCAGCCTTTGACGCGGGCGCAATATCAGGCGCAGGGATCGGCTGTTCCGTCCAATCTCTTCTCCCACACCGATCAGCAATCTCAATGGCAAACTTCGATCGCCCAGGGCAACAGCCCGACCGGATGGGGCGGACGCGTTGCCGATTACATCGCGACCGCCAGGATTAATTCGTCGAACTTCCCCACGTTTTTCTCGGTTGCGGGGAACACCGTCGAAGGCGCCGGGGCAAACACGCAGCAGGTTACCTTAAGCCCGGGACAGACGCTGACGCTCGCCGGCTTCAACAATACAGCTTCTTCGCTGTCCACCTGGAATTCCGTCACGAATCTGCTGAGTCTCAGTAACGGCGTATCCCTGGTTCAGGCGGCCGACAGCACCATTTCAAGCAGCATCTCCGACGCCGCCGCTCTCGCCGCCGCCCTGGGTAAAGCGCCTGCCATGAGAACTCAGTTCCCGCAGACGAACATCGGCGTGCAGTTGCAGCAGATCGCGCAAATCATCCAGGTAAAGTCTTACTTGGGAATGCGGCGCCAGATCTTCTTCTGCACTCTCGGAGGGTTCGACACCCACGGGCAGGAACTGGAGTCGCACGACTACCTGTATCCCCAATTGAGTCAGGCCCTGTCGGCGTTTTACAACGCCACGCAGGAATTGGGCGTGGCGCAGAACGTGACCACTTTTACGGAATCGGAGTTCAGCCGCACGCTTCAGCCCACAACGGGCGACGGAAGCGATCATGCGTGGGGCAGCCACCATCTGGTGATGGGTGGAGCGGTCCAGGGTGGTCAGGTTTATGGCAAATTTCCCCAATTTCAACTCGGCGGCCCCGATGACGCTGACACACGCGGCCGCTGGATTCCCTCAACCGCGGTCGACCAGTACGGCGCAACTTTGTGCTCCTGGTTCGGCGTTCCCGACAATATGCTGCCGACGATCTTCCCGAACTTCGCGAACTTCGGGTCGCAGAAGCTTGGCTTTCTGGGGTGAAAAGGCATTTGGAACGACACTCTGTCGAAGACAGCGGTTCCTGGGAGGGCCGGCGACAAGATTGCCGGCGCTACCGGCTGGGATAAAGCTCCGCGCCGTGCGCGGAAGCAATTACTGTTTCCGCCCGGGGCGCGGCTCGGACGCGGGCGGCACGATGTCTTTCATGCGCAGATAAACGACCATGCTGCCGTAAATCTCGTTATTGTGCCCATAGTTGAGGGTCAGGAGGCCCATCCGGAGACTCTTTGTCTGGCGGCCGCTCTCCTGAGTGATGTCGATCGTCTCAGCCCCCGACGCATCTGTGAGAGCGTTGTAAGCGCTCTCACAGTAGGTGAACGCGTCACTGAGGACTTTGACTATGTCGGCTTTGGCGGTCAACTTATCGAGGTTGCCGGGGCTGGGATTCTTTTCCCCTTTGGCCTGCGAGCACCAAAGAAAGTTGAAGGTGGCGACGTGCGTTACCTGCTGACCGAAAGTGCGTACGTTCGTTTGCGTGCCCGGTCGCATGCCGTAGTTTTCTTCCGGCATCTTTTCGGCGGTGCGCACGATGTTATTGCGATTGCCCATCCAGGCGTTTCGAAGCCATGTCGACATCGGGTTGGCCGGATCGGGCGCCGGCGCCTGCGCAACGGCGGAAGCGACACACAGAGACAACAGCAGGAACAGCCTGATCATAGGTTATAGCTTACCGTTTTTTAGCCGCGCCAGACTCCAGCGCGCATGTTCGGCAACCAGCGGGTCTTCCGAAGCTGCGAGCTTCCGCAGAGGCTCGCGGAAGTTTTCCAGACCGGCGTTACCCATCGCGACCGCGACGTTGCGCAAAAAACCCCTGTATCTGGCTCGGCTGACGGGGGTGCTTCGAAATATGGCGCGGAAATCCGCTTCGCTCAGCCCGGCCATACGCTCCAGCGGCGGCGCGAATTCTACGGGATGAAACGCGGCTTCTTCCGTTTCGGCGGCGCGCCGGTTCCAGGGACAGACGTCCTGGCAGATGTCGCAACCAAAGACGTTAGCGCCGATCGCGGGGCGATGAAGCTCCGGGATGGAAGAGCGCAGTTCGATGGTGAAGTAGGAGATGCAGAGCTTCGCGTCGAGTTCATAGCCGCCATCCGGGGAAGCGACGATTGCTGTCGTCGGGCAAGCGTCAATGCAGCGCGTGCACGAGCCACAACGGTCGGGCGGCGGCTGATCGGGTTCGAGATCGAGCGTTGTGAGCAGTTCGCCCAGGAAGAACCAGGAGCCGAGCTTCTGGTTAATGAGGCAAGTGTTTTTTCCGATCCAGCCGAGGCCCGCCCGGTGAGCGAGGGATCGCTCAAGAAGAGGCGCGGTATCGACGCAGGCTCGCCACCCAAAAGGTTGAATTTCACACAGGTTGCGCGCCAGGCTTTCCAGCCGAGTCCGAAGCAGCCGATGGTAATCTGCACCCCAGGCGTAGCGGGAAATCCAGGCGCGCTCAATGTCTGAGAAGTCCATTGATAAAGGCTGGGGGCCGTTATAAACGACTCCTACACAGATGATCGAGCGGACTCCGGGAAGGAGATGCTCCGGATCGCGCCGGGCTATAGCGCGATGGTCGGTGAGATAACGCATTTCGCCGGCGAGCCCGCGATGCGCCCAACTCTGATATCTGGCGAAATCGCGGATTGGACCCGCGGGCGTCACACCGCAGAGTTCAAAGCCGCACTCGTCTGCTATTCGGTAGACAATCCGACTGTTCAGTGTTTCCGTCAGGCGGGCACTTCGAGTTGTCGCTGATGGCAACACACTGTTTTCTCGACCACACTGACCACTTCGACGTGCAGATGAAGGCGGTTTGATCGGCGCTTTCACTGTCGGGGAGCCGGATGAGTACTTCCCGCTGGAATAACCTTCTGAGTGTCATTAAAACATCGCCTCGCGCTTATACGCACCCGGCGATGCAATTGGCTTTCCATTGCCTGACTCAGGCGCCCTGACTCAGGTGTTCACCGGGTTGTGCCATCCGCCAGGTGGCGCTACGCACGAATCGACCTCGGCGGGCCCCCAGGTTCCGGGTTCATACTCATACACCGGAGTGTCGGATTTCAGCACGGGGTCGACTATGCGCCACGCTTCTTCGACATAATCCTCGCGCGCGAACTGAGTGGCATCACCTGCCATGGCGGCGCTCAGCAATCGCTCATAAGCGTCATCTTCACCCGCGCTGGGATGATGGCTCGCGATCATTTCCGCCAATCGACCGTCAGCTGGCCGATCTGGATCCATCACCATCATGCCGAGCGCGATGACGACGTCCGGGCTGATCCGCAGCCGCATATAAGACGTCTCAGAATCGTGGGTGGAATAACCGACAGGAGGCTGGCGGAATCTGACCATCACTTCGGTACAGGTCACGGGTAAACACTTCCCTGCTCGAATGTAGAACGGGACGCCCTGCCATCGCCACGAGTCGATTCCCAGCCGCAGCGCGGCGAAAGTTTCTACTTTCGAATCCTTAGCGACGCCCTTATCCGAACGATAGCCACGAAACTGCCCCCGGCAGAGATTGCTTTTCTCAACAGGAGCGATCGCTTTGAGCACCTTCGCTTTTTCGTCGCGTAGCGATTCGCTGTCGTTTCTGGCCGGAGGCTCCATAGCGATATTCGCCATGATCTGAAACAAGTGATTTTGAATGACGTCGCGAATCGCGCCCGTCTGATCGTAAAAAGCGCCGCGGTCCTCGACTCCGAAGTTCTCCGCCATCGTGATCTGGACGCTCTCGACGCATGTGCGATTCCAGAACGGCTCCAGGAAGGAATTCGCAAAGCGGAAGTAAAGCAAATTGTTGACGGGCAGTTTGCCCAGATAATGATCGATGCGAAAGATCGAGTGTTCGGGGAAGGAAGCGAGCAGAATCTCGTTCAGCTTTTGCGCAGACTGGAGATCGGTTCCGAACGGCTTTTCGACAATCACCCTCCCGCCAGCGGAACAACCCGATTTCCCTAACTGTTGCACTACGGCTCCGAACAGAACCGGCGGGATCGCAAGATAATGCGCCGGGCGCTGCGCTCCGTTAAGCTGCTGGCGGAGAGTCTCGAACGTAGCGGGGTTCTGGTAATCCCCGTCTACATATCGAAGCAGCCCGCTCAGCTTTTCGAACGCCGTCGGATCGATGCCGCCGTGCTTTTCCAGACTGTCGCGGGCGCGTTCGCGAAGCTTTTCGACGTCCCACCCGGCTTTGGCAACGCCGATTACCGGCACATTCAGACGTCCGGCTTTCACCATCGCCTGGAGCGACGGAAAGATCTTCTTGTAAGCCAGATCACCCGTCGCGCCGAAGAAGACCAGGGCGTCCGACTGCGGTTCACTCATGGGCGGCCTTTTCGAGGTGGCCGCCGAACGCAAACCGCATGGCGGAGAGCAGCTTGTCCTGGTAGTCCGCCTCGCCTCGTGAAGAAAAGCGCTCGTAAAGGGCGGTCGAGAGAACCGGCACAGGTATGGCTTCGTCGATCGCGGCCTTGATGGTCCACCGGCCCTCACCTGAATCCGACACGCGTCCGGCGAATTTCGAAAGCGTCGGATCGTCCACCAGCGCAGCCGCTGTGAGGTCGAGAAGCCAGGAGGCAATCACGCTTCCACGGCGCCAGACCTCGGCGACATCGCTCAGATTGAAATCGTACTGATAATGTTCCGGGTCGCGCAGCGGCGTGGTTTCCGCATCGATGGTGTGGGTCTGCTTTCCGATATTTGCCGCGCGGAGAACACTGAGTCCTTCGGCATAAGCAGCCATCAGACCGTACTCGATTCCGTTGTGAACCATTTTGACGAAGTGGCCGCCGCCGTTCAGTCCGCAGTGCAGATAGCCATTTTCAGCAGTGCCACTTCCAGAGCCGCCGCCGATCTTGTCGCGACCGGGCGTCCGCGGAGCGTCGCCGAGGCCGGGCGCCAGCGTGTTGAAGATGGGATCGAGGCGCTTGACAACGTCGGGCTCGCCGCCGATCATCATGCAGTAGCCTCGCTCCAGTCCCCAGACGCCGCCGCTGGTACCTACGTCCACGTAGTGGATCTGTTTCGCCGCGAGTTCTTTGGCGCGCCGGATGTCATCGATGTAATAGGAGTTGCCGCCGTCGATCAGAATGTCACCGGCTTCAAGTGAGGGAAGAAGGGCTGAAATCGTCTCATCCACCGCCGCGGCGGGAACCATTAGCCAGATGGCCCGAGGCTTCTGGAGTTTTTTCGCGAAATCCGCGAATGAAGACGATCCGATGGCCTTTTCGTCAACCAGCCCGGCGACCACCTTGGGCGATCTGTCGTAGACGACACACTCGTGGCCGCCTGCGAGAAGCCGCCGCACCATGTTGGCGCCCATTCTTCCGAGACCTACCATTCCCAGTTGCATGTAGTTCCTTTCTTTGTTCGCGCATCAAGACAAGATCGCCGGCACTACCGGCTGACGTAAAGCTCCGCGCCGAGCGGAAGGCCGGCGGCAGGGGCAAAGCCCCGCCCCACAACGAAAAAGTGTTTTTCGGCATACGGTCAGGCTGGCGGGGTATCCCTGAGTTTGCGGTACTTCCGAATCACGGCGTTCGTGGAACTATCGTGCGAGAGTTCCGGGTCGCCCGCGCTCTCCAGTTCCGGAACGATCCGCTGCGCCAGCACCTTGCCCAACTCCACGCCCCACTGGTCGAAAGAATCGATGTTCCAGATGGCGCCTTGGGTGAAGACGGAGTGCTCATACAGGGCAATCAGTTTGCCCAGCATCGCCGGCGTGAGGCGGGCAGCCAGAATCGTGTTCGAAGGCCGGTTGCCTTCAAAGACGCGATGAGGGGCCAGCCAGTCCGGCGTACCTTCCTGCTTGACTTGCTGCAGCGTCTTGCCGAAAGCGAGCGCCTCGGCCTGCGCGCAGACATTCGCCACCAGAATGTCGTGATGACGGCCGAGAGGATTCAGCGTCTGGCCGAATGCGATGAAGTCACAGGGAATAAGCGTAGTTCCCTGGTGGATCAGCTGGTAGAACGAATGCTGGCCGTTGGTTCCGGGCTCGCCCCAGTAGATCGGACCCGTCTGGTATGTAATCGCACTCCCGTCGAGGGTCACGTGTTTCCCGTTACTCTCCATCGTCAACTGCTGAAGATATGCGGGGAAGCGTTTCAAATACTGCTCGTAGGGCAGTACGGCAACGGTTTGCGAGCCGAAGAAGTCGCGGTACCAGATGCCGAGCAGACCCATCAGGACGGGAAGATTGCTCTCGAATGGCGCGGTGCGAAAATGCTCGTCCATCTCATGGAATCCTGCGAGCATGGCGCGAAAGTTTTCGGGCCCCACGGCGACCATGGTTGAAAGACCGATCGCCGAATCCATCGAGTAGCGGCCGCCAACCCAATCCCAGAACTCGAACATATTGGCGGTGTCGATCCCAAACTTCGCAACGCCTTTGTCGTTGGTGGAGACAGCCACGAAGTGCCGGGCGATCGACTTCTCGTCGCCCCCAAGGGCCTTGAGCGTCCACTCCCGCGCAGTCTGCGCGTTTGTCATCGTTTCGAGCGTTGTGAAAGTCTTTGAAGAAACGATGAACAGCGTCTCGGCGGCGTCGAGATCGCGAACGGCTTCCGCGAAATCCGTCCCATCTACGTTCGAAACGAAGCGAAACGTCATAGAGCGTTCGCTGTAGTATTTCAGGGCCTCGTAGGCCATAACCGGCCCGAGATCGGATCCGCCGATCCCGATGTTGATCACATTGCGAATGCGTTTGCCGGTACGTCCCTTCCAGGCTCCGCTTCGAATGCGGTCCGCGAAACTGGCCATCTTATCCAGCACCGCGTGAACCTTTGGCACCACGTTTTCGCCATCAACCACGATGGAGGCGCCTTTCGGCGCGCGCAACGCGACGTGCAGTACGGCGCGGGCTTCGGTGATGTTGATTTTGTCTCCGCGGAACATCGCGTCGATTCGTTCGCGCAGGCCGGACTCGCCGGCCAACTGAACGAGCAGTTTGAGAGTCTGGTCAGTGACCCTGTTCTTTGAATAATCGAAGTACAGGCCGGCGGCCTCCGCCGCAAGGCGCTCCCCCCGCGAGGGATCGGCATCGAAGAGCGCACGAAGAGTAAGCGGCTGAACTTCAGCGTAATGGGCTTCGAGAGCTTTCCAGGCCGGACGTTGGGTAAGCGGAGTAATCTCGGGTGCGATCGGATTCGCCACGTCCGTCTAACCGGCCTTCCTGAGCGCACCGCTTCTGGACTCGATGACTCCCATAAGTTCCTCCCACGACTTAACGAAGGATTTCGCGCCCTCATCCTGGAGTTCCGCGGCGAGCGCATCGACATCGATACCGGCCTTTGCAAACTCCGCAATCACCTCTTCGCAATCGCCCCCGTCATCGGCCATAATCGGGCCCAGCTCCGTGTAAGTTGCGAGAGCTTTCAGGGTATTTTCAGGCATCGTATCGACAGTATTCGGCGCGGCAAAAGCCTTGACGTAAAGCACGTCGGAGGCTTTCGGATCTTTAGTGCCGGTGCTGGCCCACAGCACCCGCTGCGGCCGCCCCCCTTCGTTATAGATCCTTTGCCAGCGCGGCGAGTTCAGCAGTTCGCGAGCCGCTTTATAGGTGCGCTGGGCGATCGCAATCCCGAGCTTCTCGCGAAGCGCCTCCGGGACCTTGTTCGCGACCGCAACGTCCCATCGGCTGATAAAAACTGAAGCCACCGAACCCACGAGAGGATTCAACCCGGACTCGATGCGGCGTTCGATACCGCGCAGGTAAGCTTCGGCGACCGGCAGGTAGTGCTCGCGCGAGAAAAGCAGCGTCACGTTGATTGGGATACCTGCGAAAATCGCTTCTTCGATGGCGGGAAGTCCCTGCTTCGTTCCGGGGATCTTGATCAGCAAATTCTTTCTGTCCGCCCGTGCGAAGAGATCCTTCGCGGCGGCCAGAGTGCGTACGGTATCGTACGCGAGAAGCGGAGAGACTTCGAGCGAGACCCAGCCATCAACGCCGTTGGTGCGGTCGTGGACGGGGCGGAACAGGTCCGCGGCGCGGGTGAGATCGTCGAGCGCGAGTTCGAAGAACAATGCCTCGCCGGCCTTGCCCTGGCGCAGCTTTGCGGCGATATCTGCGTCGTAGTCTGCGCTGTTCTTGATGGCGTGATCGAAGATTGTGGGATTGGAGGTCAGTCCGGTTACAGACAATTCGTCGATGTACCGTTTGAGCGTTCCGCTATTGAGCAGAGCGCGCGTAATGTTGTCGAGCCAGATGCTCTGCCCCAGATTGTGAAGCAGTTGCGTTGCTTTCATTTATCAGCACCTTTTCATGACTGCGGGGCCGCAGCAGCGGTCCCTAAGACATTATTACCCGAGGGCGACAGCGCGGCCCGGGAGTTTAATGTTTCTGTTTGAAGAACCCGAAGTCTCCCACAACGGCTATCATGGATGAGCCCGGCTGGGATTCGTTTGTTTGTCAGGGCCGATATGAAAAACAAACTCATTGCGGGATTGGTGCTTTTCATTGCGGGGGCGTTGGCCGGATTCGTGCCGCAGTATATGAAACTGACGGACGCGGAACATCAGCTCGACGTCTCTAAAAGGGCGGAAGCCATTAACGATTTCCGAAACCGGTTCGCTCTTCTTTACTTCGAGACGGCGCAAAATAATTTCAGCGTCGGCCTGACCATGGCGTCGAAGGAATTCACGGACATGCGAGCTTTCGCGGATCAGACATCGGACCAGAATTTGAAGATGGCGATCGGGAATATATTGAGCTCGCGGGATTCTGTGATTGCGGGCCTGGCGAAGGCGGACCCGGCAGTCGGCGCGCAGATCCAAAGCCTGTTTATGAAGATGCAAAAAATCGAGTGATCGGCGGTGTTCGCGGAGCCGGACCACGGGTCCGGCGCGATCGCGGGCGTCCGCCCCACTTTGCGTCGCTCCTATACTGAACTTGTATGTCTTTCCAGCTGGCAGTCGCATATAGCCCGAAAGGCGACCAGAAGACGGCGATCGAGGAGTTGTCGCACGGACTGACGGACGGGGAAAAGCATCAGGTTCTGCTCGGCGTCACTGGCTCCGGCAAGACATTCACGATGGCCAAGCTCATCGAGAAGTCCGGCCGCCCCGCCCTGGTACTCGCACACAACAAAACGCTGGCGGCGCAGCTTTATCACGAATTCAAGAATTTCTTTCCGGGCAACGCAGTCGAATATTTCGTCAGCTACTACGATTACTATCAGCCGGAAGCATACATCCCGTCGAGCGGCGTTTATATCGAGAAAGAGGCGACGATTAACGACGAACTGGACCGGCTGCGCCTCTCGGCGACAAAGTCCCTCTTCGAAAGGCGCGATTGCATAATTGTCGCCAGCGTGAGCTGCATCTATGGTCTGGGTTCACCTGAGGCCTACTACGGCATGTTGCTGATGCTGGAGAAGGGTCAGCGCATCACGCGAAAAGAGATTACCTCGAAGCTCGTCGAGATTCTCTATGACCGCAACGACAACGATTTCCGGCGCGGCACCTTTCGGGTTCGCGGCGATGTGATCGAGATCTACCCGACTTATGACGAAAACGCCTATCGGATCGAGATGTGGGGCGATGAAGTGGAGACACTTTCGCAGATTGATCCGCTGCTGGGACAGGTGAAACAGACATATCAACGGCTGCCGATTTATCCGAAAACGCATTACGTGATGTCGGCGCTGACGAAGGAAGCCGCGATCGACTCGATCAAAGCCGAACTGGAGTTGTGGCGTCCGCAACTGGAAGCGCAGGGCAAGCTGATTGAGGCGCAGAGGCTGCACCAGCGCACGATGTTCGATCTTGAAATGATGAAAGAGATCGGATACTGCCACGGGATCGAAAATTATTCGCGGCACTTTTCGGGACGCCTGCCGGGCGAAGCTCCACCTACGCTGCTCGACTACCTTCCGCACGACTCCATCATGTTCATCGATGAGAGCCACCAGACGATTCCGCAATTACACGGTATGTATCATGGCGACCGTTCGCGGAAAGAGGTGCTCGTATCGCACGGGTTCAGGCTGCCCAGTGCGCTGGACAATCGCCCGCTTACGTTCGAAGAGTTCGAACATCGGGTAAACCAGGTGGTCTATGTGTCGGCGACACCGGGGCCGTACGAATTAACGAAGTCGGCGGGCGTCGTGGTGGAGCAGATTATCCGGCCGACCGGTCTGGTGGATCCGGAAATCGAGATTCGGCCCATCAAGGGCCAGGTGGACGACCTGTTGAACCAGATCCGGCAGCGGGTGGCGAACAATCAGCGCGTGCTGGTTACGACTTTGACGAAGCGCATGGCCGAGGACCTGGCGGAGTATTACTCGGAGGTAGGCGTCAAGTGCAACTATCTGCATTCGGAAGTCAGCACACTCGACCGACTTAAGATTCTGCGGGACCTGCGGCGGGGCGAGCATGATGTCCTGATCGGCATCAATTTGTTGCGCGAGGGTCTCGATCTGCCTGAAGTGTCCCTGGTGGCGATTCTCGATGCGGATAAAGAAGGCTTTCTGCGTTCCTCGGGCGCGTTGATTCAGACGATCGGGCGAGCGGCCCGGCATCTGGAAGGAAGAGCGATCCTCTACGCGGATGTAATGACGGACAGCATGAAGCGCGCGATCGATGAAACCACGCGCCGGCGAATAACGCAACTCCGATACAACGAAGAAAATGGAATCACTCCGCAGTCGATCATCAAGCCGATCGACATGAGCCTGATTGCAATCGCCGAAGGCGATTACGTTACGGTACCAGCGGAACCAGAAGAGAGCGGGGAGGACCTTACCCCCGCGGAGCGGGAGAAATTCATTGAAGATCTGGAGCGCCGCATGCGAGAGGCAGCCCGCAAATTTGAGTTCGAAAAAGCCGCGCAGTTTCGCGATAGAATCAAACACCTCAGAACCGTTGAAGTGGCTGGCGCCGGCATACCGGCCTGAAGGCCCGGGCGGAAGCTTATCCGCCAGTGAAAGAACCGGCCTGTTTGAGCAATTCTGGCTTCAAATTCGGAGTGTTGGCCGGCGGCACGATCGCCAAGGGGCTTATCGGCAGGCTGCCGGCAAAGTCGCGCGATCTTGGCCCGGTCGCGGCAGTGTCGTTGCGGGTTGCCAGCCGCATCGCGAATACGTTGCGAGCGGGGTATCCCGTTCGGAGTGTGGACCAACTGAACGTTGCACCGATTATCCTGTTCCAGTCTCCTCCGGATCAGGCGCCTGCGCTGCTCGAAAAGCTGGAGACGGGCGATATCGAGTGGAACGGCAAGTCCCTGATCTTCTGCGATTCCGATGACACCACCAATGTGAGAGCCCGCCTGCAGGCGCGGGGCGCGAGCACGGCCTCCGCACGCCAATTCGGAATACCGGGACACATCGCGGTAGAGGGGAACGGGCCCGCTTTGAGCGCCGTTCATCAGATGGCGCGCGATTTGAAATTGAAAGCCCTGGAGATCCTGCCCGGCTCAGCCGACGCTTTTGAGGCGGCGGTCACACTCGGACGGAGCGCGATCACGCCACTGATCGATTCCGCCGCCGCTCTGTTCCGACGCGCGGGCATTCGAGATTCAGAAGCCGCACGGATAGCGGCCGCTTTGATACAGCAGACCGCGAGCGAATACGCGCATTCCGGAAAACAAAGCTGGGGGTGGTACATGCGCAGACCGGAACTCGATCGTCTCGAAGCGCAACTGGCCGCTGCCGGCCAGCCGCTTGGGCCGATACTCCGGCAGTTGCTCGTCTTTGGGATCGAGACATTCGAGAAGTACCCGGAACTCGGGTACGAATTGAAGAATCGCGGCCAGCCGGGCGAGTAGCTCCGAAAAGCGGCAAATCCACCGGCGACGATCGCTGACGCTGCCATCATGAGACTTCCCACTGATCGGAAAGGAGGCGGGCATATTCCTCCGAAGCGTAAATCTCAAACTGGAATCCCTTCCCTGTCAGGGGGAGAAACGCCTTCAGATGCTGGTAACAGATGTAGGCGTGGTCGGCGTAGCGATGGTAGTTCTTGAGGAAGACGGGGGACAAGACGTCGACGGGCGGAGGCTCCTCAAACACGCTGCGAATCCCGATGGCGCGAGAGAACACCGCTCTGCGGTCCGTTACACCCCAGCTTTCCAGTTTTCGCCTGACCGACTCGGGCGGATCCTCCACGATCAGGGCCGCAAAACTTTGTTCGACGATGCGCTGGTCCGCTCCGTTCGTGGCATTCAAATGCTCGACGCAGTGTTCCATCCACCGGAAGATGTCCTTACCTAGAAACAGCAACATCCGAGTTTCCTGATAGCGCCCGTTAATCACCCGGCGAAACAGGATGGATTCGTCCTCATCAGAAGCGACGAATCCCTGCAGCGCCAGCGCCGCGCGCGAGCCCTGCATCAGATCCCCTGGCTCACCGCCGCCGCTGAACGGGTGGAGAATCAGCGGCGGCAATTGCGTAACTTCGATAGAATCGGCCATTTTTCGTGAAATTACGTTGATGCGGCAGAATCCGCGCTCGAATATTAAATCGGTCGGAAACGTTCAAAACTATACGATTAATGTTCGGAAATCCCCAGGTTGTGCTCTGAATCGGCGGGAGGAGGTTGCCGTCCGGGGATCGGGCCTTGTCCTATTTACGCTCGGTCAGGTGTACTGTTGCCGTAAAGGTCTTGCCGCCGCGCAGCACCTCCACGTCGACCTGATCGCCCGGTTTGTGCGCCCGGAGCGCATAGGTGAAATCGTAAAGATTCTGCACGGGGGTTCCGCCAAACCCCACCAGCACGTCCCCCGCCTTCAACCCCGCGAGAGCGGCGGGAGAACCGGGTGTAACGTCGGCGAATCGAACCCCGCGCGGCTGCTCGGCAAAGTCGGGAACACTTCCGAAGTTGGGTCCGTAGCCCTTCCCGGCGGATCCGGAGATGCCGTTGCGCGAGTCGATTTTCTCCTCGACCCGAATGAACCGCGGGCGATCCGGCTGCTCATCAATTCGATCCGCAATGTCAGCGACCAGCTGCAAGACTTCAACCGCGCCGGCGGCGTTGATTTTGTCCCATGTGTCGCTGGGTTTGTGATAGTCCGCGTGCAGGCCGGAGAAGAAGAAAAGCGCCGGTACCTGGCCGGCGGTGAAGGAAGTGTGGTCGCTCGATCCGTAGCCGCTCGAGTCTGAATAATCGACATGCAGCGAAAAGCGGGGCGTGATTGCGTCGAGATCGGAGCGAAGGGTCGTTCCCGTCCGAACGCCACCAATGAATAACTTGCCGTCCCGCACGCGGCCGATCATATCCATGTTGATCATCGTTACGGCCTTATCCAGCGGGAGATCGGGGTGGCTGACATAATAACCGGATCCCAGCAGACCCAGTTCCTCACCCGCAAACGCGATGAAGAGTATTCCCCGCTTTGGTTTGGGTAATGCGGCGAAGTGGCGGGCCAGTTCGATTACCCCGGCCGTGCCCGACGCGTTGTCGTCGGCGCCCGGATGAACTGTCCCCGTCATTGAAGGGGCCAGAGAGAATCGCCCGCCCAGGCCGAGATGATCGTAATGAGCGCCAATGATCAGGTACTCGTCCGTCTCGCCCGGCAACCAGCCGACAACGTTGTGAACGGTCTTAACCGCCCGTTCGACGTCGACTTTTTCATGAACCTCGATGCCTTTGAACGCGAAGGAACGCGGCTTCACATCCTCGTCGATGCCGCGCTCGAGATCCATCAGATCCTTGCCCGCCGACTGGAACCAGGGTTCAACAACGTCCTCTTTCACCTGCACGAACAGAATGCCCGCGTTTGCGGGACCGGCGGCATTGCCGAAAGCTTCCAGTTCGTCGGCCGAGGTCTTGTGATTGATCCGGTCGTTGACCAATATGACTCCGGCGGCGCCGTGGCGGCGCGCGTTCGCGGCCTTGCTGTAATTCTGGGCGTGATCTGTGTAGACCTTGCCCTCAAATACGCTCTTTTCGTCGTATTCCTGAGGTTCGTGGGCGAGCACGATCACGAATTTGCCGGTCACGTCGATTCCGGCGTAGTCGTCGTAGTTGTATTCCGGGGCGGTAATCCCGTAGCCGGCGAAGACGACTCCGCCCGAAGCCTTTCCGGTCGAGGAAAAATCGAACGGTACGAAATCCTTATCGGGCTGGAGATCCTGCCGGTTCGAACCGTTCGAGAAATCGAAACGATTCCCTTTACCCAGTTTCGCGCTGGTAGTAATCGGGAACGCCTGGAGATAAGTGCCGCCCTCCAGGGGCTTCAACCCGTCGGATCGGAACTGGCCGGCTATGTACTCAGCCGCCTTTTCAAGCTCGGGGGACCCGCTCGCACGGCCCCGCAGTTCGGGGGAGGCAAGATATTTGATGTGGCCCAGGTAGCGATCGGCGTCAAACGCGACATCTCCCGCCGACGCGAAAATGATCCCCCCGAGAGAGGCCGCGAGGCAGCCAAAGATGCAGGTTTTGCGAAACATTTACTTCGGCAGGCCACCAGAAAGGCTGCTGGGGGAAGTACCTGCCGCGGTCGGTAACTGGAGGCTGCAACCGCAGTCTTCGCCCGCGTTCTTTGCCGTCTTTTGATATTCGATTTCGTAATCAATGACCCGCTTCAGATCGGGCCATTGGATCGTACCGATCATGCGGCGCCCGTTAACGAATAGAGATGGCGTGGAGTTCAGGTTCAGAGCCTGGCCCTCAGCTTTCGTTTTCTCGACCTCCTCTTCGGTTGCGCGGGTATCCATGCAGACCGAAAGCTGCGGGCCATCGATTCCCTTACCTTTCGCGAACTCGAGGACTTTGTCCTTCAGGTTGTCGGGCGTGATTTCTTCCTGATGCTGAAAAATCCAGTCGTGATAGTCCCAGAAAGTGCTGGCGTTCTGGTGGAAAATGCAGCGCCCCATCATGGCGGCGGATTTGGCCCAGGGATGAAGGGTCTCGAGGGGAAAGTCGAGATAGTACAAACGGACTTCCTTCGGGTACGTGGCAAGCAGGTTGTCATGCAGCGTTTTCGCCTGTTCGCGGCAGTAGGGACATTCGAAGTCGCTGAACTCGACCAGGACGACCGGGGCGCCGGGGGTGCCGATGCTCGGCTGGTATTGCGTCTTGATCTGGTCAAGATCATGCTTGAAGGGATTCTGATTGAGATCGAAAACTGTTCCGCGGACGATCTTCTGGCCGTCCATTGAGACGTAGAAGGTCTCTTCCTGGCTGGCGTTGCCTTGAGAACCGCGCACTCGAACTTCGTAGAACCCGGCCATCGGCCCCGGCGTCGGATCGCTGATCGTCATTTCTATCGGAGGGGGCCATACGAAAAGGTGCCTGAGGTATGCCTCCAGTTTCGGTTTGTCCAGAGCGGGTTTGGCGAGCCCGGGTGTAACAGCGGCGGCCTTCGGCGGGATGGGCTGATCGGACGCGCCTGTTTTTTTTGCGGGGGTCTGGGCAAAGAGCGCCGTCGCGGCGGCAAGAAGGACGATCAGTTTACGGCACATGAATTCAGATCACTTTCTTCGGGTGAGCAAAAACGGCAGCTAACGCACTGAAGTATTATAGCGACGGAACGGAGTTCGCTTCGGGTACGCCGAAATCCCACGAGTTACGGTTTTACGTAGCGACAGATTGTTTGCGGTTCGGAATTGATGGCAGGAGGTTTAGCCGTGAAAGCAGGGCTCCGGGCAGCGGTTGAAAAAGGTTTTCCTGTGTTAGAATCCAAGCGAGAGTGGAAAGCTCGTCTTGGTATTCCAAAATCGGAAACGGAAGACGGTATGCTTTCGTCATTTCACAAGGTGGCTTTGATGCCCCGTGCAGGATTGGTCAAGTCAAATGCCTGAAGTTCCGCATCCCGGTCTGCCTGAAAATATGCCGCCCGACCCGGTGAAGCTCCAGACCGATATGGACGATCATTTGAATCGTCTGTTCGCTCCGGACAAGGCGGAGATTCCGTGGTTCGTTTCTCTTTACGAGAACGTCCGCGACATGATCAAGCCTGAGAAACTTCCGCCGCTTGAGATCACGTCGAAACCGGTCGCTGTGAAGAGCATCTGGGGCCTGTACGACAAGGACTGGAAATCGTGGATGTTCTCGACCGGTTTTCAGATTGCCGTCGTCACCGTGCTGATGATCGGGTTTGGCAGCAAGGTGGTTCAGCAGCAGGTCAAGCAGACCTTCGACATGATCGATCCGAACATCAAACCGTACGAGGCTCCGCAGAAGCCGAAAGCGGCAGGCGGAGGCGGTGGTGGTGGGGCGAGGGAACCGCTACCGGTTTCGAAAGGCCGAGCTCCCAAGCCTTCGATGAAGCAGTTCACCCCGCCGATGATTGTTAAGGAGCCGCCCAAGCTGGCAATGACCCCTACGATTATTGCGCCTCCGGACGCGGTCATTCCGCAGAACAATTTGCCCAACTGGGGCGATCCGTTGGCCAAGTTGTCGAATCTCTCGAACGGACAGGGTTTTGGCGGCGGTATGGGGAGCGGTAGTGGCGGTGGTTTGGGATCCGGCAAGGGTGGAGGCTTCGGTCCGGGTGAGGGCGGCGGCGTTGGCGGTGGCGTGTTCCGCGTCGGTGGCGGCGTCAGTCAGCCGGCCGTGATCTTCAAGGTCGATCCCGAGTACTCGGAAGAGGCGCGGAAGGCCAAGTACAGCGGCGAAGTCATGCTCTCGATCATTGTTGATACCGAAGGGCGCGCGCGCGACATTCATATCGTCAAGAGCCTCGGAATGGGTCTTGATGAGAAGGCCGTCGAGGCAGTCGAGAAATGGAAGTTTAAACCTGGAATGAAGGCCGGTCAACCGGTTAATGTCCGGGCCACCATCGCTGTGAATTTCCGGCTGCTGTAGACCGGAGTTCTTACATCTTCGGAACCCGCTGCAATTTCCTCTGTTAGGATTTCCCTCGCTGCGCCGTTTAACGGATGTGCAGCAAACTCAAGAGGCATCGCCGGGTGTGGCTTCGAAACCGCCGCATGCTCGCGATTTCGAGGAACTCTTTCTCTGTCATTACCCGCGGCTCGTGCGGATTCTTTTTCGGTTAACGGGAAATCCCGGACAAGCCGAAGAGCTGGCTGCGGACGCCTTTTACCGACTCCATCAGCATCGAAATCAGTTGGTGACCGAGGAGAATCCGGCCGGGTGGTTGTACCAGACTGCGATGAACCTGGGCCTCGACTCGCTCCGAGCGAATGCGCGGCGGTCGCGGCGCGAGGGTCGTGCGCAGCGCGAGAGCCCGGCAGATGAATCGCGTGGCAATCCGCTCTATGAGCTGCTGGCCGAGGAACAACGCTCGCGCGTGCGCTCGGTAATTTCTCGACTGAAGCCGATCCAGGGTCAGGTGCTTCTGATGCAGAGCAGCGGTTTCGCCTGTAAAGAGATCGCGGCCGTGATGGGGGTGAGACTCGACTCGTTGTACGTCTTGATTTCGCGGGCGAGGGCGCAGTTCGAAAAAGAATACGTAAGTCTCTACGGGAGATCCGAATGACACATGGTTTGACAGAATCTTGTTTGACAGAATCTTGTTTGACAGAGTCCGATCTGCAGGGTTATCTGGAGGAATCGGGGCAAACCCCGCTTCGAGAGAAGGTGGAGAATCATCTTGTTTCCTGCCCCGGATGCCGCGCCACATTCGATCGTGTGGTGGCCACTCATCAGAGGGTAAATGCCTGGCTCGGTGAGCTCACCTCGCATGCCGGGAATGTCATGGCTGTCGATGCCGCCGCTGCTCTGAACCGCGTGATGCGCCGCATCGAAGAGACAGACCCGAGACACGCGAACGGTCATCTGGATCGTCTGTTTGCACCGGATAAGGCGGAGATTCCGTGGTTCGTTTCTCTCTACGAGAACGTCCGGGACATGATCAGGCCTGAGAAGCTGCCTCCGCTTGAGATTACGTCGAAACCGGTCGCGGTGAAGAGCATCTGGGGTTTGTACGACAAGGACCCGAAATCGTGGCTGATTTCCACGGGTTTTCAGGTAGCGGTTGTAACCCTTTTGATGGTGGGTTTCACGAGCAAAGTCGTACAGCAGCAGATCAAGGAACAGTTCAACATAATCGATCCGAACATCAAGCCGTATGAAGCTCCCAGGCAGCCGAAAGCAGCGGGTGGGGGCGGCGGAGGCGGCGCACGGGAACCGCTGCCGGTGTCCAAAGGCCAGGCCCCCAAGCCTTCCATGAAGCAGTTCACACCGCCGATGATCGTCAAGGAAACGCCTAAGCTGGCAATGACCCCTACGATCATCGCGCCTCCCGACGCGGTCATTCCTCAGAACAATTTGCCGAACTGGGGCGATCCACTGGCGAAGTTGTCCAACCTTTCAAACGGTCAGGGTTTCGGTGGCGGCATGGGGAGCGGCAGCGGCGGTGGTTTGGGATCGGGGAAGGGTGGAGGATTCGGTCCCGGCGAGGGTGGCGGCGTCGGTGGCGGCGTTTTTCGCGTCGGCGGAGGAGTCAGTCAACCGGCCGTGATCTTTAAGGTCGATCCTGAGTACTCAGAAGAGGCGCGGAAGGCGAAGTACAGCGGCGAGGTTATGTTGTCGATCGTCGTTGACACCGAAGGCCGCGCACGTGACATCCACGTCGTGAAAAGCCTTGGGATGGGCCTTGACGAGAAAGCGGTCGAGGCGGTGGAGAAATGGAAGTTTAAACCCGGGATGAAGGCCGGTCAACCGGTCAATGTGCGGGCTACGATCTCTGTAAACTTCCGGTTGCTGTAATCACAAATCCAGCGGGTCTTCGGTTGCGGTTTCGAAAGTCCAGGGACATTCGGCGGGAAAGTTATTCTCCGGAATGGCTGTCTCGATGGAAGCCTTCCGAATCGCATTGGCGTAAACTTCGGGCATCTCCCGTTCGATCCTTCCTCTGAAGCTTGGACTATCGGCGACGATGAGTTGTATCCGGTTACGCTGCGTCAGGACTGTACCCGCCCAGACGCGGGAGCGCTTCTCCGGCTGGCACCGCCATTTGAGCAGGTGCGTGAGAAGTACTTCTGTCCGGCTCCGCAGAGCCCGATAATCTCGCTTGCCCATGCTCTCGATTTCCTCCGCAATGTTTTCCCAGTCAAGAGACGATGCGTCGTGTTCGCGGAGTCGGCGCCCCATCTCCTCCGTCCAGCGGTAGAAATCGGCGTCGTAAGTGTTCGGTTGTTCGGGCATCGCCGTTCCAGTTCTTATTAAAATACGTTGATCACCCGGCCTGAGTTGCCGGGTCCAGGAGTTCGTTTATTCTTTCCGGACTGAGGCCGCTCTGTTCGATGGCTACTTCCCTCACGGTGCGCCCCGTCAGATACGCATTCTTAACGAGAATCGCGGCGTTTTCATACCCGATCTCAGGAGCGAGCGCCGTCCCCATGGCCAGCGATTGCTCGACAAGTCCCGTCATCCGCTCCCGGTCTGCCTCAAGCCCCGAGACCAGACGATGAGCGAAGTTCCTCGCCCCGGCGCCGAGAATCTGAGCCGACTCGATCAAATCGTAAGCCATCACCGGCATCATCACGTTCAGTTCGAAATTTCCGGCGGCGCCACACCACGCGATGGCTGCGTCATATCCGATCACCTGCGCACACACCATCAACAGACTCTCGGCGATTACCGGATTCACCTTTCCCGGCATAATGCTGGATCCCGGCTGAACCGCGGGTAACTTCAGTTCTCCAAAACCACAGCGAGGCCCGGAGCCCATCCACCGGATGTCGTTGGCGATCTTCGTCAATGCCACCGCGGTACCCCGCAGCGCGCCGCTCAGGCATACCGCAGCGTCCTTCGCCGCCTGCGCTTCGAAGTGATTCTTCGCCTCGATGAACGGGCATTGGGTTACGCGCGCGACCTCCGCGATGGTTTCCGCGGCGAATCCCGTCGGCGCGTTCAGTCCGGTTCCGACCGCGGTGCCGCCCAGAGGAAGCTCGTACATACCGTCAAGCGCCTTCAGAATACGCCCTATGGAGTTCCTCACCTGCTGTGTGTAACCGCTGAACTCCTGGCCGAGGCGCATCGGCACAGCGTCCTGCAAATGGGTCCGGCCGATCTTGATGATGTCGTGAAATTCGCGTTCTTTGCGGGCAAGTTCTCTTGCCACGAAATCGAGGCCTGCCAGCGTCCGGTGCATTACGGTCTCCACCGCGGCGACATGCATCGCGGACGGAAAAACGTCGTTACTCGACTGGCCCCGGTTCACATCGTCGTTCGGATGGACCGGCCTTCCCAGTTCTCTTGAAGCGAGGTGCGCGATGACCTCGTTGGCGTTCATGTTCGTCGAGGTCCCGCTGCCAGTCTGAAACACGTCTACTACGAAATGCTGATCGTGATGGCCCTCCGCGACTTCCGTGGCGGCGCGGCGAATAGCGGCGGCGAGATCCGGCGCAAGCCATCCATGCGAACCGTTGACGTGAGCCGCCGCGGCTTTTATGAGACCGAGCGCGCGAATAAAAGGGCGCTGCAGCCGCAGGTCGCTGACGGGAAAATTCTCGATCGCGCGCGCCGTCTGCGCCCCGTAGAACGCATCCTCGGGTACGGCCATTCCACCCATGCTGTCGCGTTCGATTCGCGTCTTATGTTTCGGGGCCTTCTCGTCAACGGGCGCTTCGTGAGTCATAGGGCGTGCTCTCCTGTAATTGAGACTATGCACGCGAATCGCCTGATGCAAGAGAAAAGCCCGTACCTGCAGCAACACGCGCACAATCCGGTCGACTGGTATCCGTGGGGCGAGGAAGCGTTCGAAAAAGCACGGCGCGAAGACAAACCAATTTTCCTGTCGATCGGCTATTCCACCTGTCACTGGTGCCACGTGATGGAGCGCGAATCGTTCGAAAACGAGGCGATTGCGGACCTGATGAACCGCTGGTTCGTTCCCATCAAGGTGGATCGCGAGGAGCGGCCGGATATCGACCGAATTTATATGAATTACGTGCAGGCCACGACGGGTGGAGGTGGGTGGCCGATGTCCGTGTGGCTGACGCCGGATTTGAAGCCGTTTGTAGGGGGGACGTATTTCCCTCCCGAAAGCCGTTATGGGCACGCGGGATTTCCGCTCATCCTCGAACGGGTTGCGCAAGCGTGGCAGAATGACCGGCAGAAGATCATCGATACCAGCGCCGGCCTGATGGAGCAATTGCGCTCGCAGGCGAATTCGGGCGCTTCCGGATCGGATCGCATCGACACTTCAATGGCGGACAGGGGGTTCCAGCAACTGCGGCGGTCCTTCGATTCGAAGCTTGGAGGATTTGGCGCCGCGCCAAAGTTTCCCCGTCCCTCGGTGCATAATTTCCTCCTGCGCTTCTGGAAGCGGACGGGAAACGACGAAGCCCGCGATATGGTTGTCGAGACGCTGCTGGCGATGGAGAGGGGCGGAATGCATGACCAGTTGGGCGGCGGGTTTCACCGCTACTCGGTCGATGAATACTGGTTTGTCCCGCACTTCGAAAAAATGCTTTACGATCAGGCGCAGCTCGCCATCTCGTACCTCGAAGCGTTTCAGATCACAGATGAGGCGACTCTGGCGCGGGCCGCGCGGCGGACGCTCGATTACGTCAGGCGCGATATGACCGCTCCCGACGGCGGATTCTATTCCGCGGAAGACGCCGACAGCGCGTTCGACGCAGCGCGCCCGTCCGACAAGAGTGAGGGCGCTTTTTACATCTGGTCGATGCAGGAGGTGACGAGCCTTCTCGGAGCGGATCACGCCCGATGGTTCGCATTCCGCTACGGCATGGAATCCGACGGCAACGTTTCAAAAGATCCACACCACGAGTTCACCGGCCGGAACATCCTGTTCCAGGCCCATTCCATGGAAGAGACGGCACATCATTTCGACACGACTGTCGAAGAAGTAGCCGCAGCGCTGGAAGCAATGGAACACGCGCTCTTTGAGGCGCGCGCCAAACGCCCGCGACCGCATCTCGATGACAAAATTCTGACGTCGTGGAACGGCCTCATGATTTCGGCGTTCGCGAAAGGAGGAGCGGTTCTCGACGAACCGAAGTACGTCGCAGCCGCCCGAGGCGCCGCGGATTTCGTGCTCGCAACGCTTCGCCGGGAAGACGGCACATTGCTGCGCCGGTTCCGCGACGGCGACGCCGCCATTGACGGGATGCTCGACGATTACACATTCTTCGCCCAGGGTCTGCTCGACCTCTACGAAGCTACGTTCGAGTTCCGCTACCTTGCCGAAGCCATCGCCATTACCCGGAAACAAATCCAACTTCTGGAAGACGAAGCAGGCGGCTTCTTTGCTTCGGCGCACGAAGACGCCACGCGTCTGATGCGCTTTAAAGACGACTACGACGGCGCCGAACCCTCGGGTAACTCAATCGCTCTGAGTAACCTGCTCCGGCTGCACCGAATCACCGGCAGCGAGGAGTTCGAGGCGGCCGCCCGCAAACTGATCGGGGCATTCCATTCGAAGCTGGCCACGGCTCCATTCGGAATGCCCCAAATGCTCGCCGCCTGCGAATTCGATCTGGCGCCCCATAGGGAAATCGTCATAGCGGGAACACCTTCCGGCCCTCTCGCCCGTCTGATCCGGGCGCAGTTCGATCCCAACAGAATCGTGCTTCATGCCGATCCCGAGATCGTCCGTTATCGGCCTGCTGTGGAATCGATGAATGTGCGTGGAAACGAAACGACGGTTTATGTCTGTGAAAACTTCGCCTGTCATGAGCCTGTTGCGACAGAAGCGGATCTCGCGCGATTGCTAAGATAGTCTTTTCATTTCAACAAAAACTCACACAAAACTAAGGAGAATCGAATGGAGCGCACAGGAGCAACTACGTTGATGGGGAACCCGATGACCCTGGTGGGGCCGGAACTGAAAGCAGGCGACAAGGCGCCGGATTTTTCCGCACTCGACAATGGATTAAAGCCTGTGCACCTGAGCGATACAGGTCATAAGACCCGGATCTTCAGCGTTGTCCCATCGCTCGACACGCCGGTTTGCGACGCGCAGACGAAGCGTTTCAACGAAGAGGCCGGCAAGCTTTCCGATGTCGACATTTACACCGTAAGCATGGATCTTCCGTTCGCGCAAAAACGTTTCTGTAACTCTTTCGCGCTGGATAAAGTCAAAATGCTTTCGGATCACAAGGACGCCTCGTTCGGCTCTTCTTACGGAACTCTCATCAAAGAACTGCGCATTTTAAGCCGGGCGATCTTTGTTGTCGGTCCGGACGACAAGCTCAAGTATGTCGAGTATGTTCCGGAAGTATCGCAGCATCCCGACTACGAGGCCGCTCTCGCCGCTGCGAAAAGCTGACGGTTTTCCCGTGCTTCGGAGGTTCCTCGGAAGCACACAGGCCGGCGGATCCGTTTCGCGCGTGTTCCTGAAAAGCAGGCTGGTTCATGGGGGCCTGATCGTAGGTGCGGGAATTTTCCTTGGCAACGTCAGCGGTTTTTTCCGGGTAGCGGTGACGGCCTGGCTGCTCGGCACGCACGCACGAGCCGACGTCCTTGCGGTGGCAATGGGGCCGCTCGACACGCTCAACTCGATAATCGTCAACACGATGCTCTTCGCTTTCGTGCCGATGCTGTTGCTTCGGCAGGATGGCGACCGCGCGGCGGTTTTTGCACGTTCAGCCCGCGTGTTCGCGGCCATTGTGCTTTCGCTCAGCGTTCTGGTCGCGCTCTTTGCCCCGCAACTGATCCCGGTTGTCGGGCCTGGGCTCGCGGCTCCCGAGCGCGCCCAGGCCACGGTGCTGCTGCGTTTATTCGCTCCGGCGACATTCTTCTCCGGCTGCGCCGCGATCTTCTCGGCGCTACTCTACACCGATCGCCGGTTTCTCGTTCCCGGACTCTATCAGACCTGCCTCAACGGTGGAATCGTCGCGGGCGCCCTGCTGCTCAGGAACACGTTCGGCATTAATGGCTTCGCGATCGGTTACACGGCAGGCACGGCCATGCAACTTCTTCTTACGTGGTTTTTCAGCCGGGATCTCCGCCGCGCGCCGCGTTTCCCGTTGAGCCTGTCACTCGGTAGACGTCCTGCTGAGGCCGGGCATGTTTGTGCTTTATGGGGGCCTGATCGCGGGAAACCTGGTGGTCACGCGCGCTTTCGCCACTCACGCGGGCTCGGGAATGGCGGCGGCGTTCGATTATTCCACGCGCTGCACAAGCGTCGTGCTTGCCTACCTGGTTTATCCCGTTGCGTCCACGCTCGTTCCGGAGATCGCGCGTCTGCGGGGAAAGAACGATACGCGCAAAGCTTATTCGCTGATCGACCGTGGAGTGGCTTTGATGGCGCTCGCCGCCGCCGCGTCCTGCGCAATTGGAGTGCTCTTGCGGACACCGGTAATCGCTCTGCTGTTTGAACGCGGCAGCTTTACGGCGGAATCCACCCGCCTGGTCTCGGCCGTTTTTCTGGGTTTTGCGCCGAGCATAATCGGCTGGGCATTGCTTGATCTGATTGCGCGCTGTTTCTTCGCGCTCGATCGATGGCGGTTGCCACTGATCGCGGCGTTCATTCCGATTTCTCTCAACGTCGCGATCACGTCTTTTCTGCGCGCTTCCGGAAGACTCCAGGATCCGGCCCTCCTCGGGCTCGGCGCATCCATTGGACTGCTCGCGGGCTTTGCGGCGTTATTCGTCATGATCCATATCCGACGTAACGCCACAAAGCTGGAGCCCGCGCTTGTTGAAGCCGGTTAACAGTTACGCGGAGGTTGCCGCGGGCCTGGCGGCGAAGGCGCGAATGCGCGCGGCGACAGCTCGCACCTTCTCAATTCCACCCGGAGCGCTCAGACAGACCTTCTCCAGGCTCTTGAATGCGTTCGGGCTTCCTAATTTTGCGCGCAGATCGTCGAGGAACGGCTCGATTTTTGCGAATACAATGACATGTTCGCCGTTGGTGTCATCGAACATGGTCGCGTCGATGGCGCCGTTCACCACGAACGAACAAGCCATCTCCCAATAAGAGGTCACCATGCGCACGGACGCACTGTGCGGCCCGCCCATCGCAGCGAGATACTCTTCGGCCGAGGTCGGATTAAAGGTAAAAACATAGTTGCGCGCCTGGCGCATGGTTTCTTCGCGACGCAGTTCGTAGAGCTTCAGAATCAGATTTGCGCTTTCGACGGGTGTCGTCGAGCTTTCGGCTGGCATCATTATTTTCGGTCCTCTTTCATGGAGTTTCGTTTCGATTACCGCGGGTCATCCGCGGACAACCTGCTTGTGACGATCCGCTCGCCATTGTGGATTTCCGGCGGGCGGATCCGCGGTTGTCTATATGCTTGAATCTATCAGGTGATCGGCGATCCTCCTTCGCTCTCGGCTTTCTTTGAAATCTGGCGGCGCAATCGCGGCGAGTTTCTGCGCCACGAGGGCGGCATCGGCCCTGGCTCGGCCCGCTTGACGTATGAGGTCGCGGCGGCCTATGCGGCCGCGTTCGCGGCGCGTCTGCGCGAAGCGGGAATCGCGAAAGGGGAACGCGTTCTTTTCTGGGGTGAGAACCGTCCGGAATGGATCGTTGCGCTTTGGGCATGCATTCTCGAAGGCGTCGTCGCGGTGCCCATCGACTTTCGCTCGACGGCGGCGATGGTCGAACGCATCGCCGGGATCGTAAGCGCCCGAGCGCTGTTGATTGGTGACGAACTGCAGGCGCCAGGCGGTTTGGCGTGCCCCGTCTGGCCCCTTCGAGACGCACTCACGAATGCCGCGACGTCCGGTTCCTTCGCCGTCGCGGCTCCCGACGATGTGGCGGAAATTCTTTTCACGTCGGGGGCCACCGGCGATCCCAGGGGAGTCACGATCACCCATCGCAACATACTCGCCAACCTGAAGCCGATCGATGAGGGAATTGAGAAGTATCGGAAATACATGGGCCCCTTTGCGCCCATTCGCTTTTTGAACCTGCTTCCCCTGAGCCACATGTTCGGCCAGACCATGGCGGCTTTCATTCCGCCGATCATCGCCGGCGAAGTGTTTTTCATGTCCGGGTACAGTCCGAAGGATGTGGCGCATCTCATCCATCGCAGGCGCATATCCGTGCTGGTCTGCGTGCCGCAGATGCTTGAGTTACTGCGCGATTACATCCTGCAGACCCTGCCGGAAGCGAATGCCCCGGCGCGGCGCGGCAAATGGTACTGGAAATGGTGGCAATACCGGCGCGTGCACCGCCGGTTCGGCTGGAAGTTCTGGAGCTTCGTGGTGGGCGCCGCCCCGCTGGACCCCGCGCTCGAGGAATTCTGGGGCAAGCTCGGGTACGTCGTGATTCAGGGCTACGGACTTACCGAGACCGCCCCGGTCGCAACCCTGAATCACCCGTTCGATACGAAAAGAGGCACCGTTGGGAAGCCGATCGCCGGTGTCGAGATCCGCATTGCGGCCGATGGCGAAGTCCTGCTTCGCGGCGAGAACATCACGCCGGGTTATTTCGGCGAAGGCAGCTTGCGCGATTCCGAGGGCTGGCTTCATACGGGGGACATCGGCGAACTCGACGCAGATAACCGGCTGAAGATCCTGGGCCGCAAGAAAGAAATGATCGTCTCGCCGGATGGCCTCAACGTGTTTCCGGAAGACGTGGAGCACGTATTAGACGCGATCGGGGGCGTACGGGAATCCGCGGTGGTGCCGGCGAAACAGGGCGCGCGCGAGCAGGTCCACGCAGTGCTCATACTTGAGCCGGACTCCAACCCCGAAGCGATTATTGCGGAGGCGAACAGCCGGCTCGAGCCTTATCAGCGGATTCGCAGCTTCTCTATTTGGCCCCAGCCTGCGCTGCCCCGGACTTCGGGCACGAAGAAGCTCAAGCGCGTGGAAATTGCCGCAAGCGTGGGCGGACCCGCCGATAGTGGTGCAGCTCATAAAGAACCGGCGGGCGATTCCGTGTCCGACGTAATCCGCAAATTCGCCGGCGGGCGTCAGATCGAAGCGGGAACCTCACTCGACGATCTGGCCCTCAGTTCCCTCGATCGTATCCAGCTGATGATGGAACTGGAACAGCGCATCGGTACTTCGATGGATGAATCGCAGTTCGCGCGCGCCCGTACCGTGGGGGATCTTGCTCGCGTTGCGCCCGCGGTGCAGGAAAGCTTCGCGTTTTCGGAATGGAACCGTTCGAAACCCGCACGGTGGCTGCGACGGATCGCGCTGCCCGGTTTTCTTCTGCCGCTGGCGCGGCTCTTCGCATGGGTAAAGGCCGAAGGTATAGAAAATCTGGACAACCTCAGCCCACCGGTTATCTTTGCTTCCAATCACCAGAGCCACTTCGACGTCCCTGCGATTCTTTCCGCGCTGCCGTCAAAGTGGCGGTATCGCGTCGCGCCGGCCATGGCGAAGGAATTTTTCGATGCGCACTTTCACCCCGGGAACTATCCGCCCGGCAAGCGCTTTACGAACGGGCTGAATTACTTTCTGGCTTGTCTCGTCTTCAACGCGTTCCCCTTGCCGCAGCGCGAATCCGGAACGCGTGAGGCGCTGCGGTACGCTTCAGAGCTCGCCGAGGAGGGATACTGCATCCTCATTTTCCCGGAAGGAAAGCGCACCGATGCGGGCGAGGTTCTGCCGTTCCAGCCGGGTGTTGGCATGTTGGCGTCACGGCTGAAAATTCCCGTGGTCCCCGTAAGGATCGAGGGCCTTGAGCGAGTGCTGCACAAATCCGCAAAATTCCCAACGCCCGGGCGCGCGAGGGTGAAAATTGGTCCCGCCCTTCGGCTCGAAGGCAGCGATTACGCCGCTCTGGCGAAGCGAATCGAGAGCGCCGTTCGCGCCATTTCCTGACCGCGGTTCCTGACGGCGGGCGAATCGTATATGCTGTACCAGATGATGCACTTAACTTCCGCCCTCATTCCCGCCCTTGTGGGGGCGGCCCTCAGCTCGCCTTTATTCGCTGCCATCGCGGTAACTCCCGCGAAAGATCAGTCTGAGTTCCTGAAAAGCCACGACCCGAAACTCGCGGCGAACAAGAAAATCGCCTACGATTTTTACCGGATCGTTCTTCGCGGGCTTCGCCTCGATCAGGCCGACAAATATATGCGGGAAGACTACATCCAGCATAATCCGAACGCTGACACGGGCATGGCTGGCTTCAAGGCCTACTTCACGAAACTTGGCGGCCCGAAACCGATCCCGGATACGCTGTCCGACCTGGTTGCGATTCAAGCCGAAGGCGACTATGTCACGCTGTCGCTGGTGCGCACATACGACGATCCTGTACACAAAGGCGAGAAGTACACCAGCACCTGGTTCGACATGTTCCGCATTCAGGATGGCAAGATCGCCGAACATTGGGATAACGCAACCAAACCGATACCCGCGGGTAAGTAAGCCGGCCGCTCACGACCGATGCCGAAACCTCTCGATTTCGCGTCGGTCGCGCTTCGACGGTTTGCCTTCGCGGTGCGCGTCGAAACTCGTCATTGCCTTAAGTGCCTTACGCTCTTCGGCGAGTTGCATTCGCGTTTCCCGGCTCGCATCCGTTTCCCGGTAGAGCGTTTGCGCAACGGCCGCCGGGCCTCGCATTTCGCCGAGGGCAAGAACTTCCACGTGGAATTCGCCGGTGTCATTCTTCACGCGCAATGAATCGCTGACGCGGACCTCGCGGGCAGGCTTCGCCGGTTGCCCGTTCGACTCGATCCGGCCCAGTTCGCAGGCTCGTGCCGCAAGCGCCCGGGTCCTGAAGAATCGGGCTGCCCAAAGCCACTTGTCGATTCGCATTTTCAAACCGTCGCCCGCCCATCATGTTCTCATTCTCATTTGGGGGCCGTGTGTTACGTTTAGGGTTCGTCGGGATGGCGCAAGCGCAATAGAACGCTGCTAATGGGTATGGACTGGAGCATTCTGGCACAACGATACCTCGGACGAGAGCGGATGATGAAGCTGGTCTATCAGGCGTACAATCACGGCATCGTGATTGCAGGGCCGATGCGCTCCCGCAAATCCACTCGGAACCACGCAGTTATGGAGGGGGAATATGTCCGCTGCTCCTCACTCGAACTGGTTGCAAGTGAAATTCTGGAGAAGAACGTTCCGGGAGCCGTCGCCGAGTTGGGAGTCTATCGCGGAGAGTTTGCGCGGCTGATCAACATCGCCTTCCCAGAAAGAAAACTTTATCTGTTCGATACCTTCAGCGGTTTCAATGAAGAACAGGCACGCGAGGATCAGGAAAAGGAGAATGTCAGAAAGGACCTCCTTCAGCTGCGCCGGTTCACGAACACATCGGTTGAAACCGTGCTCAGCCAAATGAAACACAGGGAGAACTGCGTGGTGATCCCGGGCGTGTTCCCCGAGTCGGCAGTCGAATGTACCGAGTCGATCTTCGCCTTTGTCTCACTGGATTGCGATCTTTACCGGCCCATTTACGACGGACTTCACTACTTTTACCCCAAACTTTCGAGCGGAGGATATATCTTCGTTCACGACTACAACAACGACCGCTACGCGGGCGCCAAGCAGGCGGTCAGGCAATTTGCAGAGGAAGCGGGCGTTGCATACTTCCCCTTGTCGGATGCTTGCGGGTCGGCCGTGATCTCAAAGCCCTGAGGGGTTCGGGGCCTCTCCCAAACCGGATCTCACTCGGGGGAGTTTCTTCCCGCGTAGAGAACGAGCATGGTGATCACGATGAGCATGGCAAAAAGCAGCCACATCCACTGTTGGATTGAAGTCGCATGTTTTGATGCCCAGTTTTCGGACCGCACTTCCTTCTTTTTCGAGAGTTCGGCGGATCCACCTTCGATGAACGTGGTTTTCCAGCGCTCGATGCGGTGAACCGTAACGTTGAGTTCCCTGCTCAGGGATTCAATTGACTCTCCCGCCATCACCCGCACAACGGCGTCGATCTTCGCTCTTGTTGCAATGCGCTCGTGACGGTGGTTCTGACCCTGCCGCGGCTCGGCGGCAGCAGACGGTTTCTCGCCGGATTTCATGCCTTCCTTATCAACATCGGATGCACGCCAAACTTCGGATTGTACAATAACTTCCCCAAGCCGGGACGTTCGCGTGGAATCCTGCAGAGAGTATAAACTGAAGAGGAACGCGTAAGAGTTCTTTTTTCAGGCGGGCACGTTGAGTCCCGCTGTTCTTGCCGTTCGTCTCGGGTTTCGGAATCGTTTACAGGCGCTCTTGAATTGACCTGAAAGATGATATGATCCAGAGTCAGAGAGATGTATTCGGTATCGGGAGACACCGCTGTGAAGGACTCGCAGTTGTGGAATTCGGTCCGCCGGGCTGTAACCTCGTCAAAAAGGATCACGTCAGCAACAGAATCAGCTCTCCTGAGACAGAGAAATTTGAAACGCATAGGAATGGAGGTTTTTGAATGAAGATCAGTTTGCTGTGTGGATTTTTGGCCGTTCTCGGCCTGGCGACGGTGCCGGCGTTCGCCCATCATTCTTTCGCGGCGGAGTACGACGCGAAGAAACCCATCGACCTGACCGGTACGGTCACGAAAGTCGAATGGATGAACCCGCACGCCCGGTTTTATATGGACGTCAAGGATGATGCCGGGAAGGTGACCAACTGGGAATTCGAGTTGGGCAGCCCGAATGGACTCATGCGCCAGGGATGGACCCGGAATTCAATGAAGATTGGCGAGACGGTTTCGGTTCAGGGTTCGCTGGCGAAGGACGGTTCTAACCTCGCTAATGCGCGCACAGTGAAGCTTGCCGACGGCAGAAGGTTGTTCGCTGGTTCGGCCAGTGAAACCGGAGCTGCGCCGGAAGCAAAGTCTGGGCAGTAGTTAACAGGCGTTCGTAGTTCAAGACCGGTGTCCGAGCCGCCCGGCTCCGGAAGGCTCAGCTCTGCAGGTTGCAGAAGAAGCGTTCCGACTGCAATACCGCGTCAGGCAAGCCCTGATGGCGGGTTCTCAGGTGTCGTGGACGCCGGATCTTGAACGAGGTGATCGATTCCCGATCAAGCCATCGATTCGAATCTTTTTCTTACCATTTTTTCGGAGAATACAATACATATGAAACATTGGTTGAGGCGACTCCCGGTAGCGGTCGCTGCGATGGCGGTCGTGGGGCTGGGTGGGGTCGCGTTGGTCAACCGTGCCGCCGCGCAGGCGACGATGGCAACAACGTCGACTAAAGGAAAGACGGCGGGGGAGTTTTTCAAAAACGTTACCACGGCAAGCCTCAAGGGACTCACCGTCGACGATTTCCTGGGTACGATGGGCGTCATTTCAGCCGACTTGGGCTATGACTGCGCCGATTGTCACCCTGGCGCCGGCTCCGACAAGGTCGATTGGGTCATTGACACGCCGAAGAAGCGGATGGCTCGTCGCATGATCGATATGGTTGCGACGATTAATAAAGCGAACTTTGGCGGGGCGCAAATGGTCACGTGCTTTACCTGCCACCACGGCAAAGACACGCCGCTCACGACGATCGCCCTCGATACGTTGTACAGCGCACCCAATGATCAGCAGCCCGATATCATCTCTCAGGCCCAGGGACTTCCTTCCGCCGATGTGATCCTTGACAAATACATCGCCGCGGCCGGCGGAGCTCAGAAACTCGCTGGTCTCACGAGTTGGATCGCCTCCGGCACCAGCGTTGGTTACGAAGGGTTGGGAGGCGGCGGATCGTTTCAGATCTATGCGAAATCCCCGGATAAGCGCACCATCCTGATCGAGTTCAAAGATCATCCGGAACGCGGAGACAGCGAACGCGCCTATAACGGCGTAACCGGGTGGATCAAGTCGCCACGCGGGCTCCTTGGCTCCTATGATGTGACTGGCAAGGAGCTGGACGGGCTTAAGCTGGATGCCGAACTGGCTTTCCCGGGGCAAATCAAAAAAGTCCTGACCAGTCTTCGCTCCGGTAACCCGGACAGCATCGACGGAAAGGACGTCGACATCGTTCAGGGGAATGGCCCATGGCGGCCTGCTGGTGACGCTGTATTTCGATAAGGCGACCGGGCTTCTCTCGCGCATGGTACGTTACAGCCCCTCGCCGATCGGCCGCATTCCTTCCCAGGAAGATTATGGCGATTACAAAGAATTCGACGGAATCAAGTTTCCCACCACGTACAAGTTCTCGTGGCTCGACGGGCGCGATCAGTTTAAGATCGATGACGTAAAAGTCAACGTTCCGATTGAGGATAAGGTGTTCAACAAACCAGCCGGGAAATAAAGCGAATTAAAGCGAGGTTTCTGGCGGTTTTTGCCCGTATTGAGTCCGATGAGATCGGATTCAATACGGGCTATTTTTTTGTGGAGAGGCCGATTCGAATCGAGGCTGAAACCGATTTGAGAACTACAGCGGGAATCGGCCCGACAAAGGAGCGACCTCCGGCGGAAGTCTTCTTCCGTGGATTACTTCTTCTTGTCGTCGATGATATAGATCTTTTCCCCAGGTCCGGCAAGTTTCAGACGCTGGCGAATCTCGATCTCCTGCGCGCGCGGATCGTTCTGAAGCCGCTGGATTCGCTCCTGCTTCTGCTCAATCTCCCGCTGCAGTTGTTCGTTGCTCATTTCGTACTCGCGCACTTGCCGCCGCTTATCCAGCAATCCCGGTATTCCATTGGGACCCCGAAGCTCGGCAAACGCATAGACAATGCCGCACAACACGATGAGGGCATAAACAGTCTTGACAAGCGATATCTTCATCGGAGTGGTGCAGTAATAGTAACATTGGATGTTAGTAACATGCCACAGGAAATCTCCGCTTGACCGACAAGATAGTCGTCTTCAATACGTGCGGATCTCTTGAGGAGGCCGAGCGTCTTTCCCGCAGGCTTGTCGACGAACGTCTGGCTGCATGTGTAACTGTAGTTTCGCCGGTTCGGAGTTTCTATCGCTGGAAAGATGAAGTTACAGATTCCACGGAATGGCTCCTCATGATCAAGACCGCCCGGCATAAGTTCGAGCCGCTTCGCGCGGTCCTCGAATCCGCTCACTCCTACGAGCTGCCCGAAGTTATCGCAATCCCTGTAATTGAAGGATCTCCAAACTATCTCGCGTGGATCGAGCGGGAAGTCAAGCCTGCGGATATTGAGTAACAGTTGACTGACATTCACGCACTTATCTTCGATATGGATGGAGTCATCATCGACTCCAATCCGCTGGCATCGCATCGCATGGACGGAATACAACCGCAAACTCGGCGTCGAGACCACCGAGGCTATGCAACAAACCATGTACGGAAAGAGAAATGACGAACTGATCCGGGAGTTTTTCGGGCCCCATCTGACCGACGAGGAAGTCTTCGCCCACGGCGCTGCCAAAGAGGCGATGTATCGCGAGCTCATGAAACCGAATCTCGATCGCTCACTCGTTCCCGGAGTCCGCCGGTTCCTCGGTCGCCACCACAATCTGGATCTCGCGGTGGCAACCAACGCCGAACCGGCGAACGTTGACTTCGTTCTCGACGGCGCCGGCATCCGCTCCCTTTTCCGGGTTATCGTGAACGGTCACGACGTCAGCCGTCCGAAGCCTGATCCTGAGATCTACCTGCGTGTCGCGCAGCTTCTCGAAGCAGAACCGGCAAGCTGCATTGTATTTGAGGACTCGCGGACCGGAGTCGAAGCCGGGTCTCGCGGCCGGAATGACGGTCGTCGGAGTCAGCACCACTCACGACGACCTTGTCGGCGTAGCGCTTTCGATCCCCGACTTCAACGATCCTGCGCTCGAGGCATGGCTTCGAAGGCGACTGCCCACTACTTTGGTGCGGCCGGCGGATTGATCAAGCCCTCGTCCCAGTGCTCGTCGGCTTTGCCGTCCACGAAGCGCCACATATCGAAATGAGTGGTCGTGTAAGTCTTGCCCGGATTTCGCGGATCGGGTAACTCCCTCCGAGTCGCCACGCACACCAGATCGCCCTGCGCGAGCACCGCCACTACCTTCGTCCGCCAGTCTTTCGGTGATTCCGGAATCGGACGGCCGGGTCTCGAACCAAAAGCCTTCATGACGGTCTCGCGTCCCGAACTGAAGCCCGGATTGTGCTGGATGTAGCGCTCGGTAAGCCACTTGTCGGCCTCGTTCCAATGGCCCGCTTCCAGGAGGTCGATCACGATATGCATCGCCGCCTGCTTGTTCCGGTTCAGAACCGGATCTTTATCCGTAAACAACGCGGCGGGGTCGTCGACTCCGGTAACCGGAACGGCCTGCCCGAACAACGTGCCGGAAGCTAAAACGGCAACTAAACCGATGAGAGCATAACTTTTCATGGGTACTATCCTTTGTCAATGCGGGGACCTTGTCAAGGGGATAAAGTGAATCCTGTATGACAGCCTCCGTGCTAAACTGAACCGTTAATCGGGCGCTTGCCGAGTGGCCGTTCCAGTCTTAAATGCTGCCTCCCTCCGTCGGTGAGCCGCATCCCCATACAGTCCACTATGTCGATTCACGTTGCGCTGAATCATAAAACGGAATATCGATACGACCGCCGAATCAAGCTCGGCCCTCAGGTCGTCCGGCTCCGCCCGGCGCCCCATTGCCGCACTCCGATTCTTTCCTATTCACTCAAAATCCAGCCGAAAGACCACTTCATCAACTGGCAGCAGGATCCGCAGGCCAACTATCTCGCTCGCCTGGTCTTCCCCGAACCCACCAGCGAGTTTCTCGTGGAAGTGGATCTGATCGCGGAAATGGCGGTCTTCAATCCCTTCGATTTCTTTCTCGAACCCGACGCCGAGAATTATCCGTTCAAATACGATGCGGCGCTCGCCCGCGAATTGCGCGCGTTTCTCGAAGTCGAGCCAGCCGACTCCGCGGTTATCCCAGTGGCTTTCGAAGGTCTCAAGGGAAAAGATCCGCACGATCGATTTCCTGATCGAGCCTCAACCAGCGCCTGCAGAGCGAGATCGGCTATGTGATCCGGATGGAGCCGGGCATCCAGTCCTGCGAAGATACTCTCGGGCTGCGCACCGGCTCCTGCCGCGATTCCGCGTGGCTGCTCGTCCAGATTCTGCGGAACCTGGGACTCGCCGCGCGCTTCGTTTCCGGATATCTGATTCAGTTGACGCCCGACGTGAAGCCCCTCGAAGGCCCCGCGGGAGCGACTTCGGACTTCACCGACCTGCATGCGTGGACCGAGGTCTATCTTCCCGGCGCGGGCTGGGTCGGCCTCGACCCCACTTCCGGACTGCTCGCCGGCGAAGGCCACATCCCGCTCGCCTGCACTCCTGACGCGAGCAGCGCCGCGCCCATCTCCGGTCTTCTCGATCCCGCCGAAACGCAATTCCATCACGAGATGAGCGTCCACCGGATCCACGAATCGCCTCGCGTAACCAAACCCTACAGCGAGCCGCAATGGCAGGAGATCGCCGCGCTCGGCCACTGCGTGGATCAAAAGCTCTGCGCGGGTGACGTCCGGCTCACCATGGGCGGCGAGCCGACCTTCGTGTCCATCGACGATGCCGATGGCGCCGAGTGGACCACCAGCGCGTTCGGCCCGAACAAACGCAAGCTCTCGGTCGATCTCTTCCTCAAGCTCACGAACCGGTTCGCCTCCGGCGCGCCTGCTCCATTACGGGCAAGGCAAGTGGTATCCCGGCGAACCGTTGCCCCGATGGGCGCTGGGTTGCTACTGGCGCAAGGATGGCGTGCCGATCTGGGAAGACCAGTCGCTGCTGGCGGAAGACCGCAAGAATTACAAATACAACGCCGCGTCCGCGCCGCAAGTTTCTGGAAGCCCTGACGCGCCGCTCTGCAAGTGGACCCGTCGTTCATCATGACGGCGTACGAGGACGTCTTCTATTACCTCTGGAAAGAGCGCAAGCTTCCCGTTAATGTCGATCCGCTCAATTCGAAGCTGGAAGACCCGATTGAGCGGGCGCACTGTGGCGCGTGTTTTCGAAGAGGGTCTCGGCAAAACGATCGGCTACGTCCTGCCCGCTGCGCCGCGTGCCGACGCCTCAGGGAACGCCGTACTGGACGAGCCAGCCCTGGTTCCTGGCAGCGCCGCGCCTGTTTCTGGTGCCGGGCGATTCGCCCATGGGATATCGGCTCCCCCTCGAATCCCTGCCATGGACCAAGCCCGAGGACGTCGAATGGAGCTTCGACCCCGATCCCTTCAAGCAGCGCGACACCCTGCCTGACCGGCCTCCTCGCAAACCGCATCTTTTCACCGAACCGGCAGTCAAACCGGCCTCCGGCCAACAAGGAACCGTCGCCGACAAAACAAAGCCAATTAAAAAGGACGAATCATCGCCCTGGATAGCGCGACCGGCCGTTATGCGTACAGGCACGCGAAGGCAAGCTGTACATTTTCATGCCGCCGGTGGAATATCCTCGCCGATTACCTCGACCTGGTCGCCGCAATCGAAGATACCGCGGCTTACTTGACTATGCCCGTCGTGATTGAGGGCTACACCCCGCCATACGATCCGCGCATCTCGGTTCTCAAGGTAACGCCGGACCCAGGCGTGATCGAAGTCAATATACAGCCCGCCTCGTCCTGGAACGACCTGGTTGAAAACACGACCGAGCTTTACGAACTCGCTCGCCAGTCGCGGCTCGGCACCGAGAAGTTCATGCTGGACGGACGCCACAGCGGCACCGGTGGCGGGAATCATGTCGTTATTGGCGCGGGCGTCCCGGAGGACAGCCCTTTTCTGCGCCGCCCGGATCTGCTGCGCAGCATGGTCGGATTCTGGCAGAATCATCCTTCTCTTTCGTATCTGTTTTCCGGATTATTCATCGGCCCCACCAGCCAGCATCCGCGGATCGACGAAGCCCGTATGGATTCGCTCTACGAACTGGAGATCGCGTTCAGCCAGGTTCCCGACAAGGGAGAGGAAAACATCTCGCCCTGGCTGGTCGATCGGATTTTTCGCAACCTGCTGGTCGATCTGACCGGGAACACCCATCGCACCGAACTCTGTATCGATAAGCTGTACCCGCCGGAATCGGCTTCGCAGCGGCTGGGTCTGGTGGAACTGCGCGCTTTCGAGATGCCCCCGCACGCGCGCATGAGCCTCACGCAGCAGTTGCTGGTGCGAGCCCTGATCGCCTGGTTCTGGGAACAACCTTATAAGAGGCCACTCGTCTACTGGGGCACCGCCATACACGATCGCTTCATGCTGCCTCACTTTATTGAGAGCGATTTTGACGACGTTCTCGAAGAGCTCAACCAGGCCGGCTATCCGTTCAAACGAGAATGGTTCGCGCCCCACAAGGAGTTTCGCTTCCCGGCGATCGGGTCGGTCACGAACCGCGGCGTCCATCTCGAACTCCGCCATGCGCTGGAACCCTGGAATGTGTTGGGCGAAGAGGCCTCCGCCGGCGGCACCGCGCGCAACGTGGATTCTTCGGTCGAGCGCCTGCAGGTGAAGGTTTCGGGATTGACGGACCCGCGGTTCGCCGTGCTGTGCAATCGCCGCCCGGTCCCTCTGCATCCCACAGGCGTACCTGGAGAATTTGTAGCAGGGGTCCGGTACCGCGCATGGCAGCCGCCTTCCTGCCTTCATCCCAATATCCCGGTTCACACGCCTCTGGTGTTTGATATTTTGGACACATGGGCCGGACGGGCAATCGGGGGCTGTACTTATCACGTGTCCCATCCCGGTGGCAGAGCCAGCGAACAATTTCCGGTCAACGCTTATGAGGCGGAGAGCCGCCGCCTGGCGCGGTTCAGCGGCATCGGCCACTCCCCAGGTCCCATGGTGACACCTGAGGAAGAAAGTAACCCGGAATTTCCTTTCACTCTGGACCTCCGCCGCTCACCCTGACTGGACAATGCATGACCGTGCGAGCTTGAATGAGTATCTCGGTTGACACCCTCGTTCCTCCCGCTTTGGGAGAGGGCTACAGCCCCGCCGAGGGGATTTACGACGAGATGGCCAGCGCTCCCGGCGTATTTCGGCCGCAATGGGATGACTATATCTCGGCGCTCTCAGGCCTTGGCGGCGAGGAACTGGCACGTCGCTGGAAGACGGCCCGGCAACGAATCCGTGAAAACGGCGTTACTTATAACGTTTATGGCGACCCTCAGGGAATGCATCGCCCCTGGAGCCTCGACGCGATTCCGATCCTCATCTCGCCTGTTGAATGGAGAAATCTCGAAGCCGGGCTCATCCAGCGCGCGCGCCTCCTGAACTGGATACTGGCCGACCTTTACGGCGAGCAGAAGCTCCTCCGGGGCGGCCATCTGCCGTCGGCGATCGTCTTTGGCAATCCGGGATTTCTGCGCCCATGCCACGGCATCCCGGTGCCGGACAATACCTATCTCCACATTCTCGCTGTAGATCTTGCGCGTTCCGCCGACGGGCAGTGGTGGGTTCTCGCGGACCGCGCACAGGCGCCATCCGGCGCGGGCTATGCGCTGGAAAACCGCACGGTACTCGCGGAAACGTTTCCGGATCTGCTCAGGGAATTTCAGGTCGAACGGCTCTCCTCGTTTTTCAGAACCCTGCGCACTCACCTTCTGAAACTGTCCCCCGCGATGGAATTGAATCCGCTGATCGTGCTGCTCACGCCGGGCCCTCTCAACGAAACCTATTTCGAGCATTCCTATCTCGCTAAATATTTGGGCTTTACGCTTGCCCAGGGCGGCGATCTCACCGTTCGCGACAGTCGCGTTTTTCTCAAAACGCTCGAAGGACTCAAGCAGGTGAACGTAATCCTCCGCCGGGTCGACGACAGTTTCTGCGACCCCATCGAGCTCCGCTCCGGCTCCTTTCTGGGAGTGGCGGGCCTGGTCGAAGCCGTGCGCGCAGGCAATGTGGTGGTTGCAAACGCTCTCGGAAGCGGCCTGATTGAAACCCCGTCGCTGATGCCTTTCCTCCCCGGGCTCAGCAATCGCTTTCTCGGCGAAAGACTGAGACTGCCGTCGGTTGCGACCTGGTGGTGCGGTCAGCCCGCCGCGATGAAGTACGTCCGCGAGAACTTGAGCCGCCTCGTGATCAAGCCGTCGTTTGCAGCGGGCGGCATGGAGCCGAGCTTCGGCGGCCGACTCACTTCGGAGGGCCGCGCGCAGCTTATCGAAAAGATGGAAGCGCGCCCCTATGACTTCACGGGGCAGGAACTGCTTCACCTTTCGACCGCGCCCGTCTGGTCCGAGAACACCCTGAGCCCGAGGCGCGTCGTCCTGCGCGTCTATCTCACGGCCAATGGAGACTCGTGGACGGTGATGCCCGGCGGACTCGCTCGCGTTTCCCCCTCGCTCGATTCGCCGGTCGTTTCCATGCAACGCGGGGGCGGCAGCAAAGATACGTGGGTGATTTCCGACGGCCCCGTGGAGCATCGGTCGCTGCGCCCCCCTCGCGACCAGCCGGTTGAAATCAATCGCGGAACATCGACCGGTCTTCCCAGCCGCGCAGCCGATAACCTCTTCTGGCTCGGACGCTACGGCGAACGCTGCGAGCACCTGGCGCGTGTGCTGCGGTGCATGCTCGTTCGCATCACGGGGGAGTCCGGATTTCCTGGCACGGCCGAGTGGAACTCGCTGATGCAACTGCACGGCTACCTTGCAAGCGAAAATTCACGCATGAAAGCGGACGACCCCCAGGGGCATCTCGATCTCGAACGCGACTTCGAACAGGAGCTCCTCTCGCTGATTTTTGAAGAGCAGCGCGACGACAGTCTCTACGCCAATCTGAGTCGCGTCTCGCGGGCGTGCGCTTCGGTGCGCGACAGGCTCTCGACGGATCTTCTGCGCGTGGTGAGCCAGCTCGGCTCCATCGTCCAGATCGAAGACAGCACCGCCTGGGGCTATGTCTCCGCGGGCGACGCTTTGGGAGTCCTGAATCGATGCATCAGGACCCTCTCGGCGCTTCGTGGAATGGAGCTGGAGAATATCACGCGCGGGCCGGGCTGGCATTTCCTGGGCATTGGCCGGCGCATTGAAAGGTCGCTCCAGATCGTCGCGCTTTTTCGCGCCGCGATCGTGCCTTTCAGCGCCAGGACGTGGCCCATGCTCGAGATGCTGCTCGAGATCGGCGACAGCTCGATGACCTATCGCTCGCGCTACTTCACAACCATGCAGACCGCTCCCGTGCTGGATCTGCTGATGAACGATGAAGCGAATCCGCGATCCCTTGCTTTTCAGCTGCGCGATCTGTCGAAACACAGCAAGGTGCTCGCGAAAACGCTGCAGGGCGCCGAGTGGCCGCTGGCAAAACAGAGCAGAGTGGAGGAGGTCGGCGTGAATCTTTTCACCGCCGATGTGCGGCAGCTTTGCGCTCCGGACGCCGACGGATCCCGGTGGTATCTGGATAATCTTCTGTCGGCCATGGACAGCGCTCTCGCTGCTTTATCCGACGCGATTACCAATACCTGGTTCAGCCACGCGGAGATGGAGCGCCCCGCGTGATTTATCAGGTCCGTCATAAGACCACTTACGACTACGAAGACACCGTCTCCGTATCTCACCATATCCTGCGGCTGACACCTCACAATTCGAAAGTCCAGACCTGCAGGAGAAGCGAGATCTTCATCATCCCGCGGCCGCCCGCGCGCAATTATCACAACGATTACTTCGGTAACCGAACGACGTCTTTCACGCTACTCGAGCCGCACGAGCGTCTGATTGTGGATGCCGTCAGTGAACTCGAAGTCGTGGCGAAACCGTTGCCAGACTTTGCCAGTTCGCCATCCTGGGAGAGCGTGCGCGATTCCCTGGTCGGGGACTATACGGACGACGGACTGAACGCCTTTCAGTTTGTATTCGATTCAAACCGAATAAAGGCCAGGCCGGAACTGGCCGATTACGCACGCGAGTCGTTCCCGCCCGAGCGCCCGATTCTCGATGGCGCGTTCGATCTCACGCACCGGATCTATAAGGATTTCCGCTTCGATACCAAGGCGACCGAAGTCAGCACGCCGGTGGAAACGTTTTTCGAGAAGCGCCGCGGCGTCTGCCAGGACTTCGCGCATCTGCAAATTGCGTGCATGAGATCGCTGGGGCTGCCCGCGCGCTATGTAAGCGGTTACCTGCGAACTTTGCCACCTCCTGGAAAACCGCGCCTGGTCGGGGCGGACGCTTCGCACGCCTGGTGCGCCGGTTGGAGTCCCGGCATCGGATGGGTGGATTTCGACCCGACGAATGACTGCATCCCTTCGGACGGCCACATCACCGTCGCCTGGGGGCGGGACTACAGTGACGTGAGCCCGGTGCATGGAGTCCTGCTCGGCGGTGCGCGTCACAAGCTGGACACCGGTGTGGATGTCATTCCGATGGACGAGAAGTAAGTCACCGCCGCTGCTTCAGCGCGAACCGGAGAGTATCGAGCGGAAGGATAAGCTTCAGCGGCTCGTCGATCAGCCGCAGAGCGCCAAAACGTTCGTACCACAGGGCAGCCCGGTCGTCTTTCGCGTCGATCGCGAGTGCAACGCCTCCCACTTCCCCGGCGACGGCAATGACCCGCGCTCCAGCTGCCAGCAGCAGATCTCCGCCAAGGCCGCGGCCCTGGAAGGTCTGAGATACTGCGAGCCGGCCCAAACGGAAAACGGGAACTTCATAGCGGCCGAGTCCTCTCGTGACGACCGGCGGTGCTTTGGCGAACGCGATCGCGCCGGGGCTAATCGTGTAATAGCCGAGAAGGGTAGCCGGCGAATGAGGCGCGACCGCGACGAAGGTTTTCGCCCCGCCACTCTCATGGTTTTGGCGAGCAAACCGTTTCAGGTAGTCGTTCAGAGCAGGCACGCCGCAGTCGAACGTCGACCTGTCGTGGCGCCGATCAAGCGATTCCTCTCGCCAGTCGAGAATCTCTCTCACGCACGCTTCCGCCGCCTTCGCGCCGCCGCCCGCAATGCCGGCGGAGGAGCCGGTGGATGTTCCAGCAGATCCAGAACCCGCAACGTGTCACGCTCGGATAATGTAATTCGTTCGTTGCGGGCGACGATCTCCTCCGCCGTGGGAAGCGTAGCGCGCATTACGAAGCTCGTCAGATCCAACTTCTCGTATGCCGCGGCGGCGACAAGAAGACGTTTTTGTTCACGCGATGCGCGCAATTCGATCCGATCATTCCGCGTACCGCCGGGTATTGCCATACATCAAGCCTCCTGATCTCAGCATAGCGTACGTACATTGTACGGCAGATCGCAATGTTCCTCTACCGTTGCGCTCGGATCCGCACGGTGCGCTCCAGCTCGTCCCGCACTTCGAGGATTTTCAGACGCAGGTCGGGATCTACCGAATTGTTTTTGAGAAAGTCATCGACTGTCTGGAGCGCTGCGGGTGAGTGCTGGTTTCCCACGAAGCTGTCGAGCCAGTCCACGATGAAGAAGATCTTTCTCTCCCGCTTCAACTGGGGCAATGCGTCGAGCGCGGGTTTGAGATAAGCCGATGTGAGGTCCGCCTGACTCCAGTAGTTAAACGAAGAAAGACTCGTTGTTATCCAGTCCTCTTTGACTCCGGGCGACACAAGATACTCGGCGAAGTATTTGCGTTTGTTCTCAGGCGTGGCGAATCCGGCGCCCGAGACATACGCATACTTGGCTCCGTCGTCGGAAGTGTCGCGCTTTGTTTCCGCAGCGAGTAACTCCGGGCCGTCGGGATCCCTCCCGCCACCAGCGCCGCGATGATGTTCCAGCGGTCGCGCTGCTTCAGCGGAACGCCGGGAATCGTGATCCGGCCCGTGAAGAGATCTTTCAGCACTCCGCGGGCGTGCTTCGTGGTTGCGACCGCGATCAGGCCACGAAAGTAAGTGATTCGCAGATCGGTAGCAGGGGCTTCGGCGATCTCGCGGATCAGCAGATTCTCGAATGGTTCGGCGATTGAGGCGCGCTGCTGGTCCGGAAGGTAATCGGTGAAGGCTGTGCGCATGCGGCCCAGAATCGAAACCGCGAGTTCGGGGTCCTTTTCCGCGGGCAGAAGGCGCAGTCCAAGCTCTGAATATGCGAGAGGCGTCATCCTTCGTTCGCGCACATCGTCCCACAGCGCTCCCCAGAGCAGTGCGCGAAGAAAGGGATCGGAAACCTGTGCAAGCTTATCCACAACCGCGCTCTGGCTTTTCGCGTCGAGCAGGAACAGGCCATAAGCGTGGTCTTCGTTATTGCCAAAGACATAATCGGGGCAGCCTTTACCCACGGCGCCCGGAACGGGAGCCTCAGCGCCATCAAGCGACGCAGGTATGCGTTCGAATTTGTCTTTATACGCCAGCAGAACTTCGGTGCTTACGGGCCACACATGGCCACCGCCGAGAATGTCCCTCTGCCTGATGTGGAATGAAGAGATCCGATGCTGCGGGTCGCAGGACCAGGCGATGTTTACTTCAGGCATTCCCGGTTGTTCAACCCAGGCCTTCGCCCACGGCTTCAGGTCTTTGCCTGAAGCGCGGGAAAACGCCGCGATCAAGTCGCTCCATTCCGCGTTGCCGTATGCGTGTTCGCGCAGAAAGACCCGCACCCCATCGCGAAAGGCGTTCTCGCCGATGTTGTAAGCCAGGACGCGCAGCAGGCTCGGCGCCTTCTGGTAGACGATGGCGCCATAGGCCGACTTGGCGTCCTTCAGGTTTGCAATCTGCTGGTAGATCGGCGTCGTGCCGTGCGTCTCGTCGATTCCGTAAGCCGCCGGTTTGATGGATTGATAGAAGCGTTTCCAGACGGCTTCGGGAGAGCCCATTTCGGCCATGGTGTGATACGCCATATACTGCGCGAAACCTTCCTTGAGCCAAAGGTCGTCGAACCAGCGCATCGTGACGAGGTCGCCGAACCATTGATGCGCGAGTTCATGCAGAACGGTTTCGGAGCGGCGGTTGTAATCGTTAACGGTGGGGACGGTCCGGAAGAGGACGACGTCTTCGTTAAAGAAAGTCGCGCCGGCGTGCTCCATGCCGCCGTAGGGGAAGCCGGGGATCAGCACCTCATCGTATTTCGGGAAGGGGAAAGGCTGGACGAAGAAGGCCGTCATCAGGTCCATGCCTTTGCGCGTAGTCTCGGCCACCGCGGGCCATTCCTCCTTCGCGCGCGCCAGCATGGATTTGCGGACGAAGAGGCGCAGGCCTGAGTTTTCCAGAGTTTCGAAAGGGCCGGCGGCGAAGGCGAAGAGGTACGTGCTGATTGGCTTCGTTTCTTCGAAATTGTATTGCGCCATCGAACCGCCGCCGAACCAGATGCCGCCTTTCGCGTTTGAGACAACAATCCAGCCCGACGGAACGCTGGCGGTCAGCTTGAATCGCGCTTTAAGGTCGGGCTGATCGAAGCAGGGAAATGCAAGGCTGGCGTCCATGGGGACGAAGAGCGTGTACAGATATTCGCTGCCGTCCTGAGTGTCGATGTAACGCGTAATGGCCCGGTTCGCCTGCGCGATGCCGGAATCGAAGTCCAGTTCAACGCGGTTGTTGCCGTCGTGCAGCTTTTTTGCAGAAAGAAGGATGTGCCCGTTGGTTTGTTGGAGTTGTTCGGCGGACCCGTTGACTTGCAGGTTGCGAGCGGCGCCATCCACGACCTTGCCTTGTGCATCAAGATCACGGAAATCGAGAACCAGCGGGTCGGGGACGGACGCCAGATCGAAGCTGATCGCTATGTGGCCCGGCATTCTCGCCGCCTGCGGTTTCAGCTCGACGTTCAACTCATAGCGGACGTTCGAAACGATGCGGGCACGTTCGCGGGCGAGATCATGTGAAACTCCCTCGGTTACAGGTTCGGCGCAAAATGCGGACATCACGATTCCCAAAAAGATCAGCGCAAATCTCAGGTACACGGGCAGAGGTTAGCACGACTTGCGAATCGCCTGCGAGAGGCGTGACAACAGGCATGGCATCGTAGTCTTTATGACCTTGTTCTCGCCTCTCGAGATCCGCGGAATCACGCTGCGGAATCGAATCGCCGTTTCCCCGATGTGCCAGTATTCGAGCGAGGACGGGTTCGCCACCGACTGGCACATGGTCCATCTGGGAAGCCGCGCCGTGGGCGGAGCGGCGCTCGTGATGACCGAGGCGACGGCAGTGGAAGAGCGGGGCCGAATTTCGCCAGGCGATCTCGGCATCTGGAAGGACGAGCATATTGCGCCCCTCGCCAGAATCGCCGCGTTTATTCGCAGCCAGGGCGCGATTCCGGGCATTCAGTTGGCGCATGCCGGGCGCAAGGGGAGCACCAACCTTCCCTGGCAGCAGGGGGGCGCACCGATTCCAGTTGACCAGGGAGGATGGCCTCCCCTCGCGCCGAGCCCTGTTCCCTTTTTGGGCCACGGGTCGGCGCCGGTCGAAGTGACCGTGGCCGAGATCTCCACGATCGTAAAGGCGTTCGCGAAGGCGGCCCAACGGGCCCTCGAAGCAGGGTTTCAAATCGTCGAGATTCACGGCGCGCACGGCTACCTGCTGGACGAGTTCCTCTCGCCGCTGGCGAATCATCGGACCGACGAATACGGGGGCAGCTTCGACAACCGGATTCGAATGGTTCTGGAGACGGTTTCCGCTATCCGGGCGGTCTGGCCCGAGTCTCTGCCACTGTTTTTACGAATCTCGGCGACCGACTGGGCCGAAGGAGGATGGGAGGTTGAGGATTCCGTCGGGTTGGCCCGAAAGGTCAAACCACTCGGTGTGGATCTGATCGACTGTTCTTCGGGAGGAATGGTGCCTTGGGCCAAAATCAGCCCCGGGCCAGGATTTCAAGTGCCGTTTGCGGCAAAAATCAAGCAGGAGACGGGAGTTTTGACGGGCGCCGTGGGGATGATTACGGAACCGGAACAGGCGGACCAAATAGTTACGGGCGAGCAGGCTGACCTCGTCCTGCTCGCCCGTGAATTCCTGCGCGACCCTTATTGGGCTCTGCGCGCTGCAAAAGCGGCCGGAACGACCGTGGCCGCGCCCGTTCAATACACGCGCGCGTGGTAATTAGCGGCGACCACCGCCGCCACGAACCGCACCACCACCACGAACCGCGCCGCCGCGGTATCCGCCACCGCCGCGAACCGCCGCTCCACCGTAACCCCCGCGATAGCCGTAGCCGCCCCGGTATCCGTAATATCCACCACGATATCCACCGTAGTATCCGCCTCGGTACCCAAGTCCGATGCCGACGCCATAGTAGGGATAGCCATAGGCGTAAGGATAGGGGTAATAAGGATATCCATATCCGTACGCGTAGGGATACGGATATCCATATGCGGGATATGCCGGGTAGGCCGGAACGCCAACTCCGACGCCAACACCAACAGCCACAGCGGCTTGCGCGTGGGGGGCCGGGATCAGGATCAACAGGGCCAGAAGGGCAATGAGGGGGATTCCAGCTCTCTTCAGCATTTATTTAACCTCATTTACTTAACCTCCAGTTATTGGACGCAAAATCTGCGCGGCGGTTTCGCGCCGCACGCCCGATTGGGGTCGCAGTATACTGGCGACAGCCCGGAGGCACATTATGAAGAAGTTAGGATGGTCGGCTGTCAGTCTCTCCGCCTTAATAACGGCAATTGGTGCGATCGGCCTCCTCCACGGCGAGGCGAGCCCGGCAAGGATACTGACGGGGCACTCGGCCTTCGTCTCATCGTTCGCGGTCAGCCCCGGGGTATTCCGGAAGATTACGACCGCAGATTTACCCAAGCCGTTCGCTACGGAATCCGCATCGACGAAATCGCGAATCGTGCCGCGCCCGGCCGGCGCTCTGCCGCTGGCGCCGGCGGGGTTTCGGGTGGGTCTTTTCGCCGACGGTCTGAAGATGCCGCGAGTGATTCGCGTAGCCCCGAACGGGGACATATTTCTGGTGGAGACCCAAGCCGGGCAGGTTCGGGTTTTCCGGGGTATTTCCGCAGACGGAAAACCGCGCCAAACCGCCGTCTTCGCCTCCGGCTTTCATGAGCCGTATGGTGTGATTTTTTACCCGGCGGGGAACAATCCGAAATGGGTTTATGTGGCGAACACCGATTCGGTGGTCCGGTACGCCTACAAATCAGGCGATATGAAAGCCACAGGCAAGGCGGAGACGGTGATCCCTCTGCTCCCCTCGAATCGTCCCCGGGATGAAGTGGCATTCAGCGCATATGATCGCGCGGTGGACGCAGGGCGAGTTCCCCCGGATCACGGGCACTGGACCCGGGATCTTGCACTGTCGCTCGACGGCAAATCTCTGTTTGTGGGGGTGGGATCGGCCTCGAATCTGGACGATCCGGACGACCATCCGACCGAGACTCGTCGCGCCAACATCCTCGAATACACTCCCGAGGGCAAGTTCGTTAAGGTTTACGCCTCAGGCATACGGAACCCTTCGGGCATCGCGGTCGATCCGGCGACCGGTCAGCTGTGGTGCTCGGTGAACGAACGCGACGGACTGGGCGACGACCTGGCTCCCGATTACATCACCCATGTGCAGGAAGGCGGATTTTACGGCTGGCCCTGGTATTACATGGGCGGCAATCCGGATGCGCGATTGAAAGGAAAGCATCCGGAACTAAAGGACAAGGTAATTGTGCCGGACGTCCTGCTGCAATCGCACTCGGCTTCGCTCCAGATGACCTTTTATGACGGCAAACAGTTCCCGACCGAGTACCGGGGCGACATCTTTGCGAGCCAGCACGGTTCGTGGAACCGGATGGTGCGTTCCGGCTACGAAGTGGTGCGGGTACCGTTGAAAAACGGGAAGTCGGACGGCGTGTACGAGGATTTCCTTACCGGCTTTCTGACTCCGAACGGCGATGTCTGGGGACGCCCGGTGGGAGTGGCGACAGCTCCGGACGGATCGCTGCTGGTTTCCGACGACGGGTCCGGTTCCCTCTGGCGGGTTAGTTACACGGGCAAGTAAGCATTCTCGGCGCGGGCTCGTTCGACGATGCCGAGAAATCTGCCGGCGAGTTCTCGAATCCAGTTTCGGTCACGGGCCTCTATTGCGGCAGGGGGAATGAGCTCTCCCCGGATACCGAGCGCCGTCGCGCCGGCATGGATGAAATCTCTCGCGGTTACCTGATTCACGCCGCCCGAAGCGATGAATGCGGCGTCAGGAAACGGGGCCCGCAAAGCCTTGATGTAGCTCGGTCCGCCGATTTGCGCGCAGGGGAAGATCTTTATAATGTCGGCGCCGGCTTTGAGCGCCGCTACGATTTCGCTCGGCGTCAGGGCGCCCGGGATCGAAGCTGTCTTGTGTTTCAGCGTGAAGTTGACGACTTCGAGATCGAAGCCCGGGCTGGTTATGAAAGCCGCGCCGGCGTCGATACAGGCGCGCGCGCTTTCAACGCTCAGAACCGTGCCGGCGCCAATCATCAGGTTCGGATGACTGCGAGCCATGTCCGAGATCACCGTAAGCGCGCCCGGCACGGTCATTGTCAATTCAACGATCGAAAGTCCCGCTTCGAGCATCTCATCGACGGCGAATCTGGCATCGTCTGCGGAGGAAACCCGGATCCCCGGCAGGATCCCGATTTCACGGATTCGCGAACATACTTCGTGTTTACCGGGCATCGACGGGCGATCTACTGAAGGCCGCCTTCCGCAGCGGGCAGGACATCGCGTTCACCCGCGATCCACACGTAAAGCGTGGGTAGCAGGAAAACGCTCAGGATCAGAGCCAGCAGAAGACCACCGACAATGACGATGGCGAACGGTTTTTGCGAATCCGAACCGATGCCGCGCGAGGTGGCGGCGGGCAAGAGGCCGATGCTCGCTACAAGCGTGGTCATCATGATGGGCCGCAGCCTCTGTACAGCGCCCTCGACCGCCGAATCGAAGATCGAATGGCCGCGTACGCGCAACTGGTTGATGTATTCGAGCATGATCACGCCGGTCTGCACCGAGACGCCGAACAGCGCGAGAAATCCGACGCCCGAAGACACGCTGAAACGCGTGTGGGTGAAGAGCAGCGCAAGTAAGCCGCCGATGGGGGCCATGGCAACGTTGGCCAGAATCAGGAGCACCCACTTCGGCGAGTTGAACATCGTGTAGAGGATGAGGCAGATTACCAGAATCGTTATGGGAACAACGATCGCGAGCCTCTTTGACGACCGTTTCTGGCTCTCATACTCGCCGGCCCACTGAAGGTGGTAGCCAACGGGAAGCTTAACCTCTTTGCCTACCTTGGCAATGGCTTCTTCAACTGTGCTGCCCAGATCGCGGCCGCGCACGCTGTACTTGAGAGCGACGTAACGGGAGTTGTCTTCGCGAGAGATCTGCGAGGCGCCATCGAGTGTCTTCACGTCGCAGAGCTGAGCCAGCGAAACGCGCTCGCCGGAAGGTGACAAGAGGCGTATCCGCTCGATCGCGTCTTTCGTATTCCGATATTGTGGGAGGTAGCGTGCGACCAGGTCGTAGCGCTGCTCTCCCTGAAGGACCTGCCCGATGGCATTGCCGCCGACCGCGGTCTCCACCGCGTTCTGCACGTCGGCAACATTGATCCCGTAGCGGGCCGCCGCCGCGCGGTTAACGACCAGGTTCAGATTGGGTTGCCCGACAACACGGAAAAGCCCCAGATCCTGGACTCCGTTGATTTTGCGCAACACATTGACGATTTCATCGCCCTTGGCTTCGAGCAGCCTGAGGTCGTCGCCGTAAATCTTCACGGCGAGTTCGCCTTTGACCCCGCTGACCGCCTCTTCCATGTTGTCGGCGATCGGCTGCGAGAAATTCCAGATCACGCCCGGAAGCTTCTCCAGTTCACGATCCATCGCTCCGATCAGCTCATCTTTGTTCTGATTGAAAACCGGACGCCATTTCTCCTTCGGCTTCAGGTCGACGAAGTATTCGGTGTTGAAGAAGCCGCCGGTATCGGTGCCGTCGTCCGGGCGGCCCACTTGCGAAACCACCTGCGTGACTTCAGGAAATGAGGCGAAAATGACTCGCGCCTGATCGGTGAGGCGGATACCTTCGGTGGGTCCGGTACTCGGCGCCAGGGTCCCGCGGGCCCAGATTGCGCCTTCATCCAGATGCGGCAGGAATTCCGATCCGATGGCCCCGCCCGTGGCAAGCCACGCGGAGAGAGCAAGCGCGCCCGCTGCAACGGAGACCGTAATCCAGCGCATCTTTATCGCCATCTGAACCGATGCGCGATAGGCCTTCGTAATCCATTCCATGACTGGATTACGCCATTCGCGCGTGTTCTTTCCGAAGACAAAACTTGATACTGCCGGCGCGATCATCATGGCGAAGATCAGGGCGCCAAGCAGCGCGAAGCTCACAGTCCATGCCATGGGCTTGAACAAGCGGCCCTCCACCGCCTGTAGGGTGAATATCGGGAGATAAGCGGTGATGATAATGCCGATGGCATAGAACACCGGCCGCTGAACTTCGTGAGCGGATTCGCGAATCGTTTCCGTCGTCGATACGGCGGTCTCTCCTGTGTGCGTCTCGGTTTTGTGGCTGAGGTGGTGGACGATGTTCTCGACCATAACCACCGCGCCTTCGACCACCATGCCGAAGTCCAGCGCCCCAAGAGAAAGCAGATTGGCTGGAATATTGTTCAGCTTCAGACAAATGGCCGCGAACAAAAGTGAAAACGGAATAGTGAGCGCAACGATGAACGCGCCGCGGATATTGCCCAGGAAGATAAACAGGATGATCGCGACGAAAATGATGCCTTCGGTCAGATTGTGAAGAACCGTGTGAGTGGTGTACTCGACAAGCTGGCTGCGATCGAGAAACGGAACGACCTTCACGCCCGGCGGCAGAATCTGTTCGTTCAGTTGTTTGACTTTCGCGTGGATGGCATCCAGCGTGGCCTCGGATTCGGCGCCCTTCCGCAGGAGAACGATGCCTTCCACCGTGTCGGGGTTGTCGAAGATTCTGCCGTCCGACGCCCGGTGTGTCGCTTTCCCAATCTTTCCCAGCCGGATCTTCGGCCCCTGCTGCACATCCGCGATATCGCTGATGTGCAGCGGAGTTCCGTTCTGCGACTTGACGACAGTCTGCGCGATGTCATCCACATGATCGAAAAGGCCAAGCTCGCGGACGTTCACCTGCTGCAGTCCCTCTTCGATAAAGCTGCCGCCGGCGTTCACATTATTGTTCTGAAGCGTTTGTTCAACCTGTGAGATTCCGAGGCCGTACGAAATCAGCTTGTCGGGATCGAGCCTGATCTGGTATTCCTTCGTCGGCCCGCCGAAACTGGAGACATCGACGACGTTCGGCACGGATTTGAACTGCTTTTCAAGCACCCAGTCCTGCAGGGATTTCAGCTCCATCACGTCGTATTTCGGATTCGTGCTGGTCAGGGTGTACCAATAGATCTGCCCGACCGGGCTCCAGTCGGTTCCCATCTGCGCCTGGATGTTATCCGGCAGCGTCACCTGCGAAAGCCTTTCGAGCGCTTTTTGCCGGTTCCAGTCGTTTACCGAATCGTCGTCGAAGATCAGGGTGACGCTGGAAAGCCCGAAGACCGACTTCGAACGCAGACTGGTGAGATGCGGAATCCCATTCATCGCGATTTCGATGGGAATCGTGACCTGCTGTTCCACCTCTTCGGCCGCCCTGCCAGGCCACTGCGTGATTACATTGACGTAGTTGTTCGCTACGTCCGGGTAGGCCTCGATCGGCAGGCTGGCAAAGGAAATCGCGCCCCACACAAGCAGCAGGAGCGCCCCGAGCATCACGAGGAAGCGGTTATTGAGTGAAAAATCGACGAGAGCGCGGATCATGTTATCGCTCTATTGCTCCGCCGTATTCTGAAGCACCAGCGCATTCAGAACCACGCGATCACCCGGCGCGACTCCTGAGTCGACTTCCTGCATGTTCGAGGGAAGCATCTTGCCGCTGGTTACTTCCACGCGCCGGAATGTGTCGTTACCCGCGGGCGTATAGACCCAGTCGCGGTCGTGGAGATGCAGGATTGAAGTCGCCGGTATCGTCGCATGCTTCACCTTTGTTCCCCCGTGGAATGTGGCTGTCGCGAACATCCCGACGCGCATGATTCCACCAGGATTCTCCAGCTGGAGCCGCACCTTGGCTGTCCGGATGGTCGGATCGAGAATGGGACCGATGTTGCTGATTCGCCCCGAAAAAACGCGGTCCGGATAAGCGTTGAGCCGCACGTCGGCAAATTCACCGAGGCGCACATTCTTCAGATCGTTCTCGTATACGTCGCAGATCACCCAAACGTGCGACAGATCGGAGATCGTAAAGGGATTCGTAGACGAAAGGCTTTGCACGCCCGAGGAAGTCGTGACCTGCTGGTCCGTAATAACCCCCGAGACGGGAGCAACCACATCGATGATTGCTGTCGGGTGGTCCTTGTCCGCCCCCAGGACGCGCAAGTGCTCTGCCGTAGTCTCGACTGTGACTTTGGCTTTCTCGTCGGCGTCGACGGCCACCTCATAATCCTTCGCCGCGAGGGCGCCGGCATCCAGAAGCGTCTTCGCGCGGGCAAGCTGCGCGCGCGCGAGTACTTCATCCGCCATCGCCTGCCGGTAGTCCGAAAAAGCTCCTGAAATATCGGTGCTCTGCACCCGCATCAGGAGGTCGCCTTTGGTGACAGTGTCGCCAAGCTTCGCCCTGACCTCGACCACGCGGCCGGAGGCCAGCGAAATCACAGGAACGTTGCGTGAAACGTCAGGACTCACGACGCCCGTCACAGGCAACTCCGGCGCCGCGTCGTACACCGTTGCGGTGGTCAGAGCGAACTGCTCGGGGTGGTCGACCTTGACGATGTTGGGATCTCCCACGGACTCAACCTGAGGCGCCGGCGGAGCTTCAGCTTTCGGATCGGCCTTGACGTTCTGGCTGCAGCTCACGAGCGAAAGGGCGATACACCCGCATACAATTGCTTCCACGACACCGATACGATTCATTGGATGACCTCCCGGCCCACAGCCATGTTCATTTGAGCGGCGGCGGTCAGATAAGAACCGATCAGGTTCAGGTAAGACAGCCGGGTATCCCGGTACGATTTCTCCGTATCGAGGTAGTCCAGAAGAGATGCGCCACCATTGCGATACGAAAACGCCATCTTGTCGCGCACCTCGATCGCAAGCGGCAGATACTTCGCCTTGTACGGTCTCAAAAGATCGAGATTCTGAACCATAGTGTAGTAAGCCGAATCGACATCGCTGAAAACCTGCGCCTGTGCGGCGTCTTTCAATCGCTCATTCCGGCCGATATCGACCTCCGTCCGCGCTTTCTCTCCCTGGTTGCGGTCGAAGATGCGTAGAGGAATCGAGACGCTGGCGCCGATCGTGTTGTTGGCGTATGGGTTATTGAACGAAGCGTTATGCGACCACCACGCGCTCCAGGTGGGATCGGTCGATCCGTTGGCGATAGCGAGATTGTGCGTGATCTTCGCCAGATCGACGTTTTGCATCGCCTCCTTCAGGTCCGGCCGCGCGTCGAGCGCCACGTTCCGGTATTCATCAAGCGGCTTCAACTCGTCGACAAAATCGAAGGTGCCTGTGACATCGAAGCGATCGACCGGCGTACGGTCGTTGAGAAGAGTCAGAATCTGAATTTTGGCCGTTCGCAGACTGGTCACGGCGGCTTCGTAGTCCGTCTCGAACTGAACTTGCAGCAATTCCTGCCGATTCAGGTCCAGTTGCGCGATGTCACCCGCCTGGAAACGCGTGCGATTGACGTCCAGTTCCCGGTTCCAGTAGTCCAGGTTTTCTTTGGCGTTCTGCAGCACCGCCTTCGCCTGCAGAACCTGAACAAACGCGCCGCGAAGGTCAAAAAGGAGGGTGCGCTCCTGATCGCGATACGTGGATTCGGAGACGGCGGTGGATTGCTTCGCCTGATCGAGACGCAGTTCCCGCTTGTTGGCGCGTTCATGCAGATAACTGAAGCCGGGCGTAATCACGGTGCCGCCGAACGGGCGGTAAACGCCTTGATAGGGTGTCAGCTGCGTACCATCGGCCGACACATTAAAATCCGGATTGGGACGCAGCCCAGCGGTGACCTCGGATGCTTTCGACTCGTCGATATTGAGCTTTACCGCTTTCAGCGTCGGATTTCCGGCCTCGAACTTCTCTCTGATTTCCGTCCAGCTATAAGCCGGTGGTTGCTGCGCGGGCGACGCCTGTCCGAACAACAGCTGGCAGGAAAAAGCGGCTGAGAAAAAGAAAAGGAGCAGCCGCCGGCTTAGTCGGGACATACGCTCGCTCCCGAGCGCGACGCCGCATCATGCGGCAAGGCATAGTGTTGCGGGCTCAAATCCCAATGTAGCGATCCTGTGTCCCCGATCTCCATTATCTTTCGGAGCGGCCATTTATCTTATGGTCAAAGGCTTGACATCTTTCAGCTATTCGGTTCAAAATTCGCCTTCCTTCCCACTAGAATTCAATTACGCGAGAAAGGCATGAATGGGAAACCCGGTTTAAAATGAGTAAAGGCGCAGTCTTCGCTGATCTCGACGAGCGCGGCCCTCGCACTTTCATGTTGTTTTTCTTTCTTCGCGGCACCCGTAAAGCTGTCTTGTGGCGAGCCGGCCTGCTGACGGCGCTGATCGCAATTTGCGACCGGGGCATCGAAGGAAACATCCCGCTCGGGTTTCTTTATCTGTTCCCGATGTTGCTGGCCGGCGGCGTCATGACTCGCTGGCAGATTGCCCTCTCGGCCGCGCTCTGCACCTTTCTGACGGAGCTTTTCGACAGCTTCGACTGGTCTCTTGCGGGAATTCCTCGCGACATTCTCATCTTTTCCGCTTTCTTCGGTATGGGCCTTTTCGTTTATGAGATCGTTCGAAGCCGCCGCACCACGCTCCTGCATACCGAACAGATTGAGCGCGAAATCCGCGCCCGGAGCGAAGTGGAAGAACAACTGAAGGTTCTGGTAGAGAGCAGCCCCGCGGCGGTCTTTACCACGAACGCGGATGGAGTCGTGCTGCTGGCCAATGAAGCTGCGCACCGCCTTTTCGCGATTCCGGCAGGGACGCTTTCCGGCCGCTCGATTCACGAATTTCTCCCTTCTCTCGCGAATGTGCAGCGCTCCGGAATGCCGGTGGAAAAGCGGCGTCCGTTACGCACCGCCATGCAATGCCGTGGGCGCAGGCAGAACGGCGAGGTCTTTCTGGCGGATGTCTGGTTTTCGACCTACAGCACGAGCGCGGGCTCCCGGCTGGCGGCGATGGTGGTCGATGGTTCTGAGGATCTGAGGAACCGCGAAGAACTCAGTCTGCACCAGCTTCTCGCCGGGTCCCGTATCCTTGTGGGCGCCGTTTCTCACGAGATCCGCAATGTCTGCGGCGCTATCGCCATGGCCCATGCGAATCTTTCGCGGAGTTCGTCGCTGGGCGCTGAGCTCGCGGCGAACAAAGACTTCGAAGCGCTCGGCAGCCTGATTCTCGCACTCGAAAAGATTGCGGCGATGGATCTTCGCGAGATGGCCGACCAGGCTTCGAGCGTGGATCTGACGTCGCTGCTCGAAGAGTTCCGCATCGTTGTGGAACCCTCACTGGAGGAGCACGACATCAGCCTGTCCATCGACGTCGATCCGGCGGTTCCTCTGGTCTGGGCGGACCGGCAGAGCCTGCTTCAGGTTTTTCTGAACCTGACCAGGAACAGCCGGCGCGCCATGCTCAACGAGAATCGGCGGCGGCTCGCAATCGGCGTCCAATGCGACAGGCAGCGTATTACAGTGAGATTCCGCGACACCGGTTGCGGGGTCGCACACCCCGACCGGCTCTTCCGGCCGTTTCAGCAGCAGGCGCAGGACACCGGGCTGGGGTTGTATCTCTCGCGAGCATTCATGAGATCTTTCCGCGGCGATTTGCGCTACGAACCGTCTCCCGAGGGCTCGGGATCGGACTTTATCGTTGAGTTATCGGCTGCAGCAGGCAACGGGAGAAATGGCTTCAGGGAACAACATGCGACAGATCCGGATTCTGCTGGTCGACGATCACGGTCTCTTTCGGGAGAGCCTGAGCCGGCTGCTCGAAGCGGAACCTGACTTCCGGATTACCGCTACTTGCGGGACGGTCCGCGAAGCATGGGACGCTCTGAGCCTGGAGCCGGTGGATGTGGTCCTTCTCGATTTCGATCTGGGCGACGAGCAGGGGTCGACTTTCCTCGAAGAAGCCCGGCGCCGCCGTTTCCCCGGCCGCATTCTCATGGTTACCGCGGGGATGAGCGATGCGGTTACCCTCCGCGCTTTCGAGAGCGGAGCTTCGGGAATCTTTCTGAAGCACAGCCCTCCAGCGCAGTTGATTGAGGCCATCCACAAAATCGCGAACGGGGAGATGTGGCTCGACTCGCGTGCCGTTCGTTCCCTGGTTGCGGGAGCGCAGGTGAAATCGGAGACCGAGGAGGCGGCGCAGGCACTGTCCCCGCGGGAACGCAATGTGCTCAAGGCGGTCTTCGAGGGATTGACGAACAAGGAGATCGCGGCGAATCTGCAGATTTCCGAAAGCCTGGTCAAAGCGGTCATGCAGCAATTGTTCGACAAGACCGGCGTTCGCACGCGCAGCCAGCTGGTTCGCATTGCTATCGAACAGCACGCCGGCGACTGGTTGTCGGAAGCGTAACGCCTGTTCACATTTAACGTAGACCACCGCTTGCCGGCTGGGAGGGAGTCACCATGGGCCTTGCCGGCCGCTGCGCAACCGGGTGTGGGGCAGAGCTTCCACTCTGCCGCCGGGCTTCCGCCCAGAGCGGAACTTTACGTCAGTTCTAGTTTTCCGTGGGCGTCTTCTCAACGTGGGTTACGACGATCATTTCGACGGGAGATTTACGCGCTTCCAGCCGCAGCCCGTACTGCTTTACCGCATCAAAGACTGACTGGACGTCGTACGACGGTGCCTGCGCTGCCTGCGGTCCGGGGGCGGTCATTGGTGGAAGGTTCGAGTTTCCCTCGGTTGCGAATACCAGGCTGAACCGATACTGGCCTTCGAGACCCGTCATGTCTACAATGGGTCGCGCCGTAAAGCGCGACATCAAGCCCGTCAGGCTTGCCAGCGTAGCGGATGGCGCAGTAATCGCGACGCTCGACGCATTCAGCGCGTATGCCATTAATGCCCTGGGCTTGCCATCCGGTCCCAGGGCCATGCGCGACTCGTCATCCGTTCGAAGCTCCGCGGGTTTCAATCTGGCGCCCCCGTTCCCGACAAAGAGCGCGTACACATTTTGCTCCTTAGTCTCCCGGTGAATCTCCAGCTTGAACCTTTCGGCCAGGAGTGCTTGCAGCATTTCGGGAATCTGATCGCGAGATGCGCCGGACGGGAGCCTGGCGTCAATCTCGAAACGGGCGGAGGTCATCCACGCGGGCCCGACGATCTGGAAATCCTGCACGCGGTAAGCGCCGCGAATACAATCCCGCAGCGTGATATTCGTGTACTTGACGATCGCCGCATCGGCGCTCATCCCGATAAACATCGGGTTTGAAGGATTCGGATCGGTCGGTTTAACCGACGCGACTTCGAAGGCAGGTTTGTCCGCAACCTGCTGGGCGAAAATCGGCGCGCAGAAAGCAATGGATGCGAACATGACCAGCGATTTTGTTCCCGCCATTTCCCTCCTATCTCACAAATCCGAGGTTCTTTAAAGTACTTTCCGGCTCCTTACCTTCGAACTGCAGCAGCATCGATTTCTCATACCCGTTTTCCAGCGCCACACCGGCGGGCGGCGTATCGAACGGGAATGTCCTCTTCAGAAGATCGAGATCGCGCGAAATAATGCCCTTCCCGGTAAGACCCGCTTTGCCCATGAACCAATCGCCGAACTGAGGATTTTGCGTGGGAACCGTCACCAGACGCGTATCGCCCCAGTCGAGAGCGGCAAGACGTTGTCCCGCGTCGCGGCAATGCAGGCATTGGGGATCGAAGAAAAAGATGAAAACCTTGCCCTTGTCCAGCGGTATCGGGCTTCCGTCCTGGGCCGAGATGGTCGCCGGCGCCTTCGTGCCGGTATGCCGGGTTGAAGCGTACCCGTATGACGCCGCGGCCAGCACCGCGACAACCGCAAGCACAATGCCGGCCGAGCGAATACCGCGCGACGACCGTGCGCCAATCCCGGCGCCGATCGCCAGCAGCATCATGATCCCGTCGCCAACGAAGAATTGTGGACCGACAGCGCGCTTGACCCAGGGGAAGCACGAACAGTCGGCGCCTCGAAGCTCGTTGTAATGGATACCGATGAAGACCATGAATGCCAGCAGGAGCAGGGTTCCGATTACGGAACCCCACCGCCGGAAACGGGGGACGAGCAGGAGAACGCCGGCGAACGTTTCGAGCGTTCCGAGGACGACTGCGGCCGGAATGCTCAGTGACTCGGGAACTTTCGCCTGTGCCAGTCGGACTGCCGCTCCCGCGGGATCGCTGATCTTCCACAGGCCGGCGACCAGGAACACAGCGGAAATCAGTAAAGCGGCGGTCCAGTTGGCCGCGGATTTCCAGCCATTCCTTTTCTCGAAAGGGACATAGACATCCCTGGAAACGGCGATGCCGTGAGCCATAACTCTTTCAGTGTATTCGCTGGCACGATGTTCAGTTGCCAAAAACCTGACGGATTGTGACGATTCGGGAGGTGGTCACCCGTTCATGCGAGGGGTGCCAGAACTCGAGCCTCATGCCCCGCCCCAAATAGCAGGCTTTTAGCAGCGATCCCCCCCAGTTCGACCCGGAAACGGTCACCCGAGTCGGTCCGGGGCAAAAGTGCGGGTGCCCATAAATCTCGACTCGCCCCTGCCCAAGGTTCAGGAGAGAATACCGGTGGTGCTCGGTTTCCAGTTCCAGACGAATCCCGGGTGAAAGGTCGGAGAGATATACTCCGCCTTCGATTTCCGACTGAACGATACTACGATTGACTTCGTCGCTGAGGTTCCGATGTGGCAACGGTTGATTCCTCATGGAATTTCTGCTATCCCCGGTATATTTGAAGACGTACTTTGTCTTCACCTACCGTTTATGCGCGTACCACGCCAGAAACAGGCCATCGGGCGCCACATCTTCCCAGTACGATAAATATTCGCTGCGGACCAAGTGGCAGTTTTTCGCCAGCAGCGTTTCCAGGTCGCGGCGGTGGAACCATTGTTCCCACGGTGGAGTTTGGAGTTTCCCCCATTGTTCCGCGTTTTTATCGATGATTGCCAGTTTTCCACCGGGCTTTAATACGCGGCACATCTCATTGATTGCGCCCTCGACGTTTACCGCATGTTCCAGCGACTCGGTCGCGTAGACGGCGTCGAAGGCGGCGTCCGCAAACGGCAACTCCGTCATCGATCCCACACTGGTATGAATACCCGGTGGAACGAACCGGAGCATCTCCTCGGAGATATCCAGCCCCCAGATTTCGATGCCCGGGTTCTGTGCCGTCAGAACCCGGGCGAATCGCCCCTTCCCACACCCGACGTCCAGTACACATTTATCGGCAAGATCCCCGAAAAACTCCAACAGGATCTGCACGTGCTGAATCCGGGGATCAATGGTCGATGGAAAGTGATCTTCGTCCTGCGACGCACGATCGAAACTGCGGCGGATCTCTTCGCGCAGCTCCGGGGTAAGCGCCGGACGCGCGGAATGCGCCGGTTCCGGTGTTCGCACAAGATGCCGCCATATCGACTTCAGGCTCACGCGCGCGTCAGGAAAATCGGGAGCCCCATCTTGCCGGAATAGGTAGGCCGGTAGCGCTCCGTACTGTACATGGTGGGGATATCGACTTTGCGCGGGCCCAGTTTCGGGTCGGGAATCGGGACCGCGGCGTAACATCCCTGGTTGATAGCCATCATGAGGCCGTGCTTTCCTTCCTTAATTAAATCGACGGCCATGCCCGCAAACGTGGATGCGACCATTTTGTCGACGAAATCCGGTGGGCCGCCCCGCAGGTCGTAAGTCAGATCGCTGACGATCGTTTCATCTCCGCTGCGCTTCTTGATCGCATCGCTGAGAACCTCGGCGACATTTGCCTTCTTGCGGTGGCCAAAGGCATCGGCTTCTCCGTATTCGCTGACCTGGTAGCCTTCCCATTCCGCTCCCTCGGAAAGAAGAACGAGCGCGTAGCTGCTCGGATTTTTCTGCTTGTCCTCGAGAATCAGATCGAGCAGCCTCTCAAGGTTGACCTTAAATTCCGGAATGCAGCACCGGATGGAAGTCGCATATGCGGTAAACAGCGCCGTATATCCCGCGTCGCGCCCGAATATGCGAAAGACCCCGATCCGTTCGTGCGATCCGACGGTCGTCCGCTGTCGCTCAATGGCATCGCTCGCGCGAGTGACCGCGGTTGAGAAGCCGATACAGTATTCGGTGTTGCGAACGTCGTTGTCCATCGTCTTGGGGACGGCGATTACGTTAACGCCTTGCTTGTCGAGGTGCGCCGCGTAGCTCAGCGTGTCGTCTCCGCCGATCGCGACCAGGTAATCCAGTTTCAGCCGTTCGATATTTTTCAATACCTGCGAGGTCATGTCATAAACAGTTGAAGTGACTCCGCCTTTCGTATTCTGAGCCGATGGAAAGGTGGCGCCGGCGAGAAACGCGGGCGCTTTCTTCATCTTCAGGGGGTTCGTGCGCGAACTATGTAACCACGTTCCACCCGTGCGGTCGATGGTGCGCGTGTTGTCGCGGTTCAACGGAAGAATGTAGCGGCTGACGCTGGCCGGATCGTCGAAATTGACGTGCGTCAATCCCTCCCATCCGCGCCGAATGCCGGTGACCTCATAACCCTCGTGCGAACCGCGATAGACAACCGTCTTGATCACCGAATTAAGACCCGGGACATCGCCACCCCCGGTGAGTATCCCGATCCGTTTTGCCGGCATTTTTCAGCTCCTCAACTGATTTATGTGATTCTCCATTGTATGAGGGGCTGCGCGCTCGGCTCACGCAAAACGGTTACTCCATTTTGGCGATATGATAAACGCCATGTTCACCAGACGTTCGGCGTTCCTGGGCGCGCTCGCAACGCTCGGAATCCCCGCCTTTACGGTAACCGCAAAAAGCATCGATCCCAACAACACGACGGGAAGCAGCGGCCTCATTCTGATCGATAAACTCGGCCGCCACGTCCGCTTCTTCGATCCGAAAACGTGGACCGAAATATCCAGCATTGAAGTGGGCGTAAATCCGCACGACATTGCCTTGTCTCCCGACCACAAGACCGCATACGTTACGATCTACGGCGCCGGCATCTACGGCAATAATCCAAAGCCCGACCATACGATCGCAATCATCGATCTCGCCAGCCGTTCTCAAACGGGCGTGATCGACGTCTCTCCTTACATAGCGCCTCACGGAATTCAGGTTGATGGCGAGGGGACGCTCTACGTCACGTGCGACGCCAGCCGGAAGCTTCTGATCATCGATCCGCATACGCGCGCCATCAAATCCGCGATCGACACTGAGGGGACAAGCCACTGGCTCGCCGTGCTTCCCAATGGCCGCAAGGCATATGTGGAGAACAAGAACGACAAACCGTTCATCGGCGTCATCGACCTCAAAGCCGGCAAGATGACCAGCAGGATACCGGCCCCAAATGGCACTGAAGGGATCGCGGCCTCACCCGACGGAAAGCGTGTCGTAGCGCTCGACTATTCCGCCCCGGTGCTCTTTGTGATCGACACCGCTACCGACACGGTGATCGACAAAGTCAAGCTTCAGGGCAACGATAAAGCCGGCTCGCGGGTGCGTTTCTCGCCTGATGGCGCGAGAATCGTTACCGACAATGGCGCGCAGTCGCTGGTCAATATCCTGACCACGTCGGATCTGAACGGCAAGCAACTTGTGGTCCCCGTCGGAAAGAGCCCGATGGGGTTCGGTTTCGCCCCGGATAACCGTACCGTAATCGTGGGTAATCACGGCGACGGAACTGTTTCCGTGATCGACATGAAGGCAGGGACGGAACTGAACCGGTTCCACGCGGGCACGGGTATCGAAACCATGACCTGGTACTGACGCGCCGTCAGGAAAACAATTCTTCCGCCAAATCGCCCTCAGGAAACCCGCGTCCCTGCGCGTTGAAGAGAATCTGCAGGTTCGATTCCTCGAAGCGTATATGCACCGATTGTTCGCTGCTGGTCCCGGCGACTCCGGAGGTCAGTTTCATGATCGGCTCCACGAGCGCGAGGAATCGCAGGAGTTCGTAGATCTCGCCCTCCTCCGGAAACGAGAACTCGAATCGCTGGGACTGAAACCAGACCCGAGTATTTCGCTCCGCGAGCCGCCACGCGATAAACGCGCAATCCTCCACGAGTTCCTCGAAGCGTTGCTGCTGGCCCGGATCGATCCGCCGGTCGAAGAGAATCTCGATCACGCCCTGCTCTTCACGCGTAAATTCGCGCACCTGCAGCGCGCCCGCGTGGGCGGTGCTTTTCCAATCGACATGCCGCGCGCTGTCCAGCGCCTCGTATGGCCGGATCCTATAAAAATCGCGCCCATCTCCCCGGAGATGAGCCTCCATTTCAGTGGCTATCGAACTTAATACGAGCTCCATTCCGGGCCGGGGCTCAATCGCCGGATAGACGATCGTCTCGCGGCGCAGTGCGACTCGCGTGCTCTTTCGCAGGAAACCAAACGGAAACTTTGTGGAAATGATGAACAAGTTCTCGCGGTGGCGTCCCCTTTGAGGAAAAATGACATCGACGGCCGCTTCGATCGCAGCTCTCCCGGGAATCAGGGGGAAGTAGACAGGAATCCCGAGGATCGAGGGCGAACTGTCAATCGAGCCGGGCTGACCCGCGAGTTCTATGGAAAACGACGGGGTAAGCCGTTTGAGATTGCGAATCCGTACTCCGCGCCTGGGTCGGCATTCGCGCCGATACATGCTCGGGGAGGAGCAATTCCAGTTCGAGGCCGGAAAGCATCAGGCGGCTGATGAAACCGGACACCAGAATGAGCGCCAGCATGGCCGCGAAGACGAGAAACAGGAGGTTGTTGCCGGAGAGAAAAGCCCCCGCGCCTGTGAGGGCCAACGCGAGCATGAAGAGCGCACCACCGCTGGTTACGCGATACCGGATGCGCCGGTGGATCATCGCATGGAGGCGGCCAGGTTTCAAATCCGATTATCCTGCTTTGCGCGGAGAAGGTTGTAGCCTGGCGTTATACTGAGTGACGTAATTGCATGGACGAAGAACTGAAGCAGTACCTTGACGCGATGAAGCGCGAATTGCTCGAGACGGTTCACGGTACGAAGCGCGAACTGCTCGAGACGGTTCACGGTACGAAGCGCGAATTGCTCGACCACACCGAGGCAGTCGAAACCCGTCTGCTAAGCGAATTCTGGAAGTGGGCACGCACAGCGGACGCTCGGTACAGGCAGAGCCATTCGGTTGTTGGCGCGTTGGACGATCGTGTTCAGGCCGTTGAGGATCGCGTCGCCGATCTTGAACGCCGCAAAGCATCCTGAGAAACCCGTTCAATCGCTTTCTCGCGCAAAACGCCACACGCGCTTCGCGCCCTTCTCTTGATCCCGCATCAACTTAATCCTCCAGAGCATCTCGCTTGGGCTCCCTCGGAACAGCTTACGAAGCACCAGGACCGGTAGAACCGGAAAACGGTACGGCGGACCGTCCGGAAACAATCGGTCATGCAGGCGCTTGAGCGCGAGATTACCCGCGTATCCTCGCCAGAAATAGCGGCCGGAAATCTCCGCCAGGGCCGCCACTCCCACCCACTCAGCCGGCAGGCGGAAAACGGTAATGTTGCGGAACATGACCAGATCGCCGCGCGCTTCCGAATCCAGAAATCGCACCTCCCAGCCAGCACGTAACACCGCCTCGGTCGCAAGGTCGGCAGTGTCATACCACCTCCACGCCTTGTAAGGTAGCGCTTCGTCCAGGTATTCGTTGCCGGGCAGAAATCCTTCCGGGACGCTCCGCAGCACCTCGCGATAAATTTCGGCCTTCATAACGACCGAAAACGTCCCTGTGCTCGTCCTATGATTGCGTCGCACGCAGGAGATGGCCGCAACGCGAGGATCGGACATATGCTCCCGGATCTCGCCCCAAAGCCTGCTCGATACCCAGTAAACGTCGCTGTCCACAAAGGCGAGCCAGGGCGTCTCGACTCGCGCGAGAGCGTCGTTATACGCCTCCTGAAAATCCCGTCTGCGGCACGTCGCTTCAAGGATTTTGGCTCCGGGGAACAACCGGGGATCCAACTCGCACATATCCGAGTCATGATAGATTTCGTAAGCCGCATCGCCATCAAGGACGGCGCGGCGCAGACAGGCGTACCAGATCCGCGCGATATCCGGATAAACCGTGCAGGTGAAGAAAGTAACCAGCGGGCTCGTCGTTCACGCTGCCCCGGGGACTGGATCTTGCCAGGACCTTACCCATCAAATCTGGCGCGGCGGCGAGTGCGCCCGGAGCCATTGTCCAGGCGGGAAATTCCAGCAGACGTCCAATGTGCCGCTCGTAGTTGGGAAAATCGGTCTCCATTCCCGTCGCTCCAGCGGGCCATTCGGCCGTAGCCTGTTCCCGAGTCAATCGCTCGATCGGCCTCCCACCGCTTGCCACGAAGACAATCGCAGCCGGGTCTGCATGGGTCACCGTGCATCCCGCCCGAACCGACTCAACTTCGATCTCCAGCCGCTCGCGTCCTCCGGCGGTAAGTGCAGCCTCGGAAGGCAAGTCTGTGAACAATGCCGCCGCCTCCCGCGGAAAGTGAAAATACCAGGGCATTCCCCACGCGCATTTTCCTCCATTCCGCGTATCGATCCAGATCACACTCTCGCCGAGCGTCTGCCAGCCGGCTTTGAGGCAGGCATAGGCCGTCGCCGTCTTGCCAGATCCGCTCGGACCGCGCAATAGAATCGCGGAACCGTCGAGAACGCACGCGGAGGCATGGATTCCCAGGAATCCGCGCCGCGCGAGCATGCTCGCCAGGATGAACTGGAGCACGTGATAGCGCAGAGCGGACGGACTCCGAGCAAGGTTTGCGGCGATCGTGCCTGTCGCTTCGCCGTTCCGGGTGTCCAAAGTGACCCGGGTCCCGCCGCCGGGAAATTCAACGACCGATGCGCCCGCCCTTACCTCGTACCTCGGTTCCAGCGAGACATCGGCAGTATCCACCTCCGTCAGGCAACACCTGACATCCGCAGAATCGACCGGTTCGCACCGTCCGTATCCTCCGAACGTCGCGTTAGCCGCGTCGATCACCAACGGGCTGTTCGAGGTGATTTGAAAAAACAAACCCATTGGGCGAAACCAGGCCTCGAGCCATCGGCTGGTCAGCATCGTTTCCACCCGACGGGATCGGCCCAACCGTTCCAGTGTGCGCCGATCATTCCCCGCCCGTGCAGTTCCTCCAATATTTCGGCATCCAGTTTGCTTAACTGCTCCCAGTTGGTACGGCCACCGCCGTACACGTTCAAATACGGAACGGGTCCAAGTTCGGCCTGCGCCACTCCCAGAATCAGGCCGCCGTCATCCATCTGCTGGTACATGGCGGCCTTTTCAAAGTCCCATGGACTGAGTCCTGGCTTGAGCAAACCGGCCAGGTAGTCGCGTTTCCAGATCGCTGCCTGCAGAGAAGATCGATACCGCGATTTCTGATCGCTCACGAGAACCTTAAAACCGTCCTCCGAAGCGAAGTGGTGGTGAGGATTGTGATAACGGTCGGCGGAAAGGTCGATCTTGACCACACCGGGATGGGGAAGATATTTTTGCAGGATCTCGATCTGCCGGTGATTCACGTCCCGATGAATGAAGTAATCGATCTGCAGCAGGATGAAGACGTCGTCCTCAATCCGATCGATCCAGCGCTTCAGGCTGTCGCTCCATTTCGGAGTCGGATACGGCTCGCCGAAGCGTCGTCCGCGGGAGCCGGGAGACCATTCTGGCTGATGGTTACCGAATTCCGCGGGATCCCCCAGAGAATGAATCGAAAAGTTACCGGGTAATTCACAGGCCGGCGGCGTATAACAGAGAATCACCACTTCCTGTGAGTCCGACCAGAAACGGTTAAACAGCCACGCAAAGGCGGGAACGAGAGGGTTGTACCAGTCGGATGTCGTCACAAAGACCTTCATTGCGGCCGCTCGACCCATCCATTCCACCCCGCTCCGATCATTCCTCTCTTCGTCATCTCCTCGCGAGTCCCCTGATCGAGCTGGTCGAGTTGCTGCCAGTTGACCTTGCCAGAGTAATAGATGTTCAGGTAAGGCACCGGGCCGAACAGGGGTTGGTCCACTCCGAGGATCAGCTTGCCGTCATTCATGATCTCCGTCATTCCGATCGTTTCGAAAGTCCACGGGCTGCGGCCGGGCTTGAGCAGGTTCAGGAAATAATCGCGCTTCCAGATCGCGGGGAGGAGCGAAGTCCGGTAAGGCGCGGTCTGACTGCTTACGACCACCTCGATGCCGTTTTCAGCCGTAAATGGTTCATGGGGCCAAAATGCCCGGTCCCGCGTAAGATCAATCTTCGCCACATTATCGATGGTCAGGAATCCGCTGAGATAGTCTATCTTGTGCAGTTCCACGGGGAAGTGAAGATAGTAGTCGGCCTGAAGCAGAATGAACGGCTCCTCGGGAAGGGTGCTGAAGAAGGGCCGAAGGCTGTCGGTCCAGAGTGGATTGGGATATGCCTCCTGGAATTTGCGCCCACGCCGGCCCGGCCCCCACTCGGGAATTTCCCCGCCGCAACAGGCGGCGGAGCCGAGCGAATGGATGGTGAAATTGTCCGGCAGTACAGCCTTCGGCTGTTCGTAACAAAGGATTGTTACAGGCTGGCGGTCAGACCAGTTGCGATTGAAAAGGTAGCAGAACCCAGGCAAAAGTGGATTATAGTAGTCTGAGGTCGTAACAAAAATCTGCATCGTTTTCAGTAGCTTGCGAACAAAATAGCAGGCCGGCGGTGACGGCGGCAATACTTTTCGCTTAAATTCTAAAATTGGCCAGGTGGAATGAGGCGGAAATCGCCGAAGCTGCGCGTCTTATTACGAAAATCGAAGGGGTCTCGTTGCCCCGCCAAAGTCCGAATCCCGGCAAAATCGTTCTGAGTTTGTCGCGCGCGGCGCCTTTTCTGATCGGCATGCGCAGCACGTTCCGGGCCTTGCCCGTCCGGCAGTTGAGCGCCGTCCTCGGCTTTAGCGAGAATCGCGTCTTCGAATGGCGTGTCGACCATAAGCTCGTTCAGGCTTTGGTGCTTAACCATTACCTTCCTGGAACGATTCCCGTCACCTGCGGCCTTCGGCGATTCGCGAGCAGCGAGCGTGGCGACGCGGTTGCCTGCCGTGCCGCATTCGAGTTCGATGGGCGCTATGTCATAAAGGCGGTTCTGGGACATTCGTCGGGAGAAAAGGGGAACTTCGATATTCCCCCCTCGATTTTCGGCGAGGCGGCGCACTTCAACGGCAGCGGTCCGATCCGAATCAGCGATGAGAACTTTATCATTCAGGAACGAATCGCGATCGACAAGGAATTCCGTGTTCACAGCATCGAGACAGATGTTGTGGAAGATATGACATTTCATCGCTTCGGAACGGGTAATATCCCGGGCGAGCGCGATGCGCCGAACGCTTTCGTGCAGCGGCTGCTGAACAGCTTGCCTTCCGGAATCGTCAACGGTTCTCTCCTGGGCTGGGATGTCGCGCTCACGGCGGCAGGCGAATTCAAGGTAGTCGAAGTCAATTTCAGCGGCTATCACCCTGTCCATCTCCCCGGTTTTCACTGCAGCGGCTTCTATCAGGATGTCGACTGGGGAGCGTCGATGATCGCCCGTTTGTTCCGGTACCTCGAAGAAGTTCGCGGCCTGGATATTCAGGTGGTGGCCGACATTCCAGGGGAAAGCGTCGAAAAGGATTTCTATGGAGAGGTAAACCGATGGCGCGATCTCTTTCGGAACCGGCGGTACCCATAACCAGCTTCCCTCGTTTTGACATCGACATATTTTGAAGCGAGCGGTTTCCTTTATTCATCCTTCCGATGAACGTTTCGTGAAGAGCGGGCGCTCAGAGGACGGAAACATGTCTAAGAAAAGGGTAATGACGGGCGCCGACGGACGCCCCCTGCCGATACTGCCGCCGCAACGCGACGCGCGTGTCTGGGCAAAACTGGTCCGGGTGATGTTTTATACACCCGGTTTTCTCGCGATGCTGTTGCTCAAGGCTGGTGAACCGACGAGTTTCGGGATCACGGTGGAACTGCTGATGCTCGCCAGTGCGGCGGCCATCGTTGGCGGGCTCTTCATAGGCACCGAATCCGATGGCGAAGGAGCTGATGACGCCTCCCGGACCGGAGCGTGGTGCGGAGCACTTGTGCTGGAATTGCTGGGCGTAGTGCCTTTCCTCTGCGCCGTGCCCCCTTTGTTTCACGAACTGGCCAACAGCACATTGCTGCACTCCAGAGCTCCCGGCGCCGTCGATGTTTCGCTCGGCGCCTCCGAGTTGCTGCCGGCGATGGCAATCCTGCCCTTCATGCTTTACCAGCTGACCGGCTTCGGCACGTTGCGGTTCATCGTCTCCAGGCCGGTGAACTGGATGATCAACATCGCCATAATCGTATTGATCATCGCCGGGTATACCGCTAACCGCATGGCTTACTACGCTGTAGAAAGGGCGCTCGCCGGAACGCTGATCCTGGGCATGGGCGCCACTGTGCTCTACGGCATCCTTCAATTGAGAAAGATGCAGGCGGATTACGATTTTCGGTGCCCTGTCAAAGAGGAAGGTAAGGCGGCCAAAGCAATCGCGTGAGTTCTCGTGGCGCGGACCTGGCGCAGTTCGGTCGATAAACCTTTTAAGTGGAGGAAGGGAATTATTGTGTGGTGGATCAGCTATCGCGGTGAGGGCAAAACCGGCGTCGAAAACATCGGCGTCTTCGAGGATGACGGCACGCCCAGGAAGAAGCATCCACTCCTCCTCGACCAGTCGCCCGGTTCGCATCCGCTGCATATCGCTCGCGGCTTCGCTCAAGTGGGCGACGATCTCTATATTGCCAGCGCGTGGCGCAAAGACAGCCATCTCGCCCGTTACCATCGCTGCGGCGACACATTCTGCTTCGCCGATATGGTGGTGACATCGAAGCATGTTTCCGCAATGGTCCATCCCTTCGATGTGGAACTCGGCGACGACGGTCGCGTCTACGTATCGTGCCAGGACACCAACACCGTTCTCGCCATTATGCCGAAGACGCGCAAGCCCGCGCCGGTGGCCATCCACCTCCGCAAGAACTTCCCTAACGGAAAGTTTCTTCCCGGCACACTGGTCGCCTCCAGCCTCGGCCGACTTCCCGAATGCGGCGAGGACGCGCCGTTGGATGTGCCCGCGCCGCAAGGCCTTAAAGTTGTGCTCGACGTACACGGCAGGCCCCGCCACTCTGTGCGCGGGATCATCGTGCACCGCCGGTACCTCTACGTAGCCGACGAGGCCGGTGACGCCGTCAAGGTCTTTGAGATCGAAACGGGGCGCCTCGTGGCTCACATTAAAAGAAAGAATCTCACCCAGCCCGTGCATCTCATTTTGCACGGCGAGACGCTCTATATCGGCGCCTCCGGCAGCGGAAGTATCCTTGCTTACGACATCCCCGAAGAGCCTCCCCGAGGCAAGCTGCACGCTCGCCTGGTGATCGATGGCAAGCTCAAAGCGCCGTCCGGCTTTGCGTTCGGCCCGGAGGGCGATCTCTATGTGGCCGAGCGGTTCGAGCAGCGGGTCCGGCGCTTCTCACTCGATGGAAAAAAAAGGGAACGTTCATCGACGGACTCCCGGACATGCCTGAGTTCCTGTTGCACCTGCCGGACCCGGCGTTAGAACGTTAGCAGAACGAATTGTTATCTATGTGTCCTTGGAGCATCACTCGGATCGGGCGTGTTTACAACGGCCGGCACCACACTACCGTGCTTCACGCTCTTGCGAAGATTGAACGCCTTCGACAGACCGACGAAGCTCTGGACGCATTGATTGAGATGTTGACCGCAGCTTTAAGTCCCACCATGGAGGGTCAGCTCACCCATCGCTTTGAACGCGGATTGAGTACGGCTTTGATCGACGCGGTTGCCGCCCGAGTACTCGAACAGATTTCAGCCACGTCTGGAGGATGACATTCCGGTTCGTCGCAGCGCCGCGAACCAGACGGCATTGTCGTCTTGTTTATCGAAGAGGTTCGGTCCCCTCGTTGAGGATGTCCATGTAGCCGCGATACGCAAACAGCCGGTGGCGCTGCTTGCCGGTGATCTCGTGCAGTATGCCGAGGCGCTGCAGGTGCTCGATGGCGGCCGCCACAGTGGGGAAAGTCGATTCGACCTTCTCCGCAGCGGGAGCGATTGAGAGGATCGGATGTGTCTGGGCGTAATGAAATACTCGCAGGACGGAGGCCGCGGGCCGACCAAGCGCCTCTATCTTTTTGCGGTCGCGGTCCAGCAATGCGATCAGGCGACGAGCGCTGGCGATCGCCTGCTCGGAAGTCTCCTTGACGCCGGTAAGGAAGAACTCGATCCACGGCTCCCAGTTGCCGGAGGTGCGAACGCTTGTGAGGAGATCGTAATAGACCTGGCGATTGGATTTGAAGTACAGACTCAGGTAAAGAATCGGCTCGGATAGCGCGCCGTCCGCACAGAGCAGGAAGGTAATCAGAAGCCGTCCGAGGCGCCCATTGCCGTCAAGGAACGGATGGATACTCTCGAACTGCACGTGAGCAAGTGCGGCCCGGACAAGCAGCGGCAGATCCCTGGCCTCTATATGCAAAAAGCTTTCGAGCTGGCCCATACACTCCATGACGAGCTCGGGAGGTGGGGGAACAAAAGCTGCGTTGCCCGGGCGGGTGCCTCCGATCCAGTTCTGGCTCAGCCGAAACTCACCGGGTTCCTTGTTGCTTCCCCGCCCGCGCGAAAGCAGAATTTCGTGAATTTCGCGAATGAGGCGCAACGACAACGGAAAGCCTTCACGTATGCGTTTCAAGCCATGAGACAGCGCGGCGACGTAATTGGAAACGTCCTGCACGTCTTCGGTGGGAACCCCCGGAACTTCTTGATTTTCGAAAAGCAGGAGATCGGAAAGGGACGACTGGGTGCCCTCAATTTGAGAGGACAGTAGCGCTTCTTTGCGAACGTAAGCATAGATAAACAGAGTGAGGTCCGGGAGGAATGAAGCGAGTCCGTCCAGGCGGCCCAATGCTAGATTTGCCTGCTCAAGGAGGCGCTGAACCGAATCCAGGCGAACGGGTGGAATCGGAGGAAGGGCCGGTGGGACATACGCCCGCACCGTTTCTCCGCCCACGGTGGAAATGAGAAAACGTCCGATTCGCTGATTGTCTGGAGGCGGCATTGAATGAGCAGAGCTTTAATTACCCAATACGCTATTAAAGAATAGCGCGTATTACTTTAATTAAAATACCCCCGACAGGCAAGGTTGCGGAATTTCGCAGACATCGTCGGCGAGATTCGTTCCCTGCAAATCCCGCCGTTTTTTCCTCCTGGTCCCACTCTGTTCGTCCTCTGCCCGTCAGCGAGCCCGCGCAGAGAAGGCATCAAGAAAATCAGGCGATACGCGGCGGATGTTTCTGTCGACGTCAAGGCATTTGTCACGTTCAGTATGGAGAGTTCCATCGCGCTCGCAGAGCGCATCAACACCGGGTGAAATCACTCGGCAAGGGCATGAAGCAGGGTCTTTGTGACGAACTGCGAATGACGTTCTCGCCGATGGCTCCCGCGGGTTTAACGGCGATTCCCGTTACGCTTGCATGGGGCGCGGTGGCGACGCCATTCTGCGTTCCCGGCGATCTGTTTGGCCCGAAAAAGCCCCGGCAGCGCACGCTGGACGTTGTTCAACAGGCGCCTATGGAATTGGCGGGGTGTCGGCGGAATTCCCCATATTCAGGTCGTACATAAACTCCTGGATATTGGCGGGAAGGAATTGGTTCAGTGTGTTACCGATGCCGTCCTCCAGCGCAAAACTCTCGTGGTGCGCCGTGGCAAGACTGACCAGCTTGCGGACTACTCTGCCGTTGAGTGGGAACACCACGTTCGCTTCCATCAGGTAAATGCTGTCGAACAGCACGAAATAGCCTGGGGGTGCGCCATAGGCGTACGCGCAATTGAAATAGTGTTTCAGGGATAGGGCTGGCGGTTGTTGCGGAGCGGTCCAGCGGAGGCGCTGAAAAACGGTGGTCCAGCGGCTGCGCCATGCGGGATCGGCCTTGCAGTCGTCATGATCGAAATTCGGTTCGAGAATGATTTCAGGGTTCCCCGCGAGGCCTTCGAGGGGCGTCTTGTCGACTGGTGTACCCGGGCTCATGAGGCGCGCGAAGTCCGCGTCGATGGCTGCTTTGGCCGGTTCCGCCCAGGAGCTCACGGCCCACGGCGTGGCAACAGGGGGAGGCGCGACCTGCTGGGCCGCGGCCGCTCGAAGTCCGCGGAGCGTGGTGGGTGCCGGAGGGGCGGGGGGAGTGAAGACCTTCAGGCAATCGCCGACAACACTCACAAACATTCTTTGGTTGTCCTGCAGGGTGGGGTCTCCAAAGAGCAGCTTGCGGGTGTCGTTGTCTTCGGCGAGACTGCGTCCTGACGAGGAAGCCTGCGCAGCGGCCCAGATCAGATGAAGTTTGCCATTGCGGAGGGCGGCGGCTTTCACAAAAAACCGCATGCTCATATAGATCCCGTGGATTGCGATGGTTTCCTCGACCACATTGGTCTTCACATTCCTGTAAACGACCACGGGGCGGTGGTCTGAGACTGTGACAGCAAGGGTGACGCGCGCGTTTGGGCGAACGGCTATTCCGTAGCCTGCCAGGGCATTCACGATTTCGTTGCGCTGCGCGGCGACGGAGACGTATTGCTGCAGAGAGTCGGCGGAATGCAGGACGAGGGAGACTTCCTTTACAGAGCTGAGGAATTCGCTGTCGCCGATTTCGGGAGCCTGCGAGTATCGGGTTTGCCCGTCGAGCAATGTCAGGAAGGAAATGAAAAGGACAGCGGCCCTGGCGACCATACTCACCGTGGTTGGAAGATTAGCACAATTGTGCGATGATTCTCGTGTTTCCATGCGCTGCGCCGTGGTCTTATTCTCCATCGCCCTTTTACCCGGCTTCGCGCAGAATCAAAAAAGCCTCACCTCAGAGAGGTTCACCGGCCGCTATCACTGCGGCGGCGCGTGGAGGAATTTTGATTTCTTCGCGTCCCCTGTAATGGGCCTGCTGGGAGTACCGGATCCGGACGAGGGTGTTACGGCAAGCATCACCATGTCTTTCCACTCCGTTAACGGGATTGAAACCACCGGCTACCGCTTGAAGGGAACGTATGACGAAAAGACCGGGCGCTTCCATTTTGAGCCCGAGCCGTGGGTGAGTCATCACCCGGCGGTGTATGAGGCGCTGGGCATCGAGGGGACGTTCGATGCGCCGACCGGGAAGATCACGGCAAAGATGCTGAACGATAAATGCGACAAGGTGGATCTGGCGCCGCGCGGAGAGAAGCTGCCTCCGTTGCCGGATCAGCCGCCGCAGATGGTTGCTCCCGTCGATCGCAAGCGTCCGGAAACGCTGCCGGGCGCGACGAATGTAACGAACTATCTGGACCCCGCCTCTTTCAGCGCGGATTTCGAGTACCTGGTTCCTGCCTGGTATGATCCTCCGGGCACGGTGCATGACGGAGAGCCGATTGATGAAGTGGCGGAGCAGATGAAGAAGGAGAAGTTCGCCTGCGTGGGCTCGGGCCGGGTGACGTGGGATTCGAGCGGAACGCAGGGGATCGCTACCGGACAGCAGGACGGACTCGCGGGGCGATCAGTCATCGAGTGTATCGGCGATTGTAAGGGGCTTTTCTATAAGCCTATGGTCGCCTCGGCTGTGCATTTCGGGATGACGAAGCCGCTGCCGACGATGCAGATCCGGGGCAGGGTGGGAGGCGTGCTGAATTTCCAGTGGAAGTTTTCGCGGACGAACAAGTCGCAGCCTCCGCCGGAGGTTTATGTGCATCAGTGGACCCCGCTAGTCGGGTTCGGGCCGTTCGATCCGGGCCCGGCGGAAATCGCGCGACGAATGGCGGCGGCGCCGTCGTGCAAGGCTCCCCGCAACAAGTAAGACCGAGGTGAATGGAAATGAGAAGCGTCCTGCTGTCTGGTGCGTTGGTGATGGTGAGCGCGTTCCCTGCGATTGCGCAAGGTCCCTGCAATGCGCATCCGCTGCGGCCGGACGGCCGGAATACCTGCCTGGAAACCGCGGCTAACCTTTTGAAAGGCAGCATGGACGATGTGTTCACTGAGGATAACGCGAAAATCGAAGCCGCGCGCAAGCGTTATTACGCACTGTGGCCAGACCGCCCGGGAATCGACCAGGCCGAGAGAGATTTCGTTCGCGCTCTGCGGCAGAAAGACGCGTATTACCTCGCGCTGGCGACCAGCAAGACAATGAACCTGGTGTTCGTCAAGGCAGGCAATGCGCTGGCGGCTTTGGGCGGCGATACTTCGCTGCGAGATCTCGACAAGGTGCCCGACAACATGGATGGCGGGATCCGGCCTTACGCCAAACCTTTGTTTGCGCGGTGGGTGGCAGCGATGCGGCGGGCGGAGGACAAGAAGCCTTCCTCGGGAAACGGGCTGGTGGACGGTGCGCAGAACCTGATGAATTTTGTCGCCAAAATGCTCAACGATCCTTCAGCGAACCCGCAGTTGCTGGTCGACACGCTCCAGGACAAATCGAACTGGCGCACAGCTTACGAGAACGCGCGCAACTGGGCGGAGCTGAATGCCGAGCGGGCTGAAGGTTTCCTCGTTTATCAAGGACCCGGAGATTTACCTCCGCTGCCAGATGGAAGCGGATGTGAGCTGGGCACTGGGGCAGAACCAGAAGGACGATCTGCCCGATCCCGCCGCGGCGACGGAGGACCTCTACAACCTTTTCGTGCAGATGTTCGGCAGGAACGAGGTAAGGGCGGCGGCGGAGGCGACTCTGCAGGCGCCGAAGAATACCGTGGGCGGGCTGGCTACGCGCACCCCGGTGGAGGTGGGCGAATACGTGGCGTCGCCGTCTCCGAATCCGTATTACATGTTCCTGACCCAGGTGACGAAGAGCAGCCCTCGCGCGTATGCGATTGCGCTGGCGTTCGATCCCAACATTCTGCTGAACATGCAGCCTGCCGCGGCGTTCAACATGAAAGATAACTGGCAGAAGGCTTATTCGGTCTACAACCAGCTCGTGGCGAAATATGGCGAAGGGAACGTTCGGGACGCGGCGGGGCGATTGAAGGACATTCCCAAAGATGCCCAGGGGAAGATTGCGGGTGATCCGCAATCGCAGCCTTTGCGGGTCTGGTTCCAGGCGCTCTTGAAGGATCCCCATGCGGTGATCCCGGATGGGCAGGTGGCGCATTTCCGAGCCAGCTCTTACGATCCGCGCTGGGTGGGGAAGCCTGTGATTGTCCGCGGCACCGTCGCCGGCGTCGATATCGATATGAATGGTTTGCCGCATTACGCGACGATTCGGTTCAAAGATTCGCGCGCCGATGGTTTTGTGGGATTCTCTCCCTACCCCGAGATGCTGCAGGGCAGCTACGGGAATAACTTTGCGGGGCTGGTGGGGAAGACGATCGAAGTGCAGGGCGATGTTCAGAGCTTCGGCGTTGCTTCCGGCGTGCGCATTCTGAATTTGCGTCAGCTCAGGGTTCTGGAGGCCGCGGAGGCGAGCGCGGATTTCCGCGAATCAAGGCCGCCGTGGCTGAGCGCGGGAGCGCCGATGCCGGCTACTGTCGAAACGCCGGAGTATCTCGCGTGGAAGAAGTTTCCAGCGGGAACGAAAGTGAATCTGGAGACGCGGTTGTTGCAGGAGGTGACGCCGGGCACGGATCAATATAAGCGCACGCTGATTTCGCGCATCACGATGCATCTGGATTCTGTCGATGAACAAAAGGCCGTTGTGACCGCGACGTCGACGATTTTTGACAGGGGAGGGCAGCCGCGCGCATCGTCGCCCGCTCAGCTCGTCTATCCCGCGAGGCGATCGGCGCCGGGTCCGCAGGAGGATACGCGGACGAAGACGACGGGCGAAGAGACGGTGACGATCAATGGAAGGAAGATCGCGACCAAATGGGAGTCGGTGGCGCGCGCGAACGATCCGATGACGTTTACGAAGACGTGGCGGAGCGATGATGTCCCCGGAGGTCTGGTGCATGAGCTCGTGCATGAGCATACGGAGATCGGGGGGAAGCCTTACCGGACGATCCGGGAGACAATCTATGCGCCGATCGACGGGGTGATGCCGGTGTTGGGCGATGGGACTCCACCAGCGGGCGGGAACGGTGGGGCGGCGGCTCCGAACGCGGCGCCGAATCGCGCGGAATTATTGGGGCGGTACAACACGGCGTTGAGCCGGGTGAATCGTGCCAGGGCGGGTTTGGCTCAGTTTCAGGCGAGACAGGCTCTGCCACCCGAAGTTGCCTCCGCGGCTGCCAGTCTGGATTCGGAGTCACGGGCTACCAGGTTGGCTATGAGCGCTGGTAATGATGTGATCGCGGCGCGAAACCTGAATGCGCTGGAAGAGGCGCTGAAGGTGGTTGAGGATTTTCTGCAGCGATGAAGTGGACTTGCGTTGTGGCGGGCGTATTGTGGATGGCGGCATCAGCCGCGTCGGCGAGTGACGTCTGCCCTGTGCCTCCAGGAGTTGTTCAGGTCGCTCTGCCTTCGGGACTGCCGGCTGAGCTGAGCAAGGCGGTGGGAGAAATCGCGTTGCCCGGCGAACCGTTTGACACGATCGACGTTTACGTCAAGGGGCATAAACATCGACGGTATCTTTTCGTCTGGCATAGCGGCAACCGTTGGATCGTGGCGGCGGAGGTCGGGGGGATCGCGCTGCGTACGTCGGTTTCAGTTTATGACCTCAGTAAAAAAGACAAGCTGCTGGTGGAAGAGCGGATGACGGTTCCGAGCGGCGCGTGCGCGGTTGCGACGCAGCTGTCGGGACATTAGAGGACAGCGGGTTGGCGGCCACTGAAGAGCTTCAGGGGTTTAGTTGCCGGAATTCATGTTCACGCCGCTGATTCGTTTTCTGCGCTGGCAAAATGCCGTTGACTTATTGTGCTGAGCGCAGCGTTCTATGTAGTGCTGCTGTGGGCGAGGCAGACGCGTGCTCTTCATTTCGCGCTGATGATCGTGGCCTTTCATGCCGCCGCATTATTGGCCGACCACTTCGATCTGACCATTTCAAGCTGGGTGACGGACGGCGCCAGTATGGCGGTGATTGGCAAGCATGTGATTTTCTATCGGCGGGACGCCGAGGACGTTCTGATTCTCCGCATTCTGCACCAGCAAATGCTTCCCGGCCGACACGCCTTCACGGACGAGGATTCCGATCCTGCCTGAAACTGCCTGTGTCGGCTCGTTGATTTTCGATTCCGCTACAAAAACCGCGTCAGCGGCCAAAGACAAAATCGGCCGGAACTTGAGTTCCGGCCGCTAAGTTCTTTTAAATCTGTGGTGCGGAGAGGGGGACTTGAACCCCCACGAGATTGCTCCCGCTAGCACCTCAAGCTAGTGCGTCTGCCAATTCCGCCACCTCCGCAAACCCGGGCAACTTACTCGATTGATGGCTATTTCTTCGGCGTCGCAGGCGCAGGAGTGGCCGGAGCCGAGGTCTGCGCCGGATGCCGTTGCAGCGCCGTGCCGCTGCGCCGATCCAGATCCTCTCGTGCGCGATAATCGAGAGCGAGATCGACGTCAGCATGAACACCATCGGTCGAGATCGTCGTCGCTTTTGAGAGCAGCGTCGCCGAGCCGCGCGGGCCGAACGCGGTCTGCGAACCCATGCCGCCGAACGCCCCCGCCAGATCGGCCGCCTTGCCGCTCTGCAAAAGGATCACGACGATCAGAAATAAGCACACAACCACGTGCACGATTGTTAATAGGACTGCAATCACAACTTCACCAGTATAGCAGCCCTCACGAGGCCAGCTTCTTCATGATCAACGCCAGCGCTTCATCGGGAGGATAGGCTCCGGCGCATGCCCGGTTTTGCGTGCGCCAGACCGCTTCCGCCGTGTTCAAAATACCCTCAGCCATCTCGTTCGTAACATGCGCCGGCGCTTTGCTGGCGGTGGTGGCGTCGGCCGCTGTCAGCACCTTGCCGACTTCATCGGAACCACCGACCAGATGATTCGAGATACACTGCCGCAACCCCATGCTCGCCATTTCCAGAATACGCCTGCTGCGGCGATATTTCTCCTCCGACGTCAACCGCCTCACCGTGGGATCGATCTCCACGACGGTGTTCAGAGTTTGCAAATGCGAGCGAATCGAAGCGTTATCCGGGTCGCGCCGAAAAGCCTGATCGAAAGCCGTATGCGCGGCCGGATACTCTCCCTGCTCCAGTTCGGCTTGCCCGAGCCCCTCGTAAGCATCCACGTCCTTCGGATTTCTCGCCACCATCGCCTGGTAAATGCTCGCCGCTCGCGCGGGGGAATCCACAGAGAGAAACAGTTTTGCCAGGCGCTTTTGAATTTCGGGATCTTTCCCGGAGAGCGCTTCGAGCGAAATGAGTTCAGCGAGCAATTCCTGTTTCTTTCCATGCTTCGAGAGCAGATCGATCAACTCCATCCGGACGGTCTGCTGGTTCGCGGACGGGTTATCCGGCCATTCGCCGTAAATCGCGCGATGATAATAAGCCTCCGCATCCGCGATCTTTCCCTCTTTCACCATCAGACGCGCCGCGGTCAGATTCGTGCGGCCATCATTGGGATAGCGATTGAGAACCTCATCCATCAGCATGGCCGCGTCAGCCGTATTTCCGACGCTCCGTCAATGCGGCGATCAGCGCCAGTTCATATTCGCGATTGTCGCGTTCGATCGCATATGCGCTTCTGAACCGGTCGATCGCTTCCGCGGCCTTTCCCTCCCGAATCAGGCGTGTACCCTGCGATGTAAGACCGCTCCGCCGTGCTGTGCAACTCCGAGGACTCCACTTTCGCCAGAAACTGATCGAGCGCGCTCAGCCCGACGATTAAAGCGACTATCGCAATTACCGCACTCGTCAGACTGGACTTCATCCTCCCTCGCTCCGGGCCGTTGCGTACCCGTTACCAGAGAGGTCCGCGATTCCGAATTCCTCGAGGATTCGGGTGAGGGTAACGACTCCGCACATCTCGTAAATACTGGCTCGGCTCACCACAGGCAGGACATCGACGTTTCCATCGCGCATACGCTCGAGCGCGTAGCTGACCGGATGATCCGTATGGACGAACGGATATGACTCAGCACCCTTGATGAGATCGCGAACGACCTTCGCTTCGGCGGCCGCAGTTTCGATGTCGCGCCTGGTGATCAGCCCCCGGATCTGCTTGCGTTCGCCCGCCGGCCAGGAATTGCATTTTCGCGCGTCCAGAAAAAGCTTCGCGGCGTCCAGCTTCGCCTCCAACGAAAGGAGTTGCGTGTCCGAGCTCATGATTTCGCCCACGTTCGGGCCGGCCAGTTCCTCGCGCGATTCCGCAGTCGGCAGGTAGACGCCCTCCTGCAAAGCGAGCGCCTCATAGATCGGCTCGGGCTGAAGTTGCCGCGAAATAACAAAAGCGATCATATTGGAAATCATCAGCGGCACGATGATCGCGTAATCGCGAGTCATCTCGAAAATCATGATCACCGAAGTCATCGGAGTGCGCACGATGCCGGCGAACGCAGTGCCCATACCGACAAGAGCGTACGCTCCGGGAGCGGCCGTAAGCCCGGGAAGCAACGAATGAGCGACGCCTCCGGTAGCCGCCCCGATCATCGCGCCGATGAAAAGGCTGGGCCCGAATATGCCTCCCGCATTGCCGGATGAATAACACATCGGCGTGGCGACAATCTTCAGCACGGCCATCATCGCAACCGTCTTGACTGGAATCTCGCCTCCGAGCGCCCGATCCACATAGTCGTATCCCACACCCAGAACCTCCGGCACGAACCATCCCAGAAGGCCCACGAACAGGCCCCCGATCGCGGGCTGAAACCAGACAGTCGAAGCCGGCAGGCGTCGAAACCACAAGCGCAGTTTCAGGAGCAGTTTCACGAAGCAGACCGACCCCAGTCCGCCGACGACTCCGAGAATTGCGTAGATGCCGAATTCCATCGGGCTCACAAGGTTGTATGCGGGCACGTGAAACAGCGGCTGGTCACCGAGAATCAGGTGGAGCACCATCCACGCCGTCGCCGAACCCACGCACCACCGACCCGATCACGGGCGCATGGAGATCGCCCAGAATCTCTTCGAGGGAGAACAGCACGGCTGCAATTGGCGTGTTGAACGCCGTGGCCAGCGCCGCGGAGCAGCCCACCGGCACGAGCGCTTTCACGTTCGCGGGACTCAGCCCGAATCTTCGGCCAATGACCGAGGCGATACCGGCTCCAATTTGCACCGACGGACCTTCGCGGCCCAGGGCAATGCCGCTTGCCAGCGAAATCGAACAGCAAACAAACTTGCCAATCGCCGTTTTCGCGGAAATAAAACCGTTGCGAATGAACAGGGCAAACTTCGCCTGGGGAATTCCGCTTCCGCGCGCGTTGGGAAAATAACGAAAAAGAAGATAGCCGCTTACCAGAGCTCCCGCAGTGGGAACAAGCACCCGCCTCCAGGCGGCGCTGTCGGGCGGGTACATCCGGGCAGCCAGACGTCCCGTCAGAAGTATGAAAGCTACTGTCGTAAGTCCGACGATGATCCCGATGATCAGGCTCAGGATCATCAACATCTGGTTTTCGCGCTGGCGAAATCCCATCCAGTCCCGCAGCCAGGCGCCCGCAGGCTGCTTCGCTGTTTCCAGCGTGTCAACTTCCATAAACTTTCACAATAGCGCGGAGCTTCCAATTAGCCAGCAGGGCCGAGCCAGCTAGAGCACTTCCTCCCATTGGGGAGCGGCAGCGAACGCCGCGTGGATCATTCCGACATGGGAATAGGTTTGCGGGAAATTACCCCACATACGGCGGTTGATCGGATCGTAGTCCTCGGAAAGCAGACCCAACGGCGACATCGCCGCGTGAATACGATCGAACCACGTGCGGGCTTCGACCCTGCGGCCGGCTCGCGCCAGCGCTTCGATGAGCCAGAAGGTGCAGATAACGAACGCCACCGATGGCTTGCCGAACCCGTCGTTCAGGCTGTAGCGAAGCAGCCACCCTCCATGGTCCAGATCCTTCGCGATGGCGTTAATCGTACCGGCCAGCCGCGGATCGTCATAGGGAAGGAATCGGAGACGCGCCATCTGAAGGAGGGCGGCGTCCAGTTCCGAGCCGCCGTAATGGCCGACGAAACTCCCCATCTTTGCATTCCATGCGTGCTCGATCATCTGCGACTGGATGTGGTCCGCGGCCTGGCGAAATTCGCCGGCGCGGGACGGAGCATGCCGGCCGTCGATCAGCGCCATGCGGTCGGCCGCGGCCCAGCACATGAGACTGGAAAATGTCTGCGGCACCCATTCGGTTCGATATTCCCAGATGCCTGCATCGGGCACGCCAGCCACCGAAATGGCCTTCCGCGCGAGCCCCTCCACCAGATTCAGCGTCGCGGGGGATCGATCCTCGCTCATCCGCTCGTCCAGAAAGAGCGGGGTCAGCGCGAGCACGAGTTCACCGTAAATGTCGTTCTGCAGGTGGGTCGCCGCTCCGTTTCCCACCCGCACGGGGCGCTCATTGTTGTAGCCCGGCCAGTCTTCGAGGATCGATTCGTCCAGATTCTGAGACCCGTCGACACGATATAAGGGCGCGAGATTCATGCCGGATACGCCGCCGGTAACGTTCAGCAGGTATTGCACGAATTGTTCGCGCTCCTCAAACTGGCCGAGGAGGCCGAAAGCATTCAATACGTAATAGGAGTCGCGCAACCAGCAATAGCGGTAGTCCCAGGTGCGTCCGCTCCCGGGCGACTCGGGAATGGACGTGGTCATTGCGGCGATGATCGCGCCCGTGTCCTCAAAGCAGTGAAGTTTCAGGACCAGCGCGGAACGGATCACCTCCTGCTGGAACAGCGGCGGAATATCGCAGTGCTTCACCCAGGTTTGCCAGTAGCGGGTCGTCTCGTTCCAGAAGCGCTCGCAGAGCGGCGCCAGCGGCTCTTCCACCGGCGCGCCCCACGTGAGCGCGAAGTACTTCCGGCCCGTCAGGGTAAAGGGCTGACCGCCGAGCCATGAGAGAGGAATATCCGTGGTAAGCCGCAGCTTGCTGGCGAAGCCTTCGAAATCGAGATGATGCGACCCGTGCGTAACGGCTGGCCGGATTTTGGACCAGCCCAGCCGAGGCTCGCACGCGGCGACGATGCGCGGCGTGCCCTTAATGGGTTCGACGATCCGAATGAGGGTGGTTGGCCGGTGGGCATTCCCGAACTGCAGAAATCTCGGAGCGAAATCGATCACCCGGAAGGAACCGGAAGGGGTTTCGAAAATGGTCTCGAGAACATTGGTATTCGGAATGTACTTTTGATTGCCCTTTCCGCCATCCCCCGGCCCGATGCAAAAGCGGCCGCCATTTTCGGCATCGAGCAGAGTCGAAAATACAGGTTCGGCGTCAAAGCGCGGCAGACAACACCATACGATCTCACCGTTACTGTGGACCAGCGCCGAAAACTGACAGTTTCCGATCACTCCCAGGTTCTCGATCTGCATGGTTAGAACTTAGCAGTCCCCGACCCAATATGAGCATTAGGCCGATCGAAAGATGGTCCGCTACGACCCTTTTTGGGCCACGAATAAACACGAATGAACACGAATAGCCATCCGTCAGGCCGCCTTCGCTTGTAGTTTTTGGGGTCGGTAGCGGCTCAAATCGGTTTGATTTGCCCGGTTCAAGCGACGGTCTTTGTCGATGGCGGCGCGGATTTCGGCGGTCGAAAAAACGAAGCCATCTTTGCTTATTTCGGTCGGCCCGTACGGTAAACCCTTCATTTCATTCAACTGGAGAAGCTTCTTCGCTTCCTTCATTTCGGCTTCACGTTTAGCGAGGCGGGCTGATTGGAGTGCCTGGAGCGTCGCCAGGTTCTTCTGGATGTTGCGATTGATGCGCTGCTCATAGAGGGTCAGGAGCTGGAGCTGTTTCGACTCTTCTTTGAAGACTTTCGCGGCTGTCAGGGCGGCGTGGATTTCCGGGTCATCTGTTTCGGTTTCGTCCGACCTGGAGTTGTGGCCGAGGGCGAAGAGGTTGTCTTCGACCGCGCTAATTCGGTTCAAGCGCCAGCTATCCGTGGCGATGCGCTGGGCGAGCTGGGTCTCCATGGCTCCTTCGGGCGCGAGGCTCTCGACGAGGGCGGCGGAGAAAGCGTCGTGCATGATGCGGTCCGCCTCTGTCATGGCGGTCACCTGACCGGTGAGATTGTGGCGGCGCGCGTTCAGGGCCGCGACTTTCTTGCCCTCCTCGGTCCGGGGACCGGTGGACCGCTGCGCGTTGCGGCGATTGGCCTCAAGCTGCTTTTCGGAGATCATTGTGTGCGTGTTTTCCTTCTCGATGAGGATTAAAGCACACGAAATTACGGATGGGATGTTAAGTTGTTGATTCTACTTGTGAGATTCCGTGTGACCGGTTTTTTGGAAGAGCCGAAAAACCGCTGTAATCACCACAGGACCCCATCCCTCGCGGGCTCAGGTTCCGGCAAGGCTGTGTCTCCCAACATCTGGAGCAAGTTAATTTCAATCGTTTTCGTAATCGCCGTGAGCGGCAGGTCGTTCTCTGAGTTTTCGAAGGGATCTTCGAGATTACGCCCGATTCGATCAAGCGCCAGAAACATAAATCCCACCAGTGTCGACCCAAGCGGCGTAAACCAGCCCAGCGCCGAGACCATTCCGATGGGCAGCAGCAGACAGTAAATCAGGACGAACAGGTTCAGGAAGAAGTCATATTGCTTCGGAAGAGGCGTGTTCTTGATGCGTTCCGCGGCTCCTTGAGAAGCCATAAGGTCGGATAGAGTGTGGTCGATCGATTGCCATTCCCAGTCGGTGATCCATTCCCGGTTTCGCGCGTCCCACAGAACTGCGGCCATTCCGGTCTGGAGCGCGAGGGGTAAGTTCTTTTCGCGGACCAGGTGCGCCAGCTCTTCGGATGAAATGAAGCTTGCTATCGCAGGCGCCGGATCCAGGCCGCGCAATTGCTGTCGCAGCGCGCAGACGAAGGCGATCTGATGGCAGACGATGTTGCGCTGCATCGCGGAGATCTCGGGGTTCTGGCTCAGGGTTGCGCAAACCTGTCGCGCGAGGTTGCGGCTACTGTTCACGATTTGCCCCCAGACTGTCCTCGCCTCCCACCAGCGGGAATAGGCGGAGCTGTTCCGAAATGCGACGACGATTCCGATGGTGGACCCGTAGACGGCGAGCGGGATATCACGAGCGGCAATCCACTCCCATCGCAAGACCTTGACTATCACGACGACGAGCAAGTCCCAGGCCAGCAGTGCTAGGATATGCCGGCCCAGGGAACGGAAAACACGCTTGAACTGGTGCGTACGGGAGACAATCATTTGCTGCTGATGAACCGCGTGGGAGGGGTCGCCGCCAGTTGATCCTGCAGATTGATCGAGAGGGCGTCCGCCAATGTCTGACTGAACAAGGGTAGTTGACCCATTCGATGAAACGAGAGAAGTTGCTGCTCCACAGTTCTTTTTATCGCGGCAGCCTGTTCCGTAAATTTATACGTAACGAGGCTTTCATCGAGGTGGAACTGATTGACCAGGAAGTCATCAGGATGCACAGCCTCGATTTCGTATTCGGCTAATGCCTCACCCCCGAAATGTTTCAGGTTGAATGTGATAATCGTCTGGGCGCCGGATCGGATAGCGGCGGCCAGCACATGCCTGTCTTTGGGGTCGTTCTTCAATCCCGCTTCTAAATCTTTATATCCGGAGACCCACGCCTCCGGGAAGGCTTTCCTCAGTTCGCCTTCAAGATGCGCAGTCTGGTGCGGCGTCTTCCCAAAAACACACTCTAACGTCCGTCTTGTCTCAGCGATGATGTCATCGCTCCACTTTGGAACGTATAAACGAGGTGTTTCGGCGAGCCGGAGCAGGGTATCGCGCAAGCCTGCGCCAGCCAAGACGCACGCGTCCACAACCGCCAGGTAGTCTTCGTTCATTCAGCGTTATCTGGCGCATACACCCGGTCGTAGTCCTCCTCTTCGACTGCTTTCCTGGCCAATTCATCGAGAATCTTTTTTCTCTCCAGATCTCGCTTCTTTTGGTATCCGAGAACGTCTTTCAGGTATATACGTCGATGCGTACCGGTTTTGTGATGGGGAATTTCGCCCCGCTCCAACAGCTGAATCAGAAACGGGCGGGAGACACCCAGTATATTTGCAGCTCGCTGGGTGGTCAGTTCCTCCATAACGGGAACAACCGATACCCCCTTCCCCTGCCTCATGTACCCAATAACTTGCCGTAAAACGTTGAAAACAGGCTCAGGAATTGAAATCGTCTCCTGATTCGGGCCAATCAGAGCCGGCGCTGCCCCAAGAAAGAAAAGACGATACAAATCCTGAATCTGGGCACTTTCGGTATCGCGAGACTGATGCACGGATGCCGATACGTGCGTGCCTGTTCCATTCATGAAATTCTCCTCTCAGTATGTATTGACGTTCGGGAATGCCAAACGAAACAGAAAACTATGTTCGAAATATTCGAAACGTAACGTTTCTGCAAAAAGTATCGTTTGATGATGTGGGTTTGTCAATAGGCCGAGGGGATCTCGGGGGGGCATTTCTGGCACTTTCGCTGTCATCCGCCGAACCATACGCCAACGTATTTCTTTTCTGCGGATCCCGAAAGGGCGATCCGGAAGCATTCTGCGAAGTGGAGTACCGCGTATCAGGCGAGGACCATCGAGGTCAGAAAATCCATGCCACGTTTGTCACCGCATTTGTTTCCACCGCATCCCGTCCGGTAAGGAAAGCAGATGCTGCTTAACGTCTTGCTTCTGCCCGGGGAGGTCGCGCATCGCAAGAAAAGACCGCGGCGTCCGCGTATCCGCAGTTATACGCTCGCCGGAGCGAATCGGTAATACTGTCCGCTTTTGAGCATTCTTACTCCACCCAGAGGCCAGTCTCTCCGCGGCGTTTTCGTCACACCGGCTGTCAGGGTCACGCAGGCAGCGCATTTTCTGGCAATATAGTACACAAACAAATAAAATCTCCAATGAGAAAACAAAAGGGGTTTCTTCGGCGCACGATCTGGGCGTTATCGGTTGCCGTTTGCTCCCTTTACGTCGAAAGTCCACAGAACCAGATGAAGGCATTTCAAGCGGGAGCAGCGGGAGGCGCAGCACCCAGGCCGACAGTTGCACTTCCGCCAAAAGAGAAAAAGCCTAAACACCCACCCAAGAAGAAAAAAGGGGGACCACCCGACCGCGAACCTCAGAAGACGACAGCAATCCCGGCCAATCAAAAAACGGTGTCACAGCCGGGTCCGAAGACACAGTAGAATCCAGGGAAATTAGCATTGTTGGGCGAGGCAAACGAAAGTGCTGGGAATGCAGCGAGTCCTGAGCAGGTCAGTGAGAAAATTCGAAGTTCGGTCTTCACTCTCGCCAATATCAAAGATTTTCTGGGTGCTGCGCAATCCTTTGCGACAATCGTCGCGATCTGTGTGGGCGCATGGTGGTTTTTCGATCAGCGTTCGACCCAACCAAAACTGAAAATCGACCAACAGATTTCGCAGCTGGCTGCCCCTCGACAAAGATCATGTTCTTTTAGCGGTGGATGTGAGCGTAACGAACGCCAGTAAAGTGTTGCTGCCGAAGTTGTGTGGCTTTACCCAACCACTTTATGTACTTCCCCTGACCGCGAGCATAAAAGAGCAATTAAGACAGTCAAAGATGCTCCAAGATCCCACAGTCGGTCGAAGAGGTTTCAACTGGGAGGGTGCTGCGCCACCGAAATGTGAAGGAGCAGACGTCTGCGAAGCCAACCTGGAGCCACCGTGCAATTCCGAATCAGATTTTCTGGAACCTGACGAAACCGACGCTCTCCACTACGAGTTTACGATTCCGACCGGAGCCGAAACCGTTGCCGTGTTTTCGTATTTTAAAGACACTACGAAACCGAAGAAAAATGTTGGTTGGCAACGCACAACTCTGCACCGCATCGAGCCTTGACCGGGACTCCAAAGTGCCATACCGAAATGGCACATCAATCGCGGCGCGTCCCTGGCATACGAATCGCCGCGTTGCGACTGCCCCGACGAGCGAGTTCGACCGGCGCTCGATCCTGCGGTCCCTGAACCCTCCTAGCCAGCATCTGGACGGGCGCGCCCTGAAACCGATGTCTGGGGTCCGGCGCGCGGCACGTCGATTACACGGCTGATCGGTGCCGATCGGATCGGCAATCTGAGTCGGGCCGGCGTTCCCGAAAGTGTGGCAATAGCGATCAGTGGTCACAAGATCCATCTGTCTTGACCGGGGCAACATTGTGCCCGAACGAGACCTGCACGAAGCAGCACGCATGCTACGCAATTACATTACATTCCGAAAACTTGGCTGAGGTGACACTGTGGCGACAGTAAACCCTGAAAGCTCAAGAAGCTCGCGGCGAAAGTGCGAATAAATTACTGAATTGATGGTGGCGGAAGAGGGGGTCGAACCCTCACGAAGAGTGAACTTCGCCAGATTTTGAGTCTGGTGCGTCTGCCAGTTCCGCCATTCCGCCATGAATGACTTTCTCAGTTTAACTGAACGATCCGGTTCAACGTCCGAACTGATGCCAGACACCGTCGTTCACATACCGTTGATTGCCGACAGAGACGGTCGTTACAACCGGATAACCGCCGTAAGCGTATCCGGAAGGGGCAGCCCAGCCACCGACGGGTGGGTACTGGGCGATGTACGGCGCGGGATATGCCGGGTAGGGATAGTAGGGGTTGTAATACGCGCCGTAGTAGTAGCCGGGGTAATACGCACCATACCCCCAGCCGACTCCCCACCAGGGGTATCCATAGCCGTAGTAGCCATAGCCGCCGCGATAGCCGTAGCCGCCGTATCCATAGCCGCGGTATCCGTAGCCGCCGCGATATACCGCACCGCCGGAGTATCCTCCACCCCCGCGGTATGCCCCGCCGCCAGAAAATCCGCCGCGCGAGCCGCCTCCGTAGGAACGACCGCCCCCACCGCCCCCACCATGGCCGCCTCCTCGTTGAGCGAAGCACATGGTTCCGAACGTCAAAAACAGAAGAATCAGAATCACCTTGCGCATGGTTTCAGGGTACTCCGATTTGAAGCCGACGATTCCGGACTGGTAAGTGAAAAGTGCCAGATACTCCCCTGACGAGGTGGTTCGTCAGCGGCGAGAAATGAAAGTCTACCGGCGACAAGATCGCCAGCGCTACCGGCTGACGTAAAGTTCCGCGCCGGGCGGATCGAACGGTTAGGCGCTGAGCGACTGTTTGACGATCTTCTGCGCCTCGGACACGATCTCCGCCAGATGCGCATCACTGCGGAAGCTTTCGGCGTACAGTTTGTAAATCTCCTCGGTTCCAGATGGCCGCGCCGCGAACCAGCCGCTGTTCGTTGTCACTTTCAAGCCGCCAATAGGGGCCTTGTTTCCAGGCGCGACGGTAATTTTCGATGTGATGGCGTCGCCCGCGAGATCGGCGGCCGTGACGGCCGATGGCGAGAGTTTACTCAGCGCGGTTTTTTGCTCGAGCGTGGCGGGCGCATCGATTCTCGTGTAATACGACTGACCGAAGCGGGACGTCAGATCGCGATAATGCTCTCCCGGGTCTTTGCCTGTGCGAGCCGTTATCTCCGCAGACAGCAAGCCGAGGATCAGACCGTCTTTATCGGTCGTCCACACCTTTCCATCGCGGCGCAGGAAACTGGCGCCGGCGCTCTCCTCCCCTCCGAAACAGCACCCACCGTCGAAGAGACCGGGAGCGAACCACTTAAAACCCACGGGGACTTCCCAAAGCGTGCGGTGGAGGCCGTTGACGGCCCGGTCGATCAGTCCACTGCTGACCACGGTCTTGCCCACAACCGCGCTTTGCGGCCAGTCCGGCCGGTTCGCCAGCAGATATTCGATCGCCACCGCGAGGTAATAATTCGGGTTCATCAGACCGACCGAGCGCGTTGCGATGCCGTGCCGGTCCGCATCCGGATCATTGCCCCATGCGATGTCGAACTGGTCTTTGAGGCCGACGAGCCGCTCCATCGCGTACACGCTGGAACAGTCCATGCGAATCTTGCCGTCGTGATCGACCGTCATGAAGGCAAACCGCGGATCAAGGGTTTTGTTGACGACGTCGATATTCAGGCCGTACCGTTCGGCGACGGGCGCCCAATAAGGCAGGGACGATCCCCCAAGCGGATCGACCCCGATCTTCAGGCGGGCTGACCGGATCGCGTCCATGTCGATTACATTGCGGAGATCGTCAACGTAAGGACGGATGTAGTCCTGTTCGTGTGTCGTGGAAGCCTTTAAAGCCTGGGACAGCGGAACGCGCTTGACGTCCCGATTTCCGCCGCGCAGCAGATCGTTGGCTCGATTCTGAACCCAACCGGTGATCTCCGTATCGGCCGGGCCGCCTTCGGGCGGATTGTATTTGAATCCGCCGTCCTCCGGCGGATTGTGGGACGGGGTTACGACGATGCCGTCGGACGAAACCTTGTGGTCGCGGTTGAAGGTCAGGATCGCGTGAGAAATCACAGGCGTCGGAGTGATGCCGTCATGTTCCTGAATGATGGTTTCTACGCCGTTCGCCGCGAGCACCTCGAGCGCGGTGTTCTGCGCCACGCCCGAGACCGCATGAGTGTCTTTGCCCAGAAACAGCGGGCCGGTGATTCCCTTGCCCCGGCGGTATTCGCAGATCGCCTGGGTGGTGGCGAGGATGTGAGCCTCCGTAAAGGTGCCGTTGAAAGGGGTTCCCCGATGTCCGCTGGTACCGAAGCTGACCAGCTGGGTGGGGTCCGAAATATCGGGTTTGCGCTCGAAATAGTCGCGCTCCAGTTTGGCAGGGTCGATCAGGATATCCTGCGGAGCGGGCTTGCCTGCGAGTGGGCTGATTGGCATCAGTCGCTATTATTTCAGGGCTGATTCGGCTGCGTCTGCGCGCGCAGGCTGATTGGCGGAAAATACGTGCCTTTCAGTTCGCGCTTCCACCAGTTTCCCGTCTGGCGGCGTTCGTCGAAAGTAGTGAACTGGTAATCGTAGACCATCGCGCGGATATATTTCGGGGGTCCGCCAGCGAACGGATTTTGATCGAGCAACTGAAGTACGGGAGGCGACGCCTGCAGCAGACGCAGCATGAACCGTAAGAGCCACGGGTTTTCACGATAGCTTCCGAGAGCGGCAAACCACATCTGCCAGTCGAGACGGGGCTGTCCGGGTTCGGCCCAGCCCGGGGCGCGGTTCAGCGGCCCCGGCTTGTAAGGGAAGACATACGGCTGCCAGTTGACGCTGTCGTACGAGCCCTCGATCGAGATCTCCGGGCGCGTGGTCGTCATGGTGGCAAACAAACCGTATTGGTTGACCACGCCGAAAGGAATCGCACGGCCCATGATTTCATTCGCGGCCACAGGCGTCTGAACACCGAACATTCCCGCCAGTTGGGTGAGCGAAAGGAACATCACGAGAACGAGCAGAGCGGCGGAGACGTACCGGTTCGAATGCAGCGGTTTTATCGGGCGCGATTTGATGCTGGCGTTGATGTCGATTTTGATGAATCGGGAGAGCAGCTGATCGTCCAGGAGGAAAAGACAGAAGGCGATGGCGAGCAGGTTGAAGAATGTGTAGTTGCCGGTCAGCAGAATCAGCGTCTGCAGGGCGATGGTTCCCGCTGCTGCGATCTGCTTCAGCCGCCTGGGTCCGAACATAAAAAACGGCAGCGCCAGCTCCACCACGAAAACAAGTACCGTGGACATCTGCTGAAACCAGAGAGGCAGCTTGATCATGTACCAGGCGAGCGGGGTCGGCAGGGGCTGTGTCTGGTAATGGTATGCGAGCGCCGTGAGGTTGCGCCAGGTGAAATCGTGGCTCAACAGTTTGGCGGCGCCCGATTCGAACATCAGACGAAAGAGCAGCCAGCGGAAGAGCCAGACGCGCGCCCATGTGGGCTTCAGGAAGATGGCGAGAAATCCGGCTTCGAGCAGCAGAAAGTCCCACTGATAGGACATGAAAATCTGGCCGCCGTTCACGATGGAAAGGTAATAGATGAAGAGGACGATGAACGCGCCCTTCTGGCCCGCGGTGTGCGGACGACCGATCAGTGACACGCCAGCGAGCACCGCCCCGGCCCAGACGATCGTTTCGAGTCCGCCATCGGTGTGGATCCACCAGAAGAGGGTCGGCGCCTGCCAGAACCCCTGGCTGCCGAATTGCCGGGTCACCTGTGTAAGGAACTCGGTTACCGGCTGCACACCCTGTTCGCCGATCAGTCCTCTGACCTGCCGTCCGAAAGAGATGAAAGCGATGAGATAGATCAGGGAGATGGCGCGGGCAAAGAGGGACGAGGCAATGTTGTAACTGGGCCGAACGACCTCTTTTCCCCAGAGCAGGCGCGTAATCCGGTAGCCGGCGTTCCGATTCGCGGCTACGATCCGGTACAGGAATTCCATGACAGCGGAAAAGCCTGGCAGGTGGCGATACAGCCAGAGCGGGAGGGTCCACAGGCCGCCGTGAACAAGCGCCATCAGGCGGAAGGCTGCTTCGGCGCCGCTGGCTCGAACGTCGCCGTCGAAATACTGAACCGCGCTGCGGAAGTCGGAGAGCGGAACGTTCGGGAACCGCCTGGCGGCGCTTTGATAGGGGAGGTATTCGATGCGCTCGCCGGTCAGTGAGCGCCAATAGCCCACCCACAACTTGCAGAACGAACAATCGCCATCGAAGACGAGAACCGGCACCGTTCCGACTATACCAGGGGCTTCAAACACCGACGCGCCGCGCGACGATAAGCGTCATGTCATCCGCGGGAGGCGCTCCGCCCGTCCAGGCGAGCAGAGCTTGATTCACTTCGCTGACAATTGTGGCGGCGGAGTCCGTGCGCCGTCCGCTTGCGACCCTCGCCAGTCCGCCGACTCCGAACTCCACGCCGGCGGAATTGATCTCTTCGGTGATGCCATCGCTGTAAATCAGGAGCGTGTCGCCTTCGTCCAGGTGTGAAACGTACTGGCGATATTCGGTCGACGGTGTGATTCCGAGTACCGGGCCGCCTCCGCTCAACTGCTCGTTCTCGCCGTTCGCGCGGAGAATAAGCGGTGGGTTGTGGCCGGCGTTCGCGAAGGTGAGGTCTCCCGTGTCGCCATCCAGGATACAGAAGAACAGGCTGATGAACCGGTTCGCCGGGCAGTTGGTTGAGGTAATCCGGTTCAGCCGCGTCATCACGTCCGCCAGACTTTTCGGTTCCTCGATTAACACCTGAACGCGCGCCTGGAGACCCATCATGAGCAAAGAGGCGGGCATTCCCTTGCCGGAAACGTCACCGACAGCCATAGCGATCCGTCCCGGGCCGTACGGAAAGAAGTCGTAGTAATCGCCACCCACGGTGCGGCAGGGGGCGTTGTAGCCGGCCAGATCAAGTCCATGGATGGTGGGCGGCGCGGAGGGCAGAAGCCCCCGCTGGATTTCCGCCGCCTGCTGCAGGTCGCGGGCCAGAAGCTGTTCGCGCCTCGTTCGAGCTCGGCAAGGCGCGCGTTCTCGATCCGGACCGCCGCGACGTTCGCCATCACGGTGAGCAGGTTCAGGTCGTCTTTGGTGAACTCGCGAATTACCGAAGGCGAATCCACATAGATGATGCCGATGATCCGGTCCCGGGTTTGCAGAGGCACCGCGATCAGTGTCCGGATGTTCTGTCCGACAATGCTGCGGCGCTCCCGGAATGCATCGTCAAGGGCGGTATCCCGGACCAGAATCGAGACGCCGCTGTTCAGCACGCGATCGCGTACGGCCGCGCTGATCCGGAAGCCGTCACCCTGGTTTGCCTGAACGACAAGTTCGCCGCCTTCGAGGGTCATCAGAACCCCGCGATTTCCCTGCACCGCCTGAATGGAGAGATCGAGAATGAATCGGAAGAGCTCCGGCAGCGGCCTGTTGCCGGCCAGTTCGTTACCTGCACGGATGAGCGCGGAAACATGATTCGCTGCGAGGGTTTCGGAAGGCTCGGTCCGATTCCCGTTCCCGATAACGCCTTCGAGCCGGGTGATGGTGGTTGAAGAACTCACCGGCGTGTCGTCGCTGCCCGGGGCATTGTTGCCGGGCGTGGAATCGAAAACTACGACTGGTCTGCGGGGCTGTGAAGCGGGGTTGTCGTATATCAGAACGAGATGTCCCGCGGTGATGCGATCTCCGGGTTTGAGAGGCGTTCGGGCGGTGATTCTGGCTCCGTTGAGGATGGTTCCGTTCTTGCTGCCGAGATCGCGGAGAGCCCAGCCATCACCATCGCGCTCGATCGCGAGGTGCTGGCGCGAAAGGCCCGTGTCTTCGGGGTAGCAGAGTTCTGTTCCCCCCGCTCGGCCCAGCGTGATGCAGTCCTTTTCAAGCGGAACGAGCCGGCTCTGACCGTCGGCCGACAGAATCTGGAGTTCTCTCATCCCGGCTGATTACGTGTTTCTCGAAGCACTTCTTCGAGCGCGTCGACGGCCTGAAGGCACTGGTCGCGGCTGACGTCGTAGTGCGTTACGGCTCGCATGAACTGATTGTTAACCGCGTTCATGAGCACGCCGCGAGCCTTGAGTCCTGCCGAGACATCGTTCGGCGAATATTCTTCGGGCAGTTTAAAGATCACGATGTTGGTTTCGACGGGGCGGACGGTCACGCCCTCAAGCCGAGTGAGGGTTTTCGCGATGAGTTGCGCGTTGGCGTGATCGATGTGGAGGCATTTCGGCGATTCTTCCAGCGCGACCAGGCCTGCCGCGGCGAGAACCCCGACCTGCCGCATGCCGCCGCCGAGACGCTTGCGCAGCAGCCGCCCCCGATCGATCAATTTTGCGGGGCCCGCCAGAATCGATCCCACGGGGGCACCCAGCGCCTTCGAGAGGCAGAACATCACTGTATCGACGTTGGCGACGATTTCGCTTACCGGCTTTCCGGTGGCTGTCGACGCGTTGAAAACCCGCGCGCCGTCCATGTGGACGGGAATGCCGGCGTCATGTGCGCGGTCGCAAATGTCGTCGATTACTTCCTGCGGATAGACGCGGCCGCCGGCCATATTGTGCGTATTTTCGATTTCGATTGCGCCAGTAGGCGCAGAGTGGGCGCCTCCCCGCTTCAGAACAGTGCAAATGATATCCCACGTCAGAATTCCGTCCGGCGTGTCGGCCGAACGGATCAGGCAGCCGGAGAACCACGCGAGCATCGAAAGCTCCCAGTCGAGAAGATGCGCGCGCGAATCGCAGATAACTTCCTGGCCGTGCTCCGTGAGCAGTTTGATTGCGATGGTATTGCCCATCGTGCCGGTGGGAACGAAAAGCGCCGCTTCCTTACCTGCGATTTCGGCTGCGCGCTGTTCGAGTTTGTTCGCGGTTGGATCTTCGGCGTAGACGTCATCGCCAACTTCGGCTTCGAACATTGCCTGGCGCATGGCTGCGGTGGGTTTCGTGACCGTGTCGCTTCGGAGATCGATCATGCGGGCAAGAACTCCTGGAAGATTTCGTTTGAGACCATTACGCCTCGGGGCGTCAGGCGAAGGTTGCCATTCGCCTGCTCCAACATGCCGGTCGAGAGGAAGTATTCGAAAGTGGAACCGAAGCGCTGCCAGTCGGCGTCGTCGGCGTGGACTCCTTCGGAGAGACGGAGCCCGACGAAGAACTTTTCTTCACCGGGATCGGGCGAGGTTTCGGCGCACCGCACGGATTCTCCGCGCTCGGAATGGCTCACGTAATCCTGAGCGGCCTCTACGTTCTGCCACCGCGAGGAACCGTCGAAGGAATGAGCGTCCGCGCCGAATCCTATGTAAGGTTCTCGCTTCCAGTACTTCAGGTTGTGGATCGATTCGGCCCCGGTTCGGGCAAAATTAGAGATTTCGTAGCGGTGGATGCCATGGCGCTCCAGCACCTCGACCGCGGTCTCGTAGAAATTCCCGATTGCGTCGTCGGAAGGAACATCGCTCGCTCCGTAGCGTTTGCCGCCGAGAAGGATTTCGGCGCCGAGACGGCTGTCCTCGTCTACTTCGAGCATGTATACCGAGATGTGCGGGACCTCGAGCCGCAAAGCCGCTTCGAGAGACTCGCGCCAGCTATTCTCGGTTTGGCCCGGCAGCCCGGCGATCAGGTCGATATTGATGTTTGGGAGATTGAGATCTCGCAGCAATCGAACGTCTTGTTCCACGATCTGCGCATCGTGCCTGCGCCCGGTTCGCGCCAGTTCGGATTTCACGAACGATTGCACGCCGAGGCTTACGCGATTGATGCCGGCGTTGCGCCATGCGGTGACGCGTTCGGGGTTCAGGGTTCCCGGAGCAGCCTCAAGCGTGGCTTCGCGCCAGATGCCGGCGATAAGATCGCCGGCGCTACCCGGGTTGACGTGACGCTCCGCGCCGAGCGGAAGCTCGGCGGCAGCGCCGAAGCGCTGGCCCCACATCCCTTGTGCAGCGGCCAGCAAATGCGCTGGTGCGGCGGCGTCCATGCCGCTGGGCGTTCCGCCTCCGATGAAAACGGTTTCCGGCGTCCAGGCCCATTCGTGGGCGGAAATTTCCCTGAGCAGCGCGGCGAGATAGCGCGATTCCAGCTCGCGCGGAAGCACACCGGAGGCGAAGTTACAGTAGGTGCACTTCTGAGCGCAAAACGGCCAGGAGATGTAGATGCCTGCCACGAGACACTCTGATGATATCGCCTCGGTTTTAGAGCTGGATATTGACGAATCGCGCGCTCTGAACGGCCGGGTTCAGCTTCAATTGTTCCAGTACATCCGGGGGAACCGGGCTGTCGGTGGTAACTACGGCAATCGCTATGACGGGATTTTCGGATTCGTTGCGCCCAAAAGAGAAATTGGCGATATTGATCTGCCTCGATCCGAGGACGGAGCCGATATGGCCGACCACTCCGGGCAGGTCCAGGTTTTTCAGAAATACCAGTGAGCCCGTCAGCGGCGCCTCGCAGTAGATACCGTCGACGTGGATCAGACGGGGCTTGCCCAAAACGAGCGCGCCCTCAACAGTAGTGACGCCTGAATCCGTTTCGACTTCGATCCGGATGGTATCCAGATGCGCCGAGCGTCTGTCATGCACGGCGGCGACATTCCATCCGCGATCCGAAGCGAGTTGCATGGCGTTAACGACATTCGCCCGGGACGCGGTTGAGCGATTGAGCACCCCCGCGAGTCCCGCGTTGCGAAGAAGCGTCGTGTTCAAGTCGGTGACCGCTCCGTAGTAAGTCAGGCGAACCGCTTTCGGATTGCCATCGACCAGGTGCGCCGCGAAATTGCCGAGACGCTCGGCCAGATCGATGTATGGTCCCGCGCTTTTGTACTGGTCGGGCGACATCGCAGGCATATTGACCGAATTGATGGCAACGCCGTTCTGCAGATATTCGACCACCTGTTCGGCGATGCGCACGCCAACAATCTCCTGCGCTTCTTCCGTCGACCCGCCGATGTGGGGCGTAGCCAGCACCTGATTCAACGCGAACAGCGGATAGGTGGAGTCGGTGGGTTCTTTCAGAAAGACGTCGAGGGCTGCGCCCGCGACATGACCCGATTCGATGGCGTCTTTCAGGTCGCCCTCATCGAGAAGCTCTCCGCGCGCGCAGTTCACAATGCGCACGCCCTTTTTCATCTGCGCGAAGGCTTCTTTGTTCAAAAACTTGTCGGTCTCGGGCGTGAGGGAGACGTGGACTGTAATGTAATCGCTGTTCTTGTAGAGGTCCGGGAGGCTGACCAGCTGGATCCCGAGATCCTTCGCGATCTGTGCGGTGACATACGGATCATGCGCAAAAATACGCATCTCGAACGCACGCGCGCGTTTCACCACTTCACGGCCGATACTGCCCAAGCCGATGATGCCGACCGCCTTGCCCCGCAATTCGCTGCCGAGGAACTTCTTCTTTTCCCATTTGCCCGCTTTGGTGGAGGCGCTCGCTTGCGGGATAAAACGCGCCATCGAAAGCATGAGCGCGATGGTGTGCTCGGCGACCGATACCGCGTTGCCGCCCGGCGTGTTCATCACGAGAACGCCAGCTGCCGTCGCCGCGGGGAGATCGACGTTATCGACGCCGACGCCCGCGCGCCCGATCACTCGCAGGTTCGGAGCCTGTTTCAGAATTTCCGGCGTAACCTGAACGGCGCTGCGGACGATCAATGCCTCGGCGCCGGGAAGATGTTTTGCGAACTCTTTCGGATTGGAAACGATGACATTCCAGCCTGGCTGCGCCTGGAACAGTTCAATGCCCGCCTGAGCCATCGGCTCAGCAATCAAAACGTTCATTATGCGTTTGCCTTCGCTTCTTCGTAAACACGCTGAACGGCAGCGACACCCTTACCCAGTTCTACTTTGTGACCGTTGGCTCGGAGTATCAGTTCAAGACCCGCGATGACCCCAAACATGTCGGCGAAGTCGAAGTAGCCGAGGTGCGCCACGCGGAAAATCTGGCCCTGCATACTGCCCTGGCCGTTGGCGATGATCGCTCCAAAACGTTCTTTGAAGCCTTTGACGATGACCTTCGAATCCATGCCCGCGGGAGCCTTGATCGCCGTCACCGAACTGCCCGGACGCTTCGCAAAAACTTCGAGACCCAGTTCGCCCGCCGCGTCGCGAGTGGCGCGGGCCAGGAGCTGCGCATTTTCGATCAGGTTCGGCATTCCGATCTTCTTCATGTATTTCAGCGATTCACCGAGCGCCAGAATCAGAGACGTGGCCGGCGTCCAACTGGAGTCATTGGCAGCCGCACTTTTTTTCTCGATCTTCAGGCTGAAATAGTAGTGAGGCAGAGTCGCAGTGTCGGCGAACTTCCACGCTTTCGGGCTCACGGAGATGAACGCGAGACCCGGCGGAATCATGAAGGCCTTCTGAGAACCGCCGATCACCACGTCAAGGCCCCAGCCATCGATATCGAGAGGCATGGTGCCGATGCCGGTGATCGCGTCCACTACAAAGATCGCATCGGTTTTTTTGACGATCTCGCCGATGGCTTCGACGTCGTGCTCTGCGCCGGTCGAAGTCTCGGACGCCTGGATAAAAACACCCTTCGTGCCGGGTTCGGCCTTCAACGCAGCCTCGACGCGATCCGGCGTGACAACCTCGCCGTATTCGGCTTTCAGAACGTTCGCGTCCAGTCCGTAAGCCTTTGCAATCTCGACCCAGCGCTCGCCGAATTTCCCGGCTGTGCACACAATTACCTTGTCGCCGCGCGAGAATAGATTGGACACCGAAGCGTCCATCGTCCCCGTTCCCGACGCGGCGAAGCACAAAACGTCGTTCGAAGTGCCGTAAACTTCCTTCAGGTCCGCGAGCGCGGATTTGTAGACGTTTCGGAATTCTTCGGTCCTGTGGTGGATGTCCGAAGCCATCATCGCGTGGAGGGCTGGCGGATAGAGCGGAGTTGGGCCTGGAGTAAGCAGACGCTGCTTGCGGATATGCATGGAGAGGAGCTTGGAGTAACTAGAATATCAGACACATGTCACTTTCAGACCAAATTCAGAAGGACCTGGTAACGGCCATGAAGGCCCGCGACGAGGCCCGCTTAAGCACTCTCCGAATGATGAAATCGGCGCTCCAGAAGGCGCACGTCGATTCGGCGAAGCCGATGGACGATGCGGCCGATCAGCAGATTCTGAAGAGCCTCGCCAAGCAGCGCGTCGACGCCGCGGACATGTTCCGCAAAGGCGGCCGCGAGGAACTGGCGCTCAAAGAAGAGTCCGAAAAGGAGATTATTGAGAGCTATTTGCCGGCTTCGCCAAGTGAAGAAGAAATCGTCGCGGCGATTGACGCATCGATCGCAGAGACAGGCGCCACGTCGGCGAAACAGATGGGTCTGGTGATGAAGGCGGTGCAGGCGAAACTCGCGGGCAAGACCGTAGACGGCAAAGTAATCAGCGAAAAAGTGAAAGCGAGACTGACATGACGCCGCCTCCCATTACTGCGAACCAGGCCGCAAAGATAGAGCGCGAGCACAAGCCCTTCGTACCGCCGCACGTACAGATGAAAGAGTTCACGTTGCGGGCCGTGCTGCTCGGCCTCGTTATGTGCGTGGTGCTTGGCGCCGCGAATGCCTATCTCGGCCTGCGTGCGGGTCAGACCATCGCCGCTACCTATCCTGCCGCGGTAATTGGAATGGCGGTCTTGCGCATCTTCAAGGGCTCGATTCTTGAGGAGAATATCGCGCGAACCGCTGGTTCCATCGGCGAGTCGGTTGCGGCCGGGGCGATCTTTACGATTCCGGCTTTTATCATTTCGCGCTCGTGGCTGGATTTTTCGCCGGGCACCGCCTACTGGAAGTCGACATCTTTGATGCTCGTGGGCAGCGTCCTGGGCGTGCTGTTTGTTTCGCTCGTGCGGCGCGCGCTGGTGGAAGATCCGGAACTGCCGTTCCCGGAATCGGTGGCCGCTTCGCAGATTCACAAAGCCGGGCAGGTCGGCGCACAGGCGGCAAAGTATCTCTTTTACAACATGGCGTTCGGTTGCGCGGTTTTCCTTGCGGGCGCGTTCAACTTTTTCGCAACGGATAAGGATTGGGTCTTCCCGGTCGGACAAATGGGAACCAGCAAGCTGCGCCTTGGCGCCCCGGGCACGACGAACGTACTGGCGACCGGCGGCTCGACCGTATTCTCCGGGCCAACCGTTAGTCCGGCGTATATCGGAGTCGGCTATGTAATCGGCCCGGTCCTTGCGTCGCTCAACTTTTCGGGCACTATCATCGCGTGGGGGCTTCTGATCCCGTTGCTGATGTATTTCATGGGCCCGCAGCTGCATGCCTTCATGCCCGCGAACGCAGGCGACGACTCCTGGATTGCTCAGGCAAACCTGGTCTGGCGCTATATCGTGCGCCCGGTTGCCGTGGGCGGCATGCTTTTCGGCGCGGCTTACACGTTGTTCAAGATGCGCAAATCGCTGAGCGTCGGCCTCGTGCGTGCCTTCGCTGAACTGAAAACCGGCGCCGCGCCTCCGGAAACCCAGGCCCGAACAGAACGCTATATGAGTTCGCGGGTCGTGCTGCTCGGGATTCTCGGCGTTTTCGCCGTGATGATCGTGCTTTATACCTATCTGGCCGGCGGTGTTTTACCGGCAGTTGTGGCGGCGATCGTGATGCTGATTGTTGGCTTCTGCTTCGCGACGGTTTCGGGGTATCTGGTTGGCGTGATCGGGTCGTCGAATAATCCAATCTCCGGACTTACGCTTTCCACGGTTATCATTGCGGCGCTGCTTATGGTGGCGCTCGGGGTATCGGGAAGCTCGAGGCGTGATCGCCGTGTTGGGAGTGGCCGCGGTTGTTTGCGTTTCCAGCGCCGTGGCGGGCGAGTTGTTACAGGATTTCAAGGTCGGCTACATCATTGGCGGGACCCCGCGCAGCATTCAGATCGTCGAATTGATCGCGGTGGTCGCGGCGAGCCTTGTGATGTACTTCCCTCTGCTGGTTCTCTATCAGGGCAATATCAACGCGGGCGGAACGGGCTTCGGCGATAAGGCGCTGCCCGCCCCGCAGGCCGGGCTGATGGCGTCGCTGGCGCAGGGCATTGTCGGCGGAGACATGGCCTGGCCGTTGATCGCTGCCGGCATTCTGATGGGCCTGGCGCTGGTCCTGATCGGCGTGAAGAGCCCGATGCTGGTCGCGATCGGGATGTATCTCCCGGTCGGAACTACCTTCGCCATCTTCATCGGCGGCATGGTGCGCTGGGTAAGCGACATGCTGGCAAAACGGCGCGGGCTGAACGAAGCGCAGAAGATCCGGGTGGAAAGCGTAGGTGTGCTGGCTGCGTCCGGCATGATTGCGGGCGAGGCGCTGACGGGGCTGGTCACGGCCACGTTCAGCTTTCTCAAGGTGCAGATCCCGGTGATCTTTCAGAACCCGTCCTATATTGTGGGCATCCTGATCCTGCTGCTGCTCGGCTTTGTGCTGGTTAAGGTGCCGCTTGCGAATGCCGGCAGACCCGAAGATCCGGCGCCCCCGGCGGCCATCGTCTGACGATGAAGCTTTTTTTTGCCGGAGTGCTGTTCGCAACTGTGACTCTGACTGCCCAGCAGGTCAGTTCCAGCCAGCAGTTCACGACCGCCGCCGCGCTCGGCGAACTCACCCAGCTGAAGCTCGGGCAGGCCGCTTACCAGAACGCTTCGAATCCGCAGGTGAAGTCGTTCGCGAAGCAAATGGTGGACGTTCATTCCGAAGCCGTGGACCGTCTGATGGGCGCAGCTTCCATGGAAAATCTGACGGTCCCCACCGATCTCGATAAAGAACATCAGGCCGAGGTGGACCAGCTTTCGAAACTCTCGGGCGCCGCCTTCGATAAGGCATACGTCGCCGCTGTAATCAAAGATCATGAGCAGGATCTGGCGTTGTATCAGCGGCAAATCGCGAGCGGCGATGAATCCGGGGTCAAAAAATGGGCGGCCAGCGAGATTCCGACGATTCAGGAACATCTTCAGAACGCCCGGACACTCGCGTCTTCGCTCGGGACGAACTGATAGCATTGGTACTTTCCGCCTGCCACAGATAGTTAATGATTCGCGCCATCAAAGGAACCAGAGATTTATTGCCTCCAGACACAGCTGTCTGGAACCGTGTGGAACGTACCGCTCGCGAGGTTTTTCGTACTTACAACTACCACGAAATCCGTACCCCGATTCTCGAAGAGACGCAGCTTTTCGCCCGCGGCGTGGGCCAGGAAACCGATATCGTCTCGAAGGAAATGTACACGTTTCGAGGACCGTGACGGCACCTCCGTAACGCTGCGGCCCGAGAACACCGCCTCGGTAATTCGCGCTTATATCGAACACCGGCTCGACCAGAAACCGGGCGTCCAGAAGCTCTACTACATTGGTCCGATGTTCCGCCGCGAACGGCCGCAGAAGGGCCGTTATCGCCAGTTTTTCCAGATCGGCGCGGAAGCGATCGGATCCGAATCGCCTTTTGTCGACGCCGAGGTGATCGAGATGGTGGTGGAGGTGCTTTCGCGCGCCGGGCTCAACGGGTTTACTCTGCTGATCAACTCCGTCGGCGACGCCAATTGCCGCCCTCAGTTCGTCGAAAAGCTGCGCGAATCGCTGAGACAGGTCGCATCGCAGCTCTGCGAGGATTGCCAGCGGCGCGTCGAAACGAACCCATTGCGCGTGCTCGATTGCAAGGTGCCGGAAGATCAGCCGATCATCGACAAGCTTCCTTCGATTCTCGATCACCTCTGCGGCAGTTGCGGGCCGCATTTCGCGGCCGTGCAGACGTATCTGCGGGATCGCGGAATCCCCTTCGAAGTCAGGCCGAGACTCGTGCGCGGGCTCGATTACTACATGCGCACCACCTTCGAGGTCGTGCACGGCAATCTGGGGGCGCAGAATTCGGTACTGGGCGGCGGACGCTACGATGGCCTCGCGGAATCGCTGGGTTCGTCCGTACCCGCGCCGGGAATCGGCTTTTCAATCGGCGAAGACCGGCTTGTCATGACGGTCGATCAGAGGGCCGGCGAGCCCTTGGATATCTTCGTAGCGCCTCTGGGAGAAGCGGCACTGCTGCATGCCGGCGGCCTGGCGCGGGATCTCCGCCGTTCCGGCGCGTCCGTAGAAGTGGCCGCGAACGCGAAACTCAAGCGCGCCATGGAACTGGCGAACAAAGCGGGCGCTCGCTACGCCCTGATCCTCGGCGACAACGAGATCGCGGCGGGACAATATTCGCTGAAGAATATGCTGTCGGGCGACCAGCAAAGCGTCTCGCGCGACGAGCTTTTTCAGCTCATCGCGAACTAATTAACGATTGGAAACAGAATTCAGTGCACACCTATAGAACCCATACCTGCGGGCAACTCCGTGCGGGAGATGCAGGATCGACAGTCCGGCTCTCCGGATGGTTGCGGAACAGACGCGACCACGGCGGAGTCTACTTTATCGACCTGGCGGATCACTACGGCATAACGCAACTCGTCATCGATCCCGGCAGCGAAATGTACGACCAGACCACCCGCCTGCCTAAAGAGACGGTCATCCGAGCCGATGGGAAAGTCGTTTCCCGCGAAGAAGGCCAAATCAACCCCCAGATGCCGACCGGCGAGATTGAAGTCAAGGTCACCGACATCGAGGTTCTCGGCCCCACCGAACCCGTGCCCTTCAGCGTCTTCCCGGAAAATCCCGTACCGGAAGAGCTGCGACTCAGCTACAGGTTTCTCGACCTTCGCCGGAGCCGGATGCACGCGAATATTCTGCTTCGATCCCGGATCATTTCAAGCATCCGCCGGCGCATGGTCGATCTCGGCTTTATGGAGTATCAGACGCCGACTCTGACCGCATCCAGTCCTGAGGGCGCGCGCGATTTCCTCGTCCCGGCGCGCCGGCATCCGGGCAAATTCTACGCTCTGCCGCAGGCGCCTCAGATGTTCAAACAAATCATCATGGTGTCCGGCTTCGACCGTTACTTCCAGATCGCACCCTGTTATCGGGACGAAGACGCCCGCGCCGATCGGTCGCCCGGCGAGTTTTACCAACTCGATCTGGAGATGAGCTTTGTCACGCAGGACGATGTTTTCGCTGCGCTTGAGATCCTGTTTTGCGGATTATTCGAGGAATTCGCGCCGACCCGCACCATGACCGCGGCGCCCTTCCCGCGCCTCACTTATGAGGACGCGATACTTCGTTATGGAACGGACAAGCCCGACCTGCGGAATCCGCTCGAGATCCGCGATCTTACCGGCCTTTTCGCTGGTTCCTCATTTAAAGCTTTCGCGGGCAAGACGGTCCGGGCGCTGAGAATTCCGGGAGCGGCCAAACAATCGCGTTCCTTCTTCGACAAACTGGAAGAGCGCGCGAAGACGGAGGGTGCCGCCGGTCTCGCCTGGCTGCTTGTCGAGGCGGCCGGTACGCTGAAGGGTCCTATCGCGAAGTTCCTGACTCCCGACGACACTTCCGCCATCATTTCTCAGACCGGCTCCGGGCCAGAGGACGCGATCATCTTCCTGTCCGACGCCGATAAGGCCAAAATCTGCCGGATCATGGCGGGATTGCGAACGCACCTCGGCCAGTCTCTCGATCTGATCGAACCCAACGTTTACCGGTTCTGCTGGATCGTCGATTTCCCGATGTACGAGTACGACGAGGAACACCAGAAGATCGACTTCAGCCACAACCCGTTCTCCATGCCCCAGGGCGGCCTCGAAGCGCTGAACACACGCGATCCGCTGACGATCAAGGCCTTTCAGTACGACATCGTATGCAACGGATACGAACTCTCTTCGGGCGCGATTCGGAACCATCATCCCGAAATCATGTATCGAGCCTTCGAAATTGCGGGATACGAGCGGTCGGAAGTCGACCAGCGTTTCCGGGCGCTGATCAACGCCCTGAAGTTCGGCGCTCCACCGCACGGCGGCATCGCCCCCGGCATCGACCGCATCGTCATGCTGCTGGCGGACGAACCGAATATCCGCGAGATCATCATGTTCCCGATGAATCAGAACGCTGAGGATCTGATGATGAATGCCCCGAATACAGTTCGGCCGGAGCAACTCAGGGACCTGCATCTTCGGGTCGTCGAACCCGCGAAGAAGTAGAGGATTTCCACCCGGTGCTTTCGGGACTTTCCATCGCTGCCCACAAAGACCCAAACATTGCACCGGGGTCAGGGACATTGTCCGATTGTCGGACAAGACGGGCGGATCCGGGTGACCGATGAAAGTTCGAGAGATCCTCAAACTGATGGAGAAGGATGGCTGGTTGATGAAAAACCAGGAGGGAAGCCACAGGCATTTTGTTCATCCGGCTAAATCGGGCAAGGTCACGGTCGCTGGAAAGCCCGGTGAAGATGTTCCGGTCGGTACCGCAAAAGCTATCATGAAACAGGCAGGTATCGGGGAATGAAATACGCTGTCGTGTTTGAGCAGGGACCTACGAGCGTCGGGGCCATAGTGCCCGATTTGCCGGGTTGTTTTGCCATTGCCCCCGACATGAGCGAGGCTCGAAAGATGGTCGCGGAGGCAATCGAGTTTCACATCCGATGCCTCAGAGAAGCCGGAGACGCAGTACCGGAGCCCTCTCATCACGCCGAGGACGTGGAAGTCGCTGCCTGATTCAGCACTCCGAGAGCCGGCATGATGCGGTATCATAGCGAGTTGTGGGTCGGTGCGTCACAATACTGACTCAGGCAATAGCCCAAACCAGCAGGTCTCCCTTTTCCGGCGTGTCTGTTAAGCTATTGAAAGTAAATACCCGGACAGGTGGCCGAGCGGCTAATGGCAACAGACTGTAAATCTGTCGCTCCTTGCGAGCTACGGAGGTTCGAATCCTCCCCTGTCCACCATAATTTTGCGAAGAGGCCGTTGTAGCTCAGTTGGTAGAGCGCGTCCTTGGTAAGGACGAGGTCACCAGTTCAATCCTGGTCAACGGCTCCAGATTTTACCGCTCACAACGCCCGCCCGAGTGGCGGGCTGTGCGCTTGATAATCGCTCGCGTGAGCGGGTTCCGTATTTGTAAGGACTGATTCCCATGGGTAAAGAGAAATTCGACCGCAGCAAGCCGCACGTCAACATCGGAACGATCGGGCATATCGATCACGGTAAGACGACCCTGACGGCAGCCATCACCAAAGTGCTGGCGAAGCACAATCCGAAGGTTGCCTTCCGTTCGTTCGATTCGATCGATAACGCTCCGGAGGAAAAGGCCCGTGGTATCACGATTGCGGCTGCTCACGTGGAGTACGAGACGTCCAAGCGCCACTACGCGCACGTCGATTGCCCCGGTCACGCCGATTACATCAAGAATATGATCACCGGCGCCGCGCAGATGGATGGCGCGATTCTGGTCGTAGCCGCGACCGACGGCCCCATGCCTCAGACGCGTGAGCACATTCTGCTGGCCCGTCAGGTCGGTGTGCCGTACATCGTGGTTGCGATGAACAAGGTCGACATGGTGGACGATCCGGAGCTGCTCGATCTGGTCGAGCTCGAAGTACGCGAACTGCTGAGCAAGTATCAGTTCCCCGGCGACGATCTCCCGGTGATTCGTGTCTCGGCGCTTGGCGCGCTGAACGGCGAACCGCAGTGGGAAAAGACGGTTGACGAGCTGATGGACGCCGTCGACAGCTACATTCCCGTGCCGACTCGCGTGGTCGACAAGCCGTTCCTGATGCCGATCGAAGACATCTTCTCGATTCAGGGTCGCGGCACTGTGGTCACGGGCCGTATCGAGCAGGGGATCTGCAAGGTCGGCGAGGAAATGGAGATCGTCGGCTTCAAAGATACCCGCAAGACGGTTGTCACGGGCGTCGAAATGTTCAAGAAGTTGCTTGATGAAGGCCGTGCGGGCGACAACGTCGGTCTGCTGCTCCGCGGCGTGGAAAAGACGGAAGTCGAGCGCGGACAGGTCATCGCGAAGCCGGGTTCGATTAAACCGCACAAGAAGTTCCGCGGCGAGGTTTACGTGCTGTCGAAGGAGGAAGGCGGGCGCCATACCCCGTTCTTCAAGGGCTACCGGCCGCAGTTCTACTTCCGCACGACGGACGTGACAGGAGTGGCGGTGCTGCCGGAAGGAACGGAAATGGTGATGCCGGGAGACAACATCCAGCTTGATGTCGAGCTGCAGGTGCCGGTCGCCATGGACAAGGGCCTTCGTTTCGCAATTCGCGAAGGCGGCAGAACGGTCGGCGCGGGCACCGTGTCGGAAATTCTGGATTGACGGAACTCAAGCGCACAGGCCGCCACTCGGGCGGCGCGTTGTGCGCGCTCGAAAGATAGAGGGTAATAGAAAATGCCGAGAGAAATCATCACGTTCCAGTGTCAGGAATGCAAGAACCGCAACTATACGAGCACGAAGAACAAGAAGACGACCACCGAGCGTCTTGAAATGAAGAAGTTCTGCCCGTATTGCCGGAAGCATCATCCCCACCGGGAGACCAAATAAACACGTCCGGAACGTTTGGAACCGGGGTCGCGAATTCTAATCGCGATTTTACGGTACACTAATAGCGGATTCACCTGAAAAAGGGGCGTAGGCTCAACGGTAAACCGGCGGTCTCCAAAACCGTTTTTGGGGGTTCGAATCCCTCCGCCCCTGCCAGACTCCCCAGCAAAAGAGCCTGAACAGCGGCAGGTCAATACAGAAGAAGAAGCAATCAATGGCTGGCGAACTGGATACGAAACAACAAAACTGGATCGAGAGTACTCGCGCTTACCTCGGCGACATCCGCAGCGAAATGAAGCGAGTGACTTGGCCGAGCCGTGACCGGGTTCAATCGACTACGGTTGTCGTGATCCTCAGCGTGTTTATTTTTGCCGCCTATTTCAAAGTCGTCGACACCATCCTCCAGAAGACCATTGTGGCGGCCGTAGCGAGTCTTTCCAAGTGAGTTTGTTCAAGCAAGTGAGTTTGTTCAAGTATTAAGATGCCAGATTTCGATAACGCCCCTGAAGAAGCGGAGCGCACCGACACGTCCGCGACGGCGGCCTATGACGACGAACTCTCCATGGAGGCATCGCCTGCGGAGAAGCTTGTCGAAGAAACTGTAGACGAGCTGGCGGGTGACGTCGCGCCAGAGTCCGCCGAAGAAGTTCCTCTCGAAGAGACCAAACACTGGTACATCATTCACACCTATTCGGGTTTCGAGCGCAAGGTGGCCGAATCGCTGCGCACGCGCGCTGACGCGTTCGGTTTCTCCGAGCAGATCGGTCAGATTCTGATCCCCGAAGAAGAAGTCGTCGAACTTCGCAACGGCAAGAAGGTTACGAGCAAGCGATTGCTCTATCCCGGCTACGTCGTGGTTCAGATGGAAATGAATGACGAGTTGTGGCATCGAGTGAAAGATACTCCGCGCGTCACCGGTTTTGTGGGCGGCGGCCAGACTCCGGTGCCGCTGAGCGCGGATGAGATCAACAAGATGCTCTACCGCCAGACTACGGCTGCCGAACGTCCGCGTCCGAAGATGACGTTCGAGAAGAACGAGACGGTGCGTATCATCGACGGGCCGTTCAACAACTTCCAGGGCAAAGTGGACGAGATCAATCCGGAGCGCAATACGCTGCGCGTGCTGGTAACGATTTTCGGCCGCGCCACCCCGGTGGAGCTGGACTTCCTGCAGGTCGAAAAGACCGCGTAGCCCCTCACCGCACAAAAACATTCAACGAAAGGTTTTGTAATGGCGAAGAAAGTAACTGGTTCAGTTAAATTGCAGATTCCGGCGGGGAAGGCGACCCCCGCTCCTCCGGTCGGCACGGCGCTCGGTCCGCAGGGCGTCAACATCATGGAGTTCTGCAAGGCATTCAATGCGAAGACATCCGGCAAGGATCAGGAAGGCCTGATTATTCCGGTGGTCATCACGATCTTCTCGGACCGCTCGTTCACCTTCATCACGAAGACGCCGCCGGTTCCGGTGCTGATCAAGCGCGCCGTTGCCATTGCGAAAGGCTCGCCTGAGCCGCATAAGACCAAGGTCGGCAAGATCACCGCCGCGCAAGTCGAAGAGATCGCGAAGATCAAGATGCCGGATCTGAATTGCTTCGATGTCGAAGCCGCCATCCGCAGCGTCAAAGGCACCGCGCGTTCGATGGGCGTCGACGTCGTTTAGTTTAGTTGACTCTGATTTCGGTGCGAACCTCGACAGGCTCCCAGTTCGACAGCGTGGGCCGGTAGACCCATTGACGCACCGCAGTTCCCGCGGCTTCAGCCGCCGGTGAATCCTCGCCGATTGATTTAACCGAGCGAACACGTCCGTCCTTTCCGATCACCGCGTCCAGACGGGTCGCACCGGCTTCGGAAGAGGTGCGAACCGGATCGTCAGAATCGAGGTTTGCCATTTCTCCAGCATCGAGCGTTCCTGAAATATTATCCATTGGGTGGCAGCCGCGTTAAACTCGGTTCGAATGCGCCTTTTCAGCCCAGTCGCTCTCGGCTTCGCCTTCGCTTTATCGATCCTCGCTCAACAGGCTCCGCCCGTTGAAGTACCCTCCGAACCCGGCCTTTATGCGGTTTTCGATACTTCGATGGGGCAGATCGTCGCCCGGCTGTATGAAGAAAAAACGCCCGCGACCGTCAAAAGCTTTGTTGCTCTTGCGCGCGGCACGAAAGAGACCTTCGACAAGAAGGGTGAAAAAGTTCAGCGGCCTTACTTCAACGGCCTCACCTTTCACCGGGTGATCAAGGGCTTCATGATTCAGGGCGGCGATGTGGCGGGCACCGGTAGCGGCAATTGCGGCGTTCCGCACCTCCGCGACGAGATCGACCCCACGCTCGATTTCAAAGAGCCCGGCCGGCTCGCCATGGCGAACGCCGGCAAGCCAAACACCGCCTCCTGCCAGTTCTTCATCACCGTCGGAAACGCCGATTATCTGAAGGGAATGTTTACGATTTTCGGCCAGGTTGTCGCGGGCCAGGATGTCGCGAATAATATCTCTCGCGTGCCGACGGTCCGAAACGACAGGCCCCTCGTGCCCGTGGTGATCAAGACCGTAACCATCGTCCGCAAACAGTAACCGCCTCGGGCGCATTACACTCAACTCATGCGGGCTGTTTATCTTTTCTTCGCCGCCACATTCCTGACGGCCGCCGCTACCGACCCCGCTCTGGTACGCCTCCAGCACCAGATCGAATTTGTTGCGCACACAACCGATGGCGTCGTCGGCGTAAATGCCGTCCACCTCGAAAGCGGGCGCTCCGTTTCGTTGCGCGGGGCTGAAGCTTTCCCGATGGCGAGTGCATTCAAGCTTCCGGTCGCGGTGCAACTCCTGTCGCTTGTTGATGAAGGCAAGCTCACGCTCGACCAGATGGTGTCGCTCGGCCCCACCGATCTTCATCCCGGAAGCGGCAAACTGACCGAGCTTTTCTTCCATCCCGGGGCGTCGCTCTCGATCGCGAATCTGATGGAATTGATGCTCGTGATCAGCGACAACACTGCAGCCGACATCCTGCTGCGCGAAGCTGGAGGTCCGTCAGCGGTAACCGCACGAATGCGCGAACTCGGTGTGCCCGGCATCCGTGTCGACCGCTCCACCGCGCTGCTCATCTCCGACTGGCAGGGCGCGAAGAACCTGCCCCCCGAATCGGAATGGAATCGCGAACTTTGGGACAAGCTTTACGATGCCGTTCCTGAGCGCGACCACATGCGCGCGCGCCGCGCCGAAATGGCCGATCCGCGCGACACTGCGACCCCGGACGATATGACGAAGCTGCTGCTCCGCGTCTGGAGAACCGAGATCCTTTCTCCGCGAAGCTCCCGGGTTCTGCTCGATGTGATGGATCGCTGCCAGACGGGCAAGTCGCGCATTAAAGGCCTGCTGCCGCAGGGGACCGACGTCGCTCATAAGACTGGTTCGCTTGGCGGCGTTGCGAACGACATCGGAATCATCACGCTGCCGGGCGGCGCCGGTCACGTAGCTATTTCGGTCTTCACCAAGTCGTCTTACAAGCCGGAGGAGGCTTCGGAGAAAGCCATTGCCGAAATTTCGCGCACCATCTACGACTATTTCGTTCTGGTTCCCGGAAATGAGCCTTGATGGCCGACCGTTGGGACAGTTCTCTCTACGACGACCGGCATTCGTGCGTCTGGAAAAAAGTTGGGGACCTGATCGATTTACTCGGCCCGCAACCGGGTGAGAAGATTCTGGATCTCGGCTGTGGCACGGGACATCTCACCGCGAAGATCGCGGAGCGAGGGGCCGAAGTGGTCGGCCTCGACGGATCGGCCTCAATGATCGCCCAAGCCCGTCAGAATTACCCGAAGCTCCGATTCACTCTTGCCGACGCTCGCACGTTCCATTTCGAGGAACCGTTCGACGCCGTATTCTCGAATGCCGCGCTGCACTGGATTCCTGAGGCAGGTTCGGTGATTGACCGGATGGCGGCATGTTTGAAACCCCATGGACGTCTGATTCTGGAAATGGGCGGGAAGGGTAACATCGCGCGAATCTTAACCGCGTTGACCGCGGCGATTGAGGAAGCCGGCTATCCGGCGCGCAATCCCTGGTATTTTCCCAGCGCCGCGGAATACGCATCGTTGCTCGAAGAACGGAACTTCGAAATTGAAGCATTGTGGACCATCGAGCGATGGAACAAACTCGAGCACCCCGAGAGAGGATTGCGCGAATTCCTGGAAATGTTTGCGGGACACTGGTTTGAAGTGGTACCCGCGCATGAGCGGGAGGCCATCGTCAGAGACATCGAGTCGCGACTTCGGGCCGAACTGTGGCGCGACGGAGCCTGGTGGGCGGATTACAGGAGATTGCGCATTGTATCGCAGGCTTCGTTCCTGACGACCAGCAGTAGAACACGCCTGCGGACTTTTACTCATTTTTTGCATGCGTTATCCTGATCACAGAATGAGAACCACACCGTTATTCTGTTTCTGCACCCTCGTTTTTGCATGCGCAATGGTGGCCCAGACGCCGCCCGCCCAGAAACGCGAGCCGCAGGATCTGCAACTCAGCAAGAGCCGCGGGACCGCCGCGGCGCCAAAGCAGGATGCCGACTGGCCACCCAAGGGACCTACGCCTCGCACCGCCGATGGCCATCCTGACCTCTCCGGCAACTGGCAGCCGAACGCGATCCGTCAGAACGTCGATCTGATCGGCTCCGGCGTTGATGTGCCCTTGCTGCCCGCCGCTAAGGCTGTGTACGAAAAACACAAGGCCGGCCTGAGTAAAGACGATCCCGAGGCCCGCTGCCTGCCGCCGGGAGTTCCGCGCATGAGCACTACGCCTTATCCCTGGAGCTTCATTCAGACGAAGAATCTGCTGGTGATCGTCTATGAGGGCGGCGCGCACATCTGGCGCAAGGTCTTCCTGGACGGGCGTCCGCATAATCCGCAGGTTGTCGATACCTGGCTGGGGGATTCCATCGGACATTGGGAAGGCGACACGCTGGTCATCGAAACGGTGGGGCAGAACGACATCACCTGGCTCGACGAGTCCGGCATCCCGCATTCGGATGAGATGAAAGTGACCGAGCGCATCACCCGTCCCGATCTGGGCCATCTGACCATCGAACACATCATTGACGATCCGAAGACATTCTCCAAACCGTGGAGCTTCACCACCCACCCGACTCTGCTCAAAGGCGAACTGATCGAGTACATTTGCCAGGAAAACAACCGGGACGTCCAGCACCTGATCGGGAAATAATTCGTGGGCCGGAGGCTTCGGCGCCGCCGAAGCCCTGCCCCTGAAGCAGTCCGGTCCCTCTATTTCGCCGATACCTTCTTCACGACGCCGTGAATTGCTTGCGTTCCGAAATGCGTCGTCGCAGGCCCGGTGAACACCAGGGTAAAGTTCGAGTACTGGATCTCCGGGCCGCCGATGACGCAGATCTGCACCGTCGATGAACCCTTGGACTCAAAGGGCGCCGGGGCGCCGTTCCCCGAAATGGTGACGGAACCGGTAACGACAACGCCCGCACCAGTGGTCACAGGGTTATTGGCCGGGCAGACGCTCGTGTCGTAACTGACCGCGCCGTTTGTAAGGTTTATGTGGTGAGTGTGAGGGTTCCGGGTGGCGGGGTTCGCCGGGTCCACCTGAGTGGCCCCGGTAATCCCGTAATCGGATGTCTCCATTGCCATAGCAGCCGAAAAGTTCGCTGTGCCGGATGTCGCCACGTCCAGAGTCCAGTCTCCGCGCATTTCGTAAGGACCACCGGAAACCGTCGAGGGTGAATAATCGCTGATCGTGCCGGCAAATTGCACGCGTCTCATATCCTGAGCCGACACCAGCCCCACCGCGAGGGTGAGTGCAATGCCGGCGGCTTGCCCGTATCGAATTCTCATCTTGCTCCTCATTTTCAGATCGCTTTGCGATCCGACTCCACGATGCGGCGGATCGGAAGAAAGAACAAGTCGCGACAGGTTGGAAGGATGTTTTAAACACCCGCACGTCGTTGAAACGATTTGCACTTATCGTAAACAAGATGTAAGGTCGAAAAATGCCCACCACGGACACGGAGGTCGACGCAGCGCGCCGGCAGCTGGAACGAGTTCTGGCGAGCCCCAGGTTTTCCCGGAATGAACGGATGAGCCGGTTCCTGCGGTTCGTCGCCGACCGGTATCTGGAGGGGGAAGACAGTCATCTCAAGGAATCCGTGATCGCGGTGGAGGTGTTCGGACGCAAGCCCGACCACGATCCTTCTCAAGACTCGATCGTGCGAACGGAAGCCGGACGGCTGCGCGCCCGGTTAGCGGAATACTATCTCGGCGACGGAAAGGACGACGAAATCATCATCGAGTTGCCGAAAGGCGGCTACACTCCGGCCTTTCGCCGATTCGGAAACGGATCTGAAAGGAACGTTCCCGCAAGCCCCGCCTCGACGGTGAAATCCAGCCGACGGATCTGGCTTATTGCTCTTGCGGCCAGTCTGATGGTGGCCGTCGGAGTGCTGATCTGGTGGCGGATTCAGTATCGGAGCGCGCCGATAGCCATTGCCGTTCTGCCGCTGCAAAACCTGAGTCACGATCCCGGCAGCGACTATTTCGCCGACGGGCTCACCGACGAGCTGATCCGCAATTTGTCCCTGATCGAGGGGCTTTCTCCCCGATCCCAGACTTCTTCATTCGCATTCAAGGGGAAGCCGCGGAACCTGCGGGAGATGGGAAGAGAGCTGGATACGGACTACATCGTCGAAGGTTCGGTCCTGCGGATCGGCAACCAGTTGCGCGTCGACGCCCAGCTGGTTCGCGTTCACGACGATTTCCCTTTGTGGTCAGGACGATACGACCGCACGCTGACCGATGTTTTCGCGATTCAGGACGAGATCTCCCGAGGCATCGTTAACAGCTTACGTCTCAAGCTGGGAAGAGGCCGCAGACGCTATGAGACGAGTACCGACGCCTATGATCTGTACCTGCAGGCAAGGGCGCTCGGAGTTCAGAACGGGTTGGCAGGCGACGTGAAGAGCGTCCCCTTGTTCGAACAGGTAATCGCAAAAGATCCGTCTTTCGCGCCCGCATTTGCCGGGCTTGCGGCGGCTATGGCGGCCCGTTCGGGAACGGGACAAGGTGCTTCGCCGGATGAGCTGGCCAGGATGCAAGCGGCGGGGGAAAAAGCGCTGGAACTGGATCCTCTGCTCGCCGAGGCGTACGGTGCGCTGGGAATGATCTACGCACGTCAGGCGCAGTGGGAGCGTTCGGAGAAGAGTTTCCGGCGTGCCCTGGAACTGGATCCCAACGATTCGGTGATTTACGGGAATTTCGCGCTCAACCTGCTTTTTCCTCTGGGGCGGATCGGGGAAGCTGTCAGCAGGCTGCAGACCGGCGTCAAGCATGACCCGCTGGCGCCCCGGCTTCGCTTTATCCTTGCGAACGCGCTGATCGCTGCCGGCCGGTTCGATGAAGCAGTCGGATATTGCGAGCACTTGCCTGAGGGCTATTCGGGCAGGAACGAGTGGCTGGCACGGGCACTCGTTGGACAAGGGCGAATTCCACAAGCCGTTCAGATACTTGAAGCCAGCGTCAGGCGTGATGGCGCTATGGAGGATCTGGCCCTGGGAACCCTCGGGTATGCGTATGGGCGCGCCGGCCGGAGGGTCGACGCAGAGAAGATCGTGGCTGCTACCTCCGTTCCTTACAATCAGGCAATGACCTTTGCCGGCCTGGGCGACAGGGAACACACGATCGAGGCCCTCGAGCGGATGGCTCCCCTCGGTCCCATGCGACTCGGCCGGGATCTGAACTATCCGGAATTTGCTTTTGTTCGCGCCGATCCACGGTTAAAGGCGCTGCGGAAGAGTGTTGGCTTGCCGGAGTAATCTGCGCTACTTTGCGGGCGGGGTGCTCATTAGCTCCAGAAACAGATTGTTGGGGTCGCGAACGATGGCGATCTTCAGGTTGCCGATGGCCACGGGTTCGCCTCCCGTCGAGACTACCGTTCCGCCGCCCTCCTTCAGAGTCTTCAGCAACGAATCCATGTCGGCCACCCTCAGTTGGATTAACGCGGTGCCAGGGTCCTGCACTCTGGTGTGCAGCGGTTTGCGGTCGATGTCTTTAAACTCGATGAACGTCATGCGGACCGAAGTGCCGGGGATCTGGCCGGAGCTCTGGCGGAACTGCGCGCCGGGCGTGCCCGCCGTCGCGGCCATCAACTGATTGCCATTGAATGATGCGCCGACGTTGAGTTTGAAGCCCAGCAGATCGCGGTAGAACTTCACAGTCTGGTCGGTGTCGGCTATCGTCACTTCTACGCTTGCGCCAAAGAGATTGCCCTGAGCAGCGGCCGCTGTGGGAGGCAGCGGCGTGAGTTGCGTAAGTTCGACGATGAAGCCATCCGGGTCCTGCACAAACATGCCTTTCTCGCGTCCCTGGATGTCGACGGCCTGGCCGGCGGCGGTCAGGATGTGAGCGCCGGAGGCTTTTACGCGCGCCACAACCGGGTCGATTTCTTTTACCAGGATCGCGAGATTTCCCGCCCCCGGGTCCTGAAAACGGGGATTGGCGGGCTTGCGGTCAATGTCTTTGTATTCGATCAGCTCCAGACCGATTCCGGCGCCGGGAATTTTGAGGACGGCGATGCGGGATTGCGCGCCGATCGTGTTCCCGAGTTTCATGATCGCCGGGTTGGGCGAGAATGTGCCCGGCGGGGTCGCGATGTCGAGGCCCAGCACGTTGTGATAGAAATCGACGGATCGTTCGAGGTTGGCCACAATGTGGCTGAAGTTGCCTGCGCCGGTGATTGCTCCGGCCGGCGCCGGCTGCTGGGCGTGTAACAGGGGTACGGATGCGAGCGCGAAGATCAGAGCACGGCGTTTCAGCATGGTCAGCCTGCCACTATATCCAAACTACCCGCTCGCCGCCATGGCCTCGGCTGCGCGGCAGGCGCGCACGGTTAATGCCCAGCCTCCGTTCCAGTCCCGTTCGACTTCGAACGCGATGTCGACTCGCTTTACATCGCGCAGTTCGGTGGCGAGGTCGCTGAGGTTCCAGCCGCGCATCATTACGGTTTTGCCGCCTTGCCGGGCGGCCAGCCTGATGTGTTTTTCTTTCCAGACCTGAGGGGGGCCGGCAAGATCGACGCCGCATACCGCAAACAGAGGCCGGTGGTTTCCCATCCCGAACGGCGCGATCCGCTCGAGCGCGCACCAGAGGGCGTCGTCGACTTCTTTCAATTCGACCATCGCGTCGATGGCAACTGTCGGCCGCATGTCTTCGACGGTCAGCCGTGCCGCGGCCCATTCCCGCATGCGGTCGCGGAATGCGTCGAGCGACGACTCGGGCAAAGTGATGCCCGCTGCGTGTGAATGACCGCCGAATTTCGTGAACAGCTCGCGCATGCTTTCGAGAGCGTCGAGGAGATGGAACGCCTCGATGCTCCTTCCCGAACCCTGGGCCACTCCGTTCTCCACGCCGAGGATGATTGCGGGGCGGTGAAAACGCTCGACGACACGGCTGGCAACGATACCAACCACGCCGCGGTGCCAGTCGCTGCCCCAGAGCACCAGCGCGGCGTCCGCGTCCGTGACCGGAGTTTCGAGGCAACGATCGAGGATCTCTTTGACGATGGCGCGTTCCGCGGCCTGGCGGTCCTGATTGAGAGCGAAGAGTTCGCGCGCGATTTCGGCCGCCTCTTCGGGATCCGCGGTAAGGAACATGCGGACGGCCTGCCCGGCGCTGTCCATGCGGCCTGAGGCGTTGATAGCAGGCGCGATGCGGAAGCCCACTTCGCCGGCATCGGGAGTGCGGTCGGCGAATCCCGCGGCTTTGAGCAAGGCGCGCAGACCTGGATTACGCGGGTCACGGAGGCCGCTCAGTCCATGCTTCACGATCACGCGGTTTTCCCCGGTGAGGGGGACAATGTCGGCTACTGTGGCGATCGCTACCAGCTTGAGGAAAGACTCGAGGATGCGGTTGAGTTTTGCCTCCGGCCATCCCAGACCGGTCAGGATCGCATGCGCCAGTTTGAAGGCGACGCCCGCGCCGCAGAGGTTCGGGTTGGGATAGTCGCAATCTTCGCGGTTGGGATTGATGACGGCGAGCGCCGGCGGGAGCGCGGATTCGGGCAGGTGATGGTCGGTTACGATGACGTCGACGCCGAGTTCGTTGGCTCGCGCGATTGCCGCAGCCGCTCGAATGCCGTTGTCAACGCTGATGATGAGACGGACTCCGCGCGCCGCGGCCGCTTCCACCGCTGACGGCTGCATTCCATAGCCGTCGTGGAGGCGATGGGGAATGTGCCAGCCCGATTCCGTTCCGGCGAGTTCCAGGGCTTTTTTGAGGACGACTGTGGAGGTTACTCCATCGACGTCGTAGTCGCCGTGGATCTCGATCTGCTCGCGGCGGGTTATGGCTTGGCGGATGCGCTCCACGGCGCGGTCCATGTCGCGCAGTCGAAAGGGATTGTGCAGATCGGCGATGCGGGGATTCAGGAAATGTTCCGCGGCTGCGGCATCGCGGAATCCCCGGCGATAGAGGATTCGGGCAGCGGCTGCTGGAAGGTTCAGTTCCTGTGCGAGCTTTGCGCTCTCGCCGTCCTCCGCGGGGAAGAGCCAGCGGCTCCGATTCGTCATGAAACAACCTTCGCGTGCGACGCGCGGCGAAGGTCACCGGCGACAAGATCGCCGGCGCTACGTTTAGTTGTTGGAATAGTAGCCGCCGATGCCGTCCGTTCCGGGGTCTTCGCCAGTATCCACGGAGACGACCGAAGTGATCTCCTCACAGGCATCGAGGAAATCCTCGTACCAGTCGGGACGGGCTTCGTAAACGTAGAGGTGTGAATTGTGATCGAACCCCAGTTCCAGGGTGCAGGTCTCGCCGATATGCCTTTGCGCCGTGCCCAGGCGGCCTTCGAGTTCCCGCCGCTCGTCGCGGGTGAACTCGGTGTCGGCCAGTTCCTCGAGCGCCTCATCGACCTCTTCTTCGGCAAGCTCCCGCGAGGCGAACAGGATCAACTTCTCGCCCACTTTTCGCGCCGTCTCGAGAAATATGCGGTAGTCGGGATAACGCTCCGTGTCCCAGGTGATCATCGGGAGGCCCTCAAGAGCGCCCGCCTGGCTGCGGAAGATCGCGAATTCGGAGCTTTCGAGATGGTCGAGGATTTCGCCTTTTAATGTTTCGAGATTCAGGTCCACAATGGCCTCATTTTGCAGAACCAGAATAGCAGGGATGAGAAAAGCTCCAAATAGCTCCGGGAGGGTCACGGTATCATAAATAAAGCTCACCTGAAAGAAAAAAGCTCGCCTTGAAAGTCGGTTTTATCAGCCTCGGTTGCCCCAAGAATCTCGTCGACAGTGAAGTCATGATGGGCGAACTCTCCGCCCATGGCCACGAACTGACGACTCATCCCGATCAGGCAGATGTCCTGGTCGTTAACACCTGTAGTTTCATCGATCCGGCCAAGAAGGAATCGATTGACACGATTCTGGAGATGGCCGAATACAAGAAGGTCGGCAACGCGAAGCGCCTTGTGGTGGCGGGTTGTCTCGTTGAGCGTTACCGCGGCGATATCCGCAAAGACATGCCCGAGGTGGACGCCGTAATCGGGACGAACGAGATCGAGCGGATTGTGGCGGTGTGCGAGGGCGTCGCTGAAGAAAGAAAAGACGAGCCTGCTGCAGCGCCCGCGCCTTACCTTTATCACGACCTGACGCCTCGTATTCTCTCGACCCCGCGGCACTTCGCGTATATGAAGATCGCCGAAGGCTGCGATCATCCCTGCAGCTTTTGCGTGATTCCGCAGTATCGGGGCAAGTTCCGGAGCCGCCGGTTCGAATCCGTGATTTCGGAGGCGACGCGGCTGTTTGGCCAGGGCGTACGCGAGATCAACCTGATCGGGCAGGATACGACCTGCTACGGCGAGGATCTGGGCCTGAAGGACGGTCTGGCGCAACTTCTGGCGCGCCTGGCGCAGATCGAAACGCCGCAGCAGAAATGGGTACGGTTTCTCTACGCGTATCCGAATAAAGTTACCCAGAAGCTGCTCGACACGATCGCCGAGCATGCAGACCTCGTGAAGTACATCGACATGCCGCTGCAGCATGCGAGCGCGCCGGTGTTGAAGCGGATGAAGCGCGGGGCCTCCGGCGATATTTTCCTGAAGCTGATCGAGCGGATCCGGCGCACGATTCCCGGGCGTGGCGATTCGCACCAGCTTTATCGCCGGATTTCCGGGCGAAACCGACGCGGATTTTGAAACGCTTTGCCAGTTCGTCGAGGCCGCGGAATTGGATCGATTGGGTGTTTTTTCTTATTCCGACGAAGACACAAGCGGCAGCTATGCGCTCGACGGCAAGGTCGACGCGCGCACGATATCGAATCGCAAACGCCGCCTGATGGCGATTCAGCGGAAGATTTCGCGGGTGAAAAACCGCCGGCTGATCGGGCGCGAGGTTCCGGTGCTGGTTGAAGGGCTTTCGCCGGATACGGATTTGCTCTGGCAGGCGCGAATGTCGACGCAGGCGCCCGAGATCGATGGCGTGGTTCTGATTAACGATTTCGAAGGAGCGGAGCCCGCGGCGGGTCAAATGCGCCTTTTGCGGATTACGGAAACGCACGATTACGACATCATTGGAACATTGCTTGCGTCGAGCGAAACAAGCGTGCGAATTGCAGCGCCGATGCCGAATCTGATCCAGATCGCTCCGAATTTCGTCGTTCCGAACCAGATTCCAGTGCGATGAAGTGCCCGATCTGTAAAAAGCCGGTCGACCTCAAAGATCCCGAGGCTCCGTTCTGCAGTGAGCGTTGCCGCGAGATCGATCTGGGCAACTGGGCGACGGAAAAGTACGTGATTTCCACGCCCGCACATCGTCCTGAAGACCGGCTGCCGGACCCCGAGTCTGATGAAGAATAACGCCCGATTGGGCACCGCTCTATCGGGTAAAGCCCTATCTGGTAAGGCTTGGGTGTTCGCCACGTGGTTCGGTTGCGGATATGCGCCGAAGGCTCCCGGTACGGTCGGCTCGCTGGCGGCAGTCCTGATCGCATGGCCGCTTTCGCGGCTCGGATTCGGCAGGCTGCACTTTTTGATTCTGTCGTTTGCGCTTCTCTACCCGGCCGTCCGCGCGTCGAGCATCGTGGCGACGGAGTCGGGGCGGAAAGACCCGCAGATGGTGGTGGTGGATGAGGTCCTCGGCCAGTGGCTTACGCTTGCGGGCGCCATCCGGTTCGATTTGTTGACGTTCGCACTCGCTTTCGGGCTTTTTCGATTGTTCGATATCTGGAAGCCGCCGCCGATCCGTCTTATCGAACAGGTGCCCGGCGGGGCCGGTATAGTTCTCGACGACATGATGGCCGGAGCCTACGGCGCACTTGTCTTATTTCTGGTGGGATGGTTCAATCATCATTAAAGATGGCAACCCGCAAAGATTCGAATGGAAGGCCGCAGATTTCTCAGGTCCAGCCCGAAGCGGCGATTACAGGCGGGGAACTGTATATCCGGGGCAAGAGCCTCACGGCGGTGGACCGGCCGCGGGTGACGATTGGGGACGTGGCGGCGCCCGTCGTGATCGGATCGAACTCGCTGGTGATCGTCAAAGTGCCGGAAGGCGCTTCGGCGGGCGAACTGGTGGTGGGCAATGGGAACCACCTCAGCGACTCGTGGAGCTGCGATATCGGCATTCAGATCGCGGAAAATCTGCATCCGGTGACGAGCCCCGCGGTCGATTCGATCGGCAACATTTATACGACGTTCAGCGGATCGCGCGGGCAGAAAGTGCCGGTAGCCGTTTACCGCATCGACCTGAATTTCAATCTGACGCCGTTCATCAACGACATGATGAACGCCACGGCAATCGCGATCGGACGCGACGGTTACATCTATATTTCGAGCCGCTTCGATGGCATGGTTTATCAGGTGAGCCCGAACGGGAACATGTCGGTGTTTGTGGAAGGAATGGGCGTTGCCACCGGCCTCGCCTTCGACGACGACGACAATCTTTACGTAGGTGACCGCAGCGGCACGATTTTCAAGATCAGCCCGAGCCGGCAGATCTTCGTTTTCGCGACCATCGAGCCCTCCATTTCGGCGTACCATCTCGCGTGGGGGCCGGACCAGCACCTTTACGTAAGCGGCCCGACGACTTCGAGCTTCGACAGCATCTATCGGGTGAAGGATAACGGCGACGTGGAAACGTTTTATCGCGGCCTGGGCCGCCCGCAGGGGATGGCCTTCGACGCGGAAGGAAACCTGTATTCGGCGGCGTCTCATGCCGGACGCAAGGGCGTCGTGAGGATAACGCCGGACCGCGAGGCGGATCTGTACGTGTCGGGACCAGGGATTGTGGGTCTGGCATTCTCGCCATCGCGCGCGATGATTATCTCGACGACGAATGCAATTTTTCGCGTGGATGTGGGACTTCGCGGCTCACGGATCCCTTAGGAGAGCCGGCGCCCGGGATGAACGCGGAGATTATAGCCGTCGGCTCCGAGATGCTGACGCATAAGCGGGTCGATACGAATTCTCTGTTCCTCACCGAACAGTTGAACAATCTTGGCGTCGAAGTGACCGCGAAGCACGTGATCGGCGATGACCTGGAACGGCTGGCTGGGACGATTCGGCGTTCGATGGGCGCGGCCGAGGTAGTGATTCTTTCGGGTGGCCTGGGTCCGACGGAGGACGATCTTACCCGCGATGCTCTCGCGATGGCTCTCGACCGGCGCCAGGTGCTGAACGCGGCGGTCAATGAGGGGATCGAACAGCGCTTCCGTCAGATGAATCGGGCGATGCCGGAGATCAATCGCCGCCAGGCGATGGTGATTGAGGGCGCGCATGTGCTGACGAACGACCGCGGAACCGCGCCGGGACAGTGGATCGAGGATGCGGGCCGTATCGTTATCAGCCTGCCCGGGCCGCCGCATGAACTGCAGTCGATGTTCACGCGGCAGTGCCTGCCGCGGCTGGTGCGCGTGGTGCCGCCGCTGGTAATCCGCACGCTGGAACTGCGAATTTCGGGGATGTCGGAATCGGAGCTCGATCAGGCTATCGCACCGATTTACAAGAGATACGAGAACCCGGTTACCACGATCCTCGCGCACAACGGCGACATGCAGGTGCATCTGAGGGCACGATGCGCAACGGAAGGCGAAGCGCTGGCTTTGCTGGCGGAAGTGGGAGGGAAGATCGACGTAGCGCTGGGTTCGCGGATCTACTCGCATAACGGGGATCCGCTCGAGGCGGTTGTGGGCAAACAGCTGGCAGGGCTTCACGCCACACTCGCGGTGGCGGAGAGCGCGACAGGCGGCGGGCTGGCCGAACGGATCACGAGCGTTCCAGGCAGTTCGGGCTGGTTTCTCGGCGGCTTCGTGACGTACACGCGGCGCCTGAAGGTGGAGTTGCTGGGTGTTCCGGCCGAGGTGATCGATCGATTCGGCGCCGTGAGCGCGGAGACCGCGGAGGCAATGGCGTTGGGCGCGCGACGCCGGACCGGCGCGACCTGGGCGCTTTCGGTAACGGGAAACGCGGGGCCGACGACGGACGGTGAGCAGGCTCCGGTTGGAATGATTCACGTGGGATTGAGCGGGCCTGCCGAAACCACATCGTTTCACCGCGTCTGGCCAACCAGTGATCGCGCTCGGGTGCGAGCATTCGCGGCGCAGATGGCTCTGGATTTTCTACACCGGAAACTGAGCCAGTAACGCGCGAACGGCGTCGATACAGAGGACTGCGGCGTGTTTCGACTCGTTTGAAAGCCCTCCGACTGATTGTTCGACGTCGGAGGCGGTCAGTTTCGCCAGAGCGGCTTTGTCGCGTCCTGCGATGATTTCGGTGAGTGCGGAGCCGGCTGCTATGGAGGCGGTGCAGCCGCGGACTTTGAAGCGGGCTTGTGCGATGCGGCCGTTTTCGAGAACTGCGGAAAGACGCAGAATGTCTCCGCAGATGGGATTTGAAACCTCGATTGTCACGGCCGGCGCAGGCAATTCGCCTACGTTTCGCGGGTTGGTGAAATGCTCGATGAGTTGCGGGGACGTGCTCCAATTGTAGCCATGACTGAAGTGGTCGCGGGGGTACTTGAAGACGAGGGGAAGATTCTCATTTGCCGCCGGCGGCGCGACCAGCTTCATCCGCTGAAATGGGAGTTTCCCGGCGGCAAACTGGAGCCGGGGGAATCGCCCGAAGCGGCGCTCGTCCGGGAACTGAGCGAGGAACTCGGCATCGACGCGAGCGCGGGGCCGGAACTGATGCGGTACGAATTCAGTTATGCCGGGAAAAAACCGATCCTGCTGATCTTTTTGAGGGTGGCTGAGTGGCGCGGGGAAATTGAAAACCGCATCTTCGACAAGATCTTATGGGCACGTCCCGAGGAGCTCCCGGGATATGACTTCCTCGAAGGGGATGCTCGCTTTCTCGGGTTCTTTACTGGCCGGGAAGAGTGAACGGAACTTCCCGCGACTGGTTCAATGACTTCGTGAGCGTCACATCGATGAGATCGAGCGACGCCTGATTGTGCGTATTCTGAGTCGTCACATAGTGCAGAGTCTTGTCTTCAATCCAGTACGCCAGCGCGGCATAGACCGCATGGTTTTTGTAGGCGATCAGGTAATAATTCTGCGGCGTCCCGATTACATTACCCTGGGCCGACTGAGCGTCGATGATCTGCTGTGGTTCATTGCCTTGCGGTGGCAGAGGCTGAGCACCGAAATACTGATTGATAACGACCGGTTGCTGAGGAACTGGCGGCGCGTAGGCTTCCTGCGGAGCGAGAGGCGGCGCTCCGTAAGACGGAGTATAGGCTCCTCCGTCGTCAAATCCGTCGTAGTAATTCGGAACGTAGAAAGAATATCCGTAGGCGTAACCGGGTCCGCTGCGACCCGTTCTGCCATAACGACCTTGATAACCGTAACCGGGACGACCGTAGTCGGGGCGGCCAGAATAACCCAAACCGGGATAGCTGGGCGCTGGAATACCACCGAGCGGGCGGATCGACGCCCCGCGCGAGGCAGGATTGCCGCCGAGGGCGTTCGCACGGCCGCCAAACCCGGCGCCGCCGGCAAAACCACCCCCGATGACGGGCATCGCAATAACGGCGCCAATAACAGGTAACCAGAAAGCCGAAAGAGCTTTCACCGCGCTACCTCCCTCGGTTTAAGAGTAACACCGAATTATTTCGGCGCGGGAGCCTTGGCGCCGCTGCCGGAGGCCGCAGGGGTCCTGGGCGCAGCGGATGGAGCTTTTGGCGGAGCGGATGACGACGAGGATGGAGTCGGCTGAGGGCTCGCGTCGTAAAGCGAAATGATGTCCCGCGTGATGTCGATACTGTTCGTCGCGAACATCACGTTGTTCGGCTGCCCGCTGATGTCGAAGACCATCGTGAGGCCCTTATCTACCGAGTACTTGTTCAGGACCGCCATCACCTTCGCGCCGAGCTCGTTCAAAATCTTCTGCTGTTCCTGATTCACATCTTCGCGGGCATCGTCGCGTATCCCGCTGCAGGCTTTTGGTCATGGTGTCGATGTCACGGGCCAGAGCGGCTTTCTTCTCTTCGCTGATGGTGTTTTCGGTTCGCCGGAGCTCATCCTGCTTCGCCTGCAAGTCCGCCTGGCGCTTTTGAAACTCCTGCTCTTTCGGAGCGAACTTGGCCTTCAAAGCGGCGACGGCCTTCTGCCCGTCCTTCGTCGAGATGAGAGTCTCCTGCATGTTGATAATCGCGAACTTCTGGGGGGCCTGGGCCCAGGCGCTCAGGCCCCCCAGAAGGGCGAGCACCGGCACAATCGTCAATCTACTTCTCACGTTTAAACTCCTTTACTGCAAACCTTAATATTAGTAAATCGCCGGGACGCAAGGTCCGGGTGGCGAGGCCGATCTTCAAAAAGTCCTGCCGATGGTAAACCGGAAAACGCTGTGTTTCTCGAAATAGGGGAAGGGCGTTCCGTACGATGCGATCGCGTTTGTGAATGTTGCGGCATTCGGGAACGTGGACCGGTCGACCACGATCGGCGGCTGCAGATACTCCTGGACGATTGTCGGATTATAGGCCCAATACACCCGGAAAGGAGCCTGCACGATGGGGAGAATCACGTCGACTTCGAGACCCGTGGAGGTCCTGATCGCCTCCGTCCCGGGGGCGATTTTGACCTTGTTCTGAAACGCCGCCTGCGGGAACTGGTTGTCGAGATTCGCAATCTGCCCCGGATTTACGGTCAGCTGATTGGTATATAGAATCCGGTTCACGCCCGCATCGAAGAAAGGCACCAGGGTGATAGGTCCGACAATCGGAATCCGATACTCGAAATTGAATACGGCGTGCGTATCGCCCCCCGGGGTGATGATCTGGTAAATGGGGATGGGAAGTGTAACGTTCACCGGTGTCTTGATGCCGGCGATAATCTGGTTCTGAACGCGCTGAGTGCCGTCTGGATTCAGCTGATTGACGGTCGCGCTGCTCGGAATGAACGCGATCGGAGTGATGCTGAAGAAATCGAATCCGCGCACGTCCTGCTCGCCGCCGATATATCCGCGCATGAATGGGGGCGCGACTTTGCCGCCGTAGCCCGTAACTGTCGTGGCAAGGAGGTGGAACGCCATCACGTTTTTGCGCCAGCGCGGGCTCACATGATAGTACTGCCCGTCGAAGGTCGGTTGAATGATATTGACATTGGCGCCCAGTACGCTGGCGCTGGCTTTGATTGAGAAAAAGATGCTCTTGCCGGCGGTCGGGTTCGTAAAGCTGTTCTTCGAGTTGTAGCTGTACGACGGCGTGATGCTGAATGTCTTGATGCCGTTCAGCGCGTTGGGCCCGTTCACGCCCAGGAAGTTGAGGTACGTAAAATACGCCAGCGCTCCGGTGGACTCCGTCTGGATGCTGGAAATATCGTAGCCCAGAGTGACGCCGAGGCGCGCGAAGCTGCGCTTGATCGGGTAACTCGCCGAGAGCGTGACGCCCTTCGAATCCTGTACGTAGTTCAGCACGTTGGCGCTGCCCAGCGAATTGTAAAACGCCTGAAGGTCGACTCCGGTGAGCAGAGATTCCTGCCGCGCCTGATCGTAGTTGTAGCGGCTGAGATAAAACGTTATGCCCGCCTGTAACGGGCGATCGAAAAGATAGGGTTGAGTGAAGCCGAGCGTGATGCGGTCCTGCAGAGTTCCGACCTGCGATTGCATCGTCAGCGTATCGCCCAGACCGAGGAAGTTGTTCGTGGAGTAATTCAGGCCGATGAAGGTCCCCGAGATGCCGGAAACGCCGCCATTCAGGCTGATGGTATTCTTGCCGCGTTCCTTCACCTTCAGGTTGATGTCCACGGTGTTGGTTCCCGCGTTCCGCTTCAACTCGTACGACTCGTTCTCCTTGAGAACCTCGAAATATCCGAGCTGATTGAGCCTCAGGATGCTGGCGTCCCAGAGCGTCGAATTGTAGACGTCGCCTTCGTCGATCAGAAGCTCGCGGCGAATAACTTTGTCGCGAGTGGTCGTGTTGCCCGTAAAATCGATGCGGCGGACGAAGAATTGCTTGCCTTCGTCGGCGTTCAGGGTGAGATCGATCTTGTTGGTGTTCGGCACGATGTCGATCTGCGGCTCCGCAACGTAATCGATGTAGCCGAACTGGCTGTACACCTTCGTGAGGTTCTTTAACCCATTTCGCAGCTTTTCGGTAGAGAAAACATCGCCCGGCTGCATCTGGAAAAGACGGCCGAGGAACTCGGTAGAGCGGAACAGTTTGACGCCCTGGAAATCGATCTTCGCCAGGTAATAACCGCTGGCCTTCTTCCACCGGGAAGCGTAATGTCTTCGACGACTTGCCCGGCCTGTTTTCCTTGATGAGCGGAATGTGCCACCCGCCATTTGCTCCACCGACGTTCCGCAGTTTCAGGGTCTGATCGAGGGCTTTTGCGGTGAAGTAGCCTTCCTTCTGATACGCGTCGCGAATACGCTCTTTATCTTCTTCGAGCTTTGCGGCGTCAAAAGTGACAGGAAACAGAAATTCGAAGAAGAGCGCATGCGGAATCCCGATCGGACGCAGATTCTTCATCGCGCGTATGACGTCGCGCTGGGTGAAAGCCTTGTTGCCCAGAATCGTGATTTCGCCGACCTTGATTTTGGGTCCCTCGACAACGTTGAAGACCACCTCGAGCGACGACGGAGGAATGCGCCGAAGCTGGGGAGTGACCATGGCGAACTGATGGCCATGCTCGGCGAGCAGTTCCTTCAGCACGACGGCCGCATGATTCACGACGTTCGGGTCGTACATCGACTCAACGGTCAGACCGACCTTGCGTTCCTTGAAACGATCGAGGATGTCGGAGACCGAAACCGACTTCGCGCCTTCGTATTTGATATCGCGGATGACGGGGCGCTCGGTGACGATGAAAACCACAACGAGGCCGCCGCGGTCGCCCCGTTCCGTCTCGAGTCTGATGTCGTCGAAGCGGTTCGTATTCCACAGCGCCATGAAATCGCGGCGCAGCGTGTCTTCGTTGTAAACGTCGCCCACTTTGCTGAAGATCAGCGCCCGAAGGGTATCCTGGGGGACGCGCCGGGCGCCGCGAAACTCAATTCCCTCGATCACGTTTGCAGGAAGAGCTGGCTGCGTGCTCGGCGCGGGAGTCTTTGGCGCTTCGAACTGAGGCTGCGCCGGGGGTTGCTGGGGAGTGGCGGCTGGAGCCTGGGGCACATTTTCGAAAGGATTGTTGCCGTTTGCCGGCGGAGGAGTCTGCGGTTGTTGCTGACCGGCTGGCGGCGCAGGTGTCTGAGGTGGTTGCTGAGCTTGCTGCCCACCGGCCGGCTGCGGCGCGGGAGCATTCTGGGATAGTGCGGGCATTACGGCGATCAGGCCGTAAAGACAAACGAACGCACTGGTCAGGCGCATCGGCCTGAGTAAAGTCATGAAAACCTGTTTCCTTTCCACCTGGCGCAAGGGATCACGTTTTTAAACAATCACGATGGACGCGGTCTTTCCCGGCACCGTTTCCTCGCATCGCGTTTCCGTTTGCACGCTTGCGCGCTATGGGATGAATCCTTCATTCTAGCGGACTTGATCGCGCTGCTCAATGTGACTGGCGGGCACAGGTGGGCACGGCAGTCACGACGGCCTCACTGGGTCTGTCGAAGCAGCGCGGATGGAACCGGTTGCGAAGCAACCCCGGCGTATAAGTTGCGAAGCAACCTCGGCGTATAACACGCTCGGCCCCTGACGAACTGCGAGATGCCGAGCCTGATGCTGAATTCAGCGGGGGGAACACACCCCCTCAATGAGCTCCCGCATCGGTGGTTTCTTTTCGAATCAGATCGTTGGTTTCTTCTCGAATCAGGTTTCTTTTCAAATCAGGTTTCTTTTCAAATCAGGACGATGCTGGAATCATGGGGAACCGCCTGGTGCGCCGCCGCCGGCGACCTCACGCATGGACGGGGCGACGGGTACCGTCGGCGGAAATCAAAAGAAAATTGGCCCACAACGATTTGAAACGATTTGAGAAGATGCGTGCTTCGCCGCCGGTATCACCGGCGACGAGATCGCTCGCGCTGCTATCGGCCGCTTTATTCTTTTGGGGTTTTATATGTCCCGTTTTTCTTTGCAGCTTCGATCAGCGTCGGGTAGTACTGGACGAAAGTGGTATCCGCGGCGCCGTTTTGGGCGTGACAGGTGAAGCAGTCCGCGGTCGCGGGGAACGCCTTGCCGCTCGATTTGCCTTTGGGGATGAAATAGAATTGCCACCCGCTGTGAGACGCATCCTTGACGTGGAATTCAAAACCCATCACGTCCGTCTGGAATCTGCCGTCCTTGTTAACGGACGCATTGTGGCCGGCGTCGCGAACCTCGATCATCACAATTGTTTTGTCTGGCCACACGCCGGTCTTTAGAAAACCCTGATTCGCGAAAGGCTGCACGAAGACGTTTCCGAACATTGGCTTTCCGGTCGCTGGCCCCTCTTGCGGATAGGTCATCCCGAATCCGGAGGTCAGAAATGTCCAGTTCCGATAGTCGTTCGGCATCAGCAGTTCGCCGTCTTTCGTATATTGCTGAGCCTGCAATCCGACGGCGCAAAGCATCGCCAATAAAACCACACTTGTTCTGATTGTTCGCATATCTGAAACCAGTATTCAGCGAACCTGCCCCGCGAGTCGAGTGCGTACGCTGCAAAGAGGCGTGGATTGGCTGCAAATGCTTGTCGCGCCTGCGCGGTGCGGGTACATTTGTAGATATTCCGTATGTCTTTGCCGCAACCAGTCACTCAGCCGAAGCGCGTTGCGCCCGCGCTCTCCTGGGTTGCGATCAGCCTCGGCTGGGTCGCGCTGGGGCTGATCAACGCCACGCAAATCGTGGTGGGGATGCGCGCAGTCGCCATGCGCCATAACTGGTCCACGCTGTTTTTCGTTTCGGCCATCTCGTGGCTGGTATGGGCGTGCGCGACGCCGCTGGTGCTCGAACTGGGACGCCGTTTTCCGCCCACACGGGCGGCAGGGTGGAGAGGCTGGGCGCTCCACGGCGCAGCCTGCCTTTTCCTGGGCATTGTGGACGCCTGCTGGGTCGCGGCTCTGGAATACTTCCTCGATCCCTATGCGGAAGGCCCCTACCCTTCTTACAAAATCTACGCGATCAAAATGTTTTACAACCGCTTCCATCTGGAGTTGATCACTTACGCCGCTATCCTCGCAGCGGGATACACGATCGATTCTCTGCGGCGCCTCGCTCTGCGCGAGGCCGAAGCGGCCCGCCTGAGCGCCGAGCTTTCGAAGGCCCAACTCGACGCATTGCGCCGCCAGTTGGAGCCGCACTTCCTCTTCAATAGTCTCAACGGAATCTCAGGTCTTGTGCGCAGCGGCGAAAACGATACGGCGGTCGATATGATCGCCGGTCTCAGCGATCTTCTTCGACGGGTGCTGGAGGATTCCGGAAGTCAGCTGGTTCCGCTGGCCGAGGAACTCTCTTTTCTGGAGCGTTACGTCGAACTCCAGGGCATGCGCTTCGGCGACCGTTTGAGTGTAACCGTGGACGTGCCCTTCGCCCTTTACAGCGCCCTTGTTCCCAGTTTGATTCTGCAACCGCTGGTTGAAAATGCAATCCTGCATGGCATTGGGACACGGGTCGAAGGAGGCTCGATCAGAATCGGCGCGGATGCGGGAGGCGGTGTGCTGACGCTGTACGTTCACAACGACGGTCCGGCGCTATCCGCAGCGGCAGGCTCACGGCCCGGCGTCGGCCTGTCGAATACGCGCGGCCGTCTGGACCGGCTTTACGGCAACGCCGGCGCCATTGAGCTTCGGAACCACGAACAGACCGGAGTCGAAACGATCCTGCAGGTACCGTACCGGACCTGATCCCATGGCGATTCGCACCGTCATCGTGGATGACGAACCGCTGGCGCGGGCAAACATCGCGGCGCTGCTCCGGACCGATCCGGAGGTGGTGATCGCGGGGGAGTGCGGGTCCGGCGTCGAAGCCATCGACGTGATCAGAAAATGCCGGCCCTCGCTGGCGTTTCTGGATGTGCAGATGCCCGCGTGCGATGGCTTCGACGTGATTGAAGCGCTTGGCTGCGATGCGCCTGCCGCCGTGGTTTTCGTGACCGCATATGACCGGTATGCGCTGAGAGCGTTCGAAGTGGAGGCGCTCGATTACCTGTTGAAACCGTTCAGTAATGCGCGGTTCTTCCGCGTACTGGCCCGGGCGAAGGTCTCTCTCGCCCAGCGGCCGGCCGAGCCGCCGGCGATGGACCGCCTGATCGTGAAAAGCGCCGGGCGGGTACTGTTCCTGCGCGCCACCGAGATCGACTGGATCGAAGCCGCCGACTATTATGCCTGCCTTCATGTCGGCGCGAATACGCACCTGCTGCGCCGCAGCATGAGCGATCTCGAACGCGAACTCGATCCGAAAACGTTTTGCCGGATCCACCGTTCGGCGATCGTCAATACGGCCCGTGTGCGGGAACTGCGGCTCGATTCAAACGGAGAATACGAACTCTCGATCGAGAGCGGCGCGAAGCTGAAGGTGAGCCGCGGTTATCGCGAGAAGCTGCAGGAAAGACTCGCCGATATAACCCTTCTCTAACGTCGGCCCGGAGGTCTGCGAAATCAGCGTCCCGATCTCCGGATAGTTTACGCTCGATCCGTTTGGAGACTTGCCGCAGTCGTTCGTTTCAACTAAATTCCGGGCATCCTGAGAATCAGTTCAAAAAAATCACATTTTTTTCATCAATAATTTCAACACCTTACCTCCGCCGCCCCACCGCATCCCCAAAATCGCCAGCTATGCTGAGCGCGGAGACAGATCAAAACCTATGGCCACAGAAGCCCAGATCGCCGCCAACCGGCGCAACGCCCAGTCCTCAACGGGTCCCAGGACCGTCGAAGGCAAAGCGCGCGTGTCCCGCAACGCCGCCATCTTCGGCATCTATTCCACCGGCGACGTCGTTCGCCCCGAAGAACAAGACATCTATGACCTTTTCTGCGAAGGCTTCCAGCAGGACCTCGCTCCCAAAGGCGCCATGGAAACCACCCTCGCCGCCGAGATCGTTCACGCCGCCTGGCGCCTTCGCCGCTGTACGGAAGCCGAATCCGCGATCGAATTTCCAGGTGAAGGTAAAGCTGACGCGCAGAACTCGATCGACCGTGCCCGCACCCAGGCCCTGCGCCACTTTCAGCGAGCCACCGCCGAACTCCGCCGCCTCCAGACCGAGCGCCAGATCCGCAACGAGACCGTCCCGGAAGACTTCGACGCCTCTACGCTCGGCCTCGCCAGTTGCAAGGACATGGCGCCCACCCTCAAGAGCGATCTCCGCCGCCAGTTGCTCCTTCACAAACTCGAAGAGACCGAAATGGCCACCGCCGTAACCGAAGCGATCTATGCGCCCCTGCCGCCCGCAGTACAAACCTTACCCGTCGCGGCCGAATCCGCGCCTATCCCGCGCGGCGCGCCATGTCCCTGCGGATCCGGAGCCAAATACAAACGCTGTTGCGGCCCGAACGCTCCCGCCGTCCTCTCCCCTGCGGCATAACGTAACGCCGGCGGTCTTGCCGCCGGTGCATTGACCAAAGCAACCCGTCCTCGCCCCGCGGCGTAACGGTAACGCCGGTCTTGCCGCCGGTGTATTGAGCAAAGCAACCCGTCCTCGCCCCGCGGCATAACGGTAACGCCGGCGGTCTTGCCGCCGGTGTATTGACCAAAGCAACGGAAAGGTCCGCCTCGCCGAAAGGGTTTGCGGCTTCGATCCACAGATATTTGCCTCGAAATACTTTTCGGGGTGCAACACAAAGCTGATCTTCCTGGCCGCAAGGTATTCGGAGAGCCAGCTTTACAGTTCTTTGACATCTTTGAATAACGGGTTCGCAGCCCGTACCAGGCTCGGACCACCAACCGCCCCGCGCGGGTCACCCATTTTCATCCGCAGGGGTGCCCCGTCGGGCCAAAGCAGGTTGAAAACTTAAAAAACTCAGGCGGCCGATTGCCGCGAAGTACGTCATTTTGGGTTTGATTTGCAAACTGAGACCCGGGTTGGCCTCATTCGCATTGAAACGTCAGGCGAAATCGTGCCTCGCGGGGGGTGATGGGATGATGGCCTCGCCATCCGTGAGAGCTTTGACCGCATAGATCGAGTTGTTTGCCGTCGGACTGGGCCCGACCAGCCCCACTGTCCTGTCAGGGCAGCCATTTTCGGGCGTCGGTCACCAGATCGATCTGACTGTTCCGGGCAGGCCTCGTTACGGGCGATCTGGCCCTTTCGGCCTCGGTAGCGGGAACGCAAACACCCTCGGGCATCGTGATCTCGCTTCAGTGAACCTTTGTCCCGCGGGGTCGCCCGATATTCGGAGGCGACGGGGGCCGTGCGGGTGTAGAGTGTTCAGATATGATTGCGGCGGATAAATCTGATCGTGGCTCCAGGTCTCTTGCGCGACGGTCATTTCTGAGCGCCGCCCTCGGCGGCGTGGCCGCTGCGCCGCTGCTCGCGCAAAGGCCGGCCGCGGCTCCTCGACCTTCTCCGTCGTCCCCTCCTCCAGCCGTTTCTTCCGCATCATCACCCCGCGACTGGTCCGGTGAGCAACCAATTCGGTATCCCGATCCGGACATCGTGGTGCTCGACAATCGCTTTCGCAGCTACATCGTTTCCAATACCAGCATTAAGCGGCTGTACACAGGAACGCTTTGGGCCGAGGGTCCAGCCTGGAACGGGGTCGGGCGGTATCTGGTCTGGAGCGATATTCCGAACAATGTCCAGATGCGGTGGATTGAGGAGGACGGCCACATAACGACCTTCCGGAACCCTTCGGGATACAGCAACGGCAATACATTCGATTTCGAAGGCCGGCAGCTTTCCTGCGAGCACGCTGGCCGGCGCGTGGTCCGCTACGAATACAACGGCACGGTCACGGTCATAGCCGACAAGTTCGAAGGCAAGCGGCTAAACTCGCCGAATGACATCGTGGTGCACCCGGATGGCGGCATCTGGTTTACCGACCCGCCTTACGGGATCGCCGGAAATTACGAGGGATTTCCCGCCCCGAAGGAGCTGAAAGAAGCCGTTTATCGCGTAGATTCCCAATCGGGTGCGATCGACAAGATCGACGATGGCATGACCGGGCCGAACGGAATCTGTTTTTCGCCGGACTACAAGAAGGTTTATGTGGCGGATACGGGGACCGGACGGGAGATTCGCGTTTGGGACGTTGACGGCGCAACAGTCAGCAATGGCAAGCGCTTCGTACAACTGGACGTGCCGGGCACCGGAGGGCCTGCGGCCGCCGACGGAATACGCTGCGATGCCGATGGTAATATCTGGGCCGGAGCGAGCCCCGGAGTGCAGGTCATCGCCGGGACGGGCGAGCGCATCGGCATGATCCGACTGCCGGAAAACTGCGCGAATATCTGCTTCGGAGGCACAAAGCGAAACAGGTTGTTTATGGCGGCCAGCCAGTCCCTGTATGCGGTGTACGTTCTGACCACAGGCGCGCACATCGCATAAAAACATGTAGAATCTTGAGCGGAGAGTTTACAAGGATGGCATTCAGGCGGTATTTTGCGGTTCCGGCGCTGACGCTTGCGCTTTTGTCGACGGTGCAGAGCGTTCACGGCCAGAAAAAGGAAACATTCAAGGCATGGCTCTCTGCCACCCCGGCCGACGCCAGGACGCGCGCCTCGCTTGCCGGTTCCGGTACCGCCTCAGCGGTGCTTGAGGGTTCGAAACTCGAGATCACAGGATCCTTCAAGGGCTTGCTCGCTCCGGCCACCAAAGCCAGTCTGCACAGCGCCGTTGCAGCCGGGGTTCGCGGGCCCGCTGTGACCGATCTGACGATCTCGAAGGGCATGGACGGAACCATCACGGGATCCATCACTCTGACACCGGAACAAATCGAGAGCCTGCACAAAGGCGGACTCTACATCATTATTGATAGCGACAAGGCCCCGGAAGGCGTTCTGTGGGGCTGGTTAACGCGATAGGAGACTGCGGCACATGCCGGTCAAGCAATTTTTGGTTCGAAAACGGAATTTATCGGTAATTACCGGTTGCGGTGTTGTCGCGATCGCCTGCCTTCTGGTGGGTCAAAGGGCGACCGGCCAGCAGGCGACAGCCGCCGCGGGCCCTTTTACTCAAGCCCAGGCGGATGCGGGCCGTATCGCATATCAGGCGAACTGCGCCGGGTGCCATGGCGCCGACCTGGGAGGCCGTAACGATGCCTCGCAATTGGCGGGCAGCCTGTTCATGGGCAGCTGGGGCGCTCGCACCACCAGCGACCTCGTAGGTTTCATGCAGGGATCGATGCCACCGGGAAACGCCGGCAGCCTGAGTGAAGCGGCCTATCTCGACATCGCTGCGTTCATTCTCGAATCGAATGGCGCTACTCCAGGCCCGCTGCCGATGTCGGCTACGACCAGTGTCGGCGTTCGCTCGATCGCGACGGGTCGGGCGCTTGCGCAAGCCGCGCCCGGCCGCGCAGGCCGGGGAGGACGCGGTGGAGCTCCCGGTGAGCCGCTTGGTGGACGAGCCGAAGCGGCCGTTCCGACTACTCCCAGAGGCCTGACCGTCCCCGGAGAAGTCAAGAACTATACGCCCGTCACCGACGCGATGCTGCGTAATCCCGATCCCAACGACTGGCTGATGATTCGCCACGACTATCACGCCAACAACTACAGCCCCCTGAACCAGATCACCGCGCAGAACGTAAAAGGCCTGCAACTCCAATGGGTGTGGGCGATGAACGAAGGAACGAATCAGGCCGCGCCGCTGGTGCACGACGGCATTATGTTCATCAACAATCCGGGAAACATCGTGCAGGCATTGGACGCGAAGACCGGCGAACTGATCTGGGAGAACCGGATTGGCAAATCGGCGACCGGCAACTCGCAGCGCGGCATTTCGATCTACGACGACAAGGTTTATGTCACCACCAGCGACGCACACATCTACGCTCTCGACGCGCGCACCGGGAAGAACGTATGGGATACCGTGATCGGCGACCGCACGAACGGGAGCTACAGCACCAGCAGCGGGCCGATTGCGATCAAGGGCAAGCTCGTGCAGGGGCTCGGTGGGTCGCTTTGCGACCAGTACAGGGACGAGAAGTGCTTCATCAGCGCGTATGACGCCGAAACCGGAAAACTGGTCTGGAAGTTTTATACGATTGCCAAACAGGGCGAAGAGGGCGGCGACTCCTGGGGCAAGCTTTCCAGCCTCTTCCGCGCGGGCGGCGATACGTGGATCACGGGGAGTTACGATCCCGATCTGAATCTGACTTATTGGGGAGTGGCGCAGTCCAAACCATGGATGCGCGCGAGCCGCCAGTCGGGTAACGGCGCAACGTTATTTGCGAACTCCACGGTGGCGCTCAATGCCGACACGGGAAAACTGGCATGGTATTACTCGCACGCTCCGGGGGAGACGTTCGATCTGGATGAAGTCTTCGAACGCGTGCTGGTCGACGACAACGGCCAGAAACTGGTCTTCAGCGCGGGCAAAGCCGGCGTTCTCTGGAAGCTCGATCGCGTGACGGGAAAATATCTGGGCCACAAGGAAACGGTCTTCCAGAATATTTACGACTCCTACGATCCGAAGACCGGCGAACCGCACTACCGCAACGATGTGGTTGAGCAGCAGGTCGGCGAGTGGGTGCAGAGCTGCCCCACCTCCGAGGGCGGCCACAACTGGCATGCGATGAGTTATTACCAGCCGGGGAACGAGTTGATTATTCCGGTCACGGAAAGCTGCCAGGAGATGAAGGCGCAAAAGATCGATCTGGTTGAAGGCGGCGGCAGCGCCGGCGGGGCCACCCGGCGATTCTTCGAGGCTCCGGGATCGAACGGCAACGTGGGCAAACTTGCCGCATACGACGTCCGAACGCTCAAAGAGCTGTGGCAAATCCGGCAGCGCGCACCGTTTATGACGGCCGTGCTGTCGACTGCGGGCGGCGTGTCGTTTGTCGGCGACATGGATCGGAGGTTCCGCGCGATCGACCCCAAAACGGGAAAGACGCTCTGGGAGACCCGGCTCGGCACTTCGGTCCAGGGTTTTCCGCTGACGTTCAGTGTCGGCGGCAAGCAGTACGTCGCAGTCTCGACCGGCTTGGGCGGCGGAAGCCCGCGTATGGTTCCGACGGTGCTCGCTCCGGAAGTGCATTATCCGTCCTACGGAAACGCGCTTTACGTGTTTGCTTTGCCTGACCGGAAGTAAGCCGAAGGAAAATCTCGAAAGCTTGCCGGCATTGTAGGCTCTCTGTAATACGGAAGGCCTACAATCGAGGACGTGAATCGTCGAACTTTCCTGACAGGCGCAGCTGGTGTGGTCACCGGCCAGCTGGTTCGCGGGGCCACCAACCCGATCAAACACATCATTTTCGTGATGTCGGAGAATCGCAGCTTCGACCACTTTCTCGGCTGGTTCCCGAACGCCGACGGCAAGCAAAAGGGACTGAGCTACCTCGACTCCAACGGCGTAAGTCACCCCACCTACCATCTCGCTCCCGACTGGACCGGCTGCGGGCACCCGGATCCCGATCACAGCTACGACGGCGGCCGCACCGAATACGACAACGGAAAGATGGACGGATTTCTGCAGGCGTCGACCGGCAACGACACCTACTGCACCGGCTTTTATTTGGAAAAGGACCTGCCGGTACTGGCAGCTTTGCATCGCAACTTCACGACATGCGACCGCTATTTTGCGTCGATTCTTGCGCCCACTTTCCCGAATCGCATTTTCGCCAATGCGGGGCAGACCGACCGTCTGGACAACAGCCTGACATTTTCAACGCTGCCGACTATCTGGGACAACCTGCAGGCCGCCGGTGTCAGCCACAAGTACTATTACGGCAACATCCCGTTTCTCGCGCTTTGGGGTTTGAAATATCTCAACATTTGCGAAAAGTTTTCGGTTTTCCTGTCGGACTGCGCGAACGACACTTTGCCCTCCGTTGCCTATCTCGATCCCTCGCTCACACTGGTGGTGAATACCGCCAACGACGATCATCCTTTCTCTGACGTTCGGAACGGCGAAGCATTCCTGTCGCAGGTCTACCAGGCGATCTCAATAAGTCCGGCATGGGACAGCACGGTCGTAATTTTCTCGCGCGACGAATGGGGCGGTTTCTTCGAGCACGTGCCTCCGCTGCGGGTGCTGGCGCCAAACAATGTCGATACCGATCTGGTCGACGGCAAGGCTCTGCTCGGCATGCGAGTGCCGGGGGCAATCGTCTCGCCCTGGACTGTGGGCAATCCTCTGAATCCCACTGTCACGAGCAAAGTTTTCGATCACACTTCCGTCCTGAAGCTGATTGAATCGGTGTTCGATGTTCCGGCGCTCGCCGCCCGCGAAACTTCGAGCCTCATCGGCAACTTCCTGGACGTGATCGATCTGACCAGTCCCATAAAACCCGCGCCGGTGCTTCCCACCGCAAATCCGGTGGTTCCGCAAAAGCTGTGCGCGAGCAGCACTGCGGCCAACGTCGAGATACCGGGCGCTATGCGAGTCCATTTTGAATCGTCTTTCCAGGCGATGATCGACGCGGGCATGCTCGACGGCTGGCCGATTTAAGTCCGCCCCACAGGCATTTTCGATTAAATCCTCCAACGACAATTGACGTTTTAATTAATCGGAATTTTCTGGATTAATTAATCGGAAATACATTGCATTTTCGCTCCGGAGAAGGGATGATACTCCCAACAGCGGGGGCATAAACAATGTACGAAAAACGCGAGGACCAGCAGGCATGGCTGGAGTCGCTTATCCAGGAACTCGAAGGCGTCGCCGGCACCGTGCACATCCAGCGTGACAGCGACCTTTATCTGACAGCGGCGCACAACATACCCCCTCAGGTGGTGGCGGCGGTTACGCATGTACCTCACGGAAAGGGAATGGCCGGAGCCGCACAGACGAGGAAGATCCCGGTTCAAACCTGCAATCTGCAGACCGATTCCGGCCGCGACATCAAGCCGGGAGCGAAGGCCGTGAACGCTTTGGCCGCCATCGCCGCGCCTGTGCTGGACCGGGACGGGGAGGTGCGCGCGGTTGTCGGAATCGCCTGGAACAAAGAGGGCGAGATCGGGCTTGCAGAAGAGCTGTCCCTCATGAAGCGCATCGCGAATTTACCCCAATAACATTCGAAAAGGAAACTGGACACCGGCAATTATGAGCGTACTCGCATTTCCTCGTATTTACTTTAAAGGCTACGCCGCCTGGGACCCCTGCACATTCAACAACAACGACTGGCAGGCGTTTCCGACCTATGACGGCGCGAACGCGGCTCTGAACTGGTCGTTTCTGGCGACCCAGGACCCGCCGATAACTCCGGAAAACTTCACCACCACCTTCCGCCCGTGGGCCATCAAGCTGCAAAACGATACGGTGGACAATCCGGCGGGCGCGCGCGTCCCTGCGGAATGGAACATGTTCGGCTCGCACGGCGTTTCGTTCGTGCAGTACGGCGACAAACTTTCCACCGTGACCGGCGGCGCTCTCGGCTACAATCAGCCATCGGACGGCGATCCGCTGATCGGGACGCCGATCGCCATTTCGGGAGACGGCGGAAACGGCCCGGGGCGGCTGGTGGACACCAACCCCTTCTCGTTCTGGTCGAGCCAGATCTACTACGGAATGCTTCAGATCGGCGGAGCGAATCAGTTTGTCAAAGGTCCGCGCGTCGAGCGCATGCACTCGCGCTGGATCAATCTCAATCGGCTTTACAGCGCCACACCGGAACTCACGGAACCCGCGGCCGCGGTTGCGTGCTGCTTTCAGGCATGCATTTCGAACAACGATATTCAGTGGCAGAACAATCCCGATCCGGGGACGGGCGCCACGTCGCAGTTGCTTGCAGCCCTGCAGCAGGCGGCGGCGCAGTCGGGCGCGCAGGGCGTCATGATTCGGTTTACCGCTTACGCGAACCTTTATTTCCAGAACGGAATTTTCAATAACATTACGCAACAGCCGCGTGACTATCGGGCGTTGGCAAAGGTGCTCGCAGCGGCGTGGGATGCCTGGAACCAGAACGGCAGCACCGGGGAGTTCTTTTCTCAACCCTGCTACAGCAACATAGTAGGCGCGGTCGGAGTCTGGAACGACTCCGAACTCGTCAGCGTGCCGGGCGGACGTTACCTTTCCCCGGTAAGCGCCGTCACGCCCTCCGACGGAACATCCGCAACCACGCTGGGCCCGGTTGCCGCGAACGTCGACTACACACAACAACTGATCTCGCTCGATTTCAGCAGCGCCATTCCGGAGGTCGCGCTCCCCAACAGTTCCGATTCGGATCTCCGCAAAGCGAACTTCGGCGCATTAGTGCTTGGCACGCAAGCCGGAGGTGTTTTCACGCCGATAACCCAGATACCGTATGCGCAATACGACAAACCGGCGTACGAAGCCTCGGCCGGCATCATCGACATCCCCTTCCCGAACGCGGGGACAGGCAGCCAGTTGCAAAATGCTCTGATCGCGATCCAGGTCCAAAGTCCGGCGGCGCTGAAAGCGGCGCATCACGGTCACGGGCATGCAATGTTCGCCGATGCGATCCTGCCGTCAGCGGTGGCTCTGGGTGAACAGGCATACAGCGCGCAAACCGACACCCGCGGCATCTACCTCGACCAGGCGGACACGGAATCGTTTCAGATCAGCGTTCTTCTGAGCGGCTCACCCGCGGCCGGCGCGCAGGTGCTCGTCGTGAAATACGACAACAACCTGAACCTCATCCCGGCGTCGGCGACTCAGTTCGTGAACTTTACGAACGGCCAGATGCAGACCATCGAGGTCGGCGGAGTTGCGACCAGCGTCACCGTACTGACCGCCGGCTCTTCGGGAAATTCCATCGGCGTAGCGACGGCAACGATTGCGGCCGAGAGTCCCGGCTTCCCGGCGCTTGGTTTCTTTCCGTTTGCGGCGGGACAGACGCTTCCTTCGCCGCCCCCGGCCCTGTTTCCTCCAGGTCCGACGTTTTATACAACCGTCCGCGTGCTGCCTTTCGACGATGCGGTGCCGGCGCAGTTCCTCGATCTCTGGAACACCACCCACGATCCCACCCAGGCGTGGAATTTCATCTATAACCAGATCCTCTACGTCTACGACATGCTGTTCAGCGTGATGCTGGAATACGTCGATCTGGGATCGCAATCCGCAGTCGAAAAAAATGCGAGCAGTATCCTGAGCGCCATCTCGGCGACGGCGGAACAGGAAAGCACCTACGCCATGCCGATTACGCGCGACTTATCCGCCGGCAAGCGTCTCACGCTCGAACTCTGGATTTATCTGGTCCAGCATAACTACGAAGTGCCCATACTCACCACCACGATGGTGCAGGCATGAGTATCTTCGACTATCCGCGGATCAACTTTAAAGGCACAATTCAGCTGAACCCCGGCACCGCGAACAACGACGATTACGCCGGCGCCGTTTTACTGCCGCAATCCTGGGGACCGCCGTGGGCGGGTCAGACTCTCGCTCTCATCGATTCCAAAACCGTTCAGGCCCAGACCTATGGGATGTCCGACGAGGCGTTCCTTGCATGGGCTCAAAAGGCGCAGACATTCGACGTGGCGGGGAAGCCCGGCCAGACCCAGGAGATCATTCCCGCCGAGTGGAATTACTACGGCGGCATGGAGTCGAAAACGCTCGCGGTAACAGTGACGGGCGTGCAGACCGGATCGAAGAATCAGCCGCCCGGCCGGACTGGTCGGCGCAACGCTGACTTTCTCCGGCGGGATTACCGACGTGAACTCCGAAGGCTCTCCGCCCGCGACCCAGTTCTTCATGGACTCTCTCACGCTCGCGAACGGAAGCCAGACTTTCATCCAGGGCGTACCATCGAAGGGCGTTTGCCAGTGGCTCAACTTTTACCGCAATGTAAATCTGACCGCGGACGCCGGCGCGGGCGGTTATGTCTACCACGTGATCCGCAAACGCAAGGGGACCGTTATCGCAATCCCCGGCTTCGAAAGTTCAAAGGTCACAGGCGCAATCTTCCGCTACTACCTCTACCGCCCATTGCCCGAAACCCGCGCCAACGCGGCAATCGAGGCGCTTTACAAAGAGGGCAAGACGAACGCGGCGACTCTCGGCATCACCGGTAGCTTTGCGCCGCTCTACGCCGATGAGGAAATCACGACCACGCCCGTCGGCCGCCTGATGGTTTGCAACACTACGCCGATCCCGACGCCGCCCGGCTCGCAGAACAATGGCAACAACGGTTACATCGCGCTGGCCCCCGCTGTGCTGCGGCAAAACGGCAACACTGTCTCGGCTGATTTCGTCGGCACGTTTCCCGAAAACTATGCAGGGAATCCCAAAGCGCCCGACCCGAAGTACGATTTTGGCGCAGTGTCGCTGAACGTAATCGCCGGCTCGGTCAATGCGCCAATTGGCCCGGTGGATTACACGAACCTTGCCCAGGGAGATGCCACCGGCTGGATTTTCGATTTCGATCTCGGGTCAAACGAACCTGCGCAGCAGGCGCTCAAAGACCCGGCGGCGAGGTTCCAGCTGGTCAGCGCGCAGTATGGCAATGTGTTGGCCGAGACCGACTACTATTTCGTAACCAACCAGCAGGCGATCTATACCGAGCAATTCGGAAGCGGCTCCGAGTTCCTCAATCAGGGGACCAACGACCCGTTTACGGTATCAGCCTTCAGCGGTGGCGCGAAACTTACGCCCGCCGAGTGCCCGGCCATAACCGTCTGGCAATATCGATCGATTCCGCTGCAGGCTCCAGGAAATGCTGTCGCCATCTCGACCAGTTTGAAGCCCGGTGAACCGATCACAATCGACACCTCGCAGCCAGGTAACTTTCTGTTTACCTTCTCGATCGGGACGGACGGTCAGCCGCCAACGAGCTACTCGACATTCATGTTTCCGCCCTGGCTCACCAACTCGCCGTCTGTAACACTGCGCATCCTCCCAAACGGAGAGGATTTCAGCAAATACTATGCGCCCGGAGAAGGCGAACCGGTGGGAAACAGCCTGCTCACCTTCGGTGTACTTTACGAAAAGGTGCTGCGAACTTACTATCTGCTTTACCCCGCGATGAACCAGGTTTTCGCGCTCAATTCAGAAGCGGCTGTCGCGACGTACGCACAGGCGATCCTCGACAGGACCGATCAGTCATTGTGGATGACCGCCGGCTACATGCCGCGTACACGCGATATGTCGGCCAGCCGGAAGCAATTGCTGCAGGCATGGTGCCGGAAGGTTTTGAACGCAGCCCGCGCGGGCCGGAAATAATCAGCCCTCAGGAACCGGCAGAGGATTACGTTCCACAAACTGAGCCTGGTGCCAGTAAGGATATGCGCGCTGCACGTGACTCGCGGCGTCGAGTTTGGCAACCTGTTCGGGCGTCAGATTCCAGCCCGTGGCGGCGAGATTCTGGCGCAGTTGTTCTTCGTTGCGCGCGCCGAAGATGACGGTGGCGACTGTCGGTCGCTGAAGCAGCCAGTTCAGCGCTATCTGCGGAACTGTCTTGCCCGTCTCTTTCGCGATTTCGTCCAGGGCGTCCACGACCTTGTAAAGATAGTCGTCCGTGGGCTGCGGACCCATATCGGCGGTCTTATGCAGGCGGCTGACTTCCGGTAGGGGCTTCCCGCGGCGAATCTTTCCGGTAAGGCGGCCCCATCCGAGCGGACTCCAGATCAGAGCGCCGACTTTCTGGTCAAGCGCGAGGGGCATCAGTTCCCACTCATAATCGCGGCCGATCAGCGAATAGTAGACCTGATGGCCGACATAGCGCGCCCAGCCATATCGTTCCGAGACGGAAAGCGACTTCATCAGGTGCCATCCGGAGAAATTCGAGCAGGCGATGTACCGGACCTTGCCGCTCCGCACGAAGCCGTCGAGCGTTTCGAGCGTTTCTTCTACCGGCGTCGTGGCATCGAAACCGTGCATGTGATAAATGTCGACATAGTCGGTGCCCAGCCGCCGAAGGCTCCCTTCGAGCGACTTCACCAGGTGATAGCGCGATGAACCGGCATCGTTCGGGCCATCGCCAAAGCGAAAGGTCGCTTTCGTGGAAATCAGCAGCTTGTCGCGTTTGCCCGTAACCGCCTTGCCGACGACCTCTTCGGAAAGCCCGTATGAATAGATATCGGCGGTGTCAATGAGATTGACGCCGCTATCCAGGCAGATATCGATGAGCCTTTTGGCTTCATCGACGCCGGTGTCGCCCCAGGCGCGAAAAAACTCATTGCCACCGCCAAAGGTTCCCGCGCCGAAACTGAGGACCGGTACTTTCAAACCGGAATGGCCAAGTTGTCTGTATTCCATATGGGCATTATCGACAATCACCTCTTATACTCTGCTTATGAGAAGTTTCCTCCTTCTTCTCATTTGCCGGCTTTCATTTGCCAGAGCCTCTTGGCGCAGCAGTCGGGCGTCGAGGGAATCGCGCTCGATGCGCTCACCCGGCAACCCCTCGCGGGCGTTCACATCACGATGCGGTCCGCATCGGACCAACCCTATGGCGCGATCAGCGGCAAAGACGGCCATTTCTCCATCACGGCCATGCCGCCGGCGATCTACACCCTGAGCGCCAAACATAACGGCTACCTTCAACTGCCAGATAAACACGAAGGCATCACCCTTAAGCCGGGCGAACAACTGACAAGCCTCACCGTGGAATTGACGCCTGAAGCGGTTATCTCGGGGCGCGTACTGGACGAAAATGGAGATCCCGTTCAGTGGGTGAGAGTGGAAGCGATACCGGCAGGCAACTCACATAATGCGGGCATAGAAATGGGCCGGAACGAACGGCCCGATGAGCGCGGACGCTTTCGCATGACCGGGCCGCCGGGAAAATACTACATCAAGGCATCCCCGGAACATGGGATCGAGAGCCAGCGCGAGATTCGCAGTGATGGTCTCAGCCCGCCCCTGTACGGGATCACTTATTACCCGTCTGCCGCGAACGAAGATAAGGCGGCTGTGGTCGACGCCACCGCGGCCCATGAGGTTATCGGGGTCGAAATTCGGCTCGCACGTCACCTCAATCTCACGATCAGCGGAGTTGTGACCGGTGCGCCGGCTGGACTCTTTCGAAACATAGTGATTTTTCTGACCGCCACAACCGAGGGCCATGAGGTGTTTGAAGGGCGCCGGCTCAGCGAGGTTGCTTCCGACGGAAGGTTCGCCGTTCCCAATCTGGCGCCGGGCCACTACCTGGTTTCGGCATACTTGCAGTCGGAATCCGGCCCGCTTCGAAGCCGGTTCGTCGAGGTACAACTCGATAACGCCGATCAATCCGGCCTCAGCCTGGCGCTGATTCCCGGCGAAATTCTAACGGGGGTCATAAAGATTGAGGGAGACTCGGGCAAAACGGCGTCTTCGGAAAAGATGACCGTTCGGCTTGAGCCCGCGGAAGACGGTCACGGATTCGGCGCGGGGCAGCCTCAGACAAATCATGTGAGCAGCGACGGCTCTTTTCAGATTGACCAGATATTTCCCCAGAAGCTTCACCTTCGGGTTCTTGCGCTGCCCGAGAATGCTTACATCAAATCGGTGAAGCTGGACGACACCGAGGTGCGCGATAACGAGCTCGATTTCTCGCAGGGGGTGAATGGCAGCAAGATCAGGATTACGGTCAGCCGGAACGGCGGTCAATTGTCCGGGAACGTCCTGGGATATGATGGCGGCCCCTTGCGCAGTTCGCTGGCATTTGTTTGTCTGGCGGAGACGCCCGCCGACCTGACTCGGAATCGTCTCAAGCCGGTTGAGAACGGAGCGAAATTCACTTACACGGGTCTTCGTCCCGGAAAGTATCGCCTGATAGCCATTGACCCTGGGCAGCCCGGCGACTGGCAGACTGCCACTGAGGCGATCTTTTCCAAAGCGCCGGAGATCGAAATTCGTGAGGGCGACCGAATTCAAAGAGACGTCAAGGTCATGACAACGGAGGCCGCGAGTGCGAAGCCGTAACGCACGACCGATGCTGGTTTTGCTGTTACCCTTTCTGCTCGCGGGTCAAACCGATAGCGGCAAGACGGCGAGCATCGAAGGGGTCGTGACGGATTCCGTGACCGGCGCTCCCATACCGCGCGTTCACGTTACGTTGAACGGCTCAATCGATGGCCTGCCCGGCCTCTACGGCGCGACGGCGACGGCGGACGGGAAGTTCTCGATTACCGGAATCGCGCCCGGCTCGTATTCGCTTGCGGGACAACGCGTCGGCTTCGTGGAGATACCCGGACAGGGCAATGTTACACGCCTCACCCTGAAAGCAGACGACCATAACGCCGACGTCGATCTCAAACTCTCGCCGACCGGCGCAATCACCGGCCGTGTCATCGACGCAAACGGCGAGCCCGTCGAGGGCGCGAGCGTCGAGCTGCGGGGCACACACGGCGGCGAGAACTGCTCCACCGACGAGACCGGCCAGTTCCGGATTGGAGGACTCGCGCCAGGCCAATACCGCGTCAAAGCTTCCGCCGGCGACATATGGGGCGGCCACCCCGAGATTCGGACCGATGGAACAGTTGAAGCTCACAATGCGGCCACTTATTATCCGTCTGTACTCGCGGAAACGGAGGCAGGGAAGGTCGAAGTCAGGTCAGGAGCCGACACCACAGGCGTCGATATTCAACTGGTGCGCGTGCCCTTTGTGCGGGTGAGCGGTAGGATCGTCGGACTGCCGCGATCCGCCGAAAATGCGGTCGTTATGGTGCTTCAGGACAATGGCGGCGAGGGGAGAGAGGTTAAGCCGGACGGGTCGTTTGAGATCTGGCGTCTTGACCCGGGCAAGTACAGGCTGACCGGCGAGTGGAATCTGCCGGACGGTCAGCAGGGCCATACGGTGGCCGCCAATATTGAAGTCGCCGGATCGAATATCGAAAATATCGAACTGCGCGCGGTCCCGGATTCTGACATATCCGGCCGGCTTGAATTCGAGGACGATCGCGCGAAGCTGATGCCGCAACAAGATGCTCCTCTGCGAACCGTTTCGCTTGAGGATGAGGACGGCGGCCTCGCTTCCCCGAGTCCCGTTTCAGTTGACGCGGGCTTTACCTTTCATCTGGACAAAGTCCCAGCGGCGAGATACCACGTCCAACTCTCGTGGCAGACCGCGTACGTGAAGTCGATGGGGTCGGGTTCGAAGATGATCGACGGTTCACTTCTCGATCTTACAAGCGGAGCGGGCGATGGTAACTTGACCCTGTTTCTTGCCGCGGCCACTGGCGCGATATCCGGGAAGGTCCGGGACGACCATGGCGACGGCGCACCGGGCGTTCAGATAACTCTCACTTCAAGCGATTTGGATTCCGGATTCTTCCCGCGCTTTGCAACGAGTATGCCTGACGGCACTTACAGCTTCGCTAACTTGCCTCCGGGAAGCTATAAGATCTCAGCAGGTGACCAGGACGAATCCCAAGCCTCGACCGAAACCGTAGAGGTGGGCGACGGCGATAAGGTAATCAAAGATCTGAAGGCGCCGCCGCCCGATCAGCAGTAACTTACTTCGCCCTGCCTTTGAAGCCCTGAGCGATCATCGGGATAGTAATAATCTGTGCCGACAACTTAGCTCCATCTCTGATACTGACAACAGCGTAAAGCGTCTTCTTGCCCGGGCCGCTAAACGCGGTGCTGATCACATTCTGGGGAGTCGGGATCAGCCCCAGATACTTGCCATCCGCCGCGAAGACCTGTACTCCCGGGCCCGACGTCACATACAGGCGTCCGGCCGAATCGACCGTGCTGCCGTCGCCCTGGCCGCCCCCTTCCATTTTGGCGAAAACTCGCTGGTTCTTGAGCGAGCCATCCGGCTGCACGTCAAACGCGGCGACCGTATCTCCATTAGTGACATACAGCGTCTTCTCATCCGGACTGAGGATAATCCCGTTCGTGCGAAGATTGTCGCCGTACTTAGTGACTACACCTTTCGGGTCCGCATAAAAAAGGCCTCCCATGGTGAAATACACTCCACCTTTGCTATCCGCGGTCAAATCGTTTAACACCGTTCCAACGCAATCAAATGCGTCACCCTGTATCTTATTCGCGAAGACTTTCTTCTTCGGCGCCAGCTCGACGATGTCCGCATTCAATCCGCGGTTATTGAGAAACAGCACGCCTTTCGTATTCATCGCCAGGGCGCCCCCCGTATTTGTTCCCGAGTAAGCCACTGAAGTCTTGCCGTTCTTGTCGAGCTTTATTACATCGCTGTTGCTGTTCTGGGCAATAAGTATGCCGCCGTCGCGCGTGGCGATAATACCGTCGGCATTATTCCCATCTACCTTCCAGACTTCGGTCCACTTCTGGCCCGCCGCGATCACGCCCGGGATCTCGGTGACCGTGTACTCTCGCATAGCGGTCGACGGTGGGGCCGCGCCCGCTCTTCCGCGGCCCGCCGGCGCAGGGCCACGCGCCGGAGGAGGATTCTTGCAGGTGGCCAGCACTTCCGGTTCCCTGGAATCCGCGCCGGACTGCACCCCGGGCCCGGTCTGCGGAGCGGCCGCCGGAGCCTGCGCCCAAATCAACACCGTCGCAGCGCTGAAAACCCCCGATGCAATCACAAGTGCGTGTTTCGATCTCATAAATCTTCCTTCTTATGACCTTATTTGCAGACAAAATTAGCCGCGTCGTCGATACTTCCCGATCCCTTATATTTTGCCGCCTGTGGGTACGGGCAGAGCGGACGAGTGCGGTCCACTTTCCCTGATGTGGAGCCGCCCGCCGTCGAGTGCGACGCGATCATCTGATCCGGCGCCGTGCCTTTCTCAACCCAAGTCTCCATCGCGCTTACTTTATCGAATCTGATTCGGGCCTTCGCCTCCGCCGCAATGACCCATACCCGGTTCGAGGAACAGGCGGATCGAATCGGCTGTCTTTGCCGCGCGACCCATCGTGTCGAGCACGCTCTTGTAATACTGAATGGTCGAAAACGGCGAGATATTAGGATCGGCCCAGCCGTGGTACAGCAGCAGCTTCCCGCGATGCGCGAAGAACTGGGTGAGGTTCGGGTCGGTCGCGTTCATCACAACATATTCGGGCTCATCCGAACGCGCCACATCTTTATCGAAATCAAAAGTGCGCCAATCCCAGACCGGATCTTTGTAAACGACATACTTGTACTGATCGAGGATGATAGGCGACGGTTCCGGCGCGCCCAGTATCGCCCACCCCATCTCCGATCCGCGCGCGAGCGACGGAAACAGCGTCTGGCCGGTGCGCGGGTTCGTCGCGTTTGAGTAGATCTTCCGCGCCGCTTCCACCTGCGGAGCCGTAAGGCAACTCGGGCTGTCGGCGCCTTTGCACTCGATGGTCTTCGGATCAAACTTGCACTTTGCCGGGTCTTGAATGAGGCCGTCTTTCAAGCCGTCGTTCGCATCGCATGCGGCAATGGCAGCCTGATGGATCGCCGGATATTTATCCGGAGGAATGTAACTTCCGGGTTCTTTGTGTTCGGCGGATGCGACCCACAAAGCAAGGGCGGTGCGATTTGCCGGCGCGCCCGCGATGATGCCATCGTAATCGGCGGGAAACTTCTGAGCTTCCTTGAGCCCCTGGCGACCGCCGGTGGAGCAGCCGTTCCAGTAAGACAGGCGCGGGGCGTCGCCGTAGAACGCCTGGATAATGGCCTTCGACTTCACCGTCATCTCATGCTCGGATCGCCATCCAAAATCGATAAGCTTTTCCGGGTGCCCCAGCGCGAAGCTGCCGCTGCCGCCGACATGTCCCGTATCCGTGGAACTCGTGGCATACCCGCCGCGCAGCGCGTCGGCCAGTTCGGAGTAGCTGATGACGCCGGCCCAGCCCCCATTACCCACCGCCTGATACTTGTGGTTCCAGTCCGCGGACGGCAGCCAGACTTCGATTTTGATGTCGGAATCGTTCGTCGGCTTCAGAGTAGCCATGACCCGGCAGAATGCGGGCAGGTCTTTATAGGCATTTCCCGGCCCCCGGCCCCTTCCGGTGACGGGAAGCGTAAAAGCGCCGGCGGGGACAGGCTGAGCGCTGGTGATCGTCGCTTGCGGCAAGTTCAACGAAGCAAGGCTTTCGCAGGATGCGGCCGCGAGAGCGGGCGCAATTGCCAGAGCCAGAGTCAGCAGGCTTGTGGATGCCAGGGTCATGCGGGACTCCTTCGGCAAAGAGTATATAGCAGGAACCGGTTCGGCTCCGCTGAAGCGGCCGAAAGCCGAGGATCTCCGATCCTGTTTCCTGCCATGTCATCGGAATAAAACGGGGAAGTGAAACCAGATCGAGCCGAAAACCCGCGGATTCATTCAATGGTGACAAACCTTCCCGGAGTTTCCGCCATGCCGGGCGCGGGATCGAGAAAACTTATCGCGGTGTTTTCAGGCGTGTCTCGAAATATAGAGAACAGCCTGTCTCCGGTACGGTATGAATCCCAGGAGGCGTTTATCCAAATCGAGTGAGATGGCTGAATTGCGTCAAATAAGTAACTTAATCCAGTATAAGTGCCAGAATGGATACTATCTTCACCATGATTTTATCAATGTGTTCAAGGAACTCTCCCGGCGAACGGAGACCAGAGCTTATTGTAAAGACAGCGTCTTCTTTGCTGAGATATCAAACGAATGAGTCTGTCAGATATCGGGCCGAGAGCTTTGCGCATATAGTACCGGGTAGATAGTAGTACCGGCCGATCTCCTGTGGCGAATATAAAGTTTGCTATAATTCATCGGCATCCAACAAGATTCCGGAATCGGAGTATAACGGGGGCTCAGTCGCCGCATCTTCGCTACCCACCAGGTTCAAACGGGGCCCGCCATTGCCGAAGTCCACACTGGAGAAGAAGAATGACGTTTCGGTTACTCAAAAGATCGTTTCTGCCGGCAGGTGTTTTTGCGGCGACCATTTCGCTGAGCAGTATGGCGATGGCAACACCTGTTGTTCAACTAACCGCCTCGGTTTTGTCACCTCAACCGCTCGGAACCACAGTCACACTTACCGCCGGCGCGACTGATACCTCCGCCGGCACGATCTCGTACCGCTTCGAGATCGGCGCTGCGAATAGTACTCAGTTGTCGATGGTTCGCGATTACAGCGTTGCAACTACCTTCACTTACACGCCCACAAAACGCGAAGGAAATTATCAGTTCGAGGTCATCGCCCGAAACAATACTACGCAACAAACTTCGATCGCGAAGATTATTCCGTATCAGTTTACCCCACTGGTTTCCGGATCAAAGCCAGTCGTCACCTCTACGGCGAATCCACTCGTCGCGCTGTTCAGCTCGCCGGGATGTCCCACAGGCGCCTTTATGCGAGTCAATTTCGTCAGGGGCGGTACGGTCGATGTTATTCACACAAGCTGGCAAGCGTGCCTTACCGGAGCAAGCGAGAATTTCCTGATCGCCGGCATGCGCGCAGCCTCTCTGTATTACATGCAGAGTGAGATGGTGAATGCCGGCGCCGACACCATGGGAGCCCTGGTTTCATACACAACCGGTACTCCGTCCTTCAGCTTTACAGGGATCAGCCTGCCGACCCCTCCTACCACAACGGACTCTTTGACGGAACAGTTCCTGCTCCTGTCGAATCTCCCGCCGGGTTTTCCTTTCGCCGTGGATATTGGCGGAGCTCCGGTCTGGTATTACAAAGATCCTAATCCGGGCGCCGCGCCGTTGCTCACGAAGCCCGTTGCGGGCGGGACGATGCTCATGATTACGAACGGTCCGAATTCCATCGGCGGGACGGTCAGCGCGGATCAGGTTTTGCGGGAAATCGATCTGGCGGGGAACGTGATCCGCGAGACGAACGCGAGCCGGTTGTCGGAACAGGTCGCAGCCATGTCCGGCATAGCTTCCTCCTGCACGATTGGTTCGACCGATTGTCTGGTTGGCGCCATGGATCATGAAGCTGTTCGCCTGGCAACGGGGCATACCCTCGTGATCAGCTCTGAAGAAAAGATCTTTACAGATGGCACGCAGGGATCCTCGGCATCGAATCCGGTCGACGTCATCGGCGACATCATTCTCGATCTCGATACAAACTGGCAGGTTGCATGGTACTGGCGCTCCTTCGATCACCTGGATGCGAACCGGGCAGCCATCCTGGAGAAACGTGCACGGCCGGAGTAGCGGGATGCGTTCCGTTGTTCCTAACTACCGGAATCGCCAACGACTGGCTCCATGGCAACTCTCTTGACCGTGCCACCGACGGGAGCATTATTTTCTCAATACGTCACCAGGACTGGGTCGTTAAAATCGACTACAACAACGGCGCCGGAAATGGCAACGTTCTTTGGAAGCTGGGACTCGATGGCGACTTCACCATTAACTCCACCGACCCCTGGCCGTGGTTCTCACACCAGCATGATGTCGGATTTGAGTTCGGCGGGACCTCGATCCTGTCGCTGCATGACAATGGCAATACGCGCGTCGCCCCGCCGCCCGTCGGTGTCGGATCCGGTGACAGCCGAGGTTATGTCATCAGTGTCAACCAAACGAATATGACGGCCACCCCGCTGTTGCTGGCAGATATGGGAGTTTACTCCTTTGCGGTGGGTAGCGCGCAACGGCTCTCCAACGGCGACTATCATTTTGACGAAGGATACTTGAACAACCCGTTGCCTTACAACCAATCCACCGAGGTGTATCCCACAAGCACTCAGGGAACTTTCGGGTTCAAATTCCAGCTGAATGGCAACTACGCCTATCGCAGCTTCAGAATGACTGACTTCTATACCCTGCCGGAGAAGTTCGCAACCGAATAGATCTCGAGAGGGCGCGCCGGGGGTTATCACCGGCGCGCCCTCCGCTATTCCGCCGCCGACTCTGGCTCCCGTTCAGCCGCAATCTCGACCTCTGCGCCTTCCTCAATCTCAACGCCTTGATCGACGGGCTCCGCTTCGGGCTCGGGAACCGTCTTCGTGGCCTTATCAAACAGAAAATTCAAAGTCTTTTCCGTTTGAATATGCGACGCAATCCGGTCCATCGTTCCGTCTTCGGTCAGCTTCTTTCGCACCGCCGGCAAAGGCTCGCGGCTCTGCGCCGCAATACGAGTGACTTCGCGGTCAACCTCGTCGTTCGTCACGCCGATGGCCTCGCGTTCGGCAATCTTGCCCAGAATCAGTGACGCCTTCACTTCGCGGGTCGCGGCCTCGCGCTGCGCCTCTTTGATCCGAGTCCAGTCGAGATTGAACGAACTCGGATCGACCCCCTGCTGTGACAGCGAACGCAACCGCTGCTCCACTCGATTCTCGATCTGCCGTTCGACAAAGCCCTCCGGCACCGGGAATTCGTTCGCATCCACGAGCTTCTCGACGAGCTTGTCTTTGGCAACCCGCTGCGCCTCGGCTTCGCGCTGCGACATGATCGATTTCCGCAACGCTTCCTTCAACTCGTCCATTGTGCGGAAATCGCCCAGATCCTGCGCGAACTCGTCGTTCAGCTCGGGCAATTCCTTCCGCCGCAGACCCTTGACGCCCACCTTGAACTTCACCGTTTTACCGGAAAGTTTGGCCTGTCCGTAGTCTTCCGGATAAGTAACGTCAAATTCCTTTTCGTCGCCGGGCGAAGCGCCGCGGAGATTCTCCGTGAAGCCCGCCAGAGTTTCCGGGCCGCCGATCAGGACCACGACTTCGTCAGACTGAATCGGTTCCGCCGCGCCCGAGACGCTCTCGAGCGAAATCACCGCGTAATCACCTTCCTGTAACGGACGCGGTTCTTCATTCGCGTAGGTCGCTTTGCTCTCTCGCAGTTCCCCAAGACGCTTGTCGACGTCATCGTCGGTCACTTCCGGCTGCGCATAGGGAACCTCGACGCCGGTGTATTCGGCCAGCTCGATTTCGGGAAAAACCTCAAACTTCGCCTTGAACCTTACCGGTTCGCCGTCATGAAAGTGAACGTCGGAGATGCTTGGCGTCCCCACGACGCGGAGATTTTCTTCCTTCGCCTTCGCGTCGAAAAACTTCGGAACCAGATGCTCGAGCACCTGCTGCCGGATGTCGCCGCCAAAATTTCTGCGAATCAGCGAGGCCGGAGCTTTGCCGGGACGGAACCCGGGCAACTTTGCCCTGCCCTGAAACGTTTTCGTGACTTTGCTGGTTTCTTCTTCCACCGCTTCAGCGGGGATGAAAATCTCCAGCTCGTGCTTGCAACCTTCAACTAATGCCAACTCTATCTACCTCGAAGACGAAAAGTCCAAACCTTCAGCCTATCAGAATAGGGAATCAGCGCCTGAAAGTCAGAAGCGAGTACAGCACAGGCAGGGCGAACATCGTGCTGTCGACCCTGTCGAGAATCCCGCCATGGCCGGGAAGCAGCGCCCCGCTGTCTTTCACTCCGGCCCCGCGCTTGATGGCCGATTCCGCCAGATCGCCAACCTGACCGGCGACATTGGCGGCCAGCGCCAGCGCCCCCGGCAAGCGGCAAGGAGGCGCCTTTGATCGTCAGCGGCAGGTAAATCATGCCGAACGCCACTCCGGTCACGGCCGAGGCCGCCGCGCCCTCCCAACTCTTGCCCGGGCTGACGGAAGGCGCCAGTTTATGCCGCCCGAATTTTTTTCCCACGTAATAGGCGCCGGTGTCTCCGATCCAGTTCACCATCAGGCCGAACATCAGCCAGTGGTGGCCGGCGCTGACACCGAACGCGCCTCGCTGCGGCTCGCTGTCATGCAGCAATATCCCCGTCTTCCACGCGCCGAAAATATATATGATGCCGAGCACCAGCGACGCGGCCCCGGCGACCCCCTTTTCGGCGTTATCCGCGGAAAGCGACAGGCACATTGCCGCGAGCGTGCTCAGGACGATCAACGGAACCAGTTGATGTTCGGGCGCGAGGAGAATCAGGATCCCGGCCACATATCCGAGCGGCGCGAACGATTTCGTGATCATCGCGTATTCGCGGAAGCAAAGCACCGCCACGATCGCGATTACGGCAAAAAAAAACCACCAGGGAGCGAAGAGAGCGGAATAAACGGCGATGGGAACGAGAAAAAGTGCGGTGACGACGCGGTTCATTGCGAGGAGACGGCGATCTCGGCTATCTCCTGATCTTCTCGTAAATCGTCGACCGGCGTCAGATTATTGTACGATTCCACATTCGACAGGTGTGTAACTTCCAGCTGCGGACCACCGGAAAGTCCGCCGAAGCGGCGGTCCCGGCGCTGAAAATCGAGAATCGCGCGCAGCAGCTCGGCGCGGTTGAAATCCGGCCACAGCGTATCGGTGACGTAAAGCTCCGCATAGGCGATCTGCCACAGCAGGAAATTGCTGACCCGCATCTCGCCGGAGGTGCGGATCAAAAGGTCCGGCTCGGGAAGGTCGGCGGTGGAAAGCCGCCGCGAAATCATCTTTTCATCGATCACCAGATCGTAGAGCCGGCCTTCGATGCGCGCTTCGTCGAGATCGCGTTCACCGCGTCCACCATTTCGATCCGGGCGCTGTAATTGATCGCCAGATTCAGGCGCATGCCCTGATTCCGGGCGGTGGCGCGCTCGACGGCCATCAGTTCTTCATACGCCACGGTCGGGCAGCGCTTCCACGTGCCCGCTCGATTGCAGCCGGATATTGTTGCGTTGCAGATCTTCGAGTTCGTGCCGCAGATAATAACGCAGCAGACGCCAGAGCATGTCCACTTCCGCGCGAGGACGCTTCCAGTTTTCCGCCGAGAACGCGTACAGCGTCAGCGCCTTCACGCCCAGATTCGCGCAATCTTCCACGACGGACCGCACCGTGCTTACGCCGACTTTATGGCCCGCAATGCGTGGAAGACCGCGCCGCTTGGCCCAGCGGCCGTTGCCATCCATGATGATGGCTATGTGGGCAGGGATCCTCGCAGGATCGAGCGTCAGCGCCAACTCACGATCCGGATCACCTGGAGCGAGCGCTTCCAGCATTTTCATGCGATGAACCATGGTACACCGTGGCGCAAAGTGGTGGCAATCATAAAGTAGTCAATTTCCGCGCGTGAAGCTCCGCGCGCGATACTCAGAGTTTGGTCCCCCCTCCGTTTCTCAAGCGGCTCACCCTGTGGCTGACGTGCGCGTCCGCGGTGGCGATTCTGCTTTCGATCGCCGTTTCGCAGATCCTGCTGGCTCTGGCGCTGGCGTTCCTGCTGCTTTCAGGCCTGCCTCTGCGGTGGCCGCGTATCGCGATTCCTCTCGGGCTATTTCTCGCCTGGACCCTGATTGCCCTGGCCTTCTCGCCCGACCCGGCCTTCGGCATTCCCTCCGTTCGGAAGATGGTGGTCTACCTGATGTTGCTGATCGTGTATTCGTCGGTCCGCACGACGGCGGAGGCCCGGGGTTTGATGCTCGCATGGATCGGCGTCGGCACGTTCACTGCCGGCCGAGGCCTTGTGCAATATGTCCGGGATGTCGCGGGGGCGCGCGCCGCGCATCAGGACTTCTACAACTACTACATCGCCGACCGCATCAGCGGCTTTATGGGCCACTGGATGACTTTCTCCGGCCAGGAGTTGTACATCCTGCTGCTCACGGCGGCGTTTCTTTTGTTCGATCCGCGCGTGAAGAAGTGGTTGTGGCTGGGCCTGCCGTGCGCGCTGGCTGTCGGGATCGCCCTCATCCTCAGTGAGACCCGGACGGTCTGGGTCGCGGCCCTCGTCGCTGGCTTCTATTTGCTTTGGGAATGGAAGAGATGGGCGGCCGCGACGATGCCGCTGCTATTGGCGCTGGGTCTGCTCGCCGCGCCCGCCGCAATCCAGGAACGCGCGTTGTCGCTCTTCCGGCCACACGGGCAGACCGATTCCAACGCATTCCGCAGGATCGTATGGCGCACCGGCTGGCAGATGATCAAGGCGCACCCGATCGTCGGTGTGGGGCCCGAGGAGATCCGGAAAACGAAGGTTTTCGACGCTTACCTTCCGGCCGAAACCCCGCGCCCTTTGCCCTCCGGCGACTATCAGCACCTGCACAACATCTACATCCATTACGCTGCGGAGTGCGGCCTGCCGGCCGCTGTTTTCCTGACGGCGGCGCTCATCATGGCGCTGATCGATTTCCGCCGCGGCCTGAGCGCAATGCCTCCGGGACGCTCCGAGCGCCGATTCATTCTTCAGTCCGCGATGGCGTGTCTCATCGGCACGATGGTCGGCGGTCTGTTTGAGAAAAATCTGGGAGACACGGAGGTGCTTACGATGTTTCTCGTCATCATGTGCCTCGGCTATGCGGCGCTTCCGCAACGCCAGCCAACACCGGCGACCGAGCGCCTTACGGCTGTAACAGGCTGATATACTGGGCTTTCAACTTCCTGAAATCCGGAGCCTCAAAACACGAATGCTTTCCGCAACACAACTGCGTCCTGGAATGGTGATCAAGTTCAACAATGAGTTGTACTCGGTCTTCAGCATGACCCACCGGACGCCTGGCAATCTCCGGGGCTTCGTGCAGGCCAAGATGCGCAGCCTGCGGACGGGTTCCATGACGGAGCACCGCTTCTCGTCTGAAGATAAGGTCGAGAAGGCCATCCTCGACGAGCAGGAAATGGAGTATCTGTACGACGATGGCGAGTACTTCTACTTCATGAACACCGAGAATTACGAACAGATGCACCTGACTAAGGAACTGCTCGGCGATGCGACGGATTTCCTGATCCCTCAACTCAAAGTTTCGGTGGAGTTTTACGAAGGCAAGGCCATCAGCGTCGAGTTGCCCCCGACGGTGGACATGACGGTGGTTGAGACGGAGCCCGGCCTGAAAGGCGCCACGGTTTCGAACGTCACCAAGCCGGCGAAAATGGAAACGGGTCTGGTGGTACAGGTTCCCCCTTTCATCGGCGAAGGCGAGAAGATCCGCGTCAATACGTCGGAAGGCACGTACCAGGAACGGGCCTGAAGCGCATTTTGGCTCGCGCGATGAGCTAGACTGGTAGTTTCGGGGCGTAGCGCAGTCTGGTAGCGCGCCTGGTTCGGGACCAGGAGGCCGGAGGTTCGAATCCTCTCGCCCCGACCATTTCATTTCAAATCCCTTCAGATGTTTGGCCGGTTCGGACGAGGTTTGCGTTTGAATCGGTTTGGGTCAGGGCGCCCCTGGTGAGCGCGACGGCGTCTGCTACGGGAACATCTTCGCGGCTGAGTGCAGGCAGCGTACGGCCCAGAAGGTCACACCGCCGCCGCGGTCGGAACGAAAGCGCGAACGAGAGGTATTCGGTTACCGACCGGAATTGGCGGACCCGGAAAAGCTGATTTGAAATGGCGCGGAATTCTTCCCGTTGTTCGGTAGGCAGTCGCGCCGCCCTGAATCCCCTCCAGCAGCACGCAAACTTTGGTATCACACCCGTCGCCTGAACCCTGTCCGTGATCGTTCGCAGGACACGAAGATATGGACCGGAGAACAGAACCGTCCGGTCTTGTCTTTTCAGATGTATTCCGATCAACATCGCCCCCGACCACGCGAAATGCTCAGTCCAGTCATCTTTGCGGGGATCAAACAGCCGGACAAGCTGACCCTTCTGCTGGTCCGTTCCCGCGACGTTCGGCCCCTTGAGCGCGTTGCAATGCAAGCAGGAAAACGCAAGATTATCGAGCGCCGTTTTGCCGCCGTGCTGGCGTGCAATCACGTGGTCGATGCAAAAGCTTTGTAGGCCGGAGGAGCGATATGGCAGTACTCGCATCGGGCTCCGGCACGCTCACGGACCTGTCGGCGAATCTCGCGATTCACGAGTCACCGGGATTTCAACGCAACTCGCGCATTCGATTGCAGGACCGCCAGAAAGTTCGCGATGTGAAGATAGCCGTCCATTTCGGCGCGTTCCTGGCTCGTCAGCGTGCCCGCCGAGGAGCGGTCCGCGAGCTCCTGCATTCGTTCTTCGTCTTCTTCCGCAAAATCGATCGACAACAGGAACCTGGCGAGGTCGGCAGACAGTGCGCCGTCATGCGCCCGCACGAGTCGCGCCCAAATGTCTGCTTCGAGGTTCGGACTCAGTACGTGCGAACTCATCACCGACATTTTATCCAACGATTGTGAGATGCGGGTTCCAGCGCTTTCGGCATCCGTGGCCAAGCCAATTCACCGGCGAAAATGTGCCCGATTTTGTGCGACCCCCTGCATCGCGCCGTAGCTCGGCAGTGATCACGAAACCAGGAAAGTCCTATAACTATCTGTTCCAGAACAACATGTCGGAACAGCGCGAAATTCTGAGCAATCCCGCTAAGTTCTTGATTTCTTTTTCTTTCGTGGTTCGCGACCAGGAGGCCGGAGGTTCGAATCCTCTCGACCCGACCATTTCATCCCTTTCGAATCAAAGCTTTTCTTTTCCAACGTGCCCCCGGCGTTAGGGGAATCCCTTTTCCCACAATCCTGGAACTAATCGTTGCTTTCCCCCGTGGTGTCGCCGACTCCGCAGGGAGGAGGTCCCGAATGGCGGAAGATGCAGCGCTTGTCATTGTGGTGATGCAGCTTCGCACAATACGGACCCTTCCGGTTGCGGGCCAGAAGAAAAACTTCGGCCGCCGCCAGCATGCCCAGGGGTGGCCCGATGAAATAGATCCACAGGGCGTGCCAGTAGTCCGCGTAAAATGCGGGGCCGAACGTCCGCGCGGGATTCGTACTCATACCGGATATCGGAGATTCGAAAGCGATATACAGGGCGACCAGAATGGCGGCGAAGTGATGTGTATAAGGCGCCAGGGCTTCGTGATTGGACGCGAACAGGATCGCACTCATCAGGACAAAGGAGATGGCCAGTTCGGCGAGAAAGGCGATGGCGTCGCCGTAAATGCCGGGTACGGTGGCAGCGTAACGGACCGCTCTGTGCGCAGGCGCGCCCTGGAGCAACACCGAGGCAAGCGCCACGCCGGCGACCGCGCCGAGGAATTGTGCGGCGCAGTAGAACACCGCGTCCCAGGCCGCCACTTTTTTCAGTCGATAAAACGTGAATGTGACAGCCGGATTGAAGTGCGCTCCAGACTGCTTGCCCCACGGTGTGACGACGATCGCGATGATGGTCGCACCCATCGCCAGACCCATCAACATCCGGCGAACGGCGTCGTTCGGCAGATACCGGCCGATCGGCGAAGCGGGGTGCCACAGCAAGGTGGCAAATACACAGGCGGAGAACAGGTAGAGGCCCGACTCCCCCGCCTCCATCAGGTACTCCGGCCAGTGAAGACGCAGGCCGTCGGCTGCGCTCAGGGCGCCCCTTTCCGCTAAATCAGTCTTAATCCGCGGACGTTCGGGCGTGTTGGAACCGCTCAGCATGGTTCTCCAGCCGTTGGGGCACATTCATAAACAGCGCCTTCAGGCCTTCCGTCATCGTCGGGTGCGCAAACATCGCGTCTCGCAAAATGGTGTACGGCTGTTCTGCCAGCATCGCGAGTTGAACCGTGCTCATGAGTTCCCCCGCCTCAGGCCCAAAGGCTGTGAACCCCAGGATGCGGTCAGTCTGCGTGTCGATCAGCGTCTTCATGAACCCTCGTCTCTCCGAAATGGTCCAGGGGCGCCATCCGGCGTCGACCGGCACGGATGCGATCCGGTACGCAATCTTTCTTTCCCGGGCCTGCGACTCGTTGAGGCCGACGCGGGCCAGTTCGGGATCGATGAAGACGCAGTATGGAACCAGGCGATCCTTCGTGCTGCGATTGCCTCCGTTCAGGTTGTCGTGAATGATGTTGAAGTCGTCCTCGGATACGTGGGTGAAGTACGGACTGCCCGCGCACTCTCCCATCGCCCACACATTCGGCGCGGTCGTCTCGAGGCGATCGTTCACTCGGATGTGGCCTTTTTCCGTGACCTCGATTCCCGCTTTCTCAAGTCCGATACCGCTTGTGTTGGGGGTGCGTCCCAGCGCGACCAGGATATCGGTTCCTTCGATGGTGCGTGTGCCGGCCCCGCTTTGCAACTGAAGGCTGACGCGGTCGCCGGAAAGGCCTTCGACACGAAGAGCCTGAGCGCTTAACAGTACGTCGATGCCTTCATCCCGGAACAACTGCAGGACCGCCTCGGAAATGTCGGCATCCTCGTTGGGGACAAGTTGCGAACTGCGTTCAATCAGGGTTACGCGCGTTCCCAGTCTGCGCAAAGCCTGGGTCAGTTCCAGACCGACGTAGCCGCCGCCCAGGACAATCAAGTGCTCGGGACGCCGCTGCAAGTCCAGCGCCTCGATATGGGTCATCGGCCTTGATTCCCGCAATCCTGGCGTGTCGGGTATTGTGGCGTGAGTTCCCAAATCCACGAAGACGCGGTCAGCCGTGAGCGTACGTTCGCCGCCGTCGCGTAATGCGACGCGAAGGGTGCGCGGGGACAGGAATGCGCCGTCACCGAAAATGAGCTCATCGCCGCGATCCGGGTTCAGGGCCGCATGATATTTGTCGAGATGAACCTGGATAATCCCTTCGACCATTTCGCGCTTGCGCGCGTATACTCCGGCCATGTCGATCGAGATCGGCCCGGTCTCGATCCCGAATTCGCGATGACGCCCCACGAGCGAAGCGACTTTCGCCGAGTGAATGACGTTCTTGCTGGGCAGGCATGCCACATTGGGACAGGAACCGCCGATATACTTTCGCTCGACGACGGCGGTGCGCTTTCCTTCCCCGGCCATTGTCCAGGCCATCAATTTGCCCGCGGTGCCGCCGCCAAACACGATGACGTCGAATTTTTCGAGTGCGTTCATCTGATTCATCTCCTTTGAGCCGCGCACACCGCCGACAAAAGATCGCCGGAGAGCTCTGCCCCACACCGGCTTTAGATTCCTTTGATTTCTCCGCCATCCATTCTGATGGAAGCGCCCGTGAGCCAGCGAGCCTCTTTCGAAACCAGATACGCCATCAGGCCGGCAATCTCGTCCGGCTCACCATAACGGGCGATGCCGGCCTTTTCCGGAAACTGCTTCATGGCGTCTTCCGCATTCATCCCATGCTCGGACGCCCATTTATCGAGAAATGATCGGCGGCGGCCAGTCATAACGGCGCCAGGCACTACGCTGTTGACCTGGACTCCGTCCTTAATGCCCTGCTCCGCAAAGGCCTTCGCGAGCGCAATGATGGCGGCGTTGATCGTCGCCACGGCCGCAAAGCCCGGCTTCGGATCGAGAGCTGCGCTTCCGGAGATTAATACAACCGCTCCGTTCGAAGCCTTCAAGGCATCCCAGGCTCGCATCGTCAGCCGGCGCGCGCCATGCAGCTTAAGCGCCATGCCGTCTTCCCATTGCGCGTCCGTCATCTCGAACAAATCGACCTGCGGCACAGCGCCGGCAATGTTCAGCAGCGCGTCGATTCTGCCAAAGCGATCGAGCGTTCCCTGCACCAGGGTGTCGACCGACCGAGGTTCGCGCAAATCGAGCGCGTAAATCAGGGGTTCGGCGCCCGCGGCTTTTACCGCGGCCGCGGTCTTGCCGAGTTCGTCCTCTTGCCGCGCGGCCAGGACAACACCTTCGAAATCGCGAGCCAGGCGCACGGCAGTCGCGCGGCCGATCCCCTGGCTTGCGCCAGTGACGATAGCAACGGAGTTCAGCATGCGAGCGTCTCCCGCGCCGCTTCCAGAATCACGCCGACGACTACATCGGGTTCCGTCCACATCGGACTATGGTCAACATTGTGCGCCCGAATCTGAGCACCCATGCGCTCCGCCATATAGCGCTGCGTATCCGGCGCAATCATGCGATCTTCTTCCGCCAGCAGAAACCACGACGGCTTCGTTTTCCACGCGGGTGCAGAAGCCTTCTCCTGAATGCATTTCACCGCGATCGGCCGCTGCACGGCTTCGAGGATCGCGGTCTGGTTCGCTGAAGCCTTGTGAGCGACTGCTTGGGCAAAACCCCCTTCAGGCATCCAGATCAGTCCAGTCGCATCCGGTTCGAGATGCGGCGCCTCCGGATGCGGTTTGGCGTGGTAAAAGACATCCGCAACGGTCTCACCTTCTGCGGGCGCCAGCGCCGCGACGTAGACGAGCGACTTCACGCGGTCGTCTTTCGTTCCGGCGATCACGGCGCCCGCATATGCATGTCCCACAAGGACAGCCGGTCCGTTCGTTCTCTCAAGCACGCGTTGCAGCGCGGCTATGTCATCCGCAAGCGATGTGAGGGGAATCGGCGCACACGTTACCTTGAGACCTTCCTTTCGCAGCGGCAGAATGATATTGCGCCAGCAGGAGCCGTCAGCCCATGCGCCGTGAACCAGTATGGCCGTCGCGTTTTGTACGAAGGAACTCATAGGGCCGCCAGGAATTCCTTCATCGCAGCGGCAATTTCGACGACGTGCGTCTCTGTCGCAAAATGCCCGGTATCCAGGAACTCGACCCGCGCGCTCGGTATGTCCTTCCGAAACGCCTCGGCCCCCCCGGGAATGAAAAACGGGTCGTTCTTACCCCAGATCGCCAGCAACGGTGGCTTAACCTTCCGAAAATAATCCTGAAACGCCGGGTAAAGCTTCACATTCGACGCATAATCGAGGAACAAATCCAGCTGAATGTCTTTGTTTCCCGGCCGCTCCAGCAGAGCCGTGTCCAACGTGTACGATTCAGGCGGAACACTTTCCGGATCGTTCACGCCGTGCGTGTATTGCCATCGCGTCCCTTCCAGCGTCAAAATATTGTTGCGGATCACCTCTCGATTCTCCGGTGTGGGTTCAGCCCAGTATTTGCGAATCGGCCCCCAGGCGTCGCCAAGTCCTTCTTCGTAGGCATTCCCGTTCTGCGACACAATAGCTGTCACGCGATCCGGATGAGCCATCGCGAGACGGAAACCAGTCGGCGCCCCATAGTCGAACACATACAGCGCAAACCGCCTGATTTTGAGCGCTTGTGTGAACGCATTGAGCGTCGCGGCCAATCGATCGAACGAGTAAATGTATTTTCGTTCGGCCGGAACCTCTGTAAATCCGAAACCGGGAAGGTCGGGAGCGATCACCCGGTAATCGCCGGCCAGACGAGGAATGAGTTCGCGATACATGAAAGACGATGTCGGAAATCCGTGCAGCAGCAGTATTACGGGGGAATTAACCTCGCCGGCCGCGCGGTAGAAAACGCGAACACCATCTGCTTCGATGTAATGAACTGATGTAACAGGGTCGGCCAGCCGTTGTGGCGGCTGCGCGGTTTGGGTTGATCGAGCCTGGCTCATGAAACGCTCCTTACCCTGTTGCAGTGGCATGCCACAGGCCAGACAAATGGGAGGGCTCAATTCGGAATCGGGCGGAACGGTAAGTGGTTTCTGGTTCAGTAAGATCTCGTCGCAATGCGAGCGAGCGGGTCTCGCATCCAACTGACGAAATCGTGACGGATCTCCACCTCTGACCGGGATTGGTCGCGCCTTTCGTCACGGCCCGGTTCGTTCATAGCGTTGCGCCGGCGCATCAGGCCTGGCGACTGACGCGAAGCTTTCGCATTCGATAAACCAGGGATGTCCTTTTCATTCCCAATCGCGCCGCAGCGCCATTTCGGCCGCCCACTACCCAATTGCTCGCTTCAAGCGCCCGGAGTATGTGGTCCCGCTCAACTTCCTGGAGACCCGTCATCGATTCTGAAGTCGTCATCGGCCCGGTCGAATCTCTGTGCGCGGGGAACGCTTCCAACTCGGAGGTTGGGGCGCGCAATACAGAGCCCGGAGAGAGAATGACCGCTCGCTCGATAAAGTTCTGCAACTCCCGAACGTTTCCCGGCCAGGGGTATCGGACCAACCGCTCCATGGTTTCTGAACGGATTTCATCGATTTTCTTGTTGATTCGTCCGGCGTATAAGTCTGTGAAGTGCCGGACCAGAGTCGGAATGTCTTCCGTGCGCTGCCGCAGCGCGGGAACGTGGATTGGAAATACTTTCAGCCGGTAGTAAAGGTCCTCGCGAAACGTCGCCTGCTTCACCATTCCGGACAGATCGCGATGCGTAGCGGCGATCACGCGCACGTCAACCTTGTGAGTGCGGTTGCTGCCGAGCCTCTCAAATTCCTGCTCTTGCAAAACGCGCAGCAGTTTCGCCTGCAGTTCCAGCGGGATGTCGCCCACTTCGTCCAAAAAGAGCGTGCCCTTGTGCGCAAGTTCGAAGCGCCCGATTTTTTGCGCGATAGCTCCCGTAAATGCTCCCTTTTCATGACCGAAGAGTTCGCTCTCCAGAAGGCCAAGCGGAATCGCGGCGCAGTTCAATTTAACGAAGGCGCGTTCCCGGCGGGAGCTCAAGTCGTGCAGTGCGCGGGCGATCAATTCCTTACCAGTCCCGGTCTCTCCGAGGACCAGCACGCTGGAATCCGTAGGCGCGACAACCGACACAAGTTGCAACGCGGCTTTCAACGCGGGACTCTCACCCACGATTGCGCCGCACTGGGCGCGAATTTCCTCCTCCAGGTAGAGTCTCTGTTTCGTCTCCTTATCCCGATCCTTTACCGCTTTTTCGTAGTCCAACGCATTCTCAACCGCGATCGCCACCTGCCGCGCCACCTGTTCCAGAAAGACGACGTCGTCTCTCTCGAACGCCCTCTCGGACCGATTCAGAGCGGACAAGACGCCTGTTACGCCGCTTCTGCCGATGAGCGGGAGATCGCATCCGGATACCAGACCCTCGGCCAGAACACGCTGGAAGAAAAGTCGGCCCGCGCAGTTGCCGAAGCTTTCCGGGTCGTCGCGCACTTCGTCAAAGTGGTTGAAATGCTGCGTCTTTCCCGTCCGAAAGACTTTGCCGCAGATCGAGCCCTGGATCGGGATAATCGCTCCGTCGCACAGGGCGCCTCGCGCCTCGGGGTTGTACAAGGTTGTCAGGCGCAGTTCCCCGCTATCGGCATCCGGCAACAGCAAGGCGCAGAAATCGCATCTCGTTACGCCCAGCAGATTTGTAGATAGTGCCTCGACGAGGTGCGGCAGGTCCAGCTTCGACGTCGTGCTGTTCGTAATTTCCAGAAGCAGGCGCAGCCGGTCGCGTTCATGGCGCAGCGCCTTTTCGTGAAGGTGTCGCTCAATCGCAATCCCGGCAATGTGGCCGGCCTTCTCGATCATCCGCAGGTCAGCGGCGTTGGGACTTCGCACCTCACGATAGTGGATGGCGAAAGTACCGAGGACCTTACCTTCACGTGTGAAGAGAGGCCGCGACCAAACCGCACGAATACCGTAAGGCACGACCCGGTCCCGATAATCGTCCCAAAGAGACTCCCGGAGGATGTCGGCAACGTAGACCGGCTCTCTGCGATATATAGCCGTGCCGCAGGAGGCGCCGTTCGGGCCAATAGACATGCGCCCCGCGTTTACGGCAAATCCGGGAAGACTGGGCGCGGCGGCGCAATAGACATGCTTCCCATCGGCTTCGGGAAGCCAAATGGTGCATAACGTACCGTTGCCCTGGGATTCGACGAGGCCGGCAATGATCGACAGCACCTCGCACAATTCGGATCCGGCAAGAATCAACTCGAGGATTTTGAGAACGGACTCGCTTGAGAATAAGCTTGATTCGCTCTGCGTCGGTTCCAGTTTCGGCGGGTCTTGACGCAACGGTGCGATTGACGGATGGAGTGGTTCGGAGAAAGTTGGATCAGACACTACGGAATTTCGATCGCCGCCCGCGGATCCTTTTTAGCGTACACCCCCGAGTGTTCTTGAAAAGGACGATCAACTACGAAAAACTTTGTGGGGCAGGGCTTCGGCCCTGCGGCCGAGCTTCTGCTCGGCCCGGAGCTTTACGTCAGCCGGCAGCACCGGCGATCTTTAATAAGGCTCCTCAATAAGGCTCCTCGCGCCACAACGGTTGCGCCGCGTATTCATCCGCTTTGGCGTCCCGAAACGATCTGTACTAAAACGGGTAATGCGCTTCGCCCATCTGAATCGTGACCCACTTTAACTGGGTAAGTTCGTCCATGGACCACTGACCGCCTTCGCGCCCCATCCCGGAATCCTTGACTCCGCTGAATGGTCCGTGCGGTTCGTCGTGAACGGTCGAGCCGTTGATATGTACGGAACCGGATTCCAGTTCCAGCGCGCACCGCATCGCGAGTTGCAGGTCATTGGTGATCACGGCCGAGGTAAGACCATAACGCGTATTGTTAGCCAATCGGATGGCATCGTCGGCGTCTTTAGCCTTGATGACGCTGACAACCGGCCCGAACAACTCTTCCTGAAACACCGCCATCGACGGCGTAACGTCGGCGATCACCGTCGGCTGGAAGTAATTTCCTTCGTAAGTTCCCCCGCAGAGAACACGAGCGCCCTCGGCTTTCGCGGACTCGATCCTGCCCGCAATAAAAGGGCATTGTGAGGCGCGGATCAACGGTCCGATCACCGTGTGTGGATCGCGAGGGTCGCCCACCTTGAGGGATTTCACTTTCGGGACGAACAGGGCAAGGAATTTTTCGTACACCGGCTCCTCCACAATTACGCGCGAGCCGGCCATACAGATCTGACCCTGATGAATAAACATTCCGAAGGAAGCCGTATCTACGGCGTAATTAAGGCTGGCGTCCTTCATCACCAGCAGCGGACTCTTGCCGCCCATCTCCAGATCGAACTTCTTGCCGCGCCGCGCGCATTCCACGCCGATCTGGCGTCCGACCGCGGTGGAACCGGTAAACAGGACCGCTTTGACCCGCGGATCGCTGTAAAGAACTTCGCCCAGCGTGGGACCGTCGCCGATCACGACGTTGAGTACTCCGGGCGGAAGACCTGCTTTGTCGAAAACCTCGGCTATCTTGAGTCCCACCAATGAGGTCTCCTCGGACGGCTTCAGCACGAAGGTGTTGCCCGCGGCAAGCGCCAATGCGACCTTCTTCGTCGCGAGGATCAGAGGAAAGTTAAAAGGCGCGATGCCCGCGACCACGCCCAAAGGGCGGCGGATCGTCATCGAGATGCGGCCCGGGACATCACAGGGGATCGTTTGCCCCATGATGCGGCGGCACTCGCCGGCCGCCGAACGGAGAATTCCCGTTACGACGGATACTTCGAGTTGGGCTTTTCCAAAGGTCGAACCAGCTTCCTCGATCAATACGTCAACGACTTCGTCGCGCATGGATTCGAGAACATCCGCGGCTCGAATCAGAATCAGCTCCCGCTCGGAGGGAAGAGTGTTGCCCCACACATCTTTAACCGCCCAGGCGGCGTCGATAGCCCGGGTGACATGTTCGGGCCGTCCCATAAAAACTTTTGAGAAGGCTTTTCCGTTGGCTGGATTGACCACCGGCGTCATGGCCGATGGCTCGATTTCGATCGTCTGTCCATTGATGTAAGGCGCAGTCATTTCAATGTGTCCTTTAACTGGGGCGACAGTGGTTTGCCACCCGGATGACAGCCTATCACGACCTCGACAGGCTCGTCTGATCCGGCGGCCAGCGGCCTCGGAGCCGGCCTTCGAGACATCCACGGGATCAAAAACTTTGATGGGAATTCACCCCAGAAAGCTTGCATTCCCGTTGTACGATTGGAAAAACTTAGCGCTCCCCGTATTTGAGCGACCCCGTCTGCAACCAGCCGCCAGGTTACCGCGGCGATCGTCCCGTACACAAACCATTCCTTGAATCGAAAGAGGGGAGACTCCTTGCTCAAACGCGCATTCTTATTTCTATCCTTGTTTCTGTTCCTGACCTGCCTCACCGCGTTCGGCCAATCGACAAGTTCGTTGAGAGGCGTGATCAAAGATCCATCCGGAGCGGCGGTCCCGGACAGCGCCGTCACTTTGACCGACAAATCGACCGGAGCAACGCGGAAAGCGCTTTCCGACGCAACCGGCGTCTATCAGCTCCTGCAGGTGCCGCCGGGTACCTACGATCTCACCGTCGAGAAGACCGGATTTTCGGTTCTCACGCGGAAAGACGTAACGCTTGAGGTCAACGTCCCGGCCACCCTCGATTGCGTTCTCGAGGTGGGCGCAGTCGGCAGCACTGTGAGCGTCGAGGCTGAGGCCAGCCAGGTGAACACCGTTGATGGAACGCTAGGTAACGCTTTCGAGCAAAGGCAGGTTCAGGATCTTCCCCTGCAGACGAGAAACGTCGTAGAGCTGCTCAGCATTCAGCCCGGAGTTACCCAAACCGGCGAAGTTCTCGGCGCAAGGCGCGATCAGAACAACATCACGCTCGATGGCGTCGACGTCAACAACAATCAGACTTCAGGCATCACTCATGCCCTGACCAACGGATCGCAGTACGACACGGGGGCGGCGGGACAAAACGGCAACACGCCGGGGTTCAACGCGGCGCTGCCGGTACCGCTCGATTCGGTCGAGGAGTTTCGCGTAACCGTCGCGGGGCAGACCGCCGACGAGGGCCGTTCTTCGGGCGGACAGGTGGCACTGGTCACGAAGAGCGGCACCAATACGATCCATGGATCGCTCTACGAATACAACCGGAACACCCTGCTCGCGGCCGACGATTTTTTCAACAACCAGGCCGGCGTACCACGTTCCCCTCTGGTTCGCAATCAGTTCGGCGTGTCGGTCGGCGGCCCGATCGTCAAGAACAGGCTCTTCCTGTTCGGCAACTGGGAACGCCGCATCGATGCCAGCTCAACCCCGGCGACGGCGAACGTTCCCAGCGCCACGCTTCGAGCAGGCGAATTGCTGGCTCAGGTAACCGATGGATCCTCGACATTCGTGCAGGCCTTCACGCCAGCGCAGGTGCAGGCGATCGACCCGCTGGGAATCGGCGTCAATGCCGCGATGCAGAACTTTCTCAAAGCATATCCGGTGGGCAACGATCCGGCGCTGTCGCTCGACAGCAACCTGAACTTTGATGGCTTGCGTTTCAACGCGCCGCTGGATCTGCACCAGGACGCGTATGTGGCGAAAATGGACTACAACATCGATCAGGCCGGGAAGCACAAGTTCTCCGTTCGCGGGACGCTGAACGACGCTTCGCAGGATGTTGTTCCAGAACCTCTGCCAGGCGGCTCGCCGGCCGAGGTTCTGATTGACAACAGCAAGGGACTGGCGGCAAACTACACGTGGATCGCGACCCCGAACCTGATTAATTCCGTCAAGTACGGGATCACTCGCCTCGGCCTGAATGAATCGGGGGCGACTGGAACTTCGCTTTCGCTTTCGGGCCTGACTTCACCGGTTGACTATGACCAGCGGCCGTCGATCCAGCTCATGCCGACCACAAATGTGGGCGACGATCTGACCTGGACGAAGGGCAAACACACGATTACCGCAGGCATCGACTTCCGCTTCATCCGCAACACGCACCTCAACTATGTAAACTCCTTCCCCTCGTACGCGTTCAACAGGAACACCCTGGGCGGCCTGGGCGGCGACGCAACCACGGCCGTTACCAACTACGTTAATTCGCTGCTCGGCACGACCGACCTGAAGCTGACGCAGACGACTGCCGTTCAGAATGGACTGGGCATTCTGCTCGGGCTGATCAACGACTACGGGGCTACTTACCAGTACACAAAAGCGGGGTCGGTCATTCCGTTCGGCACGGCCGCCGACCGCGAATACGCAGTCAACGACTACGAAGAGTACGTCATGGATAGCTGGCGCGTCCGGTCGAATCTCACCGTTACCGCCGGATTGCGTTACAGCAACTCCACGGCGCCGTGGGAAGTCAACGGAACGGAAGTTGTTACCACCGAACCGTTGCAGACGTATTTTGCGAATCGGGTGGCCGCAATGAATGCGGGTATTCCCAATAACCAGCTTCCCGACGCCTCGCTCACGTATGCGCTGGGCGGCGCGGCTAACGGCAAACCGGGCTGGTATCAGCGTGCGAATCTGAACTTCGCGCCGCGCGCCTCGATCGCTTATGCGCCCGATTCGACAGATAACTGGTTCACCAGACTGATGGGGAAGGGAAGCGCGCTTCGCGGCGGCTTCGCTATGCTCTACGACCAGTACGGTCAGGATATGGTGTTCAACGTCGACCAGAGCGGATCCCCGGGTCTGGCTAGTTCCGTGACGCAACCGGTCAACACCAACTACACGACCTCCCCTCGCTACGGCGGCGCGTTGCCCGGTTTGCCGGCTGCTCCGCAAGGGGGATTTCCGTTCACTCCGCCCACGATCACGGGCGGTTTCGACGAAGGCGTCGGTATCGTTTCGAACCTGAAGGCGCCATATTCTCTGGTCTTCAACGCCAACTATGCGAGACCGCTTCCCGGGGGCATGGTGCTGGAATTGGGATACTCGGGCCGGCTTTACCGGAACGGTCTGGTCCAGCAGGATTTCGACCAGCCTCTGACCCAATTCATGGATAAGAAATCCGGAACTACCTGGGCGCAGGCCGTCGGAATTCTGCACAACGACTACCTGGCAGCCGGCCAGAACTACGGCCCCATCGCAAACGTGCCCTTTATCGAGGATATGTTTCCCGGTCTGGCAAACGCTTTCGTGCCCGGCAGCGCGACCCAGAACTATTACGACGGCTGGGTTAACATCAACGGCCTGAGCGACGAAGATAACCTCAACCTGATGGACCGCCAGCGCATTGAGGGAACCAATCAGTGCTACTCGGTAACCGGTTGCAACACGTTCTATCCGCTGCAGCAGGCCGGTCTGCCGACGTGGACCAATAACGCATGGGCCAACTACAACGCCCTGACCATTACATTGCGTCACCGGCTGGCGAACGGTTTTTCGTTCGACTTCAATTACACGTGGTCGCATTCGATCGACAACTCCTCGGGCGCTGAATCCGGGGCCGCCACAAGCGGCGCAATACTGCAGGACGCTTTCAACGTGAACGCTTTCACTGGTTCGTCGGACTTCGATATGCGACACAACATCACGGCGGACGCTCTGTATGAACTGCCGTTCGGAAAGGGACGGAAGTTCTTTACCGGGGCCAATCGAATAGTGGATGCCTTTATCGGGGGATGGGAGGCAACGACCCTTTTTCGGTACCACTCCGGATTGCCCTCAACCATCACGGCCTCGGGCGTTTATCCGACCAATTACGAAGTCAGCGCTCTCGCGAACCTGCTGCCGGGAGCGCCGAATAACTATGGTTCGTACATCGACGATAATGGCGTGCCGAGCCTGTTTGCGAGCACATCGTCGGTCAATAATTACTTCCAGCAGCCGGGCGGTACAACGGGAACCCGGGCGATCGTCCGCTTACCTGACGTGGTGAATGTCGACATCGCCGTGATGAAGTCCTTCGCTCTTCCGTGGGAAGGCCATCGGTTGCAGTTCCGTGGCGAGGCGTTCAATGCCTTCAACCACGTGAACCTCTACAATCCGATTCTGAACGTCTACAACAGCTCGCAGTTTGGAGAATTTCAGAATGCTCTTCCGGCGCGTGTGATCCAGCTGAGCTTGCGCTACTCCTTTTAGCGCCACGAAAAACGTTTGTGGGGCAGACCTTCGGGTCTGCCGCCGGGCTTCCGCCCGGCGCGGAGCTTTACGCAAGCCGGTAGCGCCGGCGATCTTTGTCGCCGGTGTTCGTCCGCCGCGAAGTTTCAGGCAAGCTTGCGGCTGAGCGCTGACAGGCGCCGGTCTTCAATTCGGGATAGAATGAGCGCCTGTGTGGAAGCCAATACTCGCGTTGGCGCTCGCTATTCCTTGCTGCGCCCAGACGCCGCTCGTCAAAGGGGTTGGAAATTTCATCCACGATGTGAGCGACCTCAATCAATCGGTCCACTTCTACGGGGACGTGATCGGCATGGAAATACCGCGTCCGCCGGGCGACTGGCAGAATGGCGAAGGCGTGCTGAAGATGTATGGCGCGACCGGAGGCAAGTTCCGCGTTGCGAACGCTCAGGTGACCGGCGTCGCCATGCGCGTGGAAATGGTCGAGTTTCAGGGCGTCGACCGCAAGCCGGTCCGCCGGGCGCCAGGTGAACCCGGGGCTTCCATTCTGATCCTCACGGTCGCCGATCTGCAGCCGGTTCTCGATCGGCTCAAGACCTCCAGCAGTGATGTGGTCAGGGCTTGTGACGGCGCAGGTATCGCGGTGACCGATCCCGACGGCTTTCCTGTGCTCGTCGTGCAACGGAAGGAAAACGGAGAACCAGCGCCGCCCGCCCGCCGGAACGTAGTCGGGTTACGCTTTGGCTACACGGTCAGCAGCAATGCCGTGCTGGACGGTCCGTTCAAGGCGCTCGGTCTCACGGGTTCTCCCTTACAGAGCAACTGCCGATCGATTGAAGAGACGATCCTGAACAGCAGCGCACCCACGATAGTCAAGCTACCGGACGGTTTCGACGTGACGCTGTTTCGTCCCGCGCCCGGCAAGCGAAGCGCGGGAACGCTGCGCCCGCGGGATCCCGGAGCTGCTGTGCTCCGCCTGATGGTCACCGACGTGGAGGCCGCCGTTCACGCGCTTGGCCAGGCGGGTGTGAGCGTAGTCTCGGAAGGCGGCGCAATTCAGACGCTGCCCCCAGCCGGGCTGAAGGCGGCAATCCTCGGGGCGCCGGATAACCTCTTCATTCAGGTCGTTCACTGACCTCTTTATTTCATGTGATTCAGGGACCGTTCGTTTTCAAGGCAGATTTCGTCGATTAACTCCACGTCAGCGACCAGGCGTTGCTGTAAAGTGACCGTCCATGGCTTCGTATACGCTTTCGGATCGTCGACGGTGATCTGGAGTTCGATATGTCCGAAGTCCGGGCGGCGGAACTGTTCCCGCACCCTGGCAGCCTCGGTGATCACGCTTCCGTTCCAGTCGATCCACGTGTCGTCCCGCACACCGATCGTGTCGATCACCAGGGTATCGCCCGACCATTTCCCGGACGAATAACCCTGGACCTCGGGCGCCGGATCTTTCGGCAATGGCCGCGCGTCCGTGAATATCTGTCGATATCCGGCGTTCATCTCATTGAGCATAAGCAAAAGGCCGGGCGTCTGGACGTACTTCAGCAGGTGTGGCGCCCCATAAGCGCGAATAAAGTTATCCGGAAAGCATTTGACGTGCGGGTCGTCTTTCGCCCTGTTGGCCGTGCGCTCCTTAACCAGCGCCGCCAGCCAGGGTTGATAAGGCAGGCCGCCCGGAAGATCGACGCCGAGGTTCACCATGTGCCGCGAGGCGCTGGCGTCGCCAGGATCGGGGATTCCCCCCGGCCGGCGGGGATCGGGATCGGCACTGGCCCAGACGCCCGAAAAATCGGGTTTGCCGTCCGCCATTCGCGGGGTCCTGGCGGACATGTCGATACTTGCATCGGCCTTCCTTGGCGCTCCCGCGACGGGATACTTCACCCACTGGGCGGCCAAAGGGGCCGGCGCCGCCAATGTACCGGCAAAGATCATGGCGAAGGCGAAAAGCGCTTCGTCACTTCGACGCATTCCCCGGCTCGGTTTTGACCGCCCGGAACGAAACCAACGCGACATGGCGATTAGCGTACACCAATCATTCCAGTCTGCGAGTACGGAATGATTATCCGGTATGACTCTGATTAGCATTCCCGCGAATATGGCTCTGGACTTCGGTCCGCGTACTCCGAGAACGTCCCGGTGGAAGGCCGGCGAATCATGAGCTATGAGGACAATGAACTCCCCAGCGTCTTGAAGAGGTCGCCGGGTTTCGCGTTCACGGCTGCAGCGACGACTTCGTTTACTGGAAGCGCCAGGAATCCTCATATCCAGCAGAACGACATCGATTTTGGCCCCATCCTCACGCACAAGTTTTATCGCGGAAGAACCCTCGGCGGCTTCGAAGACCTCGAAGCCGGACTTACGGAGCATCTTCACAACGGCCTGGCGGAAGCGATCCTCAGCATCAACAACCAGGACGGTGCGACGCTGAGAGGGCAACCTCTCTTGTCCGTTGTCGGATTTCAAGGGACCGCTTCCCGCGGGCGTAGTCTTCACAGACGGCAGCAACACTTGAAATGTGGTTCCCTTGTCCGGTTCACTCGCCAGATGAATCACTCCGCCGAGACTACGAACGATTCCCTGCACGACCGCCAGGCCAAGTCCGCGGCCCGCCGTTTTGGTGGTGAAGACGTTTTGGTGTTGAAGAAAAGGTCGAACGCCCTGGCCACCGGGTAACGCGCGGGTGAGATGGGCAAGCTGTGAACAGGGGGCCGCCGCGCAAGCCGAACGCGAATTACTTCATCCCATGCGCCTGACAAGACGATTGGCAAAAACCGGCGCAGTAAATTTGTCTAAAATGCACCTGCCTGCAGCAGTAGCCGGGAATAGGAACGCGCCGGCAGTTGAAGCGTGATGCGCTCGCCCGGGCGCGGGGGCTCGAGCGCAACCGGCTTGACTTTGTCGGGCTCGGCAAACGTATTGATCGCTTTCAGATCCGGGCCTGTGAGGGTATCGAATCGCAAGCTGCGCGCAGGCGCATTGTCGCGGAACAGGAGGGTGGCTTCGCGCGGCTGCGCCAGGTCGCGATTGAGAAGCAACACGCAATACCGCCCTGTGGTCCTGTCGAGGGTAACCGCGCTGTCGATCGCGGGTATGCCCTCAATGACGGCTGATTCCACCCAGGCGTCAAGCGCCTGCCCGCGTGCGCTCTCCAGTGCCCATGCGTAGGGATAGTAGATACTTTGGCGCAGCAGCCCCTTCTCGTTGGTGACAATAGGCGCAATCACATTCACCAGTTGCGCCAGGCACGCCACACGTACCTTGTCCGACCTCCGCAGGAGCGCGTTCACCAACCCGCCCACAAGCAACGCGTCTTCCAGGTTGTACTGCTCCTCCAGCAGAGGCGGCGCCTGTTGCCGCTGGCCATTGCCTCCGCGGCGCCGGTACCAGACATTCCATTCATCGAAAGAGAGCCACAAACGCTTGCTGGAACCTGTGCGCTTGCGGACGTACTCGCAAACGTCGGCCACCTGGTCGATCTGCTCCTCCATCTCCAGATTCAAAGCCAGATACTTCAGGGAATTGCCTCCGGTTTCACCGGTTGCCTCGTTACCGTAATAACGATGCAGGCTGATGCCGTCCACTTGCGAATAGCATTCTTCGAGAACTTCGCGATCCCATTCGAGGAAGGTGGGCTGGCCCGGCCCGGAAGACCCGCAGGCGATCAGTTGCACGCCAGGGTCGACCGCTCGCATCTGGCGGGCGGCATCCACGGCTTTGCGCCCATACTCGCGGGCTGGCATGTGGCCGATCTGCCAGGAGCCGTCCATTTCATTGCCCAGACACCAGGTACGAATGGCATGTGGCTCCGCGTAACCATGTTCGCGGCGCAGGTTGCTCCATTTGGTGCCGCCCGGCACGTTGCAATATTCCACAAGCGCCGCGGACATCTCGGGTGTACCCGTGCCGAAATTAGTGCCCATCAGCGGCTCCGCTCCGACGCTTCTGGCCCAGGTCACAAATTCGTTGGTGCCGAACCGGTTCGTCTCAATCGAGTTCCAGGCCCGGTCGAGAACCGTGGGCCGCTTCTCACGCGGGCCCACGCCATCCAGCCAGTTGTAACCGGAAACGAAGTTGCCGCCCGGATAGCGAATGATCGGCACGCCCATGTGTCGCACTTCCGACGCGACGTCGGTGCGGAAACCGGCTGCATCGGCCAGCGCGGAGCCGGGTTCGAAGATGCCTCCGTAGATGGCGCGGCCCAGGTGTTCAAGAAAGCTACCCCAAATGCGCCGGTCGATGGTGGCACGGACCCGCACCGGATCGATTACGACCCGGTTAGCCGTGGTTCTGTGCCCGCAGCAGCGCAGGTGCGACTGAAATCAGCGGGAGAAAGCGCCGTCGATTCATCGCTACTCATGCTATTCCATCCTGAGAAACCAGTTGTGAGCCCAAACGGGGTATCGGGACGCTCTGCTGGATCACGTTAACGTCCCGAAACCGGAGCCGGCAGGTACCAGGAACGAAAAACGGAACACGCGCGAAAGTCGGTCATCAAGTGCGAAAAAATTTGTATCTTTATGGCCAGCTGGACTTTAACCGGTTCTCGATGCCTCGGTGAGAGCCGCTTTTTCATTCTCGTACGCTACAGTGCAGTCGGGAACCGGGCCGCGCATCGGTTGGCGGCCGGTTTTCATCAAAAAAAAGGATTTGATTTGTTACGGCGGGAAGGGCCACGCAACATAAATCTATGTAGAGTAACGTTGCACCGTCCAAATCGGTCTGTTATCATTGGCAAGCAAGAGATCGGATCCCCTCCATCTTGAACTTCCACCAGCAAGTATTTCCAACCATAGGAGTGAATTTAGCAAACTGAATGAGCTTTACTGTCTTTTTGGGTAATTTACCCATTTGGGTCACCGCCGACGATATTAAACAATGGCTCTCGGCTGAAGACCTTGTCGCGGATTCTGTTAAGGTTATCCGGAACCACGAGACGCAGGAATCCAAGGGATTCGCGTTTGTCGAGGCGCCAACTGCGGACGAAATGCAGGCGATTATTCGCCGCTTTGATCGGGCCCCGCTTGAAGATAAGGTTCTTCGAGCCAACCCCGCCCAGCCGTCGAAGGGCACTGCGAAGCCCGCAGGTCCGGCGACTGCCGCCCGGCCGGAACAACGAACCAACGGTACCACCATTAACCGGCCCGCTGAACGTCGCGGAGCCAAAAAGCGCGATCATGAACCCAAGAGCGCTTTTGCCACGGAACTGGCCAAAGTTCTGTAAACAGCGGTTCTGCAATAAGCTCTTTGAACTCGCGCTCTCGGAGCCGAGCGTCGCTTGCGACTGTTTTAATCGTCTGGCACACCTGTGATACATGCGCCACAGGATGATCACCTTTATTTCCGCAAAATCAACGTTTTACGCATCGGCACCCGGCGTGCCACCGGCTCCCCGATGCCCGTCCTCCTTTTGGGCCTTCTGCTGAGTGCCGCCGCGACTCTCACCGCGGGGCAGGCACTTCTGCGCGAGGCCGCCGAAACCAACGTAAATCAGCGCTATCTGATTGAAAGCGTCTCTGTCTCCGGTGTCGAACTGGACCGGCTGGAGAGCGCCAGGATCCCCTCCTCGCTGCGGGAGCGCCTGAGATCCCTGGTTGGGCAAAGGTGCGACATGGCCGCTCTCGAAGAACTTTCCGCCCAGATCCGCCGACAACTGCACTTCCGCACCGTAAGTGAGCGGCTTCTGCGCGGGAGCTCCCCGGACCGCATCAAAGTGGACTTCGACGGTGTGCGCGGCGAACCCGGCTTCAGCGTCTCCCTGCCGAAATTTCTCTACAATTCAGACCTCGGCTGGACCGGCGAAGTGGACGCTACGACGAACGTCAAAAACAACAAGTTCACCTTCGGCCTGGTCAGTAACGGGGACGATCTCATCGAACGCTTCAGCGGCGTCACGGCCCGCTTTGACAGCCAGTCGCTGGGCAGCGATAAACTGCACGCGAGCGTGGTGTTCGACGACTATCATGAACTCTGGAATCCAGCTACCGAGGAAGCTGCTCAGGGAACGGGGCTCGACCTTTACCGCTCGCGCTGGAGCGTGGCGCCCCAGCTGACTGTGGCCGTCGCGGGTCCGCTGGCCGTATCGTTCGGTTTCAGCTTCGGGCAGACCGACTCCGACTCTGCGGCGATCGGCGCACGTTCGGTAAACGCCGCAACTCTGGATGTGCGCTACGAGCGTAAAATTGAGGGAGGTCTTTTGGGCCTGGATACGGTGCAGCAGCGAATCGAAGGGGATTACAACCTTCGGCTGGCGACCCGCGCCATTGGGTCCGATTACGCCTACGCGCGCCACATGATCTCCTTCAAATACGAAGCCATTTCCGGCCGGAACGTGGCAGCGGACGAGTTCACCGCCGGCGTGATCGCGGGGCAGGCGCCCCTGTTCGACCGGTTTGTCCTCGGTAGCAGCGCGACGCTCCGCGGCTGGGACCGCTACCAGATCGATCCTCTGGGCGGCACGCGGGTCGTTCACAATGAGATTACTTACGGTTACCGGGTGGGAGAGGGTACCATCGAGGTGTTATATGACACCGGCGCTCTATGGCAATCCGGAGACCCCATGGTCTTCCGGCACTCGGCAGGCGTGGGATACAAGCAGGGTGTCTTTATCGTGACCACGGCTTTTCCGATTCGTAACGGCCGAATCGAGCCCGTGTTCATGGCGGGCATGAACTATTGAGAATTCGAACCCCGGTTGCGGCTCTTCTTTTGTGCGCAAGCCTCCCTTCGAGCGGCCTGCGCGCGCAGAATGCTGATCAACGGAATCTCCCGGTTCATCTGGATGGCGATTACCTTCGCGTTTCGCTGCCCCATATCGATTTCCTTCAGGGCAAACCCCTCGATCGCCTCAAAGACGGAGCGTCTGTCGCGTTCATCGGCCAGTTGACGATCACGACCACCCCCAATTCGCTCAGCCCGGTCGCGCGAGCTGTGGCCCGGTTCGCCCTGAGTTACGACATCTGGGCCGAAAACTTTTCGGTGACCAAAATCGGCCAGACGCCGGATTCCCGCCGGACGATATCCCATCTTTCCGCCCAAGCCGCCGAAAACTGGTGCCTCGAGAATCTGGGAATCGACCGCTCTCAGATCCCGCCCGACAAGCCGTTTTACGTTCAGCTCGATCTTCGCGCCGAAGACCCCAAGGATCAGGTGGGTATTATCGGGGAGCCTGGCATCAACATCACGCGGCTGATCGAAATTTTCGGCCGGCCCATCAAGCGGAACCCAACCCCGATGGCTCGAGAACAGCGGCCCCTGGCGGATGGACGATCTCAAGAGGAACGAAGTCAAAGGGGCCCGCGGATGAGTCTGCGGACGCGGCTCGCGCTCGTTTTCATTGCCGCGACGCTGATTCCCCTCGGCGCCACGGTCTGGCTGACGACCCTGCTGCTCGACAGCAGCCTGCGCCTGTCGCCGGTCGATCAGCTTTCGGAGCTTTCGCTCTCTCTCCAGAAGACCGGCCACGAGTATTACACGCAAGCCTGTCATCAATTAAAGGCGGACGCTCTTGCGGGCCGTTTGGCCCCGGTATCCGCCCCTGCGACGGAATCCGTGAAAGATCTTCTGGCCAGCGATGACACCGAACGCTGCTCCCTCACGGGAGACGGCGGCAGCCGGCTGCTCTATCTGGCGCAGGACGGACCAGCGGAATCACCGCGTGGCAGCGCACGCTCGACATTCGGATGGACGATGTTTCCCGCCAGTACAGCGAGGCACGGGTAACGGTCGGCGCCCTGCAGCGTCTGCGGCGGGGTGTTTTTCTGACCTGGGGATCGCTCGCCGCCGGAATCTGGCTGGTCGCGCTCGCCCTGGTCTGGCTGGTTGCCACCCGCTTCAGCCGCCCGATCGTAAAGCTGACGGAAGCGCTCAGCAGTCTGGCGGACGGCAATTTCCGCATTCGGGTGCCGAACGAACGAACCGACGAGATCGGCCTGGCCACCGAGGCTTTCAATCGCACCGCCGCGCAACTGGAGCACAGCCGCGACCGGCTGGTGAACCTGACGCAGCTCGCGAGCTGGCAGGTGCTGGCGCGCAAGACCGCGCACGAGGTCAAGAATTCGCTGACGCCGATCCGGCTGACCGTCGAAGAAATGGTCGCGCGCGGGCACGAGCCGGACCGCGCGTTTCTGGAGCAGGCCGCCGCCATTGTGGTCGATGAAATCGAATCGCTCGAACGCCGCATCCGGGCGTTTTCCGAATTCTCTTCCGAGCCGCCGATCTGCCCCGAGCAGCTCGACCTGCACGCGATTGTCGAGGAGCGGATTGCATTTCTGAAGTCGGCCCATCCGGAAGTTCGCTATGCGATCGAAGTGGCGGAAAACGCCCCGACCGCCGTCGCCGATCAGGATCTGGTGAAAGGCATTCTGGTGAACCTGCTCGAAAATGCCGCCGAAGCCGCGGGCGACGGCGGCCAGATTCTCGCCCGGGTTCGCCCGATCGAGGACCGCATTGCGATCGAGGTGCACGATTCCGGACCCGGCCTGAGCGAACTCGCCCGCACTTCGCTTTTCCAGCCGACCATCTCCTTTAAGAAGCGCGGCATGGGCCTCGGCCTTTCGATCGCGCGCAAGAGCGCGCTGCTTTCGGGCGGCGACATCCTTTTAATTGCCGGGCGAACTCGGCGGCGCGGGTTTTCGCGTCTGCTCCTGCCGTCGATTCCGCCTGCGGCAACCCGTTAAATGGCGAACCGGCGCATCCTGGTTGTCGACGACGAAGAGAACATCGGCCGTTCTCTGCGCATGATTCTCGAGCGCGAGGGTTATCAGGTCAACGCCGTGGGCTCGGCCGCCGAGATGCGCGCTTTCCCCGACCGGGCGCGAATCGATTTGTTCCTTATGGATGTGCGTCTGCCGGATGCCAGCGGAATCGATCTGCTGCGGGAGCTTGCAGGCCAACGACTTTACGGCGCCCGTGATCATGATCTCGGGCCACGCCACCATTGCCGACGCGGTCGAAGCGACCCGCGCCGGGGCGTTCGATTTTCTGGAAAAGCCGCTCGGCCGCGACCGCGTGATGGTGGCGGTCAAGAACGCGCTCGAGCAGGGAGTCCTCAAGCAGGAAAACCGGCGCTTGCGCGAAGCGGTCGGGCCGGGCACGAAAATGATCGGCGCGAGCCCCGCCTTTCAGCGTGCGATCGAACAGGCCGGTATGGCGGCGCGGTCCGATGCGCGCGTGCTGCTGATCGGCGAATCGGGGACAGGGAAAGAACTTCTGGCCGCGCATATCCATGGGGCCAGCCCGTTCTCCTCCGGACCGTTCGTTAAGGTGAACTGCGCCGCTATTCCGGGCGAACTGATCGAGAGCGAACTCTTCGGGCACGAGAAGGGTTCCTTCACCGGCGCAACCTCAATGCGCCGGGGAAAATTCGAACTGGCCGATTGCGGCACGCTCTTCCTCGACGAAATCGGGGATTTGCATGCGAACTCCCAGGCGAAGCTGCTGCGCGTCCTTCAGGAAGGCGAGTTCCATCGTGTGGGCGGTGAGCAGGTGATCCGGGTCACGGTGCGGGTGGTTTCGGCGACCAACCGCGATCTTTCGGCGATGGTCGCACAGGGCAAGTTCCGCGAAGACCTGTACTACCGGGTGAGTGTCGTACCGATTCGAGTGCCCGCGCTGCGCGAGCGTCCGCAGGATATTCGACCCATGGCCGAGTACTTCCTCGACGATTTCTGCGCGCGCAATGGGTTTCGCAGAAAGAGCTTCCATACCGAAGTCTGGGAGGCTTTCGAAAGCTGCAAGTGGCCGGGCAACGCGAGAGAACTCCGGAACGCGGTGGAGCGGATGGCAATCCTGTCGCATGACGATGTGCTGACCGCCGCCGCAGTGCCGCTTGAGCTGCGGCTGCCGCAACGCGACAATGGCGCGCGGTCGAGCGTTCAGGAAGCGCGCGAATCGGCCGAGCGCGAGCATGTGCTGAGGGCGCTCGAAGAAGCGGGCTGGAACGTGTCGAGCGCGGCGCGCGCGCTGGGAATGGAACGGACGAACCTGCATAAGCGCATCCGAGCGTTAGGCCTGGCGCGCGGCAAGTGATCCGATCGCTTGAGCCGGAGTTGATGGATTCCGCCGACGTGCGGGGTCCGGTTCTGGATAAGTTCCACCGCGATCTCAACTTCGTCAACAAGTGCCTCGGGACGTTCCCGACGATTGCGAGATTCATCCAGAAAGATGACAAATCAGTGCGCCGCGTTTTGGATATCGGTTGCGGTGGAGGGGCACTGCTGGAGTATTTGCAGAAGCGTTTGGGAGTCGAGGTAATCGGCGTCGATCAGAAGCCGCCGGACACGGCCAGTGTTCCAATCATCGCGGCGGACGCCGTTACCGAGCCGCTGCCGGAGGCCGACGTCGCGGTCTGCACCCTAACAGCCCACCACCTTACTCCGGAGCAAATCGTGTCGCTGATCCGAAATGTCAGCCGCTCTTCACGACGGTTCATCATTCACGACCTGATTCGCCATCCGCTGCCGCTGGTGCTCTTCACGGTGTTCCTGTGTCCGCTGATTGGGCGTGAAGCGGCAGTGGATGGAAGGCAATCTATCCGGCGCGCCTACACGCCGGAGGAGTTCAACCAGATCGTCAAGACCGCGATCTCGGGTACCAACGCGACGTTCACGACCGACGTTTCGCGCTTCTTGTCCCGGCAGATTTTCGATATACGGTTCTGATTGCTTATCTGGCAAACCAATTGAGAACGCGTTTGCGAAACTCCTCGGGCTCGGCAAGCGACGCCTCGGTGTGCTGGGCCTTCGGCACCAGCCACAGCGGGTCTCGTGGATCGGCTTTGGCGAGCCGGACCGAATTATAAGGCGGCGTTAGAACGTCGCCGAGTCCGTGGATCAGCAGAATCGGCGTGGAAGCGCGGCCGATGCTATCGACGGGAGAAACACGCCGAAGATCGAGGTTGTAGACCCACGCGGCGTATAGTAGCGAACTCCCGACGATCGCACGAGCCACAATCGGAGGTAGGCGACCCATTCCCGAGACGCGATACTCCGCAACCTCGCGCAGATCGGCATATGGGCATTCCGCCACGATGGCCGAAAATATCGGCTGTACCGCGGCAGCCTGAATCAGAACCGCGGCGCCGAGAGACTCGCCGAGCGCATAAAGCTTCCCGCATCCCGCTCGCTTCATCCAGTTTGCCCAGGCGATGACGTCGTATTTCTCCAGCAGGCCGTAAGTGACGAACTCGCCGCCACTCGCCCCATGCGCGCGGCTGTCCGGCAGCAGCACCGAGTAACCTTCGTTCAGAAACATGGGCGCAAACCCTGCGGCGCCCATGCGCGAATCACCGATTCCATGCAGAACGGCTACACAGTTTCCGTTCGCCCGGGACGGCCGCAACCACCAGGCGCTAAGAAGCGCTCCGTCCTGAGCGGCGATCGTGACTGTCGTCGAATTCGGGAGAGCAGGCTCAGACCTCGGATAACCTCGAAGCGTTGAGCGGCAGAAAATCGCCGAAACGAGAACGAGAAGCAGAATGAAGAGGATCGACAAGGCGCCGGCTACGGCGATGATTTTGCGTGACACGGTCCGGCTTTATGAATGTACGTTGGCAGGCCAGTATGTGTTCGCACGCCTGGGGCCCGGGCTCAGGCCAAGCCGGTGTCCGGTCAGCAAGCTTCAGTTTCGGGAGCGCGCGTATCGCTTTTCCCGCTTTCTTCTGCTCAACACGGAGTTCGTAAAGGCTTTGCAGATTTAGCCAGAACTGAGGACTCATCGCGAAGAAGTGGCCCAGGCGCAATGCGGTGTCGCCGGTAACCGCGCGTTCCCCATTGAGGATGCCCATGATGCGATTAGTCGGCACGTCCAGCTTACGCACCAGTTCCGCCGCGCTCATGTCGAGATGGCGAAGTTCTTCAGGCAGGTGTTCGCCTTGATGGATCGTTATTGCTGCCATTTCGTCATCCTTAGTGATAATCGACAATTTCGACGCTGGAAGGGCCGAGCGCCTTGTCGGCCCATTCAAAACAAATTCGCCACTGATCGTTGATCCGGATGCTGTATTGCCCGTTTCGATCGCCAGATAGCGTCATCCAGTTTCAATCTTGCTGCGCGCTCGATTCCGGAAAAAGCCTTTACCCGCTAGCCGGCGGCGAAGTCTTTCGTTCGCTTGTCCCGATAGCCGACAATCAATTACAAGAATAAGGCGCGATCACGTTACGTCAAGCGTAACGGTTTCGATGTTTAGTCTCCATCGCCGGGTCTAATCCCTCCGCCTTTCAGGCGGACAGCTTTCAGCAGGTTTTACCTTTGCCTTTTTGCTCTGCGAGCACCGGAAGAAGTGGTTCGAGGCGTATTCCGCGCGCTTGGCGCGATGGCTCGCACGAACCGGCACGTTCGGTCGCAGATGCGCACTGCGTCGGCGCTTCAGGCGACTTTCAGTCGCAATCAATCCCACCGGCTTTTGAGCCGGTGGCTGTTTAGTCTAATGATTCAGACCGCGGATTCAATTCTGGCCTGCATGAGCCGGACGAAGGCCTATGTCGCGGAGGCAGTGGTCGATCCAGAGTTTCGTGACCTTCTCCTGCGCTCCATTCTGCGAAAGCCTCGTGCGCAGACTGCCGAAATCGACGTGGTCGAGCGGCTGGTCCTGATTGAAACAAGAGAACACCACCGTTTCTTCCCCGCTAACCGGGTCCCTGTGCATCTGCAGGCACTGGGCGCAGATCTCTTTCATCATGCATTGCATCGGCGAGTTGATGCTGCCGATGGCGTGATGGTCGGGCTTCAGATACGGGAACAGGACGGTGTGGCGCGCCTGTTGCACGGCCTTCATCATGCCGTCCGAGCCGATTACAATGAGCCGGTCCACAGTGTGTAGCGGGATCGGGTTCTCTCCGAGTTCGCCGCGCCCGTACGCGACCATCGCTTCCACGATGTTGCCGACGAAGGCGCTGTCCTGCACGCGGCCGGCGGTGAAGCCAGGGGCTTCGTCGCAAACCCATATCACTACGTCCGCGGCCTTCTCGATCTCTTCCACTTTGTAACGGTCGATGATCTTCTTGTATCCGGCGAAGTAGATCACGCGTGAGCCTTCTTCGCGCAGTTTCTGGCCGATGGAGAAGAGCACTGCGTTTCCGAGACCGCCGCCCGCAAGAAGCACCGTCTCCTCAGCGGGAGTTTCGCTGGGGGTTCCGGTCGGGCCCATCAGGATAACCGGCTCTCCGGGTTTCAGGAGCGCACAGAGATCGGATGATCCGCCCATCTCAAGCACGATGGTTGAGAGCAGTCCTTCTTTGTAATCGACCGAGGCCCCGGTGAGCGCCAGGCCTTCCATGCCGAGCACCGTGTCGGCAGTACGCGGCGCGAGAGCTTCGTAATTCTGCAGGCGATAGAACTGGCCAGGTTTGAAGGCGCGGGCGGCGATGGGCGCGCGAACCACAACCTCCACGATGTTCGGGGTGAGACGGATCACGTCATGCACGACGGCCCGCAACTGATGGTCGAGCTGACGGATCAGCGCCGCTGGTTCAGGCTGCGACGGCGCACGATGCGCGAGCATGCGGGAGACAACCGGATAGCCCTGCTTGGCGCTTCCCATCGCCTTGACCACATTTCCCGAAAAAGACGGGTGGAGATCGCCGAAAAAGCTGATCGAGCGGCCGTCGTGACGAACCGACATCAGCACGTACACGGATTTGGGTTTCGCGTTTCGCTCCGGTTTCACGGGTTGACCGGTCTCATCATAGGCCTGGAAGAAACGGCCGTCGAGGGTGACATTGTGTTCGTCTTCGCGGGCAAGAACGGTGTTGGGCTGTGTGCCTGCTGCGACGAGAATAGTACGGGCTGGAAGGACGACCATCTCGCCCGTAGCGGCGAGCTTTCCGGTGGACTCGTCGAACGAATATTTCTGGAAACGTAGCGATTCGGCCGCGCCTGAGGCATCGACCAGAACTTCTTCCGGCGCAAGGCATTCGGCGAAGCGCACACCTTCTTCGAAGGCCTTCGCGACTTCCTCGTGATTGAGCGTGTAGCTCGGCGCGTCGACCAGGCGGCGACGATAGGCGATGGTAACGCCGCCCCATTCGTTAAGAAGATGGATGAATTCCGGCGCTCGGCCTTCTTTCGAGGCTGCAGCGCGTTCGGCGCGGATCGCGCGGGCGTGGTCGAGGAACTCGTTTGCAACCAGAGCTTCGTCCGGCGTCCAGCTCGCTCGAACCTCGGCGGGGCTGAGCTCGGCCGCGAGCTTCTCGTATCGGCGGAGGAACTTCTCTATCTGCACGACGTAGTAAGCGAGCGATTCGGTTGCGGTATCAACAGCCGTCAAACCGCCGCCGATTACGACGATCGGCATGCGGATCTGCAGGTTCGCTAAGGAGTCGAATTTCGCGGCGCCGGTGAGCTGGAGCGCCATCAGGAAATCGGATGCCTGGCGCACGCCTTTGACGAGGCCGTTCTTCATCGGAATGACAGTCGGACGGCCGGCGCCTGCGCACAGCGCGATGTGATCGAAGCCGAGATCGAAGGCGCTGTCGATCGTGAGCGTGCCGCCGAAACGCACGCCGCCATACATACTGAATTCGCGGCGCCGCTCGATGAGCAGCCGGATGACCTTCAGGAAGTTCTTGTTCCAGCGGACGGTGATGCCATATTCGGCGACGCCGCCGAAGCCGGCCATGACGCGCTCATCGAGGCGCTCGTAGATTTCGGTGACATCGTGGATCGGGCGGAAAGGAACGCGATTGCCGTGCGGGTCGACGCCCGAAATGTCGGAGGGTAGCGGTTCGATCTTGAGGCCGTCTACCGCGGCGACGGTGTGGCCATCGTTCATCAAGTGGTGCGCGAGCGTGAAGCCCGCGGGCCCGAGGCCTACAACCAGCACTTTGTAACCGCTGTGGGCACGAACGAAAGGCCGCGAGAAGTTCAGCGGGTTCCAGCGGGTGAGAAGGCTGTAGATTTCGAAGCCCCAGGGCAGTTCCAGCACATCTTTCAACGTGCGGGTTTCGACCTGCGGAATGTCCACGGGCTCCTGCTTCTGATAGATGCAGGATTTCATGCAGTCATTGCAGATGCGGTGTCCGGTGGCGGCGGCCATCGGGTTATCCACCGTGATGACGGCCAGCGCTCCGATGGGATTTCCCTTCTCCTTGACCGTGTTCATCTCGGAGATCTTTTCTTCGAGCGGACAGCCGGCAAGCTTGACGCCGAAGACGCTGGCTTTGAAAGCGCCGTCCTTTTCGCGAAGACCGGTGGAGCAGCTGTCTTTGCCCTGGTTGTGGCACTTGATGCAGTAGTGGGTCTGGTCGAGGGCGCCGGTGAGATCCGTGCCGGCGTCGGTCAGCTGGAAGCCTTCGCGGTGGCGCCAATGCTCGCTCGAAAACTGCAATTGCACGAGCCCGCTGGTCTCCACCGCTTCGGCGTGCACGAGGTGGTGCATGTCGAGCTTGTGCGGCGTCTTGAAGAGGATGCCGGAGCGGTGTTTCGCTTTGCCTTCGGGCGTGAGTGTGGCCCATGCGGCATAGAGTGCCGCGAGGCGGAGAGGTTCGGCGGAGGTGGATTCAGACTGAAGCCAGCGGTCGACGTGTGCGGCGAAGCTGCGCTCGCTGAGCGGCTCGAGGAGGAAGGCTTCGAGTTCGGCGCCTATCGCCGTTCCGTCGATCGCCGCCGCTTTTTCGGGCGTATACCCGGTGAGGGCCTTTCGCTGGACGAAACGGCGCTTGACGGAATAAAGGGGCGCCAGTTCGTGATGGCGCGCCTGCAGGGCCGTCAGTTCCGATTGGATGCCGAAGAGGGCTCCGACGAAGTCTTCCGCGTAGGGCGCCAGTTCGATGATCAGTTCGGCGCGCGCCTTTGCCGTCAGCGCCGATTGATCGGTTCGCGCTGCGAGAAGCCTGTCATGCAGCGCGGGATTCGCCTCAGCCAACTGATCCAAAAAGACGCTGTCGAGTCTGGCCAGGCCTGCGTGGCTGGAAAGGTCGTCAAAGACGAGCCCAAACGACAGAGTGAGGGTGCGGTAGTCCCGCGGCATGTCTGGATTTTCCACCTGTGTTACTTGAGATGCTGGTTAGTCCGCGCGGACGCGGAGAAATCGCCTACCTATAGTGTTGCAGATGGGTACTGGCGGTATCTCCGGCGGCTGGCGTTACTTTCTCACCCCCGCCGGGTCACCGTCATTTTCAAGTTTGGAGCGCTCCAACCGGCTGATACCCGTCAGACGGAACGGTCGTTTTGGTTTCCCGGACGAGACCGGGGCCGCACCAATAACGGGAGCGCCTGCCGCCCACTGTTTCGACGTTATGCCACACGGAGCCTCGAGGAATCGCGTGGTTTAGTGCCCTCGTACGCCAATGGGTGCGACGAGGTTCTTTCGATTCGAAAGTTAGCATGCGTTTTTGGGTACGCGTGCATGCGCAGGCGGGATGGAGGGGAAAGTACTTTATTTTCAGAGCGCAGATGCCGAAAAAATATCTTTGTCGATTGTGAACGGGTTTTTTCGGTACGAAAAAATCGACCTGGAAGATGGCAGGGTGTTGTCAAGCTGTCGTGGACAGTAGAAATCTCTCGACCTTGACCTTGACAGTACGGCGATCCAGCCCCAGCTGGCGCGCGGTCTGTTCGTAGCTGCCGGTTTTGGTATATATGATGGCGGCGTACTGAGAAAGCAACTCGTCCGCGGTGAGTTTGCCTCCCGCGATCTGTTGAGACAAACTCACCGAACGGGCATTTACCTTTGCCGACTCTGCCATGGGTTCATAAGAGCGGCGGATGATAATATTCCGCACGCACTGTTCCAATTCGCGATAGTTTCCCGGCCACGAGTAGTTTCGGGGCAGCTTTGTCCGGATCCATTCCTCAACCTCAGCCAGCGTTGTCTCTGCATCGCTCCCTATCACCCGGCGTACCGTAAATTCCAGCAGTTCTCGCAAGACTTGCGGCGAATCGTCAACCTGTTCGCGCAGTGACGGTGTCCTGATCTGGTCCGCACAGAGGCGGTAGTAGAGATCTTCCCGAAACCTTCCCGCGAGGATTTCGGCGGGTAGGTCGCGATTGGTCGCGGCTATCAACTTTCCGGAGAATTCGCGGAGGGTTGTTTCGCCAACCGCGGAGAAGCGCCGGGTTTCGATTACGCGAAGGAGCTTGACCTGGATCGCATGATCGAGCTCACCCAGCTCATCGAGAAAAATCGAACCCGTCAGCGGACAGGAATCCAGCCATCCCTTGCGGTCGCCGGTGGCGCCGGTGAAGGAGCCGCGGCGATGCCCAAACAGCTCGGATTCAATAAGTGTGGGCGAGAGGGCCGCCAGATTCACAGGAATCAGGGGTGTGTCGCCTGAGCCATCGGGTCCCGCAAATACATAACGCGAGGCGTCGAATGACACGTACCGGGAGCTTGCTATCGCACGCGCAACCAGCTCCTTTCCTGTACCCGAAGGGCCGGTGATCAGGGTGGGAAAGTCGGCCATCTTCCGGTAAAGCCCTCGCCTGTAGCGGCGAGGATCGTGGGTGAAGACCGATTGCCAGACCGCTGCGCGCAGCCGCGCCGCCGGCATGGAGTTGCCGATGATGCTGAAGAAGATTTCCTGAAATGCCCGTTGCACCTGACGGTAGCAGGCGAACATGTGCGGGGCCTGCAGGGCGGTCTCAAATCGTTGCGGATCGCGAAAAAGAAAATGGTCCCAGGCCGCTGCAAAGCGGTCGTAGAAGCGCCAGTTGGGCTTTGGCTGCAGGAAGTCCGGGTAATAGCGCTCGAAAACAAGGTATTGTGCACAGTCTTCGTAGATCACGAGTTCGCCCGGTTCCGCGGGCTCGTTCGCGGCGATTCTGGAACGTACCTTTTCGACCACGGGCCCGAGCTTCGCTCGCAACCGTGAGAGGTTGTGCGGAACGGTGTCCGGGTCAGTAACCGAGGCGCTCCAGACTGGGCCACCGGATACGAATTGCCGGCCGAGAGCGGTTCGCTCGAGATCGGTTCGCTCCGGAAGGAACGGGTTGCAGTAGGCCAGTTGGGACACCGCCGTCAGGAAATGCCGCTCGTTTCCGGACATCACAGCCATGGCACGAATTGTACATAGCTCAGCACTGGATGTACAGACCAGGACCAATTATTACGTGTAGGTGATTGAAAGATTGTGAATCCGGTCGAGGCCAGTCTCGTGCCTTACTGTTCGCATGGAAATTCTGAACCTTGCGCTTTTCGCGAGCCTTGCGTTTTGGGGCCTGCAACTTCGAAGAAGAGTAGACGAGGTGGAGGATCGGCTTGGTGCGATCACCGAAGAGACCGTCTCGCGGTCCCGCCTCCGGGAGCTGGAGTTGCGGATCTGGTCCCTCGAGAACCCGGCAACGAGACCGCACCCCGCATCGGATCCGGTCGAGGCGGAGGCTGTCGCGCAGGAGACAGCGACGCCTGAGCCTGAGCCTGTGCGACCTCTGATGCTGGCGGAAACGACCGAGCCCGAAGACCTGACAGCACCCATAGATTTCCTGTGGAAAGAGCCTGAGACGCCCTCCAGGCCCTCTGTCTCCGTGAAGCTGCGTCAGCTGCTGGGAGATGAGGAATGGGAAACGCTGGTGGGCGGAAGCATTCTGAACAAGATCGGCGCAGTGGTGCTGGTCATCGGCATTGCGCTGTTTGTTGCCTACTCATTTGCGCACGTAACCGCAGCCGGGCGGGCTGCCATTGGTTTTGCGGTGAGTGCAATAGCCCTTCTGGCAGGCGTCCGGATTGAGCGACGAGCCCGTTATCGTGTGTTCTCACGAGGCCTGATCGGCGCGGGATGGGCCGGCCTCTATGCCACTGCCTATGCGTCGTACGCGATCCCGGCAGCGAGAATCATTGAAAATCCGTTCGCCGGGTCTGTGGGGTTGTTGCTTGTCGCGGCAGGGATGATTGCGCATTCCCTTCGCTATCGATCACAGTCCCTCACCGCGTGCGCATATGTAGCTGCCTTTACCGCGGTGGCGGTGACTCCATCCAGTCCGTTCGCGGTGGTCAGCCTCGTTCCCATAGCTGTCTCGCTACTCTATCTGGCGGCTCATTTCAGCTGGTACAAGATGGCCCTTTTTGGCCTCGTCGCGACCTGGCTGACCTGCGTTGCCCGCGCAGGTTCCGGGGCGCCTTTGATTGCGACTCAGGCATTGTTTCTCACCTACTGGATACTTTTCGAAGCTTTCGATCTGCTTCGCGTGAAGAGGCGCGTCGTCGAAATCGGGACCGATCTTCTGTATTCCGTGAACCTCTCGGCATTCCTTGGGCTCTCGTATTCGCTATGGTCGCGTGAAGCGCCCGAACAGTTGTGGCTTGCGGCCGCGTTCGCCTCACTCCTCTTTCTCGCCGATGCTCTCATTCGGATCAAGCTGTGCCCGTCCGCGAGTTTTGCCGGCGAGATCGAATTCCTGGCACGCCTCCGTGCGGGGAGTTACGAGGGATCGCTGATTGTGTCGGCGCTTCTGGCCGGACTCGCGATTATCGGCCGTGTGCCGGGCGTGTGGAGCGCGGCTGCTCTCGCGATTGAGGCCGAGCTCTTGTACCTTGCCGGAGTAAGGTTCGATTCTCAATTCCTTCGGGGAATCGGGATCACCGGTTTCGCCGCGTCGCTGTCGAGAACCGTTATCAGCGACGCGGGCGGCAGGACCTTAGTTGCTGGTCACGAGATCCGGAACATCAGCCCTCCCGTTCTGTTCCATGCCGCCATCTTTTGGGTGAACCGCGCTATTCGCCGGCAGAACATCTGGTTCAGTTCAGTGGCAGCGCTGCTGATCGCTGTTGTAATCGAATTGGAAGCGCGTGGCCCGTTCGTCGGCGCCGGATGGGCAATATTGGGTGCTGTTCTTCTGCAGATTGGATTGTGGTTGCGGGCTTCGGAATTCCGCGTTCAGAGTTATGCGCTATTCGCCGCCGCTTGCGCCAACTCTGCCATGTCGAAGGACTGGAGAGCACTTCTGATCAGCGCGGTCGCCGCTTATTTTTGCGCAATTCAGACGAGGCGCACGGATGCACCCGAACGTGACTATGCGGGCGTCGCCGCAAGCGGCGCTTCCGCGATGCTGGCCGCACTTTTACTATTGCGTGTGGCGCCAGCCGGATACACCGGCGCGGCGGAGAGTGCGCTCGCGGTTCTGGTGCTGGTAGCCGGACTCACCGGCCTGCCTTCTCAGATGCGGTTTTGTTACGGGCCTGTCGCCGCGCTCAGTATTGTCGCGGCCGTCAGCGAACACGCCGTGGACTTCGCCAGATTTCCGGCGGTCAGTGTGTGGACCGATTTTGTTGTGCTCGCGCTGGCTGGATGGATGGCGACTGCGTTCTGGAGCTGGCGCTTCCGCAGTCATCAGGCAGATTCCGAGACGAGATTCATGAGGCACGCTTCCGCCGGGTTTGGCGCGTTGGCGACGATGGCTGCGCTGTGGATGGTTACTCCCGATCCGGCACTGACCATACTGTTGAGCTTACTTGCACTTGCGCTGCTTGAAACAGGATTTCTCTGGCAGGCGCTGGGTGTGGTCGGGATCGCCTGGGTGGGACAAGTCGATCCACAAACATTTGAAGTGCGGGCGCCTGCGATGCCGGCAATCATTGCGGCCACCTATTGGTTCTGGCACAGACTGGGCCGTGCCGGAATGCTGCCTGCGATTCTGTCGTCCACAGCGGCCGGAGGCGCACTGCTTTTTGTATTGCAGGAGGCCGGGAGCCAGGATGCGGCGGCGGGTTTTCTTGTGTGTGCTCTGGTGTTATTATTGGCGGGCTTAAGAGTTCGCGCGAGAGATCTCCGGTATCAAAGCTATGCGGTCAGTTCCTTCGCGATGCTTTGGACGGTCATTCATGACGTGGAACCGGCTCACTTACTCGTTTCGGGGATTACTGCGGCCGGCCTTTACATTGCTCAGATCATCTCGCGCCGGGCGGAAGAGCGGTATGCGCCGGCTCTTTACTCAGGTCTCGGGACTTTTCTGACGGCCGCAATCCTTTGGGGAAAGGTATCGGGAGGCTTGCTCACAACCGGCTGGGCGGTGGCGGCGCTGGTTCTTTTGGCGGCCGGTTTCGCCGTGCGCGACCGGATATCGCGGATTGAAGGACTGGCCTTACTGCTGGTTTGCATCCTTAAGGCCTTTCTCTATGACCTGCGCAATCTGGAAACCGTTTACAGGATCCTCTCTTTTATTGCACTGGGTCTGATTCTTCTCGCGGTGTCATGGATTTATACACGATTTCGCGAGCATATCCGCCGCCTGTTTTAGCTGCCGAACGCCGTTCGCGCGGGAGTCGCGACGAATCAGCTTCCCGTGCGAGCGGCTGCCTGTTCGACGATGTGGCCGTCGAACATGTGGATGCTGCGTCCGGCGAAACCGGCGTAGCGCGGGTCGTGCGTGACCATGCAGATGGTTGCGCCGTTGCGGTGCAGTTCGGTCAGAAGGCCCATCACCGCTTCTCCGTTGGTGGAATCGAGATTTCCGGTCGGCTCGTCGGCCAGCAGGACCGAAGGGCTTCCCGCGAGCGCGCGCGCTACGGCTACGCGCTGCTGCTGGCCTCCGGAGAGCTGCGAGGGATAGTGTTTCACGCGGTGCGACATGCCCACTTTGTCGAGCGCATCCATCACGGCTTTCCGACGGTCTGTCGCCGCCATGTGCCGGTAGGTCAGCGGAAGCTCCACATTTTCGAACACCGAAAGGTCGCCGATCAGGTTGAAGGCCTGGAAGATGAAGCCGATCTCACGATTTCGAATGCGCGCGCGCTCCCGCAGGTTGAGGCTATCGACCGGCTGTCCGCTCAGGAGGTAGGAACCGGACGAGGGCGAGTCGAGCAGGCCGAGGATCGCGAGCAGTGTGGACTTGCCGCAACCCGACGGGCCCTCGATCGACAGATATTCGCCGCGTTCGATCTGAAGCTGGATTCCGTCGAGCGCGTGAGTTTCGACTTCGTCCGTAAGGAAGACTTTCTGTATGTTTTCGAGGCTGATGAGAGGTTGCATATTCAGTTCAGGCGGATGCGGTCGTGCGAATCCATGGAGCTCATGTCGGACAGAATGACTTTGTCGCCCGCTTTGAGCCCATCCACGATTTCGATTGTGTTTACGGAGGCGCGGCCCAGTTTCACCGGAACTCGCGTCGCCGTCCTCCCTTCGGGATCGAGGCGAAAGAGGGTGACGGTTGTGTGCGGCTGGCCCGTCGTCGGCCTGCCGACATAGAGGACGTCGCCGAGACGTTCGATGTCGATGGTGCCGTCCACGCTGAGGTCGGGGCGGGCTCCCTGGGGCAACGCGCCGTTCAGGGCGACGTCGACCAGAACCGTTCCGTTCACTGCCGCTGGATCTATGCGCGTAACGCGGCCCGGGATTGTGCCGTTGTGGGTGTCGATCGAGGCAGGCTGGTTCAACGCGATGTCTTTGGCTTCGGTTTCGGTGATCCGGATCTGAGCTTTCAGGTGATTCTCCTGAGCGATTTTGGCAAGGATCGCACCGGCGGTTACGTTCTGGCCGACTTCGAGCGGAGGAGTGACACCGGATGCCGCAGGCGCCGTGGAGTTGCCGAGCTGCTGCAGGATGCCGGCGACGCCCGCCCGTACGCGGAGCCCATCAACCTGCTGTTTCTTGAGCTCGTACATGGCCTTGAGCTGGTCGATTTTGACGCGCTGCGCGGCGAGCTGGGCTTCCGTGGAACGGTCAATTATCGCGAGGCGCTTTTCTTCGATCTGATTGCGGATTTCGAGCTGGCGGGCTTCGGTCTGCGGATAGTTTGAAATCGAGCGGGGCAAGGAGACCCTGATCGGCGAGCTGCTTGTCGCGGTCGGCCTTGATCTTCGCCTCCTGATAGTCGGACGCTACTTCCGCGGCGGCGGCCTGCTTGTCGAATTTCAGGCTCTGGAGGGTGACGTCGAGATCGGTATACGCGGCTTCGGCTTGTTTGAGATCGTATTCGGCGCCGGTCATTGCCTCGGTCAGAGTCGGATTCGAGAGCTCCATGATGACCGTGTCCGGGGTTACCGCGGCGCCGGGTTTCACGGAGATCTTTTCGATCCGTCCGTCGATTTGCGCGGAGATCCAGAGCACGTCTTCAGGAACCAGCGAGCCGATGCCGTGGACCTGGCGCAACATGGGTCCGCGACGCACGGTATCGGGCCAGATTGTGCCGCTTTCGACCGACGGCAGCGCGGGCTGGAGATGGCTCACGCCATATGTGGCTCCGCCCGCGGCAAGCAGCAGCGCTGCGGCGATCAGGGCACGGTTGAGGATTCTCTTCCGGGCATCGGTTTTGCGGGCGACGTCCATACCCGGATTACTGCGGGTACGGAGGAAGGTTACGATTTATTTCCGAGGTGTTGTGGTTAGAAAGTTTTCGAGTCAATGGCCGGCGACAGAAGGCCGACGGGTTCGGGGAAGGGAAAGAAGTAAGAGTTTACCGGCGACAAGATCGCCGGTGCTACCGGCACTGACGTAAAGCTCCGCGCCGGGCGGAAGCCCGGCCGCAGCCCCGAAGGGCTGCCGCACGACGAAATTCCGGAGTTGCTCGTGGACCACAGGTCCATCTGGACAGTGCCGAAGCGCCGGCCCTCAGGCCGGGCTATTCGTGGCGCAGAACGCGCAGGGGATTAAACGACGCCGCACGGCGGGCGGGCACATAACCCGCGACTGCGGTCATTCCGCGCGAGCAGCAGGGTTGCCAGAACGATGGATGCCGGATCGCCCGGATCGATGCCATACAGTTGAGCCCGGACCAGGCGCGTCAGGGCATACGCGGCGGGCAGGCCGATCAGAATTCCGGCAGCTATGAGCAGCAAGGCTTCACGCATGATGAGCCACACGACGTTCTCGCGCATCGCGCCGAGAGACATGCGGATTCCGATTTCGCGCGAACGCCGGGTCACCGTGAATGACATCACGCCGTAGAGCCCGATCAGCGCCAGAGCTGTGGCGAGGATGCCAAACAGACCGGCGAGCGTGGCGATCATGCGTTCGGTGATGAGGGACTCGTTAATCTGCCGCTCGAAGGTTTTCATGTTTACGACAGGGATATTCGGATCGAGCTCTCGGACCGATGAGCGAATCGCCATAAATGTTCCCGGAGAATCGCGCTCGCTTCGGACGTATACGGTGCGGCTTCCATATGCGGGGCGCTGCATCTGGGGCAGAAAGATTTGCGGAGGGATCTCGTCGCGAAAACTTTCGTAGCGGGTATCGTTCACGACGCCGGCGATCTGGATATCGGTCCTGGTGCCGGGATCCCCTCCGACTCCGAAGTGGCGGCCCACCGGGATGGTGTTTCCGAAATATCTTTTGGCAAAGGTCGCGTTTACGACCGCAACCTTCGGCGCAGTCTGGTCATCGCTGACACGGAACCCGCGCCCCGCAATTACGTGAATCCCGAGCGCATCGAAATAGCCGGGAGTGACTGCGTTGAAGTGCACGTCCGGCGGTTCGCCGGATGCCGCGGTATAGCCCTCGATGGTGACCCACATGTCCCATTCGTTACCCGCGAGGATAGCGACATCCGCCATCCCGTCAGCGCGGACACCGGGAATGCCGGCGAGGCTTTCATCGAGGCGGCGGAAGAAGGCGGAGGCGCGGTCGGGATCATAGCCGACGAAGCGGGGATTGAGCGTGAATTGCACGAGACCGCGCGTGCGAAAGCCGGGATCGAGCAGCTGCAGTTTGGCCAGACTGCGAACGAATACGCCCGCTCCGATAAGGAGGATGAGGGAGAAGGTGACCTGGACCGCGACGAGCACCTTGCGAAAACCGATCCCGGCCGATGCGACCGATCCGGCCTCATCTTTTAATGTGGGGGCGATATCGGGCTTCGTCGACTGAAGAGCCGGCGCCAGCCCGAACATCAGGCCCGCCAGTACGGCGAGGCCGGCGGTGAAGGCCAGCGCCGTGGCGTCGGGCGTCGCGGAGATGTTGTATCCGGTGATGTTGACGGGGAGAAATCCGAGCAGGGCTTTCACCATTACGACGGCGAGGCCCGCGCCGGCGGCGGCTCCGGCCATCGAGAGCAGCATGCTTTCGGCGAGAAGCTGGCGAATCAGGCGGCCGCGCGTGGAACCCATCGCGAGCCGTATGGCGATCTCTTTGCGACGGGCTGTGGCGCGCGCGGTGTACAGGCTGGCGAGGTTGGCGCAGGCGATCAGCAATACCAGCGCTACGACTCCCATCAGAACGAGCAGCGGCTTTTCATAGGTGCGCCTGAGATATGAGTTCCCTTGCGAGCCGGGCATCACGTTGATGGACATTCTGAGGAAGGCTTGTCTGGCTTGCGGGGAGGCGGTGCGGAATGCGGGCGCCAGAACCTCGTTGTCGATGATCTGGTGGAACAGGGGCTGCATGCCGGCTTTGGCGCGCGGGATGTCGAAGCCGGGCTTGAGGCGGCCGAAGACGTTCACCCAGCGCTGGCGGCGATTGAACATGTCGGTGAAGGAAGGACGCACCGATTGCGCCATCATGATCGGGACGAAGATCTCCGCGGGGAGACCGGGTTCCATGCCGTCGAAGCCCGGTTTCAGCACCCCCACGATGGTTAACGGGTAGTTGTTAAGGCGGATGGTCTGGCCGATGGCGCGCGGGTCGGCGGCGAAACGCGATCGCCAGTAAGCGTTGCTCAGGACGGCCCACGGGTGGGCGCCCGCATGGAGGTCGTCATTGGCTGTGAATACCCGTCCGGCGGCGGCGCCGATCCCGAGCATGGGGAAGTAGTTTCCGGATACGAGTTCGATGCCGACGGCTTCCGATTGGGAGGAGACGCCGACGGTCGCGGTCATGCTGTATCGGCACATCATTCCGCTGAAGACCTGGTTCCGGTCGCGGAAATCCTGGTACATGGGGTAGGAGAGCGCATTGCGGCCGTTGTTACTGCCGTAGTGGCGGCCGACGCCCGCGAGCAGGACTACGGATTGCGGGTCGTCGGATGGGCAGCGGTTTGAGGATGAGCTGGTGGATCAGGGAGAAGATCGCGGTGTTGGCGCCGATGCCGAGGGCCAGCGAAAGGATGGCGACGGCGGTGAAGAGGGGAGCTTTCCGGAAGCCGCGCAGGGCATAGCGAATGTCCTGGGTAAGTTGGCGCAGTCGATCCATAAACGGGAGTACTCCGCCGGCGCGGGAAGGTTTCGCAATATACTCTGAAATGCAATGAATCGGATCAGAGTGTTCCATCTGGTTTCTGTGGCGGCGTGTTTGGGCTTTGCTGCCGGGGGGCTGGCGCAGCAGGGATATCCGTTATCGGGAACGTGGTCGGGCGATTGGGGGCCGTCGGCGACGCAGCGGAACCAGATCACGGTGGTGATGGACTGGGATGGCAAGAAGGTTTCCGGGTTGATTAATCCGGGTCCGAATTCGATTCCGCTCGGCGGCGTTTCGCTGGATGTGGCGAACTGGGGCGTCCGCATCGAGGCCGATGGGAAGGATCAGGCGGGTAAGCCGGTGCATATCACGGCGGAGGGGCGGCTGGAAGATATCGGCTCGTATCATCGGACGATTCGCGGCACGTGGCATCAGGGCGAGATGAGCGGCGATTTCAAGCTGACGAGGGATTAAAGGGTGAGATGCACCGGTTTGTTCGTCCTTTTGCTGATTAGTGGCCCGATGTCTGCGCAGAACGGGTTTTCGGCGGCTTATGACAGCTCGCGTCCGGTAACTCTGAAGGGTGCGGTCACGGAGATCGATTGGGTGAATCCCCATGCTTATTTGCGGATCGACGTGCGCGACGCGGAAGGGGTCGTGAGAAGTTGGGCGGTCGAGATCGGCAATCCCATTGACCTCGAGAAGGACGGCTGGAAGCGGACGGCGGTTCGCATCGGGGATGTGGTCAATGTGGAGGGGCTGCTTGCGCGAGGCGAGGCCCGCCGGGCGTTCGCGAAGTCTGTTGTGCTGACGCGCACGGGCGCGAAGTTATTTACCGCCGTGAATGGTAAACATGCGGCGGCGGCGGGCGCTCCGGCGCCGCGATGGCCGGACGGCCAGGTGAGGCTGGGCCCTCCGCCTGGGCAGAAGGGCTATTGGGGAGTCGCCAGCGCGAGCGGTCTGGTGGAGCGTGCGGGCGCCGCGATACCCATGAACGATGAGGGCCTGCTGCGGAACATTGCCGATGCGGATCGGGTTGCACCGTTTCTGCCGTGGGCGAAGGCCGTGTACGTCTACCGCCAGCGTAACCTTCTCAAGGACGATCCTCTGAATCGATGTCTTCCGCCGGGCGGCCCGCGGCTGTTTCAGATGCCGCACGGGTTTCAATTCATCGAGCAGCGGGAACTGGGCCGCATTCTGGTGCTGTCCGGAGGGGGAGACCGCAACTGGCGGGTCATATATACTGATGGGCGCGCGCAGGGCCAGGCGGACGAAGTGGTGCGCAGTTATTACGGCAATTCGGTTGGTCACTGGGAGGGCGAGCAAGGGAAGAAAGACACGCTCGTGGTCGATTCGATCGGATATAACGAGAAGTTCTGGTTTACGAACGGCGGCCTGCCCCATACGGAGGCGCTGCATCTGACCGAGCGATTTTCGAGACCGGATCTGAACACGTTGAAGTATGAGGTGAAGGTGGACGATCCGCGAACTTATACAAGACCCTGGAGCGGAGGCTGGACCGTTCAGTGGGTTCCGAATGAGGAGATCCAGGAATATTTCTGCGAAGAGAATGCGGAATCGACGTTCCTTCGTTGATCCGCCGAGGAAACAGTTATGAGACTTTGCTTTGCGTCCGGTTTAATTGCGCTCGGGATAATGGCCGTTATGCCGGCGATGGCTCATCACTCTTTCGAGGCTGAGTACGACGGGTCGCGCACCGCGACGCTTACCGGGGTTGTCACCAAGGTCGACTGGGTAAATCCGCACGCTTATATCTTTATCAATATGAAAGATGAGTCGGGCGCGGTGAAAGAGCTTCGGTTCGAGCTGGGCCCGCCTTATGCGCTGGTAAGGAATGGGTGGAAGAAGGATACGGTAAAGATCGGCGATACCATCACCGTGGAGGGCGCCGCCCTGGCCAAGGATCCGCGTAACAGTTGGGCGGGATCGCTTCCTACTACTCACCTGGTTCTCCCCAATGGCACGAAGTTGCCGATGAGGTAGCGTGCGCGTTCCTCTCGCGTTGTTGTTGTTGTCTGTATTCGTTGCGTCGGCGGCGAGTCAGAATCCCGAGCCTGCGCCGCGATTGCCTGATGGCCGGGTGAACCTGGGATCGGCTCCCGGTAAGAAGGGCTATTGGGAGGTTCGACCTGGGCTTGGAGGATTTCGTGCCGATACGGTGCCTTTCCAGCCCTGGGCCAAGGCTGTTTATGATTACCGGCAGGCTACTTATTCGAAGGATTCGCCGCTGGTGGATTGTAAGGCGGCATCGGGTCCTTCGTTCTTCAATGCGCCAGGGTTTGAGTTCGTCGATGTCCCGGAACTAAAGAGCATTTTTATTCTGAACATCGCCGGTCCGCATTCGTGGCGGGTGGTTTACATGGACGGGCGCGGGCATCCGAAGCCAGAAAATCTCCGACCTTCCTTTCTGGGCCACTCGATCGGGCATTGGGAGGGCGACACTCTGGTGATCGATTCGGTCGGTTTCAACGAAAAGCAGTGGGCTGTCGGGGCTTTCCCCACTACGTCGCAGCTGCATATGATTGAACGCATTTCGCGGCCCGACCTCAAGACGCTTACTTATGAGGCGACGATCGACGACCCCGGGGCTTATACGAAACCCTGGACGGGGCGCTGGACGATTAACGCGAAGACGGCTTCGTCCTGGGTTGCCGGCGGCGAGATGTTCGAGTATATCTGCGAAGACGCCGACCGGTGAGATTCATTTCCTGTATTGCTCGTCATTGACCTTTTCCATCCAGACGACAACCTCTCCGTCGCTGGCTTTCCTGAATTGCGATATGCGTCATGGCTGTTGATGGGGTGGCGCCGTGCCAGTGTTTTTCGCCGGGAGAGAACCAGATCACGTCACCAGGACGGATCTCTTCCACGGGTCCGCCGTCGCGCGGCACCTAGCCGCGCGGCGGGTTCGAAAGTGACGATTGCGCCCTATCAAGCGTCGGATCGGGCGCGTGAAAAAGCGGTTATGTGCGAACCGAGCCCGTGAACCATTCCGAGGTCTGGGAAATACGTGCGCGCTCGGAAAGCAGGCGCGAAGTGGTCGAATAGAGCTGTGATTACGCGGTACCGAATCTCGCTCGAGGGCGTTGTGCAGGGTGTGGGATTCCGGCCGTTCGTGAAGAAGCTGGCGGATCGCTTTCGGCTTCCGGGGATTGCGTTCAATACGGCGGGCGGGTTGGTGGTGGAGATTGAGACTGCTCGCGAAGATGAAGCGCGGCGGTTTCTTTCTACTCTGCGCAGTGAGGCGCCGGTCGCGGCCCGGATTGAGCGATGCGCGATGGAGACTGTCACTGTTGAGGTCGGTTACGACTCGTTTCGTATTCTGGCGAGCGCAGATCGAGATCAGAGCTTCACTCTGATCTCGCCCGATCTCGCTACCTGCATGGATTGTCTTGCGGAGATTGCGAATCCCGCGGATCGGCGGTTCGAATATGCCTTCACGAACTGCACCAATTGCGGTCCGCGGTATACGATTACGCTCTCCACTCCCTATGACAGAGCAAATACCACGATGCGCGGTTTTCCGCTATGCGCGGACTGTGCGGCGGAGTATGGCGATATCGGCGACCGGCGTTTCCATGCAGAACCGGTTGCGTGCCCGGCTTGCGGTCCGCGGCTCTCCATGGAGATTCGAGAGGCGGTGGCGGCGCTGGAAGCGGGGCAAATTCTGGCGATAAAAGGGCTCGGCGGATTCCAGCTGGCTTGCGATGCTTTCTGTGGCGAAGCGGTGGACAGCCTACGCGAGCGGAAACGCCGCAGCCGCAAACCGTTCGCGGTCATGATGCGCGATCAGGAAACGGTCGAGCAATATTGTGTCGTCGATTACGCGGATCGCGGGGCGCTTGGCAGCGCCTCGGCTCCCATCGTTCTACTTCGGATGCGCGACAGGACCGCGTTCCCTGAAGGTGTCGCTCCTGGCCTCGACTATCTCGGGGTGATGCTGCCTTATACGCCTCTGCATCACCTGCTCTTTGCGGGAACCCTGAACTGTCTGGTGATGACGAGCGGCAATATCAGCGAGGAACCGATCGTTATCGGTAATGAAGAAGCAGCGGAAAAGCTTTCGCTACTGGCGGACCGGCTGTTGACTCACAACAGGGACATCTTCATGCGCGTGGACGATTCCGTCGTGAGGAATTTTGAAGGCGCCCCCAGGGTGCTGAGGCGGGCGCGAGGGTTCGCTCCCGCGGCCATCCCGCTAAGCCGCGAGATGCCTGAGGTACTGGCCGCCGGCGCGGAATTGAAGAACACGTTTTGCCTCACCCGCGGCAGCTACGCGATTCTGAGCCAGCATATCGGCGATATGGAGAACCTCGAGACGCTGGAGTTCTTCGAAGAAACCTTACGTAACCTGCAAAGCACTTATCAGGCGACGCCGCGACTTATTGCGCACGATCTGCATCCCGACTATCTCAGCACGCGATGGGCAATAGGCCGGTCAGAACCGAAGCTCGCCGTTCAACATCACCATGCGCATATCGCGAGTTGCATGGCGGAGAACGGCGTGTGGGAAAGAGTCATCGGAGTAGCGTTCGATGGCGCCGGATTCGGAACCGATGGGCGGATCTGGGGCGGCGAGTTCCTGGTCTGCGATTACCGGGGTTTGAACGATGCGCTCATTTGCGTTATGTCCCGCTGCCGGGGGGAGACAGGGCGGCGAAGCAGGGATGGCGCATGGCGGCTTCACATTTATACGATGCGCTTGGGCCAGACTACCGGGCTCTCGACCTTCCATGCTGGAACGCGGCGTCCGCCGCCACCTGGAAGCTGCTCGACCAGGTCATCGCTAAAGGCGGCGATGCTGACTTCCAGTTGCGGACGTCTTTTTGATGCGGTATCCGCGATTTGCGGCATCAGTGGGGAGAGCAGTTACGAAGGGGAATCGGCTATGTTACTCGAAGCGGCGGCGCAGTGCGAGGGTGACGAACAGTACGAAGTATTGTTGCAGACCGACACGGTTCCATGGACGATTGATACGCGGGCGCTGATCGCTCAGATCGCGCGGGACATCTCATCGGGACGGTCTCCGCGAGCGGTCTCCCGTGGTTTTCATAATGCGATGGCGGTGATGATTGCGTCGGTTTGCGACGCGCTTCGCGAAAGGAACGGCTTGGACAAAGTCTGTCTCAGCGGCGGCACTTTCCAGAACTTCACGCTTCTTGCGCAAGCTGTCAGGCTCTTAAGACAACGCGGCTTTCAGGTCTTTCTGCACTCCCTAGTACCGCCGAATGATGGCGGCCTTTCTCTGGGCCAGGCCGTAATAGCGGCAAATTTTCTGGAAAGGATTTGATTTCCTATGTGTCTGGCCATTCCGGGCCGAATCAGTTCCCTGCACGATAATCTGGGCGTGCCGATGGCAAGAGTTGACTTCGGCGGCATCACGCGCGATGCGTGCCTCTCTTATCTGCCCGAAGCGCAGATCGGCGACTACGTCCTGGTTCATGTGGGCTTTGCGATCAGCAAAGTCGATGAAGAGGAAGCGGCGCGGACTTATCAGTATCTGGCCGAGATGGATCAGCTTAGCCGAACTGGACGACGGCGGCGGAGTATGGCCAGCAAAGCCCGGGCGAAGGAGAGATCAGCCATGAAGTACCTTGACGAATATCGCGATCAGCAGGTGGCGCAGAAGATTGTCGAGGAGATCAAACGCACGGCGACGCGTCCGTGGGTTCTGATGGAAGTGTGCGGTGGACAGACGCACTCGATCGTGAGATATGGGCTCGACTGGCTTTTGCCCGAGCAGGTTGAGCTGGTACACGGACCGGGCTGTCCGGTATGCGTGACTCCGCTCGAGATGATCGACCGGGCGCATGCAATCGCGCGGAAGCCGGATGTTATTTTCTGCTCGTTCGGCGATATGCTTCGGGTTCCGGGTTCGGACGGCGACTTGTTCCGGATCAAGGCCGAAGGTGCGAACATCCGCGTCGTCTATTCACCGCTCGATTGCCTGAAGATTGCGCGCGCGAACCCCGATAAGCAGGTGGTGTTCTTCGCGATTGGATTCGAGACGACGGCGCCGGCGAACGCGATGTCGGTCTGGCAGGCGCGCGAGCAGGGTATCCATAATTTCTCGGTACTGGTTTCGCATGTGCTGGTGCCCCCTGCTGTGACCGGGATTCTGGAGTCGCCCGGCAATCGAGTACAGGCGTTTCTGGGACCCGGTCATGTGTGTGCGATCGCCGGCTGGACGGAGTACGAGCCGATTGTGGAGCGCTATCATGTGCCGATTGTGATCACGGGCTTCGAGCCGGTCGACATCCTTCAGGGGGTTCTGATGTCGGTCCGGCAGCTTGAACAGGGGCGCGCGGAGCTGGAAAACGCGTATACGAGGGCCGTACGGCGGGAGGGCAACCCCGAGGCGCGAAAGATTGTCGACCGCGTGTTTAAAGTCTGCGACCGAAGCTGGCGCGGTATCGGAGTGATCCCGAAGAGCGGTTACCGCTTGTCAGAGGAGTTTCGGCACTTCGACGCGGAACGAATCTTCGAAGTCGAAGATATTTGTACGAAAGAACCTTCCATCTGTATCAGCGGCGAGATTCTTAAGGGACTCAGTAAGCCTCTGGATTGTCCCGCTTTCGGTAAGCAGTGTACGCCTGAGAATCCTTTGGGCGCGACTATGGTGTCGGCCGAGGGCGCGTGCGCGGCTTATTACAGCTATGGGCGGCATCTTGTACAAATGGAAGCTTTGGGGAGTAAATGAGCGCCACCGACTTTGTACTCTCCTGCCCCGTGCCTGTTACCGAGCGCAAGACGATCATCATGGGTCATGGCAGCGGAGGCAAGCTGACCGCCCAGCTTGTGCACGATCTTTTTCTTCCCGCCTTCGACAATGACTACCTGCGCAAACTGGACGATCAGGCAGTTTTTACCGCCGGCTCGGCGCGCCTCGCGTTTACTACCGATTCGTTTGTGGTGACCCCGCTCTTTTTCCCCGGCGGCGACATCGGCGAACTGGCCGTCAATGGGACGGTGAATGATCTCGCGATGAGCGGCGCGCGACCCCTGTTTCTTTCGGCGGCTTTTATTATGGAGGAAGGCCTGCCCATGGAGGAGCTTTCGCGAGTCGTCGAATCGATGGCGCGGGCGGCTCGGGCGGCAGGCGTAGCGATTGTGACCGGAGATACGAAAGTTGTCAACCGGGGTTCGGCGGACAAGCTCTTCATTACGACGTCGGGCGTGGGTCTTGTCCGGGATGGGATCACGATTTCCGCTTCGAACGCGCGAATCGGCGACGACATCATCATCAGTGGCACGATTGCGGATCATGGGATGGCGGTGATGTCGGTCCGGGAAGGACTTGAGTTCGAAGGCGCCATCCAATCCGATACAGCCCCCTTACATTCCCTGGTTGAGGCGATGCTGAACGCCGGCGAAGTTCACGTTTTGCGAGACCCGACCCGCGGCGGCCTCGCAACCTCGCTGTGCGAGATCGCGGCAGCTTCGTCCGTCGGCATACAAATAGAGGCAACCCGCGTGCCCGTGCGCGAAGAAGTAAAAGGCGCATGCGAAATACTCGGGCTCGACCCGTTATTTGTGGCCAATGAGGGCAAGCTGGTGGCATTTGTTCCGCATGAATCGTCGGAGAGCGATCTTGCAGGCGATGCGGCTCACTCCAGAGGGCGCGGAAGCTCGCGTAATCGGCCGCGTCACGGGCGATCATCCCGGCATGGTTCAGCTTAAAACCGAGATTGGCGGCACACGGATACTCGATCTGCCTTTTACGGAACAATTGCCGCGGATCTGTTAATTTCTTTTAATATTTTGTATCTGTCAGCACTTTGCCGAGTTGATTCCCCGTCCGATACGGAAGACACTACTTGACGGAGGAGTAAATTGCCCATGCCGGCAGAAGTAACTCCGTACGGCCGCTCGACGCAAAAGGCGCCGGCCGTTAAAGAAGTTCATGTCCTCTGGATTACGGCGGGTCTTGGTTGCGATGGCGATTCAGTATCCATCACAGCCGCTACGCAGCCCAGTGTCGAGGACGTTCTCCTGGGCGCGATCCCAGGACTTCCCAAGGTTCACTTGCACAATCCCGTTCTTGCTTATGAAGTCGGCGACGATTTCATGAAGTATTGGTATGAGGCGGAGAAGGGAAGGCTCGAACCCTTTGTGCTTGTCGTGGAAGGTTCGATACCTAACGAAAAGATCAAGAAAGAAGGCTACTGGGCCGCGCTTGGCACAAATCCGAGCACTGGCCAGCCTATAACCACCTGTGAGTGGATTGATCGCCTGGCGCCGAAAGCAACCGCTATAGTAGGCGCCGGTACGTGCGCCACGTACGGTGGAATTCACGCCATGGAGGGGAACCCTACGGGGTGCATGGGGCTGGCCGACTATCTCGGCTGGGGCTGGAAATCCAAGGCGGGATTGCCGATCGTCAATGTGCCCGGTTGCCCGGTGCAGCCGGATAATTTCATGGAGACCCTGCTGTATCTGCTGTATCAACTTGCCGGGCTCGCGCCGATGATTCCGCTCGACGATCAGTTGCGCCCGAAGTGGCTTTTTGGAGCCACGGTGCACGACGGGTGCGACCGCGCCGCTTACTACGAACAGGGCGATTTTGCCGACGACTATAATTCCCCCAAATGCCTGGTAAAAGTAGGATGCTGGGGTCCTGTAGTCAATTGCAACGTGCCGAAGCGGGGCTGGATGGCAGGCATTGGCGGCTGCCCGAACGTCGGAGGCATCTGTATCGGCTGCACGATGCCGGGTTTCCCGGATAAATTCATGCCGTTTATGGACGAACCTCCGGGAGCCCGGCTCTCTTCGACATTTATCGGGCCTTACGGAGTCGCTGTCCGGGCGCTCCGCAGTATTACAAACCATACCGTCAACAAAGAACCGAGCTGGCGGCACACGGGCCGGAAACTTACGACGGGTTATCAGCCGCGCGCTTTCTAAGCGGGTGCTAAAGGGTTGCCTGACGCTCCCTTCCGGTGGCGGCGCGATCAGGTGGGATCAGGGCATAAGGAGCTAATTTTAATGGCCACAGTTACAGATCCGGCAGTATCCAGCCAGAGCTCGCAGCGCCGGCTGGTCGAGATGAACTGGGATCCGATTACGCGGATCGTGGGCAGTCTCGGCATTTATACGAAGATCGACTTTGAAAACCGGCAAGTTGCCGAGTGTCACAGCACGTCGTCCATTTTTCGCGGGTACAGCATTTTCATGAAGGGCAAAGACCCGCGCGACGCGCACTTCATTACCAGCCGGATCTGCGGCATCTGCGGGGACAATCATGCGACCTGCGCCTGCTACGCACAAAACATGGCCTTCGGCGTCCGGCCGCCGGATATGGCCGAGTGGATCGTCAATCTGGGCGAAGCCGCAGAGTACATGTTCGATCACAACCTGTATCAGGACAACCTGGTGGGTGTGGACTTCTGCGAACAGATGGTGAAAGAGACCAATCCGGGCGTGCTGGCCAAGGCCGAGAAGACTTTGTCCCCCAATGCGAACCTGCATGGATATAAGACGATCGCAGACATCATGCGCGCACTGAACCCGTTCACGGGATCGTTTTATCGCGAAACGCTGCAGATGAGCAGAATGACGCGCGAAATGTTCTGCCTTATGGAAGGCCGGCACGTTCATCCTTCGACGCTCTATCCGGGTGGCGTGGGAACCGTTCCGACGGTTCAATTGTTCACCGATTACATGGTTCGGCTGATGAAGTACGTTGAGTTCATGAAGAAGGTGGTGCCACTGCACGACGATCTTTTCGACTTCTTCTATGAAGCTTTGCCGGGCTATGAGAAGGTCGGTCAGCGGCGTATTCTGCTCGGTTGCTGGGGTTCGTTCCAGGATCCCGAAGTATGCGATTACGAGTACAAGAATATGAACAAGTGGGGCAAGGCCATGTACGTCACTCCGGGCGTCGTGGTGGATGGCGAACTTGTTACGACCAATCTGGTGGATATCAATCTCGGCATCCGCATCTTACTCGGCAGCTCCTACTACGATTCCTGGGAAAACGAGGAAATGTTCGTGACTCACGATCCGCTGGGTAATCCGGTGGATCGGAATCATCCCTGGAACCAGACGACGACACCTCGTCCGCAAAAGCGCGACTTCAAGAACAATTACTCGTGGGTCATGTCTCCGCGCTGGTACGACAAGCGTACGGGAGATTATTTGGCGCTCGACACAGGCGGCGGACCGATCGCTCGTTTCTGGGCGACCGCGCTCGCCGGCATAGTCGATATCGGCTATATCAAGGCTACGGGTAAGAGCGTCAAGATTTATCTTCCGAAGACGGCCGGGATGCCCGAGGTGGAGTTCGAATGGAAGATTCCGAAGTGGAGTAATGCGATTGAGCGAGACCGCGCTCGCACCTACTTCCAGGCTTACGCCGCCGCGGCTGCGCTATACTTCGCGGAACGGGCGATGAAGGAACTGCACAGGGGCAACACGCAGACATTCCGGGACTTCAAGGTGCCGGAAAACGGCATCGGCTGTGGCTTCCACGAAGCTGTGCGGGGCGTGCTGTCCCATCACGTGGTTATTCGTGACGGTAAGATCGCGAATTACCACCCTTATCCGCCCACACCCTGGAATGCCAATCCGCGCGACATCTATGGAACTCCCGGGCCCTACGAGGACGCCGTTCAGAACACTCCTATCTTCGAAGAGAATGGCCCGGAGAACTTCAAAGGTATCGACATTATGCGCGCAGTGCGGAGCTTCGATCCCTGTCTGCCGTGCGGTGTTCATATGTATCTCGGCAACGGCAGGCAACTCGACGTAAGGCACTCGCCGATGTTCGGGGCGCAGACGCATTAGGCCGAGATGGCGACAGCGGACGAGGAACGCGCCCGACGTATCGAAGAACTGGTTCGGCAGGTCGAGCAGATCCCGGATCCTGAAAGCCGCGAGTGCGCCCAAAAAGCAATGGAGGCGATTCTCGAGCTGCATGGAGCGGGACTGGAGCGGATGATGGAGCTTGTACTCGAAGGAGGCTCGTCGGGTGAAGCGGCTGTACGGCGCTTTACCAATGACAGCCTGGTTTCGAGCCTCCTCATCCTGCACGATCTGCACCCGGACGACGTTGAGACCCGCATTGGAGAAACTCTCCGTAAGATGCACGCCCAGGCTGAACTCATCGGCGTGTTCGGCGGGGCTGTGCGGGTCCGTCTGTCCGGAGAAGGTTGTGGGTTAAAGGAGAGCGTCGAGGCGGCAATTCGCGCCATTGCTCCGGACGTGACCGAAGTGGTGATCGAAGAGCGGCCTGCCCAGGGATTCGTTCCGCTCGCCGCATTGGGGATGGCGATTCCGGGAGCCGTGTGAAATGGCTCCGGCTTCGGTAGCCTCGCTTCGAAAATTCGTCCGTCCGCGAGAGACCGAAGAACGTTGCGATCGCTGCGGGGTTTCGCTGCCCTCAGGTCACATTCACCAATTCGATCCGCCGACCCGCCGCATTCGCTGCGCGTGCAGTGGCTGCGGAGCCATAGCCTCGGAAAGCTGGCGTGAAATTCCGCGCCGGATAATCGCCTTGCCGGATTTTCGATTAAGCGATACGCAATGGGACGATCTTATGATTCCCATCTCGCTCGCGTTTTTTTCTTACAGTTCACCCGCCGGTCGAGTTGTGGCTTTGTATCCAGGACCAGCCGGCGCGGCCGAATCTGCGCTTCGTCTGGAATCCTGGCGGGAGATCTCGGATGCGAATCCCGCATTGCAGCGTTTACAGCCGGACGTGGAAGCGTTGCTCGTAAACCGTGTCGGCGCGGCGCGAGAATACTTCATAACTCCGATCGATGAGTGCTACAGACTGGTGGGGCTGATTCGGATGCATTGGCGGGGGCTTTCGGGCGGAGCCGTCGTCTGGGGCGAGATTGGGCGATTTTTTGACGACCTGCGAAGGAAGGGGGTGTGACAGCCGCTATGACACCAGCCCTGAATTTCGCGATCGAGGGCGCGGAAGCGCTGCCCTTTGCGGCCGTGCCGACGATCGCGTTCCGCCTGAATGTTCAGTGTCCGCTGGCTACCCAGACGATCCAGAGTGTCGCCCTTCGGTGTCAGATCCAGATCGAAGCGCAAAGGCGGAATTACAAGCCTGAAGAAAAAGCGGGTTTGCGCGATCTGTTCGGCGAACCAGACCGCTGGAGCCAGACATTGCGGCCCCTGCTGTGGTCGCACGCGTCCATCACGGTGCCGGGGTTTGAGGGAGCGGTGAAGGTAGAGCTGCCTGTGGCCTGTACGTTCGATTTCAATGTCGCGGCTGCCAAGTATTTTCACGCGGTTGAGGAAGGCGATGTCCCCCTGGTGTTCCAGTTCAGCGGGACGATCTTCTATGCGGCGGCGGACGGCTCCATGCGGATTGCGCAGATTGGTTGGGACCGGGAATCGCGCTTTCGTCTGCCGGCGCGAGTCTGGCGGGACATGATGGATCTCTACTATCCGAACAGCGCGTGGCTGCGTCTGAGGCGCGACGTCTTCGAACGTCTGCTCGCGCACAAGCAACAGCAGGGACTGGCGACCTGGGAAGAGGCGATCGAGCATCTGTTGCCGGCAGCAAAGAAGCAGGCGGCATCATGAACTTCGAACCTCTGGAGAAAATCGCGAATGCGGTCCTCTATGAGGGCTTCCTGCTTTATCCGTATCGGAAGTCGTCGTTCAAGAACCAGCAGCGCTGGCATTTCGGGACGCTGGGTCCGGTGGGCGGATCCGACCCCTCGGTGATGCGGACTCAGTGTCTGGTGGAGGGTAACGGTCAGACGCGGGTGAACTTGAAGGTTCGATTCCTGCAGGACGAGATCGAGCGTGAACTGACGTGCGGGGATCTTGCGCTTGCGACCGGAAGTGTGCGGCGGGAGTTTCAGTTTCCTCCGCTTGAAGGCGCGGTCGAGATTGAGTCTGCGCCGGTGGAAGTGGAGAACGCCGGGCTTTTTCGGTTGACCGTGCGCATCTCTAACACCGCGCCGGCGGGTGCGGAAACACAACCGGCGACAAGATCGCCGGCGCCACCGCTCGGGCCCCACATGCTTTCGGCTCATACGCTGCTTGGCGTTCTCGATGGCGCATTTGTCTCCCTGTTGGATCCGCCGGAGGAGTACCGTGCCGCCGCTGCAGCTTGTCACAATATCGGTACCTGGCCGGTGCTCGCCGGGCGAGAGGGCGAGCGACAGTTTATGCTCTCGTCTCCGATTATTCTTTACGATTACCCGCAGATTGCGCCGGAGAGCGTCGGCGATTTCTTCGACGGAACCGAAATCGATGAGATGCTCACGCTGCGGGTTCTTACTTTGAGCGATCGCGAAAAGGAGGAGCTTCGCGGGGGCGGCGATCACGCTCGCGAGATTCTGGCTCGTACCGAGTCGCTGCCACCCGAGCAGGTTGCGAAGATGCATGGGGCGATCCGGGGTTTGCGCAAAACCCGCCTCGAGTTCCGCAAAGGCGATCGGGTTCGCCTGCGACCTCGCAAGAAGGCCGATATTTTCGACATCGCTCTGGATGGTAAGGTCGCGGTCGTTGAATCCGTGGAGCGCGACTTCGAGGATCGCGTGCACCTCGCCGTTACCGTGGAAGACGATCCGGGCCGGGATTTCGGAATCGCGCGCCAGATCGGTCATCGGTTCTTCTTCTCGCCCGAAGAGGTTGAACTGCTGTGAAGATTCTGATCGCGGGCATCGGGAACATCTTTATGGGCGATGATGCGTTCGGATGTGAAGTGGTGACGAAGCTTGCCGTGCGCGAACTGCCCGCAGAGGTGCGATTGGTCGACTATGGGATCCGAGGGCTGGATCTGACGTACGCGCTGCTGGATAATCCGGATCTGACGATCCTGATCGACGCGATACATCGGGGCGGCGCGCCGGGGACGCTTTATACAATCGAACCCGAGGTGGACTTCGGCAGCGGTGCCATGATGGACACCCACAGCATGGACCCGGTGCGTGTTCTTCAAGCCGCGCGCTCGATGGGCGGAGGGGCCGGACGTGTTCTGCTGGTGGGGTGCGAGCCTGGAGACCTCGGGGGCGAGGAAGGCTGCATGGGACTCACGCCTCCCGTAGCCGCGGCGATCGACGAAGCGGCCAACATGGTTGAGGAGTTGATTCAGAAGGAATTGACTCGGAAAGAAGTGGAGACATACATATGAGGGCATTGGGAAAAATCGCGCTCGCGCTCGTCGTTATCGCAGTTGTCGTGTCGCTCCCGGATGTGAAGCGGTACATCCGCATCAGCACGATGTAAGCTCCGTGCACGAGCTTTCCATCGCGTTGAGTCTCGTCGAAGGCGCGGAGGAGGAAGTCGCGCGTCAGGGCGGCGGCCGGGTTTATTCGGTTCATCTGAAGCTTGGTCCGTTGTCGGGGGTTGTCAAAGATGCGCTGCTGTTCTCTTACGATCTGGCCTGCGCCGGAACTTGTCTTGAAGGGTCGAGCCTGGTGATTGAAGAGGTTCCGCTCCGGATCGCCTGTGCGAAATGCGGCGAAGAACGGGGCGCGGTTTCGATGCAGTGTTTGCAATGTGTCATGTGCGGATCGGGGGGGCCGGTGGTGAGCGGCAATGAACTGGAGATGGTCGCACTGGAGATGCAGGCGTGACGCCGACGGACTCCATTGCGTCGAATAAGCAGCCGCGCCTGATCGAGATTCGCCAGAAGGTTCTGAACAAAAACGACATGGCCGCGCGCGCGTTGCGCGACCGCTTTCAGCAGGCGGGAGTCTGCGTGATCAGCCTGGTTTCGAGCCCCGGATCGGGTAAGACCGCGTTTCTCGAACGCGTTCTGACCGCCCTGCGCCCGGATCATCGCGTGGCCGCTCTGGTTGGCGACCTCGCAACAGATAACGATGCGGTCCGGCTGGCGCGGAGTCAGGTTCCCGTCAAGCAGATCTGCACCGGGACGATTTGCCATCTGGACGCGAGCATGGTGGAACGCGCAATCGAGGACTGGAATCTCGCGGATCTGGATTTTCTTTTTATCGAGAACGTCGGCAATCTTGTTTGTCCGTCGAGCTACGACTTGGGCGAGAACGCCCGCGCTGTCCTTCTTTCCGTGACCGAAGGCGAGGACAAGCCGTTAAAATATCCCACGATCTTTCAGGGCGCGGATGCGGCCATCATTACAAAGATGGATCTGGCGGCGGCGGTGGAGTTTTCGTCCGAAACGGCTCACCGGAATATCGAGCGCGTCCGGCCGGGCATTGATGTCTTTGAAATCTCCACGAAGACAGGTACGGGCGTTGAAGATGTTCTACGGTGGTTTGCTTCGCGGCGTCAGGCGTAAAAACCAGTTTCGTGTGACACTGGTTTCGTGTTAAAGAATGTGACCGTCACCCTTTCCGGGGAAGTCGCGAATTGGGCGCGAAAGAGGGCCGCCGACGAGAACACTTCCGTTGCCCGGCTCGTGGGTAAAATGCTGGAAGCGCAGATCCCGGAAGATTCACGATTACGAGCCAGCTTGCCATCGGTGGCACAACATTAAACCCATGGATATAGACGCAAAGCGTAGGCTGTCGCGCGAAGACGCTCATGCCCGATAGCGTCTCCCTGGACAGCAACGTTCTGCTCCACTCCTTCGACTTCCGGAGCCGTGTCAGGCTCGATTAGGCAAGACACTGGCTCGATTATCTGGCGCACCGGCGAAGGCCGGCTGAGTTGGCAGCTGCTGCTTGAGTTTCACGCGAATGCCATTCGTAAAAATCAGGTGCACCGTTGCTCGAAGCGCGTGAAACTGTGTCGGTGTTCAGTTGGATGGATGGCGTGCAGTTATCTTACTGGGACAGCCTCATTCTGGCCTCCGCGGAACGGTTGGGCTGTTCATTGCTCCTCAGCGAAGATTTTCAGTCCGGCAGGAGCTGTGAGGGTGTTCGAGTCGCGAGCCCTTTTGAGCGCCGGCCGCAGGAAGCAGGCCACTAAGCCCTATGTCCGAAGACGCGCGCCTCACTCGTCTAACGGCTATCTGCAGTTCATTTCCCGAGGCTGAACGGCAGAGCAAGGGAGATCATGCGAGCTTTCTTGTGCGGAAGAAAGTATTCGCATACTACCTGCACAATCATCACGGCGATGGAATCGTCTCCATCTGCGCCAAGACTCTTCCCGGCGACAATGTGACTCTGATTGCGGCGAACCCCACAAAATTCTATTCGCCCGCGTACATCGGCCCAAGAGGCTGGGTCGGGCTGCGCCTCGACCAGGGCGAAATCGATTGGGACGAAGTAAGGGAAATGGTAGCCGGAAGCTACCTGCTAACGGCTCCCAGGCGTCTTGCCGCGCTGGTCAGGATTGACGAGTAACGACTATTCCGCCAGAGCTTTGTGCACGAACTGAACGGCCATCGAGCCTTCACCGACCGCCGATGCCACCCGCTTTACGCTGCCGGACCGAATGTCCCCGACCGCGAAGACTCCCGGCACACTGGTTTCGAGCATGTATGGCGCCCGATGCTGGAGGGGCCAGTCCTCTCCAAGGTCCGTGCCTGTTTTGACGAAGTTTTTGGCGTCCATGGCAACGCATCCGCTCAGCCATCCGGTATTCGGCTCCGCCCCGGTCATCAGAAACATATGCCGGATGTCGTGTGTGTCGCTTACGCCGGTCGTCTTGTCCCGCCATCGGATTCGTTCCAGATGCCCGTTGCCCTCGATCGCTTCCACTTCAGTCCTCGGCCTTACGGTGATCTCCTTACAGGCTTCGATTCTTGAAATCAGGTAACGCGACATGGTTTCGGCGAGTCCCGGGCCGCGAACCAGGACGTTGACATGCCTGGCGGAATTCGAAAGGAAGACCGCCGCTTGACCCGCGGAGTTTCCTCCACCTACGATGGCAACCTCTTCGTCGCTGCAGACCTGAGCTTCGAGGCGCGTTGCGCCATAATAAACACCGACGCCGTTGAACTGGTTGAGGTTCGGCAACGGAAGCTGCCGGTATTGAGCACCCGCGGCAATTACGATGCTGCGCCCATGGACCGATCCTCCATCGTCAAGCGAAATCGTGTAGGGCGATCGGCCGCACTTCAGCTCGGCGGCGGATCGAGCGACCGCGATATGTGCTCCGAATTTCTCCGCCTGGATGAAGGCCCGGCGGGTGAGACCCTCTCCCGAGATGCCGGTCGGAAACCCCAGGTAGTTCTCGATTTTCGAGCTGGTACCCGCCTGCCCGCCCGGCGCGCCACTCTCGACCACCAGCACATTCAGCCCTTCCGAGGCGCCGTAGACCGCGGCGGCGAGTCCGCCAGGGCCGGCGCCAACCACGATGAGGTCATACACCGAAGATTCCTCAATGCCGGCATTCAGCCCGAAACATTCCGCGGCCTCGGCGTTAGTTGGGTTTCTGAGAATCAGCTTGCCGCTGCAGATCAATACGGGGATGTCGGTAACGGCGAAATGGAACTGATCGAGAAAAGTCTGAACGTCAGCGTCCCGTTCGACATCGATATAGTGGTGCGGATGGCCGTTACGGGTGAGGAACTCTCTCAGCCGCAGAGTGTCTCCCGAATGGCTCGATCCGACCAGTACCGCGTCCCCCACGGAATGAGAAATCAGATAAAGGCGGCGCCGCAGGAATGCGGTGAGGAACATCTCGCCGAGGGCAGCGTCAGTTTGCATCATGCGCTGCAGATCGGCCCGTTCGATTTCGAGGAGAGAACTCGCCTCGTATGCCCGGCATCTCACCAGACTGCGCCGCCCGGAAAGCTGATTCACTTCTCCAGTGAAGGCGCCGCGTTCAAGAATTCTCAGGGCTGATTCGCCACTGGTTGAAACGCTGACGATCTCAATGCTGCCTTCGAGAACAACAAAAACGCCGTGGGTGGCGTCGCCTTGTTCGAACAGTATTTCGCCCGGGCTCGCTTTGCGCGTCCGGCCGAATGGCATCAGGCGCGCAATCTGCTCGTCGTCCAGTCGCGGGAACATCGCATTGAGCTCTTCGGTAGATTCGGCCATGATTTTCGGGGTGGCTGTCCTGGAATCCCTTCACCTTAGCATCGTTTGGAGCACGGGCTGGCCAGAAGAGCGGCGGCCGGCCCTTGGGGAAAAGACATGCATGTTGCATCCGCGCGTTCCGTTCGCGATCTAATGCCAGAAGGGGGGGCGATGAACGATCCGACGGAGATTCTCCTCGCGCACGGTTACATGGTTCTGTTTACCGCGGTCGCGGCCGAGCAGATCGGCGTTCCGATACCCGCGGGACCCGTGCTCATCGCGGCCGGCGCACTTGCGGGTCTGCACCGGATGAGTTTGCCGGCAGCCTTGTTTCTGGCGGTCGCGGGTTGCCTGTTCAGTGATTCGGTCTGGTATTTCCTGGGACGGCGGCGAGGCGGCCGGATTCTTGGTTTTTTCTGCCGCGTCTCCCTGGAGCCGGACACCTGCGTCTCGAACATGCAGTCGTTCTATTCCCGCTACGGCCCGAAATCGCTTCTGTTCGCCAAGTTCGTTCCGGGGCTGGGCGCGCTGGGGCCGCCGATGGCGGGAGCCGTACATCTTGCGGAATGGAAGTTCTTTTCGCTCGATGCCGGGGGAGCCCTGGCCTGGTCAGGGACCTATTTCGCACTTGGCTGGATATTCCGGACTCAGCTGAAAGAACTCGGCCTTCGTCTGGCGGGATTTGGCGCCTTTCTGGCGACGGTTGTCGCGCTGGCTCTGGTGCTTTATATCAGTTACAAATACCTGCAGCGGCGGCGAATCTACCGATCACTCAGGATCGCCCGGATTGCGCCTCTGGATTTGCGAAAACGTATGGATGCGGGCGAAAGGCTCATGATCGTGGATCTGCGAAATCCGATTGAATGGCGGGAAGGGTGGATTCCGGGCTCGCTTAAACTCGTGAGCGATGAACTGGATTCGATGGTTGCCACGTTTGAACCCGGCGAAGTCGTTCTTTATTGCTCGTGTCCGAATGAGGCGGGAAGCGCGCGGGCGGCGCTTCGCCTGAAGCGGAGGGGAGTTCGTTCGGTGCGGCCGCTGGACGGCGGTTTCACCCGCTGGCAGGCGCTCGGATTTCCGGTAGAAGTTCCTCTTGTGCAGGCGGCAGTGGCGGGCGGAGGTGGTCCAGAACCAGCCCCCTCCTGCCGCCCGGCGCCGAACGTGCCTACCGCTTGACAGGTTTGCCGAAGACTTCGATCTTGCCGACATCAACCCAGCCGCCGGGTCCGTGGCCGCTTCCCGGCATCAGGTCCGTATAGCCGACTTCGTCAACTTTGCTCAGATCGGGGTCTTTGACCCAGTTTCCGGTTACTACCACTTTCTCGATATTCAACTTCTTCCAGCGCACATCGGCGATCGAAAATTCGTTCGTGTGCCAGTCTGTGATCGATCCGTCGCCATGATCCCCCACCAGCCACGTCCCATCCGCGAGCTTGACGATCGGATGGACCTGTTGAAAACCGGAGGTCTTCGTTACCCAGCGGATCATTGCCAGGCCAGTGAGATCGACGTAGTTATTCTTATCCCGAAGCGCAATTGCGCACGGCGTGGAGCACAGTCCATTCCAGAGATGGGTCGGGTTGGTGGGACTGTTCGGGGTTCCCAGCAGCTGAATTTCCTTAGCCGTCGTGCCGTAGAGTTTGAGATCCAGATTCGGGTTCTCGGTCGCCTGGCTGGGATCGACCGGGTGCTCCCCTTTGGCTGTCGATGGCTTCCATTCCTCGCTGAGAAACAGCGGCCGGTTCGGCAGGACTCCGGGAACGTTTGGGCCGCTGGCACCGGCGGCCTCGGCTGCCGCCGCGGGCTTCTGCGCCGAGACGCAGGGAATCATGCAAAAAGGAAGAAGGACGGCGAGGGACTTCGAATTCAGGCGCATCAGAGCAAATCTCCTGTTCATTATCGTTTATTGATTGTATCCCCATGGCCATCGGCCGGAATATCAGTGGTCACGAGTGCGATAGAATCGTGTTTACGCACCCGTAGCTCAGCTGGATAGAGCGTTTGCCTCCGAAGCAAAAGGTCGCCTGTTCGAATCAGGCCGGGTGCACCAGAGTTTTCAAATCACCTGACAACCTGGCGTTCCCCACAACTGAATCAACGGCCGCGGCGTTGCTTTGCTCCATGGCAGCCTCGACGCGCAGAATTAGAAGCGCAAGAGCCGGCGGACGCGGCGCCAAAAAGCGGAGGAACCCGCCTGTCCGGCCGCGATTCGGCGGCCATCACTTGCGCGTGTTCTCAAAAGATCCCGTGCTATTGGCCGCGAGGCAATCGCTCTCCCCTTACGGCGACAGATGGCGCAGGCATGATGCTTTTCCAGGTCGCTCTTATTTCCCAGTCCTCCCAGGATGCCGCATGTCCGACATACGAGATCGTGACGTCGTAATGCTGGCTCCAGAAAAACGGCGCTTCGCGGTAAACGCCGTCCATGCCGAGCATCGAACGGACAACCGCCTGTCCCTGAAGTTCTGCCACCACACGGTGCTCTACGGGCTCCTTGTCACCTGAAGCCTGCTCCGGATATCTCGCGATATCGCCCGCTGCGAACACATCGGCCGCGCTTGTATCGTTGACAATATCCCCTTGATCTGGAGCTTGTTATAACATCCGTCAACTGCGACGTTAACCCCCCGTCACCGCCGTCGCAGAGCAGACATCGTGGCGTTCCCGGGAAACAGACCCAGACCCGCCGAAATTGAGCTTTGCGCATTCTACGCGTCATCTTTCATCTGGGGTCGTTGATCCGGGTTTGCGTAACAGGAGACTGTTCGGCAAAGATGTTCCCAGGATCTGATCCACAGCCTGCCGGAGGTAGCCGGCGGACGGAGAGAGTTCCCGATTCCATTTTTGGAATATTCTCGGGACTGTCAATAGTTTTGAGGTGAAACCGTCGTTCGGAATGGTAAAAGCGCGTTCGGCAAGGAAGGCGGGTAAAGAGAGACCCGCCACCGCAAAAAAAAGGGTTCGAGGGCGATCAGCCCTCGAACCCTTTCACTTTGCCCCTGAAGGCACTAACTCCGCAGCTTTGACCGCGTCAGATTACGCCATCAGAAGCTGAGTTTCATCGACAGCTGCATCGCTCTCGGATTGCTGGAGAATGCCGATGTAGGATCCGCGAATGTGCTCGAGGTCGGAATCAGGAAGTTGTGCACCGCGGACGAGGTTGTACTGCTGTTTGTGCCTGGAAGCGTGGTTCCCGCAGGCGCCACATCGCTGATAAAGCCTCCGACGTACTGCGGATGGTTGAACAGATTAAAGACGCGCGCCGCAAACTGCAGCCGAATTCTCTCGGTGAAATTGAAGTTCTTGGCGAGCGTGATGTCGATGTCGTCAATGGGAGGCAGCATTCCAGTATTACGGCCGCCGTTGGCAAAGGTGCCCTTTGGAGCGGTAATATATCGCGCGTTCGGATTGTTCGCCAGATAAGCCACCGTCTGGCCCGCGCTGTTCGTCAGGGGCGTCGTTCCGGAACCGACTCCGGCCTCTCCGGCGCCGTTCACGAACGTTCGGTCGCCGCCGCTATCGCCATTCAGGTTGGAGTCGAGACCACTCTGAACGGTGTACACGGTGCCGGTTTGATATGTATACACCGGCGCTACCTGCCAGTTACTCACGATGTTCTTCATGAACCAGCCGCGGTTCTTGAAGGCTCTCACGTCGTATAGTACCTGGAAGGTGAGCCTCTGCCGGTGATCGAGCGCCGAACTTGAGCGATCCGCCCTGAGATCCTGCGGATTCTGCGGGCGACGCGGCGTAGTGTAAGTGGAGAAGACTTCGGCGGTTGAATCGTCGATGTTGTGACTATACGTATAAGCCCCGATAAACTGGAGCCCGTTCGAGTACCGCCGGGTCAGAGTATTAGCCCAGCCGTAGTATGTGGAGTTCCCCCAGGGCTGATACGAAGTGATGATACCGCTGAAGCCGGCGTTCAGATAGGCCGGAACCACATAATCCTGTGCCGAATATGCCGAGTTCAGGCTGGAAAGCGTGTTCGTCAGCGAGTTTAGGGTACCCTGGCTCGGCATCGAGTAGTAAAGGGGCAAACCGTTCGAAGCATTCACGATGTCCTGACGGTTGAGCTGAACCTGCACCGGCAGGTTAATGCCCCGCGTTCCGATTAATTCGCTGTCGAACGTGAAGTTCTGCGCAAATACATGCTGTACTCCGAAGTTCCACTGTAAGGACTTCGGCCGCGTCTGGTTGGGAACATAGCCGCCCGTGCCGGCTCGCAGATCCGCCACCGATGGGACAGTAACTGTCGAATTCGGCTTGATGCCGCCATTCGCGAGGAATCCGGCTCCCGGTCCTCCGGCTGCGGTACAGCCGGTGGCGGGTCCGCCGGTGCAGTCCACTGTTGTCGTAAACTGCGGAGGCGTGGTCAAGAGACCGAAGTTGTCAGGCAGAACATCGAAGTTCTCGCCGAATCCGCCGCGAATCGATGTGTTGCCGGTGTTGCCCGGAGACCAGGCAAATCCGACGCGGGGCATAAACGCATTTTTCTGAGCGGTGGGTTTATTGAACTCGATTAATCCGGGAACGCTGGAAACCTGGTTCAGAGTTTGCAGTTGTTCGCCGATCGGGACTGTGAGATATTCCCACCGCAAACCGAGATTCACCGTGAAATGCGGCGTCACTTTCCAGACGTCGTTGCCATAGACGCCATAGAGATACTGATTCCCCGAGTACTCCTGTCCGCCCAGAGAGCGCTGAGCGATATAGTCCGGGTAGTAGTCGAACATAAAATCCGACAGAAAGCTGTATTCATAATCGCCGCGCGACCGCTGCACGAACAACTGCGGGCTGATCCAGCTAAAGCCGTCGAAACCAAACTTAAAGCTGTGCTTGCCTTTCGTCCAGCTAAGGCCATCGTTGAGCTGATAAGTATTTTGGATGGTATATTGCGGAGCGTTTCCGTCGGGGCCAAGGAACGAACCAACGCCCTCGTAGACATTGAAGCTTGGGAATTGGTCGAGGCCAGGATACTGGATATTCGGGACGTCGAACGTTTGGGAAAACCGGTTGTACCCAAGCCGGATTTCATTGACCAGATTCGCCGAAAAATTGTGATATTCGGAAACCGTAACCAGATAGTTGTTCTGGGGAATGGTCTGAAAGAAGGCCTGCGGGAAGCCAGCCGTGTCGATCGTTCCTTCGCGTTCGAGAATAAATCGCCCGCGCAGTTGATCGGACGGAGAGATGGAAAAATCGATCGAGGCCAGCCCGGTGTTATAGTTTGTGAAATTCGGAAGCGATGAGGAAACGATACCCATCGGGATGGCGACGGTGCCAGGCAGGAGCGCTCCGCTCGAGCCGGTTAACGCGTCCTGCGAGCTCCCACTTGCCGCTCCCGGCTGATTCGCCAGATAGACGCCCGGATTGACGTACGCCGTGTCGCCATTGCCGGGGGCCGCTCCGAGATACTTCTGATATTGCTGCAGGTTCGTCGTATTGATTCCCTGAATGCCCGCGAGGATGTTGTATCCAGCCGCGGTAGGGGCCGAATAATAGGTGGATGCGGTCTGGCCGATAGGGTTGTATTCCCAGTCTACGAAGAAGAACAACTTATCTTTTTTGATTGGGCCGCCAAAGTTTCCCCCGAACCGGTTGTTGTCATAACGCGGATGCAGCGGGTTTCCCTCGACCGCACTCAGATTGTCTGCGGCGTTCAGATCGCGATTCGTGAAGTATTCGTAAGCCATTCCGTGAAACTGGTTGGAACCGCTCTTGATCACCTGATTGAACTGCCCGCCCGAGGAGTGCCCATATTCAGGCGAAAACTGGTTCGCAATCAAAGTAAATTCGGAAACCGCGTCGTTGGGAACCTGAACGAGAGGTCCGGTTATACCTTTATTGTTGTTGTCGATTCCTTCGACCGTAAAGTTGTTGTTGCGTGGACGCTGGCCGCCTACTGAAGGCCCCGTCCCCAATCCGACGGCGCCGCCCGTCGCAACTCCCGCCTGCAAGAGCGACAGGTTTACGACTCCCGTTCCGCTGGAAGCGCTAGGCAGATTTTCCAATTGCCGCGCGTCGTAGGTATTTTGCATCTGGGCTGTGGAGGTATCGATGCGCGCCGCTTCCGTCGTGACGTTGACGGTCTCGGAAACTGCACCGATCTTGACCGAGACGTTCGCCGTAACAACCTGGTTCAACGTGACGTCGACGCCTTGCAATTCCGATTTCGTGAAGCCGGCGGCCATTACGGAAATATCGTACTTGCCGACGGGAAGGTTGTTGATCCGATAGACGCCTGCGGACGTCGTGGTCGCCGTCGAGGCCACGCCGGTAGACTCGTTCGTAGCCGTTACCATGGCATTCGGTACTCCCGCCTGCGCGGGGTCGAACACAGATCCGGTCAGGTCGCCGGAAGTGGTTTGTGCAAAGCCCGGAACGCTCAGCGCCATAAGCGCCAGCGCGGCGACAGAAATTCGGTTGCTGAAGTGAGTCATTTTAGAATTATTTCCCCCTTTCACGCGGTTTGTTGCGTGCCCGTTTGCAAGCAACCTGGCGGCCCGGTTGGGCCTGAAGGCATTTGTCATATGTCGGAAACCCATAGCACATCAAATACCAATTTTGGCTGAACTTAATCTGGCTGAATTAAAACGACTTACCTCTGCAATGGCGGCGAGGTATTCCATTTCTGGAAGTCAGACCAATCAGAAGCGAAGTTATTCTCCTGGAACGAGAAGCGTCATCGCGATTGAGAGCAGGCTTGCCTCGGCGAAAGGATGACCGATAATTTGAAGTCCCGAGAGTGGAACGGAGCCGAAGAAGGGGACTGAAACAGCAGGCAAACCCAGAACATTAAATGGGCGAACGAACCTTGTAGAAGCCAGCCTCACGTCTTCTTCTACTTCTCCGAACTGAACCTTTTCCTGTCCTATCAGAGGCGGCCGAATCGCAGTGGCAGGCGTCAGGATAACATCAATATTCTTCAGGCACCCAGCCCAGCGCTTCTGATATATCTTTCTCAGCCTTTGCGCATTAATGTAGTCGGTCGCGGATACCAGCCGGCCCTGATCGAGGAGAGCTAATACATCGGCTCCGAAATCAGTCCGCCTGTGTAAGTGAGGTTGCATCAAAGCCGAGGCTTCGCATAGAAGAATGATCCTTCCAATGCTGTTGATCCCGGCCGGATCGGGGAGTGTTATCGGCACAAGCACGGCGCCCAGGTTTTCGGCTCGTTGCAGCACCGACCGATACGAGGACTCAACCGCAGGAGCTAATCGCTCCTGGAAGAAATTATCCGGAATGCCGATCCTGCGCCCGGCGAGTGAGTAGCTTTCTGTGGGTAAATAGTCCGGAACAGGGCGGCGCGACGAGCTATCGTCCCTTTGATCGAAACCCGCGATCGCATTCATCACCAGCGCGGTATCGCGAACCGTGCGTGCGAGCGGACCCACGTGATCCAGACTAAAAGCCAGGGGCAAGACCCCGTAACGGCTCACGCGCCCGAAGGTTGGCTTGAGTCCCACGCACCCGCAGTAGGCGGCGGGAATCCGGATCGACCCTCCCGTGTCGGTTCCCATGGCGAAGAAAACCATGTCGGCGGCGACCGCCGCGCCCGACCCGCCACTCGAACCGCCGGAAATCCGAGCCGGGTCATGCGGGTTACGCACGGGTCCGAAATGCGGATTGTCGTTGGTGATTCCATACGCCAGTTCGTGCATGCCCGTCTTGCCCATCAGAACCGCGCCCGCCTCTGTGAGCTTTTCGAAGGCTGCGCAATCGTAATCGGGAACGTAATCGGCGAAGATTTTCGAGCCTGCGGTGGTACGGATTCCGCGGGTCGCAAAGAGATCTTTCAGAGCATAGGGGATCCCGTGCAGCGGGCCGCGATCGATTCCGCGACGCAAGCTCATCGTCCGCGCGTGCGGGCCTGCTTGAGCGCGAGCTCTTCGGTAACTGTGATGAACGCATTCAGCACTGGCTGCAGTTCGCGGATCCGACCGCAGGGATTCCCGTGCCAGTTCGACCGCGGACACTTCGCGCGCGCGCAAGTGTCGCCGCGGCCTGTTCGATAGTCATTCGCCCAATACCGCGGCTTCGGAGAGGATCAGGGCCGAGTCATAGCCGCCGCCGAGTTCCTTCAGGAGAGGACGAAAGACCTCGTCCAGCGCGTCGAGCGCTGGGGCAATAGCGGCCACGGCCTCGGGTGGAATGTCGAGTTTACGAGCCTGCGCGAGGGCGTTCCAATCGGTCATCACGCACTACTATAAGCTGTGAGCCCGAACCTGCTTTTTGTTTATGGAACGCTCCGAAGCGAGTTCGATAACCGCTACGCGCGGCTGCTCCGGAAGCAGGCGACTCTGGTGGGCCGCGCGATCATACCGGGCTCGATCTACCGCAGTCGGCCACTATCCGGGCTACCGTACAGAACCCGCGGGCGAGGTTCAAGGCGAGTTATACGAACTCCAGGACGCTGCGACGCTCGAAACTCTGGACCATTATGAAGGGTCAGAGTTCGAGCGCGTGAAGATCGAGATCAATGGCGCGGCCGCGTGGATTTATCGGTTCAAGGAAGAACCTGCGCCGGGTTCGCGGATCGAATCCGGGGACTTCGCCGCGCAATGAAATTCTCCCGGCGTCTGGCAGACGAACTCCATCCGAATACGCTGTCGGAGTTGCTTCGGGAAAAACGAAGCGCCGGGGTGAACGTTCTGGATCTGACGGAGTCGAACCCTACCCACGCAGGTGTCGAGTACCCCGCCGGCTTTCTCCGGAGCCTGGCTTCAGAGGCGGCCGCTCGCTATGAACCTGAACCATTCGGGTTGCCGCAGGCCCGTGCGCTCATCGCCCGGGAGTATGGCGCCCCGACAGATCGGGTGGTTCTGACGGCGAGCACCAGCGAGGCCTATTCCTGGCTCTTTAAACTGCTGTGCGACCCTGGCGATGAAGTGCTCGTTCCCCGCCCGTCATATCCACTGTTCGACTATCTCGCGGCGCTCGAGTCCGTTAACGTTCGCCACTATGGCCTGTTTTACGACCACGGCTGGTTTATCGATTTCCACACGATCGAACGAGCAATCAACGATCGCACTCGCGCCATTGTTCTCGTGAATCCGAACAACCCCACCGGGCATTTCCTGCGGCGCCACGAGGTCGCGCAGCTAACCTCATTCGGGTTGCCGATTATCTCCGACGAAGTTTTCCGCGATTACGCGCTTCAGCCCGCGCCCGACAGTGTGCGAACGCTTCAGGGCGTTGACGATTGCCTGGTGTTTGCCCTGAACGGCCTCTCAAAGACCGTGGGACTGCCACAAATGAAACTGGCGTGGATCATCGCGAGCGGCCCGCCGGAGCTGGTCCGCGAGGCGTTCGCCCGGCTCGAAATCATCGCCGACACGTACCTTTCCGCAGGCACGCCGGTACAATGCGCGCTCCCCTCGCTGCTCGAACTTCGGGGCGGAATACAGCGGCAGATTCTCGCGCGCCTGCGCGGCAATCTCGCAGTTCTCCGCGCTTCCGGGTTGCGCATGCTGGATATCGAAGCCGGATGGTACGCCATCGTCAGGCAGGAAGAAGGCGCGGAGATTCGCCTTCTGCGGGAGCACGATGTCCTGGTGCAGCCCGGCTACTTCTACGATTTCGAAAGCTCGGGTTTCATCGTGATCAGTTTGCTGACGGCGCCGGATGTTTTTCGGGAAGGCATTCGACGACTTCAACTCGGCTGAAGCCCTCGGCGAGTGAAGGCGGCACGAGCTTCGCCGCCATCTGATCCAGAATGTAGTCCGGCACAATCCGGGCGCGCGCGGCGTTCCGCGCTTTGCACACCGCAAGCGGCACGTCGAAGTACACTGCTTCGATCTCGCAATCGAGCGAACGCGCCAGCTTAATGAACGGCCTTCGATCGCGGCGTGTCAGATTGGTCGCATCGACACAGGTCAACGGGCGATTCAATTGAACGCGCTGCCTGACGAGATAGCGCATCGTTCCAAACACGGCTGCGTTTATCGTCTGGTCCGTTTCGTCGTCGGCCAGTTGCAGGCGCACGGCGTCACTGGAAACCGGCTGCACGCCGAGATTCGCCAGATAAGTCGACTTACCCGAACCCGGCAAGCCTACGGCAATCAAAAGCCGGGGCTTCAAACTACATAACGGCCCGCACTGAGCAGCCGTTCCGCGATGCGCCGCCGCAGCGCGATCGAATCCACCGGTTCATATTTTGTGAACCGCCGCAGCACCGCCATGTTTGCGCGCAATGTATCGCCCTCGGCGCACGCCGCCAGAACCGGGCGCGCGAACATTTCGATTCGCGCCATCGAATCCGGCAGCAGTACCGCGCACATGTCGGCGCCTACGCCGCTCTTCTCCGACCGCAGTTGAACCGACTCCATGGCGAAGGTTTCCATAATGATATCGGCGATTCCCGCGACCACTTCCTGCTGCTTTTCCAGTTCGAGGCCGAATTTTTCGAATGCGGACGCCATCAGCAGCAACGCCACTTTCTTCGCGTTCCCGATCAGCCCGGCGCTGGCGGAAGGACCCGACAGCACTTCGTCCATCAGCGCCTTCGCCGCTTTGACCAGCCCCAGACGGCCCTGCTGGGCGCGCTTGAGAAGCATACCGGTCGTCAGCAGGCGATTGATCTCATTGGTGCCTTCAAAGATGCGGTTGATGCGCGAATCGCGGTACGCGCGTTCCACGGCGTAATCCTGGTGGTAGCCGTACCCGCCGTGAATCTGCACGCCTTCGTCCACCACGTAATCCAGCATTTCGGACGCATAGACCTTGATGATGGAGCACTCGGCCGCAAACTCTTCAACAGCCTTCATCATGCGCCGCGCGGCGCCCGGTTCGTCCCATGAGAAACCTTCGAGATGGCCGTGGATCAGGCCGTCGACCCGGTAGGTCATAGACTCGGTGGCAAAGATCCGGATCGCCATCTCGGCGAGCTTGTGCTGGATCATGCCGAAGGTAGAGATCGTCGTGCCGAAAGCCTTGCGGTCCTTTGCATAGGCAAGCGAGACCTGCAGGATGCGCTTCGCGCCCCCGACGGCGAATGCGCCAAGCTTGAGCCGTCCCATGTTCAGGATGTTGAAGGCGATGATGTGGCCGCGCCCGATTTCGCCCAGGACGTTCTCGACTGGCACAGGCACGTTATCGAGAAAGACGGGCGTGGTGGAACTCCCCTTGATGCCCATCTTCTTTTCTTCGGCGCCCGTCGAGACGCCGGGAAACGACCGTTCGACGAGAAACGCCGTAAACTGCTCGCCTCCGATTTTGGCGAAGATGGTAAAGAGATCGGCCTTCCCGCCGTTCGTGATCCACATCTTCTGGCCGTTGAGGATATAGTGCGTTCCGTCAGGTGAGAGGTCCGCGCGCGTCTTCGCCGCGAGGGCGTCCGAGCCGGCCTGCGGTTCGCTGAGGCAGTAGGAGCCGATCATCTCGGCGCTCGACAGCTTCGGCAGGTACTTCTCCTTCTGGGCATCCGTGCCGAAGAGCACGAGGGGCAACGTTGCGATTCCCGAATGAGCGCCATGCCAGCCGCTGAAGGAACCGTCGCGCGCTATCTGTTCCGACACGACCACGTCCGAGGTCAAATCCATCTCCATGCCGCCGTATCGCTCCGGCGTGACGATGGATTCGAGGCCAAGGGCCGCCGCTTTGCGCAGCAGCGCCACGGCGGCATCGAAATCCCCGTGCTGCATGTCTTCGATCCGTGGCGCGACTTCCTGGTCGAAGAAATCCCGCGCCGTGCGCCCGATTGCTTTGTGCTCTTCGGTGATGTCTTCGGGAGTGAAAACGTCTGCCGGAAGCTGATCCTCGATCAGAAAGGAGCCGCCTGCCGTCTTGGGGGTTGCGGGGGGAGCTGCTGTTGCAGTCGACATAGTTCCTCTTTCAGAGTCGTTCGAAAATTCCCGCGGCGCCTTGTCCGCCGCCGACGCACATCGTCACCATTCCGTAGCGCACGTCCCGGCGCTCCATTTCCCGCAGGATTGTGGCGGTCAGTTTCGCGCCGGTGCAGCCCAGCGGGTGTCCCAGCGCAACGGCCCCGCCGTTTACGTTGACCTTCTCGGGATCGAGCCCTGCCTGTCTGATGACGGCCAGCGCCTGAACCGCGAACGCTTCGTTCAGCTCGATGACGCCGATATCGTCAAGCGTGAGTCCCGCGAGCGCGAGGGCTTTCGGAATTGCGACCACGGGTCCGATGCCCATGATTTCCGGCGGCACCCCCGCCGTAGCGAAGCTTACCAGCCGCGCCATAGGCTTTATGCCCAACTGCTTCGCCCTTTTGTCTGACATGACAAGCGCAGCCGCCGCGCCGTCGCTGGTCTGCGAAGAATTTCCCGCGGTCACCGTGCCCGAGACATGGAACACGGGCTTCAATTTTGCCAGAGCTTCGAGTGAGGTATCGGCGCGCGGGCCTTCATCCTTGTCGAAAGTCGTTTCGGTGTGGACGGGCTTGCTCCCGTTTCCGTTCAGCGCCGCCGTCTCGACCTTCACCGGCACGATTTCGTCGTCGAATTTGCCTTCTGCCTGAGCCCTGAGCGCATTCTGATGACTGCGATATGCGAACGCGTCCGCGTCTTCGCGCGAGACGTCGTACTTCCGCTGTACCGCCTCGGCCGTAAGACCCATGCTGATGTAAACCTGCGGGTAGTGATCGACGAACCAGGGATTCGGCGCGGGCTTGTTGCCGGTCATGGGAATCATGCTCATCGATTCGCTCCCGCCCGCGATCAGCACGTGAGCGCCGCCGCCGCGTATCTGGTCCGAAGCCATGGCAATCGATTGCAGCCCGGAACTGCAGAACCGGTTTATCGTGACCCCGGTGGTAGTCACGGGCAACCCGGCAAGCAGCGCCGCCATGCGCGCCATATTGCTGCCCGATTCTCCCTCGGGCATCGCGCAGCCGAGGATCACGTCTTCGATATCTTCTTTCGCAATTTCGGGATGCCGATCAAGCAGGCCGCGGAAGACCGTTGCGGCGAGGTCGTCAGGCCGCGTGTTCCGAAGCATTCCCCGGGTAGCCTTCCCGATGGGCGTACGAAGACAATCGACGATGACTGCGTCAGGCATTTGTGGACTCCAGATTCAATGTCGCACAACCGCCGCTTTTTTTCGGAAATGCGTTGACAAATCGAGCATTAACTATGCATTATAAATGCATAGTTATGAAAACCATTCTCAATGCGCAGGAAACAAGCCTTTACGAACAATTAGGCGGCGAGCCCGCGGTGGACGCTGCCGTAGATATTTTTTACCGGAAAGTCCTCTCCGACGACCGGATTAGTTCGTTCTTCGACGATGTCGATATGGATCGCCAGGCTGCGAAGCAAAAGGCATTTCTGACGGTGGCGTTCGGCGGCCCCAACAATTACACAGGGGCGGATCTACGCCGCGGGCACCAGCATCTGGTGGCGAGGGGCATGAACGGATCTCACTTCGATGTGGTGGTCGAGCTTCTTGGCCAGACCCTTGGTGAGTTAGGCGTCGCGCCGCCATTGATCGCGCAGGTGGCCGCCATTGCGGAGAGCACACGCAACGACGTTTTGAACCGGTAGGGGCGCTACTTTGAGATGGCGACCGTTCATTACGGGGAACTCTCCTTCGCCGCGAATCAGGGCGAGAGCGTTCTCGATTGTCTGCTCCGCAACGGCGTTCCGATTTCCTACTCGTGTAAAGCAGGGGCCTGCCAATCGTGCTTGATCAGGGGCAGCGGGCGCGTTCCCGAATCGGCGCAGCAGGGGTTGAAAGAAACTCTTCGGGCGCAGGGTTACTTTCTGGCATGTTCGCTGCTGCCGGTTGAGGACATCGCGGTTTCCCCTGCGGGCGCCGGGGCGCGCGTGGAGGCTCGGATCAGCGGCCTCGAGTCTATGAATCACACGGTGATGCGGGTGCGCCTGCGGACCGGGACGCCGCTCGATTACTATGCAGGGCAGTTTGTGACTGTGTTTCGCGACGACGGTCTGGCGCGCAGTTACTCTCTGGCCAGCCTTCCACACGAGAACGAACTCGAATTGCATGTACGAAAGATTCCCGGCGGCGCAATGAGCGAATGGCTGCATCATCTGGCTGCTCCGGATACGCCGCTGTGGTTACAGGGGCCTTCCGGTAACTGCTTCTACACTCCCGGAAATAACGACGAGCCGCTGCTGCTCGCCGGGACGGGAACAGGTCTGGCGCCGCTCTATGGAGTTCTACGTGACGCGCTCCGCCAGGGTCATCGGGGGCCAGTCTGGTTATTTCATGGCGCGCTTACGCCCGCCGGCCTCTATCTGACGAAAGAACTTGCGGAACTCTGCGCGGCTCATCCCAACTTCCACTACGTGCGTTCGGTTCTGCGGGACGGCGATGATACGGAAGTCGAACTCGGAGAACTCGACAAATGTATTTTGTCGCGGTTCCCGAGTCTCAAGGGATGGAAGGGTTACGTTTGCGGGGATCCAGCGCTGGTAAACTCGTTGCGTAGGAAGCTGTTTCTTGCCGGGATGGCTTCAAAGGCGATCTACGCCGACGCGTTTCTTCCTTCCGCCTCCTGAAATGCAACTCACCCTTCATGCCGATTATTCGCTTCGGATTCTGCTCTACCTGACGGAAAACCCCGATCGCTTTGTTTCGACGCGCGAGATCAGCGACGCTTACGGGATATCGCGCAATCATCTGGTGCGGGTCGTGCAGACGCTTCATGCCAGTGGCTTTGTAGAAGTATTGGAAGGCAGGAGCGGAGGGGTGAAACTTGCCCGCAACCCCACGGAAATCAATCTGGGCCAGGTCGTTCGGAAAAGCGAACCCAATTTCCGGATTGTCGAGTGCTTCGACATGGAAACGAACACCTGTCCGATCGTTCCGGTCTGCCGTTTGAAGGGCATTCTGTCAAAGGCGCTGGAAAGCTTCCTCGCCGTGCTGGACGATTGCACGCTCGCCGACCTTGTCGGCGGGTCGCGCGGCCACAGCCTGTCCCAGTATCTGCAGATCGGGAAGATGGCGCCACGGAATTGACCTCCGGCAAAAATCTGCCGCCTGATACGCTCGCAAAAGCCTGATTTTATTGAGTCGGAACATGGCGGCGCGAGTGCGTTGGTTGCTCTGATGCCGTCAGTCAAAAACAAACCGCGCGGTCGCGCGGTTTTCGATGAGGCGGCGCGTCATCATCGCGCGGGACGTCTTGCGGATGCGGTGACCTTTTATGAGCGCGCTCTTGTCGCCCGCCCGAATCACCCCGAAGCGCACAACAACCTCGGTGCGGCCCTTGAGGATCTGGGACGAATCGACGAGGGATTGGCGCATTACGAGCGCGCCCTGGTTTTGAAGCCGGACTATCCTGATGCGCACAACAACCTTGGGGCGAGGCATGCGGCGCAAGGGAAATTCATCGAGGCGATTGCGCATTATCAGTGTGTTGTGGCTCTCAGGCCGAACGACGCCAGGGCGCATCACAATCTCGCGATGGTCTTCGCGGCGCACGGCAGGACCGCCGATGCTTTGACGCATTATCGATGCGCGCTTGCCCTGGACCCGAAGTACCCGGATGCGCATAACAATCTGGGCGTTCTGCTCGCGGCTGAGGGCAAACTGGATGAGGCGGTCGGTCATTACCGGCGCGCGCTGGCTCTCAAACCGGACCTTGCCGATACACACAGTAATCTTGGTGTCGCGCTTGTGGAGCGAGGCGAAATCGATGAGGCGCTTCGGCATTATGAGCGGGCGATCACGATTGATCCCGCGAATTCCGAGGCTCATTACAATCGCGCGGAAATCCGGACGTTCAAAACCGGTGACACGGATTTTGGGGTCCTGGAGGTTCTGGCAGCCCGGAAAGATCTGCCCGAAAAAACGAAGCCATTGCCTCATTTTGCTCTGGCCAAAGCTCTTGAAGATATCGGCGAATATCCGCGTGCGTTTGAACATCTGCGAACAGCGAACGAGCTGAAGCGTAGACAGGTTCATTACGATGAAGCGGCCGTGCTCAGCTTTTTCAACCGGGTTTCCGAGACATTCGACCGCGGGCTCATCGAACGCCTGGCCGGCAAGGGAGATCCTTCGGAAGTTCCGATCTTTGTCCTCGGAATGCCGCGTTCCGGCAGCACGCTCGTCGAGCAGATTCTTGCCAGCCATCCGCTGATCCATGGCGCGGGTGAACTCCCTGAACTCGGAAGGGCGATCGGCCGATACGGTCCGTATCCGGAGTGCATGCCCGGGATGGACGGGGATGTTCTTTGCCGGATCGCTCAGACTTATCTTGGCCGCTTGCCCGTTGCGCCGGCGGGAAAAATCCGGATCGTCGACAAACTGCCGGACAATTTCATCGCGGCCGGCTTGATTCGGCTGATCCTGCCGAATGCCCGGATCATTCATACGGTCAGGCACCCAGTGGACACGTGCGTGTCCTGTTATTCAAGGCGATTCACAACCGGCCAGAATTTCAGCTACGATCTGGCGGAGCTCGGCCGTTATTACCGTCATTACAGCGAGCTGATGGGTCACTGGCGGTCGGTCCTGCCTTCGGACGCGATACTCGACCTTGCGTATGAGGATGTCGTCGAAGATCTTGAAGGCCAGGCCCGCAGGCTGATCGAATATTGCGGTGTGCCCTGGGATGACCGGTGCCTCGACTTTTATAAAACCAACCGCTCGGTCAAAACAGCGAGCTCGATTCAGGTTCGCAGACCGCTGTTCTGCAGTTCTCTCAATCGCTGGCGGCGGTACGAGCCCTTTCTGGGACCGCTGCTAAAAGAGTTAGGAGATCTCGCGTCCGGCTACGAGTCCCGGGCAACGCTTTGCCTCTGATTTGGGAGTGCCAGAAACGATAAGCCGGGAATTGACCGGGGAATCTCTTTCGAGTATGTTGTGCTTAAGACAGTCATTCCCAGCCGCAAGGCGACGAGAGAGTAGATTTATGGCGAGCATGAAAGCAATGAAACTTGATCCCAGCGAAAAAGAACTCCTCGACTCTGTGGAAAAAGGGGAATGGCGATCCGTCGACCACCTGGCGAAGGAGCGAAAGCGTTATGGAAACTATGCTGCCGCAACATTTCGCAAGGACCGCCGTCTGAACATTCGTATTTCGAGCAAGGATCTGGACGCGCTCCAGAAGAAGGCCCTGGAAGAGGGCCTTCCGTACCAGACCCTCATATCAAGTCTGATCCATAAGTTTGTTTCCGGACGCCTGCGGGGTTTTTGACTCGGCTGCTCAATTGCGCAGGGGCTTTCCCTTCTTCAGCATGTGCTGGATTCGCTCCTGCGTTTCGCGGCGCCCGCATAAGCTCAGAAACGCTTCCCGCTCGAGATCCAGCAGATACTGTTCCGACACCTTCGGCGTACCGGTCAATCTGCCGCCGCTCAGCACATACGCGAGCTTCTCGCCGATCACTGAATCATAGTCCGAGATATATCCGCCCTGGCGCGCCATCCATACACCCATCTTCATCAGCGCGAAGCCCTCGTCGCCCGAGACCGTGATATCGGTGCGCGGCGCTCCCGGCGCGTAGCCGGGCACGAGCGACAGCGCGAGATCCTTCGCGTCGTCTATCAGGCGCTCGGGGTTCATCGAGATCCCGTCGCCATCTCGCAGGAAATGGAAGTGCCGGGCCTCCACCGCGCTCGTCGCCACTTTCGCAAAGCCGATCTGCTCGAAGATCTTGCGTGTATCATGCGAACGCGCGAGCATCTCCTTACAGCCGCCGCCCGCCGGAATCAACCCCACGCCCACTTCGACGAGGCCCATGTAGAGCTCTGCCGATGCCTGAATTCGCCGGCAGTGCAGCGGCAACTCGCAACCGCCGCCGAGCGTCAGCCCGAACGGCGCCGCAACCACCGGCCTGGCGGCATATTTCAACGACATATTCATCTGCTGGAACTGATGAACCGCGGTATTCAGCTCGTCCCACTCCTGCTCCTGCGCCGCGAGCAGCACCATCATGAGGTTCGCGCCCGCCGAAAAATGTTCGCCCTGATTGCCAATCACAAGCGCGTCGAAATTCGTCTCCAGTTCTGTCAGCGCAGCGCGCACCATGCGCACGACGTCCTCGCCCATTGAATTCATCTTGCTGTGGAACTCGCAGCAAAGCACGCCGTCGCCAAGATCGATAAGCGAAGCGCCCGCATTCTTCTTCACCACGCCGCGCGCCCGCTTCAGATCCGACAGCACGGTCACGCCCGGGCGCTGCTCGACTTCGCGATATTGCGTCCCGGTCAGGTCGAAGTATTCCGTGCGAGGCCGATTATCCGCATCGGCCGCCCTGTAGAACGACTTAGCTCCGGACTCCAGCATCTTCACGACAAGTGGCGGCAGTTCCCGGCCTTCCGCCTCGATGCGACGTGCTGTGGCTTCGAAGCCCAGCGCATCCCACAGTTCGAACGGCCCGAGCGCATTGGCGAAGCCCCATCGCATCGCGCGATCGATCTCAACCACGCGATCCGAAATCTCCGGCACCATGAATGCCGCGTAGCGCACGTTATCGCTCAGCAATTGCCAGAGGAACCGGCCGACCCGATCGTCGAGCGCGACTACCGCCTTCAGCCGGTCAGCCAACGGTTCGATCCGATGCACGGATTCGAGCGAAGCGAAGCGCGGTTTCGCGGCGGGGTGGTATTCGAACGTCTTGCGGTCGAGCGCGTAGATCTCGCGGTCTTTCCCGACTCGCTTGTAGAAACCCTGCCCGCGCTTTTCGCCCAGCCATCCGCGCTCGATCAGCCCGTTGATGAACGGCGCCAACTGGAAACGGTCGCGGAACGGATCGTTCGGAACCGCCTCATAAAGGTTCTTCGTCACGTGCTCCCAGACATCGATCCCCACGATGTCAAGCAGCCGGTAGCTGGCGCTCTTCGGCAAGCCGATCAGCGTTCCCGTGATTGCGTCGACTTCCTCTATTGTGAAGTCATCTTCGATGGTCAGCTTCTGGACCGTGGCGCCAAAAAATGCGCCGATGCGGTTACCAATAAAATTCGGCGTGTCCTTGCATGGGACGACGCCTTTGCCCAGATGGCGGTCGCAGAAATCCGAGATCGCAGCGAAGATGTCCGGGCGCGTATCCTGACCCGGAATCAGTTCGACCAGATGCAGATAACGCGGCGGATTGAAGAAGTGCGTGCCGAGGAAATGCTCCCGAAATTCGGCGGGGTATCCCTCGGCAATCTGTGCCAGTGGAATGCCACTGGTATTGGTCGAGACCACTGTTCCAGGGGCGCGATGAGCCAGCACACGGTCGTAAAGAGACCGCTTGATGCCCAGATTCTCCGTGACCGCTTCGATAATCCAGTCGCAGTCTTTGATCTTTGCGATGTCGTCATCGAAGTTGCCGGTCGTAATCAACTGCGCCGACTCCGGCACAAAAAATGAGGCAGGCCGCCCCTTCAGCGCGGCATCCACACCCGCCCGCGCGGCCTGATCGCGGAGCTTTTGCTCGGGCAGAACGACGTCGAGCAGCAAGGAGGGAATCTGGGCGTTGGCAAGATGCGCGGCAATGCGGGAACCCATGGTTCCCGCTCCAAGGACGGCGGCTCGGCGGATTGGCTTCATTTCTCAGGCCTATTATGACTGCTGCCCAGGGAGTCGCGGAAAAAGTTACGGGGAAACGGCTGGCCAACTCGGGGATCGGGAGGACGGATTGCTTCACATGCCGGATTGATTAACCATGAATGATGAGACCGCCGCGAGAGAGTCTGGGGCTTCCGTTTGGCGGTCCGCTGACTGAGAGAATCGCTGACTGAGAGAATCAATGACCAGCCGTCTGGGCATCCTTCTGATGATCTTTATTCGCCTTCGAAATCGTTGCCGCATTCAGGTCCGCGGCGGTTATCGCCTGGCTTCCGTACAGGCGCTCTGCCGACGGCGCAAACACCAGCCAGTACATGATCGAATTCCGGTTCTCGGAGTGCTGCAGACCCAGAGCGTGGCCGTACTCATGCGTTACGATCTTGCGCAGATAGGCGTCGTTCCAGTCGCAGGCGGCATTGATATTAATAACGGAGCTCAGGGAGTTGACTACGATCGGAGGGATTGCCGGATCGTCGGAGTCGGTGATCATCTTCGTCTGAACGGTCTGCGTAAGTGCGATGGTTTCGTTTGCCGATGCGGGTTCCGATTTCCCGGAGTGTTTCTTCGTGACATCCAGCATTTCGCACCCCTGGCTGCTGTCGAGCCTGATCGAGGCCTCGACGTCAATACCCCACGCTGCCCGGGCAGCCGCGAGCGCCGTTTCCAACTCGGCCTGAGTAGGCGTAGCGGCCCGGAGGTTGAGCGCCGCCAACGCCACAATCGTGATAAGTATGCTTCGTTTCACAGTGAGGAGAGCGGCAGAAATTGAAAGAAGCTTTAGAGGCTCGAGGCGGAAAAGACGAGGAAAAATAATGGCGCCACGGAGGGGAAAACAGGAAGCCCCGCGCCCCGGATTACACTGAAAGTGTGAAATACCTCGCGCTGGCCGCGGCGCTCATGAGCACATCCCTCGCTCACGCCGCCCTCTCGATCATGCCTCTCAGGGACATTCACGCCGGCATGAAGGGAGTGGGAAAGACGGTTTTCCAGGGCGACAAAGTTGAAGATTTCCAGGTCGATATCCTGGGGGTACTTCCGAATACCAGCCCGAAAGAATCGCTGATCCTCGGCCGGCTTTCAGGCGGACCGCTCGAGCACACCGGAGTGATGCAGGGCATGAGCGGCAGCCCTGTATACATCGATGGAAAGCTGATTGGCGCCGTCGCGCTCGCCTTTCCCTATGCCAAGGATCCGATCGCAGGAATCCGGCCCATAGAAGAAATGCTCAAAGTGGATTCCGCGCCGGCGGCGCCCGTAAGCGGCCCCATGCCCAGCGTGGCTTCGCTTTTCGGCAAGGCTGTCGACGCGTTCTTTCCGAAACCTGCAGCGCCTCACGAGGTGGCCGGCTTCGGTGACACGCGGATGGTTGAAGTAGCCACGCCGCTCGCGCTCGGCGGTTTCACAGCGAACACGGTCGCACAGTTCACGCCAGAGATCCGCAAGCTCGGGCTCGAACCGCGCCAGGGAATCTCCGCGGGCGGCGCGCCACAGGACGTCATGGGCGACCCTTCGAAACTTCAACCCGGTTCCATGATCAGCGTCGAACTTATGTCCGGCGATATGAGTGTGGGAGCCGATGGCACTCTCACCTGCATCGACGGCAATAAGGTCTACGCCTTCGGGCATCGCTTCCTTGATGTCGGGCCGGCCGATTTGCCCTTCACCCGTTCCGAAGTCCTCGCCCTTCTCGCGAACGTCAATACTTCGTTCAAGATCTCGTCCGCGCACGAATTGATGGGCATTATTTCCCAGGACCGCGAGACGGCTATTGCCGGTTCGCTCGGCAAACGCGCGGCGCTGATCCCCGTTGACATCGACGTAGTTCAGGACACCAAAAAAGTCCAGACCTATCACATGCAAATGGTCAACGACCGGTATCTTTCGCCGATTCTGTTCCAGATGGCCGTCTTCTCCGCCATCGATGCGACCGAGCGCGCGCAGGGCGTTTCCACCATCGTCGTTCGCGGCGCGATTCAGTTCGCCAACCGCAAGGATGAGGTTCAGCTTCGCAATATCTATGCCAGCGACGGCGGCTCGGCGACGATGGTCTCGAATGCGACGGCCATTCCGCTGGCCTATCTTATGCAGGCCGGATTCGATGCGTTGAAGGTAGATAAGATTTCCCTGCGCCTTGAATCTTCCGACAGCAGGAAAGAACTCAACATCGGGCAGGTTTCCCTTTCCCGCAAAGAAGTGAGGCCAGGCGATACGCTCGAATTGATGACTCAACTCGAGGGCGAGAACGGAGTCGAGCTGACGCGGTCGCTCAAGTACACGATTCCTCCCGGGACGGCTCCCGGCACTCTTTACTTCACAGTGGCCGATGGCGCGCAGACGGGACTTGCGGAGCTCAAGCAAGTGATCAACGAAACGCCGCATTCGCCGGAGCAGTCCATTTCTACAGTGCGACGTTTGCGACCCAGCGACAAAGCTTACATAAGAGTCTGGCGCGCGGAACCCGCCTATGAGGTGGCTGGTGAAGAGCTTCCGGATCCACCTCCGTCGCTTGCGCTGGTTCTGGGCAGCACGCAGAATGTCTCGCAGAATCGCAACTCGAAAATCACGGAACTCGATATCGACGGCGGAGGCATGATGGTCACGGGTTCGCGAACCGTTCAGGTAGAGGTCAAAGAGTGAAGCGCCTGATTACGGTAGGCTCGGCGCCCCTTGCGCTCTTGAGGAACACGCGCAAGTTCTGGCCGCCGAAACGCGGCTGGACGGGCGGGTTCCTCCACTTTTTGGCGCCGCATACGGCGGCCCTTGCGCTCTTGAGGAACACGCGCAAGTTCTGGCCGCCGAAACGCGGCTGGACGGGTGGGTTCCTCCACTTTTTGGCGCCGCGCCCGGCGGCCCTTGCGCTCTTGATCGCCGCCCATTTATGCTATGCCTCCACATCCGCTGTCTGGGAGATGACCAGCTTTCAGGACTTCGTGAAAGGCAAGTTCGACGGAGTTTCACTGGGACGCGATGGCCGCCTGTCGCTGGCGCCGAAGCTGGATACCTTGTTTACATCGGAGCAGCCGGTGATCTGGAGCGTGGCTTCGGGTCCGGACGGATCCCTCTATGCGGCCACGGGGAATCGCGGCCGCGTTTTCCGTATAGATCAAAACGGAAAAGCCTCGCTGCTATGGACGGCCGACCGGCCCGAGGTCTTCGCTATCACCGTCGACAAGAAGGGCATCATCTACGCGGCGAGTTCGCCTGATGGGAAGATTTATCGAATCGAGAACGGGAAGGCTTCGGAGTACTTCGACCCGAAGGCGAAGTACATCTGGTCGCTGGCGCTGGCGGAGGACGGAACTCTTTACGCGGGAACAGGCGGCGACGGGCGCGTCTTCCGCATCACAGGCGCAGGTAAAGGCGAGGAATACTATGCCACAGGTCAGGGGAACGTTACGGGGCTGATGCTCGACACCCAGGGCCGGTTGCTCGCGGGTACGGAGCCGAACGGCATTCTCTATCGAATTACCGCAAAAGACAAAGCCTTTGCGCTCTACGACTCGAACCTTCCCGAGATTCGCGCCGTCGCGCCTAATCCGGATGGCAGCGTTTATGCAGTCGCACTGGGCGGATCGCTTGCGAAAAAGCTGCAAGGCGCGCAGGCGACCCAGAGCGTATCTTCGGAAGCGACCCCGACGGCCACTACGACGGTAACCGTTACGGCCGATACCGGGAACATCAACCCGAATCCCAATCCCCCCGTCAAACCACAGGAGGCCGTTCCCGCGCCCGCAACTCCGGCCGTAACAGCAGCGACGACCTCGATCACCGCCGATAACACTTCGGTCGAGAAAAGCGCGATCTATCGCATCAATCCGGATAATACGGTCGACACGCTGTGGAGTTCGAAGGAAGAAAACGTGTACGACATCCTTCCCGGCAGCGGCGGTCAAATCTACTTCACCACGGACGACGACGGGCGCATTTATCAGCTCTCGCAGGACCGCAAGCTGACTTTGGTGGCGCAAACGAACGAGTCTCAGGCCACGCGCCTGCTTCAGTGGCGCGGTTCCCTGCTTGCCGCAACGGGCAATATGGGAAAGATCTACCGCCTGGGGGCGAACGGCGCCCAGGGGACTTACGAATCGCCGGTGTTCGACGCCGGGAGTATCGCGCAATGGGGCCGGATTCACTGGCAGGCCGAAAACGGCGCGGGCGATGTCACGGTGAGGACGCGGAGCGGAAACAGCATTCGCCCCGATACGACATGGAGCGACTGGTCGCAGCCGCTGCGCGAATCGGGGAGTGCCGCCCCCCAGATTCCGAGCCCCAACGCACGCTTTCTACAGTACGAAGTCGCGCTCTCCGGAACCGGCGCGATGCTGGAGAACATCAGCGCGGCCTATCTGCCGCAGAACAATCCTCCGGTGGTGCGGTCTGTAACGGTATTGACCACAGTCGCTGCGACGCCCACGGTTTCGCATGGCACGTCTTCCACGAGCGCGGCCAGCACTCCTTACAGCATTACCGTTACCGATAGCGGCGACGCCGCGCCGCTGAGTTCAACAGGGACACCTACTCAAACGCTGTCCCGAGCGGCCCAGCAACAGTTGCTGATCTCCTGGTCGGCAGACGATCCCGACAGCGACAAACTGGTCTACGAAGTAGATTTCCGCGGCGAAGGAGAACGGGAATGGAAGCCGCTGAAGAAGGATCTTCACGAGACTACTTACACCATCGATGGCGATGCGCTCGCCGATGGCCGCTATTACTTCAAGGTGACTGCGTCCGATCGCGAAGCCAATGCGCCTGCGGCTGCGAAAGAAGCAGACCTTGTCAGCTCACCCGTTCTGATCGATAACACCCCGCCAGTCGTCGAGGTTCACTCGGCGAATCGGGCGGGAAGCGGTGTGGAAGTCAATTTCGACGCTCGTGATGCTGCATCGGCGTTGCGCCGCGCCGAGTATTCGATCGACGCCGGGCCGTGGACTCCGGTGGCGCCGGTGGATGGAATACTCGACTCGCCTTCCGAGCAGTTCCGCTTCCGCATCGAAGCGGTTCCCGCCGGTGAACATCTGCTGGTACTGAGAGTAGCCGACAGCGGGGGGAATACCGGTCTGGCGAAGGTCGTTCTCCATTAAGGTGAAGCAGCACTGAAGACCAAGACGCTGGAACGCGTTTTATCCAAAGCGGGCATCGGCTCACGGAGCGAAGCCCGGAGCTGGATTCATGCGCGGCGCGTCAGCGTGAACGGCCGCGTTGTAGAAGATCCCGATCGCTGGATCGATTTCGCGCGAGACCGCATTCTATTCGACGGGAAACCGCTCGAATCGAGAGATCGCATTTACATCCTGCTCTATAAGCCTTCCGGATACATAACTACTTACAAAGATCCGGAAGGACGGCCGACCGTTTATGATCTCATCACCGATGTCGATACATTTGTCTCGCCCGCCGGACGTCTCGACCTCGATACCAGCGGGCTGCTGATTCTAACGAACGATACGCGCTTTGCGGAACAGCTTACGAATCCCGATCACAAAATCGCGAAGACCTATCTCGTGAAGTGCTCCACGCTCCTGGCCGACGACGCGCTGGAGAAACTGCGCGCTGGCGTGGAATTAAGCGATGGCCCGACGCGCCCGGCGGTGGTCAAACGCGTAAGGGATTCCGGGAAATACTCTCACATCGAGATCCGCATCACTGAAGGCCGCAATCGTCAGGTCCGGCGGATGATCGAGGCCGTCGACAGCAAGGTTCTGAAACTGGTGCGCACGGCGATTGGTCCGATCGAGATAGCCGGATTGAAGATCGGTAAGTGGCGGCCGCTTACCGATCGCGAGATTGCGTCGCTCGGCAGGTCTGCTTCATCACATCATCTACCGGGTCGAAGGTGAACTACAACCTGGCAACAAGACTCAAACCAAGCACCGTCCCCTCGAAGCGATTTACCACGTCGAACTCGTGCATCCATTTAAAGTTAAATACGATCATCTTCTTCGGAGCCGTGACACCAATTTGTACTCCCGCCGCCCACGCTCTCTCGTGGTCACCGGGGTTGCGAGCATCTGTTCCGGTGTTATCCGAGACCTGATAATTGGCGTAACCCGCAGGACCAATTTCAGCGAGGAGAGACTGATCCTTCTTGAGAGGAAGGTATTGGCTCACTCCCCAGTTCCAGGTGAGATACTGCCCTTGAGTGAGGTCGAAGCCCCTCGTGTGCTGGTCTATTTCCCAGGTTAGTACGTTCTGGATCGCCATTCTCCTGTCGGCCCAGGGGTAATAGTAAAAGATATTCTGGGTCTGATTCTCCCAGAAGCCGAGTCCGATATTGTTGGCCGCCGCGACGCGCACCGGACCCACAACCGGGACATTGAAAGTGTTGACGGTATATTTTCCCGTAGGGATATAGAAACCATAGTTCCAACCGATGTCGTACTTCTTCCCGGTCCAGTCCAGCCAAAGCGGCACTACGTAGGTGTCCCCGATGTTGAACTGGCCCCTGGACGCGTTCGTTCCGGCCCCCTCAGTGCGGGACAGTTGCGCGCCGAGACTGGCATTTGCCCAACTCGGGGCGATCATAAGGCCGTATTTCGCGTCCAGGATCTTCGTTTTGGGGACCCAGATAAAGGCGGGAGCGACCGCGTAGAGATCAACATTGACCTTTACGTTAATCGTTGTGCTCAAACGCCCCCCTGGACCAGTGACGGTAACAGAGGTGAGCTTGTTGCCGTTGGTATCCTTCAGGTCGTCGGTCAAATAACCATAGTTGTAAAGCGCCCCGTAGAACCCTGGTTCGGGAAGCGCGAGATCGCGAATGTTGTACACTCCGGGCAAGTAATGGTCGCTTTGAGCGTAAGCCGTAGCTGTTGTGATCGCCGCCAGGACAATGACGGATCCGAGTCCTCTTCGCATTACGAAACCTCCTGCAAAACGTAACCATCTGTGGCGCCGGCATTGAGGACTCCTGTCATCGTTTGGGCCATCCGGGTATACTCAGCAAACACTTCGCGTTCCTCCCTCACTCTGGTCTGTCAGTACCCTTTGATGACCGACGATGGGCGGAGGCGTAAAAAATTAACGCAGTGCTGTTCCGACGCCTTTGCGCCAGAGTAAAATCAGCGGGTCTCCCACTCGGAGTGGAAGCTCTGGTCGATCACAATATCCGCAGCCTGTTCAAGAATGAAGACGCCGCGGTTTCCGTTCCGCATCTGGAGTGACAGCGGTTGCTCCACGCCTCCATGGTCCAAACCATCGAAGCGGATCGCCAGTGTCCAGTGCGGGAGGGGAAACATGCGCTGCTCAATCTGCAGGATTCGTCCGTGAACGACGTCGTCTTTGCGCGCGATGACGCCGAGTTTCCGGTCTTTGATATCGCGAAGCACTACCCCTGTAATGGCGTCGCCGGCCGCCGCCGTCTCGGAGTGAATCGGAGAAGTCAGGCCGATTCGGAAATGCAGACCGGAAGGCAGAGGGCGCGGAGGTTCGCTTACTTTCCTGGTGGGCGACGGAGCGTCGGAAGGCGCCGGCGTCGTCCCGTCGTCGAAGCGAATGGTCGACTCGCCCGCATACTCATGGCAGTCGGAATAGCGAGTTTCGTTGACGGACTCGATCCCCGAGTTGTAGAGAACATCCATGGTTGCTACCTCGGGCAGAAGGAAATCGCCGTTTCCGATCTTTACGCGATGGTAGTCCATGGTGTCGTCCACGCGGCACGCGGCTTCTTCCGGCGGGAAGTCGTCGGTCTCAACGGTCAAACGTTTTAGCTCTGCGGTTGCGGGGTCCACCACGAATGTGCCGTAATACGCGGCTGTTCGTTCCGGGCCGTTTGTGCGGTAGCGGTAATGGCTTTTCTCCGCCGGGATGCTGTAGGCAAAGAGCGTCGGACGAAGGCGGGAGATGGCGTTCGAATCCGGCCCGAAGATGCTGATCAGGAAAGATACGAACTCGCCGCTGCCCGTGGTGCCCGACGTTACCAGGTCGTCGACATGGCTGGTTTCAAAGCGTCGGGCGCCGGCCCAGGAGAACGTTTCCGCGCCATCCACGATTGCAACGTCCAGACGAACACGATCGCGTGAGAGCAGATAGCCGAGTGATGCGAGTTGTTTTCGCGCGGTAATCAGGTCTCTGCAATTAGCCGGTCGCGTTCCGTACTGCGGACGATATTGGGCCCGGTTGATGGTTTGAACGCAGGTGTAGCGCGGTACGTGGCTGACGTCCTCCAGCACCTTTGCGCGAACTTTATGAAAGAGCTCGGACGCTTCCGAGTCGGCCGTGCTGGCCGCGGTCGCCGCGGCGAGAAGCAAGGCGCAACTCAGGAGCGCCCGCGTCATGAAAGCGCCTGATCGAGATCGGCGATGATGTCTTCCACGGCTTCGATGCCGGTCGAAAGCCGAAGCAGGTTGTCATGGATTCCGAGCCGCGCCCGGTGCTTCGGCGAAAGGTCGCGGTGTGAAGCCATTGCGGGATAGAGCACCATGGTTTGCACGTCGCCGAGTGATGTCGCGGGCACGATCATTTTCAGGGAATTCATTACGCGGAAGATACCCTCCCGGTCCGCGCCCTTCACCTCAAAGCTCAGTATCGCGCCGTAGAGGTTGGGCGCGAAGAGGCGCTTGATCGTTCCGGCGTCGGGGTGTTTCGGGTCGGCCGGGAAATTCACCTTATCGATGGAGGGATGGGTCGAGAGCCAGTTCGCGAGACGGCAGGCGTTCGCGCACTGCCGTTCCATGCGAAGGGGGAAAGTCTTGATGCCGCGCATGGAGAGATATGCCTCGAAAGGTCCGAGGGCCGGACCGAGCGAACGGGCCATTGAGCGCAGCGGTTCGAGGTTTTCCGTAGTGGTCACAATGATGCCGCCCAGCACATCGCCGTGCCCGGCGAGGTACTTCGTCAGACTGTGCACGGAGAACGTCGCGCCCAGTTCGAGCGGCCGGGTAATCAATGGGGTGGCAAAGGTGTTGTCGACGATCAACTGCGCCCCGGCTTCTTTTGCCATAACGGCGATGCGATCGAGCGGGGCGACCCGCAGGAGCGGGTTCGAGATCGTCTCCATGAGCAGAGCGCCCGGGCGGTGTTCAGCGATCGCTTCGGCGAGCGCCTGCTCATCGCAGAAATCGACGAAGACGGTTTCGATGCCCGAGGGTTCGAGCACCTTCATCAGCATGTTGATGGTCGCGCCGTAAAGAGCGCTCGCGGCGAGAATGACGCGCCGCCGGTCAAGCAGCGCCGTCAGAATGGCGATGTGCAAGGCGGACATTCCCGTGCTGCAGGCGAGCGCGCCCGCACCCGCTTCGAGCCCGCACTCAAGCGACGTTACGAGTTCTTCCAGTGCTTCGTTGGTCGGATTACCGTGACGGGCATAGCTGGGGCCCGGCATCTCGTTCGCGAACACTCGGTCGAGATCGGCCGCATCCTCGTAGAAATAACTCGCCGCAGTGTAAATGGGAGCGGTTACCGGCACCCATTGTTTTGCGTTTTCGGATCCAGGCCGCTTGCGGTCACCGGAGTGAACGGCGCGTGTATTGAGTTTCATTTGCGTTTCCAGCGAATGCCATCCTTCGTGTCTTCGAGGATGATGTTTTTCTCCAATAATTGCGCGCGAATCTGGTCCGCGCGCGGGAAGTCACGGGCTTTTTTGGCCGCGGTACGCGCGGCGATCAGCGTATGGACCTCTTCGTCTGAGAGACCGCCCGCGACCGCCGAGGGTTTCAGCACGTCGAAGAAAGAATCGAACTGATCGAGCAGGGCGCGCGCGGACGCGGTGTTGCCCGCGAGAAACTCCCCGTTATCGAGCGCTACATTGGCTTCGCGAACATACTCGAAGACGGCCGCAAGCGCTTCCGCGGTGTTGATGTCGTCGTCCAGCGATTCGCGAAAGGTTTTCTGCGCGGCCCCTGAGAGTTCTTCCATGCGCTCGCTCGCGCCTCGCTGCAATTTCGCGGAGTCCAGGCGGAGGCTGAAATTGCGAAGACGTTCGATGGAGGTTGTGGCAGACCGCAGGCCATCCATGGTGAAGTTCAGGCCCTTGCGATAGGGCACGGAGGCGAGGAGGTAACGAATGGCCTCGGGCGCGAAACCACGATCGGCGCAAAGATCGCGTAGCGTGTAGAAATTCCCAAGCGACTTCGACATCTTCTGGCCATCCACGAGCAGAAACTCGGAATGCAGCCAGTAGCGGGCGAAGGGCTTCCCGGTCAGGGCCTCCGATTGCGCGATCTCGTTCTCGTGATGCGGGAAGATGAGATCGACTCCCCCGGCATGGATATCGAGCGTGGCGCCGAGGAACTCGATCGCCATGACGGAACATTCAATGTGCCAGCCCGGCCGGCCCGGGCCGACCTCCGTGTCCCAGGACGGCTCTTCCGGTTTGGGCGCTTTCCATAAAGCGAAGTCGCGACTGTCGGACTTGTCGTAAGTGTCGGCATCGACGCGTGCGCCAGCGACCATGCCGTCGAAATCGTTGTGCGAGAGCTTGCCGTAGCCCGGAAATGTGGCGATTCGGAAGTAAATGGAACCGTCGCTCCGGTAGGTGTGACCTTCTTCTTCGAGCTTATGAATCGCAGCGGCCATTTCCGGGATGTGCTCGGTGGCGCGGGCGATGCGCTCCGGCCGCTCGAGGCGAAGGGTGTCGCAGTCGGCAAGGAACGCTGCGGTGTAGATCGCGGTGTAGTCCTCAAGGGACTTACCCTGTGCGACGGCGTTACGAATGATCTTGTCGTCCACGTCGGTGATGTTCATGACGTGGTCCGTTTTGTAACCGTTCAGGTGAAGTACCCGGCGGAGCAGATCGTAGAAGACAAAGGTGCGGAAGTTGCCGATGTGCGCGTAGTCGTAAACGGTGGGTCCGCAGGTGTATATGCGGACGGCGTTCGGGTCAGCCGGGACGAACGGCTGGACCTCCTGGGTCAGCGTGTTGTAGAAGCGCAAGGCCATGTTGGGGAAAGCTTTATGGTAACAACGGGTGGTTGCGGCGCCAGTGGAAAAGCGTCCGGCATTAGTCCGATGTCAGGTCCACTTCCTTCGGAGTGGACCCCAAGTCTGTAACCCTTGCGGGGAGGAGACCAGTTCCGGCATTTTGACACCAGCCGAGCACTTCGGCCAGGGCCAGGTACCGCCTGGATTGTACGCGCGGTTGGAGGCGACGGTTGCGACCGGCGATTTCTGCGTATCGCAAAAGGATGTGAGATGCGGTTAAGATTCGCGAATTTGCTGGCTCAAATACCGCTCATAGCCGAGTTCCCTGATCTGGTGGACCTGCGCTTCAAGCCAGTCGACGTGCGCTTCTTCATCGCGGAGGAGCCGTTCAAACAGTTCCCGCGAAGCGTTGTCGGCTTCGTCGCGCGCCAGCTGGACGAAACGGTTGTACATCGCGACCGCATTGATTTCGAGCTTGAGGTCACTTTCGAGTTGCGCCTGCACATTGGACCCGATCGTCAGTTGCATCGCCTCGGTCATGATCGGAATGCCATCGAGGAACAGAATTCGCTCGATCAATGCCTCCGCATGGCGCATCTCATCGATCGACTCCTTCCTGATGTGATCCGCGAGTTTCGAGTAATGCCAGTTCTCGCACATCTCGCCATGGAGGAAGTACTGATTGATCGCTGTCAGTTCCTCTTTCAACGCCTCGTTCAGTGCGGCTAAGACCTTCGGGCTACCTTGCATTCACACGATTCTACAGCGTCCGAATCGCTGCGCAGCCTTCGATCGCCGGAAAACGATTCAGATGAAGGATGGATTGTCGCCGGACGCCGAACAAGATTAAGCTAACGTTCGAGAGAGCCCTTGCCCGGTACGCTCGTTCTCCGCCAGGATTCGGCTCACAGGACCCCAATATGCCAACCATAAATGTCACGAATCATACTGAGCTCGATCTGGCCGCGTCGTTCCCCGACAACAACGGCACGCTCAAGCAGTACCTTAAGCAAGACCTTCGCTTAATCGCGCCCGACGGTTTTGAAGCCGTCGCGGCTCAGCCCGTGAAGGCGACCGACGCCTCCGGTTTCCCGATCCAGCTATCTCCGACCGGCTCGGGCAAATTCGTCGTCGAAAAGACCACGCTTACCCTGCAGACGGGCGCCTGCGCCTCGCTCGGGCTGCTGAAGGGCGATGACGTCAAAACGATCCTCTCATCGGTGAACATGGCCGATCCCTCCATCGCCAATCTGGTCGTGTTCGCGCTGAAGGGAACCATGAGCGTCGGGGACACGGCCACTGTCAGCGACTTTACTTTCGGGATCACTGACAACTCCAGCTTCACGCTGACCAGCTACGTCGCCGCGGCAGACAACGAGACTATCGGCGCCGCGATTTCGCGGGCGCTGGGCGCGCTGACGATTCCGCACCGCATCGAAGATATCGGCGGCCTGCCCGCCAACGCCTGCTGCCAGGTGGACGCGTCCGGCTCGCTGAAGTTCAGCGCCTCCGTCACCCATAGCTTCCTGAACAACCCGCTGGCCACCGTCCCGATTCCCAGATTACCCAAAATCGCGATCAAGGCAGGCGGTTCGGTAACTCTTGAGGCATCGGTAACGCATACCTCGGACCACACGCTGACCGTTGCCAAACTACCCAGCGGTCTCCTGCATCTCTCGGTGAGCATCACCGGGACCGGAGATTTCGAAACCAGCCTGACTGCATCTGCCGGAATATCGGCCAACGTCGGAGACCAGGACGCGCTGACGTTCCTGCTTGGCATCGTCAGCCCGGATTCCGCACACGAGATCGCCCAGCTCAAAGAGGACATGCCTGCGGATCAGGTGACGAACCTCACCGGCGCCATCAAGGCGGCCATCGACGCGGCGATCTGCAAATCCGTCCAGTTATCACTCAAGGCCGCTCTCGACAAGAGCAAATCGCATAGCACCGTTTTCGTTTACGAGATCGATCCGAAGGGGCTCGACTCCTCCGGAAGCGCCGCGCTGGCGGCCGCCCTGACGGGTGATTTCACTGCCATGACCAGGCCCGGCGCTCAGTTCGCCGGTATCCGCGAGCTCGCGTCCACCGTAACGGATATCTCGAAAACCACACACAGCCTCGCCATCCATCTGCTCGGAATCTTTAACTGGAACAGCATGAATACGTTCCTGAAGAAAACGACGGTCAGTTCAGTGAACGGCAGCCAGTTGGTGCTGTGCGATGAAACCGTTGACGTGGCTTTGAATAACCTCGATGCCGATAAGTTGCGGCAGGTGGTTTTAAAAAGTGCGACGCTGACGCTGCCGGCCATTGCCGCGCAGGACGACGGAGCCACGATGAGTCTCGTCTTCTTCGAGCGCGAAGCATCGACGAAGCCGGGCCGGATGCGGGAGTTCGTCAACACGCTCCGCGCGGTCGGCCCTTCCGCGGCTACCGACCGCGCGAATGCGCTACTCGGGCGAGGTCTGGAAAATTACGGCACATGCTCGCTCTATCTGGGTCTGAGCCTGACCTCGGCGCAATGCGCGAAGCTTTTTGCCAGCACCGATCCGATGACATTTATTATCGAGTACTGCGGCGATGAAACGACGATTCTGAGCTGTAATCCCGAGAGTGCCAGCCGCCTGAAGCTCTTCGGCGCCGATCAGGCCACGTGGATCAGGCTTCAGCATGCGGGCGCGGCGTCTAACATTGTCAGCGTGCTCAAGAGCATCGGCATCCCCGAGTCGGCGCCGCCGGAAGCGCTGGTTCCCGATGTCGTTACCGGATTGTGGTGGTCGTCGGCGATGGCGAACTACGCCAGGGCGCTCGTGGCGCATGACCCGCTGGACAAGGCTGGCGCGCAGGTGGTCAAAGCGGGCACGCTTGGGTTTGGCGAACCGTGGATGGTTCTTGCGGCGTGGAACCTGTTGGGGAATCCCCCGATGCAGACGGAATTCACCTCATCGCTGCTCTGAAAGCGATAGCACGGTTGGAGCCGCTGGGCTAGCGTGCCGTAGGGAACGCCATGCCGCCGGATCACGCTGGTCCATAACGGTGTATGATGGTGCAATGAACACCGCACTCGTTGGGGCCGAGACGATCCGACGAAGCATCTCCCTGCCGAACGAGATGGCCGAAAAGATCGACAGGATCGCGGCGGCTCGGCATGTCAGCGCAAATCGGGCAATCGTCGACCTCTTAGCGGACGCAATCAAGGCCTATGAAGAGCGGCGAACGAGTTTTCTTGAACTTGCGGATCGTTTCCAGAAATCCACCGACCCCGGCGAGACCGAGCGCTTGCGCGAAGAACTTGCGAACATGACTTTCGGCCACTGATGCCCAAAATTCAGTGGCTGGATCTGCCTCCACAATTGCGACAACATCTTTTCGACAGGGCGAGGGAACGGCAAATCACTATGGACGATCTGTTCGCGTTGGACGAGGAATCAGCGTCCAGATCAACGAGTCACCGGCTGTGATAGTGAGCGGGTCCCAGGTGGCGAGGAAGCCGCGCGCTGCGTTTGGGAACGATTCCTGGTCATCCCAGTTCAGGCTCTCGGCCAAAGCGGCATTGCGGGCAATCGTAATGTTGGCCGCTTCTTTTCGATTCTCCGGCGCCGGTCGATTCTCAGATACAGCAGTCATGGGTTCCCTCCTGTAGCGTTCTTCACAGGTAGCCGGCGTTCCGATTCATACCAGGCCTCGACTGCGCTGAAGCAGTGACTTACGACCTTCCGCCACTGTCCTCCCCGATCATAAACATGGAAACCCGCATCAGGTATCTCATCGGACGCTCAGACCAAAGATTTGGTACGCGCGGACTACCATCGCCGGTTGCCATCGTGAGGCGATCGGTCTGTGAGTTTCCGTGAGCAGCGCGCCATGTGAGTACGCCGCTCCATGAGCGCTGATTCGAATCGTCCCCCTTTCCCGAAGGGGTATCCTGTTGGTGGTGCACGACCTTCGAAACGAGCTGGGCGGCGAGGCGGTGCGCCTGAAGCGAGAGCATGTTCTCTCATAAGCGTCCACTTCCTGCGAAGTCTCCCGGCGCCGCTGAACGCAAGAGCGAAAGGCCATCCGCTGAAAAACGCCCGCTGAATGCCGCATGGCACCAGTTGGCCACCCATATCTCGTCTGGTGAAACAGACGGAGGGGCTTCGACGCCGCAAGTTGTCCGCGAGGGTTTGGGCAGTCCTGGACAGCCGTTGGATCCCGCAACACAAGAGACCTTCGCGCCATACTTCGGTGATTTGAGCGGCGTGGTGGTTCATAGCGGGCAAAGAGCCGGCGAATCGGCCCGGGCTATCGGGGCGCGCGCCTACACAGTAGGGCCTGATGTGGTCTTCGGCCATTCGCAGTACGACCCCGGTTCGCGTCTCGGCAGATCGCTGCTCGCGCACGAGCTGGCGCACGTTGGCCAGCAGGCATCTTCGCCCGCACCCGCTTTGATGCGTTCGGCTGAGCGGGTCGATCTCAGCGCTCGGGACCATGTTCTGGAACGCGAGGCCGCGGCGGCCTCCGCGGCATTCGATCTTCGCGGACCGCCGGTGGCTCTCTCGAAGGCCGGCGCCGGCGGAGCACATCCTATCGTGTTCCGCGAAGCGATTGCGTTACGGTCCAGCAACCGAGTCACTGATTCGGCGCCCACGTCCAAAGACAACATCCGTGAAGAGGTGCTCGATCTTCTCTGGCGCCTCCTGGGCTTATGGTCGATTGAGATACCAAAGTTTCAGGACCAGTCCGACTACATCAACGCACTTGCCGCCGGGTCGCAGGTGCCTCAGGCCGACGCCAGCAAAGTGCCTGCCTGGAGCTTCAAGCCGACTCTGGACGCGATCCGGAAAAACCGTGAACCCACCATGGCGAAAGACGTGATCAACCACTACATGCGTGGGTTGAGCGTCACCGGGCCGGTAGGGAGCAGGCAGACGAACAACAAGGCCGACGTCCTGCAGGTGCAGGATCGCCTGAATTTCCTGGAGCCGTATCCCGGCTATACCGCGGAGCACACAGCCGCTGCCGCTGTTGCGACGGCCACCGTTCCCGACAGTCTGCTGGGAGGAACATTCGGCGCCATTACCGATTTCAAGATCATGATTGCCTCGAACGAGGCGGGCTGGACGGATGTCAGGGCCTCGGAAAAAGAGTTTCCCGGTTCTGACAAGTTTGCCGGCCAGACGACTACCAAGACGCTGAATGTTCTGGCCAATCATCCTTCGACCGCGAAGCCTGTCCCCGATTCGAATGTGGACATCGATGTTTCCATATTTTTGCCCTCCGGGCTGACGAGCGACAAAAACAATGTCTTCCTGTTCTTCAGCCCCGGCGACGGCACCGAGGCGTCATCGGTTGCACCGGGCGGCAATGCGACTAACGTACATGCGATGCGTTCCGGCGCCGACCAGACGGATTGGATTTTAATCGGCATTCCCGGGTTCAGGCCGCCTGCCGTGGAAGCGGGGTGGAACTCGATCGACACCGCGAACATTCAGGAATGCCTGGTCCGCGCAGGGCGGCAGCCGACAATCGACAAGATCCGGATGGCTGCGCACAGCCGCGGCATGCGCGGACTGAATGCGACCATTCATCACAAGCTGATCAATGTCGCGCTGGTGGACAAGATCATCGCACTCGATATCGGGCATAGCGCGCTCGGGGGGAATCTGGCTGCCGCATTGCCAAAGGGCACAGCTGCGCCGCCGATCGTTGATTACTCTCAGGGGGCCGTCAGGGGCTCGGGCAAGGCGATCAACGATGAAGGTATTCGCGCGATAGGATTTGGCCGCCTCATTCAGGATCGGCCGGACGTGCCGGCTCCGGCGGCCACAATGGCGCTGTTGACCTCTGTGCTGCGCGATCTGCCGCCGCGCGGCAGCTTTACAACAGATCCCGTCCCGGCGGGGTCAACCTCGGGAAAACAGAACATCAACGATTGGATCAGGGCGCATTCCGCTGACGTCTCCGCCATAGCCAGGGCCGACGTTGCCGCCCAGGCCGAATGGAGCCGTTTCCGGAAAAACCCGGCCACGCCGCTGGATCACTCGATCACCGACAAGAGCCCCTGGTTTCACGTCAACGCGCAGGATCTGATGCGCTTCTTCGGCGGCCCAATCCTGCAAAAGAATAGCGCGGGGGTAGAGGTTTCGACCGCCTTCGGCTTTACGCTCGGTATCTATTCTCATCACCTTTTTGTGGCAGAGATCTCCGAGGAACTCTTCCGGTGAGAGCGATCTGTTTTTATCGATCTGGTTTTATCAAGGTCGGGCGCGACGCGCCGGATCCTGCGCACGCCACTCCGTGGGCGCTGATCCGAATCGGCGCCGGAACGCCTTGCCGAATGCCGACAGATCGGTGTAGCCGCAGGAGAGGGCGCTCGGCCGATCGCGCCAGACGGGTCCGGTTTTAAACCTCGAGAATCGGAATAAGTCGGATGGGAGCAATATCCGTACGTGGCAAGTCTGCGGGAACATCCGCAAGTCTATTTACTCGCAGATTTTTTCGGCGCTTTTTCCGTTGAGTCGTGGAAGCCGCCATTGACCGCGTCTCCCTCACTCATGTAAGTGCCTTTTTTGGTCTTGCCATAGAGAGGATGATCCGAACGGTAGTAGGTTTTTGTCGTCGGATCCACCCAGACCATGCCGGGGCCGCGTTTGCCGACCGGCAGATTCCCGGCTTTCTTTTCAGCCTTCGTTTCGGGAGCGGGCTGCTGGGCTTGAAAAGGCGCGCCCTGCACAATCCCCGCTAATACAAGAGCGACTACCGCCAATTTTTCACGCATGATTGATGACCAGGCCCTCCGGAAAACCCCACCGCACGTGGGTCACCACGAGACACGGCGCCCATCCCCAGCGTCACAAAACGGGCCTGACGCGCCGCCGCGGTCTGTTATTTCGGATCCCATTACCCGCGTGACCCAGCGTCCCAACGCGCCGTAGGCCGGTTTTTTCAATGATATGATCACCGCCATGCGTTGCGTTCTCCGGATCTTCGCCGTTCTTTGGATGGCTGGGTCCGCTTTCGCTCAGATCCCCAAAGCTGCCGATGGCCGCCCCGATCTGACCGGCATATGGCAAACGCTCGGAACCGCGGATTGGGACCTCGAAGATCACCGGCCGGAACCCGGACCTTTTTATCAGCTTGGCGCGATCGGCGGCGTTCCTCCCGGTAGCGGCATCGTTGAAGGCGGGGATATCCCTTATAAACCCGAGGCGCTCGCCCAGAGGAAGGAAAACCGGGCCAACCGATGGAAGAACGACCCTGAAGTGAAGTGCTACATGCCGGGGATCCCGCGCGCGGCCTACCTTCCCTATCCCTTCCAGATCGTTCAGGGATCGAAAGTCGTGCTCATGGCCTATTCATTTGGGAGCGCCAACCGTGTTATCGAAATGGGTCCGCCCAAGCCTCCTTCGGTCGACACCTGGATGGGCACCTCCTACGGGAACTGGGACGGCGACACGCTGGTTGTAGACAACCGCGGATTCAACGATCTGTCATGGTTCGATCGCTCGGGAAATTATCACAGCGACGCCCTGCACGTCGTGGAACGTTATAAACCGATGGATCGCGACCATATCCGCTACGAAGCGACGATCGAAGATCCGAAGGTCTTTACACGGCCCTGGAAGATTTCGCTGGTTCTTTACCGGAACGTGGACCCGAACGCCACATTGCCCGAGTTCAAGTGCGTGGAGATGACGGAAGAGCTTCTGTACCGCGACCTCAATGGTCCCAACGCGAGATAAAAGTAAGGAGATGCGCATGCGTATTCGAGCGTCGATCATGATCAGTGCGGGGCTGGTGTCGTTATCAGCGCTGCTCTTCGCTCAGGTCAAGGAGGCGAAGGCCCCGGCGATCAAGGCGCCGGATGCCAACTGGAAGGTGCCGAGGACGGCGTGGGGCAGTCCCGATTTACAGGGAGTCTGGACCAGCGACGACCTCCAGGGCGTGCCGGTCGAGCGGCCGAAGGAATACGGCACGCGCCGCTTTCTCACCGAGCAGGAGATGGCTGATCGTGATGCGCGGGTGGGCCGGCTGATCGAATCCGCGGCGACTGGCGAGCGTCCCAGGGAGGGTTTCTGGGCGAGTCAGAAGGGAGTCGATGCAGCGGCGGTTCCGGCCAATTGGGTGGAGTTCGCGAGGCGAGCTTCGGCGCTGACCTCGCTTGTGTCCGACCCGCCCGATGGCCGCATTCCCCCGCTCACGGACGAGGCAAAGAAGCTCCGCGCGCAACAACCCAACTACAACAACATGCGGCCTCAGTCTTATAAGGATATGACCATGTATGACCGGTGCATTTCCCGCGGCGTTACGGCCGGGTTCTTCCCCTCAATCTACGGCAACGGCTCCGAGTTTGTGCAGACGCCAAATCTGGTCGCCATCCGTTACGAAATGATTCACGAAACCCGCCTGGTTCCGCTCGACAATCGCCCGCGCAACAGCTCGAAAGAGCGTTCTTACATGGGCGAGCCTCGGGGGCATTGGGAAGGCGACACGCTCGTGGTCGAGACAAAAAACTTCATCGGCGGCAAACTGGCGATCAGCGGCGCGCCCTACAGCGAAGACCTCGTGCTGGTGGAACGCTTCCGCCGGACGGGTCCTCGAACCCTGGAATACACGGTGACAGTGAACGACCCGCGCACCTATACGGCGCCGTGGACTGCCTCGTTTCCGCTGACCGCCGAACCGGGATATCAGATTTTCGAGTACGCGTGCCACGAGGGCAATTACGCCATGCGGAATCGCCTGAGCGCGGCGCGCGCCGAAGAAGCTAAAGAAGCAGCCGCAAAGCAATAGGAAGACACTATGAAAACGCTTACTTTCTTCACAGGCGCCGCCCTCGCGATTACAATCGCAGGCTTCGCGCTGGCCGGGTCCGAACCGGCCGGTCATATCCAAAGCCTGTCGCATGCGATTCACGCCGTTAACGACCTTGACGCCACGCTGGCGTTCTACAACGACGTGTTCGGTTTGCCGGGCAAAGCCCAGGATTTTCCGAACCCCGCGGTTCCGCTTTTGACGAATGCGCCCGGTGTGACGCTGCGCTTGTCCATGTTGGCCCTGCCTGGCAAGATGCGTTTCGAGCTGACCAATTTCAAAGGACTTGAGCGTAAGCCGGCACAAGCCAGATATACGGACCCGGGCGCGGCCAGCGTTGTGTTCCACGTCCGCGATATCGATACCGTGGTGGCGAACGCGAAGAAGGCCAACGCGCCCGTCGTAACCACTGGCGGGGTTCCAGTCGAGGTGATGACAGCCGAGGGGAAGGTCCGCTCCATCATTATTCGCGATCCCGACGGTTTCTTTGTGCAGTCGATTCAGGATGCGGCGGCGGCCGGAGCGCCCGAGGGGAATGTGCATCGGGTGTCGCTCGCTTACACAATGGATAATGCGGAAAACACGGCGAAGTTCTATACCGGCATGATGGGCGTCGAACTTTCGGCGCCATCTGCGTTTTCGAAGGACCCGGCTCTGCTTAAGTTGTATGGCGCGCCTGCCGGCACGGAGTTTCGCAAAATCTCCGGTGTGCTTCCGGGGCCACCCGCGTCGGTGGAGTTTACGGAATTCCGGGGCGTTCCGCGTTCGAAGTTTCATCTGCGCGTTCGCGATCCAGGCGCCCCCGCAATGGCGATTCAGGTCGTCAATCTGGTCGGGATGGTTGACCAGATGAAAGCGGCCGGCGTGAACCTGATGTCCGCCAATCAGCAGATCGTCGACTTCGGCAACGGGATCCACAACATTTTTGTCGAGGATCCCAATGGCATGAACCTCGAATTGTTTGAACGCCAGGCGTCGAAGTAAGGGGCGTAAAATCGTTTCGCTCGCCAAACCGCCGTATCGGTTCGAGTCGTGAACGTGGAGACCTCTGCAAGACCGCTTGCGGGCAGGGCACTTTCCGGCGGGTATCCGCGACGTGCGCCAGGGTGTCGCGGAGCGCGAGACGAGATGCGTGGGGTTGTTGCACAAACGAAACCTGCGTGCTAACATTCTTAGGTACCCCAACAGGGCTCAGTGGGAGGTGTGCGCTCTGAGGCTTCCGAAAGCCACGTTGACGCAACCGTTCGCACCAATGAGGAGATATGGCCAGAAAACCCGGAAAAAAATACCAAGCTGCGCTCAAGCAGGTCGAAACGCGCGATTACCCTCTCGATCAGGCGGTTCCTCTTCTCCAGAAGATCAAGTTCGCCAAATTCGACGAAACCGTCGAGATCCACATGCGCCTCGGCGTCGATCCGAAGCATGCCGACCAGATGGTTCGCGGCACGGTCATCATGCCGAACGGACTCGGCAAATCGAAAAAAGTCCTCGTAATCGCCAGCGGCGACAAGCAGCGCGAGGCCACCGAAGCGGGCGCGGATTTTGTCGGCGGCGAGGACATGGTCAACAAGATCCAGTCCGAAAGCTGGACCGATTTCGATGCCGTGATCGCCACGCCCGACATGATGCGTTCGGTCGGCAAGCTCGGCAAGATCCTCGGACCCGCGCGGCCTGATGCCGAATCCCAAGACCGGCACGGTAACCGCCGATGTTGCCAAAGCCGTGCAGGAAGTCAAAGCCGGTAAAGTGGAGTTCCGCGTCGATAAAACCGGAATCATTCATGCCCCGATCGGCAAGACCAGTTTCGACGCCGGTCAAGCTGGTTGAGAATGCTTCGAGCCTGATTACGGCGGTGCTCAAGGCCAAGCCGTCGGCCGCGAAGGGCAAGTATGTCAGGAGCGCGACGCTGTGCTCGACCATGAGCCCGGGCATCCCGATCGACGTGGCGGAATTGACCGCGAAGGAAGCGCAGGCGCAAGCGTAAGCCGGAGATAAAACAGATGAAAAACAGGGACGACAAGAAAAAAGATTACGAAGAGCTGCGCAAGGCGCTCGAAAAAGCGAACAACGTGTTCGTGACCGGCTTCGAGAAGCTGACGGTCGATCAGGATTTCAACCTGCGCAAAACCATTCGCGGCGCGGGCGGCAGCTACAAGGTCGTTAAGAACAACATCGCGGAGATCGCTTCCGAAGGCACGCCCTCCGAAGCCGGTGCTCAAAGGATCTGAAGGGCATGACGTCGCTCGCCTTCACCGACGATCCGGTCGGCGCTGGCGAAAGTGCTGACCGCTTACGCGAAAACGAACCCGGCGTTCACTTTCAAGGCGGGTCTGGTCGAAGGCCGCGCGATCGATATCAAGGCGATCAACGATCTCGCCAACATGCCGTCGAAGGAAGAGATCTTCTCGAAGCTGCTGTATCTGATCAACGCTCCGGCGCAGCGGCTGGTGACGGCGATGAACGCGGTGGGACGCAATCTGGCGGTGGTGGTCGATCAGGGCGTCAAAGAAAACAAGTTTCAAGGCTGACCGGTCGAGCGGTCGTCAGGCGCATTTCTGAACAAGATTTGAACGAAGAGTTTGAGGAGTTTTTAAGATCATGGCGGATATCAACGCGATTGCGGATCAGATTCAGGGCTTGACGCTGCTCGAAGCGTCACAGCTCGTGAAGTTGCTCGAAGAAAAGCTGGGCGTTTCGGCGGCGGCGGCAGCACCGGTGGCGGCGGCGGGCGGCGGCGGCGGCGGCGGCGGCTCCGGCAGCGGAAGAGAAGACCGAATTCACGGTCGTTCTGACTGCGGCCGGCGCCAACAAGATCAATGTCATCAAAGCGGTGCGCGAAGTCACCAGCCTCGGCCTGAAAGAAGCCAAGGATCTGGTGGACGGCGCGCCCAAGCCGGTCAAGGAAGGCGTCAGCAAGGACGAAGCCGAGACCATCAAGAAGAAGTTCGTCGACGCCGGCGCAACCGTCGAAGTGAAGTAGCCGATTCAGCTAAGTTCTTCGATTCGTTGCAGTTGCGGCCCCGTAAGGGGAGATTCGGGCGGCAGGAGAGCGCATGTTCTCGTGCCGCTGTTGGACTTTGTAGTTGACGGGTTGACGTTTCGGTGCTAACGTCGTAAGTTGGCGTTGGTATCTACCGGAATCAGACCCGGATTGGTGACGGTGGCGCTGAACTCCTGGCAGTTAAATTGCAAGTCGGTCAGACCAGACCTTCGCGTAGGGGCTTTGTGCGCCTGTGCGCCGACGCCACCGCGTGTATCCTCAGTTCGCTACAGAAGTCCCTTTCTTCTTCGTCCGCAGTCGAACTTTGCACCATCTTTCGACCGTGCGCATGCGAACTGTCCGCATGCGCAGTCTGTGTCCAGCGGCACGTAAAGTGTCTCTGTCGGCGAGCTGCTTTTCGATGCGAAGAGAGCGGCCCGCGTCATTTGTTGTCTGCATTGTTGGTTTCCAGGTAGCGGCGTCCTGAGACGCGCTGCCTGTTGTAACGGAGTTCCTGAATCCTATGTCTCGAGAACGGTCTGGCCCCCGATAGAGTTGATTTTTCCAAAATCAAAACTTCGATTCCGATTCCGAATCTGATCGAAGTCCAGAAAAATTCGTACGAGAAGTTCCTGCAGATGGATCTTCTGCCGAATGAGCGCGACGATATCGGACTGCAGACGGTATTTACTTCCGTCTTCCCGATCTCCGATTTCCGCGGCGTCAGTCAGCTGGAGTTTGTCGATTATTCGATCGGCAACTGGGAGTGCAAGTGCGGCAATCTGAAGGGTTTGCATCACCTCCGCTCCACCTGCCGCAACCCCTCCTGCGGCGCGACCATCAAGACCGATCCGTTCCACCCCGGCGACATTCTCTGCCACCATTGCGGCACGTTTAACCGCAATATCGTCACGTTCTGCAACAAGTGCGGCGACCCGGTCGGCCTGCAGCTGAAATACGATCAGGCCGAATGCGAAGAGCGTGGCATGACTTATGCCGCGCCGCTCAAAGTCACCATCCGCCTCACCGTCTACGCCAAAGACGCCGAAACCGGCCAGAAGAGCGTTCGCGACATCAAAGAACAGGAAGTCTTCTTCGGCGAAATTCCGCTGATGACGAACAACGGCACGTTCATCATCAACGGCACCGAGCGCGTCATCGTCAGCCAGTTGCACCGTTCGCCCGGCGTGTTCTTCGAGCGCGTTGCCGCCCAGGGCTACTACCTCGGCAAGATCATTCCCTACCGCGGAAGCTGGGTCGAATTCGAGTACGACAACAAGAATCTGCTCTATGTCCGTATCGACCGCAAACGCAAGTTTTACGGTTCTGTTTTTCTGCGCGCGCTCGGTCTTGAAACCGACGAGCAGATTCTGCGCACGTTCTACCGCATCAGCAAGGTCAGCATCAAAGACGCGAAGCTGCTCTGGCACGGTCGACGACAATCTCGATCGGCCTGAAGCTTTCCCACGCCATCAATAACAAGGCCGGCGAACCCGTCGTTCCGCAGGGCCGCAAAATCACCGCCGGCCTGATGCGCGAAATCGTCAAGAACAAGATCACGCAGGTCGAAGTCGCCGTCGAACGATCTCGAAGGCGCGTTCATCGCCGCCGACGTCGTCGATATGTCGACCGGCGAAGTGATGATCGACGCCAATCAGGAACTGACGCCGACCGTCATCGGCAAGCTGATCGAAGCCGGCATCGAGAGCTTCGAAGTCTTCTTCCCCGAGCGCGACGAAGTCGGCACGGTCATCTCGACCACTCTTCAGAAAGGATCCGGTCAAGACCCGCAAAGAAGCGCTGATCGAAATCTACCGCAAGCTGCGCCCGGGCGATCCGCCGACCGTCGATACCGCGACCCAGCTGTTCGACGGCATGTTCTTCGATGCGCGCAAGTACGATTTCTCGCGCGTCGGCCGCATGAAGTTCTCGATCAAGATCTACGATGCGCCCGAGTCGCCGGTCCGCAAGAAGGCCGACGGCACGAACTACGATTCGCGCATCCTGCATCCGGAAGATTTCCACGACACGATCCGCTACCTGCTGAAGCTGCGCAAGGGCATCGGCGTGGTCGATGACATCGATCACCTCGGCAACCGCCGCGTCCGCGCGGTCGGCGAACTGCTCGAAAACCAGTTCCGCATCGGCCTCGTGCGCATGGAGCGCGCGATCAAGGAAAAGATGTCGGTCTACCAGGAAATGTCGACGGCCATGCCGCACGACCTGGTGAACGCGAAGCCCGTTATGGCCGCGATCCGCGAATTCTTCGGATCGAGCCAGCTTTCGCAGTTCATGGATCAGACCAATCCGCTCTCCGAGATCACGCACAAACGGCGTCTCTCGGCCCTTGGACCAGGCGGTCTGTCCCGCGAGCGCGCCGGCTTCGAAGTGCGCGACGTTCATCCGACGCACTACGGCCGCATCTGCCCGATCGAAACGCCGGAAGGCCCGAACATCGGTCTGATTTCGTCGCTTTCGTGCTTCGCGCGCATCAACGATTACGGCTTTATCGAGAGCCCGTACAAGCGCGTGATCAACGGCGCGGTTGTGGACGAAGTTCGCATTCTGAATCCCGGCGACACCGCGTTCAAAGTCGGGCGACGTGATCCTGCGCGAGGCGCTCGAAAAGGCCAACGCCGCAGCTGCGCCGCCAACAAGCAGAAGGCCGAGTATCGTCGCCCACTGCGATTACCTCTCGGCGTGGGAAGAAGACAAATACACCATCGCCCAGGCGAACGTGGAGCTGGAAGAGAACGGCCGCATCGCTCCGGAACTCGCCAACGCCCGCCAGGCCGGCAACTTCGTGCTGAAGGGCCGCGACGAAATCGAGTACATGGACGTCAGTCCGAAACAGCTCGTCTCGGTCGCGGCCAGCCTGATTCCGTTCCTCGAAAACGACGACGCGAACCGCGCGCTGATGGGATCGAACATGCAACGGCAGGCCGTTCCGCTGCTGCGCGGCGACGCTCCTTATGTCGGCACCGGCATGGAGTATGTGACGGCGCGCGATTCGGGCGCGGTGATTCTCTGCAAGCGCGCGGGCGTGGTCGATTCGGTCGATTCCGAACGCATCATCGTGCGCGTGGACGGCACCGCGCATGAAGGTCAGATGTCGCGCGAAGTCGGCGCGGACATCTACCAGATGACGAAGTTCAAGCGCTCGAACCAGAACACCTGCATCAACCAGAAGCCGATCGCGTATCAGGGTCAGCGGGTGGTCAAGGGTCAGGTTCTGGCCGACGGCCCCTGCACCGATATGGGCGAACTGGCGCTCGGACGGAACGTGCTGGTCGCGTTCATGCCGTGGCGCGGTTACAACTTCGAAGACGCCATCCTGGTCAACGAAAAGCTGGTCAAGGAAGACTACTACACTTCGATCCACATCGAAGAGTTCGAGATCGAAGCCCGCGACACCAAGCTGGGACCGGAAGAAATCACCCGCGACATTCCGAACATCGCCGATTCGTTCCTGCGCAATCTGGACGAATCCGGCGTGATCCGGATCGGCGCCACGGTGAAGCCGGGCGACATTCTGGTCGGCAAAGTGACGCCGAAAGGCGAAACGCAGCTCACTCCGGAAGAGAAACTGCTCCGCGCGATCTTCGGCGAAAAGGCCGGCGACGTGAAGGACGCCTCGCTCTACTGCCCGCCGGGCATCGAAGGCACGGTCGTCGATTGCAAGATCTTCTCCCGCAAAGGGCAGGATAAGGACGAGCGGTCGCGGCGCATTGAAGAAACCCAGATCGCGCGTCTGCAGCGCAATCTCAGCGACGAAATCCGCATCCTGACCGACGAGCGCGCCAAGCGCCTCGGCAATCTGCTCGAAGGCAAGGAAGTGCTTGCCGACCTGCACGATGAAAAGACCAACAAGAAGCTGTTCGCCAAAGGCGCGATTCTCGATCGCGAATCGATCGAGAAGACGCGTTCGCGCGACCTGAAGCGCGTCCGCTTCACCAACAAGGACGCCCGCATCAACGAACAGATCGACGAAATCGAAGAGATGACGTCGCGCCAGATCGCGGTGCTCGAAAAGATCACCGACGAAAAGATCGCAAAGCTGCGCAAGGGCGATGAACTGCCTCCGGGCGTAATCAAGCTGGTGAAGGTTTACATCGCGATGAAGCGCAAGCTTTCGGTCGGCGATAAGATGGCCGGCCGCCACGGTAATAAGGGTGTGATCGCGCGCATTCTTCCGGAAGAAGATATGCCTTATCTTCCGGATGGAACGCCGGTTGAAATCGTACTCAACCCGCTCGGCGTTCCCAGCCGTATGAACGTCGGTCAGATTCTCGAGACCCACCTCGGTTGGGCCGCCAAAGCGCTGGGCGTGCAGTTCGCAACCCCGGTCTTCGACGGCGCGACCGAAAAGGACATCAAGAACATGCTGACCAAGGCGGGCCTGCCGACTTCGGGCAAGACCAAGCTGTACGACGGCATGACCGGTCAGGAGTTCGAGCAGCCGGTGACCGTGGGCTACATCTACATGCTGAAGCTCTCGCACCTGGTTGACGACAAGATCCACGCCCGCTCCATCGGGCCGTATTCGCTGATCACGCAGCAGCCCCTCGGCGGCAAAGCGCAGTTCGGCGGACAGCGGTTCGGCGAAATGGAAGTCTGGGCGCTCGAAGCTTACGGCGCCGCCTACATTCTGCAGGAGCTGCTGACGGCGAAGTCGGACGACGTCTATGGACGCGCCAAGATTTACGAGGCCATCGTCAAAGGCGAAGCCGCGATCGAACCGGGCGTTCCGGAATCGTTCAACGTGCTGATTCGGGAATTGCAGTCCCTGTGTCTCGATGTCGAGCTGATGAAGAAGTTCCGCGAGCAGACCGAAGATACTGCACTCGCGGCGGATTAACACAATTTGGGCCACGAATGAACACAAATGAACACGAATAAGAAATTTGCTTTATCTGTGTTCATTCGTGTTCATTCGCGGCTGATATCGGTTTTGGTTTTCATATAGGAGAACAAATGCGATCCTCTCCCTACGATCGGGCAAATATTACCGCGGATTTCGACTCTATCCGGATCTCTCTGGCTTCACCCGAGAAGATCCGAAGCTGGAGCCACGGCGAAGTCACCAAGCCGGAAACCATTAATTACCGAACGTTCAAGCCGGAGCGCGACGGACTCTTCTGCGCGCGGATCTTCGGACCCGTTACGGATTGGGAATGTCTCTGCGGCAAGTACAAGCGGATGAAGCATCGCGGCGTCATCTGCGACAAGTGCGGCGTCGAAGTGACGCTGGCCCGCGTGCGCCGCGAACGCCTGGGCCATATCGAACTGGCCAGCCCCTGCTCGCATGTGTGGTTTTTCAAGGGCCTGCCTTCGCGCATCGGCCACCTGCTCGATATCACGCTGCGTGAGCTCGAGCGCGTGCTTTATTTCGAAGCCTACGTCATCGTCGATCCGGGCGAAGTGCCCGATCTGGCGCAGGGCGAAGTCATTTCGGACGAACGCAAGCGGCAACTCGAGCAGGATCCCGGAAACGGCCAGTAAGTTCGTCGCCATGATGGGCGCCGAAGGCATCAAAGAGCTTCTGAAGAAGATCGACGTCGAATTTTTGAGCGAAGACATTCGCGAAAAGATGAAGACCGAAACTTCGCAGCAGAAGAAGCTGAAGTTTGCCAAACGGCTGCGCGTGGTCGAGAGCTTCCGCAAATCGGGCAACAAGCCGGAGTGGATGATTCTCGACGTGCTTCCGGTCATTCCACCGGAACTGCGTCCCCTCGTTCCGCTCGATGGCGGCCGTTTCGCCACTTCCGATCTCAACGATCTCTATCGCCGCGTCATCAACCGCAATAACCGGCTGAAGAAGCTGATGGAACTGCATGCGCCGGACGTGATCGTCCGCAACGAAAAGCGCATGTTGCAGGAAGCCGTTGACGCGCTGTTCGACAACGGCCGCCGCGGCCGCGTGCTGCGCGGCGCGAACAATCGCCCGCTCAAGTCGCTCTCCGATACGCTCAAAGGCAAGCAGGGCCGGTTCCGTCAGAACCTGCTCGGCAAGCGCGTCGACTATTCGGGCCGTTCGGTCATCGTTGTCGGTCCCGAACTCAAGCTGCACCAGTGCGGTCTGCCGAAGAAGATGGCGCTCGAGCTCTTCAAGCCGTTCATCTATCACCGGCTCGAACAACGCGGCCATTGCACCACGATCAAGCAGGCGAAGGAACTCGTCGAGCAGCAGGATCCCGTGGTTTGGGACATCCTCGAAGAGGTCATCAAGGACCATCCGATTCTGCTGAACCGCGCCCCCACGCTTCACCGCCTCGGCATTCAGGCTTTCGAGCCCGTTCTGGTCGAAGGCAAGGCGCTCAAGATTCACCCGCTGGTCTGCACCGCGTTCAACGCGGATTTCGACGGCGATCAGATGGCCGTTCACATTCCGCTGTCGCCCGAAGCGCAGATCGAAGCCGCGACGCTCATGCTGGCGTCGAACAACATCCTTTCGCCCGCGCACGGCGGACCGATCACGATTCCGACTCAGGATATGGTGCTCGGCTGCTACTACCTGACGAAGTCCCGTCCCGGCGCCAAAGGCGAAGGCCGGACTTTCGCTTCCACGGACGACGTTCTGATCGCGCTCGAAATGGAAGAAGTGCAGACGCTGACGCCGATCAAACTGCGCTACACCGGCAAGGTGATCGACCTCAACAAGGCGTTCGATAACCAGAACGTCATGCACACCGAGCCCATCGAGTTCGTGAAGCAGTACATGGACACGACCGTGGGCCGCGTGATCTTCAACGACCATCTTCCCGAAGAGATGCCGTTCATCAACGGCCTGCTCAAGAAGAAGGGTCTGGCGCAGCTTGTGCAGTATTGCTACCTGAAGTTTGGCCTGCAGATCACGGTAGACATGCTGGACAAGATCAAGAATCTCGGCTTCCTTTATGCAACCCGCGCCGGCATCTCGATCGGCGTCGACGACATGGTCGTTCCGGGCGAGAAGAAGGAACTGGTGGAGAACGCCGAGAAGGAAGTGGTGGCCGTCGAAAGCCAGTATCAGGACGGCGCCATCACCCACGGCGAGCGCTACAACAAGATCATCGAAATCTGGTCGCGAGTCACCGAGAAGGTCTCGGACGAGATGTTCAGCGCTATGGAAGAGGACGACCGCACGGGCCGCTACCTCAACCCGATTTACATCATGGCCGATTCCGGCGCGCGCGGTTCGAAACAGCAGATCCGCCAGCTCTCCGGTATGCGCGGTTTGATGGCCAAGCCCTCGGGCGAGATCATCGAAACCCCGATCACCGCGAACTTCCGCGAAGGTCTCAACGTGCTGCAGTACTTCATCTCGACTCACGGCGCGCGTAAAGGTCTGGCGGATACGGCTCTCAAGACGGCCGATTCCGGTTACCTCACCCGTCGTCTGGTTGACGTGGCGCAGGACGTGATCATCAGCGAAAACGATTGCGGCACGACCGAAGGCATCGTCGTCGAACCGATCATCGAATCGGGCGAAATCATCGAGCCGTTGCGCGACCGTATCGTTGGCCGCGTGGCTCTCGAAGATCAGCGCGATTATGAGGGCAACGTAATTGTTGCCGTCAATCAGGAGATCACCGAAGAACTGGCCGCCGCAATTCAATCGGCCGGTATCGAGCGGGTCAAGATCCGCTCGGTGCTGACTTGCGAATCGAAGCGCGGCGTTTGCGTCGCCTGCTACGGACGCAACCTGGCGACTGGTCGCCTGGTCGAACGCGGCGAAGCGGTCGGCGTCATCGCAGCGCAGTCGATCGGCGAACCTGGCACCCAGCTGACGATGCGTACGTTCCACATCGGCGGTACGGCGACCAGAATTTCCGAGCAGTCGAAGCAGGACGCGAAGGCGGATGGTTTCGCCAAATACATCAACGTTCAGTGGGTCCGGAACGAAAAGGGCGAGATCATCGCCATGAACCGGAACGGCATCCTCGCGATCGTTGACGACAAGAACCGCGAAAAGGAACGCTATCAGGTTGTCTATGGCGCGCGCATTACGGTGGCCGAAGGCGATCCGATCAAAGCGAACCAGATCCTGCTCGAATGGGATCCTTATACGTTCTCGATTCTGACCGAGCTTTCCGGCATCGTTCACTTCAAAGATCTGCAGGAGGGCATTACGCTCGCCGAGCAGGTGGATGAAGTGACCGGTATGTCGCAGCTGGTCGTTACCGATTCGCCCGATGAGAAGCGCCAGCCGATGGTGCAGATCAAGGGACCGGCGGGGGCCCGCAAGTACCTCATGCCGACCCATGCCCACCTTATGGTGCATGACGGCGAAGAAGTCCACGCCGGCGACGTTCTGGCGAAGATTCCGCGCGAAACCACGAAGACCAAGGACATCACGGGCGGTCTGCCGCGCGTGGTCGAACTGTTCGAAGCGCGCAAGCCGCGCGAGAGCGCGATCATGGCCGAGATCAACGGCGTGGTCAAATACGGCGAACTCTCGAAGGGCCAGCGCAAGATCTACATCATGGGCGACGATGGCGAGGAGCGGGAATACTCGCTGCCACGCGGCGTCCATATCAATGTGCAGGAAGGCGAGCGCGTCGCGGCGGGCGATCCGCTGATGGACGGGCCGCGCAATCCGCACGACATTCTGGATGTTCGCGGCGAGAAAGAACTGCAGAAGTATCTCGTCAACGAAATTCAGGAAGTTTACCGCCTGCAGGGCGTGAATATCAACGACAAGCACCTCGAAGTCATCTCACGTCAGATGATGCGCTGGGTGCGTGTGGAAGATATCGGCGATACGGAATTTCTGCCCGAAGAAGTGGTGGATAAGTTCAAATTCCGTGCAGGAGAACCTGAGGGTGGAAGAAGCGGGCGGACGCCCGGCGCAGGGTAAAGCCGTGCTGCTGGGTATCACCAAGGCCTCTCTTTCGACCGACTCGTTTATTTCGGCCGCGTCCTTCCAGGAGACAACGCGCGTACTCACCGAAGCCGCGATCAACGGCAAGGTGGATTACCTGCGGGGTCTGAAGGAGAACGTGATCATGGGCCGCCTCGTTCCGGCTGGCACCGGCATGGAGTTCTATCGCCGGACCAGAATCGCGGGCGAGGATATCGTGGAAGAGCCGATCCCGGAACCGACGCTCGATGCGCTGGCGGGCTACGAAGACGAAGCCCGATTGACTTATACCGGCGGACTCAGCGAAGACCCTGGGCCGGAAGAAACGCTGGCCGAGTAAGTCAGTTCGACAAAACAAACCCAAAAGCCGGGCGGCCCGAAAGGGTTCGCCCGGCTTTTTGTTCTCATGTCGAAGACCGCAGCTCAAGTATAGACTGATTACCGGCGTTGAATACCTTGAGCGCTTGTCCTCGGTCTGATGTGCTGCCTGCTCATAAGAGCAGCCGATCTCGCAACATTGCGCGAACTGGCGGAAACGCGGCGCATCTTTGATCTCCGCAGGGCCATCGCAGCGCTCTCGGAAACGCCCGAACTCTTTTATCGCGGAGTGACATCAGCCAGATTTGGCCACGATGCCACAGCCGTAGAGCAGTTGCGCGGCTTCCTAGTACTACTGTGTTATAAAGCGTTGAGCTCTTGGGATTTATGGTTCCGCGCGAGTAATCTGAAGGTCTGGGTGGCGGTTTGGGAACGGGCAGGGTTGGCTCTGTGGCCGATATATACCGGATGGTGCGCTCGGCCGTGGAGAGCAGGCGGCCGGTGTCCGCTGTTTACCATGGTCGCCACCGCCTGTTTTGTCCGCACAGACTGGGAAGGAACAAGGAAGGGCAGTTCCGAGTGCTTTGCTATCAGTACGGCGGAGAAAGCGAATCCGGCCTGAAACCGCCGGGGTCGCCGGATAACTGGCGCTGCATTGCGCTCGACAAACTCAGCGGCGTGGAACTGCTGGATGGGGCGTGGCAAACGGCGCCGAACCACTCACGACCCGCATCCTGCATAGTTGAGGCGGACGTTGACGCGGAAGATTATCCGGAGCGCGATCCACAACAGGGACATCGAGGAAGCAGTCCGATCAGATAGCGGGCAATGACGATTCTGATGGTCGCGATCGAGTGTGGGTTATGCCGCTCGGGTCTTATGCGGGGAGCCGCGCGGCCGGAAGCGTTGCGGCGGTTTGGCGGCGCATAGTCCAAGATGACCGGCGCGCGCTGAGGGGGAAAAACAGCTCCGCTCGGCGATCAGGAACCCATACGAGACGATGCAGAGGGTGGCGTGATGGTGAAATCCGCGCCAGCCTCGCCCTTCAAAATGACCCAGCCCCAGTTCCTGTTTCAACTCCTCGTAATCGCGTTCTATGATCCAGCGATGTTTGGCAAGGTGGACGAGGTCAGTCAGAGGCAGATCTGCGGGAAGAGTCGAGAACCAGTATTTTGTGGGTTCATTTTCGCCTTCCGGCCATTCGATCAGAAGCCATTCTTCCGCATGCGGCTCCGCACGCCAGTAATCGCGATGTGCCGGACGCACACGAACCGCGGCAAAGCGCGATTGGAGATCGTCTTTGACTCCTGCACGCCAGCAGACGGTTTCCCATGCTTCCGGGGCCAGTGACTGCGCAAGGTCTTTCACTGTTACCGGCTGATGTTTCAGATCACGCTGCAGCAGTTTCGGCGGACGGCCCAGGCCCTTTTGCGCGGGAGGGGATACGGGTTGCTCACCGGGTTTCCATACCTTCACCGTACTCATGAGTCCCGCAATATAAGGCAAATCCCATTCGGTCAGTTGTGCCCGGAACTGCGAATCGTTGCCATATCCGGCGTCCGACAGCACCACACCTGCGGGTACACCGCGTTCCTTTGCCCGCTGTATCTGTGCCAGCGCAATTTGGGGCTTCGTTTGAAATACGATCTCCTCGGGGACCCTGGCTTTCTTCCGTCTTTCCGGATCGCTCGCCCACACTTCCGGAAGATATAAGCGAAACGCAATCGGCATGCTCGATGCTTCCGTCGTTACGGAAAGACTTACGGCCACCTGGCAGTTATCCTGTTTACCCACCTGCCCGCAATACTGCCGAGTCACGCCCACAGAATGTTTGCCCTTCTTCGGGAAACCCGTGTCATCCACTACCCACGCCACCACAGGACCCTGCCGCAGCATGGAAGGCAGCACCGTATCCAGCGCCCGATCAAGCAGCACTTCGTCATCCCAGGGAGCATCCGCCACCAGATGATGCAGGGACTGATGCATGCGGCGAACATTTTCCGGCGCAAGCTTCGCGGCCATCGGCTCAACGCTCTTCCGTTCTCCCGGCAAAAGCAACCCTGTGCAATATGCCTTGAAAGGTGCGATCCGGTCCGAATGCCCCGCCGCCTGCGCCAGGCTTTCGAGATATGCAGCGAGCCGTTTCTGTTGTGCGCCTGGCGCCCTCGTTGATATGGCGCTCACAACAAAAACAATATATCATGTTTTATAACACAGTAGTACTAGTGTGCCGTCCCGGCTAATTCTTTACAACGACGAACCTTGTCGAGGATGACATCTGCGGTGGCTTTCCAGACGAACGCCTTGGGCGTATTGGTCCCGTTTGCGAGCCGTGCGTAGATGGCGCGTTCCAGTTCTTCGACCGAGTGAAATGTGCCACGCCGAATCTTGTCGGTGATCGGCCCGAACCACCGCTCCACCTGATTGAGCCAGGAACTGCTGGTGGGCGTGAAGTGGAAGTGGAAACGGCGTCGCTTCCGAGGCTTGAGCCAGTTCTGCACCGCCGCCCCTTGATGTGTGCTGTAGTTGTCGAGAATGAGATGGATATCGAGTTCCGGGGGCACCTCCTTTTCCAGTTGATTGAGGAACTTGATGAACTCCTTGCCCCGATGGCGTGGCAGGCAGCTTCCAATGACCTTGCCATTCAGAATGTTGAAGGCGGCAAACAGGGTTGTCGTCCCGTTGCGTTTGTAGTCGTGGGTCTGTCGTTCCGGTAATCCCGGTCGCAACGGCAGGATCGGGGCGGTTCGGTCCAGCGCCTGGATCTGACTCTTCTCATCGACGCAGAACACCAGAGCGCGCTCGGGCGGATCGAGATAGAGGCCTACGATATCGCGTACCCTGTCTTCGAATTGGGGGTCATTGGAGATCTTGAATCTCTCCACCCGGTGCGGTTGGATGTCATAGCGTTGCCAGACACGCTGCACCATCATCCGCGAAACGCCCAGCTTCGCGGCGAGCACTCGGGCGCTCCAGTGAGAGGCGTCAGCCGGTCTTGTTTTCAGCGTAGTGTCCAGAATCCGCTGCTCCAGATCCGCCGTAAGCACCTTGCGCGACCGCTTCCGTTTGTGAGGTTCGCTGAGGCCCTCAACACCTCGTTTGGAAAATGCCGTCCGCGTCGCCAGTACGGTGGGACGCGACAAACCTGTTTGCTGAGCGATGGAATGATTTGACACTCCCTGGCCGGCCAATAAGACCACCTGACATTTGCGCACCGTGTTCTGCGGCGTGGAACCCGCCCGAACCAGGGATTCCAATTGACGTCTTTGTTCTTCGCCGACGGTCAGCGGAGCGGCACGAACGAACATGTCACTATTGCATCATGAATCACTCGTATTGTAAATAATTAAATGGGACGGGACACTAGATCGCATCCTAATGGCGACATCGGCCGCATGGCGCATGAGGAACTTGCGTATACTCTGGTTCGCAGTTCGCGTTACGCCGAGGCGGCCTCCGAGTTTGCGGCGGAACTTCAATTGATGCGGGCGGAGGATGCCGATCGGCCGGACATTGAAGATGATCGAGCTTTTTGCGAGCTGTTGCGCGGCACTCCGGTCCAGACCGTTGAATTCGGTCCAGAGGTCACCGTAAGGGCACGTCGGCGGGACCAATGGGTCGTCCCGGTAAATGTAAGTGGAAGCAAAGCGGAGTGGCTCTTCGACACCGGCGCGAACTCTTCTGTCGTGACCGAATCCGAGGCCATGCGGATCGGTCTTTCCGTATTCACAGGATCCACCTCGGTCAACGGTTCGACGGGCAAGAAAACCGAGGTCCGCGTTGGGGTCGCTCAGGATCTGCAGCTCGGAAGAGCCCATCTTCGTAATGTGGCATTTGCCGTGATCCCCGACGGCGCCCTTCCCTCTCACGCGCCCCGCGGCATCCTGGGACTGCCTGTCATCAGAGCGTTCGGAAGCGTCTCCATCTCGGTCCGGGGGGCTGTTCACATAGAACCGAACCCTGCAGCGTCGCCGGGCGAGCCGAATATCTTCTTTGAGGCGCTCACGCCTGTGGTCGAAGTCCGTCATGGAGGGCGACTCCTGCAGATGGCGCTCGATACCGGAGCGTTGCGCAGCGATCTCTATCCGTCTTTCCGCGAGGCCTTGAGCGAAGACGAAACTGGGCACCTCCGGAAACAACAAGTGGGCCGGAGAGGCGTGGGTGAAACTGTTGTGAGAACTCTGGATACTGCCCCGAAACTCGATCTGGCGCTTCCTGGCAGAATCGCACGACTCCATGACGTTCCTCTACTCGCGGAACCGCTCAGGGAACTTCGTTTCGAAGACGGTGTGATTGGAACGGACGCCTGGCCGGCGGTTTCACGCTGGACTTCAAGGACATGCAATTGAGCCTGGATGAAGACGGAACTCGTTAATTAACCCAGGCACGAAGTAGCGATGTGGTACCCGATGGCCCATCAATTTCTCGATTCACTTCCTGCGGCGCGCCCGCAACGAATCACCCTCGAAGGCGCCGCTGCGATCCTTGAGCCGCTGGACGCCGCGAAACATACTGACGCCCTCTGGCCGGGCTTGGGAGATACAGCGCACGAATCCCTCTGGCTGTACATGCCTGATGGGCCATTCCTCGAACGCGAGGCCTTTGACGAGAACATGCGCTCCAAAGAGGCGTCGGAGGATCCATTGTTTTACGCGATAGTCGATCGGCATACAGGGCTGGCGGTAGGGCGTGCGGCGCTCATGCGCATCGATCCGGGCAATCGGGTCATCGAAGTCGGTAACATCATGTACTCCCCGGCCTTACAAAGAACCCGCGGTGCAACCGAAGCGATGTACCTTCTCGCGCGCTACGTTTTCGAAGATCTGGGATATCGCCGCTACGAATGGAAATGCAATGCCCTCAATGAACCGTCGCGGCGCGCGGCGCTGCGGCTCGGGTTTTCCTTCGAAGGCATTTTCCGCCAGCACATGATCGTCAAAGGCCGCAACCGTGACACCGCCTGGTTCTCGCTGCTGGACTCAGAGTGGCCGGCGTGCAAACGGGAATTCGAGCGATGGCTCGACGACGCGAACTTCGATTCATACGGCATACAAAAGACCCCGCTCAATCCACGAATCTGAGGGGCCGGGCATGCATCTTAAGAAGAGGTGTCGAAGCTCCGCCTCAGCGTTCTCGATCAATCTCCCATTCCCGAGGGTTCCACAGCCGGAGAGGCCTTGCGGAACAGCATCGACCTCGCACGTCTGGCGGACAAACTCGGCTACAGGCGTTACTGGGTTGCAGAACATCATGGAACGCAGGGTCTGGCCTGCAACAGTCCCGAAGTTCTGATCGGCCCGATCGCAGCTGCGACAGACCGTATAAGGGTAGGCAGCGGTGGCGTGATGCTGCCTCATTACAGCCCGCTCAAAGTCGCCGAAAATTTCAGCATGCTGAGCGCCCTTTTTCCGGGGCGCATCGACCTTGGCATCGGCCGCGCGGCCGGAACGTCTCCGATGGTCGCATTCGCGCTCCAAAGAGACCGCCGCCAGTCCGCGCCCGACGATTTCCGGCAGCAACTGGATGAGCTGATGGCGCTCACCGCCAATCGTCCGCATCCCGATACTCGCTTCGCCCGTCTTGCGGCGGTGCATTTCGAAAGCCCGGAGCTCTGGCTCCTCGGATCGTCGCAGGATAGCGCGGTATGGGCTGCTGAACTTGGCCTTCCGTACGTCTTTGCGGATTTCATCAACCCCGATGGTGCGCGACTGGCGCGGTACTATCAGCAAACGTTTACGCCCTCGGATCGCCTCGAAAAACCGCGAACAGCCGTCGCCGCGTGGGCCATCTGCGCCGACGCCGACGAAGAAGCGGAGCGGCTCTCATACAGCTTTCGCATGATGATGACGCTTTTGTTCCGCGGCCGCACGATTCAGGTGCCGACCCTCGAACGCGCAGAGCATTTTCTGCGCGAAGAGGGGCTGACGCCCGGACAGGCGCCGGCTAACAGGCGAATCATCACCGGCTCTCCGGATCGCGTGCGCGCGGCCATCGAGGCGCTCGCCAGCGAATACGAAGCGGAAGAGGTTCTGATCGTCAATATTCTCCACAGCCATGAGGCCCGGCGCCGGTCTTACGAGTTGATCGCCCGCGCTTTCTGCCTCGACAGTCGGAATGGATAATTAAAAGAAGTCATGAGCGCAAGCGTTTTACAGGTCGACTCAACCAAACCGCAGCAGCAGGTGGCCGAAGGGACGGTATTTACAATCCTCGCGGCAATCAGCTTCTCGCACCTTCTCAACGACATGATCCAGTCGTTGCTGCCGGCTATCTACCCCATCCTCAAAAGTAACTTCCATCTCGATTTCGCGAAGATCGGGATGATTACGCTGACTACCCAGCTGACGGCGTCGCTGCTGCAGCCGCTGATCGGCCTGTATACCGACCGCAAGCCCAAGCCCTATTCGCTGCCATTCGGCATGGGTTTTACCCTGATCGGACTGGCGCTGTTGTCGATGGCTTCCAGCTACGCGTTCATTCTGGTTGCCGCAGGATTAATTGGGATGGGATCGGCGGTCTTCCATCCCGAATCGTCGCGCGTGGCGAGGATGGCATCCGGAGGACAACACGGACTGGCGCAATCGTTATTCCAGGTGGGGGGCAACGCGGGCGCATCTCTGGGGCCCTTACTCGCGGCGTTTGTCGTTCTTCCGAGAGGTCAGCACAGCATTGTGTGGTTCACTCTGGCGGCGCTGACTGCGATCGTGTTGCTTACCAACGTCGGCGCCTGGTACAAGCATCGCGAGTCACTCGGTCTCACGGCGCGGGCGAAGAAAGCGCTGATTCACCCATCGCTCTCTTCAACCAGAATCGCGTTTTCGCTCGCGATCCTGATCGCGCTGATGTTCTCGAAGTTCATCTATCTCGCCAGCCTGAGCAGTTATTACACGTTTTTCCTGATCAGTAAGTTCCACGTCTCCGTCCAGAGCGCAGAGCTGCATCTTTTCGTCTTCCTGGGAGCGGTCGCGGCCGGCACCATTATCGGCGGACCGATCGGGGACCGTATCGGGCGGAAATATGTGATCTGGTGTTCGATCCTCGGAGTGCTGCCGTTCACTCTGATGCTGCCCTGGGCGAACCTTTTCTGGACGGGTATTCTGAGCGTTGTAATCGGACTAATTCTGGCCTCGGCGTTCTCAGCGATCATTGTCTACGCTCAGGAACTGGTCCCAGGACGAATTGGCACGATCTCAGGCCTGTTCTTCGGCCTCGCATTCGGCATGGGCGGTGTGGGCGCCGCGTACCTCGGGAAACTGGCGGACCACTCAGGCATCTACTTCGTCTACCAGGTCTGCGCATTCCTGCCGGCCATCGGTCTGCTTACGGGGTTCCTTCCGAACCTGGATCAGAAGCGCCGAACAGCCCACTGAAGCAACTGTTCGCCGACTATCGCCCGTGAAGCGCCTCGACGGGAACTCGCGACTTCTCCCGAGCGCGCACGCTGAGAAACCTCCCAACGGCAAGGACGCCCAGGATTGATACCGCCTCCGCCACGTAAATCACCGTCTCGGAAGGATGGAACGTCCGCACGACCAGGCCGTCCGTAAAAATCATTTCCGCCCCCACTCGCCCGAGAATAGCTGCGCCGAAATAAAGGACCGCGGGATAGCGTTCCATGAGCCGGGCGATCAGATCGCTGGAAAAAATTACGAAGGGGATGCTCACACACAATCCAAAAACGATCAGCGGCACGCTGCCTCGGGCTGCGCCGGCGACCGCAAGGACATTGTCGGTTGACATCGTAATGTCTGCAACAACAATCAGCCATACCGCGTCCAGCAGGCGCCCGCGAGCTTCGGGAACGGGCGGCGGGGCGCTGGCATCCGAGAGTACTCTGACAGCGATCCAGATCACGAAAATGCCGCCCATAAGGTTGAGGTAGTCGACGCCAAGGAGCCTCGCCGCAAGGATCGTGAGCACCACGCGCAGGACGACCGATGCAGCGGCGCCGAGCCGGATAGCGCGCCGCCGTTGTTCGGGAGCCATCATACGCACTGCCAGTGCGATGACCAGAGCGTTGTCGCCCGCGAGCAAGAGGTCGATCAGAACTATCGAAAAAACGTCGATGAGAAGACGAGGGAGGGTACCAGCTGCCATTTGGATCGTCGCAAAACTTCGCGACCAGACTCATTCACCATATTCCCATGCCAATTCACGTGCGTTCCCGCGAGCGATTTTTTTGAGAATTCACACGCGAGAGCCCACAAGGTTATATGCGTTTTCACGAGCCGCTTCTGTTGCCCTTCGCATCGGTCGCGGCTGGGGTGGCAATAGCCCGATACGAGCAGCTTCCCCAGGCGGAGCTATGTGTTGCGATCGGCGCCCTGGCGTTGTTGGCCGTCGTCGGATACGTTGCAGGCTCTCCCCGGGTCGCACTTCTTTCCAGCCTCGCCGGACTGGTGTTCTTCGGCGCTGCTCTCTCCCAGGCGCACCTCACACTTGCCGCGCCGACCCTCAGTGTCCCCGACAACACGCTCGCGATCTTCGAAGGTTGCGTCGTCGATCCGGCGCTGATTGCGACCGATCGCGAACGTTTCACCATTGAGCTGGCGCCGGAGGCAAGAGCCCAGGTCTCTCTCTCTACGCACACGGACTTTCCCGACCTTCCCTACGGAACTCACATCGAATTCCAGGGTAAGGTACGCCGCCCGCACAACTACGACAATCCGGGCAGCTTCGACAACGTTCACTATCTGGCTCGCCAGAGGATTTACTGGAACGCTTCGGGTGACGCCTCGAAGGTACACGTGCTTCCGGGGTCGTGCGGCAATCGGCTCGCGGGCTTCATCTTCGCCATCCGTTCCGGAGCGCTGGATCGCCTCGATCGGCTGTACGCGAATGACACTTATGCGAACGGGATGATGCAGGCCATATTGATCGGCGTCACCGCGAAGCTCGACCGGATGTGGACCGAGGATTACCGCTCCACCGGCACCTTCCATGCGCTCGTGATTTCGGGCAGCCACGTCGCGGTTCTGGCGGCCGTTTTTCTCTTTTTCCTCCGGATTTGCGCCGTTCCGCGCGGGGTGGCGCTGATCCTGACAGTCCTGATGGCATGGCTCTACGCCGGTGTTACCGGATGGCAGGCGCCCGTGCTGCGATCGGCTGCGGGCATGACCCTCTATGGTGTCGCGCGCTGCTTTTTCCGCGAAGGGCGATTGCTGAATATTCTCGCCGCAGTGGCGTTGATCTTCGTTGCCGTCGACCCGGAGCAGTTGTTCGATGCCAGTTTTCAGCTCTCGTTCCTTGCGGTGGCGCTCATTGGCGCTTTCGTAGTGCCGGCGCTTGACGCTACTTCGGCGCCACTCGCGCGGGGTTTGAAGGACCTTGGCGATACGAAAAAAGATATCCGTCTGGCTCCGAAGTCCGCGCAATTCCGGATCGAAATGCGGCTGCTGGCCAGGACGCTGACGCTGATCGCGCGTCTGCCCGAGCGCGTCTCTCGATGGATTGTCATCATGGGGGCGCGTTTCTGTCTTTATTTGTGGGAGATCTTCGTCACCTCGTTCTTCATTCAGCTTGGTCTGGCGCTGCCGACGATCGTCTACTTCCACCGTATGTCCGTCTCCGGGTTATCGGCGAATGCGATCGTTGTGCCGGTCTTGAGCGCGATCGTGCCCCTGGGCTTTGCGGCGATCGCATTCAATTCCGCGGCTCTCGCCCAACTGTGCGCGTGGCTGCTCTCGATCGCGCGAATGGCCGTCAGCGTCCACGCGCGATGGGAGCCCGACTGGCGCATTCCAGCCCCGCCTTTCTGGCTCGCCGCGATCTTCGCGGCCGCTTTGATCGTTGCCGCCTGGCGGATGAAATTCAAATCCTCGCGTGCATTTGCCTGGATGGTAGTCGCAGCGGCTTTGGCGGTTATCGTCGTCCACCCGTTCCCGGCCGTCGTCGAGCGGGGCAAATTCGAATTAAGCGCGATTGACGTAGGGCAGGGAGACAGTCTGCTGGCCGGCTTTCCCGCAGGGACGCTGATGCTGATCGATGCGGGCGGAATCCCATCGTTCGGGCGGAAGAAAAAACCGGGGCTCGATATCGGCGAGGACGTAGTCTCCCCTTACCTCTGGTCGCGTTCGATCAAGCGTCTCGACGTCGTCGTTATGACACATGCGCATGAAGATCACATGGGCGGCATGAGCGCGGTGCTCAGAAACTTCCGTCCTCGTGAGTTATGGACGGGAGCCACGCAGGATAGCGTGGAATGGCGCACGGTCCGCGAGACGGCGGAGCGTCTCCATATCACCATTCGGAACTTGCGCCGGTGCGACCCATTCGTCTTCGGCGGCGCCACCATCGAGATACTCGCGCCTGCGCCGGACTACACGAGTGAATCGGAGCCGAAGAATAACGACTCGCTTGTCATGCGCGTTCGCTTTGGTTCAACCTCGTTCCTGCTAACCGGGGATATGGAGAAGGCCGTCGAGCGGGAACTCGCCGCATCCGGCCTGCTCTCGCACGACGATGTGCTTAAAGTCGGTCACCACGGAAGCCGGACGTCCAGCACGGCCGAGTTTCTCGATCTGGAGCGCCCCGCATTCGGCATTATCTCGGCTGGGTTCGATAACAGCTATGGCCATCCGCACCCAATGACGCTAGCGGCTCTTCAGGAGAGGAAAGTCGCGGTCTTCCGTACCGATCAGCGAGGATTGCTCACCGTGATCAGTGACGGTAAACGCCTGAGAATTGAGACGGCCGAACCGCAGCCGTGAAGGCGGCCATCGCCGAAATTCACTTGCGCTTTTGCCCGGCCTCGTCAATCTGTTCGCGAATCGATTTCTTTTTCGCGGGAGATTTCTTCTGCGGAGTCCCCGACGTCAGGTTTGCGATTTCTTCCCGCAGACGGCGAGCGCGTTCCGCCCGCGCCGCCTCCGAGTCGTCCTGCTTGTCGTTACTTCCTGCTTCGCCCATTTCTACTTAACTTTAACCAAATCGCCGATGTAGGAGCGCAAAGCTTTGGCGCGGCCCGTCCGGGCTTCGTGTTGCCCGGAGTGCCGGCCGGCGGCTGCGGCGAGCGCATTTGCTCCGGCGGCTTTGCCGGTGCGATAACCCTTCGTCAGCTTCTGCACTTCACGATCAATGGTCTCCCGAAGACTCTTGCCTGAGGTGTTCAGAATTCCGAGGCTGCGTGTGGTCGCCTTTCCGTTGTTTACCACGACCTGATACCAGTGGTTGGTCGTCGGATCTCCGAAACTGACATAGCCGCCATTGAGAACCCGATGCGGCGCCTTGATGTGACCGCCGAAACTGTAGCGCATACCCAAAGCGACGGACGGTTCGTAATAGTGGGGAGTGATGAAATCGGAAACTGTGACTCCATTCGATTGATAGGTAAGCGAGTCGTCTTCGCAGGGATCGCAAACCTCCACCAGATAGAGAACGCGGGCCAGCTTCTTCGCTTTGCCGGAAGCCTGGGGCGGCGCGGCGCCGGCAATAGTACGGTTTCCAAACGGGTCGGCAAGCATTTCGAGGCATTCATGGCTGGCGGTAAGCGCCCAGCTTCCATCCGCCTGCACCAGCGAAAACGGCTGGCCGTTGTTGTCGGTGTGATAACCGGCGGCCCCGGGTTGGCTGATGTCATCCTTGACGATGATGGGCCAGTAGTCGACCGGAACCGATTCGAGATTCTGAAAGGCGTCAACCGTCGCGCTGACCTCCCAGATTGGTCCGAAATCCCGCGTTACCTGCTTTTGAAGGGCGGCGCTCACGCTAGAGACATCGCTAAAGCTTACAGCGTCGGTTTCCGAAACAAGCGCTACGTGGTACGTGTCCATCTTTTCTCCTGAGCGGCATCACTCACGTTCCGCACAAGGAGGTAGTGTCGTTCGACGATGCCTCGTTTCGGCGGGGTCCGGGATTTCGTCTGAATCGATTCGGGCCGGGATCAGGCAACGGGATCAACAGCCGTTTACCGCCATTTGCAGATGCATCTCCAGGGCAGGCAGAGTATTTGTTGCCCGGTTCTTTGAATCGGGAGTCATGCCATTTAACGATTCGTGCTGACCGGCGGCTATGTTCCTTTCGTGGTCCCGCACCATGTCCCTCATATACGCCCTGTCGAAGCCCTGTTCCCAACACCATTGAAAAACCAGTCAGACACCGGCGACAAAGATCGCCGGCGCTACCGGCTGACGTAAAGTTCCGCGCCGGCCGAAGCCCTGCCCCACAAAGGTTTTCGTGGTTGCTCGCGGATCGCAGGTCCATCCTGGCAGAGCCGAGAAACGATCGACTTCACCTTCTTGCTTCGCGTCCATCGATTGCACATCAGGGCGGCCATCCGGAATCCGGAGAGCTGCCCCGTCAGGTGCAATTCCGGCGCAAATCGGGTGAAGCCTGTATTCCGGGCCGGGCCATGCGGTCCTATACTGGCAATGGATCGGCGCGCGTGTTCGTCGAAAACGTGAAACCACTCAACCAGGTATCCTCCGAACTCTTTGCGTTCCTGCGCCATACGGACACTTGCACCGTATCGAATGCAATCGAAACGTTCAACGTGCGCATGCGCAATGAGGGATACGTGAGCCGCGGAGTGCATTGCATGACTCCGAAACTGCCGGCCGTAGCCGGTTATGCGGTCACCGGCCGGATGCGCGCCGCGGCGCCCCCCATCTCGGGGCTCTGCTACTATCAGCGCACTGATTGGTGGCACTATGTTGCGAGTATCCACGGACCGAAAATCCTTGTTATTGAAGACGACGACGAGCTTCCGGGTACCGGCGGACTCGTCGGCGAACTTCACGCGCAGATCGGCAACGCGTTGGGTTGCGCCGGCTATCTGACTAACGGCACCGTGCGCGATCTCCCGGCACTCGAAGCGATTGGCTTCCAGTGTTTCGCAAGAGGCGCGTGCGTCTCACACTCCTACGCGCACGTGACGGAGTTCGGCGAGCCCGTCGAGATCGGCGGTCTGCGGATCTCGCCGGGCGATTTGCTGCATGGGGATTGCAACGGCATTCATTCCGTGCCCCCCTCAATACTCAGCGACTTACCGGATGCCGTCGCTGCAATCAGAAAGCACGAAGCGGAGCTGATTTCGCTTTGCCGCGACCCGGATTTCTCTTTTGAGAAACTGGAAGAAACTTTGCGGGCCGCCCGCAACTGGAGTCCAAAACCGGAGGTTCGTTGATTACGGCTCACGGAGTGTTCCGCCGCCAGACACGGCCTCTGCTTTGGGGCGGCTTCGGCGGACTCCTGCTCCTGATGGCCATTCTGGGTCTGCGGGCGCTCTCGTTCACTTCCCAGATAGAGGTTCGTCAGGAGCAGATTCGTCAGGACTATGTATCCCGCGATCGCACGCTCGAAAAGCTTCGATCGGAAATCTACCTCTCCGGAACTTATGTCCGCGACTATCTGCTGGATAACAATGACGAGGCCGCCGCCACGCATAAAGCCGCCTTCCTCGAAGCTCGCAGCAGGATAGGGGCGGGGGTGTCCGATTACGCTCGTCTGGCCCGGCCCGATGAGCGCACCGTTTTCGACCAGTTCCGGAATGAGTTGCAGGGATATCTGGACGCGATCGCTCCGGTTCTTGACTGGACGGCCAATGAGCGCCGCGCGCGTGGCAATGCGTTCATCGAAAAGGAGCTTCTGCCGCGCAGACTTCTGACGGTCGACCTGACAGACCGGATTCACGAACTGACGGAGAAGCAGCTCTACGCGAGCAGCCAGGACGTCAGGGATCTTTTTTCCGTTTTCCGCGCGCGGTTGGCGTCGCTTCTGATCTTCAGCCTGGGCGCCGGGATGCTGGTCGCGGGCCTTTCTCTTTGGCGCATTCTCGCCCTCGAGCGCGAAACGGAACTCCGCTTTCAACAGGTGCTGACCGCGCAAAACGAATTGAAGCGGCTATCCGCCGAACTCGTTTCAGCGCAGGAAGACGAGAGGCGGAGGATATCGCGGGAACTGCACGATGAGGTCGGCCAGGTGTTGTCGGCGATTATGCTGGGCCTGGGAAATCTGCGGGCCGCGGTGGAACGCCGCGATGTCGATGAGGCGCTTCGCCAGTTGCAACTTGTCCAGGATATGACCCAACGAAATGCCAGCGTCGTTCGCAACATTTCACTACTCCTGCGCCCCACTATGCTTGATGATCTCGGGCTTCTTCCCGCGCTGAAATGGCTCGCCCGCGAAGTGTCCCGCACCAGCGGAATCCATGTGGATGTGGCTACCGAAGGCGCGCTGGATGATCTGCCGGATGAACATCGAACCTGTGTTTACCGGGTAGTGCAGGAGGCAGTCAACAATGCCTCGCGCCATTCCCGCGCATCTCAGATCAGAATTTATGTTCAACAGACACGGCCTTCTCAGGCGGCTTCGCATCGCCTCCGTGTCTCGATTCAGGACGATGGCAAGGGGTTCGAACCTTTGAGCGAGAGCGGCGTCGGCATCCTTGGAATGGGAGAGCGAATCGCGCGGCTTGGCGGCACTCTCAAGGTGGATTCCGAACCTGGAAAGGGAACCATCGTATCGTTCGAACTCCCGCTTCCGGATGCGGCTCAGGCCACGAGGCCTTTACGCACCGCATACAAAATCAGTTCAGGCAGATTGTGAACGTGCAGCTTCTGGAAGATGTTGTTGCGGTGCGTTTCGATCGTCGCCACGCTCACATTCAGGGTTGCGGAAATCTCTTTGTTACTTTTGCCCGATACCAGCAGTTGCAGAATCTCCTTCTCGCGAAAGGTCAAAAGGTCATAACTATCTTCGACGCCGCGCCTTCGCATCTCCGAGACGTACTCCTCCACGAGGATTTTAGTAATCGCCGGACTGAAATAAGCCTGTCCGGCGGCGACCGCGCGTATCGCCGACAGAACCTCGGATTCGGGCGAAGCCTTGAGCAGATAACCGCGGGCGCCGCTCTTCAGTGCGCGCAGGACGTAGCTTTCGTCGGCGTGCATGCTCAGCATAATCACTCCCGCCAGCGGAACTTTATCCCGGATATACTGAGCCGCGTCCGCGCCGTTCAGACGAGGCATGGCAACATCGAGAAGGATCACGTCAGGGGCGTGAAGCGCTGCCAGTTCAACCGCTTCATAGCCGTCGGCGCCTTCTCCGACAACCTCAAATTCGCCGGTTCGTTCCAGCAGGGATCGCAGCCCGCTGCGCACGAGAGGGTGATCGTCAACGATCAGGACGCGAGTAGCCGGCACGTCTTACAGAATAGCGGTGAATGGGCGGCAGGCGGATCTCAAGTCATTTGTACCTCAAATTCAGGTAATCCCTGTATTCATTGCTGACCGCGAAACCGCTAACCTTTTGGACGGACCAGAACGGATATGTTCGACTTCGCGGGGCGACTGCGGCTTCCATCCCGAACGAACCGCGCTTCTGAAACCGCGGCGAAGGTCTCGATCAGGCTGCTTCTGATAACCCCCGACGACGATATGTATCTTTCCGTTCACAACGCTGCGAAACGTTCTGGATGGGAGCTTAAGCGCGCGCGAAGCGTGGAACAAAGCTTGCACACACTTGATACATTCCCGGCGCGTCTTGTGATTTACGACTGGACGCCGGAGGATGACGATTGGCGATCTGCGATAGACCGGCTCAGCACCAGGCCCGAGCACCCATGTATTCTGCTGGCCTCGCGGGTGATCGATGAGTATCTATGGGCGGAACTCGTAACTCATGGCGGATTCGATGTAATTCACCGGTCCGCGGACCCGGAACAAGTGATCCGGGCCGTCCGATTTGCTCATCGCTCGACGGATATCGCGCGAGGAAACCTCACACGCTGATGCTCTCTCCCCTTCGTCCCCTCCCGGTTGTTTCCCTGGCTCTGGTTATCGCGGCGGGAACACTGACTTTCGCCTGTTCGAAAGCCGGAGGCGATACGCAGACAACGGCCGCTGCGACGCCCCCTCCGACTGTTGCCACAACCGAGGTTGAGTTACGCCCGATCGCCCAGCATCTCACCGTAAGTTCGGAGCTTGTGCCCTTCCAGGAAATCGACGTCTACGCCAAAGAGGCGGGATATGTCAAACAACTGAACGTCGACTATGGTTCTCACGTCCGCCAGGGCCAGGTAATGGCCGTTCTCGAAATCCCGGAACTCGAAGCGCAACTCCAGGAGGATGAGGCGGTCATCAAAGCGAGAACCGACGAGGTTACCAGGTCCCGGGAAGAAGTAGCCCGGGCCAAAGCTCAACATGACGTCACGGATCTCCAGTACAACCGGCTCAGCGGAGTGTCCAAAACGAAGCCGGGTCTGGTGGCGCAGCAGGAAGTCGACGACGCGCAAGGTAAAGATCTGGCAGCCGCATCGAATCTCGACGCGGTGAAAGGCTCTCTGGCCGCCGCCAACAGTGAAGTCGAGGTAGCAAAGGCAAAACTGGCTCACGATCAGGCGCTTTTCGACTACGCGAAGATCACGGCGCCGTTCGACGGTGTGGTTACGCAGCGCTATGCCAATCTTGGTGCGCTGATGCAGGCCGGCACAAGCTCTACGCAGGCAACGCCCCTTGTTCGACTCTCGCAGGAGAACGTCTACCGGTTAGTGATTCCGGTGCCTGAGTCGTATGTCCGATTTATACGCATCGGCGATCCCGTCGAAGTTAAAGTATCCTCGCTGAACGAAACCGACAGCGGCAAGGTCGCCCGTTTCTCCGCCGACGTCAATTCCAGCACCCGAACCATGCACACTGAAGTGAATGTCCCGAATCCGAAAGGCACCCTGGTACCGGGCCTCTATGCCGAAGCGACTCTGACCCTGAACCAGACCGGTAACGCCGTTACCGTTCCCATTCAGGCAATCGACCGGGCGGGCGACCAGACGAGCGTTATGGTTCTCCAGCCTGACAATAGCGTTCAGACACGTCCGGTCACCCTCGGCATCCAGACCGCGAATTACGCCGAAGTCGCCAGCGGACTCACCCCGGGCGAGCGGATCGTGGTCAGCGACCGCGCCGGTCTCAAGGCGGGAGAGCGAGTTACGCCTCATCCGACCGAAGTTCTCGCTTACGATACCGGGGCAAGCGACAAGGAATAAACAATGTCGAAGTTTTCGATCTCCAATCCGTACTTCGTGATCGTCGTGTGTCTCGCGATCGCGACTCTCGGCATTGTAGCTGTCGCGAGCATGCCGATCGATCTTTTTCCTTCGATCAACATGCCCCAGGTCGTCGTAGCAACCTTCTACAACGGCATGCCGCCGCAGGACGTCGAGACCGACATCACCTACCCGCTGGAACGCTTCTTCACCATGGCCAGCGGCGTAGATCACAGCGAGTCGCGTTCCATGCTCGGGGTTAGTATGATCCGGGTCTATTTTCAACCCGGCACAAATGCCGACGCCGACGTTACTGCGTTGTCGAATCTTGCGCTTGCCGATCTCAAGAGGCTTCCGCCTGGCACCTTGCCGCCCGTTGTCCTCAAATCGGATGCCTCGACCCTTCCCGTCTGTCTGGTTGGCGTAAGCGGGACCGGCCTGACTGAAGCCCAGCTTCACGACTATGCGCAGATCCCCGTACGAAATCAGATCTCGGTAATCAAAGGAGCGGAGATTCCCCCGCCGTTCGGCGGTAAATACCGCCAGATCATGGTGTATGTCGATCCTTTCAAGCTCTCTTCGCGCCAACTCAGCCCGATGGACGTTGTCAGCGCCGTCAACAACTCGAACGTGATTCTTCCCGCGGGGGACGTGAAGATGGGACCGCTCGACTATTACGTCTATTCCAACAGCCTGGTCGACACCATGCATCAGCTCGACGAGGTCCCGTTGAAGGCCGACAAAAACTCCTGGGTTCGGGTCAGTGACGTCGGGAAAGCCGAAGATGCCTCAGCTGTCCAGTACAACATCGTACGCGTAGGCGGCCAGAAATCCACTTACATTCCGATCATGAAGCAGGGCGGCGATACCAATACCATCGAAGTCGTCAACGGTGTTCGCAACCTGATCAAACATCTCTATGACGTGCCATCACAGCTCAAAGCGAGCCTGCTGTTCGATCAGTCCGTGTTTGTGAAAGAAGCCATCAACACGGTAATGCACGAAGGCCTGATCGGTCTGGTCCTGACCGGAATCATGATCCTCCTCTTCCTGGGGAACGTCCGCGCGACCGGGGCTGTGATGCTCTCGATCCCGCTTTCCGCTCTCGCCACGGTCGTAATCCTCAAACTGATGGGCGCGACGATCAACACCATGATCCTGGCGGGCATTGCGCTGGCCTTCTCGCGCGTGATTGATAACTCAGTTATTTCGCTCGAGAACATCTACCGCCATCTGGAAATGGGCTCTCTGCCGCGAATTGCCGCTCAAATCGGAGGCGCCGAGGTCGCGCTCGCCGTACTGGCCGCAACCCTGGTCGACGTAATCGACTTCTTCCCCGTCACCTTCCTCTATGGAGTAAGTAAGTTTCTGTTCACGGCTCTCGCGCTCGCGTTCTGCATCTCGCTGTTGATGTCTTTTGTCGTCTCGATGACCGTCATTCCGCTTTTCTGTTCGCGATTTCTGACCGCCGTACCACACGCGCACAAACCCCAAACTGAAGGCGAAATCGTTTCCGGGTCGTCCCGGCGGCACAGACAATCCCTTTGGGCACGTTTCAACGAAGGCTTCAATCATTACTTCAACTTCGTTCTCGACTACTATGAGCGTTCGGTGCGGCTCGCGCTGCGCCGCCCTGCATTAACCGTGGTTGCGCTTATGGCGACATTCGTGGTCAGTCTTGGAATCTATCCATTTCTGGGTCTTGCCTTCTTCCCGCAAACCGACGCCGGCCAGTTCACCATCAGCATGAAAGCGCCCACGGGATCACGCATCGAGCTCACCAACGAATATGTCGCGAAAGTGGAGAGTCTGATCAAGAAAACGATCGCGCCGAAGGACTTCGGCATGACGGTATCGAACATCGGCGTAGTCCCGGACTTTTCCGCGCTTTACACATCAAACTCCGGCGCGTACACCGCGACGATCCAGACCGAACTGACGGGCGATCACAAAATCGGAAGTTACGAATACATGGCGGAAGTGCAGCGCCGCCTCAATCAGCAGTATCCGGAGCTTCGAACCTTCTTTCAGACCGGGTCGATGGTGGACGCCATCATCAACACCGGAATGCCCGCTCCCATCGACATTCAGGTCTCCAGCCCCGACACCGCCGGCGATTACCGCCTGGCGCGTGAGATCGCCTCGAAGGTGTCGGTGCTTCCGGAGACCGGCCAGATCTATATTCCGCAGGACATGGATTATCCCGGCATAAGAATGGACGTGAACCGCGTGCACGCGGCTGAGCTTGGCCTGACCCAGAAGGATGTAGTGAACAACGTCATCACGGCCCTAAACTCGAATGTGATGATCGCGCCGAATTACTGGGTCGACCATAAAACGGGTAATAACTATTTTCTTTCCGTTCAGTATTACCAGAACGGTTCACGGTCCATCAGAGATCCACTCGACCTCACCAGCATTCCGCTGCGAGCACCGAACCTGCCGGAGCCCACCACCCTCGACACGGTTGTGAATCTGCAAAGAATCCAGACTCCCACCGAGCTCGACCACTATCAGATCCAGCGCTCGGCGGATGTCTACGTAACGCCAAAAACTGAAGACCTCGGCCGGATCACCGCAAAGGTGCGCGACATTGTCGCCCACACTCCCCATGCCCCCAACATGCGCATCAATCTGAGAGGCATGGTCGTCGGCATGGAGGAATCGTTCCGCAGTTTCGGCATTGGGTTTGTTTTGTCGTTCATCCTGCTCTATCTCATCCTTGTCGCCCAATTCAGATCGTTCGTCGACCCCGTCCTGATCATGCTCGCGATCCCGATGGGCGTCAGCGGAGTGCTTCTCATCCTCCTGTTTACGCACACGACGCTCAACGTAATGTCTCTCATGGGTGTGCTGATGCTGGTGGGAATCGCGAATTCAAACAGCATTCTGATCGTCGATTTCGCTCACAAACTCGAAGAGCAGGGTTTGCCGGTAATGGACGCGGTAATCACCGCCTGCCGCGTCCGCCTTCGCCCGATTCTGATGACCTCGCTGGCAACGATCATCGGCATGATTCCGATGGCCATGAAATTAGGCACAGGCGCCGAACAATATGCCCCGATGGCGCGCGCGATCATCGGCGGACTAACATCTTCCGTAATCCTGACGGTGTTTATCGTACCCGCGGCCTATCTCCTGATTTACCGTAACCGGAGGGCGCCGGAGCCCGCGAATGCGTAGCGGGCTTGTTTTTTCGATAGTGGTGGCAGCCGCCACCGCGTTGGCCCAGGCTCCGGCACAAAACCTCACTCTGCCGCAGGCGGTCCAGATCGCAATCAAAAACCATCCCAGGATCGCCGCGGCGCAAAACCTCCAATCCGCCGCGGGACAACAGGTAATCGAGGCGCGCGCCCCCTATTACCCAAACCTCGCCGCCGAAGTTACCGGCTCGCAAGGATTATATGAAAGCCGTATTGGAGCGGGAGGACTCGCGACGTCACAGCTGTTCAACCGTCAGGGGGAAGGCCTGATCGTAAACCAACTGATCACCGATCTCGGCCGAACCGGAAACCTGGTTGCCAGCTCAAAACTTGAGGCGCAAGCCGCCGCGCAAACCACCCAGGCAACGGTTTACGACATCACGCTCGACGTCAATCGCGCGTACTTCGGAGCCCTGCAGGCCCAAGCCCTCGTACGCGTCGCGCAGGAAACGGTAACCGCGCGCCAGACTCTCGCCAATCAGGTCACCGCTCTCGGTCAGGCCCAGCTCAAGTCGCAGGTCGATGTGAGTTTCGCCGAAGTCAATCTCTCCGAAGCGCAACTCATGCTCATTCGCGCCCGCGCAAGTCTGCAGCAGGCCTTCGCCGATCTCAGCCGGGCGCTCGGCGTCGATACTCCGCCCGCGCAATATCAGCTGACTGAAGGCGTCTCTCCCGGAACGCCTCCACCGACCGTCGAGGAGCTTGTCGCGCAGGCCGTCCAGAATCGCCCCGAACTCGCCGATCTTCGTCTTCGCTACCAGGCGGCGCAGAAGTTCGAAGCGGCGGAGAAAGACCTCAAACGCCCCAATCTCACGATGGTTGCGGTGGGCGGCGCCCTTCCGTATCTTCAGCAGGATCCGCGTGTAGCCCCCGAAGGATATGAAGGAGTCGCCGTCAACCTCGATATTCCGATCTTCAACGGCCATCTGTTTTCGGCGCGCGAGGAGGCCGCGCGTTACCAGGCATTGGCCGCCAACCAGCGGGTTCGCGACCTCCAGCAGCAGGTTGAGCACGATGTGCGCGTGGCGTGGCTGGCGGCCAGCACCGCATATGAGCGAATCCCGGTAACCGTGCAACTCGTGAGTCAGGCGCAACTCGCCCGCGATCTCGCGCAGGGCCGCTACGATCTCGGGCTTGCGTCGATAGTCGAACTGACGCAGGCGCAGCTCAACCTCACGCAGGCGCAGATTGAAAACGTCGGCGCGCAATACGACTACCAGAGTGCGTACGCAGTGCTGCAATATACGATTGGCGCGCTTCGGTAAGCTCTTCACGATGGCGGATGGAGTACGATTTCTTTTCAGGGCAACCGTATGTGGATTCCTTCCGTTTTTCGGACTGCGGTCAGTGAGCGGAGCGCGAACGTTACGCGCCGGACGGGTGCCCCCGGCGTTCTGGTGGTTACAGCGGACGACAAGTTTTATTACCTGCTCTTGTCCCTGACCATTGATCTCGGCTGGGGCATTCACAGAGCGCGAAATCTCCTGAGCGCAGCGGAGCATATGGCGTCGCATCCCATGCCCATCGTGGTGTACGACGAACGCCTTCCGTACTCCCACTGGCGCGATGGCGTCCGCGCCCTTGGCTCGCTTGAAGCCCGGCCGCTGATCCTTCTCGCCACGCGGCGCCTCGACGAAGAGATCTGGCGCATCGTCCTCGAATGCAAAGGCTACGACGCACTCGAACGCGGCGCGCGCAAGGAAGAATGGATACGAATGTTGAGGTTCGCATGGCTTTCGTATTGCCGGCCAGCCGAGGAACCGGACGATATCCCGGCGGCGGCTCTTTCCAATCGAGCGTGACATCTCAGGCGGCGGCTGCGTGGTGCTTTACGGGCCTGAATCGCGAGAAATCGGTCAGATTTGCACGGTTCAGACGGCGCTCTTTGTCGATTGCAGCGTGGATTTCAGCGGTCGAAAAAACGAACCCATCTTTGCTTATCTCCGCCGGCCCGTACGGTAAACCCTTCATTTCACTGAGCTGGAGGAGTTTCTTCGCCTCCTTCATTCCGGCTTCGCGCTTTGCGAGACGTTCGGCCTGGAGCGCCTTGAGCATGGCGAGGTTCTTCTGGATGTTGCGGTTGATGCGCTGCTCGTAGAGCGTCAGAAGCTGGAGTTCTTTCGCCTCGGCTTTGTAGACTTTCGCGGCGGTGAGGGCGGCATGGATTTCGGGGTCGTCCGTTTCGGTGTCATCCGATTTCGAGTTGTGGCCGAGTGCAAAGAGATTGTCTTCCACGGCGCTGATGCGATTCAGGCGCCAGCTATCCGTGGCAATGCGCTGAGCGAGTTGCGTCTCCATGGCTCCTTCGGGGGCAAGATTCTCGACTATGGAGGCCGAGAAGGCATCGTGCATGATGCGGTCGACCTCGGTCATCGTCGTGACCTGGCCGGTGAGGTGGTGGCGGCGGGCGTTCAGGGCGGCCGTTTTTTTGCCTTCTTCGGTGCTGGGACCGGTGGAGCGCAAGGCGTTGCGGCGGTTGGCGGCGAGCTGTTTTTCTGAGATCATAGTTTGCCGATTTACGAATAACATGCGGCATGCGAAACGCAAGGCCGCGGCGGCCGCACCGGATGCTGAAATTTGCCCTTATTTTATTGACAGGATTAAGGATGGCGGACGGCAAGAATTACTTTCGAAATTTGTCACCGGGGTTCGAGGGGGCCGCCGTTTCGCGCCAATGATCGGCCTGTTGAGCTATTTGACGGCCAGCGCCGTAATTTCGGGAGCGGGAGAGGCCGGCAAGTTCGTATGGCAATCCGCCGCCAGCGGACTGATCGGCAATACCTTTCACAATGCAGTCTGGCGGGCTGTGCCCGAGGTTCAGCGATGGTATCGCGGCGAGGGGCAGCCGGTCAATCATCACATGCAGCGCGCTTTTCGCGCAGCGTATCTTGGCGCTACGGGGCAGCTTCTTCGGAATGAAAAGTCTGAGGCGCCGGGCCTGGCGCGAAAAGGAATCGACGACGATACGGCTGTGTGGTGCGATCAGGCCCTTGGCTGGGTCAAAGCTCAGTCCGACCTGCTGACGGATGAAAGATACCAGCCTCCGGCGCCGCCGGGCGGATGGGATCCGGCGCATGTGGTGGAGCCTCGGGCGATTGACGCGGCCGCGGAGGTTTCCGCTCTGCGTGATTCGCTGGTGGCAATGCTCATCAGCGAGTGGGCGGCCGGCGGTCTGCGCGGGGCGCCAGAGAGCGTCGTTAAGGCTCTGCGCGAAGGCTGGAGGGAAACCGACGCCGATGGCGCGGAGCAGAAGGCGAACTGGTTCGATCTGATCAGCGTCTATTTCGCGCATGAGATCAAGAGCCGCCCTGAGGTGCAGGCGATCTTCGTATCCACGACCGTATCGCGGATTCTCATGGAACTCCGCGGATTCCGGCGGGAGTTTGAGGAAAACCATCTGACGGCGGCCACGCCGCCACCTGATGCCTTTTTTGCGCCGCCTCCCGCGGATTTCTTCGTGGGTCGCGAGGCGGCTCTGGCGGCGTTGGCGAAGCGGCTGGCCGGGCCGGGCAGGGTGGCGCCCCTGACCGGGATGGCGGGATTGGGGAAGACCAGCCTCGCATTGGCCTTCGCGCACGAGTACAGGGGCGATTTTGAAGGCGTCTATTGGGTCAACTGCGCGGGGCGGGAACTGGCGGCTTCAGCCGCGGAGCTGGCGGCGCAACTCAAGTGCCCGCCCGAGGCGGAACCGGAGGCGCAATTGCGGGAGATCCGGGTGCGGTGCGAGGCGCGGCATTGCCTGCTGGTGCTGGATAACGTGGAATTGGACGAGTTCGGCGGCATTGTGCCGGGAGGGCGCTGCGCGGTGCTGGTGACGAGCCGCCGGCGCGATTTGCCATTTCTGCAGAGGTACCGCGAGACGGAGCTGGAGACTTTCACGCCGGGAGAGTGTCTGGATCTGTTTCGGGAGCATCTTCCGGCCTCCGAGGTCGCGGATAAGGAGGCCGGTTATCTGAAGCTGGCTGAGCGGCTGGGACGGTTGCCGCTGGCGGTGGCGGTGGCGGCGGGGCTACTGCGCAGCGATATCCGGTACAGCCTCGACCGCTTACTGAACGAGCCGCGACCGCACAAGCTGAAGAACGGCGATCTGGATATCAGCGGGCTGCTGAGCGCCGCGATTGGAAGCGTTGATGAGCCGGCCCGGCGATTGCTTCGCGCGATGGCGGTCTGCGCGGCCGCGGGATTTCGCGTGGATCTTGCCGCGGAAATCGCGGGGATGGATCAGGTTCAGGCGCTGGACGCTTTGCAGGACTTGCGGTCGCGCTCTCTGGCGGACGTTATTGATCGGGAGAGCGTTCGCTGCCGCCTTCATTTGTTGATCCGGTCGGAGGCCGGCCAGGAGGTGGGGGACTTACGAGAGCGGCATGCGGAGGCGGTGGCGCGACGGTTTCGGGGCTGGGAGGAGAAGTGGCGCGAATGCATGGGGGATCTCGATGACTGGCGCCTCGCGCTGGCGTGGGCGGCCGAGGAGACCGCGCCGGCTGCCGAAAGGATTGGAACGCTGACTTCGCTGGCTTTTGACGGTTTTTTTGTGACGTATCATCGCGGTCTTTTGACCGATGCGTTGCGCGCGATGGAGGCCGCGGGCGCCGCGTTTGAAAGAGTGGGCGACCGTGCGAGCCTGCAGGCGAGCTACGGGAACCAGGCGTTGATCCTGAAGGCTTGGGGACGGCTGGAGGATGCCATGGCCCTGCACAATAAGGAGGAAGCGATCTGCCTCGAATTGGGCGACCGCGCGGGCCTGCAGGCGAGCTACGGCAACCAGGCGTTGATCCTGCAGGATTGGGGACGGCTGGAGGATGCCATGGCCCTGCACAAGAAGCAGGAAGCGATCTGCCTCAAATTGGGCGACCGCGCGGGCCTGCAGGCGAGCTACGGCAACCAGGCGTTGATCCTGCAGGATTGGGGACGGCTGGAGGATGCCATGGCCCTGCTGAAAGAGCAGGAAGCGATCTGCCTCGAATTGGGCGACCGCGCGGGCCTGCAGCGGAGCTACGGGAACCAGGCGTTGATCCTGCAGGATTGGGGACGGCTGGAGGATGCCATGGCCCTGCTGAAAGAGCAGGAAGCGATCTGCCTCGAATTGGGCGACCGCGCGGGCCTGCAGCGGAGCTACGGGAACCAGGCGTTGATCCTGCAGGCTTGGGGACGGCTGGAGGATGCCATGGCCCTGCTGAAGAAGCAGGAAGCGATCTGCCTCGAATTGGGCGACCGCGCGGGCCTCCAGGCAAGCTACGGCAACCAGGCGTTGATCCTGCAGGCTTGGGGGCGGCTGGAGGATGCCATGGCCCTGCACAAGAAGGAGGAAGCGATCTGCATCGAACTGGGCGACCGCGCGGGCCTGCAGCGGAGCTACGGGAACCAGGCGGTGATCCTGCAGCGTTGGGGACAGCTGAAGGATGCCATGGCCCTGCACAAGAAGCAGGAAGTGATCTGCCTCGAATTGGGCGACCGCGCAGGCCTGCAGCGGAGCTACGGCAACCAGGCGTTGATCCTGCAGGATTGGGGACGGCTGGAGGATGCCATGGCCCTGCTGAAGGAGCAGGAAGCGATCTGCCTCGAATTGGGCGACCGCGCGGGCCTGCAGCGGAGCTATGCCAACCAGGCGTTGATCCTGCAGGCTTGGGGACGGCTGGAGGATGCCATGGCCCTGCACAAGAAGCAGGAAGCGATCTGTCGAAAGATGGGCTTGCGCGATGCTCTTCGTATCGGCCTTCGGAATCAGGCGATTCTGCTCGATGAGATGGGCCGGCAGGAGGAGGCGACTCGGATACGGTCAGAGGCCGACGCTATACAGGCCGAACTGATGCGCGGGCGGGACGGCTCGGCGTAGTTGGCATGTCTCGGGTAATCGCTCTGGCTACCGGGCGATCTGCCGAAGCTGCAGCCGCCTTGCAGGCGGCGGGACAGACTGGAAAGTCTGTCCGCAGACACGAATGTCTGCCCCACGGCGGTGTCTGGAAGAGTGTGCTGAGGTTACACCGAGGCCTTTGTAAAGCCTTGTGAACATCGCGGCATACCGGTAACAACCTTCTGTAACCGCGCGCTCTCCTATACAGAAGGCAACGCGATGCTGACCGCAGCCTGACGCGCAGCCCGATCAAAACACACAGGACGGATAAAGAAATGAAGAACGCATTTTCGCGTATGGGACAGACGTGTGCCTCCACGATTCTTAAAGGGGCGATTGCGGGAGGTCTGGCGGCGGGCGCGCTGTTTGCAGCTTCCATCAGCCCAGTAAAAGTAATGTTGCCCGAGGCCGTCACTGTGGGCTCGACCACCTTGCCCAGCGGCGAATACACGATATCGAGCGTCGACTTGAATGACGGCAACTCCTGGTTCGTGGTTCGCTCCGAGCGCGGCCAGGCGATCACCACTCTGCATGCGCAGAGAATCAATCCGTCCGCATCGAGCGACAAGACCCAGGTGACGCTCGAGAAGGACGGCGATGCCTGGCGCTTCGACAAGTTGTTCATTCGCGGTGACAAGAGCGGCTACCAGTTTACGGACTGGAAGTAAGAGTAAAGCCGGCCCGCAACAGCGGCACTGCTGCTTCGCCAATCTCTATTGGCTCACCTGCGCAAAACAGAAACCTGCCAGTCTGCTCTACCGGGAATCTCTCACATTTGCGGCGACACCCGGTGCGTCTTGCGTGTGCGGGGTGCGCTGACTCCAGCTTGAGATTACGATAGAATAACAGCGTTCGCGGGGGCTGCGTCACGACTGGTCAGCCGGGGACCCGGCAGGTCGAAGGAAGATGAACAATCGAAGGACTCGGGTATTTGGCAGCGCGCTCGCATTCGCCCTCGCAGTAACCCCGCACTTCGCCTCCGTCCTCCTTGCGGATGGCCCGCCCGCCGCCAAGCCAGTGCTCGACAAGTATTGTGCGGGCTGCCACAATCAGCGGGTCAAGGCTGGCGGCCTGGATCTCGAAAAAGCGGATTTTAACGCGATCACCGCTCACAGCGAGATGTGGGAAAAGGTCGTCAAGAAGCTTCGCTCCGGAACCATGCCTCCGGCCGGAGTTCCACGGCCCGATGCGGCGGCGTATGACTCGGCGGCATCCTGGATTGAATCCCGGCTGGACACGGCCCCGCCGTTCGCGGGCCACACCGTGCTTCATCGTCTGAACCGCGCCGAGTATGCAAATTCGATTCGCGATCTGCTGGATCTCGAGGTGGACGTGAATGCGCTGTTGCCGCCGGACGATTCCGCATTCGGGTTCGATAATGTTTCGGACGCGCTCGGTGTTTCGCCCGCTCTGCAGGAGCGTTATCTGGGCGCCGCGCTCAAAGTAGCGGCTTTGGCTGTTGGTGATCCGACGCAGCCCGCATCCAGCCAGACATGGCGCATTCCCCAGGATCTCTCCCAGGACCAACACATCGAAGGATTGCCGCTGGGAACCGTGGGCGGAATCGCTGTCCGACGCAATTTCCCGCTCGACGGCGAGTATAAGTTAGAGGCGAAGCTTTATCGCACGAACCTCAACATCATGCGCGGCCTCGAGACGCCGCATCAAGTTGAATTCAGCGTGGACGGCAAGCGCGTGTATCTGACCACCGTTGGGGGACCGGCGGACCTGGCCGCGCTGTTTAATGCGCCCACCGATGCCAGCGATGCGGTGGATGCGCGCCTCGAAGCGCAAGTTCCCATCCATGCCGGTCCGCACACGATCGGCGTGGCGTTTTTGCGAAATTCACAATTTGCCGAACCAGACAGGCTGCAGCCATTTGTGCGCAGCTCGGTCGACAATTTCGATTGGGCGGGGCATCCTCATCTTCAGGTTGTGACCGTTGCCGGACCGTTTCACGCGACCGGGGTTGGCGAAACGCCGAGCCGGAAGCGCGTGTTCGTGTGCCGCCCGGCCGCGCACGCGAACGAAGACGCGTGCGCGCGGCAGATCGTCACCGCCGTGATCCGGAGGGCGTACCGGCGAACCCCTTCGAGCACGGATGTGGCCCGCGTGATGGAGTTCTACGCAGCGGGCCGTAAGGGCCATAACTTTGACGCGGGAATCCAGTCGGCGCTGGCGCGAATTCTCGCCAGTCCCAAATTCCTGTTTCGAGCGGAAGGCGCGCCCGCGGGAGCCAGGCCGGGCGAGATCGAGCCGGCCGGCGACTTTGTAATGGCCTCGCGACTCTCCTTCTTTCTCTGGAGCAGCATCCCGGACGACACGTTGCTGGATCTGGCGGCGCAGGGTAAGTTGCATGACAGCGCCACGCTGGACCGGGAAGTCCGCCGCATGCTGGCCGATGACAAATCGAAGGCGCTGATCGACAATTTCGTGGGGCAGTGGCTGCAACTCCGTAATCTCCGGAATTTTCAGCCCAATACGGATATCTTCCCCGATTTTGACGATAACCTTCGTCAGAGCTTCCGCCGCGAGACGGAGTTGCTGGTTCAGAGCACTATCCAGGAAGACCGCAGTGTAATCGATCTGATGACCGCGGACTACACCTTTGTGAACGAGCGGCTGGCCACGCACTACGGGATTCCGGGCGTGTATGGCAGCCAGTTCCGGCGCGTGCCCATTCATGACGAAGCTCGCAGAGGTTTGCTGGGACAGGGCAGTATTCTGGCGCTCACCTCGCACGCGGAACGGACTTCGCCCGTGGTTCGCGGCAAGTGGATTCTACAGAATCTGATGGGTCTCGATGTGCCTCCACCTCCTCCCGGTGTGCCGCCGCTGCCGGAAGTAAAGGATGGAGAAGCCCCTAAAACCATGCGCGAGCAGATGGCGGCGCATCGCGCGAATCCGGTCTGCGCCGCGTGCCACAAGACGCTGGACCCGATCGGGTTCTCGATGGAAAACTTCGATGCGGTGGGCGCCTGGCGGACGCAGGAAGCGGGCGTGCCCATTGACGCGAGCGGTGAGCTGGGCGATGGCACGAAAGTAAACGGCGTGGTGGAACTGCGCCGCGCTTTGCTCAGCCGCCCCGAGAATTTCGCGTCGACCGTGGTCGAGAAGCTGATGATCTACGCGTTGGGACGCGGGCTGGACGCGCGCGATATGCCCCAGGTGCGCACGATCCTGCGAAATGCCGCGCCCGAAAACTACCGGTGGTCGAGTTTGATCCTCGGCGTCACCCGCAGCACGCCATTCCGCATGACCACCGCCACGGCTCCGGAGCCCGGCGAGTCCGCCGTTAAATCTCGCGAGGTAGCCGCCAAATGAGGAGGACGTAGATGTTCGTATCGAGAAAGTCGCTGTCGCGCCGTACGATCCTGCGTGGCGTGGGGACGGCTCTGTCGTTGCCGCTTCTCGATGCCATGTTCCCGGCGCTGACGCCTTCGGCAAAAGCGGCGGCTAATCCAGGCCAGCGGTTCGGCATTGTATATTTTCCGAACGGCGCGATCATGCAGGAATTCACGCCGAAGACAACCGGCGCGGAGTTTGCCTTTACCCCCATCCTGAAGCCTTTCGAGCCCTTCAAGAGCAACCTTGCGGTGGTGACGAACCTGACGCGATCTCACCCGGGCAGCCAGGTTGGCGATCACGCCGTCAGCTGCGCCGGCTTCCTGACGGGTGTGTGGCCGAAGCGTACCGAAGCTGAGGATGTGCTGGCGAATACGAGCATCGACCAGATCGTGACACAGCAGATCGGGCAGCAGACGCCGCTGCCGTCGCTGGAACTCGCCACTGAAGATTTTTCGGGATATGTGGGCGGCTGCTCGCCGGGCTTCAGTTGCGCCTACATGAACACGATCTCGTGGTCGTCGCCGAAGACGCCTCTGCCGATGGAGACTAATCCCAGAGCCGTTTTCGAGCGGCTCTTCGGCGAGCCGGGTACGGCCGAACAAAGGCGTGCGCGCCTGATCAAGCAGAGCAGCATTCTGGATTCAGTGGCTGAGGATGCTCGGGATCTGGGCCAAAACTTAGGCGCAAGAGATCGCGGTCGCCTGTCGGATTATCTGGACAATGTACGCGAGATCGAGCGGCGGATTCAACAGGCTGAATCACGTGGCGCAAGCGAGACGGCGGCTCCGGAAGCGCCTCTTGGCACTCCGGACAAATTCGATGAGCACGTCGCCCTGATGTTCGACCTCGCCGCGGCCGCGTTTCAGGCCGATGTTACGCGCGTGTTCACGTTCATGATGTCGCGGGAACTGAGCCAGCGAACCTACCCGCAGATCGGGGTGACCGAACAACACCACTCGGTTTCGCATCATCTGAACAAACCCGACAAGATGGCGCAGATGGTGAAGATCAACACCTATTACGCGCAGCTTTACGCGAATTTCCTCCAGAAACTTCACGCGACGCCGGAGGGTGACGGAACACTGCTCAGCCATTCTCTTCTGGCTTATGGCGCAGGCATGGGTGATTCCAACGGGCACGCTTCGGATCCTCTGCCCATGGTGCTGATCGGCGGTCTTGCGGGCAGTGGTGCTCGCCACGTGGAACTTCCAACGCGCACTCCGGTTGGCAACCTGTGGCGCAACGTGGCGCAAAGGTTCGGCGTCAACGTGGAGCAGTTCGGCGACAGCAATGGTACTGTGAGTGTCGTCTGACGGGGTGCTGAAAATGGACGGCAGCCGCTTGCTGACGCGCGCGCTTCGGAACGTAATCGCGTTGCTGTGCGGGTGCGCGGCGCTGCACGCTGCGACGCTCTCCGAAGCCGTCCAGTCCGGCGATCAGTACACGATCCGGAAGCTGATCGAGACGAAGGCCGCCATCAATGCCGTCGATTCCGATGGTATGACGCCTCTGCACTGGGCGGCGCGCGCCGACGATCTGGAGACCTGTCTTCTGTTGCTGCGCGCGGGGGCGGATGCGAAGGCGACCACACGCGATGGCATCACTCCCCTATGGCTGGCAGTGATGAACCGCGATGTGGAGATGACGAATGCGCTGCTGAAAGCCGGGGCGGATGCAAACGCTGCTCTGCCGGGCGGCGAGACCATTCTGATGACTGCCGCGCGCGTCGGTAACGCAAAACTCGCGGATGCATTGATCGAGTTCGGTGCGAAAGTCGCCGTGGCCGGACCCTCGTTTGGTGAGACCGCGCTTATGATCGCCGCGGCCGAAAATCAGCCCGAAGTGATTGGTGTGCTGGTGAAGCATGGCGCGGAGGTGAACGGGCGTTCGGCGGCGCTTTCCTGGCCCAAGGATCGCTTTGGACTCGAAGGTGTCCTTACGATACTCCCGCACGGAAGCTGGACGCCGCTGATGTATGCGGCCCGGGACGGCGCTCTGGATGCGACACGGGCGCTGATCGAAGCCGGCGCGGAGCTGAACTCAGGCGATCCCGACGGGACGACGGCTCTGCTGCTCGCGATTACGAATGGGCATTACGATTTGGCCGCTCTGCTGGTGGAAAAGGGAGCTAATCCGAATGCGGCGGATAGTGCGGGTATGGCTCCTCTTTATGCCGCAGTCGATATGAATACGCTCGGTGAGGTGTTCGGACGACCCGGCCGCGTATCGCACGACAAAACAAGCGCACTTGACCTGATGAAGATCCTGCTGGATCGCGGCGCTGATCCGAACGCGGGCTTGAAGACCGCGACTCTACAGCGCGCGCATACGCCCGGGGAACCGACGCTGGGCCAGGGGGCCACTGCGCTCGCTCGCGCGGCGCGCACGGGCGACGTTGCGACCATGCAGCTATTGATCGATCGCGGCGCGAAGGTTTCTCAGCCGCTTAAGAACGGGACTACGCCGCTGATGTTCGCGGCGGGTTTGGGCCGGGGCGTAAGCGCGTTCTCCAAAGACGCCGGTACAGAAACCGAATTGCTGGCGGGTGCGAAACTCCTCCTGGATCACGGCGCCGACATCAATGCGATCAGCGCGGCTGGTCAGACGGCCATGCACTTTGCGGCTCAGGCCGCCGACGCCAATTTCCCTCAGCCCTCCGACGACATGGTGAAGTTTCTGGCCTCGCGAGGAGCCAGGCTCGATGTGGTCGACAAGCAGAACCGCTCTCCGATCGAAATGGCGGAAGGCAAAGGACTGCGCGGCCGCGCCGGCGGGCCGGTCAAGCCCCGGGAGCAGACAATTGCGCTGTTGCGGCAGTTGATCGGAAACGCGCCGGCGGGCAACTCCGCGCCTTGAATTCCGCCCAACTCGCCCTTAACCCTGCGGCGGCACAATGCCACGGCGTATATCATGGCAAATTGCGGCTCAAGGAGGAAAATCAGGGATGGATCGGGAATTAGGCTTCATTGGTGTCGGTCGCATGGGCGGTCCCATGGCGCGCCGTCTGATGGAGGCGGGTTATCAGCTCACGATTTTTGATACCAGCGAGGAGGCGATGCGGCCGCTGCTGGAAAAAGGCGCCACCCGCGCGGCGTCAGTAAAGCAGCTCTGCGATTCGGTTGAGATCGCGTTTTGCAGCTTGCCCACGCCGCCCATTGTGGAGACTGTGGCTTTAGGGCCGGGCGGGGTTGTCGAGGGCAGTAGGATCAAGCTCTTCATTGATACGTCGACGACCGGCTCGATCTATGCCAAACGGATCGCCGCCGGCCTCGCGAAGAAAGACATTCTGGAAGTCGACGCCCCAATCAGCGGCGGCGTCACGGGCGCGAATAAAGGCACGCTGGCGATCATGGTGTCCTGCCCCAACGATGTGTTGGAGCGCCTCAAGCCGATTCTCGGCAACCTCGGCACGGTCTTCTTCCTGGGAACACAGCCCGGGATGGGCCACACGATGAAGCTGCTGAACAATGTTCTGTCAGCGACCGCCATGGCAATCTCTTCGGAGGCGGTGGTAACGGGCGTCAAGGCCGGGTTGGATCCGGAAGTGATCTGCAAGGTGATCAACTCGGGCACCGGCCGCAACAGCGCGACCGAGGATAAGATTCCTCGACTCGTGTTCCCCCGAAAGTTCAATGGCGGGTTTGCCGTCGGGCTGCTCAACAAAGATGTACGGCTGTTTATGGACGAGGCGGATGCGCTGCAGGTGCCGACCATTGTCGCGGCGGCGGTGAAGCAGGTTCTGGTAACGACCATGGCCATGCTCGGACCGGAAGCGGATATGTCGGAAATGATTCGCACGGTCGAGAATCTGGCGCACGTGGAAGTCAAAGCATAAATTTTCAACAGGAGGAACGTTATGGACAAAGCAATGTTCGAAAAGGGTTTGAAGATCCGGAAGGAAGTTCTGGGCGCGGAATTTGTAGAAAAGGCGCTGGCTGCCGCCGATGACTTCAATATGCCGATGCAGGAACTCGCAACCACATACTGCTGGGGCGAGTGCTGGGGCCGCGAAGGTCTGGATAAAAGGACCCGCAGCATCATAAATCTGGCGATGATCTCCGCGTTGAATCGCCCGCATGAGTTGAAGATCCACGTCAAAGGCGCGATTCGCAATGGGTTGACTAAGGAGGAGATCCGCGAAGTGTTGTTCCAGGTCGCGATTTACGCGGGCATTCCGGCGGGTGTCGACAGCTTCCGCATCGCCAAAGAAGCTCTCACGGAAATGGGCGTCTAATCGTTGTGACGAGATGATCGACGACCAGACAGTTGCCTATGTGATTCTTGCGCAGACCTGCTTCGAGGATCTGAAGCAGGTCGCGGCGCAGCTTGCGGGGTTGCTGGTGCTTGGGTCAAAACCCGATCATCCCATGCTTTTGTCCGCTGAGCAGGCATACCGGAGCGCGGTGGACGGGTTGAAGAGAGCGCGCGTTTCCACCCGGGCGAAAACGCATCACGAACACCTGCTCGCGGCGGCATCGAACCTGGGATTCGCGCTGCGGGAACTGCGCGTACAAAGGGACGCGCTGCCTTTGCTCGAATGCGCATATGGGGAACTGCGGGCCGCGTCGCGAACGCTTCCGGGGTTCCCGATGATTTCATTTGAGCGGGGGTGTTGCGCGTGAAGAATGCGTACTCGATCTGGGTGACGGAGTTTGCCAACGTTCCGAACTATCCGCTGAGCGGGTTGATCTATGGCGCGCACAACAAGGGACACACGCGGCTGCCCTACTGCTATGTGGTGATCAAAGGGCAGGGCCACGTCGCAATGGTGGACGTTGGTTACAACCACAAGGAGTATGGCGAAACCCTCGCCAATCTCTACGGCGTACGCGACTGGCATTCCCCGCATGAAGTGCTGGCCGAAATCGGGATGACGCCCGGCGATATCTCGCGGGTATTTCTTACTCACGCTCATTTCGACCACATGGGCAACATCGAGGATTTCCCGAAGGCCACGTTCTACATCCAGGAACGGGAGTTGTCGAAGTGGGTCTGGGCCATGTCGCTCGAGCGGCGATTTCGCTGGATCATGGGCGGTGTCGATCCGGCAGACATCATGAAGACCGTCGGCCTCGCGCGGGAGGGGCGCCTCGTATGCGTAGATGGCGACCGCAAGGATGTGCTGCCGGGTATCGATATTCATGCCGCCCCCGATACGCACACATGGGGATCGATGTACGTGAGGCTGCGTAACGATCTTACGGCGAATTCAAAGAACACCTGGATCTTCGCGGGGGACCTGGTTTACCAGCTGGAAAATCTGCGCGGCTACGACCCGGCCGACCCCGAATACCTGCCGATCGGTTTCGCCATGGGCAGCCAGTTCAATCTCGTTATGACGACAGAGAAGCTGGTTAAGGGTGTGGACGGGGATCTCTCCCGTGTAGTTGCCACTCATGAAAACCGGCTCAAAGAGATGTTTCCGTCACGGGTGACGGCGAATGGCGTCCGCGTGACGGAGTTGGCCCTTGCCGACGGTGAGGCGAGTCAGGTGGTGTAGCACCTGTCTCGCTCCAGGTATTCTAAAAGCATGGAGTTGATCTTCGAGATTCGCGACGCGGAGGAAGGTGGCTTCTACGGGCGCGCGCTGGGATACGCGATCTTCACTGAAGGCGACACTTGGGAAGAATTGCGAGCCAACGTTCTCGAAGCAGTCGGACTGCACTTTGAAGACGCCCCGGTCCGCCCGCGGTTGGTCCAGATGCACTATGTACGAGACGAGTTGATTTCCGTTGAAGCAGCATGAAGACTCCGCGCGGCGTTTCAGCCGATCGTCTGATTCGTGCACTGGAACGCCTCGGATACAAGGTGGTTCGCCAAAAAGGCAGCCACGTGAGACTTCGGCATGACGGGCCGCCGGTCCACCTCATCACAGTTCCGCTACACGCTTCGCTGAAGATCGGGACACTGCACGCGATCCTCGCCGAGGTTGCTCAGATGCGGTCGATCACTCCGGAATCGCTGGCGGAATCTCTCTGATCCTCTTCAATCGCAGACCGCGCGCCGAGGTCCGTCTATGCGAACTGCGGTTTTTTCCCGTTCGCCCACGGCCTGCTCAACAGTATGAAAAGTAGTGTCCCGACGAGCGGCAACAGCGACATGGTCACGAAGATGGGCGTGAAATTCTCCGCATCGATCCACGCCCCGTAAAGCGGCAGGACGACCGCCAGAACCGCCGACCATGCGCCGCCTCCAATCCCTCCCGCCAGCCCCGCTTCGTCCTTCGTCCACACTCTCGCCCCGATGTGGAGGCCCATCACGATGAAGCCGTCCCCCACAAACATCGCCCAAAGGAACAGCCCCAGCACAGCCTGCCAGGAGTGAAACATGGTGACGAAAGCGCTCGGCAGCGCGAGCAATGAGAGCAGCAGGAGAACCCTGACGGGCCGTGTCTGGTCCGAGACGAGCCGGTCCGAGACCCAGCCCCAGAAGTAGTAGCCGAGCTGCCAGCCAATCGTCGGGATCCAGACGAGGTAACCGATCTCCTTCTGCGAGAGTTTTAAAGCCCTGCTGAGGTACAGCGGACTCATATACCCGACGACGCCCAGCGCAACAGCGCCCATCCCGTAAGTGGTAACGACCAGCCAGAAGCGCCGGTCGAGCGGATTGACAACCGCAACCTTATGCGAAACACGTACCCGTTTGGGAAGGCTTCGAGCGACTCTCCACCACATCAGCAGCCACGCAATGCCCAATGCCCCGGTGATCAGGAATGCAGATCGCCATCCATATCTCGCGGCGAATGGAACCACCGCCAGCGGCGCAATCAGCGATCCGAAAGCGGCGCCGCTATAGCCGATCCCGATGCCGCGTGAAACCTTCTCGGTCGGCAGACTGTCGGTGGACATCTTGACGCAACCCGGAAAGACCGCGCCCTCGCCGATCCCCAGTACCGTTCTCGCCACAGCGAAACCGATGACGCCGGCGGCAAGGGCATGCGCCGCGCTCGCGCCGGTCCATATGGCGACTGCGATCGCCATCCCGAGAGGCAACCCGATCTTGTCGAGAACGGACCCCCAAATGGGATTCGCCAGCATGTATGCAACGGAAAACGCCGAGAGGGTATAGCCGAAGTCCGTAGCGCTCAAATGTACGTCCGGCAGAATCGTCGGCGCGAGCACAGACAAAGTCTGTCGATCGATGTAGGAGATCAGAGTGGCGAGGAACATGACGATCGGGCCGGCCCACGAACCCGCGCCGCCGCGATCGATGGCGGACTTATGCGGCAAGCTTTCCACAACCGGTTGATCGTACTTCATGCCTGGTTCAGTCTCGTCTCTAATCAAGTCGGACGACCCACTCGTCCAGCCCCGGTCCCGCCGCCGGGTACCGCTTCAGCACATCCGGGTCATGCCCGGGAACGATGTGATCCGCGGAATCGGCAAGTTCGCGGGCGCGCCGATAGCCCTCCAGCGTATCGCCTACGTGAAATGTGAAAGGGTAGACCAGACCGAGATCCATGTTTGCGTAATAGTGCGCCGCGTCGGAAGCCAGCACCACCCAACCACGGCGCGTCCAGACCCGAACCATCTGCAAACCCATGGAGTGTCCTCCGACGAAATGCACGCTGAGTCCCGGAGCGATCGGCGCGTCCCCATCGTGGAAGACGACACGCCCGCCATAGATCTTCCTGACGATCGCGCAGACGTCTTCCGCGTCGAACGGCAGCCGCATTGCGGCGTGCGTCATATACCGCCCTGTACAGAACTGCATTTCGCGGTCCTGAATATGGTAGGTCGCCTGAGGGAACATCTCGTAGCTCCCGGAGTGATCGTAGTGCATATGCGTGACGATCACGTCCTGAACCTGCGAGGGGTCGATCCCGATCTTGCGCAAACCATCGCCGGGGGAATGTAGAAACGTCCTGCCGCGCTTCTTCGCAACGGCTTCGTCGAAGCCGGTATCGATGACGTAAGCCCGCCCGCCGCTGCGCACGGCCCAGATGAAATAATCCATAGGCATTGGCCCGTCGTGGATATCGCCGCCGATGAAATTCTCACGCGCCATACGGTGGTGATGCGCGTAACGGATCGCATACGCTTCCCACAGCAGCGGCGTTTCCGGCGAGTTCGACATATCGGATATCTTATATGGGAAGGCATTCACGATTGAGCCTCGCTCGCCGGATCGTCACATCAACACGCTCGCTTACGTTCGAACAACTCCCGGCGGAAGTCGTGGAGAAGGTGAAGATCTGCGTCATGGATTTTCTCTCCGCTGCCTGCGAATCGCTGGATCTGCCCTGGAGTCAACAGGCCCTCGGGATCGCCGGGCAGGGGCGCGGGCGTGCCGCCATCATAGGCTCAGACGTGCATGTACCAGCGGGTGATGCGGCATTCGTCAACGGCATCCTGGGCCACGGGCTTGTTCGCGAAGACATGCACACGGGATCGGTGAGCCACCTGGGAGTGGTCGTGTTTCCCACGCTGATGGCGCTCGCCTCGGAAACATCCGCCTCGGGCCGCGACTTCATCACGGCAGCCGTCTGCGGCTATGAGGTCGGGGCACAAATCGGCCGGGCGCTGATGACGCCGGAGAACGTCAGCCAGTATCGCCCGACGGGAATTTGCGGGCCACTCGGCGCGGCGGTCGCAGGCGCACAGATGCTCGGTCTGGACGAGGATGCATCCGTCAGCGCCCTGGCGTTCGGCGCGAACGTCGCGGCGGGTTTGAATGAATGGCCCCGGTCCGGCGGAGACGAAATGTTTTTTCATGTGGGGTTCGCCGCGCGCAACGCGGTCCTCGCGGCGCAACTCGCCAGGGCCGGAGCCCGGTGCTCGGAGACATCCCTCGACGGGGAGGCGGGTCTGTTCCGCGCGCTCCACAGTCAGGATCGGGCAAGCATGGTGAACCCCTTCGCTTCGGGCTATGAGATCCTGGCCGTCTTTCATAAGGCTGCGCCAGCGTGCAACTACGCGCAGACCGCGGCACAGGCGGCCCTCGCGCTGAGCGGCGAACTGCGTCAACGCGGTTTCGGCACAAGCGCGATAGAGTCGATCCGCGTGCGCTCCACCTCCGCCGCGATCGGCTACCCCGGCTGCAATCATGCCGGTCCGTTTCTGAAAACACTCCAGGCGAAGATGAGCATCCACTACTGCGTTGCCGCGACGCTTTATCGGGGTGAAATCGCCGAGGCCAATTATCGAATGCTGGACCATCCGGAGATCAACCGCCTTGCAGGTCTCACCACGCTGGAATTGGATTCTGAGTTGACGGCTTCCTACCCTGCGCGGCAAGGCTCTGAAGTGATCCTTACCCTGCACGAGGGAAGCGCCTTGAACCGGCGGTTGCCGGATCTGATTCCCGCCGCTCCATCTGAGATTCGTGCCCGCTTTCTTCGCGCCGCCGAACCGGTCTTCGGGCGCGAACAGACGCAGATGCTCGAAGCGGCCATCGATGAGTTGGAATTTCAACCATCGGCTGCCAAGCTGGCCGAACTGGCATCGGGCTCCTGGTCTTTAATGCCGCACGCGTTCGCCTGACCCAAATGGAAAAATACAAACTTCTGATTGACGGCAAGTGGCTCGATCCGCAAAACGGCGAGTGGTTTGAGACCGAAAACCCCTACACCGGTACCGCCTGGGCTCTGATTCCGAAGGGTGGAAAGCCGGAAATAGACGCCGCAGTTGCAGCCGCAAAGGCCGCCTTCCATCCGAAGAGCCCGTGGCGCACGATGACGGCGTCCGCTCGCGGCGCAATTCTCCGGAATCTGGGCGATCTCATTGCGCGCAACGCGGACCATCTCGCAACCATCGAAACTCGCGATAACGGCAAGCTCTATGCGGAGATGCGCGGTCAGCTCGGATACATTCCGCAGTGGTATTACTACTTCGGCGGCCTCGCGGACAAGATCGAAGGCCGCGTCATTCCCATCGATAAACCGGGCGTTTTCAACTTCACGCGTGAGGAGCCGTTAGGCGTCATCGCGGCCATTACTCCGTGGAACTCGCCGCTCATGCTGGCCACCTGGAAGCTGGCGCCAGCGCTCGCCGCCGGAAACACGGTTGTATGGAAGCCCTCTGAGTTTTCCTCGGCATCTGCGCTCGAAATGGGCAGTCTGTTCGAAGAGGCTGGACTCCCGCCCGGCGTAGTGAACATCGTGACCGGCTTCGGCTCCGATGTGGGCGAGCCGCTGGTGACGCATCCCGATGTCGCAAAGGTCGCCTTCACCGGCGGCGACAAGACGGGCGAAGCGGTTTACGGTATGGCCGCGCGGGGCATCAAGAAAATCACGCTCGAACTTGGCGGCAAGTCGGCCAACATTGTTTTTGATGACGCATCGATGGACGATGCGGTCAAGGGAGTCATCTCCGGGATCTTCGCCGCAACCGGCCAGACCTGCATCGCGGGTTCGCGCGCGCTCATTCAACGGTCGATTCATGATGAGTTCGTAGAGAAACTGCTGGCGATGGCCGGTCAGGCCCGCATGGGCGATCCCGCGCAACTCACCACGCAGGTCGGACCTATAACCACACGGCCGCAATATCGCAAGGTTCTCGATTATGTCGAGATCGCGAAGGCGGAAGGCGCGGTCTGCTGCATGGGCGGCGGCCCCGCGATACGCCCGGAATGCGGTTCCGGGTGGTTCGTCGAACCCACCATATTCACCGGAGTGACGCCTTCGATGCGTATCGCCAACGAAGAGGTCTTCGGCCCCGTGCTCTCCATAATTCCCTTCGAGGACGAAGACGAGGCCGTTGAGATTGCGAACAACACCATCTACGGACTCGCGGCCGGAGTGTGGACGCAGAGTATCCAGCGGGCGCTCACCATGTCGACGCGCCTTGAAGCCGGCACGGTGTGGGTGAACACTTACCGCGCGGTCAGTTACATGTCGCCGTTCGGCGGGTATAAGCGCTCGGGC
>CAWJTK010000004.1:0-581242 GCA_963845785.1 Terriglobia bacterium | reverse complement strand
AAACCGGCCAATGTTCTTAGTAAGGGCTCGCCATCGAGCAAAGCAGTATTCTTTTTTCATTCGAGTTTGAATTTGCGGAGGGTGAAGGCCCTGCCAGCAGATCGAAACTTGGCAGGAGACGGTCAGTGGCGAGCCTTCACGCCAGCCTGATTCTCTTTATCGCATTGCCGGAAGCAAAAGACAACATCGACCCTGGGTACTCTGTCCTTCTGCGGTTGCTGCCTCGGCGGTGTCCGTTCTGAGGTTGCCACATATGTCGGTCACGGGCGGCGACGCAAACAGGCCCACGACCAACAGCACGATTGGATCTGGATTCGCCGCGGTCGATGCGCGCCATGTCGAAGAACTTCACAGTCCTGCCAGCATGGTCGCCGCCTTATGGCCATTACAGCTTTCGATGCCGGCAAGAAGCATTTGAGGTGGCTCGTGAGTCAGGCAGTTGGGAACAATCGGTTCCCGGTGTCAAAGATCCAAACCGGCTACCGGATCCGTCCACGGTGGGGCGCTGGTGCTGGCGGTTGTTCCTCCTGTCGATCCTTCTGTCAAACAGGCTGTGGCAAGGTGCGGGATGGAACACTTCACGCCCACCCACCATCCTTGCCTGGGATTGGAACGCGATCAGCCGTATTCTGGCCGTGGAGGCAGACAGTTCGTGAATCGAAAGGCGCTCGATGAGCTGAAACAGCAGATTCCGCTCTTGGATTACCTGCATGCCCACGACTGGCAGGCGACCCGGAGCACCCGTGGCGGACGCCTCATGGGGTTGTGTCCGCTGCACACCGATCACAAGCCGAGCTTTCTGGTGGACCCGGGCCAGAACCTCTTCTACTGTTATGGGTGCGCCCGCGGCGGCGACGTGATTCGCTTCGCCGAACTGTATCACCAGGTCAAGTTTCCTCAGGCCGTGGCGTTGCTGCGCGAGTGGTGTGGCGTTACGCCCCTGCTGGAAGAAGTCACTAACTTCTATCGCATGCAGTTATCGCGGCATCGCGAAGCGGTGGCTTACCTGGAGCAGCGCGGACTCCACGAGCCCGAAGTGATCGAACACATGCGCATCGGCTATGCGCCCGGTCGCTGCCTGCGCGCATGGCTGAACCAGTTAGGTTATCCGTTTCCGGTGCTTCGCCAGGCTGGTTTTGTGGACGCCACTGGCTGCGATGCTTATTCCCGCCGCATCGTCTTCCCGCTGGAAGGCAATCTCTATGGCCGCAGCATCCTGGATTCGGTGGCTCCGCACCGGTTTCTGCCAGCCGGTAAAGGCGGGTTGTATGCGTGGGAGCAAGTCCGGCGCTCCCCGGAGATCATTCTTGTGGAAGGACTGTTCGACTTCGCAGTGCTGTGGCAGGCAGGCTTTCATAACGTCACCTGTTCGTTGGGAAATCATCTGAATGCACGACAGTTTCTCCAGCTTTGCGATGGCTCGCGGACAGTGTATCTGGTCTTCGATGCCGACGCTAATGGAAGCGGCCAGTCGGCGGCGCAACAGATATCGCGTCGTCTCTGGTCTCAGGGTGTAACCGCGCGACGCGTCCTGTTGCCCGACGGGCATGATCCGAACAGCTTCTTCGTCCAGGGCGGAGATGTACGTCAGTTCCAATCCCTGCTGGAGGCGGCGCAATGATGACCTTCCGAGTGCTTCACAAGCCTTCCAACAACCATGTGCGCTGTCCCTATCGCATTGTCGAACAGGCGACCGGTCGTGAGATTGACTGGATCAACCAGTACCTTGACTACGAAACCCTTCGTCGCCTGGCCGACGCTACCCTGCGAACTTATTCGCACGAGCTGTTGCACTTTCTCCGGTGGTGGGAGAGTGTCCACCACACTGACGCGGTAGCCAAAGATGCCCTCACCGAAACTACACTTCTCGACTATGTGCGATTCCAATCCGGTCAGGAACGTGAGTTGACCGGCGCCACCATCAATCAGCGCGTTGCCATCGTCGATCGCGCCCTGCGTATTACCTTTCCTGACGCGCCCCACCAGGCCGCTCCGGTGCTACAGACGACCTACTGGCAGCGAGCACCCATGGGCATCGGCAAACCAAGGCCCGCCTTGAGCCGGTTGCGAGTAAAGACTCCCAAACGAACCATCGTGCCTCTGTCCATCGACGAGGTGGCACGATTTTGGTCCAGTTTTCGCAACTCACGGGACTTGGCCATCGTGGGATTGATGTTGCTGCAGGGGCTCCGGTCGCAGGAAGTCCTCGATCTGAATCGCGATGATCTTCTGTTGTCGGAAGCGCAGATCCGTGTGCGCGGCAAAGGCAACAAGACACGCTTCCTGCCTCTCGCTCCGGAAGCGAACCAACTCCTTGACCACTATCTACGGCTGGAGCGACCACAGACTTTGACCAACGCTTTGTTTGTCTCTCTCAAGGGACCCGCCCGCGGTGCCCGGATGACTCCGGCGGGGTTGCGCTCACTGTTTCGACACCACCGTCGTACCACCGGCGTAAAGATGGCCAACCCCCATCGGTTCCGCCACACCTTCGCTTCCGATATGGTGCGCGCCGGAGTCAGCCTCCCGGCTCTGATGCAGTTGATGGGTCACGCGCAAATCCAGACGACGATGGTCTACGTGCAGGTCACTCCTCTCGAGGTCTATCAGCAGTATGCACGAGCCGTGTCACAGCACATCAGGCCCGTACCGGGAACGCCGTCGTGAGGCTCTCCCGCTATGCTCCTCTGGAACATCCGTTAGCTCACCAGTTCCAGCGAGCTATCGAGTCCCTCACGGCCGCCCTCACTCCAGACTCATCACGTCAGTATCGTGGCGCCGCGCGCCACTTCCTGCTCTATCTTGGCGAAAATTATCCCGCCGTTTGTTCGTTAAATCAGTTGAGCCGCGACCCGCACATCCTCGGCTGGTTTGCCAATTTGCGCTCACGCACCCCGCCCTTGGCGCAGGCTGTATATGTTTGCCGATTACTGTTTCTGCGATCCATTCTGGAGGAGCTTGCCTGGACGGCACAGCTACCCGATCTGGCTCATCTGATCCGTCGCGAGGACATTCCGCGCATTCCACAACGTCTGCCCCGCCCGCTGACCGCAGAGCAGGATCGATTAATCCAGCAGGAGTTGCTACGCCGCAATGATCTGCCGCCCAATGTCTTCCTGCTGCTGCGCCATACCGGCATGCGCATCGGCGAATGCGCCGACCTTTCCTATGATTGCCTCCACAACGCTGGCCCGGATCGGTGGGCGATTCACGTGCCTCTCGGCAAACTGAAAACGGAACGAATGGTCCCGGTCGATTCGTTTGTATGTGAACTCGTCCAACGCTTACGCTTCTTCCGCTCTTTCGACCCGCTCCCTGACGGCTGGCTGCTCGCACGGCATAGCGGCAAGCAGACCTTGATGAAACGACTGCGCCCCTACCTATCCGATGTCGCGGCTGCCGTCGGCATTTCCACTCGCATCGTTCCGCACCAGCTTAGGCACACGTATGCCAGTGAACTGGTTCGCGCCGGCGTAAGCCTGCCTGCGCTGATGACGCTACTCGGTCATGTCAAGGCGGAGATGACGATGAAGTACGTCCTTGTCGCCGGTGACGACCTGCAACGTGAGTTCCACCTGGCACGCTCTCAACCCAGGCATCTGGCGCCGCAGCCAAAAGCGCCAATCGTTTCCCCGCGCGCCGGTTTGGAAGGCGTCGTCGACTCTCTACTCTTCACTCAACATGCCATTGAGATGTTCCGTCGATCGCTACCGGACGGCCTTCCCAGACATCGCCTCGATCAGCTCTCCAATCGATTGACTAAGATCCTCTCCGAAACCCGCAAACTCAACCCCGCAGGATAACGGGCAGAGATTGGCCGGATAAGCGCGTTTTACGGCCAAGTGGCAAGCGGGCCATTCTACGTAAACCCACCTATCGTTCGCCTGCCGGGCCCGTCAACGGAAAGCAACGGGGCCACGCAGAAGACGCGGTGGATCGGGTTGTCACGGTAGCAAGCGCTCCGGAAACGACCAGCTACACTGTAGCTGCTGGGGGCGAACAAGGCAAGCCGGGCCTCTTCGCTATCTCCTCAACGGGTTGGCTTGCTTGTGCTAGGATCTTTCAGAGGGAATTGCTATGTCGACGGCTGCAGATCTGTCCGCCACGCTAGGGCGTCAGATCGTATCGGAGATTGCTCCCGAAGAATCAGCCATGTTCGACCACTTTGCACGCCGTTTCGATGCCGGCGCTTCCGGGCCGGCGTTTCTGGACCGCGAGGAACACCAGGGCGGCAGCGGCTTGCCAGGGTCTGACGTCATCATCACTTATGTTGTTCTCACTCTGTTGCAGCCGGTTGTGAAGAGCATCACCGACGGCGCGCTGCAGGCTATCAAGGAGACAAGTCAGGACACCGTCAGATCTATTTTGAAGCCATACGCAGCGGAGCTCCGCGCACGTTTGACCTCATTAATTCCCGCCAAAAAGAACGATAAGAAAGTTACTGCCCTGAAGTCCTACGTGGACGAACTCGATTCCGCCGGTCAAGGAACCGCGACACGGTAATAGCGGACCCGCTGTGGAGAAGTTATCTTCGGTTCCGGACCCGATTCAGTTGGCTGAGGCGGAGGTTGCCTCTGCCCGGCCTACGCACGTGCTCTTTGCTTTAATCGCCACAGTTACGGCGATGGTCGCGATTGTACCCATTTATAACAATCTGATCGGTCCGGATGCCTGGAGGCACATGGTGGCAAACGGGCAGGATCAGTTGAACCGATTTTTTCATGAGATGACCGTCGCCGGGGCTCTCGGCGGAGTTCTGGTTGCCTGGCTAACGGCCGTATATTCGTACCGTAGATCACTGCGCGGAGCTCTTCGGCGTTGCGCACCCAAAGGGCGAAAACCGAGTGGACTGGGAGACGGCATCGCTTTTGCGGCTGAAGAAGTTCAGGCGGAACTCCGGAGCTTCGAGAACTTGCCGCTCGGTCCGGTCTACGCGGTCCTCAACGAGCGAAGTACCGAGTCGTTCGTGCTCGGCTCCAATTCCCGATCATGGTTGGTCCTCTCCATAAGTCATCTGATGCTCCCGGTGGAGCAGCTTCGGTTCATCATCCGTCACGAATGCGCTCACCTGCGAATGGGAGATCACAAGATCATTCAGTGGATTCCAGCGTTGGTACGCGGCCAAATTCTGGCATACCTGCTTTGCACCGTTCCCTTGACCTTTATCGCATTATCGCGCACGGAACTCAGTTGGCGGGAGCGTTCCACATACATGTTCGAGAACTTCATTTTCGGTGTCATCACGGTGGCGATGCTCTTCATCGCGGCGGAGATCCTGAAGCAACGGGAAGTCGATGCGGATGTCAGCGCCGCGGCCGTACCTGGAGCCGCCACCGGCGCGCTTGACGAAGCCGTACGGCGATCGGGAGATTCATTTCGAAATCTGGCCGAGATCCTACTCGGGCATCTCTATCATCCGAAGCCGGCGCAGCGGCTGGCACGACTAACTTCCGCAAGGGATTACCTGGCGCCACAACTATTGCTGCCGGTTCTGGGTGGGTTCCTGTTGGCCTTGGTAGGAAACTGGGGCTATAACGGTGTTGAGTACCCGGCATTTATTCATTACTGGCCGCGGGCTTTGATGGCTCTGGTGATGGCAAGCGCCGTTGCGCTGGACGTTTTGCGGTCAGCCGGGCCCGGGTTCCAGCCATTGAGAGCGGCTGGGCCCGCGTTTCTGAGGTTTGTTGGTGGCTTGGCTTGCTTTTCGCCATTCGACATCTTGAGGGGCACTTTTGCAGGAACCGAGGCGGTACGGATCATTGGGTCATCCATCGAGGGAATGATGGATCTGATGATGTCTGCCTGCCAGTTCGGCTTCTCGCTCTGGGTAACGTTGATAGCTGCTCGACGGTGCTTACGTGCGATCCCGCGCGGATTCCCGGCGCGGCGGTTGTCGATGATCACCTTGCTTCCAGCCGCCGGTTTTTTCGCCTTCCAGATTCTCACCGGGCTCATCGATTACTTAAGCGGGTGGGATCTTTACTCGGTCCTTTGGGTACCGGCAATGCTGGCGATACCGCTGATGACTCTCCTCTTAGTGGGGCAGTATCTTGCCTCTTTCGAAGTGTGTCCTCGCTGCGGAAAGCGAACGGGTCTGGATCTCTGGCATGTTCACGCGTGCCCGGCGTGTGGAGTTAGTTGGGGCGCGAATCGCCGGGAAGCAGCCGGGCCGAAATGGCGGGAAATTGTCAGACTGGCGCTCCCCAGTATCGGCGGCGGAATGTTCGGAGGGATGTTCGTCGCGCTGATTCCGACCGTGCTGGTGCTTTACACGATACCGGCGGAAGCACTATCGAACGCCTATCCGAGAGTGGTTGCGGTCAGCATGATATTGGGCAGCTTGGGCGGGATAGTCGGCGCGATGGCTTTTGCGGTGATCGAGTTTCCCGCCAGTCGGCGCCCTCTGGCGCTTGCAGCTCTATTGCTAGCTGCCGTTCTTTTGATTGTTAGACCGCCTGATACGAACCAGTTACTGCCCATAACTGCGGTACTTGGTGGATTGTACCTATCCGATCGCCTTAGCCGGTCTCATTCGTGGGCGGCGACTCTGCGAGGGCGCATCGCCATCTGTGTTCTTTGCAATGTCGCTCTTTGGGCAGCCGCCTCCTACCCTATCGATTTGTTGAGCGCCGCTCGCGGCTGGAAAGTCGGTGTTTGGCGGGACGTGCCCGCGGCCGGTGAGACCAATGCGCCCGTCTCACCATTTCTGGAGAGTATTCGAAACCTTACCGACTCGCTGGTGATCAGTTTTGTTTTGGCACAGGGAATTGTGACCTTCCAGGCGGTGTTTGGCCGCCGGCGGGAGCCGACGCGGTGCATTACGCAGCTTGACGCCGAGGCCCTTATGGTATGAGCGCGGTTACGGCGGCTGGAGGGTTCGATTGGAGTGCACGTCTGGAGTTCCAGCCAACAGCGGTGCTGTTGCACATTCTGGCGATGGATGACGGCGTGGCGCCTCCGCCGATGAAATCAAAGTGCGTAGAATTGCTGGCGCTGCGGAATGGATCACCAAGTTCAGAACAGGTTGTGGCTCCGGCATCGCTTCCGGCTGCAGCTGACGTTCGGGCTCCGGCGGGCGATCCACCTCCGCCTGTTGCTGTCGCCGCATCGGAAGCGCAGCCACCGAAACGGTACGATATTCGGATCTCGGAGAGTGAAATCCTCACGGGCCTGACTTCCGAACAACTAGTAAGAGGATTGCAGGAAGGCTGGTTGATAGGATCCGACCGGTGGGAAACTTCGGGCGCCTCGAAGACTCTTCGTGAAGCGTTCTATCATGTCAAGCCGTTACGACTGCATTTCGACAGGGAGCCGACTCTCAGCAATCTCTGCGGCGCCTGGGCGGCCAAAATCACCTTCGCCGCGACCGTATATTTGCAAATCGTCGGTCCGCTGGTGCGGTATGGCGAGCTGGCTGAAGGCCTGGCGACACAGGTTGGGATTCTCTTCCTTCTCTGGATGACTGCCGTGTATGCGACCGGGAAAGCTCCCAAGGCGCGTAGCGTCGTCGTAATTGGCGGGATCTTTTTGTCCGGTTTCCTGGAAGGCGCTTCCTTCAGATCGGTGCTGGCGAGTCTGCTCTTGCATCCGACGACGATCTTGGTGATTCTCGGATCGACGTTTAGCGCTTTTGTCGTGTTTGCGGTGGCAGCCTCGTACCTAGACGGTCGCATCAAGTTGAAAGTGGATCGCAAAGAGGTACCGGACGGCGTGAGGACCACTAAGATGGATGGGATGGGGGCGGCCGGAGCTCATCGTTGAGAGGAGGCAGCGGTGCGGTCACTCATGCATTGATCTCTTGCAATTGGCGAAGAGTCTCCTCAGAAACATCCATCACCTCAAATAATACAATCTCTAGCGCGTGACACCGAAGCCCGCCACACTCACAGGCGGACACAGGGTATAGATGCTTGTGGGGATGCTCGGCTACTCAGACATTTGGCCAATTCCGATCGCCCTAGCTAAGCTAGGAAAACGGCGTTATCGTAGATTGGCCGGTCACCCGGGCGTATAGTCGCCATTTCGTACATCTGGACGCGCCCGTCACCGCAGCTCCGAGCGAGTCACGCGCACTCGGAAACTGAGACTCGGGCGGTGCCGTTTCTCATACCGCCCGTAGAGTCCCGTTACCGAAAAGTGGCAAGCGACGATTTTGATCAGTCCGAGCGACGAGGTACGTCCGCTGGACTCGGCAAGCCTTCACCTATGCCGTCGGTACGAAGAACCCAATGAGGAGCATCGCCGCACGAAGGCTGCGTATTTACCCATAGCGCGCACGTCGAAGTGCCGCACAACAGATGTCAAAGTTCCGGATGGCGAGAAGCTCTCGCGACAGCAGCCTGCGCAGAGGGCGTGAACGTGGCGTGGTTTCTGGCCCGGATTTTCATCGAGACGCGCATCCACGCTTCGCCGCCACGGGACGTCACTCAGACAGACGCCAATCACGCAGAAGTGAATCAGGCAGAAGTGAATCAGGCAGACTCAATCAGGAAAGGCAGGGCTCATGCGCCGTAAATTCTTCCTCGCATTCGTTCCTCTGGCCCTCATGGCCCAGACCCAGCCCGTTCGAACAGTCACCTCACAGGCGCAGCGCGTCGGCAACCAGGCGGTTCCCGGCTTTCAAAACGGCTACCTCTATTTCGTCGACCGCGCCACCGTGCGCGCATATTCTCCCGAAGGTTTCCCGGTCCTGACGACCGTTGTGCAGATCCCGGACGCGGAGAATGTCTGGGCCAACGGACTCGCCGTCGATGCGGATGGAGCTTTCGCCATCGGAGTGGCTTACGGGACCTCGGCCTCGGCTGGCGGAATCGTCTTCTACGACAAATACGGACAACCCGACGGATTTGTCGCTACAGGATCGTATCTGCCCGAGAGTCTCTGCTTTGCGGGTGACCATTCGCTCTGGACCTTCGGCGCCCAAAGAGGCGGCGGAGATTACATGATGGTGCACCGCTTCACCGCCGGCCGCAAGGATGCGGGTCAGTTCCTCGCGCGGTCCTTATTCCCCAGGGGGCTCAACCCCGGAATGGGTAGCTGGCAAATACGGAGCATTATGGTGGCACAGGATCGCGTCGGGCTTTTCGCGTTTTCGGGTCTTAATGGAAGCCTGAACGAATGGGTGGAGCTCGATCTCTCCGGCAAATTGATCCGCCGGCTCCGCCTCGATCAGCGGGAATTCACGCCGATGGCTTTCACGGCTGACGGACATCTTTATCGAAAGCCTGACCATAAATCTGCTTTGCAGGTACTCAGCCAGACGACGGCAGACTGGCAGGACCTCGGCATGGCGTCATTCGGATGGCTGCTGGGCGCCGACGGAAATTCTTTGGTGTTTTCGCCGCCCGCCGTCGGTCCGGTCACGATGCAGTGGTTCAATCAGCCCGCCACGCCCGGGAATCTGCAGGCTGCTTCCCAAACCGGGTCACAATTTCAAAAAATATTTCCTTAAAACGCTATCCTCAGGCCAGTCAATGACTCCGGAGGAATTTCGAGGCGATCGGACCGCCCACAAAGGCCGCGTTGCGCCCTGGCCATGCTACTTGTAAATCGGAAAAACATGATCTCCGAAAAACAACTCGAAGCCAATCGCCGCAACGCGCAGCGTTCGACAGGCCCTAAAACGGAGGAAGGCAAGAAGGCCTCCGCACTGAACGCCCGCCGGCACAACCTGACCGGCCAGGTGACCGCCATGACCGACGCCGATCGGATCATGCACGACGCCTTCTCTGCCTCGATCGTCGAAAACCTCGCGCCCGAAGGCGCGATGGAAATCCAGCTCGCCCAGCGCGTCGCCACCGACAGCTGGCGCCTGAACCGTGCCAGCGCCATCGAAGACAATCTCTTCGCCCTCGGCCACAGCGCCAAATCGGACGAAATCGAAACGGAAGACCTTGAAATCCACGCCGCCCTGACCGCGGCGAAAGTATTCACGGAGGAGTCGAAACAGCTCCAGCTCCTGACCCTCTACGAGCAGCGCATCAATCGCAACCTGCAGAAGAACCTGGCCGCGCTCCAGGCCCTCCAGTCAGCCCGCCTCGCAAAGCGCGAAGCCGAAATGAAAGAAGCGAAGAAGCTGCTCCAGCTCAACGAAATGAAGGGTCTACCCTACGGACCGGCGGAGATAAGCAAAGATGGCTTTGTTTTTTCGACCGCTCAAATCCACGCCGCGCTCGACAAGGAACGCCGCCTGAATCGCGCATACCAGACCGATTTCACCCGCCACAAACCCCAAAAACTCCATGCGACGGCGGCCTGAACCGGAATTTGCCGGCGCTAACATAAAGAAGGAATTGACCGGGACACCACAACTGCGCGGATTCGTCCTGCTCGGGATGGCGGCCCTCGGCACTTCCCTCGCACAAACACCGGCGCCCGTCACGTTCGCGCACGATATCGCGCCGATCATCTTTAACAACTGCTCTTCCTGCCACCGTCCCGCCGAATCTGCGCCGTTCTCGCTTCTCAGCTACGACGACGTCCGCAAGCACGCCCGCCAGATCGCCCTGGTAACGAAGACGCGGTTCATGCCTCCCTGGCTGCCCGAACCCGGTTATGGCGATTTCGCGGATGAACTACGCCTGAGCGACGCGCAGATCAAACAGATCGCCGATTGGGTGAACGCCGGAATGCCCGAAGGCGATCCATCCCAGGCGCCGCCGGCGCCGCACTTTCCCGAGGGATGGCAGCTTGGGACGCCCGACCTCATCCTCAAGGCTTCCCAGCCCTTCGCGCTACCCGCCGGAGGGCCCAATGTCTTCTGGAATTTCGTCTTCTCCCCAAATATCCCCGCCACCCGGTACGTTCGCGCCATTGAAATTCGCCCGGGCGACAAACGGCTTGTGCATCACGCGAACCTGCTCGTCGACCGCCTCGATTCTGCTCGAAAAATGGAAAAAACTCCAGGCGCAGGCTTTCCCGGCATGGACCTCGACATCAAGTCCAGCGTCTTCGATCCACCTGGGCATTTCCTCTTCTGGAAACCCGGCAGTGCGCCTTACTCCGAGCCCGATGGCTTCTCCTGGCGTCTCGAACCCGGCAACGACCTTGTTCTCAACACGCACCTGCAGCCATCGGGTAAGCCCGAGATGGTTCAACCCTCCGTCGGTCTCTACTTCACGGACAAGCCGCCGGCTCATTTCCCGGTCCTGCTCCAACTCGAACACGACGGAGCCCTGAACATTCCCGCCGGTAACAAGGATTTTCTCGTGTCGGACGACTTCCGCCTGCCGCTGGATGCCGACGTTCTGGCCGTCTACCCGCACGCCCATTATCTGGGCAAATTGCTCGAAGGCTACGCAACGCTGCCCGATGGCAAACGCCAATGGCTCATCCGCATTCCCGACTGGGACCTGAACCGCCAGGCGGTTTACCGGTACCGCAAACCGGTTTTCCTGCCCAAAGGATCGGTGATCTCGATGCGGTTTCATTACGACAATTCCGCGGCGAATCCGCGCAACCCCAACAACCCGCCCATCCGCGTGAAGGCCGGCAACGATGCGACGGACGAGATGGGTCACCTGTGGCTGCAATTGCTGCCGCGCGGACCAGCCGACCGCCGCCGCGAACTGGAAGAAGCCGCGATGCAGCACCGCGTCGAGAAGTATCCGGACGATTACGTCTCATACCTTGATCTCGGCGAGCTCAAGCTCTCACGCCTCGACACACAAGGCGCGCTATCGGCAATCGAGACGGCCGTCCGCGTGGATCCCTCGCAATCTCAGGGACACAACATCCTCGGAGCCGCGCTCACACGCGTCGGCCGCTCCCGCGAGGCAATGCAGCAGTTTCAAACGGCGGTGAAGCTCGATCCCGGGAACGTCAACGCTCGTTACAATCTCGTTTACGCACTCGTGAAGATCGGCAGTCTTGACGCCGCCGAGGACAATTTGCGGAAAGTCATTGCCGCGTATCCGAAGGATGCGGCTTTGCACAACCTGATGGGCGAACTACTCGCACAGAAAGCGGATTATTCGAATGCCGGCGCGGAGTTTGAAGAGGCGCTGGCACTCGATCCGAAACTGGACGCGGCGCGCGCCAATCTCGAACAAATCCGGAGCCGGAAATGAGATTATTGCGGTCGACCCGCGCTGGCAGCTTTTGGGCGCACTTCAACCCTTCGAGCCACACGCGTGACCAGCCCGCGCAGAATCAGATACGGGACGATAGCCAGAATGAACGCGACGATGAGCATTTCGCCGGGATAGATAAAGTGTTCCTCGATAAGCTGGTATACGGCGTCCAGCACCATGGCGAGAATGAATACCTTGCCGACACTTTTCCACCCGTCTTTGGCCATGGCTTCGCGGTACTGGGACCCGAGAGGAGGGCCCATAAATACGGTGATTTGCCAGTTCCTGGCATCCGCCAGTCCCGCGCGAATCGCAAAAATCGCAGCCATGGTCGGTTGAAGAACCAACCTGAATTTCATCGGACCGCTGACACGGTCAATCAGGTTATGTCCGACTCGTGTCCATATATCGTCCATTGTGTTTATCCTTTCTTTACACAGCCGCGCTTCGGCCAATCCTGGGACCCTGGGCGGGAGCGTCGAATGGCACGATTTGCTTCCAGTGGTCCCTGACCGCAAGAACACGAAAGACGAACGAAGTCGCCACGGCGATCAGCGTGACGGGAAAGAACCCTGAGCCCTTGTAGCCCGTCGCGATCAGCGCATAAACCCCGGCCGCCAGTACCGCGGCCGTAACCAGATGCTCCGATGGCCTCAGGATCTCCGGTGTCACCCCGGAGAACACGTCGATAAGCATCCCGCCGGCGGTAGTCGCAATCAAACCGACGATGATCGCCCCGACGACCCCAATGCCGTGTTCGAGCGCCTTATGTGCGCCGAGGACCGCAAACCATGGCAGGGAGAACGACTTGAAGAAGGCCAGTAACCGGGTGCGGAACCATTCCTCTTTGGAGTCGGCGTACCGATAGATCGCCACCCCGAGCAGCCCCATGGCTACGCAGACGAAGGGATATACCGGATCTTTAATCGGCGAAGGAACGTCGCCAAGCAGGACGTCGCGCGATACGCCGCCACCGATACCGCCGAAGAAGGCCATGATCAAAAGACCCACGAGGGCGTAGCCGCGGTTGTGCGACGGATTGCGGGCGACGAGGACTCCGTTCAGGGCGTTGATTCCGGCGGAGAACAGGTCGACGTTCGGAAAGCTTGGCAGGTACATTCGGATTTCTCCTGAGATCTTGCTGTTAAAAGGGGCCCTTCTTGAGCAGAACCCCGTAAAAAGTAATGCATCCGATGAGGACGATACAAATCGCGATTACGAAGGAGATCGACGATACGCTTCGTAGCGACGACGGTCCGAGCGTTTTCAGAAAACTCCAGTGCTGCCACGTCGCGGCGGCTAGTGCCAGCGTCCCCAGCGCAATCAGAGTTAATCCCAGATTTCGCGGTGCATACGGGCGCTGAATGTTACCCGCGGCAATTTCTTCGGGGAGGTACTGAAAGAACTTGTAGATCGTGAAACCGAATCCGATCATCGAATTGGCGGTTCGTATCCATGCCATTAATGTTCTTTCCGCCGCGATCCTCGTCCGCTCGACCGCGAGGTCGGTTCGCTCCTCGGCGAGAACGGTTCCCCGGTCTTTTGGCGATATTTCCAAAGAGCCCATGGGCCTTTCCTCCGCGTTTCCCAGTTCGCCCAAGGGTCATGATGCGCAGCTCGACAGGTCGATTTAAAAAGTATTTGCCGCCCGCCTGAGCTAAGGGTGTGGCGTGGATTGCTACAATCGTGAAAGCCTGGTCAAGAGCGGGAGTAACTCAATGGTAGAGTCACAGCCTTCCAAGCTGTTGGTTGCGAGTTCGATTCTCGTCTCCCGCTCCATCTTTTCCGTCGCGTATGTCCACGCAACCAAAGACTCTTCTGACTCCCGAGCAGTATCTCGAAATCGAGCGCGCCGCCGGGCATAAGAGCGAATTCCATCATGGCGAAATGTTCGCGATGGCGGGAGCGCCAGAGGCTCACAACCTTGTGGTGACGAACGTAGTCCGGGAACTGGCTAATCAATTCCGCCCGCGGCCTTGCCGGGTCTACTCGAGTGAGATGCGGGTGCGCGTCAGCGTCACTGGGCTCTCTACGTATCCCGATGTCGTTGCAGTCTGCGGAGAGCCACAGTTTACCGACCACCAGCGCGACACTCTGCTGAACCCCGTTCTGCTGGTTGAAGCTCTTTCGCCTTCAACGGAGGCCTATGATCGCGGGCGCAAATTCGAACATTACAAAACTATCGATTCGCTGCGGGAGTATCTCCTGCTGGCCACTGATCGTGTCCACGGCGACCTCTATACGCGACAAGCGGACGGGCGCTGGCTACTCACTTCAGCGAGCACGATGAAAGAGTCTCTGACTCTCGAATCGGTGGACGCACATCTCCTGATTGCCGATGTCTACGAGAAAGTCGATCTGCCACCCGTATGACGGGCCTGGATCGTCAGGACGCCGCCCGCGCAAGATATGAGCCGGCGGCACTGGCTTGAACCCTAGACGTAGCTGCCGCGGCGGCCGCATCGAAATAGGTCCGGAATCGCGTGATGTGGGCGCCCGAGGTATCAAGCACGCTGACACCGTCGTAGTGAACTTCCTTGCCAGAGCGGTTCACCCCATCGGCTGTCCATTCCAGAGCAACACTGTTGTCGCCGATCACGATATTACGGATCGTCGACCGGATGCGGCTGAATGTGGTTCGGTATCCATGCCAGAACTGACGCGCGCCTTCGATGCCGTGGAGTTTCTCCGGAATCACCGGAGTTCCGATTTCGCAGAACTCGCCGAAGGTGGCCAGGATCGGTTCCATTTCTCCGTCCTGTTCGAGCGCGTTCAGCGCTTCGATAAAGCGGTAAGCAACCTGTTGCGTCATATGAACTCCTCCTGGAGAATCTGCAACTGCTGAGAACCCGGGCACAGCTTTTCGTACGGAATATCGACCAACGCCGTTGGCGGCGTCTGATTTGTCTCGTGCATATCGGGCACGCTTTCATCGGCGAGTAGAATTCCCGTTACCACCTCGCCGGGGTGCTGCTTCAGATAAGCAAAAGCCCTCTGCCGGTCGTTGACATCGTAGTCTTCGGGCAGGCGGGTGAAGCGAAGCACGCTTCCATCATGCATTGTTACACTACTTTCGCCGTTTCGCGCAATTTCCGCAACAATTTCCGTCGCATGCGGTATGAAATCCGACTCTGTGGCCTCGGAAAGATGCCGGCGCGTGTACAAATAACTTTTTGTTGAACCCTCGTGATCGTTAAAAGTTACACAAGGGGAAATCACATCGACCAGAGCAAACCCGCGGTGAGCCAGTCCAGCTTTAAGAATTGGAACGAGTTGCTCTTTCTCGCCGGAAAAGCTCCGCGCCACAAAAGTAGCTCCGAGGCTTAGCCCGAGCAGGACCGGGTCAATCGGCGCGAGTACGTTCGCCTCGCCTTTTTTACTCTTCGACCCGATATCCGAGGAGGCGGAAAACTGGCCTTTCGTGAGGCCATAAACGCCATTATTCTCGATGATATAAAGCATGTTGACGTTCCGCCGCATGGCATGGCAGAGGTGGCCGAGCCCGATCGACAGCGAGTCGCCATCGCCGGAAACGCCGATATAGGTCAGTTCGCGATTGGCCGCGTTGGCGCCGGTGGCGATCGGCGGCATCCGCCCATGAGCCGAGTTGAAACCGTGAGCGGCATTAACGAAATAGGCAGGAGTTTTCGACGAACAGCCGATTCCGCTCAGCTTGGCAACCCGGTGGGGCGGGGTCGACAGCTCCCACAGGGCGCGGACGATGGCCGCGGTGATGGAATCGTGGCCGCATCCGGCGCAAAGGGTTGACATCGCGCCTTCGTAATCGCGGATGGTCAGGCCCAACTCGTTCCGTGCCAGGCTGGGATGTGCAACGGGCGGCTTAGCGATAGAGGGCATCGAGTTCCTCCACTCCGGGTGTTATGGCTTCCAGAACGTGGCTCGCGCTCAGGGGGAATCCGCCATAGCTCAGTATCGAGCGGAGTTTTTCTTTCGGGGCGGACGTTTCCAGAACGAGCAGCGACCGCAACTGGGCATCGCGGTTTTGCTCCACGACGTAGCAGATTTCGTGGTCCGCGATAAAAGCTTCGACAGGTTCGTCAAACGGAAATCCCCGGATGCGCATGTAATCCATCGGCACACCCTGGCGATCCAGAATATCGATCGCTTCGCGAACCGCGGAATCACAGCCGCCGATGGTGATAATGCCGGCGCGCGCCCCTTCCCGCCTTTCGATGACAGGGTCGGGCACGAAGGCGGCGGACTCCTTGTGCTTGCGCAGAAGGCGGTCCATCACTTCCTGATATTCGTCCGGGATTTCAGTGTAAGCGCCGAACTTGTTATGGCCGGAACCGCGAGTGAAAAAGGCGCCTTTCGCCCCCACACCGGGCAGGGTTCGGGCTGCGACGGCGCTGCCGTTCAAGGGCATATACCGCTCGAATCTCGGCATTGATTCGAGCTCCCTCGCTGTCAGGACAAGGCCGCGGTCCGGGCGGAACGAGTCGTCCCAGGTCAGTTTCGGCGTAACCCAGTCGTTCATACCGATATCGAGGTCCGTCAGCATGAAAACCGGCGTTTGAAAGCGTTCGGCGAGATCGAAGCTCTTCACCGCAAATTCAAAGCACTCGGCGGGATTCGCGGGGAAGAGCAGGATATGCCGGGTATCGCCATGCGAGGCGTACGCGCATTCGAAAATGTCTCCCTGCTGCGTGCGCGTCGGCATTCCGGTGGATGGTCCGACGCGCTGCACGTCGATCACGACAACCGGAATTTCCGCATAGTACGCGAGACCGAGAAGCTCGTTCATGAGCGAAATGCCCGGTCCGGCGGTCGAGGTGAAAGCGCGCGCGCCCATCCAGGAAGCCCCCAGCACCATGCCGATCGCCGCAAGTTCATCCTCGGCCTGCAGGATCAGATAATCGCGTTCGCCGGTCTCTTTATCCGTTCGGAAGCGCTCGCAGAAAGCTTTGAACGCATCCATGGCGGAGGTAGAGGGCGTGATCGGGTACCACGCGGCGACCGTCGCGCCCGCGTAGACGCAGCCCAGGGCCGCGGCAGTATTTCCATCAATCAGAATCTTGTCGCCGTTCGCATCCATCGTCTGCAGATGGAACGGGAGAGGACAGTCGAAGTGCGCGCGGACATAATCCGCTCCCAGCCGCAGGGCTTTCTGGTTCGATTCGCGAAGCCCCTTCTTACGGCCATACTTCTCTTCGATGAGTTTCTGCACGACCGAGCCGTCGATGTTCAGTAACTCGATCAGCGCGCCCGCGGTAGCGATGTTCTTCATCAGAACCCGCTCGCGCGACTCGCGAAAACTCTCGTTACACAGCTGCGCGAAGGGGACGCCGATGTAAGTGATATCGTCGCGAATTAGTGAGTCATCCAGAGGCCACGAGGAGTCATACAGGATATAACCTCCAGAGCGCACCTCACTTACATCGCGCGCATAAGTCTGCGAGTTCATCGCGATAATCAGGTCGTAGTCGAGCGCCCGCGCCGTGTAACCGTCCTTATTGACGCGGATCTCGTACCAGGTAGGCAAACCCTGAATATTCGACGGAAAGAGGTTCTTGCCCGAGACGGGGACCCCCATCCGAAAAATCGCCTGCATGATGAGGCTGTTGGCGCTGGCGGAACCCGAGCCATTCACGTTCGCCAGCTTGATCGCAAAATCGTTTATGCCGCTGTCCATGCTGAGTTAACCGAGGAGTGCGTGGGAGGAACCTGACCTGCATAACCAATAAGAAGATCGAACTTCTGCATGTCCCACGCAGCGGTGGGGCATCGCTCCGCACAGAGGCCGCAGTGGACGCACAGGTCTTCGTCCTTCAACATGAGGCGACCGGTCTGGGGAAGCGGTTTTGAGGCGTAAAGCGCCTGGTCCGGGTTTACCGCGGGCGCGGAGAGACGGCCCTTCAGCACGTCTTGCTCGGCGTCGGCAGCGATGGTGAGACAGGAGAGCGGGCAGATATCGATGCAGGCATCGCATTCAATGCATTTCGCGGCGGTGAAGGCCGTTTCAACGTCGCAGTTCAGGCAGCGCTGAACTTCGCGCGCCGTTTGCTCCGCGGTGAAGCCGAGTTCGACTTCGATGTTGAGTTCCTCGAAGCGGTGCACGAGGTCGACGTGATGCATCTTCTGCCGGTGGGCCGGATTGTAATCGTTGTGATAACTCCACTCGCTGAGGCCCATCTTCTGGCTGATGAGATTCATGCCATAGGGTGGGCGCTCGCCGGCCGGGATGTCCTGACAGCGGTTGTGAATCGAGATCGCGGCCTGATGGGCATGCTCTACTGCCCAGATGATGTTCTTCGGTCCCCATGCGGCGTCGCCCCCGAAGAAGACGCCGGGGCGGCTGGATTCGAACGTCACCTTGTTTACGGCGGGCATGTCGTACTTGTCGAACTCGATACCGAGGTCGCGCTCAATCCAGGGGAACGCGTTGTCCTGCCCGATAGCGAGAATCACGTCATCGCATGGGATGGTCACGGTTTCGATGACGGTCGAGCGCTTCGCTTCGGCGTCCCATTCGAGCCGCTCGAATTCCATGCCGGTGAGCACACCTTTCTCGATCACAAAGCGCTTCGGCGCGTGATTGATGACGATCTCGACACCTTCTTCTTCCGCGTCGTCAAGCTCCCAGGGCGAGGCTTTGAAGAACCCTCTGGGGCGGCGGGCCATTACCTTGATGTCCGTTCCGCCCAGACGCCGGGACGACCGGCAGCAGTCCATTGCCGTATTGCCGACGCCGATGATCAGAACGCGCTTCCCGATCGAATCGGTGTGTCCGAAGGCGACCGAGCCAAGCCAGTCGATGCCGATGTAAATATGATCCGTTTCATACCGGCCCGGCAGTTCGAGATTCTTGCCGCGCGGCGCGCCGCTGCCGATGAAGACGGCGTCGAAGTCTTGATCGAGCAACGCGGCCATGCTTTCGACCGGCGAGTTGTAGCGAATGTCGACACCCATATCGAGGATGTAATCGATCTCCTCGGCCAGCACGCGCTCGGGCAAACGGAAGGACGGGATATTAGTTCGCATCAGGCCGCCGGGCTGGCCGAGCTTTTCGAAAATGGTGACTTCATAGCCGAGCGGCATCAGATCATTGGCAACGGCGAGTGAAGCCGGCCCCGCGCCGATACAGGCTATGCGTTTGCCGTTCTTACCGGCGGGTATGGGAGGCAGGAGGGACTGAACGTCGTCCCGCAGGTCTGCTGCGACGCGCTTCAGACGGCAGATGGCAACGGGTTTGCCGTTCTCGCCGGGCAGGCGTCCGCGGCGGCAGGCGGGCTCACAGGGCCGGTCGCACGTGCGCCCCAGGATGCCGGGGAAGATGTTCGACTCACGATTGAGCATGTAGGCATCGGTGTAGCGCCCCTGGGCGATGAGTCGAATGTATTCGGGGACGTTGGTGTGAGCGGGACAGGCCCACTGGCAATCGACAACTTTATGAAAGTAATCCGGGTTCGAGGTGTCGGTGGGACGCATGTAAAGATTTTGTTCGGGATGCCGCGCGGCAAGTGGAACGGGCCGCCGAGTCCAGATGAAAAGTTTACTCCTTTTGTCCGCCGGTCGCATGGGGTATGGAGGAGACCGGACTGGCAGGGCCGCCAAACCGCTGCCAGGCCGGTCTTCCCACCGCGTACGCACCGAAAACGTACGGGTTGGTTGATTCAAATAGAACACGGAAAAATGCTCAGGGTGCGTTTTTTGGCTGCAAGCTGTTGAAAAGGTTGTGTCGATTTTTGTGAACGGGTTTCGGCCTGGCTTCGATTCGCATATGCCTCTTCGAGTTTCTTTATGTCGAACCTCTTCATTTTGAGAAAGGCCTGAGTCACCCGGTCCAGCCTTGCCTGATCTTCGTCGCCCATCATCTCGTCCATCAGAGCGGGGGCGATCTGCCAGGAAAGCCTGTACCTGTCCTTGATCCATCCGCACTGCTCCGCTTCGGGGACGGCCGAGAGCTTCGCCGAGAAACTATCCAGTTCCTGCTGTGTATCGCAGCGGACGATAAAGGAGATTGCCTCGTTGAAGCCGAAATTGTGGGCACGGGCGCTGTCCATCGCGGCGAACTGTTGCCCATTGAGAGTGAAGGCAGCATGCCTGATGGTTCCGTCCGCGTCGGGCGGTTCATTCGCGCCGTACCTCATGATGTGATCCACCGAAGCGTTCGGGAACACCGACGCATAGAAGGTGATCGCCTCCTCCGCTTTTCCGCACTGATTGTCGACGAACATCAGGGTGGGTATGATTTTCTGTTTGATTTCGCGACCTCCCATGAACATCACTTGCCAGGAGAGTCCGAAGCGGTCCTGCGTCCATCCATATCGCTCGCTGAAGGGGTAATTGCCGAGTTCCATGAGCGCCATTCCTCCTTCCGAGAGGGCGGACCAGATGGCATCCACTTCATCTTTCGAGGAACAGGCGACCAGAAAGGAAACGGCCGGCGTAAATTTAACGAACGGCCCAGCCTTCAGCAGCCTGAATTCCTGGCCGGCAATTTCGATGGCAATAAGTTCGACCGTGCCGGAAGGAGTGTCGTGAAGGGTGGCTGTACTCTTGATTCGTGAGTTGCCGAAAACGGATGTGTAAAGCTCCGCCGCCTGCTTCGCTTCGTTGTCGTACCAGAGATGGGGAATTATGTTGGGCATAGTCTCAGTCGATCACCACTAGATGGTAATTCGAGCTGGAGAGACCGGACTGACAGCGGTCGCCATGATCGCTGCCAGTCCGGCCCTATGTCACCGGGTACGTCGCTCAAAAACGTACAGGTTTGTTTGATCCAAATAGATCACATGAAATTGCGAATGGTGCATATTTTCGCTGTAAGTCACTTAAAACGCGCTGTCGATTTTGGTTAAAATACAGTTGAAACTTCCTCGGAGACCGGCCTACTGGATTCATGGAACCGACCATCCTGCTCGAAGTCGTCGAGTACTTTGAAAAGCCCCGACCACTGCAAGGCATACTTGGTTCCGAGGCGGTTGGTTGACGGCAAAGTAAGGTGTTATCGGATCGCAAGCGGAAAAACATGGAGCCACTGATTCGGGAGAACGTGGCTCCGGGAACGAAACTGGTTACCGACGAATACCAGACTGGTGGAGAGACGATTACGAACACGAAGCCATCAATCACCTGGAATCGTATTAGTCAGGGAATGTCCACAAACACTATCAGGAACTTCTGGAGCCTTCTGAAGCGCGGTATTGGCGGAATGTACGTTTCGGTCGAGCCGTTTCATCTCTTTAGGTATGACGAACAAGCCTCGTCATAACAATCGGCTTCCGATGTCAAACGCCGACCGTTTTTGTAGGGAAGCGCCCTTACTTATGCCGAACTCATCGGGCACGAAATACGACGGGCGGAAGCTTTCTAAGAAAGAGGGACAGGGACGCGGGAAGCGGCCGTTTCACCTTTGGGCTGCCAACCGCGAGGGGTCGGATTGAAGTCCGCCGTTTTCCGGATCTTCGCCACGCGTTCCGGAGAGATCGAGAACACTTTCAATACCGCCGCCTCGAATCGCTCGGCCTGGTCAGGATTGTTATATTTATTCGCTATATCGTCCGGAATCGGAAAGTTCACCTGCATCAATAATAACTCCGCTCCTCATCTTCCAGATGCCCGATGGGGGCATGGGGCTACTTCCCACTGAAATATGGACTCTTCGCCGTTCACTATACGCATACAGTGGTGACTCAGAAATGTTCGTCTCTGTCGGCTCTTCATTCTCCACCCGGATTGCCAGAACGCGCGAAATATCGCGAAGAGGCAGTCATCGTCGTTTCCGTAGCGATTAAGCTTTATCACGCCGCTTTTGACCGTTAGCTTTTTGAAATCGCCATCAACAGCGACAAGTAGTCTTCGATGGCGATGTGCGAACGCCGCGATTTCATCATCGCAACGTCCTTGCGCCTCCTGACAATTCCTCACATGAATGGCGGACGGCACCAATTCCATAATGCGTCCCGCGAGGGGTTCGGTTATTGATTCATCCAGCAGAAGGCGTAAATTCGTCTTCCCCACTCAGCGGCTCCAGAACCATTTGCGAAAAACACAACGCCTGCTTGGCCTGTTCTTTTGTCAGATGGGGGTAGCAAGCGACCACGTCGTCCAATGAACCGTAGTGCTCGATAACTCTAATGACTGCCGCTACAGGAATACGCGTGCCCGCGATGCATGCTTGACCCTGCATGACTTTGGGATCGACCGAAATCAACGGTGTGCGTTTCAAGGCCATTGAGATAGCGGCCGAATGCAGGAGCGGGAAGGCCACTGCCTTGTTGATGACCTTTTCCTTTTTACCCTCACTTCCCCTGTCACTCCACAGCGGGAAAGAGGCATTCCATCTCTGATCACCCGGATGTTCGTGGGGCGCGCAACGCCTTCCGCTAAAAATGGCGTGGCTCTTCATTACCTTCATGCCTCAGACCTCTCAACCCAAAGATTCGTTACATCCGAAAATGTTCTAATTTCTTCGCGAAGTTTAAACGAATCAAACACAAGCTTCCGATACAGTTTAACCGAAGCGCAGAGTTTTTTTGGTTCTATTTTTAGTGTCCCCTCATAAGCCCCTGCTTCATTTTTTGGTAGAGCCATCGATATGCCATCGATTGCCACCTCAGTATTCGACCCGGACATGGTTACCTTGAAAGGCAAATTGAACCGGCTTCGCCATTTGTCATCCAGACCCTCAAAGGTAGCGTTCACGCTGACTTCGGCCGTCGGTACCTTAACAAAATCACCCAACCAGCCCATGATGTCTTCAGCATAGGGTTCGGTCTCATCGGGGGCAGGTCGAATGGATCCAGACGCGTAATATATCCTTGTCCGAATCCGTTTGGACTGCATCTGGCCGTCAAAGTGAACATGAAAGTCGGTCAGGCTACTTTTCGACGAACACATCGAAGACCACTTCTGTCCCGCAACCCGAAGTCCAGTCACCGCCTTGAACTCTTCAACGGCGAACGATTCATGCGGAAACGAAAACTCATACGATACCCCCTTGCAGCCGAATTTGCCAAACAGACCAACCAGACGGGGGCGCTTCGAAGCCGCAGACACCTTGGAAACAGACACGCTTCTTTAGAGTCTCACGCGTCCACGTCCGACACAAGATACCTGGATTTTATCGCGGTCTATCACCGAATCGTCACGCCACTACCGTTGTCGTTCCTCATAATGGAATTGTCAACTATATTTTACCTGGGTCTTTGTGACGCCTTGTCGGAGCGGCTCAAAGAAGCTCACGCAAGTCGGAAATCAGATAGTCGGGTTTCCATTTCGCGAGCGCCTCGGCGTTGCCGTAGCCGTAGTCCACGGCGCAGATTCTGATTCCGGCGCGCCGCCCGGCTTCCATATCCGTCTCGGCGTCACCAACGAAGAGACACTCTTCGGCCGTCACTCCAAGCGCCGCCATCGAACGCTGCAGCACGTCAGGGGCTGGTTTGCAGGGGAAGCCGTCGGTGCCCTGTACATGATCGAAGTAAGGCAGGAGCCCGAATTTTTCGAGGACTGCGCGGGTGGTGGAAGTGCCTTTGGTCGTAGCGGTGGCCTTGCGTCCGTTCAGATTCTGCAGCGCCTCGACAACCCCAGGATAAAGCCGCGTGCCCTGATGCCCACGCGCCGGGTAATGAAGCTTGTAGGCCTCGATTAATTCGTCAAGTTGGGTCCGCGTGTAATGCGGCAGGACGTCGGTGAAGACCGCATCGAGGTGAAATCCGATGAAGCTCTTGAGGTAGTCGAACGGGAGGGGTTTCGAAACATGCCCTGAAAGCGCTTGCTGGACTGCGCCGCAAATATCTGCGGCAGAGTCCAGCAAGGTGCCATCAAGGTCGAACAAATAGCAGCGAAAACTCGGGATCAAGCCGGAGCGGGCCGTTCCCCTTCCGCGAGACCCGGCAGACGGCGTCCGCCCGTTTCGGGACGAATGACCTGCTGGGTGTGATCCGCCGTATCCTTCGGCTTGGCCGTCGGACTCATGGGCGGAAGATTCCCGCCATCGATCAGCGTTTTCACTTCCGCGCCGTCGAGCACCTCGCGCTCTAGCAACGCCTCCGCTATGCGAACCATCGCGCTCGTGTGCTGCTCGATAATCGCGCGGGCGCGGCTATAAGCGGTCGAGATAATCCGCTTCACTTCCTCGTCGATACGAATCGCGGTCTCTTCGCTGTAATCGCGATGCTGCGAGATCTCGCGCCCCAGGAAGATCTGCTCTTCCTTCTTCCCGTAACTCAGAGGCCCGAGTTCGCTCATGCCCCACTCGCACACCATCTTGCGCGCCATTTCCGTGGCCCGCTCGATGTCGTTGCCCGCTCCGGTCGTCATCTGGTTGAGGTAAATCTCTTCCGCGATGCGGCCGCCCATCATGATGGCGAGCTGATCTTCGCAGTAAACCTTGCTGTAGTTGTGCTTGTCGTCGGTCGGCAACTGCATCGTGACGCCAAGCGCCATACCGCGCGGAATAATCGAAACCTTGTGCAGCGGGTCGGCATTCGGAATCACAACCGCAACCACCGCATGTCCGGCTTCGTGATAGGCCGTAGTTCTCTTTTCCGAATCGCTGAGGATCATCGATTTCCGTTCCGCGCCCATCAGGATCTTGTCCTTGGCGAGTTCGAAATCGATCATCATGACCAGCTTGCGGTTCTGACGAGCGGCGTTCAGAGCCGCTTCGTTGACCAGATTCGCCAGGTCCGCGCCCGCCAGGCCGGGAGTGCCGCGGCCGAGGACGGAAAGATCCACATCGTCACCGAGCGGAACTTTCTTGGTGTGCACCTTCAGAATCGCCTCGCGGCCATTCACGTCGGGGCGTCCCACAACAACCCGGCGATCAAAACGGCCGGGGCGCAGCAACGCCGGATCGAGAACATCCGGGCGGTTTGTCGCCGCCACCAGGATAACGCCTTCGTTGGATTCGAACCCATCCATCTCGACCAACAACTGATTGAGCGTCTGCTCGCGCTCGTCGTGCCCCCCGCCAAGCCCCGCTCCGCGATGGCGTCCGACCGCGTCGATTTCGTCGATGAAGATGATGCAAGGCGCGTTCTTTTTGCCCTGCTCGAACAGGTCGCGAACGCGGCTCGCGCCTACGCCGACGAACATCTCTACGAAATCCGAACCCGAGATCGAGAAAAAGGGAACATTCGCCTCACCCGCGATCGCACGGGCGAGAAGAGTCTTGCCGGTGCCCGGAGGTCCGATCAGCAGGACGCCCTTGGGAATGCGGCCGCCCAGTTTCTGAAATTTCGCCGGCTCGCGCAGAAACTCAATAATTTCCTGCAGTTCTTCCTTGGCCTCTTCAACCCCGGCTACATCCTTGAACGTAACCTTACGCTGCTGGGTGGAATGCAGCCTCGCGCGGCTCTTGCCGAAGCTCAGAGCCTTGTTTCCACCGCTCTGCATCTGGCGCATCATGAAGATCCAGAATCCGATCAAAAGAAGGAACGGCGACGCGTTCACCAGAATCGAAACCCAACTGTTCGAGTTGCTCGATTCAAAGGTCATCTGGACCTTCTTATCGCTCAACATGTCGTAAAGCTTGGGGTAATTGCTCGGCACTTCGGTATGGAAGGAATCGCGCCCGGTGGCGAAATCGCCCTTCACGGTGCTGCCGTTGATGCTGACGGACTTTACATTCCCGGCCTCGACCTCGCTCAGGAAATCGCTGAAGTTCAGCGGCTTGTCCGGCTTCGTGTGGCCGCTCTTGACCACGGCCCACAAGAGCACCGCCACGCAAATCAGGACGGCCCAGAAAATTACTGTCTTAACGTTAGTGTTCACGATACCTCCGCGCCCGGCTCAGGCGACTGCCGGAACTGGTTGCCACGAGCGCGCTTTGCATTTCTCTGATCGGGACTGTCGTCCCCCGGTCTCTGATCGGGTCTCTTGTCCCCGGGTCTTTCATGGGGCCCGGGTCTTTCATGGTGCATATTCGACGGGACACACACCTGTTTGGACGTTAGGGACATTGGGATTGATTCCGTGATCTCGTCGATTATCGGCTCGTTGATTATCAGAATCTTCCGGCTGCCAGGCCCGGCCGCAAACTCGCTTGCAACACCAAATTTCCGCGTCCACAGGATCGTATCGGGCTGATTCAAACCCGCCGCAGCCCGGGTGATCACCGGCCAGGTTCGCCGGTCCCAGAGGGGCACTCGGAATTCCTGAAACAGCGTCTTGATCTTATCTGCCGCGGACCGGCCTCTACTTTGGTACTGATCGCCCGGCCTCCAGTTTCGCAGCCTCAATTCCCCGGAAGGCAGCGAACCGGTACACCGATCCCAGTCCAGACCCTGCACGCTATCATTATATACGCCCGCAGCGCTAACCAGTTCCATCTCAATGACAATCCGGCGTTCCGGGAGCGCCGTTCGTCCCGGTACGTCGAGCGGCGTCTCAAAATCCCGCTCCAGCCGGGAATCGATTCCCACCGGCGCCAGGCGCAGCCAGTCGAACGAACGGTAGATATCGAGATCCGGAAGCTGCATTCTGCCGCTGCCTTCCCGCGTCGCCATGAGCGCGCGGATGGCCTCCACATGCCTGAAGTCTATCGCCCGCAGTGAGCCGCGCACACGCAGGATTCCCCGCCGGAGCAGCCGCCGCTGGACGGCAACCGGAAGCACCAGAAATGCCTTCGTATTGATCAGAATTGTTTCAGGCCGGGAAATGAAATATTGCGGTTCCAGGCGATCCAGTTCGCCCGACCAATATTCTTCCTCCGCCTGCGCCCAGGTGGCTGTCGAAGCCAGTACCTCGGGCAGCGATGGATTCAAGCTGGAGGCGAGTTCGGGCATATGCTGAAGCCGGATTCGATTGCGCGCGAATTCCGGGCTCGTATTGGAGTGATCTTCTCTCCACGGAATGTTACGTTCCGCAAGCCAGGCGCGGATGTCCTTCCTGCGCAGATCGAGCAACGGGCGAATGATGCCCGGCGGCGTGACGGGAAGAATACCGCTGAGGCCCGCGGTCCCCGCGCCGCGAACGAAACGGTACAGGACGGTTTCGGCCTGGTCATCAAGCGTGTGGCCCGTGGCAACCACGTCACACACGTCCTCTGCAATCTGTTGCAGGAAAAACTCGTACCGAAAACGCCGCGCTTCCTGCTCAACGTTGCCGGCGGTGCCCGGCGCGGTGAAAACACGCACCGGGAGATCGAAACGCCGGGCGAGATCGCACACAAACGCTTCGTCAGCATCGGATTCCGGACCGCGCAATCCATGGTTGACGTGCAGAACGGCGGCGGCCAGACCAAGTTGGCGCAGGGCATGCAGTAAAAATACGGAGTCGGCGCCTCCCGATACCGCTATGCCGACGCGGTTTCCGGCGGCTGTCATGCGATAACGTTCCATCGTCGCGGCGGCCCGTTGGATCACGGTTTAATTGTCCCTTACGTGTGATCGCTCAATTCGAGATACGATAAACGGCTGTAGGTGGGGCAGTCTTGTTCGCGGAGCCGGATCGGTGATCCGGCGCGGACGACGGCGTCCGCCGCGGCACCCGAAGAAGGAGTTATCGATTTTCATGAAGTTGCGAGTGTTCCTGGTTCTCTCCGTGGCCGGTCTGCTGCACGCGCAGAACGGTCCCGTCATCGAACGTGAAGCGCCCGTTACCAGCGTTCCGTTTGAGCGCATTCTGAATGCCAGCAAGGAACCGCAAAACTGGCTGACTTATTCGGGCGGGTACGCCAGCGATCGCTACAGCGAACTGACGAAGATCACGCCGGAGAACGTGAAAGATCTGACGCTGAAATGGGTGTATCAGTCACGCTCTCTGGAGAAACACGAAGTGACGCCATTAGTCGTTGACGGCGTAATGTACACCATTCAAAGCCCCAACGATGTGGTCGCGCTCGATGCCGCGACGGGCAAGACGCTCTGGACGCACGCTTATAAGCCCGATCCGGAGGCCCGCAACTGCTGCGGACAAATGACCCGGGGTCTCGCGATTCTCGGCGACAAACTCTTCCTCGCCACGCTCGACACGCACATGATCGCCCTCAGCGCCAAAACCGGCAAAGAGATCTGGAATACCGCGGTGGCCGATCCCAAAGAGAAATACTCCTTCACCCATGCGCCGCTCGTGATCAAAGACAAAGTGATTGAAGGGACGGCGGGCGGTGAATTCGGCATCCGCGGTTTTATCGTGGCTTTCGATGTCAACACCGGCAAGGAAGCCTGGCGCTTCTATACTGTGCCCGGGCCCGGCGAGCCCGGCAATGACACATGGGCCGGCGATTCCTGGAAACATGGCGGCGCTCCCGTCTGGGTCACGGGCTCTTACGACCCGCAGACGAACCTCACCTTCTGGGGTATCGGCAACCCTGGTCCCGACTGGAACGGGGACGGACGGCTCGGCGACAACCTTTACAGTTGCTCCGTGGTCGCTCTTGATCCCGATACCGGGAAACTCAAATGGCACTACCAATTCTCCCCGCACAACGAGTTTGACTGGGATTCCGTGCAGATTCCCGTGCTCGCCGATATCCAGTGGAAGGGCAAGCCACGCAAAGCGATGCTGTGGGCGAACCGCAGCGGGGTGTTCTATGTTCTCGACCGCACGACCGGCGAGTTCCTGCTTGGCAAGCCTTTTGTCAAAGTGAACTGGCTCACGGGTTTTGATGAGAAAGGCCGCCCGATCCGAGCCGCCAACGTCGCGCCGTCCAAAGACGGCACGCTGGTCTACCCGGGAAATCAGGGGGGCACGAACTGGTATAGTCCGTCTTTTAGTCCGAAAACCGGCCTGTTCTATATCCCAAGCTGGCAGAACAGTTCGACCACTTACGTCAAGGATGAGGAACCGCCCGACTTTCACAGCGGGAAGACTTTCAGCGGCGCGTTTCCCAAAGGCGGGAACACAAAGGAGGAAATCTACAGCGAAATCCTGGCCTTCGATCCGAGCACGGGTGACAAGAAATGGGGCTATCGGCTGAGCGCGCCCTCAACCGAAGCGGGCATTCTGACAACTGCATCGAATGTGCTGTTCAGCGGGGGCCGCGACGGCTCTTTTTATGCGCTCGACGCCCGCAACGGAAAAATGCTGTGGCAGACCAGCCTGGGTCCGTCGGTTTCCGCCGGTCCGATGACTTTTTCCGTGGCCGGCAAGCAGTACGTCAGCATTCAGGTGGGCGCGGCGCTGTTCACATTCGCTCTGCACGAATGAACCCTGATCGGCTAGAACCAGTCGCTCCGGTATGCCACCCACCAGCTTGCCGCGAAAACCGGAATCGTTGCGGCGAGCGCCCACCACATCGGCAGGACGAAATCGACCGCGAGACTTAGCAGCGAGAACGTAAGCCAGAACATCTTTCGTTCCATCTGCCAAGTTTATCGGTTCAGTTCGCTTAGTGCACCGAGCCGGGTTGCTCGGCGAGCAGATGCTGCACCTTCGCGACGAACTCGTCGGTTTCCTGCTTATACATCACCCCGCTGCCTGGGCTCGGGAAGCCCGAATGGACGCCTTTCACCAGACCATCCCTGCCTATGAAGAACGTGGTCGGCCAGGCGTCCCAATTCGCCGCTTGTGTGAGTTTGTCTTTGGCGGTGCTCGTCTCGCCTCCAAGCAATACGGTGTAGTTGATCCCGTACTCCTTGATGAAAGCTTTCAGTCTTGTGGGGTTCTGTAGCTGCTCGGCTTCCTCAAACGAAAGCGCGACAACTTCCAGTCCCTGAGAGTGATACTTGTCGTACACCTTCGCGAGAAATGGTGCTTCGTCGTGGCAGTTCGGGCACCAGCTTCCAGTGATGTTGATCAGGACGACCTTGTTTTTAAACCTGGCGTCGGTATTCGAAACGATTTTGCCGTTCAGGTCCGGAAAACTGAACGGAAAGGGTTGCGAAGCGTCCTTGACGCCGGTGTGCGCGTCAGGATCGGTGGGCTCGGGGAGTCCCTTCGCGCGAGCTTCTTCCGGCCGCACGGCGCTGATCACTCCCTCATGGTGTTGTCCGGATAATTCAACAGTCAGCGTCCCGTCACTCTGCGGCGTAATCGTAACCAGCGCCGCCCGCGCGCCGGAGAAGTGGCTGAGGACGAACTTGCCATCCTTATAGCTTCCAGTCAACGTTCCGGTGTCGCCATCGACCCGCAGAATCGCTCCGGAAACGTCGCTGCCCTTTTGACGCACGATCAGTCGCCACGCTTTCTCTCCGCCCTTGCTGCTGCTGACGTTCTCGAGGAACCATTGTCCCGAGATATCGGGCGCCTTTGCATTGGAAGCAGCATGCGGAACGGCCGGGGTTGCGTTAATCGCGTTATCTTTTCCCCTCGATGAATAAATGCCTTCGAGCTTGCCCGCGGTAACCGTCGCCTTCAACACCGCCGCATAGCTGTCGAAGTTCAGGACGAGGGCGCCATTCTCATACTTGCCGCTGTTCGAAACCTCTTTCTCGTCGCCGTTGAAAAACCAACCCTTGACGCTGGCGCCGTTGCCCGAAAGCCCCATCTGAAAAGGGATTTTGTTGCCATCAACGGTGATGGTTGCGTCCCAGAGGCCGTCGATCGACTTCTCCCCGGCCGCCCAGGCGGCGGAAGAAATCACCAGAAAAGCAGCAAACAGAGCTTTGTTCATACAGAACCCTTCTTTCGTTTCTCGTTTCCAATAAACGACTATACTGATGGAGAATAATATATTTCAGATTCAACATCAAGCTTACACGGAACTTTAGCGCCTTTTCCACCCGGAGGGAAGGTAAATTGGAACAATGCCGCTTCCGACCGATGCCCACCTCCTGAACCTCAGCGCAGATATTCTCAAGCAGTTCGAGACGCTATTCGGATCTCATCCCGGTTTTCGGCCGGCCCACGCAAAGGGTGCGCTGTTGGAGGGAACCTTTACCCCGGCGCCCGAAGCAGGGTATCTCACCACGGCACCGCACATCGCGCGGGAGTCAACCCCGGTGACGGTGCGCTTCTCGGATTCGACGGGTCTTCCCCAGATCCCCGATAACAATCCGAACGCCTCCCCGCACGGGATGGCGACCCGCTTCCATCTCGCCGAGCACGTCCACACCGACATCGTTGCCCATTCGACCGATGGATTTCCCGTGCGGACGGGCGAGGAATTTCTTGAATTCCTCCGAGCCGTCGCTGCGAGCGATCCGTCGAAACCCTCGCCTTCGCCCGTCGAAGTGTTCCTCGGTTCCCACCCAAAAGCGCTGGCATATGTTCAGACCCCGAAACCCGCGCCCTCAAGCTTCGCTCGCGAGTCATACTTCGGCGTCACGGCGATGCGATTCACGAACAAAGATGGTCTCACTCGCTTCGGCCGGTACCGGATCGTCCCCGAAGCCGGAATCGATCATCTCTCCGACAGCGAAACTGCCGGCCGAAGCGCGAACTTCCTGTTTGATGAACTGAAAACACGAATTGCAAGCGGTCCTATTGCGTTTCAGGTTCTCGTACAACTGGCGGATGGCGAAGACGTGGTCGACGACGCGACCGTTCACTGGCCCGAGGAAAGAACCGTGTCGGATTTCGGACGGATCGTTTTGACCTCACTGGTTTCCGACGACGCGGCGGCGCAGAAGCAGATCATCTTCGATCCCATACCGAGGGTCGAGGGCATAGATCCGTCCGAAGACCCTCTGCTGGAACTGCGCGCCGCCGTCTACCTGATCAGTGGCCGCAAGCGCAGGTCGGAATGATCCATTAAACGGGTTTCAGCAGCGACTGCCGGATTCTGCGACCCGCGCGGCGGCTGATCAGATCCGCAACCCCGCCGACCAGGTACGAAATATCCTCGTTGCTGATGTGAACCGCCCGATGATCCGCGCCTCCGAAAAAGTCAGTCGACCTACTGGTTTCGCGCAAATCCGAAGACAACAACGCCGTTGCGGGCTGAAAGTCCTTTTGTTTCGCGTAGGCCAGCAAACGCGGACCGGCATCGTCGGATTCGGATCTCAGATCGGCAAGCACCAGCTGGTATTCGTCCTCGTCCAGCTTTCCGATCGCTTCAGCGCCGCTCGCTACGCCACTTACGCAGTATCCGGCGGCCGACAAAATCGACTTCAGGATAAGTCGCGATGCCAGTCCGGCATCGGCCAGCAGCACGCGGGCAACGCCGCGTCCAGCCGGGGAACTAAGGGAAACAGACATTCTCTGATCTCCAATCTAAAGGAGAATGCGTTGATTACAAAACGAAAAAATCAGACTAAATTATCGGTGTAATAAAGGTCGGAGGTACTGCATTACCGTACCCGCGACAATGCGGTCGCCTTCAGCGGTCGGATGAATCCCGTCCGGCTGCGTGAGATCGGGGTGGCCGCCCACGCCATCCAGCAGAAACGGAATGCGGGCCAGCTTATACTCCTTCGCGAGATCCAGATACATCTGATCAAACGAGTGGATATAATCAGGCCCATAGTTTCGAGGTAAAGTCATTCCTGCCAGCAATATTTCAATGTTTGCGGCGCGCAGTCCCTCAATCATTTTCGCCAGATTCATTCGGGCCGAAGCGACCGGCAAACCCCTTAAACCGTCATTCCCGCCGAATTCGAGAATTACGATCGCGGGATGCAAGCCGAGAACCTCGGGGAGGCGTTCCACGCCGTCGGTCGTCGTATCGCCGCTCACGCCCAGATTCTCCACCCGGTAGTGGTAACCTTCCGCGTCGAGGAGATGCTGCAGATCTTCCGGATAAGTCTTTCCCGGCGCCACGCCGTATCCGGCAGAGATACTATCGCCGAACGCAACGATCGCCGGGCGCGTATCTTTTTCTGAAGCTCGTTGCGGGGCGGGCTGTTGTTCCGGATATCTGCTTTGAAGCGATTGAGCGGTCTGTGCAACTTCCCGGTCGGTGTTTACCTGGCCGCCGCAGGCGGTGAGTGCAAACGCCAGAACCCCCAAAAGCATCAATTTGGGTGACACTGCCATAATCATGACAGACGTATCGGAAGCACAAGAAGACCCAGACTTTTCAACTCAAATCAGGTCACCCCAGATCATGTCTTCCGCCATTATCGAAGTGATCCGGCTCACCCGGACCATCCAGACCCCGACGCATCGAGTCGAGATTTTGCGGGGCATCGATCTCACGATTCCCCGGGGACAGTTCGTCGCGATTATGGGGCCGTCCGGAAGCGGTAAGAGCACGCTGCTTGGTCTGCTGGCGGGACTGGATAATGCCAGCAGCGGTCAATTATTGCTGGATGGTGAAGATATTACAGGACTTTCCGAAGACCGGATGGCCGAAGTTCGAGGCCGGAAAATTGGGTTTGTTTTTCAATCTTTCCAGTTGATTCCGACCCTCACCGCCGAAGAGAACGTCCTGCTGCCCGCGGAACTGGCGGGAGCGGGCCCCGAAGTAACCTCGCGGGCGCGGGAACTGCTCACCCGGGTTGGCCTCGCCGACCGTCTCGATCACTATCCCGTGCAGCTCTCCGGTGGCGAGCAGCAGCGGGTCGCACTCGCCCGCGCCTTCATCACCCGACCGCCGATTCTGCTGGCCGACGAGCCCACCGGCAATCTCGACGGCAAGACGGGTGAACAGGTGCTCGAACTGTTGCTCGAACTCAACCGGCGCGAAGGGGCGACACTCGTGATGGTGACGCACGATCCCGCGCTTGCCGCCCACGCCGACCGCGTCATCACTCTGCGGGACGGCCTGATCGTGAGCGATCACATGGCCTTTCACGAAGCCGAACTCGAAACAGGCGCGGTCTGATGCGCAAGCCGAGCCCATTTCGCACGGCGGCGAAAATCGCATGGCGTGAAACGCGCGCGTCGTCTGGCCGGTTCATTTTCGTAATTCTCGCCGTTGCGGCTGGCGTTGGTTCGCTGACGGGCGTGCGCGGCTTTTCACGGGCGTTTCATTCCATGCTGCAGCGCGATGCCCGCACCTTCATGGCGGCCGATCTGAGCGTGCGGACCTTCCAACTGCCGAGCCCGGCGCAATCCGCGGAAATCGATGCGCTCGGCCGGCGGGGTATCGAAGAGACTCGCGTCACCGAAACGCTCACGATGGCATCGCCGCCGAACAACTCCGCGCCGCTGCTGATTTCCGTAAAAGCCATCGATCCGGCCGTTTATCCGTTCTACGGCGAGCTGACTTTCAATCCGCCGATCGACGCCCGCACTGCGCTCCAGCCCGATTCGGTCGCGGTGTCGGACGGGGTGCTGCTGCGTCTGAGCGCGCACGTCGGCGACACGGTTCGCATTGGCGGCCAACCCTTCCGGATCAGCGCCGAGGTCGTGAAAGAACCGGATCGCATGACCGGCAGCCTCAACGTCGGCCCACGCGTGATGATGTCACGCGCGGGTCTCGCGCGTACAGGATTGCTGATCGCCGGCAGCCGCGCGGCAGAGCGCTTTCTCTTCAAGGTGCCGCCCGCAATCCCGATATTGAGCGTTCGGAACGATCTGCACAATGTCTTTCGTGATGCGTTGATTGCCGATTACAGCGAAGCGCATCCCCTGATCGAGCAGGGCCTGCGACAATCGACAACCTTTCTTTCACTGGTTAGCCTGATCGCACTCGTGATCGGGGCGTTGGGGGTGGCGACGGCAATCCAGGCTCATTTGCAGCAGAAGATGGATTCGATCGCGATCATGAAGTGCCTCGGGGCGAAATCCGCTCAGGTGCTGCGGATCTATGTGCTTCAGACGGCGGGCCTCGGGCTCGCGGGTAGCCTGGCGGGAATCGCGCTCGGCAGTCTGGTGCAGATGGCATTCCCCCTGTTTCTGGCACGTTACTTCCAGGTGTCCATGGCGCCGCACTTCGATTTCGTTTCAGCGTTGCAGGGACTTATTGTCGGACTGCTGACGGTGCTGCTGTTTACGATTCCGCCCCTCCTCGGAATCCGGCATATCCGCCCGGCTTTGATTTTTCGGCGGGAAATGAGCGCGCCGTCGGCGGGTTTGAAGGTGTGGTGGAAGCAGGCGGCCGGATCGGTGATATCGGCCGTGGTGATCCTCGCGTTCGTCGGTTTGCTTGCAGCCTGGCTTAGCGAAAACACCAGGACCGGCGTTTATTTTGCAATCGCAATGGCTGCCGGACTCGCTTCCCTTGCAGCCGTCGCGTGGGTTCTGTTGCGGTCCCTGCGGTTTGTCAGCCGGCATTTGCCGCGTAGCGCGGGGCCAGTGTTGCGGCAGGGGATCGCAAATCTTTATCGGCCGGGAAATCACGCGGGGGCCGCCGTGATGGCGCTTGGCGTCGGCGTGATGTTCACGGTGACAGTCTGGATCGTGCAGCGTGGGCTTCTGCAGGACATCGTCCGAACCGCGCCGCCCGGCATGCCGAACGTATACCTGCTTGATATTACCGCCTCCAACCGGGACGCGGTCTACAAGCTGGTTTCACAGCAGGCAGGTGTGGAAGGGACGCCCGAAATGCTTGGCGCCGTTGCGGCTCAGATTCAATCGATCGACGGAGTTCCGGTGCGACGGGAAAATCTGCGGGGAGTCGCACGCCGCTATTCGCGGACGGTGACGGTCTCGCCTGCGCCTGTAAAGCCGGCATTCACCGAAGTCGTCGCGGGCCACTGGTGGACTTCCTCAAATCCGCCGGGCGGCGCGGAACTGTCGGTCGCGGAAAGTGCGGCGAAGTTGCTGAACCTCCATTTGGGTTCGATTGTCGTCTGGACGACACCGCAGCGGACGTTCGCATCGAAAGTCGTGGCGATTCATCGGTCGGAGGCCGTCCGGCTCTCGGCGCGTATCGAGTTCTTTCTTACGCCCGGTCCCCTCGCCGGACTTCCCGCCATTTATTACGGTGGAATCCGCGCCGCCGCGGCGTCCGTGCCGGCGCTCCAGAAGGCCGTTTACGATCGGTTCCCGACCGTTACCGTGGTGAACATGGCCGACGTGCTCGATACGATCCAGTCTGTAGTTGACCAGATCTCTTTGGTGGTCCGATTCATCTCGGCATTTTCGATTCTCGCGGGCGCAATCATTCTCGCGTCGAGCGTCGCGGGGACGCGTTTTCGCCGCATCCGCGAGGTGGTCATCCTCAAGACTTTGGGTGCCACCCGCAAGCGCATCGCAAGGATTTTCTCGATCGAGTTCCTCGTCATGGGTACCGTCGCGGGCCTGATGGGCGGCTTACTCGCTGGCGGCTTCGCGTGGGTCGTGTTAAATCGCCTGCTCGGCGCCGAAACGAGTCTCGACCCGCTTCCCATGGTGACATCGATCGCGGGGACGGCTATTCTTGCGGTCGGGACCGGATGGCTTGCCAGCTTCCGCACGCTGGGGCAAAAACCGCTGGAGATTCTGAGGGACGAATGAGGCCGGTCGCGGCTCTCTTACTTGCGGCTCTCTTGCTGTCGGCCGCAGAAGGTCCGCAATTCGACATTACCGACGCTCGCGGAAAAAAAGCGTCCGGCGTGACGATTGAAGCGGGCACACCAGACGCGGACGGCTGGTTCCCGCTCAAATTCGCAAAAACGAAGGGAGAGCCCGTCCTCGTTTGGCCGTTCGACGGCACGGCGAAGCTGCCCGACGGTCCCGAGCCGATTCCGGTGATTGCGATCCAGCGTGGTGACGAAAAGGCGCTTGCCTACCCGCGAGTAGTGGCTGCGATGGCCGTCCCGATAGTCCTCGGTCTCGCGACGCCCCAGGACATCGCCGGCAAAACAGGCCTTGATGCCGCGGCTCTGACCAAAGCGTTCCCAACCTTGGTTTCCGCTTCGGATTCATTTGAAAAAGGCGTCGGGCTGATGGCAGCCAATAAATTCGCCGATGCCGCCAGCGAACTCGGTCGCGCCCTCAAGGAACGCCAGCGGCAGTTAACGCGCGTGCCCTCGGAGATCTATCCCGCAGCTCTGCTCTACGGCCACGCTCTCGAACGAGAAAAGAAATTCGATGAGGCCGCGGTCGCCTTTCTCGCCGCGTTGAAGGCGCGTCCTTCGGACGAACTGGCACGGAAATTTCGTCAGGATGCGCTCGTCAAAGCGGGTAAAGGGGACGCGGTAGCCCCGTAAGGAACCTCATTTGCTCGCGTTTGCGGCATGAGCAAACTGAACCAACAGGAAAGGGACGAAATACCTTCCAAAGAGTTCGCGTTTCCGAAAGAAGAGAAGGAACCGCTCGAAGATGCGGCACACGTCCGAAATGCAATCGCCCGATTCAACCAGGTGCAGGGCGTCACTGATGAGGAACGTGACGCGGCATGGAAGCGGATCCGCAGCGCGGCCAGGAAATTCGAAGTGGAAGTCAAAGAGACCGACTGGCGTGAGCTCGCGCACGGCGGCAAACGCTGAGGCAGCTCTCGAGGAAACTATGGAACCGACTTTAAAAGGCAAAATGGTCGCCATCCTGGCTACCGACGGATTCGAACAGGCAGAACTTCTGGAGCCGCGCAAGGCTCTTGAGGCGGCAGGCGCGAAGACGAAAGTCATATCGCCGCAGAGAGGCAAAATCAAAGGCTGGAACGAAAAGAACTGGGGTGAGGAGGTATCGGTCGATCTGTCGCTCGATAAAGCCAGCGCGGAAGATTTCGATGCGCTCATCCTTCCCGGAGGCGTAATGAACCCAGACAAGCTGCGGACAATACCGGAAGCGGTCCAGTTCGTGCGCAAATTCTTCGAGGCCGAGAAACCGGTAGCGGCGATCTGCCACGGCCCCTGGATGCTGGTGGAAGCGGGAGCGGTGCGAGGCAGAACGATTACGTCATGGCCGTCATTGCAGACCGATGTCCGAAATGCCGGAGGGCAATGGGTCGACAAGGAAGTAGTTGAAGACCGCGGCCTGGTTACGAGCCGCAAACCGAGCGACATTCCAGCGTTCAACCGGACGGTAATCGAAGTGATCGCCTCCGGCAGACAGTCTCACGCTCAAAGTTAGCGGAGCGCGATTAATATACGCGATCGATCTTTGCCGCAAGCACGAAATCGCTTTCAGTCAAGCCATTGATTTTGTGCGTATAGATCGTAACTTCGGCTTTGCCCCACGCGAGCAGAATGTCCGGATGATGCCCCTGCTCTTCGGCGATCGCTCCAGCGCGGTTCACGAAGTCCAAAGCTTTCTGAAAATCAGAGAAGCGGAAAACTTTATGCAGGTGGTGTTCTTCGACAACCTGCCAGTCCGGAATTTCCGCATTTAATTTGGCAAGGGCCGCGCCTTTGAGGGCGGGCACTCCTCCCTTGCAAGGTACACATGTCTGGTCAGCCAGGGACACCGGGTTCACACTCCTCTTTACTTATTAGCTCACAGCCCTGTCCTACACTTGCTGACAGTGACGAAACTTGCCCCCGCCAGACAAGCCGCCTTTGCGGCGCTGCTGGCCGTCGATCGCGGCGCGTGGTCTGCTGAAGCGCTGGCTTCCAAATCCGGGCATCTCGATGCGCGGGATGCAGGCCTCGCATCCGATATCGTTTTCGGCACGCTTCGCCGTCGCGGCCAGTTGGACGCTTTGATCGGGCAGTATTCGAAGCGTTCTGTCGAACGTCTCGACCCGGCTGTTCGCATAGCGCTCGAAATGGCTTTGTATCAGATCTGCTTTCTCGACCGCGTTCCCGACCACGCCGCGGTCAACGATGCCGTGGAACTGGTGAGAAGAGCCGGGAAGACATCCGCCGCAGCTTTTGTAAATGCGATCCTGCGCCGCGCGATTCGAGAGCCCCTCGAGGTTCCCGAGGCGCTCTCTACACCCGACTGGCTCATGCGCCGGTGGATCGAACAGTACGGCGCCGAGGCCGCGGACGCAATCGGACATGCAAGCCTGCTGACACCCGAGCGATTCATTCGCGTCGGAAACGCGACTCCCCCTGAAGGCGCCGAGACGACCGATATTGCGGGCTGCTATCGACTGCTTGCCGGCGAGCGCCCTGACGCGGCTGGGCATTTTCGATTTCAGGACATCGGCTCGCAGGCTGTTGTGCCTCTGCTTGATCTGGCGCCCGGTCACAGTTTCCTCGATCTCTGTGCCGCGCCCGGCAACAAGACCGCGCAGGCTCTGGAAACGCCCCTCCGTGCCATCGCCTGTGATTTCCATTTGAGCCGGGCGCGGCTGTTGTCGCCGCTGGGTATTCCCGTCGTAACCCTCGACGCGACGAAGCCGCTGCCCTTCACCGCAAAATTCGACCGCATCCTGGTAGACGCGCCCTGTTCCGGGACAGGGACTCTGGCGCGCAATCCGGAAATCAAGTGGCGTCTGACTCCGGCGGATATCGCGGATCTCCAGGCGCGTCAGTCCGCGATTCTCCGAAACGCGCTCTCTCAGGTCGCGCCGGGGGGGCGGCTGGTCTATTCCACCTGCTCGCTGGAACGTGAAGAAAATCAGGACGTAATTGAGTCGTTGGGCGCCGTGATCATTGAAACAATGCAACGAATTCCGGGGCGCGATCCCGGGGACGGCTTCTTCGCCGCTGTCCTTATCCTGCTGTCCTTAGTCCTGCGCCGCGCCCCTGAAAAGGTCTGTTAATCTGAGGGTAGCGTCCCGGTGCTCACGTGCAGTTTCCCTCCGTAGAACCCAATGTCGAGCAATTGCAACCGCAGCCGGGCAAAATTCAGCTGCGCGACGACCCGAAATTTGCCTCGGCCAAGATGGCTGTATTTCAATATGCAGCGGTGGCCGTTTTCCTGTTTCTTGTCACCGGATTCTGGGAATTACAGATCAAGAGCCCCGAGATTTACAATGAGCAGGCCGAACGCAACCGGATTAAATCGCTGCCGATCGTCGCGCCCCGCGGCAAGATCCTCGATCGCGACGGCCGCGTGATCGTCGGGAACCATTCCACGTGGAGTCTGATTCTTTCCCGCGAAAACCTGAAGCAAGAGCATCTCCACGAAATCGCCGATGGCCTGCACCTCGATTATGACGATCTTGTGCGTAAGGTGCGGCGATTCAGCACCCGCCCCAAATACGAACCCATCATCATCAAGGAAGAGCTGACTCCTTCCGATCTGGCTTTTGTCGAGGCGCACCGCGATCCGGATACGTTCCCTGAGATGGAACTCATCGAATCGCAACGGCGGCTCTACCCGGAGTACGGCATCCTGGCCAACGTGATCGGTTATACCGGAGAGATCAGCGAGTCCGAACTCGATAACCCCGATTACGCGAAGTACAATCAGGGCCAGATCATCGGCAAGACAGGCGTCGAAAAGGAATACAACGACACCCTGACGGGGGTCGACGGCGAGCGCCAGTCCGTGGTTGATAACCGCGGGCAGGAACGCGAGGTTCTGGGAATCAAGCCGGCCATACCCGGCAAAAACATTGAGCTCACCATCGATCTCGACCTGCAGGTGGTGGCCGAACTGGCGCTGCGGGACAAGCGCGGCGCGGTGGTGGCGCTCGATCCGCGCAACGGCGAAGTTCTGGCGATGGCCTCGCAGCCGAGCTTCGATCCGAACAAATTTGCCGTTCGCATCAAAGGGAAAGACTGGAAGGAACTGACCAGCGACCCAGGCAATCCTCTGCTGAACCGCGCCATCCAGGCGCAATGGGCGCCAGGTTCCACGTTCAAACCGATTGTGGCGCTGGCAGGTCTCGAGAGTGGGAGTATCGACGAAAACACGATGTTCCGTTGTGCCGGAGGCGCAAGTTACTACGGACATTTCTATAAGTGCCTTGAGGTGCATGGAGACGTGACTCTCCACAAGGGCATCGTTGAATCCTGCGACGCGTACTTTTACGGCGTTGGAAACAAGACGGGCATCGACAATCTCGCTTTCTACGCGCATCAGGTGGGATATGGGGCCAAATCCGGCATCGATCTTCCGAATGAAGCCGCCGGAATCGTGCCTTCCCCCGAGTGGCAGATGCGGAATTACCGGCAGAAATGGTACCTGGGCCAGACAATCTCCGTGTCGATCGGCCAGGGCCAGACGACCGTCACGCCCTTGCAAATGGCGCGTGCGATCGGTGGAATCGCGATGGGCGGAGTCTGGCACACGCCTCACCTGCTGCGATCGGCCACCCGGACGGAGCAACCTCGCGTGTGGGCCCTCAACCCGGACAATGTCAAGAAGGTGGTCGACGGAATGTACGGCGTAGTAAACGAGGGCGGAGGCACCGGTGGAAGGGCGAGGCTTCCCAATGTGGAAGTTTGTGGAAAAACCGGCACTGCGCAGGTCGCATCGGCGGACTATGAGAGAGCGCACAAAGACGTTAAAGACAACTCCTGGTTTGTCGCCTATGCGCCATGCTACAAGCCCGAGATTGTGGTTTCGGTCCTCTGGGAGAATTCCGGAGTCCAGGGTGCGTTCTCTGCGCCCACCGCGCGCGACGTCATAAAAGCATACTTCGACAAGAAAGAACGAACGGCCGCAGAGGAAGCGGAGAAACAAAAGCACAACCCCGCGACCGCGCTCGCATCGGCGCTCATGCCCCCGCTTGCGGATCACGCAAAGTAATATGTTTCAGTTTGCCGGCATCAAAGACTTTGACTGGACGATGTTCTTCATCGTCATGATCATCTGCGGGTTAGGCGTTCTTCAGATTTTCAGCGCTACGCACGATACGGTATGGCAAGGGTCCTGGTGGAAGCAGCTGGTCTTCATCGGCGCCGGCGTTGTGCTGATGTGGATCGCCACGAACATCGACTATCACGCCCTGATGCACCACATCTATCCGCTGTATCTGGCGTCAATCGCTCTGTTGATCGCTGTCCTGGTCATCGGGAAACGGGCATTTGGATCCACGCGGTGGATCGCGCTGCCCGCCGGAATACACCTCCAGGTTTCTGAGTTCGCAAAGATCGCGATCGTTGTGCTTCTTACCCGGCTTCTCACCGAGTTGAGGACGGATGTACTGGAATTGCGCGATCTGCTCAAGTTAAGCGCGCTCGTTCTGCTGCCGATGGCGCTGATCGCCAAAGAACCCGACCTGGGCACAGCTTTGACTTATCTTCCAATTCTCGCGGTGGGGATCTTTCTCGCCGGAATGCCCTGGAAATACTGGCTCGCCATTGGAGTTGTCGCTGCCATCATTCTTCCGATCGGATTTGCGTCGATGCAGGCATATCAAAAAGCCCGAATCGTAAGTTTTCTCGACCCGGAACGCGATCCTCAGGGTACTGGGTACCAGCTGATTCAATCGAAAATTGCGGTCGGCGCCGGGGGTACCTGGGGCAAAGGCGTGACGAAAGGAAGCCAGACACAGCTCCGTTTTCTTCCCGTTCCCCATACAGACTTCATATTTTCGGCCTTTGCGGAAGAGCACGGCTTCATCGGCGTGATTGTCGTGCTGATTTTATATTTCGTTCTGCTGATGCAGATTGTGCAAAACGCCCAGACGGCGCCCGACCGCGCCGGGATGTACATTTGTATGGGCGTCGGGGCGCTGCTATTATTTCATATACTGGTTAACGTCGGGATGGTGGTGGGGCGGATGCCCGTGACCGGCATACCGTTGCCGCTGATGAGCTACGGCGGATCAAGCATCTGGTCTACGTTTTTGATGCTCGGTCTCGTAAATAGTGTCCGGGTACGAAGATTTGTGAACTGAGTTTCGCAGGTTTTTGCTGGTTGTTGCCGATAAGGTTCGTGAGGGAGTGTCGTAGTGAACGGATGGGAGGAGGCGGGTTGCGTCTCCGGAGTCCGGTCGGGAAGTTATCTTTAATTTAAGTAGTTGGGAGCCATGGAGATTCTCGGATCGGGCCCTGAGAGCCCGAACAGGCTCGTTGCCTGCCCCCGGAGCGATTTCGGCTCCGGGTCTTCCGAACATGAGCGGTTTCCCAGGGCCGATGTTGGGTGTTGAGCGTAGCGAGCGGCGCTAAAGCGAGCACAGCTAGCGCGCTGAAAGCGCGGCGGTTTTACTCCACCCTCCGGCTGGCGTGAGAGGTTACAGGTTTTCTGGTCGTGCGAAGTCCTCTCAGTGGAGGGCGTCACGATCCTTACGCGGGCGAAGCACTTTTTTTCGGGTCCAGATTCTCTCCGGTCCGAGCTCTTCACGGAGCCCAACGGGAGAAATTGATGTCCAAAGAGCTTATTGTCTCCTCGGGGCGCCACGAAACGAGAGTGGCGATCCTCGAAGATGACCAGGTAGTAGAGTTATTCCACGAACGAGAGAAAGAATACTCGTTGGCGGGAAGTATCCATAAGGGCTGCGTTACCCGGGTTCTGCCCGGAATGCAATCCGCATTCGTCGATATTGGCCTTGATCGAGACGCTTTTCTCTATGTCTCCGATTTTTTTGAGGACAACGACGAGTATGAGGCGGTGGTCAGCACCGTCGAAGAAAAAGTCCTCAAGCTGGAGAAGACCGGCGGTCTGAATGGGGCCCCGGCGGAAAGATCGGAGAGATCCGAACCGGTTTCGGAAGCGGTGGGATCGGCTGCTCCGGAGGTGTCGGCGACCGCGCCTGCTGAGGCAGCTCAAGAAGCAGTAAGACCGGAAACCGATCGTGGCGCTCACCCTGACCGTGGAGGCGAAAACCGAGGTGGGGATCGGGGCGGTGGTCGGGGACGCAGGGGACGCCGCCGGAGGGGCGGCCGTGCCAGCGGGCTGCCGGATTCGAAATTCTTTTCCCCGCGATCCGAAGGGGCTGCAGCACCTCCGGTTGAGGTGGAGACAGCGGGTGGGGAGATAGAAGCCGAGACCGAAGTCCAACCTCCTCAGACATTTTCTTCCGCGCCGCGAGCTACCCGTTCGGATGACGACTTTTTCGTGCTTCCGGGTGAGTCCCTGGCCAAGTACACGAGTGACGATTCCCACGAAGCTCAAAGTCACGAAGTTCAAAGTCACGAAGTTCAAAGTGAAGAAGCGGGGACTGATGAGGAACCGTCGGAACCCGCGGAAGACCTTATCGCCGACTCCAGCATCGGCGGGACTTATATCGTCGCGATTGAACCCGTCGCGATCGGAATTGAACCGCCTGCGGCCGAAGAACCGGTGGCTTCAGTGGAAGCCGCGCTGCCGGAAGAACATCCGCTCGCCGGCTTTGGCGCCATTCCTTCGTGGGTGAACCCGGAAGCGGATCCGAATCTCGTGGAGGAGATTGTCCCCGAGGAAAAAGCGCCCGAGGCAGAAGCTGCTCAGCAAGTCGAGTACAGCGGGGAAACTGGCTTCTCGACTAAAGAAGAAACGCCCGACGAAGCAGACGAAGGCCTCAGCGCTTCGGAGGTGGTTGAGAGTGAACTAACCGCTGAGGCGCTGGCTACGCCCGAAGTTCTGGAAGACGGCGGAGCCGTGCAGGAAGACGGCCCCGAGCCGGCGCGCATTCCGACCAGCCTGACCGCGGCGCTCAGGGAACAGGGCCACCGCTACCCTCACCGCGTTTCCCGCCGCATGCGCCGCAAGATGCGTGGCGGCCAGGGTGAAGACAGGGAGAAGCAGCCATCTGACGGAGAGCCGGCAGCGGATGCCCGGGTTGAAAACAAGACCGTAGCCGCTCCGCGAGAAGACCGCCGGCCGGATTTCCGGGAACAGCGGGAACAGCGCGGCGGCCGCGAGCGGTCGGAACGCGAACGGCCGGAACGCGAGAGACCCGAACGGGAAAGGCCGGAACGCGAACGACCGGAGCGTGAACGGCCCCCGCTGCCATCCATCTCAGACCTGCTCAAAGAAGGCCAGGAGATCATCGTTCAGATCGCGAAAGAGCCCCTTGGGCAAAAGGGCGCACGCATTACCTCGCACATCGCTCTGCCGGGACGGTTCGTGGTCTACATGCCGACGGTCGAGCATGTCGGGGTGTCCCGAAAGATTCCGTCGGATGACGAGCGCCAGCGCCTGAAGCGCGTTCTGCAGACCCACAGGCAGGGGATTCCCGGCGGATTCATCTGCCGGACCGCGGCCGAAAACAAGAGCGAAGAGGAGTTGAGGAGCGATATGCACTTCCTCTACAACCTCTGGCTCGACATGCGTCAGAAGGCGGAGAAGAAGCCCGCTCCGGTCCTGTTGCATCACGATCTCGATCTGGTTCAGAGAATCCTTCGCGATCAGCTCACGACATCGTTTAAAACGATCTGGGTCGACAACGAAGAGCTGTTCGAAAGCATTCTCAGCTTCGTGCAGCGATTCCAGCCGGCGCTGGTGGGGCGCGTGAAGCTGTACACGCGTACGAATCCCATCTTCGACGAATTCGGTATCACCAACGAGGTGGAGAAGGCACTCCGCCCGAAGGTATGGCTCAAGTCTGGCGGCTATATCGTCATCAATCAGACCGAGGCGCTCGTCGCGATCGATATCAACACCGGCAAGTATGTCGGAAAATCGAACCGGCTCGAGGATACGATCGTCAAGATCAACACGGATGCCATCAAGGAGATCGTGCGGCAGATTCGCCTGCGTGACCTTGGCGGCATCATCGTCGTCGACTTTATCGATATGGACGAGCGCAAGAACCGGCAGAAGGTCATGCTGGCGCTTGAAGAGTCGATGCGGGCCGATCGCGCGCCCTACAAGATTCTGCAGTTCAACGATTTCGGTCTGGTGGCGATTACCCGCAAGCGGGTCAAGCAGTCGCTCGAACGCACTCTCTGCTCGCCGTGCCCTTATTGCGAGGGCGCGGGCTATATCAAGAGCGTCGGGACGGTGATCAGCGAAGTTCTTCAGGAGGCGCAGAAGATGCGCAGGGCTCTGGAGACGGAGCAATCCAACATCGTTCTGCGGGTGAACCCGGAAGTCGCGAGGGTGCTCAAGAGTAACCAGAATTCATTTCTGCAGGAGATCGAGGAGATTATCGGGAAGTCCGTGCTGGTGAAGAGCGATCCGTTGCTCCACCAGACGAAGTTCGACCTCGCGTAAACTCACAGGGCAGCGGGAAGCCTTCCCGGCTTCCCGCTTTTTTGCGGTTATAATCAGCGAACGAACCACCCTGGAGGATCAACAAGCCGATGGAAGAACAGAACTATACCAACCACGCAAAATTCGTGCCGCTGTACCACGGCGTTTTATCCGGACTACTCTTACTCGCTTTCCTCGGATCGCTGCTGAACCTCTATTGGCGGTTTACGAAACCTCCCCATGTCGGACGCTTTTCCGCGGAATTGATCACACTGATCACCGTGGCGATGCTGATTCAGTTCCTCTTGAGCCGGGTTTTCCCGCTTAAAGCGCAGGACCGGGCGATTCGGGCGGAAGAGAATCTCAGGCATTTCGTGCTCACGGGCAAGCTTCTGGATCCGAGGCTTGGCGTCAAGCAGATCGTGGCTCTCCGATTCGCGTCCGATGGCGAGTTCGAGGAACTCGCACGCCGGGCAGCGGCGGAAAACTTTTCGCCGGACACGATCAAGAAGTCGGTGCGCGTGTGGCGCGCGGACCATTATCGCCTCTAGCCGGGGGACGCTCATAGCGCGGCGTATCGCTTACCTGAAGACGCGGTTCGGACGGCTGAAGAACACCGGCGACAAGTTCGCCGGAGCTACAGGTTTCGTACTGTCCCACGCCCCGTTCATTTCTGTGGTCCGCAGGTCCATGGTGACTCCGTTGGAGACGCGGTGCGTAAGAACACCGGCGACGAGGTCGCCGGCGCTACCGACACTGACGTAAGGCTCCGCGCCGGGCCGACGCCCGGCGGCACCACGTACCCCGCGCAGCGTCTTCTTCCGCTTTGGCGGCCCGCAGGGCCATGGTGACTCTGTTGAAGACGCGGTCCGTACTAGCCGGCGACAAGATCGCCTGCGCTACCAGCGCCGACGTGACACTCCGCGCTATGGCGACTCCCGGCCGGTCGCGGCCCGGAATCTTTCGCGCGTGAGCGAGCGGCAGTGAGTTTGAGACAGATGGTGGGCGGTTAGGGATTCGAACCCCAGACCCCCTCGGTGTAAACGAGGTGCTCTAACCAGCTGAGCTAACCGCCCGTATCTTCTACATTAACAGGAGCGTTCAGACCTGCCGGTAACTCGGTCCGATACCTGACTGCCGGCGTGTGTCCCACGAGCGCCACCGAGGCCGCGTATCCCTTCGGCGCAGCGGCGTCGACGACATGGACGTTCCCGCGCGGCTTGTCGAAGAGGGCCCCCCCGATTGCCTTGGTTTTTGCCTCGCGCCGCGTCCACGCATGGTACAGCTCGGGCACTGTCTCGGGTAAATCCGTTTCTTCGAGCCTTTTTAAAAGCAGCCCGATCTCCACCTCGGGCCGGATGCGCTCGATATCCACGCCCACGGGTATCTCGCGCGTGACCGCAATCATCGCCCAATCCCCCGAGTGCGACAGGTTGAACTCTATGCCGGTCGCCGCGCCAAGCGAGGGTTTGCCGTGCTTTCCGTAGGCGAAGAAGATCGCGTCCGGGTCTTCGCCCGCATAGCGCGACAGGACGAGCCGGAGCGCGGAGCGCGCGCGACTCCAGCGCACGCGGTCTCCTTCAAAACGGAAGCGGTTCGCCCGCGCCACTTCATCCTCGGAAAGGTGGGTGGGTCTCGGGTGCGCAAGTGAAACGGTCCAGAGATCGACCGGAGAGGTAACGCCGTTGTCCCCCATGACTGAATGGTACGGTGAAAGATCCGATGAAAGGTCTGATCGTTTTTTGCATTTGCCTGTCCAGCATTTGCCTGAGCCCGGTGCGCGCTCAGCAAACGCCGCCGCCACAGGCGGAGAGTATCGTTGTCACCGGCACCGCCGAGCCGATTCCCCTGGCTGAACTGGACCGCGACGTCAGCGTCGTGCGCCTGCCTGCAAAGCAGCGCCCGCTGTACGAATCCTGGTTCGATCTGCTGGAACTCGACCCTGTGCTCGACCTCCAGGACCGCGTGCCCGGAGGCTTTCAGGCGGACTTGTCGATTCGCGGCGCGACATTCGGGCAGACCCTGGTTCTGCTCAACGGGATGAGGCTCGACGACGTGCAGACGGGCCACTTCAATCTGGACCTGCCGATCCCGCTCGAAATGATTTCGCGTATGGAGGTGTTGAAAGGCTCGGGATCCGCGTTGTATGGTTCAGACGCGATCGGCGGCGTAGTGAATGTGCGGACGGAGCCGATCGCTCCGAATCAAAGCTTTCCGGGAGAACTCCGGCTGCTCGGTGGCGTCGGGAATTACGGTTTCAATCAGCAGCACGCGATCGCCGCGTTCGGGCAATCCTGGTGGCAGGAGGAGTTGGGATTCGCCCGCGACTTTTCGTCCGGCTTCATGCCCGATCGCGATTACCGCAATCTCGACTTCAGTTCCCTGAGCACGTTCCATTCGAAGCTCGGCGCATCCAGTGTGCTGCTTGCTTACAGCGACCGGCCTTTCGGCGCGAATAACTTCTACGGCGTTGTCGCGCCCCAGTGGGAACGTACGAAGACATGGTTTGCTTCCGGCCACCAGGATCTGGGCTCCAAAACGGAGGCGAATTTTGCTTACCGGAAACATGCGGACCTGTATGTCTATATCCGGGACAATCCGGCTCTTTACACAAATCACCACAGCGTCGAAAGCTGGGAGGGAAATCTGCGGCGGCACGACGATCTTCCCTTCCATGGGGTCTTGAGCTATGGCGTGGAGGGTCTGGCGGAATCGATCGTCAGTACAAACCTCGGAGTCCACAGCCGCATGCGGGGCAGCGGGTATTTGTTCTACGATCTTCGCTCAGCACGGCGATTCTCGCTTTCGGCGGGACTTCGGGAGGAGGTTTACGGCAGTCGTCAGGTGGCAACCAGTCCTGTATTAAGCGGTGGGTTCTGGATTTCCCCGCGCTACAAACTGCGCGCGGCTGCGACCCGGGCCTTCCGGCTTCCCAGCTACACCGATCTCTACTATGCTGGGGCCCAGCCTGGGAAATCCCAACCTCAAGCCGGAAAGCGCAACCAGTTACGAGGGCGGGGCGGACGCTTACCTGCGCCCGAACCTGCATGTGTCGGTCACCGGCTTCGAACGCCGGGATACGAACGTAGTCGACTATGTAGAACCGGCGGGAGGCGATATCTATCAGGCTCAGAATCTGCCTCCGCTGCACTTCGCCGGAGTTGAGGCATGGGTTGAGTACGAGCCGGCGGCGACTCAGCATATCGCGGTCAGGTTCAGCGCTTTGCACGGAGCGTATGTATCGCCGCAGGACCTGATCACCGAATATACGTTCCTGTACCCGGCCCATTCGGCCGTCGTGGAGTGGAGCGGCTCCATCGGGCGGCATATGATCGCCCGAAGCAGGCTGGGCATCCTGAATCGGGTGGGACAGAGCGCTTATGCGATCTGGGACGCCTCGGCGTCTTATGCGACCGGGCGCATACGGCCTTTCCTGCAACTGACGAATATCACCAGCACGGTTTACCAGGACATTCCTCTAATTGCCGAGCCGAAGATTGGGCTCGTCGGCGGTGTTGAGTTGTATGTGTTCGGTGGGTCTCGTTGAGTTATGGGTAGAGGAGCGGGCCTTCGGCGTTGGCCGGTAGCACCACTTGTCCCGGAGCCTTTGGAGCCAGCCTCCGCGCGGGAGGCCACGGAGGGATTCAGCGCATAGGTCTTACCGCTAAACGGAAGTTCCGCCTCATAGCCGGGCCGGATCCCGCCGCCTGCCACCCAGACGGCGATGTTGTGCCACCCATGCGAACGTGCCGCCAGGACGCGAATTGGAGGCCGCGTAATCGTTATACTGCTGACTACCCTGTACGAAGGCCCCTGCGGAGCAAGCACCGACGTGTTGCAGCCTCCGGTTCCACACCAGTGGCGACCATCTACATAAACAATGACCTCCTTCGGTCCGTGACCGTCAAGATCAACAAACGCGTGCGGATATCGCGTGGTAGGGTCCGCCGCCATACCAGGGTTCGAGAGGTAGTGCCGTAGAAACGCTTTCAGAGCATTCTCTCTTGCGGCGTTCACCTCGCCATCAGACTGCGCGAGGAAACTCACTCCAGATACAAGCAACAGAATCGCGAGGATCAAAGCTCCCTCTTCCCCAACAGCACTATCGCCTGGGCCTCGGCCGATCGCCCCTCGCCAACCGGACCGACCCCTTCCGCGGTCTTGAACTTGACCGACACCGCTTCGGTATCAAGGCCAAGCGTCTTCGCCAGTGACTCACGAATGGCCAGCCGGTAATCCTTGAGCTTCGGCCTTTCGAGAATTACCGTCGAATCGAGGTTGATCAAGCGAAAGCCGGCCTGGGCAGCAAGATCGCAGGCGTGTTTCAGGAATTGAAGGCTGTCGCAGCCCTTCCACCGCGGATCGGTGTCGGGGAAGTGCATGCCGATATCTCCGGCGGTTATCGCGCCCAGAATGGCGTCCGTGATGGCGTGCGAAAGAACGTCGGCGTCGGAATGCCCCTGCAGTCCAAATTCGCACGGGATGGTCACGCCGCCGAGAATCAGCGGCCGGCCCGGCGACGATGCGATGAACGTCCCAGCCCTGGCCGACCCGCAGTGAGGGGAATGCAGGCGGCATCTCAGGCTGTAAGAACACCGGCGACAGAGATCGCCGGCGCTACCTGCTGCAGTGGAGCGAGCACTAGCGGCGCGCCGTTTCCTGTTCGAAGAACAATCGCGCGAGATCCATATCGCTGGGCCGGGTGATCTTGATGTTTCGCTCGCTGCCGAGAACCACGCTGATCTCGATCTGATCGAGCCGTTCGACAAGGCTGGCTTCGTCCGTTCCGGCGAAGTCGTCGCGCCGCGCGGCATCGAATGCGCGGGCAAGCACGTCGTAACGAAATACCTGGGGGGTCTGCGCAAGGATCAGCCGTTCGCGGGAAATGGTCGCCCGAACTTTGGCGCCGCCCGCCTGCGCGCCGCTGACCTGCTTCACGGTGTCGACCGGCACGATTCCGACGATCGCGGCACCGCTCAACTCCGCTTCCTCAATGACGCGGCGGATGGTCTCAAGATCGACAAACGGCCGCACCGCATCATGCACCGCGACGATATCGGTGTCGGAATCGAGCGCCGCAAACGCCTTCTCGACCGACTCCTGCCGGGTGTTGCCTCCGGCCACGACCCGAAGCGCGCCAAACAGCCCCCGTCCTTCCTTCTGCAGCATCTCGGAAACCCATTCGATTTCTTCTTCGCGCACAGCGACGACGATGTCGGTAATCAGGGGTGAGGCCACAAACTTACGGACGGTGTGGACCAGAATCGGAGCGCCTTCCAGCAGCATGAACTGCTTGCGGCTGGTTCCCGTGGTTTCGGCCGGTACCGCGGGGACACCCCGTTGCATCCGGGTGCCGAGACCGGCCGCCGGAAGGATAACGGCTGTTTTCACGATCAGTTCTCTCCGACCGCCTGTTCCCGAGCCGGCGCCGCCTGCGGGCGCTGCAGGACGTCCGTGCGCGCGATACTATCCGGGCGAGACGCCGAATCGGATCGCGAGCCGGCATCGCGGCGCTCCAGTATCGGCGCCGCCGGATGTGCGCGCTCGTCAAATTTGCCGAAAATCATTTTTCCCGCGGTGGTTTGCAGGACACTGGTGACCGAGATGTCGATGGTTTTGGAAATCATACGCCGTGCGTTGTCGACTACCACCATCGTACCGTCATCCAGATACGCCACGCCCTGGTTGTATTCTTTGCCTTCTTTCAGAATGAACACGCGCATCAACTCGCCCGGCAACACGATCGGCTTCAGCGAGTTCGCCAGTTCGTTAATGTTCAGGACCTCCACGCCTCGCACGTGCGCGACCTTGTTCAGGTTGAAATCGTTCGTGATGATCTTGCAGTTATAAAGCCGGGCCAGTTCGATCAGCTTCATATCCACTTCCCGCACCTGCGGAAAATCCTCACTCACGATCTGCACCTTCAGGTGCGCCATCTTCTGGATTCGCTGCAGAATGTCGAGACCGCGCCGGCCGCGATTTCTCTTCAACGAATCGCCTGAATCGGCCACCATCTGGAGTTCGTGAAGCACGAACTGCGGGACGACCAGAACGCCGTCCAGAAAACCGGTGTCTGCAATATCCGCGATGCGGCCGTCGATGATCACGCTCGTGTCGAGAATTTTCTGATTCGTCCTGGTGACCTCGGCCTCGGAACCGAAAACGCCGCCGAATGCCGCGAGGTTGAGCACGTCGCCTTTCGCCGCGCCGGTCACAATGCCGAAATAGCCGAAGACCAGCAGGCAGACGATCTGGACGAAATGGATCGCGTAAGGATTCTCGCCGGCGACGGGGCTGAGGATCAGGCTGACAAGAGCGGAGCAGATAAGCCCCGCGGTCAGACCAAAGGCAACTCCGATCAGGCGCTTGAGGCTGACGCGCTGGATTCGCCGTTCCGCGAGGATTGCGAGCGCGCCTAAAACGGCGCCGAAAACGGAGGCGGTCCACAGCGGTTCGTTCGGCGGGCGAAAATATCCCGCGGAAATCGCAAGAATTAAAACGAATAAAACGCGAAATAGGATAAATCCAATCACGCCCGACGCCCTCCGCACGGTTTTTTTTGCGCCAACATAAATCGAATTGCCAGTCTGCAATGCCAGATGCCAGGAGATTGTACCATCCGGCGCCTGGTTTTACAGTAACCTTCCGAAGGATTCGGGATCAGGCGGATGACCTCCGGCGCAGACTTTATTTTTTGGCGTTGAGCGCAGACTGCCGGTGAACATGTCCTCCGACAAATCGACTGCGCAACTCGCCACTGGCAACGAGACTGAGGCCGCGTGGTAACCGGCAGCGGCGACCGGCTCATTGTTTCGACGTTATGCCGCCCGGAGCCTCGAGGAAATGCGCGGTGTAGTGCCCCCTTATGCCAATGGCTGCGACGAGGTTCTTTCGATTTGAAAGTCAGCATGCGTTTTTCGGGGAGCGGGCTTATCCGCGAGGGGATTATCTGTAAGTCCTTGAAGATGCGGGAACTGGAATCGAGGATTTATTTTTTCGTTTGCGAGTGGGGTTTCGACTACGGTGAATTGACGCCATCCGACCGGTCCCGATGTTGTTTCCGGAACCTAAGATAGACTTTGGGAGATGAGAACCGCGTCATTCTCCAGCCTGTCCCTGTTTTTTTTGCTGTTCAGCGGCGTCTTGGAGGCCACCGCCCAAATCACGAACTGGCCTTACTATGCCGGCGATTCCCACAGCACGAAATACTCTCCGCTCGATCAGATCAATGAGTCAAATGTAAAGAATCTGCAGATCGCCTGGCGCTGGAAGTCCGATAACTTCGGGCGCACACCCGACCGCAACTGGGAAGTGACGCCTCTGATGGTCAACGGCGTTCTCTACTTTACAGCGGGCACGCGAAGGGACGTGATTGCGGCCGACGCCGCGACTGGGGAAACGCTTTGGATGTACCGGATCGATGAGGGCGAGCGCGGCGCAAAGGCAGTGCGTGTCGTCAATCGCGGGGTCTCATACTGGACCGATAACAGAGGCGACGAGCGGATTATTCTTCTGACCCTCGGATATCACATGGTCGAGTTGAACGCGAAAACCGGCGTTCCCATAACCGGCTTCGGGACGAACGGCATCGTGGATCTCGAAGAAGGTCTCGATCGGGAGAACATCAAACCCGGCATCATCGGAGCGACATCTCCCGCGATGGTTGTGGGCGACGTGGTGGTTGTCGGGTCCGCGCTGGGAACACCTGCGACGGGTTCGGCGCCGCCTTCCATGAACAACGTTCCCGGCTACGTGCGTGGATTCGATGCGCGGACCGGCAAGCGCATCTGGACATTCCACACTGTCCCTCAGGCGGGCGAATTCGGCAACGAAACCTGGGAGAAAGGCTCCTGGAAATATACCGGCAACACCGCCGTTTGGGCGCCTATGAGCGCGGACCTCGAACTGGGCTACGTCTATCTGCCCGTCGAAACTCCGACCGGCGACTTTTATGGCGGCCACAGGCCCGGAAACGACCTCTTTGACGAAAGCATGGTCTGTCTCGACGCTAAAACCGGCAAGCGCGTGTGGCACTTCCAGGTGGTTCATCACGGCATCTGGGACTGGGATCTTCCTGCGGCGCCCGTGCTCGTCGATGTCACTGTGGACGGAAGAAAAATCAAAGCCATTGCCCAGGTGACCAAACAGGCATTCACCTGGGTTCTCGACCGGACCAACGGCAAGCCGGTGTGGCCTGTGGAAGAACGACCGGTACCTCAATCCGATGTTCCCGGCGAGAAGACATCCGCGACGCAGCCTTTTCCCAGCAAGCCCGCGCCGTTCGACCTCCAGGGCTTCACCGAGAACGATCTGGCGGATTTCACTCCCGAGATTAAAGCCGAAGCTCTGAAAATGGCTTCGGAATTCAAGATGGGTCCGATTTATACGCCGCCGATTGTTTTCGATTCCAACGGCAAGAAGGGCGTGCTTTCGCTGCCGAACTCGACAGGCGGCGCGAACTGGCAGGGCGCCGGCGCCGATCCGGAAACCGGAATTTTGTACGTGCCCTCGGTGACCAATCCGAGCGTTCTTTCGCTTACGCATGACGCCGCGCGCTCGGACGAGGATTTTATCGCCCGCACCGTGCCTGTCCCGCGCCCGCTGGGCGTGCCGCTGGTGAAGCCTCCCTATGGGCGCATTACGGCGATCGACCTGAACACGGGCGATCACGTCTGGATGATTCCCAACGGCGAAGCCAGCGCCGCGCTGAAGAGTAATCCGGCGTTGAAAGGCATAGACCTGAGCAAAGTGGGCGCTCCGGACAGAGCGCCGATCATGATCACGAAGACGCTGCTGTTTGCGGGTGAAGGCGCGGCCGGACCAGGCTTCCGCGCGTTGAACAAGAAGACCGGCGAGAGCTGTTTATCAGATGACGCTGCCGGGGAATGAGACCGGGTTGCCGATGACCTATATGGTCGGGGGACGACAATTTATTGTGGTAACGGTTTCGGGACGCGACGGGGCGGAGCTTGTGGGTCTGAGTCTCCCGACGGCGCAACCCAATCGTCAACAGCGGCCGGCAGCTCCGGCTGCGGAGAACTAATTCGATGAAACTGATATTTCTCCTTGCCGTTGTGTTGGCGGGGTTCTCACTGAGTCGACAGCTGCAGGCTCAGCAGCCGCCCGCGGGGCCGCCGCCGGTTGCGTGCGGGGTACATGGCGATGTTGAGATCCTTTGCGGCACCCGCTCGCCGGAAGACCTGGAACTTACGCCGGATGGGAATTACCTGATCGTGAGCCAGTTCGTGAACGGCCGCGGCGGCGCCGGCGCCGGTCTGGTGCTCTTCAATCTGGCGAAGAAGACCTACGGAAAGATCGCAATCACGAGCGAGCCCCCGAAGGATCGAGCAAAGCCGGATTGGGGCGATCCGATGTGTCCGGGGCCGATTGGCGAGGCCCTCGTGCCGCACGGAATTTCCCTGGCGAAGAAAATCAAGGGCGCCACCCGGCTTTATGTGGTCAATCATGGCGGCGGACGGCAGTCGATTGAAATGTATGAGGTGAAGCCGGCGGGTGATAGCTGGAGCCTCGTCTGGCACGGCTGCGTCCCCGCGATGAAGGAGTTCAATGACGTCGCAATCACTTCAGACGGCGGATTTATCGCGACCCATCCCACCGCATTGATGCCCGCAACCGGCGGCAACGTCACCAGCGGACAGCCGAGCGGCTTCGTGGTGCGATGGACCCCGGGACGGCCGGAAGCGGAACTTCCCGGCACGCGCCAGGGGTATCCCAATGGCGTGCTCGTGAGTCCCAACGGACGCTACATGTACTACAACGCATGGACGAACCTGTCGGTGCATAAGTACGACTTGAAGAAGGGCGCCGATGCAGGAGTGGTGAAGCTCGACTTCATGCCGGATAACATCACGTGGACTCCGGAAGGCCGGATTCTCGCGGCGGGAGTGAAGGGCGTTCGCGGCGATTGTCCCGCCGGGAGCGGTGAGCCTTGCATCCAGGGATTCGGTATCGCGGAGCTCGATCCGGCGAAATGGACGGCGAAGACCGTCTTCGATTCGGCGGGTAAAGGGAATCTTATCGCGGGCGTCTCGGTTGCTCTGCAGGTGGGCGGATCGATTTATGTGGGGGCGTTCCAGGGCGACCGGCTGGTGCGGATTCATTAACGCGCCCGGGATGTCAACCAGCCCTTCCACCAGTAGCCCACTATCTTTCCCGTTTCCGTGGCCAGTGTGACCACGCAGTATTCGCGGTTCCACGGCGAGTTGTATTGTTTCAGGACGTCAGGGATCGGACGCGGGACTACCGCCAGGCCCGCGGCTTCGAATGCCCGACGGGCGCGGAACATATGGTAGTCGCTGGTCAGAAGGACTTTCTTGCCCGGCCAGCCTGCGATCATCTGAGCGGTGAAAAGGGCGTTCTCGCGCGTGCTCTCGGATCGCGGCTCAAGGAAGATTTTGTCATGGGGGATTCCATTCGATTCGAGGAAACCGCCCATCACGACCGCGCGCGGCTCATCGGTGCCCGTCTGCGGTCCGCCGCTCACCACGATGGCATGGAAGTGGCCCGAGCGCCACGCGCGGACGGCGTAAACGCAGCGCCAGTAAGAAGACAGTCCGATTATGTTGGGAGCTTCCTCTTCGGCCGCGAGGACGATCAGGATATCGCCGTCCGCGTCGGTCCAGTTTTCGGACAGCCGGGTGGCATACCACTTTGTAATCGGCGTGAACTGGAGGATCAGGAGAATCGCGATAAGAACGAGCGATGCCGCGCAGAGGAAACGCTTCATGTGTGATTAATCGCCGGCTCGGGCAATGATCTGATCGATGGTGGCAGTCTTGGCATCGGCGTAATCCTGGACGCACTTCCACTCGCGGCGGGCCAGGGCAAGCTTGGTGCGCTCGTACAGATCGCGATCGGCGGCATTGCGACGCAGCCAATCCCGGAACAGCAGCATTCGCTCTACTTCGGGACAGCCGGATGAGAAGACGTGGAGGTTGACGTCCGTATCGGGACCCTTCAGCATGCGGTGCTGGTACCAGTCGGGTTCGCGAATCCGGAGCACATAACCGGCGGCTTCAAGTGCGGGCACGTACCCATCTTCATCCGCCGAGTTCTCAACTCCCAGCACCAGATCGATGATCGGCTTCGCGGCGAGACCCGGAACGGACGTCGAGCCCGCGTGTTCAATACACAGCGCACGGGCGCCGAGCACGGACCGGATCCTGCCGGCCTCGCGCGCGAACAATTCGGGCCAGTGCGGATCGTACTTAACGATGAGAATCGGTCCGGACAATAATCTCATTCTATGTACATCGCGTTAAAGCCCGCGTGGTGTTACAACGGATCATGCGGCCGCTCACGATTGTTTTTCTGCTCGCGCTCCCGCGCCTGTTCGCGCAGGAACCGCTCAATTCCCTTCCCTATACGCCCAGCCTCGACCTCAAGGCAATGGACCGCTCCGCGCAGCCTTGCGAAAACTTCTATCAATACGCCTGCGGGACGTGGATCAAGGACAATCCCATCCCCGCGGACCAGCCTCGATGGGATGTGTATGGCAAGCTCACCTATGAGAACCAGCTCTACCTCTGGGGGCTGCTGCTTCAGGCCGGGAAGACCGATACCGCACGCACGCCGAATCAGCAGAAGATCGGCGATCTGTTCTATGCCTGCATGAATGAAGCGGCGGTCGACGCGGCAGGGGCGAAACCGATCGAGGCCGCGCTGCGGCAGATCGACGCTCTGAAGTCTGTCGACGATTTGCCGCGCTTTCTTGCGGAACAGCACCTCACGCTCTACGCGAGCAGCATGCTGTTCGATTTCGGATCAAACCAGGATTTTGCGAATTCATCCCAGGTCATCGCGTTTGCGGATGCGGGTGGCCTCGGACTGCCCGACCGCGATTACTATACGAAGACCGACGCGAAATCGGTCGAGATTCGCGATAAGTACGTGGCTCATGTCGCGCAAATGCTCCAGCTTCTGGGCAATTCGCCGGAAGCGGCCGCGGCGAACGCGAAAACCGTCATGCGGATCGAGACCGCCCTGGCGAACGCTTCGCTCACCCGGGTCGAGGAGCGCGATCCATACAAGCTGTTTCACAAAATGACGCCGGCCGAATTGCAGAAGCTCACGCCGTCGTTCCGCTGGGATGTCTACTTCAAGGCCATTGGAATGCCGCCGGCGCACCAGATCAACGTGACCCAGCCCGCGTTTTATCGCGCGATCGAGACTCAGCTCAAGACGGACTCCCTCGCCGATCTGAAGACCTATCTGCGCTGGCATCTGATTCATGCCAAGGCGCGTTTTCTTTCGGCTCCGTTTGTTCAGGCTGACTTCGAGTTCTTCAACCACTATCTGCGAGGCGTGCCGATGATGCAGCCTCGTTGGAAGCGCTGCGTGCAACTTGTCGATCACAACCTGGGAGAAGCCCTGGGGCAGGTGTTCATGGAGAAGACCTTCACGCCCGAAACCAAAGCGCGCGCGCTGGCGATGACGAAGCAGATCGAGGCGGCGATGCAGAGCGAGATCGAGAGCCTCTCGTGGATGAGCCCGGAGACGAAGAAACAGGCCCTGGTGAAGCTGCACGGAATCACCAACAAGATAGGGTATCCCGACAAGTGGCGCGACTACAGCTCGGTGGATATCAGGCGCGACGACTTCCTGGGCGACATCGATCACGCTGTTGCCTTCGAGTCGCGGCGGCAACTGAACAAGATCGGCAAGCCCGTGGACCGGACCGAATGGCAACTATCGCCGCCTACTGTGAACGCGTATTACGATCCGCAGATGAACGACATCAACTTTCCCGCGGGGGTTCTGCAGCCGCCGCTTTTCGATCCGAAGATGGACGACGCGCCGAATTACGGCGACACCGGCGCCACCATCGGGCATGAGCTTACGCACGGCTTCGACGACGAAGGGCGCCAGTTCGATGCAAAAGGCAATCTGCGCGACTGGTGGACGAAGACCGACGCGGCCGAGTTTCAGAAACTGGTGGATTGCGTGCGCGATGAATATTCGCAGTTCACTGTGGTGGACGACATCAAGGTTAATGGCAGCCTGACGCTGGGAGAAAATGTGGCGGATCTCGGCGGGCAATTGCTCGCTTACATCGCATGGAAGGCCGCGAATAAAGGCAAGGACCTGCCGCCCATCGATGGCCTGACCCCCGATCAGCGGTTCTTTATCGGGATGGCGCAGTGGGCGTGCGGCAACGAGCGGCCGGAGAATCTGCGGGCCAACGCGATTACCGACCCGCACTCGCCGGACGAATATCGCATCAACGGCGTGGTCTCGAACATGCCGCAGTTCCAGCAGGCTTTCTCCTGCAAGCTGGGACAGCCGATGGTGCGGGAGAAAGCCTGTAAGGTGTGGTGACGCTCCCTATGGCCCGCGGCGGGCCGCCAAAGCGGATGAAGACGCTGGCGCAGGGTATGTGGGGCCAGCGCTTCGGCGCTGCCGCCGAGCTTCCGCTCGGCGCGGAGCGTTACGTCAGTGCCGGTAGCGCCGGCGATCTCGTCGCCGGTGTTCTTACGAACCGCGCCTCAGCGGAGCGTTGGTCACTGTTATTTCGTGACAAGCCCGAACGCTTATTTCGCTTCCGCCGCTTTCATCTGTTCGGCGCGCCGATTGTTGAACGCCGTTTCATTGACCTCGATCTCTTTCTTATAGCCCTCGGGATCGATGAACGGATTGGTAGCGCTCTTGCCGAGCTCCGCATATTTCTGCGCCAGGTTGAACATGCCGGGATGCGAGCCGAGCGGGATATCGCAGGGAAGGCTCCGCAGCACGGCGAAACTATGCATGTATTCGTCGGCGATATGCGGCACATCTTTGTTATTCACTAACTGATATCCAGGATTGACGCCTATGCTGCCAATGATGACCACGTTGTAAGACTTGCCGCCATCCTGAATCTTCGTGCTCCAGGAGGTGCAGCCTCTGGTGTGACCGGGAGTCAGATGTGCCACGAGTGTCGTGCCGCCGAGGCTTACTTCGTCGCCATCGTGCAGGACGCGGTCGACCACTTGCGGCTTTCCTCCTGGAGTGATCTTCAGCAGCGCCGGGATGTCCTCCTGCATGACCATCAGTTTGGCGCCGGTCAACTCCTTGACCATCGCGTCGCCCTCCATATGGTCGGCGTGGGCGTGGCTGCCGAGCAGGATTTTGATATCGGAGAAATGGAATCCGAGCTTTTCGACCGAATCCTTGATGGTGGGCACGTTCCGCTCGTAGTCGCTGTTGATGAGGATGTCGCCCTGAGGCGTCACGATCAGGAATGATGCCAAGCTCTCGGTACCCACGTAGTAGAGATTACCCGCGATCTTAAAGGGCGGGAATTGTTTATCCATCTGCTCTTTTGTGCCGATGTTTCGCCGGAAGAGGTCCTCGGGCGTCATGGCTTTCGGGGCTTGCGCAAACAGCGCCGGCGTCGCGGCCAGCGTCAAGCAGGGCGGAAAAATGAACGGCTCGCATGGTGAACAGCTTATCAATTCGCGGAAGACATCACCCAGGGACTAAAGTTGGCGCGGGGTACCAGCTAGCGACGAATAGTACCTCGCAAAACAGTACTTGCCGAATCGGCGAGTCCACGATAATCTCATCAATTCATCGGCAGAACGATAACTCGCAGAAATCACCTCTGGTTACAGAGAAAGTGATCGAATTTCGACTCTTTGAAAAGAGATACTTATGAAGTCATGTCTTTGGCTGGCCATTCGCCGTCTTTCCCCTCTCCGCCGCTACAGTTAACGGGACGGTTACCGGGCTCGTAGTCGACGATACCGGCCTTCCCGTTCCAGGCGCGCGCGTCGTCATCAATTACGATCTGCCGTCGACCGCCCAGCGTTTCGCGGCGCCGCCGGTGATCACGGGCGGATTGGCGGCGACAGCAACCGCCGACGCGTCCGGCGCTTTCAATATCGGTGGCATTCGGGCCGGGTACTACGTAGTCTGCGCTCAGACCCTGACCCAGGGACTGCTCGATCCCTGCCGCTGGGCTACATCGGCGCCCAAAGTGACGGTCGTCGCCGGTCAGGTTGTCTCCGGGGTCACGATAACAATGGCGCACGGAGCAGTGATTTCCATTCAGGTGAACGATCCGCAGGGGCTCCTGCAGCCGGCAACCGGCCCGATCGATTTCGCCTGCCAGTTTCACATCGTCACCGCAAAAGGCCTGCACTATAACGCGAATATCCAGGCGAGCACGGCGACCGGCCGCAATCATGCGATCACCGTTCCCTTCGGCACGCCCCTGACCCTTCAGGCGATCAGTCCGCATCTGGTTCTCAACAATTCATCGGGCCAGCCGGTCGCTGGAGCGCCAACGGGCGTAACGGCGTCTCCTGGTACGGTACCGGCGGCTATTGTCTACACGGTTGCAGGAACAAAGTAAGCCCATTCGATCCCGGAGAACTTATGAGCAAACGCCTGGCAGGCTGGTCTATTTGTTTCCTTTTGCCGCTTCTTCCTTTTTCAGCCGCGGGGCAGACTCCGGGGCAGATATTCACGGATGTGCCGCCTGGGAGCGCGATCTACGATGCGACATCCACACTGTATCAGTTGTCGGTGACGCAGGGATGTTCCACATCTCCTCCCGAGTTCTGCCCTTCCGACACGCTGCAGCGCCAGGACATGGCGGCTTTTATCGTGCGTTCCTGGTCGATTCGACGATGGAACGATCCGGAAGCTTTTACAAGCCAGGCGCCGATTTCCGCAACCCCCTATTTTGCCGACGTCCCGACCGGCTCACCGCAATTCTCGTACATTCAGAAGCTCTATGAACTGGGCATCACCTCGGGCTACACAGCGCCGGTCATCAGCGGGGGCCATCTCGTGACCCAGGGAATCTTTTGCCCAACCCGACGGACAACGGCTACAGTCAGACAATCTGCGCCAACTCCTGGTCGCTCGACAACTATCAGATTGCCGTATTCGCCGCGCGCGCCCGCGCTTTGAGCGATATTGGTTGTAGTGCGCAATACACGGGGATAGCGGAGCCGTACATGACATCCACCAATCCGAGCTGTACACCGAACAATTTCGCGTGGACGAATACCCCGTACTTCACCGACGTTCCCGCCACGGACACCTACTTCAAATACATTCAGCGGCTGGGCGATCTGGGGGCCTACACGGGCGTTTATACGCCGACGCCCTACGCAGGCTGCACCAATTGCACGTTCGGCGAGTTGAACCTGGTCACGCGGGGCAATATGGCGATCGAGACCGTCGCCGGTATTGGGCTGGATCCGCGAACGACGCTGACGTTCAACGGCACAACCGGACCGAACTACACTTCGACAGCCGCTACGATTACCGTGCCGTTCTATTATTACCATCAGGACAAGGCGTATGGCGCGGACGATATCGCCTATGCGCAGTTTGTGCTGACCGACAGTGCCGGCGCCTGGCACTGCTATGGCGACTGGGGTCGGCCGAGTGGTCTATGGCTCTATGACGGGAACACCGGGATAACGAACGGCTTGGGAATCAATCAAGCGGACAACTTCTGCACGATTTCTTTGGTTTCGATTACGGATTCTCTCACCGATCCGACTGCGGTCACCGTGGTTCTGAAGTTTACGTTCAATCCGGGCTTCGCGGGCACTTATACCGTCGTGAGCCAGGTGGATTATCTGTCAGGAAGTTACGAAGCGCCCTGGGTAAACGTCGGATCGATTACTCTCCAAACGCCCCCGGCTCTAAACCCTGCGCCAACAGTCACCTTGACAGACACGACGCAAGGCAGCGGTTCTTATTATGCGGGCGACAGTTTCACCCTGACGGCAACGGGACCGACCGATCCTGCGAACCTGCCGGTAAGCGTGAGCGTAAACGGAATTGACGACGGAGTAGTCGGAAATATCCAACCGAACGGCAGCTTCACCGTTTCTGGTTCCTGGACGACGGCGAATGTCGGCAGTTACACCGAAATATGGTATGTGGATGGGGTTCAGGCTGGCGCGGCGCTACGGTTTAACGTCGATCCCCAACCTACTCCGGATCCGGCGCCGCTACCGTATCCGAATGCGTTGGCTAATCCGCCGGCCCCTCCAACTCCAGCCTGCAACGTCGCGGGTACCTGGTCGGACACGTCTGACGAGCCGTACCCGTTCACCTAGCGCCTGAATCAGCCTGACAACACCATCAACGGATCTATGACCGATTCAGACCCGATTGACGGCAGCGCCACGTGGAGCGTTAGCGGAACAATCGCCTCAGGAGTACTGACGCTAACTGCAAGTAACCCTATTCCAGCAACCGGCCTGACGGGGATGGTATGGGCGAACCCCATCACTGCCACGGTCACACTTTCAAGTTGCTCAAGCGGCTCCGCATCGGAGGTCGTCACTGGTCCGGGGGGCGGCGGAGAGAGCCGCCCTCGAAGTGCTACCTCGGCTCCTCGTCCGACCTCGAAATTAATCCTGGAAAAGAAGGATCAGACGCGGGACCTGAATGGCACTTTTACTTTAATCACCTCACCGGTTACTTTCAGTATAAGCCCAACGCCATATCTCTTTCTTTCCACCGGAGATACTAACGTTACACTTATAAGACAACGGCCTCCAATTCGCAGGTTTCGATGTCGAACGTCACCTATTCCTTTACGGCTCCAACGAACCCAACGGTTAATCTGGTTCCGGTCAGCAATTGCACGATAGGCCCGCTCTCAATACAGTTTGGCAATGGTACCGGCTCGGCATCGAGCGTGGTAACGGCCTCTCCGGCAGGGTGCAGCGGCATTTCGTCCGGCTACGGCGTCGTCAATGGAACCACGACGGGAAATATCACACAGGTCGTCGTGCCGCCGCAGATTCTGCTGCAGGTAATGTATGGCGAAGCCTACGGCGAGGCGAGGGCCTATCCGAACAGGATCGACGAACAGGCGGTAGGGGTTACAATCCGCAACAGATTAGGAGATTCAACGTACTTTTCTGGAAGCACAACATATCAAAATACAATTACAACTCAACAGTTTCCGAACGGAGCAATAAATACCTCAATCACAACCGGAACCACACCGCAGGGTACGCAGAGCCCTGAATTGATTAATGCTGCGGCTGTGTTCGCGAGCACCACATCGGTGTCAGTCGCGAGCGCGAAATGTTATTTCAGTCCAACATCGTCGGAATGGCAGAGTATACAGGCGGCACTGAATAGCCCTACAACGGACCTGCCGACGGTCGCCGACGACCCTGGGTGCTACACCCATCATGAGCAATTCGTCTACAAGATGTCGATCAGCCCGAGCACCATTCCAATTAACGCGGGTGCCCCGGCGTTCATATTTACGCAGTATCGCGCTCAGACTGCACCAGCTGTGATAGAGATACCGTAAAGAGAGATTATGCTGAAGACACTCATAACAACTACTCTTTCCCTCCAGTTGATTGGTGGCGCGTCGCTCTTTGCTCAGACGACTGCTCAGGAGCGTAAGGATCAACGAGACAGCTTTCTTCAAATGAACCGGGAGATCTTCGCTCGCCACGAGGATGCGGGGAGGCGTAAACGTCCGCGCGCCGGATCGGGTGAATCGATCGAGGCCAAGCTTCGCGCCGCCATCCATGGGGCGATAGGCCAGGCCCTGCGAGCGCCGAACCCGACTGCAAGCGATGACGGACGCGGTACGCGAAGTCCAGGGCGAGATGACATTTGGGCGTAATGACATGACTAACCTGCCGTTCGCGGACTTTTCCCGGCTAAACACCCATCCCACCCTGACAATCGCTTATATGATCCTGGAGGGCGGCGAAGGAATCCCCGACTCCCGGCCGTTTATCGAATTTTATTCAAATGAGAATGGAGCATGGAACCTGAAAGCAACGATAGATTCCGATTTTAAGTCAAGCACCCTATTCCTTTCCAGCATTGACGCGGGGCTGGCAGGTGAAAACTGGTATTTGGCGTGGGGGAAGAAGATCGGTGATCCAGCGAGCAATCTAAGTATGCGGATCTACGGATTTGACGGAAACAAAGTGCGCACAGTCTGGAAGAGAGACGATCTGGCGGGAGCAGCGATCCGTCACTCGAGCGACTCGGTCACCCTCGATTACAGAAAAGGATGGCCCCCTTCCGAAGAGGTCCATGAGGTTCTTCATGTGACACCGGACGGACTGCAGTGACGAACCCATTGGACCGCGACTGTAAATTGGGCGTAACGAACCGCCCGACCAGCCAGCCGCCGGAGCGTTCACGCTCTATCAGCTGCTGGTGACGCAGGGATGTTCCACCGCTCCCCTTGAGTTCTGCCCTTCCGATACGCTGCAGCGCGAGGACATGGCGGCTTTTATTGTGCGCTCCTGGTCGATTCGGATGTGGGACGATCCGGAAGTTTTTACGAGCCAGGCGCCGATTTCCTTAACCCCCTGGTTCGCCGACGTCCCGACCGACTCGCCGCAGTTCGCACACATTTCAGAAGCTCTACGAGCTGGGCATCACCTCAGGTTATACGGCGCCGGTCATCAGCGGGGGCTATCTCGTGACCCAGGGAATCCTTTGCCCCAACCCGACGGACAACGGTTACAGCCAGACGATCTGCGCGAACTCGTGGTCGCTCGACAACTATCAGATTGCCGTCTTCGGCGCACGCGCCCGCGCTTTGAGCGACAATAGTTATAACGCGCAATACACGGGCACAGCGGAGCCTTACATGACGTCCACCAATCCGAGCTGTACACCCAATAACTTTACGTGGACGACCACCCCGTACTTCACCGACGTTCCGACCTCCGACACCTACTTCAAATACATTCAGCGCTGGGCGATCTGGGGGCCTACACGGGCGTTTATACGCCGACGCCCTACGCAGGCTGCACCAATTGTACGTTCGGCGAGATGAACCTGGTCACGCGGGGCAATATGGCGATCGAGACCGTCGCCGGTATTGGGCTGGATCCGCGAACGACGCTGACGTTCAACGGCACAACCGGACCGAACTACACTTCGACAGCCGCTACGATTACCGTGCCGTTCTATTATTACCATCAGGACAATGCCGCCGCAGATTCTGCTGCAGGTGATGTATGGCGAAGCCTACGGCGAGGCGAGGGCCTATCCGAACGGGCCCGATGAACAGGCGGTTGGAATTGCAATCCGCAACAGGCTCGGCGACCCAGCGTTCCCTGGCTATACCACCTACCAGGGCTTGATAATACCTGCGCAATTCAACGGGATAAATACCAGCATCACAACGGGTACAACTCCTGAACTGGCGAATGCGGCTGCGGTGTTTGCCGGAACCTCGACTATATCCGTCGCGAACGCGAAGTGCTTCTTCAGTCCCGATCCCGCGGGATGGACGGCGATCCAGACTGCGTTGGCGAGCGAGATCCCTGTATTGCCGAGCGTCAATGCTGATCCGAGATGTTATAGGACACCCACGCTCGGTACTGGTAACGAGCAATTCGTTGTCAAGCAGTCGATGAGTGAAACTACCATTCCAGAGAACCAACGTGCTCCATCATTTGTGTTTGTTCAGTACAGGGTGCCAACAAGTCCGGCGGTCATTCAAATTCCGTGAGGAAACAAATATGCCTAATGTTTTTCGTTCCGTCATCCCCCTCCTCACTGCGGCAGGGGTTTTCAGCCCGTTCATGTATGGCCAGACCGGGAACCGAATGGCGCGCTCAGAAATCTCGCAACTCGGGAATCAGTACGTGAGCCTGGTGCGAATCCTTTATGGCCACAGCCCTTATCCGAAGCTAATTCACATCGGCGATGAGCAAGCTGACAAAGTAGCTAAAGGTTCGTTCGATATTCTTCACCAGGGAATACTTCTTTTGCTCAATTCGTACGGGAACGACGCCTCGGAAATCAGGAAAGGTATAGATGACATTCAGGGTGAATACGCTGTGCCCCCGGATGCTGCAGACTCCACCAACGCTCCTTTTGTTGATCCATTCGTCATCGACAACGATGACGGCGCGGCGGTTGGCTTTTTGGGCGGAGATTCGCCTTACGGTCAGCTACCCTGGAACTTAGCAGGCTGCGGAAAAAGGTAATTTCGCTGCCCGAACCGACCGAATCCGGCACGCGGTCGAACGTAGAGTCAACAACCTGCGGATGTTATTAAGTGTCATTGTAAGTGGCTCAAAGACTTTTTCCGCAGCCTGTTAGGCTTTACGCGTTCGATGGGGTCAGTGTCCGCACGGTCTGGAAGCGAGATGGACTCGTGAGAGGCGAGGTGCATGTGTCAGGCACGCAGGTTACCTTGGAGCACGAGAAGGCATACCACTCGCACGATCCCCGCGTAACAGAGACACTATACGTAACGCCAAACGGGCTGGAGTAACCGTTTTCATCGCACCCGCGTGCGGCAGTACTTGAAACCGTGGGCCGAGGCGGAAGGGCTACTGCAGCGGGATTCCGCCGGACCGTTCCCGCGGGGCGAAAGTTTCGCGACGTACCGGCCCGGTTTCGCGGCATTTCTGACCATGAACCGCTGCCGAACACGCTGCCGGCGTAGTGACCAACCAGCCGCAGCCGAATCGGTGAGTTGCTTACACAGCGCGACTTCTGCAAACGCAGCGATCGCCAGTACCCGCAGATGATGATTACCAGGGAGTCGGTCGCGCAGCCTGTAGTTCCGACAGTTGGGCAGGGTGAAGTCTACGGGATTCCGGGTTTCTGCTTTCAATCTGATACAGTTCACGATATATTCTGACGCGATACAAATCGGGCGGGGCGGCGCGATAGTCTTACGGGAGTTTCGGTTTCGAGTTCGCCGTGAAAGAGAGAGTTCAGACATGCCTGAACAGCCGCCGCGCCGCACGCCGCGTGCACAATTAAGCCGCACACTGATCGCTCTGGCCGTCCTGATAAGCGCCCGTTGTGTCCCCGCTCTGGCAGCCGACGGCGACACGATTGAGTATCACGAGACCCGTCCGCTTGGTGGGCTCGTACGCGAATTGTGGGAACGCTACGGTCTTCTCATCACGTATGAGGAAGCGCCGTACGACGAGAAGGCTGAGATCGTCACGGACGTTTATGCAAACAGCCGACGGTTTCGGCGACCAACATGGAAGCCGGTGACCTTTCACGGAATCGGGCCAGGACTTGCCGACGTGAGACGCGGACCCACCGCGGCAGAAGAACCGCCGCCGGACGCCGCATCGATCGCGAAATCCGGCGTCGCCGAATACAATTCTTCCGGAAATCCGGGGCGGTTCCGTGTCATTCAGGATCGCGATTACGTTCACACAGTCCCGGACGGGCGCATGAGGGATGGGAAGATCGAGCCGTTTCAGCCCATACTCGACACCAGGGTGACATTCAGGGATCCCCAACCCCGACTCTGCCTTGACGTGTTGAAGGACTTAGTCGCCCAGATCGAAAATCTTCGCGGCATTAGAATGGACAGTAACTTTCCACCAGGTCCTTTCAACCATTACCAGTGTTTCATTCAAGGTACGGACCTTACCGCACGCGCCGCGCTGGAGCAGTTCTTGCAGCAGATAGAATTGCCGCAGCAGAATCCGATCTCCCGTTTTCGGTACTGCTGGCGCCTGGAGTACGATACCAACGCGGATATGTACGTCATGACCATTTGTCTTGTGCTTCAATATAGTCCCGACGCGCTGACCACGAGCACCCCCGCACCGGACCCAACGCCTGCATCGCCGGACGCGCCGATCAACGGAATAATAATCGGTACGAAGACGGCGCCCCAAAAGTGAATGCCACAGAACCAGCCCGCACCGTCGTTTGTCTTTGCCGGGTATATGATACCGAGGAGCCCGACGGTCATCCAGATTCCGTAAAAGGAGCAAAGAATGCCGAACTCGTTCCGTTTCATCATTCTTCTCTGCGCGATGGTGGCAATTTTCGCCGCAGTTCTCTCTGGTCAAAGCAAAAGTGCGGTAGCGAGTCCCGAAGTCATGGATCTCGGGAAGCAATATGTCAGCCTCAATCGGACAATTTACGATGAGAGCGGCCAGCCGGGGGGAAGGATTGCGGATGAACAAGCCGCAAAGGTTGCCAAAGGTTCAATTGAGATTCTTCACAAGGGAATTCTCCTCTTGCTCGATTCGTATAACAACGATGCCCGGGCGATCAGAAAGGGCATAGATGACATTCAGGGAAACTCCTTAGTCGGCGACGATCCGGCAGGCCTCGGCAATGTTCCTTTCATCGATCCATTTGTCACCAACGGCGATGACGGCGCGGCGGTCGGCTACCTTGATGGGAATATGCCTTATCTCCAACCCTACCTCGAATTCTATACAAAATCGAACGGGCAGTGGGGACTCAGAGCTTCCGTCGGCGAAGAGTACCGGACGCACACGTTTTATATTGCAAAGCTGCCTTCCCCACTCACCGGACAGGCGTGGTATTTAGCCTGGGGCGCCGTGATAGGTGACACCGGCGCGAGGTTGGACCTCCGGCTATATGCGTTCGACGGAACCAGCGTCCGTACCGTCTGGAAGCGCGACGGAAATGGTTAGGGGCGAGGTGCATGTTTCAGGCGGACAGATTACTCTGGAGCACGAGAGGGCCTACCAGTCGCACGATCCACGCGTAACAGAGACACTTTACGTAACGCCAAACGGGCTGAGGTAGCCGTTCTCATCGGGACCCGCACGTGGGTGTACTCAACCTTTGGCGTCAGGGTGGAAATGATCGTCACGATCGATGACTCGGATGGAGGGCATAGCCAGTGCGATCGTCTCTTATAATCATACTTGCTATCCTGCCCACATTGTTACAGTCAACGGAGAGACGGTATACGTATGGACCAGAGGATAACAGCATCTGGACGATAGCGCCATGCTTATACCAATTTCTACTGCTCGGAGATAAGATCATTGGTCAGCAGGCAGCGTACACCACAGTTCCAACGCAATGAAGGCGGCTCCTTAAAAACGGATGTCAATCATGCCAAACAAAATTCTTGTCTCCGGTGTCTGTTGTTTCCTTCTGTGGGCCTCGACCTGCCGGGGAGATGTCGCTCAGATCCGTGCCTTGTTTCAGTCAATCCTGGCAAATCAGGACGAATCGCAACTTCCCAGCTCAAAAGATACCGGCAGGCAGATTAGTGTAGTTGCCACCCTCGTCCCGAGCGAGATAGAGGAAATTCTGTTGCTTGGGCAAGCATGTCTGCATTCGCCCATTAAAACTGTCCGCGCGTATGGGTTGTATTTGATCGTCGCCATTGCCACCCGAGCGGATGGTTCGCAACTTATAGAGCGCTATTTGGATGATATTTCATCCTTCCTTGGCGATCCTGATCTGGCGTTTAGGCGTGAGGCAGTCTTTATTCTCGGGAGTAGCAATCCCCGCCCGCTGCCGGGAGGCATTCAGCGTCTCGCCGCACATCTGAGAGATAAGGACAACACGTCCTGGGAAACCGGAATGATTGCCGGTGCGCTCCTCCAGTTCTCTCCGTCGGACTCGGGGACTGTCCGAGGTGTCCTGAGCGTCGTTCAGGAACGAGCAGATCCAAAATTAACGATAGCCGTCATTCAGGACCTGGGCCTCGCACACGTGGTCACGGAGGAAGCTCTTAAGTTCATTCGGTCCAGCCTGGCGAGCACCGATCCGAATATTCGACGGGCCACTGTCGATGCGCTCGCTCAGATGCCGGGTGAAGTGAAAAGCGGCTTTGCTGCGGAACTGCAAATTATCGTGGGAAATTCGAGCGAAGTTCCCGAAACCCGTTCACGCGCCCGCGAGGTAATGATTCAGAGACGGCCCCGACCGAACCGTGAATCTGTCGCCCGGATGAGGCGGCTCGCGGTGGAATAGCTTTCGCCTGGAGAGAACCGTCAGGCTCACTGGGGCCACGCGCCTTAAGTCCTTCGCACGTAGAATAAAGCCGTGGAATATCGACAACTCGGAAATACAGGCGTATTCGTCTCCCGCATCTGCCTCGGAGCCATGACCTTCGGCGGCGCGGGAACGTTCTTCGAAGCGATCGGCGGATTACAACAGCATGACGCCGAAGCGCTGGTGGATAATTCGCTCGATGCGGGCGTAAACTTCATCGACACCGCCAATGTGTATGCGCGCGGCGAGTCGGAAACCATACTCGGCAAGGCGCTGGGATCGCGCCGCAAGGACATCGTGATTGCGACGAAGGTCTTCGGGCGCATGGGCTCGGGCGCGAACGAAGTGGGTCTGTCGCGCCTGCACATCATGCGCGAGGCCGAGGCGAGTCTGCTGCGGCTCGGCACGGATTACATCGACCTCTACCAGATTCATGGATTCGACAAACTGACGCCGCTCGAAGAGACGCTGGGCGCGCTGACCGATCTGGTGCGGCAGGGCAAGGTGCGTTATATCGGCTGTTCGAATCTGGCGGCATGGCAGATCATGAAATCGCTCGGTATCTCGGCCGCCGGGCATCTGGAAAAGTTCATTACGCTGCAGGCTTATTATTCGCTGGCCGGGCGCGAACTGGAGCGCGAGATCATTCCGGCACTCACGGATCAGAATGTGGGGCTGCTTGTGTGGAGTCCGCTGGCCGGGGGCTTTCTTACGGGCAAGTTTACCCGCGAGGGCGCGAGCGACGATAACGCGCGGCGCACGAAGTTTAATTTCCCGCCCATCGATCTTGAGAAGGCCTATGGCATCGTCGATGTAATGGCAGCGGTGGGACAGCGGCGAGAAGCTTCCGTTGCGCAGGTCGCGCAGGCGTGGCTGCTGCATCAGCCTTCCGTCACGAGCATAATCATCGGGGCGAAGAATACGACGCAGTTGAAAGATAATCTCGGCTCGGTGGATCTGAAACTGGACGCTCAGGATTTGAGCGAACTGGACGCCGCAAGCAAGTTGACGCCGGAATATCCGGGGTGGATGTTCAACGCGGACGATCGGCGGCCGGGGCAGGTGCGCGACTGGTCGAAATTCGCGCCGCCGGCGAAGAAGACCGCGCAGGCTTAGTGCAGCGACTGTTCGAGCACGGCGTGGTGGTAATAGCGCGCCTGCTCGATCGCTGTGCGGCCTTCGTCGTTGCGAATCTTCGGATCGGCGCCGGCTTTGAGGAGGGCTGCAACCGAACCCGCATTGCCGAAGTCGATGGTGGCTGCGTACATGAGCGGGGTATAGCCGAAGTTGTCGGTGGCGTTGACGGGCACGCCGGCTTCAACCAGCGCCGGGATCACCTGGGGATGGTCGGTGATGACCGCCCAGTGAAGCAGATTGATGCCGGAGCTTTCGGTTCCTTTGGCTGAAGCGCCCGCGGCAATCAGGGCTTTGACGATCTCCGGGTAGCCGAACGTGACGGCGGGGGCCAGGGCATCCGCCGGATTGGCGCCATGAGCAAGCAGCAGTTTGACATTTTCTAGATCTCCGGTCATCGCGGCGAAGGTTAACGGCAATTTCCTGACTCGCGCGCCCTCGGGTGGATTTGGGTTTGTTTTGTCAGCGAGCAGTTGAATGGCGGTAGCGGTATTCCGGTAGGCCGCCGCGATCGTCAGGGCTTCAAGGCTCGGGGTGGCGCCGCGCGCCAGCAGAAGTTTGACTTTGTCCGCATCCGGCGCGGCCATCATCAGCAGAGTCGTTCCCCTGCTGGTGACGCTGTTCGGATTCAGGCCGGCGTCGAGCAGCGCGGCAAGTTGCCGAGGGGTTCCGAAAAGTGCCGTGGGAGCGTAAGGCGGGAAGTTCTCCACTATGGTCGTGAGGCTGATCAGAGAGTTTGCAGGAACCGGCATCGCGTCCAGCAGCGCCATCACCGCCCAGACGCTTCCGGCATACGACAGATACTCGTCCTTCGCATAGGGAAATCCGGTCGAAAAGTATTCCGGGCTGACTTGCGCGGGCGAGATCATGCGGGTGTGAACGCGCCACGTTCCGTCCTTCGCCTGCGTCGAGGTTAGAAAAAACGAACCCATTCGCCAGACCGGGTCCGTCACAGGCATTCCGGATTCATGCAGGGCGTAGAGCGCCTCGCCGGTGGAATAAGCGTCGGTCGGATAGCCGGGCAGTTCCGGCCAGCCGCCGGACTTCGCGCTTAGAGCCGTGAGATCGCGCCGCGCTGCCGCAATCTCGTCCGACGAACCGCCCGCCCAAACCATTCCCATCAGGCGGAATGAGGCGTCTTCGGTCGAAGCCGGACGCGTTTCCGAAAGCCAGTGCCGGGCGCGGAGCAGGACTGCATCGCGCTCCGCAGTCAATTCCGCCGGCATGTACAGACGAATGGCCTGCACCGCACTTGCCGTTGCGGTAAACAGGCTGCTCGAATGAGGCGGCCGGAAATCGGAGGTGACCCAGTGCCCGTCGCGCTGCCACGCTGCCAGGCGTCTCGCGTAGACGGCAGTGGTAAGGTCCGGCGGCAGGCCGGCGGCATGCGCGGCCATCAGGAGGAAGCTGTCGTCGGGCGTCGGATCGTCGAGTGTTACCGCGCGGATCGCGTCGTCAAGCGCCGCCGGGCCGCGGAGCGCGTGGAATGTTTTTTGCTCGATGGCGGAAAGCACGGCGGGATCGACCGCGAGCCCCCGATCGTGCGCCATGTGCAGCATCAGGATCGGCAGGATGTTGTGGTGGCACGAAACACAGGCCCGTTTCGCGACGAAAGCGGACGCCGAACGCTCCAGCACCGGGATTGCGCGGGCAACCGCGTCCCGGACCTGCGGCCCGCTTTGAGCGGACAAACATCGAGCCAGAAGTATCGCAACGGCAATCGGGCGCATCAGGGACTCTACCTTGTTATACTAGGCCTTAACCTCCTTGCTTCCACCCACCCCTCCGGTGTAGTAAACTTGTTAGCGGAATTCATCAACAGTGCAGGTAGTCCCGAGCAGTTCCCTTCCGACGGGCTGCCGGAAGTCGCTTTCCTGGGAAGAAGCAACGTCGGAAAATCCAGCCTGATTAATGCGCTCGCGGGAAAACGCGGGCTGGCGTTCACCAGTAATACACCCGGTCGTACGCAGTCGATTAACTTCTATCGAATAGACAACAATTTCTATTTCGTCGACCTTCCTGGGTACGGATACGCGCGGGCGCCCCTTGCCGCCAAGGGCGAGTGGGCAAAGCTCATTGAACATTATTTACGGGAGAGAAGCACTCTAAAACTTTCGTTTTTGATCCTGGACGCGCGCCGTGGATGGATGGATAAGGACCTCGACCTCAAAATGTGGCTCGAGGCCAATAACCATCCCTACATCGTCGTGGCGTCCAAGATCGACAAACTGAATCAGGCAGAGCAGCAGCGCGGACTGAAGGCCATCCGGCAATATGCCGAGCCGCTGCCGTTCTCGGCCGTCACTGGCCGGGGAGTGAGGGAAATTTGGCAAGCGATAACGAAAACACACCACTAACAGACACACCGCCTCAGGAGCCTACGGCTCAGGAGAAGACGGCCGAACGTCCCGCCCGGGACGCTTCGGCTGAGAGACCGCCCGGGAAGCTTCGTCCGAGAGACCGCCCGACAAACCGGAGGAGACTCCCGCGTCGCGACCGATCCATCAGGAACGGCATGCCCGTGCACCACGGGGGGAACGGCCTCCGAGGCAGGCTGAGGCCCCCATAAAGGGGGCAAGTCAGGCCGAAAAGCAACCCGAGAGGCATACGGAGAAGAATGACACCGGAAGCGCGGATGCCACTCCCGCTGTCCAGACCGAAGTTCAGACGTTGCCGCCCGTTCCGGTTCCGCCGGCGAACCCGGCCTCCGGTGAACTCAGCTCCGGTAAATGCGGCTCCCGAAGCAGCTGCGCCGGCGCCCGTGCAGGTCGAGCCCGTCACGGAACCCGGACAGAACGGCGCACAACCTCAGCAGCAGAACCGTCCGCCACAGCAGGGAGGCGGCGGGCATCAGCAGCACCAGGGTCCGCAGGGCCATCCCGGCCAGCAGCGCCGCAAGCAGCAGCAGGGGAAACCGGGTTCCGCTCCCACGCTCGATCTGGTCGAGCTCAAAGACATGAGCATCCAGAACCTGAATCAGGTCGCGAAGGACATGGGCGTGCTGAACGCCGCCGGCCTGCGCAAGCAGGAGCTCATTTTCAAGATTCTGCAGACCCAGGCCGAGAAGAGCGGCCTGATCTTTTCGGAAGGCGTTCTCGAATGTCTGCCCGATGGGTTCGGATTCCTGCGCGCTCCGGAATACAACTATCTGCCGGGGCCTGACGACGTTTACGTCTCGCCTTCGCAGATCCGCCGCTTCGATCTGCGCACCGGCGACACGGTCTCCGGCCAGATTCGCCCGCCGAAGGAAGGCGAGCGCTACTTCGCGCTGATCAAGGTCGACGCGATCAATTTCGAACCGCCCGAGGAAGCCCGCAACAAGATCTTCTTCGACAACCTGACGCCGCTTTATCCGGATAAGCGGCTGAAGCTGGAAACCGTTCGCGATAACTTCTCGGGACGCGTCATGGATCTCGTGACGCCGATCGGCAAGGGCCAGCGCGGCCTGATCGTCGCTCCGCCTCGCACCGGCAAAACGATGTTGCTGCAGAACATCGCGAATTCGGTCACGACCAGCCATCCGGAAGTGACGCTGATCGTGCTCCTGATCGACGAGCGCCCGGAAGAAGTCACGGATATGCAGCGCTCGGTGCGCGGCGAGGTCATCAGCTCCACGTTCGACGAACCGGCGACGCGTCACGTACAGGTCGCCGAGATGGTGATCGAAAAGGCCAAGCGCCTGGTCGAGCACAAGAAAGACGTGGTGATTCTGCTCGATTCGATCACGCGTCTGGCGCGCGCTTACAACACGATCGTGCCGCCTTCGGGCAAGGTGCTTTCGGGCGGCGTCGATTCGAACGCGCTGCAGCGGCCGAAGCGGTTCTTCGGCGCGGCGCGCAATATCGAAGAGGGCGGGTCGCTCACGATCATCGCGACGGCGCTGGTCGACACCGGCAGCCGCATGGACGACGTGATCTTCGAAGAGTTCAAGGGGACCGGCAACATGGAAATCCATCTCGACCGCAAGCTGATCGAGAAGCGCGTGTTCCCGGCCATTGATATCAATAAGAGCGGCACCCGTAAGGAAGAACTGCTGATGCCGCGCGACGAGCTGAATCGCGTGTACATTCTGCGGCGCGTTCTGAGCCCGTTGTCGCCGGTGGAAACGATGGAACTGCTGCTCGATAAACTCGCGAAGACTCGCACGAACAGCGAGTTTCTTGCGTCAATGAGCGGTTAAGCTGCAATCAAGCGACTTTATTTGTAAATATTCGCACATAGTACTAAACCAGAGATCTATAACCACTGGTAGTATTTGTAGCAGCTGCGGTTGCTACATAAAGAAATTATCCAGACCCGGATTCCGCACGCGAAATTCGGGTCTAAACAGTGCGCTGGCACTTTGTACGGTCGGGTTGTTGGGAACACTGCGGGCGTCATCTGTAGCGAGTGCCTGCAAATCATTCGCATGGTTCAACCTTGCGACCTTCGGCGGGCGCTGGAAGAAATGGAGGAGCATGGAGCTGCACAGGACGCCGCTCTCCTCCAGCGGGCGTCTGGCTTCAACCGACATTGACGCCCGGGCGTATAACTATGTATTCTAAATGCATAGTTAACGAAAAGGCTCGCGCATGCAAAGACGGACGCTCTTTCTGGCCACTTTCAGTCTTCTGATCGGCTCGGGACTCGCCCGCCTCCTGGCGGACATCGATGAAACGGTCGGGATTTCGACCGACGATCCCGCGATCCAGTATGCTGACCACGCCGTTGACGATCCGGTCGCGCGCCTGGCGAAGCAGATCGAGAGCGGCAAGGTGCAGTTGAAGTACGCTCCCGGCGGGTTGGGCTATCTCCCCGACATCCTCAAAAAGCTGGACCTGAACATCGATTCCCAGGTACTTGTTTTCTCGAAGACGAGCTTTCAGAATCCCAAAATCTCTCCTTGGGCGCCGCGCGCGCTTTATTTCAACGACAATGTCGCGGTCGGCTCGGTCCAGGGCGGTGACGTTCTGGAATTCGCATCGCTCGACCCGAAACAGGGCGTAATCTTCTACACGCTCGATATCGCGAGGGCCGCTAAACCCGAGTTCGATCGCCGCACCGATTGTCTCCAATGCCACCAAGGCATCAATACGCTCGGCATTCCCGGCGTTCTCGTAACCTCAGTCTTTCCGGGCGGCGACGGCATGCCCGCCTTTCGGGGATCCACCCCCGAAACCGACGACCGAACTCCCTTCGAAGACCGGTGGGGCGGCTGGTACGTGACCGGTACGCACGGCACTCAGCGAAACATGGGCAATGCCATCGCGCACGATTCCGCCCACCCCAGAGACCTCGATTATTCCGGTACGCAAAACCTCACCAGCCTCGGGAGTAAGTTTCCTTCGGCGAAGTATCTCGCCCCTACCAGCGATATCGTCGCGCTGATGGTGCTGGAGCATCAGACCCGAATGGCCAATCTGATGATCCGGACGGGCTGGGATGCGCGCACCGGTCATGCCGAGCGCCTCGATACCGACGTGGACGCCCTGGCTTCGTACATGCTGTTTGCCAAAGAACAGCGAATCTACGAACCCATTCAGGGAGTCTCGACCTTTACGGCGACATTTCCGCAGCGCGGCCCCCGGGACAAAAAGGGCCGTTCGCTGCGCGACTTCGACCTTCAGAGCCGGATGTTTAAGTATCCGTTGAGCTACATGATCTATAGCGAAGCGTTTGACGGGATGCCCGATGCCGTGAAGGAGAAAGTCTACCAGCGGCTTTACGACGTACTGACCGGAAAGGATCAGAGCAAGACATACGCGCGGCTTTCTGCCGACGACCGGCAGACGGTTCTGGAAATCGTCCGCGATACAAAGCCCAACTTGCCGGAGTATTGGAAGACAGAGGCGCACTGATTGGACCTGATTCTACACGCCGATTATTCTTTGAGGGTCCTGCTGTATCTCGCCGAGCATACCGATCGCCTACGCTCGCGGATGTCGCCCGGTTGGACGATGGACAACAGCTCTCGGATTTCCTTCTTGTTAGTGCGATAAGCTCGACGGGATGAGTGCTTCCGCGGTTGCCGTAGACCGGCACGCCGCTTACGATCGAACCCGGCTATTCGTTGTCAGCTTGCTGGCATTATTTACGGCGGGGGTCGGCGCATCCCTGCGATCGAATATCGCGAGCGATCTGCAACGCATTTTCTTCGATCCCATCGACAAGGCCCACTCGGCCGAAATGATCGGCGCGGTGCTCGGCATACCGTTCCTGGGGTACGCGTTTACAATCGCGATCGGCAGCCCTCTGCTTGATGCGATCGGCATGGGAGTGCTTCTGCCGATGTCGGGCGTGCTCTTCATCGCCGGCACTCTGATCATTCTGTTCGCGGGTCCGCTTGCGGCCCTTGCCGGAATCTATACGGTCCTGTGGGTGGGCGCGCTCGTGACGGGCATCGGTTGGGGCCTCGTGGAAACGGTCATCAACCCGCTGACCACGACCCTTTATCCCCAAGACAAGACCGCGAGGCTGAATACGCTGCACGCCTGGTGGCCCGGCGGGCTCATCGCGGGAGGCCTGCTCGGCATCGGCATGGGTGCTCTTGGGCTCGGATGGCAGCTGAAACTCGCCATGGTGATGATTCCCGCGGCCCTGGTTGTGATCCTTTGTATGGGCGTGAAGTTTCCGCCGACGGAGCGGGCCGCGTCCGGCATCTCCATGGGCGCGATGTTCCGGGAACTGGCGAAGCCGATGTTCCTGGTTCTCTTCTGCTCAATGTTCCTGACCGCGGCTTCGGAGCTGGCGCCGGGACAATGGGTTGATCTCGCGCTCACACGCACGGTGGGGATGAGAGGCATCTGGCTCCTGGTCTACGTGAGCGGGTTGATGTTTGTGATGCGCCACTTTGCCGGGCCGATGGTGCACAAGCTCTCGCCGATCGGTCTGCTCTGGTTTTCGTGCCTGCTTGCGTCGGCCGGACTGTTCGCATTAAGCCTGGCGAATTCGCCAGTGACCGGACTGTTAGCCGCAACCGTCTGGGGAACCGGCGTCTGCTACATGTGGCCCACGATGCTGGCGACTGCAGCGGAACGATTTCCGCGCGGCGGCGCGCTGCTGATCGGGCTCATGGGAACAGCGGGGACGCTTTCGATCACGTTCGTTCTGCCCGCCATGGGTCAGATCTTCGACGCGAAGAAAATCGAAGTGGCCGGCGGGGACGCCGCGTTCTCTGCCTTGCAGCCGGGTCCGGAACTGGAACGCGTGTTGGGTATCGCGGCTCAGGCGTCATTCCGGGCGGTCGCGATTTTACCCGCGCTCTTGCTGATCGTTTTCGGCGCGATCTGGTTTTACGATCGATCCCGAAAGGCCTGAGCCTATTTCCGGATCGCTTTGAAATCGCCCTCCACGATCTTGACAATCAGGCTTTTGGTATCGGTCGGATCGAACTTGAGCGTCATGCCGGCTCCGGAGAACTCCGTGTCGGAAACGGAGGTCAGTGCCGTGCTCGGTCCCACGCCCTCCAGAACCAGGTGATCTTTGTCCACCCGCAAGATCATATCGAGAATTTGACCCGTGTCCGGAATCTTGAATGCGTAGGTTCCGGCGTACTTTGAAAGGATCTCGGGAGCAACCGAAACGCTCTTGTCGTCCGATGCCTTGCCGACCAGATGCGGGCGGTCTCGTTCGTTCTCGTTGCAGACGTACTCGAGATCCTCGGTGTCCGCATCGAGCTCGAATTTCAACGGAACCGTCCAGACGCCTTCGAACGCGCCAGGGTCTACAAGGGTCCTGATAACCTCCAGATGTCCGAAATCGGGACGGCGAAGCCGTTCCGTCATGCGCAATGCTTCTGTGTGAGGATGTCCGCCATCGATCCAGGTCCGGTCGTTAAAACCGTTACTCTCGATCACGAGCGTGTCCCCTTCCCAATGTCCGGCGGAATAGCCCATCCAGTCAGGATTTGGATCCTGGGGCAGCTCGCGGCCATCCATGTGGATTTCGCGGTAGGAGGTTCCGGAAGAGAGCATCAGCAGAAGAGCCGGCGTCTGAACTATTTTGCCGACCCCCGCGTCGATGCGGGGTCCATCCGGCAGGCACATCGCGCTGGGCGAGTCGCTTCCCAGATTGTCCTTACGCTTTTCGTATAACGCGGCAGCCCACGGCAGGGGCTTCAGAGTATCCATAGCCTTACTCATCGCGGCCGTGGCGGAGGTGTCGTCACGCCACAGGCCAGTGAGGTCGGGTTTGCCGTCGGCGGTTTTCGGCGCGGGCGCCGCGAGGTTAGGCTTGCCGTCGGGCAACCGCGGAATGCCAGGAGTTTTGTAGTTCAGCCATTGAGCATCCGAGGATACGGGCGCCAGAAATCCAACCGTCGCAAAGACGATGGCCATGCACATTGAAAAGTTCATTTCTACTCCTCGCCGGTGCTTGTGTTGAGCTTACACCGCTATACGGAGAGAAGTGATTTCAGGTTCGACTGCGTTTCAGAGCCGAGCTATCTTTGTGGAGGCCGGTCGCGCTTGCGCACACGGCCGCGGATCTTCACGTGGATCGGCGTGCCTTCGAACCCGAACCGCTTCCGTAACTGGTTCGTGAGATAGCGCTCATGGGAGAAATGCAGCGGACCGGCTTTGTCGGTAAACAGGATAAACGACGGCGGCCTTACGCTCGCCTGGGTAATGTAGAGAACCTTGCGTTCGTCGAATTTCAGTGTCTCGACAAAACGATTTAATTCACCCGTGGTAACACGCTGGAAAGCCGATTCGTTGACGCGTTTGATCAGTTCCAGGAGATCGTTCACGCCGGAACCCTTCAGTGCCGACATAAACACCATCGGCGCGTAGTCCAGAAACTTAAGGCGATCGCGGACGTTCTGCTCGAATTCTTTGCGCTTGCCGGAAGTGATGAGATCCCACTTGTTAATCACGAGAATGACGGGGCGGCCACCCTCGTGCGCATATCCGGCGATGGTCGCATCCAGCGCGACGAAGCCCTCGCTCGCATCCATGACCAGCAGGACGATATCCGCCAGCCGGATGTGGCGCCGCGCCATCACCACGCTCAGCTTTTCTGCCATCTCCTTCGTTTTGCCTTTGCGACGGATGCCGGCGGTATCGACAAAAACGAAGCGCGTCCCATCGCGCTCGACAGTTTCATCCACGGCGTCGCGCGTCGTGCCGGCGATCGGCGAAACGATCGAGCGTTCCTTGCCGGTCAGGGCGTTCAGCAAGGTCGATTTGCCGACATTCGGCCGCCCGATGATGGCTACTTTGATACCACGTTCGACGGTCGGCTCGGTTTCAGAAGGAAATCCTTCGGTGACATGGTCGAGCATCGCGTCCATGCCGAGACCATGCTCGGATGAGACGGGATAAATATCCTTAATCCCCAGCGAATAAAAGTCGTGAATCAGGCTTTCTTTTGCGCCCGTATCGCACTTATTGACGACCAGAGTCACGGGCTTACCTGTCTTGCGAAGCATCGCGGCAAGCTCGCGGTCCGGTGCGGTAAGTTCGCTTCGGCCATCCACAACCAGGATGACCTGGGACGCCTGTTCGAGCGCGACCCGCGCCTGCGCCAGAATCTGGCTCGGTATGTAGTCGGCGTCGCTTACGACAATGCCGCCGGTATCGATGACATCGAACCGCTTGCCTTCGTGTGTGGCCTGGCCTTCGATGCGATCGCGCGTTATGCCCGGCTCGTCTCCGACGATGGAGCGGCGCTGGCCCGTGATCCGGTTGAACAGGGTGGACTTACCGACATTCGGCCGTCCCACGATAACGACAGACGGCATTTCGCTCGACATGACTACTTGCAATGATAGCTTCGCTCATATGTTGAACTGGTAAGAGATGGGAGGAACGACCGTCCAAAACCGGAGCGCGGTAAAGCGTTTCTTCCGCCCGGATGGCCTGCTTTCGACGAAGCATCCGGCTTTCGAGCCGCGGCGCGGGCAGCTCGACATGGCGCTCGAGGTGGAGGAGGCCCTGCTCGAAAAACGCAAACTGATCGTGGAAGCCGGGACCGGAACCGGGAAGACACTCGCCTATCTGGTGCCGGCGCTGCTGTCGGAGCGCCGGGTGGTTGTTTCCACCGGCACCAAGGCCCTCCAGGAGCAGCTTTTCTTTCGCGACATTCCCTTTCTGGAACACGTTTTCGACCGGCCGCTGCGGGTCTGTTACATGAAGGGCCGCAGCAACTACGCCTGCCGCCAGAAGATCTATGACGCGGAGAATGCGCCCGCGCTTTCGGGGCTGGAAGAAGTCGCGGACTTTCAGATTATTCGCGACTGGGAGCTGACCACGGAGTCGGGGGACCGGGCGGAAATTCGAACTCTTCCCGAGGACAGCACTGCCTGGGGCAAGATCGACGCGCGCTCCGAACTCTGCGCGGGAACGAAGTGCAAGCAATATGAGCGCTGCTTTATCACCTTGATGCACCAGCGCGCCGCGGAAGCCGATATCATCATCGTCAACCACCATCTCTTCTTTGCCGACCTCGCCGTGCGGCGGGACGAAATGGGCAGCATTCTCCCCGACTACAACGCCGTAATCTTCGACGAAGCGCATGAGATCGAGGATGTCGCGGGCCAGTATTTCGGCTTCGCGGTCAGCAACTACCGGGTGCAGGAGTTGCGGCGGGATGTCGCGGCGCTGTCGCGCGTGCGGAAGTTCGGATCGGAGGAGCTGGACCGGATTCTGATCCGGCTGGAGGAGATCGCGCTGCATTTCTTCGGTTTGCTTCCCGGCGGCGAGGGGCGATCGAGTTTCCTTTCGCGGGAACAGTTTCTGGATCAGAATCGCGAGATCTACACCGATCTGCTCGCCGCATTCGATCTGCTCGCGAGCCACCTGAAGCTGATCTCGGACGCGCCGCAGGAAGTGATCCCTTTATTCCGCAGGGCGAACGAACTGCGCATCGGCGCTCGAGTTCCTGATCGAAGGGGAAAACGCGAGTTTCGTCCACTGGATCGAGCGGCGCGGGCGTGGGGTCTTTCTGCAAGCCACGCCGATCGATGTCGCCGAAGTTCTGCGCCAGCATCTTTGGGACAAAGTCGACACGGCGGTGCTGACCTCCGCAACGCTCGCGGTCGCGGGCAAGTTCGATTATGTGCAATCGAGACTGGGCCTCGAGAATGCCCGAACGCTGGTGGTGCAAAGCCATTTCGATTACGGATCGCAGGCTCTCCTTTATATACCGAACCATCTGCCGAACCCGTCAAGTCCGGCGTGGGTGAAAGCGGCAAGCGACGAAATCGTGAAGATCCTGGCTGCCAGCCGCGGGCGCGCATTCGTGCTGTTTACCAGTTACCAGCAGATGCGGGTGGTGTTCGATCGCGTTTCTTTCCTGATCGAGTATCCGGTGCTGATGCAGGGTACCGGACCCCGGATGGCGCTGCTCGACGAATTCCGGGAGACGCCGCACTGCGTTCTGTTCGCGACGTCGTCATTCTGGCAGGGAGTCGACGTTCCCGGCGAGCAATTGAGCTGCGTTATTATTGACAAGTTGCCGTTTTCGGTGCCGAACGACCCGGTGGTCGAGGCGCGAATCCGAAATGTGCGTGAGGCGGGGGGAAATCCTTTCTACGATTACCAGATTCCTCAGGCTGCGATTTCCCTGAAACAGGGATTTGGACGGCTGATCCGGACGCGGTCGGACCGGGGCGTTCTCTCGCTGCTTGATACCCGGATCACGCAACAACGTTACGGCCAGGTTTTTTTTGACAGTCTGCCGGACTACGCATTCTCGATGCAGTTCGGCGACGTGGAGAGATTTTTCGATGTTTGAAGTTTCAATTGAACACACTTTCGCGGCGGGCCACGCCTTGCGGCATTACAAGGGCAAGTGCGAGAACGTGCACGGGCATAACTACAAGGTTCAGGTGATCGTGCGCGGTGAAAAGCTGGATCATGCCGGACTGTTGACCGATTTCGTTGACTTGAAGAAGCTGCTGCGCGGAATCGCCGAGCCGCTGGACCATGTCTTCCTCAACGATATCGAGCCTTTCACGACAGTAAATCCCTCGGCTGAGAACATCGCGGTTTATATCTGCGAAAAGATGCAACAGGGGTTGAATCAGGCGAACCCGGTTGAAGTGGCGGAGGTGAAGGTCTGGGAAACAGAGATTCAGTCCGCCACTTACCGTCCGCCCTCTACTCTGTCCAGTAAGTAACGAGCAGGCCTTCTCCGGCCACATCGGCATCGACCGCGTAGTCCATGACCCGGATGGAATTTGCGCCATCCTGCGACTCGATGTAGAAGGTTTCGGAAAAGCCGCCCGAGGCATTCGGCCACAGAACGCGCGCCGTACCCGCAAGCGTTGTCTTTGTCATCGCGGGTTTGCCCACATAGGTCTTACCCGTCAGCCCGGGAATCACCTGAAAGAACAGTTTCGAAGCGGTGACCGAGGGATCGGTCGAAAGCGGCACTGGCGTACCGGGGGTGGCCACGTTAATGCGGCCCATGCAGTTGATGGTCATCAAATCTCCTCGACCGCATAGTAGTCGCTCCAGGCGGAGATACTGACACGCCGCGCCGCGAAGTTATTGATTTGACGGGAAAATTATTTCTTCAAAAAGTGTGAACGGAAATTCAGCGTCCGAAGAAATCGGCATTTTTCTTCGTGAATTCGGTCCATTTTTCCGGCAGATCGTCCAGCGCAAAGATCGCCGAGACGGGACAAACCGGGACGCAGGCGCCGCAATCAATGCATTCGACGGGATCGATGTAAAGCATCTCAGCGTCGGGGAACCGGGCGTCTTCTTTTTTCGGATGGATGCAATCGACCGGACAGGCGTCCACACATGCCGTGTCCTTGGTTCCGATGCAGGGTTCCGCAATTACGTATGCCATATATGTCTGGAATCTTCAAACGTACCATACCGGATTGTCTGGCGAAACGGTCCGGAACCGGGTCTTTACGAGTACCCCTGTAACATTGCCGGGCTTGCGAATCCGCTGCCGGGCAAGCAAGATAGGTAACGATGCCCGCAGCGAAAGTTCGCAAAGCAGTTTTTCCAGCCGCCGGTCTTGGGACCCGCTTTCTGCCAGCCACCAAGGCGCAACCGAAGGAGATGTTACCGCTCGTCGACAAGCCGATTATTCAGTATGGAGTCGAAGAAGCTCTGCATTCCGGAATCAGAAATATCATTATCGTCACGGGCCGCGGCAAGTCCGCGATTGAGGACCATTTTGACGTCAGTTTCGAGCTGGAGAACCTGCTCGAAACGCGGGGAAAAAAAGACCTTCTTAAGATCGTCCGGCAGGTTTCAGACCTGATCGACGTTTCCTATATCCGGCAGAAGGAGGCGCTGGGGCTGGGACACGCGGTGTTGCGCGCCCAGGATCTGGTCGGTCCCGAACCCTTCGCGGCCGTACTCGCCGACGATGTGATCGATTCCGAGACGCCGTGCATCCGGCAGCTACTGGATATTTACGAATTCTTCTCGGCGCCGGTTCTGGCGGTTATGGAAGTGCCGCGCGAGGCGATCTCCGCCTATGGCTGCATCGATGCCGAACCTGTATCGCACAACGGCAGTAAAGACCGCGTCTATCGAATTCGCGATCTGGTGGAGAAACCGAAGCCGAGCGAGGCCCCATCGAATCTCGCAATTATCGGGCGTTATGTGTTAACGCCTGATATTTTCGAATCGATTTCAAATGTGGAACCGGGATCGGGGGGAGAAATTCAGCTCACCGACTCGCTGCGGCTTCTGCTCCGCAGCCGTCCGATTTATGCGTTCAAGTTCGAAGGCAAGCGGTACGATGCGGGGGACAAACTCGGGTTCCTGAAGGCTACGGTGGAACTGGCCCTGCAACGGCACGATCTGGGCGGTCCGTTCCGGCAGTATTTGAAGACGCTCTCGCTGTAGGGTTCGATCGTTTGTAAGTGGAACGGCATCCGATACTTTTCGGTTTCGCGGTTGCCGGTGGATTGACGAGACCTTCAGAGGATTCGCGACTACGACGATTAACCATGAAACCGGAATACGATTTCAGTAAAGGCGAGCACGGAAGCTTCTTCCGACCAAAGGCTGAACTTCGATTACCGATCTATCTGAACGCCGAATATCCCCGCATACCTGTCGGAGCGTGCAACCCGGAAACAGCATCCCGCCCGGTGAAATGGTAAATACCCTGCTGAAACAGGAAACCCAGGTTATCGAATCGGTGAAATAGGCACTGGCCCGCACTGGCGGTGTACGCTCGTTTGCATTTGTGCGCTGCGGCAAAATCTCGCCCTGTCGAGGAGGGCAGGTCGATCCTCCGCGATTGATCGGGGTCGAACGACGTGGCCTGCAGTCGGCTGGCAACTGCGCGATACTGAGGCTGATGGCAGTCGCCGATATTTTGACCGAGGACTTCGCCGAGGCAGCGGCAAGAGCTGGTCTTCGCGCACGCCGGAATGCGCTCGCTTCCGGGCTTCCGGTCGTCTTTGTGGACGACACTGGCAGGTACGTTGAGGAATTGCCGGACGGAACCAGGCTTGAGATCCGCCTGGAGCCCGGAACCCCCAGAGAAAGTCATCTCCGGATACTCGGCGAAATCCCGACGCTCGCAAAATAACGTGCCCACGTTGACGGTGATTGCCGGCCCGAATGGGTCGGGCAAATCAACGTTGACGTCCTCTATCTGGTTTGAGGGGAGTGCCAGTTTGATCGACGCCGACGCAATTGCGCGGCGCCTCGATGGCGCCCAGCCAGTTCGCGCGGCAATCCCTGCCGCGCGCGAGGCGATATCCCGATCGAGAGCATTGCTTGCGGACCGCGTCAGTTTCGTACTGGAAACGACGCTCTCCGGCCATGGCGCAATGGGAATAGTGCTTCGGGCAAAGGATGCCGGATACCACACGGTTTTGGTGTACGTTTCGCTGGGAGATCCTGAATTGCACATTGAACGCGTGCGTCTTCGGGTCTCGCAGGGAGGCCACGACATACCGGACTCCGATATTCGCCGCAGGTACTGGCGAAGCCTCCGGCGCGCTCCGGATGCCTTGCGCCTGGCTGACGAGGCCATAGTGCTCGACAATTCCGGCATCCATCCGGCACGTACGCTGCTGCTCAGGCATGGGCACGTCGTCTGGAGCGCGACGACCCTGCCGGAATGGGTTCAGCCGCTGGCCGCTCTGCTTAAATAGGTCAGCTGAGCCAGGGTTATGCGGGAAGTACCGCGGGTGCTGACGCCTGCGCGTCAGGCGCGGGCAGTATGTTGGATCCCCGGATTTCCAATTCCGATCAATTCATCGCCAGTGTTGTCGCGTCCCAAAGCGAAAGGCAGCCCGTCCGGAAAGCCGCGCGGGCGTGGATGGTAAGGCGCCAGGGCGCCCGCAAGCCTCGCCAGGTTCTCTCTATCGCGCGAGCAGCAGATGTCCAGGTCGTTTGTGATGTGCGCGCTGCCGTGAAAAATGGCAGCCCTCCCCCGATCACGACAAAGTCCACGCCAGCGTCACAAAGACGTTGAATGGCGAGATCAAAGTTCATGATCTGGATCGACGGGCCGCGCCTCGGACCGATTCGGCGCTCTGGGCCAGCGCATGCATCCGCCGGGTGCGCTCGGCCGGGCTGAGCTTGATTTGTTCGATCAGCAATGTCAGATCGACGCCAAATCGCTTTGCGGCTTCGATCCTGCCTCCGGGAATCGGGTTTCGCAGACGCTCAATCGCCCGCGCAAGCTCTGAACCGGTCAACTGCCGCAATTCAATCACTTTGGTAGTTTATCGCCGGCGTCCCGCATGCAGCATGCCTCCTGAAAGTTAACAAGCAATCGCCGGGTGTGGGTCTCCTGGTCGTTAGTCGCGGCGGAAGCTCAGTCAAAGTTTCCGGAACAATGCTTTGCGCTCCGGACATTTCTTCTCTATCATTGAATAAATGCCACGCGGTGGTTACCTCGGCGAGTTCGAGCTCATGGTTCTGCTGGCTCTGATGCGACTCGGCGACGACGCCTACGGCGTTCCGATTTCTCTGGAAATTGAACAACGCACCGGTCGGGAAGTCGCTCTCGGTAGCGTTTACGCGGCCCTCGATCGGATGGAGGAAAAGGGTTTGGTGGCGTCGAGGGTCGGCGACCCGACAGCGGAACGCGGCGGACGGGCCAAGCGTTATTTTCGCGTCACCGAATCCGGACTTGGAGAAGTGCGGCGAACGCTACGCGCGCTGGTCAACCTGTGGAAGGGACTGCCGGAATTGAAGGGGAGCATGGCATGAGTCCGCGAAGACCGCCTCGGCTCGCAAACTGGCTCCTGAACCGCTCAGGCGTGGCCCGCCGGAATCCGCCACTCGCCGGAGATCTTCAAGAGGAGTTTGGAAGGCGCAGGTCAGCGGCATGGTACTGGCGGCAGACGCTGGTGGCGATTTGCACTGGCTTCTCCCGCAACGTTCGGGTCCGGCGTTTAACCGCCGCGGTTATCGGATGGGCGGCCCAAGCCGGCGTCGCGTTCGTCCTCTTGCGGTTTCGTCTCCTGCCGCAACCAACCCATCTCATCCGGACGATTTCGGCTGGCGCGATTGTGATGTTTCTGGTGGTATGGTTAGTCTTCTTTCGGAAGACCCGAAAGATTAAGCGCCCAGACACTGACAAATCACTGGATCCGCCCGTCACGGAGAGTTTGACAGCCGGCGCAGTGGATGCATTCTGTCCCCTACTTTTGACGTACTGCGTTTTGGCTATGGTTCAGGGTATGACGCTCGAGGACTTTATTATGCTCCAATCTGTCTGGTTTTATTCCGCGGTCTTGTCCCCTGCAAGAAGCGGGATCACCAGGCAATAGTCGTTTACCTTCGAGCCCGGACGTCAGCGCTCATGCAGGGCGTTACACTGAAAGGGTTCCCGACCCATGCGCCTCCGTCCGTTTCCGATCGCTCTTTCTATCTGCGCCGCGCTGGCGTCTCTGCAGCCCGGCGCCGCCCAGCAAAAAGTCACGATTGTGCAGTACGTCCAGATTATGGCCGGCGCAGGCAATTTCGCGGCCGCCGAAAAGGGACTCGATCAGTATCGCGGCGCGTTGGGCATGACGCCGGAGTATCTCGATGCGCTCTCCTGGATCGGCCGCGGCCAATTAGGCTCATCACAACTTCGACGCTGCGGAAAAGAACGCCACAGACGTCCGGAAATTATGTCTCGACCAGTTGAAGTCCCGCAAGCTGGACGCCGAGCCGCATCTGCCTCTGGCATTGGGCGCCGCGATTGAAGTCCAGGCGCAGTCGCTGGCGGCGCAAAATCGGCGAGATGAGGCAATCCTCTTCCTGAGGGATGAGCTCAAGAAGTGGCAAGGCACGTCGATCCACGATCGCGTCCAGAAGAACGTCAATCTTCTGACGATGGAAGGCAAGCCGGCGCCCGTGCTGGATGTTTCGCAGGGGATCGGCAGCCGTAAACCGCAACCGCTGGCGGCGCATCGGGGGCACCCGGTGCTGCTTTTCCTCTGGGCTCACTGGTGTTCGGATTGTAAGGCGGAAGTGGCAATCGTGCAGAAGCTGATGGCTAATTACGGACCGCGCGGTCTGGTTGTCGTCGCGCCCACCCAACACTACGGCTATGTCGCCGGCGGCAAGGACGCATCGCCTGCCGAGGAGACGAAGTACATCGGCGAGGTCTTCTCGAAGTATTACGCCGGTCTCGGACAGGTGGAAATTCCGCTCAGCGAATCGAATTTCGCGAAGTTCGGAGTCAGCACTACACCCACCATGGTTCTGATCGATGGTCAGGGGATTGTCCGGATGTACAATCCTGGCAACGCGACATATGAGGCGCTGGCAGCGAAGATTGAACCCCTGCTGCCCAAAGGCTCGTCCAAAAACAACGCACCCCGCGTTTGAATTCCCGCATCAAACGACCAGCGCTACCTCTATATTCCTGGGGTTCCGGGTTCAAAAAAACTTCAACATATACAATGAAGTCACAGGCGGACCCCCGGCACTGAAGGCGCCTGCTTAAACAATGCTTACCTCGAAAGAAAAATCCGACACCAGACGTCTTCCGATGATGCCCATCCGGGATGTCGTCATCTTCCCGTACATGATGACGCCGTTCGTGGTGGGCCGCGAATCGAGCGTGCGCGCCCTTGAGGACGCGATGGCGGCCGACAAGAAGATCTTCCTGGCGACACAGCACGACGCTTCGACCGACGAACCCAGCCCCAATGAAATCTTCAGCGTGGGCTGCATCGTCAACATCGTTCAGAGCCTGAAATTGCCGGACGGAAACATCAAAGTTCTGGTCGAAGGCGTCGAGCGCGCCAAGGTCGTTTCGGTAACGGACGACGAGGGGTTTTTCCGCGCGGTTGTACGCACCTTCAATTTCAAGATCGAAGCGGGCGCGCAACTCGAGGGTCTCACCAGCCGCGTAACTTCACTGTTCGAGCAATACGTGAAGCTCAGCCAGAACCTGAACTACGAAACGATGGTGGCGGCCATCCGCGTGGACGATGCCGGCAAGCTGGCCGACACCGTGGGCGCGAATCTGCAACTGACCATCGAGGAAAAGCAGGAGTTGCTTGAGATCTTCGATCCGATCGACCGGCTGACTCGCGTCGCCGAGATGCTCGATATCGAGATCGAGAAGCTCAACGTCGACCGCACCATCCAGGGCCGCGTGAAGCGCCAGATGGAAAAGGCGCAAAAAGAGTACTACCTCAACGAAAAAATCAAAGCCATTCAGAAAGAACTCGGCCGCGGCGAAAAGAGCGAGATCGACGAGCTGAAGAAGCGTATCGAGATGTCCGGCATGACAAAGGACGGTCTCGAGAAGGCGCTCGCCGAACTGAAACGGCTGGAGAACATGCCGCCGATGTCCGCGGAATCGACTGTTTCCCGCAATTACCTCGACTGGCTGCTTGCGGTGCCGTGGAAGAAGAAGTCCAAGGAAATCCGCGAGCTGAAGTTTGCCGAAGAAGTGCTCGAGTCCGACCATTACGGCCTGGAGAAAATCAAAGAGCGAATCCTCGAATTCCTTGCCGTGCGGCGGATGGTGAAGAATCCGAAAGGTTCGATCCTGCTCTTTGTCGGGCCTCCGGGAGTCGGCAAGACCTCTCTCGGCATGTCAATCGCGAAAGCGACCGGCCGCAAGTTCGTGCGCATGTCATTAGGCGGCGTACGGGACGAAGCCGAGATCCGCGGTCATCGCCGCACTTACATCGGCGCCCTGCCCGGGCAGATCATCCAGATGATGAAAAAGGCCGGCACGCGGAATCCGGTTTTCATGCTGGACGAGATCGACAAGATGTCGACCGATTTCCGAGGCGACCCGTCTTCGGCGCTGCTCGAGGTCCTCGATCCCGAGCAGAACTACATGTTCGTCGATCACTACCTCGACGTGGAATACGATCTCTCGCAGGTCTTTTTCATTGCGACGGCGAACGTGCTCCACACGATTCCTCCAGCTCTGCAGGACCGGATGGAAGTGATCCGCCTCTCGGGATACACAGAGCTCGAGAAACTCGAAATTGCGAAGCGCTTCCTGGTCAAAAAGCAGACCGAGGCCGCTGGGCTGACGATCGACCAGATCGAGTTCAAGGACGACGGCCTTTCGGGACTGATTCAGTACTACACCCGCGAGTCGGGCGTTCGTAATCTGGAGCGCGAGATCGGCAATGTTTCGCGCAAGGTGGTTCGCAAGATAGTCGGGAACGGTGAGAAGCAGAAGGTGGTGGTCAACGGCGACAAGATCACCGAACTCCTTGGACCAGCTAAATTCCGCGATACGACCACCGACCGCCAAAGCGAAATCGGAGCGACAACAGGTCTCGCCTGGACCGAGGTTGGCGGTCAGATCCTTACCACTGAGTGCATTCTGATGGAAGGCAAGGGCAAGCTGACCGTAACCGGCAAGCTCGGCGACGTGATGCAGGAGTCCGCGCAGGCGGCCTTCAGCTACATCCGTTCGCGCGCGCTGACGCTGGGTCTGACGCGGGATTTCTACCGGAATCTCGATGTCCACCTGCATATTCCCGAAGGCGCGATTCCAAAAGACGGGCCGTCCGCGGGCATCACGATCGCGACGACCATCTGCAGCGCGTTAACCAAGATTCCTGTCCGCGGCGATCTCGCGATGACCGGCGAAATCACATTGCGCGGCAAGGTGCTGCCCATCGGCGGCCTCAAAGAGAAGCTGCTGGCGGCGCACCGCCATGGCATCAACGAAGTGATTATCCCGAAGGACAATCAGAAGGATCTTCCGGATATTCCGGAATACATCCGCAATCTGATGAAACTGCATTTTGTCGAGCATATGGACGAAGTGCTGCGCCTTGCGCTGGAACGCGAACTGGTGGCGCTGCCTTTGGCGCCGGCGGGCGTTGAACTCGCGCCGCCGCAGGAGATTGACCGCGCGCATTAGGCGCTGATCTGCCGACTGGTAGTGGGAGTAAACCACACGGTCGCAAAATGCGAGGAAAGCGGACAGCATGTCGCACGGCAGAGTCGCCAGAAAAGGTACACGGGCAGGCCACATCGGGGCCATGACGCGAGGACGCCCGGCCACGGTTGCACGCTCGGCCACCGGAAGAAAAGGCCGGCGCTCAAGGAGCGACTCGCCCTCCTCAACAATATCCTAAGTTCGCCGAAACTCGGCGCGAGCAAAACCCCGCGCGACTCAAGGCGCACCGGCTCAGCCAGAACTTCGCCACGCGGCTGGGGCGGATCTGCGGAGTAGAAGAAACGCCGCTATGGCCCGAGCGGCAGAGCTGTTGGAAACGCTTCCGGTGTATATCGTTGGAGCCGATTTGCGCGTGACCCAGAAGCCATTGACCGTGTCACCATCCCCGATTTCGGCTGCTACTGTAAGACCGATAAACGAGATGCGCAAAGAGATCCGCGACGAAATCAATCGGGCCAATGCCCTGAACTCCACAGGTCCGAAAGCGGTCAAAGGTAAGCAGCGTTCTGCCATGAACACTTTCCAAACATGGGCTTACGGGGCAGAGCCTGATGCTCCTGCCCAATGAAAAGGAAACTTACAATGGCCAGCTCGCCCAGAAGATCATCGAATAGTCAGAGGCTCGTTCTCGCTCAGGGAACAAGTGGCACAGCTCGATGCAGGTTGCGATCGAGATTTACCCTCGAAAAGTGCAGCGTCTCAGCGGGAGTTGCCGGACTAAGAGTGATCCTGATGCACTTAAAGACGGGCTGATTGCTTTTGGCTGCGACGCTGCGGATAGGTACCAGAACATTGGTCTCCGGATAATACGCCGCAGCACTCCGGCGGGCGATCGCGTACGGAACGACTGCAAAGCGAGACGCTTTACGGACCTCTCCTTCAAAGTGACTGTAAATGTCCACGATCTGACCGGCTTCGAGATTCATCGCCTCCATATCAAACGGATTCAGAAAGAGAACCCGACGACCGTCAAAGACGCCGCGGTAGCGGTCATTCAGTCCGTAAATTGTCGAGTTGAACTGATCGTGGCTGCGGATCGTTGTTAAAAGAAGCTCGTCAGGCTTGAGGTCATGCTTCGGAATCGCGCAAACGCTTAATTTTGCCTTGCCGGATTGCGTCTTGAAGATGCGCTGCCGCGCGGCATTCGGCAGATAAAAGAACTTCTCTTTGGCAAGTCGCGAGTTAAAATTCTCGAATCCCGGTATTACTCTGGAAATTGCATCGCGGATCAAGCTGTAATCCGCGGCGAAGCCAAGCCAGTTGGTGGTTGTCCGCGAGCCAAAAGTAGCATGCGCCAGATTGGCGATGATTGCCACATCGCTGATCAGGTGCGGGGAAGCGGGCGGAAGGAAGCCTTGCGAAGGATTGATGATACCCATCGAGTCCTCGACAGTGACGAACTGTTTGCCGGATGCCTGGACGTCTTCTTCGCTCCGACCGAGACAAGGCAGGATCAGGGCGCGCTGTCCCGTAATCAGGTGCGAGCGATTCAGCTTGGTCGATACATGGACTGTGAGTTTACAACGCGTCATAGCGTGCGCGCTGTACACCGTGTCCGGAACATTCGAAAGGAAGTTGCCGCTGATCGCAAAAAATACCTTGATGTCGCCGTCGAACATGGCGTGCAGCGTTTCGACGGTGTCGTACCCCGGTTTTCGTGGTGGCTCAAAGTTGAACTCCTTTGCGAGCGCATCCAAAAAGAGCTTTGGCGGACGCTCCCACACCCCCATGGTGCGGTCACCCTGCACGTTGGAGTGCCCGCGGACACATACGGTGCCTGCTCCGGGGCGCCCCATATGCCCGCCTACCAGCAGAAGGTTCACGACCATCGCCACATTGTCGACGCCGTTTTGTTGCTGGGTGAGGCCCAGGCACCATGCGCATATGGTTTTTTTCGAGGCTGCGTACATCGCGGCGGCGGCGTCCAGCTGATTTCGTGTCAGGCCGCTTTCTTCTTCGATTTCTTCCCAGCTTGCGGCTTCTACATCCTTCACGAGTTCTTCGAATCCCTCGGTAAAAGATTCGATAAATTCGTGATCAATACCGGAGACGCGTGCCCCTCGCTCCCGCTCGAACAAGTTCTTCAGAATGCCCTTGATTGCGGCTACGTCTCCATTGACGCGCACGGGCAGGTAGAGATCGGCAAGCGCCTGCCCTTTACCGAGCAGTGCAACAGGCAGCTCAAGCGGGTTCGAGTAATCCTGCGGGTTCGGATTCGTTACCCTCATCAGGCTGACTTCAGGCAGAGGATTGACGGCGATGATCTTCGCGCCCTGGTCCTTTGCTTTTTGCAGGGAGGTCAGCATTCGCGGATGGTTTGTGCCCGGATTGTTGCCGAAGATAAATATGAGATCCGAGCTCTCCATATCTTCCAGCGTCGCGGCGCCCTTGCCGACCCCAAGAGTCTCTACCAGCGACACCCCGGAAGATTCATGACACATGTTAGAGCAATCCGGAAGATTGTTAGTGCCCAGCTGCCGGGCAAACAGCTGGAGGAGGAAAGCGGGCTCATTGGTCGTCTTCCCCGAGGTGTAGAAGCTCGCCTGATTGGGTGAGTCAAGACTGTTCAGGTCGTCCGCGATCATGGCGAACGCCTCCGACCACGCGATCGGCTCATAGTGAGTCGCATTGGCGCGCCGCACCATCGGTGAAGTTAAACGCCCCTGCTGGTTCAACCAGTAATCGGATTGAGCGGCCAGATCCTCGATCGAGTGCCGGGCGAAGAACTCGGGAGTGATGCGCTTTTTCGTCGACTCGTCAGAGACCGCCTTAGCGCCGTTCTCGCAGAACTCGAAGATCTTTCGCTTCTTATCGGGGCTCGGCCATGCGCAGCTTTGACAATCGAACCCGGTCACATGGTTGATCTTTGTAAAAGCCTCGGATGAACGTAGCGGACCCATTTCGCCAATGCCGTAAAGCATCGTATTCCAGATTGCGGGGATGCCTGCAGCCTCATGGGAGGCGGACCCGATCCTCAGGTTGCCAGGTGTGCACGGGTTTTGTGCCTGCAGCGAAGTGGGGCTGTTCGGATCCAGCTCCGCTGTTTGTTTTACACCATCCGTCGTGGCAGTTTGCCGGCGCAAGTCCTCTTTAATGCGGTAATGTCCGTCTCTGCACTGCTCGTCGCCCTGGATTACATCCGTGGAGGCTGGCGTCGCCATATCTTCTCTCCTTCGACTGAAATCGTTAGCTTTGCGGCCGACTATCGCGCGCCAGACGAAACATTTCAGGATTTCTTATGCGGGCGATCATTGGAGTAAGCGATCCCGGCCTTCGCAAAACAGCGAGGACCGGGATTTTCAAGCGGCGGCCGTCACAGAGCCAGCGATGAACGCCAGCAGGTCGGCGTTAATCGTGTCCGCTTCCGTGGTGGGCATACCGTGCGGGAAGCTCTTGTAACTCTTGAAAGTTCCGTTCTTCAGCAACTTAGCGGATCGCGGACCGGCTGCCACATAAGGGACAATCTGATCGTCCTCGCTATGGATGACCAGGACCGGGACGTTGATCTTCTTGAGATCTTCCGTAAAATCGGTTTGCGAAAACGCCACGATTCCGTCGTAATGCGCTTTGGCTCCGCCCATCATGCCCTGGCGCCACCAGTTTTGAATGACAGCCTCTGAAGCTTTCGCGCCCGCCCGATTGTAGCCGTAAAAAGGCCCCGACGCCACATCACGATAGAACTGCGAACGATTCGCGGCCAGCTGAGCCTGCAAACCATCGAACACTTCTTTGGGAAGACCGAGCGGATTGGCGGGCGTCTTCACCATGAGAGGAGGCACCGCGCTGATCAACGCCGCCTTGCTTACCCGACTTTCGCCGTGCCTCGCCAGATAGTGCGTCACCTCGCCGCCGCCGGTGGAATGGCCGATATGGATGGCGTCTTTCAGGTCGAGATGCGCCGTAAGAGCCGCCAGATCATCGGCATAATGGTCCATATCGTGGCCGTCGGCGGTCTGAGTCGATCGACCGTGGCCACGGCGATCATGGGCGATAACCCGGTAGCCGTGGTGGAGGAAGAACAGCATCTGGTTATCCCAGTCGTCCGCGCTGAGCGGCCAACCATGGCTGAAAACTACGGGCTGTCCCTTACCCCAGTCCTTGTAGTAAATCTCTATTCCATCTTTGGTAGTGATAGTAGGCATGAAAGATTTCTCCTGAATGAAACCCGGTTAAACCAAACCATAGTGACTGGCGTGGCCGCATTACGTCCGTTTCGCTGTTTGATTAAGCCGCCGCAGCCGATCTCTCGGTAGTATTGTGAGGCATCGCGGAGAGAAATACGTCGCGAAATGGAGTGATCCTTTTACTACTGCGAGGGGTTTCGTAAGAAATACCCCATCCTGGGAAGCCTTTTCATAGAGCTGAGAATCGTGTTCAACGAAGATAGTATCGAAACGCACACGCCGCTCAATTTTCTTACTGCGAGTTGCCGTGCGGCAGTTCCGCGCGCCGCCTTTCCTGCAAAGCGGACCTATCAGCTACCGAGGATCAGGTAATCGCCGTGGAGCTATCCGTGCGATTTCGGGCGCTCGACCGCGCCCGACCACTCCCAGAGGCAATTATTCGGCCTGCCTGTTACCTGGATGAACCGCTGTCCGATAATTCAGATTGCTAGCCGCGCAACTTCCCCGGGTTTATCCGATTGTGGACACCACAATGCTGGCGCGTCTGGAGTTTGATCCGGTCAGTGCGGCAGCTGCGTTACTCGATGGGGGCGCCCGAATACTCCAGTTTCGGCACAAGGGGTTCTGGAGCCGCGATGTCTTCGCCCAGGCGCAGGAAATTGCTGCCCTGTGCCAGAGCGTGGACGCGCCGCTGATCGTAAATGATCGGGCGGACTATGCCGGCTTGCTTCACGCGGGTGTTCACCTCGGACAGGACGACCTCCTGCCGGGCGACGCGCGTACCGTCATCGGACGGAAGGCGATTGTCGGTTTTTCCACCCACAATCCCGTTCAAGTGTGCGCGGGTCAAACCGAGCCGGTAGACTACATCGCCTTCGGACCGGTCTTCACCACAGCATCGAAAAAGCGGCCGGACCCGACCGTCGGCATTGAGGGGCTCCGTACCGCTCACGAGATCAACTCGAAGCCGCTGGTTGCCATAGGCGGCATTACCCGGGACAATGCCTCGAATTGCTGGGATGCGGGAGCGGATTCCGTCGCGGTAATCGCAGACCTTTTGCCTCACCCCTGCACGCCTCGAACATTGCGCGAGCGCATGGAAGAGTGGTTGAAGCTTTGAGTGGGGCTACGGTTTCAGCTGCAGGTTCATCACGGCTTCCGCGTGACTGTCAAACGAACTCAAGACCCTGGGTGCGCTCGATTTGCCGTTGAATTGGGCCTTTAGTTCATAATCGACATCGGTCGCGAGACCGTGGAAGAAGTAATCGCCCTGATCCTTCGCGATGAACGAGCGCACCTCGAGGGTTTTCGTATTCTTGAGTTGCACGACAGCGCCCGGAACGGGGGCCCCGGCCGCATCCGTAACCACGCCCCTCACCGCTTTTTCCGCAGGTTGTTGATTCTTTTTCTGCGCGAACGTGAAGCTGGCCAAAGCCAGTACCAAAAAGATCGACGTAAAGCGGGCAAGCATTATCTACAAGCTTAAACCCACCATGCCGCAGAGGGTTGCTCTCTTATCACGATCGTATCCAGAAAATCGATTGCTTTCGTCAATCCCTCTTCCGGCGAAAGCAGGCTGTCCTCGTGTTCGATCGAAAGCACGTAATCATACCCGAACATCCGAAGCGTGGAGATGAACTCGGCCCACCACTCTTCCCCGTGGCCGTAGCCGACCGTGCGGAAGATCCAGGACCGATTGCGCTCGTCCGTGTATTTTTTGGTATCGAGGACCCCGGTCATGGGAAGGTTACTGGGGTACATTTGCGTATCTTTCGCATGCACGTGAAAGATGGCATCCCCGAGCACGCGGATCGCCGCGATCGGATCGATGCCCTGCCAGAACATATGGCTGGGGTCGTAATTACACCCGACCGCTTTCCCCGCGATCGACCGCAATCGCAGCATCGTTTCGGGATTGTAGACGACAAACCCGGGATGCATTTCAACCGCGACCTTGACGCCATGGTCGGCGGCGAACTTGCCGTGCTCTTTCCAATAAGGCGCAACCCGCCGATCCCACTGCCAGTTGAGCAGGTCGAGATACTCAGGCGGCCAGGGACATGTGACCCAGTTCGGATGGCGGCTCTTGTTGCTGTCGCCGGGACATCCAGAGAAATCGATGACAACCGGCACTCCGAGCCGCTGCGCGAGTTCGATCGTCTTGCGACTCACTTCGCGATGGGGAACTCCGATGTCGCGGTCAGGATGGAGCGCGTTTCCGTGGCAGCTGAGCGCGCTGATCGAGATCCCATTGTCGGCGAGCTTCTTGCGGAATTCGTCGAGCTCAGCCGGGTTGTCGAGCATCGATAGCTTGCAATGAGGGTCGCCGGGATAGTTGCCCGTGCCGAGTTCGACGGTCGTGATGCCGAGGCTTTTCAGCTTCGCGATGACGCCATCGAGCGGCATCTGCGAGAGCAACGCAGTAAAGACGCCTAACCTCATATGCCCAGCCTCATACGGTTTTGTCCTTCGCGTAGCAGACGGGGTCAAGCTTGCATTCCGCGCACTTCGGCTTGCGCGCGACGCAAAGCGCCCTGCCGTGAAGGATCAGCTGATGCGAGAAGAGGATCCAGCGGTCCTTCGGAATGATTTTGATCAGGTCCTGTTCGATCTTTACAGGGTCGGTTTGCTTCGTCAGGTCGAGGCGGTGCGACAGACGCGTGACGTGGGTATCGACCACGATACCCGAGGCAATTCCATAGGCGGTGCCCAGCACTACATTGGCCGTCTTGCGCGCGGCGCCGGGAACGGTGATCAGTTCTTCCAGCGTTTGCGGCACCTTGCCGCCAAACTCGGTCATGATTCGCTTCGCGGCGCCGATCACCGACTTTGCTTTGTTGTTGAAAAAGCCTGTGCGGCGGAGGTCGTTCGCGAGCACTTCCTGGCGTGCGGCGGCGAAGTCGGCGGGCGTCGGATACTTCTTGAACAGATCCGGTGTCACCTCGTTCACGACCTTATCCGTGCACTGGGCGGAAAGAATGGTCGCTACGAGAAGTTCCCAGGGCGTGCGATAAAACAGAGCGCAGGTTGCGTCCGGATACATCTCGTCGAGATCCGCCAGAATCACGTCGACGCGCGCCTGGCGCCCGGCTTTCGTCTTTGGTTTCGGCACCAGCCTGGGGGGTGTAGCCATCATTCGTATCGTAAGACCTCGACCGGGGTGATGCGCGTGGCGTTACGCGCCGGATAAAGCGTCGCCAACAGGCTGATTCCCAGCGCGGCAGCCGCGATCCAGACACCATCGCCGGGGCGTGGATCGAACGGAACATAGCTCAGCGCATAGACTGATTCGTCAAGCGGGATCAGGTGATACGTGCCCGCAAAGTAACAAAACGCGTACCCGACCACGATTCCGATAACGGTCCCGATGACCCCGATCATTGCCCCCTGAATGACGAAGATGCGCCGGATCTGCCCTCGCCGCGCGCCCATCGACATCAGTACCGCGATGTCTTTGTATTTGGTAAGCACGATCATCGTGAGGGTGATCAGGATGTTCAAAGCGCCCACGAGTTCGATCAGTCCGATGGTAACCGCCGTGACCGCGCGCTCGAGTTGCAGGGCATGAAAGAGCTGCCGGTTCTGCTCTTCCCACGTTTGCGCGCTATAGCGATTGCCCGCGAGGCGCAGCGCTTCCTGCGCGACGGCGGGCGCACGGTTGGGATCATCCAGACGGATCTCGATTGCGTTCACCACATCATTCTGCGACATGAGTCTCTGCACCGAAGCCAGGGACGCATACGCCCAGGAATCGTCAACGTCGAAGAAGTTCGTTTCAAAAATGCCGGTCACACGAAAACGGAGCCTTTTCGGCGTGGGGCCAGTCGGCGTCAAGTTGCCCTCGGGATCGATCAAGGTCACCGCGCTGCCTACCAACAGCCCGGTATCCTGCGATAGCCTGCTGCCGATCACCACGCCCGGCAAACCGCCATCTTCCGCGAGTTGCGCCAGCGATCCTGCTTTCAGATGACGCAGCGTGTCGCTTGCCGCCAGTTCAGCGCGAGTATCGATACCCTTCAATGTCACCAGCTTGGCGCCATGCGGACCAGTGAGAAACACTTCGTCATAGAGGACGGGCGCAACCGCAACGACGTGCGGCATTTTCTGGAATGTCTTGATCAGGTTGCCCCAGTCATCGATCCCAACGCTTGGATTCTTATCCAGGATATTGATGTGCGCCGTGGCCGCCAGCATATTCCGCTGCAGGGTGTTCTGAAATCCGTTATTGACAGCAAGCGATATGATCAGCGCCGCAACGCCCGCAGCCACACCGATAACCGAGATCACGGTGATGACCGAGATCACCTTCTCCTTGCGGCGCGCGCGGAGGTAACGGCCGGCGATGAAATATTCGAACGAGCCAGTCACCCTTTATCCAGACGCTGTATCGAGACGGCGTAAGCGGTCCGCTATACCGATCTCACCTTCCGGCCGCAACAGGGGAAACAGGATGACATCGCGGATTGATTGCGAGTTGGTCAGCAGCATCGCGAGGCGGTCGATTCCAAGACCTTCGCCTCCTGTGGGCGGCAGCCCGTAAGACATAGCGCGCAGGTAGTCCTCGTCCATTTGATGCGCCTCTTCGTCGCCCCGTTCCAGCATGGCGCGCTGCGCGTCGAAACGGCGGCGTTGCTCCATGGGATCGTTGAGCTCTGTGTAAGCGTTTCCGATTTCCATGCCGGCGATGATGAGTTCGAAGCGCTCGACGAATGCGGGTTCGTCCGGTTTGTTCTTTGCGAGCGGAGAGATCTCGACCGGGAAATCGTAGATAAAGGTCGGCTGGATCAGCTTCCGCTCCGCGTGTTCCTCGAACAGGAGCGCGAGAGCCTCGCCTGCGTTTGCCTTTCCTGTCTGACTGGTGAGCCACGCCGGGTCGCGCACCTGGTCGGGAGAAGGCTTATCGGACCGGTCCCAATATTCGATGACGGCCTCACGCATGGTGAGCCGGCGAATCGATCCGAAATCGAGTTCCACGTCGCCGAACGGCACGCTGGTGCTGCCGATCACGTCAAGCGCGAGTTGCCGCAGCAGCTGCTCGGTCAGTTCCATCAGTCCGCGGTAGTCGGTGTAGGCCTGATAGAACTCGACCATCGTGAACTCGGGATTATGGCGGGTCGAGATGCCCTCGTTGCGGAAGTTGCGGTTGATTTCGTAAACGCGCTCGAGTCCGCCCACGATCAATCTTTTCAGATACAGCTCGGGCGCGATGCGCAGATAGAGATCGATATCGAGCGTGTTGTGATGCGTCACGAACGGTCTTGCAGCGGCGCCGCCGTAGACCGGTTGCATCATCGGCGTTTCCACTTCGATAAAACCGCGCTCTTCCAATTGCCGCCGCAGCGACGAGATCAGCTTCGCCCGTTTGACGAATACCTCGCGGCTGTCCGGATTCGAGATCAGATCGAGATACCGCTGGCGATATCGAATCTCCACGTCTTCCAGGCCGTGAAACTTCTCGGGCATGGCGAGCAGCGTCTTCGAGAGGAACTCCAGCTTCTCGACGTGGAGACTGAGTTCGCCCGTGCGGGTGCGAAAAAGATATCCTTCGACGCCGATAACGTCGCCTATGTCGAGCAGCCCGAACAGCAGATAATCACGCTCGCTGACGGCGTCCTTACGCAAATAACATTGAAGCTTCGCGCCGCTTTGCTGAATGTGAAAGAACCCGGCCTTTCCCATCCGCCGGATCGTCTGAATGCGCCCGGCGACCAGGATCCGGATCTCGGGAACGAGTTCTTCAGCCGCCTTGCCGCCATGCCGGAGAAGCACCTCCGGCACGGTGCAGGTGAAATCGAAACGCTTGCCGAACGGCCTGTACCCCAGTGCCTCGATCTCGTGCACGCGTGCGGCGCGCTGTTCAAATAATTCGTCTTCCAGCGACAAAACTTAAGTCTCCTGTAGTGGGAATCCGTTATTATAATTCTTCGTTACCAATAACTTCCTTTTGAACCGTTCCATCTCAATCATCATCCCTGCCTACAACGAGCAGAAAAGGTTGCCGGACACGCTCAGCCGTGTCACGGACTATCTGGAATCGACCGCCTGGGAGTTCCATGAAATTCTGGTGGTCGACGATGGCTCGAAGGATGACACTTTCGCAGTGGCGGAAAACTTTGCAAAGACACATTGCCACGTTCGCGTGCTGAGGAATCCGGGTAACCGCGGTAAGGGCTTTTCCGTGCGCCACGGCATGCTGGAGGCACACGGCGAGTGGCGTCTGTTCAGCGACGCGGATCTTTCCACGCCGATCGAAGAGCTGCAGAAGCTCTGGTGCGTTATCGGCCGGGAGCACTATGACATCGCGATCGGTTCGCGCGCACTCGACAGATCTCTGATCGGGGTTCGTCAGCCCGGATTCCGCGAGACGTTCGGGCGGATCTTCAACGGTGTGATGCGCGTTGCCACCGGGTTAACCCTTTCGGATACCCAGTGCGGATTCAAACTTTTTCGGGGCGATGTAGCCGAGGAAATTTTCGCAGCCCAGACTCTCGAACGGTTCGGGTTCGATGCGGAGGTGCTTTTTATCGCATCGCGGCGCGGCTATCGCATCGCCGAGGTGCCGGTGCGCTGGAACCATGTCGAGGGCAGCAAGGTCAGCCTCATGACCGGGCTGCATGCTTTTGCGGAAGTGGCGCAGATCCGCGTGAACAGCCTGTTCGGCAAGTATCGTCAGAAATCATGATCAACGACTTCATTCATAAGTTCGTCGCGGGACCCTCACCCGTTACCCTGCTGTTGCTGCACGGAACGGGCGGCGACGAGAACGACCTGCTGCCCGTAGCCCGCGCGGTCGCATCAGGGGCGGCGCTCCTGAGTCCGCGCGGCAGGGTGATTGGGCAGGGCATGGTTCGCTTCTTCGGACTCGACTGGAGGGATGTACCGGAGCGCGCCGCCGAACTGGCCACGTGGGTGGGCGAGGCGGCGGCGCAGTATGGGTTCGATCCCGCACGCGTCGTCGCTCTGGGGTATTCGAATGGTGCCAATCTGGCCGCGAATCTGATGCTGTTGCACCCCGGAGTTCTCTCCGGCGCTTGCCTGCTTCGGAGCCGAACCATTCTCGTTCCCGAACATCACGCGAAACTCAATGGTGCGCCCGTTCTGATCTCCGCAGGACAAAGCGATCATATTATTCCCGTGGAAGATGCCGAGGCGCTGGGAAAGCTGCTGACGGAGGCGGGTGCGCACGTCGACCTGGCGATTCAAAACGCCGGCCACGAACTCACACCCGCCGACTTTTCGCTGGCGAAGCAGTGGTTCACCAGGCTGTTGGCGGATAAAGCGGGTTCCTGATGTCTCAAATCAAAATCTTCGGCTTCCGCGATCATCTTGGCCCGATCACGCAGCGTGTCTCCGATGTGGTGCACTCCGGTGTGGTCGGAGCGCTCCAGTATCCGTTGGGGAAACGTGCTCATCGATTCTGCTGCTGGACCGGTCGGAATTCTTCTATCCCGAGGGACGCGGTTCGCTGAAGAGCTCGGCATCGGGCCGAACGATGTGGAAGTCACAATCTTCGAAACGCCCAGGGCTAATTGGGGCTTTCGCGGTTTACCCGGCGATGAGCACGTGCTGGATTACAAAGTTGAGGTTTGACTGAGCCGCGGCAGCACTTCGTTCAGCGAACCCTGGCGATAGCCTTCGAGGTCCAGCGTGACGTACTTATAGCCGAGCGGCTTGAAGATCGCCGTCAGCTGACTTGCCATATCCGTCGTCAGTGCGCGCGATAACTCGTCCGGCGCAATTTCGATTCGCACCAGTTCTCCGTGAAAGCGGGTGCGGAACTGGCGAAATCCGAGGGCTTTGATGGCTTCCTCGCCGACCTCAACCGTCTTGATGTTCTCGATCGTCACCGGGGTTCCGTAGGGAATTCGGGAACTCAAGCACGCCGCGGCAGGGCGATCCCAGGTAGGCAGGGACGCCATCCGTGACAACTCGCGAATCTCGGCTTTGGTCAGATCCGCTTCTACGAGCGGAGCTCTCACGGAATGCAGTTTCGCGGCCTTCTGGCCCGGGCGGTAGTCACCCAGATCGTCTTTGTTTACTCCGTAGATGATATTCGTAATGCCGCGTTCGGCGGCGATCTTCTCCAGGACAGTGAAGAGCTCGTCCTTGCAGTGGAAGCAGCGGTTAGCGTCGTTCTTCACGTAATCCGGGTTATCGAATTCGTGCGTTTCAACGTATTCGTGGCATATCCCGAACTCACGAACAAACGCCTCAGCGTCGCGCTTGTGCGACTCCGGAATTGAGGCTGAGTCGGCCGTAATCGCGAGGGCGTCTTCTCCTAAAACCTGCTTTGCCGCCCACGCAAGATAAGCCGAATCGGTTCCGCCGGAGTAAGCCACAATCACACGGCGCAATTCTCTCAACTGGTCGAAGAGCTTCTCCTGCTTCAGAGACGTCACAACTCAATGTTATCGGACCAGATTCATGCCCTGCAGAAGCTTGTCGACATGTTTGGCCAGAACGTCACACTCAATGTTGACCCGATCACCCGGTTTACGCCCGCTCAGGTTGGTCGCTTCGTACGTGTGCGGGATGATGGCAACCCGAACGTGGCCGTTTTCGACGCTTGCGATGGTCAGGCTGATGCCGTCGATGCAGATCGAGCCTTTGTATACGAGGAACCGGTCGAGATCGCCCGGAACTTGCACCGTGAGTTCCCAATTCCCGTCGCCCAACTCGCGCAGCGCCGCCAGCGTAGCGGTCGCGTCCACGTGCCCCTGTACGATATGCCCGCTCAGACGCGCCTGGAGAGTCATGGGGCGTTCCAGGTTCACAGAGTCGCCCTGCTTGAGGTCGCCGAGATTGCTGCGATCAAGCGTCTCCGGCGCGAGATCGGCCGAAAAGCCGTCGGGGCGAATGTCGACCGCCGTGAGGCAAACTCCATTCACCGCGATACTCGCGCCTATTGTGAGATCCCCGAGCACGCGAGCACAGCCTATCGAGAGGCGCGTTCCCGCCGCTTCAACCTTACCCAGCTCTTCGATAATTCCGGTGAACACTCAGCTATCTATCCTCAAATATCCTTCCGCACGTACGCTTCGACGGCAAACTCATCCGGCGGGATCATATGCACCGCCGTGCGTTCCAGCAGAATCGCGTCCGCTCGCCGCATTTTTCCAATTCCGCCGGCCATCGGCAAGGACTGCAGACCCCCGAGGATCTTCGGCGCATAGTAGAGAAACACTTTGTCCACCGCGCCGCATTCCAGCGCCGCCCAGTTCACTTTGCTGCCCGCTTCGATCATTACCGACAAGCACCGGCGTTCGCCCAGGAGCGCGATGACGTCGCGAATATCGACCCTGCCTCTCGGCCCGTCGAAAAGCTTTACCTCTATGCCGCGATTCTCCAGCGCTCGCCGCCGCTCGGCCGACGCGGCGGATGTGCCGGCCACCAGCAGATCGTTTTCCGCCGTCTGAACCAGCTTCGATTCGAGCGGCAGCCGCAAGGTCGAATCCAGCACCACACGGATCAGTGGACGGACGCGCGGCAGCCCGCTACGATCCGTCAGCTTCGGATCGTCGGCGAGCACTGTTCCGATACCCGTGATCACAGCGTCCGAGGCGTGCCGAAGCTCCTGGACGTGCGCCCGGGCGCGTTCGCTGGTGATCCAGCCGCTGTTGTCTTCCGGCGCGGCGATTTTCCCGTCGAGCGTCGAAGCGGATTTCAGCATCACGAGCGGCCGGCCGGTCCGGATAAAATGGAAAAAAGGCTCGTTCAGCTTCTCCGCTTCGATCTGAAACTCGGTGGCGATCTCCACCTGAACGCCCGCGGCACGCAACTTCCGGAACCCTTCGCCCGCAACCAGCGGATTGGGATCGGAGGACGGCGCAACCACCTTCTCCACGCCGGCCGCGACCAGAGCATCCGCGCAGGGGCCGGTACGCCCGGTATGCGAGCAGGGTTCGAGCGTGACATACGCTATGCCGCCGCGAGCGCGATCACCTGCCTCTTCAAGCGCCAGAATCTCAGCGTGTTTGAGTCCGTCCCAGGTATGAAAGCCGCGGCCGACCACCTCTCCGCCGTTCACGATCACAGCACCTACCATCGGGTTTGGGCTCGCAAGGGCGACGCCTCTCCGGGCGAGCGCCAGGGCCTCGCTCATGTGCCCGGCGCGCACTCGCTCCGCGCTCATATCGCAAACAGGGAATCGATGAACGCTTCCGGGTCGAACGGAAGCAGATCCTCCACCTTTTCGCCAACCCCGATGAACCGGATCGGCAGGCCAAGTTCGCGCGCGATGGCAACAATCACGCCACCCTTCGCAGTGCCATCGAGCTTTGTCAGAACGATGCCGGTTACTCCGGACGTCTCGGTGAATTTGCGCGCCTGCTCAAGGCCGTTCTGCCCGGTGGTGGCGTCCAGCACGAGCAGGACTTCGTGCGGCGCGTCGGGGATCACGCGGGCCGCGGTGCGGCGCATCTTCTCCAGTTCCGCCATGAGATTGGTCTTCGTTTGCAGGCGGCCGGCGGTGTCAATGATTACGTAGTCGGTCCGGGCCGCCTTCGCGGCCTGCAGTGCGTCGAACATGACCGCGCCCGGATCGGCGCCGGTCTTCTGGCGGATCACACGCGTATCCGTGCGCTCGCCCCAGACTTCAAGCTGCTCGATCGCGGCGGCGCGAAAGGTATCGGCGGCGCACAGGAGAACTGTGTGGCCATTCGCCTTGAAATGAGAGGTAAGTTTGCCGATGGTGGTGGTCTTCCCCGCCCCGTTGACGCCAACCAGCATGATCACCGCGGGCGGTTCGTCCACGTAAGCCAGAGGACGGTCGTTAGCCTGCAGCACTTCGAGCAGGTACTCGCGGATCAGGCCGCGGAGTTCGCGTCGCATCGCCCACCAGCTTCCGGTCCACGCGTTCCCGGATGCGATCGAGGATTTCGTTGGTCGTGGCGACGCCGATATCGGCGCTGATCAGCGTGTATTCCAGTTCGTCGAGCAGGTCCGCATCGATCTGCTTGCGGCCCGAGATGACGTCTTCGATGCGCGAGACGAGTCCTTCGCGCGTCTTCTGGACGCCGCTCTTCAATTTATCGAGTAACGTCGGCTCCTGTTCCACCGAGCCGAATAAGGTCTGGATCATGCTTCATTCGATGTTAGCGTGGCGCGGGTTTCGGGAGTTTCCGGATGCAGTAGACATCCTACATGCCGGGGATGTAGAATCTCTACAGCTCAAATGCCGCCAAAACGCATCGAATTGCTGCAGGGGACACTCGACATGCTCATCCTGAGAACGCTGCAATGGGGTGCGCAGCATGGATATGGGATCGGCCAGGCGATCCGCGCCCAATCAGACGAGGTCCTGCAGGTGGAGACCGGGTCGCTTTACCCGGCGCTCCAGCGCCTCGAAAAGCACGGTTGGGTGACAGCGGAGTGGAAGCAGACAGAGAGCAATCAGCGGGCTAAGTATTACCGGCTGACCCCAGCGGGGAGGAAGCAACTCGCCTCGGAGGAAGCGCGTTGGGAGCAACTGGTGGAGGCCATCGCCGCCGTGATGAGGCCCGCGGGAAGGGAGAGCGAGTCGTGACCAGGCGGCAGCGCGAGCGCGAACTGGAAGAAGAGATTCAGATCCACCTCCAATTTGCCGCCCAGGATCGCGTCCGGAACGGCGAAACAGCCGAACACGCCACGCTTGCCGCTCAGCGCGAGTTGGGCAACTCGACTCTGATCAAAGAACTCGCGCGCGATGTGTGGCGCTGGACCTGGCTCGAAAGCGTTCTACAGGATATCCGCTACGCCATCAGGACGCTGCGCCGGACTCCGATATTTACAACCACTGCCATAGCCGCCCTCGCTCTCGGCATCGGCGCGAACACAGCGGTCTTTTCCCTGGTCAACACCATACTGCTCAAGCCGCTGAACATGCCCGATCCCGATCGGGTCGTTACGTACTCAAATGATGTTCGCGATGGAATCGATGCGGCGTCGCCCGACAAGTTCAACATATGGTTCAGCCAGACCGATCTGTTTGAGGACGTGAGCGCATGGCAAGACGGCCGCCTGGTGAATCTGACCAGCGCTGCATTCCCGGAACAGTTAAATGAAACGAAGGCCAGTGCGAATTACTTTCGACTGTTCGCCGTCCCCCTGGCGGAGGGCCGCTCCTTCACCCCCGAGGAGGATCGTCCGGGCGCCCGCAATGTCGTGATTGTGACGGATGCGTTCCGGCGGCGGCATTTTGCCGGGGATCCAAAGGTTGTCGGGAAGAACATATCGCTCAGTGGCGTTGCGTACCGCATCGTCGGAACGATTGCGGCGGGTTTTCGCACCGAGGGGGTGTCACCGACCGATGTTTACGTTCCGTTCCAGATCGATCCCGCAAGTCGTGATCACGGGGATAGTCTGAGGATCGCGGCGCGCCTCAAGACCGGGGTGAACATCGCCGTGGCCCGCCAGAGGCTAAAGGCGCTCGGCGAGGACTATCTGCGCCAATTTCCCGGCGGCCTCGACCCCGGACAGCGTTTCGACCTGACGGCGTTGAAAGACGATCTCATCGGTGACTTAAGCGCCCCGCTGTTAATGATGCAAGCGGCCGTTGGCTTCGTCCTGCTGATCGTGTGCGCGAATGTCGCGAGTCTTCTGCTTGCCCGGGCGAGCGGCCGAAAGCGCGAGATCGGGATCCGCGCGGCCGTTGGCGCGGGAAAGTGGCGCATCGTTCGGCAACTCCTCACGGAAAGCATAATTCTCTCGGGAGCGGGCTGCGTCCTCGGTCTGGTGTTGGGCGTAACCGCGATTCACGCGCTGCTGGCTGCAAATCCCGTCGATCTGGTTCGCATTGGACCGGAGGGGTCCTCCGTAACGTCTGACTGGCGGGTTTGCGCGTTTACGATCGCCATCTCCCTCGTTGCCGGACTGGCTTTCGGTTCCCTTCCGGCCTTTCAGATCGCCCGCGGGGATGTGAACGCCGCGCTGAAGGAAGGTGGCGGCCGCTCCGACACGGGGTTTCGGCAAAGGAACACCCGAGCGGCGCTCACCGTGGCCGAAGTGGCGCTTGCTCTTATGTTGCTCATTGGCGCCGGTTGGCAGATTCGTTCCTTTCTGGGGTTGCGCGCGGTGGCGCCGGGTTTTGAATCTCATGACGCGCTGACGATGGAGATGGCGCTGAGCGGCCCTCGCTTCGCTAAAACATCCGCCATAGCGGAACTGATCCGCGAGAGTTCCCGCCAGGTCCGCGCAGTTCCCGGTGTGGTTGCCCTGGGAGCCACCTTCTGTATGCCGATCGATTGCATTCTTGATCTGCCCATCATCATTGCCGGCAGACCGCTTGAGGGGACCTCTCACGGCGACACCAATTGGGCGGCGGTCTCTCCCGGATTCTTCGAAACAATGAAAATTCCCCTGCTACGCGGCAGGCTGTTCGCCGAACGTGATGAGGCGGGATCGGCTCGGGTCGCGGTAATCAACCATGCGTTCGCGAAGAAGTTCTGGCCGGGCGGCGATCCCCTCTCAGAGCGTCTGATCGTCGGACGAGGCCTGGGGCCGCAATACGAAGATCTTCCTCGTCAGATCGTTGGGGTCGTCGGCGACATTCACGATGACGGGCTCGACCAAACCCCGAAGCCCGCAATGTATATTCCCGCCGCGCAGATGAATGAGCAGTTGAACGGGGAGGTTCTGGGAGGGTCGCTGACGTGGGTCATACGCACACGGAACGAACCGCTTACCAGGCAGATTCAGACCGCATTGCGCGTCGGAAGCGGCGGGCTGCCGGTGTCCAAAATCCGCACCCTGGACGATATTCTTTCCCGGTCAATTGCAGGCGAGAACTTCGCCGCTATCCTTCTCTCGATCTTCGGAGCCTGCGCGCTACTCCTCGCTGCGATCGGCATCTATGGTCTGATGGCTTACTCGGTCCAGCAGCAAACGCCGGAGATCGGCGTCCGTATGGCCCTCGGCTCCGCGCCCGCGCGGGTCAGGAATCTGGTGATCTATCAGGGGATGCGCATGGCGTTAGCGGGAACCGCAATGGGCATCGCGGGAGCGCTTGGTCTTTCGCGACTCGTGGCAAGCCGGTTCTACGGTTATCAGCCGCGGGACCTCCTGGTCTTGTCGATTACACCGGCTCTGCTGCTCCTGGTTGCATTCGCCGCAGTCTGGTTCCCCGCGCGGCGCGCGAGCCGCATCAACCCAGTTGACGCGATTCGCCAGGAGTGATTCGCGTCAGTCCTGCGCCGCCTTCTCAAGTACCGCGATATCGAGCTTCTTCATCTGCATCATGGCCTGCATCGCTTTGGGCTTTCTGACGTATTCGGCAATGCGCGCAGGCACGACCTGCCAGGTCAGGCCGAACTTGTCCTTGAGCCAGCCGCACTGAATTTCGGCGCCGCCGTTGGACAGTTTTTCCCAGTAGTAATCCACGTCCGCCTGGGTGTCGCAACGGACCAGAAACGATATTGCTTCACTGAATTTGTACGCCGGGCCGCCGTTGATGGCGGTGAATTTCTGGCCCTCAAGTTCAAAAGCAACCGTCAGGACCTTCTCCTCAGGTCCCCGGTCGCTAAGGTCCTCAAGGCGCCGGGAGTTCTTGAAGACGCTGAGGTAGAACTCGACAGCCTCTTCGGCGTTCGATTCGAACCAGAGAAAAGGCGTGATTCGCGGATAAGATTCCAGTACGCTCATGGGTTTGTTCTGTCCTGCCGCCTAGCTGGCGCGCTTTTCATGCATCAGCATGTCGACCGCATGCTCCATCGAACCCGCCAGCGTAATTTCTCCGGAGTTAACGAAGAATATCTGATCCACATTGTCGATCGTATTGAGGCGATGAGCGATGATGACCCGCGTCGTTGTAGCAGGCAGCTTGTCGAGAATCTCCTCGAGCAGTTCCTCAGTAACCGTATCGATATTCGCCGTCGCCTCGTCCAGAATCAGCAATTCCGGACGGCGAAGAACGGCTCGCATGAACGCGATGAGCTGCTTCTGCCCGAGGCTGATGCTGTTTCCGCTGGTGGTGACGACGGTGTCGAGGCCTTCCGGGAAACGGGAAATCAAATTCGACAGATTCGCCTTCTCCAGAACCTCGGCGAGCTGAGGGCTGGAATAACTCTTGTATGGCTCGTTTCCGTAAACGATGTTGTCTCGCACGGTACCGCTGAAGAGAAAAGGGTCCTGCAGGATAAATCCGATCTTTTGCGCGCGCTCTTCGGCGGTATAAGAGCGAATGTCCCGGCCATTGAGAAGAACCGATCCCCTGGTCGGATCGTAAAGACGCGCCATAAGATTCGCAGTAGTGGTTTTACCGCCGCCGGTCGGGCCCACCAGCGCATATGCCTTCCCGCGCTCCATTTCAAAGCTGGTGTCGCGGAGAACCTCTTTGCCATCGGGATACTCGAACCACACATCCCGGAATGACAGCACCGATTCACCTTCCATATCAGCCCCGGCGATGACCGGCATGTTCGATTCGAGGGACATCACTTCCGAAATGCGGTCAAGCCCGGCCATGGCCAGCTGGAACGACGACCATACCGTCGCCAGTTGCCGCATCGGACCATAAAAGTTATTCACGTAAATCAGGAAGCCGATCAGTAGTCCGACCGTCACCTGCCCGGCCTCAATGAGCGAAATTCCATAAGCCACCACAATCAACTGCGCCATCTGCGAAGCCAGGCCATACAGGGGCATGAAGATGTTGTTCGCATACCCTGCCGACACCGAAGCGGCGAAATTCGTCTCATTGGCCGTCTCAAATCGCCGGCGAAAATAATCCATCCGGTTAAACGCCACGATCACCTTGAAGTTGTTCAGGCTCTCCTGAATCTCCGAACTCATTCCGCCGAGCGCCTGCAGGCTTCCGAGATTCCTGCGCTTGACCCACGCGGAGGTTCCGCGAGTGAGAAGCAGAACGCCGAAAGCGGGCATGAGGGCGGCCAGGCCCAGCTTGATATTCAGGCTGATCAGAAATATGCCGGCGCCGCTGATGAGAAAGACGCTGCCCACGAATTGCATCAGTCCCTGAGCAACAAACTGATTCAACTTATCGGTATCGTTGTTCAATCGCGAGATCAGATCGCCGGCCTTGTTCTGGTTGAAGAAGGCGACCGGGAGATCCTGCAGCTTCAGAAAGAGCTCGTTCCTCAGGTAGTAAAGGACCCGTCTGCCAACTCCGCCCATCGTTCTGACCTGGACGTAACTGGCAACGGCGCCCGCGGCGTAAATCAGGAACACGAAAAGCGCAGAGATCAGAAGCCCCTGCATATTCTTCAGCCGGATCACAGTATCGATGGTCCGAACGATGATGACCGGAGCCACCAGCGTCGCGCCCGAACTGATCAGAATGGCGGCGACCGCGGCGGCGAAGGGAGCCTTCTCCGTGGCGAACAACGGCAGAAACCTGCTTCCGTATTCTCGCAGCGATCGCTGTTGCCGCGGGCCTTTCCCGGTCTCAAGCGTGTACTTCATAGTGGCTCGTGCTGCGCTGGGAATCGTAGAGCTGAACGTACTCAGGTGAACTCTCCATCAACTGGCTGTGCGTGCCGACAGCCAGTACTTCGCCTTCCATAAGGAGAATGATCTGGTCATAGTCGACCACGGATGCGATTGTTTGCGTAACCGAGATCAGCGTGATGCCGGGATAGTTTCTGCGTACATTTTGCAGGATGGTCCGCTCGGTGCTCGGGTCGACACGCGCGGTGAAATCGTCGAGAAGCAGCACCTGGGGGTTCAACGTCAGCGCCCGCGCGAGCATGACGCGTTGCTTCTGCCCCCCGGAAAGGCTGGTTCCCCGCTCCGATACTACGGACTCGAGACCCTCGGGCAATACGGCAACGAAGTCATCGAGTTCGGCCGTCGAGATGGCTTTTGCGAGGTCCTGCTCGCCGGCGCTGGTGCTGAAGGCGACATTCTCGCGCAGTGTCAGGTTGAAGATCACACTGTCCTGAAAGACAAATCCGACGCGCCGGTGCAGCGCTTCTTTGTCGTAATCGTCGATCGGACGGCCGTCATAGATTACGGTCCCGGATGAAGGCTTGAGGAGGCCGATCAGCAGGTACAGCAATTGAGTCTTGCCTGCGGCGGTGGGTCCGATGATCGCCGTTCTCGTTCCCGCCCCGGCAGTGAAAGAAATGTTCTTCAGCACGATCTTGTCGCCGAAGGACAAAGACACGTCATTCATGCCAACATCACCGCGCAGCTCCGTAACGACCTGGCCTCCCCGGTCTTCTTCGGGAGCGCCAAGAACGGCGCCGATGCGCATATACGAGGCCGACGACTGAGCAATCACATTGCTCATGAACCCGATCATAATAATCGGAAAGACCAGGATTGCCAGATAAGAGTTGAAGGCCGTGAAATCGCCGAGCGTCATGCTGCCCGCAATGACGAAATGGCCTCCGAGCGCGAGGATAACAACCGTCGCAATGTTGGTTGCGAGGGTAATTGCCGGTATCAGACTGGCGAAGAGGCGCAGAATGCTGAGACCGAGATCTCTCGCTCTCGCATTGGCCTCCATGAACTTGTCATATTCAATCTGCCGCGTATTGAGCAGTCTGATCAGCGAAGCTCCCAGGATGCTTTCATTGATGACCCGGTTCAGCCAGTCGATCGCTTCCTGGGATTGCTTGAAGAGCTGGCGCACCTTGCGCAGAACGAGCTGGAAGGTAATAAAAATAAACGGCACGATCCCGAGGATCGCGAGCGCCAGACGCCAGTTGATCGAGATCAGAAGCGCACTCGCCCCAAAGATCAGGAAAAGCGAAGAAATAATCGAAGCGATGGCCTGCGAGACGAACGTCTTCACCGCATCTACATCGGACGTCAGGTTCGTCAGCAGTTTCGCAGGCGTGAGTCGCTCCACCCACGCAAACGACTGGTGCGAGATTTTCGCCGCGACGCGCGTCCGGAGGTCTTTAGCCACCCGTTCCGACGCCCACGTCTGAACCAGGCTTTGGCCGTAAGCCAGCACGAACACCAGAATCCCGACCACCAGGAATTCCTCTACAACGGTATCCAGGATAAACCGCCCCTGCGTGTACGCATCGATCGCGTGCGAGATCAGCTTGGGCACAACCAGATTCAGACCGTTTCCGACGACGGTCAGGGCAACGAGGGTGGCGATCAGAAGCCTGTAGGGCTTGAGCAGCGGAAGAAGCCCCGCAGCGGACGGAGCTTTGGGTTTGCTTCCAGTTTGGGGTGCGGCGGCTTTGGTGCGCATAGCGGTGCGTATCGCCATTCAGCGTGCAGGTTCAAACAGAAGATTAAAACACCTGTTTAACATTGTCAAGAAATCGGGGACGGGCAGTTCCAGGAGAACGCGGGTGTGGGGCGGAAAGTGATTCAGGACCTGTCTTCAAATTGTCGTGTCCGCATCCTGGAGATTTATCAATCCCCGGCAATGCGGGAATTGCTCCGGCGACACCCGGTGACGATCCGGCTCTGCGGGGCCTGACGAAGGCTCATTGAGACGCAACGTTTTCGGCTTGAGCACTTCGAAACATCAGTAGGGTTGCGCCATTGGATTGTGGATCTCCGAGTCGGATTGCGGGAAAACCGGGCCCTGCCGAGGAGGGCCCGCGCAATTCGGATATTCGTCGAGAGGAAATCGATCAGACTCATCTGGCTCTGCGCGTATGAAGTGTGTGATCGGGACAGTCCTGAGAGCTCGTACACCATACATCATCTCTCAGCTCGCGCAAGCGTCTGCCTCGGCCTTATTTACGATTCCTTTATGCGCCTCTCGGCTGGTAAAGATCCTGAGCCAAACCATTTGCTCACGCCGTGCCGCTTTGGCTTTGTTTTGCAGTGAAGATCTTCTCGATCACAGCTCCGGTTGGTCAGGCCCGAACCACGCGTCAGGCATGGTCCGAGGAGGTGGGGCAACCTTCAACTAAGTCGGTATCTGTCCATCGATGGATGCTCTGGCGGAGAGGGGGGGATTCGATTCGTTGACCCCCCAATCCGCTCTGTAAGTTACTGATTTCGGGATGCCGTCAATGCCAAAAATACCATAAATCCCGTAAACCATTGCACGCTATTGCACGCTGAGCGGTTTCAGTCTTCCCAATCTTCGTCGTCGATATCAGGAGCGTTCCGCCACATCGTTCGCGCCCATCTTTGCACGTCTGCGGCTTCAGCAAAGCTCATCGGCCATTTACGCACATCGCAAACCTTCTTGCTGTCGCGCGAAACGGAAGAGGTCGTGGCGATCAGACCTTTCTCCGCTCCCTCGAAATGCACGTCCGCCCAAAACGCCTTAACGGTTTCGATCCCGACCACGTCCTTGTACCGCTTACACTGAATCAGCATCAGCGGTGGGCCTGCCTTTGATTCTTTGTCCGTCCAGACCCTAACATCGACGCCACCATCTTTTGTCCCGGCTCCCAGATCAACCTCGTACCCCTGACGCCGGAAGAATTCAGTGGTCAGGCGCTCAAAGTTCCGCCAGTGGATTTTCCCCATTTCCTCGCTGTTCTTCGCAAGGTAATCGATGTACCGTTGGTCGAGATAAACTTCCGGGTCGTCAGGGACATGCTCGCCCTGAAACAACTTGTCTAACGGCACCGCACCGTCCCACTGCTTCTGTCTCACCCGTCCATAAAGAAAGTTCATCTTCCGCCGCTGCATCTCCCCCACGGCGATCAGATACTCGTAAACGTGCAGTGGCTCTGCCCCTGAGCGGGCAATGATTTCTTCCGTTGCCTCATCCGTCAGGCTGGTGTACTTGCCGGATTCGCTGATGGCCAGATACGCCTCGCTGATTTTGAACGGGTCGGCTCCCTTCTTCTCAAGCGCCATGACTGCATCCATGAGCACAAACTGACCCATCTTCGTATCCGGCAGGTTCCCGATGGCCTGCCGGACATTCAGGACGGCATCCTCGAAATCCTCCGGCCGGATCACAGTCTCGTGATCGCTGCGCTCCAGATCCCGAAGCTCGTCGATGTCGTAACGGGCGGAAATGGTTTTGAGGTTCTGGTCGGACAGCAGCATCCCACTGCTGCAAGCCACTTCCTCCGATGCCAAGTCCAGAAAATAACCCTGCGGTGCGCGGATTCTCCCCACGCCTTCATGAGATCACAAAACCGGGCTGGCTTTTCGCGCAGCGTCGGGCTCAACGGGCGTGTGGGAAGGTGCCTCGATTTGGGATTCCAAGTCGCCCAGATGGGTGGTACAGGTTGAGCCGGTTCCGTGGACTTTAGCGGTACAGCGAGACGGCGGGCACAAAATAGAGGAGAAGGTCTCGTCAGCGTGAGTTCCCAAATCAGGATCGGCCATCTTCGGCACGTGTTTCGCAGCGACCAGGGCGAAATCATCGACGCCCAGATTGCGCGGCTGTGCGTTCTGTACGAAGATTTGCGTATCGAAATGATGGGCATCGCGAAAGATATACCGCAGCTCGACATTCTCGACTCCGCGAGGGATCACCCGGACAGGCCCGCAATGGTCGGCAACTACCGCTACTTTTATTTCATGAGGCGCTCGATTGCCACGATAAGTGAATTCGCATCCGCCCTTCGCCTGCTCGACGAAAACCCTTCGTTTGAGATGGTGTCGAAACGATTCGAGGACTACTCAAAGGAAACCTGGGCGGGCGCAATCGCCTTTTTCGACAAGAAGCGGGAGTTGCTGATTCGCAGCATCCGCAACGACATCGGGGGACATTTCGGGCAACAGGCCGCCATGGAGTCCTTGAGTCGCTTACGCGAAGACACCATGGGCAAGATGGAGCTTGTTACCGTCGCCGACGACACGGAAATCCGGCTCCATTTTGCGGGTGAAATCGCGGTCACGGCCCTGCTCCGGCATCTTGAGGATGGTGATATCCGGAGTTTCAAAGCCATACTGGACAACACGGTCGTCGAAGGATACCGGCACGCGACGCGCTGCGTGCAGGTGCTGTGCGGCGTGTGGGTCTGGCAACGGTTCGGCAGGTAAACGCATGGAAACCCCGGAAGCCTTTGAACGGCAAGTCCACCGCATCCACGAACTGCTCATGCGCTCGCATGCGGATGTGACGTGGAACGATCACATTCCCGATCCGGATAACCCGACGCAACTGCGCCAGATCGACATTACGATACGACGGGACGGCGAACTGACCATCATCGAATGCCGGTTGTCGCGCCGCCGCCAGGATGTCAAGTGGATCGAGGAACTCCGGGGGCGGCGGGAATCGCTCGGCGCGCAAACGATCATCGCCGTCGCGTCGGCGGGGTTCACCGTGGGGGCCCAGAAGAAAGCCGCCCGCTTTGGAGTGCTGCTCCGCGACCTTCGGCAACTGAGCGATGAGGAAATCCAGAGCTGGGGCGACCGGGTGGCGCTCAAGCTCTACTATTACCATTACGCCGATGTCGTCTTTGGTGTTGGATTCGCGGAAGAAAGCATCCCGAAGATCGATCCCGCCGTCGTCGGTCAGGAACTTCGCTCACACGCGGTCCTGCAATCCGTGTTCAACGCGGCGGCCTCGCAACTCGACACGCTCAATCTGCTGCCCCGGAACGATGCCAGAACCGTGCGCGTCGGCGTTCTCGTTCGGCCCGAGAAGGTCCTTTTGTGCGGCGAGCCGGTCCTGGAGATCGGGTTGGAATGCGCGGCGCGCCTAGTCGCCCAATCCATAACTTCGCCCGGCGTCTTCGGGTACGGCCAACCCGCACAGGCGGCAGCGGAGCGGGAAGCCACGGTGGAGCGCTTCGCGATGGGGGAGACGAGCATCGTCCACCATGAAGACCGGATTGCCATAGACATTGATCTCGCGTGCGCCGCGCTACCGCCCCTGTCACACCTTCGTTATATCCGCACGACATCGGCGGAAGAACTGGACTATGAGAGCTTCGCCATCAGTCATCCTGAAAATCTCCGCGTGACACCGGGGCGGATTGCCGTCGATCTCTATGCGCTTCGGCCCGTAGCCGAGCAATCCAATTCACCGGCAGAGCTAAGCGTTTCACTGGAACCGGAACGATAGAGCGCAGTTCAGGCCCACGCCGCCGCGCCGCAGACAACGTGTTGACCGCTTATGCGGCCCGACCGCGTGTATGTCCCCTTCGAGTTTCCCGAAAACACCAACCGGCTGCATATCCATTGCGCCACGCAGCCCTCACATTTTCCGCTCTACAGCACGTTGCTGGACATCATCTACGACCACGATTTTGAATCTGCCGTCACGCTGGTGTTTTCGTTCATGACGGTCAAGCTGACCGGCCAGAATCTCGGCCCCGTGGTTCACGCCATCTTCATGGGCGAATGCGGGCGTATCCGCCAGTATCACGCGAAGCTCTACGATCCCCCGGCCAGAGGAACGCCGGTGATTGAGAAGGTGGAGATTTTGACGGGGGCGGAAAGCTGAGGTGAGGCGTGGTAAATGTCCCCGGCCCCCGGTAGGGTGCGACCCTGTACGCGGTTATTCAAAAGGGGCGGGCATCATCAGGTCGCCGCAGGTGGAACCATAGGTGGTGATATAGCTATTGGTTGCGCGGTTGACGCAGTTGGTGGAAGGGAGATTAATGGCAGGCGCGCGAGCGCTAGTGCCTGCGCAACTGCCAGTGCCACTCGTGCCGGTGTTATCGCTAATCATAATGATTCCGCCGCTAAGAGGTTGCCCGTCGTCAATCTTCTGGTCGAGCATCGCTGCGTCGCTGGCAAAAATCGCTCCACCCCAACCTCCGGTCTGCCCACCCACGCGCGATAAGTCCCACACGAACGGCTTATTGGGCACGGTGCCGACCGTGCTGTAAAGACCGAGATCGCCGCAATTTAGGCCACCTGACATGGTGCCAACGTCTATCAGTGACCAGCCGCCCGTGGTACAGGTGCCACCGAAGGACGTGCAAACAGAGCTTGTGGCAGTGCATATCGGACAGGTAGGGGAAACCCACCCCGGCAGCCAATACCCGTCAAAAGGATGGGGCTGGGGATAGGGACTCTGCAAGGTATCGCCGATCAACCCGGCGGCTTGAGCTGTCCCCAGAAGATGTGATTGTTAGCTTGCGCTGTCGTTGACCAGTCATTCAATATTCCGGTGCTGTTGGCTGTTCCCGGCAGGCCAAACTGGGAGGGGCTCGCGCATCCGCCCGGCAGGCAATCGTATTTGCCCTTGAATGTGAGAATCGCCGTATTGAAACGTTCATATTGCGTGGCGGTGGCGCGTACCGTAGCGGCTCTTATTAAGCTTTGCCCCACCAGCACGCCTCCGACGATCAACCCGATGATGACGAGGATGATGGACATTTCGATAAGGGTAAAGCCGCGTTGTACTGTGTGGGTGGAGTGCATCACTGAAACTGGAAGCTGAGCGCGCAATTAAGATTGCTGGTGTTCTGTGCGAGGGAATATTGCTGTGGCCCGACAACGTTGCCGTTGTCATAGCAAGTTGTGGAAGAACCGGGAGTCGCTGCCGTCGTCGGATTTCCCCAGCCTTGGAATCCGCTCGACGCCGCACCATAGCCTCCAAGGCCTCCGCCTCCAACCCATACAACTGAGTTAGCATAAACTAATCTTGCCGTCACATGGCCCGCCTGCGGCAATCCGTCATCGACCTTGCTATCGATGCTCATTGCCTGAGCAGCGGTCAATCCAGCGGACGAAAACATTTCGTATCCAGCGGCAACCCTTGCGACGTTGGCGAGGGCGAAGTAGTTTTGCCCACCCGTACTCCACACGTAAATATAATTGCCTCCACCAAGCTTCGCTTGAGGGAAAAATGAGTTCAAGATGACCCCACCCGAATTAAGGAGTGCCGCATCTGGACAAAATGTGGATGTGGTCGCCGCGTTGAAGCCGCCCTCTATAAGACCCGCCGTGCTCAGGTCTCTCCAAAAGACCGCAGTCTCTCCGGTACATTCAAAGGTGCCGCTGTTTGAGGGTGTGGCACTCACACCTTCGATGACGCCGTTTCCATCGCCTTCTCCTGCGCTCGTGCCGCGCGCTATAAAGCCGAAGCTCGATGCTCCGGGGTCCGCTATGTCCCCCGGCAAGGCATCGTATTTTGTCCGAAATGTATTCACCGCCGTCTGGTACTTTTCAATCTGCGAGATGGTAGCGCGCAGCGCCGCTGCATTGATCAGGCTTTGCCCCACGAGCACGCCCCCGACGACGAGGCCGATGATGACCAGCACAATGGACATTTCGATGAGGGTAAATGCCGCCGTCCCCGGCCTGCGCGGAGACACACGAGATGTGGTCACGGTTACGGGTTTTCGGCGCTGGTTCATTGGCTCCCTTTCGGGATAATGCTACTTCTCAAGTTTTAAGAAAAAGTTAAGTTTTGCGTTTTTCACCGCTGATTGAATGTGAGGAGGGTATAGGGCTTGGCGTCGCTGAAAATGTGCCCTCCTTTATATACGATGGCCTCTACCTGATATCCGTAAGCGGGGCCTCCGCGCTTGAGCGTCGTGAAACGGGCGGGCTCGATGAGAAACCGGCGCTGCTCGCTGCGGGACACCCCGGCGCTGCTGCTGGGCTCGGCTCCGATTGCCTGCGGGTTGCTCCTGCCCACGTTCGTGCTGGTGATGTGCTGCCACTCCTCGCCCAGTAATTGCGCAGCCCAAAGTGCTGTCGGCCCGGTCGATTGGTGAAACACTTTTGTCTGGAGATTCGCGATGAAACTTTCAAACGCGTCGTTATCGCCGAGGCGTTTTCGATATTGGTTTATGTTCTGGGCGAGGTAGACGGTGCATCCGGCGCTCGCTCGTGCGACCGCTTGGAAGGCTGAGTCGCCGTTACTCAGAAAGTTCTCCGCTGCCTCGTCGGCCCAGCAGAACGTCGGGCGGAGGTATTTTCCGGTCGGCGCTGCGGGTCTGCGCATGACGGCTACTTGCCAACAGTATTTCCAGACCAGCGCCGCGATTCTGCCCGCAAGCCGGAATTCCTGTGTCGGTAGATCGATGATGATGATTTTGCCCTCGAAGGTCATCTCCGGCGTAACGTTCGTATCGGTGGAAAACAGCTTGCGCAGTGGCCGGGCGCTGAACGGCTGGGCGAGCTTGGTGAACATCAGCGTAATCACGCTGCGTGTACGTTCACTTAAATTTGCGAAATCGTCAAGCCAATAGGCCCGACATTCGGCATAATCGGCCTTCACCTCGTCGTCACCGTTTGCGGTCGCCGCTTCGGCCTTGCCCAGAAAAAACCAGCACGCGCTCTCCTTCTGCCATTCCGTGCTTTTGGCCTGCTCGCGCGAAAGCGGAGCGCTGCGTACAATATCGCGCATGTTGGTCAGGCTCAGCTCGTAGCCTGCGAGCTGCACCAGTTCGACGGCTTGCGTTAGCAACTGGTGGAGCGCGTCTTCCCAGAAGACGTTATCACCGCCGCTGCTGGCCTTCTGCGGCTCTAGCGCGGTGATGATTTCTTCGAGCAGGGCGACGACGTTAATCGTGAGTCCCCCACCCTGCGAGGCGCGGCTGGATTCCCACTCCAGAAAATTAAATCGCCACTTCCCCGACGCATCGAACACGATGACATCCTGCTGGTGTCTCGTGCTTTCTTCGCCCACTGCTGAAATTGCTCACGCTCCGAAATCTTCGCGCAGAGCACGATTCCTCCCATTTCGGCGGCGCTGCCCAGATAACCCAGAGCCAGGTGTTTTCCGGTGCCAGAAGTTTTTCATCTCCCCGTAGCTCCAAACACGCATACTCCCGTCGTCGCATCGGCGATGGAAAAATGCTGACCGTTTGTCCATTCGCGAATGACCGTCTCGGGATGGAACGGGGGGAGCGATGCGGGCATGTGGCAATCATGTCACGAGGCATCGCCGGATTTGCTACCTTCTTCCTTTAAGATTCATCGCGACTCAGGCCATCATTAATGGGAGGAGGGCAAATGGACGACACAATCGTTGTTAAAAAGCCCGACGGCACATATAAGGCCACGCATAACGGCAGAACCGTTGGGACAGGCGACACCCAGAATGAAGCCGCGTGGAACGGTTTGCAGAGCCGTCCGAACGCCGCCGTTGTAGCCCAACGCGTACGGGACCTTGGAGAGAAACATCCCGACGATCTTCGTCGCATCTATCCGACCAAGCCGAAGTAGATTTGCCGACACTAGCGATTATTCGGACCATGCAATGGTCGGAGCGATTCCACGGGCTGCACTCGGAATCCAAATTCCTGCTGTGCGAGCTTGTAGAGCCCGTAAAGGGATAGAGCCAAAAAGAACAGCTTGAAAATGACGTATTCGACCTTGTAAATACGATAGCTGAACTGGAATAACTCGTCGTTAGAAGAAGTCTTTCGCACACGACCTCGCAGTCTGCGAAGTGCCGTTCGCCTGGCTGGTTCCAGGCTCCCCGGCGTGCTGTCCGGGTTCCCCTCACTCGGGGTGCTCCCACTTGCCAGACTTCGCGTTCTGGTTCGCAGTTTAGCTATCTCGATTTTAGCAGGATGCGCTCTCGCGACGGCCGGGTCGCCCGTGGCATTTTGGGTCGTCCGCACGGAGCCTTTCAGTTCTGGAATAATGCATTGAGGCTTCTTTCATGTCGACCGGAACGACGCTGTACTACCCGTTCATTCATCCCCGAAGTTCCAATCACCTGAAAGCCGCGATGCTGTATTGGGATCGGGTACGGCGCATAGTCCCGGCTTCGATGTGGTACACCACGGGTGTCGATGGCGACGATGATGACGCCAAGATTCTTGCCGACAAGGGCGTGCTGGTTTCTACGCGTCCAGAGCCGTATGAGGACGCGGCAGCCTCGAAATTCTTCGCAAGTGTGGAGCCTCAAGCCGATCTCTTTAGAATCGATGTCGAAACAGCGAAGGGGCTGGCGGCGAGGAATCGCGGCCTGCATGTCGAGAAATTCGGGCACAAGGTGCTCGGCAGGTTGCACAGTCTCGGACTGGCTCACAGATTCGGCGACTGGGTCGCGATGCACGACGAGGTCGGGGCGTTTTACATGTTTTGCCTCGCCTCCGAAATGGCGGATAAGATGGCGTCGCCCCTCCTGACGGATTCGCAGGAGGAGGCGGAACTGGGGCAGGCTTTTCTCTTCGCGCCGCAGCTTGGAGACCCCGTCTCGGATATGCTTCTTAAGCTCGGAATCCGCTTGCCTTCCGCGGAACAGTTGGAGGGAGTCCCGATGGACCGAATGGCGGCTTTTGCTGAGCAGCGGGGCGCGGAGCGACAGCGATTCAGATTGGCGGTCGAGGGCATCGTCGAAGCCGCCCAGGGGTTTACTGACCAAAACGCCATGAACGACTATCTGTCCTCGCAACGCGTGATCATCAAGACGGCGGTGGACGACCTCCTGAAAACCATCGATGAACTCGGCGTCGGCTCCATCTCCAACGTGGCAAAGATCACCGTGCCCGGCTGGCTTGGCCGCCGGTCTTGCGGCACTTCATTTTTCGCCGGAGGCGGCAGCCATACTTTCCGGCCTGGGTCTGGTGATTTCTGGTATCTCCTGTTACGCGGAAACAAGGGGCAAGCTGCGACAGGCGCGCACAGCTTCCCAGTACCATTATTTGCTGTCGATCACCGATAATCTGGGAATTCCGACGCACGATTCTCTGAACTAAGAGCCCATGGGCCGGGTGCCAGAGATTTTTCCGCCGCCTGTTGCCCCAATGACACAGACCCCGGTAAAGGCAGCGATGGCATGGGCAATCATGCCCCATGGGTCGTCGGGTCGGGCGCGAAAGCCTGACCGCGAATCCAACCGGCGCACGGTTGGGCGGAGTCGAGGGGCGGCGGCGCCCTCGTCAGGTGTCCAGAGGCGGAACGCTTCTTGGTCAGGGGTCAACGGGGCGGAACGCTCCCTTGTCTTATCACGCCGAAGTTGCCACGCAACGTAGGTGTCCGGGGGATGCAACGGGGGACGGTTTCCCCCTTGCCAAGCGTGTTGATTAACTGGGTCTGCCGAAGGCAGGCGCGGTTAACAACACACGGCTTGCCGTTACCGAAAATTCCACTATAGGTAGTAGGTCGAGAGGGATCGGGTAGCTAAATATGCGCTCGCTACGCGAGCGTGGATTTAGCGCTTTAGAGCCGAAGCTGGGGAGCCTGCGCACGGGTGAAACACGGGCGGGGGCGGATACGTCTCTTAGAACAATTCGCATGTGGAATGCTGCATGGCAAACAGCACAGAAAAACCGCTCAGTCACCGCTCCCGAAGCGGCAGCGAAACCCGCAAAAAAGGGCGGCTCCTCGGTATCCGCCTGACCGAAGATGAATGCGCTCCGCTGGAACAGGGGGCGGCCCATGCCGGGCTGACGCTTGCTTCCTATGCGCGCCTCCTGCTGGTGAGCGCTCCCAAGACCCGCTCGCGGCGGCGTCCGCTTGCGGACGTGGCCGCGCTCGCCCGCACGCTGGGACAGTTGAACAAGGTGGGTAGCAATATCAATCAGGTTGCACGCGCCATCAATCTCGGGGAAACCCCGCTTGCACACGAGATCCATGATTCCCTCTCCGGGATTCGGGAAATCCTCGCGGCGATACGCGAGGCGATGGGGCTGGGCGGCAAATGATCATCAAGGGCGGAAGTCGCCAGAACCGGCGCTTCTTCGCCCGCCACCTGATGAACTCCCGCGACAATGACCGCGTGCGCGTTGTCGAGTTCCGCGGCTTCGCCCATGAGAACGTCGATGACGCATTCGTCGATATGGAAGCCGTCGCCAAAGGCACCGCCTGCAAGAATTTCTTCTATCACGCAAGCCTGAGTCCTCGGGAAGACGAACGCCTGACACCGGCGCAGTGGGAGCGGGCCGTGGACGGACTGGAGACAAACCTCGGGCTCGCCGGGCAGGCCCGCATCATCTTCGAACATGAAAAGCATGGCCGCACGCACCGGCATGTCGTCTGGTCGAGGATCGATCTGGACAGCATGAAGGCGATTTCCGACTCCCTCACCTATCAGAAACACGAGAAGACCGCTCGCGCCATCGAAGCGGAAATGCAACTCCAGCCGGTCGCAAGCGTGCTGCTCAAAGACCGGGATACGCCCCGGCCCGAGCGGCGGGCCCGCGATTGGGAAGGATTCCGGGGGAGCAAAACCGGCATTACCCCGGATGCGGTGAAAGCGGAAGTCACCGCGCTATGGCAAAAGTCCGACAGCGGGGCGGCGTTTCGTGCGGCGCTGGCGGAGCGCGGGTATCAGCTCTGCAAGGGTGACCGGCGGGATTTCTGTATCATCGACCCCGAAGGCAACGACCATAGCCTGGCGCGGCGCATCGACGGGGCCAAAACGGGCGACATACGCAAAGGTCTGGCCGATATCGACCGCGAGACATTGCCCACGGTTACTGAGGCGCGCGTCGAAAGACGCAGCGATCGCGGGCTGGTCGAAAGCGCCGTCGCTGCCGGCGCGAGTAAGAATAAGGTTGCGGCGGTTATCAATGCCTCCCGCGCGGCGGAGGTGATTTCCGCGCCGGGGGACGCCGACGGCGAGCGTGAGCGCTGGGACACATTCGAGAAATCCGTCAGGGAGCGGCGCAAGGAAGCGGCAAAGGAACCTGTGCCCGAGGATTCACGTCAAGACTGGCAGGCGCGGGAACACGGCAGACGGCGCGAAAGGGACCGGGAACCCGAAAGGTAGCGATGCCCGACGAAGAAGAAGCCAGGCTGAAAGCGGCGCGGGAACGCGAGTCGCTGGAAGAATGGCTGCGCAGCAACCGGGCGGAAACAGCGCGCCGCGATTTGACCGACGCAGCTCCGGAAGCCGACACGGGCACGGCAGCGGCGACCCAGATAGAAGCCCTCGACCGCGCGGCGCATACGCCTGCTTTCCATCAACACGACGGGCGAGAAGACCGCAAGGCGCTTTTCTCGGCGGATGAGGAAACGCATCAGCGCGACCAGGCGCGCGATTACGCGGAGTTGTACCCGACGCCCGAAGCATGGGAGCGAAGCTACCCTCCCCTCGCCCCGCCTGACGACCCAGAGCAGCGGGCGCAGTATGACGACCTGGCCCAGATATATCCGCGCGCGAAAGAGGCAAACACCGTGACACCAGAGCAGAAAGTCAATGTCGATAGGGCACTGGCCGATATTCAACTGGACAATAGAATCGGTCCCGCAACCGAGGTAACCGGCAAACCGACCCCTAACGAGCCCATGCCGATTGAGAAGGCCGTAGACATCGGGAAGGATTTGCAAAACGCCGGTGTCACGATGGACAAATAGACTGGCGCGGCGGGTGCATATCGGGTACGTTTCTGTCGGTATCCCCTCCCCTTTGCAGGAGTCCGGTTCATGAGCGCGACGTTTGAAGAAAAGTACCGCAAGAAATCCCCCACCGGGCCAGCGGTCGAACCCGACGCGCCGCCCGCGCCTCTGGCTGTGGGCGGCGCGATGGAGATCCTCAAAGAGGCCGCGAAAGACGAATACAAAGCCTGCAACACCTCCGCGCATCCCGAAACCGATCTCTGGGTGCGCGTCAGCGATGCCAACAGCAACGCCGATGTCGTGCTGCCCTACAGCTACCGCAACCACATGATTTACGACGGCGCGGGGTTTGTCATCTCGATGCACTTCAGCACGCCGGTGATTTCCGTCACGCTGCACGGGCGCAATCTGGACGACCTGTTCCGCAAGCTGGTCAAGCGTGAAGTCGAATGGGTGATGGAATATGACCCCAAAAAGTGGGAAGCCCTGCCCGAGAACGCCCCTTGCATCACCGGGATTGAGATAAAGCGCGCGCCGCTGCCGGAGCGAAAGCACGATGACGACGACACGACGACGGGCGAGAAAATCGCGCCGGGCAAGACCGCGAAGCATTGAGCGGCGGTCAGGGCAGGTTCGTATGGCGGTCGAACGAAAAGCTGATGCTTCGTATTCGCCATTAGAAGCGCTTTCAGGGGTGGTTGGAATTTTGGCTACCGAGGTAGCGATTTTTTCGGTTCGCTTCTACCGAGAGGGTTTCCGTTCGATTTTGGGGCTTTACCAACGCCGAAGATAGAGGTGCGTGATTTGACTGATAAGCTGGCGCATCTCCGGGCCGTTCGGTTTCCAGTTGAGGGACGGAGCGCCGCTCCAGCGGGATAAGAACTTCACACTATGCAGAAGATGGTCATCGCCATATTCAAGCTGAAATGCCGCGCTGCTCGGGTTATGCACTGCGAGCATGGTTAGCGCCAAGATGCTCCAGCGCTGGCCGGTGGCGTCATATTCGGGCCAGTGGGGCATTCGCTCCCAGTCTTTGCGCCAGTTCTGTTTCGCGACGGACGCCTGGCGTGTCGCTGTCTTGCCTGCGGATTTCTCGTGGACACTCATGCTGCGCCTCCGTGTTTCTCGCGGGTGGGGAGCGAAATGTAGGCGGGGGCCGGGGTGATGTCAACGGCGCTGAGCGCGTGCCGGGTTTGCGGCGAGGGGCGCGGAATTTGACAGGTTGGCGCGGGAAGCGTATGGTATCTGGGAAGCTGAGATAATGAGGAAAAGGCCATGTTGCATCACGTGAAAGACCTGTCGCCGGAACAAAGGCACGCCGCCGAGATATTGCTCGGGCACGCCGTTTCGGAAGACGACGCGGTGAGCATCAAGAGTCTTGGTCTTTCGACGCTGATTCCCTCCAAGCTCTCGCCCGAGGCTCGTATCGAGGCGCTCAAAGCGCTGAATGAACGCTTTGCGGAGCCGACCGGCTCGCGGGTTGACGCCGATGAGGAAGAAGCTGCCGTGAATGAGGCCATGCGCTCGACGCGCCCCAATTACAGGCCGGTGGGTTGAGAATCGTCCTCGACGCAACTGTCTTGGTACGCGCGCATCCGCGCAGCAGCTCCGCCGGGCGTAAGGCGCTGAGCGCCTTGCTTCATGGCCGTCACACGCTGCTTCTTTCGAATGCAATCATCGCCGAAACCACCAAGGTGCTTCGGTATCCCCGGATGCAAAAACTCCATCGGTTGACAGACGAGCAGTTATACGAATACGCACAGTTTTTGCAGGATGTCTCGGAAACCGTCGTTATCGACGCGGCGTATCACGCGCCGTTGCGCGATGCCAATGACCTCGACGTGATGCAAACCGCCGAACGCGGGGACGCGGATATCCTCTGTAGCCACGACCGGGATTTTCACGAGGTGGGTATTGTCGCCTATTGTGCCGCGCGCGGCATCGAAGTATGCGACGAAAAATCACTGCTGGCCCGCTTGTTCGGCAGTTGACCGGCTGGCTTTCTCGCCGGTCAGAACTGGGGTCATCGCAGAATTTGTTTCCGGCCTCTCCGCACCGGGTTGTCGCCGTTCCTGCGAGTGGCCTGACCGGAAATCATATGATCATTCAAAGTGCTGTTCGTCTTAGCGTGAATCCGGAAACAAATTCTGCGATGACCCCTTGTTCCGCAATATCTGGAAGCGGCATGACCTGCACCGTCCCAAATCCGTGTCCGGATATTCTGGCGCTACAGCTCAGGCATTAGCCTTAGCGTACAATATGGCGCAAATTCTGTGGTGACCCCTGAGATGGTGCAAAATGCGGGCAGCCGTCGGGAGGATAGGAGCTCTGCTGGGAAGCAACTCCGAGCGCCCAGACGGGCCGAAGCTGGCGGGGGTGGTTCATGGCTCCTACTGTGCGCCGCCCCTTCCGGTGGTCTCCTTCTCTCCCCCTGCCCTGTTGTGTCGGTTCAATCCGCCGCCCTTATTTTGAAGGCAAGCTGTCCTCTCCGGTGCCCGTGCCGGTGCGGTCTGGGTTCTGGGGGGATGCACAAGGGGGGATTGAGCGGAGCGGTTTCAATCCCCTCTTGTGGGGGAGCTGGCCGTCTTTGCCAGCGTGGGGGGAACCTTCCCCGCCCCGGCGTCCCCCCGGAGGGGGGAATGAGAAAGGGGGAGAATTTAAAGTCTATGCTGCCGTAGGCAGCTCGTTTTTTCGGAGAGGGTTACAGGGGGAGGCAGCGCCTTCCCCTTGCAAAAAGAGACTCTATGCGCCGGAGGCGCTCTGTTTTGCTGTGAGTGTCATGGAAAAGTTATCCCCCGTCTAAAGTTCAATTTCTCTTAAGTTCAAGTTCAGGGTGGTATTTTTCTGGCAACATCAGTAGCTTGGGTGGTCGAAATGCGACCAAGCGGGCGGTTATCGGGGACTAAACGGGCGGATGATTGTGACCAAGTGGGCGGGCATATGCGACCAAACGGGCGGAGCGAAATTGCCGTGTTAGGCAGAGCATTTTCGACCCGAGTGGCTTAGCTTCATCCAAACACCCCGGCAATTGCGACCAAGCGGGCGGGGCGTTTCACGGGGTTCTCCGCTCAAGCAAATTCAACGGTGTGAGCATCGGCCAATTGCGACTAAACGGGCGGACGGTCTGTATTTCCGCAACGTCAACGAAACGACTTGCCTATCTGGGCGGGTCGCATTATAACTTCTCCCATGAGTCTCACAGTCCAGCAGATCACCAATTTCAGCGGCTTTCCAAAGGCGGCTGAACTGATTGAAATTACTGGGGCACATGCGCTGGAAGCGTCGGATCGCGCTATTTTCAATCAGCTTCTACAGGTTGCGCATGACAGCGAACGACTGACGGAACCAGATGCCGAATGGGAGATCACCCTATCTTCACTACGACGGGCGTCATCCAAGCATGAAAGTAATGATCGCGTGCGAGAGAGCCTGCGGCGGCTGCGGCGTACCGAGGTGAAGGTCACGTACGTGTCGGCCCGAACGGGCAAGAGGCGCATTATGGAGACGCACCTGCTCGAATTCACGGACACCGATGAGGATAACTCGAATGACGCAACGGTTCAGTTCGGAATACCCAACCGGCTTCGCCTCGTGCTTGGCCGATCCAACCGATGGGGCCGCATTCGCTGCGAGATTTCCTATGCAATGACGAGCAAATACGCGATCGCGCTTTACGAATTGGTCTGCCTTCGCGCAAATCGGCAACATTGCGTTGAAGTCATGACCAGCGAAGAATTTCGAGATCTCTTGGGCGTACCGCCCGGTACGTATGAGCGGGGTCTGGATTTCAAACGGAAGGTAATCGACCCCGCTCTTCTCGAAGTCAACGGCCTCTCTGATATGGGTGTTGATATCGAATTGCGGCGGCGTCACGCGCGCGCCTCAATTCACGAAGTTGCCATCTCGTGGTGGCGTAAGTCGGGAGATGAGTACCGGGCAGCCATGCAGGAACGCAACCGAAGCAAGGTCGGGCGCATGGCGAGATTGCGGGGTGAAGTAGAGACCATAGTGAGCACGTCTAGGGACATTCCCGGCGCTGATGGCGATGCGGATGACGCCTTGGCGTCATAACGTCAAGGCGTCATGAATGAAGACCCGGCAATCCCTTGGAGGCGAATACCGTTGACAACCCTGTCACGGCCAAATGCTGAATGCTGGTACCTTCGGAGACGGCGAGCTGGTGCAATCGCTCCCAGTCCGCGCGTGACAACCGAACGGTCAGAGCGACGGTTTCGCCCCTGCCCCGTTTGCGGCGTGGCTCCGGCATTTTCTGCTGCCCCTCACTCGGCGCGGGTGCGCTTTTTTGGGTGAACGCCGCCAGTCCTGTGGGTTTTGACGCCATGCTGTAGTTGCTCCTTTATCCAGTTCCACAAACGCCTGATTTCCTCCGCTGCCTTCCCGTCGGAATCAAACTCCGTTACGGCCCGACCCGTCGCCACTGCGCGGGAAAACGCGCGGCGGTCTGTAATCTCAACCGGAGCGACTGATATTCCGAAGCGTTCGAGTACCACGCGCGTCTCTACTATCTCCGGCGCGCGGAAAGGGCAGGCGGAAAGAACAAATACGGCGCGCGCGGAGGCTGCTTTAGCTATCTCGACGGCGGCTCCGACTGCTGCCAAATCAAATGCTGTTGGACGGCACGGAATGACTACAAGGTCTGCCGCGCCCACAACCCGCGCCGCATCGGGAGCAGCATGAGGGGCGGTATCGATGATGCAAAGCGTCATGGCGTCATGACGTGCCGCCTTCATAACGTCATTTAGGGAAGTCGCGGCGACGGTGACAACTGTGGGCGTCTTATCTTGCCGCGCCCCGCTCCATGTGCTGGCGCTCTTTTGCATGTCGGTATCCACCACGACAACGCGCTCGCCGCTCTCTTGAGCGGCAACAGCCGTGTGAACCGCCAGCGTCGTCTTACCGCTGCCGCCCTTCTGGCTGAGGAATGCTATGGTTTTCATCCGGCGTTGTTAGCATGACTTGGTGACGCTGTAAAGCAATAGCGTTATGGCGTCATGACTGCGTTGCGCCATGACGCCATTGCATCGCCGGATTACTCGGCAAGCCTCCTTTCCGCGATGGCGTGATATTTACCGTCCAGCTCCATTCCGATATAGCTACGACCGAGCATCTTAGCTGCGAGCAGTGAGGAGCCGGAGCCGCTGAATGGGTCGAGCACGGTGCCCTGCGGCGGAGAAAACGCCTCGACCAATGGCAGAAGCACCGAGAGGGGCTTTTGTGTTGGGTGTAGCTTGTTGCCGCTGTACGTCCAGTCGATTACGTCTCCAATCGCGTCGGCTGGTTCCTTCGGATTGCCTTTCGCCAGTAAATGCGCGCATTCGTGCTGGTAGCGGAGGTACTTGGTCGCCGACGTGTAGCGTTTCGGAAAGGCCAGATGCCCGACGACGCGGAACCCGGCGTCACGATACGCCCGGATGAAGCGGTCGGCCTGCGGCCATCCGTAGAAACTCACGGCGAAGCTGTCAGGGGCGAGGACTCGGTACATCTCGGCGAATGCCGGTTTCAGCCAGGCGGCGTTGTCGTCGTTCGGCACGGTGCGGCCGTCGCGGGATTTGTAGCGGGTGATATAGGGCGGGTCGGTCAGGATGAAATCGGCGCTGTTGGCGGGAAGCTTGGGCAGGGTGGTGAGGCAGTCGGCGTGAATGATGGTGTTGCGATAGCTGGTCATGGGCGTTGCTGTCGTCATAACGTCGTCCTTTCTGTTTGTTTTCCGGGTGTGAGTCGCGCTCACAACCCTTGGCTAACGCCGAGTTCGGGGAGGCAACGGTCAAGAACCTGATGTTGCTCGCAACATTTTTTGGGGGAGCCGATTTTCTGTTTTTGAAAATTGGGGGCGACCAAAAACCCGCTGGGGCAGGTTGTGCCTTGACCGGCGCTAGGGGCAGCGCCCCTTAGCAATCCACCATCGAAGCAACCCTTTGGAATGCTACTCTGCCACCCATGCTCGCGCGTGCTGGAATAAGGCAGCAATCTGGGCTTCGGTGGGTTTCTGGCGCGATTGATACCGGATGGTCTGGTAGCCCGCCGCTTTGGTTATGGCGTCGCGCTGCCGGTCAGCCTGGGCAATATGCGTCCGGTCGTCCAATTCGACGACCGCCACGACTTTGAGGGTTTGCCGGTCGCAAATCACGAAATCGGCAATCTTCCTGTCGAACTTCGCCCGGACGGCCCACTGCGCGTTACCGGAGAGCTGGCTGTCGTCAGTCAGGAACGCGGCGAACGATACCTGCGGGAACACATGAAACCGGGGAAGCGCTCGTTGCAGGCGATAGAGAAATTCCACCTCATTCGGCGTCAGAAGCGGTTTGCGCCGGAGCCGCGCAAGCCACGGTTTTCGGCTTCTGAGAAATAGAAACACGGCGGGGGCGGCAAGAAGCAACGCGACGGCAGCGAGGATGAACGGGTCGGTCAGGAGCGGGAATGCGGGCATGGGTAGCGGTATAGCCGCCGCGAAGGGCAGAGGCAAGGCGGAGGGCAGGGGCGAACCTCAGCCGGGAATGGTTCACTCCGGTGGAGTAGGAGGGCGCTGCCGCCATTTTGCGGATTTGGCAGCTTTATATTCAAGCCACGCGCGGACGTAGGCGACCGGGCCGCCTTCAGCTTCGACGTGAACGCCTTGTACAACACGACTGACATAGCCGGTCCTGGTAATAGGCAGCGGCGCTTTTTCCGGCTCGATAGATATGACTTCCAGATAAGCGATAGGATGCTCTTCGTAGAAGTGTGCAAAAGGCGGACGATAGCGGATTTCAATGCGGATTCCCCGCCAGGTCGTCTCAAAACGTTGTGGCTCCCGAAGAAAGCCCTTCGGGTCAAAGGATTCATCCATAGTTATCCTCTCCCGGATACTGGCCATATTCCGGCTACGCTGCTCGGGAGTATGAACATCTGTCATCAGGCGAGCTGTTGCTTGATCGTTTGAATAAACGTTTCGACGTTCACAAGGGAAATAGCGCTGTCTTTTGGAAAGCTCTTGTGCAGTGCCTGGGGCACCACAAGAGAAACTCCGGCCGCATGCATTTCGTCGAGCTGCGCCCCGCTGATTCCCTGTTGCAAAGTGAAGATGTGTTTCGCTCGGACGCGGCGGCCTTCATTCAGCACCTGTCGCCAGCGATCCTTGCAGGTGGTTTTCAGGCCGACGACAAAAAGCTTGTGCTCCGGCCACGTCCTGATCGAAGTAAGCCTTTTCGTTCGGAATTACGATGTCTGGCCTGCCATCCGCGCCGAGTGCGGGGCGCATCTTGTGCGGTACCCCAGCCTGGGTAAGCAGGTGCTCGACATGGTTTTCGAAACGACCGGCCAGCGCGCGCCTTTCGGCGGTTCATGATACTTGCGGCAGTATGGAGAAAATCATCAATATTTTTGAAAAGCCGTCCGCTTACCTCGTTCTGGCATACCTGCCGCTCGACAGACTGAAAAATCTGGTATTCGGTCTGGTAGGAGCGCATCAGCGCTTCGTCCGGCGTCAGCTTGGCAGGAACTTCTTAATGCAGTCCAGTTAAGATGCGCCGCGTGTTCTGCGGAGAAAACCTCACCCGGTGGGAAAGCTGCTGAGGGCTGCGGAGAACTCCCGTGATGTGGCGATCAACGCATTCATCTTCCGATTCGGTTTTTGTTTCGAGCTTCTGTGCGACGCCGTGACGATAGACGCCCCAGCTCTCGAATGCTTCGACGCCCAGCGCCGCCTGGATTTCCTCGATGTCCTCGTCGTAGTCCAGAACGTATGCAAGAAATTCGTCCGGCGATTTGGCGATAAGGACGAGGAGATCGCCGACCACATCTTCATTAAGGTAACGGAAAATCCTTTCCGAATCGGGTCAGCCGATATTCGTGCTTTGCCGCGCCGTACCAAGTAATCACCGAGTCGGTTGTTCGGCCGTCCTGCCAGACAATAGAGACCGAATGCTTGTCGTTTCGACCCTTAATCGGACCATGCGGGGTGTACATCTCCCATACCGAAATTGGCAGGTAAAAGCCGCACTCATGGCTGCCGGTCAGCCCTACGTTGTTAGGGGAGATGAATTTAAGAAGAGCGTTTCCGTGTTGCAAGGCGTCTTCTATCGCCCGCTCACAGATACGGCGACCTCACGCACTTGCCCTTTTCAGCGTGCGGTCATTGCGAGGTACAGACTGGTCGGGCCGTCTTGAGCAGGCATCCGTTTTCCGCCACCTTCCAGCGCCAGTACCCGCACAATCTGCCTCCCGACTGCTTCCACCACTTTCGGCACCACGGCATTTCCAAACTGCTTGTAAGCCTGGGTATCGGAAACCACGATGTTGATTCTGATACTTCTCATCGAACCCCATGAGGCGGGCGCACTCCTTGCGGCGTGAGCCTGCGGGGTGGTTTGCTTGGGCCCTGGGGAATGAGGATTTCAGACCCGTCCTTGTAATAGCGCGCACTAAGCGTGCGCGACACGCCTTCGGGATCGACCAGTCCAAATCCGAAGCCGTTCCCCTTGGCGCGATGGCCCTCGGCATAGCGCTGCAAGTAATTCCACAAATGCTCGGTCAGAGTGTATTTGGGATCGGGCTCCTGCTCCAGGATGTCCAGGAGTCGCGGCTTTGTTCCCTCTGGGGTTTCGAGGGGAACTCAAATGGCGGCTTCTGCGGAAACTCCTTCTTGTCGAAGCACACAAGGTACACACGCTCGCGGTGCTGCGGTACCCATGCCGGCCGCATCGATGACCTTGGGAAACACCCAGTAGTTCAGATCGTCAAGAGTTTCGCTGATGACGTTCCAAGTGCGGCCCTGGTCGTGAGATTGGAGGTTCTTGACGTTTTCCAGGAACAACACCGGCGGGCGCTTGGCCTTGATGATGGTGACGAGTTGAAAGAACAGATTTCCCTGGGTCACGCATTTGAATCCGTGCGCAATCCCCAGGCTCTGGCGTTTTGAAACGCCCGCTATCGAAAACGGCTGGCAGGGAAAACCCGCTGCCAGCACGTCATGGTCGGGAATATCGGACGGCTTCTTCGCAATGAGCCTAATGTCGCCGTGCGGGGTATCCCCATACCAAGCTTTGTATGTTTTCTGTGAATACTTGTCCCACTCGGAGGAAAACAGGCATCTGCCTCCGAGCTTCTGAAGGGCACTGCGGAATCCCCCGATCCCGGCGAACAGATCAATGAACGTGAAAGGCAGGCTGTCGGGTGCGGACTTCTCGATGACATGCGGCGCGGAAAATAGCGGCATGGTAATTTCGAGATCAGTTTGTACGGCTTTGCCAAGAACTGAGAGCACCACCTCCTGCTGGCTCATGTTGGTCAGCCCGCGCTGTTGGTCTATCCATGTGCAGATGTCGCTCGGGACGTTTCGGACAAGCAGTTGTTTGCTCATAGGGCTTTACCGGGACGCGGGACAAACTGATAGCAGGGCAAGCCAGTGATAGCAGTTTTTCCCAGGAGTCACCAGAACATTATGTCAGGAAATGTTACCGGGAGAGCATTTTGTTGTGAAGATGTTGTGGACGGTGCCGGGGAAGGCGAGTCGCCAAGGTTTACGTTCCTGAAGTTCGAGCCAGACCGCCACTTCCTATATTCGTCTCTTGTTCGGCTATTTTTAAGAGCTGTAAAATAAATTTCTAACAGCTCCACATTTATTAAACAGGAGCTGCTATAATTTTTTTGAACAGCTCTCATGCCTCAGTGAGCGCTTCGGCGCTCTGATCGGGGTAAATCTTAGAGCTGGACGAGGTAGTACAAATGACGGAACACCAGATCACGTGCGTTAATAAGCCGCACCGGCTTAGCCCGCATGAGCACATTACGCACATTGGCAACACTGAAGGGAATTGGCGGATTACCAGGGAAGACGCCATTAGCCGGATTGACTCGAAGCAGGCCGCGTTCTTCACCGTGGAGCGCGCGACCGGCAACAAAGTCTATGTCGGTGTTGTGCGTGGAGACGGCAACAAAGCCCCTTATCTGCGTACTCACGCGGATGGCAAGTGGAATGACAACCTCCTTGCTCTCGATGAATGCGGCGCGTCCTGCCGCCTCATTACCTAAAAGCCTGCACGGGCTTTTGCGGGAAGTAATACAGGGGGCGGCGATACCGCCCCCATTTTCAAAAAATCGAGAACGAGAGGAAAATTTCATGAAAGTACAGTTCCCAGCAATGAAGGGAGTAATGGGCCAGCGGACTTATTACTCGTGCCTGATGCACCTGAGTTCCATCCCGAAGATGTTCACGTTTCAGGACTGGATCGAGTTCCGGCCCGAAGACCGCGAGCAGCGCGTGCTGAACCGGAAGCGCATTCCGGAGATGGCGCGGTATATCACCGAAAACGAGGACGGCTACCTGTTCTCGGCCATCACTGCGTCATACCAGTGCGAGGTGAAATTCAAACCCATCAATAATGAGGATGAGATTGGCATGCTCGAAATGGATTTCGAGAAGGCAAACTTCGTCATCAATGACGGCCAGCACCGCTGTGCGGCCATCGCCCAGGCGCTCGACCAGCACCCAGAGCTGGGAGATGAATCAATCTCAGTGTTGCTGTTTCCCTATGAAACGCGCGAGCGAGTTCAGCAAATGTTTTCGGACCTTAACAGGTTCGTGGCGAAAACCTCCAAATCGCTCGACATACTTTACGACAAGCGGGACCCACTGTCTTTCGTGACACTGGACGTTTGCGAAAAAGTAGTCCCGTTTTAGGGCATGGTGGAGAAGGATTCTGTCTCTCTGCCGGTCAGGTCCGCGAAGTTGTTCACGCTGGCTTCGTTATACGACGCCAATAAAGAGCTGTTAGGGGAAATTCAGGATGACGATGCAACGATCCAGTCAATGGTCGTTACCGCCGTCGAGTATTGGAACGAAGTGGCAAAACACATTCCGCTCTGGATGAAGGTGAAGAACAACGACATGCGCGCCATCGAGTTCCGACAGGAGAATATTTCTTCGCACTCGGTCGTCGTCCGGGCTATCGGAGCGGTAGGCGGCGAACTCCTGAAACTGCCCGACTGGCGCGAACGGGTGAAGGCGCTGGAATCAATCGACTGGAGCAGAAAAACCGCGACTGGGAGAATGTCTGCATCGTGGCGAACTCCGTCGTCTCTAACCGGCAGGCTCGGAGCGCGACTAAGGCTTACCTGAAACACAAGCTCGGGCTGGTTTTGTCCGATGCCGAATCCAAGAGCATCGCTCACGCGGCGGCTTCAGAAGCGGCGTCGGTGGCCGCGTGGGAAGCCGGTCGGAAACCAACCGAGTCCATTGAAGTAAAGCCGAACTGAAAGTAAAAGTGAGCCAGCGTGCGGCGGAGGTCTTCCGCGCGCTGGCTTTACGCCGTTTCCGATACGTATCCCCGCCGCTCTTTGATTCTGCCTGCTGATGGAGCGCCGCCACCGCTTCCTGCGGAGTAGGGAAGGGGGCGGCGCGCGCCTGACCACTGCGGCCGATCCGGCCCCACTCCCGCATCAGGCACCTTCCCCGAACAGATCCGGCTGCACGTCCATCCGGTAATAGCGGTGCATGCGCTTCGCGGGATCGATGCGATACAAGGTGACGGCGCTCATTGCCGGAGCCTCTATATCGTGGATGCTAACGTTGTCGCTGCGGGCGATCTCCGTCAGGGCTTCGCCCTTGTCCCGCCGCCCCCGTGCTTCTTGCTGCTGGTGGTGGGTGAGCTTCGGCGTGCGGCCCAGCTTCACGCCGCGCGCCTTCGCTCTCGCGCGTCCCTCGCCGGTGCGGGTGCGTATCAGATCGCGCTCGAATTCCGCAAGCCCGCCGAGAACAGTAAGCATCAGGTGTCCGTGCGCGGTCGTGGTGTCGGCCCATGCATCGCCGAGAGAACGGAAACCCGCTTTTCTGCCGCTGACGGCTGCCAGTGTGTTGAGCAGATCGCGGGTGCTGCGGGCCCGGTCGAGCCGCGTCACGAGCAACACATCGCCTTCGTCCAGTGCATTCAAAAGCCGGTGGAGCTGCGCCCGGTCCGTCTTGGCTCCGCTCGCCACTTCCTTATATATCTTCTGCACTCCGGCGTCGGTCAGGGCCGCGACCTGCGCCGCAACGTTCTGCCCGTCCGTGGATACCCGTGCATAGCCATAAATCATCGCGCCATTATGCACATATCTTCTGCACAGGAAAGCGCCAAGTGAATGAGCCGGTTAGTTTCTGTGCATAAATCTTGAATTATGATGAAAAACTCGCCCGGAGTTGGGTCCACCCTGCCGGCCGGACTGTTTCGCAAGCGTGGGAATGTAAGGCCGGGGAGTTTTCCCGCCGTCCGCCGTAAATCGGCGGCATCTGGCGGTGGCCCGGCACGGGAACCGCCTGCTTACCCATCATAAAGACGCCCCTCTGCTTGTTGCAAAAAGCAGTAGATCACACGCCCTCTTCACTGGCAATCACTATCTGAAGGCAGTTACGAAGCGGAGTTTTTCAACACCATCCTTGATTTCTGCACGGACGCCGGTGAGTGGCGGGAGTATCGCCCCGCACGGGGGCGAGTGAGGATTTTCGCTTTCCTGCTGAGGCGAGCTGCTGTAAGGTCTCTGCCGGTCGTAACAAAACCGGCGGACATCATGAGCGAAACCCCGATCCCGAAGACCTCGCGGAAGCCCTAAGTATGGTTTTAAAAGCCCACCGAGAATGGCTTGAAAGCAATGGCGCGCGCGGCAAGCAGCTAGACCTTAGCAACGAAGACCTCACTGGCGGAGCCTTCGTAACACTAGGTTCACGGGTGGAAACCTCAAGAGGCAAGTTTCGAGATGGCGAATATGAAAAAGACGAAGCATCACGGCGGGGACTATCACGACGCAGAATTTGATGACCTTACCGGCGCGAAGTTCAAGAAGTCGGAAAGCCGATTCCGCAAAACACTGAGTCCAGCTGGGGGCGTGGGTCGAATCATGAAATAGCTTTCATATTGGTCATGTTGCAAATATGTGGGTTTTGCGACGAAGCGATATTGACACCGACATCGGTAGCGTGCGTACTCTTGTAGCACGAGTACTGGATACCGATGAAATCACTTCGTCACTCCTCGTTGATTCGGATTCTAGAATTCGCCTCTCGCTCTTCGTGGGTTCGATTCTCCTTTGTAAGAAGAATCGCCTCTGTATCCCAGACTATTCACCACCATCTTGTTCACGCTGGCGTCGCCTGCAATGTCATCGACTTGCTCGACCTGTTGGACTGCAAGCTCGATTTTCTTGCATCAGCGCGTGAATGAGGATGGGGGAACGCAATATCATCTGTGGACGCTAAAAAAACTAACAAACTCTAACTTATAAGCGGTTTCAACACCGGAGGTGCGGCCAAACGCGGGGCCGTTGCCTTACTTTGCAGGAAGGCGAAAAAAGCCCTCCACTTTCTCTTGGTCGGGTGAGTGGAGGGCCGGATTGGGCTTTGCCGGGGGCGCGCACGCCACCCGTTCGCCTTTTTTCAGAGTACCAAGTTTCGGACTGGTGAGCGCGGTCAACAGTGCGCAGCCCGGAAGGAAAAGTACTCAGTATGTTTACCCAACGAACCACCATTGGCAGCCTGCTGCTCTGCATGGTTGCCCTGTTTTTCATGCTGGGAGGAATCCACGCCCAGCAAGCCGCCCCGGCTCAGCCTGCGGCGGTCTCTGCGCCCGATTTTGAGTTCACGCCGGTCGTGGCGAACGGAACCGTCATTGGCAACCGACACTTTGACAAAAGCGCCCGCTACACCGGGTCCGCTGGCCTTGCCGAAAACGGTACGGCGGTCTTCATGGTCGAGTGGCCAGACCTTCACAAGGGCTCGGTGAAGGGCCTCTACACGTCTGCTCCAGACGTGGTTGTCGAGGAGGGCGATGTCCTCGACGGCAGCGCAATCGTGCAACTTACGAACTCGCGCGCGTCAGATGTCCAAATCGGCCCGTCCGGGGAGGTGGCCTTCCGGGCCGTGTTCTCCGGGAAAGGATGCGCAAGCGGAACCTGCGGAGGCTTGTTCCTTAATAAGAAGCTCCAAGCGATCGAGGTGAACGGGACGGGGACCTACTACCTGACTCCAGATGGGAAAATCGCCGCGCCGCTTGGCGTCTGGGCCGCACCCACCGCGAACGTTACGGGCAGCGCCTCCAGCGGCGCGGATTCGAAAACGCCGGGAGGAATTCTCAATCACATATGGGGGACAGTGCAGGGTCCTGTGATTAACATTCACGGCATTCGAATAGGCGGCGGCGCAAGCACTACGCCGACGCAACAAACCGGGCAACAAGGGCAGAAATCGCGACAGGTGCAAGTAAGTGCCCCCACCGTATTCAAACCGGAGCCGATGCCTGTACAGGCCAACTGTCAACCCCTCGGCTCGTTTCCCCTGCCATGGAGCGACATAGCGAACGGGGCTGGGCCTATCGCGCTCTCCCGGACTGACGGGCCGTTCGGCGGCGAGCGGTACGTTCCGGCCGGTCGCCCTCGCGCGACGAACTGGAGACGGACCACATATTACAGTGCCGATTGCAGGCCTATCGCAATCGCGTTGTCCGATGGTTCAGGCAGGGGCACACTCGAAATTCATACAACAGTAGGTTTGGTCGCATATCTCGATCAGGCGCGTGGCGTTTATAAACTGAACGGCGCGGAGGATGTCGCTCCCCCTGCTTCGGGCAACCCCCTTGATGCCGATCTTCGCTTGAATCGTAGGTGTGAAATTTTGCTCCCGGTCACCTACGCAAAGCTCGGAGCCGGAAAAGCTCTGCTAAAAGGCATTCCACTCAAGCGGTCTAACTGCCCTGAATAACCCACCTGCGGGCGCGCCTCGGGTTCGGGACGCGCCTGCTTTCCAAACAAAGGAGAGGAATTCATGTCACCACAAAAGCAACAATCACAAATGCAGTCAGGACCGCTCACGAGCTACCAGCAATGGCGAACCTTCATGATAGGGCTGTCGCTGTTGGTCGCGCTCACCGTGATCGTGTTCATGCGGCGCGGGGTCGGTTGGAGAGTGCTCACGCTCGGTTCGCTCTATGGAATGGCCGCCGTTCTGTACATCTTGCAGGGCATTGGAAACTACCACGTGTCCATCCCGCTGGTCGGCGTGGTAGGGGCGCACCACCAAACGGTGAGCTTGAAGATTTTTGGATTGGTGTTTCTCGCCGTAGGTCTGTGGCAGAGGCGGGTTGCATGGAAAGAACTAGTTCGCGGCGGAACATCCGACACCACGTACTCTTTGGGCGAATCGCACTTTGAGTTTTTGCCCGTCAAGAAATCGATTCTGTACCGGGTGATCGACCCGGCGATTACTTTTTTGATGGGACTTTGCTTGCACCGGCTTGGCTTTATTGGCCTCTCGCTGTGGTTCATTTTCGCGTCGGTTTGCTGGCGATTGCTGGAACAGCACCGCTACGAGCGGCAACTCGATGAACACCTCGATGGACGTGACCGCCTGATCGAGGCCGAAGTGCTGGCTATGGCTGCTGAGCATTGGCAACGCGGCGCGATGGACACAAAAACCGGAGGCCCGCACCCGGACGCGATAGCGACGGGGGTCGATTCCATCCTCGAAGCCGAAATCGCACGACGAAAAAAGAAAGCAGCAAAGGGCGGGGCGTCTGAGGACGCACGCTCATGACCACGGCAGAACGTTTCACCGCGTTGGATGCGAACAAACGCAAGCTCGTGGTCTTCGTACTGGCTATCGCGCTAGCGGTCTGCTTTCTGATGCTTCCCTCGCTGTCATCATTGCTGCCGTTCGCCGACGCGGCTAAGGCACAGCCGCGCAAGCCCTCGGCGATCGGAGGCGCTGCGCCGGTTGCGTCCACGGTGCCGCTACCAAGCGCCGGGGAACTGCTCGGCAAATGGGAAGCTCAGGCAACGCTGCGCGATCGGGGAGTCTGCACCGAAAAGCTGGAACTGCGGCAAAGCGGGCAGGGGCGCTTCGTCGGGTATTCAAGCCTGTTGTGCATCAATCTAGCCCCGTATATGGGCGGGGCGAAACCCGACTACCGGGGCGCGGCGCTGGCGGCACTCGACCGGTATAACCCTGTCGCATCGGTACTCACCGGCGCATGGGAAAACGGCTCGCTCAAATTCCATGCTGAGAAAAACATCGGTGTGAATCCGCCAGAGGGCCGGTGCGCCCTGACCTCATTCAGCGTGACGCCGTTCGGGACGAATCAGATTGCCACGGAGTGGCTGGACGGTTCCTGCGGCGGAGGCCAGTTGATCCTACGGAAGACCGGGGCATAGCCATGACCCTACTCACGGTGGCGCAAGTGGCGCGACGGCTGCATTGCTCGGAGGCTTATGTTCGCAAACTGCTTGCCGGTAGAGTGCCGGGGATGCCGCGACTACGCGGCATCCGTCTGCACCGCTGGCTTGTCCCGAAGAAGAAGTTAAAGGAATGGCTGGCGAGCATCGATGGACAGCCTGCGCGATTGAGCGTGCCACCTCGTTGGGAGCGCAACGGCCATGGCAGCGCAGGCGCATGAGAAATTCGCAGGGAATACTGGCACGTCAGGAATCCGATTAGAAGCCCATAGGGGATTGTTAAATGGCTGACCTCTTCACTCCTAGCGCGTTCGAGAAACATTATCGAATCAGCGAACTCGCACAACTCTGGAAACTGGGCCGGGAAACCGTACGTTTATTGGTCAGGGACGATCCGGGTGTCCTCAAAATAAGAATGGGGCGAAAAAAAGCGCACACCGTCTATTCAGTGCCGGAATCGGCGGCGCGTAGAATTCATACGCGCCTGCTGAATCCACTATGATCTGCCTCCCGGCATGGCCACGAGCTTCGGTTTCGGTTTGTCCTCAAACGCTTCCTGCAAAATTTTTGTGAGCCGCGCCTGTCTCTCAGGCACCCATGCGCCGTAATGCTTGCGGATCATGTCTTCGGTGTTGCCCAGCAGCTCGGCAACATCCCGGACGGTGACGCCGGGTTTTTGCAGGAGAATGCGCGCGAAGGTATGCCGGAAACGATGCGGTGTCGGCTTCACTTTCCACGGGTCGCACAGATCCCATACCTTGTTCAGCTTCCTGCGCCACAGATCGGTAATCACGTCGAGGTCTTTGGTTTCGTGCGCGCCGAAGATGTATTCTCCATGGATTTCGGCCCGTGCCCGTATCCGGTCCTGAAGCCACTGCGGAACCCATGTATAGACATGCGTCCCGGCCTTCGTCGTGCGCACGCGGATTTCGCCGGTAGGTGTGCATACGGTCGATGTGAAACAGCGCCACGTCGGAAATCCTGAGTCCCGTATAGATGGACAGCGAAATGAAATCCGCGATATCCTCGCCCGTCCATTTGTGTTTCGGCGTGGTGCCGTATTTCGGGCAGGCGTCGTACATGCGCTTGAGTTCATCGTCGGTGAAGGGAAGTTTCTGCTCCGCGCGCTTTTCTCCGGCATCGCGCCCGCGCGGGTTCTTCACAAGTCGGGCCGGGTTGCGCGTGATCCATTCATTGGAAACGCAGTATTCAAAGAACGGCTTGAGCATCGCCATGCGGCGCGCGCCGGTCTGCGGGTTAATCGCCCATGATGTGCGGAAATCGCGGACATCGGTCGGCTGCCACTGGTCGATCATCGTGTAGCCGCGCTGTGTGGAGAACTCGTTGAACTTGGTCAGCAGCAGTCGGTATTTTTTGTGGGTGGCGAACGCGGCGGTTTCCTGAAGCTCGGCAAGGAAACCCGTGACGGCGCGCTCGATGGCCGCGCGGTGCGGTTGCGCTGGATTCGGGCAGTGGCTCCGGCACGGTGACTTCGCCGTCCCATGAACCCGCTTTCTCCCACTCCGCCGCGACGGTCTTAGCTTCGTCCCAGAGCGCCTTGCCGGTCTGCTTGCGGCTGAACTTGCCGCCGAGCGTTCCGGCGAGGTGGATTAGGCATCCGCACTTCTTCCAGCCTCTACGACCTTCTTCAAATTCGCCGGTGCGTGCGTCTTCCGGGTGACCGCCTTCGCACTCTGTGCGGTGCCGGCGATAGAGCCTTGAGCGCCATGCAGCGGTCTATTGCACGTTGCACGCCATTGCACGCTGGATTTGTTGTTTGTCTGTAAACTACTGAAAACAATATGGCGGAGAGGGGGGGATTCGAACCCCCGGTAGAGCTTTAGACCCTACGACGGTTTAGCAAACCGCTGCTTTCGACCACTCAGCCACCTCTCCGTCTTTAACTCGCCTGATTTCAGGGTATTGCGGTGAATGTTTCCCCATTATACAGCAACCTTGTCTTTCACCGGCTCTTCACTTTCTCATACGATAGGGAAATGACGAGCCTGGAGCAGATCCCGAGTTTCCGGCAGGCAAACGGAGAGGTTCGATTCACGGGGCAGGTCCGCGATGAGGTGTATGCCCAAATGGAATGGACACCGGTGCGCCATCGTTTACGTAAGCCTGACTGGCTGAAAGAAACGGTTAATTGGCGCGTTCTCTCCGACTGGCACCGAATTTATCGAGCATACCGTGGCAGGTCGCCGAAAATTGAGGCCGCGACATTCCAACGACAACGGACTGCTGGACTCGAAGAACGGTGTGCCGAGACCCCTGACACCATAAGGAGACCTCTACCCGTATCTGAATTCTTCACCCGGCCCTGCGGCGTGCCGGAACTGAAGAAGGACGGGAAGGCGCAATACCAGACGCCCCCCTATAAACGGTATGCGACACCATGGGGAATTCCTCGACAGTTACCCGAAGTGGCCGGTATTTGAACGAAGATGTCAGCTCAGAAGACCTGGAGCGGCGGCAGGGACGCGGAGCGGACGCTGTCTTCAATACAGGGCTGAATCGAGAAGCCGGAGCGATACCGGCGCCTCCGGCTTGCGCAGAGACGCAGCGTGTGACCCCGAGAAAGCCGCGGAAATGACGACCAGGACGGCGAGGAAACCAAAGCGGGTTTTCCGGCCACCGGCCACAAGCCCGTCGGGATTTTCACATTCCCGCAGCCCCGGTGTTGCCCGGCTTTTCGAATCAATATAATAGGCAGGTGCGCTTCGTCGCGTTGCTGGTCGTCTTCGCTTCAGTTCAGGGGTTGTCCGCTCAGTCCCCGTCCGTTGCGTTGTTGAAGCAGTATTGCGTCACCTGCCACAACGAAAGGCTGAAGACCGGAGGGCTGGTGCTGAATCCCGGCGATCTGACCCGCGTTGGCGAAACTGCAGAGACCTGGGAAAAGGTAGTCCGCAAACTCCGGGCGGGAGCGATGCCGCCGGCGGGAGCACCCAAGCCGGATACTGCAGCAGCAAACGCGCTACGGTCGTCTCTCGAGGCCGAACTCGATCGCGCCGCCGCGGAACACCCGAGGCCGGGTGAGCTGCCGCTGTTTCATCGCCTTAGCCGGACGGAGTACGTGAACGCGATCCGCGATCTGCTGGACATCCAGGCGATGCCAAAGGAACTCGATTTCTCTTTGCTGCTGCCCGCCGACAATTCAAGCAGTGGATTCGACAATCTGGCCGACCTCCTTTTCACCTCCCCAAGCACGATGGAGCGGTACATTGAAGCCGCCCACAAGATAAGCCGCTTCGCGGTGGGAGATCCGAAGATGCCGGTGCTCGTCAATATTTACAAGACGGACCCGGAGCGCCCACAGGACGAGCGGGTTGACGACCTTCCTTACGGCACGCGCGGCGGTCTTGCGATTCGCAGCGATTTCGCCGTCGATGCTACCTATGTGGTGAAAGTCGAGATGGCAGGAGCGATTCGGGATCCGCAGCAACTCGACGTTCTCGTGGATGGCGCGCGCGTGGATGGCGCAATGCTGGGCTCGGGTTCGCCGCCATCGGGCCGCGGACCGGGCAAGGGGCGCGCGCCGGCCCAGGGTCCGCTCGAGTTTCGGATTCCCATCCGCGCCGGTCACCACTTGCTGGGAGTCACGTTCGCCGAGCATTCCGAGGGCTTCAATGAATCGACGGTTCGGCCTCGCTTGCGCAGCAGGGGGACTCTTCCCGCAATTGCGGAAGTCACGGTAACCGGTCCCGTCGCCTTTTTGAACAACGGCGAAAACAGTCCGGGGCAATCGGCAAGCCGCGAACGAGTTTTCGTTTGTTCGGATGCCACGGATGAGTGCGCACGCCGCATCTTCACCACTTTGGTTCATCGCGCGTACCGCCGGCCTGCGAAGGAAGCCGATATCGCGGAATTGATGCCCTTCTACCAGGATGGAAAAGCAAAAGGAAGCTTCGACCTGGGTGTCGAGAAGGCGCTGGAGCGGCTGCTGGTGAGCCCCCAGTTCCTCTATCGGATCGAGCGTCAACCGGCGGACGCGAAGCCGGGGGACACCTGGCGCGTGAGCGATCTGGAACTGGCATCGCGTCTTTCGTTCTTTGTATGGAGCAGCATCCCGGATGATCAGCTTCTCGAACTCGCCGAACAAAACAAGCTGCACGACCCCGCGATTCTCGATCAGCAGCTTCGACGAATGCTTGCCGACCAACGTTCCGAAGCGCTGGTAAACAACTTCGCGGCACAATGGCTCTATCTGCGCGACATCGAGTCGAAACAGCCCGACGAGATCCTCTTCCCCGAGTTTGATCAGACATTGCGCGAAGCCATGCGGCAGGAAACCGAACTCTTCTTATCCAGCGTGTTCCGGGAAAACCGAAGCATTCTGGATCTGCTTTCGGCCGACTACACCTTCCTGAATGAGCGGCTTGCGCAGCACTACGGGATTCCGGGTATTCGGGGCAGCTATTTCCGCCGTTACACGTTTCCAGCCGGGAGTCCACGCGGAGGGCTTTTGGGTCAGGGCAGTTTCCTGACGATTACGTCATACGCGAACCGGACTTCGCCGGTGTTGCGTGGGAAATGGGTTCTGCAGAATCTTTTGGCCTCGCCGCCACCGCCGCCGCCGCCAAATGTGCCGTCGCTGAAAACCGAAGGCAAGGAACCGGGAACCACGCTGACCATGCGGGAAGCAATGACGGCACACCGCGCCAATCCCGCGTGCGCCGGTTGCCACGCGCGCATGGATCCCATCGGCTTTGCCATGGAAACATTCGATGCGGACGGCAAATACCGAGACCAGGATAATGGCAACCCGATCGATGTGTCCGGCGTTCTGCCCGATGGCAGAAAGTTCGAAGGTGTTCCAGGATTGAAAAAGGAGCTGCTGCGGAACCCGGACCAGTTCGTGGACTCGGCTGCAGAGAACCTTTTGATGTATGCGCTGGGACGCAATGTTCAGTATTATGATGAGCCTTCGGTACGCCAGATAGTGCGGACGGCCAAAGGCAACGCGTCGAAGGGCAACAAAGATACGCCGTATGCGTTCCAGACCCTGGTCGAGGAAGTTGTCAAAACCCCGGCATTTCAGATGAGAGAGGCGAACTGATGTTTATCACTCGGAAAGCACTGCCACGGCGGACATTCCTGCGAGGCATGGGAGCGGCAGTCGCGCTCCCGATGTTGGATGCGATGGCGCCTGCGCTCTCGGCCGCGACCACGGCTCCGCCGCGGCTTGGATTTATCTACATCGCCAACGGCGTTATTCAGAAGAATTGGAACCCAGCCACGACGGGGGCTGGCTTTGAACTCAGCCGTACGCTGCAGCCGCTCGCAAAGGTTCGCGATTCGATTACCGTGCTGTCCGGCCTCGCGCACGAACAGGCCGATACGTTCGGGGACGGAACCGGGGATCATCCGCGTGCTTCCGCCGCGTGGCTGACCGGCGTCCACGCTTATGACCGCACGCAGCCCGGAGCGGAGGTGCGGCTGGCCACGACCGCCGATCAACTGGCCGCGAACCACATCGGAAAGTCCACCCGTATTTCATCGCTGGAACTGACGGTCGACTTTCCCACGCAGGGCGCATGCGATTCGGGCGACTGTTTCTATGTGAATACCGTCTCGTGGCGCAACCCTACGACACCGAATCCCGCGGAAACCAATCCGCGTGTCATCTTCGAAAGACTGTTCGGTGATGGTGGCGACGCAGCGGCCATGCGGCAGCGCGCACAAGATACGGGCAGTCTTCTGGATTCGGTGCTGCATGAGGTGGGGCTAATTTCGAACGACCTCGGGCCAGGCGATCGGACGAAGCTTGAAGAGTATCTGGATTCGGTGCGGGAGATCGAGAAGCGGGTCAAGAATCCGGCGTCGCAGGCCGCCCGGACTATCGATCTGGTCGACCGGCCGGTGGATGTTCCAGAGAGCTTCGACGAATACACGAAACTGATGCTCGATCTGCAGGTGCTGGCTTTCCGGGCCGATCTGACGCGAGTATTCAGCCTGATCATGTCACGCGAGCTGAGTTCGCGAACATTCGCCTTCATCGGCGTGCCCGATCAGCATCACGCGGTGTCTCATCACCGTGACGATCCCGAACTGATAGAGAAGAAGGCGAAAATCGATGTCTACCAGACGCAATTGCTGGCGTATTTTCTCGAAAAGCTCCACACCGCGCAGGATGGAGACGGTACACTCCTGGATCACTCCCTGATCCTGTACGGCGGCGGAATGGGGGACGGCAATCTCCACCGCCATTTCGACCTGCCTTGTTTGCTCGCCGGCGGCCTGAACGGAACAATCCGAACCGGCCGGCACATCAACTATCCCGATAAGACGCCGATGACAAACCTGCTGGTCAGTTTGCTCGATAAAATCGGGCTGCCTGTCGAGAAGCTTGGCGACAGTACTGGCCGCCTGACGCCAGACCCGCTGACTCTGACTTAGTGCCTCGGCCGGGCTCAATACCCGTTGAAGGAAGGGGAACGAATGAAGGTAGTATTTCTGATTGCAACGGCGGGACTGCTGTTTGCGGGCGAACCGGCGCCGGTTACTTATGTCGACAGCGCGAAAGTCGCGGTAGCGCTGGAAAAAGGCGGAGCGTTGGCGAAGGGCGATGACTTCACAGTTTCCGGAGCGCGCCGGACTGGCCCCGGTCAGGTGGAGGTTCACGAAAAAGAGACGGATATCTTCTACATCGTGGACGGTGACGCGACGTTCGTGACGGGCGGAAAGATGATCGGGGGCAAACAGACGCGGCCCAGTCAATGGCTGGGACAGAACATCGAGGGAGGAGAGACCCATCACCTTGCCAAAGGCGATGTGATCACAATTCCGGCGGGCACGCCGCACTGGTTCAAGGAAGTCCCGAAGTCCATTAACTACTACATGGTGAAGGTGCTCAAACCGTAGGGTGCTGTGCAGCGCGGGAGTTGGCGCGGTTGAGCCGCCAGGCCTCCGGATCGCTGAAAGCCCGCCACTCCACGGCCTTGCAATCGGTCGTGGATGATCCAGTCCGTGCGCAAGGCAAGCGCCCGAGGAGGACCGAGTCTGCGAGTCGAAATCCGGCCCTGCGGATTTCGCTATTTACCCCCGCATCATACGGATGGCTTGCACTCGCGTTGGGGTCCGTGTTGGCCGCCGGCCAAATATTTGTCTTCATCACAATTGAGATATTCGGCGGTCGAAGGTGCGATCAACAACTCCTGGACGGCAACGGTCCAGAAGCGGGCTGCGATCACCTTTCGACCTCTCTCATGACCTACAAATTGGGCTGAAGTCCAAAGCTTCCTCCTGCTCCGTATTTCTTTTGTTCACTCGCGATGCCTCGTATCAAGCCTCTATCCGCTTTAGAAACAACCTGTTGCCAAATGTCAGCATTGTGGCTATAGAACTGCTCAATCCCGCGCATTCATAAGAAGGCCGAAACACATCAAGTCGCTCGGGACTGCGAGTGGTCTTGCGTATCGGCTCGGATCTCAAGATGCAAACGTTTAGGTAGGTAATCCATTGCCGAATGTATTGAGTTCAAGGCCGCGACAACGAGTAGCCAACGATTTTTTTGGCGTCGACGCCGGAATGGAAACCGATCTCCTTCCCTGCGGGCTTTTCATGAAAATGCTCTGTCTGGAACGAAACAGGGTTGAACGCTCTGACAGGCGACTGGTCTTGATGCTTGCCGACTCCCCGCTTCTCAAACAGGGGGGGCAGACGGAGTCCGCAGAAAAACTTCAATACGCGGTGCTCCGCGGTACGAGACAAACGGACATCAAAGGATGGTACCGCGACGGCGCCGTTCTGGGGGTAATCTTCACGGAGATTCCGCGCACCGAGACGTCTATCGTGCCGATACTCTCCCGAAAGATGAATAATGCGCTTGAGGCCGCACTAGGCGCCCAGCACGTCAGTGAAGTGAATTTATCCTTTCACGTCTTTCCCGACTTCTGTGAAGGTAACGATGACGAGAACGCCGATCCGAACGCGTTCTCGACGATCTATCCGGATCTGGCAAATGAAATCGAATCGAGGCGTATTCCACTGCTCATAAAGCGTTGCCTCGATATGGTGGGGAGCCTGCTGGCGCTGGTAGTACTTTCACCTCTGATAAGTTTGATTGCGGCGGCAGTCAAGCTGACTTCCCCGGGGCCAGTGCTTTTTCATCAAACGAGAATGGGCCAGCGTGGACAACGCTTCACTTTCCTGAAATTTCGGTCGATGTACGCTCAGTCTGACCATGCTATTCATGAGGCTTATGTCAAACAGTTCATTTCGAACCCGGCTGACGCTGCAGCGAATGATGGAGGCACAACGATCTATAAATTGCAATCAGATCCGCGCATTACGCCGGTAGGTCAGTTTCTCAGACGCACAAGCCTCGATGAGATCCCGCAGTTTTTCAGCGTTCTGATCGGCCATATGTCCCTCGTGGGCCCTCGGCCGCCAGTCCCGTATGAATTCGCCGTTTATAAAACCTGGCACCGGCGCCGTTTGCTGGCGGTCAAACCAGGCATTACCGGATTTTGGCAAGTGGAGGGACGCAGCAGGGTCAAGTTCGACGATATGGTTCGGATGGATATCGAGTATGCGAGAACCTGGTCACTCTGGATGGATATAAAGATCCTACTGCGCACTCCCCGCGCAGTTCTGGGTGGGAACGGCGCTTGTTGATTGGACCTCGGTGGCGCATTTGCCGACAGATCGATGCCGGGACAACTCGAGGTGTTTCAAGAACCGTTGACGACTCGTGTCAGTGGCGGGCATGGTCGTTCAGAGAGTGGCGTCGGCTTATCGTCAATACCCAGTTTCTTCATTTTGTAGAGCAGCGACTTGTAGTCGATTCCTAATATCCCGGCGGCCTGCTTACGATTCCAGCGCGTGGAATGAAGTGCCGCCAGAATAGCATCAGTTTCGGCCTGACGGTTGACTTTAGTAACCTGCTCAAGGATCGGCATGTCATCCCGACTCTCCGTCTTGACCACCTGAAGATCGGCGGGGCCTGCCGACGGTGAGGATTTTCGTGTGATTCGCGTCCGAAGGTCGCGAGTGATTGCGTCAGTGTCCCGGAAAATCAACAGCCTCCGCATGTAGTTCTCCAGTTCGCGCACGTTGCCCGGCCACTTGTAGGCCATCATGGCCTGTCGAAGGTCCATGCTGATCGCCGGCATCAGGCAACCCTGATCGGCATGCTTTCTGATCAACAACTCCCCGAGCGGAACAATGTCTTCGGTTCGCTCTCGAAGGGGCGGCACCTGAAGGACGATCACATTCAGTCGATAGTAAAGATCTTCTCTGAACGCGCGTTCATGTACCGCAGTTTCAAGATCGCGGTGGGTTGCCGCCATGATTCGCACGTTCACTTTAACGGATTCCTTACCCCCAATTCGCCGAAATTCCTGGTCTTGAAGGACCTGCAACAGTTTCGCCTGAAGCCGAATATCCATGTCACCAATCTCATCGAGCAAAATGGTGCCGCCATCAGCGAGTTCGAAAATGCCTGCCTTCCTCTCAAAAGCGCCGGTGAAGGCGCCGCGTTCGTATCCGAACAGTTCACTTTCCACCAACTCCGACGGAAGAGCGGCGCAATTAAGTTTCAGGAATGGTCTGTTGGCACGCGTCGATTGGGTATGTAGTTTCCTCGCCAGAACTTCCTTACCACTGCCTGTCTCGCCTTGAATGAGCACCGGGGCCTCGGACTGGCCAGCCTTTTCCAACTGCGACTCAATTTTCCTGATCCTCGGATTACTGCTCCTGAAAGCCCAGGGCGAAACGACATTCCGCATCCCGCATTTGCCCGTAGCTTTATCGGCCCCCAGCGCACTCGCCAGGACACTCGCCACTTCTTCGTGGACGATGGGTTTGCAAAGAAAATCCGTGGCGCCGCTTTTTACCGCGGCAACAACGTCTCGCGCGGACCACAGGCCGGCAACCACGACCACTGGAAGCCTGGAGTCCATGGCACGGATCTCTTGCAAGATATCGAGAGCTTCCCGGTGAAGCGTCACCTCGCCCAACAATACGGCATCGATGTCAACCCCGGAGTGTTGAAGAACCGAAAGTACTTGATCCCCGTCTCGAGCTATTTGAACGCAATAGCCTAAGGACTTAATTACCATCTCAAGGGTGCGACTTGTTTCAGAATCACCCTCGCAAATCAAAACTCTGCCAGTGATCATAGGTTACAGAAACTCCAATGGAACGGGGCCATTTCGAAAGCCCCTCCTCAGAACATTCACCCGACGCCGGTTTGAAAGTCAGGTCGCTATCAGTGACTACCAGTAAACTCGTGAACGAGTCAATCGCATGCTGGCTGCGTACCAAAACTCCAGCGTGTAGTGGTTCGAACGGGCTGATTCCACGCCGAGCCTCCGCGCAACAGCAGGGTGATGAGGTTGTCCGGTGTTCGCGCGTAGAGCCGATGAAAAAAGGGTTGCACTCTCAATGCCTGAACACCTTGCGATCCCATCCACAGTCGTTTCCGTGCCAATACACTGAACGCCGGCAGCGTTGTGGATAGCCTGCACAGCATGCCCGCGTTCTCCGGTGTCATCCACGTGTCACACCTCCGGCGTAGCCACTGATACCAGACCCAAAGCAAAGCCGATTTGAATTGAACTCTCAATGGTCGGACTCAGCCGAGGCAAAGTAGGGGCTCAGACTGGCTGAGCGTAACGGTTACAGTGCGACCAATTCCAGTTTTGGCGTTCGTAACGGATAAGAACTTACCAACCCTCTGGAAGTAGTCACTTCCGATTTTATAAGCCGGTTCGGGCAACGGAAGCCACGCGTTTCCACAGCTGTCGGTAGTCGTAGAGGCGATATGATTACGCCACGGCAGAAATATGACGAGAAGATTCGCGCCGGCACTGTTGAAAGACGAAGAAGTGAAGGAAGTGCCTGGACCCGTGGCGTGGTAGTCTTGTCCAGAGACGTGAAGGGGGAACGACGTCCCCATGAGCGCAGCGGGGAGATCTGTCACTGCGCCTGCCGTATTGACCGGCGTTATTGCCAGGATCGATGTGCCGCTCGCCACTGCCACGTTCATTGCCGCCATGTCCCCGAACATCACCGTCGCTCCCGCGAAAAAGTTCGTCTCCATCACCATGACCGCCGTCGTGCTGTTGCGGTCCGCCGCCGTCACTATCTTGTCTTCGGCTGGACCACCGTCTTAAGCTTGAATACGTACGTTGAATTACGATTGGAGCATGCGGTAAAAATGGACGCAAGTACCAATTATGCGTTGGTACTAAAGCGCCATCGCATGTCTGGTACTCATTCACAAGATCGACATTTCGCAGCTTTAGGTGGCTGACGTCTTCTTCGACTCAGAATAAGAGAGCAATCTCCCGCTGGCGTCGCCAGAGTATCACCTTTGTTCTATGTGGCTCAGATCCTCAATGCGCGCTCGTGAAGCTTTCCAGCAATCAGACCGCTGGATTATGCAATGAGCAGATAATCTGATACGGTACGGTACCTACAGTACGTATGATAATCGCCCGAGCGGGTGGCGTCCGGCTCTGGCTGCCAGCTATGCGCCTGCACCGCGAAAAATAGAAGATCTGTTCGGGCCGGCACTCTGCCCATTCTTGTTGAATCCCGGGTGGGCGCTGCGAACTCCAGGTCAGCAATAGCGTCGCCGCCTTCCCGCGTTACCTTTGCTGTCATGTTGAATATGTCGCGAATCCGGGACGAGCGTTCTTGGGATCTAATCCAAGACCATAAAATAAACAGCACTATACCCGGCCTTCGCGTTCGAAAGCTGACCACGGTGTGCTCGAGAGCGGAATAACCTTCAGGCTGCCCGGTAGTTTGAACCGTTGCGTCGGCAATCGGAGTTGGGAAGACGGTTCGAATCTGGTTGTGGGTCGACTCCGGACCGCGACCAATAATGCCGTTAGTGTGCTGCTAATCGATCCCGAATCAACTGCCAGAACTCCCCAAACGGACCCGGAGGTCGCAGTGAACTTTGCTGGCTTCGCGGATCCAAAGAATGGTTTGATCCGTTCCAATTCGTTCCCCGCCCGTGCAGAAAACTCCTGGAACTTGTTTCGGCCTGTCGTCGAATCCAGTGCTGGACGTGCGCCCGAACGGGGCTGATTCAGTATCGGAATTCCGCCTTGCGATCTGCCCGGTGGATGCCTACAGGTTGATATCTACTCTCGAGTACAGCACGACATCGACACTCTCGCGCCTTTTGCCGATTGATGATGATCCCGCCCGAACGTTTGCCAATTTCCCGTTGTTCTGTCGTTAAAGTCAACAAAAATAATGAATCGGGGGGCCAGGCAGGACATCGAAGGGACAAAACGAGATTCCGCTGCTCGGAATCGGTAAGATTGCCGTCGCGCGTCAGCACTGTCTGTTGCCGGCGGGAAACATAAAGGAGATCCCATATGAAAAGGATCCTGCCAATCGTGACCTTCATTCTGGCAGGCGGCATCTGTTGCGCCGCCGATGAAGTCTCAATGTTCAAGGCATACGTGGACACGGATTTGTGCGCTCGCCTCATGCTGGGGCCTGTCACATCCGAGCGGATAGCCTGCAGCCAGCAGACCCACAAAGACGGCTCGGACCCCATACTGGTACGGCTCAGCAACAACATGGTCCTTGATGTCAACAAAGACAACATGATCAAGAACCTGGTCGGGCAACTGGCGGATGTGTCCGGCCAAATCAACGTGAAGAACGGAACGGTAAAACTACAGTCAGTTACTCCGATCAAGGCCGATGCGATTCCACAGGGAGATCCGGCTCGCAAACAACTCGACGTGCGGATGTATCGCACCAAGGCGACCCCGCAGATGTACGAGAAGATCCGGCATGAACTCGCCATGATGCCATACATCAGCGAATTCGACTTCATCTCTTTCACAATGGACGGCAACGACGTGATTCTGACGGGATGGACCGTTCGCCAGACGAATCGCAGTGATGCCCAAAACATAGTGAAAAACATCGAAGGTGTAGGCACGATCATCAACAATATCGATGTATTGCCGCTGGGCTCTTTCGATATGCAGATCCGGGCGCGAGCAAGGGCGGTCCTGCAGCAGAATTTGTCGATGTACTTTTGGGGCAACGGATCGGATATCAAGATCGTAGTCAAAAACGGCGACGTGATCCTGCTTGGAAACGTGATCCGCCAGAGCGATAAAGACATTGCGAATATCAGGCTCAACTCGATACCGGGAGTATTTCACGTCTTCAACCTGCTGAGAGTTCAGAGCAGTGAGGAGAAGAAAGGCTAAGGTATGTTCAACGTCAACTTCCAAAATTCCTCGCGTGTTCTCGGAGTGGCGCTTTCATTAGTGGTTGCCGCCGGGTGCTCCAGGCCAGGAACTCAGACTGCGAGCACTGCCAGCAGCCCGCCTGCTTCCACTGAGACAGCCGAGCCGCCGGTCGAGCTTAAGAAAATGCCGGCGGGGAAGGAATTCTCCGGGTTCCTGAAGGATTATTCAAACCTCAAGCCGAACCCGAATCTCGACGGTACCGCCCTGACCTTCGTCAGCAACGATGCGCAGAAAAACCTGCACCGGTATATCGCCATGATTGTCGACCCTGTTCAGGTCTACCTCGCCTCGGATGTGGATGAATCAAAGCTGCCGGATAAGGCTCGAGGCGTCGGCGCCAGGTATTTCCAGAAGGCGCTCGAATCGGCGGTATCGAGCGCATTCCCCATAGTCAGTCAGCCGGGTCCCCTGGTGCTGCGCCTTCGTGCTGCGATCGTTGGCGTCGACGTGGGCGGTGAAGTTCCGGCGGCGGACAAAGCGGCGGATGGGGACAATGCCCTCGACCGCATGGTAAACATTGGCAAGGTCGGCGTCGAGATGGAACTGGTCGATTCACAGACTGGCGAGCAAATCGCAGCCATGGTGGATCGAGAGACGCTGGGCAACGGAGCTGAGATTGGCGCTGCCAATTTTTCCAGGGACGAGAAGTGGGCGGCAGCGCGCGAAGCCTTCGACGGCTGGGCGAAGCGTGTGCGCGATTTCCTCGATTCCGCGGATGAGCTTTCCCCCGAGGACGCCAAAAGAGCGGACGAGTCGTACCGGCCGTATGGCGATACGGCGACGAAATAGCCGCTGGAGCTATTGGGACCGGCGTCCGAGCTGCGCCCGCATGCATTCTGACATCACATCAAGAAAGCGAGTGTAGTTCTCGCGGCCAACGATGAAGGGGTTTGCGCCGTTGACGCCATGCGCACGGAGTTGCGCGAGACGGCCGGGAAGATCGTCCATCAGGGGATGGTTCTGCAGTTCGACTTGGACGCCGGCCTTCACGGCTTCATCGCGGAAATGGGTGATCGAGGCCAGATACTGATTGATCTCTTCGGGTGTGGGTCGGGTAGCGGTAAGCATCGTTCCACCGAACATGCCGGCGGTCAGGGTTTTTCCGTTGTCCTTCACCGGAAAGATAAAAGCCATGGAACCGGGCGTGTGACCGGGCGTCAGCACCGGCACTATTTTGACATCCCCCAGACCTACGGGTTGGCCTTCAACCAGCACGATATCGCGCGAAGGCGGCGCGGAACCTCTGGCAGGTGCGCCCGGCTTCGGGGCAATGAAGTCCCAGTCCGCCTCCGACATCGCAACATGAGCGCCGCGCGCCTGGAAGTACGGTGAGCCGCCGAAATGATCGGCATGCCCGTGCGCCACGACGACCAGCTTGACCTGGGCCGGATCGAGTCCGAGTTTCCGCATTCCCGGCAGCAGAACCGTATCGACCTGATTGGCTGCCAGCGAATCGAGCAATATGATTCCTTCGGCGGTGGTAATGGCGTAAACTACCGTGCCTGTGTTCCCGATGACGTAGACATTATCGAAAATCTTCGAAGGCTCGATTGCGGGATCACTGTTGCTGTTGGCGTGGGGATTGACGCAGAAAAACTGATACGCCGATGTCCACTGCGTACCGGCAATCGAGCGGGCTTTCTCGAGATGGAGGACGACCGCTGGGGAATCTGGCTTTGCAGGAGCCTGTGCGTGGAGCGATGCGAGCGACAGGGCGGCAAGGAAGATTCCGGAGAACAAAGCGAGCGCGCCTCGATATTTCATGCAACACATTATTTCATCCGTAAAGCGTTTGACGAATGGCGTTGCATGTAGCCTGGCGCAGGCCCTGGCCGGCTAACCGACTACTACTCAGGCGTCAATTTCAGCAATTTGCTGGTGGGGGGCGTATTGGGCGATACTGTTCCTGTTCCGCTGTCAGTCAACACATACACGGCGCCGTCAAGCCCAACGCGTACATCCCGAATCCGGGCGTGCAAATCGGTCAGGAGGGGCTCTTCCGCCACTACTTTGTCGTTTACGATCGTGAGACGGTCAAGCATCATGGCACGGAGACCACCGACAAAGACGCTGCCGCGCCATTGCGGAAACAAGCCGGCATTATAAAATGCGAGCCCCGAGGGTGCGATCACGGGGTCCCAATAATACGCCGGCGATTCCATGCCTGTCTTATGGGTAACACCTTCGCCAATGGCTGTACCTGGATAGTCGATGCCGTGCGTGGCCACAGGCCATCCATAATTGCGACCCTTCTCGATAATGTTTAACTCGTCTCCGCCCCGGGGGCCATGCTCGATTTCCCAGAGCTTTCCCGTCTTCGGATCGAACGCCAGACCTTCCTGGCTGCGCGTGCCGAATGCCCATATCTCAGGAAGAACACCAGATCTTCCGATGAACGGATTATCCCGAGCGGGGGCGCCTTCGGCCGTGATATGGATAATTTTGCCGAGATCGTTGTCCAGGCGCTGGGCCACGTCCCAGGGCGGTGAATCCGAGCGGTCGCCTATAGTCACAAACAGACTGCCGTCAGGCCCGATTGCAATGCGGCCGCCTGTTTTTCCGCCAAGCCTTTTCGACGGCATCGCCGGCTGAGCTCGAAAAATGACCTTTACGTCACGCAACGCTGCCGCGGCTTCATCCAGCCGGGCCCGCACCACATAAGTATTGCTGTTCGTGCCGTTGACGAAATCGAAAAAGGTGAAGAAGATTCGATGGTTCGCGGGAAATTGCGGATCCAGCACCACGTCAAGCAGGCCGACATCCTTGGCGCCAGGGCTCGCCAGCTCCGTCACACCGGTCACAGACGCCAGTGCCCCGCCCTTTGGGTCAAAAATGCGCATCCGGCCCGGGAGCCTTTCGGTAAGGAGAATCTTCCCGTCCGGAAGGAAGGCGAGGCTCCATGGCGCGGGCAGATTGTCAATCAGCGTGGTGACTCTGAAGGAGGGTGATGCGCGGTATGGCGCCCGGGTCTGCTCCGGGAATTCCGGCTTGTCGTCGCTCTTTTCCGGCGCACGCTTCTCGATCGGCTGACCCTCCGCCAGAGCACTTGCTGGCTGATTTGCACCCGACGGGACGAGGGTAATCTGGGCGTTGCCTGCGCGAATAACCACCAGACAAACCCATAAGGCGACGATCCGGACAGGTTTCATTCGACCCTTCCCTCCATAGAGTCTATATCCGCCTGGCAACAGATCCGGAGGAATGCCCCACCGTGGTGAAGGCTTTTACTCGGGTCTTTCCCAACTCAGGATGATCTTGCCGGAATTGCCGGACTGCATGAGATCGAATGCCTCCTGAAAATCCGCAAACGCGAAATGATGCGTGATCACAGGTCTGATGTCCAGACCCGATTCCAGCATGACAGTCATCTTGTACCAGGTTTCGTACATTTCGCGGCCGTAGATTCCATGAATGGTCAGCATGTTGAAGATGACCGTGTTCCAGTCGATGGCAATTTCGCCGGGCGGAATTCCCAGCATGGCGATCCTTCCGCCGTGCGCCATGTTCGAGAGCATGTCCCGGAATGCCGGGCCGCTGCCGGACATTTCCAGCCCGACATCGAACCCTTCTGTCATGCCTAGCTCACTTTGTACGTCTTTGAGGCTCCTCCGGCGCGGATCGACCGCGAGGCTCACGCCCACCTTACGCGCCAGTTCCAGCCTGTAAGCATTCAAATCGGTAATCACGACATGCCGGGCGCCGGCATGTTTTGCCACGGCTGCCGCCATGATTCCGATCGGGCCCGCTCCCGTCACCAGCACGTCCTCGCCGAGCACCGGGAACGCCAGTGCCGTATGCACGGCATTGCCGAAGGGGTCGAAGATGCACGCGATATCCGAATCGATCGCAGTCTTGTGGACCCAGACGTTGGTCATGGGTAGCGCTATGTATTCGGCAAAGGCGCCAGGCCGATTCACTCCCACGCCGCTGGTGTGTGCGCACAGGTGACGCCGCCCCGCCAGACAGTTGCGGCAACGCCCGCAGACCACATGGCCCTCTCCGCTCACCATCTGCCCAGGGAAGAAATCGACGACATTCGAACCCACATCAACGATCTCGCCCATGAATTCATGGCCGATTACCATCGGGACCGGAATCGTACGGCTCGCCCAGTCATCCCATTTGAGTATGTGCACGTCTGTTCCGCAAATCGACGCCTTCTTTACCCGGACAAGAACATCATTGATGCCGATTTCGGGTACCGGCACCTCCTCCAGCCAGAGGCCCGGTTCGGGCCTGCTTTTCACCAGCGCTTGCATCGTTCGTCTTCCCGCCATAAACTTTAATCGTAGCGGCCTGTATCGGCAGAACGGCGATGATTTGAACAAACGCTCACGGGCGCACGCGATCCTGCCGATTCTGCTTGCCGCATTTGGAGGCCTGACACCAGCTGCGCTTTGCCAGCAAAGCAGCCCGCCCGATCCTCAGAACGCGGTGCCTCAGAACGCTGCATCCCAGAACACGGCGCCCCAGAACACGGCCAACGAAAACAGCAAGAGAATCTTCTGGATCATCCCCAACTTCCGGACGACGCCCGAGTTGGCGAATTATCAGCCGATTTCGACATCCGCGAAATTTAAGATTGCCACCCAGGACGCTTTCGATCGCGGAACGTTCGCGCTTGCCGCACTTTTCGCGGGCTATGGTCAATTGACGAATTCCGACCCCTCCCTGGGACAAGGCGTTGCCGGCTATGCGCGTTACTTCGGGACGGCATACGGCGATTTCATGATTGGCGACTACATGACCGAAGCGATCTTTCCCACCCTGCTGCATCAGGATCCGCGTTTCTTTCGGCGCGGACGTGGCGGTGGCTGGTCCCGGTTTTTCTACTCCGCAGGTCAGGTTTTCGTGACCCATGGAGATTCCGGTCATACCCAGTTCGATTTCTCTGAAATCCTTGGCAATTCAGCCGCGGTAGCGATCTCGATGGCCTACTATCCCGATCGCCGCGATGTAGCGGACGCCGTAACTTCACTGGGAACTCAGATCGGTGTCGATATGGCATCGAACGTTCTCAAGGAATTTGCGCCCGACATCAGGCGGAAGTTCTCGCACAAGCACAAGGATCCCGATCCGCATTAACGTGGTGGAGGCATTTCAAAGCCGCGCGCGTAAAGCGAGCGCCGCCAGGCGTCCGCCCAGCGGCGCAGCAGATTGTGATAGACCCCGGTTAACTGAACCGTCGATGGATGGTCCCGCTGGTCGAAATTCAGTCCTTGAATCGCCTAATCGAGATCGAAAAGGATCGTGCGCTCCCATCGTCGCGCACCAAGCTCTGAATCCAGAAAAACGAAGCCAGCCGCGCTCCCCGCGTGACCGGCCGCACGTGATGCAGGCTGGTGGCCGGATACAAAATCATGTGTCCCGCGGGCAGTTTGACGCCGTGCGAGCCGTAAGTGTCCTCCACCACCAGTTCGCCGCCGTCGTATTCGTCGGGATGCGAGGAACAGCGTAGCCGAGAGGTCGGTGCGGATGCGGTGCACCGCGCAGCGTGGTCGTGTTCTGCTGCTCCATCACTGATTGCGGCGCCCCGCTGATGGTTTGCGGAACGTCCACCAGAGGTTCGGTGTAGTTCGGCAGAGACGCAGACACCGTATCGGCTTCCGCTGTGACATCGACTGTGCTCGACACGCGGCTGAGTTCGAGCGTGATGATCTTCTCGTTGGTGAGCCGGAAGCCGACTCCCATTCCTCTGAGAAGTTGAGTCAGCGCGCTGTCCGGGCCGTACTATCCGGGCCGTACATTCCCGATACGCCTGGCGAGGACAGCTTGGACATTCTCGGGTCCGGCACGACGACATGCAAATGGGTTGCATTTTCGAAGGCCAGCAGCACGTCGTCGAGCATTCCCGGCGCGATGTTGAACTGCAAAGCTTGCCCCGCCGTATCGTTGACCTTTGAGGTCGACAGCAATTCCTGAGCTGCCGCCACGCTCACAGTTTTGCTCCCGATGGCCGTGTAGATAACCACCGTTCCCATTGCGACCCAGCGGTATGCGATTAGCCACGAGTGTGCCCGGGGCGCTTTGCGTCTGCCCTTCATAATTCTTCTCCTTTGTTGAAGGCCGACGCGCTTACAATGTGGAAGTCGCGGGTCTGTCGATTCGCGGATCCCCATGGCTCCTCGCCAAAGTGCGCCATGGGGCCCCGCCGTTCTAAACCTGTGCTTCTATTTCGCTGATTTCTCTTTTGTTTTCTGAGCGCAGGCGCTGCATCTGCCGCCGGCTTCCATGCGAACCACGTTGATACGGAATCCGCGCTGCCGCGAGATCTCCTGTTTCAGCCCTTCAAACAGAGGGCTCCCGAACTCCTCAATCTTTCCGCACTGGAAGCACGCAAGGTGAATATGGTCGCTTTCGCTTCGCGCTTCGTAGTAATGCTTTTCGCCATTCAGGTGCATCAGGTCGAGTTCGTCCACCAGCCGCAGTTTCTTCAGCAGTTCGAGCGTCCGGTAAACCGTCGCCCGGTCAATACTGGCGTCTCTTTCCCGCGCGAGCCGGAGCAATGAAGCCGCGTCGAGATGTTCGGTCGCCGATTGGATCACCTCAAGCAATACGCGCCTCTGGGTGGTCAGGCGGAGTCCTCTCGCCGAAAATTCCTCTACCAGTGAGCGGCGTTGTTGTGAAGCGCTTTCCATTGATTCTTGTTGCGACACAGTCGCAATGGCAAAACCAAACGCACCCGACCCAGTTGCGACCGCGTCGCAGATACAGGATCGATTCAGTCCGATATCAAAAGCTCAGCGTACCTGTAACCTCGCGAGCGTGTCAATAGAAACTTGCAACTCACTTGCAAATTATCCTGGGCGAAGATCAAACGGGCCCCAGGTTGCGAACGAGCGCAAGGGCCGCCGGACGCGGCGCCAAACAGTGGAGGAACCCGCCCGTCCAGCCGCGATTCGGCGGCCAGCACTCGCGCGTGTTCCTAAAAAGCGATAATAAGAGCAGGCTTTGTATGAAAGCATTCGTCCTTTTCCTGGCCATGATCCTGGCGCCGGTATCCTTTTGCCAAATCGGCGCAGGATGAGCCTCCCGCGCAGGCAAATCAGAAAGTGAAGAAATCAAAGAAACACGGCAAAGGGACTGCCGCTGAAATAGGCGGCGGTGTGGGTTCGGTGGCGGGTGGCGTCGCAAAAGGCGCGGGCAGCGCGGCGGCAGGCGTGGGGAAAGGCGCCCTGGACCTTGCGACGCTTCACCCGATCGACGCCGGCGCCGCCATCGGAACCGGTGCTGTCAAGGCGGGCAAGGATGTAACCGTGGGATCCGTGAAAGGCGTGGGCAAGATCGGCAAAGGCGTCGGCCACGCGGTGAAGAAAGTCCTTTAATTCAGATGGTCCGGAAGGTTTGCAGTTACGAACGCTGAATGCCTCGGACGCAACTGATTTGCATTTTCCGGTGGCTGTCAATACTTCCGTTATTGATTCCCGCGCCCGCTCTGGGGCTCGATCCCGCAAAAACCCTCACCCAATACTCAAGCGCCGTGTGGACTCAGCAACAGGGTCTTCCCCAGGACGCGATCCGAGCCATAGCGCAAACCACAGACGGTTATCTCTGGCTCGGTACCGATGAAGGCCTGGCGCGTTTCGACGGTTACGACTTCGTCGTATTTCGAAAAGGCAGTAGCGGCCTCATCTCGAACTCGATAACCAGTCTCGCGGCCGGGGCGGACAGGTCTCTCTGGATCGGAACGCCGCAGGGACTTGTCTGGTATCGCGACGGCGCCTTCCGCGTGTACAGGAAACGCGACGGCATTGCCGCGGACGGTGTTCAATCCTTGCTGCTCGACCATGCCGGAAACTTGTGGATCGTCGCGGGCGGAAGCCTGACCCGGTTCGACGGGACGAAATTCGTATCGTTTCTCCGCGAGAAAGACATCCCGATTACCGGCGTCCGATCTGTCGCCGAGGACAGCGCGCACAATGTCTACGCGGTCGGCTTCAGCGCGGTCGCGAAATTCAAAGACGGCCATTTTGTAAGTCTTATCGGGCCATCCATTCTCGGCGGGGATTTCCCCTTGAGAGCCGGCATCGCTCGCGACGGCGTGATCTGGATACTGGGCACACACGCCGTGATTGCGAGGCAGCCAGACGGGTCCATCAAAAGGTACGGCGCGGCGGATGGGTTGCGTTCCTTCGGACTCGATGGAGCCGTTGAACTCGACCGCAACGGGAGCTTCTGGGTAGGCACTCCGGGAGGGCTGTCGCGATTTGACGGCAAGGGGTTTCAGACGCGGACGGGTTTCGAACACGGCCCGGAGCACTGGTCGGTGCGGTGCATATTTGAAGATCGCGAAGGCAATCTCTGGCTGGGAACGAATAACGGACTGGTCCGTCTGCGGGACGACGTTTTTCGCATCTACGGCGAGGAGGAAGGGTTGCCCAGCGACGAACCGAGTGGCGTTCGCGAGGACGGCTCGGGAAGGGTGTGGGTGGGCTTTCTCGACGATGGTCTCTTCCTGTTTTCGGGAGGAAAAATCCCAGAGGGTATGCCGCGCGGCGGGGTCTTCTCCGTGCGGGAAACACGCGCGGGCGACCTTCTGGTTGCGGGCCGCGACGGCCTCTCGCGATTGAAAGAAGGGCGGTTTCAGACCCTGATTTTGCCGGATCCGCTGGGCCGCAAATCGGTCTACGACGCGCTTGAAGACTCGCGCGGGCGCACGTGGATGGCGACACCGAACGGAATCGCGCTCCTCAAAAACAAAGGCGCCGCCGCTTACCTTGACTCCAATACCTCGCCGGTCGATTCCTCCATCTCGACGTTGACGGAGGCGCGTGACGGGTCGATTTGGGCCGGTAGCCGAAGCAGGGGGTTGTTCCGCATTTCCGACCGGCAGACCCGCCACTACACGACAGCCGATGGCCTGACGAGCACCAGCGTTCAGTACCTCTACGGCGACCCGGAAGGTTCGGTCTGGATCGGCACTCTGGGGGGCGGGCTCAACGAGATGCGCGACGGCAAGTTCCATGCCTATACGGCGGCAGACGGCTTGTTGAGCGATAACGTCTCGAACATTCTGGACGATGGCGAATCGTTGTGGCTCAGCACTACGCGGGGTATCTGCGAGATCTCGCGCAAGCAGCTTCGGGACTTCGCCGATCACCGGATACGGCGGCTTTTACCAGTGAATTTTGGCGTAGCCGATGGCCTGCGCAGCGCCCAGGGACCAGCCAGTATCGGTGGTGGCGGAGGAGATCGCCATCGCGACGGCAGTCTCTGGTTTGTGACCAGCCGCGGCCTCGCAGTATATAAACCCGATTCTCGTAGGCGCCCCCTTCCGCCGCCGCCCGTTCATCTGGTCGAAATGGCGATGGATGGCCACAACCTCGACTGGACGGCGAATCCTCAGGCGCCTCCCGGCAACGGGCGGTTGCAGATCGGCTACGCCGCGACGCTTCTGAGCGCTCCGGATCGAATTCAATATTCGTACAAGCTCGAAGGGCTCGATTCGGATTGGGTCCGGGCCGGCCGCCGCAGAACCGTCAATTACGATAATCTCCGGCACGGCCACTATCGGTTTCTGGTTAGGGCGGAGCTTCCGGGCGCTCCCGCCAGCGAAGGCGCGTGGCAATTCGACCTGCGGCCGCATTTCTATGAGACGCTGTGGTTCCGATTCCTGCTCGTCTCTCTGGCGATGGCCGCCGGATGGGCTGTATATCGGGCGCGAGTCAATCAGATCCGCTCCCGTTTCGCGCTGGTGCTGCAAGAGCGCGCGAGACTTGCCCGGGAAATCCACGACACGCTTCTGCAGGCATTCGTGGGAATATCTTCTCAACTGGATGTTGTGGAAATGCGCATTCCGAAGGAAGCTTCGGGCGCGCTCAGCTCGCTTGATCTGGCGCGGCGCATGGCGCACCACAGTCTGACTGAAGCGCGGCGCTCGGTGATGGATCTGAGAACCACCGCTCAACATCTTCACGATCTCGCGTCGGCCCTGCAGGACGGTGCGCGGATGTGGACCGCCGGTTCCGAGATCAGCCTCGATGTGGATGTGAGGGGAGGTCCCACGGAATTGCCTGAAGAGGTTTCGCACCATGTGCTGCGGATCGCGCAGGAAGGTGTCGCCAATGTGTTGAAGCATGCGGGCGCCAGCCAGGTTGCCCTCAGTCTGCGTGTGGAGCAGAAGATTCTTCAACTCAAGGTCGGAGACGATGGGCGCGGCTTTGAACCCGAGACGGCATTCGCATCGTCCCACGGTCACTTCGGCCTGATCGGTATGCGGGAACGCGCCGAGCGGCTGGGTGGCGAACTGCGGGTCGAGAGCCATCCGGGCGTGGGAACAACGCTCGATCTCACGGTTCCGTTGCCATGACGCCGAAAATTCGCGTGCTGGTTGCCGAAGACCATCTGATCGCGAGAGTGGGCGTGACGGAAGTGATCAACATGCAGCACGACATGACCGTTGTCGCCGAAGCGACAAACGGCGAGCAGGCGCGGGAACTTTACCGGAAACATCGGCCCGACGTAACGCTACTTGATATCCGGATGCCGAAGCTGTCTGGTCTTGACGCCGCGATGGCAATACTCGCGAAAGATCCGGCTGCGCGTCTGATTGCGTTGACGTCTTACGAGGGCGAGGAGGACATCCGGCGCGCGCTGGCCGTTGGAATTCGGGCGTATCTTACAAAGGACGTTCTGCGCGAGGAACTGATCCGAACCATCCACGCGGTACACGCCGGCGAGGTTTATCTTCCGCCGAAGATCGCGGCGGTGGTCGCCTCGCAGTCGAACCGTCCTCAACTTAGCGCGCGCGAGAGAGACGTACTTGAGCTCATTGCGCGCGGGTTGGGGAACAAAGAGATCGCGTCCCAACTGGAAATCGCCGAAGACACGGTCAAGAATCACATCAAGAGCATTTACAGCAAGCTGGGAGTACAGGATCGCGTGCAGGCGACCACGCTTGCGATTCAGCGGGGGCTCGTTCGGCTCTCTTAAACCGCTGATGAGGCAGTTAAGCCGCTTGGCGCTTCAGCGCATAGACCACTTCTGCACAAATCAATTCTCGGATGGCTGCTCGATATGATCAACGACAGGAATTCGTACTGGTGCTTCTGCTGATTGGAGTTTGAGTCCAGGCTGCTCCTGAAGAGCCTCCAGAAGAGTTGGTCCCGACGAGTCGGCTTGATTGTCTCGTGAGGCAAATCCGTCGGCAATGACCGGAGGGCGGACTGGTGGGCCTCTTGTAAACTTATCTCAGAGCGAAACAACTCGGTGCATCTGAACCTTGAAATTCCCGATGATCTAGCCGGACGCCTGGGCGCTCCCGAAATTGATCTGTCGCGCCGGGCTCTCGAGGCTTTTGCGATCGAGGAATACAAACACGAACGTCTCTCAAAGGCCGACCTGCGCCGCCTCCTCGGCATTGCCTCCCGATATGATCTCGACGGGTTTCTCAAGGCCCATGATGTCTGGATTGACTTCAGCATCGAAGAATTCCATCGTGAACTGGACACCCTGAAGCGTCTGGGCGTTTGACAGGTGCAGTTGGTCATCGCCGATACCGGCCCCATAAATTATCTGATTCTGATTGGGCACATTGACGTGCTTCCAGATCTCTTTCAGAAAGTCATTTTGCCGTCCACAGTTCGGAAGGAATCGGATGCCGCGCCGCCGGCGATTCGAGACTGGATCGCCGCGGCTCCCTCATGGATTGAAGTGCGTCAAACCCGTTACGTCCACGATCCCGCAATGCAAAGCCTCGATGCCGGGGAGGAAGATGCCATCGCGCTCGCGATCGAATTGCGAGCCGATTTGCTGCTGATGGATGATCGTGAGGGCGTAAGAGCAGCGCGCAGCAAAGGGATCGCCGTTGTCGGGACACTCGGCATCCTCGGTCGCGCCGCTCAATCCGGCCTTCTTGATCTCGCCGACGCTTTTGATCGGATCAAACGAACCAATTTCCGCTACCGCCAGGAGACGATGGATGCCCTCCTGAGGGAAATTTAGCCTCATGAATCGAAGTGTTCGTGTAAGTGCCGGTGTTGTTCGTTCTGCTTTTCTTTTCGCACCGCACCGGCCTTCTTATGCGCGGCGCTGAGGTTCGCCTGCCTCGTCGTGTCTGAGCTCACTCCGCATAACGAGATCAGTTGCTTGAGATTTTTCTCGTGGCACGAAGGGCATTCGGGCGCGGGCAACGAAGGCAGGACCAGTTGCTCGAATTGGCGCCCGCATCCGCCGCACTCGTATTCAAAGATGGGCATGACGCGGATTACTTCGGGCTCTTGGCCTGATCCTTCACCGCGAGTCCGCCAGTGATGCCGTCCACCTGATAGCCGATCTGGATCTTCCGGATCTTCGCGATCTCAGCCGGCGTCGCGGTCTTCGGATCCACGTTGGCCTGCGCGCAGGTGAATCCCCTGAGCGTGCATTCCGACGTGGTGTGTTTGATCCCGCGCTGGTTCATCTCGGCGGTCATCAGTTTGACCACATCCGCATGCATGATTACGGCGTTGTTGGGCACGAAAGTCCCCACCCCAATCGCATAATCAACGGGCATTAGAGGCTCGACGCTCGAACCAAAAGAACCATCGTTCTTCTTGCCGAGGTCATGAGCACCCAGGTCCGCGCCCTTGCTGATCAGATACTTCACGATTTCAATATCACCGAGATTCGCCGCTACCATCAGCGGCGTGATCCCGTAGCTGTCCGCTGCATTGACATCTTCACCGAGACCGACAAGCAGCTTGACCACTTCCAGCCGGTCTGCGGGGGTTCGCTGCCGGTGATAGCCATTAATAAAACCGGTTCCGCATGCCGCCATCAGAGACGTTTCCCGATCCTTCGACTGAATTTTCGGATCCGCGCCATGCGCCAGCAGCAACTGAACCAGTTCGATATCTCCCGCGAAAGCCGCGCGCATCAGCGCTGTGGCAAACACGATACGCGGCGATCCCTCCCGCATGTGCGCCCTGGGAGTGTTATTGACCAGAGCATTTGGGTTTGCGCCGGCGTCCAGAAGCTTTTTGATGAGCGGCAGAGGATCGGTCGTGATGGTCCACGGAAAATTCGGAGCCGTCTCCATATTGCGACGATCGACCGCCCAGAAGAGCGGGGTAAAGCCCTGAACGTCCGCCTGATTCACCTTCGCGTGGTTATCGATCAGGAGCGAGGCGATGTCATAACTGCCGCTGAATGCCGCAAGGCCCAGCGCGTCTTTGCCATCGCCATCAAGCGCATTCAAGTCCGCGCCGGCTGCAATCAGAAGGCGCGCCGATTCCAGATCGTCTTCGCGCGCCGCAAACATTAACGGCGTGAGCAAACCGCTGGCGAACTCCTCTACGCGCTGGCCCGGTTTGGCCTCGACAGGGGTCGTGCCCTCAAAGCCTCTGCCTGAGGCCGCCGGCACGAATTTCGACTTCGCGTTCACGTCCGCGCCATGTTCGATCAGCAGTTTCGCGATATCCGGATGGTGTTCGGTGACAGCCCACATCAGCGGAGTCGTATCGCCCCAGTTTTCCTTCGCGTTCACCTGTGCGCCACGGTCCAGCAGAATTTTAACGGCTTCGATTTTCCCGGTTCGAGCGGCGAGCATCAAAGCCGTATCCCCGGTCTTCGTAAGCGGGGCATTGGGGTCGGCTCCGGCTTTGAGGAGCGCCTCGACCATTGGCGCGCTGCCATTAACACTGGCGAGGAACAACGGCGTGGCTCCCGCACTATTCGCAGCAGAGACCTTCGCGCCCGCGCGAATCAACAGCGCGGCGGTCTCCAGGTCGTCGGCCTGGACGGCCCAATGCAGCGCGGTCGTGCCGTCGACTTGCGGCGCGTTGACGTTAGCCTTCTGCTGCACCAGGCTCCGGATCGCCGACCGGTCGCCATTCATGGCAGCGTCCGCCACCGGGCTGACCCCGGCGGTGGCGAGACTGGCTGCGGTCAGCAGGCCGGCGAGACAGAAACCAAGTCCGCGTTCGATTGACATGAGCGTTCCCTTACTTCTCCTGCCTTTCGGCCGAACCGGCATGCTGTTTGACATTCTTCAGCACAACCGGCAATGCATCATAATTTTCCGCTGCGACGATTTTCGCGGCGCTGTCCGGCGCAAGCTTTCCGGTAATCGAAACCCGGCCCTCACCTTCACCCTTCGCGTTCAGGCGTAACTCGATCACGGAGAAGTCTCGCGGGGCCGGCGTAACGCCTCCCGGCAGTGTCCACAGATTGTTTGTATTCCCCAGACGCCTGTCCGTGATCAGGATGACCCGTTCGCCGCCATCAGCCATCGCCACTTTGCCCGCATAGCGGATCGCATATCCCGCAATCTCGGACGACCACAGATATCCCTCGGTAGGCGCGGTTTGCAGCGCCGCGGCCAGACTGCTCTCGGGGGTCGGCGGCGGGGCGTCAGCGGCTTCAGCGCCACGACCACCCCTGCCGCCGCGCCCCGCTCTGCCGCCGCCCCTTGCTTGTCCGCCGCCCCGCCCGGCGCGTCCCTCGCCTCCGGTCATATTCCAGGCCGACATTAAGGTCTGGCGCTCGGCATCGGTGGACCACCGAAGCAGTTCGATCCGAATGGAATCCGGCGCTCCGCCCACGTCTACCGTAGTGGCAGTGAAACTCGGGATCTGTCCGGACTCCGGAGTCTCCGCTGCTACCCACGCGCTCGCCAGTATGATGCCGCTGATCGCAATCGCCAGGTTTACCTTCATGTCAGTTGTCCTGATTCGTTCCCCACACTCTGCTCAGCCATTCCACCAGTCGCTCCAGTTCTTCGTCAGAAAGCTGAGCGCCGCGTTCCCTCATGTCTACCAGGGTCACTCGCCATGCCTCCTGCGTATTTCGTCTGGTCTCGATTCTATCCAGGCCATGGCAGTTGGTGCACGCACGGTTCATTAATCGTTTGGCTTCGGGATCGGAAAAGAACGTGGTGATCTCGGGAGGAATGTACGTGCGGGGAAATGGTTTGGTGTCGGGGCCGAACTTCGAAGCAAGCCAGTCAAGCACAACAGCCTCATCCGCTGCTGAAAGCGTCGCTTCGCCGGCCTTGTGTTTCGTTGCGATCAGTTTTTGCCAGGATGCTCTGTCCTGAGCGTAGAAGGCATAATCGTCGATTCCGTGACACGCGATGCAATGCGCGCGCAGCACCTCCCAGACCGGTCCGTCGGGTCTCTCGACTTTGGGACGCGTGGGCCGGCCACCGACCTGCGCGGCCAAAGGAAGCGCCACCGCCGCCGTTAAAACAACTCTGAGCAGTTTTGCGCTCATCCCAGCGGAATCGGCTTCGTGCTGGAACCGAAGCTCTCGATCATACCTGTCTGCCGCCCGCTCGCATCGTATTGCGGAACCTTCTCGATATCGTACTTGTGGAGCAGGCTCAACAACATATTCGAAGTGCGCTCGGTGTTGTCCGGATAGACGATATGCCGGTTGCCCTTGAAGTTGCCGTCGAGTCCGCCGAGCAGAATGATCGGCACCTTCACATGCGCGTGGCGGTGCGAATTGCCCATGTTGCTGCCCTTATAGATCAGGATGTGATCCAGAAGGGTGCCGTCGCCGTCGGGCACCTTGCTGAGCTTATCGGCGAAGTACGCCAGGTTCTGCACGTGATACCGGTTCATCTTGGCGTAGTTGGCGACGTTATCGGGCTTGTCGCCGTGGTGCGACGAGCCGTGCCAGCCGCCGTTGAACCCGGACTCGGGGAAGCTCGATCCGGAAAGATCCTTGCCCAGCATGTAGGTCGCAGACCGGGTCAGATCTCCCTCGAACGCCAGCGCCAGCAGGTCATACATGAGCCGGTAATGGACGTGTTTATTCTCCGGCAGGCCGAACGGGATTTCTTCCGATGGCTCCTGGACCGTCTTGTCCATTGCTATTTTGATGCGACGCTCGATTTCGCGAATGTTCTCGAGATAGGTATCCAGACGGGCTTTATCTCCGGCGCCCAATGGCCTCTTGAAATAAGAAATCTCCTGCGCCACAGAATCGAGAATGCTCGCGTTCTGCTTTCGCCCGGTGCGGCGCTCCTCCGGACTGGCGCCATCGCCGAACAACCTCTCGAATGCCACGCGAGGATTCACTTCCGTCGGAAGCGGCTGCGTCGGCGATGTCCAGGAGATCGAATTCGTGTAGGCGCAACTATAGCCCCAATTGCAGTTGCCATAGTTGCCGTCCTGTTCAACACCGACTTGAATCGATTCCAGAATCGTGTCGCGACCGTATTTTTTGGCGATCACCTGGTCAAGCGTGATGCCCAAGTAAGGGCTGACCGCATTTCTCCGCGGCCTGGCGGCCGAAAGGAGCACCGCGCCGCGCGCATGGTCGCCTCCCGGCTCTTCGGTGGTTGCCATAGCTTCCGGCATATCCATACCGGAAATAAGCGTCAGGCGATTGCGGAACGGCTCCAGCGGTTTGGTAATGAACGAAAAATCGAAGTCGGCCCCTTCCTGCAGCGGGCTCCAGTATCCGGGAGCGGCGCCATGCGGGTGCCAGATGGCCATGAACCGCCTCGTCGGGACCGCCGCCGTTTGATTCAGCGGCGTCTGGGCGGCGACCATCGAATCCAGCAAAGGCAGACCCAGCGTGACTCCGGCGCCACGCAGGAACGTTCGACGAGGAATGAACTTTTTAGTGATAAACATCTATGCGGCCTCCTTACAGCCCAATGACTGGCGGCTCAATGACTGGCCCCTGCTTCGACTTCTTTGGTTCTCATCTGAAACGGTGCGCTCTTGACTATGCCCATCAGGATCGACACAAACCGGTCGTTATTCTTGTCCGCCTCGCGCACGATCGAGCGAACCACCGGCATATCCTCGTCCTCAACACCTCGGCCGAGACTGAATGTCATTAGTTTTTCGGTTATGGTGCGTACAAACTGCGGCGAATAGCGCAGCAGCGCCTCGCGCAGTTCGATCGGACCGTTCACCTTCGTCCCGTCCCACAGCACGGCGGAAGTATCCAGCGGAACGCCTCCGTCGCCGCCCTGCTTCGTGCGCCACTTTGCGTCGGCGTCGAAGTTCTCGAGGGCGAATCCGATGGGGTCCATCAGCTTGTGGCAGCTGGCGCAGGGCTCCATCTTGCGGTGTATCGTCATCTGTTCCCGCAAAGTCATGACCTTGTTGTCGCCCTTGCTGTCTTCAAGCGGTGGCACGTTTGGCGGGGGCTCCGGAGGCGGCGTACCCAGGATATTTTCGAGTACCCAGACGCCCCGCTTCACCGGCGATGTTCTGAAATTCTGCACCCAGGTGAGCGACTCAACGCTGCCCTGCCCCAGCAGTCCGCGCCGGTATGCCAGATCGGGTCCGAGGCTCACCCGCCGGAACTGCGAGCCGTAAATATTCGGGATGCCATAATGCCGGGCCAGGCGTTCATTGAGGAACGTGTAGTCCGCGGTCAGCAGATCGACCACATTGCGGTTCTCTTTGATGATGCTTTCGAAAAGTAGTTCGGTCTCCCGGCGGAAGCTCTTTCGCAACTCGTCATCCCAGTTCGGATAATAAACGCCATCGGGCGAGGTCGCCGGCAGGTTCCGCAAATACAGCAACTGGTCGCCGAAGTTTTGCACCAGCGCGCTCGCTTTGGGGTCGTCGAGCATGCGATGGACCTGATGCTCCAGCACCGGGGTGAGGTGAAGCTTGTTCTGGCTCGCGACGGTGATCAGTTCGTCGTCCGGGATGCTGCTCCACAAGAGGAACGACAGGCGGGAAGCCAGTTCCAGATCGGTGATCCGGTACGGCTGGCCGGGAGCGATGTTCTCAGGCTCTCTTTCGGCGCGCACCAGAAACTGCGGGCTCGTCAGAATGCGCCGTAAAGCCAATTCGATTCCATCCTCGAAGGTCCCTTCGCGCCGCCCCTCCTGATAGAAGCCCTGCACCCATTCCATATCCGCGGGGCCGACGGGTCGCCGATACGCCCGCCGCATCAGCGTGGTCAGAATCTCCTTTGCGCACGGGTCTTCCTGCGCGGCGGTTCGCAGGTCGGCAAGTGATAGACCTTGCGGATGCTGCGCGAGTCCTGCGGACGCGTCGGATTGAACGGCCCCTGGATGCGCAGAAGACCGATCGCCGGCGAATATTGCAATTGTGGGATGGTGTTGTCTTCGAGCGATTTCCGTTCGAATTGCCGGATCAGGTCGAGCGTCGGCCGATAATTTGTGGCGATGAAAGTGATGCCGACCATGTGCGAGCCGGCCTTCACGGGAATGGTCACGTCAATCGAACCGTCGTGATCGGCGGCATTGGCCGAAGTGAGTCCGACGCCGGTGTAGAGGCGAGATGCGACAAGTTCGTTGTCGATGAGAAACTCCAGCTGCTGGCCGGGATCGAATTTTCCCAAACCGAAGTTCTGCACCGAGAATTTGTACTCGCCGTTCGAGCGGGAAAATGTGCCGAACCGCCATCCCGCCCCGGGTGCCAAAAGGCAACCCTTCGATGTGCTCGTTCTGCGAGGTATCCCCAGGCGCAATATACGCCGCTTCCGTTGGCGACTTCCAAAACCCGATTGCCGTGCGGGCGATGCGGGTCGCCGCGGTCGTGTACGCTTCGAGGAGTGTCGGCGAGATCGTCAGCGAACCCGCGACGTTGTCGAAACCCCGCGCCGAATCGTCCGGCGGCAACAGCGTGCTCACGTCCATCTGGAGGTCCAGCAGATCGCGAATGGCGTTGGCGTATTCCGTGCGGTTGAGCCGGTGAAGCACCACCGAGCCCGGATTGGGATGCGCAGCGGCTTTCAGGTCGACCTGGGTTTCCAGCCAGTCTCTGAGGGCATCGTATTTCGCGAGGGAGGGCCGCGGAAGTCCCGGCGGCGGCATCATGCCTGCGCGAAGCTTTCGAATAACCCGCTCCCAGACTTCCGGGTGATCGCCGACTGTATTGAGATCCGCCTTTTCAAGCGAGAAATTGTCTGTCTTCAGCTTGTCGTTATGGCAGGTTACGCAGTACTGGTTAAGCAGGGCGCGGTAGCTTGCGGCGGTCTGCGCCGATGCGGGCATGAGGCACAGAAAAAGTGCGGCGCTTCCCGCAAACAGTCGTTCAAGCATGGTCTTTGACGTACCCCGTAGACTATATGACAGGGCGGCCAGCGTCAATGACCCGAAATGGCCCCTCTATCGCTCCGCCGACCGCAGATCCATGAGAAGGCCATCGAGCGCGATCGTCTTCTGAATGTTGCGCCGGAGCAGTGACGCGATTTCGTCAACGCTCTTGACCGCCTGGATGATCCACTGGCGGGAGATCTTCTGCGACAGCGCAGTCAGATCGTTCCGCAGGTCGAGGTTGCGAATTGCGTTTCCGCCTTCCCCCAGCACAATCAGATCCCGAAGCAGCTCATACAGCATCTTGAGGTAGAGTTCGAGTTTCTCGCTCCTGTTCCGGCTCAACGCCTCGGAAATCGGGAGCCAGGCCGCAAAGGGCGAAACTCCCGCGCCTGTCTTGAGGAGCGCGAGCATTGCGGCGCGGCGCTTCTGGTACAACTCGATATCGAGCGACGCCGCCAGCCCCGGACTGCCCCCCGAAAGCGCGATCCGCCGTTCGGCGTTGTCCAGCTTTCGCTCACGCGCGAACTCCTGCATTTCGGCATTGCCAAGCGGCGAGAAGTTCAGCACAACCGACCGCGAGCGTATGGTCGGAAGCAAATCGTACACATTCTCGGCCGTCAGAATCAGAATCAAATGATCGGGCGGCTCTTCCAGCGTCTTCAGCAGCGAGTTGGCCGCCTGCTCGCCCGCGCGGTCCGCATGATCGATCAGGAAAACCCTCCTGTCGCCATGCAGCGGTTTATACTGCGCGCGTTCCTTCAGCAAACGCATCTGCGGGATGCCGATCTGCCGCAGCGGTCCGTCCGGCGGAAAGGTCAGGAAATCGGGATGCGTACCGAAGAACAGCGGATCGTCGTTGCGTTTATCGGCAGGGAGCTTTTCGCGCACCAGAATCGCGTTGGCGTTCTCGGGCAGGCTGAGGTCGTCCTGCTCGATCTTTTCGGGCGATCCGAGGATCCGCGCCGCGAAACGCCGCGCGAGCGTCGCCTTGCCCAGCCCTTCGAGCCCGGCGAAAAGCATAGTCTGCGGGATGCGCTCATGCGCGATCATGCCTTCGAGCGCGCGCTGAACATGCAGATTTCCGCGGAAATTCTCAAACACGGTCCCGCAGTGCCTCCCGGATCGCCAATCCGACCTCGCCGATCCCACCTCGCCCGTCAACCACGATGAAGCGATCCGGTTCGCTCTCTGCCAGCGTCAGGTATCCCCGCCTGACCCGCTCGTGAAACGCCACGTCCTCCTCGTCGATCCGCGATTCCGATTGCCCCGCCCGCTCATTCCGCCGTTTCGCGCGCGCGAGGCTAGTCTCAAGATCGATGTCGATCAATACTGTGATATCGGGGTGCAGCCCCCGGCACGCAATCCGATCAAGATCGAGCACCACGTCACGATCCAGGCCGCGGCCGCATCCCTGATAGACGAGCGTCGAGTCGGTGAAGCGGTCACAGAGCACGATATGCCCGGCTTCGAGCGCGGGGCGAATCACCTCATCGACATTCTGCGCGCGGCTGGCGAAGTAGAGCAGCAGTTCGGTGCGGGGACGGATCGCGGTATTCTCCGGATCGAGCAGGATTTTACGAATCTGCCGCCCGATCGCAGTGCCGCCCGGCTCAACGGTTTCATCCACTTCGCGGCCGTGTTCGCGCAGCGACCTCGCAAGGTTGCGCAACTGGGTGGTCTTGCCGCACCCGTCAATGCCTTCGAATGTGATGAACTGCCCGCGCTGCGTCAGCAATCCCGATTTTCGCAAAGCGGCTTGTTCCGCAAAACTCCTGGAGTCAGGGGTGCCGGGTGGCGTGGATCAGAGCTTCCATGTGCGTGAGGTAGTTTTCGAGGGCAGTGCGGCCCGTTTCGGTGAGCCGATACTCGGTGCGCGGCAATCGCCCCTCGAACTTCTTCTCGCAACCGATGTAGCCCGCCTCTTCCAGTTTCCTTGCGTGGACGCTCAGATTACCGTCGGTCGTATCCAGAATTTTCTTGAGTTCCCGAAACGTGAGAGTCTCGCTCACAGAAAGCGCGCTCACGATTCCAAGCCGCAGCCGCTCGTGAATGATCCGGTCGAGCGCGCTCGTTCCCGCGCCGGCCACTACCGTCGGCCCCGGGCTGTGCGCTTTTGCTGTGCCTGACTTAGCCACCAAACCGCCTTGCAATAACCCATCCGAAGAAAATGTGAAACCCTCCGAAGCCGAGAGCGAGTAGCGGATCGGCGAAACTGACGGGCGCCATCGCGGCGAGCGAGCCCAACGCGAGGAACGACATCCCCATAACGGGGATCACGCGCACGGAAAACGCTCCCCCGGACGTAATACCCGCGCCGTAGAGCAGCAGCCACATCGCCGGAATGAGCCGCCGCCCGCCCTCCGAGTAAAGAGCAAAGGTCAGCAGCGCGCCCACAAATACCGATGGCGCAACCGCCAGCACGAAACGTCGAAATGGCCTCGAAAGCAGGGTCGTGCTGTTCCGGATGGCTTTGCGATGCGAAAACACAAGACCGATCACAAGCGCCAGAACCGCCTCTCCCATCCAGACCTCAAGCCACGCCCGCGGACTCGCGCTCACGTGCGCCGCGAACGCCGCAAATAAGGCTGTCGCGCCCATGAACATGCCGCCCTGGCCAGGTACAGCGGTGAAAGATCCGGCAGTCTCCATCGTGTTGCGGATGAAGCGCAGATTGTCCATCGCCTGCACATGCAGGCCGATCGGTTCCGGAGCTTCACGGCGACCAGGCCGGAGGGCACTCATAGCCGGATTATACGGCGATTAGAGAGGGCTTTGCAATGTAAAGTTACAGCATTGATACGATTCTGGTGCGATGGCCGCCAAACATTTTCTACTCCTGCCGGGTCTGCTTCTCCTGGCTGCGGCTGGCCCGGCATACTGCCACGACATCATCACGACGAAAGTCACCTTCGATCGCGAGATTGTGCGGCTCTTCAATTCGCATTGCAATTCCTGCCATCGTGGAGGCGGAACGGCCTTCTCGCTGGAGACCTGGAAAGAAGCGCGTCCGTGGGCGAAAGCTATCGGGGAGGAAGTTCTGCAGCGCCGCATGCCTCCGTGGGGCGCCGTGAAAGGTTTCGGCGCTTTCCGCAACGATCAGGGTCTGACCGAAGAGCAGCTCGAACTGATCGTCGATTGGGAAGAAGGCGGCGCGCCCGAGGGAGACCCGAAGGATCTTCCCGCTCCGCCGAAACCGCCGAAGTCTCCTGCCGCCGGACCTTTTCGGCCCTCCCTAAAGGACATCGCCATCAGTGGCGAGACGACGCTTCGCAAGCCGCTGAAACTCGACGGCATCTGGCCCGAAACTGTCGACGATAACGCAAACTTTCAGATCACCGCGGAATTGCCGGATGGCAGCATCGAGCCGCTGCTCTGGCTGCACCTCTATAAGAAGCAGTTCGCCCACGAGTTCCTGCTGAAGAGGCCACTCGACCTGCCGGCGGGAACGGTTGTGCGCGGCGTGCCGCCCGAAGCGAAGGTGCTGCTCCTGCCAGGCTACTTCAACGCACGTTACTCCAAATCTTTGACCGGAACATCGAAGCGGGCCGTATTAACCACGCCCTTGCGTTGAAACTGCACCCAGATCCGATAGACGCGTTCCCGCGGAAAGTAGACGTTGAACTGCATCTCCGGGCCGCCGTCGGCGATGAACGGATGGGTGTGGATCATGTCGATCAGATCGTCGCTCGCGGCCAGCATATGGCCCCACGCGCCGATGTATTTTTCGATGCCGTCCGCCGGTTCGAGTTTGAAGTGCATCATTGTCTTCGTGCCGGCGATCGGCTGCGGCGGGTCGGTGGTCAGGGAGACCCGCATGTTCTCGGTCTGTTTCGTCGCATAGTCGCGCTGCAGCACTGGCGCTGGCTGCTGCCCGCCGGGAACGATCACCGTTTTCGCAATCAACTGCGGCGTGGCGCCTTCGGGATAGAAATCGCCCAACAGCCGGTACATGCCGGGTTTCGGAAAAGCGATGTCGTAGCGGAAGCGGGCGTCCTCGCCGAACACGGGGTGATCGTGTACAAAGAACTGCAAATCGCTGCCGATCACGAACAGGTGGAAGAGCTTCTCGTGTACAATCTCGAAGTGTTGGATCTGGCGATCGTTCTGCGGATCGTGCACCGTGAACTCCAGCTGAGTCTTCGCGCCCACTCTGATTGCCTTTGGCGTGACCTTCAGATCGACCGGAAACTCGACCGGTTCCGGCACTCCTGCCCGCAGCTTCATTCCGCATCGGGAACAGAAACCCTCTTTGTTCGACCGGACATCCGGGTCCATCGGGCACTGGTAAGTAACGCTTTGCGCCGCGAGACTCAGGACGAAAACACCCGTCGCAAGGGAAAAAATCAGTGCCGCCGGCGATTTCATCTTGCTCTTCTTCCCTATTATGCGATTATTCATGAAGAGAGGTGCTTCCATGCGTCTGCGCGCGCTCGTCTTTCTTGCGCTGGCTGGTTCGCTCTTGCCGTACGCTTCAGCCCAATCGGTTATCTCCGCCCGTTCAGGTCTGGTCAATTATTTCGAGGGCGAGGTCTTTCTCGACGGTCAGCCGCTAGCGTCGAAACCCGGTATTTACGCGAAACTGAAACCCGGGTCCACGCTGATGACGGCGGAGGGTCGCGCGGAAATCCTCCTCACTCCAAACACTTACTTCCGCATTGGCGAAAAGAGCACGATGCGCATGCTTTCCGACAGCCTGTCCGATACGCGCGTCGAGCTGATGGCCGGGTCCGCATCGATTGACTCCGCAAATGCCCCGGCCGGTGACTTTGTAAAGGTCATCTTTAAAGATTCCACCATTCGCATCCTGAAACCGGGCCGCTACCGGGTGGATGCCGAACCGGCCCAGTTCCGCGTCTTCGAAGGCGAGGCGGATGTCGCGCGCGACGGCAAGTCCACAAAAATTGAGTCGGCTCAGATTATGCCGCTCGACGGAGCTCCGGTCGTGAAGAGATTTACCCAAGGCTCGGACGGGTTACTCGATATCTGGGCCGACGAACGGAGTTCGTTGATCGCAGATAAAATGGTGAATTCCCAGTCGGTAACCGATCCTCTTACAGACAACGGACCTGACCTCTCGGCGGATCTCACCGCTCCTCTGGGACCCTATGCCGGTTACATCCCGCTCGCCGCCGCGCCCACGATCGTCGGCGGCGGATATGCCTATGGCGGCGGATACGGCTACGGTCCTTATGGACTTGGTTTGGGCTACAGCTCATACGGTTTCGGCCTGGGCTTCGCGCCGATCTATGCAGGCGCGATCTATGCGAGCCCGATCTATCCACGATTTGGAGTGCCGGCTTACGCCACCTATCCCAGACCGCTCGGACTCACCAATCCGCGATACGGAAGCACATCGATCTTTGCGAGCCGCCCCGCTCCGTCCGGTGGAATCACAGTTCCCCGGCCCGCATCTCCGGGATCGACATTCGGTGGAACGCGTCCGGCAGTCTCCGCGCCGCACGTCGGATTTCATGCGGCCGGCCGCCGCTAACACTTACAGAGCCAGACGCGGGAGGGAGTCTCCACGAACCTTCGGGACACCAAAGCGGATGGGCTTCGGCCTGCGGCCGAGCTTCCGCCCGGTGCGGAGTTTTACGTCATCACCGCCAGGGCACTTTCGCAAATACTGTTGATCGCCGGTATTACCGGTTTCGTGGTGTTCCGCTCCAGCGTATTCATTCATTTTGGTGGCCCGCAGGGCCGTGGAGACTCCGTTGAAGACGCGGTTCGTATAAGCACCCGCGACAAGATCGCTGGCGTTACCGGCGTTGGCGTAAAGTTCCGAGCCGAGCGGAAGCTCGGCTGCAGCGCCGAAGCGCTGGCCCCACACCGGTTGCATTTCGTCTTCATTCGCTTTGGCGGCCCGCAGGGCCATGGTGACTCCCTTCCCGGCCGCGGCGCGGAATCCGATCTCGGCCGGCGGACGCCATCATCGCCGATCACCCCCGCGCGGCACGATTTTCGCCTGACGTTTCCATGCGAATGAGCCGAAGCCTCAGTTTGCAAATCAAACCCAAATTGACGTACTTCGCGGCAATCGACCGCCTGAGTTTTTAAATTTTCAGCCCGCTTTGGCCCGGCGGGCTACCCCTGCGGATGAAAATGGATGACCTGCGCGGGGCGGTTGGTTGTCCGAGCCTGGTACGGGCTGCGAACCCGTTATTCAAAGATGTCAAAGAACTGTAAAGCTGGCTCTCCGAACACCTTGCGGCGAGGAAGATCAGCTTTGAGGTGCACCCCGAAAGTATTTTCGAGGCAAATATCTGTGGACCGAATCCGAAACCCCTTTCGGCGCTGCAAGCCTTTCCGTTGTTTTGATAAATACACCGGCGGCAAGACCGCCGGCGCTACCGTTATGCCGCGGGGGAGAGGACGGCGGGAGCGTTCGGGCCGCAACAGCGTTTGTATTTGGCTCCGGAACCGCAGGGACACGGCGCGCCGCGCGGGATGGGCGCGGATTCGGCCACTACGGGTATCGTTTGTACTGCGGGCGGCAGGGGCGCGTAGATCGCTTCGGTTACGGCTGTGGCCATTTCGGTCTCTTCGAGTTTGTGAAGGAGCAATTGACGGCGGAGGTCGCTCTTGAGGATTGGCGCCATGTCCTTGCAACTGGCGAGGCCGAGAGTGGAGGCGTCGAAGTCTTCCGGAACGGTCTCGTTGCGGATCTGGCGCTCGGTCTGGATGCGGCGGAGTTCGGCGGTGGCTCGCTGAAAGTGGCGCAGGGCCTGGGTGCGGGCACGGTCGATCGAGTGCTGCGCGTCAGCTTTACCTTCACCTGGAAATTCGATCGCGGATTCGGCTTCCGTACAGCGGCGCAAGCGCCAGGCGGCATGGATGATCTCGGCGGCGAGGGTGGTTTCCATGGCGCCTTTGGGAGCGAGGTCCTGCTGGAAGCCTTCGCAGAAAAGGTCATAGATGTCTTGTTCTTCGGGGCGAACGACGTCGCCGGTGGAATAGATGCCGAAGATGGCGGCATTGCGGGACACGCGCGCTTTGCCTTCGACGGTCCCGGGACCCGTTGAGGACTGGGCGTTGCGCCGGTTGGCGGCGATCTGGGCTTCTGTGGCCATAGGGTTTGATCTGTCTCCGCGCTCAGCATAGCTGGCGATTTTGGGGATGCGGTGGGGTGGCGGCGGTAAGGTATTGAAATTATTGATAAAAAAAATGTGGATTCGTTGAACTGACGATGACGATGTCCTTTTCCCACACCGCGGGTCCGTCCCAATCAATGGTGAATGTGCGCATGCGAGTGCGCCACCCCCGCACCATGACTGTGCCGGTGCGCATGGATCAGGTTCGTGCGCCGCAGCAAGTCGGTATCCCGCAACGCTTCCGACGGCGAAAGTTCCGCCGCTAACCTGCCACCATCCAGAATGAAACACCGGTCCGCGATCTCCTGGAGATCGCCCAGATCGTGAGTTGCCGTGATTACCGACTTAACGCCCCCGCCCCAATCCATCAGCAACTCGATAAACTCGCTTTGACTTCGCGGATCGAGCGCAGCCGTCGGCTCATCGAGCAGCAGAACCGCCGGATCCAGCACCAGCACGCTCGCCAGAGCCACCCGCTTCTTCTCTCCGCCGGACAGGCGATGCGGCGCCCGGTCCTTCAGGTGAGCGATGCGGAGCCGGTCGAGAATCTCGCCTACGCGATCGCGCACCTCGTTCTTTGGCCATTGAAGCTGTAACGGGCTGAATGCCACTTCATCGAACACGGTCGGATTGAACAGCTGAACGTCGGGGTTTTGAAAGACCATGCCGACCGTACGGCGGAACTTGAATGCGAAGGCGTCGTCTCCGAAATGCTCTTCGCACAATTCGTCTCCGCGGAAAAGGACGTAACCCGATTGCCCGAAATAAAGGCCATCCAGAAGGCGAAGCAGCGTCGATTTTCCCGAGCCGTTGGCTCCCAGCAGCGCGATCCGCTCGCCTTCGGCGATAGAGAGCGTCAAATCGTCAATCGCCGTAATATTTTCGTAGCTGTAAGTGAGGTGTTCCACTTCAAAAAGCATCAGCGGCCCGCCCATATCGACGCGGCAGCCAGACCCGCGAACACGGCCAGCGCGGCCCAATCGAGGCGCCGCATTCGAAAATCGTCGAGCAGATACACCTCGCCGCGAAAGCCTCGCGACTGCATCGCAAGAAATACTTCCCCGCTGAGGTGCCAGGTCTTACCCATCAGCACACCCGCACTTGATACGGCTAAACGGCGATACCCCGCCGCCGTGAACCGCCCCACCGTCCGGCTTTTGCGCGCTTCGAACATTTCATGCGCCGTTTCGAGCAGGAGCAGAATATAGCGGCACGTCATGCCAAGGATCACGACAAGAACCACAGGAGCGCGGAAGACCCGTAGAGCCTTCAACACATGCATCCAGGGCGTCGTAAAAACGAGCAGCACGGTAAGGGTCGCCGCGGTTTCCACACGCAAAATCAAATAGGCGGCCGTGTGGAAGCCCTGCGCGGTGGCGGTCCAATGCAATCCCGGCAAACGGAATACAGCCGTGCCGGGCGTGAGGAAGATCGCCGGCAACGCAAGAGGTCCCGTAAACGCGAGTGCGCCCGCCCAGACCTGCGACGCCAAAGTGTCGATCGAAATCAGAGAACAGACGGCCAGCATTACGGCGAAACCAAAAATAGCCGCAATTACCCAGAGACGAGCGGATACCGACGATGCGAGGACCATGGCAAACAGCCCGGCCACCTTCACTCTCGCGTCAAGCCGTTGCAGCAGACCGCCGGCGTTCGCGGCGTTCTCGGCATAAAGTGCCCGGTCCATAGCCCAATAGAGGCCTTCAATGGTGTTTTCGATGAAGCCGCCGCGATTGCGTTGATGAACGTGGCCGGCGCTCACGTGGCCGTCCGGGTGAATCTCCCCACAATCAGACCTGCCGTCGTGATCAGCCCTACCCCGAACATGGCGGAGAGGAGATATCCGAAGGTATTGCTGCGGATGTAAGGCGGTGCGTAGCGGCCAAACGGCGCGGTCCACAGAGAGGAGAGTTGTTCCAGCCCTTTCGGAGCGGCAAGGGGCGCGGCCTGGCTGAATGAAGAAGCTGCGATCTGCTGCCGGGCTACAGGGTTTGAATAGTCCGAAGCCATCCATTCGCCCCATGCCGATCCCGCAGCGAGAATGCCGAGTGGCGTCAGAATCATCAGCATCCCCAGGCCCGCCCATAAAGGACGAAGCGAACGCGCACGTGCGGTTCGCGGAGTCTCGCCGCCGCCTGCCATGCCCTTCGGCAATGTAGCTTTGAGCAAAGACGGATCGGAATTTTGCAGGAAGGCTACCACTCCGGCCGAGACGGCCAGTTCCGCGAGACCGGCAATCGTCAGGTGACCGATCATCATCGCCGGGACGGCAATACCGAGCGGGTAAGGACAATAGAGCGGCGCGCCGGAGGCATCGCGGTAAAGGAGGGGTTGAATACCGAACTCGATCGCGGCGAGAAGCGCCGATACGTTGATGGCAGCGTAACCGGCAATGCCGGCGGCGGCGGCGCGCCGAAACGATCCAATTGCCGCCCGGCCCGCCGCCACGCGATACACCAGATAAGCCGTCAACGCGCCGGCAATCGCCATGTTGAAGCAGTTCGCACCAATAGCCGTGATTCCCCCATCGCCGAAAAAGAGCGCCTGAATCACGATCGCCACAGACACTGCCAACATCGCCGCCCACGGACCAAGAACAACGGTGGCGAGCCCAATCCCCACCGCATGTCCCGTCGTGCCGCCGGGAAGCGGCAGATTAAACATCATGATCACGAACGAGAAGGCGGCAAACAGAGAGATCTGCGGAACGAGCCGCGTGTGCAATGCCTTCTTTACCCGCCGCAGACTCGCATACCAGAAAGGCGCGGCTCCTCCGTAGAGCACGGCGCAGGTTGCGGGACTGAGATATCCATCCGGTATGTGCATTTTCGGTTGTCCCGGGGCCCGGGCCGGCCGTTCCTCAGCAATTTTTACGATATCCCATCGCGATCGGATTTGCCCGGAGAGACGAATATTTCAACCGGTGAAACGCGGCTTCGATCGTTTTCTGAATTTGCGATGAGCTTATTTTAAGTAAGCCATAAGCGCCCTCTAATTCGTTCACTATTCCGAAAAAGTTAAATCCGTTTCGCCTCATACGGAGTAATGCTACCAGGACTGCGGGACGTAGTTATCGTTTCCGCATTCACTTACTCAGAGGATGTTTCAGGATCAATCAGACACTTACCGACAGGAAAGGGGAAGCAATATGGTAAATCTCAAGCGTTTTGTTTGCGCTGCGGCGGCGGCCCTAGTCATGGCCTCTGCAGCCGCATTCGGCGCCAGTCATCGTGAAGCGCCAATTACAGCACTCGACCACAAAGCGGATATCACCGATATTTATGCGTTCGTCAGCTATGACGATCCATCAAAGGTGACATTCATCCTCGACGTCGATCCGCTCCTTGAACCGGCGAACGGACCGAATTATTACCCGTTCGACCCCAACGTTCTTTACGCGATCAATATTGACAACAACAACACGGCACTCCCGGCAGTTCAGTTTCTGGTCCAGTTTCAAACTCAGATTCGCGCCCCCAACCTGTTCACCGGATTTGCGGGGGATGGCAACGGCGTGAACGCGCCACCCAACGCTCCCCCGGCGATGGGACCCGGAACCGTTGGACCCGGAGGTCAGGTCATTCCCCCGGCCATCACCTCGCTCGACGGCCCCGGCGCGGCCGGCCTCAGCTTGCGTCAAACCTACACCGTAACCATGGTTAAGAACGGCATAAGCACTACCCTGACCAACGTTAACGGCAACCCGCTCTATGCCGTACCTACCAATGTCGGTTCCCGCACGATGCCGAATTATCCCGCTCTCGCCATTCAGGGAATTTACAATCTCGGCGGCGGCATCAAGGTATTCGCCGGGACGGTTGATGACCCGTTCTACATCGATCTCGGCGCCGCTTTCGACACGTTTAATTTCCGCGCCAAAGCAGGCGGCGGAGTGCTGACAGCCGCAGCGGACGCTGACGACCACGTGAATCTGGCCCCCGATGCCGTCTCCGGCTACAACGTGAACACGATTGCGATCGAAGTGCCGATCGCCATGCTTACGAGCAGCGGCGCCAGAGTGCCGGCAACGAGCCCGGCCGCGACCCTCGGAGTCTGGGGAACGACCTCGCGGCCCTCCGTCACCGTGCTTCGCGCCCCTTCGCCCGAACTCTCATCGGGAACCTTCTCGCAGGTACAGAGAATGGGAAATCCCCTGATCAACGAACTGATCATCGGCACGGGCATGAAAGATTACTGGAGCATGAGCCAGCCGGTGAACGATTCTCAATTCGCCGGCTTCGATCTCGATCCCGTGCTCGCGAGAATCCTGAACGCCGCATATGGCATCGACATTCCGGCGCCGCCCCGTATGGACCTTCTGCCGCTCGTTCAGTACCTGCCGCCGATTGCCGCTGCCGGCACTCCCGCCGGACCCGTAGCCGATCTGTTGCGGCTGAATACGGGTGTTGCCCCAACCCCGGAAGCCAGCCGCAAACGGCTCGGCGTCCTGGCCGGCGACAATGCGGGGTACCCCAACGGACGGAGGGTCTCCGATGATGTTACCGATATTTCGGCCCGTGCCGTCGCCGGGGTGCTTTGCGGCGCCACGGCTCCCTGCAAAGACTCCGGGGGCGTCACGTTTACGGGATCTCAGGTCCCGCTGATCGGCGATGGGGTCAACACGAACGACCTTCCTTATCAGGAAACGTTCCCTTACGTCGCGTTCGCTCACAGCGGGCGCGACCGCCGTCACATTGATCCCGGTGAGCGAGGCTGCCTGGCGCAGCCGCTCAACCACTGCCCCATTCAATAGGTCAAGCGCGGGCCATTCGAACCAAACCTCGTTCGGATGGCCCGTCACGGAATAATCCTATGAGATTCAGAATCGTGTTTCTGCTATTTGCAGCCCCCGTGGTCCTTGCGGCGGCGGACGTTCCGGCCCCCGTGAATCCCTCGGTTCAAAAAATCGCCAATATCGAGAAGGCGTTGAAAAACAACCCGGCATCGCCGGAACCCCACATCGACCTCGCAGCGGAATACTGCCGCAAAGCGCGCGACAGCGAAGATCTCAGTGATTACGACAAAGCGTCGGCCGAAGTCGACAGCGCTCTGAAGATAGCGCCGGATAACTTCGACGCGCGGAAGCTGAAAGTAACTATTCTGCTGGGTGAGGATCAATTCGACGCGGCCCTGAAAATGGCCGCGGAATTGAACCACAGGGTGCCTGATGACATCGCTCTGTGGGGCCTGCTTGCGGAAATCAACACCAGGCTTGGCAATTACAAGGAGGCGGTGCGCGACGCTCAATGGGTTCTCGACATCCGGCCGGGGAGCCTGCTTGGTTTCAGCGAAGCCGCCCGCTTGCGCGAGGCGTATGGAGATGCGGAAGGGGCGATCGAATTCTACGAGGAGGCTCGCCGCCGTACCGCCCTGGGCGACGCGGAAGAGCGCGCATGGCTTCTCGTGCAGATTGCCAGGCTCAACGCGCAAACCGGCGGTTTGAAGCGCGCTGGCGAGTTATTCAGCCAGGCGCTGGCGATGAATCCGGAATCTCAGCTTGCAATCGGCGGGCTAGCGAACTTACGCATGAGGGAAGGCAATTATCCGGAAGCCGTCTCACTTTTCGAAAAACGTTACGAGGCAGTTCACGATGCTCGAAGCCTTTATGACCTTGCGAGCGCACTCGAAAAGGCCGGTCGCAATAACGAAGCAGCCACCGCCTTCCACGAGTTCGAAGTAAAAGCGCTGGCTGAAACCGAGCATCCTTACAACGCCAATATCGAATTGATCGAATACTATCTGGAGCGGAAATCGAAACCGTTGGAAGCGCTGGCGATTGCCCGGCGCGAGAGCGCTGTTCGCCACGACGTCCGCACCATGGCATCGCTCGCCTGGGCGGAATGCAGCGCCAGCCGGATCGCAGCGTGCAAACTCGAACTATCGGCTCCTTCCGCCGGGGAGGCGGAGAAGTAATGAGGGCCGCGGCATTAGCGTGCCTACTCGCCGCCGTGATGTGGGCCCAGTCGCCGACCGACGAGCGGGTCAAAGCCTGGGAGACCCAGCTCAAAGCCGCCCCGGACGACCCGAAACCGATAACCGGACTGGTCTCCGCCTATCTACAGAAACTTCGCGAAACGGCCGATTACCGCTATCTCGACCGCGCATCCCAGCTGGTCGATCGGATGCTCGAAAGAGACGGCGGGAACTTTGAGACACTGCGCTTTCAGAATGAAATCGATCTCCAGCGGCACGACTTCCGAGCCGTCGCCGAACGATCACGGGACATGATCCGTTACAACGCTTCTGACCCCGGTATCTGGGGCAACCTGGGCGATTCGCTGATGGAACTCGGTGAGTATGAAGACGCGCGCGATGCTTACGTCAAAATGTTTGGACTTCGGCCGAACCTCGGCAGCTATAACCGACTCGCATACCTCCGCTTCGTGACTGGCAACGCGGACGCCGCAATCGATCTCATGAAAGAGGCGATCGAAGCGGGTAGCGCGACGCCCGAGAATACGGCGTGGTGTTGGGCCGAACTCGGCGACATGTACTTCAAGACAGGCAAGCTCGAAGAGGCGGAGAGTGCCTACCATAACGCGTTGAACCTCTTTCCGTCCCTGCATCGCGCAAGCGCGGGTCTGGGAAAAGTCCAGGCTGCGCGTGGCAAGATAGCGGCGGCAATCGGGAATTATCAGCGGGCGCAGTCGATTGTCCCGATGGTTGAGTATGCGGGCGCGCTTGAAGATTTGTACGCCTCGGCGGGAATGACGGCAAAAGCGCGTGAGCAAAACGCGCTAATTGACGCTCTCGAAAAGATCGGCGCCGCGACAAACGAAAAAACGAACCGGAATCTCGCCCTGGTTCTCGCGGATCACAATCAGAACCTGGAACTCGCCCTGCGACTGATGGAGGCCGAGATCCCCACCCGCCCGGATGTCTACACATGGGACGCTCTGGCGTGGGTCCTCTTCCGTAGCGGGCGCATTTCCGACGCTGCGGACGCCAGCGCCAAAGCACTCAAGTTCAACACTCCGGAGCCGCTTTTTTATTACCACGCCAATGCCATCGCAATCGCTTGCGGAGACCGCGACGCGGCCCTCCGATATTCCGAGCGCCTGATGTCGCTCAATCCAAAAATTTATCTGGCGAGAGGTGCAAAGTGAAAAAGCTCTCAGGATTCCTGTTTTCGTGGGTTGCCGTTGCCGTAATCGCACCGGCGCTTTCCGCGCATCCTATGGGCAACTTCAGCGTGAATCATTACTCGAAGCTTGAGGTAACGGGCCACGGCCTCAAGCTCGAGTATGTCCTCGACCTCGCGGAAATTCCCACGCTCGACCTTCTCCGGAACTGGCGTCTCGAAAGAGACAGCCCGCGAGCCAATCTGGATCGTAAGGCTGCCGAACAAGCGCGCGAATGGCTGTCGAATCTGAAGATCGTTTCGGAGGGGACTGACATCAAGCCAGAATTCCAATCCACGAATCTGGTAATCGCGGATGGCGCCGGAAATCTGCCGATCGTTCGCATCACCGCCATCGCGAAACTGGATGTCAGGGGCGCCAACCTCACATACGACGACCTCAATTTCCCCGATCGCTCCGGCTGGAAGGAAATCGTAATAACCGCCGGCCACGGCGCCACACTGACCAAAGCCAGTCAGGCTTCGACCGACCTCAGCAAAGCCCTTACCGACTACCCGCCCGACCCGACACTCGCTCCGCCGCAGGACCTTAGAGCCGAGCTGTCGTGGACGGTCGCGCCGCAACTGATTACGCATCGGATAATCCCGGCGCCGGTTCCGCAGCCGCACCAGGCGCCTGCGGCTACTTCGCCTGCGACCATGACCGCCCAAGGGGCGCAGCCTGGCACTATCGTGCGCGGCGATTTCCTCTCACGCCTGCTGCAGCACAAAGAACTGACGCTCTCGATGATGTTGCTGGCTCTGGCAATTTCGTTTGGTCTCGGTGGCCTGCATGCGCTGACTCCGGGTCACGGGAAGACCATCGTCGCGGCCTACCTCGTCGGTGCGCGCGGCACACTGAAGCACGCCGCATTTCTCGGGGCCATGGTGACCTTCACCCACACGATCTCCGTATTCGCGCTGGGCCTTGCGACGCTGTTCCTGTTCCGCTACATCGTTCCTGAAAAAATCACGCAGACACTGGGCGTCATCTCCGGCCTTTCAATCGTCGCGATTGGAGGATGGATGCTGCGGAAGCGCTTTCGCGGCTCGCGCGGCCACTCGCATTCGCATTCCCACGGTCAAGGACACCACCACCATTACGGCAACTCCCGCGACCACTCCCACGGGGCCGACGGTCATACTCACATTCCCGAGACAATCTCTTTCGGAAGCTTGATTGCGCTTGGCATCAGCGGCGGCCTGGTGCCCTGCGAATCGGCGCTTGTGCTCCTGCTCGGCATGATCGCGCTAGGGCGGGTCGCGCTGGGATTGCTCCTGCTCGTTTCGTTCAGCGCCGGCCTCGCCCTCGTGCTCATCGCGATCGGGATCGTCGTCCTCTATGCCAAAAAGCTGATCCCCGAATCGAAGCGCACGGCCCGCGGCGGCGCATTCCGATGGCTGCCCCTCGCATCGGCGGCCGTAGTCGTGATGGTCGGACTGATCATGACCGTAGTTTCGGCAGGCTGGATTTCACCCATATTCATGATCGGCTGACCGGATCCGCGATCATTTCGAGGGCGCGTAATAACCCTGTCTCCACCGGGCATTGAGTTTGGGTAGCCCCGGTTGTTGCCGAACCTGCACTTCCACGTGGCGGTACTTGCCGTCACGCTCCCCGTTCGTGGGGGAGTAAGCGAGGACGTATTGATTTCTCAGCTCAATCGCAATCTTTTCCGCAATCCCCGGCAACTGATCGAACTGCGATGCGCCGAACGCGCGGCCGCCGGTCTGGTCCGCAATCTGCGCCAGAAGCCGCGGCCCGCTGATCTCTTCGGCCGATAACTGCGGGAACAAGATCGGCTCAAACACCCCGAACGCGTAAATCTGCGTGTCGGCTTCACGCACCAGATCCTTGATATCGGTAGCGGTGTAACGGCTATGGTTGTCGCCACCGTCGGAAACGATCACCAGCGCTTTGCGCGGGTTCTTCGCCTTCTTCATCTCGCTGACACCGAGATTTACCGCATCGAGCAGCGCCGTCAAGCCCCCGGACTGCAGCCCCCGCATCCTGTTCCCGATCTCCTTCATATCGCCGGTGAACCCCTGCACCACCTCCGCCTGATCGCTGAACTGAATCAGGAACGCCTCGTCCTGGACATTCATAGTCTTCAGAAACTCGGTTACGGCGCGTCGCGATGTGTCGAGCTTCAGTCCCATGCTCCCGCTGGTATCGATCAACAGGCCGACCGAAAGCGGCGCGTCCTCTCCCGAGAAATGCGTAATCTTCTGTTTGGCGCCGTCTTCAAGGATCGTAAAGTCGTCCTTATCGAGGCCGAGAACGAATCGATTCGAAGGATCGGTCACCGTCACTGGAACAACCACCAGCGTGGAATCGACAACGATGTTGAGATCCGTCTGCGCGTGGGTACTCACGACCGCAAATGCGAAGGCGAGAAACGTGAGCCGGAAAATCATGCGGCGTCCGATAACAGAATGACGGGAGCATCCGGAAAAATCAATCCGAAACGGACGACTCGCGCGTAGAATCCACCATTTGCCCAGTGAGCCGAAGTGAAATCGCCCGCTTTGCATTGCGCATCGTACAGTTCGCGCTTGATCGGTGCGCCGTAAACGTCCAGATTCACGCAGGGCGTGCGGAGTGTCGTGAGCTCGATCACCGCCGTGTCGCCTATTCCGTAACGCTGTCCGGCGCGCCACATGTGCGGATCGAGACCGGAGACAGTAAGGTTTTCGCCCAACGCGCCGTAGAAAACCGGAAAGCCCCGTTGCTGGAGGCAGTCGACGAATTCAGCCGAAATCATCAGCACGGCCTTCGCCGGACCGCCATGGTACTTGAGATTGCGCTGCCGGTCTCCCGGCACGCCGTCTTCGCTCAGCAGGACGGCGCCATTGACGGCTCGTTTCGGAAGGCCGCCGTTCGAACGATTGATCTGCTTCAGAACTCCAGCCCCGCGTTCCTGAGTGGCCAAGCTTCAGCGTAACGCGCTAAGCTCCTCAATTGGACAATCTGACCCACTCGCTCGTCGGCCTGTTCCTCGCGCGAGCAGGATTGAAGAAGTTCACGCCGCGCGGCACGGCGATCATGGTTCTCGCCGCGAACGCCCCCGATTTCGACGCAGTCGTCTGGTTTGGTGGTCCGGCAACCTACATCCACTGGCACCGCAACATCACCCATTCTCTGATCGCGCTGCCGGTGATGGCGCTCCTTTCAGTCGCTATCGTACGCGCGCTTGGAAGGAAACAGGTGCGATGGTTGCCCGCATTCACGATCGCGACGATCGCGGTGGCGTCGCATCTGATTCTCGACCTGACAAACGTCTACGGCGTGCGCCTGCTGCTGCCCTTTTCCGGACACTGGTTCCACTGGGACCTGACACCGGTCGTCGACCTCAGTATCTGGGCCATACTGCTGCTGGGGGTGGCGGCGCCGGCATTCGGCCGTCTGGTCGGATCCGAGATCGGCGAGCGGCGCCGCGGTCCCGGCGCCGGCTGGGCCATCGCGGCGCTCCTGCTGTTCTCCACCTATGACTACGGTCGCAGCGTGTTTCATCGGCGGGCAACGGCTTTGATGGATTCGCGCCTCTATGAAGGATCCTCGCCCCTGCGAACCGGCGCGTTCCCTGAAGCAAATCCACTGCTCTGGACCGGCATCGCGGAACTGGATAACGCTTACGTCGAGGCGCCGGTGGATTTGCGAAAAACGTTCCGGCCGGACTCCGGCGAGACGTTCTATAAAGCCGAACGTACACCGGCGGTGCTCGCCGCGATGCAGACCTTTCCCTTTCAGCGATTTCTTGAATTTGTGCAGTATCCGCTCTGGATCGTCGAACCCTCGGCCAATCTCGAACACGCCACCAGAGTCCGCCTCGTCGATCTGCGGTTTGGAACCCCTTCCGCGCCAGGGTTTCAGGCCGCCGCGACAGTAACCGATCGCAATCAGGTGGTAAGTTCAGTCTTTGGATTCGGGAATCTCAGAGTCCGTTAAACCGGCTCGCCGGAAGAACGGAGGCTGGATCACGCCTTCGAAGCTCGAACGCGGGCCTGCGGGACGCGCGCTCTGCCGCTGGTGCCGCATCGAAGTGCCGAAAGGCCGCCGGACCTTCTGTTCGGAAACTTGCGTCCATGAATGGAAGCTGCGCACCGACCCCGGCTATCTTCGCGAAAAGGTCTTGGCGCGCGATCGCGGCATCTGTGCCCAATGCGGCGCCGATACCATTGCCCTGCGCCGCGATCTGCGGAAGCTGGACTACGCGGCCCGTCGTCAGTTTCTGAAAACCTGGAAGCTGCGCGAAGGCAGCCGTAAATCGCTATGGGACGCCGACCACATCGTCCCGGTAGCAGAAGGCGGCGGCCAGTGCGATCTCGCGAACATGCGAACGCTCTGTCTCAAGTGTCACCGCGAAGCCACCGCGGCGCTGCGCAAGCGGCTGAAAGATCTTCAGGACGCGGGCTTCAACTCGACGCTGATCAGGTGAATCTCGGATTCGCCCACATTCTCGACCGAATGAGGCGGTAACGATTCAATCCATGAGCCATGGCCAGGCATGCGTGGATGCAGCCGCGAATCAAACAGCACATTGCCTTCGCCATCGCGGCGAATGAAATCGCCCGGCGAAATCGTGTAATAAACCGCCGGCCAGCGATGAGTGTGCACGGGGACGGTATCCCCCACGGGAATCCGCGTATCAAGCACGCGGACGCGCTCGTTCTCCAGCACGAGTGAATGATGCCGGGGAGCGGCTGTTCGAGCGTCCAGGGAATCCGGCCACGGCCACGCTTCTGTACTCACCGTCATAATATTACTCGACCTTCTCTGGCCTGCCACGAACTTGGCAGCCGCGGCATTCCATCCTGGGCAATCGGTTGATCGTCAGGTTGAGATCAGCGTGCTAAAGTCCTTCGTAGGATCAGCCGGGAGAGTTTTGTTTCCATCAACTGAGGCGATGGTGGTCATGACCACACGCGAACGGGAAGCGATTGCGAAAGCAGCCTCGCTCTTCATCGGGCTCGGAGCATCCCAGGTTTTTGTGTTTGGTTCCGCTGTCAAGGGTCAACTCAGACCGGATTCAGACATCGACATGGCCGTCTCGGGATTACCTCCACGCGTTTATTTCAAGGCAATCAGCCAGGCTTCTGATTTGATCGGACGGCCTGTCGATCTCGTAGATTTGGACGACGACTCGGCTTTAGTTCGATATTTGCGCGAGAGCGGTGAGCTGATCCGTGTCGGCTGATCTCTCGACGAAAATCCAACTGGGTCTTGACGAACTCGATGGAATCAGGAACCAGATGGCGCCACTTATAGCGAGGACGGCCGAACCGGAACTATCGGTGATCGAAACTGCCGCCGCTTGCGCGATGCTCCATTCGTTCTACACCGAAATAGAGAAGACCTTCAGGATGATCGCAGCTGACCACGACAGACTAATTCCGTCATCCGAAGCCGCATCGCGATTTGTTGACCCAGATGAGCAAGGCCACACCGACACGCCCGGCAGTTATAACCTCCGATCTCGTTGCGCGACTTGGCGAATTACTGGCATTTCGGCATTTTGTTTCGCGGCGCATCCATCGCTCTGATGCGATGGGACAAACTCTCGTCATTGGTAGAGAAGGTTGAGAGTGTTCACCTGGAGGTCGCTGCGGAACTTGCTCAATTTCAGGTCTTTCTTCGGACGGGTTCTGCGGACACCAGCAGATAGAATACTGACGTTGTCAGATCCGGGATAGCGAATCCAAATCAATCGTCCTGCCCCGATAAAAAATCCGGAAGCGGGGCGCTATACTAATCCACTACCGCAGACAACGATGCGATTACGAGCAACCTGGGCTGTGTTCTGGTGCTGTTGTCTGGCTGCGAGAGCGCAGGCTCAGTGCGCCGGACAGGCCGGAACACCAGAGGCCGTGTCGGATTGCGCAGCACAGTCTCAGCCCGCGAATTCGCTGATGCCGCTCGACCCCGCGCACAGTTACTCGCTCGCCGAGTTGATCGATCTCGCCGAGCACAATAACCCAAAGACACGCGTCTCCTGGGAACGCGCCAAGCAATCGGCTGACAGGCTCGGAATCGAAAGGAGCGCCTATTTTCCGGTTCTGGCAGGCATCGCCGCCGTGGGGAACGAGCGCATTATCGAACCGTTCCCCAGGGGCCTTGGAGCCCCGAAGGGTTACACCCTGATCACGGCGACGCAGATCCAGCCCGAACTTAGTCTGGACTACCTCATATTCGACTTCGGGCGCCGCGCCGCACGGGTCGATCAGGCGACGGCGGAGAAACTCGCGGCTGGAGCAGGCTTCATTCGAACGAACCAGGAGGTAGCGTACGGCGTCGCTTCCGGCTATTACAAGCTGATTACGGCGCAGGAGCGTTTGCGCGCCGCGGAGGATACGCTCGCCACTGCGCGGACAACTCAGCAAGCGGCCGAGGCGCAGCTGGCCAATGGGAGGGCGACGCTTCCGGACGTGCTGAATGCGCGTGCCGACACTTCCCAGGCTGTCTTCGATCGGGAGTCGGCCGACGGAGACGCCAAGATCGCACGCGTGCAACTCACCGAAGCGGTGGGCGTCGAGCCCTCTCCGAACGTAACGATCGAACCGCCGCAAGACTCTCTCCTGCCTCAAACTCTCACGCTGTCGATCGATGCGCTGATCGAACGCGCTATGGCAAACCGGCCCGATCTCCTGGCTCAGATCGCCGAGATCCGAGCGGCCAACGATGCGGTCCGCGCCGCCCGCGCCGAATACAAACCGACTGTAGGATTCACGGGCGACATTGCCCAAACGTTTTTGTGGCCGTCCGCATTTCCGCCCGGAGCACTGGGCTTCGCGGGGCAGCCGACGTGGTCCATGGGGCTGGCTCTTCAGTGGAAAATCCTCGACGGGGGCGCCCGAGCGAAAGAAGTGGATGCGGCGGAATCCAAAAAACGCGAAGCCCAGGACGAACTGACCGGAAAACGGGATGAGGCCACGCGCGAAGTCTGGTCCTCTTACATTTTGTTCGGCACCGCGGTGCGGAAGGAACAGGCCGCGGTCGCTTTACTGGAAGCGGCGAATTCATCGTATTCCGCGTCGCTCGATGCATTCCGCTATGGAGTAAAGAATCTGATCGATGTGGTGACTGCGCAAAGGCAACTGGCGCAGGCCCGGCTCTCCGGGGTTGCCGCCCGATCGGAGTTGTTTCTGGAAGCGGTGAATCTGGAGTTCGTCACCGGAAGTCTGTTGCGGAACCTGCCGGCGGCGGCAGCGCATCAATGAGTTCAACGACACGGAGTTCGACGACACGCTTTCGCGCGCTTGCGACGGCGCTTTTCTGCCTCCTGGAGGCCGGTTGCGTGCGCGCTCCATCAGTCGATGTAATTGGCTCGTTCTTTCCGGCATGGATGGTGTGCGTGACCGCGGCAATCGTAGGGACGTTTATCGTGAGAGCCGTGCTGGTACGGGTCCGACTGGAAACGGAAGTAGGGCCGCTTGCGCTCTTTTACCCGAGCCTGGTCGTGTTGTTGAGCTGCGGTCTGTGGCTGATATTTTACCGGTAACGAATATGGCCGTCGAAAGTGGAAACGCATATCGCAGGTGGATCGGGCGAGCAATTGGTGTGGCTGTCGTCGCGGGCGCGGCCCTGACGCTGTCTATCGCCATCGCAGAGACTGACCGGAATCCCCGTACTGACGACGCCAGCGTGCGCGCGAACTTCATCGAGATCGCGCCCGAGGTCAGCGGCCGTCTGACTGCGCTGCCGGTAAGGGACAATGCCTTCGTCAAAAAGGGCGACCTTCTTTTTGAGATCGATCCCCGCCCTTACGAATACGCATTGAAGCAGGCCCTTTCCGATCAGGAGGCTCTGGAGCAGCAGATTATCGACGAGAAAAGGAAAATCGCCGCGGAGAGCAGCGCGGTAGAAGCAGCCCGGGCAACCGTGACAAACACCGTAACGGGAATTCGTACCGCGTCGAGCAGCGTGGACGCATCGAAGGCCACCGTCGCTCGGGCCGAAGCGGCAGCGGCGGCGGCTGATGCGCAACTGAAGCTCGCAACAAACAACCTGCACCGCATCGAGCCCCTCCTGCAGAAGCAGTACGTAACCGTCGAACAAGTCGATCAGGCAAGCACGGCGGTCCGCGTGGCTCAGGGGCAGTACGACGAATCGCAGGGTGCTCTGGCGCAAGCGAAAGCCTCCGAGGCGGAGTCGGAGCTGCGGCACGAAGAAGCGGCCGCACGCGCGGCGGAGTCGCAGGCCAGGCTTGGGCAGGCGATTCACACGGTCGATACCGTGGACACGCTGATGTCGCAAAGGCCCGCGCGCGCTGCCAGAGTTCTATCCGCCAGTCTCGACCTCGAGTGGTGCCACGTCGTAGCTCCGTTCGACGCCTGGGTCACCAACATGAACATTTCTGAGGGAGCGTACGCCCGCCCTGGAACTCCTTTGTTCACGCTGATCGATACCCGCAAATGGTGGGTGGTGGCGAATTATCGCGAGTCGAAGCTGAGGCGCATAAAGGTCGGAACTCGTGTCGACGTATATCTTCTGGACCATCCGGATCGAAAGTTCAACGGCATCGTCGAGAGCGTCGGCTTCGGCGTATTTCCAGAAGACGGTCAGGTTGTCGCGGGATTGCCCGACATCCAGCGAACGCTCAACTGGGTGCATCTTTCCACCCGATTTCCCGTCCGCGTCAGGGTGAAGGACCCGGATCCCGACCTGTTCCGCATCGGCGCGACCGCTGTAACCATCGTGAGGTAAGATGACACCTCGCCCGGACTGGGTACAGATGGCGGTTGCGGACCTCGCCCCCATGCCAGGGCGGCTCGCGATCACGTTGCGGATGGTGCTGGCCACTGTGGTGAGCCTGATCCTCCTCTTTGTCTGGCAAATTCCGTCCGCTCCGGTCGGGCTGTTCTTCGTATTTTTTATTTCGAGAGAAAGTCCCGCGTTATCGTTTCGTTCGAGCATCGTTTCCCTGATTACTGTCATGAGCGCCGTTGCTCTTGAGATCGGGGTGGTGGTGCTGTCGGATAACGAACCGCTCGTTCGGGTGCTGAGTGTTGCCATTGTGGCTTTTGTCGCGGGAATGATCGTTCTGGGCAGCAACCTTCCGCAACTGGGTCCCATTTACGGGCTGATTTTTTGCACATTGATCGCGTTCTGGGAGAATCCGGCGCCCTCCGATGCGCTGGTGAAGGCGTCTCTTTGGGTACTCGCCTCTTTTGCCGTGGCATTGGGGTGCTCAGTCGCCGTCGAATATCTATTCGTTTCGCCGCGCCTTGCAGAGAAGCTTCAGGAGCAGAGGAGAATACGGTACAACGCTCTGGCCGCAATGTTCGGCGCGTATGCGCGAGGCGCCGCGCCTGAGGAGATCGCGCCGGTTGTTCTGGCCGTGCAGCGCCTCGCTGCAACGGGGCAGCGAGGAATGCAGTCCCTCTATGAGGCGATTGTGGAACGCGATCTGAATACCGGAACTCTGCCGCCAGGTTCCCGCGTGCGGATTACGATGCTTGCGCAGCTCATGGATGACGCCGCCGCGTTCGGAACGCATAACGATTCGGCCCCGGACGCCAGAGCGAGAGAACGGTGCGCCCGCATCGCGGCTCAGTTCCGCGAGATGATGGATCCCGTTATCGGGGAAGAAGCCGCCGGGAGTCCAGCGCCGCCTGAGGCGAGCGCCGGCTTGCCTGATCAAAGTCCACCCGGTCACAGCCTGCTCGATCATGTCGAAGAGACCATTCGCGTCATCCGGACGATGCCCGTCGCAACCGGCGACAAGTCCGATCAGGCGCTGGTCTATCTGCCGGCGCAAAAAGCTCCATTCTGGCATCCGGGCGCTCTGACCGATCGCGCCACGGTGACATTTGCGTTGAAGGTGAGTTTTTGCGCGACGATCTGTTACGTGTTCTACCACGCTGTTGACTGGCCCGGGATCTCGACGGCCGTGACGACGGTCTTCGTATCGGCCGTCGGACCCACCGGAGCGATTAATCAGAAAATTGCCTATCGCGTGGTCGGAGCGCTGATCGGCGGTTTCCTCGCGATCGGCTCCGCGGTGTTCGTGTTTCCGTACATCGATTCGATCACGAGCCTGGTGGCGATCGTCGCCGCCGTGGCCTTCATCTCCGGCTGGATTGCGGCGGGAAGGACATTCAGCTATGTGGGGACGCAGATCGCGTTCTCGTTTTATATCGTCGCGTTCGAGGGATTCAGCGCGCCGACTCAGCTCGCTCCATCGCGGGACCGTCTGATTGGAATTCTCGTGGCGCTGGTCGTGATCTGGTTCGTGTTCGATCAGCTCTGGCCGGTGCGTACGGTAACCGCGATGCGGCAATCGCTCGCTTCCGTGCTCCGTCAACAGGCGGCGCTGCTGCGGCTGGCTGAGCAAACGGCGGATCCCGCCGATCGCCTGCGAACCGCGGACGCGATGCGCGATCACGTGGCGAAGACCGTCGCCGGCTTGCGAACCATGAACGATACGGTTTTATACGAGTTCGGCGCGAACATCGAGGAGCATCGGCGTTCGGGCGAAATGATTGTGGCGGCGGCATTGAAGGCCGTCGCGATGTTCTGGAACCAGCTCGCAGTGTTCCACCGGGAAGAAGACCGGGATTTTCTCGGCGACCGGCGCCTTGCAGCCATGCGGCTGAGCCTGGCCGACCGCCTGGATATCATGGCCCAGGCTGTGACGGGAAAAACCGGCTTCGAGAAGACCGACACGCTCAAGGTTGTCGATGCCGAAGTCCTGGCGAGTCCGCGCTATGGCGAATATGCGCACAACACAACGGCGCGGTTCGAAGAACTTCAGACTCTCGTGGCGGACCTGAACATGCAGCCGGTTTGAGACGGATTGCGGGCTCGCGGAAGAGCCGGAGCTGCTTCCGGACCCTATTCCGTTTCGCCGATTCCGCTTTTCGAGGCGCCAGCGTTCCTGATCTTCCCGAAGATCCGCTCGTGTTGTTCCAGACTATCGAGCAGCAGGTTAGCCAGAATTCGGGCATGCTGGGGGCTGACGTAGATCCGGGTGTGTATTCCGCTTTGTTCGCCTTCCTGCTGCCCGAACTCGAGGAGAAATTCAAAGGCGTTATGCCCGATCTGGAAGAAGTTCGCATATCGGCCCTCTTCCCAACGCCGGTTAATGGACGGATTACCTTTGGGATCGTCAATACGCACGATGACCTGCTTTGCTCGGGACTCGGAAGAAATAAAGGGCCCCTATCGTTCGACACACCCTTTCTCCCGAATTCGTTTAGCCTTCGCACGCTTTTGATGCCCGGGGCGCTTCCAGATGTTTAAATAATTCGCGAGGGTGCTCGTCTGCGAGAAGAAAGACTCGCCCGATCCACCCGGCGCTGGTTAATTCGCCTGTTTTCCAGGATTTGTCAGGAATACGCAGTCAATGTTGCGGCGCCGCGCCTCCCGCAATGCGGCAGCATGCGATCTTTCAGATAACCTTGCGCCCGATGCAGTCGCGACTTCGTCGCGGCTACCGATATTCCAAGCGCGGAGGCTACATCTTCAAGAGAGCGATCCTGCAGATAGCGCATCTCCAGCGGAGCTCGCAAAAAAGGGGGGATGCGGCGAATTTCGGTCCGAAGCAACTGGTTTAACTGATCGCGGCCGAGTGAGTGTTCCGGCGTTTCGGTCTGGACTGGCTCATGCAGCGCATACCATTCTCCCTCGGAGCCTGCCGTCTCATAGGAGACAAAGCGCACCCGCCGCATACGCCGATAGCGCATCAGGCAATGATTAATGACGATTCGAATAATCCATGTGCTGAATGCCGACTGATGGTTAAACAGCGGAAGATGCGTATAAGCCTTCCATATGGCATTTTGAACTTCGTCCTCGGCGTCGTCACGATTTCTTAGAATCGTCATCGCCATCCGTATGCAGCCCTCGCGAGTTCGCCCTGTTAACTCACGAAAAGCTGCCTGATTTCCCTGTTGAGCCAGCCGTACCAAAATACTTTCTGGTAAATCTGTGACCTGCATTGGAGACATCGCCGCGCATGCCATTGAGAAGCACCCCCGCGCAGTAGCGCGACGAAGGTCTTTGCATGCCACGTGCCGTGTCTGGCGTATCAAATATCATTAATTAAATCAATGAGATGCGATGGGTTTGGCTATGTCACATCCCTCGCTTGTTACGTAACGGGAAGCGATGCGAGCGTATCCGCTGAGACACATTTGCAGACGAGAAAACAAAACTTTACGTCTGGTTTATAACAACCTTTGTGTAACGAAGTGGGCGGTCTCGATGTGAAGATTTTCTCAAATCGGGGCGAATTTTTACGGCAATTCCGACGAGTTTTGAGTGAGGCCCCGCCACATAATCGTTCGCCACGGGCCGGCGGGACAGCCAGCCCGGGAGTCTCAGGAAAATCAGGCCGCCATAAGCGGCTTTGTCACCGGGGCGGGTTTACGACCACATACGTGGTATTCCCGCCTGAGAACTGGGGCTGGTACCAGGTGCTCCCGCATTGCTGGTAAGAGACACCGTTCACCGCGACGACTGTGCATGAGGGCGGCACGCTATTGACAATCGACCCTACCACCGCCGCTGTCACAACAGCTGCCGCCGTTACCGCCGCCGCCGTAGCGACAGGGTGATAGCAGCACCCTCCTCCCCCGTAGTAACCGCCGTTCACGTTAACGTTGCGATTGACGTTCACGTTGTTGTTCACGTTCACGTTCCGGTTCACGTTTACGTTATTGTTCACGTTTGCATTTCGATTTACGTTTGTATTGTTATTCACATTCGCATTTCGATTTACATTCGTGTTGTTGTTCACGTTTGCATTTCGGTTTGCGTTTGCGTTTCGATTTGCGCCCGCGTTTTGGTTTACGCTGCTTCGAGATTCAGCCCGCGCCGCCCGCGCCGGGGCAGCCGACGACGCACTGGGGAGAGCGCACAGCAGAACAAACAGGGCAATTACGGAAGTTAAGCTTCTCATCACTGATCTCCTATTTTTTTGCGTCCGCATCGAGGGTGGTAAGAATGATTTTGTGGGTACCTGCGGGTGGGTCGAAAGTGAAGGAGGATTCGTCGTATGACGGGGCGAGATTCCACTTCATAGTCGCCTCGTGTTGTGGACGAGCTTCGTCCGTCGTCGTCGTGAGGACAAGCTTCAGCGGGAGCGGGTGTGAACCCTCCTCGATCCATACCTGCCAGTCCAGACCTTCCTGGCGATACGCATAATGCTCGCAGGTTATTCCGTCCACGTCGCTTGGTCCAATGTCAATCGCGGACTTCAGACCTGCCTCGTCACCGTCGCCCCAAAGGAACAGATCAGCGAGCGGAATCTCGACGCCGTACTTGTCGTCCAGGTTGTTCACCAACTGCTTTAACGTTTTAGCCGTCGTCGGAACACTCGCGTAATACCCCACGTCCTTCGCGAAGATGCTGAATTCTTTTCCGTTATAGAAATAGATCTTCGCTCCCTGGTCCCCATCGATATCCGCCATGAGACGGTCCGGCAACCGGGCCAGCAGGTTCGTGGTTTTGGCAACTTGAATCTTTTGGCCATCCGTCAACACAATTTCGTCCGTGATTGCGCCGCGAACCTGGAAATCCTTAAGCGACCGCAGGTAGGTCGCCATCGCCCTGAGGGCTTTGAGCGCTTCCGGTTCCTTCGTTGCGGATTCGTCCCCCACCGGGGCCTGTGCCCGCACCGCCGTTGAAAGTCCGGCGGAAAGCAAAAACAGGACGCCGATTGATCCAATAAATCGCTTCATTGAGTTTCCTCCTGCTGTGATTGCACAGGTACTCTGCGACCTTCCGATGCTCCGGGCTCCGTACTGGTTCAAAAAGTTCCGTCAGGAACAAAAAGGGCTCGGAAATGCCCGACCGGAATACCGCTGGAAAATTAAAATCCTCTATTGACGCGTCATCGTCCAAGCGGTAATGTCGGATCTTTTGAAAATTGCGCTCCTTGCCGTAAAGGCCGGCATCGTCGTTCGGTTGTTTGTTACTGGCTTATACGCCACGTGGGCTCCGATCCGCTCATTTCCGCTTTCCACGCCCGTGGCAATCGCGTAAGGCAGCGCGCCCATGCTTGAAATCGCGCGCAATCGTGAAGCCGTTCGCGTCGGCGCGCATCGCCGGACAAAAATACGAGGTGAAAGAACGAAGTGATGACAACACCTGTCTGGCGATTCCCGTTAGTCGTATTCCTGTTTTCTTTTGTCGCGCTGTGGCTTGCGACAAGGGTGGGCGTTTTTTTTCGCGACAGGTCAGGTACGCTCGCTAACGAGGAGCGCGACGACCTCGGCGTCATCGTGCCGGCCAGCCTGACGCTTCTGGGTCTGATTATTGGATTCACCTTTTCCATGTCCACCGGCCGCTACGATCTGCGCAAGCAGTATGAGGAGGAAGAAGCGAACGCGATCGGCACGGAGTACGTGCGCACCGATCTGTTGCCGGCCGCCGATGCGCAGAAGGTGCGAACGTTATTAAAAAAATATCTCGAAGAACGTCTTGTCTTCTACTCAGTTCGCGATGACGTTCAATTACGGCAAAGCGACGCCGCCACCGCTCAACTGGAGACGCAACTATGGTCGACTACGGCCGCCGCCGCGGTCGCGAATCCCTCCGCGCTGACCGCTCTTGCCACCTCGGGTATGAATGATGTGCTCAACTCCCAGGGATACGCGTTCGCCGCGTGGCGCAATACAATCCCGACAGCCGCCTGGATTCTCATGGAGGCGATCGCGGTCTTTTGCAGCATACTCATCGGGTACAACCTGCATCGGAAGGACACGAAATACCTTCCGTTTCTCATTCTGCCGTTTCTCGTCTCCATCGCATTTTTCCTGATCGCGGATATCGACAGTCCACGGCGCGGCGTCGTCAAGGTCCGCGCGCAAAATCTGGAAAGTCTCACCCAATCTCTGCGCTGAGTTTGCCGGGAACCTGTCGAAGCGCGATGGCGCCGGGTGAAGACGCCCTCGTGAATCTCCCTGCGCGTCTATCATCCCGATTGATAGTGCTTATTACGAAGTTCCCATTGACTCCGACGAACCAGAGCCATAGCCTCGCAGAATGCCAATCTGCATGGGTTCGGATTTTCGTCGCCATTGTGGCCCCGCTCTCGTGGCGGCCTTGCTGCTGACGCTTGGAGTTCTTATGCCAGGCCGCGTGAATGGTCAGGGAGCCACGAGCGCGACCGTGCTGGGGACCGTGACGGATTCGGCCGGCGCCCTTGTTCCGAATGCCACAGTGCAGGTGAAAAATATCGGGACCGGCAAAGTGCAGCAAGTCTCGACAGACGCTCAGGGCCGCTACACCGTCGCGGATCTCCCCGTCGGGGATTACGAGGCGCAGGCCTCCGCCCAGGGCTTTCAAACCACTGTACGTCCCGGAATCAGCCTGACGGTGGGCGCTCAAGCCGTTGTGGACTTCTCGTTGATGGTGGGGCAGAGCCAGCAGACGGTAACAGTGGATGCTCAGGTTTCGCAGGTGGACACAGTTTCGACAGCTGTGTCTTCTTTTGTGGAGCAGAAGCAAATCAACGACCTGCCGTTGAACGGCCGCAACTTCACAGATCTGGTGTCTCTGATACCGGGAGTGTCCTCGGGATCCCAGATTGGTAACGGCGGTGCGAATCTGCTTTACGGCACGCAGAACAACTTCAGCGTTTCCGGCGCGCGGTCGGAAGGCCAGGCTTATCTCCTGGACAGCACCGATATTCAAGGCTTCTGGAACCACGGCTCCGGATCGGGTGTGATGGGCACAACGCTGGGTATCGAAGCCATTGCGGAGTTCTCTGTTCTGACCAATACTTATAGCGCCCAATTCGGCGGTAACGGTGCGGTTGTCAATGCCGTAAGCAAGTCCGGTACTAACGCCTTTCATGGGTCCGCGTATGAGTTCCTGCGCAACAGCGCGCTCGACGCGCGCAACTTTTTTGACGGCGCATCCACCCCTCCGTTCCGGCAGAATCAGTTTGGCGGCAGCCTGGGCGGACCGATCAAAAGAGACAAGTTGTTCTTCTTCGTTAACGACGAGGAACTGCGGAAGTCGCTCGGACAGACCGTAGTGGCGCTGGTTCCGGACGCCAACGCCCACAAGGGAATCGTGAACGGTGTCAACGTCGGCGTCAACCCATCGATCGCGCCGCTTCTGGCGCTTTATCCGCTCCCCACGACACAGTTGTCGCCGGGCGTCGGCTCGATCGCGGAGGTGGACAGCACAACCGGCAACGAGAATTACCTGCTGGCGCGGGTCGATTACAACATCTCTACGAAGGATTCGCTGTTCGTCCGCTATGTGCGAGATTATGGCAGTATCATCCAGCCGTTTCTCGGTTCGCCCTTGCCCCCACGATGGCCGGAAGTCGGTTCTACGGGCAACCAGTTCGCCACGATCGAGTACCGCCGCGTGATTTCGCCGACGATCGTAAACATGGTGCGCTTCAGTTTTACGCGGACCCGGGAAACCGATGTGCAGCAGACTCCGAATCAGGAATCGGCGCTGAACTTCTTCCCGGAGCGCGGTCAGAACGGTGGAGTGAGCGTCACTGGCCTGAGTCCGCTGGGCACCAGCATCTATGCGCCGCTTCTGGAAGTGCAAAACAAGTTTCCACTCTCGGATGACGTGATCTGGACACACGGAGCCCACAACCTGCGGTTTGGCGGCGTTTTCAGCCGCGTGCGGAGTAACTTCGAGCAACAGGGATGGTGGGGTGGCTTCTATACGTTCCCCGGGTTGACGGCATTCCTGCAAGGAAACGCCAGCCTGTTCCAGGGGCCGGAACCCGGGCAGACGGATTCCTATCGCGACTTCCGGGAGATCGAAGTGGACGGGTATATTCACGATGAATGGAAAATCGGTCCGAAGCTGACGATGAACATCGGTCTGCGCTACGAGTTTGTGACCAATCCCGTCACCGATTTGCACCCGCTCGAGACTTTAATTAACCCACCATTCGGAACGTTTCAGCGCGTGCCGCACGTGTTTGCTTCCAATCCTTCGTTAAAGAACTTCGACCCCAGGATCGGGCTGGCCTACGATCCATTCGGGGATCATAAGACCGCAATTCGCGCAGGATTCGGAATCTTCTACGATCCCATTCGGGCACGAAGCTACGCGTCCGGATATTACTTCAATCCACCTTATGCGCTCGCTTTCGTTCCCCTGCCTGCGTTCCCCAACCCCTTCCCGGGAGCGCTGCCGCCACCGGCGCAGCTCGTGGGCGTTGATTACAACACTAATGTCACGCCCCACATGTATCAGTGGAATATCAACATTCAGCGCGAGCTCATGTCTTCCACCACTTTGACGGTTGGCTACGTTGGCTCGCGGGGTCTGCATCTGTACGCGGCCCGCGATATCAATCCCGTGGAGCCGACAGTGGTGAACGGCGTGACAGTCTTCGGCGTTCCCCGCGGCCCAACCGCCGCCGGTATCGTCAGTAATCCGCGCCTCAATCCGGCGGGCGCGGCGCTAAGCAGCGAAGCTCCCGTAGGCGACTCGAATTACCAGTCGCTGCAGGTAGGATTGAACCGGCGCTTCTCGCATGGTTTGCAGTCTCAACTTTCGTACACCTGGTCAAAATGCCTCGACAACGCCTCCGGCACCTATGGGCTGGAAGGCGGCATTCCGTGGTCGGACCCGCTCAACGGCTCTTTTGACCACGGACGCTGCCTGTTCGACCGTCCGCAGGTTTTGAAGTGGAGCGGACTTTATGCCCTTCCGTTCAATCAAAATATTTTCGTCAAAGGATGGCAGATGAGCGGCGGCCTTACGGCGCAAAGCGGGTCACCGTGGAACGTGATCATCGGATTCGATCAGAGCGGAAGCGCGGTGGGTAATCAGCGGCCCAACGTGGTGTTACCGGAAGGCCAGATTTTCACCAACAACGTGACGCAATGGGCCAACCCGGCGGCCTTCTCGCTGCCGGCGCCGGGCACGCTGGGCAATCTGCAAAGAGACTTTTTGCCCGGGCCCGGCATCACAACTCTCGATTACGCGGTTATGAAGGATACGCCGATCAAGGAACAGGTTCACATCCAGTTCCGCGCGGAGTTCTTCAATCTGCTCAACCACGCCAACTTCTCCCTTCCCAATGCGAGCGTGTTCATTCAGACGCCGAACGGCGGCGGAGTTCCGAACCCGACATTCGGAAAGATCACCTCGACGACTACGTCGTCGAGACAGATTCAATTCGCGTTGAAGCTTATGTTTTAAAAATGTGGCGGCGCAGACTTTGTGGCTCCCCGGCATGGATTCGAACCACGATTCACGGCTCCAAAGGCCGCTGTCCTACCGTTAGACGACCGGGGAAGACTGACTTGTCTCAGTCTATCGCAGCGCGGCTTTCGGTACTCTATCGGCTGCAGGGACTTGCGGTCGGCGATCACTTTCGATACTGTTATCCTCAGATTTCGTAGTGTGTGATTTCTCATGATTGCGTCGCCCCGTGCGGGTGAAATCACGTTTTATGAGGAGCTCGGAGTAGCGCCCGCCGCGTCTCCCGATGAGCTCAGGGAAGCGTTTCGCACGCTCGTGCGGCTGCTGCATCCCGATCAGCAAACCGATCCGCATCTGAAAGACGCCGCCGAGAAGCAGATGCGGAAGTTAAACCGTATCTATGCGGTCCTCTCCGATCCGGATCGCAGGCGCCGCTACGATCAGATTCTGGATCGGGGCTATCGGCCCCGGGTTATCATCGCCGGTCCTGTGCCGCGTCCCCCATATCGGTGGGGAGTGGGACGGATCGCCTGGGTGGCCGTTCTTTGCTTTGCCGCCGGGTTGTTGATCTGGCTTGCAAGGGACACTATAGCGGGGTCGCTCCGCTCGTTCGATCAGAGCGACGACACCGCCTGGAGCTCCGCGTCGGCACCTGGGGCCGCCGATCTTACCGTCGATCAGGTTTCGCGGATTGCCCAGTTGCAGGGCGATCTGCGCACGGTGACCCTGGAACGCGACGAGGCGCTCAGCGAGTTGAAGCGCCTGCGCGGAAACAATCCGGCGGGGGCGACCGCCAGCTCCGAGCCGCTCCCGGCGGCCGCAGACCAGTCTGTCTCCGTCGCAATGGCCGATCTGCCTTTGGCCACCCCGATGCCGGTTCTGGTAAGCGCCGCGCCGGTGCGAGTCGATCGTCCCGCCCCGCGGCCGATCTCGGGTTTCTGGTACTACTCAAGACCGGCGCAGGGTCAACACAACACGAATCGTTCGCTCTACCTGCCGGAGTTTATTGAAGCCACAATCTCGGACGATAACGGCGTGATCCACGGCAAGTATCGGGCGCGCTTCCAGATTGCGGATCGGAAGATGTCTCCCGATGTGGACTTCTCGTTTTCAGGCCCTTCGGGCATCGCTTCGTACCTTTGGACGGGAACTGCCGGCGCAAAAGGCGAACTGACGCTGAAGCTGGTCTCCGAGAATTCCCTGAGATTCGACTGGACCGCGACCGATCTTGGCACCCAACAGGGTCTTTCTTCAGGCACTGCTGTGCTGACGCGGCGGGTTCAGTAGCGCGTTATAGCCTGGCGTTATAGCTTCGCTGCCGAGCTCTTGTCGAGGTACCAGGTCATATCCGGCGATGCGATCTGCGACGGTGTCCGCAACGGATCCAAAGGCCCGCGCAACACTGAAACAAGCGCATCCGCCTTTTCGGCTCCGGTCGCCAGACAGACCGTATATCTTGCCCGCTCCAGGACGCCGGGAAGCAGAGTTATCCGATGCTGCTTCATCTTTTCGACCCATACCGCCGCGGCGATACCCGTGCGATCTGCGATCAACGGCTCACCGGGAAACAGGCTGGCGGTGTGCCCGTCCGGCCCCATCCCTCGCTGAATGACGTCGAACACGGGGAGCTCTCCGGGGCTGAGATGCAGAATGCGGCAGATCTCCTCGATGTAGATCCCGGCGGCCCGCGCGGGCGGCAACTCGCCCAGCACACGATGGAACTGGCTTTCAGGAATGCCGGCGGGATCAAGTAACGACTCCCTGGTCATGCGGAAATTGCTTTGCGAATCATCGGGCGGGACGCAGCGTTCATCCACCTGGAAGAATTCGACGCCGGACCATTCGAATGGATGTTTCGCCATCCACTGAAACATGATCCGCGGCGTGCTGCCTCCCGAGAGCGCGACCGACGCCGAGCCGCGGTCGCGTCTCGCCTTCTCGATGATTTCCATAATGCGGGCTCCGCAGGCATCGGCGGCTGCCTCGGCGGTATCGAAGGTCAGGATCGCGGGGTCCATATTGTCATCCGTTGGAGAGCCCGTTCGAAGGCGGGGTCGTGGCTCATGATGCTCAGCTCTTCGGAGAGCAGCTCATGTTCGGCGTAACTTGTCAGATTGGCGCGCTGGTGCAAGGCGCCTGTTTCATATTCCGCGCAGTTTGGTGAAACGCGCACGTTGAGGTCGGGTTCGATTTGAATCGTCGTGATTTCCCCGTGGCCCTCGGAACCATCTCTGCGCAGATCCACCGTGGCGGAGGTCATTTCAGAGCGGAGCCATGCCTGTATGTACTTTGCCGCGGGCGCCGGATCGGCGCCGCAATACAGGATCGTAATGGCAGGGATGCCGGTGAGATCGTGCCCATCCAGCAACTGGGCCAGCAGTTGGCGAATCCGGGTGAGACGCGTCCAGGCAAGATCCGCGACGATATAGCCGGCGCCCGCCAGGACGCGCATGTCTGCGAATGCGGGCGATCCGGGGCGCGTTGAATCGACGATGATCTTATCCCCCAAAGCGATCAGTTCGGCAACGCCCGGAGCCCGATCGATGCGAGCGGAGCGAAACCAGATTATGCGAGGCATATCGGCCGCCGTCAACGGATCGATGATGGTCGGAAGGTCGGCAAGGCGGTTCATCGAGACCGACAACTCGACCTGCTCGCAACAGATCTTCCTGTGATGGCCGACCGGTAACCAGCATTGAACCAGCACATGGGACGAGAGCGTTCCTGGCTCTTCCCGCAGCCGCACAACAATGGCCCGGCTGGGATGCACGTGCATGACGCCCTTCAGGGTTTCGTCGAGCGCCGCCGCGTCGTCCTCTTCGTCGACAAAGACGATCAGGGTCATGGCGCAGGCGCGCAAAGCGTCGACGCCATTACCGTTGCCGGCGGCCGGATCGGGCTTGAGCATTTTGCCCCAGAGCTCCGATAATTCGTGGAGAACCGAGTCCGGTTTGACGGTTTGGCTTGCAGTCATGGCCGCCTCCAGGTGTGTCCGCGGCGCGCGAGCATTTCGTCGGCAGCGGCGGGACCCCAGGTGCCCGCGGCGTAGTTCGGAAAAGCGAACTTCTGGGTGCTCCAGTAGTCGAGAATCGGCTGCACGGCGGACCAGCTGGCTTCCACCATATCCTGGCGCGTGTAGAGAGTCGCATCGCCGAGATCGCGTCGAGCAGCAGAGTTTCGTAGGCCGAAGGCGAGCGTTCCCCGAAGCTCGACCCATAATTAAAGTCCATCGAAACGGGCCGAAGGGTCATGCCCGCGCCCGGCCGTTTCGAAACAAACTTCAGCGAGATACCTTCTTCCGGCTGGATGCGCAGAATAAGAAGGTTGGGCACTGCTTCGGCGCTTTCGCCGGATTCGTTTCGGAACACCGAGAGGGGCGCCGAGCGGAAGTGGATCGCGATTTCGCTGACGCGCTTGGGCAGGTATTTGCCCGTGCGCATGTAAAAAGGAACTCCCGCCCAGCGCCAGTTCCCGATGGTGAACGTCGCCGCCACGTAGGTTTCCGTTTGGGTGTCCGGATCCACTCCCTTTTCCTCGCGGAATCCGGGAACCGCTTCGCCGCCGACTCGCCCCGGACCATACTGACCGGCGACGGTGCTGGCGGCAACCTCTTCGGGCTTCATGACGTGAATCGAGCGCAGCAGTTTCGCCCGCTCGTCGCGCACGGCGTCGGCGGAGAACGTCGCGCTGGGTTCCATGGCAACGGTCGCCAGCACCTGGAGCAGATGATTCTGGATCATGTCGCGCAGGGCGCCGGCCTCCTGATAATAAGCGCCGCGGCCTTCCACGCCGATCGATTCGGCGGCCGTGATCTGCACGTGTTCGATATAGCGCCGGTTCCAGAGCGGTTCGAAAATGCCGTTGCCGAAGCGGAAGGCGAGGATGTTCTGAACGGTTTCCTTGCCGAGGTAGTGATCGATGCGATAGATCTGGCTTTCGTCGAAGACCTTTTGCAGGCGGTTATTCAGCTCGACCGCGCTCTTGAGATCGTGGCCGAAGGGTTTCTCGATGATGATGCGCTGCCAGCCTTCGGCTTTGGCGAGACCGGCGCCGCCGATTCCTTCAGCGATGGGCGCGTACTGACTGGGCTGCGTTGACAGATAGAAGAGCGTATTTCCGGCGGTTTGACGGGATTGCTTTACTTCGTTGAGGCAATCGGCGAGGCGTTTGTACATGGCCTGGTCGCCGACATCGCCGGCCATATAGAAGAGACCCTGCGCGAAGGATTTCCAAAGGTCTTCGTCGAAAGGCGAGTCTTCCAGAAACTTTGCCACCGACTCGCGCATGTGTCCGCGAAAATCGTCGTCGGACATGGCGGTTCGGGAAATACCGACGACAGCAAAACCAGGCGCCAGACGACCTTCAAAAGCCAGGCGATAGAGGGCGGGCATCAGCTTTCGCTTTGTGAGATCGCCGTTCGCCCCAAAGATTACGACTGCGCATGGAGATGTTTTGCGATTGAAACGAAGAGGGTCCTGCAGGGAAGGCTCTCGCGACATTAGCCTCACAGTAGCAGATGAGAATGACAATTCCGACACCTCGGGATAGCTGTTTTGCGAGTTGTCGTTTTCGAAGAAGGCCGGCGGCTGCGACCGCCGGCGCTACCGTCAAATTTGGGGCGCCCCGAGGCGGGCGAGGACCATCCCTACAGATGGAACCATTGCTATCGCGATTTCGAGGGTTCCATCCCGCTCTTCCTGATTGCTGCTGTCGCATTTCCCGATGTCAGAAACGCGATCAGCCGTTTCGAGGCTTTCAACTCTTTTGAGCCTGCGACGACGCCCGCAGTGAAGACAGAGATATGCTGGACCTCCGCCGGGATCGTGCCAACGAAATCGACGCCCGGCGCGGCAAGCAGTTCGCTCACCGGCAGAATCGCGAAATCAGATTCTCCACTGGCCACAACGCCTGGACCCTTACTTACGACCTTCGCCGCCACCGTATCAGCGACGCCGAGCCGCGGCAGCAGCTTCGTTGTCACGTAGATAGTGGCGCTGCTATCCGAGGCAATGGACCTGGCCCCAAGCAGCGTTCGTCTGAATGCATCCACAGTGCCGATTTCCGGCCTGGGCGCCCCGTGGCGAACTGCCAGCCCGAGCGGAACCTGGGCGAGGTCAACGACTGTTCCGGCCACGAAGCGGCCCTGCGCCATCAGTTCCTCAAGCCCTTCCCTGTTCATGATCACCATGTCCACCAGCACTCCCCGCCGCAGCTGAGCACCGATGGCGTCCGGCCCGTTTCCCTGCGACGGTCCCCTGGTTGTGGTGACTGTGATACCGGTCGTCCTTTCGAATTCCGGTAAGAGTTCCTGATATGCAACGGAAAAGCCGCCGGACATGAGAACCTTGACCTGTCCTGACGACAGAACCGGCAAAACAAGAGCGACCGCGATGACAAGGACGAATCGCGCGGACCGAGGCCCGCGTTTCTGGATACGCATCACAGGATTCATGGTCCTATGATCCACAATTGCGGGGATCGGATGAAAGCTCGGTAGTCTGAAATCCGTGGACGATTCGCTTCCACCTCGATCTCGACAACCGGCACATTCTCAATCAGAATATCGGCAAAATATTCTTCGACCCCCGTGATCCTTGTAAGTTATTCGAAGCGAAGTTTCAGCAGCGGCCCGGATTCCCCGAAGACGAAGTTTGTGAGCAGAGCGCGCTGGTAAACTTCAGAAATCAGGCGCGCGGAGTATTCGACACCCCAAAAACCGCTGATGAATGCAGATCAGCGTTTATAAGCGTTCATCGGCGGCTCACAATGCATTTTTCAGTCTCCGGCTATCCGGTGACACTGTTATAGATCAGCGCAATGGTGAGCAGCACCATGATCACGCTGGTGGCGCCCGCAATGAAGTTGCCCCACGGCCCGTTCCGGTATTCACCCATCAGCCGCTCCCGGTTGATCAAAATCAGCATGAACCCGAGCACGAACGGCAGCAGAATCCCGTTCGCCACCTGCGAAATCAGGATGACTTTGAGCAGCGGCAAGCCCGGCAACAGCACAAAACCGGCGCCGCAGAGAATCAACATCGTGTAGAGGCCATAGAAAATGGGTGCTTCGCGGAAACGCCGGTCGATGCCGGATTCGAACCCCAACCCTTCGCACACGTTGTAAGCCGTGGCCAGCGGAAGAATCGCCGCCGACATCAGAGACGCGTTTACCAGTCCTACCGCAAAAAGAATCGCGGCGAACTTGCCGGCGAAGGGCGCAAGTGCTTTCGCCGCCTCCGCGACATCCGTAATCTCACGATGCTGGGAATGGAAAATCGTGGCCGCGCAGGCCACGACAATGAAAAACGCGATCACGTCGGTCACCACGCACCCGAAAATCACGTCGATACGGCTTAGCCCGTAATTCCGCTTCGAAACGCCCTTCTCCACAATCGAAGCCTGCAGGTAAAACTGCATCCACGGAGTAATGGTCGTGCCGATCAGTCCGACGATCATCACCAGATAGCCGGGATCCGAATTGAACTGCGGAACAACCGTATCCGTGAGCGCCAGTTTCCAGTCCGGGCGCGCGAGAAAGGCGGAGACCGGATACGCGAAGTAAATCATCGAGAGAATCAGCAGGACCTTCTCGACCGGTTTATAGGATCCGCGCACAATGACGGTCCACACCAGCGCCGCGCCCAGGGGAACAGCGATGTATGGACTGACCCCGAACACTTTCATTCCCGACGCAAGCCCCGCGAACTCGGCGGCGATGTTCCCGAAATCAGCCAGCCCAAGCACAGTCATGGTGAAAAACGTCATCCGCAGGCCGAACTCTTCGCGAATCAGGTCGGACAATCCTTTGCCCGTGATCGCGCCCATACGGGCCGCCATCTCCTGCACCACGATCAGCGCGACCGTCGTAGGAACCAGCGTCCAAAGCAGCGTATAGCCATACTTCGCGCCCGCCTGCGAATAAGTCAGGATGCCGCCCGGATCGTTATCGACGTTGGCGGTGATGAATCCCGGACCAATGATCGCGAACAGAGCAAGCAGACGGTAACGCATCACGTTCCACGCGGAAAACGCGGGGCGTGTTCGTTTCGTGGGTGCGCGCCGGAGGGTATCGACCTTTCGCATGGAGTGTCCTGGGGGTGCAGTCTTTGCTTACTTATTTTCCGGTTACTTCTTGCCGGTCTCGAAATGAAGTCGAAGCGAATAAGCCCACAGCGGCCCGCGATCATGATTGTAAGCGGGATTGTTGATATGCTGCGCGTCAAGTGTAGCGAAAAATCCCTTGAACAGACGGGCGCTGTAGTAGCTTTCCCATATGTACTCGGGATAGTAGTTCAGGGCGCCGTCGCCGATGATGAAGTCGAGGCCGCCGCGGCTGAGATAAAGGGCGTGGACCGCCGAAATCCCCGCGACCGTCAGTTCGGTCGCGAACGTGTCGTCGGTTCGGCGCCACTTTCCCCCCGAAACCGAAACTCCGCCGCTCGCAAGACGATCAATCGCGGTAAAGGCGAAGTCTTCAGTCTTGCCGTCGTTCCAGCCGAGGCGAGCGAACACACCGACATTGTGCATGATTTCCTGTTCCATGTTGACCCCGAAGCCGTATTTCAGTGTGCCAATCTGGCGGGTTTTTGTCACGTCCGGCGGAGTGCCGGTCGCGGCAGCGAGCTGGAGAGCCTGACCGTAGCTTCCCGAGTCGGTGTGGTTGAAATAGTTCAGCAGGCGCAGCACGCCGGGATGCATGCGCGGGCTGTACCGGATCTCACCTTCAAAGACGTCTCCGCGATCGCGCAGGATGCGGCGATCGAAGCGCAGACCGTTGGCGGTCTTCGGTTCGGCCGCGCTCGCATAACGCAGCGACCAGCGGCGGGTATGAAACTCGTTGACCCAGCCCCAGGTGTAGCCGCGAGTGTCGGCAGGATAATCCCACGCGCCGTTGTACATCACCGCCCAGCCCATGAACTGGGTGCGCGGGTCGTGCGTGTAAGTATTGTTGTCGAAAAAATCTGTCAGCGTAAAACGGCCCACGACGATTGTGTAACGCGTCATCGGACGCGAGCCCGCGAGCTGATTCTCGTCCCCTTCGACGGATTCCTTCGCGTCGCCGAAGCCGAAATCGTGCATGACGTAGAGGCGCGCTACATATGGCTTCGGTGTAGCGCTGGCGACTCTGGGCAGTTCGCCGTTCGGAAAGTTCGCTACGCCGGTGACGTCGCTGAAGCCCTTGCCTCCAGCGATCTCGGGATCGAAATAGAAATATGTGTTGGGCGTAATCCGGTAACCGAAAAACAGAGTGGTGGTCAGCGACACGTCCTGCTCCGGATGGTTCGCCAGGCTGTTCGTTCCGGAGTAGGCCGCGTTAAATGAGCCATGATACTGGCCGATGGAGGTTGCCTGGTAAAGCAGGTTCCAGCGTTCGGAGTCGATGCTGACGGGCGCGTCATCCTGTGCGAACAATGGAGCGCACAGGCACACAAAAAGCATCGTAATGGAGAACCAGTTTGACATCGGGAGTTTCCGTTCAGGAGAGGACGACCCAAGACCAGCGTATACCCGGCGGGGTATTCTTGTAAAGGCGATATGGCCCACACAATCGAAGAGAAACGTAAGCTCCTGAACCGCGTAAGGCGGATTCGCGGTCAGGTGGAAGCGATCGAGAGGGAACTGACGGATGAGGCGGAATGCTCCTCAGTCCTGCATACGATTTCAGCGTGCCGCGGCGCCATGGACGCGCTGATGGCGGAGGTGATCGAAGGCCACATCCGGTTCCACGTCATCGACACGAAGCACCAGACCGAGGAGCAGGCGCAGGCGGCGGAGGACCTGATCGACGCGCTGCGGGCTTATTTGCGTTAGTAGAGCGACGGCCGCGAGCCGCCGCCAAGCAGGGAGTTGCTGATCGAGGCGATCGTATGATTCCCTTCATGGCCGCCCCACGCGAAGAGCAGATCGATCAACGGCAAACCGCCGGCACGCAACGTCAGTCCGGCGGCGAAGCTGTGGGCGAGATGATCGAATCCGAGCTGGCCGGGCGTGAGCCCAACTCGCCCCTCATCAACCATGAATTTCACGCCAAGCGGCAACTTGAAAATCGAATGCTCGAAGCTGCCGCGAAGAAGCATTAAATCGGGGCCGCGAAACCGGTAGTCCTGATAGCTGCCAAGAAGCGTAGTCCCATTGATATCGGAGCCGCCGAGGGTCGGATCGAAGTAGAACGGAACGGCATTGCCGCCCGGAATCAGAGATGCCGTATAAAGGAACTGGAAGCCAAAGCTTCCTTCGAGATTCCGTGTAATCGCAGGGCAGCTATTTGCGGTCGGACTCTGAAGACAGCTGTCGGGGCCATTAAATTCCTGCGGATTCAGCGAACGCGTGTTGCGGTAGAGCGGGAACTGATGGGATAAATCGGCGGTGAATCGTTGGAACGAGTAACCCGACGTACCAGAGACCCATTCCTCAAACCCGAGCGAATAGTTCAGCCGCACATATCCGTTCGCGAAACTCGGCTGGAGCCGGATACCCTGACCGAACTGAGCGTATGCCGGCTGATTTACCAGACCCGGAGCCGTCGCCTCGTTGTACAGGGTCTCGATGGAAGGGTTCGCCTGAATGTTGCTGCCGCGCAGTGTGACGAAGCGCCCGTTCGCCTCGGCGAAGAGGGAAAGATTCAGAGGCGCGAAGACCGGAAACACCGCGTTTGCGCCAACAATGGTCTGCCGCATCCCGTAGTAGGTACGACCCGCGGTACTCGTTCCCTGGCCCAGACCGAAGTAAGTCAGCTTGTTGAGCGAGATGCTTTGGCTGTATAGATGAAATGCGGGCATTTCCTGGATCACCGGCCTGCCGGTTTTCCTGGCGGCAGTGGGGCCCGTGAGGACCACGATCTTCGGATGACGGATCAGGACCGCCGTCATATAGGCGCCTGCGCGCCACGAGAGATTCGACGACGCGACCGCGTCCACATCGAAAAAGAGCCGCCAGTTTTCGTTCGGGGTGTAGTGGGTCGTCAGCGCGAGTCCCGTTCCGACGCCATTCTGCGGGGCGAGGCTTCCGACCGCGATGTGAAGCGGCTTGCCGGTGAACAGCACCTGGCCGCAACCCACGATCGCGCCAAAGAAAGAACCCATGGGATGCACGCAACTGGAACCGAAGCTCATGCCTTCCATCCGGAACTCCGCTTCGATCTGGCTCTCCTGCGCCGCAAGGGAAGACGCTAAAGCGCAACAGACAAGCATCAATACGGTCGCGCGTTTCACCCGGCTCGCCGAACTTTCCCGGCCTGCCCACCGCTCTTGTGAAGGGCCGTGGTCACTTTACGGATGTAGTCGCTCGCTTCACTCTCGGTCCCGATTGACGCGACGTCAATACCGGTTTGCAGTTCCGCCGGAAGATGCTTGTCCGCTTCCGCGAAGTGTTTGACCTGGGCCCGCACGAGAGCGTTTTCATGCAAAGGACGACCCGGATTATAGGCGGCGCGGTTCGGTTTCGGAACGGGAACGATTTTGGCCATGAATTAGCCCTGAACTCCAAAGACCGGACAGTCGGCGTCCGGCCGCATTTCATCTGAAAGCAGATCGAGGAATGTCGCCGCTTTCTGTTCGCGCGGTGAACGCTGCCGATAGTCCCCCAGGAAGAATGATGTCACGGTTGCCGGAATGGAAGCGTGCTCGAATACTCCCGGTACAACGGTAGCTTTGGGAACCCACGGCGAAATGAGGATCGCAGGCACCCGCACACCCAGGCGATCGAATTTGAATGTCAGGCCGGGAACCCCGGTCTGCTCGGGCGTGGCCTCGAATCCGTCGGGAGGGCAGGCGGGCGGGGGCACATGATCGTAAATGCCGCCGTGTTCGTCGTAGACGACCAGGAATGCGGTGCTCTTCCACAGGTCGGGGTTGTTTCGGATCGCGTTGTACACAGTGGCAATGAACACCTCACCCTGCTGGACGTCGTGATCCGGATGCTGGTCGGAAGCAATCCGCTCGCCTCCGTCGGAGCCTGCGTGATCGGTATAATTCGGCTCGATGAAGCTGTACTGCGGGAGCTTGCCGGCTTTGCAATCATCGAGAAACTGATCGTAAGTACCGAACAGCGCCGGCTGATTCTGCAGCAGATTTACCACTTCGAGGCTGGAACTCGCCGCATCGAAATAGTAAAGCTTCGCGGCATGCCCTGCGTTCACCAGCCTCTCGTAAATGCTGAGATATTGCTTGTTGTAATAGAAAGACGTCCATGCTCACCTGTCCGAAGGACGTTCCGTAGTGAGCAAAGGCGCGGTTGCAGAGTGTCGGGCCGGGAATGGATGAAAACCACCTGTTGAAGACGGCGTAATCGCGCGCCAGAGTCGTCAGAACGGGAAGCTTGTCTTCGGCAAAGTAGTACATGATTTTGCGCGAATGGTTCACATTCCGTTGCTGATCGTAATAACTCTGGACGAATCCGCTCATGGCGGCGGGAACCGGGTCGCCGCCAGAGAAATAAGACGTCCCGTAATAGAGCTGCTTATGGGCGGCGGGGAAGTGATGATCCGGGTCGGGATCGAGCTGCGACTGAAATTCCGCGAGCGGCTGCACCCGCGCGGGTTCGTTCGTCGTATCCAGGTTGCTCTCCGCGCCGGTTAAACCGTCAATGCGCGGATCCACTGCCTTGAGCGAACCGAGCATGTGGTCGAAGGAGCGATTCTCCATCATCAGGACCACGATGTGCTTCAGATTCTGTAAGCCCGCTGTCATGGGTTTCCTTTGAATGAGTGAAGGCGGAGCGGACGACGTTTCAGGCCGCGCCGGTCTTCGGCTTGCCCGACATTTCGCCCTGCAGCGCCTTCATCTGACGCTCAAGGTCGGCCACGCGGTCTTTGAGATCGCTGATTTCCTGACCTTCGGGGTCAGGCAAAAGCCCATGTTCGAGAACTCCATTCGTGGCCGCGGATCTCATCCGCACTACCCGGCCCGGGATGCCGACGACCGTTGAGTAATCCGGCACGGGATGCACCACGACCGAGCCGGCTCCGATCTTCACGTGATTGCCGATCACGATGCTGCCGAGAACTTTCGCGCCGGATCCGATCACCACGTTGTTGCCGACCGTCGGATGCCGCTTCCCCTGCTCGTTGCCGGTACCGCCGAGTGTAACACCCTGGTAGACCAGAACGTCGTCGCCAATTTCCGTCGTTTCACCGATCACGACGCCCGAGCCATGATCAACGAAAAAACGCCGCCCGATCTTCGCGCCCGGATGGATTTCGATACCGGTCAGAAAACGCGAAATTTGAGAGATGAACCGCGGAACAATCGGGATATTGGCCTGGTAAAGCCGATGCGCGAACCGGTGCAGGAGAATGGCGTGAAAGCCCGGGTAGCAGAGGAAGATCTCGAGGGCGCTCTTCGCCGCGGGGTCTTCACGAAATATGGTATCGATTTGTTCCCGAATAGCGGCAAACATGCTTCAAACTCGACTGGGAGCTGCCCTGCCTGACGGATCGCAGAGATCAACTGTTCCGACTGTTACAGATGCTCGCTAATGCGCGGAAGCTTCGACCGTCTCAGCGATCACAGGAGGCTTTGCGCCCGGCGGGATCGGGGCGAGAAGGTCGTCCTTGGTATGAACCAGCGTCGAGGTGTTGTAGCTCGCAATTTCGAATCCATGTCCGTGCGTAATGGCGTCAGTGGGGCAGGCTTCCACGCAGAAACCGCAGAAGATGCAGCGGTTGTAATCGATGTTGTAGACCTTCGCGTAACGCTCCCCGCCGCTGATCCGCACCTTCTCGGTGTTTTCGGCGGCTTCGATGTAAATACAGTTGGCCGGGCAGGCCGCCGCGCATAGAAAGCACGCGACGCACTTTTCCATACCATTCTCATCCCGCTGCAGCACATGGACGCCGCGGAAACGTTCCTGCAGTTTTGCGGGTTCGTCCGGGTAATTCTCCGTCACTGTTGGAGACATCATCTCCTTCATCGTGACGCTCATCCCTTTGGCTACAGCCGCCGCCGCGCCCAGTACATCGCCGATGATGTTTGCCATCAGTTTCTATGTTAGCCGAACCCTTCGGTTCAACGTTACTCTTCCCGCAGATTCTGCACGAATTGCAGGATGTCGAAGCGCTTGACCTCGCGGCCCGGGAAGAAGCTGTTGACCGCGTCGGTCTCGTCGTCGAACACCTCGAAGATGGTGTCGATCTTGGTCATCAGGATCAACTCGATATTGCGCCGATTGACGTTGACCAGTTTTGCCACGCCGTTCAGACTCTTGAATCGGGTGGAGCACATGACCAGGGCGCCGAGGCCGGTACTATCGACGTAGTCCACCTCGTGCATGTTCAGAATGAGCTTGCCGCCCGGCTCCGTCGCATACTTTTCGAATGCGTCGCGAAAGGCGGAAACCTCATCGCCCATGGTAATGCGGCCCTTCAAATCAAGGAGGATAACGCCTTCTCGTTCTCGTTCAGCAATTTCGAGACTCATCGGGATGCTGTGTCTAGTGTAGGCGAAGCTGTGCCAGCTTTTCAGGGTCCACTTTCGGGTAGCTCATCTTAAAGGATTCGAGGGTTCGTACCAGGACCTCGCCGACCGCAAAATTGCGGAACCACTTGTGATCAGAGGGAATGACGTACCACGGAGCATATTTTGTGGAGCATTTCGCAATCGCGTCCTGATAGGCCTCCTGATATTGATCCCAGTATTCACGTTCCTTAAAATCCGAAGGTGAAATCTTCCAGTTCTTGCGGGGATCTTCCATTCGTTCCCCAAAACGCTTCTTCTGTTCGCCGTCGCTCATGTGCAGAAAAAATTTGATGATGTGTACGCCACTTTCAGTGAGACTCTTCTCGAACTGGTTGATTTGGTCGTATCGCTTTTTCCAGACCTCCGGGGTTACCAGCTGGTGCACCCGGGCAATCAGCACATCTTCATAATGCGAGCGGTTAAAAATGCCGATTGCGCCTTTTGGCGGAACGGCAGCGTGAATACGCCAAAGAAAGTCGTGACTGGATTCGAGGGTGCTTGGCTGCTTGAAGGGAGTCACGGTACAGCCTTGCGGGTTGACGCCAGACATCACATGCCTGATCGTCCCGTCTTTGCCGGCCGCGTCCATCCCTTGCAGCACAATGAGCAGAGCGCGCTTCTGCTCGGCGTACAGCAGATCATGCAAAGCTGCAAGCCTCTCGACATGAAGAGGGTAAGCTTTCTCGGCGTGCCCTCTCGATATGCCCCAGGTCTCGTCAGCCTTCCATTTCCGGAGTTTGAATTTGCTCTCCGGGTCTGCCTGCAGGTTGTGAATGTCCATTGGCCCTATAAAGGGAGCTTACGACAATGGACCGGTAGTCGTTCGCGTGCGTTCGATTTCGTTCTCCCGGTCAAAACCGGTTATGGGATGCGGATCCTCAACAATTACCGGTTCCGACGTCTCAACGATCGATGCGCGGCTTCGCAGCATGGGTTTGTCGGAAGTCGCAAAATCCGCTGACGCTTCGGATGCGGATGATACATCCTCGGCTCCGGTCCGCTTCAGGATTTCTTCGCCTCGCTTTACCCAATCGTGGTCATCGCAATGGACGGAGAGGAGGATTCCGCCATGCTTGACGCGGCCTTCATATCGTTTGGCTTCGTACTCCGGCACTCCCATGCCAGCCAAAGCTCCTACCATACCGCCGACAGCGCCCAGAGCGCCCGCTCCCGCCAGAGCAGCCACGATTGGACCGGCCGCGATTAACGGTCCGATGCCCGGGATCGCGATCATCCCAATTCCGGCAAGCCAACCAATAACTCCGCCGGCGACCGCGCCCGAGGTGGCGCCCGCCGCAGTGCCTTCCGGGGCTTTTGTGTTCTTTTCGAGCGCGAAATCCTTCGTACCCGCGTTGTCAGGGAAAAGAGCGGAAATATCGGTATTCCGAAATCCCGCGTGGCGCAGCGCGGCAACAGCCTCTTCCGCGGCGGCGCGCGTGTGATAAATCCCGAAAGCCGCTGTATTCTTCGACATCGTTTTCTCCTTGCAGTCTGTAACAAGCAACATGAGGGCCAAAGCTCCTCGGGCGCCACATCCCGTGCGAGAATCGTCTGCAGAACCCGATGCCCGACTATCCGATTGGCGCGCGACGCGAAGAAGTTCTTCAAGTGGGCAACGACAATGCAATCAAGTTTCTGGGCGTTGACGGGCCCCGCGTTCTTTCTACCCCGCAGATGATTCTGTTCATGGAGCGAACCTGCCGGAACCTGATCCTTCCCATGCTCGAGCCGGGACATGACACGGTCGGCACGCACGTGAACGTTTCGCATTGCGCCGCGGCGCCCATAGGGTCCACCGTTATTTTTGCGGCGGAACTCGCGAAGGTTACGAATCGGCGTGTCGAGTTTCGCGTAGAGGCGCGGCGTGGTGAGAAAGTGGTTGGTGCGGGCACGCACGAACGCGCGATCATTGAGGTCAAGCGCTTCGCGGAAAAAGTGAAGGCGGAAAATTCGGCCGCCTGATGGGGCGTTTTGATGCAGGCGTTTTTGGTGCAGACCCGGACCTGGTAAACTAAACGCTTTATAAGAAATGGCAATCAGCGCGGAACTTCTCGAAATTATGGTGTGTCCCGCCTGCCGGGCGAAGCTGGAACTTAAGCCCGACAAAAGCGGCCTGCGATGCGTGTCCTGCCACCGGCTGTACCCGGTGCGGGATGAAATTCCGGTGATGCTGATCGACGAAGCCACGATCGACGATTGAAGCGGGTGGCGTTAACCGGATTGGCGATTTCGCGTGCCCCTGCAGACAGACACCCTCGACCGGCTCAACCCCGGCAGCCGCGTTGCGGTTATCCGGCTGCGTTCTCTCGGCGATTGCGTGCTTACGACTCCCGCTCTGCGGCTGCTGAAGCAAGCCCGCCCGGATCTGCGGATTGGGGTAGTGGTCGAGGACCGTTTTGCGGCGGTATTTGAAAACAATCCGGATGTGGCTGACATCCTCGCTCCCCGCTGTCGGGAGATTCGCGACTTTTCACCTGTGCTCTGCCTGAATCTGCACGGCGGAACCCGCAGTGCGAGATTAACGCTGCTTTCGGGCTCGCGGTTCCGGGCTGGATTCGATATTTTCCGCCCGGGATGGATCTACAACACTCCGATCCCGACGGCGCAGGAGGTGCTTGGAATCGAACGGCGCGTGCACACCGCCGAGCACATTGCTTCTGCGATGTTTTACCTTGGCGTGCCGATCAGCCGCGTTCCCCGAGCGAATCTTTCGATCTCGCCGGAGAGATCCCGGTATGCGCCTGAAGGACCTTTCGCGGTTCTCCATCCGTTCGCTGCAACGCAGGAGAAGACCTGGCCGTCCGATTCCTTTCTGGAACTCGCTCGCCATCTTGAACAGAACCTGGGATTGCAAGTCGTGTTCCTCGGCGGTCCTGAGGATGATCCGGCCGAGTTCCGGCTATGGCGCACCGTCTCTGGGGCTCCCCTGGGCGAAACGATTCGATTGATTCGTGACGCCTCATTCTTTGCGGGAAACGACTCCGGACCCGCACACATCGCGGCGGCCTTCGGCATTCCTCAAATGATCTTCTTTGGGCCATCGGACGCCGAGCTTTGGGCGCCGTGGCAAACGCCCTCCGAGATCCTCAAGGCGGACGGGCCGATCCGCTCGATTTCCGTCGACCAGTCGCTCAGCGCTCTGGAGCGGCTGCGGGTTCAAGTTTCATGAAGGAATGGGTCCGGCTCATCGGCTACGGACGCCGGTATTGGTTCCTGCTCATCGTCTCCGTCGTTCTGATGGCTATTTTCGGGGCGATGACCGCCGCGAGGGTTTTGCTGATCAAGGTGGTTCTCGGGCGCGTTCTGCGGCCCGGCCTCGACGCGTCACCGGATCCGCTTTTCGTAATACCCGTCATCGATAAGCCGATTTACCTCGAACAGTTCTTTCCACCGGCCATTCACAACATCTTCACGATGGTCTGGATCACGATCGTCGTGGTCTTTGCCGTGCGGGGTGTCTGCGATTATCTTGGCGATTATCTGACAAACTACGTCGGCTTCTCCGCCGTCACCGACCTCCGCAACCAGGTCTTCGATAAGGTACTGCGCCATGGCGCGGGGTTTTTCGAGGCCACCTCGACCGGCCGTCTGATGTCGTCCGTCATGAACGATATCGATAAGATTCAGGTCGCGAGCTCCGATATGTTCGCCGATCTCATGCGGCAGATATTCTCGGCGATCGGGTTGTTACTCGTCATTTTCGGAACCGACTGGCGTCTTGCTCTTTTCAGCCTCACTCTTTTTCCTTTCGTGCTGCTGCCGACTGCCCGTCTGGGGAAGCGAATCAGACGTACCAGCCGCCGGACTCAGGATGCCGCCGGCGATCTGAATCAAGTTCTGCAGGAGGCCATTGCCGGCAATCAGGTCGTGCGCGCGTTCGGCGCGGAGAGGTATGAGAGCAGGCGTTTTCGGATTGCCGGCGATCGACTCTTGCGGGCCAACCTCCGCTACGTTCTGATTCAGGGAATTCCTTCGCCATTTATCGAGATGATGGGAGCGCTGACTTTTATCGGTCTTCTCTGGTTCGGTCGCGAAGAGATCAAGGACGGCGTTTTGCAGGCGGAGGCGTTTATGAGCTTCCTCGCGGCGTTGCTGTTTCTTTATGAGCCGGTAAAGCGGATTACCAACCTGCACAATATTTTTCAGCAGGCGCTGGGCGCATCGGAGAAGGTCTTCGCATATCTCGACCTGCCGGAAGAGATCGAAGACAAACCCCGTGCCCGGAAGCTCGATGGGTTCCACGACCGTATCGTATTCGAGAATGTGAGTTTTCGCTATCCTGCGGCGGAGGAAATGCAGTTGAAGGGAGTGTCGCTGGAGATTGCCGCGGGAGAGGTGGTGGCGCTGGTCGGCTCGAGCGGCGCCGGCAAAACAACGCTGGCGAGTCTCGTACCCCGGTTCCGCGATGTCACGGCGGGAGCGGTGAAGATTGACGGGCTCGACGTCCGGGAACTCGGGCTGGCATCGCTGCGGCACAAGATCAGCGTGGTGGCGCAGGACACGTTTCTATTTAACGATACCGTCGCCAAAAACATCGCATACGGAATGGAGAAGTACGACCGTGCGCGGCTGATCCAGGCTTCGGAGGCCGCGCTCGCCCACGAGTTCATCGAGAAGCTGCCGCAGGGTTATGAGACCGTGATCGGCGATCGCGGCGTCAAGCTCTCCGGCGGCCAGCGCCAGCGGCTTGCCATCGCGCGCGCGATCCTGAAGAATTCGCCGATTCTGATTCTCGATGAGGCTACATCTCATCTGGATACGGAATCGGAGATGCTGGTGCAGAAGGCGCTGGCGAACCTGATGACAGGACGCACGGTGATCGTGATCGCGCACCGGATCTCAACCATTCGGCGGGCGGATAAGATTGTGGTGCTCGATCTCGGACGAATCGTGGAGATCGGTACCCACGAGGAATTGATTCATCACGGCGGGATTTACTATCGGTTGCACGAACTGCAGTATCTGGATGTGGATGCCGGCGTGGACGTTTGACGGACCGAAAGGGAATACGGCAGCCGGTTCGGGGCATTTATAGCCTGTGAAGGTACTGAACTATTTGCTCCCCCGACCGGCGACTCGGCTTCCGCCTGCTCGGTTTGCCCCCATTTTTCTCCGCTTGATTGTAGGCTATGGCTTTATGGAACACGGCTTCGCCAAGCTCTCCAAAGGGCCAGACGCCTTCGCTGCGATTCTCCAGGGCATGGGTGTTCCTGTCCCACATCTGATGGCGTGGCTGACGATCATAACTGAGCTGGTCTGTGGCTTTGCCGTACTTCTTGGGGCATTCGTGACGATTGTCAGCTTGCCGATGGCGGCAGTTCTGTTGATGGCGATGTTTAAAGTGCATCTTCCCTATGGCTTCAGCTCGGTCAAGCTCATTTCGGTGACGGCGGCGGGGGCGCAGTTCGGACCCGTGGGTTATGAGGTGATTTTGCTGTATCTCGCCTGCATCGCAACTCTCGTTATTGGCGGATCCGGGCCATTCGCGATCGACGGGCTCATCGCCAACCGTACAGAAACATGCGGCGTGGCGCTTTCAGCAAAGACTTAGGCCCATCGGGAAACAAGCCTGGCAACCGCTCTGTCGAAGACGCAGTTCCTGTGAGCGCCGACGATCGCCGGCGCTACCGTGGCGGCTCGCCAACTACCTGCAGCAGGCGGTAATCGGGCAAGCCTCCTGGCATGCTGACCGGCACGAGGACGCCACCGTGTTCCAGCGCCTCCACGCTTTTGTGAAATGACTCCGACTCGGGAAGGCCTCGATCCGGCGTGAGTGCGACGTAACTCACGCGACTGTGAAGGATGGCGCGAGAGAGTTGATCTGGGGTAAGCGCGGTTTTCCGCTCGGCGTAGTAAAGCTCGAAGCCGTTCGGTGTGAAACCGCGGATCGTCTTGCGTTCCGTGTTCAGATAGAAAGCCGGGTCGAGATTCGCGAGCAGAACACTTTGCTCCGGCGTGCTGTCACGAATGAACGCAAACAGGTTGCGCATATCATGCCAATTATCCGCGGGGCCGCTGTCGGAAGGGAAATATCCGTTCGATACTGTCGCGGGAATGCGGATCGCGGTGGCCCAGACCGGCAGTACCATTATGACCACGGCGAGCGCCGCGAGGGCCTCGCGGAGGCGCATCAGCCGGAAGACCCGCCAGACAAGCCAAAGCGCCAGCGGCAGGATCGGCGCGATCAGGCGCTGCGGCGGCGAGGTTCTGAAAAGCAGCGCGATGCAGTACAGCGCGATGAACAGATCCGGCAGGAATTGCCGGCGGACGAAAAGGCTCCACAGCAAGACCACCACGGTCGCGATCATCGCCGGCGTTCCGCTCCATCCGCCGGTCAGCAGCGATGAGGGACTGGCAATCACCAGGTATAAATTCCGGGCGAGCACAACGAGTTTTTCGTTGGCGGCGAGCCCCGTGAAGATGGTCGAAGCGACGTAAGTGTGGTTCGCGTAATCGCGTGCGGCCTGGGCCAGCCACCACCCGAACCATGGCGCGACCATCGCCATCGAGACTGCTGTAAAGATGACTGCGCCTCGAAAACGTCTTCGCGCGGCCAGGGTAAATATGCAGGCCACGATGAGCGCCACACCCGCGGTTTGCGTCAGGGTGGCCAATCCGGCCAGTATTCCGGTGGCAAGCGCGTGGCCTTCGAGCAGCATCAGCAGTGCGGCTGTCACCAGCAATGCGAACAGCGATTCGGCCAGCAGATTCGTGCCGAGAAGCAGAACGAGGGGACAGGCAGCCGTCAGTCCCACGAGCCAGAGCGCGTCGTTGCGGGACGCTCCCATCTTCAGGAGGAGTTTCCGCGTCAGCGCGAGCCAGGCAACTGTGCATCCCAGGGGCAACAACTTGAGCCAGACCGGTTGCCGGGACACAAGCGCAAAGAGCGCAAGAATGGCGGCAAACAGCGGCGGTCTGGTCTGCTGCGTGGGATCCGGAAGGCTGTCGACCGTGTAACCATGTCCCGCGGCGATCGTTCTGGCGGCAACCAGCCACGCCCCGTCATCGTAGTGAAGGCCCACAGCGGGCGCGAACCAGGAAATGGCGTATGCCACTGCGAGAAGCGCGAAAAAAGCTATCGTGATCGCACGCTGAGCGCGCCGGTTCAAGGTCATCGATTCAAATCGTCGGGCTCTCGGGGAATGGAGCGTTCCCTTTGTAGCACAGAGACTTAGGCGCAGAGACTTAAAGCTGGTGGACTTCCTGACCGATCGCGCTCAACGCCAGCCTCTCCGGCGTGGCTGCGAGCGCCGCCGTCAGCCGTTCGATGGGTTCAAACGTGGGCTCGCGGCTTAACTCAAACGTCTGGTGGTGAACGGGGAGGATCATCTCCGCGCCCGCATCGTTCGCCATCTGCAAAGCCTGTTCCGGCGTGCAGTGCGCGCGAATCCAGGGGTTGTAGGCGCCGATGGGCATGATTGCAAGATCGATCGGGCGGGAAGAGCGTAACTGGCGGAACGTCCCCGTCAAGGCCGTGTCCCCGCCAAAGATCACGCGATAGCGAGGCGATTCGATGAGATAACCATTGAAACCACGCCAGGTATCGGATTGAACGCGCGCGCCCCAGTGATTCACTTCGAACGCCCTTACCGTAAGCTCACCGAAGCGCGCCGTCTCTCCCCAGTTCAGCTCATCGACCTGACCATAGCGCTTCACACGCAGCAGGTCCGAGGTCTTCGAGGCCGTCAACACGCCGGTTTCATGCGATTCCAGGCGGCGCAGACTGGGCAGATCGAAATGATCCATGTGCGCGTGCGAAAGCAGTATGAGATCGGGACGGGGAATTGCGTTTCGCTCCGCGCCGGGCAATCGAAGAGCGGGCTCGACCAGACGCTTCACGCCGACCGTAAACGGTCCGAGGTTCAATCCGGCCCGCGCGCTGAACACAGGATCGGTAAGGATTGTCGTGCCCTCAATTCTTATCAGGACCGTGCTGTGACCCAACCATGCGGCATGCAGGCCGGTGTCAGGCCAAAGTTCCGGATGAGGAGTAAAGGGCGCAGCGGCCACCCGCCGCTTTCTTTCCCGAGCATAAAGGTCCCACAGCATGGGGACGCCGCGGCGAGCGAATGTACCGATCACTGCTGTTTGGACGCGCCGCGGCGCGGCAAGGATGCACCGCTGGTCGCGATCGCGTTTTAAATGTGCGCACTTGCAGCCACTGGATTCATACAACACCCGCGGAATGTGAAATCCGGTGGCGGTAGAACGCGTTGATGTTCGTCTCGCGCCATCCCGTTATCCGTTCGTATTCCAGGAGAACAGGTCCAAACATCCGCGCCCAAAGATCTCCGACGCCGCCGCTTCCCTTCAAAGACATAGCGCGACGGAATTCCTCATCGTTGAGCGTCGGCAATTCCGTCTTGCGCTGCCAGCACCACAGCACGCGCATAAGCTCCGATCCCCATCGTAAGACGTTACCTGATCGCAGGGGTAAAAAGGGCTCCTATGCTATGTTCGTAACTTCCGTCAATATGCGTGTCTCCGCCAAAGCGCCCTGCCGCGTCGATCTGGCGGGCGCAACACTCGATATCTGGCCGCTCTACCTGTTCCACGACAATGTGGTCACGCTGAATTTCGCCGTCGATCTGTTCACCGGCTGCAACGTCGAGACGCGCGATGATTCAAGGATCGTACTTCGCTCCCGCGATCTTGCCTGCGAAGAAACTTTCGAATCGTTGGATGATCTCTACACAGCGAAGCATTATGGGTTGCCGCTTCTCGCGCGGCTGGTCCGTTTTTTTGCGCCTGCTTGCGGCATCACAGTGGAATCCGTGTCCGAAGCTCCATCGGGCGCGGGGATTTCGGGTTCATCTTCTCTGATGATTTCGGTCGCCTGCGCGCTCAACAAGCTTACCGGGCGCAAGTACAAAATCGAGAAGATTCGCGAGATCGCCCAGAATGTGGAAGCGCAGGTGATTCGCGTACCCACCGGTTCTCAGGATTACTATCCCGCCATGTTTGGCGGCACTTCAGCAATTGAGTACGGACCGGCCGGAATCAGCCGCAACGTTTTGCCGGTCGACTCCGACGAACTGGACCGGCGTTTCGTGCTCGCATATACCGGCGCTCCCCGCAACTCCGGCATCAACAACTGGGAGGTCATGAAGGGTCATATCGACTCGGACCGGGCTATCCACAGGAACTTCGACCGAATCGCCTTCATCGCCTGCGCGATGCGGCACGCACTCGAACGGGGCGACTGGGCTGAGGCGGGCCGCCTGATGCGCGAAGAGTGGACCGCCCGGCGCGAGAATGCGCCCGGGATCACTACTCCGTTAATCGACCGGCTCATTTCCGTCACGCAACGCGCCGGTTGCACTGGTGCGAAGGCCTGCGGGGCGGGCGGTGGCGGGTGCGTCGTCTTTCTGGTCGAGCCGGATGCCCGGGAGAAGGTGGCGGCCGTGATCGAATCGACCGGAGCTCAGGTACTGAAGGCAAAGGTGGCGCGCCATGGCGTCAGAGTACATTGACCCACGTAAGACGCCCGAGGTGAAAAAGCCGGACCCGCTGCGGCCGCTCCTCGCTGCAGCGGTGTTCGTCTTCTTTTACTGGTTCGCAGACAATGTAGCGGCGACGATTGCTTTGTTTCTGGGGCGCGAAATGGTGGCGCTCACCGTACCCCGTTTGGTGGCGGCAGCCGTGGCCGGCGCTCTCGCGATGGCGATTTTCGAATCGCGCAAACTGACCGATTTGGGCCTCCACTGGGGCGATAGCGGGGGGCGGAATCTGCTGATGGGCGTGGCGGTCGGCGTCGGCGGAGCGTTACTGCTGATTCTTCCCGCGGTTCTGTCCGGCATGGCGCATTTCGAATCGGTTCCCAACGCGGACGTTTCCTGGAGCGCTTCGCTATTCACGATCTCGCTGCTGTTTTGCGGCGCGGCGGGCGAAGAGATTGCGTTTCGCGGATTTCCGCTCCAGATCCTGATGCGCAGCTACGGGTCGTGGGCCGCGATTTTCGGCGTCGGAGCGCTTTTCGGCGCCATGCACAGTTTTAACCCTGGCGCGACGACCCTCAGCGCAATCAACACGGCCGGTTTCGGCATTCTCTTCGGGGTCGCGCTGCTGCGGACGCACGACCTCTGGCTTCCCATAGGAATTCATTTTGCCTGGAACGCAACACTTCCGTTTCTCGGGGTGGCCCTGAGTGGATTTACAATCAGGGTATCGAGGTATCAACTGGTATGGAAAGCCGGGGATCTGTGGAGCGGCGGAAGTTATGGTCCCGAAGCCAGCCTGCTGGCCTCGGTGGTGCTGGTCGTTTTATTCGCCGTAGTGTGGAAAATGCCCGTGCGCAAAAGCTGGGCGTATCTGCTGGATCCGGAGGAAAGCGATTCCGGGCCTGCCTGATCGCCTGCTGCGTGTGCATGCCTCTCGCAGCGGCAGGGCCTCTGCATCCGAGCGACAAATTGACCGATGACGAAAAGATCGGCCTCGTCCGCGATCTGACGGCGGAGTACGCGAATCTCAAGGCGACTCTGCCGCGGTCCAAAAAGCCGCTCGAATTCAATGCCGACGGCACCTGGGACAGGAAGCAGTGGATGGAGGCCGCCCGAACCGGGGGGTACGCGGCGCGGTTCGGCGACAAGGTCCAGATCACCAAAGTCAGTCTCGATGGCGACCATATCATCTTCGAGATCAATAACGGCATCAAGAGCGGACAGCACTGGTACGACCACATTCAGATGCAGGGCGGCGTCAGTGTGCAGCGCTCCGGAGATAATAGCGGAGGCGCGCCATCGAACGGCACATATATCGACCTCGATTTTCACAAGCCGATGGAGAGCCTGAGCTCCGCGGAGGTGAAAAAGATCCTCGCGCCGATCTTCGATTTCGACAAGCACTCGGTAACGACCCTTTACTCTGAAACGTTGTCTCCCGCGGTGAAGAAGGCTGTGGCTGAGAAGCGCGCGCTGCCGGGGATGGATCGAGATCAGGTGCTGCTGGCGATGGGGCACCCCGATCACAAGTATCGCGAGACCAAGGACGGCGTCGATACCGAGGACTGGATCTTCGGCACACCCCCGGGAAAGATTACCTTCGTGACCTTCGTCGGGAGCAAAGTGGCGAAGGTGAAAGAAGAGTATGCCGGGCTGGGCAGCGAGGTTGCCCAGAAAACGCCCACGCCTTAACGAATCATGGCTGGCGGGTTTCGAGTGTAACGGCGACGATGTTCGGCGCACTCTGTGCTGTGTTCACTCTCAAACGTTTCGTGTGTCGACCGTCCGGGCGAACCTGGCTGGTCGCGGCGATTGTGATCGCCGTTTTTCTCGAACAACCCGCAATGGCGTGGGACAGTTTTGGGCATATGGTGGTCGCGAGCGTGGCCTATCGCAAACTGGATTCAAAGACGCGCGCGCGGGTGGATGCTCTGCTGGCGCTGAATCCTTACTTTTCCGACGCGACGAAATGGCCGGCGCAGATTTCTTCCAAAGTCCCGACGGCCAATCGCTCGCGCTACATGTTCATGCTTGCCGCGACATGGCCGGATGAGATTAAAAGCGACGCCAGATACAAGAATGACGGCTCGGGCAACGGAGATGTGCCCGATGGTCCGGCAGCGTCGCAGAATACCGGCTACGACGATTTCAATCGGCACAAATACTGGCATTTTGTAGATACGCCATTCAGCCAGGATGGGACGGACGTATCTTCGATGGCGATTCCGGTTCCCGACGCGAAGACGCAGATCGACGCGTTCCGTGTGGTCCTGAAGTCCGATTCGGCGGATCCTCTCAAATCCTACGATCTGGTCTGGCTCCTGCATCTGCTGGGTGATATACATCAGCCTTTGCATGCTTCGACGCGAGTGTCCACGGCGTTTCCGAAGGGCGACACGGGCGGCAACGACGTGCCGTTCTGCACTGCGACTTCGACAAAATGCGAGAGTGAGCTTCACGCATTTTGGGATAACATTCTGGGGACCGGTAAGATCGATAGCGCCGATAAATTTGCTGCGACGATTAAAGCGCCGAAGGTCGCCAGGAAAGATATCGCCAATACGCAGACCTGGGTGGACACCAGTTTTCAGCTTGCTCAGACTGCTGTGTATGTGAAGCCCCCGCTGGATGCGGGGAGTCCGCCGTTTCGCGCAACGACGGATTACACGACCGCCGCGAAGACGCTTGCGACGAAACAGGTGGGGCTTGCCGGCGCGCGTCTGGCATTGATCATTAAGGATGAACTGAAGTAACGGATAGCGGCGACAAGGTAGCCGGCGCTGCAGATGGGCCGCGCAACACGGATCAGGCGTAGATGCCGCGCATCTTCATCGCGCCCGCGACGCGGTCGAGCGCCAGCATGTAGGCGGCCGTCCGGTTGTCTACCTTGTGTCTGGCGGCATAGTCGGTCACGGCCTCGAAGCTTCCGACCATGATCTCCTGCAGGCGCCCATTGACCAGATCTTCGTTCCAGAAATAACCCTGGCGATCCTGTACCCATTCGAAGTATGAAACCGTGACGCCTCCGGCGTTGGCCAGGATATCCGGAATTACAAAGACCTTCTTATCCGCAAGAATCTCGTCCGCGATCGCGGTTGTCGGACCATTCGCGCCCTCACAGAGGATCTTGCACCGAAGGCGGTCCGCATTTTCGGAAGTGATTACGTTCTCGGTTGCCGCCGGGAGCAGCACGTCGCATTCGAGGTACATCGCCTCCTTGCGGTCGACCGCCTCGCCTCCAGCAAAATCCACGATTGAGCCCGTTTCCCTCCGGTGCTCCATGAGATCGCCGATATTCAGCCCATGCGGGTTATAAACCGCTCCGTCATACTCGATGGCGCCAACGATTGTGAAGCCCCGCGCTGCCATAAGTTTCGCGGCCATTCCCCCGACGTTGCCGAGTCCCTGAATCACAACGCGAGTGTCTTCCGGCTTGAGTCCCAACTTTTTCAACGCTTCGAGCGTCACGATCATGCAGCCACGCCCCGTTGCTTCCTTGCGGCCGCGCGACCCGCCCAGTTCCATCGGCTTGCCCGTCACCACGGCGGTCGTTGCATGCCGCTTGTGCATGGAGTAGGTGTCCATGATCCATGCCATCACCCGATCGTTGGTATTGACGTCCGGCGCCGGGACATCGATGTCGGGCCCGATCACGTCGAGGATTTGCGCCGTATACCGGCGCGTCAGCCTCTCGAGTTCGCCGTCCGAGAGCATGGAAGGATCGCAGATCACGCCGCCCTTGGCGCCACCGAACGGGATGTTGACGACGGCGCATTTCCAGGTCATCCAGGAAGCGAGGGCGCGCACTTCATCGAGCGACACGTCTGGGGCGTAGCGAATACCGCCTTTGCCTGGCCCGCGCACGATTGAGTGCTGGACGCGATATCCGGTGAAGACTTCGAGTCGTCCGTCATCCAGTAGTACGGGTATGTTGACGGTCACCTCGCGCATGGGACATTTGAGGACTTTGCGAACGCCTTCGTCGAGTCCCAGCTTCGCGGCGGCGTAGTCGAATCGGGCTTCGGCGGAAAGCCAGGGGTTTGTTTCCTGTTCACGGGAGAGTATCTGCATGGATGGCTGGTCTCGACTACATTATCGTCCTCGAATCGTGTCGGAGCGTCCGAAGTATTTTCCCGGCCCCGGCAATCGCTCCCTGCCGGTTGGTAAGCCAGAGGAGGCCCGGCCGATCAAGTGAACCGGAAGGAGCTCACCATGTATTTCCCCGTTCGACATGTAGTCTCCGGTTCCATGAGGAGAGGCCAGTCCATGCGGCCCCCTCCTACGTTGCCGGCTCAGAATGAGGTTCGCCGGAAGGACAGAATTTTGGCGGTAAGTACGTAGACAGGTAAGCCGTCCTGGTTGATGGTGGAGCTTCTCACCGTCACGACGGCCTGGTTGGGCTTCGATCGAGAGGGCGATATCTCAACGATTTCGCTCTCGACATGCAGAGTGTCTCCGGGCCTCGTCGGCCGCGGCCAATATCCTTCTCCGCCTACACCGATCAGGCCTCCCGCAAAGGGCAGCCCACCTGTCGCCAGGAGACGCATGGTCACAGCCGCGGTATGCCAACCACTCGCGACAAGACCTCCGAACAGGCTCGCTTTCCCTGCCGCCTCGTCCAGATGAAATGGCTGGGGGTCGAATTCCGACGCGAACTCTTTGATGCGGTTCTCGTCCATGACATAAGTTCCCGAAACGAACTTCTGTCCCACTTGCAGGTCATCCAGATAAAGAGGCTCTTGCGTCTCGTGCGGGGAACTCATTGAACGCCTCTGGTAGTCATTCCGGGAGCCGCCACTTCGGTGTCCAGATGATGGTTCAGATGCGCCTGTACTTTCCGCAAGGCGTCATCGTTGCGTTCCAGACGGCTCATCATAAGACCTCCTTCGAGCGATGCGACGATCAGGGTAGCAACCGACTTTGCGTCAACTCCGGGACGCAGTTCGCCGCGCTTCGCCGCCTGCCGCACGATCACGCGCAGCAGCGCCAGCCATGACCTCAGCGCCTTCCTGACGCGGGTCCGGAGCACCGAATTGCCGTCGTCTGCATCAACGGCGGTATTCAGGATCGGGCAACCGCCGGCGATGGGAGATTTGTGTTCGATGAAATTGGAGATCAACTGTTTCAGCCGCTCGACGCCGGTGGTTTGCTCATCCAGCGGAAAGACGCGAGCGCGCCATGCCGCGCGCCAGGTGTAGTCGAACGCCTCTGCCGCCAGTTCTTCCTTACTTGAGAAGTGGCGGTAGATGCCGCCTTTCTTGAGTCCGGTCGCTTTCATCAGGGCGGAGAGGGAACTCCCTTCATAGCCGTTCCGGTTGAAGATCGGCGCGGCCTCTTCTACGATCTTTTTCCGCGTCTGCTCGCCTTTCGTCATGAGCTGGTTTCGTCCTTTGTCTTTGGATGCGTAATGAGACCGCACGGTCTCATTATTACGGAATGATCGCAGCGGGTTCAAATAAATTTGCGACCGACTGGTCTCTTTTGCGATCCAAAGAGGCAAATGACCCGCAGAAGATGGACAGCCGTGGGGGCGGGCGTGATGATTTTCGCGTCTACCGCGGCACTTGCGCAAACCACGCGGCGGGAGCCGCTGGATTATTCCGTTTCGACGCCTCGCCCCATCAGCCCGGCGCAGGGAACTACCAACCCCAGCGCTCAAGCCACGCAACGGCAGAATCCTTATCTGGGCAGCACGCCCGGGAAACTCGTCGACGGCGTCATCGATCTTTCCCTTCAGGGCGCTATCGAGCGCGGACTTCGGTACAATCTGGGCCTCATCGAATCCAACCAGTCGAGCGCAGATGTGCGTGCGGATCGTCTCCGTGCTCTGTCCGCGCTCTTGCCGCAAATTTCGGCCACTGGCCGGCAGGCGTACGAAGACATCAGCTATAAGGAGATCGGCCTCAATTTGCCGCCCATACCTGGGGTGGGATCGCTGCCTCCCACATCCGGCGGATTTGGTTATGAGGACGTCCGGATCGGGGTTACTCAATCTCTCTTCAATAAAGAGCTGAGAGAACGTTACCGCGCGCAAAAGGCTGCCGAACAGGGGTCCGCATTCGATATCGGGGATTCGCGCGACGTCGTTGTATTTGCCGTCGGGACAGCGTACGTTCAGGTGGCCGCCAGTGCTGCTCGGGTTGAAGCGGCGAAAGCGCAGCTCGCATCCGCGCAGGAACTGGATCGCGACACAGCCGATCGGGTGACGTCGGAAGTATCGCCCGAAATTGAATCGCTCCGCGCGCAGGTGGAACGGCAGTCGGCGGAGCAGCGGGTCACCAATGCGACGAATCAGCTGGAGAAAGACAAGCTCACACTGGCACGCATCACGGGACTCGACATCAACCAGCAATTCAACGTTTCCGACGCTCTGGCGTCGCATCCCCTTATTGGCATCACCGCCGAAAGCGCGACCGAACAGGCACTGCATTCGCGGTCCGATCTGGCAGCCGCGGAAGCGGCAATGCAGTCCGCCGAAGCCACTCTGCGAGCCGAGAAGGCGGAGCGGCTTCCCGTCGTCTCCCTGAGCGCGAACTATGGAGCCGGTGGTGTCAGCGTGGGAAATTTCAATCAGCTCTACTCAATTTCCGGGAACATTTCGGTGCCTGTCTACACCGGCGGACGCATTCGCGCCGACATCGAGCAGGCGCAGGCTGACCTTGCCCGCCGCCAGGCCGAGTATGCCGACCTTAAGGGCCGCATCGCTTATGACGTGCGTGTGGCCTGGCTCGACCTGACCGCATCGAATTCCAGCGTCGAAGTTGCCGTTCGCAACAAGACGCTGTCTGAAAGAGCCCTTGCTCAGTCGCGGGATCGATTCGCCAACGGCGTGACGAACGCTCTTGAAGTGGTGCAAGCGGATGAAGCGATGGCGGCAGCAAACGATAACTACATTCAAAGCCTGTATTCATTCAATGTCGCAATGATCTCTTTGGCGCGCGCTACAGGCGGCGCGGAAACGAAGCTTCGCGAGCTTCTGGGAGGAAAGTGAAATGGCGCAGGGAAAACGTGCGCGCTGGATTGTTCTTGCCGTCGTGGTGGTGCTGGCCGCGGGCGGCGTATGGTGGTGGCTGCAATCGAGGGGTTACGAGACGACCGACGATGCGGAGATCGAGGGGCATCTGGACACGGTCAGTTCCCGCATCAGCGGAACAGTGACCTGGATCGATCCGAACGTCGAAGACAGCCACGTGGTGAAAGCGGGGACGCTGCTGATGGAACTCGATCCCCGCGACTACGCAGCCGATCTGGAACACGCGAAGGCGATTCTCGACACGCGAAACGCTGAAGCGCGCACCGCGCGGGTGACGATTCCGATTACGGATGCCGCCGCTTTCGGTCAACTAGCCGCAGCCGAGGCGGCGAAAGATCAGGCCGCAGCCAGCGTCGAAACCGAGCAGGCCGATCTCGAAGCCGCCCGTCATCGCCTTGCGCAGGACGAGGCGATCTACGCGCGCACCGAGCGCGACCGGGTTCGTTACCAGTCGCTGGTCGAGAAGCGCGAGATCTCGCGGTCGGATTACGATGCGCGCGACACCGAAGCCACCGCCGCGGAACAGGCGATTGAGGCCGATCGGGCCAATATCGCGGCGAAGGAACGGAAGATCCTGGAGACCCGGGCGCTGGTCGCTCAACGCGAGGCCGAAATCACTTCCGCGCGCTCGGCGCCCCGTCAGGTAACGGCCGCGGAGGACCGGTCGCAGTCGGCCTCGGGACAACTTGGACAAGCGACGGCTGATCTGCATACCGCGCAATTGAACCTCAGTTACACGAAGATCTATGCGCCAGTTACGGGAGTGATCGGGCGCAAGACGGTCGAGCTCGGGCATCGCATTCAGCCCGGACAGGGGCTCATGATCGATTGTTCCCCTCGATGACCTCTGGATCACCGCCAACTTCAAGGAGACGCAGCTCAGGCACATGCGGCAGGGGCAGCCGGTTTCGGTTCATGTCGATACCTTTGATCGCGATTACAAGGGAAGAGTAGAGGATCTGCCGGGCGCCGCCGGACCCCTCTTCAGTCTTTTCCCGCCGGAGAATTCGACGGGAAACTATGTCAAGGTCGTCCAGAGGTTTCCCGTAAGAATTCGCATCGATAACGATCAGGATCCGGAGCACCTGCTCCGGCCCGGCATGTCAGTCGAGCCCGAAGTATCGGTACGTTAAAGCGAGCTGTCTGATGAATCCCTGGTTTATAGCGGTCACCGTTACACTCGCGACGTTCATGGAGTTGCTCGATACCTCCATTGCCAACGTGTCGCTTCCTTACATTGCGGGGGGGCTCGGCAGGAGTTATGACGAAGTTACCTGGATACTTACAACCTATCTCGTAGCCAATGCGGTGATCCTTCCCTTGAGCGCCTGGTTGGGCCGTGTTTTCGGCCGCAAGAACTATTACATGGGCTGCGTGGCGCTCTTCACGCTGACTTCGTTCTTTTGCGGCATCGCGCCAAGTCTCGGGATCATGCTGTCGAGCCGCGTGCTGCAGGGCATTGCCGGAGGCGGTCTGGCGCCGGTGGCGCAGGCGATTCTCGTGGATACTTTTCCGGCGGACAAGCGCGCATCGGCATTCGCGCTCTACACAATCGTCATCGTGACGGCCCCCGCAATCGGGCCTGTCCTCGGTGGCTGGATCACCGACAATTACAGCTGGCGCTGGATTTTCTTCATCAACATACCGATCGGCTTGCTCTCGCTTTTTCTCAGCGCACGCATGATTCAGGACCCGCCGTCCTTCGCGGAGGAACGCGCCGCGGCTCGTGTGAACGGCAAACTGAACATCGACGGCATCGGTATCGGTCTGATCGCGCTTGCGTCCGCCGCGCTCGAAGTCGCGCTCGACCGGGGCCAGATTGAGGATTGGTTCGGCAGCCCTTTCATCTGCTGGATGCTTGCCATTGGACTGGTCGGCTGGATAGCTACCGTTCTGTGGGAACTTTCTTCGGAAAATCCCGTGATCGATTTTCGAATGCTGGCGACCCGCAACTTCGGCATCGCATCGCTTCTCTTCTTCGTGTTCGGCTTCGGTCTCTTCGGCAGCACAACCCTGATCCCGCAGATGCTTCAATCGCTGTATGGCTACCGCGCCATTGACGCCGGACTGGTGCTCGGCCCCGGCGCGCTGGTGATCACGTTTTTCGCGCCCATAGCGGCCCAGTTAATTCAGCGTGGTATCGTGCACCCCCGGGTTCTTCTTGTAGTCAGCCTGATGATCGGCGGCGCCGCAATGTGGTACTACAGCAGTTTCAATCTCGCTACCGACTACACGCACTATGCGCTGGCCAGAGCCTTCCAGGGCCTGGGCTACGGCTTCTTCTTTGTCCCGGTCAATGTAATCGCATACTCGCAGTTGCGGCCGGATCAGAATAACAAAGCTTCCAGCCTGACAAATCTCCTGCGAAATTGGGGCGGAAGCTTCGGCATCGCCTTTATCACCACGGCCACCGAACGGCGGCGTCAGTTCCATCAGACCAATCTGGGCGCAACGGTCGGTTCGACTTCGCAGCAGCTCGCGGCGCGCTTAGCGGGTTTGACGGACTACTTCGTCAACAAAGGATTTTCCGGCCCCGATGCGGCGGGCGCCGCGCACGGATTTCTCTACGGACAGCTTCAGCGGCAGGTGAGTCTGCTGGCCTTTATGGATTGCTTTCGCGTCATTGGCTGGCTGACGCTGGCGGCGGTTCCCCTGCTGCTCCTGGTCAAGAACTTCAAGCCGGCCGGAAAAGCGCCTGCGGCCCATTGACGCTCCTGTTCGGCGTGCTCCTACTCGTCGTCGGGCTTCGAGTAATAGTACGTATATTTGCTGTACAATTCGCCGGCCCGTGCGCCGTTCGCCACAATCCCCACCACGTTGTTCTCGCATAGCGTCTGGATGGCGCGAATCACGTTATCGTACGTGGTCGATCCGATTCGGACCACCAGCAGAGTGCCGTCTGTCAGAGTTGAAAGCAGGTTTGCGTCGGCGGAGAACAGCAAGGGCGGCGTGTCGAGGATGATCCAGTTGAAAAGCCTCCGCAGACCCTCGAACGTGTGCTTCACGTGCCGCATGTTGAGCAGCTCGAGCGGGTTCTTGACCGCGGATCCTGCCGGCAGGAAATAGAGATTCGATTTTTCGATCCTGCGGACGCATTCCTCAAGTGGCTTCTTTTCCATGAGGAAGTCGGAAAATCCCGGCGATCGCTCGCACTGGAACAGGTTATGAATCACAGGGCGCCTGAGATCGAGGTCGGCCAGAAGCACGGGGCTCTCCAGTTGCGCCTGCGCAATGGCCAGGTTGACAGCAGTGAATGTTTTTCCCTCCGCCGGAGACGCGCTGGTAACAACTATGGAATGCAGATCCTGCTGGCTTTGCGCGTGGTTCAGGCGGGTGCGCAGACTCCGGAACTCCTCGGCGGGGACTTCATGGGGACGTTCGGTATTGATCAGATGCGTTTCCGGCGCCGGCCGAAACGGGATGGACTTGCAGAGCGCCAGAAAATTGACCCAGTCCGGTTCCAACTGCCGGGATTCCTGGCGGACCAAACCGTTCGGGGTCCGATCCTCTAACGGCAGGTTGTTTGTGGACAGATCGGCGCCCGCGGTGACTTCGTCGGCAAATGGCGATTCCAGGATCTCCGATTCGCCGGAGAGTTCGGCTGGAGGCGATCCGGCAGGCGGTGTGAGGCCCGATAGTCCTTCCTGCCCTTGCCTGGCCTTGCGGCCCGCGTCGTGAACGCGGCTCATAATCGATCTCTTCCGGTTATGCGCGCGCCCGAGCCCGGCTTTGCCATAGATTTACGCAGGGATTCAGACCGCATAGTTTTTGTGCCAATAGAGAGCGACGACAATCGCAACAACGCCTACAATGACCGCCGCCGACCACGCCACATAAGCAATCCGGCGTTTTCGACGCACCACCAGCGTGTTTTCCAGCAGCGGAATACTGCACAGGACCGGGAGGTTCGTGTAGGCGCGCACGTCTTTCAGGTTCTTCAGCGAAGTGTCCTTCGCCTCCTGAATTCCCGCAAGCGCGAGGCCCAGAATGAAGGAAATCGCCGTCCCTCCGCCGACATACATCCAACGATTCGGCTTCGAAGGCGCTGTGGGCAGGGACGGCGGATCAAGAACATCGAGCTGCTCGCCCGCTTTCAGCGAGAGGAGCTCGCCATTCTGTTCCGTTAAGCCCTGCTGGGCCTGGAGAAGCTGATATTTCTCGCGCGCGGCCTGACTTTCCCGCGTCAGATCGGCATACTGCGATTCGATCCCGGTGGTGGCGGCCAGACGCGATTCATATGTCTGGAGTTGTTCTGTTGCCGATTGCTGATCCTTTTTGCGCCTCGTATCCTCCATATCAAGGACCTTGAGCTGGGCTTTCACCGAATTGATCTGACCGTCGAGGTTATTAAGCGCCTCCGCCCTTTTGAAGTTGGTGGCCTTTGAGGGTGGCGGGGCCGGTTTGGCCGCTGCATCCTGGCTCTGCAAAGCGTCCCGCTCCACGCGCAAGCTCGTGAGTTTATTTCTGAGATCGCGTATATCCGGATAATTTGCCGTAAAAACCTGCTGCATCGCGTTGAGCTGCGACTCGCCGTCTGCGATTTGTTTATTCAACTGGATCAGGCGCTCATTCTGTTGAATCACGGGAGACGAGGCATCGGCATCCTTCTCGAGCGATTCCGCGAGCTGTTTCTGGCTTTCCAGAGTCGCGAGGCGGGCGTCGAGTTGAACCCGGTCCTGTGCGGCCCGGTTCAGCGCGTCGTTAATCCCATTTGATGTCTGCTGCAGAGCCGCAAGCTGCGCCATGTTCAGGTTTACCTGCTCCGGCAATTTCCCCGCGTTCTGGACGCGGAAGGAGGCCAGCGCCTGCTCGGTCTGGTCCAGTTTCGCTTTGGCCGCGGACAACTGATCGCGAACAAACGAATCCACCATCGTCTGCTGCGTCCGCTGCGAATTCTGGTTTTCGTCCTCGAATTTCGTTACCAGAGTTTGTACCGTGTCATGAGCCTTGACGCGGTCGGGATAAGCGAACGAAATCGAAAAAGCGGAGGCGCCATGGTTGTCGTCCCCCGGCAACGCGCTTACCCTGATGCGAATATCCCGGGTTCTCATGGTCTCGATGACATCCTCGATCGGCTCCCGAGCGCGCTCGGCTTTGTAGAGGTCGAGGTGCGGATCCTGAATGATCGTAGAAAGCATCGTGCGGCTGAGAATATTCTGCTGCATTTCGCTGATACGTTCGGTTAATCGCTGATTCACCGTGGTTTTTACGATATTTTCGGAGATCTGAGCCGGAGTAATCTGCAGCACTGCTTCCGAGACATAGGTATTCGGAATCATCAACGCCCACACGGTCGAGACGACGATGCCGGCAAACATCGGGCCCAGAATCCAGGCCGAGTGTCTGCGCGCCACATCAATGTAATCTTCCAGATCGAGGGTGCGGCGTGAAATCGCCACATAAGCTGTCCCGGGAGTTGTCGCTGTCATTTCACTTTCCCCCTCCAGCCTGCTGCCCTGAGGATACGCTTCGTACCAGTACCGACCGACAAGATCGCCGGTGCCAGGGGTCCTGCGGTAAAAGTTACGCCCCACGAACAGGCGTTTTTAGCCATCAGTTTAGTCGGGAACAAAGATCCGGTCTCCGTTCTGGAGAATGATGTTCTGCTCCATGTGTTTGCCCCGGCTGACGTCGTTGTAGTTGAAATACATGGTCTGACTGCCGCGCTGGATCCTGATCTTCTTCCTGTTCGCGAAATCCTTGAAATCGCCGACCATCGACAAAGCGTCCATTACCGTGGTCTTGCCAACCAGCGGGAATTCTCCCGGCTTGGCCACTCCTCCGTAGACAAAGAATCGTTTGCTGTTGATTTTGGCGACCTGAATGTCGATAACGGGATCCTTCAGGAATTCGCTCAGACGCATCTTGAGTTTTTCCGTCAATTGCGCCACCGTCAGATCGTCCGCCTTCACTTCGCCAATCAGCGGCATCGACAGCATCCCGTCCGGCCTTACGTCATAGGGTGACGTGAGCTGGGCGTTATTCCAGACCTTGATATAAAGCACGTCGAGCGGCCCTATGACATACGGGGAGCTGGTGGCCGAGTCTCCGGCGACCGCGCCGTTCGCCGCGGGTGCCGGGATCGTTTTGTCGGTGCTTTCCCGAGGCGTGGGGGCGCTCTGCGCAGAACAAAGCGCGGCTGCGCTTGCAAGCGAGAAAACAAACTTCAGCGACAGTCGTAGCATTTCCGTCCTACTGAGATCGTATCAAGCAATACGAAGCAGGAGAATATACTTGGGTTTAGTGCCGGATAAATCGCCAGACAAGCTAAGGTATTTCCTCGCAAAAACGGACCCCGAAACCTATCCGTTCGACCAGTTGGAAAAAGAAGGCCGAACCACATGGGACGGGGTGAGAAACCCTCAAGCCCTGCACGCAATTCGCGAGATGAAATCGGGAGATCGCGTATTTGTTTACCATAGCATGGGCGCGGCGGCCATCGTCGGAGTTGCGGACGTTGTGGGCGATGGACGCCCGGACCCCGGCAATGAAAAACTCGCCGTAGCGGATTTCCGGTTTCGATGCCGTATCGAGCCGCCAGTCACGTTGCGTGAGATCAAGGAATCGGGAGAATTTGATCAGTGGGCGCTGGTGCGTCAGAGTCGTCTTTCCACTATGCGCGTTCCCGATGAGTTCGTTCGATGGATGCGATCGAAGCGCAAAGGCGCCGACTTCTGAAGCGCAAGGGCGCGCCGTCTTGGAGGGCACCCGCAAAGTGGGTCGCGCTTCCGTCGCCAGGATGCTTTTTCTCCGGATTCGAGGAGCCGAGTCAGCGTCCTGTGCGCTTCCGAACTCCGGTTCTCAACACCGGGCGGAGGTGGCAAATCCCAAAAATGGAATCGGAGGTTGGTTACGCTCGATTAAGTCGTTTATTTTCAGCGTCAAAGATTCGATTTTGTCATCGAGGCGTGGCAATCGAACTGCAAAGACTGCCAGATCGTACAGGTGTGCGCGGGTTCTCTCTTAGTCCAGGTTATTGATGCTTCAGGATTTAAAATTTCAGCTCTCGACCGCAATTCTGACCGTGCTTACGATCGCGGCGGCAATTGCGGCTGCGCTGAATTACCAGCAGATCCACCGATTTCGTTTGCCGGACGATGGCGTTACCTGGGTAGATCGCACGGGTCCGGACGGTCAGAATCTGGTGCGGGCGGCCCGAGTACTGGAGAACGGACCGGGAGATCGGGCCGGCATCAGGGTTAACGATTTTCTGGAGTCCATTCAGGGCGCTTCGATCCATACCACAAGCGACGTACCGCAGCGACTTGCCTATGTCGGCGCCTGGGCGAAGGCGGCTTATGTGGTCCGCCGAACCAGCAAGGCGAACGGGGTCAGCGTGGACGTTCCGGTTTCGGTTATCGTCGGCGAAGCGGTCCGCGGATTTGCGATTTCCTGGCAGTATCTGGTCGGGGTCTTCTATCTTGCGATCGGCCTGTTTGTTTATTTCCGCCGTGGAAGCGCGTATAAGGCCAGGCATTTTTACATTTTTTGCCTCACTTCATTTATTTTTTCCTGCTTCCACTACACCGGCAAACTGAACGTTTTCGATCAGGTAATTTATTGGGGCAATCTGGTAGCGGGCTGGCTCGCTCCCGCCTTATTTCTCCATTTCTGCCTGACATTTCCTGAGCCGCGCCTCGGGTACCGAAGGGCGGTCGGCGGGAAAGTCATCGCGATTACCCCGATTCCTTTCATCTACGCGCCTGGCGCGATTCTGACGCTGATTGCGATCGGATTCACCTCCGGCAAGTTGGTAGCGCCGGGCAATTCATCCCTCGACGTTCGTCAGGCGCTCGACCGCTCGTGGATGGGGCTTCTAACCGCGCTTTATCTCCTCAGTGGTCTGGTGCTGCAGGCCAGCTATCGGCGGGCCGACGATCCGGTCGTCCGCCAGCAGCTGAAGTGGCTGCGCAACGGGATGCTGTTCGGATTTCTCCCGTTCGCGATTCTTTACGCCATTCCGTACGTCCTCGATCTTCCCTTCAGCCCGTATCAGAATTATGCGGTACTCACACTGCCGCTGATTCCGCTTACGATCGCCATCGCAATCGTCCGCTATCGCCTCATGGATGTCGATGTCATCTTCCGTCGGGGTTACGCGTATACCCTGGCCACGCTTTGCGTGCTGGCCGCGTTCTACGCCATCGTCTTCTCTCTGGGCAACATGGTTCAGAAAAATTTCAAGGACGATCCCGGCAATGTCGGCCTGATTACGGTCATGCTGATCGCGACATTTCTGTTTCAGCCGATCCGTAACTGGATTCAGGAGCGCCTCGACCGATACTTCTATAGGGATCGGTACGACTATCGCCGCACTCTGATCGAATTTGCCCGCGAGCTCAACTCTGAGACGGATCTCGACCACATGCTGCAGTCGGTCGCGGACCGTCTGATGCAGACTCTCTCGATCCGGCACGTCGCTTTCTTTCTCGCGGATACTCCGTCCGAGACAGCCTTCGGGGACAACATCGAGAACAGGACTTCGCATTGGCATTTACGCCGGTCACTGGGATCAAGCGCCCGCCCGCTAAGCTCGCCCGCATCGCTTGATCTCAGCTTTCTTGAGTGGCAGCGCACGACGCCCTACATTTTCTTCGAACGAACCCGATATCATCTCGATGCCATCGCCGAAAGCTGGCCGGCAACCGTTCGCCAGACGATCGCAGATCTGGATTTGAACTACTATCTGCCCTGCACCGTCCGCGGCCGGACGATCGCGTTCCTCGGCGTGAGCCGCACGGAGACGGGAGAGTTTCTTTCGAGCGATGACATTGAACTGCTCCAGACACTGTCAAACTATGTCGGAATTGCGACCGACAACGCCAACCTTTACCGGTCGCTCAAGCAGAAAGTCGACGAGTATGAACGGTTGAAGGAGTTCAGCGAGAACATCGTTGAATCAATCAACGTGGGCATTCTCGCGGCTGGCCTCGATGACCGGGTTGAGAGCTGGAATACGCAGATGGAACGGCTGAGCGGTATCGGACGCGCCGATGCCGTGGGCCGCACGCTTTCCGAGCTCTTCCCGGCGCCTCTCGTCGAACAATTCGAGCGAACCCGCGGCGAGATGCGTATCCATCACCTCGATAAGTTCGTGCTCGATACGGAGAAGGGCGAATCCATCATGAACGTCGCGATTGCGCCGCTCGTGGCGCGCGACATGGAGCGGATCGGGCGCCTCGTGATATTCGACGACGTGACCGATCGCGCCGAACTGGAGCGCCGTCTGGTACAGGCCGACAAGTTGTCGAGTATCGGGTTGCTGGCAGCGGGCGTGGCGCATGAGGTGAATACGCCGCTGGCCGTGATCTCGACCTACGCCCAGATGCTGGCCAAGCAGGTTGCGGAAGACGAGCAGAAGTCGCGCATCCTGGAAAAGATCGCTCGCCAGACGTTCCGCGCCAGCGAGATCGTCAACTCACTGTTAAATTTCTCCCGAACGCCGACCGCTGAATTGGCAGAACTTCAGCTCAATCGTGTAATTCAGGAAACCCTCTCGCTTCTGGAACATCAGTTAGTGAAGGCCGGGGTTGAGGTGCGCGCGAAACTCGACCCCTCGCTCGAACCCGTGAAGGGAAATCCGGGTAAATTGCAGCAGGTATTTCTGAATCTGTTTCTCAACGCGCGCGATGCGATGGAGCCGCGGGGAGTTCTTGTCGTAACGACTCAAAACATCACGGCGCAAAACGGCGAGAACGGCATTGTGGTCGAGGTGACGGACACCGGGCACGGCATCGCTCCGGAACACCTGAGCCGCATCTACGATCCGTTCTTTACTACCAAATCGGCAAAAAAAGGCACAGGCCTGGGGCTATCGGTGACGTACGGCATCATTCAGGAGCATGGCGGCGCCATTGAAGCGATTTCACGGCCTGGAGAAGGTACATGTTTCCATCTGGAGTTTCCGGCAATCGGGAAAGCGGCGGTTCACGTCTGATGACGCCGGTGCGTGATCGAGTTTCCGCGCCCTCGAAGGGGCGCATCCTTGTGGTTGACGACGAAACGGAGATTCGCGAGAGCCTTGAAGCGCTGCTGGATCTTGAGGGTTATCAGGTCGATCAGGCGGTGAACGCGTTCGAGGGCGAGCGCAAGCTCGAATCCCGGGCATACGACCTGGTTCTCCTCGATCTGATGATGCCGGAGAAGTCCGGCATGGAAATGCTGCGCGACGTCCGCGACCGCGACCGCCATACGCCGATCTTCATGATCACAGCCTACGGGACGCTCGAAGCGGCCGTGCAGGCGGTGAAGCTGGGAGCTAACGATTACCTCGCCAAGCCATGGGACAACGAAAAGCTGCTGATCGAAATCGAGCGGGTTATCTCCGGCCAGCGGCTTATCGACGAAAACACCCAGCTCAAGCGCGCCCTCAAGCAGCGGTATAGCTTCCCCAATATCATCGGCAAGAGCGACCGCATGCTCCGCGTGCTCGATCTGGTGACGCAGGTCGCGACCAGCCGTTCGACCATCCTGATTACCGGCGAGACCGGTACCGGGAAAGAACTGATCGCGAAGGCGATTCACGCGAACTCCCCGCGCGTCGATCACGCATTTGTGGCCGTAAACAGCGGCTCACTACCGACCGATCTGCTCGAATCCACTTTGTTCGGCCATGTGAAGGGCGCGTTCACCAGCGCCATACACAACAAGAAAGGCGCCTTCGAAGTCGCCAACAAAGGCACGATCTTTTTTGACGAGGTGGGGACGATCGGAGCCGAGATTCAGTCGAAGCTACTGCGGGTCATTCAGGAAAAGGAGTTCACGCCGCTCGGGTCGAACGAAGTTCTTAAGGTGGATGTCCGGATTCTGGCCGCGACCAACGCGGACCTGCGCAAGATGGTGGAAGAGAGAAAGTTCCGCGAGGATCTCTACTACCGGCTCAACGTCATTAACATCAACCTTCCGCCATTGCGCGATCGCCGCGAAGACATCCCGCTGCTGATCCAGCACTTCCTCGAGAAATTCAGCAGGGAGAACGAGAAGTTTCTCGACGATAATCAGCGCTCGGTTCTGAGATTTGAGCCGGAGGCGATGCAATTGCTGCTGGACCATACCTGGCCTGGCAACGTGCGTGAACTGGAGAATGTCGTGGAACGGGCGGTCGTACTGGCATCGACCCAGGTAGTCCCGCTCGATGTGCTTCCGGATTATCTCCTGCACGCAGGCGGTATTCGATTGCGGCGAAGCGAAAACGGCGCTCTTCCGACCGATGCGTCTTTGTTCGAGATCGTGGCGGACTTCGAACGCCGGACGATCGTGGAACAGCTGGAGCGCTTCAACTGGAGCCAGACAGACGCGGCGGAGGCCTTGCGGGTGCCACTGTCGACTTTGAATCAGAAGATCAAGCGCCTGAACGTCGACGTAAAGCGCCGCGGCGAAAAGGGCAACTGAGGCAGAGCCTGGCGCGCTGCGAACTGCCCGGCTGCAGCGACATCGTCAACTCACGGTGTTGACTCTTGAGCTGCCGGATGGCATCGCCCAGGCGCTCTCCACTTCAGGCGCCGAAGGCCTGTCGCGCAAGGCTCTCGATGAACTCGCGGTCGAAGGGTTCCGCTCTCGTTCCCGCCTGCGAGAAACCGCGCATAGACGCCGGTCGTCCCCGCACATCACCTCTGCCTTATTTCATCGCGATTGGACACGTTGACCTTCTGAGGCAGCTGCTCGGACCCCTGATCGTAAGCGGTGCGGTGCTGTCGGAGCTCACACCCATCCAAAGCGCCCGCGCGTGCCAAAATCGACCACCGGGATGGCCGCGAAACACATTCCGCTCGATGCGAATGGAGAGCCGGCGGCTGCGTGAAACGCGATCCCGATTCAATTGAATCGGGAAGCCAGGCGCGCGATGTCCTTTTCATCGATTCCGGCCGCGGCCACAGCTATGCCGTCGATATGTCCCACAATGAGGGCAGGCTTCACGCCAAGGCGAACAGTCCAGCCTCCTTCGACTTTGGGTGAGCGGTGGACGTCGCCTGAGATCTCAATGTCGGCCGGGAAAAGCGAAAGGCCAGTTACTTTCTGAACGAGCATCCGGACCGCGTCCTTGGCGACGCACCGGTCCACCAGCCATTCGCTGCGCTGGCTGTCCGACTCGATGGCGTAGAAGGATTCGCGCTCCCGGCGGCTCAAAATCAGCAGGGCCAGCATCTTCTGCCAGACGCCGAAGCTGGCTTCCAGGTAGCCCGGCGGAAACCGGTCGAGGCGGCAGCAGGCTGTCGGTTTTGCGCCGGGGCTGGCACCGAGCAACTCATCGGTCGCGGCCGAAAGAAAAGCCTTCTGGGGAGAAATCCGGAAGGCCCACAGGTCCTTCCATTGCGGGAAACGCCTGTCCTCCCAGTTTTCCAGCCGGTAGAGAACGGAGCCCGCGAGATCCAGCACTTCGAGATCGCAGCGCACCGCCTTCTCGGTCACTTCATGGACGATGATCCGGCCTTCGATTCTCGTTCCGGCCGGCGGCATCGCCGCGAAGCATTTCAACGTTTCGAACTTGTACGGAAAGAAATCGCAGACGGGATCGAGTTGCTCCTGGGACCAGAAACTGACAAGCTGCCCCGCGCCGTCGAGCGTAACCGGATCGAGGACAAAATGCGGCGTCTTCTCCTGGTCGAACAAAACGTCGTGCCGCAGGATCTCCATCGTGGCCGAAGCGCCGTTAGCCGCGGTGCGATCGATGGAAATCAAGGCCCTGAGCAGAGGTCCGTGGAACATACCCCAGGGATAAAGGCTTTTCGGCACCCATTTGGATACCGTTGGGTTATTGAGATGAAACGGCAGCGCGGGTTCGGCGGGAGGATAAGCATCGCCGAAAAGAACAATCGCATCCATCCACACGGGGCGCAGCGGACGGCCCGTCTCGGCTTCCCGCATTTTGACGTCGACAACGCCCGGCTCGATCTGTTCCGCGGTAAGTTCGACGACGGGCGGCGTTCCATCGAGCATGATCCAGCGCTGCGACCGCATGTTACGCATGCCGGTTACGATCCTGCCCGGCTCAAGCAGCGCGGCGCCTTCGGCAAGTATTTCGACGCTTACGGTCAGGGGCGAGATGGGTAGTCCGACCAGAGTCGGATCCTCCTCGGAAACGTTACGCCCTAAAGCGTGATGTTCGAAGATCGGTTCCTGGCGGAAGCGGTAGAGGGAGCGGGCTCGTTTACCGGGCACCAACTCCAGCACTTCGGAGATGAAGGGAAGGCCCTGGGAGGGGGATTTCACCGCAGGCGCAGTGGGCGGCGGCGCTGCCGCAGCGGGCCGGGGAACAGCCGTCTGAAGCGGCGCCGACCTTTGCGCCAGCAAAGTCCCCATCACCTGCTTCTGGATATCGAGGAACTGCGTCATCGTGGAGAAGTGCTGCTGCATGACCGCGCCGGCAGGTCCTGTGACGGCAGGTCCCGTGACGACGGGTCCCGTGACGGCAGCGGCTGGAGCGGGAGCGGCACGATTCGGAGCCGCTGGCGGGGGAGGCGCCGCAGCCTGCGGAGGGACGGGGGCCAGCCGCGGCTTCGGAGCATCTTGCTTCGAGACCTGCGGCGCGGGAGGTGGAGGGGTTGGCCTTACCGGAACGGGGTTGACCGCGGGCTGGTGGATTCCGTTGCTGGACGGTTTGGCGACTCGTTTGAAGCCCTCCGGCAGCGTCATCGCCTGCATGTTCAGATGGATCTTCATGGCCGGTTTTTCGGCCTTCGCCGCACCCATGGGTTTCGGGTCCCTGTATTCGTAGAGATGATCCAGTTGGACTGCGACTCCATTTGCGATCAGCTCGCCGAGCAAATGCTGCAGCTGCATGATGCCGGAGCGATGCTCAACATTCGACGGAATGGCGGCATACGGCTTGCCGCGCAGGATGTCATCGATAAAGCTGCGAAGGTTCCCGCGAGGCCCCACCTCGACGAAGATCCGGGCGCCATCGTCATACATTCGCTGAACCGTCTCGCGAAAGCGAACGGTGCGAGCCCATCCCACGGCGGCGATCTCGCGAACTTCCGCTACATCGCCGGGGAACCGGTCCGCTGTTACGCAAGAGTAGAGCGGCACGTCCGGCGCGCCGATACGAACCGACTGAAAGTAGATCCGCAGCTCACGCGCGAAACTGTCAAACCATGGGGTGTGATAGGCACGCGCAAAGGGCAGCCGCTGGCATATGGCGCCTTTGCCCTTCAGCTTTTCCATTACCCCGGAAAGCGCTTCCTCGGTGCCGCAGAGAACCACCTGGTTCGGGCAATTGTCGAGTGCGACGTAGAGATCCGGATTTTCCGAAGCCATTGAAGCGATCAGCTTGTGGTCTGCGCCGCCGATAGCGAGCAGCTCCCGCTCGGGAATACCTTCGCTCGCCTGGAGCGCTTCGAACGCGGTGTTGACGGTACGAACGCACCACGACCATTCGGTATCGTCGGCAACCTGCACTACGCCCGAGCACATGAGGGCGGAATGTTCCCCGGTGCTGTGCCCCATCATGACGTCCGCGCTGATGCCGAGTTTACGCAGCAGCGCGAACATGGCCTGGTTGGCGCAGAATACGGCTTCGGTGCCGACGTCCATTGCGTAGAGGCGTTCTCTTGCCGCCGAGGTGGGCGGCGGCACCACTACCTGACTCGGCAGATAGCCACGCTCGTGACCTTCGAACGTCCGATCCATGAGATCGAACATGCGCCGCACCTCTGGAAAATGCAGGCAGAGGTCGGACATCATGTTCATGTATTGCGAGCCTTCGCCGGGAAAGACGAAGGCCAGTTTGCCCTGTTCCATCAGCGGTTTGTCGGACCAGTAGACGCCGTCTTTGTCGCGAATGCGGCGCGCGTTCTTCTCTTCGATGCGCGCGATGGTACGGTCCAGTTTGGCGAGCAACTCCTCCGCGGAAGAAGCGACAATCGACATTCGCACCGGCTTCCAGGTGCGGGTACAGTTTTCTTCCCATGCGAGATCTTTGAGCACGAGATCCCGCCCGGCCGCTGCAATGAAGCTGCGCAGACGTTTGAGCTCGGATGTGAGTCCGGCGGTGTTATCGCCAGTGATGACAAACAGTTCGCTGTCCCAGGTCTGATGCAGATTCAGCCGGGGGCTCTCGTCGGTGTGTTCTTCGAGAACGGCATGCGAATTAATGCCGCCGAAACCGAACGCGTTGACGCCTGCGCGCCGCGCCGTGGCGCGCGACCCATGGATCCAGGGGCGAGTCTCCGTGTTGATGTAAAGATTGCTCTCTTCGGCTTTGAGCTTCGGGCTGGGTTCCTCGCAATGAATCGTCGGCGGCAGGATCTTGTAATAAAGCGATAAGGCCATTTTGATGATGCTTGCCATCCCGGAAGCCGGAATGGTGTGGCCGATCATCGACTTTACCGACCCGAGCGCGCAACGGGGCAGGTCGCCTGTTCGTTCCCCAAAGACACGATTCAGGGCCTCAAGCTCGGTGGCGTCGCCCACGAGCGTCGCGGTTCCGTGGCCTTCCACCAGTTCAACCGAGGCGGGATCGATACCCGATTCCTGATAGGCCCGGCGAATCGCGAGTTCCTCGCCCTCAAGCCGCGGCGCGAGGAGTCCCAGGGCGCGTCCATCGCTCGCCGCGCCCACGCCTTTGATCAGGGCATAGATCCGGTCTCCGTCGCGCTCGGCGTCTTCGCGCCGCTTCAGCACCAGCATGCCGGCGCCCTCGCCGATCAGGGTACCGTCGGAGTCCTTGGAGAAAGGCCGTATCTGGCCTTCGCGAGAAAGGCCGCCCAGCCTGGTAAAGATATCGATGATGGGTGGTGTTGTGGAGCAGTGGATCCCACCGGCCATCACCATGTCGCAGCGGCCGAGCTTGAGATCGCGGAGCGCGGCATCGACGGCAAGAAGCGAAGAGGCGCAGGCGCCGTCGATCACATAGCTCGGGCCCATCAGGTCCAGCCGGTTGGCAATGCGTCCGCTGATCACGTTCGGGACCAGACCAGGAGCATTGTCTGAATTCAGCGGCGGAATGCTCGCTTTGAGCAGTTTTCGGATCTCGCCCAGTTCTTCATCGGTATGCTCCGGATGGATTCGAGTGAGCAGATCGACGAACGTATCCAGCATCAGGCTGTGCTGCAGAAGCGTGCTGTGGCCGCGGTTGATGTATTCGCCGTGTCCAAGGACTACGGAAGTACGCTCCCGAAATGGCTTCAACTTTGCGGGGTCGGCATATCCCGCGTCGGCGAGCGCCTCGTAAGCCAGCCGCAGCGCGATGAAGTGATCGGGGGACGATCCGTCGACGGAGTTCGGAGGGACACCATATTCAGTCGGACGGAATTCTGCCAGTTCATCAAGGAAACCGCCTCGCACGGGCTTCCGGCTTCCCGCCTCTTCACTTTGCGTATGGAGATTTCGCGCGGGAGCCCAATCGACGGGAGCGTCGCGGATCGCGTCCACTTTGTGCAGGATGTTTTCCCAGTACTGGCGCAGATTTTTCGCGCCTGCGTAGACACAGGACATCCCGATGATGGCGACGTCGCTGGTGTTCGAATTCATGCCACACCTCTGACGATGACCGCGTAATGTGTTCGAGCGCTAATTTTCGTAACCATGCGATGCAAGATAGGGGCGGAATGGCTTCAGTATCCGATCACGGGATCTTACGATCTCCGGCAGTAACTCCGGGTCGCGCGCGGCGATCATTTTTTCGTACGGGAGAGCGGTTTCCGGAGATACCCGCAGAAAAGCCAGGATTCCTTCGATCGTCCCTCGCGGGTCGCGGCAGAGATCCTCGTACCGCAGAGAGATACGGTCCTCTTCGGGAATACTCCCGATATTTTCGGCGTAATAGCGATTCGCGCGCAGCACGTGGCGCGGTACGATCTTCTTCCATAGCGGAAGCTTGCCGGCGAATACCACCCGCATCCAGGCCAATTCCGCGGGCGACTGCAACATCCGCTCATACCACTTCGCCAGGAGGGCGGTATATTCATTCCTCTTTTCGACGAGCGAGCGAATGGCCCGCATCTGGGAATTAATCACGCCCAGGGGGTGACGATGCAGAAAGATCATTCGGGCGTCCGGGAAGCACGACTTCAGATACGCGAAGCTCAGGACATCCCAGGGATTTTTGAGCAGCAGCGGTTTGTCGATACCGGAGGCGACGCGGAGTTTCCTGCAGATCTGCACCATGCGGTCCTTATTCGCGGGCTGCACATGTGGACGCCGCGATTCATCGAGAACGAAGCCGTATTCCTCCGGCGCATCGGGGCTGACGGGCATGCTGTCGATGATCCGATTGCTCAGACCAAGAGCGCTGAAACGCGCCGCCAGCGCCTGTTTGGATTCCTGTTCACGCCCGGCGGAATGATTGACCAGTATCTCGTTGTAGTGAATCACGTGATATGCGGTAAGAACATTGAAACTGCCGGTTTCTGCCAGAATTTTATAAAGCAGAGTCGTGCCCGACCGGTGGTCGCCAATAATGAAGACGGGCCGGAAAGTGACATCTTTGAGAAGGTGAAGGAAAGTATCGTCTGGTTGGCTATTCATCCCGGCACACGAATCTTCGTTACGAGTAGCGATAAGCGTAACGCCCACGAAAACTGGTGAATTGCACGATAACCAATCAAATGGTTATCGACCCCGCTCCGCCGATTATCGAGCCATTATCTCATCTCCGCTTATCGCCAGGCAAGTCTGTAGACCCAGAACTGTTGAGTACGCGATCCCAGGTGCGCTAAAACTGTAATGGGGATTATCGACCAAATGAACGCGACCCAAATGAATGCAAGCAGAGATGAGATTCAGCAATACATCCTGAGCAAGCTCGTCGAGTTGTCACAGGATTGGGACGACCCGCGAGAAGTAAGTCCGGAGTCCCTGCTCTTCACCCAGCTGGGATTCGAGTCGCTGGATGCGGTAATCCTTGGCGTAACGATTCAGGGTCATTTCGAATGCGAGATGCCTTTTTCGGAATTGTTCGCCGAGCTCGGTGAGCACAAGCGGGATCTCCCCGTCAAAGAACTGATCGACTTCGTTCATCAGAACCTGCTTCGGTGCGCCGCCAGATCGGAAAGCCCGGAACTCGCCGTGTGATCGCGGCGAGGCTTCATTGAGCTGTAAAGATCGCGCTGCGTGCGAAGGCGATGTAATCTTCCTTCAACGATTCGAAGCCGGCATCGTTGAACGCTTTTTTCCACGCTTCCCGGCCTATGGGCTTCTGCAGACTCAGGTCATGAAAAAGGAAGTATTCAATTGCCATGCCGGGCCGGCGGCGCAGTTCTTCCGGCGCGGGACGAATGGTCTCGCACACGTGAATCGGCGCTCCCGGTAAGGTGCGCCTGAATTCGCTCAGGAACTGCACCGCGCGCGGATTGTCCTTAAGATCGCAGAGTTCGTGCAGGACAAAGAACGTTGCAGCCGCATCGACGCCTTCGAGTTCGCGCTTCAATTTGCCGATATCGAGAGCGTTGCCGACGTGAAGCTTGATGCGGTCCTGCAGCCCTTTGGCCGCAAGCTGCTCGTTGCCGGCTTCTACAGCAGCCGGTGAAAGATCGACCCCGACTCCCTGCAGCCCGGGAATCTTGTCACAGACGTAATTAAGGAAAGTGCCATCGCCGCAGCCGATGTCCAGAACCTTGCGATAGCCGCCGCGTTCGAGAAAGCTGGAAACAATCGGGAAATAGAAATCCATGGAAGCGAGGCCGCTGCCGATCGCGACGTGGCGGCCGTCCCGTGCGATATCGCGCCCGTATGTGATTTCGTTGCGGAGCAGAGGCTCCATCTGATTCAAAATCGACTCGTAACCGTATACAAGATCGAACCAGCCCTTCACCAGATCGGTTTCGACCAGAAACTTACCGTTGGAGTCGAGCGAGTACCTGGTTTCGTTTTTCGTGAGCAGGCCGCGCTCAAAGAGAGCGTCGCAGAGGCCGACCAGCAATGGGCCGTTCAATTGATTTTTTTCGGCAAAGTTCAAAGCGTCGACGGTGCCATGGTCTTTCAGCGCGTCGATGAATCCGACCTGGAACAGCGTCTGAATTACGCGAGTTATGAAATGCGGGCTGATCAGGGCTTCCCAACCAGCGGAACCGGCCTTCCGCATGCGGCGCATGCGATCGAGGCCGAGTAATCGGATCGCGTTCACGGGGGTATAGTTCGTGGTGTCGAATTTCATGAGCGTCGTTTTGCGGAAAACTCCCTATAATATCGCGCCTGCGAGGCGCTGTTGAATCTGCCGGGTGGCGGACCGCCCGAGATTGTAAGGCAAAATCAGGATCAACGAACCGATCAGCATCAAACCGGGCGCGAGACCGAATAGCAGAGACAGGCGGCCAACGGCGCCCGGCGTCTGTATTGCCGAGCCGGGCGCCAGTCGCACGAAATACTGCACTAGAACGCCTGCCAGGAGAACGGCGAAGCCCGAGGCGATCTTCTCGCCGAAGTTCAGCATTCCGAAATAGACGCCCTCGCGGCGCGAACCGGTAATCGACTGGTCCTGATCCGCCACATCGGCAAGCATCGACGGAGGAAGAACCCAAAGCGCACTGGCGAAGATACCCGCGATGCCGTATCCCGTCAGCAGGCTCCACGCGTGACCCACTCCAAGTAACTTGCCGGGCCCGATCAAAACCGTCGCGCCGGTGAGAACTGCCGAGGTGCCGAGCACTCCCATCGCGTACCAGGTGCGCTTCTCGCCGCGGCGCACGAGTGCCATCCACAGCGCGATCCCGCAGCAGGCGCCGATTCCGAACGAGACTTGGGCCTGACTGAGAGTCGCAGCATCCGTGATTTTCGCGCACCAGGTGAAGAACTGGACCGAAAGGGTGGCGTTGAGTATTACCGCCGCATAAAAGAGAGTGAAAGAGGACCAGACTGCCCGAAACGCGCGATTCGCCATTGCGGTTCGGAATCCCGCCCAAAAGTGGGAAATGTGCGCGGAGTCTGCCACGGCGGCCGGATCGCGATGACCCGCCGTTCCAAAAAATGCGATGAGCCCGGCGACAGTGAGCAACGCGCCGAAGGCAACGCCCATCTTCGGATAGTTCGCGTAAGTCAGCTTCGCGTCGGCGCCAGCCGTGCCGTTGCGAAAGAAGAGGACAAACGAAAGGGCGGCTGAGATCAGCGCTCCCACGAGTCCACATACAGCGCGAATGGACATCACGATCGTTCTCCCGTCGTAATCTTCGCTTAACTCGGCGCCCAGGCTGAGGTAGGGAATCCGATATACCGCCGTCGTAAAACGGAAGAGCACGGAGCAGGCAAGCAGCCATGAAAAGAGGCCGATTGTTCCCAGAGACCGTGGGGGACAGAAGAGCAGGGCGAAACATGCGCCCATGGTGAGAGATCCGCCGAGCATGAACGACCTTCGGCGGCCAAGCCGGTGACGGCTGCGGTCGGAACGGAATCCGATGAAAGGATCGAGCACCGCGTCAAGCGCGAGACCTGCCGCGAAAGCCAGGCCCGCCAGGGGAGCTGAGAGACCCAATACCGAGTTGTAAAAAAACAGGAGGAATAAACCGAACAGCACCATTGAAGCTGTAATCGGAATTTCGCCGACCCCATAGAGCCACAGGCGCGACGCGGTAAGCCGGCTTTTCGCCGCGCTTTCGGCAGGGAGCGGTTTTGAAATGGTATTCATGGCCGTGCTGCCGTCACGGGGCACATAAGGCGCAATATGCGAACTATATTGCCCGGCTGATTACTCGATATAGCCCAAATCCCGCAGGCTTTCGAGAATCACTTCTTCGTCTTCGCTGCTGAGGACCGCGGTTGCTGTTTCGGTTGAACCGGGCGCGGCTGCAACGGCCGTTTTCATGATGGGACGCGCGGCTATCGCTTCAGGCTGGAAGATTTCCCTGGGAACTTTTCCCTGCATATCCTCCGGAACCTGTAGGCCGAGGCTATAGAGCACGAGCGGCGCAATATCGAGAATCGAGAGCTCGCCAGCTTTTTCGCCGTGTTTGATGCCGGGGCCTGCGGCTCCGAAGATGCCGACGGGGTGATGATATCCCGCAGTCTCAGCTCTCCATGAAAGCGTCACGGGCGAGGGAAGAATGGACACGCTCGCCGTACCCTGGAGTTCCAGCGTCAGATCCGGCGCGACCGCACCGCAGGGACCGTAGAATACTTCCTCGCGAGTCCAGATACGGGTCACCACGGGCACACCCAGTTCGGGATCGATAAAGCCGCTGAGATCCGCCATCAGGCGTTCGCGGAAGGCCAGGTATTCGCTTTCCGGCACACCGGGGCCGCCATTGCGGGAGACGTTGATGTAGAGGCCGTTGCTGGTCGGGGTCGCAGCGAAGGCCGTGGTCTTGTTCCAGTCGATCATCCAGGTATGCCGCGCCACCTGGCTCACACCGAGCAGCGCGCCTTGCGTATCCCATTCCGCGGCTGCGTCGGCCCAGGCCAGATAGCCTTTTTCGGCAAGCCAGGCGTTCAGGTGAAGCACCCGTTTCGTTGAGGTGAAACCATGGTCGGATGCCATGACCACGGTGGTCTCGGGTCCCGCGATCTCAAACATTTCGCCCAGAATATCGTCAAGATTGCGGAAATAATCGAGGCAAATTTCGCGGATTTTCTGCTCCCACTCGGTTTCGAGCGGACGTCCGTCTTGCGGCCGCAAAAAACGCCAGCAGAGGTGCTGCAGTTTGTCGACGCCGTCAAAGAGAACTGCGGTCAGGTCGGAGGGATCTTCCTTCGTAAGATGACGGAAAATTTCGAACCAGTTTCGCTCGCGCCTTGTGTGCAGACCGATCCAGGGAGCAAACTGATCGGGGTCGTCGCAGCCCTCGATCGTTTTCTCCTCGAGCTTGAAATCCATCGCCAGTTCCCGCTGGTTAAACCCGGGCAGGGACTTCAGGGAATCCATCAGACCCTCGGGCCAGCAAGCCAGGCGAAGCTGACGCCACGGCACCCAGCCCGGAACCACGTAGCCGTTGAGGCGCGGCGGCGGGAACATCGAGGGATAGTTCATGGCGGTAACCCGCAGCCCGGCGGCGGAAGCGAGGCCGAAGATCGTTTCCGACTTCACATCGAGCGAGGTAAAGAAGCGGATGTGGCGGTCTTCGGGCGATTCCATGCGGAAGAAGTCGAACACCCCGTGGTAACCGGGCGTGCGCCCCGTCATCAGGGAGGTCCAGGCCGGCGGGGTGAGCGCGGGGACGATCGTACGGAGGGGAGCTCGCACGCCGCGTGCGAAGAAGGATGCCAGATTGGGCATCATTCCCTTCTCGAGAAGCTCGTCGAGGACGGTGAATGTGGCGCCGTCAAGGCCGATGATAAGTGTGCGAAGGCTCATGGGTTAAGATGTGCCGCCTCGGTGGCGGCCGATTTTCGTTCTGCCGATTTTCGATCTGAAGGACCGATTATAAAGTACTTGCCGCGGCAACGCGATGGAGCGCCTGAGCAGGTAATGCTTTCTCCCGCCATGGGCCACCACCGAGCACTACCACGGAATCGTGCTCGCTGACATTCTCAATCTCCCGAACGGCGGCTTCCGCTCCCGGTTCGAGCGGAATGATCTGAATGCCGCCCGAGACGAATTGCCTGCGAATGTGCTCGGGAACCATGTTCGCCTGATCCCATGGGCCCCAGTTCACGGCCACCACGGATGCGGGCCACGCTTTCGCCAACTGCCGGGCGAAACCGTTCATCACGCCGTTGGCGGCTCCGTAGTCCGCCTGGCCGCGATTGCCGAACGCGGCAGTGACCGAAGACATCAGAAGTAAACACTTGAGACTCGACGGACGCAGCTTGTCCGCCAGAATCCACGAACTGTCGGCCTTGGTGTGAACCACATTGTCAAAGGATTCGGGCGCCTTGTCCCGAATGAGTTTGTCTTCGATAATTCCCGCGCCATGAACCACCGCGTCGATGCGGCCATAGCGGGCATAAACGTCCTCGATCAGTCCACCGAACGCACGTTCGTCGCGCACGTCCACCGCATGATATTCGACGCGTGAACCCGCCTTTTTCAGCGAATCGAGAGTATCCCGGATTTCGCGCTCCCGCAGAAGGCGCTGCATCTGCGCCGCAACATCGGCCGGCCGAAACGCCGCGCCCGATTCTTGCAAACGTTCCAGCAAAACCTTTTTGAGGGCGGCCGGATCCGTGATACCCGCAGTCGGAGGCGCTTCCTCGGCTGAGAAGGGTGTGGTGCCGACAATGACGAGAGTGGGATGGTGACGTTCCGCCAGCAGCTTTGCAACGGCGGCCGTGATGCCGCGGGCGCCGCCGGTGAGCAGACAGACCCAATCGGAGTCGATCACGTGGCGCCGCTCTTCGCTGAGTGGAGCGAGCTGAATTGCCGGCGTCAGGCGCCGGTCTCCCGGCAGACCGATCTCCAGCGTGGTATCGCGCGAACCGAGCTCATCAAGGAGTTTTTCGCGGAGGATCATCGTTGGATCGGTCATATCGAGGTCGACGATCTTGAACCGAGCCTCGGAGATTTCCATGGTGGCCGTCCGGCAAAAATCGGCCATCGCCTGATGCCCCGGAAGCGCCGCGAGCGACGTCTCGCCGTCGAATCCAAAAGCCCCGCCTCTGCCCGTCGCTACCGCTACGAGCGCGCCGCCGGCCTGCCCGGTTTCGCGAAGGTCGGATTCGCAGGCTCGAACGAGAGCGTACAGAGTTTTCAAATCGGAGTGGAGCTGATTGCGCCACTCGGCCAGACCGTTCCGCGGAAGCGCGGTTTCACTTCTCAATGGCAACAGATGGATCAGCGCGCCGATGGCTCCGTATTGCGAGCGCACAGATTGAACCAGCGCGTTCACCACAGCGGGATCTCTGAGATCGCCCGAAAAAACGCCGGTGGCTGCGAGTGGAGCGTCCGCGCTCTGTCTCAGGAGCACAACTCTCTCTCCCGCGCGGGTCCACGCGTCGGCGATGCCGGCCGCGATCCCCGTCTCATCGTCGGTGATCACGCACAGGCGCCCGGGAAAATGCTTCATCGTTCCGCGCCGCGGACAATCCACAGCGGTGAAGGAAAAACGCGGAATCTCGATCGCGACGGAAGACTTGCGGGGAAGATCGGCCGGGGCCCCCAGCACCGCGGTGATATGTTCCGCGATCGCGCGGAGGGTTGGCGCGGGCGTCAGCTTCTCCATCGCGGATTGCACTTTGGCTTGTTCCTCGGGGGTGCAAAGTTGCTGGAAGGAACTCAGAATCTCCACGCGTTTGATCGAATCGATACCGAGGTCGGCTTCAATCGCCGCATTCACGTCGAGCACTTCGACCGGGTAGCCTGTGCGGTCGCTCGCGATTCGGAGCAGATCACCCAACACGTCACGCCGCGAGGCCACCGGTTTGGCAACCGGCTTCACCTCGGCCTGAGCCGCTGGTTTCGCCTGGGCGCCCTTTCCGATAGCTGCCGTGATGATGTCCGAGATCGCCTTCAGGCTGGGAGCCGGGGTCAACTTCTCCATGACCGACTGCACGCGCGTTTGCTCTTCTGGAGTGCAGAGCTGCTGGAAGGAACTGAGGATCTCGACCCGTTTGATCGAATCGATACCGAGATCGGCTTCGATGGCCGCGTTTACGTCAAGGACGTCGGCAGGATATCCCGTCCGTTCGCTGGCGATCCTGACGATGTCGCTCAGGACGTCGCGCTGAGGCGCCCCCAAGGGTTTCATTGCGGGTACGGCTGCAACAGACGCCTGGCTGGGAGCTTTAGGCTCTGTCTCTACAGCGCCGCCGAGAACCGCTGTGATCAGTTCGGAGATCGCCTTGAGGCTGGGGGCCGGCGTCAGCTTTTCCATCACGGACTGAACCCGAGTCTGCTCATCGGGGGTACAGAGTTGCTGGAAGGAACTGAGGATCTCGACGCGCTTGATCGAATCGATGCCGAGGTCGGCTTCGATCGCGGCGTTCACGTCGAGAACCTCGACCGGATAGCCGGTTCGGTCGCTCGCAATCCGCACCAGGTCGCCGAGAACGTTCCGCTGGGGTGTCGCGGCTTTAGCCATGACGGCTGCGGGCGCTGCGGTGGGAGTAACAGTGCCCAGCGTTGCGGCGATCAGATCGGCCATCGCTTTGAGACTGGGAGCCGGCGTGAGCTTCTCCATTACGGACTGCACGCGGGTCTGCTCGTCAGGGGTACAGAGTTGCTGGAAAGAACTGAGGATCTCGACGCGCTTGATCGAATCGATACCCAGATCCGCTTCGATCGCCGCGTTGACATCAAGGACGTCGACGGGATAACCGGTGCGATCGCTCGCAATCCGCACCAGTTCGCCCAGGATGTTTCGTTGTGCGGCTGCGGGCTTGAGCGGGCTGACAGGCGCTTTCGCAACAGGCGCCGCCCCCTTCGTTCCCGGAACCGCCGTACCCAGAACGGCACCGATGAGATCGGCCATCGCCTTCAGGCTGGGGGCCGGCGTGAGCCTCTCCATTACGGACTGAACCCGGGTCTGCTCGTCGGGAGTACAGAGTTGCTGGAAGGAACTGAGGATCTCGACGCGCTTGATCGAATCGATGCCCAGATCGGCTTCGATCGCCGCGTTCGCATCGAGCACTTCGGGGGGGTAGCCGGTCCGCTCACTGGCGATCCGCGTCAGGTCGGCCAGCACATTCCGGGTTTGAACCGGCGCGAGCGCTGGCGGTGGAGCGGCAACCAACTTCGGTTGGGGAACGGACACGGGCGCCTGGGCAGGGACAACTCGCGGAGCGACCGCAACAGGAGGCGCAGCAACTTGAATTGGCGCGGCGACCGGTAACGGGACCGCGGGCGCCGGCGCGGTCACCCCGGAGGTTCCCTGAAGGTACGCCATCGTCACGGCAGCCTGGGTCTGGAGGAACTGACCCATCAGCTGATGGAAAGATGTCATGAGCACGTCGACATCGCTTGCCGCGGGAGCAGCGTGCGGCGCCACGGATACTACCGTGGCAGGCGCGACCGGACTCGCGGTCTGTTCCGCCGCCACCGGAACATGCACTTCGACGATCTTTTCGATTTCGACTGTACGCATAATATCGACCGGTTTCTTGAGTTGCGGCATCTTCAGACCCTGATACGAGCGGCCGCCGTTGACCATCCACTGTGAAGGCGCCTGAACGCGCGGCTCGATCTTGTCGACATCAAGACGAGCAACCGACCGGCCCCGGAAAAGTTCTTCAATTTCGACCGGAACCCCGCGGACAATCAGTTGAGCCAGAGCTTCCAGCAGAGAACTCACGCCATGCCGTCCATTGACATCGACTGGAACGCAGGCTGCCTCACCCGCGCCGAGAATCTGCTTCGAGAGGCCGGTGAGGACCCCTTTTGGCCCGACTTCTACAAAGGTGCGAGCGCCCTGTTGATACATCGCCTGGATCTCATCTACAAACCTGACGGGATTGACAAGATGCTCGCTGAGAACGTTCGCAATCTCCTCCGGCCTTTCGGGATAACGGGCGCCGAGCGAGTTGGAGAAAACCGCGCAACGCGGGCTCGCGAAAGACTCTCCCGCCAAAGCAGATGCCAGACGGTTTCGCGCCGGCGCCACAAACGGAGAGTGAAACGCGCACGCGACAGGAATTTGAACGGCAGTTATTCCCGCGGACTTCAGGGATTTCAACAAAGTATCGAGCTGGTCGGATGGTCCAGCCAGCACTGTCTGACGCGGGCTGTTGTAATTGGCGACGGTGATGCGCTCCGTACCGTTGACGGCCTTCTTGATCATCTCGGCCGAACCTTCGGCCGCGACCATGATCCCCGCGTCCTTGCCGGTCGCTTCTTTGATTGCGCGGCCGCGGGCCTCCGAAAGCCGGAAGAGGGTCTCTTCCGAAAAAACGCCTGCCGCGCAGAGCGCCGCGTATTCGCCGTAACTGTGGCCGGCCGTCATCGCGGGACTGACGCCGAGGCGCTCGAGAAGCCTGACCAGCGCGATCTCGATCACGCCGAGAGCGGGCTGCGCCACCAGCGTGTCCGTGAGCGCCCTCATCTGCTCTTTCTTCGTTTCGGGCGTGAAAGCGGGCGGCGGATAAATCGTCGACGAGAGAGCGCGTGGCAAAGAATCCGCAAGAATTCGGTCGGCGGTTTCGAGCTTCTCGCGAAATTCCGGGAAATAAATAGCCAGATCCCGCATCATGCCAGGATATTGCGAACCCTGACCCGGAAACAGGAAAGCGACCTCACCGGGTTGCTGGCTACCAGGCGCCAGATAGATTCCGGATTCGGCCAGCCGGTCGTGTCCCGCGGTGAGGACTTCGCGCGCGCGACCCAGCTTCGCCATGAGATCTGCAAGAGACGATGCGACCAGCGCGAGCCGGACCCCGCCGGGCCGTCGCAGGTTCGCTCTGCGGCAAACCGAAGCTGCCAGTTCAGCCAGCTCAGGCGTGGCGCCTCGATCGAGCTTCGCCACAAGGGCTTCGAGCGAAGACCGAAGCGCGTCTGCCGACGCCGCGTTCCACACAAATAACTCGGCCGGCCACAAATCCTCCGCCCGATCCGCCGGATTGCGGAAGTCGCCTGTGTATTCCTCGATCACGGCGTGGAAATTCGTTCCGCCGAAACCGAAGGAACTGACGCCCGCTCGTCTCGGCGCCTCGACCGGGGGCAACCACGGGCGCGCTTCGCTGTTTACATAGAGCGGTGAGCCGGGTTCGACTCAGCCTCGCGTTCGGTTTTTCCACATGCAGCGTCGGAGGGAGCACCTTGTGGTAAGCCGCGAGAGAAATCTTCATCAATCCGGTAACGCCGGCAGCGGCCTTCGTGTGGCCGACCATCGACTTCACCGAGCCCACCGCGCAGCTCTGTTCACCCGCACCGGCTTCCCGGAGAATCTGGGTCAGGGATTCCATCTCCGTCGCGTCGCCAGCCGCGGTGCCGGTTCCATGCGCTTCCATGAGACCAACCGTAGCGGGAGAGAATCCCGCCTGACGATACGCCCGCTTCATGCCGAGCTTCTGACCTTCGCTGCGAGGAGCGGTCATGCTTCGGCCGCGGCCGTCGCTCGATCCGCTTATGGCTTTCATTACCGAGTAAATACGATCGCCATCGCGCTCGGCATCTTCCAGCCGCTTCATGACGAGTACGGTGATTCCTTCGCTGATCGCGATGCCGTCCGCGGTCTCGTCAAAAGGCCGACAGCGTCCGCCGGGAGACAGCGCGCCCGCTTTGGCGAAGCACAGAAAACAGAATGGGCTTTGGACGGTGTCCACGCCGCCGACAATCACCATGTCGCTCGAGCGTGTAGTCAGTTCCCGCGCCGCGACGTAAGTCGCAGCCAAAGACGAAGCGCACGCGGCGTCGACGGTGAAGTTTACGCCGCCGAGGTCGAAGCGATTCGCAACCCGGCCGGCCGCCACGTTCGGCAACAAGCCGGCGAACGAATCCTCGGTCCACTCGGGTAATTGGTCGAGCAAGCCGGCGGGGGGATCCGAGATCAGCTCCGCAAGCGAGGCGCGCACCGCATAGTGTCCGCCCATGTCACCCAGGCCGCCGCTGGTGCCGAAGATGACCGAAGTCTTCTTGCGCGGAAACTCGCGGTCCTTATATCCCGCATCGTCGAGCGCGCGGTCGACCATGATCAGAGACAGCAACTGCATGGGGTCGATCGAACCCAGCGCATTCGGCGGAATCCCGTACCGAAGCGGTTCGAAAGGCACATCGTCGATAAAACCGCCCCAGCGGGTATAGATTTTGTCTTTCGCCTTTTTGTCGGAATCGTAGTAAAGATCGATGTTGAAGCGTTCCGCCGGTATCTCAGTGATGGCGTCGACCTTGTTGAGCTGATTCGCCCAGAAGGTCCGCACGTCGGGCGCTTTTGGCAGGACGCACGACATGCCGACAATCGCGATGTCGCACGGCGCCTCGGCGGGTTCTTCGTCAACGATCTTCCAGGCGGGAATCGTTGCGCCTTGCAAATACGCGTTGCCGCCTTCGGAAGCTTCCTCATGAAGGTCGCGGATGGTGCAGACCCGATCCCTCAGGGCGGCGACCTGACCGATCATATACATGCCTTCGCGGCGTTGATCGTCGAGAGAAACCTCGACGTACCGCGAACCTGTGGCGGGATCGCTGCTTCGTGTAATTCCCTTGCTGGCTACCCGAAGGCGTCCGAGATTCAGCTGCTCCAGTTCCTCGCGAATCTCCTCGTGCGGCTTACGAGTCCCGGCGAGCAACCGCCGGGCCTCGCGGAATGTATCGTAGAACGGAGTTTCCGCGCAGCGCGTCGCATGCCCCGGACCCGTTTCGAGAACGACGGTCTGAGAGCAATTCATCGCCACTTCCTGGAACGACTGGACGATCGCGCCGGCTTCCACGGCCTCACGCGTAAACAGATACGCCGTGCCCATCAGCACTCCGACGCGGACCCCGCGCTCGACCAGCGGCGCAGACATCGCGGCGACCATCGCGGTCGACATCGCATCGTGGATACCACCGGCGAATGCGATGTGGAACTCCTCGCCGGGAATACCACTCTTGATCGCGCGAAGCAATACCTCGATCATGCTTTCCCAAAGCACGAAACTGGTGCGCGGTCCGATATGACCGCCGCACTCGCGTCCCTCGAAGATGAAGCGGCGAGCGCCATCTTTAACGAAAAGCTCCAGCAACGCGGGAGCCGGAACATGCAGATAGCAGATGGTTCCTTCGCGCTCGAGACTCGCGGCCTGATCGGGCCGGCCGCCGGCAATGATGGCGAACGGAGGACGGAATTCGCGCGCGACTTCCAGTTGCTCGGCGCGCAGATCGGAAGGAACGAACCCGAGGATGCCGATGCCCCAGGGGCGGTCTCCCACGATGCGGCTCGTCTCGGTAAGCAACTCGCGAACCTGAGGGCCGCGCAAAAGCGCCAGCGCCAAAAAGGGCAGACCGCCCCCCTGTGCAACAGCATTGGCAAATCCAGCTGCATCGCTGACCCGAGTCATCGGGCCTTGCAGCACCGGAAACTCCGTCCGGTGGGCGCGCGCGAGAGCGGAACCCGAACCGAGAGGGGAGTATTGGCGCGCCGCGGCCACGTGGCCGGCAATGGCCTCACGCAGTCCGGTTAACAAAGCCGAAACGTTTCCAAAACGCCCAGCCAGCGGCGCCGCAAATGCGCTGTCCTGACCGAGCGGCCACAGAAAGGCGTCGGCCTTTTCCCAATTGATCCGATTGCGTAAAGCTTCGCGCCACTGCTTCGCGCCCTCGGGGACAGGCGTTGCGCTCAGTTCACGCTCGAGTTCCTGCAAGCCCTCGATTGAAACCAGACCCGGCCGCCGGTATAAACGAAAAAGCGAACCCAATTCGCGGCCCAGAGTAACCGTTTCGTCTCCCTCGATGCGCTCAACCGCAGCCCGTACCCGCGGCAAAAGAGAAGACTCGGCAAGCAACAGTAACTGGCTGTCCAGGACGACGCCGGCCGCTCCGGCAACATAACACGCGGCTGACGAGTGCAAGCCAATGCCGCCGTGCGCCCAGACCGGTAACGCAAACTCGCGCAGTAATCTCTGAAGAAGAATGAAGGTGGTTTCTTCCCCGACTGCGCCGCCCGCTTCGTGCCCTTTGGCGATGAGTCCGTCGATGGGAAATGTCGCGGCGGTCCGCGCCGCGTTTTCGCTGGTGACCTCGATTAACAGTTGCTTCGACTTCGCGCGAGCGAGTGTCACGATCTTTTCGAACTGATCGGCACTTGATCCGGTCGCGACGAGAACTATACAATCCAGCTCAGGAAGGTCAGTTAGTAACTCAGCAGTAACTGGAGAATCGATTTCGAGCTTTATTCCAAACGAACCACGAGCATAGCGCGAGACTCGCTCAAGAGCCTTGCGAATGGTAAAGATGTCTGTAATGGCTTCGCAATTCAGAATGCCCGTTGCGCCGCTGCGGCTGGCGGCAATCGCAATTCCGCCATCCAGCAAGCCCGCAACGTTGGAAAAAACAAAGCCAAACTCACCGCTCTCTCGGCCGTGTAGAATCGATTTCATATTTCCTCCGAACACCTGCCGGCTACCACCCGTTGGGAGTGAAAACTCCCGCCGGAATAGACTGAGTGACACTTGTCGCTATCCGGTTACAGGAGCAGCCGGTTAAAAGAAACGACCAGTTACGTTCTGGTTCTGGTGCATAGCGTGGCACGAGGAGATACGCGAAGTTCGCCCCGCTGCCTCGAAGAGCGCGCGGCCGGTAAAAATCACCGTAACCGGGAACACCTGATTTTAAAGTCCGTGACTGGTAGCTGTCAACACAGAAGGAATTCGCGATATCCATCACCAGGTTCACGACTAAACCGATGGGGTTGCATTTGAAAATACAATGATTCGAACGCGGCTCGCGTTTGCTCTATTTCCACAGCCCTCGCCAGTCTTCGAGCCTGTCGAAAATCGAATTTATGAACCCCTTATGGTTCACGTGATAACCCCTCCCTGCGTGGCGAGGTTCGCTCGTGACTCTGGCAAAGGGTGACCGCCCGAGTCCGTCGACGCCCGTTGAAGTGAGCAGGCTAGCGCCGTTAACCTGTTGAATACATAGGATTAATTGGCTCGTATTATCAGAGGATCCACCGCTAGCAATTCTGTCAACCGGAGTTCCAGGAGTTCGCAGCTGCAGATGTATTTTTGCTGGATGACCGGGACAACCGCACCGTTCATTAAGAGGGGCTGGGTTTTGGCGGACTAACCAGGGGATCTTGTTTTCTTACCGTAGAGAAATTGAAACCGGCTGCAACCGTAATTGTTTTAAGATTCGACAAGCGAAATTCGATACTAGTACTACCGCGAAAAAAATAAGAATTCCAGAGTGCGATTTCTCGGCCTTGCATGGTTTGCGGCGCCGACCTCCACTGAGAGGGTAAGCAGTCACTCGGGGCGCCCTTGCGTTACATGCTATACTCGGCATCCCGGCATGAGGATCGAATTGAGAGTCCGCGAAACTTTGGAGCACATTTTCCCGGAGCGTTGAGGACCGGTCCGATCAGCCGATGGCGCGCATTCTATTCTGTGCATGGCCTTTTCCAGGGCATCTTTACCCTCAAATCGCAATCGCGCACGCTTTACGCAGGCGCGGGCATGAAGTAGCTTTCTTTACCGGCAAGCGAGCTTCAAGGGTATTGGCCGATGAGGGCTTCGTTCACTTTCCCTTTGATCAGGTTCCCGAAGAGCGCATTTTCGACTTGCTGATGTCCGGCGAGCAGAGTCGCTGGACCTGGCGCGTCGTTACGTCGTTCCAGAACACATTACGCGAATGGCTGCTGGATACGGTCCCGCAGCAGGTGGCCGATCTGGAGCGGGCCATCGGCGACTGGCGACCGCAGGCGATTGGCACCGATCCAACTTTCTGGTCTCCTTTTCTGGTGCTGCATGAGAAACTTCAGATCCCGGTTGCGATCTGCTCCTTCGTGCCCGTCTGCACGCTGCCCGGCCCACAAGTCCCGCCCTTCGGATGGGGGTTACCTCGCCCGAAAACCATGGGGACACGCGCTTTGAGAGGAGCAGTGACGGCCCTGAATAGCCTCGTGAGCGGCCCGATCCGAAAAAGCGTGCAGGCGATTCGGTCTCGCTATGGTCTGCCTCCGATTCACGGATCTGTGACCGAACATTCCGGGACGATGCCCCTCTACCTCGTTCCCAGCGCGCCCGCATTCGATTACGACCGGAAGGACCTGCCGGCGTCGGTGCACTATACGGGACCTTATCTCTGGAATTCTCCTCGTCACGAGGACCCTCCGCTTTGGCTGGACGATTTACCTCAAGACCGCCCGTGGGTGCACGTTTCGGAAGGAACTTTCCACCTGGGCAAGCCTTTTTTGCTGAACGCGGCGGCGGAAGGGCTGGCGAACCTTCCCATCGAAGTCATCATGACCACGGGTTCCGACCGCGATCCGGCCAGTCTCGGTCTGAGCGGACTCGCACCGAACATCCATGTGGTGAAGTGGATTTCGCATGCCGACCTTCTGCCTCGAACCGCCGCCGTTGTGACGACAGGGGGGGCCGGTTCGGTGCTGGCTGCGCTCGACGCCGGCGTTCCGCTCATCAGCGTCCCCACCATGTGGGATAAGCCCGACATTGCGCAACATATTATGGATTGCGGAGCAGGCCTCCGCGTGGCCCCCCGCCGCTGCACGCCGGAACGCGTTCGAGCCGCCGTGGAACGATTGCTTTACGAACCTTCCTTCCGCAGTAACGCCCAGAGGATCAAATCGATTTTCGGGCAATTCGGCGGCGAAGACGAAGCCGCCATCTTAATGGAACGCCTCACTCAATAGTGGAACCCGAATTGCTTGGGTGCGTAAAGGATAAAGGGCTTTCAGCACCGTCATGCGTAAATTAAATCTGGTACTTCTCGCTTTGTGTGTCTATTTGACTCCTTCGTGGGGTCAAAATGTAAGCCGATACGTCAAGGCAGTCGTGCCTTTGACGTCGGGCAACAGTCGCGTCTACTGGGCAAAGACCCGGAACATGATTCTTTACGACGCTCTCAGCCCGAATAACTATTTCGACATTTATGTCATGAACCCGGATGGCACCGGCCAGCGTTGTGTCACCTGCAATTCCCCTTCGCTTCCGAATAAGCATATCGGAAATCCGGAGTCCGATCCCACCGACAACTGGATTATCTTTCAGGCACAAAAGCCGGATAATGTGCCCGGCGTTCTGGACTTTTCGGCGAATCCGGGCGCAGGCGTCGACAACGATATCTGGATTATGGACTGGAACGCCACGACATTCCTCAAGGTGACTAACGTGCCGCTGGTCGACGGCGGAGTCCTGCATCCCCACTTTTCCAACAAGGGTAACCAGATTACGTGGGCTCAGCGCTATTCGGCAAATGGCAGTCCTTACGGGCTCTGGACGATTGAGGTGGCCGACTTTTCCGTGCAGAACGGGACTCCCGTTGTGTCAAACATCCATTCCTACAGCCCCGGTGCGCAGCAGCAATTTTACGAGACGCACGGCTTCAGCCCCGACGATTCCAAAATAATTTTTTCAGGAAATCTGACAGCGGGAATGAGTGTTTACGATATTGACATTTATACGCTGGATCTGCAAACCGGTCAGCTGGTGGATCTGACCAATTCCAATGACGCATGGGACGAACACGCGCACTACACGCCTTCCGGCAACGGCATAATCTGGATGAGCAGCAAGGGTCATCCACCACCGACGTCCGGGAGCGTGATGTCTGATTACTGGATCATGAACGCGGACGGAACAGACCAGATCCAGCTGACATATTTCAACGATCCGTCGTCGCCCGAGTATGTGACTGGCGTCACCCACGTTACAGCCGCGGACTGCGCGTGGAATGCGGACGGCACGTCGCTGGTGGCGAGCTTAATCACGAACGCGGCGACCTATAGCGGTGAGCTTATTGTGGTCAACTACGACTGGGCCACCGTCAGCGTTTCGTCGACCGATTACCAGCCCATGGTGGCGCCGAGCGCAATTACCAGCGCATTTTCTCGCGGTTTGAGTATTGGAACGACGGTAACGCCTTCAGCCCAACTTCCGACGAGCCTCAATGGTACGCAGCTCACCGTTACGGACAGTCTCGGGGTGGCGCGCGCCGCCCAGTTGTATTTTGTCTCTCCGGACCTCGTGAATTACGTGGTGCCCGACGCCACCGCACTGGGGCCCGCAACGGTCACGGTGACTTTGAACGGGATGGTGGTTTCAACGGCCACGGTGCAGATTTCCAGCACTGCCCCGGGCTTTTACACGGCCAATCAGGCCGGCACGGGTGTCCCCTCGGCATATTTTCAAATCGTGACGCCGGGCGGATCGCAGGTCGTTCAGAATTCTTATCAGTGCGACGCGAACGGACAGAATTGTGGGCCCCTCCCGCTGAATCTGGCCTCCGGCCAGGTTTTTCTCAGCCTGTTCGGAACGGGAGTCAGACACGTCGCTCCCGGTACCGTTACCGCGACCGTGGGTGGCGTGCCCGTGCCGGTGCTTTATGCGTCATCGCAGCCGACGTACGTCGGGTTCGATCAGGTGGTGCTGCAAATTCCCCCCAGCCTCGCCGGAGTCAGCAGCGCACAAGTGGTGGTCTCGTTCGATGGAGTGCCGGCTAATACGGTAGTTGTCGGCTTCCAGTAGCAGGAGGTCTGGAGCAAATGCGAAATACCCTTGTCGTCATCGCCCTTTTGGGCTGTATGGCGGTGTTTCTGCCTGCGCAGTGGCGGCGCGGGGCGCGCGGGACTCAGGATAGCGCAGCCCAGCGACAGGGGCGCAACACCGGGGCCCGGAATCCGGAAATCCTGAGCATCTCCACGGTTGTCGAAAGCGGCGGGCGGGTAGACTGGTCGGAATCGCGGAATCTGATCGCATTTGATCGGCTGGATGCTCGCGGTTATTTCAAGATCTGGGTAATGCGGCCCGATGGATCCGACCAACGGTGCGTGACGTGTAACAATCCGGAGCTCACCAAACATAACGGCAATCCGGCCTGGGACCCCTCCGGGCGATTCATTGCCTTTGAAGCGCAGAACGATTTTCGCGGCTTACTGCCCAAAATGACCGACTACTTCGCAAATCCAGGAGCCGGAGTGAACGACGATTTGTGGGTGATGGATTTCTCGACGGGCAAGGCTTGGCAACTCACCCACTTGCCTCCGCGAACGGGGGGCGTTTTACATCCGCATTTTTCGCACAATGGAAACTATCTCCTCTGGTCGGAGCGGTACGCGCCGGGAGGGGGGAAGTTCGGTCTTTGGCGAATCAAAATGGCCCGTTTCGTTATAAATGGTGGTGTGCCTTCCATTACGGACGAGCGAAGCCTGACGCCCGGAAAACAGAAGCAGTTCTATGAAACGCATGGTTTCTCGAAAGACGATCGCACGATCTACTTCTCGGCGAACCTCACGCCGGGCCAGGATGTCACCGGCGACGACATCTACGCTTACAACGTGGAAAGTGGCGATTTGCGCGATCTGACAAACGCACCGGAAGAATGGGACGAGCATGCGCAACTGAGTCCGAGCGGCAAGAGAATCGTATGGATGACCAACCGTGATCTTCCGAAGCAGCGCACTCCATACGGGGTCCGGAGCGACTATTGGATTATGAATGCGGACGGGTCGGATCCCAGCCGTTTGACTTATTTCAACACGCCCGGAAGTCCCGAATATATCGAGGGCGGGATCACGGCAGCCGACAGCAGTTGGGGACCTGACGGACGACAGCTTGTGGCCACTCTAATTGAAGACGCGCGCACGGAAGCCAGCCGAATCGTCATGATTCAATTTCGCGATCCTCAGTAAATAGTCAGGAACATAGGCGGACTGGCGGTCTGGCTTCCAGCCGGGCCCCCGCTCAAGACGGCGGCAATGACTTGCTCCGAATTGTACTATCCCATACCGGATTCGTCGCCGCGTCCGCTGCCCTTTTAAATCCTCCCACCGCTCTGAGCGTCCTATTGCCAACTCCATGAAACTAAGCTCTCTCGCTCTTGCTCTCTTCGTTCTGGAAGGCTTGCTCCCCGCTCAACATCTCGATTTCGGTTTCGGAGTTGGCGTGAAAGGAGGCGTCCCGTTTATTCCCCTCGCGGAAGCGGGTGTCGGGTTGGTGGGAAGCCTCTCTCAAAAGGATAACTACATCATTGGCCCCGTAGTCGAAATGCGTCTTCCGTTCGGATTCGCAATTGAAGCTGACGGGCTTTATCGCGGCACCAGTTATCAGGTAACAAACGGAACCGGCGGGTTTACAACCATCGAGTCGAGTTCGTGGGAAATCCCTTACCTCGCGAAATTTCGCTTTCCCATTCCCCTTCTGAAACCGTTCGTCGTCGCCGGAGGGGCATATCGCACTTTGGACAACCTTCAGCCCGGTATCACCCCAACTCACAACGCATTTGTCGCGGGAGCCGGGCTGGAATTGCGTATTAAAAGGTTGCGCCTTTCCGCCGAGGCGCGATATCTGCGATGGGGCGAACCACCAGACACGGATGTGGCGCGCCTCAAGCAGAGCCAGGGAGAGGTATTGTTCGGCGTCATTTTCTGATCGCAGCGCGCGGAGCCTGTCGTCGTGCTGCCGTCGGCACGCGCTGGCGTGCGGGGGGCACGACTCCGACAGCAGCGCATATCGCGCGCACGCTGTCCGCTGGATGGGAAAGTTCCCGGGTTCGCCAGTCATCTCCCGCGGATAGCGAGTCACATCCCTGGATCTGAATTCAATCGATAATCCTGCCACCGGACTCGGAATTCGATCCCCTCGGGAGGATTCGCGCTGGTCGCAGAATCGGAAGTCACGAAACCAGATGACCCGCTTTGCCTGGATGGCTCTTCAGAAACAACAAAAACGGCAAATCCGCGCCCGCGTCCGACAACTGGCGCGTGCCATTCAGGTGCCGGTTTCGACCATTGTCCGTGTCCTCGTCCATACTGGCGTAGAGAAGATAGGTCTCGCCCACCTGAAACTCTACTCCGCCATCCAAAGAGGGCGTCCGCAGACTCAACACCTTTCTCGCAGCGATGCCGCTGCCGTCGTCATCCGCGCCACTTTTCGTTTCTTCGGATTGGCGGCTTGCTTCGCAGGCTTGTCGTTATCGTCGTGGTGCCTGGCCATGAAGACGGTTTGGACTTCGGGCGTAACGTGCCTGCCGTCGTCCAGCATCAGGTCGAATAATATGAGTAAAGCCCTGGGGGAGTTCGCATCCGCCAGACGGGGCTCCAGGTTCTGCGGCGTGATCGGTGTTTGCGACGGCTCGCAGGATTAAACCGGCTCTCGAAAGGCGGCGACACCGACAACACCCTCCCGGTGAAAATCGCTGCTCCCATCGATGCAACTGCAGACGACGGACTGGTCAACCAAATTCGCCAATAACCCGCCTTATGTGTGCATTCTTCCGGGAGCAGCGTGCTCACGGTTTCTTTATCGCCGGAGCCGCAGGCATTTCGTCATATGAATGCCCTTCCAGCAAGCGTCCCGTCTTCTTCTTGTTCACACCGCCCCACTGTTTGAAGAAGAAAGCCACCCCTGCCGCCTGGCATTGATCGCGGATATCGGTAATCCAGCACGCCTCAACGGGCCGGGCGCCGGGCCCTGACTCGCCACCGACAATCGCCCAATCGATCCCATCAAGGTTCAAATTCCTCAAAGGACCGAGTAGCGGTTCGAGCGATAGAAATTTCACCGCCGCGCCCGTCTTCCGCAGATCGTCGATCCGAAACATGTACTGGTCGTTCTCAACGCTCACACCCATCCACACATTCGGAGGCCAGTCGATCAGAGAACTCAGCTCAAGCAGCCGGTCCGACCGTTTGGTCAGCACTTGAAACTGATGCCAATGCGCCGCTCGCATTGTTGCGAAAACGCGCTGAATGAAATCGAGCGGCACTCCGAGCTGGAAGAGATCGCTCATCGAGTTCACAAAAATCCGCTGAGGCCGTTTCCATTTCAGAGGAGCATCAAGCATGTGCTCGTGCAGCGTCAAATCAAAGCCATTGCGATAATTCTGCTGCCCCATAAGCTTGAGGCGCTTTGCCAGACGATCCGCATAGCAGAACTTGCAGCCGGGACTGATCTTGATGCAGCCCGTCAGCGGATTCCAGGTGGTCTCGGTCCATTCGATCTGTGTCTTCAGCCCCATCTCTTGAACCAGTATCGTCCCGGGAAAACCCGATCAACTAACCGCTTCGCGGTATTTTCAGCAGAGCGATTTCAGTAGGGGGCGATTTTGTCGTGCGGTGAGGTGGGCGGGGGCACATCCTCGAGACTGGAAGCGGTTATTCCCGTAATCGTATTTCATCCAAAAGGGGTAGTGTCAAGTACATTGTATAAACGCGATTCTCAGTTGTTGTTTACCTCGCCTGCTGAACGACTTGCCTTAACGAGGGTCGCCGTCACCCACATATTTTTTGTACGCTCCAATCCAGTCCGTAGCAATGTCGTGCTGGGCGGTTGACAGGTCCATTTTCCCGGCGCAAACGAGTTGATGCAGCCTCTGCTCCAATCGGTCCTTCACACGCGCGTTCCAGGTTGCGGAGTATGGCTGTGGCCACAGGTTGCGCAGCGATTCCGCCCCACCGAGATCCGGAGTAATCAGGTAATCGACCTCAAAGTCAACTCGCAAATACTTTGCTGACCAGTCAGGGCGCCATCCAGTCCAACCCATATCCGGCTTATACCGACGGACCCTTCGCCGGGAGTTCTCCGGCCCAGAGTGTAGTGTTCTATGCACCGGGCGCGCCTATCCGGGCCTGGGTTGATCTGCGGCTCAGATTCTGATAGGGCCCTGGCCCGAAAGAAGCCCCGATTCAGGCAAGGACCGCATTCAACTCATCATCCTTGTAGCCGGATATGGCGGCCGAATGTTGCCACTGGCTTCCATTGGCGAACTTCGCGGCGCCCGGATCGACTGTCCGCATTACCGGAGCTGCGGCGGTCACACCTTTCCGGTACTTTGTTTGCTGAAACTCTGAACAAATCCCGGTTTCGGGGCATATATTGATGAGCGGGTTCGCTCAATCCGCCGAGCCGCATTCCTCCGGGAGATGAAACTATGGAGATTCAAAAAGGCATCCTCCTGTTGACCGTTGTGGCGATGGGTGTCGCCCTGGCCCAGAACAAACGGTCGGTCGATGATAATTCGCTGAAGAACGCGGCAAAGAACGGCGACGAATGGCAGACTTATGGCCGCGATTACGCCGAGACTCATTTCAGCCCGCTGAAGCAGATAGACACGACGAATGTGAAGAGGCTGGGCCTCGCCTGGTCCTGGGAAACCGAATCACCTGCCGGTGCGCGGATTGAATCCACTCCGCTGTTTTCGAACGGCGTTCTTTACGCGAGCCTCGGCTGGAATGTGCTGGTGGCGGTGGACGCGCGCACGGGCAAGCTGAAGTGGCGGTGGGATCCCGAGATCCCGCGCAAACACATCTCCCAAATCTGCTGCGGAGCGGTGAACCGCGGCGTCGCCCTGTACAAAGGAAGGGTGTATGCGGGTCTGCTCGATGGCCGTCTGGTGGCGCTCGATCAGGAGACCGGCAAAGTGATCTGGTCGGTCAAGACGACCTTCGACGACGACACGGTCCTGAGCGCCGCGGTGCGCGTGGTAAAGGGAAAGGTCATTGTGGGCAGCAGCGGCGCGGAGCAGGCCGTGCGCGGTTACTTCTCGGCCTACGACGCCGAAACAGGCAAAATGGCCTGGCGCTTTTATACCGTGCCGGGCGATCCGTCAAAGCCGTTCGAGCAGCCGGAACTGGCCATGGCGGCGAAGACCTGGCACGGCGAATGGTGGAAGATGGGCGGCGGCGGCACCGTCTGGGACGCCATGGCTTACGATCCGGATGCCGACCTGCTTTATATCGGCGTAGGCAACGGCGGTCCCTGGGACCGCAATTTGCGCAGCCCGGGCGGCGGCGACAACCTGTTCCTTGCGTCCGTGCTCGCCGTCAAACCCGATACCGGAAAGCTGGTATGGTACTTCCAGGAAACGCCGGGCGACGACTGGGACTACACTTCGACCCAACCCATCGTCCTGGCGGATCTCACCATCGGAGGGCGAAAGCGCAAGGTCCTGCTGCATGCTCCGAAGAACGGTTTCTTCTATGTTCTGGACCGCATCACCGGTGAATTTATCTCCGGCGCACAATACGCAAAGCGCGTCACGTGGGCCACGGGGCTCGATGCCAAAGGACGACCAATCGAAGCCAAAGGGGCCCGTTATGAAATCAATCCGGTTCTGATCTCGCCCGGCAACGGAGGGGCGCATAACTGGGAGGCTATGGCTTACAGCCCGTTGACGGAACTGGTTTACATCCCGGGAACCGAAGGCGGCGCTCGATATGCGCGGGATCCGAAGTTCGTTTTCCGAAAGGGAACCCAGAACGCCGGCATGAGCACGATGCAACGCCCCCGTGACCTCGAAGGAAACGTGATTCCGCCCGATCCCCCGGATGTGCCCGCAATTGAACCGGAAGGCGCGGAAAGGGAGCCGCGGGCATCGGGTGGTTTCCTTCTGGCCTGGGATCCGAAGGTCAACAAAGAACGCTGGCGTGTGCCGGCGGTCGGCGGTTTCCTGCGCGGAGGTGCGACGCTTGCAACCGCGGGCAACCTGGTGTTTCACGATTCGAAAGCCTACAACGCAGAAACCGGGGAGAAGCTCTGGGAAGCCGGTATTAATGATAACGTCGCGCCGATCACTTACATGCTCGACGGAAAGCAGTGCGTCACTGTCTTTGCGCGAGGTTACCCCAGCAGCCGCCTCTTCTCCTTCGTCCTGGACGGCACGGAGCCGATCCCGCCGCTGGCGCCGAAACCCTGATTCGATCCACCACAGCTCCCGGGACGGTTTTAGGATGACTGTGTCGGTGAAGGGAAGACGGGCAATGCTGGCGCGCAACCCGATCGTGGAATAGCCGGCCGGAACTCATCGCGGACGATGGGCGGGGCGCGTCGTTCCTCCCGTGGCCCTTTTGATTGGGTTCCGGGGCCGACCAGCGGGAGGAGGCGCCGTCGCGCCGGATGACGGCCATCGTCCTGACGAACTCGTCTGATGATGACGACGTCGGACGAATCGTTCACCGGATGATGCTCACCGGATGATCGAGATCGCCCGAATTCAGTAGTACAATCTCGCAGGTACCCCGATCGGCTACGGAGGGATCTCTTCAGCATGATGACAACAAGTCCTCAAAACAGATGGCAAGTGGTGCTCTATGCAGCCCTATGCGCAGGCGTCGCGATCCTGATTACCGTTGAGTCCTCCGCAAATCTGCATGCCCAGGCGCGCGCGGGTCAGGGACGAGGCGCCGTTCCGGCGGGCGACGCACTGTTCACATCGGCGCAAGCCGTCGCGGGGAAGACGGCATATGAACGGAACTGCGCCGGCTGCCACGGCCCGAACGTCGATGACGGCAACTCCGGTCCTCCGCTTCGCGGCGCGGCTTTTCTTGGTAAATACGGGGGGAAGCCTGCCGCCGACTTGTTCACGTTCGTGAGCACGAAGATGCCACCGGGTAATCCCGGAAGCATTAGCGCCGCCGAGTACGCGGAGATCATCGCCTGGGTGCTTCAACAGAATGGTTATGCGACCGGACGGAAGGAGCTGGCATCAGATGCGGCAGCGCTGGCTTCGGTGACGATTCCGGCTCCGGCTGGAGGACGCGGTGGTGGGGGTGGAAGTCTGGCGGCCGGCGTGAAGCTGCCTCCGGCGCCGAAGAAGGCGAACCCTCTCGACAAAATCACACCGGTCACCGACGCGCTGCTGCAGAACCCGCCCCCGGGCGAATGGCTCACGTGGCGCCGAGGGTTCGATTATCAGGGATTCAGTCCGCTGAAGCAGATCACGAAAACGAATGTGAACAATCTGCGCGTGGCGTGGACCTGGACGCTTTCTCCCGGCTCCAATGAAGCCACGCCCCTGGTTCATGACGGCGTGATGTTCCTGCACAGTCCGGGAGACAAACTCGAAGCGCTCGACGCCGCCACCGGCGACCTGCTTTGGCAGTATGCAAGAGTGTTGCCTCCCGGCGTTAACGCCGGCAACAAGCGCGCCATCTCGATTTACGGGAATAAGGTCTACATGGGGACCTCCGACGTGCATGTAGTGGCGCTCGATGTCAAAACGGGCAGAGTGGTTTGGGATCAGCCGTTGACGGAGGAAAAGGGCTTCGGACTCTCGGGCGGTCCGCTGGTCGCCAAAGGCAAGGTGATGATCGGAACCAGCGGGCGCGTCCCCGGCAAGAACTACATCGTCGCGCTCGACAGCGAAACCGGCAACGTCGCCTGGCGATTCAACACCATCGCGCAGCCCGGCGAGCCCGGCGGCGATACGTGGAACGATCACACAGCCGAGGAGCGCAACGGCGGGTCCGTCTGGATCGCGGGAAGCTATGACTCGGCGCTCAACCTCGCGTTCTTCGGCGTAGCGCAGACGTATGACACCGCTTTGCTTCTGAAGCCTGTGAGGCCGGGGGTGAAGAACGACGGCCTTTACACCGACTGTACTCTGGCCATCAATCCCGATACCGGCAAGCTCGTCTGGTATTACCAGCACCTGCCAAACGATCAGTGGGACCTCGACTGGGTGTTTGAACGGCAGATCGTGCGAATGCCGGTTAACGGTGTGGTGCGCCCGGTGATCATGACTTCGGGCAAGCAGGCGACCTATGACGTTCTCGACGCGGAGACGGGAAAGTGGATCTGGTCAAAAGATCTCGGCCTGCAAAACATCGTTTCCTCGATCGATCCCGTTACCGGCAGAAAGACCATCAATACGGAAACGTTGCCGGGCGACGGGAAGACGCGCTTCGTCTGCCCCCATGTCGACGGCGCCAAGAGCTGGCTTCCGGGCTCATACAATCCCAACACAAAGATCATGTACGTTCCTCTGATTGAGGCGTGTATGGATCTGGTGCCGCTGACCGAAGGCGGCGGCCGCGGCCTGCTTTCTGCCGGCGGTCGCCCAATGTTGCGGCCTCGCCCGGATTCGGACGGCAAGTACGGCCGCGTGGAAGCGATCAACATGCAGACGCGCGAGGTGTTGTGGACCGAGCGCCATCGCGCGCCGGTGTCGAGTGGCGCGCTGGATACGGCTGGCGGCTTGATTTTCAGTGGCTCGATCGACCGCTTCTTCCGCGCCTATGACGATCAGACCGGCAAGCTGCTCTGGGAAACGCGCGTGAGCGACGTGCCAAGCAACGCCCCGATTTCGTATACGGTGAAGGGCAAACAGTACATCGCGATCGGCGTGGGCGGCGGCGGCGCGCAGGCGACCGGGTTCGCGGCGCTGACGCCGGAAATACAAAACCCCGAACGTTCTCCGGCGGTGTGGGTGTTCCAACTGCCCTGAGCAGCGCGGTCGCATCACGCAGGCTTTCCTTACGGCAAGGACAATGCCGATTGGATTCCGGCGCAAGCTCAAATCCAGGGCCTGATGCGAAGATCGAAGTCTTCGATACGCTTTACCTACGCTGGCGGAACGCTCGCTGGGATTGCCGGCGCCAGTCAAGTACAAGGCGAAGCTTGAAGAGCCGACGCTGCCGGAAGACCACTCAAGCGAGCAGAAAGACGAGCTGCTTCCGAGTTACAATGCTTACTCGATTGATGGCGATGTCAACGCTCCTATCGTCCAGGTAAGCTAAGCACGCCAGCCGATTACGAGCAATTGCAGGACATGGGCGTTTTCCGTTAACCAGTGGCCGATTACTTCTTAATATTCTTACTGCTTTTGGTCCTCGGCGGTATGTTTTCATCGGACCAGTTCAGAATGACGTCCGCGACCTCCAGGTTGTTTGTACCCAGCATCATCATGTGGGTGGTGCCGTTGAAAATCGGCTTACCCAGTTCGTCCAGCTTGATGTACTCTGCCTTCGCGGTTCCATGGCCCGCGGCGCGTCTGGCGTTGATCGCGTCAACCGTGGTTTGGCACACAGGACTTGTGGGGGTGTAATCGCCCTTCAGGGCAAGGTACGGAATATTGTCGAAGTCTTCCGCGGTGAGTCCACTGTTGGGCAGGGAGCAGGAACCCTCGATCGTGATCAGGCCCTTCAGCATATCCAGATGACCCCGTTCCTTCAAAATCCGGACCATATGATGACCCATAATTCCCGACTGAGAATGGGTGGCTACGACGGCTCCGCCGAGCTTTTCGACGAGAGTAGCGAGATCCTCAGGCGTCCATGTATTAGCCGGTGAGATTTCTTTGGGATCGCAGGTAGAGCAGGTCGAGCCCGGGAGCGTGACCTCAGAGTTGGGGACCAGTTGCTTGTAGTACTCAAGCGCAAAATCGTTGTTGGGCCCCGAGGGCGCCGGGCCGAGGGCGCCCTCGCGCGAAACGACCTTTGCGTCGACGGCCGTGAGCGGGTAGGCCGGGTGGTAACCGCTGCCGTGTATGGCGGCATCCGTTGGCGGATCACCGGGATCACCATGCTGTATAAGCGTGCCGGTGAGTATGGTGGATCCCTGAGGTATCAGATGACCGAACCAGTTCGTCCACGCGCCATTGTCGGTAATCCTGGCAACCGCAGGAATCATCGCCAGGCCCTTCGACGCATCGCCATTCCTGATCGTGGCCTCCCCCTCATTGATGACGGATTCGTCGAACCCGGAACGCCCGCGTCCAGCCTGATCGACCAGATAAGTGGAAATGCCCTTGCGCACAAAATAGGGATACCAGCCTTCCCGTCCGTCCGGCGTGGATTCGAGACATGCCGCCGTATGGCTGGAGCCGTGCACCATAATGACCGGTGGCGCGTTCCGCTTCTTGTTCTGCGGTATCTCGAACTGGACGTACATCTGCCCGATCATGATCTGATTGGGAGCCGGCGCCTGGCCGGGTGCGTTTGGCGGGGGCGCCGTCGCATAGTTACTGACTTTCGGAACGCCGCCTACAAAAAAACTGCCCTGGTCTTCTATCACCAGGGGTTTGGTCAGGAACTTCTTCATCTGGGCAGAGGCAGTCCCCGCCGTCGCAATCAGCAGGATCGCGAAACACTCACCTCTCATGGAACTCTCCTTTACAGTTGCCGTTACTAATTCAGTGAAAAGACGACCAGCGTGCCCCCAAGGTTCGTCCAGTCATTCAGTGATGCCGTAAGTCCGACACCGCCCAGCCCTTCTGTGCCTTTTGTAAGCCCTTCGGCAAGACCGATAGCGGCCCATCCTCCGACACCCGTCAGCACGGCCACGTATTGCTTGCCTTTGTGCATGTAGGTGATGGGGTTTCCGATGATGCCCGAAGGTGTGTGGAATTGATAGAGAATCTTTCCCGATGCCACATCGACCGCTTTAAACCATCCACCCAGTGTTCCATAGAACAACACGCCGCTGTCCGTAGTCAGCGGCCCGCTGTAATCCTGGAACATGTCATTGATCGACCACTTCGTCTGACCACTGACCTGGTCAAATGCAATCAGCCTGCCGCGTACATTTCCGTGATCCGCCGGAAACATGCTCAGAAGAGCCCCCACATACGGAAACCCGCCCTTGTATTTGACGCTGAATGCCTGGTAGTCCATGCAGATGTGGTTCGTTGCAACATAGAAGAGCTTCGTCGCCGGATCGTAAGAGGCCGGCTGGTGATTCTTGGCGCCCTGGGCAGCCGGACAAATATCCTTGACATTGACGTCTTCCTTCGTCATCTTGTCCTGATTGAGCACAGGCCTTCCTGTTTTCAAATCGATTTCCTTTGCCCAGTTCGTCGACGGATCAAACTTGTTGGCCTTGAGAAGCTTGCCGGTACGCCGGTCCAGCACATAGGCAAACCCATTGCGGTCGAAATGCGTGAGCGTCGGGATCGTCTTACCGTCGACCACGCTGTCCGTGAGTACGCTCTCGTTGATTCCGTCATAATCCCACGCGTCGTGAGGAGTCATTTGATACGCCCATGCCGCGACGCCCGTGTCCGGGTTGCGCGCGAAGAGGGTCGTCGACCATTTGTTGTCGCCGGGCCGTTCGTTGGGATTCCAGGTTCCGGGATTGCCGCTCCCGTAATAGACCAGATTGAGTTGAGGATCGTACGTATACCAGCCCCAGGTCGTGCCGCCGCCCAATTTCCATTGATCTCCCTGCCAGGTCTTCAAACTGGAATCTTTACCGACCGGGCTTTGGGTCGCGCCATCAATGGTTTTGTTCGCGTCGAATAACATATCCTGGTCCGAACCAACGCTATACGCTCTCCAGGCGAGCTTGCCGGTTTTCGTATCGTACGCGCTGATATATCCGCGTACGCCATACTCTCCGCCCGCGATGCCGACGATTACCTTGTCATGTACCACGAGTGGAGCGGACGTCATTGTCTGGCCCAATTGCGGATCTCCGTTTTTGGCGGTCCACAGGGTTTTGCCCGTCTTCGCGTCGAGGGCGTAAAGGTTTGTGTCCAGCGTCGCGACAAAAAGCTTCCCGTCCGCATAAGCGACGCCGCGGTTCACGACGTCGCAGCAAGCCACCGATGGCGCGAACTTATCCTGCTCAGGAGCGAACTTCCAGACTATGCGTCCGATGTCATCAAGGTTGACGGCATAAACAAAGTTCGGGTAGGAGCTCTCAAAGTACATCATGTCGCCGATGATCAGTGGCTGGCCCTCCTGTCCCCGAAGCGTGCCTGTCGACATCATCCAGGCAACCTTCAGTCCGGCGACGTTGCCCGGAGTGATCTGGTTCAACTTGCTGTGGCGGATTGCGCTGTAACTGCCCAGCGGCAATACCCACTGATTGGGGTCCTGGGATTCCGTATCGAGCGATGTGGCGCCATTTGCGGCCAACCCACAGATCCCGATCGCTACACAGCAAACCTGTGCCCTGAAATTCATTTGGATCTCCTTTTGTTACGACGTTATTCCGTCCCTGACGGAGGCCTGCCCGCAGGCACCAGGTCCAGACTTCGCCCCTTTGTGTACTGATAAATCTGAGTAACTTCCTGTCTGCTTAAGAATCCCGCCCACGAGGGCATGCCTTTCTCTTTTCTGCCCGCCATCGCAACGGAAAGAAATGCCGGCTCTTTCATTCCGGCCGCAAGAGAGTGCCGCAAATCCGGTCCAAGCTGGCTGCCTGTCGCGTCTGTTCCGTGGCAGCGATAGCAGTAGGAGTTGAAGAGCTCATAGCCGCGAAAGACGTCCTTCGTCACCTTCCCGCCATTGCCGGCCACGAAAAGCGGAAAGTCCAGTTGAACCGCCGGACCAGCCCTGGGCGTGTAGGTGTATAGTTTCGATCCAGCCTTTGGCGCCGCGGGAGAAGGTGAGGAGCCCTTCACTGCCAGAATCCAGCTCACCATTTGTCTTGCCTGCGCGTCCGTTAAGTCGGGATGCGGGGTCATGGCAACATCGCCCCATTTGCCGGCGCCGCCCTCCCGAATTCTCGCGGCGAGCTTTGCGGCGCTGCCGGCCTGACTCCCGTAGCGTTTGGCGATTGCGTTCCAGGAAGGTCCGACAACCTGGCTATCCAGGGCGTGACACCCCGCGCAGTCGCTTCCGTTTATTAGTTTTTCGCCAGTTTGCGCGGTGGAGTCCCGGGCCGCCGCGGCGATTGCTACCGCGGAGATAAAGACCGTTTTCAGGATGCCCTTTGCCGTGTTCAAGCTTTCTTCCTATGGAGGTGAAAACAACTTCACGCCGCTCTCAGTAAGGATGGATGTAAGTTCCGCCTGGTGTTTCGCGATTACATCGTCGAGACGTTTCTTCAACCCGTCGTCGCCGATACGGACTCCGAAGGACATCGGAAAAGAATACTGCTCCGGCGGACCAAGCGCTCGCTCATTCGGGACGACTACTACTTCGAGGTTGGGAGACGCGCGCAGCAACGTCCCGATCGCCGGCTGCCATGTGATGAGCACATCGATTTCGCCCTTCCTTAACGCATCGAGCATTATTGCGGGCGACTTCCCTTCTTCCTCGCCTACATCGAAAGCAACGGACCCGTGCAGCATGCCACGAATCTTCACGGCTGATTCGGCCGGCGTGTTCCGTTCAAAGCCAACCTTGAGCCGTTTGAGGAGGGAAGAATCCATACTTGTGATCTGGTAGTTTTTGTGTTTGTCGAACACAAACACGTAGGAAGAAATGTAGTACGGGCGGGTCGTGAGTTCCTCCCTGCTTCCATACGGGATGTTCATGATCACATCGCATTTCTTCGCATCGAGCGTGTCTGAAAGGAACTGCGGAAACCCGCCGTGGCCGCGGGAACTTGCCCAGGTGTACTCCACTTTTTCGCCGAGCGCCCTTCCCACGGCAACGGCAATCCTGTTTTCAAACCCTTCGCCCGCGCGATTCGAGTAGGGAAGATAATCCGGGTCCGCACACACATTTAAGGCGCTGGCTGGCGATGGAAAGAGACACGATGAGCCTGCGAGAATCCAGGGAACGGCGATGGATCTACGTTTCATGGCGTTGCAACGCGGCGGCCACTAATCGAGCGAACGAAGTATATTACGGATAAAATTTCGCTGCAAGGCTGATGGGCTTTGCTAATCTCGCGATAATCGCAATCTGGCAATGGCCTGCTCACCCAGGCAGACCAGGTTTAATTCGATTGGCGACATATCCTGGCGGCGGCACGACGGCGGGCGGAATTGCCAGGACTCAAAGACAGCGCGACACTCGCGGTAAACAATCGCCCTAATTTTTTGGTCCTCGATGCGAACCCGCTGGACGCTATCAGGAATATGCGCAGCATCGCAAACGCCTGTCTGGGCCATGCCAATTCGATCGCGACGCACTGTTCTCGCGGAACGCGGACGGCTCCGGATGAGACCGTCACGGCTGCTTGCCGGACAGATGCGGCGCATCCCGTTCGTTTTCCTGGCAGACGAATTCGATCAATTCCGTATCCGGCAGAATGCGCTGATGCACGGTGACCGTCCAGGGTTTGGTGTAGGCCTTCGGATCGTCGATGGTCACCTCGATTTCGAGGTGCCCATAATCGGGCCGGCGGAAACGTTCAATGATTTTGCCTGAGGAAGTCAACGGGCTGCCTTCGACATCGAGCCAGCCGAGATCCCGGAAGCCGTTTGACTCGACCACGAGAGTATCTCCGTCCCACTTGCCCGTGGAGTAGCCGAACCACCACGGCTCCGCGTCTTTCGGCAGCGGCCGGCCGTCGGTGAAGATTTGCCGTAAACCGGCGTTCGCCTCATAGATGATAAGAATCACGCCTGGCGTCTGAATCATTTTTCGCGGCTGACCGTGAGTGTGGAGTTGCATTACTCCGAGCGGCAGACAGTGCGCGTCGGGATTATCCTCGCTGTTACTTGCTACGCGTTGGCGATGCAGCTCCGCCGCCCATGGCTGGAACGGGAGGCCCTCCTTGAACGAGGCTCCGAGATTCCAGAACTGGCTGGTTCTTACCGCGGGCGGAATGATATCGCCGGACGCTGCCCCTGTGCCCGGCGTTGCCTGCGGTGTTGCCAGGGTCGTTGCCTGTGGCGCGGGCGGAGGTGCTCCAGGCGGCCTGCTATACATCCAGACGCCGGAGAGATCCGGCTTACCATAAGAGGTCTTTGGCGCAGGCCCATTCAGGTCTTGTTTTCCATCGGCCTTGCGGGGCACTCCCGCCGCCGGGTAGTCCGGCCACTGAGCCCAAAGACCTTGTGGCGCGGAAACCAAAAGCGCCATTGCGATACTCGCATAAAAGATGCGCATCTTATTCAAGTGCCTGCCTCCTGCTCCCTGTTAGTGGACGTTCTTTTCGAGCCAGCTCGCGAAGTAAGCGGCAATCCCATCGCTGTTCTTCTCGAGCATCATTTCGTGGCCATTGCCGGGAAGGCCGGCGTCCTCGAGCTTGATGTAATCGGTCTTGACGCCCGCCTGATTCAGCCATTTGGCGTCGCAGGAATCGAAGACGCGGTGATAACTCGCCTGCCCTGAGACATCGAGCACCGGGATCTGCGTCAGGTTCGCGAGCTTGCGGGGCGTTCCCTTCTGCAAGTAGCAAGGCACCAGCCAGGGTCCGTCCGATTTCGGCTCCAGTTCGACTTGCAAATCGGAAGGATTGCTGATCGGCGGTTCGTAGCGTACCGGCAGGCCGGTCACTCCCCATGGCAGATTCGAACGCCCGGTGTATACCTGTTTGGCGTTATCCACGCTCTGAATCGGCGGCCCCGCCGGCTCGGCCGTGATGATGGCCCGAACCAGTTTTGGCCTGGCGTCGGCGATCTCCCAGCCAAACCCGCCTCCCTGCGAATGCGTGATCAGGATCACCGGCGTGCCGATCTTATCCAGCAGGGCCGTGCCGGCATCCAGCACCATGCTCTCCTGGGCGCCTCCTGCGAGGAACTGAACCTGAGTCTTGTTGAAATTGTCGAATACAGGGTCGCCCATTTTGCCTTTGTTGGGACCGCTGCCTGGCCACTGCGTGTACTTCTTTGCCTGAGGCCAATCGCCGAGTTCGTCCATTGCGGTCCAGATCTGCGACAGATTCGGGGCCGTTCGGATGGTCAAGGGACCGTCCACATTGGGAACATACGCGGAGCGTCCGCGTGCCGGGTAATCGACCATGTAGACCACGTAACCCCGTTTGATGAAAAAATACGCCCAGCCAGGGCGGCCATCGGGTGTCTGCAGCCAGTCCGTGCCGGTTTGACCGGCTCCGTGTAGAAAGACGATGGGATTGGCTCGGCGAATCCTCTTCGGCACCATGACCTCGACGTACATGGCGCCACCCATGACTTCCTTGCCCTTTTCGCCTAGGTATTTTCCCCCGACATAGAAGAACCCGGTACGCGCGAGATCCTCGGTCGAAAATGTCGGAATGGCCGGTCCGGGAGCGGCGGCCTCTGCGCCAAGAACGGCTGCCAGAATCACCGTGGTCAGGATCATCAGGGGAGAATTACATCACCGGCCGCCGGCGAAAGCAATGGCGTGGGTGTCATAGGCCACCCGTCCGCCAACCATGGTTAAGACCGGTTTGATCTCCCTGATCTGGTCTGCGGGAATGGTGAGATAGTCGCGATCCAGCACAATCAGGTCCGCCAGTTTGCCCGGCTGGATTGAACCCAGGTTGTTCTCCTCAAAAACCAGGAAAGCATTCTTTCGCGTGTGGGCGATTAACGCGTCCTCTCGACTGATCGTCTGCCGGTTGACTTTAGTACCACCGACCATCTTGCCCGTGACGGCAAAAGCCAGGGTCGTGAAGGGCAGGTATTGATTGGCGGCGGTTCCATCGGTACCCAGACCCCACACGATGCCGCTGTTTTGAATAGTCCGCAGCGGTGGCATGTCATACACGCCATCTCCGAAACCGTCGCGCATGATGGCACCGTTGATGACCGCCCAGGGATGCACCGCGGCAACCATTCCCAGCTTCTTCATGCGCTCGATTTGCGATTCGTCAATCTGATTCACATGCGCGAGCGCCCAGCGGAGATTTTTGACCGGATGTTCCTTGTTGATCGCCTCGATCTGGTCGAGGAACGCGTCGATCGTGTTGTGCAACTCCGCATGTACGTGGAGTGGCAGGCCGGCGCTCGCGATCGCCATCGCCATGCGCCGCCACTGCTCGAGTTGCGCGGGCGTCGGGCTGGATTTCAGCGCGAACATCGGGTCATGCAACGGCGAATAAACGCTTTCGCCGAAGAAAATGCTGTCGATATAACTGTCGCCCTGGAACAGCTTCATGCGCGCGATTTGCGGCAGGGACTGGTCCACCTGCTCGGGATTTGCGGCGGCGGCTCCATCGATGCAAAAGACTCTGATGTTGAGCTTGCCCTCCGCCTTCCACCTTTGAAAAATGTCGAGTACGTTCTGATCGCATCCGGGCACTCCGAACGAAGTGAGGCCCGCTCGATTCATGTCCTTCACGAGCGCGAGAGCGCTGGCTTCCAGTTGCTCCGGCGCTACTCTGGGAAGTTTGCCCGATACCGCGCGGGTGCCTGCGATGTCGCCCTGGATTACGCCGGTCGGCGCTCCCGCGGCGTCGCGAATAATCCAGCCTTTAAGAAAGCCCGGGGGATCGGGCGCATTGGCTTCGATCTTCAAAATATCGAGAGCCTTGCTGTTCAAAACCACCTGGTAATAAGATTCCTGCAGCGCGACGGGGTTATCCGGTGCGATCCGATCCAGTTCGCCACGAGAGAACGGTGCGGGATCGTCGGCGAACTGTTGATGCGTCCAGCCGCCGATGTTGTAGACCCATTCACCTGGTCCCGAGGCCTTCGCGCGACTGCGAAGCATCTCGATCGCCTGCTTTCGCGATTCCACGCCGTCGAACCGGGTTTCCCGCAACCAGGTCGCGGCGGCGCGCAGAAGGTGCATGTGGTTGTCGATCAAGCCGGGGATGACGGCTCGACCCTTCAGATCGATCCTTGCCGTGTTCGGTCCGGCGAGCCTGTTGATGTCCGCGTTCGTGCCGGTGGCTACGATATGGTCGCCACGGATCGCGACCGCCTGCGCAATGGTAAAGCGGTCATCGACCGTGATGATCTTCCCGTTCGAAAGAACCAGATCCGGCGCGGGCGTCTGCGCACTCAGCGTCGCAACCGTAAAGACGACCGATGCGATCGCAACCGAAAGGACGGCGGCCGGAGTGAACGCCGGGGGTTGAATCGCGTTACTTGCCCACCAGATGCTTAAGGTCCTTTTCATTTTCGCTGCAAACGTACTCAATCAGATCGGTATCGGGCGACGCGGTGAACTGAAGGTTGACGGTCCACGGTTTCATGTAAGCTTTCGGGTCGTCGATCGTAAGCTCGAGATTGATGTGCCCGAAGTTGGGGCGGCGGAATTTTTCGGTCAACCGCAAAGATTCCGTGCCCGGGTGACCGCCGTTGTCCAGCCAGTTATTGTCGACAAAGCCCGAGGAATGGACTACCAGCGTGTCTCCTTCCCAGTGGCCTATCGAATAACCCATCCATGCAGGGTTGGGGTCTTTGGGAAGCTGGCGGCCGTCCGTGTAGATCTGGCGGTAGCTGTGGAGCGCCTCATAAAGAATCACGATCACCCCTTTGGCATTGAGGATCTTGAAAGGATAGGGCACCACGTGCTCGCGGGGCACCCCCGAGAGGACGCAGTAGGCTTGCGGGTCCTCCCGGCCCTCGGTATCGAGACGATGCTTGTAGAGGGCTTCTGCCCAGGGCTGGAGAAGCACCTCCCCGGGCTTCAGGTCTTTTGCGATGTTTCCGGTGTAGCCGAAAGGTGGCGTCCACACGCCCGACAGGTCGGGCTTACCATCCGCCGTTTTGGGCGCAGGTGCGGCGAGATTTGGCTTGCCATCGGGTGTTCGCGGCACTTCAGGAGTCGGGTAGTTCACCCACTGCGCGTGCGCGGCGGCGGTGAACAGGAACGCCGCCGCGATTCCGGCTTTCATGGCAGGGGTAGTCTATCAAATTTGAAGAACGAGTATAGAATACGGACGGGCGTCGTGACTGGCGGGGGCGTGGTGCATAAATGATGGCTCTTTTTTCGAGGTTTTTGCTGTCGGCTCTTGCTGCAATGGTTGCAGCGGGCGCCGCACAGGCCGCGACGTGCCCGGCTAGTCCGATGCGTCCAGAAGGCGCGGCGTGGAACGGCTGGGCGGATGCTGCAAATACGCGCTTTCAGAATGCGAAAGCGGCTGGACTGACCAGCCAGACGACGCCGAGGCTCAAACTCAAATGGGTCTTTGGATTTCCGGGAGTCACGACGGCTCAGGGAACCAGCACGGTTTTTGGCGGACGGATCTTTGTGGGCGATGCCAACGGCGTCGTGTATTCTCTCGATGCCCGGACCGGATGTACTTACTGGACATGGACGGCCGCGGCGGCAGTGAGAACTTCGCCGGTGCTCGACAACGCAGGGCGATCCGTTTATTTCGGCGACCTCAAGGGGAATGTGTATGCGCTGGACGCCACGACCGGCAAGAAGCTGTGGCAGACGCGCGCCGACGAACACCCGATGGCGGTAATCACGGGATCGCCCAAGCTCGCGGCCGGCCGGTTGTACGTTCCCGTGTCGGGACGAGATGAATCCATTGCGGCAACTAATCCTTCTTATGAGTGCTGCACGTTCCGGGGCAGTGTGGTGGCGCTGGATGCCGCGACGGGCAAACGGATCTGGCAGGCTTACACCGTACGCGATGAACCTAAGGTCACCGGAAAAAACGCCAAAGGGGTGAAGACCTGGGGACCGTCGGGAGCGGTGCCGTGGTCATCCCCAACGCTCGACTTACAGAAGAAGGCACTCTACATCGGGACGGGAGTGAACTATTCGCAACCAGCTACGGATACCAGCGATGCCATTCTGGCGTTTGACATGGATTCAGGACATCTCTTGTGGACTCGGCAGTTCACCGCCAACGACGCGTATAACTTTGCCTGTGGCGCACAGGATAAGACGAATTGCCCGAGAAGCCCTTTTATCGATTCCGATCTGGGTAATTCCGGAATCCTGCGGTCGATTGGAGGAGGGAAGCGCGTTCTTGTCGCCAGCGATAAGTCAGGCATGGTTTATGGTATCGACCCCGATCATGAGGGCAAGATTCTCTGGAAACTCAGGGTTGCGGCCGGAGGAGTCAACGGCGGGACTATGTGGGGCGGCGCAAGCGACGAACGTGGCGTTGCCTACATCGGTATTTCAGACTTCACCGCGAGTAAGCCCGAAATTGGAGGCGGCCTGATAGCGTTACAACTTGCTACAGGCGAGAAGCTGTGGATGGCGCCCGCTCCCAAGCCAGGTTGCACAGCCACCCCAGGATGCAGTGTGGCTCAGCCTGCGCCGGCTATAGCAATTCCCGGCGTCGCGTTTCTTGGTTCATGGGACGGACATATCCGGGCCTATGAAACCGGTCTCGGCAAGATCATCTGGGACTTTGACACGGTCCACGATTTCGAGACGGTGAACGGTGTGAAAGCGCGCGGGGGATCGATCAACAGTATGGGTCCAGTGGTCGCTGGCGGGATGCTGTTTATAACCTCAGGCTATTCGGGAAATGCTATGCCGGGGAATGCGCTGCTGGCTTTTTCGGTGGATGGGAAGTAGGGTAAGGCGCAAATCACTGTTTCCAGGCCGAATACACCGGAGTCCCTACCAGAAATGCCGGATTGGCGCCCTGCCGCGGGCGGAACTTCTGTACGCGTCCGCTATCCACTTCCGCCGTATAAAAATTGCCTTCCTGATCCACGCTGAAGCCGTGCACACCCCAGAATCCGCCCGGGAAATCGCCCCAGATTCCCCATGAGTAGAGGAAGTGGCCATTGAGATCGTACTTCAACATTCGCGAAGTCCCGCGGTCGGCAGCCCACAGGGTGCGGTCGGCGCCTATGTAGATCAGATGAATATCGGACGGATCTTCGCCCATACTCCATTCATAAAGATACTTGCCGTTCTCATCGAAGACCTGGATTCGTTTGTCGCCGCGGTCATTGACGAAGACCCGCCGCGTTTGGGGATCGACAGCGATGCCGTGCACGTTGCTCATATAACCAGGGCGCTTATCCGGCGGAGTGGCTCTCCGGCCCCAATCGAGGAGGAATTTGCCGTTCTTGTCGAACTTCGCCACGCGCGTCCCGTTGTAGCCATCGGCTACGAAAAGAGTGCTGTCCGGAAGCCAGGCCAGAAAGGTCGGACGGTTGAAATGCGTGCCGTCGGCGCCCGCCATTCGGGGCGTGCCGATCGTCTGCACCAGTTGCTTTCCATCGTGAGTGAATTTGTAAATAACCTGCATATGATCGTCTACGATCCAGACATGTTTCTCGGGGTCATAGGGATTGATAGCGACAAAATGCGGGCGCTGCAGGATCTTGTCCCATTGGGTCCAGCGTTCGACGATGTTGCCGCCGGCATCGGCGATGGTGATGCAGTTTTCCCATTTGGCGTCGACGCCCACGGTGCCTGACCATCCATCGGTCGGCGCTCCTGGAAGCGAGCCTGCCGCTCCCCCGCCAGGAAGCGACGCCGTAGTCGCATCGCGCCAGGGGAGACGGCCAATGGGGAATTGAATGCTGGGGCCGAACTCGGTCAGCAACTTCGATTGCGGCCGGCGGATATTGGGCAGCTCGCCGCGGAAGAGCATGAAGACCCTGTTGGGATTCTCGGCGTACACGCTTTGACCCGCGCCCCGGGTCCATTTTTCGTTGCCCGGCAGCGTGCTGATGTCTTTCGGCCATCCCTTCACTACTTCGTAGGCCCCGAAGGTATCCTGCCCGCCGACGGTTCCAGGAATTACGGCGACTCCGGCGCCAGGCGCGGTCTGCGCGTGGACCGTTCGATGCCGGCCGGAAATCGCAACAACAATTGCAATCGCCGGCAACGCGAGCAAAGCCAGGGAAAATTTGCGCAAGGTCATTTTCCGACCAGATGTTCGATGTCCAGGTTGTTCTCGGTGCAGACGTATTCCAGGAGATCGGTGTCCGGAAGCAAATTCGCGTTTTCGTTGACGGTCCAGGGTTTGGTGTAAGCCTTGGGATCGTCTATCGTAAGTTGCATCTCCAGATGGCCGAAGTCCCGCCGGTGATAGCGTTCTGTCAGGTGCATGGCATCACTATGCGGGCGGCCCGCGTTATCGAGCCAGGTACGCGCGTTGACGCCGAGCGTATCCACCACGAACGTGTCTCCATCCCATTTGCCGACCGAGTATCCCAACCAGGAAGGCTGCGGGTCTTTGGGCAGCGCGCGCCCGTCTGTGAAGACCTGACGAAACGTTGTGAAGCCCTCATAGAGCATCAGCATCGCGCTCGGCGCCTGCACGATTTTGTAAGGGTAAGGCAGCACAAGGAGCTTGGGCATCCCCGGTATACAATACGCCGCCGGATCGTCCTTGCCGCGAGCCCCATCGGCTCGCTCCTGGGACAGCTTCCTGCTCCAGGGCTGGAAGGGGATGCTCGCGTCGGGAGCGATCACCTGAAGAGGCTTGCTGTCGGGACTCCACACGCCGGAAAGGTCGGGATGCCCGTCCGCCGCCTTCGGCGCGGGCGCTGAAAGATTCGGGTTGCCATCCGCTGTGCGCGGAATTCCGGGCACCGGATAGTGAATCCACTGCGCCGATAGAGGTCCGCACAGAATCGATACCAGGATCGCTGCCGCAACGGTCTTCCCCATGCTGGCGCGATTATACATCTGTTAGCGATTGGCCGCCGACTCGATATTCTCAGTGATTCCCTTGCACGCGTTTCGGCGCCGGTGTACCCTGGCGGTGTACCCCAGCGGTGTACCCTGGAGCGATAAAACTTCACAGGTTTGTCGCATCCGGGAAGGAGGCACTTATGAAATCCACAATCGCGACGTTCGCGCTGGCACTGGCCGTCGGCGCCGGTACAACGTTTGCCGCGGCGCCGCCGCCGTGGGCCTACGGCTTCGAAACGCCGCCGCCTCCGGGCGCCACGCCCCCTCCCCCTGGTCCGCCCAACACAGATCAAACTCCGCGCACCATTCCCGGCGCCACGGCGAAATACTCGCGCGCCCAGATTGCCAACCGTTATGGTCCCGCCGACTGGTTCCCCGCCGAACATCCTCAGATGCCGCCCGTCGTCGCGCACGGCGAGCAACCGGACGTGTGGGCGTGTAGCCTCTGCCACTATCCCAACGGCAAGGGACGCGCGGAGAATGCCGGCGTGAGCGGTCTCTCCACCGAATATTTCATTCACACCATGAGTGATTTCAAGGTCGGCAACAGAAAAAGCGCCGATCCCCGCAAAAACAACACGAACCTCATGCACCAGTTCGCGACGAACATGAGCGACGACGAGATCAAAGCCGCCGCCGAATACTTTGGCTCCATGAAGTGGACGCCATGGATCAAGGTCGTCGAAACGAAAACGGTGCCGAAGACGAAGCCCTCGAACGGACTATTCCTGGTCGAAGGCAATGAGATGGAGCCCATCGGAGACCGTATCGTCGAAACGCCAGTCAATGCGGAAGCCACCGAAATCCTGCGCGACCCCCGCTCCTCCTTTATTGCTTATGTTCCGATTGGCGCGGTCAGGAAGGGAGAGGCACTCGTCACGAAAGGCGGCGGCAAAACGATCGCTTGCGGCATTTGTCACGGCGCCGACCTGAAAGGCGTTGGTCCTGTACCTCCGCTGGCCGGTCGTTCGCCCAGCTACCTGACGCGCCAGATGTTCGACATGCAGCAAGGTTTCCGCAAGGGATCATGGACTGAGCTGATGAAACCGGTCGTCGAGCACCTGACCACCGGGGACATACTGAATATCGCAGCCTACGCCGCTTCTCGGACTCCCTGAAAGCCCGCCGCTACCCCTCGTATTGAAGTACGTTCAAGCCGGCGTTCCAGTCCGTGACGTAAACGAGGCCATCGGTCGTAACCAGAATGTCCGCGGATTTCGCCGCCAGCGCCACATTGGGACGCGGGTCGATCAGCTTCCTGGGCGCGGGAGGAATCCAGTAAGCGATCTCCTTCGGCGCGAATGCGTCGCCGATATCGAAGACACGGACGCCGGCGACGTTATACGTGGCGAAAATTTTCTCCTCGCTGCGAAACGTGCCGGGCCGGTTTTCGTGCAGGTTGTGCGGGCCGAAAGTTCCGAACCCGCAATAGTCGCGATCCTTTGGCGTGGGCAACGTGGAAATCGGCACGGGGTTTTCCTCCGCGCGCAAATCCACGATGAAGGTACAAAACATTCCCTTCGCGCACTTCTCCGCATTCGCTTCGTCGGCCACCACCGCCAGTTTTCGGCCCGGCAACGGAAGCGGAGTATGCGTACCTCCTGGAAACGGCGGACACCAGTTAATGTGCGAGATCATCTTCGGGTTGGCCGGGTCGCTGAGATCGTGGACGGTCAGCCCGCCATCTCGCCACGCCCCATAGCCGCGATTGCCGGCAGTGATCATATGATGCAATGCAACGCGGCGTCCAGGCGCAAGTGTCGCGGGCTCGCCAGCTGCTCTGTTCATCCCGGGCATCCACCACCGCCCCACGATTTCGGGCTTCGTGATGTTCCGCAGGTCAACCATACAGAGGATGTGGTCGGTGAAACCGTCGATATGCGCGGCAATCGCGGCGTATCGGCCGCCCGTCCACCAGAGACGATTAATACCGAGACCAGGGATTTCGAGAAAAGCGATTTCTCTCATCTCTCCGGGGCGGGAAATATCGTGAATGCTGAGGCCTGACCGAAATTTTTTCCGGTTCGTAATACTGTCGGCCAGCGCATTCTCGAAGTAACCCCGGATGCTGTCGTAAGACTGCATGGCCACGATATTCGCGCCGTTGGCCAACAGGAGCAGGTCATCCGAAACCTGCAGGTGATGTGTCCGGGTAAAGTCTCCGCCGGTGAAGAAGCCGACAGGCTTCAGCTTGCGCGGATCCGCTGCATCCAGAATCGTAACGCCGTTGCTGAACATGTGACCGACGTAAAGATGCCTTCGGTTGAGCATCACCTGGACGCTGTCCGGGCGCCCGCCAAGGTCGCTCCAGGACAAATGCGTGAAGCGATTCCCGATGCCCTCCGGAGGAATCACTTTCTCATGTTCAACACCCGATTGCCCGGCCGCCTGTTCGGGAAGATAAGACAACCCAGCTACTCCCGACAGACCCTTCGCGAAATCCCGGCGGTTGACAATCGTCATGTATTGGCTCTTTTACATAGACCTTACACCAATTCGCCTGAACATGTTTTGCAACCACTGCATGGGGATTCTGCCCGCGGATAGTTCAGGATTGGCAACAGTTCAGGCCTCTGCAAAAAGCGCCTGACGAGAAGCATTGAAAACTCTTTGACTTAGACCTGGCTATTGATTGCAGTCCCTGGCAGTGCGTCAAACGGTTGCCAGTAGGGCTGCCGCAGAGCGTCCTGCGCGACGCTGAAGGCGGACGCCGCGGACCGGCGGGCGCTCCAGCGATCGTCGGCAGTACGATTGGCGTTTCCGGCGATGATCGGCCCCGGTCCGGTCGCTGCAAGATGGTCGCAACGTTGACACCCTTCCGGCCGCTCTCCTGAAGCTGCCATAAGAGTAAGCACGACGCGTTCAGGAATATTGTCGGCCCAAAACTGCCGCATGAAGATCGGCACATGGGCTTTGATCCGTGCTAAAACCCCGCGAAAGGAGCAAGCCCTTGCCGCAATCGTGCTTCGTCCGAATGTTTTTCCTGGCTTCGGCAATGGTGTTGATCCCGTTCGCAGACGGCCAACGCCCGCCAGCCAATATACCCAACGCAAACCCGGCAAATCAGGAGCGTGCCACCACGCCGGTTCCACCCGAGAAGAATTCTGTCACCGAGCACGATCTGGCGCTGGGCGGCAAAACCGTGCACTACACCGCAACGGCAGGCAATCTCCTGATCAACGGGGACGACGAGCAGCCAAACGCCAGCGTTTTCTTTGTGGCGTACACGATGAACGGCGTTACCGATGCGCGTACCAGACCGCTGACCTTTCTCCATAACGGTGGGCCTGGTTCGGCGAGTATGTGGCTGCATATGGGCGCTGTGGGACCGGTGCGAGTGGTGACGGCGAGCCCGGCAGCTACCGGGTCTTGTCCTTACGAGATCGTTCCCAACGACTATAGCCTCCTCGACCGATCCGATCTCGTCTTTATCGACGCAGTTGGCACAGGCTATTCCCGGCCCGTCGGAAAAGGAGCAATCCGGGACTTCGCCGGAACCGACCAGGACGTGCGCGCCTTTCAGAAATTCATCTATCGCTACGTGAGTGTGAATCATCGGTGGAACTCGCCGAAGTTTCTGTTCGGAGAATCTTATGGCACCACGCGCTCCGCAGCCCTGGTGGACGCGCTGGAAAACGGCGGGATGTCGATCAACGGCGTTATTCTGATGTCTTCGATCCTGAACTACTTCGTCTCGGCGCCCGGCTCCGATGCCCCCTTCATTGGAAATCTGCCCTCCTACGCCGCGATCGCCTGGCATTACGAAAAGGTTCAGCGTAAGGGCAGGGAGCAGAAAGCATTCCTCGATGAGGTGCGGACGTTTGCGCGCGGCCCTTATGCGGAAGCACTCGCGCAGGGGGACAGGCTGCCGGAGGCGCAGGTGGACGCCATCGCCACGCGACTTGCGGGTTACACCGGCCTGAACGTCGCGTATATCAAAGAGGCAAATCTTCGCGTAAGCCCGCCACGATTTCGCAAGGAACTGCTACGCGACCAGAGAGCTATCCTGGGCCGCTACGACGCTCGTTTCGAGGGGACCGATGTTGACGCCGCCGGCGAGAGTCCGGGTTACGACCCTTCCGACACCGGCATCGAAGGCGCCTTCGTAACGGCCCTGCACGATTATTTGGATCGCGAACTGAAGTACACGTCAGACGAGACTTACCTGCCCAGCGGACCCGGAGTGAATCTGGCTTGGGACCACACCCACCGCGTGGGTTCGGCCGCGCCCGTCGCGGGCGCAGGCCAGGGGCAGCCGATGCGCGACGCCTACGTTGCCGGCGACCTCGCGGATGCCATGCGCAAGAATCCGCGGCTGAGGGTCTTCTCCGCCAACGGGCTGTTTGATCTGGCCACGCCGTTCTTTATCACCGAATACGATCTGGCGCACATCGAGCTGGAACCGAAGCTGCGCGGCAACATCGAGTTCGGCTATTATCCCGCGGGCCATATGATCTATCTCAACGTGGACGCGCTCAAGCAGTTCAAAGCGGATATGGTCGGTTTCTACACGAGGTCGGCAATGGAACCAGCAACCGGAAGTCAGCGCAGCAGCTTCTGACTTTGGCTCCTCGTTTTCAGGTGCGGTGAGTGGCCTTATGCGCAAATATCGGAAGCTTCGTGGACAGCTCAACGGTGGCTGATGCGGAGCGACTGGGAATCCGCAGCGTCCCAATAGTTGGATGCAAAGTCGAGCACGCACATGGTGCCATAAAGCGTGTGAGGTCCGCAGGCAATTCCGACGTAACGCCACGCCGGGTTAAGCAGCGTCCACCGATGCCCGCGATCTGCGATCCCGAAATCAAGCAGTTGTTCGAATACTGCGTCGCGCGGGCCTGAGAGGCCATAGACAATGTTCTCACCTATGTGCCCTGACCACCTGCCGTAGCGTTCAATTCTCTGACCAGGGCTGCTGCCATCGCTGCCTGTGTGGCCGGTGAGACCCCGGCTGCCTGTATCGCGCACGTGGTCCGCAGCAGAGCGCGACAATGAGGGCGAAAATTCGATGCGGGGGAGCGCGCCGGGAAGCGCTTCCAGTGCGACGATCGCTTCTTCGAGTGTCAGAACGGCTGCGTTCGTAGCTGGCGCGTCTTGGTCCGGAATCGCTGGTGCGCGACCGGGAGGCCACGGCCGTTCAGTCTTCAATATATCGGCCCAGGCTCGAGGTTTAGTGCGGAGCTGATCGACTTCGTTGAAGATCCCGCGTTCGAGCGGCGAGAGACTCTGGGCCGCGGCAATGCCGGCGAAGATAAATGTGAGAAGGATAGCCATAACGATTTTGGCGTATCTAACCCATTAAACCGCACACTGGGACAGCGATCCGTAGCGCCCAGCTCTGATCAATCGAGCCTGATCAATCGAGTCTGACGCTGAGATGGCCCGACCATACAATCGTGCGCATTCGTAACGCCTCGCTTGCCGGCATGAACCAGTTCCTTCATCGCGCCGACCGTCTCTTCAATGGGAACCGCCGGACGCGCGGTGGACATTCGCCCGCGAGCCATCGAACTTTTATCCCGGCCGGGCTTACCGCAATCCCGAATTTCGTCGCCAGCACCACTTCATCCCGCCGGCCCCCGGATCGCCTCGCCGGCCAGTTCCTCCTTGGTGTGCGACCCGTACACCTCGGCCGTATCCAGCAGAGTCACGCCGCGGTCCAGCACCTGGTGAATCGTGGCGATCGACTCCGCTTCGTCGCCGCCCTTCCCGTAGCCGTGAGTCATGCCCATACAGCCCAGCCGGTCGCGCCCGCGGCCAGACCCTCACCGCCGATCTTTCTCGTTTCCATTTGCCTGTACCTTGTCGCGCGCGCCGTCAAACTAGGCGCGGTTTGCGGCCAATAATGATGCGCAGCGGAGGGAAAGTGTACAGCGGATTACCGAATCGCTTTTCGATTGCAAAACGCGCCTTGCCCATCTCCGCCGCATACTCGCCCGTTCGCTTGTAGTCGGAGATGATCGCGACGCCACCGGGCTTCAGAACGCGGCAAATTTCCCGGACCGCGCGCAGTCGTGCCTCACGGTTGTAGATGTTGTGAAGACACAAATTTGACAGGATGACATCGAAAGACGCGTCGGAAAACGGCATATCCTGCGCGGGCGCGCTGACCAGCGTGCAGCGACCGCCCACGTGCTCGATCTCGAGATTGCGGCGGGTGGCCGCTTCGGAGTTGCCGCCCATGTCCTTTCGGGACCAGATATCGATGCCGGTGGCGTGCCCCGCGCCATCCATTCGATCCATCTTCCGTGCGGCTCCGGCAAGTAAGAGACCACGCCCGCATCCGACATCGAGCACCTGCTCGTCGCCCCGCCATGAGTGAAGCGAAAGCATGAGGTCGCGATGGCGAAACTTTCCGAACTTCACATAGAGGAGGAACGCAAAACCTTCGAGGATCAGGATCAGCCCGGTCCAGAAGAACATCGGCCGCGGGAGAAAATCTACGGAACCAATCTGGACATGGCGCGGCCCGAAAATTCCGAGCAGGAGGCAGGGAACGCCAAACAGAAACAGATTGCGCAGAACGTTCGGCGCGTCGATCCCGTAATCCGCCTTCTCAGACGCCGCACGGCTCGTCAAACTGCAGGCGCCGTTTCGGCAGCCGACGGCCGGATATAGAAATCGAAATTCAGGTCCGGAAAAGCGCGGTAAAACTCCAGCTCCCGCGCGAAGATCTCGCTATAAATGTGCGAACTGAAATCGGGTATGGCAACGCTGACGTTCAGCAGCGACCTGCTGTCGATGCTGATATCGACGGTGTCGGGCCCCGATATTGACTCGAGATCCGCTTTGATGGCTCGGGTCAGTTCGGGAGCGCTGTAGTAAAAATTGAAATTCACATCCGGAAAGAGCTGGTGCAGACCCATCTCGCGATCGTAAATCTGCCTGCAGATCTTTGAGTTGAAGCTTTGCAGAGTGATTCGAACGTTAAAGCGGAACTCGCTCCCGGTGGTGACGTCGACCGTGCCCGAACCCGCAATAGACTCAAGTTCGGCTTTGACGGCGCGGGCAAGTTCGGGCCCGCCCAGAGGGGCCGCCACCGGCTGCGATGCGGGTGATGGAGGTTTTGGCGGAGTTCCAGGGAGCGCAAGAATGACCGCCAGAACCGCATCGAGGATCAGCATCAGTCTCTCGAAAAGTATAGCGTAACTTTTGAGTGACGGAATCGCCGGGCAAACGAGTTGTTCCCCGCATGACCGTCACGCTGTCGAAAAGGCGAGCAACACCCGACAAGTCGATTGTTATTATTCCTTCTCCCTGCATGACGTTCCGAGTGTGTTTCTGCCGTATTGCGGCACTCCCGGGTATTATCGTGTGCGCGTCATCGGCTCTGTTCGCCCAGCAGGCCACTTTGTCGGGCCGTATTTTTGATGGCAGCCGGCTCTCGATCCCGGGCGCAAATATTGCGGTTACAAACCAGGAAAACCGTCTCAAGAGACTCACCCGATCAAACGACTCGGGGCTATACGGTCTTACCGATTTGCCTCCCGGAACCTACGAAGTCAGCGTTGAGGCCGCGGGATTCGACGCACAGCAGCGAACAGGCATTCTGCTCGCAGTTGCGCAACAGGCTCAAATCGATTTCACGCTTTCAGTGGGTAAGGCGGCGCAAGCGGTTACGGTCAACGCCGGCGGCGATTTGCTCCAGACCGCCGGCGCCTCCGTCAGCACGGTGGTGGGTCGGCAGCTCACGGATAACATACCGCTGAACGGAAGGAGCTTCCAGAATCTGATCACTCTGGCTCCTGGCGTGAACCTTTCCAACGCGCAAAATAGTAACGGTCAGTTTGTTGTGAATGGCTTGCGTGCGTCGGCCAACAGCTTCACTGTCGACGGAGTAAACGCGGTAAGCACCGTTACCGGTTATCAATCCGCGGGCGGGAATAATGCCGGCTATAACGTCGCGGGCGGAACAAACAGCATGGTATCCGTTGACGCCCTCCAGGAATTTCGCATCCTTACCAGTTCTTACGCGCCCGAGTACGGACGTACGCCGGGAGCGCAGGTCCTTCTCGTCACTCGTTCGGGCACGAACGCCCCTCACGGCACGGCTTTCGATTACTTTCGCAACGACAAACTGGACGCCGCGGATTGGTTTGTGAACCAGGCCGGTCAGTCAAAACCGCCGCTGCGGTCAAACGATTTTGGCGGCGTGCTCGGTGGTCCGGTCGTTCGCGACAAAACCTTCTTCTTCGTCTCCTCGGAAGCGCAACGTCTGGTAGAGCCGCACTTCACGGTGACAACGGTTCCCTCGCTCACGGCCCGTCAGTCCGCGCCGGCCGCGGCGCAGCCTTTCATCGACGCCTTCCCGCTCCCGAACGGCCCGGATCTCGGAAATGATCGGGCGCAGTTTTCATCCGGTTACTCAAATCCGTTGAGCACAAACTCCACGCTTGCAAAACTGGACCAGATCTTCACGGCGAGCCTTCGCGGATTCGCCACCTTTACCTGGGCGCCCTCCGGAAAAACGAGCCGGTCGAACAGCGGATCAGCCAGCCTTGCGGATAGTGTTGTCACGGAAGTAAAGGAAAGATCGCTGACCGCGGGACTGACTTACATCTTCAACTCCGTTTCGACGACCGACTTACGCCTGAACGTCAGCGACAATATTAATAAGTCGCGATTTACGATGGATACGTTTGGCGGCGCCGTTGTTCCGTCGAACTTACTGCTCCTGCCGGGAACATCGCCGGCCGAAAACTATTCGTTTGTCACCCTGGGCGATCCCGGCGGCGATCTTTTCGGCGGCAACACCGGTGCTTTGGAGCAGCGGCAGATAAATATTGTCGATGGCGTGAACTATGTTTCCGGCACTCATCAGCTGAAATTCGGAATCGACTATCGGAAATTACTTCCGCTCATTACGGCGGGCGGTAATCAGTTCTTCCAGTTCAACGGCGTCGCCGGACTGGTAAACAACCAGCTCGATGCGTTTCACAGCATCGCTCCCTCGCGAGCCAGGACAGAGATAACGAGTCTGTCCTTCTATGCGCAGGACACCTGGAGAGTCTCGTCGCAATTCAACCTGACTTATGGCCTGCGCTGGGACTTCAATTCGGTACCCCATAGCCTGGACCCGAATAACGGCAACCTGGTGCCGCTACTCGGAAACTACGCAACGGGAAACGTGACCGTCGGCGTTCCCGGAACGCCGTTGTGGAATCCCTCATACGCGAACTTCGCTCCGCGACTCGGCGCAGCGTGGCAGTTGCGGCGGCACCCCGGCCGGGAAACAGTACTGCGCGCGGGAGGCGGCCTTTTCTACGATACCGGCATCGCGGAAGCCTCGTCGCAGCCCTGGGTCAGCGGCTACCCGGCGGGACAGGGAACGGTACTCCTCAACAGCAGTCTGTCGGTGAATCCCGCGCAGGTACGGCTCCCCCCGGTGAATCTGGCTCAGCCACCTCCCGGGAATTTGTTTTTTATGTTTCCGTCCGGCTCTCGGGCCCCGCGAGTATGGGAGTGGAATCTGGCCGTTCAGCAGGCGCTGAGTAACAATGACTCGCTCACCGTCGCTTATGTCGGGTCCGCTGGGAGAAAGTTATTGTATGCGGTCAGTTATCCGGTAGTTACTTCGAATATCTATTCGGTTATCTGGACCGATAATTCAGGCTACTCCGACTACAACGCTCTCCAGCTTCAGTATGAGCGCAGACTAAGTCGCGGTCTGGCGGCCACCATGGGTTACACGTGGAGCCATTCGATCGACACCAACTCATCGGATACCCTGGCGTCCGTTCCCGGAATTTTTCAACCTCCGTCCTCGAACCGCGGCGATTCGGATTTCGATATCCGGCAGTCGTTTCACGGAGGATTCTCGTTTAACATCCCGTCGGCTCCACGCACGGGCTGGGCCAGGGCGCTCACCGGCGGCTGGGGTCTGGACGGGATTGCCACCGCGCAAACGGGTCTGCCGGTCAATGTTACGTATAAACGCGATATCGGCTTCGGAAGCTACGATTTCCGGTCCGATCTTGTTTCCGGACTTCCGGTGTGGGTTGACAACCCCGATGTTGCGGGAGGAAGACAGCTCAATTCGGCGGCCCTGGTTGTTCCTCCCGCAAATGTACAGGGCAATGTCGGGCGGAACGCTCTCCGGGGCTTCGACCTGGTCCAGATGGACCTCTCCGCCCGCCGTTCTTTCCCCATTACGGAAAGAATCAATCTCTTATTTCGCGCCGATTTGTTCAACATGCTGAACCATCCGAACTTCGCCAATCCTGTCTCGACGATCGGATCCGGGCTGTTCGGCATATCGACTGCGACCGTCGCTAACAGTCAGGTGGGCGGAGGCGCATTCGGCCTCAACCCAATCTTCAACATCGGCGGTCCCCGAGCAATTCAACTCTCGCTGAAGCTTCAGTTCTGAAACTTTTGTCAGCCCTCTGCGGGAGGAATACTCGTGAAGCCCAGCTGGTCTCGCATCCCGGCGGCGTCCCAGACATTCCAGCCCTCGACGAGTTGTCCCTCTTTCGTGCGCGCAAAGCTCATGCCTTCGAATGAGACCGGCCGATTGGTTGGAGCGAATCCCAGTCCATCTCCCCTGTGTGTCGCGTGGAATGTCCAGCGCCCGGAGATAAGGTCGCCCTCGCTTGCAGTCTCGTGAACATCAATCCGGGTATCCGGGAACGCGCTCCTGAAATTTTCAAAGAATTCGAGAAAAGCCGCGACCCCAACACTATCCTTGCCATCCTGAGCCAGATTGTGGATCAGCGCCTCGGGCGCCATCAGACGGCGGGCTGCGTCCGCGTTCCCTTTGTTCCAGATCTCCTCGAACCACTCGTGCAACAGGGTCTTGTACATGGCTCTACAGTTTATCTCTTCGATGCTGGCTGATCGTCGGCAACATGAGGAGCGCGGGTTCGCAACACTTCCGTACTGATTCCTCTGATTTACGGCGATTCTGGGAGCGGTTCCAACGGGTGCCGGGAATCGGTAGCGCCAGCGATCTTGTCGCCGGCTTCTGCGGTTCCCATAATCTGGTGGACCTATATTCGTCACTGACGCGAATGCGAGATTTCACGCGCTTGGTCCTGAAATCGGCCAACTTGTGAAAACGCCGCTCGATTCCGTCCGCATCGTTAATCCTCCCGAAAAACCCTGTGCGGCACAATAAATAACTGAGATGACCACAACGCGCGAGGACCCCCTTGCATACCTGGGCGAACAGATTTCAGAGTGGAAGAAAGCCGGCACATACCAGCGCCTGCGCGTCCTCGAAGGTCCCAGCGCGGCGGAATCGATCTTCGATGGCAAAGATGTCGTCAACCTCGCCTCAAACAACTATCTCGGCCTGACAACCCACCCGAAGCTCATCGAAGCCGCCATCGAAGCCACGCGCAAATACGGCGCCGGCTCCGGGGCAGTCCGCACAATCTCGGGCACCATGGACCTCCACATGGAACTCGAGCATAGGATTGCGAAGTTCAAGAACGTAGAAGCCTGCGTCGTCTTTCAGTCCGGATTCGCCGCCAACGCGGGAACCGTTTCGGCCGTGCTCACCCCCGAAGATCACATCATCTCGGATGAACTGAACCACGCCAGCATCATCGATGGCTGCCGGCTTTCGAAAGCTAAGATTCATGTCTTCAAACACAAGGATCACGCGGGCGCCGGGCGCATTCTCGAAGAACTCGACGGCATCAAAGGCCGCAAACTGCTGATCACCGACGGCGTGTTCTCCATGGATGGCGATATCGGACCGCTGCCCCAACTGGTCGAGCACGCCGAACGGCATGGCGCAATCATGATGATCGACGACGCCCATTCGTCCGGGGTACTCGGCCGCAACGGCCGAGGCACCGTCGACCATTTCGGTCTGCACGGCCGCGTGGATATTCAGGTCGGAACGCTTTCGAAAGCGATCGGGGTGCTGGGCGGATACGTCTGCGGCACGAAAGATCTGATCGAATTTCTGTATCATCGCGCCAGGCCGTTCCTGTTCTCGACATCGCACCCGCCTGGAGTCGCCGCCGCCTGCATCGCCGCATTCGATGTTCTCGAAAATGAACCCGAACGCATCGAACGGCTCTGGAACAACACGCGCTACTTCAAAAAAGGCCTGGTCGACGCCGGATTTGACACGGGGATCAGCGAGACGCCCATAACGCCGGTCATGGTTGGCGAAGCTTCAAAGGCCCATCAATTCTCGGCAGAGTTATTCAAAAAAGGCGTATTCGCCACTGGGATCGGATTCCCGACTGTCGCCAAAGACAAAGCGCGCGTGCGCACGATCGTAAACGCGGATCACACCCGCGAGCAACTCGACCGCGCACTCGACGTCTTCAAGACCGTGGGCGGCCGGATGGGAATCGTCTAACGAACGTCGCCGCTGACCCAACGTAGCGCCGGCGATCTTGTCGCCGGTGACCTCAAAGAATATTAATCGCCCGCGCGGCCAGCAGCGCCAGAGTCGCCAGCGAGATCACCGACTGCAGGATCATCATCACCTTCGCCCATCGCGACAGCACGGGCACGTCGGTCGGCGAAAACGCCGTGCTCGTATTGAAGGCCAGAAACAGATAATCGACGAACCCCGGATTCCACCGATCCTCGCCCATCTGTTCCCGCAGCGCCGGATCCATCATCATTTGGGGAAAAAGGAAAGCCCCGTCCTTGTGGACCGGCAGCTTATCGCGCTCATTTGGTCCGCCGCCGTCGAGACGCCAGTACCACGATGCGAAAACCAGAACGTTACTAACCCAAAGCGCCGCCGCCGCGCGTAACAGTTCCACGGGCGATTCCTTGTGCGCCGGCAGCCGCACCACCAGCAGCACCAGCGACGACAGCACCGCCAGCGTAATCACCCCGAGATTCGTATAGGCGAAAATCTCGTTCAAATCGCCGCGGCCGATCCGGTAAAACACCGTGGTGGGAATCAATAGAAACGCGATCACCACCAGCAGCAGCCACCCCGGACCCACCGTCAACGACTCGGGCATCGCATAGAACAACATTCCGACGGAGAGCGTGGCTACGATCGCGGGCCAGCGCGGTTCCGGCTCCCTTGCAGGCTTCTGATCCGGCATACGCAGAAGCCTTATGATCGCTTATCGGAAAGACCGCTCGCGCTTCACGCCACGCGCGGCCGCGATGTCCGATGCCATCCAAGGAATCCCTGGGCCCGTTCCCGTCCCATATAGCGCGACAGGATCTCGGGGCTCGTGCGTGTCAGGTCGACCATCACGAATCCGTCAAGGGTGTTCCCGAACTGCGGATCGACGCTGAAGGCCAGCAGTTTGCCGCCTAGTTTCACGTATTGCCGTACCAGAATCGGAATCCCCTTACCGTCCGGTTCGAGGTCGGCGATGGGCGCCGAGAGGTCTTCCACATCCGGCAGGAGAGAGCAAAGCGCCTGCGTCTCCCATTTCTGCACGAGATTGCCCCTGAGCGGTCTCCGGGCTTTGACGGCTCCGCGCCATCTTTCGCTCGCGCTCTGTTTTTCGAAATAGCGCGCAATCAGTTCCCGCGAAGCAGGCGAGTATTGATTACTCACGCTGACCGCGCCGATCAGGGTCGCGTACTGCGGATGCCGCGCAACCCACGCCCCGATTCCCTTCCACAGCAACAGCAGCGGCGCGAACTGGCGCTGGTATTCGGGACGAATGAACGACCGGCCCAGTTCGATCGAAGGCCCCAGCTGCCGCACGAAGCGCGCATTGAAGCGGAACAGCGATTCGGTATAAAGCCCCTTGATTCCGAACCGGGCCATCTGAGCGGGCACATCGCACATGCGATAACCACCCGCAATCTCGCACTTATCTTTATTCCAGAGAAACAGGTGCAGATAATACGGATCGAAGCGATCGAGGTCGCGCGCCTCTCCGGTCCCTTCTCCCGCCGAGCGAAATGTAACTTCGCGCAACCGCCCGATCTCCTGCAAGGCGAGCGGAATATGGCGAGCGCCGGCCAGGTAGACGCTGAACTCGCGTGTCTCTTCAAGTAAGGAGCCCGAGGGGAGCGCTTCGATCTCATGCGCCAGCGAGTCAGCCGGAATAGGCGCGGCTACAGGCATCTCACCTGGACTCACCTGGCCCGGGACACATCCCCTGCGCGCGAGTAACTCGGTACGCAGCCGCAGATAACGTGTCGCTTCGGCCTCGTCTGCGAGCGCTTCGATGCGCGCGTGTTCGATCACGCCGCCGATTCTGATCTCGACCGATTTGCCGCGCTTGTTCAGCATTTCAACAGGCAACGCGGCAGTTCGCAACCGCGGATGAACCATGCCCAGCATCTGGAACGGAATCCCGTTCGCCCCCTGAATCAGAATCGGCAGCGATTTCGCGCGCGTGATCCGAATCAACCGCGCTGCGGTATGGTTCCATTCGGGATCGCAAATGGCGCGCTTCTTCAGATCGAAGTGAGAGACCTCACCGGCGGGAAAGATCAGCAGGAGGCCGCCGCCCCGCAGATGCCCGATTGCCTGTTTGAGCGCCCGGCCGTTGGCAACGCGGCTCTGCGGGCGATCGAACGGGTCGATAAAGAAGCACAGCGGCGCCAGTTCCGGCAAAGCGCCGAGTAACTGATTCGTCAAAATGCGAACGTCCGGACGCACACGCGGCAGCAGGTCGGCCAGCATGACGCCGTCCAGAATTCCGAAGGGGTGGTTCGATAGCGCAACGACTGCCCCGGTTGCCGGGATCTTCTCGAAATCCGCCGGACTGACATTGACCCGGACTTCGAGATCGTCAAGGAGTCGCCGCACAAAACCCTGCTCGGCGCTGGCGCGAGCGTATAGCGCTTCGAGCCGGTCGATCTGCAGGAAATGATTGACCGCGTTCGCCAGTGGAGCTGGCAAACGGTTTGAAGGGAACGATTCGAATGCCATTCCTCAAGGTAATTTTGGTTTGCTTACAAGCTGATGAACGGCAGGTTGAGAATTGGCTTTGTTTTGTACACGCCGATTAATTTTCGTTGGGCTTCTCGACGCGGTCGATCACGAGAAATTCGCCGGGTCCCTGAGCCGGCTCAGGTTTCAGGCCGAGTTTCTGCAGCGAGGCGCTGATTCCGGCAATTACTTCTGATGGGTCCGGGTCCGGCACCGGAGCCGCACCGGGTTGCGGAGGTGGCGCAAGCGCCGAGGGCAAGTCACCCCGGGACCAATCCAGGCGAATGTCAAATATTCCTGCCATCGTGGCGCCGCGCAGATCGAAGCCGTTATTCATAATCAACGGCATGCCGCAGTAAAACGGGAACGCCCTGTCCGCGCGCGGGCAACGGCAATGGCTCATCGAGATTCTGGGCAAAACAGCCGCGTAACCGAAAATCCTCCTCGGCGCAGAGCCTCGATCAGCTCAGACCCGGTGACTTGCGCGCTTCGGCTCATGCCGCAATAACGACGCGCTGAATGCCGACGAATTCAAGTGCTTGATCGGGAAAGCCTTCCACCTCAAGACACAGTTCGATCGCCTCGCATATCCTGACGGTGAGTTCGTCAAGAGACCTCGCCTGGGTGTGGCACCCGGGAAGAACCGGAACCGAAGCAATGTAAAACCCTTCGTCGTCTTTGTCGACAACTACGTCAAAAGTGCGCTGCAACCGATTCTCCTGTTTGTAATTTTAAACGACAAGGAAATGCCGAATCACAGTGGAGAGGCGATCCCGCGAGGGTGGGTTTCATCACACGTGCGGAGGTCACGTCGGACCTCGGAATCGATCGACGAACTGACTCGCGTTTATTAGAGTTTTTTTCCAAGCCTATGGATCGATGTGCGGCTCGCTGAGAATACTTCGAAGCGCAAGGGCCGCCGCACACGGCGCGAAAAATGAGGAACTTGCACGTTTCAGCCGCGTTGCGGCGGCCATCACTTGCGCGTCTTCTTCAAAAGAGTTCTAACTGGGATCTCGTGGTGCCGATGCACGATGACCGTGTCGGTACGTTCGGCCGCAGAACGGGCGAACTTCACGTGACTTCCCTTTTGGCTGACTTCCTGAAAACCGGCGGATTCGAGACGACGCTTGATCTCGCGGAAGCTGAGCGGATTAAGCCGCGCCAGCCTCTACCTCGATATGGCGCACCTCGTGAGGATGCGTGGCAACCGGGGAATCGAAGTGCAATTCCACCGCCTCACGCAGATTATCGAGGGCCTTTTCCTCCGTTCGGCCCTGGCTGGCAACATGGACGTCCAGGCATTGGGAAACGAACCATTCTCCCTCGCGCCAGACAGTAGCAGAAAATGGGCGCTTCATTCAAATGATTTTGTCACAATTGCCCCGATTAGATTCGATTGCCGGTCTATTTGACGTTTCCCAGATCCGGACTTGGGGCAAACGACAGGAGCAAGAATCTACGCAGTGCAGCGTCAACGAAAGCGCTTTGGGTAGCGCCGGCCGGCGAGATAAAATGGCCTGGGAATCATAATTGGGCGATTTTCCTCCAGAGTGGGAGTGCATTCGTGACTTGCCCGAGGGCGGCCAAGGCCATACGTTTGTGGTTCAGCGGTCTGATAAATCGGACTCCACACTTTATGTCTTGAAGCGTCTCAAGAATCTCCGGCGGGAAGACTACTTCGAGCGAGAAATCAGCGTATGTGCAACCTTGAATCATGCGAATGTCCTAAAAGTACTCGATCACGGGAGGACACCCAAAGGAAAACCCTTCTTGGTAACGGAATACTGTGCTGGCGGCTCATTGGACGGTGGCCTTAGGTTCCAAAAACCCGGGGATGGTTTACGCTTTTTCGCTCAAATTGCTGCAGGGATCGCCTATGCCCATGCGCACGAGCCTGCCGTATATCACCTTGACTTGAAACCAGCGAACGTCCTGCTCAAGGGCCAGAATCCCGTGATCGGAGACTTTGGTATCTGTTTCGTCGAAGCTGAGCACCTTGAATTGACCAGCGAGGGGCCTCGCGGCTCAATTTACTACTGTGCGCCGGAACTTAGGGGGCCGAAGATAAGTCCTAATCCTCTGCTGGGACGAGCAGACGTTTATTCCCTTGGCAAGGTTCTCTATTACGTGTTCACGGGAGACGTCTACGATGGCCACGAAGACGATTATTTTACGCAAGCAAGCCGACGTTTGGCGAATCGGTTCCCATTGGAGCCCCAGTTTGCGTTTATCGATGAAATAATTCGCGACACGGTACGACGGGAACCTCTGGAACGACTTGCTGATGGTGGTCAATTGGGGCGCCGCGTTCAGGATGCCATGGATCGCGTGGAGGCGGGAGGGCGCGTGCTGGACCTTCGAATTCGCCAGCGCTGTCTGTATTGCGCGCAGGGAACATATCGCCCAGCCCATGAGATTGTCCCCTCGGCTGTTTATGCTCAGGGTCCGAAGTTCCCAGACAGCGAGATGCGCGATAAGGGCAACGACCACACGTCGATCGGAGTAAGCATCTATCAGAGCTTGCTCAACGTCGCGAAACACCTTGGATGGGGGGTACCTGGAATTGCAAAGCCGCTGGCTCTTGTCTGCGACTATTGTGGAAATGTTCAATACTTTCGGCTGGACCTTACATCGCAAGCGCCAAAGGACAATTGGCAGCCATAGCCAGGGTAACAAACAGCGTCCGAACGTTAGGTTGGGCCTCCCAAAAATCCGAGCGGGCATGTTGGCCGGAAACGGCGTTCAGGTCCATGACCGGACTGCCGATCTCGCGACGATGTCGAGTAGGGGACGGGGTGAAGTCCGAGATCCAGGCCAGCGCGGACAGCCAGAGGCACGCACTCACGCGAGATCCGAGTGATACGGTAAAGTGACGGTCCGAAACAGCCACATGAGGCGAGTATGACAACCGCGCCGGCCACTTGGAGTGACACCATCTCGGAGGCGCTTTCGAGCATGGAAGCTTCCCGCTACAACGGAAATGTTGCCTGGTTCCGAGGCGAGCGCGATGCGACATGGAAACTGAGAGCCACACTCCATCGGCACGTTGAACACTTCAATGACGGGCTCGCTGATCCGCCTGCGGAGGCCGCCCGTGTCAAATTCCTGCGAAGTGAGTACAAGTCCTTATACCGAAAATTCAGGGGCGAAGCTTGGCCGCTTTTGGCTGACCGTGAGAGATCGGACTGGGGAGTCGTGTTTTCCATGCAGCATTTCAGTCTGCCGACTAGACTATTGGACTGGACCGAGAGCTTCGCGTGCGCAGTGTTCTTCGCGCAGTTCGGGCGGAGGCCGAAGGATGCTGCGTCGATTTGGGTCCTTGACCCGAGCAAGCTGAATAAGCTTGCCTGTGGCCGAGAGGCTTTGCTAACGCTGGGTGGAGACTCGTCTGGACCAAAGCTATTCGACACTTCTCTCTGGCATCCCGGCGTGGTTCCGCCGGAAACGCTGCTAGAAACGGTCGCGGTAGTTCCCGTTTACACTAATCCGCGGATGGTGCAGCAGCGCGCGCGATTCACGCTCATGGGCGACAGTTTCCTACCTCTCGATGAACAATGGGGCGGAGAACTTACCCGAAGCGGGCACCTTCGAAAGATAGTTCTCCCACCTGAAACGTTCGACGACGCGGAGGACTTCTTGCAAGTGGCCGGGGCTGACGCTTTCAGCTTCTTCCCCGATATACAGGGGCTCGCGTTAAAACATAACGCGCGAGTGGAAAGTGACATCCGTTTCGCAAGACGCCATGATCCTCGATTATTCAAGTAACGTGCGGAGCGAGAGGTCACCCGACGTGACCGGGGGCGAACCGAACACTGGCTCCCCACAAACGGCGATCTGGGAAGTGTATGGCCCGCTCCGAGTGGATCGTCGGCCACTCGGACGTAGGCCCAAACGCGTTGACGGCCACCTGGATGGCGCGATCTACAACGAGACCAGCAATGCTGTCAGACCAGTCGGTCGTAATCGCCGTGACTGCCGATCCAATACCAGATGACCCGTCCCTCCCTCACGACACCGAGAGCTCGATACCCAAGACCGATGCGGACTGAATAGATATTGTCCTCGCCCTCAAGCTTCTTGAACTGAAGGCTGGGATGCGCCGGATCGCTCTGAAATAGCCGGTACCTGCGGCGGGCCGCTCGCTGTACCTAAGCAGGCAGTTCCGAAAGCAAACGCCGGAACTGCCGGGTTGTCTTCAACTCCGTTCAGAGCAGATCGTCCAGCGGAGCCGTCTCGCCCCGCTCGTCTTCCTCGAGAGCTTCGCGTGCCATACGACGAATCGCCTCACGTTTCCCTGCGAAGAGCGCATTCCATTCGTCGTCGTTAGCCAGCGTCGACAGGATTTGAGTCGCGATCGCATCCTGCTCATCCGGCGGCAGCGCAGCTACCTTTTCCAAAGCCTTTTCCAGCAACGCTGACATACTTCGAGCTTATCAGCGGTCAAGGGAGCACGGCCGCCTTCCGAAGCGCTTCACGTGCCGGAGCGACGGGGCATCGTCCACAAACGGCGTTCGCGTCCATCACGAGGGCGCCGGTTCAAGTTCGTTAGACGTACAAGCGAGAGCAACGCTCCCTTCCGCTCGCGCCTCGGAACATTGTTCTGAGCCGTGACGAGCCCTAAGAGCGCAATAACCCGAGCGCAGCCTCGGGCTTGAATCCCGGAAATACTGAATCCAAATCTGTCTGTCCCAGATGTCCGCGCACCAGTTCGCTGAGTGTAGTGCGGAAATCGGTGGTGACCGCGAGATCGCGGCCTTCAAAGAGCTGTTCTTTCTCCAACCCCGGCCACTTGCCGTAGATCTTTCCTCCCTGCACCGGGCCGCCCAGCACCATCATCATGCTTCCGTGCCCGTGATCCGTGCCGCCGTCGCCGTTCTCCTCCGCGGTCCGGCCAAACTCAGACATCGTCACGATGACCACATCTTCCATGCGGTCGCCGAGGTCCTGGCAGAATGCCGCGATCGCGTTGGAAAACTGATTCAAGAGATTGGGGAGCTGGCCGTTTTCGTTCTGGTGATGATCCCAGCCATCGACCTCCGCAAACGCCGCCTCGACGCCCGCGTCCGACTTGATCAGGCGCGCGAGCTGCTGCAAATTCCTGCCCAACTCTCCGCCGGCGTTGTAAGTGTAACGGTTGTTGAGTGGCACTCCTTCCTGCGAATTGGCGGGCGACACCATAACGATGGACTGGAGCATCTTCATGGCGTCGAAGGCGTCCTTGCCCGTGCGGCGAAGGAGTGCGTCCTCACTCACCGAATACATGTTCTTCAGAATCGCGAGCCGGTCCTGATCGGAAATATTGAAATCCTGAACATTGCCCAGCGCGATCACCTCCTGCTCGCCCCGCAGAGTCCGCGGTACGCGCTTGGAAAGCGCCACAGCCCGCAAGGGGGACGAATCAGGCGTGGCGTCGCCGAGGGCGCGATTCAGCCACCCATTCCCCGTCTTGCCCGGCGTTCCCGACTCCATGTAATCCTGCGCGTCAAAGTGCGAGCGAGAGGGATCGGGCGATCCGGTGGCCTCCACAATCGCCAGTTGCTTCTTGTCCCACAACGCCTTTAAGGGCCGTAAGCCGGGATTCAGCCCGAACATTCCGTCGAGATCGATCACGCTCCCAAAAGGGCCGGTGTTCTCGTTATCGTCTCCCTTGCGGGGCGCCTGCAGCGCAAGATTCGGCCGCAGTTCGCGATATCGGCTGTCGCCGAAGGGCACGACGATATTCAAACCATCGGCCGCGCCCCGCATGAAGATCGCCACGAGCGTCTTGCGCTTCCTGCCTTCCGTTGCCGCCGCCCGGGCGAGCCACATCGGGGCCGCGCCCATTCCCGCCATGGCAATTGCCGATCCCCGCAGAAAGATTCGTCGCGTCAACACAGGCCGTTATCTCCTTTCGAAATCGGGTGAACCGAGGACCAGTGAAGCAACTACCGCCGGGGAGGGATCCTTGCCCTCCAGCCCGGCGCCGATCGCATCCAGCGTCTGCTTCGAGGCTTCGCGCCCCAGCAGAGCTCGCGCAATCGCCTCATTGTCGATGCCGTTCCAGCGCGAGGTGTCCACCTCGACGCCGGGCAACTGACCGGAAGCGACGGATGCCGCGAAATTCATTCGCGCCGTGAGTCCCGCCGCGCTCAGCCATGTCTCGGCAACATCGGGGTAGCCGTTGGGCTCCATCTTTCCGTATAGCGTCTCACCCATATCGGCGATCCTCTGCACCAGAGCCCAGGCGTCTGTCACCTCGCCGCCGAGCGCGCGAATCGTCCCCGCGGCCATCTCGAGAGGCGATTTGACGCGGGCCTCCCAGGCTCCTTCGGAGAAGAATTCCGGCGACCGCAACATCGTCTCCATGACCGCGCGCAGATCGCCGTCGGTCTTAGTGAAAGTCAGCGCCATCCGGTCGACCAGCTCTTGCGGCGGATTATCGGCCACGAAGTGCCGGGCGAGCTGGAGGGAAATGAACTTCGCCGTGGAAGGATGGTGCGCCAGAATATCGATAACCGTCAGGCCGTCCTGCTCGCCGCCGCCCGCGGGAATCCTGTGACCAAGCACCGTTTTCTCACCGAAATCGTGCATGAACGACGCAAACACGAACTCCGGTTGTTCCGGATTCCGCACCGTCCACCCTGTGAAGCAGCGCGCCACCGCGATCACATCATCCTGCGTATACCCGCCCTTTACGCCCAGGGTGTGCAGTTCCATGATTTCGCGGCCGTAGTTTTCGTTCAGGCCGTGCGCCAGACGCTGCAGGCCGTTCGGAATGATGGAATTGGGAACCCCGTTCATGATGCCGCGCCGGGGTGCGTAAGGCCCCACTTCAAAAGCGTCCGGCGCCACCGACTCCCAGTTGTCGAGGTAATAGAGCATCGCGGGGTGGCGCGCGGTTGCCAGCAGCAGATCCTTGAAATGCCCCAGTACATAGGGCCGGATCGCGTCGCGCTCATAGCTGCCGATCAGCAGATGCCCCAGATTCTGCGTCATCCCGACGTTCTTCGTCGAATCGACATTGAAGTGGTTGAACCAGAAATCCACCAGCACCTCTTCCAGTTGCCGGTTCGAGTAGACAGCCCGAAGCACGCGCGCCTCTTTCAGGTCTTCGCTGACCAGCGTGCGGGGCGAGCGTTTGAACTGGGCATCACGCCGGTATTGAGGAACGAATGCCTGGCTTTTCGACGGAATCAGACCGGCGGCTTCGATGCGATTCCCGGCATCGAGAGTTGCAAATACCGTGAGGACTTTATCTTTCTCTCCGGACCGGACGTCGGCTATCTGGTCCGCGGTCAGCAAATCGCGTAACTGCGGATTGCGCAGACGATTCTGGGCCTGCCGCTGTTCCTGCTGAGCTCGCCGGGCCTTCTCGGCCTCATCTTTGTATTTGGGCGTAAAGGCAAGCACGTTCAGAGGCAACCCTGCAAGAACCCGAGTTCGCGTTTCCTGGTCCATGGCGTCGAGGACGGCGGTTCTCTCTTCCGCTGCGCCGTTCATTACCTTGCGACGATCCTCTTGAGGCAGCTTATTGATTGCATCGAGCGGGGCCTGAATCATCATCATGTCCATGTTCTGTTGAGGCGTGTATCGGGCAACCACCTCGGGCAAGGTCATACCCAGACTCTCCAGCGGCTTCAGCCTCTGTTCGAGTACCGGGTTTTCCACGATTCGCTCCGGATGGAGCTGCAAGTCGATCCATTTCGTAAGTCCGATGGTGCGCAGTTCCTGGACATCTCCGGGCCGCGGCCCGAAAGTCAGGCGGTTCAGAGCGTGAATAAGCTGCTGGTCGGGACTGAGCCGCTGGTCGAAGGGACTGGTCGCATGGCTGGAGCGGGGAAGAATAATCGCCGCAGCAATGAGTGTGGCAATTGTAAGTGCTACGCGCTTCATCTACCCTATACCTCCACGAGCAGAATCTGTTATTAACTATAAACGCCTGAAGGGCCAAAAGCGCGTACATAAAGTTTTCAACAGTTTAAGAGGCTGCTGAAGCTGAGGCAGGGTTCGCGTTCCGGTGCTACCGTTAGGGAATTATGTCGATTGAGTTTATCGAGCCCGATTCGCGCCGGTCGATGCGTAGTGTGCTGGCCGCCTCCCGGCAGAAAACGCAAGAGCGATATCGACAGATCGTGGAGTCAACTGAGCGAGCGACCGAAGCCTTGCTCTCCTTGCAGCACGCAGAAGGCTATTGGTGCGGCGAACTGACAGCAGACTCGACGCTCGAGTCGGACTACGTACTTCTCCAGCTGTGGATGTATCCGCCCGATGTCGATGGCTCGTGGAATCCGCCGACGCGAAGCCGGCTTGAAAAGGCGTGCCGCCAGATTCTCAGGAACCAATTGCCCGACGGAGGCTGGAGCATCTATAAACCCGGGCCGTCGGAACTCAATGCCACGGTTCGCGCGTACACTGCGCTGAAGCTTTGTGGAGTTGATATCAATTCTGCGGAAATGATCCGGGCACGGCGAAGGGCGCTCGATCTGGGCGGCCTGCAGTCCTGCAATAGCTATACCAAAATCAACTTCAGTCTTTTCGATCTTTACCCACGCCGGTTTGTCCCGAGCGTTCCGCCCGAAGTCGTCCTGGCGCCTGGAGACATCCTGTACGAAATGTCGTCATGGACGAGAACGATCATCATTCCGCTCTCCATTGTCCAGGCGCTCGGCCAAACAAAACGCACACCCCACGGAATACGGGTTGATGAGTTGCTTGCGCCACGGAAAAAGTTTTCTTTGTCAAAGCTTGATGCGGCCGGGCTGATTTTTAAACATGTGGACCGCGCCATCAAGGTTTGGGAGAGGCGCGGACTGAAGAACGTTCGCGTGAAGGCGATTCGGGAAGCCGAGCGTTGGATGCTGGAGCGGACTCGCTATACAGACGGCCTGGGAGCCATCTATCCGGCGATGATGTACGGCATCATGGCGCTGCAGTCGCTTGGTTATGCCGACGACCAGCCGGACTTACTTGAGGCTGTCAGGCATTTTGAGAATCTGATCCTGGAATCGGAGACCCGGTTTCAGTTTCAGCCCGCCGTTTCGCCGGTCTGGGATACAGCGATCTGTGCGTATGCGCTGGGAGAGACGGGCGCCGGACCTTCCGCGGAAGCGCTCACCAAAGCAGCCGACTGGCTCCTGAGTAAAGAGGTCCGCCGCAAGGGCGACTGGGCGATCAAGCGACCCGGTCTGACGCCTTCGGGATGGGCGTTCGAATTCGCCAACGAGTATTACCCGGATATCGACGATACCGCGATGGTACTGATTGCCTTACGCCGCGCGAAAGCGACAGACCCGGAACGCCAGGCCCGAGTGGAGACCAGAGCTGTCAACTGGCTTCTTGGCATGCAATCATCCGACGGCGGCTGGGCCGCCTTCGATGTCGATAACAATTGGCAACTTTTGAACAAAGTTCCTTTTGCCGATCACAACGCCATGCTGGACCCGACATGCCCCGACATTACGGGAAGAGTAATCGACGCTCTGCTCAAATGCGGATTGCCGCGGGAACACCCCGCAATTCAAAGAGGTGTTCGCTATTTGCTGGGGACCCAGGAGCGAGACGGAAGCTGGTATGGCAGGTGGGGCGTGAATTACATCTACGGAACGTTTCTCGCGCTGCGGGCTCTGGAGGCGGCGGCTCCCTATGAAGCACAACCGTCCATGGAGCGGGCCGCTCAGTTTCTGCGAAACGCTCAGAACGAGGATGGGGGATGGGGAGAAAGCTGCGCGAGCTATCGCCAGAATCGATTCGTGGGTATGGCAAGCACTCCCTCCCAAACGGCGTGGGCGCTATTGGGCCTCGTATCGGCCGGCGATTTGTCGTCCGCCAGCGTTCAGCGCGGAGTGGATTTCCTGACCGCGACTCAACAACCGGATGGCCGGTGGGCTGAGGAACTGACCACCGGCACCGGCTTTCCGGATGTCTTTTATATCAGCTACGGGTTGTACAAAGACTACTTCCCACTGCTCGCGTTGGCGACGATTCGCCAGCGATGGCCGGTAAGCGACCCCGGTGCCGTCTATGTTGAGCTCTGATCTCTACGAGCATCCCGCGCTGTATGACGCGCTGCTTCCGGTCCGTGGACACCTGCCCTACTATGTGGAACTCTCCCGTAAGACATCCGGCCACATTTTGGAACTCGCCTGCGGAACAGGCCAGCTGACAGTGCCGGTTGCCGGTGCGGGATTGCGGATCACCGGCATCGACGCGTCCGCACCGATGCTGAATGCGGCGAAAGAGCGAGCAGCCGCGGCAAAGGTCTCCGTTGAGCTCGTGCTGGGCGATATGCGCAACTTCGATCTGGGGCGCCAGTTTGGGCTGATTTTCATCGCACGCAACTCGCTGCTGCACCTCCATTCGATCGAAGATATCCTGGCGGCTTTCGCTATGGTCAGGCGGCACCTGGCGCCCGGGGGAATATTCGCGTTCGACATTTTTAATCCCAGCGTCCGAATGCTCGCGAGCCCGGCAGGCCAGCGATTTCCGGTCTTTCAGGTGGAAACAGAGTCGTTCGGAACGCTTTCGGTGGAGGGAACAAACGACTACGACTCCGCGACGCAGGTCAACCACGGCCATTGGTACGTGTCGGCTCAAGGCAAGCCGGATGTCTGGAGTTTCCCATTAGCATTGAGAAGCATCTTTCCGCAGGAGCTCCCGCTGCTGCTCGCGGCAGGTGGATTTCACCTCAAAAGCCGCGCGGGAGATCTCGACGGGACCCCATTCGACTCCGGCAGCCGCCTGCAAGTGTGTTTGTGTCAAGAGGGCGTGCTCAGAACGGCAAATCTCGGCCTCAGGGCCAACCTGAACCTGCTGGTCACCTATGACCCGCTCTGGCCTGCTGCGTTCGAAGACGAAAAGGTGCGACTTGAGAAGGCACTCGGGCCGGTTGTAAAGGGCATTGAGCACTACGGGTCGACCGCGGTGCCGGGGCTCTGCGCCAAGCCGATACTGGACATAATGGTCGGAGTTTCACCGCTCTCGGAATGGGAAACATGCAAACCTGCGCTGGAGGCTCTTGGTTATGACTATGCCGAAGGCGCGGGTGTTCCAGGGCACTACATTTTCGGGCGGGGACGATCGGACGCAGCGGACCCATCTGGTGCATGTAGTCGAGTTTCAGGGGGAGTCGTGGCGCGAAAGCCTTGCCTTCCGCGATGCGCTCCGCCGTGACGCCAGTTTGCGCGAATCCTACGCTGAGGAAAAAAAGCGCGCCGCAGCAGCCGCTCCCGGAAACCGGGCCGCTTATAACCTGCAAAAAGGCCCCTTCATTGCCGAATTCATCAAGAACCTTTCGGGGGACGGCATAGCCTGAATTGAGACCTTCGGGTGGAGCGCCATGAGCAACCCGAATCATTTCGCGCGAATTCAATTACGTGGTCGATCACCAGCACCTCAAAGGTACCTTTGCTCTTTACAAGATTCAGTCCGAGGTCGTGGATAGCGGCAGCAAGAACGGGCTTGTCGGACCCATCTACCCCGGTTGAGAATGCCAGGTCGAAATCCCAGGTTCCCGCAATACCCGTGCGGTTCCGGACCGGCGCCCTGATCTGAGCCGTCAGCACGACGGTCATCTCCTCCAGGGACGCAACCAGCTTTGGACCACCCCGTGCCACCACCAGATCGCAGGCCGTCAGTTCTCTCTTCTCGCGATGCACCTTCAACTGGAAACGATCTTCCAGCAGCGTCTGGAACATCGTACGCAGATCATCATCCTTCGGGGAGCCGGGAGCCAGTGCTTGAATATCGTAATCATCCCAGAGGTGTTTCCCGGTGGGCGCCCCGACAAGCTGGTATTGAGCGTTCGTGAGATGGTACGCCCACGCGATAATCGTTCCCAGCGCGGCGTTGCGCATCGTGATCCTGTCGCCGGAACGTCGTGGAATGAAGTCCGCTTCCGGGTCATCGACGGTCATCGCTTTGACGGACGCCACGTCGAACGACAGACGTTCTGGCGCGGGCTGAGCCGACAGAACCCGGAAGCAGACTACAGGAATCGCGGACACGGCAGTGATACCGGTCCATCTCATCGCGGTCGATTTCCTGCGTTCCGAACCACCGCGTCACTGCCTCTCGATAGCAATAAAACAATGCATAGCGTGGCGATTCAGAGCGCAGGCTCCAGCCACACCTATTTCTTCGGTGCGTAAGGGCCGACTTCGGGCTTGGCCTGCGTGTCCTTCAAATTGCCCAGTTCCGCCGCGACGCCCCGCGCGATGGCAGCCGTCTCGCTCGCGTTCTGGAAGCAGGTGAAGTCCGGCCGGTCGCGCCACGAGAAGGGACCGCACAGGCGCTTGCCGGCCGCCAGCGCGGCATCGTGAACTACGTTGATGAGGCGCTCGTAGTCCGGGGTCCCCTGTTTATATCCCGAAAAATTGCCGAGATCGCCGCTGGCCGCGAACACGGCATCGACGCCCGGAATTGCGGCGATTTCGCGAGCATTCTTCGCGCCGTCGATCGTCTCGATCATCTCGATCAGCACGACGTTCTGGTTGATCGTGTTGCGGTATCCGCCGGGGACGCTACCCCACATATCGGGATCGAAAGCCTGGCCGCCGCCATTGCTGCGCTTGCCGAGCGGCGGGAAATAGGTCCAGTCACGCCCCGCTTTTCCTTCTTCGACGGTGTCGACCGTCGGAACTACGACGACCAGCGCGCCGGCATCGAGCGCGTGCTGGATCTCCCGTTCATCGGCGTAAGCGACGCGTACGCCGGGGACCGCCTTCGCGTGCGGACAGGTGCGCCACATGCGCGCGACGGCGTCCCAGTCGCGAGAATCGTGCTGCATTTCCGTCCAGATGAAGTCGTAGCCTGCGTTGGCCATCGCGCAGTACGTCAGCGGGTCGGTCGAGCTGAATACGGTACCGGCCGTGACCTTCTCGCCGCGCATCATCTTGAGCTTCACCGGATTCCAGATCTTCGCGTTGGCGGGCGGATCGAACGCGGGACCGTACTTCCAGGTCGCGGGATCAACCACGCCCTGATTCACACCGCCCGGGAGGGCCTTCGTAATCGCCCCGGTATCTTTACCCGCAGGCGCGGCGAGCGGGAATGAAAGCTTGCCCGCGTCGGCATTGTTGGCATAAGGATCGGCATTCGGCTTGGGCGCCTGAGCATAAGCGAGGACTGCGGTAAGCACAAACGCGACAGCGAAAGCAGGACGGGAGACCATGGATGACTCCTATTTAAAGGCTGGCTTTAAAGGCTGGGGCCGATTTTATCAGAAGATACGTACGCGCCCCGAGTCATCCGGCTCATAAGCCGCGGTGCAGAACACAGGCGCCCAGCGATCCAACCAGGGTTAATAATGCGAGACCCACTACGATCCGCGGTTCCGCGCCAGGGCTCCACCGCATCTCAACGACGCAGGCGCCCGAACAATCGGGCTCGATCACAACAAATCCAAGACCGTCGCTGTGCACCGGCACCGGCATACCGGCTACGGTCGCAGACCAGCCCGGATGGTAGTTCAAAGCAACTGCGATCACCTGGTTGGGTCTCATGGACGCCTTGATTGTCGCTGCATTCACCCCGCGCCACTGCCATGTTGCGGCGGGCAATGAGGCATCGTCAAGAGCTGCGACAAAAGGACGTAACTCCGTCACGTCTATACCATTCGCGGGCGGGTGTCGAACGATATCCCGCCTCCCGACAACGCGTGCCAGGCCAGGTACACGCGCGGGGACGCGGTAGATATAATCATCGCCGCTTGACCAGGCGAGAGGAAGAATGCCGCGATACCGATTCGGAAAATGGAACTGCTTGTACCACTCACGGCTAGCGGGACCTCCAATCGCCACGGCGTGCACGGCGAACGCTTTCATCCATAGCAGAGCGTAATCCGCCGACTGGGCGTCCGTCTGATATCCCGCAGCGGTTATATAGCCCGCAATGATGTTCTCCTGCGTCAGTACCGATTGTTCACAGCATCCCAGCATTTGAGGCGTCGTGGCGAAAACGTTCATCCAGAATTGCACCGTACCCGGCGCGGCAACCCGTTCCCCCTTCATGTTCGCTTCGAACCAGACCGACTCCTGGTATTCGAGGGTCTTCGTGATATCCAGCCGGTGAACGATGCTATGTGAGTACCGTCGATAGTGAACCAGCTGCACGATGCAAAAAAGCATGAAGGCGGCGGCGATCCAACGACGGCTTGCCGGATAGCGGCGGCACAACTCCCAGATGAGGAAAGCTGCCGCCAGCGTGAGCGGGATTTCCGCAGCGATATGAAAGCGCAGCGGAAGCGGCAGAATGGCGATTCCGGCCAGCGTCGAGGAGAGAACGACCCAAACCAGCACAGTGAGCCAGAGAGAGGCGAAGCGAAGGGCGAAGGGCGCGCGACATCTGGCCAGCACAAACCGGAGCAGGCATAGTGACACCATCAACAGGACCACCGATGCCCAGCGACGCGGGCCATGGGCCGGCAGGTCAACCATCACGTTGGCGTTTCCGTACGTTGCGAAAATTGAGGAGGGCAGGGCGAATGGCAGAGCAAACATGACAGCCATCCCCCCAATAACAATGAAGCGCCGGAAACTATTTAATAAGCTGCTCCAGGACAGGGCAACGAGGTAGCAGAGAATGGCGATCACGAGGGCGACCGTGGATGGCCAGTTCGTCGCAGGAACCGCCGCCAGAGTGGCGGCCGCAGCCAGCGCGCTCGCGGGAGTTCGTCTGGTGAGCGCTCTGTGCAGCAATGCAAGCGCGAACATGCCGATCATCAATCCTGTCAGGTTCGGCAGTTCCCCATAGACCACCAGAGCCTGGAGCCGCCGCGCGTTCCAGACGCCGCCCATATCTCCGCGGATGCGGGCGGCCAGCAAACCGGACGGCGAGAAAAGAGAAAAGCACAGACCACCGCAGAACGCCATAGCACGGCTGCCGGAGAGAGTCTTCGCCAGGAAGTAGAAAGCCACGCCAGCTAACGAGTAGCTCAATGCGCCGACGATGTGGAATGCCAATGCGGGGCTCAACCCCGAGACGGACGCCAACACGGCCACGGTGTAATGCACGAGGGGCTGGTATGTTCGCGTGACAGGATACCCGGCGTACCACAAGCTCTGCCAATCGTAACCAGGCCAATGGCGCTGGATGTAAGCAGCCATCGCGATGAATTCGCCCTCGACGGAAGGAATCTGATCGATATAGGCGTAAAAGAATAATCTCCAGGCAACCCATGCGTTCACCGCAAACACGACGGCCGGCAGAACGAAGGGCCATCGTGCGAGCGCGGTCAGCCGCGTGAGCAGCGTGCGATCGCGCGGCTGCGCCGCACCCGGAGAGCTCATCTCCAGCGAAGCACTTCCACGTCAATTGAATCAATTTCCACACCAGCCCTGTACACCGTGAACCGGTTGATCCCAAGCGGCGTCTTGTTGTCCAGCCGCCCGGCGAAGGTATAGGTCGAGGTTATGGGATCGATACACTCATGCTGCAAGTACCCCAGGCGGCGGTTGGCAACGCGGAAAGAGAACTCCGCCGGTTCGGATACATCTTCAATAGTTATTTTGGCGCCTCCGGTCTGCAGCCGGCAGCGAGATGTGACGTTGATTCCGTCGGTCACTGAGAGTAAGCGGGGGCTTGCGGCCGGGGCTGCGACGACGGTGATCGAGTGCGCGCGTTGCAACGGTTCCGTTCCCGCTTTCAGTTCCACAATGTATTCGCCCGGGTTCCTACCCTCGGGCAGCCGGGCATTGAGCTGACAGCCGCCGGATTCCGAAACCGGTGAAAGATAGCATCCGAGCTGGCGGCGATCGCCGAACCAGACGGGGAGGTCCGCCAGACTGGCGCGGTCGGGTATGCCGTCAACCCAGAGACTGACCGCGGAGGCGCGTCCGCGGTTTGGGATGGTTGACCCCGGGCCGGCAGCCGCTGTCACGTCCTTAACGACTATCCGATCCGCCCTATATGATCCGGCATCATTCAGGGCTTTCCGAAAGGTCGTCCACATATACTGCGTGTCGAGACCGGAGAGTGCCACAAGAGGAAACGATTGCGATCTGGAAAACGCAGCGATCTCTTCAGCGTTGAAATAGCAGCCAGTCCATGTCGCGGACTCCCGCATCAGTTCGGAGGGAAGTGGCGCAGTGCCTCGGATCTGACAACAGAGCACTCCCCCCGCCTTCAGCACCCTTTGCGCCTCGCGGAGGTAATTGAGAACTACTTCTTTATCCGGAATGTGTTGAAAGACGATATAGGAGTAGACGAAATCAAAGGAGCAATCGGAGAACATTCTGAGGTCGGCGCCGGATGTCGGATGTACTTTGACGTTCGGCAGGTTACGCAGCCGCTCCCGTGCGAGGGCAACCATCTCCTCTGAGATGTCGACCCCGTCAACCGCTCCGAAATGGCGCGCCATCGGCAACATCAGCCGCCCGGGGCCACAGCCAATCTCGAGCGCCCGCAGTTCGCTCGGGGTCGATCGGGGTAACCGCCCGAACTCCTCCTCAAACTTCGGCATCACCTCGGCAGAGCTCGCCAGAAAATCCGCTTCCGTCTGGTTCTGCTGGCCAAATGCCACGTAAAAGTGGGCATCTTCTCTGGCCCGCCCGTTCCATTCGGTACGCATCTGTTGCAGCTTGTCGAGACCACTTCCGATTTTCATTCCGAGTCCATCCTCCTTCCAGAGAGCTCTTCCTCAGAGCGGCGCAGCATTCGCCGTCACGCTCCATTGTGAGTCATCGCGGGCGATGCTTCCCGTTTCTGCGATTCCGGCCAAACGACGGTTCCAGCGCCTGGATCGAGTATGCGATGGAGTGGGGTCGGCGCCAATCTCCAGTCAATCAGATCAAGTCCGTCTTCGGCGACTGCAGAAAAAGGGTCAGGCCCCAGCAAAGCGGCAATGAACGCGAGTTCCCCGCCCAACATGGACAGGATGGTCGAGGCTCCACACCGGGACCAGACTCGGCACCGCGGCTCTGAGATTCGATCGCCAGCCAGGACCAGCAGACACAAGGCCAGGAGGATGCCGAGGAAGTTACCATCTTCGCGATTGTGTACCGAATGGAGGAAATCGGCAGATTCATTGAGAAGACGAGAGCCTGGTGCTTGAGTTCGCTGATGAGACACTGGCTGGGCAGCATGCAGGCAGAGACAACTATCGCGGTAAAGAATTCGACGATGCCGAGCGCCCGAGCCATCCATCACGCAGCATGAATAACCGATGCCGATGGCGCCTCCGAGCAGGGGGCGGAGTGGGAAACCGGCGTTGAAAATGGTCAAAGCTCTCAGGGATGGCGAGGTCATCATCGCAGATCACCCCGGGAGGCACGATTTCGCCCGACGTTTCAATGCGAATGAGCCGACCCGGGGCCTCAGTTTGCAAATCAAACCCAAATTGACGTACTTCGCGGGAATCGACCGCCTGGGTTTTTTGATTTTCAGCCTGCTTTGGCCCGACGGGCCACCTCTGCGGCGGTTGGTGGTCCGAGCCTGATACGGCTGCGAACCCGTTATTCAAAGATGTCAAAGAACTGTAAAGCTTGCTCTCCGAACACCTTGCGGCGAGGAAGATCAGCTTTTGTGCTGCACCCCGAAAGTATTTCGAGGCAAATATCTGTGGATCGAATTCGAAAAACCCTTTCGGCGGGGCAAGACCTTTCCGTTGCTTTGGTCAATACACCTGCAGCAAGACCGCCGGCGTTACGTTATGCCGCGGGGGAGAGGACGGCGGGAGCGTTCGGGCCGCAACAGCGTTTGTATTTGGCTCCGGATCCGCAGGGACATGGCGCGCCGCGCGGGATGGGCGCGGATTCGGCCACGATGGGTAAGGTTTTCGCTGCCGGCGGCAGAGGCGCATAGATCGCTTCGGTTACGGCGGTGCTCATTTCGGTCTCTTCAAGTTTGTGAAGGAGCAATTGACGGCGGAGGTCGCTCTTGAGGATTGGCGCCATGTCTTTGCAACTGGCGAGGCCAAGAGTGGAGGTGTCGAAGTCTTCCGGGACGGTCTCGTTGCGGATCTGGCGCTCGGTCTGGATGCGGCGGAGTTCGGCGGTGGCTCGCTGAAAGTGGCGCAGGGCCTGGGTGCGGGCACGGTCGATCGAGTTCTGGGCGTCGCCTGGAAATTCGATCGCGGATTCGGCTTCGGAGCAGCGGCGAAGGCGCCAGGCGGCGTGAACGATCTCGGCGGCGAGGGTGGTTTCCATGGCGCCTTCGGGAGCGAGATCCTGCTGGAAGCCTTCGCAGAAAAGGTGATAGATGGGTTCTTCTTCGGGGCGAACGACGTCGCCGGTGGAATAGATGCCGAAGAGGGCGGCGTTGCGGGACACGCGGGCTTTGCCTTCGACGGTCCTGGGACCCGTTGAGGACTGGGCGTTGCGCCGGTTGGCGGCGATCTGGGCTTCTGTGGCCATAGGTTTTGATCTGTCTCCGCGCTCAGCATAGCTGGCGATTTTGGGGATGCGGCGGGGCGGCGGCGGTAAGGTATTGAAATTATTGATGAAAAAAATGTGGATTCGTTGAACTGGCGAAGGTCAGCCAGGGCATTTTCGCAGTTAAGGAAGTCCACCTCTCGCTGACGCGCGGCTCTGCGAGAGTATCCGAGCTGCGACCGCGACGGAGCGGTCTATGTTAATTGCGAAAATGTTCTAGCATTTTCGCGAATACTGTGGAATTCCGTTGAAGGCGCGGTTCGTAAGAACACCGGCGACGAGATCGCCGGTGTTACCGGCGCTGGCGTAAAGTTCCGCGCCGAGCGGAAGCTCGGCGGCAGCGCCGAAGCGCTGGCCCCACAGTGGTTGCATTGCGTCTTCATCCGCTTTGGCGGCCCGCAGGGCCGTGGGGACTCCGTTAAAGACGCGGTTCGTAAGAACACCGGCGACGAGATCGCCGGCGCTACCGACTCCAGACACGTCGGGGTGCTCGCGCCGATGAAAGCGGGTTACGCCACGAATGAGGTTGAGTTTACCCACCGGCTCGCTGCGCGGCGAAGAAGTCCGCTACTTCGTCAGAGTAGTCGCCCTGAAGATCGAGCGGCATCCCGTGTTCCACCAGCGCCCTCGCGCAGCCGACCCAGTCTCCCTCCTCAGGATCGTTGTTCCGCGATGCCCATTGGAGCGTACCGTTCACGTTGTCTCCGAAGCCGTGAGGCTCCTTCCAGCTCGCGCCGTGCTCCAAAAGGAAACGGGTCATCTCGGCGTTGCCTTGAAATACGGCGAGATTCAACGCGGACGCGCTCCAGTCGCCTCCGCGTACTGCAATTGGCCACCCGAGTTCGACCATGACTTTCACCGCATCTGTCGCGCGGCCTTCCATCAATTGGGGAAGCTGCCTCAGCTGCGGCGTTGAAAGGGACTGGAAGATATCGGGTCGCTCGGCCAAGACCCGCCGTGCCTCTGTTTCATCGGCCCGCGCGCAGGCAGCGACGAAGTGATCTTCGAGGCTCAGAGTTTCTCCCGCAGACGGGCCTGCTCCGGCGTGGGCCAAGGCGCCGGCGACTTCGGGCAATCCGTTCTGCAGAGCAAAGCGATACGCGGAAACACCTTGCGCAGTTTTGACATGGGGATCGGCGCCAGCCGCAAGTAAAGCTTCGACATGGGCGCGGGAGCGGCGCCGGCGGATCGCCCAGATCAACGGATTTCCGATCGTGCTTGTCAGAGCGTTGAAGTCCTTCACCCAGACAAGCAGCAGTTTCAGACCTTCACGGTCGTCACGATCGAGGATGTGATGCACCGCGTTTGTGCCGTCCACCCTGGCTCCGCCTTCCAGCAGCAGACGCATGCAGGTCAGGTCAGGAGTTTCCGTCGAATGATAGAGCGATTCGTTGTCGTTCGGATTCGCTCCCGCCTTGAGCAGCATCCTGGTTAACTCGGGGTCGTGATTCTTTCCCGCTGCACCATAGAGCGCGCTGAGCGGATCGCCGCCGGGTTTGTGCGACCACGACTGATTCGGATCCGCGCCGGTATCCAGCAGAATGCGCGCGCAGCGCAGCAACCGGTCGCGAAACTCGGGAACCCGCACCAACGCGGAATGCGTCACAGCCACCAGTGGAGGCATCCCCAGGGGATTCTTGCAGCCGGGGCAAATCCACGGATTCTCGACTCGATTCACTCGAGTCGGATCTTCACGGACTAACTCGCGCACGGCAGTCTCATCGCCGACCGCGCAAGCCAGGAAGAGTTCGCCCTCGCCGAGATCCGGCCGCTCTGCCAGCATCTTTGCCGCAAGCGCGGGGCGCGGGCGATCGTTCTCATGGCCATAGACGTTATGCAGCCAGAGCGGCACCGCGTCCTTTCGAGCCTCTGAAAACCTGCTGTTGGCCCAATCCACGTAGTTCTTCAGATTGCGCCAGGAAGGGAGACCGTACTCGCGAGCGATACATGATTGCGCATCGTGCAGCTTCAATCCGAGCGCGGCGAGCGCGGCGTCGTCCTTGCCTTCCGCCGCAGGCAATGAATTGCGGAAGCGCGCGAGGGCAGCGGGGTCGCCGGCTTCGTACAGGCGGAGGAGTTCCCTCGACTGTTTCTTCAGATGGTCTATGTTGGGGCGTTCCGGTAAGCGGGGCATTCAAAACCTCCATGCATGAGATTGCCGACGACCCGCAAAACCGGCTGCATAAAGGTTCAGAAGCTGAAAAGCAATCTGTGGAGCAAGTGGGTTCAACCCTTCCCGCGGGCCCGGATGCGGCTTGCACCGCATTTCCGATGATACAAGAATCGATCGTCAACGAGAAACCGCGATATTATTTATAAACACATGACGTTCCGGGATCGGTGGCTGCGGCGGCCGCAGAGCCTGTGGCTCCGCAAGGCGATTTTCCAGATTCACCTGTGGACCGGCATTGGCCTCGGGATTTACGTCGTCCTCATCAGCGTCAGCGGCAGCGCCATCGTATTTCGTAACGAGCTGTACGGGGCTCTCTCGGTCGGGCCAAAAATCGTCGCGATGTCCGGCCCGCGGCTGTCTCGCGATGCGCTCAAGAAAGCCGTTCACAAAACCTGGCCCGGATACGATATCAGCTACATTTTCGATTCGAAGCGGCCAAATGAAGCCACCGAAGTATGGCTGGAACACAGGGGCGAGAAGCACCCGAAAACAAAGGGTCGCCTTGTCGACCCGTTCACCGGGCGCGATCTCGGTCCGTCGGTATCGTGGGGCCTGCTTACCGTCGCGTGGTTTTCCGATCTCCACACGAATCTGCTCGGCGGACAAACCGGCCGAAAGATCAATGGCCTTATCTCGATTCTCGTGGTGCTTCTGAGCATGAGCGGGCTCATACTCTGGTGGCCCGGCACGGGCCGCGTGCGCCGCAGTCTGGTTATTGATTTCCGGGCGAAATGGAAGCGCCTGAACTGGGACCTCCACAGCGTCGTGGGGTTCTGGACGTTCGCGCTCGTTTTCATGTGGGCCTTTACGGGCGTGTATCTGGTTTTCCCGCTGCCGTTTCAGAAGGCCGTCAATCACTTTTCCCGCCTTGAGCTTTACGGTCTGTCTTCGTCATTGCAGCGTCAGCCGCAGGCTCAGCAGGATGCGCAACTGATCCCCGTGGCAGATACAAATGCAAATCCGCCGCCGCGCGTCCGGCGGCGGCGTCCACCCATCAAGCGGAGCCCTGGCGATATCTTTATACGCTGGTTCTACTATTTGCACTTCGGTAATTTTGCGGGCTGGAAGGTTAAAGCGTTGTGGGTGTTTCTGGGTCTCATTCCTCCCTTTCTTTTCGTTACCGGCGCCCTGATGTGGTGGAACCGGGTACTGAGCCGGGAAGCGCGGGTGTTTCGCGGCAAGCCGGCTCAGAACCAGCCGGCAGTATCGCACGTGGCATGATGGACAATTCGCCCGAATGCCCGCCGATATCGATCAAGCTGAAAACGACAGCGTCGCAAACGCCGCCAGAGGCGTGCTCCCCCTGCAACACCTCGAACGGATGGCCGCCCAGGGCCACATCCGCTCGCGCGCGCCGCTGACGCCCGATCAGATCCAGCCCTCTTCGATCGATCTGCGCCTGGGTTCGGAAGCCTATCGGGTGCGCGCGAGTTTTCTCGCGAATGGCGCCGCCACGATCACGAGCAAGCTTGAAAAGTACCGCTTGCATACGATCGATCTTAAGGGGCCGGCCGTTCTGGAAAAGGGCTGCGTGTATATCGTCCCGCTTCAGGAAGAGCTTGCGTTGCCTGCGCACGTTTCCGGTAAGGCAAACCCAAAGAGCTCCACTGGCCGTCTCGATATCTTCACGCGTCTGATTACTGACGAAGGACGGCAGTTTGAGATCGTGCCGGCGGGATATCGGGGCAGGCTCTATGCGGAAGTAGTCCCGCGAACCTTCAGCGTGGTTGTGAGGGAGGGTGAGAGACTCTCGCAATTGCGGCTGTTCCAGGGCGATTACACGCCATCCGATGCCTTGTTGCGGCAGCTTGAGGCGGAGGTCAGCCTCGTGTATCTGCCCGACGAATCCCGCGGGGAGGCGAATATCCGCAACGGCCTGCGACTGTCGGTGGATCTGGCGGGCGATTCGTCGGATTCCGTGATCGGATATCGTGCGCGCAAGCATGCCCCGCTGATCGACCTGGCGCGCGTTCAATATTACGATCCCGCGGACTTCTGGGAGCCGATCCATCGAAGCGAGAGCCGTTCCATCATTCTCGACCCGGAAGATTTCTACATCCTCGCGTCGCGTGAGCGGGTGCGGATTCCCGCGGATTATGCCGCCGAGATGGTGCCGTTCGACGCCACTGTCGGCGAGTTTCGGATCCACTATGCGGGATTTTTCGACCCCGGATTTGGTTATGGTTCGGGTGATATCAACGGTACGCGCGCCGTGCTCGAAGTACGGTCGCACGAGGTTCCGTTCATTATGGAGGACGGCCAGGTGGTGGCCAGCCTGGTTTTCGAAAAGCTTCTGGAAAGGCCGCGTCAGCTCTATGGAGAGGGTATCGGGTCTTCGTACCAGCGGCAGGGCTTAAAGCTCAGCAAGCATTTCCGCAGCGTTTAGATTTAGAGCATTTTCGTAGATACTGGAGAATTCGCTCCGTCGGAGACGCGGTTCGGATGGCTGAAGAACACCGGCGACAGAAGATCGCCGGTGCTACCGGATTCGTTGAAGACGCGGTTGGCAGGGTCACCGGCGACAAGATCGCCGGCGCTACCGGCTCTGACGTAAAGCTCCGCGCCGGGCGGAAGCCCGGCGGCAGGGCCGAAGCCCTGACCCCACACCGGCCGCGCAGTGATATCAAGAGCGGAAACCGGCGACAAGATCGCCGGAGCTGCCGCCTCCGGAGACGACGACTATTGCGGCTTCTCGTTCTTTTCGCTGGTGTCTCCGCAGAGCGTGGTCAAGCAAATCGAACTGCCGAAGTTGGGCGGCACTTCGAGGCCCTTAGCTTTCATCAGGTTCGCAAGAAGAGCCTCCGCCTCGGGATGCGGGATGGCGGACTGCACGCCGACCCGAACCAGCCCACGGGTATAGTCGATCGGAACCCATGTGTGGCCAAGCATCGCTCCGTTGACGGTGTCGCGGCTGCCCTTGTCGTGCGCATCGAGCTTAGCGCCGTGATCTGCCAGCATCTGGATGACTTCGAGGCGTCCCTTGTGAGCGGCGCCGTGCAAAGCGGTGCGGCCCTGATCGTCAGCCAGGTTGGGGTCGATGCCGAGGTCCAGGCACAGTTTGACAGCCTCTACGTTTTCGGCAGGCGACCATTCATACGTGACGCCTTCCACCCAGCCGATTCCGGAGGCTGTCGCCAGCGCTGTAACGCCCTGGGCTGTCGCGATCTTCGGGTCTGCTCCGTGGGCGAGCAGGAGTTTCATCAGAGTCACATCGCCGGACTGTGCGGCTCGAAGAAAGGGCGTGGCGCCGTCTTCGAAAAGCCACTGCATGGTGAAGATAGTGCGGGTTTCCGTGCTGTCGCCTTTGCATTCCTTCGGCGTCGATGCCGTGCCGCAGATGCGCGCGTTCACATTCGCGCCTTTGTCGATCAGCATCCTGATGTATTCGAGATGGTCCATATCCGGATTGCGGACCGGATAATCGCCGCCTTCGATATTGCGGTTGTCGGTCGCCAGATAGAGCGCGGTCCAGCCGCCGTTGTTGGCGATATTCGGATCGGCGCCGTGATCGAGAAGATACGCCGCCAGCTTGTAATGGCGGTTTTGGGTAGCGGTCAGTAAAGGAGTCCAGCCGTAGTGGGTTCTCTGGTTTACATCCGCTTTTGCCTCGACGAGGATTCGGGCACATTCAATGCAATCCTCGCGCGCGGCGAACACCAGCGGCGTCAGACCACCGCCATTCTTATCCGTCTGGCGTCCAAAGGAGGCGAACGCAGCGGCCGCATCGGCCTTTGCCTGCAGATCTTCGACCTCGGCGCCCGCAGTTCCCGGGGCGGCTGCCGGCGCAGCGCCCTGGGGCGGTCGATTTCCGCGACCCGGTCCGCGCTGCCCCTGCCCTCTTGCGCCAAAAGCGGAGTTCAGGCGCGCGGTAATCGTATCGGCGAGATAGGCCCTCCCACCCTTGGTGTCGAAGCCGGAGGCCGCCGCAACATCGGCGCCGCCCGCAATCAGTAACTTTATGGCTTCCGGATGCCCCTGTTCGGCAGCCCACATCAGAGCCGTCGTGCCGCGAAGCTTGTCTTTGGCGTTGACGTCCGCCTTGTGATCGAGCAATACCTTGATCGCGTCGACCCTGCCGTTGCGCGCCGCCAGCATAAGAGGCGTCTCGCCTTCAGGTCCTAACTCATTCGGATCGGCCCCGGCGTTTAAAAGCTTGTTCAGCATCGGGGCGCTTCCGGCGATGGAAGCGAGATAAAGCGCCGTGGCGCCGTCATGATTCGGTGTCTTGACGTTCGCGCCCGCCGCGATCAGGATGTCGGCCATTGCGAGGTCGTTTCGATAAGCGGCCCACTGAATAGCCGTCGCTCCATCGGGTTGAGGGGCATTGACATCGGCCTTTTTCTGCACCAGAGCTCGCACGGTGACCATGTCGCCCGCCATCGCGGCATCGGCAACCGGACTGGTCGCTGCGGCGAAAGCTGAAGAGGATAAAGCTACGATAAAGGAAATTGCGAGCGGTGCGGCGATGTCGGATCTAAAGCGCATTGTCAGATTCTTACTCCCGAAATATCAGTCAAAGTTGAGGTTCCTACCAGCATAGCCGAACACCGAGTCCGGCAGATACAAAAAAGCCCGGACTTCGGAGGTGGCCGAAGGCCGGGCTCTACAGCGGATCGCGGGAATGGCTATTGCGACTTCTCGTTCTTTTCGCTGGTGTCTCCGCAGAGCGTGGTCAGGCAGATCGAGCCCTCGAACTTTGCAGGTATCGGGATGCCTTTCTCTTTCATTAACTTGACCATGAGGGCTTCCGCTTCCGGGTGCGGAATCGCGGACTGTACTCCTACGCGAACCAGCCCGCGGGTATAGTCGAGCGGAATCCAGGTGTGACCAAGCAGAGCTCCGTTGACTGTATCGCGGCTGCCTTTGTCGTGCATGTCGAGCTTCGCTCCATGGTCGACCAGCATCTGAATAACGGCCACGCGTCCTTTGTGCGCGGCACCATGGAGAGCCGTTCTGCCATTGTCGTCGGCGACGTTGGGATCGATCCCCAAGTCGAGGCACATCTTGACGGCCTCAAGGTTTTGCGGCGACCGACCATTCATAAGTCACGCCCTCGACCCAGCCGATTCCCGCGGCGACCGCCAGAGGAGTTTCGTTCTGCGCCGTATAGATCTTCGGATTCGCGCCGTGAGCCAGGAGGAGTTTCATCAACTCCACGTCGCCCGATTGCGCCGCACGCAGGAACGGAGTGGCGCCATCTTCATAGAGCCACTGCATCGTGAAGATCGTCCGGGTTTCGGTGCTATCGCCCTTGCACACGGTTGGAGTCGACGTGTTCCCGCAAATCGCGGGCGTTGACGTTCGCGCCTTTAGCGATCAGCAGTTTGATGAATTCCATCTGATCCATGTCCGGGTTCCGGACAGGATAGTCGCCGCCTTCGATGTTGCGGTTGTCGGTGGCGATGTACAAGGGATTCCATCCGCCGTCATTGGCGATATTGGGATTTGCGCCGTGGTTCGAGCAGATATGACGCAAGCACGTAATGGCGGTTTTGTACCGCCGTCAGGAGCGGAGTCCAACCATAATGCGTCGTTTGGTTCACGTCGGCTTTAGCGTCAACCAGCAACTTCACGCACTCGAGGCAATCCTGACGCGCCGCGAATACCAGCGCGGTAAGGCCACCGCCGTTTTTGTCCGTTTGCCGTCCAAAGGCGGCAAATGCGGCGGCTTCGTCGGCTTTCGCCTGAAGATCCTCTTCTTTCCGCTCCCGCTTCCGCTTTCCTCCCGCTTCCGCTTTTCCTCCCGCGCCCGCTTCCGCCTCTTTCGCTCCGGCTTCAGCTTTCACGGAAGGAACTCCGCGTCCCGGTCCACGACCGGGGCCTCGACCCCCGCGACCTCTTGCGCCGAACGAAGAGTTCAGCCTGTCTTTCACGGTTGGGGCGAGATAAGCCCTGTTACCCTTGGTATCGATCGAGCGACGCTGCCGAGATGTTTGCTCCGCCATCGATCAAAACTTTCATGGCTGGAGCGTGTCCCTGTTCCGCAGCCCACATTAAAGCCGTTGTTCCGCGCAGTTTATCCGTCGCGTTTATGTCGGCCTTGTGAGCCAGCAGCACTTTGATCGCGTCCACGTTGCCGTTCCGCGCCGCCAGCATGAGAGGCGTCTCACCTTCGGGTCCGCGCTCCTCGACGTCGGCGCCGGCTTTGAGCAGTTTCTCGATCATCGGCGCGCTTCCGCGGATGCACGCGAGATACATCGCGGTGGCGCCATCGTGATTCGCGGCCTTCACGTTCGCTCCCGCCGCGATCAGCAGATCGGCGATATCGAGGTCATTTCGATACGCAGCCCACTGGATCGCGGTCGCGCCATCCGGCTGCGGCAGCGTTCACGTCGGACTTTTTTTGTAATAGCGCCCGCAATGCGGGAGCGTCGCCGCGCATGGCCGCGTCGGCGACGGGACTCCCGTTTGTCTCGCCAAATGAAGCGGGCGCCAAAACCAGGGAAAGCGCCAGCAGTGTGGAACAGGCTACATAACCAGAACGCATCTACTCTCCTCCAGTGTGCGTTGGGCCGGTTAGACCAGCCCTGCCAGCATACCGTTGCTGTCGCCAATGCTGTCCTGATGAATACCATACATGCTCAGAACGCTCAGCAACAGATTTCCCGTAGTGACGGTTTTACTTGGGAAGGCGAGGTGCCGGTTGCCTTTCAGCTGACCTCCCGCGCCGCCCACCAGAATATGCGGCACATCGTAATGCAGGTGCTGATTGGAATCGCCCATGTTGGTTCCATAAAGAATGAGCGTGTGGTCCAGCAATGTGCCGTCGCCATCGTTGGTCTTCTTCAGTTTGTCCACAAAGTACGCGAGGCACTTCACGTGGTACTGATTGATGTGCGAGTACCGCTCGATGTTTTGCGGATTTTCCGCATGGTGGGACGCACCATGGAAGCCGGTTGTAACGCCGCTTTCGGGGTAAGTCCGGGCGGTCAGATCGCGAGCGTAGAGAACCGTCGATACGCGCGTCATGTCGCCCCGGAAAGCGAGAGCCTGCAGGTCGAAGTGCAACTTTACATGCTCGTCGAACGATTCCGGGATACCGGCGGGCGCCACGAATCCCTCAGGATTGGCCCGGCCGGAAGACTTCTTCGCCAGTTCCAGCCGCCGCTCGATCTCACGGATATCCGTCTCATACTCGTCGAGGCGCGCCTTGTCGCTCGCATCGAGATCCTTCTTGAAACGTGTCAGGCTCTGCGAAACCGAATCGAGAATACTGCGATCCTGCTCCCGGCGAGCCGCCCGCTCTTCCTGGCTGCCGCCCGAACCGAACAACCGCTCGAAGACGACCTGAGGGTCGAGTTCCATCGGGAGAGGCTGGGTCGGAGACGACCACGAAATCGAGTTCGTATAGGCGCAGCTATAGCCCTCGCCGCAGTTGCTTGAATTCGCGCCGGGATCTTCGAGCGCGAACTGCAGCGATGGGACCAGCGTTTCCTGGCCAATTTTCTGAGCGATCAACTGATCGATCGTGGTGCCGTCCAGAATGTCGGCGCCGTCCGTCTTCTTCGGCTTGTTGGCGCACATGAAGGCGGAAGCCACCCAGTGGTCTGCGCCAGTCACTCCCGGAGGCGGTTCGGCGGATTTCGACCACAGGCCGCTCATGATTACGGTTTGATCCCGAAACGGTTCCAGCGGCTTCCAGATCATCGGATATTCGAAGCCAGGATCGGTGGTTTTCGGAACCCAATAGCCGGGTGCTGCGCCGTGTGGAACAAATATTCCCGTAAAGCGTGTCTTCGGATTGGCTGCCGTTTTGCTAAGAGGCGTCTGTGCAGGCACCATGGAATCCAAAAACGGCAAAGCCAGGGCGACTCCCGCTCCACGCAGGAAGCTTCGCCGGGCTATGTGCTTTTTGGTAATAAACATTGTTCCGATTCTTCTCCTTCTATCAATAATTTGATTAGCTCAATCCCCGGAACGATTCCGGGGCCACTATGCCGCGTAGCGCTATTTCGAAGCGCGTGTTTCGCTTTGAGCCTCTTTCATATTCATCTGAAAAGGCTCACTGTTCACAACACCGAGAACGAAGGACGAGAACCGATAGTTGTCACGCGCCGCCTGACGAACGATGGAGCGCACCATCGGCATATCGTAGTATTCAGTACCTCGGCCCAAACCATAAGTCATCAACTTGTCCGCGATCACCCGAACGAATTCCGGTGAGTATCTGATCAGCGCCGCGCGCAAACCGTCCACTCCGTCCAGCTTCGAACCGTCCACCAGCTGGCCGTTGGCATCGATCGGCTTGCCGTCGTCGGTCGCCCGCCAGTGACCGATGGCATCGAAATTCTCCATCGAGAGTCCGATGGGATCCATGATCTTGTGGCAACTGGCGCAGGGTTCGTTTTTGCGATGCATCTCCATCTGTTCCCGCATAGTCGGCCGGCCGCCGTGCGAGTCGTCCTTCGATACCGGAAGCGTCGGCACGTTGGGCGGGGGACTGGGAGGCGAAATCCCGAGGAAGATCTCCATGATCATCTTGCCTCGAACGGTTGCCCTTGCGTTCGCGTAACCCGTGAGAGTTTCGATCGCTCCTTTGCCGAGCAGCCCACGCCTCATCTCGAAATCGGCGGGGAGGTCGATTCGCCGGAAGTTGCTGCCGTAGACATTCGGGATGCCGTAGTGCTTTGCCAGGCGTTCGTTGACAAACGTGTAGTTGGCGTTCAGCAGGTCGATTACGCTGCGGTCTTCATGTACGATGCTGCCGACAAACAGGTTCATCTCCTTCAGCATGGCTGCCCGAAGGTTGTCGTCGAAATCAGGATAGAGGGCCGCGGGCGGCTCCAGGGGTTGCAGCGAACGCAACACGAGCCACTGGGAGGCAAAATTGCCCACCAATGCATCGGACTTCGGATCAGCGAGCATCCGCCGAACCTCTTTGGCCAGAACGACCGGCTCATGAAGCTTGTTCTGGCTGGCGACGGTAATCAGTTCATCGTCTGGAATGCTGCTCCAGAGGAAGAATGAAAGCCGGGATGCGAGTTCAAGATCGGTAATCCGGTATTTCTGACCCGCCTTTATATTTTCAGGCTGCGTCTCCTTGCGGAAGACGAATTCGGGATCGGCCAGAACGCGCTGTAACGCATTCTGAATGCCCTGATCGAAAGAACCCTGGTTTCGGCCGCTCTGATAAAAACTCATCAGAGTCTCGGTATCTTGCGCGGTTATAGGCCTGCGGTAGGCGGCACGCGCGACCTTGTCGATGATCTTTTTGGCGCACGCCGTTTCTTCGCCCGTGCTCGCCGGATGGCAAATGAAGATCTTCTCCCGGCTGGGCGAATTGACTGCACCCTCGGCCTTGTACGGGCCGATGATATCGAGCTTGCCTACGTGCGGGTAGAAACGGAATCCCGGAAGGCCGCCCGTTTCGAGAGTATCTCTCAGGAAGTGCTGATCCAGATCGTTGCCGGGTGCAAGCTGGGTCGCGAGGAAAGTCACTCCAACCGTGTGCGGACCGGCGGTCACATGCACGTGAACGTCGGCCGTGCCGTTGTGGATGGCGGCGCCGCGCGCCACTTCTTTATCCCAATCATAAAGTTTGACTCTGACGCCATCGACGAGCAATTCCAGCTTCTCTCCCGGAATGTCGCCGAAGGCCGAGTTGTTGTCCATCAAGCCCTTGTTGATGGGAAACACTTTAAAAACGTAGTCGCCGTCGGCCGGAAACAGGTGTTTCGCGACCAAGCCACCACGGGTACCGAACGGCAAACCGTCAATATGGTAGTCCTGCGACGTATCGGAGGGGACGCGATAAGTCGTAAGCCCGGCTGCGGAAACCTCCCCGAGCGCAATTCGGCTGATCTTTCCAGCCGCCGCAGTATAGCCTTCGAGCAGCGCCGGCGAAATCGAAAGCGCCGCCGCGACGTTGTCGAATCCGCGGCTGGAATCGTCCGTCGGAAGATATTTCGCCGGATCAATGTCTACATCGAGAAGATCGCGAATCGCGTTCTTGTATTCGGTGCGGTTCAGGCGGTGAAGACCGGGAGGGGGGATGTTCGCTACCGCGTGTTTGTCCAGTTCAGTCTCGAGGTAAGAGATCATGGCCTCGAATTTCGCCGGATCCGGCCTCGGCAAGCCCGAGGGAGGCATCATTCCCGCACGGGTCTTGTGTACAACCTTCTCCCATGTTTCGGCGTTTTGTTCCACGTTCGCCGTGTCAATCGTGTCAAGAGTCAGGACTTGAGCCGCTCTGAAGCCCGTCTTTTTCAATTTCTCGTTGTGGCAGGTAACACAATACTGGTTCAACGCCGCGCGTTCCGTCGCTGCCGTCATGGCTGGCACGGCGGCCGAAGCAGGCGCAGCCGTCGATCTTCCAGTGGCTGGCGTCTGAGACCAGACTACCGATACAAGGGGCACGATTGCCAGGCAAGCAGCCGCGAGAAATCTCATCTTCATCAAATTAAGACCTTCCAGATTTTATCAGAGCGACCAATGCCATATCAGTCGCATCAGCCGGAAAACACTGCTTCCGGTGTAACAGGCGAAGAAACAGGGGCCGAAGTTACCGATAGCAAAAGGGTTGGCTATGAAACGCATCACCTGCTTTGAAGTGCGCAGGTTTGCGCGACCCCGGCCGGCGGTACAACCGAATCGAGCCCCTGCTATGATCGATACCGTCGCTTAAACGAGGAATCCATGGATCAGGCCAGCCGGATCATGGCGCGTTGGACCGGTATTTCCGACGTAATCGACGGGGAACGAATCGCTTGCGCCGCGTGGAGACGCGCGGTGGGTAAGAGGCTTGCGTTACGAACCCGGGCGCTGAAGCTGGTCCGGACGACCCTGGTCGTTGAAGTCGAGGACGAGTTGTGGCGGAAGAACCTGTGGAGCTTGCGGTATCAGATTCTTGCCAATCTCGAAAAGGTGATCGGGCCGGAGATTGTCAAAGACGTGGAACTTCGCGTGATGCCGCCGCGAGTCGGGCCGAAGCGCGAAGAGGCGGCCGCGCTAACGGGCGATGTAATCGACGAAGCGGAGGATATCGCCGATCCCGGCCTGCGCCGCATCTACAAAGCGGCGCGCAGCCGTGAGATCGCCTGAAACTCCTGTTTTGTACCAAATAATACATATAATAAGGATAGGATTTTGAAGCTTACCGAAGCCGAAGTCCGATACGTGGCAAAGCTCGCAAATCTCAACCTGAGCGATGGCGAGATTGCCGGAATGGCTCACGATCTCAGCAGCATTCTCGAGCACATGGATCAGTTGTCCGGTATCGAGACCGGGGATGTAGCGCCGATGTCGCAGGTGTTGTACGAGGCGGAAGAAACAGCGACCTTGCGGCCCGACGTCGAACGCGCCCCGCTCGGCGAAGCGCTCTCCCTGGCGAACGCCCCCGTCTCGAGCAACGGCTATTTCAAAGTTCCAAAGGTGATCGAGCGGTGACGGCGCACACGATCGCGACCATCCGCGAAGGCCTTCTCGGCAAAGAATTCAGCGCAGTCGAAATCGCCCGCGAAGCTCTGGTCTACGCCGAGCGGGAAAATCCGAAGACGAACGCTTATCTCTTGTTCTCGTCGGAGAGGGCGCTCGAAGCAGCGGAGCGCGTCGACGCCAAAATCGCTGCCGGCGAGGATCCTGGCCCGCTCGCGGGCGTACCGGTCGCCGTGAAGGACGTTATCCTCACGAAGGGTCTCCGCACGACATGCGCCTCGCGCATGCTGGAGCACTACATTCCGCCCTACGACGCCACCGCAGTCGAACGGATTGAGGCCGCCGGCGGACTCATCCTCGGAAAAACGAACTGCGACGAGTTCGCCATGGGCTCGTCGAACGAGAACAGCGCGTTCGGACCGGTTCGCAATCCGGCCGCGCTTGATCGGGTTTCCGGAGGATCGAGCGGCGGGTCGGCGGCAGTGGTGGCGCAGAACACGGCTGTGGTTTCCATCGGTTCGGATACGGGCGGTTCGATCCGCCAGCCGGCTTCGTTTTGCGGAGTGGTCGGCGTTACACCGACCTACGGCCGGGTTTCCCGTTATGGGCTCGTGGCGTTCGCGAGCTCTCTCGACCACATAGGACCCTTCGCGAGGAACGTGCGCGACTCCGCCGTTTTGCTCGAAGTCATGGCGGGGCGCGATCCGCTCGATTCGACCTCCGCCGACGCCCCCGTACCGGACTATGCCGCACATCTGGATGGGGACGTGCGCGGCATGAAGCTGGGCATGCCGGTCGAATACATGAAACACGCCACGGGGGAAACGGCAGCGCTGATCGAGAGGGCCGCCGACCGGCTGCGCGGACTCGGATGCGACGTGCGGGAGATCAGCTTGCCCGCCACCGAATACGCGATCTCCACGTATTACGTCATTTGCACGGCGGAGGCGAGTTCCAACCTCGCGCGCTATGACGGCGTGCGGTACACGTTCCGATCAGGCACTTCGGGAACGCTAAGCGAGATGTACCGGAATACTCGCGGCGAAGGTTTCGGGGCCGAGGTGAAGCGCCGCATCATGCTCGGCACTTATGTGCTGAGTCAGGGTTATTACGACGCTTATTACCTCAAAGCGCAAAAGGTTCGCGCCCTGATTACGCGGGATTTTACAAATGCATTTCAATCGGTGGATGCGATCGTCGCGCCGGTTTCGCCGTTTCCGGCCTTCCGTATCGGGGAAAAGGTGAACGACCCGATGGAAATGTACCTATCGGATATTTACACAATTACGGGAAGCCTCGCTGGCATTCCGTGCATGAGCGTGCCTTGCGGCCAGACCCGCGACGGATTGCCGGTAGGCCTGCAGATTCTTTGTAATCATTTCCACGAGCGAAAAATGTTCCATCTCGCGGACGCCTTCGAAAGAGGGTAGCATCTAGTTTGACGTTCCTCCCGTTCACCTCGTAAATCGTTTTCAAGGAGAAAACATGGCTTTTACGCTTCCGCCGCTGCCCTACGCTCCCGATGCCCTGGAGCCTTACATCGACAAGATGACCATGGAAATTCATCATGGGAAACACCACAATGCGTACGTCACGAATCTGAATAAAGCGCTGGAATCGGCGCCCGATCTGGCGGGAAAATCGCTCGAAGATCTGCTCGCCAACAATTGCGCTATCGTGCCGGAGAATATCCGGACCGCCGTGCGCAACAACGGCGGCGGCCACGCCAATCACTCGATGTTCTGGACGATCATGGCGGCTCCTGGCGGAGCGGCCGAGCCATCGGGCGCGCTTGCTCAGGCAATCACCAGCGCATTCGGCAATTTCGACCAGTTCAAAGAAAAGTTCAACGCCGCGGCTACCACCCGTTTCGGTTCGGGCTGGGCATGGCTTTTGAACAGCGGCGGAAAGCTGGAAATCACCTCGAGCGCCAACCAGGACAGCCCGCTGATGGAAGGAAAAGTCCCGGTGATGGGTCTCGACGTCTGGGAGCACGCCTACTACCTGAAGTATCAAAATCGGCGCCCCGACTACATCGGCGCGTGGTGGAGCGTCGTGAACTGGAAGGAAGTCGAGAAGCGCTTCGGGAAGTAATTGCGGCCCGTTATTGCGGCTGGTTTCGGCCGCCGGTCCGGGTGTCGCTCATGCGGTAGAGATAAATGGTGTGCTGCCGGCCGTCCACAAACATGCGATTGACGCTCGCCGGCTTCCATCCGCGAATCTCGAAGTCATGAGACACCACCCGGGCCGAAGGCTTGAGGTACTTCAGGAGCACGGGTTTCAGACGTTCGTTCGAGCTGGTCAGAAGGTACAGGGTAACGACGTCCGCGGGGCTCAGATCGTAGCGCAGCGCGTTTCCGTTCACGATCTGCACCTGATCGCCCAGGCCGAGCGCTTTCACTTTTGCCTGGGTCAAATCATAAATATCCCGCCGGATCTCGATCCCGACTGCCCGAGCCTTGAATTTGTGGGCGGCTGCGATTACAATCCGGCCGTCGCCGCATCCAAGGTCGTAGACCAGTTCGCCGGGCTGCACCTGGGCGATCGTCAACATCTGATCGACGACCGCATCGGGGGTGGGATATTCGGGGGCTAAGATGTCGGGGTTGGTAAAACGCTGCGCAACGGCGTGACCGGACCCGCCAGTCAGCAGAATGACCGCGAAAACCGGAACAGCAAGCGCACCACCAAAGCCGTATTTCATCTCTGTTGAGAGGACGTCGCCTCGACCGTAACGAGTTTCAACTTTACTACGCGGGACATGATATCTGTCCAGGATGTCCAGAGATCGCGGGGGCGGGTAATCGTGTATTCGGAGCCGCGAAGCCGCTTGACCACGTTCCCGATGGGGTCGCGCCACGGATTTTGCTGCGGCGACAGATTGTAATTCATATAAAAGACGGGGTAGGAGATGCTCGAGAGATCCTTGAGAGTATCCACCGGAATATTCTCGTCCAGCGAGATTTTCGGCCCGGCAAAGATCACGGCATCGGCGTCGTTTTTGGCGAGTTCGCTTACGATCAGATTCGTCAGGAAAGCGGTTTCGCTGTGCGGATCGGCAAGTTTCTTATAGTCGATCACGCCCAGTTTCAAGGATCCCAGCGCGCTCCCCAGTTTGGGAAAGTCGATCTGGTCGGTGTCGTCCTGCCGGTAAACAATTCGCTGTTCATTCAGATTGAACGCGACGATCGAAAACTTGCAAATTCTCGGCTCCCTCGATATATTCCGCAGAATCGACACCAGCGCGCTGGTGTCAACCGGAGTCATGCTCGAGGCATACCCTACCTGCGGCGCGAAGTTCAACAGAACTTTGACTTTGAGCGAGGCATCCGAGACATTCGCCCGGCTGACGCTGGGCTCCGCTTTGAAGAATTCCGAATCCGACGTTTCGATGCTGTTCGGCGCGATCGCCAGCTTCATCTTCTGATCTCTTGGGGAAAGCGCCGCGGTGATGTCCCAACTTGACGAACAGATCCGTTCGAGACGGTCCCGCATCATCCAGTCGACGTGGTAATCGCCCTCTCCCACGTCAAAACCTCCCCCCAGATAAGCGTCGCCGGCCGCGTCCTCCTCGATGCTCGGGACGCCGTATCGCTGGGAAAAATAGACGGGAGCGTCTTTCGAGGCAGCCGAGGTCACCCTGAAAATGACGGTAAGGACGTCGCCGTCGCCCGCCAGTTCGCGCAACGGTATGGCGATATCGTAACCGGAATGAAACCGAAGATCGAAACCCATCAAGGGCTTGACGGGAGTTACCGTGCAGGGGAGATCTTTCCTGGTTTCACCGGATTCAAGGACAGCCGCGTCGTTTCCGATCAACTGGACTGTACCCCCGGAGACCGACGGATGCATCTGTGTCTGTGGGTATAATGCGCCGACGTTCGCCAGCGCCCCGCCCAGAATCATCCATGAAGCGAACTTCGCCGTTGACACGCCGAGTGCCCTCCGAGGCCGCATCAATACCAGTCGATATCCTCCGAATCAGGGAGTTCGTCTCCGCAACTCGGGATTGACTATCATCCTACACCGGATTAGCCGTCGCAAACACGATTTGTAACGTAACTTCGCAGGGCAAAGCTTTGGCAAAGGGGTTTACGTCACGACACCCCGGAATTTGACGGAATACGCATCTTGCCGCCGGTTCGCGCCGAGTGAGTTCACCAACCCCCGCGCGTCGTTAACCCTCAGATGCGAACCGGCCGCTTTCAGGGAGTCTTCAATACCCCGAATACGGCCGGTTACCGCACGTGACGGATCGCGCGTTCTGCACGGGCCGGACGTCTCCCGCCCGATCGTTCCTGGCCGGCTACGCGGCCATGCGCTGCTCAATCCGATGACGCAACAACTGGCGCGTCCTTTCCACAAACACCATCTTGTCGGCGAGGCAGCTTTCGAGCAAAACACCTACAGCATAGTGTCCGGTGGAATCGGCCAACGCTATCAGGACTTCGTATTCCGCGATCCGAAGATGGGTCAGGCGATTCATCCTGGCCAGGACAAAAAGACGGCGGCCCTCCTTCGATTCGATTTCAGCCAATTCCCGGCGGAAATCTTCCGCGAACACGTCGTGCAGCCGCCCCTTAGTGTCGACTGGTTTCTGGCCGATGATCCTGAAACATTCATCCAGTGTTTTCTGGATCTTATCGGAAATGAAGGCCCGCGCACTCAAGGCTTCTTTGACGTCTGGATCCTGCGCGATTTCGGCGATTTCCTGGTAGATTTTGTTCGAGCGTTCCGCGCCGTGGTGGAGGTCGCTAAGCATCCAAACGAAGAGTTCCTGCTTATCTTTTATTGGCATAACTGAGCCATTCCTTTCAATTCTCGTAATCTACGCGTTTTCCCGGCGAGTCCCGCGCTGGCCCCTGTTGAGTCAAACGTGGCATTTCTGAACTGGATTCCTCGCAATGGAGCGGGACTTTGTTTTTTCTCGATGACGGCGGCGTTTCAGCTTCCGATTCTGCTTTGTGCGAAAGCCAGCCGGGTCAACGCAGCAAGCGTTGACAAGTACGGGTCGTTTCGGAACATTGGGCCTGAGCCGGCCCGTAATCGCCAGCGTCAGTGAGCGGTAGCCGGCATTGAGCCGGCAATTCCGGGGTGTTTCGACCATGCCCTGAGCCGGAATCCGAAGCCGATCAGGATAACGCCGAAGACGAGAGAGTAGATCCCGATCCACAGCGCAATCGCCAATGCGCCCGCAAGCGGCACGGCCAGAACGAAGATTCCGAACAGCACGGACGCGACGCCGCTTAAAGCGAGCAACCACTCCCCGGCAATGTGCTTGCGCAGTCTGACCGCGGCAACGACCTCGAGAACGCCGGTCACCAGAGCCCACGCACCGATCAGATAGATCAGGACGAGCGCGGTGATCGCGGGCCATGAGAACGCAACAACCGCCGTTATGACTCCCGCTATGCCTTCGAACAGGAGCACGCCCCATCGCTCGCCCGCTTTCGAAGACCGGTAAGCGGCCATGACGGCGGCAATTCCGTCAATCAGAGAATAGACCCCGAAAAGGATGACAAGGGCCCCCAAGGTGATCCCAGGCAGGGCGAGGGCGATGATCCCCACGACAATTGCGACCAGGCCGCGTAAGACCGGCGACCACCAGTGTCTTGCAAGCAACAGTGGCATAACGTCTCCTTCTCTCTATCTTCCATCTTTTCAGCCCGGCGTTTTCGGCGAAAAGTATTGGATGTCGGCCATGTGTCGAACGGATACTCCCAGGAGTGCGCAATTCGATGGGCGCGCGCTATCTGTTCATGCCGCACTGCCACAAAGCGCAGAGCGCGGTATTGTACAGCGCAAGCGCCGTGGTGATTTGTCCCAGATGATTGTCGTGGGTCGAGAGCAACGCAGCCTTTTCGGCGACATCCGGATGCAGATTGCCCTCCGTCGAGCAGTCGATCACGACGGCGCCCGGTTTGATGTCGCGCACCAGGTCCTGCTCGCAGCGCGCCGGAAATGCCGTCACAACAATATCCGCCGCTTCGAGGAAGTGTCGTTTGTCCTCGGGGCGCGTCTGCGGATGCACGATTACGGCCGTCGCGCCAATGCGCATGAGCATGCTCTGGAGGGGAATTCCGATGCGGCTCGAGCTGTTGAAGATAACAGCCGTGGGTCCCGTTTGCAGCACGTTTTGCGGAAACATTTTTTTGATCGAATCGTGCCGGTGCAGCAGTGTCAGGATGGCGCGCGCGGTGCAAGGCACGACGCCTTCGTACTTCTCTTCCTCGTCGACCGTCTTGATGTTGAGCGCCATGCGGCCCGTATTTTCAACGGTTAGCCCTTCGATGTCCTTTTCAGGCCGCACACGCCTCAGAAAGTAATCTTCCGGCTTGCCGAATGGAGTGGGGAAGAAAACGAACGTTCCATGCACTTTTTCGTTAACCTGAGCGCCCATCAGCGCCAGCTCGAGGAGTTCCGCGCTATGCGTCTCCTCGACGCGGAAGTCCAGACCATGTTGCTGGAATTTCCTGCCCATATAGCTGGCGTAACGGCGGACGCCCCGATCGACGGCGGCGCCCGGCAGGCGGGGAATGAAAGCTGCTACGCGGATCTTCTCCCTCTCCAGACCCATTCTTTCGACGTGGCTGAGCTTGCGGTCCGCCTGCGTGAATACCTCGTTTGCCACCGTTATGCAGTCCAGCAGCTTCGCCCGCGGCAGAGTTCTGGTCCAACTCATGTCGGGAAGGAACGAGGGCTCCTCTATCGGAATCTCTTCTATGGTGTGCATTCAATCCTGTTTTGATTAAACGATATCGTGCAGTCCCGCGCAGCGGAATCGATCCTGGTACCGAGTGGGATGCCGGGTATTTCGAGCGCCGCTACGGGCACGCCGCAGCTAGTCGGCGCGGTGCCGCACAAACCAGGCCTGACTGTCGAACGGTTTCACTTCCTCGGCCAGTTGTGGTATCGCGTATGTTCCGTCGGGGCGGCCGATGCGCGCTTTGCGGTTATCCTCCAACAGCTTTTCCAATACAACCTGGCGCAGCCGGCGAATAATCCCGGTGTTCATCAGCGGGAAAAGAATCTCCACCCGGCGATCGAGATTACGCGGCATCAGATCCGCGCTGCCCATATATATCTCCTTTTGCCGCCATTCTCGAAATAGATAGAGCCGGCTGTGCTCCAGAAAACGGCCCACGATGCTGCGGACCGTGATGTTCTCGCTGACGCCCGGAATTCCCGGACGCAGGCAGCACAACCCGCGAACGATCAGATCGATCTTCACGCCGGCGCGCGACGCTTCATAAAGCAGCTGGATCATGGCCTTGTCTTCGAGCGCATTCATCTTGAAGATCAGCCGTCCTTTCGCGCCGTGAGCCATCTCGCGCCGGATCAGATCCGCCATGCTGGTCTCGCATCGTCACCGGAGCCACGAGCAAGCTTCGGAAGTCCGATTTGTGCGAATATCCGGTCAGCTGGTTGAACAGATCCGTGGCATCGGCGCCGAGATCCTTATCGCAGGTGAACAGGCTGAGATCCGTATAAAGCCGGGCCGTGGTCGCGTTGTAGTTCCCCGTCCCGAGATGAAGATAACGGCGAATGCCATCGGCCTCGCGCCGCACGATCAGCGCGATCTTGCAATGCACCTTCAGACCCACCAGCCCGTACACCACATGCACGCCCTCGCGTTCCAGCGCCCGCGCCCACTCGATGTTGCTCTCTTCATCGAACCGCGCCTTCAGTTCCACCAGCACCGCCACCTGCTTGCCATGTTCGATGGCTTCAAGCAGCGCCTGCACGATCGGCGAATTGCTGCCCACGCGATAAAGCGTCATCTTGATCGCGAGCACATCGGGATCCACGCGCGGCCTTTTGCAGCAGCTCCACCACCGGCTGGAAAGAATTGTAGGGATGATGCAGCAGCCGGTCTTCCGCGCCGGATCACCGCGAACATGTCTTCTTCGGCTGCGGCGAGAAAACGTCCGGTATAAACCAGGGTTCGAAGGGCTGGTCGGCAAGTTCCATGCCGGTCGAGCGACGGCAACTGGCGCAGCCGCGCCAGATCGATCGGGCCGGGCACTCTGAACACATCCGTGCGGGTCCACTTCGAGATTCTCCACCAGAATTTCCAGCATCGTCGATCGGAGATTCCGCTGATCCGTCTGCAGCCGCACCGGCTGTGCGGAAACGCCGCCGCCAGACCGCCTCTTCCACCGTTTCGAGAAGATCGTCGCTTTCGAGTTCCTTGATCGCGACTTCAGCGTCGCGCGTGACGTGGAACGGATGCGACTCCACGATCTCCAGCCCCGGAAACAGAGCGCTGCAGATTGGCCGCGATCAGACCTGCTCGATCCACACGAATTTCCGCACCCGCACGGGCCTTGCCGCGGCACGCGCGAGCGCCGGGCACGCACACCAGCTGCGGCAGGCGCTTCCGGCACTTTCAGCGCGCGCGAAATGCTTCTGCCGTCTTCCGGCAGCCGCCGGCTCATTGAGCACCACCGCGAGATTCATGCTGAGATTCGAGATGTGCGGGAACGGGCGGCCGGGATCCAACGCCAGCGGCGTGAGCACCGGAAAAACCGTCTCCTTGTAATAGCGGTCCACGCGCCTCGCGCTCACGCTCAGTCGAGCGATGCGTAATCCGCGATCACGATGCCGTTCTGCTTCGAGTTCCGGGCATCATCTGCTTCTGGAAGCAATCGTAGATCTCCTTCATCAGCCCGCCCGACACGCGCGCGCACCGCCTCGAGTTGCTCGTGACCGTCTTGCCGTCGATGCTCAGATCCTGGTTGCCCGCCCGCAGTTTCTGTTTGAGCGCGGCCTTCGCGCACCATGAAGAATTCGTCCAGGTTGGAACTGACGATGGAAAGGAACTTCACGCGTTCCAGCAGCTTGTTCTCGGATCGCGGGCCTCATCGAGCACGCGCCGCTGAAACTCCAGCAGGCTCAGTTCGCGATTGAAGTAAAGCGACGGATCGTCGAGCGAAATCGTCGAGGCTCCGACGCACGGCATCTGGACAGCCTGTCGCTTTGCGGTCGATCTTCCGCGAATGCCGCATGTGCTTCGCCGGCCTTTTTGTCGTCTGCGGTGCCACGACCTCGTTCGTTTTGTCATGCGGTCACACAGCGCGCGATTCCGGCGGGCGGAAGGAAATCGTAAACGTTGAGCCCTTGCCCAGGCGGCTTTCCACGCTGATCGCTCCCTCCATGCGTTCCACCACGTGCTTTACGATCGACAGCCCCAGACCGGTGCCGCCCACCTCGCGCGACCGCGCGCGATCGACGCGATAAAAACGTTCGAAGATGCGCGGCAGATCGTCAGACGGCATGCCGGTGCCGGTATCGGAAACGGAAATCACGATGCGGCCGTCCTGGCCGCAGTCCCGGCATCGATGCGCACCTCGCCGCCCGGCTTGTTGAACTTCACCGCGTTGTCCAGAAGATTCACCAGCGCCTGTTCGAGCCGGATGGCATGGCCGGTGATGAGCGCGTCCCGCACCACGCCGCGGACGAGTTTCACGCCGCGAATGCTGCGCCTCCGTTTCCACCGTGAGCAGCGCCGTGTTGACCGCCTCTTCCACCGAAATCGGTCCGGGCTCGGCATCGCGCCGGCCGGATTCGAGATCCGAAAGAGTCAGCAGATCGGACGCGATATTATTCAGCCGGATCGCGTGCGCCTGGATGATTTCGACAAAACGGCGATTATTTTCGTAGTCCTCGAGCGCGCCGCCCAGCAGCGTTTCGGCGTAACCGCGAATCGCGGCCAGCGGCGTCCGCAGCTCGTGCGAGACGTTAGCCACAAAATCGCGCCGGATGCGCTCCAGCCGTTCGAGGCCGGTGATATCGTGCAGAATCGACAGCGCGCCCCGATGCGGCGATCCGCCAAACGAACTGGCCTCAGAGGCGCCGGCATAGGCTTCAAAGACGGAGGCGTCGCTTTCGCATCGCCCCCGGACTAAACTGCAGCTTGCATTTGACGGCTTCCCCGGAGGCCAGCACCCCGGAAATCAGGCTCAGGAACTTCGGATCGCGCACCAGGCCCGAGCAGCGGCGTGTTTTCGTCAACCGGGTGCTTCAAACCGAGCGCCAGCGGAAAACGACTGATTGCAGAACAGGACGCGCATCTGGTGATCCACCGCCAGCACGCCCTCCGCCATACTTTTGAGAATGACGTCGCGCCGGCGATTCGAGACTCAGGCGCTCGACCAGTTCACGCATCCGCGAGGCCATGCGGCGCAGGGATTGATTGAGCTGGGCGGTTTCCCGGCCTTCTTCGGGAAGGGGCGCATCCATGGTGCCTTCGTCGAGCACGTGTTCGGCGAACAGTTTCAGGCGCTGAATGCGCCACTCGATCGCACGCGCAAAAATCCAGGTCATCAGGATCGCTCCGACAGCGGACAAGCCAAGCAGGAGAACCGCGTGGGTGGCGCGGGAGCCTGATCCGCCGGCGTCGACCGCGAGGGTGATCGCGGCTATCAAAAGGAAGCAGCTTACAAATAAACGTGCGCGTATTGGCGTGCCCATTTTAAGCTGTGATCTGGCCCTCCGGCTTCAGTGTACATGCGGATTATGAATATCCTGTTGCGCCAACGGGACAGAACTGTCTGAATGGCCTGCGGCCACAAGCAACTACGAAAAACCTTTGTGGGGCAGGGCTTCGGCCCTGCGCCCGGCCTTCTGGCCGGCGCGGAACTTTACGTCAGCTGGTAATTACCGACGATCTTGTCGCCGGTGTCCGCCTCCGAGAAGCTTTGCGCATGCCTCGCGAGTGGTTTTCAGTGTGCTCCCACCACGAACATTCGGACGGATCAAACGGTTTTTCGTGGTTGCCGATGAGCCGCACCCTCGAAAATATGGGAAATACAGCTCCCGGGCGTGAGCCGTGGGTTTTCATCACTTTTCTTGCCCGGGCTAGGCGGGCATGAGAACACCATTGAAAAACCGCTCCGAGGGCTGACGTAAAGTTCCGCGCCGGCCAGAAGGCCGGCCGCAGGGCCGAAGCCCTGCCCCACAAAGGTTTTTCGTAGTTGCTTGCGGCCGCAGGCCATCCGGACAAGCCTAAAGCCCCGACCCCACTCACTTTGCGGAACAGGGGGTCGGCATCCACTTGCTTCCGTCGGCTTCCTTCTTGAAGTGGGTGCTGGTGATGAAGGGCGAATTCAGATATTGAGGATCTCTCACTTCGGTTGTTACTACGAGCCATTCGCCGCTTGGGTCGCTGATGCGGTCGTAGTATTCCGTGAGTACCGCGTTCGCGCTGTAGGGAACGCCGTTCTTGCGGAGATAACCGGGCAGCATGTGCGTGGTTACCACTTTGAGATCGCCGTCTTTTGGCTTTCTGTCCGCGGCCGGCCGCGGCGGGTTCCCATTTCGCTTCGGAATAACCCTGGAGAGAAGGCGCGCCGGCTTCGGAATCCGATCCACCGAAGTGAAAGAGGCGCGTCTGGTTGCCGGAGTCGGTATCGATGCGCAGCGTTTTGTCGTTTTCCCAGGTGATGTGCAGGCGGCCGGGGTCTCGCATCAGACCAGCGGCGCCGTAAGAGCGGCACTGGTTTCCCGATGCTTCATCTTTCGCCGGGTCCCATGTCTCGGCCACCTTGTGCCCTTCGGGATTCAAGGGTACGCCGCTGTAGTTGCCTTTGACGGGAGTTACCATACGGAACTTCCAGTCCTCGGTTACTACCGAGACCCAGTAACCGGTCATATCGATGGGCGATGCCTGCTGTGGCGACATTGCCGGGCCACGGCCACGGCCACGGCCCGTCGGACGCGGCGCCGCGGCGGATGGATTATATGGAATCGTCTGGGCCGCCGCAGTTGTTACTGCGGACAGAAGCGCGGCGGCCATCGTGGCAAGGGCGCGCTGATTCAGTACAACTTATTCACTCGTAGATCCTTACTTACGTTCGTTCTTCTTATTCACTCGTGATCGCCGGGATTGTTGCCCCAACCGAATCCGTCCGACTTGCGGTGGAGCGTCTTCAGCGCGCCCCGATGGTCGCCGGCCGTGCGCGAAGGGTTGATCGTGACTTCGATTTCGTCTCCGACCTTCAGGGTGTCCCGTTTGATGCCCTGCTGGCCCAGCTGGCCGGACGAGCGCCACTCGAGTGACCACCGCTGCATGACTCCCTGGTCGTCCTTAGCCTCGATCTGGAGGAATGAATGCGGATTGCGGAACAGAAAATCGATGATCTTCCCGTCGAGCTTGACCTCTTTATCGGGATAGTACGTCGCGGCAAGCGAGTGGTGCGCGTATGCCGAGACGCCGAAAACGAGCGCTCCCGCGAAGGCGAGAAGCAGCGATTTACGAGTCATTTGTCTCCTTACTCCTTTTTACTCACAGCGGGACCGCTCTTGCTCAAAGTATTGTAAACAGCTTCGATGAACATTGACGTCGTCCATGGCCCGGAGTCGGAACCGTACAGGCCGTCATAGTCGAATGTAGGTTTGGCGGCTTTCACCTGGTCCAGGGTCATGCCTTTATTCTTCAGGTCCTGAATCCGGTCGCGCATGATCGCCACCATATTGCGGTAGTTGGCGACGTCGCCGATATCGCAGAGGCGCCCGTGGCCGGGGATCATCATGGTGCCGCCCTGCGAACGGAACTCGGGGATCGCGATATCGAGAATGTGGTTCAGCCCGGCGAGCACGCCATTGATGGTGCCGCCCTTCGCGACTTCGATCACGGGGTAACTTTCGGTATTCAGAATGTCGCCGGCGGCCAGAACATCCGAATAGCGGAAGAAGACCATGCTGTCGCCGTCAGTGTGAGCGGCCGCCTGGTGAATGATCGCGGATGCCTTCACCATTGACGAATTCACTGAGTTTGTAATCGTCGGCGTGGTAGGTATCGGTGGGCAGGGCTCCGGATGGCGCGGCCTTTTCGCCGGGACCGGGATTGCTCATCCGGGCGAGCACGTTCTCATGCGTGATCACGGTGGCGCCGGGCGCAATTCCAACCGGAGGGAAACGTCACGCCTACGATCTTGGCATCCGCGGGAAGCGCGGCCATCCGTTCGTTGCCGCCGATATGGTCGGGATCGACGCTGGTGTTGATGATGAAACGAACGGGCTTTGGCGGAGCCGGCGAACTGATGATCGCATTGAGGGAGGGACTCGACCATCCGTAAGGGGTTCCGGGGCAATGCAGACCGACGCAATGATTGGGCTGCGGCGAAGAACTGATCGCTGTAGCAAGTTCGAGCACTTTGGACATCAGCTTCGCGCTCATCGAATCAAGACCCGTATCGACCAGGACGATGCCGTCCTTACCGATGGACGCGGCGATGTTTCCGCCGTCGCCGACGAGCATGTAGATATTGCCCTGTACGGGTAGAACCTTGATTTCGCCGTTTTCGGTTGGACCCTCGAAATTAATCGGCGACGACGTAAATTTCGCGGCGACCGAATGGGGCTCTTTGGCCTGTGCCCGCCTTTCAACTTCGTTCGAAACTCCGGGTAAATGGATTCGGCGCCGCCGCGGGCCGCGACCGGCGGGATGTCATCCGCGCCGAGATTCGGGTTCTGGCCGGGAAGAAAATGGGGGACTGCTTTGGATATGTTTTCTTCGCTGACGGTGCAGGGGTAATAAGAGAGCTGAGTATGCGGATCCAGCTCATAGTTCGTCGTCTGGATAAAAGGCGTTTCCAGCCACACCGGATCGGTGACGATCATCGTGACCAGCAGATAGTCGCCATGACGCGTGATGTATTCCATCATGGTGGCTTTGTCGCTGAAAGACGCGCCGTTGCGCCGCAGGTAAGCGCCCTTGAGATGGGTGGTGGTAATTACCAGCATGTTGCCGCGCCAGACGCCGGTCGAGAAACCCGACCATGTGTGCGGGGCGTAGTCCGGCGGATGGGGACGACCATCCATGAAAACGGGGCGCTCCATGGAGCGGAGATATTCGAAGTGAAATGCGGTGAGCTCGCGCGAAACCGGATCGATCTCCTCGGAAATGCGAACGGCTCCAAGAGCGCGCCATTGATACGGACCGGGGTGCGGCCGGCACTGAAATTCGGGCAGACTCCACTCGGAGTGGTCGTGACTATCGGCTTTCATCCGGCCGGCGTCATTGAGCGGAATGCCCTGGTAGTCTCCCAGAGGAGGGCCGCCGGAGCGCTCGTAGGAGTCTTCGGTAATTCGGTCGGCCCAGACGCCGGACAGATCTATCTGGGCGTACGCCGGCACTAACGCCGCAAGGCCCAGAAAAAACGAAGCCGTAATGGAAAAGCGCATAAAGTCGGGGAAGACCCGGGTTCAAGGCGAAATCGGGGGTATTCCCGGCGCCAAGTTTATCACAGGATTGGGCAGCCGGCCTGGTCTGATATATCGCACAAACCGCCGCGCGGCTCGCTGATACACCCGGCTGATACACCCCGCTGATACGCCCTGCTGATACGCCTGCTGATACTTTGAAAACGATGAAAACATCGGCGACAGTCCTGCTGATCCGTCATGCCACCAACCCTTATGTGGGAAAAGGCCTGACCGGCTGGCTGCCGGGGGTGAGTCTCGACGCCAAAGGCCGAGGCGAAGCCGACCAGCTGGCGGTGAGGCTGGAAAGAATCCCTCTCGCTGCGCTCTATTCCAGTCCGCTCGAGCGCGCCGTCGAGACTGCCGAGCCTGTGGCGCGCATGAAAAATCTCGCAATCACGGAAAGTCCCGATCTGGGAGAAATTCATTTCGGCGAATGGCAGGGAAAATCCTTCGCCGAAATCGAAACTCACGAATCGTGGAACCGATTCAACGCCTACCGTAGCGCGACGCGCGCGCCCGGCGGCGAACTGATGCTCGAAACACAGGCGCGAATCGTACGCGGTCTCCATCGGATCGCGGATTCGCATCCCGGCCGGACGGTAGCCGCCTTCAGCCATGCCGATGCGATCAAGGCCGCGTTGATGCACTTTCTCGGTATTCCGCTCGACTTCCACCTGCGCCTCGAAATTCTCCCGGCGTCAATCACCATTGTGGAATTCGGGCCGCACTTTCCGGTGGTGCGAGCGATCAACCTTTGCGAACCGCTCGACCTTTACGGTCTCTGATTCGAAGGATCTACGATTTCAGCGCCGGCAGGAGGCTGGAAGAGAGACGCATCGGGTTCGGATCGGGAGATATTCGTAAGCTTCATTGTGGAGTCGCCGGACCGAGGATCCGATCTCTTACTCATTACCTCCATCCCGAGATCTCGCGACATCCATCTCTCGTCGGTGCTTGTGACCGGTCGGTCGTTTCCAATGGAGCCGATCGGCCAGGTAGTCGTGGTTCTGGTTCCTTCCGCAAGCAAACCATTTATGGTTTGCGAACCGAGGTTTTCGTTCGATATTTCCGGCGCGGGCATTTGCCGTGGTGAACCAGCGACGGTGATCCGGGCGGCGTTTTGCACCGGCACAATTCTGGCCGGCAGCGTTTGGATGGTACCCGTTGCGTTCCTCAGCTGTGCCCGGATCGGACCATAGGGCATGCGCTGAACGGTGCCGCCATTGGAAGTATAGCTATAACGATATCCGCCGACAGGATCCTCAATTTCTATGAAAACCGGCAGCTTTTGCGAGGCGTCCGCAAATCCCGGAGGCTGAAGCGGCGTTCGTTCCGTGCGCACACGCCCGAGCGAATCCCGATAGTACGTTACCTTCTGCACTCCCTGTGTGATGTGGGTGCCGTCAGCCAGAGTCTGTACCGTTTCCGTCTCCTGCGTTCCCGAAAACGGTTGTCCGGTGACACCGTTGAACTGCATACCGCCGGCACCGAAAAAGGCGAAGGTTGTCGCGGCGCCGCTGGGCATTGGCTCGGCGGACAAAACAGCGCCGAGAGTCCCCGACGTCACCGTCTGCGCGGCGGCCATCGCGGCGGCAGCGGCCGTAAGCATGATCCCACGCGCAATCGTTACAGAACTCATTTTGTACCTCCCGAGAAACTGTGCTTCTGGACGAAGTATGGCATGTCCAGGTTACTTCTATCTTTCACTGAAGCCGCTCACCCGCGAGCCACTTAGTTCCCCGCGCATACAGCGCGTCGACTTCGGCGCCCTTGAGGCCGGGCATGTCCTTCTTAACCTTGTAGCCAATCCTGGTTTGCAGATAAGCGAGATGCCGATAACCCTCGGGGAACTGCTCCAGAAGCGCCCGATCGAGCAGGAGCGGATTTGCCGGATCCGGGTCGATCGCATCCATACGGTCCTTTTCGTAAATCGGCTGCCGCAATACGATCACCCAGCGGCCGTCGCGCTTCTCGAAGAAATCATAAAAGCGGCCCGTGCAGACCACGTCAACCGGCTGTTCGTCTACTTTGGCGCGCTGCGAAATCGTCATCTTCGTCTGCGCGATAGCCCGGTTTCCCTCAACCTCGATTGACATGCCTCCAAGGAAATGAAGAATGCTGACGCCCTTGTTCCAGCCTTCAACGCTCACTTTTATAAAGTCTGCGGCCGAGCCCTGGAACCAGGTCGCCATCATCCATCCCTCTTCGGCCCAGACGGTCCGGAAGCGCTCCCAGTCGCCCGAATCGCGCCAAACCACCCAGTTTTCGAGGACTTCCCTGATCGCGAGTTTCTCTGTCATTTCTCCGATTGCTCCTCAAGCGCCGCCAGCACCGCATCGCCCGGCTCCAGATCCTCGGCATGCGGCGGCTTCACCGCGCCCGCTTCCAGCAGCGCCCGAACGGTACCCGCAAAATCGCCGCTGTCCCGATGCCAGCTGTTTCCCGATCCAAAAATGGCCCACCCGAGCGCCGTCGCCTCATGATCGCGCGATCTTAACTCCAGCGTCGGGTGAAATCGAAGAATATCGCGCGTCATCTCCGAGTTGCCGTTGAATGCCGCCCAATGCAGTGCGGTCGCTCCCATCTCGCCCGGGGTATCCACCGGCCAACCAGCCGACAGCATCAACCGGACAGCTGCCGTGTTGTTGCTTCGCGCCGCGTTCGGCAATTTCTCCGGTTGCCGTTCCGCGAGCGACTTCATCAATTCCGGTCGCTTCATCAGGAATTCCTGGAATACCGCTTCGTCTCCCAGTTCGGCGGCGAGCGCCAGCTTGAGATCGTGCGGGGTACGCTCCATCAGCATCTGATAGATCCCTTCATGACCGAAGTCGCGAGCTACCGCATGCGGAGTGCTGCCGGCGCCCAACAACGGAATATAAATGGTACCGGCAGCGCGCGGATCGAGTTTGGGAAAGTACTCTTCCGACACGCGCATCCGGATGCAATCCGGATCGGTGTCGAGGTGTCGCCGAGCCTGTTCCGCATCCCCGAGAGCCGCCGCCATCAAAAGGTCTGTACGGCATCCGCGCGATACCAGATAGCGCGCCACATCCTGCCGGTCGTGGGGATAATGCCGTCTCTGCTCGACCCGCACCATGTGCTGCGCCGGTGTCGACTCGTGATTCAGATCCCGCGCGTCAATCTCAGCGCCATTCGCCAGCAAAAACTCCGCAATCTCGACCGTGGACGCAAAGTGCAGAGGCGTTCGCCCGTCCCCTCCTCGCGCTCGCACCAGATCCGGATCGGCCGCGACAAGACTCCGCAGCGCCGCCGTCATTCCCAGCCGCGCTGCCGAATGCGCATCAAGCCGCGCGCCTCGGTCGATCAGGAATTCAACCATCGCCGGATCGCAATCGTCGAGCACACCGAACCCGCCGGCCCACCATTCGGTCCTCTTCAGGATGTTCGCGCCCGCCCTGAGCAGCACGTCGATGGTTGCCCGGTCGCTCCGTTGCACCGCCGCAAACAAAGCATGCTGACCGTGGCCGTAGTTCGCAAGCGGATCGTCGATCACCGCCCGCAGCGCCGGATGGCGTTCCAGCAGGCGAGCCACTCGCGGCGCATCCGTGTCGCGTATAGCCGCCGTCAGCGCCTCCGCAGGACTCAGCGTAAACTCTTCGACATGCGCTTTCAAACTTGCCCAGGTAGCAAAGCCGTACTCATTGGCCAACGCGTGCTGCGCATTCGCCAATTTCCCCTGCCGCATACCGCGCAGCAGTTCTTTTGCCTGCTTTCTGAGATGTTCGAGATTGGGACGTTCCGGTAATTGACGAGACGTAACTCCTCCTTCAAGGCCCGATGTCCGCTACGGGCAGAAGAGAAGTCGATGTTCGTTAATCAGTGGCGCATTCAGGCGGGATCATCCCTTTCCGCGGACGGGGTGCAACCTGGATTGCGATTGCCAGTATACCAGGGCACATTGCAATTTGACCTCTCCCGACCAGGCGTGATACCTTCGCCCCATGAAATTCGGCGGGTTTTACGAACTGCAGCACCCTCGCCCGTGGACCGGCGACTCCGATCACACATTGATCAAAAACGCCCTCGAGCAGGTGGAACTTTCCGACCGCCTGGGTTACGACTACGTCTGGGCGACCGAGCATCATTTCCTCGAAGAGTACGCGCATTCCTCGGCGCCGGAAGTGTTTCTCGCGGCGTGCAGCCAGCGGACGAAGAATGTCCGCATCGGTCATGGCATCGTCCAGATGCCGCCATACATTAACCATCCGGCGCGCGTCGCGGAGCGGATCGCGACACTCGATCTGATCAGCGACGGCCGCTGCGATTTCGGCGCGGGCGCCGGCGCCACGGAAACGGAACTCGGCGGATTCAACGTGCCCCAGGACGAGAAGAAGGCGATGTTCCTCGAAGGGATGCGAATTGCCATCCGGATGATGGTGGAGGAGCCTTTCACCGGCTACGAAAGCAAGCACCTCAGCATCCCGCAGCGCAACGTGGTGCCGAAACCTTATCAGAAACCGCACCCGCCGCTCTGGATGGCGTGTTCTCGGCGTGAATCGATTCTCCAGGCCGCGCGATTGGGAGTCGGCGCGCTGACATTCTCGTTCGTGAGTCCCGAAGAAGCGCGCCAGTGGGTCAAGGATTACTACTGGACCATCGAAAACGAATGCGAGCCGATCGGATATGCCGTAAATCCTCAGTTCGCCATCGCGTGCCCTTTCCTTTGCGACCGGAACGAAGAGCGGGTGACCCAAATCGCCAACGAGAGCTACGGATTTTTCCTCTACGGCCTGGGCCATTACAGCTTTTTCGGAGCCCATGCGCCGGGCATCACCGACATCTGGAACGAATACAAAACAAACCCACACGAATTTGCGCCGCCCGAAGGCCGCACGCAGGATTGCGTCGGCACGCCCGAAACATTGCGCCAGCGCCTGCTGGAATTCGAGGCCGTCGGCATCGACCAGGTGCTCTGCATCTCGCAGGCGGGGAACGTCCCTCACGAGTTGCTGTGCTCCTCCATCGAATTGTTTTCCCGCGAAGTGCTGCCCGAGTTCAAGGATCGGGATCTGGGATGCGCCCGGCAGAAGGCGGCAATGCGGGCGCGGATCTCCGAAAAAGCCATGGCGCGAAAGCCGTTAGTCGAAGCCCCGAGCGAGCGGATCGTCATCCGCGCGGCCGGCCACCATTAATACCTTATTTACCATCGTTTTGATATGCTTATTCGTCGCAGGAAGGAATAAACGAACCCATGAGAATCACGAGAACAATCGCAATCGGAAGCATGCTTCTGGCAGCAATGATCGGTGTCTCCCTCGCGCAGGGGCCTCCTCCGGGCGGCGGGAAAAAAGGACCACCCCGGCCGGGCCTTGCTTTGACATCGCCGGATTTTGAAGATGGCGCCGTCATCCCCGACAAATACACGCAAAAGGACGCCAACCCGGTTTCGCCCAAGCTCGAATGGACCAATGTTCCGCCGGGCACCGAGACCTTCGTCCTGCTCATGCACGATCCGGACGTGGCGATGGGCAAGAAGACGGATGACGTAACCCACTGGATGGCGTTCAATATTCCGGGTAACGCCACGTCACTTGGGGGCGGAGAACCGGCCGACCCGAAAATGAGCGACGGCATGATTCAGATCGTGAACACGGGCCGCAAGGTCGGTTTCATGGGCCCCGGCGCCGGTCCCGGGCCGTATCACCACTACACATTTGAGCTTTTCGCGCTGGATACGAAGCTGGATCTGGGCCCCGATGCCACGCGCGATCAGATTGTCAACGCGATGCAGGGACACATTCTGGGCAAGGGCGTCCTGGTGGGCCGTTTCCACCGGTAGAGACTAAAACAGCTACGAGGCAGAGCCGGCGGTCTTTGGGCCGCCGGCTTATTTCTTCCGTCGATAACTCTTCAATTGCTCCAGTTGCCCCTTTACAACCCCGTTTTCCGGCTCTATTTCGAGAGCCTTCTCCAGTGCCGCAATCGCCGCCTCATCATCCAGTTTCCGGGTATACGCATACGCAATCTGGATATAGCTCTGGACTGACTGCGGGTAATACTCCAGATTCAACCGAAGCAGTGGAATGGAAGCCGGCGGGTTGATCCGGACCACCAGTTGCGCGGCATGGAGCAGGGTTTCCTCGCGAAAATCATAGCTTTGACCGCCGTAATAGCGCTGGCGCAGGTCTTTGTATTGCGCAACGGCCGCATCCGGGCTCTGTTCGAGAGCCATCTTCGCGACAATGTCCGACAATTGGCCTGGGATCGTCACCCCGCGATGGCAGGTCACGCACGTCACCTGTGTGGCATCGGCCCTGCTCTTTCCCGTCGCCTCTGAGATTCGGGCGTTGAGATCGCGCGTCATGGCGATCATGGCGCGCGCTACCGCCATTTTTGAAGGCGCGTTTGCAGTGCCTGTCTCGGCCCCGCGCGGTCCCATATGGCAGAACTCGCACTTCACCCCGAGCCCCGAAGCAATCGCCTGCATATCCGGAACGCCGCTGCCCGGCTGTTGGGCGAAAGCGCTCATCGCGGTCAGCAAGGCAATAGGCCAAAGTCGCATGGGCGCGAGTATACACCGTGCCCGCCTAATGCCACACCTCCGTTCCGCCGATAGTTCCCCGGAGGTGGTCTTTGTCATACCCGTCCGGGAAGGTCACGTTTCGATTTGCCCTGCTTTGCGGCTTGTTCTCGCTTATTACGCCTGGATTTGGTGGACAGGAAGGCAGAATCCGTGGTGTCGTTGAAAGCACAGCCACAGTCGCTCTGCGAGGGAACATCAATCGCGGCGCAATCCCCTCAGACGATCGGGGTGCGCTCGATTTGTCGGCGCCGATCCACGGAATGCGCCTCATCCTCGGCCTAACGAAAGACCAGGCCACCGCGCTCGACCAACTCCTTGAGGATCAGCGCAATCCCTCGTCTCCCGACTATCAACGCTGGCTGACACCCGAAGAATACGGCGAGCGGTTCGGCATAACCGATAACGACCTTGCAAAACTCACGGCCTGGCTGCAATCTCAGGGTTTCACCGTCGACCAGGTAGCTCGGGCGCATAACTGGATCACCTTCAGCGGAACCGCGGGACAGGTTCGGGAAGCTTTCGGCGCCGAACTGCATTACTACGAGTCCGACGGCAAGAGGCACTTCGCCAATGCGACCGAACCGCTCATTCCGTCTTCCCTTGCCGGCGTGGTCGACGCGATTCGAGGACTGGACGATTTCCGCCCCGAGCCGCAGCCGCAAACATTCAAACCCATTCCGGACTTCAACGCTTCGAATGGTTTTCACTACATAGGGCCAGCGGATCTTGCCACGATTTACGACATTCAGGCTCTGTACACCGCAGGCTTCGACGGAACAGGCCAGAAACTCGTCATTGCCGGGCAGACCGACATCAATCTTTCCGACGTCCGCGCTTTCCGCGCCCAGTTCGCTCTCCCCGCGAAGGATCCCCAACTGGTGCTCGTGGGCTCCGATCCCGGGACGAGCCAGAGCGATCAGATAGAAGCAAATCTCGATCTCGAATGGGCCGGCGCGGTCGCGCGCAACGCGACCATCATCTACGTTTATTCCCAGAACGTGTTCGAGTCGCTCGAATACGCGATCGATCAGAATCTGGCGCCGGTGATCAGCGTGAGTTATGGAGGATGTGAAACCGCGAGCCCGTTATCCTTCCGGACGCTCGCGCAACAGGCGAATGCGGAGGGCATCACCTGGATGAACGCTTCGGGAGATTCCGGGGCGGCCGGTTGCGACAACGATGGGGAACGGGCCGCAACCCAGGGGCCGGCGGTAACTTTTCCAGCCGATATCCCCGAAGTGACCGCGGTCGGAGGAAGCGAATTGAACGAGGGAAGCGCGAATTACTGGAGCGCTCAGAATGGCTCAGGGCTGAAGTCCGCCCTGTCTTACATTCCGGAAGAGGCCTGGAACGACACGGCGCAGGGCTATGGACTTGCCTCGGGCGGCGGCGGCGCGAGCGCGCTTTATACGAAACCGTGGTGGCAGACCGGCCCCGGTGTGCCAAACGACCAGGCGCGGGATGTGCCGGATGTCTCGCTCACCGCGTCCGGCGACCACGACGGATATGTGATCTACTCCGGCGGCCTCATCTCGGTCGGAGGGACTTCCGCATCTTCGCCGTCGTTTGCGGGAATTGTGGCGATCCTAAATCAATATCTGGTGGCGAAAGGCGCGATCGCAAAGCCAGGGCTCGGCAACATCAACCCATCTCTTTACTCCCTCTCCGCGAACACCACGGGATTGTTCCACGACATCACAAAGGGCAATAACGTCGTTCCCTGCGCGCTCGCCAGCAAGGGATGCGGTTCGGGTTCCTTCGGCTATGCGGCCGGACCCGGATACGACCTCGCTACCGGGCTCGGTTCGGTGGACGCATATAACCTTGTGACCGGATGGACCAGCCTCGCGCCGGCGGTCGGAACGAAGGCTACTCTCACGGCAACTCCAGCCGCGATTACATCCTCGGGGACAACCGCTTTGACGGCTTCGATCACAGCGGTGGCAGGCAGCAATGCTCCGACGGGCTCGGTAACCTTCAGCCTCGACGGAACCCCACTCGGCTCGGCTGTTCTGACCAGCGTGTCCCCTCCGAACGCCACAGCGACACTCACCGTGAACGCGACCAGCCTCGCCGTGGGAAGTAACGCGATCACAGCCAGTTATACGCCGGCGGGAAACTTCGGCGCCTCGACAGCAGCTGCGACCGTGGCGGTATCGGCCGCGTTTACCGGCACGTCCACGGCCGTTACGGCGAGCCCGGCTGGTATCGCGCAAAACAATTCCACCGTACTGACCGCATTGGTAAAACAGACCAGCGGGAACACCTCTCCCACCGGCGTCGTCACATTTGCCGGGGGCAGAACTCCCCTTGGACAGGCGAGCCTGACGGCGTCCGCCGCCGGCGCGATCGCAACGCTTACCGTCAACGGTTCAAAGCTGCTGGTTGGAGCCAATACCATCACCGCGAGCTATGCCGCAACCGCTAACTTCAGCGGGTCGAGCGGCGCGGCGATGTTAACGGTCACTCCCACGCCGGTCGTAACGACCACAACTGTCACCGCGAGCCCCGCAAGCCTGACGCAAACCGGGTCGACGGCGCTGATCGCGACTGTTAAGGCAGCGTCCGGAAGCATTGTTCCTACGGGAACGCTGATCTTTGCTTCGGGCAGCACCACGCTCGGGTCGGCGAAACTCTCCGTGGCGGGTTCCTCGGCTACGGCTGCATTCACCCTGAAAGGCGCGAGCCTCGCGATCGGCAGCAACCCGATAAACGTTACTTATTCCGGAGCGGTCGGTTTCTCGTCTTCTTCCGCTTCGCTTGCCGTGAGCGTGACGGGGGCGCTGACCACTGTTTCCGCGACTCTGACCGCGGCGCCCGCGAGCATCACCGGAACTCAATCGACTCAGCTGACCGCGACCATCAGATTGTCGGCCGGGAGCCTCGGTACCGCTGGCAAGGTCGCTTTCTCAAATGGAAGCCTTCCGCTGGGAACCGCGGCGGTGACTATATCCGGCGGAGTCGGAACGGCGGTGCTCACGGTCATCGGCACGAATCTGTCGCCAGGCTCCAACACGATCACCGCAACATACACAACCGCAGGCGGCGCCGCTGCCGCTTCCGCATGGGTCGCGGTTAATGTCGCCGCTTCTCCGGCTACGACGGCTATGACGGTCTCCGCGAGCCCTGCCGTTATCGCGTCTTCGGGATCGGTTCAGGTTGCGGCAACGATAACAGCCGCAGCCGGAAGCAATACGCCCACCGGAACGGTGATTTTTATGGCGGGTAGCGCTCCGATGGGTTCTGTGTTTCTCAGGGGATCGGCTGGCGTGGCAACGGCGTCACTGACACTGCGCGGAAGCGGTCTTGCCCCGGGGACGAACACAATTACCGCCGTGTATGCAGGGGCGGGGTTTGCTCCCGTGAGCGCCTCCGCGGCCGTAACGGTGAACGCTCCCACGAGTCCAGATCTCCAGGCGGATCATGTGGAGGCCGGTAATGTCCAGCCCAATATCGCCGCGGCGCATCCCTCCGGCAACAGCCTTCCGCTTTCCTGCACCCCCGGCGATTCATTCACCTTACTCTCCGGCGCGACCGGTATTTATTCCTGCGTCACGGCGAACGCCTGGGTTCTCGCCACGCCCGCTTCCGTCTTCACATGCGGCAACAACCCATCTCATGACGACGTGCCGAAAATTCAGGAGATTATCGATTCGGTCGGCAAGGCCGGCGGCGGGACGATCGTTTTCACCGGAGGCGCCTGCTGGATCAATTCGCTCCCGCACAGTCCAACCGCTATCGGCCTCTGGTATGACAACCTGACGCTGAACATGTATGGAGTCGTGTTCAACTCTACCTTGCCGGCTGAACCGCATGCCACCGTTTTTGGGCCGCTTTCGGCTACGTCCTGGCATGACTTTCCGAAATACGGGATGTCGCCGGCTACCCGCGGAGGAACGACTGTTACTCTCCTGAACCCGGAAGACGCGGCCAAATTCAAGGCAGGAGATGCGGTCTATCTTCAGAGCGGCGATGTTTTCAGTGGAACGCCCTTCAATAGCGAGGGCAATATTGTGAAATCGGTCAACGGGAGCGAGCTGGACCTGATGTATCCGCTGGTTCACAACTATTCGAATGACGGCGTAAACCCATACGGTATTGCGGACGTTCAATCTGAAACCCGGTATAACCTGGTGATGGAAGGGCTGAATTCCGTGAACGGCTTCCAGGTCGGCTTGATTTCACTGGAACAGTATTTCCACACGGTTTTCAGAGACTGGAACAACTCGACCGGTCCCGGCATCATGAACTTTGTTCACGGCGACGACCGCGACCTGTTGCTGGACAACGTGACCAGCTCCGTTATCGACCCGGAGGGAGGGCAGTTTCAGACAGCGACGGGAATGGCCGACATCGTCTTTCAAGACTCCCATTTCAGTTGTCAGTCGACAGTACCGGGGGCGGCGAATCAGATGATGATTTCCGAGGGCTCGGCAAATATCGAGATATCGGGCGGCGATTTTCGCGGGTCTTGTAAGTGGGGGTCGTATTCTCGATTCATCGGTTTGAACGTTCACGGAGCTTACATCGACCTCGATACCGCATCCCAGGTTGAGGTACGGTTTCTCGATGGAGATTCGAGCGCCGGCAATCCCGAGACGGTTTTCTCGGACAACACATTCGTTCTGCCCGCTATTTCATCGGGAAGACCAAATATGGAGCTCGGCGGCCCGGGACTAGTATTTTGCGGAAATCGGATTTCGTCGGCTGTCAGCGGCTATGCGGCGCTGGTATTCGCCGGCAATGTGGACGGCGCTCAAATCTGCGGCAACACCGGCACATTCGCCGGTTCCGGGCTTCTTTTCTTCTCCGCCGATCACGGCTTCACTGTGACCGGAAATAATCTCACCGGACCGGGCCAAAGCGGCGAGGGGATCGAAGTGGCCAACAACGGAGTCCAGACGAAGAGCCCTGTCATCACGGGCAACACGCTGGCGGGCTTCGCTACAGGAATACAGGTGGACAATCTCGCCAACGAGTTCAATCCCGTGATGGCTCCGAACGTCGCCGGCGGCTCCATAGTCCCCTACAATCCGGCCGCGCTCTCGAATCTGGGTAATCCATCGGAAAACTCATCCGTTTGCGCCAGTGAGGGACGCCTGGTATGCCTCTCATTTCGTGCCGCTCAGGAACCCTCGGATCCACCCGCGCCGGGCCACACGCGCAGGTGAGCCGTAATACCAGGAGCCGGGATGACCGCGGTCACTGCGGAGGAGGAGCCGGCCGCCTGTCGCCGCCAGGACCTCTTCGTCCATTGGGTCCGGGACCACGTCCGCCCTCTTTGACGGTGTATCCCGACGGAACCACAAAGAGTGACGCATTCGGCTCCGCCTGAACGATGTTCGTCAGCTCCATGTCGGATGTGCCGAAGCGCGGGTCAGACGATTTGATCTGAACCGGAACCTTGAGCTCGGAAGAGACCCAGGTGGCGCGGACAGTCTGAATCGGCTGCGCGTTGCCGATCGCGCCCGCGGGAATCGTGTCCGTAATCTGGGTACCCGTGGCCGATACGCCATTGACAGCCGAGACGCCAAGGGTCGCGGACGCTACATTGGGGCGGTTCTCCACCGCGCGTGGTCTGGCTGCGTCCCCCGCCGCGGGTCGCGCTTTGGGAAGCGGAGTGCGGACGGCAGTCATAGTCGAGGAGTCAAGCTGGTAGCGAAATCCGGCCACTGGGTCGAAAATCGTCTGAATCGTATAGGCGGCCTTCCCCGAGGACGCGGCGGGCGTGAACGTTTCAGAGGTGCTGATCCGTCCCTGACTATCTCGAGCTACGGTCGAGGTCTGCGTCCGGGTGATCTGGTTACCATTCGCGAGAGTCTGCTGCGTAGTCAGGGTTTCGGTAGCCGAATACGGAGCGCCGGGCACCGGCGTTCTCATTCCAGGGCCGGCGCCCATAAGACCGCCCCGGCCGCCGAACCCGCCGAATTCCCGCGGTCCGAATCCTCGATCCGGGGGGCCCTGCGCCAGCAACGTCGCCGCGCACAGCGGCAAAACGGAAAATATGCTTATTCTCTTCATAAAAACCTCTTGGGAATTCACTGCTGTGCAGCTTCGGTGATCCGCACCGCCCGGGGAATACCATCTTCACCAACCAGAACGTCCGCCGGGGTATCCCCGGCCGATAATGGGTCCACACTGATCCCCAGACTTGCCAGAGCCTGAGGATACAAGTCCGTATGGAGAACTCGAACAATCTCGCCCTGAGCCAGCGGCGGAGCATAGGGAACGGCTATGAAATCGTCGCTCGAAAGCGCGCTGGCGTCAGTACTCGCTTCATAAAGCACCGTTTCATTAGACCGGACCTGATGCGCCCGGACTGCCGGGGAATTCGCTGGCCGGTTACGCGTCCCAGCCAGATGACCCACAAAAACGGCCAGGAGCAGCGCCGCCGCAGCCCCGAAAGCCCAAATCCACGACCCGCCGGCGGCCCGACGCGGCTGTTTCGCCGGGTAGGCGAGCGCGAAACGAGAAAGCAAAACCTGCCGCTGCTCATCCGGAACCGGCCAGTTTTCAGCCGTGAGCCGGATGGACCGGAACCGGTCCGTCAACTGCCGTTCCGCATCCCAACGCTCCGCACAACGCGGACATTGATAAAGATGGGCCCGCAAGCCGCTTCCGGGCTTCATCCCATATCGCGCGCACTCTACCAGTTCGGCGATTCGCTCCGCGCATGTCATCTCGAATAAACCTCCGACGGCGCATTCAGCCGTTTGAGTTTTGCCGCCAGAAGCGCACGGGCGCGATGAAGTCGCGACCGCACGGTTCCCACCGGCCGTCCAATCAGACGGGCCACGTCCTCGTAGCTCCGCTCTTCCAGATCGCAAAGAACGACGACATCACGGTAGGGCTCCGGAAGATCCCGCAGCGTTCGATGCAGCGCCGCCGTCGTCTCATCGCTGATGAGATCCCCCACAATGTCGTGTTCAAACGCCTGCTCGACCGCTTCTTCCACCGGACCCTGACGGCGGGCCATGCGGATCAGATTGCGCGCAATCCCGAAGAGAAAGCTCTCAAGCGAGCCTTTGGTCTCATCGAAACGCGAGGACGCGCCCATGAGCTGCAGAAAGACCTCATTTGAGACCTCTTCGGCGACGGCCGGGCTCCCGGAGACGTGCAGCGCGTAGCGGTGAAGCGCGGGCGCGCGCCGCTCGTACAGTTGCGCGAACGCATCCTGGTTGCCTTTCCTCATCAGCCGGTAGAGTTCCTCGTCACTCGGTAGTAGCAAGGCGTTCACCCTCTTATTGACGTCGCCGGCGGAAAAAGTTCCCGTTTTACCCGGGAAAACGCGTAACCGGGACTTAATCGGTCAAAAAGACGGAGGTAACCGGAATTCCGGCCCGCTGCAGCGCGGTCTCGACTTCAGGCGTGCGCAGCCGGCTGGCGTCGAACTCCACCATCAGTTCCTCGCGGGAGGGAGCGATCTGGATGCGCTCGATCCCATAGATCGAATTCGCGTCGGCGATCTGCTGCATCAGGGCTTCGTCGAGCGGCCTTTGCAGCCGGAAGTGCTTTTGTACTTTCGTCATCGCGGAGAGGGCAGAAGATGAAGAGAGATTATAGCGAATGCTTCCCGGCATCGACCCAGTGGTTCAGTGGGCCCGCGCCCGCCCCCAGGCCGGGAGCCGTGCGGATCGCCGCGTCCACGAACCGCTTCGCGGCCGCAACCGCATCCAGCATCGAAAACCCGCGCGCAAGAAACGCCGTGATGGCCGCCGAGTAAGTGCATCCCGTGCCGTGAGTATGACGCGTGTCCACCCGCGGCGCTCGAAACTCGCTGAACACGCCGTGGTGGTAAAGGATATCCAACGTCTCATCCGTAAAATCCGGCCCAGCCAGGTGGCCGCCTTTAATCAGGACCGAAACAGGCAGGGACCGCGATCCGGCGCGTGCAATCCGGATGGCCGCTTCTTTCATCTGATCTGCGGTCTCTACGGGCATCTCCGCAAGCACCGCAGCCTCGGGCAGGTTGGGGGTCACCAGAGTCGCATGCGGAATCAGGAACTCGCGCAGTGCCCCCCGCGCTCCCGCATCCAACAGCGGCGTTCCGTGTTTGCTGATCATCACGGGATCGACCACCAGAGGGCATCCCGGCGGAGCGTCACGCCAGCGCTTGCCGACCGCTTCGATGATGGCCGCGGTACCCATCGCTCCAGTCTTGGCCGCCCGCGGCTGCATGTCTTCGAGGACTGCCGTGATTTGCTCCGCCACCAGCGCCGGATCGAGGGTCTCGACCCGCGAAACGCGGGTGGTGTTCTGAACGGTGATGAGCGTAATCGCCGCCGTGCCGAACACTCTGAGCTGATGGAAGGTTTTGAGATCAGCCTGAACGCCTGCGCCGCCGCTGGGGTCGGACCCGGCGATGCTCAGGGCGACGGGGATCATTGGCCCAAGAGTACCGCGGCCGGGGTTTGAGCGGCAGCTCGCCAACGTGGCCACATGTGGCTATAATCGGAACGTGGAGACTGGCGTACGCGAATTGAAAGACAACCTCAGCCGGTACATCCGGCGAATCGAGGCGGGGGAGCGTATTGTAGTCACTGCCCATGGTCGGGTTGTCGCCGAGCTCGTTCCCCCGGGCACGGTCCGGTACGGCCGGATTAGTCAGTTGGACCGGCTCGTGGCATCTGGGGTCATCACGCCACCCGTTGAGGACGGTGACCCTCTGGAAGATTGCCCTGAGATTCGGCTTCCTCCGGGTACGGCAGCCGCCCTGATTGACAGCGACCGTGGCGAAACGTAAGGCAGTTCCCCAACGCCGCACCAGGTCCGGCCGTTCGTCTGCCGCCGCCAGGGGCTTACCTGCCTGGCGTTACATCGAATCAAGCGCGTTAGTTGCGGCAATGCTCGAGGGGGACGCGGCCGGGAAAACCTCAATCCGAGCCCAGGGACCGCGGGTCACATCCGCTCTCACGATTGCCGAAACTACCCGCGCCTTTCTCCGTGCCCGCCTCTCGGGGAGGATCACGGCCGAACAGCATCGCGCCGCCCTGCTCACGCTCCAGAGATTTGCCAGACGTTGCCACATTGTGGGCGTCACGGAAACGATCCTCACCCGCGCCGGACGCCCGTTTCCAGTGGAACCGATCCGGACGCTGGACGCCATTCATCTGGCGACCGCGGAAGCCCTGGGCGACCCACCAGCCCTGGTGATCATCGTCACGCGCGACCTCCGCGTTCGAGAAAACGCCATCGCCTCAGGCTATGCCGTTGAATGACTGGGCTATCCTGGCTCGGTTAAGCCGCGCTAACTTAACTAAAGAACTCGGCCGGATATCACGCTAAACACCTTCCGACTCAGACTTCGTTCCGGGCGTACATAAATGGCACGGAGGCGCCACGTTCATCGGCTGGTAAGACTTCCGCATTCAGGGCGCAAAAACATGTGAAATAACCGCGCTGAAAGTCTGGCAATGCGAACAAGGCGCGTAATCGTATCCCGGCGCAAACGGCCATGTTACATTCACGGCCTCACGCTGTATTGCGCCTGAAACGGACCGATTTCCGGATAGTACACCTGGGCGCGAACCAGTTCGGCCAGTTGCCGGACGTGTCCAAGGTCGTGCAGTGCCCACTCGCTCAGAACATTGGCCAGCGTAACTTCACCCACCACCGGATGACGGGCATGGCGGGTCAAAACAACCGGATCGAGACTCCGCAGAAACTCGACATTCGCTTCGCGCTGGTCCTCCCAGTGGGCGAGCGACTCTTCCGCATCGCGATTCGAATAGGTACCCGCCGCGTAATATGCATTCTGGTCGTACGTCTCAATCCCGGCAGCTCCCGCAGCCAGAATACGGTCGATCGCGCTGCGGAAATAATGCGCTTCAACGTGCGAAAGGTGCTCGAAAAGCTCCGCCATGGAGAACCTGTCGGGTGTCGGCTTCCAGTACACCTGGTCGTGGGTGACGCCGGCAAGCAGAGCATGAAACACGTCGGGTGTCGCGGCGAGGTGTTCGAGCGCCGGGTGTTCAAGAGTGGGATGTTCGACTTTCCGGGATGCCATGCAAAATACTAACCCATCGTGCTGACTTGAATCTCGCGGCTGTCGTCGGAGAGGGTACGCAATTGGATCTCCGTTCTCTGGCGCGGAAGCAACTCGGGAAACCGCTCAGCCCATTCCAGCAGCACCAGCGACCCGCTGGCGAACAGGTCGTCGAGACCGAGGTTCTCTACTTCCCGCGCTTCGTCCAGACGATACAGATCGATGTGGTAAATCCCATCCCTGTATTGGTGAATCAAGGTGAACGTCGGGCTCGATACCTCATCCGCCGACGCCCCGCCGCGCCCCTCCACGATTCCCTTCGCCAGAGTGGTCTTCCCCGCCCCCAACTCGCCGATCAACAGAACCGCGCCGGCTGAAAGCTCGGCTGCCAGTGAGCGACCCAGCGCAATGGTTTCCTCCTCAGACCGCGTGCGAAATGTTCGTGATGGCACGTATGCCCTCGGCGAGATACTTGAGCAGATCGGTCGCAATAGTCGTTTGTTCCGTCTCGTGACGAGCGGCGATCTGGCCCGCCAGGCCGTGCAGATAAACTGCGCCCGCGATGGCGCGGTCATGATCCTTCGGGAATTGCCCCAGGAGTCCGCTGACGATCCCCGTCAAAATGTCGCCGGTGCCTCCGGTGGCCATGGAGGGAGACCCTGTCGGATTGATCCAGACGCGTCCGTCCGGAAAGCCGATCAGCGTCCGCTCACCCTTGAGCACAACCGTGACATTCCGGCTCGCGGCAAATGACCGGGCGACATTGATCCGATCCGCCTGAATTTCCGGGATCGACCGGCCAGCCAGCCGGCTCATCTCACCCGGATGCGGCGTGAGCACGCGAATGGCTTTGTTTTTTCCCGTCCAGTCGGCGCCCGCAAGACAATTGAGAGCATCTGCGTCAATCACCATCGGCTCGGGCGCTTGATCAAACAGCCGCAGGACGACTTCCCGGGCATCATCCGACGTTCCGATTCCCGGCCCGATCGCGATCAGACTGCGCTTTCCGGCGAGTTCCACAATGTGCTCGAAAGCCGAGCGCGAAATCTCCCCCGAATCGGTCTCCGGCAGAGGCTCGGTCATCAATTCCGGACTGTGCATCGAGACCGCCGCGAGCGCCGATTCCGGACACGCAACCGTCACCAGTCCCGCCCCGGCGCGCAACGCCGCGATTCCCGCCATGGCCGCCGCGCCGGGCTTTCTTCGCGCACCGGCCACCACCAGAACATGCCCGTACTTGCCCTTGTTCGAATCGCTCGGACGCAGCGCAAACAGGGGCGCAACGCTTTCCGGCGTTATCAACGACAGCTGAATGCTCTCGTCGGCTTCATACAGGAGCGGCGGAGAACCGATCGGCGCGATCACCAGGTCGCCCATCAGATCGCAGGCGGGCGGCATCGCATGGCACACCTTCGGCGCGGTGAATGTGACGGTCGCATGCGCCCGTACATACACCCCGGGAGGCGCCCCGCTTTCGCCGGACAGGCCCGACGGAATATCGACCGCAACCACCTTCGCGAAGGGGAACGAGGAGTTGATTTCCATAATGGCGTCGAGCGCCCGGCCGCTTGCGGCCCCCGTTAACCCGGTTCCGAGAACCGCATCGACGATGAGCGTCGCCGGCCGCATTTCCGGGCCGAAATCGTGATACTCCTGCAAACCCGCCGCCCGCAACATCGTGAGATTCAGCGCCGCATCGCCGCGCAGTTCCTCCGGTTCGGCGGCCAGCACCACGCACAGCCACCGCGGATTGAACCGGACGTGCAACTGGCGCGCGATCGCCAGACCGTCGCCGCCATTATTTCCCTTCCCGCAGACGACCACGATCCGCTGCTCCCCCACCGGCGCAAAGTGCGAAGCGATGTATTCCACCACGCGCTGCGCGGCGCTTTCCATTAAAACGACGCCCGGAATTCCCGCCTCGATCGTGGCGCGGTCCACTTCGCCCATCTGGCGTGGCGTCAGGACCTTCCGCGGATTCACCATCATCGCCGGCCCCGGGCGATCACCACGGTCATGTCGTCCGGCAGTTCCGGCGCGGTGCTCCAGTGCCGGACCGCTTCCATGATTTTCGCCACGATCTCCCTCGGCTCGCTGCGATGGTGGCGTTGCGCGATTTCCGCCAGACGGTCCACCCCGAATTCCTCGCCGTAAGCGTTTTCGGGTTCGGTAATTCCATCGGTATAGGCAATAAGCAGATCGTCCGCCTGAATCTCCAGCTTCTGTTCTTCGTACCGGATAGCGGGAAACGCCCCCACCACGGTACCCGTCACGTCGAGCAGCGTCACTTCCCCTCGCCGCAGCAGCAGCGGCGGCAGGTGTCCCGCGTTCGTATAGGTCAGCATTCGCGACGTCTCGTCGTAAACGCCGAAAAAGAAGGTGGCATACTTTTCCGGCGCGGTGCTCGCAAAAAGCTGGCGGTTTAACTGCGCCACCGTATTCGAAGTCGAAAAACAGCTCGCAGTCTGGCCGTTGACCGAAGCCGCCAGAAGCGGCAATCCCGCGGCAATCTGCGTGCGCATGATCGATTGAATCGAAGCCATCAGTAATGCGGCGGAAATGCCCTTCCCCGCAACGTCCCCGATCGCCAGCGCGAGGTTCCCATCGGGCAGGCAAAGGTAGTCGTAGTAATCTCCCGAAACCATGCGCGCCGGCTGGCAAATTCCGATCAGTTCGATGGTCCGCAGGCGGGGAGCCGATTGCGGGAACAGCTGATTCTGGACATCGCTCGCAATCTCAACTTCCGACTGCAGCCGCTCCTTTTCTTTCGCGACGACCACCAGATTTTCAATCTGGCCGGCCATCGTATTAAACGACCGGCTCAGATCCGCAAGCTGATCCGAGCCCTTCACCGGAATGCGCCACGCGAAATCGCCTTTCGCGATCTGAAGAGTGCCTTCGTAAAGGCCATGCACGGCGCCCGTCACGGAACGGCTCAGCGAAACTCCGATGACAAGAGAAACCAGTTCGACTACGAGCAACAGGCCTCCCACGACAGAAAAGAGGATGACCGCGAGCTCAGCCGAATCGACGCCGTTGCTGAAGATCGCACCCAATACCGCCGACGGCCGGGTCGTGACGAAAAGCGACGCGGTATCGACCTTGTCCGGATGATCCCAGCGCGCCACTCGAATCTGATTTGGCCAGGTGTCCGAGAAATCCAGCTTTCCCAATCCGCTATAAGCGGCGGGAACGGCGCCGACGACCGGGGAGCGCTCGCCGATATTTAAAGCTCCGATCCCGCGGACGATTTGCGGCAGCACCGGAGTAATCGGAGCCGCCGCAATTACCGTCTCGCTGCCCCGACGCGCAATCGACGCGAAATAAAATACGTTGCCCTTCCGGATAAAGCCGGTGTAATCCGCATCTACTTCCGCCGGCGGTTCGAGCGTACTCTCATGCGGATAGTGCACCGTATGAGCCCCCAGTACCAGCACCTGAAGGCCGGGCATACGTTGAGACAAAAAATTTCCCATTGCCTGCGCCATCCCGTCCTGATCGGCTTCTCTGGCCTGAGACAAAAGGCGAACGGGATCCTGAAGCGAAGCTGCGCGCCGCTCCAGTTCAGAGCTGACCAGATACGCGGCGACCTGCCCGACCAGGATATACGTGCCGATCGCTGCAAGCGCGAGGATGAGGACGATCGGCACCATGCCGATAAACACATATGTCATGATCAGGCGGTTGCGCAGCCGCCAGATCGACTTCCGCACCACCTGCCGGATCAGGCGGACGGCAAGGATCGAGCCCAGGATAACGAGAATGATGGCCAGCAGCGTCGCCAGCCCATTTGCGAAGTTCGTCCACTCCAGTACCACGTAGATCGCGAGCAGCGCCACGAACAGGCGCGCCATAGCGGTCCGATTTCTGAAGAAGCTAACGAAACTCACGGCTTACCACACCAGTTTAGATGCCGCGGCGGTCTCGGAGTCCTGTCAGGACATGTCAGGAGGCGTTGCCGTTACGCTCATCGGGCTTTGCGCTGGGCGAAATGGCCGGTATCTCAGCCTCGGACGCGGTTGCCTGATCCTCCAGCGCCTGCCGCAGGAGCGCCATCGCAGTCTCGGGAGAATCGGCGAACTGAAAAAGGTCCATATCGGAGGCGGCGATGGTCCCATACTTAACCAGGGCGTCGAAATTCACCACTTCCTTCCAGAAGCTCGTGCCGTAAAGGATGATCGTTATCTTCTTCGCCAGCTTTTGTGTCTGCACCAGCGTCAGGATCTCGAAAAGCTCGTCCATCGTTCCGAATCCGCCCGGGAAGACCACCAGCGCCTTCGCCAGGTAAGCGAACCAGAACTTGCGCATGAAGAAGTAATGGAATTCGAAGTTCAGTTCATTCGTGATGTACGGATTCGGGTGCTGCTCGAGCGGAAGGCCGATGTTCAATCCGATGGTCTTGCCTCGCGCGTCGGTAGCCCCGCGATTAGCCGCTTCCATGATTCCCGGGCCGCCGCCGGAGCAGACCACGAAGCGGTACGTGCGATCCCGCAGCGTTTTGGTCCAGTTCGTTACCAACGCGGCCAGCGCGCGCGCGTCGTGATAGTACTCCGCCAGAGGTCCTTCTTCGCGAATGCGCGCCGATCCGAAAAAGACGATCGTGTCGCGCACCCGCTGCCTGCGAAAGTGCGAAAGCGGCTCCAGATATTCCGACAGAATGCGCAATGGACGCGCATCCGGCCCCTTCAGAAAGTCCGCGTTCTTGTAAGCGAGCGGCGGACGTTCATCCTGCGTTAGAGTTTCATTCATTTCTTTTTTTCAATTCGCGGACCGCGCGCAAAATCTCGGGCAGCTTCTGAAACGCCGTAATGGCGCGCAGCCACTCCGAAGCGTCAAACGCGGGCGACCCCGATACGCGCGCATGCGCCTTCACATCCCCGCCGATGCCGCTCTGCGCGTAGACGATCGCGCCTTCATGAATCGTCAGATGGCCGGAAATCCCCACCTGCCCGGCGAGCAGCACATCTTTCTCGAGGATGGAACTGCCGGCCAGGCCCGTCTGGGAGCAGATGATATTGTCCTCGCCCACCACGCAGGCATGGCCGATCTGAACCAGACTGTCGATCTTCGCGCCGCGCCGCACGCGGGTCTCGCCCACGGTGGCCCGGTCAATCGAAGTCAGACTCTGAATCTCGACGTCGTCCTCGATCACGGTGACGCCCGACTGCACGATCTTGTAATGCGTTCCGTCGGACCGTTTCGCAAAACCGAAGCCATCACCGCCCACCACCACTCCGTTCTGCAGGATCACGCGGTCCCCGATCTTGCAATACTCGCGCACCGCCGCGTGCGAGTGCGCCGTAAAATCGTCCCCGATTTCCGCGCCTTCATAAATCACCACGTGCGGATGCAGCGTTGCGCCGCGCCCGATGACCACGTTTTCACCGACCGCCACAAAAGGCCCGATCGAAGCGCCTTCGCCGATGCGGGCGGTCGCCGCAATGGCAGCGGACGGATGGATCCCCGGCTTCGGCCGCGGCGGCTGGTAAAACAATTCGAGCGCCCGTGCAAAATCGTGATAAGGATTCGCCGAAACCAGAGTTGGAATCCCGCTGAGGGCCTTGCCGGCGATCACCGCGGACGCTTTCGTCGTCTTGAGTTTCGGCGCGTACTTCGGATTGGCGAGAAAAGTAACGTGTCCCGGACCGGCCTTCTCGACGCCCTCGACCCCTGTGATCTCCACGGTGGGGTCGGGGCATTCTTCAATCCCGCAGCCCAATGCGGACGCCAGTTCCCTGAGGTTCATTGCCAATCAACAGGGTAACCGTTCGTTCCGAGCCGCGCGCGTAACCCAGCGGGCTACCTCTCAAAAACGAAATGGATCGTCTGCGAGCCCGGCACTGCCCGGCCATTTTCGCGCGCCGGCTCAAACCGCCACTGCCGCGCCGCCTGGACCGCGGTAGAGGCCAGATAAGCATCCAGACCCGCGTGCGGTTTCGTGACCGGAGCTGCGGAAACCACCCGCCCGCGGACATCGATCTGCACGTGAACGTCAATCGTGACGGTGCTCTGAATCCTCGGACGGATACCGGCCGCGACAACGGGCGGAGCCCGATGAATCACTTTGGGTTCGATGATTTTGGCCGGGGCGGGCTTGGCCGGCGTGACCTCGGATCGCCCGCTTCGCGCAGGTTTGGGCGTCACCAGCGGCGGCGGAGCAGCCGCCGCGCGCGCAGGAGCGGGGCTGGACGCGGCGGGCGGCGTCGCCTTCACCTCGCGCTCGTACCGGAACGATTCAGCCGAGACCCGTCCCGAGCTGTCGACCACCTCCAGCCGGAAAGTGAGGTCGTTTCCGGCCGACTGGTACGTATACATCCCCAGCGCGAGATCCTGCGGCGTCAGCACTTTCCGGGTCTGATCGTCGCCTTCGCGGACAAACAACTGAACGCTGCGCGCGCCCGCGAGCGCCGTTGCGTTGGGGTTCCACGAAACCTGCCAGGCCGGCCCAGCGGGCTCGACGGAGAGGCCGATGGGACGTCCCTGCTCAGTCGCCGCCACGGGCGCTGTGGCCGGCGCCGCGTGATGCGTCTGCTGCAACACAAACCACAAGAGGCCGCCGACCAGGAGGAACGCGCCGGCAAGTGGAACCGCGGTTCGCCATTTTGATCGAGGCTCGGCTTCCGTTCGCCAGTTGAAGCGCGGCTCCGGTACGACACGTTCCGGGGCGAAAACCGCTTCCTGCACAGGAGGATCGACGGGGGCCGCGGCATTCTGCAACGGCGTAAAATCAGGCACCAGCCGGCGCGGGCGCTCGCGAGGAGCCGCATCCGATTGAAATGGCTCCTCAGCCGGAACGACGGCCGCATGTCCACTCACCGGATGTCCAGCGATCGCTTGTCCAGCGACAGGATTCCCGGCAAAAGGAAAAGCGGGACCCACAGGGGCGCCCCCCGTCCCCTCGCCCTGCACGAAAAACTGTCCCGACATGGTGAAGGGGTTTTCCGGCTTGATGAGAAGAATCAGGTCGGCGGCGTCGCTGAAATACCGCTGTACCAGATCAAAGTCGGAATCCTCCAGCTGAAGGCCGTCACGCAGATGGCTCCGGTAGAAACCCACGACGGCTGTTTCGCCGCCTGAAAGAACATCGGCCGCCGCCTTCTCGAGGCCCGCCTTGTCTTCCTCGTCAAGTACGAAACGCGGCCCGGCTTTGTGCCGGCACTCGACGGGTTGATAACGATTGATCCATACCGTCGGGCGCTCGCCGGTCTCCACTCTGCCGAGCAATAGCCCCCCGGTTTCCAGAACCGGACGAGCCAGGGTTTTCCAGGCGTCGGTAACGTCTCGCGAAATCGCTTCGATGGTATCGCGGTGCATGTGGATCGAAATCGGGGAACCCTCCGGCTCCCAGTCGAAATACTCCACATCCACCAACTCCATCGTTCCGGTGGATTGGCCATCGGGAAGGGGCATAGTTGACAAGCCTTTTGCGGATCTCTCCGCACTGTGTCGATAGACGCACTACCAGCGTAGCGTGGTTCTCGCCGATCGGCATTCTGAACGGGAATTAATCGGCGACACAATTTACACTGGATCGTGATCGTGTTGTAATACTCGGCTGCTATTGGTTTATGTACGGGTCTTTTGACAAATTGACTGACGATTCACTTACCCTTGTTTTTCTGTAACTTAGATAGGGGGTCGGCACCTGGCGACGCGGCTTCTTTTGCCGGATCCCCGGGGATCGCAATGGTAATTTTTCACACAATGCACGTATATTCAGGGAGATCGGAGGCATTCATGCGCAACGGTTGTGTAGTTCTGATTGCAACGTTTCTGCTGGCGGCGAACGCATTTGCTCAGGCTGGAGGCGTGGCCAGCATCTCGGGAACGGTCCACGATCCCACGGGGGCCGTTGTTGCAAACGGCAAAGTGGTGGTGTCGAGCGCATCGAAAGGCGACATCCGCTCGATCCAGACCAACGGCGACGGCGTCTTCACAGCCCCAGCGCTCATCCCCGGACCAGGTTATGAGTTGACGATTACCGCACCGGGATTTTCGCCGTACAACCTCAAAGACATTAATCTCCAGGTCGGCCAGAATTTGAACATGAACATCAGCCTCAGCGTGGCGCAAAGCACGACTGAGGTCGATGTGTCCTCGGCAGCTCAGCTGATCGACGACCAGAAGACCGACGTTTCCCAGGTGATTGGCGATCAGCTGATTAACAATTTACCCATTAACGGCCGGCGAGTCGATTCCTTCGTGCTGTCGACCCCCGGAGTAACCAACGACGCAACCTTCGGCCTGCTGAGCTTCCGCGGCGTGGCGGGCAATAACTCCTTCCTGCTGGACGGGAACGACAACACAGAGCAGTTCTATGACGAGAACGCCGGCCGCACGCGCATCCAGTCGCAACTCTCGCAGGAGGTTGTTCAGGAGTTTCAGGTCGTCACGGACGACTATTCCGCCGAGTACGGCCGCGCCATGGGCGGTGTCGTCAACACGGTAACCAAAAGCGGTGGAAATGCGGTGCACGGAGATGGCTTCTATTTCTTCCGCAGCACCGGTTTCGACGCCCGGGACACGTTCGCGGCCTTCAATCCGAGCGAAAAGCGGGTTGAGGGCGGCGGCACCGTCGGAGGGCCCATCATCAAGAACAAGCTGTTCTACTTCCTCGGCTTCGATCTGACTTACCGCAATTTCCCGCTGTCGGACAGCTATGTGTTGAACGGCGTCATCAACACCGCGACTCAGAGCTTCATCGGCTGCGGTCTCCCCGCCACGCCCGCTCAATGCAACGCCATCAATTCCTTGCTGCCGCGTTTCTTTGGCCAGATCGCGCGAACGGATGACAACGATCTCGGCTTTGGCAAAATCGACTACCGCCTGAACGACAAGAATTCATTCGTCGGCGAATTCAACTTTCTCCGATGGTTCTCACCCAACGGAATTCAGACCGGTCTTTCTTCAACCAGCGGCGCCGGAATTAACGGTAACGGCGACGACTCGGTTCGAGTACGCAACGGCAAGTTTGGCTGGACCTTTGTGCCGACCAACACGATGGTCAACGTGTTCCGCTTCGGATGGGATACCGATCGCCAGGCAGATTCGTTCAATCAGGCTTCGCTGGGCGGAGGCCTCGGCTATCTCGATGTCTCGGTGGCTGGCGTTCAACTTGGACCGGCTAACTATCTCCCGCGCGTGGAACCGAACGAAACTCGCTACGAGTATGCGGACGACCTCACCTGGACGAAAGGACGCCACACCCTCAAGTTCGGCTTCAACATATCCAATACCGAGGACTACGTTTACTACTTTCCCGGCCAGTACGGATCTTACACCTATCTCACCCCGACAGCGTTCGCGCAGGACTACAGCGGCCCGACGGCAGGCGGAAAGAACTGGACTTCCTATTCGCAGCTCTTTGGTAATCCCGTCGCCGACTACACGATTCATGAATATGCGTGGTATGCCCAGGATCAATGGAAAGTAACTCCCCGGTTTACAGCGACGTTGGGAGTTCGCTGGGATAAATCGACAACGGGAAATTTCCCGGTTGTGAATCCCGATTATCCGGAAACCGGCAGGATTAACAGCCCCTCCACAAACTTTTCCCCGCGAATCGGTCTCGCTTATCGCGTCAATGACAAGACCGTGATTCGCGCGGGATACGGCATGTTTTATGCGCGTATGCTCGGCGGCCTGATCGATAACCTCTATACGTCGAACGGAATCTATCAGATCTCCGACACCTTCAACGCGACGAATCCGACGCAATACGCCGTCGGCCCTTCATTCCCGAACGCCTTGCCCGCCGCTCCCGCCGGAGCCGGCGTCGGCGCTTCCAACCTGCAGTTCGCCGCTCCCAATCTTAAGACTCCCTACTCCCAGCAGGCGAATTTCTCATTCTCGCGTGAACTGCCGTGGAATTTGGTCTTAAGCCCGTCACTGATCTGGAGCCGCGGAGTCAACCTGTACGGTGTTACCGATTTGAACGTACAATCGACGACCAGCTATACCTATAAGATCGAGGATGTTAACGGCAATCAGACCGGCACGTTTACTACGCCGATTTACACAACGCCTCGCCCGAACACGAAGTACGGCTCGATCCTCGAGGACACTAACGGCACGAACAGCTACTACGACGCGCTGGCCGTGACGCTGGAGAAACGCTTCTCGCACGGCTTCCAGTCGCTGATCTCGTACACTTACTCACACGAAATCGACGAAGGCCAGGGCGGCGCAACCAGTGCCATCTTCTTCAGCTCGCTCGCTTCCTACACCTATAACGGAAACTACGGCTATGAACGCGGAAGCGGCCTTCTCGATCAGAGACACCGATTTGTCTATTCCTTCATCTGGGCTCCGACGGTTCCTCACGCAAACAACGCGTTTCTGAAATATGTCGCCGATGGCTGGCAGCTCTCCGGAATCGTAACGCTCGCCACCGGGCATCCGAGCGGCAGCCCCACCATCCGGATCGTATCTGCTCCGACGCTCGCTTCCGGGAGCATCCTCTCCACCAGCACGATCGACGGCTATCAGGGCGGCAGCACCCGCGTCCCCTTTCTGCCGGTTAATGACCTCTACACGCCTGCCTTTTATCGCGCGGATCTCCGCGTCACAAAGGCGATCCCGCTCGGCACGGAAAGGGTGAAGCTGATGCTCATCGGCGAGGCGTTCAACATCAGCAATACCTGGTCTCCCACGGCCCTGTTCTCGCAGGCGTATACGGCGACGAAGGGAGTCCTGCAGGCGACTCCGAGCGCCATCGGTTACGGCAGCGCGGACGGCGGTTTCCCCGACGGCACGCAAGCGCGCCGCATCCAGATTGGCGCGCGGCTTACGTTCTGAGCGCACAGCAGGGCGTTGTGCGCGATCTTAGTTCTGAGCGCACAGCAGGGCGTTGTGCGCGATCTTAGTTCTGAGCGCACAGCAGGGCGTTGTGCGCGATCTTAGTGTGAGACGAGCATTCGCCAACCCAGCTCGACGCAATCGGCCGCGAAATCCCGCGGCCGAGCTGCGCCGACGTGCATGGCAAGCAGACCCCGGAAGAGTTCGGGATGGGAAGCCAGCGCCGGGAGCACGCGATTGCGGAGCCATCGCCGGCGGTCCATCAACAACATGAAATCGGCCATAAACCGCGGCCGTGCGGCCAATCGCCGATGCGTCTTTTCGTAAAACGCGAGATCTCCACGTTCCATCGCATCCGCGAGCGCGAGGGATTGCCGGAAGGCGAGACAGATGCCCTCCGCCGTGACAGCATCCGCCGAACCCGACGCATCTCCGATCAGCGCGACGTTCCCGCGCGCCACGTTCCGAAGCCGGCGCGATGCCGTAACCGCTCCTCGCTCCGTCGATGCCTCCGCCTTGCCTTCCAGGCTCTCGGCCAGAGCGGGAAATTGAACCATCGCGTCCTTCAGGCGCAGTTTCGAATCGCTCGAGATCAGCGCCACACCGACCTCATCCGCCGCCACCGGAGTCACATAAACCTGGCAGCCGTCACCCCAGTAGATCTCAATCGAATGAGTACGTGGAGCCGCGCGAAAGTGGCGCCGGAAGCCGTAGCGCCGGCCGTCTCGGACGCATCGGTCGAGCCCGGCCCAGCGGCGAACCAGCGATCCGGTTCCGTCGGCGCCGATGATCCAGCGCGCCGCGATTCCGCTCAAATCGCCGACCGGACACCCCCAGAGAAGTTCGACTCCGCAGCGCTCGGCCTCCTCGGTAAGTGCACGATGCAAGGCGGTCCGCCGGATGCCCAGACCCTCTCCATCGGGAAAATCGGCTTCGACCGAGACATTTTCGCCCAGAAAGCGAATTCCGCGGATGACGAAAGAATCCGCGTCCGCCAGACGCACACCAAGACTCCGCGCCGCCGCGACCCCGTCAGGCATGATGCCCTCGCCGCAGGCCTTATCGATTGGCGGCTTGCGGCCGTCGGCGAGCGTAACGCGGAAGCCCTTGCGGCGGGCGGCGATGGCCGCAGCGAGACCAGCGGGACCGCCGCCAATTACAAACACGTCCGTCCTGGGAAACGCGGCCATCTGTTTCAAAGGTGCGTTGCCGATTTCGGCGCGTTCCGCTTCTTCCGTCTTCTCTTGCTTTTGAGCGGGCTCCCGATTCGAGCAAGCAGGGCGCCCGTACGCCGTAATTGCTCTGCGTCTTCGGATGGCGGCAACGCGGCGGACTTTTCAAAGTACTCCCTTGCCCACGCCCTCCACCTCCTCCGCTGTCTCTTGTTCAGACGAACCCCGAGCATGCCTTCGATGTTATCGCTTCACACCGCCGATTCTGAAACGCTGACCGCCTGCTACCCTGGAAAAGCTGGTAGACCCGCTCAGAACGGTCGACTGTCCAACATCCAGGACCTTAACAATTGATCAAGGCAGTCATATTCGATCTCGGACGCGTCATCATACCGTTCGATTTTCATCACGCATACGCGATGATCGAAAGCCGGTATGGCGTCCCCAAAGCGCAAATATCGGCGCGTCTCGCTCAAACCGATCTGGTGCAGCGTTTCGAATCCGGCGAGATCGAATCCCGGGATTTCGTGCGGCGGATTTCCACCCATCTGAACCTCGACCTGACTTACGAGGCCTTCTGCGAAATCTGGAGCTCCATCTTCTCGCCGGAAACACTCATACCGGAAGAAATGTTACGCGGCATCGCCAGAAATTACCGCCTGGTCCTGCTCTCGAACACGAACGCGATTCACTTCGAGATGATTCGGGAAAGATACCCGCACATACAGCACTTCCACGCCCTCGTACTTTCCTACAAAGCCGGAGCGCTGAAGCCCCTGCCGCTCATTTATCGGAAAGCGATCGAGGCTGCAAACTGCCTTCCCGAGGAATGCTTCTTCACCGACGACATTCAGGCATACGTCGAAGCCGCCCGTGCGCTGGGCATTGACGCGGTACAGTTCCAGTCGGTTGCCCAGGTTGAACACGAGCTGCGCAAACGTGGTGTGAATTGGAACAATTCGGCCTGCTGACGAATCGAGGCTGTTGAAGTATCAGTTCGGCGCCGGACATTCCACGGCAGCAATAGCCATTGACCGCGCGTCTTGCCCGGTTGATGTTAGCAGGGCGCCCCGAAGCTGTTGCAGAAGTTCGGCAAGCTGGAACGGCTTGCGGACAAAGGACTCGACGCGGAGTCCGGCAAAGGAGGCGTCGACAGTCTCTCTGCTGTAGGCGCTGGTGAGAATTATCTTCAGATCGGGACGCAGTCGCAGGGCTTGCTCAAAGACTTCGCGGCCGGACATTCCCGGCAAGGTCACATCCAGCAGCATCACATCGATTTCATCTTTGTGCGCGCGAACCTGTTCCAAAGCGGAAAAGCCGTCGAATGCCTCGATTACCCCGAGACCTTTCTTTCGCAGCATTTTAGATACGGTGAGTCGCAATAACGCTTCATCCTCCACGATCAGAACAGTCCCCGCCAAAGACTGATGTTGCTCCGCAGAGACTCCCGCGACAGCGGGGTGCCTCGCAGGCGCGGTCCCGGCGATACAAGGCAGGAAGATCTCGAATCTCGTCCCCTGGCCAGGCGCGCTGACGAGATTGATGGCGCCGCCGTGATCTCGAACGATCCCCTGGACTACCGCAAGCCCCAGACCCCGTCCGGCGAATTTGGTGCTGAAGAACGGATCGAAGACTTTGCCTTGCGCCTCTTCCGTCATGCCGCCGCCCGTGTCCGAGACCTCCAGGGTCAGGTAATCTTCCGAGGACAAACGCTGACTGTTTACATTCGACTTCCAGGTCGGAGTGGTTCGCGATGTGGTGACCTCGATTACGCCGCCTTCCTCCCCGATCGCTTCCGACGCATTGATAATCAGATTCATCACGATTTGGCGAATCTGGGAGGCCTTGCCCAGCACTGCGGGAAGGTTCTGGTCCAGAGAGAACCTCACGCTCGCATGTTTCGAGACGGACACCTTCAGCAACTCCAGCATTTCTTCAACGAGCCCCGACAAATCCACGGGCTCGACGGGGTCCCCCTTGTCCTGGCCCGAGTAAATCATCAACTCGCGAACGATCTCGGATCCGCGCCAGGCCGCAACTCGGATTCTTTCGATGCCTTCAACGGGAGATTCGCCCTGCAGCAGTTGCATCGTTGACAGTTCCGCTTCCGCGAGTATCCCGCCCAGCAGGTTGTTGAAATCGTGAGCGATGCCGCCCGCCAGCACTCCTACGCTTTCCAGCTTTTGTCTGGCGAGCGCTTGATCCTGTGAGCGTCGCAGCTCCGTGATATCGACGCAGGAGCCGATGTAGCCCGCAAACTCGCCGCCCGCCGTAAAGCGTGGAACCCCGGTGGTGAGCACCGATCGATACTCGCCATCCGCCCGCCGGAGCCGGAATGCGGCCTGGAACTCATGGCGGGCGCCGAACGAAGCAGAGTACTTCGCCAGGAACCACTCCCGGTCCTCGGGATGAATATTCACCATCCAGCCATCGCCGATTTTCTCGTCGAGGGAATCACCTGTGAAATCCAGGCAGCACTTGTTGAAATACGTACAGAGCTGGTCGGGACCGGCGACCCAAATCATCACCGGGGCCGTGTCGGCCATATTGCGAAACCGCTCTTCGCTCTCCTGCAGCGCTGCCTCGGACTGCCTTCGCTGACTGATATCCGTGAATAAACCAAGGAGCCCGGTGGAAACGCCGCCGTCATCGTACATGGGAGTGCATGAAATACTGACCCACAATGGCGATCCATCGACGCGGCGCAATCGAAAATCGAATGGCCTGGCGCCGCCGGCCATCTGAAGCCCGAAATGACGTTGGGCTTCCTCCAGATCGGCGGGGAACACAGGGTCAAAGCATGAGAGTCTCTGCAAACGTTCGACATCGGTACCCAGCATTTGCGCCATGCGATCGTTACAGAACAGCGTTCGGCCTTCAGGGCTGACCACCCATATGCCTTCCGGCACAGCGTCGACAATCCGGCGATACATTTCCTCGCTGGCGCTCATGTTCAGATTCTAGCCGAGAACAAAGCGCTCGCAGGCTGATTCGTAGTCGGACCAATTCGGAGACACGGAAGTGACTGCAAGGAGTTCGGGCGCTAAGTCACTATATCGGCAGAGTTTTTTGCGCGCCTTGGCACGAAGGCGCCGGCGGAGCCATTGACAGGATCTCCTTCGGCGTCATGCAAACCTTTACGGAACCAGTAAGCCGCTGGCTCATCTAAACAAATGAGGTCGAAATAAGTGAAATATAAGTTGATTGGAAATGTGCTGCTTGCGGCGGCGCTTGCGGCTGGAGCCGCGATGGCGAAAACGAGTCCGCAGGCGTTGACTGGAGATGCTGCAATAGCCCAAAAAGCGGCGCACGAGGTGAGAAGTTACGCATACTATTCCCTCTGGGATGACGTCAGGATTCAGGTGAACAACGGAACAGTGCAGCTTACCGGCGAAGTTACCCAACCCTGGAAGAAAGACACGCTGGGGAAACTGATTGGAAAGATAAACGGAGTAAGTACGGTCGATAACGAGTTGAAGGTTGCGCCGCTTTCTGGTTTTGACGACAGAATCCGTCTGCAGGTTGCGCGGGCAATCTTTCGCGATCCCGCCATGTCCGTGTACGGCATTCAACCCGTCCCGCCGATTCATATCCTGGTGGACAATGGGCACGTGACGCTTGAAGGCGTTGTCCAGACACCGATGGAAAAGGAGATCGCGGGCATACGCGCGAATTCGGCTATGACCTTCGGCATGGTGACGAACAACCTGAGAGTGGAACAGCCGGCAAAGCAAAACTGAAGCGGCAAAACTGAAGCCGCAAAACTGAATCGATGAGCAGCTTCTTTCTCGGAGTGGACGGGGGTCAGTCGAGCACCACGGCAGTGATCGGCGATGCCGAAGGCAACATTGTTGGTTGGGGCAACGCCGGCCCCTGCAACCACGTGGGAGCCGCTGAAGCCAAAGCGAAATTCCTTCGCGTGATCCGGGAATGCATCTCGCGGGCTGCCGCTCAGGCCGGACTCGATTCCGCTGGCGTGCGCTTTGGCTTCAAGGCCGCCTGTCTCGGAATGAGCGGTGGCCCTGACGACAAATCCGCACTTCTCCATGAGCTGATCGAAGCCGACCATCTGCTGATCACGCACGACGCAGCCATTGCGCTTGCCGGCGCGACCGCCGGTGAGCCCGGCATCATTGTGATCGCAGGTACGGGTTCGATGGCATATGGCCAGAACGCGAGGGGCGAGACGGCGCGAGCAGGCGGCTGGGGCTACATCTTTGGCGATGAAGGCGGCGCTTTCGACATTGCGAGGCAGGCTCTGAGAGCGGTGCTGCGCGAGCACGAAGGCTGGGGCGGTCGAACCGCCCTCACGCCGGCTCTCATCGAAGCCGTCGGGGCGTCGGACGCCAACGAGATGCTGCACCTTCTCTATACGGACGAGTGGCCCCGGTCCCGTGTAGCGGATCTCGCGCGCACGGTCGACCATCTCGCGGAAGAGGGCGATCCGACGGCGGTCGGGCTCATGCAGCAGGCGGCGCAGCAACTCGCACTGCTGATCGCATCCGTCCGCCGGCAGCTTTGGAGCGACGGGGAACCTGTTCCTGTCTCCTGGACGGGCGGCGCGTTTCAAAGCGTCACGCTGCTCGATCGATTCCGCCTCCTGATCGCGCTGCAGGACGCATCGGTGTGCGAGGCGCCGCGACATGGCCCCGCCGACGGCGCATTGTTACTTGCCTGGAAGGCTGCGGGCCTTCACTTGAAAATCAAATCGTAATCGGGGCCTGCGATATACTCGCCCCCATGAGCGCATCGCCTGTGGCCAAAGGCGCCGTCTCCTCAATCGGCCAGATCGCAATCACGGTGACGGACCTGCAGCGCGCGACCGGATTCTATCGCGACGTCGTCGGCCTGCCTTTTCTTTTTGATGCGGGAAACATGTCCTTCTTCGACTGCGGTGGCGTCAGGTTAATGCTCGCGCCGCGCGAAAGCTCTGGAGCCGTTTCCAATTCGATCGTGTATTACAGGACGGACGATATTCACAGCACTTCAGAATTGCTGCGCGCCCGCGAAGTCCAGTTCGAATCGGAGCCCAGAATGATCGCCCGGATGCCGGACCATGAACTCTGGATGGCGTTTTTCCGCGACTCGGAGGGCAACCTCGCGGCCCTCATGAGTGAAGTTCGCTAAGCGAACCTACTTCAGCTTGTCCGCGACCTTTTCGAGGGCCGCTTTCGCGCAGGCGGCATCTTTGTCACCGCCGGGCGCGCCGCTGACGGCAACCGCGCCGATCGTGGCGTCCCCAACCTTGATCGGCACACCGCCCTGCGCATTGATGGTGCCCGGAATCGTAGCGGGAGGCGCCGCCGTACCCGCCGGCGGAGGCGTTGCCGGACCTGAAGGCCTGTTGTAGAGCATGGTGGCGGTGGCCTTCATTTTGGCTACCTCCGTGGTCGACGCGGTAGCGCCGTCGTCGCGCAGCATCGCCTTCGGCGCATTGAGTCCGTCGACCACAAGGACGGTAACTTTATAGCCGTCGGCGCGGCATTTGGCCATCGCCTCCTGCGCGATCGTCTGAGCGACATCGACCGTCAATATTCTGGATTGCGGGAGTTGAGCGAAGGCGCCCGGCAGGCTTGCCGACGCGGCGGTGAGAACAGCGAATGTGGTGAGTTTCATGTTTCAGATCCGGTAATCGAATATTCAGGGATGTTGGTATTGTATGCGGTCTTGCTTTCTATTTCGCGGCGACCCCTGACTTCTTCGAAGGAGAGATGACAAGGATCTCGTGCTGAAGCATCGCGATAAACGAGCTGAGGTCTGTTCCGTTGAACCGAGTGATCCCGCCGCCATGCGCTTCCGGTGGAAAGGCCACAGTTCCGTGTTCAACCTTCGCCTTTCCCACCCAACCCCCGTCGGCGAAGTATCGCGGATAGTTGGTCGTGTTTGGCGTCGAACTCGTGTCACGACGAAGGAACAAGATATACCGTTCGCCCACAATCATCGGCACATCCGGCCGAAACACCATCTCAAGGTCGTTAATCCTGCCGCCAAATTGGGATACCGCAATCGCCCCTGTGCCTGCGGGCACAGTGCCGGCAAAGACCTCATCAACTGCCACCAGCGAGTCCGTCAGGATCATGGTCGCAACCGTGGGATTGGGCCTCCGCGACGGAAGAACTGCGGTCACAGTGCCATCGACAACCAGATCGGAGTGATTGATCAGGTCCTCAATCGTGGTTGGAATCCGCGCAAAATCGATTTCGGGATACACTTTGCCGGTCGGCTTCAGCCCGAGGTCCCCTGAGCGAACCCGCGTCTCCTGCGCGCTCGCAAAGCTGACGCAGAGGCACGCGAGCAAAAGTGCCGACTTTGCGGTTAGACTCGGCGTCACTATCTGAATATTATCGGAAGCAGAAAAGAGCGCCGTTTACAATCGCATCAGTGCGCCGCCTTCTTTTCGTGGTAAACGTCCTGATCGCGGCCGCACTGGTCGCCGCCGCAGCCATCTTCTATTGGGTCTTCTACCGGCCTTTGCCACATACCTCGGGCACAATCGAAACTCAGGTCGCGCAACCCGTCGAAGTCAATTACGACCGCCTCGGCGTTCCCCACATCAAAGCGCAAAACCTCGACGACCTCTGGTTCGTCCAGGGCTTTACCACCGCCGAAGACCGCATGTTCCAGATGGACGGACTACGCCGTCTTGCCGCCGGAACTCTCTCCGAAATCGTCGGACCATCCACACTCGTGTCCGATATCGAGGCGCGCCGCATGCGGATGCGCCGCATCGCCCAGCAGGTCTGGGCAACCGCTCCCGCGTCCGATAAATCCGCTCTGGAAGCTTACGCGCGCGGCGTTAACGCATACATCAGCACTCACCACGGACGCTATGGCGCCGAATTCACTCTGCTCGGCTACGATCCGCGGCCCTGGACAGGCGTCGATTCCCTGCTCTGCGGATTGCAGATGTTCCGCACCCTGACCGACAACTGGAAGACGCGCCTCGTGAAACAACAGATGCTCCGCACCGGCGACCCGGCTAAGGTGAATTACCTTTATCCCTTTCGCAGCGGCTTCGAACTGCTGCCCGGCGGCGACGCGCATCCGGGGTCAAACGCGTGGGCGATTTCCGGCGCACACTCCGCAACCGGCAAGCCTCTCCTCTCGAACGATATGCACCTCGAGTTCGGGCTTCCAGGCGTCTGGCACATGGATCATCTCGAAGCGCCGGGTCTCGACGTTGCAGGCGTCGCGCTGCCCGGAATGCCCGGGATCATCTCAGGTCACAACGACCGCATCGCGTGGGGCGAGACCAATCTCGGCTTCAACGTTCAGGACCTCTACATCGAACGTATCGATCTCCGAACCGGCCGCTACCTTTTCCAGGGGAAGGTCGAGCAGGCGCGCCCCGAGCGCGAGATCATTGCGATTAAAGGCCGGAAACCCCAACAAATCCTGAACTGGGTCACCCGCCACGGGCCCGTCTTTGAAGTTCAGAACAAGCAAATCATGACCCTTCGCTGGACGGCCGCCGAGCCCGGCGTCCTGCAATACGCCTTCCTCGACATCGACAAGGCCCGCAACTGGGACGACTTCGAACGCGCGCTCGCGCGCTTCGGCGGCCCCGGTCAGAACTTCGTGTATGCCGACGTCGACGGCAATATCGGCTATCAGGCCGCCGGGAAACTGCCGATCCGGCGGAACTATGCGGGCGACGTTCCGGTTGACGGCGCATCGGGAACCAACGAGTGGGACGGCTACATCCCTTTCGACGAACTGCCGCGCGCATACAATCCCCCGAGCGGATTTCTGGTCACGGCGAATCAGAATCCGTTTCCAACGAACTATCCCTACAACGTCAGCGGCCAGTTCGCCGCGCCATGGCGTTCGGAACAGATTCAGGACATGCTGCGCGCCGGCGGCGACAAACTCAAACCCGAAGACAATCTGCGCATTCAGAAAGACGTCTATAGCGGTTTCGACAAGTTCCTTGCCCGGCAATTGACGGCAGCTAACGAAGGGCGGCCGAGCTCCGGTAAAGCCGCCGACGACGCCATGCGTATGCTCGCCGCCTGGGACGGACAGATGGATCAGAACCGCCCCGAGCCGCTCATCACAACCCTGACTTATCAATACTTGAAGCGGGCAATCGCGGAGCGCGCCGCGCCTGGAAACGGCGAGATCTATGATTCGACACTCGCCACGTCCGTCGTCGAACGGATCCTGCGCGAACATCCGTCGGGCTGGTTCGCCGATTACCGGGAATTGCTGTTGCGATGTTTCGCAGACGCAATGGAGGAAGGGCGGCGTATGCAGGGTTCCTATCCAGCCCTCTGGAAGTGGGGGCGTTACATGTACTGGAACGTCAACAATCCGGTCGTGGGACGCATGCCTGTGGTGGGGAAGTACTTCAATATCGGACCGGTCCTGATGAGCGGCGGTGCGAACACTGTGAAGCAAACCACCCGAAGGCTGGGGCCTTCGGAGCGCATGGACGCCTCAACCGGGGATTGGGACGATTCGTTGCTGAACCTCCCGTTCGGGGAATCGGGCCGCGTCGCGTCCGCACACTATAAAGACGAGTGGGATGCCTATTACAGCGGCGCGAGCTTTCCGATGCAGTTCCGCAGCGTGGCGTCGAAAAGCTCGATCAGATTCGTCCCGGCGAATCCGAAGTAGCCGAGGCCTGGTTGGGGCCTCGGCCGCGGGCTTACTTTTTATCTTTCTTGGGCTTTTTCGTTTCTTTCTTCTGGTTCATGCCTTTGGCCATCGATTGTTCTCCCAGGCACCAGGATACCGCTTTTTTCTAATCGATTGGCGGAAGAATTTTTAATGTCGCGACCTTAATCGTGTCATCCTTGACCTGACCGGTTACCTCGACTTCCATATCGTCGATTCTGGTGGTCGCCTTGATCGCCGCGAGCGCCTTCCGGTTCCCCGCTTCGTCGAATTTCAGGAACTTATTATCCGAGGTATACACACCATAGCCGCTCTTCTCGCACTCGGGCATCATGAGGCACTGCCGCGTGTGCGCTTCAGCCACGATGCGGCCTCCGACGAGGGCTCCAGTGGCTCCCGAAATATGTAAATCCGCGGTTCCGGAGCACTTCTGATCCATGAGAACTCCCTTGACCTCCTGCTGTTCCGTGGCCGCCGTAATGAACCCTGCGGGCAACGTCACAAGGAAAAACAAGGGCAACAGCCTGCGTATCTTCACACTTTCTCCTTATGTTTGTGTTGTAGCGCGCTGGCCTTTGCCTGTCAAGACAGCCGGGCGGCGCGCCGGTTTTGATAGAATCCCGATCAAATGAAACTTGCCGGAATCGTCGCCCTCGGAAGCCTTGTTGCCGGACTGGCGGCGGCCCAGTCGACCACCCCGTGCGACCGCACTTGCCTGAACGGCTTCGTCGACCGGTATCTCGACGCCGTGGTCAAACACGACCCGAAGCTCGTGCCGCTAACAAAAAACGTCAAGTATACCGAAAACGGCCAAAGGCTGGATCCGGGCGACGGCATCTGGCGGTCGATGGTCGCGAAGGGCTCCTACCGGCTGTTCGTAACGGACACGTCGACGGGAGAGGTTACTTTTCTGGGAACGATGCGGGAGGAAGGCAGAAAGCCCGGCGAGCAGGTGCCCGGTGTGATCGCCCTGCGTTTGAAAGTGGTGAATGGCCAGATTCCCGAGGTCGAGATGCTGATCTCGCGCAGCGACCGGGCCGCGCTGGGCTGGGAGAAGATCGGCCAGCCGGACCCCCTCTTCGGCGAAGCGGTTCCGCCCGCCGAGCGGCTGTCGCGGGAGGATCTGATCAAAACCGCGAACATGTACTTCAGCGGGATGCAGCAGAACGATGGAAAGGGCGTCTACCCGTTCGCCGACGACTGCAACCGCATCGAGAACGGCTCGCCCACCACCAATGTGCCGCCACCGAACGGCCAGCCGAAACCAGACCCGAAAACGTCAACGAACTATTCCGCCAGCTGGAGTTGCAAGGAGCAGTTCGAATCCGGCTTGCTGCACTTCGTCAGCCGGATTCGGGACCGCCGTTATGTAGCAGTAGACCCCGAGCGAGGAATTGTGTTCGCCTTTGCCTTTTTCGATCACCAGGCGGGCAATACCCGAACCTTCCAGACGCCCGACGGGCGCACCGTCACAGCGGGTCCAAATCAGCCGTGGACGTGGGAGATCGCCGAGTTGTTCAAAATCGAAAAGGGCAAAATACGGCGAATCGAAGCCACGATGGACCACTCACCGTATGGGATGAATTCCGGGTGGAGCAACTGGGAAGACGGGATGTCCACCCGGGCACGGGATATCCGTTAACTTGCGTCGGCTTTATGTGCGCGGACGAATTCGGACGCGGCATCAAGCCCCTGCGTGGCTTTGATTTGCTGGAACCGGTCGAGCACGTTTCGGACTGCTTTTTGCCTTGTAGAAATTTCCGAAGTCTTCTTGTCTGCTACAAGCTTGTGGCTGACTCGCTGATCGATCGCACGGTTCTTCGCGATCCGGTCCGCCAGCCGCTCCGCGGGCGTCATTTCCGTCCAGGGTTTGCTCATCCCTCTATTGTAGGAGATGCCGTCGGACGGTTCATTACAACCCGGAATAGTAGTCGTACCCCTGCTCCGCCCAGTAGTCGGGCGGCCGTTTGTTTGTGTATTCGATGCGGGCGATCCGCTTGATGTTCTTGATGCCGTATTTCACCGGCATAACCAGCCGTAAAGGGGCGCCGTGGCCATCGGTGAGAGGCGCGCCGTTCATCTCCCACGCCAGAAGAGACTGTGGGTGGAGAGCGCTCGGCATGTCCACACCGATGTAGTAGTCGTTGAGCGGGGTCTGCATAGCAACGAACGCCGTTTTTTCTGAGCCGGGGGCGTATTTCGCAGTGAAATCGGACAGCCGCGCCCCGGCGAACTGGGTCACGGTGCTCCAGCCTTCCACGCATTTGAAATCGATGATCTCTTCATAGCGCGGCAGGGACTGGACGTCGGCAAGTTTCAGTTTCTTCTCGGCTGAGCCAAACGGAGCCACCGTCAGGCTCCAGGCGGCCAGGTCAATCGGTTTTTCGATGCCGATGTCGCCGTTTACCTTGATTTTGCCGATCGCCGAAGCGGGATAGCGCTTCGCGAGATTGTTGTTGCTGTAGAGAGCGTTCCGGACGACACGCTCGTTCACGCCCAGGACTTTGCGCAGAGGCGCAGGGATCTCGTCGGCCAGTGGTTGGCCGTTCAGCCAGTACCAGCCCGCTGCCGCGCCGATCGCGCCGGCGCCGAGGGCCACGAAAGATCGGCGCGAACGCCGTTTGAGTTCCTGCTCGGGGGTTAAGGGTTCTTTAGGTCGATCAGTCGCCATGGGCCACCTCCAGGTCGGGCTTGGTCTCAACTGCGGGCGCGGGAACAAGATCGTATCCGCACACCATAGCGCGGAAATTGGCCCACCCGGCGCGAATCACCTGGGCGATGTGGATCGCGAAAAATCCGACGTAACCCATCGTCAGCCAGAAGTGCACCCATCGCGCCCATTCATAACCCCCAAACGCCGCGGCAAGCCAGTGCAGTTGGGCCGGTTTATAGACTGCAAGCCCGGTCAGCAGACTGAACCCGCCCATAACCACGATTGCCGAATACGTAATCCGCTGCGCGGCGTTATAGCGGCCCTGCGGCGGCAGCGGAACTTTGAAGCCCGCGTCGTGCATGGCAACGCGGACAGCCTCGCCGAAGGATTTTCGTTCAGGCCACAGCTCCCGCCACTCTCCAGAGATCAGCGTGTAGAGCACATACGCGATGCCGTTGATCGCGAAGATCCACGCAAAAACGAAGTGGAGCGCCATTCCCAGCGCCAGATTGTACGTAAGGCCAAGCAGATTGTAGAACCAGTTCGGGAAAAAATGGTAAAGCGTGACGCTGCCGAAGCCGATCCGATAGGGATCGTAGCTCCAGTAGATCAGCAGCCCGCTGTAAATCATGACCGCAAGAAGCGGAAAGTTGATCCAATGGAACCAGCGGGATGCGAGTTTGTGTTTCTCCTGCAGCACTTTCACGATTGAGAAATCTCCGCTAGCCTGATTTTATTCCCGCGCGGCTCCTGCAGGTTAAGACGGCCCGGAATGCGTTACGATTCGAAATCCGGTGCCGGGCGAGAAGAAAGACAGCCGCGAAGAGTTCGAAGCCGCCGCGCTCCCGTTCCTGCCGGAGATTTACCGCACCGCGGTCGGACTTCTCGGCAACCGCGATGAGGCCGAGGATCTGGCGCAGGATGTGTTTCTTCAGGCGTGGAAATCATACCATCGGTTCGAGCCGGGAACCAACATTCGGGCCTGGCTGCACAAGATTCTGGTCTATCGGGCCTCGCACTTCCGGCGGAAATTTTTTCGGCTGCGACCGTTCGGGAATAAAGACACTTCCCCGGAAGATATAAATCTTGAGGAGATCCCGGTGGAGGCGCAGATTCCGGATTATCTGAGCGACCGCCAGGTGGTGGATGCGCTGGCGAAGGTGCCGGAGCCGTTCCGCGAAACGCTGGTGCTGGCCGATGTGCGCGAGTTCAGTTATCAGGAGATTGCGGATATGTTGCGGGTTCCGATCGGCACGGTGATGTCGCGGCTGAGCCGGGCACGGAAGAGCCTGCGCGCCGGGTTGGCGAGCGTCGCCGCCGAAAAGGGCTTATCAAAGGGGAAGGGTTCGCAGTGAACGAGAACGAATTGCTTCGGCGCGCGATCGACAACGAACCGGTTCCTCGCGATCTGGAGGCTCGCGTGAGAGCACGGCTGGCGTCGCCGGGCCGCGCCGCAGGCTGGGGACGGCTGGTCTCGAGTCTCGTGATGCTGGTGATCGTCGTCGCTGGAGTCCTGTTCGTCTCGCACCGCAAGACCAGCGATCTGCTCGCGCTGGGAATCAACGATCACGTGCATTGCGCGATTGCCGGGAAGTATCCTCGTCAGACAATGCGCGTCGAAATGACGCAGGGACTCGGACCCCAGTTCGCACCCATGCTCGAACCAGTCATCGATGCGGCAGGCACCGATTCAATTGTCTCCGCCCACCGCTGCACGATTATGGGACGGTCTTATGTCCACATCATTCTGCGCCGGGGTCAGATGCTGCTTTCCGTCATTCTGACCCGCCGTGGGAACGGGGAGGTGTTCCCGGGAGAGGCCCTGGCGCGCATGGTTCACCATTCCGAAGTCTCCTTGCACGATGCCAGCATGGACGGTTATTCGGTGACAGGCTTCGAATCGGGCGAATGGCTCGGGTACGTCGTTTCCGCGATGCCGGACTCGCGGAACCGGGAACTCGCGGAGCGGATCGCGCCGGTGGTCGAAAACTATACGAGAGACTGAGGGGCAACTTCGAGCTTCGAGCCCAGAGTCAGGAAATTCAGCAGCGTCGCGGCGGCGCCGCAACCGGCGATCACGATCGCCATGGGCAGCGCCGACGAGTTATCGATCGCGCCAAGGGCAATCGTGGTGATTGCCGCGATCGTAAATTGAATCGTCCCGAGAAGGGCGGAGGCCGTCCCGGCCATGTTGCCGTGACGCATCATGGCGATGGCGTTGCCATTTGGAAAAACAAACCCAATCGCGCACATGTAGATGAAAACAGGCGCGAAGATGCCGGCGAGCCCTCCGAATCCGGTGAGCGCCGTCGCCAGCACCAGGATTCCGGCCACAAGCTGGACCGCGTTTGCGACCCGCAAAACCTGCCAGAGCGGGATGCGCTGCCCCATATTTCCGTTGATCTGAGAAGAACCGATCAGGCCGGCGGCGATTACGCCAAAGAGCCAGCCAAACTGCTGCGGCGGGAGCTTGTAGAGGTTGATGAATACGAACGGCGCGCTCGCGATATAGGCGAACATGCCGGCGGAACTGAATCCGCAGACGAGCGATGCGCCCAGGAACGTCCGGTCTTCCAGCAGATACCTGTAGCTGGAAATGATGTGGTCCATCCGCAGGGGCCGCATGTGCTCCGGCGCCAGAGACTCTTCCAGGCGGAAGTGGAAAGCCAGGAGGGTCAGAGCGCCCAACGACGCCTGGGTCAGGAAGATCGACTTCCAGCCGAACCACACCAGCAGGTAGCCTCCGATAAAAGGAGCGATCAGCGGCGACGCACCGAGGACCAGCATGAGCATTGAGAAGATGCGGCGCAGGTCACCGGGCGGAAACAGGTCGCGTACCATGGCGCGTGAAACCACCGCGCCCCCGCACGCTCCGATGGCCTGGAAGAACCGGAAGAAGGAGAGCGTGTTCACCGAAGCCGTGGCCGCGCAGGCGGCGGACGACAGCACGAACAGCGCAAGGCTGCCATATAACGGAGGCTTACGGCCGAAACGGTCCGTCAGCGGGCCGTAGAGCGACTGTCCGAGGGCGTAACCCAACAAAAAGGTGACCAGTGTGATCTGTACCTGTGCCGTCGTGGCGTGCATGACCTTTTCCAGCAACGGCATCGACGGGAGGTACATGTCGATCGAGAGTGGAGCGAACGACTGAAGCACGCCCATCAGAACGATGAGTTCGAAGTAACGAAAGCGAGTTCGCTGATGCGTAACGGCGGTCAATGGAAGGTAAGTCTAACAGGATTTGGCGATCACGTTACACTACGCAACATGAAATGCTGCCTGCCGGTCATTGCCGTTCTTCTTCTCACGGGCTGTTCTTCCTCACCACCGGCATCAAAGGCGACCGGTTCGCCGGATTGGGACAAGTACGTTTCGGATTACCTCGACGCTTATTTTGTCGCTCATCCGGATGTCGCCGTCGGCGAAGGACGCCATGAATTTGACGGCAAACTGCCCGATCTGAGCCATGCGGCGATCGATCGCGAAATCGCGCGGCTTCACTCCGCACGCACGAAGGCGGCGGCGTTCCACGACGGTCTCGATCAGCGCCAGTTGTTCGAGCGCGATTACGTCCTCGCAGCCATCGATTCGGACCTGTTCTGGATGGAAACGGCGCAGTGGCCCTACCGCGATCCTTATTTCTACAACGGCGCTATCGATCCGAGCGTTTATCTCACGAGGCCCTACGCTCCACTCGACAAGCGGATGCGCGCCTTTATTACCTGGGAGCAGGGGCTGCCCACCTTACTGACCACCATTCAGACGAATCTTCGAACGCCGATGCCGCGGACCTATGTCGATCTCGGGAAGCTTTCGTTCGGCGGCCTCGCGACCTATTTCGACCACGACGTGCCGCCGATCTTCTCCTCGATCACGGATGCGCAACTCCAATCCGACTTCAAGTCATCGAACGCGACGGCGATTGCCGCGCTGAAGTCTCTTGACAAATGGTTTGAGGCACAACGCAAAAAGGCGAACGATGACTTCGCGATCGGCGCCGATACCTTCCAGAAGATGCTTCATGCGACCGAACGCGTCGATGTCCCTCTGGACCGGATGGAGATGATCGGCCGGCAGGATCTGGACGGCAACCTTGGCGCGTTAAGAAAAGCCTGCATGCAATTCGCTCCCGGAAAGACACTGACTGCATGCGTTGCGAAGGAAGCAGCGGACAAAGCTCCCGGAAAACCGGTAGAAGCGGCTCGCGAACAACTCAAGACCTTGCGGGCGTTCGTCGAGAGTCATGACCTGGTTACCATTCCCGGAACGGAACAGGCCCTGGTGGACGAGGCGCCTCCCTATCAACGCTGGAACTTCGCGTACATCAATATTCCTGGGCCCTATGAAAGGAACCTTCCTTCGGTCTATTACATTTCGCCGCCGGACCCGAAGTGGCCGCCCGCAGAGCAGAAGGCTTACCTTCCCGGTAAAGCGACGCTCCTGTTCACTTCCGCGCATGAAGTGATGCCGGGCCATTTTCTCCAGTTCCTGCACGCGAACCGGTCGTCTTCGAAGTTCGGCCAGATCTTCGTTGGATACGCGTTCGCGGAAGGTTGGGCGCACTATGCGGAGCAACTGGTGTGGGACGCGGGCATCAATAACGGCGATCCGGAAACCCATGTGGGGCAGCTTACCGAGGCGCTGCTGCGCGATGTCCGATTCCTTTCCGCAATCGGGATGCACACGGGGAAAATGACCGTTGCGGATTCCGAGAAGATGTTTCGTGAATCCGCCTTTTCGGACGCCGGCAATGCGAGCCAGCAGGCCGCGCGCGGCACGTTCGATCCGGCTTATTTGAACTACACGATGGGGAAACTGATGATCATGAAACTGCGTGACGACTGGACGGCCAACCGCGGCGGCCGCGCGGCATGGAAGGCATTTCACGATCAGTTTCTGCAGTATGGTGGTCCGCCGATCCCGCTCGTGCGCGCGGCGATGCTGGGGGCGTCGGCAGGCCCTCCCCTCTGATACGGCACCTTGATGGCAGCTCTACCTGATACGATCTTGGACGGAGCAAAAGACCCCAATGGCCGAAGACCACGATTCCTTAAATGTGACGCGGCGAACAATCATCGCGTCCGCGGCGTTCGTTCCGCTGGCCGCACTCACCGCTGCGGCGCAAACGCCCGCGACGGCGCTGTCGCCCTCGGAACTCAGGACGCTCGAAGCGTTCATGGATCGCATCGTGCCGAAAGACGAACTCGGCGCGGGCGCGGTGGAATGCGGTGCGCCGAATTACGTCAATCGCCAGCTTGCCGGTTTCCTGTCGGGTGAAAGGGCGAGTTTTGTCGAGGGCCTCGCCAGCGTCGACACGCTCGCGCACTCGACCCATGACGCCCCTTTCGCGGACCTCTCTCCGGAAGTCCGGGATGAACTGCTTACCGCGATGGACGGCGGGACTGCGGCTGGTTTCCCCGGTGCGCGGCAGTTCTTCGCGCGTGTGCGGCGTCTGACTTTGGAAGGAATGTTCAGCGATCCTTACTACGGCGGCAACACGAACTTCGCCGGATGGGACCTTATTAAATATCCCGGCCCGCGCCTTGCCACGACGCTTGCCGATCAGAGCATGAAGACACCGCCCACGCCGTATCACAAGTCGGCCTACGGAGCAGGAGAAAAACCCAATGCCGTCTAATCTGAAACCCGTCGACGTGGTTGTTATCGGACTCGGTGCGGCTGGCGGCGTTGCCGTACTGCCGCTCGCACGGGCGGGTCTGAAGGTGGTCGGAATCGAAGCGGGTACCTGGATGGATCCGCATAAGTTCAAGCCGGACGAGATCTATAACAATGTCCGGGGACTGGTTACGTCAGTACCGAAAGCCAAGCGCGAAATTCCGACTTTTCGTACCAGCGTCAATGAGAAGGCGAGGCAGGGCGGCACTCATCCGATGATGAATGCCATCGGCGGCACATCGATCCACTACCATGCGCAAAGCTGGCGTTACAGTCCCTGGGATTTCGCGGTTCGTTCGAATTCCATAAAGCGCTATGGACCGAATTCCGTCCCGAAGACTTCGACGATCGAAGACTGGCCGATAACCTACGATGATCTCGAAGACTACTACGACAAGGTTGAGTACGAGGTCGGGGTTTCGGGACGGGCCGGTAACATCATGGGTAAGATCGACCCGCGCGGCAACGTCTATGAAGGACCGCGCCGGCGTGACTTCCCGATGCCTCCATTGCGGGATACGGATTTTACCGACATGATGATGGCGTCGGCGAAGAAGATCGGCTGGAAACCGTTTCGGGGACCCGCCGCGATCAACTCGCAGACCTATCACAACCGCCCTGGGTGTGTGTTCCACGGATATTGCGATCGGGGCGGATGCCACATCAGCGCCAAGAATTCGACGATGGTTACCACCATCCCGGAAGCGGTCAAGACTAAGAATCTGACGATTGCCGATCTGGCGCAGGTGACTCGTATTGTCTCCGGCCCGAATGGGAAAGTTACCGGGGTGAATTACGTCAAAGGCGGCACGGAGTACTTTCAGCCCGCTAAGGTGGTTCTGCTCGCTAGTTACACCTATGAGAATTCGCGGCTGCTGCTGCTGTCGAAATCGAAGGCTTATCCGAACGGGCTGTCGAACAATCACGGCCAGGTAGGCAAGCACTATTTTGGGCACTGGGATGCTCAGGCCGGCGCGGGCGTCAGCGCGCTGTTCCCGTTCGATCTGAATATCTGGTACGGCGCCATCGCGCAGAACGTGACCGTGGACGAGTGGGCCGACGATAATTTCGACCATTCGGGTCTGGGTTTCATCGGCGGCGCGTCCATTCAGGTGAATACCGAAAAGCATCCTATCGGCGGCGCAAGTATGAGCACTTATGGGCGGGCTCCGCAGTGGGGCTCGAAGTGGAAAGCCTTCGTGCATGAGAATGCGGGACGGTGGGTTTCGTCTTACGTCCAGTGCAACACGTTTCCTTACGAGAACACATTTCTCGATCTCGATCCGGAGGTTAAGGATCCCCTGGGCGATCCCGTGTGCCGCGTTACCAGCGGGCCGAAGGAAAGCGAGCCGCGTCAGGCTTTGCATGCGGTCCAGAAAATGGAGGAGTGGTTTAAGGCTACCGGCGCGATAGAAGTGCAGGGCTCGCGCCAGTTCCGGGGACCGGCGCTTACGACCCACGCTTTCGGTGGTACGCGAATGGGCAACAACGCGGACACGAACGTGGTGGACAAGTGGGGTATGTCGCATGAGGCGCCCAACTTTGGTGTTCTGGGGGCTTCAGTGATCGGGACCGCAGGAGCACGCAATCCGACGTTGACGGTTCAGGCGCTCGCGTGGCGCACGGCGGACCACATTATCAAGAACTGGAAGTCGATCGCTTGATATCCCTCGCTTGATATCCGGCGCTTAATTCTGGCCGGGATCCCGGTCCGCGTGGTCGATTACGAGCATCTCGACCGGCCCTTTCCCCGATTCCAGTCTTAGTCCGAGCTGTTCCCGAATCGCGGCGAACAACTCCGGTCCGGAGTTGTTATTGTCTTCGGGTGTCCACGTCAGGTTGATGTCGTAAATACCAGTCAGGCCGGTGTGATCCACCACCTGATAGCCCGCGACCAGCGCCAGAGTTCCAGCCAGCCTGCCCATGTCCATGGAGTGGCCCAGGACACCACCACGCGTAATCTGAACCGGCGGACGATCCCCACGTGTTTGCCGGGCGTCCTGATCGTCTGGCGGCAAAGCCGGCTTTAGCCGGGGACCGTTCTTTCCCGCCAACAGGAAATACACGGTCTGCTCCTTCGTTTCGCGGTGAACGGCCAGCTTGAATCTCTCGGTCAGGAGGTTTTGCAGCATCACCGGGAGATGATCGCGAGAGGTATCGGCAGGCAGCTTCGCGACCAGGTCATAGAATTGGTCATCGAGCCATGCGGGGCCGCCGAGGATCAGCCTGCTATCGAAGCCGTATGCCATCGCGATCAGATTCTTCAGTGTGATGTTCGAGTAGCGCACCATGGCCGGATCGGTATCCGTGGCGATTAAGGCCGCCGTTCCCGTGCGCGGTGGGGCTACTTTTACCGACGCCACTTCGAATGTAGCCGGTGCTTGCCCCTGCACGAAAAGGGTCGTGACCCCAAGGAGGACTACGGCTCGCATCGCTTTCATAATCTAACTCCGAAGATAAATCGAAGAGGGATAGTGACCTTCACTATTGTAAAGGCCGTCGAGAAATTGTGCTGGCGCATAAGTGGGAAGGCAGCGCCGCAGTTCTGCTTGCGCCTGGTGGTGCAGCATCGAGAGAGAGGCCTCGATACGGAAGTGCTGGTTCATGCACAGGAACGCGCACAGAAGAGCGGTTTCATGCCAGAAGAATAAGGCTTCGTCGAGAACGCGGGGGTTGTAGTCGTAGGGAAACCAGATGTCGTGGAAGTGCACGTAGCATTCAGGCGGAAGGTTGGGCAGGATTTCGAGAATGATTCGAGTCACTTCTCCGGCTGGTCCGAGCGTGTGGCTGGAATCCACGAAGAAGAAGTTATCTTTGGAAAGCCAGCCTGGACATTCCGCATAAACATCCTGGAGTTTCTTGTGGATGAGTTGAATGTCACCCGAAGCGGCAGCTTTGGTGAGAAAGTCTGTGGGATAAGGTTCGATGCAGACGATCTCCGGCTTATAGCCCTGATCTCTCGATGCCATAAGACATACCGCGGTTGAGACTCCGCAACCTACCTGGACTATCTTCGCCGGTTGATGCTTCCTGACGAAACAATAAAGGAAATCGGCTTCTATCGGGCCGAATCCCTCGTCGGTTCCGTTCATTTCACATGCTCTTTTCAGCAGGTCCAGACTCTTGAACTCGTCTCGGAAAGGCGCGGTGCACTCTTCCACGAAGGCGATCTGGGAAGCGATATCGCCGGTGACTCGCGACATGCCGAGCGGCTTGCGCCACTGGGTTGTCTGGCGGAGTTCACGGATGTTTGGTATCTCGGAGTAAAAATGCCGCGGAAGAACGTCTACCCCGAGTTGCTGGGCGGATTCAAAGAGATCGCGGAGCAACTTTTTTCCCTGGGTCTTCAGTTTTCGCGGGATCATTAATCCAAATTCTGACACTACGGGTGTACCGGGAAGGTCACCGGCGGCCGCGGTTGTTTTCGTGGCCGCCGGCGCTACATGATTTTGGGGGCGCCCCAATGTCGTTTTAATTTCCCGGACGATACCGGGAGCGCATAGTTCCTGCTTACGCCTACAGGCCCATTGTTTCGACGTTATGCCACACGGAGCCTCGAGGAATCGCGTGGTTTAGTGTCCCCGTACGCCAATGGGTGCGACGAGGTTCTTTCGATCTGAAAGTTAGCATGCGTTTTTGCGCTGCGCGCACCTGGAAAGAACGTGGGGCTGTAAGTGATTGAATTTGCGCGTTAAAAAGAGCGGGCTTTTTTTCGCCGGCTTGTCACTGCCCTCGGCGCCTGGTCTAGTATGGGCTTTAGTGCCCGCAAAATCACATGCGCCGGCGACCAGCGAGGCGGTCGACGACTACCTGAAAGCGATTCTCGAACTGGGCGGCGCAGAGGAACAACCTGTCGCGAGCAGCGCGCTCGCTGATCATCTGGAGATTCGGGCGGCTTCCGTTACCGGGATGTTACAAAAGCTCGCCGGCCAAAAGCCATCGTTCGTCAGATACGAAAAACACCACGGCGTTCGGTTGACGGAGGCGGGTAAACGGAGGGCGCTTGAGATTCAGCGCCATCACCGGCTGATCGAGCGGTTCCTGCACGACGTGCTGGATTTCTCATGGGATGAAGTTCACGACGAAGCCGAGCGGCTTGAGCACTATATCTCAGAACGGCTGGAGGATCGGATTGCGGCAAGGCTCGGAGATCCCGACTTCGACCCGCACGGCCACGCCATTCCCGAAAAAAGCGGCCTCGTCGCCACGCGGCCGGAGATCCCACTGCCGAAGTGGCCGTGCGGCATGCCCGCAGTCATCAGCAGCGTGTCGGATCGGGATTCGACCGCGCTCCGCGAGATGAAGCGGATGGGTCTGGTGCCTGGCGCCAGCGTGATCGTAGAACCAGGGACCCGGAGCGCTTCGTTGCTGGTTCGCATCGGCAGCAACCCGCCTTCGCGGCTCAGCCAGGAACTTGCCGCTTACATTCAGGTGGTCCCCGAAGTGAACGAGACTGCGAGATAATCACCGACAGGTGATCGTCTTCCGCTCCGCCGCTTTCGCCTTTTTCGCGATAGCGATGGTGTGCCCGGGCGGCTTCGGCCAGGTTGCCCAACCGCACGCCGCGGCCGATCTGGGGCAGGCGGTTCTCCAGGCGGGCCTCGACGCGGGCGCCTGTTACCGGGTTCGCGATCTCGAAATCGACGAAGAAGACGTCCAGTACTATCTGACCGATGGATATCTCATCTTCGGCAAGCCCGTAAACGGCGCGCCGATTTCGGCGGTCTTCTCGGGAGAAGTCGAAGCGGGCGACGGAGAGGTGATCCTGCTGCCGCCCAATCGCGCGGAACGCAGGACGCTATCGAGTTATACCCATTCGCCCAATCTCGACGAGCACTTCGTTAACGCGGTCTTCCTGTTTACGGAATCGCGGGCTCGGGCGCTCGAAGGACAGATGCCCTCGAATGCCGAAGCGAAACTGTCGCCGGAAGCGGGGGCGGTGCTTGCAGAGCGATGGACGCCGGTCATCGCGAATCTGGCTGCGAACTTCGAGTCGCGTATCGTCCTGGATCTTCTCAGCCTTGATCTGAACAACGACACGACAGGCCGGAAGGGCTTTCTTGCAGCTGCGATCCAGGGAAAGAAGCTCGGCACTTTCAATGTGGGCTACGACGGCCGGGGGGCCGACCAGATCAACGCCGGTCAGTTCCAGACGCGCGACGGGCAGGGTTATTGGGACACGTGGACCAGTTTCGCGGATAAGAGCCACCGGGGTGTTCCGCCTTCAGAGCCCGAGGAACAGATTCTGAGTTACCGGATCGATGCGACGCTCGATTCTTCTTTGATGCTGCACTGCATCACCCGCATGCGAATCAGGGCAACCGCCGACTCGCGCAACGCGATCCCGTTCGATCTTTCGGGCGAGATGCGCGCGACGGGAGCGACAATCGACGGCGTCCCGGCCGAGGTGTATTCGCGGGATTCGGCGCGCAGCGGCCTCAACCAGAACAGCGGCGATGAACTGCTGATCGTGACACCGGCGCGGCCGCTCGAGCCGGGGTCGGAACATGAAGTCGAGATCCGGCACGAAGGACGCGTGGTGAAGGACACCGGCCATCAGGTTTATTTCGTCACTTCGCGCGGGACGTGGTATCCGAATCGGCAGGCCCAGTTTGCGACATACGATGTTACCTATCGCTATCCGAAGACGCTGGATCTGGTGGCCGCGGGTCAGATCAGGGAAGACCGGACGGATGGCGACATGCGGATCACACGGCGCGTTCCGTCGGGCCGGATCCGACTGATGGGGTTCAACCTCGGCGTTTACGACAGCAAGATTCTGGAGCGTGGCGGAATCCAGATCGAGGTTTCGGCGAACCATGAGGTGGAGGACGCGCTGCGAACGCGGACCAACCGGACGGTGGATGTGCCTGCGCTCCCGACGCCGCCGTTCACGTACGGAAGGGGCCGCCCCGTTCCGCGCGGGCTTACCGACGATACATTGACCGCGCTTCCCGAGACGCTGACGGCGACAGCAAGTCCTTCGGGCCAGTTGACTCAGATTGCCGGAGAAGTGGCTTCCGCTATGGATTTCTATCGGGCGCGATTTGGCGACCCGCCGGTCAGCCGGATCGAGGTTTCGCCTCTCCCGGGGCGCTTCGGACAAGGGTTCGCAGGCATGATTTATCTGGCGACGTTGTCGTATCTGCCGACGACGGTGCGGCCGCTTTCGCTGATGCCCACATGGGAGCAGGTTTTCTACGGCGAATTGCTGCGGGCGCACGAGGCCGCGCATCAGTGGTGGGGAAATGTGGTTTTCTCCAGCGGATATCGGCATGAGTGGCTGATGGAGGCGCTGGCCAACTATTCGGCGCTGATGTATCTCGAGAGCCGGCACGGGGCGAAGTTCATCGAGGATATTTTGAGCGAGTACCGGCGCGAGTTGCTGGCCAGGGGACCGGACGGCGAAACGACCGAGTCGGAGGGGCCGGTCACGGATGGGCGGCGGCTCGAAAGCTCCAATAACCCGCGCGCGTGGAACGCAATTGCATACGGCAAGGGTACGTGGATCATTCACATGCTGCGGCGACGGATGGGCGATGCGCAGTTCACGAAAATGCTTACCGAGTTGCGCCGCCGTTATGAGTGGAAGAGCATCGACACTGAGCAGTTCCGTTTGCTTTGCGCCGAGTTCGCGCCGAAAAATGCCGACGATCCGAAGCTTGAGAATTTCTTCGATCAGTGGGTCTACGGGACCGGTATGCCCGATTTTAAGTTGCAGTATTCGGTGAAGGGCAAGCCCGGCGCGTTGAAACTCACAGGGACAGTGACGCAGTCGGGTGTGAAGGACGATTTCAGCGCAATGGTGCCGGTGGAGATCCAGACCGGGCGCGGCAAGATTGTGCGGGAAATTCGCACGTCGTCGGAACCGGTGGCTTTCTCGATTCCGGTCGCTGTGCCGAACGCCAAAGCGGTGCTGGATCCCGGTTCCAACGTACTGCGACGGTAGAATCGTAGTTTCTCTTCAATCCGAACCCCATGCAATCCGAACTGGCCTGTTTTAATCAGGCGTGCCGCGCGCGTTACGACATTACCGCTGTCCTCTATAATTGCCCGAAATGCGGGGGCCTGCTGGAGGCCGTTTATGATTTCACGGGCTTCGATGCGGCGGCGCTGAAGAAGACGTGGCGCGAGCGGCGGATGTCGAACGAACCGCTGGAACAGAGCGGCGTCTGGCGCTATCGCGAGCTGTTTCCGTTCATTGAGGACCCCAGGCATATCGTGACCCTGCGGGAGGGCAACACTCCGCTGCTGAGCGCGGCTCGCGCCGCGGAGTATGGCGGTCTGGAGCGCGCTGCGTTCAAACATCAGGGATTTAATCCCACGGGGTCGTTCAAGGATAACGGGATGACGGGCGGCGTGGCGCAGGCGCGGCGACTCGGGATGAGGCGTGTGGCATGCGTTTCAACCGGGAACACGTCGGCTTCGATGGCGGCTTATGCGAGCGCGGGCGGTCTGGAGCCGCTGATCTTTATTCCGCACGGCAATATTTCGTACGGCAAGCTGGCGCAGGCGCTGGAGTATGGCGCGAAGACGTTTCAGGTGGAAGCGAACTTCGATCAGATTCTGGCGCTGGTGCGGGTGCTGGCGGAACGGTTGGGGATTTACCTGCTGAACTCGATTAACCCGTTTCGGATCGAGGGGCAGAAGTCGATTGTGATCGAAATGATGGATCAACGGGAGTGGCTGGCGCCGGACTGGATTGTACTGCCGGGCGGGAATCTGGGGAACACCTCGGCGTTTGGCAAAGGGCTGCGCGAGATGCATTGTTTGGGGTTGATCGACCGGCTTCCCCGGCTCGCCGTGGTGCAGGCGGAGGGAGCTTCGCCGTTTTACGAATATATGCGCGAGAGGGGCCACGCGCGGTTCGTTGCACAGGAGCATCCGGAGACGCTTGCGACGGCGATCAAGATCGGCGATCCGGTTTCCTGGCCGAAGGCTCAGTTCGAGATCGAGACTACGAATGGGGTCGTTGAGAGCGTAACCGAGCAGGAGATTGCGGATGCGAAGGCGATTATCGGGGCGAGCGGGATTGGATGCGAACCGGCTTCCGCGGCGACTCTGGCCGGGATCCGGAAGCTGACTGCGGCGGGGGTGATGTCTCGGGATGCGGATGTGGTTGCGGTGCTTACGGGGAACGTTCTTAAAGACCCGGATTACATTTATCGGTATCACACGGGGCAGTTGAAGGCGCCTGATGGTATGGAGATCGCGCCGACGTTTGGGAACCAGCCGGTAACGGTGGCTAACGATGCCGACAGGATCGCGGAACTGATCCGCTGATCTCGTCTATCGAACCGCCGTGGACACTCGTGGCAACACAGTTGCTCTACATTTGTCGCGCGAATCCGCAACAAACATTCTGAACTCGTTATGAGCCACCGGCTTGATTGCGGAAGACTCGCGCGAGAAAGGAAGGAAGAAAATGCAGTATGAGGAGTCGGATCGGGTAACCACTCCCACCAACGCGACTCCGCAGGTTTTCCTGCAACCCATCGCGGCGCCATCGATTCTGGGGCTGTTCGGGTTCGCTGGAGCCACTTTTGTGCTTGCGACGCATATGGCGGGCTGGTCCGGAGCGTCACATCCTTTGCTACTCGTGCCCTTCGCGGCGTACTTTGGGGGATTAGCCCAGTTCGCCGCCGGCATGTGGGCTTACAAGGCCAGGGACGGGGTGGCGACCGCCCTCCATGGGACATGGGGATCGTTCTTCATGGCCTATGGCGTTCTGGCGTTTCTTTTATACCGGCAAGGCGGCACGACAGTGGGTGCGATCTTTCCGGAGTTAGGCTACTGGTTCGTGGTTCTCGCCGCGATTACGTGGGCTTGTACAGCCGCGGCGATCGCTGAGAATAAGGCCCTGGTTACGGTTACGACTTTCCTTGCCGCAGCCGCAACGATTTCGGCTATCGGCCTGTTGGGCGCTATCGACGGATTGCTTGTCGTGGCCGGGTATCTGTTCATGATTTCGGCGATTGCTGCGTGGTATACGGCGAGCGCCCTGATGGTGAATGAGAGCCATGGCCGGGAAGTGTGGAAGCTGGGCAGGAGCGCTCATTCCCGCCAGATGGCGCAAGTGACGATAGGAATCGGGGAGCCCGGAGTGATCCGGGGTCAATCCTGATTCGGCTCTCCCGGGCGTAGGGCGCTCCAGCCAGCGTCTTTATTTGCAACTGGAGCGCCTTCCGGGGCAAATTCCGGCTATTATCGAATGAATGCGCGGATGGTTGATTCATTGGTTGTTGAGCGGCGTTGCGCTGCTCATCGTTGCTAATATCCTTCCCGGCATTCAGGTCGACGGCTTCGGGGCCGCTCTGATTGCGGCGTTAGTGATCGGGCTCGTAAGCGCGACAGTCGGTCTGATCCTTAAAATCATACTGCTGCCGTTTATTCTGATCAGTCTGGGAGTCGTCTACTTTCTGATTAACGGCGCGATGCTGAAGCTCGCGGGCGAACTGGTGCCGGGATTCCGGGTCGACGGGTGTTTGACTGCCGTTATTGGTTCGATTTTGCTGACGCTGGTGGACTTCCTGCTGAATCGGCTCGCGGGTTTTTAGGCCTGCCCGGATCAGTCTGACGATTAGAATCAAAGTGAGGCAGCCGGAGACGCCATGAGACCGTCCGACGCACTCGCAACCCATCGCGAAGCATTGCGCCAGCTTGCTGGTCGATACAACGTCGCGCATCCGCGAGTCTATGGTTCTGTGCTTACCGGCAAAGACACGGACACGAAAGTGACCTTGATTTGCTGGTCGATGCCACGGAGTCGACCACACTGTTTACAGTCTGGGATTGGAGCACCATGCGCAGGAATTGCCTGGTGTTCCGCTTTCGGTGCTGACCCCGGAGTTTTTGTCCACCAGATTTCGCGAACGCGCTCGTGGAGTTGGCCGAACCTTATGAACCATCCGGAGCGTGTCGAGGTCTTCCGCGAGGCCGCGGCGGCCATCGAGCGAGCCCACGAATACGTCGAGCGTCTTGAGGGCGTTGAGGCCATCGCTGCGATCAGGATGCTGCGATACGCAATATCGAGATTATTGACGAGGCCGCGAGCCGAATTCAGAAGCATGCGCCGGAATTTGTCGCTTTGCACGCTGAACTTCCCTGGATTGAAGGAGCCGCACTTCACCGTCCACGTATCAAACTCCGAGGATTATTCCTGGCCCGTTTAAGACGTCGATGGGGGTTTTCGACCCACGTTCCGATTTCTGGCGACACGCCATTCGATTGAAGTCAATGGTTCAGAGTCATTCACATGAGCATAGTCCGTCCTACAGCGGCCGTGCAGGGGTGCTGAATCGCGGGACGACGGACCTCGTGCGCCCGCGACTACGGATATCGACATTTATTCGTTGCTGTTCTGCGAACCCCGCCTTTTCGTCCCGGCGCTGCAGCTGGCAATCCGTGGATAGCGTCAATTCACCGGCGGCAAGGAAAGGAGTACGGCGGTTGCGGGCGTTGCGGTCGGCTGAGGCCCTTTGCCACGCCGGTGTGTCGTTCCGGGATAGAAGCGCCGGGGCTTGTGACAGAAACGGCCAGATTCGCGACGGTTTGTTGGTTAAAGACGTGCAGTCGCTGCCGCCATGCTCCCTGGAATATCGGCGCTCCTGGCACTGCTCGCCAGGACCTGCTTCGCTCTGAATTCGAAAGGCGCACTCCCTCTTGCGTTTGAGGACCGCATTGGAATGCTGACGCAGAGGGCGCCTTTCCTTTTTGCCACAGCGGTACGAATATTTGCGTTACCCGCTTGCTCCTGAACACACCGCGGACCGATAGCTGTGCGCGTCTCTACCGCGGCGGCTTATCTCCAGGCGCGATAGCTCTGCTTTGTGGGGCGATATTTTCACTGCTCGCCTGCATCTTCGTTCCCTACGCCGGCATTGAGGCAGATGAAGCGTTATTCACTCGACCCTTCTACAGCCCGTTCGACCGAAGTTACGGGGTCACCGTCTTCCACCTGCATATTCCCCTGATGGTCTTTCCGTACGTTGGAAGCCTCAAGACTCTGATCTGGTGGCCGGTTCTGTCTATCTTCGGGCCAAACGCGTGGTCTGTGCGCGTCCCAGCTATATTGTCCGGAGCCCTCACCGTGGTCGTCATATTTTACTGGGTACGCCGTACAGCGGGTCTCTGGGCAGCGGCAGTTGTCAGCTTGTTGCTGGCTACCGATCCATCATTTATCCTGACCAATACTTTCGACTGGGGTCCCGTTGTAATCACACCACCATCCTGCAGATGCGGCACGTGCGAAAATCGCCGGCGACGAGATCCCGGCGCTACCACTGACGTAAATTCCGCGCCGGGCGGAAGCCCGGCAGCAGACCGAAGGTCTTCCCCACAGAGCTACAGGTTCCGTTTCAGGAACGAACAGATGTGGTATCCCGACAAAGAACTTGAACGGCGCTTCTCCGAGCGTGTAATGGCCGCAGGGCATCACCACCAGCTTGTGGTCGACATCGCGCTGCCTGATATGTTCCAGCACCTGGCGCGAGAACTCCGGCAGGAATGTGGTGTCGTAGGTGGCGTACAGGAAAAATGAGCGCTTGCGCATTGAGGCGAACTGGTCCATGTAATGCACGGGGCTGATACAGTCCCAGGCTGCGCGCAGGCGGTCGACGTCGATGTGATCTTCAATTCCCTGACGTATGTGGCGTGTCGAAAGGCCTGTCCACACCACATCGGCGAAATAGGTCGAGCAGTGATTGAATACGTTCACCCGGATTCTGGGGTCGTGAGCGGCGGCAAGAAATGCATAGCAGGAGCCGAGACTCGTGCCGACGATGCCGAGATCGGTGTAGCCGCGTTGTTCCAGCCAGTCATAGCAGGAACGGACGTCGATCACGGCCTGTCGCGTGGCGTCGAGCGTGCGGCCGATGTTGGACGAAACCGCGTAGTCGGCGCGAGTGAGAGGCGGCGGCATTCGGCGGTCGTGGTAGGGAAGACTGATGCGGAGCGTCGAGATGCCGAGCTTCGCGATGGCCTCACATAACGCAACGTGCTGCTGCGGGCTCGCATTCCAGTGAGGAAGTACGACTACCGCTTTGTGCCCGCGTTTGAATCTGGGATTGGCGGGGAAATATCGGGCATGGACGGTATTGTTCAAGGGGTACGGGGAGTCAACTGCGGAGGTGAAGCGAAGCCAGGAGTTCTCGATGCGGAAGTCGGTGGGGGGACGATAGTCAAAGAATTCCGCGCTGCGCCCGAGCGCGATGCGATTGAGTTCGCGAATGCGGTCTTCCGGGTCCGCCGCGCTGGATTCGAAAGGCCAGTTGGCGGTCCAGTCGAGACCCCAGTCAAAAGGACGCACTACGCGATCGGTGGAGCGCGTGGCGAGATCCATCTCCCAGGCGTTCATGCGCCGCCCGTACCAGGTCTTTACCATCTGAAACTCCAGGGTACCAAAAGCGACACCAAAGCCGTCATGCCAGGAACTGCTTCTTCTGGCGCTCCTTCGCGTGGCGCTTGAGCAGCGGACCGTTCAGAAACTCGATGAATGGCGTCATGGCTTCGATCCGCGTCACGATTTCGCTCAGCAGCTTCGGCGTTGTGGCGAGAGCCGCGTCGATGTGCGCGTCAAGAAGATACTGTTTGCGCCGCAGCAGATCGGCGGCCGGATGATCGCTATCGAAGCCTTTGGGAACGCGGGTCAGGCTTTCGCCCGAAAGTTCACCGAAGAGTTTCCTGACTTTGGCCGTTTCGAAGGTCTTGCGGAAGTCTTTGTGGTTCTCCGCAATGTGCTGCCTTACAGCCTGCAAAACGTCTCGATCCGGCGTGTAAACGCCGCCCGCAACTTCGATGTTCTCGGGCGAGATCGCGAAATAGTAACCGGCACAGCCTGAGTATTTGTCGAAACCGTTTCGCAGGAACAGCGCGGAGGCATAGGTCTTGTAGGGTGTCTTGTCCTTCGAGAAGCGGGTGTCGCGATAGATGCGGTAAACGCATTTCGCAGGCTCGCCCACGTAATCCGGCGCAAAGCGCAGCATCTCGCGATGAATGGCGCCGACGAGTTCAATCATCGGCTTCTTTACGGTCTCCTCGAAGACGGCCTTCCGCGGCGTGAACCATTCGCGGTCGTTGTGCTTCTTCAGATTGCGCAGAAACGCGATGCCTTCCGGGGGAAATCCCGGGAATGTGTTTTTCATAAGCTCAATACCTATAATTAGAGCAATGAATCGCGTTGAGGAGACGTTCGCAGAACTCTCCGCGCTGCCCGACACCACTGTCCTTCGCGACGTTCCGCTTTCGAGATATACGCGATTCGGCATCGGCGGACCGTCGGAACTGTTCGCGGAGACTGCCTCGCCGGAGAGCTTCGTCCGCGCGTGGCGCATCGCTCGGGATAGCGGTTTGGAAACGGTCGTGATCGGCGGCGGAACGAACCTGATCGTTTCCGATGCGGGTTTTCGCGGCGTGGTTCTGAAGCTTTCGAATTCGGACATGCGCGCGGACGGATTGACCGTGCATGTGGATGGCGGGGCGTCATTGCAGGCTCTCGTCGATTTCACGGTGGATGCAGGGTTGAAGGGTCTCGAGACGATGACCGGCATCCCCGGGCTCGCGGGCGCGGCGATCTACGGGAACGCCGGCGCGTACGGGCACTCGATCATGGAACGGATTTCGCGCGTGCTGTTTTTCGATGGCGCGGGTATGCGGGAATTCAACAACACCGAGTGCGAGTTCCGCTATCGCGAGAGCGTCTTCAAGCGGCATAAAGATTGGATTATCGTCTCGGCCGAACTGAAGATGGAGCAGGGCGAGGCACCCTTACTGCGGGAGACCGCCGATAACATTCTGGGAATTCGTAACCGCAAGTACCCGCCGACAATGAAATGCGCCGGGAGTATTTTCAAGAACTTCCTGCTGGCCGATCTGCCGCCACGCGTGGTCGAGGAAATCCCGCCGAAGGTGATTATCGAAGGTAAAGTTCCCTCGGCATGGTTCCTGGAACAGGTGGGCGCGAAGGGAATGAAGGCGGGCGATATTCATGTCGCCGATTACCATGCGAACCTGATCTACAACTCGGGTTGCGGCACGGCGCGCGAACTCGCGGGCGTCATTGCGGAACTGAAGCAGCGGATTGAGCGGCGGTGGGGCATTCCGCTCGAAGAAGAGGTCCAGTACGTTGGATTCGCCGGCGCGCCCGGCGCTCCTGAAGAAGAGCGTGAGGCTGTCACAATTTAGTGATGCGGTTACTCATGCGCTCCGGCGCCCTCCTCACGTTCGCGGTGTCGCTTGCCCTGGCGGGCGACATGCCGACGGGCGACAGCCTGCTGCAGCGCTATATCGACCGCAGCGGCGGCGCCGAGGCCTACGCCAAAGCGAAGAACATGTCGATGACGGGCACGGTTGAAATCGAGGGGCGGAATATCTCGGGCGACGTTATGATCTTCGAAGAGGGCGAGAAGTCCTGGACGGCGATGGACTTCCCGGGGATTGGCAAGATCGAAGAGGGCTTCGACGGCGAAACCGCCTGGGAGAACAGCGCGCTGCAGGGTCCGCGCATTCTGGAGGGTGAAGAGAAGATTACCGCGAAGCGAGCCGCTACGCTGGCGCTCATCACGACCTGGAGAGACGTTTATAAAGAGGCGCGCACCACCGGGTCGGATGATGTGGACGGCAAACCCGCATGGAAGGTTGAGATGACGCCTAAGGAGGGGCGGCCGGAAACCTTCTTCTTCGATAAGGATTCAGGGCTGCTGGTGAAGACATCGGCCGTTCTGTCATCGCCGTTGGGCGAGATTTCGACGCAGGCCACGATGTCCGATTTTCGGATGGTGCAAGGCATCCTGACGCCATTTGCGATGACCGAGAACGCCATGAGCCAGAGCATCGTGATGAAGTTCAGCAAGATTGTCTACAACGTGACGATTCCGCCCGAAAGGTTTGCGCTTCCCGCCGAGGTAAAGGCACTGCTCGATAAGAAGCAGTAGCCGGTCGCTTTTCTTGCCTGCGAGTTTGCCAGGCGCCAGGATTGGGATCCAAAGACTCTCCGCAGCTCCGGGCCGTTCTTTCAAAATCCCCCGGATATTCCGCTTACCACGTTCCCTACTCATTTCTTGTCGTTTATCGGGCGGATGCAAGACCTGTCCGTATCATTGCGGTACTGCGGTGTAACGCTGTCTGCAGCGATCCGTTCCCGGATTTCAAAGAGGTCGTTCGGTGCTTCGGCGGAAATTTCGTAAAGCGATTCCATCAACCGCGATGTTCACGCAGCCACGCGGCTTTCCGCTCAGCCATGTCCGCCCATGACTGTTCCGCAGAAAAGAACTCACCCCGCTCGAACTGCGCGAAGGCGCGTTCGATCTTCTCGTCAATTTCATTCCTGTTTTCGAGAAGCCACGCCTCTTCCGATCGAAGCGCTTCGAGGGCCCTGCCAATCACGTCATCCGGGCTCTGGTACCTCCCGCTCTCAATCGCCTGCGCAATCAACCGCTCATGCTCTGGTCGAATGGTGATCGTCATGTCTTCTTCTTCCGTTTATTTTAACGCTGGCTTTTAGGATATGACCTTTCCCTGAAGCAGACGGCAGGCGTGAACGTACGGCCTCGACAGTGGCGCCAGGCAATAAATCTTCGCATTGCGGACAGGCGGAATCAGACGCGAAGTTCGTAGCCCAGGCCGTTCAGGCCTTCGATAATCGCATTGCGGAGGCTGGTGATTTCGTTTGAAGAAAGCGTGCGGTCCGGCGCGCTCGCGACCACGCGGAATGACACACTTTTTTTACCAGAGGGCACCTGTTCGCCCTGGTATTCGCGCACATACTCGATTGATTCCGCGAGGTCGCCCGCGAAGCGGCGGATCTCGAGCTCCAGAGTCCCCGCAAGTTCACGTGCGTCCGCAATTACGGAGAGGTCGAAGGCGCTCGTGGGGAATCGCGGAACCGGCCTGAAGCTGGGACGCGCGGGAGTCAGTTCCTGCAGCAGCGTGAGATCGATATCCAGAACTGAGGCGCGGCCGTTTTCCACAAGGTTGGGATGCAGTTCGCTGAGACGAGCGAATTCGCGGCCGTTCCACCAGAGTTCCGCGCATCGCGCCGGATGTTCCCAGGAACGCGGTGTCGCCGGGCGCACATGCAGCCCAGGCGCGAGACACTCCGCGGTACGCTTCAACTCAAGGAGCCCGGCGGGGCTGTCGTCGTCTTTCGAAAAAAGGGCGGCCATCAGGTGCGGGCGCTCGTCCGGTTTGCCGCCTTCTCCCTTGTGGATCTCATGCCCGATTTCGAATATGCGGAAGCGATCGAAATGCTTCGCATTCTCCACAATGTTGCGGTGAATACCCGGAAGTAAAGACGTACGCAGAAGTTCCTGGCCGGCGGCGATCGGATTCAGGACACGAACGTGGTCTTCAATCGCGAGTCCGAGGCGGCGGGCCTCCTCTTCGCTGATAAACGAATAATTCGAAACTTCAGTAAAGCCCTGCGCCGAGATGCCGCGCTTTACCCCGCGCAGAAACTCGCGCTCGGGAGGATCGAAAGAAGGCGCGCAGGGCACGAGCGGAGGTTGAGGTTCGATCGAGTCGTAGCCGATCATGCGGCCCACCTCTTCGACCAGATCTTCTGGCATCGCGATGTCCTTCGTCGCGCGCCAGGTGGGGACGGTGACTGAGAACAGCCTCGGCCGGATTTCAGCGACGCCGAACTGCAGGCTCTTCAGAATGTGTTCGACTCTATTCGCATCGAGTTCGCGGCCCAGCTTGCGCGCCAGCCAGTCGAGATCGAGCGGCACAGGCGGCGGTTCACGGAATGGGGCGGCGCAATCGGCCAGACCGCCGGCGAATTTGGCCAGCGGCGAAAGCACCGACAACAGGTCGATGGCGCGCGCGAGAGCACGGACGGTGTTGTGAGGGTCCTGCGATTTCTCGAAGCGCATCGACGCGTCGGTGCGCAGCTTGAGCGCCGCAGAGGTCTTCCGTACGCTGGCTGCGTTGAAGTTTGCGCTTTCGAGGACGATCGAGGTGGTTGAGGCGGAGATCGCGCTGTCACGGCCGCCGATTATACCGGCGAGAGCAATCGGCCCGGCGGCATCGGCGATCACCAGATTCGACGGCGTGAGCACATACTCTTCATCATTGAGTGCCACCAGCCGCTCGCCCTCGCGCGCGGGACGCGCCCAGATGGTGTCGCCGTGGAGCTTCTCGCGATCGAAGGCGTGCATCGGCTGCGCCAGTTCCGCCATCAGGCAGTTCGTCAGGTCGACGATGTTGTTGATCGGGTTCAGACCGACCGCGGTCAGCCTGGCCTGCAGCCACAACGGCGAAGGCTGAACGCTCACATTTTCGAAGACCAGTGCGGAATAGCGAGGACACAGCGAAAGGTCTTCGATTTCGATCTGAACCGGTCCGCCCGGCAGGGGCAGATTACCCAGCCACACGGGATCGCGCAGTTGTTTGCCGGCAATGGCGGCCACTTCTCGCGCCATGCCGTGGTGGCCCCAGAGGTCGGGGCGATGCGTAATGCTCTTGTTATCGATCTCGATGACGCTGTCGGGCAGCGGTACTTCCTGTCCACCCCGCAGTTCGATGATGCCGGCGTGATCGCGGTTGATTTCAAGCTCGTCCGCGCTCGCCAGCATGCCATCGCTCTCCACTCCGGAAATGACCTTTGGTGGAAGCGGAACATAGACGGTGCGAATTCCCGGACGGCAGTTTTTCGCGCCACAGACCACGACCTTGCGGCCATATCGGCCCGCATCGACAACCGCCTTCACATTGTGGCTGTTTTCGATCGGCTCGATGCTCTCGACGGTGGCGGGCGCGGCGTCGGCGAGCAGCGCGCCCACTTTTTCCACGCCTTCGCATTCCGCCGTTTTCATCGTGATCAGGCGTTCGAGCGCTTCGGCGGGAACGTCGAGGCCATCGACAAACCCGCGGATCCAGTTGTAAGAGAACTTCACTAAAACTGCCTCAGGAAACGGAGGTCGCCACTTTGCAGCCAGCGAATATCGTCGATCGCATAACGCATCATGACCAGTCTGGTGAGACCAAGACCGAAGGCGAAGCCGTTCCACTCTGTGGGGTCGATGCCGCTCTTGCGCAACACATGCGGATTCACCAGGCCGCACGGCAGCAGTTCGACCCAGCCGCTGTGTTTGCACACCGGGCAACCATCGCCGCCGCAAATCAGGCAGCGGATATCCAGCTCGAAGCCGGGTTCGACGAAAGGAAAAAATCCGGGGCGCAGCCGCACAGTCACGTCGCGTTTGAAGATCGCGGTCAGCAGCGTCTTCATGAAGTAGATCAGATTGCCTACGGACACGTTGCGATCGATCATCATGCCTTCGAGCTGATAGAAGGTGTGCTCGTGCGAGGCGTCGACGCTCTCATTGCGAAAAACCCGGCCGGGCGCGATCATGCGCAAAGGCGGACCAAGCTTCTCCATGCCGCGCACCTGCACCGGCGACGTGTGCGTGCGCAGGAGATGGCCGCCTTCGAGCCAGCCGCTTTGAAGCCAGAACGTGTCCTGCATATCGCGCGCCGGGTGATCGGCGGGTATGTTCAGGGCATCGAAGTTGTGATATTCGGTTTCCACTTCCGGCCCATCGAGAACCGTGAAGCCGAGTGATCGGAAGAGGTCCTCGATCTCCCACTGGATCTGCGTGACCGGATGCAGGCTGCCGGGACGCGGGCCGGGCGCGGGTACGGTCAGATCGACCCATTCGGAATCGAGGCGCTTTGCCAGAGCCGCACGTTCGAAGCCGGACTTGCGTCCATCGTACGCGCCCTCGAGAGCCTGCTTCGCGCCATTGATGAACTTTCCGCGAGCTGGCGCGCTCTTCGGGCGAGAGCTTGCCCATGTCCTTGCTGAGTTGAGTCAGGACACCCTTGCGCCCGAGGACTTCCACCCGCACCGCTTCCAGTTCTTCGGCCGTGGACGCCGCCACAATTCGCGCAAGCGCGCTATCGACTAAATCCTGCATTCGGAAAGGAGAGCGCTACGCTGCGGGGAGATAGGCTTGCTGTTCCCCGCCGAGTTCCCAGCCAAGGTGGTTGATGTAGAAAAGCAGCAGAATCTCGGGGTATTCGGCCTTGAAGCGTTCGTAGGCGCGCGTCTGCCAGCCTTCCGTGAGATACTGCTTCGCGTCGAGGTCCTTCGCAAAAAAGCCTTCCTCGTTGGGCACGCCGATAAAATTCAGCACCGCCGCAATCATGTCCATATGGGAAATGAGAATGGCCTGCGAGAGATCCGTCGCAAACTCCTCGTCATGGTCGTTTAACCGCTGCCAGAACCGAGGGGCTGCTTTGCGCAGACTCTCGGTATTTACTTTCGCCAGATGGGTGCGCGTTTTAAAGCGCTCATACATCTGGTAGGTCTTCAGTTTACCGATCGAGATCCCACGTAACAGTTGCGGCAGGCGCTCCTCGCCGAGTTGCAGAAACACGCCTGAAAGTTGCATCAGAGGCCAGCGTAACACAGTGCGTTACAATAGCCCGTTTGGCTAATATTGAACGCCAACACCTATAAACATGAGCAATATCATCATCCTCGGCGCGCAGTGGGGCGACGAAGGCAAGGGAAAGCTGGTCGATCTGCTGGCCGACCGCTTCGACTACGTTGTGCGTTACCAGGGAGGCCATAATGCGGGCCACACGATTCTGATCGGAGACCGCAAGTTCGTGCTGCGGCTGATACCGAGCGGAATTCTGCGCCCGGGAAAGACGGCCGTTATCGGGAACGGCCTGGTGATCGACCCGCTCGCGCTGCTTGAGGAAATCGAGCAGCTGGATGCTGCCGGAGTCGATGTTGCGAATCAGCTTCGCATCAGCAATCGGGCGCATGTTCTGACGCCTTCGCACCGGCTCGTCGAGAAGATCACGGAGTGCAAACTTGCGATCGGCACTACGCTCCGGGGAATCGGGCCAGGCTATGAGGATAAGGCGGCGCGGCGCGGGATTCGTATTGCCGATCTCTTGGATCGTGCGTACTTTCCGGATGCGCTGGCGCAACTGGTTGCCGACCATCGTACTCGCGCGCGGGCGTTCGGTCTGGACGAAGAGATTGACGTCAATGCGGTTGGCGAACGCTATGCGCAGGCCGCCGAGCGCATACGGCCGCTGGTTTGCGACACCGTTCGGTTGCTGCATGACGCAATGGCTGCGGGGAAGAACCTGCTGTTCGAGGGAGCCCAGGGTACGATGCTCGATCTGGATCATGGGAGTTATCCTTTCGTGACCTCCTCCAGCGCTTCGGCGGGTGGGGCTTGCACTGGCGCGGGCATTCCGCCGACGAAGATCGACGGAGTCATCGGCATCTCGAAGGCCTACACGACCCGGGTCGGCGGCGGACCGTTTCCTTCGGAGGCGCTCGATGAGATGGGCGATCTGATTCGGCGACGCGGGAACGAGTTCGGGTCGGTTACGGGTCGGCCGCGGCGCTGCGGCTGGTTCGACGTGCCTGTGCTGCGGTATGCCGCGGCGATCAATGGCTTCGACACCATGGTGCTGACGAAGCTGGATGTGATGGACGAACTGGCTGAGATTCCCGTGTGTGTCAGTTACCGGATCGATGGGATTGAGGTCCGCGATGTACCCCCGACGTGGCGGGAGTTGGCAAGGGCGGAGCCGATTTATGAATCTCTTCCGGGCTGGCAGAGTTCCACTAAGGGAATTTCCCAATGGACAGATTTGCCGTCGGCGGCGCAGCGCTATATTTCGTTTCTCGAAGAACAGACCGGCGTGGAAGCCGGTTGCATTTCGACGGGTCCGGAGCGGAACGAGACGGTTTTGCGGGCTGGATCGAGGTTTGCGGCTTTGACGGCTTGAGGATGTGATGCGTTTGATGCTAAGATAGAAGCATCATGAGCATCAGAACGACGGTTACGTTGGACGACGACGTGTTGGTTCGGGTAAAGCATGCCAGCCAGTCGAGGGGAGCGTCGTTCCGAGACACTCTCAATGATTTGCTGAGGGCGGCTCTTCTGAATGCCGACAGCGGGCCGTATCGCCGTATGATCGAAATCAAGCCGGTTCCCATGGGTTACAAGCCGGGGCTCAATTATGACAGCATTGAGTCGCTTCTCGAATATGGCGAAGGTGACCGGCATTTGTGACTGTTGTTGACGCCAACGTCTTTATCTACGCATACAACGAAGATGCCCCGCAGCAGCGGATGGCCGCCGAGTGGCTCACGAGACTGCTTCAAAGCGGCGAAATAATCGGACTGCCGTGGGTAACGCTGTGGGCATTTATCCGTATCAGTACGAATTCGAGAATCTGGACCAATCCGCGACCGGCCGGGGAAGCCTTTGCCATTATTCGCGAATGGCTGGCGCAGCCAGGCGTGGCGCCGTTGCAGGCGGGACCGCTTCACCTGGAGATTCTGGAGAAACTCGTGCGCGACCACGGCGCGACGGGCCCGATAGCAACCGACGCGGTCCTGGCGGCTATCGCGATTGAACACGGGGCGTCACTCGCTTCGACGGATCAGGATTTCCGCCGATTTACGGGATTGAAATGGGTGAACCCGCTTGGTGTTTAGGCGGGAGCTGCGGGGTTTCGGTCGTATTTCAGCTCTGTGTTAGACTCGTCTTGTATCGCTGGGAAAAGGCGCGCCCGATAGGGATGCGTCCCATGGCCGTTCTCCTCAGACTCGTCAATTATTCTTCGGGCTCGTAGCTCAGTTGGTTAGAGCGCTTCCTTGACACGGAAGAGGTCGATAGTTCGAATCTATTCGAGCCCACCATTATCTTCAGACAGATGCGGACTCGGAAAGCCGCAACAAACCCCGTAGCATGTCCATAACACTTCGCATCAGCAAACCTTTCCTTCAGTCGGTAAGCTGCCGGTTGCCGATCCTCCGGGCCATTCCCGAACCTCATCTCCTTTATCGATCCTTCGCGCCTTTCGATGCGAACGGGTCTGATCCGGCGGGATGTCGAACAGGCTAGAGAGACTTCCCGACGCCCGAGTCCGCTCTCTGATTCTTCGGTCACGCTTCGGGCTTCGGCGCCTTGCGATTGATGGCGTTGCCATCCGTGAGAGCTTTGACCGCATAGCGAACGTTAGAGGATTTTCAACGCCGGTTTCCCGCTCCTCGTATCGTCCGCCGGCCGAGATCGGATTCCGAGCCGGCGCCGGGAGGGAGCGAATTCTACAGTATTTGCGAAAATGCCCTAATACATCGCGGGACGTTGCGCCTGAAGTTGAAGCTCACCCGCTTCCACACCACGGTCGCTCGGCACGATGATCCAGGCCGCGACATAGGCGAATAATCCAAATCCGCAGGTGCAAAGCGCCACGGCCAGCCAGATAACGCGCATCAAAACGACATCCAGGTCGAAATATCTGGCGAAGCCGGCACACACCCCAGCTATCTTCTTTCTACGCTTGTCAAGCATCAGAACCCGCCGAGGCGCCGCTACTTCGGCCTTTGCCGTCGCAGCCCCGCACCGGGAACAGAAGTGATCATCCTCCCGAAGTTCGACTCCGCAGTTCGTACAGTACATCGGCATTTTCTCCGTCTTAACCTACGCAATCCGCCCGCATATTGTTCCCTGACAGCGTTTCCCGCGCAGAACGTAGAATGGTCGTAATGTCGACCAAGAGCCCTGATCACAGCCACTTGCACGCCTCGGCCGCGCAGGTGGCGGAACTCGAAAAAGCGGCCTGGGAAGCATTTGGCCAGGGTTCGTGGGCCGAATCCCTGGCAAAGTTCGCCGAGGCGCTGCGGATCGATCCCGCAAGCGAGGGCGCACTCCAGGGCACCATCGCAGGTCTTCGCAAGGAACAGAAGTTCGACGAAGCGGCAGCGTTTCTCACGCAGGCATTACTGAAACACCCGACAAGCCGCGGCATCCTGTCGGAGCGGGTCTGGCTTGAGGTCGACCAGCGGAACTACGCCGCGGCAATCGACGCCATCGAAGAGGTTCTCCGCCATCCCGGTCCCCCATCAGCCCCGGACAACACGGCACAGTTGCTTGCCTGGAAGGTTTCCCTGCTCCGGACAACGGCGCGATTTGATGACGCTTATGCGGTGGTGCGCCAGGCGATTCAGTCATTTCCCCGCAGCATTGAGCTGCTGGTTCAGCTTGCCTGGCTCCATTTCTATCAAAACCGCCTGACCGAAGCCGCGGAAACGTTCGCGCAAGTTCTGAAGACCGACCCCGAAAACGAAGCCGCGCTTCAGGGCAAGATCGCCACGCTTCGACTGCAAGGCCAGTTCGAGCTCGCGCAACGAGAAGCGGCCATCGCGTTGGGCATCATCCCGACCAGCGCCGGAATTCAAAGCGAAATGGGGTGGATTCTGTTCGCCCGCGAAGAATTCGACAAAGCCGAATCGGCCTTCCGCGAAGTGCTGAAGCGTTCACCGCAAGACGCCCCGAGCCGCGTCAACCTCGCCTGGGTCTTGCTGAAAGAGACATATCCCGATGCTTTGGCCGATGCCGCTGCGCAGTGCCAGGAGGCGCTCCAGCTGGAACCCGATCTGCCCGAAGCCATGTCGTGTCTCGGCATCGTGGCTTTTCGGCAGGGCCGGGTTCAGGAAGCCGAATACTATCTCGTTCGCTCCATCCAGGCCGACCGTACCCGCGGCGCGTACGCCGACCTCGGCGCTCTCTACGTGCACATGGCCCGCTTCGACGCTGCGAAGAAGACACTTGACGAAGGTATCGCCCTCAAGCCCAACGACGCCGCGTTGCATCTCGAAATGGGCAGCCTCTATGCTCAGCAGGAGAAGCCCAAAGAGGCGATCCTGGAGTTTCGCCAGGCGACGGCGCTCGATCCAATGAATGCGGATTTTACCCGCGCGCTTGCCATTTCGCTTCTGGAGAATGGAAAAGCGAACGAGGCGGAGATGCTGCTTCGGCAGGCGATAAAAAACCTCGATGAATCGAAAGCCTGGAGGCTTCACCTCGCCCTCAGTCAGGTCCTCGTGAAAATCGCAGAAGACTCAAGCGATCCCACGCTGATGGGCGAAGCTCTCAAGGAAGTGAACAGCGCCCTGCGCCTCGAGTCCGATCAGGCCGATCCGCACTTTTATTCCGGCATAGTGCGCTTTAAACTCGACGACCTGCCCGGATCGCTGCGGGCGTTCCGCCGGTGCCACGAGATCGATAAAAACCGGATCGAGGCGGAGTTGAATGCGAAGCGAGTGCAGGCCATGATCCGGGACAGCAGGGTCCGGTCCACTGCCAGTCTGGTCGCAAGCTTTGTGGTGGGGACGGCCACGTTGTGTCAACTCGTGGGGCTCTGGTTCCTGCATGTGCGGTACGGGGAGAAAGGCCCGGTCAGCTCCACCATGATCACGGTTCTGGTGCCGGTATGCCTCGGCCTTCTTGTGGTCTCCGTCCTGTTGCCTTCGTTGACGAAGCTGAAGCTTACCGGTCTTGAGGCCGAGTTGAGCGAGCCGAAGCCGAAAGCGGTGGCCGGCGGTCCGAAGGGGCAGATCGGATTCGATCGCAGCTATCCCGGACCGGGCGGCATTTAGTCATCGATTCTGAACATGTTCAAAATAGTTCTTGACGACCCGCCACCGGCGGTTCATACTTTATTTGAACACGTTCAGTTCTATGCCCCAAACCACAAGCAAAGCGGAAGAAACCGGACTCCGGATTCTCGATGCCGCGCTGGAACTCTTTCGCAGCGAAGGCTTCGACAACGCCACGATGCGCGACATCGCGGCGAAGGCCGGAGTTGCGACAGGAGCCGCTTACTATTACTACGCATCCAAAAACGCCATAGTCATGGCGTTCTATCAGCGCGCCTGCGAGGAGATGCAGCCGAAGATCGCCACGGCGATCGACGGAGTCTCGGGCCTCGAATCCCGCTTGCGGGAACTCATCCGAGTCAAGTTCGACTACTTCGCGCCTGACCGCGGCGTTCTCCGGGCGCTGCTAAGGAACGGCGCAGATCCGAAGTATCCTTTGTCGCCCTTCAGTACCGAAACGAAAGACATCCGCGACGTGGATATCGCGTGGTTCCGTCTCATTCTCGACGACTGCGGATTCCGCATTCCCCGAGACCTGATGCCTCACCTGCCGGGCGTGCTCTGGTTCTTTCAGATGGGTGTGATTTTCTTCTGGGTCATCGACGACTCGCCGGACCAGGCGAGAAGCACTCGGCTCCTTGAGCTGGCGGCGAAAAGCGTGACGGCGCTGATCCGCGCGTCGGCGCTGCCCTTTATGCGTCCTCTGCGCAAAGGCGCTGTGAAGCTGATCGGGCTCGTCAAAGGAGATCCCGTATGAACGCCGGCGCGCGAATCACAGGCTGCGGGCTCGCTCTGCTTCACAACGGTCTGTATGGCTGGACCGTCTTCGCGCTGCTGCCCGGATTCCTGGGCGGGGCAGTCTCGCGCTCCCTTCGCCCCGCGACAAGCGGCGAAGCCGCCGCTGTGAGCGCCATCTCTACGGTATTTGGAGCCTTCTTCCCGTTGGTGGTATGGGAGGAAGGGCTGATCTGTGCCCTTATGGCCTTGCCCCTCGTAATACCGATGGGCGCACTGGGCGGATGGCTGGCTTACCGGTTTGAACCAGCATCGCGGATGCAGACAACCGGCATCGCAATGCTCCCGCCGGTTCCCGTCAGTCTGTTGTGGGACACCACCGCCAAACCTGCTGTTTTTGAAGTGAAGACCGCCATCGAAAGTGCGGCTCCTCCGGAACAAGTCTGGACCCAGGCGATCACCTTCCCGGCCCTGCCGGAGCCTCAGGAATGCTATTTTCGAGCGGGCCTCGCATATCCTCGACGGGGTCCGTTCGTCGAAACCATCGAAGTGTGGGACGAGCCGCGGCTCCTGCGGTTCCGCGTAACGGAGAATCCGCCGCCGCTGCGCGAATTGAGTCCCTTTGGCGAATCGAATCCGAAACACCTCCGCGGCTATCAACACGGCCCGTGGCCGGCACAACGCTGGCTATGGTCGTCGGACGCAATCATTCATCGCATTCATTTGCGCGTGCTGAATCACATCCGTACGCTGGCCGAACATGCGGCTTGAAACGATCACACAGATCCGGGCGCCCATCGACCGGTGCTTCGATCTGGCGCGCAGCGTCGAAGTCCACCTTGCCGGGAACGTGCATTGGGGAGAAAACGCGGTGGCGGCTTCTGGTGTTACTTCCGGCCTGCTCGACCTCAAACAAATCGTCACCTGGCGAGCGAAGCACTTTGGCATCTGGCAGACGCTGACCAGCCAAATCACCGCGATGGAACGGCCAGCATACTTTCAGGACACGATGGTTCGCGGAATTTTCCGGTACATGCGCCACGACCACCTCTTTCGCCAATTGTCGCCCGAGTTAACGGAGATGAGAGATGTATTTTGCTTCGCGGCGCCGGTGCCGGCACTGGGGCGCCTGGCGGAGATCGTATTCCTGGGACGCTACATGCGCACATTGCTGGACGAGCGCAATGCGGTTATCAGGCGAATAGCCGAATCGGAAGAATGGCGGAAGTATCTGCCGCTCACTCCATGAAGATCCTGATACCCGGCGGCAGCGGACAGGTGGGCCATATCCTCGCCCGCCACTTTCACGAACAAGGTCATACGGTAACCGTCCTCAGCCGAACTCCACGGCCGTCCCCCTGGCGCGAGGCTTTCTGGGATGGCATAAACGAAGGGGACTGGATCCGCGATCTCGAAGCGAGCGATGTATGCATTAACCTCGCGGGACGCAGCGTCAATTGCCGCTACACAGCGGCGAACCGGCGTGCGATATACGAATCTCGCATTCAAAGCACGCTCGTGCTGAATCGTGCTATCGGTTCTCTCAATCGCCCACCCCGTCTCTGGGTGAATGCCAGCACAGCGACGATCTATCGCCACTCACTTGATCGCGCCATGGATGAGCGTACTGGAGAACTCGGCGGCGACGAACCAGGCGCCCCCGAGACCTGGAATTTCTCGATCGACGTTGCCCAAAAGTGGGAAGAGGCATTCTTCCGCACGCCCACCCCCCGGACCCGCAAAGTCGCGGTCCGCAGCGCTATGACCTTCAGCCCCGACCGCGGCGGAGTTTTCGATGCATTCCTGAGCCTCGTCCGTTATGGCTTCGGCGGCCCTCAGGGATCCGGCGACCAGTTCGTCTCATGGATTCACGAAGCCGATTTCGTGCGAGCTATCGATCTGCTGATTGCCCGCGAAGACCTCGATGGCGTGGTGAATCTCGCCGCGCCCAACCCGCTTCCCAATCGCGAATTCATAAATGCGATCCAGGAAGCATACAGCGCTCGTGTCGCTCTGCCCACTCTGGGATGGATGATCGAAATCGGCGCATGGCTCATGCGGACCGAGTCGGAACTCGTGCTCAAAAGCCGGCGCGTTATCCCCGGACGCCTGATGGATGCCGGATTCAGCTTCCTTTTTCCCGACTGGCCCCGCGCGGCGCGCGATCTGGTTGCGCGCTGGCGCGGGACGAATCGATAAGGAACCTAAAAACTAAAACGAGCGATCAACGTGCCCGTGCGCGCTTGCTGGTACAACTGCCCGACAACCGCATTCTGCGTGTAACTCGGCGCGACATTCGGACCCGAAACAGTAAGATTGACGACTCCAAAACCGCCAGAGTACTGACCCAACTGGTTCTTGCTGGGCGGCGTACCGGGAGCCGACGTGCCCGGGTTTCCGATCTCGGTTCGGTTGAAGATGTTCACGAATTCCGCGCGAAGTTCAAGCGTGTAATGTTCTTTCACACGGAAGGTCCGGGCAAAGTTCAAATTCTCCTGCGGACGGCGGGCCTGCCGGAAATCACCGTAGAGAGTTCCTGTCGCGGGGCCGAAGGTGCCATTTGCGGGGTTGGCCCATGCCTTCGGATTGAGAACCACATCGCTGTACACGTTAATGCAGCCGCAGTTAAGACTCTTCAGATAAAGAGGCTGGCCAGGAACCCGGTACATTTCGCTGGTGCCCAGATAGTTGGTATTCGTCGCCGCCGGCGGAGTCAGCGGCAGCCCGCTGCCATATTGCAGAAATGCGCCTAAGGACCAATCTTCTGTAAGCGCCGTCAGAAACTTGTTGGCGAACCAGTGCTGAGTCCTGTAAGCAATGTTGGCGTTGAACAGAAACGGCTGGTCTGTCGGCTGCAGCGACTTATTCGAATCCTGAAACAACACCGGGCGGATTCCCACGAGCGACTTGGCCCAGGTAAACGTTCCGTTTACTGAAAGGCCATGTGAAAGGCGATGTGTGCCCTTCATCTGAAGCGAATCGTACCAGGTCCTGCCGGTAGGCGAGTTCTGGACGACAATGCTGCTGAATTGGGGGTACGGCCGCAACGCGTTGAGCAGCGTGTTGCTCGTTGCGTAGCCCGAATAAGGCAAGTAATTGCCGATTCTCGAAACGACCGCCGAACTTCCCAGCGTACTGCCCAGGAGAAGATTATCGGCCGGGTTGGTATAAGGCGCTAAACCAAAAGCGGCGGCGGCCTGAGGCGATAGCTGGTTCACGTAACCCTCAGGCCCGGGCCACCAGACGCCGCGGTTTGCCACATAAGCGGCTTCCAGCACCGTGTTGGGAGTTATTTCGCGCTGCACGCCAATGCTCCACTGGTTCTGCCGGCCGGGGCGTGCGGCGCCCGGATCCAGATAACCAAGAAAACCGCTGGTCGTTGCGCCGGGCAGAGGAGTCTGGCTCGAGCTGAAGTTAGGCCAGACCGGCTGCGGGATCGTCCCTGGGACGTTCAAAGGCAGAAAAGCGCTCACGCCAGTGGGTGTGTTCGTAATATTCGCGGTGTTTTGCAGATTAATATCGGGCGGAACCGCATAGGCAACACCCCAGCCGCCGCGGATGACCGTTTTCGGATCAACCGCGTACGCCACGCCGAGCCGGGGTCCGATCGCGTAGGGGTAAGCATGTACAAACGTGCAATTGCAGGTGGCTTCGAAGATCGCGGCGCCGGGATGGTTCCCCGCCGCCGGGTTCGGTGTCGTCAGGCCGAGATTAGCGGATCGCCCATGCTCTTCGCTGGCGGGGGTGGCGTAATCCCAGCGAAAACCGTAATCGAGGGTGAGCTTACGTGTCGCCTTCCATGAGTCCTGAATGAAAACGCCCCACTGCGACTTGTACATGCGGGCATCGACGGGCGCGTACTGAGTTGCCGTCGTCACATCGCCGAGGAGGAAGTTGGCAAAAGGGAAACCGGGAGTGTAACCGCCCGTGATTGTGAGAGGCGCGGGAACCCCCGTTGCCCCGGAGTTCGTCACCGTTCCGGACGAGGTAGCCGAAAGGCCACCAAAGTAGAGGCCGACTCCGGTCGGAGGCGCCGTAATCTGTGCCTGGGTCCAGACCTCCCCTCCCGCCTTGAATGTGTGGTTTCCGCGTACCCAGGTCAGATTGGCATTGGCCGAAGGCCTCTCGGTATGAGTAGCCGAGTGAGCCAGAGCGTTCCCCAGCTGCTGCATGCCGCCAAGGACGTTCGGCCCGGTCACATTGCCTGCAACAATCGTCGGGTAATTGTAGCTGCCCTCGCAACCCTGAAGCTGGAGCAAGGCGAGGCAATCGACTGTCTTGCCCGCCTGCGTCCAGGGACCGTGATCAAAAAAGTAGATCTCGGAATATCCTATCGCCAGATGCGCCAGCAACGTCGGCGTAATCGTGTAGTCGTAATTGAGCCGGTAAGTGGGACCGCCGATAGGGATCGAACCACGAGCGCCCGTAATCAGGTCCGGCAGCCCGTCCGCATTGCCGTTCGGAGACGTGAACTGCGCGTCGGTCTCTGTATGGTGGTAATAGAATGCCAGCTTCTGTTTGTCTCCGATTGCCTGATCGACCTTGATCGAGGGAATTTTCGTAATGCGCTCGCCGAGGTTGTAGCCGACATAGTTGTTATACAAACTACCGTTTGACAACGCCGGCAGCGTCTTCATTACCGATACCGCGACAGGGCTGAAAAGCGACATCGGGATGATGTTGCCGTCGAATGGCGTCGCGATCCCCACGCCGTTCGACGTTGTCCGGGTCATGGGGTTAAAGAGCTCATTCGCAAAAACGGGATGACCCGCGGCGTCCGTCGCGATCGGACCAGAGGGGACGCCTAACCCCGTATTGAACGCCGAGCCGCCGTTCGGAGAGATCGAGGAGAAGTTACCGCCCTGATACATCGCATTCGGCAGGGTGTCCGTAAAGGTCAGGCCTACGTCTTCCTTGTAGTGCTCGTACGAGTAAAAGAAGAAAGTCTTGTTCCTGCCGTTATAAAGCTTCGGTATCCATACCGGGCCGCTGAACGTGCCGCCCCAGTCATTGCGGCGATTTTCAGGGCGGTACTTGCCTCCCGTGCCGTCGTAAGAGAACGGATACGCTGCATTCAGGAACTCATTCACGAAATATTCGAAAGCGGTTCCATGAAACTGGTTGGTGCCCGATTTCATGGTGATGTTAAACAGCCCTCCGCCGGCCTGACCGAACTCGGGGGCGTAATTACTCGTCTGCACCGCCATTTCCTGAATAGCGTCCGCATTAGGCATGTTCTGCATGATCGCGTAAGCCACGGTATGGTTTGTGTTATCCAGACCTTCGATGCGATACCCGGCCGTATTGGTAGGGGCGCCGTTCACGATCATGTTGTAATTGGCGAAGTAATTGACTCCGGGAAGAAAGACCGCCGCGTTATAGGGATTGCGGATCCCGTTGCTTCCGGCGTTGGCGCCGCCAATACCGAGGATCGGCAGGCTGTCCAGCTGGCCAAGAGTAATATTGTGGGAAACGTCGCCCGTATCCGCCTTGAGCAGGGTAGCTTCCGCAGTAACCGTGACTGATTCAGTGTTCGAGCCAATTTCGAGAACCAGATCCAGCGGAAGGGTCTGTCCGGCGGAAACCGTCAGTCCGGCGCGCGTCAATTTCTTGAAACCGGTCGCCGACACGGTAATGCTGTAAGGTCCCGGAGGCAGGCGGGGAACCGTATATGCTCCGGTGTCCGTCGTTGCTGTCGGGTAGACGACGTTGGTTTCGGCGCTTTTTACCTCGATCGGAGCGCTTGGTACAACCGCGCCCGCCGGGTCGGTAACTGTGCCCGTGATGGTGCCTGTGCCCGCCTGACCGTAAAGAATAGCGGAGAATATCGCGCCACAAAGCGCGAGCGTAAGTAATCGCATGACTGACCTTTCCCGCGGAGTGGTCGCAGACCGTTCCCACCCCGAGGTTGACCCGTTCCGAGTGCTGGAGGCGATTCTATTACCGCGACGCCGCACGCGTCAAGCAATTTGATACATCAAATCAAACTTTCCCCGCCAGGCACGCGGCTGAAATTTATGATGAATTACCGAAATACCATTGAAGTACTCCCGGCGTAACACGTTAATCTGGCAGAGACATGAGCCTTACATTGAACTGCACCCTGCTGTGCGCCAGCGGAGCGGCCTACGACATCAATCCGGTGACCGGCGTCTACACTCCCGATACGGTCTTCAGCCCGGCTGTGGCCTTCACGGCCGCTCCAGTTGCGGTTTCGGGCGATCAGATCAACGCCTGTCTGGTGGGTCAAACTTCCATCGGAATCATCGTGGCTTTTCGCGGAACCATACCGCCGGGCGACCCGGACAGTTTTCCCGATTGGCTGCAGGACTTCTTCGCCAGGCCGGTTTCGGCGCCCGGCCTTCCCGGCCTGGTGCACTCGGGGTTTCTGGATGCCCTGAACTCCCTCATGGCAGGCGTTGTGACAGCCGTAAAGGCCCTCCAGCCTGGCCCGGCAAATCCCGTCTACGTCACGGGCCACAGCAAAGGCGGCGGCATAGCCCCGCTTGCGGCTTATCTTTTACAGCAGACGTACGGAATTCCGGTCCAGCAGACGATCACCTTCGCCGCGCCGAAGTCGGGAAATCTCGGTTTCGTAACCGGCTATCAACTGATATTCAAAAATCACCTGCGTTACGAAAACTATGGCGACCTCGTACCGCTGCTGCCCCCCGCGGACGCTTTCATCGCCGGGCTGGCGCAGGCTTTGTCGTACATCCCCGACATCGGGCAGAAACTCGCGAAAATCGTCAGCGAGGCGGCCGGTTGGGATTACGACGAGGTCGGTCAGGAATTGTTCATCGAGTCCGGCGGTCAGATCAATACCAACGAACCGGACTGGGAACAACTCGTCGATTTCGTGTGGAACCTGTCCAGCAGTTTTCCAGACTGGGAGGACGCCCTTGCCAGCGCGCACGCGCTCGGTTGCGGGCACGGCTATATGAACGGAGCATGTCAGAACAGCGTTTGCGGCCAGTCTGAGCACGCTTGACCCGCCGCTTGCTCTGGCGCTCTCAGCCGATCTTCATCATCAACTGGTGAATCGCTTCCTGCTGTTCCTTGCTGGGGTTTTCGGCAAGCGCGGCCAGCAATTCCTTTTTCGCGGTCTGGCGATCGCCCTTCTGGAACAGGGCCATCGCGTAGTGGTAATGATAAGTCGGGTTTTGCGGCGCTTTCACCACCAGGGTTTTGAACTCGTCGATCGCATTGTCGGTCAGGTTCTTCTTGAGATAGATCCAGCCGAGCGTATCGTCGATCTCCGGATGTTCCGGCATGCGCTGCCTCGCTTTCGTGGCGTAGGTCAGCGCCTGATCCAGATCGGCGCCGTTTGTCTGTGCGATCAGGAAGGCCAGGTTATTCAGCGCGAGAGCGTCGTTCGGATCCGCTTTGATCGACAGCTCGTAATATTTGCGAGCCATGTCGTTCTTATGCTCCATACCGTACAGCTGGGCAAGATTCGTCGTCAGGGTGGAATTCTGAGGCATGCCCGCGAGAGCCTTCTCGAGCGCCGCGATACTCTCCGGAATATCCCCCTTGCGCATATAAGCCTGGCCGATGCGGGTCCACAGGTCGCTCTTCTGCCGAACGTCGGAAACCTTTGCCACCAGGCCCTGAAAAATAGCGATCCCCTTGTCGTAACGGCCCGCGCTCACCTCGGCGTTTCCGAGTTCCCGCTGTAAATCGAGATTTCCCGGCCTTTTCGTCGCCTCGGCTTCCACGAGCTCGACCGATTTGTCGGCCTGGCCCTGTATCAGGATCGCCTTCGACTCACCCATCAAGCCGCGAAGATTGGCGGGGTTGGCCTCGTAGGCTCGCCGGAACAGATCCTCGGCTTCTTTGGCTTTCTTCTGGGAAAGATCGAGAACGCCCAGTTCGAGCAGAGTCTCCTCCTGTTTCGGCTGTTTCACCAGAACGGATTCCAGCAGCTTCCGGGCATCGTCCGGGCGCTGAAGCCGCTGGAGGGCGGCGGCCTTCATCACAATCGCCTGAGGGTTGTTCGGAGCGATGGCGAGGGTGGCGTCGGCGGTGCGCAGCGCCGCATTATTGTCGCCTTTGAGCAGAGCCACCTGAGTCTGCGCAAGACGGGCCGGAATGTAATCGGGCTTCAGCTGAACCGCGGTGTCAAACTGCTGCCGCGCCTCTTCGTACTCGCCCCGGGCGAAATGCGCTCGCCCCAGATTGAAACGAGCCACGAAATTATTCGGCGTCGTCGTCACCACGGATTGCAGTTCGGACATCGCGTGATCTACGTCCCCTTTATCGAGAAGAAGCGATGCCTGCAGACCCCGCGCATCCGGATCTTTGGGATCGTTCTTGAGAATCTGCGCGTTTTTCTCGTGTGCGAGCGTATCCTTGCCCGCGCGCACGTACGCTTCGACCTCACGCTTGAGATAGATAGCCTTTCGGCCGGAGTCTTTCTGGATGCCCTCTTCGTATTGTTTTATCGCCTCGTCCAGCGAATTGGCGCGCGCAAAAAAATCACCGGCTTCGAGGTACGCATTGGGGAACCGCTTCAGATCGCCTTTCATCTCGTTCAGCAGGGCGATCAGCTCGGTGCGCTTATTATTTCCGAAATAAAATTGTGCCAGGGTCAGGCGCAATTGCGATTCCTGCGGATTGTTTGCGATCGCCGTTTTCAGGATCGCTTCCGCTTCCGGCATTTTGTGTTCGGAGATATATGCGCGATAAAGCGCGTAATAGCCGTTCAGATTTTTCTTGTCGCTGGCAATGATTTTCCTGAAGAGATCCTCCGCCTCCGCGGTCTGGCCGTTCAGCTCGAGCGTCCGCCCCAGGGCAAGCGTAATCACGGAATCTCCCGGCTTCTGCGCGAGCGCCTTGCGATATTCCGCGATGGCGTCGTTCACTTTTTCCTTCGCGGCCGCGATATTGCCGGATCGGAAGATCTTCGCGGTCGCGAGCATATTCATGTCGCCGCTCAACTTGTGGCCCTGCCAGCCATTCGGATTGCGTTTCAGAAATCCGTCGATTATCTGCTGAATTTCCTTGAGCGTAGCCTCATTATTTTGCTGCGACTGCGCCCCGACGATCATGATTTCCGCGAGCTTCAGATCCGCATCGTCCGCGTCGGCGGTTCCGGCCGGAAGCAGTTCGTGAGCGCGCCGCAGCGCTCCCAGCGCCGGCCCCACCTGACTCTGTTTCAGGTCGGTCAGCGCCAGATGGTAGTATGCGGGCCCGAACTTCCGGTCGACTTCGATCGACTTGCGGAACATGATGTTCGCTTCCTTCATGCGGCCCGCGTCGAAGTATTTGATTCCGCTCTGAAGGTATTTCTGTTTCAGATAGTTGGGATCGCGATTGCAGGAAATGAGCGAAGCAGCGACGATTACCAGTGCCAGATATCGCATAGACGTTACTTGTCTATTGTCGTACACTGGCGAGCCAGGGTTCCCTGCCCTCCCCATCGGCGGTTGTAGTACCCGAAACGCTTTTGGGAAAAAGCCGGGTGCGAATTCGTTAGTTCCGGCACGATTTTGGTTCGCCTTTTTCCCACGCGGCGAGACGATTGCGGAAGAAAGTCGAACCCGTAACGGGCGAAAAAGCGACAAACCATCCGCCCGAAACGGATCAGGAGATAAATTAATGATGAAATTGACACTCGGCATCGCGGCCGCAATTCTGGCGGCGGGAACCGGCTTCGGACAAACCGCGCAAACATTCACCGGCGACATAATGGACAGCAATTGCGCAAAAATGGGCAGCCACACGGCGATGGAAAAGGAGCACGGCATCGCGAACGCAAAGGCCTGCACCCTTGGCTGCGTTAAGAACGGCGCCAAATTCGTGCTCTACAATGGCGCGACCAAAATGACATACGAACTGGACGACCAGACAAAACCCGAAGCTTTTGCCGGAGAGAAAGTGCGCGTGAAAGGCACGCTCGACGCGGCTGCGAACACCATTCACGTCGAGAGCATTCGCAAGATGTAAGCCGGATCCCACAAACACGAAAAGCCTCTTGTGGAGCGGGGCTTCGGCGCCGCCGTCCGGTAGCGCCGGCGATCTCGTCGCCGGTGTACGTCCGCCGGGAAGCCCACACAAGCTCGCGAGCAGCTTTTCCGCAGTGGTTTTTTCAACGATGCGGTCGGTGACTGCGGCCCCCGATCCCCCAGCTTTTCCCGCCGGATCGCATCGTGATAGGATTCTTGCAAACTCGTTTTGATCGCCGGAGGTCCGGTTGAACAACGAGGGAGCCGAATCAATGAAAACAGGACTTTTCCTTTTCCGGGCGGGCGCGTCGTTGATCGCCATGAGCCTCCTGCAGGCGCAACAGCCACCGCGGCAACCGGCGCCGCCGCTGCCGGATGGGTACATGCCCCTCGCGTTCACGCCTCATGGCGAAGCGCCGGGCATGAAGGTCGAAGAGTTCAGCGCCGGTCCGCGAACCTTCAAGATCAGCCTGCGAAAGGGCGATGAGATCATGACCGCCCTGACGGAGTTCGCGCAAAAGAATCACCTGCGCGATTGCCATTTCACCGGCATCGGCGCCATCGATTCGGGTACGTTCGGCTGGTACGATCCGGAAAAAAAGGCGGACAAGAAAATCGTGATCGACAGCGAGGCGGAAATTGTTTCGCTGATCGGCAGCATCACTTACAACGCTCAGGGAAAGCCGAACGTCCACGCGCATATCTCGGTCGCTTTCGGTGACGGCAGTTTGAAGGGCGGCCATTTGTTCGAGGCGAAGATCAGTCTGGTAGGACAGATCTACGCAACGGACGTCGGCCCGTCATCGGAAAAATAACAGCCCGATCTCGTGCCGCTTCTTAAAGGGGCAAGGGCCGCCGGACGCGGCGCCAAATAGTGGAGGAACGCGCCCGTCCAGCCGCGATTCGGCGGCCATCCCAGCGTGCTGGCGAAAGGCAGCAGCCCGTCAACCGGCGTGAATCAGTATCTGTTCGATTACCTGCTCTACAACAACCCCGCGCGGTTCGGCACGCTCCCGCTGGACTATTGCGAATTCCCGGCGAACGCGATGGTTCCCTTGCTTGTAGCCTGCAATGGCAAAGCGATTCAGGCATCTGCGGTCCATACCGCGTCAGCCTGAGCGCTCAGCTCCTCGCTCTTAAGGAACACGCGCAAATTATGGCCGCCGAATCGCGGCTGGACGGGTGAGTTCCTCCACTTTTTGGCGCCGCGTCCGGCAGCCCTTGCGCTATTGCGTCGCGCCGGCGCGCAGATGAACCGACCCGGCCGCGCCGGTGATACGATCGCGCAGAATCACCCGCAGTTCCCCTGCGCGGTCGACGTGCAGCGGCCGCCTCACTCGGTAAGCGCTTGCCATCGCTTCGCGCAGCCGCTGGTCGGCCAAACTGAGTTTGAGCGATTCCTCGTGCATATTGGGCGCCTTGCCGCCGGGAAAATAAGTAACCAGATCGAGGAGCGCCACCCATCGATCTCCCTCCCGCTCCAGATGAATTTCGTTGAGATCGAACGCGACCTCCAGTTCGTACTCGCCGGATTTGGCCGGAACAGGTTCCGTTCGGGCGCTCAAAAGAATTCCGGTTGCATTCAGAGGGCTGCCGAGAATCTCGCCGAGCGCCTGCCGCCTCTGCTTTTCGCTCGGAGGCGCCGACTCCGTTGCATAGTAGCCGGTCCGGGCACGCACATCGACGCCGGTCCGCGCGACCTTGACCGCAAGGGAGTGATAGCTTCCATCGAGCCTGACGTCCTGCGGGTAAAATCCCAGCGTATACGTCACATCGGTATCTGCGACGGCTGTCTCGATCGCCCCCGCGAGGTCGCTGATGGAATAGAACGCCCTGCCGCCCGTGCCGTGGGCAAGCAGGTTCATCGCGTCGATACCCTCCGCCGCCACGCCTCCATAGTAGGGATCTCGGGGATCAATCGGATAAATGCCGATGTTTGCATCATTGAGAGCGCGCACCGCATGGTTGATCTCGTGGCCGAAGTCCTGATGTTCCAGCAGAGGCATCCCGTTCCGCTCGCGGACGTCGCTCCTCGATGCCGGAAAACTGCTGGAGAGCCACACCAGCTTCTTGCGGCCCGAAATTCCCCGAAGATGCCCCGCAATCGATTCCAGCGCCTGCGCCGTGATTAATGCGCGATTCTTCACGGCGAAATCCTGCATCTCTTTGATGGAATTTCTTGCCATCGCATTGGTAATTGCGTCTCCCGTATTCGGTGCGGAAGCCAGCAGGTCTGCGCCGAGATCGTCCGCGGCCTGATCGGGCGAATGCTCCGGCGAGAGTCGTGTTGTCGCCTCAATCAACCGGTCCCGGTCGCCTGTAAAATCCTGCAGCACCCTGAGACTCTTCCCAAGCACGAAGATCGCGTACTGCTCACCCGGCTCCGCCGGCAGCGCTCGCAGATACTTCAGCAGTTCAAGGCGGGCATAAGCCTGCGGCGCGGATGCCTTCCCCGCCTCCTGATCGGCCATATTGAGCATGTCGAAGAGCACCACCCTCGCGGAGGAGCCGTTAATCCGGTTCGTCGCCATTCCCGGCACGCTGCCAGGCTGTAACGATTTAGCGGAAGATCCGTTTATCCGGAGACCGCGATCTTCTGGGCTTTGCCCTGATCGAGAAGCGTAAAGTCGCCCTGCTTCAGACCGGCCACCAGTCCTTCCCTGTTTCGGACGACCACGTTAACTTCGACCAGCCGGGTATTTACGCGGATGACCGGCTGTTCCTGCCCCGCCAAACCGGCAATGAAGATCAGACTGCCGATGGAAACAAACCCGGCCCATCCCATCTTTACCCGCGGCACCCTCACATTATAAAAACCAATGCTCGGGAAAACGGCCTGAACAAGTGATACTTTTACGGATTGGAGAAACTCGCGCCATCGTCGCCCCGTCTGGAGTGGGCCGAAACGCCGGGCCAGGCCAGAACGCTCTCCCTCGTTGCCGAACGAATCCTGATCGGGCGCAGCGCCGCCGCGGACATCGTACTCAATCATCGGCTGACCTCCAGACAACACGCGCACGTCTGTCGCGAGGCTGAGGGATGGGTGCTGGTGGATCTGCAGAGCACTCACGGAACCTTCGTCAACGGAGATCGAGTCGATCGGCGCCCGCTTCGGAACCGGGACATTATCTGCCTCGGACCGGAGGGCGTCGAAATCATCTTTCGGGAAAGCGGACCGGACGAGGCGGCCGACACGGGCGGCAGCTTGCTGGAAAGCGTGGGGCTCGATTACTCGGTCCAAAAGCTTGCAACCGAAAATTCGGACGCTCACTCGGAGCTGGAAAAAGTTTCGTATCTCCTCGATTTCCACTACTCGTTCGGTAAGGCGTTCTCGCCCGAAAAGACCTTTCACCAGATCCTGAAATCGGCGCTTCAGATCAGCGGCGCGGAACGCGGCTTCGTGATGCGGAAGCAGAAGGGCGGCTTCTCTTACGCACTCGGCCTGGACAGTCAGGACAAGACTCTGAGTGAGGCGGACTTCAAAACCAGCCATAGCGTCGTGGAACAGGTCGCGCGCACCGGGAGGCCGGTTTTCATGACCCAGGGAATTGAGGGCGACCTTGCCGCCCAGGCAAGTATCGTTGCCATGAACCTTCGGGCAGTGGCGTGTTTGCCGCTCGAGGTCATTTCGCATGAAAGCGCAACCGCCGGCGTCATGGGAATCGTATATCTGGACAGCCGGAAATACATGCATTCGCTGTCGGGTCTGGATGAGAGGCTCCTGACAAGGCTGGCCGGTGACGCGGGGCGCGTGCTCGAAAAACTGGAATTGCTGGAGACGCTTGCGGAGCGGAGGAAAATCGACCAGGAACTCGCCGTTGCGGAGGAAACACAGCGCACGCTCCTGCCTCACCAGTTACCGCAATTCGCGCCTTACAGCATTCGCGCGTTTTGCCGGCCCACCCGTCAATTAGGCGGTGATTTCTACGACTTCATCCCGATCGGCGATCGCCTGATCGGCGTTCTCGGCGATGTTTCGGGCAAGGGGATACCGGCTGCCCTGCTGAGTTCGTTGACGCTCGGAGCATTGAACATGGAATTCCGTTCCTCGACGGACCCGGCTGCCGTCCTGAATGGCGTTAACCAGCTGCTTTGCCAGAAGACCCCGATGGATCGCTTCGTCACCCTGTTTCTTATCGATCTAGACTCCTCCGGCAAAGGTCAGTTCCTCAGCGCGGGACACAACACGGCCTGGCTGTTTCGATCCCGCACGGGTGGTCTCGATGATTTGCCGTCCTGCGGCCTCCCGCTCGGTATTCTCTCCGTGGCGTCTTATGAGGCGTCGTCTGTTGAGATCGGTCCCGGAGATATCCTGGTCATCTATTCCGACGGGCTCACGGACGCGGAGAATCCTAAAGGCGAGGAGCTTGGGGAAAAGAAAGTCCGCGATCTGATTCGCGCTATCGGGCCGCGCGGCGCCGAAGCGCTCGAAAGCGAACTCCTGGCCGCGCTTGATCGATTCACGCTGGGCAGCGCGCAAACCGACGATATAACATTCCTGCTGATCCAGAATTCCCTGACCATCCAGCGATTGATAATGGCGCAATCGTCGACGCCTGAGTGCTGAGACACGTTTAAACACAACCCCGGCGTGATATCGCCCTGCCAGGCGCGGATTAGCGAGGTTCGCCCTTGGGGGAGTTCATGTCGACGTGAGGATGCGCGGCGCCGCGATTTTCCTCGGGCGCGCAGGCCAAAGCTGACGGCAAATTCGGCATCCTCCTGCCGGGGCGTGGTCGGTGACCACCAATCGTGACCCGGATCAGCACGACGCCCAGCACCCGTTGGTTGACGCCATCCGTCTTGCGGCTCCTCGCAAGATATCCGTAATTCCCGCATACCTTCCCCGATGATCCTGTTCTCGCTCCAGGTGGCGGAGAGTCGTTGCATGTGATTCGGTGAGTCTTCCCTGCCGCACGCTTGCCTGAATTTTCCGGTTCTCCGGAGAATGCCTGGACGCGGTTAACGCGCTCGGATGTCGGTTTCCCTTCTCGAACTGCTTGTGTATGGGCAGCGAATGACAATAGAGATTTCAGCAGGAACCCTTATGCTGGCGCAAACACTCCAACTTCTTCGGCAGGCACTCGCCGATAATACTGCGACCTTCCGCGACGGACAGTGGCAGGCGATATCCGCTCTGGTTGAGCGCAGGGCGCGGCTTCTTGTGGTCCAGCGGACGGGATGGGGCAAGAGCCTTGTGTATTTTCTTGCCACAAGACTTCTTCGCGATCGGGGAGCGGGCTGCACAATTTTGATCTCGCCGCTGCTGTCTCTCATGAGGAACCAGATCGTCGCGGCCCGAAGGATAGGAGTCAGGGCGGAAACAATCAACTCGACGAACGAGACAGAGTGGCGCCGGATTGAAGCCAGCTTGCACCGAGGTGAGATCGACGTGCTCTTAGTCTCACCGGAGCGACTCGCCAATGACGATTTCGTTACCAGATGCCTCCTGCCCATTGCCACCAGGGTTGGTCTCTTTGTTGTAGATGAGGCGCACTGCATTTCGGACTGGGGACACGACTTCCGGCCAAATTACAGGAGAATCGTCAGGATACTGAGGGCGCTTCCGCGGACCATCCCGGTTCTCGCTACGACCGCAACGGCCAATGATCGGGTCGTGCGAGATATCGTCGAACAGCTCGGCCCGAATCTGGAAGTCCAGCGCGGCCCTTTGACACGAGCGAGCCTCAGTCTCCAGAACATCAACCTGCGTTCCCAGGCGGAACGCATGGCCTGGCTCGCCGGCGTTCTTCCTCAACTGCCTGGAAGCGGAATCGTCTACACGCTTACCGTTTCGGATTCGAAGGGGCTGGCGCACTGGCTTCAAACTCAGGGAATCGATGCGGAGCCCTATTACGGTGCCATGGAGACAAACGAGCGGGAACGTCTGGAGAGCCGACTCCTCAACAATGAGATCAAAGTCCTGGTGGCGACTGTCGCGCTGGGGATGGGCTTCGACAAACCCGACCTTGGCTTCGTCATTCATTACCAGCGGCCTGCATCCGTTGTGCACTATTACCAACAGGTTGGGCGAGCCGGACGCGCCGTAGACGATGCCTATGGCATTCTTCTTCAAGGGGAAGAAGACGACGCCATCGCGGACTACTTCATACGGTCGGCCTTTCCAGCGCCGCAACATGTGGAGTTGCTGCTCGAGACTATACGAACCGCTAACGTCGCCCTGACCATCCCGAAGCTCCAGGAACGGGTTAATCTCGCGAGGGGCAAGATTGATAAGATTCTGGAGTTTCTTTTGCTCGAATCACCGGCGCCAATTCAGAAGACACCGGCAGGCTACGTACTGAACCCCGCGCGCTGGCAGATGCCGGCGGACCGGGTCGAACGGATCACAAACCTGCGCCGCCGTGAGTTGGAGCGGATGCAAGTTTAGGTAGTGGGTCAGTTTGAACTTACCGCCAACGTCTCACTCAACCGATCAAATTGTGCTCAAGTAAGACATTTATAACGCTGGTGTCGCTATGGGCTGGATCGCCCAGGAGAAAGGCGCTCTTGTTCCCCCAGCTATCAGTGGTGATGAAGTGGACGTCCTCATCGAATACCTTGTCCTCGTATTTACCAGACATATCCCGAATGATGATCTTTCCTTTTTCGCGAATCACCTTAAACATTATTCTCTCCGGTCCTCGTCTGCTTCTTCGCGTGCTGCGTGTGGCATAAATCGTATCATTCCAACGCGCCCAAGCAAAGTCGGCGCAGTCTGTCCCGTTAAACCTCCATTAACTGAGGGTTTTCGGTGTCTGGATCTTCTTCGTCTGCTGTTGGATTTTTCAGTTCCTCTCTAAGGGCAGAAGCTAACGGAATAATATCGCCACCTGAGACTACGTCATTATTTGGCCGGGGATAGCACCAGATGGCGTATAACGTTTTATCGTCATCGAGAAACATACAGACGACGCGAAGAGAATTGCGTGGATGCTTTTTTAATGAAGGGCAGGTAAGGTCATATTTCCAGACCTTACCTTGGATCGCGGAATATTTTTGGTGTGGGAACTTAAGACGATCAGCGTGGCACGCTGAAGTGTAGTCAGCCTGCACTTTTTGGACTAGATCGTTGAGTCCATCGTCAATATCGCGGTAGGTCTTTCGGAGCTTCTTTAGGTTACGGCGAAAGGTCGGACTGGTTGAAATATCTAACTTACATGGGGCCAACTAAAACTCTCCGCCCGGTCAGATCTTCCGAAGCAGATCTGAGTCCCTCAGATGCGTCGAGTAGGGCGTCCGCAACGTCTTCATTAAGGGAAAGCTGCATCCCTTCCGCGATACTTGCCAAGTGTTCGGTACGATCCTCGATTCGATCTAGGATTGACCGATACGGTGGCAGTTCTCTGATTCCTGAATCGCGATACATACGTAAAAATTTACGCAGTCGCCCCGCTAGTTGTGTAACTTCGTGAGATGCGCGCTTTAGTTGTTCTGGGGTAAGCGAGTCCGCCGCCGGGGCGTTGAATGATTTAATTCCGTTAGCCAACGCAGCCGAAAGCCCAAGCATACTTGGAACGGCGCGGAGGTGGAGAATCCAGAACGCGGCAGACAGGTAATACTTGACGTTGCGCTGCCCGGTTAGATGGCCCGTTTGGGAAGTCACAACGGTTGCGCGCAACTGCCCGGTATCGGACGATGATTGACGCACGCGCGCAATCCGGCCCGGAAGACGGTCGCTGTTCTTCACGGCGCGGTCGGTGTGATCTTTCAGGCTTTGAAGCGTGCCGCAAAATTGAACTGGAATACTGCTCATATTAATATCTTGTGCAACGGGAATGCCAATGAACAATACGCACGAAGGTCGAGACCGGTTCTCGCATCTTCGCTGTTTGACATCGAACCGAACCCTCGGTTTCTTTACCTAAAACTGCGCCACCATGCGCAAGTGTATACAGCCCAAAGGCTTCGACGTTTTGCTGCACACCATTGTGCAGCAAAACGATACAAGAAGGCAATCCCCTATTGCCACTTTTGTGAAGTGGTGCCATAATTAAGCAGGGAATGCCAACGCGCTCAAGCACGAACCCGCGCCCGAAAGACCTGAATCTGCTCGCCAGACAGATTGTAGAGGAGTCGATTGGGGAGCGCCTGGACGGCTCTCCCCTGCCCAACGGCGGGTGCCGGAAAGAATCCGGCGGCCGTCGCGTTAGGGAAACTGGGAGGCGCAAAGGGCGGCGCGGCGCGGGCGGCGGCGCTGTCGGCCCCACAGCGTAGTATGATCGCAAGGAAAGCGGCCCAGGCACGATGGACAGCCAACCCAAAACGAACGGACTGACTCCGGAAGAAGCCGCAAAAGAAAAGCGTAAGGCGTGCGATGCCGTTTCCCAAGCGCTTAATGCGGACATTTTGCTTTACAATGGCCCGATTCTTCGACCAACGGACACAATTTTTCATGCGAAGTGCCGAGCGCGTGAGCGTCGGGCGAAAAACGTACTTTTGGTCCTAATCACTGAGGGCGGCGATCCAGATGCCGCGTATCGAATATCCCGATCCCTTCAGGAGCATTACGAACGCTTTTTATGTATCGTGCCGGGCTGGTGCAAGAGTGCCGGAACACTGATCGCCGTCGGGGCTAATGACCTCATCTTCACCGGATCGGGAGAATTAGGGCCGCTTGACGTTCAAATGTCTAAGCGGGACGATCTCATGGAAATGCAATCCGGCCAGACTGTAGTTGCCGCACTGAACTCATTGCAAGAAAAGGCTTTCGGGGCATTTCAGCAGTTCTTTCTTGAAATGCAGTTAAATTCAGGCGGGCGCATAACCCTGCGAACTGCAGCCGATTTAGCGGCAACCCTGACCATTGGATTACTTTCTCCCGTATATAGCCAGATCGACCCAATGCACGTCGGAGAAGCCGGGCGGGCATCGTCAATCGCTCAACAGTACGGGCAGCGATTAAATGAAACAGCCAAAAATCTCAGGCCCGAAGCGCTTGAGTTTTTGATCGGAGGCTATTCGAATCACGGATTCGTGATTGATCGAAGGGAAGCGGCTAAACTCTTCTTTCGGGTCCGGGCGGCAACCGCTGCCGAGATAGCCCTAATCGATTCGTTAGGCGAGCTAGGCTACAGGCCGATTTCGGCCGCATCTCCTCGAATTGAATTTTTATCAGATAACATAAGTGAGGTCAAAAAAACCGATGAAAAGCCTAACGGCGCACATCCTACCCCAGCGGGCAAAACTCGGAAAGCTCCTGCGACTACAGGACGCAGTAGCGCGGCGAACGGTCGTCATTCCGGAGGATTACCTGCTTAAGGAAGATCCTCAAGACCATGCCGAAGAGTTGCGGGCTCTGTCAGATACGATAACCCAAGAAGCTGAAGAACCAGAACTACAGGCACGATAAATTTCCCGCTAAAATGACTATTATGCTTGACTGGGCGACTGCCTTTCAAGCATAATAGTCAGTATGAACCGGCTCGATACTTCCAAGCGCACGCAAGTACTCCGCTGCCTGATTGAGGGCTGCTCGATCCGCTCGACCGTCCGCATGACTGGTGTGGCAAAAAACACCGTCACGAAGTTGCTGGTGGAGCTTGGCGAGGTCTGCATGCGATTCATGGATGAGACAATGCGCGATCTTCCCTGTCAGCGTTTGCAGGCAGACGAGATCTGGAGCTTCGTCGGCTGCAAGGCAAAAAACGTCACTGCGGAAAAGATCGAGCGGGACGGCATCTGCGGAGATGTCTGGACGTGGATCGCAATCGATGCGGATACAAAGCTAGTACCCTGCTTCACGATTGGCCAGCGAGACCCGGAAACCGCGCGGGACTTCATGGAAGACCTTGCTGGCCGTCTCGCGAATCGCGTGCAACTCACTACGGACGGCTTGAAAGCTTATCTGACCGCAGTAAAGACCGCATTCGGCAATGACATCGATTATTCGATGCTCATAAAAATCTACGGAACTACCGACTCCGAAGGTCAGCGCCGGTATAGCCCCGCTGAGTGCATTGGGATAGAACGCAAGCGGATTTCAGGAGATCCCGAGATTGAGCATGTCAGCACGTCCTACATTGAGCGCCAGAATCTCAATATGCGGATGGGCATGAGAAGGTTCACCAGACTTACGAACGGCTTCAGTAAGAAGGTCGATAACCTGATGGCTGCGGTAGCGGTCTACTACACCTTCTACAACTTCTGCCGCGTGCATCAGACAACGCCTGCCGTAAAAGCTGGCGTAGCGGATCACATCTGGAGCGTCGATGAGGTAATAGGACTGCTGGATCCGTTGAGCCGAAGTCCACGCGACCGGCGAGAAAGTAAGTTTCAAACTGACCCACTACCCAAGTTTACATGGGAAGCCAGGACTGCCTTATGCAGTTTCTGGCTGACGAGTTGAACGATCCAGACGCCGGTCCGTGTGGCAAGTGCGTGAACTGCGCAGGGCGTCTCCTGGCGGAAGATTACCAGGAGGTACTTGCTCAGGCGGCGGTGGAATTCCTCGACCGTCGGGAGAATCCCATTGAGCCACGGAAACGTTGGCCGCCCGGACTGACCGATCCTGAAATGCGCGGTAATATTGCGGCGGCGCAGCAGGCACAGGAGGGGCGCGCATTGTGCCGGTGGGGAGACCCGGGTTTTGGCGCACTCGTTCGCCGGGGCAAGCTGCAGGAACACCACTTTGACGAACAACTCGTTGAAGCCTCCGTCCGTCTGATAGGGAACCTCTGGCTGCCCGATCCGGCGCCAACCTGGATCACGTACATTCCCTCAAGACGGCATCAGACGCTTGTCCCGGACTTCGCTCGGCGCCTCGCACGCCGCCTGGGCCTGCCGTTCGTCGAGTGTATCCACAAGGTGAGGGATACTGAACCCCAGAAGACGCGTGCCAACAGCTTCCAGCAGGCGCAGAACCTGGTTGGGGCTTTCGCCGTTGACCAGGCGACGGTCAGACCGGGACCGGTGCTGCTGGTTGATGACATGGTCGATTCGAAGTGGACGTTCATGGTGACGGCGGCTTTGTTGCGCCGCGCCGGGAGTGGTGTGGTTTATCCATTTGCTGTTGCGGACGCTTCTTCCGAAGATAATGATTAGGAGATGCAATTGGAGTCGACGCTGACGGCTGATACCCAGGCGGTGCTCCTCCTGTGCGGGGAACTCGGGCAGCGCGGAGGCAACGGCCTGAAACCCCTTGGCCCGCGGCAATACAATAATTTGGCCGCGTGGCTGAAAACAGAAGGCTTGCGCCCAGGTGATCTGCTCACGTCAGAAGGCAAAGCAAAGCTCGGCGGACTTCAAACCGCCGAGGTCAATCGTGATCGCGTTTCGCCGCTGCTGGAACGCGGTACTGCCCTTGCCCTTGTCGTCGAGAAGTGGGAAAGAAGCGGCCTTTGGGTAATCAGTCGTAGCGACAGCTGCTATCCCGAACGTCTCAAGCGGTATCTTGGGCAAGCGGCTCCGCCCCTCCTCTACGGTGTCGGTTCAAAGAGCCTGCTCAACCGCGGAGGCCTGGCCGTAGTAGGGTCACGCGACCGGACGGATGAGGATGGCGATTTCGCACATCGGGTCGGGGAACATTGCGCGCGGGAAGGCGTAGCTATCATCTCGGGCGCCGCCAAAGGGGTTGATCGGGACGCCATGACCGGCGCCCTGGAGGCCGGGGGCTGGGCGTTGGGGGTTCTTGCCGAGGGTCTCGCTAAGACCGCTACGTCGGGACAGTACCGTGCGGGGTTGGTGAGCGACCACCTGACTTTGGTCTCGCCGTTCGATCCCGATTCAAGATGGTTCACCTGGAACGCGATGGAGAGGAACAAGCTCCTCTATGGTCTTAGCGACGCGGCGCTGGTGGTTGCCAGCTCAGCCGACTCCGGAGGCACATGGGCAGGCGCTACCGAGGCGCTCCAACTTGGCAAGGTAAAAGTCTTCGTGAAATCCACAGGTGTCCTTGCGTCAGGCAATCCGAAGCTGATGCACATGGGAGGAATTCCTTTCCCCCCAGAGCCATGGGAGCTTCGACCGTTGTTCAGTGCGCCAGAAGCGAAAAACGGTCAGTTATTTTCCACGACTGCTCAACAACCTTCCCCAGCCGAGGAACCGAGTGCTGAGTCCGAAACCGGTGCCTCCCTGGACATTCCACCCGTTGAGAAGCAAGTCGAATCCAGGGAAACCCTGGCCGAGGAGTCTCTGTCGTCTACGGAAGCGGAGCCCACCCGCGACGCATACGCACTGGTGATCGACGCAGTGCTGGTTCTTCTCAAGGGGCCACAATCCGATGAGTGGATTGCGGATCAGATGTGCGTGCGCGCCCCACAGATGAAGGACTGGCTGGACAGAGGTGTCCGTGAAGGACGCATCTTGAAGCTGAAGAAGCCCGTACGTTACGTGGCGCATACGCCGACTCTTTTTGCGGATTGACTTGAGGCCCTCGGGCTCTTTGATAGCCGAACAGCACGTGGATCTCGCGCTTTCGCAACTCCCTTGCAGGACCAGGGCATTTTCACAAATACTGTAGAGTTCGCCCCCCCGAGGAACCGATTCAGGTTGCTTAAGAACACCGGCGACGAGATCGCCGGCGCTACCGGCCCCGACGTAAAGCTCCGCGCCGAGCGGAAGCTCGGCGGCAGGGCGGAAGCCCTGGCCCCATACGCTGGCGCCACCGACTCCGGACACGGTAGAACCGCTCTACAGAAACTGTGAAAATGCTCTAACTAACAATACGGAGAATTGAGGCCACGCTAATTCTCCAAACGCGTGTTCGATCTGTGTGTTACCAGGGGAGCGGAGATGAAAGCAGCGATCGTCAGTAGGGAAGGCCGACACGCGACAACAAAGTCTGAAAACGTGGATTGTCCCGCAAACCGTCCATAGCGGGATCGGTATGAAGGTAGATAAGCCAGTGGGAATGCTCTTCAAAGGACTTCTCCAGGTAATCCATGGCAAGGTCGTTCTCTCCCAGACCGACATGAATTCCCGCTAAGAAGCAGGCCGCCACGTATTTCTGCCTTGCCAGTTCTTTCAGACCTTCGAGTATCTGGAGCGCCTGCTCCCTTCTGCCGGCCGCGGCGCAGGTCTGCGCCAATGCAGCGCGCAACATAGGACTTCCCCCTGATAGTTTTACGCCCTTCTCGCCCTCCGTAATCGCCTGTTCATAGCAACCCGTTTTCCTGAGCGCCAGGCCAAGAATCCAATAGGTGACAGGATAGTTGGGGTCCAGTTCGGCACTTCGCCGGAGCTGTTCAATCGCTTCCTCGTACCGGCGGGACAAGTAGAGACTCCATCCGACCGCGACGTTGATAATCAGCGACAACGGATCGAGTTCCTGGCTTTTCCTCATCCTGGCGATAGCTTCTTCATGTCTGCCCATGGTCGTCGCGAACTCGGCAAACCAGTGGTTCGCGGTGGAGTAAGTGGGACTCAGTTCGAGACTGCGCTTGAATTCTGTCTGAGCCCCCTCCCACTTCCAGTCGTGAAGCCATAGCAAAGCCGCCCATGACGTGCGGGCTTCTGCCAGATCCGGGTCGAGTTGCCGGGCGGTCATCGCCGCCGCTTTGCCTTTTGGAAATGCTTCCTTCGGCGGCAGATAGCTGTTCCATCCCAGGAGCACCCAGGAGTCGGCCACACCGGCCCAGGCCAGGGCATAGCAGGGGTCCTTCTCCACCGCCTGCTGAAAATAATCGATTGCCTTGTAAAACCCTTCTTCGGTCCACTGGTTCCAGTGATGGCGGCCTTTCAAATAAAGCTGGTACGCCTCGGAATCTTCCGTCTGACGTCTCGTTAGCCGCTTCTTTTCAGTTCGGGTTAACTGTAACCGCAATTTCTCCGATATCTCACCCGAAATTTCGTCCTGGACCGCAAAAATGTCGCCTGTCCGGCGATCGTATTGTCCGCCCCACAGCTGGCAGCCTGTCACCACGTCGACCAACTCAGCCCGGATGCGCAAGGCGCCGGCGCTATGCATCATTCTTCCCGTGAGCACGGCGCGTACATTGAGTTCGCGCCCGATGGCTTGAGGATCGATTTCCCTGCCCTTGTACCGAAAAGCCGTGCTCTGCGCGATGACTCGCAGTTTCGGAAGAGTCGCCAGAATATTGATAAGACTTCCCGCAATTCCATCGCTGAGATATTCGTGTTCGGGGTCCCCGCCGGCGTTTTCGAAAGGTAAAACGGCAAGCGAGTCGATGATTTTCGACACCCGCGACGGCCGAACACTGGATGTTTGCGCCAGGGAAGTCCGCGCCTTTCGCCTCCCGCTTGACGATAAAGGACCGCTGACTGAGATCGCAACTGATTCCGCGCCCTCTGCGAAGTCTTTCGGTCCGGACTCCGTGTCTCTTTTGATCCGTTGCAGTTCCGCCCGAATATCCGCAGCGTGCTGATAGCGCAGGTCGCGATCCTTCTCCAGAGCTCTCAGGATCACCGCCTGGAGCGCCGGAGGCACATTGGGATTGATCTGCGTGGGAGGCGCCGGATTGCGGTTGAGCGTGGCATCCGTAATGAGTCCCGAACTGGCGCCGTAAAAAGGCAACTTTCCCGTCGCCATCTCGTAGAGAACGATACCGAAGGAAAACAGGTCGGAGCGGCCATCCAGCTCCCTTGCCCGCACTTGCTCCGGAGACATGTAGGCCACGGTTCCCAGAGTTGTCCCCGGGCTGGTGAGATGTTCCTGAGCGACATAGTGAATCTGCGTCGGCAGTTCCGCCGGGCTCGCGAGACTCTCCGGAAGGATGCTTTTCGCCAGGCCAAAGTCGAGAATCTTGGCGTGCCCCCGCTTTGTGACGAAGATGTTGGCGGGTTTGATGTCGCGATGAATAATGCCCTCGTTATGCGCGGCGTCGAGCGCATCGGCAATCTGGATGGCAATCGTGACGATGCGCTCCGTATCCAGGGTACCCGCCGCGATCAGGTATTTCAGGGTCGCGCCATCCAGATACTCCATCGCGATGAACGCACGCCCTTCGTGGCTCCCGATTTCGTAGATGGTGCAGATATTGGGGTGGTTAAGCGCGGATGCGTCCCGTGCTTCACGGCGAAAACGCTCCAGCGCCTGCGGGTCCCGGTCCGCGTTCGCGGGCAGGAATTTCAAAGCGACAAACCGGCGGAGTTCCGTCCTGGGCTTTGTAGACCACGCCCATGCCACCGCTCCCCAGTTCCTCCAGGACACGATAGCGCGAAATGGTTTGCCCCGTAACGGAGCCCGCGGGAGTCATGTGTGTGAGCGCGTCGAACGCCCGGCGGAGGAACCGATCTTCCGATCGGGATCCTGAGCGGGACTGGATCTTCCGAGGTGATTAATGCTTCGCGCAGCGCTTAGTTGTATTTTTTGGCTGCGATTGCGTTCACGAAATGGCTGCCGACGTGCGTTTTCACTCGTGGCCGGAGGTCTGATCCTCCAGAGGATCCTTCCTGTATTTCGGCTTGCGTTCGCTCTTCGGCGTAATAATCTTCGCCGCTTTGACCGTCCCGACGCGCTCACGCGCGATCGCCCGCACTTCCTTCTCGGCGCTGAACACCTTTTCTTGCGGGCCATGCCCGCCTAATTGACCGCGACCAGCGACTCCGTCACCCGCGCCGCAAGCTGGTTGAAAGTCACGAGCTCATAGAGCGAGGGATCCGACATAATCTTCGCCACCAGCGCAGTATGCATCGCATGGCCGGCCCGTTCCGCGATGACGTGGCCGAGTAGCGGCCGCCCGATCAAAGCCAGATCGCCGATCAGATCGAGCGCCTTATGGCGGCAGCACTCGTCGCTGAAGCGCAGCCCTTCGGCATTGAGCACCCCGTCGCGCGTGAAGCAAACCGCCGATTCGAGCGATGCGCCGCGAATCAGCCCCATCTCCCGCAACTGATCGAGCTCGTGCTCGAAACCGAATGTGCGCGCGGGCGACAGTTCGGCCGCATAGCGCTCCGGCGTCACTTCCATTTCAATCGCCTGTTTTCCGATCGGCTGAGGAAAATCGATTTCGCAGGTGAGACGGAAAACGTCGTCCGGGATGATCGAGATGCGTTTCATCCCGTCCTGCACGCTTACGGTGCGGCGGATCCGCAGATACTTGCGTTGCCGCCGCAGTTCCCGGACTCCGGCGCGGCGAATCAGTTCCACGAAAGGTTTGCCGCTCCCGTCGAGGATCGGAACCTCGAGGTTGTCGACTTCGACAAAGGCGTTGTCAATCCCGAAGCTGTAGAGGGTGCTGAGCAGGTGTTCGGTTGTCTGGATCAGCACACCCTGACGCATCAGGCTCGTCGCGTAACTGACCCGCGCGACGTGCTTCCAGCTCGCCGCGATGGGGAAAAACTCCAGATCCGAACGGCGGAACAAAATTCCAGTCCCGGCCGGAGCGGGTGCGATCCGCATATTGACGGGCGCCCCGCTGTGCAATCCCACGCCTGAAATTTCGAATGGTTGTTTGATTGTGGTTTCAAATCGCAAAGGAATTCTCAACGTGTTATTCAACGTAGCTCTATCCTCTTTATCGTACCCGGGTCGCACGCCGGAGTTGCGTAAATCTTTGATAGAAAAAGAGTAAGCCTCATTCGTGTGTGGCTATCCCGCAACACTTTGCGGCAATTGCGCAACACGGGTTCCAGCAACGGCCAGTTCGATATGATGACCGCAGTGGAAACGCCCCGCATTTTTCTGATCGACAGCTACGGCTTTATTTTCCGCGCTTATCACGCTCGGGCGAGGATGCAGGCGCCGCCCATGCGGACTTCAACCGGCCTGCCCACCGAAGCGATACTGATCTTTCATAATATGCTGCGGAAGTTGTCGAAGACCTTCGCGCCCCAGTACATGGCGGCCATCTTCGAGAGTCTCGGCAAGACTCATCGCGAGGAGGAATTCGCGCAATACAAAGCCAATCGCACAGAAACGCCGGGCGATCTGATTACTCAGATCCCCTATATCGAGCGGCTGCTCAATTCGCTTCGCATTCCCATCCTTCAGTACCGTGGTTACGAAGCCGACGACGTCATCGGCACCCTCAGCCGGAAGGCGGCGGAAGCGGGCTATGAGGTGGTGATCGTGTCAAGCGACAAGGACATGCTCCAACTCGTCACGGATCGCGTCTCGATGCTGAATCCGGCAAAGGACGACACCTGGTATGACCCGGCCAAAGTGAGGGAGTTCATGGGAGTCGAGCCCGCGCAGGTGGCGCACCTGCTGGCGCTCAAAGGGGACGCGATCGATAACATTCCGGGCGCGCCGGGGATCGGTGAAAAGGGAGCGCGGGATCTGCTCGCCCAGTTCGGTTCGGTTCCGGCAGCTCTCGACCGCGCGGCCGAGGTGACGAAGCGGATGGCGCGCGAGAGCCTGCAGAACAACCGCGAGCGCATTGAGATGAGCCTGCGTCTCGCGACCATTCACTGCGATGTGCCGATTCCGTTCGAACTCTACACGCTGAGAGTGCAGGAGCCCGAGACTGAGTCGCTCAAGGCTTTATACAAGGAGCTCGAATTTTTCTCGCATTTGAAGGAGTTGGGACCGTCCGAAGACGTGCGTCCGAGGGATTTTGCACCGCTCGAAACGGCCGAGGCGGTGCGCGCTTTCGTCGAGTCGGCGACGCCGGACGAAGCTCTGTCGATCGCTTTCTCAACCGATCGGAACGAGATCGGTCTGGCCTTGCGCCCGGGCGAAGCCAGGAGTCTTCCCGCCCCGCGGTTGCGCGAACTCGAGTTCGCCTTGAAAAATCCCGAATTACCTAAGGTCGCGGACGATCTGAAGTCGCTGAAGCTCCTTTTACTCAAGCAGGGCTTTGAGGCTCAAGCTCTCCGCGACGACATTTCGGTTTACGCGTTCCTGCTCGATGCCGATCCCGGGGCCTGTTCACTCGAAGCGCTCGTCGAGCGGCGCCTCGATCTGAGGGCCGGTCCGAGGGCCGACGAGCGGGCGAGCTTCGTCCATGAGTTGAACGAGCGCCTGCGGCCCGAGATCGACCGTCGAGGCTTGCGGCAGTTATACGAAGACATCGAGTTGCCGTTATCGGGAGTTCTGGCGCGAATGGAGCTGGCCGGAATCCGGATCGACACGGCCGAGCTCGAACGGCTTTCGTGTCTGATGGACACAGGGATTACCCGGCTGACCCAGGAGATCCATGCGCTCGCCGGCCGCGAGTTCAACGTCTCATCGCCACAGCAGCTGGGGAAAATCCTGTTCGAAGAAATGGGCTTGCCGGCTCCGGTGCGCTACGGAAAAGGTAAGGTGATTTCGACCGCTGCGGACGTTCTCGAAGGCCTCGCGGCGGATCATGAAATCGTCGGTAAAGTACTCGAATACCGCCAGTTGACCAAGCTGAAGGGAACCTACGTGGACGCTCTGCCGGCCCTGATGGATCCCGACACGGGACGCATTCACACCAGTTTCAACCAGACCGGCGCCGCGACCGGACGCCTGTCTTCCTCGAATCCGAACTTGCAGAACATCCCGATCAAGACCGAGCTGGGCCGCGAAATTCGCGCGGCATTCATTCCGAGGGACGGATGGAAGCTGGTGGTCGCGGATTACTCGCAGATCGAGCTCCGGCTGCTGGCGCATATGTCGGGGGATCCGGTTTTGATCGATGCGTTCCAGCAGGGCGAAGACATTCACACCCGAACGGCCGCTGAGGTGATGGGAGTCCCGCCCATGCTGGTCACGCGCCAGGAACGGAACAACGCGAAGGCGGTGAACTTCGGAATCGTCTATGGAATCAGCGCCTTCGGTCTCTCGGCGAATCTCGGCATCTCCCGCAAAGAAGCAGAGACGTACATCAAGGCCTACTTCGAGCGATACTCCGGCGTGAAGCGGTTCATCGATGCAACGATCGCGGCCACGCGCGAAACCGGACTGGCCCGGACGCTCTTCGGGCGGGTGCGGCCAATTCCGGACATGAACAGCCGGAACCCGAATGCCCGCGGATTCGCCGAACGAACTGCCGTGAACTCGCCGATTCAGGGAACGGCGGCGGACCTGATCAAGCTCGCCATGGTGAGGATCGATCAGGCGCTGAAGGGCATGCGAAGCACCCTCTTACTTCAGGTACACGACGAACTGGTGCTCGAAGCGCCCGAAGATGAAATCGACGAAGTGAAACAGCTGGTGAAGACGGAAATGGAAGGGGTCTACCAGCTCAGCGTGCCGCTTCTGGTCGAAGTCGGCACGGGAGTGAACTGGCGCGATGCGAAATAGGAGGAAACTTAGACGCTGAAAGAACTGCCACAGCCACAAGTCGATTTAACCTGTGGATTGTTGAACTTAAAACCGGAACCCTCAAGTGTTTCCACATAGTCGACCTGAGCGCCGTCGAGATACAGAAGGCTCGCCTGGTCGATGAACACCTTAAGTCCATCGTAATTGTAGGTTTTGTCCAGCATATTCGGAGTGTTCTCGAAAGCCATCGAATAGCTGAAGCCGGAACATCCCCCGCCGACCACCGAAATGCGAAGCCCCGCCGGTTTCGGCTCCTGCGTGTCGAGGATCTCCCGAACCTTCCCAATCGCCGTCTCAGTCAGATTAACCATGTGAACTTTATTCTCCGTTGTGCCGCTCTGATGACAGTATATCAGCGGACTGGCCTGAACCGGCCCTAATCGATAGACGCGAGTTCGCGCGGACGGGATTCGCACCGGTAGCGGAAAAACAGCGTCTAAAGAATGTGGCCCGTAATCTGCTACTTTCCACTCCCCGAACGGTTTCTATAGATTGGCGACCGCCGAAACCGGGATTTGCTGAAACGGGTGAGTGGCGGTTCACGTCGGACGCATTGTATGGGAACACTGAGCGGCGCTCTTCCCCTTCCTGCGTTCGGTAAAAAAGTCGTTACCAGAACCAGAGTGGATTACGAAAACACTCCCGAAGGCGCGTTGGTTCGCCGTGCTCAGTCCGGCGACGAGTCGGCGTTCCGCGAAATCGTCGAGCGCTATCAATCTAAAGTCTTTTCGATCATCCATGGAATTGTTCGCCAGCGCAACGACGTCGAAGATATCGCCCAGCAGGTGTTCGCCAAGGTTTACTTCTCCATCCGGAATTTCGACTTCCGCAGTTCGTTGATCACCTGGATATACAAGATCACGGTCAACGAGTGCTTCGACTACTTGCGTAAAAAGAAGGTGCGCAAGCTGGTTTACGAGAGCGACATGAGCGAGGATGAGGTTCGGCGAGTCGAGAACAGCGAACCGGCGTTCGAGCGATCGGGGCGAACGGACACGACGCTCGCCCGGCGCGACTATATCGTCAAGCTCATGGACCGGGTTTCGGATGAAGAAAAGCGGCTCCTCATGCTCAAAGAGGTCGAAGGCTATTCAGTCGAAGAACTCTCGGGTATGCTGGACATGAACGAGAATACAATCAAGGTAAAGTTGTTCCGCGCCCGGCAAAAGCTGGTGAAGGCCGCTCAGCGGCTGGAGCGAGCGCCGGTAGCCGTGATTGAAAAGCCGTGAGTGCGATTATGATGCACGACATTGTTATCGATGAGCTCGAAAGGCACTTGAGCGGAAACGCTCCCAAGGCGTTTTACGACCATCTTGATGCGTGCGAGGATTGTCGGCGGGAAGTGTCGCAGATGGATCATCTATCGACACTGCTTCGGGAATTGCGGTTTTCTCCCGAAGACGCCGCCGCGGAAAACGTCTCATTGGCTCCGCTCGGTTTCTACAACCGGGTCACATCCCGGATCATTGAAGATCAACGGAAAGAAGCATGGGGGCTGTTTGCTCCGGGCGCCGTGTTTTTCCGGCGCATCGCTTTTGCATCTCTGCTATTGCTCGCCGGTCTCGGCAGCTATCTGGTAAGTCACGAAGCCTCGATGAGCGGCGCAGACGCTCTTTCAATCATGGCGCAGCACGATCCGGCCGTTAACCATCCTCCGGCTGCGGATCGGGACCGGATGCTCGTCACGCTCGCGACCTATCACGAGTAGTGGCCTGCTGTTGATATGGCCTCTAATACGGTGACCGCCGCTCTTCCCCGCCCGACCGAAAAAATCGCCATTGTATCTTTCGTCCTCGTGTTCCTCTGCGGGATGGCTCTGGGGGCAGTCGTTATGAGTGTTACCGGTCACGCCAGGCTGCATGGCACACAACCTCCGGCTGCGGGATTTTCGATGTCCTTGCCCGAGTGGAAGGACAAGCTGGACCTTTCCGACCAGCAGACCGAGCAGTTGCGGTCTATCCTGGATGACTTTTCGCGCTATTACGACGACGTGCTGGCGGACGGCAACAGCCGCATCATGCAGATCCTCAATCCGGAGCAGCGGAAAGAGTTCGAGCGGATGTTAACCGAGCACAAAAAATAGGCCGTAAACCGTTAAACTGGTTTACGGTATGCTGCCAGCTTCTGTTGTCGCGCTTCTGGCACTTTTCCTCGCATTTGCGCCTCGGCTCCCGGCGCAGGCCTCTCTCAAAGCAATACACGCTCTGATTTCTCAATCGGAGGATGGCCAGCCGATCGAGAAAGGGCTCAGCTTTCAACCCGGAGATACCGTTTTCTTCAGCGTTCAGGTCGAGAACTACAAGGTTGGAACGACCGGCAAAGTTCAGCTGACCGGACATATTCAGGCCTTCGACGTGAAGGGTACGCCGATCATCCCTCCAGACGAAGAGGCGATCGGAACGACCGTCAGCGAGGAAGACAAGAATTGGAAACCCAAGCTTCGACTGCAGTTTCAGATCCCATCCATTGCGCCGCCGGGAAGTTATACGGTCAAGTTCGAGGTGACGGATCTTCAAACCCACCAGACAACTTCCGACAGCCAGGCGTTTCCGGTCGGCGGCAAGGGCGTTGCGCCGGACAACATGCTGGTGATCCGGAATTTCGGTTTCTACAGGACACAGGATGACGAGACTCCGCTGAAGGTGGTGGCGTACCGCGCGGGCGACATGCTCTGGGTGCGCTTCGATATGACCGGCTTCAAGTACGGCGAGCAGAATGCGATTGACGTGTCGTATGACGTTGCCGTGATGGGGCCGGACGGCAAGCAGTTGTTCGCCCAGGAAGACGCGGCGGTGGAGAAGAACCAGGCGTTTTACCCGCAACCGTGGGTGCCTGGCCAGTTTAATCTCAGCCTGCAGTCGAATATGACTCCGGCAACTTACACGCTGCTGATTACCGCACGTGACGGCATCGGAAAACAGATGGCGGAGGCGCGGGGGGAGTTTAAAGTCGAATAGCGGCGATGGCCGCTTCGAGCTGGTCGAGTGCACCTGCGAAGAAGTGATCGCCGGCCTTGATGAACTGCAGTTGCTTCGGTTCGGCGAAGCGGGCGAACGCGGCTTCGAGTTCTTCCTTCGGGCCGTGTTCGTCAATCGTGCTCTGGATAAAGTATTTTGGCACGATGCAGGTCGAGAGATAGTCCGAAGACCCGCGCCGCGTGCCAAATCCTACGGCGATCAGTCGTTCCGGGGCTATTGAGCATCCCAGTTTCGTGATCACCCGCGCCCCGAAGGAAAAGCCAGCCAGGGAATAGGGAAGCGCCGGATAGCGGGCGCGCAGAAACTCAAGCGCCGCCCGGGCGTCTTCGATTTCACCAGCGCCTCCCGCGTGAGCGCCTTCGCTCGCGCCGACCCCTCGAAAGTTGAACCGCAGCACCACCGCGCCCGAGCGCCGCATTCCACGGGCGATCCGGTAGACGACTTTATTGTGCATCGTCCCGCCGAAGAGCGGGTGCGGATGGCAGACGAGACAGGCCTCCACAGGATTGCCGTCTTCCGGTTCGTCTTTTTCTGGTTCTTCGAGGAGCGCTTCGAGTTTTCCGGCGGGACCTTCGATGAAATGCGATTCGATCCGGCGCGGCACTCAGTTCGTCCGGAAGTTGATGAATTGCAAATCAATCCCAAAATCCGACCCTTTCAGCAGCGCGATGGCCTGCTGGAGGGTATCCCGATCCTTGCCGCTGATGCGCACCAGATCGCCCTGGATCGCGGCCTGCAGCTTGAGCTTGCTGTCCTTGATCTTCTTCACGATATCTTTAGCTTTTTCGGTTGGGATTCCCGAGGTCAAGGTGACCTCCTGCTTGACGGTGGAGCCGGCGGCAGAGTGGATCGGACCGTATGTCAGGTTCTTGATCGGAACCTGCCGCTTCACGAGTTTCAGTTGAAAGATTTCAGTCACGGCCTTGAGCTTGAAGTCGTCGGCACTCGTGAGCGTTACTTTCTTTTCCTTTTCGTTCAGGTCGATCAGAGATTTCGAGTCTTTCAGGTCGTAACGGGTCGTGATCTCTTTCATGGCTTGCTGGATGGCGTTGTTCACCTCCGGCATCTCAATCTGAGATACGACGTCGAAGCTGTTGTCTGGCATGAATCAGTAAGTATAACGACGTCAGGCCTTGCTCGGGGAACGCCCTGTTCCCGCGAGCGCGGAAAGCACTTTCGCGCTGATCTCTTCGATCATCGCCGGTAGCGCCGCATCGAGCGCTACGGTAATCGCCGCGCGCACCTGGTCGGGATCGAGAACTACGACCGATCGGGCTAAGTTGGTCGCGGTTCCGTTTGGCTTCTTTGCCGCCGTCGCTTTAAAGCGTCCGATCGCCTCGATCAGCAGGCTGGCTTCGAACGGTTTTTTCAGAACGCCATCGGCGCGGACGCGGGCAACCTCGGCGTCATCCACGGGCTCGACAGCGCCGGCCGTCAGGAATACTGGCGCGCCGCCGTTGTTCTTGATGTATTCGCAGAGCTCATAACCTGAAACTTCCGGCATCGAGATATCGGCGATCACCAGATCGGGCTGCGCATCCTTGAGGCGCAACATCGCGACGAGGCCGTCGCTGACGGAAATCACTTCGTGCCCCTCGTCACGTAAGATCCGCTCTCCCATGCGCTGGGCGTGCGGACTATCGTCGGCGAGCAGGATCCGGCTCATTGCGGCGTCGCGGCGGGTGTTGTCGCGGCGGCGGCGGGGGTTCCAGCTGCACTGGCAGCGGCAGCTGCGTCTGCAGGAGTAGTGGTCTTCCCGGCCTTTTTGGCCGCTTCTTTCTGTGCCTTCTGCGCCTTTTCCACCTGTTTCTTGTATGCCTTCAACTGCTCTTTGGTGGGCGGGTGATTGGTTGGCAGCGCTTTGGGGGCGTCGGTTGTGGTGCCGGAATCAGCAGCCGCTTCAAGGGGTTTGGAGGGTTCACTTGTGGCGGCCTTCTGCTCACCTTCTCCCGTTGGAGTCGGGACAGGATTGGCCCCCGGCGCCGCCGGGTCTCCGGCCGCCGGCTGGCCGAGTCTGACGTCCTTCGCCCGATCGATCTCGTCGTTGTCGCCGACCGCCGCTATTCCGACATCGCTAACGCCGGTCTGACCGCCGGCGGCGATGGCAGGCACACTGACCGGAACGGTCGGCCGCATTGCCGCCATAGCGGGCGCTCCCGTTTTCGCCGCCGAATAAACATCCGGATGCGACTCAAACGGGTCCATCACACGATGGATCAGATTCGGATGACCGCGATTCTCGAGCTCATACTTCATGCGCATGTAGGCGTCGCGGTCCGCCTGGGGCACAGGCTGCTTCAGAGCAACCAGCCTCGCTTTCGCGTCGTCCACATGGTCGCTGATTGGATAATCGCGGACAATTCGCGCGAGGGCGTCGGCTTCCTGCTTTTCGAAAAGATCTCCCATGTGCTTGTAGGAATCGGCCAGTTCCCAGAGCGCCTGGTCCGAAGCGCTGAAAAGCGGGTACTGCCGGCTGACGTAAGCAAGACGACTCGCCGCAGCAGGGAAGCTGCCCTTGTGGTGATAGAAGTCGCCCGTCAGGAACTCCTTGTCGGCCAGCACCTCCTGTGTGTCGCGGAGCATTTGCTGGGCTTGCGGGACGAACTTCGAATTGGGGAACTGAACCATTACCTGGCGGCACTCGTCTTCGGCGCGCTGGCCCTGGCTGTTGTCGCGATCCGCCTTCTCCATCTGTTTGAAGTGGATGTTGCAGATTTTGAACTGCGACTCGGCGGCTTCCTCCATGTTGGGATAGAACAGGATGAAGTCCTTGTATTCCTGCTCCGCCTCTGCCAGGCCGTGGGCGCCGCCTTCGCGGAACCAGCTATCCGCGATGGCCAGCTTCGCCTTGGCGAGATACTCGCTGGTGTCGTAAGTGTTGATCAGCGTGTTCAGCGTCAGGCGCGCGGCTTCATAATCCCCGTGCTCGATATTTTTGATCGCGCGATCAAACAGGACCTTATCCGGCTGGAGGGTCTCTTTGGTGATTGGGGTGTCGTACTTCTTGTGCTTAAAGAGGCCAAAACCGGAAAGCAGGAAGAAGGCGAGAACGCCCACGAGGATGACAAAAAAATGATAGCTCCGCTTCATCGGAATCCTTTATGATCTCAAACTGATTTTCAAACCCGGACCGCCGTGGCACTATCGGCGATCTGTTGCATTTCTCTCACGGTTGCGGCCGGATCGGCACTATGAAACACCGCCGAGCCCGCCACCAGCCAGTCGCACCCGGCTTGTACGATTTCCACCGTATTCGCCGGGCTGACGCCGCCATCGATCTCAATCGCAAAGCCGAGACGCTGTTCCGTCCGCAGGCGGTCGAGCCGCCGGATCTTATTCAGGGCATTTGGAATAAACTCCTGCCCTTCAAAACCTGGATTAACACTCATGACGAGCACGTAATCGGCCAGATAGAGGACATCTTCGAGGTTCCCGACGGGAGTCGCCGGATTGAGTACGACGCCGGCGCGCGCGCCTTCTTTCTGAATCATGCGCACTGTGCGATCCAGATGCCGCACAGCCTCATAATGGACCGAAATCTGGTCGGCTCCGGCTTCGATAAAGAGAGGCGCAAAGCGGTCCGGATCGGTGATCATGAGGTGCAGGTCAAGCGTAAGCCCGGTAGTCTTGCGAATGCATTTGACTACGGGCGGCCCGATGGTCAGGTTGGGCACGAAGTGGCCGTCCATGATGTCGACATGGAGCATCTTCGCGCCGCCGCGTTCCACCTTGCCGATGTCATCCGCGAGGCGGGCGAAGTCCGCCGAAAGGATGGATGGCACGATTTGAATCATCTACGACGAAAGATTTGATTTTAGCATGGGAAAGGGCTACTCCCTGGCCCGTTGGGGCATAATCGAGGCGCACACTTCCGGCGTCGACGCAGCGGCGCTTCATCGCAGGATGCCGGGAATCGGCGAAATATCGGAGGTGAACGCCGACATCAGCTCCGCGTTTCGGGGTCACGCGGCCCGTTCCCGCGCGAAATTGTGGTCGCCTTCGAGGCGGACCGCGGCCTGTGGGGCAATTTCGGGCTCGATTTCAGCGGTCGAAAAAACGAACTGTTCGGGATTCCGGGCCGGAACGGTGTTCCGCGACTCGGTTGCGGGTTCGGCCTTTGTCTCCTCCGACGCCGATTTGTTCTGCGCGGCGGCGGCTTTCTCCGCAATAGCTTCGGCCTGGAGCCGGGCTCTGCGTTCGGCCTGCAGGGTCTGGAGCTGTTTCAGCGATTTGTCCAGGGTGCGCTGCAGGCGCTGTTCGTAAAGGCTGAGGTTGACGAAGGATTTTGAATCGTCGCGGAAGACACGGGCGGCGGTGAGAGCGGCGTGCACCTGAGGATGGGCGGTCTCGATCCGGCCGGCCGCTTCGAAGTGGCCGAGGGCGTACATGGAGTCTTCGATGGAACGCGCGCGGTTCAGACGCCACTGGGTGTCGCAAAAAGTCTGGGCGTATTGTCTTTCGAGCGGTGTTTCCGGCGCCAGGTCCTCGAAGAGCTCTTTGCAGAAGGTGTAGTACGCCTCCATGTCTTCATAAGGCATGACGACCGTGCGGCCGGTGAGGCCGTGGCGCATCGCGTTTATGGCGGATTTGCGTTTGCCTTCCTCGGTGCGCGGACCGGTGGACTTCGATTCTGGTTCTACTGTTTGCGCTGGCGACATATATGATTTCCTCTTCGGCTACACCAATACCAGACGATTTGGGGCCTGCGGACAGGCGTGGACTGTAAGAGATTGATTTAAAAAGGAAGAAAAAATTGGAAATTGTGAACTGGTCCTGGATTTCCACGAGAAATTTCGAAAAAGAAGGACGTGTATCAACGCCGGGCACCGCGGAATCGGCAAACGCTGCGCGACTATCCGCGGGCCAGGCAAGATCTGGTCGCCGTGCGGGCGTCGATCAACGTGTAGCCGACAACTGTCAAAGTGAATCGACGGACTTGAGCGCGTTGATCGGGAGTAATCCGCATTCCGATGGGGCAAACACCGAAGCCGTACCCGTCAAAAGCCGTTGGGAACTTCACTCGTCCGGCCCGGCTCTGCCGTCCCCAGCGCGCCAGGGATCGCGTCGACCAGGGGCAAAAGGTCTTCGATCTGGTTCGTCCGCGCGGATCAAAATAATCCAAATTCTGCGGTTAGCCGGTTGCTGATGAGGGATGCCCTGGTCGACGGTCAGCAGGACGTCGTATCCGGCAGCCTCAGCGGATCGAAGCAGGTCTCCGTTTTTCCGTCCTTTCAGTCCAGCCCATTCGGCCGTGTGCGCTTCGTGGGACGGAAAGCTGTGCCGGAAGTCGATTGGCAGGCATTCATCCAAAAGAATCTTCACGCGATTTTCGCGAGCAAAGAATCTTTGGCTTCCTCAAGCGATTTTACGGCCATCTCGCGCGTAACGGAAGGGAACTGCCGCAGAAACTCACCCAACGAATGCCCGCCTTCAAGATAGTCGATCAGATTCCGGAAGGGAACACGAGTGCCACGAAAACAAGGCGTTCCGTTCATTACGTCGGGATCTGCCACCACCACACGCTCTTCAGGCATAATCCTGATTCTAGCGTCAAAAGCTCACACGAGACTCCGAATAGCCAGATCAACAAGGCGACCTTGCCCTCTGCGGCGGCATCGCTCGTGTCGATCCGCAAACGCCAGGGTTTGGGTTCCCCGGGGCCGTCGACCAACCGAAAGCAGGCGCGTTTATCGGGAGATCATGCGTAACTCACGTCACACGCTGAGCCGCGGCCGAAGGAATGTCCGATGCTTCCGATTGCGCGGCGTGCAAGAACGCCTCAGCAGGGTAACTGGCTATCTGTTCCGGGCCGCAGTCTCTCTATGGACGAGCTCCGGATCGCCGTCATTGCTTCAGCTTCGCACCGGTAAGTTCGGCCAGGGCACTGAGCGTCGTTTGTTCCGTGTTCAGCCCGAGGCGGAAATCGTCGTCGTCGAAGTTGGCGTAAAGGTCAGTCGGCTGGTGGTGGTGCGGACTCCAGCCGAAGCCCATCTGCGACCCCCGCTCCACTTCGCGAACGCTTATTGAGGGCGTGATATCCATGAACGGCCCTGAATCCGTATTGGTCATCCGCGGGCCGACGTTGACTGGATACCTTTCCGCGTATTTGTCATTGGCCAGCTGAAATCTGCGGGCCAGGATCATTGCCGGCTCAGCCAGTTTCGACGTGTATTGATACTCGACGTTGATGTCTGCCTCCGGGCGTTGCTTCTTCGGAATACTCCCGTCGGCGAGCGGCATGCCGTGGTCGAAGAGAATCATGTCGTGCTGGATCATGCCCAGCCACCTGGGCTCCGGATATTTTCCCGACCCAGGGGGGGATTCGATTCCCTGCAACGCGCGCCGCTGCTCGATGTAAGCCCGTGCGCCGCCCGATCCGGTCTCCTCATTGTTCCAGAGGACAAACCTGATGGACTGATCGGTAATTACGTCGGGGCTGCTGAAGAGACGGGCCAATTCGATCACGAGCGCTACGCCCGAACCGTCGTCGTCCGCAGCCTCGCCATAACCCTGACCGTCGAAATGCGCAGAAACGATGTAGCCTTCCTCAGGGTGCGCGACACCCACTTTGGTGCAATAAATATCTTCGCGGGGTCCGGGCGTAGTGGGCTCGGAATCGAGTGCGCGGAGCCTGGGGTCGGGCTGCTTCATGGGGTCCTGATTGTAGACTTCGAGTGTTCCGTTGCCGTAGCGGCGTGCACCTCCCGGACCGACGTTGGGATTGTCACTCGCGCGTCGATTGCCTCCGCGACCTGCCCTGGCAGGCGCCTGGTATTCATAGTGAAGGCGCTCGATGTCGGCGCAGCCGGCCTCCTTAAGCCGCGCTTCGATCCAGTCGAGCGAGGCGCGATTGCGCGCCGTTCCCTGGCGCCGGTCACCGAACTGTGTCAGGCCCTTGATCAGGCTTTTGAAGCGTTCCAGATCGAGGCGCTTCACCATGGCCGCGATGTCTGGCCGTGGCGTGTTACCAGGAACCAGGTCCTGCTGAGCCCGGAGGCCGGCAGTAGAGGTCAGGAGAACGAAAACAGCCATTAGTTTGCACTGCATATGGAGTCTGGATCTTTCTCAAGGAAGCGCTTTCGTGAGTGCGCGCTGAAGAACTCGGGCCGGAGCGACTGTGCCGGCTTTGACGGGGGCGAGCGCCACGCGCGAAACAGAGGGGTGGCGAAAGGGCATGATAGCAAATTCGGGCGGCCGGGTCCTCGATCTCGCCGGACTAATTTCCGGGACGTTCCGCTTGACGTGAGCGACTGGAGGATGCAAGCGCGTTCCAAGGGGCCGATTTCTGAGAAAGCCTGAGCTTCTCTGCGGACGATGGCATATTGTGGGGAATCGGGTTGATCCTCGAAGAGCACCCTGACCTTGAAAGGGCGGATTTCCCGGCTGTCTATCAGTTCGCCGCCGAGACGGGACGCCGGGCAAGCTTCGATTGAGCCTGCTTCTCGACAAAAACCTGTCTCCACCGCTGATTCTTCGACTTCGTCCCTGTTCCGAGGTCTGAACCCTGTGCGCGACGTCGGCCTCAGGGAGGCGGTTGATCAGGGAAATCTGGAATTTGGGCGAGAGAAAACAAATGCGCGATAGTCACGGCGGACGCCGATTTTCGTGGCATGGCAAATCAGAAGGGACCGCCGCCTGAACTGATTCACATCGACTGCTGCGGTTTCCCATTTCGGGTGCTCGAAGAACTGCTTCGCCAGAACGCAATCTGAATTTCCGAACTCGAGAAAAACCCGTCTGCGGGCGTGTTTGTTCGCCGGGCTCCGCTGACAAGTCCGGCCGACAGGGCGGATTCACTGCGGATCGATATTGCAAACAGCCGCAAGCGCGTTTGTCGGGATCGATCGGACGGATTCGACTCGCAGCAGCGGTATAATTTATGCTGTCGGGTGTATCTTATCCCCGTAGAAACGCGAGGATTCCATGGCTAAAAACGAACTGTTTATCGAAAGACGCGAGCAGGGAGATTATGCGGTAAGAAAACCAGGTTCGGAGAGAGCCAGCGCAGTCCTTCCGACCCAAGCTGAGGCGATTGAGAAGGCTCGTCAGATGGACCCAGATTCGGCTGTTCTCGTTGAGCGCGTCCGCGACACTAATGTCGGCGGTAGGGACAAGTGGCGGAAGGTCTAAGAGACCGATGCGTCATCGGGCCATTCCAAGGAACCTCCATAATGCTCGCATCAGCCCGTTTCAATTTTCGTGCCCGATGCCGAACTGCTTGAGTAACTGTTCTTGATCCAGGCAGCAGCCTTGTCAATCTCCGGGAACAGCGTGTTGTCATTGATGCCAATATTATCGAGCGCCTCTCGAATAGAGCTCTTCACGCCTTGCGGAACGATAAACTCCGTTTGTTCGATCTGGTATGGAAAGAACATCGTCTTGGGCGGCTTAATGCCGTAGAGGATGAAGGCACCGGACTGGGCAAGGATTCTTCGGTTGCTCATTTTAGGGTGAACAAAATACGGCACAAACAAATCTAAGGGATTCATGATCGGCTGGAAATATGACTTTTCAGCCCTGATGAATTGAAGAAGTCGCTTTACAGCGTCATCTTTATTGAAGAGTTTGATAGTACGAGTTTCTGAAAGATCCTCCGTCAGCGATTCTTTCAAAATCTTGGCCTTCTCCTCTGCGGTCATATTGGCCAAGTTGGCAATGCAACTTACGGAATCGCTGTCATAATACTTCTCAAGTTCCGGTGGAATTGCGAAGGCAGTCACCAAGCCGTCGGTTGGATTGCTACCAGGGGCGCCTGGGTCGGTTGCAAAGAAAAGAGCCACCAGTGCATTCCGCGAAACATCCAGCAATCGAGTGGGCAGTCCAAAGTGCTGCATCCGGACGAGCTTATCGAACATGGTTTCGTCCGATGCAAACTCATGGGGCTGGACTGAGATAAGCTTCCGAACTGCTCTCTTCTCATCTTCAAGAAGCTGTTTGAAGTCAGGACGGAATATTCCTGCTACGTTTTGCCAAGAGGAATCGCGCTGGCCCCGATAGCATTTCAGTTGGGTAGAGCCTGAGAAGTATCGATCAAATTCTTCTACGAAGTCAGCTAGAGAGCGAAGTGGGACAGATGTTTTAGTGCGTTTCCTAGACATGCGACACTTGCCAATCCGTCATAAAAGAGTAATGCGAAGCTGCCTGGGGCTCCTTGATGATAGATCGCGAAGACAGGGTTTGCAATGGACGAACCGGTCGCCCGCGACATTGGCGCAGACGCCGTTTGCGAGCCCGAGCACCGCATAAGTACCGATAAGTCGGCTTTTCGCCGCTGATTCGGCGGGAACATCCACTTGTCCGTATAACTGTTTTAAACCGGCCAATCGGCTTGCCCATAACTCTGAGCCTAAAAAATCAAGCTAATTGGCCGGTTTCAAAGCGTTTATCTGGTCCAATCTGTGCACGCGCCACATTCCAAATAAGTTAAGCCGCGTCGGGCATCATGATTGGCCAGATAAACGCCCTATGCGCGGATATGGTCCTGTTAGCCGGAGCGAGTCGTCGGCCACTCGGAGAAAGCTCGATCCGGATTCCCAAAGTGAAATGCCTATCCCGGCCTCTTCGCCTATGACCCGCTTCCCTGAGACGAAACTTCGAGTGACGCCCGCCGGGGGTGCAATCATGGCATGACGGTCTGGCAGAAACACCTGGGCAGCGACCCCTCAGTTTGTGGAGGCGATCTTTGCGCCCGAGGCACCCGAGTTCCTGTCACCGTGATTCTCGATAACATGGCGGAGGGCGCCTCGCGAGACGAGATTCTCCGAAGCTACCCTACCCTGCGAGTTGAACACATCGACGCAGCCCTTGCGTATGCTGCCGAATTGGCGCATGAAGAACGACTGATCCCTTTGCAGGCCCGGTGAAATTCAAGATCGATGAGAACCTTCCCGTCGATCTCGTCGCGGATCTGCATCAGGCCGGCCACGACGCCGACACAGTCCTCGACGAGAACCTGGCGGGAGCGGCCGATCCGGTCGTCGTGGCCGCGGCGCTTCGGGAAGGACGCATCCTGTTGACGCTCGACAAAGGAATAGCCAGTCTGATCCAGCCAACCCGCGAACACCCATGCGGGAGTGGTCTTGTTCCGTCCCGGTGCGTCAGGCCGCTCGGCGGTATTGGATTCATAAGATCGCATTTGGCTGAGCTTCTCGTCCGGGAGCTTGCGAATGGCGTAACCGTGGTTTCGGGAGGCCGAATCCGTGTTCGATGAAGATCGAGACGCGTCCGGAGATCAGCTTGCCACCGTGGTCGTATAACGCCCGTATCGGAGAATGCTGCGGCCCACGGAAACCACATGAGTGAGAAGCCGGCTTATGCGCTGAAGCGCCGCTCCTGCCGATCAGGGTTTGCGCCCCCGGGATACGCGGTTACCAGAAAGTGCCTGTGTGCCCTTGAAGTCCGGTTCTGGAGTGGCGGAGTCGCGCAGGTTTCAACTGCCGCCTGACTTGATTCCCGCGGTGAACCTACTGGCGCAATGGGAATCCAGACGGCAAAGCTGCCTCAAGATTGATTTGTTCTCCGGTGATGGGGTGGTGGAATTTCAGATACTGGGCGTGCAGGAAATATCCTCCATCGCCGGGGAGGCCGGGGAGATTTTCAAGAGGCTGGCCGGTTAAGCCATACAGAGGATCGCCTACCAGGGGATGGCCGATGGATGCCAGATGGATTCTGATTTGATGAGGACGGCCCGACTTCAGGCTTACCTCAAATGTTGTGGTGATGGCGGTGCGTGAGATCACCTTTGCCAATGACTTTGACGGTTTGCCGTCTGGCTTGGCGGCCCAGACGGAACCGATGAGCGGGTGCGGTACGAGGCCGATGGGTGTGAGGATTTCGTAGGCGTCGCGCTGTGCAGGGTTTTGAGCCAGCGCCCGATAGATTTTTTGAATTTTGGATGTGTTCCAGTGTGCGAATAGATTAGAGGCCGTCTGCGGTGTTTTGGCGAAGAGGACGATGCCGGTAGTGGCTCGGCCCAACCTGTGGACAGGGTTTGCGTTGGGGGTTCGCTTCTGCACCAGGCGCAGGAGGGTGTTTTCCATGAAGCCGCCGCCGGGGAGGGTGGGGAGCCCGCTGGGTTTGTTGACGGCCAACAAATGCGGGTCTTCGAACAGGACTTCGAAGTGCTGAGGGGAGTCTGGTTCGGTCCATGGTGGGCGGTTCCAGACAAGGGTTTGGCCTGAAGCGACCGATTCGCTTCCGGTGGCGGTGTCGCCATTGAGGGTGACTTCGCCGTTGTTCAGTTTTTGTTGCCAGGCTTGTGGAGTTGAGTGGGGGTAAAGGCTTGCCAGGTGGGAGAGCAGGGTCTGTCCATGGTATTTGTCGCTGATGATTGTTGCGTACGCATAGCCCTGGTTGAGCACGTAATTTGAGTGTAAGCTGCGGCGCGGCGGCCAGAAGGTTGGCAATCCAGTCCCAGACCGGCATGCGCTCGTCGCCCGATCCTTCATACTGATTCGATCACAACTGTCCGGCTATTAATCGAACAGAATCAATTGGTTGGCGGAGCTGGGTAAATCCTGTTGGGAGTCAGGTGGCTGGAGAGCCTGTAAAATGGGCGTTTTCTCGAAAAGTGTGACGCTGAGAATCTGTAGAATCTGGTAGAGGCTGATCTCGAGCCCCAACCGCTTCCGGACGATGGCGACCAGCACGTACATCGACACGGCGATCCAGATTTGGGTCTTCACGGCGTTCTCACTGGTGCCATAGAAAGATTTGATTCGGAGGTGCTGCTTGATCCATTTGAAGAACAGTTCCACCTGCCAACGGGCCTTGTAGATCAGGGCGATAGTGAGTGCCGGGAGTGTAAAGTTGTTCGTCAGGAATTTGAATCTCTTTTGGGTTTCGACATCGAGATAACTGACGCGCCGCAACGGGTCGGGGTACACCTTCGCGGAACCGATGGCCGTCAGTATGACGGTGTGATCGGATCGAACACCAGTGGCCTTGTCCACCGGGTGCGAGTAGCGGCGCTGGAGCAGAACGTTGGATTTTGTGCGGACGACAAAGAAAGCTGCGCTGAGTGTAAAGACGTAGAGACGTTCAAAATCCACGTAACCGCGGTCCATGACGTAGAAGGCACCTGCCTCCGGCAGAATCTCGTCGAGGATGTTGACATCATGCACTTTGCCGCTGGTAATACTGATGAACGTGGGAATGTTGCCGTGCAGGTCGAGCAGCGTATGCATCTTGACCGCGCCTTTGTTCTCGCGGAACCTGGCCCACGGAAAAAGCGAAAGGCACAGGTCAATAGTGGTCGAGTCCAGCGCGTACAGGCCCTGGTCCAATTCGACCCCGATCGGATCGGCGACGTAAAGCGGTCGCGCCAGGTGGATCAGAACCTGAGCGAAGTCGGCGAAGATGCGCCAGTCGTGCGAGTCGTTGGCATCGGCCAGAGTAGAGCGTGACACCCTCCCGTGAAAGCCCATGTGATAGAGCTTGCCGCCCAGAGATCGCAGGCACGCCTCTATGTCGCGCAAACCATCTCGGTAAGTAAGTTGGGCAAAGCCCATCGACAGATACTGGTCCCAACAGGAGAAGCCCCGCGGACGGGCATCCCCGCCGTATCGAGCCACGCAACGGCGAAATTCGCGATCGGGCAGAAAGCCCAACAACTGAGAGAATACGGTCCGGCCTTGGTTCACGCACCATTGTCGGCCCGGCACCGATTTGACAGTTCTGGGGTTAGCCGGGTTTCAAATCGCGGCAGCCGAAACACCCACCCAACTATTGGCAATAATGGGACTTGCCGGCCACGAGGTCATCATTAGCCGGACAGTAGTGTGATTCGATATCCAGTGTTTGCCCGATGATCGAAAACTTCCGAATCACCGTCTTCCGCGCCGTGGCCCATCACCTGAACTTCAGTAAGGCTGCGAAGGAACTCATGCTGACGCAGCCCGCCGTCACGCAACAGATCAAAGCGCTGGAAGAACAATTCGGCATCCCGCTTTTTGACCGTGCGGGCGGACGCATCTCCTTAACCCCCGGCGGAGCGGCGCTTCTGCCGTTCGCCGAGCAGTTCAAGACCCTGAGTGAACAGGCTCTCGCGGCGGTCGCGAACGCTTACGGCCAGCACGCCGGCGAACTGAACATCGGGGCCTCTCAAACCATCGCACAATATCTGCTGCCTGCGTTTATTGCCGCCTTTCTGCAGAGAAACCCCAAACTCCGCATGAGCGCTCGAAGCGGCAACTCCGACCAGATGCTTGGCGCACTGGTCTCAGGCGACATTCAGCTTGCGCTGCTCGAAGGGCTCGAACAGCGCAAGGACGTGCACATCGAACCCTTTATGGAAGATCACATGGTGCTCGTGGTTCCCTCGGGGCATGAGTGGGCGGGCGAAAAGGTCGCCCTGCAAGACCTGAAATCGCAACCTCTGCTCACTCGCGAGTTCGGTTCCGGCTCCCGCAGTGTGGTCGAGCAGGCGCTTGCTGCCGCCGGCCTGAAGGCAAAAGACCTCTCGATACGAATGGAACTGGATTCGACCGAGGGCCTGCTGAATGCGGTCGAGGCCGGCCTGGGAGTCACCTTCGTCTCGCGCTGGGCCGTGCGCAATCAACTCGCTCTGGGCACGCTGAAGATCGCCCAGATCGAAAATCTTAAGCTTTCGCGCCAATTTTCCCTGGCGTACCCCGCTGGGCCCGAGCCCGGCGGCAGCGCGGGCGCCTTTCGCACGTTCCTGCTGACCCACGCCGCCGCCATTGCGCCCCGGCGCTCGACAGGTACGAAGAGGTAACCGGCTTCTTAGCCGATCAGGGCCTGCAAGCAAGGCTAATCGGGCATTAGAACTTCTACTTGGACATAGCGCTCTTCCGCCACCAATACTTTATTCAGAGGGCTTCGAAGTGATGGGCACAATGGCGCGCGAGTTGGCGGAACCAGTAGCGGAACCGCGATATTTCATCGCCGCGGCGGTGAAGGCTGCGCCGGTCTCACGAAAGACCTTCGATGCGAGGTCCGTTTTCTTCCTGGGTTTACTGCTGGCCGGTAGTGGTCTGGTCTCACCGCCGGTCGCACTTGTGGGCGGCGTCGCTTTCGGTTTCACAATGGAGCACCCTTATCGCAAAGAATCGAGTTCACTTGCCCGACTGGTGCTCCAGATCTCCGTTGTCTTTCTGGGTTTCGGAATGAATTTGAATCAGGTGATTCACGCGGGCGAGTCGGGCTTTCTGTACACGGCTTTCAGCATCTGCTTTGCCGTGGGGCTCGGTCTGCTGTTGGGTAAAGTTCTCAAAGTCGGCGGAAAGGCAAGCTACTTAATCACGCTCGGTACGGCGGTGTGCGGCGGATCGGCAATTGCGGCAATTGCGCCGATCACGGACGCGAACGAAGAAGAGATATCGGTGTCTATGGGTACGGTGTTTCTGCTCAACTCCGTCGCACTTCTACTCTTCCCGCTGATTGGCTGGGGGCTGCACCTGACGCAAAACCAGTTTGGGCTATGGGCGGCGCTCGCGATTCACGATACCTCTTCGGTGGTCGGCGCTGCGGCCCGGTACGGAACGGAAGCACTGGCGATCGGCACCACGGTGAAACTGGCCCGGGCGCTGTGGATCGTTCCCGTTTCGCTACTTACGGCGGCGTGGATCGGCAAGACGACGGCGAACCGGAAAGGGCCGACCGCGCGTAAAGCCAGAGTGAACATTCCCTGGTTCATCTTTCTCTTTATCGGCGCCTCGGTGCTGAGTACCTATGCGCCGCGATTCATGGGCACCTGGCTCGATCTCAACCGACTCGGCAAAGCCGGGCTGACGGCGACGCTGTTCCTGATCGGCACATCCCTTTCGAAGAAAACGCTGCAGACCGTCGGCATCAAGCCCCTGCTTCAGGGCATAATTCTTTGGATTCTGGTCGGATCGGCGTCGCTAATTGCAATCTGTGCAGGTCTGATTTCCTGAAATCTCAATCGCCTTCCGCAAGGCGGGTCCTTCGTTAGCCCGAATGTTTTGGGCGTGGCAATGCCACGAGCAAAGCCACCTTTGTAAACCGCGCTACGCAAAGCCTTTCAGCTCCACCCTGAACGTCAGTTCTCCGAAGGCTTCTCCACCCGGTCCACAACCATCACGTCGGCCTTTGCCTTCACCGCCTCCAGTTTCAACCCCATCTGCTGCTGGATTGCCGTGTAGAGATCCGGATGGGGCGCGTTGTCCGGCGCGGGCGGCGCCTTCACCCCGAGCGTCGAAAACTGAAATTCATCGGGCGTCCAGTCGAGCTGAAAATCGTACCGCCCCTCAATGCCGGTCTGGTCCAGCGCTGGCCGGTCCATCACGAAGCCCTGCATAAAGTTCCTGAAATTCCCCATGTTCGCGCTCCTGCCCACAACGGAGCCCAGCCCGCGCAGTCCCAGTCCCGCCAGTCCGTCCTGATTGAGGCTTTTCGTCATCTTGATCCCTGTCTTCGCCACGGTGAGCGTATACACGGGAAGTTCCCTCTTTCCCGTATGGAATACAAGATGGAAGCGATCCGCCAGCATCTTGCGGAGTATCATTTTCCACTGATCCAGATTGGGCACCCCTTCACCGTCTGCCTGCCCCTCGATATCGAATTTATCGCTTTCCGCCCACGAGGGAGCGCCCGCAATCTGCCGCAGGTGCAAACCATATGCAAGCGTAACGAGGTCGTTTACGCTGTCATTCGCCACGGTGAAACGACGTCCGCGCATGCCGAAACCCTTGTCGAGCTGTTCGCGCCGGCTGGGTTTGATGGTAACGACTTCAAACGAAGGATCGGCATCCGCTGCCATCGGCTTCGGCTTCTCCGTGGGTTCCGGCATCGCCCAGGCCGTCTGTGGCGTCGCGAGTTCGAGCGTCAGAGCCAAAGGCATCTGGCCCTGAGTCCACGTCCCCGCAATAGTCTTCCCGTCCGTGCTCATCTTCCCTTCAAACCCGCCGCCGAGGCCCGGGATCTCAATTTTCACCGCGCGATCCCGCAGCGTCACGGAACTCGCGGGAAACGCCTGCGCACCCTGATCGATGCTGACCATCTCGGCTTTAAGCGCATCGGCTTCAGTCGTTGAAATCTGGAACACCACGCGGAGTTCGCCCCGCGCAGCCAGCGGCACCTTCAGCGTTCCCTGCCAAGTCCCTGGCAAACCCTGCGCGAACAGTGGGAGCGCGGAAAGCAGCAGCGTCGCCAATTTCTTCATACGGGAATTCTACGTGAACAAGAGGTTATCCGCGCCGAATATTCCCGGCTCAGCGCGCATCACACTATAGCCGGTGACGTCGTCCTGCTGCTCCCCGCCGCGACGCCGCAAAATTGCTGCCGATCAGTTGCGTGCTTACATCCCCAGAAAGTCTATTGGCGCACTGCATGGCCGTGAATAGAAAGACGCCGAACCGGTTTCGGCCCGGTGACTCTCCGTAAACGCTGCGCGGGGCAGGCGGGAGTTACCGGACAAAAGGCAACATCATCCATCCTCTTGACATCCCACAGGTAATCCATGTACTCTCCTCTTTATATCCCACAGGAGCAGCGATGGCCGAAACCAAATCAGAGATCCTGCAGGGAACGCTCGATCTGATGGTCCTCAAGACCCTGGATGCTATGGGCCAAATGCATGGCTACGGCATCGCCAGGCGTATCGAGCAGGTCAGCGAAGAGACTCTCCGGGTCAACCAGGGAACGATTTATCTGTGTTTGATACGCCTCGTGCAGAAACGCTGGATTTCAGCCGAATGGGGCGCGTCGGAGAACAATCGCAAAGCGAAGTATTACTCGATAACCAGGGCGGGCCGCAAGCAGCTCGCCGCTGAAGCGGAAAACTGGCAGCGGGTCTCCAGCACCATCGGGCGGCTGCTGGGGCTGGAGACCCGGAGGTAGCGTGCTCACGTGGTTCTGGCTCATCTCCGCCCGCGTTCGCGCATTTCTTCGCCCACGAAGCTGCGACCGCGATTTCGATCAGGAATTGAATTTCCATCTGGAAATGCTGGCCGCAGACCACCGGAGTCGGGGAATGTCGCCGGCGGACGCGCTTCGCGCCGCGCGGCTTGAGCTCGGAGGACTTGCGCAGCTGCGCGAGGCACATCGCGACGTACGCGGAATGCGGTGGCTCTCAGACTTCTGCCGGGTGGTCGCGTTACGCTCTCCGCGTCCTGGTTAAGACGCCTGGTTTTACGCTGACGGCGCTGGCAACTCTAGCGCTCGGTACAGGCGCGACGACCGCGGTATTCAGCGTGGTGAACAGCATTCTCATCAGACCGCTACCCTATCCGGATGCGGACCGGCTGGCCGGTGTCTGGACTGTCGCGCCCGGCGCTCCTGGACTCGCAAGCGTCTCCGGCGATCTCCGATTGTCTCCTTCGATGTTCTTCACTTTCTCAGAGCAGAGTCAAGTGTTTCACTCGCTCGGCGTGTGGACGCCGGGAACGGCAACTGTCACCGGACTCGCCGAGCCGGAACGGCTGGCGGCGGCTTATGTTTCAGACGGCATCCTGCAATCGCTCGCAACTCCGCCCGCACTTGGCCACTGGCTGACCGCCGACGATCAGGCTCCGAATGGACCCGATCGCGTACTGCTCGGTTACGGGTTTTGGCAACGACGCTTCGCCGGTGACCGATCCCTGACCGGTCGCCGGATTATTGTGAACTCGCGCTCGATGGAAATTGTGGGCGTGATGCCACAGGGTTTCAAGGTTCTTGACTTCGTGCCGGACTTGATCGTGCCTTTGAAGTTCGACCGGGCGACCATCGGGCTTTCCGTTTTCAGTTACCAGGGAATCGCGCGTCTGAGGCAAGGTGTGACCATCGCGCAGGCGAACGCCGATATCAGACGCCTTTTGCCCATTTGGCAGCGCTCCTGGCCTTCCACCGCGCTCTCCCGTTTTTATATTGATAACTGGCGCATCGCTCCGGCTGTTCGACCGCTGAAGCGGGATGTGATCGGCAGCATCGGCGATGTCTTGTGGGTGATAACGGCAACTATAGGACTGGTTCTGGTGATGGCGTGCGCCAACGTTGCGAATCTGCTGCTGGTGCGCGGCGAGGCAAGACAACAGGAACTCGCGATTCGTGCAGCGCTCGGCGCCGGCTGGGGGCGGATCGTACGCGAGCTGTTACTCGAAAGCCTCGTCCTCGCTCTGATTGGCGGAACAGCCGGCGTGGGCGTCGCTTATGCCGCAGTGCATTTGCTGGTAGCGCATGGACCCGCAAACCTGCCGCGCCTGACCGAGGTGTCACTGGACACTACGGCGCTCGTTTTCGCTTTGGCGATCTCGGTCGCTTCGGCCTTGTTCTTTGGCCTTATCCCTGCGATCAAATACGCCGCACTGAATGTCTCCGGGGGGCTCGGCAGCAGCCGTACCGCCAGCCCCAGCCGGAACCGCCGTCGTGCGCAGGACACACTCGTCATCGCGCAGGTCTCTGTCGCCCTCATTCTGCTGATCGGCGCCGGGCTCATGCTGCGAACCTTCGCGAGCCTGCGAACGGTGGCTCCGGGCTTCACCCGCGCGGAGGAAATTGAAACCGTACGAATCGCGATTCCGGCTGCGTTCAACTCGAACCCGGACGCGGTCGTCGCAGCGCAGCGTGAAGTTGTGCGCAAGCTTGGCGCGATTCCCGGGACTTCGTCGGTAGCGTTCGCGGGCAACCTGCCCATGGAAGGCCTCGACGAGGATTGGGACGAAATGTTCGCCGAGGGAAAAAGCCCGGGCTCCGGCGAGAATCCGGTACGGATGTTCAAGTTCGTCTCGCCTGGCTATTTCGAAACCATGGGAACCAGGCTCCTCGCGGGCCGCGACTACAACTGGACCGACATTCAAGAGGTTCATCCGTTCGTGGTGATTTCTGAGAATTACGCCCGCGAGTTGTGGGGCTCCGCCGGGGGCGCGATTGGAAGGCGAGTTCGAACCTTCGAGGGTACGCCATGGCGGGAAATTATTGGGGTGGTCGAAGACGTCCGCAATAACGGTCTCCAGGAAAAGCCGCCCGCCATCGTCTACTGGCCATCCCGTGTCGAGAGACTTTACCCTTCCAACGGATCTGTTGCCTTGCGCAGTATGACGCTGCTGCTGCGCAGCGGTCGCGCAGGGACCGCTCCTTTTGCGAACGAAATCCGGCAAGCCATCTGGTCATCCAATCCGAATCTGCCTGTTACGGCGATGCGCACTATGCAGCAGGTCTACGATCAATCTCTCGCCCGGACTTCATTCACGCTTGCGATGCTGGCCATTGCCGGTACGATGGCATTACTCCTTGGGATCGTCGGAATCCATGGCGTCATCGCCTACGCGGTGTCACAGCGGCGGCGCGAGATTGGAATCCGGGTGGCTTTAGGCGCGCCACAGCGCGAGATCAGGGCTATGTTCGTGCGCAGGGGTGTCGGGCTCACTGTCATCGGCATGGTGATCGGCCTCGTCGCGTCCCTGGCCGCCACGCGTTTGATCAAGGCAGTTCTTTTCGGGATAAGTCCGCTCGACGGGCCGACATATATGGCAGTTCCGCTCGTACTCTTAACTGCGGCGATGCTGGCCAGCTATATCCCCGCGACGCGTGCCACAAGAGTCGATCCCGTTGACGCGTTGAAAGCGGAATGAGCGTGAGGAATCCGGGGCGGCGTCATTCGATTGCGCCCAGGATTTCCGCGGCCACCGAGCTTTACGCGACCATGCTCAACTCTCGCCGTTGAGCTCGGTTAGCAGCCATGCCCGGGCAAGCTTCCAATCACGCATGATCGTGTCCGGCGATACCTTGAGTACTGCTGCGGTTTCTTCCACGCTCAAGCCTCCGAAGAAGCGCAACTCGACGACCCGGGACTTCCGGGGGTCCATTGTCTCAAGTACTTTCAGCGCATCGTCGAGCGCGATCATCTGACGGACATTGCGGGAAGAAACGTCGGGAATTTCGTCCAGATTGACGCGTGGCAACCCGCTGCCGCGCTTCGATGCCACGCGTCGGCGGGCGCGATCCAGAAGTATGCGCCGCATCATCGTGGCCGAAACGGCGAAGAAATGGGCACGGTGCTGCCAGTCGACGTTCGTGACATCGACCATGCGGAGCCAGGCTTCGTGGACCAGGTCTGTCGTCTGAATAGTGCCGCCGGCGCGCTCGCCTTGCATGCAATGACCGGCTATGCGGCGGAGTTCCTTGTAAACCCGCGGCGTGAGCTGATCCAGTGCTTCCTGGTTGCCGGCCGCCCAGGCTCGCAGGAGTTGCGTCGTGTCCGAGTTTGCGGCCGCGGCCATCGGGGCGTTAGTTCCCTGAATTATACGCCGACCTGATACTTCAGAAAAAGTACACTCCTTTGCCAGTTTTTCCCTCCGATCCGCGCCTTTGGGGTGAACGGGAGGAACGATGAAAATTGCAGCAGTAACTGCGGCGGCGTTGCTGATGGCTGCCGGCGCACAAGGCAAGTCCGGAACCGAGCGGCAGGTGACGGTATTCATGGACAACAGTGACCTCGTTCCATTCTTCGTCAGGCTCCAGGCCGAGCGCCTCGCTTCGCATATGTTCGCCGAAATCGGCGTTACCCTGAACTGGCAGAGTTCGGACCCTGGCATCGGAAATCGGCGATCATCTATTGAATTCGTTGACAGGCACCCCAGCCGGCCTTCTGCCCGGCGCATGGGCTTACGCGCTCCCATTCGAAGGCGTTCACATCTCGAGATATTCTGGGACCGGATGCAGTTTGCGGAATCCCCCCGCGAACTTCTCGCGCACGTGATGGTTCATGAGATCACACATATCCTGCAGGGCATCACGCCGGCACTCTGCCGAGGGCATCATGAAGCTTCACTGGACGGAACAGGAGCGATTAGCTCTGGAGCGCAGGCCCCTTCACTTCACTGAGGAGGACGTGGAGCTGATTTATCGGGGCATGGACGCTCGCCGGGCCAAACTGGCCTTCGCCGCGATGTCACCAAAAGTCGCTTCGATTTCCGCCGTGCAGTAAACCCCGGGAAGCAGGTTTGAGAATACATCTGCCGGGAGTCCCGAGCGGTGGCGGCAAGTGGAAGAGCTGGCGCACTCCGATCTTGGGCGGTCCACCAGCTTAACGGGACAGTCCGGGTTTGCGTCGACCATCCGGAAGTACAACAAAAATCGAAACACTTCTCGCCCAGCCCATCGGTAACGCAGCCCTGGAGCGTCCGGCATGGGAGAGTGCAACAGAAATAGCCATCCCGGTCAAGTATTCACCGCGTTCCGGCTCCCTTCTTCAACAACGCTGGCCAGTTCACGATCACCGTCAGAGGACGAACCGCATTCACTGGTGTGCGGACCAGAAAATGTTGGCCGTCGGGTGCGGTGTCGTAAGGGCTGTATCCGGCAATGGTTTCCGCCGGCGCCAGCGCGAACAACTCGCGCGGCGGGGAAGCCTCCACACTCCCTTCTGTGAGCCTCAACTCGGCAGCCATCAGCTTACTGTCCCCGGACACGTAGAATAGCTCGCTGCGGAGGCCGGATACAGGCCCCCATTGCGGATACATACCTCCCGCGGAGGAAACACGCACGGCTTCCCGGCGTTCCGGGAAGGAATCGATGTAGACCTCGTACTTTCCGGACTCGTTGGACTGGTAAGCGACCCAGCGTGGGTGAGGCTCGGGAGAAAACCGGGCCCAATCTTCGTCGGCCGGTGTGGACAAGTACGGCCGCGGCCTGGCGCCGTCTTTCAGCTTGCCCGCCGGGGTCACCTCCAGCGTGCCCAGATCGGTTCTGGTGCCGGGGAAATTTTCCCAATACAAGATGGTAGTGCCGTCCCGCGACCAGTCGGCGGCGAGCCTGGGGTGGTGGAAGGCGTCACAAGCTCCTCCCCGCCGATTCCCGCTACAGCTTCACGAAACAGATGCCGGAGGTCGCTGAACATTACAGTGCCGCCATCGGGAGACCAGACAGGATAGAACTCTTCTCTGGGATCGGACGTGAATCGGCGGGAAAGACCACGCTCGACATCCATGATCCACAGATCGCTGCTGCCGCTGGGCCCGTACTTCTGCGCCACCACCGAGCGGCCATCGACGGAAATACGGGGAGGGCCGTAAATACCCGGCTCCCCCATGGCCCGCAACTTCTGCCCTCTTCGGTCGGTCCAGCTGAGTTGGTTTCTGGCCCCCGTTTCGTCGTAGAGCAGGATGCCATTGGCGGAGACCGAGGCATTGAGGATGGGTATCAGGCCCGTCCATGTTTCGGCCAGTGGAGTCGGGTCGCCGGACAGCTTCAGCGCCGAGGGGTCGAACGTCTGTGCCATCAGCGTGTTCCCGCGCAGAAAGAGCAGGGATCCGGACGCATACAGTGCACTGAAACCGCCACTCACAAGTCGTACTCGCCGGTCCGGATCGCCCAGCTTAGCCGCGTAGATGACGCCGTTTTCCCGCGTTTCGTTCTGCGCCAGATACATAAAGCGTCCGCCGGGTAGAGCCTGAGGGGAAATGTGGTCCCTCTCACCCGGTGCGGCTTGCAGATGAGTCATGAAGGTGAATGTCCCGCCGGACGAAGGCACTCGCATCAAACCCGACCCGATCATGCCGAACAAAATCGTGCCGTCCTCCAGCCATGCCCCGCCCACCCCGAATCCCGGCACTGCGCAGACTTTCAGTACATCCCCGTTCGTCAGATCCACCCGCAGCAAAACGCCGCGCCCAAAGAAGCCGACAGACTTGCTGTCCGGCGACCAAAACGGATAGGCAGGGTCGTCGGCGCCCTCCACCAGCCGCGGCGGAGAACCATCCAGCGGACTCAACCACAAGCCGGTTTTCCCGTCCACCGTCGCCACGATCGCGGCGGTGGTGGCATCCGGTGAAAGAGCGATGCCACCCGCGTATGGGTTGGTTCCCAGAACGAGTTGCCCGTTTCGAGGCGGTGCGATCTGATAGCGCACCACCGGCGTCGTTGCGGGCGGCGCGGCGCGGAAATGCTGCACGGCCCAGCCTCCGGCGGCGAGTATTGCCACTGTGAGGGCCGCCGCGACGGGCCACCAGGTTCGTCTCGGCGACGCAACAGACACATTGGACAGTGCCAGGGCCCGCTTGATATCGCGGGCCGTTTGCCATCGGTCCTCGGGGTCCTTCTCCAGGCACGTGCCGATCGCGCTCTCCAGCGCAGCGCTCTCCACCGCCGTTCTATCCGCCGTCCCTTTTTGCGATGCGCGCTTGCCGGTCAGCATCTCGTGAAACACACAGCCGAAGGCGTAGATATCCGAGCGCGCATCGTGCTTGCCTTCCCACTGTTCGGGAGCCATATAGGCGGGCGTTCCCATCACCGCGCCGGTTTTGGTCAGCGCCGGATCTCCGGCAATGTCCGCCAGACCAAAATCCAGAACCTTCACGCCTTGTCTGGTGATCAGAATGTTGCCGGGTTTCAGGTCGCGGTGGACGATCCCTTTGCGATGAGCCGTATCCAGAGCGTCCAGAATCTGGCCGGCGTACTCCAAAGCTCTCGGTGTAGCGAGCGGTCCTTTCAGCGGAGTCCCCTCGATCAATTCCATCACCAGATAATTGGGGCCTACGTCGTGGAGCGTGCAAATATGAGGATGATTCAGCGCCGAAATAGCCCGCGCCTCGCGCTCAAAGCGGTCGCTGAACCTGGCGTTGCAAACCTTGATGGCCACCTCGCGGCCCAGCCGTGTATCGCGCGCTCGGAACACCTGCCCCATGCCGCCTTTACCGAGCGACCCTTCGATCTTATAAGGTCCAAGTTGGGTTCCTGGAATAACCAGGGCGGTCGAATCCGCCGTTGTGATCCCAGTGGCGCCATCCCCTGTAGGTTTCAGAAGGCTCTCTCGACCCTCCCACACTGGACGATCGAGGAACGCGCCTTCTTCCTGGTGGGCGTCCCCTTTCTCCAGGACGCCCTCTTGAGCGAGGATTGACGCGACCGTTGCGCGCAGCTCGGGGTCGGCCCGTTGCAGCAGCGCGGTTCGCTCGGAAGGAGGGAGGGCCCGTACCGCCCAATAAAGCTCCTCCACCTGTCGCCAACGCTCGGGCGTCATGGAGCACAGCTTAACAGTAACGGCTTAGCGATGCGGGCGCGAGAAACTAATGCTGCCTGCGGCGCCGGGAGTCACGGCCTGGTCCGACCAATTTTGATGCTGCGCCATCTGGCGAGAGCATCAGGACCGGCGCGCCTCTGCGTAGTGGCAAACTACCGCGACACCGAAATGGCGCGTGTAAAAGCGCTTACGGCGATGTTCGCGGATCTTCGGCATGAATTGTTTACGGCGCCCTTTTTTCTGACCGGGCTCGGCCGGCCTCATGTAAACGAACTCGCGGAATCGATGGCTCGCGGCGTACCGGACCGTCTGGTGGAAGCCGCGGCAGAGAACGCGGAAGGTAACCCTTTCTTTGTGGGCGAGATGGTGCGGCACCTCATTGAAACCGGAGCTCTCAACGTGTTTACGGGACACGATCGCGACGCGACGCCCTGAGCTCGGCGTTCCCGAGGGCATAAAAGACGTCATTCGTCAGCGACTGGGGCGACTGAGCGAGGATTGCAACCAGGCCCTCGGCCTGGCAGCCACGGCTGCCGCGCAAAGCCGCGCGCTTCCACGGCCCAAATATGAAGCACTCGCTTTGATGACCAGCGCGCGCGCTCGGCGAGTTGGATCGGATTCACGAAGCGGCCGAAAACGCGCGCCGCGCCGTCGCGTTCGCGCGGCGCACGGGCGATCCCGCGTTGGTGTTATCGGCGCTCGACGTCTTGCTTGCCCTCGATGGCGACGACGCATTGCTCGCGGAGGCGCGCACTCTCATCGGCAGCATTACCGCCGCGCTGGCGAAGGCTGATGAGACGATGCGAAGCCGCTTTGCCACATCCGAGACGGTGCGCCGGATTCAGCAGCACTCAACCCCCTGACGCCCCAGGGCGACTGAGAATCTGCGCCTGCGCGAAAAAAATTCTAATCCCTTGCCAGTTCTGACGGCCGTTTTGCGCCTCCAGGGCGGCAGAAGTTTCTCCTGAACATCTTTTTTGAGGAGCTACGGATGCCCAAATTCGGTAGCGGTTGGACGGGTCACAAAGGTCGAGGGTCACGGCTTGTGCCCAGCAGTCGTTCCCGTAGCTGGAACGCCGTAAATGGCATCGCGATTTCAAAAAACGAATGGAGATTGGAATGAAAAAGAAGATCACATCAATGTTTACGATCGAGGCCTTGTTGGGGCTGTTACTGGCCACATCACCGCCAAAGATCATGGCGGCAGACCAATGCAAGACGGACCAAATTCAGCCGGTGGTGGCGGAAAACGGATCCGCCCTCTCAGGCCGTGGCGCGCTGGTGGTCAGCAACCGGGAAGCGGACGTAATTGTTCGGGCTGAAAACCTGACTCCCGGGGTGGCGTACATGGCCTGGTTCGTCTACTTCAACGACACGGCGCAGTGCCTGACTCCTAACCAGTGCGGCCCCCCGGACCTGACCATGCCATCCAGCAATCCGGAGGGCGTATTCGGAAGAATGGACAGCGCGGTCGCCAGTGCCAACGGGCAGCTGACATTCAAGGGAGCCTTGCGAGATTTCCAGGTTTCGGCGGGGTCGGCGGTACACATCGCCCTGTTTGCGCACGGCCCGGCGAGCACCACGGACAATCAGGAGCGTGCCCGGCAGTTGCTTACGCCGGAAAATCCAGCACTGGGCGCGCCCGGACTGGGCCTCGGTACGGAGAAAGGCTTTCTGGTCGGCGCTGTCATGTTCGACATTGCCGCCTGCAAATAAGCATCGAGGTCTCATATGCGCGGGCGCCAGGCCTGCCCGAAAACAGCCTGGCATCCGCGCAGTCAGGAGAACATTATGAGGAACAGACGAGGCTGGCGGTGGGCCTGCATGTGCGCCGTGAGTTTTTGCAGCGTTGTCTGGGGATTTGACAGCTCCCAGATCGGCAGAGAAGTCGCGGTTCCGGTTCATCTGCCCGACGGGGAGGAATTTCAGTTGCCGATTGGCCGGCTGGTGGCCTTCGGACGTACGTTATTCACCGCGCGATGGACCATCCAGGAAGGAGCCGGCCGCCCGTTAACGAAGGGCACGGGTAATGCTCTCTCGGACCCGCAAAGTCCGCTCGTATTCCCGCGCAATTTTAATCGCGTCTCAGCGCCCGACACAAATTCCTGCGCCGGCTGCCACAATTCGCCGGACACAGGCGGCGGTGGAGATATCGTCGGCAACGTATTCGTGCTGGGCCAGCGCTTCGACTTCGCGACTTTCAATTCTCTCGACACGGTCCCGACCCGGGGCGCGGTGGACGAGCGAGGCCTTCCCGTTTTACTCCAGACTATCGCCAATTCCCGAAAGACGGTCGGCATGTTCGGCTCAGGTTTTATCGAGATGCTGGCGCGCCAGATCACCGCCGATTTACAAGCGATTCGCGATGCGACTCCTATGGGCTCCTCGAGTGCCCTGGTATCCAAGGGCATATCGTTTGGGCGGATCGCCCGGAATCTGGACGGCTCGTGGGACATTTCCCAGGTCGAAGGAATCCCTGCGCCCAGCCTGCTGACCTCGGGACCGACTCCGCCGAGCCTCATCATCCGTCCTTTCCACCAGGCCGGTAACGTGATCTCGCTGCGGCAGTTCACCAATAACGCCTACAACCAGCACCACGGGATTCAATCGGAGGAGCGCTTCGGCCTGGGCGTGGATGCCGACGGGGATGGTTTTGTGAACGAGCTGACCCGCGCCGATGTCACCGCGGTGACGATGTTCCAGGCTACCCTGCCGGTCCCTGTGCAGGTAATTCCGCCCGACAAGGATGTCGCCGACGCCATTAAGAACGGCGGGACTCGATTCATCGAGATTGGCTGCGGCCGCTGCCATATACCCCAGTTGCCGCTGGATAAAAAAGGCTGGATCTACACCGAACCGAATCCTTATAATCCGGTTGGCAACCTTCAGCCGGGCGATGCGCCAACCCTGGCCGTGGACTTGACCAGCAGCGAGCTTCCGGGTCCTCGCCTTAAGCCGACCGGAGATGTGGTCCAGGTGCCGGCATTCACCGACTTCAAACTTCACGACATTACCACCGGCATGCAGGATCCGAATCGCGAGCCGCTTGATATGAATCAGCCGGCAGGCTCGCCAGCGTTCTTCCAGGGCAACGGAAAGTTCATCCCCCGGCGTTTGTGGGGCATTGCGAACCAGCATCCTTTTGGGCATCACGGGCTGTATACCACGATGCGAGAGGTTGTGCTCGCGCACCATGGAGAGGCGGAAGACACGTATGCAGGCTTCCAGAATTTGAGCAAGTACGATCAGGATTCGGTAATCGAGTTTCTGAAGTCGCTGCAAATTGTGCCCGAAAAGAGCCCGAAGGGCGCCTTTGAGCCGTGATGGCAAGAATGTGGCATCGCAGAATGTGGCTACACAACGCCGCCGGCGCGGATGCTGTCGTGCAAGGCATTCTGGTCAACTACTTCCCTGCTTTCCACATCTCTCGCGATCGTAACGAGCGCTACCTGACGGGCGCAATCTGGCGTTGCCGTTTGCCCTATCGCGTTCATCGGCGGAAAGTGCAGGCAAACCTGGACCTTTCCGATCTGCCTGGGCGCGTGAGGGAACCTATATACAATGGAACCTTCTCTTTCGATGCCACTGGAAGCGGGAGCACGCCTCGGGCCTTACGAAATTGTTGCGGCCATCGGCGCGGGCGGCATGGGAGAGGTTTACAAGGCAGTCGATCCTCGCCTGAACCGCATCGTAGCCATTAAGGTCTCCAAAGAGCAGTTCTCGGAACGCTTCGAACAAGAGGCGCGCGCAGTAGCCGCCCTGAATCACCCGAATATCTGCCAGGTGTACGATTTCGGCGCCGATTACCTGGTTATGGAGTTTGTCGACGGCGTACCAGCGACTCCGGTGGACTCGAACCGAAAACTGCTCGATATCGCGGTGCAGCTTGCCGACGGCCTCGCCGCCGCACACGCCGCCGGCATCGTTCATCGCGACCTGAAACCGGACAACATTCTGATCGCGCGCGATGGACGGGTGAAGATCCTCGACTTCGGCCTTGCGAAGCGAAAAGGCATTGAAGCCGGCGGCGACGACCCCACGCGCGCCGTAGCCATCACTCAGGCCGGCATGGCCGTCGGAACGATCGCCTACATGAGTCCGGAGCAGGCGCGCGGTCAGACCGAACTGACGCCGCAGTCGGATCAGTTTTCCCTGGGCTTGGTCCTCTATGAACTGGCGACAGGCAAGCGGGCATTCCAGCGCTCGAGCGCGGTGGAAGTCATGACCGCGATTATTCGTGAAGACGTTGAGCCGCTGCCTGCGACCGTCCCCGCTCAGCTGCGATGGATCATCGACCGGCTGCTCGCCAAAGAACCGGCCGACCGCTACGATTCCACGCGCGACCTCTACCGCGAACTGCGCCAGCTTCGCGATCGACTAACCGAGACCACCACCGGGAGCGGAATTCAGCCGGCCGCGATTGCGGAAACCACGCAAAAGCCCGCCGTATCGAAGAAAACGCGTGTCGCACTCAGCTACGCGGGCGTGGCAATTCTGGCTGGCGTCGCCGCGTGGTTTCTCCACCCCGCCGGTGATGCTGGCCATCTCCGGTTTACGCCGATGGAAATGTCGCTCGAGAGTCCGCGGGATGAAGCCTGGTCGCCGGACGGAAAGGCTTTCGCTTTTACCGCGGGACCTGACGAAGAACGACGCGTGTATGTGCGCTACCTCGACAACAATACGGCAACGCCACTCACTCAACCCGGTAAATGGTTCGTTTTGGGTTGGTCGCCTGATAGCAAGCGCATCATCGCTGCCCTGCGGAGCGGGCCCGACGATAACAATGTCGCATTGAACTATGTCCCGGTCTTCGGCGGCGATCCGCAACCAATCCAGCAGATCGAGCGTGTCGCCAACGCCGTTATTTCGCCCGATGGCAAGGCGCTGGCGGTTGTGCGTGTAGAAAAAGATGGCCTCAATACCCTGTACACGGCATCGCCAGTGGGCGGCCCCTTGAAACGATATTCACCCTCGCCCTTCGAAGCGCGCAATGTGATTAATTCGCGGACGGTGAGTTTCTCTCAGGACGGCCGCCGGATCGCTCTTCTCCTGGATGCTCCGGGCGGCAGACAAGCATGGCTCCTGCCTTTTCCGGCCGGACAAGGAACGCCGAAGCGGATGCTGGAGGGCAAGTTACCGGCGACCGGGAGCACGCCGGACTTCGCGTTCTTCCCCGATGGCCGCAGCGCCATCCTCGCGTTCTATGAGGACAATATGGCCCATCTGTGGATTGCCGGGTTGCGCTCCGGAAACAGGCGGCAACTGATGAACGGAGTTTCGGTGGAGGACGGGCCAGCGGTTTCGCCGGATGGCAGCAAGATTCTGTTTGCCGAGAGCCACGCCGACGACATGATCCTGTCCGCATCGCTGACAGACGGAAACGTGGAGCGCGTAATCTCGTCGGAACGCACGGCCGGCATGCCCGCATGGGCCGCACGCAAGGATGCGTTCGCATATGTGGGGGACCGGAGCGGCACGGAGGCAATATGGGTGAGAAGCGGTGGGGTCGACCGCGCCGTTGTCACCATGGAATCGTTTCCCCCCGGAACCACCACCGCGTTTTTGACACCGGCTCCGTCTCCCGGCGCAGACCGGCTGGTCTTCACGCGAGTTGACAAAGACCAGCGTGTGTCGAATTGGATATCCTCAGTCGCGGGCGGATCGCCGGTTCGCCTGACGAATGTGGACAAGATCGAAGCGGCGGCCACCTGGGCTCCGGACGGCTCGGCCGTGGCCTATCTTCAATATGCGGGAGCGACAGCCTCGCTGATGACCGTGAAAGCAAGCGGAGAAGCCACGCCCTCAGTGCTTCGGGAGAACGCAGACGGCTTCTTGCCCTCCTGGTCCCCGGACGGACGGTGGATTCTCTATCGCGAAGACAATGGCGGCGGGTGGAACCTGGTTTCGCCGGATGGCAAAAGCCAGCGCCAGATTGGAGAACCGAAAACGGTCGTTATGACGTTTTCGTCAGATTCGAAGAGTGTCTACGGTATTCGTGTCGATCAGGCGAAGCGCACCCTCTTTTCATTGGATCTCGCAACGAATCAGGCCAAAGCCATCGGGGAGATCGCGCGCGATTTCACGCCCAACAGTTTCTCCAATCCGGGCGTGCGTTTGAGTTTATCGCCGGACGGAAAAAGCATCATGTACCCGGCTTATCGGAGGACCAGGAACCTTTGGATGATGGAAGGATTTAACGGGCTGAACTGGAAGGAGCGCTTGCGCGAAAGGCTGCCCTGGTAGCAATCACGTTCTTCGAATGATCAGAAAGGTCAGGTCATCGTTAGGAACAGCGTCGCGGGTAAACTCCTCAACTTCGCTCAGAATGGCGTTCCCTAACGCGGCGCTGCCACGCACGGCGTCCCGCGAAATAATGGCCTTGACCCGGTCTTCGCCAAACATATCGCCACTGACATTCTCGGCCTCTGTCAAGCCGTCCGAGTAAACGATCACTGCGTCTCCCACTGCCATTTGAAATACAGTCGATTCGTACTGCGCCGTCGGGAACAGCCCCATAGGCACACCCGAAGAGGCCAGTTCTTCGATATCGCCCGTTGCCGCCCGATACAGATAAGTCGGATTATGTCCCGCGCCCACATATTGGCCGGCTCCGTCCCGGCCCAGCGTGAACGCAAACAGAGTGGCGTAACGGCTGGCCGGCGTTTTTCTCCACACGAGATTGTTCAGTGCGTTCAGCACAACGTGCGGAGACACACCCGTCTGAAACTGGGCGCTCATGGCGCCCTGAACCATCGAAGCCATCAGTGCGGAGGCCACGCCTTTGCCCGCAACATCGGCCAGCACACCGTTCAGCGAGTCGTCCGAGGGAAAGAAGTCGTAGAAATCGCCACCCACATGGCGCGTGGGCCGCGAGAATGCGTGAATCTCGAACGGCGGGAAGGCTGGCAGCTGGCGCGGCAGCAGATGCGTCTGGGCTTCGTTCGCCAGAGCGAGATCGTTGTTGAGTTTCCGCCGCTCCTCGGCGCCGGCCACCATCTCCAGTTTCTCGATGGCGCGGCCCGCTTCGTCGGCGAGCCGGGTGAGGATCTTCTGATCGAGCCCTGTCATGGCGTGCATGTACTGGCGGCTGTCGATGTAAAGCAGCCCAACCGCTTCCGCCTGGCCGGAATCCTGTCCAATTGCCTGCAGGGGGAGACAAGCGACTGCCAGCAGGTGTTGAGCCACGATGCTCTGCTGCGAGGCCAAATCCGTATTAATGCCTTTCGTCATGAAAATTGCCTGGCCGGACTCCTTCACGCGAGCAATCACGCTCTGACTGGCGCTGAAGTCGGACTCGTTGAGGCTGGTTCCACGCGCGTCGAGCCCCGCGGCGTAAGAAAGTTTCCCTTTGCGCAGCCGGAGAATGCAGCCGCGCTGCGCTCCGCTGAGATCCAATACGGACTTGATGATTTGACGAAAGACGCTATCCGCGGAAAAATTCTGGCCGAAGGAGTATTGCAGGTCGAGCAGGTAAGAAATCTTCGAAATGACCGAGTCCGCCGCGCCAGCCGCGGGCATCACGGACGTGAGCTGCGCGAGCGCCTGGTCGAGCACGCCCGCAGGGTGCTCGTCGCCGGAGTCAACTTCCACCTCTGGCCCGTTCTGGCCGAAGCGGATTCGATCGCCCGGTTGCAGAAGACAACGGCTGATTCGCTCGCCATTCACCCAGGTCCCGAAGGTACTTTCAAGATCGACGAGAGTAACGCCTTGTTCGTCGCGCCTGACGCTGGCGTGCCGGCGCGACACTTCGGCGTGCTTGAAAACGATCGCGGCGTCTTCCCGGCGGCCAATGATAATTTCATCGGCTTCGAGATAAAAGACGCCGGTGCGGCCGTCGAGCTCTTTCCATTTCAGAGAAGGGGCGTGCGAACTGATTTTCTGGCCGATACTTGTCATCGAAGATTCCTGTGCCGCATTATCTCGCGATGATCACGATAAGGCAGGAGTGATGTGGCGAAAAGTCCTGTGGTTGTCGCAGGAAGGGCGCGCAACGGAGGCACTTCGCGTGCACGCCCCTTACTCTACCGGCTTCTCATCCACGTGATCCACGACAATCACCGGAATCGACCGCTTCTGCTTCACCAGTTTCACACCCATGAGCCGTTCTACGGCCTCGTAGGATGTCAGACCGGTGGGTTCCGCCGCGTCCCCGGTTTGATTCCCACTCAGCGCCGAAGGACCCCTTTGCGGCAGAGACCAGCCAATCTTGAAATTCCAGCCACCCTTCAGACCCGTGCCATCGACGATCGGATGATCGAAGAAGCCAGTCGCCTGATTCAGATTCTGGGCGAACTCGGCCATGCTCATGTTCCGGCAGCTCACCATGGTCCCCATGTTCCGGAACGGCTTAACGGCAGTTGGGTCGACCGGGCATCCCGAACGCTCGTTCGGATCTCCCGGGGTCATTTTCGTTTTGCCCTGCACTGTCATGGCGTAAACGGTCACCTGACGGTTTTCGGTGTGCGTTTTCAATTCGAACTGATCGGCGAGAAGCCCGCGCAACATTTCCATAACTACAGACCTCAGAGGCGGCTGAGGCCGTGCGCCGCCGCCGATGGGCGCGCCTTCACCCGTGGCAGGTAACTTAGCCGTGATCAGCCAGACCTGGGAGTCCGCCGACTTCGGAAGGCCGATAATCACGTCGTTTGCCGAATTGGGAGTAATCATGAATGCCTGCGTGATCAGGTTCCGCAGAGTGCCGCCGAATCTGAGCTCACTGCCCCCGAGGGGGCCCAATTTCGGGGGCTCGGCGGGATTGATCGGCTTGATCGTTGCCACTTCAAATCGAGCTGTCGCAAGGCCCAGTTGTGTCTTAACCTCTGGCGCGTTCGGAGTTGGGTTTCTGTTCAGGCTCTTGATGACAAGCGCGGGAACCGGAACGTCCTTCAATTCGAGGTTGAGGCCCAGTTGTTTGCTTACCGCGTCGTAAAGCGTAATACCGTCGCGGCCTTTGTCGCCAATGATGCCGATGTCCGTGAACTCAAGATCGAAGTCCCATTTGCCCTGAAGACCCGTGGCGTCAAAGACTTCACGAGGCAGATAGTTGTTGATCGGACCGCCGGACATCTGGCGAAGGTTTTCGATAATCTGCGCGGGTGTGAGATTGTGGCAGGAAAATTTGAGGTTCGGCATGGAAGCCGGAGTAATCGGACCACCTCTGCCGCCCTCCATACCGTTGGATTGGCGCTTGCATCCGGAATCCTCCGATTGAGCTGCGGGCTTCAATTTCGACCCGCCCGGACTTACGCTCAGGACAAACCTGGGCATGGGGTGCGTCTCGCGGCTGGCCACCAGCCCGAACCTCTCTTTGAGGAGCGCCTGCAGCATGAGTTTGGCCGTCTCCGGCGTAGTACCGCTGGGAACTTTGCCCACTACGTCATAGATGTCGAGTATGAGCCACGTTGGCCCGTCGGCGACCATATCTTCGGTAACGCCATAAGCCGCCTCAATCAGCGTCAAAAGACTTGCGTCGCGAATGATGTACTTGTCATCGACGATGCGGCCGGCGTTGTTCGGTTCGTAATCCGCGGCGAACCAGCGCTCTGTCACGCTGGGATGAACGTCCGCCAGTTCGAATTTCGGCTGCTGGGCAAGCAGGGGCATTGCGATCAGCAGCAGCATCAGCAATTTCATGGCGCGAACTCCTGACTTCAGATTGTGACGCCAATTTCGATCGAGGGGCGCCGGCTTTTTTTCGCAGTGCGCCTTTTGTTCTACACCAATCGCCGATTTATGTGCCGCCCCCACGGCGGAGAACTCTGCGACGCGGCGATCAGGAAGGCTAGAACGGGAACACCATCGGCACCATGACACGGCGTGATTGGGGACTTTGGGTTGGATGACGCGGGACCCGGCGTAGCAACCAGGGAACGAGATTGATCGAATAGTGTCCAGGCGTGATCAGCGCCAGGTTGATCGCCCCGGCGTGAAGCAGAGACACCCAGCGGAACGACCGCTCGACAGGGAGCCCGGCACCCAACATCGAAGCCGTAGTACTCCACCGCGCTTAACGGCATGGAAGCGATCCAGACAATTCCCGCGCCGGCGCTGGGCAAACTCGCCAGTTCGCGACAAAGTACTGCCACTACTTCTGGCCTGCGGATGCTATCGGGAATTAATTCTCGTCTGGCCGCTCAACGTGATCGATCACCAGGAACTCGCCCGGTCCTTTTGCCGATTCCAGCTTGAGACCGAGCTGTTCCTGGATCGCCGTAAAGACTGGTGGCGCAGTGGGCTCGCCCGGATCGTTGCCCGTGAGGTCAGTAATCCGTTGACGTCTCTCGTCGGCGAGGCCGAATTCGAGGTGAATCTCAAAATTCCCTTTAATCCCAGTCTTGTCGACCGTGGGACGATCGCCGCTCAGAAAAACGTGCGCGAAGTCTTCGAGGGATATCCCCTGAGCATTTATCACAAAGTTCGGCCCCGCGGGGCCACCAGACATCTGGCAATACCGCAGGCCGGCAGGAAGGGTGGGTGGCGTCGCAGGAATCTTAGTGAGGTCTATGGGGGGCATCGGCATGCAGATTCCTTCCCGAAACGGCTTCAGCTTTGGGCCGCCCTTTGCAACCACGAGTTCATAAATTGGAATTTCTCTGGTCTCACGATGAATTTTCAGCTTGAACCGGTTTTCAAGCAGAGTTTGCAGCAAAGGACCTTGCATCACATACGCGTTTGCATTGCCCTCTGCCTTCGCGTTAATCGTGTACCGCTCCGAAGCGACCCAGCCGGGGGCGCCCTCGATCGGTATCCGTTGCAGCTTCATGAGATTCAAGTTTCTGCCATCGGCGAAGATAACGTATGCCGAACTGATCAAACCCGCCACGCTTTGGCAGTTGATCGTCATCCGGCCTGGTGAAAAACTCGGTAGTCCGCCGCCGCGGCCCCCAGGCAGGGGATTATCGGCGCATCGTTTGATGGATGTCACTTCGAATTGTGGACGCGGCGCCGATTGAGCCCGGATCAGCGGCGCATCGATCACTCCTGTGATGAGAGGCGCGCTGAGAGCCAGAATTGCTGCAAACGCCAGCAGCGCCTTTTTGGCAGAGCTCAGCTCACCGGCAATGCGCCCCGTCAGGATGGCATGAATGCGCTTCCTGAGATCGGACCCTGTTACTCCGGAAAACGATCGCAATGGCGATTCTAGGTAGCTCTTACAGACGCTCAGAATTCCTTCCGCGTATTCGCGCGGTTCAGTCCCGAGACTCACGACTGCCTCGTCGCAAGCGCGCTCCCGCTCCTCAATCATGCGAGCGCCAATCCACCACACTAAGGGATGGAACCAGAAGAGTGCCTCGACGAACATGTGAACCAATGCTGTCAGATTGTCGCGCCGCTGGATGTGACAAAGTTCGTGTGCCACAACCGCGTTGAATTGAGCGGGGGGCAGACGTTCCCTGATGTCTGCAGGCAGGAGCAGAACAGGCCGAAACAAGCCGAAAACGCCTGGCTCCAGCAGCGCAGGCGAGGCGCGCACCTCCACCGGCAAGAAGGGCTGCACACGGCTGCTCGCGCGCACGGCCCTGCGAATCTGTCGATGATCGCGAAATCGGATTAGAACCACACACGCGAAGCCGCATGCCCAGATGCCGAACGCCAGGATTGGAATCCGGCTGCGACGCACCGGCGGCGGAGATGTCAATGGCAAACTTTCCGGCAGTGGTTCCGCGAGCTGCAGCATCGCAACCGAGCCGGCATGCGGCGCTTCTGTCGGCGCGGGCGGCATCCATGCGAGATGACTTCCCAGACTCAGCAGCAACGAAAACGGAACCAGAAATTTCAGAGAGGCGCTGAACCAGAGCGAGAAACGCACCTGGGCCCGGCTGTTGCGAAACGCCAGAATCAGAATGCTCACAGCCAGCCCGAACAGGGTCGATTGCCAGAGGTGGTTGGTCAGTGCCGGGATCATTTCGGGTTCCTCGTCTTTCCTGCCTTTTGCCGTTCCATCTCTTTAATCGTTCTCTCCAGTTCGCGCACATCGTCGAGCGTGATTTTCCCCGCCTCCGCCAGTTGAGCCATCATGGGCTGCGCGCGACCGCCGAAGAAACTGAGAACCTCGTCGAGAAGCCGATGGCGTGCTGTTTCACGGGCCACGATTGGTTCGAAAATGTGGGCGTTGCTGATCCTGCGGGTCCGGTGCACCGCGCCTTTTCGTTCCAGTCGATACACAGTCGTCTGGACAGTGGTGTAGGCCGGGCGAGGTTCGGGGAGGGATTCCTGGATTTCGCGGATAGAGGCATTGCCGCGGCCCCAAAGGACTTCCAGAATCTGCAATTCGAATTTCGTCAATTTGGGTCGAGCCATTGGCGATCTACTACTCGATCATGAAGTTTACTAATCGGTAGTAGGAAAAGCAAGACATTCTTGCGTGTGCCTCAGCTGGTCCCAGACTCCGGGCAGGTGCGAGACTGTTTGGAAACCGGGTCGATCCGGCTGGCGTTAGCCGCGCGTAACGGCGAGGTGGCGATCTGGAAATTTCGAGACTACCTGGCGCTCGGCAAACTCGCCGCTTCGCAACAAGCGAGGAGCGATCTCAGACTTCCAGCCCTTCACTCTCCGGCAATCCGTCAGAATGGCTTTCCTCGCGGGTGAGCGATCGCCGACCAGCCTCAGTTCGGAGATGGCCTCTGTATCTGGTCGATTACCAGCGTATCGGCAGGTCCCTTACCCGATTCCACTGTGAGTCCGAGTTGATGCTGCAAGGCGGGAACGATCACGCCTCCATATTTCCGCTGCTGCCCGTGGATCACCGCCCTCAGCTCGGCCATCGGATCACTTGCGAGCGGCGGGGCGGGCTCGGGCGACGGCGAGTCTTCGGGAACGAGATTCATGCGAATGTCAAACACGCCGGTGAGTCCCGTGTTGTCGATGAGACGCCGATCAAAATATCGGGAGATTTGGCCGGCAAAATCTGCCAGGGTGGCGCCGTACATTTCCATGCTTCTGCCATCGAACCGCCATGTTCCGCATATTCGGGTGCCGGGCTTTCGAGGCGAGGTGAGTGACGTCGGGTCGTCAGGGTCCAGAGTCTCGCAACTGCCCTTCTTCGTGGGCTGAAATTTAGGGCCGCCTTTGCCTACCTTCAGGAAATAAACCGGTACTTCCTTTTGATCGCGATGAACCTTCAGCTGGAATCTTTCTTCGAGAAGCGCCTGAAGCATCGCGCCAGCCATCTGGAAGATGGATGGATCGCCCTCAGTCCTGGCGACGATTTCGTAAATATCGGAATCGAGCCAGGACGGACCGCCGTGGGCTTCCGCAGTGATGAGGTATTCGTGCTCCTGTTTATACGCGGCCTGGATGATCATTCGCAGGGGTCCGCACATCCTTATCCCGCCATGGGTGACGACCGCGCGTGCGTTGGCAAAGCAGGCCGGAAGCAGAGCAAGCCCAATATTCGCGAACCCGTAGTCGGCGCCAGGATCCAGCTTGATGGTAGCCACTTCAAATCTCGGGCCGCCGCGCGTTCCGCTAGTCTGCGCGCGGACCGCGACGCCGACGACCATTGGTCCGGCCAGCGCCAGCAGTGCAGCCATGTACAGTAATAATCGCCCGGCAACAGTCAATCGAGAACTCACGCGGTTTCGCATGATTTCCCTGATCCGCATTTTGAGATCGGAGCCGGTGATCCCGGGAACGCAGATCAAAGGAGAAGTGACATAAAACTCGCAGATCCGCAGTATGGATTCGGCGTACACCTGCGGATCGCCACCTTGCCGAAGCACTTCCTCGTCACAGGCGCGCTCCTGCTCATCGAGCAGCCGGCGTTCGATCCACCACACCAGCGGATGAAACCAGAAAAGCGCTTCCGCAAGCATATGGATTGCGTTCGCAACGTTATCGCGACGCCGTACGTGAGACATCTCGTGGGCCACCACCGCCCGCAGTTGATCCGGCGTAAGCCGCTGGGCAATCCCTTCCGGCAGCAGCAGGACCGGACGAAAAACGCCGAACACACCCGGTTCGATTCGTTCATTTAAGCTGATCGCCGCGACGGGGATATCGAGATCCAGCGGAACGCCGCGCCGCAAGGCTCGACGCAACTGCCGCCACCTCAGAAACCACCAGCCGACATAACCGGCAAATCCGCAAAACCACAAAGCGGCAAGCGCGTACGGAAGATGGCTCGACGGCGGCTCCGGTGGCTGAAGCGTCCCGGCGCTGGTTGTTTTCGGGAACGTCAACCCCGGGAACGGCGCGCCAATTGCCCTGACCGCCACGGAGACAGGCCGCGGTGATGCGATCGGCGCGGTCCGCAGAGGAAGCCGCGCGCCGAGTCCGACCAGGAGCGAGAACGGAACCAGAAATTTGACCGAAGCTGTCAGCCATAAGCGGTGTCTGAGAGAGGCGGCATGCGACCGGAGCAGGTAGGTGATGAGCCACACCGCAGCGCCAAAAATAGTGGATTGCCAGAGGTGATTCGCGAGGGAAGCAAGGGCTTCGGAATTCATTTCGAATGGTCCTTCCTGGCCATCCGTTTGAGCTCCTGTTCGGCATCGCGCACATCATCGAGTGTCAGCCGGCCGGTCTTCACCATATGCGACACGACCGGGCGGGCGCCGAACATGTTCAGCAATTCATTGATCAGATTGCCCTGCACACCGCTCCGCGAAACCATTGCTTCAAAGATGTTGGCCTTGCCGATACGTTTGGTGCGGCGCAGCGCTTTCTTCGCTTCCAGACGATAGATCATCGTCTGCACCGTGGTGAACGCGGGCCGCTTTTTCTCGGGAAACGACTCCTGTACTTCGCGCACCGAACAAGCGCCATGCGTCCAAAAGGCTTCCATGATTTGCAGTTCCAGTTTGCTCAGGCGGGGCAATCCCATGTACGCACTCCTGTTGTCCAAACGCTTACAGATACGTTCATATAACCACATGTGTAGGTATCTATGCAAGAGATCTCTTGCCGGGCCGGATCGTCACGTTCCCGCGCTGCCTGCCATGCGACCACCTGACTGCGGTGCGGAGTATCGCCGGGACTTGCTTATCGAGCGGGCGACGGCGAAGCGGCGATCTGGAGGCTTCGAGCGTCCCTTCCCGACTTTGGGGAGTAATCCGCCACCCGGCGATGAATCGGCTCTACTCTCTTGAGATTGCGGCCGAAACGATTGCAACGAAGTCGGGCACCGTGCCCTTCAGAATGTCCAGGAGTTGACTCAGGCTACGACGCGCGGTCGGCTGCTTGTTGCTCGAGTTTCGCCATCACCAGCGCTTGCTCCTGGCGGAAAATCTCGATCAGGAAGGACTGAGGGTGCAGCGCGCGAACACCCCACATCACCAGGTGCTCTGGCCTGAAGTGGCGAAGGTTGAGGGTCAAGATGATCGCTGCTTCACTGTGGACTGCGGCAGCGGCCACGTGGCGATCCTTTTCATCGTTCATCATCCTCGGAATCAGTGACTCGTAACCGGTGATCCAGGCCTCGCTGAAGTGGGCGCGCATTTCCGCTTCGAGATGGGCCGTCAGAGAACCTGGCCATCCGAGCTTTGATTCCAACGTGCGGGTTGTTTCCCGAATGATCTCCTCTGACCATTTCGGCTCAAAAAGGCGTGGTGGTTCGGCGAGCCTCAGGAGCGTATCGCACAAAGAGAAGTTGACGAGGACACAAGCATCCAGGACCACGAGCGGCGAGTTCGTCACTCCTGACTGGGGAGCAGCACCCGCTCATACAGGCCGGCACGATCAACCGCGAGGCCGATTCTCCGGAGCGAATCAAGCCGCTGCTGTCCACGTTGGCGCTCCTCGAAGAAGTGTCGGACGGCCTCTTCGATCAGTTCGTCACGACTCCGATAGCGGCCGCTGGCGAGTTCCTGCTCGACCTGGTTTCGCAAATCCGCCGGGAGCGTTACGTCCATGACCGTATCCTCCCTTCATTCTACGCTGCGTCGCCGGCGCCATAACAAGTGTGAACTGGTCGAAGGAGCCGCCGGCTATGTCGAAATCACGAAAGAAGAGATCGCCAAAGCTGGTGCTTGCATTGCCGGCTTACGGTGGGGAATCCTTCGAGGAATTCCTACAGAGAATCGCCGCACTCAAAATAGTCAAACAGATTCGGCTGGGTTATTTTTGATAAGGGAGGATGTTATTACGCGGAATGCCGGATTCGGGACCGAGGACGGTTGCCTCCAAAAGTCTTTGTCCAATGTCAAAGTTGCTTGCCGACTGTGCGGCTGGAAAACTCCCTCCCGCTCCACGCACCACAAGTAAACGCTGGAAAATTCGCGTCCGCAATTTTGGCGATCGGTTTGCAATGTTCGGCACGATGTCTCGCTCGATTACGAACCTCGTGGTCCTGGCGTTTTCCTGCGTCGCCGCGAATGGCGCCGGCCTGGTCCCCGTCCCGGCTGTGCCGCAGCCTTTCCTTCCCGCCGCGGGCCTGGAAGCGAATATAGGGCAGGCCGCTGGAGGGATTCTGTTTCTCTGCCCCACTTGCGCCGGCAGCGCAGCCGTTACCAGGCAATCGGTCTTATTCTCTCCTTTGGGCGCCACGCTGAACCTGGTGGCGAGTAATCCCAACCCGGCAGTGAGCTTTTCCGACACACTGCCAGGACTCGCCAACTCTTACACGGGCGCGGACCCGGCGAAATGGATCACCGGAATTCCTCGATACGCCACGGCGACGCTTACCGGAATCTACCCTGGCATTAACGCGCAATACTCGGTGAACGCTACTGGAATCTTGACTCTGAATGTGATGCTTGCACCGGGGGCGAACCTCAACGCGGTCCAATTCGCAATTCCCCAGGCAACTTCTATTGGCGCCGATTCCAATGGACTTACAGCCATCTTAGGCACGGATCGCGAGGACGCGCCTGAGCTTCTCCTTCCAGCCCCAGTAGCCTCTCAAACGGGCCCTTCCGGGCAGATGAACCGCAACGCGAGTTTCGTGGTTCAGTCGGCCACCGGTTTCGCCCTGGCAGTCGGGGGCGTCGATCCCACCCTGCCCTTGCAGATCGCTCTCCAGTTGAATGCGGCCGCTTACGGCGGCAGTTCGACCCAGCATGCGTCCGACGCGGCCGGGAATACCTACTATGTAATCCCCGTCGCGGACGCTGCGGGAAAAGCCGCCCCATTTCCCACACTTGGCAGTCCCGCGTGCGGCATCGAGATCTTAACACCCGTCGCCTGCACGGACGTGGCGGTCTACAAGTTTTCGGCGGCGGTGCGCTGCAGTTCATCACTTACCTGGCGGGCTCCGTCAACGACACGCCGGGCTTCCTGGGACTCACGCCGGAAGGGAAAGTGGCAGTCGCGGGCACCACCGATTCCATGGATTTCCCTGTCACCGCCGGCGCCTTTCAGACCTCGTATGCCGGCCCGCCGCCCGCGGCCTCTGATAATCCCAACTACCCGGGAGGCAACCTCTTTGCCGCGATCCTCGATCCGGCGACGGGAAGCCTGCAATCCGCCACATTCCTCGGCGGTCCTGATCCGGATATTTTCGGCGCCGGGGCAATCGGCACGGATGGTTCGGTCTATTTCCTGCCCGCGTCTACGTTCCATTCCAGCGCCGGACTGCCTGTATCGAGCGGCGCTCTTCTACCCGCCTGTCAAAGCGATCCCTGCTACAACGGCTACGCCGCGCGCCTCAGCCCAGCGTTGGACAAGCTTATTTACGGCACCTATCTGCCGGGCATGTCGCAGGTCACTGCGCAGTTGTATTCGGATGGCAGCGTCTATTATGCCGGCACAGCCGAGGCCGGCTTTCCGACCACGACCGGCGCCTGGCAGACGCAGAACGCGGGCGGCGACGACGGCATTGTCGCGCGCCTCGATCCCACCGGCAGCCGGCTCCTCTTCGCCACGTACTACGGTGGGCGGGGTACGGATTGGATTCTCAGCATCGCCCTCGCGCCCGATGGCAGCGTGTGGGCGAATGTCGGTTCCTTTATTCAAGTATGCTGCATCAATTGACCAGTCGTCAGCTGATCCATCTGGACGCGAGCGGGTCCCGGCTTCTTGCCGATGTGCCGATTTCTGCGGACGCGATGGTCGTCGATTCCGCCGGAAATCTGGTTGCTTTTGCGCAGGGAAGCATCGAAGTGTCTCCGGGCGCCATTCTAAGCGGCCCCTGCGGCGGCCCTGCCTATGTCCAATTAAGTCCCACGGGCGAGCAGTTGTTCGCAACCTATCTGCCAGGGGGCAACCAGGTCGGATTCGATGGCGCGGATGCGAATGGCGACCCTTATATCGATATCCCTTCCGGCCGGGTGCAGGTTGTCGAAAATCTATCGGCGCCCCCTGGCGTCGGATGCGTGGTGGACGCCGCCAGCCTCTACTACTTCGAGAACCCGCAAGTCTCGCCGGGTGGCAATGGTGACCATTTTTGGGGCCGGGATGGGGCCGAGTCAGGGAGTATCGTTCCAGGTGGCGAACGGCGAGGCGCCCACTTCGCTCGCCGGCACCCAGGTGATGGTGAATGGCGAGGCCGCGCCACTTTTGTACGCGTCTTATGGGCAGGTGAACCTGATTGTGCCTTATGACCTGGCGCCCGATACAACAGCCACCATACAAGTGGTAACGAACGGAGTGCCCCTCAACCCAATCTCGAATGTGCAGATCGTGCCCGCGTATATCACCCTGTTTCAGGTCAATGGCGCCGCGGTCGCTTTGAATCATGATTACACCGTCAACTCCCCCACAAATCCGGCGCAGCCAGGATCGACGGTGATGCTCTTCGGCACCGGTGGCGGACAGACCTCGCCGCCCAGCATTGCTGGCGAGGTGACGCCCCCGGGGTTGCGCCCTTTGGTCACCATTCCGCAAGTGGTACTCACCCCGACGCAACCGATTTTCCTGAACGTGGAATACGCTGGAGCGGCGCCCGGGCTGCTCTCCGGTGTCACGCAAATCAACGTCACGCTGCCCGCGAGCATTCCGCCAGAGGAGGGCTATCCCCTGGGAACCGTGCCTCTGGAGGTGGTCGAACCCGGGGTGCCGACTTTCCAGTCCGTCACCATCTATACCACCCCGCCCCGCCTGCGCCACCCCCGCGGGCCGGGCACGTAGCCATTCTCGGCATGGGACTTTTCTCCCGCAAGTCGAACGCGGCGTGGCGCGCGGGACCGCCCCTTCGGGCCTGAAATGTTCCTGGCATAGCGGTGCGGCGCCAGTCCTGCCGGCGCGCAGCTGCCTCGCCTGCGCCCGGTTCTGCTACTGAACTTTGTAAATGCGGAGAACCCCGTTGCTTCCCTCGGCTACATAACGCCCGGTGGCTGAGATGGCGATGGGGGCTGGTTGGGCTATTTCGGACGTCGCAGAGTTAAGAAACTCCGAGATTTGCCCGGTAGTCTTCCATTCCGCAACTTCCGCTCCGGATCGAAAATCCCAGACCACGCGATCGCCGTAAACGTCGACGCCCGCTTTCGGAAAGCGCGAGACCTGCGTCAGCACCAGGCGGGACCCGTGCGCGCTACCGACGGCGGGCGCGCCTCCCAGGAAACGCCGGAACTTCGCGATCGTGGCGCCGGTATCGACGTCACTGCACTGTGCCTCCGTATCGTGCTCGACAAGGCTGCTGACGACCGAACACAGAGTCTTTCCGCTCTCCGTGAAAAGAATCCTCGTGTCCGGGGGCACTCTGAAGTTGTCCCGGGTTATCCAGGTAGGATTAATTCTGGTTTGAACGATCTTTTTCGATGGATACTCGATAATCACCGTCTTGCGTCTGTCGCCGCTGGACACCGCAAGCAGGTCCCGGTCCGGGTTCAAACCCTCGACGATCCAGCGTTGAGGCAGGGTCCACATATCGGCGATGCACCCGTGGAGATCCAGCGCGATGAACCCCGTGGGTTTTCGTCGTCCCGGAAGGGAGCGGGCAAGAAGGTAACGGGGATCGAGGAAACCGGCGATCCACCCCGCGGGCGAACTCACCATAATGTCCGGACCCAGATCCCGCAGATCGGCGGCGCCCAGCCGGCGCGTCCAAAGTGCGTCGCCGTGAACGCTGTAAAGCGCCGCGAATTTCGCATAGGGAACACTTTGCGCAATCAGGGTGGCGGAGTCCGGCGACCAGATCACGCTGCCTGCGCCGAGCGGCCCGCCCGGATCGATCTGAACGGCAGCCTGGTCCGACGGATCCTTGAGCGGAAGAATCAACAGGTGGCTCTCAAAAGGCTGGTCGGAAGGCCGAAACTTACCTTCTTTTCTGTGCAGTCCCACAGCAACGGCGATCCGGTTCTCATCGGGGGAAAAGGCCAGCGCCCGGACGGAATGATTGGAAGGGAGCAGCCCGGGGTGCTCGTGAATCATGTGATTCAGGTCGATTTCGCGGATCAGCTTCGGCGGCGGTGCGGCCGCGAGTTTTGCCGCGAGCACTGCAATGATTGTGCCGGCCCACTTCATGGCACTAACTTTTTAACACACCCCGCGAGAGGGAAGAAAGCGGCTCGATGCGCACGCCCTCAAACTCCGGGCGTAACCGAACCTCCTTCAGTTTCCGCGCGGGCGCCACGCAAGGTGTCGCCAGGATAATGCTCGGCTCGGGCGGCAACATTGTCAGCAGTGTGCGGCCTCACGAAGCGATCTGGAAATTTCACGCGCAAAGATGAGTCAGGCAGCGCCATCTCAGCGCAAGTACCGATTTTTGCGCTTGACTCTACCGAATTTTAGTACTAATTATTTAGTATGCGCCGCAAGAGCACTACTCTTACCGAACTGGAACTGGAAATCATGAAGGTCGTCTGGGAACTGGAAACGGTAACGGTCCGCGATGTCTACGAAACCCTGTTGAAGCGCCGCAAGGTGGCTTATACGACCGTCATGACCATGATGAAAATTCTGGAACAAAAGAAGTATCTCAGGAAAAATCAGACCGACCGGGCCCACGTCTACCAACCCGCACAGCCCCGCCGGCAGGTCATCGGAGCAATGGTGCGCGACTTCGTGAACCGTGTGTTTAACGGGTCGGCCGAGCCGCTGCTGGTCCACCTCGTCGAGGAACACGATCTCTCAAAAAAGGATCTTGCGGAAATCGCCCGCTTAAGAAAGGGCAAGTCGTGACCGCGTTCCAGGTCTGGCACAACACCGTCGCCTACACGCTGCAAATCGGCCTGCTGGTGGTTCTGGGCGCTCTCGTGCCTGCATTGCCGGGAGTGCGGATTCCCCGCGCGCGGTTGATCTTCTGGCAAGTCGTTCTTGTGGCGTGTCTGGCGTTGCCGTGGGTGCGGCCCTGGCGTCGGGAGGTGATTGTAAACCACGCGATACAAGTGAACACGGTTATAACGCCGCCAACACAGGTCTCCGCGCCGCTGCCCGTACCGCCAGCGCCGCGTATGCCGCCATTTTTTGAGATCGCATTATGGGTCCTGGCCGCGGGTGTGGCGATTCGATTGGCCTTACTCGGCGCGGGACTGGCGCGGCTGGCCGTATATCGCAATCGCGGGCGCGAACTGCCCGCTGACGCGCAACCGAGCGGAGCCGTCGCCAACGCCATATTGCTCTTATCCGACGACATCTCGGGCCCCGTAGCGTTTGGATGGCTGAAGCCAGTCGTGTTGCTACCCTCGCACTTTCCATCCCTCGGGCCTGAGATACGGGAGGCGATTCTCTGTCACGAGATGATGCACGTGAATCGGCGCGACTGGCTGTTCACGCTGGCCGAGGAACTTGTCCGCGCGGTGCTCTGGTTTCATCCGGCGATCTGGTGGGTGATCAGCGAAATCCAACTCGCCCGGGAGCAGACGGTCGACCAGGCCGTGATCGAAACGACGCAAGCGCGCGAACCTTACCTGGACGCGCTGCTGTTAATGGCGGGGATCACGACGCCCGTGTCCTCAAGGCAAATGGATCTGGCGCCTGCGCCGATGTTTCTGCGCAGGCGGCACCTGAGACGAAGACTGCTCGAAGCCATGCGGGAGGTTCGAATGTCGAAGATCTCAAAGGCGCGTTTGACTTGCGTGTTGAGCGCCGCCGTGGCTATGGTTGCAGCGGCGTGCTGGCTGGCAACCAGCTCATTTCCGCTGTCGGCTGCGCCCCAGGTCGTGACCGACGCGCCGGGTGTCTCGGTGAATTTGAATGGAGCCCGGTTGATGCATCGTTCGGCCGTTTCATATCCCCCCGACGCGCTGGCCAAAGGGATCGAGGGCACGGTTGCCGTCCAGGTGAAGCTCAATGCCAAAGGGGAAGTGGCTGACGCCGCAGTGCTGAGTGGTCCCGACGAACTTGGCAAGTCCGCCCTGCAGTCGGTGCGGCGCTGGCACTTCGATCAGTCCGTGGCGACGACGACGCAGGTCGTGAATGTCGATTATTCGAAGCCTGCCGCCGTGCCCGACGACAAGACACTGTTCAAGCTTGCCAACGATGAGATTGGGCGCGGCAATTACCAGGACGCCCGTCAGACGTTGAACACGCTGATCAATACCTGGCCCGCCAGCGATCTCATATCGCGTGCAAAAGTCGCCATTGCCGATACCTGGTTTCGTGAGGGAGGGCCGCATGGTCTCGCCCAGGCCGAAGCGGAATACAAGGACCTCCTTCGGTTCTACCCCGACGAGAAAGACGCCGTCGAGCCCCGGCTGCAGGAGTTGCAGCAGTTGCAACAGCTGAAGACTGCGAATGGGGCGCTTGCGGCCGGCCGGGCGCAAGTGACTCCAACGCCGCCTCCGACCTCGGAAAGGCTCGCTCACATTGTGGTGACAGGTTTGTCCGATTCAGCTCGCGACGAATTACTGTCACGTCTTCCGATTCGGGAGGGGGGTGAATGGACGGCGCAGTTGATGGGCCCGGTCAGGGCTGCTGCGACGGAGTTTGATTCACACCTTTCGATTGTTCTCAATCGGTCTGCCGGAGGCGAACTCGAGCTCCGGATCGGCGTTGGATTAGCGCCCCGGGCGGTTGTGGATGCGAATGTTGGTACGACTGTCACCTTCCGAAGTACCTCCGGCTCCAGCACGGAAACCGCTCTTGCCGACCTGGCGCGCAAACTGAAGGAGCTGGCCGAGCAGCAGCAGACCGATCCTCAGAAACGGTATCAGCAGGAGCTGCTCCGCCGCGACCTGGAGGAACTGAAGCGACAAGTGGAAGCCCTCCAGCAACGCGATCAGGGTCAACAGGTCGGCACCAATTCTGCGACCGTGCCGAATGACATTTACCGGGTCGGTAACGGCGTGTCGCCACCCGCGGTCGTCTCCAAAGTGGAACCTCGGTTTCCCGAAGAGGCAGGACCCGACCAGACCGGCGGAACCGTCATATTGTCGTGCATAGTCGGCGAGGATGGCAGGCCTGCGGAGATACATGTTGTAAAGTCCCTCGGGTTTGCGTTCGATTCGAATGCTGTGGATGCCGTCTCCCATTGGGTCTTCAGGCCGGGGATGTCAAATGGCGTCCCGGTAAAGGTCCGCGCAACCATCGAGGTCAATTTCAGCAGGGTGAGATAAACCATCAGGCAGGGCGTCCAATTACGGCCACGGACGCAGTCGAATCACAGGTCCCGGAGATGGGCGCCGAAAGGTGCGTTCGGTAAAGAGGAGACCACGCAGAATCGGGTCGGAAGAAACGAGCAAAGGAAAAGAACATGACAAACCGGAGAGTCGTCCTGGTACTTGCGTCAGCCCTGATCGGTTTTGGGTTCGGCTTCGGATTGCTATTTCAGTTGTCTCCCCATTCCGTTTGGTTCGCTGCGAACACCCCAGGACTTTGGATATTTTCCCGGTTCGTGAATTTAGACATATCGGTTTGGATGATCCCCCTCGGCAATGCCATTGCTTACGGAATGTTGGCGGTGCTGTTCATCAGCGTGACTGGCCTTGCACAATGGCGCGGCAAACGCACCTCGGTCTAAGTCCAATCGGGTCCCACAGAGTCGATGTGTTGCGCTCGGCCCCGATGCAACAGTCGTGATCAGCGCGATTGTGATCTGTTTGAATCCCACGGATCAACCAGCCCGCGCAGCATCCCGACAGGTGTGTGGGCCGATCGACAACCTCGGGTTCAGCCAGGGCGTCTGCAGGTGCAAATCCGTAGTCCGGCTTATCGAACTGGCAAGGCGCCCGGATTCGAAGTTGCCAAGCTCACGATCGCATCGGTCGTTCGAGTCAGTCGCCGGCTTCCCGCCTTTGCTCCGTTTACCTGGAGGACATACGCTGTAATGTCGACGATGCTCTCGTCATCTGTGAGCCCGGCCTCGTCAAACGAGAATTTTGCCTCTTCAAAGCGCGCCACAAGCTGGGCCGCGGTCTTCGATCCCCAACGCCGGAGGAACACCTCACCGGCAAGCGGCGGGACCCGCCCGCTGTAGTTGTTGATGAACTGCTGATCGGCGCTGGAAAGAGAACTGACGGCCGGACGTTCCTCAGGTTTACCCTGGCGCCCCATCAATGTGAGAGTGTGGCATCGGCCACAAGTCTTTTCGTACGCGACACGCCCCGCGGTAGCCTGCGCCGAGGTAAAACTTCCACCCCCATCGGGCTGCCCGTACATTACCATCACCACTGAAGACAGCGCGGCAATCGTCAGAATCGATTTATGATTCACGGTCCGAAACCTCCGCCACAGCGAGAATACCACCGCCTGGCGGGCAGTTCGCGGGAAATTCCTCCATCAGCCGGGCAGCCGACGAATCCTGAGTGGATTCTCTAAATCACTCCCCTGAAGACGCGGTTCGGATGGCTGAAGAACACCGGCGACAGAAGATCGCCGGCGCTACCGATTTCGCGCTTTCCCGCTCCAGCGTCTTCATTCATTTCGGTGGCCCGCAGGGCCATGGGGACTCCGTTGAAGAGGCGGTTCCTACGGGCGCCGGCGGCGGGAGATTGCCGGCGCTATCGCTTGGGCGGCCCAACGGCGAAGTGACGACCGGGACGTTCGCTATCGCGCCATGTACAGCCAGCTCGCCACTCTCGCCGACAGGCCCCACCGATAAGGGGCATATAAATCTGAACGCCTCGCACTTTCGCCCGGTCTTAGTTGTTGAAGGTGACAGCGACCCTGACCCAAGCCGCCGCGCAGTCCCGCGAGTTGCGATTTACGGAATTCGTGGAAAGGCAATCGCGTTTTGTTTTTAAAGTGGCATGGGCAGTCCTGCGCAACGCCCAGGATGCCGAAGATGCTGTGCAGGAGGTGTTTCTGAAGCTTTATCAGAACAACGCCTGGGAAACCATGTGTGACGAACGGGCCTTCCTTGCACGTTCAACATGGCGTCTGGCCTTGAGCAGAGTTCGGACGCGGCGGAACGCCGGTCCGCCACAGGATTCGCGCGAACAGCAGCCCGATCCGGAGCAAGCCCTCCTCGCCAGCGATTGGACTGCCCTGGTTCATCGCCTACTCGATGCGTTGCCAGATGACTTGCGCCTGCCGCTCGCTCTCTCCGCCATTGATGAACTGAGCTCTGCGGAAGTTGCGCTCGTGATGGGAATCCCGGAAGGCACGGTACGCACCCGGATTATGCGTGCCCGGCAGATCTTGAAACAAAAGCTGGCCAACTATGAAGTGGAAAATGCCAAATGATGGATGAACACCCCGACAGACTCGATCTCATTGTCAATGCGGCAATACGCGATTATTCGAATGCCGAACCGCGCGCAGGCCTTGAACTGCGGATTCTGCGGCATGTTCAAACGAGGCCACACAGGCGTTTCGCGTGGAGGCTCGCGTGGGCATTCGTGGCGGCGGCAATCGCCCTGATCGTGCTGATCGCACTGCCTGCGCGGCGCGTTTTACCGCCTCCGCTCGCGCTGTTGCCGCCGCCTGTTCCGCGGGCCGCTCAGCCTGGAATCCTCACGCCACCTCCGCGGCAGCGAACTTCGGACCACCGATCGTTTCGCCGCAGCCAGGAGCGCGAACCTCTTCCGCTGACCGCCGAAGAGCGAGCCCTGCTGCGCCTGGTTCAGGAACATCCGGAGCAAGCCGTGGCTGTTCTCTCTCAACCAGCTGAGTTCGAAGCACTCACAATCGAGCCGCTGGAGATCGAAAAATTGCAATAACGCCAAAGGAGCAACATGCCAAAGACCATGAAGTTCGTACTGATCGCGGTAGCCGCAACAATGTTCGGAAGCTCATCTTTCGCTCAGTCACAGGAATCGAAACAGGAAGACTCTGCGAAATATGTGCACCTGGACTTCACCATCAAAGAACTCGACAACGGAAAAACCGTCACGACGCGCACTTATTCCACCATTTCCAGCTCGGGATCGGGCGGAGGCTGTTCGATTCGCACAGGTGACAAGATTCCCGTCCAGACCGATAAGGGAGCCACGACCTATTTGGACGTGGGCGTCAGCATCGATTGCAACTCGCTCAGACTCGTGGGAAATCAGTTAGCGCTCCATATCACGGCCGACATTACAAGTCAGGTTCCCGAGGGCTCGAAGGAAGGACTGCCCGTGATTCGACAGAATCGGTGGAATTCTTCCGTAATTGTTCCGTTGGGGAAGGTGACGACGCTCTTTTCCTTTGAAGGGGCTACTACAAAGCGGCAAACTCAGCTCGACCTGGCGGCAACACCAATCCCATGAGTAACTCCAGACAGCCAGTGGGAGAAATGTTGATCCGCGATCACGATGGTCCGGAGGATAACGTTCCGGTTCCACCGGAGTGATCGCGTTTATCAATCCGACGCGCGAAGAATGGCGTCTCACAATGGGTCCGTTATGACACGCCGTTACTGAAATCGCGCAGGTACGTTCTCAACTGGTCCCGCACTCGCCGAAACACGGCCGCCCGTTCTTCCTCCGAGCCGTTGAGCGCCGCCGGGTCGTCAAAGTCGTGATGTAACCGCTTTGCCCCGCCGAAGAACACCGGGCAGGTTTCGCGGGCGCTATCGCATACGGTCATGACGTAATCGAAGTGGCTGCCCGTCAAATTCCGTCGACGGACTTCGAGCGATGCCCGGAAATATCAATTCCCAACTCATGCATGACAGCAATCGCTTCGGGCCGCACGGAGCCAGGCTTTGTCCCTGCGCTTTCGACCTCGAACCGCTCCCCTGCATCGTGACGCAGCAGCCCTTCCGCCATTTGACTGCGGGCGGAATTTCCGGTGCAGAGAATGAGCACCCGTTGTTTATCGTTCATGAATTTGCCTTCTGTTCGACAGGATGAGAAACCACCACGGAGGCGGCATCTTTGCTCAGCGACGGAACAAGCCAGCGAAACAGGAGCGTTGCCGCCGCCGCCCCGCCAGTTGTGCCAGAATGAACCCTGGCGCATCGGCGGGCCGTATTCCGGCGAAGGTATCGCTTGCCGACCGGGCCAGTGTCACGGCAGGGTTTGCGAAGGAAGTTGACGAGGTGAACCAGTACGCGCCGGTGATGTAGGCGCCCACGGCGAACGGCACCGCCGACGAGCGAAGGCGAGCGCAGCCCCAAATGACCGCCAGCAGCCCAAACGTGGCGACGAACTCGCTGAATATTTGCGCCCCGCCCGCCCTTGAGTGACGTGATGCGCTGAAAACCGGCTCACCGAACATCACATGCGCCGCCGCGACACCGACGAATGCCCCAAAGAGTTGCGCCGCCAGATAGCCCGGTACTTCACGCCACGGCAACGCGCCTTGCGAAGCGTCCGCCAGTGTCACGGCTGGATTGAAATGCGCCCCTGAAATCGGCCCGAAAGTGAGAATAAGAGCCACCAGCATCGCACCGGTTGCAAGCGTGTTGGCAAGCAGCGCGATCGCCACGTTTCCACCGGCAAGGCGTTCGCCCATGATACCGGAGCCGACGACCGCCGCCAGCAGCAACGCCGTACCGACCGCCTCGGCGGTCATGCGCCGTGCCTGTGTCACGCGGAGCAGCCCGGAGCGTAGCTGCCTGCGGGCTTCGTGGCGCGGATGAAGGCGCTTATGAAATTTCCCATCCACGGCCCCGCCATGGCATCCACATCGACGCCCTGCCCGGTTAGAAACGTCCGCGCATCCTCGATGCTGTACACCCGCGTCGGCTCAATCTCCATACCGTGAAAGCCAGCCGCCGCAAGTTTGGCTGATGTACTCCGTATCCTGCAAAGCGCCTGCGATGCAGCCGACCCAAAGCAGCATATTTTGCCGCACTTCGGCGGGCGCGTCGCCCCGTGTGACCACATCGGAAACAGCGAAGCGGCCACCCGGTTTCAAAACCCGGAACGCTTCACGCAACACGCGGTCTTTATCGGCGAGACAGGTTAATCACGCAGTTGGAAATGACCACATCGACCGAGTTATCCGGCAGCGGGATATGCTCGATTTCGCCTTTGAGAAATTCGACATTTTCCACGCCGGCCTTGCGCTGATTTTCGCGGGCAAGCGCCAGCATTTCATCCGTCATATCGAGGCCGTAGGCTTTGCCCGTGGAGCCGACACGCCGCGCCGAAAGCAGCACGTCGATACCGCCGCCCGACCCGAGATCGAGGACGGTTTCACCGGCATTCAGCTGAGCAAGGGCCGTGGGGTTGCCGCAGCCGAGCGAGGCCAGCACCGCTTCTTCAGGCACAGCGCCGGTTTGCAGCGCGTCGTAAAGGTTTGAGGTGATAGGATCGCTGCAGCCATCACGCGCGGCGCCGGCCCCACAGCAGGAGCTGCCGCCCGATTGCACCCGTAGCGCCGCTTGTCCGTATTTCTCTTTCACTACTTCTTTGATTTCCATTGGTTCCTTTCTATGCCTGTTCCTGAATAAAACTCATGACGTGCTGCCGAATTTCGTCGTGCACCCGGCTCGTTACGGTTCTGCGTGCGCTCTTTTCGCGGTCGCAAAGCGTGACGAGAAAGGCCACGCGCTTCCGCATGAACAGATCAACTTTTTTGGGTGTCTGACCGGATTTATCCAGCCCTGCTTCATCCATGACGGCCACGGAGTCAGGGTCGAGGGCCGTTGCCTCACCGCCCGCGCTCAAGGATTCGAACCGGCCGGCCATGTCGCGCAGAAACGCTTCCGCCATTTGCGTTCGGCAACTGTTTTTCGAACAGAAAAACAAAACTTTCGGTTTAATCATTCGCCATGCCCCTCAACCGCACAGGCTGGCAATCGCCTTTGGTTGAATCGCCTTGTTACGGGTGCAGCATTCGGCGTAGAGAAAGCCTAGAAGCTCCTGCAACGTGTCCGCGTTCGCCGAATACCGCAAGAAGGTGCTTTCACGCTGGACCTTTACCAGGTCCTCATTTTTAAGCTTGTCCAGATGGTGCGAAAGGGTGGACGCGGTAATACCAAGTTGCGTGATTATGTCGCCCACTACCATGCCGTCCGGGTGTGCCGACAGCAGGAGCCGCATAATACGCAAGCGCGGTTCCGTGCCGAGCGCCGAGAACATATCGGCGAAACGGGCCACCTTTTCTTCCGCCTGTTTTTTGCTCGCCGCCATTCAACTCTCCTGATTTTGATATTTCCACAATAATGGAATTGCCGAAATAATGCAATTTCTCTTCCAGTTGAACGCCCCTCCCTGCCCCGGCTTGCCGCTGTTTCTCTGCCGACACCAGGAAGCCCAACGTTTAAGATGGAGGCTCATGCCACGTGATGATGACGTCGCAAACGCGATATGCCGGAACGATCGAAACTTTCGGACACGTCGACGAAAGCGGTGCAGCCAAATTATGCGGCTATGGACGCGCATAACCGCGCTGTAAAAAACAAAAAGGCCGCCGCGCCTTCACCTGCGGAACCAGCAGCCGCCCGGAAAGCGGAAAGTGACGCAGTCCGGGCTCTCGATCAGCACAGAAAGGAACACGGCTTTGACTATCCCGCCTGCCCATCCAAAATTGCCCCATGTGTTCCATGAAGGTTTGCAACTCGGCAAAATCAGATACTTTTATTCCAATTGCGCCGCGTTAAGTTTCTCTTGAGGAGCGATTACGAACGGAAAAGCGCGGCATTCCTCGCTGTGGCCGGTCCTCTGAGATCGGAAGCTCGATTCCAGTCCATAGACTCCGGATCCGTGTCGGGAGAACTTGTTGCGCGCATCCGGAATCTGGACAGCGAACACGACCAGATGGTGTCGGACGAAATCAAACGGTTGACGGAAGCCCTGGATTCCGAGCGGTTCGAAGTGCTCAGAAAAACCGTCATAGCCGAAAGCCCGAAGTAAGCTGGCGGGGAGATCAGCACGATCGGCTCATACACCGAATCCAGGTAACGGCGAAGTGGCGATCTGAAGCCGGGTTCCAGCAACTGAAGAGCGGTTTGACGAAAAGCTTTCCCGGCAGACTAATGCCGCTTCGCAGCCCTCTTCTCAACATGACCATCGATCCAGGAGATGATCAGGTCGGCAAGCTGCAAATTGTTCTTGTCCTGCATAAGCATGTGGCTGTTCCCCTTGATTCCCATCTCAGGCAGCGACATCATCTTCGCGTCCCCGCCGGCGGCCGCCACCTGTTTCACGAATTGATTGCATGAATCGAAGGACGCCGGCCAGGAATTGATCCCGTTGGGCGAGTCTCCCAGGTGATCGCCAAACATCACCAGAATCGGAATCTTCGCCAGCATGGAAATCTGCGTGGGGGAAAGATTGGTTACGCACGGCATCTCGATTGAAATGATCCCCCTGGTTCCGGAGGGATCGATCAGCGCAGCTTGCTCCGGAAAGAAACCCGACTCCGAGTGACCCATCAGCACGGCTCCCTTCAACTTCACCGCCAGAGCCGCCATGTTGGTCCATGTCGGATTCGGGCTGGGTAGCGTCGCATTGAGGTCCGGAATCATCTGCTTGTAGAGCTCATCGACGGCCTCAATTGGAAACTGCTCGTCCTTAAACGGAGTTCCGTACACTGGCCCGAAGCGGAAAACCGTCCAGGCAACCTGCCGGCTCGCAGCCAGAACAGCCGGAAGCGCGCTGGGAGGAAGCGTGCCCGCTTTAACCGCGCTGAACGTGGAAGGATCGAAGCCGGATCGCGCGCGCGATACCTGGTCCGCAAGATAGACTGGTCGTCCCTTTCTCACGAAATATTCGTTCCAGCCCATGCGGCCGTCCGGCGTTGTCTCCCAGGTCTTGCTGCTCAGGCAGCATCCATGCACCATAACCACCGGCACGTGGCGATCGCCATTTTCCGGGATCTGATACTGCACGTACATCTGGTTGACGGTGATCTCGCCGCCGCCGAATCCGCCGCCGCGCCCGGGCGGCGCATTAGCCGGAGGCGGTGGAGGAGCGGGCAATGATTTGGTTTCCCCGCCCACAAAGAAGCTCCCCTGCTCCTGCAGCACGAGAGGCTTCGGCTGCCGTTGCCCCGCGGCGCTTGCCACGAGAATGATCGCCAGTATCCCGCAACGAGTTTTCATCACCAGATTATAATTGAAACATCGCATCCAAACCTGGCGCCACTCAGGCGCGGCCTGAGTCTTACAATGGTGCACGATGTCAACGCTTTCTGATCGAACCCTGACCCGTCGGCAGGCTTTCCAGACAATCGCAGCCGGCGCCGCGGCCGCTGCCCTCCCTCGCAGCCTCTCGGCACAGGGGCCTGCTTCTCAAGGTCCAACCTTCCCGAAAGGCGCCATCATCCGGGCGATCCTGCGCGACTACCAGCCCGAGGAGCTCGCAATGGGCGCCACGCTCTTCCATGAGCACCTGCAAGTCTCGCCCGACTTTTCTCAGAAATTCGCCGCGGCCGCGGCGGCCGTGCGCGCCGCCAACGGTCTGCCTCCGGTCCCTGCGCGCGGCGGCAGAGGCGGCGGTCCGCCCGTCCCGGACATCATGCGCAGCGTCGATCTGATGAGCGCCGAGGTTACCAAAGCGAAAGAAGCCGGCGTGGCTTGCATCGTCGATGCAGGGCACCCGGATATGGGGCGCGATATCAACTTCATTCGCCAAGTCTCGATGAAGTCGGGCCTTCCGATCGTCGCGGGCGGAGGCTTCTACTCGCAGCCGTTTTATCCGAAAGAGATCTCCACAATGAGCGAGGAGCAAATCGTCAAAGCGCTCATCAAACAGACGGATGACGACACTCTCGGCGTGTTCGGCGAAATCGGTTCATGGGATGAGATCACGGCCGATGAACGCAAGGTATTCCGCGCCATTGGCAAGGCGCACCTCGCGACGAATCTTTCGATCTTTACCCACACCGGAATCCCCGGCAAATCGGCGCTCGAACAGCTCGACATCCTCGAAGACGCGGGCGTGAAACCCGACCGCATCGTGATCGGACACCTCGGCAATCTTGTAGACCCCAACGTCTACGTGCAGAAAACCATTTGCCGCCGCGGCGCTTTCGTGGGTTTCGACCGGCAGGGCGGAGCCAATGACGCCCAGCAGGTTCCGATGGTGATGGCCCTCATCGAAGCGGGTTTTGCCGACCACCTGATGTTCTCGGCCGACGCGTTCAACGGCTACGCCAAAACCCTCACAGTCTTCCTGCCGAAGCTGAAAGCGGCCGGCGTGAGCGACGAAGTGCTGCATCGCATCACGGTAGACAATCCGCGCCGGTTCCTCGCATTCGTTCCGAAGCGGCCGCGAAAAAAGTAAGCCGCTACCTCCCCGCGGCACTGGCCATGGCTGGCGGGTAGCGATCGCAGACCCCCATCGAGGCGAGTCCGTCCAGTGCCGCCATGTCCTCCTCCGTCAGACGCACATTGACGGCGTCCACATTCTCGTCCAGATACGATTTCATTTACATTGGGAAGCTGGATACGCTGTTCGCATCCAACCAAAATTTCAACCAGGTCCTGGACCAACACCAGATCGGGCACACCTTTGTCGAGACGGAGGAGTGGCACGTATGGGGCAACTGGCGTGACTACCTGGCGGATTTCGCGCCGCGGCTTTCCGTTAAATGTAGTGCCCGCTCCCATCGGACGCTGAGCGAAACGATAGCAACGAATATCGCTCGTTATTCGCGACGCACCAATCTGGGGGATATGATGCGCATTCAGTTCCACCCGTCTACGGATGCGCGTCAGCCTGCCAATCCGATAGTGGACGGAAGACGCATCGTACAAAGACGCGTAGTACAGGCGCTATTCGCTTCCAACTCCGGTAAACTGAGTGGAGGCATTCCGGGGAGGCACGAATGTGGAACATCCGACCAAGACGCAACATACTGGCGGCCGGGGCCGCGGCAGCTGCGATGACCGCGATGCCACGCATGTTCTCGCAGCAGGCTGGGCAGCAAGGGCCTCGCGCCCGCTTCTACGACAAAGGCTCAGTTCGCATCCATTACGAGGAGGCCGGATCCGGTTTCCCGCTGATGCTGATTCCCGGCGGCGGATTGAATTCAACCATAGCTTTCTTCACCGGCAACTCGCCCTTCAACGCCATTGAAGAGTTCAAAGGAGAGTATCGCTGCATCACTGCAGACCTGCGCAACGCCCCCAGCGGCCAATCCACCGGTCCGGTCGAGGTCGAACGACCGTGGGATTCCTATGCCGACGACCAGCTCGGCCTGATGGATCATCTCGGCATCGAAAGGTTTATGGTGATGGGTTTCTGCATTGGCGGCCCCTTCATCTGGAGTCTCCTGAAGCGCGCGCCGAATCGCGTTGTCGCGGCCGTGCTGGCGCAACCCGTAGGGTGGCGTCCGGAGATGCGCGATCCTGAATACCCGGGCGTATTTTGGAAGACCTGGGGCCCGGCGCTGACCGCTCAGCGGCCCGAAATCACGATGGCAATGACCGACAAATTTGTGACTGGAATGTTCGAAACTAACCCCGATTTCGTCTTCACTGTCACACGGGATTTCGTGCGAAGCTGCCAAAACCCGATCCTGGTCCTCCCTGATGATGTTCCCGCTCATCCATATGCCATCGCCCTGGAGTGCGCGATGCTCGCGCCGAAAGCCGAAATGAGCATGTTCCCCTGGAAAGAGCCCAAAGAGCGGATTCCTCTGGCGGTGCGCCAAATCCATTCCTTCCTCAAGGCGCATCAGACCGCTTAGACGGTGTTGAGCATATTCATCCGCGTAACCTTACTGACTGGGACCATCAGTAACTATGATTTCACCAGTTCTTTGCTCGATCATCCATTTGACGGAAACACGCTCCTGAGATCATGGGTTTCGTACGAATCCCAGCGAAGACGAAGCTTTCTACGACTATAATATGACGGGCCTGGTGACGAATATAACTGAGTAAGTCTCCGGCTATCAGTTTTGCATTTAGTACGAGCGAGGTAGTCCCCCAACTGGTGCGGCACATAATCGAAGTCGGGGCAGACAGAATAAAGGTGAACCAACGTGAATATACCCGATATCGCCAACGATCAGATTCGCGAAGTGTTGCGTCCCGAGCCCGTTTCCGGGGCCACCGCACGCGCACCGTCTGCGGATGGCGCTGACTCTTGTCTGATGGTTCCTCTCGCGGCGATGGAAGCGGAAGGCTTGATTCCGCACTACTTTGACTCGCAGGGGAGTTTCGCGACCGCGAGAGTCTGCTCGACGATCCAGCCTTCATCGACAGCGCAAACCTCGATCTGCTGCGTCAATTTGGCAGCCAAACGTGAGGGTTACAGATGAGACGCCTGATATGGATGGTCGCCTTCGTATGCATCGCTTCGGCCGGGCTGCGTGTGGGCGCGCAGACTTCCCGGCCCGCCGTCGGACAGGGCCTGCTGATTTCGGACATTCACCTCGATCCGCTCGCCGATCCATCGATTGTAAAGCGCCTCATTGCGGCGCCAGTTGCACAGTGGGCCTCGATCTTCCAATCGTCGCAGCGGAAGTCGCTCTCGACGTATGGGTCCGATAGCAACTATCCTCTGTTCTCATCAACCCTGGCGCAAGCCGCGACGCTGGGACCGTTCGACTTTGTAGTCTTCACTGGCGACGCACTCCGCCATGATTTCGCGCAGGCATTTGTCGCGGCGGGAGGTACACCCAGCCAGTTCTCCGCTTATGCGGCTAAGACCGAGGTGTTCGTGGTCCGCGAATTGCAACGGCGCCTCAAAGCACCCGTTCTTGCCGCGATTGGAAATAACGATTCGGGCTGCCAGGATTATCAGACCTCTCCCGATAGCCCATTTCTCGCTGCACTTTCTGACGAGCTGGCCGTGCTCAAGACGTCGCCCGAAGCGAAGTCTGTATTCCGCCTGGGCGGTTTCTTCTCGGTGCCTCATCCGACGGTGGCCAACCAGGACATAGTTGTTCTGAATTCCGTATTCTGGTCTACCTCCTATTCCAGCTGTACTCCCAACACCGGCGATCCAGGAGAGGCTGAGCTCCAATGGTTAGGTTGGAAGCTCTATGCGGCGAGGCTCCAGCATCGGGGCGTGACGCTGGTCATGCATATTCCGCCAGGGATGAACGCCTACAGCTCGTCACACGGCGGCGATTGCATGAAGGCCGTGGAGTTTTGGCAGGACAAGTACGCCGCTCAGTTTTCCGCCTTGATGAGTACCTATTCGGATGTCGTCCTGCTGACCTTTGCGGGTCACACGCATATGGACGATTTCGGGGTTTCACCCGGCGTCACCCCGTCGTTGCCCCTGAGAATTACACCGGCTGTCAGTCCGATATTCAATAACAACCCAGGCATTTCCGTGCTTTCCTACAACACAAAAACGGGAGCGGTTTCCGATATCACGACATTCTTTCTTGCGCTTTCGTCACACACTCCCGTATGGGCGAAGGAATATCAATTCTCTACAGCCTATGGAGTCGGCGCTTTCAGTGCGGCGACTCTGCCGACAGTGACCGCTGGAATTCGCAGCGGCGGAACGGCACGTGCCACTTTTGAGGGCAACTACGCGGTATCGACACCTTCTCCGATGACTTCCTCCAACTGGTCGTATTACTCCTGTGCCCAGACGTATTTCACTGTTGCGGACTACACCAGTTGCGTCTGCGGAGCGGCTTCCGTTCGTGCTAAGGAATAATTGGCGTCTGGCCGTTCTCGATACCTGCTTTCCGGGGCAGAATTGACGAGTTCTGATCATTATTTCCGACTGGCAAGCTTCCAAAGTAACGGCTTAACATTTCGCTTGCCTTTTGTTTCTATGATTCGAACTCGTCCTAACATCAGCCTTTGGTCGTGAACCCACGCGCCGGGCGGAGACGCTGCGCCGTGGCAGCTCAAACGCGCCGGCGCTGGCAAGCTGATCGGCGCACGCCCCCCCGCCGCTGATCGACGACGGCTTCGTGGCGGCCCCGAGCTCGGCATTTATAGCCCGATCACGGGCGAGTGGCAGGTAGAGAATCTCGGCGCGGCGCCACACGTCGAAGTTTTGCAGGATCCGGCGGAGGAAGTCGTGATGCAGGAAGTGAAAAGAATCCGCCGCCTGAGCTGCGTCGCCCACCATTGCCGAACTCCTATCCGGCGTCGGCGAAATCATTTGCCCGCGAAGGACGCTCGGCGCGAGCCGCGCAAATCTGCCGATTCAAGGAGAAGCGATTGACGCGCCTTGGTGTAAATTACGACGAAAGTAGCCCACGTGTTTTGCTAATCCACGCGGGTATAGTCGGCGTCTCGCTGAGATGCCCAGGACACACTTCCGAGATATGGCGTTCGGGGAAGCTGGAGCGTACGAATCCGGAGATTCCCGGCATCCAGATGCAACGCTTTGCTCCATGCGTGAAAAGAAGCGCAAGGGCCGCCGGATGCAGCGCCGAAAAGTGGAGGAACCTGCCCGTCCAGCCTCGATTCGGCGGCCATAACTTGCGCGTCTTCCTCAAAGGGCATCGGATGGGTTAGAGCCGCTGCCATTCTAATGCTGCCGGATGCCGCTCCATGTCTGGCGGAAAACGTCACGATTGCAGACGACCTCTGTTTACGCACTGTTGATCTGAAGAATTTGGGACAAACAAGCCTCGGCCGCCACGTACTGCTTCGTTTAAATACAGTTCGCGGGGACGAACAAATAATCGGGCTCTCTCCGCTGATTATGCCGCCTTCTTCGGCCCCCTCGCCCGCTTCTTAACCGCAGAAGCCGCCCGCTTTACGGCCCACCGGCGTTTCATCGCATCAGCCAGGCGTTTGCGTCCATCCTCAGTCATGCCACCCTTACGTGTGGCTTTCGCAGGAGCGACTTGTTCACCCAACGTAGCGGCCGCCTTTTTCGCCGCCCAGCGTTTCTTGAGCGCCTTGATGAGCCGCTTCCGTCCTTCTGGTGTCATTCCGCCCTTGCGAACCGCCGGGACGGCCTCACTTACTGCGTCTGGCGCTGCAATTCCTTCGACCCCGCGCAGCGCCGAGAGCGCCTTTTCAATTGCCGCCTTCTGTTGCTCGAGTTGTTCGATGATGCCCGCTAGTCCTTCTGCCAAATGTCTGATTCTCCTTGTAAATCTAAGGTAATCATAACGCGGTGGAAATGTTACGGACATCGTCGTGGTGCCTGCCTATGATTCTGTATGGCAAATCCAGAACAACGAAACTGGCATCGACGCCTATCGCGTCATGCTGGAAAGGACCAACCAGGCCATGCTCGCAGGCGACGAAGTGGCCGCCATGGCGATACGCAAGCGAGCGAACCGGTTTACCGTAAAGATGCTTCGGTTACCGGCTGATGCAGGCCGCTGCCGCCCCACGCGGACCGTTCCCATGTGGCCCAGTTAGCGCGGCGACAAGGCGCATTTCAGGCATTGCCGAGGAGCGATTGTAATGGTATGATTTCCGCCAGAAATTGATCTGAACGTAGTAATTTTGGCCCAGGCAACGGTAGAAGGTGAATCGCCGCGGCTAAAGTCTTGCGTGAGGTGAGCGATGAAGCGAGTGACCTGTGTGCGCGCGGGCGTTGTCGTACTGGCGGCTGTTCTTGGAACGACTTGGGCCGTACAGACGCGCTCGGTAGTTCGTGCGGCCAGCGTGATGGCGCCCAGATTCGAAGTAGACCCATTCTGGCCCAGGCCGCTGCCAAACCACTGGGTCACTGGCTCGACTATCGGCGTAGCGGTTGACGCCCAGGATAACGTGTGGACGATCCACCGGCCCGACACGGTTGAGAATAACTTCAAAGCCGCCGACCTGAAGGTTGGGACGTGCTGCAAGGTTGCCCCGCCGATTCTGGAATACAACCAGGCCGGAAATCTCATCAATTCCTGGGGCGGCCCCGGCCCCGGCTACGACTGGCCGGATAGCAACCACGGGATTACCATTGACCACAAAGGTAATGTCTGGATCGCCGGGAACGGGACGAAGGACACTCAGGTCCTCAAGTTCACCAGCACCGGGAAATTCCTTATGCAATTGGGAAAGCATGGCGTCCACAACGGAAGCAACGACCCTGAAAATTTTTGGCAGGCCACGAAGATCTTCGATGACCCCGCGGCGAACGAAGTGTATATTTCCGATGGATACGGCAACCGCAGGGTTATTGTGTTCGATGAGGACACCGGCAAGTTCAAGCGACTTTGGGGCGCCTACGGCAACAAGCCGACCGATGACAAAACTCCTCCTTTCGATCCGGCGAAGCTCGAGGACCAGCCTCAGCAGAGCGGACAGGACGCCCTGAAGAACTTCAGCACGCCGCACTGCGTCATCGTCTCGAACGACGGCCTGGTGTACGTGTGCGACCGGGTGAACGACCGCATCCAGGTTTTCCATAAAGATGGCACGTTCGTGAAGGAAGTCTTCATGGAACCCCAGACCCGGCGCTCCGGCTCCGTGTGGGACATGACCTTCTCAAGAGATCCGCAGCAAACTTACATTTACGAGGCGAACGGCGTGAATGAGCATATCAATGTGCTCCTTCGCAGCACGCTCGAAGTGCTGACGACCTTTGGCGATGGAGGACGGGCCCCCGGCGAGTTCTTCGGCTGCCACAACCTGGCTACCGATTCGAAGGGCAACCTCTACGTCACCGAGACTTACACCGGTGCACGCGTGCAACGTTTCCTTTATAAGGGTGTCGGCCCCGTGGAAAAAGACCAGGGCGTGCCGTGGCCAAAGGGCCGGCAGTAAAAGCCCAAAGACGCTGGTTCAGGAGAGAATCCAATGCGTAACAAAGGGATCAGTTTCAAAGTATTGCTGGGTTGTGGTGTCGCCGTAATGGCGCTTGTGGCGCAAGCTCCGCAACCTACCTGCCGGCACTGTCAGGCAACATACATCCCAGTGAGCGAACTGGACGCCTACACCGCAAAGGCCGTTAAATACAACATCGTGGACCAGCAGGTTCGCTCCGTGGACATTGGCCGGGCACAAGTCGGAATAGGCATGGTCACGCGCGGCAAGCTCCTGCCGGGAACGGTTCGGAAAGGGGTCGTTGGGGAGCACGAACAGATCAGTGAGGTTTACCACGTGATTGATGGCGCCGCGACCTTGCTGACCGGCCCCGACCTCGTGAATTCGGTGAAAAGGTCCGCTGACGAGAAGACCGTTCGACTGCAAAACGGTCCCGGCTGGAGTTCCGATTCGATTACGAACCCCCAGGTATTTCATCTCAAGCCGGGTGATGTGGTTATCATTCCGGCGGGAACGGGGCACTGGTTCACCGAGATCCCCGATCACATCACTTATATGATGGTGCGGATCGATCCCGACAAGGTCGTTCCCACCAAGAGCCAGGCTGAGTCCGAGGCTGACCTGAGGGTGATTCCTCCTGGAAGATAGCTCCGGGGAACGAACCATGCGGCTGTTGTCGATCCTGCTGCTGATCGTGCTTGCTGCCGCCGCGGCAGCGCCGGACCCGGTCGTCTCCTTAGCCGCGGGCCGCCTTCGCGGATCCGCTCTGGAGGAGGGCGGCGCGGTATTCAAGGGCCTCCCCTATGCGCAGCCTCCAGTCGGCGATCTGCGCTGGCGTCCGCCCGCACCCGTGAAGCCATGGTCCGGTGAACGCAGCGCCACCGCCTTCGGCCCGCCCTGCGCCCAGAATTCCAACGGACGCATGCTCGAGGGCAGCAGTGAAGACTGCCTCTTTCTGAATGTCTGGACTGCCGATTGGCCTCCCCAATCCCACAAACCCGTCATGCTCTGGCTGCACGGCGGCGGCAACTATGCGGGAACGGCGTCCGGCGCCAATTTCGATGGAGAGAGTCTCGCGCGGCGCGGCGTTGTGCTGGTGACCGTAAACTATCGTCTGACCGTGTTCGGCTTCTTCGCGCACCCCGAACTGACGCGCGAATCTGCTCACCACGCATCCGGCAACTACGGTCTCATGGATCAGGTTGCCGCCCTCCAATGGGTCCATGACAACATTGAGCGGTTCGGCGGCGACCCCGCGAATGTCACCGTATTCGGCCAATCGGCCGGCGCCGTTGACGCCAATGTCCTCATGACATCCCCGCTGACGAAAGGATTGTTCCAGCGCGTCATCGCGGAGAGCGGGACGGTGACCCGGAATCCGGATGCCGCTACCCTGAGCATGACTGCGCTCGGGGCCGTAATGAAAGTGAAGAGCGGCACTGTCTCGTATTCCGACGCACCCGCGCTCGCCGAGGCCGAGAGCAAAGGCGCTGAGTTCGGAACTCTGCAACATCTGCGTTCAATGGCAGCCGCCGATCTGTTGAAACTGGTCGCCGGCCCGCAGATGAGCATCGGTCCGGCGAACGGAATTGTGGTGGATGGCTGGGTCCTGCCAAAGCCTCCAGCGCAAGTATTCGCAAGCGGCCAGGAACATCGTGTGCCGCTGCTGATCGGCAATAACTCGCGCGAACGAACGCCGCCGCCGGTGGCTCCGGAAGATTTGCGCCAGGCGATGGAAGCGATGTACGGCCCGCTTGCGCCGAAGGCGTTCACGCTTTACGGGGATCACGCAGCCGAGTGGGTTGTCGACACGATGTACCGCTGCCCGGTGGTCGCGCAGCTGGCCTGGCATGCGCCTGGCAGTCCATCTTTCGAATATGAATTCGATCGCGCCGCCCCGGGAAGAGAAGCTTTGGGTGCGGTGCACGGCACGGAAGTCGCCTACGTTTTCGGCGCTTTGAATTCCAGATACGCCGATGCGGATCGCGCGATCTCTTCCGCCATTCAGCAATACTGGACTAATTTCGCAAAGACGGGGAATCCCAACGGCGCGGCCTTGGTTCAATGGCCGAAATTTGATGCTGCGGCCCGCGGATATATTGAGTTCACGGGCGACGGTCCCACTGCGGGCGAAGGACTGCGTCGCGCATACTGCGATCTTTACATCGAGAACGTGCAACGGCTCATGCGGCATTAGAGGCGGTAGCGCCGGCGATCTTGTCGCCGGTTTCCGAAATCGGATTCCGAGCCGCAGCGGGCCGCCAAAGGAGATCAAGACGCAGCACATCCGTGTGGGGTCGCGGCTTCGGCCCTGTCCAGATGGACCTGCGGTCCACGAGCAACCACGAAAAACAGTTCGATCCGTCCGCAATTTCGTCGTGGGGCAGCCCTTCGGGGCTGCCGCCGGGCTTCCGCCCGGCGCAGAGCTTTCCAGTCACTTCGGGGCGGTTTTTCAATGGTGTTGGATATGCCCGCGCGCGGGCAAGAAAAGGGATGAAAATGGGCTTCGAGCCGGGCGGTACCCGAGATCGTCGACGGCACTGGAGAGAGCGAGGCTGTAATGGTGTTTGATCGGGGACCGAGACGTAAGAATAAGTGCGGGTGCTGGTGATCGAGGCCTCGCGAGCCGGCAGAACGCGTGAGGGTGACTGATGGTTGGACCGGTCCTGTGCCGCCCGGCAGAGAAGGAGTCCTCGATGGAATCGACAACGACACAGAGCCGCGTGCTGGCCGGCATTGACGTTCACAAGAAGATGCTGGCCGTGGTGGTACGGCGGGATGAGAACGGTAAGAGCAGTTATGAGCAACGAGCCTTTGGGACCACGAAGGGCGAGATCGGGCATCTGGTAGCGTACCTGGAGCATCAGCATGCCACCGAAGTGGTAATGGAATCGATGGCGCAGTACTGGAGGCCGGTGTGGTACGGGATGGAACCCCATTTCCGTCTGCACCTGAGCCATCCGCTACAGACGCGGGCGCCGCGGGGACGGAAACGGGATTTCCGGGATGCGCGCCGTCTGGTGGACCGGCTCAGTTCGGGCGATCTGGAAGAGAGCTTCATCCCGGCGGCTGAGCAGCGGGGCTGGCGTTGGCTGACGCGGACGCGAGTCGACCTGCAGCGCAAGATTGTAAAGGTGCGCAATCAGGTAGAGGGATTGCTGGAAGAAGGTGGCATCAAACTGGCCGCCGTCGTTACCGATCTGTTCGGGGTGAGCGGCTGGGAGATGCTGGAGCTGATAGCCGCCGGAGAGACCGATGTGGAAATCCTGCTTGGGCGGGCGCACGGCAGGCTGCTGAAGAAGAAAGCGCAATTGCGGGAAGCCCTGGCCGGAGAATTGCCCGCGAGCTGCCGCCTACTGCTGAGGCAGCAAATGGAACAGGTCAGGCTGCTGCGCCGGCAGGCGGAAGAACTGACGGCCGAACTGGGAAGGGCGATGAAGGAGCACGCGCTTACGCTGGAACGTCTGTGCAAAGTGCCCGGAATCGATCTGTGCGCGGCGCAGGCATTGTTGGCCGAGATCGGACCGCGGGCGGCAGCTTTTGCCACCCCGGAGCAACTGGCGTCATGGATCGGCGTCTGTCCGGGAAGTCAGGAATCGGCAGGCGTCAGTTACAGCCACCGGTCGGCGAAAGGGAATCGTTACCTGAGGCGCGTGTTGTGTCAGGTGGCGTGGGCGGCGGTGCACAGCACCGGAACGTTCTTCGGACAGTTATTCGCCCGGCTCAAACCAAAAATAGAACCAAAGGAGCGGTGTGGGCGGTGGCTCATCGTATGGCAAAGGTGATTTGGCTGATGCTAACCAGCGAAGTAGATTACGTCGAGAAAGGACCGACCCCGCTCGATGAGCGTACCCTTCGCCGCAAGCTGCGTCGCCTGGCTCGCGACTTCTACCAAAGCGGAATCGACATCCATGCAGCCCTTGATCAATCAATGGCCTGAATCCCGTACCCGAGGTGGATTTTCGAGGGTGCCACCGAGCTTCCGCTCGGCGCGGACCTTTACGTCGGCGCCGATAATCCTGTCGCCGGTGACCCTGCCAACCGCGTCTTCAACAGAGTCACCATGGCTCTGCGGGCCAAAGAAATGCATGAAGACGCGGCGCGGGACAGCACGAAACCGGTAGCGCCGGCGATCTTTGTCGCCGGTGTTCTTCAGCCGTCCGAACCGCGTCTTCGACAGAGCGAATTCTACAGTATCTACGAAAATGCCCTGGCTGCTGGCCGCCGGGACCGTTCTCATATATAGTGTGTTGTCACAAAGGAGACCTGCCATGAAGAAATACTCACGCAGAGATCTCGGTTTCCTGCTTCCCGCGCTGGCGGCCACCGCTGCGGCGCAGACTACAACGCAACCTGCCGCCGATAACTCCGTCGAGAAGCTGCCGGTGATGAAGACCAAAGCGTTTCTCTATAACGAACTACCCGTCACCACGACCGGACAGAACAAGTCGCGCCGCATGTTCACTGCCAAGACTCATACCGGCTTCAAGATGGAAAGCCATCAGAGCGACATCGCGCCCGGCGAAGTGAATCATCCGCCCCATCAGCACCTCCGTGAAGAGATGATGCTCGTTCGCACGGGATTAATGGAGTTGACGATTTCGGGTAAGCCGCTGCGGCTGGGGCCGGGCGATGTGGGCGTCATCGGATCCAATGAAATTCACAACGCAAAGAACGTGGGGACGACGCGCGCTGAGTACTTCATCGTGAATATCGGCCGCGACGACGTATAGGCAAGGAGAGCCTTTCGATGTTACGCACGCGAGTCTTCATTCTGACAGCGATGGGGATGGCGGCGATCGCCACAGCTTTTGCCGCAAACGCCGGTGACCAGCCTCTCAACGATCTGCCCGACGGTGGATACAAAGTTACCATCCGCGACTGGGCGAAACCGCCAGGTGGCGTCCCCTGGGCCGCGGTCACCGCGGTGGAAGTCGCGCCCGATGGCAGCATCTATGTCATCCATCGCTGCCACGACAACTCCTGCGCCGGCCGTCCCGAACCGCCCATCCTCAAATTCGACGCCTCCGGCAAGCTGCTCAAAGCCTGGGGCGAAGGCATGTTCGTTTTTCCGCACGGCGCGACGGTCGATGCCCAGGGCAATCTCTGGGTCACCGACGAACAGGGCAAAGACGGCAAGGGCCAGCAGGTTTTCGAATTCAGTCCCGAAGGCAAGGTCCTCATGACACTCGGCAAAGCGGGCGTTGCAAGTGACGCGCCCGGTCTCTTCGATCAGCCCACCGACGTGGCCATCGCCGCCAACGGCGACATCTTCGTCACGGAAGGCCATCTGCAGGGCAACAACCGCATCTCGAAATTTTCAAGCGACGGCAAGTTCATCAAGTCCTGGGGGCACAAAGGCTCTGGCTCCGGCGAATTCTTTGCGCCCCACACCATCGCCATCGATTCGCGCGGGCGTCTCTTCGTCGGCGATCGTTCCAACAATCGCATTCAGATCTTCGATCAGGACGGCAATTACATCGACACCTGGAAGCAGTTCGGCCGTCCCAGCGGCATCTACATCGCCAAAGACGACACTATGTACGTCGCCGATTCCGAATCCTGGGGCAAAGACGAACCTGGCTGGAAAAAAGGCATCCGCATCGGCAGCGCCCGCGACGGCTCGGTGAAATACTTCATCGAGGATATGGAATCGACCACCGAAGAGCACAGCGGCGCGGAAGGCGTCGGTGTCGACTCTGCAGGCAACGTCTACGGCGGTGTCGTTCGTCGCCAGATGCTGGAAAAGCACAGTCGGCTTGCGCAGCCGCATAATTGATTGGACAATCTGGAGGCGTCTGATAGCACTGGAAAATTTGCTCGGTCTTAACCGTCGGGTTAAGGCGTTGAACAGCGAAGAGGGTTTGAAAATTCTGAACCGCGCTTGCCGTGGGATTGGGCGGGATAGTCTCCGGGTTCCTTCTCCTCGTGATCGGCAGGATCACCGACCGGCTGTCACGCATTGAACAGCACTTTCGGCCCGGCGGACGGCACGAAGCCAGCGTGTAGCCCATTCCCCATCCCAGCAAACGAGAACGCCCGCACTGGCCGACAAAGCCGATGTGGGGCGTTTTGCCTTTCACGCATCTCGGCGCTGGAACCGTGACTGGAACCGAGAGCCGCCCCAATTTCCGTACTCCGGCAGCATGTAACCGAGTGGAGTTCTAGTCAACATGCCCTTCGCCACCCTCTTCGAGTACAGCCGATCTTTTTCACAGCCGATTTCAGCAGTCAAACAGTTGCCCGCATTCGCACGTGTTGTGCGTCGAAGATCATCTTCGATCCTGCATTTGCTTCTGTTCTTTCGATCCTTGAAGAACCGGAAACCCTTGTAGGCGTCACCGACCAATTTGCCGCCGTCGATCATTGGAACTCCCTTCACCCGTGATGCTACCGTCGCCATCGCCGTTCATAATGTGGCATTCGGTATTGGGAGTCCCCCGTCAGGAAAACACTAAACCGACAAGCCGATATCCTTCAAAAACTCTGGCAGGATCAGAATCCGATCCCGTTGATCGCTATTTGCTGCCTTCACCTTTATTTTCGATTCTTCGGTTAGAAAGTGCATAGTCGGTTCTGACAAGTAGATCAATTGTTGCCCATCAACCCAATCGCCATCCCGCTTTTCGACGTTCAGATTAGGGTTGGCGTATGCCACGTTGAAAAGTTCCTGCTCGAAAGCGTAGTAAGCTGACAGACTTTCGGTGAGCGTGATGCTCTGAGCGCCATCGATCTTCACGCTCAGCCCGTCAGCTAAAGCGATACCCCACCTTTCAGGTGGAGGGAACGCTTTGTTCTTCGACTTGGCGTCTTTCATCCATTCCCGGTGCGATACCACGCCTGCCTCATGCTTCCGATAATTTATGCCTGGATTAAACACATACCCGTACTGTCCGAGCGGGACTCCACCCTTCAGCAATTGAGCATGACTCTTAGCCGCAATAATCCCCTGAACGATGTCCCGAAAGTGGGTTGCAGGATACTTTGCCAGTGCCTTGATCCCCAGTGCTTGTTTCATCACGAACTCACCCGGTAGCGCCAGAAAGCGGGCATTGCGTTCGCCGCACATGCACACACGGAATCGCTTCTGATCGTGGGAGAAATGGTTACCCGTGCCACTTTTTAGCGTGTTCAATAATTCGATTACGGTTTCCGGTGAGACGGCTATCTCATATCGTTCACGGATAGCGGCCATGATCTCCCTTGATCGCACAGCCAGTGGAGCCTCAACGAGTTTTCCACATACGTTGGTATCGAAGAACAACCAGGGTTTTTGTGACGCCATGTTGGCTAAGCCAATGACTTCAGATCGTCGGGCGAATTGGAGAACACCTGCTTGTCGGCATTCTGCACCATGAAAGCGTTGAACTCCTGGACTTCACGCCGGTTGGCCGTTGTCGGTCTTTGCGTCTGCGATTCAATCAGAAACATAGCCTTCGACGGCGACAGCGGATAGTAGAGTTCCAGTTTCTTTGGTGGGTTTCCATCTTCTTCGGCATGGGGATTAATGATTGGCTGGTCTAGATGTGATGAACGGAGTGCCGGTGGTGTTATTCACGAGCACGACCTTGAACATGTCTCGTCGGTGGTGAATATTAAATGCCATCGTTAGACCGAAGATATGCGACAGAATATTGCCGTGAAGATTCGACTTCTCAACGAACATTCGGCTGGTCAAGCCGCCGGGACCTTTTCGAATGCGACCGGCCGGACGCCGGCGTCGAATTTGACATCGAAAAGCGGCTCCAGCGTATTGATGTCGATGATTGTGATGATCTTCCCGGCAAAAGATGTTGCTGCAATGTACTCTCCATCGGGGGTCGAATACGCATAATGCACGGCGCCCTTTACAGGGACGTCTTGATGTTCTACATCGCCCGCGTGTCTCAAGACCGGTAACTTTTCGCAGGCGCTGAAGCCCGGCAGATATCCGGGATGTCGGCAGGTATTCCGATCACCGCAGAACACCGAGTCTCTCTTGTGTCTGGTCGAAGCCTAAGCCGGTCAACCATCGTCCAGGCCGGGTACCCGCTCAGAGGCGGCAACGGTTCGTCCCGCCGGCCCGCGTCGAAAAAGGCTTCCTGATATCCGGCGCTCCAGGCCTATTTATCCGCATCGAATGTGATGCTGGTATCGGCAGTGAATTTCTTGTAATTTCTGAAATCGATCACATTACGGCTGCAATCGCTGGTTCCCCGCGCGCAGCTTAACGACTCCGAATGGACAGGCAGAAGATACGTGCCGTCCCCGATGGCGACGTAGTCGTAATCGACAGCCGACTCCACCGTGTCGAGAGGAAACGATCTCGGCATGTTTTGCGCCGACAGTTCCACCCGTAATACGCGATAGTTCTCCTTATCGATCCAGATCGCACCCGTATAGCCCGGCAGGTACGACAGCGACAGCGACTCGACATGCCAGTGGGAGTTCGGCTGCTCCACCGAGAAATCATAGCGAAACGCCGGCCGGTTCACGATGGTTGTGGCTCGCTTGCCGCGGAAGTCGGCGTTGGTCGAAAAGGACAACACATCCAGCAGGAGACTGGAGAACTCACCGCTCGACCACGATCCGGACTTCTCGACATCCTCCCGGGGAGGTTTGCCGTTGACGAGAATGTTTTTGTATTTCTCGGCGCCGTTCTCCTCGATCACGTCGGCAGTGACCTCATCGAGCTTCTGCCAGGACGTTCTGCCTCCGTGCGCGGCTGAAGTTGCATAGCGAGTGGTGAATTGCTTTACGACGTAATTGGGGAGCGTCTGGGTGAAAGAGAAAGCCGCTTCACGCGCCTTATAAATGACAGGATCTCCCGTTGGCGGCATTCCACCGGGAATCCGCAAACTCGCGGGCGACGCTCCTTCTGAAGCCGCTCCAACCTGCGGCGCCGGGGGCAGCCGGGTTACACCGCCGGCGTCATCGGCGTGAAGGCTCTGGCGCGGGTCGGCAACCACCGCTCCGGAATCTGTTGGTTGCGCGGCGTTCGTGGCGGAAGGAGCGCGCCGCAAGACTGGCCGGCTGGAGTTGTCTGAATCGCTGGTCGAGGTGGGCGCGGCCGGTGCGGATGGGCGTGGGGCTGCAATTGTGGACGAATCGTCCGGGGCGATCTGAGCTCTGGGGCCGCCGTCATCGCCTGAAACCGCGCGACGTATCCTCGGACGACCGTCGCTGTCGTTGCCAGGTGATGGATAGCTGCCGGGCGCCGGATAACTGCTGGGCGCCGGATAACTGCTGGGCGATGGATAGCTGGATGAGTTGTTCGATGAAGCGGTGGAGGGAGTGTCCGAGCTTGAAGCCGCCCGACGCAAAACCGGCACGTCGTCATTGCGGGAGGAACTGTTGGCGGCGGTAGTCGCGGTGTCGTCCGAACTGGAAGCAGCACGGCGCAGCTTGGGTTGGTTACCAGGGCTGCCATTTGACGAAACGTTCGAGGAATCGCTTGCGGAATGGTCGGCGGAACCTTTGGTTATGGGGCGCGAAGTGTCATCCATCGCCTGCGACGCTGCCGCGTGCTCTTCGATGGTGCCTTCCTTAACCATAGTCACTCTGGTGGCGTGGTACACACTGTGACTGTCCTGATTTGCCACAATCCTGACGTGATCGCCAGGCTGAAAATCGCCCATCTTTGCCGAACCACCGGAGGAGCTGACGTATTTGGCCGAATTCCCACCTGTGAAGTTGGTAATCGTTCGGTCATCGGACTCGACGACGAGTGTGTTGTCCGCGATTTTCCGCAACATCCCGGTAAAGGTAGTGGCCTCGGGCGTCTTGCTCTGGCTGCCGCCCGGATAAGGCTGACCGCCTCGCGGGTTGCGGCGGCCCGGATATCCGCCACCGGGGTAACCACCGCCCGGAATCATAATCTGACTGTGAACGGGAATACCAGCCACCAGCAGAAGCGCAGCGAATGATAACAAACTGCGGGCCATATACTTCTGTACGAAGGGTACCATCGCCCCCGCGGTTCGGGCTAGCACCGCCCGCCCCTCTAGTGCCGTGGCTGCGATCATGCCGCCAGCGACGCCCAGCGGACGTCCGATCTGTGGACGCTGAGCGTCCAAAGTGCCCCAGCGCTCGGCAATCATCCGGGTTATCGGAAGGACGCGCTCGCCAAACCATGCTGGAATAAGCACCTCTATCGAATACTCAATCTGCGTCCGCTTCGCGCCTGGGAAAGAAGTATCGCCCCTTTGCGCAACTCTCCAACGGTCATGACGCCGATAAACTGCGCAGCCTTGACCTGACTCTTGGGCCACGTGGCGACGTGGGATGCGGGAGAAACCCGCCTATGCGAGGTCTACGGGACCACCGGCGGAGGGATTGCGGCCGAATAGCGTATCAACCTCCTCATCGGTCAGCAATCCTCGAATGGGTTCCAAGAGTTCCATCAGATTGGAGGCCTTCGCCACGCGGGATTTTTCCCCCATGGGGAAGCCGCCGCGTGGCAACCGTTCCGCAGGAACATGCGCGGCGTCTTCGAGCAGGCTTGCGGCATACGCTTCGAGAGGGCGGCCCTGTGCGGCGGCCAGTCGGGCAAGCTCGGCCTGAACCGCGGGCTTGATTTCAACGGTAATCCTCATGGCGTCCCTTTCAGGGTAACTGTTTCTCTCGATTACCTGTCCCAGCCCCCCACCGTCAACCGCCGCTTAAGGACGATGCCGACGGTCTATTCGTGTTCATTTGTGTTCATTCGTGGCCAATAATGCCCGACCAGTTCAAGATTCGAAAACTTTTTACCCAGTATTCTTATGGCCAGGACCCCTCGGTTTCAGACCGGTCGGGACGACATTCGCCTGAAACACCAAGACTGAACGGCCGGTCCTACCGCAGCTGGCCCTGTTTATAATGAAGAGGTTAATTTGGCAGGGAGCGCCCATGCGCCAGATTCACTCCTCTGCAACGTTGCTGCCGCCGGATCGCTTTTCCTTCCCTTTCAGGCCACACGTCATCCATCACATCCGGGATAGGCGTCGGTCGGGGTATTCTTAAGGAGCATATCCGTTTGGTCGAACAACGACGCGCCAAGTGCGGGTGATTCGGAGCGCTAGGCTGGAAAACGGTAGCGGAAAGGGTGGCGCCGAGACCCGGAAATGAGGGGATTTCGGGTGAGAGCCGGCGTATGCGGCGCTCCCATCCACACCAATAATTTAAGGCAGCATCGTTCTTTTCATCTCTTCCCGCAGCGCTGGTAAACCGTTGTGAAAAAGCCCGAAATCATGAGTCCGGCCGGTCATTGGCCACAACTGCGCGCGGCGATCGAGGCTGGCGCGGACGCGGTCTACTTCGGCCTTACGCACTTCACCGCGCGCGCGAAAGTAGGCTTCACGCTCGAAGAGCTGCCGGAGGTGATGCGCACGCTTCACCGGCGCGGAGTTCGCGGCTACGTCACCTTCAACACGCTGATCTTCGAGCACGAGCTGCGCGAAGCGGCCCGGGCCGGCGCGGCGATTGTCGAAGCGGGAGCGGACGCGCTGATCGTTCAGGACCTCGGTATTTTGCGGTTGCTGCGCGAGATTGCTCCCGATGTCGAACTCCACGCAAGCACGCAAATGAGTGTCACGGACGCCGAAGGCGTGCGCTTCGCGCAGAGCTTCGGCGCGGACAGGGTCACGCTGGCGCGGGAACTCTCCCTTCACGAAGTCCGCAAAATTCGCGAACAGACCGGTTGCCAGCTGGAAATGTTTGTTCATGGCGCGCTCTGCGTTGCCTATTCCGGTCAGTGTTTTTCATCCGAAGCCTGGGGCGGCCGCAGCGCCAATCGCGGGCAATGTGCGCAGGCGTGCCGATTGCCATACGAACTGATCGTCGATGACGTTCAAAAGCCTATGGCAGACGCGCGCTACCTCTTATCGCCCGGCGATCTTTATACGTTGAAAGAGATCCCACAAATCATTACGGCCGGCGTTTCGGCCCTCAAGATCGAGGGGCGCTATAAGGACGCGGAGTACGTGGCGCTGACCACTCAGGCTTACCGAAAGGCCGTAGATGAAGCCTGGGAGGGAAACCAGCATGCCGTCAGCCGGGCGGAAGAGCTCCGCCTCGAGCAGATCTATTCGCGCGGTCTGGGGCCGTATTTTGTCAATGGGACGAATCACCAGCTGGTGGTGCGGGGGCGGGCGCCGCGACATCGCGGTGTGCTGATGGGCCAGGTCACGCGAGTCAACGCGGATTCCGTCTCCGTTGAGACGAACGAAGTTCACGCGATCGCGCCGCTCAAAGAGGGTGACGGACTGGTCTTCGATGCCGCGGACTGGCGCAGTCCTGGTGAGCCTGAGGAAGGCGGCCGGGTCTATCAGGCCTCGCGACTGAACGCAAAGAATCTCGAGCTGCGATTCGCAAACCGGGCCATTCGGTTCGACCGGATACGGCCGGGTGATCTGGTATGGCGGAGCAGCGATCCCGAAACCGAGCAGGCGGCCCGGCCCTTCACGGAGGCCTCGGCGCCGATTCGCCGGCAGCCGGTACGCATACACGTAACCGCCCGCGAAGCGGAACCCCTCATGGCGGAGTGGTCTCTCCCGAATCAGGCTAACCTAAGCGTGACCGTAAAGTCGGCCGCCGCGCTGGGCGTGGCGGAACACCGGCCGGTCTCGATCGAATCCTTGCAAGACCAGTTCGGGAGGCTCGGAAATACTCCATACGAACTGGCAGACGTTTCGCTCGATGTGGAAGGAAGCCCGTTCGCGCCGGTCTCTCTGCTGAATCAGATGCGGCGCGAGGCGGTCGAAAAACTGCAGGACGCACAGACCACGCTGCAGAGGAACTCCGTACGCGATCCCGCGGCTGCCCTCTCGATCGCGCTTGAAGAACGGCGGCATCCCGGCGCAACCATTGCACCCGAGCTGCACCTCCTGGTCCGCACTCCCGAGCAGCTTGCCGCGGCGATCGAAATTGCCCCCGCTAGCATCACGCTGGATTATCTCGATCTCTACGGCTTGCGGCCCTCCGTGGAACGCGTCAAGGCTGCGGGAATTCTCGCGAGGGTCGCCAGTCCACGAGTCCTGAAGCCCGGCGAGGCCCGGATCGTAGATTTTTTATTGGGTTTGAATTGCCAGATTCTGGTCCGCGCCACCGGCATTCTGCATTCTCTGAGACAAAAGGATCACCCATTCCTGATCGGCGACTTCAGTCTGAATACGGCGAACTCGCTTATCGGCCGTCGAGTACCTCAAACTGGTTTCCAGACTCACACCGGGGCACGATCTGAACGCCGCGCAAGTGGCGGACCTCGCGCGAGACGGATGCGCCGCCGATCTCGAAGTCATCGCATACCAGCATCTGCCCGTTTTTCACACGGAGCATTGCGTGTTCTGCCGCTTCCTGTCGAATGGCACAAGCTATAAGGATTGCGGCAGACCGTGCGAGAAGCACCGCGTCGAACTGCGGGATCAGGCCGGCCGTTCGCATCCCGTGATGGCGGATGTGGGCTGCCGGAATACCGTCTTCGGCGCCGAGGCTCAGGAAGCCAGCGCGCACCTCGATCTCTGGCGCGAATCAGGCATCCGCCATTTCCGCCTCGAGTTCGTCCACGAGTCCGGTACGCAGGTGAGGGAAGTGGCACGGCTCTTCGAGCGGGCGCTGAACGGCGCTTTAAGTCCGGCGCAGTTAAATCGGGAGTTGAAAGCCGTCGCGCCGCAGGGCACCACCCAGGGCAGTTTGTTTGTGCCCTCGAACTATCGGGAATTGCCGGTTTTGCAATAGGCCGCGCGACTCACGCCGGAACGGTGAAAAAGAAAGTCGATCCTTTTCCGAACTCCGATTCCACCCAGATTCGGCCGCCGTATCGCTCCATGATTCGCTTGCAGATCGCGAGACCAATTCCGGTTCCCGAAAATTTGTCGCTTCCGTGAAGGCGCTTGAAGATCCCGAAGATCAACTCTTTGAACTGCGGTTCAATACCGATGCCGTTGTCCGAGACGGAAAAGCGCCAATAGCCGTCGTCGATTGCGGCTGAAACGTGCATTTTCGGTTGCTCGTCTCTGCGGTATTTGATTGCGTTACCCAGAAGGTTTTGAAAAATCTGCTGAAGGTGAACGCCTTTCATCGAAACCGCAGGAAGATTGTCATGAGTGACAGAGGCGCCGCTGCTGTTGATGGCTTCCGTCAGATTTTCCAGCGCGATCTCAAGTTGTTCACACGCCTCAACCCGCGGTTGAATCTCCTCTTCGATCGCAGCCGCTTGCGTATAAGCCAGCAAATCCCGAATCAGCATCTCCATGCGGACGGCGCCGCTCCTCAGATATCCAAGAAGCAGCAAACCATCGTCGTCGAATTTGGAGCGGTAGCGGTCGGCCAGAATCTCGCTGTAGATCGATACGGTTCGCAGGGGTTCACGCAGGTCATGGCTCGCCGAATGTGCAAACTGCTCCAGATCCCGGTTTGCATGAGTCAGCTTCTCCTGGTGGTACCGCATTTCATACTGGCGGTGCCGGGCGCGTAAGGCGGCGCGAACGGAACTGCGAATCGTATCGGGCCGGACCGGCCTCTCCAGAAGGGTTACGTTCCCGAGCGCTTCCAGCTTTTGCGCGGCGCTCATGGTCGTCGAGTTCGGTTTACCGCCGGAGGTAAGGACGATAAACGGCAGGTCCGACCATGGGGGTTGCAAAGACAGCCATGCGGCGACGCTGGTGACCGCCGCTTGTGAAAGGCCTTCCTGCGCGACCACCGCGGCGGCGGCCCCTTCCTTCAGACAACCGAACAGCGCATCGAAATCAGGGCAGGTTACTGCGCAAATACCCGCAGCGCACAGCGTTCCGGCAATGAGACTGGAGTCGCGGCCAATGGGCGCCAGTACCAGAACACGCGCTTCGTATTCATTCCGGCCATCCATTTACGCGTTGTCGCCCTTTCCGATGAGAGGGCCGTCGCTGCCTTTGTAACGCGGTACTCCGGTGAGAACGCCATGGAAATCCCGCAAGGGCTCTCCGATGATCACGCCTGTTGAACTCAATCGAAGTTCGCGAATCGTCCTCTCGTGGCCGCTTCGGCGCTTCTTGACAACCGAAATGGCTTGCCTGATTTCACCCATCGCTTCGAAGTAACGAAGAAGAATTACGGTGTCCGCGAGAAAACTGACGTCGACGGGCGATTGCATCGCGGACCCCATCATTCCGTGCTGCGCCATTACCAGGAGAGTCAGGATGCCCTGCTTGCCCAGATACATAAGCAATTCATGCATCTGAATCAGCAGGAAACGTTCACTGGGCATCGCATTCATATAACCGTTCAGGCTGTCGATGACAATGACCCGAGCGCCTCTGATCGTTACCGAGTCGCAGACCCGGCTGGCGAACTCTCCCGGAGCAAGCTCAGCCGGATCGATCTGGTTAATTTCCAGGAGGCCCGAAGAAACGTAAGGCCGGAGATCCATTCCCAGCCCGGCCGCACGCTGGAGAAAACCCTGTATATTCTCTTCAAACAGGAAAAACGATACGGCCTCGCCGCGACCCAGCGCGGCGATTGCGTATTGCGAACACAAAGTCGTCTTACCGCAGCCGGCAGGCCCCATCACGAGAGTGCTTGCGCCCCGTTCAAGGCCGCCGCCGAGCAGATCGTCGAGCGCGCCGATGCCGCTTCCCACTCGCTCCACGGGGAAATCTGCCGGAACGTCCGGCGCGCGCAGCCGCGGGTAAATCTCGATGCCGCCGCTCTTGATCAGGAAGTCGTGGAGACCGTCCCGGAAGCGGACGCCTCTCATTTTTACGATATGAATTTGCCGCCGCGTGTCGCCGTAGTCGCGCGTCTCACGCTCCATCCGAACCACCCCGTGAGCGATGCTCTGAAGCTGCTGCTCCTGATCGCGGCCACTTCGGTCGTCCAACACAAGCACCGTGCAATGTTTTCCGGCAAAAAACTGCTTGAATCCCAGGATCTCCCGGCGATATCTGGCATTGGTCTGAGACAGGATCTTCAGTTCAGAGACGGAATCCAGCGCGACCCGCGAAGGACGAAGGCGTTCGACCGCATCGCGGACTCGCCTCGTCGTTTCTCCTAACTCCACGTCGGACGGATGAAAGACCGTGTATTCCGTTTCCTCCTGCAAAAGCTGCGGCAACGAATCCAGCTCGAGAAGATCGATTTGATCCAGCGACCAGCCGTGCGAGTCCGCCACCTCTCGCAGTTCCTCGGCGGTTTCCGACAGAGTAACGTAAAGAACCCTCTCGCCGCGGCGGACGCCTTCCAGGAGGAATTGGAGCGCGAGCGTGGTCTTTCCGGCCCCAGGCGCTCCCTCAATCACATGCAGGCGATGCTCCGGAAATCCGCCGCGTAAAATGTCGTCCAGCCCCGGGATTCCCGTTGCGGCGCGGGCGTGACTCATAAAGTCTGACGAGGTGTGTATTATCGCGTTTGACACTCTGCAAGCTTCTCCAGGCCGTTCCCGCACAACGCAGTTAGAACGCCAAATCGCGACCTCAGTGGTGCTGTTTCGAACGGCTTTTTCCGAGAGCTTCGTCAACTCGATCCTGCCTGCTGCTCCGCCTGGTTGCTCGGTACTCAAATTGCTTCGCTGGAGCGCGGTGCCGGAAGACCGCCTTCGGAGGAAAGACAAATGAGCGCAGCAAAAATCCTGGTCGTCGATGACAACGCCGCGGATATCAATCTATTGCGGGTCGCTCTCGACGAGAACGACCAGGAATACGAATTGCGCGTATTGCAGACGGGGGACGAAGCGCTCCGGTTCGTTGAGGCGCAAAAGGATGGCCTTAAGGAGCCGGATCTATGCGTGATTCTTCTCGATCTGCATCTTCCCCGGTACGACGGACTCGCAGTACTGCGCGGAATTCGTCACGTGGGCATCCTTTCGCACATTCAGGTGATTGTTTTGAGCGGCGCGGCCAGCCCTGCGGAGCGCCGGGAGATTTCGGCAATGGGCGCAATTTATCGCCAAAAGCCTTTTGACATCCAGGGATTTTTCGATCTGGGAGCGGAAATTCTTGCAATTTGCAAAGGATATGCGGTGGCAGCCTGAGCGCTGTTTCTACGGATTCGGCACTTCTTAGTGGTGGCTCGCCAGAATCGCCTTGAGTTTTTCCCCGACGGACATGAAATCCCGCAGGTTTGACGGTTTTTGAATGTATGACGACGCGCCGAGGCGGGCTGCTTCGGCGCGATCGGTCGGAGCCTCCGATGACGTGAGTATCGCTACCGGCGCGACCCCGCACTTTGCACTGGCTCGGACCCTCCGCAGGACCTCGAAGCCGCTTTTTCGCGGCAGGTTCACATCCAGAACAAGCAGATCCGGGCATGGACTCTGCGTACGTTCGATCTCCTGCACCAGCCGGATGGCCTCATCTCCGTCGCGAACCACGAAAAGCTGAGATTTGATGTTGTTCCACGCCAGCGCCTCTCGTACGAGAAAGACGTCGGCGGGATTATCTTCGACGAGGAGAATTCTTGCATGGCCCGGTTCGTCCGCGACTCGATTATATTCCGCCGAACTGAGCACCCGCGGCGCCGGCAAATCCGGTCCCTGCGGCGAGCTTCTGTGCAGGATGCCGGTCATCCCCATCAGCCGTGACGGCTCGTAAAACGCGCTCGATTTTGGAGCCCTGATCGACACTTGGCCTCATAATCCGCAGCAGCACGTTTCATGCCGTTTGAGATATCAGTGAAGAGGATTCCGAAAACCGTTACATCGGCATCGGCGAGGGAAGGTTTGCTTACCGATATACTGACATTTTCCATGCCCATTATGGATGTTAATGAGATCCGGCAGATATTGCCGCATCGTTACCCGTTTCTGCTCGTCGATCGCATTCTCGAACTCGAGCCCGAACGGATTGTCGGCATCAAGAACGTTACCGTCAACGAGCCATTTTTTATCGGACACTTTCCGGAATTTCCCGTTATGCCTGGCGTTCTCATCGTCGAAGCCATGGCCCAGACCGCTGGCGTGCTGGTGCTCAAGAGCATTCCGGACCGCGATAACAAACTGGTTTTTCTGGTTTCCATCGACTCTGCCAGGTTCCGCCGTCCCGTAGTCCCGGGCGATCAGCTGCGTATCGAGATGACGGTAATCCGCCGCAAAGGAACTGTAGCGAAGATGGCGGGCCGGGCAACCGTCGCCGGAGTATTAGTCGCCGAGGCCGAAGTGATGTGCAAGCTTCAGGACAAAGAGGAAACGAGCCCCTCTTCGCCACCACAAGCGCCGGAACAAACGCCGGATCAAGCGTAGGGCGGTATGCCCGTTCATTCCACAGCGGTCATTGATAAAAGCGCGCGCATACACGAAACGGCTGAAATCGGACCTTATTGCATCATCGGCGCCGAAGTGGAAATCGGCGAGCGCACCCGGCTCATGGCCAGTATTTACGTTGAAGGGCCCACAACGATCGGGGTCCATAATGTTTTTTTTCCGTTTTCAAGTATTGGTGTAGCTTCGCAGGACAAAAAATACAAAGGCGAGCGCGCCTTCACCCGGATCGGAAACCGGAATTCGATCCGGGAGTTCGTCACCATCCATCGCGGCACTGCGGGCGGAGGGCTGGTCACACAGATCGGCGACGACAATCTGCTGATGACCTATGCGCATGTCGCGCACGATTGCCAGATCGGCAATAACGTCATCCTGGGTAACAGCGTGGGGCTTGCGGGACACGTGGCCATTGAGGACTGGGCCGATGTAAGCCCTTTCAGCGGCGTGCATCAGTTTTGCCGGATTGGGCGGCACGCCTTCGTCGGGCCCTACAGCGTAATCAAGCAGGACGTGCTGCCTTATTCACTCACCAGCAATCAGCCGGAAGTTCAGGTGTTCGGCGCCAACAGCATCGGGCTCACGCGCAGAGGATTCGACAAAGCGGCAATCGAGGGCTTGCAGACGGCATTCCGCCTCCTCACACGCGCGGGGCTGAATACCAGTCAGGCGATCGAACGCATACAAGCTGAAGTGCCGCCCAGCCCGCAGATCGATGAGTTGCTCACGTTCATCGCGTCATCCGAGCGCGGTGTCATCAAGGGATGAACTGCAAGGGATGAAGTACGGCATCATTGCCGGCAACGGGCGCTTCCCGGTCATCGCGCTGGAAACGGCACGCAAGCAAGGTGACGAGACGGTCGCGATTGCGATCCGGGAAGAGGCTTCGCCGGATGTAGAGCGCGTGGCCGCGAAATGCTATTGGGTTTCGCTCGGCGAACTGAGCAGGCTGATCGAGATCTGCCGCAGCGAAGGAATCACGCAGATCATGATGGCCGGGCAGGTCAAGCACGCGAAGATCTTCTCTTCGATCCGCCCGGACTGGAAACTAGTGAAGTTGCTTGCCAGCCTCGCGCAAAAGAATACCGATTCGCTGATCGGCGGCGTTGCCAAAGTTCTGGCCGACGAAGGAATCGATCTGGTGGACTCCACAATGCTGATGAAGCCGCTCCTCGCAACGCCAGGCGCAATGACCAAACGAAAGACTGATTCGGACGAAGGCCGCAACATCGAGTACGGAAGAAAGATCGCGCACGCGCTCGCGAGTCTCGATCTCGGGCAAAGCGTAGCGATAGCCGATCGAGCCTGCGTAGCGCTTGAGGCCATGGAGGGTACGGACGCTATGCTGCGCCGCGCGGCAAGCCTGGTCGAAGGAAAGAATCTGACTCTGGTCAAGGCGTCCTCTCGGCGCAGGCACTTGCTGTTTGACGTTCCGGTCATCGGGCCCGGGACGATCGACGTCATGATCGAAACGGGCACCACGGCGATTGCGGTGGATGCGGGACGGACACTGTTGCTGGATAAAGAAGAATTACTTTCGAAGGCGAATTCCGCCAGAATCGCAATTGTGGGAATGGAAGCCGTTAGGGAAGAGGAACGCCGGTGAAGCGAATCGCGGTCGTGGGGGCCGGTTCATTCGGGAAGAATCATGTTCGCGTCGTCCGGGAGAACCCGCGAGCCGATCTGCGGTTTGTCGTCGATGCGGACCTTGCCCGCGCACGCGAACAGGCCGGTGAAGGCGTGCAGTCCACGGCGGACTTTCGCGATGTAATCGGGGAAGTGGATGCGGCGATTCTCGCCGTCCCCACGATGAAGCACTCAGAGATCGGATGCGCGCTGCTCGAAGCCGGTATCGACGTCCTGGTGGAGAAACCGATCGCGCCGTCGCTCGATGAGGCCGATCAACTGGTGCAGGCAGCGGGGCGCAACGGCCGTATTCTGCAAGTCGGCCATCTGGAGCGATTTAATCCCGCGATAATTGCGCTTGAAAAAGCCGCAACGCTCCCGCTTTTCTTCGAAATTCACCGGATGAGCGTATTCACTCCGCGCAGTCTCGACGTGGATGTCGTGCTGGATTTGATGATCCACGATCTGGACATTGTGCTCGCCCTCGCGCACGCGGAGTTGAAAGACATCCGCGCCGCGGGAATTTCGATTCTTTCGCCGAAGGTCGACATCGCGAATGTACGGCTGGAATTTGCGGATGGATGCATCGCGAATCTCACCGCCAGCCGGGTTTCGACAGAAAAGGTCAGAAAACTTCGCCTCTTTCAACCACGGCAATATATTTCCCTCGATTATGCAAACCAGTCGGCCGCCGTTTTCACGGTCGGCGGCCCGGAAGGCATCGGTTTCGAACAGTTGCCGGTAACGCCTGCTGAGCCGCTGAAACTGCAATTCGAGTCTTTCCTGGACGCGATAGATAGCCGAAAGATACCGAAACTGGACGGACGTACGGGTCGTCACACTCTCGAAATAGCCCTTGCAATCCTTGATAAGATCAAGGAACATACGGCCCAGGTCGAGGAAACACTTAACCGAGCAGACTCTTAGTCGAGCGAACTCTTAATCGAGCAAACTCTTAATTCAGGATGGAAACCGTAGCACCGCCCGAAGCCGCCTCTTCAGACACGAACCCGGAAATCGATCTGTTGCTGGCGCGGGATCCCGCAAACGACTGGCGGCGCTGGCGCGTCGCGGGTGTTGTTTCACTTGTCGTCCATATCGTTTTGCTCACCGTGCTGCTGTTGATGCCAGAGAGCGCGACGGAGCTGCGCATTTACGAGGGACACCCGGTGGTCCTCGTCACTCCTCTTTACACCCCAACCGATCTCACCCAGAAGGCTCCAAACAAGGGCAAGCTCAGCAAAATGCTGACGGCGGAGGCGATCCCCGAACGCCCGAAGATCAAAGTGCCCTCTCCGAAGGCAGCACCGAGGAAGACGCCCGCCCAGGCGCCGCTTCCGGCGGCTGCCCCCCAAATCGCAAAAGACGCGCCAAAGGTCGTCATCACCGAGCCCCCCAAAATTCAGGCGGAAACTCAGAATCCACAGCAGTCTTCGCAAATCGGAAAACTCAATGTGCCTCCGCCGCCCGCGGAACAGCCAAAAATTGTGCTGGAAAACGTTGCGCCGCCGGCCCAGGGAAACTCCAAACCGGGGTCGCAACCTTCGCGAGTCGCGATGCCCAGTGCGTCGGTCGATGCCGCGATCCGGGATCTCGCCCGAAATGGCGTGCAAGGCACTCAGTCTGTGGGGGATGTTGGGGCCGATGAGGGATTCGGAGCTGGTTTAAATCTTCCGCCGTCCGCCGGTCGCCCTCATTCGAACCTGGAGCTCAAGAGCGATCCGATGGGGGTCGATTTCAAGCCCTACATGCTGCAGGTGCTCGCCGCCGTTCGGCGGAACTGGTTCGCGGTATATCCGGAAGCGGCTCGCCTCGGTCAGCGGGGCGAGGTCATTCTTGAATTTGCGATCTGCCAAAGCCGGGGTTGTGACGAAAGTGATCTTTTCGTCCGGAATCCGGCATGAAAGCGCTTGATCAATCCGCGGTTGCCGCTATCAGCGCATCAAATCCCCTGCCTCCGCTTCCGACGGAATTCAAAGGCGACCGAATCGTGCTGCGAATGACGTTCATGTACAACATGAAGCGCTGATCCGATTCGAGTCTATCGGGCCAAAATTCAACCCGCGGCGTGTTAATATGGAGTAGTCTTTGCCCGCCTCCCAATTTTTCGCGAGTGCCTTCTGGTTCTACCTTCCATCCGCCGTTCAGGTGCCTGGCGCAGTCCCGACAAAGATTGCTGAATCAAAGATGAATTACTGAAAAGAGAAAAACTGAATGACGAATATTTTTGTCGGAAATTTGAGCTACCAGACCACGCAGGAAGACCTGCAACAGGCGTTTTCCCAGTATGGCGGCGTCGAGCGCGTTAACATCGTAACCGACCGCGACAGCGGTCAGCCCCGTGGTTTTGCTTTTGTGGAAATGACGGAACGTCGCGATGCCGAAACGGCCATCGCCCAGCTCAATGGAGCGGAAATGAATGGCCGCGCATTGAACGTGAACGAAGCCCGTCCGAAGCCTGCGGGCGGCGGTGGTGGTGGCGCCGGGCGTGGTCGCGGCGGCGGTGGCGGCGGCCGCGGCGGATCGCGCTGGTAGCAACGTCGGTAGCCGAACGTCTGGTGGCGGTACCATAGCGACCGTGATAGACGTATAGTGTATTGGGGAGCCGCGCAGTCCGCGGTTCCCAGCGTGCAAGCATCTTATATATCAGGAGAAGAGTATGGCCGGCCGCGGACCACAGTCTTTCAAGAAGCGACAGAAGGAACAGCAGCGGAAAGAGAAGCAGCTGGAAAAGGCCCAGAAACGGGTGGAACGCAAGACCCAGCCGAAGGATTCAGAGGAAGATGATCTGGTAGTTCTCGATCGTCCGCTGATATCTGCCCGAATTTATGGACGACCCCGAACCGGATGCCGCCGAAGAAGGCGAAGGACCGTGAACCAGTCCGGCCGCTTCGAAATTCTGAGAAACAATCGCTACACGATCTTCTGTCGATCTCGTGACGCTGCTTCGCTAAGCTTTTGCGAGCTCAGTAGCGTCGTCAGTTTCTGCATCCCTCCCCGATGAATAAGAGGCTCGCCGCGGCGATGGGCGCTTATGCCGTTCTGATCGCGCTCGCCGTCTCCTTCTTCACGGCAAAATTCTCTACGCAATCCTGTTTCTCTTCGCCGGCCTGATCGCTAAAACATTATCGCGTTAAAGCCGGTCGGCTTACGCCGGTAAGTTCCATTTCGGAACACCCGGTTCCCGACATGGATTCCAAACTGAATCAATCCCGCTCTTCCGGACAGTCCCTCGGTATCGCTAACCTGTCCATAATCAATTACTTACCTGAAGGCGAACAGAATTGGCGAAGACCGTGCATTCTCAAGGGGCAAGAGAATGCCGATGTCCACCACCTTCAATCTGCCCGTTAACACTCCGAACCTGCCAGCTTCGGAGACCAGCCAAAGCGAGCGCGACGAACTCGTTTTGAAACACCTCTCCGCTCGTGCGCGCGATCGCGATGCGAGTCTACGAGAACCTGCCGGTTCACGTAGATGTTGACGACCTGGTTCACGCCGGCATCATGGGCCTGTTCGATGCCGCCCTGAAGTATAACGGCGAGAAACAGGTCAGCTTTTCACGGCTACGCCAAGCACCGGATCAAGGGCGCGATTCTGGACAGCCTCGCGATATGGATTGGGCCTCGCGCGATCTGCGCAAACGCCACAAGCAGCTGGAGGCGGTCACGCGCGAATTGGCTGCGGTCATGGAACGCAATCCGACCGAGGCCGAGATCGCCGAAAAGATGGGCATGGATGTCGCTCGCTGGCGGCAGGTCGCGATCGAGCTGCGTATGGTGCGGCCTGATGTCCGCCTCAACCCGCGCGCCGGAGAGCGAGAACCAGAATGTCCCCGAATTTCCGGCCGAAGATCAACTCAATCCGGATGTGCTCACTGGGCAAGAAGGAGCTGCGAGCCGTCCTCTCGACTGCGATGAAGACCCTGCCGGAGCGCTACCAGACTGTCATCGGACTCTACTATCTGGGCGGCAAGACCATGCGGGAAATCGGCGACAGACTCGGGATCAATGAGAGCCGCGTATCGCAGATTCATCGCGCCGCGCTGGACAAAATGAGCGTAAATCTTCAGGCCGCGGGAATCCATTCGAGCGAGTGCCTGCTGTCCCATTGAGCGCTCTGTCACAGAGAAGCGCCGCGCTCGTTTACTTTGCCTGCTTTGCCTGCTTTGCCGCAAGGATCGCGTCGATCGTCGCCTGTGTGATCGGATGGTACATCGGCCGCGCTTTTTCGTAAATCGCGCTCGCCTCTTTGAGGTCCAGGGCTTCGTAGAGTGGCTTGACGTACTTGCGGCGGCCGACAGTCATGAGGAACTCTTCGAGCGCTCGGATATGCGGGCTGCGTAATGGTTCCGGATCGCCATGAGCAGCCACTGATCGAGAATTTCGTCGTTTCCGGATTCGGTCAGGTGATACGAAGAATCCAGCCTGCCGCATCGCCGCCGGCGTTGAGTTCCTGCGGCAGTCCACGGAGAAAATGAAGCCACTCCTGTGTGCTCCATTCCGCGGTTGCTATATTCCCGTCCCCCAGTCCATACGGCAATGTCGCGATCCACCGCCTGAAACGCTTCCGAAACGGGCACGGGCGCCGATGCGCGGCAGGCCTGGCTGATAAATCCACTGATCCACGCGGAATCGTCGCGGCAGCGGGGTAGAGCTTGCCGTGCCTTCGTCTTTAAACAGATGCTCGCGCATATAGTCGATGCATGTGCCGGTCGTGATGCTCTGGAAAGCGAAATGGTCGAAATACTCCTTGAGCTAAGCGTCGAATCTCTCTCGTCCGAACGCGGCTTCGATCTGCCGCAGAAACAAGCGCTCCTTTCTCGTAAGGAATCTCCGTCGCGCCATCGTCCGGATCCCGTCCTGTCAGGTCGATATGCAGGATCTGATCCGCGGGCGGTTGCGACTTCAACTCATCCTGAAGATCCTGATAGCCGAGCGCCGCTTCCATTTCCGCGCGCCGAGGGCCATAAATTTCCTCAAGTATCCTGCGCTCGATGTAGACCGTATAGCCCTCGTTCAACCAGAAATCGCTCCAGGTCGCATTGGTCACCAGGTTCCCGGACCACGAGTGAGCCATTTCGTGCGCGACCAGCGAGACCAGGCTCTTGTCGCCGGCGATGACCGTCGGCGTGGCAAAGGTCAGGCGAGGGATTCTCCATGCCGCCGAAAGGGAAAGCTGGGCGGCAAGACCAGCACGTCGTAACGAGTCCATCGGTAAGGCCCGTAGAGTTTCTCGGCCGCTTCCAGCATTTTCTCCATGTCGGAGAATTCTGCGGCGGCTTTGGCGACGACCGATGGCTCCGCCCAAACCCCGGTGCGCGGCCCGGTGGGTTTGAAAAGCGAGATCGCCGACGGCCAGAGCGATCAGATACGGAGGAATTGGCTGATCCATGACGAACCGGCAGTCATTGCTGTCGGAGCAGTTGCGTCGCGCCCATCACCGCCTTCATATCCGGCGGGAACATGCACCTGCGCCTCATATGTAACGCGCATGCCAGGAGAATCCTGCAGTGGAATCCAGCTCCGCGCGTGAATTGCCTGCGACTGCGTGTAGAGAAATGGGTGCTGTTTTCCCGCGGTCTGATCCGGAGTCAAGCCACTGCAGAGCGCGTCGCTGTCGGATCGGTCGAATAACGAATCCGTACAAACTTTGTATCCGGCGCAATATCGATTCTCAAAGGCGCGCCCAGAATTTTGTCGGCCGTCCCGATCGAGAATCGCGACTCCCGATACTTGACGCCGTCCGGCGATACTTCTGTTTCATCGATTTGCAGGGCGCGGGAATCGAGAATGAGCTGCTTCACGTCGCGTCCCGATTGCTGGATCGTCAGGACGGCCGTGCCCTGGATCGTCTGCTGCTCGAACACGACGGCAAGGTCGAGATTGAGATGATGGACCATGACCTGCTCCGGGTTGGACAGGAATGCGGGTCGTGGGGAATTGTTTTGGGTTTGTTTTTGCAGGAGAGCAGGACATTATTAAAAGGTTTGCGAATATCACGGAAGCGCGGAAACGTGCCAACCTCCGATTATCGCGAACGGCAGGGGGAGCCCGGAGAGTGGAAAAGTGGAACCTTATCCTCCGTTGAGCCATCCAAAAGGGATTGCGGGAGTACGTCTGAAATTAAACAATATTCTTTTAATGATCCTGGTTCCGGGTGTTTTGTTGGCGCAGACTGCTGCAACGCCAGTTGCGCCGGATGCAAACACCAGCCCAGGACGACAGAGGCTCCTGCCCCTGCGGCCGCAGCGCCGTCGGGTACGAGCGATCCCGGGAAGACAGCGTCGCCCCCGGATAAGCGCATTTTTGGTGTTCTACCCAATTATCGGACTGCCGACGGCTCCATTCCGTTCGAACCGATCACAACGAAGCAGAAATTCACGATCGCCAGGAAAGACAGCCTCGATTATCCGTCGTACGTGCTGGCAGGCGTGTTTGCCCTTATCGCGCAAGCCAATAATACGAACCCATCGTTCGGCCAGGGTGTAGAGGGGTTCGCGAAAAGATACGGAACCTCGGCAGCGGATCAGATTGTTGGTAATTTCATGACCGAGGCGATCTGGCCGTCGCTACTGCATGAGGATCCGCGCTATTTCCGAAAGATAAATGGATCGATTAAGTCCAGGCTTGGTTATTCATTGACCCGCACGCTTGTCACCCGAACCGATCGCGGGAACTGGACCTTCAATGCGGCGGAATTTCTGGGGAACGGAACGGTGGCGGCGATCGGAAACCTGTATTATCCCGACGGCCGCGACTTCGGCGATACGATGCAGCGAATGTTCACCCAGATCGGGACGGACACGATTTCAAACGTGCTCAAGGAATTCTGGCCCGATATAAAGCGGAAATTCTTCACGAAGAAGACCTCTGGCGTCCACGCCGATTAGTCACCTGGAGGCGACGAAGGCGCGCTGCCTCTCATCGCCTCCGGGTGAATCGTCTCGATCTTACTCTTCGCGAGTGACGTTCACGGTGACCTCGGTGGTCACTTCCCGATGCAGGCGAACGGTTACCTTATGTTCGCCCAAGGTCCGGATCGGCTCATCCAGATGGATCTTCCGGCGCTCGACCGAGTAATTCTGCGCTGTAAGCGCATCCGAGATATCCGCCGCGGTTACCGATCCGAACAACTGATCGTTTTCGCCGGCCTTGCGGGCAATCGTAACGGTTACGGCGCCCATCAGCTTCGCCAGTTCCTGCGCCTCGCCGACAAGTTTCGCTTCCTTGCGCAGGTGCGCCTGGCGCTCCTGCTCGACGATTTTGCGGTTTGAATCCGTCGCCGCTACCGCCAGCTTTTTCGGAAGCAGAAAGTTGCGCGCATAACCCGCCGCAACCTTCACCACTTCGCCGCGCGCGCCCAGCTTTTCGACATCTTCCCTGAGAATGATTTCCATGGTCGATTCTCCTCTAGACCGCGGCCGCGAACGGCAGCAGGGCGATGTTGCGCGCCTTCAGAATCGCGTCGGTCAGACGGCGCTGGTGCGGCGCGCAAACGCCGGAAATGCGGCGAGGAACGATCTTGCCGCGCTCGGCGATGAACGCCTGCAGCATCCGGACGTCCTTGTAGTTGATGTCGTCGATCTTCTCGACGCAGAAACGGCAAACCTTCTTGCGCCGGAAATATTGCTTCTTGCCTACTGCGGCGGCCTTGTCGCCACCGGTGGGTCGCTGTGAGGCCGCGATCGGCCGTCCGCCTCTTTGTTCTGGCATGTTGAGATCTCCTTACTCGTTTGAAGGGGGCTGGCCCGTTTTCTCAACAGGGCCGGACTCTGCCGGAGCAGACACAGGTGTGACAGATGTGGGTGTGACAGATGTGGGTGTGACAGATGTGGGTGTGACAGATGTGGGTGTGCCAGATGTGGGTGCGCCGGGCGCGGGATGCGCCGGAGCAGCAACAGGAGCGCCAGGCAACGGATGTGAGCCTTCCGCCGCGCCTCCGAGCATCTGTTGCGCCAGCGAGGGCTGCGGCACTGCTGCCTGCGGCCGCCGATGCGCGCGCTTCTCGCGCTCCTTCTTGCGCTTGTCGAGCCGCTTCAGCGTCTCGTCGATGCGCACGGTCAGGAACTTCATCACCGAGTCCTGAACGCGCAGCCGGCGTTCGAACTCCTTCACCGTTGAGGGCTCAGCGGTGAATTGCATCAGGATATAACTGCCTTCGCGATGCTTCTCGATCCGGTAAGCAAGCCTTCGCTTGCCCCACTTGTCGACCTTGTCAATCGTGCCGCCGCTTGTCGTGACACTCTTGCTCATCTGTGTCAACGAGGTGGTCGATCTCTTCTTCTGTCGCATCGGGTTTCACGATGAACAGATTTTCGTAGATTCTCATTCTTCCTCTGGTGTAGAACCTTGGGCGCGACGATTGAATCTCGTCATGGACTTTTCGACGCCTTCGGCAATTATGGATTCAGTCGCGTCGGCCGCAAGGTCGACGAACTGCATCCAGACTTTCGTTTTGCTGCCGAGTGAAACGCGACAGCAGATAGTCTTTGCCGCTTGGCAAAGGGTGGCCGGGATGCACTCCCAGCCGAATTCGCGGAAACTCCTGTGTTCCGAGTTTCGCGATCACGTCTTTGATGCCGTTGTGTCCCGCTGCCGAACCACTGCGGCCGCACGCGCAGCGAGCCCCACGGCAGATCGAGCTCATCGTAGACGAGAATCAGATCCGAAGCGGGAATTTCATTCTTCTCCATCAGCGGCTTGACTGCGACGCCGCTCAGATTCATGAACGTTTGTGGTTTGGCCAGCAGCACTGTTTTGCCACCGATGTTCCCCTGGCCCAAAACGGCCTGGCATTCCTTTCGCGTCAGGCGAATTCCATGACGCGCCGCGAGTCGGTCCACGACAAGAAAACCCATATTATGGGGTGTCGCGGCATACTCCTCGCCGGGGTTACCAAGGCCGGCCACCAGGAACATCCCCGGTTATTTCTTCTTGCCCTTTTCCGGAGCGGCTGCGGCAGGAGCGGCTTCTTCCTTCTTGCCCTTCTTCGCCACTTCAGGCTCCGGAGCGGCGGCAGCGGCTTCGGGAGCGGCTTCCTCGCTGATTCCGACGACGTGCGCGATGACCGCTTCAGGGGCCGTCAGAACGCGGACGCCTTCCTTTACGGGAAGGTCGGAGACGCGAATGTTCGTGCCGATCATCAATTCGGTCACATCCACGTCGAACTGGTCCGGAATATCGTCCGGAACGCATTCGATTTCGATCGTCTTGGTCACGATGTCGAGGACGCCCCCCTGCTGTTTGACGCCTTTGGCATCGCCCGATACGTGAACGGGAACCGACACCCGCAGCTTCCTGGTGAGGTCGATGCGCTTCAGATCGATGTGCATCAAAGTGCCCTTGACCGGATGATACTGTTCGTCGGCGACGATTACCGGAGTTTTCTCGGCGCCTGAGACTTCGACGTCGAAGATCGAGTTGTGGCCCGTCTTGCTGTGGATGATCCGTAGAATGTCTTTGGGGTTCAGACTGATGGCGCGAGGGTCCTGAAAAGCGCCATAGATAACCGCCGGAATCCGGCCGCTCACGCGGACGCGCCGCGCCTCATTCTTGCCGCGGCTCTCACGAGCTTCGGCTGCAACTACCGTTTCAATTCTCAACTTCTCATCTCCTTGACGCAAGTCCGTTTCTGGTCAAAGCCAGGCCGTGGGTTGCGCTCGCGGCTTACAGCCGGAATCTAAATAAACAAAACGCTGATCGACGTCTCTTCGTGGATCGACTGAATGGCCCGCGCCAGCAATGGCGCAACCGACAACGACCTTATTTTCCCGCACTCCTTCGCCTCTTTCGTCAAAGGAATCGAATTCGAGACGATCACTTCCTTAATCCTCGACTCTTTGATCCGCTCGACTGCCGGACCCGAGAGCACCGCATGCGTAGCGCAAGCCGTGACGCTAAGCGCGCCATATTCCAGCAACGCTTCCGCTCCCTTCACCAGCGTGCCCGCCGTATCGATCAGATCGTCGACAATCAGGCAATTCTGGTCCTGCACATCACCGATCACATTCATCACTTCGGCGACGTTCGCTTCTTCCCGCCGTTTGTCGATGATCGCCAGCGGCGCATTCAAGCGCTTGGCCACCGACCGGGCACGTTCCACACCCCCGGCATCAGGCGAAACCACCGTAAGATCGGGAATATTGCGCGGCCTGAAATAGTCGATTGTCACCGGTCGAAAAAACAAATGGTCCACCGGTATATCGAAGAATCCCTGAATCTGGGCTGCGTGCAGATCCAGAGCCATCACCCGGTCCGCGCCCGCCGTTTCCAGCAGCGAAGCAACCAGTTTCGCCGAAATCGGAACCCGAGGCTTGTCCTTCCGATCCTGACGCCCGTACCCATAATAGGGTAGCACCGCCGTAATGCGTTCCGCCGACGAGAGTTTCAGGTCGTGGATCATCACCAGCAGTTCCATCAGATGCGCGTCGACGGGAGTGCAGGTCGGCTGAACCACAAAACAATCGGCGCCGCGCACATTCTCGAGGATCTGCAGATTGATCTCGCCGTCCGAGAAGCGCTTGAGCTTCATCATTCCCAGATCGAGACCGAGCTGCTGGCAGATCTCCTCCGCCAGCGAAGGATTAGCGCTGCCGGTAAAAATCTTGATCCGCTCCGGATTCATCGCGCGTACGGGTTTCGGTTGTGCAAGCTTCGGGGCGGCCATTGAATACCTTCTGCGTGTAGATTTAGCGCGCGCCGCCAGGCGGAGCGATACCTGGCGCGGCTCACGAACGATATCGGAAACACTTTCTTGTCAGGGAACGATTTCTTCGCTCGGTCAGCTTTTTTCTCGTCTGCGAAAATCCCGAAGATGGCAGAGCCGCTGCCGGTCATTGCCGCCGGGTCGGCGCCGGATCGGCGAAGCCGCTGTTTGATGTGCTTGAGTTCCGGGTAGCGGGCAAAGACAACTTCCTCAAAGTCGTTGTCATCAACCGCGATCTGACCTTCCGACCCCCCTCGCCAGACTTCTTCCTGGAAACTATTTATTTTATTTTGTAATGAAATTGATGTCAATCTCGTGGACAGGTCGTTGTAAGCCTCCGCCGTCGACGAGTGGATGTCAGGGGTAACCAATATCCCCGCGGCCGGCGGGTAGTCGGGAAGCGGATACAGCTCTTCGCCGCGTCCGAGACCGAGCGCTGTACCCCCGTGAAGAAAGAAGGGAACATCGCTTCCCAAACTGCTGGCGATGGCCTGTAAACGATCCGCCGGCAGCGATTTCCCGATCAGAACCGGAAGAGCCAGGAGCACTGCAGCGGCATCCGAAGAGCCACCGCCGAGCCCCGCGCCCATAGGAATGTTTTTCTTGAGGACAAATCGCACATCACCATGAACCTTAAGGGCTTCCAGAATAAGCTTGGCTGCGCGCCCCACCAGATTGTCGGCAATTTCCGGAGTTCCCTCGATTTCGATATGTGTGATCCGATCTGGCACCCAGGCGATGTCCAGGCGGTCGGCCAGAGAGATGGTTTGGAAGACGGTCCGAAGTTCGTGGAAACCGTCCGGTCGCTTATAAAGAACCCGCAGTCCCAGATTGACTTTGGCATACGCCGGAACGCGCGCCTGCCGTACCAGGCCCCCGGCCTTTCCGCCGGGCCTCATTTATCGTACTGGAGCAAGGAAAAAACCTCGTATCCGTTAAGCTTCCGGCGTCCGCCCAGGAATGTCAGCTCGACCACGAACGCAGTGCCCGCCACCACTCCGCCCAGTTGTTCCACTAGTTGAGCCGCCGCCTTCGCCGTACCGCCTGTTGCGAGAAGGTCGTCGACGATCAGAACTTTCGCGCCACGAAAAATCGCATCCGTATGAATTTCGAGCGTATCGGTGCCGTACTCGAGGTCGTAGGTAACCCGGGTGCATGCGGACGGCAGTTTTTTTGGCTTGCGCACCGGCACGAAGCCTGCGCCCAACGCATACGCGAGGGCCGGAGCGAAGATAAAGCCCCGCGCCTCGATTCCCAAAACAACGTCCACGCCCACGTTGGCATATCGATCTTTCAACCCGTCGATCGTGCCGCAAAGACCGTCTTTGTCTTTTAAAAGAGTCGTGATGTCGTAAAAGAGGATACCCGCTTTGGGAAAATCGGGAACCTCGCGAATGAGATTTTTGAGGGAATTCATTATTTCAATTGAATTCGGATGGGCCTAATCCGAGTCGAAGGAACTCAATTGTTGCACGGGGGCTTCCTGCTCCTCAACCCCTCGCACCTCAGCTGCCGGCGGACCCTTGTGCAGGAGACCCGCTAGCTCATTCAGCGTAGCCGGTGAACCGATGGCATAAACCTGCACGCGCCCATCGTCTTCGTTCTGCACCCACCCGCGCAACCCGAGTGCCTTCGCGTTTGTCTGGACGAAGAAACGGAAGCCTACACCCTGAACACGCCCCGACACATACCAGCGGCGCGCCACGGTCGAACCCTGCTTCAGTGTTTCGACTCCGCCGCACCGTCGGCCTGGATGATCGCTTCAACTTCCGAACGCAACGATTTGACAGTAAAAGGCTTAGTAATCAGCTTGAAGCCTCGCTCCACGACATATCGCTGAACCACCTGACGATCATCGTAACCAGACATAAACAGAACCCTGAGGTCTGGTTGAAGCCCAAGCAGGTGATCGACGAGCATCGGTCCACTCATCCCCGGCATCACGACATCGGTCAGGACAAGATCGGGCCGCTCGGACATCTTCTCGAAAGCCTGAATGGCCTTGGCCGCATCCCTCGCCGGAACGACTCGGTAGCCTCCGTCGGAAAGAATCGATTCAATCAGCCGAAGAACGTCCGGCTCATCGTCGACAACAAGAATGGTCCGAACATTTTCGGTTGAATTTGAGGCAGGTGGAGACACCGTTTCTAATCTAGCCTGTCTGGCCAATACAAACAAGACAAAAAGTGACCAAAGTTACAATATTAAGTTGCAGCGCCGCGTATCATAAGTTTGCCTTCGCGCGTTTAAACAGGAAGTGGGGATATACAAGATTCAACCCGGTTCTTTGACCCGCCGCTCGTGGCTCGGCCTCGCGGGGGGTTCTTATCTTTTTTTCTCAGCGGCGCGCAAAGCCTTAAGCGCTGCAGCTTTCTGGAACAGAAAAGAGACTTCGGCGTGGACTAGCGACGAAGTCCTGGAGTTGACGACCCGATCACCCTGGGCCAGAGACACGCGGGTGGATCTCAAGCCGAACGGCCTGGGCCCTGCGGGAGCGGGGAGCAGCGACCTTACAGTCGACCCGAACAAGTCCGCCACAATCGGCAGCGGCGGCGGCCGGACCCCGGCGAAGCAGCCCGATGTCATTGTTACCTGGGAAAGCGCCCAGCCCCTGCTGGATGCCCTGAAGTATCCGATTCCAGAGGAATTCGCGGGCCATTACATGCTCGGCGTCAGCAATCTCCCGATCACTGTCGAGGGCGGGCGGTTGCCGCGCTATGGCCATGCGCCTTCGCGGCCAGGCCCACCGGGCGGCGTCGATCAGCAGGAGATACTCGACTGGCTGAAAAACGGCGCATCTCTGAGTGTTAAGTCAAAGGAAGCGACCGAAGCGGGCGTTATCCGCCCCGCGAGAGGCGGCGAAGTGATCCTGTTCGGCTTCTCGAAAGAATTACTGCCCTTGAGTGTGAACGATAAAGAAGTCGTTTTCACCCTGGACACAGATCAATTCGCACTGAAAGCGAAGTTCGACCCCCGGCAGATGATCTACCGCGGCAAACTCGCGATCTGAGTTTGTCACGCCAGACGGAAACGCAGCACAAAATGCGCGCCTTTGTCCGGCGCCGACTGCACGGAGACCGCCCCGCCCTGCTGGCGCATCGTCTCGCGTACGATCGCCAGTCCCAAACCGGTACCTTGGGCGCCTTTGGTGGAGAAAAACGGCTCGAAGATCTGCCTGGCGTACCCGTTTGGAATTCCGGGACCCGAGTCGCGCACCTCGATCGTTCCCGGCGCGGCCGTAATCCACAACGTGCCGGCATTATCCATCGCAGCGCAGGCGTTCGAAACCAGATTGCTCAGCGCCCGCATCGTCCCGACGGGCTCCGCGATGATCGCCGGTAACGAGGCGGGTATCTCAAGGACGAGCGCGATGCCTTCGGGCAAATAAAGTTCTCTGGCAAACTTGCGGAGGAAAGAACCTGGATCGAACGGACCCGGCGCCGCGGTTTCCCCTTTGCAATAAGAGAGGAGCCCTTCGGTCAACTGGGAGCAGCGCCTGACTGCCTCCTGCGCGCGCGCCGTGTCCTGGACGGCAAGATGATTCACGATCAGAGTGAGCTGATTGTTAATATCGTGCGCGATTCCCGCCGCCGCCGACCCTATTGTCTCCAATCTTGTGCTCTCCAGTCTGCAAGCCTTCATGCCCCGATGCTAGAGCTCATGGGCGCTAATCCGGCTTGAAGCGCCCCTAAATGCTTGATTTCACGCGTAAATAATTCAATTTATATACCTTACATACCCACGAAAACCGGACTACTTCTTTCTCTTTGTCCGCGCCTTCTCCTTCAGAGTCCCGTGTGCCTCTGCGTTTACCTCGGCCCAGACGGATTTATTCCTCGCGCTCGTGCCGGGACGCGGCATGTCTGGTGACGGCTTGACGCGCAGGAGTGCGGCGAGAGCTTCGTCCTCGTGAATCGGGATATGGGGAACCAAGCCTGATCGCGCCATTCTGATTGGCCTTCCGCTGGACGACCGCTAGTGTCCTGTCCAGATGGACCTGCGGTCCACGAGCAGCCACGAAAAACCGTTCGATCCGCCCGCAATTCCGCCGTGGGGCAGCCCTTCGGGGCTGTCCAGATGGACCTGCGGTCCACGAGCAACCATGAAAACGCGCCCGATACTGCTTCGTTTGTTTTCAACCACTGCGGCGCGCCTTCAATGGAGCCGCCGGGCTTCCCTCCCGGCGCGGAGCTCTCCAGTCACTTCGGGGCGATTTTTCAATCGTGCGGCCACGCTTTCCAGCCCGTCCCACCGCCTGCAAGTCGGCTGCGGCCATGATCTCTCACCCCCGCCACCGTCAACGCTTCAACCCCAACATTTCAGACATAGGCGATTGCGTCATAGCCCACCGGATCCGATGGCACATGAACCAGGCCGAGCGATAGGATCCCAGCCTCAGTTCGCGCTGAAGCTGAACGGCGCTCATGCTTTTCGTTGACGAGCACATGAGATGCACGCCCAGCAACCACTTATGAAGTGGGATTCGGGAGTCCTCAAAGACAGTTCCGACCGTCACCGTGAATGGTTTCCGGCACGCCCCGCACTTGTAGACGCCCTTGCGTAACTTGTTCCTGCTGTCCGGTCTCGACTTGAGTTTGTAATTATTGCCGGCCGCTCCGCAGTGCGGGCAAACGGGGCCATCCGGCCAAAGCTTCGACTCGACATATTCCCGAGCGGAATCCTCGTTTTGGTACTGTGAAGCAGTCACCCCATGGCTTATTTTGCCAGGACTTCATGGGTATGTAAAGTGTATAATCCCCGCCGACTCATTTTTGCACTCGCCATCTCCGCCCTTATGCCATTAACCGTCTCCGCAGCCGGCGCATCCCTGGCCGAGCTTCAGCAAATGACCGCGCGTTTCGCGCCCGTCCAGCTGCGCGTCGACACTTCGAAGCTTTCCTCCGGCGACCGCGCCGCGCTGGTGAAGCTCATCGAAGCAGGCCGAATCGTCAACCGCATTTTCATGCAGCAGCTCTGGAGCGGCAATCTGGCGCTCTACGACAAACTGCGCCAGGACAACTCGCCCCTCGGCAAAGCCCGGCTCGATTATTTCTGGCTGAACAAAGGTCCGTTTTCGGATCTCGACGCCCACAAAGCCTTCCTTCCCGGCGTGCCCGACCGCAAGCCGCCAGGGGCCAATTTCTATCCCGAAAACATGACCCGCGAGGAGTTCGAAGCGTGGGCGAAGACCCTCTCTCCCGCAGCGCGCGCGCAGGCCGAAGGCTTCTTTACCGTGATCCGCCGCGGACCCCACGGCAAACTCCGATCCATCCCCTATTCCGAGGAGTACAAGACCGATCTCGCGGCTTGTGCGAGCGATCTTCGCTCGGCCGCAAAGGCGACGGACAACCTGACGCTCAAGCACTTCCTTGAAACGCGCGCGGCGGCGTTTCTCTCAAACGACTACTATGCGAGCGACGTGGCATGGATGGATCTCGACGCGCCGCTCGACATTACCATCGGTCCCTATGAGACCTACAATGACGAAATCTTCGGCTACAAGGCCGCGTTCGAAGCCTACATCAACGTTCGCGACGAAGCCGAAACCGCCAAACTCAAATTCTTCGGCGATCACATGCAGGAGGTTGAGAGCAACCTCCCGATCGACCCGAAGTATCGCAACCCGAAAATCGGCGCTCTATCGCCTATCCGCGTCGTCAACGAGGTGTTCGCGGCGGGCGATGGCGATCACGGCGTGCAGACCGCGGCCTACAACTTGCCCAACGACGAACGCGTCGTACACGAAAAGGGCAGCAAACGCGTGATGCTGCGGAACGTGCAGGAAGCCAAGTTCCGGACCACCCTCGAGCCCATCTCAAAAATCGTCCTGACGCCCGCCGCTCAGTCTTCGCTCAATTTCGATTCCTTCTTTACTCACATCCTGGCGCACGAGATGAGCCATGGAATCGGACCGCACCAGATCACCGTCAACGGCCGGGCGTCCACACCGCGTCAGGAATTGAAGGACCTTTACAGCGCGATCGAAGAAGCCAAGGCGGACGTGCTTGGTCTCTACATGCTGCAGCACTTCTTCGATCGCGGATACCTGCCTCACGGTGAGAATGCCCTTTACACCACATTCCTCGCATCGTCCTTCCGGACCCTGCGTTTCGGTCTCAACGAGGCGCACGGAAAAGGCATGGCGCTGCAGTTCAACTACCTCACCGACAAGGGCGCGTTCGTTCACAAGGGCACGCACTGGGAAGTGGATGAATCGAAGATTCGCGGCGCCGTGCGCGATCTGGCGCACGACCTGCTGACACTCGAGGCCACCGGAGATTACGCGGGCGCCAAACGGATGCTTGACACGCTGGGCGTCCTGCGGCCCGAGATGAATGCGACGCTGAAGACGATCGGAACCGTGCCGGTAGACATTCGCCCGATCTTCGTGACCGCGGAGGAGATAGCGCCGCAGCCCTCAAGATAAAGCGTTAGGTAAAGCGTTCAGACTCTTCTGGTCATTCGGATTGAGAGACCGATAGTCACGAGCGACACCGCGAGAGCGGTGAAAATCCACGCCGCCCCACCGAGCACCACCGACAGATCCAGCGTCCCGGATATCTGAGGCGGGGGGGCGCTTAACCTTTCGCTTAATTTCGGGCCCGTAGCGAGAAATGCGATACTCACGGCCAAGCACCAACCCAGTCCTGGCAACGCCCGCTTCCAGGGAAATGGAATTGGCGGCGGCGCTGTTGCCTCGCGCGTGACTGCCTCCATCACGGAAGCCGTGAAACCGGAAGACGGAACAATTTTGTCGTTATGAGAAAGTATCCCGTCGATATCTTCGCCTCTCATTGAACCTTCCTCGTAAGTTTATTGCGCAGGATTTCGCGTGCCCGTGACAATCTGGCTTTCACTGTACCCTCCGGCAGTCCCAGGCTGAGCGCGGCGTCCCTCACATTCATGTCATGAAAGTAAAACAGGATCAGCGCCTCCCTGTATTTTGCCGGTAGAGCCAGCACGGCGCGCTGCACGGCCCGGTTGCGGTCATCGATCTCAAGGGCACAATGCTCGTCGCGGCCGGCTCTGATTTGCCCGGCGTTATCCAGAGGCACGGTTCCCGCAGGTATACGCCGCAGTTCGGTGCGGTAGAGATTCGTCGCCAGGGCAAACAGCCATGTGGAGAACACGGCATCGCGACGCCAGGAGGCGAGGGCGCGCCAGGCCCGCAGAAAGGCCTCTTGCGCCAGCTCTTCAGCGCGCGAGCTATCGCGGCAGAACCGCCAGGCGAGGTTCACCAAAGGACCTTGCCAGCGGTGCACAATGTTCTCGAAAGCGGTGACATCCCCGGTCAGCACACGTTCCACGTCGACGCGATCTTCGTCAGCCGACACTCACCCTCCGCAGGTACGACCAGGCGGGCGCAGGCGCGGTTGCATTTCCTTTCCGTCAAAAAATGCAACCGCCCCGCCGCGGCGCTTGTCGGACCAGTTGCAGCCGAAGAAACCGCGCAAAGGAGACCTCTCAAATGAACGCCGCAGTTGCACTCTGGGAATTTTTGAGCGTCGGGGCCGTCGCCCTGTTTTCATTCCTGGCGATAGCCTCGTGGTCGGAGAGCCATCGGCGTGAAAGAGAAGCGTACTACAGAAACGAGGCGATCCGGAAGCTTGCGGACGCCCCGCCTGACATCGCGGCATCCGCTCTCGCATTTCTCCGCGAGCAGGAAGGAAACGAGAGGCGGCGTGTGCGGGAACAAATCAAAATCGGCGGCCTGGTGACCTGCGGGGTCGGTATCGGGGTGATGGTCTTCCTCTCGGCGCTTATCCGGGAAGCGCCGATTTACCTGAGCGGATTGATTCCGGTCCTCATCGGGGCCGCGTTGCTTGCGTGGTCGTATATACCGGTTCTCCGCGACTGACTGGTTTCCAGCACAAATGGTTGCGGATTCCGGCCGCTGCCCGGAACACCGGTCCCGAGCGGCGCGCGTTTCGAAACGGAAGGCGTGAAGCAGGCGGAACCGCTCGGGCGATTTCTCCAGCCATTTCTCAAGATGTTGTGTTCCTCAGTCGTGAGATACGGTTTGATAGGCTAGTCAAATTCGCTGATTCGTGGGAGAAATCAAATGAATTTACGCAGTAAACTGGCCGTCGCATTCTCATTTGCTCTGTGTTGCGCAACACTTTTCGGGCAAAACAACGCGGGATCGCAGATGAGCGGATCGGTGCGCGATTCTACCGGCGCCGTCGTTCCGGGAGCTCAGGTTACCGCCACGCAGACGGACACCGGCCTGACCCGCAACTCGACATCCGGATCCGACGGGGCTTACACTTTGCCCAACCTCCCGGTCGGTCCTTACACGCTCGATGTAAAGAAAGAAGGATTCACGACATACCACCAGAGCGGCATCGTGCTTCAGGTCGGATCGAGCCCGACGGTCGACATCGTCATGCAGATCGGCGCAGTGTCTCAGGAGGTCAATGTTCAGGCCGCCGCAACCATGGTCGAAGCCAGCGGCAGCGGCGTCGGCCAGGTCATCGACCAGCAGCGCGTCGTAGACCTTCCCCTGAACGGCCGGCAGGCAACCCAGTTGATCACGCTTTCGGGAGCCGCCGTGGTTGTTCCTCTCGCCAATTCGGGGCAGCTGATCTCACAGAAAAACTATCCCAACGAAGTTGCCATCAGCGTAGCCGGCGGTCCCGCGGACGGCCTGACCTACTCGCTTGACGGCGTCTCGCATAACGACCCGGTTAACAACGCCGGTCTCCCTCTGCCGTTCCCGGATGCGCTCCAGGAATTCAAAGTGGAAACCAGCGCTTTGCAGGCTCAGTACGGCCAGCATGCCGGAGGGGCCGTCAACGTCATAACCAAATCGGGCTCCAACTCATTCCATGGCGACGCGTTCGAGTTCCTCCGCAACGGCGATTTCAACGCCCGCGACTTCTTTGCCGCCCAGCAGGATACTCTTCGCCGCAACCAGTTCGGCGGCACGGTTGGCGGACGCATTGTAAAAAACAAACTCTTCTTCTTCCTGGGCTATCAGCAGACGATTCAGTCCGCGGATGCATCTACTGGTATCAGTTTCGTTCCAACGGCGGACATGCTGGCTGGAAACTTCACCGACCTGGCATCGCCCGCCTGCAACGGCGGAAGACAAATCACGCTGAAGGCGCCGTTTGTGAACAACATCGTGCCTGTCTCACTGCTGAACGCTTCCGCGCTCAAAATGACTTCGTACTATCCGGCGGCCACCAACATCTGCGGCCAGACCACCTACAGCACCCTGAACAACTTCTCAGAACAGTTTGGCGTCGCGAAGATCGATTGGCTTGTGAACGAGAAACACACCGTGTTCGGCCGCTATCTGGTAACCCATTCGTTCCAGCCGCCGAGCTTTACCGATAACAATCCGCTGTCGATTCTGAACGCCTCCCCCGACAACCTCGTGAACTCGATCGCGCTGGGCGACACCTGGGTGCTGAATCCGACGACCATCAACTCGCTGCGCCTCAATTTCAATCGCGCGGCGATCAACAAACCTGAGATCTTCCTCTTCAGTGCAGCCGACTTCGGGATCAATATGACTCCGCCCCCCATCCCCAGCAACCCTTACTTCACCGTAACGGGCGCGCTGTACACCGCCGGCGCGAATTCGTTCGCGGCATTCCTGCCGACTCAAAGCTATCAGGCCACCGACGACTTCAGCATGCTGCGCGGCAATCACCAGTTACAGTTTGGGGTGAACTGGATCCGCCCGATTCAGAACGCTACCTTCCTCGGAACCTCCGGAGGCAGCGCCAGTTTCACAGGACAGCTCACCGGCCTGCCGATGGCCGACTTCCTGCTGGGCCTTCCCGCCAGCGAGGGCCAGTCGAGCCTCACACTTGACGACGAACGTCATCAATATATCGGGCTCTATGCCCAGGACAGCTGGCGCGTAACATCCAGACTCAGGATCAACTACGGCTTGCGATGGGAGCCCTACATCGGGGCGTCATTGCAGCGGGGCCGCGTGACTCATTTCGATTACGACAATTTTGTCAACAACGTTCACTCGACCGTTTACCCCAACGCTCCGGCCGGTGTCCAGTATCCTGGCGATCCCGGCTTCCAGACGAACGACCGGCCCAACAATATCCGGTGGAACAACTTCGCGCCGCGTGTCGGCCTGGTGTTCGATCCGAGCAACAACGGAAAGATGACCATCCGGGCTTCATGGGGAATGTTCTTCGATCTGCCGCCCACGCTCTTCTACGACGGTTACGGTGGAACCGCTCCGTGGGGACGCGTGGTAAGCGTTCCCACGCCAGTCGGCGGGTTTTCCAACCCGTGGCTCAATTTTCCGGGCGGTAATCCGTTCCCCTATACGATCAGCAAGGACACGGTCTTCCCGACCAACGTCGGCTACATGACGGTCCCCCTGAACCTCCATACCACTCACGTGGATCAGTGGAATTTGTCGATCCAACGGCAGTTCGGCTCCAACTGGCTGGCTTCGGCAAGTTACATGGGGAACAACACCATCCACATGTGGGCCGCGGTTTCGCAGGATCCCTCCGTCTATTTCCCCGGCGCGAGCTGTGTCATCAACGGCGTCAGTTACAGCCCGTGCTCGTCGCTGAACAATACCGCCGCCCGGCGCGCGCTCACCCTGCAGAATCCCACCCAGGGCGCCTACATCTCCAACATCACGGCGCTCGACGACGGCGCGACGGCGAGCTACAACGCGCTGCTGCTTTCGCTGCAGCATCGTCTGTCGCATAACTTCACCATATTGGCCAACTACACCTGGTCGCACTGCATCGCCGATCCGGTGACGACTCTGCTCGGGGGTTCCTACACGGACCCGTCCGATCGCCGCTACGATCGCGGCAATTGCGGCGGCATCGATATCCGGCACCTGCTGAACGTCTCCGGCGTCTTCCAGTCGCCGAAGTTCTCGAATCGCACGCTGGAGATCATCGCCGGCAACTGGCAACTCTCGCCGATCTTCGGCTGGCACACGGGCGCTCCCTTCACCGTGACCACCGGGGTGGATAACGCGCTGAACAATATCGGCGGACAGCGGCCCAACCTGCTCACTTCCAACGCCAACTGCGCCGTGCAGGGTCCGAACTGCTGGATTAACGCGAGTGCTTTCGCAGCGCCCGCCACCGGCACATTCGGCGATCTCGGAAACAACAGCCTTACCGGACCCGGCTATGTCCAGATCGACCTCAGCGTTTCGCGCAGGGTCGTTCTGCACGAAAACCACACTCTGGAGTTTCGCCTGGACGTCTTCAACGTGCTGAACCACGTCAATTTCAGCACTCCCGTGACGACCATGACGGCTTCGAATTTCGGGCACATCACGAGCGATATCACGGCTCCGGGAAGCAGTTCCGGCGATCCGCGCATTCTGCAGATCTCGGCGAAGTACGCGTTCTGACATCCGGCGGGTGTTTCACGCAAAATAGCGTGAACAAAATGGGCGCCCAGGGGAGTATGCGGGGGCCAGAGCCACCTCGGCGGCAGGGGTGGCGAACCTCGGCTCGGCCCGCATGAACCGAAGGCGCCGAAAGGCAGCCCCCGATTTCAGCGGCGGCTTCCGGTCGCGTAGGATCCGGCGGCCAACAAAGAACGCGGGCGCGTGACAAACGCGCGCTCTCTCGCAGGCGGGGATACCGTCGTCACCGTGGGCAATATTGTTTTCCGTGGCTCGACGGCCTGGAGCGCCGAAATCGGTGAGAGAAGCTTTGGGAAGCGAACCTCGGCGGCGGCTATTGCAATCCCATCAGCTACGACCTCTATGGCAAGCAGTACATCGCTATCGTGGCCGGTCTCAACGCCAACAGCCGTCTCTTTGTAATCACCCTGGATGGCAAGCAATCCCTACCGGGAAGCGGGGTCCGATAGGGCACTCCGGCGATCAGCTCTTCGGCATCATTTTTTCGAGCGCCTGGTCGATAGTGAAGCTGGCCGCTTTGGCCCGCGGCGGAAACTCCTTGAACGTCGCCAGCCATTTCATAAGAAGGGGCGGCGCAGCGTACTGGAGAGGAATGTTCTCGATGAACCAGTCGTTGTATTTGAAACTCTCTTCGCCGCGCTCGAACGGATCGGCGCGCAGGTCGAAGAATTTGGGAATGCGCATCGCTGACAGCGGCTCGCGCCAGACATCCAGACCGGTGCTTCGCTGCTCGGCGAAGACGATCTTGAACCTTCCCACCCGCATGGCCATGCAATCGCCGTCGTCACTCCAGTAGATGAAACCGTCGCGTGGCGATTTTTCCACTTTGCCGGCAAGAAACGGCATCAGGTTGAAACCGTCGAGATGGACCTTGTATGTCTTGTCGCCCATCTTGTATCCCTTCCTCACCTTCTCGACCAGATCGGGCTCGCCACTGGCCGCGGCGAAGGTCGGGATGAAGTCCTGCAATGACCCGATATCGTTAATGACGCGGCCGGCCTCGATGACGCCGGGCCAGCGCATCACGCAGGGAACTCTCCAGCCGCCTTCCCAATTGGTGTCCTTCTCTCCACGGAACGGCGTGGCGCCGCCGTCCGGCCATGACAGCACTTCAGCGCCGTTGTCGGTCGTGAACACAACGATCGTGTTGTCTGCGACCTTGAGATCATCGAGTTTTTTGAGCAACTCGCCTACGTAACCGTCGAGTTCGACCATGCCGTCCGGATAGAGTCCGAGCCCGGTCTTGCCGACTGAAGATGGTTTCAGGTGCGTGAATACATGCATGCGCGTCGGGTTGAAATAACAGAACCAGGGACCGCCCTCTTTCGACTTACGGTCTATGAAATCGAGCGCCGCGCCAAGGAACTCCTCGTCCACCGTCTCCATGCGCTCTTTCGGCAGCGGCCCCGTGTTTTCGATCGTTTGTTTGCCAACCATGCCAAACTGCTCGTCGACCGTCGGGTCGTCTTTGTCGGTGGCTTTGCATTTCAGCACACCACGCGGGCCATATTTTTTCCGGAACGCCGGGTCCTTCGGATAGTTCGCATAGTAGGGTTCTTCCTCGGCATTCAGGTGATAAAGATTACCGAAGAATTCGTCGAATCCATGAACAGTGGGCAAATGCTCGTTGCGGTCGCCGAGATGGTTTTTACCGAACTGCCCGGTGGCGTAACCGAAGCTCTTGAGGAACTGGCCAACCGAGGGATCTTCGAAGCTCAGGCCGAGGGTCGCCCCTGGCGTGCCAACTTTGGTGAGGCCGGTTCGAATCGGCGATTGACCGGTGATAAAGGCGGCGCGTCCGGCGGTGCAACTCTGCTGTCCGTAGAAATCGGTGAACATCGCGCCTTCCTTAGCGATGCGATCGATGTTCGGCGTCCGGTAACCCATGACACCGTGGTTGTAGCAACTGACATTGAACCAGCCAATGTCGTCGGCCATGATGAATAGAATGTTCGGCTTGTTTTTTGCGGCCACCTCAGGTACTCCTTTGTACAAATAAATTCGACGGCACAACAGCCCTGATCGAGGACAATGCTCCTCACCAGACCTCTGCTCCGGTTTGATGCCTGAGGCGATCCGTTGTTTTTTCTTTTACGGGCGGAATTGTTACAAAGACGGTTTAATATGCTGACAATTCCCAATGAGGACGCGAATGGCCAGGGCAGAAGCCGATGAGATTAACGCCGACTTGGTCGTATTTTTAACAAAGGGCCTGATATATACTGGCGACGGTCGTGGAGATCCCCACTAAGATCACCGTGCGGGTAATTGCCCGGGATGGCAAGTTTCTCGGTGACGACATCGGCGGCGCGCTGATCACGATCCGGGATGCTCAGACGAAGGATCTGCTCAGCGAAGGAATTACCAGCGGCGGCTCCGGGCCGAATGGCGTGGGCGGAGTCATGTGCGCCCGGCTTCGGCGAGGTGAGCCCTTGCCCACGACAGGCGCTTCTTCATTCACCACCGATCTGTTGCTGGATCGCCCGAAGCGGATTGAAGTAACGGCCTGGGGTCCGCTGGGCGCGAGGCAATCCGCGAATACGGCATCGGCCACGCAGTGGGTTTATCCAGGAAAGGACGTAACCGGCGGAGATGGATTCCTGCTTGAATTGCCCGGCCTGATCGTTCAGATCATTCACCCGCCGACTCACTACGCGCCGGCATCGCTTCCGGAGCTTCCGATCCGCGCAAACGTTGCCATGATGTGCGGCTGCCCCATCGACTACAAACGCGACAAGGCCACAATCATCTGTCCGGACCTTCCCGACGACAAGCAGCCGTGGCTGCCGGATGAATTCGAAGTGGCGGCATCGATCGCAGGGCAAACCGGTGCTCCGGTGAAGATCGCGCTTCAATTCACGAACATCCCGCCCGCGGATACTCCAGGCCAGTTCGCGGGCGTTTGGACTTCCCCGCCCCCGGGCATTTACGAGATCACAGTTTACGCTTATCAGAAAGCGACGGGAAACACGGGCGTCGACACGGCAACGGTCATCGTGCCTTCACCTGCTTCGAGCTGACTGCTAGCGTAGCGGTATGCGGATTCTCGCGCGAGTGCTCGTCGTCGCGTTGCCCCTCCTCATCCTGCCGGGATTGCAGTTTCATTACGACACGACTCCGAAGATCGCGCTACTGGCGCTGGCTACCGCAATTGCGTTAATCGGTTATCGCTCAACGGCGGAAGGCATTTCGGCGCTTTGGAATCGGAAGAGTGGGCGCTGGTTATGCATGCTCGGTCTGGCGCAGATCGTGTGGTTCGGCGTCGCTACCGCGGCGTCTTCACGGCCATGGTTTTCCCTGCTTGGCGCGAACTGGCGGCGCATGGGATTGCTGACAGTGCTCTCTCTTGTCCTGTTTGTGGTGCTTGCGGCCGCTGAGTTTTGCCGGGATCGTGAAGAGATCACCGAAGTGTTTCGCGCGTTCGCCATTGCGGCGATCGTGGCTTCCCTTTACGGGATCGCGCAGTATTTCGATATCGACCCCTTTCAGCCGGCCGCCGCCTATCACGCACAGGCCGGCGATTCCACGATCACGAGACCTCCCGGCACGCTGGGTCATGCGGATTATTTCGGATGGTGGCTGGCGATTGCGCTCTTCTGCGGCCTGGCGACGGACCGCACCGAAACGGGCCCCTGGCGAAGCGCCGGACGAGCCGCGTGGATTCTTTCAGGCATCGCCGTGGTGCTTACGGGCACCCGCTCGGCCATACTCGCAGTGGTGGGCGGCTTCCTGTTTCTTGGACTGCAGGCGGGCACCATGAAAACCCTCAACCGGCGCCGGCTTTCGGCGGGACTCGTGATAGCCGCCGTCGCGGTGGGTTTCTATTTTTCGCCGGCCGGAACGCGCTTGCGGGCCCGTGTCCATTGGTCGGCCGACGAACCACTCGGCGGAGCGCGCCCGCTCCTCTGGAGAGATTCGCTTCACATGGCGGCGGCTCGTCCGCTGACCGGGTTCGGACCGGAAACCTTCGCGGGCGATTTCCCGCGTTATCAATCGATGGAACTGGCGAGGCTGTTCCCCGACTTCTATCACGAGTCGCCGCATAACGGCGCGCTCGATGCGCTGACGGGCGCAGGCATTCCGGGATTGCTGCTCGCCTTCGCCTGGCTCGCACTCGGCGCGTACGCTGCGAGCCGGCCGGCACTGCGGGATTCGCCGCTGACGGCGCCGCTCACCGCGGCCTGGCTCGCATCGTGCGTAGCATCGCTCTTCAACGCCATTACGATCGGACCAATCTTCGCGACCGGAGTCGTTCTCGCAATCCTCGTGGCGATGACTCCCGAAGAGGCGGAGCGCTCGCGATTGCGGGTCAGCCCGGCAGCGGCGCTCGCCGTCTCAATTCCGCTTGCGCTGTGCCTCACCGCTTGGGCAGTTGCGCTCACGGCGTCCGATTACAATCTGCAGGTCTTTCAACAGAGCAACGGAACCGACGCCGTGGCCGCATACAATTCCCTCGCGCGAACCCAATTGCCGGGAGCCGCCGAGGATCTTTACATCGCGCGGCGCCTGATGGGGACTTGCCGGGTCATCGTCGATCCGGCCGGGCGGTCGGCGTGCTGGCGCGCCGCCTCAAATGCGGCCGAGCGCGCAACCGGGAGCAGCGATAACCCGCCGAACGCCTGGTACAACCTGGCCCTCCTGGACGCGGCACAGAACGACCCGCCGGGGGTTGAGAAAGCCCTGATGTCGGCTTCCAAACTCGCGCCGAACTGGTTCAAACCGCACTGGTCTCTTGCGAAGATCCTCACACTCGCCGGCCGCCCGGAAGAGGCGCGGAAGGAGGCGCAACGCGCCTGGCTCCTCGATGCGAACCGGGATGCGGAAGTGACCGAAACCTTCGTGAAGCTGGGCGGCAAGGCGTTTTGAAAACACTTACAGGATGTTTACGATTCTTAAACAACCCCAGCGGCGCCGTTGTCGAATACTCGAAGCGTGCTCTCAAGATTTCGTATCCTCTCGTTAACGCTTTTTGCGTCCGGGATCGTCTTCGCGCAAACTCCAACGGTCAACGTCAACGGAACGGTGAACGCAGCCAGTTTCGCACCGGCTCAACCCGTAGCGGCCGGCAGCCTGGTCGCCATTTTCGGGAACCAGCTTGCCACCGGCCTTGCTTCCGCCGATACGATACCGCTCGCAACCACTCTGGGCGCCACGTCGGTTACCATCAACGGCATCAATGCGCCGCTCGATTTCGTTACCGCGGGACAGATTAACGCCCAGGTTCCGTTCGAGGTCTTCCCGGCCGGAACAACCAGCGGTTCGGTAAATGTGGTGGTGACTCTCAACGGAGTTCCGTCGCCGCCGCAGCCTGTAGTGATCAATCCGGTGGCGCCAGGCGTGTTCGCCGCCAGCGGATATGCGATCGCTTACTTCGGGGCGGGCGGCGACCCGCGGTTTGGCGCTCTCGCGGCTCCCGTCGGAACGTTCCCCGGATCGACGCCCGCACACCCGGGCGACATTCTGACGGTCTACGCGACCGGCCTCGGAGCGGTCAGCCCAACAGTGCTCAGCGGACACAACTCGCTCGATCAGCTTCGCTTCACGGTGGTGCAACCAACGGTGCTGATCGGAAATGTGCGGGCAACCGTCCAGTTCTCCGGATTGACGCCGTCGTTCCCGGGCGTCTATCAGTTGAATATCGTGGTCCCGCAAGTGCCGACGAGCAATGGAGTGCCGCTTCAGATTCAGATGAACGGAATCACCAGCCCGGCGACCGGCGCGCTGATCGCGGTTACTTCGCCGTAGCGGGCGGCTGCCAGTTCAGCGAGCAGACGCACCGGCGGCAAACCGGATTGGAAGCAACATCGAGGGCGGCGCGAAAAGCGACCGCCCTCGAACTGTTTAGTACGTCGAACAAAGTGGTCGAGGAATCCACCTGTCCGATCGGCGGATGGAAGAAGCAGGGGCGCACAGCGCCGCTTGCCTCGACCACGGCTGAAACCCAGGGAGCATTGCAGACCGGCGCGGCGCAGCCATCAGTGTCGCGGAAGCGCGTGGAGATGTTGCGCAGCTTCTGCGCCGTCTCAGCGACGAAATCATCGAAAACCAAAGACTCAATTTCGGCGTCGAGGAGCGCCAGATCTATATCGGTCAGAGCGACGCCCGCCTGACGTTCCAGTGGCCAGCCGAGCGGCCTGTTGAAGGCCGTGGAAGTGACATCGGCTCCGAGAAACGAAATGCCCGTGAGACCGATGCGTCGAGCCGTCGCGACCGTAGCTCTGAGGTGTGCGCAATTGCTGCGCTGGATGGTGCAGCGGGCCGATATCGGAAAATCCGGCTTGAGTTCGTGAATCGCGCGCACGCCGGCTTCGAGCCTGCGAAAGGCAGTCGGTACGCCGCGGACGCGGTCGTGCACTTCGGGCGGCCCGTCCAGAGAAACGATCACGTCGTCGACGCTGGCGACGATCGCGGCGGCATGGCGATCCAGCAGGAGCCCGCTGCTGAGAACGGTGATCCGGATGTCTCGGCCGCGCAGGATATCGCAGAGGCGAAACAGGTCCGAGTGCATGAGGGGCTCGCCGCCCGTGAACACCGCCCACTCGACTCCCATGCTCTCGATGCTGGAGACGTGCCGTTCGAGATCCTCGGCGCTCATCTCCCGCGCGTCGGTGTTCTTCCAGATGTCGCACATCACGCACCGGCAATTGCAGCGGTTATGCGGGGTCAGGATGAGAATCGGCAGCTTCTCGACAACCGGGAGCTTTTCCGGATGCGATCTCAGGGACACACGCGCCTTCCGGCAAGCCGAATTTCCGGGCCGAGTTCCCGAACGGCTTCCGCATACAGATCGGGAACGTCGGCGCGAATAAGCCATTGGCCGCGTCCCTGAACGCAGATACGGTTGAGACCTCCGGCGTAACATGCCCGGGAATGACCGGCCAGAGAGGCCGACAGGAGCATGACGCTGCCGCCGATCATGACCATTTCAGGATGAAGATCGGTGAGCGCTTGCGCCGGCGTCTGGCCATGGTCCCGGACCGCAATCAGATCAGCAACACCACGCTCACGGATCTCGCCGTACCCAGGGCGCAAGCGCAACGCGCGCGCGGCGTTCGTGGTCACGAGCGGGTAAAGCTGTTCCGGTGTCAGCTTCCCTTCTTTTCGGGCGACTCGCATCTCGTCGATGAGATCTCCTTCGGCCGTCATGGCGGAATCCGTTCCCAGGGCGATCGTCAGATCTGAGCGTAACGCGGCGAGAGGCAATGTGGCGCCGATCGTGAAAAGGTTCGAGCTCGGGCACCACGCAACAGAGACCGATTGTCTGCGCATGGTTTCAATGTCGCGTTCCGTCGCGGCGATCGCATGAACCAGGATTGTGGTCTCGTCAAGAACGCCCATGCAATCGAGCCAGCAGATCTCGGACCGTGCGCTCTCGTCCGTTCCTTCCGCGGCGTGGATGATGAATGGCCACGCGTCTGGCGTTTCCTGGTGCGCATCGGAGACGCACTCGCTGAACGCAAGCGAGTGAGCCCACCCGAACTTGCGCACCACCCGCACCGGAAAGCCACGCGCGAAAACTTTTGCTTCCCAGGGGTTGTGGTGCGCCACAGTCGTAACGCCGCTCAGCAGATTCTTGATGCCGCCCCAGAAGAGCCGTACAGCCTTCGGTACGCGGAGATGTTCCTGTACGGGCGAATCGTTCGGACGGTGAACGGCTGCGGCCCAGTCGGAAGCGTTGGGGTAGGGACCGCGCCCGAGCCGCGGATAGAGATTGAACTCGAGGTGATCGTGAATGTTGATGAGTCCCGGGAGAAGCAGGTGACCGGTCAGGTCATACTGCCGCCCGACTTCGACTTTGCTGTCGAACGGCAGAATGCGGCCGCGGCGAATCGCAAGGTCGAGGAACTCGCTGTGCCGCGCCGACAGCGCCACTCTCGCGCCCGTTAATCTGATGACCGGTTCCATGCGGTGATGAGAATCGCCGGGAGGCCGTCCGCCCGCTTTCCAGCGCGTTCAAAGATCTCGCGTTCCGGTTCGCCGAACGGGGGTTCAATGCGCCATGCCGGAACTAGGCGGACCGCCTTCGCCGCAGCGTCGAGTTGAGCGATCGAGTGGTCGTAATGCGTCATTTCGTAGCGCTCGCCGCCCGCTCGGAAGGATCTCGTCCAGCCGCGTTTGATTGCGTCCGGATGCAGATCCGAAACAATGACGCAGCGGGCAACACGGGCGAGTTCGGCGATTGCAGGGCGCAGTGATGGCAGATAGCCGAGCACGAAGGAACAAATGGCAACATCGAAGGCATTGTCGCGAAAGGGAATGCGGCAGACGTCGGCCTGGATGGTGCGTTTCTGCAGCGGAGATTCGCCGATCATCTCGCGGCAAGCGTCAAATCCGAAAACGTGCGCTCCCTCGCTTGAGGCCCATTTCATCCAGCGACCGGTGCCGCTTCCGGCGTCGCAGATCGCGCGCCCCGCCAGGATCCCAAGGCGCGGGGCGAGGACACGCATCTCGAGCGCAAGGATCGCGTTGGGGCTCTCGTCATATTGGCGCGACCAGATGCGATGCCCTTCGATGGCGCTCACGACCATCTAGAGGCTCTCCCATCGCGGCTTGCGCAGAGCCGTCAGTTTGTGCGCCCATTGCAGCTCCAGTGGGACGCCGTAGACGCCCAGCGCATAGCGCCAGCTGCTCAGGGACTTCAGCATCAGGCGGCTCCAGCGGGGAAGGTGGATGTCCTGCACCGTCGGCCAGCGCGAGTTGATAACCAGTTCGAAGTTGTCGATGCGGCGCTTCACGCGGCCGGGCAGCCAGGGAAGATGCGGATCCTGGCGGATCGTGAAGTTCAGCCAGCGTTCGGTGGCCCATTCGTCGGGCGTGCGCGGGAACTCGATTTCGCCGTCGATCTTGCCGTACATGCCGTCGGGATGCGGAGTCGGGATGTAGTGCTGAACGATGATTTCCGAATCGGGATTCAGTCGCTTGATGCGGCGGACGAATTCGATTGTTTCCCGCGTATCGCGCTCCGGGTTTTCAGGATTTCCCACCACGAACGAGAATTCCGGGATGATCCCGAATTTACGAATGCGGGCGGCGAGTTCGAGCGTCTGCTCCGCGGTGATGCGCTTGTTCATTGCCTCCAATGTGCGATTCGAGCCTGATTCGGCGCCGAAGAAGATCATCGCAGAGCCCGCGCGTTTGATGGCGCGCAGGGTTTCGTCCGAGTACTTCAGAAAGGTATCGATGCGGCCTTCGGACCACCAGCGAAGATTGAGCGGGATCAGGCGTTCGGCCTGATCGACGGCATGGCTTTCGTTGAGGAAGAAGTTGTTGTCGTAGAACTGCACAGCGTCGATGCCATATTCGCGTTGCAGTCTGCCCAGAACGGACGCGGTACGTTCGGCGGCTTCGACCTTCTGGCGTCCATCAAAAATCGGAACCACCCCACAGAACTGGCAGCGGAACGGGCAGCCGATGCTTGCGTGATGCACGGCGGTGCGGCGCCCGAGGAATGTGGGCAGCAGGTATTTGGACACTGACTGCAGTTTGTGGTACGGAAGCTCGGGGAAGTGGTTCGGCGAGCGCAACGGACGCATTGCGTTGTGGACATGAAGACCGAACATGTCCTTATAAGAAAGCCCCTGGATTCCGGCGAAGTTGCGCCCATTGCGCAGCGCGTAGATCAGTTCGACGATCGTCTCTTCGCCCTGTCCCTTGATTGCGAAATCGACGTACGCGGCGTTCAACGTGGCGTCGGTATAGAGCGAGGGAAAGTAGCCTCCCCAGACGATCGGAACCGATCGGTGCCTCAAGTGGAATTCGGCGCACAGGTTTATGGCCGCCACCATCTGCGGCCCCGGCATAACCGAGACCGCGAGCAGTTCGATACGGTGCTCGGCGGCGATGCGGTCGACTGTACGTTCCGGGTACGGATCGAGATTGCCGTCGACGATTATGTAATCTTCTTTCCCTTCAAGAACCGCGGCGATCGAAAGAATCGCCAGAGGAAAGCGCCGGTTCTTCGGGCGAACGGCTCGCGGGTGGAAGAGGACAATCATGGGCTTAGTGGCTGCCCCGTCAGGAGAGATCGGCGAAGCACCAACCATTGATTTGCCATCGAGAGCCAGAGCTCGATCGGGCAACCGAAGAAATGATTCCGCAGACGCCAGTGGAGAGGCCGCCGGATCTGATCGACGAGCCATTGAAATGCGGTGGATTCAGAACGGCCACGGACTTTCGTCAGCTGGTTATTCAGCAGGAAGTAAGAGATTCCGCGCTGCAGCGTTTCGTAAGGGCGGCCGCGCAGCCAGGGAAGCGAGTTGCCGCCCAGATCGATGCCGGTCCACTCGGCGAGCGTTGCCGGTTCGGCGAGGCCGCGCTCTTTCAATTCATCCCAGATCGGAATGCCCGGATATGGCACGAATACGTTCGGCGAGAACGTGACATTGTCAAAGCGCGAAGCAATTTCGCCCATAACGCTCAGCGTTTCGCGGCGATGCCGTTCCTGTTCGCCGGGATAGCCGAAGATCAGATTGAGCGTAACGCGGATACCCGCGCGGCGGCACTTCCGCGCGGCTTCGGCGATATCCGGGATGTGCTGGTGGCGCTTGTTCATCTGCTTGAGGATTTCGGGCGAAGCTGATTCCGTCCCGAATCCGATATGGCTGACGCCGCTGGCTCCAAGCAATTCGACCTCTTCATCACTCATCCGGCAGATGAGATCGGTGGACGCCTGGAAGGTCCACTCGAAACGCACTCCCGAGTCGACAAAGCCCTGGGCAATCGCTACGGCGCGGTGCACGTCCACAAGGAAATTCGAATCGACGAGCGCGACCTCATCGAGGTTGTGCGTGCGCACCAGACCGGTCACTTCGTTGACGACGCGGTCGACCTCGTAAGGATTGAAGCGCCGGTTATAGAACACCATATCGGTGCAGTAATTGCACGCGTAGGGACAGCCGGTGCTGGTGGCGTAAGGCAGTTTGCGTCCGCCTCCGGCTCGTTCATAGACGTCGAAATCGATCAGGTCATATGCCGGAGACGGAAGGGCGGTGAGCGGCGTCGCAGGGCGGTCGGGATTCTCATGGATGCGCCCTTTGCGCTTGAACCAGCAGCCCTGGATCATGTCCAGAGGCTGGCCCTTTTCGAGACGGCCCAGGATTTCGAGCAACGTCTTCTCGCCCTGATGGCGGACCACGATGTCGACGAAATCTTCTTTCAGAGTCTGGCGCGGCAGCAAGGTTGGATGCCATCCGCCGAAGATGATCGGGAGATCGGGGCGTGCGGCGCGAACGTAGCGGCTTACTTCGATCGCTTCTCGGATCATCGGCCCGGTAAGCAGTGAAACACCGAAAGCAAGGCAGACCTCCATTTCGCGCGCGATTCGAGGCAGGTAGTTACGGTCGAGCGCGCCATCAATGATGCAGGGCTCGAAGCCGCCCTCGCGCAGCGCGCCGGCGAGGCTGAGAAGGCCCAGCGGCGGTCCGAGGAGTTTCCCGGCGTATGGCGGCAAAAACAAAACGATTTTTTTCGTGCTCAGCAAGAAACCGCCTCGGCTTCGAGTTGATGCGCGTCAACCTTCGATTTGGGCGCCGCGACGAGGCGATTCGCCATGTCTTTCAGCCAGAGCTCGAACGGCAGGGAATAGAAGCTGTGATCGAGACGCCAGCGGGCCGGCACGCCGATCATGCCATGAATCACGCGCTGCAGCGTGTTCTTCTTCTTGACTCCGATAGGCACACGATTGAATGCGATCCGCAGATATTCGCGCATGGTTTGCACCTCGCGGTGCTTGCGCCCCTGCAGCCACGGGAGCATCGTGTAGCGCGGGAAGAAGTCCGACCAGCCTTCGAGCGTTTTAGGTACGTGGATGCCAAGTTCGAAGGCTCGCTGCATGATGGGCGAACCGGGGTAGGGCGTGAAGATGTTGGTCCAGAACTCGGCGCCGGGATAGCGGCGGCAAACGTCCATGATCAGCGCGATGGATTCGCGGCGCTCGGCTTCGCCTTCGCCGGGAAAGCCGAAGATCATATTGAAGGACGGGCGAATTCCGGCCTGGGAGAGCTTGTCCGCCGCGGTATAGATGGTCTCGATCTTCTGGAAATCCTTGTTCATCAGGTGCATGACTTTGAGCGAGCCGCTGTCGGCCCCCTGTGCCACCTGAGACAATCCCGCTCGCCGCAACAGCTTCAATTCCTCAACCGTGAAACGCGATACCAGGTTGGTAGAAGCCTGAATGCTCCAGTCGAACTTGACGCCGCGGCGGACCAAGCCTTCCGCAATGCCGACGGCGCGCTGGCGATCCACAAGGAAGTTGTCGTCCACGATCCAGAGGAGCTGCAGGCCGTAGCGTTCGACGAGGTCGCTGGTTTCTTCGACGACCTGTTCGGGCTCGAGCGCGTTCCACTTCCGGCCGTAGACTCCGTCATTCGTGCAATACGCGCAGTTGTAAGGGCAAGCGAGGCTCGACGTGTACATGGCCCAGCGGCGTCCGCAGACGCGCTCGTAGGCGTCGAAATCGGCGATGTGATACGCCTTCGGGGGCAGCTCGCGGATCGGTTTGAGCGTGCGCGGCACGTTGAAGACGAGACGGCCGTCTTCTTTGTATCCGACGCCCGCGATGCCTTTCATCGATTCGCCCGCTTCGATCCGCTGGACGATTTCGAGCATGGCGTCTTCGCCCTGGCCTTTGACGACGATGTCGACGCATTCGGCGGCGAGCGTCTGATCGGGGAGCAGCGACGGATGCCAGCCGCCGAGGATAACCGGTTTGTTCGGGTAGCGCTTCTTCGCGGCGCGTGCGATCTGGACAGTCTCACGGATCATCGGCCCGGTTACGAGCGAGATGGCGATACAGAGTGCATCGTCGAGTTCTTCGAGAGTGCGCTTGTGAAAATCAGGCGTGATGGTGGAATCGATGAGACGGATCTGGTAACCCGCGCGAATCAACGGAGTTGCCACGGCGAGAATTCCTAGCGGAGCTGTGGCTTCCTGGCTCGAGAAGGCAGGAAAAAAGAAGACGATTTTTCGGGATTTGAGCACGGGCCGACATCAGTTTGGACCTGGTTCGGTATGGCTGGGGAACAGGATTCACGTCTCGGCGAGGTGCGGGAGACGCGGCCGGTTGACCACGTCGCGCCTTTCACCTGCTGACCTGGAGACCGGTCATCAGTAACCGCCTTCACGGAAACTCTCCGAAATGTGAGGGTTTTGGAATCGGAAGTGCCTCAACGAAACCGACGGGTGATGAAAATGTTTGCCTCAACATCGCCCTGATGAGGGTTAACGATATGAAAACACCTACACAATTTGGCCTAATGACGATTGCCGTGGCTGGCCTTTTCATGGCCACCGCCAATAATGCGCCCGCGCAGGTTTCAGTCAGCATCGGCGCGCCGCCCGTCTGTCCTTACGGATACTATGAGGTTCCTCCCTATAATTGCGCTCCTGATGGTTACTATGGACCTGAGTGGTTCTCCGGTGGCGTATTCATCGGGGCTGGTCCCTGGTTCCATGGGCCGGAACATTTTTACGGACACGTCGATCATCACTATGATTACCGCGAGGGATACCATGGCGGGTTTCCGGCACGCGGCGAACACCCTGCAGAAAACCGCAGGGAGTTTCACGGTAACGCGACACACGACTCTCATGGCCACGAGGGCCCTCACGAACATAGTAGATAGAGGCCGGGAGGCCTCGGCGGAAACCCCTGACGCGGCGTAGTCGGAACCTCTTGTTTCGATTACGCCGTAGTGGCTTTGGACTGATAACCGAATGCTACAGAACGCCGAGCGCGGAAGCTCGCTCGCCTCGCCTTGGAATTTCCGGGACGCATGCCGGGAGGTGGCTCTTATTCGCCAGAGTCGTCCGCTTCTGAAGGCGTTTCTCTTGTCGCGGATCGTTGGCTCTCCACCGCCTTGCGAATCGCATCAACATCCGCAAGATCCTGAGGCCGCCCGGAGGCGAGCTTTGCGGCCACAAGATCGTCTCTGGAAATGAAAAATGCCGTGAGGCCGGTTTCGACGTCAACCACACCTTCGACCCGCCGCTCCCATGCCGCGTCAAAATCGACGCCCGGGATGTCGGGAAGAAGATCGAAACCGCGGGGGTCGCGGCCGAAGCGAAAGAAACTGGTCGGCTCGGCGAAGTCCTCCGGGCGAATGCCCTGAAGGGCTGCACCGAATTCGGAAAGCGCGGCATAGGTAGCCTGAGCGTTCGCCATGTCGGCCTTTATGAAAAAATCGATGTCCTTTGTAAAGCGGGGTTGGGCGTGAAAAATAACGGCGTAGCCGCCCACAATCAGGTATTTAACGCCATGGGCACGGAAGGCGGACAAAAGGTCTTTGTAGTCTGGGTACATCCGGCTCCATCTCCCAACCTTTGAGGGCGTAAGCGGTCTCGATCATTTCCTCAACTGCGTCGATACGTTCATGCACCGGCCGGCTCTGCCAGTATCGATACTCGTCCGCTTTCATTTCGTCGAAACTGGTGTACTTGCGGAGGATCGGATCGTCCATGCGTCCGTTTGTAGCATGTTTTGCCGTTGCGATTCAAACCGGATTCGCTCGCGATGTTCGCCTGGGGGGACTCGCCGCGAAATAACACTGGCAAACGCTCGCTTCCGGTTGCTGCCGGGAAACATCGGTTCCGCGTGAAGAGCGCCTCGCAAGGGCAAGCCCGAGTGTGCAAATGGGAGAATTGTTGCTGGGGATGAACACCTTCGCACTATTTGCACTGCTCGCTCTTGCGTTGCTTCCCGCGCAAGGCGCGGGGCCGCAGGAAAAAGGGCAACTGCTCCGGCTGCAGCCGAGGGATTTCCGGTGGGTGCCGTTTACGATCCGTCAGACACCAGCCGAGGTGGATTGTAAGTTCGAGGTGGTCAACGGTAATGGGAGCGTGCATGTGGAGTTGCTTCCTCTGAGCGAATTCCGCCTTTTTGACCGGGGGGAAGATCATGAGACACTTGCAGTCACCCCCAACGCGCGGTCGGGCGATTTCCGCAGGATTCTCGAAACGCCTGGAAAATATGCCGTAGTTGTGGTCAATGCGGACGGCGCGTCGCCAGTGAGCGTTTCGCTGCAGTTGCGAACCGACGTCAACCCGGACAGCAAAGACGTTGCCCGAACACTGCCTCCCGGGCGTCGCCTCACCGTGATTCTGATCAGTTTCGCGTTTTTCTTCGCGACTGCAGGCTGGTCCGGCCGGAAACTACGGCAGGCGATGCGCAACCCCTGAAAATCCAGGGCGTTATCATAAAATTGTTTGCCGCCACGGACGCTTATGGATGACGCTTATGGATACCGTTGAAGCGCCGCCCAAGCGGCGAAGAATTCCAAAGTGGCTGATACCAGCGATCGGGTATACGATCTCGGGCGCCTCGCTGGTTTCCGTTTTCTGGAAGTTCTCCTACGCGCAACTCGGCGAAGATCTGCGGAAACTGGACTGGAAGCTGGTGGCCCTCGCCATCGCCCTCGAGATCTCCGTTTATTTCTTCGACGCGTGGCGATGGAAGGTTCTGGTCAAACCGGTCGGCAATCCTTCTTTCGCGTTGTGTCTTCAGGCTGTATTCGTCGGCCTGTTCGCGAACGATGTGCTGCCCGCGCGGGCGGGGGAACTCGTTCGCTGCTTCCTGCTCTCCTACGAGACCAAGGTACCGTTGTCGCTGTCGTTCACTTCCGACTTCATCATGCGGATTATGGATGGGGTCTGGATTGTCATCATTTACCTTCTGGTGACGTTCCAGATCGGAAGCCATCGGGTGATCACAGACGTCATGTGGGCTTTCAGCGGCGGCGTGGTCGTAATTTCGGCCCTCACGCTCTTCGTGTTGTTCCGGCGGCATCACGCCCACCACTTCGTGAAGAACACGAGCTGGGCGGCGCGCTTCATTCATCTTCTTGAGGAGATCCATCGGCTGGGGCACTGGCCGGAGCTGCGGGCGGCGCTGGGAATCAGCGCGTTTTACTGGCTCGCACAGGCGCTCGCGGTGTGGGCGCTCCTACGCGCGGACAACTTCGATCTGGGCCTTTCCGCAGCCGGTTTTTTACTGGTGGTGAAGGCGATCTTCACGCTGATTCAGGTCGCTCCCGCGAACGTGGGCGCGTATCAGCAGGCAGTGATGTACGCTCTGATGTTGCTGCTTTCCGAGCACTCGCCGTCGCAGAGCTTCGCGGAGATCATGTTCTGGTTCCTGTCGCTGCCGGTCGCGGTGGGCGGGGCCATCGCGGTAGCTTTCGCAGGCGTTGATATCACTGCGTTGCACAAACGCGCGCACGACGCTCGGGAAACGGGAAAGCTCGAGGGGTTGGCGCGGGATTGATCCGGTGTCTGATCAGCGACGGATCCTGGCTGCAGGATAACGCCAAATGGCTGGATTATGCCGCAGCCTGGCTCGCGCGGGGTGTTGAGATTTTTCAGATCCGGGAGCGCGAACTTTCGGCCAGGAGTCTGGCGGCGCTAACTCGCCAGGTGCTGCGGTTGCCGAATCCTCATCGCACGAAAATAATCGTGAATGACCGCTCAGACGTGGCATTCGCGTGCGGAGCGGACGGCGTTCACCTGCGCGACGGCTCGCTTTTACCGGAAATATTTGCGCGACCAGGTTTTCTGGTCACGGTCGCATGCCATCACGTTGCGGATGCAGGGCAACTTCGTGGGGCGGATTTTGTCCTGCTCGCACCGATTTTCAAACCCTTATCGAAAACAGATTCGAGCCCAATGCTGGGGCCGGAAGCGATCAAAGAGTTCACCCGATTGTCCGACGTACCGGTTCTCGCACTGGGAGGCATCACTCCCGCGAACGCACGCCTGTGTATGGAAGCGGGCGCCGCGGGAGTAGCCGGAATCAGTTATTTCGATTCGATTCAACAGCTTTAAATCAATACCGCGGGGCGGAGCCAGCCTGGCTGACCTTCTCTTCTTCTTTCATCGCCTTCGCCCATTCGTCGGCTTGTTTTTGCGCCTCTTCGTGGGCGATGCCGTAACGCTCCTGGATGCGGCCAACGAGTTCGTCTTTCTTGCCGGCTACGACTTGCCAGTCGCTGTCGGTGAGTTTTCCCCACTTCTGGCGCGCCTGACCCATAAACTGCTTCCAGTTGCCTTCGATGGTGTCCCAATTCATTTTGGAATTACCTCCAATGGAATTAAAAGCACCCGTCATGCCAAAAGCAGCGATTCCGTATGGGCGGCGACCGCGCGCGTGAGGCCGGCGAGATTGTAGCCGCCCTCGAGCACAGAGACCAGACGTCCGCCGGAGTGTTTGTCGGCGACTTCCAGCACCAGCGTAGTCAGGTCGGCAAAGTCGGCGTCGGTGAGAGTGAAGCGGCCGAGCGGGTCAGCCAGCCGCGAGTCGAATCCGGCCGAGATCAGCACGAAGTCGGGACGGAAGTTGTCCATGGTTTGGGCGAAGCGGTCGCGGAATGCGACGAGGATCTGGCCGCGCCCGGCGCCCGCGGGAAACGGGCAATTGAGAGTGGTCCCCTGCCCTGCTCCTTCGCCTGTTTCGCTCGTATCGCCGGTCCCGGGGTACCAGGGCGACTGGTGGGTGCTGAAGAAGAAGACCGAGCCGTCTTCGTAGAAGATGTCCTGGGTGCCGTTGCCGTGATGGACGTCCCAATCGACAATGGCTACGCGTTCGACCGAATAGCGGGATTGCGCATAACGGGCGGCAATGGCGATGTTGTTGAACAGGCAGAAGCCCATACCTCGCGCGGCCGAGGCATGATGGCCGGGCGGACGCACGATGCAGAAGGCGTTTTGGGCATTGCCGCTCATGACCACATCGACGGCATTCAGACATGTGCCTGCGGCGCGCAGCGCGACGTCGAAGGACTGCGGGCTGAGATCCGTATCGCCCGTGCTGAGCACCGTCGCCCCGCGCTCCACGTCGCGGCGGGCGATTGCGATGTAGGGGCGGGTGTGGCAGAGAGCGAGTTCGTCTTCGCTGGCGGATCGGGGCGCAATGTCCGTCAGTGGATTCGTGCCGAGTCCGCGAACGGCCGCGTCCCAGCGGGCGGCCTGTTCCGGATGGCCGGGGCCAGTGTCGTGCTGTTTCGCGATGGGATCGGCGAGGAAAGCGGTCGTCAAACTGGATTTTACCCGAAAGGAATCCCGGACCGTCAGACACGCTGACACTGAACGTATTGTCAAGGTAATGAAATTTTATTGAAGGTCCTTCGAAATCATGTCGTGATAGACTCAGTCACCATGTCTGCGCCGTTAAGAGCGTTCTTGAAAGCTATCGGACTCTTAAGGTCGGGTAAAGGATGGGGGGCAATTATAGCCGCGTTGATTTTAATTCCCTCGGCTCACTCCCAGGTCATGTTGACGGGAGCAGTGGAGTTTTCAACCAACGCGACTGGCGGCGCCTACGGCGGGCAGGTCTGGAACACCTCAGGCAACGATGCTGCGTGGGACTTATGGCTCAGTTCGAATCCCAATGGCAGTTCGCCTGTCAATGGTCCGTCCGATCTGGAAGCCGGCATCAACATCTCACTTGAAGCCGGCAAGTCCTATCGGTACTACATATTCGGTGCGCCGTCTGCCATGTTCAAATTCTCCGGCTTGAACTTGTTCTTCAACGGCAAGAATTCGACGCCGGGAATTTCGGTGTTCGGTCCCCTGGACACTCCGTACTTCACGCCGAACACCAACAGTACGGAAACGCTGTCTTATGCGCCGGTGCCCGGAGCGGGTACGGCAGTTTATTTCGATGATGGTCTTGCCGTGGTGCTCACCGAATACACCTGGAATGCGCCGGCCACTCCGCCGGGCGATGTGTGCCAGGCGATGAGCTTTACTCCGGGTACGACGCCTTGTTACTTCGGCGCCTTCTCTCTGACGGTATTGCCCTCGGCATCGTTGAGCCTTAGCCAGACAAGCGCGTCGCCGTACTCGAAGGTTACCGTCTCCGGCAGCGGCTTCAGTCCGAACGAGCAGATCGATGTTTTCGCGGGAGTCCTTCAATTGTCGCCGGTGCTCGCGACGGCGAAGGCGGACTCCCAGGGTTCGTTCTCGGCTGTGTTTCTGTTGCCGCAGCAGCCGACTGGCGTGGCGAACGTTTATGCTTATGGCCTGACCAGTAAAAACCTTGGCGCGACGACTCTCTCGGTAATACCAGCCGTAGCGGCGCTTCCGGCGATCAGCGCGCCAGGAGACGCCATAACAGCATCTCCCGTGGGATTCGGGATGGGCGAGGCAGTAAGCATTTACTGGAACAATCCGCGTTTGCTCCTGGGCGCCGTGACCGCGAATGCGCTGGGAAGCGCCAGCCTGCCGGTCACTGTCC
>CAWJTK010000003.1:0-786211 GCA_963845785.1 Terriglobia bacterium | reverse complement strand
GCCTTGGGCAGTCTTTACCACAAGGTCTCTCCGGGCGGGTATGTGATCGTCGACGACTACGGGGCGATCCCGAACTGTAAACGAGCGGTTGACGATTTTCGCGCCCAACGCAGGATATCCGAACAGTTGCACCGGATCGACTGGACCGGCGTATTCTGGGAAAAACTCACGTGATGGGAATCACCCCGAAGTGACTGCAGGGTTCAATTTTCGAGTCCTGTCCAGAGTATTACGTACTAAAGTTGTGAATTAGGCTCACAATAAATCTGAAAGGATCACCTGACACCGTGAAAATTATTATTCTTGGAGGCGACGGTTACTGCGGCTGGGCGACTGCCCTGTATCTGTCGAGTAAAGGTCACACCGTCTCGATCGTAGATAATTTCATGAGACGGCAATGGGATCGCGATCTCGGTGTAGAGACCCTTACGCCGATTCGGACGCTGTCCGAAAGACTAAGCGTCTGGCAGACTATCACCGGCTTAGCTATGGATGTGTTCATCGGTGACGTCGCAGACTACGAATTTCTCGCTGGTGTCATCAAAAAGGTCGAGCCGGAAGTGGTCATCCATTTCGCCGAACAGCGCTCGGCGCCGTACTCGATGATCGACCGCGAGCACGCCGTATTCACGCAGGTCAACAACGTGGTCGGAACGCTGAACCTTTTGTTTGCGCTCAAGGAATTCCAACCCGATTGCCATCTGGTGAAACTGGGAACGATGGGCGAGTATGGAACCCCCAATATCGATATCGAGGAAGGGTACATCACCATCGAACATAATGGCCGGAAAGACCTTCTTCCATTTCCAAAGCAGCCCGGCTCTTTCTACCATCTCTCCAAGGTCCACGACAGCCACAACATGATGTTCGCCTGCAAGATCTGGGGCCTTCGCGCCACGGACTTGAATCAGGGTGTTGTATATGGGACTGTCACGGAGCAGGTCTCGCTTGACGAGGCGCTGATCAATCGTCTGGATTATGACGAAGTATTTGGAACCGTGCTGAATCGTTTCTGCGCCCAGGCCGCGGTTGGGCATCCTCTTACGGTCTACGGAACCGGCGGCCAGACCCGGGGTTATCTGGATATCAGGGACACGGTCAGATGTATCGAACTCGCATGCCTGAATCCGGCGCAGCGCGGGGAGTGCCGCGTGTTAAACCAATTCACCGAACAGTTCTCGGTGCTGGAACTGGCGCAACTGGTTCAAACGGCCGGGGCGAAGCTCGATATGCGGGTCGAAATTAACCATCTTCCGGACCCGCGAGTTGAGGCGGAAGCCCATTACTACAACGCTAAACACTCAAAATTGATCGATCTTGGATTGAAGCCTCATTTGCTCTCGGAATCTCTCCTCGATTCGCTCATCAATATCGCGGCGATGTATCGCGATCGGGTCGATCAGGCGTTGTTCCTCCCAACGGTCAACTGGCGGAGTCCTCGCAACGAGCGCAGATCGATGTCACAGTCGGTGACCGGCGTATCGGCATAAAGAGGTGCGACTGGAATGCAGCCCCCCACGAGCGAGCGATCCACTATGAGGATGGTCAACTTCGTCGAAGGCGCTTTGTCCCGCAAAGGCGGGATCGGAATTGTTGGTATCCCGGTGATTCTGGGGGGAACCGCCGGCAGAGGGCATCGGATTGTCGTAATCATGAGCGGGCCGCCCATTCCCGGCCGGGAGGAATTCTTCGTACCGGGTATACCTGAGGCACAGCGCCGGCGTGAGGGCGCCGGCTATCTGGGGATCATTTCGTTTCCGGCCTGGGACATCTGGGCGTTCAGCCCCAGGCTCGTGGGGTCGATTCGCAGTGTGTGGAAATTGACGCGCGGCGCCGACATTATTGGATTGCATTCGATTTACTCCTTTCCCGTTTTTTTGGGGTATTTGATCGCTCGCCTCCAGCGAAAGCCTTACGTGATGTGGCTGCACGGAGTTCTTGCGCCGGTTCAGAGAAAGATCAGCTCGAAGAGGAAATGGATCTATGACCGGCTCATTGCCCGAAGAATACTGAAGCGGGCGTCGGTAATATTTTTCACGGCGCGCGGAGAGCGGGAGGAAGTGGAGACCCTCGGTTTAGCCACTCCTTCGGTTGTCGTACCGACGGGCTTCCCCGCGGATGAATTCGCAGAACTGCCGGAACGGGGAAGCTTTCGTGCTCGCTATTTGGGCGGCCATACGGGCCCGGTTCTGCTGTTCCTCGCCCGTCTCAACGCCAAAAAAGGAATAGATCTTCTCCTTCAGACGATGGCGCGCGTGGTTGCCCAACGTCCCGACGTGCGGCTCGCCATCGTCGGGCCGCCCGATCCGCCCTCGTATGAGGAGAAAGTGCGCCGGTGGATCGAGGAAAACCATGTAGAAGCATCCACGATTATCACCGGGCCGGTAAGTCCTCTCGGAAGGCTGGAGGCGCTGGCCGATTCAGACATATTCGTCTTTCCATCGGAAGCCGAGAACTTCGGTTTCGCGGTATTTGAGGCTATGGCCAGTCGCATCCCTGTCGTTGTAAGCGACACCCTGAACTACGCTCAGGAAATTCAAAAGTCGGGCGCTGGTTTCTCCGTGCCGCGGAATGCGGATCTCTTTGCCGATGCCGTTCTGCGCCTCCTGGACAATCCTCAGTTGTGCCGCGAGATGGGAGCAAACGGGATACAGATGGCGCACCGCTTTTCGTCGGAAGAGACCGGGGGAAAGGTCGAAAGGGTTCTGAACAGCGTTATGAGCGCGTCGCCTCTGCCGGCTGACCTCTCCTTTTGATATGAATCGCGCCTTAAAAGCCGGTCTGCGCAGCCTTCTGCCGCGCACGATCTCGGAGCGCCGGATTCTGGGTGGGCCGTTGCGTGGCCGAAGCCTGGTGACCTCATGGCACGATTATCCGGCGGCGATTCTCGGTCGCACGGAACTCGCGCTCCTTGCCTGGTTCTCGGCAAATGTTCGGAGCGGCGAAACATGGCTCGATATCGGCGCGCATTACGGTTACACCGCGCTCGCCCTTTGCCAGCTTGTCGGTGACAACGGCCGCGTGTTCGCCTTCGAACCGATGATCGGGACGGCGGGCTGTGTTTCAAGAACCCGGGCCACCAATGGGTTTCAGCAACTGACGGTCGTGCCCATCGGTCTGGGCGAGTGCGGAGACCTTGCTACGAGGAGTCTTCCGGTGGTGCGGGGCATGGTCGACAGCACACTCGACGGCGAACAATTCGAAGAGCGGTTTCTCGCGTCGAGCCTCGATTGGTTGTGGCCGCGGCTGGGAGGGACAAAAGACAGAATCGATGGCGTAAAGATCGACGTTCAGGGAATGGAAATTCAGGTTCTGAAAGGCATGCGAGGCATCTTGCGGCAGCATCGCCCGAAACTCGCGATCGAACTTCATCGAGGCGTGTCCCGCGAGGACTTCCTCGATCTGCTGGGTGAACTCGGCTACTCGCAGCCTGCACTGCCGATTGAGCCTCTGCCTGGCGAATCAACGCCGCAGTACAGCGACGACCGAAGTTACGCCTTTCTTCCGGACGCTTAGATGAAAGCCCTGATCCTGGGTCTCAATTACCTCCCGGAGGGGACGTCGATCGGCCCATACACAGCGGACCTTGCGGAATATCTGAAAGCGAGCGGTCACGATGTCCGGGTGATTACCGGATTTCCCACAGCGCCGCAATGGAAAGTGTGGAACGGCTATGAGGGCAAGCGTTTTATGCGGGAAACGGTGAATGGCGTACCGGTCCTGCGTACCTGGCTTTATGTCCCGAAGAATCCTCGAAAGACGCTTCAACGAATACTTTTTGACTGTTCCTTTGCCCTTTCCGCTCTCTTTGGCATCAGCCTGACCTGGCGCCCGGACGTCGTTGTGATCATATCTCCCCCGCTTCAACTTGCGGTCACCGCCTTCCTGATCGCCTCTCTGAGCGGAGCGAAGGTCTTCCTCCAGATCAAGGACCTTGTCCCCGACGCAGCCATCGCGGTCGGGGCCTTGAAAGAAGGAAGCACAGTGCTCCGTTTCGCGAAATCTCTCGAGCGATTTGTTTACCGCCGTTCCACCGGCATCGGAGTCATCTGCGAGGGAATGCGTCGGAATCTGATCGCGAAAGGGGTGCCTCCGGATAAGGTCACGACGCTTCCGGATTACATCGACCTTTCTTTCATAAGGCCGCCGGCCAACAATGGTTTTCGAGCCCGGTTCGGCATCGGTCAGGATGAGTTCCTTGCGATGTATTCGGGCAGTGTGGCGGGAAAACAAGGCCTGGAGACATTCGTCGAAGCTGGGGCTGAGTTCGAAAACGGTGCAAGCGTTACCTGCTGCCTGATCGGCGCCGGACCCTACCTGCCGGAATTAAAAGACACCGCCGAAAAGCTGGCAATGCAACGGTTCCGTTTTCTCCCCATGCAGCCGAGGGAATCGCTGCCGGAACAGCTTGCCGCCGCTGACGCGTTGATCGTCACTCAACGAAAGGCAGTGCGCGATGTGGTCTTTCCGGGGAAACTGCTTTACTACATGGCATCGGGCCGGCCGATTCTGGCTGCCGTCAGCGAAGACAGCGAGACGGGCCGCTTCATTCGCGAAATGAACGTCGGCATTGTGGTTCCTCCCGAGGAACCCACCCGACTCGCGGAAGCAATTCGCTGGATGCGGGACCACCGCGATGAAGCGCGCGCGCTCGGACGGAATGGACGCAGAGTGGCGGAACAGCAGTTTGATCGAACAGTTGTGCTGGAGCGATTCGAAGCTTATCTCACTGGAGACGAACAAACCGGATGCCTGAAGGCAAGTTAGAGAGAGTCCTTGTTACCGGAACTGCCGGATTCATAGGCAGCAATCTCACGGATCGCCTGCTTGCCGAGGGTTGCGAAGTGATCGGCTTCGATAACTTCTCCACAGGGCGCCGTGAATTTCTGGAGAATGCCTGGAAATCGACCAGGTTTGAACTGCGTGAAGGCGATCTTCTTCATCTGGCAAAACTAAAAGACGCCATGGAAGGCGTCGATACGGTGTTTCATATGGCTGCTAATGCCGATGTCCGGCATGGGCCCGACCATCCCATGAAAGATCTGGAACAAAACGCTGTCGGTACAGCCAATGTTCTCGAGGCAATGCGGCTGTGCGGCGTGAAACGAATTGCCTTCGCTTCGACCGGATCGGTTTACGGCGAATCGCAGGTGCTTCCGACACCCGAAGATGCGCCATTTCCTGTGCAAACATCGCTGTACGGCGCGTCGAAAATGGCGGCGGAGGGTCTCATCGCGGCATATTGCGAGGCGTTCGGAATGCAGAGCTTCATTTTTCGCTTCGTATCGATCCTGGGTGAGCGTTACACGCACGGACATGTTCTCGATTTCTACAAACAATTGTTGTCCCACCCCGACAGACTGCATATTCTCGGTGATGGCCGGCAACGAAAGTCCTATCTCTATGTCCAGGACTGCATTGATGCGATATTGCTTGCGATTAACCGCATCTCGAATCCCGTAAGCGTGTTGAATCTGGGTACCGACGAATATTGCATGGTGGACGATTCCATTGGCTGGATCACCGCCCTGATCGGCCATCGGCCCGCTCGTCATTATGGTGGTGGCGACCGCGGCTGGATCGGGGACAACCCGTTCATCTTCCTTGACTGCGGGCGCATGCGGAACCTGGGATGGCAACCCAGATTATCGATCAGGGAGGCGGTTGAAAGAACCGTGCTCTGGTTGCAGAAGAATCACTGGGTGCTCGAAGGTCGTACCGCAAACGCGAATGCATAAATTGCTTGAAGGCAAAAGAGCCGTTATCACGGGAGCGTCCCGGGGACTGGGTCCTGTTATTGCGGAGACCATGTGGCAGCACGGCGCATCCCTGCTGCTGCTGGCGCGTTCGACGGAGCCATTGAATCAGCTTCGCCTCCGTCTGGAGGGAAACGCAGGCCTTGAGCAGAGCGTTTCGGTCTTCGCGGCCGATCTGACGAATGAATCGTCTCCAGCGAGAATTATCGCGGAGGCTCGGCGCCTGTGGCCGTCCATGGATGTACTCGTGAACAACGCGGGAGTTATTGGACCGATCGGAATGGTCGCCGATAATGACTGGCCGAGTTGGAGGGAAGCGTTGCAGGTGAACCTGCTCGCACCGGCTGAGCTTTGCCAGCTCTCCATCAAGTGGATGCGTGAGACAAACACGGAAGGATCAATCATCAATCTCTCCGGCGGTGGCGCGGCGAGTCCGAGACCGAATTTTTCCGCCTACGGCACGTCCAAGGCCGGGCTCGTGCGTTTCACTGAGACTGTGGCGGCCGAAGTAAAACCATTCGGAATCCGAGTCAACTGTATCGCCCCAGGCCCAATGAATACGGAAATGCTCCAGGAAACTCTTCGAGCCGGCGCGGAGGCGACCGGCCTGGACGAATACAAAAAAATAGTTAAATTCGCAAATGGAGCGGCCGCCGACCCCCAAACGGCGGCGGATCTTGCGGTCTACCTCGCATCTTCGAACGCCCGTGGAATTACGGGAAGACTGATAAGCGCCGTATGGGACCCCTGGAAGCGGCTGGCGGACTACGCGCAGGACATTCAGGAGTCGGACATTTACACGCTGCGCCGCATCCTGCCCGAAGAACGTGGGAAAGCATGGGCAAATGATTAAGCCGGGCGTGGCCATTATAGGTTGCGGGCTGATTGGCCAGAAACGCGCTCAGGCCCTGGGCGGTTGTCCGCTCGTTGTCTGCTGCGACACGCAGGGTACCCGTGCCGAACAACTGGCGCGAAAATTTCCCGGCGCGAGAAGTGAATCCGACTGGAGATCCGCGGCTGCCGATCCGAATGTGGGAATCGTCGTGGTTGCCACAACCCATGATCAGCTTGCTTGTATCGCGCTGGCGGCAGCAAACGCCGGTAAGCATGTTCTGATCGAAAAGCCGGGTGCGCGCCGCGCCGAGGAGCTCGACCCGGTTTTACGCGCCTCCGAACGGACCGGAGTGCGGATCCGAATCGGCTTCAACCATCGTTTCCATAGAGCTCTTCAGCGGGCGCATAAGATCTTTCACGAAGGAGTTCTCGGCGAGATGATGTACGTCCGCGGCCGCTACGGACACGGCGGACGTCCCGGCTATGATCGCGAATGGCGTGCGGACCCGAAGATCTCGGGCGGAGGAGAGTTACTGGATCAGGGATCTCATCTGATCGATCTCGCACGTTGGTTTCTCGGAGATTTCACAGATGTTGCCGGGCACGCAGCCACTTACTACTGGGATATGCCCGTTGACGATAATGCATTTCTGTTGATGCGAACGGAAACCGGGCAGACAGCCTTTCTGCATGCCACGTGGACCGAATGGAAGAACACGTTTTCATTCGAGATATGTGGCCGTGACGCAAAACTCGAAATCACCGGTTTGGGGGGAAGTTACGGTACGGAACGTCTCGCGTTATATCGGATGCTACCTTCCATGGGGCCGCCCGAAACGACCATCTGGGAGTATCCAATGGCCGACAATTCATGGGATATCGAATTCCATGAATTTCTAAAGGACATAGAACTGGAACGTGATCCCTCTCCGGGGATCGGGGATACGCAGGCTGTCTTGAGAATAGTGGAAAAGATCTACGCAGGTGACCGCCAATGATTATTTCACGCAGTCCAATGAGAGTCTCACTCGGCGGCGGAGGTACCGACCTTCCGTCTTATTACACCGATCACGGTGGTTTCGTTCTTTCGGCTGCCATCGACAAGTATGTCTACATCACATTGCACGAGACATTTGTCGCGGAGCTCATCGTTAAGTACTCACGTATGGAGGTTGTCGATCGCGTCGAAGACGTGAAACATCCCATCGTCCGGGAGGCCTTGAAGCTGGTGGACGTCGGTACGCCCCATCTGGAAATCACGAGTATGTCTGACATACCTGCGGGCTCAGGGCTGGGTTCGTCCGGGAGTTTCACGACCGCTCTGCTGCGGGCGCTCCATACCATGAAGCGGAACAGCATCGGTCGAAGCGAACTCGCGCAACAGGCCTGCCACATTGAAATCGATCTGCTGGGGGAACCTATCGGCAAGCAGGATCAGTACATCGCCGCTTATGGTGGCGTTACCTGTTTCGATTTTCGCTCCGACGGCAGCGTTTGCGTGAGTCCGCTTAAAGTGGATCCCGTGACAATTCACAATCTCGAAGACAGCCTGATGCTCTTCTTCACCAATTTCACGCGGAATGCCTCGGATATCCTCAAGGACCAGGATTCCCGCAGCAAAGGGGGCGATCAGGACATGATTGAAAACCTCCATTTTGTGAAAAAACTCGGCTATGACAGCAAGGCGGCTCTGGAGGCGGGAGATCTGCGGGCCTTCGCCGAGCTCATGCACGTGCATTGGGAACACAAGAAAAAGCGAACCGCGGGAATGAGCAACGGATGCATCGATCACTACTATCAGCTGGCCAGGGAGAATGGCGCTTTGGGCGGTAAGCTGATTGGCGCCGGGGGCGGCGGATTTCTGATGTTGTACACCGAGGATAAAATGCGGCTGAGATCGGCAATGCACGCGGCGGGTTTAAGAGAGGTACGTTTCCGCTTCGATTTTGAAGGAACCAAAACCCTGACACAATACTGACGCTCGCCAACTATTCTCATCTTGCCCATGCTGCCCGTCGCGATCCTCGCCGGTGGTTTAGCTATGCGGCTGCGGCCGTTAACGATGGATGTGCCGAAGTCGCTCATTCCGGTGAACGGCGAGCCCTTTATCGCCCATCAACTCAAGCTCCTCCGCGATCGAGGTCTCGATCATGTTGTCCTGTGTCTGGGCTACCTGGGTGAGATGATCGAGGACTTTGTGGGATCCGGGAACAGGTTTGGACTCCAGGTGGAATACTCGTGGGACGGCCCCGCCCCGCAGGGTACGGCCGGCGCCGTTCGCAAGGCGCTTCCTTTGCTCGGTGAGTCGTTCCTCGTTATGTACGGAGATTCGTACCTGCTTTGCGATTATGCGGCGGTTGAGAGATCTTTCCTCGCGTCAGGCAAGCAGGCTTTGATGACAGTGTTCCGCAACGACGGCCAATGGGACACGAGCAATGTCGAGTTTCGCGGGGGGGAGATCATAACCTATGACAAGCGGCATCTCACGCCGCGAATGCGTCATATCGACTACGGCCTGGGGGCTTTTCGAAGTCGCCTCTTTGAGGAACTCCCTGAGACCGGAGGCGATCTCGCAGCGATCTTTCAAAACGCGCTTGCCCGAAATGAGCTGGCGGCGCTCGAAATCGAACAGCGTTTCTACGAAATCGGAAGCTTCGATGGCCTTCAGTCTCTCTCAGACGCGATCGCCAATGGCATTCCCGGAATGGGTGCACACATATAATGTCTGATTTTTCCCGAACATATCTCGCTGAGGTACAGAGCATTGCCGCGCAACTCGATATCGATGCAATTGAGCGGGTTGCAAGTCTTATGGCGAAGGCTCGGGCGGAAGGAGGTCGCCTTTTTATTCTTGGAGTCGGAGGGAGCGCGGCCAATGCTTCTCACGCGGTCAACGACTTCCGCAAGATCGCCGGGTTTGAGGCTTATGCTCCGACCGACAATGTATCGGAATTAACTGCGCGCACGAACGACGAAGGCTGGACGACAGTCTTCGAGGCATGGCTGCGGGGCAGCCGGCTCAAGGCCGAAGACTGTGTTCTGGTATTTTCGGTCGGTGGGGGAAATGTTGAAAAAGGCGTGAGCGCGAATCTGGTTTACGCCTTGCAACACGCCCGGTCCAGCGGGGCGAAGATCGCTGCGATTGTTGGACGCGATGGCGGTTATGCCGCTCAGGTCGCAAACGCCAGCGTTATCATTCCGACGGTGAACCCGATTCATGTAACGCCCCACAGCGAGGCTTTTCAGGCTGTCGTTTGGCATCTGCTCGTTTCGCATCCTTTGCTCAAACAGGTTGAGACCAAGTGGGAATCGGTGCGATAAGTTCGCCGTTGCGTAAAGCGGTCTTCCTCGATAGAGATGGCGTCATAAATCGCGCTGTGGTGCGCGACGGCAAGCCGTTCCCTCCCGCCGGACTTCACGACTTCGAAATTCTCCCGGGCGTCGAGGCGGCTCTGCAAATGCTGCGGGAGCACGGTTTCTGGTTGTGCGTTGTCACGAATCAACCCGATGTCGCTCGCGGAACCCAGGATCGGTCTGTCGTCGAAGCAATGCATGATCATCTCCGAAATCGCCTTCCACTGGATGCGTTTCAGGTCTGTTATCACGATGATTCGGACGCCTGCAACTGTCGTAAACCCAAACCGGGTCTCCTGCTGGAGGCCGCCGCTGAAAACGCGATCTCACTGACGGATAGTTATATGATCGGCGACAGGTGGCGCGATATCGACTGTGGATATTCGGCGAACTGCACAACTATTTTTATCGACCGTGGCTACCGTGAAGCGCTCCGGGGGCAGCCTCATTTCCGCGCTTCCGATCTGGAGGACGCCGCGCGGATCATAATCTCTCGGGAAGCACCTGTCCGGGAAAGCGCTGCCCATCAGGCGCGGTGATGATTACAAGCGCATTATCAAGGAGAAGATCGTGAAGAAGATTCTCGTAAACGGGGCCGGGGGATTTATCGGCGGTCATCTTGTGCGGCGGTTGAAAGGCGAGGGCTATTGGGTGCGCGCCGTCGATCTCAAACGGCACGAGTACTCCACGCCGCCCGCGGACGAATTCATCGTTGGAGATCTCAGAGATCCCCGTATTGTTCAAAACGTTGTGGACGGGATCGACGAGGTATATCAGCTGGCCGCCGACATGGGCGGCGCTGGTTATATCTTCACTGGCCAGCACGACGCTGCCGTGATGCATAATTCCGCGACAATTAATCTCAATACTCTTGAATACGGGCGCCTGGCCGGCGTCGGCAAATTCTTTTATTCTTCCTCAGCCTGCATGTACCCGGAGTACAACCAGCTTGACCCGCTCAATCCCAAATGCTCGGAGGACTCGGCGTATCCGGCAGCTCCCGACAGCGAATACGGTTGGGAGAAGTTGTTCAGCGAACGCCTGTATCTCGCCTATGCGCGCAACTACGGGGTTCAGGTGCGTGTCGCGCGTTTCCATAATATTTTCGGCATAGAGGGCACGTGGAAAGGCGGTAAGGAAAAAGCCCCCGCAGCACTCTGCCGTAAGGTGGCCGAGGCTCCCGAAGGCGGTGAAATCGAGATCTGGGGAGATGGCTTGCAAACCCGATCCTTTCTTTATATCGATGAATGCCTTGAAGCCGTCCGCCGGCTCGTCGACTCCGATTTTTCGGGTCCTGTTAATATCGGCTCCGAGGAAATGGTCACCATCAACCAACTTGCACAGATGATCATGGAAATTGCCGGGAAGAAACTGACGATCCGTAACATTCCCGGCCCCCTTGGTGTGCGCGGCCGGAACTCCGACAACCGCCTCATTCGTGAAAAACTTGGCTGGGCCCCCAGCCGCCCTCTTTACGAAGGCCTCGCGAAAACGTATGCCTGGATTTCCGCCCAGGTCGAAAGGCAAGACGCCGCCGCAGCCTGACCGGAAGTATCATCTCAGACAAATGGAACTCACAATTGTCTACGCTTATCCGATTTCGTAAGTTTTCCGACCCTCAATACAGCTAATCTTAAGTTTTTAGCTCTAAACGGTAGTAAAACGGATCTGGAACGGCACGGTTCAGCCTGGGAAATCAAAGGAGGCGCGTAAACCATGACTTCGGTAGCTATCGCTCAGTTGTCGCCCAAACGACTTGTTGACGACCCCGTATCTGCCCTGAAAGTGAAGATTTTCGCCGATGGGGCCGACAAGACGGGAATGCTCGAAATGTACCGCGACCCCAGGATTCAGGGTTTTACTACAAACCCCACCTTAATGCGAAAAGCCGGCATAAAAAATTACGAGGCATTCGCGCGGGATATTCTGGCCTGCATTCCCGATCGCCCTGTTTCTCTCGAGGTTTTTGCGGACGACTTTCGCGAGATGGAACGTCAGGCGCGTATCATCGCCCGCTGGGGCGATAACGTTTTCGTCAAAATTCCCATAACCAATACGGCAGGAGACACGGCGATTCCCCTTGTTCGCCGGCTCAGTCAGGACGGCATCAAGTTGAACGTCACGGCTCTCCTGACACTGGAGCAGGTTTTCGAGGCCACCGGCGCTTTGAGGGGGGGGCACCCGCGTACGTTTCCGTCTTCGCCGGACGGATAGCGGACACGGGCAGGGATCCGGTTCCCGTCATGGCAGCCGCGGTAGAGATGTTGAGCTGCGCGCCAGGTACGGAGCTTATTTGGGCAAGTCCGCGCGAATTACTCAACGTCTTTCAGGCAAACGCGGTGGGTTGTCATGTTATTACCGCGACGAACGATGTTCTGAAGAAGCTAAGTTTGGTAGGGAAGGACCTCACCGGTTATTCCCTCGAAACCGTCAAAATGTTTTACACCGACGCTCGCGCTTCGGGATTCGAACTTTAAACGGGATCGCCGTCGGTTCGCGGGTACCTGGCCGTTGCTGCTTGGGCCGCCCATTAAGGTGACATGTCCTCTGTCCGCCGAAAGCTTTTCTGGCTGTTCGACATATTAGCGCTGCTGCTGACCTACATTTCCACGTCCTGGCTGGCTCCCCTGTATTACCGGCAGTTATCGCCGGGCGGCATTTTCTATGGGGCATGGGTCGAATCTCTGGAGCCCCATCAGTCGGGAGGATTGTTCCCGCCTCTCTCGGAACATTTTTGGGTCTTCCTGCTGGTGGCGCCCACGACTCTTATCTGCATCGAGGTCCTGGGCGGGCACCGTCCTATACGCCAGCAGAGTTTTGCCCGGATCGTGCTTTTCAGTATTGCGTCGCCTCTTGTAGGGGTCGCGATGCTGAGTACGATGTTTTTTGTTCTCAAGACCCCCGGTTACAGCCGCCTGATTGTCTTCTCCTTCATCAGCGGGAGCTGCCTCGCGATCTTCGTTTCAAGGTCTGTCGGACGTGCATGGCATCGATACGTTGTTCGCGAAGGGATGCATGCGGAGGAAGTGGCGATTATTGGCACGCCGGAGGCAGTTACTGCGGTCGCTCAGCGTATTACGGGCACGGCTTTGTCGCATGATTACCGGCTCATCGGATATTTCCCCCTTTCCGGAGGAGTTCCGCTGCGAATCGATGACGATACGATCCTGCCGGCGCTCGGTGAAGCTGCGGACCTGGAACATGTCCTCATTCATCTACCGATTCAGCGGATCGTCATGATCCTGCCGGATACCGGCGCACGATGGCTGGATAGCGCGATAAGGACGTGCGACTACTTTCGCGTCACAGCCGATATCGTGCCCGAAGCGGTACTCGCTGCGTCGCTGGGCGACCTCGTAGCGCAAACCAACTGGAGTCCCGGAGGCGTTCCTTCCCTCACTTTGGCGCCTCCCGAGGCCGAGTCGGAGTGGCTTTATGTCAAACGTGTACTTGACGTATGTGTGAGCGCGGTGCTTTTGATTTTGCTGTCGCCGGTTTTCCTCTTGATCGCCCTCGCGATAAAACTGACGACACCACATCTGACGGTCTTCTATCCCTGGCGCGTGGTCGGGTATCGTGGCCGGCGGTTCACAGGTTACAAATTCACGACGATGGTAGCTGACGCGGACGAAAAGCGCGGTGAGCTTGCCGCGCTTAACGAAATGAGTGGTCCGGTGTTCAAAATTGCGCAGGATCCGCGTGTGACCCCACTGGGGAGATTCCTTAGAAAATACAGCCTGAACGAGCTTCCTCAGTTGTGGAGTGTATTACGGGGCGATATGAGCCTGGTAGGCCCCCGGCCGGCAGGGCCGCACGAACTCGCACGCTACGAACTATGGCAAAAGCGTAAGTTAAGCGCGCAGCCCGGAATTACCTGTTTCTGGCAGGTTCGAGGCAGAAATCGCATCAGCAACTTCGACGAATGGGTTCGGATGGACCTCGAGTACATCCGCGACCGGTCGCTTTGGCTTGACTGCAAGATTCTGGCGAAAACCGCATGGGTCGTCGTGCGGGGCACCGGATCTTAGCGGGGATCGTGAAATTACAAAGCTGCCTGGTGCCCGCAAACAAACGGCGCCATCGGTTCGGGGAACCGCACGTTCGTGATGTCCTTGATCTGGCGCTATGGATCCCTCGTAACAAGCGCGAGATCTGCCGGCTTTCCGGGTTCTACGGTCCCTGGCTCGGCAAGGACTCCGAACGCTTTGGCCGGCAAGCAGGTTGCTGCCTGAAGTACTTCGCAAGGCTCCATTCCGGTATTTGGCCTGCGCCCGCAGGCTGAGATGAAGCGCCGTCGCGACGCTGTTAAGCGGCGAATCGGCCCGGCCGAGCATCGTACCGCCGGCGCGCTCACAGTTAGAGTCTCCTTCTTCCGCGAGCCCAGACTAACTGCGAGATCTCGCGCCGCCGCGGGACTTGCCACTCTGGCCCTCCCCTCCCCTTGCATCGAGCTTTCCTGCAGTATCCCCTCACCCCAGGTTGTAGTTCAACATCCGCAACTCATTGCTTTCTGGCAAATGCAATTGAATGATTAGGAATTCCAAGAATGTCGCCGCCGAATTTCAAGCCGTAAACTGCGGCCGCAGCGCAGGCGCGATACCATGCGGGTGTCGATCTGAAACGCGCAAGAGTAATTCCCGGAGTCCCCGAATAAGATTGAAAAGTTACATCCGTGAACCCGCATAGACTCAGATACTGGCGCAAATTATTGCGTGTCCATGCAAATTGGTGCCCGCCTGGGCCGTAAAGATTTGCCATGACATGCCGGGTCAAGCGGGAATCCCCTAGCACCTTGTACATTAACTTACCCATCCTGCGAAACAAACCATTGTCTGGAAATTGGAGGACAAACCAGCCATCTGGCTTCAGCATTCGTGCAACGGCGAGCATATCAGGAGTTGGCTCCGCCAGATGATGCGGAAGTACACAAAAGCTTGTCACCACGTCACATGAGGAAGTCTCGATATCGAGACCGGAGAGACTCCCGATAAAGCAGCGAATGCCACTCCGTTCCAGTCCTTCTCTGACGCCCGGAACAATCTCATTGCCCTGGACGCGCCAACCTCTGCGTTTTGCCTCAAAAACCAGATTTCCGAGCCCGCATCCGACGTCGTGAAGGAGGCGCCCCTCCGCGGGCCCGGTAATCGCCTCGACCCTGTCCATGAACTCGAAATATCTGGGAGATATAGCGGCTGGATCGTCACCGTAACAAACCGACAAATTAGCCACGTCCACCGATGTTGGCTGAGTCGCAGTTAGCGCGGTACTTGTCATTTTCGATTGTTGATCATCCGAAAATGCGTCAGCGAACTCGACGCCGTGTCGCCGACACCTTAAGACCGGAAAAAGCGGAACGCCCCCAGGCTGAGAACCGTAGCCGACCACTACATAATCCTTCGGCAGATAACTTCTGCACATGGGACAACAGAGAATTGCGTTACTCGTAAGCTGTTGAGCGGCCATTTTGATTCTGCTCCTTGGTCAATCCGCCGGCATCTCAAACCAGGTTCGATTCGTTATTATCGTGTCTTTCAAAAGTATAACCGCCTGGCTTATTCGCGCCTTCCTTGGAACATTTCCGGGTCTCCTGCGTGCGAGGGCCGGACTCTTACCTTCAAGAGATCCCCTAAAGCCATCTTCCCATTTACCGCAGCAGAGTTTTGCACGGCTCGTGCTGTTCAGTATTGTGTCGCCTCTTCGGTTCTCATTCACCTCCCGATCTGACAGATCGTCATGATCCTGCGTGTGAGCGGCGTCCGATGGCTGGATACTGCGATAAGAACGAGCGACTAAGTTCGAGGCTATGTAGCATCACCAATTTCGACGACTGGGTTCGGATGGACCTCGAGCACATCCGCGATCGGTCGCTTTGGCTGGACTGCAAGATTCTGGCGAAGACCGCATGGGTCGTGGTGCGGGGCACCGGATCGTAGAAACAGGAACCCTCGAAATTTACCTACCGGCGTGGCCGGAAACGAACGGCGCCATCAGTTCCGCAACGGAATACATCTTCCCGTTCTTCATCACGAACTGCACGTTTGTGACGTCCTTGATCTGGCGCAACGGATCCCCCGAAACAAACGCGAGATCCGCCAGCTTTCCGGGCTCCACCGTTCCCAAATCGGCAAGGACACCGAACGCTTTGGCCGGCAAGTAAGTCGCTGTCTGAAGCGCCCGCCACGGCTCCACCCCGTACTTAACCTGCGCCCGCAGGCTGAGATGCAGCGCCGTAGCGACGCTGTCGAGCGGCGAATCGGTCCCTGCGAGGATCGTACCGCCGCCGTGCAGAATCGCGCTCACGGTCAACATCTCTTTCTTCAGCGAGTCCAGACTCACCGCAGGATCCTGCGCCGCGGCGGGGCTTGCCGCTCTGGGCTTTTTCCCCTCCGCTGCATCGAGCTTTCCCCGCAGTATTTCCTCATCCCATGGCGTGTTCAACGCCAGCAGCCGTTTATCTTCCACCATCGCCGGATCCTCCGCATAAAGCGGGAACGACGTGAAGGGCGTTGAAATGTCGTACATGCCCGATGCGATGAACAGGCTCTTCATATCTCCATAGCTCACGCCGCCCGCTGAGCGCGTATAGGGGAAGCCCAGACGCGCGGTGGCGCTCACATGGCTCATGCCATCCATTCCGTAAGCCATTCCCGGGAGCATGTAGTGCGAGAAAACGTCGACTCCCATCTGCGTGTGCGCGAATTTCATCGCCTCCTCCTGCATCGCATGAGGCAGCCGCACATATGTCTTGAGAATGTCATAGTCGAGCGCCTTTGCCCGCGACAACTCCAGCTGTAACTGAGCTTCGCTGAGAGTCGGGCGCATGAAGTCGTAGTACACTCGTTCTCCATCGATCGCTTCGCCGCTGGCGAAATACCGCGGACCCACACGTTCGCCTGAACCGAAGGCTTCGCGCGTTTCGAGAGCCCGATACACCGGGTCGCTCATCGACTGCAACTCCGTCACGCCGTATGCCAGCCACAAACGCCCCAGCCTGTCGCCGTAGAACTTGCCGCTGATCCACTCGTGTGTGTGGGATTCCCACAAGCCTGGAATCACGGTCAGGTTTGAAGCATCCACGAGGCGCACATCGGGACTCGCTACGCGATCGCGATGAGCCTCGATGCTTTCGATACGCCCTTTGACCACTGTGATATCGACGTCCGTCCGTTCGTTTGGCCCTCGCCCGTCCCAAAGCCGTCCGGCACGAATGATCGTGCGCTGCGTGGGAGGCGTTTCATGGCGCCAGGTCAGATCGAGAGGAATGGTTCGCAGATCTGACCCGTTGACGGAGATCGTCCGCAGCTTGCCGTTGGAAAGGTAAAGCAGTTGTTTCGAGTCGCCCCTCCAGGTCGGCGCGTCAGTGACTTCGTGGTTGATCTGGCGTGCCGGCCCGGCGGGAATGCCGTTCTTGTCGACCGGGCGGATCCAGAGCACGCTGTCCATAACGAAGGCCACGGACGAACCGTCCGGCGAATAGATCGGTCCATCTTCGCCGCGAGTGCTCAGGGATTTGAAGGGCGCCGGCTCAGTATAAGTAACCGCGCCCGTTGAGACGTCGGCCGTTAGGATCTGGCTGGTCCCCTCCCGGAATCTCCGCGTGTAAGATTTGACCGCGCCGATCGCGATCGTATTGCCACTCGCTGACCAGCTCGGCTTCGAAGGTTCGAACAACGGCCCGACCAGCTGCCGCTGCTTTCCGGTGGCGAGGTCTTGAATCCACGTAGCGCCTTCCTGATCCTGCCAGGCAAGTTTCTTCCCGTCCGGCGACCACGCGGCCGAAACTTCCGCCGAAGCCGCCGACGAAGTCACCCTCTTCTCCATCTTTGACGCGACGTCCAGAATATAAATATCTTCGCTGCCGCCCTTGTCGGAAGAGTACGCGATGCTCTTGCCGTCCGGCGACCACGCCGGATCTTCTTTGTAATAAAGATCGTTCGTGAGTTGTTGCGGTTTGCCCCCACCGGCGCCGTCGGTATTGACGAGCCAGAGTTGGTTGAGCGCTTCGAAGACCACCCGCTTCCCATCGGGAGAGAGGGCGGGACTGACGATCCCTTTCACTTCCTGCGGCGGCGTCGAATCGAGAATCATTCGCTTGTGCGCATAGGGAGCCCGATTGAGGGTGAACGTGGCCTCGAACGGAATATTCGCGGTCGAATGCGATTCCGTATCCGTGATGTGAATCCCGCCATTACCGGTATACAGAATCCTGCTTCCCGAGAGCCAGCTGGCGGGGAATGGAAAAACGTCGTTGCCCGGGGCCGCCGGCTGACCCGAAATCATAAGCCGCGTGATGTTCCGGGAAAACTCCAGGTATGCGATCTTCTTGCCATCCGGTGACCATGAGGGCGAGTTGAGGTGGGCGCCGGCAGCTGCTGTGGCCAGCGTTCGAATTGCGCCCGTTGTCATGTTGATCGCCTGAATAGTGGTACCGTTGGTGCCGGCGCCGCTGACGAACGCTACCTCGGCGCCGTCAGGCGACCATGCGGGCTCATACTCGTCGGCATCGCTCGAAGTCGTTTGCTTCACCTTCCCCGTCGCAAGATCGACAATCCAGATGTCGTAGCTGCCATGGAATCCCCGGTCGGAAGCAAACGCGATCTTCGTCCCGTCCGGAGAGACTTGCGGTTCGCGGTCGTCGCCGTGGCCCTGGGTAATCTGACGGACGCCGCTACCGTCGGGCTTCATGGTCCAGATGTGGAATGTGCCACCCTTGTAGGCTTCGAAAGCAACCAGGTCACCCTTGGGAGAGTAAGCGGGTCGTGCCGGTTCGAGGAACGGGTCGGTCAGGCGTTTGGCGGTGCCGCCCGAGATCGGGAGGGTCCAAAGTGCCCCCTGCAGATCCATCACGATGGTTTTCTGGTCCGGAGAAACGGTCGCAGCGATGTTGGTACCTTCCTTGACCGTGACGGAACTTGCTCCGAAGACGCACGCAATCGCGCAGAAAAATAAGACAGGGATTCGTTTCAATGTAGGGTACCTTATCTTCCAGGGTCACTGTTGTGGCAACTTCGCTAATGCGACCCGCAGTGCGGGCGAGTCCTGCACCGAAAGAGCATGGCGATAGAGATCCGCCGCAACGGGATAATCCTGCAGTTTCGCTTCGATGTAAGCAAACACCGACAACGCGTCGAACTGGTCCGGGTTCCGCGCGAGTATGCCTCGTACCCGGGTTCGCGCCGCGTCCAGATTACCGGATAATGCGTCTACTCGGGCGTACTCGACCTGCGCGTCATCGGTCGCGCCCTTATCGAGCGATGACTGAAGGCATCTTCGCGCCTCATCCAGCCTGCCTCTGAGAAGCCACTGCCGTCCGATAAAAGCGAAGCGAAGCGCCGGCGTGAGATTGGCATTGTAAGAGACGAGCGTCGCTTCCTGGGCGTGCGCCTCGCCATTCGAAATCACCAGTTCCTGGCTGCGCGCATTGGTTACCGTTGCGGCTTCAATCGTGTACGTGCCTGCTGGAAGCCCATTGGGGAGCGCGGCCAGAGCAAACCCTCCAGGCTCGGAGACAAACCTCCAAACCACCTCCGACCCTCTTCGGATCCGCCACGTTACCTTCTCGGGGTGAGCGAGCGCCACGACCAGGGATTTACCGTTCGGGTTCAGATCCAGTTGTTTGCCCGCAAATTCGAACGGGGTCTGACGGCGATCGGAGGCATCCGCCTCACCGACTCGAAAAATCTCGCCGAGATCGCGATGTTGTCCGACCTCGAGCGAGTAGCTATTGGGCTTGCCATCGAGCGTGAAGATCACCTGATAGCTACCCGGTAACAGGTCCAGCCGATGCGTATACTGAATCGATTCGGGTTTAGTGAACTTCAGATGGAGCTGGTTCCTATACACCGAGACACTGCCGTCGAGAACTTCCATATCGAGTTCTCGCGTCGCCGTGGCGCTCAGACGCAGATCGATCTGCGATCCTCCATAATCCGAGACCGATTGAAAAACGTCCAGAGTCGAACGTGACACGATCAGCCGGGACCGAACCTCTGTTTTCGCGTCCCTACCCAGCATCGCCCGCGGCGAAGTAATGAGGCCGAGAATTTCGTCGTTGCCGCTGTACTTAATGCCAGTTGCAACGTTGGCCGCCGCAGTGATCACTTCATCCTCGGCCGGAGGAACTTTCAATGCCTGGCGAATATCGTTTTCCGCCGTACTATCGTTCGGTCCAAACATTCCGATGGTAGCGGCCTCGGGCAAGAGCAGAGCCCGTATCGTATCCACTGTCGGCGAGTAAAGTTTGGGAAAGCCGATATCGTTCTTCAAATAGAAGATCAAACGGAGTTCTGTGTTCAGTACCCCAGGGACAATGTCGTAATACCAGATGTCCATGGGAACGAATATTCGGGACGACGGCAGCCGGGTTACTTTGGTCGGCGCGCCGATGGCGAGGTAAACTCTCCCCTGATCGGTATTCGCTCCCGAGCCGGTTTTGCCGGATCCGAAAGCCGAATCAACGTACTGGAGGCGGTGAAAATACTCCTCGCCCGTGATCGACTTGTTCGACCAGAACTTCTCCTCATAATCCCGCCGCGCGTCCCCGGAAAGCGCAGTGTAAGCCTTCCTCTCCGCGGGACTGATGACAGGCGCTACCTGATCAAGCCACGTGGAAGAAGCGGCCTGCAGGGCGCCGCAACCCAACAACGCGATAAGGGATAAAGCTCTCACGGCACAACCCCTAAAATTCGATTCTGCCGGCGAACTGCAACATCCGCGCCGCATATGCGAGGTCGGTATTCTGTGTCGGAGCACCGTATGAAGCCAGGTTCACAACCGTCTGGTAGCCGCCGAAGTTCGAATGGTTAAAGAGGTTGAAGGCTTCTACCATGGGAATCAACCGAATTCGCTCCTTCAAAGTAAACGTCTTCGAAAGACGCAGGTCCACGCGCGCGATCTGGATTTCCCACCAGCGAATCCCGTTTCAGCAGATCGTAATTTGTAGTTCCGAGAGTCATCGCGGTGATATTGGAGGGGGAACCATAGTATGCCGAGGACGCTGTAAACAGACGGTCCGTAACCCCCGATAGCCCGAACGGATTCTGGCTGCTGGTGACCTGAAAATTTTGACCCGAGCCGTAGTGGAACGAACCGCTGAGTGAGAATCCCCACTTGAATTGATAGGCTCCCGCCAGGGTCATCGTGTTCGTTTGATTGTCGGGCGAGATGGCCCACTCGGCCGCAAGGTCATATTGATTATTCGGATAGTAAAAGGCGCCTGTCGTCGAATCCTTCAGGCGAGCCAGCGTCCAGGCCGCCGACGCCGAGAAGTTCTGCGCGAAACGGTGCTGGATCGAAACCTGAAGTCCGTCGTTAATCGATCCCGCGGCTGCCGGAGTCGTGAAATTCAGGATTCCGACAAAGCTCGGATTCGGCCGCCCGCCCGCCGTGGTCGGGTTGACCGCGTATCCAGTCACGGGATTATAAATTAGATTCGCGTCCGTCCTCTCCCAATCGTGGTAAATCCGCCAGTGGACATAATCGGCGGAGACGGTCCAGGTCTGCACCGATCTGCCGTTCCACGCCTCCGCTGACTTGAAACGAATAAGGGGTTTGCACGTTCGGACCCAGCGGCTGAATGGTTTGCGCGTTGACCGGGACAGTGCCGTTGAGGAAATCCTCGCCTGTGGTCGAACCGAAGGGCGCGAGCAAATTGATCGGATTGCTCGCTGTGCCTGTAAGCGCCGGCGATATCGTCGTCTCGCCGTTGAAAATGGCGCCGTCGATCGTCTGATTCGCCTGGATGTCGGCATAGAACAGCCCGGCGCCCCCCCGAATCACCGTCTTGCGCGACCCTGTCACGTCCCATGCGAAGCCGATACGGGGCTGAAAGAGAAGGTTGTCGTTGTAATCGGGCGTTTTAATGCCGCTCTTGAGTTTCAGATCCGGATTAAAGATGCCGAGGTCGTTGTCGTATCGCAGTCCGAGATTGAGCGTCAGCCGCCGACTGATTTTCCAGTCATCCTGAAGCCAGAAGCCGATTGCGTTCGTGGCAATGCTGTAGTTGTAGTTGCCAAAGCCCTGGGTAAAGCTCACCGCGTACGGACTAAGCGCTGCGATGTTCCAGGTTGAGGGGTCGTTCCACGTGGGAAAAATCGAAGCAAGATTGAGTGAACTTACTCCCGAGCTGAAACCTAATACAGTGCCGCGGACGTTCTGGCCAAAATCTCCCGAATACGGCGTGTGCAGATAGTCCATGCCGGCCTTCACGCTGTGCGCGCCCTTTAACCAGAACAGGTCATCGCGATACTGCTGCGTGTTTTGGCCCAGTTGCTGGGGATAGTTATATGGCGCGCCGACCGTGATCGCCGGAAGGCGATACTCCTGGCTCTGAATCAAAGGTGTGTTCTGCCAATCGAAGTGATTGAGTCCAACTTTGACCTCATTCACAAGAGTCGGCGAGATCGTCCACGTCCAGTCTCCAAGAACGGCATAACTCGTTCTGGTCGAATCCGTGGCGCGTGTCGGCGATGCGCTGCCCGTGACATTATTGAACGGCTCGCTCCACGTATAGCCGGTCGCGCGCACGGAGAGACGGTTCGTTCCGTTGATCTGCCAGTCGCTGTGCAGCAGGTAGCTGTTCGTTCGCAATTCGTTGCTGAACGTGTAAGAAAGTCCCCCGAAACCGGTCGGCACGTCGAAAATCGTGTTGGGCTGCCGCTCTCCTTCATAGGCGAAAAAGAAAAACAGCTTGTCTTTCAGGATTGGTCCACCGATCGTTCCGCCGAACTGCTGGTCCGAAAAAGGCAGAAGCCTGTGTGCGACCGAATCGTCCGCGTTGAATGTGCTGCTGCGGAAATACCCGTACAGGGTGCCGTGAAACTGGTTCGTTCCGGATTTCGTTTGCACGTTCACCTGAACGCGGGATGATCGTCCCAGCGTTGCGTCGAACCGGTTGGTGATGATCTGAAACTGATCGATCGCATCCTGGCTGTACTGGGGCTCGCCGAAAGAGTCGCCCGCTGAGTTCTGCGTTACCTGCTGGCCGTCCACGTTGATCTGCAGTTTCCCGCTATCGGTCGTGCCAAGCGGGGAATTCGTCACGTCGTTGCTCGTGATTCCGGGCACCAGCATGGCAAGCTGCATATAGTTGCGGCCATTCAGTGGAAGCTTGCTCACCTCGGTCGGGCTCACGTCTCCGGCGACCGTGGACGTGGTGGTATCCACCGCGACTGCAGCCGCTTCGACGGCAACAGCGCTGCTGGTTGAGGCCAGCTGCAGACTGATATCGATCGCCGCGACCTGCCCTACCAGAAGAGCCAGAGTCCGCTCGGCGGGCGCAAAACCTGAAGACTCGAACCGCAGAACATATTTCTGCGCGCGTAGCGCGGGAAACTGGTAAAGACCCTGTGCATTGGTAACGGTCGAGAAACTCGAACCATCGTCACCCGTCGCGGTCACTTTCACAGTGGCAATACTCGCGCTCGATGGGTCGGTAATGTGTCCGCCTATCCCCGTCTGCTGAGCGAAAAGTGGTGCGCACCCGAGAATGGCGACGGCAAGACCTGCGCCATAAATCCTGAATAACTTCATTTGATCTCCGGTCTCTTCGAGTTATGAGTTAACTGCGCGAACGCAAATCAACGCCAACCTCGTCATGTGCAAGGTGGTGTTGAGTGACGTCCGCAAACTCGGACAACTCGGCCGAATCTGAGCGGGGTAGTTCATAGAATAACTCTTCTGAACGTCTCGGGCGATCGATTTTTTTTATTCTTTCCCTTATGCTTTACCGCCCGTGCGGGCACAGGGTGATGTGCCCAGCGATCCCCCCATGCCTTCCGCGCGATAATATGAAACACCGGCGTCATCTACTAGAATCAATTTCATGCCAATCGAAGCAGCCGCCAGTCCGGCAGTCGCGAGACTAAATCAGGTTCGCGACGAGATCGCAAAGATCATCGTCGGGCAACAGACCGTTGTCGACGGCGTGCTCATCTGCCTGCTGTCCGGCGGCCACGTGCTGCTGGAGGGTGTGCCCGGTCTTGGCAAGACTACCCTGCTGCGGACTCTCGCCCGCGCGCTGAGCCTGCGCTATTCGCGGATCCAGTTCACCCCCGATCTGATGCCCGCCGACATCGTTGGCAGCATGATCATGGAAACCGACGACCGCGGACACAAGATGCTGCGCTTTCAACCGGGCCCGATTTTCGCCAATCTGGTATTGGCCGACGAAATCAATCGCGCGACCCCCAAAACCCAGTCCGCGCTGCTCGAAGCCATGCAGGAGCGTACCGTTACCAGCGGTACTGTTACGCACGAGCTTGAATCGCCCTTTCTGGTGATGGCCACCCAGAATCCCATCGAAATGGAAGGCACATACCCGCTTCCCGAGGCGCAGCTTGACCGCTTTTTGATGAAGATCGTCGTCACCTACCCGTCGCGCGCCGAGTTATCACGCATTGTGGAACGCACGATAAGCCGCGAGGACGCCTCGGTTCACGCCGTACTCGACCGCGATGACGTCCTCCAGCTTCGCGCCGTATGCCGCGAAGTCCTGATCGCGCCTCACGTGCAGGATTATGCGGTGCAACTGGTTATGGCTACGCAACCGGACGAGACGGGGGCGCACGAACTGGCCCGGCGTTACATCCGGTACGGCAGTTCGCCCCGCGGCGCACAGGCTCTGGTGGAGTGCGGGCGTGTGCTCGCCCTGATGCACGGGCGTTTCCATCTCAGCGTCGACGACATCAAACAACTCGCCCCGGCCGTTCTCCGGCATCGCATTATCCTGAACTTCGACGCCCACGCGGATGGCAAAACTGCCGACTCGATCCTGGCAGCCATCATCTCCGGCGTAACCGTCCAGGCCTCCGCCGCATAGCTTAATAGAGGCGATCTTGCCGAACGAGCCACTTCTGGACCGGGAATTTCTGGAACGCCTGGAGCGGCTGGCCATCCACTGGCAGCGCTCCTTCGCCGGGCTGGTCGGCGGCCACAATCGGTCTCACTTCGCCGGCGGCGGTCAGGAATTTCTGGACCATCGCCACTTTCACCAGGGCGACGATCTGCGCGCAGTGAACTGGCGTGCTTACATGCGGCTCGACAAAATGTTCCTCAAGATGTTCCAGATCGAGCCGCGAGTTCCGGTCCGGATGCTTCTCGATACCTCGGCCTCAATGGCGACCGCTTCCCCAGGTTCGGACTCTCAGGACAAATTCACTTACGCCCGCCAACTTACGGCGGCCCTCTGTTACGTGGGGCTGGTGAGGCTGGACACGATTCAGATTCTTCCTTTCGCCGCCCAGTTGCGCGAGGGAAAGACGGCGGGGGGCGGCCGACACCGCTACCGTCTCGCGGCGGAATTCCTCGAGCAGCTTAAGCCGGGTGGCGTCACCGATTTCCTGACCATCGTGCGCCAGTATCTGAACGAATACCCCCAGCGGGGTCTGGTGATCGTCGTATCGGATTTTCTCGACGAATCCGGTTGTGAAAAGGCGCTTCAATATCTCGCGGACTACGGCAACGAACTAATGCTGGTCCAGCTTTGGACCGACCAGGATCGGACGCCCCCCTGGAACGGCGAGGTCGATCTCACCGACGCGGAAAGCGGGGGAAAGCTCCGCATACAAGTAGATGAAGAGGCGCGCCGGAAGTACACGGAGGCGTTTGACGGCTTTTCCGCCGGCATCAAAGACGTCGCGCTGCGAAATCAGGGAAAGTACACCGGCTTGCCGACTTCCGTGCCGCTGGAGGATGCAATCTTCGGATCGATGGTCCGCGCGAGGAGCATAGCTTGACGTGCCTTCCCGAGCGCGTACCAAGCCGCGGACGGAAGGGAGCGACGATGACTCTTCGGGCCGGCATGTCGAATGAAGATGCTATGCAACCGATGTGGGGCCAGCGCTTCGGCCCCGTCCAGATGGACCTTCGGCCCACAAGCAACCACGAAAAACCTTTGTGGGGCAGGGCTTCGGCCCTGCGGCTGGCCTTCGGGCCGGCGCGGAACTTTACGTCAGCTGACTATACCGGCGATCTTGTCGCCAGTGTCCGCCCACCGCGAAGCTTTACGCAAGCTCGCGGGTGGTTTTTCAATGCTGCCGCCGAGCTTCCGCTCGGCGCGAGGCGTCAAGTCAATCCCGGTAGCCTCGCCGATCCTGTCGCCGATGATCCTGCCAACCGCTTCTTCAACGCAGCGAAAACCGGGTACCGGAGCCACAGCGACTTCTGGTTCCTGACTCCTTCGACATCCTGACGCAATGGAATTCCTTAACCTGAGTCTCGGCCAGTTCATCGCGCTCTTCGGGGCCGTAGCGGCTTTTTCCGTTGCCCTCTACCTCCTGGACCGCAATCGCCGCAAACTAGTCGTCTCAACCCTTCGTTTCTGGGTCGAACCCGGCAAAGCAGCCCCGGTCACCCGCCGCAGCCGCATCCAGCAGCCTTTCTCACTCCTCCTGCAGCTGTTGGGAATGGCTCTCCTTCTGCTGGCGATCGCGCAATTCCAGTTCGGCGGACGCCGAAATCTCAGCCACGATCACGTTCTCGTTCTCGATACCTCAGCCTGGATGGGCGCGACCTTGCCGAATCGTCCTGATTTGACCCTCATGGATCTGGCCCGCGCGAATGCGCTCGGTTGGCTCCGCGCAGTGCCTGCCGCCGACCGCGTATTGGTCGTCCGCGCCGACGCCCTCGCTACCCCTGCGACCTCCTGGGAACTGGACCGTCGCAAAACCGCCCGCGCCATTCTGGAATCCCAGCCCGGCGCCACCGCCTTGAATCTCTCCCAGAACCTTCAGTTCGCAAGCCGGATACAGCATAGCGGAGGTTCTCTCCCCGGTGAGATTGTCTATGACGGCCCAAGGCGCATTTCCTTGCGCGAATCGAATAACCTCGCGCTACCCGATATGCCGGCGTTCCGTATTCTCGCGGTTGACGACAACGTGGAAAACAGCGGTCTGCGCAGCGTTGGGGCGCGGCGTTCCGACACGGGAGGCGGCACATGGGATGTAATCGTTCGCGTTCGCAATTACGGCAAGCGTCCCACGTCGGTTAACGTCAGTCTGAACTTTGGAAAGGCTCCGCAGGGGGTCCGGTCGGTCCAGCTTCCTCCGGGCGAAGAGCGCGAAGCTTCGTTCGAAGTTCACACCCGCGCCGCCGGCATTATCGAAGCGAGGCTCTACCCGAACGATGCTTTCGCGGCCGACAATTACGCTACGCTCGAACTGCCCGAACTGCGCAGCCTTCCAGTTGTTGTCTACTCCGATCATCCCGAAGAATTGCGCCCGGCGCTGTCATCAGACCCGCGCGTCACCGCAGACTTCCGACGAACTTCCCAGTACAAGCCCGAGGGCCCGCAATCGAAGGCTTCGCTGGTGATCCTCGATCGCTTTGCGCCACCGGTGCGACCTCGCGGCAACGTGCTCTGGCTCGACCCCCCTGCGGCCGATTCGCCGGTGCCCGTCAAAGAACGTGTCGATCAACCAAAAAATCTGAACTGGACTCCCGACCAGCCTCTGACTCTCGGTCTCCGCGCTCGTGATGTCCAGATCGGAAGCGCGTCCGTCTTCGACCCCGGACCGAACGAAATCCGTCTCGCCGCCATCGATAAAGGACCCATCATCGTTGCAAGCATATCGCCGGATGGTCAAAACAGATCTGTCGTCGTTGGTTTCGATCCCTTTGAAGGCCCCATGCGCTACGAACTCGCGACGCCCCTCCTGCTGGCTGACGTGATGCGTTGGGTTGCGCCGGACGTATTCCGCAACGTCGACGTCGGAACCCAAAGCGCCGGAGCGGTATCGATGCCGTTTACCCCAGGCGCTACTGCGAACCAGAGTGGGGTACAGGTCCTCACCGATTCCGGAGCCAGTCTGCCCTACAGCGTGCACGACAAAGCCGTGGAATTTTTCGCGGGAGAGGCTTCCACCGTTCGGGTTATCGCCGGAAACTCCGAACGGGTCTATTCACTGACCTTGCCCGAAATGTGGGACGTCAAATGGTCGCCCCCGGCAAGCGCCCGCCACGGGATACCGGCATGGAACGATTCCCTGCGCCGTAACGTTGACTGGTGGCCATTCCTGGCCGCCCTGGGCGCGGCCGTTCTGATCGCCGAGTGGGTCGCGTACGGCCGGTATTCGCCTTTGCGGATGCGTGTGATGAAACCGAAGCTCGGACGGGCAGCATGACCTTCGACCGCATTTGGCTCCTCCCGCTGCTCGTTCTGCCGCTTGCCTGGATTATCTGGGAGTGGCGCCGCCAGCCCCGCCGCGCTGCTCTGCTCTTGAAAGCGGCGATGATCGCGGCGGTGATACTTGCTCTCTCTGAGCCCTCTGTTACCGTGCGCGAGCGTAAAGTAGCTCTCGCGGTCCTGGTTGATACATCGGCCAGCGTCAGCGATGCCGATTTGAGCCGGGAAAGTGATCTTCTGCGGCAGATCAACGACGGCCGCGGTGGCAATCGTATCGACGTCATTCCGTTTGCGCGCGCGCCTCGTCCTCTTGATCAGAAAGAGGCGGATTTCAACCTGATTCACACGCCCGGAGCCGAAGGGCGCGCCACGAACTTCGAGGAGCCGATCCGTCAGGCGCTTGCCTCGCTCCCCGCGGGAATGGTTCATCGTATCGTCCTTGTGACCGACGGCAACGAGAACGAGGGTGCGGTCACTCGCGCCGCTTGGCAAGCGCAGCAACTGGGAGTCTCGATCGACACCATCGCGCTGGCAGGCCGCGTCCAGCCGCAGTTGAAGACCGAAGCCGTGGGAATCCCGGGCGCCGTGTTTACCGGCGAGCGCTTCCCGGTCGACCTGACGATTTATTCGCCCCGCGCGACGCCCGCAACGGTCGAGCTTTCGGCCGAAGGCAAACAAATCGGTTCCCACCAGATCACACTTGAGGCCGGCGAAAACCGCGTCCGTATACGCACCAGCCTCAACGCGGCGGGCGCGATCGATCTGAGCGGAAAAATCGAAGCCAGCGGTCTCGGCGAATCGCGCTTTGAAGACGCCGTCGCCGTCCGCCGCCCGCGCGTGCAGTGGATCTCCGACGACCCACCGGGCACCGAAGGCCACATCGTGGATTTGCTGACCGCCAACCGTTTCGACGTAGTTCAGTCGAAAACGCTGCCTGCGAATCTGGACGACACCCAGCTTGTGGTCTTCAATAACATCAACGTCGACGCTCTGCCGCCCGCGGATAAACAACGCTTCGAAGCTTTCGTGCAGAGCGGGGGAGGAGCGCTCCTGGTAGCCGGAGAGCAAAATGTTTACGTCGACCACAAAGACGCCCCGGAAGATCCGCTCGCCCGTGCTTTTCCGGCGAAGCTGGTGCCGCCGCGCTCGCCGCAGGGAACCTGCGTCGTCCTGATCATCGACAAGTCGTCCTCCATGGAAGGCAAAAAAATGGACCTGGCGCGCCTCGCGTCCATCGGCGTGGTTGAAAATCTGAAGCCGGACGACAAGGTCGGAGTCCTCATCTTCGACAACTCCTTCATGTGGGAGGTGCCTATCCGGAACGCGGACAACAAGGCGGAAATCAGGCGCCTGATTGGCGGCATCGTCCCCGACGGAGGCACCCAGATCGCGCCCGCGCTCGCCGAAGCCTACCAGAAGATCGTACGGGTTAATGCCGCCTATAAACACATCGTCCTGTTGACGGATGGCATCTCCGAAGAGGGCGACAGCCTCGGTCTCTCGCGCGATGCGGCGAACAATCGCGTGACTATCTCCACGGTCGGTCTCGGCCAGGACGTAAACCGGGCGTACCTCGAGAAAATCGCAACGACCGCCAAAGGAAAGTCCTACATGCTGAGCGATCCCTCAGGCCTCGAACAGATTCTGCTCAAGGACGTCCAGGAGCATACGGGCACCACGGCCGTCGAGAAACCAATCAAAGCCGAAACGAAGCATCCCTCCGACCTTCTCGACAAAGTCGACATTGAAAGTGCCCCCAGCCTGTACGGCTACGTTCGCTTCGAAACCAGGCCCACAGCCGATGAAATCCTGACTGTAGATGGCGCCGATCCGCTGCTCGCGCGCTGGCAATATGGCCTGGGCCGCGCCGCGGTCTTTTCGTCGGACGCCAAGAGTCGCTGGGCCGCGAGCTGGCTGACCTGGCCCGGCTTCGACCGGCTGTGGACCAACATTTTTCGTGATCTGCTTCCGCACGGAAACGAAAGTGAAGCATCGGCGCGTTTCGACAGCGCCAACCAGGAACTCGTCGTCGATTACCTCCTTTCCGGTAATGCCGCTGAACCGGCCGTACCTCCGGACTTGTATGTCATCGGTCCCGGATCTTTCCGCCGCCCGCTCGAACTCTCGCGCATTTCGCCCGGGGCCTGGCGCGGCCGCGTGCGTATAGGTTCTTTGGAAGGATTGTTTCGTGTTCGCCCCCTGACCGACAGCAGGTCTTTCCCTGAAGTCGGGCTGTATCGTCAGGAATCGGAACTTTCCGAATATGGATCGAACGCAACCCTGCTCAAATCGATCTCGCAGTCTACAGAGGGCCGGTTCAACCCGACGGTAAGGCAGCTGTTCGATTCGGGGGGCAAGTATGTGGACTCGACGATCCGTTTCTGGCCCGGCCTGCTTGGCCTCGCGATTATATTCAACCTGATCGAACTTGCCATGCGTAAGTGGCGCGGCATCATCGAGAGTATCCGAGGCGCACGTCTATCCCGCGCCGTACCCGCTTAGAACACAAGTGGGGCGGACGCCTCCGCGCCGGACCCCCGGTCCAGCTTCGCGAACGACGCGAAAAACCTGACCGATTCCTATTTACAAATCTTTCACACCTTATTTCCTCGCGTCTGTTCCTGACGCTGATACCCACGGTCCCAGTTATGAAGGCTGCGAAGTCTTTCGATGCGGCCTCAGTGCGAAAGGACTGAACCCGATGAAAAAGGTGCTGATCTGCAAGGCCGCTATGTTCGCGGCCGCAATAACAGTCACGGGCATCAACGCAACTATTGCGAATGCTGCCGGACTCCAGGCCGAACTCCGCAGTTCCGCGGCTATTCTTCCTTCTTCGATCCAGGGTGCGGTTGCACCCACGGCCCCCGCGGGAGCCGCGGTCGTCGGCGCACAGACCTGGGTGTGCGACGCGTTTCAGGGCTTCGCGCCGGCCGTATCGATCACAAGCGGTGTAGTCGATCCCCCGCTCGCGATCGGAACCGGCGGTGGAATAAAGTTGCCGATCTCGGCCACTACGGTGCCGGCAACCTGCGGTCAGGTTGCCCTTCAGAGCAACGGGTTGGTCTACATCACGCAGGGGGTTGTGGACACCAGGAATACGCCATCGACCGCCCGCGGCGTGCTGCGCACGGCGCTCGATCCCAACACCGGCGCTCTGCTCGGCGGGTCCACTTACATCGCAACTACGGCCGGCCTCGACGGGAATCAGCCAACCGCCGCCGCAATCGGGCCCGACGGCAATCTCTACGTCGGATTCCTCAAGAACGGCAACGTCAAGCGGATCGTCAGTCCAGCTACAGGATCGACCCAGTCGGTTCAAAGTGTGGGCAACACGCCTCAGGGCCACTCGGCGCGAGCCTTTGCCTTTGTCGGCAACGATATTTACATCGCATCGATCGATGCCCTTTCCGTGATTCACGACGCTGTCAGTCTCGCGTGCCAGGGCGGATGCAACGCAGAAGCGATCCCGGACGGTTTCGCTGGTGTGGCGCATACGGGTATCGCCTCTGACGGCGTCGGCAGCCTGTATTTTGCCGTAGCCGGCAATCCGCTGAGTCCAGGGAGCAACCAGATCTGGCGGATGTTGATTTCAAATGGAACCTTCACTTTCGTCGCGATGGGCGGAGTGGACCGCAATGGCGCGAACGCCTCAAACTTCTCATTTGCGGCGGCCAAAACAAATCTGCTCACCCTGGATGCGGGCGGCAATCTCTGGATCGGAGACGACACCAGCAACGCGGCCGCGATCGGAGCCGGGAGGTTGTGGACCATTCCGGCGAGTGCGCTCGGGTCCCTCACCGGAAGTTCATCCGGAGGGACAAATGTTCAGGCCATCTTCAACGTGCTCCATGGTCCGTGGATCGCGACCCTCACGAACACGGCGACGTCCGTCACGACCCAGTTCGTACCGTCTTTCAATCCCGACGGCACCTTCACCGGTGTGCTCACAACGACATCTTCGAATCCCGTCGTAGTGACGACGGATTCAGGCGCGTGGACGCTGACGGCGCCGAATAGAACGCAGCCCTTCGCGAATCCGCAGGCGCATCTCACAATCACAGACTCGGCCGGTACGGTCTTGTTTTCGAACGATGTTCTTCTCGAGACTGTGGATACCTTCACCTCCCTGACGTCCGGACCGGGGAGCCTCGGATCGGGATTCGAAGTGCAGTGGACGAAGTTCGCGCCGTAGGCAACGAAAATCAGCGGGCCGCCGCGTCTTTCCGGCGCGGCGGCCGCTTACCGGTGACCGGCCCAGCGCCGAAAAATGAACGGGTCCAAAAACTCTGCATGCTCCCGCCACCACGAAGTCGAGGCCATAACCGGCTCACCAGCGTTCTGCTCTCCGACCCCAACCCCAAAACACAGCCTGAGCGCCAGGATCCGGCGCCAAACGCATGAAAACAAGCCAGATCACTTTCGATCTGGCTTCGTTTGGCACAAGCGCTGCCGAGATGGCCATGATCGCCAATTCCCTCCGCGTCCTGACTCAACTGCCGCTTGCGCAATCATCCCAACCCCGGGCCGGAACCGCTCTTTTCAGAACAGGTCGTATCGGAATCCATGCCGCCAATACGTGCGTAACCACACTCCCGATGGCTTCTTTCCGCCGACGTCGATTGGCCTTGGCGGAGAACCATAAGGCGAAAGCGCCATTGTGTGTTCGAACCAACACATAGGTGTCAGGGGTTTCTGAGAAACTAGCCTTTTCGAGTCATTAAACGTTAAATCGAGTAAGAGGGAACATGCGCGCCGTCACGCTGGACACCAGGACACTGCTGAACACGCTCGTAGCTTTTCAAAAGGGAGACTTCTCGGCTCGCCTGCCCGTCGATCAGACCGGCGTAACCGGCAAGATTGCGGACACGATAAACCAGATCTTCGAAATGAACTCCCGCATGCGCGACGAGCTTGCCCGCTTGAGTAAGACCGTCGGCAAGGATGGGCGCATTTCCGAGCGCGCTGCTCTTTCGGAAGCCAGCGGCGACTGGACCGTCTGCGTCAACTCCCTCAACGAACTCATTGGCGATCTTGTGCGGCCGTCCACCGAAGTTGCGCGGGTGATCGGTGCTGTCGCAAAAGGCGATCTTTCTCAAACGATGGCCGTCGAGGTCGACGATCGTCCGCTGAAGGGCGAATTCCTCCACACGGCTCGCATCGTAAACACGATGGTCGATCAACTCAACAGCTTCGCCAATGAAGTCACGCGTGTTGCGCGCGAGGTTGGAACGGAAGGCAAATTGGGCGGGCAGGCGGACGTGCAAGGCGTCGCCGGCGTCTGGAAGGATCTGACGGTCTCGGTGAACTCGATGGCGGGCAACCTGACCTCACAGGTCCGCAACATAGCCGACGTTACAACGGCTGTTGCGAGGGGCGACCTCAGCCGCAAAATCACCGTGGAAGTCCGCGGCGAAATTCTGGAGTTGAAGAACACGATCAACACCATGGTCGATCAGCTCAGCTCATTTGCCTCCGAAGTAACCCGCGTCGCGAAGGAAGTCGGCACTGAAGGCAAGCTGGGTGGTCAGGCTGACGTAAAAGGCGTCGCGGGTGTGTGGAAAGACCTCACCGATTCCGTAAACTCGATGGCGGGAAACCTTACCGATCAGGTTCGCAACATCGCCGGAGTGACGACAGCGGTCGCCAACGGAGACCTCTCGCGCAAGATCACGGTCGATGTGCGTGGAGAGATTCTGGAGCTCAAGGACACCATTAACACCATGGTGGACCAGCTTAATGCATTCGCCAGCGAAGTGACGCGAGTGGCCCGCGAGGTAGGCACTGAGGGCAAACTGGGCGGCAACGCCGACGTAAAAGGTGTAGGCGGTGTCTGGAAGGATCTGACCGATTCCGTCAACAGCATGACTGGCAACCTGACGGCTCAGGTGCGCAACATCGCGGAGGTGACCACCGCCGTGGCGAAAGGAGACCTGTCGCGCAAGATCACGGTCGACGTTCGTGGCGAAATTCTGGAGTTGAAAGACACGATCAACACCATGGTCGATCAGCTCAGTGCGTTTGCGAGCGAAGTAACCCGCATGGCTAAAGAAGTGGGTACCGAGGGTAAGTTAGGCGGTCAGGCCGATGTCAAAGGCGTCGCAGGCGTCTGGAAAGACCTTACCGAGTCGGTCAATTCCATGGCGGGCAACCTCACCAATCAGGTGCGCAATATTGCCGATGTGGCGACAGCTGTGGCTCGCGGCGATCTCTCGACCAGGATCACGGTGGCCGCGCGCGGCGAGATTCTCGAACTCAAGAACACCATCAATACGATGGTCGATCAGCTCAATTCGTTCGCCTCGGAAGTGACGCGTGTCGCGCGCGAAGTAGGCACCGAAGGCAAACTCGGCGGCCAGGCTGACGTGCAAGGCGTAGCGGGCACCTGGAGGGATCTTACCGAGAGCGTCAACTCGATGGCATCGAACCTGACCAACCAGGTGCGCAACATCGCCGACGTCACCACAGCCGTAGCCCGGGGCGATCTCAGCCGCAAGATCACGGTCGATGTTCGCGGCGAAATTCTCGAGCTGAAGAACACGATCAACGTGATGGTGGATCAGCTCAACGCGTTTGCGTCGGAAGTCACCCGCGTTGCGCGTGAAGTTGGAACCGAAGGCAAGCTGGGTGGTCAGGCGGAAGTGTCGGGCGTAGCCGGCGTCTGGAAGGATCTCACGGACTCGGTCAACAGCATGACCGGCAACCTGACCAATCAGGTGCGCAACATCGCAAACGTAGCGACAGCTGTCGCCAAAGGTGACCTCTCCACCCGGATCACTGTAGACGCGCGCGGCGAAATTCTGGAGCTCAAGAGCACGATCAACATCATGGTCGATCAGCTCAACGGCTTTGCGTCCGAAGTAACGAGAGTTGCGCGTGAAGTGGGAACTGAAGGCAAGCTGGGTGGCCAGGCCGACGTGCGGGGCGTGGCCGGAACCTGGAAGGATCTCACGGAAAGCGTCAACTCGATGGCGTCGAACCTCACCTCCCAGGTGCGCAATATCGCCGAGGTAACAACCGCGGTTGCCCGGGGCGATCTTTCGCGCAAAATCACGGTCGACGTGCGCGGCGAGATCCTGTCGCTCAAAGACACCATCAACACCATGGTGGATCAGCTCAACGGCTTCGCTTCGGAAGTGACTCGCGTTGCGAAAGAGGTCGGAACCGAAGGTAAGCTCGGCGGTCAGGCGGATGTAAAAGGCGTAGGAGGTGTTTGGAAGGATCTTACTGAGTCGGTTAACTCCATGGCCGGCAATCTTACTGCCCAGGTTCGAAACATAGCTGACGTTACGACCGCCGTGGCGCGAGGCGACCTGTCGCGCAAGATCACCGTTGATGTGCGCGGCGAGATTCTGGCGTTGAAAGAAACCATCAATACTATGGTGGATCAGCTTGGCTCCTTTGCCTCTGAAGTTACCCGCGTGGCGCGCGAGGTGGGAACGGAAGGCAAGCTCGGCGGCCAGGCAAACGTTTCGGGTGTGGCCGGAACCTGGAAGGATCTCACCGATTCTGTGAACTCCATGGCCTCCAACCTGACCAATCAGGTTCGCAACATTGCCGAAGTAACTACCGCTGTGGCGCGTGGCGATCTTTCGCGTAAAATCACAGTCGACGTACGTGGTGAAATTCTATCCCTCAAGGACACAATCAACACCATGGTCGACCAGCTCAGTTCGTTCGCTTCCGAAGTAACGCGCGTCGCCAAAGAAGTAGGAACTGAAGGCAAGCTGGGTGGTCAGGCTGATGTAAAAGGTGTCGCCGGCGTATGGAAAGATCTGACCGAATCGGTTAACTCGATGGCCGGCAACCTCACGGCTCAGGTTCGAAACATCGCCGATGTTACGACTGCCGTAGCGCGTGGCGACCTCTCGCGCAAGATCACGGTCGATGTAAGAGGCGAGATCCTCGCGCTGAAGGAAACCATCAACACGATGGTGGACCAGCTCAGCTCCTTCGCTTCGGAGGTGACGCGTGTCGCCAAAGAAGTAGGCACTGAGGGCAAGCTCGGTGGACAGGCGAATGTGCCCGGTGTGGCGGGAACCTGGAAGGATCTCACCGATTCCGTCAATTCGATGGCATCGAATCTTACCAATCAGGTTCGCAACATAGCCGAGGTGACCACTGCGGTGGCGCGCGGCGACTTATCAAGAAAAATCACAGTCGACGTCCGCGGCGAAATCCTGTCCCTCAAAGACACCATCAACATCATGGTGGACCAGCTCAGCTCCTTCGCTTCCGAAGTAACCCGTGTTGCGAAAGAAGTAGGAACGGATGGCAAGCTCGGCGGACAGGCAAACGTCTCCGGCGTAGCCGGCGTTTGGAAAGATCTGACCGAGTCCGTGAACTCGATGGCGTCGAATCTCACCGCCCAGGTCCGCAACATTGCCGAAGTGACAACGGCCGTAGCCAAAGGCGATCTTTCGCGCAAGATCACGGTCGATGTGCGCGGTGAAATCCTCGAGCTCAAAAACACCATCAACATCATGGTGGACCAGCTCAACGCATTCGCTGCCGAAGTAACTCGCGTAGCCAAGGAAGTCGGCACCGAAGGCAAGCTCGGCGGTCAGGCTGATGTCTACGGGGTAGCCGGAACGTGGAAGGACCTCACCGAGTCCGTAAATTCCATGGCTTCGAATCTAACCAACCAGGTGCGTAATATCGCTCAAGTAACCACCGCCGTCGCCAATGGCGATCTTTCGCGCAAAATTACGGTCGACGTTCGTGGCGAGATTCTCGAGCTGAAAAACACCATCAACACCATGGTCGACCAGCTCAACTCATTCGCCTCGGAAGTAACGCGCGTGGCCCGGGAGGTCGGTACCGAAGGCATCCTCGGCGGCCAGGCGGAAGTTCGCGGAGTAGCCGGCACATGGAAGGATCTTACGGAAAGCGTCAACCTCATGGCCGCGAATCTGACAACTCAGGTTCGGGGTATCGCAAAGGTCGTTACCGCCGTGGCGAACGGAGATCTCAAGCGCAAACTCGTACTCGAAACCAAGGGTGAAATCGCCGAACTTGCCGACACCATTAATGCGATGATTGATACCCTCGCGACCTTCGCCGACCAGGTCACGACGGTCGCGCGTGAAGTTGGCATCGAGGGTGCGCTGGGCGGCCAGGCGCGCGTACCGGGCGCCGCTGGCATCTGGCGCGACCTCACGGACAATGTCAACCAGCTCGCGGCGAATCTGACAAGTCAGGTGCGCGCGATCGCCGACGTGGCTAATGCCGTAACCAGCGGCGATCTCACACGATCCATCGCGGTCGAAGCGCAAGGCGAAGTTGCCGCGCTTAAGGACACGATTAATCAAATGATCGTGAATCTCGCCGAAACCACCCGAAAGAATACCGATCAGGACTGGTTGAAAACGAATATCGCAAAGTTCACTGGCATGATGCAGGGACAGCGCGATCTCCTTACCGTGTCCCGTTTTCTGCTCTCGGAATTGACTCCGCTTGTAGGAGCGCACGTCGCAACCTTCTATATGGCGGAATCGTCTGACGACCAGACGGTGCTGAAGCTCCTCGCGGGCTACGGCTATGAATCGGACAGCACCGTTCCCTCCTCCTTCAAACTCGGTCAGAGTCTGGTCGGCCAGTGCGCGCGCGAGAAGCAGCGGATATTAGTCACGGACATTCCGGACGGGTACCTGCGCATTAATTCAAGCCTGGGAAGCGCGTCTCCGGCGTGTGTGGTCGCGCTGCCGGTTCTCTTCGAAGGTGAAGCCAGGGCTGTCATCGAACTTGCCTCATTCCGCCAGTTCAACGAAGTTCATGTGGCCTTCCTCGATCAACTCACTCAATCGATCGGCATCGTACTGAATACGATCGGGGCAACGATGCGCACCGAGGAACTACTGAAGCAGTCCCAGGCGCTCGCCGAGGAGCTCCAAAACACCAATGCCGAGCTCGAAGTAAAAGCCCACCTCCTGGCCGAGCAGAAGACTGAAGTGGAAACCAAGAACCGCGAAGTGGAGCAGGCTAAGGCCGCACTGGAAGAAAAGGCCGAGCAACTCGCTCTTACCTCGAAATACAAATCCGAATTTCTGGCTAACATGAGCCACGAACTGAGGACGCCCCTCAACAACCTTCTGATTCTGGCGCGAATGCTCGCGGAAAACTCGGAAAAAAACCTTTCGCCCAAACAGGTCAAGTATGCGGAAACGATTCACTCGTCGGGCACGGATCTGCTCGCGCTGATCAATGACATCCTGGATCTGAGTAAGATCGAGTCCGGCAAGATGGACGTCGAAGTCGGCGCAGTCCGCTTCACTGAGCTGGAAGACTACTGTTCGCGAACCTTCCGCCACGTAGCTGACGGCAAAGGCCTGGAATTCAACATATCGTCTGCCGAAATGCCCTCGGAAACGATTCTCACCGACGTAAAGCGTCTCCAGCAGGTGCTGAAGAACCTGCTCAGCAACGCTCTCAAGTTCACGACCCGGGGTTCCGTAAAACTGGAAATGCGGACCGCTCAGGGAGGATGGAGTGCGGGCCATCCCGTGCTCTCCCGCGCCAGAACGGTTGTAGCCTTCGCCGTGACGGACACCGGCATTGGTATCCCGCTCGACAAACAGAAGATCATCTTTGAGGCGTTTCAGCAGGCCGATGGCACGACCAGCCGCAAGTACGGGGGCACCGGTCTGGGATTATCCATCAGCCGCGAACTCGCGCGCCTGCTAGGTGGCGAGATTCGGCTGCAGAGTCAGCCCGGTATGGGCAGCACCTTTACGCTCTATTTACCGCAGACCTACTTCTCAGCGGTTACGATTTCGAAATCGGAACTTCCAGCGGCTCAGGTTAAAGCTCTCGAAGAACCACATCCTTCCGAAGTACTTTTCCCGGTTCCATTCACGAAATCGGCCGCCGTTGCTGCCCTCGCCGAGGAGATTTCAATAGAAGACGACCGGAACAATATTCAGCAGAATGATCCCGTTCTGTTGATCGTCGAGGATGATCCCGCGTTCGCGAGAATTCTCATTGACCTGGCGCATGAGCAGGGACTCAAGGCTCTCGTGGCGCTCCGGGGAAACACGGCCCTTGCCCTCGCGACTGAGTTTCAGCCGTCCGCGATTACGCTGGATATCGGACTCCCCGATATGATGGGCTGGACCATCGTCGACCGGCTCAAACATGACTCTCGTACCCGGCAGATCCCGGTTCACATAATTACGGGTGACGATGACCGCCGCCGGGGCCTCGCCCTGGGCGCCATGACCTTCGCGCAGAAGGCGATGCAAAAGTCCGACCTTGCCGCAACTTTCGGCGTTATCCGATTGTCGGCTGAGTCGCGCATCAGAAAACTGATCGTGGTGAGCGCCGAGGCCGCGGTCCGGGACAGTGTGCGGGCGGCGGTTGCCGCTCCCGATATCCAGGTGATCGAATACCACAGCGGCGAAACGTTTCTCGATATTCTCGAAAACGATTACTTTGACGCCGCGGTGATTGATTTCTCGCTTCGCGACCTTCCCGCGGCGAAGGTTGTTCAGGAGGTCCGGAGACGCATCTCTCCTCACACGCCGCCTGTAATTGTGCTGGGCTCTCCGGGCCTCGATCCCGGTCTTCTGTCCGGGATCGCGCGCAGCGCCGCCGATACGGTAGTTCGCTACGTAACTTCGCTTGACTCCCTTCTCGAAGAGACCGTGATTCTGATGCACAGGAAAGAATCGGATCTTACCGAAGCCCAGCAGGAGATCATTCGGAAATCGCGCGAACACGATCCGATTCTCGAGGGCAAGACAGTCCTGGTTGTCGATGACGATCTGAGAAATATCTTTGCTCTGACAAGCCTTCTGGAACATCACAACATCAACGTGATGCACGCGGAGAACGGTCGCCGGGGAATTGAACTCCTGGAAGAGAATCCCTGGATTGATGCGGTCCTCATGGATATCATGATGCCGGAAATGGACGGCTACGAAACCATGCGGACGGTCCGCGGCAAGCCGCAATTCCGAACCTTGCCGATCATCGCGCTCACAGCCAAAGCCATGAAGGGCGATCGGGAAAAGTGCATTGAAGCCGGCGCCTCCGATTACGTCGCAAAGCCCGTCGATCTCGAACAGCTTTTTTCCGTCCTTCGCGTCCTCATATCAAGCCGTACGAATATGGCGGCGAACGGAATGGAAGCTGCGATTGAAGGAATTGGAGCTTTGGATGCGCCGCCCCAGATCGCAGTAGAAGACGACCGCAACAACATTCAGCCCGGCGATGCAATTCTCCTCGTGGTGGAAGATGACCCCGTGTTCGCCCGGATTCTGGTGGATCTCGCCCACGGCAAAGGACTCAAGGCGCTGGTTGCCATGCAGGGCAGGACCGCGATCGCTCTCGCCCGTGAGTTCAATCCGGCTGCAATTACGCTCGACATCACGCTTCCCGATATGGCCGGATGGACTTTGCTCGACCGCTTCAAACACGATCCCATGACTCGGCACACGCCCGTTCACGTCATCTCCGGCGACGACAACCGGCGTCGGGGTCTCGCGCTGGGCGCGATGACCTATATCCAGAAAGCGTCGGACCAGGAGAAACTTGGCAAGACTTTTGGTTTGATTGGCGCAGCGGCCCAGGTTCGTCGCAAGAAGGTGCTGCTGGTGAGTTCTGCCGAAGATCAGATCCGGAGTGCGATCGACGCGCAGGATGTTCAGATCACAACGGTATCCTCTGAGCAGGAGGCGCTCTCAACCGTAAGTGGTCAGTATCTGGATGGCATCGTTATCGACTCGCCCGTCGCGGGAATCACGGTTCCTCAACTGATCGCGGAAGTGCAGGCCATGGTCATGCCCTACACGCCTCCCATCGTCGTCTACAGCGCCGATTCGCCGGAAAACACTCCCGATGTCCGCAGTCTGGATCTTCGCAAATTAATCGATAAGAGCCCTGTGCGCTTCGCGCCTACCCTGGGCCGGCTGCTGGATGAAACGGTAGTTTTATTGCATCGCCATGAAGGCGACTTATCGGACGAGCAGCGTGATACGCTCGCAGACGTCCGTAAGGCCGATTCCAGTCTCATGGGCATGAAGGTCCTGGTCGTTGATGACGACGTCAGGAATATTTTTGCCCTGACGAGCGTCCTGCAGCAGCACAACGTTCAGGTTATCGACGCTTCGAATGGCCGCGCCTGCATCGAAACGTTGGAACATAATCCGGACGTCGATATCGTCCTGATGGATATCATGATGCCTGAAATGGATGGTTACGAGACGATGCGAGCAATCCGCCGGATGAGCCGGTACCATTCGCTTCCGATTATTGCGCTTACCGCTAAAGCAATGAAAGGAGACCGCGAGAAGTGCCTGGAAGCCGGCGCTACGGACTACGTCCCGAAGCCTGTGGATCTCGATCAGCTCTTTTCGGTGCTGAGGGTCTGTCTCGACGTGCCTGATCGGTCTCGCTCCGCTCTGTCTGATACAAATACGCCTGGGATCAAAATGAACGGCGAGGTGTCGGGGAACTGATATGTTACCCGTGCCGCAACAGATTCCGTCGGCCAGCGCCGGAGATCGCGCAGAACCCGCCCCGGCCTGGAAGACGCGGCTCCTGCTGGTCGACGACGACGAGGGCAACCTGCTCTCTCTCCAGGCAACCCTCGAGGATCTGGTGGATGAACTTGTGCTGGCGCAATCCGGCGAAGATGCCCTTCGCCATCTTCTGGATATGGATTTCGCGGCCATATTGCTCGATGTGAAAATGCCCGGCATGGATGGGTTTGAAACCGCCGGCCTGATACGCAATCGCAAGAAATCCCAGACCACACCGATTCTGTTTCTCACCGGCTTCCGCAGCGACGATCACTTGTTTCGCGGATATGACTTGGGCGCCGTCGATTTTCTCTTCAAACCCATCAGCCCGGAGGTCCTTCGGTCAAAGGTTGCCGTTTTTGTCGAACTGGCTCGGAACACCACCCTGCTCCGCCAGAATGCTGAGGTCCTGGCCCGCGCGGAACGGCGATTCCGTTCGCTGCTGGAAGCCGCCCCGGACGCCATTCTGATCACCAACGAATCCGGAGAAATCAACCTGGCGAATACCCGTGCGGAAGAACTGTTCGGCCGGCCTCGTGAACTCCTGCATGGAGTCGGCCTGAAAACGCTGGTTCCGGACTGGACCGAGATGGCCCAAATTCACTCAATCGAGCTCACCGGTATCCGGCGCGACGGCTCGGAATTTCCCTGCGAACTTACCTGCAGCCCGCTCCAGACCGACGAAGGATTGCTGATCACTACTGCGGTTCGCGATATAACCGAACGCCGCAAAGCGGAAGAGAATATCCGCCGCCTGAACATGGAGCTCGAGCAGCGCGTCGCCACCCGCACACTCGAACTCACGCGATCGAACGAAGCGCTCAGGCAATTCGCCTGGGCCGCAAGCCATGACTTGCAGGAGCCTCTGCGAATCGTAGTCTCCTATGCGCAACTGCTCACGCGGCGCGCGGAGAACCTGGATGATCAGTCGCGCGATTTTCTCGAAACCATCGTTAACGGCGCCCTTCGCATGGAGAGGCTGCTCGCGTCGCTTCGCGAATATGTCTTTGCCAGCGATGCCGGTTCTGAGCAGACTGAGATCGTGGAAGTCGGCAACCTCCTGGCAAAGGTCCTGAAAGATCTGGATTTATCACTAAGAAGTAGTGGCGCCGAGGTCGAATGCACAGCGCTGCCGACTCTTAGAAGTGTCCCGGCGCTCTTATCTCAGATCTTTCAGAACTTAATCGCGAATGCCGTGAAGTACCGCGCGCCGGATCCCTTGCGAATTAAAATCTCCGCTGAACAGAGAGATCGCGACTGGCTGTTCGCCATCGGCGACAACGGCATAGGGATCAGTCCCGAATATCATGAGTTGATCTTTGGCGTTTTTAAGCGCCTGCATCCTCATAGTATTCCTGGTACGGGCATCGGTCTTTCCATCTGCAAGGTTGCTGTGGAAAGACTGGGCGGTCAGATCTGGGTGGAATCGGAACTGGGTACTGGGTCCGTTTTCAAGTTCACCTTGCCGTTGAACGAAATTTCGGATGACAATGTCTGAATCGGAAAGATCTGAATGGGAAAGATCTGAATTGGAATGGAACCGTCAGGCGTGAGCGAACACAAATGCCGGCATCGCATCGCACTCGTGGAGGATAGCGACGAAGATGTGTATCTGATTCAGGAGGCCAGCCGGAAGTTCTCGACTGAGATCCACTTCGTTCGTTTCACGACAGCGGAATCGGCGATTGCTGGTTTGACGAAGCCCGATTCTCTTCCGCTCGATGGCATCATGCTGGATCTGAACCTCCCCCGGGGCAGCGGACTTGAGGTCCTTGACGCCATTCGTCATTCCGATGGGCTACGAAGTTCGCGCGTCGTCGTGCTGACGTCGTCTGGTTCAGCCCGCGATCGGGCGGCCGCCGAGGCGCTTGGTATCAGGGCATATATCGAGAAGCCGACGGGGCTTGACGATTTCGAACGTGCCGTCGGCCAGGCACTCGACAAATTGCTGACCGCCTGACCGCGGCCGCTATTCCCAGCCGTCATATCAGTCGATGTGATACTATTCCTCCCGTCTGCACGTTTTTCGGAATGACGGCCTCAAGACCGATGCCCCGGGGCGCGCCGGGCGTTTTGCGCGCGTCGTCGGACCGGTCACGAGAACAAGGGAACAGGATGGAGTGAAACCAGTGAAGCGAATTCTCAAGAATGGGATAACAATTCGAGCCGTGGCTGCTCTGGGACTGGCAGCGTTCTGGGCTGTCTCCGGTCAGGCTGCCGATGCTGAAAACGGCGGTATCGTTGCCGTTCAGATTCGGCCGAATTTCTACATGATCGCCGGAGCTGGGGGCAACATCGGCGTACAGATTGGCTCGGACGGTATCGTCCTGGTGAATGCCGGAACGGCCGCCGCCGCGGACCAGGTTTCGGCGGAACTCAAGAAACTCACCCCTTTGCCGATCCGGTACATCATCAACACGAATGCCGAGGCGGATTTTGTCGGCGGTAATGGCAAACTCTCCAAAACGGGAAAGACGATTTTCATCAACCTGCTCGGCGGCGGGGGGCTCGCCGAGGCGACTTCCAATAACGGCGCCGCGGCGATTCTCGCCCACGACAGCATCCTGCAAAGAATGAGCGCGCCCACGGGAAAGGCCGCTCCGTTTCCCGAGGACGACTGGCCCACCGAAGCCTTCTACCCGAAGCGTCAGACGCTCCGCATGAACGGCGAGGGAATTGAAGTGATGCACCAGCCCGCTGCCCACAGCGACGCCGACAGCTTCGTGTTCTTCCGCGGCTCCGATGTGGTTGCCGCCGGCGACATTCTGGACACCACCCGGTTTCCCGTAATCGATCTTGAGCATGGCGGCAGCATCCAGGGCGAAATCGACGCGCTGAACAAGCTGATTGAACTGACTGTCGCGCCTACGCCTTTCATCTATAGCGGCCCCGGTACCTACGTAATCCCGGGTCATGGGCACGTCTGCGAACAGATGGAGGTTGTGGACTACCGCGACATGATAGTTACCATTCGGGACGTCATCGCGGACATGATCAAACAGGGTAAGACGCTGGGCCAGATCAAGGAAGCGTCTCCCGTCAAAGCCTATCAAACGCAGTACGGTTCGAACACGGGTCCATGGACGACCGACATGTTTATCGAGGCCGTGTACAAGAGCCTCACCACCGCGAAGAAATAATAGGAACAAGGCAAAGTCATGAGTTATCGAATTTTTAAAAGGACATTGACGCAGCTCATCCTGTTCGCACTTGCTTTGGCGGTCGCGCAAACGGGTCTTTACGCGCAGGGCCGCGGCGGCAGAGGTGGCGGACGCGGCGGCCCGCCGCCAGTCCCCAAAGCGGCCGCGCCAATCGATCTGACGGGCTACTGGGTTTCCATTGTGACGGAAGACTGGCGCTATCGGATGGTTACCCCCGCGCAGGGCGATTACGAGGGCGTTCCCATGACGCCGGCAGCCATCAAGGTCGCCGACGAATGGGATCCGAAGAAAGCGGCTTCCTCACCCGATCAGTGCAGTTCGTATGGAGCGCCGGCGCTTCTCCGGGTTCCTGAGCGGCTTCACATCACCTGGCAGGACGACAACACTTTGAAAATGGAAACCGACGCCGGTAAGCAGACTCGGATCTTTCATTTTGGTGACTGGAAGTCTCCCGAAAGCGCGCCTTCGTTGCAGGGTAATTCCGTAGCGGAATGGGAGATTCAGCGCGCCGCCGGAAAGGTCACGGGCGGCACGCTGAAGGTTGACACCACCAACCTGAAGGCCGGTCTTTTACGGAAGAACGGCGTTCCTTACAGTGACAACACGCGTCTCACCGAGTACTACGACATGGTAAAAGAACGCAACGGCGACGATCTGATGGTAGTCACGATTGTCGTGACCGACCCTATGTATCTGCGGGAACCGTTCATCATCACTTCGCATTTCAAGAAGCAGACGAGCGACGCCGGATGGAATCCGACCGCCTGCTCAGCGACGTGGTAAGACAGGGAATACAAAGAGGGAGATGAAACATGACGCTCAATAAAATTGCGCTTAGCCTCGCGCTGGTACTTTCCGTGAGCCTCCCCGCGCTGGCGGAGATCGATTTATCCGGTTCCTGGGCCTCCAAGAACCATGAGGACGCGCTCGAGCGCGGCGGTGGCCCGCACCCTGACGACTGGGCGGGTCTTCCTTTCAACGAATCCGGCCGTGCGAAAGCTTTGAGTTTCTCGCAGTCCACCATTTCCATGCCGGAACGCATCTGCTGGTTTCAGACCCAGTGGCATATCGCGGCCGGACCTTTCAGCCTCAAGATCTGGAGCGAGAACGACCCGATTACCGGCAAAATCGTTGCATGGGTGCTGGGTGGTTGGGAAACTCGTGCGCCGATGACCATCTGGATGGATGGCCGGCCGCATCCTTCGAAGTACGCTCCCCACGATCAGACCGGCTTCACCACCGGCACCTGGAACGGCAATGTGCTGACCGCCTATACGACCCACATCAAGAGCGGATATATGCGCCGGAATGGAGCCGCGAGCAGCGACCAGGCCACCATCACGACCACCTTCTTCCGTCACGGAGACATGCTGACACTGGCACTGGTCATGGAAGACCCTAACTATCTGACCGAGCCCTATATTCTGACGCGCTCGTACATCTTGTCCGAGAATCCGGTCGCCGCCGCGGGTCCGCCGTGCCTCGTCGGATACGAAGGCGTCGAGGAAGGCCGTGTCCCGCATTACCTCCCCGGCAAGAATCCTTTCGTCGACGAGATGGATAAGACCTATCACATCCCGGAGATCGCCGCGATGGGCGGAGCGGAAACGATGTACCCGGAATTCCGCGAGAAGATCAAGGACAAATTCACAATGCCGCCGCCGTGCAAACAGAATTGCGGAGTGCCCGGCCGAAACTAGCTGCCTTTTTGTGGGGCAGGCCATCGGGCCTGCCGCCGTGCTTCCGCACGGCGCGGAGCTTTCTCAACCCGGTGGGACCGGCGATCTTTGTCGCCGGTTAAAGCCGCCGCAGCCCGATAACCAACGCCATTGCCAGACCCAGTCCGGTCAATGACGCTCCCCAGTAAACGGACGCCGGGCGGTATCGGATCTCGATCCGATGCCGTCCGGCATCAATAACCACCCCAGGAAGAACCCCGTAAGCGTTATAGATCTTTCCCCTGCGACCGTCGACTACTGCCTGCCACCCGGGATACATAGTCTGGCTAAGAACCACCATCCCTTTGCAAGCCATCTGCGCTTCCAGCACGATGCGAGTGTCCTCGCGCCCGAGCATTCGCACATCGTCGGCGCCACCGCATTGATCGAGCGTCGGAGCGGGTCCCGTAAGCACTACCCGCTGCCGTAAATCCTCGCTCTTGAGACGCGAAACCAGATCTGCTGTTGCCACAGACTCAGCCTGATGAACCGTCCAGAATCGGGGAAAGGCTGCCGAGTCGCGGTAGATGTTCAAACCTCCCGCGCCCTGAAACACTTCCTCCTGACCCGCGCGAAACGGCTTGCGTCCCGCGGCATAGTTCAAAGCAAAGAGTTCTGTCGCCAGACGCCCGCCCGCCAGACGATCGATCTCGAACGGCACAACATTGGATGTCATACCGCCGAGATAAGACCGGAACTGATCGATTCCATTCCAGTCGCCGATGTTATAGGGCAGGGCATCGGTATCGACTTCCAGCCGGACGAAATCCTGTTGCCGGCGAAGAAAACTTACGACGTCGTCGTGCTTATCGAGTTCCTGCAGAAATCCGCCCGGCGTTTCGCGATGGCGGAAGTTCTGGCCCGTCACCGTTCCGAGTTCAAAGAGCGTGGTGATGAAAATCAGCACGATGGCCGCGCGTTCCGAGATACGCTTCGCTCTCCATCCGTACAGCACCGCCGCGAGTGCCAGCGACACCAGACCCGCCACCGCATGGCCCTGATGTTCATACCCGAGCCATCCCAGGATCCCGATTGCAGTCAGGCCCGCAATCCACCAGCGCCCAGCCGCGCGGGCACGCAGCGCGTCCAGACCGTAAGCCGCCAGCACCACCGCTCCGAATTGAACGATGACGATCGCAATCTGAGGAGTGCGCGCCTTTTCCACCAGCGGAATGAGCAGGTACGCAACGCCCTGGAAAACTGAGAAACTTCCCATCGCGAACAGGCAGCCTGCGACGCAAATTCCGCCGAGAATCCGCACAATCCGATCGTCGAATGTCATCGCGAATCCGGCGAGTGCGAGGAAAATGACCGCAACTCCCATAAAGGTATTCTCAACTCCGCCGGATACGACCAGACCGAGCAATCCCGCGGGAGGCAGCGAATATTGCTGGTGAACGGTATACGGAACGTATTGACCCCAGCCCACCGGGTTTGCCGAGCCCACCCACCGGATCGATCGCAAGCCATACTCCAGCCCCGGAAGGAGCTGAAACGCGCTGACAAGCGCCGCGAAAATGGCAAACACCGCGATCGGCCGCAACGCCGCCATTCGGGACCGCCAGAGTTCCAGTAGCCATAGACCGGCCATCATCAGGCTTGTGAACGTAGGAATCTGATGATGGCCGCTCAGAAAGGATATTCCGAGCATCGCCCCGGCCAGCGCCGCATTCTTCAGACGTTGACGACCTCGAACGACGCGCAGGTAAAACAGCAGGACGAGCGGAATCCAGATCGCGCCATTTAACATCTGCGGCCACGCGATCGACCCAACCACACCTCCCACCGCGAAAGCGAAACCCGCAAAGACAGACGCCGCGAACGAGCGGCCAAGATCGCGGCACAGACAGAAACAAAAGAGCGCGGCGAAAAAGTGGGTCAGGATGTAATAGACATGTAGCCAGACCAGTTGAACGTGCCCGTGCCGCAGTGGCGCAAGGAACAAAGGCCAGTTCAGAGGATAAGCCGCTCCCGGCAGTAGTTGCCCCACCAGAGGCTGCCCGCCGAACACGTGCGGGTCCCACAGCGGGAACTCGCCATGGTGAAAGGATTCCGCTTCGAACTGATACCAGGGCATGACCTGATAAGCCATGTCGGGATGGTCGGCCCATGTGTACTGTTTGGTGAGGAGCTTCCAGAAGGAGCCAGTGACGATGATCAGCAGAAGGATCGGGCCGGCCACAGCCGGCGAGCGCAGCATGAACTTACTTTAGATCGTCTACCCCCGTTCTAATAATCGTGACAAATCAGGCAGGCTCCGTGAAACTCCCTGGCGCCGGCGAATGCAATCGTGTAGACCTCGTTCCCCATATCCCAGGACAGCGCGCGACCACCACCCTGCGTGCTGATTTGCGAAAACAGATGCTGCGACGGCTCCGTACTCCAACCCAACCGCGGCCTCTTGCCCGACACGAGAAGCGTCGCAAACCTGTCACCAACGCGATAGTCGATCGCCGCAACGCGCGATCCGCGAAATCGAATCAACCGCGCCCCGATCAGCCTGACGGGACGCGCGCCGCCCACAGACTGTCCCGGAGGCAGGTCGATGTCAATGTTCGTCTGCGCGCTCACCCAGGCCCGGATTGCCCTGAAGTCGTTCGAGCGGAAATCGGGATTCCTGGAGCCCGCACTGATTTCCGTCAGTTCGCTCTGTGTCAGCCGGTTCATCCCGGTGAGTTCGCGGAGCAATCCGACGCAGGAGACGAGCGTAAGCGCCGCAAACGCGGGCCAGACGGTCCAGCGAAAGGAAAAACTGCGCCGCGGCGCGCCGCGGGCTTCCTGAATACCCGCCCACAGGCCGTCCGGGGCAGCCACCGGCGCCAACTGACGGCTCAGTTCCTGCGCCAACCACGGACTATCTGCCACGTTTCCTCCCCGCCAGAAGCGACAAGCGCCGCGCGATCACCTTGTGGACGCGGTTCAGCCGTGAGCCGATGGTCCCGCTGGAGCACCCGAGAATCCCGGCAATCTCATCATAAGAGAGGCCTTGCGTGTAGCGCAGAACGATTACCATCCGTTGCGCGGGAGCCAGACTCCCAACGACTGACTGCACCTGCTCGCTCATTTCGGATCGCAGAACCTCGTCGAGAATGCTGGGGTCGGGCGCGCGAAGTACCGAAAGCAGTTCGTTCATGATCGGAACGACCCGCCGGGCCTTGCGCTTATGGTCGAAGCAACAGTTCACCACCAGCCGGTACAACCAGGACTCGAAGGTGGACTCGCCCCGAAAGCTGCCGATCGTCGAATAGAGTTTCAGGAAGGTTTCCTGCGTAATATCCTGCGCGATCGCCGCATCTCCGGCGTAGCGCAAAGCGACGGAATAGACCTTGTCCTTGTACCTTTCGAAAAGCTCGCGAAAGGCTTCGGGCTCGCCCCGCTGGCACGATTCTACGAGTTCGTTGCCTCTCTCTTCGAGCACCATTTGCCAGATATGCTGTCCTTGGTCAGACGTCCGGAGCGCCGGGATTCTTCCTTGTTTTTTCGTCCCGCAGTAAGCTTAATGTTATGCCGCAGCTCGACTCCATCGACCACATTGCGATTCCCGTCCAGGACGTCGCGTCGTCCGTGGATTGGTACACTCGCACATTCCATTGCGAGGTCAAGTATCAGGACGATACCTGGGCGTTCCTGAAATTCGGCAATATCCAGCTCGCGCTCGTGATTCCCAGCCAGCACCCGGCGCATATCGGCTTCGTCAGCCCGGAAGCGGAAAAGTTCGGCGCGCTAAAGCTCCATCGCGACGGCACGCGATCCTGCTATGTCACGGATCCCGCGGGAAATTCCGTTGAAATCCTCGCCGCCGATTCGATGCCAGTCGGAAAATAAGTTCTCCGCGCGGCGGCCAGAGCGGATGGAAACACGCTGCCGGAGTGGGGTCAGGGCTTCCGCCCTGCCGCCGAGCTTCCGCTCGGCGCGGAGCTTTATATCAGACCCGGGTCTCAGTTAACAGCGGCGGCTGTGGGTTCGGCGGATTCCAGCACGCTGTGTCTGCGGCCGAACAGGAAATAGATCACGAGGCCGATCGCGAGCCAGATGACGAAGCGAAGCCAGGTTTCAAGCGGCAAGGCCATCATTAGAACCAGGCAGAACACAATCGAAAGACCCGGCAGCACCGGACACCAGGGCACCCGAAATCCGCGCTGCCGCTCGGGTTGCGTCCTCCGCAGCACGATCACACCAGCCGAAACGACAATAAACGCAAACAGCGTCCCGATATTCGACAAGTCGGCGAATGTCCCGATATCCCAGATCCCGGCCGGAATTCCGACTACCAGGCCCGCGATCCACGTGCTGACGTGCGGCGTGCGGAAGCGCTTATGCACTTTCGCGAAAGCCTTCGGCAGCAGGCCATCGCGCGACATCGCAAACCAGATCCGCGCCTGCCCGTACTGAAACACCATCAGCGACGAGATCATCCCGACCAGCGCGCCGACGTTAACCCATCCGCGGATGCGATTCATGCCGAGCGCCTTCAGCGCGTCTGCCACCGGTGCAGCGGTGTTCAAAGTCTTCCAGTTGGCAATTCCGGTCAAAACCAGCGCGACCGAGATGTAAAGCGCGGCGCAAACGATCAGCGTCGCGATGATCCCCACCGGCAGATCGCGCTGCGGTGTCCTGCACTCCTCCGCGGCGGTCGAAACCGAATCGAATCCGATATACGTGAAGAACACGATCGCCGCGCCGGTCAGCATTCCGGAAAAACCGTTCGGCAGAAACGGATGCCAGTTCGCCGTATTGACGGCATGCGCGGCGCCGATGATAAAGATCAGGATCGCCGCGATCTTGATCAGCACCATGATGTTGTTGGTCTGCGCGCTCTCCCGGACTCCGCGCACCAGCACCCAGGTCAGCACGAGCAGAATGACGAGCGCGGTCAGGTTGAATATGCTGCCGGAATAAGCACCATTTACGATGGCTGGATTGGCGATGATTTTGGGTAAATGGACGTGAAATACGCCATCGAGCAGGTCGTTGAAATAGGCGGAAAAGCCCACCGCCACGGCCATGTTTGAGACCGCGTATTCAAGGATCAGATCCCAGCCGATGATCCAGGCGAAAATCTCACCCAGCGTCGCATAAGCGTAAGTGTACGCGCTGCCGGCGATGGGAATCATCGACGCCAGTTCCGCGTAGCACAGCGCCGCGAAGCTGCAGACAAACGCGGTAACAAAGAACGACAGCGAAATCCCCGGCCCCGCGCCCTGCCGCCCGATGGTCGAAACCGCATTGCCGCCGTTCAGGATCAAATCCAGAATGGGCGCGTTGAGAATCGATTTGAATTGAAGGGTCTGCCCCGCTGCCGCGGTGCCCGTCAAAATGAAAATGCCGGAGCCGATAACGGCTCCGACACCGAACGCAGCCAGACTCCACGGGCCAAGCGTCTTGCGCAGCCGCCTTTCCGGTTCTTCAGAGGCGGCAATCAGCGCGTCGATGCTGTGAGTCCGGAGTAGACTGCCCAAATCGGGAACCTGTGTGAACTAGCGCTTACGCTGACCCTGCACCAGTCTCCGGATCTTCTTTTTCTCCGAACCGCGGGCCACGCCTGCGGCCCGTTTGGCCTTCGGGGCCGCTTTCTTTCGCGCCGCGCGCTTCAGCTTTTTACGCTCTTCAGGTGCTTCAACCGTCTTTGTATTCATGTTTTCTAATTTCAGGACCTCTTAAGGCCCGCGTATTTCTCCACCAGTTTTTTCATTCCGTGGCGCTGGAAAACAACCACGATCTTCGCGTCGTCGCCATCGCCCTCACGCCGCACGATGGTTCCAGTGCCGTATTTGGGATGTTCTACTACTGTACCTGTTCGCGCGGGGCTTTTGGCGGGAGGCGGCGTTTTGGGGAGCGGGGGCCGGGCCTTAGCCGGCGGAATCGCGTTTCCGAAAAGACCTCCCTGCGCCGCCGGACGAGGCGGCGCAACCGGAGCCGACGCGGCAGGCCGCCTTACCGGCGCAGGCGCGACAGGCCCAGTTATCGGCGCAGGGGCGGGTCGCATCGGAACATTCACACCACGCTCCTTGAAAAACTGCGCGACATTTTCGACCGAATTGTAGGTCTTACCGGTATAAAGATTCTTCCGCGATTCCTGACGCACATGCCAGCGTTCGGCGGTCAGGTCCACCTGTGGCACGTCGTCTTCTTCCACTCCCAGACTAATGACCAGATTCGAAGGAATCTCTTTCAGGAACCGCGAAGCGATCGTGCGTTCCTGTTCGCCGCCTCCGAAACGCCGCCGGTACCTCGCCCAGGTCAGCACGAGCCGTTTCTCCGCCCGGGTCATTCCGACATAGCAGAGTCGGCGCTCCTCTTCCATTGCCGCTTCGCTCAACAGTGAACGGCTGTGCGGAAAGAGGCCGTCCTCCATCCCTGCCATGAATACAACCGGAAACTCCAGACCCTTCGCGTTGTGGATGGTCATCAGAGTAATCTGCGAGGCTTCGTCGATCGCATCGGTCTGCGCGACAAGCGCCGCGTGGTCGAGGAAGTCCCGCACGGTTTCGCCGCGCTCCACCGCCTCCGCGGCCGCGTTCATAAGTTCGTTCAGGTTCTCGATGCGCGCCTGCGACTCGGGGGTATTTTCCCGCTCCAGCATGTTGCGGTATCCGGTGCGATCCTCGATAAACCGCAGAGCGTCGTTCAGCGGCTTCGTGGCAACCGCATCCGAGAGTTCCAGGATCATGTCGCGGAATGCCAGCATCGCGGCGTGGGCGCGCGTGCCGAACTGATTCTCCTCAAGCATTCGCCCGATCGCATCCCACAAACCGAGGCCATTTTCGGCCGCGAACTTCTCGGCCTGTTCCACGGTCGTGCGCCCAATCCCACGGGCGGGTACATTGATAATTCGTTCGAGGCTGATCGAGTCCTCCTGCGCCTGCGCGAGTTTCAGATACGCGATGATGTCCTTCACTTCCGCGCGCTGGTAGTAACTAATCCCGCCGACAACGTTGTACTTGCGGTTATAACGGCGCAACGCCTCTTCGATCTGCCGTGACTGGGAGTTCGTGCGATACAGAATGGCCACGCGCCGATCCGGATGCTGCTTCAGGATCTTATTGATCGTGTCGGCAATAAAGAGCGCTTCGTTCTCGGCGTCATGCGCGGGATAGACGCTGAGCATGTCGCCTTCATCCGACTCGGTCCAGAGCCACTTGCCCTTGCGTTCCTTGTTATTCGCGACGACAACACTCGACGCTTCGAGAATGTTTTTGGTCGAACGGTAATTCTGCTCCAGCCGGATAATCTTCGCGTTCGGGTAATCCTTCTCGAAATCGAGAATATTGCGGATGTCGGCGCCCCGCCAGCTGTAGATCGACTGATCCTCGTCGCCCACCACGCAGACGTTGTCGTGACGCTGCGTAAGCAGCCGCATCAGTTCATACTGGCTGCGGTTCGTATCCTGGTATTCGTCGATCATGATGTAGCTCAACCGGCGATTCCAGGCCTCACGCGTCGCCTCGTCGTGATAAAGCAGCCGAACGCTTTCAAGCAGCAGATCGTCGAAGTCGAGCGCATTCGCCTGGCGCAGCGTTTTCTCGTACTCTTCGTAGACAGCCGCCACTTTGGTCACCCGCGGATCGGTGGATTTGCTGTACATCTCCTGCGGCGTTTCTTTAACGCTCTTCGCCTGGCTGATCTGCGAGAGCGTCGCCCGATAAGGCATGGCTTTCTCGTCAAGGCCCATGCGCTTGTATGCGGCCTTCACGATCGCAAGCTGATCCTCGTCATCGTAGATCGAAAAGGTTCTGGTGAACCCGGGGCGGATCGACGCGAGACCATCGCCATCGCGCCGCAGAAGCCTCACGCAGAAAGAGTGGAATGTCGAAATACGCGGCGCCGAAGGCAGCGCCAATTCTTCCAGCAGCGACGTCACTCGCGCACGCATTTCCCCTGCGGCTTTGTTCGTGAACGTAACCGCAAGAACCGCTGAAGGAGGCACGTGGAGTGCGCTGATCAGATGCGAAATCCGATGTGTAATGACGCGCGTCTTCCCGCTGCCCGCGCCGGCCAGAATCAGTACCGGGCCTTCGGTAGTCGCTACAGCTTCACGTTGTTGGGGATTGAGACCCGCGAGGAAATCCACTACCAACCATTTTACCGAAGAGGTGGCTTTACCCTGTTAAAGAGTTAGAGAGTCGTGCGGGAAAGCATGTCACCTCAGATCGTCCGCCACTTAAAGCGATTCTGGTCGCGCTCCCTTGCCGGAGCCTCGCAGAGCAATCCGCGCTGGGTATCTGATAACACCCTGCTTTGCGGACTTCGAGTCGGCCTGCGGGAGACGTTCGATTATCTTTTCCAGCAAAGGCCCTCATTTGCAGAATTCGAGTCGTGGATTCTCGAAAAGAACGCGGGCTTCATCAGCCCGGCCAGAATTGAGAGCCTGAATGCGGGCCTCTCCGAACCCGGCATCCTCGGCCGCCCCGCGGACCCGAACGCCGAACCCGCGCTGACCACCGCCGACCTGGACTTCTGGGATCGGAACGGTTACGTAATCCTCCACGACGCCGTGCCGCCGGAAAACCGCAAGGCCTCCGTAGCCGCAATCTGCGAGTTCCTCGGCGTGAGTCTCAGCAATCCTGAAACCTGGTATCGCGGCCCGCAGGGTCACAGCATCTGGATCCCGCTTTTGCATCATCCCGCCCTTTGGGCAAATCGCGATTCGCCTCGAATACACCGCGCATTCGCTCAATTATGGGGGCGCGAGGATCTCTGGAGCAGCGTGGACCAGGCGGGCTTCAACCCGCCCGAACGGTCCGGCTGGCAATTCCCGGGCCCGCATCTGCATTGGGACGTAAGTCTCGCCCGGCCGATTCCTTTCGGCGCGCAGGGGATTCTCTATCTCACCGATACCGCCGCCGATCAGGGAGCGTTTACCTGCGTGCCCGGATTCCACCGCAGAATCGCATCATGGCTGGAAGGCCTGCCTGCCGGAGCCGATCCACGACAGCAGGATCTCTCAAGCCTCGCCGTTCCGATTCCTGGCCGTGCGGGCGATCTGGTGATCTGGCGTCACGAACTGCCGCATGGCAGCAGCCCCAATCGCGCAAGTCTTCCGCGCGTAGTCCAGTACATCAGAAGGTATCCGAGTTACTGGGAATACAATCCCGTCTGGCGGTGAAAGCCGCGCCGGATTCAACGAATAATCAGCCGTCGAGTTTCTGAATTCAAACGCCGCGGGGCGCCTTTATCCCAGGAATTTTCGTGTCCCCGGAAGTGACATTGGGGGACCCTCCAAATGGCGGCTTGTTTTTTGCGGGATCGTTCGCGGCCGCGGCGGGATTTTTGATACGGCGCGTTCTGAATTCATATTTATCGATCCGCATCGCCGCTTGTCCGTTGACGTTGCGGATGATCCTGCCTTCGGCCACCAGCTTCAGCGGAACCTGATTGTCGAGCATCGCGGGCCAATCGACGGAAACCTGCAAGAGCTGCCCCGGCTGAAGTTGTTCTTCCGTGGTAAAGAGCAGGCCCTTGCTGCTGATGTTCAGGGTCTCGCTGGTCGCCGTGCCCGACAGAAACGGATGCTCCAGGGCCTGATAGCTGACCGCGAGGCGGCAGGGAAAGCGCGCGTTCGTCCGGCGGTCCGCCCCATGGGGCTGATTCATATGCTCCTCGTCTCCGCTTTTCAGCGCCCCCGAAATGGCCCGGCGCAGATTTTCCAGGTCCCGAAGATCTTCATAGCACAGGAAGTCGTGAGCGCCTTTTCGCACTGCGGTCACCGCCGTGGCTCGATCCTTAAAATCGCAAAGGACGATCACCGGAATCCCCGGAGCCTGCTGTTTCAAGTGGCGGACCGTGGCGACCCCTGTACTGTCGGGGAGAACCAGATCCGAAATAATAACATCGAAAGAGCGCTCCTGCAAAAGCCGAAGGCCGTCGAATAAAGCGTCGACAGCCACGAATTCGATTTTGCCGTCGAAGCCTTCCTGTAATGCCGGCTCGATCTTTTTTTTAGCGTGCTCTTCGGTCCGGACGAAGAGCATTGAATATTCCCGCATTAAAAATCCACCAGTCCTGGTAGACAAATACCTTCCCAAATATACAGCACAATTCGATGGCGGAATCTCGCCCCCCCGAAAAATAAGTAATATACGCTCATTGTTTCTTAGCTTTAAAACCGAAAAATTGGAATTTTTTACCAGGCCCCGCCCGGCCGGATCGCCGGCGCCTCACACTCTTCCGCGGGCAATCCAGCGACAACATCGCACTACAATAAGGCGATTATGCTTCGTCCCGCAACCGTTTGCTTTGCGCTGATATCCGCTCTGCCGGTAGTGGCGGCCAGAAAGCCGGTTACCGTGGAAGCCGTTCTTGCCCACCCGGCGTCCCACCCCCCGCAAGTCACCTGGTCGCCCGATGGAGAACGGTTCATTATAAACGATCACGGCGCACTTTCGGTCTACGATATTCACTCCGGAAAGGATCATCGCGTAATGGCGGTCGAAGAACTGGACCGCGCTGCGGTCCCAACCCCGCCATCCCCGGTTTACGACTGGACCGACCGGCGCGTCAGCGAGCACGACATCCAGTGGTTCGCAGACGGGAAACGGATTCTCGTCGCCGCCTCAGGCGACCTTTTCGTCGTCGATATCGGTAAAGGTCATTTCGAAGCTTTAACTCAAACCCCGGAAATCGAGCGCGATCCCAAGCTTTCCCCGGACAACCGCTTCGTGTCGTTTCTGCGCGGCTCCGATCTCTTCACCATCGAAGTTGCCACAAAGTCCGTCACTCGCCTCACTACCGACGGTTCGGCCACCCTCCTCAACGGACAACTCGATTGGGTTTACCCCGAGGAACTCGACCTCGGCACCGCCCACTGGTGGTCTCCCGACAGCCAATCCATCGCTTATCTCCAGTTCGATGTCTCGCGTGAACCAGTCTTTCCCCAGGTCTCCCTCGTCAGCTCAAGAGGAGTGCTGGAGCCTGAGCGCTACCCCAAAGCGGGCGATCCCAATGCCGAAGTGCGCCTGGGCATCGTGTCGCCCGCGGGAGGCGAAACGAAATGGATGAATGTGGGAGATCCGCGCGGCTTCCTTCTTTCCCGTGTCGTCTGGTCCCCATCCAGCCGTGAAATCATGGCTGAGCGCCTGAACCGCGTTCAGAACAAACTCGATCTGTTGCTCGTCGATACCGCCACCGGAGCCTCGAAATCCGTCCTGCGCGAAGAAGATCCTTACTGGATCAACATTCAGGGCGAGCCGATCTTCCTCGGTCACGGCGATCGCTTTCTCTGGACCAGCGAACGATCCGGCTTTCGGCACCTGTACGTCTATACGACGCAAGGGAATCTTCAGGCGCAGTTGACCAAAGGGGATTGGGAAGTGGACACGGTGGCCGGAGTAGATGAGGCCCATCAGTCCGTGTTCTTTACGTCGACCGAAGACGGCCCTACCCAGCGCCAGGTCTATTCGGTCTCGCTCGACGGAACCAGCAAGCAAAAACTTTCAAAGGGCCCCGGCGTTCACGCGATCTCCCTGGCCCCGAAAACCGCGGCTTACATGGACGATTCGAGCAGCCTGAGCCATCCCGTCCAGCGAACCCTGCACAAGTTCGACGGATCCGAGATTCGGCAATACAAGGCGGCCGACGCTACCGCCGCCGACGAATTCCAGATTCTTCCGACCGAGATCGTGAACGTCAAGGCATCCGACGGGACCCCGCTTTACGCGCGTCTGATCAAACCCGCCGGCTTCGAGGCGGGAAAGAAATATCCGGCCGTCGTCGTGGTCTACGGCGGCCCCGGCGTGCAGGCAGTCCAGGACTCCTGGCCGGGAATGACATGGGAACAAGTGCTCGCAAATCGGGGATTCGTCATCTGGCAGCTCGACAACCGCGGTTCCAGCGGGCGTGGTCACCGGTTCGAATCCGTCATCTGGCATGACATGGGTGAGCACGAATTAAGCGATCAGAAGGAAGGGATTCAATACCTCATTTCACAGGGTTTCGTCGACCCGCAGCGGATCGGGCTCTACGGCTGGAGTTACGGCGGATACATGACTCTCTACACGGTGACCCACGCCCCCGGTCTGATCAGGGCCGCAGTTTCCGGGGACCCGGTTACCAACTGGCGCAACTACGACAGCATCTACACCGAGCGTTACATGGGGCTGCCCGACGATGACGAAGACGGATACGGGAAAAGTTCGCCCCAAACGAGCGCTGCGAATATGCAGGGCACCCGGCTGCTGATGGTCCACAACATCGAAGACGACAACGTACACTTCCAGAACTCCGTGCAGATGGCCGCGGCGCTGGAGAAAGCGGACAAGCAGTTCTACATGGTCGTGTATCCGCAGAAGACGCACCACGTCGCGGGTCCGGAATACAAGCAATTACTGGATGAGGTAACCGGCTTCTTCGAAGAGAACCTGAAGTGAAAATTCTCCCCTGGGTGCGCCGTAATCAGCCCGAATTAATTCGCCTGATTCAGGAATTCGTCGAGTGCGAATCTCCCAGCGATGCCCCGGCCGAGATCCGGCGATTTCAGGATCTTCTCGCCGAGTCGGTCTCGGAAATGGCAACCGTTCGCCGCACGCGGGAAGGCGCGCTGGTCTGCAAATTCCTTTTCCCGAAAAAACAAACCCAAATTCTGGCGCTGGGCCACGCGGATACCGTCTGGCCGCTGGGAACTTTGAAAACCATGCCGTTTCGCCGCGCCCGCGGGCGGCTTTGGGGACCCGGCGTGCTCGATATGAAAGCGGGCCTGGTCTTCTTCATCTTCGCCATGCGCGCGCTGCGCGAACTCGAAATCCCGGTGGCGCACGAGGTCGTGCTCCTCGTTAATCCCGATGAAGAAACCGGCAGCAAGACTTCGCGCGCGGGCACTGAGGCTTTGGCAGCAAAAAGCAAAGCCGTGCTGGTGCTCGAACCCGGGACCGGCCTTGCAGGCAAAGTAAAAACCGCCCGTAAGGGAATTGGTGGCTACTTGCTCAAGGTGCGAGGCGTGGCCGCTCACTCCGGCGTCGATTTCGAAAACGGCGCAAGCGCTGTGCTCGAACTGGCGAGGCAGATCGAGCGGATCGCCGCCTTCACCGATCTCAAACGGGGAGTGACGGTGAACCCCGGTGTGATCTCCGGCGGAACGAGATCGAACGTCATCGCGGCCGAGGCCTCAGGCGAAATCGATATCCGCGTACCGAGCCTAAGCGAAGCCAGATCGCTCGACCGCAAATTCCGGTCGCTCAAGCCCTTTGACAAACGCTGCTTGCTCGAACTCGCCGGCGGTCTCAACCGCCCTCCCATGGAGCGCACGAAAGCCATAGCCGGTCTGTTTACCCTCGCCCGCAAACTGGCGGTGGAGGTCGGCGTCGACCTTGAGGAATCCGCCACCGGGGGCGGCTCCGACGGCAACTTCACCGCGGCCCTCGGAATCCCAACGCTGGATGGTCTCGGGGCCGTCGGGGAAGGCGCCCACGCATCGCACGAAAGCATCCTGATCGACCGCATTCCCGATCGGGTCGCCCTGCTCGCAAGCCTGGTAGCCGCGATATCGTAAATGCGATGAACCCTGTCTATGAAATGCGCACTTACCACGCGGGCCCCGGAAAGATGGACGCATTGCTTTCCCGGTTCGCCCACCATGCCGACGCGCTGCTTCAGCTCCACCATCTCAAACCGATCGCCTACTGGATGGAATATCCAAAGGGCCTTCTGATTTACATCATCGAGCACGAAAGCGTTGAAGCGGCCGAAAGAAACTGGACCGACTTTCGTAACCATCCCGAGTGGCAGAAGGTCAAGGCGGAGACAGACGCGGATGGCCCTCTCGCGGCGACCATCGAGCGGCGTTTCCTGGAGAAGGTCGATCTTTCGAGCTGGTAGCCAATTGGCACCCGCCGGTTTCCGCTCTTGATATCATCCGCCAGCCGAAATCGGATTCCGGGCCGCAAACGAGAGGAGTGTTCCCTAGCCCGCAGCGGGCCGCCAAGGGAGATGAAGACACTGCGCAACCGGTGTGGAACCAGGCCTTCGGCCCTGTCCAGATGGACCTGCGGCCCACGAGCAACCACGAAAAACAGTCCGATCCCCCCAAATTTCGCCCGTGGGGCAGACCTTCGGGTCTGCCGCCGGGCTTCCGCCCGGCGCGGAGCTTTGCGTCGGCGCGGAGTTTTACGTCAGAGCCGGTAGCACCGGCGATCTTGTCGCCGGTACTCGTACCGAATCGCGTCTTCGACAGAGCGAACTCGACAGTACCTACGAAAATGCCCTGGCCCGGCGTCGTAGTTCGGCGCAGGCGCCCCTTTCTACGAAGCTCCCGGCGGAGTGACCCTGTGACGTTCTTCGAACGCGCGATACGACTGCGCCCGCAGTTCTTCAACCAGGGCCTTTTCATCATCCCTCAGAGGGCGGCCTTCCTCTCTGGCTTGATCCTCCATTGCGTTGATCAACGCATAGAGCGCGAATACAGGCCCGTCTCCGCTCAGGTTCCGCGCGCGCCACGCCTCCACCTTCTGCATGAATTCTCGTTCGCTCACCCGCTGCACTTCGCCGCGTCCCGACATGGCGCGGTCGAGATACTCCATCCCGTACTCAAAGGCCCCGGTTTCCCAGTTCATTTTGAGCACGAGCATGCCGCCTTCCGGCGTAGGGACGAACCGGATGGGCCGGAGACCGACAAAGTAGAAGCGCGTGGTGTCCGGCGCGCTCATGGGTTGCCTCCGGTTCCCGGCGCGGGCGCCGCGCTCATCTGAAGGGCCTGCAGGTACCCCTGGCGTGTGAGTTGCTCCAATTCGAGACGCAGCGCCGTCTCCTCTGGCGTCAGCGGCCGATTGGCTTCCGCCGCCACCGGTTCGAAACTCCTGCGGACCTCGTAGAGCGCGTGCTCCGTGGCCGCAAACTCCTGCACGGCCCGCAACTCGAGTCGAAACTCGGCCACATGCCCGTTGGACATGCGAAGATTCATCTGGATATCCGCATAGCCGCTGGCTTCGGGGGTTGAGATGCGGTCGTTGAACCGCACCAGCCGGACGCCCGAGCCGCTGCCCAGCGTCTGCGACAACTGGTCCAGAGCCTGGAAGAGATCGTTGATCGTGGCGTAGGTGACTCTGCCGGCCGCGAGATCGTTCAGCCGCGAGGCATCGCCTCCGTAATCGTTACGAATCTTGTCGAGAGACCTCGCCCGGTCTTTGGCTCCGGGCCGGAACTCGGCGGCTCCGCGAGTCCGGTTCGCCAGCGCCGTGGCGAAGGCTTCCAGCTCACTTTGGGCCGCCGCCGCGGAGGAGTACAGGCCGTCGACGTACCGGTTGAGATACGCTCCGTCTTGCTCCGCGGATCCGTGCGGCGGACGCCAGTTCGGCTGCGCGTCGCCGGAGGGATCGACCAGGACTCGCATGCGGGCGCTCGTTCCTCGTTGCGCCGGCGCGAGGGTGATGCCGGCGGTCGGCGGCGCCGCGGGAGTCGCCGTTCCCGCCCGCTGCACGGAGACGCGATTCACGGCTTCCCGCAGCATCGGGATCGCGTCCGCATGCGCGAGCAGGCTCTTGAGTACCGACGGACGCGCGAGCAACAGATCCCGAAGTTCCTTCTGCGTTGCAAGAACTTCGATCAGCCGCGGGTTCGCCTCGAGCTGCGGCCGCAGGGCCGGTTCGGCCGTGAAGAGCGTTTGAAAGCGCGGTTCGGAGAAGAGCGCCGTCACCTCGGGATCGACCGGCTTCAGCACGGGCCAGGCGATCGGCACGACCGAGCCATCGGCGCCGCGAGTGAATTCGAGTTCGAGCACCCGGCCGCGGAAGAGCGAAGGGACGTTGCCGCGCAGCGACAACACGGTAAAAAAGCCCGTCACCGCGCCTTGCGTGAGAAGCGCCATCTTCGCCCGGCGGCGCGTATCCGGATCGCTGATCGTGGAATCGAGCGCGTCATATTGCCCCGCGAGTTCTTTGGCGACGACGCCGAGTGTTACTACGTCCGCGGCGACATTCGTGGCCACCACGGGCACCAGCAACCGATCGGCCCAGGAAGCCATGCGGGCGGCCGTGCCGACCAGGGGCGTTCCTTCGAGCGCCGCGGCTCGGGCGCCCATCACCAGACGTCCGAATCTCGCGGCCGAGAGCCCGGTGACCGTGGCGGCGATCTGTGCGATGTCGAGGACCACCGGCGCCGCGCTGAGATTGTCGTCGCGTATCCTTTCGTAGAGATCCACGGCCGCGAGGCTGGCGCCGATGACCGCGCCCGTTGCCATCGCCCATCCGCCCACGACCGCAACGGTTCCGGTTCCGCCCGTCGCAAGGATGAAGCCGCCGATCGCGAGCGCCGTGGCGCCGTATCCGAGCCATTCCCGGATCTCGCTGGGGCCGGTGGTTTCGACGCGCCCCTCGGCTCCGCTCGGCAGGCGAAAATAGATCCAGCCCCGCGGGAAATGCGAACCTTCCTCCAGCCGCGCGAACAATGCGATTGGCGGTTCCGTTTCGTTCGCCGCGGCTGGCCGGTCTTTGTTAAAGACGTCGTCGGGATTGGTCACATCGCGCACGTGCCACGTGTCGCCGTCGCGCCAGTAGTAGAGCGAAAGCGGCATCTCCCGGACGATGCCTTCCTGCACGAACTGCGCCTGCGAATGGAAGACTGCGGACACGCGCGTGGGGTGGTGCGATTCGAGGCCGGTCAACTCGCTGTGCAAGCCCGAGAGGTGTGTGAGCATGCCCAGCGGTTCGGTGATTTCGGGATGATTTCGAGCCCGCTCGGCGATCATCTTGTCCATGCCGTCGAGCATGTTCTGATACCGATTGCGCACCAGGTCCCACCGCTGGGCTTCGATGTCTTCGGCGAGCAGGTCTCCGGGGCTTGAGGGATCGATCGTGCCGGTGTAGAACTGCTCCCGCGTTGTATACGGATTGGAGATCACCTGGCCCCCCGGGCGATACAGGGTGGTGTCATACTCCTGCGCGTCGGCGGCAAACGACGCGTAGAACGCCCGCGCATCGGCCCCGGCCTGATGCCGGAAGGCTTCCGTGACCGCTGTGGCGCCGATTGCCGCGACCACCGCCATATCGGCGGAGAGCGCGGCCCACGAATTATACGTCCGCCGGCTGATGAGCCCGGCCTGCGCCGCGCGCTGCCGCAGCGCGATCTGAGTCGACTCGACCAGGCGCAGTTCGGTCGCGAGGTCGCCGATCCGCCTCTGTTCGTTAATCCCGCCCGAAACGGCCTTTGCCTGCGACGCGGCCTGGAACGCCGCCTCGCTTCCCGCTGTCGAGCCCACCTCCATCCTGCCGTTCTCGACCCCGAAATTCCCGGCGTTATAGTCGAGGGAAGAGCCTGCCGGGACGACGGTAAACAAATGGGCTCTCTTGTTGGCTGCGACCCCGGGCGGACCGTACGGGTCGGTCGAGATCCGGTCGTAGAGCGTTACGTCCGCCTGGCCGTCGCCGTTGAGGTCCAGCACGAGAGCTGCGCCGGTCGAGCTCAGGACCTGCAGAGTCGTTATCGGCCCGTGAAGCGGGAATTCGGTGCTCTGCGCCCCAACGGGGCCCTCGGCATCGCGTCCCGAAATGCCGAGGATGGTCGCGTCTTCGGCGGGGTTGGGCTTCCCGAATGAAAGGCGGAAGGGATCGCGATAGGGGCCGACGCGCACATCGAGCGCCCAGAGGTCGACCAGCCGTTGCGGCGCGCCGACCTCAAAGATATTGAACGTTTGCGCGGGAGAGCCGGCGAACGAGAAGGTGTGCTGCTGTCCGGTCTGCGCCCCCGGCCCCAGAGAAGTATTGGACAGGTCAAGCCGTGCCTGGTAATCGACCGTACCTGCGGTGGCTCGCCGCGGCGCGTCGATCAGGAAGCGATGCTGGCTGCTGACCTCAAATAGCGAGAACTCGGTGGGCGAATGTCCGTCGCCGACGATCTCGACTCTCGGCACGAACATCTGAAACCACACGCCTGTGAGGTCGAAGGTGGCGCTTTGCGCAGCAACACCCCAGATGGGCTGCACTTCCAGGCGAAAGCCGGTCGGCTGGTTGTGCTGGTCGCGGCCCGTGGCAAAGAAGCGAACCGTGAGTTCCTTCGACTGGTCGCCATCAGCGTCGATTGCCATCTCCCAACCTCCGCCATGGAGCAGCGCCGGCTGCGACTGTGTCACGGGCTGATTGGCGGCGGCGTAAGAAGGGTCAATCGCGGTCGAAACCGGAACCGTACGGGGGCCCGCATAGCTCTGGTCCGGACCGCTGGCCACGCCGCACCGCTGGAGGCGAAGGCCCGAGGCGGCAAAGCCCGTTTCGTGGGCAGCATTGTGACCGTCGAAGCTCTCGAGGGCCGCTCCGTTTTGCCGGACCCACGCTTCCACGGGCGCCGCCGGCGCTTTCATAATACTTGCCGTCGCGCGCAGAGCCGCCACGTTCGCGCTTGCTTCTTCGCTCCGCCCGACCCCGCCCAACCGCGCCGATCCCCGCTGTTGAAGCGTGTGCGCCAGTTCATGAGCGAGCAGAAAATCGCCGCCGGGCGAACCCGGCCGGTAGGCGTCGGCGCCGAAGACGATATCGCGCCCGGCCGTGAACGCTCTGGCCGAAAGCCCCGCGGCGGACCGCGCGGCGTCATCGCCCGTATGGATCCGCACATCGCGGAGGTTCTCGCCCAACCCTTGCTCCATGCGTCCGCGCACCGATGAATCGAGCGGCTGCCCGCCGTCCCACCGGCCGCCATAAAGCACGAGCGCATCGCCTGGCGCCTGGACTTCGCGCCCGCCGCTGCGAATCCACGCCTGCACTGCACGGCGCACCCGCGCCAGCACGGCGTCACTCAACCCGGCAACGCCCGATTGGTCCGGTTGCGCGTACCGCTGAATCGCTCGCTCGATATCCGCCGCCGGCCGGTCCCGGTAATAGTGCAGCCAATACGCCAGGTAGGGGCAATCGCGCGCGCTGTGCCCGGCCGCTGCCAGTTCCGCCTCAGCGACCCGCTCGATGCCGGCGCCGAGGGCCTCCATGAAATCGGTCCGGCGGATCTGGCCCGGGCCGGGGGCCGAACCGTCCTCCACGATGACGCCGAACGGGGCTGCGAAGGGCGAACTCCGGCGGCCGTCGGCAGTTGCGGTCATGGCCGCGCCGCTGGTCGCCAGGTCGAACCATAGCGATTCGCCGCCTGGGGACACGGCTTCGGGCTCGCGTGCCCCTTTGCGCGCACTTTCCTGCCTGGTCGGCGCGGGAGCCTCGGTTTTGGCCTTGGCGAGAGACGATCCCTTCAACGGTCGCCTCCCTGCTTCTCGAGCGTCTCCATCGACAGCAACTGCTCAATTATGAACTGGGGGAGCGCTACTGCAAAGAGAATTCCGAGACCGCTTCGCTTCGGCCGGTAACGCCAACTCCGATGTGATCTGCGATGGCGTCATTCCGGCCGCCATAGGAGTGAGGTATGCTCCAAAGCATGGCTGGATCGCGCATTTTGAACTGTGCGGCGAGACTCGCATGAAACGCCCTGCCTTGTTGGGAAGAACGTCAACGCTGATCCTGCTCGTAACTGTAGCCTTGCCGGCAACCACCGATATCGCAAAGTGGCGCGCCGACTACGAATCCTCCCTCAAAGCGCCCGACGGGTGGCTCTCGGTCGCCGGACTCGTATGGCTGCATGAGGGGTCGAACAATGTTGGCCCGGCGATCTTTAACCTTCACGGCAACAAGGTCACTTATCAGGGCCGCCCGCTCCAGTCCGACATCTCGGAACACCCGGACGTAGTAAAGGTCGGCAACATCTCGATTACGGTTGTCGACCGCGGGGGCAGGCTTGGCGCGCGCCTGCGCGATCCAAACGCTCCGACTCGCCGCGAGTTTACCGGCTGCAACTGGTTTCGCGCCAGCGCCTCCTGGGACATCAAAGCCAGGTGGGTGGCGTATCTCGCGCCGAAGAAGATTGCGATTACGAATATCCTCGGAATGACCGATCAGGAGCCCTCGCCCGGCTATGCGGAGTTCACCATCGACGGCGCAACCGTGCGCCTGGAACCGGTAACCGAGGATGGGGAGCTCTTCTTCATGTTCCGCGATGCGACAAGTGGGAAGACCACCTACGGCGCCGGCCGATTCCTTTACGCCGCCATGCCGAAGTCGGGAACTGTCGAGCTGGATTTCAACAAAGCGCACAACCCGCCGTGCGCGTTCACCGCGTTCGCCACCTGTCCTCTGCCGCCCAGACAGAACGTTCTGAAGGTGGCGATCGATGCCGGCGAAAAGAACTACGGCAAGTACTAATGCTGGTGCTTGCTTCGCGGTCGCCGCGCCGCGCCGAGTTGCTGCGCGCAGCGGGCCTGGAATTTATCGTGCGGGCCGCGGACATCGACGAAACGCCGCTCAAGAACGAAGCGCCCGTCGATTACGTTCTGCGTCTGGCGGAAGAGAAAGCCGCTGCCGTCGTAGCCGCGCCCGATGAGACCGTGCTCGCAGCCGATACCTGTGTGGTGCTCAGCTCCCGGATCATGAACAAGCCGAAGGACGCGCACGATGCTTCCCGTATGCTGACGGCTCTCCAGGGGCGCCGGCACGAGGTGATTACAGGAATCTGCATCAGGCAGGGAAACAGCAGCGTCCGCGAGTGCGCTTCCACATCCGTGTGGTTTTCCCCGCTCAGTGAGGATGAGATCAACGATTACGTAGCTTCCGGCGAGCCCATGGACAAAGCGGGCGCATACGGAATTCAGGGCCTGGCGTCCCGGTTTATAGACCGGATTGAAGGGTCATACACGAACGTCGTGGGGTTGCCGGTGTCACTCGTATACCGTATTCTTACCCGCGTGTAGCGTTCGGAAGCGTATCCGCAGCGGGCCGCCATAGCGGATGAAGACACGCTGCCGGTGTGGGGCCACGGCTTAGGCTCTGTCCAGATGGACCTTGCGGTCCACGAGCAACCACGAAAAACCGTTCGATCCGCCCGCAATTTCGTCGTGGGGCAGCCCTTCGGGGCTGTCCAGATGGACCTGCGGTCCACGAGCAAGCATGAAAGCGCGCCTTGTGCCGCCTCGTTTGTTTCCAATCACTTGCGCCGCGCCTTCGAGGGTGTTGGATATGCCCGCGCGCGGGCAAGAAAAGGGATGAAAATGGGCTTCGAGCCGGGCGGTACCCGAGATCGTCGACGGCACTGGAGAGAGCGAGGCTGTAATGGTGTTTGATCGGGGACCGAGACGTAAGAATAAGTGCGGGTGCTGGTGATCGAGGCCTCGCGAGCCGGCAGAACGCGTGAGGGTGACTGATGGTTGGACCGGTCCTGTGCCGCCCGGCAGAGAAGGAGTCCTCGATGGAATCGACAACGACACAGAGCCGCGTGCTGGCCGGCATTGACGTTCACAAGAAGATGCTGGCCGTGGTGGTACGGCGGGATGAGAACGGTAAGAGCAGTTATGAGCAACGAGCCTTTGGGACCACGAAGGGCGAGATCGGGCATCTGGTAGCGTACCTGGAGCATCAGCATGCCACCGAAGTGGTAATGGAATCGACGGCGCAGTACTGGAGGCCGGTGTGGTACGGGATGGAACCCCATTTCCGTCTGCACCTGAGCCATCCGCTACAGACGCGGGCGCCGCGGGGACGGAAACGGGATTTCCGGGATGCGCGCCGTCTGGTGGACCGGCTCAGTTCGGGCGATCTGGAAGAGAGCTTCATCCCGGCGGCTGAGCAGCGGGGCTGGCGTTGGCTGACGCGGACGCGAGTCGACCTGCAGCGCAAGATTGTAAAGGTGCGCAATCAGGTAGAGGGATTGCTGGAAGAAGGTGGCATCAAACTGGCCGCCGTCGTTACCGATCTGTTCGGGGTGAGCGGCTGGGAGATGCTGGAGCTGATAGCCGCCGGAGAGACCGATGTGGAAATCCTGCTTGGGCGGGCGCACGGCAGGCTGCTGAAGAAGAAAGCGCAATTGCAGGAAGCCCTGGCCGGAGAATTGCCCGCGAGCTGCCGCCTACTGCTGAGGCAGCAAATGGAACAGGTCAGGCTGCTGCGCCGGCAGGCGGAAGAACTGACGGCCGAACTGGGAAGGGCGATGAAGGAGCACGCGCTTACGCTGGAACGTCTGTGCAAAGTGCCCGGAATCGATCTGTGCGCGGCGCAGGCATTGTTGGCCGAGATCGGACCGCGGGCGGCAGCTTTTGCCACCGCGGAGCAACTGGCGTCATGGATCGGCGTCTGTCCGGGAAGTCAGGAATCGGCAGGCGTCAGTTACAGCCACCGGTCGGCGAAAGGGAATCGTTACCTGAGGCGCGTGTTGTGTCAGGTGGCGTGGGCGGCGGTGCACAGCACCGGAACGTTCTTCGGACAGTTATTCGCCCGGCTCAAACCAAAAATAGAAGCCAAAGGAGCGGTGTGGGCGGTGGCTCATCGTATGGCAAAGGTGATTTGGCTGATGCTAACCAGCGAAGTAGATTACGTCGAGAAAGGACCGACCCCGCTCGATGAGCGTACCCTTCGCCGCAAGCTGCGTCGCCTGGCTCGCGACTTCTACCAAAGCGGAATCGACATCCATGCAGCCCTTGATCAATCAATGGCCTGAATCCCGTACCCGAGGTGGATTTTCGAGGGTGCCGCCGGGCTTCCGCCCGGCGCGGAGCTTTATCTCAGCGCCGGCCCTCATGAGAACCGCGTCTTCGACAGACTCGTATTCGAATGGCTTTTTCCGCGTCGGCGGAGAGTACCGTCACGAGATCGGCGAGGAAAACGCTATTGATCGGGCAAGTGATTTCCAGCTTATCCGCCTTGTCTTCGGCATTGCAGGTAGACGGTCAATTTGAGGCGAACGCAAGATCCGAAACGAGAGGCTTGTCGAACAACGCGGTCTCCTCTGGCGTCGGCGCCTCGAACATCTCGACCCATCGGGACACGGCCTCCCGTTCTATAGATGGATTCTCTCTTCCGCGGAGTGTAAGCCTGTCAAGAAGGACGTCTGCCGCCGCAGAAAGATAGTGCAGCTCGACCGCCGCACCAGGTGCCCGGGCTCCGAGCCGCAGGGCATCGCGCTCGACCTTGCCTAGGTGCCCCATTCGATGATTACCGTTGCGCCGAGCGCGAGGAGATTCTGCGCGAGTTGCCACTGCAACGCTTCGATTTTCGCGCGCGTGTCATCACGATGAAGGCTTATCGAAAGAGCATCCAGCCAATCGTCGGGGCAAAAGCGAACAGCGTCAAGCCTGCTTTCAAGCATCCTTGAGAACGTAGTCTTCCCGAGTCCGGCAAGCCACAGACAATAACCAATCTTGGGTCCGAATCGGCTCTTTTCATAAAGGGGTCATCCGCGGAATGCCGCCCGCCGCCAGAAAGGCGCTACTTCAACTCAGTCATAACCGCGCTGCCTGTCCCTCTGACCAGCGTCTCCGTATGGATCCGGTCGCGCCGATTAAACTTGGTCTGTCCCGACTTATACTCATTAATTGTGCTCTTACCATCGGGAGTCGTAGACTTAAGCGCCGTATCTTCCTCGTACACAACCACTACATCCTTGTCATGGAAATGCATAGGTGTCGGTTCACCCGGTTTCCACGCGTAACTCCAAACAACCACCCGATTGTTCTCCAGCACCTTCTTCACACGCGGCCGCGGAAAAGCATTCGGATAACCCGACTTATTCGCAAGCGGCGCAACCGGATGATCCTTGAGCTCGATCACAATGGTGCGCGAGCCCGCCTCTCCCGGCGTATCGCCCTTATGCCCGAACACGGCTGCGCCTTTTCGCGATAACGGCACGGCGACGAAATCAAGCGCCGCCGGGGCCATGGTACCCGTCACGTCCCACACGGTCACGCGTTCGTTGTCGATAATCGGTTGCGGAGTTTCCCCCGCGGCGGCAAAGCACAGCGCAAAAGTAAAAAGCGCAAAGGGCACTCTCCCGCGCCGCCAGGAAACGGAAGGAACACGCATTGCGGCGGCGGCGCGGACGCGACCCGTTTTGCGCGCGTTCCCCAAAACAACGGCATTCAACACGTCGTCGATTGTACAGTAACCTGAGGCTTGATGACGGAACCCGAAGTTCGCATCGCCGCGGGAGACCGCGGCTTCGAAGAGCGCATTCAAAACCTCGCCGATCAGGTCCAGTCCCGTTTCCGTTATCACTCGATCGACCTTCCCGATGGCAGCGTGCTGCCAGGACTCCAAACTGTCGAGCACCTGCGCTGGCGGCTCGAACTCTTCAAACTGCCTCACGACCTCCGCGGCAAGCGCGTCCTCGACATCGGCGCCTGGGATGGATGGTTCAGCTTCGAATGCGAGCGCCGCGGCGCCGATGTCGTCGCCGTAGACTGCGTCCCCCTCGATACCTTTATCGAAGCGAAAGAGCTGATCGGGTCGAAAGTCGAATACCTCACGCTTGACGTGAATGAACTCTCGGCGCGAACGCTGGGACGTTTCGATATCGTTCTGTTCTTCGGAGTGCTCTATCACTTGAGGCATCCGCTGCTCGGGCTGGAGAAAGTCGTCGAGCTCTCCACCGACGTCGCGCTCATCGAATCTTTCGTCATCCAGCCGGAACAACGGCAGATCCCCGCCGTGATGGAGTTCTACGAACGGACGGAGCTCGGCGGACAGATCGACAACTGGTGCGGCCCGTCGCCCGAATGTCTTGCCGCGATGTGCCGCTCCGCCGGATTCGCGCAGGTCGAGGCAATCGACATCACCAGTCAGCGCGCGTCGTTGATCTGCCGGCGGCGCTGGCCCGAGCCCGTCGCTGACCCGGCAGCCAACGCCCCGCACCTGCACGCGGTCATTAACAACCGCACCTATGTCGCGACCTTTCATCCGCTCAAAGACGAGTACCTTTGTTGTTACTTCAAGAGCGCTGAAAAGGACCTGACAGCCGATTCCCTCTTCGTCGAAGTGGATGGATACGGTACCCACGCGCTGGTTGTGAGCGAAAACGAAGGCGGATACCAGGCGAACTGTCTGCGTCCGCCGGGCCTCGAACCGGGCCGTCATGAGGTTCGTATTCGAACCGCTCACAGCGGCCGCAGCAACGCCGCCATATTCACGATGCTCGACGAATCGGGCCGGGAACCCGCCGCTTCCCTCATGCCCGCGGCCTTCTCTGACGCATCTTTTTCTGATGCAGCCCTGGATCTTTGCAGCGTGGAGTACCGGACATCCGGCGACCTCCGGTACACCGTGGATCGGGGCGGATCGCTCGTCTGCTATTTCCGTTCTCCCGCCGAATCGGTAGCCGCGGATGACGTTATCATCGAACTGAACGGACAAATCCGGCGGGCACACACCGTCAGTTCCCTGGAGGAGGGGGTCTGGCAGGCGAACGTGCTTCTGGAGCAGCGCCTCACAGGAGACAACCGGGTTCGTCTGCGATTGCGGGAGGGGCAATGGAGCAGAGCACTGGAAGCTCGCAGCTGACCGGGCGGCAGCGAAACTCGCAGCTCACCGAGCGGCAACAGAAATGGACGGCATCGGTTCAGGCTGGCCTCGCGCAAGCCACAGGGAAATCCCTCGAAGAATGGGTTGAAATCGCAAAAACCTGCCCGGAAACGGCTCATCGCGCTCGCTTGAAGTGGTTTAAGGAGAAGCACGGCCTCATGCAGAACCGGGCATCATGGGTTCTTTCCGTCGCGTTCCCCCATGCCGTGGGCTGGAACGACGCAGACGCTTTGCGTGACGCTCTGTGGAAAGACGCCGGTTCGCGGGCCATCTTTGAGGCAGTGAAAGCGGCGGTCGAAGAGCTCCCCGAAGTTGTGGCTGGCCAGCGCAAGGGCTACTCCGCGTGGTCGCGGAAGGTTCAATTCGCGGCAGTTCGCCCTTTAAAAGGGGGCACCGTCATGCTCGGTCTTGCCCTCCCGCCCGAGACGGATAAGCGATTACATCCGCCCCGGAATGAAGGTTGGTCCGAGCGGCTCAAGAGTCGCCTCGCAGTGGCCGCGCCACATGAGGTCGACGCATCGCTTCGCGCACTGCTGAAAAAAGCCTGGACGCTTAGCTGACAAGCTTCGTACGTATTGATACAATCCGTTCAGAATCGTATCGGGTCTGAATGAATTCATTCAAATTCCTGCAGGGTCTGGCGCTCGTGTGCGCATTCTCGCTTCCTGCCAATGGACAGCTGGCAATCAATGGTTTCAGTGGTTTAACCGCTACGCTCTCGCCCTCCGGAGTATTTTCGGTGAATATCCCGGGTCCCCAGTGGCAATTCCTGGGAAGTCTCGGTAACAATCCATTCAATTCGAGGATCGGTACCGGTACTGACAACATCGGCCCGTATCAGGAGCTGGCATTCGATTACTCGATCGGCGCCGGCAACCGATCCGGTTCCATTCGGGCTTATACCGGTCGCCCGCTGGTAATGTTTGCGGTCACGTACAACAACGCCTCGGCAAATTCCAGCCCTTTCCCGCTGTTCAACTCGCAGCCGGGAAATCTCTTCGAGATGTCATTCAACGGAGTGTTCGCCTTTCGGCAGTTTGGGAGTCTGTTGCCGGACAGTCCGTCCATTTACTTCGACGCGGCGGCGAACACGTTCATCGTTTCGGCTGCCTCGGACTACATGGTGGCGTCCGGTACGGGAATATCTACCCAGATTGCAACCCTTCCAGCTGGCTTGACGCATCGAACCGCTCTCGCCTTCGGTCAGGGAATCAACGAAACTTTTGAAGCCTGGGGATCGGCGTTGACGGATCTGGCCGGCAAGCATCGTCCCGCGAACAATGCGGATGCGCTTCTGAAGTCGATCAGCTATTGGACCGACAACGGGGCGACGTACTATTACAATCCCGGCGGCCCCTCTTATACGGACACGCTGAAAGCGATTAACGCCGAATTCGACGCGAAAGGCATCGCCCTCGGCTCCCTGCAACTGGATAGCTGGTGGTATCCGAAAGGCCCCGACGACGCATGGTCGAGTCACGGCGGGATCTGGACCTACACTGCGGCAACCCCGATTTTCCAGCCCGATCTCGCGTCGTTTCAAGCTTCCCTCGGAGTACCCCTCACCGCTCACGGGCGCTGGATCGATGCGGCGAGCCCCTACCGCAGCCAGTACGTGATATCGGGAAACGTTGCGACCGACCCGAAATACTGGGAAGACACCGCGGCGTATCTGTCCGCGTCGGGAGTCTCCACCTACGAACAGGACTGGCTCGGAGCCAATGCTCAATCCGCCTTCAACCTGACCGATCCAGCGGCATTTCTCGACAATATGGCGGCCTCCATGCAGAAACGCGGCATCACGATGCAATACTGTATGGCGACGCCCCGCCATTTCCTGCAAAGCACAAAATACAGCAACCTCACCACTATCCGGACGAGCCAGGACGGCTTCGGCCCGGCCCGCTGGACCGAATTTCTCTACAGCTCCCGATTTGCAAGCGCGGTCGGTATCTGGCCGTTTTCCGACGTTTTCATGAGCAAGGATCTGAATAACCTGATTCTGGCCACGCTTTCCGCCGGACCGGTCGGAATCGGCGACGCTCTCGGCTCAATCTCCCAGGGAAATCTGCTCCAGGCGGTGCGCAGCGACGGTGTCATCGTCAAGCCGGACGTTCCCGCGACGCCCATGGACAGCGTTTTTGTGAGCGATGCCCAGGGCATCGATACGCCGATGATCGCTTCGACGTACTCCGACTTTGGAGGCGTCCGGACCAGGTACATTTTTGCCTACAACCGCGGAGCGAACACCTCGATCACCATCCAGCCATCGGCCTGGGGAATTACCGGGACCGCTTATCTCTACGATTATCTGGACGGCGTCGGTTATCCGATCGGCGCGAATTCGGAGAAGACGCTGATGCTCAACGGCGGCGTTGGCTATTTCATCCTCGCGGCCGCGGGTAAAACGGGGATTGTCTTTCTCGGGGATAAGGGCGATTTCGTCACGATGGGCAAGAACCGGATTCCCTTGTTTGTCGACACGGGCCGTGTCGATGTGGTGGTTGCCTGGGCGTCCGGTGAACAAACCCGGACTCTGTTCGGATACTCCCCGAAGCCGGTTAATGTAACGGCGATCAATGGCTCAACGGATAGCCTTTCCTGGAGCCCCTCGACCCAGCTATTTACGGTCAATGTGCACCCCACCAGCGCCGGAACCGCGCACGTCCGCATTACCCAGGCCGCCGCCGCCCGGCGCCAGCCCACGGCGGCCACGGCAGTGGCGCTCGAAAATCCCCCGCAATAGTGTTGTTGGTCGAACGATCCTTTTCAGCGCCCTGCTAACCCAAAAGCGCAAGCGCCACCGTGGTTATTCGTAGACCTCCCGGCGGTGTGCAACGTGAGTAATCGTGCCTCGGTGATCACCCCAAAAGCGGCCAGGCATGATCACTTCAAAACCGGCCAGCCTTAGCGACTCAGGACAATTTATTTGTAACGCAGATGGGTCTTCGCGGCCAAGTATTTGCGGCGAATTCCGTTTATACTGACGTTACCTGGGCGGAGGATATGGCAACGCAGGGATGCGACCGGAGCGCCGACTCAGCGGCCGGAATGGCGGGGCGGCGAGAGCCGCTCTTTCCAGAAGATTGAGCGCGCTGAGCAGCGGTCCAGGCTTGTCAGCGGCGCCGGAACGTGGATAGGGCGCGCTCTCCTCCGCTAGTTGGAGGTGAACAGATACCATCCATCGGCGATCTGCTTGTACGCTTCTCGTTGCTCCAGATCCTGCCACACGTTGTTGACAAGTGGGGTCATATTCGAGCGGCTATATACGTACCCGAGGACAGTGCTGCTGGTCGATACCGCTCCTGTTACCTGGACTGGCACCCACAGCGCGTACGAGGGTTTCTTTCGCACGTATACCTGAAGTTCACGAAATCCTGTTTGCTCCTTAAGCTGCGCCAGAATCTCCTCCGAGCCTCTCGGTGTGCAGATGTCAGGATCGTTGGGATGGGAACAATCCAGATTCCGGGCGTCGGAAAGAGCTGCTAACCTGGCAAAGCTGTCTTTGTGGCGATTGAACGCGCTCGTCAACGTCCGGTCAGTTAAAGGGGACGAACACGAGAGTAGTACGGCGAGGGCAGACAGTACGAAAAAGAAAGATAATCGGTGCGTTTGATCCTTGACTGGAGCGCCATTCGCGGCCACACATTAAGACTAGCTTAGTTCCTGCCCACATCGGTTCGCCGACTGTGCGCCATCTTCTGCACCGCTTTCCTGAAAACCGGCCAGGCTTAGCGACTCAGGACCTTGAGTGGATGGGGAAAGCCTCCGTCCTCGTGAGCAATGTCTTGAACGAGGAAAAGAAACAGCAGGCGATAGCGCTGCGGCGGCTGGGATGGTCGCTGCGACAGATTCAGAAGGCGATTGGGGTGCGTCGTGAGACGATCTCCATCTACCTGAGAGCAGCGGGCATCGCAATGCGTTCGCCTCGCGGCCAGTACATACCGGTGATCACGGCTGGCCGGTTTTGGGTGTTCGCCGAGGATAATGACGATTTTCGCCGCGTCGTCGATGATGTACAGCACGCGCCAGTCACCGATCCGGACGCGCCACTGGTCCTTGTAGCCTTTCAGCTTTTTACATCCTGCGATCCGGGGGTTGTCGGACAGCGCCAGAATTTTCCGGTCTATCCGGGTGAACAGCGCATCGTCGAGCGCATCCAATTCCTTTTGCGCCGACGACTTTAGTACGAGAGAGTACTTAACCACGCGGGCGCGTGCGTTTCAGGCGGGTTGCGCTGTATTGCTCGTAGGGAATGCCCCTTTCCTTACGGCGCGCTTCAGACACAAGGCCGTCCCAGAAATCCTCCCAGATGGACCCGTGTTTTTTCAGGTCGATCGGAACCCCGACCCTGCGGCCCCTCTCATCGGTGACAAACCGGATTCCGCTCACGCTTCCATTCTCCCTCAGGTCACGGATCGGCGCACTCGCGAAACGATGGCCATTCGGTGTATTCCCGCGCCGCGATGCGGCTCCTCAAATCAGCTGAGGTCGACCGCTCCCGGCCCCTTTCCTCCGCCATGGATCGAAGGATGCGCAGGGGCGTTTGCGCAAATGTAAGGGCCTCGTCCTTCTCTTCGTTTAAGTGTTCGCATGACCTTTTTCAGGACCATGCTGGAGACGCAGGGGCCGCCGGGCGCGGCGCAGGAGTGTGGATAGCATGTATTCCTGAGGAGGGACTCGTAGGACGGTGGATTACTTCAGGCGACTGCCGCGGTACGAGTATGAGGTATTGCGGAAGTTAATAGCTGCCTCTACCATTGTTATTATCAGGAGAGCCTGGAATACGATGGCGTCGTTATATGAGACCGTATTGCGCGAAGTGGAAGGGCTCAGCGAGGCGGAACAATTACAATTGATCGCCCAGGTGAGTGCGAGACTCCACGGACGTGCACCATCGGAATCATCTGCAAGCATCCTCGATTTGCAGGGACTTGGAAGAGATATCTGGCGGGGTCAGGATGCGCAGGACTACGTGAGCCATGAACGCTCGTCATGGAATGGGTAGACGCGCTCCGCGGTACGGTCGTAGCTGTTGACACTGCTCCTCTGATTTACTTCATCGAAGAGCATCCTCGTTATCTCCCGCATCTCCGCGCGTTCTTTGGCGCTGTCGATAAGGGCGACTTCCGGATCGTCACGTCGATTCTTACTCTTACTGAGGTTTTGATACATCCGCTGCGTCAGGGAAACTCGCAGCTCGCCCGCGATTACCGGCGGATCCTGCTCCATGCCGAAAACGTTGGAACAATACCAGTATCTGCACCTGTGGCAGAGGAAGCCGCCCGCCTCCGCGCCAGGCACAAGTTGCGCACTCCCGATTCGATTCAGATCGCCACGGCGATCAATGCGGGAGCAACGACATTTCTGACAAATGATAGGCAATTGGCAGGGCCGTGGATTCCCAACACTCTGGTTTTGGACCACCTCCTCGTTATTCCGTAGCATAGCTGCCGCGCTTGCGCGCGTCCCTTAAACAGCTAAAACCGACCGCCGCCGGCCCCCCGCCGCCGCCAAAAGTCAAAGCACGCGGGCTCTGCGGTTGCCACAAACGTAAGGGCTTCGTCCTTCTTCTCGTTGATCGGCCTCCCTTGGTATTCGACCCAGGCGTGTCCCTCAATCTTCCCGGCTCTCTTTCGAAATCCCACGCGCAAATCCACCGGGATTCCTCGCCGCCGCAGCATCGTCCACAGGGTCAGCGATCGCACGAGGCACGGGCCCTCAACGCCCGTGGCGCGCTTGACTCTTCTCTGTGCCGAGCAGGCCTCACTGATCGATTGTGGGGCAGGGCTTCGGCCCTGCCGCCGGGCTTCCGCCCGGCGCGGACCGTTTCCATTGCAGGCGCCCGCCCACAACCGCAGCCACGCTTGCGTCCGGGCGACGCCAAAAACGCGAAAACTCAAAGAAATACCGATCGGAAGCAGGAGCGCTTCAATCGCAAGCCATCTCGCGCAGGGACTCAACGACCAGAACCGGCGCGTCTTTCGTATCGGATCTCTCAGTGCTCGAATTATATCCGGAATTGCGATCCCGGCGGCAAAATGGATAATGTAAATTCGACTGTTATGGCTGACGATTTAACCGGAAATATCACCATTGGCGACTCCGTGCTTTTCCAGGAGCTCGAAGACGAAGTCGTGCTCCTGAACATGGAAAATCAGGAGTATTACGGTCTCAACGACGTCGGCGCGCGCATGTGGAAGTCGCTGATGGAAACCGGAAATGTGGCCGCCACGGCGGACCGCTTAAGCGCGCTATACGAGGCCGAGGAAACGGTAATTCGCGCGGATATCGAATCGCTGGTGCATGATCTCACGGCCGCGGGCCTGTTGAAGCGTCGTTGACTAACGTGGCTGCTCAGCTCCCCAGATCCTTCGACACCCGGCGAACCAACTCCGGCAGCGCGTCGAGCGATCTCGGCCGAAGCAGACGATAAAGCGGAACCGAGCGCGCGACGCGACTACAGTCGCGAAGGTGCGCGGCAAGCGCAACCTCATCCATGCGCCAGTGCTTCACGAACGAATGGGCGCTCAGCGCCGCGACCGCGGCCATCGGCTGAATGCGCTCTTGTTCGATCTCGCTGCCGTATTCGAGCACATAAATCCGCCGGATCGGAACGAGTTCCCGCCGCTCCCCTCGGGTCAGATCGAAAAGGCGCTTGCGCCACTGCACGGCGCCTTTCGGCTCCGCCGCGCCGAACACCGCCCGCGAATCGTCCAGCAGCCTGATTCGCGGGCCCCCGGGACTCAACACGCATCCACCATCGGCGTCGACACGCACTGCGGCGACGTCGTCGGTAACCACCTCGCAGCCGCCCGAATGGAACGCCGCCGCAGTGGTCGACTTTCCTGAACCGGAAGCTCCGAGAAACAGGATTCCCACTCCTCTCACTTCGGCGCCGCTTGCATGGAGCGGCAGCCAGCCCCGCTGGCGCAGCAGAAAAGCCATCATCCTTCCCGCCAGCAGAACTCTCAGGAGCGCCGGATCAGCGCCAGGCCGCGGATCCAGTACAATTTCACGGCCCTCTTTAATGTGAAATGCGCCGCCTCGCGCATGAAAGGCGATCTCTTCCCGCATCGTCGCCTTCCGAGGCGTTCGGGGCACGCTTCCCAGCCGTATAACGACATCCGGGTCGCCTGTCCCAGGCGGTAAATCCGGCAATTCCACTTCCGAGTGGATCGCCAGTCCGAAGAAAGAATAGAGAAACATGTCGAGTGGTTTCGACGGAGACTTTCGAGGCTTCGGGGTTTAGCGCTTCATTGTAGCTCCGTGGGGCAGGGCTTCGGCCCTGCGGCCGGCCTTCTGGCCGGCGCGGAACTTTACGTCAGCCGGTAGCGCCGGTGATCTTTTGTCGCCGGTATTCGTACGAACGCATCTCCGACAGAGCGGTCTGCGTTGCTTGCGAAAATACTCGAGCCCCGTGGCTTCTGCCTTGCCGAGGCCAGCGAACCGCTTCCCGGCTCAACCTTCCTCAAAATTACTCTTGACGCATAGAAAAAACTTGAATAAAGTAAATGCAAATGGATTCGAAGTTATCGCGACCCGAACTCGAGGTCATGGAAGAATTCTGGCGGCATGGACGCCTCTCGATCCGCGAGATTCAGGAGTCCTTCTCCGAGACCGATCGCCCTCCCTACACCAGCATCCAGACGATCGTCTATCGTCTCGAAGAGAAGGGCGCGGTGCGGCGCGTGAGAAAGATCGGCAATGCGCATATCTTCGAGGCCATCGCCTCGCGACAGGACGTGAGCGGGCGCTTCATAGACGATCTGCTGAGTCTTTTCGGCGGCCGCGCGCAAACCGTAATGGCCCATCTGGTCGAGTCCGGGAAACTGACGCGCGCCGACATTCGAGAAACGGAAAAACTGATCGACGAACTCGAGGGAAAACAGCAACAGCGGAAGGGCAAGCCACGATGAACGAAATCTTCAACCATCTGTGGCAATCGACGGCGTTTGCGGCGGCGATTGCCCTGGCCTGTCTTACTCTGCGCCGCAACTCCCCGCGGTCGCGATATTGGCTGTGGCTCGCGGCCTCGTTGAAATTCCTGATTCCTTTCTCATTGTTTGTCTCGCTGGGTACGCGCATAAAGGTCCCGCCCAATACTCCTGCGCTTCACGCGGTGACCGTCCAGGAGATCTCAACGTACTTCGCGCCGGTTTCCATGCTTCCAGGTCCGGCGGCCCACCGGACCTTCCCCTGGTCCGCCGTGTTCGGCGCGATCTGGTTCGCAGGAACGATATTCCTGCTATTGCGCTGGATACGGCAGTGGTGCGCGGTCCGCCGAGCCGCACGCGGCGCCACGCCATTGCCGCTCGGGTGTGCCTCGCCAACCTTCTCTTCCTCTGTGATGATGGAGCCCGGAGTCTTCGGTATCTTTCGCCCGATGATTCTCTTGCCGGACGGCATCGCCGGCAAGCTGACGCCCCGGCAGTTTGCAGCTATCCTTGCTCACGAACTCCGCCACATTCGTTGCCGCGACAATCTGACTGCGGCGCTCCACATGTGCGTGGAAACGCTGTTCTGGTTTCACCCCGTCGTCTGGTGGATTGGAGCGAGGCTGACCGGCGAACGCGAACGGGATTGCGATGAAGCTGTTCTGAGGCTGGGGAACCGCCCCGCAGACTATGCGCGAAGCATCGTCCACGTCTGCGAAACATACATCGAGTTGCCGCTCCCGTGCGCGTCGGGAATCAGCGGCTCTGATCTGAAGAACAGAATTCAGGAGATCATGACGTGGCGTGTTTCTGCGCCAATAACCTCGTGGGCAAAGGCGACACTCGCCGCGGTCGCGATCGCAGCCCTGTCGGCGCCCTTCTTCATCGGAGCGATCCGAGCACAGACCCTGCCGCCGCCACCCGCATATGGCTACGAAGTAGTTTCCATTCATACCTCCGCTCCCGGACAGACAAGCCACGGGTTCCACCTGGGGCCGCAGGGCGGCATGCGGACCACAAACACCTCGGTGATGGAGATGCTCGCGTTCGCCTGGAATGTCCGGGACTACCAGTTCGTAGACGCGCCGAAGTGGGTAGCGTCCAGTCGTTATGACGTTGTGCTCACCCCGGCCGAAAATGAGGTGGCTCTGGGTTCCGATCCGGCGCCCGCGGCAACTTTGGGATCGCAAGGCAGGAACCAGCAGCGATTGCAGGCGGTAATGCGGGATCGCTTCGGCCTCGTCTTGCGAGCGGAAACGCGTGACCTGCCAATCTATGCTCTTGTGCAGGCCAGGGACGGCTCTAAGCTATCGGTCCATCCAGCGACGGCGCCGCAGGCCGTGTCGATGCAGCAAACGGGGCATGGACATCTTGTGACAAGCGACATATCGCTCCCTGTGCTGGCGAATTTCCTGTCATTCGAAATGGCGCGTCCCGTTGTCGATGAAACCGGCCTTCGAGGCCTGTATGACTTCAAGCTGGACTGGAATCCCGATCTCGATATGCCCGAAGTCCAGGGCAATCCCTCACCGGACGAGTCCATTTTCACTGCCCTCACCAGTCAACTCGGATTGAGGCTCGAATCGAAGAGAGGGCCCGTTCAGGTCTATGTGGTCGAGAAGATCGAACGGCCCACGGAAAACTGATTCCGCGCTCTCTTACCGCCGCCTCAGAGTCGAAATTCGGAGAATTGTCGTAGAAAATTAATCAGGTATAACGTCACCGGCACTTCGTCCCGTGCAGCCGTGGGGCCGGCCGCAGCATCGACGGGCGCGAGCAATCTCTCAACCCCTTCCACATCCACGATCTCGCGGATCGGGTCGTTCGGCCGAATGGCCTGCACAAACTCGCGCGCCATCCCGAGCTGCGCGTTATAGCGGACAAAATAGTCCGGCGAATAAGGCGCTTTTGTCGTTCGCCATTGGATTCGCGGCGGCAGTATGCCATCGAGAGCCGCCCGAATCCGATACCGCGGGTAGCCGTCGCCCACATCCATACTCTCGGGCATCGCGAGGCAGAATTCCAGAATTCGTTTGTCGAGCAGCGGCGAACACGGAGGCACGAGCGAAATCGACTGACCGCGTTCCATCGCGTGTTTGCTCAGCCAGAACCGGATCTCCGACAACTGATGACGCCGCAGGTAAGGCGATCGGCCCCGCAAGGCCGGTCTGGCTTTCGTCTGACGGCGAAAATCGCTCGCCAGCAGCACCGCCGGTCTCCAGCCGCGAACGGGAGACAGGGTATTCAAAACCTGGCGCCCCAGCATGCGGGCCGGTGACGCGCTCCGCGATGCGCGGCATCGTTTCAGTTCGCGGAAAAGAGCGCGCCAGCGGCCGCGAATGGCCAGCTCCAGGTAATATCGCTCGCTCCACGAACTCACGCCGAACTCGCCGCCAAAACCCCAGAGGAGTTTTCGCGCTCCTATCGCGAGAGCCGTCTTTTCGCACTCTTCGTTCAGGTAGAAACGCGAACTGCGCAGCGGGAAGGCGGCAAATCGGCTCGGATCGCTTAAAGAATCGAACGGCCCGCGCCCCGCCGCCGTGACATATTCGATGCGGATATTCGGCCACGACCGGAATTCGTCGATATACTCGCGCTCGTCGGCGAAACGGGTGCGGCTTTCTTCGGGAAGAACGGCGGATATCGCGGTTAATTCCCGATTCTGTTTTTCGAGACAGCGGGCGGCGATCGCCACGATGCTGGAGGAGTCCAGCCCCCCGCTGAGAAGCGACGCTACCGGATAATTCCCCTCCAGCCGGCACTCAACCGCCGCAAAGAGGAGATCGCGGAGCGCCTCGATAGCCTCGGTCGGGCGTTTCGGAACCTGCACTCTGCCCGGCTGCGGTGCCCAGTAGCGGCGCTGCCGAATGCCAAAGCGGTCAACGGTCATCGACGTTCCTGGCGGAAGCGACAAGATGCCCGAATGGAAAGTCTCCTGGTGTCTGACGTGATGTGCGGTGGGGACGGCGAGAGCCGCGAGCTTTGCGCGATTCACTTCGCGCGGGATGCCAGGGCCGGAGGGGTAGGAAAAGATGGGCTCGATATCGCCCGCGAATACAAAACGGCTCCCGCGGCTCCAGTAGAGGAATGCGCGGAAACCTATATGGTCGCGGCAACAGAAGAGGCTTTTCCGCCGTTCATCCCAGATCGCGAAGGCAAACTCGCCCAGCAGGAAGTTCGGGCATTCCTCGCCCCACTTCGCGTAGGCTGCGAGCAACAACTGACGGTCGCCCGATGTAGCCTGGAGTCCCAGCGCGCGAGCCAGATCGGCGCGATTGTGAAGCTGGACATCCGCTGAAAAATCCAGTCGCGGCTGTCCGGGATCACTGAAATCGAACGCGCCCCCGAGACAATTGAACGTCACCGAACCCGGGCAATCAGGATGCGCAGGTGGTTCCCATGCCGGCCTCGGGGCCCGGAGCGCTGCCGGCGCGAATTATGGCCTGGATCTGCCCCAGATTAACCAGTTCAGGCGCATGGTACGGCAATCGCGCTTGTTTATTTTCGCCGAAATTGTCGAGTTCCGTGCCGTTATCTTCCATATCGTTTCCTCGCGACTCGAAATCAGCGTAACATAAACCGGCCATATTGCCGAAATCTCATTTGAATTTAGGCCGCGACTCGGAGGAAGTTCGAAACCAGCCTACGCCCACGGTGCGGCGGCCCGATTCCACGCGGGTCAGCCGGTGCTGCCAGTCGGCGTCGATCCGAAAGAGGAAGGCGTCTCCAGGGGCGGCGCGTCCAACCTCGGCGCGCAGCCGCCGGTTCGGGTCGCGTATCTGGAGGACGCCGCCGGTATAATCTTCCATGCTGAGATTGACGCAAATGCCGAGCGTTCGGCTTTCGACCGCATCGTGGTGCCAGTCGATGTGCTGATGGGATGCCGCGGTCGTCCGGTGCAGCCTGCCGATAAAACTGGCGATCTTCGGACATCCGGTGATACGGCAGGCAAGATCGAAAAGCGCCGGCTTGTTCATGATGAATTGCAGAAGGAACCAGGACGGATCGGTTTCGGGAACGAATAAGGTGGTTCCGAAGATCTCCCCGTGTCCGGTCTCATTCCGCTCCTCGAATTGTGCCTGCTCCAGCCAGGCAAGCAGGTATTTCAGGATCGGGGGCGCCAGAAAATCGGGAAGCCGGGCGCAGCCTGTTTCAGTGAATTCCGCATTAAGTCGCGGAATATCCTCGGGATCGCTCAAAACTGCCGTCTGGGTAAGCTGAATCATGCCTCTGCAGGCAGCATACACCGCCTTCGGATTATCGATTCGGTCTGATTTTTTATTGCCGGAATTGACTGAATTCCATGGCGGCCGTCCGGCCGATGTCACGATTCGGGCGGGGCGAGTCGACGAGTTTCTCCTGGATCTCGAAGGTATAGCCCGTTATCAGGTTTCGGCCGGCGCAGACATCATCGTCGAAGCATACCCTGAAGCGGACGAAGACTCGATTCGCCTGTTCCTCCTGGGTTCGGTTTGCGGCGCTTTGCTGCACCAGAGGCGATTATTGCCCCTGCACGCGAGCGCGATTGAAACCCCGAAAGGCGCCGTTCTATTCGCAGGAGGCTCGGGGAAAGGAAAGTCGGCCCTCGCGGCGGCCTTTTACAGCCGCGGATACCGGGTCATGGCCGACGAGATTTGCCTCGCCGCTCCCGATTGCTTCCCGGCCTTTCCCCGCCTGATGTTATGGCCTGACGTTCTCGATCAGCTTTGCTTGCGGAACCCGAACGTGCGTCGCGCGAGGCCGAACCTCAAGAAATTCCACGTGCCTCTTGCAAAGGGATTCGCCTCAGAACCATCCCCGGTACATGCGATCTACCTGCTGGCGCGAACCGGCGCCGCCAGGTCATCGGTCACTCCCGTGTCCGGCTTTAATAAGGTAGCGGAGTTGGTAAACGTAATTTACCGGCGGCGGTTCTGCGCCGAAACCGATTACCTTGATCGATTGACGCGTCTCGCGCGTCACCGAGTCGTGCGTTTCGAGCGATCTTCGAGCGCATCGCTTCAGGAGACTGCGGATCTGCTCGAAAGTGATTTCAGCCGGTGAGTGGAATCGTCTGGCTCGCTTCATACCCGAAATCCGGAAATACCTGGCTCCGAGCGTTCATAGCGAATCTGAAACTTGGCGATCGCGGACCGGCGAATATTAACGATCTCAAGATACCGACCGCCGCGAACAGGCACCTGTTCGACGAAGTGACTGGCATCGAAGCATCCGACCTGACGCCGCATGAAATCGCGCGCTTTCGTCCTCGGGTGTACCGCCAGCTCGCGGAGGATTCGGCGGAGACCGTTTTTCTGAAGATCCACGATGCCTGCGGACCGATTGTTCCGGCCGACGCGACCGCAGGCGCGATGTACATAATTCGCAACCCGTTGGACGTAGCGGTTTCGTTCGCCAGTCACATGGGTAAGTCGATCGACTGGAGTATCGAAGAAATGGCCTCGGAGGCAGCAGGCTACTATTCCGATCTGCCTATACGGAATTTGGACCAGCAACTCCTTTCGTGGACCGGACACGTCCGGAGCTGGGTCGACCAGCGGGTCTTTCCCGTTCACGTGGTCAGATACGAAGACCTGCATGCCCGCCCGCTGGAAGCCTTTACCGCCGTCGCGATCTGCTGCGGTTTACAAAACAAACCCAATTCGGTCCAGCGCGCCATCGAGCATTCGTCTTTCGCTGTCCTGCAAACACAGGAGGTTAACGCCGGTTTCCGCGAGCGTCCGGAGAAATTGGCTTTGTTTTTCCGGCAGGGCAGGGCGGGCGTTTGGCGAGAGGCGCTCTCTCCAGCTCAAGTCGCTCGCATCATCGCCGACCACGGGCCGGTGATGGAGCGCTTCGGCTACTTACCGCTGTAATCGCAAACGCCGTCAGCAGCATCAATGTGGGGTCGATCGGATGGCGGTACCGAGGCAAGGCAAGCGTCAGGTAATACGCGAACGGAAATACCACCGGACCCACTGCCAGGGGAAACGCATAAATACTGCGCCGTCGGAACAGAAGCACGATTCCGGCAAGCGCCCCGACCGCAACGCAGAGATTGAAAAGCAGCACGTAGCGGAACCAGGTCGAATGGCTGTGGATGAAATCGTCGAGGGGTTGGGCCGTCCCGCCGGCCCAGAGCATAATAAAACGCCCACCGATCAGCTCGGCCTCATGGCCGGGATGGCTTGCCATGTAGCCGACGGCGTTCTTCAACTTCTCCGCCATGTAAGCAATCTCGCCCACCTCGACATAGTGGTTGCGTTCTGCCGTATCGTGGATCGGGTGGTGCTCGCCCAGCCAGACCACCTTCGCGTCCGGATTGTTGCCGACCCACAATTGAAGGCCGAGCGTAGATCGCAGCGGGACGAGGCTGTGCATGACGACCTCGTTTCGGATGGTCCAGGGCAGACAGCACAGAACCACAACCCCAACCGCGATCGCCGCATTTCGCCGCCAGGGCACGCCCGTCTTGCCGTTTCTGTATGCCGCCCACCCCAGCAGAAAGGGAAACAGCGACAAGACGGCCGCATTGGCCATGAGGATAAATCCCCAAAGCAATCCGTAAACGCCCCAATCTCGCGAGCGGGCGGAGCCCGCGAGCCACAATGTCGCCCAGATGGCCGTCGCTCCCAGCAGCGCGGAAAGAGAGGCGTCCCATAAACTCTCAACGCTCAGCAGAATCGCGTTGGGGAATATGGCCCAAAGCCAGGCGGCGCCGCTGGCGACCCAAATTCCGCCGATCCTTTTTCCGGCGTAATAAAGAGGAAAGCAGGCGAGAGCGGAAAAGCAGGCATTCATCAGGACCGCAGCCACCCATGACTTGAACGTGTAGATGCCGAAGACGCGCATGATCGCGGCGAGAAGCATGGGATAAAGCGGCGTCATCCACGCGGTCGGCCCCGTGTTTACACGAAAGGGCGATCCAAAACCGTGGCCGCTGGCCAGCGAGTAAGCGATATTGCCGGATTCGAACAGGAACGGAAGGGCGCGAAGCGCTTGATGTGGCGTTTGGGCCTGGTAATCCCAGACGAAGGCGAGCCGGATCAGAAGCGCGACGGCCGTTATCAAAAACGGGGAGGTTGCGACAGAGCGCGCGGGCACGGAAGAACCCTCACTGTAGCATTTCGAACGGCGGTAACGAGCGGACGTTTATGATAGTGCAGTTTATGATAGTAAAGATGCTTCGGAAAACGATCGTGGCGGTTGCATTGACGGCGGCGGCTTTACTCGCGGGATGCGGGACGAGCACTACGGGTCCCGACGGAGGGAGCTGGAGCCAGACCAAAACAGGTGTTTCCTCGTCCGGGTATCCCGCCGGAGATCCGAAAGATAAAAACTCGCCCGCCCTTGCGAGCTCCACCGAGGAGCAGTACTCCAAAAGCCAGATGAGAGAGCCCGGGGTTAAATAGGCCGGGGTCAAATCGCCCATCGCGGCGGCTTTGCGAGGGCTAGTATTTCCATTACTCCCGTTATCATGAAGGTCATGTCCCGGTATGAGGTCGTTACCCCTCTGTGTACTTACTTTGCCACTGTTGAACGTGGGGTAATTGACCGCCTTTCCGAGTTTCTTCCAACAACTTCCGGTCGAATCTTTGCGATTTCGACCCGTGATGTTTGGGAACTCTACGGAAAGCGCGTGCGCGCGGCGCTCGGGAGCCGCAGCTGTGAGGTTCTGTTTTTCGATGGCGGCGAGGATAACAAACGCCTCTCGCACATCGAGCGAATGGCCGAGCAAATGGTCGAGCAGGGGGCGGACCGATCCAGCCTGATTCTCGCGGTTGGGGGCGGCATCGTCACCGACATGGCCGGCTTTCTTGCAGCCATCTTCATGCGCGGAATCCCGGTGATCCAGATACCCACCACGCTTCTCGCCCAGGTGGATGCCGCGGTTGGCGGCAAGACTGGCGTAAACCTGGTGGCCGGCAAGAACCTGATCGGCAGCTTCCACCAGCCCATGGCGGTTCTGATCGATCCCTCGGTTCTGAAGTCCCTTCCTGATCGCGAATACCGCGCCGGGTTGTACGAAATTATCAAATCGGGCGTGATCATGAGCGCGCCGCTGTTCCGACTGCTGTCCGAACGCCGCGAAGCGGTGCTGGCTCAGTCGCCGGACGTGGTGGACGAGATGATCGCCGAATCCGTGCGGATCAAGGCGGAGGTGGTTTCCGCCGACGAACGCGAATCGGGCCTGCGCCGAATTTTGAATTTCGGACATACATTCGGTCATGCGCTCGAAGCGCAGACCCGATACACGAAGTTCCTCCACGGGGAGGCCGTTTCGTGGGGAATGCGCGCCGCTACTTATCTGGCGCAAGGTCTGGATATGATCGCTCACGATGATTCCGCCGCGATTCTGCACGTCCTGGGCGAGTACGGGCCGATTCCGGACTGTGATGGCATCAGCCGTACGGAGTTGCAGGTCCGCCTTCTGCGCGATAAAAAAACCATCCAGAACCGCATTCATTTTGTGCTTCCGGTCGCGATCGGAAAAGTCGACGTGCGCTCTGACGTGCCGATCGCTGCTGTTCAACAGGCGATTGATCGCGCGCTGGTGGATTGCCGGACAGCATGAAGGCAGTCGGAACCACCCCGGAGGGCGCGCGGTCGGAGCAGGAGGCGTCGCGGTGGGTCCGTTCGATGTTCGGGCGCGTGGCGCACCGTTACGATCTCGCGAATCATCTGCTTTCGGCGAACGTCGACCGGCATTGGCGCAACCATACGGTCGAGAAGGTCACCGACATTCTCAAACGGCCTGGGGCGCGTGTGCTCGATCTGGCTTGCGGAACCGGTGATCTGTTGATCGCGCTCGAACACTCGGCAGGGCGGACTCTGATCGGAAGCGACTTCTGCCATCCGATGCTGGCGGAAGCGCAATCGAAGCTGCGGCGCGACCGGCTGGGATCTGCGCTGGTTGAGTCGGACGCGCTTGCGATGCCGTTTCCGGATGCAAGTCTGGACTTGATCACGATCGCTTTCGGGTATCGCAACCTGGCGAATTACCGCGCTGGGCTGATTGAGATGCGCCGGGTCCTTCGAAGCGGCGGCGCGCTGGCGATTTTGGAATTCACGCAGCCGCCCAACAAAAGCTTCGCGGCTCTTTACAACTGGTACTCGCGGAACGTGCTGCCGCTGATCGGCGGAGCGATTTCGGGAGCGCCCGAGGCCTACCGTTATCTGCCGGAATCGGTGCGTAAGTTTCCGGACGCTCCGGAACTGGCGCTGATGATGAAGGACGCTGGCTTCGTCGTGGAGTGGGAATACCTGACCTTTGGGATCGCCGCGCTCCACGTCGGTCGGCTGTCCTGACGCACTTCAAACTGCCCTAAACAGGCTTTCCGGCGAATCGGCCGACCCGGCGTCCGGATCGCGCAATGCCCGCGCGGTCCGATCGACAGGCCTGAGAACGGGAATCTCTTCCGTCGAGGGCAGACCCAAATCCTTGAACCTGCGTGCGGTCACCATAACGCGCGATTCGAGGGAACCCATCGCCTCGTTATACGAGCCCACTGTTTTGTCCAGGTTGCGGCCGAGTTTCGCGAAAAAGTCGTTGACCGTCGAAAGGCGAACATAGAGTTCTTTTCCCAACTCCCCGATCTTCCTGGCGTTTTCGGCGAGCGCTTCCTGATGCCAGCCATAGGTGACGGCCTTGAGCAGAGCGATCAGGGTTGTTGGCGTCGCGATAATTACACCGCGTTCGGGGCCGTTTTCGAGAAGACCCGGATCCTGCTCGAGAGCGGCGTAGAGCAGCGACTCCGCCGGCAGAAACATCACCACGTACTCCGGCGTCGGCCGGAAATGCGCCCAGTAGTTTTTGCCCGAGAGCTGGTCCATGTGCGTGCGCACCTGCGCCGCGTGTTCCTTCATTTTGAGGGCGCGTGTGATGTCGTCGGTCGCTTCAAGCGCTTCCAGATATCCCTTCAGCGGCACTTTCGAATCGACGACGATTCTCTTGCCGAGAGGCAGATGAACAACTAGGTCGGGCCGCAGTCTTCCCTCTTCGGTTTCGGCATGCCGCTGCTGATGGAAATCGCAGCGCTCGACCATGCCCGCGAGTTCAACGACGCGCTTGAGCTGGATTTCTCCCCAGCGGCCGCGGCCTTGCGGCGTGCGCAGCGCGTTCACCAGCTTTCGGGTTTCCGCGCGCAGCCCGTCCTGCACTTCCGCCATCGCCTTGACCTGCTCGGAAAGGCCCGCGTAAGCGCCGGTGCGGGATTTTTCCAGCTCCTGAATCTGGCGGTCGACGTTGCCGAGCGACTCGCGCAGCGGCTTCACCAGTTGCTCGATTGCGGACTGGCGGCCCTCGAGATCGCCTTTCGCGTCCGATTGATGCTTTTCGAGAGTTTGCTTTGCGAGATCAAGAAACGCGCTGTTGTTGCTTTTCAGAGCCTCGGCCGAGAGAGCCCCGAAGGTTAGCCGCGCCTCTTCAACGAATTCCCGTTTTTCCTGAGACGCGCGGCGTTCGGAGAAGAGCGTGGCGTTCAGCGCGGCGGATTCTTTAGCGAGTAAGCCGGCCTGGACTTCGGCCTTCTGAGCGCGCGCCTCCAGTTCGTGAATCTGGCGATCGCGGGCGACGATGCGCTCGCTGAGCACGGACGTCGTTGATCGGTAGCAGAGCCAGGCGGCAACCGCCCCTGCAGTGAGGCCGAGGAGGGAAAGCAATGGACCGTACATGGATGAACCGATACCTTCATCCCATTAAAACATTTCCACGGTTTTTTGTGTTGGGTTACGATTGTGATACGATCCTCCTCGTAAACGGAGGGATCCGTGAGACCTTACCAGACCAGGGACATCAGAAACGTCGGCATTGTAGGCCACGGCCACAGCGGGAAGACCTCTGTCGTGGCCGGGCTGTTATACGCGGCGGGCGCGACAAACCGTCTGACGCGAGTGGACGAAGGCAACACCGTTACCGATTACGACGACGAGGAGATTCAGCGGAAGCTGACAATCTCCACCGCGATCGCCGCCATCGAGTGGAACAAGACCAAGATCAATATCCTCGACACTCCCGGGTTCAATATGTTCGTGAACGACGCCCGCGCGACGCTGGTCGCCGCGGATGCCGCGATCGTCGTGATCGATGCCACGTCGGGAGTCGAACCGCACACCGAAAAGATGTGGGGAATTGCCGAGGAACTCGAACTTCCCCGCGCCATTGTGATCAACAAGCTGGACCGCGACCGCGCCAGTTTCGAGCGCGCTCTCGAAAGCGTTCACGCCAGATTCGGACGGAGCGCCGTTCCTATCCAGCTCCCGCTCGGCCATGACAAGGACTTTCATGGGGTTATCGACCTGATCCGCATGAAGGCGTATCTCTACACGCCCGACGGGGACGGCAAATCGCGCGAGGCCGAAATTCCGGCCGATTACGCAGAAGCCGCCAAAAACGCGCATGAGGAACTGGTCGAACTGGTTGCGGAAGGCAAAGACGACCTGATGGAGGAGTTCTTCGAGAAAGGCACGCTTCCGGAAGAGCACATCATCGCGGGTCTCGACGAGGAAATGCGCGAGAACCGCGTATTCCCGATCGTCTGCATGTCCGGGCCGCACAACATCGGTTCGGATATGCTGCTGAACCTGATTGAGGAGGCTTTTCCGTCCCCGTGCGACAGGCCGGCGGTCAAGCTGGCTCTGAATGGCGCGCCGGTCGAGCGCAAGTACTCCGGGGCCGATCCGACGGCGGCTTATGTCTTCAAGACGACGGCGGACCCATTTGCGGGGCGCATCACTTACTTCAAAGTTCTTTCGGGATGCGTGAAGAACGATGCCAGCCTGCAGAATTCCGGCAGGAACGTGACTGAGCGGCTGGCCCACATCGGAGTGCCGCTGGGCAAGACGATCACGCCCGTGAACGAACTGCACGCCGGGGACATCGGCGCGGTGGCCAAGCTGCGCGAGACGCTGACTGGCGATACGCTGACAGACAAGTCGTCACCTGTCGTCTTTTCGACAGTGAAGCTGGCGGAACCGTCGATCGCCTTCGCGGTGGAAGCGAAGAGCCGGAACGACGAGGACCGGATGGGCAACGCCCTGCACAAGTTGCTGGAAGAGGATCTGTCGCTGCGCTTCTACCGGGACCCGCAGACGAAGGAGTTCCTGATTGCGGGAACGGGCCAGCAGCATGTTGAAATCGCGGTCAGCCGCCTGAAAAGGCGGTACGGCGTGGACGTTACGTTGAAAGCGCCCAAAATCCCCTACAGGGAGACCATCCGCGGAACCGCGGACGTGCAGGGACGCCACAAGAAGCAGACCGGCGGACACGGCCAGTTCGGCGACTGCTGGATCCGCATGGAGCCTTTATCCCGCGGCGCGAAGTTCGAGTTCGTTAACGACATCTTCGGGGGCTCGATTCCCAAAAACTATATCCCGGCTGTGGAAAAAGGAATAATCGAGACGGCGGAACGGGGGTATCTCGCCGGTTTTCCGATGGTCGATTTCAAAGTCACGGTGTACGACGGTTCTTACCACGACGTCGATTCCTCTGAACTGGCATTCAAGCTTGCGGCGAGGAAAGCGTTTCGTAACGCGATGCAAACAGCGAAGCCTGTTCTGCTCGAACCGGTGATGAATGTTGAAGTGCAGGCGCCGGTCGAATACGCGGGCGACCTGATGGGCGACCTGAACGGCCGGCGTGGACGCATCGCAGGTATGGATACGCAAGGGGGAACGCAAATCATCCGTGCGCAGGTTCCGATGGCGGAGATGCTGAGCTACCAGAGCGATTTGACCTCGATAACCCAAGGCAGGGCATCATTTTCGATGGAATTCGATCACTACGATTACGTGCCGCAACTTCAGGCGGATAAGATAATTGCGGCGGCTAAAGCGGCGCGAACGGGAGAGGAAGACATCGAGGAAGAATAAAGGAAGCCGGGGTATAATCGTTTTTGCTCCAGCGCATTTCGACACCCGGCAGTGTCAAAAACGGACAAATTGTTGCAGGTATGGTTTCGCACACCTGTTGACGCACTTATTACAACCAGGTTAGGCTAAGGGTTTGGCTCGGGGAACTCTTCCCGAGTTAGAAATCGCGAACCCGGATTCTAGTCTGTTTCAAGGAGAGTGAATGACCCGGTTTTCGAAGAAATTTCGTACTGTATTCTTACCTGTTTTCCTATTAATACCTTCCAGTCTTCTTTTCTCTCAGCAATCCAGTCTCCAAACTTCGTTTCTGGCTCCGGCGGCGATTCGCTTCACCAATAATGTGATCTCGTCCAGCGGAATCGTTGCAAGCGTCAGCCGGGCTGAACATTTGCCCTATCTCAAGGAGGTAGCGGAAGAATCCCGATTTGGAGCTATCACCTTCCAACCCAGTGCTTCCGATCTTTTGATCCAGCAGGCGGAAGAAAGATTCCGAAACGGCAAACATGCCTATCAGAACCGCGATTTCGCCAGTGCCCGCACGGAGTTCGACGCGGCGATCGGGGTGATGCTTCAGGCGTCCGATAACCCGACCGATCGCACTCTGTTCGAGTCGAAGCTGGAGGATATGGTGGACACGATTCACCGGGACGACCTCGCCGGCATGGGCGCCGCACAGGAGGATGTTTCGGGTTTCGACAAGGCTCCGCTTGATGACATCGTGACGATGACGTTTCCTGTGGACCCGCAGATCAAGGACAAGGTTCAAGGCGAAGTCAAGTCGACGGCATCCGCTTTGCCGCTCGTCGTGAACGACACGGTGTTGAGCTATATCAATTACTTCAACGGGCGCGGTCACAAAACCATTGAGGCCGGTCTGGAGCGCGCAGGCAAATACAGCGCGATGATTACCCGTATTCTCGCCGAGGAAGGTGTTCCGCAGGAGCTGATTCATCTGGCGCAGGCAGAGTCGGGCTTCCTGCCACGGGCTGTTTCGCGCGCCGCCGCAGAAGGTATGTGGCAATTCGTCAAGTTCCGGGGAAACCAGTACGGCCTGATGCAGACGCCTTATTCGGATGACCGTCTCGACCCGGAGAAGGCTACCCGTGCTGCCGCTCGCCATCTGCACGACCTCTATAACGAGTTCGGCAACTGGTATCTCGCGATGGCCGCGTACAATTGCGGTCCTGGCGCGATCGAAAAAGCCGTTGAGAGGACAGGCTACGCGGACTACTGGGAACTGCGTTCGCGCGGAGCTCTCCCGAAGGAAACTCAGAACTACGTTCCGATCATTCTGGCCATGACGATCATGGCGAAGAATGCGCCCGAGTATGGGCTGGACCACATCACGCCGGATACCCCGGTCGAGTACGACACCATAAGGACCACGTCTCCGACGAACCTGGCCCTGATCAGCGATATCGCGGACGTGCCCGTGGGGCAGCTTCTGCAGTTGAATCCGGCCTTATTGCGGAGCCTCGCCCCGGCCGACTTCGAAATCCGGGTGCCGAAGGGATCCGGCCAGCAAGTGACCGCCGCTCTGGATCTGATTCCGGCGGAGCGGCGCGCCTCGTGGCGGATGCATGTGGTCGAACCCGGCGAGAGCCTCGCGTCAATCGCCCGGCTCTACAATGCATCGGCGGGCGAGATCGCCTCGGCCAATGAGATCAAGGACGAGCCTGTGGCGGGTGATCGTCTGGTGATTCCGGCAAGCTACCACGAAGCGGCGTCCTCATCTCAGGCTTCGCGGGCGAGTTCGCATGGAACGAGATCGAGCGCAACGCGCAGGGCGCCCGTTAAGGCGCATACGGTCGCCGCATCGAGTGGACATGCGCTGCATCCGGCGGCGGGCACGCTGGCGCAGCTGAAGAATCATCCTTCTTTGAATCGCTGAAATCACTTGTGACTTCGGTAGCCGTCACTTCGTTCACAGGCGGTTGGTGTGAACGCAGGCGACGAGATCTCTGGTGCTACCGGCACTGAGATAACGCTTCGTGGCGGACGGACGCCGGCGACAAGATCGCCGGCGCTACCGGCCGGCCGCAGGGCCGAAGCCCTGGCCCCACACCGGAACGCGCGCGTTTCCGGCCTTCCTGACCCGTCTCGCGGATTACCTCGCTCCCGGCTACTTCTCTTTTGTACGGATTGAGCGATTTTGCGCGCTCCCGATAGTTACGAAGAAAACAAAAAGGGGTATGCTAATGGAGACCGTGCCGAAACAGGAGGCTGTTTGAATGTTCGATGATCTGAAGTGCTCTCCCAAAGACGAAGACGAGATGGAAGATTTTCGCGACTACGACGATGAGAGCGACGACGTCGACTCGAAGCTCGACGACTACGAAGACGACGGGGAAGATGACGACGAAGACGAAGAGGACTTGATCGCGATCCCAGTCGTGGTTCCCGTCACCGCTACCGCGCCGAATGAGCCGGTGACAGTCGACATCATTGTTGTTGAGGAAGAACTCGAGCCCGAACCGGTCCCGGCACGAAAGCCTGTGCAGGCAGCTAAAAAGGCTTCGCCCAAGCCCGCTGCGAAGAAAGCCGCGCCACCTCCGGCGAAGAAGGCTGCTCCGAAGAAAGTTGCGGCAAAGAAGGCTGTAGCGAAGAAAGCCGCGCCTCCCCCGGTTGCAAAGAAAGCAGTGGCGAAGGCGGTGGTAAAGAAGGCCGTCGCAAAGAAGGCCGTCGCAAAGAAGGCAGCGGTTAAAGCCGTGGTGAAAAGGGCTTTGGTGAAAAGGGTTGTGAAAAAGGCTCTGGTGAAAAGAGCTCTGGTCAATAGGGCTGTGAAAAAGGCCGTGGTGAAAAGAGCTCTGGTGAATAGGGCTGTGAAAAAGGCTCTGGTGAAAAGGGCTGTTAAAAAGGCTGTCGTGAAAAGGGCCCTGGTGAAAAGGGCTGTGAAAAAGGCTGGGGTGAAAAGGGCGATCGTGAAGAAGGCTGTAGCGAAGAAAATGCCCGCCAAAAAATCGGGGCGTCGTTAGTTCGGAGGGTCGGTCCTCGAGCGCTCTTGCTGCGAAGACCGGCCTTTTTGTTTCCGGGTTCTGTGGTGCCCTACTTTTGATCGGGAACCGGTTTGGCCACGACGGCTCTACATCTCTCGAACAACTGGATCAGAGCGTCGGCATACTCTTCCGACGATTTCGACGGCTTCCCCGAAAAACCCGCCGCCGCCGAGCTTCCTTTCCCATATCCGGTGGTTACCGCGATGAACTTCATCAGTTCCAGCGCGACTTCGTCGCGTTGTTTCGCCGCGTCTTTGGATCCATCGGCCGCCCCCTCTTTGGCTGCGTCACCCGTGGACTTCGTTTCGTCTGGCATCGATTGATGTTCTCCCTGGTCGTGGATTTCTTCTTCCGGCAAACCGTATGCCCGTAAATGCGCGCCGGTTCATCCGCAAGATGCGGGGCGGCGCGCAGGCGCATTTGCTGGAAGGCGACGACGGCGACTATTACATCGTCAAGTTTCAGAATAACCCGCAGCACCGCCGGATTCTGGTCAACGAGTTTGTGTCGGGAGAGATTCTGGCGCACTTGCAGATCGCGTGCCCCGCGCACCAGATCGTGCAGCTTTCGCCGGAATTCATCGCGGCGAACCCTGAGGTCCATCTCCAGACCGGAACGCGCCGCATGGACATCGAACCCGGCTGGCACTTCGGTTCGCGTCATCCCGGCAACCCCGAGGTTACGGCGGTTTACGACTTCATACCGGATTCGCTCCTGGGCCAGGTTGCCAATGCTGAGCAGTTCCTTGCGGTGCTGGCTTTCGATCGCTGGGTCGGAAACGCCGACGGCAGGCAGACTATTTTTTTCCGCGCGCAATTGAACGACTGGCTGGCGCGTCCCGGAATTCCACCCCGCAAGCTGGGATTTGTCGCGCTGATGATCGATCATGGGTTCGCCTTCAACGGGCCGCACTGGAACTTCACCGACTCCGCCATCACCGGACTCTATCCGCGCCGAATCGTCTACGAGCGTGTCCGGGCTACCAGGGACTTCGAGCCGTGGATCGATCGAATTCTGCACTTTCCGGAGGCGGTTTTCGATAAGGCTCTCCGCCAGATACCGCCGCCGTGGATCGAAGGTGATGAGATGCAACTGGAAGCGCTTCTCGAATCGTTGCTGCGCCGGCGGCAGAGGATTCCCGAGTTGCTCGAAGAGTGCCGGAAAGCGCCGGGCAACCCGTTCCCTCACTGGGTCACAGCGGGATAAGCTCTTCAGGCGCATTGCGTTCAACCGCAGTGTGTTCAAGCGTGCGAAAGCACCGATTCGGCGATGATTCGAGCAGTCTCCGGCGCCAGCAAAATGCCATTCCGGTAGTGTCCAAAAGCCGTCCAGATTGCGGTTCCTTCGATGTGTCCGACAACCGGCATCCCGCCTTCGACTCCGGGGCGGAAGCCGTTCCATCGTTCGAAGGGCGTCAGCGAACCCAATTCGGGCAGCAAGGTCGATGCGCGGCGGTGTATTTCGTTTACCAGTCGTTCGTCGATTGTGCGCTCGAAGCCAACACACTCTGTGGAGGATCCCGCGATCAGAGTTCCATTCGATCGCTGAAGCAGATAAGTCTCCCCGTGACGGAGAATCGGTCCGAGCAGTTCACGATCCGGCCGATACGCTATGAGGTGGCCGCGCACCGGCATCGTGGCGGGAAGACCGCTCCACAGACCGGAGCTCCACGCTCCCGCGGCGATCAGAACTCCCTCACCGCGATACTCCCGCTGCGCCGTGCGGACGCCCCTGCCATCCGCCAGAATTTCGACGACCGGTTCATGCTCGTGAATCGAAACTCCGCCGCGGAGGCATGCCGCACGCAGGGCGGCGGTAACATCGCGCGGGGCCACCAGTTGATCGTCCGGAAAAAACCGCGCGGAAACGCTTCCCTTATAACGATGCGATTCCGAATGAATACCCATTGCCAATTGCGCGATGGCGCGGCGCTCCAAAGCGTGGGCTTCCGCGTCATTTAGAGCGATTTCCACTGAGCCGCGGCGCTGGTAATCGATCGAAACGTCCGAGATGTCTCTCAATTCGGCAATGAAATCGGGATAAAGTGCGAGGCTGTCAAGCGCCATTCGGGCGAGTGGAGAAGGATTTTCGAGTTCGCCGCCCGGAGCGAGCATGCCGGCGCCCGCCCAACTTGCTTCGCCGGCGGCCTTTCGCATATCGAAAACCGTAACCCGCACGCCTCGCTGAGAAAGCCGCCAGGCGCAAGAAAGACCAATAATTCCTGCACCCGCAACGATCATTCCCGCATTATGACAAACATGGATCTGTGTGTTTTTATTCAACCGGCAGTGCTTAAGTTGCAAGGATTGAGCTAAACTGTCGTCTTTGGCACAACTTATGTGCGAAACTTTAAGATACTTCGTGCGTGATTCGCGCGTCAAAGGTTTGGTTCAGGTCGGTTTGGTCGGGTCCGATGAGATCAGGTATCTAAAAGACGATGAATAAAACGCCCGTATCAGGTTCCCGGTTTCTCTCACTCGGTATGGTGTGTCTTACGGCGCTTCTTTCAATTCCTTTCACCGAAGCCCCCGCGTTCGCCGAGTGGGAGAGCAGCGGGCCGTTCGGCGGAGAAGCCGAAGTGATTCGAGTCGTGCCCAAGGTCCCGAATTTCGTTATTGCCGCGACGCATAACGGTCTGCTGTTTACCTCGACGAATGGCGGGGCCTATTGGACGAACCTTCCCTTTGAAGCTCAGTTTTCGGGAACGCTGCACGCCCTTGAGATCGATCCACGATTCACCGGGACATGGTACGCGGGCATGGATAGCGAGCACGCCTGGCTCTCCGGGGTATACAAGACCGTGGACGCAGGCCGATCCTGGACTCTGTTGCCGGGCACAAAAGGCAAAGCGGTGTGGTCGCTGGCGCTCTGGTCGGCGAATCCCGACGTGGTGGTGGCGGGAACAGCGGACGGCGTCTATCGGAGTTCCGACGCCGGCAAGAACTGGGCGCACATTTCACCGCCGGGAGATCCCGAGCTTCGCCCCGTTGTTTCACTCGCTTTCGATCCCCAAAGTCAGGATATAATCTACGCTGGCACGACGCATCTCCCCTGGCGGACGGCGAACGCCGGGCGGACGTGGGAATCGATTCATACCGGAATGCTCGACGACTCGGACGTTTTCAGTATTCAGGTCGACCGCCACAATCGCGACGAGGTATATGCGAGCGCATGCAGCGGGCTATATCACAGTTCCGACGAAGCGACGCACTGGAACAAGATCGATACGCCCAAGGGAGCGTTCCGAACATGGTTCGTAGCGCTCGATCCCGATCGCTCGAGCACGATCTTTGCAGGGACCACAGCCGGACTGATGAGATCCGAAGACTCGGGGCGTGTCTGGCATCCGGTGACATCGCAGCCGGTTAGGTCGATGGCATTCGATGGTTCGGTTCCCGGCCGCATCTTTTTCGCATCCGCGACCGGCGGCCTGATGGTAAGCACGGACGAAGGACGAACGCTCCGCGAAATCAACGTCGGCTTTACGAACAGGAGCTTCACGGTTCTGACGGGCGCACGCGGGGTGATCTATACCAACAGCGTGTTCGAGCCCGGCTCGGGAGGCCTTTACCGAACGGACAATTATGGAATACGCTGGCAACGACCCGGCGAACACGAGGGCGCGGACATACGATTTCTGACGGCGGACCCCGACCGGCCTCAGGAGCTCGTTGCGGCAGGTTATCACGGACTCCTGAAGTCGATCGACGGCGGAAAAACGTGGACTGGCAGATCGGATCCTCCCGAAGGCAGCGGCTTGACGGCGCTGCTTGCCCTTCCGCAAAAAGTCCTTCTGGCGGGTACCGGGCAGGGGCTCTTCCGGAGTACGAATGGGGGCGCATGGGAGGCCGTGGGAGGCGTGACGGGAGCTGTAAACTCCCTTACGCGGTCGGGAAAAGACATGGTCTCCGCTTTAGGTCCGTCCGGTGCGTTCGCAAGTGCGGATTCCGGTGAAACGTGGAAGGCCTGCGGCCAGCCGGCGGCATCGACGGTCTGGTACGGCCTTGCGTTCGACTTACCAACATCCGGGACGCCAGTGGCTCTGGCTGCCACTGCGGCGGGCTTGTTCCGGTCGACGGATGGATGCCGCTCGTGGGAAAGGGCTCCCGGGCTGCCGGCCGAAACCGTAAGCATTGTTTTGTTCCATCCCACACGCGCGGGCGAAGCTTTTGCCACTCTCGGAGGGAGAGTACTTCATTCCCATGACCGCGGCGAGCATTGGTTTGCCATGGCCGACGAGGGCCGGGGACGGTCATGGCCCTCCGAACTGCTCATTCTTCCCGAAGCTCCGGATCGGTTATTTGCTCTTTTTCCGCGGCGAGGGGTCCTGTCCAACACTATTCTGTCCAACGCCATTGCAGTGGAAGCCGGATCGGCGCCGGAGCGTCGCGAGCTTTCGGTCCGAGGTTCCAGATGAGTCATTGGTCAATGTTGCAATCGTCACCAACCTTCTGAAAGAGGAATGAACTATGACAACGAGCTCGAAGTCTAAACAGTTCCAATCGAGTACCATCCTGCTCGGGGTCCTGGCTGCGCTCGCGGCGGCCGGGCCGGCACTACCCCAGACTCCTGCTTCCGCGAATGCAGTCAAGAATCCGGAGGGCGGATATTCTCTGGTGGACCTGAGCGGCTTCTTCGGCGACCAGTGGTATCAGATCTATCAGGGCAGCGGAGGGAACGGTAATCAGCAGTATTTTCTCGCGAAGCCTGTTTTCGGCGAAAGGCTGACCGAGAATTTCAGCCGTTATATAAGCCTTGAAGAAGGCTACACGGTTGGATTCAACACCTTTGCGATCCGGCCGGCCGGTGGCGGGGGTTACGCAAGCGTAGGGTCCCGTAACGGCCTCGCGTCGCTGGTCGGCATATTCAACTTTACGCCGCGCGATTCGAGATTCCGTCCCTACCTGCTTGTTGGTCCGGGCGCAATCACCTACTACACCAGCGGATCCTTCGATCAGCCGAGTGGTGTTCAGGCTATCCCTCCGACGGCGTGGAAGACCCAGACCTACGCGGCTCTCGTCTACGGATTGGGCGCGAAGATCAACCTGACGAAGAAGTTCGCGATCGGGTACGATCTCCGTGGCGTCTATTCTTCGAAGACGGCGGGTTTTGGTCTGCCGAGCATACCGAACGGAACCGGATCGTTGTTTGTCGACCACAGTCATGGGGAGAGCTCGCTGCAATTTGAAGTGAGCGCCGTATTCCGCTTTGGATGGCGTGAACCACCACCGCCGCCCGTGCCGGCGCCGCCGCCTCCTCCTCCGGCTCCGGAACCGGTGCTGGGAATATCGATTCAGGGAGCTCCGGCTAATGCCTGCCCTGGGGATAACGTTCGCCTGCAGGCGGAGGCCACCGGAATACCGGCCGGCCAGACCGCAATGTATACGTGGAGCGTAAACGGCAGCGCAGTTCCCGGCGCCACTGGCAATACGTTCAACCTCCCGACGGCAAATGCTTCGGGAACCCAATCGGTTACCGTGACTGTTGCAGCCGGCGGCGCCATGAAGACGTCTGCTCCCGTAAGCGTTCCGATTGGGGCACTGGCGCCTCCGACAATCTCGTTCACCGTTTCGCCCTCGACAATCACATACGGCGACAAGCTTCCGCTGAACGCGATGGCGAATGCTTCATCCTGCGGAATGCCGGTTTCAATCGCCTATGCGGCGAGCGAAGGCAGCATCGCCGGAAACACGTTCGATTCGACGGGCGTTTCCTTCGATCTCAACAACCGCCTGAAACAACAGTCGAAGACGGTCACGTTAACGGCTACCGCTACCGACTCGAAGAACCAGATGGCCAGCGCTACGGCGCCGGTGACTATCAACCTGATACCGGAAGCCCGGCGCCTGGACGACATCGTCTTCCAGCCCCGCAGCTCCCGCGTAAACAATTGCGGCAAGCGTTTGCTGATCGACGTATTGACGCCGATCCTCCGCAACGACCCGGATGCGAAGGTCATTCTCATCGGACATCGCGATATGAATGAACCCGCGGCATTGAAGGTGGATGAGCAGCGCACACTAAACGCAGCCGCGGTACTCAGCGCGGGAACGGGAATCTGCCCGTCGCTCGATCTGAGCCGTGTCCTCGTGAAATGGGTCGGAGACGACCAGGCTTCCATGACCAGACCGGCGCTTTGCGGTTCTTCCACGGATGTGAAGGAACGCAGAGGTCAGGCTGTCTCGGAATCCGACACCCGGGCGCAGTACCGCAGAGTGGAAGTCTGGGTTGTGCCGGGTGGCGCGGCAATGCCCGCGGACATCACCGGTCTCATGCCGGCGCCTGAGAAGGAAGTCAAGGCGAAGGGCTGCCCGAGGTAGTAGTTAACTTGTAAGGTAAAGGCCGGCCGGGTGAAAGCCCGGCCGGCCTTTTTTTTTTAGAGGCCGATCCGGAGTTGTTTGGCAGGCGAGAACTATAAGCCGGTTTTTGTACCCTTGCGGGCGATAGCCATTCGTCTTGGCCGGGCATTGCTGCGCGGCTCGTCGCTCCAACGCTTTCGCGCTGAAACTTTAGCGACCTACCCGGAAGTTTAACGGAGCGGGCCGCTCCTTCTCCCCTATTTGGTCTTGCTCCGCGTGGGGTTTGCCCTGCCAGCCGGATTACTCCGTCCGCGGTGCGCTCTTACCGCACCATTTCACCCTTACCGGATTCGCAAAAACGAACCTGGCGGTATATTTTCTGTGGCACTTTCCGTAAAGACCCCTTTGAGAGATCCCCCCCGGCCGTTAGCCGGCACGTTGCCCTGTGGAGACCGGACTTTCCTCCCGCTTGCGCGAGCGGCTATCCATTCGTCGCCTGCCAGACTTAGTCTCTCATGAAGTACGATGTGGTCATGGGTACGCGGACGCTGATGACGGCGGCGGAGTTCGAGCAATTGCCCGACGACGATAATCAGCATGAGCTTGATGAAGGGGAGTTGATCGTCATGCCGCCGCCGATGCCGAGGCATGGAAGGGTGCAGGCTGCTGTTGCGGTTGCGTTGGACCGCGCCGCGAGAGAGGCCGCCTCCGGGATCGTCGTGACGGAGTGCGGATTCCGTCTGGCTCCGGCTGTGGTGCGAGCGCCTGATGTCGCTTTCATTGGAGAGAACCGTCGCACGGAAATCACCTGGGATCGTTATTGCGAGTTTGGCCCTGACCTGGCAGTAGAGATTCTATCGCCGGAGGACAACGCAGCCAGAATCCAGAAGAAGATTCGGCAGTACTTCGCCGCCGGTACCAGCATCGTCTGGGTGTTGGATTCCGATTCTGTCACGGTTACCGCCTATCAGAAGGAGGGTGTGTTCCGGACCTATGGCCCCGAGGACCGGATCGACGCGCCAGAGCTGCTGCCAGGGTTTTCGGTCCAGGTAAAAACGCTCTTCGAATAGCCGGATGTTAAAATCGTAATCTGAGTCGGGCGGGGTAGCTCAGCTGGCTAGAGCGACGGTCTCATAATCCGTAGGTCGGGAGTTCGAGTCTCCCCCCCGCCACCAAGTATCGTTCACTGAGTCTGCACCCCGTCAGCGACGATAACCGGAACCCCGAAACACACCCGCTCCATCGACTCGTCGATCCCCTTTTGGCGACCGATTGACCATTTGCCGTAGCGTTTGCGAACGATCTCCGGGTTGTTACCCGGGATGTCGGTCACTTCCTCGAAGCTCGCGCCCCGGGAACCATCGGTCTATGAGGTCGGGTATGCGGACAACGAGAAACTAAAACGCGCCGAGTTTAACCAGGATGAGATTGCCGCGATTTCAGATCAAGCCGTCCGGTAGTAGCTTTTTGGTGGGCAAGTGGCGCCTCGCGGCAAAAGCGAAACGCCATGCCGATAAAAGCTACACAGGCAACACCGGCGCCCGTTAGCGTCCAGCGTCCCGTCTCAAATCCAGATTGTCGGCGTAATAAAGAACGGCGCAGTGAACCGGCTTTCCCATGTCCACGTCTAACGCTCGCGCGGTTTCAACAGAAGCGCGGAAAGTATGAAAGAGAATTTAAAGGCGTTCAGCGTTTCTCGGGCATGGTTTCCTATATGCGGTCGTTACGGTATGCAAATTATTGCGGGGAGCAAGTGTTGTATGCGGGATATCCGCCGCCGTCCTTAAGACGGCTCTGACGGCTCTGGGAACTCGATCACACCCGCCCCGCGCTCTCGCGCAAGAATCGGATGCCGCCGCCCGTGAAGGCAGGCTACAACGAGGCTGTTACCGGGCATAATCCGGAACCAGAGAGCTTGGGGGAATTGGCGCAGATTTGCCCGGCGAAGACCCTTGTGCAACACGACATAGCCCTCACGGTTAATTTCGATGCGTTCGAGCGTTTCGTTAACTCGATCAAGGAATTCCTCGCCAAACCCTTCTCGCCGACCCTCGTACCATGCCGCGACCCTATCAATCTCCGCTTGCGCCTGGGTGCTGACGATGACCGGCTTCACTGCGGAGCGGGATGTTTGAGTTTTGCCCTGATCTCAGCCATGACTTCGCGCCACGGCCGCGCTGATTTCGCGTCCTCATCGATGGTTTTCAGGCGTTCGTCCAGAATCGCCATAGTTTCCTCATCGACCGGCTCGTCATCGGGACGGATCGGGGTCATCGTGCTCATGCCCCCATGCTGCCATATTCCGGGTTTCCGCTCAAGATCTTGCCAGATGCCCGCTTGCGATCAGCATTTGGATAAACCCAGAAAAAGCGCGATGATTTTCTTGAAACCTGGGTGCAGTCGAAGGCGTTCACGGCACCCCTTTTCCGGTTTAGGATTTTCCGTCGCCGGTGACATAATCGGGAAATGTCGAAAACGACGAAGCCGATGGAGATCGATGTGGAATCGGTCTGAACATGACGGTCACACGATTCCGGGAGCGCGTGATCTTTAAAAAGCTGCTCACAGACGCCGATGCCGAATTCATCGAGAAGGCAATGATCCCTTGGAAAAACGATGCCCGGACAAAGAAGAACCGATGAGCAAGTTCATCTCGTTCATGATCGAGCACCCGTATTGAATCCGATCCTCCGTGCCCGAATTGTGTCCACGACATGCCTTTTTGCCCGTTTTGGCGCGATTGGCACAAGGCAGAACGTATAGGTTACGGACGGTGCGAGGCCGCCACCAGTCTCAACTTCTTCCGACCACGCCAACTAATGGACTGCTGGCGCTGGCATAAAGCTTCTTCTCCATGCGGCCCGCTTCATAAGCAAGCCTGCCGGCCTCAACGCCCAGCTTCATCGCGACAGCCATCTTTTCGGCATCGTCCGCGGCGGCGATCGCGGTGTTCATGAGAATTCCGTCGGCCCCCATCTCCATGGCGATCGCGGCGTCCGATGCGGTCCCGACGCCCGCATCGACAATCAGTGGAACTTCCGTAATCATCTCGCGCATGATCCGAAGATTGGTCAGGTTCTGAATACCGAGGCCCGACCCGATCGGAGCCGCGAGAGGCATAACCGCCGCCGCGCCCGCGTCGATCAGACGGCGCGCATTCACAACGTCGTCGTTCGTGTACGGCAGCACCACGAATCCTTCCCGGGCCAGCACGCGGGTCGCTTCGACCAGACCCGCGTTATCCGGAAAGAGCGTCTTCTCATCGCCGATCACTTCAAGCTTTACCCAGTTCGAGAGCCCCACCTCGCGCCCCAGACGCGCCGTGCGAATCGCGTCGTCGGCCGTATAACATCCGGCTGTGTTGGGCAGAATGAACATGCGCTCGCGATCGATATAGTCGAGCATCGATTCCTTCGACCGGTCCGTCAGGTTCACTCGCCGCACCGCGACCGTAACCACTTCCGCGCCCGATGCTTTGTGGCAGCGCGCCATTTCGGGAAAGCTCCGGTATTTACCGGTGCCGATCATCAGGCGGGAACGGAACGTGCGTCCGGATATCGTCAGGGACATGATTTCAGTTTACGTGAGGCCGCCATATGTTCTGATAGTGGAATGTCGGTCCCTATCGTCCAGGTAGACGCTTTCACCGCCGTTCCTTTCGCCGGTAACCCGGCGGCCGTATGTATTCTTCCAGCGCCGCGCGACGACCAATGGATGCGAAATGTCGCCGCCGAGATGAATCTTTCGGAGACGGCTTTTCTGCATCCCGAACAGGAGGGCTATCGGCTGCGATGGCTCACTCCGGCGATAGAGGTTGACTTGTGCGGGCATGCAACGCTTGCCAGCGCCCACGTCCTCTGGGAAGACGGCCACCTTCAGCCGGATCGCGAGGCCCGCTTCTATACCCGCAGCGGCTTGCTGACCTGCCGCCGCGACGGCGAGTGGATCGAAATGAACTTTCCAGCGAAGCTGGCAGAGCCTGCTGAAGCGCCCGCCGAGCTCGCCGATGCGCTGGGTGCCGGCCTGACTTATGTCGGCCGGAACCAGTTCGACTACCTTGTTGAGGTTGCCGACGAGGCCACACTTCGCTCGCTTCGGCCGAATCATCATCTGCTGCGGCAGCTGCCGGTCAGGGGTGTGATCGTTACGGCGCGCGGGGAGGAATACGACTTCGTGTCGCGCTTCTTCGCGCCGGGCGCCGGCATTGACGAAGACCCCGTTACCGGTTCGGCCCATACCGCGCTGGCCCCTTACTGGGCCGCCCGACTGAAGAAAGATGGTATGACCGGGTTTCAGGCTTCCGCCAGGGGTGGCGTAGTTAAGGTCCGGCTGGAAGGGGACCGCGTCTATATGTCGGGGCAGGCTGTTACGGTTCTGCGCGGCAATCTGCTCGCATGAAGCGGCAGCCCGCCACACCGAACAAGTTCGTCTTCAACCGTCGTGAGCCACTAATCCCGGATCACCTGGAGGCCGGCGACGATGGGCTGGCACTGTTCGAACCCCACGACATTTCAATCGCCGATCGCGCAATCGGGGGGACGAGCATCGAGGACCGCAAAGCCGGTACGCTGCGCATCGAAGCTTCACGGCTGGAAGGGGTGAGCTTGTCCGGCAGCAGCTTCGGCTCGATTGTCTGGAAAGACGTCCGCCTGATACGCTGCGATCTCGCGAACCTCGAAACGCATGGGCTGAATCTCATGCGTGTGGAATTCATCGATTGCCGCATGACCGGCCTTCGCGCGGGCATCGCCGATTGCCAGGACGTTCTCTTCTCGGGCGGCGACCAGCGATACTCTCAGTTTCGCTTCTCCCGTTTCAAGTCGGCGGAGTTCGATTCCTGCAACTTCGCGGACGCCGATTTTCAGGGAACCGATTTGTCCGGTTCCCTATTCCGCCGATGCAACCTCGAGAACGCGGAGATGAGCAAAGTGAAGCTCATGAATGCCGATCTGCGCGGATCCCGCGTCGAGGGTTTACAAATGAATGCCGCCGATCTTCGCGGTGCTGTGGTCGATGCGTCTCAGGCGATGATTTTCGCCGCGCTGCTGGGAATTCGAATCGAGTAGATCGCCCGAAAGACGTTCGTGGCTTAAGCTTGTTTCTAATGAAGTTCAGATTGCCGCCCGAGGCTTACGACAGCGAACCGCCCCCTGTACTCGGGACCTGGCTCAACGTCTACATCGTCGTCCTGGGCTGGTTGTGGCTGTTGATTATTCTCTTCTACCTGTTTACGCGATATTTCGCATGATCCTCTCACATGACGACGCTTGACTGGATCGTGATGATCGCGACCATAATCGCGATCCCGAGCTTCGGGCTCTGGCGGGGGCGCGGCGGCACGACCACAAGCCACTACCTGCTGGCCGGCAAGACGATGCCATGGTATGCGATGGGCCTTTCGATCATGGCGACCCAGGCCAGCGCGATCACGTTTATCGCCACCACGGGGCAGGCTTACGTCGATGGCATGCGCTTCGTGCAGTTCTACTTCGGATTGCCGATCGCGATGGTCATCCTCTGCGTGACGGCGGTTCCGATCTTCCATAAGGCAGGCGTGTATACGGCCTACGAATACCTTGAGCGGCGGTTCGATGCAAAGACGCGGGCGCTTGCGGGAATCGTCTTTCTCATCCAGCGTGGCGCGGCCGTGGGACTGGCGCTCTATGCGCCGGCCATCGTGATGAGCGTCATTTTCGGATGGAACGACCGCCTTACGACGCTGCTGATCGGAATTGTCTGCGTGCTCTACACGACCATGGGCGGAATCCCTGCCGTCACGTGGACGGACGTCTTACAGATGACGATCATCTTCGCGGGCCTGATTCTTGCGCTTTTCACCGTAATCTCGCTTATGCCGCACGGTGTGAGCTTCGCCGACGCGGTTTATCTCGCCGGGGCGGTCGGCAAACTCAACGCCATCGATACGAAGCTCGACTGGAATAACCGCTACAACCTCTGGAGCGGCCTGCTGGGCGGCACGTTTCTCATGCTGGGTTATTTCGGATGCGATCAGTCGCAGGTTCAGCGGTATCTGAGTGGCAAGTCGGTGGCGCAGAGCAAGCTGAGCATGCTGTTCAATGCGATCGCGAAGGTGCCGATGCAGTTTTTCATTCTGTTCGTCGGCGCCATGGTTTTCGTGTTCTATCTTTTCGCGCAGCCGCCGATGTTGTTTGAGAAGACGGCCATGAAAGCGATTCAGTCGCAGGATGGATTTGCCCGCGTCGAAGGCCGGTACGAAAATGCGTGGAATCAGCGCGAGAGAGCGGCGGAAGCGCTGAACGCTGCGCGCAAACAGGACGACGCCGCGAGGTTGGCCGCCTCGACGGCGGCCTATCGGGCGGCTCAGCGCGAAATCGACGGGGCGCGCCAGTCGGGCGTTAAGCTCTACGAGAAGTCGCAGGGGCAAAGCGGGTACAACGACACAAACTACATCTTCCTGTCGTTTGTGACCACCTATTTTCCGGCGGGAGTGATCGGACTGGTAATCGCCGTGATCCTGAACGCGGCTATGTCGTCCAGTTCCGGGGAATTGAATTCGCTGGCTGCGGTCAGCGTGATGGACCTCTACCGGCGCATGCTGCGTCCCGATGAGACCGACCGGCATTACCTGGTCGTTTCCCGCGTGTGTACGGCGATCTGGGGCGCATGGGCGGTGGTTTTTGCGCAATACGCGAAAAATCTTGGATCGCTGGTTGAAGCCGTAAACCAGGTTGGGTCTTACTTTTATCCGGTGCTGCTGGGCGTTTTCGTGCTGGCGTTCTTTTTTAAACGGGTGAGGGGTTCGGCCGCCTTCTGGGCGATGTTGACCGGCGAGGCGGTGATCGTGGCGTGTTCGCTTTTCACCAGCATTGCGTTCCTCTGGTTCAACGTAATCGGGACTCTGGCGGTAGTGATCGCAGGCCTCCTGTTTTCGGTATGGTTCAAAGAGCCGCCATCGTCGTGGCATGCTCCGCAACACGATTCAGGCGCTGCGCTGGTTCCGGGTGAGCATTAGAGTTGTCGGCCGGCGCTTCGATCCGTCGGTGGGGTCATAAGCCGCGGACCCGTGTTCGTAAGGTTGGTAAACGCTGCACCGTTGATCGCGTGCCAACACCAGACGAACCTCGAAGCCTCCCCCGACGCCGGCGGAACTGACAGCCCTTCAGCGGGGGCATCCATCTGTATGACTCTCGGGCGGAGGTTCGTTCTTCGCCGTACCTTGCTTTAAGTTTGTCATCTCAGGCTGCGGTGCCGGTTTTCATTGATCAGCTCCCGCACGGGAGGCAGCGTTGGGAGCGCAACGTTAATTACTGAATCGCCAGCGTCACCACGGTCGAGTCATCTATACCGGGAAAAGTGACGCCCTCGCCCCCAATACTCAGAAAAACGAAAACAGAGGATCCCCCGAAAGGTCCCGCGTGCACGCGTATGTTCACCTGAAACACGCCGGAGATGAGTCCAGGCGCCGGACCGGCGTACACAACATCCGCGAAGTACCGGCTAAGCTGCACTTGCACCCGCTGAGTGAGGTAACCGAGGGAACTGATCGGAGCAATTTCTCCGGTAATTCCACCTGGAACGGTGACGCCGCCCCCCGTCCCAAACAGAGATACAATCGAACCCTGCGCAGCCGGATTCGAAGGCGAATTGACCGTTCCGTCCTGATTGAGAATGGCGCCAGGAAACGGTGGATTGCCCGAAGCCGGAGGGGTTGGAAAGATGCGGAAGAGGGCCGGGGCGGCATTTTGAATCGTCAACGTTCCCATATTGCTGAACCTGCCCTGGTATTCAACCTGGACCTGAGCGGTAGCCAGGCCCGCGAGTTCCCAAGGTACCTGTACATTGAGCTGTTCAGCTTGTACATAGAGCAACGGAGCGGGCATATTGTTGAAGAAGACCTGGACGTCGCCAATCTCGGTGCCCAGATGGCCGGTAGCGTCGACTTCCTGTGCAACGCCAACGTCCGGACCGAGATCAAGGCCGCGAAGAGTTATCAGTTCTCCCGGAGCGACCGGCGAGTATGCCAGGCTCGCGGAGTTCTGTGCGACTTCCGTCAGGCACGGTAGATCTGTGTTGTTGGGATTGGAGATGAACAGGTTTGAAACAGCAAGCAGCAGGCCTTGCGCCGCGGTGTTCTCCAATCCTGGAAAATCGGGAGATTGCACGCTTTCGGCCAGGTAGACCGATCCGTCGTCTGCCACGGTCAGACCGGTCGGATAGTCATAGGAGGTCCCTCCGAGGTATGATGCGGCGGCGAGTTTTCCTGCAGGATCGAGTTGTGTGATGAACATATTGGTGCCCCCGCCGGCCACGCACCGCTGCAAGGCGCCTTGCGTCGCCGGAAAGTCAGGCCCTGCGAGGCCCGTAACGTATGCATTACCCGCTGAGTCCACGCCGAATCGTGAAGCGGAAGCAAACAAACCGGAATAAATCAGATCGGTGCCGGTAGAGTTGAGTTTCGCGAGAAAAGCAATGCCGTACAAACCCGGATTCCAGGGAGACGACGAACTACTTTGGAACGATCCGGGTGTAGTGGGGAAGCTGCTCCCGGGAATGCCAAAGACATAAGCGTTATCCTCAGAGTCCAGGCGAATTTCGTCACCTTCGGCTGGTCCGAGGAACGTGGAATAAACGGGCGCGCTGCCCTGGGCGTTCAGCTTTACGACAAAGGCTCCGGGCCCCGAGGCTGGCGGTCCTGAGAAGGCGCCCGCGGTAACGGGGAAATCCGGAGAGTCAGAGTCGCCTGAAATATAGGCGTTCCCATTTGAATCAACTGCAATTCCACCCGCCTCGTTCGTAGCGGCGCCCCCAAGGAATGTCGCATACGCCAAAGCGCCAGTGGGGCTGAGCTTCGCCACAACAACGTCCGAAATACCCTCGTGGGACGACTGGAAGGCTCCGGCGGTTGCAGGGAGTGAGTTGTCCGAACCACTAATGGTGCCGGCGAAATAAGCGTTACCCGAGCTGTCGACGGCGAGATGAGCTTCAAGCTGCCCCGCGCCAGGAATCAGCGTGGAGTATATGATCGCAGTCCCCGTGGGGTTCAATTTGAGAACAAAGCCGTTTTTCCCCGTAGAGCTGCCCGTTCGAAATGCGGCTCCAGGCGTCGTCGGCAAAGTACTTGTTCCGTTCGACAGCCCAGCAATGTAGATATTGCCCAGGGTATCGATAGCTACGCTGAGGCCCTCGTCATCCCCGGAGCCACCGAGGAAAGTAGCGAAAACCACCTTGCCCCGTCTGTTGAGTTTCACGACGAACGTATCCGCGTCCCCCCCCGGGGAATTGAGGCTGCACTACGCCGGGAGTGGTCTGGAGGCCGGCCGCGCGAGTCCAACCCGTCATGTAGGTGTTGCCTGCTGAGTCGACCACGATGCCGTCCGTTTCCCCGTGAGTGTTCAGGTCGATGGCGCTTGAGAAAACAAAGGGTAGGTTTCGCGGCTTCACAAGTGGCCGCGCAGAAACATAGCACGGTGATCCAGGAACGGAGAAGAAGGGGCACCTTATGAAAATAGCAATCGTCCAGTCGACTTAAGTTGTTGCAGGTCCGTCCGAATTCGAAACGCCCTGCGGCGGAGCGCCTCACCTGCTGGGGCGATTTCGGCCGTGGCACGCAAAATCATCTGAAAGGTGCGAAGTTAACATCCCGCAGCGCCACCTGCAGCCGATAGATCCTGAGTGGTCGTGAAGTCGCTGGTTCTACTATGTCTTCCTACGCTGAAGCAGTGAGATGCCGCAGAAGACCAAATGGTGGCACAACTGCTCCGCACAAAATATATGTGTTCATTACTACGTGTCGTGAGCCTTTTGAGAAAACTGTTTCGCTCAAAGGTGTCGCGAATTGACACGGTCGGTGTGGCGCTGGCGGTTTTTCTCTCGGCCATGCCATGCCAGGCACAGCAATATCTCGTGTCAACAGTATCCGGGGGGTTGCCTGTTCCCACTCCCGCCCCAGCTTCGGAGCCCTTCGGACCACCGAGCGGGATGGCGGTCGATGCCGCCGGGAACCTCTACGTCGCGGCCTTTCAAAACGCCGTTTACCGGATTGACACACAGGGAGTCCTCACCAGGGTAGCGGGCAACGGACGCTATGGCTATTCCGGAGACGGACGGCCGGCGACCAGCGCAGAACTCTACTTTCCCGGGGGAATCGCCATTGACAGCGCCGGCAATCCGTTCGTCATGCAGGGTGTAGCTTTGGAGCAGTCCGCCGTCCGCAAAGTGGCGACGAACGGAATCATCACAACCGTGGCCGGAAACGGCGCGGACGATTATTCCACGGGCGCGTTTCCTTTTGAAGGAGCGCCGGCTGTGAATGCGGGGTTTCACGGCGCGGTCTCAATCGCGACCGATCGCGGCGGTAACCTCTTTATCGCGGATTTCCAGGGTTACAGAGTGCTCAAAGTGGCGCCTACCGGCATCATAACCACGTTTGCAGGTAACGGAACACCGGGTTACTCCGGAGACGGCGGACCTGCCGTCAAAGCATCGGTGATTCCAGGTTTCGTGGCGGTCGATGCGGCGGGAGACGTCTTCATCGAAGACCCGACCGGCGTGATCCGAAAAGTTTCGCCAGACGGCGCTATATCCAGTGTTGCGGGCAAGGGAACGGTCGGCTATTCAGGAGACGGAGGCCCGGCACTAAGTGCCGAACTGAACGCGCCCTTCAGCATCGCGTTAGATAGTGCCGGCGATTTGTTCATTGCGGAGGAAGGCAGCCAAAGCGATATGACTGGACGGATTCGCAAAGTTTCACCCAACGGCACGATCGACACGGTGTATACCGGCCGGGTAAGCGCAATGACCACGGATGCCGCCGGCGATCTGTTTATCGCGAGTTCCACGAGCTCGACGTCCGGGATCTATGAACTATCGACGGCGGGGATTCTCTCGACGGTTGGAGCGACAGGCTCATTACCGGCAATCGTCAACGGAAGCCCGGCCGCACAGGCGTATATTTTGGGACCCAACGGGGCGGCCTTCGATGGCGCCGGTAACTTCTATTTCGCGAACGGTCTCGCGATACAGAAAATCTCACCCGCCGGAACGATCACGACGGTAGCGGGAAATGGCAGTATCTATCCGGAGAACCTGACCGTGGATTCCTCGGGCAACATCTACTTCTTCAATTCGACGAATTTCAGCGTCATGAAGATCTCTACCAGCGGCGCCGTATCCACAGTTGCGGGCGGGAATTCTTCGGGACCGGGGGCGCCGGGCTCCACAGGCGATGGCGGCCCTGCGGCGCAGGCGCAAATCGGCATCATCAACTATGGGCTCACAGTCGATAGCGCAGGAAATCTCTACATTGCCGAGGGCAACGGCAACATTCGCAAAGTGGATACGCAGGGTCTCATCACAACCATTGCCGGCGTGGGTACACTCGGCTACTCGGGCGACGGCGGTCCGGCGACTATGGCTTCAATTTCTCCCGACGGTCTGGCGGTGGACAGCGCGGGCAATATCTTCATATGTGCCGGTTCGAGGGTACGCGAAATCAGCGGCGGAATCATTCGAACCATCGCGGGTAACGGCAGTAGCAATGTTGACTCCGGCGATGGTGGGCTAGCCACCGCAGCGAGCCTGGGTTGTTACGGCGTGGCGGTGGATGGGGCGGACAACGTCTTCATTCCCGAAGGCGGTACGAACCGCGTCCGCAGGATCTCGTCCGCCGGAATCATTACTACGGTGGCAGGCGACGGGAATGCGGGGTACAGCGGAGATGGAGGGCCCGCCAGTATCGCGCGCGTTCAGACGCCCAGTGCCGTAGCCGTGAGTCCGTCGGGCAATCTGTGGTTCGACGATACCGGTAATAACGCAGTCCGAATGCTGCAGCCCATCGGCCAGTCGATTGCGATTTCCGCCGTCTTCGACGCTGCCACCGAAAGCCCGATGCCCCTCTCACCCGGCAAGATCGTGGTCATTTACGGCGTCGGACTTGGGCCTTCGCAACTGGCGGAGTTTCAGCTCAGCGGGTCGCAGGTCATCGCCGCCCAGCTTGCGGGGACAACGGTCACGTTCAATGGCACTCCAGCGCCGCTGATCTATACTTCCGCCACGCAAATCGCCGCCATTGTGCCATATGCAGTCACGGGCAGCACTCCCCTGGTCGCAGTTTCTTACGCAGGCCAGACCTCGGCGGCGGTAGGCGTTCCGATTGCCGCCTCCGCTCCAGGGATCTTCACCTTGAATGAAAGCGGCGCGGGCCAGGCTGCGGCCGTGAATCAGGACGGGACCATTAATTCGGCGGCAAACCCCGCGAAGATCGGATCTTATATTTCTCTTTACGCCACTGGCGAGGGACAGACAACGCCCGCCGGTGTGGACGGCCAGATCGCAACTTCCTCTCTGCCGCATCCATTGCTGGCGGTGACAGCCACCGTCGGCGGTCAGCCCGCATCGTTTAATTACGCGGGCGCGGCGCCGGGTGAGGTTGCCGGTGTCATGCAGGTGAATGTTCAGATCCCGGCAGGCATAGAACCAGGTGGGTATGTTCCGGTAGCGCTTCATGTCGGAAATGCCTCCAGCAGTTTCGGAGTGACGATTGCGGTCACCAACTGAGTAATTGGGAACGCGGGCAGCCTCTCATGACATCGGTTAGCGAAAACCCAATAGCTGCAGCCGCACCTCTACCACATGCGAAGGTCCTACAGTCCCGGGTGGTCGGGAATCGGCAAGGATTGCGCCGTTGATCGTGGGTAACCCCATCTGAGGAGCGACGGTTCTCTGGCGGCGGTATGATCGGAGAGTGAATCTGACGATCGAACTCGATCGAGAGGAAGACGGACGCTGGATCGCGGAGACGCTCGAACTGCCAGGCGTTATGTGTTACGGCCAGAGCCGGGATGAGGCGATCAGCAAGGCCGAGCGCCTCGCAATTGAGGTCATTGCAGACCGCATCGCACAAGGCGAGCTTCCGTCGTCTTCACTCGGTGTTTCCTTCAGCATCCCGGATGAGCAACTGGCCCGCCAGTAAAGCGAGACGGGTTTTCGCCGCATTAGAGAGAATTGGCTGGCGAGTGAAGCGCCAGCGCGGTTCTCATCGGCTGCTTACCCGTCCAGGTTGGCCGGATTACGAGTTCGCGTTTCACGATCAGGAAGAAATTGGCCCGCGGATGTTGTCGAGGGTGGCCAAATGGACCGGGTTGAAACCCGAAGATCTCTGATCTCCGCGTTACGCCGGGACTCGCGGATCGTCGCCATGGTCTCGACCTGAGGGTCAAGAAAAGCGCCACCCCGCAATCCAGCTACGAAATGCCGGGAGAGGCGTCACCGAGGGATAATGCCCTGGAGGATGACGGCGTCACTCAACAGCGTGTCCCGCGACAAATACCATAAGGAAGCGCAACGGTCTTCACAAATGCAGATTGGCACAGCCTGGGGACAGGCCTATGCTCGCCGCAATCATGCCTGAGGGTCATACAACTAGCCAGAAGTCGGGCACCACTGGAGCATTTCGCAATCGACCTGGACCGCTCTGTCGAAGACGCGGTTCGTACGGACACCGGCGACAAAAGATCGCCGGCGCTACGGCTGACGTAAAGTTCCGCGCCGGCCAGAAGGCCGACCGCAAGACCGAAGCCCTGCCCCACAGCGGGAGCGTAGCTCGCGGTTCGGAACTGCTTCAGAGCCCGCGGCAGCAAGCTCGGACTTCGTAAGCCGTGGAAACACCCTAAACCCGGATCAAATCGGGGACCGTTGTGGCTCAAGGGAACTCTTCCATTCCACCAGGTCCGGCGGAAGCGGCGATTCCACCGTGACTCGCTCGCCGGTCGCCGGACTTCGGAAGCCCAGACGCCAGGCATGAAGAAAATAGCGGTTCCACGGCGACGCCTTTCCGCCATACAGACGGTCTCCCGCGACGGGGTGCCCCAGCGACGCCATATGCGTCCGGATCTGGTGGGTTCTTCCCGTCCCGATGCGAATTTCGACGAAGGTAAAACCCCGAAAGTGTTCGACCGCTTTCCAGTCGGTCAAAGCGCTCCGCCCGGTGCTCAGGCGGGCAGTCATCCTCGCCCTGTTGCCGGGGTCGCGCGCAATTGGCTTCCGGATCCGTCCCGTCCCGGTGAGCGCGCCTTCCACCAGAGAAAGGTAAGTCTTTTCCACCTCGCGCGAGGAGAACTGCAGAGCAAGATTCTGGTGGGCCGCATCCGTCTTAGCCACAAGAAGCACGCCTGTAGTGAACCGATCCAGCCGGTGCACGATCCCTGGCCGGATGTCTCCCCCCACGGACGACAGAGACTGGAAGCTGTGCAGCAATGCGTTGACGACCGTTCCACTGTGAATCCCGGCCCCCGCATGGACCACCATGCCCGCGGGCTTATCGATCGCCACGACAGCGTCGTCTTCATAGAGCACTGAAAGCGGAATGTCTTCGGCTTCCGCCTTGAGAGCCGGCATGGGGGCCGGATTGACGTCGATATCCTCGGAACCCCGGATCGTCGAGGATGGCTTCCCCGGAACGCCATTCACCTGAACCCGGCCTTCGCGAATCCATGTCTGCAGGCGCGACCGGCTGTATTCCGGAAGCCGTTCATGCAGCAGGGCGTCCAGACGTTTGCCGCGATCCGGCTCGCCGGCCTTCAGAAGCATCTGGTCCGGATCATGTCCGGCTCAGGCCTCCCGGCGCCGGGATGAAGAGGCGGCGGGATCCAGCCGGCGCCAGTCCCGGAATTGAAACCGGCAGAAGGTACAGTGGTAGAGGGGAAATCCAAACATTCGAAGAATCGCCCGCAGCGGATTGGAACTCACGCGATCGACCGGATCCGGGCTCTCCATCACCGTCAGCTGCGAAGTCTGACACACCGGACAATGGCTATAGAGCCGGAACGCAGCGAGGAAGGACCGGTCGTAATACCATCGCGCGCCGCAATCGTCGCATCGAAAGGCGGCGTTCCAGAAGAGCTTTCGGAAGGTGTTCCGCGGACGTCGTGAGAGATTGCCGCCGCATGTGGCGCAGTTTGGCATTTCTTAGTATTTGAGTTCGAGTCGCTTAATGTTGGAACAAATCACTGTCTCAGGCGCCCGTCAGCACAACTTGAAGAATATCAGCGTTCATATACCCCGTAACTCCCTCACGGTAATAACGGGACTAAGCGGGTCAGGTAAGTCGTCTCTTGCCTTCGACACGATCTACGCTGAGGGCCAGCGGCGCTATGTCGAAACTTTATCGACTTTCGCCCGCCAGTTCCTGGATCAGATGGAGCGTCCCGACGTCGATTCCATCGACGGCTTGAGTCCGTCGATTTCCATCGACCAGAAGACCACCGGCCGCAGTCCCAGAAGTACCGTTGGTACTATTACGGAGATCTACGATTACCTGAGGTTACTTTACTCCTCAATTGGCGTCCCCCATTGTCCTGTTTGCGGCAGCGAAATCTCCCGTCAGACTACAGAGCAGATTCTGAAGCACGTCCTCACGCTCCGGCCCGACGATCGAATTCTTGTCATGGCCCCGATTGTACGCGGACGTAAGGGCGAATTCAAGAAGGAACTTGAGAAGCTGGCGCGGCAAGGCTTCGTCAAAGCCCGTATCGACGGCGTCATCCGGTCGCTGGAGGATGATATTCCACTCGACAGACGCCGCAATCACACCATCGAAGTGATTGTGGATCGTCTGCTTGTCAAACCGGGAATCGACAAGCGTCTTGAGGCTTCCATCGAGACCTCTACCAAGCTTGCGAATGGGCTTGTTCTTATTTCGGTTGTGAACGGCGAGGAACGGCTGTATTCGCAGAAACTGGCGTGTGTGGAATGCGGGACGAGCGTGCCTGAACTGGAGCCCCGGTCGTTTTCGTTCAATAGCCCCTACGGCGCCTGCGAGGAGTGTTCCGGTATCGGCAGCACCTGGGCGTTCGACCCCGACAAAATCATTGCGGACTCGACGAAACCGCTGCTGGAAGGCGGGCTCGGGCCGGGCGCGGGATCCAGCCGTGTCACGACTCGCGTGCAGGAGGTAGCTAAGTCCCTGCGGGCGCGGTTGAAGACTCCTTTCGAGAAGCTGCCGGCCGCCACGCGGGAAGCGTTACTCGCCGCGGTTGTCGAGATTCTTGGCGAAATCTATCGGGACGCGCCGTCCGAATATCAGGACTGGCTCAACGACTACATGTCGCCGGTTCCCTGCGCGTCATGCGGCGGAAAGCGGCTGCGCCCCTCCAGCCTGGCGGTGCGAGTCAACAATATCTCGATCGCCGAATTCACCGCCATGCCTCTGTCGCGTGCTCTCATCACGGCGCGCTCGTGGCAACTAACTGATCGTGAGACTCAGATTGCCGGGCGCGTAGTAGATGAGATCCGCCGCCGGCTGGAGTTTCTGGAATCCGTCGGGCTTCACTATCTGAGCCTCGAACGCGCCGCCTCAACCTTATCGGGCGGCGAAGCGCAGCGGATACGTCTCGCCACTCAGATTGGCTCGAAGCTGCGCGGAGTGCTCTATGTGCTGGATGAGCCTTCGATCGGCCTCCATCCGCGCGACAATAACCGCCTGCTCGATACCCTGACGGCCCTGCGCGACATGGGCAACACTGTCCTCGTCGTCGAACACGATGCGGAGACCATCCAGCGGGCGGATTATGTGATCGATCTCGGGCCCGGCGCCGGCCGCCTGGGCGGCGAACTCGTGGCCAGCGGAACGCCCGATGATATACGGGAGGACGCGAGGTCTCTTACCGGCCGATATTTGGCTGGCACGCTCTCCATCCCAATTCCGCCCGTGCGCAGGGAGGGCAATGGCGAATCGATTCTCATCCGCGGCGCCCGCGAGCACAATCTCAAAGGCATCGACGTGGAATTTCCCCTGGGACGGCTGATTGTTGTTACGGGAGTCTCCGGCAGCGGGAAATCCACGCTGGTGAACGATATTCTTTATCGGGCCCTCGCCCATGAGATCTACGGGTCGCATGAAGCGCCCGGTGTGCATGGAGAGATCTCCGGAATCACCAGCGTGGATAAAGTAATCCGCATTGACCAGTCCGCGATTGGGCGGACCCCGCGCTCGAACCCGGCCACCTATACCGGGCTTTTCTCGCCGATCCGTGATTTTTACGCCATGCTGCCGGAATCGCGCGAGCGCGGCTACAAGCCGGGCCGATTCAGCTTCAACGTAAAGGGCGGCCGCTGCGAAGCGTGCCAGGGCGACGGCCTGAAGCGGATCGAGATGAACTTCCTGCCGGATGTTTACGTCACCTGCGATGTCTGTCGCGGTAAGCGCTACAACCGTGAAACTCTCCAGGTGAAGTACAAAGGCTACTCGATTGCGGACCTTCTCGGGCTCACGATTGAAGAGGCGCTGCCGGTACTCGAAACCAACCCGCAGATCCGGCCGAAGCTGCAAACTCTGCTTGACGTCGGGCTTGGCTATATTCATCTGGGGCAATCGTCCACTACGCTTTCGGGTGGAGAAGCGCAGCGCATCAAGCTGGCGAAGGAACTCAGCAAGCGGCAGACGGGGCGGACGTTTTATGTTCTGGACGAACCGACTACAGGTCTCCACTTTGAGGACGTGCGCAAGCTGCTCGAAGTCCTCCAGCGCCTGGTCGATCTCGGTAATACGGTCCTGGTGATTGAGCATAATCTCGACGTGATAAAGTCCGCCGATTGGGTGATTGATCTGGGGCCGGACGGCGGCGAGGACGGCGGACGTCTGGTCGCCGCGGGCACCCCAGAGCAGGTGATGCGGTCGCGCCGGAGCTTTACCGGTGAGGCGCTGCGCAAGCTCCTGCAGCCCGGGAGAGCCGCCTGAACGCTGAAGTAACATAAAAGACGTGACGATTGATGAACGTCTGGAGAAGCTGACGGAACGCCACGAGGGGCTTACCCAGACGGTGGAAATCATCGCCGGAATGCAAAGGGAGTACGAGCGTCGCTTCCTGGAGAACGAGAAGCGATTCGCTGAAACCGACAGGCGCCTGGCGCAGGTGCTCGAAGCAATCGTTGGATTGGGCAACATTGCGGAATCTCACGATCACAGACTCGACCGTCTGGAAGACCCGAGTTAGCCCACTTGATGCCAACTGGTCAATATTTCTGACCAGTCCGAAAAATTGGTTATAATCATCTTATGGAACAGCTGAATGCCTCGAAGTTCAAGGAGCAGTGTCTTTCTCTGCTGGACCACCTCGATCCCGATGGCGTCGTTATTACAAAACACGGGAAACCGATTGCGCGGCTGATTCCCATCGAATCCGGCTGTGCCGCCCTGATCGGAAGCATGAAGGGCAAAGTAAAAATCACGGGTGATGTCTTCTCGACGGGAATCGACTGGGATGCTCAATCTTGACACTCATATTTTCCTGTTCGCGCTGAACGATTCGCTGACGGCTTCCGAGCGCAAATTGCTCGCGGGAAACCCATGGGGCATCTCGGCGATTGTGCTCTGGGAGGTTGCGAAGCTCGCGCAATTGGGGCGCGTTGCGATAGATGTGGAATCCTCCGAATTCAGCCGCATTTTCGCGAGAGTTCACGTCTGGCCGCTGGATCTTGCGGTTTGCCGGAAATCCATGGAACTCGATTTCCGGAGCGATCCCGCGGACGAATTGATCGGTGCGACGAGTGTTGTACACCGTGTCCCACTCCTGACACGCGACCGGAAACTCCGGAAGTCGAAGATCGTACCGATTGCCCGCGCCTGATGAGTTTTAGCGGATCTGGTTGTGAATAATCGCTACAGAGTAACGCCAATCGATCTTTCCGGCCTGACGACCATCCCGCTCGCCGAGCGCGGCGGCAAGGTCAAACAGACGGATTTCGCGAAGTTATACGAACCAGGCGCAGGTTTGAATGGCCTTCTCGCGAGCTTGCCACACATCCTTGCCGCCGACACGTTGCGTTCCGTTGTCGAAGCCATCGCCGCGGCCCGCGCGAAGCAAAAGCCGGTGATCTGGGGAATGGGCGGCCATGTGATCAAGTGCGGCCTCGCGCCCGTCCTCATCGACCTCATGCGCCGCGGTTTTGCGACCGCCTTCGCGATGAACGGTTCAGCCTCCATTCACGACTTCGAAATTGCGCTTGTGGGCCAGACCAGCGAAGACGTCGAGGCGGTCCTTCCCGACGGACGCTTCGGATCTGCCGAAGAAACGGGCCGTGAATGGAACCAGGCGCTGGAACCCGGCGTGGGCGCCGGCGAGGCCCTCGGCCGTGCTCTCGATCGCCTTGCGCCCGACGCGCATGCTCCTGCAAGCCTCCTGCTTCAGGCCTGGCGCGCCCGCGTGCCTGTGACGGTTCACGTCGCCATCGGAACCGACACGCCCCATACGCATCCGGCGGCCGACGGCGCCATACTGGGGAGCGCCACGCACCACGATTTCCGCCTGTTCTGTACTGTGGTTTCCGCAATGAATGACGGCGGCGTTTATATCAACGCGGGTTCAGCCGTTGTGATGCCGGAGGTCTTTCTCAAGGCGGTTTCTTCCGTGCGAAACCTGGGCCACGCGCTGAGCGAATTCACCACGGTCAATCTGGATTTCCTGCAACACTACCGGCCTCGCGTTAACGTGGTTGAGCGGCCTCACGCGCAGTCCGGAGGTCGCGGATACGCGTTGACAGGGCATCATGAGATCATGATTCCGCTTCTGGCGGCGGCCCTGATCGAGACAACTTCTTGAGCCCCGAACTCTCCCATCCCGTCCACCTCGCCGACCCCGACCGTCCCTTCTGGGGTTTTGCGGAACTGCTGCTTATCGCAGCTCTGTTTATCCCAGCGGTGGGCATTGGAGGACTGGCCGTACGCGCAGGCAGTCCTTACCTGCATTTCGACGCCGGCGCAGGTCTGGCGCTGCTGGCCGCGGAGTTCATCGGCTACGCCATCGTCTTTCTTGCGCTCAGATTGCTTTTCGCGCGTTATGGCAAGCCGCTGCTGGAGTCGCTCGCCTGGGTTCCGCAACCGTTCAGCGTTTTGCATCTTGTTATCCTTGGCGTCTTGTTGGGAGTCGCAATGATTCTGCTGGGCAGCTTCATGAATTTCCCCAACGTTGAGACGCCTTTCGATAATCTGCTCAAGGACACCGCAAGCCGCATCGGTATTGCGCTATTCGGCGTCACGATGGGCCCCGTAGTCGAGGAACTCCTGTTTCGCGGTTTCCTCCAGCCGGTCCTGGTGGACGTGATGGGCGTGTTGCCTGGCATCCTCGTGACCTCGGTGCTGTTCGGCGCGCTGCATCTGAGTCAGAACGCATTCATCTGGCAGAGCGGTGTGCTGATCACACTGGTTGGTTTCGTGCTCGGCGTCGTCCGGCATGTTTCCGGCTCGACCCGCGCCTCTGCGATTACCCATATTTCCTACAACTCGCTTCCGTTCCTGACACTGGTGCTGTCGGGAGCACATGGCAGCCCGAAATAACTCATGATTGAAACGATTCAATGGAACGCTGAAGGCGTGGTCATGATCGACCAGACCCGCCTTCCCGCCGAAGAGAAGTACGTCACTTGCCGCACTTACGGTGAAGTTGCCGATGCCATCCGGACGATGATTATCCGGGGCGCGCCGGCCATCGGAGTCGCGGCTGCGATGGGTGTTGCGATCGGATCGCTCACGCCGACCCCGCCGATCTCGACGCGCAATTCGAAACGATCTGCGCCGAACTGGCATCGACGCGGCCCACCGCCGTGAACCTGTTTTGGGGTATCGAGCGGATGAAACAACTCTACGCATCGATCCGCGATCTCCCGGTCGAGCAGATTCGCGAACGCATGATTGCCGAGGCGAAACTGGTGCGCGAGGAGGATATCGAAATCAACCGCGCCATCGGTCGCCACGGAGCGCAGCTGGTACCCGACGGACACACCGTCCTGACCCATTGCAACGCGGGCGCGCTGGCGACCGCGGGTTACGGAACGGCGCTGGGCGTTGTGCGCGCCGCCGTCGAGGCTGGCAAGCATATCGACGTCTATGCCGATGAGACGCGGCCGTTCCTGCAAGGCGCCCGCCTGACGGTCTGGGAACTACAGCACGACGGAATTCCCGCTACCCTCATCACCGACAATATGGCCGGATATTTCCTGCATGCAGGGAAGATCGGCTGCGTGATCGTAGGCGCGGACCGTATCGCCGCGAACGGCGATGTCGCCAACAAGATCGGCACCTATGGCGTCGCCGTCCTCGCGAAAGAGAATAACGTACCGTTCTATGTGGCCGCGCCCATTTCGACGCTCGACCTCACCCTGCCGGACGGCACGCACATTCCGATCGAAGAGCGCGGCCAGCAGGAGGTCACGCATTTGCAGGGTGTCCGCGTCGCCCCCGAGGGAACGGCCGCGCGCAACCCGGCCTTCGATGTCACGCCCAATCGCTACGTGACAGCGATCATCACCGAACTGGGAGTCGCGCGCGCCCCGTATCTCGAATCGCTGCGCGAACTCACGGGACGAGGCCGGCTCGACGAACCAATCCTGGCGGGTTTGTAGCCTGCGATCCCGCCCGCAAAGGGGACATCGAGGGTCTTGAGCCATCGGCGCGCTGCTGTGCCATGCGCAGGGAACCCAGGGTGCGCGAATGGAGTCTTCACCAGGGAAGCCCAAAAGGAGCTTCAATATGCGGCTTTTCAAGACGCTTCTCGGAGTGTTAGCAGTCGCCGCCGGCGCTGATGCTCAGGTATTCTCACTGCACATCGAAACCGCGCCTGGCCAGTCTCAATTTCGCGTCGGTGAGGCGATCGGGCTGGAACTGATCTTCGAGATGACACATCCCGCTGAGCTCCATCAGCCGGTCAGCGCGGCTGGATGGTCACCTTAACCGGGCGAGACCGCTCGGTTCTCGGCTTCGGACGCGATCGCTTCGTCGTCACACCCGAAGCCGGTACGCGTGACCCGTGGAGTTATCGCCTTCATGAGGGCATGGCTTATTCGGGCCCCGGAGGAACGTACCTGGGCGACAAACCCGTCGTCCTGCATCTCGATCTGAACCAGTGGGTGCGCTTCGAGCGACCCGGCCATTACACGGTTCATGCGCTATTTCACGCCATCGGTCCTCAGCGTCAGGACGTAGAGATCGAATCGAACCAGATCGGCATAGACATCATCGCCGCCGATCCCCAGTGGCAGGAGCAGGAACTGGCCAATGATCTTGCGATCCTGAACGCCACTCGATCCCAGGTCGACAGCGAGGGGTTTGAGGCGCGCATGAGCGCCGCTCGCCGCATCGGCTATATCGATACGCCCGCCGCTGTCCGCGAAATGGCGCGCTGGCTTGGTCTGGCGGATATTCAGACGGCCCAGGTCCTGCAGGACGGGCTTCGCTCCAGCCGGCTCGCCCCCGAAGCGATCGTGGCAATGAAAGAACTCCTGCGCGCTCCCTCCGAGCCCGTAACGCCAATCTTTCTGCGAACGCTCGCCGCTCTCGATAAAGCAAGCGTCGAACCGCAAAGTGCTCTGGCCGAAGTCGTCGAGCGAAAACAAGGCCCCGCGAAAGCGATTTCAATCAAGACGCTGCTCGACAGCATGTCTGCGGAGAGCGTGCCACCGAAACTGCGTTCCGAAATCGCCGTACTTTTTCCCGAGTTGCCCGTCTCACAACAATCGGAGCTGCTCAATTATCAGTGGAAAAAGATCGAATCGCCCGAAATGGCGCCTGTTCTTCGGCAGATCTACGAAACGGCCCCGCAGTCTCGTTATCCTGAGAATCCGCTTTTCGCGTCGGCCGTCGAACGCCTCTACGAACTGGACACGAACCGGACACGGCTGCTGCTTCTGGAAGAAATGAAGCGGCCCGAGCCGCGACTTCCGTACCGCACGCTCGCTATGCTGCCGGATACCGTGCTTCCCGAACTTGATGCCACGCTGCTCGATCATCTCCGGCACAATGGGGGCCGCCCTGCCGAGGAGCTCATCGCGCGCTATTCCACCAAAGCCATTCTCATTCCCGTGAAGGAATTTTACGCACAGCGCGACGCCGAGATGAGATCGCGCGTCACCACCAATCCCAACATCGCGGCTCCGGCGTGCGAGCCTCCGCTCGTCGCATATTTTCTGCGTGTCGATCCCGACTGGGGCGAAAAGGTGCTTCGCCAGGCGCTCGCCGAACGAAGTTACGCGATGGGCCGCTGCTGGCTCGGAATCATTGGTCAGACGGCCGTTTATTACTCCGGCCCCGCATGGGAAAAAGTGGCTATCGATGCCCTGCAGGACGGTTCGGTGCCCGTCAAAATCGACGCCGTCAAATCCATCTGCCGTTACGGATCGCCCGCTGCCAAACCTGCGCTCTTCGACTCCTTCCGCTACTGGCACGACTGGTGGGCGAACCGCGGCGAACAGAACGACGAAAGCCGCCGTCTCGAACAGACTTTTGTCGAGGCCACTACCCGTCCCCGAAACTGGACGCCCACAGATAGCGACCTGGACATCGTTCGCGACCTCTGTCTGACCGAGGGTTGCAAGTCCCAGGTCCCGAAGCACCCCAATTGAGTGCAGCTTCTGCCGCGACCTGCACGGAGCTTTACGTCAGCCGGTAACATCAACTACTTTTCGCCGGTGTCCTGCGAACCGCGGGTTCATTCAGGAGATCCAGAACGTACTGCGCGCACGCCGGGGAACGCAGGAGATCAGCGCCTCCCGATTGGCCTATCCGAGGACGCCGCTCGGCGTCCTCGCCTGTAATCGGATCGATGCTGGTCAGGTTTGGGCCTTTGCGCAGATTGCAGCGGTGCGCTGCCCTCTTCGCTTCGTCAGGACTGCTACTGTTTTTCGTGCCGGTTACAGCGGGCGAGCCTGGAGATGGTCGCGCTCCCCGTCATGTCACGTTCCGAACTGCTGTCCCGTCTCACTTATGGAGACAGGAGGAACGACATGATCAGATGGGCATTGCAGAGAATGATTGACAAGTTTGAAAAAGACTGGAATTACGACGCCAGCTATATGCGGGACATGATCGATGCGAGTCCGCGCGCCGCATGGCTGTTTTCACGAGTCACCGCTCTCGGAAAGTTTCGGCGCGACATTCCGGAAGAGGCGTGGTGCGCCGCCGGCATTACCGCCGTGCGCCATGAGGATTGCGGCCCTTGTACGCAGCTGGCCGTCACCATGGCGGAACGCGCAGGCGTGAGTCCCGCGGTTCTGCGCGCGGTGCTCACCGACGATTCGGATGCGATGCCGCCGGATGTGGCGCTCGTATGGAGATTTACGCGCGCGACGCTCGCACACGATGTTGCCGCAGATGGGTATCGCGAGGCGATCGTAAAACGCTGGGGCCAGCGCGCCCTGGTCAGTGTGTCTTTTGCAATTACCACGGCCCGAATCTATCCAACGGTGAAGTATGCCCTGGGCTATGGGAAGGCGTGTACGCGCATCGTCGTTGCCAACACGCCCGTGATGTTCGATCACGGCCGGGTTCCGGCATCGGCGGATGCGGCGATGCACATGCAGTAAGCTGCGCGCATGATGTCGGATCCGGCCGCGAGCTTCGAGGAATACCGCAGGCGCCTGCTCGGTCTCGCATACCGCATGCTGGGGTCGATCGCCGACGCCGAAGACGCGGTGCAGGAAACGTACCTGCGCTGGCATGCGGTGGACCGCGACAAAGTGATCGACCAGAGGGCGTTTCTGATGACCACTACCACGCGGATTTGTCTTGACATGCTGACGTCGGCGCGCGCGCGGCACGAAGAGTATGTCGGTCCGTGGCTCCCGGAGCCGGTTGTCGATACGGCGGCGCTCGCCCCCGACAGCCGCACGGAGCTGGCTGAGGACTTATCCATCGCGCTGCTGCTGACTCTTGACCGGCTGTCACCGCTGGAGCGCGCCGCATTTCTGCTGCACGACGTTTTCGATTTTTCGTTCGGCGAGGTAGCTGCGATGCTGGAGCGGAGCGAGTCCGCATGCCGGCAGCTTGCAAATCGCGCACGGGCGCACGTTCGCGCATTACGACCTCGCGGCGCGGCAGCGCCTGCGGCACATTCGGGGGAGATCGATGAGAAGCATGCGCGGCTCATGTCCGCGTTCGTGACGGCAACGCGGTCGGGCGATCTCAATGTGCTGACGCAGCTGCTCGCGAGCGATGTGCGCGTGGAGACTGACGGCGGCGGCAAAGTTGCCGCGGCGCTGAACGTGATTGAAGGCGCCGATCACGCGGCGCGGTTCCTGATCGGCGCCACGCGCAAAGGGTGGCGCGAGGACTTCACGATCCGTTTCGCAGCCGTTAATGGCCTGCCGGGTATCGTTGTGGACGGCCCCGAGGGAGCGGTACAGACCGCGGCGTTCGAGATAGAGGGCGGCGTCATCAGGACGCTCTACGTGGTGCGCAATCCCGACAAGTTGCGGCATCTGGCGCCGCTGTCAGCTCCGCGGGAGAGCAGTTCCGCATGAGGAAGCGTGAGCAGGGGACGGCCCCCGATGAACACGTTGATTCTACCGGCCCAGGCGCGTCAGCAAGCGGCGCCGAAGCGCTGGCAGGGTTATTCCCAGACTTCCCTCACGGATCGCCTCGAATCGCGATAAGCCCACTCATAGACAACCGGCAGAAGAAACAGTGTCAGCATTGTCGAACTGAACAATCCTCCGATTACGACCGTCGCCAGCGGCCGCTGAACCTCGGCGCCGGTGGAGGTGGATAATGCCATTGGAATAAAGCCCAGGCTCGCCACCGATGCGGTCATAAGCACAGGCCTGAGCCTTCGCCGCGCGCCCGCGAGCATCGCCTCCCGAACTGGCGCACCGGCCGCGAGCGTTTGCCGGATCGAAGTCACCAGGACAACGCCATTCAGCATCGCGACGCCGAACACAGCCAGAAAGCCGATTGATGCCGAGAGGTTGAGATTCATGCCCCGTATCCAAAGAGCCGCGACACCGCCTACCAGGGCGAATGGGACGTTTCCGACAACCAGAAGCGCCAGCCATCCCGAAGTGAAGGTAAAGTACAGGAGCACAAACACCAAAGCAATCGCGACCGGCACGATCAGCATGAGTCTGCGCATCGCGCGTTCCTGATTCTCGAACTGACCGCTGTATTCGATGAAATAACCAGGCGGCAGGGTGATCTGCCGGTCGATTTTCGAACGCACCTCGGCGACGAAGCTTCCGAGATCGCGGCCGCGCACATTGGACATCACGACGATGCGCCGTTGTCCCTCCTCGCGATTGATAATTTCCGGCCCCCGTTTTACGCGGATATCGGCGACGCGATCGAGCGTAACCTGCTCTCCGCCCGAAGCGCGAAGCACGATGCGGCGCATGGCATCAGGATCCGTGCGATAGCGCTCCGGCAGACGCAAAGCAACCGTATACCGTCGAGGGCCGTCCAGCACCTCCGAAATCACATCGCCGGATCCGCCACTCGAAACTGCTTCTTCGACATCAGTGACGTTGAGGCCATAGCGAGCGAGAGCGGCGCGATCAACCGCGATCGACAAATCCGCCACGCCGGACGTGATTTCCATCTGGGGATCCGCCGCGCCACGTACCGAAGAAACAGACCGCAGGATCTGCTGCGCGATCGAATTCAGGATACGAAAATCCTCGCCGAACACCTTGACCGCGAGATCGGCCTTGATGCCGGAGATCGTCTCATCGATACGCATGGCCATCGGCTGCGTAAAGTTCCACGCAATGCCAGGAATGGTTTCCATCTCCTTATCCACCGCATCGATAAGTGCCTCTTTACTGTGGAACCTTGTCCATGTGTTCATGGGCTTCAGCGAAAGGTACGTATCGCCTTCGTTGATTCCCATCGCTTCAGTCGCGAAGTCCGGACGCCCGATCTTGACGACCACATCCGCGATCTCGGGAAATGACCTCAGGCGGCTTTCGATGCGTTTGCTGATCTCAACAGAATCGGTCAGCGAGATACCCGGCAATTTGCGCGTCTCCATCAGGATCGAACCTTCGTCCAGCTTCGGCATGAACTCGGTACCGATGAAGAAAAGCGATCCCAGCGCAACTCCCAGCACGATAGCGGAAAACGCGACCGTAATCAGGCGATGGTTCATCGTCCATGTGAGAGTGCCTGTATAGATACGGTCGAGAGTTTTCATCAAAGCGTGCTCACGTTTCTGTCCGCGTTTGAATTTCCGGAAAGCAAAGGAGGTCAGCAGCGGCACCAGAGTCAGCGCCAGAAAGAGCGAGCCGACAAGCGCCATGCAAACGGTAATCGCCATGGGCCGGAACATTCGACCTTCGAGGCCCTGCAAAAAGAGGATCGGCAGATACACGGCGATGATGATGGCAACCGCGAAAGTCATCGGTCGCGCTACTTCATGCGCGGCTCGCCGCACCGATTCCAGAATCGAACTTTGGGAAACCGGGCCGGCCTCCTGCTCCGATTCCAGGTGATGCACCGAATTCTCCATCATCACCACGGCGCCGTCCACGATCATGCCGAAATCGATCGCTCCCAGACTCATCAGATTTGCGCTGATGCCGAAGAGTCTCATTCCCAGGAAGCTGATCAACATGGAAAAGGGAATGACGGCGGCAGTAATCAGCGCCGCGCGAAGATTTCCAAGAAATAAAAGCAGCACTACGGTGACCAGGACGAAGCCTTCAAAGAGGTTGGTCTCCACCGTGTGGATGGTGCCATCGATGACGAACGCCTGGTCATAAAAAGGAAGGATCTTTACTCCAGCAGGCAGGCGCAGGCTGGCGATCTTTTCTTTAACAGTTTCGATCAGCCGTTTCCCGTTACCGCCCTTCAACATGATCACCATGCCGGAAACCGTTTCGCCGTTTCGCAAAGTCGCTCCTTCCGCGGGAGCCGCGCCGATCCGGACCGTTGCGACATCGCGCAGGAGCACCGCCGCCCCCTTATGCGCCATCAGAACGATGTTGCCGAGATCGCTGGTCGTGGTCGCGCGTCCGGAACCGATCAGCGTGTATTGTTCCGAAGCATGTTCGATATAACCGCCGCCGAAGTTCGTATTGTTCGCCTCGACGCGCGAGGCGACGTCATGTAAGGTCAGCCCATACTGCTCCAGGAGCGCTGGGTCCGCGACGATCTGAAACTGTTTCGTCTGGCCGCCCCAGGCATTTACTTCACTCACCCCAGGGATCGTTCGCAATTGAGGCTTGATCACCCATTCATGCAGATCCTTCAGATCCATAGCGCTCATAGGGCCGGAGAGAGTGTATTGAAATAGCTCGCCGAAGGCCGTCGAGGGAAGTCCGAGCACAGCGCTGAACGCCCACTGGCAACGATGAGGAGACCTGCTGCAGCCTTTCGCTCACCAGCTGGCGCGCGAAATACATGGCAACCGAGTCGTCGAAAACAACGGTGACCATCGAAAGGCCGAGCTTGGACAAAGAACGAACCTCCTCTTTATCAGGCAGCCCGAGCATGGCGCGTTCAATGGGATAAGTCACCAGTTGCTCAACCTCCGTGGGAGGCAAAGACGGAGCGTTCGTAACCACAACCACCTGGTTATTCGTCAGGTCGGGAAAGGCTTCCACTGGGAGCGTGTAGAGCGCATACCCGCCCGCGGCCAGCAAGACCACAATTCCCGTTAATACGAGCCACCGCCAGCGAAGCGTGACATCAATGATGCGATTCAGCATGGCGGTTTACTCTTCCTCCATCGTCGATTTCAGAAGCTGCGACTTGAGCAGGAAGCTGCCGCGAGTGACGATCTGTTCTCCCGGTTTAATTCCCTCCAGAACAGTGGTTTTCCCCGCATCGGCGGGACCCACGCGAATCGGGCGAATCAGGAAGTGCCCCGGCCCGGTCATTACGAACACGACATCGGCATCATCGACTTGTTGAATGGAATCCGACGAAATCAGCATCGCCGGTTTGCCGGTTCCGCGAGGAATTTCCGCGCTGACCAGCATCTCCGGCCGCAGCAGATTGCGGGCGTTATCAAGGGCGATACGCACCTCGATCATGCGCGTTTCCGGATCGAATTGCTGCCCGAGGCTGGTAATGCGGCCGGGAAAACGCTGCGGAGGGTCGCCCGGCGCGACTACTGTAGCCGCGGTCCCGACTCGTAATCCTGAAAGATCTTGCTGACTCACGGAAGCCAGCATCCAGACCTTCGATAGATCGCCGATCACGAATGTTTCGGACGTCAGATCCACCGTCTTACCCGGCGTGATGTTCTTCGCGATGACGTATCCCGATTCGGGAGCGAAGATCGGAACGTCGTCCGCGAATTCACCAGCGCTTGCAGGCGGGGGTTCGACCTTGACTTTAAGGTCGTCCTCCAGCAGATCTTCTCCCCGGTCCACTTCGATCTGCGCTCTCTTAATGGCGGACTGCGCGGCCACCAGATCCTGCTGCGCCTGTTCCAATTGCTGGATGGAACCGGCTTTCAAATCCAGCAGCTTTTGCGCGCGGTCGCGATTCCGCTGCGCTTGAGCGGCCACCGTCTCAGCGAGACGTAATTCCGCCACAGACGCGCGATATTTGGCCCGCTCTTCACGGACTTCGTCGGCGTGATAACGCGCGAGCACCTGGCCCTTCCTGACGTAATCTCCGAGGCCCGCATAAACCACCATCACAAGACCCTGCGAGCGAACACCGACTCGCCAGACGCGATCGTCTGCCAATACAATGCGTCCTTTTGCCTGCAGGATTGCCGGCGTGGAGCTCAGTGCAGTGGTTTGCGTTTCGATTGTCGCGGCCTGCATCTGTGCAGGCGAGAGTACGATCTCCGATTTGGCCGCCTTAGCTTCCGGCGTGGCCTTCTCCGGCGCCGGCGGGGTCTTGCTGCAGCCCCACGCCATCAGGGCGAAGCAAACGAATGAAATTGAGCTGAAAGTTTTCACCGGCCGACTCCTTCCGCGGCTTCGAGCCGCACGATGCTTTGGTGATAGTCGCTCATGCCTCGCGCCCAGGCGAGATCCGCGTCGATGCGGGCGCGCTCGGCATCCAGCAATTGCAGCAGATCCGTGCCGCCCTCGACATAAGCGTTGTTGGCGATCTGCGCCACGTTGCTCGCTTCCTGCCGGAGCAGTTGAAGCGTATCGGTAGACTCATCGCGCCTGGTCCGGTATTCCTGAACAGCGCTTTCATATTCCGCCCGGACATCCGCCTCTGCCGCCGCCAGTAATTGCTGCCTGCGGCGCACTTCCGCTTCCGCGGCTTCGCGGTTCCCCTGATTCCTGTTGATCACCGGGAGCGTGATCTGAAAACCGGCGATGATGGTGTTGACGCCGTAAGTAGTGTCGGGCAATTGGGTTCGCTTATAACCCGCAAAGACGCTCATATCGGGACGCGCCAGAACGGCCTCCAGACTTTCCTTCGCCGTCGATTCGGCTAGACCAGCGCGCGCCAGCCTGACGTCGCTGCGTTGTGCAAGCACTTCGTCGAGCGTTTCTTCGTGGAAGTTATCGGCAAGCTCAAGCGGCTCCGTCAGGACGACATCGCGAACCGCCGGTCTGCCCATTTCTTTGAACAAAGCCATCGTCGCCCGATCGGCGTCAACGACAGCGAGATTCGCCGAAATCTTGAGGCGTTCGCTCTCGAGCCGAACGCGCAGAAGATCCTGCTCGGCGATCGCGCCGACACTGAACCGCGCGGCGTGGTAATCGACCGTCTTCTGAAAATTGACGACCGATGCCCGGAGCACCTCGCGGACTTCCTGTGCGCCGCGGGCGGTCCAATAAGCCAGTTTGACGTGGTCGATCAGCTGGATTTTCGCCAGATCGTATTCAGCCTGCGTGCGAACGACTCCCTCCCGCGTTGCCTCCATCCTGTGGGTTCTCTTGCCCATGAAATCGAGAGGTTGATTGATATAAGCAACGGTATCGACGTCGCGCGTATACGTCTGACCCGGACGCAGATTTTCGTTCTGAAAGAGAAAATCGGGATTGGATCGCAGACTCGCTTGTCTCTCAAGACCGCGCGCAACCGCGATACGCTCGTTTTCCGCTTTGAGCGAAGCCCTCGACTCGATCGCCTGCTTGATTGCGTCGTCGAGGCTGAGCGTGGTCCGCGCGGTTGAGATTCCGGCAAAAACCAGGCCTATGGCCAACAGCAGAGCCGGGTTGCCCGCTCTGCATCTGATACTTCCGTTTCGTCTGTTCACAAAAATCCTTCCCTTGGCAGATAAGTGGAGACGCGGGGCGCGTCGGGACACACTACGGGCGTTGAAGGGGAAAGATCAGGCGGGAGGGGCTCTGGGGGATGAATCGGCAATCCGGGGCGGATCGTGCCCGCGTTCTTCGATGAGCGCGAAGCTGACTCGTGTCTCTGCAGGTTCGGGAATAGCGCCCGGGGCGCGCGTGGGAATGAAGGGGGGAAAGTCCGGCGTTAATACAACAAGAAAGGTGTCAACCGGCGATGCCTGATCTTCATCGGAATTCTCGATCTCGTGCTCGCCCGGCTTATCGACATGATCGTGATGGTGAGCATGGTTGTGATCGGAAAGGTGCGCGTGAATGAAGGGAGAATGAGCATGCCCCTCATCACGATGCACGTGCTGCAGCGGCGCCAGAACAAATCCGATGACGAGCGCCAGACAGCACTCGATGGCCATCGCCCGACGCATCAAGATGAAGCCCACCGCATCACCAATAGTCTATCTGGAGCGCTATTACTCACGGCAAGCCGATGCGTGTGGAATGTGGCTCATCGCCCTCTCTGTCAATGCGCAGATCGTCAGAGCCGGATTCACGCCCAGGTTGGCCGCTAATACGGAACCATCGCAGACGTACATATTCTGATACCCGAACACGCGATGTCTGTGATCCACGACGCCGTGTTCCGGCGAATCCCCAATCGGACTCCCTCCCAAAATATGCGCCGTCCCCGGAATGTTGAAGAGGATTTCGGTGATCATGCTCAGGGCGATTCCACCGGTCAAATCGGCAATCCGGTTTGCGAATTCATTCGCCCGCGGAATGAAAGTCTGGATCTTCGTTCCCCGGCTCACGAGAACTTTGCGAAACGGCCAGAACCAGCGGCGGCGCAGGCGCATATCGATATGGCCGTCCAGAGTCTGCATGCAGAGCAGAATCAGCGTTTCTTTCGCCCATCCCGAAGGCCTCAGACTTCTTAAGGTCCCGCGGGGATGACGTAGAAGTGCAACCGCCATAGTAGCGAGCCAAAGCAAAACGCGGCGCCAGCCGGGTCTCCCTCCGATGAGCAGTGTCGATAAGAGGCTCATCGCGTCCGAACCCTCCGGATAGCGCACCACCTCGATATGCGTTTGATCATCAAGATAAACGCCCGATCCGATGGCGATGCCTTTCGAGAGATCCTGAAGGGTACCCGGAACCCGTACCCCAATCAGAGACTCGGCATTCGTGCGGACTCGATTCCCGAGTTGACCGCTGATCGCCGGCAAAGAGCCCTTTTGTTTGAGCCGGAACAGCAAATCCATTGTGCCGAGCGCCGATGCTGCGAATACTACCCCGCGGCAGGTGAAGCGACGCTTCCCGGCGCCGAACCACGCTGTCGATTTCACAGTCCGTACCTCGTAACCATCGCTGCCGTCTCCAGTCCCATTCAGACAAACCACGTCAACGACTTTGGTCTCAGGCAACACGCGGCAACCATGCTTCTCCGCAAGGTAAAGGTAGTTCTTATCAAGCGTGTTCTTGGCGTTGTGGCGGCATCCCATCATGCATCCGCCGCAGCCAATACAGGTTGCGCGATCCGGACCCTCACCGCCGAAGTAAGGGTCGGGGTAAGTCTCGCCTCCATCTTCCCCGTCCGGAGTTTGGAAGACGGCCACGCTGCTGCGGTAGAAGGTGTGCCCAACGCCGGCCGCGTCCGCCGCGCGCTGGAGGATGCGGTCCGCCGGTCCCAAAATCCGGTTCTCTGTGACGCCGAGCATCCGGATAGCCTCCGCGTAGTGCGGAAGCATCTCGGTCTTCCAGTCCGCCAGTCCCGCCCATGATCCGCTCTCCCAGATCGAGTCTCGCGGAATGAGCATCGTATTGGCGTACGTGATCGATCCTCCACCAACTGCGCACCCATGCAGAATCATCACGTGGCGAAACGCCGAGATATTAAAGAATCCCCGGAGCGCTAACCGCGGCCGCCAGATCCAGCGGGAAAGCTCCCAATTCGATTTCGGCAGACTTTCCGGCGTCCAACGGCGGCCCATCTCGATCACCGCGACGCGATAACCCTTCTCAGTAAGACGGTGAGCGCTTACACTGCCTCCGAACCCGGAGCCAACCACGATGAAATCGAAATCCCAGGACGCGTCACTGATCACACGGCTGACCGAGTCCCCGGAAGGAAAGAACGTAAATGCGAGCGGTATCTCCCTGACCGTTCAGGACGCCTTTCGCCTGAACCTTATGCCCCACCTGCGCCTGTAGTTCAGACGCGGGATGGTCGTCGTCCAGATTCTCCAGGCGATAGCTGTGCGTTCCGGATGGTGCGTGTGCGGAGAGTTTCAGTTCCTTCTCGTCCGTCTCCGAGCCATCGCGCACGCGAGCTGCAGATGTTGCGCGAGTCAGCGTCCACGTATCGGACGAGGGAGAAGCCGGATGCGTGAAGCAGCCGACGACGCGAACGGTAGCGCTCGGCGGCAGCGCCTGAGGTCCCTCAGGGCCGACGAGAAGCGTCGTATCGATCGTCTGGCGCGTCAACTCCTGTTTCCCCGGAGGCAATTTGTTAACTTGCAGAACGTAAGCGAGTATATCGACGTAATCGCTTTCCGGCAAACTATTTTCCGCGCTGCCCGGGGGCATTCTAGTCTGCATGTATTGAAAGAGGCTCGAGAGGTAATCCTCCCGCCAGACATCGAGGAAAAGGTTGGTATGCAGAGGCCGCGCCTGTCCGCCGCCGTCGAGTTCGGCGCCGTGGCAGCGGCTGCAGGAGCGATCGTAAGCGCCTTGTCCGCGCGCTGCCTGAGCTTCGGTATAGACGCCGTCAAGCACCGTCTTTGAGGTCTCACCCGCCAGAAGGGCGGCCACGCCGCATGCCGCCAGAAGTCCGATTGCAAAGCAGGAGAGCCTATTTGTCACAACCCGACCCTGCACGCACGAGCGATTGCACGCTGACGCTCATCTTGTCTGCGGACCCGCTCAGGACCCCTTTGGCCTGAACCCGCTGACCTTTCATCGTGTCGGCGTGCTGGTCTTCAGCGTTCCGCAAAATGTACACGGCGGACCCCGGAGGCGCCGCCGCGGATTTCGCCGTTTCTTCCGGCGTCGTTTGATCCGCTTCGCTGACGCGCATCGGCGGAGTCGCCGCCGTCAGTTTCCATTCGTCAGAAGATCCTGCCGGCATCAGGCATCCCACGACGCGAACGAGTGAGTCGGGAGGCAGAGGACGCGGGCCATCCTGGGCCTGTCAACAAGATACTTCCCAATTGATCCGCAGTCAGATCGGCACTCCCTGCCGGATAACCGTTCTCACGCAGCAGGTACGCCAGAATATCCAGATAAGTGCTCTGGCTCAACGTTCCCGGCGCGTCCCCCGGCATTTTCGTCCGGATGTGAGTGAACAGAAAATCTAACGGAGCCTCCCGCCAGCGATCAATAAAAGGCTGCCCCTTCGGTGTGGGAGCATCGGGCTCAGCCCCCTCGTGGCATTTCGCGCAATGTGCTTGATACGCTTCCGCGCCGCGCTCCGCCTGGGGAGCCGAATAAACCTTGTCCAGAACAGTTGCGGCGAGAGAAGTGCCCGCAAGGCAAAAGAAAAGTGCGACCCTACTGTTTGGCGACAGCCAGGCCTCCCTTGGTGCTCGAAAGACCCTTGACTTCAATGCCGCGCTCCGTCATCAGCTTTGAAACCATCGCCACAGAATCGGGATGGTAGATGGAAGACTGCATGCCGATCTGAACGCCGGTAGCCCAATCCAGAGGCGTATTGCCGGGGTTCCCGACACGTTCAAACGGGCTGGCGCGATGGCTGCGCGCCGTAAGATCGGCGCCATGCTGAACCAGCATCTCGATGCCCGCTACAAAGTTCTTGTGCGCGGCGCCGTGAAGAGCCGTCACGTCATCGCTATTCTTCGCGTTGACATCGATCCCGGCGTCCAGCAGGATCTTCATCGCCGCCAGCGACTCTTCGGGTGTTCCGAAATCATGCATGAAACCCTCGGCATAGCCTACTCCGGAAAGAGCCATCAAAGTGGTGGTCCCGTCTGTCGTGGAGATCTTTGGATCCGCGCCATGCGCCAAAAGCAGCTTCATGACTTCCAGGTCGCCGCAGAGCGATGCGCGCAGGAACGGTGTCGCGCCCGCCTCGCGAAGCCAGGTCGCCGCGATGCCGTTATGAATCTCGGTGTCGGCTTTCAACCGGGCGTTCACATTCGCGCCCTTGTCGACCATCATTTTGATGTCTTCCATCAGCCCGTTTTCATCCACTTCGGGATTGGGCATGGTCCCCTTTTCCATCGTGCGGGCCTTGATCGCCAGGTAAAGCGGATTCCATCCCTTGCCATTCACAAGATTCACGTCCGCGCCGCGCTCGATGAGCAGATGCGTCATCTGGGCGTTGCCGTTCTGCGTCGCAACCAGGAGCGCGGTGCTTCCGTTGCCAGAGGTTTCGTTGATAGGAGCGCCTCCGTCCAGCAGCGCGGTTGCAGCCTCAATGGCGTTCTCACGTACGGCCAGCATCAGCGCGGTGACGCCTCCCGTTGAATTAGCGCTGGCTGGCAGGGCCTGTACCGGAGCCTGTTCTTCTTCCTGACCATCGGCAGCACCTGCGGCCCCGGCTTTGGCAGGCCTCCGGGCTGGCCGAACGGCCCCGGCTGTAACCTTTGTACGCGCATCCGCAGGCGCATGATGATCCAGAAGCAACTTCACGATGTCCGCGTGATTCTGCTCGGCGGCCCACATCAGCGCCGTTGTGCCGCGCATTTGGTCTGCAACGTCGACTTTCGCTCCAGCGTCGAGAAGAATCCGGACGCTTTCGATATTGCCGGAGCGCGATGCGAACATCAGCGAACTTTCGCCATGCTCAAGAATTTTCTCGTTCGGATCCGCGCCCGCAACCAGAAGCTTCCTGATCGAAACGGGATCGCCCGTCACCGAGGCGAGGTATAGCGGGGTCGCGCCCAGGCGCGTTGCGGCCTTGGGATCGGCTCCCGCCTTGAGGAGCGCATCGACCATATCGTGGCTGGAAAGATGCACCGCCCAGTGAAGCGCCGTGGAACCATCCGGCTGCGGCGCGTTGACGTCCGCTTTCTTTACGATCAAAGCCCGAACGCCCGGCAGATCGCCATTCATCGCCGTATCGGCGACGGGACTCGCCGCGAAGCTGGCCGACGGCACGGCCGCCGCCAGCAAAAACAAAACTGAGGGAGCTATTCGACTTCGCATTTCAACTCCATACCCGACTAAGCAATCGCCACTGGTCCGGTGCTGTCGCCGATGCTCTTGTTGGGAATTCCCATAACGTTGAGTGTCGTCAGCAGGAAGTTTGAGGTCGGCCCACTCGCATTGATGTTGAGTTTCGCCTTGTGCCCGCCGGAGGCGCCTCCCACCAGCAAACTGCCCACGTTCACGTGGCTGTGCTGATTGGCGTTCCCCATGTTGCTGGTCCACAGCACCAGCGAATGGTCCAGAAGATTGCCGTCTCCATCCGGAGTTTCCTTCATCTTCTTAAGGAAATAAGCGAAAGTCTTCATGTGATAGCGGTTGATCTTCGCCCAGTCTTCGCGGCGTTTGGGATCTTCGCCATGGTGCGAAGCCGGGTGATTCGAAGTCATGACGCCGGACTCCGGATACGAAGTGGAGCTCTCATCTCGGCAGAACAGCATCGCCGAAACGCGCGTGATATCTGCCTGGAATGCGAGTAACTGCAGATCCCAGATCAGCTTGATGTGCTCGTCGATGGAAGGCGGCGGCCCGAACGGCATGTCCATGCCGGGAGCGCCCGTAGTGCGCTTCGCGGCGAGTTGCATCCGGCGTTCCACCTCTCGAACGTTCTCGAGATAGTCGCTCAGACGGGTGCGATCGCTCGAAGGCAGATCCTGCTGCAGGCGTCCCACCTTCGTTGTTACTGCGTCGAGGATGCTCGCCCCGGCGCGCTTGCGGGCGAGGCGTTCTTCCGGCGTTGCGCCATCGCCGAACATCCGCTCGAAAATCACAACGGGGTTCACTTCGTGCGGCAACGGCTTGTTCGGCCCCGCCCACGAGATCGAGTTGGTGTAAGCGCAGCTATAGCCCCAGCCGCAGACGCCTGTGGCCGAACCGGGATCTTCAATACCGACCTGCATCGAGGGCAGCAGAGTCTCCTGGCCATACTTCTGCGCAATTACCTGATCCACGCTGACGCCGCACCAGATGTCGGGACCGCCTGTCTTCTTCGGCGAAGCGCCGGTGAGCGATGCCGCCGCACGGGCATGATCGCCGCCGCTCGTTCCGGGAGGCGGCATGGACGAAGTCGCATCGAGGCCGCTGCAGATCGTCAACTGGTTCTGGAAAGGCTCCAGGGGCTTATGGACGAAGCCAAGTCCGACGTTCCGCCCTTCGGTGGGAGGAATTTCGTCACGCAGATCGTTCCAGTAAGTCGGCGACCATCCATGCGACGAAAAGACACCGAGGAAACGCGGCGCCGGATTTGCAGCCGTCTGCGCCAGCGCCGTGTGCGCGGGCACCATCGAATCCAGAAGCGGCAGCGCCAGCGTGACGCCCATGCCGCGCAACACGGTGCGGCGGGAAAGGTGAGTTTTCTTGATATACATTTCGGATTCTCCTGAAATTTGACAAGTTCTACTTACGGGCGACAACCTCACCCACGGCCTGATTGGTTCGAAATGACTGACTCTCAACAACGCCGAGCACCAGCGATGAAAAGCGGTTATTGTGAGCGGCGGCTTCTTTATCGATATGCCGAACCGCCGGCATATCGTAATACTCCAGCCCGCGGCCGAGCCCGTAGGAAAGCAGCCGCTGGGTCATTGTGTTCACGAACTGGGGCGAGTAGCGCAGTAACTGGCTGCGTAACTCCGCTGTGCCCGCGAACTTCGTGCCATCGACGAGTTGCCCCGTCAGATCCATCTTGATGCCGTTGTCGGTCGTGCGATATTGACCGATCGCGTCGAAGTTCTCCATGGCGAAGCCCAGCGGGTCCATCATCTTGTGGCAGGAGGCGCATCCCGGATTCTTCCGGTGCATCTCCATGCGCTCCCGGATCGTGGTCACCTTGCTCGACTCGCCGGCGGGAAACGGCGGGACATTCGGCGGCGGGTCCGGTGGAACCACGCCCAGGATATTCATCAACACCCACTTGCCTCGCTTCGTCGGAGACGTCCGGTCCGCCACGGACGACGAAACCATCAGAATGCTCCCTTGGCCGAGCAGTCCTCGCCGCACATCGAACTCGGGACCAAGCGGAACGCGACGGAACTGGCTGCCATAAACATTGGGAATCCCGTAGTGCTTCGCCAGACGCTCGTTGAGAAACGTGTATTCGGCATCGAGCAGATCCACCACGTTTCGGTCTTCCTGAACCACGCTGTTGAAAAACAGTTCGGTCTCAGTCTTGAAAGCCTGACGCAGATTGTCGTCGAAATCCGGGAAGATGTCGGCGACCGGCGATGAGGCGGATAGATTTCGAAGCTGCAGCCACTGGCCCGCGAAGTTATCGACAAGCGCTTTGGATTTCGGATCGGCCAGCATCCTCCTGGCCTGAGCTTCGAGCACCGCGGGATTGTGCAGCTTGCCCTGCGTAGCCAGCTTGAGCAGTTCCGCGTCAGGCGCGCTGCTCCAGAGGAAGAACGAAAGCCGTGAGGCGAGCTCCAGATCGCTGATCGGGTAAGCCTGCCCGGGCTTCACTCCCGTGGGAACGGATTCGGTGCGATAGACGAACTCCGGATCGGTCAGGATCATCTGCAAGCCCCGTTCGATGCCGGTTTCAAAGTCTCCGTCGTTGCGCCCTTGTTGATAAAAGCCCAAAAGCGTCTCGCTATCACGATCGGTGACTGGCCGCCGATACGCCTTCGTGGCAAGAGCGGACAAAATCTTCCGTGCGCAAGGCACTTCCTCGGCGCCCGACGCCGGATGGCACACGAAAATGAGATCCCGGCTGGCGGTGTGATCCGGGCGCTTGCCCTCGAACGGTCCGGTGATCGACATCGAATTTACGTGCAGAGCGAACGTGAACCCCGGGATGTCCTGGGTCAGAGTGGTCCGCTCAAAGTGTTTGTTCAAGTCGTCGCTGGGCAAGTCGGTGGTCGTGATAAAACCCAAACCGATCATTCTCAAGCCAGCTTTGACCGGAACGCGCACCTCATGGTGATCAGCGTCCGTGCCACCGCCTCGCGGAACGTCTTTCACGGCATCCCACACCTTGACCTGCTTGCCGTCGATCGAAAGTTCCAGAAGCTGGCTTGCGGTGACGCCAAAGACGCCGCCCGCGTTCGACCGGACCGGTTTCCAGTCGAACGCATAGACGCCGTCGACCGGAAAGTAGTGGTGAACCAGTAAACCGCCGCGAGTACCGAACGGAAGGCCCTCGACATGGCGGTTTTGCGAATTGTCCGGAGGCGAGCTGTAGATTTTCTGTGTCGTCGCCATCTCGTGGCCCAAAGCGAGACGGCTGATCTTGGCGGCTGCCGACACATAAGAATCGACCAGGGCCGGCGACGTACCCAAAGTACCCGCCATGTTGTCAAAGCCGTAACTGGAATCGTCGACGGGCAGAATCGCCGCCGGATCGATATCGAGAGCCAGAAGATCGCGAATGTCGTTCGCGTATTCCGTCCTGTTCAACCGGTGGACGCCGGGCGGCGGAAACTGGGGTTTGGCGGCCGTCGCGAGATCCAGTTGGTGTTCCAGCGAAGTCGCAACCGTATTGTATGTAGCCGCGTCGGGGCGGGGAAGTCCCGACGGCGGCATCATACCGGCCCGCAGCTTCAGGACGATCTTTTCCCCAATCTCGGCGTGATCGCCGACATGCGCCAGATCGAAGCCCTCGAGATTCAGGCCTGCCGTCTTCAGTTTCTGGTTATGGCAGGTAACGCAATACTTGTCGAGCATGGCGCGCGCGGCCGCAGGATTTGCCGGAGCTGCCGCGTTGACCGAACTTGAACTGCTCGATTGCGCCGAGGGTATCGCTGCAAGAAAAAACAAGGACGCCACAGGAAGCGTCGAACTGCTGAACAAATACAAGGTTTTCTTCAAAGCACCTTCAGTTTCACCCGGCCAAACCGACTATCGAAGAATAAAGGGGTTATGCAATTGTTTGATACGCAAAACCAGGGACGCAGAGGACGATGTTGCCTCGTGAATCCCGTACGATACGTGTTTGATACTTTCTGTTTTCATCAACTTAGCGTTGGCGACACCCCCGACTTCCGGACGGACCGCCTGAGGGAAGAATTGGGGTGGGAAGCGGCCAGCCGCAAGGATCTCAGCGATGCAAAGCAGCTTGTGACGGGTCACTATCCGACAAACCTCGTGGAACATGCCGGGCGCCTCCAAAAACACTCAGTTTAGGTTGACCGGGTGCTCGACGCGGCTCTGAGGTCTTCATCTGAGGACCGAAGGAGATTGCAAATGGCTATGTCAAAAGGAAAGCTCAGTGCACGGTTCACCAGCATATTGTTTCTGGCCAGCCTGCCACTTCTGGCCCACCACCCGTTTTCGTCGGAGTTCGATGCGAACAAGCCGATGACTCTGACCGGGACCGTAACCAAAGTAGATTGGACAGGACCCCACGCGTACATATACATAAACGCCATGAACGAAAACGGCAAAACACAGGAGTGGAAGCTGGAGACGGCGAGCCCCGAATACCTCACGATGCACGGAATGAAGGAAAGTACTTTCAAATCCGGCGAGAAAGTAACGGTGAACGCCTACCGGGCAACAAGCGAACAGAACGTCGCCTCAGCCCGTGTCGTGACGACCGCTAACGGAAAAAAAATGCAGGTTGCCGATCCCACCGAAGATGGCGGGCCTGCCAAATGACCAGCAAACCTCAGCTCAGCCTGAGCTCACGGCAGAGCACGTATGAGGTCTGGAGCGGAACCCCGCCCTTGAAGTTCACCTTTAGAAGCACTTGATAGAACAGGGGCATTCCGCCGGATTTCTTTTTCATCTCACCGATCAGGGTTTGAGCATGCGCCGGGTCGGTGAGATACTGGATTGCCGCCAGCCGCCCGGAGGTGGAACTGCTGGAAAACGTCATCACCGTTCCGGTTCCCGCCGGACCTGGCAAATGTGTCACGAGGGCGTAAGCCTCTCCGTCACCAGCCGGGCCGGCGGGCAACTGGTCGTCATAGGAAGGAGGCTCGCCCGGTCCGGAATGCGGGTTCAATACCCCGCGGCCGGTCTGCGTCAGCTGCGGCTGGACTGGTAGAGGTTTCAGCAGGTCGGCGATAAATGCCGCGGCGCCCGAGTAAATAATGTTGCTGTCCCCCAGCCGCCGCCAGGAGAGATCTCGGGTACCCGTCAAAGACAACCCCGGAACACGGGATCCCAGCAGCCGCCCCAACAGGAATGATCCGGTAACCTCTCCCATCGGCGCGTAATAATAATTCGGCTCGATCGCGGCATTATTGAGAGCCTTCCGAATAGCAGCAACGCTGGGTGACTGAGTGATGTCCTCCCAGCGATTCAATCGCAATTCGCGATAAACGCCGAACCCATTCAGCTGGACGAAAGGAGGCTCCTCAATGGCGATCACCAAAGGTCTTGTCGACGCGAGCATAGGGTGCCACAACTCCTCGAGCGCCGGAGTCCACAGATTCTGGAATTGCGTGGATCTCGCATGTTCCCGCCAGAAAGCAACAGAAGCGACAACAGCCCAAATCAGCGCGACTCCAATCGCCCATTCCAGATATTTCCGAGTCGCCGGACGGGAAGGCTCCGCGACCGGCAGCGAGACCTGCCGCTCCTTGCAGCTCAGCCTGAAAGTACCCTTCGGCAGTTCGAGGATATAAGGATCGTCACTTCCTTCAGTGCGCTCATACTCCGCCAGCTTTTGCCGCAATCGGCTCATCTGCAGCCGGACGATCGAGTCCTTCTTCGGGTCGAAGGACTCCGCCTTGCCCAACGCGTCGACGCCGATCGAATACTCCTTGAGTTGATCCGCCTCGCCCGCAATCAGCTTGTCTGTAAGGAACTTCAGAAGCCGTCGCAACGCGGGCGCGTTCCGGAAAGCAGCGCTCTCCAGCACGACCCTAACCTGATCGGACGTCGCCTGTTCTTCATCGGTCATCGTTCGATCGGGGGACTCGGAGGTCTTCATCGGCAGCCGCGGGTGCAGGGATCCCGTTCGGATACTAACACGAACATAACCTGGTAAACGCCCGCTGACCGATGCCTATACCGTCAATGACCGGTCAACAACCGCGGTATAGTCTGCCTCTGCGGCGATTCGCTTCAATCAATACGACTGTTGTCAGGAAGTGAGCCTTGCGCGCCGGCTCGCAATGCGCTCTTCCCGGCGTTCGCATACCGCTTAACCCCGGCCCCGGATTTCACTCTTGCCGATGCCAGGGGGCAACGCCTGCGGCTCGCGGATGCGGCAAAGTGGTGCCGCTGAATCTCTGGGCGACGTGGTGCGGTCCGTGCAAGGCGGAGATCCCTGGTTTATCGAGTTCCAGAAGCGCAACGGCCGCCGTACACGAAGCCAAATATCAGGGGAACCCACCCGTCCAGCCGCGTTTCGGCGGCAAGGACTTGCGCGTGTTCCCTGGAGACAATCCGCTTCCTCGAACCGCGGCGTTGACCCCGTTCGACGCTGTCGGCGACGCAAGTATTGCTCCGCGAATCCGCGGACCAATGCGCCATCGGTTTTTGAGATATGCTGCGTCTGGACCATCGTGCTTACGCTGGCGTAAGACAACCGGCTAAGGGCTGCGTCTGGACCATAGGGAGGAGGGCAATCCATGACACTATTGGCTCCGAAAGTTGTTGGACCGCTGAATGTCTGCAGCACCTCAGTCGAGGTGCGGGGCAACGTCGCGGGCGCCACGATCGAGATTGTCGTCGCGGGTAACGTCGTTTCCTCACACCCGAGCACGACGCCGGATCACGTGTATCCGATCGGCGCGACCCTCCTCGAAAACCAGCAGGTAACCGCGCGCCAGAAGATCGGAACAGGGCCGCCCAGCGGCGATAGTCTGCCCATTACGGTACAGGAGGCTCCCACCCAATTGAGCGCCCTTACCGTCATGACGCATCTGCATACGTGCGGCCGAGCGATCCGCGTAACCGGCGCGGTGCCCGGAGGCAAAATCGATGTCATGATCGGCGGCCAGCAGGTGGGCGCCGCCGTGGCTGCCAGAGGATGGGCGGGAGTTGTCTACGATCCGGGCGCCGGGTCCAGCGAGCCGCTGACTCTGCAGCAGATCACCTGCAACAATCAGACGGCAACACAGTCCACGGCAGCGCCGGTGGCATTTACGCCGCCTCTTCCCACGCCGGTCGTTGAAACGCCGCTATTCGAATGCCAGAGCAGGATCACGATCGGGGGAGTCGCCGACGGCGCTTACGTTGAGCTGTATCGAAACAACAACACGAATCCCGAAGACCGATTTGTCTTCGCGGTGCCGAAGGAATTTCGCTGGATCAAACCTCTGGTGAAGAACGACGTGATGCGGGTCCGCCAGGGATTCAGTTGCAAGCAGCCCGCTCCGCCGCTTGAAACTGTGTCCGATTTCGCAACAGCCACGGTGCAAGCGGTGAGCGCGTTGCATGCGCCGAAGTTCATCGGCGTCCCCTGCCCGGGGAGCACCTTCGTGACGCTGACGCATCTTGTACCGGGCGCGCGCGTCATTATTTCCCAAAATGGCGTCGAGCTGGGCGAGACCGACGCTCCCGACGTAACGTACACATTCCCGGTGCCCGCTCTGAAGGCCGGCGCGACAGTGACGGCGCATATGGAGATGTGCAATGGTAAGGGTCCCACGGGAACTGTTCACGTGGGGACGGCAGCGGTTACCCCGGGCATCGCTGTCAGCCCGCCTTACGCCTGCGCGTCATTCGTGGGACTCGGCCTCAATGGGACCGAAGGCAACTACCTCGTGTACATCACGAACAAGAATGGGCAGCAGATCAGTCCCTATCACGATCTGATTGGCGACTCGACTCTTGTTCCGGTGTTTCCCAGTCTCGTATCGGGAGACCAGATCACCGTTCACGTCCAGGCGTGCGGCGGGGCGTGGAAAACTTACGGCCCCACAACTGTGCTGAGCGGACCGCCGCAACCGGTGATCCAGCAGCCGGTGTGGGCGGGCTACAATTCCGTCAAAGTCGCGGCGGTGGCTGGATTCGTGCTGGACCTGTACGTCAACAATGTCTGGCGCGAGTCGGAAATTTCGGTGGGCGTCGATTCCCGGAATACTTTCACGCTCCCGGCGGCGTTCCATGCAGGCGATCAGATTTCATGCGCGATGACGGTTTGCGGGGTCCTGGGCAAGCCCACTCCTCCGGTAACGGTCGCCCTGGAGCCGCCGCAACAACCGATTCTGATGGAGCCGCCGACTGGGGCCGACGACGTATTTTTGCAGCCGGCATTGATCTGGAAGGACCCGGGCGCGGGAACGCCGGGAGCCGCGACTTCCTTCCACGTTGTGGTGACCACCGAAGGCAATACCGTCATCGATACGACTGCTTCGAGCAGTCCGTATACGCCTTCGGCGCAACTGGCCAACGACACGGTCTATCAATGGACTGTGACGTCGATCAACGCCGGCGGACAACAGACCGCTGCGAGCCCGTTCGGGTTTACGACGGAGCCGCCGCCGGTAGGTTCCCTGAAATTCCAGCCGCCGATGACGACCGACGTGCCGGGCAATGAGTTCGTCCGAGACAGCAACTTTAACGTGTCCATCAAGGTGATCAATCCGGGCAACGCGGAGTCGCCAGCCTATGCGGTGCAGTTCACAGTATCGGCCGCGGAGATCGGTCAGTTCGCAGATTCAGGCGCGCTGCCAATGCCACCCCTGGCCGCAGGCGCGACGGCGACCGCGACAACCCCGGTGTACATAGACTCGACGGCTACCCACGGAAATACAGTGGAGATCGACGCGTTTCTGCTTGTGAATAACCAGCATGTGGATCACGCGTTCCGTGATGGCTGACCGCGCAGCATGTCACGGTCGTGCTCGCCTTCCGCATCGCGGTCCCGGCCGTTATTCGGCATTCAGCCGGGCGCGCTGCGTAGAGATTCTTTCTTCCCGGGCATTCGCGAACCGCTTCACCCCGGCGAAGATCGACTCCGGATCGAGGTGCGCTTCGGCGATTACCTCCGCTTCCAGACCGCTCGTCAGCCACTGATGATCCCAATCGGACGTCAGTGAGTACTCGTCGGTCAGAGGCCCGAGTCCGCTTACGGGCCACACGCGCCGCGTGGTCGTGCTCACCACCATCGCATCGTAGTAAGCCTCGGGCGGCAGGACCGAATGCCGATACGCCTCGGGTTGGAAGTTAAACAGATCTTCGCTGATCGCCGAGATAACCTTCACATTGATCCCGGCCTCTTCGAGACGCGGCAACGTCTTGACCAGATTCACCGTTGAACTGGACCCCTGCACGATCACATACCCGTGCTTCGGCTTGCCTGGAGCAAAGTCGCGAATCACATAAAAGCCTTTCGCCGCAGCCTTGAGATCCGTATCGGCGAACTTGCCGCGATCCGCCACCGGGAAATCCGGGCGCGCCACTTCGATGCTGATAATAGCCGACTTTGGGATCGCGCGCCGCAATCTCCGCCGCCGCGAAATAGCCGGCCGCGACGTCATTGTAATCCCAGAAATTCAGGTGAATCGTGTGGCCACGCGGGAACAGCTTCCAGACCTGCGTCGCGAAGATGCCGATAGTGCGTGCGGCCGTCCGCCGCGGTCTCCGGCCCGGAGTGACCCGCCAGAATATGCAGCACGCCCATGCGGAATTTGCTGTCCTGATTCTGCTGGCTCCAAACCCGAGCGGGCGTGTACATCAGCGGCGTAAAGGCCGCCATAGGTTCCGCTCAGAGCCCACACTCCGGAGAACTTCTCCGGATCCACGCTCGCGCTCTGGCCCACCAGACCGATGGCCGTCGCCACGTTCCCCGCCTCCTGAATCGCTGCCTTGACGCGCGTCCCGAGCGGATTGGTCTCGGGATCGTAATGACCCCAGATGCTGCCGTGCTCCACGTTGATGGATTCCGAAAGATCGGCCGCCAGCGTGAAGAAGCGGTTATCCGTCACATAGTTCATCCATTTGATGACTTCGGAGATCGCGCGCCGCGCGCCGGCAACTTCGCCCGGTTTACGGAACAGCGTGACGGCAACCTGCTTCTCGGCGCCGGAAAGTCGGTTTGTTGCGGTAACGGTCGTCGGCTCAACAGGCAGATTCGCAACCCGCAGCCGCTCGTCCTGGAACGGATCGGTCTTCACATCGAAGTGCAGAGGAACTTCATCCTTCACCGTGTCGCCGATTTCCACCAGCCGGTCCGCAAGCCAGTCGCCCAGACCGTTGCGGTCGAGCAGGGACATCACGACATCGATGTTGGTCTTGAACTGAAGCAGACGCTCGCGCGGGTTCGTGACCGGCCCTTTGCGAATGCCTTCGAACTCCACTCCGTAATGCTCTTCGAAGGTTCTCGCCAGCGCCACGAAGTATTCGGAATTCATCTTCATTCCGTACGGATGGCTCTGATAGCTCACCAGTTGGTCGCCGTGGCCCGGAATCTTGCCGTCGACCGCCCGTGGCCAATAACCCTTCGTCGTTTTGGCGATGACAATCATGGGACGGCGATCGCTCGGGTCCCAGTCCTCCATCGTCTTGAACACAGAGACGACCTGGGAATAATCGCCTCCGTCGTCGATCGTGAAAACGTTCCAGCCGTAGGATGTCCACTGCTCCGCGAGGTTGTAGCCGGTGAACTTGCCGGGAACCACACCGCCAATCAGCACATCGTCGATTCCGGCGTTGTTGTCCGAAAGAACGATTCGGAGCCGTTTCCCCACCTGCATCGCGAGCGCCTGCGTCTTCAGTTCCTGCGCATGGCCTTCGGTCATCGCGAACTCGCCTTCGAGCGCGATCACTTTCGGAGAACTCGGCGCGCCGATCACATCCCAGAACGCGGCCTTACCTGCAGCCGTCGCGATACCCACTCCCGAGGGTCCACCGTTGACGTCGTTCGTGACGTCCACCGACTCCGCGTGTCCTGCGAGCGCCTTGATCCCGCGCAGTTTTGCCTGCGCGAATAACGGGTCGTCGGTGAGTCCCTGGTCGGAAAGCAGGGTTTTCAGCGCCCCCGCTCCCCGGCGAAATCCCAGCGCGTCGATCGGCAGAATTGCGGCATGGGGATCGACGTAATAGCGCTTATCACCCGTGAGCTTGTACTTACGTTCCATCGCCTGGCCCATGATCATCCAGAGGGCGTAGCCGGTGGGAACATTATGGCCGCCGGCCAGCATGAACTTATCGCCAAAAGGATGTTTGGGACGGCGGTAATCATAACGCAGGCCGCCGAGCTCCGGTCCGGCCAGGTGGGCTGCCACATTGAACGGCGTATAAGCGAGCGGACCTCCGAAATGCCCGGTTTGCGCATAGTTTCCGAGAAGCACCAGGGTCATGCAGGTCATGTACCCGACGTCTTCCAGACCCTCCCGCCCGAATGGCGTATCAAGTGGTTCAACAACTGACAACAATGTCTCGGTATTCATCGCAATTTCCCCAGCCTCCGCCGTTAATTTGCCTGCTATTTCAAGTAAACCAGACCGCCCGCGGCCGACGAGCAACCGCGAAAATTTTGTGGGGCAGCCCTTCGGGGCTGCCGCCGGGCTTCCGCCCGGCGCGGAGCTTTACGTCAGCCGGTAGCGCCGGCGATCTTGTCGCCGGTGTCCCTCCATTGCGAAGCTTTACGCAAGCTCGCGAGTGATTTTTCAATGCTGCCGCGATTCGCCGGCCAGAACCTGAATCAGCAACCCGCCGGCATCGCGGAATTCGGGTGCGCCGGCGAGTTCGGGCGTCTCCACCTTCGCATTCGCCTCCATAAGTTTCTCCGTCACGACGGCATAATCGAACGGCGCCGCGGAGACGCAGAAGTGGTTGACCCCGGCCGTCTGACCCGCCGGCGTTTTGAGCAGGCCGACACGCGATCTCCCGGTCTGGAACCAGATCCGGCCATTGTTCCGCTGCGTAATCGGGCCGAAAATCTTCGCGTACAGCACCGCCGACGCCTCCGGATCGGCAACGTTCAGCAGAATGTGATCGAGACCCAGCGGGCGGAAAATCGCTTCTCCATGGTCGGTGCCGGGCACGGGAGAAGCCGTCGCGCCTTTCAACTGGCTCCAGGTGTTGTCGGCAGAAAGCTGCGCGTGAATTCCGTCCGCATCGGTAACGTTCAGATCGCGCCCGCTGGGATAGTCGCGGTAAGCGATACCCTGCCGCTTCAAATAAGCGTGAAGAGCATTGATATCGAACGCATCGATACCAACCGAGAAATGATCGACGCCCATAGGCTGGCGCCCCTGCTCGATCGCGATGTAACACGGCCCCAGCATGACGTAACGGCGCTCGGTCTGATTGTTCTTCCAGACAGGGCCGCCGAAAATTGCCGAATAGAACGCCGCCGATTTCGCGGAGTCCGGCACGGAGATCTCGACGTGATCGAGCGCTGTGAACCGGAACGCCGGATCAGGCGCCGCTACCGCGCGTACGAATCCCGACAATCCCGCAGTCAGAACCATCAACGCTTCGCGCCTGCTGGCGGCGGATTGTTCGCGTCTCCACATCAGTCGCTTTACTGGCCAGCCAGTATATATCAAACTGAAGCTGCCGATGGCGATTGAAACTCTGGAAACAACGTGCTGCATCGCAGGCGGCGGACCGGCCGGGATGGTTCTCGGTTACCTGCTGGCGCGCGCCGGCGTCGCGGTTACCGTTCTCGAAAAACACAAAGACTTCTTCCGCGATTTCCGGGGCGATACAGTGCATCCATCGACGCTCGAGGTGATGCGGGAACTCGGCCTTCTGGAAGATTTCCTGAAGCTGCCTCATCAGGAACTGACCTCAGTCAGAGGCAGGGTCGGCGGTTTCAAGTTCACGGCCGCGAATTTCACCCGCGTTCCGGCGCACTGCAAGTTCGTTGCGCTGATGCCGCAATGGGACTTTCTGAACTTCGTCGCAGAAAAGGCTCGAAGCTTTCGGACCTTCGACCTTCGGATGCAGCACGAAGTGGTGGGCTTGATTCACAACGGCGGACGCGTCACGGGAGTCGAAGTGCGCACTCCCTCCGGAAGTTTACAGATTCGCGCAGATCTTGTGGTGGGCTGCGATGGCCGGCAAGCCGCGACGCGAAACGCCGCACGTCTGGATGTGATCGAGTCCGGAGTGCCGATTGATGTCCTCTGGTTCCGGATCAGCCGCTCGGGGAACGAGCCGGACGAGTTGTTCGGAAACGTGAATTACGGCAAGGCTCTGATTCTGATCAACCGCGAGGATTACTTTCAATCCGGGCTGATTGTCCGCAAAGGCTCCTTTGACGAGATAAAACGTGAAGGCATCGAGGCTTTTCGCAAAACGGTGCGGCAAATCGCTCCCTGGCTGGGGGACCGCGTTGAGGAACTGCGGGATTGGGATCAGATTAGCTTGTTGACGGTACAAATCAACCGTCTGCGGCAGTGGTATGAGCCGGGCCTGCTGTGCATCGGAGATGCGGCGCACGCGATGTCGCCCGCAGGCGGCGTTGGCATCAACCTCGCGATTCAGGATGCGGTCGCTGCGGCTAACATTCTGTCTGCGCCGCTGCGGGAACGTTGCGTAACGGAGACAATTCTGGCCCGCGTTCAGGAACGCCGTGAGTTCCCTACCGTTGTAACCCAATTCATCCAGGTCAACGCTCACAAAGGATTCGAGTACGTTTTCCAGCACCCCGGTCCGATCGAAGCGCCGTGGCAATTGAAGGCTGTCACGCGCATACCCGGACTCCCTCACGTTCTCGGAAGGGTCATCGGAATGGGAGTGCGCCCGGAGCATGTTGCCGGCGAGCAAACGGGTCTGCTCCGTTTTGCTACCGCTGTGGGCAACGCCGCAGGGGTCTCCGTCAACGCGCTGCGCAGCATTGTGGGACAGGCCCCGAGGCCCAATGCCGCTTAGGTTTCCAGGAGCAGCCGGATTTTGGTGGGGCGGATCCCCTGATCCGCGATGGGCGCCCCCGCCCATCTCTTGTCAATTCAACAAAACCCAGAAGGGCCGACGAGGGCGTCGGCTGCGGGACAGGGGTCCCGCCCCACAAAAACTAAGTGGCCAGCTCGGCGCGGAGCGTCACGTCAGCCGGTAAGGCGGGCGATCTTTGTCGCCGGTGTCCGTACGAACCGCGTCTTCGACGGAGCTCATCAGCTTGCGGCCAGGCCGCAGGTCCGGTCCCGCGCGTTTCCCGCCGCAAAGCCGATGAGACCTTTTTCGTTCACAACCGCCGGAAGAACTTTTACCGTGTGCTTTCAACACATTGCACCGACCGCGGCGGCGGATCCCTGTTTTCGTCAGCTACTCTGGCAGCAGCCAGAGAATACCTATGTCTACAGAAGCTCAGATCGCAGCCAACCGCCGTAACGCCGACGCCTCCACCGGGCCCCGCACCGTCGAAGGCAAAGCGCGCGTCTCTCGCAACGCGACCACATTCGGCCTCTATTCCGCCGGCGACGTCGTTCGCCCCGACCAGGAATCCCTTTACCAGGCCTTCTGCGAAGATTTCCAGAACGAACTCGCCCCGCAAGGCGCAATGGAAACGACTCTCGCCGCGGAAATCATCCACGCCGCCTGGCGTCTTCGCCGTTGCGCCGAAGCCGAATCAACTCTCGAACCGCAAAGCGGCCTCGATCCCATGCTCGACCCGGCCACCGCAGCCGCGCAGAACTCAATCGATCGCGCCCGCGCCCAGGCCCTGCGTCATCTGCATCGCGCCACCGCCGAGCTGCGCCGCCTGCAGAAAGAGCGTCAGATCCGGACCAAAGGTCCATCCGAACAACAAGTCCCCCAACTGGTCAAAACCGCCGCGACAAAACAAACCCAATCCGAACCGCCTCAAACGCAGTTGATCCCGCGAGGAGCCCCATGCCCCTGCGGTTCCGGAGCCAAATACAAGCGTTGTTGCGGCACAAACGCCCCGGCAGTCTTGTCCATTGCCTCCTGAGGTAGCTTCCACTCGCGTCTTGCCTCGTGAATGCCGCCGTCCCAGCGGCAGCTTTCCTTTTGAATTTGGTTTTTTGACGATGGCCGTCCCTGACGAGGGGCTCCGGCCAAAGGCTCTTTCTCAACTGAATATTCCTGTTTCCGGGTTGTATGAGCCCGGAAACCCGGCGCGACATGGCACACTTTCGCCGCTTTGCGCTTTGTCTCTCGCACCCGAATCAGGCGCCAGCCCCCGAACTCGCCCCGAGCTCGCGCTGCGCCCGCTCGAGCGCCGCCTTCTCCACCAGAATTCCCTGGCGCTCGTAGCGTTTTCGGGTGCGGCTGAAGCGCACCACAACGACCGTTTCGCCGCTGTATTTCGTCGCCCTGCGCGTCAGCGCCGCATCCCCCGAGGGGAGGAACTCCAGGTCCCCCAGTCCCGCGCAATCCATACATAACGCTTCCTGACCGTCCAGCGTCAGGAACTCGCCTCGGTCAAGTTCCGTTTTGCATTGCGCGCATTCGGAGTCGCGCACGATCTCGAACACCACGCGGTCCGGCGGCCGGTTCAGGCTTTCCACGAGCTTCAGGCGCTGCACTTCGGTCAGATCCGGCGAGAAAAACTGAACGCGGAAAACTCTTTCGGCGTCGGCATCGTTCTCGGAGAACACCCGAAGCTCGACCTCGCCTTCCCGCGTCCGACGAACATAGCGGACTGAGTGCGCAATCAGACCCTTACTGCGCGCCCAGTCGAGAAACAATTCGATCGAACCCGAAATCTTCTCCGCACTGCCCTGAATCAGCTCATCGAGAAACTCGATGCGGCCTTTACGCCAGGCTTCCACATTCACCGGAGCGACCAGACCCATGCGCGACAAAACGTCGAGGGCCCCAACATGCTTCTGCTCGGCGAGCGCCGTTTCCGCGGAGCGGATGACCCGACTTTCCAGTGCTTCAGGCATTACCCAGTTTGAGGATAAAAGGCAGAGCGCTCGTGGCGATCTCCCGCTGAACGTTCAAAAGCTCGTGATCCGAATCGAGTTCGGTCAGCGAAGCGTTTGCATGGGCGGCGACAAATGCGCGCGAGTTCTCCACCGGCACTACCTCATCCCGAATTCCATGATAAATCAGCGCGGGCTGGCGGAGATCGGGCAAAGGCGGATAGCGCAGGGCGTCCTCAATCAGGCCGTAATGCACGCGGCGCATAGCCCGGTCGCCGTAATGAAACACCTCGATATCAGCCGGTTTGGGTTCGTTTATTCGCGCGTCCCAACGCGCAGCCATTCCGAAAGCCGGAGCCAGAAGAACCAGCCCGGAAACTTCCGGATGCCCGGCCGCGTAAAGCGCGGCCAGATACCCGCCCATACTGGATCCGATCAGAAAGACCGGCTCGCCATGAAGCATTCTTTCGATCAATGCGAGCTGCCGGGAAATCGTGAGGTGCTCGAAATCGCCTTCATCGAGCGCCGGAATCTCCAGCGCGATCCCGGCCCCAGCCAGCGCGGATCGGAAAGTTACCGCCTTACTCGATCGGGGACTGGACGCAAAGCCATGCAGGTACACGAACCTCATGGTTCCGTCCAGATGGACCTGCCTTCGTCGTGGGGCAGGCCCCCAGGCCTGCCGCCGAGCCCCAGCTCGGCGCGAAGCTTTCCAGTCACTTCGGGGCGGTTTTTCAACGGTGCGGCCGGCCTTCTTGGCCGGTGCGGAACTTTACGTCATCGGTAGCGCCGGCGATCTTCGTCGCCGGTGTCCGTCCGCCACGAAGCTTTACGCAAGCTCGCGGGTGGTTTTTCAATGGAGTCGCCCCCTTCAGTTACCAATGTAGCGGGAGTAAATCCCGCGAGCGACCCCAATGTCCGTCGTGCCTTTAATGATGGCGCGCCCATCGGGAAACACGGTGATCTCGTGGTTCCCATTGCTGAACCGCAGAGCGAACTCGTTGCTGCGAACGGCGCCCAGACCATCCAGCCGTTCGGCAAGCTCCCGCAGATCCAGCGGTCGCAGACGCTCGTGGATCTGGACGGCATTGCGTCCGCACAGACTGACCGGCGCTCGCCTCCCATTCAGATAGCGGAACTCGCGAAGCCCACAGCAGGGGCAGCTCGCATCGCGCGGCGGCATGGCGGTCTCGCGAATCGGGCCGTTCCAAAGGTCTGCGGTGAAGATCCTGCGGCGCACGCTCGATACACGGCCGCTCAGGACCTTCATCGCTTCCATCGTTTGTATCGATGCGATCAGGCTGGTGACCGGGCCGAGGACGCCCGCCGTCTCGCAGGTCGGCTGCGCTCCCGAAGGCGGCTCGGGATACACGCAGCGGAAGCAGGCGAAATCGCCCGGCAGAATGGGCATCGCGATGCCGTAACTGCCCACCGCCGCGCCGTAAATCCACGGAACTCCCTCGCGAACCGAATAGTCGTTGATGAGAAGGCGAGTCTCGAAATTATCGGTGGCGTCGAGGATCACGCCCGCACCGGAGAGCAGATCGTCGACGTTTTCCGGGTTGAGATCGGAAACATACGCCTCAATTTGAACCCCCGAATTCGCCTCGAGCAGATGACGCCGCGCCGCCTCAGCTTTCGGCAACGACTGCATCGCGTCCGCTTCGGTATACAGCACCTGCCGCTGAAGATTGCTCTCCTCCACATAATCGCGATCGATGAGCCGAATCGACCCCACGCCCGCCCGCGCGAGCAGCCCTGCCTGGACAGTCCCCAGAGCGCCGCACCCGACGACAACCACGGTCGACGCCGCCAGATTCGCCTGCCCCTCGGCGCCGAAAGGGGCGAAGCGAATCTGGCGGCTATAGCGTTCGTTATCTGACAAACCCGGCGTCCTGGCGCCATCGTAGCAGGTACCGCTTATGCGGATACGGGCACGGCGCCTTCAACCAGCGGCCGGACCTCAATGGTGCCCGTCTTCGCCGAAGGAATTCGGGCGCCGATCTGGATCGCCTCATCGAGGTCTTTCGCCTCAATCAGATAGAACCCGCCGAGTTGCTCGCGCGTCTCGGCGAAAGGCCCGTCGGTAACCACCCGCTTGCCATCGCGAACCCGGATGGAAGTCGCCGTGGCGATCGGTTGCAGTTGAGCGCCGTTCTTCATGTGTCCGCTCTTCTGGATATCCATGGTGAATGCGCCGTATTCCTGGTACATCTCGCGGCCCTGCGCCTCGCTCATTTTGGACCAGGCTTGCTCGTTGTCATAGATCAGTAATAGATACTTCATTTGATACCTCCACAATTAAATCGAATGGGGAACAACGAAAACGACAGCGAACGAAAAAATTTCTTCATGAGCGGGGATGCTGCGGTTGAAGCGCTTTACCGTACGGATTGGGGCCGGATCGTGGCCACCATGATTCGGCTGACCGGCGACTTCGAGATTGCCGAAGAATCCGCGCAGGAGGCGTTCGCGGCCGCCGTCGATCAGTGGAGAATCTCCGGCGTACCCGAATCTCCGCGCGCCTGGATTATTCGGACGGCCCGGCACAAAGCGATCGATCGCATCCGCCGCCGGACGCTGATAAACGAAAAGCTCGAGCTGTATGCGGTCTCCGAGATCGACCGAACGAAGCCGGATTACGATGCCGCCGAGATCCCCGACGACCGGCTGAGGTTGATCTTCACCTGCTGTCACCCTTCGCTGGCGGCCGAAGCGCAAGTGGCGCTGACGCTGCGCACTTTGGTCGGCCTCGAAACCAGCGCAATCGCGCGGGCGTTCCTGGTACCCGAACCGACCATGGCGCAGCGGCTGGTGCGCGCCCGGCGCAAGATCCGCGATGCCGGAATTCCCTACCGTGTACCCGACGCGAGCGACATGCCGGAGCGGCTGGACGCCGTTCTCACCGTGATTTACCTGGTCTTCAATGAAGGCTACACGGCAACGGCAGGCGAGGAGCTGGTACGGAGCGATCTTTGTGCCGAGGCGCTGCGACTGGGCCGTCTCGTGCGGACTTTGATGATGCCGGAGCCCCCAGCCGAAGCCATGGGACTGCTCGCCCTGATGCTGCTTCACGATTCGCGGCGCGCGGCACGCCTGGACGAGGCCGGAGAGCTTGTGGTCCTCGAGGAGCAGGATCGCTCCCGTTGGAATCGGGCGGAGATCGCCGAGGCGCTGCCGCTGGTCGAAGAAGCCCTTCGCGCCGGCCCCGGACCGTTTGCCCTGCAGGCTGCGATAGCCGCGTTGCATTGCGAGGCCGCCCGGCCCGAGGACACGGACTGGCGCCAGATCGTTCAGCTGTACAACCTGCTGGAGGCGCAGCAGCGATCGCCCGTCGTGTGGCTGAACCGGGCGGTGGCGGTCGCCATGGCCGACGGTCCGGAAGAAGGGCTCGCATTGATCGACCTGCTTGCGAAAGGTGGCGGCCTGAATGAGTACCATCTTCTGCATGCAGCCAGAGCCGATTTGCTTCGCCGAATCGGATCGCTCGAAGAGGCGGCTTCGAGCTACCGGAAAGCGCTGGCACTGGTCAGTAACGAGAAGGAGCGGCGGTTCCTGGAACGCCGGCTACACGAGATCGAAGATCGACATTAAGGTGGTCCAATCGCTTGCATTTCGCAAGTGATATTGCTACCGTAATCAGTTTGTCGGAAGAATCCAAACGCCGGTCCGGTTGCCCGGTCAGCATCTCGCTCGAAATCCTGGGCGACCGCTGGTCGCTGCTGATCGTTCGCGACCTGATGGTCCGTGGGCTGCGCCGTTTCCGGGAATTCCAGCAGTCGGGCGAAGGCATCGCGACGAACATTCTGGCGGACCGGCTCCAGAAGCTCGAATCAGCCGGTATCATCACCGCCGAAGTGGATGAGTCCGACGGCCGCTGCCTGAACTACAGGCTGACGGAGAAGGGAATCGATCTGGCGCCGGTGCTTCTGGAACTGCTGATCTGGGGCGCGCGGCACGAAAACACGGGCGCGCCTTGCGCAGTGATCGACGAAATGGAAAGGGACCGCGAACAGGTTCTCGCAGAGACGCGGCGGCGATGGAGGGATCGCGATTTGACTCCCGTGCTGCCATCTTTTGGAGGAGGGTGATCAATGAGCAGAGTAAGAGTACTGGTCGGGACTCGCAAAGGCGCGTTTGTCCTGACGTCGGACGGAAAGCGCGAGCAGTGGGACATCGGCGGACCGTTCTTCGGGGGATGGGAAATTTATCATCTCAAGGGTTCGCCGGTCGATCCCGAACGGCTGTACGCTTCGCAGTCGAGCGGCTGGTTCGGCCAGCAGATTCAGCGTTCGAATGACGGAGGCAAAACCTGGGAGCCGATGAATAACGAATTCACTTATGACGGCATCCCCGGCACCCATCAGTGGTACGACGGCACGCCGCATCCGTGGGAGTTCAAACGCGTCTGGCATCTGGAACCTTCGTTGAGCGATCCCGACACGGTCTATGCCGGGATTGAGGACGCGGCCCTGTTCCGATCGACCGACGGCGGAAAGAAGTGGCAGGAACTCTCAGGGTTGCGCGGTCATGGTTCGGGACCTCGCTGGTCGCCGGGCGCGGGCGGGATGTGCCTCCATACCATCGTGCTCGATCCGAGCGACCCTCAGCGGATCTTCATAGCCATTTCCGCTGCCGGCGCGTTCCGGACGGACGACGGTGGCGCGACCTGGCTTCCCATCAACCAGGGGCTCAGGTCGGCCCATATTCCGGATCCGACCGCCGATGTGGGGCATTGCGTTCACCGCATGGCCATGCACCCTTCACGGCCCGGTATTCTCTTCATGCAGAAGCACTGGGATGTGATGCGCAGCTGCGACGGCGGCGATTCGTGGCATGAAGTGAGCGGCAATCTGCCGACCGATTTCGGCTTTGCGATCGACGTACACGCGCACGAACCGGAGACCATCTACGTGGTTCCGATCAAAAGCGATTCGGAGCATTACCCACCCGAGGGAAAGCTGCGCGTTTATCGCAGCCGGACCGGCGGAAACGAGTGGGAGCCGCTGACGAAGGGTCTTCCGCAAAGCGATTGTTATGTGAATGTGCTGCGTGATGCCATGGCGGTCGATTCGCTCGACTCGTGCGGCATTTATTTCGGGACGACAGGCGGCCAGGTGTACGCGTCTGCGGATGCGGGTGACAACTGGGCGCCGATCGTGCGGGATCTGCCGGCTGTGCTCTCGGTCGAGGTGCAGACGCTTTCATGATCCGGGTTGTGCTGCCGGCGCATCTGCGAACGCTGGGGCGCATTGAGGGCGAGGTCGAACTCGAAGTATCGAGCCTGGCGACTCAGCGCTCAGTGCTCGATGCTCTCGAAGCGCGGTACCCGATGCTGCGGGGCACCATGCGCGAGCACGTCACGCAGAAACGCCGTCCGTTCGTGAGGTTTTTCGCCTGCGAGGAGGATCTGTCGCACGAATCGCCGGACGCGCCGCTGCCTGAAGCGGTAGCGGCGGGGAAAGAGCCGTTTTTGGTGGTCGGCGCAGTAGCAGGAGGTTCAAGGAGGAACGATGCACTTAACGACTCATCTGAATTTCAATGGCGACTGTGAGGAGGCGTTTCAGTTTTACGTTCAGCATCTGGGTAGCAAGATCGTCACGCTGATGCGGTATGAGGGCTCGCCGATGGAGAAGCATGTGCCTGCGGAATGGGCGAAGAAGGTCATTCACGCGTCGATGTCGTTGGCCGACGGCATGGTGATGGGGGCCGACTCGCCTCCCGATCGTTACGAAGCGCCCAAAGGATTTACCGTTACGATCGGACTGAGCGACGAAAAAGAGGCCGAGAGAATTTTTGCCGCCTTGTCCGAAAATGGCAAGGTCGACATGCCGCTTCAGAAGACCTTCTGGGCGACTCGCTTTGGCATGGTGACCGACCGCTTCGGAATTCCCTGGATGATCAACTGCGGCGATGCTGAGGGCTAATATAAGCTCTCTTCCCCGTCAGGCCGCGTCTTCCAGCGGCGGTGGATCCATAACCACTGGTCCGGAGTCTCGCGGATGGCGTTCTCGATGGCGCTTTGAATCCTGCGGGTGTCTTCCACCGCGTCGCCCGTGATCTCGATTTCGGGATAAAAGCGAAGAATATAACGTCGTTCCGTTTCGCTCCATGTCGCGAAGCCGGGGATTACGGCGGCGCCGCTTCGCGCCGCCAGCCGCGCGAAGGTAAGGTTCGCGCACGCGAGTGTTCCGAAAAAGGGGACGAAGGCGCCGTTCTCGGCGGAGCTGTTCTGATCCACGAGAATACCCACGGGTTCGTTATTTCGCAGGGCCTTGAAGATCGATCTTGCGAAGTCGCGCTTCGAAAGCAAAGTATTGCCGGAGAGCGCCCGCCGCCGCTCGACGACAGCGTCGATCACTGGATTATCCAGCGGCCGCACGACTACGTTCATCGGCTCGGTCAGCAGCGCATGGGCATAGGCGCTCAGCTCCCAGTTGCCCAGATGGCCGGTGGCGAACAGGACGCCTTTGCCTCGCTCTTTGGCGCGCCGGTAGTGTTCAAAGCCTTCATAGCGAATCCAGTCGCCGACGTTCGTTTTTGTGATCTGCGGGAATCTCGCGAAGGTCACGAGCAGGCGCCCGATAGATCTGAATACTCCGTCTATGGTCTGCTTTCGCCACTCGGCGTCGCAGTCCGGCCAGGCGCGCGCGAGATTTTGGTCGGCTATGCGGCGGAGGCGCGGAATGGCCGTGTCGAGTAAGTTCGCGCACGCCCGACCCATGCGGTCCGCAACTGGCCTGGGCGCATAAGCGAGGGTCGAAATCGAGAGTTCTGGCGAGACCCGCTTCCACAGCATTGCGGAACGCCGACCGCCGGCTCAATCTACTCGATCCAGCCGCCCCCGACGACGAGGTCGTCCGAATAAAACACGGCGGCCTGGCCGGGTGTGACGGCTCTTTGCGGTTCGTCGAAAATCGCTTCGGCGCGATCTTCGGAAAGCGGATACAGCATCGCGGGCGCGGGGACGTGACGGTTGCGAATCCGGACGCGCACGCGCGCGGGCGCCGTCAGACCGGGCCAGGAAAGCCAGCGGATGTCACGGGCGATCAGGGCGGGCCGCAACAGGTCGTCGTTCGAACCCACTGTCACCGTGTGCAAGCTCGGATTCGTAGCAATTACGTAGAGCGGCTCTTTCGCGGCAATGCCCAGGCCCTTTCGCTGGCCTACGGTGAAGTGATGCGCACCGGCATGGCGCCCCAACTCGCGGCCCTCGGTGTCGACGATCTTGCCTTCGGTCGCCTCTTGAGCGACTCCCTTTTCGCGCAGATAAGCGTCCATGAACGCCGCGTAGTCACCATTGGGCACGAAGCAGATCTCATAGCTCTCGTGCTTACCGGCCACAGGCAGATCGAATTCCGAGGCAAGGGCGCGCACTTCGGGCTTGGTCATGCCGCCGAGCGGGAACTTGGTCCGGGCAAGCTGCTCCTGGGTCAGACCCCAAAGGAAGTAAGTCTGATCCTTCGCCAGATCGATCGCGGTCCGCATCTCGTAACGGCCTGTTTCGGCATTTCGGGTGATGCGGGCATAATGGCCTGTGGCAATGGTTGCCGCGCCCACCGAATCTGCGAGTTCCAGGAACCGATCGAATTTGATGAAGGTATTGCAAAGCGTGCAGGGGACTGGAGTACGCCCTGCGAGGTAGTCGTCCACAAACGGTTCCACCACGCTCTTTTCGAACTGTCGCTCCAGATTGACGACGTAGTATGGAATGCCGACGTGCTCGGCCACCCGGCGCGCATCGTAGACATCGTCGAGGGAGCAGCACCGGCCGGTCGCGGCTTCCGTCGCAACCTCGGGCAAGCGCCGCTGATTCCAGAGCTGCATGGTCAGCCCGGCGATATTGGATCCTTCGCGCTTAAGCAGGGCCGCGACCACGGAACTATCGACGCCACCCGACATGGCGACTGCGATCAAATCAGGCATGGCGATATCCGGCGGAGGTGAGCGACGCTCGCTTCGACCGCGGCAATTAATCCGTCGACTTCGGCTTCGGTATTCTCCGGCCCAAGTGAGAACCGCACGCTGGACCTGGCCTCTTCCGGCCGAAGGCCCATCGCGAGCAGAACGTGTGAAGGCTCGACGGCGCCGCTGGAACAGGCTGAACCGCTCGACACCGCATACCCGCGCAGGTCGAGCGCAATGACGATCGCTTCGCCTTCGATCCCGTCGAAACGGATATTGGTCGTGTTGGGCAGGCGGTCCTGGATCGAACCGTTTATGCTTGCGCCTTCGATACTGGCGAGAATGCCGCGCTCGAGGCGATCGCGCAACTGGGCGATCTGTGTCCAGTTCATGGCAAGCTCCGCGGCCTTTCCGAGAGCCGAAATGCCGGGCACGTTCTCGGTACCCGCGCGGCGGTCGCGTTCGTGGTGGCCTCCGAACAGAATAGGCTTGAGCGGAACACCCTTGCGAACATAGAGCGCGCCGACTCCCTTTGGCGCTCCGAACTTATGCCCGCTGATCGAGTAGAGATCGACTCCCATTTCACTAACGTTGACGGGAAGACGGCCGGCAACCTGAACGCCGTCCGAGTGAAATACTACGCCGGCGGATCGTGCAATCGTCGCGATTTCGCGCACCGGCTGGACGACGCCCGTCTCGTTATTCGCGTGCATGATCGTGATCAGCGCCGTCGAAGGCCGCACCGCTCTTTCCACGTCGTCGGGCTGGATGACTCCGTCTCGATCCGGCCCCAGATACGTTACTTCAGCGCCCTCCCGTTCGAGTTGCGCACAGGCGTTCAGGACCGCCGGATGCTCGATTTCACTGGTGATGACATGCGCCGACTCGTGCCGGGCAATTCCGAAGATAGCGAGGTTATCCGATTCGGTTCCACCGCTGGTGAAAACAATCTCCCGCGGGTCGGCGCCGATGTGGGCTGCGACTTGCCGGCGCGCGCTCTCCAGCCGCTGCTTCGCCGCCTGGCCGTAATAATGGATACTGGACGCGTTACCGCAGACTTCGGTAAGTGTTTTCGTCAGGTCACGCAGCACTTCCGGCGCGACGGGCGTAGTCGCGTTGTGATCGAAGTAATAGTGCCGCATTCCTTATCCAGTGTAACTGTTCACTTTCGAATGAGGGCTTACCGATGAAACATCCCGTGATTAGTCTCCTCACAGACTTTGGCTCTTCGGACCACTACGTCGGCACGATGAAGGGCGTCATGGCCGGTATCTGTCCGGGCGTTCAACTGATCGACATCAGCCACGACATACCTGCTTATGCCATCGCCGAGGGCGCATTCACTTTGGCGCAGGCCTGGCATTACTTCCCGGAGGGCACGGTGCATCTCATTGTGGTCGATCCGGGCGTGGGTGGTTCGCGGCGTCCCATCATCGCCGAAGCGGGAGGACATCGTTTTGTCGCGCCCGACAATGGAGTACTTACGATGGTTTTCGACGCTGTGAAGAATTGCAGGGTTCGCGAGATCACGGCATCCGGCTTCTTCCGCAAACCTGTGAGCCAGACCTTTCATGGCCGCGATATCTTTGCTCCCGTCGCGGCGCATCTGGCGAGCGGCGTGGCGCCTTCGAGGCTGGGCAAACGAATTCAGGATCCCGTGCGCGCGGGCTTCTCGAAGCCGATTCAGAAGGGGCCGAAGCGATGGACCGGCTCGATCCTCAAGATTGACAGGTTCGGGAACCTGATTACCAATTTTGAGTCCGAAAGCTGGCGGCAACTCGCAGTTAGACCATTCCGCATGAAGATTAAAAAACATTTCATTTCACGGATTGCCATAAATTATTCATCAGCGGAATCGAACGAGTTATTTGTGATCGAAGGAAGCTCGGGATATCTGGAAGTCTCTGTAAAACAAAGCAGTGCCAGGGAAAAAACTCACTGCGACACGCACACGCCAATCGACTTACTATTACTATAAAAACCAGCAATACCCCCAATTGCCGTGGACCTGTCCCGGTACCAGGAAAACTAAAACCTTCGGTACTGGTGCTTGTTGAGCGCAAGTGCGATTTTCTACACTTGGCTTGCGAGTAACTTCATTCCGCATCCAAGGACTGTACTAATCCTATGAAATTCAAAGCAGCTCTTATCGCTGTAATCGGAGGTGTGTTTCTCGGCGCCACTCTTCCGGCAAGCGCCAGCACACTCTATCTATCCGACTCGACACCGGCCGGCTTCACGCCAGGTCCCTATCAGGGAACACTGGATGGTGTCGGCGTCCAGCTTTATTGCGACGATGCCATCGATACGGCTCCTATAGGCGGGAGCTGGACAGTCGATGTCACATCTATCGCAGATTCAACCAGCAATACGCGTTTTGGCGAGGCTACAACCAATGACTGGGCATCAACCAGTGATTTCCCCGCGGGAACTATTCAGGCGCAACTTCCGACCGGAATCGCGCTTTACCAGGAGTTAGCCTGGCTTTTTACCCAGTTAGCGACACAGACTAACCCGACGATTCAGCAAGGTATTCAGGATGCAGCCTGGGATCTTACCTCCACAGGCGGGCCGAGCGACGACGTTGCCGATGCAAAGATCTGGATTGCGGCCGCAGTGAACGACTACAACAAAACTTCGGGAATCGCTCCGGTTGGGGTTGATGGAACAGATGTTACGGTAATCAATCCGGCTTACAGCAACTGGCTGATTCTTACAGATCCCGATGCCGTCAATCACCCGACGGGCGGGGGAAATCAGGAGTTCCTTGCCTACTACAACACATCAACCCCGGGGGAGCCGCCCAGCGCAGCCCCTGAACCGGCGAGCTTCGGATTGCTCGGCGGCGGCTTACTTGCTTTCGGAACGTTCGCGACACGCAAACGGCGAGTCGCGGCCTCCCGAAATGCCTGATCGCGAGCGTACGGCGTAATTTCTTCTCTGCCGGTTTGTAGTACGTCAGAGCGGCAGCCCGACCGGGTCCTTTGGTTCGGGCTGCCGATTTTTACTTACGCGTGTTTTTACTTATAGCTGGTCACGAGATAAGAGTGGCAACCGCTTCGTTGAAGACGCGGTTGGCAGACTCACCGGCGACAAGATCGCCGGCGCTACCCGGCGTTGACGTAAAGCTCCGCGCCGAAGCGTTGGCCCTACAACGGCTGTGTAGCGTCTCCATTCGATCTGACCGAACCGGAAGGGCATGGCGAGTCCGTTGAAGACGCGGTTGGCAGACTCACCGGCGACAAGATCGCCGGCGCTACCGGCGTTGACGTAAAGTTCCCGCGCCGAGCGGAAGCTCGGCGGCAGGGCGAAAGCCCTGGCCCCACAAGGGATGACGAGGCCTTGCCGGCCTTTTCAGCTATGCGTTTGGGCTGAAGTTTCGACGATTCGCCCGTCGCTCATATGCATGGTGCGATGTCCGAATGCCGCTGCTTCGATGTTGTGCGTGATCATGAGAATCGTCTGATTCAGCCGCTCGTTCAGGTCGCGCAGGATGTCGAGGACCGCCAGGGAATTACGCGAATCGAGGTTTCCGGTCGGCTCGTCCGCCAGGAGGATACCTGGTTTTGTCGACAAGGCGCGCGCGATCGCAACGCGCTGCTGCTCTCCGCCTGACATCTCGGACGGTTTATGATCGAGCCGTCCGGCAATTCCCAACGACTCAAGAATAGTCAGAAACGGGGCATCGAAATCGTCGGCTGGAAGCCCTGAGATAAAACGCGCGGTCCTGATGTTATCTCTTGCAGTGAGATTGGGCAGTAAGTTGAATTTCTGAAAAACAAAGCTGACCTGTTTTCTTCTCAGTTCAGTCCGGCCGGCATCTCCGACAGCCGATACGTTTCGTCCCGCGACAACCACTTCGCCCGAGGTGGGCGGCGTCAAGCCTCCAATGATGTGGAACAACGTCGACTTACCCGAACCGGACGGCCCCACGATCGAAAGAAACTCGCCTCGGGGCACCTCGAGATCGACGCCGCGCAGCGCTTCTACCGATACTTTGCCCATGTGGTAGGTCTTGCGGAGCCCTCTAACTCGAATCACCGAGTCCGCAACGCCGCTACTCATAGGCAAGCGCCTCAATCGGGTCCTGACGGACCGCGAGCATTCCGGGATAGAGCGCGCCAAGAAGCGCCGCACCCATGGCTACCATCCCGGCGATGGGCCACCAGATGGGAACAATCGCCTGCGGCAGCGATGCCGGCACGAAAACACTCATGATCCATTTCGTGCCAAAGCTGAATATAATTCCAAGAATCGTTCCGCCCAGACCCAGCAGGAATGCCTCGGCGAGAATCAAGCCCATTACGAACCCTTTCGATGCCCCGAGAGACTTCAGTATCCCGATTTCCCGAGTTCGCTGGAGTACCGCCATGTACATCGAAAGCGAAACCACGGCAAAACCAATCACGATGCCGATGCCGATGATCACGTCAATGAATGTTTTCAGTACGGGAATATTGTTCACGGAGAGAAGCGAGATCAGCTCTTTCATCGAATAGATGGGATAGCCCTGATATTTTGTTTTCAGATAATCGACGACCTGCGCGGTGTTATCGGGATTATCCAGCTTCAGATAAATGATGCTGAGTTTGTTTGCGGCCCCGACCAGATCCTGCAGGACCGGCAGTTCCACGAACAAGTGGGACATCTTGCCCGGCTCTACGATGCCTGCGACATTCCATTCCCGATTCAGCAGCTTTAACTGACCGCCCGCGTGAACGTGCGCCTGATTGGCGTAATACTGATCGACGAGAATGTCGTCCGGCTTCTCCAGAGTGTGCCCTTCGAGGAAGGTGAAGCCGCCGCTCATGCGGCGGAACGCCGCCGGGTCGATTCCGGTAACACCGTCGAGCCCGCCGCCGACTGGCTGGTTGACGACTCCCATCGACTGGGCAACGTGCGGCTCATGAGCGAGCTTATCCACCAGCTTTGTGGGAAGTCCGGCCACATTGAACGACATCAGCGAACTCCCCGAGGGGCGCACCGCAATGTCCGCGCCTATACCTTGCGTACGCTGAGCGTTGTCGTCGAGAACGCCATGGCTGAGGCCGATCAGCATCAGGATCAGCGTCACGGGGACAGCGATCAGCAAAATGCTTAGCAGAGTACGGACCGGTCTGAACCGTATGTTTTCCCACACCAGCCTGAATGTCACGTTAATTCGGCGCTCCGATAACCTGCAATTGCGATCCTGCCGGCTGGGTCAGTTCGAACTGGGCGTTAGTCAGCATCAGGTTCATCTTCATGTCGAGCAAATCCAGCACCAGTCCGTATCCATCCTTCGGTCGATTAATATCGATGTGCGCAGGGAATTGCACGCCGCCATATTGCATCCATTTCGCATAGCGCGTGTCGCTGACGATTGAACCTGTTTCATCCAGCACCTTCTGGCGCACGATGCTGAGATCCAGACGATCGAACCAGACGTTTCGTGCGATCATCAGCCCGCCTTCAGGGGTCCTGGTAATGAAGTGGAGAATGTAGAGCGCGTTGTCCTCGTCCGTGGCATCTTCCAGCACAGGCGTCTCATCCGGACCGGCGGGGCGGATCAGCATGGAAGAGAGAAACGCCCCGGGGCGAAGATTCTCCAGCTTGTTTGTCGAGGTTGCCGGCGCATTGTTGGAGCCCTCGATAAACAGCTGTTTGTCCGAATGGCGCAAAGTCGATGCAATAAGCAGCTTGAAAGCATTTCCATCCGACGCCATATTGAAAGCCTGCGTTCTCACAACAGGGATTTGCCCGATGATATGGATGTCGGCGGGCTTGCGGAAGAGAACGTAGGCGTGAACGTCTGTGAACTCTTTGATATGACCGGTGTAGACGCTACCCACGGACGGCGTCATGTCCACTGTGGCCTGAAACGAATTGATCGCGTTGTAAAGATTCGCGATTCTGGTATTCAGTTCGTCCCGGGTGGCGGTCAGCAGACTGGGAACCGCACCGGGTGTGACCTTTTTACCACCCCGAAAGATGTTTCGCGTTCTGCTGAAGAAGCAAGCGGTGCATGTGAGGCCCAGAATCAAAACCAGAGCCACCGGGACGTGCCGGCGCGAATTGGGCATCGTTTCTCATTGTAAGATGCGGGCGGCGGATTCGGAGCTTCGCTTATGTTCGATTCCACCCGCGGCACTGCGCATTTGCGTGCGTGCGATATGATGAGAGAGTCGTACAGGAGTGGGCCTGTGGCGCAGTTGGGAGCGCGCTTCCATGGCATGGAAGAGGTCAAGGGTTCGAATCCCTTCAGGTCCACCAAAATAAGCCCGCCAAAATAGGCCCACCAAAACATAGACTTTACGAAAATGTCTGCGCTCTTTCATGTCGCGGAAGAGGTCTCGCGGAGTCCATTTGAAGTTCGAACCCGCCAAAAATTAGGACTCCAGCCGGATTCTGCCCGAACATGTGGCAAACTGGTCGCAGGAGTTGTGCCCGCCTCGATGAGCCCCGCCGCCAGACAGATCGTCTCGAACATGACGGGTGTGCTGGTTCAGGCTGCCCATCCCAAACGCATCATTCTCTTCGGTTCTCAGGCGAGGGGGGATGCTGCTCCGCACAGCGATTTCGACATCATGGTTGTGGAAGAGAAACCGCCAACCGATTCGCGGAGATGGTCCGCCTGAATCGTCTCATTCGCTCGTTCGATATCGCCGTCGATCTTCTGGTTGTCAGCGACGAGAAGTTTCAACACTGGCGGGAGACTCCCGGCAACGTTTATTACGAAGCCGCCACAGCGGGGCAGGTCCTCTATCAAGCAGCGTGAACAGGCTTTGCTCTTTCTGAAGGCTGCTCAGGACGAAGCCTTGCTCGAAGCAGTCATCGAGTCCGACAAGGTGAGCAACGAGGTAATCGGTTTCCATTGCCAGCATGCGGCGGAGAAGATGTTGAAGGCTTTGCTGTCCGATTTGGGCGCTGCGTTCCACAAGACCATGAACTGGGAGTTCTAATGGATACGCTGGCACGTTCCGGCACGCCGCTGCCTGGTGAGTTTGAGAATCTGGACGCCCTTACGCCGTTCGGCGCTGTGTATCGCTACGACGACTACGATGGCACGGAGTCGCTGAACCGGTCTGGGACGTGGGGGCTATTGTCGCTCCGATCATGGGTGGAAGACCGACTGAACAGCCGGACCACTTTGGAAGCAACGTGAACGACTCGAAATTCCATCTTGAGCGTGTACGGGCGCCGATTTCGAATGAGGAAATGATTGCCGACATCCGGCGAGTGCTGATGTTGCCGGCGCGAATGTCATCTCCTTCAGGCTGTACAGGAAGTTGGGAAGCTACGATCCGACAACTGCGGCACTGCGATTCGGCACCTGGAATGGCGCCCTCCTGGCTGCTGGCCTTGAAACCGCATGCGAAGGCAACATCCCCGACGAGCGCCTATTCGAGAATCTGATGCGCCTCTGGGAGCATTACGGTCGGCAGCCGCGCTCCAGAGAACTCGCTTGCCCTCCTTCCGTAATTTCCTCCGGTCCGTACCAGCGCCGGTTTAAATCCCGGATGAAGGCGCTCGAACATTTCGTAGCATACGCAAATGCGCAGGATGCGCGGATTCCACATCCCCTCGAAGCCGCGGGTGGTCACAGGACTGGCCGTGACCCGTCTCTCAGGCTAAGGTTCAGCGTTATGAAACGAGATAACTTCTCGTGTCGCGCATGTGGAGCAAGCCCCGCGCTAAGGCCGGCCCTCACGCTGCACGTCGATCACGTCAAAGCGTGGAGTGTTGGTGAGACCGTTGAGGAAAACCTCCAAACCCTGTGTGAGGCATGCAATCAGGGCAAAAGTAACGTGCTGTAAATGGTCAGTTGCCCGAAAGCGGCGAGTTTACGTTACCGAATTTTCGCGTGGGCAGGCATCCTACCCAGATGTTCTCCCTCCAGCAGACAACAAATCACAAAGGCTGGCAACCGTCCGCGAAAAAGCAGGTGCAAATGGCGATCCGGACGTGGAATTCCGGAGTCCGAACGGAGTCCAGACCGTGCTTGATTTTTCTTAAATGACACGGAAGAGTCAAGGGTTCGAATCCCTTCAGGTCCACCAAAACATAGACGCGCTATCGCTCCTGACCCACGCAAGCGATCTGACATTTGCGATGCGCTTGCGCCGTTAACGCCACGCATGGCTTCGACGAGATATTGCCCGTTATTTGATGTGGCCTTCGGTGAAGTCCCGGTTGTTTTCCTCGCAGGAATACTCGATCAATTCCGAGCCGGCCGGCATTCGGGGGAAAACCCTGACGTTCGTCCATGGCTTTGTGAACGTCTTGGGATCGTCTACCGTGACCTCGTAGGAGATGTGATCCGGGTCGGTGAGCTTGTAGCGTTCGATGAGATGCATCTGATCGGAGTGGGGATGGCCGATCGTATCCAGTCTCGTTCTGCCATTAAAGCCGATCGTGTCGATGACGAGCGTGTCGCCATCCCACTTGCCGACGGACTCGCCGAACCAGGTTGGCTGAAGGTTCTTCGGATGATCGCGGTCCATGGCGACTACGTGGAACCAGGTGTTCTGCTCGAACAGGAGGGCGATGTACTTACCGTATTGAACGATCTGGATGGGGTAGCCCCCGACGTTTACGGAACGCATCAGGCCGAAGGGCAGGCAGTGGCCGGTGTAGTCGAACTTCGACACGTCATAGTTTTTGAAGTTTTCCTCGCCCCAGGCGGTAAAGGGTAGCGGTCCCGAACCTTTCTGGTTCCTGCCGTCTTTGGTTACATCGGGGACATAGGGATGGTCCCAAATTCCGTTCAAATTCGGCCTGCCGTCAGGCATGCGCGGAATGTCCTCCGCCTGGGACTTTGCAGCCGTGCCCTTTGCGGCAGGGGTCTGGGCCGCGACCGATCCAACGAGCCCGAAGGCGCCCAGGGTCACCAGAATCACAACAGATGTTTTCATATGCTTCGTCCGTCGAAAAATCTACAACACGGTGCGCCGCGAGTAGAGGCTGCGCCCGATGCCGAAATAAATATACATTACTCAAAGTGGAGAAACACAAGGCGACCGGCCGCGAGAAAGGGGAGAAGCCTCCCGCGGCGGGAGGCTTCTCCCGGCGAGACGGCATTCCGATTCATTCAGGCGAACTTATTGCGTGATGACCGGGAGGTGGAGTGAACTCAGGCGATGCTCCCGGTTCGGCGAAACCGGCGGGCTTGAAAACAGGCTGCGCCCGTCTGAGGAACACGCGCAAGTCATGGCCGCCGCATCGCGGCTGGACGGGCGGGTTCCTCCACTTTTTGGCGCCGCATCCGGCGGCCCTTGCGCTTCTGAGTGCGTCGCAAGCCGAAACCATGGTTCATGCGCAGCCGTGTAACATTCCGTTGAAGACGCGGTTCGGATGGCTGAAGAACACCGGCGACAGAAGATCGCCGGTGCTACCGGTTTCGTGGTGGCCCGCAGGGCCATAGGGACTCCGTTGAAGTCGTGGTTCGGGAAGAGCGAGAGCTGACGTAAAGTTCCGCGCCGGCCAGAAGGCCGGCCGCAGGGCCGAAGCCCTGGCCCCACACCGGCAGAGTGTCTCAGGTTCGCAGTTCCGCCGCAATTTCCGAGGCGATCTTGCGCGCCTGGTCCACCTCGCCGGGTTCCAGACTGATCGCGCCGACACGCGCGTGGCCTCCTCCGCCGTAGCGTTCGCAGATCGTCGCCAGATTGTGACGCGGCTCCTCCAGAGCCCAGGGATTCGACCCCACGGAGATCTTTGTGCGAAAGCTGGAAGGGCTTACCGACACCGTGTAAGTGCTTTCCGGGAACAGATAGTACGGAATGAACTTGTTATAGCCCTCGAGATCGCAACCTGTCAGGTCGAACGTGATTACACCGCCCGAGGCGCTGGCCCGTTCGCGAATGACGTTCACTGATTTCAAGTGCCTCTGATAAAGAGGTTTGAAAAGCTCCTGAATATCGGGTTGTTCGACGATCTCCGCGAGCGTCATCCGCTGCATGAGGTTAATGATCCGCTGCACGGTATCCGAGCCTTTGGAGCTTTCGATGACCAGCGTCAATTTCATCGCGGGCGCCCCCAGTTCGACGGCCGTTTTCGGGTTGGGGTATTGGGCGCCATCGATAATGTTCGCCCAGTGCACAAGATCGTCGAGATCCGGGGCCGCAAAGCCCCACTTTTTCTTCGCCATGGTGGCGATAAAGTTTGTGCACGATTTGAACGACGGATCGTACATCTTCTTTTCCGAGTGACTCGCCCGAAAATGCGCGGCATCTTCCGGAGTAAGAAAAGCGCTCTGATGGTGATCGAACCACCAGGTGAGCTTCGGATTGCTCGAGTACTTGAAATCGACGATGGCGTTCTCATCGCCATCGAAAAGGCTGTCTTCGAAAATCTGAGAGGCGCGGTGAGCCATGCCCGTATATCGGAAATCCGCGCCGGCATCGAATGCGCCGCGGATGAAGCGGCTGAAGAACGCTGCCGAGGCGGCGCCGTCGAAACAGTGGTCGTGATAGAGAACTCGTACGAGCATGCGCGTGTTTTGAAGGAGGGGTGAAAACTTTCCATCGTGCCTGAATGTCGCGAGAAAAGCAACTGATAGGATCAAAATAAGATGGCGGGAGGGCTTGCGTCGAACACTTTAAGAGCTCTCCGGCACAGGAATTTCCGGCTTTTCTTCACCGGCCAGCTGATTTCTCTGATCGGCACGTGGATGCAGTCGGTGGCGCAATCGTGGCTGGTTTACCGCATTACGGGCTCATCGGCGCTGCTTGGCCTGGTGGCGTTCGCCAGTCAGATTCCGATCTTCCTGCTCTCCCCGATCGCCGGCTATGCGGCGGATCGCCTCAACCGGCATCGGATGGTGATCGCGACCCAGGTCAGTTCGATGGTGCTGGCTCTCGCGCTGGCGGCGCTGACTCTGACGGGCCGGATTAAGGTCTGGGAGCTGTTCGTTCTGTCGGCGCTGCTCGGGGTTGTCAACGCATTTGACATTCCCGCCCGCCAGTCGTTTCTGGTTGAAATGGTGGGGCGCGACGATCTGATGAACGCTATTGCCCTGAACTCGTCGATGTTTAACGGGGCGAGGATCATCGGACCGGCGGTCGCCGGAATTCTGGTCGCGAAGATCGGGGAAGGCTGGTGCTTTTTTGCGAATGGAATCAGCTATATCGCGGTGATCTGGGGGCTGCTGCTCATGCAGGTGAACCCGTTTCGTCCACCCGTTGTCACTATGTCCGCCTGGCATACGATTCGCGAAGGCTTCCACTATGTCGCGCGAACGGCGCCGATGCGGGCGATCGTCCAGTTGATTGCGATCGTGAGCTTCGCGGGACTGCCGTACACGGTGCTGATGCCGATCTTCGCCGACAGGGTACTTCGGGGAGGCGCCCAGGGTCTGGGCATCCTGATGGGCGCTATCGGATTCGGCGCCCTCGGAGGCGCGCTCCTGATGGCATCGCGCACAGCGCTGAAGGGATTTACCGTCTGGATTCCCTGCGCCGCTGCCGCCTTTGCGTTATCGCTGGCGGGATTTGCGATTTCGAACCGCATGTGGCTGTCGTGCCTGATGCTTTTTCTGTCGGGATTTGCATTGATGATTCAGGTCGGGGCCTCAAACACCCTGATCCAGTCGATGGTGCCGGATCATTTGCGCGGACGCGCCATGAGCGTGTACTCGATGATGTATATCGGGGTCGGGCCGCTCGGGGCGCTGGTCGCGGGTCTCGTTGCCGACGGCTTGGGCGCGAGATGGACCATTATGGCCGGCGCTCTGATCTGCCTCGCCGGCAGCGCCATTTTTGCGCTGGAGCTGCCGGCCATCCGTCCGGTTGCGCGACAGTTGATTCAGGATCAGAGGGCGGCGATTGCGGGGTCGGAATCGTCTCTCACTGTTGCGCTTCGCTAGCTTAACTAAAGACGGGCCGGACCCAAAAACTTTCCGTCCACTGTTTCCCCGGGGCGATCGTCTGCAGGTCCGGATACTTGCCTTCATGCGCCAGATTGATACCGTTTGTGAGAGCTGACATCGGCTCGAAGCAGATAAAGTTCTCGCCCGGCGGCGCGTAGACGATCGCGACACGATATTTCGGGCCGAAAGTGACCTCAATCTTTTTGCTCGCCCCATCGACGTAGAACACCGTTCGGCCGTCCGTCTCACTCTTGAGGCCGGTGAATCCGTCGTCGAAATGGTGATCGTTGAGCGACACCCGATCGCCGAAATCGACCGGCGTAGTTGCACCTGTCGGAATCAGACGGTTGTCCGTTTCGACGTGCAAAAGAACGGGAATATGTGCCACGGCTTGGGTGATGGGAACATCGGGGAGTTCAAAGTAGGGGTGGAAACCTATGGCGACCGGCATCGGATCCGCGCTGCGATTCGTAACGGTCACGCTCACCTCAAGGGATCCCGCCGAAAGCCGGTGAGTCATCTCATATTCGTGAGCGAATGGCCAGTTCGCCATCAGGTCCGGATATTTCCAGAATTCGAGACGGCTCGTGACCCAGGCCGAGGTCTCATTCGATCCGAGACGAACCAACTCCCAGAAAGGCGAAGCGGTCAGTAATCCATGGATCGGAATGCCGTTCTGATCCGGACGTATCGACGCGAGACCCGAATTGAACAGATACCTCCGGCCGTTCGCCCAAAACCCTTCCGGCATCCGATTGGCCCACGGCGCAAGGAACGGAATGCCGCTCAAATGCCTGTCTCCTTGAAGTTGGGAGACATCCGCGTGAGGAAAGTGGAGAATGTTCTTCCCGCCGACCAGAAACTCGAACGTGCGATTGCCAATGGAAGGGACGACGGCAACCTCGATCGAATGCGCATTATCGGCGAGCCGGACGGTATGAACACCGTGATCCGACACTTCGGCGGCGCTGTAAGGGGGAGTTTCGGCCATATCGAGCTCTTCCGTATATTAGCCCGCATATCAGCCCGTATATTAGAGGGAGGGACGCGATGAAGACTTTTTTTGCCCTGCTGCTGGCCGCCGGATCCCTTCACGCCGCCAATCCCCCGACCGACTCACTGATCGCGGCCGGAAATGAGGCCTTTTACAACCTCGACTACGACCAGGCTATCGCGGCTTACGAAAAAGCCATGGCCGCGAGTCCGAACAACCCCGCTTATCACAACTTTGTGGCCCAATCGCTGCTCTATCGGGAAATGTTCCGCGATGGGGCTCTGGAAAGCGAACTGGTGAGCGGCAACAATTCGTTTTTGCGGCGGCCGAAGATGGAGCCTCCCGCCGATGTGGAGAAGCGCTTCTTCGCCGAGATCGACCGGACGATGCAAATCTGTCAGGCGCGCATTGCCAAGAATCCGCGGGATACGGTTGCCCTTCACACGCTGAGCGTCGCTTTCGCATTGCGCGCGAATTACGGTTTTCTGGTGCGCAAGAGCTGGAGGGCGTCGCTCTATGATTCCAGTCAGGCGCGAAAGTTCGATAACCAGGTCACGGAAATCGATCCGGGCGACTATGACGCGAGGTTGCTGCAGGGCGGATACGACTATATTGTGGGAAATCTTTCGTGGAGTCTGAGGGCGCTCGGATTCATCGCCGGTTATCACGGCGATAAGCAGCGGGGTCTGCACACGATCGAAGAAGTGGCCGCGAAAGGAAATGAGAATCGGGTCGACGCGCAAATCGTGCTGTGCGCGTTGTACCGGAGGGAAGGACAGGCCTCCCGGGCCATTCCGCTCGTTTCCACCCTGATCGCCCGGTATCCGCGGAATTATCTGCTACGCTTCGAACTGGCTCAGATGTATGGGTCCACGGGTGACCGGAAAAGCGCGCTCAGGACGTTGAGCGAGATCGCGAGACTGAAGCAGGAGAACGCACCCGGGTACGAGCGTGTTCCCTGGGAGAAGATCTACTACGAAACGGGGAATCTGCAGTTCTGGTTTGACGACCTCGACGGGGCTCTGGCGAATCTGAAGAAAGTTACCGGCACGCCGGAACAACTGAAAGAGCTCGATCTGAACACCGGAGTACTCGCTTTAATGCGTCAGGGCCAGATTTACGACCTTGAGAAACGCCACAATCTGGCGATTCAGGCCTATCGTGAGGCCGTGAAGTTTGCGCCGGAGGCCGAGGCGGCGCGTGAATCCCAGCATTACATCAACTCTCCTTACACCCGGCCGACGCATCCGGATCGCGGATAAAAATTCGCAGCTCGCTCACTTCTTGAAATGGACAAAGCCCGCCAGCTGGCGATCCTCGGCATGGTAGTCAGCGGGTGCCTTGCGGCGCTCAAGATTACAGCGGGGTGGTTTGGCCGTTCGGCGGCGGTCAGCGCCGACGGCTTCGAATCCGCGGCGGACGTGTTCACCTCAGGTCTGGTGCTGGTGGGCCTGACGATCGCCGCGCGGCCGGCGGATGAGAACCACCCTTATGGGCATGGACGAATTGAGATCCTGACGGGATTTCTGCTGGGGATCATTCTGTTCGCAGCCGGATGTACGATCTCGTGGCACGGTTTAACCGGAGCGGCGGATGAGACTATTCCTCCCGCGTCCTGGGTCATCTGGGCGATGGTGATTTCAATCGCCGCCAAGTCATGGATGGTGACGCTCAAGTTCCGCTACGGTCGAAAGATCGGAAGCTCGTCGCTGCTGGCCGATGCCGCGAACGATGGGGTCGATATCCTTTCGGGCGCCGTAGCTCTCGCAGGGGTTGCGACAGCTCTTATCAATCCCGAGCGTTTCCTGCGCGCCGATCATTACGGGGCTTTCGTGGTCGGGATCATTGTCGTCGCGAGCGGCGTTCGCGTGATGTACCAATCCGCGATGCAACTCATGGACACGATGCCGGACGAAAACACAATGAGCCGGATACGAGAAGTTGCGCTCAGTGTGAGGGACGTGGCTGGCGTCGAGAAATGCTTCGCGCGCAAGACCGGCTTGCAGTATCACGTGGACCTTCACCTCGAGGTGGACCCTGAAATGACGGTTCGAGCGTCGCATGACGTTGCATGCCGCGTGCGAGACAGCATCCGGGACCAGTTGCCGTGGGTTGCCGATGTTCTGGTTCATGTGGAACCAGCTCCGAGACCTGGCTGACGCGAGACCTGGCTGACGCGAGACCTGGCTGACGCGAGACCTGGGTGAGATGAATCGCGCGGGAAGCCGGCCCGTATACTGGCGGGCCGGCCATTGATACGAAGATACGGATTCAGCGAATGCGCTGGCTTTTGGCGTTGGCGCCGCGTGTACTCTCGACCTGGAAAGGTGAGGCTGTCGCAGCGGCCGCTTGGGATGCGGGCGGTGTTTCCATCATCTGGACCATCGCATAAGCCGCCATCTGCTCTGCTTCCTTGACGAAGACCAGCTCTTCCACTTCCGGATCGAAATCGATACGAATCAGATCGCCGCCATGCACCTGGTCCGATGCAATGAGATTCGACAGCGGATGAACGAGCGAGCGTTCAATGGCTCGCTTCAGGTGCCTTGCGCCGTACTTCATGTCTGTACCCTGACGAAGCAGGAAGGCGCGAGCATCGGCCGTTACGTTGAATACAAATGGCGTGGTGCTGCCCGAGTTAAAGATCCTCTGCTGCAACTGATTTAATTCGAGACTCAGAATGCGGCCCAGTTCTTCGCTTCCCAGCGGGCGAAAGACCACAACCTTATCGATTCGATTCATGAATTCCGGAGTGAATTTGCGCCGGGCCGCTTCGATTCCCGCGCGCGAAATCTTTCCGTTCAGGTCTTCATCGGTTTCGCCGATGGCGCGGCGCCGTTCCACTTCGGAGGTCGCAAATCCCAGATTGGGTCTTAAAATGGAACCCATTTCCGCGGCGCCGAGGTTGCTGGTCATGAAGATCATGGCCTTTGAAAAGTCGACCCGGCGGTTATCCCCGAGAGTAAGAGTCGCTTTGTCCAGAATTCCCAGAAGTAGGTTCCACAAAGCGTCACTGGCTTTCTCGATTTCGTCGAACAAGACGAAGCTGATTTTGATCTTGTCGGTATGGTACTGGTTGAGCACTTCCTGACTCAGAAGCGGGTGGGTCTCACGATGGCCGAGATACCCGGGAGGCGATCCAATGAGCTTTGCGATTTCGTGGCTGTGCTGGAATTCGGCGCAGTCAATCTTGAGAACGGAGCGCGCATCGCCGACAAGCGACTCGGCCGTTGCTTCCACGAGGCGTGTCTTTCCGGTTCCGGTAGGACCCAGGAAAAGGAAGTTACCGATCGGACGACCAGGGCTAGTCATTCCGGCGAGAAACGTCTGATAGATATTTACAATCTGATCGACTGCTTCTTCCTGGCCGACGACCAGTTTTTGCAAATCACCGTGAAGCTTTTCCGCCTCGCGACCCGTTTGCAATGGATCAAGTTTTTTATTTAACCTCACCATATCCGTATCTAACCTCCCAAGCCGCCGGTTTGGCATTCCAGCCGCCTTCACATCCCTCTCTATGCACGCTCTATGCCAAATCGCTTTCCGACTCTTTTTCATGTTTTTCCGGCCGGACGCGAAGGCCGAACTTCAACCCGGCTTATTGTCGTTCGAGCAGGCATTCGCAGCAGATTAACGACAGTTTCGGCGATCTCCTGCGGCGCAATTTTCCAGGTGTTCTTATCCTGGACCTCTGTCCCGGAATGGCCATCCGCGGCGGCACGCCTTCCAAATTCGGTGTTCACGCTCCCCGGCAACACCAGCGAGACTCTTATACCGTTATGGCGATGATCGAGCATCATAGCCTCTGAAAATCCGATCAGGCCGAACTTCGACGCGTTATACGCCGCACCACCGGCGAAGGCGCTTGTTCCGGCAAGTGAGCCGATATTTACCACGTCGCCACTCCCCGCCCGCAGAAATATCGGCAGAATCTCGTGGCAGCAGTAGTAGACGCCCGTCAGATTCACGCCGATCACAGCATCCCAGGTTTCGGGTGGCGTTTCGGCGACGCTTGCAAATGCGCCTGTTCCAGCGTTGTTGACCAGTATGTGCACGGCATCGAACCGCTGTTGCACGGCGGCGATAAATTGCCGGACATCTTCGATCCGTCTTACATCCGCCACCATGCCAAAAACATCGCCCTTTGCCGATAAAACCCTGACAGCTTCGTCAACCGACTTTTGCCGGGTTCCGCAGATAGCAACACGCGCTTTTTCATCGAGGAGGCGGTCCGCTATGGCTTTTCCGATGCCTCTGGTGCCTCCGGTGACGATTGCGACTTTATTTTCGAGAATATTTACAGCCATGGCCTCATCCTACGCTCGACACCCGCCTAAATCCTGCCGTACCATTGAGAAAGAATGCACGAAGCCGGCGCTTTGACGTGGCGTGACGTAGTGGAGCGACACCACACTACTCTCGTCTACGAGTTGTCGGAACGTGTGGATTCGGATCTGAAGGATGCTGTATCGCGCGCGGTCGCGGCAGAACGATCGCAGGCCGGGGATCAACTCGCGCGGACCCGGGAAGAGGTGAGCCGGGCGCAAGCCGAATCGCTGAACCAGGCTCTGCGCCGGATGCGGCAGGCGAACGGCGATCAACAGATTCTCGAAGCCCTCGTCGAAAACATCGCTCCGTATGCGGCACTCTCGGTGGTGCTGGTGTTTGAAAACAACCAGGCGCGGGTTGGGGCGAGCGGCGGATTCGAACGCCGTTCATCTTCCGCCGATCCGGGCGGCCATTACGGGTTCGATGATTTTGCATTCAATATTGCGGATGCGCCCGCTGTGGTGGCCGCAATCGAGAGCGGCGACCCGGTGACTGCGCTCGCAACCTCAACGGAAATCTCCTCGGGTCTGGCTGAAAAGCTCGATGCGGGATCCGCTGGGGACGACAGGCCGAAGGTGTATCTTTTTCCGATTCGCGCGCGTCAATCAGTCGTAGCGGTACTTTTGGCGTCGGGGCTGGTCACGTCGGGCGTGACGGAAGCGAATACCGCGCCGCTCGAGTTGCTCTGCGAAGCGGCGGGAATGCGCCTTGAAAGTGTCGGGGGAACTTCTCAGCCCAGGGCTTTTGCGGCGGCCGACGCGGCGCCCGATCGCACCGAAAAGCGCCTTTCCTGGGAGACTTTGAGTCCGGAAGATCAGCGCCTGCACCTTCAGGCGCAGCGCATGGCGAGGCTGCGAGTGGCCGAGATGAGGCTTTACAATGAGGCGGATTTGAGGCAAGGTGTGGCTTCCGGGAACATCTACGGTACGCTGCAACCGGTAATCGATAGCGCGCGCAGTCAATTTTTACAGGATTTTCTTGCGAAATCCGCGACCATGGTCGACTATCTCCATCTTGAGGTTCTGCGGACCCTGGCGCACGACAACGATGCTTTATTGGGACAGAGTTATCCGGGGCCAATGGTATAGACGGAAATTTTTCGCTTGATGTCTGGCACCAATGACTGGAAAAAAAATCACTTCGACACGGTTTCTGCTGGCTCTGCTGGCCGCCGGAACCGCTCAGCTGGCGGATTCGGCCGCATCTGATCTGGGGCAGGGAATCGCCGCCTGGAACGCTCGGAACTATAAAGCGGCAATTCCGCATCTCCAGGCGGCCCGCGACGTTTCGAAGCTTTCCGATTACGCCGACTACTATCTCGGATACTCGCAACTTCTCACTGGAGATGTCGACGGCGCTTTGAGCACGTTAAACGCTTATCGCGCCAACCCTGTCGCTTCGTCTCCCCTTACCGGCAAGATCGATGTGATCTATGCCCGCGCGCTTCTGGACAAGCGTGAGCCGCAGTCTACCAGCAAGGCGCTGAACATCCTGCAGACGGATTACAAGCTCTTACCCCAGCCCGACGGCGATTTCGCGCTCGGGCTCGCTTATGAAGCGCAAGGCGAGCAGCAACAGGCGGGTCTCAGTTACCAGCGTGTTTACTACTCCTGGCCGAATACGGATCTTGCGGCGCAGTCGGCAATGGCGGTTGATCGGCTGCGGCTCGCGCTCGGGAAGGATTTTCCCAGTCCGCCGGCGGCCCAGCAACTGGAGCGAGCCGAGAAGTGGCTGGCGGTGAAGAGTTATGCGAAAGCGCGGGCGGAGTATGTGGCGCTCGCGGATCGTCTGACCTTGCCGGAGCAGGCAACCGCGAGGGTCGGCGTGGGGGTTTCCGACTACCTGGCGGGAGAAACGGCCGCGGCGATGCGTTATTTGAAGGCGCTGCATATCGATCGTTCGGAGACCGACGCGCAGCGGCTTTACTATATCGAGGAAGCGGCGCGGAAACAGGGCGATGACACCCAGGCGATGGATTCCGTAAAGGAATTGGGCGAGCATTATCCGAAATCGGTCTGGCGGCTGAAAGCGCTGGTCAGCGCGGGGAACAGTTACGTGGCGACGAATGACCGCGAACGGTACGAGCCGCTGTTCAAAGCGGCCTACGAGACGTTTCCGGCGGACAGCTCGACCGCTTATTGCCACTGGAAAGTTACCTGGGACGCATATCTCGGCGATAAGCCGGAGCGAGTGAGCCTTCTGCGGGATCAGGTTGAACAGTATCCGGACGACTCGCGGGCCGCGACTGCGCTCTATTTTCTCGGCCGGCTCGCTGAGATGGATGGCAAGCCGGCGGAGGCGCACGCTTATTACGACCGCCTGACGGCGCAGTTCCCGCACTACTTTTATGCAGTTCTGGGTCGGGAGAGAACGCGTGACAAGGTTGCCGCCGCCATCGCGGATGCGGACGTCAAAACGTGGCTCGATGATGTCGATTGGCCGGAGCATCGTGATCTTTCGAGTACCGAACCGAACGACGGGACGAAGCTCCGTATTGAACGCTCCCGTTTGCTGCGGCAAGCCGGTCTCCCCGATGTTGCCGATGCGGAGATGAAATTCGGCATGGCGTCGGAGACCGAGCAGCCACAATTGCTGGCGCTGGAGCTGGCTCAATCGGCGGAATCGCCGTTTCGCGCCTTGCGCATTATGAAGAGCGTCAGCGGCGATTATCTGGCCCTTCCGCTGGAGAACGCGCCCATTCGCTTCTGGCAGATGCTTTTCCCGTTGCCTTATAAAGACGAGGTTTTCGAGAGCGCCAGGGCTCGTGGAGTGGACCCGTTCTTCGTGGCCGCATTGATTCGTCAGGAATCCGAGTTCAACCCGGGAGCAAAATCGCGCGCCAACGCGCTTGGTCTCATGCAACTCGAGCCCGCCACCGGCCGGATGGTGGGTCGTCAGCAGGGCATGCGGGTGGTGCCCACGAGCCTTTTATTCGATCCGGGTGTGAGTATCCGGCTGGGAACCCAATATCTGCGCGGGCAACTGGACAGCTGGGATGGCGACTGGTACCGCACCCTCGCGGCTTACAACGCCGGGCCCGGCCGCGTGCATCAGTGGCTGAATTGGGCTAATTACCGGGATCCGGTGGAGTTTGTGGAAAGTATTCCATTTACCGAGACCCGGGATTACGTTGAGGCGGTGCTGCGGAACGCGGATATGTATCGGGAGCTTTATTCCGGCAAACACGACCGTGAGCTGGAGCCTCCTCGCAAGGACTTACCGCCCGTGAAGATCGCCGAACTTGTGCAGCCCCGGACGGTTTCGGCAAAAGTGAAGGATCTTGCCTCGGCGACCCCCGTCAGGAAGACCGGTTCAAAGACTGTTTTGGTTGCGAACCATCGTCCGGTGGCGAGGAGCGTGGGGGCGAAAAAACCGGCTCCGAAAACGGTCGCTTCCACCAAAAAACCGGCTTCCTCGAAAAAGAGGGTTCCGGCAGGTCTTACCGAAGCTGTTATCGTGACGCGATAAGCGCGATTAGCGCATTTCCACAGTTTCGATAAAACCGCTCCCGGCTCACGTTAGCTTCGCACCGGGCTGAAGCTCGGCGGCGCCCTCGAAAATCCACCTCGGGCGCGGGATTCATGCTGCTGATTTGCCCGCCGTAATGTGAGCATATAATTATCAGATAACTAATTGATGAAAGCTCTTATGCTTGATACCCGTGAAATCCACTCCCTGACCGACTTCCTGCGAAATCATAAGGCGCACGTCGCGCGGCTGAAAGAGACGCATGCCCCGGAAGTGCTGACGGTGAACGGCAAGGCGGAAGTGGTCGTGCAGGATGCGGCGAGCTACCAATCAATGCTGGAGCGCCTGCATCACATGGAAACACTCGCGGCCATTCAAGAGGGCATAGCGAGCGCGGAACGCGGCGAACTGAAGCCCGCCGCTCAGGTACTCGACGAGATGCGGGCGAGGTACGGCCTACCGCGTTAGCCTCGCCGCTCCCGCCGAAAGTGACGCATATGCGGCGTTTGAACGTATCCGCGACGTGGCTCCGATGCGCGCGGAGAAGTGGCTCACGCGCTTATTCGACGCCATTTTCAGCCTCGACGAAGAGCTTCCGGCCCGTTGCCCGGTCATCGGGGAAGCGAGAGAGCCTGGCTTTCCCGCCCGCCACTTACTGTACGGCAAGCGCAGGGGAGTTTGCCGAATCATTTTCCATATCCGGGAAGACCAGCAGCATGTGCGCGTGTTGCGAATCTGGCATGCTTTCCGCGATGCCATCACCGCCGCCGACGTGGAGGAGTAGCGATGCCGGATTTAGCCTTGCTCTTCGAGATGCTTCAAGCGGGCGTTGACGACCTCTTCGACCCGGCGGAGTTCCGCACGCCAGACATCGCGCTTCTCGTCGAAACGCCTGTCCATGGAATCAAAGCGCTGAGTGATCCCTGCGAATCGACACCCACAGTTTTCGTCCTATTCTGGCGCTATCTTTGAATAGAATACCTTCCAAAGCCCCTTTCGTCGGGCACGGTACCACGCAAGTGAATCAGCCTTTTCACAGCGTGAGAACATAAGAAAACGATGGCCTCGGCAACCACGCACAAGAGCTTTCACAGCGAACGAACCGCGAAGTTCACGGAGTCCGTAATCCGCGAGATGACGCGTCTTGCAATCCAGTTCGGCGCGGTAAACCTGGCGCAGGGATTCCCTGATTTCGCCGCGCCGGTCGATCTCAAACGGGCGGCGATCGAAGCAATTGAAGCGGATCACAATCAGTACTCCATCACATGGGGGACAAAGGCGTTCCGCGCTGCCATCGCGAGGAAGTATGCTCGCAGCTATGGTCTGGAACTGGATCCGGAGCTTGAAATTACGGCTTGCTGCGGGGCTACTGAAGGTATGGCCGCGTCTCTGCTTGCGACGACGAATCCCGGTGATGAGGTAGTCGTCTTCGAGCCCTTTTATGAAAGCTACCACCCGGACACGCTTCTTTGCGGCGCCGAGAGGAAGCTGGTCAAATTGCATACGCCGGACTGGCATTTCGACCCCGACGAGTTGCGGCGGGCCTTCTCGCACCGCACAAAAGCCATTATTGTGAACACGCCTCACAACCCCACAGGCAAAGTATTTTCGCGTGAAGAGCTGAGCTTAATTGCATCGCTCTGCCAGGAATTCGACGCAATCGCCATTACCGACGAAATCTACGAACACATCGTCTATGACGGGGCGCGGCATATCCCGATGATTACGCTGCCGGGAATGCGCGACCGCACGATCCTGGTGAACAGCCTCAGCAAGACGTTCTCGGTCACCGGATGGCGTGTGGGCTGGGTCGCAGCATCGCCGGAATTGACAACATCCATTCGTAAAGTTCACGATTTTCTTACTGTAAACGCGCCCACTCCGCTGCAATATGCGGGGACAATTGCGCTCGACGAACAACAGGACTACTTCACCGGATTATCCCAGGTTTACGACGGGCGCCGACGCGCCGCGATCGATATGCTTGAAAACGCGGGGTTTCGCTGCTACATGCCGGCGGGCGCCTATTATGTGATGACCGACATCGGCAGCTTAACCGCGACCGGCGATGTATCGTTTGCGCGCCGGATGGTTCAGGAATTCGGAGTAGCCGGGGTTCCCGGCTCCAGTTTTTATTTCGAAAAAGCCTCGGGTTGTACTCAAATACGCTTTTGTTTTTGCAAGAATTATGAGACGCTCGCAGTAGCGGGACAGAAGCTGTCGCGGATCAGGTACGCCTGACTGCGTCTGCAAGTGTCGCGCCAGCTCACAGGAGAGTTCGTTGTGTTACCAGACTTCCTCCTTAAAGAAACGACTATACGCGAGTCGGGCGAAAGCGCGTTGTTTGAGATCGCTCGGCAGGAGTGCGGCCAGTTGCTCCTGACGTTCGGAATTACTCACGCTGTCGAAAACCAGAGCGTCAATCTGGAAATACATAGTTCGCAGGATGGCGAAGCATGGTCCTTAAGGCCATTCGCCAGTTTTCCGGCGAAGTGTTATTGCGGCGAATATCAGATGACGCTGCCGCTCCGGGATGTGCGGTTCCTGAAAGTTAAATGGCGCGTAAGCCGCTGGTCCCGAAGCGGCGAGCGTCCGTATTTCCGGTTTTACGTGTTCGGGGATCTTGTGCGAAGCCGTACGCCTGCCGCTTACATGACGGCCGGCGCGGCCTGATCGCCAGACAGTCGATTCCGGTTACTGCCTGACTTTGCGATCGCCATTGGGTTTCGCACTGTAGGGTTGGGCGGGAAGGCCGCCCAGGGTAATCACGGTCTTGCCATCGCTGCGCGTAAGACCTGCGGCCCAGGCATGCTTGCCGCCATCCTTCGCCTGGAATGCGGTCACCGTGATTTCCTCGTGGTTCTCCTCCATTGCTTTGTACACCGATGTGTCGAATCCATTGTGTTGCAGAACGTTCGGCGGAGGCAGTTCGAGAGCCCAGTTGATGACGCGGCCCTTCTCGTTCTTTACGTCCAGATAAATCCAGCCGTGCGGATTATCGGGCGAGATTTTCGTCACTTTACCCGTCAACGTAATCGGTTTCTGGTCGTCGTATTCGGCCTGGAAGGAATGATGGGCGGATAGTGGAACCACCATGCCCAGCAAGCCGGCGCCGAGCGTGAAAACCAACTTCAGTTTCTTCATGAGGATTCTCCACAGACTCTATTGCGCCTCCCGCACCACGCGGAAGCCGATGTCGCTGACCTTCAAATCCGTGCCGTAATAGTAGTAGCGCGAAGAGAGCCGCAAGTACGGGGCAAAGTTATCCCAACCGCCGCCCCGGAAGACGGGCAAACCTTCGGCTCCGCCGCCGTTGATCAGGAGCCTTCCCTTCGCGTCGAAACCCTTGGGCGGGCGGGGGCCGCCATCGGTTCTGCCGCCTCCGCCGCCGCCAAATCGGCCGCGCTGCGGCCCTTTGGGATCTACGGTGACCTCGGGTACCGGCTCGTAATCATAGTAGGCCGCCCGGTCGTCTACCCACTCGCGTACGTTGCCGAGTACGTCATAGAGTCCCCATGCATTCGGCTTCTTCAAGCCCACCGGATGCGACTCGTCATCGGAGTTATCGGCAAACCAGGCGTACTCGCCCAGGGAAGCTCGAGGAGGATCGGGGGCGCCTGCGCGAGCGGCGTATTCCCACTCAGCCTCGGTCGGCAGCCGGTATTTGAAGCCGTCGTTTCGTGCGTTCATTTTGTCGAGGAACGCATGGATATCGGCTTTATTCACGCTGTCCACGGGATGATTCGGGCCGATCGTCTGGCTGGGGTTCGATTGGGGACCCATCACTGCTTCCCACTGCGCCTGAGTGACCTCGTACCTGCCGATTTCGAACCCTTTGGTCAGACGCACTTTATGGCGGGGAACCTCATCTTCAAGGCAATCCTTGTCGCCCGGCACGCAGCCCATCATGAATTCGCCGGCTACGATTTTCACGAATTCCAGTTGGCTCGGGTTCTTCGTTCCCGCAGGGCTTTGAGCAATGGCGGCGAATGCTGCCAGGAGGCCAAGGCGGATCGAGTTCATACAGTTTCCCTGGCGCCGGAATTCACCACAAAGGTTCAGCGTAGAGGAACGGCCGGTCCTCGCTGGTTTTCCAGAAATAAACCACGATGATGAGACTCGCGACCGCCGCGTATGCGCACCACAAGGACGTGAAGGCGTATCGCTTGACCCCCATCACAATCAGGAGAATCGTCAGATTTGCGATGCCGAAAGCTACCATCGGCCTGATCCGGGAGAAGAATAGCGAACCGCACGTCGCAATCACATACAGCACGGCGACGGCCGTATTATTTGTCGCTTGATTGATGTATACAATGCTGTCTCTTCTGACGAAGACCTGCAGCTGGTAAGCCGTCAATGCCCACAGTATATAGAGCGTCGTAGCGCCGCCGATCACTACGAACGGCAGCATCCGCCTGCGGGACTTCACGTCCCCTTCGAACAGCAGGACGCTTAACGGCAGCAGGTACGGAAGAAGCCCCTGCGCATACAGCATAAATGCCGCGGCCATCGCGTGGGTCACGCGGGGCGAGAGTATGCCATCCAATCCCAGCCAGACGAAGCCCTCAATGAACTGATGAATGGCGAAAAGCACGGGCAGGGACGCGAAAAGCATCTCGCGGCGATGCTTTACTTTTGTCAGAGTGACGGCGCCCATAGCGGCGAGAACTCCGCTGCCTGTAAAGTTCGCCGCTGCCGAAAAACACAAGAATCGTTTCCTCCCTTAAGCGAAGACTTCTCATCATCGCAGAAGCGCAAGGGCCGCCGTTCGCGGCGCCAGGAATAGAGTAAGCGGCGCGTCCAGCCGCGTTTCGGCGGCCGCGAGTTGCGCGTGTTCTTTAAAAGTGAAATCCGGATGCTCAGGAGTCTGGCCCTGTGGAAAAGACCGCGACTTCCACATCCCCAAAGAGACCCAGTCGGCGGTTTCGCCAACCAGTCAGTTCGGGCCGCGAAGCGAACCAGCGCCGCCAGAATTCTACATTCCGGTCGCCACCGTAAATGGCGAAGCGGCCCGATTGAATGAGGGCGCCGCTTGCCAGGCTCCGCGCGTAACGCTCCGCTTCCGGCGACGTCACGAACGGGAAGGGATAAATCTGGCCAGGAGTGCGATAAACGGCCAGATTGGAATAGAGAAATCCGCGAACCGGGTAATCGGGATTCCACACGGGAGGCTGGGCCTCGATGAATGGGCTGGGACAGACGACTGGCACATTCGCGTTGGATGCCCATTCGCGCAGTGCGGCCGCCGCCTCTCTCCAGTTCGAGTTGTGGTGCTCCGGCCACGGATGGCGCCATTGGCCCATGAACGCGAGAATCCCGATGCCCAGTGCGAGCGCAACGGGCTTCCACCAGTTGGCCGGGATGAAGGCAACCACCAGCAGAGCGGCAGTCAAAGCCACTCCGGGCAAGGCGAGATACAAATAGCGCGCTACAAACAGACTGCTGCCCGTGATGCGGGAGAAGGCGAAAAGACAGAAGGGATCGATAAGCCACCAGCCCAGGATCAGTGCGATACCCCAGTTGGAAACCGAAGACTCAGTCGTTCGCCTCCATCTCAACAAGCGGCTCAGCAGAAACGCTCCCGCCAGTGTTGCGATGAGAGCTTTGACCTTGAGGATCAGCAGCAAGTCCCTTATCTGGGGTACGGGAACTACGACGTGGACCGATGCCTGATGCAGAAGAGAGACCGCGCGGAGAGCCACCGGCACAACGGCGCACGTCATGACGGCGAAGACTGCGATCGCCTGCCGCCAACCCGTCGGCGTTCCGGAGCGGGAAACGCGGAACACGGTATAGATCGCAAAGATCAGATAGAACGGCCAGAAAACCATGTGAACCCACCAGAGCAGAGATGCCGCCGCGGCAAAAAACAGGCCATCGCGCATCCGTCCGGAGTCGAGCCAGCGTATCAGCAAAAAGACGGATACGGTGAATACGAATGTGCCAAGAGCATACGGACGCGCGTCGTCCGCCTGGTAATTAAAGCCGCGGGAAGTCATGGCGGCGAAGACAACGAACCATCCTGCGTTTGGGTGGATCAGGCGGCGCGCGATCCACGCCAGCGCCGCCAGCGAACCAAGCATTGCAATTACGGAGAAGAAACGATAGCTGACTTCGGAAAAGCCGGCGACTTGCTCGGCTAATTTGGGGAGCACATAGTAAATCGAAGCCGGGACCTGGGGGACGGCCTGAAGGGTAGGATCGTTCGCGCCGTGGTGCACCACGAACCAGGTCCCCATTTCGTCCACCCACAGACTGGAAGGCAACGGCATGATCCAGAACCTGACGATGCAGATCGCGAGCGTCAGGATCAACAGAAGATCGAGGCCCTTCGTGAAGCCTTTTTGAAAGAGCTGCCGATCCCGCGCGACGGCGATCACGTGTGTCTGACTCACGTCCGATTACCTGTTGAGCCTCGCGTCTGGATGACGGCTCCTCGCTTTCCGCTGGCTCTTATCAATCCCCTCCTCCATTCCTGAATTCGGCCATGGCTTACATCGCGGTTGTGACGTTCAACCCGAATCCGGCGTTGCTTCGTCCTGATGATTGATCGGCCCGATTAACCAGTATGCAGGATCGCGCAAACCAGATTCCGCTTGCAGCGCTGGTGGCGGAAGACCTCGCTCCCACGTATTACTACAACGGTCCGGCCAGCGGCGTGGGCTTTGGAACTGCACGAGGCTGGTTTCACCACCAGTACGTGGAGCGCTCCGTCGGCGGGCCGCCGATTACGGCGTGTGCCTGGGGTGATACATTGTCGCCTCATCAGCACATGAGGATTTGACAAACTTAAACGCGGCGATTGGCGAGGCTGATACGTCATTCGAGTATGCGTATCTGTCCGTCATTTATACACGTTCATTCGCACACTCAAGCCGGTGACTCGCATGCAGGTATGATTCGGGACGAAACGGAAAGCGTTCTGATCGAGAGGCTTGTAACCGATCTGCTGGTATGGATCGACAGCGCCTGGATCATCGGGATGGTCCGACCCCGTGAGTTCAGCGATTTCGTCGACGTGATCGGCGTTTTCAGCAGCGCGGGCGACTCCGCCGCATGGTCCGCATATCGGGAGGCGATCTCCATCTGCGCGCGCACCGAGGCGCTTTCATGCGTCGATTCGGATCTTCGCCGCGGCGATCTCGCTCAGCTTCTTTTTCCCGTTGAGACCGATGGACAGACGGCAGCGATGCTTGCGATCGGTCCCCGGAACAGGCATGGGCGGTACAGCGCATCCGACCTGAGCGTGATGCGTAATCTTTGCGCGCAAATCGGCAATCTGTTGCGTGCCCCGAAGGCATATAACAACAACAATGACGAACCCGACGTCGTCCGCGGCATTCAGGACCGCCTTGCGCCATCGAACCCCATTTCGTTTCCACGCATTTCGGGAATCGAATGTGCGGCGCAATGTGAGAGATCCGGCAGACTCGGCGGAGATTTTTTCGATCTCTCGGGTTCGAACTCCGCGGGGCTGACGGCGGCAATCGGGAACGTTGCGGTCGCGGGCAATCCGGGGTGCATTCTGATGACCGGATTGCAAGCGTGTCTCAGGTCTCTCGGCCGTCACGGAGTCGAGTTGCCCGAGCTTTTCAGCGAGATGAACCACATGTTCTGGGAGATCGCCCCCGAGAACACGCACGCATCGCTTTTTTCGGGGCGCGTCAGCGCCGGCCGCGAACGGCTTCATTACGTTAACGCCGGTCACCAGGCGTCGCTCATTGTCCGGAGAGACGGGAGGGTAGAGCGTCTGGAACCGAATGCGCCGGTTTTGGGTTTGAGCAGGTCGAGCAGCTATCGACAGCGTACCGTCGCATTCGGTCCGGGAGATACCCTGATAGCGTTGAGCGACGGGGTCACGGAGGCGGCCATTCCGGTGGATATCGCGGGGTGCGAACGGGCACTGGTTGAAATGGTTCTGCGCGAACGCGGCGCCAGGGTGCGGGAACTGCCCGCGCGCATTCTCAACCTTGTGGATGCGCTTGCGGGGCCGCACGTTCTTGATCGAACAATAGTCGTCGTTCACTGCAAAGACACGCGTGTCAAAGATGTTCACTACGAGGAAGAGGCCACGGAGGCGCGCACATTAACCCGCGCGGTTTCGGCCGCGGCGTGAAGAAGCCGGACGGTGAGGCCGGAAAGGCCTCACGATCCGGCGATTTACGCAGCCGGGGAATCGGTCAAGGATGTGGTCCACCGCGTCCGGGTCCGCCAGGTCCGCCGCCGAGCAGCCCGAGACCGCCAACCGCGGACAATTTTGTCTGCTGAGCTGTTGTCAGGATGGCGTAAAAAGCCGCTTCGGCCTGGCTGCGGGCGTCAAGGACCTGACCCTCGATGGTTCCGATCGCGGCAGCCATCTGATCAATGGACGCCGTGGTGTTGCTCTTGATCGCAGCCTGCAGGAAGGTCTGATCCGTGTGGAGGGTTGTCTGCAGCGCGGAGATGGACGTTTGAGCAGCGGTCAAAATCGAGGCTGCCTGTGTCGCCTGCGCCGTTGTCAGATCAAGCAGGGCGGTGAGCCGCGCTACCTGGTCGGCAATCATGGTTGCCGGGTCCGGCGGAGTGCCGGGGTTTCCTCTCGGGCCGAACTGACCCTGCGCAAAGATTGCCGGCGTCAACAGCAGGCTGGCGGATAGGGTTCCGATCGTGGATATTCTGGAAAATCGTCTCATGAAGTTCTCGTCTCCTGCCACCGGCTTGAGTTGAATAACCGGGGACAGAGGATACGACGGGCGGAGTGGCTCGGAAGTTGGATCAACGGCCGACTCTTAACGTTCTTGAGCGACCTTTTACTCCGCCTTGACAGAGGCGCCTTCACAGAACGCTTACAGCACTCTTTCAACGACCCTTACCGGCAGCGTAACCAGCGCCCAGATCAGCACCAGCACCGAACCGACGGCAATCCCGGCGATCCGGAAGGGAAGCAACAGGAGCCAGACAATCGGGTAAATCACGATGGCGACCAGCGCCAGCGGCCAGCAAATGACAAAGAGAATGCACCAGAGCAGAAACTTGAGCATATTCGATACCTGACTCTCAGCTATCGATACGCAGGCGGGCGCGACCAGGTTCGTTAATCCGGTTGGATCTTTCCGGCGTGGTATTGTTAAGGTTCAAGCTTAATCAAAAGGATCAGATACATAGATGGCGAATACCTACTCTGCCCTGAAGCGTGTCCGGCAGACCGAACGTCGTACAGATTTTAATCGTTTCGCAAAAAGCAGGCTGCGCCGGCAGATCCGCACGATGCGGAAGGCCCTTGCGGCCAAAGAGCACGGCGATGTGACATCCATTATGGCCGCAACTTTCTCATTGGTCGACAAAGCGGCTCGCAAGGGTTACATCAAGCGCGGTACCGCTGCTCGTTACAAGAGCCGCCTGCACAAACGCGTCAAGACCGTTCTTGGCGACGTTCAGAAATAAACCTGGTTCGTTTCCCGCTACTTTTTGCCCAGAAAGCGAAGCCGCACGTTCACTGCGCGGCCTTGCCCGCTTCCATACGTCAGGAACTGGGGTGAATCGACGTCGTTGTTAACGGCATTGGGATTCGCCCGATCCAGCGCGTTGACCAGCCCCACCCGCCACGCCCAGAGATAGCCGTGAAACTGGAAACGCCGCTCCAGCGCGATATTCACTGTGCCGTAGCTGGGGAAACGTTGTGAGTTGGGCGCCCCCACCGCATTGCCCGTCTGCGAGACGAGGCCGAACGGAAAGCCCGTTCGAAAGTCGACCAGCAGCTGAACATCGGTTTCTCCGATGATCGGTCTCAGAAATCGGGGAAACCAGCTCTTTTCGACGGGCGCCCATCCCCATGCCAGGAACCGGTTGGGCGCATCCCAGGGCAGCGGACCTCCCGCCTGTGGCGCGAAAACCGGGTTATTTATCGAATAGTTGATCACCGCGTTAGCGCTCGCTTCGGATCTCGTGTAGCTCGCGAACCACTGATAGCGGGAGAGAAAAGTCCGGCGGAAGGCAAACTCGGCGGCCCGATAGCGTTGTCGCTGAATATTGTCGATGACATACAAATTCAACGAGGGCTGGACCAGCTCGTCCTGAAATGCGAAGCCGCGGCTTCCCTGCCGGTCAATCAGGTTAACTTTTCCGTAAACTCCCCATGGCAACTTTCGTTCGGCTGAGAGGCTGGAAAGCTCGTAGCGAGCGAGCCGGAGGTCGTGCGGCTCGAGCACGAACTGCGTTTCCACCGGCACGCCCACAACGGCTCCCGAGGGCGCGTAGTAAGTACTGACTCCGGTCTGCTCCTGGCTGAGCGCGATCATGTTCAGCGTGACCGCATCGTAGAAGATTCCCCAGCCTGCCGAAAACCGTGTTCCGCCGGACCATTTCGGGGACCAGGAAGCCGCGAGCCGGGGCGCGATCGGGCCGCTGCCTGCGTATCTGTCCCACTGCGTTCTGAAGCCCGCCTCGATCATGAGCGTTTCCACAGGGCTCCAGCGATCCAGCACATAAGCGTAAGCTTCGACGTTGTTGACGAACTGTTGAGGGTTGCCGAGGAACTGGACATTGCGGATGACGGCGTCGTTGACATTCACGGCGGTGTAGTCATTACGGTCGACCATTTGATCGAGATTGCTGTGCTCCGCGTCGAGCCCGATCTGAATCTGATGCGTCCCGGCGGCGTGAATCGGCTTCAGAAAAACGTTGACCAGCCCTTCCTGTCTGCCGGTGGAAGCCGTCTGGCGCAGGAAGTAATTCCCCTGGGCTCCGAATGGCGTGATGACGTAGGTCTCGGTGCCCTGCGGAGACGACTGCAGATAAGTTTGAGAATGCGCGTAACCGAATTCCACGAGCCCACCGCCAACCGACCACTGGTCTTTGATTGTGCCGACGAAAAGAGAAGTCCGTTGATTCACGGTGGCCGCGGCAGGGGTCAGAAAACTCAGGCCCGTGCGAGTGAAGTCCCCCATGTTGGCGAGGAAACTGGCGGTCAGAATGTGGGAGTTGGTAATGTTCCACTGGAGGCGCGTCAGGTCTGTGGTCGTAAGGCTGCGTGCCTGATTCTGGTCTCTTGGCAGCCCGGAAACGGTGCTGACGGTGTAATACGCGTCGAATGCGTTGTGGAACCAGGCGCGGCCCTTCTTTATCGGACCGGCGACGATTGCGCGCGGCGACCAGTGGTCCAGATGCAGCCCATCCTGCGAGCCAAAGCCGGGGATGAAGTTTGTGCCGCCGAATCGCCAGTGGTCGTCACCCATCTGTGTCTTGATATCGACAACGCCGGCTGAACCTTTGCCTTCGGCGGGCGAGAAGCGGCTGGCATCCCATTCGAGCGTCTGGACGGTATCGACGTTCAACCGGGCGTTCAGACCGCCCGTCGCGGGATCCGAAATATCGAACCCATTCAGCCTGTAGTTCGCCTGAGAAGTGTCGCCGCCATTGAGATGGACCTGGCCGGCATTGTCGAGAACCGCGCCTGTCATAAGGGGAAGGGCGTTCCGGTAGTCCTGCGAAGCGGGATACGGGAGATTTAATATCTGCTGGCTGTTGAGCGTCTTCGTGTCCGAGGTCTGTTGCGGGTCGATGACGGGCGGCGAATAGTGGACGTCCACCGATTCCGCCAGTTCCTTGAGGTGATTTATTTTGATTTCGAGCGGCGTACCGCTTTCGAGGGCCACGGATGCATTGGTGAAGACGAAGTACCCCTCGCGCTCCGCCTCGAGACGATAGTTTCCCGGGTCGGCGATCTCGATGCGAAAGGTGCCGGCAGCGTCTGACGTTGCCTGAACGGATCCCGCAGTCGAAGAAACGTCAGACGCTCCCGCGGGCATGGCCGTGATGCGCACTTCATTAACGGGCACGTCGTTTTCGTCGACGACCTTTCCGGTGATCACGACATCCGCGCTCGCCCGCAGAGCAAGCGCAAGCGTGGCCAGAGCGATGAATCGCAGAGAAGCACCAGTTCTCATTCGCAGACTTCGATTCTAATCCGAGCCTCGGCTGATCGGTCGGAGAGACTTCTTACGGAGTAAGCTGGTGAAGAATGAACATAGAGGTTCTGCTCACTGAAGCGGAGATTGCCGATGAGTTCGCCGAGGCGATGGAAGCGCGTGATTTACCGGAAAAATTCTTCTACTGGTCGCCTGCCTCCGTACGCGCATGGAAGGATCTTTCAGCTAACGGAAACGAGAGTCTGCGGCAGACCTGGGATGCCCTCGGCCTGAAAGCCGGGGACCTTACGAAAGCCTTCGGAAGCCGTGTACCCGTGATCAGCTTCGGGGCGGGAGAAGGCTTGAAAGACCGGATCATGCTCAAGGCGCTGCAGGCAGCCGGGAGTGAGGTGAAGTACTTTCCCGTGGACGCAAGTCAGACGCTGCTGGAGGCCGCCTGCGCAGGCGCCGAAGACGACGACTGTGAGGTTCTGGGACTGAAAGCGGATATTTCAAGCCCGATGCACCTGTTGCTGGCCGCGGACGTAAGCGAAGCCCCGCGGTTGTTTCTGATGGTGGGAAACACGCTTGGCGGGTTCGATCCGCTCGACCAGATCAAGCACATCGCCGACTGCATGCATAAAGGCGACGTTCTGATCCTTGATGCCCGGATGCATGACGACGAGAACCGCGAAGCGACCGAGAGGCAGAAGCGATTCGTTTTTGCGCCGCTTGCCACTACGGGTATCTGCAGCGACGACGGGGAGATCAGGTTCATGGAAAACCGCGACGACCGGCGCGAAGGGATGAATTTGTGGACAAGGCGTTTCCAGGCCGGCCGGGACCTCACGCTGAGCGCCGGCGGCAGGGAAATTCATGTCGAGCGCGGCGAGCGAATTGTTCTGAATTTTCGTTACCGCTTCACGCGTGAGGCTTTTCGCTGGATACTGACCCAGCACGGCGGCTTGAAGATAATGGGCGAGATTCCCAGCGCGGACGGTAAATTCGTCACTGCAATCTGCACGCGTTGAGCCGCCCCGCGCGCAACGAATAGTAAGCGCCCCCGATACATCAACCCGATTGATATAGAATCGAGCGTGTTTTCCGGGCATGGAGGGGAAGTTTATGGGGCGCGTGTATCGCGGTTCGAAAACGTTCTTGCTTGTGGCAGGTTCTGGCCTCGGTGCTCTCTGGATTGCATATGCTCAGCAGGCGAAATCCATAGACGACGCCGCGTTGAAAGATGCGGCGAAAACCGGTGAGGAGTGGATCAGCTATAACCTCGGATGGTCCGAACAACGCTTCAGCCCCCTGAATCAGATCAACGCGAATAACGTGAGTCACCTTGGACTCGCATGGACCTCGGACATTCCGGCGGCGCAAGGACGTCCCCAAAACCGGCAGGAGGGGACGCCGCTGGTGCATAACGGCGTGATGTACAGTATCGCGCCCTGGAGCGTCGTGTATGCCGTCGACGCGAAGACAGGCAAGGAGGTCTGGCATCAGGACCCGGACGTCAATCAGCAAGTCTGGCAGTCGCGGATCTGCTGTGGCGTGGTGAATCGCGGGATCGCCCTTTACGAGAACAAGATTATTGCTCCGGTTGTAGATGGCAGGTTGCGGGGGCTCGACGTGGCAACCGGAAAGCTCCTTTGGGAGACCCGGGTCTCGCCCGACAACATGGCCTATACGATCACCATGGCGCCGCGCGTGATCAAGGGCGGAAAGATCATCATCGGCGTGAGCGGCGGCGAATACGCGGTGCGCGGTTTCTTCGCGGCATACGACGCGGAGACGGGCAAGGAAGCCTGGAAGTTCTATACGGTTCCGGGAGATCCCTCGAAGCCGTTTGAAAATCCCGCTCTCGCCGAAGCGGCGAAGACCTGGAGCGGCGAGTGGTGGAAGATCGGCGGCGGCGCTCCGGTATGGGGCGGCATCGCTTACGATCCCGATGCCGATCTGGTTTATGTGGGCACCGGTCAGCCCGGTCCCTGGACTGAAGTATCGCGGGGTCCGGGAGACAACCTTTATGCCGATTGCATACTCGCTGTGCGCGGAGCCACCGGTCAGCTTGTCTGGTATTACCAGACCGTGCCCGGCGACGATTGGGATTTCGATAACATCGCGGACCTGATGCTGGCGGATCTCAAGATCAACGGCTCGAATCGCAAAGTAGTCATGCAGGCGCCCAAGGACGGATTCTTCTACGTACTGGACAGATACACGGGAGAATTAATCTCGGCCGATCCGTGGGTAACTGTGAACTGGGCGTCTGGCGTGAACCTGAAAACGGGCAGGCCGGTGGTGAATCCGGAGGCGCGTTACGGGAAAGAGGGAGTTAACGTGATGCCCGGTCCGGGCGGCGGGCATGTGTGGCCCCCGATGTCATTCAATCCCGGCGTCGGTCTGGTGTACATTCCGAGTACGATCGGTCAGCCCTATAATTACGCGGCGAACCTCGACTTCAAGCCCACCCCCACCGATCTGGGGCCAACAGGGAGAGGGCAAATGAATATGGGGACCACGTTCGCCGGACGTGGCGGCGGTGGACGTGGTGCGGGCGTTGGACGTGGCGCTGCGCCTCCGCCCCCAGGCGTGGACCCCGCTGTTGTAGCGGCCGGCCGAGGCGGAGCGGCGCAGGCTGCACCGGCTGCGGCGCCGTCGGAACCCGCGAGCCCGGACCTGCCGAGGATCGGCCCAACCGGCCGGGGGAATGTTCTGATTGCGTGGGACCCCATCGCTAAGACGGAACGGTGGCGCGGGCTCGCTGCAGGATTCAATCAGGGCGGTACGCTCGCGACGGCCGGGAATCTGGTGTTTTCAAGCGTCAACAATCGGCTGCTGGCATATCGAGCCGATACCGGCGAGCAGCTTCTGGATTTACAGACCGGCCTGACGCAAATGGGTCCACCGATGACGTTCATGATAGACGGCAAACAGTATGTTGCCGTGGCCGGAGGGCCACCAGCGCCGCCAGGCGCCCCGGGAGGTCGTGGCGGGGCTGGCCGTGGCGGGCCGCCGGCGGAAGCTGCTGCGGCGCCGGGACCGCCTTCACGGATGGTGACGCTGGTTCTTGACGGCAAGCTACCGCTTCCGGGCGCTGCGACCGCAGCCCCCGGACGGGGCAGGTAGGGTTCAAGCCGCTTCGCGCGCCGCGCGCGCTATCGACGCGTAATGCAACGCAGCCCGGGTGATCTCCAGGAGATTCCCGGATTTTAATGCCGCGCTGGAGATTAATTCACACCCGATTCCTAAAGCGGAGGCGCCGGCCTCGAAAAATTCGGCGGCCGTGACAGCGCTGACGCCGCCAGTCGGCACCATCGGGATCTGAGGCATCGCGGCCTTCAACTCCCGGATGTAACTCGGCCCGCCTACGTTGGCGCACGGGAAGATCCTGACGAAATCAGCCCCGGCTCGCCACGCTGTGATGACTTCCGTGGGGGTAAGGGCTCCTGCCATGACCGGAATCTCCTGGCAGTTGGCGAGTTTGACGGTCTCCGGATCGAAGCCAGGACACACGAGAAAGTGCGCGCCGGCGTCGAGGCATCGCGCTGCTGTCCCCGCGCTCAGGACACTCCCAGCGCCGAGCAGGATTCGATCACCCATCGTGCGAGCCAACTCCTGAATGACGTCGATCGCGCCGGGTACGGTCATGGATACCTCAACGATCGGTATTCCACCGGCACAAATCGCGCCTACCGCGGCAAGTGCCAGATCCGGGGACGACGCCCGGATGACGGGGACGATTCCGACGTCCATAATTCCTTGCCAGATTTCTTCCCGTGTCATCGGATTGTTTGCGCCCCTACGGCCGAGTTTGGATCCACGCCGCCTTGTATATCAAATCCTGAGGCGGACGGGAATGGGGTTCCCGGCGGTCATTTCACGTAGGGAAGGATTTCGATGTAATCGACGGCGGCGCGGTCCCCGCTCTCCGGCGTGCCCTGAATGCGGATTTCGTCGCCCGCCCGCAGTTCGACGCTCGAGACGGTGCGCCGCACTGAAGAGGAGCCGTCGACGGCTTTTGTCGGAAGGTCGGCGTCCGCAGTCCAGGTGTCGGTCGCGTGGCCGCCCACGCTGAGGTGGAATCGCGCGCTTCCATTATTCTGGTCGAAATACTCGACGCGAATCGTATATTTTCCGGGAGCGCCGGAGTAGCGCAGGGTTGCGGCGCATGCGGATGCCTGCTCGGGGCATTCGACGGCCTTGCCGCCAGACGCAGCCTCCCATGGTTTGACGTCCGTTACCCGATACCCCATGAGCTGCATGGATTCAGCTTCGATTCGGGCGGTGTTGTGGCCCACACGTCCCTCGGCATCGGGTATTCCGGATTCGCGCAGGAACCAGTTCGACACCGCGTCACGCCACACGGAGGCTTGTCCGGCCTGATATTCCAGTTGTGCCAGAACCTCGTGGTAACGCCGGTCATCCACACGTCCCTTCAGGGATTTCCATTCGTTCACATACCGCTGAACGGCTTCGGCGCCCTTGTAGTGAGAGTCGTAGATCGATTGAATGACAGTCCTGCCCGAATGCAGTTTGTAAGTGTAGGGAACGTGATGCATGAATAGCAGTAGATCGTCCGGACACGTTGCTAGAGATTCGTATCTCGCCGCAACCTCGGGACTATATTGGCCGATGTATCCAGTCCCGGTCGCCACTGTGCGATCCATACCGACGCCCTGGGCGTCGGCCCGATGCCACTGGCCCCAGCCATTGCCCTCGGAGGCTTCCACGTTAACGCCGTAGTGATTGCCGGTGATGTCAGTCAACGTCTGAAGGCCGAGGGGACCGGTGTAATTTTCGTAAGTGCGCCAGGAGCTCAGCTGCATGGCCGTAATTTCGGGGAAGTTGCCAAAGGTAAGGCGGGTCCACTCGTCGGCAATTTGTTTCGCGCTGAGATCCGGATTCCACGCAAGGCGGCCGAAGCCGTATAGATTCGCCTGGGAAAGATGGTTGCCGAACCAGTTATCATCGAGTCCCACGTTCGCGACGCCCGCGAAGGCGGTGACCAGATGTTTAACCGGAGTGGCGGCTCCGTGCACGCGCATATCGAAATCAAGCGTCTCTTTCCACATCGGTACGAGATAGACCATGTGCCGCGCCTGTCCCATGTATTCCTGAGTGATCTGCAGTTCGATGGCTTCGTTCGTTTTTTCGAGCGCTCCGAAAAGCGGGGAGGCGGGTTCTCGCACCTGAAAATCGATTGGGCCGTTTTTGATCTGGATCACCACGTTGTCGTCGAACTGGCCGTCAAGCGGTTTGAAGTTGTCGTAAGCGGCGCGGGCGCGATCGTTCTTGAGATTGCGCCAATCCATGTGGTGGTCGTAGACGAAGCCGCGATAGAAGATCCGCCCGCCATGCGGCTTCAGCGCGCGGGCTACGACATTGGCGGCGTCGGCGTGAGTTCTGCCATAGGTGGAAGGACCGACGCGGCCCTCGGAATCCGCTTTCATGACGAAGCCGCCCAGATCGGGAATGGCGCGATATACCTCGTCCGCTTTGGACTTCCACCACGCGGCCACGCGGGGATCGAGCGGGTCGAAGGTATCGAGTCCGCCCATCGACTTCGGGCTGCCGAAATCGACCGACAGAACAACCTGGACCCCCCAGGGCCGGAAGGCATCCGCTATCCGGGACGCGTCCGCGATCACCTGCGGCGTAAGTATGCGCAGATCGGAATTGACGTTATTGATTGCGCATCCGTTGATGCCCACCGAAGCCAGCAGCCGGCCGTAATCGGCGACGCGTGTAAGATCGGCGCGGGCGTGGCCGTCTTCCCAGAAAATGGAGCGGCCGCCGTAGCCGCGTTCGATTGAACCATCGAGCCGGTCCCATTGATTTACCCATCGCTGTGCGACGGCTGGCGACTGCTTTTCGTCGAGCGCGGTGATCGATTCTCCCAGTGAGATTTTTCGCAGAAGTGCGAAAGTCCCGTAGAGAACGCCGCGGTCGTTGGGGCCGGTGACGACCAGATAATGCACGCCGTTGCTTTCGAGCGTTTTCAACCAATAACTGTCGGGGATCAGCGCGGCGCTCAGATTCCATTCGCGCGGAAGTTTATCGAGCGCGGCGACAACAATTGCGCTTTCTTTGGGGATGCCGGATTCGGTTCGTGGCGCCTTGCCTGTGAGGCCGCGCAGTGCGCGGCTGAGTTCGCTGCGGGCGCTGATGGTCAATGGCGAATTGCCGATTGTGGAGACTAAATTCGGAACCGGCTGCGGGTGCATCGGATATCGAAGCCAGGCGTCATGCCCGGATTCAGTGCGGCCTGATTCGGCATGCAGCCCCGCCGCAACCGCCAGCACGCAGATCCCGCCTGGAAAAAAACGTTTCATGCTACAACCATTACGATGAATCCTGTCCCCGAGAATCAGCAACGCTCGCTGGTATCGCGCCTGATGGATGCCTGCGGCGGCGGTTACAGCCCCGCGACTCGCCGCAAGTATTTTATCTCCGGACCGCAGTGGGCGGCGGCTTATACGGGACACGCTTTATTTCACGCGCCGACGCGTCCGGAGATCGGGTTCGAAGAAATTATCCGGAAATATGCGGAGATCGGGATCGGTTTCTGGTCGAGCCACGATACGGACGTGATTCCGACCGCCGCGCTGGGCACTGACGAACAATGGGAAATTGTGGGCCGCGTCCGCCAGGCGCTGGCGAAGAGCGGCCTCGAGTGCTCGATGGTAACGGCCGAGACGTTTCATCACGCGGTGTGGGCGGCTGGTCCGGCGGCCGAGTCGCAGGGCGTCCGCGACTACGCGAAATTCCGCGTGTGCAATACCGTGGACATCGGGCATGAGCTGGGCGCGCGGTTCGCGGTTTACTGGCCGGGCTCTCTGGGATACGCGGTGCAGGGGGCGGTGGAAGAAACCGACACTCTGCGCTGGTACGCGGAAGCCATCAACGACGCCTGCGAGCACGATATCGAGGTCACTCTGGCCAAAGGCCACGCCACGCTCAAGCATTGTCTGGAGGCCAAACCCTTCGAGCCCCAGGCCGAGATCCTGCTGCCGACGAGCGACGCGATGCTGGCGTTCATCGCTTCGGGCCTTCTGACACATCCGGAAATGGTGGGACTGAATCCGGAGTATCTGCACGAACTGATGTGGGGTGTTGCGCCGCGAGCCGCACTGGCCCGCGCGCTACTGGCTGGTAAATTGTTCCACTTTGATGTCAACGACGGTTACCGGCTCAAGCACGACGTTGATATCGGGGTTGGTCTGGTGAATCCGCTCGACTGGCTGAACGTGCTGATTCTGCTGCGCAGCCACGGTTATAACGGGCCGTTCAATCTCGACTACAAACCGCCGCGCACCACCAGCCAGTTCGGAGTCTTCGAAGTCAGCTTTCCCACCGCGGTCGATCGCTTCATTACGCTATGGGAGATGGCGGGCGAAGCGATCGCGGACCCGGTGATTCAGGAAGCTACCGATGCACTGAAGACGGGTGGTCCGCCGGTCGATTTCAGAGACGCGGAGGCGTTGACGCGCGCCAATCGCGAATTGCTGACCCTGCACGAACTGATAGCCCATCGGCTCGTACAGATTCTGCTCGGCCAGCATCGCGGAAGGGTATTCGTAACACGATGAAACGCCGTCTCGCCATAGGTTCTCTGGCGGCGCTTGCCCTGTATGGCCAGAGCGGCGATCGCCAGAGTTTCGAGAAACGTGCAGCCGATCTGGTTTCGCGCATGACGCTCGAGGAGAAGGTTCTGCAGATGCAGAACTCCGCGCCGGCGATTCCCCGCCTGGGCATTCCCGCATACGACTGGTGGAACGAAGCGCTCCACGGCGTTGCGCGAGCGGGGCAGGCGACCGTTTTCCCGCAGGCCATCGGTCTCGCGGCAACCTGGGATACCGATCTGATGCATCGGGTCGCAGATACCATTTCGACCGAGGCAAGAGCAAAATACAACGAAGCCATCCGGACCAACGATCACAGCCGCTATCACGGTCTGACCTTCTGGTCCCCCAATATCAACATCTTTCGCGATCCACGCTGGGGGCGGGGACAGGAGACTTACGGCGAAGATCCTTACCTCACCTCGCGCATGGCGGTGGCGTTCATCAAAGGCATGCAGGGAAACGATCCGATTTACTTCAAAGTCGTCGCAACCGCCAAGCATTATGCTGTTCACAGCGGACCCGAGCCTCTGCGGCATGAGTTCGATGCAAAGCCCAGCGAGCGGGATCTGATGGAGACTTACTTACCGGCGTTTCGAGCGAGCATCGTGGAAGGTAAGGCCGATTCGATTATGTGCGCGTACAACAGCGTGGACGGATCTCCCGCCTGTACAAACACCGATCTGCTGCAGAAACGGCTCCGCGGCGAGTGGGGGTTTCAGGGTTATGTGGTGAGCGATTGCGCGGCCATCACCGACATCTTCGTGGGGCACAAGTTTAAAGACAACGCCGCGGAGGCTTCCGCAACCGCGGTGAAGGCGGGAACGGACCTCACCTGCGGGAATGAATATCGCGCACTGGTGGACGCCGTGAAGTCGGGCCTGATTAACGAGGCCGAAATCGATCGTTCGCTCAATCGGCTTTTCACGGCCCGTTTCAAACTGGGCATGTTCGATCCCCCCGCGCGCGTACCATTTTCGAAAATCCCTTACTCCGAGGTCGATTCGCCGACGCATCGAAAAATCGCTCTCGAAGCGGCCCGAAAGTCGATTGTGCTGCTCAGGAACCAGAACGGGACGCTGCCTCTCAGCGCGGCCGTGCGCCGAATCGCGGTGATTGGCCCTTCGGCGGATGATCCGGAGGCCTTGCTGGGGAATTACAACGGGTTTTCTTCGAAGCAGGTCTCACCGCTGGAAGGGATCGAGCACCAGTTCGGCGGCCGTGCGCACATTGGGTTCGCTCAGGGGGTCAGTTATGTACCGCAATTCCCCTCGCTGATCGCGGTTGACGCGCTGACGCCGCCTTCGGGCAATGAGAAGGGACTGCTCGCCCAATACTTCGCGAATCCCGATCTCAAGGGCAAGGCAGTCCTGGAGCGGGTTGAGCCACGCCCGTTCGTTCAGCCCGGGATCATGGATCCTGGGCTGCCCACACGCTCGTTGTCAGTCCGCTGGACCGGTACTCTGGAAGCACCGTTCACAGGGGATTACATCATCGGAGTCAAGGGGGCGGTTGCCTCCGATCGCGTGCTGATGCATGTGTTTCTCGACGACAAAGAGATCGTCGGAAACAGCGCCGAGCAGGGTATGGCCGCGCACGCGCCAGACCCATATCGATTTGCAGGCCGGACACAAGTACGCCTTGCGCGTGGAGTATCGGCAGCCAGGACCCGCAGGCGCGGCGCAACTGGTGTGGGTCCCGCCGGCTGAGCCTATGCTGGCAGCGGCGGTCCAAGCGGCTACGGATTCCGACGTAGTCGTGGCGTGTGTGGGGTTGAACTCGAGTCTCGAAGGCGAAGAGATGGCAGTTGACGTTCCGGGTTTCCATGGCGGCGACCGAACGGATCTCAATTTGCCGGCTCCGGAGGAGCGCTTGATTGAAGTGGCGATCGCGGCCGGAAAGCCAGTCATCGTCGTGCTGACAACCGGCAGCGCCGTGGCTCCGAGCTACGCGGCGAAGCATGCCGCCGCAATGCTCGAAGCCTGGTATGGCGGAGAAGCGGCTGGAACGGCAATCGCGGAAACGCTGGCTGGCTTGAACAACCCCGCGGGGCGCCTTCCCGTGACGTTCTATACCGGAGTGAACCAGCTACCTCCTTTCGAAGATTACTCGATGAAAGGCCGTACTTACCGATACTTCAAAGACAATCCCCTGTATGGTTTCGGGTTCGGTCTGAGCTACTCCCGCTTCGAATACTCGGGCCTGCGGGTGCAACGAACCGGGACCGGCGCACGAATCCGGGTTCGCGTTAAAAATGTGTCCCCGCGCGATGGGGACGAGGTTGCCCAGCTCTACCTCGCTGGTGGAGAGGGGCCCGACGATCCCATTCGCCAGTTGCGCGGTTTCGAACGCGTCCACTTGCGGGCGGGGGAGACCCGCGAGGTCGAATTTCATCTCGATGCGAAAGACCTTCCACCGGCAGGCGCAAAAATAAGCGTCGGCGGCGGACAGCCTTCAGCACAAATCCCACACGTGGACGGAACGATTTAGCTGACGCCGGGCTCAACCTGCCAATCCGAGCCGCGACCAAAACGGAGCGACTGTGCGGGGCCATTGCTTCGGCCCTGTCCAGATGCACCTGCGGTCCACACGCAATCACGAAAAAGAACTTTGCGCGGAACTTTACGTCATCTGCCAGCGCCGGCGATCCTGACGCGGGTCTCCGTATGAGTACCGTCAATCGACCGGCACAACGAGCGTCAGCTCCGGTTTTTCCTTCGAATTGAATTTGCTCAACGTTCTCGATCGGGACCAGATCCGCCGATAGTGGGCGCGGACTGTGTAGTCGACATCCTCAAACAGCTCGTTGAAGCAATAATGGCCCGATTTATCCGTAATCCAGGATCTGACTTGCAACGTCCTGGTGTTCTCGATCTGAACGACTGCGCCGGGAAGCGCATTGCCCGCTTTATCGGTTACTTCTCCCGTCAGCGATCGAAAATCGGAAGATGCGTGGGCGGAAACCAACATCAGCCCTGCGAGCAACGCCGCACAAACTGTGGTTTTCATAAAACTGCCCGCTGTCTTAGATGTTTTGAGGAGCGCGCACGTTGCAAGCGAGTCAGCCGATCGGAACCTGTTCGACGATCTCGATGCCGAATCCTTCGAGCGCCACCATCCGGCGGGGATGGTTAGTCAGCAGCCGAATCGTATGCAGGCCAAGATCGGCGAGAATCTGCGCGCCGATGCCGACCTCCTGCTGCGTCGGCGGTTGAGCCAGGTGCCGATCGTGGCCGATCAGCTTGCCATTTTCGACGCGCAGCCCCAGGGAGGTCTGATGCAGGTAAACGAGCACACCCTCGCCTTCCTCCACAATTCTGCGAAGCGAATCGTGAACCATCGCCGGGCAGTCGCACCGGGTCGAACCGAGCAGGTTTCCATAAGCGCAATGTGAGTGCATTCGAACCAGCACGTTCTCTTTGCCCGCCACGTCGCCATGAACCAGCGCAAGATGCGATTCCGGAGTGATCTCGCTCGAATAGAGCACAGTTCGAAACTCTCCCGCCGCCGTGGTGATGCATCCCTCACCGCGGCGGTGAACGTATTGTTCATTGCGCAGACGATAGCGGATGAGATCGGCCACCGAGATCATCTTGAGGTTATGTTTCGCGCAGAATTCGCGCAGTTGCGGCACGCGCGCCATGGTGCCGTCTTCGTTCATGATTTCGCAGATTACGCCGGAGGGATGCAGTCCGGCCAGACGCGCAAGGTCGACCGAGGCCTCGGTTTGTCCGGCGCGAACGAGCACGCCGCCGTCGCGAGCGCGCAGCGGAAAAATATGGCCGGGACGGGCGAGGTCGCCGGGGGTCGTAGACGGATCGATTGAAGTCAGGATGGTCCGGGTGCGATCCGCCGCAGAAATACCGGTGGTAACGCCGTCGCGCGCGTCAATGGATTCGCAGAACGCCGTACCGAAGTTTGAGGTGTTATGCGGAGACATCAACGGCAGCCGTAAAGCATCGCAGCGTTCGCCTGTCAGAGTGAGACAGATCAGGCCCCGGCCGAGGGTGGCCATGAAGTTGATGATCTCGGGAGTTACCTTTTCGGCGGCGATAGTGAGATCGCCTTCGTTTTCGCGATCTTCATCGTCGACGACGACCAGCATGCGCCCGGCGCGCGTCTCCTCAATCGCCTCGGGAATAGACGCAAATGACATAGTGCAGCGGAAATCTTACTATACCGTTGTAATGACGCTCGAAAATCGCGGGAATAAAGCAGCCCTGCGGGTGATTATTTCAGCATGAATCGCACAATGACTATCGGGCTGTTTGCGGGAGCGGTATTCGGACTGGCCGCTTTTGCCGCGCATCAGGGGGATCATGGCGGATCTACCGAGCGGATGCCCGTCCTCCTCGAGTTGTTCACGTCGGAAGGATGTTCGGATTGTCCCCCGCCGACAGACTGCTCGAAGCGTTCGATAAGAAGCAGCCTGTGAACGGGGCTGACCTGATCGTACTGAGCGAGCATGTTGATTACTGGAACCATCTCGGGTGGAAGGACCCTTACTCGCTGCATTTGTTCAGCGAGCGGCAGGAAACCTACGCCGCCAGATTGCATGTCAGCGATGTCTACACGCCCCAGCTGGTTGTGGATGGCCAGGCGCAGCTTGTGGGAAGCGATGAAAGCGCGGCGCGAGCCGCAATCCGGAAGGCGATTGAGCGAACGAAAGTGCCAGTGAGTATCTCGGCTGTTTCGAAAGAAGGTTCGAACGTAAAGCTGCACCTCGAAGTCGGGGCTTTGCCCGCAAATCCCGGCTCGGTTTACGTCGCGGTGGCCGACAACGACGATCTCTCGCAGGTTTCACGGGGAGAGAACGCGGGCCGTGCCTTGACGCACGTAGCGGTAGTCAGAAGCCTGAGGTCTGTCGGCGAAGCCGGCCGCGACCGAGCGTTCAGTAAAGATCTGACCCTTCCTCTCGGGGCGGCTGGCGCTAAAAGCCTGCGAGTGATCGGGTTTGTCCAGGATAAGGATTCCGGCGCGGTACTGGGCGCCGCGCAGACTTTCCTGAACTGAATCGCCGCATTGGAACGATGGGAACTCTGCCGGCGTAACTTACAATAGCGGCAGCGTGATCGAGATTCCGAGACTGACCATTACCGCGGTCATCGATATTCTGGCGGTTGCGATCGTCGTCTATCAGCTTCTCCTCATTGTGCGAGGCACCCGCGCCGCCCCGATTCTCACCGGGATTCTCACTGTATTCGCGGCTTACGAGATTGCGCTTCGAACCGGGTTGGAAGCGCTTCGATCGCTTCTCGCTTCGCTTGCGCCGTACACGGCCGTCGCGATCATCGTGCTGTTTCAGTCGGAGATCCGCAGGACGCTCGCGCGATTGGGAAGAAAACGTATCTTCGGCGGCTACCGGCGCCCGGAATCGACCGATGAGATCCTTCTCGCATTGAGTTCCCTGGCGCGGGATCACACAGGAGCGCTGATGATTCTGGAGCGCGATATCGGCCTGCGTACTTTCATCGAAAGCGGCGTTCGGCTCGATTCCGAAATCTCTCGCGACCTGTTGCTCTCAATCTTCTTCCAGGGAACCGCCCTGCACGACGGTTCGGTGATTATCCAGAAGGACCGGATTGCGGCCGCGGCATGCTTCCTTCCGCTGAGCGTGAATCCGGCCGTATCGCCCAAGATGGGCACGCGGCATCGCGCCGGAATCGGCATCACGGAAGAGACGGATTGCCTCTCTCTTATCGTGAGCGAGGAAACCGGATTGATTTCGGTAGCTGCATTTGGCGAGATCGAGATGGGCGTAACGATCGAACGAGTCGATGAGAGGATCAACGCGCACTTCGGGGTGTCGGGGAAGAAAACGCTGCCGGGGCGGCCCGGCCAGGGTTCCACTGAGACACGTCTTGATACCGCGGAAACCACGAGGACGCGGCACTGATGCAATTCCTCACGCGGAATCTCGTCTGGAAGCTCTTGTCGCTGGTTGTGGCCTTCTTCTTCTGGATGAACGTGGCGAGCGAACCGGATCTGGCGACGATCATTTCCGTCCCCGTCGAATACAACAACTTCCCCGGCGGTCTCGAAATCAGCTCCAAAATCGTCGAATCGATCGACGTGGAGGCGCGCGGACCCGCCGGCCAGTTGCGCAGCCTGCAGGACTCGAGGATTGCTGCGGTGGTCGATTTTTCCACCGTGAACGCGCCGGGGGAACGGACTTTCACGTTAACCGCCAAACAGTTGAACCTGCCGCGGGGAATTACTCTCATCCGCACCATACCCGCTCAACTCCGGTTCACGTTCGAGAAGCAACTGACGCGGGAGGTCTCGGTGAACGTGAAATTCTCCGGCAAGCTTCCGCAGGGGCTGTCGGTTGCGGAAGTGGATGTCGAACCGCAAGAATTAAGTATCACGGGTCCGGAGAGCCGGGTCCGCGAATCGAAGGAACTGGTTTCGGATCCATTCGATCTCACTGGCGTTACCGACGACACGCAAGAGACTCTCGGCGTTTACGAAGCTGAACCGGAGGTTCGGATTCTCGACGCGCCGCAGGTTACAGTTAAGATTCACATTCAGCACAAACCCTGAAAAACAACTGAGAATGGCAAAAAGGTTATTTGGCACTGACGGAATCCGCGGCGTAGCGGGCAATCCGCCGCTCGATGCGCGGACCGTCACAGCGCTTGGCATCGCGCTGGGAGACGATTTACATCGGCAGTCGCTGGCGTCAAAGCCGGTTCTGATCGGCATGGATACTCGCGAATCCGGTCCGGAAATCGCGGCGTGGCTGGCGGATGGGTTGCGCAGGACTGGCGTCGCCGTCGAATTTGCGGGTGTCGTGACCACACCGGGCATCGCTTACCTCACCCGCACGGGCGAGTTCAGCGCGGGCGTGATGATTTCCGCCTCGCACAATCCCTTCGAAGATAACGGCATCAAGGTCTTCGCCCGCACGGGTTATAAGTTGCCGGACGCTGAGGAGCACGAAATCGAGGAAGAGATCTTCCGTATCGTTCCCGCAACAACTCCGGCGGTCTCCGCCGCGAGGCTCGACCGGACATACGACGTTCGGCCATATCTGGATTTCCTCCTCTCGACCATTGCGAGTGAAGCAGGCGCGACGGAAGCAAAGCCTCAAACGCTTAAAGGACTGAAGCTCGTCCTGGACTGCGGAAACGGCGCCGCTTCGGCACTGGCGCCTGCGCTGTTTCGGGAGGCGGGGGCGGAGGTTACGGCCATCTGCGACGAACCGAACGGGCGCAATATCAACCTGAATTGCGGCGCTCTGCATCTTGAGCGTCTGCGGCGAAACGGTTCTGGCGAACGCCTCCGACGCAGGTGTCGCGTTCGATGGCGATGCGGACCGGGCGATGCTCATTTCGGGCGACGGGCGTCTGGTGGATGGCGATGCGATGATGCTCATCGCGGCGCGCCGCCTCCAGGCCGAAGGGCGACTGACGGGAGATGTCGTCGTGTCCACTGTGATGTCGAATCTCGGCCTGGAAAAAGCGCTGGGGCGGCTGGGAATCACCATGCTTCGCACTCCGGTGGGCGATAAATACGTTCTCGAAGAAATGTTGCGCCGGAAGGCGGTGTTAGGCGGTGAGCAATCGGGTCACGTTATTTTCGGCGAATTCGCCACCACCGGCGACGGCATGCTGACGGCGCTCAAAGTTCTGGAGACCTGCGTCCGGGAACGATCGACCCTTGATAAACTCACGGCCGATTTCACCATATTTCCGCAACTCCTGATCAATATCCCGGTAAAGCAACGCAAACCGCTGGAGGAATTGCCCGCCCTCGCCGGCGAAATCCGGGCGTGTGAGTCGGCCCTCAACGGTAACGGCCGCATCCTGGTCCGCTTTTCGGGGACCGAACCTTTGGCGCGGGTGATGGTGGAGGGGGCCGATCAAACCCAGGTAAACGAGTGGGCCCAACGAATTGCCTCGGTGATTCGCAGCGAATTGGGGTAAATTGCGCGCGCGTGCCGGCTGTTATCCGTCCCGGCAATGCCGCGCATGGGATTTCCCTGGTCGCGAGGATTCGGCGGGCATCGATCCGAGCGTACGGATGGGTCGGTCGTGATTTCAACTGCGCCACATCACCGGCTGCAGCGCCGGGTAAAGGGCCCGATATATTTCGTATCCGCTTGCGTAAATCGCGGACTCCGCCGGACGGGGAAGTACCCGTTCGGCCTCGCGAATCGTCGCGCCGCAGGCTTCCGGAACGGTAGCAAACTCGCCGGTTCCCACCATCGCCAGTAGCGCCGCGCCATAAGCCGAGCCTTCCTGGGTCGCAAGCCGAGCTACTCGTTTCGAGAAAACGTCGGCCAGGATCTGGCGCCAGAACGGGCTGCGCGCGCCGCCTCCGGAAGCGCGAACGGACGAGACGGCGACGCCCAGCTGTTCGATGATATCGAGGCAATCCTTCTGGCTGTAAGAGACCCCTTCGACGACGGCGCGAATGAGATCGGCGCGGGTATGTTTTGCGGTCAATCCGATCCAGCCGCCGCGTGCGCGCGCATCCAGGTGCGGGGTTCGTTCGCCCATCAGGTAGGGCAGCCAGAAGAGGCCCTGTGAGCCTGCGGGCGCATTGGCGGCTTCATACATCAGTGCGTCGTAACTGCTGCCTGGAGCCAGTTGATTGCGGAACCACTGCAGACTTAGCCCCGCGCCCTGGGTTACTCCCATCACGTGCCACTTGTCGCGCACGGCGTGACAGAAAGTGTGCACGCGGCCCAGCGGGTCCCATGACGGCTTTGTCGGTATGGGCGAAGACGACGCCGGAGGTGCCGAGAGTGCAGGAGACGATGCCCGGTTCCACGATGCCATTGCCGACGGCGCCGGCCGCCTGATCGCCGGCGCCTCCGACGACCGGCGTGCCCGCGGCGAGACCGGTAGCTGCGCGGCCTGCGGCTGAGATCGCGCCGGTAATATCGCTCGATTCGTGGACGCTCGGGAGGATGTCGCGATCGAGTCCGAGCGCCATCGACCATGTCGAACGACCAGCGGCGGCGGACGACATCGAGGAGCGCGGTTCCGGAAGCGTCGGAGACTTCGGTGGCGAACTCGCCGGTCAGCCAGAAGCGGACATAGTCCTTCGGGAGCAGCAGCTTGCGGACGCGTTCGAAGTGGTGCGGTTCGTTGTCGCGCACCCAGAGCAGTTTGGGAAGAGTGAAGCCGGTGAGGACCGGGTTGGCGATCGATTCGAGGATCTTTTCGCGTCCCACGGTCCGGTTGATGAAATCGACCTGGGGCTGGCTGCGCTGGTCGCACCAGATGAGGGAGGGGCGGATCACGGCGTCGGAGCGGTCGAGGATGACCAGGCCATGCATCTGGCCGGAGAGGCCGACGCCGCGGATGTCCGCGGCCGTGCACGCCGGACTTTGCGAGAGCACGCCGCGTATGGCTGACGGCCGCGGCTTCGACCCAGTTTTCCGGACGCTGCTCGGCCCACAGGGGATGCTCCATGCGAATTTCTTCGTGAGGAGCGGTTACGGCGGCGATCTCTCGACCGGCGCTGTCGATCAGGAGGGCGCGGGATCCGCCGGTGCCGATGTCGATTCCGAGCCAAAACATGGTTCCAGTCAATCATCTACCCGCAGGCGGTGGGATTGAGAATTAGAATTTCGATGCCAGATGAGGCGGCTTTAAGGCGTCACCCGCTTCACGCAAAGGATTGCCTGCATGTCCGGTAATCCGATCGCGCGTAAAATCGCACGATATTCACGCCCTTCCACAAGCTCGGAACTGATCGGTGTCAGGCACTCGACCACGCGCTCCTCGCCCGGCGCAAAAGTGAATGACGCCGGCGTGAGTTCAGCATCCAGCCGCATACGCTCGCCTTCACCGGAAATCAGTTCAGACAGCTCAAACGAAACATTGAGCGACGCGGCTGTCTTGTTGGCGACGAGGAATCGTCTGGCGGGTCTCGCCCCGGCAGCGCCTTCAAAACTCATCTCGATGAGGGGTTTTGCTGCCGCAGCGGCGGCCGGCGCCGCTATTGCGACTTCTTCAACTACTGGAGTCTCCAGCGTCTCTTGTCCTGGCTTCTGATAAAGACGATTTGCCAGTTCAACGCTCGCGTCGAGCACACTCTTGTAATATCGGGCGGTCGCGTCTACAAGTTTCCCGTATCCGGCCGAGGCTTTCTGTGGGAGCGAAGCGGGGTTCCCGGCGAGATCCGCCACGATATCCCAGTAACTCTTCCATCCGTCGAGGTAAGCACTGGTACAGCGCCGTTCGAAGTTCGTGAGCGCGTCGGCAAATCCGCCGCTTGCGGAATTTTTTTCCATAGGAGACTGATCAGGAACCCGCCTGCTTCTTCGGCTCATCAACCGTTCCCACCACCGGATTGGGATCGGGTGGTGGCGTTCTTACAGGTTCAAAGCAGGGGGCGCTGCACTGGAAATGCCGATACCACTCGTCGGCTTTCGTTCGGTAGGGAATATCGCCAAGATCGAAACTGCAGGATTCATTGCATTCGATATGCAATTCAACCTTCACACATCGCTCATATTTTCCGCTTACGAGAACTTCGGCGTGCCAGGTGGACCCGGGCTGAAACAGGTCGGTCACCGCAACTCCAATTTCGGCCTGGACGGTCTGGCCCGCGGCTGCGGTAATCGATGCCGGCGCCACCAGCGGAGATACGGTGGAAGTCTTCCCGCAGCTCTCGAAGGGCTTCGTGGATAACGCATAAGTGACGGCGTCCTTCGAAGTATTGCGAATCCGGATCGTTGCCACACGGCGCTCGCCGGTAGAGGCGTCCCAGCGGACGGTGCAGGCGCAGCGGGGCGGACAGCCGGTTTCCGGGATCTCGCAGCACGACTTGTCGCTTACACAGGGACCGGAGTGCGACACGCGAGGTTCGGCAGCAACCTTCATCTGTACAGGCAGAAAACTCTGATACCAGTTGCCCCATGCGTTGATCAACGGAGTTGCGCTCTTGAGAGCGGTCTGCAGCAACTCGGCATTCATACGCGCGTATTGAGAGATCCAGTGACTGGCGTCGTCGAATCCCTTCATAGCTTTCGCCGCGGTTTCTTTCGAAGATTCCGTATCGGTCATTTTCTAACCTGCTTTCAAGCCGCCGCCGGCTTTTTTGAACCCGCTTTTTTGGTCGTGTAGATACTTACTTTCAGCGTGGCATTGTAAAGCTGGAGCGTCGCAACATAATTGCGGTAAGGCTTCAGCTGTTCCGGAAGCTGAAACTTCGCTTTAGCCGTCATTTTCTGGCCCGGCCTGAGAATAATGGGGTCGCGCAGAATCACCAGCGTCCCGCCTTCACGCTCGCCCCATTCCCGAAGCCAGGATTCAACCTGTCCTTTAGCGTCGAGGTCTGCGGCCTTATGAAGGCCCACCAGCATCGCAGTTTGCAGATCGATCGAATCGAGCAGAGGCGCCTCGCAACGGTCGCCGAGGGGCAAAGGAACATTACCCGCGTTCTCGATGACGAATTCTCTCTCATATGAGGAATCGCTGCCCGCAAGGATCGTAATCTCGCCCGGCTGGATGCGGAAGTCCACCACTTCGGTGACGTGAGCGGTGGCTTCAACTACTGTGCTGCCGATGGTCACTTTGAGCGGGTATGTCCCGGGAGCCGTTTGCGCGTCGAGCACAATCGTGCCGCGGATCGCGGCCTGCTGGCCTGGGTTCAGCCGCGCCGATAAGGGTATCACCTGCAGCGGAAGGCTCGCGGCGCCCAGTAGCTGGTCCGTCGCCACGGACAGCGATCGAAGCGATTGTGAGGCCGCCGTCGGATTCGTCAACCGGAGAGTGCCCCGCAACCTGCCTGGGGGACCCGAGAAGATCAACGGCGAATCCGCCGTTCCCGCGAATTCGATGCCGGTTGCCTCTGCCATTTGGTCCTCCTTAAATCCGCTGAATCCTAGCTGCAGTTCTCTTCGGTTCGCCTGGGAACATATTTTTCGTTGATGGCCTGGGTTTCGCCGCAGAGGGATAAGCTCCACAACTCGACGCCGAAGAGGGAAAAGCACAACTGGTAATGCGAGGGTAAATGAACACGCTGCTCGGGGATCTCCGTCAGCGCAAACTTAACCACAGGCAGCTCGGTAACCGCCACCGAGCTGAAGACTGTCGGTAGTTGCGTCACGGCAACCGAACTGAAAATTGTCGGCAGCGACTTCAATGTGACATTCGAGTTAACCGTGGTCTCGGGAAATTGCGTGACCTTGATGTCAAACGTGGGAAGCTGAGTTACCGCGACATCGGTCTGAATCGCCTGAGCGTCTCCCTGGAGGGTGAAGGTGTAGTCGCTCGGAATGGAAGGGCTGCTGCCTTTGGACATATGTGAGCCTCCAGGTAAGCGTTTTGGTTACTGAAAGAGTATACCCTCATTTCCGGACGTTGAACAGCGAAACGCCTGACAGCGAAACGCCTTCGGGAAGCGGGATAGTCTGCGCGAATTTATGTTAGCCTTTCCTCTGACAGATTCCGCACGAATCCCGCAAAAGGAGCTTTTTTGAAGGCTGGCGCCCATCTCGCAAACCCCGTCGATTCGTGGCATCTGGGCCGGTATCGCGAGATCCTGAAAGTCGCGGTGCGGTTCGGACTCTCGGATTTTGTGGAAAACCTCGGTCGCGGCCGCCTCTCGGCGCCCCGGATCACCCCGGAGTCGCTGCGCGCAGCATTGACCGAGCTCGGTCCGGCTTTTATCAAACTGGGGCAGATGCTGGCGGATCGCGAGGAACTTCTCGCCCAGCCTTTCCGCCGGGAACTCGCATTGCTTCGGGATCAGGTCCCGGCGTTCGCGGCGGATGCGGCCGTCGGGGTAATCGAGTCGGAGTTCGGCGCTCCCATAACGACAATATTCGCGCGGTTCGAGCCGGTTCCGCTGGCGGCCGGTTCGATTGGCCAGGTTCATCGCGCACGTCTGCTTAACGGCGCCGATGTGGCGGTGAAGGTACAGCGGCCCGACATCGTTGAAACCCTTGCGCGCGATTCCGACATTATCCGCCATCTGAGCGAGGCCATTTCCGGACAACCAGGCCCGTGCGACCGGGCGGCGGCATTGATCTCGGACTTTCTCAGCGCGATTCAACTCGAACTCGACTACATCCGCGAGGCCGATCAGCTCGAGCGCTTTGCGTGGCAATGCGAACATGAGGCGGACGTTCGCGTCCCGCGTCCCATCCGGGAGGCTTGCGGGCCGCGCGTTCTGACGATGACCTGGGTAGAGGGTACAAAGGTTTGCGAAGCGGCCGCGCTCGCCGGTGTAGACCGCAAAGCGGCCGCGCGGCGTTTCGGCAGGTGCATCCTTCGGCAGGTTTTTGCGTTCGGATATTTCCACGGCGACCCGCACCCGGCGAATTTATTCATCCAAAGCAACCACCACATCGGGTTTTACGATCTCGGACTGACAGGCGAGTTCACCCGCCCGGAGCGGGAGTCTTTCGCTGCCTTCGTTCTGGGATTGCTCGAACAGGATGCCGCCGCGGCCACGGCCGCCGTCTGCGAATTTGCCGCATCGGCCGATCCGGCCACCGTATACGAGCTGCGCAACGCTGTCTCGGACCTGATGGCCAGGTACTTCCGCCCCCCGTTCTCGGGAACTCAGGTGCATCGCCTCCTCGGAGACATTCTGAAGATCACGGCGCGCCACGAATTGCGGCTGCCTGTCAGTTTTTATCTCGCTCTGAAAGCTCTCGTCGCGGTCGACAGCGCGGGTCGCAAACTGGATCCGGACTTCGACCTGGCGCCGCTGGCTTTACCGATACTCCGACGGGCAAGGCCCAGAGCTTCATTGCCTCTCGATTCAGCCGAGGCGTTCGATATCGGCCTCGATGCTCTCGATCATCTGCGCAAACTTCCGGCCGCGCTTGCCAGTTCGATTCGTCAGCTCAACGAAGGCCAGCTCCGAATTCAATTCGAGCATCGGGGACTCGATGAAGTTTGCGCGCGTTATGAATCGGCCGCGAACCGTATCGGCGCGTCGCTTTTCGCGGGGGCGGTTGCGCTGGGCGGTCTCCTGATAGCCGGCCTCGCCATGGCGGCGCGAGTCGTAAGCCCGGCGCAAGCGGCGATCGCGGGGAGCGCCACGGTTATAGCCGCGCTGTTTCTGCTCTGGCTCCTGACGCGCATCATGGCGATCAGGCGCCGGGCGCGGAGTCGCTGACCATGGCAATCACTTCAAACGACTGTAAGGTCGCGGTTGTCTCGGATGCCGACGACAAATTCGCCTGTCTTACCCGCGCCATCGAAGCTGCGGGGTTGAGGCAGGAACTGGATGAGAAACGCAGCGCCGCGGGCGTCGCCGCAGCCGCCTTTCGCATCGTGATCAAGCCGGACCTGACCTTTTTCTTTCGGCCCGCGACCACCATGACGGACCCCGCACTGGTGGAATACCTGATCGACTGGCTCTTCGATGCCGGTTATTCGAACATCAGCCTCGGAACTTCCTCCGACGGCTCCGCCTCGTGGCTCGATAATCGCGATCCGCTCGTGCTGGCTGATCTTGCCGGTTATCATTTCGAAACGAAGAACGGAGCCTACGATTTCAACGATTTCAGCGAGGACACCGAACCGGCGGCTTTCCCCGCCGGCAGCGTTTTGCATGGCACATCGCTCGCCCGCCCGTGGCTGGAGGCCGATTTTCGTATCAGCTTTGCCAAATGCCGGACCGACGAGACGTTTTTCTACGCGGGGGCGCTGCAGAATCTGCTTGACGTTTTGCCTTCGCCCGATAAAGAGCATACCTACAATCGGCGCGTGACAGCAGCCGACGCGGTAAGCGAACTGGTGCGTCTGACCCCGGTTCATTTTGCCATCGTCGACGCGTATCCCGGCAATCAGGGAAACGCAGGAGCGCGGCACTGCGATCCGCTGCAGGTGTCGACAATCGTAGCCAGCGCGAGTCCGCACCTCGCTGACTGGGCAATGGCGCTCAAGCTGGGAGTAGATCCCTATCGCTCGCCGATCGTTGCGAAGGTACTTCGTCATGACGACAAAGCGGACCATCCCGAGGTGATTGGCGATCTCACACCATTCCCCGGGGTAAAAAACGTCCATCCCATGGTGGCCGATGCGATCGCGAAACGGAATACATCTCCGGCGATGCAACGGGCGGCGGCCGCATGGCTGCAAACCGTCGACCGCGAATTATTTCCCTTCAAAGACGCCTTGACGGATCGGGTGAACCTCCTGCTTGCGCATCAATTCGGCAGCCTCGATTCCAATCCGGCGGTTTTTGCGGCTTTCCTTACGATCAATTACTGGCTGGCAGGGGCGAATCAGGCCGTCGACGCGATGAATGTAATGTTCGTCAAAGACCGCGTTCACTGGATGGAGCGCCCGCTCAATCTGAACCTGAGGATCTACTCGCCGGCCGATTACGAAAAATCCAAAGCGTACATGGAGCCTCTCGAACAGATCGCCCTTGATGCCCCTCCCGACACGGACGGTCTGCGCTGGCGTTACCTCGACAACTCCGTTCTCTTTTATTGTTTGCGTCGGCTGCCGATCCCATTCGCGGATTTCGTCGAACGCGTCGATATCTCGCGGGCCGTGCGCATGATGAATGACTATATCGGCGGCGCGTGTGTGCCGGTCGTCCGCGACGCGCAGGGCCGGGTCACACATCAGGCGGAGCGCAATCTCTATCTCCCGCAGCCAAACTACGTGGCGCTTTCCGGTGGCCAGCCGATTGACGTGTCGAAGCTGGAGTTCATCACCTACGCGGAGAACGAACACAAGATCTTCTGGCGCACCGTAAAGAGTGAAAACGATACCGCTCGCTTCGACGACGGAGCGGTCGCGTTCGTCAAAGCGGGCGACGATGAAACGCTGGTGACGATCGCGGCACGCCAGGAATTCATTCTGCCGCCGTTCTGGCAAATGATGAATCTGGATCTGATTCCAGCGGTCAAAGACTACCTGGTTTCGGACGCTTACAGAAACTTCTTTATCCGCACACTGGCGAATTTCGAGGCGGCGTTCGAAGGGCGCGAATATCGAGCGGGCCGGCCATGGCCCGATCCCGTGAATGACGCCGTCGCGGAACCTGCATTGCCCACGGAACGCCTGTCTGCGGCCGCGCAAAGGCTTGCGGGGGATGCTCGCGCCGCCATGGATCGGCTCACTTCCCGGCTTTCGCTGAGCCCTCAGCGGTCGGCGCCGGTCGAGGTGGATGAACACGGGTTTTCTCATTTCGCGCCTGCGGAGGAAAGTCAGGCGCCCAAGCCGAAACCGCTGATGGACACGGGTTTTATTCGCGACGCGGCGGCTGCTGCGGCGACGTTTACAAAAGATCTGCTGCAAGCCGTGAGCCGGGATCTTGCGAAGATCAACAAAAAAGACTGATGGTACACAGGCGATTCAAGCGCAGGCTAAAGGCCCATCGTAAATGAGTCAGATGCTTGCCCTGGTTACCGGGGCCGGAGGCCTCATCGGAGCGAATATTTGCCGGGCCCTGCTGCGCCGCGGCTATCTCGTCCGCGCAATGCTGCGCCCCCGCGGCGATCCCAGTTCAATTCGCGGGCTGCCTGTGGAAATTGTTTACGGCGACGTGCTCGACCCCGAGACGCTGATTCCTGCCGTGCAGGGGTGCGATCTGGTTTTCCACGCAGCCTCTCTGTTTGTTTATAGCGGTGTGGATGAAGATAAGCTGGAATCCACCGCCGTCGACGGTGCCTCAAATGTGCTCACCGCGGCCTCGGCTTCCGGAGTAAAACGTGTGGTCCTGACCTCCTCCTCCATTGTTTTCGGAAATTCGGAGAAAGCTGTCGCCCGCGATGAAACCGGATCATTCAATTCCTCCGACGCATCGCCTTATTTCCTGAGCAAAGTCAAACAGGAAGAGACCGCGGCGGCGCTCGCGGAAAATCTGGGTCTCGACCTGGTGATCGTCAACCCGTGCATCACCGTTGGTCCCTGGGACGCGAAGCTGAGTCCGAGTAACGCCCTCGTTGTCGCGTATCTCAGCGATCCCTTCCATGCCACTTTTGAAGGAGGATGTAACATCGTCTCCGTTCGCGACGTTGCGGACGGACACGTGCTCGCAGCCGAACGGGGAGTACGCAACGAGCGGTATCTGCTGGGCTCGGAAAATCTGGAATGGTCGCTCATTCATCGTCACGTGGCGGAACTCTGCGGTGTTCCTCCGCCGCGCGTATACGCCAATCACACAGCCAGCTATCTGGCGGCGACTATGCATGAAGTGTGGGCAAAGTGGACGGGGACAAAAGCGCTCACCAGCCGCGAGCAGGCGAAAATGGTCGGCCAGTTCTACTGGTACAACCACGATAAAGCCGCCGCCGCGCTGGGCTATTCACCACAGCCCGCGCGCCAGGCCCTCGCCGAGGCCGCCGCATGGCTGATCCGCAGCCCTCACGTATCGGCGCAACTGCGCCGGACGCTGGCGCCGTGCAAGGAAGTATACGACGCTCAAATTCGTCTCAATCGGGAAGAGCCGCGGAAAACGGAATGAAAGCATTCCATACGGTTGAAATCGTGAAAGCCCCCGTTGACGATGTCTGGCGAGCCATCCGCGACAGGCTGGATGAACTTGTGCCGCACCTCGACGACATTCGAAGCGTCACCGTTCAGCATCGCGAAGATTTACCTGGCGGGGATGTGAGCCTGGTCAACCTGTGGCGTGGGAAGGCAAATGTACCCGCCCTTCTGAATTCTGTGATCAAGCCCGAACTTCTGGCCTGGACCGACCGCGCCTTCTGGAACCTGGGAACTCGCGAATGTACGTGGCAGATTGAACTCCATCTCGATCGCGAGCGGACTCGCTGTCACGGATCGACAAAGTTTGACCCCGCGATCGGGGGCCGCGGAACCCGCGTTACGTTTGCGGGAGAATTTGCCATGAACGCAAAGGGCATGCGAGGAGTGCCGACTATGCTGGAATCGACCGTGGAGGCCGGTGTGGAGGCGTTTATTACCTCGCTGATACCCCGTAATTTCCGGAAGCTGGTTCAGGCGTCAGGGAACTTACTGTCGGGGAAACCTCAGGGCTGATCAGGTAACTATGGTGAAAACCAAGCCTGGGGTCGGCGATTGTCGCTAGTGAGGGCACGAACTCATGGATATCCGGCATCTTTACGCGCAGCCGTACGCTCGCGTCCGGATAGTTGTAAACCGTAATATGATTCTGGCCGCGATTGGCTGAAAAGAGCAGCGACTGGTCCTGGGAAAGCTGGCACGCGTAAATGGCGTCGAAGAAAGTGAATCGGCTGACGCGCATTGCTCCCATCAGGTGTCTTGCGCTCGTGAAAAAACCGCCGCGAGCGAGTACATCGAAGACTTGTGTCCCGATCTGGCGCGGATGCCGTAGTTGGGTCAGGAGATCCGGGCGCTCGTCGATGACCCGGAACTTCGCGAACGTCTCCAGATCCACGCAGACTATGGTCTGGCTGCCGCCATTGCAGAAAATCAGTTCGGTATCGGAAATAGTGATGTCGGAATTGATGTGCGCGGGAGTCTCGCGACTGGTCGACCAGTGACGTACGATTCGGGCCTCCGTGGGATCGATTTCGTAGGCATACTCCTTGAGGAATGCCATTGCCCATTCGTGATAGTCCACATGGTCCTGCGGCAACACTCGAAATGAGACGGCATAGAACAAATCCTTCGTCGGATGAGACGCCAGGTGCCAGCATGTAGTCGGCATGTCAATCCGCTTCACCTCGCCGGTGATCAGGTCGACAATGCCGATCTCGCGGGCTTCGCCTTTCGCCCCGAATGCAGGATTGTCCATGGACCCGTAGGCCAGGTAACGGCCTGACGGGCTGCGCTTGATGCCATGCGGCAGTTTCACCATGTGGGGCATCAACCGTTCACCGCGGGCAAGGTCCCCGATGGAAAAACGATAGAAATAATCGCCGACGGGCGTAAGCACTTCGGTATCGCTGAGCCAGACTACATGAGTGCTTCCTCTGATGGTTGTGTCATTGGCTTCATAACGCAGCGTGGAGATGCGCTCGTTCTCGGCGATCGTCGCGGCGTCGTAAAAGAGCAGATGCTGGCCGGCATTCCCCAGATAACCGTGCTTGCCGTCCGGGCTTACCATGCAGGCATGGCCGGCGGACGCGCCGTCGTAATATTTGATCTTGTAAGCGTAGCTGTTGTCGGCGGGATCGAAGAGGAACAGGCACATGCCGGCCATTCCTTCGAACCCGTTAATGCCGTTGCCGTCAAGCGCGATGTGGTACGCGTACGGGTATTGTTTCGGCATCCTCTTTTTAGAGGGAGTTCACGTAGCGTTGGAGGGCTTTGGGCACGAGATCCCCGGCGGAATCGAGGCTTTTTACGGCGGCCGCAAGCCATCCGTTGGTGTTGTTTAATGCGAAGATGTTATCCGGCGTGAGTTGGTCGGCGTAGATCTGATAGCTCGCGCCGCCGGCTGTCGCAAGATCCGAAAGCAGCTGAAAGTAAGCCTTCGAAAGGCGGGCCGCGGAAGAAGAACCGGCGTCATTTTGAGAAGCAGTCTGGTCTGCCATGGATGCGAACTCCTCGCCCAAAAGTAACAACGGCGCGTTTCGATGTCAAATGACATCTCGACTCGCATGGCCCCTGTGTTTGTAAAGCGAGGATTCGGCGCCAATCTCGGTCCCGCGTCTGCCACGTTCCGCCGATCAAGCCCGCCCGTCGTAGCGCCGGGCGATCTTGTCGCCGGCTTCCGCACCCGGCGTCGTCCGCCGGCCGAAATCAGGTTCCGATCCGCGACCGCAAGGGAGTCGCCATGGCCCTGCGGGCCGCCAAAGCGGATGAAGACGCTGCGCGGCCCTTGTGGGGCCAGCGCTTCAGCGCTGCCGCCGAGCTTCTGCTCGGCGCGGAGCGCTACATAAGTGCCGGTAGCACCGGCGATCTCTCGTCGCCGGTGTTCGTATAAGCCGCGTCTTCAACGGAGTCCCCACGGCCCTGCGGGCCACCAAAATGAATGAAGACGCTGGAGCGGGACACCACGAAACCGGTAATACCGGCGATCTTCTGTCGCCGGTATTCTTCAGCCGTCCGAACCGCGTCTTCAGGGGAGTGAATTCTAAAGTATTCGCGAAAATGCTCTAAAATCCCGCCATTCGACGGGCGATCTTCCGAATTGCATGATTTCCGAACGCTATGACATCAACGCGAGGGCCGGCGATGACAGCGGCGAGGATCGGATCCTTCCGGCGCTGCAGGCGCTTTTAAGAGACAGGTTGAAGGAGTATCCGAGACAAGACAACCGCCTGTGTACTTCTCGTCGTGCGAGCGAACGGTCCGACCGGGACAACATGACGAGCAAAAGCGATGAGCCACTTCCTGCGCCTGAGTCCTTCGGTACGCGAACCCCATCGTCGCAAGCCCATAAACATGATCTGAAAACCGGAGATAACGAAGAATATCTGAAGGCCGCGCTTTGGTCGGGCAACCCTCGCGCGCAGGGAGCTCTGGCCAGCTGTACGCGCATCCCTCCAGCCGTTTCCAACTGAGCGCCTTCGGCATCGGGCACTCGGGTCGGCAATGTTCGGGTACAGCCGGCCGGGCTTACAGGATGAAAAAGGGAACGTCGGTCGAAAGGGTTCCCTGCGGCATCACAACCTGGATCGCCCCGCTGGTCGCTCCGGCAGGAACGGTGGCAGAGATTGCGGAGTCGGAGGTTACGGTCAAGACGGCCGGCGCGCCGCCGAATGTGACGGATGTCGCACCCGCCAGACCCGTTCCGAGAATGGTCACAGCCGATCCGGCCCCGCCGGAACCCGGCAGCGCTGTGACGAAGGGTGGGAGCCCGGCATCGAAGGACAGGATGGCCCCCTCACTATATTGGCCGCCGTAAATGGTCGTCGCGAACAACAATCCGTTCGTGTACTGCCCTAGTCCCGATATCCATCCGAAGTTTTCCTTGGTCCTGGTAACATTGAGGATCACGGTTACATCGCCATCCGGGGTAAGGCGGTAGATCGCCTGCTGCGCGACCCCATACAGGTTTCCGTCCGAGCCCGGCATCAACTGGAGGGCTTCGCTAATCTTCGGGATCTGGAAAGTGTGAAAGACCGTGACCTGGTCGTCCGGAGAGACTTTGAAGATCACGCCCTGTTCATTAAACGTTCCGGCTCCGGTGGAGCCTCCATAAAGATTTCCGTCGGCCGCCAGAGTCAGGAACCCTCTGGCGATGTCTCCATCCCGGCAGTCGCTCTGTGTGCAAAACGTATAAACGGTCGTGAACTGTCCGGCGGGGGTTATCTTGTAGATTTTGGATGTGCCTCCTTCGGACAGCCCATAAAGATCCCCGTTCGACGCCTGGACGAGTGCTCCGGTGGGAGTCTGAGCGCCGGGACACGCCGGGTTGTCGCAAAAACTGTATAGCGGCGTCACCGCGCCGCCCGCCGTCATCCTGAAGATCGTCCCGAAGTTGTTTTCGCCGCCCAACTGGGTGACGCCGTAAAAGTCTCCATTCGCGGCCTGAATCAGCCCTCCCAAAACTGCAGCGCCTTCGAGGGACGTAAAACTGTGAAGCACCGTGAAGGCGCCGTCCGGCGCGATCTGGTAAATCGTCCCGAATCCGTTTGCCCCGCCCGGAAATGGTGCTCCGTAGAGAGTTCCGTCGGCCGTCTGGACGAGAGGACCGGAGGGACTTCCCTCCGGGCAGTAGGCGTTTGAGCAGTAGAACGTGTGGAAGGGCGCCAGGCCCTTGCTCGTCACCGTGTAAACCACGCCCGAATTGAAAAATCCGCCGCCGGTCGTTCCGAACAATGCTCCGCCTGCGGTCTGCGTGGGCGGGTATGCGGGGTCGATGCCGACGTTTTCACTGAAACTCAGATAGCTCTGTGCGGGCAGCACAGCCGCGGCGGCTAAAAACAGTGTGAGCAGGCGAAATGCGCCAGGTTCCTTTAGCGCGGCAAAGATTCTGGAGATGATGTTTTGTGTCATAGACTCTCCTTTAGAGGATGTTGAAGGGAACGTCGGTGGAAATGGCGCCCTGCGGCGTCACAACCTGGATTGCCCCGCTCGTCGCTCCAGCGGGAACGGTCGCGGAGATTGCGTAATCGGAGATTACCTGGAAAACGGCCGGCGCGCCACCGAAGGTAACCGCGGTCGCGCCCGCCAGACCCGTTCCGATGATGGTCACAGCCGATCCGGCCCCACTGGAACCCGGCAGCGCTTTGACGAAGGTCGCGAGCCCGGCGTCGATAAACAAAATAGCCCCGTAGCCGGATTGGCCGCCGTAAATGGTTGTCGCGAATAACAACCCGTTCGTATACTGTCCCAGCCCTGTTATATATCCGGCGAATCCGACGGAGGAGGGGACATTGTAGATAACGGATAGATCGCCATTTGGCGTAATGCGGTAGATTGACGACTCGGCGGCGCCATACAAGTTTCCGTCCGAGCCGGGGATTAGTTGGAGGGTTGAGATGTGCTTCGGGTTATCGAAAGTGTGAACGATCGTCACCTTATCGTCGGGAGAGATTCTGTAGATCACGCCTTGGTTATGCAACGTCCCGGCGCCGTCGGAGCCTCCGTAGAGATTCCCGTCCGGCGCCTCAATGAGGTATCCTCTGGCCTCGTTTCCGTCGGAGCAGTCGCTCTGTGTGCAAAACGTGTAAACTGTCGTGTATTGGCCCGCGGGGGTGAGCTTGTAGATCGCAGATGTGCCTCCGGTGTCTGCCACCCCATAAAGATCTCCGTTCGACGCCTGCACCAGCCCTCCTATCGGGCTCTGACCGCCGGGGCAGAGCGAGTCGGGGCAAAAATCGTACAGGCGCGTTACATTGCCGTTCGCCGTCATCCTGAAGATTGTTCCGAAGCCGTTTACCCCACCCGACGGGTTGACGCCATAAAAGTCTCGATCCGCGGCCTGGATGAAGCTTCCCAAAACCCCGGCGCCTTCGAGAGACGTGAAACAGTGAAGCACCGTGAAGGCGCCGTCCGGCGTGATCTGGTAGATCGTCCCGAACCCGTTGGCCCCGCCCTTCCCCGATATTCCGTAGAGCGTTCCACTGGCAGCCTGGATGAGCGTGCCCTGCGGGCTTCCTTCCGGGCACCAGGTCGGCATGCAATAGAACGTATGGAACGGCGCCAGACCCTTATTCGTCACCGTGTAAATCGTGCCCCCGTTAAAAAGGCCGCCACTGAAGATTGCTCCAAACAATACTCCGTTGGCGGCCTGCGTCGGCGCGTTTTGGGGGTTGACGCCGTCGATCTCTCTGAAACTGAGGAAGGTCTGTGCGGGTAGCACAACTGCGACGGCCATGCTGAGTAAGAGCAGTCGCAGTCCAGTAAGCTTTTGCAGTGCGGCAAGAGCTCTGCAGGTGATTTGATTCATAGGTCCTTTGACCTTCCGGTCGTCTTTCTTTAGTGGCCAGAGCATAACAAAAGTCGACTTCTGAAAAAACGGCTTTCTTTCGGTCTTAAGCATGACGTAATAGATCTTGGATTCGCCCCTGCCGGACGGATCGTTCGATAGCTTTCTCATGCGGTAATCAGAAGGCTGGAACGCCAGGGCAATCCTATGCGGTGACTAAAGAATCACGCAAGAACCGATAATCGGTATGTCAGACTCTCAACCCACATACCAGGCCTGCTAAAGCCACCCTTACGAATCACTTGTAGAAAGGTGGCTTATACCCTGCTGCCTGATCCGTGTGGTGCCGCAGCTCTTAAGAGACAAGTTTCATCAGCCGAAGGAGCATCTCGATACGAGACAGGAGCCTGTAAACTTCCCGACCAGTGCTGCGGCTCGCCGAGCGAGGGCGTGGTCCACACAATGGACCGGCGGCGTGAGGAGGTCCGATCCCAGGGGCGCTGTCTGTCAACAACCGCCCCGTAATTGAAAACCCAGACTTACCGGAGCATTCGATGCGAATCTGTACTGGGCGCGTGACCAACACCGCAGATGCTCTTCATCGATCTTCGACGCCCTGGAGGAACAAGTCGGGCCCAAGCTGGACCACGTGGAGAGGCCGAACGGAAACCGAACCCGACGAGCAGGCCGCTAACCACGGCGTCTGTCGTTCCGTGGAGGAGGCGGACCGTGCGAACACCTGCGCCGGCGCTACCGGCGTTGAGCCCTGTGTCAGGGGACGGATTGAATCGCGATCTTGCCATCGCTTTCCCACGCCGCAATCGCCCCGCCACCGGGCAGCGCTGCGATGGACGGAAACGAGCCCTTCTCGCCGGTCGATCGCGCGTGTTTGTCATCCGGCGCCCGAACTACAATGCCCGCGGGAGTTGTCCAGATCGCGTACAGGCCGTTCCTGGAGGCTGAAATCGAGACATCGGTTCCTTCGCCGATCTCAATTTCCGGACTGCCCGGGCGATCAAAGAACAGCGAGCGGTCGCGCCGCCAGACTGTGACAATCCCGGTTTGAGTCGTCACCAGGCCTCCCCCGTCCATCGGGCATGCGTTCAGTTTCCACGTACCGGTGCCGAGCTTTTCGGGCGCCGAAAATCCGACGCCGTCCTTCGATCGAGCCAGGTACATGTCGCGCGATCCATTAAGCCAGTTGCGCCACATCACTACGATCTTTCCATCACGGTCGTACGCAACGGATGGATGGCAGCACTCGCAAATCGTGCCATCGGGGGACGCATAGACCAGAACGTTTTTTGACCACGTCAGGCCACTGTCGTCCGACCGCGATCCGTAAAGTCTGGTTCCCCCATCACGTTTATCGAGCCAGACCGCAAACAGATGCCCTTTCCGGTCGGATGCGAGTCCGTGGAGTCCTTCTGTCGGTGCTCCCGAAACGTCGTTAACGATAGTTCCTTTCGACCATCTCTTCCCGCCGTCAGTCGAGCGCCATGCGATCAAATCTCCATCCGAGGGCAGACCATGCGCGTGGACGCCTTGCGCGGCGGTCTTACCGGCAACCGCGGTGATTACGATGGCGGAGCCGGCGAACGCGATGCGGGGTCCGCGATGGCGCGTCAGCGGAATGACAGGGCCGCCACCGACTTTTACGGGAACCGAGAAAGTCTTTCCAGAGTCGGCGGACCGGCTGAAATACACCGAATCCCCCGCGCCGAATACCAGCGCGGCGAACGATCCGCTTACCGCCAATTGCGGTTCGCGCGCGGGGGCGTCCGGTCCCATCGGACCGATGCCCGCCGCGATCAAAAGCGATCCGACTATCCAATGCATCGTTACCTCCTAAAACGCGAACCGAAGCGCAAACTGAAATCCACGGGGATCTCCGACGGCGGTCACCTGCCCGAAGGCCGGCGACGGATTGGCCGGATACGTTCCCGTTCCGAACGTGCCATTGAGGCTCACGCCATTTACGTGGTTAGTGAGATTGAATCCTTCCGCGAGCACTTCCATTCTCAGACGTTCCGTCAGCTGGAAAGAGCGGCTGAGCCGCGCTCCGAGACTGAGAAAATCGAACCCTTCGCCGGCGTTTCGGTTGATATAGACGCCATTGATCGTGGGACGGGCGGTTGTTCCCTGTATGGTCTGCGTTCCGGTGGTGATGTTGAAAGGAAGAGGCGAGTAGTATTGAAACAACGCATTCAAAGTGAAGCCATGACTCAGGCGGCCCCAAAGAGTTGAGGCCTTACTCATCGGCGAATGGACGGATCCATCGAGAACGAGACGCTGCCGTTGGTCGTCGTCCGATCTGCCGTAGTCCTGCCAGATATTGAAGTTGTTAATCGGCGCGCTGAAGAAAAACTCGCCCACGTTATCGAGAGCTTTGGAATAAGTATAAGAGATGCGGTAATTGCCCCACCTGACGGGGCGCTGCACGAAAGACACAAACAGGGCGTCATAGTGAGAATCGGCGAGCGACGAATACTGACTGTCGTTTCCGATGAGCGGATTGGGCCGGCACCCGTTATTGGCGCCGGTCGCGGTACACGACGGGACGTTCTGATTGACGGAGATGATCAGATGCAACCCGCGCACGTGCTGGTACCCGGCGCTGAGCGTGCTTTTCCCGCTCAATTGTTGTTCGATCTCAAAGCTGCCCTGCTCGGAATAGGCGTTCTGCATATGCGTATCCATCGTCGAATAGTTGAACAGGACTCCCGCGGGGATCGTTAAACCGCTCAGAATACTCGGGAATACCGGCGCGCCCGCCTGGGCAGGCGAAAGACTGATGCTGATCTGACTCAGATTGGCAGGATCGATGGTGTTATTCGCCGAGAGCAGAGCGTTCGCCAGCGCGCGTAAGGGCACACGATCGTAAAAGAGGCCATAGCCTCCCCGGATCACGGTCTTGCGCGAGGCGAATGGCGTCCAGGCGAATCCGCCCCGAGGCGAAACGTTGTTCGTGTCCGTTGCGATGGATCGAAGGAATTGCAGATCGTAGCGTAAGCCAAGATTCAACGTAATGCGATCGTTCACCTTCCACTCGTCCTGGGCAAAGAAGCCGGCGTTGGGATTCGTCTGATGGATCGTGCTGGCGTTGAACGTCTGGGTGAAGCCGGAATTATTGTAAGTTCCTGCAAGAAAGCTCGCCAGGGACGAAAACGAATAACTGCCCCGATACGAACGCGGGTAGGTAATCGTGTCGTCGTTATAGAGAAACTCGGCTCCGACGCGAATCGCGTGCGCGCCGGCCTGATACGAAAAATTGTCGGCGATCTGGGTGAGTTTATTCAGGCGGGCGGTCGGCGAACCGGAGAGCGTCCCGAAAGAAGCCACTCCCGAAATACTCACAGCGGGCCCGATGAGGTCGGAAGGAGGAGCCTGAAGGTTGCTGTTCCAGAATTGACCGCGCGTTTCGTTTACGGCGCGCGGCGACAAAGTGAAGATGTTGCTGACCGCCGCGACCTGATCCGTATTGTCAAGGTTGGCGGATGCGGTCGGCCCACTCAGTCCTCCAGCGCCTCGCGAATTGATGCTGGTGACGTGATAAAGACTGTAACGCGCGCTGAGCTGATCGTCTTCGCTGAACCGGTGATCCACTTTGCCGAGTACGTTCGTCGTGTGAACCGGATTGGGATAAATGCCGGTGGAGACCGGTGGTCCCGGATATCCGACAGCGAGAAGATGTGCGTTAATCGTTCCGACGTTTGCGGGCGAGATCGTCACGAGGCCAGACTGATTCAGTTCCCTTTGTTCAAAATTGGCAAAGTAGAATGTCCTGTCGTGAACGATCGGACCGCCGAGACTGGCTCCATATTGCGCCTGAGTCATCGGCAGGACGGTATTTGAGAGGGCGTTGGCAGCATTGAGGGCGCTGTTGCGGAAATATCCATACAGGTCTCCATGCAATGCGTTAGAGCCGCTTTTTGTGACAACGTTGACATAGCCTCCCAGGGCGCGGCCAAACTCAGCCTGCCCGCCGGACGTGACCACCTGGAGTTCTTCGACAACGTCGAGGCCATAGAAGGCGCCGGTAAGCCCGGCGGCATCATCGTTGTTTGAGAGTCCATCGACAATAAAGCTGTTCGAGAAATTGCGCTGGCTGCCAATCGAGATTCCCTGGCCGGGAACGGCGGCTGTTTCGGCGAAAAGCTGGTTCTGCGCCGTATTGGTCGGCGAAACTCCGGGGACGAGCAGGGCGGCGTCGAGGAAGCTTCGGCCGTTCAAAGGGAGCTGCTGAATTTCGGCCTTCGAGACGGTGCCGGCAATCTGGGATCGCGCGGCTTCGAGGACCGTCGCGTCGCCCGAGACCGTCACGCTTGTCTGGGTCGACGCAACACCAAGCGCAACCGGCAGATCGAACGCCGAGCCGATCGTCAACGTAAGGTTCCGAATCTGATCGGCGAATCCGTCCTTGTGGACTTTCAGCTCATAGGGTCCAACCTTGAGGTAGGGAAAGCGGAACCGCCCATCGCGATCTGTGTTGATGATTGAGGTCACGTTGGTTTCGAGTTGGCGCACGGACACCTGCGCGTTATCGATCGCCGCGCCGCTCGCATCCGCGACGCGCCCGCCAATGCTTGCGTTATTAATCGATTCCTGACCGAAGAGCGCGATTCCCCACAGAGATACAAGAAAAGGGAGAGATGCAATAAAAATCGCTTTGCAGACAGACGAGTGGGTCAAATATATCTTCCTTCCCGATGCGAGAGACGACGAACTGGAGATGTCCGGGGCTATCGGAACGAGGAAGGCGGGCCGCGTTTCAGCGCGGAATCGGCCAAAGGAGAATCGCAGCGGAAATTGAGGTCCGGCGGCAGCGCGTGAGAAGCGGGAACACAGCCTCCCGCCAGTCCCGCGGGCGGAGGAGCGTTGTCGGAACGGCTACTGGCCTGATAAGGCGTCTGGGGGAATAAAGTACATCTGGACTCAAATAGCGGTCCTGTGGCCGGCATTCCGGTTTCCCGTCCCATGGCGCAATGATGTTTCCCGTTGCGGCGGCAACAGGCCGGCAGATTCTGCGGAGAATTCGCCAGAAGCAACGGCACAATCAGCGAGAAACTGAACAGCGTTGCCAATAGCGATACGAGGATTCGGCGCATCTTCCGGATCAGACTGCTTTATTATGCCGAGACGCGGGGTCGGACGGATTGCGGCGAATTGTCGCACCTGAAGGTGGGGCGGTTCGATGAGTTGTGTCGCCGCCCCCTGAAAGATTCGGCGTGGCAACAGCGTTTTCGGAGTGCACCCCCATATAAGAACGGCTGACAGCCCGTGCGGCGGAAGCACTCGCCCCCACACTCTCTGCGCAGCGTTGATCAGAATGGTAGGGAGCGATCTTATGTTTGAGCGTTACACCGAAGAAGCGCGACGGGCGATTTTCTTCGCCAGGTATGAAGCGAGCCGGTGTGGTTCGCCTTACATCGAGCCGGAATATTTGCTGCTCGGCCTGATCCATAAGACAGGCGGCCGACTTACAGGTTTTCCAGAGGGCGTTCTCGAAGACGTGCGAAGCGAAATCGAAAAGATGTCACCCGAAAGAGTTAAGGTCTCGACATCGCTGGACATTCCGGTCTCCGGGGCTGTCAAACGGTCGCTTGGCCGCGCGGCGGAGGCAGTCGGGCCGTCAACCAGTGCCCCCATCACCGCTACACATCTTCTTCTGGGCCTGTTGGCCGAAGGCGGCCCAAACGTAACCGGTATTCTCCGGAGGCATGGGATCGACCGGGAAAGCGTGTCTCGATCCGAGGTGACGTCGGCCTCAGCGCCACCGCCGGACCGCGAGAGTTTGCGGTCACTCGTCGATCTTCTTCCAGAGCAGGCCCTGCAGCACGTGAAACGGACGCTCGAACGCATGCAGACATGGCCCCCGGTTCCGCCGCCCCGAATCGCTGAACTGCAAACGGAGATGCGCGACAAGGTGCGCGCTGCTCTGAAGCCCGGAACCGGGATGATGTACGGAGGCGGCGGTCACTGGGATGCCGACATGCAGGGCCGGATGCGCAAGGGCCGTTATACCTCGAGCCGCTTCGAAGACGGCGCGGAGGTGGTCGAAACGCATCACTTTCGGGATGAGATCGAGATTACGGTGATCGAACGGTTTCGACTAAGCGATGACGGCACGCGACTTTCTTACTCGCACGAGATCAGCGGGCCTGGCCAGTCCGTTCAGCATTCGATCGATTTTGAGATTCCCGTTAAAGAGCCTTGAGCTCGGACAGCATGCGGTCGATCTCTTCCGGCGCGATGTAAAAGTGCGGCGCCGTGCGCACCCAACCCTGGCGTGGCGCCGTGACGATATTTGCATCTTTCAATTTGCGCACGATCATCTGACTCTCGGCACCCGGTTTGCGAAAGCTGACGATGCCCGCGCCACGCTCGGGCGTGCGCCGCCCGAGCGTTTCAAAGCCGAGGGCGGTAACACCATCCCATACTCGATCTCCCAGCGCCTGAATTGCGGCGGCGGTATTTTCGATTCCGACTTCGAGAAGGAAATCGATCGAAGCCCGCAGGCCGTAACAACCGATGGTGTTCAACGTCCCGCATTCGTAGCGGCCGGCGTCGGCGCGCAGAGTCATGTCACGCGAAGAGTAGTCGTAGTATTTGGCGACGTTGGTCCACCCAAATTCGATGGGCTCGATTTCGTCCTGTACTTCGCAACGCACGTAAAGAACGCCGCAGCCTTCGGGCCCGAGCATCCATTTGTGGCCATCGGCCGCAAGGGCGTCGATTTTAGCGGCGCGAACATCAATGGGAAATGCGCCCATTCCCTGGATCGCGTCCACGAGGAAGAAGCAGCTGCGGCGCTGGCAGATTTCGCCAATTTTTTCGAGCTCCACGCGATATCCGCTCAGGTATTGGACGTAGCTGATCGCGAGCATCCGGGCGCCCTTGCAGGCTTGGTCGATACATTCGAGATCGTCAAAGATGGAGAGCCAGCGGACCTCGACTCCGGCCGCTTCGAGGCGTTTCCACGGATAGAAGTTGGCCGGGAATTCCTCGGAAAATGCAACCACAATGTCGCCGCGTTTCCACTTGATTCCCGTGGCTACGGTCGCGATGCCTTCGGAGGTGTTTTTTACAATCGCGATTTCGGCCGGCGTGGCATTGATCAACCGAGCCGTGGAAGCGCGCAGGCCGGCATAGGTCTCCATCCATTTCTGATAGTGGTCGCTGCCGTAATCGAGCGCGTCCTGTGCTAGATGCTGCATCGCCTCCGCGGCGGCGCGGCAGAGCGGAGTTACAGCCGCGTGATTGAGGTAGACCAGGCGTTCCGTAACGGGAAACTGATCGCGATACTTTTTCCAGAGGGGTTCGTTGCAAAGAAGTTCAGTCAATTGATTCCGCCAGTGAGTTTTTTCATCGGTCTCAGAAGAAAAACGAGCAGCACGCCCACCACGATACAGAAGCCCGCAACGATACCGAACAGCCCCGGCAACGGGAACGATTCATAAACCGAAGCGAGTCGGCCACCGATGAAATCTCCGACCGAGATCGAAAGAAACCAGACGCCCATGATGAAACTCGCGATCCGCGCGGGCGCCAGTTTCGTCATCGCGCTCAAGCCGACGGGGCTCAGGCAGAGTTCGCCGATCGTATGCAGAAGATAGGTCAGAGTGAGCCACCACGGGCTGACGTTGGTTCCTCCGGCGACGGGAATCAGAACGGCGAAGCCCAGACCCACGAAGATGAGCCCCCAGGAGAACTTGGCGGTGATCGAGGGCTCGTGGTGTCTGAGCCAGACCCAGAGCCACGCGAATACCGGCGCCAGAGCGACAAGAAAGATTGAGTTCATCGACTGGAAGTAACTGGCGCGGAAAAACCCCCACAGAGGCGCGTCCCAGACATGCATGTTGGTGTTGCGTTCGGCGAAGAGGTTCAAGGTAGAACCCGCCTGCTCGAAGGCAGACCAGAAAAGAGCCGAGGCAAGGAACAATACGAGGATCGCCCAGAAACGGCGGCGTTCGACAGGCGAGTAGCCTTTCGTGGTCAGCAGCCAGGCGAAACAAGCAACCACGATTCCGGCGAGGATGAAGGCGAAAACGTCGGAGAGCCCTTCAGCCGAAAAGGCCATAAAACCGCCAAAGACAACTACCACCCCAATGACAGCCGCGATCAGACTAAGGGTCAGCACTCGCCGCAGGAGCCGGAAGTCGGCTTCGTTGCGAGTGCTGGCCCGGCCCGCGGTCCCCAGATATTTGCCGCCGAACACGTATTGGATTACACCCAGGGTCATGCCGACACCCGCGGCTCCGAAGCCGTAATGCCAGTTGATGTTTTCGCCAAGATAGCCGCAGATGAGGGGTGAGATCAGTGCTCCAATGTTGATCCCCATATAAAAGATGGAGAATCCGGCATCCCGTCTCACATCGTTTTCGCTGTAGAGAGCTCCGACCATGGTGCTGATGTTCGGTTTGAGCAGGCCGGTTCCGAGCACGATCAGACTTAGTCCCAGGTAGAACGTCGGGAGCGAGGGGATAGCCATCGAAAAATGCCCGAGTGCGATAACCACGCCACCCCAGAGCACGGCGTTTCGAGCCCCGGTGATCCGGTCCGCCAGCCAGCCACCCGGTACACTCAGCAGAAATACCATTGAGGTGTAGAGACCATAAACCGCACCGGCTTTCGAGACGGGGAAGCCCAGGCCTCCTTTAGCGGCGGTTTCCGTCATGAAGAGAATCAGCAGGGCGCGCATGCCGTAGTAGCTGAAGCGCTCCCACATTTCGGTGAAGAAGAGGGTAGAGAGTCCGCGGGGATGGCCGAAAAAGGACCGGTCCCAGCGGGCGTTGGGCGCGTCAGCGACGGCGGCGGGAGGTGTCAGCGACATCGGGCTGTGCTCATTTTCGCAAGTTCACGGAAGAAGGCTACAAATTTCTTCGATGCCCGTTGGCTAACCTGAGAGGTACGTGGTCACAGATCTGGTTCAGATCCGGCAGCTCGGCGAGAAGAAGCAGGGGGAGAACGAGAAGTTCCGCCGTTACCTGAAGCGGCATAATTTTCCGGAGCTGAAGTTCCGCCGGGTCTCTGAAAGGATTGAGTCCGAGATCGATTGCCGGAGTTGCGCGAACTGCTGCAAGGTCGCGGAAACCGATGTTACGAGGCGGGATATCGAGCGCCTGGCGCGCTATCTGGGGATGACGCCCCAGCAATTCGTCGAGCAATATACGACCGCGTCGGCGTTTGAGCAGAAGGAGCCGATTCTGCGGCGACGCGAGTCCGGGTGCATCTTCCTTGAGGGGAACGACTGCTCGATTTATGAGGCGCGGCCGGATACCTGCCGTGACTTTCCGCATCTGATTCGGGGGGCGGGATCGTTCGAAAGCAGAATGTGGCAGATGGTGGATCGGGCAACATATTGCCCGATCGTGTACAACTCGCTCGAAGAGTTTAAGGGTATGGTCAATTTCCAGAAATGAGTCAATGTCTCCGCGACATATCGGGATCGATTTCGGCACTACCAACAGCTCCGTAGCGCGAGTCACTAATTCAGGCGCTGTGGAACTTGCCCGATTTCCGACGGGCGAGAACCTGACCGATTCTTATCGTTCCCTCCTCTATTTCGAACAGATTGTGGAGGGACATCGCAAGACGGTGCACTCGTGGACCGGCCCGGAGGGTATTGAGCGATATCTGCTGGCAGAGCACAAAGGACGCCTGATTCAGTCGCTGAAATCTTTTCTGAGCAGCCGCAGCCTGCATAGCACGGAGGTATTCGGCAGGCGCAAAACGCTCGAGGCTCTGATTGCGCAAATTCTCAAAGATCTGCGCGAGAAGGCGGGGCGGCAGTTCGGGATCGATATCCGTCATGCGGTCGCGGGGCGCCCGGTGCGCTTCGTCGGGGCGGAGGATGAGGCCGGTGATGAATGGGCGGAGAAGCGGTTGCGCGAAGCTTTTCATCTGGCCGGGTTCGAATCGGTGGAGTTCGAGTTGGAGCCGGTCGCCGCTGCGCATTTCTACGAATCGACCCTCGATCACGACGAGCTGATTCTGATCGGCGATTTTGGCGGGGGCACCAGCGATTTCTCGCTGCTGAACGTGGGTCCTTCGATTCGGCGGAGGGGACGCGCGCCGGGCGATCTGCTGGCGAGCGCGGGATTGGGGCTGGCCGGCGACGCTTTCGACGCGAAGATTGTTCGCCATCTCGTTTCGCCCGCGCTGGGCGCAGGCACGCAGCTGAGGTCGATGGACAAGATTCTGCCGGTGCCGATGTGGGTCTACGCGAAGCTGGAGCGATGGCATCATCTTTCGCTGTTGAAGGCGAAAGAAGTTATGGATATGCTGGGCAGCGTCCGCGGACAGGCGCTGCAGCCGGAAAAGATCGCGGCGCTGATTCATCTGATTCGGGAGGACCTGGGGTATCGGTTGCACCGGGCGGTGCAGGAGGTGAAGTGCGATCTTTCGGAACGGGAGACGGCTCGCTTTCATTTCTCGGACGAGGTAGTGGAGTTGGATGCGATGGTTCAGAGGCGCGAATTCGAGGGCTGGATCGCGGAGGAGCTCTGGCAGGTTGAGAAGTGCGTCGATTCGCTGCTCAGGTCGGCGGGAGTGGAGGCGCAGGCCGTCGATATGGTGTTTTTGACGGGCGGATCTTCTTTTGTGCCCTCAGTGCGGAGAATCTTCAAGTCGCGGTTCGGCGCTGGCCGGATCAGGGCCGGGAACGAATTTACTTCCGTGGCGCGAGGCCTGGCGCTGACAGATAAAAGACAGACACCCGGAATTGCCGATAATTGAACTAGTCTGGTAACATTAATATTTGCGCCCGGCTTATCGAGCCGCAGGCGAACAGGAGTTTCCTCGAAATGGCAAGAGTTTGTGATTTGTGCGGCAAAGGTCCGCAGTTCGGACATAAGGTCAGCCACGCGCACAACGTGACCAACCGCCGCTGGAACGTGAATCTGCAGTCGGTACGGGCGATTGTGAATGGCGCGCACAAGCGGCTTCGCGCCTGCACGTCCTGCATCCGCAACGGCAAGATTCAGAAAGTCGCGTAAGTGGGACCGGCGATCTTGTCGCCGGTCGCTTTCTATTATCCAATTACCAGAACTTGTACCAGGGTTTTGGCAATCGCTCCGTATCGTCCGGATCCTCGCATTCCAGATAGTCGCCCGCCAGCGCAATCTGCGGATGAATGGTGAACAGAAGCTCGGCGGCGTCGGGTCCATACTCCGCTTCGACGTGTTCCCGCGCTTTCCTCATGTCCGGCGGCCGCCATTCGGTATCGTGCGCATCGCTCGCGACAAAGTGAACGAGCCGCTGCCGCATAAGACGGCGGCTTGCCTCTTCCGCTCTCTTGCCAAAGCGTCCTGTGAACGACTGCGCCGTCACCTGAATGAGACAGCCGAATCGAACCCACTCGACCAGATCGGGCACTCTCGCCATGAGCAATGCATTCCGCTCGGGATGTGTGATGACGGGGGTGATTTCGCGCCGGATCATATCGCGGAAGACATCGGGAATGGTGGGCGGGATATGGGTCTCCGAAAACTCGACCATCAGGTAACGTTTGCCATTAATGGTGAAGCGAGACCGATCCTTTTCGCAATTGCGGATGTTATCGAAATGGAGATGAAAATCGCAGCCGCGATGGATCCTGATGCGGTCGCCCATCGCCTCCTGCATTTCCGCGATTCGCTCTTTAATTAGTTGATCGTTGTATTCAAAGCGCAGGTCGGAGTGGGGCGTCGCTACGATGTCGGTGGTGCCGGAGGCCGCCGCCATTTCGAGCATGGCCAGCGAATTCTCCAGAGTTTTGGCGCCATCGTCGACGCCGTAGACGATGTGGCTGTGAATGTCGACCATCCGAACGTCAGATCTCCGGGTAGAACTCAAAGAATGCGTCGAGCGACTGCATCAGCTGCCGCTTGATTTCTTCTTCACTGCCGCCCTCGATGAGATGTAGCGTAACGGACGCGGTATTACCGTTTTTGAGTTTGATTTTCGCTTCTTCGAATGTTTCCAGTTCGTCGGCCGGCAAGAGCCGCAGCCCATAGACCAAAGCAAGCTTCGCCATCAAATGAACATTTCTTCGTCTTGAATGATGTGATCGACAGTTGGCCGGCGGCCGTTCGCGAGGGATTCGACCGCTGCCTTAACTCCCGCGAGAACCGCTCCCGCTTCCCGCACCGGCTTGAGAACGGCCGCTTTCATGTTATCGCCGGCGTGATGGACCTGCTCGACGGTTTCGTCGACAACGGCGTCGACTCGCGCAACCTGAGCCTTGGCTCGATCCGCGGCATCGCGGCCAACCTCGGCAAAACGGTGCGCCTGGTCTTTTGCGACATCCGAAATGTCCTTTGCATTCGCGGCGATTTCCACCGCTCTGGTGGCAATCATCGTGATCTTCGGACTGTTCTCACGCGCCAGCTCGCGGGTAGTCTCGAGGATAGGGTCAATGCCAGTGATGGCGGACTCCACTCGCATTTGCATCCGGGAGGCAATCCTGAAGAGAAGGATCAACACCACAACCATGCCCAGGAAACACAAGGCTGCCAGGCTGACGCCACCGGCTACCACCCAGCGAAATGTATCTTCCGGCATCGCGAAACTATCCTCGAAACGTGCTGCTCGTCGGCATTTAATAACAGGTTCAGACCGGCTGGTTTACGATCGGCTCGACCTTTTCGCGATAGGCCTGTTTGCCGGCCGCGATGGCGTCGCTCAGAGTATCCTTCTGGCGATTGATAACGTCGACACCTTTATCGACCATATCGCTCGCCGAATCGCGCAGACCGGAGGCCTGCTTCTTCAGATATTCTTTACCTTCGTCCGCTTTACTCAAGAGAGTGTCGCGGGTTTCCTCGCCTGACTTCGGTGCGAAAAGGAGGCCAACTCCCACGCCGATTCCCAGTCCGAGGAAAAAGTTTGCAATTCCGTCCCTGCTCATAATGCTTTCTCCTTTAACGTGACGGGCTCCTTCACGTCCCGAGCCCAAAGTCACTCACAGTATACTGCGTTGGACTCACAAGCAAGCGTAATGCCATAAATTTCCTGTACACTTTTTCCAGACGTGAGACCACCTAAGCAAGGCCCGCGAAAGCTTGCCGGCGAGGAGCTGTTTGAGTACGCGGTAAAGTGCCTCGGGATCCGGGCTTTTTCGGCCGGAGATCTCAGAGCGAAGCTGCAGCTTCGGGCAGCCAATGCGGCGGATGTGGACCCTGTTCTGGCCCGTTTGAAGGATATCGGATATCTCGATGACCGCCGTTTCGCGGAAAGTTTTGCGACGGCTCGGGTGGAGAACGAGGGTTTTGGCCGCATGCGGGTGCTGAACGATCTGCGCGCCCGGCGAATTTCGGGAAAGCTGGCCGAACAGGCGGTTGAGCGGGCGATTGGAGAACGGAGCGAGGCGGAGCTCATTGAGGCGTATATTGAGCGGCGAATGCCTTCGATTGCGGCCGGTGGGCGGATCGAGGACGAGCGGAAGCTTGCGAGCGCGTATCGCCGGCTGCGGCGGGCGGGGTTTACGTCGGGTCCGATTCTGGCGGCGCTGAAGGGGATTGCGGCGAGGCCGGATTTGCTGGAAGAATCCGCCGCCGGAGGAAGAGAGGCGGAGTCGTCGACGGTGTTGTTTCTGATCCACGGGACAGGCCCGGATCAGCTATCGCGATGCGGGCGCTCGCGATGGAGGGCAAGGTCGCACGGTGCTACCGCTGCTGAAAGTGTGATGCAGGTTGCCTGAATCTGGTGGGCCCTGTAGGATTTGAACCTACAACCAACGGATTATGAGTCCGCTGCTCTAACCATTGAGCTAAGGGCCCAAACTTCTCATTGTGAGCGATTTGCAGAAAACAACCTTTTCCCGGGCGCCAGCAAAGGCTTTATAAACCGCAATCCCCAGTCTGCCGGAAGCTAGGGCAAAATTCGCTCCCAAAAGCCTCGCTGCCACTGGACATTCTCACAGATGTACTGATTTACAGCATACCGGAACACACGAGGAACTACGAGGCGTCAGCGCTGGCATTTCGTGCGATGGTCCCCAGGCGGACTTCCCGGTGCGTGCGAAACGGATGAAATCCCCATAGCGGTCCGCCCCCATTTTTCACAGGGCTGAAGGGCAACTCGGCTCCGTTTTCTCACGATAGAAATCCCTCGGGGCAAAAAAAAATGGACCGGGCTAGCACCCGGCACATCTGAACAACGCGGCTGATTTCTGAGAAATCAGAGTCGGCGATCGAAACGCAAAAGGAGAAGACCTTGGCACAGGACGAGAAGAACTGGAGCAAGCCCCAGGCGATGGCAATCCCGAAGGAGGGGTATTTCCAGCTAGAGACAGGGAAAGTACGGACCGGTTTTTCCACAAAACGCCGGCCTGCTATGGCTTTACGGTCATCGCGAAGATCAAACCGGGCAGAGAAGCAATCATTCGCGAATACGGGAAAACGCATCGAAAGGCGCGGTCAAAGCAAATCCGAACATGCTTGCGTCGCTGAAACTTCACTACCTGCGCTGGGTCCTGTTCGACATCGGCAAAGATACCTACTTTATGTACCAGGGTATCTTCGATACCGATTTCGACAAGTATACGGACGACGCCGTCGCGATATTCACGAAATACGGCGTGGACACGGTCTTCGAAAATCTGGAAGGCTTTCCGGAGGACTGGAAGACCAACGTCCCGGCGTTCATCAAGTTCGTTCGCGACCATCAGTGTCCCAGCTTTCTCGAATATGCGGAGTATCCCGTACGCGAGCGGGGACGAGATCAAGAAAGCCCTCAGGCTGAAGCAGGCCTTCTCGGAAGCGCTCGACCAGATGCAGTGAGCGCGGTGCTCCGCCATGACTGACACGTACGACTTGATCGCCATCGGATCGGGTCCGGCAGGCGAAAGCGCGACGGAGCTTGCATCGTTCTTCGGCCATCGGTGCGCGATTATCGAGAAAGCCCTGCCTGGCGGAACCGTGACGACCACCGGAGGAGCGCCGACAAAGACTCTTCGCGAAGCGGCGCTCTATTTCTCCGGGCTCGTCGAAGGCGATATCTACGGACTCCGGACGTCCACGCCTCCCGAGATTGTCACAGACACGATCCGCAAAAGGACGCGGGATGTCTGCGCACTACTGCAGCGGGTAACCTCGGAAAATATCGCCGGGAACAACGTCGACTACATCCAGGGAACCGCGCGCCTCGCCGGCTCCGGGGCCATAACGGTCACGCGCGACGACGGGGGCAGGCACGTGCTCCGTGCGAAAGTGATTCTCATCGCGACAGGATCGCGTCCCCATCGCCCTTCGGACATACCGTTCGATCTGAAAGGCGTTTGCGACACCGATACCATCCTCAATCGCGGCATGGTTCCCAAAGATCTGCTGATCGTCGGTGGCGGCGCCGTCGGGGTTGAATTTGCGACCATCGCTCACGCGCTGGGTGCGAAGGTTGCCATCGCGGACCGAGCCGATCGCCTCATGGCCACGATGGACGGTGAGATCGCCGCCTGCATGGAAGAACTATTTCGCGCGTGGGGCATTCGCGTCCTGTTCGGATGCACCTGCGCGGGCGTCGCCGCAAAGAATGGCGCACTGGAGGTCAGGATGTCGACGGGCGAAACGCTCTCACCCGATACGGTCCTGTTCGCGGGAGGTCGGATGCCGGATACCCGGAACCTGGGTCTCGAAGCCGCGGGCGTCACAGTGGATGGCCGCGGACGGATCGTCGTGGACCAGCAACTTTCGCACAGCAGCCGACGGAGTGTACGCGGCGGGCGATGTTCTCGGACCGACTCTCGCCTCGATCGCCATGGAGCATGGCCGCATCGCGGTTTGCAATGCTTTCGGTATTCCTTTCGAGGGAGTCGTGGATCCCGCTCCGGTATCCGCCGTTTACAGCATGCCCGAGGTTTCAGGCGCGGGCCTGACCGAGGAGCAATGCCGCGAAAAAGGCCTCGATTATGAGGTAGGACGAGCGGATCTCGCCGTCACTCCGCGCGGCGCAATCGCCGGGCGTGGTGGTCGATTAAAGCTCATCTTCCTGAAACACGACCGCAAGCTGATCGGGGTGCATTGCATTGGCGACATTGCCTCCGAAATCGTCGGGATCGGACAGATGGCGATCCGATGCGGCGGGACCATGAACACCATCGCGAACATGTCGCTCAACACCCCGACATATAGTTACGCCTACAAATACGCGGCCTTTGACGGATTGCGCAGGTTGGCCGCATCCGAAAAGAAAAACCTGGAGATTACAAACAATGACCCCCGCACGAGTTTATAACCAATACGTCTCTCCGCGAAAATACGCGCCCGGCAAGCGGCGATTCAGCGTCTACTGGACCTGGAGTTATCCCTGGGAGGCGAATCGCGACGTCACGGAGATGGACAACCGCTTCTCCACGATGACCGAGGTGCGCCGCGTCGGTTGGCCCCTGTTGGAGAAGGAGCAGTACTCCGAGCACATGTTCCTGCAGGGAATCGCCGGAACGCTGGAGTTGTTCCATCTCTCGATCGTCAGCTTTCAGAATGTCGTCGGCGAGGCCACGGGCCAGCCGGTGCACGTTTTCCAGCGGATCGACCAGGCCGGGCAGAGATTGCCGCTTGACGAGCGCGTGCTTGCCGATACCGACACGATGATGGTCTTCGGGCTCGACCACCTGGTCACGGAGCAGGAAGCGTTTCCGGAGGAGATCGAGGCGCTGAACCAGTTCCTCTCGCGCGAGGGAACCTGCCTGATTCTGGGTCCGCATCACGACGTGGGCCTCTCCGACGATCTCAAGGTTCGGGCCACGGAATACGCGCACCACGGGGATCCCCTGGTGCCCCGCCAGCAAAGATTCAGCAAGTACACCCGATCTCTTATGAAGGGCCTGGGCGTTCCGGTCGAGAACCGTTGGGGCCTGCGCCCGGCGACAGTGCCAGGCACCAAAAACAAAACACTTCCGCTAAAGGTGAACAAGGATCTGGATACTCGCGGGCTGGCTCAATGGCGTGCCGACGTTCAATTTCCATATGCATCTGCCGCACTACGCAATCACCAGCGACGATCCGAAGGCCATTCATCTGCTGGCGCAACAGCCCGTGGATGTGACCAGGCCGCATCCATTCGTCGACGCCGGCAACCGCGAGTTCAACATGTTTCTGTGGATGCCCCCGGCGGGTAAACGCGCCGGAGACATCCTGCTGGCCGATTCCACAATCTTCACGACGCTCTTCGGCGGCGATGAAAGCCTGGAGACATTCTGGAAGAACCTTGCAATCCGGTGATGCTTGCGGCCACAAGGCTCACAGCCAGACTGCACTGGCTGTGGTGTTTCACGACGATCTGCGTCTTGATGACCGTCAAACCGGCACGAGCCCAAAATCGCGGCGTCTATCCGCTGGGGATGAGCGCAACCAACTCGGGAGTCACGCCGGAAGCCGGGTTCAGCTACTCGAACCAGTTGCTCTTCTATGTGCGCGATCAGGCTAAGGACAATGCCGGGAGAACGCTTCCCGCAACCGGCCTCAACACGGTCGTTATGGATATGAACACGCTGACCTGGGTGACCCCGCTGAAGATTCTCGGAGCGAAATACTCGGCAGCCGCTACTCTGCCTTTCGCGAAAAACGATCTGACATCGGACATTCACGGCCCGATCAGCGGCGGCGGCGGATTCGCGGATTCCTATTACTTGCCATTCAACCTGGGCTGGAGCACCACGCGCGCCGACGTTAAGAGTCGTCTATGGTTTCCTGGCGCCGACCGGCCGGTTCACTCCGGGCGCAAACAACAACGTGGGTTCCGGATATTGGACCCACGCCTTGTCGTCGGGACAAACGTTTTATCTCACCGCGGACAAGCGTCTGAATTTTTCTGCGTTCGAGATGTACGAATTCCATACCACGCAGGAGGGCACGGGTGTCGCATCCGGGTGACACGTTCGACCTGGACTACTCGATGATGGGTTCGTTTCGGCGCACGCCAGGTCTGGCTCTGCAGATTGGCGTCGTCGGATATGAGGCCGGCAGACGACCGCGAAGACCGGGCCGGACATTACCGCGGAGGCATCGGCGGAGCGATACGCAATCAATGCCTTCGGATTTGGACTGATCGCCGCGTTTCCCGAAACGAAAAGCAAGCCTCGGCTTCCGCTACTTCAAGGAATTCGCTGACCGGGCGACGTTATCAGGGCTACTCGGCGCAGATTTTTGGGGCGATCAGTTTCTGAGAGAGTACGCAAGGAGAATCGATTGTCTGAAACTGTGCTGGAACTCGACGACATCCAAAGCGGAGCGCTGCGCCCGCGCCCGACTCCTTATGCGGCACGCTATATCCTCTTCCGTATCGACGATCGCGATGCAGGACGCGATCTCGTACGCCGCCTGCGTCAGTGACCACTTCGGCGGCGCAATCCGAGCAACCACCCGCCCGTGATACGTGGGTCAGCGTCTCGCTCAGCTATCAGGGCCTGAAAGCGTTGGGCGTGCCGCAGGCGTCGCTCGACAGCTTCTCGCCCGAGTTCCGGCAGGGAATGGCGGCCCGCGCCGAAGGGCTTGGCGACGACGGTGAAAGCGGTCCCGAGAACTGGGAGAAACCGCTGGGAACGCCGGATGTTCACGTCGTCATGACCGCCGTAGCGCCGAGTACGCAGCAGTTGGAGACGGCATTCGAACGAGCCCGCGAAACCTACGCAGGGATGAAAGGCATCACCGCAATCTGGCGTCAGGACTGTCATGCCCGCCCCGATGAAAAAGAAGCATTCGGATTCAAGGACGGCATCAGTCATCCCGCAATTGAAGGATCGGGGATTCCAGGAACAAACCCCGACGAACGGCCGCTGAAGCCCGGCGAATTCGTGCTGGGATACCCCGATGAAATGAGCGAGGGCCCGTCCTGGCCGCAACCCGGCATTCTGGGGCGCAACGGAACCTACATTGTCTTCCGAAAGCTGCACCAGCGTGTCGCCGAATTCCGGCGCTACTTGAAGGAGAACGCCGCCGATACCGCTGGCGAAGAATTCATAGCCGCGAAAATGATGGGACGCTGGCGCAGCGGAGCGCCGCTCGCGCTCTGCCCGATGCATGACGATCCGGCCCTCGGCGCGGACCCGCGGCGCAACAACGCCTTCCTGTTCAAGGAAGACGACGCGATCGGTTACAAGACGCCTTGCGGATCGCACATCCGCCGCATGAACCCGCGCGACTCCATTGTGGCGGGCGTCGTTCCCATCCACCGCATGATCCGGCGCGGTACTTCTTATGGCCCGATGCTTCCGGAAGGAGCATTAAACGATGACGGCATCGATCGCGGACTGATGTTCGCGTTCGTCGGCGCGCATCTGGGCCGCCAGTTCGAATTCATCCAGTCGGAATGGATGAACGATAGCGCATTCTTCGGCGGAAGCGCCGGCCGCGATCCCATCAGCGGAGCGGCGGACGGCGCCCGCACATTCGATATTCCGAAACGGCCGCTTCGCCTGCGCTTGCAGGGCCTGCCCCGTTTTGTTGTCACACGCGGAGGCGAATACTGCTTCATGCCGGGACTGCGAGCCCTGGACTGGCTGGCAAACCTGAAAACTTAGCCCAAAGCGTGTGGGGCAGCCCTTCGGGGCTGCCGCCGAGCTTCCGCTCGGCGCGGAACTTTACGTCAAAGTCGGTAGCGCCGGCAATCTTCTCGCCAGCCGCGCCTCTCACCGCCCCCCGACCGGCTTGCGCATCTTGCCATACAGTTCATGGAGCGCATCGCCGAAAACTCCCGAGAAAGTCGGAAACGGCTGGATCGTATCGCGCAGCACCCCAAGCGGCACACGGGCGCGGATCGCCAGAGTCGCCTGCTGCAGCCACTCGCCAGCCTCCGGGCCCAGCGCATAAGCGCCCGTCAGCCGCTCGCCATCGCTCAACAGCGTGAGGAAGCCGTTCGACTCCGCATAGGCACGCGTCCACGTGGCTAACTTCGGAACACCCTTCAGAGGAGCGGTCGCACTAAAGGCCGCCTCGGTAGCACCCACAGCCGCCGCCTGCGGATCGGTATAGACAGCTCGCGGCACTGCCTCATAGTTCGCCTCCCGCGGCTCGCCGAGGATATTCGACGCAGCGACGTCGCCCTGATACTCACCGACATGCGTCAGCTGCCACAATCCCGTAACATCCCCGATCGCCCACAGCCGGTCGCGCACCCGCATTTGTGAGTCGACCGGGATCCCATGCTCAGGCGCCGCGATACCGACGGTCTCGAGGCCGATGTCATGCACACGCGGGCGGCGACCCGTTGCGGCGAGCAGGCGATCTCCACGCAGCTCTCGTCCGTCATCGAGTTCCAAAACGTATTCCTCACCCGAACGCCGCGCCGCAGTCGCACTCACTCCGAGATTGACCTCAACTCCCTCGCGACGCAACACCTCTCCCAAGGCCTCCCCAAGCGGGGCCGCCTCCCGATGAAGCAGATGGGAGCCCCTCTCGACAATGGCAACCTCACCGCCCAGACGGCGGACAGCCTGCGCCATCTCGACCCCAACCGGACCGCCGCCCAGCACCAGCAAGCGCCGAGGGATCGCCTTCATCCCGGTGACTTCACGGTTCGTCCAGACGCCGTCGAGCCCGCTCAAGCCCGCAACCGGCGGCATGATCGGATCCGCGCCATTGGCCAGTACAATGTGATCCGCAGTATGGCGGACGCCATCGACGTCTACGACGCCCATCCCCGCGAGCCGCCCGCGGCCGCGAAGCAGCTCGATTTTGCGATCGGCGAGCCAGCGCAGCTGCGTTCCATCCGAGTAATTCGAAACTATGAGGTCGCGCCAGGCAAGAGCCGCCGCCACGTCGACTTCGGCCGTCGCCGCAGCCTCACGAGCATCGTGGACGGCCTCCCCAGGACGCAGCAGCGTCTTCGAAGGGATACACGCCCAGTAGGAGCACTCGCCGCCGACGAGTTCGCGCTCGACCACCGCGACGCGCAGACCACCAACGGCGAGTGCGCCCGCGCAGTGCTCCCCGGGCGCGCCACCGCCGATGACGATCACGTTGTAGTCGCTCACAATGGCAGATCCGTGCCGGCATGTTCCGCCACCATCCACGCGGCGTACCAATCGGGCCAGTTCGGGTCGTTCTGCCCGATGCGTTTCTCGTGCTCCCCGTGAGCTGCCTCCGCACGCCGCAATGCGCTCGCCAGATCGTTCGCAGACGCGAACGTCGTTCCCGAGGCGGGATCGATGCGCCCAGGCAGCCGGGCCGTGACCTCCTGCAACAGCCATCCATTACCATCCGGGTCGCTGAAGGTCACGAAGGAACTGTAGGTGGCATGATCGGGCGCGGGCCCGGCAATGCGAACGCTCTTGCCTTCGGCCTGGAACTGAGCGCCCGGCGTCCCGGCGTGGAATACTTCACTCACCTCAGCGCCGCGCGCGGCGAGCTCATTGCGCGCTGCTGCAATGTCGGAGACGATCAGATAAAGGCCGCGGGCCGAACCGGGCGCGGCCGCCGTGATATTCACGCCGAACTGAACCGAGCACCCCGAACCCGGCGGCGTAAACTGAACAACCCGAAAACCATTATCGAAAGGAAAGTCGGCGTCGAGCCTCCACCCGAGGTTCCCGTAGAACTTCTTCGCCCGATCGACATCCGAGACGGGGATAACAACGACCTCAAGCTTCAGGTCGTTGCTGACTGCGTTGCCGCTCATGCCTGCCTCCGATCAACGTTTTCTGTTTTCATGTCCCATTCTCCTCATTTGAACCCGGGAATCGGCAAACTTTCGAACAAATTAGCGGAACCGGCCCGCGTTCCTCCCCGGCTGTTGTACGCTATGACTTCCGCGGATGAACCGCTTGTTTGAGAAAGGTTTCGACGAGCGCCGGCGCAGATGCATATTCGCCTGCGTTTCCCTGTTCGCCGGACGTCTGGTTTCGCGGGCCGCCACCGAAACGGGACAACTCGATCCCGAGTTTTCAAAACTCCCGTTCACGCAATGGTTGTCGGAGGGTGAGCGAGCTTCCGACATCTCCTGGTCGGCGGATATCCTGCCGGCCGTGATTTCCAGCCATCAGCGCTTGATGCTTCGCATCGTGATCCGGGTTGCGGGCAGCTCTCTCGCGAAACGCCGCGGCATGGGTGAGTTCGTGACTCTCGTCCAGTACACGGACGGCAATAAGGCAGTCTGGCAGAACCATACCTCCCTCAATCTCGAAACGCTGGCGCCGGGAATCGAGACCTATCAAATCGCCATCGCGCAATACGCCTTTGTTGTGCCAGGCGATTATTCCCTCGCGATCGCCGTCTGCGACACGGCGACGCTCGAACACAGCCTGATCTTCCGCCAGGCCCGCGCCGATCCGCTGAAGCCCGATCCCCTGCCTGAAGCATGGGCCGGTTTGCCCGCCGTTGAGTTTCTGCCCCCGATCACCCAGCCGCCGGACGTCTGGTTCCTGCCGGGTATCGAGCACCGCCTGAACCTCGGTATCAACACCCGGCGGAACATTCACCTCCAGCTCCTCGTGAACACCACCGCATCGGACGCAGGCTCGCTCTCCGCCATGCAGACCAACATGAGCCTGATGATTCCGGCGCTTAAACTGTTGTCGCAGATGGACCTCAGGAACGGGTCAATCGATGTCGCCTTCCTCGATCTGACTCAGCGCCGCGTCACCTTCGAACAGCATGATGTACACAACCCGGACTGGGCCAAAATGCGCAAACTTCTCCTCGACGTGAGGCCCGGGCTGGTCGATATCAGAGACCTCAAAGCACGCACGAAGATGCAGGAGTTCTTCCGGGACGAGGTCGGCCGCCGGCTGATTGCGGCCGATCCACTTCCGATCGTGATCGCACTCAGCGGCCCCGCATTTCTGCACGAACAGGAAGCGGCGGAGCCGCCGGAAATGCCAGGGAACACGGATGGACGGTTGTTCTACGTCCGCTTTCAGGTTAAGGTGATTCCCGCGTCAAACCCCCGGAAACGCCGCGGCGCTCCGCCGCTGCCCGCCGCCTTGCCGATAGATGACCTCGAGCGAGCGGTAGAGCCGTTTCAGGCGCAAGTGTACGAAGCGACCTCCGCGGCGCGATTTCGCGAAATTCTGGCACAAATATTAACTCGGATCTCGAAGTTTTAATTGAAAACCGCAGACGGAATCCGTAAGGTAAATTACATATGCTGCGTGGGCTTTTTGCAATTGCGCTGGCTGCCGCGAACTGCTGCGCGTCGCCCTGTTTTCTTCCGCATACCGTAGCGAGCGGCGATACGCTCCCCGGCCTCGCCGCGTTTTATTTCGGAAGCCAGGATTTCGCGCCCGCGATCTTAATCGCGACCAATTCCCGCACGGGCGATGGATTTCCATTTATTTCAGACCCCTATAATTTGCCGAAAGGCTCCTCCGTTTGCATCCCCGACGGAATGGAAGCGCAGCGCTCGCGCCTGAGGTATGAAACCTACACGAAAGCAGTGGCGGGAATGACGACAACGGAGCCGTGGGAGACATCGCCGTCTCTGGTCGAGATCCGTTCCGGCAAAGAAGTAACCGTAGCCACATGGACGCGGGCAAGCCAGGTGAGCAAGTACAAGAACACGGCGCCGCAGGATACATGGGTCACGGTCGAGCCCCGTTTAAAGGAATTTTGCAGCGCTTTTGCCAGGGCGCACGACGGGAATCCGGACGAATTGACGCTCCGGCTGGAGCAGCGCCTCGGATTGCCGCCCGCCGCCGGCGACACCACCTTTCTGCGCATCCGCCTTCGCGACGCGACCCCCAAAACCATTTTCAGACCCTGTTCTGATCCCGCCACGGCTAAAGCCCATTGCGAAGCCGGTCCGCCCGCCGAAAAGGACAATCCCGATTACGCCGCCTGGTTTTACAAGCAGTACTATTCGGCGTATGGGCTGCCGCGGCCGAATCTGTATCCGTGGACCGCGCTGGGCTACACATTCGACTGGGCGCAGGGGAACAACGGGGAGTTCGCGCGGTACGGAGAGAGCGAGTTCGTCATTCCGGCCGGTACTCCGATTGAAGTGCTGGGCTCGATGACCACGGCCGAATACTGCCGGTAACACCGCGAAACCAGGGCCTCCTCTCCAACGTCGCACTTTTGACAACCTTTGCATTTCCGGTGGGTTTATACTCAGTAGCAAGGAGACGTGTCCAGATGAAACTCCTCTCGCAATCGGCAATCCGGCGTCAAAGCAGCGCGGCGCTGGCGCTTTTTGCCCTCCTTGCCCCCTCTGTGCTTGTTTCGCCTGCCTTCGCCGGCAAGTCGGAAAACGATCCCGATCAGATCGGTAATCGCGACGTGGGCAAGGGCATCAACTTTTATTCGATCGAAAAAGAGATCGCTCTGGGCAAGCAGATGGCTCAGGAAGTTGAGCGGCAGGCCAAAATCGTGGACGATCCGATCATCGCCGAATATGTGAACCGGATCGGCCAGAATCTGGTGCGCAATTCCGACGCAAAAGTTCCGTTCACAATCAAAGTCATCGATTCGGAGGAAATCAACGCCTTCGCGCTCCCCGGCGGATTTTTCTTCGTCAACACGGGCGTCCTTCTGAATGCCGATAACGAAGCCGAGATGGCTGGCGTGATGGCGCACGAAATCGGGCATGTTGCGGCGCGCCACGGTACCCGCAACGCCTCCAAAGCCGAACTGGTGAACTACGGCTCCATCCCGCTGATTTTTCTCGGCGGCTGGACCGGATACGCTATCCGCCAGGGCATCGGACTGGCAATCCCGATGGGTTTCCTGCAATTCTCCCGCGCCAACGAAGCCGAAGCCGACAAGCTGGGCCTCGAGTACATGTACAAGGCCGGTTACGATCCGACCTGCTTTGTAGACTTCTTCGAAAAGATCCAGTCGCTCGAGAAGCGCAAGCCCGGGGCGATGGCCAAGGTCTTTTCGACTCACCCGCCGACCGACGACCGGATTAAATCCGCGCAGTCGATCATTCAGCAGTACCTGAAAGAAAAACCGGAATACGTGGTCAGCACGAGCGAGTTCAACGATGTCAAAACACGCGTTCTCGCAATGCACAATCGCCGCGCCATTGACAACGCGAAGGATGCGGGTCGGCCGACGTTGCGCAGGAATCCGAACGGCCAGATCGACTCCAACGGCGACGAGCAGGCGCCCAAGCCTGACCAGGACGATCGCCCGACGCTGAAGCGCCGCGACACCGACACTAGCAATTAAGATCCCCAATCTTTTTTTGGGTGGGGTGGGACGGATCCCCTGATCCGCCCCACCCGCGGTCCGGCTCTTCCACAACAAACCGGACGGTCCTCAGGCGTTACCATAGTCGCGTGTCTGACCCCCTGCCGCGGCTGCGCGGCGATCTCGACTTCATGCCATCGCCGGTCGAAGAGCGGCCGGGACTTCTGATTCGCGACCTTTTCCGCTACTCCGATGCGGTTCTGATTATTCCGCCACCGCTTGTGAAGTGCCTTTCGTGCTTCGATGGGCAGCAGACGCGGCTCGACCTGCGCGCCGCGCTCGTCGAAGCCACGGGCGAACTCCAGGTGAGCGATATCGAAGACCAGCTCATCGACGTACTCACCCAAAGCGGTTTTCTCGAAGAAGAGACGTTCGAAGGATTAAAGGAGGCCCGCGAGCGTGAGTTCGCCGAAGCGCCCGTGCGGGAACCATCCCACGCCGGATCGGCTTACCCGGACGATCCGACCGAATTGCGAAGCGTGATGGACGGGTGGATGGGCAATGGGCACCCTGCAACGTCGGCCGATCATCTGATCGGAATTGCCGCGCCCCACGTCAGCCCGCAGGGCGGTTACGAATCCTACCGGGCGGCCTACGGCCTGCTCGGCCCGCAGTACAGAGACCGGACTTTCGTTGTCCTGGGCACATCGCATTATGGCGCCCCGGAGCGGTTCGGCCTGACCCGAAAACCGTACGTGACCCCTTGGGGAGCTTCGCGCACGAACACGGCTCTCGTGGATGAACTTACCCGCCAGGCGCCGGACTCAATCGCAATGGAAGACTACTGCCACGCCGTTGAGCACTCCATCGAATTTCAGGTTCTGTTTCTGCAATCGATCTTCGGGCCGGATATCGATATCCTCCCGATTCTGTGCGGCTCATATGCCCATAGCATCTATCGGGGCGGTAAGCCGGAGCAGGATGAGAACGTGAAGCGCTTTCTCGGCGCGCTGGCGGAGATTGCGGCGCGGGAGAACGGGAAGCTGCTCTGGGTGCTCGGGATCGATATGGCGCACATGGGCCGGCGATACGGCGATGCCTTCGCGGCTCTGGCCAGAGAGAACGAGATGCTGGCGGTGGGCGGCCGCGACCGCCAGCGCATGGAACGCATGGCGGCCGGCGACGCTGAGGGGTTCTGGGAACTGGTTCAGGAGAATCACGACGATCTCAAGTGGTGCGGATCTTCTCCGGTCTATACGTTCCTGAGGGTGGCGCCGAACGCCCGCGGATCGATCGAGCGGTACGAGCAGTGGAACATCGACCCGCAAAGCGTCGTCAGCTTTGCCGGTATGTCATTTCGGTAGCCTCCCGCTTTGCGAGAATTCCCTCAAGGATCTCGGGAATCTCGAACACAGCGCGGTTGTTTTGAGCGCTGACACGCCGGACGAATTCGCATCTCCGCGCGGGGTCGAGCATCTGCCGGGCTGCGCCGACAATTCCCTTTTTGAAGCTTCCCAGCGTGATTCCCACGCCCTCTTCCTCGACCCAATCGGCGTTGTAACGTTCCTGAGGGAGGGTCCATTGATTGCGCTCGATGATGACGGGCAGGCCCATTGCGACAGCCTCGCTGATACTGCCGGGGCCAGGCTTTCCAATGAAAAAATCCGCCAGCCGCATGAAGCGGGGAACCTCGCGCGTAAAGCCCTCGACATGCATCGAAATCCAGAGTGGCAACGAGCGCATTGCCGCCGTGAGCTTCGCGTTTTTACCGCAGATCGCGATGATCTGCAGCTCCAGGCGGCTGGAGTCGAGTTGCTCAGCGATATCGACCATGGCCGGGGACCCTTCGCCACCAAACATCATCAAGACCGTCGGCAATTCCGGGTCCAGACCCAAAGCGATGCGATCCCGAACACGGTCGACCAGTACGGGATCGTAGAACCTCGGATTCAGAATCATGCCCGAAGTGCGGAACACATGGTCCGGAGCATGGCCGGCGTCCAGAGCCTGGCGGCGTGCGCGCTCGGTGCCGCAGATCAGATACTGAGGCTGACGTTCGATCCAGAAGTGGGGCGGATAGTCGGCCATATCGGTCAGGATCGTGACCAGAGGGACCTCCGGCATGACCCGCTGGATCGCGTCAAAAAGGGCGCGATTGAAGTTCGGTATCACCGACACCACAATATCGGGCTGCTTTCCCTCGGCCTTCTTCCGCTCCCAGTATCCGGTTAACAGACTTACCTGCGTCGAATGCAAAGCCCGAATCACGCCGTGCATGCCCTTCATGAGCATCGGGGAGCCCAAAGTCCAGCCGCGCCGCAACATCAGATTGTAGAGGTCCTGCAGGCGAACACCGGTTATTTTGCGGAAGACGTCCATCTCGTCGAGCAGTTCCTGGAGATTCATCATCCGCATCTCCCAGGGCCGTTCCTGACGCCGCGCGACCTCGCATAGCGCATTCGCGGCGCTGCGATGTCCACCGCCGGCGTCAAAGAACACCAGCTCGATTGTTTTCATCCCTATCGATTCTTACATGGGTGAGGCAATTCTCAGCGGCAGAACAGTAAGGGTACTGTCACGCGGCAACCTCGCTCGAAGATCTGCAAACGCCGCGGGGAAGCCGTCTTGAGGCGAAATTGATTTCGTTATCGAGCGGACGGCACGAAAGGAGCATGAGATGGTCGGATGACGGGCAACTCTTGTCGATCGGCCCGCCATTCGGGGGTTAAGCCATGCAGAACGCATGCCAGGTAGAAATGCGAAAAACTACACGGTGACAGTTCACGAATACGTCCTCTGTTCGTAATCCATTGTTCGTAATCCATTGCTCGTAATCCATTGCTCGTAATCCATGAGGTCATCGGCTTGAATATACACAGTGCCTGTCGCGGAAAGGGTCCTCTGTGCAGCCGGCAAAGTGCATCGATAAAGTAGTGCGTTAGCCCTTCTTTGCTTCAGACTGATCCGCAAGCTCAATGAGGAATCTCCCCAGCGCCCTCGTCGTTTCTGAATCCAGGTCGACCAGCAAGGTAAACTGCCCGTCGAGCTTTCCGGTTTCGTGGACAAGCAAACGAATCTGCGTACGTGCGCCAAAATCGAATTGCGTTTCGCCGATCATTCCGGATATCGAGACAGGCGCATTGGAATGAGATCCGCCTACCGAATCAAACACAAGTGCGCGAGAGCCATAATCTGGAATCGCATTTCTAAGTTCCTTCGGAAACACAATCGTATTCGGCCAGCGGGATTTGCTCCGAATCGCGAAGCCGGGAGAGGGGATGAGATCCATACGAACAAGTTTACGGGGTCATTTTGGAAAGCTTAAGAATCTCCTGCCGGTGATCGACGGACTACCGTTGCGAAAACGGTTTTCCATCGGCTTTACCACCGATCTGTGCGCGTGGCCATGTGCGCGTAAGGCGCGGGTCACCCGTGCTGCAGCGCCGCACCGATGCCGGCAAACATTTCCTATGTATGAACGTGTCAGCCGGAGAAAATAGCAACAATCTCATGCTCAAGACGCTCGCATGTAACTACAAAAGGAGTTACAGTAACGAATGCTGTTCGAATGGGACGGCCGCAAAGCCGCGGGGAACGCAGCCAAACACGGCGTACCTTTTGAATATGCGGTAAGGGCGTTTCTTGACCCGCACCGGCTCGACAACGAGGACAGCCGCCGCGACTACAGCGAGGAACGAAGGCTTACCCCTGGCAGGCTCGAGGGGCGGCTTTTTGCGGTTGCCTATACGCCGCGCGGTAAAGTCATCCGGGTGATTTCTGCGCGGAAGGCCAACGAACGCGAGCAAAGGAAGTACGATGAAACGCTATCGGCTTGACCCGAACAAACCCCGGCAACTGACGGCCGCAGAGGCGCGGCGCCTGGATGCAACGCCGATTGTTTATTCGGACATTCCGCCGCTTGGCGACGAGTTTTTTACGAAGGCAACGGAAGCATGGCCACCAGCCAAGCAGCAATTGACCATCCGCCTTGACGCGGACGTCCTGAATTGGCTTAAGGCCGACGGCAGAGGTTATCAGACGCGCATCAATCGTATTCTTCGAGCCGCCATGGAGAGCACGCCGCCGGGCCGGTTGCGTTCTACACCAGCGCCGAAAAAGAACACCCCGGTCGCGCGGCATATCGAAGCCAGCGTGACGTTGTGACTGCGGTCGAGGGGAATTGCACGATGAAGGCCTTTCACATTTATGCGAAAAGCTTCCTGACGGGACTGGCCACCCTCTCTGCCGCCGTGTTCCTTGCTGCCGCAGTCATCATCGCAAAAGTGTGGATGTCTTCGGACGGATTCTTCTCAGGCGTGGTCGACAGCAGGCAAGTTGCTGGTGTTCTGGTGGCTTCGTTTCTGGTATTCGCGTCCGGCTTCTCCTGGCAATACCTGCGTTTGCGCGGGCGCTTTCCTTCGCACTTCCGATGAGCCGTTATTTCGTCGGATTCCGCTCGTCGCCGGGTTCAGTTATGCGACCAACGGATTGGGGTAATGGAGGACTGTCGGTGGCCCTGCGCCTGCCTGCAAATAAGCAGTAATCTGTATCCTCCGGGTTTTGAGCGGGTTTTGAGCGGTGTGCGGCGCGGCCCGGTATGCTAAAGACGGCATGGACAAGACCATCCGCAAGTACACCGACCCGAACGACTTTGAAGAACTGAAGGCGGAGGAATACCGCTATTGGCAGAGCCGCCCGGTGCATGAGCGGGTTGCGGCAGTTTCCGAACTCTCCCAGGAACATTACGCGCTGAAGGGCGAAGCTCCCGATGTACCCAGACTTCAAAGAACTCTTGTCCGTTTTGAACGAGCACCACGTTAAATATCTTGTCGTGGGCGCGTACGCGGTTTCGATTCACGCGCAGCCGCGAGCCACGAGAGACATCGACATTCTGGTCAGGCCCGACCCTGACAACGCGAAAGCGGTTTTTGCCGCCCTGGCAAAATTCGGTGCACCGCTTCATGGCTACGCCCCTGCCGACTTCGCGGAACCCGGCCCCTTCTTTCGTATGGGTCATGCGCCGCTCGGCGTTGACATCCTTACGGAAATACCCGGCGTTGATTTTGATGCGGCATGGCCCCGCCGCGTTGAAGACGTTGTTGACCCCGCGAGCGGCTTAAAGGCGAGTTTCCTTTCCCGCGACGATCTCATAGCCGCAAAATTGGCAACCGGCAGACCTCAAGACCTTGCCGATGTTGACGCCATCCGCAAAGCGACGGAAAGCCAGCGCCCAAAGCCCGCAAAAAAAAACCCACCCGAAAGCGGCGCTGATCAGTGAACACCGCGCCGGTGTTGCAAATTTGGTCCTTTGCGCAACAGGATGAAACGACGCGATTATGTTTCTACGAGATCAAGCGCGGAGTAGCCAGCAGCAGACCAGTCAGAACGCGGGATAATGAACCAATGCTGGCGGCTTGCACGAAGGCAACGGCAACGCTGCGAAAGAGGTGACGTGAAGCGTATTTCATCGGGCCTGCTCGGGTACGCAATAGCGGTCCTTGTTCCGCAGTCAGGTTCGCCCCAAGACGCCACGTCGCCTCTGCATATGATCCCGGCGAAGAATGTAAGTCTGACCGCCGATAGCATCGTACGACATTTTTTCCGCGAACCCAGGCAGAAGTCTGGAGCGTAGCTGTTAATTTTGGGTGGCTGAAACCCCTGGAGAGTCACCATTGGGTCATTCTTACCTCTTTGATCCTTCCTGAACACGAGGGTGGTTTCATCCGTACCGAGCAGACCGAGGCCGTAAGGCGCAGGGAAAGCGGTTTCTTTCCAGGTGCCGGCCTGAACATCGAACAGCACCAGGGAATCGCCCTTGTCCCCGCAGCCGTAAATCCTGCGGTCCGATGTGAACGCAAACCGGCGGAAGTACTGCATCGGCAGGTTATCCAGACGCATGTGCCCAGGGACACGGCCGTCGGCATCGAGATCGATCAGCTGGCCTTCCGCAACAAGGACCACTTCTTTTCCGGAGGCCATCAGCTCGGTCGGTTCAAACGGCATTCTTGATTTGCGGTCAGGGGGGAACGTTGAGCGGCTTACGCAGGAACCAGGGAGAACGCCGTCGCGTGAGTACCGGCGAACCACGTCGTAATCTTCCTGCAGCTTCTCCTTCCCGGAAATCATTCCGAAAACCCAGATCGAATGGTCCTCGGTGACCGCCATATTCCACGGCCGGAAGCTTTCTGTAGCAAAGAAACTGATCTGAATTGCACGCTCAGTCAGCAGGGCAATACCCTTCCTGGTCGCGACAGCGAAGCTTCGGTCCGGATCAACCGCGATGTCCGTCGGCCAGGCTAACTGCCCTTCCGGCGTCAGGATGGGCTCGTCGAAATCGCGAGCACCATACCTCCGCACAGGGCGAGTGCGAGAGGATATCTCATTGAACCTTCACGCCTCTTCCAGGCGTCCCGTGCCGTTGCAGGAGGCTGCCGGTGACCAGAAATTCGTGTTCATTCGTGTTTATTCGTGGCCCTGAAAGTTCGTCAGTTCAACGAATCCACATTTTTTTCATCAACAATTTCAACATCTTACCGCCGCCACCCCGCCGCATCCCCAATATCGCCAGCTATGCTGAACGCGGAGACAGATCAAACCCTATGGCCACAGAAGCCCAGATCGCCGCCAACCGGCGCAACGCCCAGTGCTCAACGGGTCCCAGGACCGTCGAAGGCAAAGCGCGCGTGTCCCGCAACGCCGCCATCTTCGGCATCTATTCCACCGGCGACGTCGTTCGCCCCGAAGAAGAACCCATCTATGACCTTTTCTGCGAAGGCTTCCAGCAGGACCTCGCTCCCGAAGGCGCCATGGAAACCACCCTCGCCGCCGAGATCGTTCACGCCGCCTGGCGCTTGCGCCGCTGCGCCGAAGCCGAATCCGCGATCGAATTTCCAGGTGAAGGTAAAGCTGACGCGCAGAACTCGATCGACCGTGCCCGCACCCGGGCCCTGCGCCACTTCCAGCGAGCCACCGCCGAACTCCGCCGCATCCAGACCGAGCGCCAGATCCGCAACGAGACCGTCCCGGAAGACTTCGACGCCTCCACTCTCGGCCTCGCCAGTTGCAAGGACATGGCGCCAATCCTCAAGAGCGACCTCCGCCGCCAGTTGCTCCTTCACAAACTCGAAGAGACCGAAATGGCCACAGCCATAACCGAAGCGATCTATGCGCCTCTGCCGGCAGCGAAAACCTTACCCGTAGCAGCCGAATCCGCGCCCATTCCGCGCGGCGCGCCGTGTCCCTGCGGATCCGGAGCCAAATACAAACGCTGTTGCGGTCCGAACGCTCCCGCCGTCCTCTCCCCCGCGGCATAACGTAACGCCGGCGGTCTTGCCGCCGGTGTATTGACCAACGCAACCCATCCGCGCCCCCGCGGGCATAACGGTAACACCGGCGGTCTTGCCGCCGGTGTATTTATCAAAACAACGGAAAGGTCTTGCAGCCCGAAAGGGGTTGCGGATTCGATCCACAGATATTTGCCTCGAAAATACTTTCCCGGGTGCAACACAAAAGCTGATCTTCCTCGCCGCAAGGTGTTCGGAGAGCCAGCCTTACCGTTCTTTGACATCTTTGAATAACAGGTTCGCAGCCGTACCAGGCTCGGACCACCAACCGCCCCGCGCAGGTCACCCACTTTCATCTGCAGGGTAGCCCTGCCGGGGCAAACCAGGTTGAAAATTTTAAAACTCAGGCGGTCGATTGCCGCGAAGCACGTCAATTTGGGTTTGATTTGCAAACTGAGGCCCCGGGCCGGCTCATTCGCATTGAACGTCAGGCGAAAATCGTGCCTCGCGGGTGTTCTGCGATGATGGCCTTGCCATCCGTGAGAGCTTTGACCGCACAACGAACGTTAGAGCATTTTCAACGCCGGCCTCCCGCTCCTGGTATCGTCGGCCAGCCGAGGTCGGATTCCGAGCCGCGGGCCGGGAGGAAGCCAATTTTACAGTATTTGCGAAAATGCCCTGGCCGCGGTGAGCGCGCCCAGGGGCCTTGCCTGATTTAAGACATCCGTCAGATCTGCGCGGTACCGCCGTCCACGAAGAGTTCGGCTCCGTTTACGAAGCTTGAGTCGCTCGACGCGAGAAAGAGAGCCGCGGTCGCGATCTCTTCCGGACGCCCCATCTCGCCGCGCGGGATGAGGGCCTTGAAGCTCTCCTTTGCATCGGCGCCGAGGGGGTCGAGAGCGGGCGTGTCAATGGTGCCGGGACTCAGGACGTTGACGCGGATTCTTCGATCTTTGAGCTCGACCAGCCAGGTGCGCGCGAACGAGCGCACCGCGGCTTTACTCGCGCTGTAGACGCCAAAGGCCGGGAATCCCTTACTGCCCGCGATGGAGCCGTTGAGAATGATCGACCCGTTGTCATTGAACAGCGGCAGCGCCTTCTGCACGGTGAACAACGTGCCGCGAACGTTCAGGCCGATCGTTTTATCGAAGTGCTCTTCGGTAACCTGCTCGAGTGTGGCGAACTCGCCCTGGCCTGCGCTGGCGAACAGGATGTCGATTCTGCCCTTTTCGCGCTTGACCGTATCGTAGAGCCGGTCGAGGTCGGCGAGATTGGCCGCGTCCCCCTGCACCCCGATGACATTCCTGCCGATGAGTTTCACTGCCTCATCAAGTTTTTCTTTCCGGCGTCCCGTGATGAAGACGAAAGCGCCCTCTTCCACGAACAGCTTCGCCGTTGCGAGCGCCATTCCAGAGGTGGCTGCGGTGATGACTGCTGTCTTACCCTCGAGTTTTCCCATTGAGTGTTTTCCTTTCGTATTCGACGGTTGCGGTTAGCGGAGGCCACCGCCAACGCGGACCAGTTCACCCGTGACCCATTTGGAGTCGTTGGAAGCAAGGAAGGTGGCCACGCCGGCAATATCGTCGACCTGTCCGATCCGACCGAGTGGGGTCTGCGCGACCGCCCCTGCCTCAAAGTCGGAACCGATGAAGCCCGCCGCGTGTACGCCTTCCGTCTCGACCATGCCCGGGTTGATTGAATTGACACGAATCTTCTTCGGGCCAAGCTCCTTCGCGAGCACGCCGGTTATGGCGTCGACAGCGGCCTTCGTTCCGGTGTACACTGCGCTGTTCGGCGGCGTCAGGCTGCTGACGACCGAGCCGATATTGATGATGCTGGCGCCCTCGCCGAGGTGTTTTACGGCGGCCTGCGTCACGAGAAGAAGACCAAGGACGTTCACGTTGAAGATCTTGTTGTAATGCTGCTCGGTGAAGTCACCGATAGGAGAGAACTCGTAGACGCCGGAGTTGTTGACCAGAATGTCAAGCCGGCCGAAGTTCTCGATAGCGGCATCGATGATGCCCTGAGCCCCGGCGGCTTTGGAGACATCGCCGCCCACGGCTACGGCTTTTCCACCGCCGCCGCTGATTGCCGAGACCACCGCATCCGCGCCCGATTTGCTGGACGCGAAGTTGACGACAACGGAAGCGCCTTCGGCGGCGAGCGATTTGGCGATGGCGGCTCCGATGCCTTTGGATGCGCCTGTGACGACTGCGACTTTACCTTTGAGCTTGCTCATGTTCCTGTTTCCTTTGTTAGTAAGTGGTTAGTTCGTGTTCAGCTCCAGTAGATGGAGACGGTGATCAAAAGATTCATTAGTTCCGGACTGTAGAACTATTGAACCGTTTTCGTTATAATTACTACTCTTATAGCTATGCGGCCGCTGTTTCATCCGTCGATCGAGGAAGTTACGGTTGAGGGAATCCTCCACGCGTTGTCCGATCCGGTGAGAGTGGCAATATATGCGGATATCGTCGCGCAGGAGTGCGCGCAGAACTGCTCGGACTTCCTGACAGTAAGGGATCAGGCGATTCCAAAATCCACGCTGTCACAGCACTTCAAGATTCTCCGGGAGGCCGGGCTGATCCGCAGCGAGCGCCATGGTGTCGAGATGCGCAACGTCTCGCGGTGTACGGAGTTGGAACGGCGGTTCCCGGGATTGATACGCGCCATCGTCGCGGCGCACACAATCCAGTCCGCGGATGAAGCGCGAAAGAAGGCGCCCGCCTCGCGACGAGCCGCCAAACGGTTGGCTGCGAACTAATCGGCGGTGCGGTGGTCGCATCGAGAGGTTCCGGAGCAGCCCACGCACGCACGAAAGTGTCGGGCGCATACCTCTTGTAGAACCATGCAGCGCGCGTTCGGCTACGTGACATAACCGGGGACAAGGCCCTTGAATATATCCTTCGTAGTCCCCGCAAAGGGCCCGAAAGTTACAGCCTCAAGGTGATAAATGTTCTGCCTCGATCAAGGCCCCTGCGCGATGGTATGGTATCGGAAGTATCAGAGGCGCCGGTTTCATCGTCGAAACGGCTCCTGCGACCCGTCCCGCACACCGCAGTTAGTCCTGCCGAGCTAAGCCAGATCCAAACCGGGAGAAGGTCGATGAAGTCTCTGATAACGCAATCGCTGACAGCCGTCATTATCTTTCAGGTCTCGCTCTGCGCGCAGACCGCCGCACAGAGCATCGAGCGGCGCGAGGGATTTATTCCCCTGCTCTGGGACGCCGACCAGGGCAAGCTGATGTTCGAAATCTCCCGGTTTAATCAGGACATTCTCTACTTCACTTCGGTCGCCAAAGGCAGCGGTTCGGGAAGTGTCGGCCTCGAATGGGCGGGCACCGGCGAGGGCGGAGTCATTCAATTCCAGCGCGTGGGCCCGAAGGTTCTGGTAGTGCAGAAGAATCTCCGGTTCCGCGCCGGAAATGGCGGAGCGGGTCTGGAGCAGGGAGTCGAGGAATCATTCCCCGAATCGATCCTTGCCGCTCTTCCGGTTATCAAAACCGAAGGCAGCCGCGTAATCGTGGACGCGACGCCACTGGTAGTCCGCGATTCCGCAGGCTTCACCGCGCCGCGCGGCGGCACGAGGCGGCGGACGCCGCAGCCGCACACATGGAAGTTCGATGCCAATCGAAGCGCCGTTTATCTCCCGCGAACGAAGGCGTTCCCAAAGAACAGCGAAGTCGAAGTCATCGTAACTTACGAAGCGGAAAATGGCGGCGCTAGGACCGCTCCCGAAGCCCGCGTGCTCAGTGGACGCCTGCATTACAGCTTTGTCGAGCCGCCCACCGGCTATATGCCGCGCGCGGCGGACCCACGGATCGGCGTCGAAAGCATACTTTTCGAGGATTACTCCCGCCCGAGTTCGGGCGACAATGCGGTCCAGTGGATTCGGCGTCATCGGCTGGAGAAAAAGGATCCCGCCGCCGCGGTCAGTGAGCCGAAGCAGCAAATTATCTATTACCTCGATCCCGCGGTTCCGGAGCCGACGCGCTCCGCGATGAAAGACGGCTTCAGATGGTGGAACAAGGCGTTCGAAGCGGCGGGTTTCAAAAACGCCCTCGATATTCAGCGACAGGCCGCTCGACATGGATCCGATGGACATTCGCTACAACCAGATTTATTGGGTCGATCGCGACGAGCGGGGATACTCAACCGGCGGCGGCCTGACCGACCCGCGCACGGGCGAAATCCTCGCCGCGCGCGTTCGTCTGGAATCGGACCGCGTCCATACCATGAGCCGTTACTGGCAGAGCTACGAGCCGCCGGCCACAGCGAACGGCGCGCAGGACGACGATGCCGACCCGCCGCTGCCTGCCTATGCGACTCCGGAAACCGAACAGCAGCTGGTGCTTCTGCGTCAGGCGCTGCTGGCGGCGCATGAGGTCGGGCATTCGCTGGGCTTTGCGCATAACTGGAATTCGAGCATGAACGATCGGGCTTCCGTCATGGAATACCCGTCGCCGCGAATCAAGCTGGTGAACGGGAAGATCGATCTCACCGACGCTTACGAAAAGCAGATCGGGGCATACGACATCATGATGGTGCGGTACGCATACACGCAATTCCCGGCGGCCAAAGAGAAGGCGGGTCTCGATGGCGTGATCGCGGAAATGCGGAAGCAGGGCCTGCTCTTCACGCCCTCCACCGATCCGCGCTGGAATCGCTACGACGATCTCTCCGATCCCGCCGAATATCTGCGCCAGACCATCGCGCAGCGCAAGGTGCTGCTGGCCGGCTATGGCCCGGCGGTGCTCAAAGACGGGGAGCCTTACGGGAACCTGCGCGGCATGCGTCTCTGGATGGTCTACCTGCACCATCGCTGGGCGATCGACAGCGGTGTCCGCTACATCGGCGGCATGTATCAGAACTTCGCCGTCAAGGGCGAATCGTTGCCGCCCACGCAGATCGTTCCCGCGGCAAAGCAGCGCGAGATTCTCGGTCTGCTTCTCGACACGCTCGATCCGGCCGAGTCTCGCGATTCCGGAGCCGCTGCTGGCGAGCCTGACGGTGCCGGTCGAAACCGGGCCCAGGCCTGTTGGCCCCGGCCCGGATCAGGATAACTTTGAGATGCCGACGGGATATGCCTTCGATCAGCTTTCGGCGGCGCGCACTCTGGCGGGCATCGTCCTCGATCAGCTGTTCGAACCGGAAAAGGCCAATCGCCTGATCGCTTTTGCCGACCGTCAGCAGGGTGCCCTGACATTGCCCGAGGTCATCGACGCCACATCGAAAAAAGTCTTCGGCGCCCGCGCAACAGGGCGTCAACAAGTCGCTGCAGCGCCAGACTCAGCGCGTGTTCGTCGATGCTTTGATGACGCTCGGCGCCAGCCCGCAATCGACTCCCGACGTGAAGGCCGTCGTGATGGCGGCCGTCGGCACTCTGCGCACGCAAGTCGCTGGGATGAAGGATAGCGACGCGGTTACTGAAGCGCATCTCCGACAGGTGGAGCGCGACCTGACCCGTTACGCTCAAAATCCGACGGCCCCGAAAGGCTCTGCCGCCCCACCCCCCGTAATGGCTCCAATCTGATGCCGCGGTTATCATGAGCGCTAACAGGCCCTCGGTCATGACGCAAACCTCGCCCGCCTGATTAGATGAGAAGGTTCGTCATCACCGGCGCGCCCGGCGCGGGCAAGACAGCGATCGTCCGTCAGCTGGAACTTGATGGGTTCAGCGTAGTCGAAGAGGCAGCGACCGACGTCATCGCCGCCGCGCAAGCCCGCGGTACGATTCAACCCTGGACGCATCCCTCGTTCATTGAAGAAATAGCCAGGCTGCAAAGGGACCGTCAGATTCGAGCCTCGCATCAGCCCGACGAGGTTCAATCTCACGACCGCTGCGTTGTGTGTACCGCGGCCCTGGCAGTCTACCTCGGATACCCTTTTTCAACCTTTCTTGCGAGCGAACTGGATCGCGTCAAAAAAGAAGCAATCTATCAGGAACGGGTCTTCTTCATTCGCAATCTCGGCTTTGTAACACCGACCGCAGCGCGGAGAATCAGCTTTGAGGAAGCGTTGCGCTTCGAGAAGATTCACGAAGAGACTTACAGGGACTTCGGCTTCGAACTCGTCTCAGTCGAGCCGGGAAGTCTCATGGAACGGGTCAGCATAATCAAAGCGGCGATTGGTTATGACGCTACCGTTTCGCGCCGTGATCCTGGAACACCAGGTTCTTCGTAAAAAAGGGAAGCACCTTCTGCTCGATCCGGTCGTGCAGATGATTGGAGTGATCCCCCTCGAACGTCTCGAAAGTGTGCGGAATATTTAATCGCGTGAGCGATGCGTCGAAATCCCGAATCGACTTGAGCAGCGTATCCTGTAATCCCACATCCATCGCGATCGCTTTGTACTTCCTGACGTTCGGTACATATTGATCGATCATCGCCGCCGGAGAATTCGCCACCCATCGCGCGGCCGCGAAGGCATCGAAAACGCCGTCCTTGTTGGGCAGATCGAAATAGAGGGGTGCATTCCCTGGATTCGGAGACCACGCCGCAGCCTCGCCATACGGCACATTGACGGGATGCCCTTCTCGCGGCTCCTGACCCTGCGCCCCTTTCGTGGCGGCCGGTCGCGCAGCCGCTGCCTGCCGGTTCTGCGCCGGTTGCGGATTATTCATCAGGCAACACGGGCTCAGCGAATAAATCGCAGCGTACAATTCCGGATGCTTCATCGCGATGCGCCACACCCCATACCCGCCCATTGAATGTCCAGCCAGCCCGCGGCTGTCTCGAGTGGCGATCGTCCGGTAATGGCCGTCGATATATTGCACCAGGTCCTGAGTGATGAAGCCCTCCCAATCGCCTGTGGTGGGTGAACTGGAATACATGCTGCCGCCGTACAGGGTATTCGCATCCGGCATCACGACAATCATTTCTTTTGCAGTCCCGGCCGCGATGTCCCGGTCGGCGCCGCCAGGCAGATCGATGAACGGCACCCACGTATCGATTACCCGTCCGTAGCCGTGCAGCAGATAGAGCACCGGATACCGCTGATTCTTTTTCGTGGCATAGCCGGGCGGCAGATACACATCCACATTGCGATCCGGCGGGTCCTGTTCGAGATTGCCCTCGAGTGACTTGCCGTGCACTTTGATTCGCTCGATCCGTCCGCCTCCAGGCGCCGCCTTCGCATCGCCGCTCTTTGCGGCATACAAACCGAATCCGGCGGCGCACGCAATCGTCAGAATGGCGACTCCGCTCTTTTGCAGGCTTTTCATCGACGGCTCTTTACCCCGGTAATATCATCACACGAGGAGCACAAACTCCGACTGCGGACCGCCGCTTCGGCTCCTTCGATGCCCGCAACGCCTGGATATTCCAGGAAAACAATTGTCGGAGGCAACGTCTCGGTGAGCGATCACCTTCGGTCGCAAAAGCCGAGCAGTATCTCTCCGCCCTCCGGGAGACAACCTGAAAATCTCTGAACGGTCAAAAGAGGTCCCGGAGCTTCGCGCGACGGGCGGTAACAACGCGATCTACGCGCTCGCGCTGCCAATAGATTTTGGATTTGGTGCGGATGAGAGGACTTGAACCTCCACTTCTTTCGAAACCAGAACCTAAATCTGGCGCGTCTGCCAGTTTCGCCACATCCGCACGGTCGGGGAATCCTCCGAATTATATCAATCTGCCGGATTCCCGCCCGCGCAACGATTCAACCGGGAGATGTATCGTAATAGATTAAGTTGAAATCCCATTCTTTGGAATTTTCTTGACCAACACAATCATTCCCGCAAGCGCCAGGGACGAGGCGTCCGTTTTCCCCGATCAGGCAATCGAAACAAGATTATTTATCGGAGGTGACTTCGTCTCCGCAGCCGAAGGCGGACTGATACCCGTCTATAACCCCCACGACAATACCCTTATCGCCAAGGTCGCCGAAGCCACCGCTCCCGACATCGACCGAGCCATCGAATCCGCCCGCAAAGCCTTCCCCGCATGGAAGCGCATGGCTGCCGCCGACCGCGGCCGCCTCCTCCTGAAACTTGCCGACGCCATCGAAGCCGACCTCCCTCACCTGAGTCAGCTCGAAACTCTCGACACCGGCCATCCCATCCGCGACACCAAAGGCCTCGATGTGCCCCGCACCGCCGCCGCTTTCCGCTACTTCGGAGGCATAGCCGACAAAGTGCAAGGCACTGTCATTCCGGTGGAGCCTGGCTTTCTGAACTACGTTACGCGCGAGCCGCTGGGCGTCATAGGCGCCATCGTCCCGTGGAACTTCCCTCTGCTCTTCACCAGCTGGAAAATGGGTCCGGCGCTCGCAGCCGGGAATACGATCGTGTTGAAGCAAGCCGAACTGACGCCGCTCACCACGCTGCGCATCGCGCGCCTGATGTCCAACGTCGGTATTCCCCCCGGCGTCGTCAACATCGTTCCCGGCTACGGCCACACCGCCGGCCAGTATCTCGCCGAGCACAACGGCATCAACAAAATCGCATTCACTGGCTCAACCGTAACCGGCCGCAAAATCGTACAGGCTTCGGCCGGCAATCTCAAACGCGTCCAGCTCGAACTGGGCGGCAAAGGCGCCAACATCGTCTTTGACGACGCGCCCCTCGAGGCCGCCGTCGCCGGCTCCGCCTTCGCCATCTTCCACAACCAGGGACAAGCCTGCATCGCCGGATCCCGACTGCTCCTACATGAAAAGATCGCCGACGCGTTCCTCGAAAAGTTCCTCGCGCTCACGAAATCGATCAGGCTGGGTAACCCTCTCGATCCCGAAACCGAAATGGGCCCGCTCACCTCCTCCGGCCACCGCGACCGCGTTCTCAAATACATCGAAGTCGCCAAAGAACAGGGAAGCGCGATCCTCACCGGCGGCGGCGCTCCCGCCGATCCCGCCCTGCAAGCCGGATGCTACATCCTGCCGACCGTCGTCACCGCGCAACCCTCGGACCGCGTCTGTCAGGAAGAGGTCTTCGGCCCCTTCGTCTCGGTGACGCGCTTCAAAGACGAAGCCGAGGTTCTCGCAATCGCCAACGCCACCGAGTACGGTCTCGGCGGCGGCCTCTGGACCCGCGACCTGCAGCGCGGCCATCGCGTCGCCGCGGCTATCCACACCGGCATGGTCTGGGTAAACAGCTACAAGCGTGTCAATCCCGGGTCGCCCTTCGGAGGCGTCGGCGAGTCCGGTTACGGCCGCGAAATGGGCTTCGAGACCATGCACGAATATACGGAATCAAAATCGGTGTGGATCAACGTGGACGCGCAGATCCCGCCCTTCTACAAACGGTCCTAAGCCGCGGCGCGCATCGGTGCGGGCCGTGCCGTCTGGATTCGCGCTGCCGCCCAGTCCCGAATCCAGATGTTGGCGGGGTCTTCAACGAACTCGAAGGCCGCAATCGATGCAGCCATCACGAGAGCCATATACAAAAACCCCGTCCATGCCGGGGGAACCGCGCCGAAAAAATGGAAGGTCAGCGCGGAGTACCACCAGAGCAGCGGGATGTGCAGGATATACATCGAGTAGCTCACCTTCCCGAGATACCCCGCAAGATCACCCGAGAGAACGCGTGCGACAAAGCCGCCCCCCAGCGCCAGCCCCACCAGAATCGCCACATTAAGCGGGCGCAGCACCGTATTGAGGTTCATCGGCGTGCCGTTCAAAACCTGCGGATACACGATGAACGCGGCGCCCGCGGCAAGCGCCGGGAGATAAAGCCAGGCGCTCCACCGTTTCCCGTCGCCCTTCCGCGCGATTGCGCTATAAAGCCCTGCCGCCGCGATCCCCGCCACAAAATCCGAGAGATGGTGGACGGGTTTCCAGTAAGGCGGCATGCTGGTACGCGCCAGAAGCATCGGAGTGACAAACGAAATCCCGAGCGCCGCCGATATTCTCACCGCCCCGCCGCGCCGCAACCACAGGAATACCAACGGGAAGCACAGATAAAAGAAAAACTCGCAGGAAAGCGACCACGCCGGCGTATTCCACCCCACTCCCAGTGACCCCTTCCAGCCCTGCAGAACGAACGCATAATCGCTCAGGACGCTGATCTTCTGCAGCGCGCTCCGCCCAGGCTTGAGAAGAAACAGGAGCGCAAACCAGGCTATGACAACCAGGCTCAGCAGATAAGCGGGATAGATGCGCGCGAAGCGGGCGACCGCAAACCGCATCAAACTCTCCCGATTCCACCGTGTCGAAGCGTAGCTTCGCGCCAGAACAAATCCGGAAAGGAGAAAGAACGTCTGCACCGCCAGATAGCCGCCATAAAGCAGACTTTGGAGAAATTCCGGCAGAGTTCCGGACCATGCAGCCAGCAGCATGCCCTTGCCGGTCAGATGATGCATGATCACCCAGACCGCGAGCACAAAGCGAAATCCGGTCAGCGCCGGCAGATACTGCCGGTTGGGATGAATAGTTGGGTTAATGTAATCTATCCTACACTTCCCCCTTGTTCCTGCTGCAGAGGCCAGCAAACTTCCGTTCTCCAATCCTGCGGATCGGGATAGTCCCCCGGGTCATTCAAGTATGCTTCCCACGGGGCGACACTCGGCCGGAATCCATTCGCCGAGATCCATTCCTCGATCGCGGCGTAAGCATCCTGCAATTGGTCATACGGTCCGGAATGCACGGTTACCGCTGTCAGGCCGCCCGGCAGCGTTTCGGCCAAAACCTGGCCTTCCCCTTCGGCTGCGGTCCACCGGCCGTCGTGAGCCGAAACCCGCATTCCGGTCTCCAAAGTCACAAGGCCGACACTTGTTTCAAGATACCGGGTTATCGGGTATCCCGCGATGGCGAACCCTCTTTGTTGCGCATGCAGGAAGACTTTGGGCAGTTCCCCCGCGATCGTGGCCGCGATTTCAGCGCGCCGCACGCGCCGCCGGACCACGAGGACCGGTTGCGCCGGGACTTCCTTCTTCGAAATTGCGTATTCCATGCTTTTTTGCGAACGCCTTTCTGTCACGTCAACGTGATACAACCCGACACAGGGAGCGATTTCATTCACCAGCTCCCGATGGGCCAGAGCCCCCGGTCCCGCAAAGTAAAGTTTCCGCCAGGCGCTGGGACTGATCTGAAAACGCCGTCGAAAGGCGCGGCAGAACACCTCATGGCTCTGGAAGCCGCACGCCAGCGCGATGTCGAGAATCGAACGCCGGGAAGTAACCAGCGCACCGGCTGCCCGGTCCAGACGCAAGCGCAAAGTGAACTGCTTCGGGGTCTCTCCCAGAGCTGTGTGAAGCTGTCGATGAGCGTGGAATGAGGATTGATTTGTCTCGGCCGCCAATTCAGCCAGCGACACGTTTTTGCCGGGATTTTCGGCGGCGTGCCTGACCGCTCGCTGGAGCCTTCCCCAATCCTTCATGCAGTTCCCCCGCGCTTGTAGAGAGTTCCTCCTGCCAGAGCCGCCGGTACGCTCAGGATGGCAATCATAACCCACTGGCGTCGTGAAGCGTGGTTTCGTTCCGGCGACAGCATCGCGAAAATCGTCAGCCCCGCTTGAATGATTCCCATCAGGGGATTCACTACCGCCTCGATAGCGAACGATAACGCCGTAAGGACTACGATTCCCGCAAGGATGGACAACACGCTGCGAACCATAAGAGCAGCCTAATCCAACGAACCTGCGTCCGCTTGATCTTTCTTGCGAATTTGGAGGTACAGGCGGCTGGGCCTGTTGCACCGTATCACGAACTGAGCCGGACCCTCATTCAGAACAAAGATCGTACCAGCCGGGAATGAGACAGGCTGCGCAAATGACAGAAAGGGCACAGCAGGAACGTTTACCGGGAGATCGACTGGTTCGTCAGCGAGCGCCTCATCCGGCATTTGCAACAGCCCGGTCAGAGACCAGTCCGGCCGCCGGAAGGAATCGGGTCGTTCGATTTTTTCCGGCAACCTGGTCTGGTGAAAGTGACGCGCCTGCCCGCTTCGGGACCTGTGCATTCCTGATACGACATCTTCAGGAAGAGCCAGAGTGGGAAAAGTGCATCTCCGGTTCGACGAGTGGAGGGGAGTTCTCGCGCCCCCCTCCTGCTCTACCGGCCCGGTAAGTGGCCCGCACATCCGGATACACTTTTGAAGAATACGCGCAAGTTATGGCCGCCGAAGCGCGGCTGGACGGGACGGTTCCTCCAGTCTTTGGCGTCGCGTCCGCCGGCCCTTGCGCTTCTGAGCCGCGCAAAGAAGACAAGCGGTTTCTGCCCTTTTCCGCAGGCTAGGCAACCTTGCGAAGCGGCGGCATCAAGGCCCGCCCGCGGTTCTTCGACGGCATCCGCAGGACCTTCAGCGAAGAGGGCGGCAGTTCCTTACGCACCGAACCGCCAAAGTACTCGTCGAGCGGATACAGAGCGTAAGGCTCCAGTTCGCGGAATACCCGGCCGAGCTTCTGCTGAATGCGATAGACCTCGTGAAAGAAGCTGCCGCGATCCATCTTCAACTGACGGCAGCACAGTCTCCAATCCGCTCCCAAAAGGAAGTGGAAGCGGAATATCTTATATTCGTCCTCATTGAGAACACGTTTGGCAACGAGAGAAAAATCCGCGATGTACTCCTCATCCCTTCTGCCCCAGACCTGACGGCGATCTTTGCCCCCGATGATTGCCAGCCTGGCCTGGCTTATATGCTTTTCCTTCTCGACGCACTGCCGGAATCTGGAATAGCAGGCTCGAAAGATCGACCTCAAGACACAGCCGCAGGGTACATCCGTCCCTGTCTTTGTGCTGCAGCGCAATCCAACTCCCTGGCATTGCGCGCAGTTCTGTTTTGCCAACGCGATCGTTTCAGAGCGATTCCAAGTAAAGTCCACGAATTTCCTCCCGAGATGTGCGAAATGTCACAAACATTTCTGTTCTGAGTTTCTCTTAGTTATTTTATTCAGGGGCAAAAACCGCACGGGCCCGACGGTCGTAATCTTTTGAAAGCCTATTTTTTTCAGAAGGTTCCGTGGGGTCAGGCAATGTTAAAATTGGTGGATAAAACGTACTAAAACGCACAGGCCTATTTCTGGGAGAAATATGGCTGAGGGGTCCAAGGGTGTATTTCCAGGAACTGCAGCGTAAGTTGATCGACCTTGCGAGAGAAAGAGTACGAGCAGGCGAAGTAACGGAAAGAGGTCTGGCGAAGATTTGCGCCATTTCTCAATCCCACATGCACAATGTGCTGAAGAACGTGCGCGGCTTCTCCACCGATTCGGCCGATCGGCTCATGAAGGCCCTCGATCTCCGGGTTCCGGATCTGCTCTGGCGCGTTCCGGATGTTATTGACTCGGACATCCAGGCAATACCCATCGTCCGAAACCGGATCGGGCCGGGGACCGATGCGGTGCTTTCGACGTTTCGGGGTCATATACCCATGCCCGACTGGCTGCTGAAAGATGCGATCGACCCCGTTGTCGCACGCCTTGGCCCGGATCTCGTGTTGCCGCGCGCGCTGTCCGCGCACGATCTCGTGCTGCTCGATCAGAGTCCGGCAGCGCGCGCCGACCCGCAACCGGCGAGCCTCTGGGTGGTGGCGGACGGGGCGGGACTGCGAGTCCGATATATTCGGAGGCCGGGCGGGCAACTTCATGTGGCGGATGAGCTGACACTTGACGACCCGCACAAATGGCGGCTTGTTCCACTACAGGGCCGCAATATTCTGGATGTAGTGAGGGCGCGCATTGTTTGGATTTCCCGTGAAATGGAAGCGGAACCGGCCGGACCGGCTGTCCCGGCTCGCTGAAGCCATCGAAGCGATTGGAGAGCAGGACCGCAAACTGATCGAAGAAAGCGCCCGGGTCGACCACTTGCGGTCGCGAGGCGCCGTCGATCTTCACGGTATTTGCCGGTCTTTCGTGGACAAGGTAAATGCCAGGCTATCGGAAGCCGCGGTGCTGCTCGACCCGCCCGCGCTACGGGAAGAGAACTTCAACGACGGCGGGGTAAACCTGTTCCAGATCAACCTGCGGGGCCGGCTGCTTCAGCTTGAATTCGCCGCGACCGCGGAGCTTTTCGAAACCGACGACTTCCGGCGGCCATACATTTTGCGCGGGTCCATCCGGCGATTCAATCAGGAACTGCTGGATAGTAACACCGTAGACGAGCAGCTTCTTTTCTGCTGTCCGATCGGCGCTGCGACGCCATGGTATTTCTTCGATCCGCGCACGTACAGGACCGGGCGCGTATCGGAAGATTTTCTGCTCGCGGAACTGGAGCGGCTGGTGTGAACGCTCGCGCTTGCGCCATGCGCCAGGACTCTGGCGTTTGATATGTTCGATGAAGCTGAGTGCGCACACAAGTCGGCATCGTCGGCGGCGGTCCCTCAGGATTGCTGCTGGCCCATCTGCTCCACCTGCACGGAATCGATTCCGTGGTACTTGAATCCCGCAGCGAAGAATATGTCATAGATCGTGTTCGGGCCGGTGTGCTGGAGCAGGGCACCGTGGATCTTATGGCGGCTACGGGCCTGGATTCGAGACTCAAACGCGAGGGCCTGATCCATCACGGCATCAACATCAGCTTTGCGGGCGCGATGCACCGCATTGACATGTACAGCCTGACGGGCCGCGCAATCACGGTATACGGCCAGAACGAGGTGCAGAAGGATCTGAACAAAGCTCGCCGCGATACCGGGCAGCCGTTGTTGCACGAAGTTGAAGACCTCACACTGCACGGCCTCGATTCGCCGACGCCGCGTATCCGTTATCGGCACGGTGGCGCGTCTCACGAACTCGTGTGCGACTTTATAGCCGGCTGCGACGGGTTCCATGGCGTCTCGCGGCCTTCGATCCCCGAAGCGTCCCACACCATTTTCGAGCGCACTTACCCGTTCGGATGGCTGGGCATTCTGGCGGAAGCCTCGCCTGCCTCCGAAGAACTGGTTTACACATGGACCGAGCGCGGATTCGCGCTCTTCAGCATGCGCTCGCCGACTGTCACGCGGCTGTATCTGCAATGCGCGCCCGATGAGGATATAGCGCAGTGGTCCGATGACCGGATCTGGGACGAACTCTACCTTCGCCTGACCACGCGCGACGGATGGAGGCCGAACGGCGGGCCAATTCTGCAAAAGGGCGTGACGGGAATGCGCAGTTTCGTGGTGGAGCCCATGCAGTATGGGCGCCTCTATCTCGCGGGAGACGCGGCGCATATCGTGCCGCCGACCGGCGCAAAAGGGCTGAACCTCGCGGCAGCCGACGTTTTCGTTCTCTCCCAGGCGCTCGCGGAATTCTATAAGTGCGGCTCTCGCGCAGGTCTCGAGCAATATTCAAACACTTGCCTGCGCCGCGTCTGGCGCGCGCAGCGGTTCTCGTGGTGGATGACATCGATGCTTCATCTTTCGGGCGACGAGAACGCATTCGACCGGCGGCGCCAACTCGCGGAACTCGATTACCTCACCAGTTCACGAGCAGCGATGACCTCGCTCGCGGAAAATTATGTTGGTTTTCCGATCGTCTGACCGCTCGACATTCGGCGTGGCCGGGATGGAAGCAACGCAAGGTTCGCCATGGTTGTGCTGAGGAGCACGCACAATGTTTGAAACCTGGGGTCGAAATTCTCAGCAGCGCTTCCGATAACAATGGACGGTGAATCAATTCTCCGAGGGCCTCTCTGCGTGGTCGATGACGAGAATTTCGACCGGGCCTCTGGCCGATTCGAGTTTCAGGCCGAGTTGCTCCTGCAAAGCGGTAAAGATGTCCGGGCCGAGATCCGCCGCTGCGGCGCCATGCGCGCCAGGTTCCGCTGTATCAGAGAACGGATTGGTCGACACATCGGACCTATAAGTGAGCTGGAGCCGGAATCTTCCAGTGATTCCGGTCTTGTCAACGACAGTGCGGCCGAGCGGAAGCCCCAGGGCGTCTGCCAAATCCCGCATGTTCCCGTTCGATGCCTGATAGCTGCCTGTGTCGAACCCCCCACTCCCGCAATAGTCCATGAGGGTCTTGCCGGGCGCCATCGTCAGATCACAGGGTTCCCGCTGAATGCAGTTTGGAGGCTGCAGCTTCGGGCCGGCCTTCGCAACCGTCAGCTCATAGATGGGGAGCTCTTTCGTCTCACGGTGAATCGCAAGCTTGAATCTCTCCTTGAGCAATGTCTGGAGCCGGCGATATTGCAGAGCCCGGTATTCCTGATCGAAGCGCGGCAACTAGCGGGATTTCAGGCCGTCGAGTTCCGCAACAGCTTCGGCAAACTCTTTGTGCGTGGCGGGGGCTTCCCCGTGGAACAACTCTTTCAGACCGAGTTGCGCGCTCCAGTCCATCCGGCGAACGGTTGCTTCAGCCATCATCGGCTCGACGCCCATGGAGCGGAGCGTCTCGGCCACCTCTTCCATCTCACGCGCTCGCCGCTCACCGTGGACTACGACCCGTCCCACCATGTAAGTCGCCATATGCGCCCAGTCGAGTCCCGGAAACGTCTCCGAAAGGGACCGAAAGACGCGCTCTTCGGCGCCATACCGGCTGGCGCCGAGCACGCATTCGGTGAGTAGCGCTTCCATTCCTTTCACGATGATGCTGCGGCACATCTTGGTGGCCGCGGCTTCGCCGACTTTGAGGGAAGTGAACTCCATCTTCATGCCGAACGGCGTCATATGATCGATCAGTTCGGCGCCGCCGGCACCCCCAACGAGCATTGGAACCCGGTGGTTCCAGGGAGGCACGGGAGCCATAACCGCCACTTCCGCGAATTTGGCGCCCGCGGCCGAAATGACTTTATCGATTGACTGCTTGAGGCCTGGAGACACCGAATTCAGATCGGCGTAAATGTGCCTCGAGCGTAATCCGGGGGCCGTCTGTTGCGCGGCGGCCAAAGCCTGATTGGCTGTCACGGTTGAGAAGACGATACCGCTCGAGTCCGTCAACTCGGCGTTGGAGGCGACGAGACGAGTCCGCGTTTCCTGCGCCCGCTGCCGGATCTTCTCGCCCAGGCCGCCGCTCGAGGTGTTGATGTCGTAAGCGGCGATCTCGTCGATGCCCGCGCCGCGTAATCCCGTGGCGATATGAAAGCCGGCTTCGCCAAAGCCGATAAAGCCGATTCTGCGGTGGGGAGTCATAGATGTCCGGCGGCGAAGGAGATCCTCGCCGCCGTCATCAATTTAGCACTCAGAACCCGGAGAACCAGGAGCCGGAGGGCTTAATTTTGAATCGCGATTACGAGGTTCTGCGTTCCTGGCGTTCCCCCCAGGGTGAAGACCAGAGGCGTGGTGTCGCTGGCAGGGATGTTGGGCACGACCACATTGAACTGATAGAGACCCACGATTCCTGGAACCAGGCCCTGGTAGGTTATCTGGGCTGGAACATTCGCGAAAGTTATGCCGAGCGGCGTCTGAAGTTGATTGAGCCCCGGGACAAGTTCACCCGCCGGGATGGTGGGCGTTACCGGACCGAAACCTATACCGTACATCGTAAGATTGTCTCCCGGCTTTGCGCGTGCCGTCGGAATGCCGGAAAAACTAACCGGAAGGACGTAAGTGTTTGTGTTCGAAAACTGCGCGACCACATTTTGATTGCCGTTGATCACGAACGACAGGGGAGCAAGCACGCCTGGCTGCACCGGGTTCACGTTGATCATGTAGGGAACGCTCTGTCCGCCGGCGGTCGTGACCACGATCGGCTGCGACCCGGAGGGAACGCCGGAGGGCACCTGCACATTCACTTGTCCCGGGCTTACATAATCGACATAGGCAGGCAGGCCTGCAATCGTCACAGTGGTGCCGCCGAGCGTCGTCGGCGCCTGTATGCCGTTGAAGTTGGCGGATGCCCAGGTCTGTGCCTGAACCGTAGCCAGGTTCACGCCGTACATCACCAGCCAACTGGCGGGGGCAGTGTTCGGGGAACTGCCGTAACCGTCCGGCGTCAGTGCGCCGGATGGCGTGATCGACGGCGTGGGATCGAAAGTACCCGTGATGGGGCCAGTTATCGTGGCATTCGGAGTCTGGCCAACCTGTCCGACATTGCAGGATGATACTCCCGTGCATGCCGGCGAGGAGTAGATAAAGTTGAAGTTAGCGAAACTGTAGAAGTTGATGGGAGAACCAGTCGCAGGCGTAAGTGTGATCACGAAGCCGAAGTTGCCGGTTGATTGCGCGGAAAACTGATTGCTGCCCGGATTCGTAATTGCATTGAGTGGAAAACGTCCATTTCCTGGATAAGTGACAGTGAAACTATAGGTTCCACCCGATCCAAGGCCAGTGTAAGGGCCAGACAAGACACATGTGGAGTTCGTTCCATCAAAGGTGCATGAACCCCAACTCATCAGACTCTGTCCCTGGCCGGCGGCGTTCGGGCCGATCCCAGTCAGACCGAAGTTCTGGGTGCTCGTACCCAGTGTGACTATGGCTGCCGCAGGTCCGGCGGCAAGAAGAAGCAGAAATGCCGGTATGGTAATTAGCTTCATTTATTTGAATTGTTCGCGCATGCGGTCGCTCGTGACTCAAGGCGATACGCGTCGCGAATTGAAATTCCCCCATTAGAATTGCGGACGCCCCTGTCCTTGCCGGAACATACGCCTCCCGATCTTCGCGGGTGCAGGTGAACATCGCAATACCAGCGGTACTAAACTTTTTATCAAGACCGCAATATATGGATTTTTCCAGACGTGTTCGTGGATTTGCCGTGGTGGCAGTGCTGGCATCGGGTCGGGCCCTCGCCGCGCCGGTGACTCAGGCCGATCTGGATGCGGCTCTTGCGAACGCGAAAAAAGCATGGATGGCCGATCTGGATGCATCGGTCCATTTCGAGGAAATGAAATCCTGCACGACAGCTCGCGTGGGTCAGCCGCTGCAGCCCGGAATGTCCGCGATCGCTTCCACGCGAAGAGTGGAAAATAAGACGGGATCGGCCATGCCGGTGTGGGTCATCAGTATCAACTCCGCTTGCGAGTGGACCCCATGGTACGTGCGACAGGTGGTTTTACACGAGTACGGGCACGCTCTCGGACTCGATCATTCAAAAGACCCGCACTCAATTATGTTCTGGCTGGTATTCAGCCGTGCCGCCTCGCGAAACTATGGAGCGCAGAAGATAACAGCCGCGGACCTGAAGCGGGCTGATGAGTTGCGGGCGACGAGGGAGTGAGGGGGGACCGGGAGCCTGACGATTCTGGCTCGTTCGGATACGGCCGGCGCAAGACCTTTTGCGGTTCGGTTACGCTGGGCGCGGATGACGGATCGGATGACGGATCCAGGGTCGGTTCGCGGGGCAGGGCTTCCGCTTGTTGCCATAGTTCTTCTTCGGCCCTGGCAAGCGGCGATCGCACCTTCCATGGCGGAGGAGGACTCGATAGCTGTTGCAGATCCGACAGGAGCTTCAGAGTTTGCGGCACGGAGCGGGGCTGGACGCGCGTTTTCGACGCGGGAGGTTTTCGGCGCCACGCGGCAAGCGCGTATGCCGCCAGCGCACATGTTGAGACCAACTGCAAAGTCCCGATGATTTCCATCACACCACGAAACGACATAAGCGTGACATCGGTGGCGCCGAGAGTCTCTTAGCCCCGGATCGCGACACTCTCAGACCTGGCCTCATTCTACAGCGAAACACGCTGCCAGCAGCAAATATTTTTGAGAATTACTCGAAATTAAAGCCGCAGGGTGGTCCTTTTATCGAGCTTAAAGCGTTGGAACGAAACTCAATCCCAGAAAATAGGATAAAACGAAAATCTGTGGCATAAGAGGGAGGGCGCGAATCCAGGTTAAAGCCCACGCGAGCCTCACCTGGAGTCGTCAGCGGACCGACCCGCGAGATCGTATTCACACTTATGGTTAAGATTAGTTCCGAGGCAATGCTTAAGACCGAACGAGTCATACATTTGGCTGATGGAGCCTGGTGCAGGTCTTTGCAGCGTCTTATTCCTCAACACTTTAAATGAAATTGTCGGCGTAAGCAGTCCTATTGCGCTGAATTCCTTCCGATATTTTCCCGCGGCCCGGGACGGCTCAGCCGAAATGCCGTTCCTCGGTTTCCATTGTCTACAAAATCAATCCTGGCACGTCTGTCAGGACCTCTGACGTCTCTCGCGGGATACCTTAGTCTAAGGTTGCGGGCCACTCCCGGGCGGATATCAGCAGTATGGCGGCAGTATTATCAATCGTCTGTTCTTACCAGCCTTGCCTCCTGGATATGGTTCCGGGGGACCCGAGGATCACACTGCGTTTCCTGTCAGTTATAAAAAGAGTCGCATCATATCCGGCAAGCATCTAAAGCAAGATCCAGTAAAGGCGGGAGTCGTGAGACACCTACAGGTTCGGCTCTTGTGAGCGTCGTTCCGGGTGTGCAGGATTACATGAGCGGTCGACTGCGGCTCCTCGCCTTACAGCAATCAGGATCGGGCCGAAACGATCGGCGCCAGACGTTCTGCCCGCTCGTTTATGGCGGACGCGAGTGGCGCAGCCGTTGAAGGTCCAGGTCGCAGACGTTCCGCCTCTCTTGCGACTTCTGCCTTCGCTCTTGCCAGTTCCGCTTCCGCTCTGGCGAGCGGCGACTGAGGAGTCCATCGCGAGACAGGACGCGAAGGTCGTTGCAGATCGGACAAAAGCTTCAGCGCCTCCGGGACGGAGTCAAACGGCGTCGGTGTCTGGCGCTCCGGTCCTTTGCGGCGCCACGCGGCAATTGCATACACAACGACGGCGCAGGACGAAACCAACTGCAAGCTTCCGATTACCTGGAGTACTGCGACAAACGACATAAGCCTGTTATCGACAGATCCGCGAATTTCTTTAGCCGAAATAAGAAAAACTTCTCGCCAGGTACCGTTTCGCATCCTTTTAGCCTGCAACCCTTTCAGTCGCGACGGGTGGCGGCGCTCTCTATCGTCACCCGGTTTAAGGCGCTGCGCGCTCCGCTCTATATGACAACGGACATGGCCGAGAAATGGGATGCGGCCGGCAGTCTCGACATGGGCCAGAAGACCGCGGCGGCCGGGATGGCGGCGTGGCTGAATAGAATCGGCCACCATGGTCCTGTGAATCTGCGAGATCGCCGTCACCAGGGATTACGAGTCACACCGCGCGTTTCCGGTGGCGGACAACCAGCGCGAGAGCGAGGGTCGCCCAGCCGCTCAACACCGTGGTTGCCGGTTCGGGAACCACTTCGGTGGCAGAAAACGTGTCAAGGCCATCATCGGTAAAGAAGGGGTTGGCAGACGTAGCCACGTAGTTGTTCAACGACCCTGAGTAAGCGATGTTGTAGATGCTGTCCGCATTCTCGAAGGACACCCCGCCAAGAAGGCTCAACTGCGGCGCCGAAACGGCGAGCAGGTTGTCGTTATTCTGAAAACCGCCAGCAGGCAACAACAATGTGATGGGTTCGGAGTTCCACGTACCCGATATGTCGTCAATCAGATACCCCGTAAACCCCGACACACCTGTCGTGACGGTTGATTCAGTTTCGAATGTGCCGCTGCCAGACCAATTAAGGCTTTCGAAGCTCCAGTCCCAAAGCTGGTCGGCATGAAGCGCGGGAACGCAGACCATCAGAGTCAAGCCGATGGACAAGGCAGATCTGATCATGATGCCCTGACGTCAGATGCCCTGGCGGGGATTTAATTTCTTTGCGGGGAATCTAACGCTCTGTTGCCGTCCCGTTGAATGCCTCATCGGGCGAAAGGTCGTCTTTTTACGAAATGAACGTGCCCCATCTGGTGTGACGGAGAGGTTGAAGGAATAGCGTGCGTAAGTAAGACGATTAACATGCGAGACTCGGCCCGGGCGCTGCGGAACCTCAGGAGTTATCGGAGACCGTGTGCCCAGCCGAGGTTTCGCGCGCGATTGTCGCGTATCACGAGACGCACCCGAACGCCTCCGATGGTACTAAGCGTAATCGAAGGCGAACCCGCCGATTTTTCGAAGATTGATTCATTCAAGCGGAATACAAACCGTCGATGAAATCGAGCTCGAAAATTTGAACGCCTTCCGCGACGTGCGCGGAACTAGCGCGCGGACCAGGACAAAAAAGCTTGAGATTATCCGGCATTTTTTCCGGTTCTGTCTCGATAACGAATGGATATCGCGAAACCGCGAACCATACGAGCCGAACGAAGTGGCGAAGATCATGGCAGCTGCGATGAGATCGGGAGGACGCCTTATGATCTCGGGCCATGATCCTCCTGCTCCGATATGGCAAGCCGGTGAAGCTGCCAGTGCACGCCGATCTGATGAAGGCTCTCGAAATCTTCCCGTTCTTCGCAGCGCAAACAATGCCGATTGCCCTTATTTCTTCTGGAGCGGGAAGGGGCTCCCCCAAGGCCATGATGCGTGACGCATCGCGAACGCCGACCACCATATATCAGAAAGTCTGGGCTACCCGGCGCATCGCTTCCGTCATACCCTGGCGACGGAGCTCGAAATGGGCGGAACAATCGAGGAAGCGGCCGATGTCCAGGGCGCTGACCTTTTGGCACCTGTATGGCACGCAAAAAACCCGCTGACCAGGTTGTTTCGAATGAGTGTAATAATTTGGTGGACGACATGGGATTCGAACCCACGACCCCCGCATTGCGAACGCGGTGCTCTCCCAACTGAGCTAGTCGCCCACTACCACAACGCGCGGAGCCACACACCGCCCCGTGCGTGGACGAGCAATTACAATATAGCAGATGCCCCCAGCCGAACTCGACCCCTCTCTACTCGAAAAAATGCGCGATGAGTGGGACCGGCGAGCTACCGAAAACGCCCGGCATTTTATCGCCACGGCCAACGCCGAATGGAATACCGAAGAATTCTTCAATTCCGGCAGGCTGAACGTCTTTTTCGAGGTGCTCACCGATCTCGGAAATGTATGCCAGGGCAAAAGCGCGAAAGAGATGAACGTTCTCGAGATCGGCTGCGGCGCCGGACGTATGACGCGCGCCTTATCCGAGGTCTTCGGCCAGGTCTATGCGGTGGACGTCAGCGGAGAGATGATCGCCAGAGCCAAAGAAGCGCTCGCCGACCGGAGCAATGTTCACCTGTTCCGGAACAGCGGGGCCGATCTGCAGGTTTTGGGGGATGTAAGGATAGACTTCGCTTTTTCTTATATCGTTTTTCAGCACATTCCGGACCGCGAGGTCATTTACAGCTATGCTCGCGAGGTCAACCGGCTGCTGCGGCCCGGCGGCCTCTTCAAATTTCAGGTGCAGGGCGCGCTCGCAACCGAGGGGCAACCCGACACCTGGCTCGGCGTGCATTTCACGGATGCCGAAGCCGTGGAAATGGCGAACGCGTGCGGGTTCGAGCCGCGCTATCGCATCGGCGCCGAGAGCCAGTACTTCTGGCTCTGGTTTTTCAAGCCGTAGCTATCCGGCCAAGACCGCCGCTCCGCCGACTATCGCGAATTCGGCGGACACTCCCGCAGCCATCTTCTTTATGTCGAGAGGATCTTCCTCTTTCGGGTCCTGTGATTTCGGCTCAGGCTTCGGATCCTCTTTTGAATTGCTCTGATTGCCTTCACGCGCAGCCCGTCGCCGCGCCCAGTAGCGCTTCATGCGCTCGGAAACTTCCTCGCGCGCGGCCGTATCCATCGATTTCCGCCCACGGCGCTTTCCCGTGGATGGAGCCTGGGAATGCCCGGCGGAATTCATCCCCTCAAGCGAGTCGATGATCCGCTGGAGCCTGTCTCTTTCTTCTACTAATTCGCGAATAATTCGATAGAGGTCCATATTTCCATTCGAGTCGTGGATTCAAACTTTCCCCACTTACCCTATCTGGCGGATTACCGAACGAAAAAGGGCCATCGAGACGCAAAGTGATATCCGTAATACGAACTTGCTCCCCATGCCGCCACGGCTAATACGACTAAGCCGATCAAGAACCACTTGAAGAATGTTCCCCACGGGAAGCGCCGTTTTTCGCGATGTAGTACCAGAATATAACTCGCGAAGATCCCTATGTAAAACAAAATAATCATAGGGGTGGCGAACAATGCGAGATTGAATACATCGCCTGTCGGCGTAATGATGGCGGCTAGTATTACAATCACCAGAATCGCGTAGCGGCTGTGGCGGATCAGAAAGGCCGGACTCGCGACGTGGATCAGCGTCAGCAGGAAAATCAGGACGGGGATTTCGAAAATAATTCCGACTCCGAGCATCACGTCGACAAAGAGGTCGTAATACTGCGACATATCGACATTCGGTTCTACACCTTTGCCGATCCCGAGGCCGAGCAGGAACTCGAGACCGAAGCGAAAAGCGACGAAATAGGCAAAAAGACCGCCCACTATGAACAAGCCCGCACTCGAAATGACAAACGGGGCAGCCCACCGCCGCTCCCGTTTGTAAAGTCCTGGAGCGATGAAAGCCCAAACCTGATACAGGATCCAGGGTGACGACAGAAATACCGCCGCAAGGATCGGTATTTTCATCCACATGATCTGAAAACTGTCCATGGGGTTGATCAGTTTCAAGGTGGGTGATACGTGTAACGCCGTGAGAGCGGCTCCCGCCGGCGCGAAGACGACGTTCCACAACTGATCGCTGAAGAAGAGACACAAGAAAAAGGCGACACCGATGCCGCCGATGCCAAGAAGCAGACGTTTTCTGAGTTCCTCGAGGTGCTCGAGGAAGCTCATCCGCGCCATTCCATCTTCTTCGTCGTCTTCATCCGGCGGATCGGGAGGCTTGGGAGGAGAGCCGCCGCCGCCGCGCGAAGCGGGCTTTGCCGTTTCAACAACGGCGGCGCTGGTTGCTATGTGCTCGGGAGCGGCCGTCTGCTCCAGAGCGGCAGTATCGAGCGGACCCGCCGACGACCATGAGTCGCTGTAAGACGAGCCGCTGTAAGCATGCTGCTCCCCGTTTACCGGGAGATCCGAGGGGTGCGGCTCATGGGCCGCTTCGTGCGCGGTTTCGCCGCGAGGAGCGTCTGCTCCCCGCGGTTCGTCGGGAGATGCCATTGTCGATTTTTAGCCGTTAACCGTTTTTTCGACGGCGCCCGCTTTTTGCCCGGTATCTTTTTGCCCGTTATCGGTCGGGGCGGGGTGGCCGTGCTCAGCCGTTGCGGGCGCTGCGGGAACGTACGGATCCCACGCATGCTCCAGTGGGTCGGGTTCCATATGGCCGCTCGCGATCGAGCCGGCCGCCGCTTCGATTTGCAACGTTGCTGTTGACCCGGCGCCCTGAGTTGCGGATGCGCCGATTGCCGGTGTGGTGGTTACGGTGGAATCGTATGACCCGTCGTAATACGAAGCGTCGTAAGACGAATGGTCGTAATTGTAGGTGTCGGCCCCGAAATTGGTGGCCGTCAGTTCTTTAATTCCGGTTTCCCGCTCCAGGTTTCTCATCTCGCGATCGAACGTGGATTTCAGTTCGGTCTGCGCGCGGCGGAACTCGGTCATCGCCTTTCCGATCGTCTTGCCGAGCTTGGGCAATTCTTTCGGCCCAAACAGCAGAAGCGCCACGATGAAGATCGCTACCAGTTCCTCAGGACCCAAAGGACCCATTTAAAGAGAAAACCTCCGATCCCATTGTAAGCTAACCAGGAAACGGAAGCCACGGGCTGTGCCGTCTCCCGATACAATCGACCTGAATGTTTCACAAAGTTCTCATTGCCAATCGCGGCGAGATTGCGCTGCGCGTAATCCGCACCCTGCATGAGATGGGCATCGGCTCGGTAGCGGTCTACTCGGACGCCGACCGGGCCGCGCTCCACGTGCGCAAGGCGGATGAAGCCGCGCATATCGGACCCGCGCCGTCCGCCGAAAGCTATTTGAACATCGATCGTATTCTCGACGCCGCCCGCAGACACAAAGTCGAAGCCATTCATCCCGGTTACGGCTTTCTGAGCGAAAACGCCAGGTTTGCCCAGGCTTGCGAGGATGCGGGCTTCACGTTCATCGGACCGTCGCCGCATTCCATCGCTCTGATGGGTTCGAAGACCGGAGCCCGCCGGGTTGCGCAATCGGGTGGCGCGCCCGTCGTGCCCGGCACTGAGAGCGGACTCGCTTCGGCGGCCGACGCAACCGCTTTCGCGCGCGATGCCGGTTTTCCGGTGATGTTGAAAGCTGTCGCCGGCGGTGGCGGGAAGGGCATGCGCCGCGTGGATCGCGCCGAAGATCTGACGTCCGCGTTCGATGCCGCCTCGAGCGAGGCGCTTCGCGCGTTTGGCGACGGAAGCATTTACGTCGAGAAGCTGATCGAGAACGCGCGGCATGTGGAGATTCAGATCCTCGGGGATCGGCATGGCAATTTAGTCCATCTGGGTGAGCGGGAATGTTCCGTGCAGCGGCGGCATCAAAAGGTGATCGAAGAGTCCCCGTCGCCGCTGGTCGCCCGAATGCCGGAAATGCGTGACCGGATGGGTGAGGCCGCGATTCGGGCGGCCCGCGCGGCCGGTTACTTTAATGCGGGCACGGTCGAGTTTCTGGCGGAAAATTCGGGTGCGTTCTATTTTCTGGAAATGAACACGCGGCTGCAGGTTGAGCACCCGGTGACGGAATTGGTGACCGGGCTCGATCTGGTGCGGCTGCAGGTGGAGATCGCGGCGGGCGCGGCACTTCCGTTCACTCAGGATCAGGTCGCCCTGCGCGGCGCAGCGCTCGAATGCCGGATCTACGCGGAGGATCCAGCGAACAATTTCTTCCCCTCGCCCGGCAGGATCTCGCAGCTTTCCGAACCGGCCGGCCCTGGCGTTCGCCTGGACTCCGGCATCTACCCCGGTTGGACCGTCCCGCTGGATTACGATCCCATGCTGGCGAAGCTCATCGTATGGTCGGATAACCGGGAGCATGCGGTCGATCGAATGCTGCGGGCCCTTGGCGAATATCACGTAGGCGGGATCAAGACGAATATCCCTCTATTTCAGCGGATTCTGAATGACCCGGCGTTCCGCGCGGGGGAGCTGCACACCGGTTATCTCGATCAACTTTTGAAGACTCAGTTAGATTCCGTCACGCCTGTTTCGGCAGAGCTCGCCGAGGTCGCCGCACTGGTCGCGGAAAAATATTCCTGGAGCGGCGCCGAGGAGACGGAAGTTCCGCGCCAGTACTCGCGTTGGGCCGCCGCAGGCCGCGAGGAGATTCGGCGGTGAAGAAAGCCGATATCGTCGAGGCCGAACCGGGCGTGTATTCTGTGCTTGCCGGCGGAAAATCCTTCGAGGCGCGCGTGGAGGGAGGCGAGGTCGTTATCGGCGGTCAAAGGTTTCCGTTCGAGATCGAAGATCGGCGGAGATGGAAGCGATCGGACCGTGGATCGGGTACGCACGGGGGCGCGGTGCTCGCGGCTGTTATGCCGGGGAAAATCGTACGCATACTCGTTTCTATCGGAGACGAGGTAAGGGCGGGGCAGGGCATTATGGTGATTGAAGCCATGAAAATGCAGAACGAACTGAAGGCGCCGCGCGACGGCCACGTCACAGCGGTCAACGTGAAAGAGAATGACAGTGTAAACGCGGGCGCAGCGCTGGCCAAAATAGAGTAAAGAGGAAACACTGGTGAAGGCCGCCACTCTCGACGCGCAGTCAGACCCGCAGAAGCACCACCTCCGGATCGTGGACGTTCCCCAGCCACAGGCCGGACCAGGCCAGATCCTCTTGCGCGTCCGCGCCTGCGGCGTCTGCCGCACGGATCTTCACATCGTCGATGCCGAACTGCCGGTCCTGCGGCGCCCGCTCATTCCCGGCCACCAGATCGTAGGCGACGTTGTCGGAGGCGCCACTCCGGAGCTTCCGGCCGGTTCCCGCGTTGGCGTTTCGTGGGTCGGAGGCGTGGACGGGACCTGCCCCTATTGCCGGCGGGGTATGGAGAATCTCTGCGATGCGCCGACTTTCACGGGCTACTCGGTGGACGGCGGCTATGCCGAATATGCCGTTGCCCGCGCGGATTTTGCATTCCCACTGCCGCCGGCTCTTGACGATTTACACGCGGCGCCGCTGCTCTGCGCGGGCATCATCGGCTTTCGCAGCCTGCGGGTAGCGGGAGTCGAGCCGGGCGACAACGTCGGACTTTTCGGCTTCGGCTCGTCCGCATCGCTTACGATCGCCGTGCTGCAGGCGTGGAATTGCAAGGTATATGTTTCGACCAGAGGCGAATCGCATCGCCGGCTGGCGACTTCTCTCGGGGCGACGTGGGTGGGAGGCGAGGATGATCAGCCGCCGGTGGAACTTGACCGCGCGGTCACCTTCGCCCCCAGCGGAGCCGTGGTCGTGGCGGCGCTGTCCAGTCTTCGCAAGGGCGGCGTCGTCGCGATCAACGCGATCCACCTCGACAACATGCCGCAGTTCGACTACGACAAGCTGCTGTGGGGAGAGCGGCAAATCCGCAGCGTCGCGAACATGACCCGCGCCGATGCGCGGGACTTTCTCGAACTCGCGGGGAAGATTGGCGTTAAGCCCAAAGTAACCGTTTTTCCGCTCGAACAAGCGAACGAAGCACTCGGCGCGATCAGGGACGACGCTGTGGACGGCGCGGCCGTAATCGTGCCGTCTCAGTAAACGAAAGGACCAGAGTATGGCTCTCAAACAGACGGATCTCAAGCATTTCGAACAGAAGCTTCTCGACAGGCAGCGCCAGTATCAGGAGGAACTCAACGCTCTGGAGAGCGAAGCGCGCAGCGCGGGTGACCCGGAGGTTCGGGATACAGCCGACGACGCGGCCACCGACCATGCGACCTCGCTGACGTTCGAGGAGAGCGCGGTTATTTCGGAAACGCTGGAAAAGATCGAGGCCGCCCTGCAAAGGATCAAGGATGGCACTTACGGGATGTGCGCGTTAGGCGACCGTGAGATTGAGAGGGCCCGCCTGGAGGCGATCCCGTGGGCCGAGTATTGCCTCGCCGACCAGGAAAAACTGGACCGGAGCAATCCTCAGGCATATGGGGGCGCGACGCTTTAAGTACAATTCGCGCCGAACTCTGGTACGGAAATTGCATTGTAAGAGACATGATTCGAAAATCACTCATCACGTCTGCGCTGGGCCTGTTCCTGGCTTTCGGCGCCGCAAACGCGGAAGTAGTCATTCGAGTTGGTCCCCCCGCTCCTGTGGTTGAGCGTCGTGTGCCGGCACCCGGCGCTGGTTACGTTTGGACCGGTGGTTATCACCGCTGGGATGGCCGGGCCTATGCGTGGGTTCCCGGCGCCTGGGTTCGCCCGCCGCGCGCACATGCGGTGTGGGTCGCTCCCCACTACGTTCATCGGCATGATGGCTACGTGTTCGTAGAAGGCCGATGGCGCTAACTCAGAGTGGTGTGGGATTCGGGCGGCGACTATTGTCCGCCTGATTCCCGCGCCATCGCTGCGTATAAATTCTGCATTTGCAGTGGTGACCCGCTAAACACGTTGTCGGGACGCGGCGGTATTTCAGCATCTGGCGATAAAGATCGTCTTCAAGCGCAGAGTTAATGCCCCAACCTGCCAGATAAGAAAGACGGAGGTCGGCGTCGCGGTTGATCTGAGCTCCGCGTGTCCAAAGTCCAAGATCGTTTCTCTGGCCCGCGTACGTTGCGAAGAGATCCTGTGACGATTGCACGCCGATTCCTCTCAGCGACTCCGCAACCGCGGCATAATCGGGCCTCTCCAGCCGCCGCTGTACTTCCTCGACATTGATTTTGAGTGGTTCAGCCTGGCCCATAAACACCATGTCATAACCAAGTCCGTCGCGGGTGTTTGACCACACGGTGGCGTTCGGGAAAGCCTGGAAGAAGGTTTCCAGCTCGCTCTTGATTGTGGGTTCGTCGGTTTCGTACAGCGGAACGTACAGCGAGAACATTCCTCCCGGGTTCAAATGGCTCTTTACCGCTTCGAAGTATTCTTTCGAATAGAGCGCTGCCGTACCTTTTACGAACACATCGAGCGGGTCGGAAGCTATTACATCGAACTTTTCCGTGGTGGTCAGCAGATAATGCCGGGCATCATCGTAGACCATGTGAGTGCGCGGGTTGTGAAATACGTCGTAATCCTGCGGGGCGAAGTAGCGCGTTGAGGCGGGCGGTATCACCGGCTCGATTTCGCAAACCGTGATCTTCTGAATTCCGGGGTAGCGCGTGAATGTGCCTGCCGAGACGCCAGCGCCGAAGCCGATTCCGAGAACGGATTTTGGATTGGGATGGATCAGCCCAGGCAGGTGCCCGACCATCCGCTGCAGCTTCATATCGAAGGGTTCGGTGGTGGCTTCTACATGGCCGTTCACATTGACATAGATGGTGCTGTTGTTCCAGCGTGAAATCGCTACGGACGAGTTGCGGCCTTCAGCCACATAAAGGATCTCGGACTGATTCATGTAAGTGCCCATGCGCCGGCCATACGCGATCAGTTCGCCGGGAATGGAAGGCAATCCCCACGCGACAAGTATCGCGGCAACCATGGCAGCGGCAAGACTGGCTGTCGGAAGCGCTTTACCTTTTAAAAGCGGAGCGAGCGCAATGAGAGCGCTGGCGGCTGACAGCACCAGAATGATGCGTTCGCATTGCTGCGTTCCGATCCAGGGGATCAGCACGAGGCTGACCGCCAGCGCGCCGATGATTCCGCCCAGCGTATTGGCGGCATAAACGCCTCCGGCCACAAGGGCCGGATCCTCATCGGGCGAAGAGACGGCCGCGGCGCAGGCCAGCGGGAAGCTCGCACCCCAGAAGAGAGCAGGCGGCAGAATGGCGAACAGGCAGCGCTGCAGATCGAGCAGGAACATCTCCCATGGGTTCGTTGTCGTCAGGATGGCGTCTGACCAGAACGGAAGAATTCGCACGATGACCATGGCGGTCCATGCGATCGCCACCACGAGCAGAAGCTGGCACAGGCCCAGAGCGAGTTGCGGGCGGATCCTGCGGATCAGCCACGAAGCGCCCACGCTTCCGATCGCGAGTCCTGTCAGGAATACGGCGAGGATGATGGAAAAAACGTAGACGGTCGCCAGCAGCAGCATGCTCATCAGGCGCGTCCACACTACCTCCGCGCCCAGCGCGGCCGCGCCCGAGAGAGCGGCGACGAGGTAAACCGGCCAGTTCAAACGAAGTGCAGATGCGCTCGCAATTCGGCCGGAAGCCGCTGGGGTGTCGCCGATATCGTGCGCGAGGAAGAAACTGAGCGCCGCAACCAGGATGTTGATCGCAGCGGCAACATACGCTGCCGTTGCCATGTTATACACACGCAACAGGTAGAAACCGGCGAAAAGGCATCCGAATACCGCGCCTGCGGTATTGCTTCCATAGAGAAGCGCCCACCACGATACGCCGCGAGGCGTGGCTTCAATTCCGCGTACGATCGCCGGGAGCGACGCGCCCATCAGAATGGTCGAGGGCAGCATGCAGACCGCAGCCACCAGCCCTCGCAGCAGCATGCCAGGCATCCCGTGCTCGGCCCCGATGAAGTACACGCGGGAAACCAGCGGCATGGCCAGCGTCACGGCGATCCCGAGAATCGCGATTCCCAGTTCGAGGGCTGCGTAGATCCGCAGCGGACTTCGGTTCCCGAGCTTGAGCCGCGGTAGCCCGATACTGCCGATGCAGAGGCCTCCCATGAAGGTCGCCAGCAAAATCCCCAATGAGACCGCGGTGGAACCGAGCGCCAGCTGGAGAACCTGATACCAGGCGACTTCGTAAATCAGAGCGGAACAGCCGCTGCCGGCAAAGAGGACTAATAAAACGGGAAGATAGCGGGATACCGAGGGTGCGGTTGTCTCCGCGGGGGCTGTGAGTTGCAAGATTTGGGACTCCGACCGAGTAGCGTACCACGCTTCGGCGGAATGCTCGGTCAGGGGTTGTAAATTCTCGACATGCGTCGGGGTCAAACCCTTTTACGAACTGTTTTGCTTTATCGCCAGGGGATAGCGGGCGGAAAAGTCATCGGCAGCCTGATGCTTCGCCGGCGTGGCAGCGGCAACTGCATTCCGAACAGTTACCGATGCCCCCGCACTGTAAACTACAGGTATGGAGCAGAGGGTGCAGGCCATTTACGAAGATGGGGTGTTGCGTCCCCTTGAGCCCCTCTCGCTCGACGATCACCAGGAAGTAACCGTCACCATCTCCGAGGGAGGGAACATTCCTCGTGACCATCCGTTACTGGCGTCGGCAGAGGAATGGGCCGATGCCTGTGGCGACAACATTACCCTCGACGAAGTTCAACGAGCGTTGTCGACGATTCGCGGATCGCTTTCCGAAACCACTATTGACGAGCGAAGAGATCGTTAGTGCCGAGGTATTTTCTCGACACCAGCGCTGTGGCAAAAGTGTACCGAAAAGAACCGGGCAGCGATCTCATGGAAAGGATTGTCAGTGAGCCTGGCTCGCAGTGCTTCATTTCTCGACTCACAATCCTCGAAATGGAGTCAGTTCTTGCGCTCAAGTTCCGGACCAGTGAAATCGACGCAGGTTCATTGTTGATGGCACGTCGGCGGCTGGAAGCGGATCTTGGAAATCGAAGGTTCCTGGTTGCGACAGTCAGCGACTCGCACTTTCGCGGAGCCCGGCAACTTCTCATCGATCATGGACAAACCGAGCCGCTACGCGGCCCGGACGCCTTGCAATTATCCGTCGCGCTGGGACTCAAACGCGCTGGTCTGGTATCGGTCTTCGTCGCAGCGGATCAGAAGCTCTGCCGCGTAGCCATGATGGAGGGCTTTACGACGCTTAATCCTGAAAAACCCATCGCACTCTGATCGGACGTCGAATATGCCGAAGGCGCACTTTCTGACGCGCCGATCAACCCTGTCAAATAATATCTGCGAACGATTTACGCAACTTATAAAACCACGCGTGGCCCACCAGAAAGATCACAATCGAGAACAAGCTCAACCACGCGAGTGAACTCCAGTCCGGCGCCTTCGATTCGAGCAGAATCGATCGATACCCGCGCACCAGCACGAAAATCGGATTCTTCGTCAACAGAGCCAGCGCACCATGCGGCAGGGAGGCCCACGACGTCTCCGCATAACAAATAGGCGTAATAAAAAACCAGATCGTCATCAGGTAGCCGTTCACCTGCGCCAGATCGCGCACGAAGACTCCGAGCGCCGCCAGAAACCAGCAGACGCCCGCCGTCAGCAGAATCTGCGGAATCAGCAGCGCCGGCAGGTAGAGCACAGTTGCGGGCAGACGCCCCCGCACCAGGAGTAGAGCCAGCGCGAACAGAATGATACCGAAGAACTCCGTCACCAGCCCCGACGCCACCAGATTAACCGGCAGCGTCTCGACCGGGAAGACCAGCTTTTTGATGAATCCCCGGTGTTCCACCATAACCGTCGGCGCGCGCCCGACGGCCTCGCTGAATGCCAGCCAGGGCAGCATGCCCGCCAGGAAATAAACGGCATAGCCGGCACGGCTGGGATCGTTGCCGAAACGCGATTGCAGGATGAGGCCGAACACAAAGAAATACGTCAGCATCAGCATCAACGGGTTGAGCACCGCCCAAAGAGCGCCTCCGAAAGATCCGCTGTAACGGCTGAGCACATCGCGCCGCACCAGAGTTCGGATCAGATTCCGATTCCGCCAGATCGAACGAATCGGCAGAGTGAACGCCCGGACGAAACTGCGCGCCCTCCGCTTCCGTGCCACGGACCTCTTGTCGGCAACGCGCCAGCCGAGAATCCCGGGCGTTCCGTCCTCACCAACCGAGACGTCGATCAACAGAAAAGGCCAGCCCCGGTCGTAAAACCACGCCACATGCTCGCGCATGGCGGAGACATATATGTTGTATTCGCCAGGTTCGGGCGGCAGCGCAATCTCCAGCGGAACAGTCCTCCCCTCGGAAGGGGCCACATCGAGAGGAACACGCGCTCCATCCACTACCAGCGTTCCGGTCGGTTCGTCGAAGAGGTGATAACCCGCGGCCCAGCCGTCTTCCGGCCGCCACGCCTCCGCACCCCGGTTCACCAGCTCGGAGCGAACCCGAAGGACACTGCCCTCAAGCTGAACGTCGGTATTCCGGAACGCGATGCTCACGAATAAAGCCACTCGGGCCAGCGTTGTCTCAGCGGTCCGATTTTGCGCCCCAGCGCATAAATCCCATCGCCGCGGAGCGTCTGGTGCACACGATAGCGATCCAGCAGGTGGTTGATCCAGGCGAGTTCGGGATGCGGCTCCTCGAGAAATTCGCCGGTCTCGAGCCGCAGAATTTCAAATCCGGCATCGGTGAGCAGATGCTGCACCTCCATCGGCACGTATTCGCGATTATGCCGCGCTTCGGCCTCCTCGCCTTCCTTGCGGGGGCGGATATACGCAGGGAAGAAGGAAGGATGATAACCCTGCAGAATCGCCGAAATCGCGCGCAGAGATCCCAGGTTGGGCGTGGTCAACACAAGATGGCCGCCCGGCTTGAGGATCCGGTTGATCTCGGACATCATATGCATCGGGTCCGTAAACAGATGCTCGATCAGCTCGCAGCACAATACGGTATCGAACGAGGCGTCCGGGTAGGGATAAATATCGCGCTCGGCGTCGAAATGATCCACGTCGCATTCGAATGTCCTGCCGTCTTCCGAGACGATCGACTTGTGATCCACGCGGCCCGCGTGGCCGTAATAACACCCGCGGACTGACCCGTAACAGAGCTTGAACTTGAGCGCCGGAGTGATCTGCATATACGCGCCCATCTCGAGAATTGCTTTCGACGCATCCCCCGTGGGCGTCATTTCGAGCGTCTTCACAAACCGCGATGTGTGATTCGCGGCGTACTGGCGGGCGTCGGCAGCCACCCACGAAACGATTGCCTCGGGTTCTATCGTCTCCACGAATGACGCTCCGTTGGAGACGCGGTTGACAGGGTCACCGGCGACAAGATCGCCGGCGCTACCGGCACTCGCGTAAAGCTCGGCGGCTGGGCCGCGCGCGTCGGCGAGCGGGCCTTCACAAACACGGCCCGAGTGGACCCGGCCAAGAAAATCCACATACCGGTCCGCAACGGAAGCCCAGCTGCACTCCCGCTCGACCCACTCCTTCGCACGCGCCCCCATAGCCTGCGCCAGATCGGGACGAGCCACCAGCGCGCTGAGGTATTCGAAGATGAAATCCTCTTCTTCCTGCACACGATCGGGCACGGTCGGAACCTTCAGACAAACGTCATCCGGTAACTCCGAGAAGGCCCCGACATCGCTCACCAAAACCGCTTTACCAAGACCCAGCGCGCGCTGCAGACTCCCGGACGTTTCGCCCACTGTCGGATACCGCAGGTTCAAGACGATGTCGCACGCCCCGATATAATCCACAAACCGCTCGATCGGAGTGAATCCCAGAACGCGCACGTGTTCCGAAAGACCCAACGTTCGGATCAAATGATCGAGACGGAACTCGGGATGCGGCTCGCCCGCCAGAATCATGCGGACGCGCGGGTCGATGTTCACGAGGCGCCGCAAGGCGCGAAGCGATTCGGCGATCCTTTTATAAGGTTTGAGATAGCCGAATGCGCCAATAAGGGGCGTTGAATCGTCGATCCCCAGCGATTCGCGCGTGCCGTTGCGGTCCGTCTGCGGAACCCATCCGCCATGAGGGATTGTTGCGATCGGCGGTGTGAATCCCTGCGCCCGCATCTGCCGGGCGACGAAGTCGCTGTGAACGATTAGTCCGCGCGCGCTCTGCAGCAGCCGGCGAGTCATCGTCACGCCATCGTAATCGGGTCCCACAACCAGTTCCCTCGCCCGTCTCGCGTGTTCGAGCGCTGCGGGTCCGCCATTGAATTCGCATTCGGCGAGATACGCATCCCAGTCGCCGCGTTTAATCGTGAGGTCCGCGATGAGGTGGTGGAGATTTGCTTCATGCATCACCACGACGCCCGGCTCCCGCAATGCGGCTTCATACACGAAATCGTGATGGGGGTTGTTGCCGATGTGATAAAGCGCGATGTCGTGAGCCGGAAGTTCCGGAGTCGCGCGGTCGATCACGCTGAGCGAAACGCGCTTCGCCATCTCGTCCGCCAGAGCCTCGGCATAATCCGCAATGCCGCTCTTCGATGGCGGCATGGGAGAGAAGAAGGCAACGCGCAACAAACTCAGCGGGTCAGCTCCATCGAAAACGTACCCATCGCAAGCGGCAGCTTGATCAGCAGAGGCGTCCGGGCCGCATCGCGCGCGAAGTATATTTCGAACTTGATAGAAGAAGCCGGGCCTTTCACCGTGCAAACCAGCTCATCGGTCTGCACCTGGCTTCCGTTCATGGGGATCATCGGCGCACCCGTGTAATCGGAGCTGATCTCATACAGACCTCCGAAAAGGACTTTCTGCTCGGTGGGCACGCGCCCCTGCCCCATCTCTTCACGGGCATAGAACAAATAGGTAAGCGCATCCTTGACGCAGTCGGGGACCTGAATCTCGCTCTGGCCCCCCTCCTTCGTAACTCGCGAGACCGTTCCCCGGCCACGGTCGACCGTTTCGTTCTCTTCGGTCTTGCGTGCCCCCTGTGTGGTCCGCCGGTCGAACGACGCCGTGCAGAAATCGGATCCGGCCTCGGCGCGGTAATTGTTCGTCACCTGATATCCCGGAATACCTGCGTCTACGACAAACTCGAAGTTCCAGCTGGCGCCCGAGTGCCGCGCGTGCAAATGCGCCTCGCCAAGACTGGCTTTACCGGGCGAGGTGATTGTATAGCTCAGATCCTCATCGGTGAACGGGAAGCCCGTCGGGCCCGCCGCCGCAGCCGAAACAACACACAGCGAAACTCCCAGTATCGGCAAACACAATGCAACGCGCTTCATGGCTTTCCCTGACCGGCCGCAATTTTCGCGCGCGGGCGCGGGGTTCCGGTGCGGCCTGCCCCGGCAACTTTGGTGTAGACGTCGAGCGTGGCGCGCGCGCTCTTCTTCCAGGTGAACGTGGCGGCGCGCTGCAATCCCAGACGTTCCATCCGGCCGCGCAGTTCCGCGTCCAGCAGCACGTCCCTCAATGCCCGGGCAATTTCCTCAATCTGATGCGGGTTAAACAGGATCCCCGCGCCATCCGCCACCTCCGGCATCGCCGAGGTGTTCGAACACGCCACCGCCCTCCCGCAAGCCATCGCTTCGAGAATCGGAAGCCCGAATCCCTCGTAAAACGAGGGGAACACGAAACAATCGCAGGCGTTGTAGAGTTCCATCAGCTCGCCATCGCTCACGAATCCGGTGAAGTGGATGCGCGACGCGAAACCGCAGCTCCGGGCAGCCTCGCGAACTTTGGGCGTGAACCAGGTCTCTTTACCGGTCAGCACCAGATGATGCTTTAATTGCGGGTGACTGGTCAGCAGCTTTGAAAAAGCCGCAATCAGTCCAATCTGGTTCTTCCGCGGCTGCAGATCCCCCACCGACAGAACGAATGGAGCATCGAATCGCAGGCGGTTATGTACGGCTTTCTGCGCCCGCTCACGCCCGATGACCCGAAATTCGGGATTCGCGGCGTTGGGGATCGCGCTGACTTTTTCCGAGGGGACATCGTACGTACGCAGGATCGCGTCTCGAGAGAATTCGCTCACCGTGATAATGTGAGCCGCCTGTTTCACACTCCGGGCGACGGTTAAGCGAAGCTGGGCGCGGCGCAACGCGGTGAAATACTCGGGATGCTCGATGAAGCTGACGTCATGCACCGTAACAACGATCGGGATCCTGGTAAACAGCGGCGCCGTGTATTGCACGTGAATCAGATCGGGCCGATCTTCCCGAATCAACCGCGCCAGATCCCAACCCAGCCTGGAATAGGGATTTGCGGAGACGTGGCGGACATCGAAACGCTCCGGGAGCAGATTCGCGACGCCCGGCTCGGAAATGTAGGCTACGAATTCCGAGCGCCGGTCGATCTCCGGGAAACTTCGCAGAAGACTTCGGATGTAAACTTCGTTTCCGGTCAGGTGGCGGCCGATTGCGTGAGCGTCTACGGCGAAGCGCATCAGAATTCCTCAGTATATCCGTTAACTCCAGACGGCTGCGTAAGTTGTAAATCAAAATCAAGCCTTCGCCAGGCCCTTTCCCAGGTGTATCGGTCCTCAAAAGTACGCCTTCCGGCGGCGCCAATGAGTGCCCGCGCGGCCGGATCGCGCAGCAGTCGGACGACTTCCGCCGCGAGTTCTTCCGCCCCGGAGGCCAGGACAATATTGACGCCAGCCACCGCATCAAGACCCTCCGCAGCCAGGGGAGTCGCTACCACTGGTCGCGCCGCCACCCAAGCTTCCAGGATCTTTATGCGGGTTCCGCTGCCGGTTCGGACCGGCGCGACGACCACCTGAGCCTGGGCGATTTCGGACAGGGCATCTTCAACCGGCCCGGTAACTTCGATGCCGGTTTCCTCGACACGACCGCCGGGAAGGAGGTGGCGAATGAACGCGTCGCCCCGGCCCACGAGCCGCAGCCGGAGGTCCGGAACAGCGCGCCGCACGAGGGGCCAGATCTCCTTTGAAAGGAATGCGACCGCGTCGACATTCGGGTGATATTCGAAATTGCCGGACATCACGATCCGCGGAACCTCCGGCAATTGTGGCACTTCGACCCACTGAAGGGCGTTTGGATACACAAATATCCGGGCCCCGGGAGCAATCTCGCGGGCGATCGCCGCGTCTTCCTCGGAAGTTGCAAGAACTGCCGAAAACCGCGGGAACAGTTCCCGTTCCAGTTTGCGGGATGCGGCTGCGAATCGTTTGTGGCCCGCTCGCACAAGACCACCGCTTAACGCCGCGCATCGTTCATGCAGCACGGATTCGATGTTGTGCAAGTCAAGGACCGTTCGTTTGCAGTACCTGCTCAACAGATTTATATAGGGAGCGCACCAGGAATGTTCGACGATCCCGAAGTCGTACTGTCGATCTGCAATCGCCTGTTCGATGGGACCTCCGAGCCCGGCGAGGCGCTCGACCAGCGGCGGAACGCCCCGAATCGCCCTGCGGCCGTTACGAAAGTATCGAGCGATAGTGCTCCGGCTGTGAGGTGGCAGCGGAATCGTATGCTGCGACTGCACCAGGCCCGGCGGAAGATCGGCCGGCAATCCGCTGTCGGAGAACTGGATCAGATCGATGTCGGCGAAGCGGTCAAAATAGTGAAGCAGCGAGGCGATACGAAAGGCGCCGCCACCCTGCAGCGGGTAGGGCGGCTCGGGAGAAAGAATCAGCGCTTTCGTGTCTCGGGTTACCGGCGGGGAACTTGCAATTCATCCATGCTATCGCTTTCAATGCGCTGGAAGTCGGCTTCCCCAATGCGCCGACGCTATCCGATTCCGACAATGGCCGCTGGTCGCCTCACCTTTGTGAAATCTTAATTTAATAAATCGGGGAATGGAAACATAGCGTTTATCCTCCGCAGGCGTCCACTATCACCCTGACTGCTTACGGGCCCTGGGTCGCCGACTTTAGTGCAAAGGAATAGCAATGTATTTCACTGACGATTCGCTACTGCCTGAAAATCAGGCGCCTCTGATGATCACCGCGGCTCCCTACGGACCCATTTGGATGCCGGAGGACTGCACCCCGGAACAGAAACTGCCCGTCACGTGGGATGAACAGGTCCAGGCCGCGGTTGATTGTTATAACGCAGGCGCGACTCTCCTGCACATTCATGTGCGGGACCCAAAAACTGGCCACATCTCCAAGAACTTCAAGGAATACAGCGACCAGGTCGGGCGCCTGCGTAACGCGGTGCCCAAAATGATCTTGCAGTTGGGCGGATCGATCTCTTTCGCGCCTGAACCCGGAGAAGAGGCAAAATTCCAGAGCTACGATTCCCGCCATAAGCTGGCCGAGATCGATCCCAAGCCGGATCAGGTTACGATTGCTTGCGGAACCTCGCTCTATGATCTGACGGCGTTGCACCCGGTCGAGGTGTTTGAGGGGACACGAGTGGCCAACCCCGCGATGCTGCACGCCATGGCCAACCTGGTGGCCGACGGAGCTCCGGATTTCTATCTCGAAAACATCAAACGCATGGTCCAGCACGGCATCCAGCCTTACTTTGCCCTGGGCCACGTCCACAGCCTCGAACTTGTGGAGCGGCTGATTCGCAAAGGCTACTACAAAGGCCCCGTGAACGGTTTCTTCAGCATCGGCGGCGGCGGCATCTGCGGCGCCAATCCGTTCGACCTGATGGAACTGATCCGCCGTACGCCGCATGGTTCCGTCTTCACCTACCAGACGACATTCCGTCTTACCCATCCCGTCGCGGCGATCTGCATCGCGCTCGGACAGCACACGCGAGCCGGCATTGAGGACAACCTTTGGGACACCACGAAGGGAAAGCGTATGTCCACCATCCAGATGATTGAGCGCCACGTCCGGATGGCCAAAGAGCTGGGCCGGGCTATCGCCACACCTGAACAGGCTCGCCAGATGCTCAAAATCGGCGTTACTTACAATTCCACCGAGGAAACGCTCGCCAATCTCGGACTGCCGCCAAACCGCCATCCAGGGAACATGGGCTTTCTGGTTCACGAAACGGATGGAAATTACCATCCGGCGGCGCAGGGCGGGTGCGGGCACATCCATGCGGGGGAATGGGAAAAGGATTTGGCGGCCGCCCCCCTTGCCGGAGCGACCAGGGTCTGACTCGATAGCTGTCGAGTCAATTGAGCGGCCCGGCGGAAATCGTCTTTTCCGCCGACGCATCGGCCCCGGCAACTCCTCGATCAGGAAAAATAAACAATGGCCAGGCATCTTACCGGTTTCATGCTTGTTACGGCGGCCCTTCTTTCATTAAGCGCTGAGGTAGTGGGGCAGGAATGGACGACAGTCAACAAAGACTATTCGAGCCAGCGCTACGTCGACCTGGACCAGATAACGCCGAAGAATGTTGCCGGCTTGAAGGAATCCTGCGAATTTCAGCTTAATGAGGCATCCTGGTTCAGCAGCGGCCTATTGATGGTGGGCCGTACGCTCTACGTCGACACCATGCGAGCGACTTACGCCATTGATGCCGCCACCTGCGCGCTTCGCTGGCGAACTGTTCTGAAGTTCGCAGTCCCGGCGAACATCTCCAATCGCGGCCCGGCGTACTTGGATGGCGCGATTTTTCGCGGCACAGTCGATGGACGCGTCGTCGCCCTCGACGCCAAAACAGGCAACGTCCTTTGGGACGAGCAGTACGCCAATCCCAAACAAGGAGAGTCTTTTGTCGCGGCCCCCATAGCGTGGAAAGGTAAGGTATTCATCGGCGTTTCCATCAGCGATCTGGCGATCCACGGGTTTATGCTGGCCCTCGACGCCAGGACGGGCAAGGAGGTCTGGCGCTTCTACACCGTTCCGCCGGGCCCGGATGGGGATCTGAAATCCTGGGGTGGCTCGGTAAAGCCGGGGGTGGGAGGCGGAGGGTTCTGGACGTCCTTTTCGCTCGATCCTTCGACCAACGAGTTGTTTATCCCCGTCGCCAACCCGGCGCCAGACTTTGACACTGGTGTACGGGTCGGCGCAAACCTCTACACGGATTCCGTAGTCTCACTGAATGCCGATACTGGAAAGCTGAATTGGTATCACCAGTTGACGCCCGAAGACGACCATGACTGGGATACAAGTTCGCCGCCCACCCTGTATCGTTCGCGCAGGGGAAAAGACATGATTGCCATGGCCGATAAGACCGGCTTCGTGACAGGGATCGATCGGAAAACGAAAGGCGCTGTCTTCCATACGGCTGGGACCACCATTCTCAACAACGGGCCATTACCAGAGAAGCTCACGCTAACGTGCCCTGGCTTGGGCGGGGGTTCGCAGTTTAATGGTTCGGCTTACCAACCCGAAATTGGTGCGCTCTACGTCGGCATGGTCGATTGGTGCTCCTGGTACGCTAAACCGAAAGCGGCTCCCGCTGCCAAGCCAGGAGAGAGTGCCGCAGAGAAAGGGGTAGGGGATTACGACTACGGCGGTGCTGTGTTCGTAGGCTTCGAGAAACAACCCAAGGGCCAGATCACGGCTTTGGATGGGGAATCCGGGCGCATTCTTTGGAAATACCAGACGGACGGGCAGATGCTCGCAGGCCTCGTGCCTACCAAAAGCGGCCTTCTATTCGCCGGCGACGTCCGCGGTAATCTCTTCGCTTTCGATGCCAGAACCGGATCCGTTCTGAACCGCATCGATGTCAACGGAGCGCTGAACAGCGGATTGATCAGCTATGCGCTGGAAGGGACACAATATGTTGCCGCCACTGTGGGCGGAGTCACCCTGAATCCAGCGGGCGTAGGCGGAGCGCTGAAAGTATCCGTATATGGTTTGAACCCGGGCGGCATTCCAAAGATAGTGGCGGCAGATCGCCTCCCGCCGCAGTCTACGGGAACTGCGGCGAGTAAGGAGAGGTACTTCTTGATGTGTGGTGGTTGTCACGGGGATCGCGGACAGGGTCGCTTGTATCCGTCTCTGGTCAATCATCCGGAGCTGGCGGAGGCCGATACCTTAGGGCGCTTCCTCGCGACGGTTCCACCCCCCATGCCTCGCCTCTACCCAGGCCCGCTCGACCGGGAGGATCTCGGCATGATCGCGGACTACATGAAAGTCATCACCGGAGGGGCGACACCGCAATGGCAAAAAATCTACTCTGTCCTTTCGAGTCCGAGATGCTTGAACTGCCACACCATGACCGATTTCCCGCGCCAGACAGACGCCCGCTACGCCCACATTTACGGCGTTGTGCGAGGACCCGACGATAAGGGGTTGTCGCCGAACCTGACTTGCACGTCCTGTCATGAAAGCGCGAACAACGCGGTTACCGGCATTCCAGGCGCTCCCGACTGGCATGCAGCTCCTCTGAGCATGGCTTGGGAGTCGGCGCCAGGCGTCGCCTTGAGCAGCTCCGCACTTTGCACAACCTTGAAAGACCGGTCGAAAAACAAGGATCGCGATCTGGCGAAGCTGGAGGATCATATCGCCACAGACCCGTTCGTATTATGGGCCTGGAACCCTGGCGTCCGCCCGAATGGCGATGGACGTCAGACACCGCCCATCACTCATGAAGAGCTTCTGCAGACCTTCAAGGAATGGTCTTCGGCTGGTGCTCCATGCCCGACTCAATAGCAGTATGGCTCCCTTTATCGAAGTAGCGCGTATCGATCAGATCCTGCCCGGAGCGGGTTCGCGATTCACCGTAGAGGGCAGGGATCTGGCCGTATTCAATGTGGACGGAACGATTTGTGCCATCGCCGATACCTGCCCTCATGCCGGCGGATCGCTGGGAATGGGAAAGCTCGATGGCCGGATCGTGACCTGTCCCGTGCACGGGATGAAGTTCGACGTGTTAACCGGATGTTTTGCGGGTACCTCGTACTTCGGCGTCGCCTCATACCCGGTGGAAGTTGTCGACGGCAAAATCATGGCTGCAGTTTCTTGAGCACACGAATTGAGCGGAGAAGGAAATATCGAAATGAGTACACAAGCTGAAGCGGTAAAAACCCCGGCGCCTGACGGATCGGTAACCCCATGGGGCTCGTCCCTCGACAAACTCAGGGAATGGGATCCCCACGGAGCGGGTCTGTTATTGCGGATGGGAGCGAACCCCTGGAACAGCGGCGTCCTGCCGCTCAAAGAGGTTGAGTTGATCTCCCTCGCGCTGAACTGTTCCTGCACCAACCTTGACGAAGAGGGCACGCGCCGCCATATTCGCCGCGCCCTCGACGCGGGGGCCACGCGCGACGAGGTTCTGCTTGTGCTTAAGTGTGGCGTGGGTCTGGCGGTCCATTCATGCAGTCTCGGCGCCCCCATTCTCCTCGAGGAGATGAAGGCGGCTGGAGTCCAGGCCGCGGGTGGCCCGAAGCCGGATACGCCAGCGTGTGACGCGATGCGGGCGATCGGCCAGTGGAATACCGCCTGGGATCCTTTCTACGAGCTCTCCCCGCTCTGGACCGACGAGTTCTTCGCCTTCGGAGCGAGCGTTTACAAGAGCGGCATCTTCAGCCCAAGGTTCATGGAACTGATCAGCATCGCCTTCGATGCGTCGATTACGCACATGTACGCGCCCGGCGTCCGCAGGCACATCAAGGGAGCTCTCAAGGCGGGCGCGACGCCGGAAGAGATCATGGCTGTTCTGCAGTTGTGTGTTTCGATGGGCGTCCAGGCTTGTGTCAGGGGCGTGCCGATTCTCGCCGAAGAACTTCAGAAGAAATAACTACTCCGTTCGGACTCTCGCCCTTTTGGTCAAAGCGAGTCGCTGCCGGAGAACGGAATATCGCCAGGCGGGCTTTGAAATGCTGTGGGGAACGATCGCCAGGCGCGGCTGACTTTATCTTGACTATTTTGAGGATGTCCTCAAACAATCAAAGAACGAACCGATGAGCGGGTGGACCACAAGAGAGATTCCGTCAATGGCTGGGAAGCTGACGGTGGTGACCGGCGCCAATAGTGGTATTGGCTGGTATACCGCGCTCGAATTGGCCCGGGCCGGCGGCGAAGTGATACTGGCTGCCCGAAGCGAGGCGAAGGGACATGATGCGGTGAATCGCATTCTGTGCCGGATTCCTCACGCCCGAGTGCGCTTCGGCCTGCTCGATCTCGCGAGCCTCGACTCGGTTCGGGCCTTCGCTGCGAACGTCGGCGGTGAAGCGAAGCTTGACCTGCTGGTGAACAACGCCGGCGTGATGGCGATACCGCAGCGGCAAGTCACAAGCGACGGCTTCGAGATGCAGTTCGGCACAAACTATCTGGGACCGTTTGCCCTGACCCTGCTGCTTCTCCCGGCCCTGCGCCGCTCCGCCTCCCCGCGAGTAACGACAGTATCGAGCGGCGCCGCAAACATGGGTTTGAAGAGGATTAACTTCGACGACCTGCAATGGGAGAAGGCCTACGGCCCCTGGAAAGCATACTGCCAGTCGAAGCTCGCCGACCTGATGCTGACGCTGGAATTGGGCAGACGTTGCGATGGGGCCGGAATTTCGTTGCTGAGCAATGCGGCTCATCCCGGGTACGCGCGAACGAATCTTCAAACCAGCGGGCCCGCCAGACAACAGAGCGCGATCGAGAAGCTGGTGGCGTCCTTCATATCTCAGGATGCCGCGGCCGGCGCGCTTCCGACTCTGCGCGCCGCGACCGCAAAGGATACGGCCTCCGGCGCCTATTATGGGCCTGAAAACCTGTTTGGCCTTAAAGGAGACCCCATTTCCATAAAGCTGCCCAAACCGGCCCGGGATGCCGAAGCGGCCAGGAAGCTCTGGGACGTTTCGGAGCAACTAACCGGCGTCGCATGGTCTGGATAAACTCCCCGAACTCAAGGAGCCGGCGCCAGCAATATCTTATTCCCGAAAGTGGTAAGGCCGTCGAGGCCGCGCAGATATCCCGCGGCAATCGCCGGAACTTCACGCAAGTACCAAAGCGCTTCCGAATGATCCCACGCCTGCTCTCGCGCTTCGCTCGTTCCCCACGCGGCGATCGCATCCTCCAGATGGGAAACCGCGGGCAGCGGGTCGCCGAGCAGCCTCACATTCAGTTCCTTTTTGGCGGTTTCGATCAGCCCGTCAAGGGTGGCGTTCAGGTTCGTGTAATCCGTGTATTGCGATGTTCCATGCTGCGGCGCGAGACCGCTCGCCTCACAGGTAGCAACCAGCGCCGCCGGTAAATCATGATTGATATGCGCGTTCACGCCCGCCAGCGCGAACTGAATCCGCGCGATCCTCGCATCGCTGCGCACCGAAAACATTGCATACCAGCATCCGCTGCATCGGTCATCGATCAGAAATCCCCGCAGCGCCGCAAAATAAAGATTTGCGAATTCGACGTCGAGCAGCGCAAGCCATGCCGGATCGGCAAATCCGCCGGCGTTAACCTTGTCCTCCACCGCCTGCGTAACCTGAAGGTAGAGGCTGTTGAACCACTTCAGCCCATCGCCCGGATCGCACAAAGCGTCAATCGTCCGCATCGTCCCGAGAACGTCGGCGATGGACTGCGGCGGCACGCTGACTGCCGCGGCGATTTGAGGGTCATAGGAAAACATCGTCATCAAGTATAAGTGGGGAGGACCGGCTACCCATGCTTCAGGCTACCCATGCTCAGGCTACCCATGCTCAGGCTACCCATGGCACGATTGCCGCAACCTCCAGCCAGGCTTAGAATGTAGGGCAATGGTTCTCATCCTGATACTGGTCGCGGCATCGCTTGTATGCGCCCAGGTCAGCATGAGGCCCTCGTTTAACCCCAACGGCCCCGTTACAATCAGAATCATTCCCGGCGCCCTCTCCCCAACCGCCATCACGGGTCTGCCGTATTCCGGCGATCGCTCCAGCGAACGTACCTTGTCCGACGGCACGCGCATGTCGCAATCGATGGTGCGGGAGTTTCGTGATTCTCTCGGCCGCATGCGTGAAGAGCACAGCGGCGAGGGCTTCGGATCGTTGACGATCGTCGAAATCCTCGATCCGGTCGCGGGATTCGACTGGGTTCTCGATCCGGAAAATCAGGTGGCCCATCGTATGGTTGTGCAATTGAAATCGCGGGCGGTGTCGCAACGCCTCCGACCCTGCGATCCCGGAGGTCCGCCCACCACTCGGACCATGCCCGACGGAGACGCCGTGACAGGACAGTCGCTCGGTTCTCAAACGATGCAGGGAGTTGAAGTCTGCGGCAGGCGCACGACGATTACCCGAAAGGATGGCTCCCCGGGCATGACCTCGGAAAACTGGTTTTCCAACGAAGACATCGGCGGGGTCATGTTCATCAATCTGTCGGATATGCACGGTGGCCGGACTATCACCCAGCTTGTGAACCTCAAGTTCAGCGAGCCCGATCCAGGCCTGTTTGTCCCGCCGTCGAATTTCCAGGTGACCGACGAATCAGCGACTTTCACCATTACCGGGCCCGTGCCCGTTTCGGAGAATTCGCCGCCGGCTCCCGCGCGCCGTACTGTAGTCGCGCTGACGGGGATGCCCTGGTCGGGCGACCTGATGAGCGGAAGCACCCTGATCGGCAGACGGTTCCGCGATTCCATGGGTCGTACGCGCAGCGACCCGCCTGATGGCACAAACGTGACCATCGTAGACCCTGTCGCCGGCTATTCATATACCCTCAACGCGAAAGCGCAGACCGCGCATCGGGTGAGCATCGCCGTGAAGTCGCGTCCTGCCGCCGAGGCAACTGCGCCTGCGGCGTCCTCTTCTCAGACGAAGAAGTTGGACACCGGAGTGATAGCCCTGACCGAATCGCTGGGAAGCAAAACGGTCGATGGCATCTCCACTTTCGGAAATCGAGTCACTCTCACGTATCCACCGGGCACTTTGAGCGGAAACGACAAAACCACGTCCACGGTGAACGAATCGTGGGTCTCGCCGCAACTGGGAGCGGTGCTGCTGTTGCGAATGTCCGGCGCGCTCATGCCCAACTCGACCGTTACCCTGACTAACCTCCACTATGTCGAACCAGAGCCAGCGCTGTTCAAAGTCCCCGACGGCTATCAGATCATCGACGACCAGTAGAGCCTGCCCCTTGGGACCTGCCGGATCAAAGACGCCAGTTCACAACATATATTCTCGAAGCACCGATACTGTCTGAGTAAGTCCAACCCTCTCCAGAGCGTCCAGATACTCTGCTACGGCTCTGGGAGGGTGCATAAGGCTCTGCCGATGATTGTGTGCTGCTGCCAGGACCAGTCTCGGCGCCAGACCCAGGAGATGGAGAACGAAGTCGTCTGGATGTTGCGCCTCGATTCCAAACAAACCGATGACCGTGGACGGAAAGTCACGCCGATTCATGGTAACGATGACATCCACACCGCCCCGAATCGCGGCCGCCAGCACGTGCCGGTCGTCCGGGTCGGGCAGTTGTAAGTCGGGAATCAGATTCTGATAGCCGGTTACGAGCGCATCGACGGCGTGCTTGTGCATCACTGGACGGGTACGTTCCAGCTTCTGGCGTGTCAGGTCCGGCCGCTTCTCAAGCAGGCTCGATATCCACTCCTCATGAACGTCGGACGACCACCGCGCGCGAAAGAGCCCTGTGAGCGCGAGGTGCATAAGGCAGGTTCCGAAGCTCCGCGGGATAGAGGACATTTGCGTCGTAAAACGCGGTGTGTCCAGCCACCAGGCTTAGAGGCTCAGTTCCTGGTCGTAGGCCGCCAACTCCTCAAGGATGGCCCGCCGCTCGGCGTCGGCCCGGCGCTTGTAGGCCATCAGCGATTCAAATCGCACGCGGCGATGCGTACCCACCCGGCGGAACTCGATCTTCCCCGTTTCGAGCAACTGGATGAGGGAAGGTCGTGAGATATTCATCAGATCCTCAGCCTCCTGCGTCGTCAGTTCGGCGTGCACCGGGATCAGCGTTACGGTATTGCCCCGCGACATCTCTTCCAGAATTCGAACCAGCATCCGCGCTGCTGGGGCCGGAATCTCAACTGTTCTTTCTCCCGGATCGTCGAGCATGCGGACCCGAAGCGGTTCCGTGGCAGTCACGCGTAAAGCGAGAACCCGGCTGGTCTCTCTGGCAAGTACTGTGTCAGCCTCGGAAGGAAGTGTCGGAACCGGTGCTACTGGTGTCATCAGCGTTTGTTCAAACTACGTATGTCATTTAATCGATGTAACCGCAAATAACCGAAGCGTTCGCAAGAAACCAACGACCCATTCCGCAGGGCTCTACCGCTTCTCCGTTTCGGCCGAGTCGCCAAATATTTTTATGAGCATCGCGTAATCGATATCGCCGCTGAAGTCGCGATCCGCTGCAATCCAAGTGAAAAGCGATCTTCTATGAAACCTGAATCACAATCTTGCCGAAGAAATCGCCCGCGCCGAGCTGCCGGAACGCCTCCGGCGCCTCCGCGAACGGAAACACCTGATCGACGACAGGACGAATCCCGTTCACCTCGATCGCCCGGTTCATCTCTTCGAACATCGCCGTACTACCCACGCCGATGCCCTGCAGACAACCGGCCTTCATCATCAACCCGTAAGGCGGAGCCTCGCCCGTGGGCCCGGCCAGAAACCCGATCAGCGCCACCTTGCCGCCAAAACCAAGCGCGTTATAAGACCGCGCCAGCGTGCCCACGCCGCCGACCTCGATCACGATATCCACCCCGCTGCCGCCAGTAAGCTTTTGAATTTCCTGATCCCACGCCGGGTGCGTCTTGTAATTAATCCCGGCCGCCGCGCCGAGACCGATCGTCCGTTCCAGCTTTTCATCGCTCGACGAAGTAACGATCACCTTCGCCCCGGCAGCCCGAGCGAACTGCATCGCATGCATGGAAACCCCACCGGTGCCCAGGCAAAGCACGGTGTCGCCGGCCTTCACGCGTTTACCCAGCACCATCAGCGCGCTCCACGCCGTGACACCCGCGCAAGGGAGAGTGGCCGCCTCTTCGAACGACAAACCCCTCGGGATCCCAACCACGCCCTCTTCGTCGAGCGCGACATACTCAGCCAGCACGCCATCCAGCGGAACACCCAGCGCCGGGCTCTGCCGAATCCGGGGCCCATCGACCCAGGTCTGAAAGAACGTACCCGCCACGCGGTCCCCGACCTTGAACCGCGAAACGCCCGAACCCACGGCAACCACTTCGCCCGCGCAATCCGAAAGCGGAATCGTATCCCGCTCCACCGCGCCGCCGATATAACTGCCCATCACGACCATATGGTCGCGATAGTTCAGCGAAGTCGCCCGCACGCGAATCAGAACCTCGCGCTCGCCGGGCTTCGGTTCCGGCCGCTCGGCCGCGCGAAGACCATCCAGACTTGTACTGCCCTTTTGAACCTCGTAGACCTTCATGGTTTATCGGTGTTCATTCTACATGCGCGAAATCTGCTCGATCACCGCGGCCAGAACGCGCCGGAACTGTCCCGGGGTAATTACGTCGAAGACCCGCGCCCCGGGCGTATCGAGCGGCTTCTCGAGATCGTCGAGCGGCAGCGCAAAGGAAGCCCGCTGCGATGGCCGCGGCCGTGCTCCCGGACGAGGCCTGGGGCGCGGCTCAAGCATCCAGCGTGGGATGTTGCGGCACCGGATATAGAAGACCCGAGGCGCCGCGCTCTCGGGCAGTTCAATCGGACCCGCAGCCTCCTGGCCTTCGAAAAAGGCCGGTCCGCTCAGTACGATCGCCACTCGGTCGGGCTCTCTCAAGCGGGTCGCCAGCCGCTCCAGGAAGAAGCTCCGCATCCTCCACTGGCCGCTCAGCGCGCCGACGTCGATCACTCTCGGATTGCTCCGTGTCAGGAAGGCCTTCATATCCTCCCATGTCTCTGCGCCCGCATCTCGTCGCCGGGTCAGGTCCAGGAACGCCGAATCCACCGATCCGCCCCGCGGTTCCATCTGCAAAAGCACCTTCAACGCGGGGATCAGCACGCCGAGATTGCGCTCCATCGCGCCACCGGACTCGGCGGAAAGCCGCTCTCCCGGTGTCGTGTTCACGAGCACATTGATATGAATCGGATTCCGTGTCTCCACCGGCAGATGCAGGCGGCCGTTGATCTCCGGCAGGAACCAGGCATCCGGCGAATCCGGGTTGCTGGTGATGAACTCCACTCGCGGAAGGCCGGCCCACAAATCCGGCAGCGGTTCTCTCTTGAGTGGGGGTACGTGGAGCTTTTTCGAAACCACTGTGTGCCGGATTTCAACCGAAACGGAGTAATCGCCCGGCAGCACGAAGGCGTACTGAACAAAATCGTGGTCTACGGGGCTCCGGTTCTCCCAGACCTTACCGTCGCTGTCCTCGAATCGGACGGACGCGGTAACTTTCTCGGACACCGGATGCCGGAACTCAACGCTCACGCCAGCCAGCAATCGCTGGTGGCTCGACAACTCCGCCGGCAGAACTTCAGCCGACCATGCAATCGGCGAAGCGTCGAGTCCGCCTGCCGCCGCAACGGCGAGAAGCAAAAGTCGGAGCCGGGACGGGCAGGAAGTCACCATTGTGGGGCAGAGCTTCGGCTCTGCCGCCGGGCTTCCGCCCGGCGCGGAGCTTTACGTCAGTCGGTAGCACCGGCGATCTTGTCGCCAGCTTTGTCTCTCTCACCCCCGGCCTATGATGCCTTTTTCCTTCACCGGCAACTGGCCGATCATATCCCGCGAAATGCCGAAGTTCGTCTCAAGCATCGAGATCGGGTTAGCGCCCAGCCAGTTGCTGAGGGAGATCTCCTGATATTCGCCGCTGTTGAACAGAATCAGCACCTCCGTGGGCTCGTCGCCGATTTGCTCGATGTAATGCCCGTAGCCCTGCTGAACAAACGCCACCTGGCCAGGCCCGAACTCTTCCGTCTTCACGCGCCCGTGAGAGCCGAAGATGCGGATCCGGGAGTGGCCCTTGATGTAGTACTGCCACTCATCCGCGTGCGGATGCCAATGCATCTCGCGCAGCGCGCCCGGCTGCAGCGTCATCTTCACCGCGGTCAGGGAAGTCTGAATCGGGAACTCTTTGGAAGAAACGATATGTTCCGTCCCGCCGGGGAACACCCGGGCGGGCTGAGCGTCGAGCCGGTACTTATGCGACATCTGGCCTGGCTCGATGTCCTTGTTCCGGTACGCTTCGATGTTCTGTGCCGGAACCTTCCCCGGACCGATATAAAGCTCCTTCTTCGGGAAGTTCGCGAACGCAGAAGCGGGCAGATTCAGGTTTCTTGCCAGGACTTCGGGAGGCGTATTGGCGATCCAGTCCGTGATGCTGAACGTGCCGAACTCGGAGAAGTGGCCGTTATCGAAGCCCAGCAGGAAATGGCAGGGGCCCGGTCCCAGACACTGCAGCGCGTGGCCGTGTCCGCGCGGGAAGTACCATGTATCGCCCACCTCGAAGTCGTCCGTCTCGGCCGTCCCGCCGGGAGTGATCACAGTAGTGCGGCAGCGCCCTTCGAGCATATACGCCCACTCGGCCGCCAGGGCATGCCAGTGAAGTTCACGGATGGCGCCCGGATCGAGACGCATGGAGACGCCCGCAATGCTCTGTGAAACCGGAAACTCCGACGCCGTCGCTTCGTTCGCCGACCCTCCCGGACCAACCCAGTGCGTCTGCTTCTCGATGTCGTACTTGAAGTTGAGGAGTTCCTCGACCTTCTCTTTCTCAGCTTCCGCTGCGCTGGCGCGATTCGAGGGAAGGGAAGTGGCCGCAAGGCCGAGAGAAGTCAGCGAAACCGCGCCCAGCATTCCGCGCCGGCTAAGCCCTGGCTGTAAGTCTTTCGATTCGTCGGGCATGAGTATCTCCTTAAACATCCAATCTTTGAATAGTAATACCGCCGACCCCGATCCGCAGATCGATGTTATGGGCGGGACCGGTCGCGGGAGCCGGCGCATCTTTGAAGTCGGAATAAACCCCGCCGATCCGGGACTTCGCATGAATCATATATTGTCCCGGCTCCGGCAATTGAACAAAGATATCGCCCTTGCCTGCCTTCGCATCAATGTCGCCTTCGACCTTTGTGATCACCACGTCGCCGGTGTGATGCCGAACCACAAGGCGCGCGGTGCGCGGAACCATGATCCGGTAGTCGATATAAGTGCCGCGCAAGTACGGCTTTTTCGTCGCGATGGTCACCTCGCCGCTGCCTCCGCCGGTAACCGTGATCTGGATACGCTTCAGCCGCTCCGTCGCCCGGTCTTTCGAGTCGGTGGGAAAAGTATATCGGGTTGCGACGACTTCGACATCCGGCTGATCCCAGCCAATGATGTTGACGGAGCCCGTGGAGTCTTCCACGCGAACCTGCCCGCCCGTCGTGAGGGCCGCGCGTTCGGTAGTCACGACATCTACTCGCGGACGGACGGCGAACGCCGGCATGGCCAGACAGACTCCCGCCAGAACCGCCAGAACTTGCTTCATAAGAATCATTATGACGTGAATCCGAAAGGGTCGCCAAACCATGCGAACCGGAGCAAAGACGTCTATGTACTAAGATGTCTATGCATGATCGGATCAACTGTGGGTGGGGCAGGGCTTCGGCCCTGCGGCCGAGCTTCTGCTCGGCCCGAAGCTTTCCGCCAGGAGTGGGACCGGCGATCTCGTCGCCGGTCAAGTGGTTTCTTGAGGGTGCGGTCGGCCTTCTGGCCGGCCCGGAAGTTTACGTCAGCTGCTCGCGCCGGTTTTTCAACAGAGCCGCCGGGCTTCCGCCCGGCGCGGAGTGTAAAGGAGCCTCGCTAAGCATGCCGAAACAAGACTCCCTTCAGGGCTCGCTCGATCTCCTCATCCTGAAGATCCTTTCCAGACAGCCAGGCTTGCACGGATACGCCATAATGTCGGCCATTCACAACGCATCGGGCGAGGTGCTTCGAGCCGAAGAGGGCTCATTGTATCCAGCCCTGCACCGCATGGAAGAAGAAGGCTGGCTGCGTGCCAAATGGATCACGAAAGACACCGGCCGCAGAGCCCGTCAGTACGAACTAACCGCTGACGGAAAGAAACAACTCGCAACAGAAGAATCGCGCTGGCACACAGTAACCTCAGCCGTAAACCGCGTTCTGAAGGCGGTCTGACATGTCGACCTGGTCCCGCATAACAAACGTCTTCCGCAACGAAACCGTAATGCGCGATCTCGACGAAGAGTTCGAGTCGCACATAAATGAAGCGGTCGAAGAGGGCCGTGACCCGATCGCGGCCCGTAAGGCTTTCGGCTCGGCGCTCCGGCACCGCGAAACGAGCCGCGATCTTCTCATCGCCGCGTGGCTCGATTCGCTCCGAGCCGATGTCGTCTTCGGCTGGCGGCAACTCACGAAGAGGAAGATCACGTCGGCCGCGGCGGTCCTCTCGCTCGCGCTGGCCATCGGCGCCTGCATGACGGCCTTTCGTCTGATCGACGCGCTTCTCCTCCGACCCCTCCCGATTGCGGAGCCGCAACTGCTGTACGCGATCTCCTGGCGGGAACCGGGCGGAGGTGTTGGCAGCGCCCTCGGCTATGCGGATTTCACCCGGTTGCGCGCCCTCGTAAAAGGCCAGGTCGATCTCATCGGAATCTCCAGCAGCGACCGCATGGATCTGACCTGGCGCCTCTCAACCGGGCTGGCCGATAGCCTGGAAAAGGCCAACGTCCAGTTCGTTTCGGGCCGGATGTTCGCCTCCTTTGGCCTCCGTCCCGCGCTCGGGCGTCTGATCACTGAAGAAGAAGATCTCGAACCCGGCGCGCATCCCATCGCCGTCCTCTCATACGACTACTGGACACGCCGTTTCGCGCGCGACCCCAACGTTATCGGCCGCAGTTTCGAGATGGGCCGAAAGTATGGGATAGGAAACGACCTCTTTGAAATCGTCGGCGTCGTGGGCAAAGGCTTCACCGGAACGGAATCGGGCCGGATGACGGACATCTTCGCTCCCTCCACAATGAGCGCATTCGTCACTCGACCCGAAGCGGCCTGGCTGACGCCATACGTACTCCTGTCGCCGGGCGCGCAAGAGCGTCTCCGGGTCGTCACCGCCAGAGTTTTAGAGCACAGCGCCACGCCCTGGATGAAACCGCTGAAAGCGCCCGAGGCGGTTTTTGTAGAACCCGCCGCCGCGGGCGTTTCCGGTATGCGAAGGGATTACCGCGACCCGCTCATCGCTTTGAGCGTGATGGTCATGCTGGTGCTGCTGATCGCCTGTGCAAACGTGGCGAATCTGATGACCGCTCAGAGGGCCGCGAGAGCGCGTGAAATGGCGCTCAGAGTCTCGATCGGCGCAAGCAAATGGCGCTTGCTGCAACTGGTCCTTGTCGAGAGTATTCTGCTCGCTCTCATCGCCGCCGGCGGGGCTGCTTTGTTCACGTGGTGGTCGGCCCCCTTCGTCATAGGTCGAATTAATTCGCCCGGCAACCCGGTGCGCTTCTCTCTGGACATCGATTGGCGGATTCTTGCCGTCGGGTTATCCGTGACACTGCTCGTTGGCATCCTCTGCGGCCTGGCGCCGGCGAAAGCGCCCCGGCGGCTCATGTATGTCCTGATCGCGGTGCAGGCAGCCTTCGGTTGCCTCGTCCTGTTCGTCGCGGGCCTCTTTGCCGCTACCTTCGAACGGCTCTCACATCAGTCCCCAGGTTTCTCCGAGGAACGGCTTCTGAATATCGATACCACTGCGGAACGCGCGCAGCCGCCCGCCTTCTGGGATCAGGTGGCGGAACATCTGCGGACCGTGCCCGGCGTCCAAACCGTCACGCTGGCCGACTGGCCGCCGCTCGACGGGTACAGCTATAAGTTCAACGCGATTTCTATCGATGGTGGGCCGCCCACAGCGGTCGGGGCCGCATTTATGAATGTTTCGCCGGGATGGCTCGAAGCGATGAAGATCCCCTTCGTCGCCGGCAGAGACTTTCGCCCGAATGACAAGTCTCCCGGCGTGGCGATCGTAAACCAGGCGTTCGCCAGACAGTACTTCAATGGAGAGAATCCCATCGGAAGGTGGTTCGCCGGCACGGAGGCATCTCTGCAAGGGCAGCGCTTTCAGATCGTGGGCCTGGTTCGCGATGTCGGTTATCGGTCCCTGCGTGAGGGCGTCCTTCCCACCGCCTATACGCCGTTCCACCGGCTGGACGCGAAAGGCGTGGTCGAAGATCTGGTCGATGGAACCTTCACGATACGCACCTTGACGCCAAATCCGATGGTACTGGCGTCGACCCTCCGCAGGGAGGTAACCGCCAGCCGGCCGGGATTCCGCGTTACCAACCTTCGTACGGAGCGGGAGATCATCGAATCGCAAACCGTGCGTGAACGCCTGCTGGCAATGCTCGGCCTGTTTTTCGCCGTGGTGGCGCTGCTGCTCGCCGGCGTCGGCTTGTACGGCGTCCTCCACTATTCGGTATTTCAAAGACGGCGCGAGATCGGCATTCGCCTGGCGTTGGGCGAACCGGCGGGCGAGATCGCTGCACGAGTGACAGCTATGGCCCTCGCGATGACGGCAATCGGAGCGTTAGCAGGTCTCGGGCTGGGCGCCGCTTTGGCGCGTTATATCGAGACGCTGCTCTACGGCGTCACACCAGCGGAATTGAGCATGAAGGCGCTCCCGCTCGTAGCGCTGCTCGCCACAGCGATGCTGGCGGCTTTGCCTGCGGTAGTCCGTGCGATAGGGATCAACCCCGCCGTGCTGCTGAGAACGGATTGATGGCGTCGAACTTACTTGATGGTAAAGTTCGGCGCCGTTCCCGCGCGGTGCTCTCTGTGGCATGCGCCGCAGGTCCCCTGAATCATCATCAGATTGGCAGCCTTGTCGCCGGTTCCGGCAGCGATAGCTTTCGCCGCATCGCGCGCGGTTGCCGCAAGGGTGGCGGCATCGCCCACGTTTCGCGCCTTCCAGAATCCTTCGACTTTATCGAAGGTCTCGGCGAGCTTGGTGGCATCGGCCTTCGCGGCCGCGTTGTCGGGCGCCATCCGGATGGCGGCGACAGTTGGTGGGACGGATTGCATCCACATCTTGTAGGCGGCATCGTCCTGTGCGCTTAATAGGGCGGCTAGAACGGCGACACCGAAAGTCAGAACAAGGGCTTTGCGCATGGAGAATATATATCACGCAGAGCGGCTGGCGATGCGCCCGAATTAAAACTCGTCCGTTCGATGGAGCACATCTTAGACTATGCAAATGAATCAACTGGCGCGAATGGTCCGGTGGCTCCTGTCTTTCGCCTGTCTCTTGACTCCGCTTGTGGCTCAGACGCCCGCGGAAGCGGCCCGTCGGTATGTTGCCGCACATAAAACCGGGCTGCTGGAGCGATTTACCGGCTTTCTCGCAATCCCCAACGTCGCAGCCGATCCCGAAGGGCTGCGCCGGAACGCGGATCTTCTGATCTCCGAGTTGAAGAAGCGCGGAGTCGATGCGCAACTGCTAACCGCGGCGGGATCGCCTTCAGTCGTTTACGGAAAAGTCGATGTGCCGCGCGCGAAACGCACCGTCGTCTTCTATGCTCACTATGACGGCCAGCCGGTCACTCCGTCGGAATGGACCGTTACCGCGCCATTCAAGCCTCTTGTGAAAAGTCTCAACGGTGAACCGAGAGTCTGGGCGCGCGGCGCGGGAGACGACAAAGCCGCCATCTTCGCCCAACTGGCGGCCTTCGACGCGCTTCGAGCCGGCGGGATTCCGCTGCGCGCGAATATCCGATTTGTGTGGGACGGCGAAGAAGAAGCCGGATCGCCTCATCTGGAAGCCATTCTCGATACGCATCGCAACCTATCACCGGCGATGTCTGGCTCATCTGCGACGGACCGTCCGACCAGAGCGGAAAGCAGAGCGTGGTCTTCGGCGCGCGCGGCGATTCCCACCTGGAGATCACGGTCTATGGTCCCAGCCACGGCCTGCACAGCGGCCACTATGGCAACTGGGCTCCGAACCCTGCGATGATGCTTGCGCAACTTCTTGGGGGCATGAAGGACCAGAGCGGCCATGTGCTCGTCCCGCATTTCTATGACGGAATCGTTCCTCTTTCCATCACCGAGAAGAAGGCGCTGGCGAGCGCGCCCGTCAACGATCCGATGCTCATCAAGGCATTCGCGCTGGGCCACACCGAAGGGGCGGGGGCGCATCTGCTCGAACTCATCAACCTGCCCGCGCTGAACGTGACCGGCATTTCGGCGGGCCACACGGGCGAGCATGCTACCAATACGATCCCCGCCACCGCCGTCGCTTCGATCGATTTACGGCTGGTTGTCGGCAGCGACTGGCGCAAACAACAGGAGCGGATCGTCGATTACATCCGATCGCGCGGTTATTTCGTCGTGGATACGGACCCCTCGAACGACACTTTACTAAGCCATCCTTTTGTCGCCAAAATTGTCCGGGATCAGGCAAGCTACAACGCGGTTCGCACACCGATGGACTTACCGATCGCGCAGGAAGTAATCTCGGCAGTCAGGAGCGCGCGCGGAGATGTGGTTGCTTTGCCCACCATGGGCGGAAGCCTGCCGCTGGAGTCCATCGAGCGCGCCGCGAACACGCGCACCATCATCATTCCCATCGCGAACTATGACGACAACCAGCACGCCGCGGATGAGAACCTGCGCCTGCAGAATCTCTGGGACGGCATAGAGACGATGGCCGCTCTCATGGAGATGAACTGATGAGCCTGATATTCCGAGCCGCGACGAGTGTGGGGCCAGGGCTTCCGCCCTGCCGCCGAGCTTCCGCTCGGCGCGGAGCGTTACGTCAGCCGGTAGCGCGGCCGATCTTGCCAGTGTTATTTCGCGACGAGCCCTTACTTCGCCTTGGGATCGCCGCGCTCGACATAGTTCTTGAGCCGCGTGAACTGTTGAGTCAACACGCCGTCGACGGGAGCCGCCAGCTGGTTCAGGCCGCCGTCGAGATAGCCGCCGATGGCGTAAGTGACGTCCACCTTCGTGCCGTCCCCGGCGGGCGTGAGCTGAATGGTCATGCTCCCCGTCGTGGCCAGCGACTGGAGCGGTCCGAGACCGCCCGTCATGACGAGGCCCTTCCCCGGCGAGAAATTAACAACTTCCATATGGCGCGCCGCACCCGCGTTGGGCAGCTTTTCACAGAAGCAACCCATGGGCTTTTCCTCGATGCTCAGATTGTGCGCGTCGCCCGAAAACGTATGGTCCGAGTCCCACCAGTCGCCAATGTTATGTACCAGGCTTTTATAGACCCGCTCCGGCGGCGCCTGAACCGAGAGCGATATCTTGACGGTGAAACCATTGAAGGCGGAATCGCTCACTGCCGCGTAAGTCAGCGTAAGAAAGACGGTCAGCCCCAGAACGATCACCCGCGGCAGGTAAGGTGTTTTAATCTTATTCATTGCGCTTCCAGTGCCAGGCCGGCTGCACAAAATGTTGCGAGCAGCAGGGGTTCGTCTATCTTACCGAACAGGACATCCCGCGTCTCGCCGCTTTCCTCGATTTGTCTGCCGAGGCTTTCGAGCAGCGGTACGTTTACCGCACACGAAATATGCGCCGCCTCCGCGTGCCGCGCCACGCGCAGTGCGAGTTTCTGAAAGACGGCGGCTGCTCCGTCCATGAAGCGAAGCCTTTCCAGTGCGCTTCGTTTCCGTTCTGGCCGGAGTTAGTCGGCAATACGAAAAACTGGAGAAAAACAGCCGAGTGGTGCCCGGGGATAGGGAAGGGCGAACTCGTGCAGATTCAAATCGCGCGGGTCATCGCGGACGATATGCGAGCCGCCCACCCGGCGCTCTATTTATAATTTGCTTATACTTCTTCAAGGAAGGTCTTCAGCCGGTAACTGCGGCTGGGATGGCGCAGCTTCCGCAAGGCTTTCGCCTCGATCTGCCGGATTCGCTCCCGGGTCACCTCAAAGTTGTGGCCGACCTCCTCGAGCGTGTGTTCGTTCCCGTCCTCCATCCCGAATCTCATCCGGATGATCTTCTCTTCACGCTGGGACAGCGTCTTGAGTACCTGGGCCGTCTGTTCACTGAGGTTGAGACTGATCACCTGCTCGGAGGGCGACAAGGTTGCGTGATCCACGAGGAAGTCGCCCAGATGGGACTCGTCCTCTTCACCGATCGGCGTTTCGAGGGAGATGGGCTCCTGCGCCACCCGCATCGCGCGCCGCACCTTCTGCACAGGCACTTCCATCTTTTCGGCAAGCTCTTCGGCGGTGGGCTCGCGGCCCAATTCCTGCACCAGCGCACGTGTAAAGCGAACCAGTTTGTTGATGGTTTCAATCATATGCACAGGAATGCGGATCGTGCGCGCCTGATCCGCGATGGCCCGGGTGATGGCTTGCCTGACCCACCAGGTCGCGTAGGTCGAGAACTTATAGCCGCGGCGATACTCGAACTTCTCCACCGCCTTCATCAGGCCGATATTGCCTTCCTGAATCAGATCGAGGAACTGCAGGCCGCGATTGTTATAGCGCTTCGCGATGCTGACCACCAGCCGGAGATTCGCTTCAATCAACTCCTGTCGCGCGGCCTGCGCTTCGCGATCGGAACGATTGACAATTTCGAGCAGGCGGCGAAGTTCGACCGCCGGGGAACCGAACCGTTCTTCGAAGTCCTGCATTGCGGCCAGCAGGCACCGCTGCTCGCGACGCAGTTCCCGCAGGGCATCCGCGGACGTTGCTGTTTCGATCGCCCTTTGGTTACGCGCGACCCGCTGCTCGATGGGCCGGGCTTCATCCACCGCGCCGCGCAGTTTGGCAATCAGATCCCGGACCACGTTACTCTGCAGCGGAATTGAGCAGGCGGTTTGCGAGATGCGCACGGCCACCCGGGCCATCTCCCAGCGCAACCGCCGGTTCTGCTTTGGCTTCGACTGACGGGGGACGGCCACCAGCCGCTGTTTCAGTTGCAGGAATTTCCTGCGCAGCCGCGCCAGTTCATCGCAGGTGGCGATGGTTTCGCGTGCGGCGGTCTCATAAATCTCATCGGCGGGAATGGGGTCTGTGAACAGGAGAGCGTCGCGCGCGAAGACCTCCCCGCTGCGAAGGTCGTCTCCGAGCCTTACGATCGCGAGCACGATCAGCGGGCAGCGCGACAACGCGCGCCTCGTTCTCGTCTGGCCGCGTTCGATGCGTCGCGCGAGCGCGATCTCTCCCTCCCGATTTAAAAGAGGCACCGCGCCCATTTCGCGCAGATAGATCCTCACGGGATCCCAGGTTTTATCCAGCTTATCGAGTTCGATGAACTCTTCGGATTCCGCGGCTTTGTCTTCGGGGACTGGTTCTTCGACAGGGACGTCTTCGAGTTCCGGGGGGACAAGCTCGCTGACTTTTTCAAAGAGAGCGATCCCGCTCGCCCTGGTCATCAAAGCAAAAGGATCAACCGCATCGAGCTTATCTTCGACCACCGAGATGGCCCCCTCACCGGTCTGGAACCGAATCATTGTACCTGAATCTCCCGCGCTAATATATGCGTCCGCACCAGCCACCAAGTGACAGAAAAAGTTTGGTTGTTACAAAGATGTACGAAGTAAGCAGCCGATGGAAAAAGTTTGTTAGGAGGAAATGTCAGGAAAGGCTCAACGGATGTGCGAAAGCTCCTGGGTAAGCGCGATCGCTTCCTGGATGCGGCCTTCGCGTTCGGCCGTTCTGATGCGGGTTTTAAGCTCACGCGCAGCAACTTCGCGGTGTGCGCGGCGAAGTACCTCGATGCACGCCACGCCGTCCTCCAGAGTGGGGCCGGCAGCGCCGGAATCAAGAACAATCACCGCAAGACTTTCCTGGTACTGGGGAGCTAGTCGCTCATGAAGCGTGTTAAAGCTCACCGTTTCAGAGGCGTCATGCATGGCGAGCAGCGTCTCAAAGATTGGACCGGTGGAAAGCTGGCGGAGAGCCGGGAGATCGCGCAGTTGCTCGGCCAGTTGCGCTCGCGCGTCGCCGTCATTCACCAGCAGCGGTAGCAGGATACGATCCGTAGCTTTGGCCGGGTCCACTTTCGGAGCGGGCGCGCGCTCAACGCGATCCACCGCCAGCTTGCGAAAGTGTTCGCGCACCAGACCCGGTTCCACCGCGAGATAAGAGGCCAGATCGTTGGCGTAACTGTCGCGCGCCAGCTTATCGCTGAGTTCCTGGATGGCGGGCACAAGAGATCGAAAGGCGTCGATACGTCCCTGCGGCTCGCGCATGTTGAACTTAGCTCTCGCCCGATCGGCCAACCAGTAGAAGTAGGCCTTCGCCTTCACGATCCGCTCACGATAGGCGTCGGCGCCGTGCTGCTGGCAGTACTCGTCCGGGTCGAGACCTCCTTCAAGCTCGACAACGCGGACCTTCATGTTTTCATCCAGCAGGAGTTTGATGGAGCGCTCGCTCGCTTTGTTACCGGCCGCGTCAGGGTCGAAATTCAGATGCAGGTTGAGGGAATGGCGCTTCATGGCGCGGATCTGTTCCAACGTAAGCGCGGTGCCGCAGGACGCGACGACTTCGGTAACACCGGCCTGCCACGCGCCGATTACATCCATGTAACCTTCCACCAGAACGATGCGATCGAGGCGCATGGCCGATTCTTTCGCGCGATGAAGGTTATAAAGAACGTTCGATTTGCGATAGATCTTTGTCTCGGGTGAGTTGAGGTATTTGGCTTTGTCTTCCGGATCCAGCGCACGGCCTCCGAAGGCGATTGCTTTGCCGGACTCATTCTGGATGGGGAACATCAGCCGGTTGCGGAAGCGATCGTAGAGAGACCCGTCATCGCGTTTTCCGATGAGCCCGGACTCTTCCAGTTGCTCCGGCTTGATTCCGCGTTTCTCGAGAATGCGGAGGAGCGTGCGCCCCGAACTATCGGCCAGTCCGAGGCCGAATTGCTCCACTACACCCTGGCTCACGCCGCGTTTCGCGAGATAGGCGCGCGCCGCCGAGCCGTTCGGGCCGGCGAGATTCGAACGGAAGTGTTCCGCAGCGATCTCGTGCATTTCATATAAGGCGGCCTTGAGGCGCGTTTCGTCGTCGCTCGCGAACGACTGCTTCGGCAGCGCGATGCCGTTCTGATCGGCGAGCTTTTTCAGAGCTTCGAAGAACGTGAGTCCTTCGATCATCATCACGAACGTGAAGACGTCGCCCTTCGCGTCGCAACCGAAGCAGCGGAACCACTGGTGCTCAGGCGTTACGGAGAACGACGGGGTCTTTTCGTTGTGGAAGGGGCAAAGGCCCGAGTAGCGCTGGCCAACCCGCCGCAGGCGCACATACTCGCCCACGACGCGAACGATGTCGACTTGTTCTCTGAGGCGCTCCTTGAATTCCATGAGGGAACACGTTCATTATCGCGCGGGGCAAATGCGATACTGGAGCCGCTTGCGGGGATGATTTGGATGGTTGATCAGGATGTTTGATCAGGATGTTTGATCAGGATGGATGATCAGGAAATTTATTCGCTTATCGGTGAGGACGGATTCCGGTCTCTGGTCGCAGCGTTTTATCGGCAGGTGCCACAGGATGACGTGCTGGGGCCGATGTACCCCGAAGACGATCTGCCGGGCGCGGAACAGCGGCTGCGCGAGTTTCTCATCTTCCGGTTCGGCGGTCCGCCGCGCTATCTGGAGCAGCGCGGCCACCCGCGTTTGCGGATGAGGCACGGGCCGTTTGCGATCAATCGGGCCGCCCGCGACCGCTGGATGCAATTGATGAGCAACGCTCTCTCGGAAACGGCTTTGCCTGTTGAAGCGGAGGCTGTCCTCAGGGAATTCTTCGAAGGCACGTCTACGTTTATGATGAACCGCGCGGAGTAAGTAATGCCGGAACCCGCTGAAGACCATCCCGATTACAGCGATGACGGTGTGGATCTGACCCTCATCCGCTGGATGCTCTCCCTCACGCCCACCGAACGGCTCGAAGTGCTGCAGCAACATGTAAACTCGGTGCTGAAGCTGCGTACCGCCCTCGAATCCGACTGATTTTCTGGCTATCCTGCGCGTCCTTTACGCTCACCGGCGCCGTGCTTCAGGACGCGCCGATTAATACTTTCGATCTCGACGTCGTACACTCGCGTGAGAAAAGCAATAATCGCCCGTCTCCTCGACGCTCTTGTGGAACTTGAAGCGATTTACCGGATGCAACCCGAGCGTCGCTTGGGGGCCTTTGGACGTCCTCGGAGCAATTGGAGCGGCTCAGGGATTACGCTGCCTTACTTCCCTCCTGCGTCACGGTTTCGATCAGTGAGGGGCTGCAGATTCTCATTCTCGATCTGGCGGTTCTTATTGAGGTAAAGGCCGAAGTTGGTGCTCCAAAGGATGCGGCTGTGTTTCCGGTCCTGCGCCGCACGCTCGAAGAGAGATCGCGTGACAGGCGATCTTAAGGAACAGGCGCAAGTGCTGGCCGCCGAAATGCGGCTGGACTCACGGCTTCCTCCAGGGTTTCTATAGAGCGGTTCCAACGTGCGCGGAATCAGTAGCGCCGGCGATCTTGTCGCCGGCTTCCGCTCTCGATCGCGTTCGCCGGCTCTGCACTATTTGCGGAGATGCTCTAAAGAGCGGACATCTGAAAAGGCGGCTCGGGGTCAGGCGGTATGTCGACGTTCGGCTCCGGATCGGGTTCCGGTTCGGAAGGGGGAAAGACCGGGTCGGGGTCCGGCGGCGGCAGTCGCGGATCGAGACGAATCATGACATGATCTTACCGTCCCGCAACTTGGATCAGCTCACGTGAATTACGGGACGATGCTTTTTATCGGGAACCGCCCGCCGCAGAACTTCGTGCGCAATGGGGGCCACATCACCCTCCCCGAAGAACAAAAACTGAAAAACGTTGGCGATCGGGTTTCCTTCATGCCATTTGAAATAGCCGTGCGGGACTTTGCCCGTAGTCTTTTCAAGATAAATGAGCATGGCCGCGATCGCGTTCGGCACCACCACGCTCTCGGCGCACAGCACCGCGTATTTGCCTACCTGCTTGCCGGTTACGCGTAAGGTCGATTCGAACTCCGACGCATCGCCGCGCCCGACCTCAAAGAAATACAGCCGCTCGCCTTCTCCGAGATTGTGATAATCGCGGATCTCCTTGTCGACCGCATCCAGTTGCTCCTCGGACTCGTCCCGCGGCGCTCGCGCGATGAGCCGGATCACTTCATCTTCGTCCTGCTTCAGAAGAGCCTTCGCCTTCTCGTCAATTTCGACGGCGCCGATCCGTAATTCCGTGGAGCGCAGCGACCGCGAAAGCAGAGATGTCACGATCATCGACAGGATAAAGAACGATGCGATTTTGATACCCTCCGGCCGTTCGTAAATGTTCAGCGCCGTTGTGTAGACGAATACGAGAGAGACCAGCAGAAAGGGCCAGCGCAGGGGTTTATCCCATACCGATATGGTGACGGCGAATGCGGCGGAGGTGATCAGCACCAGCACACCGGTCGCATACGCTCCACCCTGGGCATCGACATCGGCATGAAAGAGCATGGTCACCGTGAACGAGACCGCCATGAAGACGAGCACCAGAGGACGCGATGCGCGCGCCCACTCCGGCGCCATGCCAAAACGTGGGAGATAGCGGGGGATCAGGTTGAGCAGGCCAGCCATGGCGGATGCGCCCGCAAACGCGAGGATGAGAATCGTGCTGACGTCGTAAAGCGAGCCAAAGGCGCCTCCGAGGTAGTGGTGGGCGAGATAAGCCAGCGCGCGCCCGTTCGCCTCGCCGCCCTCTTTGAATTTTTCGGGCGGAATCAGCAGGGTAGTTACCAGGCTCGTCGCCATCAGAAAGACGCTCATGATGACCGCGGCCGTCGCCAGCAACTTGCGGGTATTACGAATCCGATCCCCGAGCTGCGCGCCGGAAATCAGCGGCATTACGGCGACTCCAGTCTCGAAACCAGACAAACCCAGAGCGAGCTTGGGGAAGAGCAGCAGCGAGATTCCGATCATGGTCGGCAAGTCGCCATGACGCGCGAAGAGAGTTCCGTGCCAGCGCCGGATGGTCTCGGTGTGCCGCAGCACTTCACGCACGCCCACCGCGGTTACCACGACATTCAGGGCGAGGTAAATTCCGACGAGAACCACCGCAACGCCGATCGCCTCGCGGAATCCCTTGAGGAAAATCGCGCCGAGGATGGCGAGGAGCGCCAGCGTGATCGTCATCTGATTTCGCAGGATGTGCGGCGTGAAAGGATTCCGAACGAAGTGTGCCGCGGCGTCGGCGGCCGATAGCGTCATCGTAATAATGAAGTCCGTGGTGGCGAAGCCCAGCAGAACGAGCACGAACGTCTTGCCGCTCCACGCGGGGAATAATTTCTCCAGCATTCCGATGCTGCCCTGCCCGTTGGGACTGGCTTCGGCTACACGGGAATAAACCGGCAGGGCGCCGAAGAGCGTCACCAGGACCAGAACAAGCGTGGCGACCGGAGACAGTACGCCGGCGGCGAGGAAGGCGATGCCAGGTTGGTATCCCAGGGTGGAGAAGTAATCCACCCCGGTCAGGCACATCACGCGCCACCATTCGTGCCGCGACTCAGGTTTTTTCTCGTCGAGTTCCGGAGACTCGATGTCGGACAAGAGCCAGCGGGCAAATCTCACGCGGGAATCCGGACCTCGCCAGTCAACATTTCCATCGTGTAATCGCGATGAGGGACACCGGGTCCGCATCCCGGCCCTCTTGCTCCGGTTCTTCCGATGGCGGATGAGGTAAAGTTTTCGACGACCTCCGCCGATCCATCACGTAGCAGGAGTTCATATATGAACTCCTCCTCCTCGCGCATGGGGACGTTGTACCTGGGCACAAGGATAGACAGGAAGCGAGAGGTCATGAACCGTTGTCATTGTAAGGCGTGACTCCTTTTTCCGGCATCGAGCGGCGTCTGGTTTCGAAGTAATGAACCTGTTTTCAACAGGGAAGGGATCTATGCAGAAGCAGTGGAAAGTAATTCTCTTTCCGTGTGTGCTGATTGGCTGTTTAGTCTGCGCGAGCATGGCCGCGGCCGATACAATCGCGTTCACGGATGGCTGGGGATTTTCGGACGAGGCCTCCGGCGGCATCCCGGCGGACCTCAACGGATGGTCTCTCAGCCAATGGTTTATTGCGCTTGAGCCGTCGAATCAATGGACCTCGGCAGCGAATCTCGCCACGATGAATTCCTGGCTCATAATTGTCGATGACTTGAGCGGTATCGATCCTGCGCTGCTCTCCGAACTCTACGGTCTCGGGATGATCGAGCCCTCGATTCCGGGCGCGGGCGTATCGAATGCGCCGGAGCCGGTTCTGATGGGATTTCTCGGCGTCGCTCTTCTTGGGCTCGGGCTTTACTGCTCCAAACGCGCGCGGGCAATCAGAGAGGGCAGGGAAGAGCCGGCCGAGGTCATCAGGATCGATCGCGATTTCGTGAAGACGCGTTGAGGTTGAATCGGCCAGCGACGCCACGCGCTGCTATTTCGCTTTGCCTGCGCTGATCAGGTTCGCGAAGATGCGATAGGCGCCGGGTACGCCGGCGGGCAGTTCGCGGAACCACGAGTAGGCGGTGAAGATATACGCTCCCTTGCCATACCGCGTATACAGCATCCCGCCCGGCAGTTCCGCATGGCCTTTGTCATGGGTCTCGATGGGCGTTTCATACTTCGGGTCCCACTTGTTCGAGAAGTAAAGGCCGCGCTCCTGCACCCAGCCTTCGAAATCGGCGGGGGTGATTTTGTTCGGAACGTTCAGCAGCGGCGAACCCGGCAGCAAGACCTTGACGGGCGCGTCTTCGTCCGTCACGCGCGCGTCGTCGCGTCCGAAGGTAAACGGATAAGGTCCCAGATGTTCGAGAGCTTCTGCTACCGATGGGCTGATGCGGGCGTCGGCGCCGTTGTTGTACTGCACGACGAGCGTCCCGCCGTTTTTCACATAATCGAGTAACCGCTGTTGCGCCGCGCGCAGATCAGGCCGGACGGAATACGCCCTCACGCCTGTCACGATTGCGTCGTAAATGGCCAGGTTGCCCGATCCCAGGTCTTTGTCGTCGAGGAGATCTACCTGGCAGCCCATCTGACGCAGCGCCTCGGGCACTTTATCGGACGAACCCATTACGTAGCCCACGCGGCGGGCGAGCACCTTCAGTTGAACCGCGGAGAGTTTGCCCTCCGCCGGAACGAGAACCGTCTGCGCCGGGATGTGCGAGTAAGGGATTACGTCGACGCCGCTCGAGATCTCGACGCTGCCCGCCTTCGCGGTTACTTTGAACCGGCCGGAAAGCGGCCCGGCCGGGGGCGTCAGGTGAAATCGCACCTCCTGCCCTTCTCCCACTTCCTTCAACTGGAACGAGGCGGCGGCGGGCGAGACCTTCCAGCCCTCCGGCGTTTGCAGACGCACTTCGCCCGACTGGTTAGCGGCCAGCGCGCGAATCTGCACGCTGAAATCGCGCGACGAACCCAGCGGAAAAACGAAATTCGCCGCCGGAAGGTCGATCGAAAATGGCGGCTCTACGACGACCGGACGCACATATTCGCCCCGGGAAGGATCGGCGCCGCGGAAATGAATCGGCTCGGTAATCGAGAATGGAGCGGAGTTCAGGGTGAAATCGAAGCGCGCCACCACTTCGGGAAGAATATCGGCGCGGCCGATCAGGGTCTGATCCGAAATCGTGTAGCTGCCCGGCTCGTGCGGTTCTTTGAGCCAGAACGGCTGCGAATAGGGCTGCGTCGCGGAGATGGGCAAGGATACGGTCGTGACATCCGGCTTGTTGTACGCGAGAAGCTTGTTCTTTACCGGCGCATCCACTGTCCTTCCATCCGCTCAGGTGAATGTCCGCCGAGGGTAATCGGGAGTGACGAGCGGTTTAGCGCCGTCAGAGAAAGCTTTGCCGTCTCGCCGGGTATAAAGGCGGCGGCATTCGCCTCGGCCTCCGTTCGAAGCCCCGCGCAAAGGGCGATGGCCTCGTCGAGTTCGTCCAGCTTCCACTGAGCCCACGGCTCGCCCTGACGGGCCAGCTTTTCGATCGCCGGGCGTGCCTGAAGCAGGCCCGGGACGCTTTTTTCCGGATGCAGATCGTCGAACTCGCGCTGCACCTTCGCCAGCAGCTCGCCCGTGTCGCCCGCGCCGGAAAGCCTCTTCCAGCTGGTATCGATTCCGTCGAAAATCCCTTTCTGCGGCTGCTCCCCTTCGACGAAGGAAAGCAGATTTTCCGCATCTCCGTAGACGATCGTGGCGCCCTGGCCCTGACTTCGGTGTTCATTGCGGCTAATGACGGAAATTTCGCGGTCGGAACGGCCGATCACGGGGTCGAAGATTCCTGTGTCAACCGAGATGACGGGCTGATTCGGAAATGGATCGGGTCCGCGTCCGGGGCCCGCGGCGGCCCCGCCTCGTCCTGGCGCACCACCGGCATTACCGCCACGGCCGGGAGTGGCGGCTGCCGTATTCCCGCCGCGGCTGGCGGGAGGAGTCAACGGCGCAAAGCGGCTCCGCAGTAACCGCCGCGCGTGCCACGGCTTGACCCATTTCAGTTGTTCCGGAAAACGAGAGGGATCGCCCGCGGCTTCGTAGGCCTCTTTACCGATGATTGCGGATGTCTGGTGGTGCCCATGGCCGTCACTCGGCGTTCCGCTGAACGAAAGGATAATGACGTCGGGCTCCTGCTGCCGGATGACCCAGACCATGTCGGACAGCGTGCGGTCATGGCCCCAGTAGCGACATGGTCTCCGCTACGGATGTGGTGAAACCGAAGTCGATAGCCCGGGTGAAGTACTGCGCTCCCCCGTCGTCGCGCCGGGCGGCCAGCAGTTCCTGCGTCCGAAGCACGCCGAGAAGAGCGCCCTGTTCGGGGCCGAGCAGATTCTGACCGCCCTCGCCTCGGGTGCAGGAGAGATAACCGGTGCGCATTTTGAGGCCGCGCGAGCAATACGCGAGTACGGCGTTGTTTTCATCGTCGGGGTGCGCTCCGATCATCAGGACACTGCCAAGCACGTTCAGCTTGTCGATTGAATATCGAATCGCCGGTGTTCCGATGAGAAATTCTTCCGCATATAGCGGGAAAATGCAGAGCGCGCAAAGCGCAAGGCCGATGAATCCGGCTCCGGACCTACTCATTTCGCTATGTTAGTACGCGATCTGTAATGGGGGGGGCAGGATATGTAAAGCGATCTGTAATGGGGGCGCAGGATAACGGTGGACAGGCGTGTTCCTTCCGTTGCCCGGCGGCGCGGGCGAGGGCCATTTGCCCCTGCCTGCTACGGCGCCTCGGCTCTTGCGTTACTGCGGGAGATAGGCTTTGACTACCGGAAAGAAGGCCTTGACGAAATCCGTTCCCACCTTCTCGGCTTGCACCGTCTGTCCTTCGGGAATGGGGACGACCACCCTTACCAGCGCCGTATCGCTGCGGTGATGGCGAATCGAGTCGGAAATCAGGTAGAACTTGGCGGCAAATTCGTCGGCGATCACGCGTCCCCGAGTCTGGTACCAGTAGAGAACCACGCTTTGCGCTTCGCCTTTCGACACCACGTACTGGTTGATGCGGATGGGGCCCCCGCTCACGGGGACATCGATCCGGCCGGTAGCCGATGGCTGCCAGCCGGAACCCGGCAGGCAATTCTTCGGAGAATGCGGGGACTGGCCCTGCCGCTGCGTCTTGAAATACGCGATGAACAGGTTCGCTTCTCCTTCCGGACCGCCGTAAACCCGCGTCATCACGTCGTCGGCCTTCAGGATGTCCTGCGTTTCCTGATCGATGACGCCTTCCTGAATCATTCGCCAGGGACCGACCGTGAGCGGAAAGGTCGCCAGAGGGGTGGCCAGCGGAGTGATTTCGCCGTGGGATGCGGAGTAAAAGAAAACCGCCTGAACCACCAGAACGAGAGTCAGGCCGTACAGGAATTTACTGCCCAGGAGCCTGTTCATGCGCGCCTCCGGTTCACCAGATTGCAAGTGCGGACGATCAACTGATGGAATGCGACCAGGATGGCAAGAGCGATCACAAAGATCACCATGCCCTGCGCTTCGTGGAACCATCCTCCCGCGAGCGCCGGATTGAATTGAGAAATCACGCCCGTGAAAGCCACCCGGCCCGCATTGGCGGCGATCGCCACGGGAATCGTCGAGAAAAACAGAACCGCTCGCAGCCATACGCGCTTTTCGAAGACGTAACCGTAGACGAGCGACATAAACGTCAGCGTCAGCAGCGACCGGATTCCGCTGCACGCCTCCACGACGTTGAGCGTTTGCTGGGGAAGAATGAGAACATTGCCCTCGCGGATCACCGGGATCTGCAGCAAGTCGATCATCCCCTCGGCTGCCCGGCTGGCGATCAATTGCAGCGGAAATGTGAGCTGGTTATAAATAATCGCCGGAATCGGCACCATGAAGAACAGCAGGAACAGAGGAAAGGCGAAAATTCTGACATATTGAGTGCCGCCGAGCAGGAGCACGGCTCCAATTATCGAGATCACAAAGGAGGTCCGGGCGAGGAAAAGCTCCGCCCCCAGAGTCGCAATATAAAGCTGCAGTCCCGCCCACAGCATGATCGCGAGACCCCACCAGTTGGGTTGGGGCGCCTTGCCGGCGATCTGGCCGCGTTTATGCCAGGCGATCGCCCCGGCAATTACGGGGACGAAGAAGCCGTGCCCCATGTCGGGATCGTCGCCCCACTGCCGCACCAGGGCACTCAGGATGGGGCCGTAGCACGCGCCAAGGAGTACGGAAACCCATGCAATCGTCGGCCAGGAAAACGAGGCTGATGTTCTGCCGGCCCGAGCTGGCTGGGTCAGAACAGGCGTCATGCGCAACACCGCATCTCATTATTATCCCCTATCGGCGCGGCAGGCCGGATTACCCCAGTCCGAAAAGTACCGGCGCCGATGCCCGGAGCCGCGGGCGCGGCCCAGGTACGAGTCCTGATGCCGACGGTACTCTACATACCGAAGTTTTCGTCGATTCCAACGAGGGCCACTTGCGCATGCTATTTCCCGCTATCCTGAAAGAAAGAATATGAAAGTCGCAGACGAAAGCCCCCCTGCGCGCAAGCGAGCGAACGGGAAGCCGGCCGGGCGGAAGGTTCGCGTCCAGAAGGACGCCTGGCTCGTACGGTTTTTTCTCCACCCCGTGGGCAAGACTCTGCTGGCAGTGGTCGTACTCGCCCTCGCGGCCGGCGCCGGTACCTTCGTTCATTTCTACAAGCTCTATTCGAAGACGATCGATGAGCGGCTGAATGGCGGCCCTTACAACTCGACGGCGCGAATCTTCGCAGCGCCCGACTCGGTCTCGGTTAACGACACGAGTTCCCCCTCCGAGATCGCCGCCGCACTGCGGCGCGGGGGTTACAACGAGAATCGCAATAATCCCGTCGGCTCCTATACCGTTACGCCCGATTCGATCGACATCTTCCCCGGCGCCGAGGCTTATTTCGATCAGGAGCCGGCGACGATCAAATTCGGCGGGGGCCGAATCACGCGGATTGTCTCGCTGCGGGACAACACGCCGCGGCCGCTTTATGAGCTGGAACCGCAGCTGATCACCAATCTCTACGATCGGAATCGCGAGAAACAACGCATCGTGCATTACGACGATATCCCGCCGGTTCTGCGGGATGCGATCCTCTCCGCCGAAGACAAACGCTTCTTCCAGCACTCCGGCTTTGATCCGATCGGCATCGTCCGCTCGGCGCTGGTGGATATGAGACGCGGCCGGAACGCTCAGGGGGCTTCCACGCTCTCGATGCAGCTGGCGCGCGACATGTTTCTGACTCCAGCGCGCAACTGGCGGCGCAAGATGGCGGAAATCATGATCACCCTGCAGCTCGAACAGAAGCTGACCAAACAGCAGATCTTCGAGATGTACTGCAATCAGGTGGACCTGGGCTATCGCGGCAGCTTCACGATTCGCGGCTTCGGCGAAGCGGCCAACGCATACTTCGGCAAGGATCTGCGGTCACTCACCCTGCCAGAGGCCGCTACGCTCGCAGCGATCGTGCGCGGGGCGAGTTACTACAATCCCTACCGGCATCCGGAACGGGTTCGCGAGCGGCGGAACACGATCATCGCTCTGATGCGGCAGAACAATTTCATCGACGACCGGGAGTACGGAATTGCAGTTCAGGCGCCTCTGACTCTGGCGACCGGCGCCTCGGAATCGACCGAAGCGCCGTATTTCGTCGATCTGCTCAACGACGATCTCGAAAGGCGATTTCCCGGTTACGATTTTCAGGCGCGGGCGGACAAGATCTACACCACGCTCGATCTCGATTTGCAGAAAGCGGCGAATGAAGCGGTTGCCGTTGGTATGAAGCAGGTCGATGAGATCGTGCGTAAGCAGAAGCGCTTCAAGAATGCGCCGTTCGTGGAACCGCAGTGCGCGTTGATTGCGCTCGATCCGCATACCGGGGAGATCAAGGCTCTCATCGGAGGCCGCAATTACGGAAGCAGCCAGTTGAATCGCATGCTGGCGGAGCGTCCGCCGGGGTCGATTTTCAAACCGTTTGTTTATGCGGCCGCAATGAATACCGCGGTTGCGGGTGGGACCCGGACGCTCACGCCGGCCTCCATCGTGGTGGATGAGCCGACGACGTTCGAGTTCGACGGCCAGGAATATGCCCCCAATAACTTTGAACATGATTTTTACGGGCCTGTCAGCTTGCGCAAGGCGCTGGCGAAATCATTGAATGTGGCGACGATCAAGGTCGCCGAGATGGTGGGCTATGGCACCGTCGTCAGCCTCGCGCACCGCGCGGGCATCAGTGAGGACGTGAAGGCGACTCCGGCAATGGCGATCGGTTCGTACGACGCCACGCCGATGGAAATGGCGGGAGCATGGACCGTCTTTGCAAACCATGGCGTTCGCGTGCAGCCTTCGTTCATTTCGCTCGTGAAGGAACCGGGTGGGAAGGTATTGCTCGATCAGAAGCCCGTTACCAAGACTGTGCTCGATCCGCGAGTGGATTACCTCCTGGTGAATATGCTCGAAGAGGTGCTGCGAACGGGGACGGCCGCTGGTGTCAGATCGCGGGGTTTTACGGCTCCCGCGGCGGGTAAGACCGGTACGTCACATGACGGCTGGTTTGCCGGATTCACGTCGAATCTGCTTTGCCTCGTCTGGGTTGGTTTCGACGACAACCGCGAGCTGGACATCGAGGGCGCGCACTCCGCGCTGCCGATCTGGACCGAATTCATGAAACGCGCCGTCAACCTGCCTCGCTACTCGGACGTCAAGCCGTTCGCGGTGCCGGACGGCGTGGTGACGGTTACTATCGACCCGGAGTCGGGGATGCTCGCCAATACGGTGTGCCCGACTCAGGCGCCGGAAGTTTTCATCGCCGGAACCGAGCCCGTGGGCACTTGCCCGCTGCACGGCAAGGGCGAGCAAACGACCGTTTCGGGATGGGAGTTGCCTTCCACCCCGCAGAGACCACAACCGCAAACTTCGCTACAGACAGGCCCTCCCGGACAGGATGGCAAGTCCGAGGTCGCCGGTGCGGCGGCGGCTCAGAATCCACCTGCGGAACCTCCTCACAAGAAAGGCTTTTTCGGGAGGTTGAAGGATGTGTTCAAATGAAAACGATCCTGAGTCTTGTGATCGGCGCCGCGCTTGCGAGCGCCCAGCTTACGACCCCTCCTAAGAATCCGGCCGTCCCCCCGTCGAAGGTGACCCCGGAACAGCTTGGCGATATTTACATGGCCCGGAAAATGTTTCGGGCGGCGGCGGATAGCTATCGTGAACACGCCGGCAATTCCCCCGTTCTGTGGAACAAGGTCGGCATCGCTTACCACCAGATGGGCGATCTGAACGGGGCGAAAAAGAGCTACGAACGCGCGCTCCATTTTAATGGCAAATACGCCGACGCCATCAATAATCTGGGAACTGTATATTACGCCGAGAAGAAGTTTCGGAGCGCCATTTCCCGTTACAGGAAAGCTTTGACCCTTGCGCCGAATTCCGCGTCAATCTGGAGTAATCTCGGCACTGCGTATTATGCTCGCGGCAAATTCGATGAAATGACGACGGCGTACAGCCGGGCGTTGCAGCTGGATCCCGATGTCTTCGAAAATCATGGCCTTGTCGGCACCAGAATGATGGACCGGAGCGTGGCGGATCGGGCGCGATATCACTACGAAATGGCTCGAATGTACGCTGTGTCGGGAAAGAACGAGCTCGCGATTCAGTATCTGCGCAAGGCGCTCGAAGAGGGCTTTAAAGAGAAAGAAAAGCTGCAGGCGAAGGAATTCTCGACGTTACGGGAAACGAAGGAATTCCAGGATCTCATGGCAGCCGAACCGCGCGTTCTTTAGACCGGGCTGCCGGTGAACGTGAGTGCGCAGGTCCGCCGGGTGATCCTTGGTCTCCCGTCTGTCCAGGCGATTCCGCTTCTGTTCTGCAGCCCGGCAACCACGAAAAACTGTTCGATCCGCCCGCAATATCCTCGTGGGGCAGAGCTTCCGCTCTGCCGCCGGGCTTCCGCCCGGCGCGGAACTTTACGTCAACTGGTAGCGCCGGCGATCTTCGCCGGTGTCCGTCCGCCCCGAAGCTTTCCGCAAGCTCCGCGAGGCGGTTTTTCAAGGGTGCCAGAGAGCAATTAATGCGGCGCACTTACAACAGGTTTTAACCTTATCCAGGTTCCGTTGACATACTTAATAACTCATGATAAAGTTCCGCACAATACTTAATTACTCCTGAATAACGGGGAGAATCAACGGATGATAGGGATTGTAAGGCGCTTTACGATAGCTCTGCCAGTCTGCGCGTTCGCGTGCGCTGGGCTCTTCGGTCAGTCCGTCTCCCAGATCGCGGGGTCCGTTCGGGATGCCAGCGGATTGCCGGTGCCGGCAGCGCAAGTCAGCGCGACGCAAACCGATACAGGCACTATCCGGACCACCGCCACTTCCACGGACGGTACGTACGTGCTACCCAGCCTTCCCGTCGGTCCCTACCGGGTCGAGATCAGGAAAGAAGGGTTCAGCACCTATGTGCAGAACGGCATCGTTTTGCAGGTCGACACGGCTCCCGCCGTGGATGCCATCCTGAAGGTTGGCGCTGTCAGCGAACAGGTGCAGGTGGAGGCTGCGGCAGCCATGGTGGAGACGCACAGCACCGCTGTCGGTCAGGTGGTCAATCAGCAGCAGGTTGTGGACTTACCGCTGAACGGACGCGAGATCACTCAGCTGATTACCATCGCCGGGAACGCCCAAACCGTTCAGTCCGCCTACGGCGCCAGCCCGTCTTCCGGCAATCTCGTTTCCTCCAAAAACTATCCCAACGAAGCCCTTGTCAGCGTGGCTGGCGGAGCGCTGAACGGTCTCACTTATCTGATGGACGGAGGATCGCACAACGATCCCTTCAACAATCTGAACCTGCCGTTACCGTTCCCCGACGCCGTGCAGGAGTTCAAGGTTGAAACCAGCGCTCTGCCCGCCGAATACGGGCAGCACTCCGCGGGCGCCGTAAACGTAGTCACCAAATCCGGCACCAATGAATTTCACGGCAATGCTTTTGAATTTGTCCGAAACGGGGATTTCAACGCCCGGGATTTCTTCGCAACATCGAGGGACGCGCTGAAACGAAACCAGTTCGGCGGAACCTTCGGAGGGCCGATCCGGAAAAACAAGCTCTTCTTCTTTCTCGGCTATCAGGACACCATCATCCACTCGCAGCCCGCATCGACGCCTGCCAACACTCCGACGGCGTCGATGCTCACGGGTAATCTTGCTCCTTATGAGTCGCAATGCTTCGCAAAGCCTCAGACCCTGAAGGCGCCTTACATCAACAACGTCCTGCCGATGTCCCTGATCAGCCCGCAGGCGCTGGCGATGGCCAAATATTATCAACCAATCGGCCCCGAGCCTTGCGGGCTGAGTTTCTATGCCATCATTGCCAATCAGAACGAGAATCTCGGTATTGCCAAAATCGATTACCAGATAAACTCCAAACAGTCGATCTTCGGCCGCTATTTCATCGCTCACAGTGAAATACCATCCAGCTACACAGGGACCCAGCTATCGGTACTGAATGCGGGGACGGACGACGAAGTCAATTCGGTCGTCCTCGGCCACACATACATAATCAACGCAGGTATGCTGAATACCTTCCGCGCTACCTTCAATCGGGTCGGCATCACCAAGTTCCAGGTGCCGATATTCAACGCCCCGGGTATAGGCGTAGCGCCTTACTACCAGCCCCTGCCAGACTACTCGAACATCAACATCACCGGTAATTTTGCCAGCGCGGGAGGCTTTGCGACGCCCGGCCTCATCGCAACCACGACCTACCAGGTTTCCGACGACTTCAACTGGGTAAAGGGATCCCATCAGCTGCAATTCGGCGTGAATTATCTCCGGCCAGGCCAGAACTCGACGTTCTGCGTCTATTGCGACGGTCTTTTCACTTTCGGCGGGCAGCTCACCGGATCGGCAATGGGAGACTTTATTGCCGGCGCGCTGGATTCATTCACCGACGCGAATGTCAGTCATGATAATGAGCGCTGGAACAACTTCGGGCTTTACGCACAGGATTCGTGGAAGTTCAATCCGCATCTGACGATCAATTACGGTCTGCGATGGGAACCCTACTTCGGAGGAAGCATTGTGCACGGATGGGTGACGCATTTCGACCAGAGTGATTTCAACTCGAATACCCATTCGTCCATTTACCCGAACGCGCCGGTCGGCACATTGTTCCCTGGCGACGCCGGATTTCAGACCGGCAACCGGCCAAATAACACGCGCTGGAACAATTTCGCGCCGCGTCTGGGTATAGCTTACGATCCGAAAGGGAACGGCCGAACGGTGATCCGGGCTTCATTCGGAATCCTTTATGACATGCCTCACACCCTCTTCTTTTACAACTATTCTTCGTCGCCGCCGTGGGGCAATTCGATCACGATCCCGTTCCCGCCAGGCGGCTTCGCCGATCCGTGGCAAGGCTTCCCCGGCGGGAGCCCGTTTCCGGTGCAGCTGACCCCGAACTTCGTCTTCCCGCAAGGTGGATACTACGAGACCGTTCCGCTCAACGTGCGAAACACCTATCTCGACCAGTGGAACGTAACGGTTCAGAAACAGCTGGGGACGAGCTGGCTGCTGAAGGCGAGCTATCTCGGCAACAACGCCATACACCTGTGGACCGATCGCGAATTGAATCCCGCCGTTTATATTCCAGGAAACTGCTCCGCCGGACAATACGGTCTGACGGCGGCCGGCCCCTGTTCCTCACTCTCGAATACCCAGCCCCGGCGGCTGCTGACTCAACAGAATGCCACTCAGGGGCCGTTGTACGGCAATCTCGAGTTCCTTGACGATGGCGGCACGGCCAGCTTCAATTCAGTGCTCGTCTCGGTTGAGCACCGGCTTTCAAGTAACTTTATGGTGCTGGGCAATTATACCTAGGCGCACTGCATCTCCGACCTCGTTACGACCGAACTCTCGGGGCCTGTATACACCGATCCCGCCGATCGGCGGTTCGATCGCGGGAATTGCACTTCCATTGATGTGCGGCAGAACTTCAACCTGACCGCGGTGCTGCAATCGCCCAAATATTCATCCCGCGCCCTGCAGATGATAGCCGGCAACTGGCAGTTATCGCCGATCTTCGCCGCACACACCGGCACCTTCTTCAACGTTACGACTGGCACTGACAATGCGCTCTCGGGCATTGGCGGCCAGCGGCCCAATCTGGCGGCGGCGAATCCCTATTGCGCCACTCAGACCATCAACTGCTGGATGAACCTGTCGGCATTTTCAGCGCCTGCGACGGGTACCTTGGGAAATCTTGCCTATGACAGCTTGAGGGGACCGGGGTACTTCGAAGTAGACGTTGCGCTTTCCAGACGCTTTATCGTGAAGGAAAGACACAGTCTGGAAATTAGAGGTGAAGCCTTCAATATTCAGAACAAGGCAAATTTCCTGAACCCGACGGCGGCAATGAACAGCAGCAACTTCGGCAGGATTCAGACGGACGTCAGCCCCAGGATTATGCAGTTCGCCGTCAAGTACGCCTTCTGACATTCAGTGAGCCGCGGGCGCCGGAGAGTGACTTCGCTGGCGGGAGCACCGGGCAATTCCCTCAGGCTGGGGTGAGAGTATCGGCTCGGACGGGATCACGCTGGTCGCTACACTTTCAGAGCCGCGCGTCAGCGAGCGGTAGACGTCGTTAACTGCGAAAATGCCCTGGCTGACCTCGCCTGTGCGGCGTTCAATCCCGGACTCTTTTGGCTTGCGGGAGAAACGAAGAAGCCGCAAGAGCGTTTCCCCAGTCGGTCGCCAGTTCAACGAATCCACATTTTTTTAATCAACAATTTCAATACCTTACCGCCGCCGCCCCGCCGCATCCCCAAAATCGCCAGCTATGCTGAACGCGGAGACAGATCAAAACCCTATGGCCACAGAAGCCCAGATCGCCGCCAACCGGCGCAACGCCCAGTCCTCGACGGGTCCCAGGACCGTCGAAGGCAAAGCGCGCGTGTCCCGCAACGCCGCCATCTTCGGCATCTATTCCACCGGCGACGTCGTTCGCCCCGAAGAACAAGACATCTATGACCTTTTCTGCGAAGGCTTCCAGCGGGACCTCGCCCCCGAAGGCGCCATGGAAACCACCCTCGCCGCCGAAATCGTTCACGCCGCCTGGCGCTTGCGCCGCTGCGCTGAATCCGAATCCGCGATCGAATTTCCAGGTGAAGGTCAAGCTGACGCTCAGCACTCGATCGACCGTGCCCGCACCCAGGCCCTGCGCCACTTTCAGCGAGCCACCGCCGAACTCCGCCGACTCCAGACCGAGCGCCAGATCCGCAACGAGACCGTCCCGGAAGACTTCGACGTCTCCACGCTCGGCCTCGCCAGTTGCAAGGACATGGCGCCGATCCTCAAGAGCGACCTCCGCCGCCAGTTGCTCCTTCACAAACTCGAAGAGACCGAAATGGCCACCGCCATAACCGAAGCGATCTATGCGCCCCTGCCGCCGGCAACAAAACCTTACCCGTCGTGGCCGAATCCGCGCCCATCCTGCGCGGCGCGCCGTGTCCCTGCGGATCCGGAGCCAAATACAAACGCTGTTGCGGCCCGAACGCTCCCGCCGTCCTCTCCCCCGCAGCATAACGGTAACGCCGGTGGTCTTGCCGCCGGTGTATTTACCAAAGCAACGGAAAGGTCTTGCCCCGCCGAAAGTGGTTTCGGATTCGATCCACAGATATTTGCCTCGAAAATACTTTTCGGGGTGCAACACGAAAGCTGATCTTCCTCGCCGCAAGGTGTTCGGAGAGCAAGCTTTACCGTTCTTTGACATCTTTGAATAAACGGGTTCGCAGCCCGTACCAGGCTCGGACACCCACCGCCCCGCGCGGGTCTCCCATTTTCATTCGCAGGGGTGGCCCGCCGGGCCAAACCAGGTTGAAAATCAAAAAACCCAGGCGGTCGATTGCCGCGAAGTACGCCATTTTGGGTTTGATTTGCAAACTGAGGCCCCGAACTCGAGCTGATGGAAGAAGCTTCACCTTTTCACCCTTGGCGCGAATTGGGATCCGATCACCCGTGGCGGCCGAAGTTCGTCTCGGGCTTTCATCAGGATGCAACACAAAAGCTGATCTTCCTCGCCGCAAGGTGTTCGGAGAGCCAGCTTTGCAGTTCTTTGACATCTTTGAATAAACGGGTTCGCAGCCCGTACCAGGCTCGGACACCAACCGCCCCGCGCGGGTTACCCATTTTCATCCGCAGGGTGGCCCGCCGGGCCAAACCAGGTTGAAAATCTAAAAACTCAGGCGGTCGATTGCCGCGAAGTGCGCCATTTTGGGTTTGATTTGCAAACTGAGGCCCCGAACTCGAGTTGATGGAAGAAGCTTCACCTTTCCACTCTCCGCGCTAATTGGATCCAATCACCCGTGGCGGGGCGAAGTTTGTCTCGGGCTCTCATCATAGGGCACCGTTTTATGGGTGCCCCTGCTTCCCGAACCGCCCGCAGGCACTGCGCGCCATCAACTGCCGAAAGCTCGGATCGGTCAGAAGTAGAATTTCACCGCAACCTGGAGGATACGGTTCGAATTGGCGCGAGTGGCATTCAACGCCCCCAGGCCAAAACGTCCACCGGTGCCGCCCAACTGGCTCGGCAAATTGATCACCTGACCGGCGGAGTTGAAGACGATGGTCGAGTTGTACGATGCAAACTGCGGATGGTTCATCGCGTTGAACGCTTCGAGGCGCAACTGCGCGTACGCCTTTTCGGTTACGTTGATTCTCTTGTATAACGACATGTCCCACTGATTACCGCCGGGACCACGAAGGCGATTGATACCGGAATCATCCGCAACACTGCCCACTCCCGCCGGAGCGAAGCAGGAAGTATTGATATACGCGTTGATATTCCGATCCGCCATCGACTGGTTCGGGTTGCAGGTAAGAACAACACGCGGCGCCACATCTTCACTTCCGGTAATCATACGGTTCAGGGTCTGAGCGGCCAACTCCACTGATACTGTAGGTGGGGTTTATCGGCGATCCGCTGAAGATATTGGCAAGGCCGCCCAGTTGCCAGCCGTTGAGAATGGTCCTGGCCACTACGTTGTTGGTAAAGCCCTGCTTCGGTACGTTTGGAAGACTGTAGACATAGTTAATTACCAGGACCTGAGTCTGGTCGAAACCAAGAGGTCCGTAGTTGAACGCGCGGGTATTGAGAATCGATCCGACACCCGGAATTCCCAGGGACGATCCGGGAATGCCCAGAGCCTTCTGCCAGGAATATGAAACGCCGAGAGTGAGACCGTGACCAACCCGGTGGTTGGCTGCGACCTGGAGCGCATTGTAGTTGGATGAACTGCCGAAGTTGTAGTAGGAGCCGGATGTGTAACCGGCGTAAGGACGGTAGAGCTGAGTCGGCAGCGTCGTGCTCCCGTTATATTGCGGAGCACCTAGTGTAAGGTCCTGATTCTGGGGCAGCCACGCACTGCCGAACGCGACGTAATTGAAAGGATCCTGCTCGGGAAGATGGCGGGACTGGGAGCCGACATAAGAAACGTCGAGCAGAGTCGCGAAGGGCAATTCTCTTTGAATGCCGAGACTGTAGTTGTAAACGGTGGGAACCTGGCCCTGCTGCGATATGCCAGTGACGGTGGCGGGCACATTCACCGTCGAGGCGGTCGGAATTGTTGCCAGATTGCCATACAGAATCTGACCCTGAATCAGCGTCGGCGGGTTCGTCACGTAATTGCTCGTAGTCCCGACCTCGAATGTGGTAACGCGGTCGTAGAAGATACCGCCTCCCAGACGTATCACGGTCTTGCCAACGTTGTAGGCTAGTCCTAAACGGGGACCCCACTGAACACCGCGGTTCTCCATCAGGCCCTCGGGAGTGCCGTTCTGGCCCGAGCGAACGATGCCGTTATAAAGAGTTCCCGAGTTTGGAACGATGTCGCCAATCAGGGCTACCGGATAGAAGGCGCCCGTGAGCGGATTCTGGGCGACGCGCTGACCGTTCTGCAGAGCCGGCACATAGTAGGAGACGGCTTGGGCCGGATTATAAGCGGACGGCAGGAAATTGGACATGTCCCCCAGCGAATCATGAAAGGGGACGACGATGTTCATACGCAGCCCATAGTTAACGGTAAGGTGCGAGGTGACCTTCCAGGTGTCCTGTCCATACCATTCGATGTTCTGATAAGGGTAATTTGGGGCGAGGTACGCGTTGGTCTGAGTATATGAGTTGAAATTGCCCAGTAGAGCGTTGGCGAATGGCCAGTTCGTGTCTCCCGGGTTCGCGGAGTTTGTTGCGAAAGAGATCGTGGAGTTTATGGGTTTGAACGGGCTTTCGGTCTTCACGGCGTATTCGTAGAAGAATCCGAATTTGAACGTATGGGCGCCGTGGACTTTCGTGAGATTGTCCGTAGCGTCCCACACAGGATCCCGATTCGCGTAAGGCAGCCCCATAAAGCTCGTGTACTGGCTTCCGGCGGGGCTGGGGACACCACCGAAGGAAAAGTTGGGAATCAGGTGGCTGGGATCCGCGTCGGGGTAGAGAAGCGGGATGGTGACGTTGGAAACGGAGCGATAGTAAGGACTTCCGGCCGGCGGAGCGTCGCCCGGGATACCGTTCACGGCGTAGCCAAACAGGAAATCATTTGTCGTTGTCGCTCCGAGAATTGTGGCTACGTCGAAATTGAGAGCCCATCCGTATGTTGGTGCGTACAAGGGTGAGAGGCCCAGCAGGTTCCCGGAATCGGCGCGGCCGTAAGGATTGTTTTGGGTTGAGTTGCTGATGATTGCCCGGCCATAGAGACGCCAGTTGTTGCTGATGTTGTAGTCCCCGCGATAAACCTGGTCATAAGTGGGCGCCTGCGCAGGCACCTGCGACTGATAGTTATACGCCGGATTGCCGAAGACATTCGGAAGAGGTAGCCAGTTTAGTACCTGCGAGCCGTACGGGCTCCACTGGCTTTGTGGAATCACGTTGTTCGGATAAGGCGTGCCATTCGGATTTGCAGTGGTGCGCGAGCCGGGCATGTAGACTGTCTGGACGACTCCGGCCGCGTTGACCGCATCGCTGAAATTACCCTGACGCTCCTGAGCGCTGGGTACCGTGATCTGCTCAAGAGACGCCGGAGTATTCGACCTTCCCCACTCGTTCGAAGCGAAAAAGAACAGCTTGTTGCGTTCCTTGTTCCAGCCGAAAGGAAGCAGCACAGGACCGCCGATGTTGAATCCGGTCTGCATGAATCTATATATGCTGCGCGGCAGGCCGGACTCGTTCCGGATGAAATCGTTGGCATTCATGAACTCGCCGCGCTTGAACCACCATCCGGTGCCGTGAAACTGCTTCGTGCCGCTTTTTGTGACGGTCTGAATCTGAGCGCCCGACGCGCGGCCAAACTCGGCGGCCTGGCTGTTCGTCGACACCTTCAGTTCGGCGATGGCATCGACATTTACCCGATAAGCGAACTGCTGATTGACGCCGATATCGGTGACGGTCTGACCATCGACCGTGTAGTTGTTCTGAAAATTGCTCTGGCCGTTGAAATTGGAATTGCCGCCAAAACCTCCCGCAGCCCCGGGAATGGTTTCGAGGAGGGTCGTATAGTTTCGGCCGTTCAGCGGGAGTTCAACCATCTGGGTGCCATTCACCAGTCCCGAACGCTCTGCCGAAACAGTTTCCAGCGCCACGGCGTTCGCTTCCACGCTGACAGCCTCGGTCGCCTGGCCTACCTCAAGCGTGATGGGCGGCAATCCCAGTTTGTCGTTGACGTTCACGGTTATATTCGTCTGGGTGTACTTCTTGAATCCCGGCGCTTCGACGGTAACGGAGTAAGTGCCAGGCAGCACGGGCGTCAGGAGGAAGTTACCGTCGGATTGCGTCTCGACCTGACGCACAACCGCACTTTCACCGACGTTGGTCAGTGTGACTTTGGCGCCGGGCACAACCGCTTGCTGGGGATCCTGCACCACGCCATGTATTTCGCCGGTGGTGGCTTGAGCCCGCAACGATGCGCTGAAAGACAGAAATATTCCGCCCAGTAAAGCAGCGGAAATCACGAACGAAGTGATAGGAAGTCTCATTTTGTTTTACCCCATTCTGCTGAAGCTGGATTTGATAGATGGCTCTGAGTTATATCAATTTCATTAATTGGGGTCAATGGTTGGACTTAATATCATTCGCGTTGACATATGGAAAACATAAATAACCATTACCCTTCTATTGCGAAGGCGGCGAGGGCAACTCAGAGTAATAAGGAAAGGCTCTTGTCCAGTGAAAGTCAGAATTCGTACAATCATTGAGGAATTATTTCCCGAATAGCACATCGAACGACGCCGCATCTTTGCGCGGATTTCAGCGGGTTCGAACCATTCGATGTCTTCGATTCGGCCGCATTTGTTACACAGGAAATCACGGTGGGCTTCTGCGTTGCCCGGTGCGTCGCCGCGGTTAATTGCGGCGGTTAATTAATGGCTCTATGGATTCGTCGAGAGTCGGGTGCGTCGGAGGCTTGAGCAGGTACTGAAGAACCGCGCAGGTCAGCTGCACGCGCCTGTCGCCCGGGAGTGGGCGTCCAGGGTGTGTAGGGAAGCAGCTTCCCGGAGGTTCTGCCTGCGTTTGGCGACGGCGGTCAACTCCGCGACGAGGCTATCGGACTCGCGTTCCGCACTTGAGTACTCCGCGATGCGAAGCTGACCCTGCAGTCGAAACCACTCCAGCGTAGCGGCCTCGTAAGCAGCGGAAATTCGCTGGCATTCGGCGCAACCTTCGACCGGAGTCAAATTTCGCCCTCCAGGGGGAAAACGCGCACCGGCTCTGTGGTTTCCAGGAGCATTAACTCATACTACGTCCGATTGGAAGGAATTTCGACGATTCTCACGTTAATTTGCGCGAACGAGTAATGTACCCCGTCTGGACCGTGTCTGCGTATACAATCTGAACGAGGAAGTGCGTTTCTCCGGCGTAGCGGTTCATCGCTTCGACGCACTGCATGAGAGCCGGATCCCGATCCGGATCAATCTGAAAGGAAGTATTTTAACGTTGCGCCGTTTTGATGCCCGTGTCTTGCCTGTACTTTTCTGCTTGCTGCTGTTTCCGCTCGCCGCTGTCGCCCAGAATGCCCAAACGCAAGCGCCCCCTCCTCCGCCGCCAACGCTGCCGCCGCCTCCTCCTTTGCCGCCGGCGCAACGTCCGAAGTCCACCCTGCCCGATTATCCGGATCCGCGAACATTCACCATCGGAGCATTTTACTGGATGACGCTCCCGGTAGACTCGCCGGATCTGCGGGGCGGCAAACAGGCCCTCTACTATTACGAGTCGCTCTACAACCTCGGGGATGTGCGGCCTTCAACACCGGGCATCGAAATCAGCTTCCCGATCACGCGTACCGGCGAGTTACATTTTGAATATTTTCAGGCCAAAGGTGATGGGAATCAGACCGCGCCTTCAAGTCTTTATCTTTTCGGTACTGCCTTCAGCGAAGGCGATTATCTGGCGACAAATTACAAGATACAAGCTTCCAAAATCTATCTCGACGATCTGCTGTTTCCGCACAAGTTTCCAGTGGCTAAGTTCCGGCTGAAGTCGCTCTGGGAATTTCAGTATGTCCACACTCACACCACGATCGACGCCCCCTACTACTACATTCAGAACGGTGTCCCCAATACCGCAGTCGGCACGCAACAGATTTTTCTGCCGACGTTTGGAATGGCGGCGGAATATGCGCCTGCGCGGCATCTGTTGCTGCGGGTCGATGCCAGCGGTTTCGGCATCCCTCATAAGGCGGGTCTCTGGGATGCGGAGGCGACGATCTCCTACCGGATCGGCAGCTGGGAAATCCGCGGCGGAGGCAAAGCGTTTTACTTCAAGACTTCTCCCAACAGCGACGAGTATCTGAGCACCACTCTGATAGGCGCTTTTGTCGGTCTTCGCTGGCATTGGTCCCTCTGAGGCGAGGATCAACACATTCAGCATCAACGTCTGGCACGGAGATGTAATAATTAATACGGCTTGACGATTACTTTATCTTGCTGGGCGTACCTGAACATCGTTCAATTGGTTTCATGGGAGCCTATTGCGCATTCAGGCGTGTTTCATTGCTGGCCCTCCTCCTGATTTTCGGGATGCGGGCGAGCGCGATGGACGACCCCGATCCCGCACCCGCCGATGCGGCCGGCGACGAAGCCGGGTCGGTCCAGTGGGGTGCGCTGTTCAAGGAATCCCTTTTTTTTCTTGGTGTCGAGCACGCATTCCGGGTTTCGACCGATCCTGGGGTGCGCGCCGCGCTTGACGGGAGTTTCTTCACCGGCTACGTGGATTCAGTCGAAAATCTGCACGGCTGGGCCGATGGCGATCCGTTCCTGGTGAACTACGTCGGTCATCCTATTCAGGGCGCAGTGTCCGGAGATATCTGGATACATAACGATCTGCGTTACCGTACCGCTGAGATCGGCCGCAACCGGCGTTACTGGACAGGGCGGTTGCGCGCCACGGTGTTCGCGTGGGCTTACAGCGAAGAGTTTGAAATCGGGCCCATCAGCGAGGCCTCAATTGGTCACAGCCAGGCGCATTTCCCGCAACAGGGGTTTGTCGATCAGGTAATCACACCCGTGATCGGCGGCGTATGGATGATCGGCGAGGACGCGATCGATCGGTTTATTATCAAGAAAATCGAGGCTCACACCAGGAGCCCGTGGCTGAAGATTGCGGCGCGGGGATTTCTGAATCCTTCGCGAACTTTTGCCAATTGCATGGAACTCGAGCTTCCGTGGAACCGGGAAACGAGATCGGGCGTTTTCGGGCCGGCTCTGCAGGCAAAAGACAGCCCGGTACACAAATCGACCGGCGCAAAATCGGATCCGCCGCCCGAGAACGCGGGGGTTTCGCCATTTGAATTTGCCTTGAGTTTTAATCAGATGCTCCTTGGGGCGGGAGGTCGCAATGTGGCCTGCGCCGGTGGAGGCGGCACGGCTATCTTTAACCTGAACTCGGTCGTGGGAATTGAAACCGACGTCGCCGGCTGCAAAATGTTGGGGCTTGAGGCCAATTTGAGCGGCGATGCGCTGACGTTCGCCGCAGGTCCGCGTTTCAGCTACAGGAACTCCAGCCGTTGGACGCCCTGGCTGAACGTGTTACTGGGAGGAGAGAAACTTACTCAGGAAGCCTTCTCTCCCGAACAGAAGGCCATCGTGAAGGCCGCAGCGCCTCCGGGTACTTCACCCTTCGCTTTGCACAGCTTGTACACGACGGATTATTCGACGGCAGGCTTTGCGGTGTCCATGGGAGGCGGCGTCGATTGGGCGATGAATCGTGTGGTGGCATTCCGCGTGGGCAACCTGGAGTATTCGCATGCCTGGCTACACGACTTGAACGGCGAGTATTACCCGAACGAGTTGCGCCTGACGACGGGCGTAGTCCTTCGCATCGATTAGGCTATCGACGCGGCCTGCGCCGTCATCTGGTCGATGGTCTCAAGCGGAAGGCATATCTTCTCAGCGACTCTCTCGCGTGGCATACCCTCCGCGACCATCCGGCGTACGGCTGCTTCGTGCGTTTCGCCGATGTCGAGTATGTTGCCGTCGGGATCGTACACTCTGAAGGTCCGCTGGCCCCAGGGAAGTTCGCGAAGGGGGTGCGCGAATCGCGAATCGGCCCGGGTGGCCCGTTCGTACATCGCCCTCACATCTTCCACTTCAAAGGCGTTTTCCCACGTGGGACGCTCTGAGGCGGCGAAAGCCGCGGGCGATGATCCGAAGATCACCCGGAAGGCGTGATCCGCCGCCCATATTGAGAGCCGGGCCGTATACGCGACGGCGATCGCTTTTCCCTCGTGCGACATGATGCGTTCGACTCCGAGGCCGATTACGTCTTCATAGAACGCACGGGAGCGGTCCAGGTCGCGCACATAAGCGGCGGGACCTTTGAATTGAATTTCTTTGGTGTCCATGGCAAGAACATCCCACAAATGACAGCAGACTGTCAATATGACAGTTTGTTGTGATTCTGTGCGATTCTGTGGGATGTGATGAGTGCGCCTGAAATAATCCCATTGCTGGTTGCGGATGTCTTCGAACTCGCCGCTGCTTTTCGCCGGGCGGGCGACGGCATCGCGAAGAAGGTCGGACAGACGCAGGCGCGCTGGCAGGTTCTAAGCGCCGCCTCCACCGGCGACAAGAGCGTTCCCCAGCTTGCACGGCGATTGGGCTATGCAAGGCAGAGCGTTCAGCGCGTGGTGGATCTTCTGGTCGCCGAAGGCGTCGCCGAATACGTTACGAACCCGGACCATAAGCGATCGGCGCTTGTGCGCCTGACCGGTGAAGGCCACCGGCAGCTGCGGAAACTCACCGCGGCGGCGGATCAGATGCATCGGACGATCGCGCGCGAGCTGGGGCGCGACGATCTGGCAACGACACTGCGAGTGCTGCGGGCGTTACGTGACGCGATGAGAAAGGGGCATGAATGAAATGCCTCTCGCGTTGTAAATCCAGTTACGGCCTGAATCGCAAAAAACAATTTACCGGGACGATGTTCGTGTTGTATTCTGGGATTGCTCTGGTCTGAATCCGCGCGCAAACGAGAGGATGCTTGCCCCGCTAAGCTCTCTGACACGCGACGATATGGAAACTCGCCGGCTCGCAGCCGCACAGGAGCTGCTGACCGGCGTCACTCAATCACAGGTTGCCCGCAGATACGGCGTCAGCCGGACCACTGCGTCCCGCTGGCATCGATCCATTGTTCACAAAGGACTCGAAGGCATGCGGAAACGCAGGGCCACCGGACGCCCCAGCCGGCTTACCGCCGACCAGGTCGACGGCATTCGTTCAATGTATTTCGAAGGCGCAATGGCGCACGGTTTTTTAACCGACCGATGGACCACCGGGCGCCTCGCCGCGGCGATTGAAAAACAATTTGGAATCCGATACGACAGGGATCACGTAGGCCGCCTGATGCATAAGTTCGGTCTGCGGGAACGGCTGTTCATATACTCGCCGGCGCAATACGCTCCCGCCGCCGAGATGTCTGCGTCGGCGACCGTTTAAGCGAGATTAACGGAGAGACGAGATCCGGTCTCAGGCCGGGTCTCGATATTCGCCGAACGCCCTGCGGAGCGCGTCGGAAATCTCGCCCGTCGTCGCCGAAGCTTCGGCTGCCGCCAGAATTCGCGGCATCAGATTCTCGGTTCCGCGGGCGGCGGTTTCGAGGTTTACGATGCTTGTCCGCCAGCGCTCGGCGTCTCTTGACGCCCGCAGGTCCCGGAGGTTTTCGATCTGCATGCGCTCGTTTTCCGGATTGATGCGGAAAACCGGCACACGTCGCTGCTCATCCGTCTGAAACCGGTTTACCCCGACAATGACGCGTCTTCCCTCTTCGATTTCACGCTGAAACTCGAAGGCCGAGTTCTGGATTTCGCTCTGGATGAAGCCTGCCTCGATGGCGCGCAACGTTCCCCCCATCTCGTCGATGCGGCGGATATAATCCATTGCTTCGTTTTCGATCTGGTCTGTCAGGCTTTCGATGTAGTAACTGCCGCCAAACGGATCGGGCACACAGGTAATTCCGGTCTCGAAGGCGATTACCTGCTGGGTGCGCAGCGCGAGTTGAGCGGACTCTTCTGTGGGCAACCCGAGCGCCTCGTCGCTGGCGTTCGTGTGGAGGGATTGTGTCCCGCCCAGCACCGCCGACAGCGCTTCGATGGTGGTGCGCACTACGTTGACCCCCGGCTGTTGCGCCGTCAGCGACGATCCGGCCGTCTGCGCATGGAAGCGAAGCATGGTGGAGCGTGGATCCTTCGCGCCAAAGCGGTCGCGCATGAGCCTGGCATAAAGCCGTCTTGCCGCCCGGAACTTGGCGATCTCGGTCAGGAAGTCGGAATGAGCGTTGAAGAAGAACGAGAGCCGCGGCGCGAAGGAGTCCACGTCCAGGCCCGCCGCAATCGCCGATTCGATATATGCGATAGCGTTGGCGAAAGTGAACGCGACTTCCTGCACCGCTGTCGAGCCCGCCTCGCGGATGTGGTATCCCGAAATCGAAATCGTGTTCCATTCCGGGATCTCCGTGCGCGCCCACGCAAAGAGATCCGTAATGATTCGCATCGCCGGGCGCGGCGGATAAATATATGTGCCGCGAGCGATGTATTCCTTGAGGATGTCGTTTTGAATCGTACCGCTCAGCTTGCTCAGATCCGCTCCCTGCTCGCGCGCCACCAGAACGTAGTAAGCGAGCAGAATGGCCGCCGTCGAGTTGATGGTCATCGAGGTCGAAACCTCGTCTAACCTGATTCCCTGAAACAGCTTGCGCATGTCGGACAGCGATGCGATCGACACACCGACGCGCCCGACCTCGCCCGCAGCCAGTGGATGGTCGGGATCGAGACCCATCTGGGTCGGGAGATCGAATGCCACCGAAAGACCGGTGGTTCCCTGGCCGAGCAGATAACGGTAGCGGCGGTTGCTTTCCTCCGCGGTGCCGAATCCTGCATACTGCCGCATCGTCCAGAGGCGGCTCCGATACATGTCGCGGTAGATGCCGCGAGTGTACGGGAACTCGCCGGGCCTTTCGGGAGTTTGCATGAAATCAGGAGCGGGAAATGCGGCGTGCCTTCAGGAAAGACGAAATACCATAGCCGGCCATGACCAAAATGAAGGGCACGAGAATCGCCAGACGTACGGGTCCCAGGTTGGCAGTATTGCGCGCAACTTTCCAGCCCGCGGTCGCGGCAACTACGAGAAAAATAAAGCCAATTACCTCGTGCCAGAGCGAATGAACGGGCTTCACCGCCGCGGGGAGAACATGTTTGACAAACTTTCCCGCCTGTTTCGCGAGGGGCTGACCGGCCACGAATTCATACTATCAAAGATCTAACTTGTCCCCCTGCTGCCGCACTTGTACAATCAAGGGAATATTCATACCCGCGGGTCCGGGAACCGATGGCCCTGCAGTTGCATCACAGTAACAGGGAATTTCGGCTGACAGGCAAAGAAAGGGGCAGAACGTGGAAGAACGGCTCAAGAGCCTCATGCAGGACCTGGGAAACGCGATCAACGAGTCGCTCTCCGACTCCGAGCGAATTGCGGAAGCGATCGGCGAGATAAAGCGTGCCGGTTACGACGTCTTCCTGGTTCTCGAAGCCACGATCGGGTTCAACAAGCGCGACGCGAGCACAACCGACGCATCGGACGACGACACGACCGATGAGGAGCAGGAAGTCGCGACGACGGGCAAAGTCCGCTTTACAACCCAGGATCAAAGGTTTCTCAAGGCCCTCCGGATTGCGGTTGAAGACGAAGCATCAAGTTAATTCGCGGTAAACGGCGAGGGTGCTCGCCACCGCGTCCACCCATCGAAAATGCTTCGCGCGCTCGATACCGAGTGCGATCAGTTGGTCGCGTCTTCCCTGATTTTCTGCGAGACGAATCAGCGCTTCTGAAATTTCTTCTTCGCTTGAGGGGTCGATCAACTCCGCAGCGGCGCCACATACCTCGGGCAGCGCGGCACGGTTGCCGGCAATCACCGGAATGCCCGCTGCCATAGCTTCCACTACAGGCATGCCAAAGCCTTCATCGAGCGAGGGGAATGCAAAAATGCCGGCGCGGGCATACCAGTCGCGTAGTTGTTCGTCTGTCAGGTAGCCCGTCAGGTGAATGCGGCCGGCTGCGGGGCTGTCTGCGGCAGCCTGCACCGCCTCCTCGGAGGCGTATCCGTTGGAGCCCGCGAGAACGAGGCTCCAATCTTCAGGCATCGCGCGAAAGGCGCGAATTAGCCGCGCTTGATTCTTCCGCGCCTGTATGGCTCCCACGCAGAGGACGATCTTTTCCCGGTGCTCAGGCAGTCCGGAGACAGGGCTGGGAACAATCCCGTGGTGAATCACCCGAATCCGCGAACTGGGTACGTTCAGCAGGCTTTCCACCTGCGAGGCGGTGAAGGCGGATACGGTGACTATAAGGTCAGCACGCGTTGCCGCCTCTGTGGCCTGAATCGCGAATCGCTCACGGAACTCCGGCGTACTGTACTCGCCGGAAAGGACAAAGAGGTCGTGAAAGGTTGCGATCTGGCGTCGAAATCCGCGGGAGGGAAGCCGCTGGTTAAGGCCGTGGAAAAGATTCGCCGAACGGCTGCCCCACGAATCCGCCAGAAAGCGGCGCTTTACGTTTGATGGCTTGGGCAGGCCCCGGGCGCGCCAGTAACGCTGCGAACGATAGAACCACTCCCACTGCTGCGAAGGCTCGACGGCCGCGAGCCCGTTGAGGATTTCGCGCGAGTAGACGCCGACTCCGGACAGGGAACTGCCCAGGCTGTAAGTGGCATCGAGGGCGATGGGCAAGCGTTCATTATCGAACGCGCGGAACGAATTCAGTTCTGTAACTGCATTGCGCCAGAGTCGAGTTGATACTCCTTGAGCTTGCGATAGAGCGTGGTGCGGCCGATTCCCAACATCTGCGCCGCGATCGTGCGATCGCCCCGCGTGTGCTGAAGCGCGTGTTGGATGGCGCGCCGTTCCAGTTCCTGCAGCGGAACAACGCCATGCTGAGCCAGCACAGGAGCCGCTACCGAGACGGAGCGGCCGCCGCCAGCGACCGCGGAGGACACGAATCCGACCGCAGACCGCGCCCGCGCGTAGTTCGCAACCTCGGTCGGCAAGTCGGCGAAATGCAGCAACGGTCCCGAATCGAAAGACATCATCCGTTCGAGGCAATTCATCAGCTCACGAATGTTGCCCGGCCAGTCGTAATCCATGATTGACTGGGTTGCTTCGTGGGAAAGCGAAAACCGGCCTCCGATTCGCTCGAAAAACCGCTCGATCAGGAGTGGGATATCTTCCTTGCGCTCGCGCAGCGGAGGCAGCGTCAGCCGCACCACGTTCAGGCGATGGAACAGATCCTCACGAAACCGCCCCGCCGCGACTTCCCGCTTAAGATCGCGATTCGTGGCGGCGATTACCCGAACTTCAATCTTGATGCGATGAAGGGAACCGAGCGGCCGCAACTCCTGTTCCTGAAGCACCCGCAGCAGCTTGACCTGCAGTTCCAGCGGCAATTCGCCGATTTCGTCGAAGAAGGCCGTGCCGCCGTTGGCAAGTTCGATCAGCCCGCGCTTGGCTTCATGTGCGCCGGTGAATGCCCCCCGGACGTGGCCGAAAAGTTCGCTCTCCATCATCGTGCCCACTAGCGATCCGCAATCGATGGGCACGAAATGTCCGCGCGGCGCCGCGTTATAGAGGGAGCGCGCCGCCACCTCCTTGCCGGTGCCGCTCTCGCCTTGAATCAAAACGGGTGAACGGCGCGGCCCGAGCTTTGCGATCTGATTCCGAATCTGCAGGATACGGGGTGAACGGCCCACGAATCCATTGGGGAGTGGTTCGCCTTCAGCTTTCATCTAAGAGTGGTAGTGCCGAGCCTGCCGAAGATTCTCAGGTGCCGATTCGGCTTCAGCGGGCGCTGAAATTTGCATTTGATAACCGCTCTGTGAAGACGCGGTCCGTGTGGGGACCGGCGACAAGATCGCCGACGGCAGCGTGTCTTCGTCCCATTGGCAGCCCGCTGGGGGCCAAAGAACACTCCCCTGAAGACACGGTTCGGACGGCGGACGGACACCGGCGACGAGATCGCCGGCGCTACCGGTTTCGTGCTGTCCCGCGCCGCGTCTTCATGCATTTCTGTGGCCCGCACGGCCATGGTGACTTCGTCGAAGACGCGGCTTATACGAACACCGGCGACGAGAGATCGCCGGCGATACTGGCACTCACGTAATGCTCCGCGCCGGGCGGAAGCTCGGCGGCAGCGCTGAAGCGCTGGCCCCACTTTGGCGGCCCTGGGTTTGAGTCTACGGATCGAGGCGAACTACGAAAGCTTCCGGCTCATGCTGTTCCTCGCGAATCCGCTGCGCGAGCGTTTGCGCGGCCTCCTGCGAATTTTCGCGACCCGCGAGAATGCGCCAGACCGGAGGATCGCCTTGCCGCAGAACAGCCTTTGCCGCGCCGTAGGCGGCAAGCATACTCTGCTCCGCGCGGTCCGCGTTCGCCTTTTCCCGGAAGGCCCCCACCTGCACCGCAAACAGGGCCGGTTCCGGATTGGCGGGGACGGCGATCACTGTAACATCCACCTGTCCTGTGCCGGGTCCGACCAGCCCGATCTGGATCGCCGCGGCGTGCGAGAGATCGATGATGCGTCCGCCGACGAACGGGCCGCGATCGATGATACGCACGTCCACCGTTTTATTGTTGGCGACGTTACGGACACGCACCCAGGTCTGGAAAGGATACGTTCGATGGGCGGCCACGAGCGTTTCCATGTCGTAGATTTCGCCGTCCGCCGCGGGCCGGCCGTGATAAGGGTGCCCATACCAGCTGGCGACGCCCCGTTCGATCGTGCCGATGGGCGGGGCCGCGGCGGCTGTACCCTTTCCGCCTCCGGGGACTGCCACTCTGGCCTTCTTTTTGCCGCAGCCTGCGATGACTATCGCCAGTATCATCGCGAAAGTCAGAGCACGCACCGGCAAGCAGTTCATTTATGTTCGACTTTGGCGAGACGCAGCGCGTTTCGCATGAGCTTCAGACCCGTGTCTTTCGCGGCGGTAAGGATCGATTCGGGATGGAACTGAACCGCTTCGATCGGCAGATCGCGGTGGCGGATTCCCATGATGATTCCGTCTTCCGACTCCGCCGTGATTTCGAGCGAAGCGGGCAGATGTTCCTCGATCGCGTAAAGCGAGTGATAACGGCCCACCTCAATCTCTTCGGGCAAACCCTCAAAGACCCCGACCCCGTGGTGGAACACCTTCGACGGCTTTCCATGCATCGGATACGACAGCACGCCGAGCTCTCCGCCGAAGGCTTCCACGATTCCCTGAAGCCCGAGACACACGCCAAACACGGGGGTTCCTTTGCTCGCGGCGTGCTTCACCAGCTGCGGCACGCAGAAATCCGCGGGGCGTCCCGGACCGGGCGAGATCAGAATCATATCGGGTTCAACCGCGTCCAGAATTTCGAACGGAGTCCCGGCGCGATAGGTAACAACGTCCGCTCCGGCCTGGCGCGCATAATTCGCCAGGGTGTGAATGAAGCAGTCGTCGTTATCCACCAGCAGGAGCTTCAGCTTCAAAAGCGGCTTCTCTTCCTGAACTGGGGCAGTCCTGGCCTTGTCGCCGAGCAAGCGGAAAAATCCTTCCGCCTTCAGCCGCGTTTCCGCTTCCTCTGAAGCCGGCACCGAATCGTAAAGCAGCGTCGCGCCGGCCCGATAACTTGCGTAGCCGTCCTTCAGATAAGTCGTTCGGATCAGGATGCCCGTGTTCATGTCGCCGTTGAGCTTCAGCATCCCGACCGCGCCGCCATACCATCCCCGCGCGCTCTTTTCCAGACCTTCGATCGCTACCGACGCAGCCTTCTTGGGCGCGCCGGTCAGTGTGACCGCCCACATATGGCTCAGAAAGGCGTCGAGCGAGTCGAAGCCATCCGCCAGAAAGCCCTCGACATGGTCCACCGTGTGAAACAAAGTGACATATGATTCGATCAATCGGCGGCCGATCACCTTCACCGTGCCGGGCTTGCAGACCCGGCTCTTGTCGTTACGGTCGACATCGGTGCACATCGTCAGCTCCGACTCCTCCTTGGCGGAGTTCAGGAGATCGCGAATGCTCTTCTCATCCACCATCGGATCGCCCGAGCGGCGCGTTGTTCCCGCGATCGGGCATGTTTCCACGCGATCGCCCGTGACGCGCACAAACATCTCGGGGGACGCGCCGACCAGTTGCTCGTCGCCGAACTGCACGAGGAACTCGTAGGGACTGGGTGTTGCCCGCTGCACCCGGTCGAACAGTTCGGACGCTTTGCCGGAAAACGCCGTCCGGAACTTCTGGGACAGTACGACTTCGTAGTAATCGCCGCGGCGCATTCCCTCGCGAACGACTTCCACGTTTGCCATGTACTCTTCCGGCGTGTGGTCGGACTCGATCGACGAGGGTTCGCGCCGTGGCGCCGCCGGAATACACTCGCCCGAGCGTGCGAGGCCGCGAGTCGTCACGGCGTCGCGCTCGAACTCCCAGGTGAACCGTTCGATCCGCTGGCGCTCATGATCCATGTAGATGATGTCGTCGCACAGGAAAAGCTGAAGATCCTTGTGGCCCTCGCGCGGCAAGCGCAGGGAAATCGGTTCGAACTGGAACAGCAGGTCATATCCGAACGCGCCCATAAAAGCGAGCTTGTCGTCGTTCTCGTTGCGGAATTCGCGCGAAAGGGTGCGGAGGATGGAAAATACCGACGGCTGTTTGCTGCGCTCCTCTTCCGGAAAGAGCTTCGGCATCGGTTTGAGAGTGCCATAGAGAGCGCCGTCTTCCTCGCGAAAATCGTCCCAGTGGGGATGATCGCGAAGGACGTGCGCCAGCAGCCGGTTGATCGCGGCGCCGCGTTCGTTCAGCGGATGGAACGTGACCTCGCGCTGAAAGCTGATCAACTCGAGCGGCGGACGCAGGGACAGAATATCCCACCGCGCGTCATACCGTCCCGGATATTCGTAACCCGAAGAGAGATACACGCCCCGATATTTGTCGAGTTCGCGCAGAAACCGGTGGAGGCGATGGCGATACTGCAGAGCCGAGGTGACCCGCGATACTTCGATCCCCGACGGCGTCCGATAACGTACTTCCCGCATGATTTAAGGTTTAAAGACCAGTATCGCCGATGACACCGGCGGCTCGTGGGTGACCCCCTCGCCGCGCCGCCGGAAGCGTGTTCCAGACCGGCGTTTTCAGGGGTGCGTGGTACGCTGAAGCTTCCGGTGATGTGCCCGACGGGCGCATTTCTCACCTATGTATCAGGCATTTTTCGGCTTAAACAGCGTACCGTTCAATCTCAGCCCGGACCCTTCGTTCCTCTACCGCAGCGCCCAACACGAAGAAGCTCTGGCGAGCCTGATCTACGGAATTCAGAGCCGGAAAGGCTTTATCGTACTGACCGGTGAGGTCGGAACGGGCAAGACGACGATGCTCGAGTGCCTGCGCGACCACCTTGTAGCGCACCGTTCGCCTTTCGCGTCTCTTTTCAACTCTCGGCTCACGCCGGAACAGTTTTTCGAAACGGTGGCTTACGATTTCGATTTGCCCTGCGCGCGCAACTCGAAGACGGAAATCCTCTTTGCGTTGAATTCGATGTTGATCCAGAGGTCGAACCAGAATCAGACGACGGCTTTGATCGTTGATGAGGCCCAGAACCTGAGTTGGGATGTGCTGGAAGAAATTCGGCTGCTGGGAAATCTGGAGACCCGCCGCGGAAAGCTGCTTCAGGTTGTGCTCTCCGGGCAGCCCGAGCTGGACCGCAAGCTGGAAGCGCCTGAATACCGCCAGTTGAAACAGCGAATCGCCTTGCGGTGCCATCTTCGCCCTCTTACGGCCGTAGAAACCGCCCAGTACGTTGCCTCGCGCCTCGCCCGCGCGGGGATGAAAGATCAGAAGGTGTTCCCTCCGGACGTGCTGGCGGAAATCCACCGCCGCACGGAGGGAATTCCTCGCCTGATTAATTCGGTCTGCGATAACATGCTGCTGACCGCGTTCGCCCTGGAGAGCCGCCAGACGAACCTCGAAATGCTGGACGAGGTGTCGCGCGACCTGCGCCTGAATTGGCCAGGCAGCAATCGGATCTGGGCCGGAACCGAAAACGGCGCCCTGCATGAGCCGAGGGTGTAAGCGACTCCAACAATTTTCTTGCGAAGCAGTAGTTGTGTTGTTTATAACAGTTTATTGATACGATCCCGGTTTGTCTTATTCCTTGCCAGTATAGTCACTCTCCAGGCAGCTCCTCTTTCCACCGCGCCGGCAGCAAAACTTCAGCCTGCCGTTCAAAAGTTCCTTCGACTCCCGCTTGCATTCGAGCGCGAAGACGACGGTCCAAATCCCCGATTCCTGGCGCGCGGTCAAGGCTATGCGGTCGAATTGGATAGCGGCAAAGCGACGGTCGGGCTGACGGGAACTCAGCCAGGAACCCGCGAGGCTGTCTCGTTCACTTTCGCCGGTTCCCGGCCGGGGAAAGTCGAACCCGGGCCTCAACTGCCCGGTAAAGTGAATTACTATCTCGGCAAAGACCCGAGTCACTGGCGCATCGGCCTTCCGACCTGGGAAAGCGTAAAGTACCCGGACGTTTACCCCGGCATCGACGTCGTTTACTACGGCAACCAGCAGCAACTCGAATTCGATCTCGTCATAAGAGCCGGCGCGGACCCGCGGACGATTCGGATGAAAATCGCAGGCGGGAAGAAGCTGTCGCTTGATGGTTCGGGAGCGCTCAGGATCGAGACCGGTGGATCTGACGATCTTCAGATCAACCTGCCCCGGATCTATCAGGAAGTCGATGGAGAAAAGAGAAGCGTTGCGGGACGTTTTGTAATTCGAAGAGGCGACGAAGTCGCCTTCGAGGTGGACGTCTAGGATCGGAATCGACCGCTGATCATCGATCCGGCTATAGTTTATTCGACGCTCTTCGGCGGCCAGGCGGGAATCAGCTACGCCATCGGTGTCGGTGTGGATTCTACGGGAAATATTCTTCTTGCCGGCCAGACCGCGGCGACAGACTTCCCAGCCGTCAACGCCACGCAAGGGAACCTGAATGGCCACGCGAATGGCGTTCCGGACGGTTTCGTTGCAAAGATCGACAAAAGCGGCGCCGCCCTGGTCTATTCGACCTATCTTGGGGGATCGGATATCGACGTATTCCAGCGCCTCGCCCTCGACTCCAACGGGTCGGCTTGGGTGACGGGACAGACGCAATCACGCGATTTCCCGGTGCTGAACGCCGCTCAAGCGGTTTACGGGGGAGGCGGCGACGCAGTGGTCGCGAAACTGGACCAGTATGGCGCGCTGCTGTTCTCCTCGTACCTTGGCGGCCCCTCCTACGATGCTGGAATTGGAGTCGCCGTGGACCGATTCGGGAGCGCATACGTTTCCGGATCCTCCAGCGGCTCATTCCCGACAACGCCCGGCACCCTCCAGCCCCCGGCGTCGTCGCCAAAGGTCTTCGTTACGAAATACGCTCCTGCCGGATCTATCGTCTATTCGACCTTGCTGGGCGGCGACGAAGATGACGAGGGTGGTGCTATCGCAGTGGATTCGGGCGGCAACGCTTATATCACCGGGTTCAGCGCTTCCTCGACATTTACCGGCGCTCCCGCGGGAGGCGCACAGCCCAATAACAACGGCAACGAAGATGCATTTGTCGCGAAATTGAACCCGAACGGCACTGGTCTCACCTATTTCACGTTCCTCGGCGGCAGCGGGCTGGATGAGGGGATCGGTATCGCGGTCGACTCACTCGGAAACGCATATGTCGCCGGACAAACGGGTTCGGCGGGTCTGGCGACGCCCGGCGCCGCGCAAACGGCTTCAGCAGGCGGGACCAAGGGATTTGTTGCGAAATTGAATCCGGCAGGCGCGGCATTCGAGTACCTGACTTACATCGGCGGCACCCGCTCCGATTACCTTAATGCGATGGCGCTGGACGCTTCCGGAAACGTGTATGTGGCGGGTCGCACGGAGTCGGTGAACTTTCCGCTTGTGTCGGCCCTGCAATCCACTCTTCCGGGAAACACAACCTCTCTCTTCAGCAGTACCGATTCGGGCGGTACCTGGACCGCATCCGATTCGAACATCCCCGGCGTCGTCTCGGGCATTTCGCTGAATCCGGCGGGTTCGTCAGCCGTTGTGCTGACCGACAACGGAATATATCGAACGGTCGATGGAGGCGCCTCCTGGAGTCAACAATTCAGCCTTCCGTTCGGTGGCAACTTTCCTCCGAGCAGAAGCCCAATATCGCCTGGGACGATTTATGCAATGGATCAGTTCGGGACTATCGATAAGTCCGCTGACGACGGCGTCACATGGACGTCTGCAAACGCCGGGCTCCCTATGCCCGGTGCGGCGGGCGGTATATTAGCGGACCCGCTTGAGTCAAACACTGTATATGCTTTCGGATTTACCTCTCCTCCGTATGTTTTCAAGTCCGTCGATGCTGGCGTAACCTGGAACCCGGCGGGTCCAGGTCTGCCAGGGTACGTGACTTCGATGGTTGCGACCTCTGACGGCGCGCTGTACGCGGACGCAGCCTATGGCGGTATTTACAAGAGCACAGATCAAGGCGTTTCGTGGAACGCGGTCAATAATGGGCTACCCCTAAATAGTTACTCCGGCTCTCTGTCACTGAGCGCATCGGGGATAACCGTCTATTTCGCCTCAGGGGGAATTTATAAGACCACTAACGGAGGCTCCAGTTGGTCTCCGACTTCCGGTTCCGCCAACGCTGAACAAATCGCGACTTCACCACAGAATTCTTCGATTCTTTACGCGCTGACAAATAACATCGATTCAGGAATCGATTGATGGCGGAGCGACGTGGGATGCCGGTGGCGCGCACTGCCTCCGCGGATGTCGTCATCGGCGCTGATTGTCGACCCCCACCAGGAGACGCACCTCTTTTTTATTGAGGCGGTAATCGGGGCGGGTTTGTGTCGAAACTGAATAACGCCGGATCCGGGTTTTTATGGTCAACGTACCTTGGTTTGAGTTCTACATCCGCCTACGGACTCGCGACCAACGGCAAGGAAAAAGTGTTTGTTACCGGCTACGGGGTGGCGAGGGTTTTCCGGTCACCTCCTCGGCACTGCCTTCAGGCCGACGCGTTCCTGACCGGGATTTCTGACGCGACACGCCTCCTGCGCCATAACAGTTGCTCCGGGAAATTGACCGTGCCCGATTCCACCGACATTCCTGTCACGGCGGGATTCTCACTTTCAGTGCCGTCGCGCCGAGTGGCTGCCCATGGACCGCGTCGACAATGCGTCTTGGGCGGCCATTGTATCCCCGGTTCTTCGGGAACCGGCGCGGGCAGTATTGCCGTGCTCCCGTTCCAACTCAGATACAAAGCACCGAAGAACCGCTGTTCTGAGCGTCGGAGACCAGAACGGTGACTATAACCCAAGCCGGCAGCGGTTGCGCCTTTTCCCTGGACAAGAATCCTATAGGGCGTCGTCTTCAGGCGGCACAGCGTCTTGGCCGTCCTTACTGCCACGGCCGGTTGCCCGTGGACCGTACACAAATAATTACCCCGCTGCGATTACGATTACCTCCGAAGCGCCTCCGGGAACGGCAGCGCCACGATCGTTCTGACACTTGCACGCCCAACTTATCCACCATGCGTGCGACCTTTAGTCTCTCGCGCGGGGACTGCGAATATCCAGATCGTCCAGGCGGGTTTCATTGCTTCCCCGAGCGCTCCAGCTGATTACGCTCGCGCCGTGTCGCGTCGTCGACACCCGCAACCCGGTCGGCCCTCTCGGCGGACCGTTCGTCTCCGGCGGAACAACCCGCACGATCCCCCTGCCAACCAGCGCCTGTGGAGTTCCCTCGAATGCCGCAGCGTACGCGCTCAACGTCACGGTCGTTCCCCGGACCGGCACTCTTGGCTATCTGACCGTCTGGCCGGCCGGCCAGCCGCAACCCCTGGTATCGACGCTTAATTCTCTCGATGGATCCGTTCTGGCCAATGCCGCTATCGTTCCGGCGGGCGAATCCGGCTCTATCAATGCTTTTGCGACGGACGACACCGATCTGATCGTCGATATCAACGGCTACTTCGTGCCTCCAGTCGCCGACGCCCTTCAGTTCTATCCCGTCACGCCGTGCCGTGTTCTGGATACTCGAAATCCCGACGGCGACTTTGGCGGACCGGCTCTCGCCGCCAGCGTTGCCCGATCTTTCCCGATCGGCTCCAGTTCCTGCGGGACGATTTCGAACGCCGCGGCGTACTCGCTGAATGTGACCGTGGTACCCCGTGGAACCCTCGGCTATCTGACAGCGTGGCCCACCGGCCAGCCGCAGCCGCTCGTCTCAACTCTCAACTCGCTCGATGGCACAATTCTCGCCAACGCTGCCATCGTACCCGCCGGAACAGGCGGTGCGGTGAGCTTCTTCGGAGCAAACGATACGGATCTGGTGGTCGACATCAACGGTTACTTCGCGCCTCCCGCGGCCGGAGGGCTCAACTTCTACGTCACAACCCCGTGTCGCCTTGTGGACACCCGCAATCCGGATGGCACCTACGGCGGTCCGGTAATCGCAGGGCAATCGACAAGGAGTTTTCCTTTGGCGGACGCCGCCTGCGGCTTGCCGTCCACGGCTCAGGCTTATTCGTTGAATATGACGGCCGTCCCGCAAGCCCCAATACTTGGCTATCTCTCCACATGGCCAGCGGGAGGAACCCAGCCTGTCGTGTCCACCCTCAACGCCCTTAAAGGTCAGGTTGTTGCCAACGCGGCAATCGTTCCGGCCGGCGAAGGGGCCGCGATCAGCGTCTTTATAACAGATACAGCGCAGGTCGTCATTGACACGAATGGGTACTTCGGGCAGTAGGCGCTTCCGGCCTGGCAATGGGCCCATTGTTTCCGGGGCAACCGTCTGATACGCTTCAGTTTATGAGGAAGAACAGGTGGACGAGCGCAGCCTGCTGCAAGGCGCTGCTGATCGCCGCCGTCCCGGCCCTCTGCGGGCTCGTTGTCGTCGGCCTTTTGAAGGCCCAAACGCCGGTTCACAGCGACCAGAAGGCGGCTCCCGACCCGAAAGCGTTCTTCGGTCAGTATTGCGTAACCTGCCACAGCGATAAGCTCCACACCGACGGCCTCTCGCTCCAGAGTCTCGACCTGGCTCACCCTTCCGCGAGCGCCGAAGTCCTTGAAAAGGTCATTATCAAGCTGCGTGCGGGTTCCATGCCGCCGCCCAAAATGCCACGGGCCGATCCGGCGACCTACCGCGCGCTAGCCACCGAGCTTGAAAACATGATCGACCGCGCAGCCGAGGGTCACCCCAATCCCGGCAGGATCAGCGCGGTCCATCGGCTCAATCGCGCCGAATATAACAACGCGATCCGTGACCTCTTCGCTCTCGATGTGGACGTGAAGCCGCTGCTCCCCGGTGACGACACCGCGGACGGAAGCTTTGACAATTTCGCCGATGTCCTGTCGATTTCGACCGCGCACCTCGAGCGATACATGTCGATCGCCCGTCAGGTGACGCGTCTCGCGACTGGTCTGCCGCCCGCTCAGCCGGACCTCCAGCGGTTCGAAATTCCGCTGCATGTTCTCCAGAACGATCGCCAGAGCGAAGACCTCCCGCTGGGTTCGCGCGGCGGTATCGCGGTTCATTATGACTTTCCGGTCGACGGCGAGTACCTGATCCGGGTACATCTGCAGCGCAACTATCAGGATTACCTCAAAGGCATGGGATGGCCGCAGAAGCTCGACGTCCGCCTGGATGGAAAGCTGCTGAAGCGCTTCAGTGTCGGAGGTGAGGGCAAGGGTCGGGCCGCGGCGGCCAGCTACGCCGGCGACGGCGAAGTTGGTTTCGCCGGAGCACCCGAATGGGAAAAATACATGCAGCTCACCGGCGATGCCGGTCTCGAAGTCCGGGTGCCCGTCAAAGCCGGTTCGCGCGCAGTTGGCGTATCGTTCGTGCGCGAGATGTGGGAACCCGAAGGATTGCCCCAACCGACACAACTCGGTCGCGTCATCTCGAACGATGAAGTTTACATGGGGAATGCGAACGTAGGCTCGGTTGAGATCGGCGGTCCGTACGGCGCTCAGATCACCTCAAAGCGTGCCGATACCGAGACCGCGAGTCGAAAGGCAATTTTCGTCTGCGAACCGAACTCGCCCTCTGATGACGATGCCTGCGCCAGAAGGATCCTTTCGAGGCTTGCCCGGCTTGCCTACCGGCGCCCGGCCACCAAATCCGACGTCGATACGCTGATGAAGTTCTTCGCCGACGGCCGTCGCGACGATGGGCGCAAAGACGGCGGGACCTTTAAAGCCGGTATTCAGTTCGCGCTCGAACGCATGCTGGTCGATCCCGACTTCCTGCTCCGCGTGCATCGCGATCCCGTTGAGCCGGTGGGCAAAATCGAGCCCGCGATGTACCACTTGAGCGATCTCGAAGTGGCCTCGCGCCTGTCGTTCTTCCTCTGGAGCAGCATCCCCGACGATCACCTCCTTACGCTCGCCGAACGAGGGGAATTAACGAAGCCCGCAGTTCTCGACGGGGAAGTGAAGCGCATGCTGGCCGATCCCCGCGCCACCGACGCGCTGGTTCACGATTTCGCCGCGCAATGGCTGAATCTTCGCCAGATTGAGGACGTCGTGGTCGATCCCACGAAGTACCCGCTCTATGACGAAAGTCTGCTGCAGGGCCTTCAAACCGAAACCGAGATGTTCGTCGCCAGCAACCTGCGTGAAGACCGTTCGCTGAATGAGCTGCTGGATGCCAATTACAGTTTCCTCAACGAACGCCTCGCGCAGCACTACGGGATCCCTGGCATTTACGGCACACGTTTCCGCCGCGTAACCTTTCCCAACCACGATCAGCGAGGAGGCCTTCTCGCCCAGGGAAGTCTGTTGGCCGTGACGTCGTATCCCACACGCACGTCGCCGGTCGTGCGCGGCAAATGGCTGCTCAATAACATTTTCGGGTTGCCGATCCCTCCTCCCCCTCCCGGCGTCAATACGACGCTCGCGGAGAAGCCCGGCGCGCTGCCGCCGACTATGCGGGAGCGCCTCGCGCAACATCGCACGAATCCCACTTGCAACAGCTGCCACTCGGTAATCGATCCGCTCGGCTTTGCCCTTGAGAATTACGACGTCATCGGCGGCTGGCGCACGATCGACGAAGCGGGCAAGCCGGTAGACGCGAGTGGAACAACTGCCGGCGGTGAAAAAATCGACGGCCTTCCGGGACTGCGCAGGCTCCTCCTCGAGCAGCCGGACAGCTTTCCGCGCACGGTCACGGAAAAACTCATGGCCTACGCGCTGGGCCGCCGGCTTGAGTATTACGATGAGCCAACGGTGCGCAGGATCGTTCGCGACGCCGCGCCCGGCGGGTACCGGTGGTCGAGCATCATCACCGGAATCGTGAACAGCCCGGCGTTTCTGATGCGGGACGCTCCTCAGGTGGAAGCGCCGCAGACAGCTTCAAGTAAACGGCAGAATTCAGGAGACAACAGGTAATGGCTTTCCTCTCAAAATCCCTACCGCGGCGGACGTTGCTGAAAGGCCTCGGGACCACCCTGGCGCTTCCGTTCCTCGATGCGATGCTTCCGCCCATGCGCGCGGCGGTGAAGCCCTCCAATCGCTTCCAGGCTTTCTACGTGCCGAACGGGATGGCCATGGAGTACTGGACGCCGAAGGGCGAAGGCGAGGCGCTGGAACTTGCGCCGATCATGGAGCCGCTCGCGAAGTACAAGGAGCGGATGCTGGTCTTCTCCGGCATCAGGGCGAGCTGGAACTACATCCATGCCGGAGCCTCTGGATCGTTTCTTACCGGTACGCCGCGTGGGGGTAAGAACGAAATCGAAATCATCGCGGACGTCTCCATCGATCAGCTGCTGGGCAGGCATCTCGCTCAGCAGACCCAGTTGGCGTCTCTCGAAATGTCCATGGATCTGCCGGCCAACGCCGGCGCCTGCACCGGCAATCTGAGCTGCGCCTATCTGGACACGCTTTCCTGGCGGAGCCCGACGCAGCCGCTTCCCATGGACTGGAACCCGCGAACCGTCTTCGAAAAGCTGTTCGGCGATAGCGGCAGCACCGACGAGAAAGCGCGCGAAGCGCGCCTCGCGCAGCATAAGAGCATTCTCGATTCGGTCAACGCGAAATTGACGGACCTGAGCCGCGAGCTCGGTCCCGCCGACCGCGGCAAGGTAACCGAATATACCGACGCCGTTCGCGACGTCGAGCGCCGCATCCAGATGGCGGAACGGCAGAGCGAAGTCGAGTTACCTTCGATGGCGGAGCCTCTCGGCGCGCCGCCGGTTTTCGAAGACCATCTCGCGCTGATGATGGATCTGCAGGTGCTCGCCTTCCAGTCCGATCTGACTCGCGTAATTTCGTTCATGCTGAGCAAGGAGCAGAGCCCGCGGCCCTATCCTCAGATCGGCGTGCCGGAGGCGCACCATCCGCTCTCGCACCACAACAACGTTCCCGAACTGGTCGAGCGCATGTCGAAGATCAACACCTATCATGCGCTCCTGTTCTCGAAGTATCTGGACAAGCTCGCCGCCACGAAGGACGGCGACGGTACGCTGCTCGAACACATTACGATCCTTTACGGGGCCGGCATCTCGAACAGCAACGCGCACTCCGGCGAAAATCTGCCTCAGATGATCGTCGGCGGCGGCGCCGGAAAGATCAAGGGCGGACGCCACCTGAAATACACCAACCGCCCGTCGCAGGCGAACCTCCTCCTGACTCTCATGGACAAGATGGACTATCCGGTCGAGAAGGTCGGCGGAAGCAACGGCAAACTGAACATCGATTCGCTGGCCGGAGTATGAAAAACTGGATTGTTCTCGTCTCGCTCACGGTCGCTCCTTTGTTCGCTGCCGGACAGCCGTCGCTGATCGACGCCGTCAAAAGTGGTGACCATGCCGCCATCAAGACGCTCCTGCAGAAGAAGGCCGACGTCAATGCGGCGGAACCGGACGGCTCGACCGCACTGCACTGGGCCAGCTACCGGGACGATGTTGATACAGCCAATCTCCTGATCCGTTCCGGCGCCAAGGTCAATGCGGCGACGGATCTCGGTGTGACGCCGCTCTGGCCTGCCAGCGAGAACGGCAGTTCCGCGATGGTTCGGAGGCTGCTCGAAGCGGGCGCAAATCCGAACCTCGCGCTTCTCTCCGGAGAGACGCCGCTGATGGTGGCGGCGCGCTCGGGTTATCCGGACGTCGTCGCGCAGCTTCTGGCCAAAGACGCCAACGTCAACGCTCATGGTACGCGCGGGCAGACGGCCCTCATGTGGGCGGCGGCGCAGAAGCATCCCGAAGTGGTCAAGGTGCTGCTGGCGAACCATGCCGACGTCAATCTTCGCTCGGACTCATGGAGCCAGGTGATGGCCGTCCCGCCGCACGGCTATCTCGGATATAACAAGGCAATCCCGCACGGCGGCGAGACCGCTTTGATGTTCGCGGCGCGCGTCGGCGATCTGGAGTCCGCCAAACTTCTGGTCGCGGCCGGAGCCAACGTCAACGATGCGGATGCCTGGGGTGTCAGCGCCGTCACGCTGGCTGCCCATTCGGATTTCACCGACCTCGTCTGCTTCCTCCTCGATAAAGGCGCCGACCCGAATCGATATCCAAATGGCTTTTCGGCGCTTCACGAAGCCATCATGCGGCGGAACGAGACGGAGGTGAAGGCTCTCCTCGATCATCACGCCGACGCCAACCTGCCCCTCAAGACCTGGACACCCACGCGCCGCTCCTCGGACGACTACCACTTCGATCCTTCGCTGGTAGGGGCAACGCCGTTCTGGCTCGCCGCTCGCCTGGACGAACCGAATGTGATGCAGATGCTGGTGCAGCACGGGGCTGACCCGAAGTTCGTGCTTGATGTGAGTTATGTCGTCGAGGCAGGATTCGCGAGCGCCGACCGGAAGGAGAAAACCACCACCTTACTTGCGGCGGTCGGAGTCGGCGGCAATGCCGCTTCGTGGACGCCGCTCCCACGCTCGGAGCGACCCGGTCTCACACTTGAGGCCGTGAAGCAGATCGTGGACCTCGGCGTCGACGTGAACGCCACCAACCTGGACGGCAGCACCGCGCTCGACGGAGCGAAGGCGCTCGGATATCAGCAAGTCGTCGAGCTCCTGGTGTCCAAAGGGGCGAAGGCAGGCTCGGGAAATTTGAAGCGGAGCCGAAGCCGCGATTCCGGCATTCCCGGCGCCGAACCAAAGTAGGATTCTGAGCCGCGACCGGAAGGGAGTCGCCATGGCCCCGCGGGCCGCCGAAGCGAATGAAGACGCAATCCAACCGGTGTGGGGCCAGCGCTTCGGCGCTGCAGCCGAGCTTCCGCTCGGCGCGGAACTCTACGTAGGCGCCGGGTAGCGCCGGCGATCTTCGCCGGCTCTTATACGAACCGCGTCTTCAATGGAGGGCTTAAACGCCGACTTCGGCGGGCTCGGGCTCTTCAACCGGCCGTGCAGCCGCAACCGACACAGAAACCAGGCCGGACTCCTGTTCCGGGATCAGGACTCCACCGCCAAAGCTCAGCCGTTTCGGCTCGGGGCCGCCCTTCGATACCTTCACCGCGCAGTACTTGAACTCTGGGATCTTCCCGAACGGATCAAGCACAGGATTGGTCAGCATATTGGCTGCGGCTTCGTAGTAGCAGAACGGAACGAAAACCACGCCGCGAGGAGTGCCGTCGTCGGCGCGAGCATAGAGCGAAATACTTCCGCGGCGCGATGCAATCGTGATCGTTGAGCCGGGCGTGACGCCGAGGCCCTCCAGATCAAGCGGATGGACCGAAGCCACGGGCTCCGGCTCGATGTAATCGAGGTTCGACGCGCGGCGCGTCATGGATCCGGTGTGCCAGTGCTCAAGCTGACGCCCTGTGATAAGCACCACGGGGTACTCAGTGTCGGGCTGTTCCGCGGCGCGAATCAGGTCCGCCGGAACGAACTTTGCGCGTCCCGATTCAGTCGGGAAATCTTTGATGAAGACGACAGGATCTCCCGGATCGCCCTCTTTCTCGCAAGGATACACAACGGCAGACTCGCTTTCGAGGCGCTCCCACGTGATGCCGGCGATCGAATCCATGCAGGTACGCATCTCGTTGAAGACTTCCCGCGGATGGTTGTAATACCAGTCCACCCCGACGCGGCGCGAGAGTTCGTTCAAAATCCAGAAATCGTCCCGGGCGTCGCCAGGAGCCTGAATCGCCTTGCGGCCAAGCTGCACGATGCGGTCGGTATTAGTGACAGTCCCGACTTTTTCCGGCCACGCCGTGGCGGGCAGAACCACGTCTGCCAGATAGCCCGTTTCCGTCAGAAAGATGTCCTGCACGACCAGGTGATCGAGAGCGCAGAGCGCATCCCGGGCGTGATCGACGTCGGGATCCGACATCGCCGGATTTTCACCCATGACATACATCCCTCGAATTTCCTTCCTCTTCGAGGCATGCATGATTTCCACGACGGTCAGACCCTTATCGGGATCGAGTTTCGTGTTCCACAGCTTCTCAAAACGCTCACGCGCTGCCGGCGTGGTGACAACCTGGTAATCGGGATAGCACATCGGAATGAGCCCGGCATCCGACGCGCCCTGCACGTTATTCTGCCCGCGAAGCGGATGCAGCCCCGAACCCGGTTTTCCGATCTGACCGGTCGAGAGCGCCAGGGCGATCAGGCAGCGCGCGTTGTCGGTCCCATGAACATGCTGAGAGATGCCCATGCCCCAGAGAATGATCGAAGCTTTCGAGGTGGCATACAAACGCGCGACCTCGCGGATGGTTTTAGCGTCAATCCCGACGATCGGAGCCATCAGCTCCGGCGAAAATCTCTTCACGTTTTCCGCCAGCGCTTCGTAGCCGGAGGTGCGGTCGCGAATAAACTCCTCATTGACCAGACCCTCTTCAACGATGACGTGCAGCATTGCATTGAGAAGCGCCACGTCGGTGTCGGGATTGAACTGGAGATTGTAAGTCGCGTGGCGCGCCAGATCGCCACGCCGCGGATCGGCGACAATCAGCTTCACCCCGGACTTCGCCGCGTTCTTGATGAATGTCGCAGCGACCGGGTGATTCACCGTCGGATTGGCGCCGATTACAAAAATCACCTCAGCAAGCGCCACATCCCGTACCGGATTCGAAACCGCGCCCGAATTGTACCCTTCCATCAGCGCGGCCACGCTCGAAGCATGGCAAAGGCGCGTGCAGTGGTCGACGTTGTTCGAGCCAAAGCCGGTCCGCACCAGCTTCTGGAACAGATACGCCTCTTCATTCGTGCACTTCGCCGAACCGAAACCCGCCAGCGACCGCTTGCCGTATGTATCCCGGGCCTCCCGCAGACCCTTCGCTGCGAAATCAAGAGCTTCTTCCCACGAAGCCTCGCGGAAGACCTCGCTCCAGTTCTCCGGATCGACCACGAAGTTCTTCGTTTTGGGCGCGCCCGCCTTCCGGATCAGCGGTTTCGTCAGGCGATGCTTGTGCTGCACATAATCGAAACCGTACCGGCCCTTGACGCAGAGGCGGCTGGAATTCGCGGGACCATCGCGCCCCTCGACATACACAATCTTGTTATCGCGAACGTTGTAAGTAAGCTGGCACCCGACGCCGCAATACGGACAAACAGAATTAACCTTCTTCTCCGGAACGATCTTTCCGACCTCGCGCGCGGGCATCAGAGCGCCCGTCGGGCATGCCTGAACGCACTCGCCGCAGGCGACGCACGTGGAATCCCCCATCGGATCGTCCAGGTCGAACACGATCTTCGAATGCCCTCCACGGAAGGCATATCCGATCACATCGTTCACCTGCTCTTCGCGGCAGGCGCGCACGCACCGCTTGCACTGGATGCACGCGTCAAGATTCACCGCCATCGCAGGGTGCGACAGATCCTCCGCCGGCTGATGGCGGGCGGCAAACCGCGGCTTGCCGATGTCGAGCTTCTTCGCCCACAAATCGAGTTCCGAATTGAGCGTGTAGGCTTTCTCGGGAATGTCCGCCAGCAGCAACTCGAGCGACATCTTCTGGCTTGCCAGAGCGCGCGGGCTGTCGGTCGTCACTTCCATTCCGTCTTTCGGATAGCGGCAGCAGGAGGGCGCAAGCACCCGCTCGCCCTTGATCTCAACCATGCAGGTGCGGCAATTGCCGTCCGGCCGCATCCCCGCTGTGTAGCAAAGACGCGGGATGTCGACGCCATGCCGTTCGGCGGTCTGCAGAATCGTTTCGTCCGGACGGCAGCTGACGGTCTTTCCGTTCAGCGCGAACGAAACCGATTTGGTGGTCATGAAACCGTTGTTCTGCTGATGCACTATTCGACCTCCCGCGGAAAATACTTCAAAACGGTAAGCGCCGGGTTCGGTGCGGCTTGCCCCAGACCGCAAATCGACGCGTCCATCATCGCCTGCGACAGCTCCTGCAGCAGGGGAGCGTCCCATTGCTGCCGTTCCATCAACTGAAGCGCCTTGGCGGTGCCCACGCGACATGGCGTGCACTGCCCGCAGGATTCGTCGGAAAAAAACTTCATCAGGTTACGCGCCGCCGCCGCCGCGGTGTCCTGATCCGACAGCACCACAACCGCCGCCGACCCGATGAAACACCCATATGGGTTGAGTGTGTCAAAATCGAGCGGAATATCCGCCAGCGATTCCGGAAGAATTCCACCTGACGCGCCGCCCGGAAGGTACCCGTAGAGGTTGTGTCCCTCCAGCATGCCGCCGCAGTACTCGTCGACCAGCTCGCGCAACGTAATCCCCGCGGGCGCCAGTTTCACACCGGGGTTTTTCACCCGGCCGCTCACCGAGAAAGACCGCAGGCCCTTCCGCCCGTGACGGCCCTGTTCCGCAAACCACGACGCGCCGTTTTCGAGGATCGCCCGAACCCAGTGGAGCGTTTCCATATTGTGTTCGAGCGTGGGCCGACCGAAGAGCCCGACCTGCGCGACGTACGGCGGTCGCAGACGCGGCTCGCCCCGCTTGCCTTCGATCGACTCAATCATCGAAGACTCTTCGCCGCAGATGTACGCTCCGGCGCCGCGGCGAAGGTGGATCTCAGGAATCGCGCAAGGCGGATCGGCTTTCAGCGCAGCAATCTCGCGCTCGAGAATTGCGCGGCACCCGTGGTATTCGTCGCGCAGGTAAATGTAGATCGTTTCGATCCCAACCGCCCACGCGGCAATCAGCGCGCCCTCGATAAAACGATGCGGATCGCGCTCCAGATAATAACGATCCTTGAAAGTGCCCGGCTCCCCCTCATCAATGTTGATGGCCATCAGCCGAGGGGCGGGCTCCGCCGCGACAATCTTCCATTTACGTCCGGTGGGAAACCCCGCGCCGCCCAAGCCGCGCAATCCGGAATCTTCCATCACCGCGATAACTTCAGAAGCCTTCCGATTTCGGCCGATACAAGCTGCCGCGAGCTCATATCCGCCGCCTGCGCGATAAGCGGCGTAATCGATGTGGCCCGGCGTGACTTCCCCGACCGCCGTGGGGTGCACAACCCGACCGGCGTCAGCCGCGTCCGTGATCCGCCCGACAGTCGCGTGCACGATCGGGTTCTGACCCACAATCGCGACGGGAGCAGTCTCGCAGCGTCCCACACAAGGCGCATGCAAAACGCGCACGCCCGCACCCACCAGCCCCGGCAGCGCTTCAAGCAACTCGTGCGATCCCGCGAGTTCGCAGGCGATCGAGTCGCAGACCCGAACTGTAATCGGCGGAGGTGAAATCTCTCCTTCTTTAATGACGTCGAAGTGGTGGTAAAAAGTAGCTACCTCATAAACTTCGGCCATTGCCATCTTCATCTCGGACGCCAGCGCAACCATGTGCGCCGCGGAGATGCAGTGATAACGATCCTGAATCTTATGCAGGTGCTCGATCAGAAGATCGCGACGCCGCGGGGCATCGCCAAGCAGGGCAAGAACTTCCTCAAGCGCCCTGGGATCGACCCGGCGACCTTTCGGAGTAGAACGAACACGGCCACGGCCGCCTCGCTCCTTCTTAGGCGCCGGTTTGGCGGCTGGCGGTTCAGTCGTCAGGGCGAGAGAATCCTTCATCGTCCTCCATCCAAGGCACAATCAAATGCTATCATTCACGCACCGCAGAGCCTTGTCGGTTTGTCTTTCTTTGAGAATTGCAAGGCGACGGCGAACGCTATCGGTTCATCCCGTGTTCCAGCGGAGCGTCTCAATAATAGTCCGCGGCCGCTCACTTTCAGAGGACACCATCTACTCCGGGCATTTGCGCCAGGAGTCAATTGAATGTAGATGGTCCAGCCGGAATGGCGCTCTGCGTGCTTGAGGCATTTTTCGCAAATACTGTAGAGTTCGCTCTGTCGCCGGCGACAAGATTGCCGGTACTATCGGCGCTGACGTAAAGCTCCGCGCCGAGCGGAAGCTCGGCAGCAAGGCCGAAGCCCTGACCCCACACCGGCTGCGCGGCCCGCTGCATGCCGGGGAATACTTCCTCCCGGTTGCGGCTCGGAATCCGATTTCGGCCGGCGGATGATATCAAGATCGGAAACCGGCGACAAGATCGCCGGCGCTACCGCAGTCACGCTCTTCGTCTGCGATGCAACGTGCCCTGATTTCAGAACATCAGCCCGCCTATTTCGCCGCCACCTTATCGAAATAAGACTGGAAAAACGCCATCCGGTCTTCGCGCGGCGCCTGCGCGCCCTCCGGCGGATTCCCGAATATCATGGGCGTCTTCGACTTGTCGTCATAAGGTGTCCACTTCGCCAAACCCTTGCCGTTGGGGTCGCCGGTCGTTGCGAAGTTGACCCAATAGGACGACATGGTGTCGGACACCTGATGGTCCTGATCGGTCCACGGGCGGCTCTTGTCGAGATGATTAAACACATAGAGAATCTCCGACACATGCACGGCGCTGCCGTGCGGGCCGGGTCCGAACGCTCCTCCGCCGCGGCCGCCCCGACCTGGAACGAGCGGGGGCTGCTCGGTAAAGAAGTAAACATACGACTTCTTCCCCTGCTTCGATTGGAGGCGCGCCCAGTTGCGCATTACGAACGCCATTTCGTCACGGCCGGCATAGAAGGCGGATTCTTTCGCTTCTTCGTCGGTCGAGGCCGGGTAGACCCTCAGGAAGTTGTCGGCCATGTCGCCGAACCGTTTGTGCGCTGAATCGATGAACGCCTGCGCGTTGGCCGGATTGCCGCCAAAGGATTCGTCGCGGTTCGACCCGGTCAGCACAGGCACGTCGAGCTGCTTGCCCGCTGCGAAGACCTTGCTGGGGTCCTCGCGGATCAACCAGCCGTCCACCACGGGTCCGTCGCCGCGGCCGGCCTTTTGAATGTCCGCGGCGGGCAGGGCGCGCAATTCGGCAAGCGACTTCGCGCCCAGGGTTTGAGCGATCTTTTCACCTTTGGCCTCGGCTTCGGCGAGCGTGGGCAGTGGCGCGACGGTCACGGTGGACCATGCGCTGCTCTCGCCGATCGCCCGCTCGAACAACCCTTTGGCCTGCGGGATCGTCATCAGGTTGGCGACAAGGCCCGAGCCGGCCGATTCGCCGAAGACGGTGACGCGCTTCGGATCGCCACCGAAACCCGCAATGTTCCTCTGCACCCACTGCAGCGCGGCGATCGAATCCATCACGCCAAAGTTGGCAGCGCCGCGTCGGTCGGATTCCGTGGTCAACCCGGGATAGGAGAAGAAGCCGAACTCGCCCAGCCGGTAGTTAATAGTGACAATCACCGCGCCTTTTTTCGCCAGCGCCTCGCCGTCGTACATGGACTGCGAGCCGGAGCCCGTGTAGTAGCCTCCGCCGTAAATCCACACCATGACGGGACGCTTCTCGCCGGCTTTGGCGCCAGTCCAGACGTTGAGGTAAAGGCAATCCTCATTGCCGGTATTACCCTGCATGCAGACGGGGCTGAACGTATCCGCTTTGCGGATGCCGTCCCAGTGCGCGGCGGGCTTCGGAGCGCGCCAGCGTTGATCGCCCGTGGGCGGCGCGGCATAGGGGATGCCTTTGAACACGCGCACGTCGGGTGTGGCCGAGGCGATGCCGGAAACCATGCCGGTGTCGAGCCGGACCGCGTCGTCGACTGCGGCGTTTGCAATACCCACAGCGGCCAAAGCGGCCGCGATCATTATCGTTCGTCTCATTGTTGTTCGGACCATGAAAATCCTCGCTCCGGCAAGTATATGGCAACGGCCGCGCTACCGGGCCGGTTCGATTCTCAATAGCGCACCCACTTCCTGATCTGTCAGCACATAGATATTCCCGTCGGGGCCCTGGCGAACGTCGCGCACGCGCTGATGGAGATCGTCCAGAATCCGCTCGCGGCGGATGTCTTCGAACTTGTCGTTCAAGACAACGCGTTCGAGGTGGCCGTAACCACGGATTTCACCATAGCGCGCGCTTCCGACGAACAGATTATTCTTCCAGGCCGGAAACTTATCCCCGGTATAGAACATGATTCCCGAGGGCCCAATCGACGGCACCCACACAATCTGCGGAATCTCCATCCCTTCTTTGTAGGGAAGAATCCTGGAACCGTCATACTGGCGCCCGAAGCTGATGACGGGCCAGCCGTAGTTGGCGCCTGGTTTGATCAGATTCACTTCGTCGCCACCGTTGGGGCCGTGTTCGGCGTTGAAGATGGTGCCCGACGGATGGACGACCAGACCCAGATGATCCCGATGGCCGAGGGTGTAAATCTCCGGGCGATACCCCTGCTTGCCGACAAAAGGGTTGTCGCGAGGAATGGTGCCATCATCGTTCAGCCGAAGAACCTTGCCGTAGGCGCTCGCGGGGTCCTGCGCCTTCTGGACGTCACTGGCGGCCGGCGTGGTCATAAGGATCGTGCCGTCAAGAGCGAAGGCGAGACGCGACCCGCCGACATTGGTGCCCTGTTCCGTAGTGTAGAGTTCCTGCACGTCGGTGAGCGATTTACCCTCGAGCCGGGTCCGAGCGAGAACGGTCGCCGATAAATTCCCCTCACCGGGCTTACTGAAAGCGAAATAGATCCAGTGATTCTCAGCGTATTTCGGATGAAGGACAAAATCGTAGAGGCCGGCGTTCGCGCGGGAATTTATTTTCGGTACTCCACCGATGGGCTGAGGATCCAGCACGCCATCGCGCACAATGCGAAGCTTTCCCTTGCGCTCGCTTACGAGAATATCGCCCCCGGGGAGAAAGGCCATCCCGAACGGCTGGTCGAGAGCCTTCGTCAGAACGGTGACCTTGATCTTGTGCTGTTCCGCGGTATCGAAAATGAATGGACCATCGCCGAGCGGACCGCGGGGCAGGTCGATCACATTACCCTGCCCGAAAAGGGCGCCGGCGAACAGGGCAGCGCCGGCGAGTGTGCGTATCATCCTTCTACTATAGGTGCTGTTTCCGTGAAGCGGCGGGCATTTCATTCCCCGTAAGATCTCTACGATATTCTCGAATTCGGACTTACACGTGGGACCTATCGAGTGACATCTCGCCAGGCAAGATGGCTCGGAACTCTGCTTACGATTACGTGCGTTGCCGCGGGAACCGTTCTGCTCGCGCGGTGTTATCTCGGCCCGTTTACTTTTATCCTGCCGGTCAGTAATCCGCTAAACGCGGAGGGCATCTTCGCTCTCTGTATTCTTTTGAAGGCTCTCCTGCCGCGCCGGGAGGCGGCTGCGCCGGCACGCGCGAAAGCACTTGTTCGCGCCTTCCCCCGCCATATACATTGCCACGGCGTGCCTGATCGCCGCCATTGCATTTGCGGGCGTCGTTCGATTTCCTTTGCTTCACGACGCATACGTGCATATCTGGAACGCGCGGATCCGGACGTTGCACGACGTCCTTCTGACATCTTTTGTGACGCCACGTCCCGGCGATCTCTTTTTCCGTCCCGTCGGCTATCTCAGCTATTGGCTGGATTACAAGTGGGCAGGCGTCGAGCCTGTCCGATGGAATTTGTGGAACATCGGCTTGCACCTGATCAATACGGCTCTCGTCTGGATGTTCGCCCGCAAGCTGTGTTGTGGCGCGTGGGGGGCTTTCATCGCGGCCCTTTTGTTTGCCCTCAACGGGACTCGATGCGAGACGGTAGCCTGGGTCGGCGCTCGTTTCGATTTACTTGCGGCTTTCTTCACGCTTACCGCGCTGCTCGCGATCATCCGCTTTATCGACGACGGTGAGATTCGATGGCTGGCTCTCGGATGTCTTTGTGGTCTCGCAGGCTTCCTCAGCAAAGAATCCTCATATCCCCTGTTCCTGCTGGTCCTCCTGATCATGCCGTTCAGGGACGCCTCTTACCGTTCCCGAATTATTAAGTCGGCGGCGGGTCTTCTGGTCGTTTGCGGGATTGTACTCGTCTTCCGGACCTGGTTTCTGCATGGCCTCGGAGGGTACACCACGAACCCGGGATCTTTAACCGTTCTGCACTTCAGTGCGATGCGTACTGTGAAAGCTTTGCTCTTCAGGCAATGGGCCATACTTCTGTTTCCGCTGAACTGGACGAGCACAGACCTTCTGTTGAAGGTCACGCTGCCGATTCTGTTGATCGCATCGGCGGCAATGGCTGCTTATTCCCTGGCCCGGCGAACGCTACTGGCGACAACACTGCTTTGGGTGATTGCGGCGGTGCTTCCCGTACAGCATCTGCTGCTGATCGGACAGGACCTGAGCGGCAGCCGCATTCTCTATCTGCCCGCTGTCGGATTCGCGCTGTTCTTTGGGCTTCTCGCGGAAAATTCCGCGGCCCCCGGAGCGTTGCGAATTTTGCTTCCCGCTGGACTGGTTCTGTTTCAGTTCACCGCGCTCAAGCACAATCTGGCGATCTGGCGAGACGTCGCGCGGCTCTCTCAAAAGGCCTGCATCGCGGTCAGCTCCGAACTCAAGAGCGACCCGCGCCAGATTGTGGTCAGCGATCTGCCGAACAGCCTGCGCGGAGTCTTCTTTCTGCGAAACGGACTCCCTCAGTGTGTCGCGATCACGACGGGAGAACCCATCGAAAGAGTCATCGTTGCAGAAGATACGCCGGAACATATGTCGAATGCCCGATTCTTCAGGTGGAACACTCAGACCGAAACGTTCGAACGGGAAGCTGCCAGATAACTGCAGCCATCTGACACGTGCAGACAGACGCTACGATTGCATAGAGTGACGCCTGCGGCATGAAACTGGGAATCGATTTTGGCACGACGCGTATCGTGGCCGCTGCGGTTGACCGCGGAAACTATCCACTGGTCAGTTTCGAATCGCCGGACGGGCAGACGCGGGAGTGGTTCCCGCCCCTGGTGGCGATACGCGGCAATGAACGCTGTTTCGGCTGGAGCGCCTGGGCTGTTCGCGCCGATCGCGAATGGACCGTGTTGCGTTCGCTCAAACGGCTGCTGAAACGCGCCGCCCCCGCGACTCAAGTGGACTTAAGCAGCCGGACGATGCCACTGATGGAACTCATTATTGAGCTCCTGACGGCGTTCCATCAGCAGTTGCGCCAGACCTCCACCCTGTCGCTCGATCGCGGTGAGCCGATCGAAGTGATGATCGGCGTGCCGGCCAATGCCAACAGCAACCAGCGATTTCTGACGGCCGAAGCCTTTCGCGCTGCCGGCTTCCAGGTTTTGGGCATGCTCAACGAGCCCTCGGCGGCGAGCATGGAGTATGGCCATCGTGAGCAGGCCCATCGCAAGGGGCATCCCCGGCGGTCGCTGCTTGTCTACGACCTCGGTGGTGGCACGTTCGACGCTTCGCTCGTCGAGATGGAAGAAGATACCCACACAGTAGTGGCCAGCGCCGGCCTCCCGGATCTTGGCGGCGACGACTTCGACGAAATTCTGGCGGATCTCGCATTGGAAACTGCAGGCCGCGCCAAAGAGCGCGAGTCTCTTTCCGATGCCGAGTCCTTCCGGCTGCTGGAGGAGTGTCGCGAGCGTAAGGAGTCGTTGAATCCGAATACGCGCCGAATCGTAGTGGACCTCGAACACGTGCGCGAAGACTGGGGCGAGGTCTCGATCGCCGTCGGGCCGTATTACGACCTTTGCCGCCCTCTGGTGGAACGTACCGTGTCCGCGGTCGAGGAGATGCTCTCGGCACACCCCGATCGGCCCATCGAAACTCTCTATGTAACCGGCGGGGGATCCGAACTTCCCGCCGTGGCGCGCGTGCTGAAAGAGACTTTCGGACGGTCGGTGCGGCGTTCCTCCTATATGCGCGCGGCTACTGCTATCGGCCTTGCCATCAGCGCCGATACACGCTCCGGCTACAAGCTGCGCGACCGGTTCGCACGTCACTTCGGGGTATGGCGAGAGGCCGATCACGGTAGGCACGTTACATTCGATCTGCTTTTCCCACGGGGTTTGGAGTTGCCGCGGCACGGCGCTCCGCCGCTGCGGGCGGTTCGCTCCTACAAACCGTTCCACAATGTTGGCCACTTCCGGTATGTGGAGGCGGCGCGCATTGGAGAGGATGGCCAGCCATCGGGCGATCTTACGTTGTGGGACGACATCCGGTTTCCCTTCGATCCTGTTCTGCGGGATACGCCCGATCTGGCGCTGGTCGACGTGATTCGCAAGGGCGAAGGCGCTTACGTGGAAGTCGAAGAGGAATATTTGTGCGATGCCAGCGGCATCGTGAAAGTGACGATCTGGAATCGCCTGGACGGCTATCGTCGTACGTATACGCTCGGCCGCTGGTCGAACCCGGCCGCCGGAGCCGCCGAAGCGGTCACTTTGAAGCACCGATGGGGACAGCGCCGCCGCTAGTGCCGCTTCCGGCGCCAGGTGGTTCCGATGTAACCCGGCCGAAATCGGAATAAACATTAAATCGGTCATCCCGCAGGAAGCCGATCAACGTCATTCCGAAGCGCTTTGCGGTCTTCACCGCGAGACTGGAAGGTGCGCCGACGGCTGCCAGCACGGGTATGCCGGCCATGACAGCTTTCTGCACGAGCTCAAAACTGGTCCGCCCGCTTACCATCAGCAGGTAATCGTGCAAGGGCAATAGTCCATCAAGGAGCGCTCTTCCGATCAGTTTGTCCACCGCGTTGTGGCGGCCCACATCTTCCCTTGAGAGAATCAGGTCTCCACCTGCGGAGAAAAGTCCCGCCGCATGAAGCCCCCCTGTACGGTCGAAGACGGCCTGTGATTCGCGGAGTCTTGCCGGAAGAGAGCGAATCAGCGATTCCTCAACGACCGGGAACTTCCGTGGAAGAAATGCGCAACCGGCATTCTCAATGGCTTCGATCGAGGTTTTACCGCAAACGCCACAGCTTGAGGTCATGTAAAAATTACGCGTGGCGCCGTTCAGGTCGACTTTTATTTTCTCGTCGAGAGTGACCAGCGCCCGGTTGCGTCGGCACTCAATGTCAACGATGTCGCCGGCCTCCCGTACAAATCCTTCGGTCAACAGGAAGCCGGCGGCCAGTTCGGCATCGTTTCCGGGAGTCCGCATCGTAACCGCCAGATCGCTCTCTGCCACGGATATCTGGAGAGGTTCCTCGACGGCGAGGAGATCCTGTTCGTCCGAGAAAATCGCTACGGGTGCAATGCTTTTGTACCTGCGCACCGGCACCGACAGAATGTTGCCCCTCACTGTTTTTCCTTTCGCGCCGAACGTTCTCATGGCGATGAGACTCCGTAACAAGCTCTGCAACAACGCTACTATGGCTAACCCAGTTGCGAAATATGAATTGTAATGCATATATTATGCCCTGCCAAAAGGTTTTTTAAGCGTGCCTTAAAGCTGCCGGACGCATATATATGCAAGATCGTTCATATTTGAGGTCATGCTATGATTCGCGTAGTCCGCATTGGAATGATGAGTCATTTGCATGAGTGATCGACAGCCGTGGAACGCAGATCTTGCACAAAATCGCATCCAGGAACTGCAGAAGCTTCCCGGCGCTTTGCTTCCGATTCTGCACTCACTTCAGGAAGAGTTCGGCTATATCGACGAAGCCGCCGTTCCGCTGATCGCGCGCGCGCTCAACATTTCTCAGGCCGAGGTCCACGGGACTATCAGTTTTTATCATGATTTCCGGCGCGCCCCTCCGGGACGGCACGTGTTGAAGGTATGCCGTGCGGAATCCTGCCAGTCGATGGGCTGCGATTCATTGATCGAGCACATTCAGAATCGTCTCGGAATCCCGCTTGGGGGAACCACCGAAGACGGCCGCATCACCTTCGAGCAGATCTTCTGTCTGGGAATGTGCGCTTCATCTCCCGCGCTGATGCTTGACGACAGACCTTACGCCCGAGTGTCACCCGATGTTGCCGATTCCCTGATCGACAACGTGAGGAGGCCGATGTGAAGGTTTTCGTCCCGCGTGACGCCGCGGCTATTGCGGTCGGCGCGGATGCTGTCGCTCATTCACTCGAAAGCCAGATCGCAGCGAGGCGGCTTGATGTCCAGGTGGTTCGAAACGGCTCGCGCGGTTTGTTCTGGCTGGAGCCTCTGGTCGAAGTAGAGACGCCGGCCGGGAGGGTAGGGTACGGTCCGGTTTCCCCCGATGCCGTTGCGGGATTACTCGACGGCGGCCTTCTCGAAGGCAGGCAGCACCCGCTTTATCTCGGTCTGGTGGAAGAGATTCCCTTTCTGAAAAAGCAGGAACGCTTGACTTTCGCCCGTTGCGGAATTATCGATCCGCTCTCGATTGCCGACTACATCACACACGATGGCTATCGGGGCCTGCAGCTCGCTCTCGAGATGGATCAGGCGGCGATCGTCGAGGAGGTTCTGGGTTCCGGATTGCGCGGGCGCGGCGGCGCGGGCTTCCCCACTGGAATCAAGTGGCGCACGGTCCTGAACACGCCGGGCGATCAGAAGTACATCGTATGCAACGCCGACGAAGGCGACAGCGGCACCTATGCCGACCGCATGATTATGGAAGGCGATCCGTTTGTGCTCATCGAAGGCATGACGATCGCAGGGCTCGCGGTCGGAGCCACGATGGGCTACATCTACATCCGGTCGGAATATCCGCACGCCTTCCGAACGATGCAGCGGGCCATCGCGGTCGCGCAAAAAAACGGCTACCTGGGCGCCAACGTCGCAAGCAGCGGAAGAGCTTTCAACCTGGAAGCCCGGCTCGGCGCCGGAGCCTATATCTGTGGCGAGGAAACGTCGCTGCTCGAAAGCCTCGAAGGCAGGCGCGGCCAGATTCGTCCCAAACCTCCACTTCCGGCGATCGAAGGACTCTTCGGCAAACCGACCGTCGTCAACAACGTCATTTCGCTTGCCACCGTTCCGATCATTCTCGACAAAGGCGCGAAGTTTTATCAGAACTTCGGGATGGGCCGCTCGCGCGGCACGCTCACGATTCAGCTCGCCGGCAATATCAAATACGGCGGCCTGGTTGAAAAGGCATTCGGTATCACGCTGCGCGAAGCGATCTACGACTATGGCGGAGGCACCGCCACGGGGCGTCCGCTGCGCGCTGTGCAGGTAGGCGGCCCGCTGGGAGCGTACTTCCCGGAATCGCTGCTCGATACCCCGCTCGATTATGAAGCCTTCGCCGCGAAGAAGGGTCTTGTCGGCCACGGCGGCATTGTGGTTTTCGACGACACGGTGGATCTGGCAAAGCAGGCGCGCTTCGCGATGGAGTTCTGTGCGATCGAAAGCTGCGGCAAGTGCACGCCTTGCCGGATCGGCTCAACGCGCGGCGTGGAAACGATCGAACACATCATTGCGAATCGCGACCGCGAAAAGAACCTCCGCATTCTCGACGATCTCTGCGAACTGATGCTTGACGGTTCGCTTTGCGCGCTGGGCGGCTTAACCCCTTATCCGGTGCTGAGCGCATTGCAGCACTTCCCCGAAGACTTTATAAAACCCTCGGCGACTCCACCGGCCGCGGCTCTTACGCAGGAGAATTCGACATGGCGTTAGTTCAGGAAATCGATTACGGCACTCCCGCGAGCGTCTCCCAGACTCTGGTCACGCTCGAAATCGACGGCACTCCTGTTACAGTCCCGGCCGGGACGTCGCTCATGCGCGCGGCCGCTGTCGCCGGCGTGAGCGTACCGAAGCTTTGCGCCACAGACAGCGTGAAAGCGTTCGGCTCCTGCCGCCTCTGTCTTGTCGAGGTCGACGGACGGCGCGGAACGCCTGCCTCCTGCACTACTCTGGCCGAACCGGGAATGAAGGTTCGGACGTCTTCGCCGAAGCTGCACAAGCTTCGCAAAGGCATGATGGAGCTTTACATCTCGGATCATCCGCTCGATTGCCTGACCTGCGGCGCGAATGGCGATTGCGAACTCCAGGACATGGCGGGCGTGGTGGGACTGCGCGAAGTTCGCTATGGTTACGAAGGCGAAAACCATTTCAAGCAGCCTTTGCCAAAGGACACTTCGAACCCCTACTTCTCATTCGAGCCGTCCAAATGCATCGTCTGCTCTCGCTGCGTACGCGCCTGCGAAGAAGTCCAGGGCACGTTTGCGCTCACGATTCAGGGCCGCGGCTTCGATTCCAAGGTGTCCGCCGGCAATAAGCCGTTCCTCGATTCCGAATGTGTTTCCTGTGGCGCGTGCGTTCAAGCATGTCCGACCGCGACGCTAATCGAAAAATCAGTGCTGGAAAAGGGACAGCCGGAACATAGCGTCGTCACAACCTGCGCTTACTGCGGCGTCGGCTGTTCCTTCAAAGCCGAGATGCAGGGCGGGGAAGTCATCCGCATGGTTCCATTCAAGGATGGCAAGGCGAACCACGGACATTCTTGCGTGAAAGGGCGCTTCGCGTGGGGTTACACGACCCACAAAGACCGCGTCTACAAGCCGATGATCCGCAAGAAGATCACCGACCCCTGGCAGGAAGTGAGCTGGGATGAAGCGATCAACTACGCGGCGAGCGAGTTCAAGCGCATCCAGGCGCAGTACGGACGCGATTCGATCGGAGGCATCGTTTCCTCGCGCTGCACCAACGAAGAAGGCTATCTGGTGCAGAAGATGATCCGGGCGGCGTTCGGGAACAACAACACCGACACGTGTGCGCGCGTCTGCCATTCCCCCACGGGCTACGGCTTGTCCAACACGTTCGGCACCTCGGCCGGAACGCAGGATTTCGATTCTGTCGAAGAGGCCGACGTGATCATGGTGATCGGTGCGAATCCGACCGATGCGCATCCGGTGTTCGCTTCGCAGATGAAGCGGCGTCTGCGCGAAGGCGCGCATTTGATTGTCGTCGATCCGCGCCAGACGGATCTCGTAAAGTCGGCTCACATCGAGGCGGATTATCATCTTCCGCTGCGGCCGGGAACCAACGTCGCCATGATTAATGCGCTCGCGCACACGATCGTGACCGAAGGTCTCGCGAACGAGGAATTTATCAAAGAACGTTGCGACATGGCGGAGTTCGGACGCTGGCGCAACTTCATTGTGGAGGAGCGCAACTCGCCTGAGGCGATGGAGCCTTTCACGGGTGTTCCGGCGGAAGACGTTCGCGCCGCGGCTCGGCTTTACGCCAAAGGCCCGAATGCCGCCATTTATTACGGCTTGGGCGTGACCGAGCATAGCCAGGGGTCAACGATGGTGATTGGCATGGCGAATATCGCGATGCTGACCGGCAATCTGGGCAGGCGCGGCGTGGGCGTAAATCCGCTTCGTGGACAGAACAATGTGCAGGGTTCGTGCGATATGGGCGCGTTCCCGCACGAGTTCCCCGGGTATCGGCATGTCTCAAACGAACCCGTGCGCAAGACCTTCGAAGCTGCCTGGGGAGTCCCGTTGCAGTCCGAACCCGGCCTCCGCATTCCGAATATGATTGATGCCGCCATGGACGGCACCTTCAAAGGTCTCTACGTCCAGGGCGAAGACATCGCGCAGTCCGATCCCAACACGCAACACATTACGGGAGGACTCGCCGCGATGGAATGCGTCGTCGTACACGATCTCTTCCTGAACGAAACCGCCAGCTTTGCGCACGTTTTTCTGCCGGGCTCGACCTTCCTTGAGAAAGACGGCACGTTTACCAATGCGGAGCGGCGCATCAGCCGTGTACGCAAGGCGGTGGCTCCAGCCAACGGTTTCGCCGACTGGGAAATCACGATGAAGCTTTCAGCGGCGCTCGGCTACCCGATGGACTATGAACACCCGTCGGAAATCATGGATGAGATTGCGCGCCTCACACCCACTTTCGCGGGCGTGAGCTACGAGAAGATCGATCAAATGGGAAGCATCCAGTGGCCGTGCAATGAAAAGGCGCCGGAAGGCACCCCGACTATGCACATCGGCCAGTTCGTCCGCGGAAAGGGCCGCTTCATGCTCACCGAGTTCGTGCCGACGGAAGAGCGTGTGAACAGACGCTTCCCGTTGATCCTGACCACCGGCCGCATTCTGACGCAGTACAACGTAGGCGCGCAGACCGCCCGCACGGGAAACAACATCTGGCATCCCGAAGATTTGCTTGAAATTCATCCGCAGGATGCCGAGGATCGCGGCATCAAAGAGGGCGATCTGGTGTCGCTGACGAGCCGCGCCGGTGAAACGTCCTTGAAGGCCCGCATCTCGGAGCGCATGCAACCGGGAGTGGTTTATACCACGTTCCATCACATGTTCACGGGCGCTAATGTGGTGACGACCGAGTTTTCGGACTGGGCGACCGGATGCCCCGAATACAAGGTGACTGCCGTGCAAGTGAGCCCGGCCCGCAAGCTTTCCGAGTGGCAGCAGCAATATCTGGATTCGCGGAAGCAGACCACGCAGGTCGCAACAGAAGCTGTGGCGGTCAGCAAGTAGCGGCGGCGAGCGGCGATGAAGTCTTCCACGATGGTTCACAACGCGAATCAGATCGCGCTGTTCTTCGCCACATATCCACACGAAGAGGCGGTGGCGGGAGTCACCGACCACATCAAAAAGTATTGGGAGCGGCGAATGCGCGATCAGATGGAGCAGTATATTGCAGGCGGCGGGGCCGGCCTGCATCCACTGGTTCCCGAAGCATTCAAGCGCCTCAGGGTGCCTGCTTAGGCCAGCGGCGAGGCCGCAGCCCCGCCCGCAGCCCCGCCCGCAGCTTGGGATCGCTAAAAGGACTCGCCGACCAGTTCCTCGCTCTTCTTCCAAAGCGCCTCTGCGGCCTCCGGATCGAGCGCGTATGCCCGGACTCCTTCTCTGAGCGTCGCGTCGTCTATTGAGATGCTTGCGACGTGGCAATCCTCGCAATAACGGCCGCCGATTTCCTCAGCCGGGGCCACTACTCCGGCCCAAACCGAGGTCGCGGCTCCCTGAGGAATCGTCTTCCACTGGAAGGCGGCCATTCCCGCTTCGGCGGCCTGCCGGTTGACCTGGTCGATCAGCGCTTGTAAGGCGCTCGCGTCCATATGGCGTCCGAGTTCGGTCTGGATACCGCCCGGATGTACCGCCGCGGCGCGTATTTTGCGGTCCCGATGCCGCCGATCGAAGGCGACCGCGAAGAGGATGTTTGCCGTCTTCGACCGGCCGTAGGCGGCGAAGGGCTCGTAGGGCGTCCTCTCAAAATTCGGATCGTCGAGGTCTACGTTCGAGAAGCGGTGACCCGCCGAGGAGAGGTTGATCAGCCTGCCTCCGTAGCGGATCAGCGGCGCGATCCGATTCACGAAGACAAAGTGGCCCAGGTGGTTCGTGCCGAACTGGGTTTCGAAGCCGTCCGCCGTGTGGCCGAAAGGTGTGGCCATTACTCCCGCGTTTGCGATTACGACGTCGAAGAAATTCCCCTCCGCCAGAAGCGCGTCAGCGCACGCGCGAACGCTTTTGAGATTGGCGAGATCCAATTGAATGAGATCGAGGCTTCCGTGGTTGGCCGCGGCCTCTTTTCGCACCTGGGCGGTCGCCGCTTCGGCCTTTTTGAGATCACGCGCGGCCCCGACCACGTCGGCGCCATGAGCCGCGAGGGCTCGGGCGGTTTCCACCCCGAGTCCGGCGGAAACGCCGGTTACGAGGATGCGTTTGCCCTGCAGATTGATTCCCGACAGGACGTCTTCCGTTGTTGAAGTTGCATGAAATGCTGTTGCTGTCACCATTGTTCTTCTCCCGATTGACAACCGCCTTGTCGTGCGGTTAAAAACGGAGGGTGTCTCCGCAATCGGTTTGATAAGCGGAGGATGTCTCCGGATTCAGAGAATTTTCGAAATGACAGCTCCTCGTAAACCTCGCGCCGATGCGCAGCGCAACCGCGAGCGGATTCTGGAGATTGCGAAAGAGGCTTTCTCGCGGTCAGGCGCCAACGTGAGTCTCGATGAGGTCGCAAAAGACGCTGGCGTGGGCGCGGGGACTTTGTATCGCCACTTTCCGACACGCGAGGCGCTCCTGGAGGCCGTTTACCGGAGCGAGGTGGGGAAGCTGGCGGCGGCCGAACGGAAGTTTGCCGAGACCATGGCGCCGATCGATGCGTTACGGGCGTGGATGCTGCTGTTTATCGATTATGTTGAGGCTAAACAGATTATCGCTCCTGCTCTGAATACGCTTGTTGGGGGGCCTTCGAAGGTTTACGAGTCCACGGGCGATCAGATTAAAGGAGCGATCAGGGCTCTGGTAACTCGGGCGATTGAGAGCGGGGACGTGCGGCCGGATGTGGAGCCGTTGGACCTGCTTCGGGCTCTGGTGGGGGTGTCCTATGTGGCATCCGCGCCGGACTGGCCGCAGAGCGCGAAAAGGCTGGTGCATATTTTGATCGCGGGCTCGCGTCCGGGATAATCGTCGGCCAATATGGTCAGGTGACCACCTTAGTAGTATGGATTCATGAAAGACCGGGTTTTGAGCGCATCCGATTTCAAGGCGGCATGCCTGGCCTGCATTGGCGAGGTCGAACAGTCGGGGGACTGTATCACGATCACGCGGCGCGGGCGCCCGGTGGCTGTTCTGAGTCCAGTGAAGGCCGCCACCGGGAAGTCGCCAGCCAACAGCTGGGCGCGAAAGGCCCGCATCACGGGCGACATCGTGAATGCGGATACTTCCGCGCTGTGGGACGTCGCGGACCCTCGTTAGTCATCGTCAGGAACGCTCTTTGCTGCCGCGCCTGTTGCTGGACACACACATCCTCATCCGATGGCTGATTGAGGCAAGGAAGCTTTCGCGAACGCAATTGACCACTCTTGAGAAGGCGGTTCGCAGAAGCGAGCCAGTTGCCTTCAGCGCGATCAGCCTGCTGGAGATTGCTATTCTTGCGAGCGGCGAAAGGCCGGTTCTGAGGCTGCCTCTCGATGAATTCTTTCAAGATCTGAAGTCCAATCCGGTTTTTCGCATTCTTCCGTTAACCTGCGAAATCGCCGTGGAGATCGCTTGTTTGGGCGCGCTGCGAGATCCGGCCGACCGCGCGATCACCGCGACCGCTCGGGTTGAGAGACTGCGGCTCGTTACATCTGACCAGCGGATTATCAGCTCGGGACTGGTTCAGGTTGTTGAATAGAGAGGTTGAGACGGGCGGCTCATCGACTTGGGTATAAGAGCCACGTGTTGTTAAAGGGCGATGCGAAATTAAATCCGCCAAACAAGAGCAGGCCCCAGGGACGGGGTCATAGTCCACGCGGCCGCCCATCTGCCAGGGCAGCGTTACCTGCCGCCGGCACTTCCGTCCAGGTTCCGTGATCCCAATACCACTCATCGTTATCGGTTCGTATTTGTCGTGGCGCCGGTGACGCCTCCGAACAAGCACGGAGGCGAGACAGAGGTCGGCGCCTCGATCCAATTTGCGACCGGTATTGAGGTCGTCTGCTGTCGTGGCATCGACCAGGAAGCAAGAATAGCGGCGGAGCACAAAATGAAGAATTGTCGGCGAGGTTGTCCCATTTGACGTTCTTCTTTCCCTGTGAAAATTTCCTGTGAAGCGCAGCGCGACTTTTCTACCCAGCGAATCTGAAATGGCCGCCCACGAGTATTGACATAATATTACATTGGATATAGTCTAAACAATTGATGGACGCTGAGGCGATTAAGGGGCTTCTTGACGCCGGCGGGTTGCGCTGTACGCCGCAGCGCTATGCCGTGATGGCGTTCCTGATGGAACACAACCGGCATCCCACGGCTGCGGAAATTTTCGAAGCCGTGAATCGCCTGGATCCACGCTGTTCCAGGGCCACCACCTATAACATTTTGCGAGACCTGGTGCAATCGGATCTGGTGCGTGAAGTGGCTGTTGAGGGCCGGGCTGCGCGATTCGATGCGAAAGGCATGCGGCATCACCACTTCATCTGCGACCGCTGCGGCAATGTCGAGGACATCGAATGGTACGACGTGCCCAAGCCTGCCCCGGAGCCTCTCGGCAAACGAATTGTTCGCGAATGCGAAGTGATTTTTCGGGGATTTTGCGCGAAGTGCGCTCCACGTCGCGCTGGCCAACAGGCGAGGTGAGTCCGCATGTCTTGCCGTTCGTCACATTTTATTAACGCTCTCGAAGGAGGATAAACAAATGGAAAAAGATTTTACAGGGGCAGAAGCGGTTCTGCCCAATGATGAGCAGAGCATATCGGGCGCAGCAAAATGCCCGGTAGTCGGTGGCCCGCGCAAACATACCGTGGCCGGGGCGCCGACCAACGCGCGTTGGTGGCCGGACCAGTTGAACCTCAAGATCCTGCACCAGCATTCCGACTTGTCGGATCCGATGGACAAGGACTTCAACTATGCCGAAGCATTCAAGAGCCTTGATCTTAATGCGGTGATCAAGGATCTGCATGCGGTGATGACGGACTCGCAGGTGTGGTGGCCGGCTGACTTTGGCCATTACGGACCGCTGTTCATCCGCATGGCGTGGCACAGCGCGGGTACCTACCGCATCGGCGACGGACGCGGCGGCGCGGGCTATGGCACGCAGCGTTTTGCACCGCTGAACAGCTGGCCGGACAACGCGAATCTCGACAAGGCGCGCCGGTTACTGTGGCCGATCAAGCAGAAGTATGGCCGCAAGATCTCCTGGGCCGACCTCATGATTCTCGCCGGTAACGTCGCACTGGAGTCGATGGGGTTCAAGACCTACGGCTACGCAGGCGGGCGCGAAGACCTCTGGGAGCCGTCGGAAGACATCTTCTGGGGGCCGGAAGCGAAGTGGATGGGAGACGAGCGCTATACCGGCGATCGTCAACTCGACGCTCCTCTGGCTGCCGTTCAGATGGGCCTGATTTACGTGAATCCGGAAGGCCCCAACGGAAATCCCGATCCCCTCGCTGCGGCACGAGACATCCGGGAGACATTCGCCCGCATGGCGATGAATGACGAGGAGACAGTCGCGCTGATCGCCGGCGGCCACTCGTTCGGCAAGACCCACGGCGCAGCGGATGCGGGTAAGTATGTCGGCGCCGAACCCGAGGGCGCGGCCATTGAGGAGCAGGGCTTCGGATGGAAGAACAGCTTCGGCAACGGAAACGGTACGCATGCGATCACCAGCGGTCTCGAAGTGATATGGACCACTACGCCGGTGAAATGGAGCAACAACTTCCTCGAAAACCTGTTCGATTATGAGTGGGAGCTGGTAAAGAGTCCCGCGGGTGCGAACCAGTGGGCTCCGAAGAACGGGACTTCCGCGGGCAGCGTTCCCGATGCTCACGATCCCTCGAAGCGGCATGCTCCGGGAATCCTGACGACCGATCTCGCCCTGAAGCTGGACCCGATCTATGGGCCGATCGCGAAACGATTCCGCGAAAATCCCCAGGAGTTCGCCGACGCGTTCGCGAAAGCGTGGTACAAACTGACCCATCGCGACATGGGTCCGGTGTCGCGCTATCTGGGTCCGCTGGTTCCGAAGGAGACGCTGATCTGGCAGGATCCTGTTCCGGCGGTGAATCATGAATTGATCAGCGAGCAGGATGCGGCCACTCTGAAGGCTAAAATTCTCGCGTCTGGCATCTCGATTCCCCAGCTCGTGGGCACTGCATGGGCTTCGGCATCCACGTTCCGTGGTTCCGATAAGCGCGGCGGGGCGAACGGGGCGCGTATCAGCCTTGCGCCGCAAAAGGACTGGGAAGTGAACCAGCCGGTCGAACTGGCGAAGGTACTCGACAAGCTGAAGACGATCCAGAAGGATTTCAACGGCTCGCAGTCCGGTGGCAAGAAGATCTCACTCGCGGATCTGATCGTTCTGGGCGGTGACGCAGCGATCGAGGATGCTGCGAAAAAAGCCGGGCATGAGGTGAAGATTCCTTTCTCGGCGGGCCGCACTGATGCGCTCCAGGAGCAGACCGACGTGGAGTCTTTCGCCGTACTGGAGCCGGTGGCAGATGGCTTCCGCAACTATGTTCAGAACGGCCAGGAGCGACCGGCGGAGGAATTACTGATCGACCGGGCGCAGTTGCTGAGGTTGACGGCTCCCGAGATGACGGTTCTGGTCGGCGGCCTGCGCGCGCTGAATGTGAACGTCGGGCAGTCCAAACATGGCGTCTTCACTGATAAGCCGGGAACGTTGACGAACGATTTCTTCGTCAACCTGCTCGATATGAAGACGACATGGGCGCCTGTGTCAAACGACGGCGTGTATGAAGGGCGGGATCGCGCGACGGGCCAGGTCAAGTGGACCGGCACTCGAGTGGATCTGGTCTTCGGTTCGAACTCACAGCTCCGGGGAATCGCGGAAGTCTATGCATGCAGCGACTCGAAGGAGGCGTTTGTGAAGGACTTCGCAGCTGCCTGGACCAAGGTGATGAACAACGATCGCTACGACCTCGCCTGAGGCCGGCGACAGACGCCTCACGGTCGATTTTGGCCGTGAGGCGTTTGTCGTAATAAAGCGCCGAGATCTTCATATTGATCGGTCGCTATCATATCCACTCCCGCAACAATCGCAGCCTTCCATCGCACGTGCACGGCAGCCGGCGAGCCGAAGTTGTAACCCTTGTCCCAACCCGCGTTGGTTTCAGGACCAAATCCATCGAGCGTATAAAAGTGGATCCACTAACCCAATTCATGCGCATGGTTCACCAGAGCGCGCGAGCTTCCCCACTTCCTCTGCTTCATACCAGGAATTGTTCCACCACCGCCGGTAGTTATCGGGAGGCCGGGTCAGCAGAACCCGCGGCGCGAGAGTTGCCGCGAGATGTTCGGCTTCCGCTCGCGACCTGGTATCAGGCATGTTCGTATGCGCGGAACCAAACACGCGCAGTTTGCCGCCTTGAGGGCGTTCGTCATAGAAGACTTGCTGCTGCGCGTCGGGTCCTCTGTTATTGCCAGTATCGGCCGGGCATCAAAAGGTGAAATATCACTGCTTGCAGTCTTCACGGCGTTGGTGAGCCACGGTTCGTAATCGCCGAGCAATTTCCACACTGCGCGCAATAAATCGGGTTGATTGTCCTTGAAAATCGAGTGCAACACGATCAGAGGCCATTGCGCTTTATTATTCTCGGCCAGCGCTTTTTTCGACAATTGGCCGACACGTTCGAAGAAGTAGTTTTTTAAGTCTTTTAACGACGGCTCCGAGCCATTGGTTGTGGCGGAATGAGTTACCACGACCGTGCCTTTCTCGAACCAGTCATTTTCAATGACGGCGGATGCCAGGCGCCACTGGCTTCGCATCAACGTTCGCGACGCAGACGCTCACTTGATTCTGGTGGGAAATCCGATCTACTGGTAACCGCTATTCCGCCGATTCAGGCCATTCAAGAGCGAAACCAGTTCATCCACGGCGAGACATTTTGGCGGCGAGCGTCTTCCGTGTTAACACCGGAAGACGCATGCTTATCGTCGTAATCGCATTCGCCGTCATATTCCTCTATCGGGACGTTCATGTGCTTGTGGCGGCCGACCGAAGAGCTCTCATGACGCGGTTTACGGCTTATGCCGCGCTCTTGCTGGCGGCCATGGCGATCGTGGGCTGGTTCGGCGGCTCGCAGTACATCTGGACTCGGAAGCAGTTCGCCCTTTCGGCGGTTCTGATCCAGCTTGCGGAACTCGGACTTGCGCTGACTCTCCGTAAGTGGCAAGGCGGAAGGTTTTGCTGGATCGGCGCCATCCTGCCTTTCCCGGCGCTTCCCATAGGCCTGTTCGCCCTGAGCTTTTCAATCCGGCATATGTTCACGGAGTTGGGAGCGACTCTCGCGACCCAACTCGTCACCGGATTCTGGCTTATCCTGGTCGCGGCGCTCGCTGCCCTGCTGAGCGCGAAACAACAGGAGGAATCTACATATCGCAGGTTCGTCAACGACTTTGCGTTGTTAACGAGTTGCACTGCATTCATCTTCGTCCCTTACGTATTCTTCTGAGTCGGAGGCAACAGGCGCGCCTGAATCAGAAGTGGAACGCGACGGTCCCGGTGAGGGCCCGCGGGGTCACATAGTGCGTGCCGCTAAACGTCGACAGGAAATTGTAAAGCACATTCGCGTTCGTGAGATTGATGATCTCGAGGCGCGTACTCCACTTGTAACGATCGCCGTGGAACAGGTTATCGTGCCCGATCGCAAGATCGAACAGATTGCGGGAAGCGACGCGCGGCGGATTGTGGTCGTCATCCTCCGTGCCGGGAGCGGGGATCTGGAGCTTTGTCGAGCCGTATAGCGATGCCGGGCAGAGACCGGTTGGGCTGATGGGCGTTGTCGGCGTTGCGTAGGTGCTTCCGCAGAACAACCCCGCCTGGAATTGCTGATCGGGAGTCAGGGGTGCGACGTCGACAGTGGAATCGTCGCCATTGGGACCGTTGGCGCAATTACCGCCGGCGCAGGGCACGGCGCCCGCGACCAGACCGCTGTCGTAGCGCCAGTTGAAGCCCACCCACGGCCCCCGCTTTCCGAACTGGTATTGCAGGTGCGTGGTCTGATTGAACGCTTCGTCATGGTCGATTCGGAACACTCCGCCAGCGCCGAAGCTGGTAGGAGTGGTGCCGATTCCGCTGACCTGGGGTCCAAAGAAACGAGCGGCCACGTGAGAGAACACGATAAAGGCGCTGAAGCCGTGATAATTCGGCACGCTCGCTCGAACGGCGACGCCAGGGATCTTGGCCTTGGCCCACTCGATAGGATATGTGATCGGCGTATTGGCGAACACGCTGAAGTCATAAGCGTTGTTGGTATATTTCCAGACGTATTCTCCACTAATCACCAGATAGCGGCCGAACGCCTGCTGAAGACCGGCGTGATACTCATTGCGCGTCCCCGGGGTTAGCGGCGAGGTCAGGCAGGGATAACCCTGGATCGCAGCCATGATGTCGTTAACCACCGCGTTATTACATCCGAGACTGGAGAGCACGAGATTCTCGTTGAACGGACTCTCCAGCGTGCGGGCGTAGGAGAACGACAGCACCGTGTTGGTCTTCTTGATCGTGTATGAAGTGCCCAGGCGAGGCTCAGCCTGGCCGGCTTTGGTGATGCCGTAGTAGTAATCGCCGCGCAGACCCAACCGGAAAGTCCAGTTCCTGATCCGGATCAGATCTTCAATATAGGGCGACAACTGGCGGATGTTCGCATGGCCGTTGTAGGTGTAGCGCGAGGAGGTGGAACCGGGGCAACCATTTGAAGCCGGCAACGGAGCGGTTCGCGTCAGGTCGTAGCAGGCGAGCAGCGGGTCGTAGCCGGGATTGGGCTGCACCGCTCCGCCGCAAGTGGATGGATCGGTCAGCAGCGGATCGGTATTCGGACTTCCGTCGGCGTTCAGGCATACAGCATTAAAGGTCGGATCGACAATGCCGAACGAATCGCTTTCCGTGAGAATCTTGTCGTACCACTGGATACCGACCTTGATGTCCTGGATACCGTGGTGCCAGGAAATGCTGGCTTGTCCGCCGAGATCCGTCAGGCGTCGATTCTGGCCGACGGTGGTGGTTTGAAGATCCGGGACAAAATCCGCGAACGGATTGTCGCTGGGGTAGTAATTGAACTGATCCTGCCTTGCCCAGGCCCCCACCGAAAGTACTGTGTTGGGATTGATGACTCGGGTCCAGGTCGGCGCTATATTCCAGGTCCTGATCTTCGCCCTCTGGTCTGTCGAACCGACGGGTAAACCGTTCGGTCCGATTCCGTTATTGTCGACCACCAGTCCGTTCCAGGCCGTCGCGTTCTGCATGTCGTACGAGTTGGGGCTCTGAAACCAGGACCGCGTATATTGAAAATTCAGGCTGATCGTATCGTTTTGCGAAGGTTTCAGGTCGAAGTGGTCGAAGTAATTCTGTTGATTACCGCTGTCGTGGATGGTCGCGAATTCCGGGCCGTCCAGGAAGCGTTGCGTGCCCAGGCCATCAGCCGCGATAAAGTTGCCCCAGCGGTTTCCGCCGTAAGACAGATTGAAGCCGCCGCTGTAAGTGCCGAAACTGCCAAACGAAGTATCGACCTCTCCGTGCGGCACATTCTGGCCAAGACCGGAGCGGGTAGTGGCGACAATTACCAGGCTGGTTTTATCGCCGTACTCAGCCGGCGGCGCGCCCTCGATTACTTCCATCGACTGGACGGCGTCTATCGGAAGCTGGTTCGAGAAGACTTTGCTCTGCTGATCCGTGATTGGCTGGCCGTCGATGGAGAAGGAGTTTGAGGCGTGGTCGCCCAGACCGTGAAACAGCCCGTTGGAATCGGCGGCGACGCCCGGCGTAGCAAGGGTGACCAGCGAGCTCAGCGAGGAAGACTGGCTTTCGAGCGGAAGCTTGTCGAAGAGATTACGATCGACATCTGTGTGGATTTCAGGATCTGTTTCGACCAGATCGGCGCCCGCTTCCACCGTTACGCTGGTCGCTGCGGCGCCGACCGCCAGACTGAATTTCATCTCCAGCGGAACGGAAGACCGCAGATCGACATCCTGCTGACCGGTTTGAAATCCGCTCGCGGTGGCGGTGGTGTGATAGTTGTTGAACGGAACGTTGTTGAATACGAAATTCCCCTGATTATCCGTTTTTACCGTCTGATCGTAGTGCGAGACCGGATTCTGAATTTCGATTGTTGCGCCGGCGACGGCCGCTCCGGAGGGATCGACAACCGCCCCGCGAACGCTTCCCGAAGTCGCCTGCGCGTCCAGCAAGTGAGTGAATGTGACAAATACAGCGAGACAAGCGAGGATTCGCATAGTGATTTCAGGTTCTGCCACGTTTCCCGGGATCGTCAGGGTATTCCGGCAAGCGGCCGGATTTGCCTGCAAACGGCCATCATTTGGCGATGAGCGGACCTCGCACCATTCGAGCCTTAACGGAGTTTGATAAGGGCTCAAAAAAGCTGCATGGGCACTGAACGACGCGGCAGTGGAACCCTCAGACTCGGTTTTTCAGCACTCTGCTAAGGCAACCGGAATGCGACGATCGTCTCCTGCGCAGTGATCACGACGTACTGCTTTCCGTCCTTACCCAGGTACGTGATGGGATTTGCGTAGGCGTTCGCAGGCAGCTTCGCCTCCCACAGCAGCTTCCCCGTTTTCGACTCGTAGGCGTGGAAGCGCTGATCGTCCGTGGCTCCTATGAACAGCAAACCGCTTGCTGTCGCCACCGAGCCCCCTATGTTGTACGACCCGGTATTCATCACCCCGATCTTTTCCAGCGATTCGACGCGGCCAAAAGGTATTCGCCAGGCTACGTCACCGGTATTGACATTGATGGCGAACAGTTCTCCCCACGGCGGCGACTGGCACGGCCAACCCGTCGCGGGATTGGTGATTGAGCCGATGGTCTTGCGCACGAATGGCATCTGGCTCAGATCGCCCGCTCCGCTGATCTTTCCCGTCGGACGCTCCGTGGCCGGAACCTGGGCCACCATCTTCTGCACTGCGCCCCGGTCGTGGGAATTGATGAAATAGTAGCCGAGCCTGGGATCGTAGCTGCCGCCGCCCCAGTTGAACCCTCCATCCGGCCCGGGAAACACTACGGTATCCGTCATGCGTACCGGTGCAAACGGACCGTCGTTTTGCGCGTTCTTAAAAAGGTCTTCGCAATACTTCTGCTGCTCGGGAGTAAATTTCGTGATCTCATTGTGTTTCCATGTTGAACGCGCAAGCTGCGGCGGCTTCAACGGAAAGGGTTGGGTGGGCGAATACCACTCGCCGGGAACGTCGCCTTTCGGTACCGGCCGCTCCTCCATGCCGAAGATAGCCTTACCCGTCCGGCGATCCAGAATGTATATCAGGCCGGTCTTACCTCCCTGGATCAACGCCGGGATCTTCTTGCCGTCCTTAATCACATCGACCAGCGTCGGCTGCGGCGGCAGATCGGTGTCCCAAAGATCGTGATGCACCGTTTGCAGGTACCACTTCAACTTCCCGGTCATCGCGTCCACCGCAACCAACGAGTTGCCGAACAGGTTCGCACCGGGACGATCTCCGCCATAGCGGTCGTCGCTGGGTCCTCCGACCGGCATGAGCAGCGTGCCGGTCTGCGCATCGACGGTGAAGGTGTTCCAGACGTTTACTCCGGACCTGTTCTTCCATCCGTCATTGAGCCATGTCTCATGGCCGGCTTCTCCGGGCAGCGGGACCGTGTGGAATGTCCAGACCAGCTTCCCCGTCGTGGCATCCCACGCTCGAACATCGCCGCGTCCGCCGAAAGAACCATAGTCCTGCAAATGCGAGCCCGGTGAAAACGAGATTCTTATATACGGCTGGGGCGCCGTTCAACCCATAGGGAGCATTTGCCACTTCGTCGGCCTTCACCCCTGGCTTTAAGTCGAGTTCGCCTTCTGTTGCAAAGCCCGGCACAAGCTTGCCGGTTCGGGCGTTCACTGCGACCAGAAAGCCGTCCTCGGTACCGAAGAAAATTGTCGGCGGCGCGTCGCGATTGCCCGGCCAGTAAGCGATACCCCGCGAGGTACGGGCGGCGTGCTGGTGATCGAAGGTCCAGATCCGCTTGCCCGTGTCGGCCTCGACTGCCACCAGGCTTTGATACGGAGTAGCAAAGTAGAGAATGTTGTTCACCATGAGCGGCGTAGTATTTGACTGCCGGGCTTTCCCTTCCGAAGAAGACGGCTTCGTCTCGTATCTCCACGCCTCGATCAACCGGCCGGCGTTGCGGGGGCCAATTTGAGTCAGCGGCGAGTAGCGCTGCGCGCCCGGATCGCGGCCGTACGCGGGCCAGTCGTTTTGCGCCTTGGCGGCGCCCGACACCAAGGTGGACAGCAGGACGATTGAACCGATTAACAGAATCCTGTTTCGCATGTTTTGTTCCTCGCCACTGGTGATTATATGGGTCCGACAGCGTGAAGGCGTGATCGGGCTCCGAGCGTTGCATCGATCGAGGAAGCGCCTGCGCGATAGAATGATTCGCCAGCCAGCGCGTGAATTTGCTGATGGGACGCGGGAGGTAATTCCGATATGCGAACTCTGTTCATTCTCATGACCCTCGCGGGTGTTTCCGCCGCGCAGAGCGTTTCCACACAGCTGTTGCTGCAGATGGCTCGAATACGTTCCGCCGGCCTGGAGCAGGCAGCCCGCGATACTCTGGGCGCCGACAATATCCTGAAGGGCACGGCCGCGGCAGGCGAGACGGGCGATTTCATATTTGCCGTAAGCGCTGAGAAGGGTCCGTCGCTCCAGATCAACAACGAGCCCGCCATCCCCGCTTTCAAGGCCGGCTCGGTGTGGATCGTGCAGACCCGGCTGAACACCGGGACGGCTTATAAATACACCTGGATCGCCGATGGGAAGCCCATCGGCGGTTCCAACAACCTGCCGGCGTTCGGGCCCGACAGCTACCCCCAGCCCGGCGTTCCGCAAGGCAAGCTCACCGGTCCCATCGAAGTGCCCAGTAAAATCTATCCCGATGTGAAGGCCAACGTCTGGTTCTACGTACCGGCGCAGTGGGACGGCGTCACGCCGCTCGCCGTGCAGGTATGGGGTGACGGGCAGAACTTCACCGGTCCGCGTCCGGGCCAGTGGCGGGTGCTCGAAACGCTCGACAACCTGACCGCGCAGAAGAGAATTCCGTTGATGGTCAGCATCTTCGTCCAACCGGGCGCGGGCCCCGAACGCAACCAGCGATCCCTCGAATACGACACCGTCAGCGACGCTTACCTGCATCGCCTCCTGGATGAGATTTTTCCGGTCGTGGCCGCGCACGTCAAAATGCGTACCGACGGATATAGCCGTGCGATTCAGGGGCTGAGCTCGGGCGGCATCATGGCATTCAATGCAGCCTTCAACAAACCGGAGGAGTTTTCCCGGGTGTTGAGCTGGATAGGAAGTTACACGGCCCTGCAAAGATCCGCAACGCATCGGGAGGGCGGTGGTGAATATCCGACCATGGTGCGCCGCGAGCCGAAACGCAATATCCGTGTGTGGCTTCAGGATGGATCGCAGGATCTGGATAACACGGCCGGCAATTGGCCGCCGGCCAACATCGGCATGGCGAACGCACTGAAGTTCAAGGGCTACGACTATCACTTCTCGTTCGGCGTCGGGGAGCACAATAACGCGCACGGCGCTGCGGAGTTGCCGGAGGCGCTGACGTGGCTGTGGCGCGATTACGATCCGGCGAAGAAGTCGCAGGAGTTAGTGCAGGAACCGGCGGAAAAAGATCAGCCGGTCTGGCGGGTGGTCCAATTGAATCGTAAGTAAAGCGCGCGAGTCTTGTCCCAGGCGGACGTGCGCGTGTTTGCGCGCCTCCGTTTTCGGATAATCAGCCGGCCGTTTATCACCGTGAGAACAGGATCAACAACAATTCTGTCTTTGACAATGGCGCTTGCGTTACTCTCAGCCAGTGTCGCGAGTGCTCAACATTTCCGGACGTTGAGCCGCTTCGCTCGTGGACCGTACGAGTCTCCCTCTTCTGTAATCCCGAACCAGAACTCGCCTGAATGGCGTCCGATCGAGACCGAGGGACAGCCCATGGATTATAAACTGTACGATGCGCCAACCGGCGCCACAAATGGAAGTTCCTGCGCCGGCGCGGGTTTCAATTGCGAGATACTCCAGACAACGGCGGACAATGAGTACACGCCGTGGGGCACTCAGCGCGTAAGGCCTCCCGGCGCCGCGTATTTCACTACTACTTCGTACCCGACTGCTCCCGCTTTGCAGCAGTTCGGCGGCTGCACTTTCGCCAGCACTCCTTCAAGCATGTTCAATGTCGCGACTCCGTTCAGCGCAACAAAGGGTATCGTCTGGCAGGGATATGTAGCGGGAGGGGCCTATAATTATCTTCCGGGCGCTTACTCCGACGCTGTCATATATTCCTCATCCAATGAGTGTAGTGATTCAGACCAGGAATATGGAATTTTTACAGACACGACCCAATCGTCAAACGGCCAGGCCAGTGGAGAATATTGGGTTGCCTACTACTCAACGGCCACAAATACCCCTCAGCAGCAAACCAGCACGCCGCAAAACTCGGCAGTGATTGGGAATCTCCATTACGATGACGGAGGAATGATCTATGTGTCGATGTACGTCATTCCCGCGGCTGATTCCCCGACCGTCCCGACCTCGGATTCCGGCTGGGATTTTCGCATTCAGGTTCTGAATAGAGATTACAGTTTTGCGCAATGCAGCCTCGGGGTCGGAGGCACGACGCTGCAGGATTGCACTGTCGACATTGCAATCAGCCAAATGGCATACCTGGACGGCTCGCCTGCCGGTCAGTGGCCGGTGAATCGTGACGGCACAGTCCCAGGGCGAGCCTATGTTGTTGCAGGAACTCAGACATCGGCATGGGAAGGCATTATCCCAAACTACCTATGCAGCGCTTGTGCGAATGGGATGTGGACAAATGGACTCTGGCTCGGATTTTAGGGCATTTTCGCAAATACTGTAGAATCCGCTCTCTCCCTGAACGTTAGAGCATTTTTCAACGCCGGTTTCCCGCTCCTGGTATCGTCCGCCGGCCGAGGTCGGGTTCCGCAAGGCAGGATTTTCGCCTGGCGTTTCATGCGAATGAGCCGACCCGGAGCCTCAGTTTTGCAAATCAAAGCCAAAATGACGTGCTTCGTGGTAATCGAGGTCGGACCCCGCGAGGCACGATTTTCGCCTGACGTTGCATGCGAATGAGCCGACCCGGGACCTCAGTTTGCAAAACAAACCCAAAATGACGTACTTCGCCGCAATCGCCCGCCTGAGTTTTTGAATTTTCAACCTGCTTTGGCCGGCGGGCCACCCCTGCGGATGAAATGGGTGACCCGCGCGGGGCGGTTGGTGGTCCGAGCCCGGCACGGGCCGCGACCCGTTATTCAAAGATGTCAAAGAACGGTAAAGCTTGCTCTCCGAACACCTTGCGGTGAGGAAGATCAGCTTTTGTGTTGCACCCCGAAAAGTATTTTCGAGGCAAATATCTGTGGATCGAATCCGCAACCCCTTTCGGCGCTGCAAGACCTTTCCGTGGTTTTGATAAATATACCGGCGGCAAGACCGCCGACGCTACCGTTATGCCGCGGGTGCGAAGACGAGTTGTTTTGGTAATACACCGGCGGCAAGACCGCCAGCGTTACCGCCGCGGGGCCGAGGACAGGTTGCTTTGGTTACACCGGCGGCAAGACCGCCGGCGTTACCGTTATGCCGCGGGGCCGAGGACGGGTTGCTTTGGTAAATACACCGGCGGCAAGATCGCCGGCGTTACCGTTATGCCGCTGGGGAGAGGACGGCGGGAGCGTTCGTGCCGCAACAGCGTTTGTATTTGGCTCCGGATCCGCAGGGACACGGCGCGCCGCGCGGGATGGGTGCGGATTCGGCCGCGACGGGTAAGGTTTGTGTTGCCGCCGGCAGAGGCGCATAGATCGCTTCGGTTATGGCGGTGGCCATTTCGGTCTCTTCCAGTTTGTGAAGGAGCAACTGACGGCGGAGGTCGCTCTTGAGGATGGGCGCCATGTCCTTGCAACTGGCGAGGCCGAGCGTAGAGGCGTCGAAGTCTTCCGGGACGGTCTCGTTGCGGATCTGGCGCTCGGTCTGGAGGCGGCGCAGTTCGGCGGTGGCTCGCTGGAAGTGGCGCAGGGCCTGGGTGCGGGCACGGTCGATCGAATTCTGCGCGTCGCTTTGAATTTCGATCGCGGATTCGGCTTCGGCGCAGCGGCGCAAGCGCCAGGCGGCATGGATTATCTCGGCGGCGAGGGTGGTTTCCATGGCGCCTTCGGGAGCGAGGTCCCGCTGGAAGCCTTCGCAGAAAAGGTCATAGATGTCTTGTTCTTCGGGGCGAACGACGTCGCCGGTGGAATAGATGCCGAAGATGGCGGCGTTGCGGGACACGCGCGCTTTGCCTTCGACGGTCCTGGGACCCGTTGAGGACTGGGCGTTGCGCCGGTTGGCGGCGATCTGGGCTTCTGTGGCCATAGGGTTTGATCTGTCTCCGCGCTCAGCATAGCTGGCGATTTTGGGGATGCGACGGGGCGGCGGGGGTAAGGTGTTGAAATTGTTGATGAAAAAAATTTGATTTTTTTGAACTGACCCCGAGGTCACAGGTGGGAAATGGCGGGGGCTGCAGGTTTCGACCGCGCTCGGCCCGGGTTCAGGTGACAGCGTATTCCGGCGGTGATCGAAGTTCCGCGCTTGTTTTGAGTGTGGCGGCTGCCCTCTCCAAAAAGCCCATCCAACGGCCCGCTGATTCGCTCTGCGAGGAGGCTTCGAACCCTGAAAGTCCCCCGATTTCACACTCTGGAACTCGCCGGCTGACTCCATAATGCCTGGCTTTGAGATATAACAGTTGCGGATAGGTGATGATTAAAATCGCATCGTTCGCCACAGCTGCCACCATTACCGGAATTCTCGCGCTGACTCCGCCGGCCGTCGCGCAAGTCCAGAACTTCGTCCCCGTCACACCGGAGATGCTCCTTCACCCGAGTCCCGACGACTGGCTCATGTACAGCCGTACCTGGGACGCTCAGCGTTTCAGTCCGCTCAAGCAGATCAATCGTTCCAACGTCGGCCAGCTTCGCATGGCATGGACGCGCGGCATGGGACCGGGCACCACGGAGACCATTCCGATCGTGCATAACGGCGTGATGTACGTCGTCGAGCCGGGCGCGATTGTGCAGGCGCTCGACGGCGCCACGGGCGACTTGCTCTGGGAGTACAAGCGCAAGGTGCCCGCAAATGTTGCGAGCTCGGCGCGCACCAAGACAATCGCTATTTATCAGGACATCGTGCTTTACGCCGCGCCCGATGGGTTCATGGTGGGCCTCGACGCCCGCACTGGCGAAAAACGCTGGGAGACGTCAACCGGAACGGGCGGCAACACCTCCGGACCGCTGGTCATCGATGGCAAAGTCATCTCCGGCCGCGCCTGCGGCAAGACGCGCGATACCTGCTTCATCGCCGCGCAGGACGCCGTGACGGGCAAAGACGTCTGGAAGTTCTATACGGTCCCCGCTCCCGGCCAGCCCGGCGCCGATTCCTGGGGTAAAACGCCTTTCGAGGAGACGAACCTGGTATCGACCTGGGGACTGCCTGGAACTTACGATCCCATTCGCAAACAGCTCTACTGGGGCGTCGCAAACCCCACCCCGAACACGCGTCTGCAGCGGCATGCCGGCGACCCGGATGGTACCTCGCGCAGCACTCCGGCGGATCTCTACAGTAACTCAACCCTGTCCCTCGACCCCGCCACCGGCAAACTCAACTGGTATTACCAGCACTTACCCGGCGATGACTGGGATCAGGATTACACCCACGAACGCACGCTCGTGCGCGAGCGCTTCAATCCCGATCCGAAGTCCGTGAAGTGGTTCAATCCCGATATCAAACGCGGCGAAGAGCGCGATATGGCTGTCATGGTTGGCGAAGGCGGCGGCGTCTTCGCGCTTGACCGAGGCAATGGCCAGTTCCTCTGGGCCACGCCCTTCCCTTACGACGATCCGAAATTTCTCATTTCCAAAATCGATCCCAAGACCGGCCAGGTAACGATTAACTGGGATCTGGTGAACAAGAAACCCGGCGAACGCCATACCATCTGCTTCTATAACACCCGCAGTTTCTGGCCGACCGCATACAGTCCCGACACGCACTCGCTGTATGTCGGTTACATCGATAACTGCCTCGATATGACGTCGAAGTCGGACGCCGGCCCGGAACGCCGCGTGCCGGTTCCGCAGCCCGGATCGGATCCCAACAAGCTCACCGGAATCGGGAAAATCAATCTCTCGACGGGAGAGATCACCCGCTTTGGCGAAGGCCGCGTTCCGAGCGACGGAGCCGTGCTCGCCACCGCCGGCGATCTTATTTTCCATGGCGATATGAACCGCCGCCTTCGCGCCTTTGACGCATACACAGGCAAGCAGCTTTGGGAAGGCATCGTCGGCGGACACGTCTCCGTCAGCACGATTTCTTACGCGGTAAAGGGCAAGCAATACATCGCGATCATGACCGGCGATGGGCTCCTCGACGGCAGCCTGCTCGCCGAAAACCCGGACCTCAAGCCCCCGCGCGGTTCGAACGCCATCTTCGTTTTTTCGCTGCCCGATAAATAGCCGGATGTGATAGCGTAAGCCCGATGCGTACCTTACTATGTCTCGTGGCCACCGCGGCCGGCCTCTTTGCGCAAACCGCCCCTCCGAACGAAGCGGGCGTTTCGCTCGGTCATATTCACCTTGTGGTGTCGGATCCCGACGCGCAGAAGAAGGCCTGGGTCGATGTCTTCGGAGCGCAGTCGACGGCCAACGGCGCCGCTTTCGACCCGCTGAAACTGCCTGGAATCTTCATCATCATCAGCAAAGCGCGCATGCCACCCACCGGCGGCACAGACGGATCGGTCGTCAACCACATCGGCCTTTCGGTGAAGGACTACGCCGCGACCAAAGCCAAATGGACCGCCGACAATCTCATGGCGCGGGAGGTCACGCCTAACGCCCAGGCGCTCGTGACGTTCCCCGAAGGCGTCATAGTCGAGGTCATCGAGGATAAGAATCAGGCCACGCCGGTTGCGTTCCATCACATCCATGAGTACGTGCCAGATGGCGAAGTCGCCCGCGCCTGGTACATCAAGGAGCTCGGAGCCGCCAGCGGAACCCGGCGCAATCTGCCCGCCGCCATGTTCCCGGGCGGCCAGGTGGATTTCGTGAACGCCAAAATGCCGACGGCGCCGACGCAAGGCCGCGCGCTCGATCACATCGGCTTCGAAGTGAAGGACCTCGACGCGCTCCTGAAGAAATTAGCCGCGGACGGCGTGACCATCAACATGCCGCTTCGCGATATGACGAAGCAGCTCGGTCTGAAGATCGCCTTCATCACCGACCCGAACGGCACGTACATCGAACTGACCCAGGGCCTGAGCGCAAAATAGATGTGACGGCGAGGCTTATTACGGAAGAGAAATTCCGCGATGGCCGAACACAGTTTTGCTGTCTTTTTTGAAGAGGCGGCAGAAGGTGGGTTTGTGGCGACTTGCCCTGCCCTTCCGGGGCTGGTAACCGAAGGCGACACCATCGAGGAGACGCGAGCAATGGCGCGGGACGCTATTCGCGCTTACATGGAAAGTCTGCGCAAGGATGACCGGCCGATTCCATTGGACAGAATTTCCCTGAAGGAAGAAGTCCACGTCACGTTGCCAGAATTGGCATGAGTCGTCGCCTGCCCGCGCTGAAGCCGCGGGAAGTACTGCGGGCCCTCATCAGGGCAGGTTTCTCAGTTCATCAATATCGGCAGTCACTATGTTCTGAAGAGCGGAGAAAGGCCCGCTTCGCGCGTTTACGTTGCCGTTGCACGGCAAGACCTGAAACGAAAGCCGCTGTTTACCGGACCCAGCTGGGGACGACATAAGCGTAGAACATCGTCATAAACCCGATCACCACGGCGAGGAAGATGCTGTGGCGCAAGGTGAACCGGAAAAGCTTTCCTTCTTCCGAACGATGCATTCCTGTCGCCGCCGCCGCGACCGCAATGCTCTGGAGGCTGATCATCTTACCCACTACGCCGCCGCCTGAATTGGCCGCCGCCATCAGCACGGGGTTCAAACCCAGGCGTGTCGCCGTAACCACCTGCAGCGGTCCGAACAGCGCGTTCGCCGATGTGTCGCTGCCGGTAAGGAACACGCCCAGCCAGCCGAGCAGAGGGCTGAAGAACGGGAACATAGACCCGGTGCCGGCGATAACCAGACCCAGCGTCGTAGTGGCGCCCGAGTAGTTCATCAGGTAGGCCAGCGCGACTACGCTCGCGATCGTAACGGTGGGAAGAGCGAGCTGCTTTGCCGTGTCCCGCACGCATTTCATGAGAACAGCCGGCGAAACTCGCAGCGCGATCGCCGAAGCAAGCACCGAAAACAGACACGCGCTCCCCGAGGCGGAAAGCAGGTTCAACGTATACCGTGCGGCGTAGGGCGAAGGCTTCGCGACTACGGGCGGAATGCGCTGCACCAGATTGTGCAGTCCAGGCCAGTCGAAAATCACGGTCGCCTTGTCGAGCAGGGCCTTGACGCTGTCCACGCCCCAGAGCAGCACGAAGATGACAAGCATTCCGTAAGGAAGCCAGGCCAGCAGGACGTTCCCGTGCGTGTGCCGATGCGGCGTGGCCGCTACAGACTCCGCCGGCTTCCAGAATCTGAGCAGGACAACTAACGCGACGAGAGAAACGATCGCGCCGAGAAGAGCGGCAAGATACGGACCGATGAAATTGGAAACGAAAAACTCCGTGCCGGCAAACGTCACTCCGGCGACCAGGGCCGCGGGCCACACGGCGCGCAATGCCTTGACGCCGCCCATCACCAGCATCAGGTACGCCGGAACGATCAGCGCAAGCGGCGCGCAAATGCGGCCCACATTGGCCGAAATCGACATCATCGGCAAGCCCGTGACGGTCTGCAGCATCACCAGCGGGATGCCGATGGAACCAAACGCGACCGGCGACGTGTTGGCCAGCAGGCAGATCCCGGCGGCAAAGAACGGCTGGAAGCCCAAGCCCGCAAGCATGGCTGCCGCAACCGCGACGGGCGTGCCGAAGCCGGCCGCGCCCTCGAGAAACGCGCCGAATGCGAACGCGATCAGCAGCGCCTGCACGCGCTGATCGCCGGTGAGGCTCGCGACGGAGTCTTTAATGATTTCGAATTTGCCCGTCTCGAGCGTGAGACGGTACAAAAGTATCGCGGTGAACACGATCCAACCGATGGGCAGCACCCCGTAGGCGGCGCCATACAATGCCGCGCTCACCACCATGGAGGGGGGCATTTTGTAGGCGAAGAGCGCTACTACAGCCGCGGCGCCGACTCCGGTGAGCGAAGAGATCCACGCAGGCTTGCGAACCACCGCCAGCAAAAAAAGAAGAGTGAAAATAGGCAATGCGGCTACAAGCGCCGAAAGAGCGAGATTATTGGAGAGAGGTGTGTAGCTTTGGGGCCACATGTGCGTCCTGTCAAGTTATCACAGCGACCTTTTAAGGAAACCGCGCAAGTCGCGGCCGCCGAAACGCGGCTGGACGGGCGCGTTCCTCCGATATTTGGGGCCGCGTCCGGCGGCCCTTGCGCTTCTGCGCAATATGACAAAATGACTTGGGCCGGAGAACCGACATGCTTCATGCGAAACGATTTCCTGCGCTGCTCCTGATAACGGCAGCGCACCTCTCGGCACAGGCGAACGCAACGCCGCGCCGCCCGGGCGGCGGCGCGGGAATGGACTACAAAGCCTACGATGCCGCCACGCTCGAACGCGGCAAGACAGCGTTCTCTTCGCAATGCGGCTTCTGCCACGGCGCGAATGCCCGAGGCGGCGAGGGTGGCCCGGACCTTCTGCGCGCGGAAATCGTTCTGGATGACGAGAACGGGAATCTGATTGGTCCTGTCATCCTCAACGGCCGTCCTGGCGGCATGCCGAAGTTCACCATGAGCCAGACTCAGATCGCCGAGATCGCCGCCTTTCTGCACGAAGGCATTCGTGCCGCCGCCGAACGCGGTACTTACAAGGTCCTCAATATCGTGACCGGCGATCCCAAAGCGGGCGAGGCTTATTTCAACGGAGCGGGGAAGTGCGCTGCGTGCCATTCTCCCACCGGCGACCTGAAGGGCGTCGGATCGAAGTACGAGCCCATCGCGCTGCAGGGGCGCTTCCTGATGCCGGCCAGCGGTGGAGGAGCCCGGGTGAGGACGGTTGTGACGGTGACGTTGCCATCGGGTGCCTCGGTGCAGGGGACACTGCAGCGCATCGACGATTTCAACGTCGCGCTGATCGATGCGAAGGGCGACTATCATTCGTTCACGCGTAAAGGAGCGGTTCCGAAGGTGGAGTTGAAGGACCCGCTGCAGGCCCATTACGACCTGCTCTCGAAATATACCGATGCCGATATTCATAACCTGACGGCCTGGCTGGTGACCCTGAAATGAAGAAGAGTCTTATCGCGCTTGCGCTTCCGATGTTACTGGCCGGGCAGGTGAAACCGCCCGTCGATGCGTGGCCGACTTACAACGGCGATTACTCAGGGCAGCGCTTCAGCCCGCTGAAGCAGATTAATCAGCTTAACGTTAAGGCGCTCACGCTGGCGTGGGTCTATCATCCGATCGGCGGCCAGACCCCGGGCGCGATCGTGGGTGGGCTCGGTCCGGAGGTTCCGCCGGTCGCCGGGCGAGAAACAGGCTTCGGCGGCCTGCAAATCAAGGCGACGCCGCTCATGCTGAACGGGATTCTGTACTTTGCTACGCCAGACAACGCCTGGGCCGTCGACGCCCGCACAGGCCACGAAATCTGGCATTACTTCTGGAAGACCCAGGGCGGTATTCACATCGGGAATCGCGGGGTCGGGATCTTCGAGAACTGGCTCTTCTTTGAAACGCCCGACAACTATCTCGTTTCGCTCGACGCGCGGACCGGCAAGGAGCGCTGGCATGTTCAAATTGCGGACGTGAAGCAGGAATACTTCTCCACACCGGCGCCAATCATCGTTGGTAACCACGTAATGGTCGGCACCGGCGGAGATACTCTGGACGTTCCCGGCTTTCTCGAAGCCGTGGATCCGGAGACCGGCGCAATGCAGTGGAAGTGGTGGTCGGAGCCGATGAAGAAGGGCGATCCCGGCGCCGAAACCTGGCCAGACGAAAACTCGATGCGCCACGGCGGCGGCATGACCTGGATACCCGGCACTTACGATCCCGATCTGAAGCTTTACTACATCGGAACGGGTAATCCGAATCCCGTCGAGAGCGGGCGCGGGCGCAAGGGCGATAACCTCTGGACCTGCTCGATCGTGGCGCTGCACATCGACACCGGGAAGCTCGCCTGGTATTACCAGGTGTCGCCGCACGATACGCATGACTGGGATGCGGCGCAAACGCCGATTCTGTTCGACGGCGTATTTGACGGGCGTCCTCGCAAGCTGCTCGCGCAGGCCAGCCGCAACGGCTACTTTTTTCTGCTGGACCGAACCAACGGCCAGCATCTGGTTACGGCGAAAATGATCGAGACCATGAACTGGTCGAAGGGAATCAAACCGAACGGTCAGCCGATTCCCGATCCGGCCAAGGAATCGACGATCGATGGGGTGCTTGTGTCGCCGAACTCGAGCGGAGCGACGAACTGGCCTCCGCCAAGCTTCGATCCCGAGACCGGCCTGTTCTATGTCCACACCAACGAAACCTTCAGCGAGTTCTATTTGACGGATACCGACGAGCACCCGGAAGGCTACGCCGCTTCCGAGAAGAACGCCGGGGGCTACGGAGGCACTCTGCGCGCGATCGATTACAAGACCGGCAAGACGGTCTGGAGCCATCATTATCCGGGCGGCGGCGGCAATGCCGGCGTGCTTACGACAGCGGGGAAACTGCTGTTTACGGGGGATGGTTCACAAAACCTGATCGCTTACGATCCCGCGAACGGCAAAATCCTCTGGCATGCCGGGCTGGGCGCAAATATAAGTAACGGTCCGGAGACTTACATGTTGGACGGACAGCAGTACCTGGTAGTCGGGGCGGGAGATTCGCTCTTCGCCTTTACCGTGTTGCAGTAAGTGGAGATCTGATATGTATTCCAGACGCGACCTGGGAAAGTTAGCGCTGGCGGGGGCGCCGCTGGCAAGGGCGCTTGGGGCCAGGATTAACGCGGTGATAGCTGGTGTGACGGTCGGGGCTCAGACTTACAGCTACCGCGCCTTGCCGCATGGGGCGACCGACAGCGTCGACGTCATTATCGAGGCGCTCAAGAGCGACGGCGTGGGCGAGATAGAACTCTTTTCGCCTGGCATCGAGCCGCCGCCCGGCCCCGGGGTGACGCGAGAGTCCTTGCGCCAGTGGCGGCTCAACACACCGATGGAGCACTTCGTCGCCGTCCGGAAAAAGTTCAATGACGCCGGCGTCACGATCCACTCGTACACGATGAATTATGGCGACGATTTCACCGACGCGGAAATCGACAAGACCTTCGAGCAGGCCAAAGGGCTGGGTACGAATATCATTGCGTCATCGACGCACGTCAGCATGGCGCCGCGTCTGCTTCCATTCGCGGAAAAGCATCGAACTTTACTTGCCTTCCACGGCCATTCCAACACAAGAGATGCGAACGAATTCGCGACTCCGGAGAGTTTCGACAACGTGCTGAAACTTTCGCAGTTCGCGAGAATCAACCTGGACATCGGCCATTTCTTCGCCGCTGGATACGACCCCGTTGCTTTTATTGAGTCGCACCACGAGCACATTACTCACTTACACCTCAAGGACCGGAAGAAGAATGATGGCCCGAACATGCCATGGGGAGAGGGTGACACGCCGATCAAACCCGTCCTGCTTCTGTTGAAGGAAAGAAAATACCCGATTCCGGCGTTCATCGAATACGAGTACAAAGGAGAAGGCACTCCCGTACAAGAAGTTCGGAAGTGCCTCGATTACATCCGTCAGGCGCTGGCGTAAGCCACTGCCAGGTTAATGCTGTTTGTGTTCGTCCGGCTTGGGCGCAGGTCGTCCTGCGGGCGCCGGATGACTTTCAGGCCGCGCCTGAGGAGCGGGATGCGGAGCCTCCTGACGGGCTGCCGGTTGCGGGGCAGGACGTTGCTGCACTTCCGGGCGAGGCTGAGCAGCGGGGCGGGGCGCTTCCTGCGGGCGCGCCGCCGGCTGCGGAGCAGGTCTCTGCTGCACTTCCGGACGAGGCTGAGCAGCGGGCCGTGGCGCTTCCTGCGGGCGTGCTACCGGTCGCGGAGCGGGGCGTTGCTGCACTTCGGGATGAGGCTGAGCAGCGGGGCGTGGCGCTTCCTGAGGGCGCGCTGCCGGTTGCGGCGCAGGTCTTTGCTGCACTTCACGTCTTTGCTGCACTTCAGGGTGAGGCTGGGCGCCAGGGCGCGGAGTCTCCTGAGGACGAGCGACGGGTTGCGGAGCAGGACGCGCCGGCACTCCCGGACGGATCGCCGGTTGCGGAGTGGGACGCGCCGCCGGTTCCGGACGAGCCTGCGGGGTAGCGGGCGCCGGAATGTTCGGATGCGTACCTACCGGGCGCTGCACCACCTCTGGCCGTTGGGCCGGTTGAGGCGCGGCCCGATTTTCAGGTACAGGCGGACGGCCCTGCTCACCTGGCCGTTCATTCGGTTGCAATTGCGCCCGTGTCACCGGGGCGGGACGAGCGGCGGCTCTGAGCGCGACGGCCGGTGGCCGGGCCGCGGGAGCTTTGTATTGAGTTGCGAGCGGCCTTGCAGCAACAAGGGCCGCCGGCGCGACATGGCCGGCAACCGCGAATTGAGCGCGATTGGCAGAGGCTTCCCGAGCATGTTGAATTTGTGCCGGTACGGGCGCCGTTCTGGGTGCGCGCAGGGCAGCCAGTTCCTGCGGGGTTGGCCGCGCCACAATGCCTCCGTGGCCTCCGTTGTAACTGACTCGGACGTTGGTAGTATGGACCGGATAGTTATACACGTTATGGATTATGGAGACATTCACGTTAGTTACAGCGCGGTTATAAACCAGGCTGCCATGGTTCCAGTAACCGCCGTAGTAGCCGTGTCCCGTATACCCGTATCCATAGTTAATGCCGCCGTAAAATCCCACATAAGATCCCCAATATCCCGTGTGCCACAGATAGACGCCGTTACCGTAGCCCCAATAGGGCGGAGTCCAGAGGGCGCCTACCCAGGGTGAAAGTACCCACGCGCCTGGCACCCAGTAATAGGATGCGGACTGGTAGCCCCAATATCCAGGCGTCCAGTAATAGTTGTCGCCCGGGCACGGGGGCTGGCTGTATTCCGGCAGTGGCGGAGGAGGCTGCTGCGCCTGGACCGGTTGCTCGTACGAAACTGCTTCGGAATAATCGGTCGATCCCCCGGATGTTTCATAAGGTGGCGGCGCAGGAGGCGCATAGTTCTCGCTGTAATCCGCTGCCTGCTGTGAGGTGTCCTGCGCCGCGTATTGCTGGGACACGGGCTGTTGAGGCGCGGACTCAGTCGGGGCCGGCGCAGAGGCATACTGCGCGGGCGCGAGATTCCCGCCGGCGGGGTTAGACGGCGGCGGAGGAACCGTCTCGGCAGTGGTGGCGCTGTTATCTGCAGGCGCCGCCGTTTCCTGAGTTTTACTGCATGCAGTAGTAAGGCCCGCCACGAATACCGCGGCAGTGACGAAATAATACCGTCCAATCAGATTCTTGCTCATTTTCACCCTCCGACGTAAAACAACTTACGTGAACTCTTCTTCAGGTCAGGTTAGGCACGCGGAGTGCCATTTCGGGTGTTCTGTTCAGAATTTGGCGATACCTGCGTCGCGAAGGCCGTTGAGTACGAACTGAACCGCGATCGCGATGAGCAAAAGTCCCATCATTCGAGTGAGAATCCGGATGCCGGTCTCGTGGAGCAGGGAACTGACGCGATCGGCAGACGCCAGCACGGCAAACGCGATCGCGGCGGTGATCGCGATGGCGCTCAGCACCGCCAGCTCATGAGGCCAGTCCGGGTTCTGGGTCATAAGCACCATAACGGTGGAAATGGAACCAGGACCGGCCAGCATCGGCAAACCCAGCGGGATGATGCCGACATCTTCTTTTTCCGAGCCCTCCGAAGCTTCGTCGGGAGTTTCCTTGGTGGCCGATCTTTTTGCCCGCAGCATCTCGAAGCCGATACTTCCCAGGAGCAGTCCACCGGCGATTTTGAAGGCCGCCAGCGTGATTCCGAACAACTGGAAGATCAGAGTTCCGGCGAGCGAAAACGTGACGAGGACTACAAAGCATGTCCACGAAGCGCGAACGGCCATGTGGCGCCGTTCCGCGCGTGTCGATCCATCCGTCATCGCAAGGAAGGTCGGGACGGCCGCGATCGGGTCAACGAGCACGAAGATGGACGTAAACGCGATCAGCAGAAATCGCAGCATCACCATGGGAGAGCCAGAGTTTCATTGTCCGCGATGACTGAGTGAGAAAACTCCAGCTCCGGCGCATTTCCGCAAATACTGGAGAATTCGCTCCGCTGAAGACGCGGTTCGGATGGCTGAAGAACACCGGCGACAGAAGATCGCCGGCGCTACTGGTTTCGTGGTGTCGCGCTCCAGCGTCTTCATTCATTTTGGTGGCCCGCAGGGCCATGGTGACTCCGTTGAAGACGCGGTTCGTATAAGCGCCGGCGGAGGTCGCAGGCGCTACCGGCGCTTACGTAAAGTTCCGCGCCGAGCGGAAGCTCGGCTGCAGCGCCGAAGCGCTGGCCCCACACCGGTTGCATTGCGTCTTCATTCGCTTTGGCGGCCCGCACGGCCACGGTGACTCCCTGCCGGACGCGGCTCGGAACCTGATTTCGGCAAGCAAGATCGCCGGCGCTACCGACTCCGCGCCACGCAACGGAAGTTCGCCGCGTCGTCGATACTGCCCGTGCCCGAGTAGCGCGCCACCTGGGGATATGCGCAAAGCGGACGCGTGCGCACCACATGATTGTCGGCCACGCGGCTCGCGATCATCGAGTCCGGAGCCTTGCCCTTTTCGACCCAATTCACCATTGCGGTCATCGAGTCGTGGCGATCCGGGCCTATACCACCGCCGCAATGTCCCATGCCGGGCGCCATGAACAGACGGAAAAACTCCGGCGTATCCGACCCATTCTTCGCCAGAGCCTGCTCGTAATAATTGACGCCCATCATAGGCTGCAGGATGGTATCCGCCCAACCATAAGTCACGATCAGCTTACCGCCACGCTTCCTGAATTTCGACAGGTCCGGATTCGTCGCGTCCGCCTGCTTGCCCCAGTTGTCCAGCAGGTGAATATCCTGGTCGTAATCGAACTTCAGGTAATCGTAGTCGGCCTGGGGCGGACGGAGGACAAGATACCTCATAATCCCTTCAGCCAGGTTGAAATCCGCCGGTTTGAGGCCCGGTTGCGCGCCGACGATCACGTTCATCCAGCCACTCGCGGAACCTCCGCGGCCTGTCACAACGGCTTCGCTTCCCACCATGTAACCCGGAAAGATCAGGTTTCCCGTTGCTGACGGGACCGCTATAAACCTTCTCGATTGCCTCTGCCTGTGGCGCCGTGAGGCAGTCGGCGCCATCAGTTCCCGCAGCGCAGGCAGGGACGTCGCGCCTCGGATCGAAATCGCATTTCCGGGGGTCATCGATCAGTCCGTCCTTCAGGCCGTCGATCGGCATCGCATTTCGCCATTACCTTGTCACCCACCATCGCCAGTTTGGCCGGGCTGACCGGCGCCGCGGTCAGCGCCTTCTGATTCCACATCGCGCCTATGGTGAACCCTGTCTGGTCCACCCAGGGTGAATTGGCGATGACCCCATCGAAGTCCTGGGGGAAACGCTGCGCTTCGAGCAATCCCTGCCGGCCGCCGTTGGAACAGGAATTCCAGTAGGCGCGCGAGACGGGTTTGCCGTAATAGTCCTTCGTGATGGCCCTGGTCGTGACGGCGGTGAGATGCACCGCGCGCCAGGCATAGTCAGTCGCTTTTTCGGGATTGCTCAGCACGAAGGAGCCGCTTGGCTCTTTTTTCGCGTCGTGACCCGTGTTCGTTTGCGCGAAGGCGAAGCCGACCTGCAATGCCGCGTTGCGCTGCGCGACGCGGCCCGGGTCGTCCATAGCCTCACCTGCGAGACCGCCGTTGCCGATCATGTAAAAGCGGCCGTTCCACTTCGCAGGCAGACTGACCTCAAACGCGATCTCGGGCGAAAGCAGACCCGTTACGCGACAGTGCGCGGGCGTCATACCAGCCGCGGGAACACTCGCCGCGGTGATTTGCGCGATCTCAGCGGATTTGAATCTTCCCAGCGTTTCACAGGCCTTGCGCGGTTCAAGGTCGGCCTTTGAGTAGTCGACGAGCGCGTTCTTCAGGTCGGCGAACGCCTGGGCGTGCGCCTGAGTGGCCACCCCCGTCATCAGAAAGATAACGCCAACCGCGGCGCCGGTGATCTTTTGGGACTTGCTGTCGCTTCTTTGCACGCGCGTCAGATTACCATAGATTCGACTCAGATGCCCGATAAGACTCCGCCCGATCACGCCGCGGCGTTCCTCGGAGCCGCCTGCGTGCCTCGTCATGCGCATAGCTCGGGAACGCTTGATGAGGCCGAGGAAATCCTTGCGCGATACCCGGATGCTGCGGCGAGCAGCATCTATACCGCCGCCGTTATTGCCGACGAAGCCGCTGTGCGGGATTTCCTCGCTCGCGATCCTGCGAACTCCACCGCCAAAGGCGGGCCCCGCGGCTGGGACGCCCTCACTTATCTCTGTTTCTCGCGATACCTCAGGCTCGATCGTGCGCGCTCCGACGCCTTTGTGCGCACCGCCCGCGCTCTGCTCGATGCCGGCGCGAGCGCTAACACCGGCTGGATCGAGATGATCGACCATCCGAATCCGCGGCCCGTGATCGAAGCGGCGATCTACGGCGCGGCCGGAATCGCGCAGCATGCGGAATTGACGCGGCTGCTGCTCGATCGCGGCGCCGATCCCAACGATGAAGAGACGCCATATCACGTGATAGAGACTCGCGACAACACGGTGCTGAAGGTCCTGCTCGAAAGCGACAAGTTCAACGCGCTGAGTTTGAGCACGCTCCTGCTGCGCAAGTGCGACTGGCATGATACCGAGGGTCTGCGCATGGTGCTCGAGCACGGCGCCGATCCGAACTTGTTAACCGGTTGGGGGCATGGGGCGCTGCACCAGGCGGTCCGCCGCGATAACAGTATCGAGGCAATTGCGCTCCTGCTCGACTACGGCGCCGACCCCGCGGTGCGAAATCGCGAGGGCAGATCCGCGATCGCCCTCGCCGCCCGTCGTGGGCGCGCCGCCGCGCTCGACCTCTTTGAGCGGCATGGGAGCGCGATCGCGCTCACTGGAGTCGAGGCCCTGATTGCCGCCTGCGCGCGCGATCACAAGGAAGCCATTCGCTCGCTTATCGCGACTGAGCCTCAACTGAAGTCGGAAATGCTGGAGCAGGGCGGAACGCTGCTTGCCGAATTCTCGGGCGTGGGAAACGTCGCGGGCGTCCGCAATCTTCTCGATGCTGGCGTCAGCGTAACTGCGCTCTATCGCGAAGGCGATGGCTATTTCGGTATTGCGAAAGACAGCACGGCCCTTCACGTGGCTGCATGGCGCGCCTGTCCAGAAGTCGTCAGGGAACTGATCGCCCGCGGCGCCCCGGTCAACGCCACAAATGGCGACGGCCGCACCGCGCTTCAGCTCGCGGTCAAAGCCTGCGTCGACTCGTACTGGACCGAGCGCCGCTCGCCCGATTTCATCCGAGCGCTGCTCGAAGCCGGCGCATCGACAGCCGGAATCGCATTCCCCACCGGCTACGAGGAAGCCGACAAGTTACTCCGGCTGCACCTGGCTTAGTGAGAGTCTGTCGCCAGCAGATCCGGGCCGTCCAACTCTCTTCTCCGTTGCAGAACAACCGCGCCGGCGAGCCCCGCCAGTGTGCAAAGGAAACCGAAATACACGGAGAACGGGCGATAATTCATCGTCACCGTGTGAGTGCCCGCGGGCACGATCACGCCCCGGATCGCGGTATTGACCTTCAGGATATCCGCAGTCTTTCCATCCACTGCGGCGCGCCAACCCGGGAAGAAGTTATCGCTGACAACGAGCAGCCCTTTGCAGGCCATCGTCACTTTGACTTGAAGCGATTCGGTCTGGTCGTTGATGTTTGTTACGCGATCGCCGTCCGCGCACGTGTCGAGCGCAGGCTTCGATCCGACGGTCAGCGCGGTGGCTCGCAGATCAAACGTCCCGTTGTTCACCAGGTCGATACCGCGTCGTTCATTCGGCGCGACAACGATCTGGTGCACCGTCCATGCCCTTGGAAACGCGCCCGGATCGTGCCAGATCTTGATGCCCGTCTTTCCCGTGTAGACATCCTGAAAACCGGAGCGAGGTCGGGTACGGCCCAGCGCATAGTTCAAACCGTACATCCGCCCGACTCGCTCGGTCCACCATCCGCCCAGATCCACGGTCTCGCTTAAAATGCTGGCGCCGTAGAAATTTGAGCTATCGATTCTGTACCAGTCGCCGAAATCGAAGGGAACGTCCTTGTCGTCTTTCTGAACGCGCTTTGGATTCGGTTGCTTTCCGAGCCAATCGCTCAGATCCTGGGTGTTGACCAGGTTATTCACAAGCGCCATGCGGTTCGGGTCCCGCACTTGCGCCCAGGACCAGCTGACCTCGTTGCCCTGCTCGACGATCACCAGCAGCCCGACGAGAGCCAATGCCCACTCGCGGCGCAGAGTGTTGCGGCTCCACGCCTGAAAAATACCCGCCAGCAGCAGCGCGATGACGGCAGTCATAGCCGGACGGGGATCGCCGTCCACGATAAAAGTTGTGCTTATTGCGGGCTTCAGCGAGGTGAGCAGGAAAATAACGCCGAACATCACGCCGCCGAGCCAGACCAGGATCCGGATCATTCTGCGTTCACTGGCAGGGTCGTGAACCGAAAAGACGATCTCCGCGCCCATCGCCGCGAGCGCCGCCACCGCGAAATGAAAGAGAAACAACGCGACGATGGGCTCGCGAGCCTTCTCCACCAGCGGCGCCAGGGCGTACAAAGGCCCGTAGAGCGCGTTTGTTCGCGCCATCGCGTAAAGCAGCGAAGCGATGGCCAGCAGGGTGAACAGGCGCACTTCTTTTCGTCCAAAGCCGCGCCATATCGCCATGGCCGCGAGAGTCAGGCCCACGATGCCGATAAACGGATCCGAATACGAGCCGCCCCCTCCTGGAATCACCGTATGAAGCAAATCCGCGGCGTTGAGGCTGAGGTCCTCATGTTCGGAGAACGGTACCTTGTCGTTCCACCTTTTCGGGCCTGATTCAGTCCACCGCGTGGAAAGCTTGCCGTACTCGAGCGCCGGAAGAATCTGCAGTGCCGCCACCAGCCCCATTGCGGTGAACAGCACCAGCATCCTGAGTGCAGCCTCACGCCTGTGGGGGCGCCGCGCGATGGCGTAAATGCCGATTCCCGTAACGGCGAGAGACATCATGAGCGGAGGATCGTGATGACCGCACAACCAGGAGATACCGAGCATCACGCCGGCCCAGGCGGCGTTTTTCAATGGCGCATGCCCGCGCAGCGATCGCAGCAGAAACAGGAATACCAGCGGCGCCATGATCGCGGGTTGCACATTGTTCGGCCAGCCGGTGTTGCCGTAGTAACCCATGGTGGCGAAAAGCACGCCGGCCACGATCGCCGGCCATGCGGAGCACCCGAGCTCTTTAAAGAAACGCCACGCAAAAACGCCCGCCATGCAATGGATCAGGACGAACCACAGATGGATATAGAAAAACTGAACCTGGCCGTTGTGCAGCGGCGCGAGCGCGAGCAGAAAAGTGAAAGGACTGGTAACGCCCGGCTGCACTTCGCCTATCGTGGGTTGCCCGAAATACTCGTAAGGAGTCCAGAGCAGAATCGACCAGTGGCGAATCGCATAGATGACCGGTTGTAAACGCGGCACGACCATGTTCGCAAGGTCGGGACTGTCGAGGAACGTGTATTGCTTCGTCAGCGTGAGTTTCCAGAAGACGGTTATTATTCCGAGGACGACGATCAACGGCTCCCAGAGTGTGCGGAGCAGCCCGGATTTCCACCTCCTCAGGCTGCGCCCCCGCTTCGGGTCAACAGCAACCATGCTCTCGGGACTCGCGACTTGCATTTATATACGTTAACCGACTTGCGGATTGAATTACGGTTGTGTGCTTTTCGAACCCATTCCACTCGGGTCGTAAAAGTGCTCTAATACTGGCCGAGGAGATTCAGGTCATGCATGCAGTTACTCACCCCGTTTCGTCTTACTCTCTTGTTGGCGCTGTGATCGGTGTGATTTTCGCCCCGATAGTAATTCTGGGCTCGCTCTTCATGATCGCGAAGGCGTTGTTTGGCGGGTAGCCGCGTGGCAGGCTGCTGAAAAAGCCCGTTTGCGCTCCGTTGACGACGGGTTGGCAGGATCACCGGCGACAAGATCGCCGGCGCTACCGGCACTAGCTTGCCAGGAATTTTTGGGCCCACTAAGGCGTTTTCTTCGTGAGTTCCTGGTATACGACGTCAGTGAAACTGGGAAAGCCGGGACCCCGCCCGCGACCCTGAGCCGGGGGCGGATCGCCTACGGCGGCCTTGATTTCATCCAAAGATTTACCCTGAGCGACCAGTTCCTTGATTTTGGCCCGTTTCGCCTCGACTCTGTCGAGCCGTTGCTGGATGTCCGCTTTCGACTGGATCGGACCATGTCCCGGAATGAACTGATCGGCGTTTAATTTCAGTATTGCCTTGACGCTGGTAATCCAGCCCTCCGACGATCCGTGCTTTTCGAGATGTATGAGAGTGTCGGGCAGCGTGGTCGCGATGATATCTCCCGTGCTGACGACGTGTTCATCGGGGAAGAAGGCGACCAGGTCTCCGCTGGTGTGGGCGGGAGCCCAGTGGAAAAGTTCCACTTTCACGCCCTCAAGTTTCAAGCTCTCTTTTTCTTTCGAGACGACTTGAGTGGGAAGATGATCGGCGGGAGGGGCGCCACGTCCGCCTGCCGCGAGGGCCGCTTCCTGCTCCTTCTTGTTGTTTTCGTGAGCAATGATCTTAAGGCCGGTGGGGAACGCCGCCAGGCCGTTGACGTGGTCACCGTCGCTGTGCGTCAGGATGACGGTAGTCACCGGATTCGGCGTGATTTTCGCGATGTCCTCCAGCAGTTCCTTGCCGCCCGCGGCGGTTGTTTTCGCGTCAACCACGATTACGCCTTTGTCGCCAATGACGACAGTGCTGTTGCCTCCGCCACCTTCTATCCAATAGAGATTCGGCTTTAACTGATGAACCATGAACGGCGCGGGCGCCGGGGCCTGCGCCGACGCAGGGCGCATCAGAGCGCTCAGGCATGCGATCGCCGCAAGCCCGAATAAAAAGCCTTTTCGATTCTGCGTATGCAGCATTTTCCGTCTCCTTACCCACGAAAACTTTATCACGAGAGGGCGTAAATCGCAGATTCTGCCTCTTCAATGTCGTTAATACATTACAATGAGCTTTTTACAAGACATGAAAAAAATAAGCATTGTGGTGCTTCTGCTGGTTGCCGCGTCGCAACTGCCGGCCCAGGTGTCAGCGACGCTTTCCGGAACGGTTGTGGACCCATCGGGCGCGGTCGTGTCGGCCGCCGAGATCAGGGCGACTAACACCGAAACCGGCGGAGTTCGGGAAACTGCGACCGACGGCACGGGACATTACCAGCTGTTCTATCTGCCTTTGGGAGAGTACGAAGTCAGTGCGCGCAAGGCCGGCTTTACGGAGGAGGTTCACAAAGGAGTGCGCCTCGTGGTCGGGCAGGAAGCGACGGTCGATATGAAGTTGCAGGTGGGCGAGCCGACCCAGCAGGTCACTGTGACCGGTGATGCGCCCCTCGTCGGACTTACCACCGCCGATATCAGCGGCGTCGTTCGCCAGGAACAGCTCAAAGATCTCCCGCTGAATGGCCGCAGTTACGACCTGCTGCTGACACTGAATCCCAGCATCGTGAATTTTACCTGGGAAAAGACCGGCGGCGTCGGCGTTTCGAATTCGACCAGCGGCAATAACTTCGTAGTCTCCGGCAACCGGCCGCAACAGAATCTGTTTCTCATGAACGGTATCGAATTCACCGGCGCGGCCGAGAATAACATGCAGCCGGGCGGCGTTAGCCAGCAACTCCTGGGAATGGAAGCCGTGCGCGAATTCAACGTATTGCGCGATTCATACGACGTGGAATACGGCAAACGGCCGGGCGCGCAAGTCCTCATCGTTACGCAATCGGGGACGAACCAGCTGCACGGCTCCGTCTATGAGTATCTGCGTAACAACGCGATGGACGCGCGCAACTTCTTCGACGGCGCTTCGGTTCCCGGCTTCGTACGCAATCAGTTTGGAGGCGCAGTGGGCGGCCCGATCAAAAAGAACAAAACCTTCGTATTCGGCAACTACGAGGGTCTCTTCCAGCACCTGCACCAGACGGGTGTCGACCTGGTGCCGGACAACGAGGCCCGGCTCGGTTATCTTCCCTGCAAGCTGGTCAGCCCGGCGCCCAATCCGTGTCCCTCATCGGGATTGGCTTTTGTCGGCGTCTCGCCGCTGATCAACGCATGGCCGGTGGCAACGCCGGGCGCGCCCGACTTCGGCGGCATCGCGGAAGCGTTCAACAACCCGCTGCAGACCATTCGGGACAATTTCGGGACGGTGCGTCTCGATCAGATTTTTTCCCCGAAAGACACGTTCAACGCGGTCTACACCGTCGATGACAGCGCCGACTTTACGCCGACCAGCACCAACGACTACAGCACTGATGTGGACACGCTGCGGGAACAGGTCGCGAGTCTTGAGGAAACGCATGTCTTCTCTCCTTCGCTGCTGAACACTTTTCGCGCCGGCTTTTCCCGCGCCGGGTACTTCTTCACGGGCGAACCCACTCCAGGCACCCCCGCGGCTCAACTTCCGGGCTTTCTTGAGGGGGACCCCATCGGCGCCCTGGTGGTGGGCGGCAGCGCTGCGTCCAATCCCACCGCGCAGCTCAGTCTGGCAGGCAGCAACAATGGCAGCAACCTGACGGTCGCGCGCAATATATTTACCTACGAGGACCGCGTCTCTTATACGCACGGCCGGCATCAACTCACCGCGGGCGTGTGGCTTCAGAGGCTTCAATCGAACGAGACGCTCGCCCTCAGCCAGTACGGACAAGCGACGTTTACCAGTCTTCAGACCCTTCTCCAGGGAACGGTCGGGACGCTTCTCTACGATCCGGCGCCGACACAGATGCACTGGCGGTCGTATTTCGGCGCATGGTATGTGCAGGATACCGTTCGATTGAGTCCTAACCTCACGGCTACCCTGGGATTCCGCGCTGAATTGTCCTCGGGGTGGAACTCTTCGAACGGTCAGGCTTCCAATTACACCTATCCCAACGGAATCATAGCGAGCCAGCCCATGGTCGGCAACTCAGTGTTCACTGTAAACAATGCGAAGTTCCTGCCGCAGCCGCGAATCGGGCTTGCCTGGAGCCCTTCCGGCACTGCGAACCGGACCGTCATCCGCGCGGGATTCGGGATGTATAACGACCTGCAGGATGCCCTCGGATACCGGACCGATCAGAACGCGCCGTTCAATCCAACCTGGAGCGCTCCAAATTTTCCCGTCTCATCGTTTCCTATCCTGAAGTCGGCTCCGATTCCCTCGACTGCCAAACTTGTGCCCGGCGGCGTCCAGCCGGATCTGCAAACTCCGACGCTGATTTCATGGTCCGTCAGAGTGCAGCAGCAGGTAACCGCAAATACGGCGATAACCGTGGGTTATGTGGGGTCACATGGTTACCATGAGATCGTCGGGGTCGACTCGAATGAGCCGTTTCCGGTAATCTGCCCCGCATCGCCCTGTCCGGCGGTTTATCCGGGCACTTTTCCCGTTGGTATCGCGGGCACTGCGGTTCTCCCGGGGACTTACTATGTGCCCACCGCGACTAAGGCAAATCCGGCGATCAACAACACCTGGACTTACTTCTCGGAGGGCGACAGCTCTTACAACGCGTTGCAAGTTGATGTGAATCACCGGTTCGCCAATGGATTCGCGGTACGGGGCGTTTACACCTGGTCGAAGACGCTCGATGACGGCGACTCGCTGAATGCCACCACTTCAGGCGGTGAGCCTGCGCTGGTGTCGAACCCGTTTAACCTCGCACTGGATAAGGGCCTGGCAAACTATGACGTCCGAAATGTGGCGGCGATCAATGCCACTTACACGCTGCCTTTTGGACAGAAGAACCTGCTTACAAGAGGCTGGACCCTCAACTCGATTGTGACCCTGCAGGGGGGATTTCCTTTTACTCCGCAGCTCAGCTACAACCCTACAAATAACGGCGACTCGCGGAATCCCGTGCGGCCTTATGTCAATCCCGCGTTTACAGGTCCGGTAATTCTGGGAAGCCCGAACGGGTATTTCAACACGAACGCATTCCTCCAGCCGCCCCCGAACAGCGGCTTCTATGGAAATCTCGGGAGAGATACGTTGATCGGGCCCGCGCTCGCCACGTGGGATTTCTCGGTTCTTAAAGACATACCGCTTCACGAAAGAGCGCGTCTTCAGTTTCGCGCGGAGTTCTTTAATATCCTGAATCACACGAATTTCAATACTCCGAACTCGGTGACATTCACGCCCACCGGAGTTTCGCCCACGGCGGGCGTGATTACCAGCACGGCGACTACTTCACGGCAGATTCAATTCGCACTCAAGCTATTGTGGTGACGGTTATTCGCCATGGTTTGCGGGATTCGTTAAGACGGCGTAAAGGGCCATTCAACCCGGTCCCGAACATTGTGTGCGTTTTCACACTGGACTATAAGGTTTCGTCACGCGCAATTCTGACACGCCGTACACCTTCGCCAGGTTGGACGTTTGTACCGAGCCGATGGCAGTCACCTCTCGAAAATGGAGGGCGAGCGCTATCTCGTTTTCCAACTGATGGATCTCTGCACGTTTAATTTCGCGCATATCGGCGGAAAACCCGACATGCCGTTCGACGATCTCGAGTTAGTAAGAGCGCTTTAGTAAGCGCTCGCGGCCACCGTTGTGCGAGATATCCAGCGAGTTGATAGCGACTATTTCAGATTTTGATATCCCGGCTCCGTTTTTTCAAGTAGACTTGTTTCCAGTTTCATCGAGACTGAGACGTTTCCCGCCCGGGGTGGGCTTAAGGTCTGTCTCTGAAAAGGGGAATTAAACAGGGTGATCACCATTCGACCTTCGAAGGTCCGCGCAGTTTCTGCGTTCATCGTTTTTATTCTGGCTTTCTCAGCCATCCAGAAGCTCTATGGGCAGGCGGCAACCGCGAGCATAACCGGGACGGTCACCGATAGTTCCGGCGCCTCTATTCCCGGTGTGGCGGTGACCGCAAAGAACAACGGCACTGGCGTCACTCGCGACACTGAAAGCGATGGGCAGGGCCGGTATAGCATTCCCGACCTCGAAATCGGCAGTTACGATGTCACGGCAACGAAGACGGGCTTCCAGACGGGAGTGACCAAAGATATAACTTTGACGGTAGGCAGTCTGAGGGTGGCCGACTTTGTCTTGCCGGTCGGGCAGGCGGAGCAGACCGTCAGCGTCGAAGCGAACATATCGCAGGTGGAGACGGAGGTATCATCTCTTTCCTCGCTGGTCAATCAAAGCCAGATGCGCGAATTGCCGCTGAACGGACGGAACTTCGAACAATTGATTCTGCTGGCGCCGGGTGCGGTTTCTTACCCCGCCGGTGGCAGCAGCGCCCTTGTTGGCCGCGCCGCAACATTCTCGATATCGGGCGCCCGTCCTGAAGGATACGCAATCCTTCTGGACGGCGAAAACCTTCAGGATTGGTGGCAGCGCGGCTCCGGCGCAAGCGTGTCGGGTACGTCCCTGGGCGTGGAGGCGATCGCCGAGTTTCAGACCCTGACCGGCACCTACGGCGCGCAGTACGGCGGTAACGGCGCGGTGGTCAATGCCGCCACCAAGTCGGGGACTAACAGCTTCCACGGATCGGCCTTCGACTTTCTTCGCAACAGCGCAATGGATGCGCGCAGCTTCTTCGACGGCAAGGCGCCACCCCCATTCCGCAAGAATCAATACGGCGGCAGTGTAGGCGGTCCGGTAGTTAAAGATAAGTTGTTTTTCTTCGCCGACTACGAAGGCATTCGGCAGTTATTGGGTGGCAGTTCTCTCATTACCGTGCCAGACGCCAACGCCCGCAACGGCCTGGTGCCGTGCAACGTGGCGACGCAATACGCCTGCAACGCCGCGACCAATCTGGCCACAGTGCCGGTGAATCCGTCAATCGCTCCCATCATGGCGCTGTATCCCGCGGCTACGACCGTTCTCGGCAACGGCGTCGGTAATGCCACTACCGTCGCTAATCAGGTCGTTCACGAAGATTACGTGTTGTTCCGCATCGATTACACCATTTCATCGAAAGACTCGATATTTGGCCGGTACGTCTCAGACGTTGCCAACGCGGTCTTCCCCACGGCCGTCCCGTTATGGCCGGTGAACGATCATAATCACAACCAGTTCTCCACGATTCAGGAACGGCACGTTTTCACTCCGACGCTCCTGAACCAGTTCAGCTTCTCCTTCTCGCGGCCGCTGGAAACGGAGACCGAGCCGTATAACGCTCCGGGAGGAATTCTGCAGGCGTTTCCGGGACGTCAGGATGTAACGATTTCGACTACCGGACTTACTTCGCTTGGCGCTAACTTCACCAACCCATTCCGGTTTCTGGAGAATAAGTTTACCGAGGAAGATGATGTGCTCTGGATCAAAGGGGCCCATAGCTTTCACTTTGGAGTACACGTCCGCCGGCATCAGATCAATTCCTACAGCTACACCTATTGGAACGGAAACTACACATTCCCCAGCCTGGTCGCTTTTATCACGGGAACGCCTTCGTTGTTCACCGGCGCGATGGACGGCCAGGATTACGGAAATCGCGACTTCCGCGATATCAGCCTGAAGCCCTATGTCTCGGACGACTGGAAGATATCCCGCAAGCTGACTCTGAATATTGGCTTCCGCTATGAATTCCAGACCAATCCGGTTGAGGTGCACAACATTCTTCACAATCTTGTCAGTCCTCCTTACGGCGCGGCCTATTCGCTGGTACCGCATGCGTTCAAGACTAACCCCAACTGGCACAATTTCGATCCCAGATTTGGCTTCGCGTATGACATTTTCGGCGACCACAAGACATCCCTGCGCGGCGGCTTCGGTATGTTCCACGATCCGGCGCAGACCTATGTGTTCTTTTCCGGATATGTGGGCACTCCCCCATTTAACTCTTTGAATCAGGTGAATCCGTCATTCCCCATTCCATTCCAGGGGTCGGGCGTTTCTGCACCTCTGCCCAGTTTGACGTTCGGCACCGACTACGGCATCCACAAGACGCCTTACATGATGCAGTACAACCTCAACATTCAGCGTGAGTTGTTCAGAGGTTCGATTCTTACGGTCGGATATGTGGGTTCGCGCGGTGTCGACCTGCTTTCGTTCCGCGACTACAATCCGCCCGTTCCCGTGACGTTGCCCAACGGTACGCTGCAATTCGGCAACCCGCTCACTGGTATTTCTTATCCGCGGATCAACCCCCTCTTCGGAACGCAGGTCTTGACGAATCCGGGGAGTTCATCGCACTACAACGCGATGCAGATGAGTTTCAACAACAACTTCTCGAATAACCTGCTGGCAAATGTTTCGTACGTCTATTCGCACTGCATTGATGGCGCCTATACCTACGGAGGACTGGGCGGGAACAACGGAACGTCGGCGTGGACCAATCCTTATGACGGCTCCATCGAGAAGGGAAACTGCGGCTTCGATATCCGCCACAACCTTTCCATAAATGTGGTCTACAAACTGCCGTTCAAGGGAAACAGGTTCGTTGAGGGCTGGCAGGTCACCGGTATCGAGGCTTTTCGGACCGGCGTGCCGTTCTCGGTCGGCATCGGCTATGACCGGGCGCTCCTTTCGAATAACTTTTCCTCGGTTCGTCCCAACGTCATTGCCGGTTGCGATGTAACGGCAAATCAGAACCCGCAGCACTGGTTCAATAAAGCCTGCTTCACGCTGCCGGCGGCCGGTACCGTGGGCGACCTGGGAAAGAACACGATAACGTCTCCCGGTTACGTGACTACAGACTTCTCATTGTCGAAGGATACCCGGATTAAGGAGCGGGTGACCGTTCAATTCCGCGCCGAAATCTTCAATATCCTCAATCACGCGAACTTCGGCATCCCTTCGCTCAATGCGTTTACAGCCGTTAACGGACTGGCTGGATCGCCCACCGGTCTTCCGGGGAATGCCCCGAACGCCGGGCAGATCACCTCGATTGTGGGTACGGCTCGGCAAATCCAGTTCGGCTTGAAGATTCTGTTCTAAGACACGGGCCGGACGGGCAATTCTGACGGGATCGCATACAATCGTGGGTCTACGGATCTAAGAGACTAATATGCGTCTACGAATCAGAATTGTTTCGTCCGGCCTGCTCTTTCTGCTGGCTCTCATCTCCACGGCTCAGTCCAGCTTCGTGCCCGTCAACGACACGATGCTGCAGAATCCCGACCCGGCGGATTGGCTGATGTGGCGGCGAACGCTCAACAGCTGGGGCTACAGTCCGCTGAATCAGATCAATCGAGCGAATGCCGCCCAACTGAAAATGGTATGGACCCGCGGCATGGGTCCCGGGGTTCAGGAGGCGACTCCTCTCGTTCACAACGGCATCCTCTTCCTTCCGAATCCCAGCGATCTGGTGCAGGCCATTAATGGCGCCACGGGCGACCTGATCTGGGAATACAAACGCAAGCTTCCCGCCGACGTCACCAGGTTTCTGCTGGTACCCAGCATCAACCGGAATATCGCCATCTATGGCAATCTGCTTATCGATACGAGCGTCGATGATTTCGTTTATGCCCTCGACGAGCGCACCGGAAAGCTGGCCTGGGAGAACCGGATCGTCGACTATCGGGAGGATTCGGCGCAGGAGACGTCGGGACCGATCATCGCCAACGGCAAGATCATCTCAGGGCGTGGCTGCGAGTTCAAGGCGACGCCCAACGGCTGCATCATCACGGCTCATGATGCGAAGACCGGTAAGGAGATTTGGCGTACCCGCACGATTCCGAGGCCGGGCGAACCCGGCGATGAGACCTGGGGCGGCGTTCCGGAAGCGAATCGCCGTCATGTGGGCACATGGATGGTGCCCAGCTTTGATCCCGAACTGAACATGATTTACATCGGAACGTCGGTGACTTCGCCGGCGCCCAAGTTCATGCTTGCCGGAAACGATAAGACGTATCTGTATCACAACTGCACGTTGGCGCTGAACGCGGATACCGGAAAGATCGTGTGGTATTACCAGCACATCGTCGATCACTGGGATTTCGATCATCCATTCGAACGCTTGCTGATCGATACCGCTGTGACGCCCGATCCGAGCCAGGTGAGCTGGATTAATCCGCGACTCAAGCCGGGTGAGCGGCGCAAGGTGGTGACGGGCATTCCAGGGAAGACCGGAATTGTCTACACACTGGACCGGCAGACCGGCGAATTCCTGTGGGCCACGCCGACAGTTCGCCAGAATGTAGTGACGAAGATCGATGGAGCGACGGGGAAGGTGACGGTGAATCCCGAGACGGTGTTCGATAAGGTGGGCGACACGCGCTTCGTCTGTCCCACCGCTAATGGCGGCAAGGACTTTCCGGCAGGCGCGTACAGCCCGCTTACCAACACGATGTACTTCCCGCTGCAGAATACATGCGCGAACGTAACGGCGCTTGACGATAAGCCGTTCACAACATCGCCTTATGTGATTCGGGGGAAGAATGAGATCACGCCCGGCACGGATAAGATCGGGACAGTGCAGGCGATCAATGTGGAGACAGGAAAGATCACGTGGAAGCATGAACGACGCGCGGGCATGATGTCGCTGGTGGCGACGGGCGGCGGACTTATCTTCGGCGGCGATAGCGTCGGCCATTTCATGGCGTTCGATCAGGATAACGGGAAGGTGCTTTGGGAGGTCAATCTGGGATCGCCCGTTACCGGTTATCCGATTACTTACTCTGCGAACGGGAAACAGTACGTTGCCGTAAGTACGGGTAACTCACTGGTCAGTTCGGGGCTGAATACGCTCGCGCCGGAGTTGCATCCGAGCAACGCGAGCAATATCTTTGTATTTGCGCTGCCCTGAGCGATTTCGCTCCAGGGCATAATTTTCGGCCACGGTTGACACTGAGAAGGATGGCTCATTGGACACTTTGATTACAGTCCAATCATTGCCGACTTCGCACAGGTCCGGGCCGACCAGCAGGCCCTATGCGGACCTGTTTACCCATAAAGGTTAACTCACGTAGACAGCGCGGTACGACACTCCCGCTCGGCCCCAGCGAACCACTCGAGGGCGAGGCGTACAACGCCGGAATCGAGCTTTTCCTTCGCGAATTGGGCCCTGGAAGCAGCGAAATACTCGGCAGCGTCGCGGTAATTTTCCTCGCACCGCGCAATTTCGGCCTGGACGCTGTTTTCGTAACGAAGCTTCCCGAGCGAACGCGCCCGATCAAGCCAGACTCGAGCCTGGTGCGGATTCCTTTGCAAAGCGGCGCTTGCCCACGCCGCCTCAAACCAGATGTGGAAACGCTGAGTGGAGTCCACGTGACTCGCCGCGAGGGCGTTCTCGATTTGTTGAACTGCTCCGTCGAAATTCTGAAAGTCTATGTCACGGTAGAAAGCCATTAGAGAGGCGGCAGCATATTCCGGCGTCGAGCGGTCCGCTGCAAGAGCGAGGCGGAGCAGGTTTGAATCCTGATCGCGTGGGCGAATCCCTGCCGAGTTTTGGCCGTCAAGAACTGACCATGCAAGGCAAGATCGAAACTGTGGCGGGCGGCGCATCGCGAGCCACAGCAAAGCCCCGAAATTTCGCCGGGGCCTCGATGGAATGAGCGAAGCGACAATCACGAGGGTTGCGGCTACAAACAAGGCGCGGAAGAGCGGTTCGTCGATTTTTACAGACGCTCCTCCCGTCAGGATCGCGAATATAATTGTGCTCAAGAGTCCACCCGAAAGGGCTAGAAACATTCGGCGCGTTGAAGGGGGTGAATCATTGCTAAACAATATTCTGCCGCCAGTCCTCGCATAAACCTGGCGTTGCAGGGAGCGCCATGTCGCCGACCCTCCGATTTGAGGCGGTATTCGAGCCGCGGCAGCGCTCGCGAGGCGTCCAACCTCATGGATGCACAGTGCTGTGCAAACTCCCGGAATAAACCAGAGGCCGCTGGTGGCGAATCCGGTGACCACCAGCGCCACCTTCGGAATCGCGAGAGCGCCCGCGAACAACTTGTTAGGGGCGGGGAGCGCCGATGGTTGCCTGATAAGGTTCAGAATCGGTGCAGGCGAGTCTTCGTTCAATGAGGTTATTATCCATCCTGTCATCGCACGGGTGAACAGACCGGCACATTATTCTCGTCAGGGCGAATGCGCCCTGATTAATGCTTTCCCAAAGCAATCAGGTTCGCCAGTAACTCATAAGCGCCGCTGGTACCGGCGGGTAACTGCCGCCACAACCCCAGTCCCAGGTAGATCCAGCGTCCTTTCCCGGTCCTGGCCTCGACGAACGATCCGAGCTTCACACCCGGATTATCCTTGAACGAATCCACCATCGATACGAGATCGACATATTTGGGGTCTTTCTCGCCCAGGAAATAAAGTCCTCGCTCCTGGGTCCAACCCGTCCATGCCTCAGGGCCAATCTTATTAGGCACATTAAACACAGGATCTGCAGGAGCCAGTATTTTCACTGGCACTAGCTCATCCGACACACGATCATTGCTGACCTTTGCCGGATACGGACCATACTGCTCCTGGTTGAACTCGGTCTTGTTGTACTGCACGATCACCGTTCCACCGCGCGAAGCATAATCAAGCAGGCGGTGGTTATAAGCGCGAAGATCTGCACGGCGCTCATAAGCGCGTACGCCCGTCACGATTACGTCGTATTTCGACAGGTCGCCGCCGGCAAGCTCATCCGAGTCGATGAAGGTCAGTTTCGCGCCCAGTTGCTCGATCGCGGGAGGCACCTGGTCGCCGACGCCATCAATGTAGCCCACACGCACCCCCGGCGCGGTTTTCACGTCCAGGACCTTCAGGGGGATCTCCGCCGGCTTGATCACCTGCCGGCGCTCCACATGCGGGTATTCGATGTCCTGGTATCCGGTAGTGAACTTCTGATTCGCGAACGCCGGCGACGTGACGACCGCCCGTAAGGTGTAGTCGCCGGGCTTCACCTGCGCCGGTGCGGTTACGTCGAAGCGGGCAGAGAGCGATTCGTCCTCATGCGCAAAGCTCACCGGCACACTTGCGGGAACCGCCTTCCATCCCGCCGGCAGATCCAGCGCCACGCTGGCCTGCAGCGCCGCCTTCGTGCCATTGGTCACCGCCACGCGAACTTCGCGTTGCGCGGGCTTCCCGACCGCGTCCGGGAAGACCGCCAGAGCGGGCGCAACACGCACGGAAATGGCGGGCACGACGCTCAGTTCCATTCGCTTGTCCCCCGTGTAGATATCTTTCACGTAGCGGAACTGGACCGGCACGTCGCGCGCAATCTCCACATCGCCGGCTTTCACATGAAAGATGACGCGGAACGGCGTCGGAGCGAAAGGAACTCCAAACGGCACGCTCGGATCGAAAATCTGGATCGCCTGGTTTTCCGGATGTTTCCAGTAGTTATCGGTAAAGTACGGCGTTGTCGGCTTGGCATCCATCGGCACATGCGCGTCAACGTTACAGGTGAAGACCGCATTCTTTTTCACCACGCCGGACTTTGATACTTCCGCCGCGCAGGTTGCCTGCGGATCGAAACCGGAGATTTCGACGCGTGTCACCCGGGAGTCCGCGGCTCCGCGGTTTACTGCAACAAGCGAAAGCTTCACGGGCTGCCCCGCGACCACAAGGCCGTCGTTGGCCACCGCGTCAAAGGTCAGTCCACTCGCAATCAACGCGGCGTTTTCATAATCGCGCTCCTTCACGGCGAGCCGGTAATCGATCTCATACCGCGCCGAGTCGCTGAGAGGAAGTGTCGTCAGTTGCGCGCGTAGCGCCCGTACCGCCGAGAGACCGGCTTCGACAGGCGCCGCCGTTCCGGCGTCGTCGCCCTGGTCGAATACGCTCTGAGCCTGCTTCGCATCTTTTACAGCCGCGGCGATGCCGGCGGTCAGACCCGGGGGGGGATTCGGTCCGGCAAACTGCTCAACCCCGGCGAGGCTCGTATCGATCCCATCGAAGAGCGAAGTCTCCTGCTTTTCCATCTGTCCCGGAATGCTGGAGGCCATAAGCTGGTATCCGAGCGGGCCGCCGCCAAACCCGCCGCGTCCCGCGGGCGCTCCGGGCAGGGGAGGCAGCCCGGTCATACCCTGGCATTTATGATTGCTGCGCGCGTCGTTGCCGATCTCCGCATAAGTGCGGCCGAGGAGCGGATCGTATGCAGCTGTGTTGACTCGCGTGAGCTTCACGTTCGACGCCGGGGCGGCGGGCGGGTTGGCAGGTGCGGCGACCGCTGCGCCCCGTCCGCCCCTGCCTTGCCCGCCGCGCCCTTCGCCCGGAGGCGGCGGTGGCGCGGCGAAATACAATTTCCGAGGCTGCCAGGGACGAAGTCCTTCTTTCAGTTGTTCCGGATACATCGAAGGATCGCCGGCCTCGCGCCATGCTTCCTGTACCAGAATCGTTGTCGCTTCGTGCGCGCGGTCGCCGCCGCGTCCCTGAATATTCATGGTCACGATCACGTCGGGCCGCAGTTGACGAATCAGCCTGACATAATCGCCCACAATGTCTTTGCGTCCCCACTTCGAAATGACTTCCTGCGGATCGAAGGAATAGCCGTAATCGATCGCGCGCGTGAAGTACTGCTCGGCGCCGTCGATGCGGTGCGCGGCCAGCAGTTCGGAGGTTCTCAGGACGGCAATGTCGCGGAACAACTCGGGGCCGATCTCGTTCTGTCCGCCATCGCCCCGATTGTTCTGCAGGTCGATCGAGCGCAGTCCCATCCCGTGCGTGAACATTGCGAACAGGGCATTCGTCTCGTCGTCCGGGTGTGCCGGAGCCTGCATGAACGTTCCGGAAACGTCCAGTTTTCGCAGCGCAAGACCGAGCGCAATATGGCCGCTGTCCTGCGACACGAGCGAGAAGTTCATGCGGTTCTGCGCTGGAGCCGTCAGCAGAAATGCAAGGCTGGCGGCGCAAACACCGGCGAAAATTCTCAGCCGCGCGAGCGCCGCCGGACGCGGCGCCAAAGAGTGGAGGAACCCACCCGTCCAGCCGCGATTCGGCGGCCATAACTTGCGCGTGTTCCCCGGAAGACTCTTCATGAGCCGTCTCCTTTTCTGAAAGGCTGATTCAGGCAGTCGCGCAAAGACCGCCGGTCGCGGCGCCGGAAAGCGGCGAAACCAACCCGTCCAGCCGGGTTTGCGGCGGCCATAATTTGCGCGTTTCTTTAAAAGTATAGCGAGCCTCGATTTGCTGCGGGTTCTTCCCCCTGTTCGGTTCCACCCCCCAAAGACACTGGGACAAATCTTGCATATACTGTCTGGAACGCCGAACGGTAAAGATTTGATAGGGATTACTTCCGGGGTGTCGCTGACATGAGCATTTCTGCGCCTTTTATTGAGCGGCCGGTTGCCACCACGCTGCTGACCGTCGCGTTGACGCTCGCCGGCGGCATCGCTTATTTTCAGTTACCGGTGGCGGCCCTCCCACAGGTGGATTTTCCGACCATCAACGTGCAGGCAAGCCTGCCCGGCGGCAGTCCGGAGGTTATGGCCGCTTCCATCGCGACGCCGCTCGAGAAGCAGTTTACCCGCATCGCGGGTGTTACGGAGATGACCTCCCGCAGCTCGGTGGGCTCTGCGCAGGTGACCTTGCAGTTCGATCTCAGCCGCGACATCAACGCCGCTGCCCGCGACGTTCAGGCCGCGATCAACGCCGCCGCCGGCTACCTGCCTTCCAACTTACCGACGAAACCGACTTACAAGAAACAAAATCCCGCCGATCAGCCGATATTGATTCTCGCTCTTACCTCGAATGTCGTGCCGAGATCTCAGTTATACGACGTGGCTTCGTCTGTATTCGCCCAGAAACTGGCGCAGATTCAGGGCGTGGGTCAGGTTCAGGTCAGCGGCAGTTCTCTTCCGGCGGTTCGGGTAGAAGTGAATCCGCAGCCCGTCTCGCAATACAACGTGGGGCTGGATCAGATCGGCAGCTTCCTCGCCAACGCAAACGCCAATAAGCCCAAAGGGTCGCTCGAGAACAGCCAGACCGCCATGCCGCTGTTATTGACGGATCAGCTGCTTGAGGCGAAAGAGTATCGGGATCTGATCGTAGTGTTCCGGAACGGGGCGCCGGTGCGTCTGTCGGACCTCGGGCGTGTGATTGATTCCGTCGAGGATGTTCGCAATCTGGGAATGGCCGATGGCAAACCGGCTGTGCTGATTCAGATCCGCCGCCAGCCGACCGCGAATGTGGTCGACACAGTCGGACGGATCAAAGAAATGCTCCCGCGCTTCCGCGCCTCCCTGCCGCCGACGGTAAGTTTCACAGTGGAAAACGACCGAACCACTACCATTCGCGATTCCGTGCGGGACGCGCAGCGCAACATGGTCATCTCCATCGGCCTCGTTATCTTCGTGGTATTTGTTTTCCTTCGTAACGGATGGGCGACCTTTATTCCCAGCATCTCGGTACCGGTTTCACTGATCGCCACGTTTGGCGCGATGTATCTGCTGGGTTACACGCTCGACAACCTGTCGCTGATGGGGTTGACGATCGCTACGGGCTTCGTGGTGGACGACGCCATTGTTGTCATAGAGAACATCACTCGCCATATCGAAGCCGGCATGCCGCCGATGCGGGCGGCCCTGCGCGGCTCTGAGGAAATCGGTTTTACCGTACTCTCGATGAGCATCTCGCTCATCGCCGTGTTCATCCCGATTCTCATGATGCCCGGAATCATCGGGCGTCTCTTTCGGGAATTCGCGATTGTGCTTTCGGTATCGATCGCCGTATCTTTAGCGGTATCTCTGACGGCGACGCCCATGATGTGTTCTCGCCTGCTCAAGGTGAAGCACACTCATGGACGTTTTTATAACTGGACCGAAAAGTTCTTTCAGTGGATTATTTCCACTTACGCTTCGGCTTTGCAGAGCGTACTGCAGTACCCCGCGCCGGTCCTGCTGGTGATTCTCGCGACCGTCGGGATCAGCGGCTATCTCTATGTGAAAATCCCGAAGGGATTCTTCCCGCAGCAGGACACAGGCAGGTTATATGGCCAGGTTCAGGGCCAGCAGCATATCTCCTATCAGGCTCTTGTCGAGAAAGCGAAATGGTTCGAAGAGCAGGTCCGCGCCGACCCGGACGTGGATACCATCGGCATCACCGCGGGCGGCAATGGTGGTTCGCAGGGATCCAGTTCCGCCCAGATCTTCGTACAACTCAAACCGAAGCGCAACACCACGCCGGACCAGGTGATCGCCCGCATACGCCAGAAAGTGTCCGGCATGCCGGGGGCGACCCTCTTCCTGCAATCGCAGCAGGATCTTCGCATCGGCGGCCGGCAATCAAACGCGCAATATCAGTACACACTGCAGACGCAGGATCTCGATCTGCTGGCGCTGTGGGGCCCGAGGGTCCTTGCCAAACTCTCAACTTTGCCGGAACTCGTGGATGTAAGTTCGGACCAGCAGAATTCAGGTCTTTCTTCGAATATAATTATCGACCGCGATACCGCGTCGCGCCTCGGTCTGACGGCGCAGGCGGTGGACAGCGCCCTTTACGACGCGTTCGGGCAGCGCCAGGTTTCGACGATGTACAAGTCGATTAACCAGTATCATGTCGTGCTCGCATTGCAGCAGCAATGGTGGGAGAACCCCGATTTTCTCCAGAAGATTTACGTGCAAACGCCGCGCGGGCTCTCGATTCCGCTATCCACGTTCGCGCATTTTGCCCAGGGACTTACTCCCCTGCAATTGCCGCATCAGGGTCAGTTCCCGGCCACCACCATTTCGTTCAATCTCCCGGATAATCTCTCGCTGAGCGACGCTGTGCTCGCGATCAATAAAGCCGAACTTGAGATCGGGTTGCCGGTCAGCATCACCGGGAAGTTCGCGGGGACGGCGCAGGCGTTTCAGGATTCGCTATCGAGCCAGCCCGTCCTGGTGCTGACGGCGTTGCTGGCGGTTTATATCGTCCTCGGGATCCTTTACGAGAGCCTGATTCATCCGCTGACCATCATCTCGACCCTGCCGTCGGCAGGTGTAGGCGCGTTGATTGCTCTCGTGCTGTTCCGGACGGAGTTATCAATCATTGCGATGATCGGAATTATCCTCCTCATCGGGATCGTCAAGAAAAACGCCATCATGATGATCGATTTCGCGCTGGCGGCGGAGCGCACCGGCATGAGCCCGCGCGATGCGATTTACCAGGCGTGTCTGTTGCGCTTCCGGCCGATCATGATGACGACGTCCTGCGCGCTTCTCGGCGGCATGCCGATGGCATTTGGTTTCGGAGTCGGTTCAGAGTTGCGCCAGCCGCTCGGTATCGCGATTGTGGGGGGGCTGATTGTGAGCCAGATGCTGACGCTGTTTACCACGCCGGTAATCTATTTGTATCTCGACCGGCTGCGGAAACGTTTCAGCCGCGAGCCCGGAAGAAACCGTCCCGGGATCCTGATCCCGGGAGGCGCGGCGTCAAACGCCGACTAGCCAGGGTATAATTGTGGGTTCAATCACTGCATCCCGCCCAGGTAACGCGGACTCGACCGCTTTTTCCGCACAGACGTAATCGTTCAAACCAAATTCGGGAAAATCCGCTTGATTGAAGCGGCGGATTTCCGCCATACTTCCAAGTACCGGGAGCCTTTGCAAACCCGAAACTTGCGAGACCGGTTTTGGATGGGCGTTATGACACTATTCTTGTGCCCGTCATGAGAGTTCTCTCCACGCTGAGATCTCGAGGCCTTTCGTGCTTCGGGCATAGCGGTTATTTTACGAAAGCTTTACGGAATTGAGGCGGAAAACGCTGCTTCGGAATTTCATTTGCGGAGCTTTGGTCAAAATTGTCGGCTAAATCGGCGTGGTTTTTTTGAGGCGTGTAAAGCGATTTTAGTTTGAATGCGCAGTCGGAGTAACAGTACGGTTAAGGTGACAAAGAGCCGGTAAATACTGCTAAAGTAAATTGATCTCGACTGCGAGGCTGACGAACGCGTAGCGCTCTCAAAACAGGGCAGTTTGAGTCATTCAGCGGTTCTCTGAAGATCCGAAGCATCGGCGGTCCTTTTTCGGAGTTTATTCTGGAATATGACTTGGATAATGGCAGCGAGCGGAGGATTGGGGAGTCTGAATTTGAGGAAGCAAAATTTGGCCTGTTCCTGGCGGTATCAGCCGGTCGCAGCCAAATTCAGGGCCTGACTAAACTTGGGCTTGACTTGACTGGACATTGGCTCGATTCAATATGGACGGCCTTAAAACACTCGAAGTTGGCTCAGTCCTGCCGAAGCCGAAGTGCGTACATTTTTCCCGATCGGAGGTTGCGGCTACGTCGGATACAGCGGGTTGCCGCGTGGCGCTCAGATGGCTGGTAACCAAACTTCTCGAAAACAGGAGAATCTCTGGATGAGTGCTATCGCCGCGCCCACTTTGCTTCCCGGTTTGTCGCGGTTCCCTCGCCGATGGGCCAAGCGATTCTTTGTCGTTTTTTCGGATATAGTCGCCCTGATCGTTTCGGTCACGTTCGCAAGTGTCGTCTGCCGCTTCCTGTTCTCGGTTCCTGTCCTGACGGACTGGCGCTTACTTGCGGTTATCCCGCCGGTTCTCGCCACCATGTGGATTGCCGAACTCTATTCTGAAGTTGCCCCGAGCGCCACTCAGGAGCTTCGCCGCGTTCTGGGGGCGACAACGGTAATTTTCGCGTCCTTGAGCGTTTTTGAGTATTCCGCGAGCGCCGTCAGCAGGGTCTCAGTATTAGTATCGTGGGCGGTCAGCATATGTTTGCTTGTCCTTTTACGCAGTGTAACTCGCGGTATCTTCGCGAGGCGGCCGTGGTGGGGCACGCCTGCGGTAGTCCTCGGAGGGGGAGCGACCGGTTGGGGCCTTGCGCGAATCCTCGCCAAGCATCCTTCCATCGGGTTAAAGGTCGTGGCTGTTCTCGACGATGGCGTTGGGGATTATTGCGCCGATGCGCGTCTGCAGCCCGAAATGCTCCGCGGGCATCTGAGTTCGGCGCCTCACTATGCGCGAGACCTGAATGTCCCGTACGCGGTTATCGCCGCCTCGGAATTTCGTTCCCACCACAACGGAAACCTGCTCTCCCAATGGGCGACCGAGTTCGAGCACGTTCTCATTATTCCGGACATCATGGGCCTGCCAAATCTCTGGGCTTCAGCCGCGGGCGTAGGCGGGTTGCACGGGATCGAAGTTCGGCAGAGTCTTTCGAGGCCGCTGGCGCGATTTGTGAAGAGACTTAGCGACATTGCAATCGCCGGGGCAGCTCTGATGCTGCTATCTCCGGTTCTTCTCATCCTCTCCGCGGCCGTCCGGTTACTTTCGCGCGGCCCGGTCTTTTACGGCCACCGGCGTTTGGGCTGCAACAACAGGTCTTTCACCGCCTGGAAGTTTCGCACCATGGCGATCGACGCAGACGGGATTCTGATGCAGGCGCTCGGCAAAGATGCGCACCTTCGGGCGGAATGGGAAAGCGATCACAAGCTGAGGAACGATCCGCGGGTTACGTCGATCGGCCGCTTTCTCCGAAAGACCAGTCTCGACGAGTTGCCGCAATTGTGGAACATTCTGACCGGGGATATGAGCGTTGTCGGCCCCCGGCCGATCGTCAAGCAGGAGATCGTCAAATATGGCAATACGTTCAACGATTACTGTATGGTCCGTCCGGGCTTGACAGGACTTTGGCAAGTATCGGGCCGCAATAACACGACTTACGAAGAGCGCGTGCGATTTGACGAGTATTACGTGCGCAACTGGTCTCTGTGGCTGGATTTGTTCATCATCTTCCGCACCATCAAAACAGTGGCGTTCGGCGAAGGCGCTTACTAAACTTCTTTTATAAGTTCCCGTCCTTTTTCGGAGCAGGCGCCTTTCGCGGCCCGGTCCTCAAATTCCTCTGATCCCCGTAGAAGTCTCCCCGATGTGCGTTAAGATACAGTAAGCGAGCGTGGCTTGGGGATTCAGAGGAGATGTCAGTTGGACGATTCGAACGATTCGATACACATCGCGGCAGCCTGGTGGAACAGCCAGGAGGTATGTGTTCTTTCTGACGCGGAGCGACATCTGGGGCACGCGATCCAGTTCCACGGAAGGTGGTACGCGTTCGATGCGACTCGCCGAAATACGGACGGTACAGACTTCGCATTCGTAGGCGCCTTTGGCAGTTCCGACGCCGCGCGAAGGAATGTGGAGCAGATGACGTTGCGAGACGGGGAGCGGCTTGCGGCCGCGGAGAGGGATGCGGGGCGGGCTCCGAGGGCGGAATCCTGGTGTGACGCACTATGGGCACTGGCCTTGCTGGTCCAATCGGCCGTCGTCTATGGGGAATGGGCGCTGGCCCGTCGCAGGATTCGCAAGCTCCTTGCGATGAATCAGGGGTCGCAGAATTCTAATGAATCGATCGAATATGCCGTGCGGGATCTGGGAAAGGCGGTGGTGCGTCATGCCCCCGGCGAGATCGAGGAGGCGATGACCCACCTCGAACAGGAACTCGCGCGCGCCCGAGCCAGATCGGTGACGGCCTGACTACCTGGCGCACGATCCGCCAATAGTCCTCAGAGAGGTTACATTCAGGCGAGTGCCGGTGGCGCCTCTGATTGCCAGGCCTTTCACGGACACCTTCTCGTCCTTGTGATCCGACGGATTGAACACACCTGCTCCGATCAGCCGATAAGAGCCCACAGTCCAGCCTGATGCCGGATTGTCATTGAGACAACCGGCGGTTTCCTCGACGCGCGCAGGATAGTCGCTTTTGTCGATTGTGTACTGGACGAACGGCGTAAACATCTCATCCCAGCTCTGGTTCTGGTCACGGAAGTAGACTTCCTTATCGGGCGCGGGATTGAACTTGTTGTTCGGCGAATTGTCGTAGTGAGCGGTGACGATCATCTTGCTCCCCGCAGGAAGTCTGAGGGGCGTCTCGAGGTCGTAACTGAGCTGCCACCGGAAGTCGTAGTGGGGCACGCTCAGGACGGCTTCCTCACGCCCGTCGGGATACACGACGACATATTTAAAGTCCTTCGCCCGCAGGTGGGCGTGGGGATGGAACTGATAGATAGTCACGGGTTCGGGGAAGCCGGTTATCCCGATTATTTCGTAGTTCGGGGCGCCCGCGGGAATTGGCGGGATCGCCACGTTCGTTCCTTCAGCCTTCACGCCCGGGCTCTCCGGAAGCAACTCGACGCCGTTAGCCAGAAGCGTGTCTCCAGCGCCCGGAAGACGGAATAACTGGTGCTGAGGCGGTCCGTCGCGGAACCATAGTCCGATTACCGAACGATCCGTCTCGGGTTTGCCGGTAGCGGTGTAGTGGATATTGAAATTGAGATACGCATCGGGGCCGCCCTTCAAAAGTTTGGCAGCGCCGTCGCCGTACATCTCGAAGGTGCTGCCGGGCGTATAGACTCCGAGCATGTCGAACAGGGCCGGATTGGATGGCGCCGTCACCGCCGGCGTTGTCTGGTTTACGGAACCCGCAAAGCCCAGCTGGCGGGCGAGGGTTTCGATGGGGTCCGGACCGGAGTGGGATTTGAGAACCTCGGTGATGGCCATGTGGTGAACGACGGCGGGGTTTCCGGCGCGGATCTGGCTCGCGGCGACCCACTTGTCCTCAGCAAGCGGCACTTTGACCAGGAACTTGATATAGGGAATTTCACCCGTCGCCGGGATCTTGAAGTCGCCCGGCATCGAGATCACGAGATCCGGCCTCAGTCCCTGTGGATGGAGCCAGCCATCGGTGAACGCAGGCGGGGCGGGTGGCTGGCCGGTCCCCTGGGGGGCGCCGGCGTCAATCCAGGTCACCAGCTTGTCGATGTCCTGTTGTTTCAGCCGGGCATCATTGCGAAACTTCAGGCTCGCTGCCGGGTCGGCCGGCCATGGCGGCATTTCGCGCAGCAGCACCTTTTCCCGAATCGCTTTGGCCCAGGGCCGAACGGCAGCGTAGGATGTGAACGGGGCTACGGAGGCGATGTCGCCCTGCCGGTGGCAGCGCACGCAGTTCGCGTAGATAATCGGCGCAATGTCTTGGTTAAACGTGGGCGGCGCGTCTGCGAATGCCAGATGCGGAAGAGCGATCGCGGCCAGCGCGATCGCACGCCCCGACCATGTCACTTGAGGACTCCGGTCATCGCCGCAGGAGCACTGGCGCCGGTCGCCTCCGTCAGCCGCATCAGTTCGAGCCGCAGAGCATCGACTAAAGCGTTCCAGCTTGCTTCGATGACATCGTCTGAAACACCAACCGTCGACCAGCTTTTCTGATGGTCGGACCATTCAACCAGCACTCGGACTTTCGCCGCGGTACCCTTTTTCGAGTCGAGGACGCGCACTTTGTAGTCGGTCAGGCGGACGTTGCTGATGCCGGGGTAGAGCGCGGACAGGCACTTGCGCAGGCTGAGATCGAGCGCGTTTACGGGGCCATTGCCGGTGGCGGTGGCGGTGTGGAGGCCGTCCTGGGTTTCGATATTGACCGTCGCAATGGCCTGGCCGGACTTGACCAGCACCTCGTAGCCCTGGACTGCGAAGAAGTTGACGTCCGGATGAATGGATTGCCGTACGAAAAGCTCGAAGGTACCATCGGCCGCTTCGAGATCGTAGCCCTGGAATTCCATCTCCTTTATCCGCTCGAGCAGGGCGCGGCGCGCCGAATCGGAGAGGCGGTCGGCAAGGCCGTGGCGCTGGAGCTGATACGTTACGTTGCTGCGTCCGGAGAGATCGCTGACGAGGACGCGCTGCTGGTTGCCTACCAGCGCCGGCGAGACATGCTCGTAGGTGGAGGAGTCTTTCATCACGGCACTCACGTGAATGCCGCCCTTATGCGCGAAAGCGCTCTGGCCTACGTAGGCCTGGTCGCGGCGCAAAGGCAGATTGGCCAGTTCGGCGATGTAACGGCAGGCGGAGGTCAGCGACTGCAGGTTGTCCGGTCCGATGGTCGTGTGGCCGAGTTTCAATTCGAGATTCGCGATGATGGTCGCGAGGTTGGCGTTGCCGCAGCGCTCGCCGTAGCCGTTCAGGCAGCCCTGCACGTGCGAGGCGCCCTTCTCGATGGCGGCAAGGGCATTTGCAACGGCGACCCCGGAATCGTTATGGGGGTGGATGCCGATCACGCCGTCGAAGCGGGCTCGCACATCGGCTACGATCTGCGCGAGGAAGTCGGTGAGCGTTCCGCCGTTGGTATCGCAGAGGCAGAGGACATCGGCTCCGGCGTGCTTCGCGGCTTCGAGGGTGCGCAGGGCGAAGTCGCGGTTATGGATGTAGCCGTCGAAGAAGTGCTCGGCGTCGTAGATCACTTCTTTGCCGTGGTCCTTCAGATAGCGGACGGTTTCGCCGATGATGGTGAGGTTTTCGTTTTCGGTGATGCCGAGAGCGCGTGAGACGTGGAAGTCCCAGCTCTTGCCGAAGATGGATACGGCGGGTGTTCCGGCGTCGATCAGTTCACGTACGTTGCGGTCTTCCTCAATGGAGTTCTTCGCAAAGCGCGTAGACCCGAAGGCGGTGAGCTTTGCGTGGTTCAGTTTAAGCCCGCGAGCCTGTTCGAAGAACTCGCGGTCTTTGGGATTTGAGCCCGGCCATCCGCCTTCAATGTAGTCGATACCCAGCTCATCCAGTTTTCGGGTAATGAGGATTTTGTCATCGACCGAGAAGGAAACGGCTTCGCCCTGCGAGCCGTCCCGAAGCGTGGTATCGAATGTTTGAATGCGCATCGTCGTTTTGATTAAAAGCTATGTGGCCACGAATGAACACGAATGAACATGAATTTCAGGCTACCGGAACGCCGGCCTCTTTGTTCCTTTTGAGGAAGGTCATCATTTTGCGCAGTTCGCGACCGACGTTCTCGACGGGCTGATCGGCCTGTTCGGCGCGCATGGCGAGAAATTTGCCGCGGCCGGCCTTGTTCTCGCCGATCCACTGCTTTGCGAACTCGCCCGACTGAATTTCCGCAAGGATCTTTTTCATCTCCTTGCGGGTTTCAGCGGTGATGATGCGGGGGCCGCGGGTGTAGTCGCCGTATTCGGCGGTGTCGGAAACGGAGAAGCGCATGTAGCCGAGGCCGCCTTCATAGATGAGATCGACGATCAGCTTGAGCTCGTGCAGGCACTCGAAGTAGGCGATTTCCGGGGCGTATCCCGCTTCAACCAGGGTTTCGAATCCCGCGCGGATGAGTTCGGCGGCGCCGCCGCAAAGGACCGCCTGCTCGCCGAAGAGATCGCTTTCGGTTTCTTCGCGGAAGGTGGTTTCGATGACGCCGGCGCGAAGGCAGCCGAGCGCCGCGGCGTAGGCCAATGCGTTCTCGAGAGCCTTGCCGCTGGCATCCTGCTGGATCGCCACGAGGGCGGGAACGCCGGAGCCTTCGACGAAGACTTCGCGCACGCGATGGCCGGGCGCTTTGGGAGCGATCATGGAAACGTCGACATCCGCCGGGGGCTTGATGAAGCCGAAGTGGATGTTGAAACCGTGGGCGAACATCAGCGTCTTGCCCGCCGTGAGATTGGGCGCTATGTCCGAAGCGTAGAGGTCGCCCTGGATGTGGTCGGGAACGAGGACCATCATGACATCGGCTTCCTTCGCGGCTTCCGCGGATGTAAGCACCGTGAGCCCGGCGGCCTCGGCTTTGGCTCGGCTCTTGCTGCCGGCGGGAAGGCCGACCACTGACGTCGAGACCGGAATCGCGCAGATTTAATGCATGAGCGTGACCCTGGCTGCCGTAGCCGATAATGGCAATCTTTTTACCTTTAAGGTTGTCGATGTTTCCGTCTTTTTCGTAAAAGCGTCGTGGCATTTATTGTCCTGAAGATTCAGATAGTCTGAGCGACTGCCGGGGCCGGTACAGGCGGCTGCAGCCTTAGTTTTTTGGATTCCAGCGACATGGCGATCGCTCCCGAGCGGGCTACGTCGATTTCGCCATAGCTGCGCATGACTTCGATGAACTCATCGAGCTTTTCGGGATCGCCGGTGGCTTCGATGGCGAAACCTTCGGTCGACGAATCGACCACTCGCGAGTGAAAGATCTCGGCTTCTTTGAGGACCGTGGTGCGGCTGGCCTGGTCGCAGCGAACCCGAACCAGAACCATTTCACGAATCACGGCCGGCGACTCCGTCATATCGGTCGCCTGGAGAACGTTGACCAGTTTGTTGATCTGCTTGACGACCTGGGTGCGGATGCGGTCCTCGACATCGACGACGATGGTCATGCGGGAGAGCTCGGGGTCCAGCGTTTTCGCGACCGTCAGGCTTTCGATGTTGTAGCCGCGCGCCGAGAGCACGCCGGTGACGCGGAGCAGCGCGCCGGGTTTGTTTTCGAAAAGGATTGAAATTGTCTGCAGCATGTTGTGCTTTCCTACGCCACTGCCACCGGTTGCGGCGGACCTAATACCATTTCGTGGATCGCGCCGCCGGCCGGAACCATCGGATACACGTTTTCGTCGCGGGTGACCTTGACGTTGAGGAGATAGGGGCCGGGTTCTTTGATCGCCTCTTCAAGCGCCTGGGCGAGCTGCCACGGCTTGTCGATCGTGCGTCCCTTGAAGCCGTAGGCCGCTGCCAGCTTTTCCGCGTCGGGGAAGCAATCGAGATCGACCGAACTCAGACGGTTGTTATAGAAGAGCGTCTGCCACTGCCGCACCATCCCGAGATAGCCGTTGTTCATCACGATGATCTTGATCGGCAGGGCATGCGACGCGATTGTCGCAAGTTCCGGAATGGACATCTGGAAGCCGCCATCGCCGCAGATGGCGAAGACCAGCTTATCGGGACGGGCCATCTGTGCGCCGAGCGCGGACGGAAGTCCGAAGCCCATGGCGCCGAGTCCGCCGGAGTTGATCCAGAGGTGCGGTTCGTTGAAGCGGATCAGCTGCGCGGCCCACATCTGGTGCTGGCCGACGTCCGAGGTGACGATGGCCTGGCCGCCGGAGAGACGATCGATTTCGTCCATCAGGTGCTGCGGCTTGATCTCCTCTTCGGAGCGGGAACGATCGTAAGGATGCTCGTCCTGCCAGGAGCGGATGCTGCGTCCACCAGCGGGCGCGCGCTTCGGCCTTCTTCGGTTTGAACTCGGCTTCGAGCTCCCTCAGGTTCTTGTTGAGCTTCTGGAGCACGCGCTTTACGTCGCCCACGATCGGGATATCGGGCACGCGGTTCTTGCCGACTTCGGCGGGATCGATATCGACGTGAATGACGCGGGCGTGGCGGGCGAAGCGCCTGCAACTGGCCGGTGACGCGGTCGTCGAAACGGGTGCCGAGGGCGATGAGCAGGTCGCATTCGGTCATGCCCATGTTGGCGGCGTAGCTGCCGTGCATGCCGGGCATGCTGATGAAATTGGGATGGCTGGAGGACAGGCCGCCGAGAGCCATGAGGGTGCAGACGGCGGGGAGGTCGACCAGGTCGACGAGTTCCGTGAGTTCGGCCGACGCTTTGCCGAGAACGGTGCCGCCGCCCGCATAAACGAAGGGCCGTTCGGCTTCCCAGATCAGCTGGGCGGCGCGGCGGATCTGGCCGGCGTGGCCTTCGGTGAAGACCTTGTAGCCGGGCAGGTGGATGGTATCGACCGGCGTGTAATGGCCGCGGGCCTGAAACACGTCCTTCGGAATATCGACGAGCACGGGGCCGGGACGGCCGCTGGCGGCGATGTAGAAAGCTTCGTGGACGATGCGCGGCAGCTCCTGCAGCGACTTCACCATGAAGTTGTGCTTGGTGGCGGGGCGCGTGATGCCGAAGGTGTCGGCTTCCTGAAAGGCGTCGCTGCCGATGAGCTTGGAATGCACCTGGCCGGTGATGGCGACGATGGGGATGGAATCCATCATGGCGTCGACGAGTCCGGTGACGAGGTTGGTGGCGCCGGGGCCGGAGGTGGCGCAGCAGACGCCGACTTTACCGGTGGCGCGGGCGTAGCCTTCGGCGGCGAAGCAGGCGTTCTCTTCGTGGCGGACGAGGACGTGGCGGATGTGGCTGTCGTAGAGGGCGTCGTAAAAGGGAAGGGTGACGCCGCCGGGATAGCCGAAGAAACAATCGACGCCTTCGCGGGCGAGGCATTCGAGCAGCATTTCGGCGCCATTCATGAGTTTTCCGGATTCGGTCTGCATTATGGTGATTTACTCCTGTCAGAAGACCGCTTGCTTGCGCACGCGGCTCGGAAAAACAAAAAAGGCCACCAGCCGGGTTGTTCACCCCGCTGATGGCCTCGGATCTTTTACGCTCCCGAAGGCCTCAGACGGGGACTTTAACTACGACCCCGACGCTAATTACGACGACCGCCCCAATAACGCTTATTACAGGGGTGGGGGTGGTAATTCGGCCTGTGAAGCTGGAGAGCATTGCCAGAAGTCCCAGTTTATGGAGAAAGTTTTGGAAATGCAAGGCCGTGTGTTTATAAATTTAGTTTATATCCAGGCTTGCAGAGTTGGGATTTGGGACTTGGGCGCTGCGAAACGAAACCGCACCGAAGCCCATCTCGCCTGTTTTCACGGCGTTTGCCACGGGGGTTGACCTCGCGTTCGGCACGCTCGCGGGCCCTCGAATTCCTGGCGGTAGGAGCTGACGAGAGGCGGGTTTCGTAGCGGCCGAGGACATCGAAGCGTGTGATTGCTCGATCCAGGCTCGGGTCTGCGCGACTATGATTTCCACGCGGTCATCGTGCGGCAGTCGGCGGTCTGTTGGATCAGGCCGAAGTTGAATATGTCGTTTTCGACGTCCGCGAGACGGTTCAGGCGGAGGTGACCGTCGATGATCTTCTGGGCGAGCGGGGCTCGGGCTCGGTTTTGGGTTTCAAGTCGGAAAGCATTGTGCTGGCTTATCCGACGATGCGCGACCTTCTTGAAAGATAGTACCCGGTACTATAGAATACGAACTGTGTGGAGTCCCGCTCGCGCAGCGTTCGAATCTTCAAGACGAGATGGTTTGATCGGTTTGCCCGAAAGGAAGAATCGGCGACGCCGTTCTGGTGGATGCGGTAGCGCGCGCCGAAAACGAACAAGTGGACGCCGACCTTGGAGGAGGTGTCATCAAACAGCGGATCGCAAGGCCAGGTCGGAGCAAGTCCGGCCGGTATCGAACGATCATTCTTTTTCGCCGGAGCGTACGCGCGGTTTTCGTTTACGGCTTCGCAAAGAGCGACCGAGCGAACATCGGCGCCGATGAAGCGAAGCAGTTCAAGAAGGCAGCACGCCACGTGCTCCAGTTGACGGAGGAGCAGATCCAGGCACTTGTTAAGAACGGCGATTTTGTGAAGGTGAGAGATGAGCAAGAAGTATCGAAGTGACGCGATGGCCGCCATCCATGAAACGATGGAGGCTCTACACAAGACAGGCGCCATCGATAAGCTCACCATGCGGGGGTTTGACGACGCCTGCCTGACGCCGGTGCAGTCGCTGTCGCCGAAGCAGATCAAGGCTCTTCGCGATCGGGAGCACGTGAGCCAAACGGTTTTCGCGAATTACCTCAATGTGACGCCGAATCTCGTGAGCAAGTGGGAGCGCGGAGAGAAGCGGCCTTCCGGGCCCGCGCTGAAGCTCCTGTCTTTGGTGGAGAAGAACGGGATTGCAGCAGTCGCGTGAGAGGGAGGCGTTGGCGGCCCCGCTGAAATATAGCGTCGTGATCTGCTGACCAGAAAATTGGTCGGTTCGCCGCTCAGACGATCCTGGAGTAAAGTGCCGATGGCCGATTTTCTTCCCGGGATCAAAGCTTTGAGGCTACACATCGCCCGCGTCTCTCATCCGTTTTTGGGGCATGATTTCATTCCGCCTGGCAATCTGTGCCCGCGCCACTACCCCGTAACCAGGAAAAACGTCCGGCCGTAACCCGCGTCGCCCTTCATCCCGAGATCCCGCGCATCGTACAGAGTCACGTCTCTGAACCCCGTCTCTTCCAGCGCATCCTGAACCGCGGTAATCCCGTGACATGTCTGGCGGAGAGTGAAATCCTCGCGCTGCCACTCGTTCGCCAGTCCGGTGCCGGTTTTCTCAAAGGCGGTCACATCGTATCTGCCTGTCTTCGTCTCTTCGTCGAACTCGGACCGCATTACGCACACGCTGTCCGGCTCGACAATCGAATCGGAGTTATTCCAGTAAAGAACATAAGCCTCCTCGCGATTCAGGTCGAAAAGAAACGGCGCTCCCGCCTTGAGATGCTTGCGAATGCAGGCAAATGCCGCCGTCAGCCCCTCAATATCCGGAACATGATTCAGGCTTTCGTAAACGGAGTAAGCGGCATCGAAGGTACGCCCGAGCGCGAAATCGCGCACATCGGCCGCTGTGAATTCCACCCCCGGCGCATTTTCCTGCGCATATCGGATCATCTCGCCTGACGCATCCATTCCGGAGACCGCGTAACCCCGCCGCCGAATCTCCTCGGTAAACTGACCGGTTCCACAGCATACGTCGAGCACGGCCGCGCCGGGTTCCACGCGAGACAACAGAAGCCGTTCCACAACGGGAGCCGCCTCCGCCCGGTAGTCCGCGCCCCAATGGCGGTTGTATATTCGTGCGAACGGATCGTACTCCCGATTTCGTTCGACGCTCCGTCCGGTCCGCTTTGGCGCGCGCTGCATCAACACCAGTGTCATATGAGTGTGGCTCGCGTACCGCAAATGCCATACTGAATTGTTCGAGCATGAGTCCAGGGACCATCACCAGCCCCAGCGTTGAAAAGTACGGAGAAACCGCCAAAAATCCCCTGTACCGCGTCGTTCTCCTGGATGATGACGACCACACTTACGACTACGTGATTGAAATGCTGCAGAAGATCTTCATCTTCACGGCCGAGCAGGCGCTGCGGCACGCGCAGGAAGTCGATTCCATGGGGCGAACTGTGCTGATCACCTGCGAACTTCCTGAAGCCGAGTTCGCCCGCGACCAGGTCCAGGCTTACGGCCGGGACTGGCGGCTCGCACGCTCAAAGGGTTCCATGTCGGCGGTCGTCGAACCCGCCGGTGACTCGGCATGACCCGGTCAGCCTGACCTTGTCAGCCTGAGGGCGCCGTCCGGCGGACTTTTCTATACTGGTACTTTAACGAAGATCCTTTCACGAAGATGCGAAGTGTTCGTTGGCTGTTGCTGGTGGCGATGATCGTGATCGCAGCGGGTGTTTTCGGGATCTATCGCGCCCACCGCCTGACCCAACGACGGCAGCGTCCCGTAGCGTCGACATCTGTTCCTCTCGATTCCAAATCCGTCGCCGGCGACTGGGAGTGGGGTCAAAGCGCCAACGGCCTGCCGGCGGCCAAAATAATCGCGAAACACTATAGCCAGTCCGTTGACGGCTCGAGGGTCCAGCTCAATGACATCGAATTCCAGGTTTATCAGAAGGATGGTCAGCATTACGACCGTGTGAGGAGCGCCTACGCGCAACTCACTACAGCCGACCACAAGTTCTACTCTCCCGGCGACGCCGAAATTACTCTTTCCGTGCCCGTTCACGGGGCGCCGCCGCATCCGCTTACCTCCATCACCACCGCCGGTTTGAATTTCGACAGCGAATCCTATCAGGCCGTCACCAACAGGCACGTCTCCTTCAAGTTTGAGAATGGAGACGGTACCAGCGACGGCGCCACGTACGATCCTTCGACCCACACTTTAAATCTGACCGGCAATGTCGTGGTGAATATGACGGGCAAGGGCCCTAACAGCAAACCGATGAGGATCGAGTCCGATCAACTCGCCTGGAATGAGTCGACCGGAGTGGTGTTCCTTTCCCCCACCTCGCATCTCATCCGCGATCAGAACAAGATCGACGCGGGCCCGAGCACCGTTTTGATAAAGGACAATCTCATCCAGGTCATTGACGGTAGCCAGGTTCATGGCGCCGATCGGCAGCCCGCGCGTCAGGTCGACTACGCGGCCGATAAAGTCCACGTCGAGTACAACGATCAGAACGAGATCGACAGAATCACGGGTTTGGGTAACGCAAAGCTCGTCTCGAACGGGCAGGGATCGCAAACAACCGTTACCGGTAACCAGGTCGACCTCATGATCACGAACCTGAACGGCGAGAACGTACTCTCAGCCGTGAATGTCAACGGTAAAGGCTATCTCGAATCGAAACCCCTGCCCGATCCGAAAGGCGCAACGCCGGATACCAAAATTCTCCGGTCCGAGATCCTGAATCTCAAAATGAGACCCGGAGGCAAAGATCTTGAGCAGGTCGTGACTCAGGCCCCCGGAACCCTCGAGTTCCTCCCGAACCAGACCGCGCGGCATCGCCGCATTCTCAAGGCCGACCGCATGACTGTCGGCTATGGTGCGAAGAACGAAGTGCAGGCGTTTTACGCCACGGCGGCATCCACCGAGACGTACCCATCGGAAGACGAGAGCAAAAACAGGAAACAGCCTCTTACGACCGCTTTCACCAGCAGCAAAATCATCGAGGCGACATTCGATGACAAAGGCGAACTGAAGTTGATGAAGCAGTCGCAGGACTTCCAGTACACAAATGGCGACCGGAAGGCGCAGGCGGACAGCGCCACCCTTCAGAACGACACTAACATCATGGATCTGGATGGGAATGCGCGTATCTCGGATATGTCTGGCTCAACGAGCGGCGATCATATTCAGATGCACCAGGCAACGGGCGACTTTGACGCCCGGGGACACGTTGCAACGACCCGTCTTCCGGAGTCCAACAAAAGCGAGTCCGCCATGCTCGATAAAGACGAACCGACTTTGGGTACCGCCGACCGCGTGACTTCCTCCGACCACAATCACCTGATTCGCTATAGCGGAAATGCCGTCCTCTGGCAGACCTCGAACCGCGTTCAGGCAGATCGCATCGATGTCGACCGGGACAAAAAATCACTGGTCGCGGACGGAAAGGTCGTAACCTGGTTCGAAGATAAACCCAAAGAAGATAAACCCAAAGAAGATAAACCTAAAGAAGATAAGCCGAAAGCGGATGCCCCGGCGACGCCTCAGCCGGCCCAGCCGACGTACACAATTGTGAAGGCCCCCCACATGTTTTATACGGATGGCGATCGCCTCGCGACTTATACCGGCGGCGTCGATTTCTGGCGCCCGACGCTCACCGTAAAAAGCACTTCCCTCAAAGCGTTCCTGAACCCGCAGGACTCCGACGCCGATTCGCGTATCAATCATGCGTTCGGCGATGGAAGCGTCGAGATCGTGCAGTTCGTCCAGGATCGTCAGCGGGTAGGGCGCAGCGAGCACGCGGAGTACTATACGGACGAGGGCAAAATCATACTGACCGGCGGAGAACCGAAACTCGACGACTCCAAACGGGGTAATACAACTGGGGAGAAACTCACGTATTACACGGGTGACAACCGTCTGCTGATAGACGGAGCCCCGAAGCAGCCGGCGCGAAGTCATCTTCGCAAGAAGTCGTAATGCAAACTCTTGAGACTGTAGAGATTTCGAAATCCTACCGCGGCCGCCGCGTGGTCGACGACGTTTCGGTATACGTCAACCCGGGGGAGATCGTCGGTCTGCTGGGGCCGAACGGCGCCGGGAAAACGACATCGTTTTACATGGTGGTGGGGCTGATCAGTCCCGATTCGGGCAAGGTTCTGCTCGATGGCGTGGACCTGACGAATATGCCGATGTTCAAGCGTGCCCAGCGCGGCATCAGCTACCTTCCGCAGGAAGCTTCGGTGTTTCGAAAGTTGACCGTCGAAGAAAATCTGATGGCGATTCTGCAGACCCGCCGCATGACGAGCCGCGAGCGTCGGGACAAGATGAATCAGTTGATCGACCAGATGGGTTTAGGTACGGTCCGGCGTAGCAAAGGTTTTGTGCTCTCCGGCGGCGAGCGGCGCCGTGTGGAAATCGCCCGGTCGCTGGCGATCAACCCCAGTTTTATGTTGCTGGACGAGCCTTTTTCGGGAATTGACCCGATTCAGGTGCTCGAACTCCAGCGCATCATCCTGGATTTGAAACGCGACGGCCTCGGAATTCTGGTAACGGACCACAATGTCCGCGAGACCCTGAGCGTTACCGACCGGGCCTACATCATCAACGAAGGAAAGATCTTCCGCACCGGAACCCCGGAAAAGCTGGCACAGGACCCGGAAGTGAAGCGGGTTTATCTGGGAGAGTCGTTCAGTTTCAGCTGGCCATAAATCCTGATTATGAAAACCGCGGCAGCTATTCGACTGACCAACGCCGACGTGGAGTCGATGCCGGATGACGGCAATCGATACGAACTGATCGACGGAGAACTTTACGTGTCGGCTGCGCCCAGCGTCTTACACCAGATCGTTTTGATGAACATCGCCGGCTCTTTTCTCGATTACCTCGGCGAACATCCAATTGGCCGAGTCCTGCCTGGCGTGGGCGTAATTTTCGACGATTATAACGGCGTGATCCCCGATCTGGTCTTTGCAACCGCCGAGAAAATCACCCGGGCGCTGGCAGACGGTCGGTTCCGGGCAGCGCCGGAAATCGTAATCGAGATCCTTTCGCCGGGAGTGTCGAACATCCGCCGGGATCGGCACGTGAAACTGAGCCTGTACGAGGCTCGTGGAGTTGCTGAGTACTGGATTGTTGACCCGAAGAACCGACGCGTCGAGATTAACAGGCGAAACGAGGCTGGCCATCTGGCAGCTGACCGGAAACTTGGCGAGCAGGACAAACTGACCAGCAGTCTGCTTCCGGGTTTCAGCGTCTCAGTCGACAGATTCTTCCTCTAGAACCTCCGCCTTTGGCATCTGCAGAGCCTGCGAGAAGGCAATCGAGGGTCGGACGACTTCCGGGATGCGCGAAACCTTCGCGGCCACCAGCGCCCTGGCAGGCCCGAAAGTAAAAGGCCCACCCCGATGAAAGGGTGGGCCTACGCTCGCTTCGCCGAAGCGGAACGATTCGATGGGAGAATCAGTTTCGACGGCTTCACAACCGCCAAAAACTTAGTGATTGGATCTTAAAGTTTCCAGCCTGGCTTCGTCAAGTGGAAATCCAGGGTAAGTTTTCCACAAGATAATCACATGATTTTGGGAGTTTTATAAAATTTGTTGATTTCCCTTGACAATTCGATTTTTTGGGGAGTCCTTGAGTCCGGACCATTCCAAAAATCCGCAATCTTTACGATTCACGGAACTTAGCGTCGCCTCACAGCGCTCCGGGACGCCATTTATCGCCGTCTACTGGTGTCCCGAAAGATGGAGGGAAATCATGTTATCGCCGTCCCCGGACGCGCCCGAGCGTCTCAACAGAATTCGGAGACCCCCGACGACCAGGCCCGAAACCAGGCAGAATCCCGCGAGCACGAGACAGAGGATGAAAATGTTGAGAAACAGGTTGGCCGGATTATCTTTCTGTGTCGGAACATGTTCCGGCACAGTAACTTCCGCCTGATACCTGATGCGGGACAAGAGCCTTTCGGCGTCGTCCGGACTTGCGGCCTTCAGAATGACCGCCACAAGCGGACCACTGCGTTTTACCATTGCGCCAGGAACCTGTTGGAAATGAGCGATTCGGTCTCGCGCCATTTCCATCGAGGGGTAGGTGAATAGCGCCAGCGTCACTTCTCTCTTTTGGGAGCCATACTTCGCCAGTTCACCCTCTGCGCTGAAATGGAAGGCTGCCGTACTCGGAGTAATGGATGGCGCGAATTGCGCGAGGCTGTCCGGCCCCAGAATATATCGCTCGGAATTCGGCTGCGCGCCGGCGGGCATGTACCGGGGTAAGCTCGGCAATGGCGACTGCGCGTAAAGAGGCACCGTTCCGACGATATGATTTAATTCTTCAGGTTTAGGCTTGTATCCCTTGAAAACAAAAAGATAATTTCCAACCGCCACAGCTTCGTCCATGGCATTGGCCGCTCCCAGTCCGCTAACGGAAATTGGCTTTGAATTGTCAGGACGAGCCTCTTCGAACGCCGCAAACGCCCCGGTGGCGTCGGCGAATCGATACGCGGAAATGGTGTAGTGCCGGGTTCCATCCGTATACGGAGCGTTTTCAGACGCCTGAAGGCCATATTCCTGCCAGACCTTCCGGTCCGGGGCGGGAGCAGCCGAGACAGGACCCTTCTTCCAGTCGCCGATGGTATCCGGCAAAATCGGCGCCGCGGCGCCGATGGATTGAAACAGCAGGAGCGCCGGAGCGAGCAGCAGCAGTTTGTTCATGAGGTGGGCACTACTATAGACGCCGCCGGACCCATTCTGGAATCACGCTGTGCCGTGACATTTTTTGTACTTCTTGCCGCTCCCGCAGGGGCAAGGGTCGTTACGCCCGACTTTCGGCCCGCCATTGGAAACCGTCTGATTTGCGGTACTTGAGCCGTTCGTACCTGCAAACTGCAGATCCTTGAGCTCACGCTCATGCTGTTTCTGGATATTCCTTGTCATATCCTGAACCGCGCTCTGAGCCACAAGGCGCTGCTGTTCTTCAAGTTGCCGTGCTACCTCAAGCTTCTTTTGCTCTTCGGCCGCCTGGTCTTCCTCATACTCCGAATCCTCGCTGGCGAAGGGCAGCGCTTCCGGATTCTGTTCAAAACGCAGGAAATAAAGGTAACGAACCGTCTCGTCCTCGATCCGGTCCATCATGTCCTGGAACAGGGTGTACGATTCCTTCTTGTACTCCACCAGAGGGTCTTTCTGGCCGTAACCGCGAAGCCCGATACCCTCTTTCAGATGGTCCATCGACAGCAGGTGGTCTTTCCACTGATCGTCGATGACGTGGAGCATAATATTTCGCTCCGCTTCCCGCATCAGGGAAGCGCCGACAAGATCCTCTTTGGCCTGATATGCGCCTTTGGCCCGTTCGAACAATTCCGCGTCGATCTGATCGCCGTTCAAGCCCGCAAGATCGTTGGGATTAATGCGCACCCCGAACTGCGTGAGCATGTCGGTCTGCAAACCAGTCAGATCGTAGTTCTCGGGATGCAAATTGGAGGGGCAGCGGACGTCCACGATGCCTCCGACCACGCCTTTGGTCATCTCGAGCACCCGCTCTTTCTGATCGAGGCCCTCGAGCAACTGCCGCCGCGTGCCATATACAGCCTGCCGCTGTTTGTTCATGACATCGTCGTACTCGAGCAGGTGCTTCCGGGATTCGAAGTTCTGCGCCTCGACGGCTTTTTGCGCCGCCGCGATCCGCTTCGTGATCAGGTTCGACTCAATCGGCACGTCTTCTTCCATGCCCAGCCGGAGCATCAGGTTTTGCATCCGCTCGCCGCCGAAAATCCGAAGCAGATCGTCCTGCAGTGACAGGAAGAATCGGGAGCTGCCGGGATCACCCTGACGACCGGCGCGTCCACGCAACTGGTTGTCGATTCGCCGGGAGTCGTGGCGCTCCGTACCGACGATGTGAAGACCGCCAAGCGCCACCACTTCGTCATGCTCCACCTGACACTCCGCCTTCACCTCGGCGAGCGTGCGTTCCCAATCCGCATTAAACTCTTCGCGGTCCGGATCCTTGCCCTGCTTTTTCATGACGTCGCGAGCCATGGCTTCAGGGTTTCCGCCCAGCAGAATATCCGTGCCGCGTCCCGCCATATTGGTCGAAACCGTCACGGACCCTTTACGGCCCGCCTGCGCGACGATGTGGGCTTCCCGCTCGTGATTCTTGGCGTTCAGGACCTCGTGCCGGACGCCGTTCTTCTTGAGCAGCGCCGCCAGGCGCTCCGACTTTTCAACGGAAATGGTGCCCACGAGGACGGGCTGCCCGCGCTCCTGGAATTCCCTGATCTCCTTCGCGGCGTTGCGGAACTTTTCGTCTTCGGTTCGGAAAACGATGTCCTGATTTTCTATGCGGATCATCGGCCGGTTGGTTGGAATGACCGTGACATCCAGTTTGTAGATCTTTTCGAACTCGGCCGCTTCGGTTTCCGCCGTGCCGGTCATCCCGGAGAGCTTACTGTACATGCGGAAGTAATTCTGGAACGTGATGGTCGCGAGGGTCTGATTTTCCCGCTCGATCTTGACCCCTTCTTTCGCTTCGACCGCCTGGTGCAGTCCGTCGCTCCAGCGCCTTCCCGGCATCAGGCGACCGGTAAACTCATCGACGATGATCACTTCGCCGTCCTTAACGACGTAGTCCTTGTCCCGCTGGAAGATCGAGTGCGCCTTGAGCGACTGCTGGATGTGGTGATTCCACTCCACATTCTGCGGCTCATACATGTTGCCGATGCCGAGAAGCCTTTCGACGTGAAGGACGCCTTCCTCGGTGAGGGCCGCGCTCCGGTGTTTTTCATCGACGGTGAAGTCGCCGGTGGTGTACTTTTCGCCCGGTTCCTTGCCTTCGATCACCTCGCCTCGCTGCAGGTGCGGGATGACCTTGTTGGCCTTATAGTATTTGTCGGTCGATTCCTCGCTCGGACCGGAGATAATCAGCGGCGTACGCGCTTCGTCGATCAGGATCGAGTCAACCTCATCGACGATCGCGAAATTGTGCCCGCGCTGCACGCAGTTCTGCAGGTTGAACTTCATGTTGTCGCGCAGGTAATCGAAACCGAATTCGTTGTTCGTTCCGTAGGTGATGTCGGCGTTGTAATTGTCCTGCCGCTCCCGATCGTCCAGGTCGTGCACGATAATGCCGACTCGCAGGCCGAGAAACCGATGGATCTGGCCCATCCACTCGGAGTCGCGTTTGGCCAGATAATCGTTCACCGTGATGATGTGAACGCCTTTCCCCGAAAGGGCGTTCAGATAGGAAGGAGCCGTGGCGACGAGGGTTTTACCTTCACCCGTCTTCATCTCGGCGATGCGGCCCTTATGCAGCACCATGCCGCCGATGAGCTGAACATCGAAATGCCGCATCTTCAGGATGCGCCGGCTGGTTTCGCGGACCACCGCGAACGCCTCGATCAGAAGATCGTCAAGCGAAGCTCCACGCGCCAGTTTTTCTTTGAACTCGATTGTTTTGGCTGCCAGGTCGATGTCGGAGAGTTGCTCGATCGATGACTCGAGGTCATTGATGGCGGCGATGACCGGACGCATCGCCTTGACCTCGCGCTCGTTCCTGGTGCCGAAGATTTTGGCTAATACTGCGTCGACCATAGATAGATTCGCCTCTATTTTAACGCGGGACGAGTCTAACGCGCGAAACCGGATCGTCTGGCAGAATAGTCAGACTGCGAATCGAAGGGAGCTACGGCCGGTCCCGCTTGCCCGCTGCGGGGGACTTGCGATATCCGAGGGCTTCCTTCAGACTCGCGTCGGCGGTTTCGAGACACGATTTCACCTCATCCGCATTCGGAATCCTGGAACGGTCGAGCTCGTTGAGGTTTGCCCGGACAGATTGAATTTTCAACATACTGTCCGTGATTCTTTCACGATCAACTGTTGTTAGTTTCATAGTTGGACGAACATCCGTGTTCTTCGAGGTGACGCATGTAAGCGTACTTCGCGTTTTGCTTCTTCTCGTTCGCATGATGGATCAGCAGGTCGAAACGGTTCGCGTTCGAGTCCCCTTCGACGACCGCCAGAAATTGTTGTTCATGGAGGAGCAAAAGCTCCTGAACCGACGATCCAAACAGATCGAGAAGCCGCCTGCCTTCCTCGCAAAAGTATTTGGATTCCGGTAAATTACCCCTGGAACGGACGCCGGAATCTTCTAAGCCCATGTTTCAATCTGCCTGCCCTCCCAATTATGAGCACCCGGCCTGCCATTCTCAGCTGAAGAGCTTGGCCTGCTGCCTCAAATCGTCGCCGAAGATTCCGATGAACTTGGCTGCCAGCGCAACCCCCGTCCACAGAGCTAAAGACGTGCAGGCCACCAGTCCCGCGCGAAAAGGCGCAGCCGGAGGCTCCGCCATCACCACTCGCCGGTGTACGGTGAAATGAAAAACGAGCGCCATCGTCAACAGGCCCATCTTCACCCAGAAGGCTGAACTGTCGAAGCATCTCAACGCCTCGGAAGAAAGCAGGACCGGCCCGCTCACCAGCATGATGGCGAGGCCGCCGCAAGTCCATGGCCTGAGGTCCCCGCCGAGCCGCGAAACAGGATATTTCCGCATCCCGAAGCCGAGAAGAGTGAGATCTACGGCGAGAATCGTGCCGATCAGCAACGTCATCGCGATCAGATGAACGATCTCAAGGAACGCGATCAGGAAAGAGGAAGCGCTTACGGTCTGCCCCAGAAGCGAGTGGCCATACCAGTTGAATAGCGGGAAGAGGGTCTGGCGGCTCATGTGTGATCGTAACCGGGTCCGTATGCGATAGCCCGGCCGGCCGCGATGATGCCGATCCACAGTATCAGAGAAAACAGACCCGCCATTCTGGCGCGCGCCGGAACAGTCTCCGCATTCCACTCTCCCACCTTGCGGTACACAGTCACGTGGAAGATCAGAGCGTTCAAACCCGCGAGACAGAGGAGGATTAATTTAATTCGAAAGGCCGGGCTGCTGTACAACCGCACGGCTTCGGTGGCAAACAAAGACCAGCCGGTGATGAACATCAATCCGAACCCCCACAGGGTCCTGGGCACGCCCCGCGCAACTACATCGGAGACGGGTGACCGCTTCAGCGCAAGGCCCAGCAGTCGCAGGTCGACGAGCATGATCGTGCCCGCTACGAGAACGATGCCGAGAGTGTGCACTGTTTCGATAAGATTGAACATCCACACGGAATCGCGCAGGGCTATGGCCGGTCGTGTGTTTTCCAGCCACTGGCAGAGAACAAGCAGGGACACCAGTAGATGACTCTATCTCAAAGCGCCTTCTCGCCGCAAAAACCTTCTCACCGAGCGCATCGCGTCGCCCTCTCGTGGAGCAGTGGAAAGGACAGCGCCTGGGCTTTGCACCTGCTGCGGCAAACGGCAGGCGTCGAAATTGCGGCGCTCATCACGACTTTCAACGGCGCGGCGGACCGCGTCGCCATGCATGCCGTGCGACGCGGGCTCGTCGAGACACAGGCGGCGCGGGCCGGTTTACCCCTCTGGTCCGTCGATCTCCCCTGGCCTTGTTCCAATGTTGTCTATGAAACTCTGATGGCGGACGTTTGCCGTCGGGCGGCGAAGGCGGGTGTAACTGCCGTGGCCTTCGGAGATCTTTTTCTGCAAGACGTCCGTGAATATCGTGAGCGCCAGATGGCTGCCGCCGGTCTCGAACCTCTATTCCCCGTATGGGGGATTCCGACCAGGCAACTGGCCTCGGAGATGATCAACGCTGGAGTGAAGGCGAAAGTCACTTGCATCGATCCGTCGAAGCTCGATCGTTCGTACGCCGGCTGCGAGTTCGATGCCGCATTTCTCGATAGTCTTCCTCCGCAATGCGACCCCTGCGGAGAAAACGGCGAGTTCCATACCTTTGTGTATGACGCGCCCGTCTTCGCGGCTCCCATCGACGTCCAGACCGGCGAAATCGTGGAACGCGATGGCTTCGTATTTGCCGATGTTTTGCCTTCCTGAATTGTGCAGACGATATCCGTATGAAATAATTGTTTATGTTCCATAACGAGACACCCTCCCGCCAATGCGTCGACGCTCGCCCTCCGAATCCTCCCAAAAGGTTTCAATAATTTTCACGGCATCCCGAATAATGAGGCTTAATCATGGCTAAGAGATATCGTGGTCAGAATTATCCGTCGGTTCCTCCGAACCGAACCTATATTCCAACGCGTAGTGCTCAGAAGCCGCCTTTCTACCCGGAAATAGACGCGGCCAGTCAGTGGCCGCCGGACTCGGAGGAATGGAGGTCGTTTGCGCGGGACGTCGTGCAAATGCCGGACACCATGATTCCGGCAATTCAGGAAGCTATTCGGCAGCAGCGTTGGAAAATTGCTCCGAATCCTCTCGCTTCCATCCGCACCGCCGCCCATCAGGAAGCAAAACGGATGGGCCTGACTTAGTCTTCCGGTCCGGTATCGCCGACCTTCAGCACCGCGAGGAAGGCTTCCTGCGGGATATCCACGCGGCCCACGCGCTTCATCCGCTTCTTGCCTTCCTTCTGCTTTTCCAGCAGTTTGCGTTTGCGGCTGATATCGCCGCCGTAGCATTTGGCGATCACGTTCTTGCGCATGGCGGAAATGGTTTCGCGCGCGATGATCTTCGGTCCCGATCGCGGCCTGCAGCGCAATCTCGAACATCTGGCGCGGAATCAGCTTGCGCATGCGCTCGATCAGAATCTTGCCGCGCTCGTAAGCGAAATCGCGGTGCACGATCATCGAAAGCGCATCCACCGGTTCGCCCGCGATCAGCACATCCAGCCGCACCATCGGCGAAACCCGGTAGCCGGCCAGATGGTAATCGAGCGACGCATAACCGCGCGAAGCGCTCTTCAGGCGGTCGTAGAAATCGAGCACGATTTCGTTCAGCGGCATCTCATAGAGCAGCATCACGCGGCCGGAACCGATGTATTCGAATTTCTTCTGCACGCCGCGCTTGTCTTCCATCAGCGCCAGAATGCCGCCGAGATATTCTTCGCGCGTGATCACGGTGGCGTCGATGATCGGCTCTTCGATCTTCAGCGATCTCGGTCGGATTCGGGAACTTGGTCGGGTTATCGACCTCGAGGACCTCGTCCTTCGTGTTGGTGATGCGGTAGCGAACGCCGGGCGCGGTGGTGATCAGGTCGATATTGAACTCGCGCTCCAGCCGCTCCTGCACGATCTCCAGATGCAGCAGGCCGAGGAATCCGCAGCGGAAGCCGAAGCCGAGCGCGACCGAATTCTCCGGCTCGAAGCTCATCGCGCTGTCGTTGAGCCGCAGCTTTTCGAGCGCATCGCGCAGCAGGCCGTGCTCGTGCGATTCCACCGGATACAGCCCCGCGAACACCATCGGCTTGATCTCTTCGAAGCCGGGCAGCGGCTTCCGCGGCGGGGTTCGCGGCATCCGTGATGGTGTCGCCGATCTTGGCGTCGGCGACGTTCTTGATGTTGGCGTAGATGTAGCCGACTTCGCCGGCGCACAGTTCCGGCAGCGGAATCGCCTTGGGCGACTGGTATCCGAGCCCTTCCACATCGAACTGCTCGCCGTTGGACCAGAGCTTGATCTTCTGCCCCATGGCGATTTTGCCGTCCATGATGCGCGCCAGAATGATCACGCCGCGATAGGGATCGAACCAGGAATCGAAGATCAGCGCGCGCAGCGGAGCGTCGGCATTGCCGCGCGGCGGCGGCACGCGCTTCACGATGGCTTCCAGCGTCTCGTGAATCCCGATGCCCTGCTTCGCGCTGACCAGAAGCGCATCGCTCGCGTCGAGGCCGATCACGTCTTCGATCTGCTCGCGAATGCGCTCCGGCTCGGCGGCGGGCAGATCGATCTTATTGATTACCGGAATAATTTCGAGATTATGGTGCAGCGCGAGATAAGTATTGGCGAGCGTCTGCGCTTCCACGCCCTGCGATGCATCCACCACCAGCAGCGCGCCTTCGCAGGCCTGCAGGCTGCGCGAAACTTCGTAGGAAAAATCCACGTGGCCGGGCGTATCGATCAGATTGAGCTGATACCAGTTGCCGTCGTCGGCCTTGTAATCCAGCCGCACGGCGTGGGCTTTGATGGTGATGCCGCGCTCGCGTTCGAGGTCCATCGTATCGAGCACCTGCGCCATCATTTCGCGCTGCGAAAGAGCGCCGGTGGTCTCCAGAAGACGGTCGGCCAGGGTGCTTTTACCGTGGTCGATATGCGCAATGATAGAGAAATTGCGTATGAATTCGGGGACCATGCGGTAAGATGGGGCTGAACCCCGATTATCCCATATGTCCTTTCAGTTCCTCTCTTTCGAGCCGGATGCGGACGGGCTTGCGCTCCTCACGATCAACCGGCCGGAGAAGCTGAATGCGCTGAATCAGGCGGTGATTTCGGAGCTGGGCGAAGCCTTCCGGATGGCGCGCGAAGACGCTTCGATCAAGGCGCTGATTCTGACCGGCGCGGGCGAAAAAGCGTTCGTCGCGGGAGCGGATATCGGTGAACTGGCGAAGGTGGATGCCATCGAAGCGGAGCGATTATCGCGGCGCGGACAGGAGATTTTTCGCGCGCTCGAAACGCTGCGCAAGCCATCGGTGGCGGCGATAAACGGCTACGCGCTGGGCGGCGGTCTGGAGCTGGCGATGTGCTGCACCATTCGCATCGCATCGCCCAACGCGAAGCTGGGCCAGCCGGAAGTGAAGCTGGGCATCGTCCCCGGATATGGCGGGACGCAGCGGCTGCCGCGTCTGGTCGGGCGCGGCCGCGCGCTCGAATTGCTGCTTTCCGGCGAACCGATCGACGCGGCGGAAGCGTATCGCATCGGGCTGGTGAACGCGATCGCGCCGCAGAGCGAATTGATCGCAGCCGCGAAACAGTGGGTCGCGCAAAGTGATTGCGAACGGTCCGCTGGCTGTGGCATTGACGATGGAATCGGTCGATGCCGGGCTCGATGGCGGTCTGCAGGCGGGTCTGCGTTTCGAAGCCATGGCCTTCGGCCTGACCGCGGCGTCGGAAGACCGGCGCGAAGGAACGAGCGCCTTTCTGGAAAAACGAAAAGCGGTGTTCACAGGCACAATGAGCGAACATGCAAACCAGAGCTTCGACACCGAACTTGAGCGCCGGCGGGCTTCCGGTTCGCCATCGTCGTCAGCCGCTTCAACAGCTTCGTTACCGAACCTCTGCTGGCCGGCGCGCTTGACGCGCTGAGCGCAGCGCGGCGCCGATCTGAAACAGGTCGACGTGGTGCGTGTGCCGGGCGCGTGGGAATTGCCCATCACGGTCCGCGCGATCGCCGGCGCAGCAAGCAGGCACGACGCGATCATCTGCCTCGGGGCGGTGATCAAAGGCGATACGCCGCATTTCGATTACGTCGCCGGCGAAGCGGCGCGGGGCATCGCGGATGCGTCCGCCGAGACCGGAATCCCGATGGCTTTCGGAGTTGCTGACCACCAACACCGTGGAACAGGCCGTCGATCGCGCCGGCGGAAAGAGCGGCAACAAGGGCTTCGACGCCGCCATGACGGCCATTGAGATGGCGAATCTGCTGCCGAAACTGCGGGCCGTTCAGGCACCGCTGATGGCACGACACCGCGCGCGGCAGCAGGCGCTGCAATTGCTGTTTCAGTGGGACCTGCGGCGCACGCCGATCGAGGACATCATCGCGCGGCTACTACGAGTCGCTGCTGGTCAGCGAAGACACGATCGGGCGTCCGCGGCCCGACGAATTCGCCGAAGCACCTGCTGCGCGGCGTGGTGGAGGATCTGCCCGGCGTCGACGATCTCATTGCGCGCCATGCCGCCCACTGGCGGATGGAGCGGATGCCGGCGGTCGACCGCAACATCCTGCGGATCGCGGTTTATGAGATGCTGCGGACCGATACGCCGCCGGCAGTCATCATCGACGAAGCGCTGGAACTGGCGCGCCAGTTTTCAGGCGAAGAGTCGGTCCATTTTGTCAATGGCGTTCTGGACGCGGTGCGCCGGGAACTCCCCCACGCTACTGCTGCACCGTAATCGAGACCCCGGTCTGGGTCTGGACACCTCCGATCGTGGCCAAGACGGCCGCGTCACCGTTTGGAAGCGACGCCGGCACTGTCACGTTGAGTTGATTGAGACCCGATTCCACCAATCCTGAATAATCGACGGTTGCATCGACGCCGCCGATGGTCACTTGCGGGTTGCTCATTAGCATCGCCGGCGTGGTAACCAGCTGGGCGGTGGGGGTCGCCGGGTTCGTGGGTCCGAAGCCGGTTCCGTAGACCTCGACGATCTCACCGGGATGGGCGGGGCTCGAAGCGGTGATCAGGGTTCCGTCGGCATGCACCGCGGCGACCGACGTGCCGCCGAACGTGAAGAAAGATGGCGCGAACTGCTGTTTCTGCGCCGCAAGCGAATTGCTCTGCTGCTTAGCCGTGGTCACCTGGACCTGGACTGAGCCGGTCGCGGCGTCATCAGGGGCGAGCACGTTGATTTGTGTGGGACTGATGTATTCGACATACGCGGGCATGCCGTTGATCGTGACCGAAACGCCGCGCAGGGAGGTAGGCAGTTGCCCGTTCACGAAGTCGGCCGCCTGCCAGGTGTAGGTGGTCTGCGAAAGATTGGTCCCGAAGATGGAGACCCATGTCGCGGACGCGAATCCGGGCTGAAAGCTTCCAGCGTTGGTAATTCCGGAGATCGTTCCGGCGGGAGGATTGCCCTGGACCGTCAGACTTACCGCTACGGTTGCCGGGCTTCCCGCCACGCCTGCTGAAGAGATCTGGACACTACCGTTATAGGTTCCCGCAGCGAGATTTGACGGGTCGATGGAAACCGACACGCTTGCCGGGGCGGCGCCCGAAGCGGCGGAAACACTGAGCCAGTAGTCGCTGGTCGATGCCGTCCAGGAGAACGATCCGCCGCCTCCATTGGTGATCGAGATACCTTGCGCGGCCGGAACGGCGCCTCCGAAGGTGTACTGATATGTCAGCGACTGGGGCGCTACAACCAGACTCGCGACCGCCGCCGGCACGGTAAGAGTTACGGGTATGGATAACGGCGTGTTGGAAGCGCCGGACGCCGCGATCTGTACGGAACCGGTGTAAGTTCCCGCGCTCAATCCCGTTGTCGAGACGGAGACGGTAAGGGTTGACGGCGCGGTGCCGGATGCGGGAGAGACGCTGAGCCAGGAATCGCTCGCAGTCGCCGTCCATGCGAGCGCGCCGTTTCCGCTGTTTGTGATCTGGACTGTCTGCGAGCCGGCCGCGGAGAATTGCAGGCTCTCGGACGACACCGTTATCGCCGGGGGCGCCGCGACCATGATGCTTATGGTGTCACTGCCGTATTGCTCCGCCACCCCCAAAACGGCGATGGTGACGAGACCCGTGAGGTTTGCGGGCAGCTGCGCCGTAATCGAGGTCGAGGTCCAGGATGAAACGGACAGGGTCTGAGCCGCAGTGGACCCCGCTGGAGTGGCGGTTACTTTGCAGCCATTGCAGAGATAGCCGAACGTCGCGCCAGTGATTGTTATGGCGGAGCCGCCGCTGACCACGCGCGCGGCGCCGGTCAGCAGCGGGCCGACGGAGATGATCGCAGCCCCGATCTTGCACCGCGCGGACGCGAAGTATCCGACGGCCTCGGTTACTGTGCCGCACGTGATGGTACCGAGAGAAGAGCTTGTCGGCTGAAAGGCCCCCGTTCCGTAGACGAAATTGTTATAGAAGATCGTATTTGTGGCTCCGCCATTCTGCAGCGGCAGGGTTCCCCAGATGACCTGCGTTATGTCGGTCAACAGGGAGTCGGTCTGACTCACCACTCCGAAGAACGTACCGCCATTTACGGTGAGTAACGGGTCGGTGGCGGGAGTGGTTCCGATGGACTGCCAGTCGGTTGTGCCGGCCAGGAAGGAGCGGACGATCTGACCGGTGGGCTGAGACTGGTTTGTGACGTTTGCGATGCCGGGGGCAGTGCAGCTGTAGGCGAGGTTCTGGTTCGTGAAGGCATTGGGGTCGACCTGGCAATACGGCACAATTCTGGTTACCGAGGTCTGCTGTGCGACGAAGCCGAGAGATCCGCTGGTGAGTTCCACGACGCCATCACTGGCGTTGGCGAGCGAGATGCCGGTCTGATTGTTGCCGTATATTCCGGCATTGCCGATAACCGCAATCGCATTCACTCCGCGGAGGTCGTCCACATGCTGATTCCACATGGACAGGTTCCAGAGGAAGGCGCTGCCCGCGATCATCTCGGCGCTTTGCGTGCCGGAGATGATGACGCTTGCGGAATTCGTGGCGAGAAACGAACCGAAGTTTGGCGTGGCGATCAGGACCAAATTCCGGATCAGGGTGTTGGCCGGAGGACTCAGGGCGCCCGTTGACTGCAGACCGGCGAGATACGCCCGCACGATCAGGCCGCCCATACTGAAGCCGACGACATCGATTTGCGTTACCGGGGTACCGTCGTCATAGGTGATCGAGTTCAGGAATTTGCCCAGGTCGGCGGCCAGGGTTTCGATCGGCTGGTTGGCGTCTTCCGCGCAATTATCGAAGAAATAGACCTGAGGAACACCGTCGGATAGAAGGTACTGCGCGAGATTCCCGAAGGTGGTCGACGAGCTGGTGGCTACGGGACAGCTGTTCGTGTACAAGGTTTGCCATCCGTTGAGGAGCACTACGGGTGGCCGGGTGGCAGCGGCGGGAACCGTCGGCAACTGATCCACGACGACGTCCATCGTGGTTTTTTGTTCTACGCCCTTCGCGCTGGCGCCTGTGAGCGTGACGGCATACTCGCCCGGTTTGGTTCGCAGTGAGGCCGCGAGCATGAGCTTGTCGCCCGTCTCGTTGAGACCAACGGTCAAGCCCGCGGTTGTTCCGTCTTCCAGAGTCAGCTTGCGACTGGCGGCTTTCAACATGAAGTCCTGCGTGGCGGAGTCCGCCGAGATTTCGACCGACGAACCCGGCTGGATTTCATAACGGGATTGCGCCGAGGCCGGTGTGGCCAAGCTCGTAATAAGGCAGATAACGAGGGCGCTGAAGACGTCGCCGAATTGTCGTAAAGCGCCGCGCCGGGCGGAAGCCCGGCGGCACGCCCGAAGGCCTGGCCCCACAAAGCAAACAGGTGTTCCCAAAGGTTGACAGACGAACCGGCATGGAGAATTGCGCAGGCTTAAGTAATGAACATTTGTGTTATTCATTACCGGGAATCAGCCAGTAGTCGCGAGGATAGAGTTTGAATACGTGCTCGTCTTCGCGCGCCTGAACATCCGCGTCCATCGCGCGGAACTGCTTGTCGTTTCCGATGATGTAGTAGATTGCGCCAGGAGTATCTTTCGCCGGTGGACCGTAACCGGGCAGTAACTTGCCGTAAACCTTATCGACGCGCTGGAAGATTTCGTTTGCCACGCCGGGCTCCTGCCGGAGCGCCAGCATCGCCTGGCGAAATTTCTTTACCTTTTCGGGTGTGATCCCATCTGCGAGATCGTCGGCGATGGCTTCCGCACGCGCTTCGTAGCTGCGCGCGGCGTTCGATTCCTGGAATGCCATCGCGACCATGTATTCGAGGAGCTTCGGATCGCGGGGGCCTTTCTTCACCACATCGATCGCGAAGTGCAGGGTCTGTGGGATTTCCGGCATCCGCTCGGCATAATAGCCGGCGTAGCCGTCATGCGTACTGCCGCGGAGCCCGTTGCTGTAGGCCAGGCCGGCGCCAATGGTTTTCGTGAATATGCCGTGAGCGCCATATCCGGCGAACAGGCGGGAGGCGAGGTAATCGAGTTGGGCGTCCCGGCCGGTATCGTCGTAAGAGGCGGAGGGGAGAATCGTCGCCATCACGCCGCCCGGCATGTTGGAATCGAACAAGCCGACGAAGCGGGGTACTCCGGGAACGCTCTGGTGGGCCTGAAGACGCCGATCGATCCGCCGGCCGGCGTTGTAGGTTATACGGACCGGGTGATCCTTTATCGTGGGCTCCTTTAAATCGGCCGCGAGGGCCTTCATTGCCGGCTGCAACTCGGTGAGGTTCGCGGACGAACCCACCGCCCATATGCGACCGTTCACTGTGTAGAAGAGACTCTCGCGCAGGGCAGTGAGGTGCTCCAGCGTTTTTTCCGGAGTTACGAGAAGATCGCGAGCGATCTCTCCGCAGAGGAAGTGCCAGTCGGACTTTACGCTTGAATCGGGAAGATCCGGGAGAAGCTGCGCGAGATCGGCGGCGACATCTTTCATCACGCCGCCTTCGGCTTTCAGTTTCTCGAGAAGCGCGTTCATCTGCGCGCGGTCGCTTACGCTGTCCGCAAGTTCAAGCAGGCGCGTGGCCAGCTTCTGACGATTTTCCGTTCCTGTGTCTTTGAGCATCCAGCGAAGACGATCGGCGTTCTACGCGCGGGTCAGAAATGCGGCTGTCGTGAGATAGAGCGGATTCGATCTGCTTCCAGTACGCCAGCACGGGATTCATCACCCAGGACTCTTCCGGACCCTGCATGGTGGAGCGCAGGCGGCTGACCGATTGCTCGACCAGATCGCGAATTCGCGGCAGATTCTCCGGACGCCAGTCCGGGATGCGCGAGCACCAGTCGCATCCATTCGATCGCGCGACGGCTTTCGGCGAGATCGTTGCCCGAGCCCTGGACCACCAGCTCGACGCGGTTCGATCGCACGTTGACGCTGAAGTTCGCATCGAGGCTAAGGACCTGCTTGCGGAGCAGCTCCGTCATCTGCTCGTAGGGAATGGGTTTGCCGTTATCGATGACGCCGGTTTGGGTGAGAAGGGCGGGGAAGAGCGAAATGAGCGGGAGGTCGGCTTCCGGGACAGAATCGAGACGCAATGCGAGACCGGTGGTGGCGCTGGTCATGTTGTCAAAGACCGACGAAACAACACGGCACGCCGTTCGGCAGTTTTGTTTCCTTGTATTCAAGCTGATCGTCGAGTGTGAGGGGCGGATCGGCGAGGAATTTGCGATCCGGCACGCTGCCGGCAAGCTGATCGAGGCGCGCGCTTTCGGCGTCATAGTCTTTTCGATAGCGGCCGATCGCATCCTGCTCGTTGCTCACGCGGTATTTTGCCATGAGAAGTTTCGCCTCGGCTTCACCGCGCGCAAGGCTCTCCTGCTGCTGCTTTTTCAGCAGGGCGGCGCTGGGGTGCGCGGCGATTCCGTACGGCTGTGTACCGGTGAGATGCCATCGCGGGAGGAGCTCGCGCCAGATGTTGTTGTCCTTCGCGAGCAACTGCGTGACTGCTTCGATATCCGGCTTCTGGGTCACCGACTATCGGAAAGCGCCGGGGGCTGCCTGGCGGTTCAACTGATACAGCTGATCCATCCAGACGGAGCCGGTGTTGCGCGCGCCGAAGCCGGGCGGCGAATTGACCAGTTTGCTGAGTTCGCGGCGCTGCTCGACGAGGCGCCCGCGGACCAGCGCGTTGAATTCGGCCAGTTCGGGCGAGCCATCGGGCAGGGACGCGATGCGGACGAGCTCCGCAGTCACCAGGGCGCGGATCTCTTTCACCTTTGCCTCGGTCAGGTTCGCTGCCGCGACATTATTAAAGCCGATCATGACGGGAAAGCCCTGGTCGTGCTGAGATAGCCGAAGACTCCCTGTGCGCCGATATCCATGCGGCGGGTTCTGCTGTTGATGAAGAGACGGTAGAGGTCTGTGCTGGCGTCGCCCGCGAAGCTGTCGAGGAAGAGCTGAAGGAGCAGGGTATCGCGAGCGTCGAGTTTGCGAACGGCGGGCCAGCCAAGCCCGACATAGCTGGGCTGCTGCTCGTTTTCGAAGGGGAAATCGACGATCTGGATGGAGCCGGCGGGGGCGGCCTGGGGACGTGGGAGATCGTCCTCGCTTTCGGCTTTACGGCGAGATGCCGAAGGATCTGCACGGCGCTGAGGATCTGGTCGATGCGGGCCAGTTCATCGGCCACCGTTTCGCCTTTCGGCAGAGAGACGATGGCGCCCATGTTTCCGAGGAAGTAATGGCGGTCGTGGAAATCGCGGATATCGGCGGGCTTCAGTTCGCGGATACCGGCGGGGTCGCCTCCAGCGTTGTAGCCGAGGGGATGGTTGGGGCCGTAGAGATCGAGTGAAAACTGGCGGAAGAGGGCCCAGTCCGGATTGTTCATGGAACTGACCATTTCGTTGTAGACGGTGCCCTTTTCTTCGAGCCGGAGCTGGTGGTGGCGGGATTTTCCGAGACGCCGAAGTTGCGGACTTCGCGGCGAATCTCTTCGTCGGTGTAATCGGGATGGAGCAAGGCCCTGGAGGAGGAGCTTCAATTCGTCGTAGAAGACGGGGAGACCGGCTTTAGTGTTGAAGTCGTAGCAGGTGCGCCACTGCATGGTGAAGGCGCTCGATTCGGTGAGTGTCATGCTTTCGCTGGCGGCGAACGCGCGGCCCATGTTGCCTTTGCCCATGAGGAGGTGTTCCTGGGTGTGGGGTTCGCCTTTATCGATACCGGGAAGGAGTTCACCCAGGCGAAGGCCTGCGGGACGGATTGCACCTCGATGAGATCGAGGGTGAAGCCGGTCTTCTCGTGGACGAAACGCGCGCCGAAGGGCTGATCCGTGTCATTGAGATAGACGGCGGTGGCTCGGAAGCCGTGGCTTGTTGTTTGTTGGGTGACGTCGGTGAATGCGGCCGGACCGGCGGGAGCCGAAGTTTTGGGGGTGGGCGCGGCCGGGATGGCAAAGCGAGTCAGCGAGACCAGCAGCAGGAGAGCAAGAGCGCGGGTTTTGGCGGGCATATGGTTAGTTTCGCCCAGCCGGGGCGAGTTTCGGTCGGGACATATTGAATAGACGGACGGGGACGCGCTTTCGCGAGTTGCGTTTTGGGCAATACCGGCGGGCGCGGGGCTTGCGTTCGCTGTATGGGCGGCGGAAGGTGACTCGGGTTTGCGTCGGGTTCGCTGGGTTCGGTTTTGGCGCGACGTTTGTTTTCAATGGGTTCCTGGGTTCGTTTGGTTGTTTTTTATCTGATTGTTCACCCGGCAGCACGGAACTTCCCCGATCGGTCGAGGGTACCGGCGATTCGCGGCGACCGCGCCGCATTTCCAGAAAACGGCGGTGGACCCGGAGGTACTGGCGGTCGCACAGAGAGTCATCGCGGATGATCAGGTCGAGGGAGCGGGCTTCGCCGAGGGAGCGAAAGGCCATCGATGCGCGGGTTGGGATGCCTTCGCCGCGGGCTCCGTTGGCACGGGAGGCCTGGATCTGACGTTCAGTTCGCATTTCGATTCGGTTGTCGCATGGGGAAAGGGGGGGCTGGCGAAATTTGGGGGAATTCTATTGATTTCAGGGGGGATATAAATTTTTAATTTTGTGACCGGCAATTCGGACCGGCAATTTTTATGGCCACGAATAAACACGAATTAACACGAATCAGGGCGCTCAATGGATTCGCCGAAGAACAAGCACGCGGAGCAGGGTAATTTCGAAGAACGACATGGCGGTTAATCCCCCTTGTTCGCTGCGGAGGGATCCTGAAGATCAAGCGAGGGAAACAGTTTACGGTAGAAGCCGCGGTCCCGTGAAAGCAGGCGGGTCGCCTGTTTTTGAGCGTGCGCGCGAGGGTGTAAAACAGATTGTGTAAGCTATGTTCTCCTGAGTAAAGGAGAGCGGGAATGGGAATCGATCCGAAGCTAATCGATCAGCTGCTGGCAGGCTACAAGAAGCCGGAAGACATAGCGGGCGAGAACGGACTGCTGAAGCAGTTGAGGAAAGCCGTGCTTGAGCGGGCGCTGCAGGCGGAACTGACCGGGCATCTGGGATGCGAGAAACACGATCCGGCCGGGTACAAGAGCGGGAGCTCGCGAAACGGCAAGAGCCAGAAGAAGCTGAATGGGGACTTTGGCGAGATCGAACTGGAGACGCCGCGGGACCGTCAGGGGACGTTCGAGCCAAAGATCGTGGCTCCGCATCAGACGCGGTGGACGGATTTCGACGACAAGATCCTCTCCATGTATGCGCGCGGGATGTCGACGCGGGAGATTCAGGGCCATCTGGAAGAGATTTATCACGTGGACGTAAGCCCTGCGCTGATTTCCAGCTCAATTGTGGTAGGTCCCCGTCCCGCGTTTCACGAGACTAATCCTGTAGCGCCCAAGCGTCCAGCCAGACCGAGCCTTCTCCGAGCAGGTGATGATCGATACCCCCGGCCTTTCGAAGAAGTCCGCAGCATCGCTCTCGTCATTGTGCTGAACCGTGAAGGCGATGGCACCGCACCAGGCATTTTCAAATCCGCGTTTAGCGCCCGGGAGGAGTGCCGTGACATGGCGCGGTTCTATCTACAAAACAGATTCGGGGGCCCTCACACAAGTTCTCGTAAATCGCCGCGCGTGAGTCATCTCAGGATTGTACTCGGAACAATATCGGCTGGCCTCAGAGCCGTGATGAATCGAACCAGGAATTCATTCCAAGGAGTCACACTTCAGCTTCGAACTCACTGGGCACTTTTGTGGGGCTCACCGCACTGTCGGTGTGGCCGAGCATTCACCAGGCGATTCATGACACTTCCACATTAGCGAACGGTAGCCAGACTTGAAACCGCGTGTCGCCGGGTTTGGAACTGAGCTGAATATTTCCCCGGTGTTTCTTCACAATTCGCTGGACGGTGTCCAGGCCAAGGCCCGTGCCTTCCCCAACGCCCTTGGTGGTGAAAAACGGCCCAAAGATGTGGGGTTGCACGTCGTCGGGAATTCCCGGACCGTTGTCACCGATCTCAACAATCACGCCGCTCTCGTCGCGGTAAGTTCGGACGCGAAGCTCGCCGGTCCCGTGCATCGCGTCAATCGCGTTATCGATGATGTTCGTCCAGACCTGGTTGAGCTCGCTGCCAAAAGAATTCACAAGGAGAGGGACGGGTTGATAGTCGCGTTGCACCGCCACTCCCTGCTTCAGTTTGTGAGTCAAAATTGTCAGCGTGGTTTCCAGACTCTTTACCAGGTCGACGTTTTGTACCGGCGCCTGATCCATGTGAGTGTATTCCTTGATTGCGCCGACTAAATCCGATATCCGTGAGGTACTGCTTTCGATTTCGTTCAGAAGACTCGAGATCTCCATGGAGGCAGAAATCCTTACGAGAGCAGCTCGGGCCTTGTCCGCATCGAGTTTTGCAAACAACGGTTCGACCGTATCCGGCTTGATGTTCCGTCGCGCCAAACCCGCCGCCAGTTGCCACAAGTCGCTCTGCCCGTGGCTGCGCAACAAAGAATCGATCTGGCTTTCCAGATCGATGACGGTCAACGCATCAGGGGGAACCACGTCCGTCTGTGTGATCGAAGCTTCCAGTTTCTCGATCTCCAATTTCTGCGCGGGCGACAGTTCGCAAGTTCCCAACTCCAGGCTCGCGTTCGTGATTCTGGTCACCATGTCGCGCAAGTGGCCGGTGGCGCGTTTCGCCGCAGAAGCCGGATTATTGAGTTCATGCGCCAACCCCGCCGAAAGCTTGCCCAGAGAAGCCAGCCGGTCTCGCAGTTGTTCGACGCGAGTGATTTCCCGGACCCGGTCGGACAGGAATCCTACCAGGCGCGCCGTCAATTCCGGCATTTTCTGTATCAGTTCGGGGAACAAGGAAGCCGGGAATTTCAGGATGCGCCCTCCGGCGACCGCCTGAAAGTTTGCGTTGAATCGTGCGGTAGAAGGAACCTCCGGAACCACAACAAACCCTCAGGAGATATCTATGTCGACCAACAAAACGTCAACCAACAAAACAGCAACCGCCATTGATGCAGGGCACACATCATCGAATCCTCTTGATGCCATCCCGGATGAAATACCATTCGATGTGCCCTATGGACCCCCGATATCGCTGGACCGAGCCATGGCCGTCATTCACGCCGCCGTTGCAGAGGCCAGGAAGCGGAATTGGAAGATGAACGTAGCGGTAGCCGATTCCGGTGGTAACTTAGTTGCCTTCCAGCGGATGGACGGCGCGATGCTTGCCTCAATTCAGATTGCGGAACACAAGGCTCGAGCAGCCGCCACCTTCCGGCGCCCGACAAAGGTCTTCGAGGATGGCATCAATCTGATGCACCTCAACTATCTGCTTGCGTTCGACGGGGTAATTGCGTCTCGGGGCGGCATTCCACTGATCGAGCAGAGAAAGATTATCGGCGCAATCGGTTGTTCGGGAGGCGCCGATTCGCAAGATGAGGTGGTCAGCGAAGCAGGCGCGGCAGTAATTAATTCATCGGAAACGTTCAACGAACCGGCTACAGAGGAGAAATCATGACAGCTGTGAATGCATCAACGAAACAGATTCGCCTGGCGCGGCGGTCGCCCGCGTATTGGCGTGTGACGATCGACAACCCGCCGATCAACGTTATGGGCCCGGAAATGGTCCGGCAGTTCCAGGAAGTGATCGACGCTATCGAGGCCGACGAGCATGTCAGGGTCGTGGTCTTCGACAGCGCCGTCGACGACTACTTCCTGAATCACTCCGATTTCACGGCCAGGCTCGAGGACCTGACCTCAATGCCGGCCGGTCCCACGGGCCTGCCGCCATGGCCGGACTTTCTCGTACGTCTGACCCGCGCGCCAGTCGCCTCCATCGCCCTCATCCGAGGCCGGGCGACAGGCAACGGGAGCGAGCTCACGCTCGGGTGCGATATGAGTTTCGCCAGCCGCGAAAAAACCATCATTTCGCAATGGGAGGTAGGCGTGGGGATGGTCGCCGGCGGCGGTCCCATGGCCCGGCTGCCCCACCTCATCGGCCGAAACCGCGCCCTTGAGGTGCTCCTGAGCTCAGAAGACATCACAGGGGATCAGGCCGAGGCCTATGGCTACGTAAATCGCGCCCTGCCGGACTCCGATCTTGACGGGTTCGTAGAAACACTTGCAACTCGGATCGCCATGTTCGACAAATGGGCCATTGCCAACACCAAGCGCCTCGTCAACACCACCCTTCCGCCGGACGTCGAGCTCGGCGCCGGGTGGGATGCGTGCATTGCTTCGCTCGGGCGACCCGCCGCTCAGGATGGGATCAAAGCGCTCATGGCGCTAGGCTTCCATAAGCCTGGGGATGTCGAAAATCGGCTTGGATACTACATCGGCCAAATCCCGCGCTAGTGTCCTGTCTCAGATAATTATTTACACATAACGCTGGTTCCCGTTACACTGGGACATGCCTATTCCGGCGCCAGCGCTCGTCCTGAACAGCGGCCAGAAGTCGGAACTCGAAGCTTTGTCTCGCAACGGAAGCACACCGCAAAGGGTGGCGATACGCAGCCGCCTGCTGCTCCTCGCGCATCAGGGCGTTCCCAATCAATCCATCGCGGAGCAGTTAAGTCTGTCGCGTCCCACCGTTGTGGCGTTGCGGAAAGCGTTCGTCAGGGTGGGAATCGCGGCCGTGACCGGCATTCGCAAGCGGAAGCGTCGAGCCGGGGTGTTGACGCCGGAACTGGAACAAAAGATCCTCGACACCACTTTGAAAACTCGCCCCGGTGATGGCAGCACGCACTGGAGCGTGCGGATGCTGGCCCGGCACCTCGGTATATCGCGGACTATCGTGCACCGGATCTGGCGACGCCACGATGTGCAGCCGCATCGGGTGGAGCGGTTCAAACTCTCCCGCGATCCGCGCTTTGAGGAAAAAGTGAGGGATATCGTTGGTCTCTATCTGAATCCGCCGGACCGTGCCCTGGTGTTGTGTGTGGACGAAAAGAGCCAGATCCAGGCGCTGGATCGCACCGCGCCGATTCTTCCTTTACGGCCGGGACTGCCGGAACGTCAGACGCACGATTACAAACGCAATGGCACCACGACTCTGTTCGCTGCCTTCAACATTCTGAACGGCAAAGTCATCGGCACTTGCCAGCCACGCCACCGCAGCCGGGAGTTCGTGAAGTTCCTGAATCATCTCGAACAACAGCTTCCCGAGGATCAGGAAGTCCATCTCATTATGGACAACTACTGCACCCATAAGAGCGCCGAGGTGCAGCGCTGGCTGAAGCCGAAGAAGCGGAAAAGATTCCACTTCCATTTCACCCCCACCAGCAGTTCCTGGCTGAACCAGGTCGAACGGTTCTTTGCCTTAATCACCGGACGAATGATCCGCCGCGGAACGTTCCATAGCGCCCAGGAGTTAGAACAGGCAATCTACCGGTGGCTGGCAAGCTGGAACGGCGACCCAACCCCATTCGTCTGGAAGGCCTCCGCCGACGTTATCCTCGACAAAGTCCGGCGCTGTAAAGAATTATCCGAGACAGGAGACTAGCCGGCGCTCTCCGCCGTTCCCAACTCCATCAGGAGAGGACGAACTCATGAATCTTCCTGGGTAGCCAGGGATTGGCCGAACGTGTGGGACCGAGCGACCCAAGCCCAGCTCCCAGCAGCGGTCTGCGTCATCTAATTTCGCAGTAATCTTGGCAAGCGAAAGAGCCAAAGAAGCTCCGCCGGAACCGCAAAGGCCAGCCACGGAGAGAAGTCGGCGTACCCGCTCAACAAGTGCGCATCTTCGCGGGGCTTGTGACTACAGGCTCCGCACTTTTGTGTCGATTGCCTGTCGGCCTTCCCGTGTTCGATCTCGGCAGCGCCAGGGCGCACATCCACCCGCCCGACCCGGCACCGCTTCGCGGTGGCAGCGTCTCGAGTTTGGCGGAGCTTCCCGGCAATTGAGAGCACTCAGGCAACCAGTATTTTGTTGCGCACATTGCCGACGTGGCCAGATAAATTTGCGTTTGGCTGGGATGTTTGGTGAGCGCGGTTCTCGACTTGCAGTATCTGGTGAGAATTCGACCTGCTGAATCGTTGCAGTCACTACCGCACGCTCTGCGCCGTCCAAGCCTCCATTTTGGACAAGAGCCAGTTCGGATCCGACAGAGATCTGTTACTGAACTATGCCTCTGCCTGCCAAGCAGATGCGCTTCCAGCCGATAGGTTGCGCCGTTCCTGTGTGTGGTCGGTACTCGGACAGTGGCCAACGACGTTCTGGGAGATCAGTCCCGTGAAGTCAAGTCGCGTTCACGCCAGCCTATAGGGGTTGATGGGTAAGAGGCAATACGCCCGCCCCGGCTTTTCCCACCTGCCGGGTCGCCATCGGCCGATTCGGCGGCGGTATCCGCAGAAGAGGCGCCCGCGACGGAGCGGACGGTGCATTCTTCGTCTTGCCTCCGGATCAGGCCGGGTGTTGGGTGGCGTCGCGGATCTCACGCGTCCGCGTTTTCGCGCCGGATGCGGATCGCGTGCTGGTTTCTCAATACGGACTACAACGAGGAGAGCTTCTTCGTGCGGCATGCGTATTTTCCGGACGCGAACGATCCGTATCAGGCGCTGAGGACGACGTTAAAGGTGGAGGTCGACGAGGAGGCGTGGGCTACGCTGCACAGCGATGTGTCTCGGCAGTTTGAAAAACCGGCGTCGGGGCGGGTGGCGGTAAAGGTGATCAATCATCTCGGGGATGAGGTGGTGAAGGTTTTCCGTGTGGATTAGGGTGTTTGTGGGCGGGTCTGAAGGACCGGCGACGAGATCGCCGGCGCTACCGAGCGAGTTTTGTCGAGGGATTGCGCCGCCCGTGGAAGGATGCCGTTATTACGATCCATTTTTCTTCCACAAGGAAGAACAATCCGTAAGGGAACCGATGTACTCCGGCGCGCCGAAGCGCTTTCTCCACGATGGCATAGCCAGTGGAGTTTCGGCGATTCTCTCGACCGTTTCCACCACGGCCTCGGGCGAATGCCTGCATACCGCGCCAATGCTTCTTTCAGTTCCGCGTGCGCTTCGGGCAGCCAGACGACAGGAATCGTCACTGTCTTTTGAACAGGGTCGACTTGACTTGCTCCCAAGCGATAACGCCAGCAGGATTCTGCTCGTAGCTGGCGATACGACGGTCGAGTTCGGCCCGTTGCGCGTCCGTCAGTGGCGGCGCGTCCGCCTCGAGGCTTTCCCAGAGGGCGTCAAGCAACTCGAATTTTTCCGCCGCGGAAAGATTGCCGATTTCGTATTGTAAATTGCTTATGCGATCACACCCTGAATCTACTGTACGAAAAGGGAGCCATACTCGGGCGCGGCGGCGGACGGACCCCGGCGACAAGATCGCCGGCGCTACCGGCTGTTTCCGGATACGGTGCTCCGCAGCATTCCATGACCCGGAGGCAAAGCTGCCGCCGTGCGAAGCAAACCTCGCGGATTTACCACACCGCTTGATCTATTCTGGATGGGATTGCCATGCGCACTACTTTGAAAGCGAGACTTACCCTGGCTGCGTCTTTACTCTCGATGGCGGGATTCTGGCCGATGCTGGCCCAGGGTCCTTCATTCGATACCAGTGGAAATTCCCAATTAAGAGGGACCTACTACTTCCGGCATGTCGTCTATTCGATTTCCGACGCCGCCGATCCCAACTATGGAAACTACGGAGATATCGACGCCGGCCTTGCCCTTTACGGCAATATTTCGTTTGACGGCAATGGAAACTACAGCATCGTCAATGGAATTGTGATGGATTCCGATATAGGTGCGCCGGAAAGTCTCTCCTGCTGGCTTCAGGGCGTCAGTTCGGGCTGTACGTCGAGCACGCCGGTTCCGGGCACATATTCGATCTCCGCAAGCGGCTTCGGGTTTATCGCGAATGTCCTGACGGGAGATGACGTTTACGGCCTGGTCGGCGCAAACGGAGTTTTCATCGGAAGCAGTACGGAGACAATCCAGGCTTATAACGATATGTTCATCGGCGCTCCGCTTGCGTCGCCCGCGCCCACCAATACGACGTTCAATGGAACATACACAGTCGCCGGTTTCATCCCTTTCCCCGGAACCAGCGCGCTGTTTTCGGAAGACGTACTGTTCCAGTTGAATCCGAATGGAGCGGGAGGCCTTGGTGGGGTGAATGTAACCGGTTACCAGGGCGGAAACGGAGCCGCTGTATTCTCCCAATCGTTTTCAAACGTGACTTACTCCTTCAGCAGCGGCGCGGGCGTGATCAACTTCCCCACATCGAATGACGCTCAGTTCTTCTCCGGCCCCGAGTATCTGTATTTTTCGCAGGATGGCAATTTCTTTTTCGGAGGGTCGCCCACCGGTTTCGACATGATCGCGGGCGTCAACCGCGCCGGCGCCGCGGCCTTCGGCGGTCTCTATTACGAGGCGGGCCTTGACGAGGACTTCTCCACGCTCAGCAGCACTTCAACCGCGTACTTCGACGGGTACTACGGTGGCTTTAACGCGGCCGGCAACGGCACGCTCGCCGTCCACGAGCGCGTGTCGGATACGATCGACGGCACTACCTTCGGTGAAACATTTCCCGCCACTTTTCCTCCTGGAGTGAATGGTCCGTATACCGACACCGACGAGTCCGTGGAATTCGTGGTTGGCGATGGTGGAACGGTGCGCATCGGCCAGGGAATCGGACCTTATCTCGGACTTAAGGTAGCGCTCGAGGCCCCTGCTTTCACGCCTGCAGGTTCGGTGTGGATAAATCCCGCGGGCGTAGTCAACGCCGCGACATTTGCCCCCTTCACGGCCGGCGTTTCCAATGGCGAGTTTCTTACCATCTATGGCAATAACCTTGCTCCCGGCACGTTTATTTCCGGAAGCGTGCCCTACCAGACCAACCTCGCAGGCGTTCAGGTGCTGGTTAACGGAGTTGCCGCGCCTATTTACTACGTGAGCACTGGCCAGATTTCAATCATCGCCCCCTCTGGTAATCCCTTTCCACTGGCGCAATTTCAGGTCAACAATAACGGCTCGCTCTCGAACGTCGTCATGGAGGAGGTGAACGAGACCACACCGGGAGTCTTTCTACAGGCAAACCCAAACGGTATCGGATACGGCGCTATCGTGCACCTGAATGGCTCTCCGGTGTCGGCTTCCAACCCTGCCCAGCCCGGTGAGTATCTGGAAGCTTTCCTGACCGGACTTGGTCCGGTATATCCGACGGTCCCCGACGGCGCCGCGCCTCCCATAAGTCCGCTGAGCTATACGGTTAATACGATAACCGCCGATCTCGCTGGAGTAAACGTTCCCGTCGGATTTGCAGGTCTCGCGCCGGAATTGGCCGGGTTGTACCAGATCAACCTGCAAATACCGGAGTCCGCCCAGGGCGGAGATAACTACCTCGGTATTTCCGGTCCCGACTCCTATACGCTGACATTGATCTCGATCAGCACCGGAGTCGGAGGCTCCGCGCCCAAACCCGGGCCTAAGGCTGCAATACTCCGACACGCTCCGTCGGTTCACCGTAAAAGGGCCCCAGCTGTGTTCTTACCGAAGTGGAAAACACCGTTCCGCTGATGTCTAAAAGCAAAAAGGCCGGATCGCTCCGGCCTTTTCGCTTTCTGTTTCTCTAACGCGAGGCGATTACTTCGGTGTGACGTGGATCAGGGCGCCGGGATTGGCGTCTTCGAGCATCCACAACGAACCATCCGGAGCCTTCTTCCACATCGCGGATCCGGTGGCCCACTTTCCAGCGCTCGGCCATTTTGGCGCCGCCATGGCCGTCAAAGATGACGCGGCTGAGCGAAGTGGTCCCCATGCCGCTGATGAAGCCGTTGCCATTCCATTGCGGGAAGGTCTGGGCGCCGTGGTAGAACATGAGATTGCCCGGCGCAATCACCGGCGTCCAATAAATCACCGGCTTGGCGAAGTCGGGCCGTGTGTCGGGTCGAGGGATGGGAACGGCGTTATAGTTGTCGGCATACTCCACCACCGGCCAGCCGTAATTCTTACCCTTCTCGATCAGGTTCAATTCGTCGCCGCCGCGCGGGCCATGCTCGAGCTCCCACAATTCGCCGGTCGGCGAAAACGCCAGGCCATATGGCGTGCGGTGGCCCATAGTCCAGGTTTCCGCCGGCGTCAGATTCTCAGCCGGGAAGGTATAAGTGCTCACCACCTTCGCCGTTTTGGCGGTCTCGGTGTCACTGGGCGGATCGATCAGGGGAATCGTGCGTTCGCCGGTCTTGCCGGCGTTGGGATTATCGGGGGCGGGTTTGCCGTCCAGCGTCAGGTGCAGTATCTTGCCTTCGGGCTGGTTCGGATCCTGGGCGGGGGTGAAGCGCTGGCGGTCGCCAACGCTCAGGAACAGAGACTTGCCATCGGGCGCGAACGCGATCTGTGCGCCCTCCTGACCGCCCTTGCCTTTGGGCATCTGGTGCCACAATATGCTGAATTTTTCCAGTCTGGCCGATTTGTCGGTGACATTCAGCCTCGCTCGGGCGAGTGCGAGTCCGCCGCCATACTCACCCGGCTCGGAATACGTGATGTAGACATTCTGATCGGTGGCGTAAGTCGGCGAGAGGAAGATTCCGAACATTCCGCTCTGGCCCTGCCAATACACCGGCGGCGTTCCGCCCACCACCGCGATCTTCTCTCCTTTTGCGGAAACCAGCCAGATCGGTCCGACCTTTTCGGTGACCAGCATGCGGCCATCGGGCAGGAAGGCAATCCGCCAGGGCAGTTCGAAGGTGGTCATCGTGGTCATGGTGAAGGGCATGGTGGCTTCGGGCTTCTGTTCGCCCGCATTGACCTGGGCCCAGGCCGCCGCCGACGCCAGAGTGAAAAACAGCGCCGCTTTCGCAAGTTTCATCGTCATTTCTCTTTGCTCCTCAAATGCCCACCTCAGGCAACGCCGGGGGCTTTCGCCAATCGTACACTACCGCCATCGGATCGTGATCACAGCGTTGGAATGGACACTGCCTTCCGGCGCCGGGTACGGCGATCCGGATCCGCTCCCTCGTTAATGGACCGTCGTTACGAACCAACAGCTTCAAGACGGGTTTACGCGACTTCGTTCAGTATACATGTCATTTCAGGCTTCTATTGCGCATAGTTATGCGCGGGTGTGCGCGATTCTTCGTTTCGAATATGCTCCGCTGAAGACCCGGTTTGAATCGAGGCCGGCGACAAGATCGCCGGCGCTACCGGTCGCGGCTCCGGTAAGGCTATTTTTTTCGTACTTCCAACCGTACGGGACGGGCCTGCGCATTGACTGCCGGATCGTAGTACTCGTAAACACGTGAAGCGAAGCTGTGTGCCCGGACCGGATACTTCGCCCGCAGCCGGAACGAGCAGCTTGACAACATCGCTTCGCGGCGCGATCGAATCGAAATAGAGAATCGCCTGAGTCGGGGTCAGGCTGAACTTCTCCAGCCGCCCGCTCTTTTTCGCAGCGCTGTTCTCGCGGTATGAATCTGAGGTCTTCGCTAAGCAGTTCGAATCCCGGCGGGATCCCGAGATCCACCATCACCATGTTGGCGGTTGCCGACAAGCGACTCCGTACTGGTTGCGGTGGCGGTCGCGATCTGATCCTGCGCGAGGCGAGTGCGGTCATAGTTGACTTCGATCGATAAGCGGCTCGTCTGCGGGTTTGTCGTTCCATGGCGTGAAGTATCGCCCGGCGATCTGATACGCCAGCCTGCCCTGCCGGTGAAACGAATGTCCACTCGATTCGCCGGCCGCAGATCGCTGTCTTTGAATACGAACTGATGAAACAGGTCGTTGTTCTCCGGCGGTCAGGGCGAGTTGGGCCGCGACCTTCCCGTTCAGGAGGACGTCAACCGTGCCCTTCGCCGCCCCGCCGCCTTGCTCCGTGGAAAGCAAGCATCGCGCGCAGCGCCATGATCGTCGCCTGAGTCGCCCCCCAGGTTCCCGCGCTGTCCTTTTTCGCAACGATGAAGTTCATCGCTTTCGCCGCGGTGGCCGGATCGCCGCCCCACTTCAGCAGCGCCTGCACCGCGAGCCCGGTTGTTTCGACCGCGCGCGCTCGCGCCGCTGGCATACATTGCTGTCTGCTCCGAGCGCGTCTCGTCCAAATTCCACGAGACCTGATCGCCCTGCTCCGACTTCGCATCGAGCAACAGCCGCATTGCGTGGTCCGTGAATGCCCGGTCTTCCTGCGTGTAATCGATCGCGAAATTCGCCAGTACGGCCAGCGTGTAAGCATCGGCGGCTTGTTTCCTGGCGTCCGCAGTGGCTTCTATGAACTGCAGGGCGCGTCGCCAGGGCCGGCCCGTGGTACGCCGTCACTTCGAGCGCCCAGGCGACATAGGCTGTCATGCGCAGCACATCGCGTCTGGAAGCGATTGGTCGCCCCTTCGCGATGACCGCCGGCGTCCGGCCTCCAACTGCCGTCGGGCTGCTGCTGATTCGCCAGCCACTGCTGCGTGCGCTGGATCAGATTGCGGATCGACGTCATGCACCTTCGACATGTCGCTGAACTCCATCAGCCCATAAGAAGTCAGGATCTTGTTGGCCGGGGCATGCGCCGAACCATGAGAATCCGCCTCCCGGGCACTTCGAAGGTCACCAGCCGCTGATAGCCGCTCGCAATATAGCCGTTGGCTTTCGCGCTCACCTCGGGCGTCAGCTTTCTTCGTGCGCTTCATGTAATCGAGCGCCAGCACGTTCGGGTAGGTGCTCGACGATGTCTGCTCGAAGCAGCCGCACGGCATTCGCAGCAGGCTGTCCATCCCTTCCACTGACCTGGCTCAGCGGACCCGGATAAAGCCGCACAAAGACGGTGCTCGCGTCGGGAATGGCGGTCGGTCGGGAAGTTCACCTCGTGTTGCGCGGCGGAGTCGAGACGGCCGTTGAACACCATGCTCTGCTCGCGTCCGTTCGGAACTACTTCGATCTCGCGGACTACGATGTCCGCGCGTTTCGCCGCCGCCGTCCATCTCCGCCCGCAGCGTCAGCCTGAACTTCCCGATTCTCTTTGCCGAGATGCTGAACTGCGACCGCGCCCACGCGCCCCGATTCCACCGGACATTCTTATCCGCGGCGTCTCCTTCGAGCGAAAACCAGTCCTGCGTTTTCCAGCCGCAGCCGCACATCGCCGCGCGAGCCGGAATAGTTGTAGACCGCACTGGAATCGAGACCTCGTCGCCCTGCGTGAGCGTCACCGGCAGATCCATTTCGGTGAAGAAGTCCTGAAAGACTTTGAGGCTCGACTCCCGCTGCCCAGCGCGCCCTGCTTCGTGGATGCCAGCATCGCCATCCGCCATGTGGTGATGTTGTCGGCAATTGGAATCGTGATGCTGGCGCGGCCGTCTTTGTCGGTAATGATCTCCGGCCGAACGTAGAGGGACTCCGGGAAACCATGAGCGAACGTGCGTGTCGGGCGCGGCGGTTTTGGGGCCGGAGTTGAAGGCTGGTGCGCCGGTCACGCTCTCGTGCAGGACGAGCGCGGCCGGGCCGGGCGTCTTGCGGGCCATGAGCGGCATTACCGAGGCGCTGGCCTCCACCATAAACATTGGCGCACCAGCCATAACTGCGACACGCTCGCTGACCGATCCGATTTGCAGCGGCACGGAAACAACGGCACGGTCTCCTTCCCGGAGCGCGAAGTCCTTCGTTCCGGTCTGAAATCCTGGTGAAGTTACTTCCAGATGGAGGCGTCCGGCCGGAAGCGCGGTAAGAAGAAAATGTCCGTCGGGGCCGGCTCTCAGAGAGTGAACCCGCCCGGTGGCGCTTTCGGTCACACGGATCGAGGCGTGAGGAACGCCCGCCCCTGTGGCGTCCGTCACGGACCCGGTTATTTCCGTACCACCCGTTGGCCCAGACGCGTGTTCCATACGGACACGGATTGTGCAGGTATCGAGTGAAGAATCCAGGAGATCGTCAGAGGTATTGAATCTTCCGTCCGGTCCGGCACTCCGCACTTCAAAGAATGCGGGATTCCAGGGCCGGGCAATAATTCTCAGATTGTTTCCCCACGGGTCGGTGAGATTCATCGAGGACAACCGCTCGTTGGTATTACGTCCGCCGCAGACATCGCCGTTCTGTTCCGCCGAGCGCTCAATGGCGTCAGAAACCTGATCATGTAACCGCTTTTGGTATTGTGCGCTGTAGCTCGCCTGTTTTGCTGACGATATGTCGGCGCCGAAATCGACCGAGGCGTTATTGCTGCCATTCATCTCCGCCGCGGAGAACAACGCCCGCGCCGCGAGATCCCGCCGGCCATCGTTCTGCGAGATGACCTCCGGCAGAGCGATCGAATGGATCTCATACCGAGGCTTCATCATTTCCTGCTCGAGATAAAAGAACACCTTCGCGAATCCCGGCTGTTTCTCGGCGAGCGCAAACACGGCCTGGTCCACCACTTCGAGCCCCAACGCAGCCTGTACGCCTTCGCCCTTGCGATTGGTCACGCGAAAGGCGATGCGCGCCTCGCCGCCGGGCTTGTATACCTGCGCATCGGACGTGGTCTCGATCCGCAGTTCATCGGCGGGTTGCACAAAGATCATGCGATGGTCAGCCACGGGTCGTCCATCGCGCCCGAACACGTACGCGTTCAGTTCCACCGTGCCCGCCATGTCGGGAGTAGCCGCAAACTCCAGTTGCGCGCTGCCGTTTACGATGTCGAGGTCGCGTGTTGCGATGGTCTGTCCGTCCTTAGTCATGTCGACGTAAGCGCTGCCTCGCGCTCGAGTGCTCAGCACCTGCAAACGGACGCGCTCGCCTGCGCGATACAGCGCCTGTTCCGTGTGCAGCAGAATCGACTCGCTGCCGGAACGCGACGCCAGTTCCACGAGAACCGATGCACGGTTGCCCTCGGCGTCCTTTGCATCGATTCTGATCTTCGACGCCAACGTTTTGCCGGTCAGCTTTACTACGGCAATCCCGCTCTGGTCCGTGCTTGCTGTGCGATCCGAAAACTCGGCGGAATGGATGCGCAAATCGGTTTGTGCCGGGGTTCCGTCGGGATAGGACGTCAGGATGAAAACCTGGTTTTCGAGACCGGGCACAATTGCCCCGCTCTCGGGAACCGCCGTCACCAGCAGCGGCGATTCGCTTACGGTCACAGGCTCGCCGCGGACTTCGCTGTGGCTGGCGTTATCCTTCACGGTCGCTTCGATCAGCACGCGGGCGGCGCCATGGCCTGCAGCTTGCCCCGCCAGAAAATCCGGCAGCCGGAGGTCGAAGGAAAATGCGCCGTCGCCATCGGTCGTGCCTTCCGCCTTCGCGGTATCGACCAGGGCAACATCTATCGCGATCGCTTTGACCACGACCTGTGCGTGGTCCACCGCTTTGCCGAAGAAATAATTGCTGCGGACGGTGCCGGTCACATGATCGCCCGGACGGTAGCCTCGACGGGATCGGGCGTCTTTGCTGGAAAGTTCCACCGCGACCTTGAACCTGGGCAATACGTAGCGCTCCACCTGCAAAGCAAGCTCAGCCCTGTTGGATGAGGGGTCTTCCATCAATGCGCGTAAATGCCACGTCCCGAGGTTGACCTCTTCGGCCAGCGCAAACTCGGTCGAGGCCACTCCCCAGGCGTCTGTCTGTGTGATTGTCCGGAACAACTTGTTTCCACGAGAGTCTTCGACCTCGAAGGTCAGTTTGCGGTTGCCGGTGGCCTGATGGCTTGCCCGATCGAGGGCGAGCGCGCGCACATGGATGGTCTGACCTGGCTGATAGACCGGCTTTTCGCTGGTCAGCAGAATTGAGGATTCCTGTTCCAGGCGAATCTGCTGCGTTTCGCGCGCCTCGCCGAGCGGCGTATCGACGATGTAACGCAGATCGAAGGTTCCGGCGAGCCCGGAAGGGAAACGGAACTGTGCGCTTGTCGTGCCTCTGGAATTGATAGGGCCGGTATACAAAGGCCGCGCGTTCTGCCCCGCCAGCAGCAGTTCGATTCGCGCGTCTCCGGAGGCTACCGGAGTCTCATTCCCCGCTTCGGTGACCACGAGCCTGACTGCTGCGGGTCCCCCACTGACGTAAGATTTCTGGGCAAGGACGTGAACCGCCGGCCGTCGCAGAATCCGCGAGATCGCCGTGATTCCACGCAGCGATGCATCACGATCGCCCTGATAAGTGAACCGGTAGCGAAGCCGGTGCCAGACAAGGTCGTCAACCGAGAGCGAGCGCGGAATGGTCAGATCCTGTTCGGGATAGCCGCGTCCGGCAGTCGCATAGACGTTCCGGTCGAGACGTGCGATCGCGTGGTCTTCCGGATCGAGAACTTCGATCGTGAGATCTCCCTCGCCGCTTCGTGGCGCATTGTAAGGAATCGAGACGTGCAACACGCCATGCAGGTATGTTGCGGAAACTGAATTTTCCTTCTTCTGAGTTTCCTGCGACTGGGCCTGAGATACGGCCGTCACCAAAGCCAGGGAACCAACAAGGAGCGCCAGAAATCCACCGGCGAAAACAGCGAACGACCTCTTCATGGATAACCTCCCGTTCACTCAGAGAACGAGGCCGCCGGGAAATCTTGCAGGATGAGTTGAGATTTTTTATTGCCGTTGCGGCGCAGCCAACAACCACTGTGCCCCATCGGGGCTGAGCCAGGAAGTGCCGGTGTCCGTCTTCAGGCGGAACGCACTGGTTTCGGAAGTTAATTCCACGACCTTGCCTTGCCAGACCGCCTTGACGAGTTCCCATTTCCTGCCGCCGTTATCGCTCCGGTAAAGGGTGCCGCCGGAATCCGCTACAAGCGTCACATTATTCTTCGTTGCAATGGCCACGGCTGCCAGTTTGCTGGGGAGCGAGGCTGAGCCAATGCCGGTTGTCGGCGATTTTCTCGCTGCCATCCGTTCGAAAGTTGACGGGGCGGGAGTGCTGAAGCTGTTTCTCGCCGTGGACCCTTCGGTGTTGACTCCGGCGACGGATGCCGTGACCGACACGGATTCCGCCGCCGAACCGATTGATAGCGAGGAGTCCGCCCGCGCCAACTGGCCCGGACGGATCTCGACCTGTTTCCTCGCACTCTGAAATCCCGGTTGGGTCACCTGCAATTCGTATTCGCCGGGCCGGAGTCCGCCTATCAGGAACATTCCCGATTTGTCGGTGACGGTATTGGCGGCGGGTGCGTCGGATGCCGGTTTCGCTGTCACGGCGGCACCGGCGATCGCGGCTCCCGTGGGATCTGTGATTCGGCCGGCAATGCCGGTTTGAGTGTTAAGCAGACCGATGTTCGGGGATGCCTCGAGAAACGACGTCTGGGGTATCGGTTGCGCAGCAACGGGGGCTGGGGTTGCGAGCCTCAACGCAGGCTGGGCCGAAAACGACAGCGGGTTACCGAGCTGCGGTACTGGCGCGCGCGGTGGCGCGGGGTTCGGAACTTTCCGGGCGGTCTTCCGCGTTGGGAGAGCGGGGGCCGAGGGCTGTTCATTCACGGCTTGCGGGACAGATCTCGCCACCATGGTTACCGGGGCGCTCGGCGCGGGTTTTTCCATGCGGTAAAGCGCAATGGAAAGCACCAGGATACCGGCTACCGCTGCGGCCCCCAAGGCCGGAATCGGCTTCAGAAGACGCTTCCACCAGGCTGCTCTTTCCGCCAGGGGCTCGGGCGATGGGGCTTCCGGCCCCTGAGCCAGGTAAACCACTTCCCGGCAAGCCGCGCAACCCGCGAAATGCGTCAGGCAAGCGAGCCGCTCATGTTCGGGAAGCACCCCCTCGATGAAGGCGTTGAGCGTGTCCGGATCGGGATGCAGCCCTGGTTGTGGATATTCGCTCATAGGGGCTCCGGCTCCGGAGGAACACTCTGTTCGGGGAACGTGCGGGAAGCGGAAGTTTGCAGCAGGCTTCGAAGATTGATGTTAATATCCCGCGGGTCGGTACCCAGCGCTTCCTCGGCCGCTGCCTGACTCATGCCCGATTCCCGCAGGCTTGCCAGCAGCTCTTTGTGCAGCCTGTCCGTCAGACGTCCGATCCGACGGCTCACGGTGGCCTCATGCACCCGCAGCGTTCGCGAGATTTCGAGCAGCGTGCGCCGATCGAGAAACCATGATAAAAGGACAAATCGTTCTTCCGGGCCGAGCCGGCTCAGCGTGCTGGCCAGAGAATTCTTCAGCCGGGCCAGCACATCCGGTGGCGCAGTGGGCGCAGTGGGCGGAGCCGGGAGTTCGGCCGGGGGAAGCGAGGTCTCACGTCCGGTCCGGCGGTGCTGATCCACGTGGCGCTGCGCGAGCGAGGCTCGCAGAAATCCCTTCAGAGATCCGCGCCCCGAGTAGTAAGCGAGCGGCGAGCACCGCTGCCCGTCGCGTTCCGTCAGCCCGAACATCTCAGAGTAAAGCGAATCCGCCAGCTCATGCCCCATAGCGGCGGATCCGGTGATGTTTATTGCGGCCTGCGTCATCGGCTGCCGGTACAGCTTGATAAACCGATCCCACGCCACCTCGCGGCCAAGCGCACAGGCGTGCGCCAGAGCCAGATCCGGCAGTTGCAGGGCGCGCCAGAAAGCGGCAATCTGTGCTCGGGAAGCCGGGAGGCCCGGGGCCGTGCCGTAATTGTATTTGAGGCCAACTGTGAGCAGAACCTGGGCCAGTTCGGTCTTCGCGAGCCCAACCGATGCGGCGTCGGCCGTCTGCCAGAACTCATCGATCGCAAGGCCGCAGAGTTCCTGAAGGCGCGATTCGGGGTTCTGCGCAGTGCCCGCGGCGGAAACCGCCACGGCGCTGAGTTCCGCAAGACCTCGCGACGCAGAATCCACGATCTCACTATAGCCGCCAGGGCGGGAAAGTGATTTCCTGTTGTAGCCTGTCGTTACAGGCTATGCCGAAAGAGGAACCCGCCGAGCACTTATCGATAAACGGCCGCGACGTCCGGATTACACATCCCGACAAGCCGTACTTCACGCGGGAGGCCCGCCTTACCAAGATCGACATCGTCCGGTATTACTTATCGGTTGCCGATGGAGCTCTGGCCGGCATTCGCGACCGCCCCATCGTCCTGAAGCGGTTTGTGCATGGCGCGGAGGGGGAAGTCTTCTATCAGAAGAGAGCCCCATCCGACAAGCCGGACTGGATGCGCACGGTGACGTTGTCATTTCCTTCGGGCCGCACTGCGGAAGAACTGGTGGTCGACGACGCCGCGGGGCTCGCCTGGATCGCGAATCTCGGCTGCATCGAGCTTCATCCTCACCCCGTTACTTCCTCCGACCTCGACCACCCAAACGAACTTCGCGTCGACCTCGATCCCGGACCGGGCGTCGTGTGGAACGACGTTCGCACCGTTGCCCTGGAGGTCAAAAGCTTTCCTCGAAGAGATGGGGCTGCGGGGCTGGCCCAAGACCAGCGGCTCACGAGGGATGCACGTGAACGTGCGCATTCATCCTCGCTGGACGTTTTCCGAAGTGCGAAGGGCCGCTGTTGCGCTGTCGCGCGCGATCGAGCGCCGCGTGCCTGCTCTGGCCAGTTCGAAATGGTGGAAGGAAGAGCGTCACGGCGTCTTCCTCGATTACAACCAGAACGCCAAAGATCGCACCACCTGCTCGGCTTATTCGGTACGCCCTTTGCCGGATGCGCGGGTCTCGACGCCGCTCGACTGGCGCGAAGTTCCCGATTGCGATCCCGCTGACTTCACTGTCTTCACGGTCCCCAGCGCGTTTCGCGGATATCGGCAATCCTCACGCTGCCATGGACGAATCGCCGGGCTCGCTCGAAAAGCTTCTCGAACTGGCGGATGAAGACGAGCGCTCGGGCTCTGAGCGACGCACCGTGGCCTCCGCACTTCCGCAAGATGGAAGGCGAAGGTGCGCGCGTGGCGCCATCGCGCGCCAAAACCGCCGGTGCGAAAAAAACCGCGGCGAAGAAGCCTCCTCGAGCAAAGATGCCGCTGATCGTGGTCGCGAATTCAACCGATAAGGAAGCCGCGCTCGCCGGACTGGAACGCTGGAAGCTGAAACACCCGGAGGCTGCGGAGCTTCTTGCCGTGGACGATGTGCTCGTCGATTCCATGCGCGGCCGGTCGTCCACCTGGACGCGGATCCGCGTCAATCTTCGACACGTGCCGGAAGATCTGCGGCCACCTCAGGAAACTCCGGATCCGGATGACGATCCCACGCGCGAATGGCGCGCGGCTATAGCAAAGCGGAAGAAAGCATGACTCAACGCCTGTTGGGGAAGATCTCCATCAGTTCCTGCGGCGCGACCACTTCCAGTTGCGCGTAGGTGCAATCCTGCGGACGTTTATCCGAGCGCCATCTGCGGAAATGCGACATGTGGCGGAAGCGCGCTCCCTGCATATGTTCGTAAGTAACCTCGGCGACCAGTTCCGGACGCAGCGGCTGCCAGGAAAGATCTTTGCCCTGGCTCCAGCGGCTTTGTCCGCCGGGCATCCGCTGACCCGGCTCGCTCATTGCGTCGGCCCATGCGCGCCAGGGATGATTCTCGAGCGCGTTTTCGCGGTAGGGCGCGAGGAATTCGACCAGTTCCACTCGCTTCTGCTGGGTGAAGCTGGCGCAGACGCCGACGTGTTGCAGCGCTCCGGCATCATCGAACAAACCGAGGAGCAGCGAGCCCACGGCGGTCCCCTCGCCCTTTTTGTGCCAGCGGAACCCCGCCACCACGCAGTCGCAATCGCGCTCGTGCTTGACCTTCAACATTACGCGCTTGTCGGCCTCGTAAGGGATTGCGATTGGCTTCGCCATCACGCCGTCCAGTCCGGCTCCCTCGAATCGGCTGAACCAGTCCGCCGCGACGTTTCGATCGAAGGTCGCGGGCGTCAAATGGATCGGCGGCGCCGCTGCCGCGAGCATCGATTCGAGTCTTTTGCGCCGCACCTCGAACGGCTCGGCGCGCAGATCGTCGCCGCCCTCGCAAAGCAGGTCGAAGAAGACAACGGAGGCGGGAATCTGGCGCGAGAGCAACTGAACACGCGAAGCCGCCGGATGCAGCCGCAGCTGCAAGGAATCGAAATCGAGACCGCCACTGCCTGGCGATGACAATTTCTCCGTCCAGCACGCACTGCTCCGGCAATTGCGCCCGGATCGGGTCGAGCAATTCCGGGAAATAGCGGTTGAGCGGCTTTTCGTCGCGGCTCTGAATGAAGACCTCGTCGCCATCCCGGAAAATCAGGGTGCGAAATCCATCCCATTTGGGTTCGAATATGTAGTCGCCGGTCTCCGGAAGATCGTCGACACGCTTCGACAACATGGGTAAAACGGGAGGGTTGACGGGAAGTTGCACTCAGCTGACATCTTCCCACTTCTTCCACCAGGCATGGGCCCGGCGATATAATTACCGTTTGCTCGTAACAAGCTTTCCCCCTCACGTGCAACCTCACTTCAGAAAGGATCAGTCGATTGCGAAATAAGCTTACAGTTGTTGGCGCCGGTAATGTGGGCGCCAACTGCGCCGTCTGGGCGGCGAAGAAGGAGTTGGGCGATATCGTCCTCGTGGACGTCGCGGAAGGCGTGCCGCAGGGTAAAGGCCTTGACCTGATGCAGGCCGGCCCGGTGGAGGGCTACGACGTCTCCATCACCGGCGCGAACGATTACGGCCCGACCGCGAATTCCGATGTCGTGATCATCACCGCCGGATTCCCGCGCAAGCCGGGCATGAGCCGCGACGACCTTCTGCTGGCCAACTACGAAGTCGTCAAGAGCGCCACCGAGCAGGCGGTTGCCGTCTCCCCCAACTGCACCATCATCGTCGTCACCAATCCGCTCGATGCCATGGCGCAGGTCGCTTACATGGTTTCGAAGTTTCCGAAGAATCGCGTCATCGGCATGGCCGGCGTGCTCGATTCCGCGCGCTTCCGTACGTTCATCGCGATGGAGCTTAATGTTTCGGTCGATAACGTCACCGCCGTGGTTCTGGGCGGACATGGCGACACGATGGTGCCAGTTGTTCGCCTGTCCAGCGTCGCCGGTATCCCACTGACGGAACTGATCCCGGCCGACCGTCTGAAAGCGATCGTCGACCGCACCGCCAACGGCGGAGCCGAGATCGTGAAGTATCTGAAGACCGGCAGCGCCTACTATGCGCCCGCGGCTTCGGCGGTCGAGATGGCCGAATCGATTCTGCGCGACAAGAAGAAAGTGCTGCCGTGCTCGGCTTATCTCGAAGGCGAGTATGGGATCAACGGACTCTTCGTCGGCGTCCCGTGCAAACTGGGCGCGAACGGAATCGAGCAGATCTATGAGATCAAGCTCACCGACGAAGAGACCGCCGCGCTCCACAAGAGTTCCGGAGCGGTGAAGGAACTGGTTGACGTGATTAAGAAGAAGATGGCGGCGTAGAGGGGAAGAGTTTTGGCCACGAATGAACACGAATGTTTTGGCTCCTTCTTATTCGTGTTTATTCGTGTTCATTCGTGGCCAATCCCTTTGTGTGCTAAAACAGGACGAAGGAGTTTTGTTTCCTGGTCAGATTTTGCGTACTGGCGAGCGGCAGTGCCGGAAACACGGCGTTCCTCGCCACTTCGAAGACGCGCATTCTGATCGACGCGGGGCTCAGCGTTCGCGAACTGACGCCGGCGGCTCGCCGAAATCGGCGAAAAGACCGAGGATCTCGACGCCGTTCTCATTACGCACGAGCATTCCGATCACGTGGCCGGCCTGGCGCGCCTGGTCCGCTGGCGGGAGAAAAAGAAGCAAGCCGCTTCCCGTCTTCGTTTCGCGGCTGACGGCGCCGCTCATCGACTGGGACGGACATGCCCGCTCCGCCGGTAGAACACTTCCAGGCGGGTTCGGGCTGGATCGATCGGCAATATCGCGGTCCAGAGCTTCACCATCCCGCACGACGCCGTCGATCCGGTGGGATTCTGTTTCCATGCCGAAGGCGTCAAGATCGGCATCGCGACCGATCTGGGCTACATGCCGGATTCGATCAAGTTCCATCTGCGGCGGGTGCAGATCCTGCTGCTCGAATCGAATCACGATCTGGAAATGCTGAAGGTCGGCCCGTATCCCTGGAGCGTCAAGCAGCGCGTGATGGGCCGCAACGGCCATCTTTCGAACTCGCACACCTGCGACTACCTTGAAGCGGATCTCGATTGCGGCGTCCAGACGCTGATCCTGGGCCATCTGAGCGAGCACAATAACCATCCGGAGATCGTGCGCATGGGCGCCGAGCAGTCGCTCGAAAAGCGCGGCCTGCGCCCGCGCCTTGTCATCGCCGAACAGAAGAGACCGACCGAGGTCTTCGCGTATTGATTCCCCGTTACACGCGCCGCGAAATGGGCGCCGTCTGGAGCGACCAGAACAAGTTTCAGCAGTGGCTTGAAGTGGAACTGGCGGCGTCGGAGACGCTGGCGGAACTGGGCGTCGTTCCCGGCGAAGATGCCGTTCTGCTGCGCCGGCACGCGGCGTTCGACGTTGCGCGCATCTTCGAAATCGAAAAGCAGACGCGGCACGACGTGATCGCGTTCACGACCGCCGTGGCCGAATCCATGGCGGCCGCCGGACACGCCGAAGCGTCGCGCTGGTTCCATTACGGCATGACGTCGAACGACGTTGTGGATACGGCGCAGGCGCTGCAAATCCGCCAGGCTTCGAGGATTCTGCTGGAGGGTCTCGAGAAGCTGCGCGAAGTGCTGAAGCGCCGGGCGTTTGAATTCAAGCACACGGTGCAGATCGGCCGCACGCACGGCGTACACGCCGAGCCGATCACGTTCGGCCTGAAGCTCGCCATCTGGTATGAAGAAGCCGGGCGCAATCGAGCGCCGCCTCGAAGCGGCGGCGGAAGATCTGCGCGTCGGAAAAATTTCGGGCGCGGTGGGGACCTTCGCCCATATCGGCCCGGACGTGGAAGAGAAAATCTGCGAGCGGCTGAGCCTGAAACCCGCGCCGGTGGCTTCGCAGGTGATCCAGCGCGATCGGCACGCGCACTTCGTAGCGACTCTTGCGACGCTGGCGGGGAGCCTCGAAAAGATCGCGCTCGAAGTCCGCCATCTGCAGCGCACGGAAGTTCGCGAGGCGTCCGAATATTTCGCGAAGGGCCAGAAGGGCTCCTCGGCGATGCCGCACAAGAAGAACCCGATCACGAGCGAACAGATCTGCGGGCTGGCCCGGGTGGTTCGCGGCAACGCGCAGGCGGCGTTCGAGAACATCGCGCTCTGGCATGAGCGCGACATTTCGCATTCCTCGGTCGAGCGTATCGTGCTGCCGGATTCCACGATTCTCACCGATTACCTTCTCGACAAGACCGCGAATCTGGTCGACAAGATGTTCGTCTATCCGGAGCGCATGCGCCGCAATCTCGATCTGACGCGGGGTCTGGTGTTCTCCGGCCAGCTGCTGCTCGATCTGGCGGCGGCGGGGATGCTGCGCGAAGACGCTTACGCGATCGTGCAGCGCCATGCCATGGAAGCCTGGGAGCAGGATGGCGATTTCCGCGCCGCGATCGAAGCCGATCCCGAGATTACCAGGCTGCTGAGCACGGCTCAGCTTGCGCAGACCTTCTCGCTCGAGCGGCAGCTCAAACACGTCGACGCGATTTTCCGGCGAGTTTTCGGGTGACCGGGCCTAAGTTTTCCGGCGTTCCATCAGCACGACATCGCGCCACCAGCCATTCATTTGCCCGATGCGCTCGCCGTCCTCCGACCATGCGGAACCCGCATTGTCGATGCAGCCGAATACTCGCCTCATTTTCCGGAAAGATGCCGGCCTGCAGAGTCCAGAAGCCTTGTTCTTCTGAAATTCTTACGAGGGCCGAGAGCAGGGCTGCGCCGATTCCGCTGGCCTCGCGCGGATTCAGCCACGTAAACGCTGACTTCAGCTACGCCGGAATAGACTTCGCGGCGTGAGTACGGGCTGAGCGCCGGCCCAGCCGAGTATCGCGTTGTCAGCCTCAGCCACGAGCCGGCACGTGGGGAGATGGGTTTCGTCCCAATCGCGCCATTCGGGAGCGGTTGTTGCGAAAGTAGCGTTACCAGTGGCGATGCCCTGAGTGTAAATGGCGCGAACCGATTTCCAATCCGGCTCCCTTATGGGGCGGATCGTCAAATCGGCTCGCGCCATCGATCGAGCTAAAGACTAGACCTTCGAATCAATGATGAAGGTCGGCGTAAAACCCGAGGCCGGCGAATAACTCCCCGGACCCGAGGACGACACGTAGCTGGAACATCCGGCAACCTTCCCGAGAAACGCCTGCGGCTGAACGTCCACCTGCATCTCTTTGAACTCGAGATGCCCGTAGTTCATCAGCGGGAACACCGTGCGGGCGGGCTTCACCCGTTCCTGCACCACATACGGCGCGCGCAGAGCCTCGCGAATGGCGCGTGCCCACGAACCTTCATCGTGCTCATAGCCGATGAAGCTGTGCATGTCGGTGTACTCGTCGTTCGGCCGAAGCACAAGCTTCTCCCGATTCTGCTTGATGTACTCAACGAGGTCGTCAATCGGCTCGTCGTGGTACGAAGACTTGCCCGCCTTTACCACACGCGTCCACGGCACATGTTCACGAATCGCCTTGCGCTCGTTCAGGGGAAACTTCGCGGTAAGCGTTTCGTCGGTCAGCAGCGCAAACATCGCCTTCTTATGCGAGAGCTCCGAACGGAAGCTGTTTACTATGCAGACGTTGTGATCCCGATACGCGTGCACCAGCGGATGGTTCAGCGTGAAGCGCAGCAGAAATTCCTGCACGCTGATACGGCGGTAGATCAGATCGATTTCGAAGCTCCCGCTGCGCAGGACGCCATTCCGGTACTCCAGATGATCGGGCGAAACCAGTTCCGTGTCGAAACCTTCGGCGCGGAAATAATCGCGATAGATTTCGTATTCGCTCCGGCCGGTAGGATCGCGAAACTCGAGGATCGCGATGTTCGGTTTTTCTTTTCCTGTAAATCCGTGCGCTGCGAATCCGTTGCCGCCCGTTCCGTTACTACCGTTACCGGCAAATCCGCTCCCGCCCGATCCAGTCGACGATCCGCCCGTCACAAACATCCTGTAAGCCTTAAGTAGAGCAGCCAGGAACGGTTTCTTGCCGCCGACGCGCGTCAGGTTGTACCGGCGCCGGAACTCCTTTACCGGAGGGCAATCGTAGAACAGATCCGAGAGCCCCTCGGACCATGCCGCTCCCGTCAAGGCGTCCGCGTTATACTGCATTACATGCAGCGACCCGTTCTGGATCTGCAGATCGAGTTGGGCGGACACTTCGGACATCTCGTATCCGGGGTCGATCGCGGCCAGCATCTTCTCGGCGGGGAAAAGCTGCATGCGGGAAAGCAATTGCGGGGATGCGAGCGCCGTGCGCAGCATTCGATCAACAGCCGAAATCAGGGCTTCGCCGGTTTTGACCAGACTGTCGTATTGCTTCTGGGTAACAAAATTCGGCCGGAGGAAAGGACAGAGCAGACGGCCGCCAGCTGACAGCTGCCTCGCTTCCATCTCTTCCTGCAAGTTCTTGACCCACCGCAAATCGCGGTACGGCTCAGACTCGAGAATCCGGTGATACCGGGATATCGCCTCGTCCAACTGCGTCATTTTCTTCGGGGTTCCGTCTCTGCCAGTCAGTATGACACAGGCTTGTCAAATTTGTCTGGCCTGAATTGTCCAAAATTCCTGTAAATAATTGAAAATAATATAAATTATGTCTGATTGGGCATACCCTCTGTGTGGCTCATTCACCACAGCGGAACCTGATTTGCCTGTAACATTTGACGCTCGGCGAGGCATTTTGGTTGCTCAGCCGGTCCGGTGGCGACTGTGATAATGTTTGAGAAGTAATGGCACACCTTCCCGTCCTGAGAACGGGCGCTTTCCTGTTCACTGCATTCCTTTGTATTGCACCCTTTGCCACTCAAGTGATCGCGCAGCCTCAGGCTGATCAGACAGACGCTAAAGAGGCCAGGGAAGTTCGAGAAAGTACCGGACTGCCGCCGAGGGCGACGCCCACCGACTATCAGGCTCAGGGAAAAGCCGGAAAGATAACGATCGGCGCGGAATTCGCGGGGCATTCGGTCCCGATGGCGGACGGACCTTTAACTACGGAGGATTTCGTGGTGGTCGAGGTGGGGTTGTTCGGCGCCGCCGGCTCAAGCGCTCAGTTGTCGCCTGACAATTTTTCGCTGCGTATCAACGGAAAGAAGCCACAGCCCGGCCTGTCACCTCTTATGGTGCTCAAATCTCTCAAGGACCCTTCGTGGATTCCCCCGGACACTGGCGCCGACAAGTCGTCAAAGACGAGCTTCGGCGGAGGGGGCGGGGGCGGGAATGACCCTCCTCCGGCGCCCCCCAAGATGCCGGTGAAGATGCAGCTTGCAAACGAAAAGCGAACCCAAAAGGCCGCGTTGCCCGAGGGTGACCGACCGCTCCCGCAGGCAGGGCTGCTCTTCTTTCAATATGGGGGCAAGGTCAAATCGGCTGAATTGATTTACAACGGACCGGCGGGGAAGGTCAGTATTCCGCTCCAGGCTTTTTAGCCCGCAACTTAAGTCTTCAAGACCGCCGTCGCCACCAGCGGATTGCGGCTCGTTGGGGGAGGACCCGATGGTGGGCCCCAAGGCCTCATAGTTTGTGGCTGGCGCTACAGGTTGGCTATTGAAGACGACATAGGGCACCATAAAGAGGCACGCCTGATTTGCCAGTGTTCGGATTGCTTCTTGCAGCAGATTAGAGAACGGCGGCATCGTCTGCCCGTTCTATACGGCGACGCCCTGAGGGATGAATAAGTGAAAGGAGTAATTCGACCCGTTATTTCAGGCGCCGTGAAGAAGGTGGCTACCGGCCAATCCACGCTAACACAACGGAAACCCGGTCATGATACGCTTCACGCTGCGACTTTTACCCACTTTGAGGAGAATCCATGATCAAGTCATTAGCCTGCGTTCTCTGCGCCGTGCTTTCGCTTTGCCTCGCCGTCTCGGTCGGAACGAGGGTCTTCGCTGCCGGAAGTGTTGCCCCCATACGGCTCGACCGCGACAAGATCGCAGGCCTGGGTCTCACGGCGATTCCGCCGGACTCCTTTAAAGACATCCTCGTCGCCGGTACGCTGAACATGCGTGTAGCCAACGTGTTCGAAGGCAAGGAACTGCGTGCCGAAGTCTTCGAGTCGTCGCCGGCAAAAACGAATCACCGCATGCGACCGACCGATGGCGATGAATTCGTCTACGTCCTCAGCGGCAAACTGGTTCTCACGGAGCCCAACGGTACGGCTCAGGAATTCCGTCCCGGAGATTCCCTCGTGCTTCCGATGGGCTACGCCGGTACCTGGGAGATGCAGGGCAATTACCGGGAACTCGCCGTCGTGATGCAGAAACGCACAAAGTAAGTCGGCCGGCTTACAGCACCCCATCGTTATGAACGATCTTTCCGCCGACCAATGTCAATAGCGACCGCGTGCGTTTGAAATCCTCGTCGGAAACGGTAAAGCAGTCGCGATCCAGAACCACGAGGTCGGCGTGATTACCGGTCTCAATTGAGCCGAGATCGTCCTCCCGCAGAAACCATTTGTTTGCGGCGGTGGCCAGCCACAGCACTTCCTGGCGGGTGAGCGCCTGGTCCCCGAGAATCTGCTGCCCGACGAGATTCCGGCCCGTGGAGATGGTCGAAAAGTTGAGCCAGGGATTGATGACCGTAATGTCGCCGCCGTCCGAATGGTAGCCCTTCCGGATCTTGTGATTCATCAGCATGCGGTAGGGCGGCCCCAGGCTGGAATTAGTGGGCGTCGGCGTGCGCAGCGCGCCCCAGCCGACCAGCACGCCCATTCCCATCGCGTCCATCCGGTTTGCGAGATCGAGCGGAAACTCCGGCACATGCGAGATGATCCAGCGCAAGCTGGAGAGCGGGATTTCGGCGTTAACTGTTTCGCGGTCCTGAATGAGCTTCGTAACGCCCGCCAGGTTGAGCGCGTGGTCTTCAGCCTGCCATCCGGCCCGGGCGATCGCCCTCAGCCCCTCGACGCCGCCACCGGTGAATTCCCCAATGCCACCGGTCTTGACCCACTCATCCCCAAAGAACGGAAACGAATTCTTCAGACGCTGGGAAAGCGTCGGCAGAGGCGGATTCGCGGTGGGCGAATCCTGATGCAGGAACTCGATGCGCAGACGGGCGGGCATGTTGCCGTCGCGGTGCAGCGCGAGAAACGGGTCGTGCATCGTGTAGGTGTTTTCATTGGCCAGGCCGCCGGAAGGCGCGTCGGCCTGAAATGCGCCGGCGTCGCGATGTGTCGTGATTCCGAGCCTGGCGTAATACTGCAGGGCATCGTGCGCGGACCGTTTCCTGGTTTCCGTGTTGAGCAACTCTTTGCGCAGCGCGAGGAGGGCGGCGGTGAGCGCGGGTCCGGCAATGGCTCCGTCGGCCGCGATGGTGACGCCCCGCGCTTCGAGCCAGGCTTTCCCCTGCGTGTTGGTCCGTGCGCCGCCCTGCGCCGCTTGAATGTAGACGGGACGGTTCACCGCATCCAACTCGGTGAGTGAAGGCAGCCGCCGTTCCGCGAACTGCATAGCCGATATCGGGCCGACGGTGGAAATAAATTCGCCGGCGGGCACTTCGGCGCTGCGCGTCTTTAGAACTGCGATTGCATCCGGAATCGTGAAGACGTGTTCGAGTGGCGTGTTCCATCCCGGCCGGTTTCCGACGAGCACGATGTGATTGTGGGCGTCGATGATGCCGGGGATCACGGTCTTGCCGCGGAGGTCGACGCGCCGGATTTTTCCCGGCGGGACGGAGACCTTGTCACCCACAGCGGTGAAACGGCCGTTCTGGATCAATGCCTGCGAGACGACGCGGTTGCCCGGGTCCATGCTATGGATTTTGCCGTTCACGATGAGGAGGTCCGCGGTGCCTGACTGCGCGAGCAATTTCGGACCGATGAATCCGCCGAGGGCGAACGCGCCGGCCTGGCCGAGGAATTGTCTGCGCAAGAGTCTGTATGCCGGGTGATTTTTCGCCAACCTGGTCTCCTTGTTGGCTCTCAAGGCGGAGCCGCTCATCGATTCTACGTCGTTTCGGGCGAATCCGAGAGTGGACCATGCTTCCGACCTGCCGCCCAATGTCCCCGGGAGTGAGGCCAATTGTTCGTGGATCCTTCTACGTGAGGCGTCGCCGGGAGATCTTCGGTAGCTCCATGGAGGAGAGCGCCGACAGCGCGATGAAACTGCCGCAGTTGGCGGTAACGGCAACCGCCGGTCGCACGAAACTTGCGGAAATTACGTTCGCTTGACGCCGGCCCTCGCGCGAATCCCGATCTTTTTCGTTGTGGCATCGCCGAAGACAGAGGAGATGAGACGCATCGCGGTCGTAAGATAACCTTCGGTATCGAGCTCAGGTTCCCATGCCTGCTGCAGGATGAAACCTTGCAAAAGTGCGAGCAGCACGCGTGAGAAGGCATCGGTGTCCAGGAGTTCCGGCAACTGGCCTCTCTGCTGAGCGCCACGAAGGGCAGTCGTAAGTATGTCTCGCTGCCGGACCCCGCGTTCTACGATCTTCCTGATGCGCTTGTCGCGCAGAGATTCGGCCCAGATCTGGATGGTTACCTTTCGCCGCTCCCTTTCCTTCGGGTCCTGCAACAGTTCGAAAAACGCGCGCGCCAGTTGGGGCAGTCCCTCGGAAAGATCGCCCGACGCGAGCAGCTCAGCCAGCAACGCGGATTCGCGGTTGTGTCTTTGTTCAGCGATGGCCGCGACGATGTCGGTCTTCCCACGGAAGTAGCAGTAGACCGCTCCCGGGCTCGACTTCAATTCCCGGATAATGTCCTGCATTGAGGTGCGGTGAAAGCCCTGGCGCGCAAAGCATCGAGTCGCCACTTCGAGAATCTGAAGGCGGCGAGCTTGTCTCTTCTCTTCGCTGATCTTCGGCATCGTTTATGCTTCGGCCCGAATCATGTTCGCAACTCTGTATAACTCGGAACCGCTCTCAATTCGGCCGTTCGCTGTGCAGTAGTGCCGGGCGGCCTCAGCGGTAGAGACATCGCTTTGGAGCAGGAAACCGTACTGCAAAAGGGTCTGCGCCAGCGTAGCGGGATCAAAGCCAAAGATGAAAGGTTCACCGCTGCGCCCCACCCAGGACTTCCAGCGACGGGCGCTGCGGAACGCCACCGAGTCGTCAATGGCCCCTTTATGCACGTACGTGAGAATCAGTCGGCTGTCGGGAGCAAGCAGGCGCGCCAGAACACCGAGATTGGCGCCGACCGCCGTTTCAGAGAGGTAGCTCACAACACCCTCCCAAAGCACCACGCGCGGGATTTTACTGTCAAAGCCTGCTTCGCTGAGCTTGCATTCCAGATTGTCTTTCTCGAAGTCGACCTCGACGAAATGCACATTCTCTGGTGGATGTCCGAGCTTCGGCTTCAGGCGTTCGAGTTTTGCTCTTTGGGTGGCGGGGTGATCGACCTCGAAGGTGCGCATGCCTTTTGCTTCCTTCAGACGGTAAGCCCGGCTGTCAAAGCCGGCGCCGAGCAGGACAAACTGCTGCGCGCCGGCTTGAATCGCTTCGCGCACCATATCGTCGATTAGCCGCGTTCGGACCACGCCTGAGCTTCGTGTGTACGGCCAGCCGAAGTCCAGAAACGCGGGCACAAGTTTGCCTATAACAGATATCCGGGCAATCGCAGCGAGGGCCTTTAACGTTCCTGAAAGCAACGGAACGGCGTAGGGGTCATCAAAAAGACGGCGGCCCGGAGGCTCGGCGGTCTCCACCGCGCGGAAGAGGGCCATGTACTCGGCTGTTCGGCTTGGTTGATTGCTGATCATATAAAACAGAATACACGTTCTGTTTTTTTAAAACAGGGCTGCCTTCCAGAACCGGGGATGCGGAAATCATCTCGGGGCAGTGGTCAGGGTAGGGATCGTGGTCTTTCCATCGAGCGTGAACGTGTATAGTCTGCCGGGACCGGCAGTTGCGCCGCGCCCTGTCAGGACTGAGATGTATTGTTTGCCGTCCACCATGTAAGAGACGGGGTTCGAAAAGCTCGGCGCCAGTTCCACGTCCCACAGTTTTTCGCCTTTGTCGGCGCTATAGGCGATGAAGTGTCCTTCAGCGCTTCCATGAAACACCAGGTTGCCGGCCGTCGAGACCGTGCCGCCGGTATAGCCCTGGCTGTTCGTCACGCGCCAGCGTTCGGTCTGCGTTACCGGATCCCACGCGACCAGGAAGCCACCTAGTTGCTGGGTGGAGGAAGCTGTCGGAATCGGCGGTGGCGGCGGCGCGTTCGCATCAGGGTTACCGTGGCGCCCCGTGTTGAAACGCCCAATCTGATACTCGTACTTTGCTTCGCGGGCGAAGAAGCCGCGTGTCTCCTGGCCCGGAATGTAGACCAGTCCGGTCGAGGGATTCCACGACATCGCTTGCCAGTTGTGCGCACCGCCGGGGCCCGGCTGCAGATAACTCCCGTCGGTTCCGTAACGCGCCTGTGGCGTCTCAATCGGGCGGCCCGTCTTAGGATCGACACCCGTCGCCCACGTGACTTGTGCAAACGCTTTGGCCGAGATAAATTCACCCGTGATACGGTCCAGCACGAAGAAGAATCCGTTCTTGGCTGCTTGCATGATGACCTTGCGCGGGCGGCCATTGATGGCGAGTTCCGCCAGCATCAGCGGCTGCGTCGCCGTGAAGTCCCAGTTATCGCCGGGCGTCACCTGAAAGTGCCAGACCAGTTCGCCTGTTTCGGGCCGGAGAGCGAGAATGCAAGCCAGGAACAAGTTGTCGCCGCCGCCGGGGCTGCGCAGATCACGATTCCACGGCGAGCCGTTGCCTGTGCCGATGTAGAGCAGATCGGCATCGGGATCGAACGCCATACCGTCCCACACCGTGCCCCCGCCGCCATACTTCCACCACGCGCCGGTCCACGTTTTGGCCGCCATTTCCAGGGCTTTGTTCTCGAACGGCAGGGAGGGATCACCAGGGACGGTGTAGAAGCGCCACGCCAGTTTGCCGGTCTCGGCGTCATAGGCCGACACGTATCCTCGAACGTCGAATTCGGCGCCCGAGTTCCCGATAATCACCTTGCCCTTAACAATGCGTGGAGCGCCGGTGATGCTGTAGTCGTCTTCTTTATTGGTGGTCTGGACACGCCATATGAGGCGGCCGGTCTCGGCATCCAGCGCCACGAGTGAGCCGTCCAGCAGGCCCGCATAAATCCTGCCCTGATACATCGCTACACCACGGTTCACCGGCCCGCAGCAGATGCTGGGCCCGGTCCGAACGCGCAAGCCCTTTTCATTGATCGTGAAGTTCTGGCGCGGAATCTCCGGGTCCCAGCGCCATTTGAACTTCCCTGTGCGCGCGTCCACAGCATAGAGCACGCTCCAGGTCAACGATCCATAGAGGGTGCCATTGATGACGAGCGGCGAGCCTTCAAGCAATCCCGGAGCGGCATCCGTGTCCCAATACCAGGCGAGTCCCAGGCGACCCACGTTCAAGGCATTGATCTGGCTCAGCGGGCTGTAATGCGTCTCGGCGTAGTCGCGGCCGTTCGACGTCCAATCCTCCGCAGGGGGCCTGCGAAGCAAATTATTGTCGACGCGGCGGCCTTGTTGGGCGAACGCGAGCCACGCGACCAGCGCCCCTCCGGCGACGCAGATGAAGGGGCTTCTACGAATACGGTCACGACGAATCGAGGCGATACGTTGAATGGACACTGAACTCATGTGCCACGGCGGAGTGTATCATGTTCACTGAATTTGGAGACCTGTACGTGCTCCCTTACGACTTCAGAAGATTATTGATAAGCGGGCTCGCGACCACGTTGGGAATCGGCGTTCTGTTGATGGCCCAGGGCTCCAGCCGTGCCCAACAACAGGGAAGAGGGGCCGCGCCTGCGCGAGTTCCTGCCCTTTTGCAGAATTATTCGCCCGTCACTGCTGAAAACTTGAAAGATCCCGCGGTCGGCGATTGGCTCATGATTCGCCACACTTATAACGGATGGGGTTATAGCCCGCTCGATCAGATCAACACGACCAATGTGTCGAAGCTGCGGCTCGTCTGGTCGACGATCACCGGCGAATCACGGGTACACGAAGCGGCCCCGTTGGTTCATGGCGGTGCGATGTTCGTATCCTGTCCGAACGGTCAGGTGATCGCATTCGATGCGAAAACCGGCGATATCCTGTGGCGTTATCGCAAGCCGCGGCCGCCAGGCGCCGTGATTCTGCACGACGTGAGCCGTGGGGTCGCACTGTATGGCGACAAGGTATATTACGCCGCTGCCGAGTCGGAACTGGTGGCGCTCGATGCAAAGACGGGCGCTCCGGTATGGACAACCACGGTCGCCGATAGCAAGGCCGCCTACTACATCACGCTCGCCCCGCTGATCGCGGGTGGCAAGGTGATGGTGGGCGCGTCAGGCGGCGAAACCGGCATCCGTGGGTTCGTTGCCGCTTACGACCCCGATACCGGCAAGGAGCAATGGCGTACCTATACAATTCCTGCGCCGGGTGAGCCGGGCAGCGAGACGTGGCCGAAGGACGGCGATCAATGGAAACACGGAGGCGCTCCGGTGTGGGTAACGGGCAACTACGATCCCGCCACAAATACCGCCTATTGGGGCACTGGTAATGGCGGCCCGTGGATGGGCGACAAAAGGCCCGGCGATAATTTGTACAGCTCTTCGACGCTTGCAATCGACGTGGCAACGGGCAAGATCAAAGGATACTTTCAATACACGCCGAACGAATCGTGGGATTGGGACGAGCCTTCGCCGCCGATTCTGGTCGATTATCAGCGCAACGGGCGCACTGTTAATGGTTTGATCGACGTGGCGCGCAACGGCTATCTGTGGTTCCTGGATCGCGGCAACGGTGGGCGGATCAAGTTCGTCGAAGGCAAACCCTACGTCTATCAGAATGTGTTTCGCAGTCTCGATCCGGAGACGGGACGGCCCGATGTCGATCCCGCGCACAAGCCCGGAACGAACAAGCGCGCCGAGTTTTGCCCCGGCTCGCACGGCGGCAAGAACTGGCCGCCTATCGCGTACAGCCCGCAAACGCGGATGATCTACATCCCTGCTAATGAAAACGTCTGTGGCGCAATTACGGGCGAGGAAGAGGTCACCTACGTTGCGGGCAAGGGTTACACGGGTGTTTCTTTCGGTGGCCCGCCTGTACCGCCGAAGGCCACCGATCATTTCGGCGAAGTGCAAGCCTGGAACGTCGATACCGGTCAAAAGGTGTGGACGCACAAGTTCGAGAAATCGCCGAACTGGGGAGCGATGCTTGCCACGGCGGGAGGCCTGGTCATCAGCGGCGGAACTAACGATCGTAGAGTCCGCGCGTTCGACGCGAAAAACGGCAAAATCCTTTGGGAGTTTCCGACCAGCAGCGGCGTCGAAGCCCCCGTAACAACGTACCTCCTGGATGGCAAGCAGTATCTCGCCGTGCTCTCCGGTTGGGGCGGCGACGCGAACGGTATGAACGGCACAATCCAGCGGACAGTGAGCGGAGTTCCTTCCGTACCCGAAGGTGGCTCGGTTTGGGTATTCGCGCTCGAGTAGCGTATGCGAGAACGGCTGCTTGATAACCAAAGCCGAAAAATACCGAACAGAATGGAGGATTCCAACTGTGTTCGTGAAAGCCCCAAAACCTGACATATTGGTTCGGCATCGCAGCTTCCGCCGGGCCCCTCACCTGGCTCGCGCCCGCGCAGGAAACTCGCGTCACACCAACCACGCTTCTTAACGCCGCGGGCGACGGCGCCGAATGGCTCACCTGCGGCCATGACTACGCAGAGACCCACTTCAGCCCGCTCACCCAGATCACCACGAAGAACATTAAGCGGCTTTCTCTGGCGTGGTCCATCACCACTGAAGCTCCACAGGGAACCGTCGAAGCGACGCCGCTCATGCACAACGGAGTCCTCTACGGCATCCTCCCCTTGGACGTCATGTTCGCCGTCGACGCCCGCACCGGCAAAACCAAAATGGCGCTGGGACCCCGATGTCCCACGCGAACACATCTCCGGTCTCTGCTGCGGACCGGTCAACCGCGGCATGGCGATCTATAACGGCCGCGTCTTTGCCGGCCTGCTCGACGGACGCGTGGTGGCTCTCGATCAGGAAAACGGGCAAGGTCATCTGGTCCACGCAGGACACCGTCCCCGGCGGCGACACGATCCTCACTTACGCGGTCCGCGTGGTCAAAGGCAAGGTTATTGTCGGATCCAGCGGCGCCGAACAGGCCGCCCGGGGATACTGCACGGCCTACGACGCCGAGACGGGAAAACGTACGTGCGCTTCTATAACCGTTCCCGGCGATCCGTCGAAACCCTTCGAGCATCCCGAGCTCGAAATGGCCGCGAAGACTGGACCGGCGAGTGGTACAAATGGGGCGGCGGCACGGTTACGATGCGATGGCGTAGGATCCCGCCGCAGATCTTCTCTATATCGGAACAGGTAACGGCGGCCCATGGAACCAGAACATTCGCAGCCCGCAGGGCGGCGACATTCTCTTCCTCGCCTCGATTCTCGCGGTCAAACCCGACACCGGACGGATGGTCTGGTATTTCCAGGAGGTGCCCGGCGAAACCTGGGACTTCACCGCGACGCAGCCCTTCATCCTCGCGGATCTGAACATTGACGGGAAGGAACCAGGGTAAACGCTAACCGGCGACGGGCGGCTGACTTCCTCAAAGCCTGTCTCCTGGGAGTGTGCGGCATCGAGTGAACAGTTGGCACGTCTTCGGCTCCGTTTCGGCGTTCATCTGGGATTCTCGGTGGAGATCACTCCTGCTCCCGTCGAACCCATCGCGGTATCTTTCTGCCGGACGTCTGATGTTTTATGCAATCCAGTTGCAGAAGTAGATCTCTCAACACCTTGTTAATCATGGGGATACTGGATGGTGTCATCATTTCTCGCAAGTTAGTTGCAAAAAGCGCTTGACCGCGGACGAATCAAAAAGGTAATCTAATCGTTTGATCACGGACTAATATGGTCCGCCATCATTCTCGCTGCTTTGAGTTTGCGTCAAATGCCGGGCGTGGGATGAATTCGATGACCCTCGCCCTCACGAGCAAACCGCGGAGTTAAAGGGCCTCGCCCGCGCAAAAATGCGAGACGCAAGCGTTGAAGTCTATCGTTGATATCCAGCAAGGAGAAGCATGTAATGAAGTCCAGAATCAGGATGTCTGGCACGAAGAAGGCGAAGAGGCATAGCCATAATAGTTGGCCGCTCTCTTATCGGTGGACGGCGATCGGAACTGTCGTTGCCTGTTCCGCGGTAGGCAGCAAGACGATTAATGTCGCTCTTGCACAAGGCGTGCCGAAACCAACCGGTGCGATATCTCAGACGCAGGCTCAGCACTTTGACATCATGCCGGGACCGCTTTCCGAGGTGCTGCCACAGTTCGCGCGCGCTGCGGGCATTACCTTTACGCTGTCCAACAATTCTATAGGCACCATCACGTCGCCCGGTGTTTTAGGGACTCTTACGGTTCAGGATGCGCTTGAGCATCTGCTCGACGGGACCAGCGTGACGTTTCGCTTCACGGCGCCAACCGCTGTGATCTTCGAACTTCGTGCCCGATCCGAATCCATCAATGTGACGGGCCACGCTCCCGGCGCAGACCCCTATGCAGACCCGGAGGCGCCCTACAAGGCCGATCGCCTGGCATCGAGCAAGTTCACCGAGTCGATCCTGAACACGGCGAGGACGGAGACCGTTCTTACGCAGGAGGCGCTCGAAGACAAGAACGCAACTACCCTCCGTGAAGCCCTGCGGTCGACGGCCGGCGTTACCCTGGGATCGGGGGAAGGCGGCAACGCCTTCGGTGACCGCTTCTTCATCCGCGGCTTTGATGCGCGCAATGACGTCTTCATCGACGGCGTTCGCGACCCCGGCGTCAGCATCCGCGAGAACTTCGATGTCGAGCAGCTCGAGATCCTGCGCGGGCCCGCCTCAACCTTCGCCGGCCGGGGCACCACGGGGGGCGCACTGAACATCGTCACCAAGGAAGCCCAGAACGCGGACTTCTATCACGTCGAAGGCGAGGGCGGCTTCGACGACTCCCTCAAACGCGGAACGTTCGACATCAACAAGGTCCTCAGCCCGGTGCTCGACGTGCGTTTCAACGGCATGGTCCAGTATGGCGATATCGCCGGCCGCGACTTCGCGACGGACAATCGCTGGGGCCTCGCCGGGAATCTGGTCTACCATCCGACCACGAACTTCAAGCTGACGGCGAACTATTCCCACACCTATCTTTGGGGCATTCCGGATTTTGGCGTTCCGACCAACCAGGTGACACGCGAGCCGGTCACGACGGGTGGGATATCGCGCGACCTCTTCTATGGCGCCGTGAATCGGGACTTCACCAGATCGACGCAGGATATGGGCACCGTTGACGCAGAGTGGAAGCTCACGGACCATATCACGCTTGAGAACAAATTCCGGCTGAGCCACTCCCTTCTGAACTACATCGGCACCATCCCGGAGAATCCGAGCGCCACCGGCGCGACTGCCCCCTATTCCTCGACATTGACGTTCTTCTCGGGCTATATCCAGCTCAACGCGCAAAGCCGTTACGAGCCGGTGACTGTCATTAATGACCAGCCCCAGGTCAGCTTCAAATTCAACACGGGCGAAATCCAGCACACGGCCATCCTGGGCGGAGAGTTCTCCAACGAGCGGCTCAGCATCCAGGGCTATAGCGGCCTGACGTCCGAACTGACGACCGGGCCTGTTGCCATTACGTCATCGGGCGCGCCCATCGTCAGCATCTTTGATCCGCCGAATTACATATACGGGTCAAACCCGATTACTTTGGCCGGAAACCAGCTGAACTACAAGGTGAATACCAAGGCCGTTTACCTGATGGACACGGCGAACTACCACGACTTCATCATCCTGAACGCGGGAATCCGCTACGACGACTACCACATCGGCTCCTCGAACAACACCAGTTCACAGTCGGCGGACGACGGCATCCCGAGTTGGAACGTGGGGCTCTCGGTCAAGCCGGTCAAGATCACCAATATCTACTTCGCCTACGCCACCGCGGCCGATCCCGTGGGCGACGAGCTGGACGCAACGTCGAGCAGTTACGGCGGCCTTGCCCCGACCCAGAAGGCAACGCAAATCTTCGGGCCTCAGAAGAGCAGAGCCTATGAATTCGGCAACAAGTGGGAGCTCTTCAGACGGCACTTGCTGGCGACCGCGGCCGTGTTCCAGACCGACGTGACTAACGCACGGGAAACCGCGCCAGCCAACCTGCCCGGCTATACCAGCGGTCAGATTGTCCCCAACGCAGCCTATCGGGTCCGTGGGGTGGACTTCGAGCTGGCGGGCAACATCACCAGGAAGTGGAGCGTCCTGGGCGGCCTCGTGCTGATGGACCCAAAATCACGAAGTCGATCGTTCCCACCAATATCGGCCTTGACCTCGCCAACATCGCGCCGAAGTCGTTCAACCTCATGAGTAAATACCAGTTGAACAGGTGGCTGGAGCTCGGCGGCCAGATGGTCTACAACTCGGAAATCAAAGGCGGATCGCTGCTCGCCGCGAATGGCGGCATCGCTTATCCCGGCGCGCCGAACCCGACGTTCCTGCCTTCATACTGGCGGTTCGACGTCTTCGCCGAGTCGAGGATCAACACCTTCACGAGCCTGAAACTCCTCGCTCAGAACCTCACCAACAAGACGTACTACGACTCCTTGTATCAGAGCTCGCAGCCATTCGTGAAAGTCGCGCCCGGGCGTGCGATCTACCTGAGCCTGGCCTTCGACTTTAATAAGTTGTAAGTGATCCACGCATGCTGATCTCCATCCCCGACGTCCTGAGCAAAGATGATGTGGCGGACTTCCGCCGCATCATGGCCGCCGAAGCCTGGGAGGACGGCCGATCCACTGCAGGGGCGCAATCGGCGGAGGTAAAGAAGAACGAACAGCTGCCGCCCGACGGCAAAACGTCCCGGCAACTCGGCGAGCGCATTCTCCGTGCGCTCGCCGCCAACCCTCTGTTTGTTTCGGCGGCGGTGCCGCTGCATATCTTCCCGCCGCTGTTCAATAAGTATGTCCCTGGGCAGTTCTTCGGCGAGCACGTCGATAACTGCATCCGCGGCGACCGCCTTACCGGCCTGCGCATCCGCACCGACCTCTCGGTTACCCTCTTCCTGTCAGAGCCCGATGAGTACGACGGCGGCGAACTGGTGGTCGACGACTACTATGGCGCCCACCGTGTCAAGCTGCCGGCGGGCCATGTGGTCCTCTACCCTTCCACCAGCCTGCACATGGTCACTCCGATCACGAGGGGCGCGCGCATCTCCTCCTTCTTCTGGCTCCAGAGCATGATCAAAGACCCGCTTGCGCGGCGGATGACCTTCGACATGGACAATGCGATTCAGACACTGGTGCAGCGCCTCGGCCGCAACGATCCCGAGGTCCGGAAACTGACGAACATCTACCACAACGTCATCCGGTACTGGGCGGAGCTATGACGCGAGACTGCCCTGCCGCTCATATAAAGCCGGCGCGATGACCTCGTCCGTCAAAGTTCTGGATCCTCGCGAGATCGAAGCCACCGACTTACAGGCGTCTTTGTTCATGCAAGAAGGCATCCGTTTGATGCAGTCCGGCAACAATGCAGACGCCACAGACGCCGCGCTGCTCTGTTTCGATCGCGCGCTCGAATTGCGACGCCGGCTGCCAACCGAGGTGCCGAGGCACGCCTATGGCCTGGCCGCCTGTTGGCTCAATCGCGCCGAGGCGCTCACGCGTCCCGGTCCCGCCCACCATGCGCTCGCGCTTGACGCTTACGACAAAGCGTTGGCGCTCCTACGTCCGCTACCTCTCGGCGCCGACGCGCGTTTTTCCAAACGCCTGGCGATTGCCCACCAGAACCGGGCGCTGGTCCTTGCCGCGCAAGACCCGCCGGCGACGGCAGACGCCATCGCCGGCCTGGTCGACGCCACTGCAGTCCTCGATAATGCTGAGACGATGGACGCGCTGGAGCGCGAGTTTCTTCTCGCGACCGTATGGATGAACCTCGCGAACATTCAGGCGTCGGAGGCCACGATTGTGTCGGACCTCGCAGCGCAGGCGGCGGCTCGGCGAGCGCTGGCGTTGGTGACGGCGCAGGAACATGAGAATACCGCGGCGGCGGAGGTCGGCCTCAAAGCGCGCCACGTGCTCTGCCAGATCGCGGCACGGCGGTTGTCAGCCCTGGCGAAAAGGGAAACGCTCCCGGAAGATGTCCATCACGCGACAGATCTCGCGGACGAGGGATTGGACCTCGTGCGTGAGTGGGAGCGATGCGGCGTCGAACGCTTTCGGGATCTGGCATCCGATCTGTTCCGGTTCGGTGCGAGGGTCTATGCGTACCATCAGCCGCACTTTCTTCACGAATTCGTCGGCGAACAGCTGGATCCTCGGCAGTCGGCGCACTCTTTCGTCCGAAGCCGCGAGATGCAGGCGGCCGCAAGAGACATCGTGTTGCTGTTCCCGACACCTTCGCCACTCTATGGGTGAAAGGTGTGCATTCGATCAGGAACGCTAAACGGGCTGCATCCGCCGTCTGCTACTCATCGTGCGACACTCGTTTTCTGCTCAAGATGTGTTTGATTTGGATCGCCTTCCCGTTTCAGGCGCTGGCGGAGTGTATGCACATCTTGCGACTCCGCGACGGGACTCGGATCGACCACGCTAGTCGACGCCCGCCCGCTGAACCTTTGGCTGCATCAGCAGAGGCCCTCGGAGGTACTAGGGTACAAGCCTGAAGACTGAAACGGGCAAATTCGTGGTGCGGGATAAAGACGCTGGGACGCCTTGTTGCGAGGGCGTCGCACAGTTTGCAGGCGTGTTCACGCCATATGTAAGAGTTCAGGTGATAGAGGCTATCGTCCCGCAGCGGTTGGGAACGCGCAGACGCGAATATCACGTTGTCCGTCTACAGTCATGCTTTGCCCGCCGACGTTCGCGCCGCTTCAAAGGCATGGAATGACGCGCTCAAGGACGTGATTTCGGACCGAAAACACCAGACTTTGCAAAATCCAGGAAGTCTCGGGAAAGCTTGCAAGTTGATGATTTTATTGGTGCGGATGAGAGGACTTGAACCTCCACGAAGTTTCCCCCACTAGAACCTGAATCTATCCAGCGGCTCCCCGGAGTTCTCCCGACGTCCGCTTTTCAATTACTTACGAGCCCCACATAAATCCGGATCTCCCCTGAAATCCCCTCATTTCCGTGCCTCAGCGCTACCCTTTCCGCTACCCTCTTCCAGCCCCGCGATACCCTCTGAAATAACATGCACGTGATGGGTTGCTCTCAAAAGGAACCTTTATTTGCAATCGAGAAATAAAGTTCACTGACCAATGCTAAGGTGCGACACTCGTCACAGTCTATAACCCATAGTTAACTACGGGTCAAGCGTTCTGCCATCAGCCGGATCAACTGTCAGCGGGCGAACAGTCTTTTGAGACCGGCTTCGCCGACCGGATCAACTACTTGCCACGGAACGATCAAGACGCGGGAGCTGTGAGAATGGAGCACCTCATCAATGAATCCCGATTCCTGGCTTGCTTTCGATGCGAGTAGCGGATCTTCGCTGTTTGAAGCAACAAATGACTGGTTCACAATCCATGCAAATGGTTCGATCCCGGCGCGCCTGAGATCTGCCTCAAGGCGAAGCGCCTCATGTACGGGCGTAGCCTCCGGGATCGTGACGATGATCACGCGACTGAAGTTCGGATCGCGCAGCCGCAAGAGAAGGTGTCGAACCGATTCAGGCGTCTCTGCGGTGCTCCGCTGGACTTCGCGATGATAGGCTTCCGCCGAGTCCAGCAGAAGAAGTGTGTGACCGGTGGGCGCCGTATCGAGCACCACGAACCCATCCTCTCCCCGAGACACTTGTTCCGCAAAGGCGCGGAAAACCGCGATCTCTTCCGTACAGGGCGAACGCAGATCCTCCTCCAGCAGCGCCCGGCCGGCGGCGTCCAGGGCCGCGCCCGCGGTCGCGATGACCTCTTCGGAATAGCGGTGAATCTCCCCGGCGGGGTCAATACGGCCGATGGTCAGGCCCCGAATCGATCCCGGAATCGTGTTGGCGACATGAGCGGCGGGATCTGTAGTCGTCAGATGAACCCGGCATCCTCGCGCTGCGAGTTCAAGAGCGATCGCGGCGGCGAGAGTGGTCTTGCCGACGCCGCCTTTTCCCATGACGAGTATGACTCCTTTACCCGGAGATTGCAGGTCATCCACAAGACTGGTTAATGTTGCGGTGCTCTCTATTTCCGGTCCGCCGGAGATGGCCTTTTCAGGGGCGGCGTCGCCAGCCTCGAACGCCCGGCGCAGGTTCTCGGCGCCCAGCGGCGCGAACGCCAGCCTCGGGATATCGGAGCGCTCCAGGTTCTGAAGACCGCGTGGGATTTCCTCCAGCGCACGCAGTCCGCGTTTTTCGAGGGCAAGCGCCTCGGCGTCCCTGCGGTTCGAGGCTTGAAAAACCCCGTTCAGCGCAAGTCGAATATTTCTGATCCCGCAATCGTCCAGTTCCGCGCGTGTGCGCTCGGCCTCTCGCAGTGCGGATATCTCCGGGCGGCTAACGAGGATCACTGTCGAAACGCCGGCATCCTGCAAGGAAAGCACGCTTGCCTCGTATGACTGCTTTTGGCCCGCAAGGCCCGCCAACGCGCCCAGACATGACGTCCCCGTTGAATTATTCGCAATGAAATCGCTCCATGCCGACGGAAGTTTCAGGAGCCGAAGAGTGTGTCCGGTCGGCGCGGTGTCGAAGATAATGTGAGCGAACCGCTTGGTGGTAGATGGATCGCCCAGCAGACGCGTGAATTCATCGAAGACCGCGATCTCCAGGGTGCAGGCCCCGGCGAGTTGTTCCTCCATGCTCGCAATCGCGCTCGCCGGAAGGAGGTCTCGATATGGCCCGACGGCTCGTTCCTTGTAACCGTGAACCGCTGAATCGGGGTCGATGTTCAAGGCCCACAAATTCGGAACGCCTTTGACGGCCACCGGGCACGTGCCCGGCCCTTCCGAGCCGACGAGGTCGGTTTCCAGAACTTCGTCAAGATTCGATGCAGGGTCGGTGCTGACCAGCAACACCGCTTTTCCCCGATCGGCAAGTTGAACGGCCGTCGCACAAGCCAGAGTGGTCTTGCCCACGCCACCCTTACCTGTAAACAGAAGGATGCGCGTCGGGCGGTCCCCAACGACGCCACTTTGTGGCATCAGCAGCAGCCCGAGTCGTTGAGGATTGTCAATTGGGGGAGCGCCGACGGCAGTTCGATACCGGTGAGCTTTGCCATCGTGGCGCGCGAAGGATACCCTCCCTGACATGCGACGGCGCCATTGATCAGAACCATCGGCAAACAATCGGGACCTTGCTCGTGCAGGGTGGTTCGGATGATCGTGTTCGTGGCAAACGCCGAAGGCCGCTGCGAAAGACTGAATCGCTCAACCTGCGCGCCCTCTCGCGCCAGCCACGCCAGATCCGCGGCAAATCGAGCCAGAGACGGATCGATCGCCGGACCGCAAACTCCGGTGGAGCAGCACATCGCGGGATCGAAAACCTGCACTAAGATTGCTTTCTCGCTCATGCTCCGAACTCCTGAAACGTTTTCCGAATCTGATCGCGAACCTTTCGAAACGCGGCCAGCCGCTCTTCTTCGGTCCCTTCCACCGCTGCCGGATCCTCAAAACTCCAGTGAATTCTTTTAACCGAACCAGGAAATACGGGACAACTCTCTTTGGCGTTGTCGCACACCGTGATCACATATTCGAATGGCTTGCCGTCAAACTCGCTTACGTGCTTCGATCGATGTCCGCTCAAATCGATGTCCAGTTCACGCATCACCCTTATCGCTTCCGGCCGCACGCGGCTCGGCTTCGTACCCGCGCTGAAGACTTCAAAACGTTCTCCGAAATCGTGGCGCAGCAGCCCCTCCGCCATCTGGCTCCTCGCCGAATTTCCTGTACACAAGACGAGGACTCTCTCTTTCTTCACTTCTTTCCTCCCTGTTCCTGTTTTCGCTCTGCCATGCCTGGGCGCTCATCTGAACGGGATCCCAGGGGCTGCTCAGCGGCGGCGTGTAGGTTAAATCCAGATCGTTCAGTTCGTCCACGGTCATTCCGTGAAACAGGGCCGTTGCGAAGATATCGATCCGCTTCGATACTTCCGATTTCCAGTGGCCGACAATCTGCGCACCCAGCAGTTTTCCTGAGATCGCATCTCCTGTAATCCGGTACTGCATCTCTGTGGCGCCCGGATAGTAGGCTTTGTGATCGTTGAATTTCGATTGAGTGGTGATGGCGGCCGGAAAGCCGGCATCGCTGGTTTCCGTCTGGCGAAATCCCGTCCGGGCGACAACCATGTCGAAGATCTTTACCACCTGAGTACCCACCGACCCGGCGAATTCCCTGTTGCCCCCGGAGGCATTCTCGCCCGCGACCCGTCCCTGTTTGTGTGACGTAGTGCCGAGAGGCAGGTAAGTGTACCGCTGGAGAAGCCGATGCCACGTTTCTGCGCAATCGCCGGCCGCGTAAACGCCGGGTATCGCAGTTTCCATCCGGGAGTTGACCCGGATCGCGCCCCGATTGCCAAGTGGAATGCCCGCGTCTCCGGCCAGATCGGAAGCCGGTCTGACACCTACGACAATAAGGACCACATCGGCACTTTCGCGCCATCCGTTCCTGGCGGTCACCATCAGTTGCGAAGCGCCCTGCTCGATTCTAGTTACTTGCGTTTCGTTCGCGACCGCAACGCCGTGCGCTCGGAGGTTGTCCTGGATCATGGACCCGAACTCAGGATCGACACTCGGGAACACCACGCTCTCCAGCCCGACGAGAGTCACTTTCATACCGCGATGAGTCAGCGCATCGGCCATTTCGACGCCGATAAACCCAGCGCCGACGATCACGGCCGATTTTGCGCTTGCTCGCTCCAGGTGTTCTTTCACGCGAAACGAATCTTCCATGGTGTGAAGTTCGTAAACGCCGGGGAGATCCATGCCTTCGATCCTGGGCCGGACGGGCAAGGCGCCCGTTGCAATGATCAGCTTGTCCCAGGCAACCGATTCCATCACCCCGCCGGGCATTTGAACCGAAATCGTCTTCCGTGGCGGCTCGATTTTTCTGACCGGGCACGACCTCTTGATATCGATCCCCTCGAACTCGGTGCGGTGCGCAAGACTGTGCCAATCCGGCGTCTCACCGCTCAGAAAGAACGGCAGGCCGCAAATGCTGTAGTTGGGAAAGTCGTCGGCGAGATACACGCTGACGGTCGCGCTGGCGTCGACTTCGCGGGCGCGAAGGGCTGCGCTGATCCCCGCGTCGCTTCCGCCGATAATGGCTATTTTCAAATCGCTGCCTCCTCACCATGCGCCATCACAACGTCCGCCGCCGATTGGGAAATTGGCGGAGCGAGCCATCGGAAGAGAAGGGTTGCCGTAGCTGCGCCGAGTAATTGCGCGAGGATGAAGCCGGGGACATCCGCCGGACGAATGCCTGCGAAGGTATCCGTGACGGAGCGCGCGAGAGTCACCGCGGGATTTGCGAACGATGTGGAAGCGGTGAACCAATACGCGGCCGTAATGTATGCCGCAACCGCGAACGGCACCGCCGAAGAACGGAATCGAACGCATCCCCAAATGACAGCCAGAAGCCCGAATGTCGCGACAAATTCACTGAATTGCTGCGAAGCCCCGGAGCGAACGTGCCGTGAAATGGAAAAGGCCGGCAGATCGAACATAGTGTCGGCCGCGGCGACGCCCGCAAAAGCGCCCGTGGCTTGGGCGAGAATGTAACCCGGAACCATCCGCCACGCGATTCCTCCCATGACTGCGTCGCAGAGGGTTACAGCGGGATTGAAGTGCGCTCCGGAGATCGGTCCGAAAGTCAGGATCAGCGCTGCGAGCGCGGCCCCGGTAGCCAGCGTGTTGGCCAGCAAAGCGATTGCGATATTGCCTTGCGAGAGGCGCTCGCCCATGATCCCGGAGCCCACTACCGTTGCAAGCAACAGAGCCGTGCCGACGGCCTCCGCTATAAGTCTGCGGGATGCCGTCATGAGCAACAGCCGGGTCCGCAACACGGCGCAGAGGCTGATGGTTTCACCGCGCGAACAAAAGCGCTCATGAATTTGCCGTCGACCTCATGAGCCATTTTTTCCACATCGACTCCCTGGGCCGAGAGGAAGGATCGCGCGTCCTCCACCTGATAGATGCGCGTCGGCTCGATCGAGACCTGCTCGAAGCCGGAGCGCGCAAGCTTGTCGGAATATTCCGTCTCGTCGAGAGCGCCCGCGATGCATCCAACCCACAACTCCATGCTCCGTCTGACTTCCGCGGGCACTTGCCCCCGAACCACTACATCCGAGACTGCGAATCGGCCGCCTGGTCTCAGAACCCGAAAGGCCTCTCGCAGGACGCGTTCCTTATCGGCGGCCAGGTTAATCACGCAATTAGAAACCACGACGTCCACCGAGTTGTCCGGCAACGGTATATTCTCGATTTCGCCCTTAATGAACTCCACATTTTCAAGGCCCGACTTGCGCTGGTTCTCGCGGGCGAGAGCGAGCATTTCGTCGGTCATGTCAAGTCCGAATACCCGCCCTGTCGGGCCGACCCGTCTGGCCGAGACCAGAACATCGATGCCGCCGCCCGAGCCAAGGTCCAGAACAATTTCGCCTGGACGTAGATCGGCCAGCGCTGTTGGATTTCCGCATCCGAGGGAAGCCAGAACGGCTTCTTCCGGCAGCGAATCCGTTTGTGCCGCGTCATAGAGGTTCGACGTGATCGGGTCGATGTCGCTTTCGCAGCACGATGAAGCGCAGCAGGACGCCGCGGGCTTGCCGCTCGCGACCTGCTGGGCCGCGCGAGCGTACCTTTCCCTGACCGCCTCTTTAATGGATGTTGCGTTTTCAGACATCTGATTTCCCCCAGCTTATTTCGTGAGTCGTACAACCGCTTCTGGTTTTACCGCTCGATTCCGCGTACAACACTCCGCATAGAGAAAGCCGAGCAGTTCCCGCAGGGCTTCCGTATCGACCAGGTACCGGAGGAAGGTTCCCTCGCGGTGCACTTTTACCAGTCCTTCGTTGCGAAGCTTGTCGAGATGATGCGAAAGTGTGGACGCTCCGATTCCCATCTCCGCAAGAAGCTCCCCCACCACCATTCCGTCCGGATGAGCGGCCAGCAGGAGGCGCATGATCCGCAAGCGCGGTTCCGTTCCAATTGCGGAAAACATCTCCGCGTATCGAGTTACGTCACTTTCCGCCGGAATTACAAGCGCCACAATTCGATAATATTAGAAATATGGGAATGTGTCAAGCGGGGGTTATTCGTCAGGCGTGAAAAATGAATGAATTTTCGGTTGCCGAGAGGCCCAGACCATCCAGACGCCGGTCGCCGCGAACAAAACGCCGATCAGAATCCAAGTCAAAATATTGGCGACATTCCGGCGTTTCGGGGAATCGACAGCGTCGAGTTGTTTTTGCCTTCTGTTCACCGGATCCTTCTGACAGTTGTCGCCCGGCTTCATTGAATACGATCGACAGCCTTCAAAACCCGATTCGCGACTATCGCCCGGCAGCGGCGCGTAGTGCAGCGGCGCGGCGAGCTTTTGACCGTCCGTCAGCGTCCATTTCAGGAATGCCGTGAGAGCCTGTCTCTTTTCAGGATCTTCGATATGTTCGGGTACAAGAATCCACGTATAGCTGGAAATCGGGTAAGCGTCGTCGTCCGCGGAGTTCGTGATCGAAACGCGGAAATCAGAGGGCATATTCAGGGCCATGGACGCGGCGGCGGCGCTGAGACCGCGGCTGTCCGCTCTGACAAAATTGCCGGTCCAATTCTGTACAGGCCCGAACTGGACGTGTCCCTCCACAGCGTAGGTGACCTGCAGATAGCCGATCGAATACGGCCGCTGTTTGATCAGATCGCGGACGCCTTCGTTGAATTGAGCGCCACCTCCAACCGGAAACCTCACTGAAGTGCCCGTGCCCACACGCTTTTTCCAGGCTTCGCTGACCTTCGACAGGTAGTCGCTCCACACATACGTTGTTCCACTGCCGTCGATGCGGAACAGAACCGTCAGTTCGTGAGCGGGAAGATGAACGCCGGGATTGGCGCGGACAAGTTCCGGACCGTTCCATCGGGTGATGGTTCCGAGGAAGATCCCGGCAAGCGCCGCGGCCGTGAAACGAACCTCCTGTGTCACGCCCGGCAGATTGTAGGCGGGAACGACCCCGCCGAGGACAACAGGAAAATGCAGGATCCTTTTCTCAGCATGCTGAATCTGCTCATCGCTCATGGGACCGTCGGAAGCGCCGAAGTCAACCCGGCCCGCAAGCGTTCGTGATATGCCGTGGCCTGAACCGACGGGATCGTAGGACATCTGAAACTCCGGATGGAGCTTGTGATACTCCAGATTCCACCGCGCCAAGATGGGGTAGATAAAAGTCGACCCGGCGCCGAACAGGATGACTGGCTTGTTGTCCGCCCCCGCCGCCATAAGCGTCGTCAGGATTGGCGCGAGGAGTAGTATGCGATGCAGACCCATTTCATTTCGAGATTAGTAGAAGTGTAGAATCATGTCAAGCCTGCCCCGCCCCAGGTTCTCGCAGGCAGATGCCAACCGTCCCTGAAGATGCGGCATTACAGTGCGCGTCGCGGAGAGCGTGGTTGCCGGAAAGAAACGCTGAGCAGAACGCCCGTCCTGGACGCCTGATTGCGCGTGCCGCCCGGGGATTTTGCGCTTCTTTGGGCAGGCAACCCGAAATGTAACAATCATCTACATTACTAGCATTGTAGAAATGAAAAAAAGAGGAGTGTCACCGAAAGGTTATCGATTATTCGTGAAATAGAAACGAAACCTCTGTTAACTTCGGCTGACGCGATCGGAACTCGATATCGCCGTCCAAATTTAAATCCAGCATGGGTGAAAGGGTGAGTGAATCATGAATTGGAGACTGATTGCAGCTGCGCTTGCAGCGATGAGTCCCGTGTTTGCCGTAGAAGGGCCGCAGCCTTCCAGTGTTCCCCATCTTGACCACGTCTTTGTGATCATGATGGAAACCATGGCTACAGCCAGGTCATTAACAATCAGAATTTGCCTTTTATCGACGAGATGGCTTCGCTCGCGAACAGCGCAACGAACTATTTCGCGATCGCGCATCCCAGCCTGACCAACTACCTCGAAGCGGTAGGTGGCTCGAACTTTGGGGTGCTCAGCGACAACAACCCGGATTGGCACGATTTTTCCTGTTCCCCCAACCTGGTCACCGCGACAGCCAACACCGATAACCCCGCCTCCCCGAGCATCTGCCCGATATGGGGCACCGGAACAGATGCCCCGACTGTCGCTGTCGATACCACCAATGAGACAACTGGTCCCCCGGGAGTAAACAACATCGACGGAGTCCAGTCCATTGCCGCGGCCACCAACATATCTGGAATTACGATCGCCGACCAACTGGCGGCGGCGGGGAAGACCTGGAAATCCTATCAGGAAAGTCTGCCTCCGCAGGGGGCCGACGGTATCGGTAACAGCGACGGAGTCTTCACGGACACAACGAATTTCGCAACCATCAAACCCGTGCTTACGCCGCCCCTCACATCGAGCGATCTCGTCGACCTATACGCCGCCAAACACGACCCGTTCGTCTACTTTCGCAGTATTCAGGAGGGTGACCAACCGGGCAGCGATCTGAACAACGTGGTCGGATTTAACCAGTTGTACGCCGACCTCGGGAGTGGCGCCGCGCCGTCGTTCTCGTTCATCGCGCCGAATCAGTGCAACGATCACCACGGTCGCGGAAATGCCGGCCCATTCTGCAATTTCGATCCCAACGACGACGGAACCCAGGCGGGTCTCAACCCCGCCCTGCTGCAATTGGGCGATACGACCGTGCGGGAGATCGCCACCGCAATCAAGGTGTCTCCGGTATGGAAGCAGGGCCAGAACGCAATTGTAGTCTTGTGGGATGAAGACGACTACAGCGTGTCGCCGACAGTGAACAAGGTTCTCCTGATCGTCGATACGAACTACGGCGCCCACGGACTGCAGAGTTCAGCCAGCTACAACCACTTCTCTTTGCTGAAAACGCTTGAGGGGGCCTTCAATTTGCCGTGTCTTAATCACGCCTGCGATGCGAATGTAAACGTCATGTCGGACCTCTTCGGGAATGCTTTTCCGCAGTCGCCGTCCGGGCCCGGATTTGCCGCCCGGCCGCCGCGCCGCTGACTTGCGTATCTTGAGATGGTGGGCTGCCGCGGCGGCGCCCACCATCCTCCTCGAAGTGCGGCAGGGTGTAATTCGATCTGACCGGCTGGTAGCTGAAATCCATGTCCAGCGGCATCAGACTCACTCGGACGCTGCCCGGGCGTCAGGGTCTCGAGCGCTTGATACGGCGTTATCTGCCGCGGGCCTCGGTCTGCTTCATCGAGAGCCGTAGCAGCAAACTGCCCAGCGCTACTCCGACCACAAGAAGAAGCGCAGCGCCGTAAGCCTGCTGATGCCATACGTCATAAGGGCCGCGCGCGTATTTGAGAATGCGAAGCGTGATTTCGTCGGTCGGATGAAAAAGTCCGGATGGATAGTACTCGTTCCCCAATGCAGTGAGAATGAGCGGTGCGGTTTCTCCCGCGACGCGGGCAACCGCCAGCACGCCTCCAGTGACCACTCCCGCCCGTGCGGCGGGCAGAACGACCCCCATAGTGACCTGCCATTGCGATGCGCCGAGAGCGTACCCTGCCTCGCGAACGCTCTTGGGGACGAGGTGGAGAACGTCCTCGGTGGTGCGGGCCATGATCGGGATCATGATGATGCCCAGTGCCAGCCCCCCGGCGACCGCCGAAAATGTGCTGGTCGGTTTGACCAGCACGAAGTAAACGAATATGCCTATAACGATCGATGGAACGCCGATGAATGTGTTGATCGCAAGACGTGCGAAACGGGCGAACCGGGTGTCGCCGGCAAGCTCCGACAAATAGATGCCCACTCCCACGCCGAGCGGAGCGCCTACAAGCGTGGCAATGGTGACGAGAATCGCCGTGCCCACCAGGGAAGGGCCGATACCGCCGCCTGGCTCGCCGACGGCTGCCGGTTCCTTCACCAGAAAATTCCAGTTGAACGCTCCGATTCCGTGAACCACCAGATAACCGAGGATCGAGAAAAGAGCGCCGAGGGAAATGAGAGTCGCAAGGGCCGTGACGCCGAAGCCTATGGCGCCGCGCAACGCCCGCCGGCTCTCTGCGCGATGTATCGCGAATAAACGGCTAAGCGCTGAAGCCACGAATACCCGATAGCCTCCTGACAATGACGTACGCCACCATATTTACCGCGACCGTCATCACGAAGAGAATCAGCCCGCAGTAAATCAACGCCGAAAGGTAGGTCTCCGAGCTCACCTCGTTGAACTCGTTCGCAATTACGCTCGCCAGCGTGTATCCCTGATCCATGACGTTTGTGGGAAGGCGGAACCCCCCGCCGATAGTCATGGCTACGGCTATGGTTTCCCCAAGCGCCCGCCCGAGCGCTATAACGAACGCCCCCATAATCCCATTGCGCGCGAACGGGAACGTTATGTCCCATACCGTCTCCCAGCGTGTGGCGCCCAGGGCGTACCCAGCTTCCTTCAGTTCGTGGGGAACGAGGATCAGAGCCTCCCGCGAGAGCGCGACGATCAGAGGCAACAGCATAACAGCGAGAATCGCGATCGCGCTAATATAGCCGACCCCATAAGGCGCGCCGTTAAAAAACGGGAATCGCGGGCCGAGGTGGATCAGAAGCCATACCTCGACGGTCTTTTGAAGGAGGGGAGCCACTACCAGCAAACCGAACAGCCCGTAAACGACGCTGGGTATGAACGCCAGCAACTCCACCAGCCAGGCGATCGGCTCCTGCAACCAGTGCGGCAGTAATTGCGTGATACAAACGGCCGTCAGCAGACCCACGCCTCCCGCCAGGATCATCGCGCCTACCGCAACGATGATGGTACCGACTACAAACGGAAGCGCGCCGAAAGCCAGATGGACCGGTTCCCATCCGGTCTGAACGATGAAGCCCGGTCCGAAACGCCGCATCGCCGGCCAGGCGCCGTCGATCAGCACGAACACAACACCCGCGAAAATGGCGAGCACGATCCAGACGATCGCCAGGATTGCGGCATGAAAGATCCGGTCGCCCGAACTGATGCGCCCGCGGGCTCTGGGAACCGCTGTCGTCGATACTGCTGCGGCAGTGCTCATAAGGGCTTCGTTCGCGTTTTGACGAAGGATGAGCCGCAGATTGTAGCTTGTTTCCTCGTCAATGCCGATCCTACTTTTTCAGGCAGGAGCTGGCTCCGCACTTGACGGTTCGAAGAGCGGCTTCGGCCTTCTGCGCCAGGTTCTTGGCCAGCATCGCGTAATCCAGTTCGGTGGCGTACTTCTGGCCGTCGGTGATGGCCCACTGTACGAAGTTCGTCACGAGTTTGCCCTGCTCGGCGTTCGGCTGCGTCGTATATAACAGCACCCAGGTGGAACCAGCGATTGGATATGCCTGTGCGCCCGACTGATCCGTTATCGAAAAGCGCAGGTCTGGTGGGACTGACTGGAGCGAAGCGGCGGCGGCGGTGACGTTTTTCGGATCGGGTTCGATATAGTTCCCCTTCTGGTTCTTCACCGGGCCATATGCAATCTTGTTCTGGCGCGCATAAGCAAGCTCGATATACCCAACGCCGCCCTCGGTGTTCCTGATCTGGTTGGCAACTCCCTCGTTCCCCTGTCCGCCGATGCCGACAGGCCACTGCACCGAGGAACCCCTTCCGACTTTGGACTTCCAGTCTCCGCTGACCTTACTCAGGTAATCCGTGAAAATGTCTGTGGTCCCCGATCCTTCCGATCGATGAACTACCAGCACCGGCTTTACTGGCATGGACACTCCCGGGTTGTCGGCGGCAATCTTCGGATCGTTCCACAGCTTGATCTGACCCAGAAAGATCCCTGCGATGGTTTCGGGGCTGAACTGAATCGGTTTTGATACGCCCGGAACGTTGTATGCGATTACCACCGAGCCCTGCGTCACCGGAATATGAACGACGTTTGCCGCGCCGCCCGCCTGAGTGATCTGTTCGTCAGTCAGAGGCGCGTCGCTTGCGCCGAAGGCCACAGTCTTCGCGAGAAACTGCTGGCGTCCGCCGCCCGAACCGATGGACTGATAGTTTACCTGGATGTCCGGGTGGAGCGTGTGATACTCCTTGGACCATTTGGACATCAGCGGGTTAACGAACGTGGAGCCGGCGCCGGTAATGGTTCCGGACTGCGCCATAGCTTCGACAGGGCCCATGGCGCAATAAACCAGGGCCGCCAGAACCGATAAAGAAGTGCTGTGGATTTTCACTTTACTGTTCTCCGATTTCCGATAAGAGCGTGGCGAGTCTTCTGGTGTGAGCAAAAAACTTGTTGTTCGATTTGACAATTCGAGTATCTTAAAATTGTCGATCTGAGCGCAACCGGATTCGAATGACGAATCGATGACAGTACGCGGAATGCGGTTGGACATTTTGCCGCCTCTCGCACAGCCGGGAAGTCCATGCGAACACCTGCCATTTCAACCGCGCCGCGGCGTTGGGGCAACTTCACATTCCGTCGCTACCCGAAGAATCCCGTGCCGGGACGTGTGTCTGCCATCGGCTTGCTGGCAGCTCGGATTTTTCATCTGTGCCTGGGCGTCGCCGCTCTAACGGGTCCGCTTCACGGTTTTGACACGCCAAAGATCCCTTGGCCGCGGCTCCGGACAAGTCACGGCCAGCCGTTGAACGTCGCCGGGTCGATCCAGGAGGCAATTCACGGATCAATCGATTTTCTGATCACCGGAATTCCAATTAGTGACGATGAACTGCGCCAGGCGTATCAGGCCCGGAGCGTGAACCTGATTCACATCGCTACCGCGGTTACAGCCGCGGTTCCTTGCTATAACTTGAGCGGTATAGACGCGGGGATGAAGTTCTCCGCCGATGTGCTTGCGGGCATTTTCCTCGGCCGGATCCGGAGATGGAACGATCCCGCAATCGCCTCGTTGAACCCCACGATAAAGTTGCCCGGCTCGGAAATCGTTGTCGTCGGTCACGCGGCCGAGGACGGAAGCACGTATGCTTTAAGCGACTTCCTTTCGCGGACCAACCGCAAATGGCGAGATACCGTTGGAAACGCCCGGGGCTTGCCGCAGCTGGTGGTGATGGCGCGCGGCGAGAACGATGACGACGTTGCGGACCTGGTGGGACGTACGCCGAATTCGATCAGCTACGTCGAGCTTTGGGCGGCGAAGAATCACAGCTTGCGGATTGGACAAGTCCGGAATCGTTCGGGACATTTTGTCGAGGCGTCGACGGAATCGATTTCCGCCGCCGCGGCGTCTGCATTGCCTGCCATGCTGGATGACATCCGCGCCTCCCTCACCGATGCCCGAGGCCTCGCCGACTATCCGATCTCCGTCTTGACGTGGATTGTCGTTCCCGCTACAGCCCCCGATTCTGAAAGCAGATCGCTGGTGTTGTCGTTTCTCAAGTGGATTCTGACAGAGGGACAAGCGTCGGCTGAGTCCGCGTTTTACGGTCGGCTTCCGCCGCCCCTGATCGCGCACGAACTCCAGGTCGTTGAGTCCCTTCGCGCGAAGCGAGAATAGCGTGCTCATTCCGCGCAAACGGGGGCTTCGACGATACCGGTTGTGTAGAATTGGGGAGTGCAGGCGCTCGCCGTTGAAACGTGTCCGAATCCGGAGTGCGCCGACAAGCCGTCGACGAAAGCTCCGAGGAGATCGAAGAGAGACCAGAAACGTCTCGTTCGCTTCGCGGACATGCTGACCGCGATGGGTACCGAGCCGAGGCTGCGAATTATGCAGCTCCTCCTGACTGCGCACCCGGATGGCATGGTGGTCGGCGACATTCAGTCGGAACTCGATATTGCCCCTTCCACGCTTTCCCACCACCTCGAAAAATTGAAGAACGAAGGGTTGCTTGAGGTCCGTCGCGACAAAAAGTTCCTCTGGTATACGGCGAACCCGGAGGCGCTTGAGGAACTACTGGCCTTTCTCTTCGCCGATTGCTGCAGCCGCAGCAAGGCCATACGACCCGAGAACGTTTTGCGGCTCTGCAAGTAAACACGGCGGGTTACTACGGGACCGCGCTCCCGATTGAATCGCCGAGCCGTCAAGTTCCAATTCGGTTCACTGCAGCAGAGCGATATTCTCCAATTCGTGGGTGATTACGCTCGGAGGCAACCTCGAGAATCCGGCTGAGGCCGCCATTTCCTGACCGGGCCCCAGAATCCATCGGAGTAACCCCTGTAGCGCGTCCCGTTTCGCCTTGTCTTTAATATTCTCCGGGACCAGAAGGTACGTAAAACTGGAGGCCGGATAGGCGCCTTTTACGGGGCTGTTCCCAATGGAGAAACGGAAATCGTCCGGCAGAAACGGGGCGGCGCCGTCAGCAGCGGCGGTCGCCGTCGCGAGATCCGCCCTGACAAAGACCCCCGAGGAGTTATCGACCGCGCCATAGGAAAGTTTCTGCTGGATCGCATAGCTAAGCTCCACATATCCCAAAGACCAGGGTGTCTGACGGATGAGCGCCGATACTCCCTGGTTGCCCTGCGCGCCGCGCCCGGTCGGCCAATTTACGGTGGTATCGCGGCGGAGTTTGTGCCTGAACTCGAAGCTGACTTTCGAAAGGTAGTCCGACCAGACGTAGGTCGTTCCACTATCGTCCGAACGATGAATAAGAACGATATCGTTGGTCGGCAGCTTCAGCTTCGGATTCGCTTTTACCAACTCGGGATCATTCCACTTCGTGATTTTGCCAAGAAAAATGTTCGCGAGCGCCAGAGCGGTAAAATTGATGTCAGCCGAAAGTCCGGGTACGTTATACGCCGGCACTACGGCGCCCACAACGGTCGGGAAGTGCAGGACAATCGAGCCCCGGCGGCTGGCGAAAGACTGTATCTGAAGATCGTTCAGCGGCGCATCGCTCGCCCCAAAATATACCTCGCCATCGCTCACCCGTCGAATTCCGAGACCCGAGCCGACCGACTGGTAGCCGACCTGGACGTTCGGATGCGTCTTGTGGTACTCCGCAAACCATTTCGAGTACATTGGGTAGGGAAACGTGGCTCCCGCTCCGGACAGAGAGATCTGCTGACCGAAGCTGTCCATAGCGACGCAAAAAAAGAGGGCTACGGCCATGGCACAGCGCCGCGTTCGGGTCTCGGTCATCTTATATCGCCTCCAGGGTGCGGCCGAACGGAAATGGCCGCCAGATTGTTTCAATTCAATCAATTCGACAAACTTAGAACAGTAGAAGTATAGAATAGTCCGGCCGGCCACTGTCAAATCGATTCTCAATGAATTTTGTCGATTGCAGATTCTTCCCGGCTGACAACATCGGCCGGAAGCGCGAGATATCCCAACGCGGCAGCTTGCCGCTGGCCCGGTCCAAGCATCCATCGTAAAAAGCCGACCAGGGCATTTCGCTTCACTTCGTCCTCGATGTGAGTCGGCAAAACAAACCAGGTGAAGGACGCGATTGGATATACGCCTGTGCCCGGGGGATTCACAATCGAGATCGTAAGGTCGTCGCGAACCGCGAGCGATTGCCGCACGGCAGTCGCCATGCTCTCGAGACTCGCGCTGACGAATTCGCCGTTCCGATTGCGAACACTCCCGAAGCTCAGATGATGCTGAAGCGCGTAGATGAATTCGACATAGCCGATTGAGCCGCCCGATTCCTTCACGAGCGCGGCCACACCCTCATTCCCGTCTGCACCTTGGCCGGTCGGCCATCTCGGGGCGAGGCTGGCGCCCACGCTGGACTTCCATTCCGAGCTTGTCCGGGAAAGGTAATCAGTCCACGCGTAAGTCGTACCGCTACCGTCTGCGCGGTGAACTACGGTAATGTCGAGATCCGGAAGGTGAAGACGCGGGTTGGCTTTCTGTAAGAGAGGATCGTTCCACTTCTTGATCCTCCCGAGATAGATGCCTGCGAGAGCATCCGGCGTGAATGCGATGTCAGCGGGAAATCCAGGCAGGTTGACGATGGGAACAACAGCGCCGATAACGGACGGGAAGAACGAATAATTTCCTGTTTGAGCGGGCGCGATCTCGCGAATGGCTTCCGGATTGTCCGAAGCTCCAAAATCAACCTGGCCCGCGAGCAATCGGCGGACCCCTGCCTCCGAGCCGACAGAGTCGTAAGTGATCTGCAGATTCGGATTCTGCCGCTTGTAATTCGTGATCCATTTTGCGTACACGGGGCAGGGAAATGTAGCGCCCGCGCCTTTGAGGACCGTCACAGATTTGGGCCGGGTGGTTGTCGGGGCTGGCTGTATTTCTGCCTGCAGCGCTTCCGCAACATCTTTGGCAATACGCTTCGAGAGATCTTTTGAGATATCCTCAGTCGCGCCCCCGGGCGTTACGAGATCCGACCAGACGGTCTCGCCATTGGCGTCTTTTAACTCCACCGACATGAAACCGCCGTAGACAACCGTTGCGTCGGACGGCATTCGATTTCTCGGGTTGAGGCTCCGATATCCCTTGATCCATATCTCTCCGCCGCCGGCAAGAGATGCAGCGGTGTTCGAAGCGGCCGGAACAAGCGAGATTGACCTGACCTTACGGAGTTCTGCGATCAGATCGGCGCGAAATCTCTCGGACCCTGATTTGGTTGTGAACGGCTCGACGTACAGCCGCGTGAGACTCCCCGCGGTGCTCGACTGCGCCTGAAGCGACGCAATGGCAACGGCACAATAGCAAACAGTATGGATGATTCGGCTCGCACCGCGGTTAGCGATATTCTGCAGGTCGCTCCTCTGGCCACCCTCCTCTGCGTCCATGAGACCGGTGGCGCGCACATCGGCCTCGGTCGCCCACCGTGCTGATCCGTGGAGGTCATCGGCATTCTGCATCAGTCTGCGTGATCGGCGGCCCGCCGCAACATCGAACAGACCAACGCACAAGATACTTCCGAAGAACACGATCATTTCGCCTTCAAACAGAGGCCTTCGCACCCTCGGGTCCTGCGAAGTCGAATTGTGGAATCCCCAGATCATCCAGGCGAACGGCTCGTATATCCCGACGCCGGACTGTGTCCGAGACGCGGGATAGCCGAGCGCATCTTGATATTGGAACCGCGCGGCTACGTACTGTGTTGCCGCGAAGTTCACCACAACCAGCATGAGCAAGCCGAAACAGCTCGCGCGCCAGTTGTAACCCCCTACATAACCGGCTTCCTCGGTCTCCGATAAAGTTCGGGCTGCCGATTCATGATGGCCTCTTCGTTCCGTTGACCAAAGATCAGCATCCAAGTTCCTGCGTTTTCGAACGTGTGCGGGATTCCTTGACGATGCCTTTCGAGTTTGAGTAGCTGATCGCGACGTTATCTCCGACCGCCGGCGAACGATCCAGCTGTTCTTTCGAGTGCAGGACCGCAGTCCGCCCAGACTGGCGCTGGAGAAGATACAAGTCCGTTGCGCCAATGATAGGTCCACGATACGTACCGCTTTCCGTCAGGGCTTCTATGGTCTGTACCGATTCACCGAGGGTACCTGTACGCCATCGGTAACGGATTAACAGCAACGAAGCAGTACGGCGACGCGCTTGAATATTTGGACGAAGCAATCAAGCTGTCGCTGTCCACAACCGGCGCCCCTTATCCATTCATGATGTTCGTAATCAAAGCCCAGGCGCTCGCCGGTGTCGGCAAATTTGTCGAGGCGCGAAAAATTATAAGTGACGTCCTGCAAGCTTCGAAACAAAATAACGTCCCCGTCTACCAGGAGAGCACGCTCTTGGCGAAGGCGGCGATCGATCGGCAGCAGCGTGATCTATTCGCCGCCGAAACGGATCTGAAACAAGCCATTAATATCTGCCGGAACTCTGGTTTTTTTCGCAATCTTGTGGAGGCGCAACTGGCTCTGTCGGACGCCTACCGCTCGCGGGGAGAACTGTCAAAGGCTGAAGACCTTCTATCGCAAGCGTCGGCGGGCTCCCAGTTGAATGGCGAGTTTTATTCCCTTCCGGAACGTCTCGACTTAGTCGCTCAGATTCAATTGGCACAGGGAAAGCTCGCAGACGCAGACCGGACATACGACCGGGCTGGTGCGTTCGTTGACGCCGTGGTAGCGGCGGATCCCACCGTTATCGGCAAAACAGCATGGATCGGCAGATGTTAGAGGCAATCAAGATTGTGACTTCCCTTTGAACGTGTATCTGGGCGACAGACGCGGGTGGTCCCAGCGCGAGAAGTGGTCAGACCGTCGCCTGAAAATGGGTTCGAGTCGCTCCCGTAACTTCATACTTCGCCGTTAATTGGATCTGTCGGCCACTTTCCGATAGCGCCGTTCTCCGGTAAGGGTCGACCCGATGAGCGCGATGCCATTCTGCGTCTTGCGCAAGCAGCCAAGGCGAATCGGCGGACCTGAGCGCGTCCGCCCGGAGCGATCGGTTCGCGTCGAAGTCTGTCCCAGGCCTCTGGATCGATCTGTGCCTGGTTGAGAATACTTCCACAGAGTTTCAACAGGGATCTCCTGATGCCGCGCCACGATGACGGCGTCAGTACGCTTGGCTACAGCAGGCGCGAACTTCATGTGACTTCCCTTCTGACTGACAGAAGTGATCGGGTAGCTGAGGTCCCGACCTCAATCACAGAAGAAACTACTTTGAAGCGCTGACCGCCGGTTCAGGTTTCTTGAGCGTGGTCACGGGCGACGGCAACCGTGACCCGACGGGACCGGTGAACTCTTCGGTCGTACCGTCTTCGTAATACTGGACAAAGCGCCAGACGAGATCCTTTTCTTCCCTGGGATTGATGCCCAGCATGCCGAACTCGATGAATTCGTAGGGATGTAGTGTGCCTGTCCACGTGGCTCCTGTGATCTTGCCCTTGTCGTTCTTCTTGAATTCGATATTCCAGCCTGGCTTGAATTCGAAGTCATAGATGTCGAGTCCCTCGGGAAATTCTCCGACCACCTTAGTTGAATTGACCTTCTTCTCATTGGGCACACGCATCGTGTACTTCTCGCGGGCTCCGGGCACCGATTCCGCGGGCGCGATCCTGATATGCGCCAGAGTAAGGGAAGCGCAGGTGAGCGCGAACGCGGCGCCAACAAACGTGCGTCGCAGCGAAAGTATTAGAGCGGACATAATGGTCTTCCTTTGAGAGATTTGAGTTTCAGCGTACTCCAAATGCAGCCCCCGGAACAGGGCCGGTCTCTGGTCTCGCTGGGGCCGGCCTTCCGCCTGCTCCCCCAACTGGTGTATCGTTATAGCGTTTTGGCCTCGGTGTGCCGGCGATCATTGCGGCATCGGCGCCGCGGAAAACGAGGATAAAATTCATGCGACGTTTTTACGTTGTATACATTGCGGGATTCGCGATTTTGGTGCTGGGGAGTCTGGCTGCAAGCGCCTCCACTGACGGTCCTTACCGGGTTGTGAAAACGGTCAAGGTCGGCGGCGCAGGAACCTTCGATACCGCCTGTGCGGATGTCGAGGGACGGAAGCTCTACATTCCGCGAAAGAACCCCGGCCGGATAACTGTCTTCAATCTCGATACCCTTGAGCCAGCCGGCGAAATCCCCGATGCCGCCGCCAACGGAGTTGTTGTCGATCCCAAATCGGGCCATGGTTTCGCCAGCAGCAAACCCGTAGTGATGTGGGACACGAAGACATTGAAAACGATCAAGACGATCGACGTGCAGGGTGGCCCCGATGCGATTCTATTTGACCCGTTCAACGAGCACGTCTACATTTTCAGTCACACTGCGCCTAACGCGACAGTGATCAACGCGGTCGATGGTGCAGTGTTGGGCACGATCGACCTCGGCGGAATGCCGGAGCAAGCTGTCACGGATGGCAAGGGGCATGTCTATGTCGATATTAGAGACCGGAACAACGTCGCTGTCATAGACGCGAAGACGCTCACGGCATCTGCCCCTTTCGGTCTCGGTGACAAAGGCGGCAGATGTTCGGGGCTGGCCATCGACCTGAAAAACCACGTTCTCTTTGCGGCCTGTCGTGAACCGCAAACGATGGTGATGCTTAACGCCAGTGACGGAAAAATCATCGATGCTCTGCCGATCGGGTCCGGCGTCGATTCCGCCATCTTCAATCCGAAAACGATGGAAACGTACAGCGCACAGGTTGACGGTACGCTGACTATCGTGAAGGAGAAAAGTCCCACCAGCTTTGTTGTGGAACAGACCGTTGAGACGAAGCCAAGCGCAAAACAGATGGTCTGGGACAACAGGATGAACAGGATACTGCTGATCGCGGCGGATTACGGCCCGGCCACCTCTCCAGCGCCGTCTGGAGCAGCTGCCGGCAGAGGACCGATGGTGCCGGATTCGTTTTCCGTTCTTGTAGTGAGCAAATAAACCGGACAGGCTACGGCTTCTTCGCGACAAACAGGCCGAACGCTATAGCCCGCTCGAAAAGGCCTCCGTTATCGGTCGCAATAAAGCCTTAGCCAGGCATTTGCACAACCCGACAACCATCAGGCACGACGGGCGGTGAGCTCGTGCCAGTTGAGGCCGACCTCGACAACAAGCAGGGACGCAAACGTGAAGACGATGAGGCCGACGGCGGCGAGAGTGTCGCCAAGATGGCTCCAGTATGGGGGCCAGAGATTGAGCACGCGGCTGGAGACGAAGGTAAACGTAACTGCATAGGAGCGGACCATCCATTGGCTATGCCGGGCGATTTGGCGGTTACGCGCCGTGATCAAAGCGGCGGTGGTGCAGACGACCCAGGCGGCAGCCTGCACGCAGGTCCCTGGCATGCCCGGGCGGCCGGCGGAGAGGGCGATCCCGCTCAAGGCGCCGACAAAAACGCAGATGACGTAGATGCGGCCGAGGACGCGATGGAATTGCAGGTAACGCTGGCGAATACGCGATGAAAACTGCAGAGGGCCCGCCAGCAGAGCGAGGACGCCGCAGAGTGTATGGGGGATGAGGAGATGGCGGTCGGCGATCACCTGCAGACGGTAGGCGTGGTACATGGGGTAATCGGTAACGAGAAGAACTTCTGAAGTGATGAATACAAAGAGCGCAGCGAGACCAAGAGAGATCCAGAGAACGGTTTTGAATCTGGAATGGCGGGAACTGAGCGTGAGCCGGGTGGAAGATGCGATTATTCGCCTCTCAGGTGGATAGACGTAATGAGGGTGCGGCAAGTGAGCGATAAGTGAACCCGCCGGGGAGGCGGCAGCCCTGCGCTTAAGATCCACTGGAAGCCGGGGCCTGCCGCTCTCCGGGTTCGCCGGAATTGGCTCTGTCGCCGTCGGCTCCATCAACGCGCTCCTTCATCGATGCGGTCCATCTCGCGCATGTACAGTTCGTTGTCCGGAAAGCGCCTGTGCAATTCCCCAAGGAGTTCGCGTGCACGGCCAGGGTTGTTATCCCGCAATGCCGCCACCGCCAGCACCAGTTTGGCAAATGGCTCCAGGTAACGACCGTGAGCCGCCGTCTCCCGAAGCTCCTGCAGGCCCCTCTCGCGATCCACGTTCGAGCCCGTTACTCGCAAGAGAACACGCAGAGGCGCCGGCCTCAAGCTCAACAGATAGTTCTCCATACCCGGACCAAGGTACGCGTCGGCAGCCTCGGGCTTCACTTGTACCAGCCTCTCGGAAAAGACGCGTGCCTCCTTCGTGTAACTCAATGCTGCAAAAGACTGCTTTTCAATCAGGCCCGCATCGTCGGCGCGCAAACCCAGGGTCAGAGACTTGACGAATAAGGCATTGGAATCGGCGCCGGATCTTTGCAATGCTGCATCCGCCAACCGGTCCGCCCGGGCGATCTCCTGGGCGAACAGCGCCTTCCTGGCCGGATCGGGCCGCAACTTCGCGCGTTCTTTGAAGTGCGAATCATCCACAAACAATTCAGATTCGAGAGCGCCCAATCGGGCCAGCTCGGAAAACAAATAGGCCGCGGCATTTGACGCAGGCCCAAGCGAATCATCCGGATGACTCTGTTTCCAGGCGGCGAAGGCGCGGTGTGCCTCGTCGAACTGAAGATCATACATCTTGAGCCAGCCGGCGTAGAGCTCGCTCTCCTGAAGGTTCGCCGACGACGATGAGGCCGCAAGAGCAAGTACGAAGGTGCAGGGCACGAAGAGAAGTATGAATCCGGCAGATTTGGGCATGGAAAACGCGCTACGGCTACTCGACGTTCAGTTGCCGGGACAGGTTGCCCCGAGGCAGGAATGAACTCCGTATGTCGAAGATGAACATCTCGTCATTCTGGCGTTTTTCAGGAGTCATTTTCTGAAGATATAAACAAATATTTGATATTGCTCCGTACGCGAAATTGTCGCAGTCAAAGAGCACAAATGAGTCGATGACACCATGATATTGGCACGAATCCTGCTGCTCACCGCCCTCGCCTCCGCTCCCTTCGAGTTCCTCTATGCGCAGGGCAGCTATGAGATTCAGGTGTACGGTTCCGAGCTCGTTTCGCCTGGCGCCACCATGTTCGAGCTTCACAGCAACTTCACCTTCGAGGGCAGCAAGACGGTCGTCGACGGCCAATATCCCACCGAACACCAGTTACACGAAACGCTCGAAATCACGCACGGCTTCAGCAACTGGTTCGAGCTTGGCTTTTACGTGTTCACCAGCGCGGATTCGCGGGTCGGCTGGCAATGGGTCGGCGATCATATCCGCCCGCGCGTCGCCGTCCCGGAATCATGGAAGTGGCCGGTGGGAGTCAGTTTGTCGACGGAGGTCGGTTACCAGCGGGCCGTGTATTCGCCGGATACATGGACGATCGAGATTCGGCCGATCGTGGACAAGACCATCGGCAGGCTGTATCTATGCTTCAACCCGACCATTGACCGCTCATTTCATGGGCCGTCGGTTTCACAAGGTGTGACATTCTCTCCGAACGTGAAGGTTGGCTACGATGTGACGAAGGTTGTCAACGCGGGCTTCGAATACTACGGCGCGCTCGGCCCCATCACCGGCTTCGACCCCCTGCAGCAACAACAGCAACAGATCTTCGCTGTCACCGATCTGAACTTCAGCCCCAAATGGGAATTTAACTTCGGCGTTGGCGTCGGCTTAACCGGTGCCACCGACCACTTGCTGGTGAAAATGATTATTGGACGACGCGTCACAACGAAGTAGCGCGTACATCGCGTGAACAGACTGCGTTCCGTTTCAAGCGTGGGCCAAAGCAGGGGAAACAGGTCTCATTGAATGAACGGCGAGTGGAAGAATGATGGTCAGCCGGGCGCCGCCCTCGCTACCGTTCGAAGCCTCAATATTACCGCCATGAACGCGTACGACAGCTTCGACAAACGCCAGACCCAGGCCATGGCCGGTCGAGTTTCGCCCCTTCACGCGCCGCTCAAAGATTTGCGAGAGGACCTCCGATTCGAAGCCCGGGCCGTCGTCTTCCACGACGAGCGCCGCCGAATCTTCCGAGCTGCTGAGAGAGATTGTCACGGTGCATGAGGCCGGCAGATGCTTCAATTCGTTGTCGAAAAGGTTGGCGATCATGCGATGGAGGAGTGCGGCGTCTGCGGAGACCTCCAGCCACCCCGCGCTGCATAACTTCACACGCAGCCCTTTCTCAGACATAGACGGTTCATAGAGCTCAATCATTACTCTCAAGAGATCGTCCAGGTCGACTGCGACGCGATTCAGCCTGAGCGCATTTGCCTTGGCTTCGGCAACGTCCAGCGATTTGTCGAGAAACTCTGTGAGACGATCCATGTCCTCAATGGCCGATACAATCGATTCCGATTCCTCGTCGCGCGCCGCGGCGGTCAGCGACATCTCCAGCTTGGCGCGTACGGCGGTCAGTGGGCTCCGAAGGTCGTGCGCAAGCGATCCCGTGATGGTTTGCAACTGATGAACCGATCTTTCGATGCGATCCAGCATCCGGTTCAGTGTAGTTGCCAGCTGCGAGACCTCATCATTTCTTCCCGTGGTGGGAACTCTGCTGCTCAAGTCGGCCTCACCGATCCTTGAAGCAGCTTCCGTGATGTTCTGAATGTGGCTCAGCACTCGCCGGGTACTGTAAAAAACGATCGCCGAACCTATCAGCACAATTAGCAACCATAGAAGCACGAAGCGAAGACGTAGCCTCCCCAGCACTCGCCGTTGATCTCGTTCCGACAGGCCAAGGTAAATTTGGCCTCCGTTGTTCATACTGACGCAGACCACGCGAAACGGCGCGTCAAAGCCCGCTATGTGCACGCTGGTCGGCGTATCCGGTACAATCCTGCTGTTCGTGACTGCGGCGAGATGGGCGTTTACATCGCCTGCTCCTACCCACAAACCCGCGGAGCCATCGGCGGCGGTTTGAAGGAAGAAGACTGAGTCATTGAGGCCTGATCTGGCTCCTCGCCTGTGCGGCACCTCCCTGCTCGCGAGTTCGGCAACCTCCCCCACAACTCGTCCATAGAGGCGCCCCTTCGGAGTTCGCGCCGCAACATCGCTCAGGACCCCGGCCTCTCCGCCCAGCCAGGCATCTGTCCTCCGCTGAATATCGCCGGCGACAAACTGGTGAAGAAATATGAAGACGACCATGGTGCCGCAAGCGAACGCCAACGTGGCCCACAGAGAGATACGCCATGCGGCGCTCTGCATGATCGGTTTAGCGGTCTTTGAGAACATAGCCCACACCTCGCAGCGTTCGAATGAGGGGTCGATGCCTGGCCGTGTCTACCTTTCCGCGAAGACGGTAGATGTGAACATCGACGACATTGGTATCCGGCTGTATCCGCATACCCCAGACTTCATCGAGGATCATGGAGCGCGTGACAACGCGGCCCGCATTTCGGCACAAATATTCCAAAAGTACGAATTCCTGAGGCGTCAAATTCAGGATCTCGCCGCTTCGGGAAGCCTCACGCCTGAGCAGATCCAGTTCGAGGTCGAGCACTCGCAGGCGAGTAGCCTCGGCGACCGAAGAGCTGTTTCGCTTCACCAGATTGCGCAACCTCGCAAGCAGCTCGGCAAGCGCGAATGGCTTGGTCAGGTAATCGTCGCCACCCTGTTCGAGCCCTCGCACCCGGTCATCCACCGAACGCCTTGCCGACAGGATGAGTACGGGCGCACGCAGCCCGAGCTGTCGGAGTCGCAGGATCAGGCTGAGGCCGTCTTCGTCGGGAAGGCCGAGATCGACGACCAGCACGTCATGCGTACTCTCGATGGTCATACGCTCGGCAGTCCTGGCATCCCCCGCCGCTTGGACCTGGTATCCGGCTTCAGTCAGCGAACGCTGCAGGAAGCCTTGAATTTCGACTTCATCTTCCACCAGCAGCAGCCGCATGCCTTGATGTTAATGCATTCGTGCAGGTTTTCTTTCCCGAATCGGTACCTCTAGCCGTCTGATGTAAGTGATTTCTTTCTGAAAGTGTCAGGTTTTCAACCGGCTTTTTGAAGGGGAAAAGCGTCATAGATCAGTTCGTCGAGTTGGTCATCGACGTGATTCAAGGCCCGGCGAAGCGGAAAGGGCAGAACGGCGTCGTTGGCTGTGAACATTGCGATGGCAGGCCGGAACACGCGGGCATCGAGACGGGAGAACAGCCGCGCTACCTTCCACCCGTACTGCGTCACGAAGTAGCGGTTCCTGCCGGGCGGACGGTAGATCAGACCTTTGAGGCGTAGCCTTCGCAGATCGTATGTCATCTGGTTGGAAGTGTATTGGGCCGTGTCCACGCCCAGCCGATCGGCCACCAGACTGCGCAGATCGGAGTTACGGAAACCATCGATGAGGTGGTGGAACAGGGTGAGCGCCAGGAACAGAGCCATCACCCGTGGTTGTCCGAAACTACTCCGGAATCTCCACTTGTCGGTTTGAGGTCGAAGACCTCGCTAGCTATTCGGTTCACAGGTTCGCCACCCTACCTCGTGAGGTGGCGTTCTGTTTAGTGACTGTCGCTGCCGTGATCGACGTCACCAGATGCCCGGACTTGCGCCTTCGGACTTAGCTGAACCGAGTCCTTCGGCTCGGAAGACGAAGCCGGTTGTGGCTTGGCTTGTGCCTTATTTTGCGGGGCAACGGCCTGTGATACTGCCGATGCGGAAGAAACCGGCCTGATTATATTGGTTTTGACTCCCTGCCCTCTGTATCGGCCTCTTTTGCGAGAAAGTTCGAGTTAATGAACATCTCGTCATCCAGCGGTTCTTCAGGGGTCATTTTCGCCCGTTATAAACGTAAATGATGAGCCGTGTCGGGTCCGAGCCTGGCCCAAATGAACGAATCGTCATTAACGGAAGTCCATCGGAGGCGTCTCATTACACAGTTGAATCCTTGCATCCCGACGAACGTCACCCCGAAGAGTTCGACTCCTGACCAGAAGCGCCCGTCGCCGAATGGGCGCCTTCGTCTCCGGACTTGCTACCGGAAGAGATATCACTCAGTCGTTGTGCTGATGAGCTTGCTCCCGATCCCGGCGTTCTGTCAGCAGGCCGTACCCGCGAATACCTCACCGCCTGAGCCGGAGCCCAAACGCGTTCTCTGGATCATCCCTAATTTCCGCACATCTCCCAGCCTTACCGAGTACAAACCACTCACGCCACGCGAAAAATTCCGGATCGCGACTCTGGATTCATTTGACCGCGGGACCGTGGCGCTGGGGGTGCTCTTTGCGGCCGAGGCCAAATTGACGAATTCGAATCCTTCTTTCTGTGGGACCGCAGCCTTCTTTCCGACGATCCTGCATCAGGACCGGTGCTATTTCCGGCGCGGCACTGGAAGTGGTTGGTCGAGACCTGGATACGCTGCCGGTCAGATTTTCTGGACGCACAACGACTCTGGCCGCGGACTATTTAATTTCTCGGAGATCGCGGGCAACTCGGCTGCGGTCGCCATTTCAATGGCTTATTATCCCGGGAATCGCGACGCGGTTGACGGTTTATCCAGACTCGGCGGTCAGCCTGGTGTCGATATGGCGTCGAACATCCTTAAGGAATTCCGGCCGGATCTCGAGCGGAAATTTTCACGTAAACACAAATCAACGGGCAATGGGTCATTCTAAATTCGACATCGGCATCATCGGTGGCGGCATCGGCGGGGTTGCGGCGGCTGTCGCGCTTCATCGCGCAGGGATTCAGGCAACGGTCTACGAGAGGGCGAACGAACTGCGCGAGGTGGGCGCGGGCATGATGCTTTGGCCCAACGCCACGCGCGTCCTGAAGGAACTCGATCTGCTCGAAAGAGTCGCGACACTGAGTGGACCGAACCAGCATTTCCTCGTTCGCTCCCGGACAGGCACGATCCTGATGGATATCGGGCTGGGTCATTTCGACGTACCCGCCCTGTGCACACGCCGCTCAGACCTGCTGGACGCATTGATTTCTGCATTGCCTGCGCAGCGAGTGCGTCTTGGCCACGATTTCGGATATTTCGAACGGCAAAAATCCAGCGTCGGAATTCACTTCTCCAATGGTATTGCGATGGAGCATGACTTCCTCATCGGGGCCGACGGCATTCGTTCGCGCGTTCGCTCTCAATTATTGGGAATCCGTGAGCCAATCTTCCGCGGTTACACCATCTGGAGGGGTCTGGCGAGCCTTGCAGGCGCTGTCTCGAAAGGCTCGAACAGCGAAACCTGGGGACGAGGGAAACGCTTCGGCATCCTCAGCACCGGCGGCGATCGGTTCACCTGGTATGCGACGGCGAATACCGATTCTGGTCACATCGACTCACACGAAGGCCGTCAGCGCGAGCTTGCACAGATGTTCGCAGGATGGCACGAGCCGGTCGAAAGCCTGATTGCCGCGACCGAAGAAGGCGCCATTCTGAAAAATGGCGCCTACGATCTTCCTCCTCTGAAACGTTGGGGACACGGGAGAGTGATGTTACTCGGAGACGCTGCTCATCCCTGCACGCCCAATCTCGGACTGGGCGGCTGCATGGCGCTTGAAGACGCGTTGGTTCTCGCGAAATCGTTTTCCAGGGAGGCGACGCCGGAGTTGGCTCTGCGCCGGTATGAATCACTGCGCCGCCGCCGGACCCGCCACGTGCAACAACGCTCGCTTCTGATGGGCAACATCGGGCAATGGGAAAATCGACTCGTTACGGGCGGACGCCGGACGGTGACAAGCGTGCTTCCCGCCAGGATTTTCGAACACAATCTGAGGAGGGTCTATTCGTATGCTGCTTAGGGCCATAACATCCTGGGCAGCGCTCCTGGCTGCTCTGCCCCTTCTGGCGCAAGACCGAGCCCAGGAAAGAGCAATTGATACCCAGCGCAGCGCGATCACCATTCACGTCGGGAAATCCGGATTGTTGTCAGCCGCCGCGCACGACCATACGATCAATGCGCCCATCTCCTCCGGCACTATCCGGGAATCGACGGCCCCGCACATCGAGTTCACTATCGAAACCGGGAAAATAACGGTGAAGCCCGACGCCAGGATCAACGCGGAGGATCAGGCAACGATCCAGACACATATGGAAGAGATGACACTGGAGACGAAGAAGTTTCCCGAGATAACCTTCCGCTCCTCTCGCATCGAAAGAATCGCCGACGGGCAATGGAAAGTCGATGGTGACTTGTCTCTACACGGCGTCACGAAGCCGGTCAGTCTGACCGTCAAGCGAACCGGCGATTTCTGGACCACCCACACGGTTATCAAGCAGACGGATTTTGGTATCAAACCGATCAGCGTCGGTGCCGGAGTGATCAAGGTGAAGAACGAAGTGGAGATCGACTTTCAAATCTTTGTGAGCCAATGAAGACTTTCTTGCTTTGCATCGGCATCTCGGCGTCATCCGTGCTGTCGGCACAGGTGACTCCATCGGATTCTAACGCCAGCCAGTCCCCGCCCACACCACAACCTCTTCCGCCCTACCAGCGGCCCGTATCGCTCGGCCGGATCATTCCAAACGTCCTCGACGACCAATCGAAAGTCTGGACTTTTCCCACGCGGCTCAACAAAAAGAGAAACTGGATCCCCACGGCGTTGATCCTGGGGACCACCGCCGCTCTGATTGTGACCGACCCTCATACCGCACCACATTTTCAAAACACCTCGACGTTCAGCGGCTTCAATAGTGTTTTCTCGGGAACCGCCACGACGGCCGGCATCCTCGTCGCTCCCGCGGCACTGTATGTGGGGGGCCTGGCCTCAAAGGATTCCAAAATGACAGGAACCGCACTGTTGGCTGGAGAGGCTCTGGCCGATTCCGAGGTTCTGGCGTATGTCTTGAAGGTGTCGTTGAAACGTGTTCGCCCGCATACGCTGTCCCCCGGCGATAATTACTGGGACACGTGGTTCGAGAGTCCCGGTTCTTTCCTCAGCAGCAACGGGGGCATGCCCTCCGGCCACAGCATTGCGGCCTTTTCGGTCGCGACGATCGTGGCGCGGCGTTACGGCAATCATAAGTGGGTTCCTTATGTGAGCTACGGGATCGCCGCATTGGTCGGTTTCTCACGGCTCACACTCTCGGCGCACTTTGTCTCCGATGTGTTTGTCGGGGGCGCGCTCGGCTATTCGGTCAGCCGATTTGCGGTGCTGCAGCAGTAACGCAAGAGCAGGAAGACGGGTACGAGGTTGTCAATCAAACGCCGTGTAATCGTAAACGGGATGGGCGCTGTCAGGCCGAACGGGATTGGGCGAGGAGCCTTCTGGAACGCCACAAAGCAGGACAGAGCGGGGTACGTCGCATCACGAGGTTGATGCTTCGCGTCACAAGGTTCGGATCGCCGCAGAAGTGAAGGATTTAGATGACGCCGTTTTTGAGGAGCCAAAGGAACGGCGGCACGTATCGCGCGCCGTCCGCCTGGCCGTCGCGGCGCAGGAGTTAAGGGAAGGAACGGTATCGGCTCTAATGCACCGGCTCGAGAAGGAGTGCAGCGCGTACACGATTCCCGCTTCGACCATCGGCACGCTCGCGAGTGAGGTTTCCGTGCGATTCGGATTTCTCGGACCGAGCCACATCATATCCACGGGGTGCGCTTCCTCGACCGAAGCGCTCGGCAACGCGGTTCATACCATTCAGTGGCACATCTCGCCCCGGGTGCTGGAAGGACGCCAGGGATGAACGGCAAACGTGCAGGATCAATGCTGTTCCTCCTCCTCATGTTCGCCGCGTCAACACTGTGGGCGCAGGGACCTCCGTTTCAAATCGACGATCCAGTCCCGGTCGACCTGCACCACTACGAGTTCTACATCTTCGGGGCTATGGATGGAACCCCGGCAGAAATCGATTCCACTGGTCCGGCCTTCGAGTTCAACTGGGGCGCCATTGCCAGAGTGCAGCTACACATCATCGCCTCCTGGGGCACCATCAATCCCACCAATAACCCGATATACGCCCCCGGCGCCGTTGGATCCTCCGCCTTCGGCTATACCGATATGGAAACCGGCGCCAAGATCGCATTCATCAAAGAGTCGAAGTATAGTCCCCAGATCGGCACGTTTACGATGTTCGAATTGCCGACCGGTAGCTACGACAAGGGCCTTGGCGTCGGGAAGGTTTGGTACAAAGTTCCCCTGTGGCTCCAAAAGAATATCGGACACTGGCTCCTGGACGGGGGTGCGGGCGAAACGATCGTCCCGCAAACCCAATACCGCAACTTCCCATACGGTGGATTCCTGCTGAAATATGCCTTCGGCGAGCGGTTCGAACTCGGAGGCGAGGTCGTGTCTCATGGCCGCGAGGGTTACGCCACGCCACAGACCGAAGCCTCGACGATGGTCGATATTGGCGGTTACTATCACCTCAAGCGTCACCCAGGGGAGCAGTTTTTGTTTTGCTACGGTCACTCCGTAGCCGGTCAAACTGAGCAGTACGCGTACGTCGGCATGTACTGGACATGGGGAAAAGACAAGAAGAAACCCGATGCGGGCGCCACATGGTTACAGGGGCCGATGAACCCAATCGGCTTTTAGTGCACTTGTCGCTTGTGGCCGGCCCGACGGCTGATCCGGCAGGAAAGGGCATAGCGAATGGAAATCACAGTACGCGGACTTTGGACTCTGATACACGGCATGGGATTTGGCGCACTTTATCTGCTGGCATGTTGCGGTGGGCTGGTGGAGCTGTATCGCTTCAGCACCTCATCCGTTCCATCGAATTCACAGCAGGCCAGGAGCGTCGCCTGGTTCGCTCCGATCTCGATCACGATGGTCTCGTTCGTTTTCATAAGCTATGGTCGCGACCTCGGAAATCATCGACAACTTCGCATCGCAGTGCTCTATTTTGCCGTGGCTTCGTTTGCTGCCGCCGACATCGCGGGCTTCTTCGGCGCAATATTCACCAGGAACGCGCCGGTAAGCGGCGGTCACACGATTCAAATCAGCCGGGGAGAAGAAAGATGAGTACATCACAGCTTGCCCCCTCTTCCAGCACGCCGACCCTGACTAACGGTTCCGGCGAAGCCGCCATTCTTTCGGCTGGTGTCGGATCATTCGCTCTGGCTGTGCTGGCCATGGCCGCGGATAAGTCGCCTCACGTCGCGAGCAGTCTTATTTTCTATAAGCCGACGGGACCGCTTTCAGGCGTAACCACGGCGGCTATCCTGATCTCGCTGTTCACCTGCGGAATTTTGGAATGGCGATGGCGCAACAAGACGGTCCCCGCGCGGCGTATCAATGCCACTGCACTGATCTTGTTGGGCTTGAGGTTCTTGCTGACATTTCCTCCCATTGCTGACCTTCTTTGGGGTGAATCCGCGCGCGCCGGTTCCGAAGAAATCCCGCCAATCCGGCATATTAAAACCGGAACGGCAGGCATCAGCCGTCAAGTCTCCGCTGTGCGACGCGATTCCGCACTCAAAGCGGGCTCCCGTCCAGAAAAATAGGTTCGGCCGTGGATGACTTGGTTAGGGCCCAGGAGGAGATTCGGAAGGGTAACTTCGCCTCGGCCGAGACACTTCTGGACAGTATCCTTTACTGCCTCGACGAGATTACGTCACATCTTCTTTTCGATCTAACAAGTACCTACCAGGAATTGTTCAGGGCGACAGACCGCTACGAGGATCTCATACGGATCAGCCGACAGTGTGTAGAAAGAGCGCGGCATCTGCCCGAGATGGATACGCAAATTCATTCCGCCCACTCCCTGATTGTCGTGGCGGGAGCTGAAATAGCGCTCGGGCGAAAGGATAATGCCGCGCGCAATACTCACGCCGCTCAAGGCCTGCTGGAGCGCTTTCCTGCGGAACGCTTCAGCGCCAACTCACGGGCAAGAGTCAACAGCATGCGCGTCCGATTGAAGGCGTTACAAAAGGCGCTCAACGAAGATGCCCTTGTGCCGCGCTCGAAAAGTGACCACCCAGGCTCAGATTCCAGGTCTGGAGACGAAGAATGGCGTGCGTTCGCTTCACAAAAAAACCTCAGCGGCAAAGACGTTAAAACGTTGCTGGCCAAACTAAGGCGATCTGCGGGTCCGCCCGGAACCCTCACGATCGTTGTGGAGTGGGCTTTGAGCATTCCTCGCGTCGGCAACATCGGTGCGAGCTCGGAAACCCTCGCCACGTTCGTTGACGAACTGGCGTCGATTACTGCGGCGCATCCCCTGCCTCTTGAGAGCCAGCGGAAACTTTTCCAGGTACTGCACGACTGGGATAAGGATCAAGGTCCGTGGCTGCAGAGACTAATCAGTGCGAATCGCAAGTCGGGTCTGGCCGAAAGACTTCAGCGGCTCCGGCGTGCGCTGGAAACAAAGGTGCAGCAGGAAGTAAATTCAATAGAGAACCGGCTCGGCCTGCTGGAATCGTCGGACGTTGCCACAATCCTGGACAGAGATGGCGATAAGGATTACGAAGCAGACCTGCTCCGTCTGGATGCCGAGGTTGGTGAACTGAGAAAGTTTGTTCCTTCCCCACTCTCTGCCCGCCTCAATCTCTTACAGAATCGTCTGGTCTCAGTCATTGCGGCGGTCGACCACGAGATTTCTCGGCGGAACGAAGTGTACGCTCAACTACTGGAGGGGGTCATCCGAGCATCGAGTGGGCCCGCATTCGCGGACTTGAAGATGGCCATCAAACAGCAACTACCGGCTACTATGCAGGAACGCCGAGAATTGCGCGAGGCGATTCGTCAAGCAGACGATCGGCTGCTTATAGCCGAGTTGGAAGCCTTGGAGGGATTGGAGGTACAGGAGCGCGCCGCGCTTCGCGTCAAACTTCACGGCGTCCGAGGAGTTGATTTGGCGAATCTTTTCTTCAGGGAATACGGCGTCGATCTGCCGACCGCACGGAGACTCGTCATTGATCGTAACCACGGCAACATCGATGTGGAACACCTTTTGGATCGCGTCCTTGAGATACATCGGCGTCAACGTGGAAGATAGTCTTTTTTGCCCACTCCTCCTTTGAAGAGCAATCAGTCACGCTCTGGCGGCGCCGGCTGGGACGAGTCGCTCTTGCGCGCCGAGGTGGCGATTCTGCATGAGCAAGGATTACAACCTCGATCTCGTCGGCTTCGACGACGTCGAACTTCAGCGCCTTCTCGAAATCCGCGTCTGGGCTGACCGCGAGGATTGAATCCCGGAGGTTTAGCCCGATCCGGTCGCAAAGACCGGGCGATCTGTTCGTTCTCGGGAATCATCGGCTCATCTGCGTGGACTACACGCGGCCGCAGGTGGTTGAAGCCACTTCCGGTAACGCGTGGCACACGAGTGGCACACACAGAACCGCGCTGTGAATTGAAATGGTGGGAGTTTAATAAGAGGATACTGATCGGGTTTCAGAAAACGCAAATTGGTACAAGACGGGCAGATCGAGTCCTCCGCATAAGTCGCGGTCCCGGATATTTAGGAGCTCCGATACTCGACGACGGTAGTTTCTCCGACGCCGCGTTTTAAGGGAGTAATCCGGCAGGACGGTACGCTTTCTACATCCGAACAGCGGTGGGCTTGCTGGTGAGAGGGGATTTGTTACCGTCGATCCGTAAATTCGAGATCACGAATCGGATTTCTCTTAAAGACCGGGAGGTTCGTCCCCTTCGAAGTGCGGATCGTAGCCGGAAAAAAGGAGGCATTCCAGGCTGTCAGCCTCGAACAGAACTTCGCCGGGCACCCGTTTTCGTTCGACCCGGAGATAATCGACGAGCCCATGAACGGTCCGGGCAACCTCGCGGGACTTAACCGCGAGCGCACGGCAATACCGGACGCTTCCACAGGACCGACTACGCCGCCAGATTCACGGCTGGCAAACGACGGGCATTAAGCAGGATCTTTCAGGGAAGTAGTCTACATCGGCAGTGTTCCCCATATCTCGGGATGCAGATCGACGCCTCTGTCCCTGACATTTCATTTGCGCTTCCAGCAGTCAAACTGTACACTAACAGCAGTACACTACCAGACCGTTTTCAGACAGATGGTGTTCAGACTCAATCCCCAGGCTGGCCAGCCTCTTTACCTACAGTTAATGCAGCAGATCCGGCACGCGGTAGAAACGGGCGTTCTTCAGCACGGGGATCAGTTACCGGGGATTCGCACCCTCGCAGAAGAGATCATCGTCAGCCATACCACCGTCGCCAAGGCCTATTCTGAGCTCGAACACGAGGGGCTACTCGAAATTCGGCACGGCTCCGGCGCCTACATAGCGGCTGCTCGTGGCAGAAAATCCCGATCCGAAAGGGTTCGTCTTTCTCAGGAGCGAGTCGGTGCATTGGTGGAAGCGCTGAAGCGGGAAGGTCTGTCCGCCGAGGAAATCCGCCGGCTCTTCGAGGCTGAACTCTTCTATCCCGAGCAGCTGGAGACGAAAAAGTGAAATATGCAAAACGACTTCGCCATTGAGACGCGGAATCTGACTCGGCATTATGGCCGCGTCGAGGCTGTCCGGGAGCTCAATCTCAAAGTATCGCGCCACCGCGTTACCGGGTTTCTGGGTCGTAACGGAGCGGGTAAAAGTACAACCATCCGAATGCTGCTCGGCATGACTCGCCCTACCGAAGGGAGCGGAACCGTGCTGGGTCGCTTGATCGACGACGCCGGAGAGAGCCGCGAGATCAGGCGACATGTCGCTTATGTGGGGGAAGACAAGGAGCTGTACGGCTACATGACCGTGGAGCAGTTGATTCGCTTCACCGCCTCGTTTTACACGGACTGGCGACCGGAGGTGGCGCGGCGACTGCAACGTCAATATCAGTTGCCGCCGGGGCGTAAAGTTAGGGATCTCTCGAAGGGAACGCGGACGAAGTTGGCGCTCCTCCTGGCGCTGGCCCGGCAACCGGCGTTAGTGATTCTCGATGAGCCGAGCGAAGGACTGGACCCCGTCTCGATCGAAGAACTCCTCGTTACGCTTAGCTCCGCAGCGGGCGACGGCACGACCGTCTTCTTCTCATCACATCAGATTGCGGAGGTGGAACGAATTGCCGATCACGTCTGCATCATCGATTACGGCAGGGTGGTTACCGATCTTTCTCTGGACGAAATGCGGCAGGAGTATCGCCGGATCACGCTGGGTTTCGCCACCGATCCATCGGAATACGACTTTGAAATCCCGGGCGTCGGTCAAGTCCGGACGAGTGGCCGCCAGTTGATTGTCAGAGCGAATTGGAATGCCGACGCCATTGTCGAGCGCGCGCGTAGCCTGTCCGCCGTGTCCGTGGATGTTGCTCCCGTGAGTTTGCGCGAAGTCTTCCTCGAAACCGTAAAGGATAACCAATGATGCTCCTCTACAAAGCATGGCGAGAGAGCCAGTCCAGATTCCTGGCGGGGGCACTTGCATTGGCGGGCTACTGCGTTCTGGTGGCTTTCCAGTCCGGGACAGGGGCCGCGCTCTCTGCCCGGGTTTTCAGCGGCTCATTATTTTTCGAACTGATGGTCATTTTTCTGGGGCTCGGCGGGCTAGTCTCCTGTCTCGGATAATTCTTTACAGCGCCGGACTTTGTCGAGGATAACGTCGGCGGAGGCCTTCCAGACGAATGGGGTTGGGTCGCCGTTCCAGCTTGCCAGCCACCGGTAGATTGCCTGTTCTAACTCCTGGGCGCTATGGAACGTTCCGCGGCGGATCATTCGTCCGGTGATTAAGGCAAAGAACCGTTCGACCTGGTTCAGCCAGGAACTGCTGGTGGGGGTGAAATGGAAGTGGAATCTTTTCCGCTTCTTCGGCTTCAGCCAGCGCTGCACCTCGGCGCTCTTATGGGTGCAGTAGTTGTCCATAATGAGATGGACTTCCTGATCCTCGGGAAGCTGTTGTTCGAGATGATTCAGGAACTTCACGAACTCCCGGCTGCGGTGGCGTGGCTGGCAAGTGCCGATGACTTTGCCGTTCAGAATGTTGAAGGCAGCGAACAGAGTCGTGGTGCCATTGCGTTTGTAATCGTGCGTCTGACGTTCCGGCAGTCCCGGCCGTAAAGGAAGAATCGGCGCGGTGCGATCCAGCGCCTGGATCTGGCTCTTTTCGTCCACACACAATACCAGGGCACGGTCCGGCGGATTCAGATAGAGACCAACGATATCCCTCACTTTTTCCTCAAAGCGCGGATCGCGGGAGAGTTTGAACCGCTCCACCCGATGCGGCTGCACATCGTGGCGTCGCCAGATCCGGTGCACGATAGTCCGCGATATACCGAGGTGCCGGGCCAGCATCCGCACGCTCCAGTGCGTGCTGCCATCACCGGGGCGAGTTTTCAAAGTGGTGTCGAGGATCTTTTGTTCCAGTTCCGGCGTCAACACCCCGGCTCGACGCTTCCGCTTGCGAATGCCGGTCACGGCCGCGATTCCCACCCTGACGAACGCTTTCCGCAACGCCACAACGGTGGGACGCGACAGACTTAACTGCTCCGCGATGGATTGATTGGGAACGCCCTGATGCGCGAGGAGCAGCAGGCGGCTGCGTATCGCCACCCTTTGCGGTGTGCTTCCGTTGCGAGACAAAGCTTCGAGTTCCGACTTCTGGCCGCTGTTCAGGACGAGCGCTGGCGCCGGAATAGGCATGTCCCAGTGTAACGGGAACCAGCGTTATGTGTAAATAATTATCTGAGACAGGACACTAGTGCGGGAAAGAGCTCATCATACCGCCGTCTTTACTCTGGCTCTCCCGGTCAGCCGGATTCAGCTGATTACGGCACACACCGCTGTGGGGTTGGCCGAGACGGCCGTGCTTGCCCTTCTGCCGGCGCTGCTGATAGGGCCGCTCTCCGCGGTCGTACACGAGAGCTGTCCGATTGGGGAGTCATTAAGATACAGCCTGCTTCGGCTCATCTGTGGCGTGTTCATCTTTGCCGTATCGTTTCTTTTATCGGTTATTGTGCGGGGGGAATATACAGCTCCCATAGCCTCCTTCGCCGCGCTGTTCATGGAGGCACGCGTCGCCCAGTGGGTTCCGCCGATCCGTCCCTACCTTCTGATTCCCCACGCCACCATGCAGGGATATTGGGCCTACGAGGGAGTCAGGGGCATCAACTGTCAGTGCCGGTGCAAAAATGCTCATAGTGCCGGTTGAAAAAGGCGCCACCCCCTGAGGTGATAAAACGCCCGAATCTGGGAACAGAGGAGGGCCAGCATGTGTTCAGGGGGAAAGACGTGGAAGAGATCAGCGAGCTCAAGCGTGAGGGTTTGAGCATTCGGGCCATTAGCCGACTGACAGGCTATGGGCGTAAGACGATCAGCAAGTATTTATTGGCGCCGACGGGCAGGCCGGTCTACAGACCGAGACCGGCGGCGGTGAGCAAACTGGAACCATTCAAACCGTATCTGAAGGACCGGCTGCAGGCGGGTGTATGGAACGGCCGGGTGCTGCTGCGCGAACTTCGGGAACGGAACTACGGCGGCGGCTATTCGATTCTGACGGAGTGGCTGAGGCCGCAACGGAAAGAAGCACTGTCGGTGGCAGTGCGCAGATTTGAAACGCCGCCAGGCAAGCAGGCTCAGGTGGACTGGGGTCATCTCGGATCGATCGCCGAAGACGGTGAGGCGCAGCAGATGTGGGGCTTCACGATCACGCTGGCCTACAGCCGCAGGATGATGGCTGAAGCCGCGACCGATCAGAAGCTGGGAACGTTGCTCCGTATGCACGAAGCAGCATTCCACGAATGGGGCGCTGTTCCGGAGGAGATTCTCTACGACCGGATGCGGACCATCTGGACCGGCACCGATGAACGCGGCGAGATCATATGGAACGCGGTCTTCCTCGATTTCGCGCGCTACTGGGGCTTCACGCCGCGGCTGTGCCGCCCTTACCGGGCGCAGACCAAAGGCAAGGTGGAATCGGGAGTGAAGTACGTGCGGCGAAACTTCCTGTGCGGGCTGCAGGGCCGTGAGCCGGCGAACCTCGCTGATCTCAACGCCGAACTCCGCCGCTGGGTAGCGGAAGTGGCCAACCAGCGAGTTCACGGCACGACGCATGAACGGGTGCTGCTCCGTTGGGATGAGGATCAGTTTGCCATGCAGCCGATTCTCAATGGACGGCCGCCCTACCCTTATATGGATGACGAGCAGCGCAAAGTGGCGCGCGACGCATATGTCTCGTGGCGCGGCAGCCGTTATTCGGTGCCATGGCTCTACGCGGGCAAAGAGGTCTGGGTCCGCGATCACGGCCATTACGTTGAGGTTCGCCACGGAGCCGAAAGGATTGCCGTACACTGCCAGGCGGTCAGACGGCATCAGGTCGTTACTCAGCGCGAGCATCACGAAGGCATTCCACTCGGCAATAAGAGCCAGGGCAAGACGCTCATTCATATTCAGCAGAGTGCTCCGATGGTGGAGCGCCGTCCTTTAGCTGCGTATGAAAGCCTGGCCGGAGGTGCGCGATGACGACCACGGTGGAGCGACTCAGAACCACATTGGCGGGCCTCAGCCTGACAGCCATTGACGCCCGCCTGGAAACACTGCTGGAAAACGCCTCGAAGAAGGAACCGTCATACGGCGATTTCCTGCTCGAAGTGATGAGCGCGGAAGCCGACGCTCGAAAGCAGCGTTACCTGAAGACAAGGCTGCAACTGGCGCACCTGCCTTATCTGAAAACATTCGATCAGTTCGATTTCGGCTTTCAGCCATCGATTGATGAGCGGCAGATCCGCGAGTTGCGGACGCTGCGGTTCGTGCATGAGGCTTCCAACGTGATTTTGCTGGGACCGCCCGGCGTGGGGAAAACGCATCTGGCAGTGGCTTTGGCGGAAACGGCGATTCAGTCCGGACAGGCTGCTTACTTCATGACCGCACACGATCTGGTTACCGATCTCGGGCGCGCTTACCGGGAAGGCAGACTGGATCGGCGCCTGCGTATCTATCTTGCGCCGAAGGTCCTGATCATCGACGAGATGGGGTATCTCCCGCTGGACGATCTGGGCGCGACGATTTTCTTCCAGCTCGTCAGCGCCCGCTACGAGAGGGGCAGCATCATTCTCACTTCGAATAAAAGCTACGGCGAATGGGGGTCGATTTTCGGCGATCCGATCATCGCGACCGCGATCCTCGACCGCCTGCTGCATCATTCGACCACAGTGAATATTCGCGGCGAGAGTTACCGACTCAAAGAGCGGCGCAAGGCCGGTCTGATTCCACTGCCGGAACAGCAACAGCCAGAGCCCCTGGCTGCCGCCCCGAACGGCCGCGGCAAACGGAACCATTCGTTATGAGTTTTCTGAGGCATAGGCAAATCTATCAATCCGATGTATCGTTGCTTTCATGCCGGAAGCGAAGCTGTGTTCGGCTCCGCCCCCGGTCCCATCGTCTTGATGAGTTTGCGGCCAGCTATTCCTTGGCGGGTTGGTCTCCACCAGAGCCCACCTCCGCTTTACCAGCCGGTTTCATTTTCAACCAGCCGGCTGAAACTGTAAACCATCTTCTCCGGAGGGTGGTACCTTTTTCGACCGGCAGAATGGGTAATTTTCAATCGGTATTGACACAACGAACCGCTTCCGTGGCTGGGCCTGTCCATCATGATGCTGATCGCGATTGCGCTATTCGCGGGCATCCTTCAAATCTCGCAAAAGGAGAGTCTATGATCCACTCTGCGAAACGTTCACCGGATGTAAAGAACACTGCTCTGTTCCTTGTAAGTTTTCTGTTCTTTAACTGCCCCGCCCAGACCCCGGCGCTATCGCCGATTCTGACCCCGAAGTTTGAAGTAGCATCCGTGCGGATTGCCGAGCCCGGTATTAGCCGTTCCGAACGTCCTGTCCAGACATCGCCGGGTGCGCTGACGATGCGGAATGTTTCCCTCTTTGCCTGCATTCAGTATGCGTATCAAATGCCTCTCCGAACTGTAGCTCCGGATTGGCTTAAGGATATTCGCCTGGATATCGTGGCAAAAGCCGCAGAACCGGTTGGCGATCCTGAACTCTATATGATGCTGCGCACGCTTCTGAGTGAACGTATGGGTGTCAGGGCGCATATGGAAAGGAGAGAGATGTCCGTTTACGCGCTGACGCTGACGAAAGGAGGGCCAAGATTCTCACAGTCCGCCACTGAGGGCCCTTCCGACTTCCGCGGCGCCAATGGCGTGATGATCGGACAACACCTCGCGATGAGCGAGTTTGCTCGCGCGCTCTCACTATCGTTTCGACGCCCTGTCATCGACGCGACAGGACTGAAGGGGCACTACGACTTTCGGGTTGATGCGGCTCCGTATACGAAGGCAGACGCCCCCGACGGGAGGGAGCCCGATCAGGTCGACTTGGTGAGTATCATGATTACCGCCCTTCAGGACGAATTGGGACTTAAGGTTGAAGGGCGCAGGGATAACGTTGATACTCTGGTCGTCGACCATGCGGAGAGGAGGCCAACGGAAAACTGAGTTCTGTTGCGCTTGACGATTGCGATTAGTCCTGGCAAGATCAAAGTGCCAGCGTCGCTACACTCCGAACGCCTGATCGGTTTGATCCCGGAACTGTGATGGGCTTGTGCCAGCGCAGTGGGGATTTTCAGCTACTCGGTACACTCAAACTCGCCACTTCCCGACTTATCCGGCCAATCGTCATGCCCGCGCGGCGTTAACCTGTTCAGAATGTGGCGCGTGCAGAGATTGGACCGGATAAATCGATAATAACCGGCCAAACTGCCTGATTTTAAATCGCTTACGCTGAGCCTCGGGGAAAGCAGATTTGGGCCGGTTATTTTTAACTAGATTATCGTTCTGTTGATGTCTATCCTATAACAACATTTCCGTGTCAGAATGGTTTATGCCATTCACTACGAGGCGGCCGGCGGTGGTTCTGGCCGCCGAAGAGAAGCAGCGACTGGAAAGTTTGCGGCGGTCCCGCAGCGGGGAAAAGCGAGAGACGCTGCATGCGGGGATACTTCTGGATTTGGCCGGCGGCGACAGCGATGGTGCCGTGGCTCGAAACAATGGCGTGAATCGCCATACTGTCGCTCTGTGCGCCCGCAAGTTTCTGCGGTTCGGACTGGAAGCGGCACTCGGGGAATTGCCGCGCCCGGGCAAGGGCCGGCAGATCCCGGATGACGCCATTGCATGGGTTCAGCATTGTGCCTGCCAGAAACCAAAGGAACTGGGCTATGCCCACGAACTCTGGACTTACTCGTTACTCCAGGGGCACGTACGGAAACATTGCCGGGAAGCCGGCCATCCCAGTCTGACCGAACTCAGCCGGTCGCGATTGCACAGGATTCTGACGCAAGGCGAGATTTATCCCCACAAGATCCGCTATTACGTGGAGCGCCGGGACCCGGAGTTTGAGACAAAAATGGCGGTGGTTCTTCACGTTTACAAGGAGGTAGAGATGGTCAATGCGGAATTGCTGGAAGGTGTGTTAAAGGAGCCTGCGGTAGTTACCATCTCCTACGACGAGAAGCCCGGAATTCAGGCTCTGGCGACGACGACGCCCGACCTGCCGCCCGCGCCGAACCGGTTCGAAACTCATCTTCGGGATTACGAATACAAGCGACTGGGAACGGTCTCGCTGCTGGCCGGCCTTGATCTCCACACAGGCCGTGTCACAGAGATCGTCCGCGACCGCCATGCCAGCGCCGACTTCATCGCGCTGTTGGGAAAACTGGACGCGGGTTACCCGCCGCAAACGCGCATTCGCCTCCTGCTGGACAACCACTCAGCGCACATTTCAAAAGAGACACAAGGCTGGTTGAACCTTCATCCGCAAAGATTCGAGTTTGTCTTCACGCCCAAACACGGCTCATGGCTGAACATCGTCGAAACCATGTTCAGCAAAATGGCGCGTAGTATGCTCCGCGGGATCCGCGTGGCCAGCAAACAGGAACTGATAGACCGTATCCATCTCTATTTCGAACAGATCAACGCGGACCCGGTGATCTTCCGCTGGAGGTACAAAATGGCAGAAACGATCATGGGCTAGATTTCAACAGAACGAACATCTAGTCGTTGCCGATCGACCTTCACACGCGGCGACTTTGCTCAAACTGCGCCTGCTACCAGGCGTCGCTGCTGCGATTACGATGGTTGTTCTGGGATCTCCACACATGCCGGCAGTCCGACGAATCGAGTGCGGACCAACATCGGAAGTTCAGACGCCCGTTCGGAACGGCAACTCTCTAACCAGTGCAGGAGATTAGTTCGCCGCGGGTTTTTCAGCGCTCTCGATTGTGATGACGTCGGCTGGAGCCCGAAAGCTTTCCATCTTGAGACCAAGCCGATCAAAAATTTGGTAGAGCGTCGGCCGCGCCGGATCGGCGAATGCAAGGTCTTCGGCGGTCGGCTCCGTTCCCGGCGGACGCGGCGGACGCGGACGCATTGGTACCCATCCATCGGTATCGATATCGTAGAGGCCTTTGAGGCCTGTGCGGTCGAGCAATGGATGGTCGGTGTAGTTGGAAACGTCGACAACGATCTGCTGAATTGTGGCCGCTTTGGTGTGGATGCCTCGACCCTGCCCGGCCCCCCCTGTATGGCACTGCGACGGGTCCTCACCGCAATCCTTCGGCTGCAGTTTTGACTGCTGCAGTTTCGGGCCGTTCTTCGCGACGGTGAGTAAGTAGACGGGCTGCTCCTGCATTTCGCGCCGCGCCCTGAGCTTGAAAGAGTCCGCCAGGAGGGCCTGAAGCATGCCGCGCAGTTTCTCATCGCGCTCCCTGGGGCTGAGACCTTTCGTTACGTCGGTGTCGGATTTGGCGTCGATGTCGAATATGGAATCGGGCGAACGCAGCCACGTCGGTCCGCCGTTGATCTGCCCACCCTGGAAGGGAACGTTGTAGGCGAAGGCAATCACGATAAGTAGTGGAACATTGGCCGATTTGAATTCTCCCCCTGGCAGGAATTGCGGAAGCGTGCCGCCACGATCGCCCTGCGGGCGAGGTTTGATAGAGACAATGTCGTATTTGCCAGTTGATTGAGCGCGCAGGAGAGGCGTAACGTTTAATGAACCGATCACGACGGGCGCTCCTATGGCGATGAGTGCAGCGGCGGTAAGCATCAGCTTACGCCCGGCGCGGAGCTTTTTACTGACCCGATTTTTCATGATGACCTCGATTCTTCTTGCAATGCTGGATCCGGCAATGCCGGGTGCGCAGGCAAGCGGAGATTGCACGTATTGTTTGCAGATTTGCACTATTAGTTGCGCGTAGTTCTTCGGGTCGACTCCCTCAGAGAGGACAGCTTCGTCGCAGGCGAGTTCCCGCTCCTCCATGAGACGAGCACCAATCCACCAGACCATTGGATGAAACCAGAACACGGCTTCGATGATCATGTGGATCAAAGCCGTCAAGTTGTCGCGTCGCCTGAGGTGGCAGATCTCGTGGGCGACGACAGCGTGGAACTGGTCGGCGCTCAATGTTTCCAGTAATCCCTCCGGTACAATCAAAACCGGATCGCGCCACCCGAACACACCGGGCTCGAACAGTTTCTGCGATACGCGTACCTGGATGGGTGCGGCGATCCCCGCAAGTGCACTCGATTGCACAGCTGACCGCAGCCGCCGCCACGAGCGCACTCGATAAATCGCGATGCCGGCGAATCCAAAGCCCCAAACGGCAAACGCCGCGATTGATATCCAGTTACACTTAGGAGTTTGCCTCGGCTCTGCGTTCCGGGTGATCGGAAACGGCGTGGTGGCAAGCTTGACGGCTCGCGTCACTTGCTCGGAGACGGGCATCGGATTTGCCTCGTGATGAAACTGGCTGCCAACCGCCATAAAGCAGTGCGAAGGGCATCAGAAACTTGGCGGAAGCAGCGAACCAGATGGCATACCGGACCTGTGCCCGGTGCATGCGAAACACGAGCGTGAGTAGCGCGGCTGCCGCGGCGAACGCGGTCGACTGCCACAGGTGGTTGATCAGATGACCCATCATCTGGCTTCCGGGCCTCCTGAGTTCCTTTGAGATTCGATCCGGTCGATGGTCTTTTCGAATTCGCGAATGTCTTCGCGCGTGAGTTTTCCGGCTTCGGCGAGTTGTGCCATCATCGGCAGCGCGCGTCCCCCGAAGAAGCTGAGGATTTCATCCAACAGACGGTGGCGGGCGGCATCACGCGAGATTAGCGGTTCAAAAACGTGTGCGTTTCCGATCTTCTTGTTGCGGCGCAGAGCCTTCTTGCTCTCGAGCCGGTAAACAGTTGTCTGAACGGTTGTATAGGCTGGTCGCGGCTTCGGGAAAGCTTCCTGGATTTCGCGAATGGAGGCCTTTCCGAGACTCCAAAGATATTCGAGAATCTGCAGTTCGAGCTTTGTGAGTTTCGGCCGAGGCATGGATTTACTCCGTTCCGTTCAAATTACTATTTCATAGTAGACCGTGTCAAGGGTACAAACGATAGAGCCAAACGACAGGCCCCGTGAGCTTCTGGACGAGGGAAATCACGTTGTCGTCATCGCGCATGGCCTCACTCGCACAGCAGCCGACGCTTTCTTCAACTTAGAGAGAGCATCGAGAACTCGAATCTCCGAGGGGGGCTCGACGGTGATGGTGAATATCTACCGCGACTAACGGCGAAGTGGCGCGTTGGAGATTTCAAGCGCGCACGCGCCGGGAAACTCGCCACTTCCCGACTACACACGGGTATGGCAAGATCTGGTCGAACGGCTTCCTCATGCTCCATTTCCCGGACGAGGGAATTTAGCTCGCGGTCTAATGCGTCGTCTTCATGATGAAAATTGCCTGAGATCGTCTTCCATTCAACATTCCTTTCTTACTCTGTTCGCGATCCGGCGCTGGCGCGGCTCTCATACAGCGCTTGACTCATGTTCCAGAGCCTGGCTGCGACGCTGTTGTCGTACGTAATCTGTTTTGTGCGCGTCTCTCGGCACTGCCTGAAGAATCTGCCGGAGACACCGTCGAGATCGGGCGAGGACGCGACGTAGACGGGAGTTCTCGCTGCGCCTTCCGGAAATGCAAGCAAAGATGGAATGCGCTTTAACAACCACGGGACTGCTGCAGGTAAACCTCGCATGTTGTCACCCAGGCGTGTGAGCGTGGGTCCGGGACTAAAACAGTTCGCGGTAATCGTCGATCCTGCGAGGCGCCGGGAGAGTTCGTAAGTAAACAGAATGTTGCAAAGCTTCGAGCGCTTATAGGCCCCCAACCAGTTGTATTGCCGCTGACCCTGGAGATTGGAAAAATCCAGTTCTCCGCTATGGAACTCCGAGGACGCGGTGAGAATTCTTCCGGCGGGCGCGGCCCGGAGGAGATCGAGCAGAAGGTGAGTTAGCGCGAACGGCGCAAGGTGATTAACGGCGAAGGTTTTCTCAAGACCATCCGGCGTCACTTCTCTTTCTGCGAACACAGCGGCCGCATTGTTGATCAGGACATCGATCCGCGAGAAACTTCCATGAAGCCGTTCAGCCAGACGATGGATCTCTGCCTGCGACGACAAGTCTGCGAGGAACAAGATCGGCGCGTTGCCCGCAGCACACTTCGCGACTTCCGTACGCATGAAATTCGACCGGGTTCGATCACGTCCCACCATCACGACTTCCGCACCACGTTCCGCTAGTAGCAGGGCCGTGGCCAACCCGAGTCCACTCGTCGCCCCCGTGATGAGGACCGTCTTCCCGCTCATCGACATTTCGCTCTGCTGTGGTATCGGCGCTCAACATTTTCAGGGCCAGGCGCATGCAATTTCAGGAAGCGTTCGCAACAGCGTAGGGCCAACCTGCTTCAGGTCGGCCCGGCCATTTTGAATTACAGCTAAGACGTCGATACTGCTCGGGTGGCCTCATTGGTGCGCCCGCCAGGTCGACGAAGTGACGCTTATTTTGCTTTCTGGGCAGCCGCCGCAGCCTCGGTAGATGGCGGCACAATACCCTTCATCCGCAGATAAACCGACATGGTCCCGTACATCTCGTTATCGTGGGCCACGTTGAAATTAAGCAGGCCGAGTTTTGATTTATTGCCGAGCGGCGTCTTGACGATCGCCGCCCCGTCGGCGTCGGTCATCCCGCTGTAAGCGTCGTCGCAGAGTTCGCCGGACGCTTTGAGCGCGGCAACCAGATCGGCCTTGCTTGTTTTTGAGGCGGCGTCGCCGCGCTTCATTTCACCTTTCGTCATGCTACACATCGCCATCTGCGCGTCGGCGACATGCGCAATCAGTTGTCCAAAAGTTCGGACCTCAGGGGCTGGCTTAAACGCGTAATCCGCTTCTGGCATCTTCTCAGCTGCCTTGAGGATATTAGCGCTCACTCCCTTGTAGACCGCAGTTACCTCGGCGGTCATGGGGTTCTGCGCTCGCAAGGCCGTAGCAGCGGCGAACAGGACGAAAGAAAGACTCGAAACAACTCTTTTCATAGGACTCCTTTGGGGCTCTCAAAATATGTCAGCTAATTCGCTCCAGCTCAAAGCTGGAGCGCTCGAGGAGGACAGGCAAGGTCCACTCGGTTGGGTAATCTCTTTGCTTCACGGGCGGAGCGCGGTGGCGACGACGAGCCGCCGCCACTGCGTTGCTATTGCATCAAGTGCGCAATGGTATGCGAGTCATTGAAGACCGTTCTCGATGCCAGCGCACTGCTCCCGGATGGTCCACACCTTAGAGTTGAGACCATCCTCCGTCTACCGGAAGTTCGGCGCCGGTCGTGAAGGTCGCATCGAACGCGAGGAAGAGGACGGCCTTGGCGATCTCGTCCGACGTCCCCCAGCGCTTCATGGGAACCATGCCGGTCATCTTCTCCCTAATCTGGGCGGCCGCGTCTTTATCGGGAAACATCTTGCCCAAGATCGGCGTGTCGATGGGACCGGGCGTCACCGCGTTGACGCGAATCTCGCGAGGAATCAACTCAGCGGCGAGCGTCCGAGCGAATGATCGCAGCGCGGCCTTGGCGGCTCCGTATGCGGCGTTGCCGGGCATTCCCTTGACGTTGGCGATCGAGGTCGTGAAGACGACAGAGCCTCCCCGGTTGATCAGCGGCGCGAGCTTCTGCACCGCGAAAAGCGGTCCCTTGGCGTTCAGGTTGAACATCTCGTCGTAGACAGCCTCGGTCATGCTTTCGAGAGGCGCTCGGATGCTGAACCCGGCGTTGACGAAGAGCAGGTCGAAGGTGTCGAACTCGGCCTTCACCCGAGAGGCGAGGGCGTCGATGTCCGTCAACGACCGCGCGTCGCTCGAAACCACGATGGCGTCCTTTCCAAGCTCTTTCTGCGCCGATTCCAGGCCGGCCTTCGAGCGACCCGTCACCAGAACACGCGCACCCCCATCGAGGAGCATCTTCGCCGTCGCGAGCCCCATGCCGCTCGTGCCGCCGATAATCACCACCTTTTTACCTTGGTACCGTTCCATGTGTATTCTCCTCGCGAGGTTAGGGTTGTTTTGCTGAATTTGAACTGTTTGGTACGATAATCGACCCGTGGTACGATCATGTAGCTCCGCAATCGCCTGCTGATTCCGATTACCGGCGACCATTTCGCCGCGACCGGTGCTCCTTCAGGACACCGCGCTCAAGGATGCTGCGGTAAGAGAAATCGACGCCAGAGACCTTGACGACGGCCTGCCACGCGGCTTCCTGGCTGGCGCGATCGTGGAGGTGTGGCTGGCGCTGCACCTCAATTGGGCCTGAGAACTTCCCTTGAGCCGAGGCGAAGAATTGCCCTGAGACGTCGGTTCCGAACTCCGACGCCTGGAGGTACCGACGGGCCGCGGTCTCCGGCGTCTGATTCATGCCGGGAATGAGGTTCACGATTGGGATAAACAGATACTTCAACAACGGGCCAGCGCTTCGCACCACCTTGGTGGCGGTCGCCCCACCGGGCGAGACAGCGTACACGGCCATGCCGGAGGGTAGCCGGCGCGCCAGCGCCGCGACCCACCAAGCGATAATGAGCTTCGCGTCGGCATACGCATTGTTGGGCACGTACTTCACGTTCGGCCCGTTGCGAATCAGGGCTTCCACAGCGGCGGTTCGGTCACCCCGGTGGTATTTGGCCGCGAAGGCTGGCACGTCGGTGTACTTGAACATGGGAACGCCCCCTCGGGCTGGCTCCGCACCGGCGATAACAATCCGCGCGTTGGGGCTCAGCAGGTTGGCGCGGAGCAACCCGACAGTCAGTTGATGATGGCCGATCAGCGGGGCCTGAGAAGCCTCGATGCCCGCCGCAGTGAGCACGCGCTTCTTAAATGGGACCAACCCTGCATTGAGCAGCAGGAAATCGATCGGCTGACCCCGCTTGACCAGCTCGGCGAGGGCGGACTGAACGCTGGACGGCGAGTCCAGATCCAGCTCCAGCGGCGTGAAGACCTGTTTCTTGGTCTCAGCCGCGAGTTGAGCGGCCGTTTTCTGGACCCCGGCCAGGCTGCGCCCGGTGACGATGACCTGGCGGTAGCCCTTGGTGGCGAGCATGCTGGCTGCCGCATAACCGAGCCCGGAGGTGGTGCCGGTGACGAGCGCGATCGAATGTTTCATGGGCGTCTCCGTGGCGAAGGGTGAAGGCCGTCGTGAGGCCCCGGGAGGCCATAGCCGGCTTGCTAATTTCGAACTATTCAGTTATATAATGGTTCGATGGAAATTGTCAAGGAGTTTTGAACCACATGATTCAAAATACCGCCAGGCCGCGGGGTCGACCGCGCAGCTTCGACGAGACGGGGGCGCTGGAAAAGGCGACTCAGGTGTTCTGGTCGAAAGGCTACGACGGAGTGACGATTGACGATCTCGTCGCCGGGATGGGTGTGGGACGGCCGAGCCTGTATGCCGTCTTTGGAGACAAGCGGGCGATATTCTTGCGCGTCCTTAAGGCGTACGCAGAACGGAAGGGCGCATCAGCCGCGAAGGCACTCCTCTCGCCACAGAGTCTCCGCGACTCGATCGCGGGCTTTCTGAGGTACGCCGTCGAAAGTGCGACCGAGAAAGGGTCCGCCCGGGGCTGCCTTCTGATTTGCGTCGCGCCGCTCGTGGACGACGCTGAAGTCCGGCAGTTCCTGCAGACACGCGGCCGCGGGCGGCGCGGCGCTGGTGGAAGGCCGTTTCCGGGACGCGATCAGCGCGGGCGAAATCCCGGCCGACTTTCCTGTGGCCGAACGCGCGATCCAAGTCACGGATTTTGCTCGTGGCCTTACGATGCGTGCGCTGATAGGCACGCCGCGCAAGACGCTCCTCAAGGAGGCTGAGGAAGCTGCCGAATTGGTGCTCCTGCCGCCGCGTAGGGCGTCAAAATGAGATCTCAGCACCGCAGAGCCACCCAATTCATGGGGATCTCTCGTCTCGTCCTTAAGAGTGTGATAACGTCCTTGTCACACTCATCGGGATAAAACCCATCGGCTCCGCAGGAAGACCTTCACAGATAACGGAAGTGATCCGCTCGATTCGCCCACGTACCCGAAGCACTGGCGACGAAGGCGACACGACATCCTGCAAAATGCTGAAAGCCTGCTGGGTTGGGCTTCGGCGCGGTTCGTCGATCATGCCTTGGCTTCCAAAGCTTGATCGAATTGGATCGCTGCTTGTCTGACCGATAGGCAATATGTCCTCAAAAGTTGGCCTGTCGACTGGGATCTTACTTCAGCTCGCGTACTTGCAGATTATACTTGGCCGTAAAACGCGCTTATCCGGCCAATCTCTGCCCGTTATCCTGCGGGGTTGAGTTTGCGGGTTTCGGAGAGGATCTTAGTCAATCGATTGGAGAGCTGATCGAGGCGATGTCTGGGAAGGCCGTCCGGTAGCGATCGACGGAACATCTCAATGGCATGTTGAGTGAAGAGTAGAGAGTCGACGACGCCTTCCAAACCGGCGCGCGGGGAAACGATTGGCGCTTTTGGCTGCGGCGCCAGATGCCTGGGTTGAGAGCGTGCCAGGCGGAACTCACGTTGCAGGTCGTCACCGGCGACAAGGACGTACTTCATCGTCATCTCCGCCTTGACATGACCGAGTAGCGTCATCAGCGCAGGCAGGCTTACGCCGGCGCGAACCAGTTCACTGGCATACGTGTGCCTAAGCTGGTGCGGAACGATGCGAGTGGAAATGCCGACGGCAGCCGCGACATCGGATAGGTAGGGGCGCAGTCGTTTCATCAAGGTCTGCTTGCCGCTATGCCGTGCGAGCAGCCAGCCGTCAGGGAGCGGGTCGAAAGAGCGGAAGAAGCGTAAGCGTTGGACGAGTTCACATACAAACGAATCGACCGGGACCATTCGTTCCGTTTTCAGTTTGCCGAGAGGCACGTGAATCGCCCACCGATCCGGGCCAGCGTTGTGGAGGCAATCATAGGAAAGGTCGGCGCATTCGCCGATGCGCATGCCGGTATGGCGCAGCAGCAGGAAGACATTGGGCGGCAGATCATTGCGGCGTAGCAACTCCTGCTGGATTAATCGATCCTGCTCTGCGGTCAGCGGGCGGGGCAGACGTTGTGGAATGCGCGGAATGTCCTCGCGACGGATCAGATGAGCCAGATCGGGTAGCTGTGCCGTCCAGGCAAGCTCCTCCAGAATGGATCGCAGAAACAGTAATCGGCAAACATATACAGCCTGCGCCAAGGGCGGGGTGCGTGAGCGCAAATTGGCAAACCAGCCGAGGATGTGCGGGTCGCGGCTCAACTGATTTAACGAACAAACGGCGGGATAATTTTCGCCAAGATAGAGCAGGAAGTGGCGCGCGGCGCCACGATACTGACGTGATGAGTCTGGAGTGAGGGCGGCCGTGAGGGACTCGATAGCTCGCTGGAACTGGTGAGCTAACGGATGTTCCAGAGGAGCATAGCGGGAGAGCCTCACGACGGCGTTCCCGGTACGGGCCTGATGTGCTGTGACACGGCTCGTGCATACTGCTGATAGACCTCGAGAGGAGTGACCTGCACGTAGACCATCGTCGTCTGGATTTGCGCGTGACCCATCAACTGCATCAGAGCCGGGAGGCTGACTCCGGCGCGCACCATATCGGAAGCGAAGGTGTGGCGGAACCGATGGGGGTTGGCCATCTTTACGCCGGTGGTACGACGGTGGTGTCGAAACAGTGAGCGCAACCCCGCCGGAGTCATCCGGGCACCGCGGGCGGGTCCCTTGAGAGAGACAAACAAAGCGTTGGTCAAAGTCTGTGGTCGCTCCAGCCGTAGATAGTGGTCAAGGAGTTGGTTCGCTTCCGGAGCGAGAGGCAGGAAGCGTGTCTTGTTGCCTTTGCCGCGCACACGGATCTGCGCTTCCGATAACAGAAGATCGTCGCGATTCAGATCGAGGACTTCCTGCGACCGGAGCCCCTGCAGCAACATCAATCCCACGATGGCCAAGTCCCGTGAGTTGCGAAAACTGGACCAAAATCGTGCCACCTCGTCGATGGACAGAGGCACGATGGTTCGTTTGGGAGTCTTTACTCGCAACCGGCTCAAGGCGGGCCTTGGTTTGCCGATGCCCATGGGTGCTCGCTGCCAGTAGGTCGTCTGTAGCACCGGAGCGGCCTGGTGGGGCGCGTCAGGAAAGGTAATACGCAGGGCGCGATCGACGATGGCAACGCGCTGATTGATGGTGGCGCCGGTCAACTCACGTTCCTGACCGGATTGGAATCGCACATAGTCGAGAAGTGTAGTTTCGGTGAGGGCATCTTTGGCTACCGCGTCAGTGTGGTGGACACTCTCCCACCACCGGAGAAAGTGCAACAGCTCGTGCGAATAAGTTCGCAGGGTAGCGTCGGCCAGGCGACGAAGGGTTTCGTAGTCAAGGTACTGGTTGATCCAGTCAATCTCACGACCGGTCGCCTGTTCGACAATGCGATAGGGACAGCGCACATGGTTGTTGGAAGGCTTGTGAAGCACTCGGAAGGTCATCATTGCGCCGCCTCCAGCAGGGATTGGAACTGACGTACATCTCCGCCCTGGACGAAGAAGCTGTTCGGATCATGCCCGTCGGGCAACAGGACGCGTCGCGCGGTTACACCCTGAGACCAGAGACGACGCGATATCTGTTGCGCCGCCGACTGGCCGCTTCCATTAGCGTCGGCATCGAAGACCAGATACACTGTCCGCGAGCCATCGCAAAGCTGGAGAAACTGTCGTGCATTCAGATGATTTCCCAACGAACAGGTGACGTTATGAAAGCCTGCCTGCCACAGCACTGCGAAGTCGAACAGTCCTTCCACAAGAATGATCTCCGGGGAGCGCCGGACTTGCTCCCACGCATACAACCCGCCTTTACCGGCTGGCAGAAACCGGTGCGGAGCCACCGAATCCAGGATGCTGCGGCCATAGAGATTGCCTTCCAGCGGGAAGACGATGCGGCGGGAATAAGCATCGCAGCCAGTGGCGTCCACAAAACCAGCCTGGCGAAGCACCGGAAACGGATAACCTAACTGGTTCAGCCATGCGCGCAGGCAGCGACCGGGCGCATAGCCGATGCGCATGTGTTCGATCACTTCGGGCTCGTGGAGTCCGCGCTGCTCCAGGTAAGCCACCGCTTCGCGATGCCGCGATAACTGCATGCGATAGAAGTTAGTGACTTCTTCCAGCAGGGGCGTAACGCCACACCACTCGCGCAGCAACGCCACGGCCTGAGGAAACTTGACCTGGTGATACAGTTCGGCGAAGCGAATCACGTCGCCGCCGCGGGCGCACCCATAACAGTAGAAGAGGTTCTGGCCCGGGTCCACCAGAAAGCTCGGCTTGTGATCGGTGTGCAGCGGACACAACCCCATGAGGCGTCCGCCACGGGTGCTCCGGGTCGCCTGCCAGTCGTGGGCATGCAGGTAATCCAAGAGCGGAATCTGCTGTTTCAGCTCATCGAGCGCCTTTCGATTCACGAACTGTCTGCCTCCACGGCCAGAATACGGCTGATCGCGTTCCAATCCCAGGCAAGGATGGTGGGTGGGCGTGAAGTGTTCCATCCCGCACCTTGCCACAGCCTGTTTGACAGAAGGATCGACAGGAGGAACAACCGCCAGCACCAGCGCCCCACCGTGGACGGGTCCGGTAATCGGTCCGGATCTCTGACATCGGGAACCGATTGTTCCCAACTTCCGGATTCGCGCGCCGACTCCCAGGCTTGTTGTCGGCAACGAAGGCTGTAATGACCAAACGGAGGCGGACCATGCGGGCAGCACCGTGAATGTTTTCCGGCACGGCGCGCACCGACCGCGACGAATCCAGATCCAATCGTGCTGTTGATCGTGTGCCTGTTTGCGTCGCCGCCCGTGACCGACGATCGTTTGTTCACCGCAGAACGGACATCGCCGAGGCAGTAATCGCAGAGGGACGGAAGTCACCCCGGCTCGGCGTTGTCTTTCGCTTCTGACAATGCGATAAAGAGAATCAGGACTGGCGTGAAGGCCCGCCGCTGACCGTCCCCTGCCAAAGTTTCGATCGGCCGGCCGGGCCTTCACCCTCCGGTAAATTCAAACTCGAACGAAAGAAGAGTACAGCTTTCTCTTGTTGGCCGCGAGCCCTTCACTAAGAACATTGGCCGGTTTTTTTGCGCGTCGCTGACATCCGGCCGCCGCAAACCCGCGCCTGACGGCGAAGTGGCGACTTGGAGATTTCAGCCGGCACGCGCCGGGAAACTCACCACTTCGCGACAACGCCGCGGATATAGCACGAAGGGGCTTCAAGGAGGTCAATCCGCGAGATGCCGAGAAACCGTCGAGGTGGGTTGTTTGCCATGTGGCCGACTATGCAGAAGCAATCGGGTTTCATGGCACTACATCGTCGATCGCTTGGAAAGACCACTGCGACAACGAAGCATAGAGTTGCAGATCTCTGGGACTTCTACTTCGATCCACGGTTGAAAAGTATAAAAGAAGGTGCATCACTCCGTGCGGCCACTAAGTCGAGTCGACCATCTCCATCGAGATCGCCGCTTGCCATTCCGCAGATCGCGCCCTCTCCATCGCCGAACGGATGCGCGTCGAAAGTCCTGCCAGTTCCGTTGTTGTAATAAATCACGCCAGGAGCATTGACATAACCGACGATGAGATCCGGGCGGCCATCTCCATTGAGGTCCCAGGATGTCATCGAGTACGGTAGTGCGCCCGGTTTCTGGAACTGGATACCGGACCCGAAACTGCCTTTGCCATCATTGAGGTAAACAAAGCAGCCGAGCCCCTCCGGGCAAGCGGCAATGTCGAGGTGGCCGTCGCCGTTGAGATCGGCCACGGCGATTGCCCGGATTGATGCTTTCGCCGGCCCCCAAGGACGCCCCTCGCCCGCCAGATTTCGATTGAAGAAGTTGCGGCTCTGGCAGTCGTCCCGGCATGGGAATACGACGTCGTTTAAGCCGTCGCCGTTAACGTCCGCGATTACGATGCTCGCCGCGCTTAGCGTATCCCGTAGCGGGTCACACGTGAAATGCAACTTTCCCTCGTTGTAACAAACGTAGGACGTTTTGCCGCGATTCGCGACTGCGATATCCGGGTAGCCGTCTCCGTTGAGATCTCCAACTGCCGCATTCCGGGTGGGCCATTTCGGATCGCCATAGGCTCCGCCAAGTTTGAAGTGGCCGCTGCCGTCGTTTACCAGAACCAATTTGGGATCAGGGGAATCATTGCTGAGCACCATGTCGAGATGGCCGCTCTTCGTCATGTCGGCCAGCGAGCCGGAGTAGCTTTTCGTTGCGTTGCTGGGTAAGGGAGGACCGGGAGCGAAATGGCCTTTTCCATCCCCCAAGAAGATCTTGGTTGTCAGTTGCCAATGTCGACCTTTGACAGGACGATATCCGGTTTGCCATCGCCGTTCAGGTTACCGATGCTGGCGTTCGAAGAGGTCTCGGAAACGGTTTCCAGCGGAACGACTTCAAAAGATGGGACGGCTGCAAAGCAGAGCAGGACCAGATTCTCCGCACCCAGAGCGGCGCGATCGATGTTCATGCCCGGGAAATGGCATCGGATGCCGAGGAGGCCATGGGAGTCGCCGCGGCGGGAAATGTGCAGTTTTGCCAGTACAGCGTGAACATTGTATGCCTCGACGAAGACGCGGAACGGCTGTACGAAAACACAAGACTGGTAATGAAGACTATTCAGAATCTCGGGTTCTCGTGCCGCCTCGAGGATGTGAATGCAGTGGAAGCCTGGCGCGGTTCTCTGCCCGGCGATGGATACTCGAACGTTCGCCGCGTGCTGCTGCACACGCTCAACCTCGCCGACATGATGCCGATCACCTCGGTCTGGGCCGGCTTGTGCGACAATCCCAGTCCGTTGATGCCGAAGAATAGCCCGGCCCTTCTTTACGCAGCCACCACCGGCGCCACTCCATTTCGGTTCAATCTCCATGTGTCCGATCTGGGGCACACTTTGATAGTCGGACCTTCCGGAGCGGGAAAATCAACCGCCCTCGGTCTCATTGCCGCGCAGTGGTTTCGATATCCTGACGCCCAGGTGTTCGCGTTTGATCGTGGTTATTCGATCTGGATGCTTACCGCGGCCGTCGGTGGCGAATTCTACGATCTCGCCGGTCCGAAGTCCGATCTCGCATTTTGCCCGTTGCGGGACATCGATGATGAAATAGGGCTCGCTTGGGCGGTCGGCTGGGTTGAAGTTCTGTGTGAACTCAACGGCTTGACGTTCACGCCGAAGCACCGAAACGCTGTATCGAATGCGGTCGTGCAACTCCGCTTATCACCGACGCGAACTCTGACTGAACTTTCAGCGAACGTACAGGATATGGGCATTCGGGAGGCACTTCAGCACTTCACTGTGATGGGTCCACTGGGACCGCTTCTCGACGCCGAGCACGACTGTCTGGGTTGGGGCCGGATGCTCGCATTCGAGACGGAAAATCTACTGCAGCTTGATGAAAAGGCCGTCATTCCCGTGTTGCTGTACCTGTTCCGTCGAATCGAGCAGAGACTCGATGGTTCGCCGACATTGATCCTGTTGGATGAGGCATGGGCGTATCTCCGGCACGAGCTATTCCGCGAACGTCTGCGGGATTGGTTGAAAACGATGCGCCGAAGAAACGCCGTCGTCGTCATGGCTACCCAACAGATCAGCGATATTGCGAACTCCGAAATCGCTGATGTCGTTCTCGAAAACTGCCCGACGAAAATACTGCTGCCGAATGCGGAGTCGAAGAATCCGGCATCGAGAGCATTTTACGGCCGCGTCGGCTTGAACGAACGCGAACTGGAGATCCTTCAGACGAGTGTCCCGAAGCAGCACTATTATGTCGTGAGTCCGCTGGGTCGCCGCCTGGTGAATCTCGGGCTCGGGAAGGTGGCTTTGGCATGGGGGGGCGTCAATGGCGCAGAGGAACGGAAGCTGGCTGAAAGTGTAATAGCTCACTATCCGCGGTCCTGGCGGGAAGAATGGCTTCGACTGAAAGGACCCATGGAATGGGCCGATTATTTGCGCTCTCTCGAAGAAGCTCTGGCGACCAGACAACACGGAGAGGAGGTTGTCACATGCGCGCACGCGTGATCGCGATTGGGTTGCTGGGAATGATGGTCCAGAGTCCGCCACCCATCCATGCCGGGGCCTTCGCGACCGAGGTCACGCAGCTCCTCAATCATGCCCAGCTGGTCATGCAGTATATCCGGCAAGGTACACAGCTCACAAACGAGCTGAATATGTACGCAAACATGTTGAGGAACAGTCAATCCCTGTCTGTTCAGACCTTTGGCACAATCACAAACGACTTGAATGCTCTCGCCAACATCGTGCAGGGCGGCCAGGCCCTGGCGTACTCGTTGGGGAACGTCGATGAGCTGTTCCGTCAGACGTTCCCGGGTTACGGATACGACTCCGGCGCCTACTACCTGCAGTATCGGAACTGGTCGCAAACTTCCCTGGATACGACGCTTGGCACACTCCGCGCTGCAGGGTTGCAGGGTCAACAGCTTCAGAACGAACAGGCGATTCTCAATTCGCTCAAGGCATCGATTCAGGTGCTGGCGGCCGCCAGGAAGCTCTGCAAGCGGCAGGGGACATTGCTGAGCAACAGGTAGAACAGCTGATGAAGCTGCGCCAACTGATGATAGCGGACATGTCCAGCAAGCAGGCGTATCAGGCGGCGGTGATTCAGGGGCAGGCAGCCGGGGAAGCGGCTAGCCAACGTTTCTTTAATTACTCTCCCGCGCCGGCCGACGGTCGGGGATACCATGCCGGATGGAATTAAATGGAAGATATGCGTTCCCTCTCTATTAGTACTACTGTGTTATAAAACATGATATATTGTTTTTGTTGTGAGCGCCATATCAACGAGGGCGCCAGGCGCACAACAGAAACGGCTCGCTGCATATCTCGATAGCCTGGCGCAGGCGGCGGGGCATTCGGACCGGATCGCACCTTTCAAGGCATATTGCACAGGGTTGCTTTTGCCGGGAGAACGGAAGAGCGTTGAGCCGATGGCCGCGAAGCTTGCGCCGGAAAATGTTCGCCGCATGCATCAGTCCCTGCATCATCTGGTGGCGGATGCTCCCTGGGATGACGAAGTGCTGCTTGATCGGGCGCTGGATACGGTGCTGCCTTCCCTGCTGCGGCAGGGTCCTGTGGTGGCGTGGGTAGTGGATGACACGGGTTTCCCGAAGAAGGGCAAACATTCTGTGGGCGTGACTCGGCAGTATTGCGGGCAGGTGGGTAAACAGGATAACTGCCAGGTGGCCGTAAGTCTTTCCGTAACGACGGAAGCATCGAGCATGCCGATTGCGTTTCGCTTATATCTTCCGGAAGTGTGGGCGAGCGATCCGGAAAGACGGAAGAAAGCCAGGGTCCCCGAGGAGATCGTATTTCAAACGAAGCCCCAAATTGCGCTGGCACAGATACAGCGGGCAAAGGAACGCGGTGTACCCACAGGTGTGGTGCTGTCGGACGCCGGATATGGCAACGATTCGCAGTTCCGGGCACAACTGACCGAATGGGATTTGCCTTATATTGCGGGACTCATGAGTACGGTGAAGGTATGGAAACCCGGTGAGCAACCCGTATCCCCTCCCGCGCAAAAGGGCCTGGGCCGTCCGCCGAAACTGCTGCAGCGTGATCTGAAACATCAGCCGGTAACAGTGAAAGGCCTTGCGCAGTCACTGGCCCCGGAAGCATGGGAAACCGTCTGCTGGCGTGCAGGAGTCAAAGACGATCTCCAATCGCGCTTTGCCGCGGTTCGTGTGCGTCCGGCACATCGCGATTACTGGCGTGCGGAGCCGCATGCGGAAGAATGGCTTCTGATCGAATGGCCGGAAGGCGAAAATGAACCCACAAAATACTGGTTCTCGACTCTTCCCGCAGATCTGCCTCTGACTGACCTCGTCCACCTTGCCAAACATCGCTGGATCATAGAACGCGATTACGAGGAGTTGAAACAGGAACTGGGGCTGGGTCATTTTGAAGGGCGAGGCTGGCGCGGATTTCACCATCACGCCACCCTCTGCATCGTCTCGTATGGGTTCCTGATCGCCGAGCGGAGCTGTTTTTCCCCCTCAGCGCGCGCCGGTCATCTTGGACTATGCGCCGCCAAACCGCCGCAACGCTTCCGGCCGCGCGGCTCCCCGCATAAGACCCGAGCGGCATAACCCACACTCGATCGCGACCATCAGAATCGTCATTGCCCGCTATCTGATCGGACTGCTTCCTCGATGTCCCTGTTGTGGATCGCGCTCCGGATAATCTTCCGCGTCAACGTCCGCCTCAACTATGCAGGATGCGGGTCGTGAGTGGTTCGGCGCCGTTTGCCACGCCCCATCCAGCAGTTCCACGCCGCTGAGTTTGTCGAGCGCAATGCAGCGCCAGTTATCCGGCGACCCCGGCGGTTTCAGGCCGGATTCGCTTTCTCCGCCGTACTGATAGCAAAGCACTCGGAACTGCCCTTCCTTGTTCCTTCCCAGTCTGTGCGGACAAAACAGGCGGTGGCGACCATGGTAAACAGCGGACACCGGCCGCCTGCTCTCCACGGCCGAGCGCACCATCCGGTATATATCGGCCACAGAGCCAACCCTGCCCGTTCCCAAACCGCCACCCAGACCTTCAGATTACTCGCGCGGAACCATAAATCCCAAGAGCTCAACGCTTTATAACACAGTAGTATTAGTTGTCCATCGGGCGCTACGTTCGTCATCATGACCTCGCTTCTGATGTCCGCTTGCCGGCCGGCTGAACCCCACAGCGCGATCGTGGACAAAGTCCGTGATGCAGGTGCTGGTGATGTCGCGGCGGCTTCCGAGGCGGGAATCGAGGATTGGCTACGCAGCCACGCGGATGTGGCGATGCAAGTCAATGGAATGTGCACCCCGGCGCGGCAGAGTGCAAATGCGGAGTGGCGCGACACAACCGAGGGCAAAGTCTGTCTGGCGGCCCGTAACGCCGCAATGGGTGCCTATCGCTCCCCGCGTGACGGAAAAGCTTACCACCCTACTCAGTAGAAGTTCAAGAAAGTTAGCGTAAACAACGTCACCGTATTTGTCGCAGCGAGATTGAACAGGAGAAGTGTGCAGATGCGCAGTTTGAACGTGGCCAAACAAATTTCAAAGGTCGCACGCCTGGTTCTCGGGATGTTGGCTCTCGGCGGCCTGGGGGCGGCGCAGACACCGATGCCGAGCGCCTTGCTCGATCAGTACAGAGCACAGCGAATCACGTGGACTACAAACATTTGGCCTTACGCCAACACGCTGTTTGGCATTCTGGCAACAATCGAGTTCGCCTGGAGCGCAGCCGTCATGCTGCTCGAGAAGGCCGATCTTCAATCGTGGACCTCGGCTCTGGTTCGCAAGATTATGTGGATTGGTGCGTTCTATGCGTTGTTGCTGAACGGTCGTACATGGATTCCAACGATAATCGACAGTTTCGAAAAAATCGGGCAGACTGCCTCGGGTTTCAAACAGATCGCCCCGAGCGATATCTTCGCGCAAGGTATCGATATCGCCGGGGCATTAATGGCCACTTCCAGCACAGCCGCGTTCTTCGAAAACCTCGGAACGTCGCTGGCAATGGTAGTGGCCGCGGCCCTTGTCGCGTTGGCGTTCACCGGAATCACAATTCAATTCATCGTCGCGATGGTCGAAAGCTACATCATTGTTGCGGCCGGGTTCATATTTCTTGGCTTTGGCGGATCGCGATGGACCGTCCCGTATACGGAGCGTTATATCGGTTTGGCATTTTCAGTCGGGCTGAAAATCATGCTTCTTTATCTGCTGATCGGCACTGGCATGAACCTTTCGAACGATTGGATGACAGATGCCCAGAAGGTGAGTCAATCGCTGAACCCGGCGATGAGCGCGTTCGAAATCATGGGCGCCGCACTCATTTTCCTGATGCTGTGTTGGCAGATTCCGAAGCTCTTTGCGGCAGTGCTCGGCGGTTCTCCGGCTCTTTCCGGTGGCGATCTTCTCGCAACGGCGACAGGCGTGGTCGCTGGCGCCGCTATGGTCGGTTCCGCTGCTGGCGAATCGGTTCGGGCAATTGGCGGCGCTGCCAGCGCTCTTTCGCGAGGGCTTGACGCAGGCAACAGTTCGAACAGTGGCGTTTCGTCGTCGCCGGGCGGTTTCAATAGCCAGGGAGGGACCTCGGGAGGTGCCGTTCCGCCTCCTCCGATTTCCCCAGCGAGCGGAAGCCCAAATGGCCAGCCGAAACAGCCTAATCCGCCGGTGAACGGGCCGGGATCCGCTGGCAGATCCATTGGATCATCTCCCGGCACTGCGCATGTTCAGCCGCCGCCCCATTCTGCTCTCAGTTCCATCGGTGGCGACCAGCTGACCGGCTCGGGATTCGAAGGCGAGCGGCCGGCGTCCGGCTTCGGCGCGCTATCGATCCCCCTGACGGGGGGACCAGTTGGCAAACAACCTGGGAACACTGGAGGTAGCTCCTCCGGCGGCGACGCTAACGCTCCAACCGATCCACAGCCCCAACCGCCGCCATCAGTGCGCCGGGAAAGTAGCACGTCGGGGACCCATGGGACTTTAACGGGCGGCCGCCGGTCTCGACGGTTCAGCATTCTGCCGAGCGACGCGGCCCCGCATATGCAGCCGCCGCGGATACCGGTCGATCACGAGGAATAGATGCGGCACGAGATTTAAGGCTTTATGGCCATTGCGTTTAGAGGAAATCACGACTCGGCGCCGTCAAGGACGGCCGAACTACATAATACTTATCTTGCTGCCCGCCGCGAGTGGGATGAACGTTATGGCGATCTGATTACGCGTGCGAGAAACTGGCGCACCGTCGCCGTAATCTCCGCGCTGATTGCTCTCGTCGCCACCGGCGGAGTGGTCTGGCAATCCGTGCACTCGCGGGTGATTCCATTTGTTGTGCTCATTGACAGTCTCGGCCGACCTGTTGCTTCGGGTCTCGCAGAACCGGCGTCTTCTGGCGATGATCGACTCCGCCGCGCGGTCATTGAGGACTGGATCGATAACGTCCGCACAGTGACGACCGATGGCGTTGCGCAGCGTCGCGCCATCGATCGCGTCTACGCTCACATCGCCAATGGGACAAATGCGCAGGCGTTCATCAGCGACTTCTATCGAAATGATCCGCCATTCAAACGGGCACAGACCGAGACGGTCTCGATCGAAGTCAACTCGGTGTTACCCGCGACTGACCGCACGTTTGAGGTCGATTGGGTTGAAACCACGCGCGACCTCTATGGCAACGTGAAGTCCACCGACCACTGGAAGGGATCGTTCTCCGTTGCCACAAACGTTCCGACCGAAGAGCGACAAGCCCGCGTGAATCCGCTCGGTTTGTACGTCACCTCCGCGAGTTGGGCAAAGGTTCTGTAGGAGAGAAATCATGAAACAGCGAATTCACGCCATCGTGCTTATATTTGCGGCCTCCGCCTCGGTTCTGTGGGGCCAGACCTCCGTAGCTGCATCCGCTGAGCCGCTACCTGTGAAACGCGTGCCGTCAACGCAGATTGCACCGCAAGCGCCGAATCCGCTGGCAGTTCAGAACTCTGATTTTGGCGGCCAGCTGCGCCTTCTGCAGGACCCAGCGGCGCTGGAACAGCGAACGCTCGCTACCGGCAAGGCTATGAAGATGGCCTCCGGTGGTGACTCCGATCCGGCAGCGCCGAAGGGTTACCAGCCGCGCACTGACGTTCCGCTGAATCCGACCGCGCTTGAAGCGGTTCGAGTCAGCGAGAAATGGAGTGGTGGCGAAAATGCTCCCGCCGCCGGTCCCGACGGAAGAGTCCTCTTCTCGTATGCCGCCGGTCTGCCGATCGTGGTGTGCGCGCCACTACGCGTGTGCATTGTTGAATTGCAACCCGGCGAAAAGATCACCGGCGAGCCCCAGGTCGGGGATTCCGTCCGCTGGAACATCTCCCCCGCGATGTACGGAGAAGGTGAAGAGACAACTTCGGTGATTGTCCTCAAACCGCAGGAGCCTGGACTCGACACCAACCTTCTCATCACTACGGATCGGCGCGCGTACTACCTTCGCCTCGTTTCAAAGCCGCAGGACTACATCGCCCGTGTGGCGTTCAATTATCCGCAGGATGAGAACAATCAAAAGTGGCAGCAACATCTGCTCGCACAGCAAACTCAGGCGCGGGATAGCCGGCATGATGCACAACTGTTGCCAGCGATTGTAACGGCGGACAAGCTGAACTTTAGCTACAAGGTCACCGGGGGCAACGAACAAATTCGTCCCGTTCGCGTATTCGATGACGGCGCGAAGACCTACATTCAGATGCCTTCCGATGTGCAGAATCGCGAAGCTCCCATCCTGATGATTCTGGGCTCGGACGGGAAGGGTGAAATGACTAACTACCGCGTGCAACAGCAGACATATATCGTGGACCGGCTATTTGAGCACGCCCGGCTCATTCTCGGGGCCGGGAAAAAGGCCCAGAAAGTGGAGATCACCCGTGAGCAACAGCCCAAAGGATAACGCAGGCAATAGCGCGCCGGATGTGAAACCGATGGATGCCCCGAAGGGTCTCGATATCCACCCCAGACCTCGGATATCGATTCATATCAGCAAGCGGGTGGCCGCCGCGATCGGCGCCGTGATTATCGGAATTCTCCTTGCAATCGCCTACGGAGCGTATCGGCGTGAGATGCGAAATCAGGCCCAGGCACGAGACGCCGGGATGCCGAAAGCTGTCACGCCGGCGACCGCCTCTGCGACAGAGGTTGAGAAAGATGTTCCCGTGGGTAGTGCTCCCTTGGTTCGCAACGATCCGAACCAACTTCAGCCGCCAGTGGATAGTCATTCGACCGGCCCAACTCCGGGCCAACAGGCAACGAATCCCAGCTGCGGCTACGACCCGCGAACGGGTCAGCCATACCGGTTCAATCCTGAGACTGGACAAACATGCTCGGGATACTCGCAGGATCGGGTTGTCGTTCGCCAACCGGCGTACTCGAATGTCCAAGCTCCTCCGGTGGCCGCGGAGCCGACTCCCGAAGAACGTAGAATCGCTGCCGCTTATCAGCGCGAACATGACGCGATGATCGCTCCCACAGTTATCCGCTCTAGTGCGGCTACGGGTTCGTTTACTTCGATTTCTGGTGGTCAGCCGTCCCAAACTGACGACCTTTCCCGCATCGCTGCACTCACTCAAACAATTGCTGGCCGCGATTCAGCCCCCGCAACACCAAATGCTGCGAGCCGGGTTGTTCCGTCGGCCTCTGGCGCTTCGCCTGGTGACCCGGATTACGATGCGCAGAATAACCAAATCGCGAAAGCCGCATTCTTCGTTTCGCCCCAGCAGAATTCAGATGACTATCTGAAGTCAACACGCACGCCGCCGCTCAGCGCATTCGAAATTAAGGCAGGCTGGGAGATCCCCGCTGTGCTGGAGCAGAGCCTCAATTCCGATCTGCCCGGCGAGATCAAGGCGCTCGTCACCTCAAATGTGTTCGACACCGCAAGCGGCCAGTGCCTTCTCATCCCCCAGGGAGCGCGGTTGATCGGAAAATACGACTCGCGCATCTCCTATGGTCAGGAGGGCGTACAGGTTGTGTGGAACCGAATCATTTTCCCGGACGCCTCCTCCATCGATATTGACGGCATGGCCGGACTCGACTCGCAGGGGAACTCCGGTCTGCGATTTGACGTTGATCATCACTACAAACGGCTGCTCGGTTTCACGGCGCTGACCAGCGCTTTCTCGGCCGCGTTCGATCTTTCGCAGCGAAACACGCAGAGTGCCTTGGCGTATCCGAGTGTTGGGGCCACGGCGACAGCTTCGGTAGGACGCGACCTCAGCGAAACGGGCGCCACAATTACGCGGCGCAACCTTAACGTTCAACCGACAATCAAGGTGCCGGCGGGGTACAAGTTTACGGTTCGCGTGAACCGGGATATTGTCTTTGACGCGCCCTACGCTCCCGCTTCAGTGACGGCACCACCCCAGAGAGCGTTACGAAGGAGGTTAAACGAATGAGCACATCAGAGTTTGCGCGCAAGATGGTTTCTATGGTCAGGCAAGCTCAGCCGAGGACTACTGGCGCGCCTGACTTCGAAATGGCTTATCAGGCCAAGGTCGCCGCCGAGCGCATACGGTTCGCGATCCGGCAACTGGACGAGGAATCGCGTCGAGTGGCCCAAATTCGCGACGCCGCTATGCAACTACTGGACGCGCTCGAGCGCCTCGAATCGGTCGACCGGAGATTTCAGGATGAGTGGCGTAGAGCCACTGTCGGTTTGGCTGAGATCATCTCCCCGGACGAACATTAACTAACGACAGATCGAGGAACCCATTATGAGTGCAACAGGCATGGCTCCTCTGCCCAATTCACACTTCGGACCGAGCCAAATATCAGGTGACTCGGTGTCGATGGAGCGCGCGCGCCCATATCTGATGAGTGTCCGGAAGACAGCGGAGTACATCGGAAGAACGGAAAAGGCTGTCCGCCATTTATACGAACGGCGCATTCTGACTCCGCTCCGTATCGACGGCAGAGTATTCATTGACCGCCGCGAGATTGATGAGAAATATGAGAAAGCCCGCGCCGAAGCCTATTGACGCGCGCTAGAAATTAACGCTACCCTAGCGGTATGCCACGGGTCAAACGCAGGCCGACTGCCGATTCGGCGAAGCCGATCGTGATGCCGAAGGGCTTTTACCTGAAGAAGGGGATCTGGTACAAGCGCCTCTTCAAACCGGATCAGAAAACCGGTGTTTGGACGCTCCGGGCGGAGTCCACTCGTTGCAAAGAGGCGGCCCGCCAGGCTGCGATTGAATACATCGGCCGCCGCGAGACGGAATTGGAGAAATCGCGTCGCCTCCGGAAGAATTTTGACCCCGGAAAGATCACGATGAACGAGCTGTTCGACGACCTGGTCGCGAACGTTCCCCACGAGCCCACGCGAAAAAACTACGAGTGGGTTTTGAACTCCCATCTCCGGCCATACTTCGGGAACATGCTCGCCGGAGAGGTTACGGTGCAGCACGGTCAGGCATATCGGGCGCATCGCCGTTTGAAGGGCATCAAAGACACCACGATCAATCGCGATCTCTCCAAGGTGAACAAAGCCTTCAAGGTCGCGATGAAACTGGGGAAGGTGCATTCACTCCCTCCAGGCGGCTCGGATTTTCACAAGCGCCCGGAGAAGGAAAACACCCGGCGAGTCCGTTTGCCGGACCGTTACTACGCGTTCTTCCGGGATACTCTTCACCCAGCGCTGCGATGTCTGTTCGTGGTCGGATACCACATTGGGCGTCGATTGAATGAGCTCCTCCGTCTTCAGTGGGATCGAGTTGATTTCGAGGAGCGCTGCATATACTTCGAGTCCACAAAATTCGGGGCGGGCAAGGCGCCATTCATGGGTGAGATCGAAGACGCGCTTAGAGTTCAGAAAGCTCACCGTGACCAGGACTATCCCAAGTGCCCTTACGTATTCTTCTGGTTTGACTACCGGTTCGATAAAAATGGAGAGCGCGTCGCCCGCTTTGATGGCCTGTGGAATAACGCGGTCGCTGCGCTTGCAGAGCGGATGACTACTGAGTCCGTGGAGCCCATCGATCTTCATTTTCACGATCTCCGGAGGTCGGCGCACTACCAAATGCGCAAAGCCGGCATCGACGCGCAAACTCGACGGGACATCATGGGGCACGAAAGCACATCGATGGATGACCGCTACACGATGATCGATGACGAGGCCCTCGAAGAGGCCCGTCAGAGGATGGACGCGTTTCAGCGACAGCGCGGACTGATTAATTCGGTTGAACCCGCTGACAGAATCAAGGAACTTCGTGCCGAGATTCGACGCCTTGAAAGCTTGAAGGGACGCGAGTTTCCGATCCAAGGCAGGAAAAACGGGGGATAGAGATCGGAAAATCAGACTTGTAATGCGGCGCTTACAGATGCGAAGTGCGTTTATCGGTCTCTATCCCTGAAACCGCCATCTGAATTGCCGGACTGATGCAAATCGCGGTACGCTCGCGGCGATCAGGTCGCGGAAAACAGATTGGCCAGGCCGCATAGTGTGAACTGAGCGTCAGTCAAGCTCTATGTGTCGCAAAAGAATCTGGGCCGTATGGGACGGTTGAAACAGAGATCAGGGCGAGAACAGAGGATAAGTCCTCGGCGTCCTCGTTAATGTGCCAATGTCGCCGACGAGTGCGCTTTGGCTTTGACCGTTGCTTTAACGCGCTTCACGCTCGATGGTCCTGATATCGACGGGATATTAGTCTCCGGACGGCGACCGTCTACTTCTTCAAACTACGAACATATGCCACGACATTATCCAGCGACGTCCCCGTAACGGATGCGATGGGTTTCATTTTCCCCTTGCCATCCGTAATTACCTTCTTCAGGTCGGCGTCGCTTTCCGCTTGAACCGTGGACGATTTCAAATCCGCTATGTCGACCTTCATCATTTTCGAGATCGCCGGATTCGCCGTTCCGTCGGCGCCGTGGCAGGTCTTGCACGATTTGTCGTAGACCGCCTCACCCGCTTTCGCGTCGGCGGCAAAAGCCGCTTCGGCCGAAAGCGCTACAAGCGTCAGCGATATAAAGACCATTCTCATCTTCGTGTTGCTCCTTTTTTCTGGATATGAATCAGGGACTCGTGCTGCCGGGCGCCAGACCCAAAGTCTTCACAACCTCCGGCGATTTTTCCTGGACAGCCAGCACCTGATGGCAAACGTTGCAATCCTGCGTGATCGTCTTCTGCGGCTTCGCGGCCGTCGAGTGACTTCCATCATGGCATCGGAAGCAGCCCGGGCTGTCGTTATGACCCAGGTTGTTCGCATAAGTGCCCCATTTGACGCCGAGGTCCTGGAAGACATTATCCCGATACAGCTCTGCCAGCGTCTGGCCGGCTTTCCCGATCTCGGCGCCCTGGTTGCCGAAAACATCCGGATACTTCTGCTGGTAGAAGGCCGCGAACGCCTGGGGGATTTTGGCCGCGGCCTCCTGGTCGCTGGCATAAGAGGCCGAGACTACCTGAATTCCGGTTTTGTGGGCGAAGGGAAGATCGGTGGGAAGACTGCCGGCGGCCATCGCGCCGTCGACCGCCGTCGCAGGCGGCTGGAATGCGTGTCCTGGACTGTTATGGCAGTCGGCGCATTCCATCACAAATGTTTTTCCCCCCGGGTCCTTCGCCCCGGTATCGAGATAAGTCGAAGTCTCGGCTGTTGCGCTGTTCCGGTACTCGACCCATGGAATATTCGATCGCTCCTTGTCCGCGGCGCGGTAACGAATCGTAACGCCGGGTCCCATGTGGACTCCATGAATGCCGCCTGTGCGCCCGCCCCCGACATGCATCATCAGAACGGTTTGAACCGCGGTATTCGCTTCGTCGTCGCTGAACCCCCACTCGACGCGCAACCGCGAGCCACTCTCAATCGCCCGCGAATGACACTGCTCGCATGTCTCAGCGGAGGAGGGCAGCCTGTTCGTCTCCAGCGCGGGCGGCACCGGCTTCGGGTAGGTGCCCATCACGACCTCAACCAGCTGGCGGGTCCCGTTCATCTTCGCTTGTACGAATCCCGCCGCGCCCGGAACCACATGACAATCGACGCACTTCACGTTCCGGTGCGGGCTCCGCTGATAGGCGACGAATTGAGGCTTCATCACATGACAGCTCTGGCCGCAGAACTGAACGGTCTCCATCTGACCGACGGCGCGATAGCTCACCTGGCTCCCGATGACCACGTTGACTACCGTCATCACGCCGAAAAAGAGGGCCAGCCGTCGCAGAGTGACGCGCCGATCGGGCACCGTGGCAAGCCCGGCCCGAATGCGCCGCCGGCCGAGGTATGCCCCGATGGGTATCAGCGCGAGACCGATGAAAAATACCACCGGGATCACAAAAAAAATCAGGATTCCGGCGTAAGGATCTTGCGCGTGCCCGGCGATGTGCATCGGAAGCAGGAAGAGCCAGGAGCAGCCCGCGATCGTAACCAGCGACGAGCCGAGAACACTGAGCCAGTGGCTTGTCAGGACCGCCAGAACCGGCCGGCGGCCGCCGCTCTGCGTGTCGTTATCGGCCATTGCGCGAGCTCCGCGTGTTCAGATAAGCGATCAGATTGGCCATCTCTTCAGCCGAAAAATGGGGCCATGCAAGATGTTTCTCACGCATCCGGTCCAGCATCGCGGGACCGTGCCGAGTCAGCCCCGAAAGCATCGTCGCCGCTGAAAAATACTGGTTCCCATTTGTCAGCGGCGGCGCCCCGCTGGCGGCATCGTCGTGGCATACCGTGCACTTCTTCGAGCTGAAGACTTTGTAACCCGCGCTCGGGCTCCCTTCGCTCTCCATCGTTCTCCGCGACCAGATATATGCGGCAATCGCGCGCATCTGACCGGGCTGGAAAACCTGATTTCTCAGACTCATGTCGAGACCGTGATTCCACATGTCCGCCGCGATATCCGTAATCGTTTCGTCGCGGAGGCCTATCGCAAAGAAGCGCGTCTCCGCGGTGTGGCAGCCGGAGCATCCCTTCGACTCGAACAATCCTTTTCCCTCTTCCGCCGATGAGGACTGGAACACGCCTTTGCTCCGCGTCAGCCCCTGCACCGATCGGACATAGACGAGCAGGTCGGCCAGTTGCTGCCCGGTAAGCTGCGGCAGCATGATCTTCTCACGCGTCATCTCCGCGCGCATGGTGGTCGAGTGGTTCCACATGGTTTCGACGAGCGCGAGCGGATCGCCGGGAACGGTCCACTGTTTCGCGGGTTTCGCGTCCGGAACCTTCACCGTCGTGAGGCCGTGGCATTCGGCGCACTTGAGCGTCGTGAAGAGCGCCTTGCCTCGTCCCGCGTCGCCGGGCTGCTCGAAGAAGCGCTAGGGAATAGAAAAAGGCGAACAGATCGGCCGCCTGCTGTTCGTCCATTGCGGGGTGCGGGACATTGCGCAACCTCATTTCGGTCCACATAGCCGGTGCGTGGTTCCAGATTGTGGCTGCAAAGGAATCCGGCGTGAACCCCTGATCCGCAAGCCGGCCCAGATCGGGGCCGATCGCCGGGCCAACGCCGTTCAGAGCATGACAGGTGCCGCACTCCTGCAACTCGAAGACCTGCGCACCGCGCGTCGAATCAGCGGAGACCTCCGCGCCGTGCAAACCCGCGGCACAGAGTGGGAGCAGCCCAAAAAGGAATAACCGGTTCATCGGAAGAGCCTCACCCCGGTAGTAACCATTTGAGTGCGGAAACTCTGGTAGAGATAGAAGGTTTCCGCGAAGCCATAGTAGCGCCATTCGGTCACCCAGTCGACGTGTTTATTTACCGTGATGGCCATCTTCGCGGACGGCTGGTAGAACGTCGTTGGGTTGCTGCCCGAAGACAGAAATGCCGAACCCCCGAGCGTCAATCTCGTTTTGTAGCCGAGCCAGCCCGGCATTTTCAAGTCGATCGATGCCGTCACCGTGTGGCTGTTGTCGACGTAAAGCGATGTTTCGGGAATGAGAAACTCGGGATCGAGATAATTGATGTCCGACCGCACCGTAGCGCGCGTGTAACTGCCCTCGAAAGTCAGATTCTTGCCGCCCGAAGGCGACCAGAGAATCGACGCCGATTCCTGATGGGCCAGAAAGTCGTAGTTGATCCCTGGCGTGGGGTTGTGGTTATTTAGTACGCTTGCATTCGCTGAGAAGCTGAATGACGGCGAGATTTGATATCTGCCGCGCAGGCGGCCGCGCTGGTAGTCGTAAAGGCTGGTGCGGAAGTACGTACTTCCGCTGGACCCGCCTTCGAAATCGGCGTTGATCGACAGCTTTTCGAACGGCCGCCAGGCCGCCCCTGCCAGCGCCACGTTGCGCCGGATCTTCCCCTGATCGAGAGCCCCAAGCCCGGAAATGGGCAGAGTGACGTCGCTCGCGTTGCCCCACACATAGCGGTATCCGCCGCGCAGCGTGATTTTCGGCGTTACGTCGAAGATCAGGCTGACCTCGGCCTGATTGTAGTTAGTCACAAGCGAGGAGCTGAGCAGGCTGTCGAGAGCCAGCGGTCCCGCCGCAGTAGTCAGGTTTTGTTGAGTCGAGCTCGAACCGTTCGTGTGCATCCGGTCGGTCAGCCAGGAGGGAAGAACGCGAAGCCTCCGGAAGGGCCGGATCTCGCCGCCGAAGCTCCCCGAGGTATGGGGCAGCTTGGCTTCCGCGGAAACCAGGCTCTGCTCCCCCGCATAGAACAACACCTGGCTGAGCAACACCTGATTCCCGGTCGAGAACTCCTGGAAGTTCACATTCGAATCGGGCTGGCTGTAGAGAAACTGGCCGTACAGATCGAGCCAGGAAGTAACATTCGCCGACAGCAGCCCCCTGGTGTAGATGCTGCTCCCGCGCACTCCGTAAGCTTCTCCGAGTCCGGTGAGATAAAGCGTTTGTCCCAATAGCGGAGAAAAGAAATTCCCGTAGTTAACCTGTCCGGGACTCTGGTTCAGCTGCTGATCGTCCTTGAAAGTCGTCCCGCCCTGCTCCAGTGTGATGTGGAAGCGGGAAAGCTCGAAGACGTACGCCGCCGCGATAATTGTTGGTTGAATTGCGCACCAGGCTGGCGACAGGATATTCGTTGCCACCCGAAACGAACGTTGCGATGCCGGAGCCCGTATCCGCGTCGTGATCGAACGCGAGATAAGGAACGATCCAGCGGCCGGGCCACACATCGAATTGAGCGCTGCTCATCTTCTGACGAGTGTCGAGCGACTGCTCGTTCAGAACCACGCCGTTGATATCCATCAGCGGATCCGCGAACGCCGGAAGATTGCTGTAGTAAACGATGTTGCGGTAATCGACCGAAAAGTCGTAGAGTTTCGCCTTCTTCGCGTCGAGGTGAAACGTCGAGTAAGGATCGTCGCCCCAGTTGAAAGCGCGCACGTTGATCGTGTCGAAGTAACGGTGTTTGGGATCGGTGACCGTGAAATCGGTGCCCAGCATCTTGGGCCCGGAACCGAGATCCACAACGCTGCGATAAGTATCGAAGCTGCCGCCGACGCCCGTTACCCAGCGGTAGCCCAGATCGATGTAGCCGGTCAACCAGGTCTGGTCCGACGGAACGGGCGACTCCGCCGCCGGTGCCGTCGTTGCAAGTGGCGTCGTTGCAGGCGTGGGTGCGGCCGCCTGCTGCGCGGCGGCCGGCACGGAGAGGATCGCGAGAATGAACAGGCTCTTCATCGCAGCAGATTACTGTCCACATAACTGCCGTGGATCTTCTGGTGACAAATGGTGCAGTTACGGAATCGCGGCGAACTCAGATCGTGAAACGCCGGTGGAACGACGCCCGTGACTGCGGGCGTGGTGTTCGGGAGCGTCGGCAGATTGGCGTGGCACTCAAGACAGACCAGCCGGACTTCCTGGCGGATCAGCATCTTCGCATTTGCCGACCCGTGCGGCTCGTGGCAGCTCTGGCAGCCTTCATAGCGCACCGGAGCGTGCTCGAAGGTGAACGGGCCGCGTTTGTCGCCGTGGCAATTAAAGCAGCCGGGTTCGTTCGCGCCCGCCATCTGCATGAGGCCCGGCTTGAAACTTCCGTGTGGATTATGGCAATCGACGCAGGTCATCGCATTTTCGGGCACCCGGTGTTTGAACGGCTGGGCGAACGACGCCTTCACGTCGAAGTGGCAACTCTCGCAGAGCGTATTGACCGCCGTTGCCTTGCGTACCACCAGCGCCTGGGGTCCGTGCACGGAATGGCAGGCGATGCAGGAGATCGAATTGTGGGCGTGGCTTGCCTGCAGCCGTCCTGCGGCGGTCGGTTGATTACGATGGCAGGTCAGACAAGTGCGGTCCAGTTCCGCGGGCGCAATCTTCGCGGGATTGCGAATGTCGGCGGCCGAAAGCGTTTCCACGTGCTTGCTCCCCGGACCGTGGCAGGCTTCGCAGGCATTTCCTGTGAAGCCGTGTTTATCGCCCTTGTCGACCGCCTCGTGCGGGCTGCTTGCGAAAGCCTTTCCAATATCCTCGTGGCACATCCCACAGACCTGGGAGCCGACATAAGTCGGCTTTGTTTGCTGGGCGAGCGCCAGCGAGGCCGGAAACAGCAGAAGAAGACTGGTGGCGAAGCGCCGGATCATGTGATTGTCCGGGCGTCTAATACTGCGCGTGAACCTTGTCTACCGCATAAGCCGCGCCTGAACTGTGGCAAACCGTGCAACTCTCCCCCAGTTCCGTCGACGTATTCAGAAGCATGTGCGAAGCCTCGGGCTTCGAGGTGTGGCACCCGATGCAGGCGCCCGATATCGCCTGATTCGGATTAATCCAGCCTTGCGGATCGACCACCGGATTCAGCCCAAGCGGCAGGTTCAGTTCACTGCCGTTCACATGGCACAGGGCGCAGTTTTGCGTGTCCCCGGGAGAACCGTTCGGGTTGAGCGGCGGAAACAATGTGGTTGAGAAATCGTTGTGGCTGCCCCCAAAGCCCACCACGATATAAGGATTCTTCGCGCCGTCCGCTGTTGCATTGGGGCCGAAGTGGATACGATGCACCAGCATGTTGAAGTTAATCCCTTGCGGCGGCAGCGCCTTGTCCGCCGGATTCGTCGCAGCCACGCGAGTCGTTGCATCGCTATTCGAGGGGTTGTGGCACATGACGCAATAAAGCGTGTTGTTCCGGAGCGTTCCATGCAGCGACAGCGCGTAGTGGCACTGGTTGCAGTTGGTCAGCTCGACCACCAGACGCCGCGGCGCGACCGTAGACCCGTCCACCGAAAAATAGCTGACCGGATTGGCCGCACCGTATTGTACGGTCTGCTGATTCGGCCGGCCGGCCAGAAGTGTCTCCGTCCGGCGCGCTTCAAGTCCAATTGAGTATGTTCCCGTGGCGCCTGCGGGGACGGCGTGCGTAAAGGTATAGGTACACGTTCCGCCCGCGCTGCAGGTCGCTTTGGTCGCGCTTTCGGTCACATAACCCGGCGTCGAGGCAACGTCGCGCCCGAAGATCGTATAGCCGTAATCGGTCGTCGGTCCCGCCATCGTCAGCGACAACGAACCGAGGGCCGAAATGGGCACGCCGTTCCCCGCGTTGTCGTTCAGAGTGAACGTCACGGTGGGTTGGCCGCCGACCGTTCCATTGGTGATGCTCTGGATCGTGGCCTTTAGACCCGAGAGCAGGGAAGAGTCGACGGGAACCACGTGCGCCCCGACAATCGAAGCATCAAAATCCGTCGCGCCTTGCGGGATGTGGCACGTAGAGCACCTGCTATCGTCCGGTTGCGGCCCGGCCGGGTGATTGGCGCCGGTCGCGAAATCGACGTCATCATGACAGGAGCCGCAGGTGGTGCGAGTCGGCCTGGTTAAATACGCGGTCGCTTGCGCCGCGCCTGTAGTCTGGGAATGACAAACCGTGCATCGCTGCGCCATCGCCGGATCCACTACAGCCGAGAAGTCATTCACGCTGTTCTGGAATCCGATGATCTGATAAGGCTTTCCGCCGATAACGCTTGGCAGGGAGGAACCCATGTGGATCTTATGCGCCATGACCTTAAGATCGAGGCTGTTGCCTGTGTCGGGATCGATATTCTGCGGCGTATGACACATGACGCATAGCGCTATGCCGCGCCGGGATCCGCCATGAGCCGAAAGCTGATCGTGACAGCGGTTGCAACTCGGGTCCCGGATCACATCGCGCGTTGTGACTATCGGCGAGCCGTTCGGTACGAAGTTGAAAGTCGTGCTGGCGTAATTGGTTCCAAGGTTGTAGACCGTAAGATTGCGTGAACCATAGATGCCGATCGTGTTAGTCACCGTCGGGTCGAATCCGGTAGCTTTGGTTTTGAAGGTATAGGTGTACTTGCCGGGACCGACTTGTATAGTTGTGCCGCCGGAATCGGCCGCGGGTTGGTTGTTGCTCGGAATGACTGGACCGGTAGCAGCTCGCGTAATGTAGCTGACATACTGCTCCTGGCCCTGTGGAATGTCAGCAGCAAGGAAACTGAGGGAAATCGCGCCAGGCGTCGTCACCCCTGCCGCATCAAGAGGCAACCCGGAGGGGTCTGAAAGGGTGTAGGTAGCCGTAATCGTTCCGTCACTTGCAATGGTTGCCGATTGTACTGAGATCGTAAGGCCGGGTCTCACAAACTGAACCGTTGCAGGATCGAGATACGTGGCGAGCAGACGCCTTTTGGAGATTCGGTTGACTGGCTGGCGTTCGATGGTGTCACCAGCAGCGGCAACCGCGGCCAGAAAGCTGAGAGCGGCAATCCATTTCTTTGCTGTGTCCATTGAACTCTTATCTGGCTAAGGTTTCGGCCTTTTCGGCAGCATTCCGGTCTCCACTTTACGAGTACCCGATATTTTACTCCGGGTTGCTGAAAAAGGGTTTGCTATTTTCGTGCGTAGCATCAGAAATTACTGATCATTCTCTTCCGACCAGCCTGCGCAATTGGTCTCGATCGGCGGCCTTGCCTCAACTACCAGGGTAAAGGCTCTTAGTGCAGGGTTAGGAAAATCGCGGCCTTTGGCCCATCTCAGCGCCATTTAACGCAAGACGAACGTTCACGTGGCCATCCAGGCCAGTTACTGATGGCGACCAACGTGCCTTTGTTTCCAACCGAATCGCCGAAAACATAATCGTTATGCCGGGACGGGCCTGTTTCGATTTCCGGATTTTGCACGGATCCGCTCAAGGCTTTGGATGGACGATTGAGGTAGCCGACGATCTTCACGAAACGGCCGTGATCCAGGCATCCAGAAAGACTATTTGCAGTGCTGTCTCATCGGGAAACCTGGGATCCTGTTCGTGGCAGGATGGCATTCGGGCGCTGCGGCGGACGCTGCCTGACGTCCGTCCGATCGCCTGCCACGGATTTTCCGAATCGGCGGACTGGCCGGGTTTGTGCGATGCCGGCGCTTCCACTCGCTCTGGCTGCCAATGAAGGAAGATGAAGTACGCCGGGTTCTGGGTTTTGTATGGGCGGCGGAGCGCCGGGCCGCGCCGACTGTTCCGATGGCTGCGCCCCGGCAGAAAACCGGTGCGGCCCAACGAATGAGGGCGATTACGGCTCGTGACGTCAATGCCCGGGTTATGGTTTCGGCATCAGGTTAATTAAAGCCGACGAAGTTGACATTCCCGGACGCCACACCTATCGCCGCTCGGGGCCGGCGAGAGCCGTGCCAGCCACCTCCCGACTCTACCCTGGCGCACTTCCGAGATCTCGATCTGATCGTTGTACCCTTCACTTCGTATCAGGGACGCACCCCAATAAGGCGCGAAACAGGAAGGTTTTGCCCGCGCCGTTCGGGCCAATCACCGCTTGCGCTTCGCCCGACTTCAGGGCGAAGGAGACCCCGCTCAGGATTTCAAAACCGTCCAGCACTACGGAAAGGTTCTCCACTGTGAGGGCAGCACCGCCGGACTTCTCAGACTGGAAACTACCATGGGATCACGCGCCGGGTTCATGCGACCGGAAAGAGCTGTCGGAGGGATAAGGCTCATCATCTGTGTGTTTCCCGGTCCAGCCGCTGGCGAGCCAGGCATCGGCCGCGGCGTGGGCATTGCGGGCGCCGTGGGCATTCAGCACCTGGACCGCCTCCGGCTCCCTTGACTCGTCAACATGCGCGGCAACAACTACGCCGTGTTCGCGAACGGCTTCCGCGCAAAGAGCGTCGCTCTCGTGTGAAACGCCTGTGTTGTACAGACGGGCGACAAAGGCCCCGCCCACGGCGCCCACGACGGGGGGTATCAGGATCGTCGCGATCGCACTGCCGACGGGGATTGAGGCGCCGCCGCGCAGGGTGAATGCGATCAGCCCCAGGATGAGACCGGCGCCGCCACCTAGAGCGGCTCCCACGAGAGACGCGCCACCGCGGGTCCGCTCCGCGATCAGGGGAATCAGCCCGGCGATGAACCAGCCAAACCCCGAAGCGGCAGCAGCGGCAATATTTCGTCGGGACCACGCTCCCTCTTTCGCGCATTTCGCCCGGTTTTTTGCAACGGCTTCGCTGGCGATGTTGACTTCCTCATTCGGAATGCCGATCGCCTCAAGGTCGTGGGCGACTTGCTCCGCTTCCGCTATCGAGGGCAATACAGCCACTACCGTTCTCATAAAATCTCTCCTTTGCCCGAACAGTACGCATCTGTGCCGCCAGTCCCGGGTGAACAATTTCAGCCGTCCTCGATCTATTGCACCGGCTTCGCATGGGTTGCCAAACTCCATTGGGTGAAAAGACGCAACAGCGGCTGCGGCCAGCTAGCCGAATGCCGCCGCGCTCAACATGATCACCTCGATCTCCTCGGTGATTTCCTCCTGACGCAGAATATTGCGCCGCCGCCAGAGATCTTTCGCTGTCCGATCTATGAGCCGTATCGCCGAGTCCATGTGTTGCATCCGGCGCTGGTTTTCCGCCATCAGGGAACGGTACAAAAGCTCATGAAGCACGGACATCAGGTATTGCTCCGCCAATCCGATGAGGAACAGCCGGTGCTCGATGTTCAGCAGCGGCGGGAAAGCGAGAGGCGCCGATGCGGCCTTCGGCTGCTTGAATGGTTTCAACGTTGAGATCTGAACCTGGTCCGCGTTGGGGTCATGATGAAAAACCGTCAGACGCAGGTAACTTGCGGCCGCTCCAGATGCACTTAAATGAGTCAACTCTTCCACGAGTTTCGAAAGCACCGCGTCCACCTCTTCCACGACGCTCGCGCCAGGAATGAAGGCGGCTACTCTCCGATCCCCGGCAAGCTTCGACTCGAGCTTTCCTCCTACAACGACGGTTCCCGCCTGCTGCCCCGCGCTCGTATCATTGAAAACCTTCAACAGAGATGCGTTGAAGTCGCCGCAGAAGCCTCGCTCACTCCCAACCAGCACATATGCATCGCGGGATTCTCCTTCGCCGGGAAGCAGGCTCGTGTGAAAACGGGCAAAATCGCCGGCCGCCAACTCGACGCTTGCGACGACGCGGCGCTGTGTTTCCATGAAGCGGGCCAGTCGATGCGTTTCCATCAGAGCGAGGTTCTTCATCGCGCTCATGATTTCCCCGATGTCGCTCAGACCGCGGATCTGCGTCTCGAGATCGCGATGCCTGCTCATGCGGCGCCTCGCCCCAGCCAGCCCTCAACCGCCCGCTTCCAGCTTTCGTGATTGTCTTCGAGGCGCAAACCGGCACTTTCCACGCCGGCCGCGAGGCGGCTGAGGGTAGCCGGAGTATCGCTCACGGGAGTGGCATTGAACAGGCCTTCGTTGAACGCAACGAGCCAGGCCATTTGAAATTTCGCGGATCGCGGGGACAGACGATCCTGCTTGAGCAGTTCGCGGAGCAGCCGCCCGCGCTTGATTTTGGCCTCCACTGATGCCTCAAGCCGGGCGCCGAACCGCGTAAAGACTTCCAGCTCGAGAAACTGCAGATAGTCGAGTTTCATGTGCCCGGCCTCGCGGGCGATACCGGCGTGCTGTGCTTTTCCGCCGATGCGCGAGACCGACGTCCTGACGTCGATGGCCGGAAGGAACCCGCTGGAGAACAAACTTGCGTCGAAGTAGATTTGCCCATCCGTGATCGAGATCAGGTTGGTCGGGATGTAAGCCGCGATCTCGCCCTCCCTGGTCTCGACAATGGGCAACGCCGTCATGCTGCCGCCGCCCTGACTCGCCGCGAGGTGCGCGGAGCGTTCAAGCAGCCGCGAGTGCAGGTAGAAAATATCGCCGGGATACGCCTCCCGGCCCGGCGGACGGCGCAGGAGCAGGGACAATTCCCGATAGGCTTGTGCGTGGGTTGTGAGGTCGTCGTAGACGATCAGGGTATCTTTCCCCTGTGCCATCCAGGCTTCCGCCACGGCGCAGCCCGCAAATGGCGCGAGATATTTGAGGCCAGGGGTCGTAGTGGCTTCGGCCACTACGACCGTACAATGTTCGAGCGCGCCGGCTTCGCGCAAGGTTTCCACCGTGCTGACGACAGTAGATCTCTTTTGCCCGATCAGGACATATACGCAGGAGACGTTCTTGCCCCTCTGGTTGATCACCGTATCAAGCGCGAAAGAACTCTTGCCGAGACCGTTATCGCCGATGAGCAACTGGCGTTGTCCCTTCCCGATCGGGATTAAGGTGTCGACGATCTTGTTTCCCGTATAGAGAGGCTCCTCGACGAACTCCCTTGCGACGATGCTCGGCGCTTGCGCCTCGAGCTCCCCCTGCCTGGCGCAGTCCGGCGCGGGTCCCCCGTCAAGGGGCATGCCGAGCGGATCGATGACCCGACCCTTCAGCTCGTCCCCCGTCGGAATACTGAGGCGATGGCCGGAAAGATACGCCCCGGCGCCGGCCGTCAACGCGGGGCCGTCCTCCAGCAGGACGGCGCTGATGAAGTCCTCCTCCAGCGAGAAGACCACGGCGCGGCTGCCGTCCTCGAATTGAAGGATTTCGTCCATCGAAGCGGACGGCAGGCCGCTGATGTGAGCGATGCCGTCACCGATGGAAAGGATGGCCCCCCGTTCCGTGACGCGCAGTCCGAAGCGATAGTGTTCCAGCCAGGGCGGCACGCCGCGCCGGGGACAAGCGGAGTTATTGGTGTCGGGCATCATCTCGCAGGGCGTTCGCGAAAAACTGCAATTCTCCGCCGAGGTTCGCATCCAGGACCCACGGTCCGAGATTGATGCGCAATCCAGCCAGCAGCCGGCTGTCTTCCCTGAATTCGATGGCAACCTGGTCACGGACCAGCGCCTGGAGATTATGGGTAATCATCGTGCGCTCCGTATCGGGAAGAGGAAAGGCGCTGATCACCTGAACGGGATGTCCGTCTCCCCGCACGGCGGTTATGATGGCTTGCACCTGTGTGGGCGGCAGAAGCGCGACGTCTTCCACTGCCGCGGCTGCGATCTTCGATTCGAGTTCGACGGAAGCGAAGCGCGTCAGCAGACGCCCGGTGAACTGAGCGCCTTTCGTCCGCGCCTCCTCCGCCATTCTTTTTTCCAGATCCTGCAAACGACGCTGCTCTACGACCCTCGCTTTCTCGCGCTCCTGGGCCAAAGATTGTTGCAGCGCGGCCATCATGTTTTCGCGTTGTCCGTCGATTTCCACCAGGACCTCCGTGCGCAGTTTTTCCTTCTCGCTCTCCCAATCGGTAAGGCGGTTTTGATACTGGAGCTCAAGCGCCTGGGCGGCTTTCTGCCGCGACGCTGCATCGGAGAGGGTCTTATCAATTGCCGCCTTGCGGCGGGCGATGGCTGCGAGCACCGGCTTATAGAGGAACCGCTTCAGGATCCAGACGAGAATGAGGAAATTGACGATCTCGAGAGCGAATGTGGTCCAGTTTAGTTCCACGTCTTTAGTACTACTGTGTTATAAAGCGTTGAGCTCTTGGGATTTATGGTTCCGCGCGAGTAATCTGAAGGTCTGGGTGGCGGTTTGGGAACGGGCAGGGTTGGCTCTGTGGCCGATATATACCGGATGGTGCGCTCGGCCGTGGAGAGCAGGCGGCCGGTGTCCGCTGTTTACCATGGTCGCCACCGCCTGTTTTGTCCGCACAGACTGGGAAGGAACAAGGAAGGGCAGTTCCGAGTGCTTTGCTATCAGTACGGCGGAGAAAGCGAATCCGGCCTGAAACCGCCGGGGTCGCCGGATAACTGGCGCTGCATTGCGCTCGACAAACTCAGCGGCGTGGAACTGCTGGATGGGGCGTGGCAAACGGCGCCGAACCACTCACGACCCGCATCCTGCATAGTTGAGGCGGACGTTGACGCGGAAGATTATCCGGAGCGCGATCCACAACAGGGACATCGAGGAAGCAGTCCGATCAGATAGCGGGCAATGACGATTCTGATGGTCGCGATCGAGTGTGGGTTATGCCGCTCGGGTCTTATGCGGGGAGCCGCGCGGCCGGAAGCGTTGCGGCGGTTTGGCGGCGCATAGTCCAAGATGACCGGCGCGCGCTGAGGGGGAAAAACAGCTCCGCTCGGCGATCAGGAACCCATACGAGACGATGCAGAGGGTGGCGTGATGGTGAAATCCGCGCCAGCCTCGCCCTTCAAAATGACCCAGCCCCAGTTCCTGTTTCAACTCCTCGTAATCGCGTTCTATGATCCAGCGATGTTTGGCAAGGTGGACGAGGTCAGTCAGAGGCAGATCTGCGGGAAGAGTCGAGAACCAGTATTTTGTGGGTTCATTTTCGCCTTCCGGCCATTCGATCAGAAGCCATTCTTCCGCATGCGGCTCCGCACGCCAGTAATCGCGATGTGCCGGACGCACACGAACCGCGGCAAAGCGCGATTGGAGATCGTCTTTGACTCCTGCACGCCAGCAGACGGTTTCCCATGCTTCCGGGGCCAGTGACTGCGCAAGGCCTTTCACTGTTACCGGCTGATGTTTCAGATCACGCTGCAGCAGTTTCGGCGGACGGCCCAGGCCCTTTTGCGCGGGAGGGGATACGGGTTGCTCACCGGGTTTCCATACCTTCACCGTACTCATGAGTCCCGCAATATAAGGCAAATCCCATTCGGTCAGTTGTGCCCGGAACTGCGAATCGTTGCCATATCCGGCGTCCGACAGCACCACACCTGTGGGTACACCGCGTTCCTTTGCCCGCTGTATCTGTGCCAGCGCAATTTGGGGCTTCGTTTGAAATACGATCTCCTCGGGGACCCTGGCTTTCTTCCGTCTTTCCGGATCGCTCGCCCACACTTCCGGAAGATATAAGCGAAACGCAATCGGCATGCTCGATGCTTCCGTCGTTACGGAAAGACTTACGGCCACCTGGCAGTTATCCTGTTTACCCACCTGCCCGCAATACTGCCGAGTCACGCCCACAGAATGTTTGCCCTTCTTCGGGAAACCCGTGTCATCCACTACCCACGCCACCACAGGACCCTGCCGCAGCAGGGAAGGCAGCACCGTATCCAGCGCCCGATCAAGCAGCACTTCGTCATCCCAGGGAGCATCCGCCACCAGATGATGCAGGGACTGATGCATGCGGCGAACATTTTCCGGCGCAAGCTTCGCGGCCATCGGCTCAACGCTCTTCCGTTCTCCCGGCAAAAGCAACCCTGTGCAATATGCCTTGAAAGGTGCGATCCGGTCCGAATGCCCCGCCGCCTGCGCCAGGCTATCGAGATATGCAGCGAGCCGTTTCTGTTGTGCGCCTGGCGCCCTCGTTGATATGGCGCTCACAACAAAAACAATATATCATGTTTTATAACACAGTAGTATTAGCAGGATGCTGAAAAAGGCCATTCGAACAGCACTCCGTTCCGGTCGTGGCTCGGTAAGTGTCTCCAAACATGCGGATACGTTTTCCGAGCCTCTACTTGCCAATCACGTATTCGAGCAACGGATTCCTGAATAGAATAATCAGAACGACTACCAGGACATAGATCGCCAGGGATTCAATCATCGCGAGGCCGATAAAAAGGGTTCGGGTGATGGATTTCTCAGCCTCGGGCTGTCGTGCGAGCGAGTCGAGCGCCTTTACGATCGCGCGCCCCATGGCCTGCGCCGGATACATAGCGCCGATCGCTATCGCAAGAGCCGCCACCACGGTCGAGGCCAGGGTGAACCACGTCATATCACGCATGAATTACTCCTTTGTCTTCGACAACGACATTTTTGTCCGCGACCGCTTTCGAATCCGCGACCTGGATACCGCCCGCTATGTAGATCAGCGCCAGCGTTCCGAAGATGTAAGCCTGGACCAGCGCTTCGATAATGTGCAACAGCAGCACTGGAATCGGCACGAGGAACCCGGCCACCAGCAACACCAGTAAAGCCGCCATCTCGAGACTGAAGATGTTGCCAAACAGCCGGACCGCCAGCGCCACAGTTCGGGAGAGCTCGCTGATTATGTGAAACGGAAGCAGGATCGGGCTCGGCTCGATATAGTGGCGCAAGTATTGCCGGAGACCGTGGATGCGAATGCCGTACCAATGCACGGAAAGGAAGACCAGGACGGCCAGCGCCGCGGTCGTCGACAAGTCCGCAGTCGGGCCGTGAAGCCCTGGAACGATCCCGATGACATTGGCGATCGCGAGAAAGATCCACAGTGTTCCCACGAACGGTAAGACCCTCGACCCGTATTCGGGCAGCACCTCGCCGACTGCGTCTTCGATTGCCGTTACAACCCCTTCGAGAGCGGATTGCCAGGGTCCAGGTTCGACGCTGAAACGCCGCGCCGAGAAGCCGCAGAGCAGCAGGAGGAATAACATTACGCCCCATGTCGTGACGACCGTATCGCTTATTGGCAGGGGGCCAACGTGGAACATCGTCATTCCCGCTCCCTAAGGAAAAGATACACATTGACCGCGCCCACAACGATGCCGAGAAAGATCATGCTGATCGTCCAGTGAACTCCATATCCCGCCGACAGCGTATCCAGCCAGCGTCCCAGATACGCGCCAGCCACAATCGGCAGCGCGATCATCACGCCAATGCTGCCCAGGTATACGGTCTGACGTAGCAGAGTTCGTCGATCGACTTCGGCCTTCCTGATTTGCCGGACTTGCCGATCCACATTTCGCTCGAGTCTCTGCTCGCGGATGCGCCGGTCGCCGGGGGGAATCATTCTTATATCTCCGACCCGCGACTCAACTTCCATAAGCGCTTCAACATCTCCTCTTCCAGCCGCTTGACGCTTTGCCGCGTTTCCCGCAAGGCATCTTCTTCCGCCTGCAGTTCCTGACGGAGGGCCGCCGTCATTTTGTCCAGTTCCTTGCCGCGCAGATACCGTCTGGTGCTCAGGTGAAGCTGGCCGTCAACGAAATATGCCAGGGCGCCGGGCACGGCGACGTATTCACACTCCCGGCCGGCGACGCGAAAGCGCGCGAGGCCGAATGTGAGCAGGCTCATCATCCGGGAATGGCCGGCCAGAATGCCGAAACTGCCCGATTCGTCCAGCCCCACGAAGCTCTCCACATTCTCAATTCGCTCGTACTGGGTGGCACTTTCCAGATGCAGAAGGAAGGTGCTCATGCGGGGCCCCCGCGCATGCTTCCGCGCATGTAACACCGCTCCTCTGTGAGTTGATCGTATGTTCCCGACAGGAAGTCTTCGCAATCCCTGAGCACTTCTTCGATCGGCACGGATTGTCCGGGAATGCTGGTGTGTTCCGCGACTACAAAGAAGGGCTGCGTAAGGTAGCGCTGCAGCTTCCGGGCTCGGAGCACGATAAGGCGGTCCTCCGGCGAAAGCTCCTCGATACCGAGCATGGTGATGATGTCCTCGAGGTCGCGGTAACGAGCGAGATGCTCCCGCACCTTTTCGGCAACAGCGTAGTGCCGTTCGCCGAGTACATGGCGATCCATGAGTTTGCTGGAAGAAGACAGCGGATCGACGGCGGGATAGATACCCTTGCCCGCCTGCGCTCGGGAGAGGATCACGGTGGTATCGAGATGGTTGAGGATCGCGCTGACGGCAGGGTCTGTCATATCGTCGGCGGGAACATAGACGGCCTGCACGGAAGTGATGCTCCCGCTGGTGGTGGACATAATGCGGTCCTCCAGTTCCGCAACCTCGGTCATCAGCGTCGGCTGATAGCCCACGGTGGCCGGCATTCGCCCCAGTAGTCCGGAGATCTCGCTGCCCGCCTGCACGAAGCGATAGGCATTGTCCATCAGGAACAGGACCTCTTTGCCCAGCGTGTCGCGCAGGTACTCCGCGTGGGTCAGGGCGGTCATTCCTACGCGGAAGCGCACACCCGGCGATTCATCCATCTGGCCAAAGACCATCAGCGCGTGGGGCATGACGCCGGATCGCTGCATCTCGCGCCAGAGTTCGTGCCCCTCGCGAATGCGCTCTCCTACGCCCGCAAAGACCGAAACGCCCTTGTGGAGGTTGGCGATCGCGTGCATGAACTCCATGATGAGAACGGTCTTGCCGACACCGGCCCCTCCGAAAAGCCCGGTCTTGCCTCCCCGCACAAACGGACAAAGAAGATCGATTACTTTGATACCGGTTTCGAGGATGCCCGTGGCTGCGCGCGCTTCATGCAGGGGGCCGGGTTTTGCGAGAATATTCCGCGAGTTTCCTGGCGCAATTGCGGGCCCTCCATCGAGCGGCTCGCCGAAGAGGTCGAGCAACCGGCTCAAGCACTCAGGGGCCACCGGGACGCGCAGGGTGGAGCCGGTATCGAACACCGGCATACCGCGGCGCAACCCGGCAGCGCGATGCAGCGTGATGGCACGAACGTGCTTCTCATCGAGGTGCTGATGCACTTCGAACGTGCAGGATTGACCGTCGAGTTTGCTCACAAGCGCCTGATGGAGGGGTGGAAGCACGGCACAGGCGATATCGACGACGGGGCCGTGTACCTGGGCGATACTTCCGATTTGTGCAAGGCCTTGCGTCGCCGCCACGCTGGTCACGTCGGGCTCATGGTCGCGCCAGGAAGTTGTACAGCCACCCGAAAACCAGGCCGGCGGCCGCGCCGTCAAACAGGCCGTAAGCCGCGCCTATCAGGACATTCGAGATCGTGCCGGACCCATGGTATCCCGGGTACACCGAACTCATCCCGCGCAGGAACGCCAAGTCGTACGCCGGCACGGCAAGGTTTGCCAGTCCGACGGCCAGCAACAATCCGCCCCAGATCAAAGCACAGGAGAATGCCAACGCCTTCAAGGATAATTTCATGAATTCCTCCCGAGTCACGCGAATGTTACCGGGTTGGGTCTTGCGGTTCATGCGTGCCGCGTCCGCCCATCATTCCGCTACCGGCCCATTTCGGCTTGCCGCTGCTATCCCGCAACGTCAAGGTCTTTCCGTCTTTCACGACCTCTCGCGCAATGACATATGCGGTTCCCATCATCGTCATTTTCGAGCCTGTTACCTCGATCGAATCGCCTTTGGCGAAGGAAAATCCCTGACTGGCTATGAAGCTGGACGGTCCGAGCATGACCTCCTGGTTCTTGCCGTCCACTGTCAGCGTCAGATGTGTCCCCATCATCATTTGATTGGAAGTCTGTTGCGTCACGGCTTCAATGGTCCCTTTGAGAGTTGTTTCGTTTGCCGGATCGTACATTCCCATGTGCTTTGACGTTCCGGGACCTTGCGCAGAGGCGATCAGAGCACCCAGCAGGAGGACTCCCGTGGCCAGACTTGCGGATTTGAGTTGAAGTTGCATAAACCCAAACTCCTTTCGCTCATCTAACAAGCAACAAGGAAGCCAATCGGAAATCCTTTGCCGATATGGACTTACGGTTTTCCGACAGGCGGAAACCTGCGTGATTTGGCTCAGGATTCGCGCACGCCAAGCTTTCGGAGGAAGGTCATCATCGGGCACCATCCGGTGAACCCCGATTGAAAGAGATTGAGCCCAACAAAAGCGGCAAACAGATACCAATACGGGCTCGCCCAGTGTCCGAGTGCCAGGCTCACGAGGACGAACGCCCCGGCGATCAAGTGCAGATAACGATCTACGGTCATACAGACAGGCTCCTTTTCCTGTTGAAGATGTAGAACAACACCGGCACCGTCATGCGCGAGAGCAACAGCGAGGCGATCTCGCCCGCCATCAACGCAATAGCGAGGCCCTGAAATATGGGGTCGAACAGAATCACCGACGAGCCTACGACCACCGCGGCCGCCGTAAGCATCATCGGCCGGAAACGAACGGCCCCGGCGTCGATCACGGCCGCGTCCAGCGGCATGCCCTCTGCGAGACGGAGTTCGATGAAGTCGACCAGAATAATGGAATTCCTCACAACGATCCCCGCGCCGGCGATGAATCCGATCATCGAGGTAGCCGTGAAGAAAGCATGCAGAAGACCGTGCGCCGGGACGATCCCGACCAGCGAAAACGGGATCGCGGCCATGATGATCAACGGCGTAAGGAACGACTGGAACCAGCCGACCACCATGCCGTAGATCAGGATCAGCACGGCCGCGAAGGCGATGCCGAGGTCGCGAAAGACCTCATAGATGATCTGCCATTCGCCATCCCATTTCATTGAGTACCGGCCGGCATCCGTTGGAAGCGCCGCCATATGCTGCTCAATCCGATAACCCTCGGGGATTTTGAGCTTGTCGATCTCCGGCCCGAGTTTGAGAACCGCATACACCGGGCTTTCTATCTCTCCCGCTATGTCGGCGGTTACGTACGTCACCGGCAGCAGGTTCTTGTGGTAGATGCTTTTGTCCTCGATCGTTTCCCCTACGTGCACCAGTTCACCGATCGCGACCTGGCGGCCATCCCGCCCGGCGATCTTGAGGCTTTGCATCCGTTCCAGATCGGAACGGGCGGCGCGGTCGAGCCGGACGTTGAGCGAAACGTCTTCCCGCTCCGCGTCCAGATGGAGCAGACCGGCCGCGTAGCCCGCGGAAGCCACCTGCATGGTGCGGGCGATGTCGTCTTCGGAGATCCCGCTGATGGACGCCTTCCCCTCGTCGACGGATAGAGTGTACTTCGGTTGATCGTCTTCCACATACCAGTCGACGTCCACCACGCCTCGAGTCTGCTTGAAGAGATCGCGAATTTGCCGCGCCAGCCCAATCCTCCTTTCCATGACAGGTCCATAGACCTCCGCGACCAGGGTTTCGAGAACCGGAGGGCCAGGCGGCACCTCCGCGACCTTGATCCGCGCGCCGTAGCGCTCCGCGATCGCCAGAAGCCGCGTGCGCACCTGCTTCGCGATCTCGTGGCTTTGCAAATCCCGCGCGCTTTTGGGCAACAGATTCACCTGGATATCCGCAACGTTCGGTCCGCGCCGCAGATAATAATGGCGCACCAGACCGTTGAAGTTGTAAGGCGATGCGGTTCCGACGTAAGTTTGAACATTCACCACTTCGCGCTGTCGCTTCGTGGCTTCCGCCAGCAGTTGCGTCACCCGCCCGGTTTCTTCGAGGGTCGTGCCTGTCGGCATATCGACGATTACCTGGAACTCGCCCTTGTTGTCGAAGGGCAGCATTTTGACCTTCACCGCTCCGAAGTAGAACAACGAAACGGACGCGATCAGCAGGACCACTACGCCGGCAACGAAGCCCCAACGCAACGGGGCGCGGTGCAGGAGGCCACCCATGAAACGCCGGTAAAGCCGCGTCACGAAGTCCTCACGCTCACCTGCGTGATGCCCGCCGGGTTTGAGAATTCGGACTGCCGCCCATGGCGTCACGACGAAGGCGACCAGCAGCGAGAAGAGCATAGCGGCGCTGGCGCCGATCGGGATGGGCCGCATATACGGCCCCATCAGCCCGCCGACAAACGCCATCGGCAGGATCGCCGCTACCACCGCGAAGGTCGCCAGAATGGTGGGGTTCCCCACTTCGTCCACCTCTTCGATCGCGACATCCTGCGGTGGCCTGTCCTTATTGGCGGCCATCCGCCAGTGGCGCACGATGTTTTCCACCACCACGATCGCGTCGTCGACCAGAATGCCGATGGAAAAGATGAGGGCGAACAGCGTAATCCGGTTCAGGGTGTAGCCGTAGAGGTAAAACACCGTGAGCGTCAAGGCGAGTGTTACCGGAATCGCAATAAATACGATCAGGGACTCGCGCAGGCCGAGGGTAAGGGCGATGAGCGCACTCACCGAAATCACCGCAATCAGCATGTGCCAGAGAAGCTCATTCGACTTCTCTTTCGCGGTGTCTCCATAGTTCCGCGTGACGGTCATATTGACATCGGACGGAATGACGGCGCCCTTGAGTAATTGCAGGCGACGCAGCACGTCCTCGCCTACGCTCACGGCGTTTGTCCCTTTGCGCTTGGAGACGGCAATCGTGACTGCCGGGTAGAAGCCTTTTCCGTCGGAGAAGCGCACGTACTGTGAAGGTTCCTCGCCTCCATCGGTCACCTGGGCAACATCCCGCACGTAAATCGGCTTGCTATCCGCGATGCCGGCGACCACGTTCCGAACATCTTCCGCCGTGCACAGGAACTGGCCGGTTTCGAGAAGATACTGCCGGTTATCGCTGGCGAATTCCCCCGAGGGCATGCGGCGGTTCGAAAGGCCAGGGCGCTCACCAGTTGCAATGGAGAAAGATTATATGCAGTCATGCGGGCGATGTCCGGCGTAATCCGGACTTCGCGCCGCTGGCCACCGATGAGAGCGACGGCGGAAACGTCGGGCGTCTGCTTTATTGTGTCGTCCACTTGCGCCGCGATGCGCCGCAACTCGAAATCGCCATACCGGTTGCTCCAGAAGGTGAGCGCGAGAATGGGCACGTCGTCTATCGACCGAGGCTTCACCAGAGGCGGGGACGCCCCCGGCGGCATCAGGTCCAGATTGGCGTTGAGCTTCTGGTTCAGCCGCACGATGCTCTTCTCTTCGTCCTGACCCACAAGAAAGCGAACGATCACGGTGGACATACCGGGGCTCGACGTTGAGTAGATGTACTCAACGCCGGGAATTTCCCATAGCAACTTTTCCATCGGACTGGTGACGCGTTGTTCCACTTCACGAGCCGATGCGCCTGGCATCTGAACAAACACATCGACCATCGGCACAACGATCTGCGGCTCTTCCTCGCGCGGCAGCTTCCATACCGCGAAGGCTCCAAGCAACAGCGAGGCAACAATCACAAGCGGCGTCAGCTTCGATGAGATCCAGACGTGGGCAAATCTTCCCGCTGGGCCGGAAGCGCGCGGGACATTCACGGCCGCACTCCGGAGTTATCTGCTGTAACGGCGACTCCCCCGGCAAGACCACGAGTCGGGAAGATGACCTTTTCGCCGGCGCTGAGGCCGGAGAGCATTTCAATACGATCATTTGACTCCTGTCCGGTTGTGATCAAACGTGTGTGCGCAAAGCCGTTGTCGGCTACCATGACCGATTGCAGCTGGCCGCGTTCGGTGACGGCCCCGGCCGGAATCGCCAGCACCCTCCGGCTGCCAAGCTGGAAAGCCGCATGTCCGAAAACCCCCGAGCGCAGCTGCGGGATGGATGGGAGATCGATCTTGACGATATAAGCGCGGGAGACCGAATCCACCGAAGGAACGATTTCGGAGACGCGCGCCTCGATCGTGCGATCCACGCTCTCGATCGTGACGGAGACCGGCTGACCGGCACGAATTGCGGACAGATGGGATTCGTCCACCGCCGCTTCAAGGCGATAAGCGCCTTCGCGTTCGATGGTAGGGAGTGGTGCGCGCGGCATCGCGAGGCTGCCTGGTTCAACCGATCTGGCGACGACAACACCCGCGAAGGGCGCCGAGATGTCGGCGTAGCTGCGTGTCACTTCAGACGAGCGCACCTCCTGATCCGCCTGCGCGAGCTTTGAATCCATCTGCGCGCGCCGCGCCCGCGCCATATCCCACGCGGCCTGCGCCGCTTGGAGTTTCGCGGCGGCCTCATCAAACTCCTGGTCCGACAACGACTTCTTTTGATACAAGTCCTGCATGCGGTTGAACGTCACCTGGGCCAGATCGAGACTGGCTTTCGCCGCCCGGACCGCACTATCGGCTTCGGGCACGGCGGTGCGGACTTCTTCGCGAGCGGCGTCGGCACGCCGCGCACCGACGTCGAGGTCGCGCGTATCGAGCGTCACCAGCATCTGGCCCTCGCGTACACGATCGCCAGTCTGCACCCTGACTTCGCGCACATACCCAGTCAACTTTGCGGAGATGGCGGTGGAAGTCCGCGCACGTACGGTCCCGGTGGCCTCATAGAGTGACGGCCAGGTTTCGGCGGCCACCGCGACTGTCGAACCGGCAACAGGCGGCGCCGAAGAGACGGCCGGCTTCGATTCCGGAGGTTCGCCGCATCCTGTCAGCCAGATCGCGAAAGGAATGGTGATGAGTAGTTGCTTCGTCACTTAGTTCAGGACCTCAGAATCCGCAGTGAGCGTGCCCGCCGCCAGTTCGAGCGCCGCCCGGCGAGGCGCTGGTCGTGTATTGCGGCAAACTGGCTGGTCCGCGCATCGAGCAGCGCCGTCTCTGTGCGAAGCAGATCGGTGACATTATTCAGCCCGGTCTCGTATCGATTTTGGGTGATGCGAAGACTCTCCTCGGCTTCCGTGACCGATGCCTTCGTCACCTCGATCCGCTGCGCCGCTGCACGCAAGTCGGCATAAGCGCGCCGGACCTGAAGACGGATGGCTGAATCGGCGTGTTCCTGGTCGGCCTCGCTGCGGCGGCGCGCAAAGGTGCTTTCCCGGATGCGCGCTTTGTCGCTGAACCCGTTAAACAGGTTCCAGTGAAGGCCGATCGCGATGAGCCAGTTGGCTCCGCCCTTGCTGTAGAAATCCTGGCGGTCCGCTTCGAATGCGCCGTGAAGCTCGACCTGCGGAAGAAGACTGCTGTGGGTCGTCGCTTCCTGACTTTTGGCGAGGCCGATCGCGAGCTTGCCCTGACGAGCTTCCGGCCTGTCGACGAGCGCGTCCTTTTCGTAGTTCGCGAGAATTCCTGCGGGTAGATCCATAGCAGTCATGTCAGTGGTCAGAGTGTGCGCCGCATCGAGCGGCGAGCCGAGCGCATCATTGAGAGCCGCGCGAGCCACGTCGAGATCGGCCTGCCGACGGATCTGCTGCTCCCGAACGCCGGCCAGATGAACGCGGATCGAAAGCACGTCGACGTCGGTCGATAGCCCGGCGGACCGCACAGCCTGGGCGTGATCGAGATCGGCCTGTGCCGAACGCAGCGCCTGGCTGGCGGCGCCGAGTTGCTGCTCGCTCAGCAGACAATCGTAATAGGACCGGATCACGCCCGCGATCACGTCCATTTGCGTGCGCCGGCCATCTTCGGTCGTCATATCCTTCATCAACTCGGCCGACCGCACCGCGTCTTTTGTCTGGCCCGCGTTATACAGCGTTTGATCGGCGGTGATCAGAGATTGGAAGTTGTTCAGGAAATCCGGCCGGTTCAGCGACGCGATCTGGAAATCCTGCTGATCAAACTGGTGCTGGCTCAGCAATGAGCCGAAAACAAAAACCGGATTATCGCTGCGGGTCCACGACTCCGTGTAGTTGACCTTGGGCAGGTTACCGGCCTTCGCCTCCGCGATCCGGCTGTCCGCTGCATTGCGGGCGGCGGTTGATGCGTCGACCCTCTTGTTGCGCCAGCGCCAGACGAACTGCGTCTTTCAGCGACAGTGCGTCTTGTGCCACAGCGGGCCATGACAACAAAGCCAGCAATATTAAGGTCTTATTCATTGTTTCTGGTTGTAAGGATACAGTTATTTGGCCAGGGTGACAGGCCGTCACCCGTTTGCAGGCGAGACCTGGAATTCCTTTCATGCCTGAGAAGTGCATGCGGCACGCCGGAACCTGGATCCAGCCCCTGCAACCACTTCCTGACACCAACGCATTCACCAAATGGGTGCGATCGCATGACGTTGCGTCATATCCCCCAGGGATCCAAACGATTTCGCCGCGACGGGTGTGTACCTGCCAGCTTGAGGCCACTCCTTCCAATCGTTAACCATCGCGGAAGCCATGGAGGGCTTCTGGCTCGGAGAGTGCATCCGTGTTCGTACAGGAAATCATGTTGCCGGGTTCATCCCGGCAGGAAAGTGACGTTTGAGGAGGATGGTATGTCAGTTCGAAGATGGACCGAAGTGTTGATTGCAACCGCCGCATTGGCCGGGGCGACAGCAATTGCGCGGGCAAAAACCGAGCCGGGCGCGGACGTTCAGATGGTCCTGACGGTTGCGGACCACACGAACAATCAGCCGGCAACCCTTGATAAGAACCATTTGACGATCGCGGACGGAACAGTTACGGATGTCATCCCTCTTGAGTGGCGGGATCTGGATCTGTTTATCCTGATCGACGACGCCGCAAACTACGATTTTGGTCCGAAGCTTCAGGAACTGCGAAGCTTCGTCGCCGCGCAGCCGAGCCCGGTCTCGATCGGTGTCGCATACATTCACGACGGTGCACTACAGATAGTTGAGAATCCTACAACAGACCACCCGCGTGCCGCCGCCGCGCTGCGCGAACCTTCCGGAGGCAGGACCGGCGAACCGTATTGCGCGGTGGCCGACCTGATACAGCAATGGGGGAAAAAATCTTTGCGGCGTGAAATCATCCTTGTGAGTTCGGGAATCGATGACTCCGCGAGCGAAGACGGCGTCTGCGTCAGCGCCGATATGGCGATCCGGGATGCGGAACGCGCCCGAGTCATTGTTTACGCTCTGTATAACCCGGCAAGCGATTACTTATCACAGAAACGGTCGACGATCGATGCGGGAGTCAACGATCTGGCGCACGTGTGCTACGAAACCGGCGGTGAAGCGTATTTCACTGGCCATAGCCCGGAGAGAACACTCGATCCGTTTCTCTCCGATATATCGGAGCACCTGGCGAATCAGTATCTGGTGAAATTCCATCTGATTCCGAGGGCGGCAGACGGCTTTCAGACGATATATGCCACCTCTGGAACTGTCGATCAGGAACTGATGACACCGGACAAAATCTGGCTCGGCGGCGTAAACGAGCGTTGACCCCATTGTCCGGTTGTGATGAAGCCGGAGAACACAGGGCGTCACCCTTTCGCACCATTCGCATCTTCGGAAGCAGGAAGGAAAAGATCATGGAAGTCATGGCGAATTGTCTGACAAGTTCAAAATTCGAGGTCATTGCCCGGAGTCACAAGGTGATTTGCGACCAGCCGCTGGAGAATGGCGGTTCGGACGAGGGCATGACGCCGCCGGAGTTTCTGCTGGCTTCACTTGCAACCTGCGGGGCCTGGTATGCGGCGCAGTATTTGAAGACGCGAGGTCTGCCCACCGGCTCGTTGAAGGTTCGGGTCACCGCCGACAAGGGGAAGCAGCCCGCTCGCCTTGCGTCGTTTCATATCGACGTCGAAGCCCCCGGCCTCGAGGAGCGGCATCAGGCCGGCGTTCTGCGCGCCGTAAAATCCTGCCTGATCCACAACACGTTGCTGAACTCCCCTCACATTGAAGTCTCCGTCGATTCGCATACGGAAAATTCATATGGCGCGGGAGCATTTCCGCTTCCCGTACAATCACAAACGGAACGGGCAATTGGATAAGGATGAAGAGATCGAACTGGCCCGGCGATTGATTGACAGGACACCCGAGGCGTTTGATCGCTTTGTTGAGCACTTCCGGTCAAAGATCTTTCGGTATAGCTGGTTGATGTGCGGAGATCGGGAAGACGCGGAGGAAGTGGCGCAGGAAACGCTCCTCAAAATATTCGAGAACTTCGATCGGCTGCAGGATCCCGCGCGCGTCCGCGCGTGGGTTTTTCAGATCGCAAAAAATGCTTGTCTGATGAAACGCCGGAAAAGCGTTTTCGCTCCGTCGCGGGAGCTGTCGCTCGATGAGTTTCTGCCTTCCGTGGACAGCGAAGCAGGTCATAGCAAGTTGCAGATCGCCGATTGGTCCGCACTGCCGGATCAGCAGATCGAGCAATCTGAGCTGAAGTGCGCGCTCGATCAGGCAATCCGAGATCTGCCCGAGAACTACCGGTCGGTGATCCTGCTGCGAGACGTTGAGGAGCTTTCGACGGCCGAGACTGCCCGGATTCTGGATTTGACGGAAGATGCCGTCAAGACACGCCTGCATCGCGCTCGTTTGGCGGTCCGCAAAGATCTGGACGATTACCTGCGAACCGGTCGACCGGTCTTGTCCGGCCATACATAAGGAGCCGCTATGGGATTCAATAACCACACTGAGAAATGCCGGGAAGTGTTCGCGCTGCTTTCCGAGTACCTGAACCTGGAGCTTCCACCCAACGCTTGCGAGGAGATCGAAGCGCATATTACCGGCTGCGCGCCCTGCGTCGACTTTGCCGAGAGCCTGCGCAAGACCGTGGAACTCTGCCGCCGATACCAGCCTTCCGAACTGCCGCAGCCACTGGGCGAAGATGCGCGGCGACAACTTCTCGATGCCTATACAAGCATGCTGGTGCGCGAAAAGGCGTGACCTGCGTCATATCTCGCAACTCCCTCACACAGCCGCGGTCGGCCGTTCCGACCCAACGAGCCTGATCGTTTAACGAGATTGCGAACTTATGACCGCCACCGATAACGGCCGATTGAGAACAAACAGGTTGCGGATCTCTGATTTGAATTTGTCGGAGCCAGACTACTCTTCACCTTCTGTGGAGCTCATCGCATTCGATGGACGCTGACTTGCACCCTTCCCAGGTGTAAGGAGGTAAAAGCCATGGCAGAAGTAAAAGTTGCCAGGACGGAGCCGAAATACGAGGTCATCCCCTTCCTGGGTCCGGATTTCTTCCGGACAAACCTGTTCGGTACCAATCCATTGGCGCTGATGCGCCGCTTCAGCGAAGAGGTGGATCGAGCTTTCGGCAAAGCGGCGGAAGCCGCGGCGTGGCGTCCCGCCATCGAGGTGAAACGGGAAAAAGGCAAGCTGTTGATTCACGCCGAACTCCCCGGGTTGAAGAAGGAGAACGTGAAGGTCACCGTCACGGGCGACATTCTTGAAATCGAGGGAGAACGGAAGTTCGAAAGTGAGGAGAAGGGCAACAACTACGTTCACACCGAGCGGAATTACGGAAGGTTCTATCGCGCCATTCCGCTGCCCGAAGGAGCCGATGGAGAAAAGGCTCTGGCTGAGTTCGCCAACGGTGTGCTCGAAATCGGCGTCCCGATTCCGGAGGTGAATCCCGTGAAGAAGGAGATTCCCGTCGGGGAAGCCAAAGCAAAGACCGAAGTCAAACACTGAACTCCGGTCGTAAGTCGGGGGCCGCTTCTCGCCGTTCGATCGGCGGGGGCGGCCCTCTCTTTTGCTGGCAGGTTGCTGAAAAGGGCTGCTTACCGACTTCCTCACGATCGCGGCCATCTCATCCCATCTCCGAACGGCGTGTGTTGCTTTCGAATTGACCTCCCGAGCCGCGCGCGTCAGCAAGTGTCAAACGAAAGACGCCTTTCAGCACCTGTGCGCTGTCTGAGCGAGATCAGATCCAGTGTCTCCCCAGCAGCCACACTTTGATCGTCTGCGTGAGAGCCATATAAGCGAGCAGTATCGCCATCAGGATCGGCCAGTACAGCCCCGGCAACCGCGAGAGCCCCAGCGCCGGACCCACCGGGGAATACGGAAGCCATGCGCCGAAAACCATGATGGACAACGAGGTGACCCTCAGCGGCAAGCTGGCCCGGCTCTCGATAAACGGGATCCTGTTCGTGCGGATGATATGGATGATCAGCGTCTGCGTCATCAGGGACTCGACGAACCAGCCGGTCTGAAACACCGACGCGCGGGACGGGTCCCAACAATGGAAGATCCACAACATCACGAAGAAAGTGGCGTAGTCGAAGATCGAGCTGATCGGTCCGACGAAGAGAATGAAGCGCCTGAGCTCATCGATGTTCCAGGGCCGCGGCCGGGCGACCTGCTCGTCATCCACCGCATCGGCGGGAATCGGCACTTGCGAGAAGTCATACAGCAGGTTGTTGGTCAGGACCTGGATGGGCGCCATCGGAAGAAACGGGAGGAAGGCGCTCGCTCCCAGCACGCTGAACATGTTCCCGAAGTTGGACGAAGCCCCCATCCGGATGTACTTGAGGATGTTGGCGAAGACCTTTCGGCCCTCGATGACTCCTTGTTCCAGAACCATCAGGTCCTTCTCGAGCAGGATCAGATCCGCCGACTCTTTTGCAACGTCAGTCGCCGTGTCAACCGAGATGCCGATATCGCCGGCGCGCAACGCGGGGGCGTCGTTAATTCCGTCTCCCAGGAATCCAACGACGTGCCCCCGTGCGCGAAGCGCCCGGATAACCCGTTCTTTGTGCGCCGGCGAGAGGCGCGCAAACAGAGTGGTTTTTTCGGCCGCTTCGGCCAGTTCTGCGTCGGACATCTTCTCCAGATCGCCGCCGAGGAGCATTGGATCGCCCGGCAGGCCCACGTCCCGGCAAACCTTGCGGCTGATCAGCTGGTTGTCCCCGGTGAGAATCTTGACCGCGATGCCGTGCCGGTGAAGCCCTTCAAGCGCGCGCCCCGCGCTGGTTTTGGGCGGGTCGAGGAAAGCGACACATCCTCTCAGGACAAGATCGCGCTCGTCATCCTTCGCGCATATCCGTTTCCCGGCCAGTTCCCTGGTGGCCACCGCCAGGACGCGGAAGCCGTCATCGCTCAGGCTTGCATATTCGTCCTTCAGGCCCCCGATCAGATTCGGATCCATGGGACTGACTCTTCCATCCAGTTCGAAGTGAGAGCACAGGTGAAACACCTCTTCGGGAGCGCCCTTCGTGAGGAGGATCGCCCTGCCTTCGGGGTCTTCCACAAGGACGGACATCATGCGCCGGGTGAAGTCGAACGGGATCTCGTCCAGCTTTTTGTACATTTGCACCACGGCCTGCCCGTGGAAGTCGGCACTGTCGAGAATGGCCCGGTCCAGAAGGTTTTTGAGGCCGGTCTGAAAGTGGCTGATGAGGTAGCCATCGAGCAGCACTTCCTCCGTTTCGCGTCCGGCAACGTTGCAATGGCGCTGCAGGACAACGCGGTCCTCTGTGAGCGTTCCCGTCTTGTCGGTGCAGAGAATGTCCATGGCGCCGAAATCCTGGATAGCGTTCAGCCGCTTGACAATCACCTTCTTGCGGCTCATTGCCAGCGCGCCTTTGGCAAGGCACACAGAGACGATCATCGGCAGCATCTCGGGCGTGAGGCCGACGGCCACGGCCATCGCGAAGAAGAATGCGCTTTCCCAATCGTGCTTCGTGAAGCCATTGATGAAAAAGACCAGCGGGACCATGATCGCCATGAACCGAAGCATCAGCCAGGTAAAACTATTGAGACCCTGATCAAAGCTCGTCTCTCCGCGATCCCCGATGATCGAGCTGGCCATGCCGCCGAAATAGGTATTCGGACCCGTCGCCACGACTACCGCTGCGGCCGAACCGCTTTGGACGCTGGTTCCCATGAAGCATGTGTTTCTCAACTCGATCGAGGAATCAACGGCGTGCGGCTCCGGGTCGTGAAACTTCTCTACCGGGAGCGACTCACCGGTAAGGGTCCCCTGGCTTAAGAAGAGATCCTTCGAGGACAACACCCGTACATCCCCCGGAATCATGTCCCCTGCGGAGAGCCTGACAATATCTCCCGGCACAAGGTCGCGGAGGGGGATCTCTCTTTCCTTACCATTTCGCAGCACCGTTGCAGTAACGTGAATCATCGCTTTTAGCCGCGCGGCCGATGCGTCGGCGCGAGCCTCCTGCAGGAAGCGCAACCCGGCGCTGAGCGCCACCATAATCGCCATGACCGTTCCGGCGCGGGGATCGCCGGAGACAAAGGAAATCGCCGACAGCGAACCCAGGAGGATCACGAGCGGATTACGGACGATCTTAAGAAGTCTGACAAACCAACCTTGACGGCGCTCCTGCGCGATCTCGTTTGGACCGGCTGTCCTTTCCCGCGATTCGGCCTCGGCTTGTGTCAGTCCTTCCGCAGTCGTACCGAGATCGCGAAGCACCTCGTCGCTGCCCTTCCGCGCCGCATCGATGACCGCGGCCGCGACCCGAATGTTTCGCGGTTTGCTCTTCTGACGATGAACGCTCGAGGCGTTATTCGGCGAGCGGGAGGGGTCCGTCGGAACTTCGGCCGTTAAGTTGGGCACTTTTACACGGTACACACAGATCGGGGACTCACCAACAGGTGCAATCGGAAGGCCGAAGGGGCTGACGAAAATGGACGGTCTCGTGCTCTCTCGTGGGAAGGAGCGCAGCCAACGTGAAATTGCAAGAGGAGCGGATCGGAGCATACCTGACATCTCTCTTCGGAGAGAAGACCCGTGTACTCGGCCTCAATGTTCTGGGAGAAGAGCGCGAGGATCGGAACGTCAAAAGTTATGGCTATGGCGTTCCGGTCCGGATCGAATATGAAACCCCGACCCTGGGCCGGAAGAGCGCCGTTCTCCATACGATAAGCGCCGGACCGTTCGGACACGAACACATGGCGGATCGCGCACAGATTCTGCTTTGGCAGCATCAGGCATTCAACCGCTTGCCCCGGCATGTGGCGGCTTTGGATGTCGGCGGTTTTGAACCTGATGAAACCATGAATTCGCTCCATGACACCGAGGAGCTTTACCTGCTTTCCGAGTATGTCGAGGGCAAACCTTACGCACTCGATCTGGAACGGCTGAGCGAGGCAAACATAGCCACTGAGGCGGACAGGGCAAGGGCCGATGCACTCTGCGATTATCTCGTTGAAATTCATCGAATGCCTTCCGGTCGTTCGGACGCGGAGCGGATTGACTTATATGTCCGGCGCATTCGCGAACTGGTTGGCCATGGCGAGTGCGTGATGGGCCTTGCCGATTCCTTTCCTCCGGACCCGATCGTGACGCCGCAAATCCTCGAAGAGATCGAACACTGCATGGTCGCCTGGCGCTGGCGATTGAAACAGCTGTCCCACCGGCTTCGGGTGGTTCACGGCGACTTTCATCCATGGAACATTCTTTTTGGATCGGCTGGGGATTTTCGCGTCCTCGATCGATCCCGGGGTGAGTTCGGCGAGGCTGCGGACGATGTTGCGTGCCTTACGATCAACTACCTCTTCTTTTCGCTCCGCCGGAACGGCAGGCTGCAAGGCGGCTTTGAAGAGTTGTTCTCGCGCTTCTGGCGCCGCTATCTGGAGCAGAGCGCGGATTCGGAAATCCTGAAGGTCGTTGCGCCGTTTTACGCGTTTCGAGGCCTGGTTCTTGCCAATCCAGTCTGGTATCCAAACCTCTGTGACGGCGTGCGGAGCAAAATTCTTTCATTCACGCTCGCCGTTCTGGATGACGGCGACTTCGGCCCGGCCCGTGTAAACGGCTATTGTGGCGTGTAGCATGCGCGCCGCTTTCGCGCTTTGGATTACCGGTCTCCCGGCGTCCGGCAAATCGACCATAACTCGGTCCCTCAAAGCGCTTCTCGACGCCCGCGGCGTGGATGTGGCGGTCCTCGAGTCGGACAAGCTGAGGCAGGTCTTTACGGTTCATCCACGATATGACGATGAGGCGCGCGCGATCTTTTACCGTCAAATGATCTGGGTCGGAAAGCTTCTTGTCGAACACGGCGTACCGGTAATCTTTGACGCGACGGCGAATCGCCGCAGCTATCGCGACGGAGCGAAACAGCAGTTCGAGCGCTTTCTCGAGATCTATGTGGAATGTCCGCTGGAGATCTGCATCGCGAGAGATCCGAAAGGAATCTACAGACAGGCGCGCGAAGGAGCCGCCGGCAACGTGCCCGGCTTGCAGGCGGTGTATGAGCTCCCCGAGAACCCCGATCTGGTCGTACGTGGGGACCAGGAGGCTCCCGAAGCCGCTGCGCAGCAAATTCTTGGCCGCCTTGAACAGAGCCGTTTTCTCGGGGCGATCTGACCCACAGCCGCGCCAAATCGCGCAGGCGATAGTATTCTGACTCTGTCGTGCCTTCTCAACACCCTGCCGAGTTTCTGCGCGCCTTGCTCGACGCTTCCCCGTTTGGCGTCATCGCATTAGACCCGGCCGGGCTGGTGCGGCTCTGGAGCCGCGGCGCGCAAGCCATCCTGGGATGGGGCGAGGCGGATGTCATTGGCCGGGTTCCGCCTGCGGAAATCAAATTGCTCTTCTTGAGCAGTGTGGCTGAGGAGAGGTTGATCAGGAACGACGGGACGCCTGTGGATGTAAAAGCGTCAACCGCTCCGTGGCAAGAAGGAACGGTTACAGTTGTTACCGACAACAGCGCGGAGCGCAGGATCCAGGACCTGATGGAGCGGGAACAGCAAGCGCTGGCGCTGGTGCGCGCCGAAAGTCGTTTCCGGGAGTTACTCGACGCGGCGCCCGACGCGATTATTGAGGTGGACCAGGACGGCCGCATTCTGATGCTCAACGCCGCTACCGAAAGATCGTTTGGCTACACCCGCGAGGAGTTATTGAACGAGGCGGCGGAGGTGCTGGTTCCGGATCACGCTCGGGCGAGCCATGCCGGATACCGTGGCCGATATGCGGCACATCCGGTAACGCGTCCGATGGGAACCGGACTCGAACTCCTCGGCCGGCGCAAGGACGGATCCACCTTCCCGGTTGAAATCAGCCTGAGCCCGGTCAAATCGGACGATGGCTTTCGCGTTACCGCCATCATTCGGGACATTTCAGAGCGCAAGGAATCGGAAGACCGTCTGCACGCCATCCAGACCGCATATACTCACGAGCTGGAGCTGCGCAATCAGGAGATTGAGCGGGCCACCCGCCTCAAGAGCGAATTTCTCGCCCACATGAGTCACGAATTGCGAACACCCCTGCACACGGTGATCGGATTCTCTGAGCTGCTGGCGGAGGAGAGCAAAGGGCCGCTGAACGACCCGCAGAGGCGGTTTATCAATCACATCTACAAGGACTCGCAGCATCTTCTCTCGTTGATCAATGACATTCTCGATCTCAGCAAAATCGAGGCCGGGAAGGTCCAGTTGCGGAAGGAACCGCTCGATATCGGCGCAGTGCTGGAGGATGTGCTTTCCTCAATCCATCGCCTGGCACTCCAAAAATCGATCGAAATCGGGACAAACGTTGGGGGGGCGCTGACGGTCGATGCCGACCGTGTGCGTTTGAAGCAGATTCTATATAACCTCCTGAGCAATGCGGTCAAGTTCACGCCGCAGGGCGGCCGCATTCAAATCGATGCTGCTGCCGTTGCCAGGGCGGCGCAGATTTCCGTCAGCGACACCGGTATCGGCATTGCGCCCGAAGATCGGGACGCGGTGTTCGAGACATTTCACCAGGCAGGCACACCAGGCCTTCGGGAGGGTACGGGCCTCGGCTTGCCCATCACGAAGCGGCTGGTGGAACAGCATGGTGGGCGCATCTGGCTCGAGAGTGAGATCGGCGTGGGAAGCCGCTTCACCTTCACGATTCCCCTAAAAACGCGATCCGGATCGGGGTGACGAATGAAGAAGTTATTGGTGGCGGACGACAAGGCGACAAGCCGTGAGCTCATCCGGACCGCGCTCGAAGACTGCGGGTATTCGATCACGGAAGCGAGCGATGGCATTGATGCTCTGCGCCATGCACGTGAGTTCGAGCCGGACCTTATCATTCTGGATCTCCACATGCCGGGACTAGACGGCTTTGGCGTGGTGGCGGAACTCCGCCGCGAAGGAAAATTCGCAGCAACGCCGATCATGGCGCTCACCGCCAGTGCGATGCAGGGCGATTACGAGCGGGCCATTGCCGCGGGATTTGACAGCTACGTCAGCAAGCCGATCAGGCTGGCAGATCTTCGGAAAGGAATCGAGCGGCTCCTGAGCCGCGCTTAGCGCCAGATTCACAGAATACTGCAAGGGCGCACTCCACATGAGCCAGGCGGGGCGAATTCACCCCGCCTGGAGAGTGTCGGCCGCGCGAATGGGAGATCAGACACTCAGAACCGGACACGGCATGTCGAGCACGATCGGGTAAGCCTGAGAACGGAGCCCTCCGGCGAAGCGTGGCAGGACACCCCGTCCGATCACAACCAGGTCCCCTCGATGGGTCAATGCCGCGTGACGAACGACCTCCGGTATGCTTCCCGCCTCGACGCAAACACCGAAATTCGTCCCTGCTTCCTTCTGCATCACGGCGATCGTTTGCCGGGCCTGCTCCTTCAGGAACTCCGTAAATTCCGACCCTGTGAACCGCGCCACCGCCTCGTCCTCCCGTGGAACGGCGTGCGCTATGTGAACCGTTATGTTTGAGCCGGCCGAGAGAGCCGCGGCCTCGCGGATTAATCGCGCGCCTTCCGCGTCTGTGTCGATGGCGCAGATGATGCTCCTCCAGACGCTGTGTTCGTTTCCGGCTTCTTCGCAATGCGCCTGAGTCCAGACAGGGCAGGTCGCGTCATGCAACGTTTTTGCAGTGACTGAACCGAGGAGTGCGGCGCGGAACCGTCCATGGCCGCGCGTCGGCATCATAATGAGATCGACGTTCCACGCCCGTGCGAGCTCCGCGATGCACGAACCCGGATCGCCTTCGTTAACATACGATTTCACGTGCATCCCGGGAAAATCGCTCGCGGCGAACTCCGCCAGTCTTTTCCGTGCGCTCTCTTTTAGTTCATCCATCGGGAAATCGAACATCACGGGTGCGTCGACCGCGCCGTAGATCATCACGGGCTCTTGCACCAGATGCAACAGCGTCAGCTTGGCGCGGAAGCGATCGCATAGTGCCCTGACGCAGGGCACGATCGCGTGGCTTCGGTCTGAGAAATCGGTGGGAAAAAGTATGTTTGTAAACGGCATTTGCGTGCCTCCGCTGTATGCAATGCAGCTTGCAAGCCGCACAGCCGATCGAGAGGAAGGTAAGCAAGTTTGCCTTAAGTCGTCTGATTTTCCACACGGTTAGCCTTCGTCGAAACAAGGTCATCGACGTTTCGTCGTCCGCGCTTCTGCGTCATGTGGCGCAGGGAGTTGGCGATTGAACGCAGGCAATTTATGGCGCAGGCTCCCGTTGCTCTGGATGTCGCATTGCAGGTATGAGTGCCGGATCGATATCTGTAACCCATGGAAATATCCACAAAACCGGTAGACGCCCCCAGCGGCCAGGGGACCCTCGACATCTTCTTCCGGCCTCACAACGTCGCCGTGATCGGCGCGAGTGAAGAGCTTTCAAGCGTCGGGCGCTCTCTGATCTCAAATCTCAAGGAAGCTGCATTTGCGGGAGAGCTGTATCCGGTGAATCCCCGCCGATCGACGGTGTTGGGTCTGCCTTGCTTCCCCGCGATTGCCGCTGTACCTGAGAGGGTCGACCTGGCGGTAATTGCCACACCGACGCCCACGGTCCCGGGGATCGTGCGCGACTGCGTGGAAGCGGGTGTAAAGGGCGCCATCATTATCTCCGCCGGCTTTCGGGAGACGGGAGCAGCCGGCTGCGCTCTGGAACGGGAAATAGTTCAACAAACCAGAGGCAGGATGCGTATCATCGGGCCGAACTGTCTGGGCTTGATGAGTCCCGGCACGAACCTTAACGCGACCTTTGCCTCCTCAATGGCCCGGCCGGGTCACATAGCTTTCATCAGCCAGAGCGGCGCCCTGTGCACCGCTATCCTCGGCTGGAGCCGGCGGGAATTGGTCGGATTCAGCGCTTTCGTATCCACCGGTTCGATGCTGGATGTCGGCTGGGGCGACCTGATCACATACTTCGGGGACGATGTGCAAACCCGCAGCATCGTGATTTACATGGAATCGATCGGGGATGCGCGGGCGTTTCTTTCCGCGGCGCGCGAGGTTGCGCTATCGAAACCCATCATCGTTATCAAACCGGGTCGCACGGACGCAGGTGCGAGGGCGGCAGCCTCACACACGGGAGCCCTGACGGGACAAGACGATGTTCTGGACGCCGCCTTCCTCCGTTGCGGCGTTCTTCGAGTCAACGCAATCGCCGAACTGTTTTATCTGTCCGAGGCTTTAGACAAGCAGCCGCGGCCGGCAGGACCCAACCTGACCATTGTCACGAATGCCGGCGGCCCCGCCGTTCTTGCCGCGGACGCATTAGTTGGCGCGGGCGGACGGCTGGCGGAGCTCTCTCCCAATACCATCGAGCAACTTGACGCTTTTCTTCCGCCCCACTGGAGCCGGCAAAATCCGGTGGATATTCTCGGAGCCGCCGACGCCGGGCGTTACAGGCGCGCGGTGAGTCTTGCGGCCGCCGATCCCGCTACCGACGGCCTGCTGGTGATCCTGACTCCGCAGGGAACCACCGATCCGGCAACTGTTGCGACGCAGATTGCCGCCGAAACCGGCCACCGAGACAAGCCCATCATCGCCAGTTGGATGGGCGGCGCCGAAGTCGAGCCTGCCGCTGCGATCCTGAACGGGGCGCAAATTCCCGTCTACGCGTGGCCGGATGCCGCTGCACGGGTGTTTGACTTGATGTGGCAATACGGGGCCAATATCAAAGCGCTCTATGAAACGCCCGAAGCGTTTGACTCGGAGGATCCGGAGGCTGTCACGCAGGCCGCGGGCAGGGCGGAGGCCGCGAGGTTCGTCTCAACTATCCGCGCAAGCGGACGGACGCTGCTGACTGAGGCGGAGTCCAAGGGGCTCCTCGCCGCCTATGGAATCCCCACAGTGCGAACGGAAATCGCTACCAGTGTCGACCAGGCTGTCGCCGCTGCCCGCGGTATCGGATATCCGGTCGTGCTTAAGCTGCACTCCGCTACCATCACGCACAAGAGCGACGTCGGCGGCGTCCGTCTCAACCTCCTGAACGATGCCGCAGTTCAGGATGCCTGGAAAAGCATTGCGGACTCGGTTGCGCGAGCGGCCGGACCGGAACGTTTCCTGGGCGCTACGGTTCAGCCGATGGTACATACGGATGGCTACGAACTCATCCTGGGATCGAGCACCGATTCGCAATTCGGACCCGTTCTGGTCTTCGGCGGTGAGGGTCAGCTCGTGGAAGTCTACAAGGATCGCGCCATCGGCCTGCCCCCGCTCAACACGACTCTGGCGCGCCGGATGATAGAGCGACCCAGGATCTTTACCGCGCTGGGCGGAGTTCGCGGCCGCCAGCCGGTGGATCTCGCCGCGCTGGAACGCCTGCTGGTGAGGTTCAGCTTTCTGGTCACGGAGCAGAACTGGATCCGGGAAATCGACATCAACCCGCTTCTCGCCTCGCCTGAAGGGCTGCTCGCATTGGACGCCCGCATCGTGCTGCTTGGTCGCGACGTGGCCGATCCGCCAAAGCCCGCCATACGGCCATATCCCGTGCGCTACATCAACCAGTGGCGGTTTCAGGACGGGACAGAGGTTGTGATTCGGCCGATCCGTCCGGAAGACGAACCTGGGATTGTCCGATTTCACGCGCTGCTTTCTCCGCAGACCATCCACCAGAGGTACTTTCAGGCGATCAATCTCGACCGGAGAGTTTCTCACGACAGGCTCACGCGCGTATGCTTCGGCGACTACGATCGCGAGATCGCCCTGGTCGTCGAACGCCAGAATCCCGTGAACAGAGAACGGGAGATTGTTGCGGTGGGCCGCATCGCCAAAGCTCACTTGGCGCGTGAGGGCGAACTTGCCGTGTTGATCGCGGACGAGTATCAGGGGCGCGGACTGGGTATGGAGCTATCGCGTCAGTTAGTCGAGGTTGCCCGAATGGAGAAGCTGGAACGCATAACCGTCGACGTCCTCGGAGATAACCATCGGATGATCGGTGTATGCCGCGCCCTGGGATTTCAATTGGCCCCCGCGGCCGGCTCGGTCATACACGGAGTGCTGCGTCTCGATACTCTCGCTACAGCAGCGCGAACGGGGGCGCCGGACCGGCAAGTCGGATAAACGAAACCCGTTCAGAGATCGCCTTCACGCCCTCCTGTTTCCGGCATTCCAATTGCTTTGCAAGGGGCGAAAACCTCAAGGAGAATCTCATGATAACCACGGAGCTTGCGGAACATACGGATCTTGCGGAGAAGCAGGCTGAGTACAGGATCGCCGTCGAACAATGGATCAAGGCAATTCGGGCAGAGGAAGCTCTTGCGTCCGTCCACCCGACTCTGGCGCAGGTCGACGATTGGGAAGACGCTCACTTCGCCGAAGAAGAGGCGCGAAACAAAGCGAAGAAAGCAAAGAGACAATACGAGGACGCAATCCGGCGCACTTTCTTCGGTTTCTGACCCTGCCTTCCACGCGCCGAGTTATAGATTACCTGGCCGCTGCAGCGCGATCGAGCGGCCAGAATTTCTCGGCGCCGGTGTCCGCTGGCCGGGAGAGATGCGCTTCGAACCACCTTCTCGCCAGCAGAGCAACACGGTCAACCGCATGGGGATCCTGTAAAGGGTCTGTGGTCCATCCGATAGTCTCGAGATGTCGCGGCGTCGAATACTCTAACCGGGCAATCGCATTTCGTTGCTGACCCAGGAGTTCTATGTCCTCGTATCCTGCAACGAAAAGCGCTGCGGCGGGTACCTGGGCGACAAAGCATTCTACCTCGCTGAGTCTGCCTCCGCAAGCGACGACGGCCCTGACCTCGAACCGTTTTGTCGATGCGATGAGCGCGGCCGCGGCGCCGATGCCCAATCCAAATAAGCCAACGGGAAGTTCTTTCAAACCATCCTGCATCGCCACCCAATCCGTAATCGCCACCAATCGCTGCGCAAGCAGATCCAGGCCGTCACAAACTGATCCTGTGCGTTCGTTCAGGACCTGCTCGTTTTCAAGGATCAGATCGGCTATCAGGGTCGCGAAACCTGTCTCATTCAAAATTTCCGCCAGGCGCCGGGTCACGGGGCTACACGACCCGCTTCCGGCCCCTCCGGCGAACACCACCAGACCCCGTCGATCCCGTGGCAGCGAGATATCGGCGGAAATATCGGCGTTAACGAGGCGGATCCGCACGGCCGTTTGTTCAGTTCGGGAGATGATATCGGTTGTCATCTATGCATTCCTCCCACGCGGTTCTTTGTACTCCACCCTGGGCGCCGTAACGACCAGGTCGCCATTCCGAATTTGTGCTCGAATTTCGGCGGGATTGAATACGCAGTGTAGTGGAAACGTGGAACACCGCTCCACGGAACCGTCCACGGCCGACTCATGTTCGACGACAAGTGAGCCGGGAAGAACGTCGACCGTTAGATGTTTGCCATCGATATTAGGAATAGCCGCGGTGATCGTGATTTCATCGCCATCGCTCTCTACGCCGGCGAGCGGGCGCAACCGGGTTTCCCGTTCGGCTTGAATCCAGTCTGCCGTTTCATCTGAAGGTCCGGCTCGGCTGCAATACAATTCGAAGAGCCGGCGGCGTTCCCGTAGCTTTTCCGCTCTCTTCGGGAAAGTGGCTTCCCTTCCCGCCGTAATCACTCCGGATCTGACCAGTCCCCCGAACATAACCTCGATACCTCCACAGTTTGAGCACCGCGCCTGCCACCGGGAGGGAAGGTAACTTTCACCAAAGTGGCGGAACGCGCAAGCTTTGACGACCTTGTCTTCGGGGCCACTGCGTTAAAACACCAGGCCGCTGCGCGTTAAGACCCAACACGTTGCTGTAAACTGCCAACAGTTTTTCATCGGATGCGAAATCAATGGACTGCGGTTGACAACTTGTGCGCGGTTCATATCGGGACATCGCTGGCGAAACCTCGCCCTGGACACGTGACGCGGACAACTTAAGCGGTTGAATCCGAGGAGTCGCAGCGAGACCACGGAGAATTTTCCGGATTGGCGCACTCGAAGCTTTTCTATGCCCGTGCGTGCTCAGTTGACTCGCACCGAAACACTGGCTGACATGCACATGTCACCCGAAGCCGTCTCGCATTCAAGCACGTAGGTGCTGTTCTCCTTCGGCTGGACGATCATGGTGCCAGACGGCGGTAATCCATTGCGTTTTTGCATAGTGCCGCGCGGATGATAGTCCGGTCCCCATTCCATCGCCACAGATGCCAGGCCTGAGGTTTTCCACGCGAGCGTGACCGATTCTCCACGACTGACGATGCGAGGAGTCGCCGTGAAAGAAACGATCTCCGGCGGGTTTGGCGCGCCGCTGCTCGCAACGCGGGTTCGCATGACACCCAGCGTGGCGACAAGGACAAAAAGGAGCAACAACGCCAAAAGCAGGATACGCTTCATGTCTCGACGCGGTGCAACTGTCCAGCCAAAGAAAATCGCAATCCCCGCCTCAAGTCGGCGGATTCGGGGGCCGGCATGCGCCAAACCGCAAGGCGGGGGTTCATCGCCTCCAGATTCCGCTGGAGCAGCCTAACTCCCGAAATGCGCCGGAAATTGCGTGGCGACCAGAAGCTTTCGCAACATCGACCGCTTCTTTTCCTGATGACCCTGCATCCGGCGCAGGATGTCATCGAGAATCCTTACCGCGGCAATAATGTAAGGTCCTTTGTTCAGCATCACGCACTCCGCGCGCTCTCCCATCGCAGCATCGGTGATCTCCGACCGCGAACGAATCCCGTCCCGGGCCAATGATTCCAGAACCTGCGTCGCCCAGATTACCGGCAAATGCGCGGCTTCCGAAATCTATTTCCAAACGGCCGTAAGCATCGCGTTTCGGACGGTACTTCAGAACGCGCGGACCAGGCTCAATCGCCCCGGTACGTAATTTCGAGCCCGCGACGTCCATCGCGATCTTACAGGGCTCGCCCGTTTCCTTTTCGGCCCGGCGCAGGTTACCGATCATCCCGGACCATGCTTCGGGTCCGTCATGGGCGCAGTTGATGCGCATGCAGTTCATGCCGTTGGAAACGAGGTCGGGCACGAGAGCGTAGTCCGTCGCCGCTTCCGAGGGCATGGTGACCATAATCCGGACGCCGCGTCCCTTCGGGGCCCGTCCGAGGAGCGCGTCAGTATTACTGTGAAGCACCTCGCGGCCTCCGGAGATGTCGCAGGCTTGTCCCGCGGAATAGTCTGACGCCGCGCCGGGGCTCCCGAGTTGGAAACAATGCCGATCACAACGCATAGTGCGCTGAGGACGTGCGATTCGGTGCTTCCGAGGGAGGGCAAGCCCAAACTCGCCAGCTGTTCCTGTAGTTTTCGAATATCATGACGCCGGAGCGCAAGATAGTGCAACAGGTTCCGGTCGCTCGCTTGATTCGCGGGATGGACCTGGGCGATCCCCTGAAGATTGTCCTTCTCCAGGCTCAACATCTCAAGGCGCAGGCTTTCAAGGCTGTGACGGAGATCCTTAAGCCTGGACCAATCGCTCTGCGGCATGAAAGACGCCAGGCATGCGAGTCGGCTTATTCAGCCTACTGTCGGAATGTGACAAATGGTTTAAACAGAATCAGATTGCAACTCTCTTCGCGACCGGGGCAATATCGAGACCGTGCTTCTTCATTTTGTAACGAAGGGCATCCCTCCCGATTCGGAGAGCCCTTGCCGCCTCCGACTGATTCCCATTGGCCTGCGCCAGAGCCTCCACAACCAGACGCTTCTCCTGCCCTTCGAGAGTGACGAGTTCCGGACCACCAATGGACACGGGTTGATCGGAATTTCGTCCGGGGCTGTGAAGATACTCGGGAAGATCTCGTACGTCGATCGTTTCCGCGATTGTCATCATGCATCCGTGCCCCAGAGCGTTCTCGAGTTCTCTGATGTTCCCCGGCCAGTTATGCCGGGCAAGCACGATCTGCGCTCGCTGCGTAAGGCCGCGAATCTGCTTTCCGAACTGGCGGGAGAACTTATCGACGAGGAATCGGGTAAGAAGGGGAAGGTCTTCTTTTCGCTCCGCAAGCGATGGCGTCTGGACCTCAATCATGGCCAGCCGGTAGTACAGATCTTCGCGAAATTCTTTCCGTGCGATCGCCGCACGCAAATCGCGGTTCGTCGCTGCGATCACGCGTACATCGATCCTGCGCGGCGTCAAAGAGCCCACCCGCAGCACCTCCTGATTCTGCAGTGTCCGCAGCAGCTTCGCCTGAGTGCCGAGCGGCATGTCGCCAATCTCGTCCAGAAAGATCGTGCCGTGATCGGCGAACTCGAAGAGCCCCATTTTGTCCTTGTCGGCCCCGGTGAAGGAGCCGCGAACGTGGCCGAAGAGTTCGCTTTCAAAAAGCGTTTCGACTACCGCGGAGCAATTGAGCACCACGAAACGTCCTGTTTTCGATACAGGGCTGAGATTGTGAAGCGAGCGGGCGACAAGCTCTTTACCTGTCCCCGTTTCTCCCATGACAAGCACAGTCCGGTAGTGGGGGGCGATGCGCCGGATGCGGGAAGACATTTCGCAAAACGCCGGACTTCGACCGATCATCCCCTCAAACTGGGCAGTCTTGAAAATCTCCTCTTCCAGGGCATTTCCGTGGTTCCGGCGGTTTACCTCAGCGATGAGATGTGAGACGCGTTCTCGCAGAATCGAAAGGGAAACCGGCTTCTGCAGATAATCGCATGCCCCCTTCCGGATCGCCTCGACAGCAGATTCGGTTGTGGAGTGGGCGGTCATCAAAATGACGTCGATCGCCGGGTCGAATGCGACAATCCGGTCCAGCACTTCCAGCCCGTTCACATGGGGCATCACGAGATCGGTAAGTACGATCTGCGGGTGTTCCTGGAAGACAATATCGAGGCCCTCCTCCGGATCCGAAGCCGTAAAGATATTCACGTCTTCCGCGGACAAAGCTGCCGAGAGGAGCTCAAGATTGCCTGTGTTGTCGTCGATTATGACGATTGAAACGATGTTCGCCATTGCGAATAACCTGTATCACCGGTGATTCCCGGGAATTTCGGCGGAACTCAAGTTGCCGCTGAATGTTCTCTGAACTCGCCCGACGGGCTTCATTGGGGGTGACTCCCGACACTAAGCGTAACATCGCGATCAACGGCAGCTGGATGATCGCTTTCTTCAGACTCGCACCTGCCGCGCGCTGACTTGATGAGACCGCCGCTGCACGAATCCGGAACTATCGCGAGGAGCGCCGTCGGTTCCTGAATTCTGACGCTCAAGGGGATTCGGCTTTGCGATTGCTGTCTCCCTACCGAATGCTGATCAACAGGCGGGCGGAGATCGGCGAGTAACGATTCCACGCCGCGCGGGAGCACCTCGGCCGCATTGCTGGTCCCGTGGAAATGTAATATGGCGAGATACTTTCTTACCCGATGAGACGAGACAATGATCAAACCCACTTCGGTTTGTTGCTGCCGATCAGATGAAAGCCGCCGATGAACGGGGTGATCCCTCAACCGATGCCGTCGCCATCGGTTTACGTCGAAGCCCCACACGTGCCGAACCGCTCCGTCAATTTCCTCTCTCAGGAAATGTATATCGCAGCGCTTTGTGTTCTCGCCATCTCGGCGCATCTGATAGCCATTTACATTTTTCATGCCTCTGGCAAAATCGGCAACTGGCCTTTGCTGATCGCCCTCGTGCTTGGCGGAGCGCCGTTACTCCTTACACTGATTCGCAACGTTGCCGGCGGACGGTTTGGTTCCGATCTTTTGGCGGGAATGTCGATTGTCACTTCAGCCATTCTGGGCGAATATCTCGCCGGCTGCGTCATTGTTCTGATGCTTTCCGGAGGAAACGCGCTCGAACAGTTCGCCACACGCCGCGCGTCGTCTGTGCTCAACGCGCTCGCCAGGCGAATGCCGCACGTCGCTCATCGGAAAGCCGACCTCGAAATTGCAGATATAGGCCTGGAGGACGTACGGACGGGCGACTTGCTGGTAGTGTTCCCGCACGAACACTGTCCTGTCGATGGCTCCGTAGTCGAAGGACAGGGCGTCATGGACGAATCTTATCTGACAGGCGAGCCATACCGGATCGCGAAAATCACTGGCTCGGCCGTGTTGTCCGGCGCGATCAACGGCGACACCGCGCTGACGATCCTGGTTGAGAAATTGCCGGTTGATTCCCGATATCAAAAGATCGTGAAGGTGATGGAGGAAGCCGAGATGAGTCGTCCCCGGCTCCGTCGCATTGGAGACCGTCTCGGCGCCTGGTACACCGTTCTCGCCCTGGCGGTCGCAATTACCGGGTGGATTGAGAGCCGGGATCCTGCACGCTTTCTCGCGGTGCTTGTGATCGCAACTCCGTGCCCCCTCCTTCTGGCAATACCCGTCGCCATCATTGGGGCCGTATCGGTGGCCGCGGCGCGCGCCATCATTGTAAAGAATCCCGCGATGCTGGAGCGTGTCAGTTCATGCCGTACCATCATTTTTGATAAAACCGGAACGCTCACGTATGGAAAGCCGGTCCTGACAGGCATCTTGTGCGCGCCGGGTGTCGACAGGCGGGAGACGTTGCGTCTCGCGGGCGCACTGGAAGAGTATTCCAAGCATCCCCTCGCCGCTGCCGTTCTCGAAGTTATGACTCAAGAGCGGATAGATCCGGCTCCCGTGGCGGAGATCGGCGAGAACCCCGGCGAAGGCCTGACCGGCAAGGTTGGCCAGAACATTGTTCAAATCACCGGACGCAAAAAAGTGATCGGGAGTTTTCCCTCCGCTGCCTCTTCCCTGCCTCCCGCAGCGCCTGGGATGGAGGCTATTCTTCTCATCGACGGAAAATATGGCGCCACATTTCAGTTCCGAGATACCCCGCGGAAAGAGAGCGAGAGCTTCGTCCGACATCTGCCGCCTCGCCATGGAGCCACCCGCATCATGCTGCTCTCCGGCGATCGCGAAGCCGAGGTGCTCCATCTCGCAGGGGAAGTAGGCATCACGGAGGCGCTATTCGGGAAAAGCCCTGAAGAAAAGCTCGCCATCGTCAGGCAGGCCGCGGAGGATGCGCCCACCATGTTCGTCGGTGACGGCATCAACGACGCTCCTGCCATGCAGGCGGCTACTGTGGGCATTGCCTTCGGCCACAGTAGCGATGTTATCGCGGAGGCGGCCGATGCTGTCGTACTGAATCCATCGTTCAGCAAACTCGACGAGTTGATGCATATCGGCCGCCGTATGAAACGCATCGCTCTGCAGAGTGCTGTCGGCGGTATGGCCCTCAGTGTGGTTGGAATGGTCGCGGCCGCGCTCGGACTTCTTCCACCGGTTGCGGGCGCCGTCGCGCAAGAGATCATCGACATTTTGGCTGTGCTGAACGCTCTCCGCGTGTCACTGCCAGGCACGGACCTTAAGCCCGACGCCTGAAAGGAAAGCGATCACGGGTTATGTCGCAAATATCGAATGCGCTCGGTGAAACGCTTCTGCCCAACGCCATCATTTTTCGGTAACCAGCGGATTTGACCTTTGCGCCTCATATCCCGCGGTGGAACTCAGTGCGCCGTGCGCTGACCGGAACCCCCGATTGGCGACCACGCGCTCTTCACGAAGCGATGGTCCTGCTCAATGATGTTGTTCGGATATGGTAACAGCCGGCAGCGGCAGTTCCGGCCAGGTTCACCCGATTGCTTCAGCTGCTCGATTGCGGATGCATACGCCGGTGGCTATCGACATTGATGACTCGCGGCCGGAGCCGACCAGCACTCAGCACGAGCTGGAGAACGCCTTTGGCCGCAATCACATCCCGGTTCGGCGACGGCAGGAAATCAATGGTGTGTCCAGCCGACTCAATGGCCCGACATAAACAGGTCCATTGGCCGGCCACATGCACACGCTCAACGCGGTGAAGAGTGTGGCTCGTGCCTTCATCTCTTTACCTGGATTGTCTCGAGGAACTTCGCAACGTTGTATACCCGCATTGGCCCAAGATCTTCATCCCGTGTGACTTTCGAAAATACAGGACCCCATATGGGCATTTCGCGAGTTCCGTGTCCGGCGGTAATGCTTTCTTCGCCGGCAATGATCCTCTGTACCCGGGCCAGCGGAAACTTGCCGCCCTCGCGGATTGTAAGGCGAGTCAAATCGGGTGCTTCGATTTTGAGCCATTTGGTCATCGGACCGATTCCTTTACCGTCGACACCGTGGCAGGTGGCACAGTACGCCTTATACAGATTCGCTCCATCCATCGAGCCGATCAACTGATTAGTGTCCTGGTTCAGTGCCGGCTGATCTTCGGTTTTTCTTTGGGCTGATCCCGTTCCCTCGAAAAAGACAACAGGAGCAAGGAATGCCAGACAAACAATGGACCTTAAAATTCTGCTATTCATGGTTTCTCCTTTGACCCGATCACCAGGCGACATAACGCAGGTGCGTGACTTGACCCAGGTCGATGCTCCTACGGGAGCCGTCGATAGAGGAAGAGGCTTGCTAACAGCAGACCGCCGAGGAGGGCGACAACCGTCAGCGTCTTTCCCCAGCGGTCGATGGCGTCAAGATGCCTGAAAAACACCATCTGCTTTGTGATCAGCCCTTTTTCAGAGGAGCCGAGGTGGATGTTATCGTCTTCGTGGAGAGAGACGAGGTAACGGATGAGCGCCAACGCGAGCACGATGATCGCGAGGCAGGACCAAACGACCACGTAAGTTGTGAGTTGCATAAAGAACCTCCGCCAGGTTAGGGTGCATGTGACGCTCCACACCGGTGAACTCGATTAAATTGATTCTTGAGATTTCATCAATCCGAGGAGTGTCCACCATAGCTCGCTGACGGTTGGATCTGGTGTGATCGGCAGCGGCCGCATCAAAAGGGTGTGGGGCGGCTGCGCGTGAATTTTACACAAGTTTTGCGAAGCCTCGTGTCCGGTACCAGCTCTGAAAGATCTTGCATCGCAAGCGCCCATGGGACGCGCAGATGCGCTTCTCGCAATATCGGCGCGCTCCTGCATCACCTTAAAGGGCGGGCCCTGCGCGGCAATCCGACCGTTCAGAAAGACCCGCGCCTGCGGCCCAGCTCGTAAGGTACGGCGGCAGCAACAAGAGCCATAGCAATAAGACAGATACCCCGCTTCAGTATTACGGTTATCAGACGTTCATCGGAGTGAATTACTTGCTCTTGATAAGCCATGACGACTAACCTGGAACCTTGACGGGCCTGCCGATTGTCCAACTCTCGTTCGGCACGCCTCGCGTTTGCTGAATCAGCATAGTCATTTCGTCCCGGTTTCGAGGCAGGGGTTCGCCCGCCAGGTCCGCCCACGTTTCCCGCATCGCCAGTCCCATTTCCACGAGCCACGGAACGCGCAGATGCGCCTTTCGCAAAACCTCGTGCTCTTGCATGACCCGCACGATCGGGCCCTGGGCCGCGATGCGGCCGTCTATGATTACCCACGCATCCTCAGCCCACGCGTAAGCCAGGTCGGTATCGTGCGTGCTGATGACTATGGTTGTTCCGGCGTCATTAAGGCCGGCGAGAAGATTCAACATTGACGTGATGCCCGCAAAGTCCAGACCCGCGGTTGGTTCATCCAGGAGGATGATCTGTGGCTCCAGGACCAGGACTCCGGCTAACGCGACGCGCTTCTTTTCGCCCAGACTGAGTTCGTGAATGGGCCGGTCGGCCAGATGCCCGATTCCAAGGCTGTCGAGCGTCTGCAACACCAGCAATCGCGCCTCCGCCGAGTCCATGCCGTTGTTCAGTGGCCCGAACGCGACGTCCTGTTCCACCGTCGCTCCGAACAACTGATCGTCGGGATCCTGCAGTACGATCCCGACTTTCCTGTGGAGCCATTGCAAATTGGATCGTGAGTAATCGAGCGTCTGCCCGAGTACAATCAGATCGCCCTCCTGCGGCCGCAGCGTGCCATTGATCAGCAGCATGAGCGTCGACTTGCCAACGCCGTTGGCGCCCAGCAGGGCGACTCTTCGGGGAGAAGTCAATGCGAAGCTCATGTCGCGAATAGCCGGCTTGCCCTCGCCGTAGGCGAAACTAACGTCCCGCGCCTCCAGAATCGAAGTCATAAGATCTCCTTGTAATAGTGCGCAGCGACTAACAAAGCACCCTGCAGCGCCAAAATTCCGGCGATGACCGCAGGCGAGGCGGCGTGCCGGGGCGCGAGTACCCAAAGCCTGCCCTGGTAACCACGCGCCTCGATGCCGTCCTCCAGCCGCCGGGCTCTTTGTACGCATCTCAGAAAGAGTCCGCTTGCCAGCATGGAAAGCGCCCGCATGCGGCTGCGGTAATCTGCGCGGCCCAGGCGCCAGGATTGAGCGCGTCTCATTTCGCCCAGCGTGATCGCGGTCACAAACAGGAACCGGTAAATCATCAGCGCGAGGTCGATCAACACCGCGGGAATGCCGAGGCGCTGGAAGACCGGGATCATCTCCATAAGAGGCGTGGTCCATCCGATAAACGCGAGGCAGGACATAGCCGCGACGGAACGTAACAGCAGTGCTCCGGCGAACGGGAGACCGTTCCAGTCCAGCCCAACGGAGAAATGACCGCCTGCGCTGTTGATCTGAAGCAGAATTCCAAGGGTGGTCAGAACGGCGAACGATACCGGAACCGAGAGAACGCCAAGCCAGCTCCAGGCTGGGATCTTTGCGCCGGCTGTGGCCGCCAGCGTAACGACCAGGACGATCGCAATGCACCAGGGGAAGGGGGTAACGAAAAACGTGACGATCAATAGTCCTCCGCCGAACAGGACCTTCTCCCAGGGGTTGCGGTGACGCCACGCGTTGGTAAAGGCGATGTCGCTCAGATGCGGATGCAGGTGCTGGTGCCGGCGTCGATGCGCGCCCGGGTGTGCTTTCCGCCGGCGGCGCGATCGAAACCACCAGACGGCCCAGACCAGGATGGCGACGCCGATAGCGGCTTGCAGTGTGAACAGAAAAGGCTCAATGGCCTCGCTGGGTATAAACAGCGACTTCGCAATCGGATGATAGCCCGGGCGAAGGTTCTGAATCGCGGTGACGGCCTGATCGTCGCTGCCCGAGGGGTTTGGTGAAGTTCGCATACATGAACGCCCCGAGCATGGTGGCGAACACCGCAACCAGAACCAGCGCGTTGGCGGAACGGAAGCGCTCTTCGCCATGTGGCGCTGCACTTCCCATCGCCGAGCCTCGCAAGCCGAGCGCCTGATCCGCAGCCAGGTTTCGCAGCAGCACGACGGTCAGCAATCCTTCGGCGATCGATATGGGAATTTGAGTGATCAGAAAGACGCCCAGAAACTTCACAAAAGACGCCGTGTATCCACCATGAGCGGAAGGATAGGCCAGCGCCAGCTGGACGGCCGTGGTGACATAAGTTGCCAGATCGCCCGCTACGGTCGAAAGGAAGATGCAGCGGTCGCGCTTCCAGCCCATCCGCAACAGGAGCCGCAGCAGGAGCCACATAGCCCAGGGACCCACGACGCCGAGGGAGAAAAGGTTTGCCCCAAGGGTCGTCAATCCCCCGTGGGCCAGAAGCAGCGCCTGAAACACCAGCGTTACCAGGGCCAGTGCCGGCATCGCGGAGGGCCCGAACAGGTAGGTCCCGACAGCCGTACCCGTGGGGTGGGAAGAACTACCCGTGATCGAGGGCATCCTGAGGGCGGTTAACGTAAACAGGAAAGCAGCCGAGGCCGCGAGCAATACGCGGTTCTCGCGCTTTTTATCCAACTCCCTCGAAATCGCGCGGACGCTTACGACTGTCGGGACCAGAGACGCGGCGCCCCATGCGATGCAGTGCGTCAGCGGCAGGAAACCTTCCGAAATATGCATTAGCCCTGCACTTTCGTGGCATCCGTTTCGAACGACGGCAAGAGTCGTGCGGAATTCATGATGAACAGCAGCTCCGATGAAACATGAATCAGCGCCGCCCAAACGGGATTCAGGAAGCCCATGGCCGCGAGCGCAACGCCTGCCGTATCGACGGCCAGGGTCCCCGCGAAATTCGCCATGATGATGCCTCGGCAGCGGCGCGCGATCTTCAGCACTTCGGCAAACCGCAGGAGGTCGTTGCCCAGCAGAACCACCGACGCGCTTTCGCGGGCAACATCCGTTCCAGAGCCCATCGCGATCCCGACGGTAGCTTCGAGCAGCGCGGGGGCGTCATTGACTCCGTCGCCGACCATCGCGACTTTGCTTCCTCTCGCGCGCAAGTTCCGGACGCATCGGACCTTCTCTTCGGGGAGCAACTCGGATTCGACCTCGTCGACGCCCAGCAGTCCTGGCGATCGCCTCCCCCACTTCTTTTCGATCTCCCGTCAGTAGTACCGTGTGACATCGCATGGCACGGATCTCGCGAATCGCCGCAGCGGCTTCCGGACGCAGAACGTCGACGATTCGGATCGATCCGAGGATCTTCCCGCCCTGTGCGACCAGAACCTCGGAGTAGCTCTGCGACGAATCCGCCTCGACGGGAACGATTACACCCTCAGCCTCCATAAGAACGTGGGTTCCGACCGCGGTATGAACTCCATCCACCTCGCAGAGGATGCCCTTGCCAGGGAGATAGCGAAAATTCTTCGGCTCTTCCGGCGGTAAGCGACAATTCCTCGGCTCTTTTGGTAATGGCCCTGGCGAGAGGGTGTTCGGAAAAGCGCTCGGCGATGGCGGCAATGCGGACCACATCCCGCGCAGCTCGATCCGTTGAACGCCAGAACATCCAGTATCTCCGGCGCGCCGGAGGTCAGCGTGCCTGTCTTATCGAGCACCACCGTATCCACCGACCCCAGCAGTTCCAGGTACAGTCCGCCTTTGATAATCGCCCCATACCGGGCAGCGCGGCCGATCGCTCCCAGAATCGCCAGCGGAGTGCCCGCTGCAATGCCGCATGCGCCCGCTACCACGATCACGGAGATTGTGGACCGGGCGTCGCGCGTGATGAGAAATGTCAATGCGGCGCAACCCAAAGCGAAATAGACCAGGTAACCAGCCAGGCGATCCGCCAGACGCTGAATCGGAGCCCGGGAATTTTCCGCTCGCTCGACCGCTTCGATGATCCGGCCGAAGGCAGTGTCGCGCCCCACCTTCTCAGCCTCGATCTCCAGAACGCCCGAATGATTGATCGTTCCCGCGAAAACCTTCGTTCCCGGGCCTTTTTCGACGGGCAGCGACTCCCCGGTAATGGAGGCTTGATCCACAAAGGAGTGCCCCGTAACGACGGTTCCGTCCACCGGGATATGACCGCCGGGCCGGACGACGAGAACGTCGCCGGCATGAACCTCGGAGAGATCGCGGGAGCGCGACCTGCCCGCCCGCTCGGACTTCGGCATTATGCGGGAGCAGATCGAGCAGCTTGCCGATGGCGCGTCGGCCCCGGCCGACGGTCATCCCCTCGATGATTTCGGCGATCAGGACAAAAAGCGTAATGAGAAGCGCCGTGAAGAACTCGCCGATTCCCGCCGCCGCGGCCAGCGCAATGGTCATGGAAAGCTCCATGGTCATATGCCCTTTGAGCAGGTCGGAAATCGCTTCTTTGAAGATCGGATACCCGCCGATCGCGATGCCGGCAAGCGCCAGCCAGTCTATCCCTGCAATGCGCGGAACCAGACCGAACCAGACGACAAGAAGGACCAGCGCCACGAACCAGACACGGGCCCACTCGATCGGACTTGCCGCGGATTCGTGCTCGGCCCCCCCGTGTTCCTCGTGCTCGCGGCCCGAGCGCTCAGGTGAAGTCCCGGAAGACCCTGCCGCCAGGGATTCGGATGCCGCGGTTCGGTCTTCCACTGCCGCATCCGAATGTTTCGGTGTCGCGCCCGTCATAGCTGCCAGTCCTCCTGTCGATTGAAGTCCAACACCTGGGAATGGTTCTACTTTCCGAGGTGTTCGTGCTGGGTCGCCAGGTTGCGCAGGGCTTCCGCCGCCTCTATGGAATGCGCCGCATAGTGGCGCGCTTCACCGGCCAGCTGCGGCGCTGTTTTGTCGTACTGGTTCGCCAGGGCTTCGTGCGCCCTCGCGTCGGATTCGTGATCCGCCGCATGGGCAGCGTAATGTCTCGCCAGTTTGAGATGGTCCTCGATAGTGGACGAAGCCACCAGCCTGGTTAGTTCTTCGTTGGGCAGGATGTGAGATGTCATGTGGACTCCTTTTTCCGATCCAGGTTTTTCCCGGATACGCGCTTCAATTCGGCAACTGAGTGTCCATCTGTCGGATGCTCGCGCCACTGCTTCTGACACCGCGGAACCACTCTTCGAATCATCAGGTTGCAGATGGTTAACCCGTAAGGACCGAAGAGTGGGGTTGCGAGGCGACTTGCGCGAAAACACTCAAAAGCGCAAGGGCCGCCGGACGCGACGCCAAAGAGTGGAGGAACCCGCCCGTCCAGCCGCGATTCGGCGGCCATAACTTGCGCGTGTTCCTCTCAAGAAGCACGAGTGCCAGATACGAAAGGCTTTCGCGTCAGGAGCCAGCCGCGCTGTGGCTGGTACTCGCACACTATCGGATCGGGCGCTTGGAGCAGCTTCGATGCCGGCTCCTCGCTGGCTCAGTTCTTCCAGCTCCCCATCGTGGAATCAGCGTCAAAATTGCCGATGGAACGGCCGGCCGCGGCGGACGTCGCACGATCACCTTCTTTCGGAGGGTGTCAACGCGCCTGAAGACGGCCAATGAACACAGCGAGGTCGCGAATCCGAATGCGCCCCAGGTCCCGATCCCGGGCGATACGTGAAAAGATTGGGCCCCAGATTGGCATGGTGCGGGTTCCGTGTCCACTGGGAAGAAGCTCCTCGCCGGAGATGATCCGTTCGACGCGGGCCTGCCGATAGACCCCGCCATTGCGTGCGGAGATCCGGGTCAAATCGGGAGCTGGAAGCTTCAATGACATGGCCATAGGTCCGCCGCCCCGGGCGTCGGCGCCGTGGCAGACGGCGCAATATGCCTGATAAAGCGCAGGCCCGTCCACGGAATCGATGAGCCGGACGGCTTTCGGGCTGAGTGGGGCAGGGTTCAGCGGACCCACAGGCAACTGGGCGGTCGCCAGCCCGAACAGAGCCGCGGCTCCGATAACTGCTGATACGGCTTTGATAATCATCGGATACTCCAGGCGGGGTTGGTGCAAATCGAAGCCCGCGCCACTGTATTGATTCGGCGGGAGTCGGGAAGGAGGGCCCGCGCGTTATAACGCAAAGCTGCGCCACCGGCCACAACCCCGCGGGTACGGCGGGGCCATCCATCCGCGTTTTTGGTGATTCAGGATTGGCGACCGGAATGCATTCTGCTACTGCGTGGCAAGCCATAGTGGACTCGATGAAAACGGAAACGCCGGAGAGCGTGTTGGAAGCGCTCGTCAGAATTTCACCGGCGGCGATCATCGGCTTGAACGCGCAGAAACGAATCGATCTGTGGAGCACTGCGGCTGCCGCTCTGTTCGCGTGGACATCGGCGGAGATTGTCGGCAAGCCGCTGCCGGCAGGCCTTGGCCTTGGAATCGAGTGGACGCAAGCGTCGCATCCTTTAACTGTCGCGGCGCGCGCAAGGGATGGCCGTGTTGTTGAAATCGAACTCAGGAGCACGGGACGCCCGGAAGGAGGATGGCTCCTTATGGCTTCGGATCTGACGCTGACCGCACGGACGGAGCGCGATGCCAATATCCGGATCAAAGCCGAAAGCCGCTTCCGGGAGCTGCTGGAGGCCGCACCGGACGCAATCATGGAAGTGGATTGCGAAGGCCGGATCGTGTTGCTGAATGCCGCTACCGAATCTATCTTCGGATACGGGCGCGAGGACTTGCTGGGTCAGCGCGTGGAAATGTTGTTCCCGAAGGCGCGCGCGGGCGCCACGAAGCCCATCGCGCGGGCTACTGGGCGAACCCGGTGACGCGGCCGATGGGCTTTGGAATGGTGCTTCTTGCCCGTCGTCGCGATGGCTCTGAGTTTCCCGTTGAGATCAGCCTGAGCCCGGTCAGGATCGACGACGGATTTCGGGTGACGGCGATCGTACGCGACGTCTCGGCAAAGCAGAAAGCGGAAGAGGCCATACGGACCGCCAATCGGCAACTCGAACTTCAAAATCGGGAACTGGATCGGGTGAATCGGCTCAAGAGCGAGTTTCTGGCCAGCATGAGCCACGAGTTGCGCACGCCTCTCCATACCATCATCGGCTTCACCGAGTTGCTGGGCGAGGAACTCGAAGGGCCGCTCAATGAAAACAAAAGCGCTTTCTTGGACATGTACACCACGATTCCAGGCACCTTCTGGAACTGATTAACGACATCCTCGATCTGAGCAAGATCGAGGCCGGCCAGATGGACTTGCACACCGAATCTTTCGATGCCCGAACGGTGATTGCGGAGGCCGTGAACGGAATCCGGCCTATGGCGGTTGCGAGGGGAATAGCAGTTGAAACCCGGGTTGCCGGCGAGGCGATTGTGCGTGCCGACCGCGTGCGCTTTCGCGAGATTCTGAACAACTTACTCAGCAATGCAATGAAGTTCACTCCCGAAGGGGGGAATGTCTGGGTTGAAAGCTGACGCAGAGGGCGCAGGTTGTCATCGCGCGCCACAATTGGCCAGGCAACGTTCGGGAACTGGAGAATGTGCTGGGCCATGGGGCGATGATGGCGATGGGGGGCCATCGACGTTGGGGACCTTCCCGATTACTTGCTGTCAGCGGCGCGCGGTAACGAAGTGCGGGACCGGTTGCGGCACCGGACGAGGGCACATTCGCGGACCATGAAAGGCGGTTGATCGTGGAGGCGCTTGCGCGGGCGAACGGGAATCAGTCGCAGGCGGCGTGAGCTTTGCGGCTCGGAAGGGACGAGCGGCGCTACAAGATGCAAAAGCACGGGCTGCTGCAGGGCACCGGCGTCTGAACGATTCCCGAAGATACCCGCCCGAGTCGATGAGACTTGAAGGTGGTGCCACTTAGTCCGGTGCGATCGATCTTTCGGCCAAATCGCCGTTGTCGCGATTCCCCTGTCTGGCAAACCTCGAATCGGTACTTGATTAGCCGCTGTTGATCGTGCGTCGAGACGCGCGAAAAACTACCGACAGCCCTGTGTACCTGCTGACAATTGTTCTTCATACCGACAACACGGACCCTCGCCCGGCGCGAAGATCTTTGAAATGTGACAAGCTTCTTCAAACGCTCAGTACAGGGCAGGGGGACTCGCGAATAATGTCATAGGAATGAGCGTGCAAACGCCCCAGACCCGTCCGGATCGCTCCCCGGCCGATCACAACAAGGTCGGCCCTTTTTTGCAGCGCCAGATTGCGCACGCAATCAGCTACGTTTCCGTTTTCGGTCTGCCGCAGAGCCTCGAACTGCTGCACATTCTGGACGTTTACACCTGAGGTTCGGGCCGCCTCAATCAGCAGATCCTGAAGATGATACTCGGCCGTTTCGGGAGAAACTGTTTCAGCCGGTACATGGACGAGTTCCAGGGTGGAGCGAGCGTCCTGCGCCAGAGCGATGGCCAGATCCAGCGTGTGCCGGCTATCCTGTTTCATGTCGAGTGCGCAGATGATACGTCGAGGTTCGGGGTGGGCGCGGTGCGACGGTTCAGGCGCGTGAGAGGACGTCCATACTGGCACCGATGAATCGTGCAGGACTTTTGCGGTCACCGAACCGAGCAAAGCCCTTCGAAACGTTCCGTATCAATGTGTACGCATCGCGATTAGATGGATTCCGTTGTTGCACGCATATTGCGAGATCATCCCCGCGGGATCGCCAAGTTCGACCGCGAATTGGACCTCGACCTTCGGAAGTTCTGCGACTGCGAACTTGCGCGCTGCGATAAGCAGATCCTCCCTGAGTCCCTGGTAGTCGAATGTCTCCGGATATATCGCGCCCATCCCCGCATAGATAGGCGGTGCAGGCTGAAGCGCGTGCAGGACGATGACTTGCGCGTTATATCGCCGTGCCATTGAAAGCACAAAGGGCGCCACAGCCTCGTCGCGTTGGGAGAACTCAATCGGAAAAAGAATGGTTTCGCATTTGAACATAGGCTTCTGCCTTTGGTTTGGATAAAGCACGGCAGGAACCATCTGAAAATCACTGATTCTAATGAGGCGCAATTTCCCGGCCTGCGCGATTTGACGCAAGAGGCTGCGCGACGAGTAACCCAGATCCAGTGCTTTCATAGCAGCCAACGCTTTACTCGCCTACCGGTCGAAATAAGCGGATCAGAGCTGGAGTCGCTCAGACGATTTTCTTGGACAACCTGTGTGGTGCGTTGCTACTGAGTCCGGAGCGCGGTGAGCCAATGAAATGGTGGGAGTTGAATAAGAGAACACTGATCTGGGTTCAGAAAACGCAAATTAGTACGATGCGGGCAGATCAATTCCTCCCAATAAGTCGGCTTCCATCAGGAATCCGGTCGACCTGACGATGTTTTCCTGAAAAAAATCGTCTGTCACCTTTATCTCTTAGACGCTGACGCAACGCTCGGGGCTTGTCCAGAGCTTCCTTACGTCAGTGCTTCATCACCGGAGCCATCGTGCCGTCGGACCATTTGTCGGCCAACACGAACAAAATCGTGACCCGTTCTTCAGGGTCGTTCGCGGCCATCACCGGCGAGTTCGGGAGATCGGCCCCCCAGCTCTTCGTCGCGTCGCCCGCAGCGAAGAACATCACATGCGGGCGCCAGCTCATGTCGTCGTCGCCCAGATACTGCTCCTTCGACATCATGTAGGCCATCGCTCCCGCGTCCACCGGCGGCAGTTCTTTACGGTCCAGCGCGGATGTAGTTGCTTTAAATATCTCCGTCTTTGACTTGCCTGCCAGCACGAGCTTGGTCTTCATCAGGTAAATCTGCAAAAACGTCCTGGCTGCCTGCGGATTGAAGCAATGAGGGGCGCGCATTTTCTGGTTCCAGAACTCCGAGTCGAGGGTGGCCTTGCCCCACCCTCGCTCGACGATACAGACGAAACCGTTCTTGCCCTTCACCGCGGTCGCATAGCCATCTCGCCGCAACACGAGCACCTCGGCGTCGCCCGAGATGGACGCCGGAGCAGCGCTGTGGGCCAGCGCAATCTCCGCGCTCTCCGGCATCAGATACTGTCCGAGAGGGGCCATGGCCGGATAGCGAGCCTTCGCCGCCTGTGTCTGCGCGTAGCCGTTCAGGCAAAGAAAAGCGGACTGCAAAAGGAACGCTGAAGTGATGAGACTGATATGAGTCTTCCGCATGGGATTCCCCGATAATGGCACAGAATCAAACTTCCCTAAATCGGTACCGACAAGTCGGCTTATACCCTCGAACGTTCGCGGCCACCCACGCTACCGGCAGTTCTTCCATCGTCGCAAGGCATTTTGCCTTGGAGGGCTTGCTCTACCCCCAATTTCCCCAGATTAGCGCTACCCTTTGCGCTACCCTCGGCACCGCTTGGGAGTATGGGGGTTTTGGCTTTTGGATATAACCTATTGATTTTATTGGTGCGGATGAGAGGACTTGAACCTCCACGAAGTTTCCCCCACTAGAACCTGAATCTAGCGCGTCTGCCAATTCCGCCACATCCGCACAAGGAGGTGGGCAAACGTTAATTATCGACTTCGTCTGGCAGCGAAGTCAAATTCTTCTATCCAGAGGAGACGCGAGGCGCGGTACGCTTCCGTGAGAGTCCCTTGAACCTGGTACTCGACGAGGCCAGCGGGAGACAATCCGGTGCTCTGACTCTCGAAGTTGAATCCACCGAGGTCGATGTCCCGGTACCGGCGAAGAGATGGGTTTCTGCAATGAAGGCCCATTTGATTTCGTGAGAACCTGCTCTGCTCCATCTTTCGCGGCGAGTTCAACATCAGCGGCCTGCAGAACAAAACGCTTCGTCTCCACCTGCCAGAACTGTGCAGCAGCTGGGTGTCGCGCTCTCAACTCCGGGAACTTATCATCATCCCCCAACTCGCGCCCAAACTTTGTGGTGTCGTTGACCGCCAGCGGACTCGGGCACATGCTCTTCGCGGCGCTCCGCGTTCACGTCAATGAGCTTGAGGCGCGGAAAGGCTATCCTCCCGCAAAGTGGGACGTCCTCTCTTCGCCGCCAGACGGTTCTCGCCGGGTGTTCTTCCGATCTCGTCGGACTGGTCGCGTTGCTAAACTTAAAGTTCCAACCTCTCAGGCCTCTCGCCTCTCGATTCCTTTGACCGCGAAAACCAGTTTCGGCGAAATTCTCATACGCGGCGCGCGCCTGCACAATCTCAAGAACCTCACTCTCTCGATCCCGCACAACAAACTGACGGTGATTACAGGCGTCTCGGGCTCCGGGAAGTCGTCGCTTGCGTTCGACACGATCTATGCCGAAGGACAGCGCCGATACGTCGAGTCGCTTTCCGCATATGCGCGCCAGTTCCTCGAACGGATGGAGAAGCCGGCCGTCGACGAGATCGACGGCATCGCGCCGGCCATCGCCATCCGGCAGAAGAACAGCACGCGTAACCCGCGGTCGACCGTTGCCACTGCGACCGAGATCTATGACTTCATGCGGCTGCTCTGGGCACGCGCCGGACGCACCTGGTGTCCCGTTTGCGGCCGCCGCGTTCAGAAGGACACGGTCGATCAGGTCGCTGACCGGATGCTCGCCGAGCCCGAGGGCGAACGCTTTCTCGTGCTGTTTCCCGTGAAACACGAGACGGGTCAGATCCCGAAAGAGGTACTCACCGAACTGCGCACGCGGGGCTTCAACCGGCTGTGGCAGGACGGGAAACTCTTCGAATTTTCGACGCCGGAATCGCTGCTCGATATCGACTGGAGCCAGCCGGTCTACGTGCTGGCCGACCGCATCGCGATCTCGCCCGACCTGCATCAGCGGATCGTCGACACCGTGGAAGCCTGCTATCGCGAATCGGGCGACGTCATCTTCCTGAACGCCCGCGACTGGGGAGCGGCACCTCTTCAGCGAGCGGTTCATGTGCAAGTACGACCTGCTCGAGTTCCGGGAACCGGAGCCGATCCTGTTCAGCTTCAACAGCCCCGCCGGCGCGTGCCCGCGCTGCCAGGGTTTCGGCAACACCATCGACTATGCGCTCGACCTGATCGTTCCGAATCGCGGCCTTTCGTTGAACGAAGGCGCCGTCGAGCCCTGGACCAAGCCGAAGGGCAAAGACTGGATGAACGACTTCCGCGCGCAAGCCGGCGACCATGTCCGCTTCGACGTCCCTTTCTGCGATCTGACCGAAGAGGAGCAGCAGCTGGTCCTTGAGGGCGATAAGAAGGTTCGCCGGAGTCCGGCAGTTCTTCAACTACCTCGAAAGCAAGAAGTACAAGTTGCACGTGCGCGTCTTTCTGAGCCGGTACCGCGGGTATGCGCGATGTCCCGATTGCGGCGGCTCGCGGCTCCGCAAGGAAGCGCTGAACGCTCGCGTGGGCGGGAAGACCATCGCCGAAGCGGCCCGGATGAATATCGGCGCCGCGGCCGCGTTCTTCTCGACCCTCGAACTGACGCCCGAGGAAACCGGCATCGCGGGGAAGATTCTGGTCGAGATCCAGCAGCGGCTCAAGTTCCTCAACGATGTCGGGCTCGAGTACCTCACACTCGATCGGCTTTCGTCCACGCTTTCCGGCGGCGAAGCGCAGCGCATTCAGCTCGCGACCTGCCTCGGCTCGCGCCTCGTGGGCGCTTGCTATGTGCTCGACGAGCCGTCCATCGGTCTGCACAGCCGCGATACGGCGCGGCTGATCCGCATCCTCGGCGAACTGCGCGATCTCGGCAACACGATCATCGTGGTCGAGCACGATCCCGACGTGATGAAGTCCGCGGACCACATCATCGACCTCGGACCGGGCGCCGGCGAACAGGGCGGAAGCATCGTCTTCGAAGGCAATTTCCCCGCGCTGATTGCCAACAGCAACGGCTCGCTGACCGGCCACTACCTGCGGCATGAAGCCGAGGTGTCGCATCGCAAGTACCGTCGCGACGTGAACCCGCAGAAGATGCTTCGCTTCTATGGGGCGCACCAGCACAACCTCAAAGGGATCGATGTCGCGATCCCGTTGGGGCTGCTGACCGTCGTGACCGGCGTGTCGGGCTCAGGAAAGTCGACGCTGGTCCACGACGTGATCTACCGGTCCCTGCAGGCGAGGCTGAACCAGAACGAGGCGCCTGTCTCCGCCACAGAGGGCGACGAGGACCCGACCGACACACCGCGGCTGACCTGCAACCGCATGGAGGGCGCCGACGCGATCCGGGAGGTCGTGATGATCGACCAGGCCCCCATCGGCCGGACGCCACGGTCGAATCCGGTCACCTACATCAAGGCGTTCGACATCATACGCGGTCTGTTCGCGGCTACTCCAACAGCAGAGAAACGCGGCTATGCGGCCGGTCACTTCTCGTTCAACGTGCCCGGCGGACGCTGCGAAACGTGCCAGGGCGACGGCACGGTTACGGTCGAGATGCAGTTCCTGGCGGACGTGGAACTGATCTGCGACGAGTGCAAAGGCACCCGCTTCAAGAGCAGTATTCTGGAGATCAAGTACAAAGGCCTGAACATCCACGAGGTCCTGCAGCTCACGGTCAAGGAAGCCATCGGGTTCTTCCATGACACGGCGCGTCTCGTAACGCGGCTCAAGCTGCTCGACGAGGTCGGTCTCGGCTACCTGCGGCTGGGGCAGTCGGCGACGACGCTTTCGGGCGGCGAAGCGCAGCGGGTCAAGCTGGCGGCTTACCTGGCGCAATCGAACAACAACGGCACGCTGTTCATCTGCGACGAACCTACGACTGGCCTGCACTTCGACGACATCCGCAAGCTGCTGGCGGCGTTTGAGCGGCTGATCGATAACGGCGGCTCGCTGCTGGTGATCGAGCATAACCTCGATGTGATGAATGCCGCCGACTGGATCATCGACCTGGGACCCGAGGGCGGGGAAGGCGGCGGCAGGATTGTGGCCGAAGGCACGCCCGAGGAAGTCGCCCAGGTTGAGGGATCGTGGACCGGACGGTTCCTTCGTGATAATTTTCTATCTTGACAATATTATCGCTTTGCGTTAAATATTGTCTATGAAACCTACCCCCAAAGGCTGGCCGCGATTGTCGAGCGCTCTTTGCTATGACAACGCGGCGGCGGCCATTGACTGGCTTTGCAACGCCTTCGGTTTTGAAGTACGGCTAAAGGTCGAAGGCGATGGCGGCTCGATCGTACATAGCGAACTCACCTGCGGCGAGGCGGTCGTGATGGTCGCCAACAGCGGCCGGAATCCGCGGCACCCGGAGTTTCCTCCCGGGGCGAGCCCTCGCTCAATCGGCGGCGCGAACACGCAAAGCCTGATGCTGTACATCGACAGCGTTGACGAGCATTGCGCCCGCGCGCGGGCCGCCGGCGCGACCATCCTCGATGAACCGTCCGTTCACGATTACGGCGAGGAATACTGGTCCGACCGCAGTTACGGCGCGCTCGATTGCGAAGGCCACATGTGGTGGTTCACGGAGCGCCTCCGGAATCCTCCCGGTGAGTGAGATCGACACCACCCTCTCTGCGCTGGCGGACCCTCACCGACGGCGCCGTGATTGAGCTCTTAAAGGACCGGCCTCGGCGCGCCGGTGAGATCGCGACCGCGCTCGAACTTACGCCGCCCGCGCTCAGCCGTCATCTGCGGGTGCTTCGACGAAGCGGCTTGATCCGAGAGGAAGGCGTAGAGGAAGATGCGCGAGTGCGGATCTACCAGCTTCGGAAAGAGCCTTTCGATCAGCTTCGCGGCTGGCTGGGTGAAGTGGAATCCTTCTGGGTCGGCGAGCTTTCTGCTTTCCGCGACCACGTGGAGCGTACTCGAAAACGATGACGCCTGCTTCCGACAGCGTGACGGTGAGCGTTACCGTTCCGGCAGACCCGGCTTCCGCGTTCGCGATTTTTACGACCGAGACCGATCTTTGGTGGGGGCGGGGGCCTAAGTTTCGCTTTGCGGGAAGACAGCCCGGCGTTGTGCGATTCGAACCGCGGCTCGGCGGACGGTTGATGGAGGAGTTTGAGTCTCCGTCGGGACCGCAAACGTTCACGAAGGGAACGATTACGGCCTGGCAGCCGCCTGAACACTTTCGGTTCGATTGGCGCGGCGGGAACTTCGCTCCGGATGAGAGCACAACGGTGGAAGTCACGTTTGAGGCGGTTCCAACCGGGACTCGCGTTACGGTTCGCCACTCTGGCTGGGCCGCGCTGCGGGCGGACCATCCGGTGCGGCACGGGCTCGACGGGCCGAGGTTCATTCGGATGAATGGGATGTGGTGGGCGGAACTCATGACATCCTTCCGCGAATGCTTTCTTTGACCACGTCGTGGGCTTTAAGCATTTCCCGCGCTGCGTTGTAGCCTGGAGCGCCCATTACGCCGCCGCCGGGATGCGCGCCTGATCCGCAGAGATAGAGTCCGCGCACCGGCGTCCGATACCGAGCCCAGCCGGCGACGGGCCGGAGGAAAAACATCTGATCGAGAGATCATCTCGCCGTGGAAGATGTTGCCGCCGGCGATTCCGAAACGGCGTTCGAGATCGAGCGGGCTCAGCACTTGGCGTTCTTTCACGATCTTGTGAATGTTGGGAGCGTATTCGGAGATTACTTCAAGCACCCGGTCGCCGTAAGGCTCGCGCAGGTCGTCCCAGTTCGAGTCCCGCAAGGTATAAGGCGCGTACTGGAGGAAGATGCCCATGATGTGCTTGCCCCTGGGCGCGAGTTCCGGATCGTAGATCGTTGGGCAGGTCATTTCGAGCAGCGGGTTTTGGGAAGGACGTCCGTACTTCGCGTCGTCCCAGGCGCGCTCTACGTAGTCGATCGACGGGCAAATGTGCATGGTCGCGCCGTGCTGCGGACCGGGCGTTCCTGGGAACGCGGTGAAGTCCGGCAGACCGTCCAGCGCGAGATTCATTTTGAGCGACGTGCCTTCTACCCGGTAACGCTCGATATCGGCGAGGAAATCGGGTCTCAAGTGTCCGTGCTCGACCAGCTTGAGAAAGGTTGTTTTCGGATCGAGATTCGAGGCTATTACGGCGGCGTGAATCTCTTCTCCGTTTTCCAGAACGACTCCATACGCTTGCCCGTTGTGGATCAGCACGCGACTGACGGGCGCGTCAAAGCGAATCTGCGTTCCGTGGCTGCGCGCCGATGCGGCGATGGCTTCCGAAACCTTGCCCATGCCGCCTTTGACGAAACCCCAAAGGCCGCGTTTCCCCGCCACTCCGCCCATGCAGTGGTGCATCAGGATGTAAGCGGTGCCGGCGGAGCGCGGTCCTCCGTTCGCGCCGATCACGCCATCGGTGGCGAGGGTCACTTTGATTTCGGGAGATTCAAACCACTCGTCGAGAAAATCGGCGGCGCTTTGGGTGAAGATTTTGACGAGGCCGGTTATCTCGCGCGCGCTGAGCTTGCGAAAGCGCGCGAGCAGCTTTAAGTATTCGATGAAGTCGCCGGTCTTGCGCGGCGGCAGCTCAGGCGGCGTTACCAGCAGGAGCGATTCGACAACTACGGCGAGGCTTTCGAGATAAGCCTCGTACTTCGGAAACGCCTCGGCATCGCGCGGAGAGAACTTCGCTACTTCAGCGAGAGTCTTTCGCTCGTCCTGCCAGAAGAAGAGATGACGGCCATCAGGAAAGACGGAGAAGAATGCAGGATCCTTGGGGAGCACCTGGTAGCCGAATCGCTCGAGCTCCAGCTCGCGCACGATACGCTCCTGCAGGAGGCTGACGAGATACGCGCCTGTAGAGACCTTATAGCCGGGCCACAGTTCCTCGGTAACCGCGCAGCCGCCCGGCATTTCGCGGCGTTCGAGTACGAGGACTTTCTTTCCGGCGCGTGAAAGGTAAGCGGCAGCGACCAGTCCGTTATGGCCACCGCCGACAACGATTACGTCGTAGCTGTTGGGCATTTAAAGGCCACGACCGCGAGCGGGGGAAGGGTAATCGACAGCCTGTAAGGCCTGCCGTGGCTGGGCTGTTCTTTTGCCATAAGACCGCCCGAGTTGCCCATATTAGTGCCGCCGAACAGCGCCGAATCCGTATTCAGAATCTCCCGATAGAAGCCGGGCTGCGGCACGCCGATGATGTATTTTTCACGCGGAACCGGCGTGAAGTTGCAGGCGAAGATCATGCATTCGTTCGGATCGGATCCGCGCCGCAGGAACGAGATGACCGAATTCTCGATATCCGAAATATCGATCCATTCGAAACCGGTGTAATCGAAATCCACCTGATAGAGAGCGGGTTCGGCGCGGTAGATCCGATTCAACTCGCGGACCAGCGTTTGCACGCCGGCATGCAAAGGATATTGCAGAACCTCCCACGGAAGGCTCGTGTCGTGATTCCACTCGTCGTAGTCGGCGATGTCCGTTCCCATGAAAAGCAGCTTCTTGCCGGGATGGGCATACATGTATGCGATGAACGCGCGGACGTTCGCGAACTTCTGCCATTCATCGCCCGGCATTTTCGAAAGCAACGAGCGCTTGCCGTAGACGACCTCATCGTGCGAAATAGGCAGCACGAAATTTTCGGTGAAGGCATACAGCATGCTGAAGGTGATGTTGTTGTGGTGATACTTGCGATAGACCGGATCTTCGCCGAAGTAGTGCAGCATGTCGTGCATCCAGCCCATGTTCCACTTCATGGTGAAGCCGAGGCCGCCGGTGTAGACGGGCCGGGAGACTGCGGGAAACGCTGTCGATTCCTCGGCGATGGTAATGGCTCCGGGCACCTCATGCGCAAGCTCATTGAAGCGGCGGAGGAAACTGATGGCTTCCAGATTTTCGCGGCCGCCATAGACGTTGGGAATCCACTCGCCCTCTTTACGCGAGTAATCGAGATAAAGCATCGAGGCGACCGCGTCCACTCTGAGCCCATCGATGTGATACTTCTTCAGCCAGAACAGCGCGCTGGCAATCAGAAACTCGCGCACTTCATTGCGGCCGAAGTTGAAGATGAGAGTCCCCCAGTCGAGGTGTTCGCCCTGACGGGGGTCGGCATGTTCGTAGAGCGCGGTTCCATCGAATGAGGCGAGGCCGTGCGCATCCTTGGGAAAGTGCCCGGGGACCCAGTCCATGATGACGCCGATGCCGGCTTCGTGGCAGGCGTCCACGAAGGCCATGAAGTCGGCCGGTTCACCGAAACGCGCGGTGGGTGCGAAGTAGCCGGTTACCTGATAGCCCCACGATCCGGAGAAAGGGAACTCCTGAATGGGAAGCAGCTCGATGTGGGTGTAGCCCATCCGCTTCACATACTCGACCAGACGGACGGCCAGTTCCCGGTAACTGAGCGACTCGCCGGAAGGCCGGCGCATCCACGACTCCAGATGAACCTCATAGATGGAGACTGGCTGCGTGAGCCAGTGGCTGGCGGCGCGTTCCTCCAGCCATTGAGAGTCACGCCACTGGTAACGATCCAGATCACAGACCACCGAGGCCGATTTCGGCGGCACCTCGGTGCGGAAGCCGAAGGGATCCGCTTTCAGTTGCCGGTGGCCGAAAAGCTTTGACCGGACGAAGTATTTATAGGAATCGCCCTCCTTTGCGCCGGGGATGAAGATCTCCCAGACGCCGGAATTCCGGGAGCGCATGGGGTGACGTCTCACGTCCCATTCGTTGAAATCGCCGGCGACCAGAACGGTTTCGGCATTTGGCGCCCAGACCGCGAAGCGGACGCCGGAGACTCCGTCGATGGTGGACAGGTGTGCGCCGAAGGTTTGCCAGGCCTCGTAGAGAGTGCCTTCGCCGTGGAGGTACAGATCGAATTCGGTGATGATCGGCGGAAAGCGATAAGGGTCGTCGAGCAACGAGGTTCCACCGTGCCAGCCTTCGATTTCGAAACGGTAGGCTTCGGGCCGGGCTGGCAGCTCGACCTCGTAGAGACCCTTCGCGTGGAGCTGTTTCATCGGGACTGCGGCGTTATCGCGAATGAGGACGCGGGCCGAGCGCGCCTGAGGCAGAAAGGCGCGAATACGCCACTCCGATTCGGAGCCGCTGTTCTTATTGATGGGATGGGGCCCGAGTGCGCTGAAAGGGTCGCCGTGGTATCCACCAATGATTGCTTCCATTTCGGCGGCAGTCATGGGAACTTCGATTATATGGGACTGAGCGAGCTTCACTTGCACCTTGAGGGTACCGTGGATCGTGAGACGGTGATGCTGCTCGATCCTTCGCTCACGCGGGAGGAGGTTGACAACTTCTGGTCTTTCAATGGTTTCACCGGGTTTCTCGATTGTTTCAAATTTATCGCAACGCGTTTGCGCGGGCCGGCGGATTACGGTTTGATCACCCGGCGGATGATCGAATCGCTGGCGCGGCAGGGGGTCAGCTACGCCGAGGTTACGCTGGGCGCGGGCGTGGTTTTGTGGCGCGGATTTGATTTCGATGCGGTGTGGCGGGAGATTCGGGTCGCCCAGTGCGAAGCGCAGAAGAAATGGCCGGTTGAGGTCTGGTGGAATCTGGATGCGATCCGGCAGTTCGGTCTGGACCATGCGATGGAGGTCGCGCGCCTTGCCGCGGATTATGCGGGTGATGGCGTGATTTCGTTTGGGATTGGCGGGGACGAGCGGCGCGGTCCGGCGCTGTTGCTGCGGGAGGCCTTCCAATATGCGAAAGACGCGGGGCTGCGGTTGACCGCTCACGCGGGGGAGACAGACGGACCCGACTCCATTCGCGCCGCGCTGAGCGTGGGGGCGGAACGGATTGGGCATGGGATTCGCGCCGTGGACGATCCCGATCTGATGCGACGGTTGCGGGAAGAGCGGATTCCGCTGGAGGTCTGTATCACGAGTAATGTGAAGACCGGGGCGGTGAGTTCGGTCGAGGTTCATCCGGTGCGGCGGCTTTTCGACGCCGGCGTGCCGATTACTCTGAGCACGGACGATCCTGGGATATTTGAGACGGATCTGGCCCGGGAGTTTGCGCTGGCTCGGGATCTGTTCGGGTTCAGCGCGGCTGAGTTGGGCGAGGTTGTGGCGTCGGCTGAGACGTTCCGGTTTGCGGGCACCAGGAAAAACAAACCCAATTTTGGCCACGAATAAACACGAATGAACACGAATCAGGAGCATCAGGCCGCCTGTGCGTATTGTTTTTTGGGCTTGTGGCGGCTGAAATGGGTTTGATTTGCACGGTTCAGGCGGCGGTCTTTGTCGATCGCGGCACGGATTTCGGCGTTCGAAAAAACGAACCCATCTTTGATTGGCTCGTAGGGTAAACCCTTCATTTCATTGAGCTGCTGGAGCTTCCTTGCTTCCTTCATTTCAGCTTCTCGTTTGGCCCGGCGGACGGCTTGGACGGCCTGGAGCGTGGCCAAATTCTTCTACAGGTGGCGGTTGATGCGCTGGAGCTGTTTCGATTCGGCCTCGAAGACCTTCTCCGCTGTCAGGGCGGCTTGGATTTCCAGGTTATCTGCTTCGGTTTCGTCCGACCTGGTTTCGTGGCCGAGGGCGAAGAGGTTGTCTTCGACGGCGCTGATCCGCCGACCAGAAATGCCTTCCTTGTCAGCACATCGCGGGGATAAGGCCTGACCGTCTGGTCTGCATTCGCCGCGCCCGCTGTCGGTCGCGATGCGCTGGGCGAGTTGAGTCTCCACGGCTCCCTCGGGGGCGAGGCTTTCGACGATGGAGGCGGAGAATGCATCGCGCGATCAGCCTCGGTCATGGCCGTTACCTGACCGTTGAGGTTACGGCGGCGCGCGTTGAGGGCGGAGATTTTTTTCATTTTCGGTCTTCGGGCCTGTCGAACGCTGCCCGTTCCGCCGATTGGCTTCAAGTTGCTTTTCAGAGCATAGTTTGCCGATTCAGAAGTAGCATCACGTGGATTAAAACCGAGACGCCGCGGCGACCCGCGGCTTCCCGAAGCGTCTGCGTGGTATTGAAGGTACTGGAGTTAGGTATTCCGAAAATATATTTCCCAGGCTGTCACCGGCAAAATTCCCATGGTCTTTTTCGGCGTTGACGGGTTCAAAGCGCGGTGAATTTCCTGAAGAATCCTGACCGCTGCAATGCGGCTGTGAGGGGCGGATTCCGCTCGTTTTCAGGCGCTTATGCAACTTTCGATTTATGACGGGCAACTTTAGAAAGAGATAGGATTTGTCATAAGTTTTCCCCGGAAATTCGCCAGGTGCAGCATTTTCTTCGGTGCCCTGCCACCGCAGCCGGAGCTTCGGAAGATCCCGGATCAGCGTTCGATAGTACTAAACCTCGGCTGATGACTTAGGTTAGAAAACCCCGCTACAATTCACTCACGAATGGATGCCATTCTTTTCAAAAGCGAGGCCTTAATAAACGAGGCTTTCGTGTCACGGTTCGGTGAGATTGGCTTCAGGTGTTTCGGCTTCGACACGGGGCTGCTGGAAAAAGAGCGACCCGCGCATACTTGCGCAGGCTAATCCGAATAAGGATTGTTCAACAACGGACACCGTCGACGATCGCGAGGGGGCGGTCCATCGGCCGAAATATTCCGGCAGCCTGCCGAAGACGGGCTGTTGTCGATTTTCGGACTTTCCAATTGACACTTTCGTCACGGGGCGGATCATCCGCGGCGAGACCGAGAGACACACTGCAGATTGGCGTGTGCCGGGCACCGATGGTCGCATTCGCGCAAAGCGTTCATTGGTGATCTTCGCGCAAGCTCTCATTGGCAATCTTCGCGCAAGCGCTCATTGGTGACGGCGTTATCCCCCGGCTGATTTGCGATTCGGTTTGTTTAGGGACAGGAGGGCAGAAAGGGTTGGGCATTTCGATCATGGACGTTCTGCCAGGGCGCTCCGGTTCTCGGGGAGTATCCGGCGCTAACTCTCCGGCATACGGTCAGGCCGCCACGGCCGACTATGAATCGGGAGCCGGCCCGGAAAAGGTGCTTGCATTAACCGTGTGGGATTCGGCCGCAGAAGGCTGGAGCCTGGAATCGCTTCAATGCCGGATCGGCGAAATCTGGGAGGAAGTCCTCGGAATCAGATCGATTCCACATAATCTGGACTATTGGGAGCTTGGGCGCGGCGGAAGACGCCTCCTCGGGATTCTTGAGCGTATCCGCGAAGAATCGGGTCTGGAACTGCCGCTCACGACCGTGTATGAAGCTCCGACTATCGAAAGTTTTGCCAGATGGATCGCTGAAGGAAAGACCGCGACTTTCTCACCGCTGGTGCTTTTGAAGGCCGGGGAGTACGACCAACCACCGCTGTTTATAGTATCCGGCCTCAGCGGGATGGCTCTGGAGCTCTTTCCAACGGGGCGCGCCATCAGCCATGCCGGTCCCATTTATGCGATTCAACGCCGAGGCTTTTCTGAAGACGAGAGGCTCTATGACACGGTTGACGAAATGGTGGATCATTATCTCGAAGTAATCCGGGAAATTCAGCCTCACGGTCCCTATTTGCTTTCCGGATATTCGATCGGAGGATACGCCGCGATCGAAATGGCGCGAAAGCTGGAAGCGGCGGGCGAACCAGTTTCCTTCGTCGGCCTGATTGACAGCCACCCCTTTGAAGGTTACTGGCCATTTCACATCTGGCTGAGTTTCATGGTGAGTCACGCGGCGCGGACAATCGGACGAGGCGTGAGCGCCGGTTTTGCGAGGAAAAATAAAACGCCCCGCGTTCCCGGGAAACGCGATCCGTCAGGCTTAAGGGATGCCGCGCACCGACGCGATTCGGCGCCGACCGTCGGGAAGATCCGTCAATTTCTTCAGCGCTTCACAATTCGGTTCAGCGATCCCAGGAGCCCCGGCTATGCGACCCGCTTCAGTTATTACACTCGCGATCTGCCCGCCTCTATTCAGCGCGTGACGGATAACGGGTTCCTTCTCATCGGCGAATACCGTCCGTCGGCTTATGACAGGAAGATGGTTTTCTTTAAGTCGGCGCTTGGCGACGAGGCTCAGTGCAATCCGCTTAAGGTATGGAGTAAATACTTTCCTCATCTCGAGGTTCGAGTGACGCCGGGAAATCATCGTTCCATGCTTCACGGGTCGAATGCGACAGTTCTGGCCGGGGAGATTTCGGAGTGTATTGCTCGTGAAACGCGCTCGGGCGGCCGCGAGTCGAAGAGAAGTAATCAGGCCGCTGGTGCAGGATAAGAAGGGGCAGGACAGGAAACTGCTAAGCGCCTTTTCGACAAAAAGCGGCAGGCGCGACCGGACACGCCGAACGATCGATAACGAGAAAGTCCGGGGATAGCAGGCACTAAGTCCAATAAGTAAGGGGCTACCTGACGATAAGTTACGACAAGGTAATAAGCCATTCGGCCTCCACCTTGCCGAAGAGTCGGTTCGTGTGAGGGCAGGCGACGAGATCGCCGGCGCTACGGGCTGACGTAAAGTTCCGCGCCGGCCGGAAGGCCTGCCCCCAAAGGATTTTCGTGCCCGGGCGCGGCCTTTTAGTCTCCATCGCCGGGTCTAATCCCTCCGCCTTTCAGGCGGACAGCTTTCAGCAGGTTTTACCTTTGCCTTTTTGCTCTGCGAGCACCGGAAGAAGTGGTTCGAGGCGTATTCCGCGCGCTTGGCGCGATGGCTCGCACGAACCGGCACGTTCGGTCGCAGATGCGCACTGCGTCGGCGCTTCAGGCGACTTTCAGTCGCAATCAATCCCACCGGCTTTTGAGCCGGTGGCTGTTTAGAGTTCCTCGAGTCACTCGACAAAATGCGGCCTTTCGTGAATAAAACGCGATAAGCACTTATAAGTCGCGTGGTTTTCGGGATAATACCGCAATAAGAGGGAAATTATCTCCGGGGATTTGGTTGCGGCGATGCGCCGCCTGGGCTCGCCCATGATTCGGTACTAGCCCATGTAACCCACTCTGCTGATTCAAGACCCATTTAGGGGAGTGCGGAGACTCAGTGAATGGGGTGGTTATGAACTTGCAAAAGAGTTGTAAATTCCTGCGCCAGCGTCCCGAAAAGCCTCAGAGGTGTGCCTAAAAGGCATCACGCAAATCGGGTATCGCGCAAATGTGGAGGACCGGACAGTTCGGAAACGTGGATCAGCTTTGTCGGTCTGAAGGCGCAGCCGTTCCAATGTCAGCGCAGGCGGGAAAGAATGGCACGATCATTGCAACGCGAGCTTGTTCGCGCACGCGGAATGCGATCGAGGCCGCCTTTGAATGCCGCCGGCAAAGCTTTTCGGTTCAGCAATTCAGTGAAGGAGTTAGACCGTATCATAAGTGACGAAACCGGCCTTCGACAAGGTTCGCAATGTTGACACAAAATCCGTCTTTTTACGATAATAAAAGCTGTCTCTTTCATTACAAGCCCGCATAGCAAAAGAGGAGAACTTTCGGTGGAAACGTTGTCGGCTGATTTTCTGTGCGTTTTCCAGCAGATTTCGGAATCGCGGGCGCAGGTCCCGGAATCGATCGCGCTGAGTTGCGACGACCGGCAACTTAGTTATCAGAATCTTTACCTTAGAGCGGAGAAATTAGCCGGGTATTTGAAGCAGTTCGGCGTAACACCGGGCTCCGCGGTTGCCTTATGTATGGAACGGTCGATCGAGTGGATTGTCGCTGCGCTCGCCATCATGCAGGCCGGGCGCCGCGTATGTGCCGCTCGACTCCGCATGGCCCGATTCGCGGTTGCGATTTGCCGTGGAGGACTCAGGCGCAGTGGCTCTGGTGGCGCGCTCCTCACTTCTCGATCGGCTCGATGTTAAAGCACGCGGAGTGGATCCTTCGCGCGATGCGGCCGCAATCGCCGCAGCGCAGCCTCTGTCTCCGGAAGCAGTTTCGCCCGATAGTCTCGCTTACATGATTTATACGTCCGGATCAACCGGCGTTCCGAAGGGCGTGGAGATTACGCACGCCAATTTGTCTCATCTCGTGCGATGGCACCGGGATGCGTTTGGCGTTGACCGGGAGGATCGCGCAAGCCACCTGGCTTCGCTCGGATTCGACGCGGCGGTTTGGGAAATCTGGCCATCTCTTTGCGCGGGCGCGACGCTGTGCCTCGCGAACGATGAGGTGCGGTCCTCGCCTCAGCTGATGCAGCAATGGATGATTCGCGAGCGTGTAACGATCGGCTTCGTTCCGACGGTTCATGCCGGTCCGCTGATGGCGATGGAGTGGCCGGCAACTACCCGGTTGCGCTATATGCTTACGGGCGGAGACAAGCTCCACAATTTTCCTGGCCGGCAATTGCCGTTCAAAGTTGTAAACAACTACGGACCTGCGGAGTGCACGGTGGTAAGTACGTCGGCGGTTCTCGAACCGTGTTTGCAGGGGACTCCGAGTATCGGACGCGTGATTGCCGGCGCGAGCGTTTATCTGCTGAACGAGCGAGGCGAACAGGTTCAGGACGGCGAAGTCGGCGAGATCTATATCGGCGGAAACGGCGTCGGGCGCGGATATCGGAACCTGCCCGATTCGACGGAACGAAATTTCCTGCCCGACCGCTTCTCGAAAGTGCCCGGCGCACGCATGTATCGCTCCGGCGATTGCGGATGCCGCCGCCCGGATGGTGAGATCGAATTTCGCGGCCGCATCGACCGGCAGGCGAAGATCCGCGGACAACGGGTCGAACTGGACGAGATCGGCAGCGTGCTGATGCAATATCCCGGCATCGATTTTGCGGCGGCGACTTTGAGCCAGTCCGGCGCGGCTGAGGCCCAGCTCATGGCGCACGTGCTCTTTTCGGGCGATCAGCCGGTTCCGCACGCGCAGAACCTTCAGCAGCACCTGCTGCGCAGCCTGCCGGAATATATGGTCCCCTCGGTCTTCGTCCGGCTGGAGTCGCTTCCGTTGTCATCGAACGGAAAAATCGACCTCGCGACGCTTCCGCAGGCATCGGATGCGAATCGTCTGCCATCCGGCCCTCGGAAAGAGCCGGCAACGCTGGTCGAAGAGAAGCTTCTCGCCATGGTCAAAGAGCTTCTGGATAATCCCGATATCTCGGTAGAAGACAATTTCTTTCTCGCCGGCGGCCATTCTCTGCTGGGAATGCAGCTCGTCATACGACTGCGGAACGCATTCGGTCTGGATCTTACTTTGCGACAATTGTTCGAAGGGCCGACCGTGGAACGCCTGGCTGTACTTATCGAGAACAAGCTTATCGACGAGGTAAATTCCATAAGCGACGAAGAAGCCGAAATCAGTCTGACGGAATAATGCAAGGTTCCCGGGCGACGATGGTCCAAGACGCAAAAGACGAGAACCTGACTCTTCTCCGGCTCCTGGATCCGGAAGTGCTGGCGGATCCGACGAAGCTTTATTCCGCCTTGCGGGAGTACGATCCGGTGCACTGGGATCCTTATATGCATGCGTGGGTGGTCACGAGCTATAAGGAAGTGGTTTCGGTCCTGCTGAATTACTCCGCCGACCGCACTCCGGCCCCCGCTCACCTCGATCGGCTCGGTCTCTCCTTCATGAAGCCGTTTGCCGAGACCATGCTGCAACAAATGATGTTCATGGATGGCGCCGCGCATACCCGCTTGCGGAGCATTTGCGCCGCCGCGTTTACTCCGCGCAAAGTGGAGGAGCTCCGCGACGTGGTCGAGTCAATTGCGAACGAGCTTCTCGACAAGGTCATTGAGTCCGGACGCATGGATATGGTCGCGGACTTCGCCAATGCGCTACCTGCGATCGTTACCGCGAGGCTGCTGGGCGTACCGGTGGAAGACCATAAACAGCTCCATGCGTGGGTGCTCGATCTGGCCGAGGTGCTGGGGAACGTTCAACACCATCCGGACCGGGTGGCGCAGATCGTCGAAAGCCTTGAGGACTTGAAAGAATACGTTGCCGCGCGCATGGAAGAGCAGCGCCGAAACCCGAGGGGTGGTTTGATTTACGCGCTGATGACGGCGGAGATCGAGGGCCAGCGTCTCTCCGACGATGAAGTGATTGCGAACACGATCATTACGCTGATCGGGGGGCATGAGACGACCACGAATTTGATTGCGAGCGGATTTCTCACGCTGCTCAACAACCCCGAGTCTCTCGAACAATTCCGCAGCAGGCCCGAGATCGCCGGGTCCGCGGTAGAGGAATTGCTCCGCTTTGAATCGCCGGTTCAACATACGGCGCGAATTGCACCCGCCGATATGCAGCTTGGAGGAAAAACGATCAAGAAGGGTTCCCGGGTGGTGGCAGTGCTGGCGGCGGCGAATCGCGATCCGAATCGTTTTCCCGATCCGGATCGCGTGGACCTGCTTCGGACCGACAACCGGCACGTTGCCTTTGGCTGGGCCGCTCACTTTTGCTTCGGGGCGCCGCTGGCGCGTCTGGAAGGCCAGATCGCCTTTCGCACGCTTCTGCGGCGACTCGCAGAACCCGGGTTGCTTGAAGATACATTGCATTGGCGAAGTAACGCGGGGCTGCGTGGTTTGACGTCGCTCAATGTCAGCTTTACTTGCAGTGCCGCCAGTGTTGGCGTTTGACCTATGCAGACAGACCACGATCAGGAAGAAAGAGTCGAAGTTCGCAAGGAGCGGCTTTCCGAGTCGAAACGCCGTTTACTCGAGCAGCGCATGCGCGGTATTGGATCGGCAACGGAGGAAGATCGTGTGCTTCCCCGTTCGCCGGGCGCGAGCGTGCCTTTGTCTGCGGAACAACGCCGGGTGTGGCTGCATGCATCGCAGCAGCCGGAAGCGCCGATCTATAACGAGCCGTTCACGATCCACAAGCGCGGCAATTTCGATGTTGCAACTCTCGAAGCCGCGCTCGGCGAGGTGCTTCGCCGCCACGAGGCGTGGCGCACCAGTTTTTCCGCGCAAGGCGAGCAGATCGTGCATCCGAGCGTGCCCCTTGTCCTCCCGCTGGTGGATCTCAGCGAGTTACCCGAGGCGGAGCGCGAAGTCGAGGCGCTTCGCATCGCGACCGAGGATGCCCGGACGCCGATTCCTCTCGACAGTGTGCCGTTGTTCCGAACTCGTCTGGTGCGCATGAAAGCCGACGAGCATCGTCTCTATCTGACCTTTCACCACATTATCTTCGACGGCGTCTCGATCTCCCGCATCTTCGTGCCGGAACTGACGACGGTATACGAGGCGATGGAACACGGGAAACCGATTCCTCTTGCGCCTCCCCAACTTCATTATGGAGATTACGCGATCTGGCGGGAACGCCATGTAGAGTCTCCGGCAGTGAAGCAGCATCTGGCGTGGTGGACCGAGCAGCTTGCGGGCGAGTTGCCCGTTCTGCGTCTTCCCGAGGACCGGCCGAGGCCCGCCGTCGCGAGCCATCGCGGTTCGATGGAATGCTTCGATATTCCCCCCGAACTGTTGCAGAATCTGCGCCAGCTCAGCCGTGAGCGCGGGGCGACTTTGTATATGTCGCTGCTTGCCGCATATAAAGTGCTGCTGTTCCGGTATAGCGGGCAGAACGATTTGATTGTGGGGAGTGCGACGGACGCCCGCAGACGACCGGAACTCGAAGGCGTCATGGGGTACTTCCTCGACACGTTCGTGGTCCGAACCCGGCCGCTTGCCGAGACGCCTTTTTCACAGTATTTGTCTCAGACGCGGGAGATGGTGCTTGGGGGCCTTGCCGCGGCTGACGTGCCGTTCGACCGAGTTGTGCGAGAGGTGAATCCGCGGCGGGATCCGAGCCAGCATCCGATCTTTCAGGCATTCTTTTCCATACGGCCTCCCATGCCGTCGCCCGCGCCAGGGTGGGATCTGTCGCAGACGGACGTTACCGTCGGGACGACCAAGTTCGATCTCTATCTCGAGTTGGGCGAATGGACCGACCGGATGGAGGCGCGCTTCTTCTATAACACGGAGATCTGGAACGCTGACACCATCCGGCGAATGGCCGGGCACTGGCGTGTGCTGCTGGAATCGATCTGCCGGAATCCCGATGAGAAGCTGGGAGACTTGGCCTTTCTGACCCCGGAGGAGACCGCAGCTCTTGTGGCGCCGGGTGGCTGGAACGATACGGCGAGGCCGTTCCCGCAGACGACACTGAGTTCGCTCATCGAGGAACAGGTTCGACGTACGCCTCGTGCGATCGCCGCCAGCTTCGGAAACGAACGCTGGACCTATCAGCAATTGAGCTCCCGCGCGGGGCTTTTCGCGGCGGAGCTGAAATCGGCGGGAGTAAAGCCCGGCTCGATCGTCGCGGTCGGGCTGGAACGGTCGCTGGATTTGCTGGCAGGCCTGATTGCGGTATTGAAGGCTGGTGCTGCCTATCTGCCTCTTGATGTGCAAATGCCGCGAGAGCGCATCCTGCTTTGCCTCGCGGACGCAAAGGCGTCGGCGATTTTGACGCAGCGCTCGCTGGCGCAACATGTGGCATCGGGAGAGACCCCGATCGTGCTCGCGGATGGAAATTCTCCGAATCGGGACTTGAAGGCGATCGGCGCGGCGGTCGCGCCCGCATCGGCGGCGCCGGGATCATCAGCGAACGATCCCGAAGGTACCGCTTATGTGATCTATACGTCGGGAACCACGGGCGAGCCGAAGGGAGTTGAGATCTCGCATCGCAGTCTCGTCAACCTGCTGGTATCGATGCAGGCGGCGCCGGGTTTCGGAGCGAAGGACGTCTGCCTCGCGGTTACGCCGATCTCGTTCGACATCGCGGCGCTTGAGTTGTTCCTGCCGCTGATCTGCGGTGGAAAAGTGGTGATTGCAAGCCGGGAGGAGGCCCATGATCCGCTTCTCCTGGCAAAGGCCATCGATCATTCCAATTGCACGGTAATTCAGGCCACACCCGCCACATGGCGCGCGCTGCTTCTTTCCGGGTGGCGTGATCCCGCGTCCATGCCGCAAGGTACTTTGCCGGCGTTGCGGATCCTTTGCGGGGGAGAGTCGCTGCCACGCGAACTGGCCGACCGGCTGCTTGCGACAGGTGCGGAAGTCTGGAACATGTACGGTCCGACGGAGACGACGATCTGGTCTGCGATCCACCAGATTTCGCGCGCATCGGGGAGTGACAGGGCTTCGGTTTCCGTAGGGCTTCCGATCGCAAACACGACGACATTTATTCTGGATGCCCGGTTGCAGCTTCTGCCCGTCGGTGTTCCGGGAGAGTTGTTTCTGGGTGGAGCGGGCCTCGCGAAGGGATACCTGGGTCAGCCGCGGAAGACGACGGAGCGATTCCTTACGATTGAATCCGCAGGCGGAGAGCGTTTGTACCGCACCGGGGATCTGGCGGTCCGGCGAAGTGACGGAACCATCGAAATTCTGGGACGCACCGATAATCAGGTGAAGGTGCGCGGCTATCGTATTGAACTGGAAGCCGTGGAAGCCGCGGTTCTTCGGCATCCGCTGGTTGCGAGCGCAGCCGCGCGCGTCTGGCCCGAGGCGGGCGGCGACTTGCGGCTCAGCGTTTACGTTGTGGGGAAAGACGGTCCGGCGCCGAATCTCTCCGAGATCAGAACGTTTCTTCGCCGAAGCTTGCCGGAGGGAATGATCCCCTCGGACGTGGTCGAACTGGAAGCGATTCCTTTGACGCCGCATGGCAAGGTCGACCGGGCGCGGTTGCCGGAGCTTTCCGCAAGAGAGCCGCAGCCGGTGGTGCAGACAGCTCTGTCTTCTTCGGTCGAAGTGCGGCTGGCGGCAATCTGGGGTGAACTGCTGGGGCGGAAAAATGTGGGGCCCAGCGACAACTTCTTCGAGATGGGGGGCCACTCAGTGCTGGTGGTGGCTTTGCAACACCGAATTGCGACGGAGTTCGGACAGACCATTTCCGTTGCCGAACTTTTTCAGAACCCCACCGTTCGCCAACAGGCAAGGCTGACACAGAGAATCACCCAGACGGATACAACTCTGCCGTCCGGGGTGATTAATATGCAGCCGAATGGGACGCATCAGAGTATCTTCTGGCTGCATTATCTGAAAGGCGATCTGGCGCAGGCCATCGGCGAAGAGCAGCCTTTCTTCTCCGTCGTGCTTACATGGGCCGACTTTGCCGCGTTGGGGGAGAAGGCCAGCCTGCAGAGCATCGCTGCCTGCCTCGTGAACAAGATTTTGATCACCCAACCCGCGGGACCACGCATTATCGGCGGCCACTGCGCCTGGGGTATTCTTGCGTACGAAGTTGCTTGCCAGCTGCGAGCCGCCGGGCATGAGATCTCTCTGCTTGTCCTGTTCGATGCGCGGAATCCTTCTTATGTGGAACCGCAGGAGCGGCTGACGACAAAGCTGACCTACCTTCCTTATTGCGTAAAGAGAGCGGCGCGGCTGGGTCTTCGGACGAGCTGGGTCCACTTCCGAGAGCGCGCGATCAAACCGCCCAAAGCTTCGCGGACAGAGATGAAAGTAGCGCAGGATCTGGTGGAGGCTGCGGCGTTGTCGTTCAAGCCGAAGAGGTATGACGGAAGGGTGCTGCTGCTACTGGCTTCGGATCGTCCGCCGCACCAGAACCTGGTTCCGGGGTGGCAGGTGGTTGTTACGCGCAACCTGTATACCCACTATTTGAGTGGACATCACCGCGAACTGACTAACCCGGAAAATCTGCGGAGCGCCGGTGCGGTCATCGCCGCGCACCTTTTGGTGGCGAACGAAGAAATGCCGGCAACCGACGAAGCGTCATCACCGAGTTTCAGCATTTCGATACGGGACGCGATGACTTCTTCGGGCACACCCGCCGCCGTGACCGGATCGGGATCGTCCGCGTGAGGCGTGCGATCTCGGGTTCAGGGGCGTTCCAACGGATACGCTTTAGCCCGAACGTGCGAAGCCGAACTTAAACCTGTGAAGCCGCAGAACCTGCGGCGACGCTTGCGCAGTGCTCGTTATAGGCTGCCCGCGCTCCCAGGAATTTCGCTTTCGCGGCGCGAACCAGGGCGTAATACGTTTCGATAATGTCATCGGAATCGAACAGAATCGACTCCGATAGTAATTTTGACGCCTCAGCCAGACCAGCGGCAGCAAGGCTCAGGTCGCGCTTGCATTCGCATATCGGGCCACAGTTGTGCTGCATTACTTTAATACTACGATAAAACCAGCCCCCGAATGCAAACGGCATTTCTTGCAATTTATGGGTGAATCAGTACTAATCTGCCGCGGGGAGGCCCGATTGTATATGATTCAGGGGAGCCGAAACGTCCCTTATGAATCCCAGCCCCGCGAATTTCACGATCCTGCTTCTGGTATCCGACCCGCTGATGCGCACGATATTCGATGAAACGCTGCAACGTGCGGGTTATCTGGTAGTTGCGGCGGGGGACGTGGGTTCCGCGGTCGACCGCCTGAAAGAGATGCGGCCGGATCTGCTGATCATTCGCCCTTATATCAGCAGCATGCCCGGACATATGGCGGCCGATTATCTGCGGACGAAATGCCCCGGACTGCCGGTGATGATTGTCGCCGGATTAATGGACGACGATCGTATTCACGTTCAGAACGCGGTGGAGGATTTTTATGTTTTTCCCAAACCGTTTCCCGCTTCGGAATTTCTGGACAAGGTCAAGGAGGTCTTGCGTATGAGCCACCGGAAGGGGAAGTGAAGCAGAATCGCCAGGCCCTTACGGCTTGTCGAACGTGACAGTCGTATCGGAGCCGAACTTTCGATAGTCGTTGTAACGGATGACCAGTTTCTCGCGAATGGGTCCGTTACGGAAGTAAAGGGTGTCGTCGGCCGAGGTGATCGCCGGAAACCAGAACCCGTTCACCTGCTTCCGGACCGTCGTGAAGTGTGGAAAGAGGTTCTCCTGCTTCATGGTTACGATCTCGGGCACGGCCTTGCCTTCGCTGCGGATGACCGAAAAGTCTTCTTTGCGGATCCAGAGCATACCGTCGAAGAGCCGCTGGCCGGAGAGGATCTGGCGGGGGCGCACCGAAAGTACCCAGCAATCCTGGCCGTCTATATTCTCTTCACCTTTGAATTGAGTCTCGTAAATGGAGAGTTGATTTTCCGTCATAACGAAGGGTTGAATGTTGCGGATGTCGGCGAAATCCTCCGGTGTCAGGATAAGGTTCTTGAGACGCGAAACGGGTTCGCCGACAAATTGCTCGGTTCGTGCCCCATCGGGAGAGAAAATTACTTCGCGGGTTTCGCGGTATTCGCCGGTTTGAACTCCGCGAGTATCCATTTCCTGGAGCCGGATCGACTGAGTATAAGCGTAGTCGCGCCGTTCGGCGGCAGTCTCGCTTTCACGGTGCGCAACGAGCTTGGCGAGGTCGGGCGGGGGATCGGCGGCTTGCAGGGATGCGATAGAGACGAATGCTATTATGGCCGCGATGCCAAATCCCCTGGGCCGCGAGGCGCGGGTAAGACTCGCGGCAGCCCTGGGCGTCGGTTGGGTAGTGCTCGGATTGGGAGCGTGGATATACGCTCGCATGAAGGATATTCCAGCCTGGGCGGCCGTTCCGCTGGCGGCCGCGTTCCTGCTCGAAATCCCATTCTACCTGTCGCCGGGGTTTGAGGCTCCGCGCGCGTGGCTGGCGGGAATGGGAAAGGCGCGCGCCGCGGCTTTGTTAACCTGCAGCGCTGTTGCGCCCTGGCTTGTGTACAGCCTGGCAACCGGTGAGGCCGGCGCAGCCCATTTTCTGGGTCTTCTGGCGATCGTTCTTGCGGTGGCGTTCTGGTATGTGATCCTGCCCGCAGCGCCGGCTGCGGATGCTCTCTTCCTCACAGCGCTGGTCGCAATCTATCTGTCGAAAGTGTTTGACGGTATCTATGTCTCTCCCGTTCGCGGTTTGTCGATTTCCGTACTGGGGCACCTGATGCTGATCCGGCTGGCAGCCATGGCTCTGCTGGTTGTTCGGGGCAACGTCACTGCCGAATTCCGGTTCCTTCCGAACCGCGGGGAGTGGCTGACCGGACTGCGCTACTTTGCCTTCACGTTGCCGGTGGTCGGCTTCACTTACTGGGCGCTGGGGCTGGTTCGGTTGCGGCCGCAGCCTTTAAATATCCTGCAGGCGCTGGGGATTTTTCTGGGCATTCTGTGGGTGGTGGCGCTGTCGGAAGAGTTCTTCTTCCGGGGATTGCTGCAGCAGTGGCTGGAACGCTGGACGGGAAGCGCCGTTACCGCTCTTGTGGTGGCGGCGATCCTTTTCGGTAGCGCGCACCTCGGGTTCCACCGAATTTTCCCGAACTGGCGATGGGCAATTGTGGCCGGGATTCTGGGGATTTTCTGCGGGCTGGCGTGGAAGCGGTCCCGCAGCGTTCAGGCGAGTATGGTGACTCATGCGCTGATTGTCACGGTTTGGGAGGTCTTTCTTCGCTGAGGGTTCGTATAAGGGCCGGCGACAAGATCGCCGGCGCTACCTATAGACCGCTCCCGGTCTGACGTAAAGCTCCGGCCGAGCGGAAGCTCGGCTGGAGAACCGAAGCCCTGGCCCCACACAGACGCTACTGGAGATTCCACTCCGAGATCACCTTCGTGGTGTGCTCGTATCCGAGTTTCGAGATGCTGGCAGTCCCCAGCGCGAAGAACCGGGCGTCCGCAGGCGGCAGGGGCAACCAGCGGGCGGCGAGAATCCGGAGAATGTGTCCGTGCGCGAACAGGGCGACATCGCCCTGGATCTGGAGCGCGCGGTGAATTACGGCTTCGGCGCGCGCCGCCACCTGATCGATCGTTTCGCCACCAGGGAAGCCGTCGTCAAACGGGTTCCAGCCGGGCCGATCACGATGGATGTCGTCGCTGGTCCGGCCTTCGTACTTGCCGTAATCCCACTCCTCGAGATCAGGTTCGAGTTGAGCGGCTGCCCCTAATCCCGCAAGCTCGCATGTTCTGCGGGCACGCTGCAACGGGCTCGTCAGGACCAGTGCGAACGGGTGTCCCGCGAGCTTCGGGGCGAGCGCACGGGCCTTCGCCTCCCCTGTTGCGGTGAGAGGTAAATCGGTGCGGCCCGTGTGGGCGCCGGAAAGGCTCCATTCAGTTTCACCGTGGCGAATCAGCCAGAGTTGTCCTGCCATTCCTTTTATATTCAACGATTGGTGTTAACGGCTGACGAATCGATTTCCTTTTATGGTGAAGCGGAGGGGCAGATCGGCGCATTTTGTGATCCCGATCCGCTTTGAAACTTCGATTTCGAAGGGAACGGAGACTCTCGGCGCGCAGCACGATCAGATCTCCGCGCGTGACGTCGACGCCATTCTGGGCGCGCGTGATGGCGAGCGCCTGGGTCAGTTTCCCCGGGCCGGATGTCAGATCGCGGTCTCTGCGCGCATTCGGCCGGCGGACGCGCATCAGCTCAAGCCCGTGGTTGGTTCCAGTGCCCGGATAAGAACGCATCCGGCTTTGCCATCCGGCTCCGCGACGAGGTTCAGGCATTCGTGCATTCCGTAGGAAAGATAAACGTAGGCGTGGCCGGGAGGACCGAAGATCACCCGCGTGCGATTGGTGATGCCGATGGCGGAATGGGAGGCGAGATCGTCGCCGCCCAGGTAGGCTTCCGTTTCGACGATGATGCCGCCTGTCGGCGCCGTGAACCACAACCTTGCCGAGCAGATCTCGCGACACCTGGACGGTGCCGCGCTCGTAAAAGGTGCGCGAGAGGGCCTTCATGATTTGCGGCGGGCGAAAACCATCCCGGTCCAGTGCTCGTCGATCGCGCAGATCTTGTAATCGACCAGGCCGACCTCGCTTCCGGCGGTCACGAAGGAAGTTTTCGTTCACCTGGCTCTTCGGGCCTTTGGGACGCAGCACCCATAGTTTGGTTTTATCGGCGATCTCCCACATGCGGCGCAATGCGGCGAGATATGCCTCGTGATCGCGGATGAACCATAAAGTCACCGGGTGTACCGACGCTGGGATTTTCGGCAAAATCCACGCCTTCGGGAAGATCTCCGATGGCCGCTTCGTAGTCGCGCGGCGGATCGATCACGGCGACTACGGATCCGGGCTTGATCCCCAGCTTCTGCGCTTTCGTGCGCGAGCCATAGCGCTCCATGACCCGATGGCGGAGCCACCGGATTCACAACGGGATGCGCGCATGCGGCCCTGATGCGCGAACAGAGCTGTTTGCGCGTGGTGAATGTGGCGTCGGGCAAGTGCTTCCGAATGCCTTCGACCTTCTCCGGTTCGCCGTCGACGAAAATGATCGGAATGTGGCGTGAGAATTTGGTGCGGCGAATGGCCATCGCCATTTCGCGGCCGTGAGCTGGGCAGGCGGGTCAGGTCGATCACGAGCGCATCCGGCTGATGGTGGCGGATCATCTTCGCCAAGCGCAGGGGAGGGGATATCGTCGAACTCAACCTCGTGCCCGCAGGCCTTGCAGGCTTCGATGAGCGGCCCGGATTCGGCCGGTTTCCAGTGAATGATGCGAACGCGAGCCATCACATGACAGAATAATCGACGATGCGGCTGTTTACGGGGATCGCCATCGGATCCTCACGTGATTGAAAACCTCGCACGGGTGTTGGGGGAACTGCGTCCGCTGGCACCGCTGAACTGGTCGCCGGTAGAAAATCTGCACATCACGAGCAAGTTCATCGGCGCATGGCCGGAAGAGCGCCTGGCGGAACTGCAATCGGCTCTGAAGAGCGCAAACGTGCCGACCGGGTTTCGCGGTGACCATCTCGGGCTTCGGATTTTTTCCCAACCCGCATCACCCCGAAGCGTTCTTCGCCGGCGTCGACGGCGAGCGCGGAGCTTGCGGCTCTGGCGCGGCAGATCGACGAGGCGCTGGCGCCACTGGGTGTGAAACGGGAAGACCGCCCTTATACTCCGCATTTGACGCTGGCACGGATCAGGAACGAAAATATGCGCGCAGGTGCGCGAACATATCGCAAAGATGACAAACCTCGATTTTGGAACCTTTCAGGTGTCCGAGTTTCACCTGTACCTGAGCAAACCAGACTCGAGCAAGCCAGGCTCTGTCTACACGAAGCTGGCGACGTTTCCGCTGGGTTCGCACGCATGATGGGGGCGCTGGCGGTTGTCGCGGCGTACCTGATCGGCGGAATTCCTTTTGGTCTGATCGTCGTAAAGTTGATGACCGGCGCGGATGTGCGCGACGGCGGGTCGGGGAACATCGGCGCGACCAATGTTCTGCGGACGACCGGCCGGCTGGCGGGCGTCCTGACACTGATCCTGGACGCGGCCAAAGCGTGGTTCGCGGTCTGGCTGGCCGACCGGCTCACGCGGCGGCAGCGATTTCTGGATGAGCTTCGCGGCGCTGGCGGTGCTGCTCGGACACGCCTTTCCGGTGTGGCTGCGCTTCAAGGGCGGAAAGGCGGTGGCGAGCTTCGTGGGCGCGTTCGCTTATCTGACGCCGGTTCCGCTGCTGGCGGTGGTACTGATTTTCGTCTTCGTGGTGGCCTGGACTCGCTATTTGTCGCTGGGATCGATCATCGCGGCGGGGCTGTTTCCAGTCGCCTGCTGGATGATCCTGCATCCCATATGGCCGGTGCTTGTGGCGGCAGCGGGGGCGGCCGTTCTGATCATTGACCGGCACCGCGGCAACATCGAACGCATCAGGGCGGGTAATGAGCGGATCTTCAGGTTTCGGCGTTCCTCAGGAGGGGCGTGAATCGCCTGGCGATTATCGGCGGCGGCAGCTGGGGCACGGCGCTCGCATGCGTGCTGGCGCCGCGATTCGATCAGATCCATCTTTGGGTTTTGGAACCCGATCTCGCCACACGCATGCGCGAATCGCGGATCAACGATGTCTTCCTGCCCGGGATTGCCTCTTCCCGAACGGGTCATCGTGGAAACCTCCCTCGAAGCGGCGCTGGCCGGGACCGATGTGGTGTTGAGCGTTGTCCCCTCCCATGCGGTGCGTGCCGATCTATGGACAGATGCTCCCCTGGCTGACGCCGGCCATGCGAATCGTCAGTGCGAGCAAGGGACTCGAAGGGGGAACGCTGCGGCGGGTGTCGCAGGTGATCCGAGCGGCGGTTGGGCCGGAATATCGAATCGCCGTGCTCTCGGGCCCAACCTTTGCGCGCGAGGTGGCGGCGGGGAGGCCCACGGCCGTGGTGATTGCATCGGAAGACGCCAGTATGGCAGCCGAAATTCAGGCGGCGTTCTCCGGTCCGACCTTTCGCGCATACGGAAGTTCCGATCCGACAGGTGTAGAAATCGGCGGCGCGCTCAAAAACGTCATTGCGATCGGCGCCGGAATCTGCGACGGACTGGGTCTTGGTCATAACGCGATCGCTGCGCTGATTACCCGAGGTCTGGCCGAGTTGACGCGGCTGGCTGTCGCGGTGGGAGCCAGACCGGAGACCCTGTCAGGCCTGGCGGGGTTGGGCGATCTGGTCCTGACTTGCACCGGCGATCTCAGCCGAAATCGGCAGGTGGGATTAAAACTTGCCACAGGAATGGAACTGGGAAGGATCGTGGAGTCGTCTCCGATGGTAGCGGAAGGCGTCAAAACTACATCGGCCGCAATGGAACTCGCCATGCAGCACCAGATCGAACTGCCGATAACCCGCGAAATGGATGCTGTTTTGAATCGTGGTCGATCACCGGAAGAGGCGATCCGGCGGCTGATGAGCCGCACGCTCCGGAATGAGGCCGGATGAGGCTGGGCTTCAGGAGTCAGAGGTCCGTTCCGCATTCGGGGCGCCCCAATACCCGGCTTCTCCCCTCCGGTCGCGGCGCCCAGGAAATTATCTCGCGTGATTGGGAGTTAAAGCTTTGGATTTCCTGGATATACATGATTCCAGGAAAGTCGCAGGAAATGCGCCGAGTTCCTGCCGGTTTTGACGGGGCCACAGGCCCAGTCAGTTGCAAGCGACGAGTCGAGGAAGCCAGGAGTCAGACTCGCCTTCGGCGTCCCGCGCCAATCGCAACTAATCATGGTTCAAGGGGTTAACACTGTCATGGGGGCGGCGTCGGCTCTCGATCTGGACGCTCAGTTGATGCTCCGGGTCCGGGATGGCGACGAGGAGAGTTTCCGGGTTTTGCTGGAAAGGCATCGGAACCCCGTGATCCGTTTTGTATACCGTATGGTCCAGGATCAGGCTGTGGCGGAGGAGTTGTCGCAGGAAGTGTTTCTGCGGGTCTACCGCGCGCGAGGAACCTATGAGCCGACAGCGCGGTTCACCACCTGGTTGTTCCGGATTGCCACTCATCTCGCGCTGAACTCGCTGCGCGACGGGAGGAACGAACGGGGGCAACACCGGCTCGATGAAGAGAGGGACGGCGATGTGCCGGTTCGGGAGGTGCCCGATCGAAAGCCGTCGGTGGAGCAAAGGATGGTCTATGAGACCAGACTCAGGGAAGTCAGGGATGCGATCGGATTACTGCCGGAAAAGCAGCGCGCCGCAGTCCTGATGCATAAGTATGAAGAGATGGAGTATGCTCAAATCGCGAATGTGCTGGAATGCTCGGAGTCGGCGGTGAAGAGCCTGCTGTTTCGGGCCTACGAGACATTGCGAGCGAGGCTGGCTTACATGGCCACGGGAGGCCCGCGATGAACTGTCCTCTGCAAAAGCTGGAAACCAGGGATATTTTGCTCGATTACTCGGCCGGGCGGCTGGACGCCGTCAGGGCTGCGGGTCTCGAGCGTCATATGGCGACGTGCTCCCGTTGCGCGGCGTTCCGCATGGAGCAGACGGCCGTCTGGGACGCGCTGGACGCCTGGCATCCCGCTCCGGTGAGTATGGATTTCAATCGCCGCCTGTGGCATCGGATCGATGCCGCGAATGTGCCGTGGTATCGCGCGCTTGCCGGTTCGCTTCGGTATTCGAGCTGGAAGCCTGCGATCCCGCTGGCCGCGGCGGTCGTAGTCATCGCGACGGGCTTTCTGCTGGATCACCCGGGCGCTAAAGTCTCGCCCGTTCCCGGTGTTTCCGTATCCGTGACAGAAGCCGACCAGGTGGAACAAACGCTGGAGGATATCCAGTTGTTGGACCAGCTCGACTTGGCCACCGCACCGAATGGGGCCACCTCGAAGCGAATGTAAGCTTCGTTCCTCCGCCATGCGCCCGACTCGCGTATTACTGGTTCCCGTTATGGCCGGAACGATCTTTGTTCTGACGGTTGGGGTTCCGGGGCTGGTGGGACAGAAGGGTCCGCACGCAAGCGCCCCGCGGGGCGGTGGAGCGGCTAAAGCCATGCCGGCGCCGAGGGTGGCACCCCCGAGGACCTGGCCAGCCGAAGGCGCCGACCGGCGAAGAAATTCTGGGCACGCTTTCGCGCATGACCCCTGAGCAGCGAGAAAGGGCATTGGCCGATTTACCGCAGGCGAGACGCGATCAGATCGAGGAGCGGATCCGGAATTTTCAGAAGCTGACGCCCGCTCAACAGTCGCGGCAACTGGAACAGCTGAAAAAATTCAACAGTCTTTCGCCGGATCGCCAGAAGGACGTCCGGCATTCGATGCAAGACCGGAGCCAGCTTCCGAACGACCGTAAGAAAGCGGTCAATCAGGAATTGCGGCGGATTACAGCTTTGCCGGATCAGGACCGCAAGAGTTATATGAAGAGCGAGGATTTTCGGAGCCGCTTTTCTCCCTCGGAGCAGAAAATGATTCGCAATCTGAGCGAAGTGCTGCCGTCGGAGGATTGACCCGCCTGCACGATGAGTCGATAACTCGAACGTTTGACGCGAAACGCAACAGCCTTTTCTAACCCATCCTGTCCTCCTCTCCGACGCAGCTCGGTTTTCTCCCGGATTCCCACTTCAGCGTGACGGCTTTTCCAGCTGGATTCCGCAATCTCTTAGTGAAGGTAGTTCTGAATCCGGGATCGCGCGGCGCGTTGTCCGCCCATCTGACAACCAGACTGGAGATAACACAATGAACGTATTTCGCAGCAATTTGTTTTTGCGGCGCCGCGCTGAGCGGTTAGCCACTTTTGTAACTCTTCTTAAAAAGGGAAAGGGTGCGGTTGCTGTGGTTGCGCTCGGCGCGGCGATGGCGGTCTTTCTTCCCGCACAGACCTTGACCACGTATAGCTTTGCAGCAGGAGTCGGGGAGGTCTCGGCGGCCCCGCTCATCCAGGCAACCAACGGGAATTTGTGGGGAACCACGCGCGGGATGCTCTACGAGGTCACGCCAGCCGGAACCTTTACGAAGATTACTATCGCGGTCGGTTACTCCAATGGAGCCTTACTGCAGGCTTCCAACGGGGATTTCTACGGCACTACGGGCGATTATCCTGGATCGGTTTACAAAGTCACGCCCGCCGGTATCGTAACGGTTCTCCACACTTTTTGCTCGGCATCGAACTGCACTGACGGAGCCGCGCCATACGGAGCGCTGATTCAAGCGGCTAACGGGAACCTTTACGGGACAACGTCACAGGGTGGTGCGAATGGCGTCGGCGCCGTTTTCAAAATCACACTGAGTGGCACGCTGACTCCACTGTGGATAGTTTTTGCCCTGGCGATACATGTTCCAGACGGCTCGACCCCGAAATGCGGACTCGTGCAGCTACCCAACGGCAACCTCTACGGAACTACTTCCGAGGTGGCGCCCACAACGCGGGGACGGTGTTCAAAATCACCCCGACTGGCACGCTGACGACGCTCTACAGCTTCTCCGGTTCCGACGGCCAAAGTCCGTCAGCGCTGATCCACGCCGCCAATGGAAATTTCTACGGAACCACCTCCTACGGTGGCGTCGGAGGGTTGTGGCGTGGTCTTCAAAATGACGTTAACGGTGCGCTGACGGTTATGAACAGCTTTAATTGCCGCGAACGGATGTCAACCCAATAGTCTGGTCCAGGCCGGCAACGGCAATTTCTACGGGACGACATTGTCGGGCGGAATCGGCTGGTGTACCACCGCTCGGCACGATCTTTAAAATCACGCCGACTGGTGCGCTGACCGCGCTCTACAATTTTTGCTCTCTAGCGGACTGCGCGGATGGGGAGACACCAGTGGGGGGTCTGGTTGAGGACACGAACGGGGGACTTATACGGAACCACTGAGTTCGGCGGAGCCAATCAGGGCACGGTTTTCAAGTTTTCCATCGGTCTGCCGCCGTTTGTGGAAACGCAGACCACCTTCGCCGTTGCCGGGGCGACCGTCAAGATTCTCGGAACTAATCTCACTGGCGCTACAGCCGTCAGCTTTAACGGGACTGCGGCTGCCCTGGATGTGGTTTCGAGCTCCGAAATTGTCACCAAAGTCCCCACGGGGGCGACGACCGGAAAGGTGCAAGTGGTAACCCCGAGCGGCACGCTTTCGACTCAGGTTTCCTACACGGTGTTGCCGTAAAAGCCTGAGCTCTATGCCGTAAACCTGTAGCCCGTGCCTCGAATGGTCTGAATGTGCTGCGGCATTTGCGGATTGTCTTCCAGCTTTTGCCGCAGCCATGCAACGTGCGTATCGATGGTTCGGGACGAGACGTCGCTCGCATATTCCCAGACCTTCTTCATAAGCTCGTCACGGGGCACGACCCTTTCGCGGTTGTCGATCAGATACCGCAGCAGCTGCAATTCCTTACCGGCCAGGCTTACAGGCCGCCCGTTTTTCACCACATGGGCGCGCTTGAAATCGATCTCGACATCGCCGAACGCGAAGGTCTGCACCGGCATGCGGTTTTCCTTGTGCACTCTGCGCAGCAAGGCCTCCATGCGCGCGAGCAACTCGGCTGGATCAAACGGTTTGGTCAGATAATCGTCGGCGCCAAGCTTGAGGCCGACCACGCGATCAATGACCTGAGACCGCGCCGTCAGCATCAGGACCGGCGTATCAACGCCGCGCTGGCGCAGCTCGCGGCAGACATCGAGACCGTTTTTGCCCGGCAGCATGACGTCCAGAATGACGGCGTCAAATCCGCCGCTGGCGGCGCTCGCGAGTCCGGATTCGCCGTCGCTCGCGGACTCGACTTCATAGCCTTCCGCGGCCAGAAGATCCGATATGGTGACGACGAGCCCCGGTTCGTCTTCAATCAGCAGAATGCGCGAATGCATGTTGAAACTCCGCCGGTGCGGCTGGAAGCCGGATGGTGAATTCCGTGCCCTTCGCCGGTTCGCTGGCGACGCGTATCGAGCCGCCGTGCGCCTCGATAATCGACTTGACCAGATTCAGCCCGAGACCAGTGCCATGAACCTGATCCTCAACCGCCCCCCGACCGCGAAAGAACGGATCGAAGATGCGGCCCTGCTCGTCAGCCGGGATGCCCGGGCCGTGATCCGCCACGCGGATCTGCGTGGCAGCACCCTGCTCGTCGATAATAGCCTCCGCATAAACACCGATCCAGTTGGCGCCCTTCGTTCCGTATTTCAAGGCGTTGTCCACCAGATTCTGTAACGCATGGCGAAGCGCGCGGCCATCGGCAAGAGTGACAGGCAAGCTGGATCCGATTTCCTCCTCGAGAACTACGCTTGCGCCTTCGAGGGCGGCGCGGCTGGAGCGGAGCTCTTCTTCGATCAGATCCGTCAGCGCAACCGGCTGGCGATCGCGAATCACATGGCCGGCTTTGGCGCTCGCGAACTGCAGCACCTGCTCGACCATGCCTTCCAGTTTGCCGCTTTCGGCTTCGATCATCCGTCCATACCGCTCCACCTGTTCCGAACGGTCCCGGAACCGGGCGTTTCTCAGGTTGTAAGCAGCCGTGCGGATCACGGTGAGAGGCGTCCGTAATTCATGGGAGATGCCGGCGACGAAATTGATTTGCAATTCGGCCAGCCGCTGGTATTGGCGTGAGAAGCGCACCAGCATAACGCTGGTAGCCAGAATCAGCAGCAGGACACCGAGTGTGGTCGCAAGGTTGCGACGCTGGGTCTGAGCCACCAGCGCATCGAGTGAGCCAGCCTGGTGTCTAGCGAGAAGACGCCAGCGGCCGGGAGGGCCGCTGAAGGGCGGCTGGTCCCCGAAAAGACCGCCCGGGTGCGGATCCGGACGAAAAGCCAGGTCGTTAGGCTCGGGCGGGCCGTGGCCAGTTTCCGGACCCCTGCCAGCCCGGCCTGGATGCATGTCCAGTAACGCGACGGAATCGTCTGCATTGGTGAGCGAGACCTCTCCGTGACCCGATATGGCGGAGCTGTAAATCACCTTGTCGGGGTTGCGCCCGTCGATAACGGAAACGTCATAATCCCGATGGCCCACCTCGCCCAGGTATGCGGTCAGCATCTCGGGAAGAACCTCATCGCGGAGATAATCGGGATTCACTTCAACTATGAATTGCGCCTCAGGGGTCCGGCGCTCTTGCGCATGGCGCGCCTGCGGCTGAGTGTCGCGCGCCGGTTCCCGGCCTTCCACGCCGAAGCGCCCAATCCTGAATATCAGGGCATTGTCCCGTCTTCCGGGGCCGAGCGTCTCGGTGGCCACTTCGGTTGAAGTAAGGCGGCCGGTCCTGAGATCGAGATCGCGAAAGGCCACTTCGCCGTCGTGCGGCACACCGATCGTGATGCGGCGCGCCAGGCCGCCATGGAGGGACTTCCAGCGGACGTACTGGGCCTCGTAAGCCGCCGTGCCTTCGCGCTCGAGGGCATCCGGAGAGGGAACAAGTTCGTAGACGGCGCGGGAGATCTCGTTATTGAAGCTTCGTGAAAATGCGGTGAGGCGCGAATGCAATTCCTCCTGCAATCGGCTTCTTTCGGCGGCGGCAATTGCGCCGATGGACCGGTACTGCAGGAAACCGAGAACGCCGCACAACAGCGCGAGAAGCCCGATTGACGCCCAGGGAATCCAGGCTCGCTGCGAGATGTTCTGCATCTCCGTATAGCTTATGCGGCTTTTCATGTTAAGGGGGTTAAGGAGAGCCGAGCCGCTACATGCTGTGGAAGCGAATCTCGACCGTCAGTCTCACTGCAACCGGCTGATCCCCCTTCTTTGCGGCTTCGAATTGCCATTGTCGGACGGCATCCACGGCGGTCTGGTCGACAGCTTTTTCCAGCGAACGGACAACATGTACCTCCTTCGGTTCGCCCTTCGAACTGACCACCAGACCAACCAATACCGTGCCGGACACGCGAAACCCTTCCGAATCCGGTTTGTACGCGGGATTCACCTGATGGATGACCCGCGGGGGCGTGATCCCCGGCCCGATATCGTAAACTTTCTCGTCGTTCTCTTCCTTTTGTTCCTGCGCTGCCAACTCGTTCGGGCCGGCCAGGGTGAAAAGGAGCGCACCGGCGCAGCACACCAGCGTCCTTCGTTTGTGCACGTCCGTCATCTTTTAGATAAACCCCAACTGACGCGTGTCGGTTTTCAGAAGTTGCAGGCGGATTTAGTCGGCGCATCGGCGGTTACTTTGTGGCGTTTCATTTTGTTACGACGAGGTTCGCAGCCGCGCTTGCCTTGCCGCCGACCGTAATAATTACCGGCTGCGGGCCCGCCGGAACGGAAGCGGGGACTTCGAAATTAACCTGGACTACGCCGACCAGGCCGGGGGTGATCCCGACAAACGGGAGGGCCGGTGACGTGATCCCTCCCACCGTGACAGTGACGTTCGCGCTCGGCGCTGGTAAGGCGCTCAGAGCGGTTGTGGAGGTGGGAGCGGCGGCGTCTGCGATGACCGGTGACACCGGGCCTGCGCCAGTCAGGTAAAGCGTTGTGGTCTGGCCCGGCGCGATTCCGGAAGGCAGACCGTTGGCGATGATGCCGGACTGCGGGGCGTAGAAGATCCCCGGCGCCGCCGCGGCGATGAAGAATGTGGTGGATGTCACCTGTCCGTTGTTGTTCACCTCGAGCGTGGCCGGGGCGCCGACCGCCGCTTCATAGGGGATCTGGACGTTCAGCTGGCCCGGCGAGACATATAACAGCGGAACGGACTGGCCATTCAGCGTTGCGGCAACCCCGGCCAGCGTGGCCGGCAGCGGCACACTGCTCGCGCTGAGAGGCGACGGAGCAAGACTCGAACCAAAGATCGTCAGAAGCATTCCGGGCGCAAAGACCTGCTGAAAGGAGGCCGCGTTGGCCAGTCCTGTGATTGCCGGGACGCCGCTGGAACTGGAGCCAGACACCCTGACGTTAAGAGATACAGAACTGGTGGACGCCGACGAACTGCCGTTCCACGTGGCGGTGATGGTTTGAGAACCCAGCGGCAGTTGGGTGCCGCGCAGGGTTAGTGTCGCGGTGGCCGCGCCACCCGATCCGATGAGCGTGACGGAGCCAAGCGATACGGTGCCGTCGGTGAAGGTGACCGCGCCGACAGGTGTAGAGCCGCCGGAATTCGATGCGGATGCGGTCAGGAAAACTGTGTCCGCGGTAGACATCGAAGTCAGATTGCTCGTGAGAGTCAGGCTGACATTGGACTGCGGAGCCGTAGTGACAGTCCCCCCGCCGCTCCATGCCGTGATCAGGGCCCAGACGTCGACCGATCCCAGTCCCGTTACGGAATCGTACCCGGGACCGGCGTTGTAGCCGGTAACGGTGTTGCAATCGCGGCTTCCATGAGTACAAACGCTGACAGTGTTGTTGCCTGTGGTGATGTCGTGGAAGACTGCCGGGTTGCTTTCCGCCAGCGAATAGAGTTGCGGGTTCGCGTTTCCGAGACCGGGGGCAGATTGTTTGCCGGTCGAAACCAGGTACTGATTGATCAGCGCGGCGACACCCGCGTAAACCGGTGTGGGAACGGAAGTGCCGCCATAAACCTGTGCTTGTCCCGCGGAGTAGACAAGATAGCCATCGTGGTCGGCGGAAGCATTCATCGCGACATCCGGGACGTGCCGGAATCCGTCGCCCGGCACGCCGGGATGGCCCGCTTGCCACGACGGCTGTGAAAACACAACGCTCACGCCGCCCCCACTGGCGGACGGCGTGCCGTCCGATGGCGGGTCATTCCAGGATGTTTCGGGGATATAGGAGAGCGCGGATTCGCCGTTGGCATTATTCGTGGCGCTCCAGTATGCGCCGCCGCCTTCTACAAATTCCGTCCCCCCCACACCGGTGACTTCGGGCACCGAAGCCGGAGTATCTACCGCGAGGCCGGGGTTTTGCGCATCGTCGCAGTCGGCGCCGCCGTCGTCGCCGGACGCGTTGAACCAGGTGATGCCCATGGCGTTGCCTTCCTGTGCCCATGTTTGAAAAGCCGCCATTTCCGAATTCGAGTTCTCAAGTTCGCATGAACCGTAGCTCGAACTCACCACGGGGGCGAGGTCGCTATCGATGGCATACATCACGGATTGCATGACGTCCGTCGAATAGACGTAGAGGATCGTGGCGTTTCTGGCAACCGCGCCCGACCATTCCAGATCGAGGTCCGCTTCGGCCAACTCGTCGTCCGCATTCGTGTTGATGATTCCAGGATTTCGGGAATTCGGGATCAGGATGGTTTGCGGATCGTTGACCGGCAGATTATAAGTACTGCGGAAAGTGTGGATATCCGACACGTTGATCGCGGTTTGTCCGGCGATCGCTATGGTCTGCCCCGATCCGGTCACGCCCGCGTTGTAGGCCGGGGATATGTCGTAGATCGTCGCAAGGTCGTCCGGCGCGAGGCAGTTTCCGCCGCAGAGCGATTCGGAGGTGTAATGCGGCGCGCGCTTGCGTGGACGGGCTCGGAAATCGTCCAATCCGCGAATGCCCGCGACCACGGGCGCGAGCGCCGCGGGAACCGAGGGCTCTATGGCGTTGGCGAAGTGCGTATCACCATTGACCTGATATTGATGGATCTCGGTGCGGAAAGCCGCTTCGATCTGCGCGGCGGTTCCATTTGCCGCAACCCAGCTTCGGCCCCGCGCTACGGCGGCTATCGCAAGCCCCTGCCCCTGTAGCCACGAGGTGATCTGGTCCAGGTCGGCCTGACTGACGCCGAAACGGTCGGCGTACTGCTCCGGGGTGAGCCATCGGTGGTAGTCGGGAGATCCGGGAGTTTGTTGCGCAGCCAGGAGTTTGTCCAGCTCCGCCTGCTGAGCCGCGGTCTTCGCCAGTGTAAGAGTGACCCAGGACATCTGCAATGAGGCGGCGACGCGCCCACGGTCGTTCGCGGCGCTTGCTTTGGGGTGAATATGCCCGGTCAGCGTGGTGCGATCGAGATTGTCGACAGGCTTTATGATTCGGTTCCGTTGAGCGTTCGCGTCCGTCGCAGCGACCGCCAGAAGTAATACAGTAGCCTTGAAAACTTTCATTTGGCGGGAGGTTCTTTCACATGGGATGCCGCCCGAAAGGGGTGCGTTCCACCGGCTCCGGGAACTTTACATTCTTGACGATGCGTGGCTTCGAAACGCAAAGGTTGTTTTTGGTAACTGTTTTGTACTAAAATCAGAGTTTTGCGAGTTCGCTCGGGCGCGGAAGTGTCCGCATGAGCATTCAAGCGGTTCTCAGGCAGCAGTTTTCAGGCGAGGTTCATTTCCCAATGCATGCAATTATCGAAACCGGCGGAAAGCAGTTTCGCGTCGCTCCGGGCGACGTGATCCGCGTTCCAAAACTGGCCGCCGAAGTCGGAGCGGAAATCGCGCTCGGCAAAGTGGTCGCTCTGTTTCAGGACAGCGGCGAGTTGCTGACCGGCGAAAAGGCGGGCGTAGCTCGCGTCAACGCGACGGTTTCCGCGCAGGATCGTGGCGACAAAATTCTGGTGTTCAAGTTCAAGCGCAAGAAGCAGTACAAGCGCACGCAGGGCCACCGGCAGGATTACACGGAGGTTCGCATCCGCGACATCGTTGCGTAATCGCATCGAGGCTGTCGGCGAGATCAAGTCATGGCACATAAAAAAGGTTTAGGCAGTTCCAAAAACGGGCGCGATTCAAACGCGCAGCGGCTCGGCATCAAGGTTTTCGGCGGTCAGCTGGTTCCGGGCGGTTCGATTATCGTTCGCCAGCGCGGCACCCGTATCAAGCCGGGCGCGAACGTGGGCTGGGGCAAGGACGACACGCTGTTTGCGAAGATCACCGGGACCGTGGAGTTTCGCGACCGCGGCCGCATGGGCAAGTTCGTCAATATCAAAGCCTTCGAAGCACAGCCCGTGGCCCAATAAGCGGGCTACCGGCAATTTAAAAAGGAGTTCGGCCGCTGGTGAACGCGTGAATGTCACGCTATGACCAGCGGCTTTTTTCATGTTAGTCGACGAAGTAAGAATCACCGTAAAGGCGGGCGACGGCGGCAATGGCTGCCTCGCGTTTCGGCGGGAGAAGTACGTCCCGCGCGGCGGACCGAGCGGCGGCGATGGCGGCCGCGGCGGCGACGTCGTCATGGTCGGCGACCATTCATCGCAACACGCTGCTGCATTTTCGCTTCAACCCGGAATACACCGCGCAGCGCGGACGCCACGGCGAAGGCAGCAATCGCACCGGACACGACGGCGAAAGCCTGACGGTCCAGGTGCCTGTCGGGACGAGCGTGGTCGATGAAGCGACAGGTGACGTTCTGTTCGATTTCACCGAGGACGGGCAGACCTGGATTGCAGCAAAAGGCGGTCGCGGCGGCCGCGGAAACGCCCGCTTTGCCAGCGCGACGCACCAGACTCCCACCGAGCACGAAGATGGCAAGCCGGGCGAGTTCAAGAAGCTGCAATTGCAACTCAAGCTGCTGGCCGATGTCGGCCTGGTCGGGTATCCGAATGCCGGAAAATCGACCCTGATTTCGCGCATTTCGGCGGCGCGTCCGAAGATTGCCGACTACCCGTTTACGACCCTTGAACCGAATCTCGGCGTGGTGCAGATGCCGGATCTGCGGAGCTTCGTGGTCGCCGACATTCCGGGAATCATCGAAGGCGCGCATGAAGGGCGCGGTCTGGGTATTCAGTTCCTGAAGCACATCGAGCGCACGAAGGTGCTGGTGCACCTGGTGGATATGTCGGAGACCGGCCGCGACCCGATCCATGATTTCGAAACGTTGATGGTGGAACTCGCGAGCTTCAACGAAGATCTCGCGCGGCGGCCGATGCTGGTTGTGGCCAGCAAGATGGACGTGGCGCAGGATCCCGACAAGGTAGCGGCCCTGCGGGACCTGGCCGCGGAACGAGGATTGCCGTTTTTCGAGATTTCGAGCGCGACAGGGCAGGGAATTGAAGCGCTGAAATTCGCGCTTGGGGAACGAGTACTGGCGTGAGCGGCCGCGTCGTCGCCATTCATCATGTGCAATTGGCGATGCCTCCGGGCCGTGAGGCGGAGGCGCGGGCGTTCTACGAGGGCGTCCTGGGCATTCCGGAGATTCCGAAGCCGACGAATCTTGCTGTCCGCGGCGGCTGCTGGTTCGAGCGCGGCAATCTCAAGATACATCTGGGTATCGAAGTGGATTTTCGTCCAGCGCGCAAGGCGCATCCCGCTTTGATCGTCGAGGACCTTGCGGGGTGGAAGGCGTCGATCGCGGCTGCGGGCTATACCTTGAGACCCGACGAAGATCTGGCAGGCTATGATCGAACGTATGTCGACGACCCGTTTGGTAACCGTATCGAGTTGTTGGAACCGAAGTGAACCCGGAAAACGATGGACAATCCGCTGAATCCGGTCGAATTGCGCGTGCTCGGCGCGCTGATTGAGAAAGAAAGTACGACGCCCGAGTATTACCCGATGTCCTTGAACGCTTTGGTCGCGGCGTGCAATCAGAAGACGAACCGGTGGCCGGTTACCGAATACGCGGACGACGATTTGATGGAGGCGATCGACGGTTTAAAGGCGCGCGGGTTTGCGGCGGCCATCACCGGCGGAAGCAGGGTCACGAAATTCGCCCAGCGATTTGTCGAAAAACTGAATCTGGGACGGCGGGAGACCGCGATTCTCTGCGTGTTGATGCTGCGCGGACCCCAGACCGTGGGTGAGATCAAGGGTCGCACCGAGCGGATGTACGGTTTCGCGGATCTGGATGAGACCGAGACGGTGCTGCGCAAAATGATCGCGACGGGAAGAGGGATCGCTGGTTCAGCAACTGCCTCACTCCCCCGGGACGAAAGAACCGCGATATGCGCAGACGCTCGCGGGGGCGGTGGAATTCACGCCGCCAGCGCAATCGGCGGGTTCCTCCGGTCAGGATCGGATCTCGGCGCTGGAGGTTGAGGTTGCACGTTTGCGCGGAGAAGTAGCGGAATTGCGGCGACAGCTGGATGCGGTATTGAACTGATGACGCATAGCGGATACCCAGCCGCTACCGGTAGAATCAAATCGATGTACTTGTGCATGGAGGAGCGATGAACTGGAGTTCGGTGCTGCCCCTGATCGCGGCTTATACACCCGCAATGCTGGCTTTGGCCGCGGGTCTGTACATCAATAACAAGCGCTTCGACGACCTCAGAGACGCGATCAGAGACTCTCGCGCCGAGATGAACCGTCAGTTTGAACGTTCCCGGGGCTTGTGGTGCGCCGACCTGCGCTGCCTCGAAGAGCGCCTGAAGTGCCCTGGAGAGCGCTGAGGATGGATAAGACGGTGCTTGTGGCCCTGATTAGTTAGCGCGCGGGTAGCTCGACCTTGATTGCAGTAACCGCTCTGCTGTTGAATTATCGTGGATTTACCGCGATTGACGGACGTTTCGCGGCACTCGAAGCACGTCTGCAATCGTTCGAACCCCGCTTCGATGCTCGGTTGGCTTTGCTGCACGCCGACATGAAGGATCTGCATAAGAGAATGAAAGCCGTCCAAATCGACGTCTCTCGGTTAAAGGAGATGGCGGGTTGATGACTCTCAAGGAACGCATGGATCGACTTGCGCGGACTTTGGGCTCGCAGGACGTGCTCGTTGCGTGACGCTGTCCCTGTGACCGCGACGCTGGAAGCGCGCCAGGCACGCGCGCTCCGAGAGCATAGCGAATGGCTCGAAGCCCACGACCGAGCGATGAAAAGCACGACGTGCGTATCAAGACGCTCGACGAGCGCACCGCAAACCTCGTCAGCGTAATCGTTTAAGTGACGATATCGACCCAGCCGTGCTTGTCGGCCAGATGGCCGAACTGAATTCCCTGCAATTCGAAATTCAGCTTCCGGGTCAGTTCGCCCGCGCTGCCGTCGCGGATCACGATGCGCCGACCGGTCTCGAAAAGCAATTCCTTTAAACCAATGACCACAGCCGCGGTACCGCACGCAAATACTTCGGTGATCTTCCCCGATTCGATCTTGTCCGCCGCCTCATCGATCTGCACTGGCTCTTCCCGCACCGTCACTCCAAGATCATGCGCCAGCTGAATCACGGAATCGCGCGTAATTCCAGGCAGGATGGTGTCATGAAGCGGCGGCGTGATCAGCGTCCCGCCCTCCACGAAGAAAACGTTCATGCCGCCGAGTTCCTCTACCTGGCGCTTGCCGCCGGAATCGAGAAACAAGACCTGCGAACACCCTTTCCTCTTGCCCTCTTCAATCGCGTGCAGGCTGATCGCGTAGTTGGCCGAAGCCTTCACGTCTCCCGTCCCGCCATGCGCCGCGCGGGAACTGGTCTCCGCAACATAAACGCTTACCGTGCTGACCGCGCCGGGGCTCGCTTCCTTGAAATAAGCGCCTGACGGCAATGCCAGAACAAAGAACAGGAACTCCTGGGACGTGCGCACGCCGATGCATGCCTCGGTACCCATCATCGTCGGACGAATATAAAGGCTTCCAGGCTCACGAGGCGTCCAGTCGGCGTCCGTCCGCACCAGGGCCTTCACCGCCTCGACGAAAAACTCCGTATCCACGGGCGGCATCGCCATGCGCTCGGCGGATCGCGCGAAACGCCTGGCATTTTCCCGCGGCCGGAACAAAGCGACTTTGCCGTTCGCCTGACGGTATGCTTTCATGCCTTCGAAGATCGACTGGGCGTAGTGGAATACGAGGGCCGCCGGGTGGAGCGAGATATTGTGCAGCGCTTCCACGCGCGCGTTCTGCCACAATCCATTCCGATACTCGGAAACGAACCAGTTGGAGGTAAATGTCTTGCCGAATTCCAGTTTCGCGGGATCAAGTTCAACCGCGGCGTTACTGGCTGGCGGTTCAGCGATCTGAATGTCGAGCGTTGGCATCGATAAAACTCCCGCTAATCGAATTGTAGTATGGCTTTCGCGATAGCCTCGTGCTTCGGTACTCTGAATTCAGATCTCATGAAGAAAACCGCACTGATTTCGCTGCTCGCTCTTGCCTCCTGTTCACGCAGTCCTCAGGCCGATTTGAAGCCCAATCTTCAGCCCGGCTTCGACGCGATCAGCGCGGATTCCCTTCTGAGCGAAATCAAGACGCTTTCTTCCGACGACTTCGAAGGGCGCAAACCGGGCTCCGCGGGCGAACAGAAAACGATCGCGTACATGCAGCAGCAGTTTCAGCAGATGGGATTAAAGCCAGGAAATCCGGACGGGACTTATCTCCAGAATGTTCCGCTCGCCGGCATCACTTCGAAAACGCAGGCCGATCTCTCCGTGAAGGGGAAGAAGCTCCCGCTGACAGGCAAGACAGACTATATTGCGCTGTCGAGCCGTTACACTCCACAGGTCGATGTGAAGAACTCCGACATCGTCTTCGTCGGATATGGGGTCGTGGCGCCGGAGTACGGCTGGGACGATTACAAAGGCGTCGACGTCAAAGGCAAGACCATCCTGATGCTGATCAACGATCCGGCTATCCCCGATCCGAATAATCCTTCGAAGCTGGACGACAAGATGTTCAAGGGCGAGGCGATGACTTACTACGGTCGCTGGACCTACAAGTACGAAATCGCTTCGGAAAAAGGCGCGGCGGCGGCGATCATCATTCATGAAACCGGTCCCGCGGGCTACCCGTTCGAAGTTGTCTCGGGAAGCTGGGGCGGAGAGAATTTCGGAATTGTGCGTCCCGACAACAACATGGGCCGCGTCTCCGTCGAAGGCTGGATAACTTATCCGAAGGCGAGCGAACTATGCAGGATGGCCGGCCTCGATCTTGCGGCGCTCAAAAAAGAGGCGATTTCAAAGGATTTCAAGCCGGTCCCGCTGCCAGGCGCGACGGCCACATTCAAGGTTGAAAACACGCTGCGCAAGATCGAGTCCCACAATGTGGTGGCTAAGTTGGAAGGCAGCGACCCCGCCCTCAAAGATCAGTACGTGGTCTACACGGCGCACTGGGATCACCTCGGGCGCGATCCGCTGCTGAAGGGCGATCAGATTTATAACGGCGCGGCGGATAATGCGTCCGGCAGCGCCGGACTCCTCGAAATCGCGCGTGCGTATACGAAGCTGTCGCCTGCGCCGAAGCGCTCGATCCTGTTCCTCTCTGTCACCGCGGAGGAACAGGGCCTGCTGGGAGCCGCGTACTACGCCGCGAATCCGTTATATCCTCTCAAAAACACGCTTGCCGACATCAACATGGATGTCCTCAACACGTGGGGCAAAACGAAGGACATGACGATCATCGGGCTGGGGAATTCAACCCTCGATGACACGGCGACCGCGGTGCTGAAAGAACACGGCCGAACGGTCGTGGGCGATCCCGACCCCGGCAAGGGATCGTTTTATCGTTCGGATCACTTCGAGTTCGCGAAGCAGGGAGTGCCGGCTCTCGACCCCGACGCCGGTACCGATTACATCGGAAAGCCGCCAGGCTACAGCAAAGAGAAGCGTGATAACTACACCGAGAACGATTACCATAAGCCCTCCGACGAGGTGAAGCCGGACTGGGATCTTTCAGGCGCGGCGGAAGACCTGCGCGTGCTTTTCGAGATCGGCGACGAGGTCGCTCAGGCGCCCACGTTCCCCGAGTGGAAACCGGGCACCGAATTCAAGGCCAAACGCGACGCGATGATGAAATGAAATAATAATTGCGATGTCGATCCATCGATACGTTTTGCATAACGGCCGGATTCGCGAAGCGTCCGAGGGCGGCCTGTTCCCCGGGCAACTGGGTTTGCTCGCCGGCTGGGGCGTGTTCAGCACGCTGCGGGTTATGGACGGGAACGTGTTCGCGTGGGAGCGGCACTGGGAACGGATGTCGCGCGATGCCCGGCTTCTCAATGTGGCGATGCCGCCCGATGCGGATGGTGTCGAGCACGACTTGCTCCGCCTGGTCGATTCCAACAACGCTCCCGACTGCACGCTGCGGCTGGTGGTCGTTCGGAACGGCGGCGGCTTATGGGAAGGCCCGTCACGCGGACGCGAGAGCGACGTCATCGCGCTGACCGCGGGTTTGAAACAGTGGGGCAGCAGCGTGCGTTTGGGCGTGCAGCCCAACGCGCGGCACGCAGCCAGCGATTTCGCGAGAGCAAAGATGCTGTCGTGGGCACCCAATCTCAGATGGTTCGAGCGAGCGCAGGAGCAGGGCCTCGACGAAGTGATTCTGCTGAACGAATTCGGCAACGTGGCGGAGTGTACTTCCGCCAATATATTCGCGGTGATCGGTGACGGGGTTTTTACGCCCCCGCTCAGCGATGGCTGTCTGCCGGGAATCACTCGTGAAGTCCTTCTCGAAGCGGTCCATGTTCCCGGCGTCGAAGTGACGGAGCGGAGTCTTACTGTCGACGAGCTCGAAAGGGCGGATGAGGTCTTCATCACATCCACCACCCGCAATTTATTGAAGGTCCGGGAAATCGGAGGCCGAAGCCTTAACGGCGCAGACAGAGTTCGCGAGCGACTATCCGGCGCCTTCCATTCTTATCTCGAAAGCGACATCGCACGGCGCAAAAGGACGCCGGCTGTCGTTTAAGAGCGGCGACTAAAGAATGTCGGTAGAGTGTCCCCGGTGCGGCAGCCGATATCTCCGTCCTTCCCGTCCTCGCAACTTCTCGGAAACACTCGGACGCGTCCGTTTTCAGGCGCCACTGCGATGTCTCGATTGCGAGCACCGCTTCATCACGCGCAGTTTTCCCTGGACCGACTGGGGGTATGCCCGATGCCCGCGATGCTTTCGAATGGATCTGAATGGGTGGACCGGCAAAACGTTCGAGCCGCCCTTCTTTATGGGTTTGAAGATTTCTCTGGGAGCAATCCGCTTGCGTTGCGAATACTGCCGCATCAATTTTGCGAGCTTCCGCAAACGCAAAGAGTCGTTCACCTTCCATCGCTGGAAGAAATTCGACCGCAAGGCATAGTTCTGTTGAGCGACGCGGAAACCATGCTGTCGGAGATTTTCCCGCCCTTCCGGGGCGTCGCAAGTGGAGATGCCGATGGCGCCGGCCTGGGACTCGCTATCGGCCAACGCGCGGTGAATGTTCATCACGGGGCCATCCGCGCGATGAATGCGACGGGAGGCGGCCTGATCGTCGAAATAAAAAGCGTCCAGGGTTCACGGCACGATTGAGCGAACCGCCGGCATGCACGGCGTTCGATCCGCGGCGGAAATGCGCCGGATCAGTTATTCGCAGCTCGCCAACGGACGCTTTTGGCGTCCGATGGGTCGATGCCACGAACACTTCATCGACGGACTACATCCCGGTGGAGCCGAAAACTCGGAACGGCCTTTCGCTCGCCCGCAACGACGGTTTTGCCACCATTGCGGGGTCAGTGTTCCTGGCCTGCCCCTTCGTGTTCGCGCTGGAATCCTTCCGCGTACCCGTTCGATCCGGAACTCTCCGCTCGGTTCGGTTTCGAGGCCGAAACCGGGCGAACTCATCATTCCGAACCCGTTGCCCGCGAGTTAAACCAGCGCTCCTGCGATGTCATCCGGCCTCCACTCCCCTTTGGGTTTTTTGGACCCTCCGGATCGAAGCGTTCGACCGGCCTCATCGCACGAAGCTCGCCATGACCTGACGTTCGATTGCTCTTCACTCCCCGTCGCGTTTCTCTTTCGATTACGCTTCGGCTCGCTTGAAACCGCCGTTCGTCCTGCCCGGCTATCGTTCCGTAAACCCTGGAACTGTTTAAGATCATGCTCCCGAAAGCGGCTTTCGGTCAATGAAATAATGCAGTTTTGTAACAGGTTTCCTCAGCTTTTTGAGCCATTAGTTTCATCAGGTTGCGTGGGTGACGCAGTGAATCCCTTGTGCATAAATCGGCGGTATGCCGTTCTGTTCCCGATCGGTAGTCGATTCAGCGCCGGAGCGGACTCGAAACTGAGGGCTGGCTGAAAAGCACCAGACCTGGTGCCTTGTGGCGCGCATCTGCCTTCGAGGGCTCCAGTGTTTTCAACAGGTTGGCATGCATCCGGTTTGGCTGCTGACTTGCGAAGAGCTAAGTGGAATATCGGGTGGAAGCCACAATGACAAAATTCTGGAACATAACGAAGATTTCCCTTGCTTGCCGTTTTTCAATCGGGATGCTGGCGATTGCGGGTTTTGCGCTCGCGCAGGATCAGACGCCGCACGCCTGGCGCAGCGCGAACGACCCTCCGCCCGCGGTGCAGGACCAGAGCGCTCCTGATCAGTTCAGCCAGGCAGCGCCACCCCCGGCCTTTTCCGATAGCCCTCAAGGTGGCGGCCAGGCGGCCCCGCCGCCGTACTCACCCCAGGGACCGTATCCAGCTCAGGCCCCACCTCCGAATTTCAACATTCCAGCCCAGTTAACGATTAAACCCGGAACTTACGTAACAATTCGAACCAACCAGTGGTTGTCTTCGGATCAAAATCACGTCGGCGATACTTTCACCGGCACTCTCGAACAGCCGGTTGTCGTAGACGGCATTGTTGTCGCTCAGCGCGGTCAGAGCGTTTATGGACGTGTCACGGAGGCCCAGAAGGCAGGCCGCGTCGAAGGGACGTCGCGCCTTGGGATGCAATTGACCGATGTGACGCTGGCGGACGGCCAGCAGGAGGCGATTCAATCGCAGATGATAAACCGCTCCGGCCCGACTTCGAATGGACGTGACGCAGCTGCCATCGGCGGAACCACCGCATTGGGAGCCGCTATCGGCGCGGGCGTCGATTGGGGCAGGGGGGCTGCGATCGGAGCGGGAGCAGGCGCTGCCGCGGGCATCCTTGGCGTGCTGTTGACTCGGGGCCATCCGACGGTTGTCTATCCGGAAACCGTTATGACGTTTCAGACTACTGCGCCCGCGATAGTCGCTACCGATCGCTCGCCACAGGCTTTTCAACCCGTGAATACCCAACCGGATTACGGTCCCGCGCCCGGCCCGGCCCCCGCACAGGGTGCGCGTCCCCCGGCTGTCTCCTGTTATAACTGTGGGGCTCCGCCTCCGGCGCCTGCGCCTTATCCCGCGCCCTACTATGCGCCAAATCCGTACCCTTACGCGTATGGTTATCCGTATCCTTTCTACGGCGGTTTCTCCGTGGTTGTTGGCCCTCGCTACGGCTACTATGGCCGTTATGGATATGGCTATCGAGGCTTCTATCGGCGCTAACTCTCCGTACAGCCATTGAACGTACGAATCGGATGGAAGCGGCGCCCGGTCCGGGCGCCGCGATTTTTTTATAAGACGGCGGCGCCGGTTCTATAAAAGGTGGAACGTTACTTCAATCAGCGCCGAAACAGCTACCGCCTTTCCATTTCTTGTTCCCGGCCGGAACACCCACTGACTTACGGCATCAAGCGCCTTCTCATCTAGACCCTGTCCGAGACTTCTGGAAAGACGTAAATTGCGCGGACGCCCGTTCGGGCCGATTTCGGCGAGAATCACGACGGTGCCTGAATACTTCGACTTCCTTGCCTCTTCGCTGAATTCCGGCTCCACGCGATGGATCAGAACCGGTGCCGTAACACCATTACCTGCGCGGTAGACAGTGCCGGAATCCTGATTCCCGCCGCCAGAAGATGCTCCAGCGCCGTTTCCTGACCCGGTTCCCCGCCCGTTACCGATGCCCATCGGACCTCCTCCGCCGGCACTGCTGTCGCTGAACTGACTAAGCGGATCGCCGAGTTGGGGAATCGTCCTGTCTAACTCGGGAAGCCCTTCGATGCTCATCTCCATCGCCAGTTTCGGCTCGGGATTAATGATCGCAACCGCCGGCGGCACAAACTGGCGAGGAGCACTCTTTGGTGGAACGCCCGCACTGGCGGGCGCCGTCGCGTGCATTCCTCCCCCGCCACCGGCCGCTTTCGGAGCACTCCGTGGAGGTGGGTCCGAAAGATGCAGCACCTGCAAAGTCACCGCGGGAATGGTGGGCGCAACCTGCTTCGACAAGAGGAGCAGGAGAGCAATCCCGCCCGCGTGGGCCGTCAGCGAAATGAAGGTAGAACGCGAGCGCGAGTTCGTCATTGCATAGTGAGGAACGCACGCGAATGCCCTGCGCCTAAGTAGTCCCTATTCAGTACCCGGTGCCCAACCGCAAGCCGCTTCTGACTCACAGATGTGCGACGGGAATCACAGTTACTATGGTTTATCCCTATGAATCCCTACGCGTCGTTTCTGGGCGGCAGAGATCCGCTGGAAGTCATCCGGGCCACCCCCGCTCGTATCGAAAGTCTCATCACGCAACGAGCCTCAGAGACACTCAATCACCCTCCCGCGCCGGGTAAGTGGAGCGTCCGCGATATTCTGAGCCATCTGGCCGATTGCGAAATCGTCTTCGCCTTCCGTCTACGCCAGGCGCTGGCGGAGGATCATCACGTCATTCAGCCATTCGATCAGGACGCCTGGGCGACGACTTACAGCCGAAACGACGCGGCGCAGGCGCTCACCGTCTTCTCCGTAGTCCGCCAATGGAACGTTGCGCTGATCCAGGGAATGAGCGCCGCGGATCTCACGCGAACGGTAAATCACCCGGAACGCGGGGAAATGACCGTCAAGGTGGTAGTCGACACAATGGCGGGCCACGACATAAATCATCTGGGTCAGATCGAAAAGATTTTCGCTTAACCCGTCTATAGTGGTTCGAGGAGACCAAACATGGCAGGCGGCTTCAAACAATTTCTGTTGCGCGGCAACGTGGTCGATCTTGCGGTAGGCGTTGTCATAGGCGCCGCTTTTGGCGCAGTGGTGGCTGCGTTTACGAAGGACCTGCTCACCCCTCTTATCGCGGCCGTCGTGGGAAAGCCGGATTTTTCCGCGATTCAGTTCACAATAAACAACAGCAAGTTCCCGATCGGCGATTTCATCAACGCCATCGTTTCGTTCCTGCTCGTGGCAACGGCAGTTTATTACTTTGTCGTTCTTCCCGTGAATGCCTTGATGGCTCGTGTCCACAAGGACCCTCCGGCAGATCCCACAACGAAGAAATGCCCGGAATGCATGAGCGAAATCGCGATCGCCGCGAAGCGTTGCGCGTTCTGCACCAGTCAGTTAACTGTCTGACGGGCGCGCCGTTCGGGACTCGAAAGCCTTACTGCGGCCGTATGCTACGGTAGTGTTTTCCGGCTTATCCCAATCCACCCGCATGAATTTTGACCGCTCAGTCGCGCGTCTTATCGACCACACCATCCTCAAGCCTGAAGCGACCCGGGACGAAGTCCGCAAGGTGTGCGCGGAGGCGCTGGAATTCGAGTTTGCCAGCGTCTGCGTTAACCCTTCTGGACAAAGATGGTGGCAGAGGAACTGCGTGGTTCCCGGTAAAGGTCTGCACGGTGGCCGGTTTTCCGCTGGGCGCAACGCTCACCGCTGCCAAGGTGGCCGAAACCCTGGCGTCACTCCGCGACGGCGCCGAAGAAATCGACATGGTGATGAATATCGGCGCGCTGCGCGGCGGCGAGCGCGACGTGGTAAAGCGCGATATCGAAGGCGTCGTGCTTGCCAGCCATGGGCACGGCGCCATCGTTAAAGTCATCATCGAAACCGCCCTCCTCGACGACACTCAAAAGACCCTTGCCTGCCGCCTGGCGCAAGACGCAGGCGCTGATTTCGTGAAGACCTCGACGGGATTCAGCAAATCCGGAGCCACCGCGGCCGACGTTGCGCTCATGCGCCGGGCCGTAGGGTCTTCGATGGGTGTAAAGGCGTCGGGCGGAATCCGGACCTTGGCGGATCTGAAAGCGATGGTTGCCGCCGGCGCGTCCCGGATCGGCGCCAGCGCAAGCGTCAGCATCGTAATGGAAAGCGCCCACGAACAGACGGAGAAGGGCTCCGTTTAAAGTGGCTCAGACTCGCGCAAAGCCCGCGGTACGTTTCCGCGAACGCAGCGAACTGCTCGATTTCCTGCTCGAAATCGCGACGCTCACGTCGGAGACTCTCGAACTGGACGAGTTGCTCGCCAACGTTGCCCAGGTCGTGCGCCGCGTCATCCCTTACGATCTGTTCGCCATTCTGCTCTTCAATGACAAGCGAAAAGAGCTGCGCATCCGCTACGGCGTCGGCCACCGTGAAGAGGTGGTGAAAAATCTCGTGCTCGCTCTGGGGGAGGGAATCGTCGGTCTTGCGGCCGAGCGGCGCGAGCCCGTCCTCGTGGCCGACGTCAAAACCGACAATCGCTACCTGAGCGCTTCCGACATCGTACGCAGCGAATTGAGCGTGCCCATGATCGCGCGCCAGCGCCTGGTGGGCGTCATCGATGTGCAGTCCACGCGCCCCGGCGCGTTCAAGGACTACGATCGCGCCATGTTGAGCCTGATCGCCGGACGCGTCGCGGCCGCCATCGACAATGCGCAGTTGTATCGTCGCGCCGAACGCCAATACCGAACCATCAAAACCCTGTCCCGTGTTTCGAACGAGTTTGCCTCGATTCTCGATATTGACGAGCTGCTGAGCAAGGTAGCCTCGACCGTTCGCGGCCTGATCAACTACGACGCGTTCAGCATTCTTCTGGTCGATAAGGCCGCAGGGCCTTCTCCGGCATCGCTTCAGCATTCGTTACGATCAGCGCGTCAATCTCGACAACATTTCGCTCGGCAAGGGAATCACGGGCGCGGCTGCAACGTCCCGCGAGGTGGTCCGCATTCACGACACCACTGCGGATCCGCGTTACATTTCCTCTCACCCCGGTATTCGTTCGGAAATCGCCGTGCCGTTAATTCTTCAGGACCGTGTCATCGGGGTGCTGAATCTGGAAAGTGAGCGGCTCGGCTACTTCACCGAGGAACATGCGCGAACCCTCACGCTCCTGGCTCCCTCCGTCGCGATTGCCGTGGAAAATGCGAGGCTCTATCACGAGATCGGCGAACGCGAACGCCGCATGCAGGAGGACCTCAGAGCCGCTTTCGAATTGCAGACCGTATTGCTGCCCCAGGAAGCGCCTTGCGTAGAGGGCCTCGAAATCGCCATCGGCTTGCGCCCGGCCCGTGAAATCTCGGGCGATCTCTACGATTTCTTCGAGCATGGTGATTCGCACATCGCCATCGCGTTTGGCGATTCGAGCGGAAAGGGAGCGGCCGCGGCGCTCTACGGCGCCATGGTCAACGGCCGTATGAGAACGCTCGCGCCGCGCCGCCGCAGTCCTGCCGAATTGATGAAAGCGCTGAATGACGCGCTGGTGCAGCGTAAAGTCGAAGGCCGCTACGTCACACTGCTGATCGCCCTGTGGCACGCGCACTCCAAAACGCTTACGGTTTCGAACGCGGGCGGGTCCCCGCCGATGATCTGTCGCGACCGCGAGATTCTCAAGATTCAGGTGGAGGGCGTGCCGCTTGGTTTGCTCGAGGATCGCGAATACGACGAAGTGCAGTTTCAGGCGCGCGAGGGCGATCTGGTCGTGCTGTATTCGGACGGCGTCTCCGATCATCAGAGCCCCGCGGGCGACGAGTATGGTCGTGCCAGACTCGCGCAGGTGGTCCAGCGGTCGTGCGGTCTGTCACCGAAGCAAATGGTCGACGAAATCTTCGCCGATCTCGACAGCTTCAATACCGAGCGTTTCGACGATCAGACGCTGATCGTAATGCGCGTAACCGAAGCGGCCGAAGCCCTCCCAGGTCTTTGATGTTCGAATATCTCGGCGGCAAACTGTATTGCGAGGAAGTCGATCTGGACGCCGTCGCCCGAGCTGCCGGCACGCCCTGTTATGTCTACTCGTCGCGTTCGATCCTCGAAGCTTATCAGGCTTACGACAATGCGTTCGGCGACATGCCGCACATGGTCTGTTATGCCGTGAAAGCGAACTCGACGCTCGGCGTGCTTTCTCTGCTGGCGCGCGCCGGCGCGGGCTTCGACATCGTCTCGGGCGGCGAGTTGTACCGGGTGCTTCAAGCCGGCGGCGATCCGTCGCGGGTGGTCTTCTCGGGTGTTGGCAAGACTCCCGCCGAAATCCAGTTCGCTCTCACCAGCGGCATCTGCAACTTCAATTGCGAATCGGAAGCGGAACTGGCGGAGATCGACGCCATCGCGGAAAAACTCGGCGTAGTCGCGCGTTTCTCGCTGCGAGTCAATCCCGATGTTGACGCGGCGACGCACCCTTATATCAGCACCGGCCTGCACGGTCACAAGTTCGGCGTGGACATCGCCGCGGCCGAGATGATCTACGCGCGGTCGCGATCGTTCAAACACCTGCGCGCCGCGGGCGTGAGCTGCCACATCGGATCGCAGATCCTCGATGTCGCGCCGATCCTGGAAGCCGCGGAAAAGGTTCTTGCCCTGATCGAGCGCCTGCAGGCCGACGGGCACCCGATAGACCACGTCGATCTGGGCGGCGGCCTTGGTATCGCGTATCAGGCGGCGGATCGCGCGCCGGGAATTCGCGAATTTATCGAAACGCTGCGTGCGAGGATCGGCCGCGACGGCCTGACGGTTATGGTTGAGCCTGGCCGTTCGATCGTAGGCCCGGCGGGCATGCTGCTAACCCGCGTCCTCTATCGCAAGCGAACTCCCGCAAAGGAATTTGTGGTTGTGGACGCGGCGATGAACGACCTCATCCGCCCCGCGCTCTACCGCTCGCATCACGACATTCTGCCGCTGACGCACGTGCCCTCGGATCCGATCGTCGCCGATGTTGTCGGGCCGATCTGCGAGACCGGCGATTTCCTCGCGCGGGACCGCGAACTCGCCGACGTGCAGCCCGGCGAATACTTCGCCATTGCATCGGCGGGCGCCTACGGCTTCGCCCAGGCTTCGAACTACAACTCGCGTCCCCGCGCAGCCGAAGTGCTTGTGGAAGGCAGTCGGTGGCGCGTCATCCGCGCGCGTGAAACATACGAAGATCTGGTAAGAGGCGAAACGGTATGAGCAAAAGTGATCCCCGTTATCCGATCGGACAATTCGAAGCGCCGAAGCACATCTCAGCCGAAGATCGCTCGCGATATATCGATATCGTCGCATCGGCTCCGGCGCGATTGCGAGAAGCGGTAACCGGCCTTTCTCCAGATCACCTTGACACGCCTTATCGCGAAGGCGGATGGACCATCCGTCAGGTCGTGCATCATGTTCCCGACAGTCACCTGAACATGTACGTTCGTTTCAAGCTCGCGCTGACCGAGACGGACCCGGTCATCAAACCCTACGATGAAGCGGCTTGGGCGCGTTTGAGCGACAGCGTTGAAACGCCCATCGACGTTTCGCTGACGATGCTCGAATGCCTGCACCGCCGGTGGGTGATTCTCATGCAGGGCCTGTCGGAACAAGACTGGCAAAGACGGTACATCCACCCGGAATCAGGTACGATGCCGCTCGACCGCGTGCTGTCCCTCTACGCCTGGCACTCGGACCACCACATAGCCCACATCCGCGCTGCCCTGTAACTTCGGCGAGCAGTTTGTGGCCAGAGCCAGGACCAACCACGAAAAACCGTTCGATCCACCCGCAATTTCCTCGTGGGCAGCCCTTCCGGGCTGCCGCCGGGCTTCCGCCCGGCGCGGAGCGTCATGTCAACCCGATACGCCGGCGACCTCGTCGCCCGCGTTCGTACAACCGCGTCTTCAACGCATCGTAAACTCCCTCACCGTCGAATCAGCTTCTGCAGCTTATCGAAAGCCTTCTCCAGACCCTGAGGCTTCGCCAGCACATCCGCAAACAAATCCCCCACGCGAGCAAACCGCTCCGGCGCGTTCCCAATATTGAATTGCGAAGGATGAAGGCCCGGCTTCACCTCATCCCAGGCCAGCGGAGTCGAAACGGCGGCGCCCGCGTAAGCGCGAGCAACATAAGGCGCGGCAATCGTCTTGCTTTCCGCGATCTGCAGGTAATCGAAATACACCTTATTCTTCTCCCGCGAAGCAACGGCGCGCGGCGTGGTAAACAAGTCGGGCCTCTCGCCAGCAATCATCCGCGCGATCACCTCCGCAAACGTTCGTGCCTGCTCATAGGAATAAACAGGCTCGACGGGTATATAAATATGCATCCCGTCGCCGCCGGTAGTTTTCGGATATCCCGCCAACCCGATCGCGTCCAGCTTTGCCCGCACCAGCAGCGCCGCTTCCACAATCTTGTCGAACTTGCACTCCTGCGGATCGAGATCGATCAGGATGAAATCCGGATGATCGAGCGATCCCACCCGGCTCATCCACGGATTCTCGTCGATACAGCCCAGATTCGTCAGATAAAGCAAACTCGCGCGATTCTCCGCGAGCACATAGCGGATCGGCTTTCCTTCATCGCCGATAGTCTCGGTCCGCAGCCATGACGGATAACCCTCCGGCGTATTCTTTTGAAAAAAATACGGCTCATGAATCCCGTTCGGATAGCGCTTGAGCGAGAGCGGCCGGTCTTTCAGATGCGGCAGCAGCAGCGGCGCCACCGCATCGTAATAATTCAAGAGATCGCGCTTGGTATAGCCGTCCTCCGGGAAGTAAACCTTATCGAGATTGGTGAACTTCAGCTGCCGCCCGTCGATTTCCGTCGTCACCTCCTTGCGGTCGGCCGCAAGAAAAGCCGGCGCCGGCGCGCTCTCCGCCTCGACGACCTCGCGGGTCACCTCAACCGGCGACTTGTCATCGCGCAGACCCAGAAAAACAGGGGCTCGAAGTCGCTTGTCATCCGTCCAGTTGGCAAATTTGATCTGAGCCACCAGTTCCGGCTTCACCCAAAGCGTTCCGCGCAGGAACTTATCCGCCTTCGCGAACGGCATTTTCTCCGTCTTGAGCGGCTCCAATAAAGACCACAATTCCGCAAGGCTGCGCGCATTAAACCCGGTCCCGACGTTCCCCGCATACTGAAGCTTGCCTGCCTCAAAATACCCAAGCGCAACCGACCCGAAATGCTCGCGCTCGCCCGGCGTGTATCCCCCAATGACGAACTCCTGCTCGAACGTCAATTTCACCTTGAGCCAGTTATGGCTGCGGCGCGATTCGTAGACACTCGTGCCCAGCTTCGCGATCAGGCCTTCGAGTCCGCTCTGCCGCGCGGCTTCAAGCAGTTCCTCCCCCGAATTCTCGAAGTGCTCGGAAACGCGCACCAGCGGAAAAGGCTTGACGATCTTCGCCAGCAGGCGTTTTCGTTCGATAAGAGGCGATCGCGCGCAGATCGAAGCCATCCAGATAAAGCAGATCGAAAACGTAAAGATGGACCGGCTTCTTCTCCGCCATCTTCGCCACGGCATTGGCGTCTTTCAGATGGATGCGCGGCTGGATCAGCTCGAAATGCGAAGCCCCGCGCTCATCCAGCACCACAATTTCGCCATCCAGAATCGCCTGTTGCGCCTCGACGTAATGGGGCAGAACCTGCAACTCGGGATACTGCCGTTCGCAACGGTTATTGTTCCGCGTGTAAATGCTCACCGCCTGCTTTTCGATATGCACCAGGCCGCGAATGCCGTCCCATTTCACTTCGAAGATCCAGTCCGGTCCCTTGGGCAACCGGTCCGTTAGCCCAGCGCCCATCGGGGCGAAAAAACCTGGCATGGGCGCTTCCACAGCGCCGGGAACCCGATCAGGATTTAGTGCGGGTACTTTTTTTTTAGGCGCAGCCTTTTTGGTCTTGTGAGCCGGCAGATCTGCCGCAATCTCCTCCTGCGTCCGGCCCGTCTTCACGCTGACCGCGAAATCCTCGATATTCCAGGGCGTAAGCGCCGCATCATCTTTCTTCTTGATCAACAGCCAGGCATTATCCTTATCGCCATCCTTGCCCCGGCCCTTCATGTGAACAATCGCCCAGGTACCGTTCAGCTTCTCCCCATGAAGTTCGAACTTCAGATCGCCGCGCGCGATCTGCGTCAGCCCAGTCTCCTCGCCGATCAGATCGAACGTCCCGCGATCCCACAGCATCACGCTTCCGCCGCCGTAATTCCCCTTCGGGATGTTGCCCTCGAAATCGCCGTAATCGAGCGGATGGTCCTCCACCATGGCCGCGAAGTGTTTCACCGCCGGGTCAAGCGACGGCCCCTTCGGGATCGCCCACGACTTCAGCGTGCCGTCGATCTCCAGCCGGAAATCGTAATGGAGGCGCGAAGCGTTATGCCGCTGGATAAAAAACCGCCCCGAATGTGATGCGCTCTTGACCGGCTTGCCCGGCTTCGGCTCGGGCGTCTGCGTGAAGTCCCGTTTCCGGACGTATTCATTCAGTGACATAAAGCGTTGGAAATGTTCGCAGTTCCATGTTATAGCTTGAACATGGCGACTAGCGTCTGGAAGGGTCATCTGACGTTCGGGCTGGTTTCGGTGCCTGTGCGATTATTCACGGCGGCGCGCAGCGAGAGTCTGAGTTTCAATCAGCTCCACAAGCACGACAACTCGCGCATCAAGCAGGTGCTCTACTGCCAGGCGGAAGACAAACCCATTCCGCGCGACGAAATCGTGAAGGGCTACGAGTACGAGAAGGGCAAGTACGTCGTCATCCAGGACGAAGACATCAGGAAGGTCGCGCCGAAGACGGCGAAGGTGATGGAGATCCAGGAGTTCGTCAAAGCCGGTGACGTGGACCCCGTATATCTGGAGAGTTCGTACTACATGGCGCCGGATGAAGGCGGCGAGAAGCCCTACGCCCTGCTCTTCGAAGCGCTCAAGGAAACGAAGTATTACGCGGTGGCGAAGATCGCCATGCATAACCGCGAGCACATCGTGATCGTGCGCCCGGGCGAGCGCGGCATGGTGCTCCACACCATGTACTACGCCGATGAAGTGCGCCGCACCGAAGAGTTCCGCACGGATACCAGCAAAGTATCGGAGCGCGAGATGAATCTGGCGAAGATGCTGGTGGAATCGCTGGCGGCCGATTTCGAGCCGGAGAAATATCACGATACTTATCGCGACAATCTGCGCCAGATGATCGAAGCCAAGGTCGAAGGGCACAAGGTGGTCGAGACGCCGGAAGCCGCACATCGCGCCGGTGATCGACATCATGGAAGCGCTGAAGAAAAGCCTCGAAGCGCGCAAGCCGCCCGCGACCGCCACCGCTGCGGCCGGGTCATCCGACGAGGAAGAGTCGTCTGATGCAGTTTCGGAGCAGCCCAAACGCAAGCGAGCGCCGCGCAAGATCAAAACGGCCTGAGCCGGGTTGAAGCACAGGAACCAATCGGCGTATTCTCGTAGCGTCGGCGATCTTGTCGCCGGTTTCCGTCCGCCGCGAAGCTTTACGCAAGCTGGTGGGTAGTTTTCAATGCAACCGAACTTCCGCTGGCGCGGAGCTTTATGTCAGACCGGGAACGGTCTATAGAAAACTGGAAACGCTCTAAGTTTCGCGGAGGAGGTCCCTGCATGCTCGGAGTAAAGCTGCTCGGAGTAAAATCGCCTGTTACGACTGCGCCTTCCCCTCTGGCAGGTGCGGATGCGGTTCGGCTGGATCCCGTTTTGCGGGAACTTCAACTCGATTTGAAGTTGACTCGTAAGATTCTGCTTGCGGGCTTCTTCCTCGGTCTGATTACCCTGGCGGGTTTGTGGGCGGCCGGCGTCCTTCCGAACGGATACACCGTTTTCTTCTGGGCGCTGGCATGCTTCGTGGTGGGAGCGTTGCTTGGTTTCCTGTTCGGAATTCCGCGCGTCCTGCAAAAGGAGTCGCCATCCGAGGTATCCCGATCAAAAACCGATCCGAAAGGCGACGTTTTCTCCCGCTCCACTTATCAATTGGTTGTCAACACAAACCTCGATGACGTTTCCGACTGGTTAACGAAAATCGTCGTAGGCGTCGGCCTTGTCGAGTTGCGGAAGATCCCTGGTCTGCTGCTTCGCCTGGCCGGCCTGATCGCGGGCGAGCTGGGCACGAATCAGGTCCCGTTTATTGTCGCCGTCCTCGTCTATTTCACTACCGTTGGATTCATGAGCGGCTATTTGACGACGCGGATGTTTGTTCAGCGCGCCTTCCGGATTGCCGACCTCTATGCGTCGGGAGCCCTGGACGAGAGAGTCCCCGATGCGCAGACTGCAACCGACGATCCCGTGACGCCGCCTGACCCCGAAGCCTGAACCCGCGGGCTTCCACGACCTCGTCAAACTCAGGTAATCTGAATCATGTCCGGCAAGATGGCATGGCTATTCTGCATAGCCATGCCGATCGCGTTCTCCGTTCCCGCGCAAGTCACCATCGAGCCACGCCCCAGACCGGACGCCGCGCGAACGCCCATAAAACCCACGCTCCGGGTAGACACGAATCTCGTGCTGGTGCCTGTTACAGTCACAGACCCGTTCCGCCGCCCGGTGGTGGATCTCGAAAAGGATAACTTCCGCATTTTCGACAATGGCCAGGAACAATCCGTCGCATACTTCGGCACCGAAGACGACCCGATCGCGCTCGGGCTGGTTCTGGATACCAGCGGCAGCATGGGAGACGACCTGCAACCGGCGCGGGCAGCGGCGGAAGCCTTCTTTGAGGATTCAAATCCGGAAGACGAGTTTTGTCTGGTGGAATTCAACAGCACCGCGCGCCTTGAAATTCCCCTGACGCGCAATGTGGGAGACATCTATGATCGGCTTCTATTCTCGCGTGCGGGCGGCTCGACTGCGTTGGTTGATGCCATCTACATCGCGCTGAATGAGATCCGGAAATCGAAGAAGCCGAAAAAGGCGCTCGTGATCATTTCGGACGGCGGCGATAACCACAGCCGCTACACTACGGCGGAACTGAAGCGATTCCTGAGCGAAACAGACGTGCTGATTTACTCGATCCTGGCCTTCGGCACCGGAGCGGGAAGCGAGATCGACGGCCCGGACTTCATGACTCGCATTGCCGAGGAGACCGGCGGACGAGCACTGGCGGGCGCGGGATCGTTTGCCGAGCGAGCGCACAAAATCGGCCTCGATCTGCGCAATCGTTATCTGCTGGGCTATGTTCCGCACAATGAGGCGCGGGACGGCCGCTATCATCGCATCACGGTGAAACTTGCGCCGCCTCGCGGCCTGCCGCAGCTTCAGGCGCACTGGCGTCAGGGCTACTACGACCCGGACTACTGATTTGTACACGTCAATTCTCGGAAGGTTTCTTCGGCGATGCTGCCAATTTAGCCACCTCTGAAACGTCCGATACGGAACCAGGTAAAAATCAGCGTCACAGCCGCGTCATGCGGCCCCGAATGCGTTTCGTAATTTTTTCCATGTCGTCAAGCTTTTTCACCGAAGCCAGGGAAAAAACAAAAGCGTCGTCTTTTTCAAGGTTTTCTTCAAACGTTCTCGCGAGATTGAGCAGCTCGCGCGCATCTTTGAGGTTCTTCTGGTAATCCGCTTTCAGGATCTCGTCCTGCTGGTTTTTGCCATTGGGCAGGCGGATCGCACTCGGTTTCTGGTCTGGATTCGGATCGATCGAAGAGATGTCGGCGCCGATGTCTTTGGATTGTCCGCGCAGCAGTGACGACGCGAGAGTGACAGGCCCGAGCAGAATCAGGGCGCGTCGCAAACGGGATCGAGTCGCCGAATCCCTCATTCCGATATCATAGCGAAATGGTGCGAGAACGCTGAGGTCCAGCTCCCCGCCTGCGGTAAGTACAAGACAAACATAAGATATGAAAGACGTTCACGTAGGCGTTATCGGCCTCGGCAATGTAGGCTCGGGCACGCTGTCGATTCTGACCGCCAATGCCGATCAAATCGCCCTGAAACTGGGATTTCGCCTGCGTGTGGCCGCGGTCTGTAGCCGCTCAGTCGCATCGCTCGCGCTCCCGCCCGGACTCGAAGACGCGGTGCGCACCTCCGACTGGCGCGAAGTGGTCGGGAATCCAAAAGTCGACATCGTTGTCGAGCTCGTCGGCGGCACTACCGTCGCCAAAGAGATTATTGACGGTGCAACCGCCCATGGAAAATCGATCGTTACCGCCAACAAAGAGCTCATGGCCCTTTGCGGCGCCGAAATCCACGACCGCGCTATTAAAGCGAGCATCAACCTCGCCATGGAAGCGAGCGTAGCGGGCGGGATCCCGATCCACGCCGTCCTCCGGGAAGGAATTTCGGGAGACCGCATCATCGCTATCGCCGGCATTTTGAACGGCACCAGCAACTATATCCTCACCGAAATGGAGCGGAGAGGCTCGTCCTTCGATGAAATTCTGGCCGAAGCGCAGGCGCTGGGATACGCGGAAGCCGACCCCAGCGCCGACGTGGACGGGTATGACGCCCGCTCAAAGCTCGCCCTTCTGGCCGCCCTGGCCTTCGGCGAGCGCATCACCCCGAGCGACATTTTCGTCCAGGGCATCCGTCGCATTACAGCTCAGGACTTCGACTATGCCCACCAGCTTGGCCACACCATTCGCCTGGTTTGTGGAGCGCAGCAGACTGAGCGGGGGCTGATCCTGTCCGTCCGTCCCGCGCTCATCCCGCAATCGACCATCCTCGCCAGCGTGCAAGGAGCCTACAACGCGGTCTGGGTCAAAGGGCAGTTTGGCGGCGACACCTTCTATTACGGGCGAGGCGCGGGGGCGAATCCCACAGGTGTGGCCGTCGTGAGCGACCTGATGCGGGTGGCGCGCGAGATCCGGTGCGGAAGTCCGGAGCGTGTCTCGCCGTTCGCCCACGAGCGGCTCGGCGAATATGAGCCGGTCTCGATCCGCTTCCAGCACCGGCCCTACTACCTGCGGTTCCGCGTGGACGACCGTCCCGGCATCATCGCGGAACTGGCCGGCATTCTCGCGTCAAAACAGATCAGTCTCGAAGCCGTACTGCAACTTCCCAGCACCGCCAAAGACGATCTGCCGTTCGTAATTACCGTCGAGCCGTCTTCGGAACAGGCCGTGCAGGAAGCCGTGGAGCAGATGAGCCGTTTGAGCTTTCTGCGCGAGCCGCCGCTGGCGTTACCTATGGAGCCGCCGCTTTAACCGCTTGCATGAACAAATCTATGTAGCGTAACGTACTCTCTAATAGTCATGCCTTTCTGTACACAATGCGGCCATCAGGCATCCGGCGCCGATGTCTTTTGCGCGCATTGCGGAGCCCGCCAGCAAACCCCGGACACCCCGCCCCGTTCATTCTCGTCCGGAACGACCACCAGCGACCCCTTGTCCGGTCTCTCTCCCCGTGCAGCCGCCATCCTCTGTTACGTTCCCGCCGTTGGCTGGATCGCCGCCATCATCGTACTTGCCGCTCGGAAGTTCAAAGACGACCATCTCATCCGCTTTCATGCCTTTCAGGGCCTGTACCTTTTTGCCGCGTGGCTGGTGGTCGACTGGGTGATCGGTCCCATTGTGCGCTCCGGACAGGGACACTTCTTTCCGATCGATCTCGTTCTCCACGCCGTAATTCTGGCGGTCTCGATCTTCATGATGGTAAAGGCCAGCCACAACGAGGCCTATGTTCTGCCGATCATCGGGGAACTGGCGCAAAGGTCGGCAACCGAACAATAGCGGAACTGAACCGTCGGAGTTTGGTTAAACGCACCCCCAAAAAGCGCGGTACCATATGTGCGTGGCTGTTCGAAGCCGCCGACTGCTACCTTGCCCGCCTTGACACGTTTCCGGCCGAGATTAGCTCTATTGAATCCAACCCTGCCTGATGGCAGTTGATAAGGAGTACGCCTTGAAGAACATTTATGTCGGGAACATTTCGTTCCAGACGACCGAGCAGGATCTGGACGCGGCATTTTCCGCATATGGCCAGGTGGATCGAGTACAAATCGTGAAGGACAGGGACACCGGTCAGGCGCGCGGTTTCGCGTTTGTTGAGATGCCGGTCAATGCGGATGCGGATAAGGCAATGGCAGCCCTTAACGGCGCTGAACTGGGTGGCAGAACTCTGACGGTAAACGAAGCTCGCCCGCGCGAGCCCCGCTCCGGCGGATTCGGCGGCGGCGGTGGTGGCGGCAACCGCTTCGGCGGTGGTGGCGGCGGTGGCGGCCGACCCGGCGGCGGTGGCGGCGGACGGCCTCCCCGGCGCGAACCCCGCTGGTAATTCCCCAGGTTAGCTCTGCCGTGATGCGAAAACATCCCGGCAGAGCCCGTTAAGTTGCCATGACAGGGGATCGCGCTCAGCTTCGAGATTCGAATATCGTCAGGGTCTGATTACGGAGACACGCCACGCCGATATGGATGTGTGCAGCGGTGGCGGCCGAGCGCAAACACGTTCGGCCCGTGGCATCCCTCCATCAGCGCGGATTAAATAAAACCAAACCCTCCTTCTGGTCATCCTAAGCCGAAAGTCGGCTCACGGTTTTGACGAAAGGAGTACAACGTCAATGCGTAACCGCTCGCTTGTGGTGTCGCTTGGTTTGCTTTTCGCCTGTGCCCACCCTGGCCAGGCAGATTTTATCACCACGGTACTGGGCGACAACCCTCAGGGTTTTTGGATCCTGAACGACGCCCCGGCAACAACTACTACAGCCGTCGACAGCAGCGTGAATGGCTTCAATGGAACGTACGGACTCGGCGTGACCGAGCAAGGCATCGCTGGCCCGTCGTGGATACCCTCCGGGCTCGCTGCCGACTTCACCGGTGGAACCGTCAGTTTCACGGCCCCTCTGAACCTGGGGCCTGACGGATACACCATTGAAGCGTGGATCGACCCTACTCTATCGAGCCTGACGCAGACGACCCGGATCGTAGACTCTGGAACCGGACTTAATGGCTACGGCTTCGGTACCGCCGATGGCGGCGGTTTGGTCTTCACCTCGTTTAGTCGGCAGGACTACCACACAACGGGGGTGACACTGCTGCCCAACCAGTGGCAATACGTCGGGGTCGTCGTGGATGCGAGCGACGATGCCAACTTCTACGTGAATGGAGTGTTGGAGGAGACCGTGGCAGGCACACTATCGACCACTGCCCCGACGGGGAACTTCACTCTCGGGAACCAGTCACCCGGACCCGGTCACACCGACGAGATCTACACTGGGGGGATGGCGGGGGTCTCCGTTTACACCACGGCGCTCACCTCCGATCAGATTGAAGCTCAGTTCGATGCGGCGACCGCCCCCGAACCCTCTTCCCTCGCGCTGGCTTTGGGCGCATTTTGTGCCGGATTGACTTTTCGCCGATGGCGCCGCAGGTAGGCCAGGCGAATTGTATTTCAGGCAGGGAATACGCTCGTTGACACTGTCTCGCTGGCGGCAGCGCGAGCGGCGCGGTTGCCAACTTGCCCATACCGTATTTAGCGGGATGGCAGAGGCGGAATCACTGCCGGTACCCGCCAAACGCAACCGGCTCAACCGATATTGATGACCCTGGTCGTATGTCGCATGACATACCAGCAGGGATTATGGCCGAGGTGCGGGAAGATCGCATACACGCAGCGTTCCGTCGTCGGATCGATGCGCTCGTAGTCGATCTTGTTGAACTTCTCGTGCACGGCGAGCAGCTGATCGATATGCACATCCGCGAAGGGATTATTCCGGAAACGGGCATAGATCTCGTCGCAGCCGTAGACGACGATCAGGAACAACACCACAGCGAGCAGGATCTTCCGGACGATGCGCATGAGTGTCTTCCGATTATTTCAGTGCAGCAGAGACAGAACGTCATCCAGCCCGTGTAATCGAACAGGGCCGTCCGCTACCAGCGCCTCTCCATACTTCATGCCTGCAAGCGAGCCATAGTAGCGATTCTGCGATTCGAGGGTAAAAAGATAATCGCCGAATCCCTGTGAGAGCACGCCGAACTCTTCCGCCGTTTTCGCGAACTGCGATTGGTGAATGCGAAGTAGCTCCATTTTGGCCGGGAAGACGGGTGATATGTCGACCACGAAGGAAGGCGAGTGGAAGTTGTGCAGCGGGTAGAAGAGAAATGCTCCGGGCTTGTGCGGGGCGTGTTCGGTATCGAGCTTTTTGAGGCCGCAAAACAGCTGCGAGTTCCGGACAAGCTGTCCGCTGGCGGCGTGATCCGGGTGGCGATCCTCCCACATGGGAGCGATCACGAGCCTCGGCCGATGCCGCCGGATCACGCTCGCGATCAGCCGCCGGTTTTCCGGCGAATCGACAATTCCGCAGTCCGGAAGATCCAGACACTCGCGTGATGCGGCGCCGACGAACTCGGCCGCCTGAATGGCTTCGCTTTTTCGCTCGGCGGCCGTGCCTCGCGATCCCATCTCTCCCCGCGTCAGATCGACGATGGCGAACCCGACGCCTTTGTCGCGAAGCAGCAGCGTGATGCCGCCCGCTCCCCACTCGACGTCATCCGGGTGGGCGCCAAAGAAGAGGACGTCTACGGGCATGCCGATCCGCCCGTCACGACTTTTAGAAAGGCGTCCGCCGCATAGCTCACGGCACGGCGAGCCGGCTGGACCAGATAAATCTTTCGTTCGACCTCGATTTCGGGTACTCGAACGGCCACCAGACGCCCCTCCGCGATCTCCTGTTCGACGCACATTCGCGGCAGGAACGCCACGCCCTGGTTCGCCTCGACCATGCGACGAATGGTCTCGATGGTCGGCATTTCGATCTCCATGTTGAGCCGAACGTTCCGCTCCTGAAACACGCGGAGCACGATTTCGCGATACGGCGACAGCACGTTGTGCGCGATGAACGTCTCGTCGCCCAACTCGGAGATGGGAACTTCCGTGCGTTTGGCGAGGCGGTGTTTCGGCGAGACCACGAAGGCCAGCGAATCGCTGAAGATAACCTGCGAATGGAGACGGACGTCGCGCGGCTGATAGCTGATCACGCCGAGTTCCAGGTTGCCGTCGGCGATCTCGTCCGGGATGCGGCTGGAAAAGCTGCGCCGCACCTGCACCTTTACGTTGGGGTAAAGCACGCGATACCGCTCGATGTGCCGCAGCAGGTAAAGGCTGGTCGATTCATTCGCTCCGATCACCAGGCGCCCGGACGCACGATCGCGCAGTTCGGTGATCGAATTCAGCATCTCCGATTCGAGGCTCTGAAACCTGCGGGCGAATTCCAGGACGGTGCGGCCGGCGTCGGTGAGCACGACATCCTTTGCCAGCCGATCCAGCAACTGTTCTCCGAGTTCGCTTTCAAGACGCTGCAGCGCGAGCGAAACTGCTGGCTGTGTGCGGCCCAGCTTTGTGGCTGCGCGCGAGAAACTATGTTCGCTCGCAATCGTCATGAACACCCGAAGTGTGCTCAGCTCCATCCCGCCTTATTATAATTTGAGTTAATCGAAATCGCGAATAAAATAAATTTGCTTTATCCTGAAGCCGATCTCGATAATGGTTCTGGAGTACCTTCCAACTATGAACAATCGCGTCTGGATCTTCGACACGACCCTCCGGGATGGCGAACAGTCCCCCGGATGCAGCATGACCGTACCCGAGAAGCTGCGAATGGCGGGAAAACTGGTAGACCTCGGGGTGGACATCCTCGAAGCCGGTTTTCCGATCGCTTCCGATGGCGATTTCGAAGCAGTCGATGCAGTGAGCCGGGAATTCCCCTGGGTGCAGGTGGCAGCGCTTGCCAGGTGCACTCGAATGGATGTGGAACGCGCGGCCGGGTCACTGGAAAAAGCGCGACGGCCGCGCATTCATACGTTCCTCGCGACCAGCGATATTCACCTCAAGTATAAGTTGAAGAAATCGCGCCAGCAGGTTCTGGATGATGCTGTCGCGGCGGTCGAGCTGGCGCGATCCTATGTCGATGACGTCGAGTTTTCGGCAGAGGATGGGGCACGCACCGATCCCGACTATCTGGAGCAGGTTTCGCGGGCCGTTGTCGCCGCCGGGGCGCGAACGGTGAATATCCCGGACACAGTCGGTTACTCGACTCCGGACGAGTATGCCGAAATCATCGGAAGGGTCGTTCAAGCTCTGGGCGACACCGCGATTGTCAGCGTCCACTGCCACGACGATCTGGGCCTCGCCGTTGCGAACTCACTTGCAGCCGTGAAGGCTGGGGCACGCCAGATCGAGTGCACGGTCAATGGCATCGGCGAGCGCGCCGGAAACTGCTCGCTCGAAGAGATCGTGATGGTGATGAAGACCCGGAATGACCGTTATCCCTTCACTACCGGCATTCATACCGAACACCTCTTCCCCTCCAGCCAGACTCTCAGTTCCATCATCAGTTTTGGTCCCCAACCAAACAAAGCCATCGTCGGGCGGAATGCCTTCGCGCATGAAGCGGGCATCCATCAGGACGGATATTTGAAGGAGCGGACCACGTACGAGATCATGGAACCGAAGTCGGTCGGCGTGCCCGAGAGCAAGCTGGTGCTGGGCAAGCACAGCGGGCGGCATGCTCTGAAGAACCGGCTGGAAGACCTGGGTTTCACGCTGACAAAAGAAGAGCTCGACCTGGTTTACACGGAAATCACCGCCCTCGCCGACAACAAGAAGGGCCTGATGGACGAAGAGATCGCAGAGCTCGCGCGCCGCAGCCAGCAGGCGATGGCGGCCACCGCGCTCCAAATCTGAAAAACAAACCCAAAAAGGGAGACGAATTGAATCTCAACGTATTGGTGCTTCCCGGTGACGGCATCGGCACCGAAGTCACCGGAGAAGCGGTACGAGTGCTGCGCGTGGTCGCGCAGAAATGGAAACACCAACTGACGATTCGGGAAGGTTTACTGGGCGGCGTGGCGATCCACAAGACCGGCACCCCTCTGCCGCCTGACACGGAGAAGCTTTCAGCCGAGGCCGATGCCGTCCTGATGGGCGCCGTCGGGTTGCCCGAGTTCGATAATGCACCGACGGACAAACGTCCGGAGACTGGCCTTCTGGGCCTTCGGCGGGCGATGGGCGTCTTCGCGAATCTGCGGCCGGTACGAAGTTATAAAGCGCTGCTGAATTCCTCGCCGCTCAAAAACGAACTGGTCGACGGCGTGGACATGATTATCGTGCGCGAGTTGACCGGCGGTCTCTATTACGGCACGCCGCGAGGAATCTCCGGCAGCGGTATGGACGAGCGCGGCTTCAACACCATGGTTTACACGCGGCGGGAGATCGACCGGGTTTCGCGCATGGCCTTCGAGCTGGCCCGAAAGCGGCGGAAGAAGCTGACTTCGGTCGACAAGTCGAATGTGCTTGACACCTCTCAGCTCTGGCGCCGGGTGGTGGTCGAGGTTTCGGCCGATTTCGGCGATGTGGCCCTCGATCATTTGCTGGTCGACAATTGCGCGATGCAACTGGTGCTGAACCCGAAACGCTTCGACGTCGTTTTGACGGAAAATATGTTTGGGGACATTTTGAGCGATGAAGGCGCAGTGCTCGCCGGCTCGATCGGAATGTTGCCCTCGGCGTCCATCGGGGCGAAGAAGGCTTCCGGCGCATGGACCGGGTTGTATGAACCTGTTCACGGCTCGGCCCCGGATATCGCCGGACAAAACAAAGCCAATCCGTTTGGCGCTATCGGCTCGGTGGCCGCGATGCTCGAGTACAGCTTCGGGTTGACCGAGGAAGCAGCCGCGGTCAATTGCGCTATGGAAAAGGTACTTAACAGCGGCAAAGTAACGGCGGATCTGAAGCCTTCGGGCACGCCCGCCACTACGGAAGAGACAGGAGAAGCAGTTTGTCAGGCAATCCGACAATAATAAGCCCAGCAACATTAAGTCAAAAGGTTTGGAATGCGCATGTGGTCCATGAGGAACCGGGCGCGCCGAGCCTTATTTATGTCGATCTGCACCTGGTGCATGAAGTCACTTCGCCGCAGGCGTTTCAGGGCTTGCGCGAGCGCGGTTTAAAGGTCCGGCGGCCGGATCTGACGATCGCGACCACGGATCACAGTATTCCGACCACCGACCGGACGCTCCCGATTCTCGATCCGATCGCGGCCAGGCAGATCACGCAACTGGAGACAAACTGCCGGGATTTTGGCATCTTGAATTACGGGGTGCATTCGACCCATCAAGGCATCGTGCATGTGATCGGGCCGGAACTCGGCCTCACACAGCCGGGCATGACGGTCGTTTGCGGTGACAGTCATACTGCCACCCACGGCGCAGTGGGTGCTCTTGCCTTCGGCATCGGTACGAGCGAGGTGGAGAATGTTCTGGCCACTCAGTGCCTGCTGCAAAGGCCGTCGAAGACATTCCGGGTGCACGTAACCGGTTCGCTCAAGACGGGAGTGTCGGCGAAAGACATTATTCTTGCTTTGATCGCGCAGATCGGAATTGGCGGCGGCACCGGGACCATTTTGGAATACACCGGCCCGGCGATCCGGGCTCTGGATATGGAAGGCCGTATGACGGTCTGCAACATGTCGATAGAAGGTGGGGCGCGCGCGGGAATGATCGCTCCTGACGACACCACATTCCAGTACCTTCATGGCCGTCACTTTGCCCCGAAAGGCGCGGATTGGGACGCGGCGGTCGCCCGCTGGCGTCAGCTGCCGACGGACGAGGGCGCGAAGTTCGACCGCGAAGTCACCATCAACGGCGATGCGCTGGAGCCCATGATCACATGGGGAACGAACCCGGGGATGGGCGTCTCGATCAACGACGCCGTTCCTGAGCCGTCGAGCGTTTCCGATCCGCTGGAGCGTGATGCGCTGGCCAAGGCCCTCATTTATATGGGACTCGAAGGCGGCAAACCGCTGGCGGGCCATCCGGTGAATGTCGTGTTCATCGGGAGCTGCACGAATTCGCGGATCTCCGATCTGCGGAGCGCCGCCGCGATTCTGAAGGGCCGCAAAGTGAGCCCCAACGTTCGCGTGATGGTGGTTCCGGGTTCCATGGAGGTGAAGCGGCAGGCCGAAGCCGAAGGGTTGCCGGAGATCTTCCGGGCCGCCGGCTGCGACTGGCGGGAGCCGGGTTGCTCGATGTGCATCGCGATGAACGGCGATCAGCTGCAACCTGGTCAGTACAGCGTCTCGACGAGCAACCGAAACTTCGAAGGGCGGCAGGGCAAGGGCGGGAGAACGTTCCTCGCTTCTCCGCAAACAGCGGCAGCCAGCGCTCTGACCGGCGTTGTCACCGACGTGAGGACCATTCTGTGAAACCATTTCTTCCTTTTGAATCGCGCCTGGTTCCGATGCCGAACAACAACATCGACACGGACCAGATCATCCCCGCGCGCTTTCTGAAAACGACGTCGAAAGAAGGGCTCGACAAACAGCTCTTCCAGGACTGGCGATATGACGCGCAGGGGAACCCGAAGCCCGACTTCATCCTGAATACGCCTCGCGGGCAGAACGCTCAGATCCTGCTGGCGGGCGACAATTTCGGTTGCGGCAGTTCGCGTGAACATGCGCCATGGGCTTTGACCCAGTTCGGATTTCGCGCGGTTATCAGCACATCGTTCGCGGATATTTTCAAGGGCAACGCTCTGAAGAATTCGCTGCTGCCGATTGTTGTGCCGAACGAGATCCACACTCGGTTATTCGCTCTGCCGGAGGACGCGAAAGCCAAAGTGGACCTGGCGTCTCAAACTCTTACACTGCCGGACGGAGAGCGAGTGGAGTTTCCGGTCGATCCGTTCTCGAAGACTTGTCTGCTGGAAGGGATCGACGAACTGGGCTGGATCCTGAAGCAGGAACCAGCGATTGCGGCTTTCGAAGCGCAGCGCGTGGGTTCGATCAATACCCTTGCATAACGGTTTAAACCTTCAAAGTCTCGTCGAGCCAATCGAAGACGCGAAGGTCTCGTAATCCCGTTCCGTTGGGCTCGCAATGAAGATCCGCCCCGTCGCTTTCGGAAAAGTGCACCAGCTTTTTCCTGGAAGTGACGAGGTCGAACAACTGGCGAGACTGTCCCGGCCAATAAGCCTCGTTGGCCGGTTCGGTAATCAATAGCGGACAGCGGATCTGGCCGGCGACGTCTTTTACGTTATAGTTCGCGACCGCTTTGTACGTATCGTAATAAGACGTAAAACCGAACGGTCTCATGCGAAAGTTCAGATTCGCCTTCGCGGCGGGATCCATCGATCGTGACATATAGCCGTCGAATTCAGCTTTGCGTCCGGTCGCGAGCAGGTCCAGCAGCGGTTTGGGCAGGCTTGCGGTCCACGATGTGGAAACATCTACGACGCCCGGGTCGGCGATGGCCGCGGCGATGCGCCTCTCAAAGGCAACGGCGCGAGGTACCCAGTATCCGCCCTGGCTGATCCCCTGAAGGGCGATTCTGTGGGGATCGACTTCGTGGCGGCCCAGGGCGTAATCGACAACCGGGGTGATCACCTTTTCCCAATCCGGCCGGAAATAGAGTTTCTGTTTCCAGAGCGCGTAGCCCTGGCCCGGTCCATCGAAGGTGAGGCAGTCATATCCGCGCGCCAGAGCACCGGCGCCGCCCCATAGCCACATATCGAGGAGCGAACCATCGCTCCCGTTCACCAGGATAAGCAGGGGACGCTTGCGAGATTTACTCTTACCCCTGATGTAAAAGCCCTTCAGTTTCGTGTTTTCGTAGGGGATGTCCACCGGCTCGATGGGCGGGTCGAACGCAGGAAGCGACTTCAGCCAGCAATCGTAGAGAAGTTCCCAGGTCGGCAGGAAGCGCGAGGGATCGCGGGAACCGTCCACAAAGTAGGTGGCGCTGTCGTAGTAGTTTTGAGCCCATAGATACGCCTGCCGGGCGCTTTCTTTGTGACCGTGACTTGCGGATTCCTCCGCTATCGCGCGCGCCTCGTCTCCAGCCTGTTTGAAGGCGACGAATGCGCTCTCGAAATTGCCGTCCTCCACCTGACCCGTCAGATAGAGGACCTTGCCGACATTTCCGGCCGAGTGATAGGCCCTGCCGAGACTCGTCAGGAAAATGATTTCGAATGTTGGGTTTTTGAAGAAGTAAGGGGCCCGTGTGGAAGCCATCGGAACGGCGTTATCTGCAGTTTTCTGCGCACTGAGACGGGAAGTCGCGCTCAGGCCGAGGGACGCGGCTGTCAATCCAAGAAGAAACTGCCTTTTGTCTGTGTTCAATCGATCCACCCTCTCCGTGGTATCTTCGCACGGGGACGCTCGTGGACCTACTTGCCTTCTTTGAGACTCTTGTAAGCCGCCTCGATAAACTTATCGGTGGTCCAGAAGCCTTTATCGCTCCCATATAAGGGGTCGTAATCTTTCGTGGGTCTGGTTGCCTTGACCTGCTCCAGCGTCATGCCTCTCTTGATCATGTCGAGAAAGCGATCCCGGAGAATGGTCATCATGTCGCGGTATTCGACCACGTCCGCTTCGTCGCACAGGCGGCCATGGCCTGGGATCACATAAGTGCCGCCCTCCTGCTTCTCGGCAGGTATGGTGATGTCCAGGATATGGTTCAGACCGTCAAGAACTCCCTGGTAGGTACCTCCGCGGTCGAGATCGATGATGGGATAGCTCGTCGTGACAAAAATATCGCCCGTGCTGACCACGTCGGATCGCCGGAAGAATACGATGCTGTCGCCATCGGTGTGAGCGGCTGGCTGGTGAAAAATCTGTATCGCCTCGCCGTTGAAAAAGAGATCCTTTTCGTCGGTAAGGTAAGTGTCGGTTGGCCATGCCGCGGTCGGGGCGGCGGGGGTATTCCCATCCTTCCTGCTCATGCGGTCGAGAACCTGCTGGGTCGCGATGACTGTAGCGCCCTCGGCCGCGCTGGCGCCGATGTCGCCCACCACGTTCCCGCCGGCGATCGTGCTCCCGGCCTTCGCCAGTTTCTCGTTTCCGCCGGTATGATCGCCGTGCACGTGCGTGTTGATGATGTAGCGGATCGGTTTGTCGGACACGGTCCGCACGGCCGCCAGCACCTTATCGCTTAACCCGGCGTACATTGTGTCCACCAGCAGAACACCCTCTTTGCCGACCTGCATGGTGATGTTGCCGCCCGCGCCCACAAGCATATAGATGTTGCCCTGGACCGGCAGTACATGAACCTCGACGTTGTCGAAATTCTGGCTCTGTTGCGCGAAGCAGTTCGTCGCCAAACCCGCAATTGCGAGTGTTGACCAAAGGAAATAGCCTCCCGTTTTTTTGCCCACTGTCTATAGCTCGTTATCTTGCCGCTGTGGTCGTTGTTGTCGCTGGCTTAACCGCCGGCTTCATCGTCTTCACTTTCAGACGGTACTCAGGGTACATCGTTTCCGCGCCACCGCGCGTCGGCTCTACAGGCAATCCAAAGCGTTCCGGGAACTCGGCGAGAAAGGCATTCTTTCCCGGGAGATGACTCGGGACGGATCCTTTCGGGCGGATCACTTCGACGACGGCCTCGCAGGGGTACGGTGCGATCTGCTGCCGCGCATCAAATTCGAAATCCGTCGTTCGGACGAACGGCTCTGTAAGGTAGACCGGATCGTTGATCAGAACGACCACGGTCAAGTAATCGCCATGCCGCAGGAGATGTTCGGTCACGGTAGCGCGGTCGCTGCGGGGCACTCCGTTTCTGCGGATCCAGCCCGCTTTGAGATGAGTGGTGGTGACCGTCAGCATGTCGCCTTCGAACTTGCCGGTCGAAAATCCCTGCCATGTGTGAGCGGCGTAGTCGGGAGGATGCGGCCTCCCATCCATCCAGATGGTCCGCTCGGGAGCTTCCCAGGAAATGTGGGTGTGAAACGCGATCAGCTTTTGCGACTCTCTGTCCACTTCCTTCCACACCCGAAGGTTGGCGGGCCCGCGCCATGCGTAGTCGGAAGGATGTGGCTTGCACTGATGTTCCGGCAGCGTCAGCAGTGATGCATCCCATGTGTCCGCGCGCAGCCGCGCCGCGTCATTTATAGGCAGGCCGAGGTAATCGCCGATCTCCGGACCGGGGATGCGCTCGGGCTGATCTTCGTGAAACAGGGGAGCCCATTCCCCAGATGGATCAAGCTGGGCAAACGCAGTCGGAGCTGTGAGGGCCGCCACCACAACTAAAAGGGGCGCAATTGTATATCGATTGATCTGCTGCATTTGAAGCGACCGCGGTCTAATCGTCGCCACAAGTTATCATGCGCAGGTTTTCAGGTCAATGGTAAGCCGGGCAGCAAGCCGCAAAGAATGAGCTTGCGAGAGAACCACGTTGATAGTAGATTAAATAACACATATAGGCAAAACTGATGGCGCCGCCAAAACTGACCAGACTGGAGTTGCAAATTATGGAGGCGCTATGGACCCGCGGGCCCTGCTCCGTAAGGGAGATTCAGGAGTCTTTTCCCGCCAGGAAAAGACCGGCTTATACGACGGTGCAGACGACGGTCTATCGTATGGAAACCAAGAAGGCGCTGCGCCGGGTCAAGAAGATCGCCACGGCATTCATTTTTGAAGCGGCAGTCTCGCGCGAACAGGCTGAACGCAAGCTGATCGTCGACCTTCTTGGACTGATCGGCGGACGCAGCCGGCCAATCATGGCGCACCTGATCGAAACAGGTAGCCTCACGATCGACGATGTTCGCGAGGCGGAAAAGATCCTGATAGCGCGCGACCAGGGGAAGGAGGAGTAGCGTCAGCAATGAATGTCGAATCACTGGGGCCGATAGCCAATCATTTGTGGCAATCCACACTGTTCGCAGCGGCGGCGGGATTGCTGACCCTGGCCCTGCGAAGGAACCGCGCGCGGGTTCGTCACCGCGTTTGGCTGGCGGCTTCCTGCAAGTTTTTGATCCCTCTGTCAGGTCTGATTGCCGTCGCCAGCCACCTCTCGCCCCCGACTGCTCCAGCTATCGCACCATCCCGTGTGATCGCCGCAGCGGCGGCTGTGGGCACACCGTTCGTCAGCCCGGGCGCCAGAGTGCCGGAAATTCCAATTGCTCCCGTGCCCTTCGATCTCCTTTCCTCAACGCTTCTCGGCTTATGGGCATGCGGGATTGCCTGCCTCGCCTTTTCATGGTTGGTGCGGTGGTGGAAGCTTCGGAGGGTGGTTCGCTTCGGGTCGCCCGTTTCCCTGGCACTTCCGATTCGGGCCATTTCGGCTTCTTCTCTTTCGGCGCCGGCGATCTTCGGTATCGTGCGGCCCACATTGCTCCTGCCCGATGGCATCGTCGATCATTTGTCCCCGGCGCAGCTGGAAGCCGTGATTGCGCATGAACTATGTCACGTCCGCCATCGGGACAATCTCGCCGCGGCCTTTCAGATGTTTGTGGAGACGGTTTTCTGGTTTCACCCTCTGGTGTGGTGGATCGGGAAACGAATGGTGGCTGAGCGTGAGCGAGCGTGCGACCAGGAAGTCTTGCGGCTCGGCAATGAGCCGAGGACATATGCGGAAGGCATTCTTCGCGTCTGCGCGTTGTATCTGGACGCGCCCCTTAAGTGCGTGTCGGGCGTGACGGGCGCGGATCTGAAAAAGCGCGTTCATGCAATCCTGGCAGGAAGTATCGAGGCCGATCTGAGCCCGACGCGCAAGGCGATGCTGGCGGCCTTTGCAATCCTGAGCGTGGCGCTGCCTCTTCTTATCGGAGTCTGCCGTCCGATGGTGCTTCGCGCTCAAAGCGAACTGTCTGCTCCGCTTTTGCCGGAGCGCGGAGCACGTTTTCGCAGCGTCTCGATCGAACGTTGCAGGACTTATATTTCCGGCGGAATCGAAAACCCAGCTTCGGGAATTTTGGTTGCCAACTGTCTGACGGCAGCGGCGCTGATCCAGATGGCCTATGACAGGGAGGTTGATGTGGAGATCCCCGTCTCGGGAGAACCGGTTTGGGCGGACTCAGGCAATTATCGCTACCGGATCGATGCGCAAGCCAATCGACGAGCAAGTCTCGCGACCATGAAAGGGCCCATGTTGCAGGGGCTGCTCGCCGAGCGTTTCGGGCTGAAGATAAGACGCGTGACACAAGAGTCTGCCATGTATGAGCTCGGGGTTCAAAAATCCGGCGCGAAACTTCATTCCGCAGAGGGGAGTTGTAGCGGCGGGTTCTCCTTCGGCCCAATTCCGCCACCTCCTCCATCGCCCGGTCATGCGAACTGTCTTGTCTATCCGGTATCCGGTTCGACTCAATTCGCAAGGTTGGATGCTCAGTCACTCGGCATGAAAGACTTTTGCCGCCTTTTGAGCGGCCCATTGGGAAGGCCCGTCATCGACAGGAGCGGTATCTCCGGTAAGTTCGACTTCCATTTAAAATTCGCAGGCGACGACACTCCCGCCGCGCTCAGCCGGCTATATCCCTCGCTGCCGGAAGTTTTGACCGAGCAGTTGGGATTGAAGCTCAATCCAATCACCGGCCCGCGCGATTTTCTCGTGATAGACCGTTTAGAGAAGCCGCTCCCGCGCCAGGGAACGGCGCGAGGATCTTCTTTCAGTAATCAAGGCTGGTAATTGAGGAGGTGAAATTTGTCCGGACGCCCTTTCGAAGTTCTGGCGCTTGTTATCGGCGTCAGCATCGCGATTACGCCGTTTGCCAGGGGTCAATCCGGCGACGCAGCGCCGAGGTTCGAAGTGGCATCGATCAGGCATTGTGCGCCGGGCGGTCGAGGGGGTGTTCCGGGAGGGGCGCCTTCTCCAGGGAGGATAACGGTGAAGTGCGTGAGCGTGACGGCTTTGATCCGACAGTCCTATATCCTGTTCGCCCATGGAGCGATGAATCTTCTCCCCGTGAAGGTAGTTCCTCTGGAAAAGAGTCCCGGGTGGATCGATTCCGACCTTTACACAATAGAAGCGAAAGCGGAGGTCAGGCCGGGCCAGGCGCCACCTGGACAGGGAGTGATGCTGGGTCCCATGATGCAGTCGCTGCTTGAAGACCGATTCAGGGTAAAAGTTCATCGGGAAGTCAGACAAGTTCCTGTTTATGAACTGACGGCCGGAAAGGGCCGCCTGCGTCTTCGTACAGCCGCGGAAGGCGGCTGTGTTGCTCAGAACCTCGATAAGCCACTGCCGTTGCCCGCGAGCGGACAGGGCATTCCCGTTTTCTGCGGCATGCCGTTGATTATGAATAACGGCTTCGATCTGCGCGGCGCCACGATGGAGCAGCTTTGCACAGCGTTATCCGGGAGAGCAGGCCGGAAGGTCATCGACAAGACCGGAATAACAGGAATATTTGACATTCGCGTGGACTGGTCCCAAGGCGACTTGCCTTCCGCGCTTGCGCCGCCTCCGCAACCCGGTGCGGCTCCAGTGCCGGGCCCGGACCCATCAGAAGTAACTGCCGGAATCAGCGCCTCGCTCCAGAAACTCGGCCTGCAACTTCAGCCGGCTCAGGGGCCCGGCGAATTCCTCGTAATCGACCGCGTCGAGAGGCCCAGCGAAAATTAATCGGCGCGTCCCCAAACAACGTCAATTCTCAACCCGCCGTTCATCAGCCTGTAAGCAAGCCAAAATGGCGCGATGAATCTTCTCCCCGTGAAGGTCGTTCCCCTGGAAAAGAGTCCCGGGTGGATCGATTCCGACCTTTACACAATAGAAGCGAAGGCGGAGATCAGGCCGGGCCAGGCGCCACCTGGACAGGGAATGATGCTCGGTCCCATGATGCAGGCGCTGCTTGAAGACCGAATCAGGGTAAAAGTTCATCGGGAAGTCAGACAAGTGCCTGTTTATGAACTGACTGTCGGAAAAGGCGGCCTGCATCTTCGTACAGCCGCGGAACATCCGCGGCAGTCATCATTTTCTCCGTCATGTAGATGGCCGGCAAACACTCGTACCGGTCCATTCGGGTGAGACATCGGACCGGGCCTGCTGAACAAGATTCTGCGCGACTGCCGGCTCAGGACAGCAGACGCTTCCAGGCTTCTGCGAGACGAATAGATCCTCGCAGAAGCGTTTCAATCGGCCGATCGGTCCGACGGACTCTGGACGTGGCGGATCACGCTCCCGAGGTACGGCGTTTGGGGAGATCACTCGTTCAAGATGCGGTCTCGGACTTCAACCCGATCACCGGCGACAAGATCGCCGGCACACCCGGCACTTGCGTAAAATTCCGCGCCGAGCGGAAGCTCGGCGGCAGCGCCGAAGCGCTGGCCCCACAACGGTTGCGCAGCGTCTTTAAAAGTTGGACGGAGGCCTCTACCTTTCGCGCGACGCTGTTTTTGTGGACGCAATCTCCTTCACGGTGATTCGTAATCTTTCAGTAACTATGCCTTCAGGAATGCGTTCGCCCTGGCAAAACGGTGAGAAGCGCGTTCCGCAACATGCACTTTCCCGATTTCAGACAGAACAATTCGGCCGGTTCATTCGTCAAATCACTTCAGGAGCGAAGTTGCCGGGTACAGGTTTTTGTCGCCAACCCGATGTCGCCTTCGCGCGTATCTAAGTAGATGATGTCGTTGGTTCACAAAACGTCCACGTTGACGGTTCTCACTGCCGCTTGTGCCGCCGCTCTGGCCCTGATCGCCTGTTCGCGCGGCAGCGCCAAGGCGGACGGGGATTCGAGCAAGGCCGCGGTCGCTGTGAGGCTGGTGTCCGCAACTATTGCCGATTCGCCACTTGAAATCACCGCGATCGGGAACGTCGAAGCAATCGCGTCCGTTGACGTCAAAGCCCGTATCACCGCGCCGGTGACCCGGGTCTATTTCGCCGAGGGCCAGGAAGTGAAAAAGGACGATTTGCTTTTCGATCTGGATGCGGAGACGTACAACCGTCAAATCGCCGAGATCGAGGCCACGATCGCGAAAGACGTAGCGACGGAAAAGCAGAGCGAAGCAAACATCGTCAAGGACCAGGTCACGTTCAAAAACGCGCAACTCGTCGCCAATCGCTCGAAGCAGCTCAAAGGTGAGGGCATCCTTTCTCAGGAACAGACCGATCAGGCGGTGACCACCGCGGATGCGGCCAGCGCTTCGCTCGACGCCGACCGGGCCACACTCGACAGCGCCAAGGCTGCTGAAAAGACCGACCGCGCGCGTCTGGACGAGACCAGGCTTCTGGTCAGTTATTCGCATGTCCGCGCCCCCATCGCGGGCCGCGCCGGCGCCATAGCTGCAAAAGAAGGGACTCTGGTCAAAGAGAACGACACGACTCTTGTCACTCTTCTTCAGATCTCTCCCATCTACGTTTCGTTTTCGATCCCTGAAGACGTCCTTCCTGAAGTCCGCCGGTATCAGGCTACCGGTTCTCTCCGGGTCACCGCCGTCGCCCCGGACAATCGGGAGAGCAACGGCGCCCTGACCTTCATCGACAACACCGTCGACCCTTCCACCGGCACCATCCGCCTCAAGTCCACATTCGAGAACGCCCAGCGCGCGCTGTGGCCTGGCCAGTTTGTCAATGTCCGGGCGCGCCTGAGCACGGAACACAATCGAATCCTGATTCCCTCGCAAGCCGTCCAGACCGGTCCTGACGGCAAGTATGTCTGGGTGGTGAGTCCGGATTCGTCGGCGGCGATGCGCAAAGTCCAGGTCCTGCGCAACTATACGCCTCCGGGCCAGACCGAACAGGCGGTGATCGGAGAAGGGATCAAGCCTGGCGAGAATGTGGTTCTCGAGGGACAACTGCGCCTTTCGCCCGGAGCCCACGTTCGTCCGCTCGCGGCCGCGCCCGGCGCCTGATCGGAGAAAAAGCGCAATGCACTTCACCGATTTCTTCATCCGCCGCGCGATTACAACAACTCTGATCATGGCCGCTATCCTCGGGTTCGGCCTGCTGAGCTACATCAGCCTGCCCGTGAGCGATCTCCCCGCGGTCGAGTACCCGAGCCTGCAGGTGTCCGCAGGGTTGCCCGGCGCCAATCCCGACATCATGGCCGCTTCCGTCGCGACACCGCTGGAGAAAGAGTTTTCGAACATCGAAGGTGTTGAGGCCATGTCGTCGTCGAGCGGGACGGGCAACACCAACATCAACCTCACGTTCAGCCTGAACCGGTCGATCGATGCTGCCGCGCAGGACGTACAGGCGGCAATCGCGCGGGCCAGCGGCAGTCTTCCTTCCAACATGCCGGCGCCCCCGTCGTACTACAAATCGAATCCCGCCTCCAATCCTGTCATCTATCTGACCCTTTCGTCTTCCACCATGTCGCCGGCGGCGCTCGATGAGTATGCGGAAACATTGCTGGCTCGCCGCGTGTCGATGGTGAGCGGCGTGGCTCAGGTCCAGGTGCAAGGCTCGAAGAAATACGTGGTTCGGGTGCATGCCGATCCCGAGAAACTGGCTTCGCGCCAGGTTGGTCTCGAAGAGATACGCGACGCTCTGTCGCATCAGAATGTCAACCTGCCCGCGGGCTCGCTCTTTGGATGGACGAAGGCCTATACGATTCAATCCGACAGTCAGATGACAGCGGCAGCCCAGTTCCGGCCCATGATCATTGCATACCGGAACGGCAATCCGGTGCGTCTGGACGATGTCGCTCTGGTCTACGACAGTGTCACCTCGGAGCGAAGCACCTTCTGGGTGGACAACGTGCCCTCGATCATTCTGTCGATTCGGAAGCAGCCCGGCGCCAACACCATCGAAGTGGCCGACGGCGTGAAGGGCCTGTTGCCCGCTTTGCGGGAAAAGATGCCGGCCGGCGTGAGTTTGAGCGTGATCTACGACGCGTCGCGGAACATCCGGGATTCCATCCGGGATGTCAAATTCACGCTCCTCGCAACCATCGGGCTCGTAATCCTCGTGATCTTCTTTTTCTTGCGTAACGTGTCCGCGACCGTGATTCCCGCGCTCGCCGTGCCTTTATCGCTTCTGGGGACATTCGGCGTGATGAAGCTTCTCGGTTTCACGATTGACACGCTGTCGATGATGGCAATTACGCTCTCCGTAGGCTTTGTTGTAGACGACGCCATCGTAATGCTCGAAAACATCGTCCGGCACATGGAAATGGGTGAGCCGCGCATGCAGGCGGCAATCGAGGGCGCGAGAGAGGTCGGATTCACGATTGTCTCGATGACTGTTTCGCTCGCCGCCGTCTTCATCCCCGTGCTGTTCCTCGAAGGGATCATAGGCCGGCTCCTGCGCGAATTCTCCGTCACGATTGCGGTTGCCGTGCTCATCTCCGGCGTGATCTCACTGACTCTTACTCCCATGCTGGGCAGCCGGTTTCTTCGTCACGAAACGCAGCATGGCCGCTTCTACCGCTGGTCCGAAGGTTTTTTCACGGGTCTGCACAATCTCTACCGAAGGACCCTGGTGCAGGTGCTTCGTTTCCGCCGCATCACGCTGGTGGCCAGCTTTGTTGTGACCGCGGCCACCGTCTACCTGTTCGTCGTAATGCCGAAGAGCTTCATGCCGTCGGTGGATTCGGGGTTTGCCCAGGGAGGCACCGAAGCCGCCGAGGACACCTCGTCCGACGAGATGAACCGCCTCGAACAGCAGGCCCTTGCCGTTGTGCGGCGCAACCCCTGGGTGGAGGATTACGGCGGAGGCACGAATGACTCTCCGCAGAATAATGGCTTTCTCTTCATTCTCTTCAAAGACGACCCGAAACGTCCCCGCGAGGCGGATCTGCTGGCTCAATTGCAGCAGCAGTTCGCTGCGATTCCCGACCTGAATGTCTTCCTGCAAGCTCCGCCGCCGCTGAGCCTGGGGCAAAACGAATCGCGCTACCAGTATTCCGTGGCTCTGCAGGATGCCGATGCCGATGAATTGTATCGATGGGCGCCAAGGCTGGAGGCAAAGCTGCGCTCGCTTCCGTCGCTGGCCGAGGTGTACAGCGATCTGCACCTGAGCAGTCCCCGTGTGGATGTCGACATCGATCGCGACCGCGCGATGGCGCTCGGAGTAACACCTGAACAAATCGCCAATACTCTGTACGATGCCTACGGAAGCCGGCGTGTCTCGACAATTTCCGCCGCGGCGAACCAATACGACGTGATTCTGGAAGTGCCTCCCGAAAGCCAGCGTGAGCCAGGTGCGCTGTCGAAGCTTTATATCAAATCGAGCAGCAACAAGCCGATCCCGCTTTCCGCGGTCACGAAGTTGAAGGCGGGAGTTTCGCCACTCAGCATCAACCACATCGGGCAACTGCCGGCGGTGAACTTTGAGTTCAATACGAAGAAGGGCGTGTCGCTTAGCGAAGCTACGACCGCCGTGCGCGACGCTGCCCATGAGATCGGCCTGCCCGACACCATGACATTCAACTTTCAGGGCACCGCGCAGGAGTTCGAGCATTCTCTGCGGGGACTGACGATTCTTCTCATCATCGCGGTTCTGGTGATTTATATCGTGCTCGGAATCCTGTACGAGAGCTTTATACATCCGATCACGATTCTCTCCGGTCTGCCTGCGGCGGGCCTGGGCGCTTTGCTCACCCTGCTCCTGTTCCACCACGATCTCAACCTGTACTCATTTGTCGGTATCGTCCTGTTGATCGGCATCGTGAAGAAGAACGCGATCATGATGATCGATGTCGCCATCCTGGCGCGCGCCGCCGGCAAGACTCCGCAGGAAGCGATCATGGACGGGTGTCTGCAACGCTTCCGTCCGATCATGATGACCACGATGGCCGCGCTGCTCGGCACACTACCGATCGCGGTCGGATACGGCGCAGGTGGCGAAGCCCGCCAGCCGCTCGGACTGGCGGTGGTAGGAGGCCTTATTGTCTCTCAGCTTCTGACCCTCTATATCACGCCCGTCATCTACGTGTATCTCGAGAAGTTCAACTCGCTCCCGCGCCGGGCTTCGATACAGGAAGCCGCGGGAGCCCTTGTAACGGTGGGGCGGATTCCCTGATCCGCCTCACGATATTTTCGAGGCCGGTTGTCTGCCCGATCAATTTTCGGACGGTCGCTCCACATGATCGATCACCAGCGTCTCCACCTGACCCTTAGCCGGCTGCAGGCGCAACCCCAATGCCTTCGGCAGCACCTCCAAGATCGACTCGTCGTCCAGTGACGGGGATGGCGCATCCGGCGACCGGGAGGTCACGGGAATGAGTGGGCGGCGGTGAAGGGCCGACGAAGGCAACGCGAGGTCGTAATATCCGGCCAGACCCGTCTTGTCTACTACTGGTCTGTCCGCAACGCTCGATAGTATGGTGTCCGCCAGGGTCGCTATTGATATGGCATAGAACTCCACAAATTCTGAGCCTTCTAAAGCCATCGTGCCGGTCCCCCTCATGATGCCCCCAGCGGGGTGCCTTCGCCTGAGTTCTTCTGTATCCAGTGTCTCCGCCTGCTTGAACTTCGGGCCACCCTTCGCTATTACCAGGTTGTAGACGGATTCCTCCTTGCTCGCGGAGTGCACCACGACTCTGCACCGTTCGGCCAACATCGCCTGCAGCATCGTGCGGAGCATTGTCTGTCTCATCGCCGGCTTTTGCCAATCGGCCAGATCTGCGTCGTCGATCTTTGTTACCACGTCGTAGAGCTCGCCGCTCAACCAGCCGGGCGCACCCTCAATCTGGTCTCCACGCAGCAAACCAGGGTGGTTCGGAAGCCCATATGCCCACTGAAAAATGCCGAACAGGGGCAAGCCGATCGAATGAAACCCGTTCGGCGTCTGCCCAAGCTGTACCGGTCCGCTGTCTGCAGCATGTCGCCTGATCGAGATCACCGCAAACGTGCGATGCTTTTTGCCGGCGGTGGCGCCTGTGGCAGCAGCAGGCACTTGAGTCAGACCGACTTGAGTCAGTCCAGTGATCCCAACGTACAAAAAAGTAGTCGCAGTCGCCGACCACAAAGCCCGTCGAAAGTAAGGCTTCAACCGGGATCGTACGTGACAGCTCGTCATGATGCCTCCTCTTATCTCGGCCGGCAATATTCAAAATCGCCGTTACTGGACATAGAGGTTGCCTCGGCAGGTCCATCCAGATGCAAGACGAACTGATGATCTCCCGCGAACACATGCGCGCGAATCGAGAGACGCTGTTCGTTCATGAACGTCTGCACAACCTTTCCATCGATTAGTGCGGTCCCGGAGGCGCCGGGACGCGCAAAGTAAAAGGCAAATAGCGGCTGTGCTGAGTTGCTCGGAATATCCCGTCGCGCGGTCATACAGAAGCCGTAAGCGCCGGCGGGGACGGCCTGCACCGATGAGCCGCCGGCCGTCAGATTACCGGGCGAATTCCGAACGGATGGTTCTTCTTCGGAGGACTGTCGAATCTGAGCCAGAGTACTCTGCACCAGCCCCTGCAGCGAAAGCGGAGCCGGAAACAATACTGGAAACAACCTGCTGTGTGCGACGGAAGTGATGCATCCCCAAAGCAACCCCGCCGATAACATGCCGCTCAGAAACAGCACAGCCGGGTTCGGTGGTCGTTCGGTCAGAAGCTGAAACGCGGGGTCGCCGCTCACGGGCTGTGCCGCGGCGATTGGCATTGTTGACGCCCTGCGGTATTCGCGGGGCATCGATATTGCGAGATCTACCAGCAAATCCAGCCAGAGACGGAGACCGGGAATAAATCCTCTTTCACTCCGGGCGCGATCACGGACCAGCCGCAGCGCTTCGTCGCCGTATGTCCGGCGGAAATCGTCCGGATAAAGCTTCAGCAGAAACGCATAGAGCTTCTCAGACATCTGCTCCTCGCAACAAGCGTTTGGCCCGTGCGACTCGAAGAGTCTGGGCGAGCCCTTCCACCTCCGATCGAACCAGCTTGAGACCTGCGGACGTCAGGCGATAATAACGGCGGCGCTCGGGAGTGTCCTCCGAGTCGGAACTGTTATCGAGTTCCTTGATGAGACTTGCTTCAAGCAGTGTACGAAGCGAGCCGTACAACGTCCCCGGTCCCAATCGCACACGTCCACATGTCTGCTGCTCAACCTGGCGCATGATGGCGTAACCATGAAGATCTTCACCGGCCAAGGCCAGCAGGATGTTGAATGCCGCCGAGGGCAATGGGTCAAGCTTTCGTTTTGGCATAGCGAATAACGATATATCGTTAAACGATTATGGCCGCAACTTATTCCCTTGTCAAGCCGAATCCGTTCAGCAAGGCTGAAAGCCGATGTGATAATCCGTAAGTTTTCGAGGCCCGAACCGAATGCAATCAGCGATTGAATATTGCCGGAGTCTGTTGCAAATTGAGCGTGACCTTTGCGCTTGCGGAAAGCCTTCGCGTCGTTTCCGTGGGCGTGCGCCGGTGGCCCTGCGGATGGCTGCGATCAGTTTGCGGAGGGTACTTTTCCGGCCTTATCGACGATCAGTACGTCAATCATCGCTTTAGCAGGCACCAGCCTCAAGCCGAGTTGCTGCTGAACCGCGGCCGCGATGTCAGGTCCGGGTTCACCGGCATTGACAGGGGCTGCGCCAGGTCCAGGCCCGTTTCCCGGCGGCAAAGGCGGAAGCGCTGCCTGGTCCATTATGTAATCGATCGAGTAGTCGTATTGCCCCGCCAGGCCCGTCTTATCCAACACCGGACGGTTGAGCGCAGTCCCTAACAGTGCCGTCAATCGTGAGATCGGCTGTGCCCTGGCGACTGTATGGAAGCTCGCTCCGTTTTCGCGTGGAAAGACCCTGACCACCTGTCCAGGGCTCGCGAGCCCGCCATCCTTATCTTGCTGAGGCGGGCCGGGCGGCAACGGCGAAGCCGGATCCCACGTCGTCTCCTTCAGCTTCGAACCACCTTTGTCAATGACCAGTTCCTCAACCTGGAACTCTCTCGATTCATGGTGCAGCACGACGCCGAATCTTTCGGTCAGCAGCGTCTGCCACATCACGTTGACCTGCTCTTTGGTCGCACCTGCCGGAACCCTGGCAACGATGTCGTATCTTTCCGTGTTCAGCCAGTCCGGGCCATAGACCTGCCAGGTTTTCACATCATACCCAGTCATGAGAAGCTCCCTGAGTCGGGCGTAAGTCCATGTAATCAGTCCGGGGTCTGGAGTTCCGGGACCGCCGCGAGGCGGCCCAAAGTAAATTCCTCCGTTCGGAGGAACAGGGGCCGACGGCTTAACGGACGCCACCTCAAACTGCGGCGCTGTTGACGCCGGATGCTGTTTCTGGCCCCGCGCTGCGGGCAATAGCAGCACAAGTACGGCCGTGGGCAAGGTGGAATTCAGTTTCGTCATACCGGCTTTCGTTCTCCCGACTGCAACATGAACCCTTCACTGCATGCGCTCGTCTCGCGCAAAGATCTCGGCCATTCCGCCGTCGATGGGATGATCACAGTCAGTGTTTTCGAAGCTCATTCGCCACTTCAGGCGAAATGCTCTCCACCTCGGCGAGGTCCTTCGGGTAGTAATCGCAAAGACGGAGGCGGCTTAGTTCTCCGATGGCCTCTCTATCTTTTCAATCACCATCACATCGACAATAGCTTTGGTGGATAGCAGCTTCATTCCGAGCTGTTGCTCGAAGGCGGCAAAGATGTCGGGGGGAGCATCGGGATCGTTCGCGGCGCCGGGCGGGAGCGTGCCGAAGTTGGCGATCTGAGACTGGTCTGGCGTGAACTTCAAGTTGAAATCATACCTTCCGGTCAACCCGGTTTGATCCACAACGGGCCTGTCCAGGACGTTGCTCTGAAGGGCTCTCGCAACACCGTCAAGACCCGTGTTGCGGCCAATGAGGGAAAGTACCCCCGGCCCTTGCGCGAAACCGATCCCCGGAAAAGCATTGGGATCCGCCGCGCTTACGGTGATCTTCGCGCCGCTCTTGAGCACCACCATTGCGTACACCGGCAGTTCCCTCTTTTCGGTGTGGAACTTGAGTTGAAAGCGGTCGGCGAGCAATTTTTGAATCATGAGCTTCATCTGATCCTTGTTGGGTTGGCCGGGAGTGTCCGGCCGACCAACCACATCGTACCTGGCGGAATCAAGCCACGCCGGTCCCCCTTCGATCTGATGGGCATGCACGTTGTATGCGAATTTGATGAGCCAGTTCACCGTAACGTTGGTGGTGGTCACATCCCGGCCTCGGAGGCCATACCCTCCGCGCGGCGCGTTGGGGTTGCTGGGCTTGATGGTGGCGACGGAGAATTCCGGCTTCGCGCCTGCAGCCATCGGCGTGGGAGGCTTTGGCGGCTCCGGAATGGTCCAGGCGGTTTCGTCAGTGGCGCGAACCAGATTGAGCGGGAGTGCGGGACCGCCCTGCGTCCACCTCCCGCCGATCGTCTTGCCGTCACCGCTAAGAGTTCCCTCGAATGTTCCGTTCAACCCTGCAATGGAGACCTTGACCGCCGAGCCCTTGAGCGTGATGCTGCTGGTGTTGATGGGGGTGGGGTCCTGGTCGATGCTGTAGAAGACGCCCTTGAGGCTTTCGTTGTCAGCCCGCGAGATCTTCATCACAATGCGAAGGTCGAAGGAGCCGTTGGGGCCATTAACCTTCAGGGTGCCCTGCCACGCTCCGGTTATATTTTGGGCGAGCAATGCGCTCCCAGGCAGGATCGAGAGAGCGAATATCGATAACAGCAGATTTCGTACAGGCGAACCCCTCATGCGCTCGCTCCTTTACAAATAATGTATCAGCAGCTAAGGTCGGACGCGGAGGATAAAGAATGTATCAGCAGCTACGGTCGGACGCGGAGGACTAAAAGTACCATTGTCCTCGACATTCGCCGCGCGGGTATCAGAGTGGCGAGGAGTGAAACAGACTGCGCCATACCAGGTCCAAACGCGCGGATACCCTCGAAAGTTCCCATTCTTCCTGGGCAGGTGGCGCAGGCTTTCGAATGGCGACTCACCCTTAGTTAAGTTAAGTCAGGCTCGGCTTTCTTTGTCAGTCGATAGACGATGGAAAGTAAGGCCACTCGTTTTTATGGTTGTCGAAGCAAGCACTCGAAGAACAGCGCGATGAGTCGGTCGCGGTCGAATCGGTGCCCCAGTCCCGAACCATGCGGCGCATAAGATTCTCGACGCTTTCCTGATCGAATTGTTGCACCCGGCAGACGACCCGATACTTGCCCGGGAGCTCTCGGGGATGCATTTTGGAGTGGGCGTATCCTCGCGACGCTGCAAGGCTTCGATCTTCGAGAACGCTAGCCCAAGTTCGTCACGGAATGGATCGGAACTAACTTAAACCCTTGAGAATCAATTCAGGCTATCGCCGAGTCTACACTACATTCGCGATTGAACTGAAGATGTTCTGGCAGGCTGATTCCGAGTTGGCGGAGCAAGGATTTCTGCTCCGCCGTGGGCTCGGTAATACGGCGCAAGCGGATCTCGCGACCGTCGGTGGTGGGAAGAATGATGTCGGCGCTTTGGAGAGTGGAGAGCAGAGCGATTGCTCGCATCGGCGACATTGGTTGAACGCTATCGACTCCGCTTGCCGACGGCTTGGGCACCGCCGTTGGCCGGCGCTTCAGCACATGTTTGAGCGTGACCCATAATGCATAGCCGAGGAACGCCACCATCACGTGAGCCTTGACGCGCGGCTCCAGATGGTGAAACAAAGGCCGAACCGAAAGTTCGCTCTTCAATGCCCGGAACGACGCTTCCGCTTCGGTCAGTTGCATGTACTTCGACCACAGCTCTTCCGCCGTCTCAGCCTTGAGATTGGTGCGCAGCAGATAAGCGCCTTCGCGGGATTCGCGCCAGCTTCTGCGATCTTCTTTGATCTGCCAGAACAAGCGGACGCCTTCTGGCCTATCCCGCAGAGCGAGGTCATACAGATCGTTCACTTGCGGATGCCGGGCCTGGATCTTTCCCAGCCTCCGCTCCATCTTGTTGCGGTCTTTCAGCCGCCCTGTGGCGATGGCTTTCTCCAGACCTTTCAGAGCAGTTTCCATGCTGTTGGAAAAACGATTTCGGATCGCCTTCTCTTTTTCCTGGCGGCCGGAGGTGCGGCACAGAATGTAAGTCTCCTCGCCCTGCGGAATGGCCACCTTCTTCACTTCCACTTCGGGCCGGACGCGCGTCCAGTCCTCTTTCAACAGTTCCGTTTCAAACTGCTTCATCTGGCTGCGCGGCGTGCCCGTCAGATACTGGCCGCCTCGTCTGCGGATGGCCGCGAGATTTTCCTCGCTCACGATGCCGCGGTCAAACACCCAGATCCTTCGCGCTTTGCCGTACTTACGTTCCACCATGCGCAGCATGGTTTCCATGGTCGAGACGTCGGCTCGGTTGCCGTCAAATGTTTCGTAACTGAACGGAAACCCTTCGTTGTTCACAATGAGGGCGATCACCAACTGCTCGCAGTCGGGCCTGTGATCCCGTGAGTAGCCGCGGCATACCATCGGATTCTTCTCCGCCGCGCCCTCGACATAAGTACTTGTCAGGTCGTAAAGAAGAACGTCGAACTCCGCTCCAAACAACGCGCCGTAGCGTTCCTTCAGATGCCGCTCCAGCTTCGTCTTGTGCGGCAGAATCCGGTCCAGACAACGATACAGGCGCGTATCGTTGATCTTGCCTTCTTCGATCTCCAACAGATCGTCCAGCGCGGTGGACGGATACCAGCGCTGTTCGATAGCCAGTTCGCTGCCCGGCGCGCACAGACGATTAATCGCCAGCAAAGCCGCCACGCGCGACCAGGCCACGTCGGCTGATTCGCGATCAACGGTCTGTTCGAAGAAACGATCCAGTTCCAGCCGCTTCCATAGCTCCAATCCCAGAAAGCACGCACCGAACTGCCGCGTTCTTTCCAGACGCACTTTATTCAACAGTACCCGCGCTACCTGCGGATCGTCTGCCGGCGGCGCCACATGCGATGGGAAGAGCTTCAGTTGCCGTGCTTCGCCCTGTTCATTGAAAACTTCAACAGTTGTCAGCCAGCGTGCCCGCGCCGAACTGTTCAACTCGCCCAGGTAGCATAGAGTTTTCTGACGCGGGCCATCCGGCGTGCGCACCGTTTCAACCAGCGACCAATAGGTGTGATCCTTACCGTCCTTGTTCCGAAGGTTCGCACGCAAAAACATTCTGCCATGATCCTGTCATGACTCAAATCTCCTTACAAGGGGGTTGGTCTACACTACATCACTGTTCCCGACTGCGCCGATTGACCTGCCAGAACTTAACCTCAGCGGAGGGGCAAAAATAGCCTGAAACGATCAATGTAGTGACGAACTTGGGCTAGGCCTGGCCGCCGGATTCACTACGGAGATCATTGATCGAGGATCGCTGCGCTTACACTCATCGGGACCGCCGTTCATTTGCTGATGGGAGGAACGAATGAGTTCGATTGCAGACAGACTTGACGGCAATCGCGACGATTTGAGCCAGCCTGGCAAGACAGATTTTCACGCGAACAAAGCCCATCCACCAACGGCGAGTATACGACCGGCCGATAAAAGATTCGGCCGTGAATAAATATCCGCCGGACTATGGGATCAGTCATCCTCTCGTTCGTCAGTTCTCCGACGGCCGTTCGACGCGGTCGATGATAAGAGCTTCGACGGGACCCTTTGTCTCCTCCAATCTCAGGCCGAGTTGTTGTTCAATCGTCCTAATTGTCCGTGGGAACCTTCTCGGCATGGTCAATGACGATTATCTCTACAGGACCTCTCCTCGATTCCAGTCTGATTCCGAGATCAGATTGCAGCGCCGAGAAGATGTCTCTCTGCGGCTCCTGCACGTCAAGCGCTGTCGTCGCCGGAACGGACCGCCCGCCAGGCCCACTCAGTCCTTCCGGTGAGAACTTCAGGACGAAGTCGAATTTATCTGTCAGTTGGGTCTCGTCCCTTATCGGGACACCGAGCCGCCTCTCCAACTCGGTGGCGAGTTCGTGCATAGTCGCCTGTTGAGCTGTGAGCTTCGCCTGGCCGTTGATCAAAAAGGTCATGATGCCGGTGAATTCTGGCGGCACAACGGGAAAACCGTCCGCCGCGAACGATGAATCGCCGAGCTGCTTCGCGCGAGGTGGCGGCGTGTTCGGAATTTTGAGCCCGCTTTTCGCAATGACCAGCGAGTAAATCGGGAGCGGCCTGGTCTCGCGGTGGATTTCAGTTTTGAATCGGTCAGCGACAAGATTCCTTAGCATTGTCCGGGTCTGATCCTGAGTGGTGTCTGCCGGCATGGTGGCCTCAACCGCGAATCTTTCATCGCCGATCCAGCCAGGACCAACGATCTGGAAATCTTTCACATCGTAGGCGAACATCAAGAGCGTCTTCAGTGTCACGGCGGGAAATCGAAGTCGGCCATGTTCGTTCAGGGGGGTGACGGCTCCCTGCCTGCCCGCTCCCGCCGGGGGTAGCCGCGCGGGTTTTACTGAAGCCACAGTGAACGTGAGCGCCGAATCGGCGATGACGCTTTGGCCTTTGTGAAGGTCCGTCGAAGCCGTGGGTTGTTGAGCTTCCGCCGGCAAAAATGCAAAATACACAACAGGAAAAAGCAGGTACTTGGGCTGCATAATGCGCTACTATTTACCCCTGACGAGAGCTGCAGAGAAAAAGTCTTCTCGGAGCCCTGAAATCTTCGTTTTGTTGTTTACGTGGCTGCGTTGCCTTCTGAGTATTGTCGATATTTATTGATCTTGCGAATAATCCGGCTGGCGCTGGCGACCCACTGAAAGGGTCGCGGGTTGTTGTAGATCCGAATATACTCGTGGATAGATTTGGTCAGAACGCGAACGCTGCGGAAGGTGCCACGAAGCATTCTCTTGCGGGTTCCATAGCCGTCAAGCACCAGGTGCCTGGATGTGACAATCCGCGCCGCGGTCCGGGCCATGTCCGGGTCAGGCCCACCTGGAGTGAAGCGCATTGCGGTTGGGTCTCCGGACCAGGCGAACGCTTCCCGTAGCCCGCCTTCCTCGAAGCGGCGCAAACTTAGCCGAACAGTCTCGATTGATTTATCCATGACCAATTCTCGGCAGCGTGGAGCGAGACTCCGAGGCGCACAACGTCCAAAATATACCTCGAAATTCTCCAGTTACGGTGCACGTTCGGGTACGCCGCGCCTGAGGTGAAGTATAGATCTTGAAATTCCGGGCCGCCGCACTCCGCAAACTCGGCACTACCCAACTAATCGCGGCAAATCGCCTCCCATTACAACCTTCGTGTTGCCGATTATCCAGCCGCAATTGCCACTTAGTTCTCTGTCGGAGTCTTATCGAGCGCCTGAACCATGATTACGTCCATCGCAACATCCGCACCCTTAATAAGCTTGAGGCCAAGTTCTTTCTGAACGGCAACAAAGATGTCGGGAGAGAAACCAGACTCTTGCACGTTGGGCGGCGAACTATTACCCTGGTCCGGGCTGGCGGCCGATGTCGTGACAAGGGGAACGCAGGCCGGGCACTCGTACTCCAGAATGAAAGTGTACTTCCCGGAAAGGCCGGTGTTATCGACGACTCGCGGCTGAGGAAAACCTTCATCCACGGATTTCCCCAATGATCTCCCTATGAGGGGCCCAAGTTGCCGGGCGAGATCGGCCATGCTCCATTCCTGATCTTTTATCCGCTGGTGAACGCTCAATGTGCGCCATCCCAAAGTTCGCGGGCCGGGAATGACTGCAAAACCGTCGGACCCCATCGGCAGGCTGCTCACCGGCTGGGGACCATCCATCGGATGGGGATCGGGAACAACCTCTTTCAGCCTGGGACCACCCCTGTCTACGACCAGTTCGTAACCCGGAAGATTCCTTGTTTCGTGGCGAAAGAGCAAGTGGAACCTCTCGGAGAGCAGGTTTTGAAGCATCCTCTCCAATTGCTCTTTCGAGCTATCGGCTGGCATGGTGGCGCTTATGCCGTAAAAGGGCATCGCCGCAAAGTCCCGCAGCCATGCCGGGCCGTTGATCTGATCGGCGGATACGCCAAAGGCCGCTCCGAGCAAGAGAGCCATGTTGACGTGGAAGTGGATTCGCCCGGGATCACCGCTGCCGGGACCGCCTGAAAATAAGGGTACCTTTGGACCGTCGGGGCCGAGCAGTTTTACCGAGGCGGCTTCGAATGCCGGTTCTTCGGCGAGGACGGGCTGAAGAAAAAAGCCAGCCAGCAAAATAGGGAATGCGCGGAGCACGGTTGTAACGTGGCCCATGTTCATCATGACGACTCGCGGCGTCTTTCTGTTGATGCCGCTTGACGTTCAGTAGCGATCTGAAAGTCGAAAGCGTTCTCGCGCGCCGACGTAAACTCGCCCCTCACAGCTTTTGGCGAGATCACCTCAAGGCCTTCGTCGACTCCGGTACCCAATCCCGTCTTCGCCAGTCCCATTCGGTCCCGCCAGGAGCTGATTTGCGACGGCGAGTCAACGAAAATGCGCCTTCCCGGGGCCAAAGCTACGGATCGGAGTATTCCCGGCGAGCGCGCACTGTCGCGCCGGAACGGAGGACCTCAATCCTGATCGAGTGACGCCGGCTCTCCCCCGCCGTTGAATCCGGCCGAAACCCAAGAACGTAATGTCCCCGAAGGTCCGCCGCAATCCGGGAAATAATCCCTGCGTAATCCGTGCCATGAAGATCAAAGAGTATGCCCCCCGTTTCATCGGTCAAACGACGAAGATCGTCGTAGGAATCATCCGGACTCAGGCTATCCGGATAGGGGACGGCATATACAACGGCGCCGCTTCGCCGAACTTCGTCCAGCGCGGCGTCGAAGCGGTGCGTGCTGCCGGTATCGTGACCATCGGAAAGAATCAGCAGCGCTTTGTTTCCGCCAGGTCCGCTCAGTTTCAGATGCGCGGACGCATAGATCGCATTCCACAATGCGGTACCCCCGCAGACAGGACGCCTCCGGCCGTGCGAGCCCGCCAGTGTCCCGCAGGGTACTCCCAGAGGTTCCCCGTCTGGCGTCGCCAGTATCCTGTAGCGGAGCCCATAAGGGCCTGCGCTCACCTCCGACTTGAGGACGACGTTCTCGTTTACCGCCACCACGAAGCCTCGGTCCCCTCCGTGGATGATCCGCTCCAGCAATTTGCCTACCGCACGATCCTTTTCCGAAACATGAATCTGTTGACTATCGCTGACGTCATTGATCACTCCGAGGACCAGAGGAAGATCCACTTCCGACCAGACGTTATCGATTTTCCTGCGCACGCCATCGACGTAGAGTCGAAAGTCATCAAGGCCAAGATCGTGAATCATCAGACCGTTTTCATCAGTAACCGCGCAAGCCGCCGTCACGAGAGTGCTTGTCTCGTGAAAGACGGGCGCATCCTGCGGCGCCAGTGCAGGCGTCACCACGAAGGTGAGTAAGAGGGCGAATAAGAAGATTCGGAGATTAACCCGCACGAACCATTGTCCTGCCTTTCCTGGCAGCTCTGCGGCCTGGCGTGAGACGAATCTGAGCTTTCCCCGGATTATGGTCACACCCGCGTCCGGGAACTTTAGTGAATAAAATGCAACCACTTATCCATCTGGCGGTGCGCCATCCGGGTTTTGCATGCTATCTGAAAACCGGGAGAAACTCTATATCTATGTCACCAGCCACCGTTGCGGAACCGAAATCGAAATCCACCGGACCGCGTACCGAGGAAGGCAAAAAGCGCTCTGCCATGAACGCGACGCGTCACGGGCTCACCGGCCGCACGGTTGTCATGCCGTACGAAGACATGGAAGCCTATCACGCTTTCTGCAAACACCTCTTTGGAGAACTCGCTCCCGAGACTCCTCTCGAACGCCAATACGCCCAAAACTTCTGCGATACCCAGTGGCGCCTGAGCCGCGCCCGATCCATCGAAGATTCGATGTTCTCTCTCGGCCACTTCGAAGCCGCCGGAAACATCGAAACGGACCACCCTCAAGTCCACGCGGCGCTCACGCCCGCCCGCGTCTTCCGCGATGATTCGAAATCCTTCGTCAACCTCAGCCTCTACGAGCAGCGTCTCCAGCGCACGCTCGACAAATCGCTGAAACAGCTGCAGGCTCTCCAGGCCGAACGCCGCGCCCGCCCGCAGTCGGAACGATCAAGCCGCCTCCGAAGCGCGAGAGCCCGGGCAACCACGCGCCCGGCAGTTCGTTTTTTCGAATCCCGAAATTGAAGCGGAACTCCACCGCCGCCTGCTCCTCGACGAGGCTCAAAACGCCGGCCAGTACACTTCCGAGCCCGAAAATCCACGCGATTTTCGGGCAAAACTTGCGGCCTGACAAAATGCCTCATCGGCGCGAGCTATATAATTGCTTCGCAGCCGGCGTTGTACAGCGGAATTGCGTCTGCCCGCGATAATGAAACCGTCCGCTGGAGTAAAAATGATCATCCGAATCTCACTCTTATCGTGTATTGCGGCCGCGGCTGGTATGGCGCAAGTCCAGAACTACGTCCCCGTGACGCAAAAAATGCTGGAGAACCCCGCGCCCGAAGACTGGCTGATGTACAGCCGAACCTACGACGCGCAGCGTTTCAGCCCGCTCAAACAGATCGACAAGCAAAACGTTTCGAAGCTCCGCATGGTCTGGACCCGCGGCCTGGGGGAGGTCGGTCAGACGGAAACGATTCCGATCGTCCACAACGGAGTGATGTATCTGGTGGCCCCGGGCGGGCTCGTCCAGGCCTACAACGGAGCCACCGGCGATTTGCTGTGGGAATACAAGCGTAAAGTTGCTGCGAACATCGCCAACTCCGCCCGCACCAAGTCTCTCGCCATCTACGAAAACGTCATCCTGTACACGCCGCCGGACAACTTTGTGGTCGGGCTCGACGCCCGCACCGGTGAGCAACTCTGGGAAACCAAAACTGACTTTCGCAGCAATACTTCAGGGCCGCTCGTAATCGAAGGTAAAGTCATCACCGGCGGCGCCTGCGCCGGCAAGCGAGACGGCTGTTTCATCGCCGCGCACGATGCGTTGACGGGCAAAGAGATCTGGCGCTTCTACACCACGCCCAAGCCCGGCGAACCCGGTGACGAAAGCTGGGGCGGAGCCGATCTCGACAAGCGCCTCGCTTCCACCTGGGGACTCCCCGGATCTTATGACCCCATCCGTAAACTCATGTACTGGGGCGTTGCGAACGCCATGCCGGACCAGCGTTACCTGCGTCACAACGGTAACCCCGACGCCGTCCCCCACACCGCGCCGGCAGACCTCTACAGCAACTCCACCATCGCCCTCAATCCCGATACCGGCAAGCTCGTCTGGTATTACCAACATCTTCCCGGCGACGATTGGGACTCCGACTACACCCACGAGCGCACCCTGGCCCACATCCGCCTCAACCCGAATCCCAAGTACATCAAGTGGATCAACCCTGCAATCAAACCCGGTGAAGAGCGCGACATCACCGCCACCATCGGAGAAGCGGGCGGCGTCTTCGTTCTCGACCGCTCCACCGGCCAGTTCCTCTGGGCCAACCCGTTCCCTGCCGACGATCCGAACTGGGTACTTTCAGATATCGACCCGAAAACGGGTATCACGACCATTAACTGGAACAACGTATTCAAGAAGCCCGGCGAGCACCATATCGTTTGTTTCTGGAACACGCGAAGTTACTGGCCAACGGCGTTCGATCCGGAGACGAACTCGCTCTACTCGTCTTACATCGATAACTGCCGCGATCTGACCACCCCCGGACCCAACGAGAAGGGCGAGTGGCACGTCATTCCCCGGCCCGGCTCGGACCCGAACGCCTTGACCGGCCTCGCCAAAATCAACCTCTCGACGGGCGAGATGCTGCGTTTCGATGTAGGCCGCGTTCCCGGCACCGGAGCCATGCTCGCCACCGCCGGAGGACTCGTTTTCCATGGAGACATGAATCGCAGATTTCGCGCCTTCGACGCCACCACGGGTAAGAAGCTCTGGGAATCGATCCTGGGCGGAAACGTCTCAGTAAGTACCATCACTTACGCGGTAAACGGAAAGCAATACATAGCGGTAATGAGCGGCAATAATCTCAAGCTGCCGGAACTTATGGGTGAAGTTCCGGAGATTAAGATTCAGGCCAATTACAACGCCATGTACGTCTTCGCGCTGCCTTAATTCTTGCTCTTCACCAGCAGGAACACGCCGCCAACTGCCAGAAGAGCGCCTGCAAGAGGGCCGTACGGAATGTGATGCTCTGTGTCTTTCGTGGCATGAATGGGCCCTACGTTGAGGACCGTCTCACGCGTCTGGAATCCGAACGCTCCCCAGATGACGATTCCGATTCCGACCACGATTAACAGGATCGCGGGTATTTTCATGGGGAACCTTCAGGCAGGTGGAGGGCCGAAACGCGGTTACGCCTCAATTATGGGCGTTTCCGTGAAAATGCACGTCGACCTGATAAAGACGAAAATCCATCTCAACCGCATACTTCATCTCGACCTGCGTCTTTCCGTCGGAATGCTTGATCTGAATGTCGTCCGGTCGAACCGGGAGATCGAGGCTGTGAGCACGATCCAGCACCGCCAGGCGTAACGCGTCGTCCGAGGCGTTCTGACGGCGCACAATTTCGCGAAGATCCTGCCGTAGCCGGTAATCTTCGAAATACACGGGAGCGAGGCTGATCAGAACGGCGGCCATGCCGCACAACACAAGAAGGGCCGTGACCAGCCGCCAGAGCGGAAGCTTCACCGGTCGCGATCCGGCTTGTCGCTGGAGGCGAAGAGTTCCTCCCAGAGATCGCCGTGCCCGGTCCACTCGGGCGTCACTTTCCCGGTAATCTGCACTTCTTCCACATTCAATTTGCCATGACCGTAAGGGCAGATGTACTCGATCCGGGGCCGCCCGAGCTGCAGCATATAGCCCCACGAGCCGGTCTCAATCGGCATGCGCAGTGTTCGAAGGCAAGTGCGGCAACGGTAGCGCTGATCCCGAATTGCGAGGTAGAAGAGACCGAACGAGAACTGGAACCAGACGCCGACCAGTGTCGTGTAAAGCAAGTCGTAGCTGAACTCGCCCATCGCGAGATGAAACAGTTTGGTATGCGGAGCCCAGAACAGGTTAAGAAACCATAAGGCAAAGCACGACCCGAACGCCGCGCCCGCAAACTTCAACAGCAGAAAGCCCCAGTACTGCAAGTGATGTTTGAGATCCGCAAACATCGGCATGGTCCTCTTCTCTTCACTATAAGCCAGATCGCCCGGGAACGCATCGCCCCCCGTGAACCGGACCCGCTCCGGCTCGGCGACCCTCAATAATGTGCGTTAAATGCTTGCATTGTTTCGGTTATTAATCGGCGATACTTACCTTTTCCAGATCTATTGCAAAAATTATGCAGACGGCGATACATAATTAGAAGAGCCGCCTTTTCCCCCAATGGATTTCTGCCGGATTACCATTTCGCTTCTTGTAATCTGCTCTGTCGCATTCGGGCAGACGGCCATGATCGGCGGGCGTGTATCCGATGAATCCGGCGCGGCCGTTCCTTCCGCAATAGTGACTCTCCACGGCTCCGGGACATGGTCCCGAACGGCGGTTTCCGATACCCAGGGAAATTACGTGTTCCACGACTTGCGTCCGGGCGCCTACACTCTGACCGCGTCTGCGCCGCGGCTTATCACTTCTCAGCCGGTTCCGGTGACACTCGGCTCGCGCAACGGTACGGTCGACCTCTTGTTGAAAGTCGCCGCCACAAGCGAGTCGCTCACCGTGAACGATACAGCCGGGCTGTCCGTCGGAACCGCCGCATATGCCAACGCCAGCGCTATAAGGGTGACCGGCGCCGATTTGCAATCGCTCGCCGACGATCCCGGCGACCTGCAGGCGGACCTCCAGGCGATCGCCGGGCCCGCAACAGCTCCGGACGGCAATGAAATCTTTATCGATGGGTTCAGCGGCGGTCAGCTTCCGCCGAAAGAATCGATCCGCGAAGTCCGGGTCAATGCGAATCCGTTTGCGGCGGAGTTCGATAAAGTCGGCCTGGGCCGCATTGAGATATTTACCAAACCCGGCACCGAAAAGTACCACGGCGGCCTGATTTACAATTTCGGGACCGACTGGTGGAATACGCGAAATCCCTATGCCATGCAGAAAGCTCCTTTTCTGCTCAACGAAACTCAGGACAATCTCAGCGGCCCGCTCGGAAAGCGCGCGTCCTTCACTCTCGATTTCGCCCTACAGTCGATCGATAATGGTTCCGTCATTAATGGCATCGTGCTCAATCCCCAGACGCTTGTCCCGATGCCCTTCACCAGCGTGTTCCGGAGTCCGCAAATGGAAACCACGATCCGGCCGCATGTCGATTACCGGCTGAATGGAAATAACTATCTTTCGTTCACTTACACCTTTGCCCACGTGAACGTTGAGAATGCCGGTATTGGCGGCTTCGATCTGGTTTCGCGCGGTTACCATCTGAGAAACGACTTCGATACGGTCCAGGCAATCGAGACCTCGGTGATTGGTGAGGCTGTCAACGAAACGCACTTCCAGTTTTCGCGATGGGGCTATGCCACCGGAGCGAACACCCCGGACGCATCCATAAATGTCCTTGCCGCGTTCAACGGGGGCGGCGCCTCCACGCCTTACAACCGGGACATCCAGACCGCTTCGGAGTTGCACAACATCACTTCGATCATGCATGGCGCTCACCTGTTCCGGTTTGGGATGCGCCTGCGCGTCCTGACCGACGACAGCTATTGGATGCAGGGTTTCAACGGAGCCTTCACGTTTACCGGCGGCCTTGCGCCGGAACTCGATTCCAGTAATCAGCCGGTGCTCGACCCCGCCGGGCAGCCGGTCATGATCCAGATCCCATCGATTGAAGAATATCGCCGGACTCTTCTTTTCCAGGGAATGGGATACACGCCCTCTCAGGTCCGGGCGCTCGGCGGCGGAGCGTCCCAGTTCAACATTACGGGCGGCGACCCACAGACGAACGCGAATCGCTTCGATGCGGCCGAATTCGCGGGAGACGAGTGGCGCCTGAGGCCCGATCTTTCGCTGAGCCTGGGGTTGCGCTTCGAGAGCCAGACCAATATCTCAGACCATTTCGATGCCGCGCCGCGCATTGGTGTCGCCTGGGCTCCCGGCGGCGTCGGACCCGGCACAGGCAAAACGGTGATTCGGGCGGGTTTTGGAATGTTCTATACCCGCTTCAGCCTCGCGGACTACGTCACCGCACTCCGGTACAACGGAATCGTGCAGCAGCAATATGTTATTACCGATCCGAATTTCTATCCCAACGTGCCTCCGCTCCCGTCGCTGGGCACGAGTTCGTCGCTCATGTCGACTCAGGAGATCGATTCGCATCTCCAGTCCCCGCGCCTGATGCAATCGGTCGTTTCGGTCGAGCGTCAGTTGCGGCCCGACACCACTCTGGCGGTAACTTACAGCAACGCTCACGGGACGCACTTGTTTCGGTCGGAAGACATCAATGCGCCCTTACCGGGTACTTACAGCGGAGCAGGCACTGGCGTATATCCTTATCCCGAAAACGGGCCGATCTTTCTGGTCACATCCTCCGGTCTTTACAATCAGAACCAGTTGAATTTCAACCTGAATTCAAAGCTCGGGAAGGCGTCGTCGCTTTATGTAACGTACGTCCTTAACAAATCCATGAGCGACACCGACGGGATCAACACGTTTCCCGGAAATCCGTATAACTTCGCGGGCGAGTACGGGCCGGCTTTCAACGATATCCGTCACCGCATTTTGTTCGGCGGCGCGATTAATACAAAGTGGAACGTCCGCCTTAATCCCCTTGTAACTTTCCAGACCGGAGCGCCATTCGATATCACCACAGGCGGAGATCCTTACGGCACCACGCTCTTCAATGCGCGGCCAGGCATCGCGACCGATCCGTCGGAGCCGGGCCTGATTCAAACCTCTTATGGTCTGCTTGATCCAAACCCCGTGCCCGGAGAAACAATTCTGGGCCGCAATTCCGGCCGGGGTCCGTTTCAGATCCAGACCAACCTCCGCGTCACCAAATCATGGGTTTTCGGAGGAGTCACGCCGCCGGGGTCAGGCGTTGAAAAGCGGAAGTACGACCTGAGCCTTGCGCTCTCGGCTCGAAACCTGCTGAATCACAACAACCCCGGGCCGATCATCGGCAACATCCTGTCGCCGTTGTTCGGCATGGCGAACGAGTCGGCGGGCGGCCCCAGCAGCGAAGGTATTTCCGAAACGGCGAACAACCGCCGGCTGGAAATGCAGCTGCGCTTCGCATTCTGAAGCTTCGCAATTCGCCCGGCATCAAACCAGAGGTGACTCACGACGAACCGATCGGCATTGCCGGCACAGGCCGGGTGGCGAAGGCGCTGGGCGCTCTTCTTTCCCCCGTCAGCGTGATTGCCGGCCGGGGCTCCTTCAGAGATCTGCCGCGGCAGTCGCGCCGAATCATAATCGCGGTAGCCGACGACGCCATTTCCGAAGTTGCATCCGAGCTTCTGGCCGGCGGTATGGAACGATCTGTCGCCCTGCACGTGAGCGCCGCGGCGGGACCGGAGGCGCTGGCCATTCTGCGCGCCGCGGGGAACTCGATCGGCGTACTTCATCCACTTCAGACTGTCCCTTCGGCGGAGCGAGGCATTGAGACGCTGCGCGGCGCAACCTTCGCCTTCGCCGGTGACGCGCAAGCCCGCGAATGGGCGCTCGATTTAATCGGCCGTCTCGACGGTAAGGCGCTCCCGGTGGATCCCTCGCGCTGGGCGTATTATCACGCCGCCGCTGTAATGGCGTGCAACTACCATGTCACACTGGTGGACGCGGCGCTCGAGCTGGCCGGGCTGGCCGGGATCGCCCGGGAAGCGGCGCTCGAGGCGTTGGCGCCCATCATCCGCGCAACGACCGAAAACATTTTGACATCGGGCCCGGAAGAGGCGCTCACCGGACCGATTCGCCGTGGAGATGCGGGCACCATACGCCGCCATCTTGCAGCGCTCAAGGACAGCTTGCCCGAAACGAGAAAGCTTTATCACGCCGCCGGACTCCGTACCATCGCGCTCGCGCGGCGAGCGGGATTGCCGCCCGAATCGGCGAGCGAAATAGTGAAGGCGTTCGGCGCACCGAAATGAGAAGAATTCCAGATATTCGTGCCGGTAAAGGCGCCGGCAAAAAGATCACGATGCTGACCGCCTATGACGCCTGGATGGCGCGCATTCTCGCCGAATCCGGCGTGGTCGACATGCTCCTGGTCGGAGACTCCCTGGGAATGGTTGAACTGGGTTACGACACGACGATACCGGTGACCATGAGCGACATGGTGCGGCATACGCGCGCCGTCCGTACCGGCGCGCCAGACGCCCTGATCGTCGCGGACATGCCCTTTCTGAGCCACCAGATCGGCATTGCGCAGGCAATGCGCAACGCAGGCCGGTTGATGCAGCAGGGCGGGGCAACCGCGGTGAAGCTGGAAGGCGGAGGCTCGACGGTGGCCACCGTCGAGCAAATCGTTTCCGCCGGCATTCCGGTCATGGGCCACCTGGGGCTGCAGCCGCAGTCCGTTCACGCGCAGGGGGGCTTCCGCCGGCAGGCGACTCAGCCGGAGGAACAACGCGACTTGATCGCCGACGCGACGGCTCTCGAGGCCGCCGGGGCCTTCGCCATCGTGCTCGAGTGCGTTCCTCGCGAATTAGCCTGCGTCGTCTCCCGCAAACTGACCGTCCCGGTGATCGGCATCGGATCGGGGCCCGATTGCGACGGCCAGGTTCTTGTGACGCACGACATTCTCGGGCTGAGTGGCGATCGCACGCCGCGCTTTGCAAAGCAATACGCCAGCCTCGGCGACGTCATTGCAGATGCCGTAACGTCGTTTTCCGAAGAGGTGCGAACCGGGAAGTTCCCGAATGCCTGAGGTGATTGCGAAAATTGCCGAACTGCGCCAGCGGCTCGACTTCCGGCGACAGCGTGGTGTTTCAATCGGATTGGTCCCCACGATGGGCGCGCTGCACCGCGGGCATGCAAAGCTGCTCGAGAGCGCGCGCCGCGAGAATGATTTCGTGGTAGCGACCATCTTCGTGAACCCGATTCAGTTCGACCGCGCAGCGGACCTCGAAACCTACCCTCGCACCATGGAACAGGATCTGCGCATGTGCCAGGAGCAAGGCGTCGATCTGGTCTTTGCGCCCGCGGCGGAGGAGCTTTATCCGTGGGAACAGTTGACCTTCGTCGAATCGCCAAAGCTTACCGAACACCTCTGCGGCGCGCATCGCCCCGGGCACTTTAGAGGCGTGGCGACGGTCGTTCTGAAGCTATTTAATATCGTGCAGCCCGATCGGGCTTATTTCGGGGAGAAAGACGCGCAGCAACTGGCGGTGATCCGGCGCATGGTGGAAGATCTGAACGTTCCGGTTGCCGTTGTGCCGGTTGCCACTGTGCGCGAGGAAGACGGGCTGGCGCTCAGCTCCCGCAACAAGCACCTCACGCCGGAGCAGCGCCAGATCGCGCCCGTCTTATACCGTGCCCTGCGGCGCGCCGCGGATCGGATCGCCGAAGGTGAGAGGTGCGCAAAAGCCTTGCGGGACGAAGCCCTGGAAACAATTGCACATTATCCGGAAGCGCGGGTCGAATACTTCGACGTGACTGATCCGCGCACCCTGCAGCCGGTGACGAACATCGAGGGTCCGGTCCTGATCGCGGCGGCGATGTGGCTCGGCTCCACGCGATTGATCGACAATGTGATGTCCCCGCGCCCGTCCGAAATATAAAAAAGCCGGCGGCCCTGGCGCTCCCTTTCGGCCAGTGAGCCAGGACAAGCGCAGGAAGCTGAGACGACCGGCCTGGCAGGCCTGTTTACAAGATCTGTCGCTCTTCGCCCGGATACTTCGGAACGTCTCGTTGAGAACGATAAGAAGAGACGAGTCGCGACACGACCACGGCGATGTAAAAGATTCCCGTCATACTTTCGAAGGCCGCGATCATCCGGACGAAGGGGTTCACAGGGACAATTTTTCCGTAACCGACTCCCGAGAGCGTGATCATACTGAAATACATGTATTCCGCGCTGCTGGTTTGCGGAAGGGTCTCGTTGAACGAGTCTGCAAACAACCTCCCGAGCAGCCAGTAGAGCTGTGAGTACGCGATCGCGATCACGAGATAGCAGATAAAGGCCTCGGCCAGGATACCGCTCCTTGCCTGGGAGTCCAGCCGGCCCAGGATGCCCCAGAGAATCGTGCAGGACAGGAGCAGCCCAAGACAGTGGGCAAGCAGATTGTAAAACCCTGGCCGATTCCCGAAAGCCTCCAGCAGGCGGACGGCAATCCAGAGGGCGGAGATCGGGAACACCAGCCGGACAACGACCTTCCGGTTGGCAGGCAGCCTCGCGCCGGCGATGACGCTGGCAAGAATCAGAAGCGCCATCGCGGCGCCGACATGCGGGTAGGAATCCGCAACCGGGCCGGTCAGGATCAGGATTACAAGCAACCACATCAGCAGCAGCGAGCCATGCCGCGCCAGGAAGGCGTCGAGTCGATCCTTCATATGGAAATCAAACGATACCGCGTCGGGCAGTTCCCCGTCACATGGCACGCAGGGTGTCCCCGCCTGAAATCCGCCGTCGATTGACATATCTCTTTTCGCCGAAAGGCTTGACATGGCGCGGACGCCCTTATAAACTTCACACCCAGGGAAAACGTCTTCGGGTGCTGAGAGGGACTGTCTGATAACCGCCGCTGGTTTCGACCGCGGGGCTCGCGAGGAGCGTTGCGAGTCCGGCGAGCCAGGGCGATGTCCGTCCGCATCGAGCCGGCGACGCGCGCCCCGTCCAAGGAGACTCCAATGCGCCTAACGTTTCTACCCGCTTTTCTCCTCGCTTCCGCGGTTCTGTTTGCTCAGAGCGATCGCGGGACGATCACCGGGACAGTTACCGATCCGGCCTCAGCCGTCGTCCCGAACGCCGCCGTGGAAGCCCGGAGTGTGGAAACCGGAGCCCTCTACCCGGTGGCCGCCTCCGACACCGGCAACTACACCATTTCTCAGCTGCCTTCCGGAACTTACGTGCTCACGGTTACCGTACCGGGATTCAAGAAATTCATACGCCCGGGCCTTCTCATTCAGGCGGCGCAGACCATCCGCGTCGATGTCGCGCTTGAGATCGGCGCCTCCACGGACTCGGTGACGGTTAATGAAGAGGCGCCGCAACTGCAGACGGAAAGCGGTGAATTGAGTAACACAATCGCTACAAAAACCATGGATACGCTACCGTTGCTGGCGGTCGGTTCCAGTTCCTCCGGTATCCGGAACCCCTTCAACATCGTTGCGCTGCTGCCGGGCGCTTATTATCAGCCCGGTCCTCCGTTTACGGGACCCACGGTGCGTATCAATGGCGGAGTGGCCGGGTCCGAGACCGTCCTGATCGACGGCATGGACGGAACGAACATTCTGGGTCAGGGCGCCAATCAGCAAAATCAACCCGGCATGGATTCCATCCAGGAATGGACGGTTCAGACCAGTAACTACGCGGCGGAATTCGGACAGGCGGGCAGCGCGGTCATGAACGTCACCATGAAGTCGGGTGGCAATCAGTTCCATGGCAGCGGGTACGAATATTTTCAAAACGAGTTCCTCAATGCCGGCCAGCCGTTCACCAATAACGGGCATGGAGAACTCGTCCGTCCGCAGCAGCGGCGGAACGACTACGGCTTCACTATCGGGGGACCCGTTCGCATTCCCAAAGTCTATGACGGCCGTAACAAGACGTTCTTCTATTTCAGCTGGGAGCAGTTCCTGCAGAATCAAAACTTTCTGCCGAGCACCTTTACGGTGCCCACGAACGCATATCGTAACGGCGATTTCAGCGCTGCGATTACCGCGGCAGGGAATAAGAATCTCGGTACCGATCCGCTCGGGCGGCCGATCATAGCCGATGAGATCTACAATCCCAATACGAGGATGATGGCTCCCGGCGGCCAGGTCGTGACCACTCCCTTCAACGGAAATATGATCCCTTCCAGCCTTTGGGATCCCGTTGCCCTGAAGATCCAGAACCTGATTCCGGCGCCCTTTTGCGTTGCCGGGCCGCCCTGCAATGCGACGGGCGTTGTCAACAACTATCAGAACTCGGAGCCGGTCGCGAGAAACACCGAGGCTCCATCGCTCAAGCTCGATCAGGTCCTCTCTTCCAAAGACAAGCTTTCATTCTTCTGGAGCCGCACGCTGACTTACACCCAGTCGGGCTACGGCGAAGACGGAGCGCCCCAGCCGATCTCGGGCACGTTCGGCGGCGGCATTTATTCTTCGCGGGAGCGGCTGAACTATGACCGCACCATCACCCCTACAGTGCTTCTCCATCTGGGGGCGGGTTACGATCAGGACTACCTGGGGCGGCCCTCGGTTACCCCGAATTACGACGCCTGCACAAATCTGGGCTTATGCAGCGCCGCGTTCCAGTCTCCGGCCACGTTCCCGCTTCTGACGGGTCTTTCGGACGTTACCGCCGGCGGAACCAGCATTGCCGGACCTCCGGGACGCGCCGATAACAAATACAGTATTTTCGATTCCATTGCAAGTCTCACCTGGGTCAAGGGAAACCATACCTTTAAATTCGGCGGCAGCGCGGAGTTCCAGGGAAGTTACACTTTCACCGTCAGCAACCTTCAGGGTACTTACGGCTTCAGCGCCGCGCAGACGGCGATGCCTTATCTCGTGAGCACTGCGACCGGCGTAAGCACCGCCAATATCGGATCGAGTCACATCGGCTTGCCTTATGCCAGTTTCCTGCTGGGCGCGGTAGATACAGCCGAGGTGGATCCTCCCTCCGAAGTGCGCTTTGGCAAACAGCAGTGGGGAGGATATGCGCAGGATAGCTGGAAAGTGACCCGTAAACTCACGGTGGATCTCGGCCTTCGCTACGATTATTCAACCTATTACACCGAGCAGTACGGCCGCTCTCCCAATCTGGCGCCAAACGCGCCAAACCCGAGTGTAGGGGGACGGCCGGGCGCCGTCACCTATCAGGCTACTTGTAATTGTCCGTTCGCGAAGAATTATCCGTGGGGTTTCGGACCGCGTTTCGGCCTGGCATGGCAGTTACTCCCCAAAACGGTTCTCCGCGGTGGATTTGGTGTCACTTACACCGGTACGGGCGTAGCTCAGGTGTTCGGCGCCGCGAGCGGAAACGCCTCGGCCGCCAACAAATTCGCGCCGTCATCCACTCTCGGTGCGCCGCTGATGACCTTGAGTCAGGGCGTGACCATTGGCGGCGTCCCGATCACGCCGGCCCAGATCGCCTGGCCCAACTTCAACCCCGGCTTTTACCCGATCGGCGGAGTGGTTCCGGCCGCGGGACCTCAGTATTACGACCAGAATGCCGGCCGGCCGGCGCGGCAGTATCAGTGGAGTCTCAGCGTGCAGCGCGAGCTGGCCAGAAATCTCGTCTTTCAGGCGTCTTATATCGGCAACCGCGGCATCTGGTGGCCGACTTACATCGGTTCGGCACTCACCAATTACAATTACCTCAGCACCTCGATCCTGAGCGCGAATGGGCTGAGCCTGAACAATCCCGCCGATATCGCGACTCTTCTGGCCCCGATCGGATCCGCCGCTGCCGGGCGCTTCCAGAACAAACTGCCCTTTGCGAACTTTCCTCTGACTGCTTCGGTCGCGCAGTCTCTCAGGCCGTTCCCGCAGTACACGTCGATCGCTCTGGTTAATCCTCCGTTAGGCGATACCTGGTACAACTCGCTTCAGCTGACTGCCGACAAGCGGTTTTCTCACGGGTTGCAGTTCAATTGGGCATTCACCTGGTCGAAGTCGATGGATACGTTTGGCGGAACGCCGGACGTGCAAAACCGGTCGCTTGCCAAGGCGCTTTCGTCGCTGGATCAGCCAATGGCGATGCGCGTTGGCTTCACTTATACGCTGCCCAAGTGGGGTCCGAAGGCGATTTCCTGGTTTGTGCGCGATTGGATGCTCAACGGCTTTGGTTACTATGCCAGCGGAACTCTTCTGGCCGCTCCGACCGCGAACGCGACCGGATATCCCAGCAACCTTGCTCTGGCCACGATCAGCAACGTCACCTTCCAGACCGGGCAATATCAGATCCGAACGGGTCAGCCGCTCTACCTGACCAATCTCAACTGCCACTGCTACGATCCCAACAACACGTTTGTCCTGAATCCGGCGGCATGGGCCAATCCCGCCCCCGGGCAGTATGGCGGTGCGACGTATTACAGTGATTTCCGGACACAAAGGCGGCCGACAGAGAACTTCGCGTTTGGACGCCAGTTCCGGATCAAGGAGAGGCTGACTTTGATGGTCCGGGCGGAGTTCACGAACATCTTCAACCGGACTTATCTCAACAATCCGGCTATCAGCGGCACAGGCATCAGCCCGCAAACGTTGCCCACCTGCAAGCTGCCGACCGGCACTAATGGCGCGTGCAACCAACCGGGAGAGCAGATCGTATCGGGCTTCGGAGCGATCAACACGTCCACGGTGTTGTATCCGCAACGCACGGGCCAGCTGGTTGCCCGGTTTGAGTTCTGACGGTCGGGCAATATCAGTTGGGCGGCAGCAATGATCAATTTGCTGCCGCCTGGAATATACAAATCCTGACAGGATTTTTCGCCGCTAAATGATTCGGCTGAGGTAACCCGGAAGTAACTCGTGGACGCCATAACTCCAATCGTGGCACTGATAAGGTCACGGTTAGCTTTCTGCTATATCAGTAAGACTGGCGGCAGGCGATGGAGTTTGGCCCCGGAAAGGTATAAGCTACAGTGCGCGGTTTGCGATCAGGTATGAAATCAGGTAAGGGTAAAGAGGTTTTCAAGATGAAGCGAAATCTGGCTGTTCTGGCAGTTGCTTGCGGCGGGTTCCTGATGACCGGAATCCCGGCGTTCGCGCACCACTCATTTGCGGCGGAGTACGATGGCAACAAATCCATCAAGATCTCCGGCGTCGTTACCAAGATGGAATGGATGAATCCGCACGCCCGGTTCTATGTGGACGTCAAGGACGCCTCTGGCCAGGTGACCAACTGGAATTTCGAACTCGGCGCCATTCCCGTGCTGCTGAAACAGGGCTGGAGACGAGATTCTCTCAAAGTGGGCGATCAGGTTACGGTTGAAGGCTTCCTGGCGAAGGACGGCTCGAAGAGCGCCAATGCAAGATCAGTTGTTCTCAGCGATGGGCGCAAAGTTGGGGCTGGCTCCTCCCGCGGCGAGGAACCCACGCAATAGCGCTTTTGAAAGCCAGACCACTTGAGAAGCCAGGCAAAGGACCGCCCATGAGAAGACGTTTTCCATTCCTGATCGCGGCGGCGCTTACCGCACTCGCCTTCCTGCCCGCGAGCGCACAGGATACTACTGCGCCGGCGCGGGGAAGAGCAGGCGGCAGAGCGGGCGGTCGCGGAGCGCGCGCGAAAGGTCCTGCCGGACCGCTGCCGCGGATGTCTGACGGCAAACCGGACTTGACGGGAATCTGGAATGGATTCGGCGGAAGCACCAATGACGCTCCGAATATGCAGCCGTGGGCCGCGAAGATCGTCGCGCAACATCGCGCAAACGGCGGGGCCGAGGATTACGAGGCCCGCTGCCTCCCAGGCGGCCCGCCACGCGCCGCGCCATATCATACGGCGCTTTTTGCCACCCCCAAACTGGTGCTGATGCTGTTCGAAGGGAACACTCATATGTACCGTCAGTTTTTTGTGGACGGCAGCAGCCATCCCAAAGATCTGAAACCGACGTTCTACGGCGATTCGCGGGCTCACTGGAATGGCGACACGCTCGTCGTCGATACTGTCGGCTTTTTCGAAAAGTCCTGGTTTGATTTCGCGGGAACCCCTCACACCCCGGCGATGCACCTGACGGAAGAGTTTCATCGCATCGATTACGGGAATATGGAAATGAAGGTCACGATCGAAGATCCGGGCGCTTTAACAAGCCCCTGGGTGATCAACAGGACGACCACTCTGGAGCCCAGCTTCGAAATGACGGAGTACGTCTGCAATGAGAACAACCAGGATCCCGGCCACCTCGACGCCACGATCGCGAAATCGGCTCCGGGCAGCGAGAACATTGATAGCGGCAAGCTGACAGCCGTCCCGCCGGTGCGCGCCGCCAAAGCACCCGCGCCGCCCGTCCGGTCCCACCCCTCGAACAGAAGCCGGCAAGGTTGATTTTTCGGGTGTCTGGATGCCTCCCGCGAACCTTCGGTTACCTTCGGATCCTTCTTATCAACCGTGGGCGAAGAAGATCTACGACGAGCGAAAAGCGAGCAAGGGTAAGGAGGATCCCGAAAAAATCTGCCTGCCCGACGGCGCGGTACGCCTGAACCCGTTACCTTACAAGATTGTGCAGCGTCCTGACGCCATAGCCTTGCTGTGGGAGGGAAACACCCATAGTTACCGGCGGTTCTTTATGGATGGGCGTAAGCACAATCTGGAGATCGAACCCGAGACTTATACCGGACAGTCGATCGCGACCTGGGATGGGGATACTTTGGTCGTCGACACCGTGGGTTTTAACGACAAAACGTGGCTGGACGACACGGGAAAGCCGCACAGCGGCGATCTGCATCTGGTGGAGCGATATACCCGCCCCGATCTGGGACATATGAAGGTTCAGCTTACTCTCGATGATCCGAAGGCTTTTACCAAGCCGTATACCTTCGATCGAGTCTTCACTCTGGCCACCGACCGGGATCTGCATGAATATGTCTGCCAGGCGATTCTGGATGGTATTGAAAAGCCTTGATGTACGCGCGGCATGAGCAGGCGCCCGAGCAATTGATGGGCCATAAAAAGCGTGATAAACTCGTCCGAAACGAATCGTTTACCGGCGGAGGGTCTGTGAGCAGGAAGTTTCTCATAACGTTTTTCGAGGTCGCCTTTGCGGTCTCGTTGCCGGCGGTCCTGGTCTTCGGCCAGTCCAGCCATCCTGCGTCGACAGCGAAGCCCGCGGCCGGATCGGCCTTGAAAACGTCGGCGGGAGACGCCGCCACAGAACGCGCGGTTATCGATAAGTATTGTGTGACATGTCACAACGCGAAGGTCAAAACCGCCAACCTTCTGCTCGATCAGCTTGATCTGTCGCACTTGGGCGATCACGCGGAGATCGGTGAAAAGGTCGTCCGGAAACTTCGGGCCGGAATGATGCCGCCTTCCGGAATGCCCCAACCGGATGATGCGACGCGTAACGGCTTGATCAACTGGATGGAAACCCAGCTCGACCGGAGCGCGGTGACTTACCTGCCGCCGCCGGGCATGCACCGTCTGAACCGAATCGAATATACAAATGCCGTTCGTGACGTGCTGGGACTCCAGGTGGATGCCTCGAAGTTTCTGCCCCCGGACGATTCCACGCATGGTTTTGACAATATCGCTGGAGCCCTGACGCTGTCTCCCGCCCTGATGGAAGCTTATCTGTCGGCGGCCGGTAAGATCAGCCGCCTGGCGATTGGCGATGTATCAAATCCTACGCAGGCGGTTTTCGAGGTTCCGGCCGACACTGCGCAGAATTATCACGTTGAAGGTCTTCCGTTCGGAACACGCGGTGGCATCCTGATCAAATATCAGTTTCCCGCCGACGGCGAGTATACCTTCAAGGTCAAGGGAGTTACGGGATACTTCCAGGCTGTTCTCGGCGGCGTGAAAGGCGAGCAACTCGAAGTGACGGTTGACGGTGAGCGGGTGCGGCTGTTCGATTGGGATAAGGAAATTTCGAGCACGACAGGCAACGGTAAGGCCACCCAACGCATCCCGGTCCGGGCCGGCCTCCACACGATCGGCGTCACGTTTCTCGCCACCAACGACATTCCGGGCAGCGAATTGAACGTTCCGTTTCAGCGGACCATGAACACCCCGGGTTCGATACCGGGATTTCTGTTCTATCCGCATGTAGGCCAGGTTTGGATCGAAGGGCCGTACGGAGCGGACGGCGCTCCCCAGACTGCCGCCCGCAAGAAGATTTTCGTCTGCCGCCCGACAGCCGCGAAAGATGACGAGGCGTGCGCGCACACCATTCTTTCGAGTGTTGTGAAACACGCGTATCGCCGTCCGGCGACCAGCGCGGACCTTGCTACCTTGATGGAATTCTACCGGTCCGGCCGCAGGGATAACGGAAGTTTTGACGACGGCATCGAGGCGGGTCTGCAACGGATTCTCGCGGATCCGGAATTTGTATATCGTCAGGAACCGGAGCCCCCGAATCTGGCTCCCGGCAAGACCTACCGAATCAATGACCTTGCGCTGGCTTCCCGATTGTCTTTCTTCCTGTGGAGCAGCGTTCCGGACGACCAGCTGATCGATCTCGCGGCGCAAGGCAAACTCAAGGACCCGGTGGTGCTTGAGAGGCAGGTCCGGAGAATGCTGGCGGATCCGAAGTCCGAGGCGCTCGTCACCAACTTCACCGGGCAGTGGCTGGGCGTTCGCTCGCTGCAAACCAGCGAGCCGGTCGTAAATCTGTTCCCCGATTTCGACGACAATCTGCGGGCAGCTTACAAGCGTGAGGTCGAATTATTCTTCGGCAGCATCGCCCGCGAAGATCGCAGCATTATTGATCTGCTGACAGCGAATTACACCTTCGTCAACGAGCGGCTTGCCAAGGAGTACGGGATCCCGAACATTTATGGCTCGCAATTCCGCCGGGTCGACTTGCCGGCCGATCTCGATATGCGCCGCGGCCTGCTGGGCAAGGGCGCGCTCCTGACCATAACTTCGAACGCCGCCCGGACGTCGCCTGTTGCACGAGGCAAGTGGTATCTGCAAACGTTCCTCGGCGTCAGCCCGCCGGACCCGCCGCCGAACGTTCCCGTACTCAAGGACAAGCCGGTCGATAACACCGGTAATACGCATGTGCCGACCATGCGCGAGACGATGGAGTTGCATCATACAAATCCGACGTGCGCCTCGTGCCACAAGATCTTCGAGCCCATCGGACTGGCAATGGAGAACTTCGATGCCACCGGAACCTGGCGAACCCACGACGGGGCGAACCTGATCGATGCTTCGGGCAAGCTGGTTGACGGCACTAAAATCGACGGAATCGCGAGTCTGCGCGCTTCGCTGGTAGCCCGTTCCGACCAGTTCGCTCGGGTCTTCACCGAAAAGATGATGACTTACGCGCTGGGCCGCGGGATCGACTATCAGGACATGCCGACATTGCGCACGATCGTGCGCCAGTCGGCTGCGGACCAGTACAAATTCACTTCAATCATGATGGGGATCGTTAAGAGCGCCCCATTCCAGACAAATATGAAAGCGGCTGAAACAACATCCGCCGACGGAAATCGCCTGCGTGCCGCCCGATAACAAAATGAGGAGAAAACGGTAATGAACTTTATCACGAAGAAGCACCTCTCCCGACGAACGATTCTCCGAGGCAGCGGCGCAGCAATTGCGCTGCCGCTTCTCGATGCGATGATCCCGGCGTCGACCGCCCTGGCCCAGACTGCCGCGTCGCCCAAGCCCAGGTTCGTCGGATGCTTTGTGCCTCACGGGGCGGCCCCCGGCTACTGGATCCCCGAGAAGGAGGGTGCTCTCGAAGCGACGCTTCCTTTCAACTGGAAGCCGCTCGAGCCGTTTCGCGACCACACCGTGATCCTCAGCGGTTTGCATTCCCGCTCGGCTGAACCGCCCCCGGGCGCTACCGGAGCCGACCACTGGGTAGCGGCGGCGTTTCTCTGTGCCGACAAGCCGAAGAAGACCGCCGGCGCCGACGTATATTGCGGAACCACGATCGATCAGTTGATCGCGCAGAAGATCGGCCAGAACAACCTGATGCCCTCGATGCAGCTTGCGGTCGAAGACCCCGGCGCGAACTCAAGTAACTGCGGCGAGGGTTACAGCTGTACCTACACGAACACCATCTCGTGGGCAACTCCGACTTCGCCGCTACCGATGGAACTGAATCCGCAGGTCGTATTCGAGCGGATGTTCGGCGATGGCGGCAGCCCCGCGCAACGCGCTGCACGCAGGAAGCGGGACGGCAGCATTCTGGATTCGCTTACAGGCAGCCTGTCGCGGCTGCGCAATGATTCGAGCCCCTCCGATCGCCACGTGCTGGACGGCTATTCGGAGAACGTGCGCGAGATCGAGCGGCGTCTGCAGATCGCGATGAAGGCGTCGACGGTAGCTCCGTCGGATATGAGCGTTCCTGTGGGTGTACCGCAGACCTTCGACGAGCACATCAAATTGCAATTTGACCTTCTCTCGCTCGCTTTCCAGGCGGATATTACCCGCGTAGGCACGCTGCTGTTCGCCCGCGATCTTACGGGCCGCACGTACCCCGAGAGCGCAGCGCCCACGCAGGGTTTTCACGGCATCTCGCATCACGGAGAAGACCCGAAGAAGATTGCGGAGCTTTCGAAAATCAACCAGTATCACATCAAGATGCTCACTCACCTCGTTGCCAACCTGGCAAAGACTCAGGACGGGGACGGCACTCTCCTGGATCATTCGCTGATTCTCTACGGCAGCAACATGGGAAATTCCAATCAGCATGTTCACTACGATGTGCCCCACGTGCTGGTCGGCGGCTTGAACGGCAAACTGAAAGGCGGGCGCCATCTGGCGTATCCCACCAGAACCGTACCGACCGGTAATCTTTTGCTGAGCCTGCTCGATATGTACGACATTCACGAGACGAGCTTCGGCGATAGTACCGGACACCTGGAAAAACTGTAAGATCCGCGGATGAACAGGGCTCGCAGATGAAACGCATCTCTTTTGTAATTGGCGCCGGAGCGGGCGCTGTGCTGTTGCCGCTGCTTTTGTCAATCCCTCGCCTGAGTCCGGCGGCTGCGACATCTGATGTTGCGGACGCGGTGATGCGCGGGGACAGCATAGCCGTGCAGGCGCTGCTCGATAAACACGCCGACGTAAACGTAGCCGCAGCCCGATGGAGCGACCGCGCTCCACTGGGCCGTGTTCCGGTCCGATAAAGAGATGGTGGAACTGCTGCTCAAAGCGGGCGCAAATCCAAAGGCCGCGAACCGCGACGGTTCCACGCCATTGTGGCTTGCCAGCGTCAACGGCAACGCGGCTATCGTCGAGGATCTGCTGAAGGCCGGAGCCGACGCGAACGAAGCCCTTCCCTTCGGAAGAACTCCTCTTATGGAAGCCTCGCGCACCGGTAGCGTCGATACGATCAAGGTGCTCCTGGACCACGGCGCCAAAGTGGAGGCCAGAGAGAAGCTGCGCGGGACGACCGCGTTAATGTGGGCTGCGGAGCAGGGCCACGCGCCGGCGATCAAGTTTCTGATCGATCACGGGGCGGATATTAAGGAGCGCTCCGATCCGGCCGAACGGGGCAGGGGACCGGCGCTTGGAAAATCGAACGATCCGAGAAAAGCGGTTGCGGCGCAGGGAGCGGCTTTGGCCGCCGGTAAGTCGGTTGAGTTATCGGACCTCAGTGCGCTCCGCGGCGACTCGAACGGCATCGCCGGTGGCGCGGCACGCGGCGGCGGCCGCGGCCGGGCAGGCGCAGCGGGAGCGGCGGGAGCTGGTGGCGACTTTGGCGACGATGCTACCGCAGCGGCCCTGGGTTTCGGGGGTCGGCGCGGACAGCAGGCAGTGAAGGATGGCGGCGGCCTGACCCCTTTGGTCTACGCTGTTCAGTCCGATGACCTCGACTCGGTGAAGACGCTTCTGGCGGCGGGAGCCGACATCAACGAGACGACCGGCTACGGCTGGAGCCCACTCCTGGTGGCCACTCAGAATCGCTACTACAAACTGGGATCATATCTGCTGGATCACGGCGCCGATGTCAATCTCGCCAACAAGGGCGGATGGACGCCGCTCTATCTCGCCACCGATAACCGGAACATCGAATCCGGCGATTATCCGGTCCGCAAGGCCGATATGGATCATCTGGACTACATCAAGCTCCTGATCGACAAAGGGGCCAACGTGAATGCCCGGATGAAAGACAGCACCGAGACCCGGACCGTATTCACGAACCAGTGGCTCGACGAGGAAGGCGCCACCGCTTTCCTGCGCGCATCGCAATCGGGCGACATTGTTCTGATGAAGCTTCTGCTGGCGCATGGGGCCGATCCGAAGATCGCCACGAAGTTAAACGTGACGCCGCTACAGGTGGCCGCCGGAATCGGCTGGGTGGAGGGAATCACCTACGAGTGGTCTCCTGAAAGTACCCTCGAAGCGGTGAAGATGCTGCTCGATATGGGCGCCGATCCGAACGTTCAGGCCGACACCGGGCGCACGGCGCTCCACGGCGCCGCGCATAAGGGGCGGACCGATGTGATTCAGGTTCTCGTGGATCACGGCGCGAAAATGGATGTCCGCGATTACGGAAACACCGACAATCGTGGTGGCAAGCTGGCGGTACACACATGGGAACCCGTCGATTATGCCGATGGCCTGGTTCGCGTCGGCGTACAATCGGCGATTCCGCATCCGGAAGCCGGACTTCTTCTGCGACAGTTGATGACGAAGGCGGGTCTTCAGGCGCCGCCAGTCGGTCGCACACTCGAGTCGATCTGCATCACTGACGCCTGCGAGTGAGGTCGGTGTAGACCAGCGCCACGAATCGGTCAGGCGTGATCGCTCCACCCATTCGACCCTTATCAAAGTCAGCCGTCGGTTTCGAAGCTACGACCTGCTCCAGGGTTTTGCCCGCGCGGATGTCGCTCAGTATGCGGTCGCGAACGGCGATAAACATATCGATCTGCTGCTGGATTTCTTTGAACCCGACAACTGGTCCGAGGTGACCCGGAATGATTTTGGTTTCCGGGTTAGCGACCTTCATCACCTGACGGGCCGCCGCAATCATGCCGTCAACCGAGCCTCCGTCATCCACCCCGATGTTGGGGTATCGCAGCGATGAGGGCACGTCGCCGACGTGCATCACGTTGGCGTGGCGAAAATAAATGATCGAATCGCCGTCCGTGTGCGCCGGCGCCGGGTGAAAGATATAGATTTCCTCGCCGTTAAAATGGAGCGTCATGCTGTCCGTATAGGTCAGCAAGGGCAAGGCTGCGGCCGGAGGTGGATTCCGCTGCGCCGCCATCCGTATGCGCATATTGTCCTGCGAGATGATCAGCGCGCCGAGCTTCGCCATTGCCTCATTTCCCGCCGTGTGATCCCCGTGCAGGTGCGTGTTGACCAGATAGCGAATCGGCTGCGAGCTGATTTTCGCCAGCGCGTCCATGATCTTCTGGTGCATCGGCGCATACATGGAATCGACCAGAAAGATGCCGTCGCTCCCGGCCGATACGAGAATATTTCCCTGCGCCGGACCGCCCATCAGGACGTAAAGCCCGTCCGCGATTTTGACCGTCTGCACCTGAATGGTGCTGAAGTCAATGTTCTGAGCGCGCGCAGTTGAGATCACGCCGAAAACCGCGGTCACTGTGAGGGCCGCAATGGCGGCGATTCGTGTTTTTGCTCTGGCAATCATGGCCTCTCCGGTTTGCAGGTAAAGTTAACGCCCGACCAGGTGACTTGCGCCTCGCCGCGGGCATCCCAGAACATCAGATCGGGCCCTTCGTATTTGGCGCCGTCCGCCGAACGAACCTGATATGCCCGCCGGGTCTGGTTCGCTCGCCGAACCATCACCATCCCCGGTTCCGTGTTGTAAAACGTGGCTTGCAGGCTGAGGCTGCTCCCGTCCTTTTGTGGACACGAGTAAGTAACGGGACCCGTAGCCTTGGGCTCAGCAATCGGCGTGAACTCGTAGCGGCCGCCGCCCATCAGAGACAGGGAAAGATGGCCATTTTGGATCGCCCAGGATCGGACCAGCTCCAGATCCTTTGCCATACGACCCTGCAGCGATCCCGGTGGGCACATCGCGCGCGTCAGAGCGAGCGGGCCGAACTCAAGCTGATTCGCGCCCGCGGATTTCCACGTCCCCGTTCCCCGGTTGCAGTCGATCCGTGCCGTCACGTGGCCATCGGCGCCGAACGCAATGGTGTATTTCGTCTGATCGGCGGCTGCCAGACTCACCGGCATGTCGCCCCGAATACTCGCGAGTTGCCAGGACGAGCCAGGGAGGCCGGCGCTGGGCGATTGAGCCTGGACTATCGAGGCGAAGACAAGAAGTATCGTCGGCAAAAGGGCTTTCACATGAGCCTCCCCGCGGGCTACTACCCGACCTTACGATGATAGCCGCGCAATTTGCATGCATTTCCCGTGGCCCTGGGAACGATCGAAATCCTATATGATGCTATGTCGAGAGGTGATCGTGAAAGTGGCGTTTTCGAGGGTGTTCGAGGTGTGTCGCGCAGTTGCTCCGTTGGCCGCGAGTCTGACGATGGCGGCGTTCATTCTGCCATTTGTGCCCCTTCCGGCGGCAGCGCAGTTCCCTGCCGACAGCACTCTTCCCCGCGACAAGCGGTCCAGACGCTCCATCGGAAAATTTGCGCCCGGTCCCACGCCCCGAACCGCGGACGGCAAAGTCGACCTCTCCGGAATGTGGGGCTACGCCGGGTACACTTCCGACATCGCGAAAGATTACGACGTGGGCGCCGTGCCCATGACCCCGATGGCCGAGAAGCTCTTCAAGGAGCGCCAGGCGAACGAGGGCATTTACGATCCTGAAGCCCGCTGTCTCCCGACCGGCGTGCCCCGCCGCGATCCCTATCCTTCGAGAATCATGCAGACTCCCAACCTCATCGTCATTCTCTTTGAGGGCAGCATGCACAGCTATCGCCAGATCTTTATGGATCGAGCCAAACATCCGGCAGACCTCGGGCCATCCTGGTACGGCGATTCGATCGGAAAGTGGGACGGCGACACGCTTGTCGTCGATACGATCGGTTTCAACGGCAAGACATGGCTCGATCTCGCGGGCCATCCAACGTCCGATCAGCTTCACATAGTCGAGCGCTACACACGCCCGATATACGGGCAGCTCAAGCTCGATATCACGATCGAAGATCCGGTGATGTATACGAAGGCCTGGAACGTGACGGAACTCATGCCCCTGATGCCAGGAGAAAACCTTCTTGAGTATGTCTGTGCCGAAAACGAGCGCGACGTGCCGCACCTGATTGACCAGGGCAAGTAACTAATCCGACCGAAGCGCCTCCATCGCATCGAGGGAAGCCGCCCGCCGCGCAGGCAAAAACGCGGCGGCTCCTGCTGCTGTCAGCAAGACCGCAAAGACCAGCAGCATCATCCAGGAATCGACCGTTTCCACACCCTGAATCAATCCGCGAATAACCCGGCCTGCCAGCGCATACGCGATCAGGCCGCCCGCGACGCCGATCGCCACCGGAACTGCCGCGCCGGTAAGAGCAAGCGCATATACTCCGCCTCGCGTTGCGCCGAGCGCAATCCGCACGCCGATCTCCTGCTTGCGCATCGCCGTCGAATAGCTCAGAACTCCATAGATCCCAAGCATCGCCAGAAGCAGAGCGGAAACGCCAAAAGCCGCAATGATCGACGTCTGGAAACGCTCGGCGGCCACAGAGTCGCTGACCTGGGAATCAAGCGTTTTCAGCCGCGAGATCGTGACGTCGGGCGCATAGTTCCAGATCGCCGTGCGCATGCCGGCGAGCAGCGCGCCTGCGTGTTGCGAACCCCGCGCCACAAAAGCGATTGTAAAGAGCAGTTTCTGATCCGCATAGTGCAGGTAGACCATCCGCGGCGGCCTTGTTTTCAAAGACGTATTGCGCGAATCGGCAACGATGCCGACGACCGTGTATTTATCTCCGCGCGCGGCGATCTGCTCACCGATCGGGTCTTCATCCGGCCAGAGCGCCTTTGCCAGGCTCTCGGACAACACCGCGCCGTTCAACTTGCCGTCGCGCTCCTCAAAGAACCGCCCGGCCACGAGTCGCTCGCGCAACGTTTCAAAATACCCGGGGCTCGCCCAGCGCATATTGACGAGCGATTCCGCGCCCCGCTTGTCGACCCTTTGTACGCCCTCGATCCACGTCTCCCCTTCAAGCGGCATCGCGCTGATCAGGCCCGTGGATCCCACTCCAGGAAGCTGACGCAGAGCCTGCAACGCGCCGTCGGCGAAAAGCGTCGGGTTCCGGCCCGAATTGCTCAGACGAACCTCCACGACGGCAACCTCCGCCGGCTCAAACCCTTTGTCCTGCCGCAGCAGCTGCAGCAGGTTCTTCGAAAAAAGCGCGGTGAGCAGCAGTAAAACGCTGCATCCGAAAACCTGAAGACCGACCAGCCACCCGCGCAGCCGGTGGCTTTGCCTCATGCCCTGAACCCGTCCGCTGCCCTGCTGCAGCGCCTCCTGCGGGTCCGCGCGCATCAGCCGGATCGCGGGCCCCACGCCAAACAGAATGCTGGACCCGAGAGTAAGAGTCATCGAGAACAGGAGCACACTCGGATTCAGACCAACCTCCGACAGACGCGGCAGATCGACCGGTGAGTATCGCCGGAAAAGATTCAACGCGACGCTTGCCAGGAACACCCCCGCGGCGCCGCCCGTCACCGCCAGAATCAGATTCTCGATCAGGCAGCTGCTCAGCAGCCGGAACCGGGAAGCGCCCAGAGCGGTCCGCACCGCGGCTTCCCTCCGCCGCGAAAGGGACCGCGCCAATTGCGCATTGGCGAGGTTCAAACTGGCAATAAGCATCAGACTCATCACCGCCGCCATCAGCAGCCACAGGCGTGTCTTCGAATCGCCAATCACGGCCGCCTGCATCGGTTGTATCGACGCCGTCAGCTCGAAAGGCTGATCGCCCCTCTCCTTCGCGGACATCGCGTGAACGGCTTGAGACTCAATCGCGTTGAGTTGCGCCTCCGCCTGTCTGGCAGAAAATCCCGGCCGCAGCCGTGCGAGGGCGACCCAGTTGCCGTACTCGCCATTCCAGCTGAATTGATTCGGATCGAGAGCCGCGGGAACATAAATCACCGGTTCCGGCACTCCGCTGACGGACTGCCGCGACCGCGACGCACGAAGGGCATTCGCGTTGGGAAACCGGAATCCCGCGGGCAGCACGCCGATCACCTCGCGCCGCGTCTTCCCCAGCCGAACGCTTGTCCCGACGATGTGAGGATCCCCCTGAAAGACGCTCTGCCATAGCGGATAGCTCAGAATAGCGACGTTATCCCGCCCCTTGATGTCATCCTCCGGCCCAAACGTGCGGCCGAGCAGCGGAGTCACCTGAAGCACATCGAACAGGTTCGCGGAAGAAACAACGGTGCCCAGCAGCCGCGGGTGATCCGTGCCCAAAGTGAGGCCCGCGGAAGACTGCTGCACGAGCGCCAGACCGCTGAACGCGGTTGCCTGTCTTTGCCAGAGATCGGCATGGCGCGGATTCGGCCCGAGCGGGTCCGGCGACAAGAGACTGAAGTGTTCCCACACCGCGACCAGCGCCGCGCTGTCGCGATACGCGAGCGGCTGCAGCACGACCGAGTCGACGACCGTGAACACAGCCGTGCTTGCGCCAATGCCGAGCGCCAGCGTCAGGAAAGTCGTCAGAGCAAATCCCGGACTTGCCCGAAGAGTCCGCAGCGCATAGCCGATGTCCTGAATCAGAATGCCCAGCCGCGTCCAGCCCCACACTTCGCGCACCTCCTCTTTCACCCGGGTTGCGTTTCCGAAGGTTCTCCGGGCGGCGGCGCGCGCCTCCTCGGAGTTCAGGCCGTTCTGCTCCTGCTCTTCGGCGGCCGCCTCCAGCCACGCATCGAGTTCACGCTGCATGTCCGCCTCACGCTCTCTTCGCGATCGCCAAAACATTTCATGCCCCCTCTTTTTCAGCCGGCCACATGATCCGCGCAATGGCGCCGGTCATCCGCTTCCATTTCGATTCCTCCATGGCCAGCTGCTTCTTCCCTGCGGGCGTAAGCCGATAGTATTTGTATTCCCGCTTCTGATCCTTCGCGGCCGGCTCCCATTTGGCCGCCACCCAGCCTTTGCGTTCCAGCCGATGCAGCGCTGGATAAAGAGACCCGTGTTCGATCTGAAGCACCTCTTCGGTCGTCTCCTGAACGTGCTTCGCGATCTGATGTCCGTGCGCCGGCCCGAAGACAAGCGTGCGGAGAATCAGCATATCCAGAGTGCCCTGCAGTAAGTCGATTTTCCCGGAAGAATCTTTCGGCATGTCGTTGGAAGACATTCTACCCTGAAACGCAAGCAGATGGGTAGACACTCTTCCCAGGAGTGGGGCAGGGCTTCGGCCCTGCCGCCGGGCTTCCGCCCGGCGCGGAACTTTACGTCAGCTGGTAGGACCGGCGATCTTGTCGCCGGTGTCCGTCCCTCACAAAGCTTTACTCAAACTCGCGAGCGCCTTTTCGAGGGTGCCGTCCCACAAGCCGTTCCGGATGCTCACCCGCGATATCGGCATCGATCTCCAGCAATCGTCGCAGTGATGGTTTATGGCGGAAATCGCTCCCGTCCCGCCCGCGGCTCCGCACCGTTCAATACTTGCCCACACGGCCGGGAAGTACACTATCGAAAGTGGCTCTCGCCCGATGACCTCCGATGTACTCGCAACCGGCCGCGCCTCGATGGAAGCCGAAGCACAGGCAATCACCTGTGCTTCCAGCCGCCTCGACGAGCAGTTTCTGTGCGCCGTCCGATTGATCCGGGAACACCACGGAAAAGTCGTAGTCACGGGCCTCGGCAAGTCCGGCTTCGTGGCGCAGAAACTCGCCGCCACGCTCTGCAGCACGGGCACGCAGGCCGTCTTCCTGCACCCCGTCGACGCGCTCCACGGCGATGTGGGAGTCTACGCGGAGGGCGATCCCACCATCCTGCTCTCGAAGAGCGGCACCACGCTTGAGCTTTTACGTCTCGTCCCCGTTCTCAAAGAACTGAACTCCCGGTTGATCGGAATCCTCGGCAATTCCGCCTCCCCGCTCGCGCGCGATATCGATATCCTGCTCGACGCATCGGTTCGCGCTGAAGCCGACCCCTGGAACCTCGCGCCCACGGCGAGCACAGCCGCGGCGACCGCCCTCGGCGATGCGCTCGCGCTCGCCGTAATGCAAGCTCGCAGCCTGTCCCCCGACGACTTCGCTCAGCGCCACCCCGCGGGCCAGCTCGGGCGCAATCTCCGCGTGACCGTGCGGCAGGTGATGCATGCAGGCGATCAGGTCGCATGGACGGACGCCGCCAGCTCGATGAAATCGGTGATCATCGCGATGAATCGCTGTCCGCTGGGCGCCGCATGCGTGACCGGTGAAGGCGGCCGCCTCGAAGGACTGATCACCGATGGCGATCTGCGGCGCGCGCTGGAGATGAACGACGATATCCGCGCGGTGCGAGCCGGAGACCTCATGACAATCCGGCCTGTGACGGTCAATCCCGATGCCACTTTGCGCGAGGCCCTGCAGCTGATGGAAGACCGGCCGTCGCAGATCTCAGTACTGCCCGTCGTCGAAGGGGACCGATGCCTGGGACTCGTACGGCTGCACGATCTTTACCAGACCGAGCTTTTGTAGATCTCGAGGAGAATAGCTACGCACCCAAAATCGCAACTACGTCCGCATCCCATGTGGGGCCAGCGCTTCCGCGCTGCCGCCGGGCTTCCGCCCGGCGCGGAGCTTTACGTCAGCACCGGTAACGCCGCTGATCCTGTCGCCGGTGACCGTCCGCCGCGAAGCTTCACGCAAGCCGGTAACGCCGGCGATCCTGTCGCCGGTGCGCATGCGAACCCTCGAAAAACGCCCAGCGAACTGCTGAACTGACGCGAGAATATGAATTGGGATAACATTTCAATCCGCGACGCCTGGTCGGGATCCATCTCAAACCGCGCCGCGAAAGAGGAAGTCGGAAGAAAAGTCGCCGAAAATCTCCGGGACGGCCAGGTCATCGGAGTCGGCTCCGGTTCGACCGCATATCTCACCATCAACGCCATCGCGCAGCGCATCCGTGACGAAAAACTGAACGTCTCAGTAGTTTGCACCTCGCCCGAAGTGACGCTGGCCTGTGCGGCAGCCGGTCTGTCGATTGGCTCACTCCTCGACAAACGGCCGGACTGGGCCTTCGACGGCGCCGATGAGGTAGATCCCCAACATAACCTTCTCAAAGGCCGCGGCGGCGCAATGTTCATGGAGAAGATCATGATCCATGCCTCCCCGCGAAATTTCATTCTGGTGGACCACTCGAAGCTGGTAACCAGGTTAGGCGAAAAATTCCCGCTTCCGGTGGAAGTTCTCCCCATCGCATTACGCATTGTTGAGCGCGAACTCAAAGCGATGGGTGCTGCCGAAATCAAGTTGCGTCTCGCCACTGGAAAAGACGGGCCAATCATCACCGAAAACGGCAACCTGATTTTTGACGTATGCTTCCCCGAAATTCACAACGAACTCGAGCGGGATATCAAGGCCGTGCCCGGCGTAATTGAATCGGGTTTGTTTATCCAGCCCGCGGTTGAAATCATCGTAGCTGAAACCTAAGTGAGACTGTTTCATATAACCCTGCTGAAGTGCGCAACTTACTGCCCCCACATGCTAGATTTGGGATTGGAGGATAAAAGTTGTCGAGTCCGTTCGCGGCTCTCTTGTTACAAACAAATGTTTGGGACCTGGTTAGCAATGGATCGCCGCTCACGGATGCTGTACTCGCCATCCTTCTGATTGCGTCCGTCTACTCCTGGACAGTTATTTTTTCCAAATTATCGTCGTTCGGATCGGTTCGCAGGAGCGATACGCGCTTTCTTCGCGCATTTCGCAAGGCGACGGGTCTCGAAGCTGTAATGGTGGCGAGCGAGCAGTTTCGCCCTTCGCCGCTCGTCTCGGTGTTTGAGTACGGCTATGAGGAAGTGAGCCGCCAGGTGAAATCCCGCGGCAGTCTCGCCAATCACGATGCGATTTCACGCAGCCTGCAACTTGGCACAAACGAACAACTGGCGCGGCTGGAACAAAATCTCAGTTGGCTTGCAACCATTGCGTCGGTTTCGCCATTCATAGGTTTGTTGGGGACCGTGCTTGGGATCATTCGCGCGTTTGAGGGTCTCGGATCGGCTGGAAGCACCAGCCTCACTGCTGTAGGACCGGGCATCGCGGAGGCCCTGATCGCGACTGCCGCGGGACTGATTGCTGCAATTCCAGCAGCGGTCTTCTACAATCACTTCGGCCGTCTGCTGAAAGACACCGGGGCAAGAATGGACGACTTCTCGCTCGAATTCATGAACATGGTCGAGCGGAGTTTCGGGGAGTAGATCGATGGCTATTAACGTCGGCGGCGGCAATGGCTTCAATGGCGGGCGGAGATCGCGGGGCGCTCCACCACTGTCGGAAATCAACGTCACGCCATTTGTGGACGTCGCGCTCGTTCTTCTGATCATCTTTATGATTACCGCCCACGTGATGGAATACGGGGTTGAGGTCAACGTTCCGAAGACGAAATCGGTCGCTTCCAGCACGAAGGACCTCCCTGTCGTCCTGGTTTCGAAATCCGGCGAAGTGTACCTCAATAAAAACAGCATAAACATCAACCGTCTGGTTGACCAAGTGCACACAAGGTTTCCCGGTCAGCAGGCGGTCTATGTGCGGGCCGACGCCGAAGCGACGTGGGACATCGTGGCAAACGTGATGAGTGTACTGGGGGCGGCGAAGCTCGATGTCCGGGCGGTCACGCAGCCGGATAATGGTAGTGGGAAGAAGCGATAGTATGCAGCGTGGTTAGTATGGAGCAAGGCTACTATCCGGCCGGCTCACCGAATTCGATTGGTAAAGCCTTTGCCGGCTCACTGGTAACGCACGGCGTAATCCTTGGGCTCCTGGTGGCCTCCGGCTTGTGGAATTTGACGAACAGGACCATCGGGTCCACGACGACCAGCACCGGCTCTGTAGGAGTCACCATGGTGAAAACTATACCGATTCCGCGTCAGGAAGGCCCGGTAAATCCGCTGGCGAATGACTCGAAGTCGATTGTTCCTCAGGCGCCCCCGGAAGCGCTGAAGCCGCAGAAGGAAGTGAAGGCCGAACCGGAAGACGCGATCGCAATCCCGGACAGAGTTGAAAAACCGAAAAAGGTCTCGCCGCAGCCGCGGGTCCAGACGCTGTACCGGCCTCCGGACCCTTATAAACCTAATCAGATTTACTCCAGGGTTCCCCAGCAAGTCAGTACGCCGATGTATGGAATGAAGGGTTCGAATGGCATCGATCTCGGTCAGGATTCGATTCTCGGAACCCAGTTCGGCGCCTATGGCGATCTCGTTCGCGACCGCGTTGCGCAGAGTTGGAACCGCGCCAACGTGCATGCGTCTCCTTCACAGAAATGCGCGGTATCGTTTACCATCGCGCGAAATGGCGCCGTCAGCAACGTGCAGGTGGCGCAATCCAGCGGCAATTACCTGCTCGATTCGTCGGCCCTTCGAGCTATCCTCGATTCCAATCCGTTGCCTGCCCTGCCCCCACAGCTTGGCCGCAACGATGTAACCGTGAAACTCTGGTTTCAACTGACACAATGAAGCGCAAATCTGGTTTTATCGCCCTGCTGTTTCTGGCCGCGGCCACCGCCGCGGCGCTCTTTGGACAGGATATTACCGCCTGGATCAACGGTGTTGGCGGTAAGCCCGCCCTCGCCGTGATTGACTTCCGCGGCACGGGAGCGGAACCGTATATGGCCGCGTTCAACTCCACCCTCTTCGACGACCTCCAGAATTCCGGACTGTTCGACATGAAGGCCAAAAGTCTCTTCCCGCTGAACAACCCGCAGCGTCCGGAAGATCTCCGATCGGGCGGGAATGCCCAGGGCTTTTCGCTTTCGGATTGGGGCGGAGCGCCTGTGAACGCGTCCCACCTTGTCTTCGGCTACACCGCGGTGCAGAATGGCGCGCTGGTCTTGTACGGATACGTGGATGACACGCGCCAGACGAATCCACAGTCGGCGCAATTGATGGCGCAGCGGTATGTGGGCTCGCTCGACGAAGCCGGAGCCACCCGGTTGGCGCACGAATTCGCCAGTGACATTATTCAGAAATTCGGCGGGACGGGCTCTTTGCTCGGGAGCCGGATCTATTACGTTTCGAAGCGAGCCGGCAGCGACGAAATCTGGGCGATGGACTGGGACGGCAGCAACCAGAAACAGCTGACCCACCTCAGAAGCCTTTCTATCGCGCCCTCTATTTCGCCGGACGGATCGCGGCTGGCGTTTACTTCCTTTGCGAAAGGAACGCCCCGCATCATGATGATCGATACTCTGAGCGGGCGGCCGTTGTCGTTCTACAATCAGGAGGCTTCACTCAACCTGAATGTCACCTTCACGCCGGATGGAAAAAATATTTACTACTCTTCCACCGCCAGCGGCATCGCTCAGATTTATTACGCCAGTGTCGACGGGCAGGGTTTCCGGCGCGTCTCTTTCCGTGACGCTCTTGAAGTAGAGCCGAAGGTGAATCCGAAGAATCCGAATCTCCTCCTGGTTGTCATGGGGCAGAGTCATCAGCAGATTTACCAGATGAACTCCGATGGATCGAACGTGCAGAGGGTGACCAATGGCGAAGGAGAGGCATCAAATCCCTCCTGGAACCCGGACGGACAGCACTTTGCCTTTTCCTGGACGCGAGGATATGCCACGGGCGCTTTCAACGTGTTCGTGATGGATTTCGGAACTCACGAATACGTCCAGCTGACGCACGACGAAGGCAAGAATGAGGATCCCGTCTGGGCCCCGGATGGTCGCCATCTGGTTTTCGGTTCCACCCGGACCGGCAAGAAGCAGATCTTTACGATGCTGGCGAACGGCACGCAAGTCCAGCAATTGACCAAAGAAGGGGAAAACAGATATCCCACCTGGGGTGTCAAGTGACTATGACGAATCTTCCGGAATTCTCGCTCCGTTCGAATCGCGCGCTGCTGGCCCTGGCGTTAGCGTCAATTGTTTTCGTATCGGCATGCGGCAGCAAGAAAACGCCGATTCCGCCTCCTCCTCCTCCCGGCCCATCCGCGAATGGTGCCGGGTCTGCGCCGTCGGTCGCGGGGAGGCCGGCGATCGCGTCGTTTACGGTGGAGCCGTCGACCGTTGCGCGCGGCCAGTCCGCGGTCTTGCGCTGGTCCGTGACCGGTTCGACGAACAATGTCGCGATCGATCACGGTCTTGGTACCGTGCCCGCTATGGGAACGCTTTCGGTGCAGCCGTTCGATACGACCACCTATACGCTGACCGCCTCCAACTTAAATGGCGACACTTCCGCGACCACGACCCTGACGGTGACCGTCCCGCCGCCGCCTCCCGCGAGCACCATTCCCACAGAGCCCTCCACGCGCAGAGGCACGCTCGAATCGCGGGTACAGTCCGATCTTCAGGATGCGCTCTTCGACTACGACTCCAATAACATTCGAGAGGACGCGCGCGTCGCTCTCACAAATGACGCCGCGGCGTTGAAGCGCATTTTCTCCGACTTCCCCTCGGCCGTCGTCATCGTGGAAGGGCATTGCGACGAGCGCGGTTCCGCCGAATATAACCTCGCTTTGGGAGATCGCCGCGCAAGCGCGGCGCGGGATTTCCTCCAGCAACTCGGCGTTCCGGCCGACCACCTGAAGACGATCAGCTACGGAAAAGAGCGGCCCGCCTGCACGGAAGCCGATGAGGCCTGCTACCAGACAAACCGGCGCGCGCACTTCTCCGCCAACCAGTAGAGGTTCTGTCAGATGCATTCTGTCCAGATGGCGCTGCGCGCAATTTCTTCGTGGGGCAGGCCCCCAGGCCTGTCCAGATGGACCTGCGGTCCACGAGCAACCACGAAAAACCGTTCGATCCGTCCGCAATTCCGTCGTGGGGCAGCCCTTCGGGGCTGCCGCCGGGCTTCCGCCCGGCGCGGAGCTTTCCAGTCACTTCGGGGCGGTTTTTCAATGGTGTTTGCTGGCCAGCCCGCTGGCAAGGATAGCAATGAAAACACATCACTTCGCCATGTGTTTTCGAGGGTGCCGCCGAACCCCAGCTCGGCGCGGAGTTTTCAATGGTGCTGAACAAGATCTCGCCAAACGGTAAAATACGTAATATGATGCGTTCGACTTGTATCCTTGCTCTCTTCACCCTGGCGATTCCCGGCTCGACGTTCGCGGCGAGCAAGGAACAGCAGGAAATGCAACGGGATATCGCGCAGCTTCAGGATCAGGTGAGGTTGCTGCAGAGCGGTTTCGATCAGAAGATGGCCACGCTCCAGACCCTGGTGGAACAGGCCCTCGACGCGGGCAACAAAGCGAACACAAACGTCAGCGTGTTGACCGCGAGCGTCACCCAGACCCTGACGAGGGAGTTGAGCGATTCCCTGCGTCCCGTTGCGGGATTATCTTCGCGGGTGGATAATCTCGGCAACGACACCTCCGAGATCAAGAATTCGCTTACCGATCTGAATACGCAGATGAACAGGCTGCAACAGCAGCTGACCGATGTCAGCAACGCCATTAAGGTCATCCAGTCTCCCGCGGCGGCGCCGCCTCCCTCGAATACCAATGCCGACGCGGGACCCGGCTTCGGAACTGGTCCTGCGTCGGTCCCGCCGCCCGCTCAGGATCTGTACAGCAATGCCACGCGCGATTTTGCCAGCGGCAAATCGGATCTTGCGGCGCAGGACTGGGCCGAGTTTCTCCGCTATTATCCGGACGATCCGTTTGCCTCGGAGGCGCAGTTTCAGCTCGGCCAGATTCACCTGTCCCAGATGAAATACTCGCAGGCGGTGATCGATTTCGACGCCGTGCTGCGCTACCCGGAAAACAAAGTAACGCCGAACGCTTACTACGCCAAGGGCATGGCACTGCAGGGACTGGGAAAAACGGACCTGGCGATTGCCCAGTGGAAGCTCGCGGCTCGGAAATACCCCAAATCGGAGGGCGGTAAGGATGCGGCTCAACAGCTGCGCGCCTTCGGCGTGAGCGTCGCCGCGCCGCCTCCTCGCAAGAAGGAATAGCTGCAGCCGCGCCTGGATGTGAGTTCGCGGGCTGCCTTCGCGCTGGTTCTTTTTACCGTCAGTTTTATTACCCTTGGTCTCGGACTCTACGGAATCGAGCGAAGTCTGTGGCTGGATGAGGCTTGGGTAGCCAATTCCGTTCTTCAGCCAACCCTTTCCGGGATGTTCTACTACCCGGACTGGCTCCAGACCACTCCTCCGCTTTTTCTGCTCCTGACCCGAGCCGTAATTCATGTCCTCGGCATGTCGAATGCGGCGTTTCGCGTGGCGCCGCTCGGGCTGGCGCTCGCGGGCGTTGCGTTCATGCTGGCGGCATCGCGGCGGCTGGTCTCATTGCCTCTTGCCGCGCTGGCGGCCGGCCTGCTGGCCTGTCATCCCGTCGCCATTGAGTATTCGCGAACCTGTAAGCAATACAGCGGAGAGATGGCCGCTTCCGCGGCGATCCTCTTCTTCGCCGCCCTTTACCTGCAACAACCGGACCGGCGCCGCTTCTACGGTCTGACGGGCGCTTTCGCAGTCACCCTGCCGCTTGCGTGGTCGGCCGCGTTCCTGCTGCCAGGCGTGGCGATTGCGGTCTGGGCGCGCAGGCCTGAAGGCCTGCTCCACGAGAACGGTGGCATCCGCCGGGCCGCCACTCTTGTTACTCTTGCCGGCAGCATCCTGGCCATCCTCTACATCGCCTTCATTCGCCCGAATCTTGCGCCGCAGTTGCGCGAGTTCTGGATCGCGAATGCGCAACCGCTGTCTCCCGGCATCGCCGCAGCAATCGTCTTCTGCGTCGCGGCTGCGGCGTGGTCGGCACAGCATCGTAACTGGATACTCTTCGTCGCGATGCTGCCGTGCGTGTTGCTTGCCGCAGCCAACGCGGTGCACTGGTACCCTGCCACTCCGCGCACGCGGCTGTTTGCGCTGCCATGCTTTCTGCTTGGCGCAGCGATAGTGGTGCAACATGTGGTCCGCTGGCGGCATATGGGAACGGTTGCGTGGGTCATCCTGATCGCCGCCGCTTCTCAGGCCTCATGGAAGCAGGTGAGTGAGCACCGAAACCAAACCGAGGAAGACTACGCGCGAGCCGTTCAATATCTCAGAAAACACGTCGCGCCGGCCGACCTGCTTCTGGTGCACGCATCTCTCATCGAAGGTTTCAAGCTCTACTGGCCCGATAGCCACGCCATTTTCGGCGATACCGGACGGCCCTGCTGCCAGCGCGGACAGTTCACACGCCTTTCCAGCAGACAGGCTGTGCTTGACGACCTTGACCGCAGAATCCCGAAAGGGTTTACCGGCCGCTTATGGCTGGTCTATTCCACGCGAGACACTCATTGGAACTACGTGGGACTAGATGAAGGCAAACTGTGGAGAAGCCATGCCTGGGACAAAGGCTGCCCGCCGGGACCGTATCTCGCCCTCGCCAACCTGGCAATCAGCCCGATGGATTGCAGGAAGGCGCGCTAGTCCCTGACACTGCAGCGGCGAAGTCTGCTCTCTTCGATCAGATCACGGACTGTATGTCCGATCTGCCGGAACTCATTGAGGTCCGCCGGCTTGGCGATATAACGATCAATGCCGAATTCGTCCAGCTTTTCCCGCTCACGGGGCGATGTCGAGGAGCTGAGAATTGCGACGGTGACATCGGCAAAGGGCCGGCTGGCCCGCATCGCCCGCAGAACCTCAATGCCGTCGTTTCGGGGAAGATTGAGATCGAGAATGGCAAGATCGGGCGCCTCGGCATCGGCGTATTTACCGCGCTGCTGTGCCAGCATCAGGGCTTCCCCGCCATCCTCGATCACGGTTAATTCGAAGTCGATGTTCGCAGCCTCGAGGGCCCACCGGAGGAGGGCGACATCACCCGGATTATCCTCAACCACAAGAATCCGCGTTTTCATTCCGATCTCCCCACGACCGCGACACGTGCGACAGAGCAAAGATGAACGTCGCCTGATATCCCAGCTGAATTCCCTACCATTATCTGCTACGGCGAGATCCAGATCGCCGTTACTTTCATCGCCGCAGCCGCCACCAATACCCCATGCCGCGCTCAGTTAACCATTGACAATCTTGTGAGCCGGTGACTTCGGAAGCTATTTTTGGTACTAGCTGTACCGTTTAATAGAAACAATTAATAGACGTTAATATTTTCCGATCAACCGGTGCCATGGATATTGCTCGCGATGAGAAATATCCCGGCGCCGGGAACTATCGAGATGACCCGGCGGTTGGCACGGCCGCGGGTCCGGCCCAGCTCGAAGTGTGCCTATACCTATGATTTTCAGCAACTATACCGCAACGCTTTTGGCCCTGCTGATCGCGCCGGCATTCTTGAATGCGCAATCGGAGCAGATCGCGGTTCAGATTTATCCCGCGCAGGCATCCACAACCATCGGATCCACGGTGACGTTTACTCCTCACGTTTCCTACACGAGAAACAAAGCCGTGAACTGGTTTGTCAATGGTGTGGTTGGCGGAAATAACACGGTCGGAACGATCGTTAACGGAACTTATCAGGCGCCGGCGAGTCTTCCCAATCCGGTCACAGTATCGGTACAGGCGCAAAGCCAGCAGGATCCAGCCATCATATCCAACGCGTCGACGGTCACGCTTTCCAATACAACACCGGTAATTTCCTCCGTTTCGCCGAACCCGATTTCTTACGGACCTTTCACCATCACGGTGAGCGGTAGCGGGTTTGTTCCAGGCGCGCAGGTCAGTTATGGGACGACGACTCTTAACACCACCTTCGTCTCGTCCACGACTCTCAAGGCCACCGGTACAGCGGCTCCCGTGGTCGGCGCCGTTGTGCCCGTGACCGTCGTCAATCCCGGCGCGACCCCGCTCACGTCGGCAGCGGTGGGAGTGCCGCTTCAGGAGGGGAATGCGCTGGTCAGTTACGCCTCGGCATTCCACTTCCTGGAACAGGCAACCTTCGGACCGACGCCGGCGGACATCGATCACCTGCAGCAGATCGGCTTTCAGCAGTGGTTCACCGAGCAACTCAACACGCCGATATCTCCGTACACGCCGGACGCATCGGGTTTCGGACAGCTGCAGAGCGATTTTTTTCTCAATGCCCTCTCCGGGCCCGATCAGCTGCGGCAGCGGATCGCCTGGGCGCTCTCCGAGATCTTCGTGGTTTCCGGATACAAGGATTTCCAGACCTCTGAGTTCGAACCGTATCTTCAGATTTTGCAGTCCGACGCCCTCGGCAACTTCTTCGATCTGATGACCGACATCACATTGAGTCCTTCGATGGGGCTTTACCTTGACATGGCGAATAACGTCAAGGGCGTGAACGGGTCCCTGCCGAACGAAAACTACGCCCGCGAACTGATGCAGTTGTTCTGCACCGGACCGGTTCTTCTCAATGCGAATGGGACTCCGAAGCTCGATAGTTCGGGAAACACGATCCCGCTTTATACAGAGAGCACCATTCAGAATTTCGCACGGGCGTTCACGGGCTGGTCTTATCCGGTCATGCCCGGCTCGGAGCCGGAGCCTGCGAATCCTCAGTACTTCGTCGGTCCGATGGTTGCGTGGGAAGCCAACCACGACACCGGCGCCAAGACGCTGTTGAACGGGGCGCAACTGCCCGCCGGCCAGACAGCGGAGCAGGATACTCAGGCGGCGCTGCAGAACATTTTCAACCAGCCGAACGTCGGGCCATTTGTTTCAACAATGCTCATTCAGCACCTGGTCAGTTCGAATCCCAGCCCTGCTTATGTCCAGCGGATCGCTCAGGTATTCAATGACGATGGTACCGGCACTCGCGGAAATCTTGCCGCGGTGATCAAGGCCATCCTTCTCGACAAGGAAGCCAGACAGAGCGACGATCCGTCGACATGGATACCGACGGGCGGCCATTTGAGAGAACCGGTCTTGTTCATGACGTCGGTTCTCAGGAACCTCGACGTCTCCGCCAGTGGATCGAACGGGCTGGTCGGTCCTTTGTCCCTCCTGGGTGTTTCGCTGTTCTACCCGCAGAGCGTTGCCGGATATTATCCGCCGACGTATCCCCTGCCTGGATCCAGTTCGCTGCTTGGTCCCGAATTCGACACGATGAATTCCTCGACCGGTCTCGCCCGGGTGAATTGGCTGAACGGGATTTCCTGGGGCGGCGTGGCAAGCACTGGCGTGGATCTGGACTTGTCTCCCTTTGTTGCGCTCGCCGCCGACCCCTCGGGCGCCGCTTTGGTGCAGGCCGTGAACAATGCTTTCATGGCCGGGCAGATGCCTCAGGCGATGCAGACCGCCGTGGCGGGAGCCGTGACCTCAACGCCGTATTCGGCGGCGTCGCGCGTAGCCAGCGCGATCTATCTGACTGCGACTTCCGGACTTTATCAAGTTCAGCATTAAGGTTGACACGTGATACAAAACAGACGCAATTTTATAAAGGTCAGCTGCCGCTCGGTTGCGGCTTTGGGAGCCGCCATGAACCTTATGGCCCAGAGCTCAGACTTCCGCGCTCTGGTGTGCATCTTTCTCTTTGGCGGCAACGATGGGAACAACACGATCGTTCCCATCGATTCGACGGGCTTTCAGCAGTACACCACTGTTCGCGGACCGCTCGCGATCCCGGAGTCGCAGCTGCTCCCGATAACCACGGTGACCGGGAGCGCGCCCTATGGGTTGCACCCGGCGATGCCCGAGTTGCAGCAGCTGTTCCAACAGAAGAAACTCGCGTTCGTGGCCAACGTCGGCATGCTTACGCAGCCGCTGACGCAGGCTCAGTATCAGCAGAATCTGGCCGACATTCCGAACGACCTCTTCGATCACACGGTGCAACAGAATCAGTGGCAGACGACCGCCAGCGACTCAGCCCTTGCCGGGAGCGGCTGGGGCGGCCGGATGGCCGATCAGATGGTCGGCCTCTATCCTTCGTCAACCGGCTTCCCGATCGCGTGCTCGGTGTCCGGAAACGCGGTCCTGCTCAACGGCAACAATCAGGCGGCGCAATTCTCGTCGCTGTCGAACCTCACGCTCGGCCAGCTTGGCGCCTCGAATTCGGCCACAACCAATGCGGCCTTTCAGCAGATCCTGACCTTCAACTCGGGCCTGTCTCTGGTACAGGCCGCCAATGCGCAGACCAGCAGCGCTATCCAGATCGATAATCTGGTTAACAACGCGCTATTGGGCGCGCCGGCGCTGACTACGCCGTTTCCCAATACGACCATCGGGCAGCAGCTGCAGCAGGTGGCGCAATTGCTGAGCGTTCGCTCGCAGCTGGGGTCGCAGCGACAGATCTTCTTCTGTTCCACGGGCGGGTTCGACACCCACAGCGGGCAGATCGTCAACCAGCAGAATGCGCTCCAGCCACTGAGCCAGGCGATGCTGGCCTTCTATACCGCGACCCAGGAACTCGGAATCTCGTCTGAGGTGACTACATTCACCGAGTCCGAATTCAGCCGCACGCTTCAGCCCAGTTCGGGTTATGGAAGCGACCATGCCTGGGGCAGCCATCATATGGTGATGGGCGGCGCAGTGAAGGGCAGCGACCTCTATGGAACATTCCCGCAATTGGTACTCGGCGGCCCTAATGACGCGAACACGCGCGGAATCTGGATTCCGACGACGGCGGTCGATCAGTACGGCGCTACGCTGGCGAGCTGGTTTGGTCTGCCGTCGAGCAAGTTGAGCACGGTGTTCCCGAATCTGCCCAACTTCGCTACCACCAATCTTGGGTTTGTTTAGGGGGCGGCGCGGACACCTCCCGCGATAACGGTCTCGATGCCGGTTTCCGTTTCGACCCTAAGGAAGCCATTTTCGTCGAGGCCGGCGGTTACGCCGGAGAAGATTCGGCTGCCGGTATCGACGGTGACTCGCTTGCCTCGGACGTAGCTGGAGCGGGCGGTGAACTCATCGAGGATCTCCTGCTTTCCCTTTTCGGCGTACGCGAGGCACTCGGCTACGATGCGGTCGAGGAGGTCCGGCTTTTCGTGGTCGTGGCCGGTCTCGATTCGGAGCGAGGTCGCGATGTCCTTCAGTTCTTCCGGGAATTGGGTTTGATTTGCATTTACTCCGATGCCGGCGATTAGGACTCCTTTTTCGGCGGTCTGGACCATCACACCGGCGAGCTTGCGGCCGTTCAGCATTACGTCGTTGGGCCATCGGATGTCGCATTGGGCGTCCATGGCCTTCGCGACCGCGAGGCCGAGGGCCATGGTCAGGACCGGAAGGACATGGTCGAGGCGGAGAATAATGGAAACATAAAGGCCTCCAGCCGGGGGCGAATGCCAGGTGTGACCGTGGCGTCCGATCCCGGCGGTCTGTTCTTCGGCGACGACTACTGTTCCGTGAGGCTCGCCTCGTGCCGCCAGCTTTGCGGCGTCCTTCATCGTGGACTCGGTCGACCTGAGCCAGGTGGTCACAGAAGGTCGAGCCGGAAGCTGATATCCACGGCTTTCGCGGAGTGGGTGATGGCGCCACTGGAGACGAAGTCCGCGCCGGTTTCGGCGTAGGAGCGGACGCTGTCGAGGTCGATGCCTCCGGAGAGTTCGACGGTTGCGCGTCCGGCGACAAAACGAACCCATTCTTCCGCCTGCTGCGGGGAGAGGTTGTCGAGGAGCAGGTGCGTTGCTCCGCTTTCGAGAGCTTCGTTCAGTTCTTCGGCCGTGCGGACTTCGATTTCGATGGGAAGTCCGGACTGCTTTGCGTTTTCGATTGCCTGGCGGACGCCGCCGGCGGCCGAGATGTGGTTGTTCTTGATCAGGATTGCGTCGTAGAGGCCCATGCGGTGGTTTGTCACGCCCCCCGCCGCGGCGGCCGCTTTTTCGAGATGGCGCATGCCGGGCGTGGTCTTGCGGGTATCGAGCACCTTGCACTTTGTTCCTTCGACGACCGAGGCGTATTCGTGCGCGAGGGTTGCTACTCCGGAAAGGCGCTGGAGAAAATTCAAAGCCACTCGTTCGCACTCGAGCAGCGTGCGGGCGAGGCCTCGGACAGTGGCGATGCGGTCGCCTTCCTGAAGGTGGTCGCCGTCTTTGTGGAGAAGAGTCAACTCTTCGACACCGCCCCTTGCTTCGTAGATGGCTGGGAGGATGGCGGCTCCCGCGAAGACCATGGTTTGGCGTGCGAGGAAATAACCGGCCGCGCGCCGGTCGGCTGGGATGCAGACCTTCGAGGTTATGTCTCCTGTGCCGATGTCTTCTTCCAGGGCGAGGCGAATAATGTCAGCCATTCAGGCTGTCCTCGACCTTCTTCAGCTGGGTTTCATATTCGGCGAGCTTCGCGCGGATCGATTCGATCACCTTTGCGGGCGCTTTGCTGAGGAAGACCTCGTCTCCGAGCTGCCTTTGTGAGTTGGCGATGTTTTTGGCGAGCTGGTCGCGTTCCTTTTCCAGACGCTTTCGCTGGGCTTCGAGCTGGCCGTGGGGTACGTCGAGCGAGAGGTCGAAGTCCGCGGTGGAGCGAACGGCTCCAGACTTGGGGACTTCGCCTTTGGTGAACGTCACTCCCGAGAGACGGCGCACGAGCTCGGCATCGATGCCGATCGAGATCAGGCCCGTGACGGGCAGTTTCGGATCGAGGCTGAGGTCGGCTCGCAGGTTGCGCGCGGCGCGTACGATGTCCTGGAGGAGCTCGATTTCCGCTTCGGCGGCCGGATCGTCGAGTTGTGGGTCGTACTGCGGATAGGGTTCGAGCGAAATCGATTTCTCTTCGGGTTTCCCCAGGCGGTGCCAGAGCTCTTCGGTGAGGAACGGCATCAGCGGGTGGAGCAGGAGCAGGGTCCTTTCGAAGATTCCCAGGATGTTCTGCCAGGCTCCGCTGATTTTCTTGAGCTCGATGTACCAGTCGCAGAAATCGTCATAGATGAAGTGCCAGACGATTTGCGCGGCTTCGTGATAGCGGAGCGCGCCGATGGCGGCGTTCATCTCGCGCGCGCATTGGTTCAGGCGCGATTCGATCCAGCGGTCTTCAAGCGGGATGGTGTTCGGTATCGGCGGAGCTCGACGCCGTCACGTCTACGTTCAGGAAGATGAAGCGGGCCGCGTTCCAGATCTTGTTGGCGAAGGCTCGGGCGGTGTCGATGCGGTCGATGGTGAATACGATGTCGGTGCCGGGCGCGGCTCCGGTGAGCAGCGCCATGCGGACGGCGTCGGTGCCGTACTCTTCGGTCACGACGAGCGGGTCGATTACGTTGCCTTTCGTCTTCGACATCTTCTGTTTCTCGGCATCGCGCACGAGGCCGTGGATGTAGACCTGGCGGAAAGGCACGTCGCCCATGAATTCGATGCCGAGCATCGACATGCGGGCGACCCAGAAGAAGAGGATGTCGAAGCCGGTGATGAGGAGTGTGGTCGGGTAGAAGTGTTTGAGGTCGTCGGTCTGGTCGGGCCAGCCGAGCGTCGAGAAGGGCCAGAGGCCGGAGCTGAACCAGGTGTCGAGGACGTCGGTGATCCTGCCGGAGCGGGCCGCCGCATTTCGCGCAGGATGTGGGATCGGTGCGGGAGACGATGGTTTCTCCGCAGGCGTCGCAATACCAGGCCGGAATGCGATGGCCCCACCAGAGCTGGCGGGAGACGCACCAGTCGCGGATGTTGTGCATCCATTCGTTCCAGGTCTTGACCCAGTTTTCGGGGATGATTTCGATGCGCTTTTCGTCGACCGCGGCGATGGCTTTTTCGGCTAATGGCTTTGTTTTTACGAACCACTGTTTGGAGACCAGCGGTTCGACTACCGTTTTGCAGCGCGGAGCATTTGCCGAGGCTTGACGGTGTAGTCCTCGGTGCTCGTTCGAGCAGGCCTAGCTTTTCGAGATCTTCGACTACGCGTTTGCGGGCTTCATAGCGGTCGAGGCCGGCGTAGGGGCCGCCGGCGGCGGTGATTTTGGCGTCTTCGCCGATCACCTGGATCAGCGGGAGGTTGTGGCGTTTGCCGGCTTCGAAATCGTTGAGATCGTGCGCGGGGGTGATTTTTACGACGCCGGTGCCGAATTCGGGATCGGCCATGTCGTCGAGGATGATCGGGGATCTCGCGATCCATGAGCGGCAGGCGGACCGTTGCGTCCGTGCAGGTCGAGGTAGCGCTCGTCGCGGGCGTTGATGGCTACGGCGGTATCGCCGAGCATGGTTTCGGGGCGCGTGGTCGCTACGATCAGGTAGCGGTCGGTGCCTGTGAACGACCGGATAGCGGATGTGCCAGAGGTGGCCGGCGGTTTCCTCGTGCACGGTTTCGAGATCGGAGATGGCGGTCTGGCAGTGCGGGCACCAGTTGACCATGTACTCGCCGCGATAGATGAGGCCCTTTTCGTAGAGGCTGACGAAGGTTTCGCGGACGGCGCGGGAGAGGCCGGGGTCGAGGGTGAAGCGCTCGCGGGACCAGTCGCAGGAGGCGCCGAGCTGGATCATCTGGCGCTTGATGGTGCCGCCGGATTCGGCTTTCCATTTCCAGACGCGCGCTTCGAAGGCTTCGCGGCCCATGGTCGCGGCGGTCGAGGCCTTCGTTCGCGCGAGCTGGCGCTCGACGACCATTTGGGTGGCGATGCCGGCGTGGTCCGTGCCGGGCAGCCAGAGCGTGATGTCGCCGCGACATGCGATGCCAGCGGACGGTGACGTCGATTTCGGTGTGCTCCAGCATGTGGCCCATGTGGAGGGAGCCGGTTACGTTGGGGGGCGGGATGACGAGCGAGAAGACGGGCCGGTCCGGCTGCCATTCGGCGCGGTAAATGCCGCTTTCGACCCACCATTGAGCCCAGCGCGGCTCGAAGCGCCGGGGCTCGTATACCTTGTCTAATTGCATTTGGAATCTTCAGTCTATCGCGGGGTGGGATGGGCCTGGTTTGGGTGGTTGGGGCGCAATTCGGGTGTGGGTGTTGGGGAGCGGCCGGGGATTGGTGCTGGTTTGACGTCAGTCTGCTTCGCTGGGCCCTCATGATGCTGTCACGCTGCCCATTTCGGGGCGAATTTTCGGTAGTTTTCGAAGTCGTAGTGGTGTCTTTGGGCGGTTGCGATGTCTGTGAGACGGAACTGGCGGCGGGCTTCGGCTTCGATTTCGGCGGTCGAAAAAACGAACTGTCTTGTGATGGGTTCAGGGGCGGGCTGGAGGTGATGGTTGCCGTGTTTCGCTTTCATTTTCAGGAGATTGCGCTCGGCTACGGCGGCGTCGAGTTCGGCTTGCCTTTCGGCTTTGCGCTCGGACTGGAGGGCTTTTAGCTCGCGCAGGGTCTTATCGAGCGTGCGGTGGAGGCGCTGTTCGTAGAGGGTCAGGTTGGCGAAGGATTTGTTATCGTCGCGGTAAACGCGCGCGGCGGTGAGTGCGGCGTGGACCTGGGGATGTTCGGTTTCGATTTCGCCGGCGGCTTCGGAATGGCCAAGGGCGATCATCGCGTCTTCGAAGGAGAGGGCCCGGTTCAGGCGCCATTGGGTGTCGCAGTAAGTCTGGGCGTATTGTTCTTCGAGCGGGGTCTCGGGGGCAAGGGTCTGGAAGAGGCGTTTGCAGAAGATGTGGTATTGCGTCCATGTCTTCGTAGGGCATGACTACCGTGCGGCCGGTCAGGCCGTGGCGCAGGGCGTTCAGAGCGGAACGCTGTTTGCCTTCTTGCGTGCGGGGTCCGGTGGAGTGGTTCGGGGTTGGGGATGCGGCGTTATTTGATGCCGATTCGGTCGCAGGGGACATAGGTCTTTTGTTTTCTCCTCGGTTATTCTTTAGCATGTGTTTTTGGGGTTGCGGACAGCGGCGAGGGCTATATGATTGGATTTATTCGGAAAATAAACTGGTTTGAGCAGTGACCGATTTTTTTTCGGGCCGGACATGCCGAAGCATTTTATGATTCCAGAATCATTCGCGTCGCGCTATCCCCACCTCGCGGCAGCACTGACCGAAATGAAAACCACTGGGCCGGATGCCTTATCGTCGTTGGGAATAATCAACCCAAGAGTCGCAGACGATTTGACAAATTCGAATCGGACCGGAGAATCGCTTCTTGGAGTCCTCAGAGGCATCTTTGAGACGGATGTACGGCCGACTGACGGCTTTATGCGTTTCAGTCTGGCGGCGTATCGGTTTTTGGGGGTATCTGACGAGGTCAGTGTCTTCATGGGAAGGCTGTGGGCTGATGCGATCCAAGCGTGGAGTTCCACGGAAAGAGTCGAATTCCTTTTGATGATGCTCCGGGACCGGCAAGTTACCTTTCAAGCGCTGACCTTCGGTGCGGAGATGTTCCGCCGCGTCCAGTTCACAGCCGACGAAGCCTTCCTCTGGATCGCTGAGGCTCATCAGGTTGTAAGCAACGACTATTTTCAAGTCGGGTTTTGGGGATGCGTCGAGTCGTTCTGTTCCACGAGTACAAAAGAGGCGCTCACGGTATTGGAACGGTGGCTCGACAGCAACCCACAGGGGGCGTCGCTCGTAATCATTCGCAACATGACTAGCTGGCTGAGACTGGCTGTCCCCGGGGAGACATCGGATGTTGCTCGATTTGCGGCGATTGAGAATCGCCTGCGATCCAGCGGGCACTCATCATGGCGCAGCCTCTACATTCAGTCTTGGGCCTACGGCCAGCCAAATCTTCTTCTCCCTGAGCAAAGCGCCCGCGAAATGCGCGACTTATTTGTTCGTCCCGGCTCCGACGAGGAGGTGGCTTGGTGTTATTTGCTGAATTCCACGGTTCAGGTCGACAAGGGCTCTTGGCTGTGGGCTCAGAGGGAATTGCAAAACCTTTCACGACCGGGACTGAGCGAAGAAGCGCGGCACTGGGGAATTACGGCGTCGCTTCACTGCTTGGTATCTTCGATTCGAAATAAAGCGGCCGACGCCCACACGTGGCTTACCGTAGTGCGAGGGTACCTCCCCATCAATCTCAGCAGCCTTGGAACCTGGGAGCGAGTCTATGATGCACTTAAAGCGCTCGTACATGCTAACGCCGGAATGACTCGCGAATTCATCAAGACTCTTGCGCTACATTCCGGCGAGCCATGGCTCCAAGTTGCAAGAGAGCGGCAATTTTTAGGCTTCTTTCAAATGCTTCGGCAGAACGACCTCCATACGTCGGTTGCTGACGACCTCTGCTTTCAGGCCGGATCCCCGGCGCGCCATATGGGCCTTCTGGTGTTGGCGGAGTGCGGCGTCGGAGCGATCAGCTTGCCCGCAGTGACCGCAGCGACTGACACCCAGATAGAGTTGCTACTGCTCGAAGCGCAGCGTCGTCTCCTTGATAATGAGGCGCTTGCTCGGCTTCACGCTTGTCTGGCAGCTCGCGTTGACGCCATCGGGGGTGACCTGGCGGAGAGGTTTTATGCGGAGTGCGCCCTCCAATGCTTAAACACACATCAATATCGTGCCGCTCTCGTGGCTTCTGCTCCCAACGACGAGTATTTGCCAGATATCGCTGCTGATGCTGCGGAGCGTCTTGCCGAGATGTTTAGGGCCTCGCGCTCACCGGCATTGCAGATGGAAGCGCCCGGCATGGCGCGCGCCCAGAGACTGCACGATCACAAAGTCATGAAAGATGTTGCGAAGGCTGTAAAAGACAACTCGGTCGTATTACGCACAATACCGACACTGAATCTTCTCTATGGTGGTAGGGAGTTCCGAACGTTTCTTGGGAGTGGGTCACTAAGCGAAACGTCGACGATGCAATCTTCCTCTTCAAGTGTTGAGATTCCACGGTTAGAGTTTGTGGATCCGGAGGGAATGGATACACGCCGCAGGGCCGCGGCAAATCGAATTGCCGTGCTCAGTGCGCTGACGGCGGCGGACGACGCCCAATGAACGCGGAATCTGTTAAATCATTTATTACGTACTACCTTCAAAGCCTCACCGAACGTACGCGGCGGGAGAAAAGTGGCGCGAAATGGGGGATCGACTGGGTCGCCTATAATTTGGGGCTCGCGAGGTTTGGAAAGCCATTTCGGCTCCCGTTTATACGCAGTGGAGAATTGGGCTATCCTCAGAGCAAGAGCGAGGCAGAGTTTGGAATCGACATATCTTTCCTTTCCGACGGCGGCGACCAGCTAACTATCTTTGTCCTTAAGGACGAGCCACTGACAAACTCGACCTGGACCAAGAGCGACTTTGATCGTGACTTGCGCATGGCAATAGCCCCTGATCTAAATGCCGAGGGCCTGCATAATGTCAGTCTGGTTACGATCATCCTCGCTTATAACAAAGATGATCAACAAAACGGAATTGAAGCATACAACCGATGGGTGGCGGCGGCCCCATCGAAGGTAGGCGATAAAGTCGCGCTTCGCTTTGTTCGCTGGAACCTCTCTGAATTAGTTGACCAGACCATTCTGCATGTGCTGAGTCCCTCGCTGTTACCAGAGCGTTTCTTCGGACAGTTGAGCTACTTATCGGCACAATTCGCGGATTTTAGGCATGGGTCGGAGGCGTGGCAAACCCAATTGATTCCGAACTGGAACAGGTTCATCGACGACGTCTTGCAGGAGAGCGCCGGTCTGCGGGGACCTGCGCTTGTGCCCGTAGCGTTGATCATCTTGCGCCAGCGAGCGGCTCATAATCCTTCATTCGAAACAGGCTGGATCGAGCTCGTGGAATGGGCCGCGGTCGCCTTATGGAGGTGGCATGCTGACCATCCTAACCCAACAGCTATAGCTGGGATTCAGCGGTTCTGGAGCGGCTTCTACATTGCAGAGTTAGACAGGTTCTACCGAGCACATATCAGCGATCTATCGGTCGAACACGCTATCGATAGCGGAATGGCGTTGAGTAGCTACCTTGGCGCTGTTGCCTCATCTTACATGTCCTACTGGCATATCGGGCGATTAGGTCTCTTGTCAGTCGAACTGGCTGAGAGTTCCGCGCCTCGGCTGGACCCGGAGCAATCGATGAACGAAATTGCAAACTGGGCAGCGATGCTGGCCAGCGCAAATGTTTCCGTGCTTCGGCCAGTGCTCGACATCCAGCACATCGAGTTCTTTCTGATGGCAGCGATCTGGCGGAATGCGGGCCGTCTCGCGGATTTGGCGCTAATTATCGAGAACCTCGTGTCGCGACTGTACCCGCGACGGCTAGGCCGCAGCAGTTTGCCATTTCTCGACGGCGGCAATTCTATCGCCAATGTGTTCGAACAGGTTGCCACCCAGCCCGATCCTCCGATAATCCTCGCCCAAAGCTCTTTCTTCGTCTTAATGCTACTGGAGCTGTGCTGTATTCTGCCGGATGAGGCACGAGATAAACTGCTGGCCCTCATACACAGGCGCTTGGTTCTCGGAGCCTTCGATCAGGGCGAGCCTGGCGACATACGGCCCCTCGATCTGGTATCGTGGATTCCGCCCGACGATTGGTCGAGGCAAGTGTTCAAGGCTGAAATGCCAGAGGGTCAAGGCGTCGGTGTTGGGGCGTTCGCAAGCCATCGTGAGGCCGCATCATCCGAAATTCTGGCTGGCGTTCGTACGCTTGTCGCCGAAATGAGAAGAGTTGGATCGCGCTTTCGGCAACCAGCGGATGTACCAATCGCGGCGTCTATTCTGGCGTCGCTGCGGCATGGAACGCCTTTGCCACCTGAGCTCTGGCGCCGATGGGCATTTCCGGAGCCAACCACTTCGGCGGATGTCACTTAACGGTTCGATCGGATCTTCAAAAGGCAAGCAGGGCCTCGCGGTCCACATTGGCACGCACGCGCGGCTTCAACATGCGTTCCTGCGCCAAATCAACCGGGCGGCCAAGCAGGTCCGCCAGACGGTTTTCCAGACCTATGAGATCGATCAGCGACAAGGCTCGGTCGAATTCCGCGACCAGATCCACGTCATTACCCGTCTCGCCCCGCGCAACCGAGCCGAAAAGGCGCAGCCGCGAAATGCCGGCGTTCTTTAACTCCCGCTCGTGCGCACGCAACGTCGCGATGACGTGGTCTCTGTCCGAATTGAGCGCCATTCCGCTATCATTTTCGCCCAATCGGAAGCCGATCCGCGCGCGGCGAGCGTGAGCAGGTTGCCCGGCGGAGTTGAAACACTCAACGCGGTGCAGAAGATCGCAGCCGCTTGCCCCGCCCGTGAATCGTGACTGAATGTCATCAATCCACTGCTGCTCGCTATCGAAGCGGGAGGTAAATAACGCCTGCCTTCCAGTCGGCCTCCACGGAGTATTCTTCCAGCAGAAGGATTTCTTCGATTACCAGACTGACGGGCAGGGAGTCGCGCACAAAGAGAATCGGCGAACAAGCGCCGAACTGCTCCAGCTGTTCGCCCTGGGCAGGAATCATCGTTGAGACGTCATGGGTTAGCAGAATCCGGCGATTGGCTGTTGCCCATGCGAGCACGGCCGGATCTTCCGACCCCGCGATCTCAACAAGATCCTGGGTGCGAACCACATCGAATTCGGGGAGGCGCCGGATAATGCCGCGAAGGATATTATTGTCGAAATTCTCGTCGGCAAGCCATTTCATCGGGTTGGTCGGCGGGCCAAAAGACGCTCGCGCAACCCGGCGGGAGACCATTCCTGGTGAGCAACCACAAGGGCGTTCTCCTCATGCTCGCGCCTTTTCAGGTATTCGTCCAATTCAGTCCTGTACTTCAAGTAATAACCGATCACCTGATACACGTCGGCCAGTTCCAGGGTGGGGAACTTCTGCACGATCTCTTCGGCGGTGGCCCCGCGCTTGAAGGCGCGTGCCAAGAGATCCAGCGTCACGCGAGTGGCGCCGATCCGGTAGACGCCGTGGGGGTCCTTCGCGAGAGGAATCTCCTCAATAACAGCTGCCATATCTCAATTCTCGCTCCCGGGAAGGTCCAGCGGCAAGGACGGCTTGGCCGTGCACCAATTACGACGCGAGAACGCCGGCGCAACCTGCGAGGAAATTGTCCGGTACAAGGCGTCGGGAGCGAGATCCGCCCCGTTGGGCCAGCATACTGCGCCATACTCGTCTACCCGAACCCGGGCGAAAAGGTGACGAACTGTCAGCCGATCAGGCTATCGTATTCCGAGTGGGTTCCGATCCAGAACCAAATCACTCCGTCCGGAGCCGCAACACCGATAGCCCGGTGGTGCATGCCCACACGAGCCGACCAGAACCTCCCGACCTTCTTAAAGTGAAGGGAAGGATGTCGTGGATCGCGTTGGAGCAGTTCGAATGCCCGGCCGGCAAGTTCTCTAACCGAAATACCCAGAGAGTTATAGCAAACCCAGAAGGCCGGAGAAGCGTGGTGGGTCAAAGCTCCTTCGACTGGCCAGCGGCGTGATCCCTTAATGCGTCCGCCGCCAGGCGATCGAGCCTTCCCGCTTTCACGTCGGCCTCAAACTGCTGATCCCAGGCGCTGGCGTCAAATTCCGCGAACCACTTGCGAAAGGCAGCCAGGTCCGTCGAAGACAGCGCGCCAATCTGGCTTTCGATCTGCTCCACCTGGCTCATAGGCTAAAACCGTTCCTAATATATCAGCCTTACGGCACCCGGCTTTTTCAACCGGCGAAAGGCGAAACCCAGAGTGACGATCGGATAGTCGTCCCGAAGTCCGGTGGGAGGAATGTCCCGGTGCTAAGTCCCTTTAACCGTTGGACTGTGTTTCAGCGACCATGTTCCAGCAACCACGTTCCAGCGACCATCGCAGGATCTCTTCGTCGGACGAATTCGACATCCCGATTTCTCCGACGTGCGTGCAGTCGTATCCGAGTTCGCGCAGCAACTGTGCGGCGTCCCGCGGAACTCCCTGATCCAGAACGAGCCGGGGAGCCGTAGAGCCACTCAAGCGGCAGCTGTTTCCCGGGCCACGTCTTCCAGGTTGGCCGCGGCAAATGTGAGCGCCTGCTGAAGATCTTCCGGCTCGAGTTCCGGATAATTCCGGAAGAGATCATCCCGGTTCGGATAGAGGGCAACGGCCTCCACCACACGACGGACCGTCAAGCGCATTGCACGGATGCACGGTTGACCGTTCATCTGATTCGGACTCCAGGTAATTCGATCAAGGCGCTGCATCGTTTTTATTCTGATACATTTCGCGGCCTGCGACTGGTCGGGTGACCTGAAAAGTGCAATCGGGCCGCTTAAACCCGCATGGGTCTGCTGATTCCAGTGCGTGAATCTTCACGTGATCCGGAAACGCTGCTCTCGCCTGATTTGACCGCGCAATGCGATTGCGGCTTTAACGCGGAGCTACCGGTATTGATCACAGCTGCTAGCGGCGAAGGCCGCCGTCCGGTAAGCGGCCTGTTGCGATTCCTGTAGACTGAGAGTGAAATGCCTCCGATTCGATCTCTGATTTCGAGCGATCCCAAGGTAATGATGGGTAAGCCGGTGGTTGCAGGCACACGGATTACGGTCGAGCTGATCCTTGAAAAGCTTGCATCCGGCGAAAGCGTGGAGCAGGTGATTTCTGAGCATCCGCGGTTGACTGCAGAGGGGATCCGGGCGGCGATGGCCTTTGCGGCGGAGGCGCTGAGGGCCGACGTTGTGTACCCGATGGAAACGATCGCCGGGTGAACATCGTCGCCGATGAGAACATCGATCTGCAGATTGTGGAGCTCTGCGGGCGGATGGACACGATGTCATTTACGTCGCGGAACTGAACCCCGGCATAGACGATGATACGGTTCTCGGCCACAGCCATCAGCGGGCCGCGGTGCTGCTTACATCGGACAAGGATTTCGGCGATCTTGTGTTCCGGCGGCGCCTTCTGCACTCGGGGGTTGTTCTGCTGCGACTGGAAGGGTTGACGCCGGGAAAGAAGGCGACCGCGGTGGCGGCGATGCTGGACTCACACGGTGCGGAACTGGCGGGGAAATTCGCGGTACTCACGGAGAAAACTCTGCGGGTCCGGGGATAGAGACACGTTACCGCCCGAAAGGGCGGCTGCCTGGACCGACAGGCGCACTCCGTAGGACGGTCGTATCGCGCTTTTCGTTTGACTCGCGAGAAAGTAAGCTTTCAGTGCAAATGTTCGTACTATGCGCCGAGGTTCCAGAGTCGGTCGCCAGGTCCAGTACTAACTTCCAGGATAGACTCAGGACAAGGCGATCAAAATGCTGACAGACATCTCCATCGAGCAGAGGAACGAAGGGTATTACGTCGCACGTACGAACGTTTTCTGGAGAGCGTAGCCTGGGCGCTCAAACGCGGTGAAGCCGTGGATGAAATCGTCGCCGATTTCCCGGCGCTCAGCACCCGACAGAAAGTGGAAGCCGCTATCGCATTTATCAGCGCCCACCCGCAGGAGATTGAGTCCTATCTTGCGGCGGGCCCCCAGGCATGGGAAGAGGCGCGAAAGCTGAACCCAGCGGAGTTTGTGGAAAGGGCTCGCAGGTTTCGCGAAAGGCGCGTCCCGAAGCCGGCGTGAGAGCATGCCTGCTCGCCGACGCAGACCTCCGAATCTCTATCATTTGCGGGCTTCGACGAGTCACCGCTCACCGGGAGCCATGGAGCCTCCCGTCCGGGATCGAACCTCGATTCTTTCCGCCGTCGTCGCCGCCGAACGCGCGGGGCGGAACGTACGGCAACTGCTTCGTCTGATCAAGAGCTTAGCGACTGGTCCTTAACCAATCCGCTGTGGTCGCGGACAGATCAAGGAAGGTAAGCCTGTCCGGTTCGAGGGCAAGGGCGGCGCAAATATCAGGCAAGTCGGCCCGGAATCGGCGATAGCGATCAACAATTTCGCCGCCTCCGGCCAGCCCGGACCGTCGGGATGTTGCCTGGAGCCAGTCTCGTACCGCTCGAATTGCGTTCTCGGGATCGCCTCCATGCGCACGAATATCCTGCCCGGAAATGTCCGAGATGAACTGCCGGTACCGGTATGGTTCGTTGTCCAATATGAGGGTTCGCTTCTTGTTTTGATTCCGCGGCCCGAACCGCCGGCAACCGAGGAATAAGCCGAGTTCCAGCGGCATGTTAAAGCGGGGAAGATTCGTGGTGGCGTCGAGCGCGACGGCGGAAAGGTCATTGATTCCGAAACGACACTCCTCGATCATCCTTTCGATCATGGAGAGGCGAAAATCTCCCGCGTCGTCTTCCTCCAGAGAACAGCGCGCGAAGAATCCGAGGTCATAAATGGCGAAGACAATGGCGGTGAATATCGGCCGGTAGCGGTCGTCGAAGGGGCAGTTGATGAAGACGTGCTTACTTCGCAGGCGAGGGCTCAAGGATGGCATCGGCCTGGACGCGCCGGAGCGAGATTTCGCCCACGGCCCGCTCGATGTCGCGGGCTCGGCGGCTCTTCCTGGGTGGATCCTGAACCGGAGTCATTCGATATACTTCGTGGTCTTTGATGCTGCCATCCGCTCCGTGAACAACGAACTGGCCGGCTTTTTCCGTTCTGACGCTCTTCCGCGCAGCCTGAATCGCCTCGCACTGAGTGACGAAAATCTTTCCCGATTTGCCTTCCCTCTTTACGACCCAGGCACCGTTTGTCGGAAATACATGAACGGTCTTGCAGCCATGTTTATACTGTACCGCTCACCGTAAAAGTGACGGCTTCCGGGGCGACCGGGAGTCGAGGGATGCGGCGACGTTGGTCTCAGGGCGGCAGGTCGTCCTGATAGACGTCCAGATCGGCGCGAAGTCGAGCATTTAGTTGGCAGGTATGCTCTCGCGATTTGCTCCTCCCGGCGGGGCTAGCTAGCCAGTGGCTGTAATTTCAGGAAGATTGCTACGGTCTAATAAAACTACGGGCCTGCGGGTATGAGCGCGATTCAGCCAAAAATCGTGACGTGGGCACGAGAGACCGCCGGTCTGTCGCTCGATGATGCCGCGCGTGCCCTGGGGCTCAGCGATGCCCGCCGTCGTACCGGCGCGCAACGCCTTGGGGCCATGGAACTTGGCGAGGACGAACCGACACGCCCCGTCCTGCTGAAGATGGCCAGGACGTACCATCGGCCGCTGCTCGTCTTCTACCTGGCAGAACCGCCGAGGACGGGAGATCGCGGACAGGATTTCCGTACCCTGCCCGGTCATGAGAAGTTCAACCCTGAGCTCGATGCCCTCGTACGGGACATCAAGGCTCGTCAGGGGCTCATCCGGTCGATGCTCGAAGACGACAGGGCCGAACCGCTGGAGTTCGTTGGTTCGGCAACGATGGAACTCCCCGCTCCCCAGCTTGCGGCACGCATGGCCGAACATCTCAACTTCAGCCTGGCCGGATATCGCGCCACCAAAATCGCTGACGAAGCATTTACCTATCTCCGGGAGACGATTGAGGCGAGCGGGGTCTATGTCCTCCTGCTGGGGAATCTCGGCAGCCATCACACGAACATTCCTGTCGAGGTATTCCGTGGGTTCGCTCTCGCGGACGATATCGCGCCGTTGATCGTGATCAACGATCAGGACGCCAAAACGGCGTGGTCGTTCACCGCATTGCACGAACTCGTCCACCTTTGGCTGGGACAGACGGGGATCAGCGGAACGGACAGCGAGAATCGGATCGAGCGCTACTGCAACGATGTCGCGGGAGAATTTCTCCTACCGGCGAGCGAGGTACGAGAGCTCGCGCCCGTTCTGCAACTGAGTCTTGCGACTGTCGCGGAAGAGATCGGACGATTCGCGCAAACGCGCCGCGTGAGCAGAGCTATGGTGGCCTACAAGCTCTACCGGGTCGGCATGATCGGGAAGACCACGTGGACGGCACTCGATCAGCGCTTCAAAGATGAGCACTTTCAGTTCAAGGAACGCGAGGCGGAAAAAAACAAGGAGACCGAAGGCGGGCCGAGCTACTATACCGTCCGCCGGCCGTCTGGGTCACGCGCTGCTGCGGCTTGTACGCCGGTCGCTGGATGAAGGAACGACCACGTACACCAAAGCAGGCAGGGTCCTCGGAGTAAAACCGCGCAACGTGGAACCGCTCCTGTCGATGCGAGGTGCGCGCTAAGGAAGTGCTGTACCTCTTCGACGCGAATGTTCTCATCGTTTCATCACTGCGAGCAACACGTATTATCGCTCGACGGGATCCCCGAGTTTTGGGAGTGGATCGCCCACGAGGCGGGGAGCCGGAAGGAAGACCCGCTGCTGGACTGGATGACTGCCGACAACTTCGGCGCTCGCGAGAAGTTACCCACCTGTGCTCTGCAGAAATGACCCAGGCATTCTGAACTGACGGCGGATCTTCGGATCGCTGATGGCCGTGATGAAGACGATGGTTCATCACGATGCCCGAGGCCCGGAAGAGACCGTGCAGAATCTGTCGGCGGTGGTTCCGGCCGGACCCGCGAGTGGGAGCCTGTCAACGGGCATGCGGGAATCCGCAGTGTCAGGCGGCGCGCCGCCAGAAGACTCAGGCAGACTGGCGAAATCGCAACCCCGGCTATTCGATCGCATGGCGGATTGACCAGCGAGCGGCACAGCCGGAAGCGCCGGAACCGCTTCGCCTACCCGCGCCCTTGCCCCAACTTCCCTGGAACTTCGCGAAAGACCAGTTCGGCACGCAAGGCTCTGATTTCATTGGGGTTTTGGGAGCACTAATCCTCCGTACCGCGAAAGATCTGATCCGCCCGTATCTTCCTGATCCCACGGGAGTTCCCGGCACACTTCCCCTTTCCGCGCAAAAGACCAGTCCCGGTTTCCCGCATACTCGGGCTCAGTCGCCGGACCATGCAACTGGAGTTTCATCAGCTCGATCTGCGATGGGAGCATCTGCGAGTGCGCGAGCCGCACCGTCAGCGCCATCTGCTGGCATCGCTGGCTGAGAGCGGACAACAGACTCCCGTTGTCGTCGTGGTTGTGAAAAGCGGCAACGAACGTTACCTGGTGATCGACGGCTACAAACGCATAGCCGCGCTCCGGCAGCTGGGCCGCGACACCGTCGAGGCCACGGTCTGGCCGATGGGCGAAGCCGAGGCTCTGCTGTTGTCGCGTTCACAGAGAATGAGTCCGCGGGAAAGCGCGCTCGAACAAGGCTGGCTGCTGTCGGAGATGGAGCGACGTTTCGGTTATTCGCTGGACGAACTGGCGCGCCGCTTCGACCGCAGCGTGAGCTGGGTATCGCGGCGGCTGGCGCTCGTCGAGTTATTGCCGGAAGCGGTCCAGCGGCACATACGCGAAGGAAGCATCACGGCGCAGATCGCGATGAAGTTTCTGGCGCCCGCGGCGCGCGTCAGTGCTGAGGACTGCGAGCGTATGGCCGCCGCATTCGTGAAGCACCGCTGCGATACAAGGCAGGCGGCGCAGCTATACACCGCCTGGCGCGAAGGCTCGCGCGTGGTTCGCGAGCGCATTCTCGCCGAGCCGGAACTGTTTTTGAAAACGCAGCGGCAGCCGCAGACGGCGAAGCCGGCGGCGGCAGAGCAGGTGGAGCGCGATCTGGAGATGGCGCTGGCCATTCTGCGCCGGGCCAGCCGGCGGCTCACCGAAGCGCTGCCGGAGATGAACGTGGCGCAGCAGGAGCAAGCACAGCGTGCGATCGAAAGCGCGCGCCGGGAACTCAGCCGGATGGCGGAACGCATCGGAAAGGAACAGGAAGCGAAACATGCTGAGCCAGGCGCAGCGCACCGCGATTCTGGAGTTGCACACGAAGGGCGTGAGCAGCCGCGAGATCTCGCGCGCGCTGCAGGTGTCGCGGCTCACGGTGCGCAAAGTCCTGCGCTCCAACTCCACGAGCGTGCCGGAGATTCAGCGGCCGGAGAAAGCCGAGCCTTACCGGCAACAGATCCTGGATCTTTTGGCTTCCTGCAAGGGGAATCTCGTGCGAGTCCATGAGGAACTCCAGGTGGGCGGAGCGGCGATGTCTTATCCGGCGCTGACCGCGTTCTGCCGCAGACAGGGCATCGGGCAAACGCCGGCTGTGCCCGCGGGCCAGTATCATTTCGAGCCCGGCGTGGAGATGCAGCACGACACCTCGCCGCATGAAGTGGAAGTGGGCGGCAGGAAGTATAAAGCGCAGACCGCGTCCGCGGTGCTGTGTTACTCGCGCATGCTGTTTTTCCAGATCCATCCCACGTTCCAGCGCTTCGACTGCAAGGTGTTTCTCACCGATGCGGTGCGCTATACCAACGGCGCCCCGGAGCGCGTCATGATCGACAACACGCATGTTGTTGTGCTGCGCGGCACAGGACGCGAGATGATTCCGGTGCCCGAGATGGAGGCGTTCGCCGAACGCCTCGGGTTCCGTTTCGTGGCGCACGAACGCGGCGACGCCAATCGGTCGGCGCGGGTGGAACGGCCGTTTTCCTTCATAGAAAACAACTTTCTGGCGGGCCGCACGTTCACCAGCTGGCAGGATCTGAACCGGCAGGCGCGCGAATGGTGCGACAAAGTCAACTCGACTTACAAGAAGCACCTGCGCGCCGTGCCGCGCGAGCTGTTCGCCATCGAGCGGTTGCATCTGAAGCCACTGCCGGCATGGATTCCCGAGGTGTACCGGCTGCACCAGCGCATGGTGGACACCGAAGGCTATGTCTCGGTAAACTCCATTCGTTACTCGGTTCCGGTTTCCTGGATCGGCAGGCGCGTGGAGATTCGCGAGACGCGCGACAGGGTCGCCATCGAACTCGACCCGCGCCGTATCGTTCAGCACGACCGCGTTCTGACGCCTCTGTCGCAGCGGATCACGCTGGCTGAGCACAGGCCGCCGCGCGGGGAGGGCGTGAAGCGAAGCGATCCGCATCCGGAAGAACAAGCGCTCATCGAGGCCGCTCCCGCCATTGCCGCCTATATCGCGGAACTGAAACAGAGAGGCCGCAAAGTGCCGGCGCTTGCCCTGCGGCAACTGCTGCGGCTGCTGCGCGAGTATCCGCGCGAAGCGTTCCTCGCGGCCGTGGCCGAAGCCGGCCGTTATGGGCTTTACGACCTCGACCGGCTGGAGCGCATGATTCTGCGGCGCGTGGCCCGCGATTATTTTCTGATTCGTGAACAGGAGCCGGAAGGCGATGACTGAGGAACTGGAACAGCTGCTGAAGAATCTCAAGCTGAAACGCATGCTGAAGGTTTATGACGAGCAGTTGCAGGCGGCGGAGAAAGCGGACATCCCGTACTCCGATTTCGTCGCCGGATTATTGCGGGCGCAATGGCACGAACGGCAGGAGAGTGCGCTGGAATGGCGCATTCACAGAGCGAATCTGCCGGAACGCTGGTCGCTCGAAACGTTCCCGTGGCCGCGCCAGCCGGGCGTGAACCGCAAACAGATGCGCACGTTCGCCGAACTCGACTTCGTGGCCAAACACGAGAATCTGGTGCTGACCGGTCCGACCGGCGTGGGCAAGACGGGACTCGCCTGCGGTCTTCTGCTGAAAGCCTTGCAGAACGGCCACCGCTGTCAGTTCGTTCGCGCGCAGGACCTGTTCGACGAGATGTATGCCTCGCTGGCCGACCGCTCCACGCGCCAGTTGCTGAACCGGCTGGCGCGCCTGGACGTCCTTCTGATCGATGAGTTCGGGTATTTAAATCTCAAACCCGAACAGTCGAACACTTTCTTCAAGCTGATGGAGGAACGTTACCACCGGCACTCGACGATCATAACCACGAATCTCGGCTATGACGAGTGGCAGAACTTTCTCGGCAATAAATCCATGGTGGAAGCGCTGTTGAGCCGCGTGCGGCATTACTGTCACACGGTGACCATCAACGGTCCGTCGTTGCGCGAGCCGCAGGGCTGAGGTTCAGGGCCGATGGAACAACGCGAGTATGTGCGCGAGGTTCTCGATGCGTATCGTTCGACGCCCGGAACAGCGGGCGTGGTGCGCCGGCCGGATCGTTTGTTTGCAGCTGAACTGCACGAACGGGGCGTGCCCCTGGAAACCGTCGGGAATGCGTTGACTCTTGCGGCGGCGCGGCGTTCGACAAGGCCGGCCCATGCGCCACCACTCGGGATGATTCGGTCGCTGGCGTACTTCGCGCCGGTGATCGAGGAAGTCCTCCATCTGAACGTCGGTCAGGCATACTTTCAGCACCTCCGCAACAAACTCCAGCGCGCCGCCAGCGCACGGTAACTTCGCCCTGTTCCCCCCGATGAACAGACCCAACGCGCCTTTCGGCGCGGATGATATCGAGCCCATCCACGTCTGTGCCAACAACTGCTCACGCCTTCGGCGTGGATGATGATGATGAGTACTTCCGACCGGAATCCTGTTCTAAGACTGGGTCACTCTAACCGAGCACTGCTGGGTCATTTTTCGCGAGCGCCGAAGGCCGACAAGAATGTCCTGCTTCTCGAGGAGAAGGTCGAGCCATCACTCGTCAACAAGCTCGCCACCGAAGAATACGCCGCGGACCTGACCGACGACGAAGTCATCGACACCGGGCTCAATTACGGCTTTGCATAACATGCTGATGTATATACAATATTGAATGTGACGGTTGTATACGACTGGGATGCCAACAAGGCACGGAACAACCTGAAGAAACATGGGATTTCGTTCGAGGAAGCTACAGAAGTATTTGAAGATCCGTCTCGCGTGATTGAACCGAACTATCACTACGACGACGAAACCGAACCGCGGTTCCAGGCAATCGGCGCAACACGCAGAGGGGACCTCATTCTGCTGGTCGTTTTTGTCGACCGGACCCGCACAAATGAGGAGACGGAGACAATCGTTCTCCGTTTGATTTCCGCACGAAAGGCGAACGCTTATGAAACGCAACTCTACATCGACGCCCGCGAGGCTTAAGGTGAGCGCCAAAGCCCGCGAGCTTTATGCAAAACGCGACAAGAGCCAGGATCTCGCCGATCCTGACGCGCCTGTGCTCCCGCCGGAGATGTGGGAGGGCGCATTGACTGGCGGAAACTTTTATCGTCCGCTCAAGACTGCCGTCTCGCTTCGTATCGACAATGATGTGCTCGCGTGGCTCAAGTCTTTCGGCGAAGGCCACCTGACGCGCATCAACGCGATCCTGCGAGAGCGGATGCTGGAGGATTTGAAGGCATCGCGTTAAGTCATCCGGCCTTCCGGTGTGGCCGAACTGCCGCGACGTTGCGACCTCTTCTCGACTCCGAATGAGCGCTCGCGATCAAGAACACCACGAAGCCACGCCAGGAAGCAAGGAGAGCTGTTGCCCACACTCAACGAGGTTCAGAATCACCCCATAGACATCGGGTCAAGTCAGCCCGGTGAACTCACGGATCGTTT
>CAWJTK010000002.1:0-402520 GCA_963845785.1 Terriglobia bacterium | reverse complement strand
TCAACGATGAGGAGCGTGGGCTCAGTGTAGGTCCTGAGCTTGCGGATCAGCGAGTGATCGATCTGAGAAGCGAGCAGGTGATTCAACATATCCATGGCCGTGGTGAAGAGCACGCGTTGATTGGCCTGGCAGGCGCGCCAGCCGATGATTTTAGCGAGGAAGGTTTTCCCCACACCGGGATTGCCGATAAAGATTGCACTGGAACCGTTGTGCAGGAACTCCAGATCGAGCAGCCGCAGAATGCGGGCCTTCAGTTCGGTGCGGCTCTTGTGATGTTTGAAATGAAAGCTGTCGATCGAATGCCGGGCATGCAGGCGCGAGAGACGGAATCGGCGCTCGACGGACCGGCTGTTGCGGGACTCCAGTTCAAGATCCACCAGAGATTCGAGAGCCTGGGCAAGACTCAGATTTCTGGCCGCGGCGTCAGTGATCGCCTGGTCCAGCTGGTGACTCATAGAGGTCAAGCTGAGTTGGTTCAGTTTCTGTTGCAGTGAGTTCATGGGACTCCTTCGGGAACGAAGAATGAAAGCGTCGTATTCGGCCAGCGAGAGCGGATCGGTGGCGAGTTCGTTCAGGACCGGGTCCTTGAGGAGGAGCGGCGGCTGAACTTCACGGCGTTGTAGCTGCTGGCGAAGAATGTTGCCGACATAATCGGCTCCGAAAGCGCGTGCCACGTGGGCTTTCGCGATGGCCGCAGCGACCGCTTCCGGCCCATATTCTCGAGCGAGTCCGAACAGTTCGCCGACCTGGCGGGACAGCGAGCGATCGGTATCGGCAAGCCGTTCGAGATAAGCCTGTGCAGCCGGGCCGAGGAGCGCGACCAGGCGTTGTTGCGACGCCGATCTGTCGGCGGCGGCCATCTGCGCAAACAGTTCCTTCTGAAAACGCTCCGCGCCGAAAGTTTCGCCGCGCTCCCATGAGCGGGCGTAGCAGGCGACTTCGTGGTGCTGGTCGTAGATAGTGACCGATGAAGCATCGGCTTTGACGGTGAGTTTGTGGCCGACATAGCGCGGCGGCACGCAGTAGCGATTGCCATCGAACGAGAGTCGAATATCTTTGTGGACCAGCGCTTCGGCGGCGTCACGGTAATCCGGAACCATGGCTGGCAGCGGCTTGAGCGACTCCGGCTGAAAGCGTTCGTCGGGAGACTGGCTGGTTTCGCGGTGCTTACGCCGATTGGCAACCTCTTTGAGCCATTGGCGGGCCTGCGCGTTTACATCGGCCAGGCTGGTGAACGACCGCAGAGGCCAGAAGTTTTGCCGCACATAGCCGATCGTACGTTCGACCTTTCCTTTCTCCCAGGCCGCGCGAACGTGGCAGGCGCGGGGTACAAAGTTGTATTCGCGGGCAAAGCCGAGAAAGCGCGGATTGAAGCAGACCATGTTGCCATCGTGCTCGGCGACGGCGGTGGCGAGATTGTCGTACCAGATCTCGCGGCTCGTGCCCGAGAGGAACTCAAAGGCGTGAATGTGGCAGCGGGCGAAGGTCTCGAAGCTCTGGCTGTGCGTGAACTCCAGAAACATTTTGCGGCTGTGGCATTCGACCAGGCAGAAGGCATAAAGCTTACGCGGAGCGCCTTTATAGAGCAGCGCCCCGAAGTGACCCCAGTCCACATCGCAGCGTTCTCCGGGCGATGGTTCCATACGAACAAAAGCCCGACGCGCTACCGAAGTTTTTCGAACGGCGCGCAGGTAGTCCTTAATTACGGTGATGCCGCCGTCGTAGCCGAGTGGCCGCAGGCGTTGCGCAATGACGGGCGCATTAGCGGTTGGGTCCTGATGAAGCAGTTCGGTTATGGCAGCTTTGAATGGATCAAGCTTGCTGGCGCGGTTGCGGCGAGCAGGTTTTTGCGCCGGCGCTTCAAGATACTTCGTGAGAGTACGGCGGCCAATCCTCAGATGCTGCGCGATCTTGCGCAGCGACCACTTCTCTACCCAGTGAAGCCGATGAATCTCGCTGATCTGGTCCGGTGTGAGCATCGCCAGACCTCTTTATAGGGCCGTTCGCGATCTGAAACCAGAACGTTGTTCTTTTCAAGATGCCGCTGGCAGGGCTGCGGTAGATGCAGGTGGCTGAAAAATCAACAACTGGCAGGAAGCCAGGTTGTTCCTGTCAAGATCCCCGGCCGCCGGCCCGATCAGCCAAACCCCGGCGGTGGAACGCTTTAGATCCAGAGCCAGGTTGTTCTTTACAAGAGACTGAATCCGGCGCTTGCCGTCACGCTGCCGTTGCAACAGCCGGTTGCGCTCGACTGCAGCCTCATGAGCCAGACGGTATGTCTTCTGATACTCGGGATGGGCTTCGCGCCATTTCTTCCGGCTGTCGTTGACAACCCCGGCGTAAACCGGGTCGGCCTCGATCTTGCGGCGATGGTATTCGGCGCGGCGCTGGCGCTGGCAATCCGGCTGACTGCAGAAGCCCTGATCCGGGCGGTACTTCGATGGTTCGAATGACTGCTGGCAACTACGACAACTGCGCGGCAAATGGATTCCCCCGGATCGGTCGACCCTTTGAGGAAATCAGACGCCAGTCGCCTGAAGAGATTTAGAAGCTGATGTAGAGTACTTACCGATCCCCGCCAATGGGTCTTCCAACTGGTGCTACTGGCTCCGCCCTTTGCCGCCGGAATGGCGCCGTTTCCCGCCGCCCCTAACACCACACAGCGCTGTGTACGAGTGTCTGACGATCCGCCCCGAGTGCGAACGACATCTCCCCAACCCGGTTTGTCTACGACAACGCCCTTTTATTGTTCACGATGGAAATCGGTAAGTGCCCGGTATAATTTCACGGTGCGTTTAACGCGTCTTCCGGAGCGCTTGAGGCTCCGAAGATTCGATGGATCTCATCGAAGATAGCCTCGTAGCGCTTGAGAATCGGCTGGTTTCGCTGAACTTCAATATTTTTCGCGTGTCGCAAATCGTAGATAGTCTGATGCACCGACCATATGCCAGTATGCCCGTCAACGAATCGGGCTTCAAGGATCTCGTCCCATGAGAGGGTTCCAGCCGCGGTGTATGCAAGAAGCTCCTCCAATTCATTTATTGACATGACTGTTAGGGGCTTGATCTGAGGAAATTCTGTCGCGTCCCGTGGGAACTGCTCATCGAGGTATGAGTTCACTACTGTCCGGCTAATGATGACCTCGTGGCCGGCAAGTCCCATTATTGCCAATAGTTGGGTGGGTGTTTCGGCTGCCGCGATTTGAAACCCGGCTAACCCCAGAACTGTCAAATCGGTGCCGGGCCGACAATGGTGCGTGAACCAAGGCCGGACCGTATTCTCTCAGTTGTTGGGCTTTCTGCCCGATCGCGAATTTCGCCGTTGCGTGGCTCGATACGGCGGGGATGCCCGTCCGCGGGGCTTCTCCTGTTGGGACCAGTATCTGTCGATGGGCTTTGCCCAACTTACTTACCGAGATGGTTTGCGCGACATAGAGGCGTGCCTGCGATCTCTGGGCGGCAAGCTCTATCACATGGGCTTTCACGGGAGGGTGTCACGCTCTACTCTGGCCGATGCCAACGACTCGCACGACTGGCGCATCTTCGCCGACTTCGCTCAGGTTCTGATCCACCTGGCGCGACCGCTTTACGTCGCCGATCCGATCGGGGTCGAATTGGACCAGGGCCTGTACGCGCTGGACTCGACCACTATTGACCTGTGCCTTTCGTTTTTTCCGTGGGCCAGGTTCCGCGAGAACAAAGGCGCGGTCAAGATGCATACGCTGCTCGACCTGCACGGCAACATTCCCACGTTCATCAGTATTACCAGCGGCAAAGTGCATGATGTCAACATCCTCGACGAGATTCTGCCGGAGGCAGGTGCCTTCTACGTCATGGACCGCGGTTACGTGGATTTTGAACGTCTCTACGTCTTTACACTCAGCGCAGCTTTCTTTGTCGTCCGCACAAAATCCAACGTTCTGCTCCAGCGCCGCTACTCGCACCCGGTGGACAAGGCCACTGGTGTTCGATCCGATCACACCGTCATACTGACGGCCATCGGTTCCGCGAAGGTGTACCCCGACCCGTTGCGGCGCGTCAGTTATCTCGATGTCGAAACCCAAAAGAGATTCAAATTCCTGACGAACAACTTTACACTCCCGGCACTCACTATCGCCCTGATCTACAAGGCCCGTTGGCAGGTGGAACTGTTCTTCAAATGGATCAAGCAGCACCTCCGAATCAAATCTTTCTATGGCACCAGTGAGAACGCCGTGAAGACCCAAATCTGGATCGCCGTGTCGATGTACGTGCTGGTCGCCATCGTCCGGAAGCGGTTGGGGCTCGAGATCAGCCTCTACCAGATTCTACAGATTCTCAGCGTCACACTTTTCGAGAAAACGCCCATTTTACAGGCTCTCCAGCCACCTGACTCCCAACAGGATTTACCCAGCTCCGCCAACCAATTGATTCTGTTCGATTAATAGCCGGACAGTTGTGGTATGAGTTAAATGCGAAGGATTCGCAAGCCGGCTCGTCGCTAACGAGTATCGGAAAGATGCGGCGCGGGATCGTTGCAGTTTCGACCGCTCGTTCCGCAACTGCCCGTGATGCGCGAAGCAATTGTTGAACGGCTTTCGCTGCGCCATCGTCGTCTTCCACAAACTTGCGGTCAACGTCTTCAGCGAACGTCTTCAAGTTGCCGCTGCGCTTGGCGGCTTCGGTGAGCAATGACCCCTTGGCTTCGATGACGACGACTTCCGAGCCAAAGTCGAGCATGGCATCGATTTCTCCTCCCGCGTAGACAACGTTAGTGCAAAGAAACGGCGAGCCAGTCGGGTGAAATTCCCGCAGGAGATTGATCACATAGGCTTCGAAACAGTATCCCCACAGGTCTCTAAACGCGTTTCGTTTGTTCGAGGGCAGGCTGTCAAAGATGAGCCAATAGATTCCAGTAGTGACGAGGTCTGACAAAAATTGATGGTCGAGAATCAGTATGCGTCCGTCGTCCAGCCGGAGCAGTGGATGTTGACGGAAAACCGAGAGGTTCTCTATCAGGAAGTTGCGATCCTTCGTTCGTTTCAGAAACCCTTCGCGGCTGAGTGTCTCACCTCTTGCCAAAGCTTCCGTCATCTGATTAATGGCCAGGGCTCTGCCGGCCACGAACTTGTCAAGAAAGGGTTGCGCCTTCGGGAACTGCTGAAAGAAGGTCTCTGGTCGAATCAACACACGGCTGATGTCATTTCGCTCGGTGACATTTCCAAAGGCGAAGAGCGCAAAGGCTACCGCAACGAATTCTGAGAGCGACAGGCCATCTACCATCAAGCGTTCCATGCTGATTCTGTCGCGCGGGTGTCTTATTTGAGGTGTATCGCTCGGCAGGATTTCGGTGAAGATATAGTAAATCCGCGTCATTGCGTACGCCAAATCTCGCGGGTTGTAAATATCCCACGTTCTGACGATTTGCGCAGCGAGTTCCAAGTTCGAGGGTAAGGACGATGGCAACGGATCGCGATCAACGAAATCGTTGGCGCAAAGTGCGAGAAGCCCGACACGCGTAATGGGTAGATCGGTCGAAGGCTGCCGGTTACCCCCATAGAGCAAAAGATCACGCATCGCGACCATGTTGCCCAGTCGGTTAAAGACAACGCCAAACGCTGGGGGTGGTGGTGATGCCTTCGCTATCAACTCACTAAGCTCGGTTGGGAGATACGAGTCGTGGAGGATCCGATGGGCCGCTTGGTCCCGCCCCGCTTTTGCCAGCAGGTTGTTGATCGAAGCAAGGACGCCGATTGCATTTATGGCCGGCACTTCTTGGAGCAGGTCCCAGTAGCGATCCTGAACGTCGACTTGCGGAAATACTTCTGAATATCGAAGGTAGACTACGAAAGCTGGGCCAATATATGGCCTCTGTTGACTCGGGATTTGGGGCGTCCAGAGGCCAGCGCCCGCCATGGCTGCAAATATTCTCTGGAGTTCCTGAGGTGAGTAGCGACGCACCGTCAGGCCCGAGTCTACCAAACGCGGGCTCACGAGGAGACTCAAGCACTCGTTGTTCCGCGTCGCGATACAGGTCCAAATCAATCGTCTGGCGAAAGCGCGAGGCGTTTCACGAGGAAGCCGCCCATTTCGAACGAGGAACCACTAGGGAGGTGGGCTCTGGGCAGGTCCAAATCACGAGTGACAAAGGATGTTGCCGGTATCTGTTTTCGCGTGGCGATGCTCTCTCAAGGTTAGGTTCTGCGAAAGTTTGAGTGCGGCGACTCCGGCTGAACCGCACCACTCGTACAGAGCTCAGCGTGTCGGCAGCGGGAAACCCTCCCTTTGCAGCCGTCATCAGGTTCGAGAACTTTAATCGGAACCAACCGATGGCATGATCTGTCCCATTTCCATCGCATTACTCGACGGAATTTCCTGGAGAGAGAGCGCCAGCTGGTCTGTGGCAATTCCTGTCAGGTTTTGAAACATCGACCATAGTTGCCGGAGCATGTCCGCTTTCTCCGCCGGGCCGTGGCCACTACGCAGGATGCAATTGACTGCGGCCGTGGGAGCCGCTGCGCCGGCCGTATACCCGGAACCCGCTGCATAGAAGAGAAACACCACGCGGACGAAGTGTCTCGGCACACTCATTACGGTGGAGTGGATTCGCGTAATCTCCTCGGCGATCTTCGATCTGGTCTCGGCCTGAAGAGAATCCTCCTGCATGACGACGGTATACAGCGGCATACGTTACCCCCTGGGACACCTTCGATTGCGATCATGCAACTGTCCAATCCGATAGAGCCCTGGCGCTAGCGTCTTGTTGGGTCTTGAGTTTGCAACTTTTGTGAGGCCGGCCACAAACGAGGTCACTCATCATGACATTTGGCCAACAAATCGGGTGGAGACCGGATCTTCCCGGTGACGACCAAACTTCACAAGGCAAAGAGAATGCTAAAAGGCTTCAACTACCCGCTGACCCCGAAAGGGAAATCGACACTGAATCCACCCCCGCCCTGGTATTATTCCGCCGACTTTCTGAACATCGAATTTTGGGCGGATCCCTCCGCGGCTGCCGCGACCCTGCCATCCGGCCTTGACCCCGATCCGAAGGCGGAAGGCCACGCAAACGCGCTCTTTTACGATTGGCAGTTCTCGGGGGCGAACGAAGAATACCTCGATCCTGCCCGATACCAGTATCGTGAGTTCTTCATTCTTCTCGACGCGCTCTTTGAAGGAAGGCCTGTCTCTTACTGTCCGTACATTTTCGTGGATAACGACGCGGCGCTGGCGCGTGGCTGGACTCAGGGCTATCCCAAGCGACTCGGGTCGATTTTCCAGACAAGGTTTTACGCGGCCACAGGGAAAGCAGGCCCGGCCCTGGCGGCAGGATCGAAGTTCGCCGGGAGCCTGTCGGTGGCCGCAGGGCGCCTTGCGGACGGCATTGTGACATTGAAAGAGCCGGTTAAGAGCGACTCCGCCCCGCAACAGCGGCCTGTTGTGAATCTTTTGCACTTCCCGCGCCTGGCGGCAGGGAAGCACGACAAACCGGCGATTCACGAACTGGTCGAGAACGTTCCGCACGACGTAAAAGTGGAACAGGCGTGGATCGGCGAAGGCGCCCTTGCGCTTCCGGTCTGCAAAGATGAAGAGTTGTCAGACCTTGCGCCTCGCCGATGCGGTAAGGGCATTCGCGCATCTATGGCGTACGTGGTGGACGACCTCAAAACGCTCAAGACTTTGAGCGGGAAAGAATGAGATGGCGAAGAGAGTAGCTGACCTGCTGGTCGACGTTCTGGTGGGAGCGGGCGTTCAGAGAATCTACGGCGTCCCGGGCGATTCGCTCAATGGCATTACGGATTCGATTCGCACGCGCGAAAACATTCAATGGACAGGCGTGCGCCACGAAGAGGCAGCCGCGTTCGCGGCAGGCGGAGAGGCGCATCTCACGGGCAAATTGGCGGTATGCGCCGGAAGCTGCGGGCCGGGAAACCTGCATTTGATCAATGGCCTTTACGATTGCCAGCGCAGCCGCGTTCCCGTTCTGGCGATCGCGGCGCAAGTTCCGAGCGCTGAGATCGGGAGCGGATATTTCCAGGAGACTCATCCGGAACAGCTCTTCGCGCAGTGCAGCCATTATTGTGAGCTCATCTCCCAGCCCGAGCAGATGCCGCGTGTGCTCGAAATTGCGATCCAGACTGCGATTTCAAGGCGTGGCGTTGCCGTCGTCGTGATTCCAGGAGACGTGGCCCTGCGAGATGCGATCGAGCAACAGCCGCGCTTGCTGTTCGCCGAACCGCGGCCGACGGTGCGTCCGTCAGATGAAGAGCTTAGCCTGCTCGCAAAAGTCCTGAATCGCTCAAAAAAGGTCACGATCCTGGGGGGCGCCGGTTGCGCGGGAGCTCACGATGAACTGCTCGAATTCGCGGGTAAGCTGCAAGCTCCCATCGTGCACGCGTTCCGCGGCAAGGAGTTCATCGAGTATGACAACCCGTTTGACGTGGGCATGACCGGCCTGCTCGGATTTTCATCGGGTTATCACGCCATGATGAATTGCGATACGCTGCTGATGATCGGCACCGACTTTCCCTATCGGCAGTTCCTTCCCCAGCACGCAACAGTGATCCAGATCGATCTTCGAGGCGAGCAACTGGGGCGTCGCAGCAAAGTCGATTATGGCTTTGTGGGGGACACAAAGACTACGCTGCGAGCGCTTATGCCGAGGCTCGAGCAGAACCAGTATGAAACGCACTTGAAGGAGTCAATCGAGCATTATCGAAACGGACGGGAGGGTCTCGATAAACTGGCAAGCGGCGATTCGGGCGGGGCAACTGTTCATCCACAATATGTCGCGAGCGTTATTAGTCGGCTCGCGTCCGACGACGCGATCTTTACTTTCGACGTCGGAACGCCGGTCGTCTGGGCTGCGCGCTACCTCCGAATGAACGGCAAGCGCCGGCTCGTTGGTTCACTCACCCACGGATCGATGGCCAACGCACTACCGCAGGCGATCGGCGCACAAGTCAGCCATCCCGGCCGGCAGGTGATCTCAATGTCCGGCGATGGCGGCCTCGCGATGCTCATGGGCGAACTGCTTACACTGGGGCAGCACGATTTGCCGGTAAAGCTGGTTGTTTTCAAAAATGATTCGCTGGCCTTTGTAGAGCTGGAAATGAAGGCCGGCGGCTTTCTCGATTTTGCGACCAGTCTTCGAAATCCGGATTTTGCAAAGATTGCAGAGGCAGCAGGCATCCTGGGCTTAAGAGCCGAGACTCAGGATCAAGTAGAACCCGCGATCGCACAGGCTTTCAAACACAACGGGCCGGCATTGGTCGAGGTTCTGGTGTCGCGACAGGAGCTTTCGATGCCTCCAACGATCACTTACGAGGAAGCGAGGGGCTTTGGACTTTTCATGCTGAGGGCCGTTCTCAATGGACACGGCAACGAAATCATCGATCTCGCACGAGTTAACCTCCTCCGCTAGTGTCGTCATCATATTTCACACTGCACGAATAGCCGCAACCTCAAGGTGATTCGGCAGACCCGGAGGCCGTTTACCGGGGGACTGGTCCGACGTGCGACACGGTGAGGGTGAGATTCGAACACTTCCGTCGTTCAAAGAGCCCATCAGGTACTGATTTCGCGTTGCCGCAGATAACATCCTGCTATCGTTGCCCCGCGGCGTTGCCCGACACAGGGCGTAGCAAACAAGCCACGGTAAGCCGACAGGCGGCCTGCCATCGTGCCTGCACCTGTTTGTAAACAGAAAGCTGCGAACAGTCCAACAAAAGGGGAGCAGCCCGTCTCTTTCCTAGCGTACGACGAGACCAATCAGAAATTCGGCTTGCATGACCCTTGCATCTCGCGGGGTTGTTTGCCAGCAGAATGCCGCCCTATGATGAGAAAGCTATTTTCCGCGAACCCCAAGCGCATAGGACGGTTCGACGGGCCACCAGTGAGCGATGCAGTCCCCGCCTCCCTGGTCGACGGGACCCCAGGCGCACTGAAGGCCGATCTCATCGCCCTCCTGGGAAAGGATAACGTCCTCCACAGAGCAATCGACCTCGTACGGTATGCCTCCGATGCGAGCCCCTATCGGCTCGTCCCTCAAGTTGTCGTGCTGCCTCGAACGACCGATGACATCGCCAGGCTCTTTCGCTATTGCCGCGAGACGAAGCGGCACGCGACGTTTCGCGCGGCGGGCACAAGTCTCAACGGTCAATCGCAATCCGACGACATTCTGATCGATGTGCGCCATCACTGGAACGGCGGCAAAGTGGAGGATGACGGCCGGCGCGTGCGGGCGCGCCCCGGGATGATCCTCGGGCACATGAATTCGATGCTGGAGCGGCACGGTCGCCGGCTGGGGCCGGATCCCGCAAGCGCGCATGCCTGCACGATAGGAGGAGTGATCGCGAACAACGCCGGCGGCATGCGATGCATCGTGCAGAAGGATGCTTACCACACAGTCTCCGCGCTCACGTTCGTAACGCCATCCGGCGCTGTAATCGACACATCGAGACCCGATGCGGAAAAGGAGTTTGCGCTGGCAGAGCCGCAGCTTGCGGAAGGTTTGCTCGATCTGCGAAGAGAGCTTCTGGCAGATCCGGTGCTGGCGGATCGTACACGTCACAAGTACGCGATCCGGAACACGCACGGATTGCGGCTTTGTGCGCTTCTCGACGGTGAAACGCCACTCGGGATTTTTCGACGCCTGCTCGTCGGCTCGGAGGGCACACTTGCGTTCATCGCTGAAGCGGTGCTCGAGACGATTCCAGCGCCCCGTCTGACGAGCGTGGCGTGGGTTCCAGTCCCCACGATCGACGAAGCGATCGCTCTTGTCCCTGGCCTCGTCAGCCTCGGCGCCTCCGCGGTCGAGCTGATGGTCGCGCCTGCACTCACGGCGGCCGGTCAGGCTTTTGCGCAAACGCCGTCCTATTGGAGAACCCTCGATCCCAACGCCGCAGCCCTGCTCGTCGAGATCGGCGCCGAGGACTCGAACTCGCTCGAGGCAACACAACACAAGGTCCTCGAGCTTGTGAGTTCCGCCCGGCTGATCCAGCCAGTTCAGTTCACGAGCGTCGCCGAGGCCGTCGAACTCGCCTGGCACGTCCGAGAGGGACTTTTGGGTCTGATCGGCAAGAATCGCCCGGAAGGCTCGACGCTCATCACGGAGGACGTCTGTTTTCCGCCCGAACGTTTGGCGCAGGGTGCGCACGACGTGCAGGAACTACTTGCCAAACATGGCTTCATTCCCGGCGTCGCGGGACACGCAGCTCACGGGAACCTTCATTTCACTCTCGTCGCGGATCTCGGTCGCGCCGAGGGACTATCCCGATACTCGGCTTTCATGACCGAACTCGTGGATCTCGTCGTCAAGAAGCATGACGGCTCTCTGAAGGCCGAGCACGGAACCGGCCGGAACATGGCGCCATTCGTCGCATCGGAATGGGGCGAGAAGGCCACGGCCATGATGTGGCGCATAAAACAGCTCGCCGATCCTCACGGCATTCTGGCGCCGGACGTGATTCTGACGCGGAATCCCAGCCTTCACCTGGAGAATCTGAAGTCGTTCCCGCAAATCGAGGGGGTTACCGGTTCCTCACAATGCATCGAGTGCGGATTCTGCGAACCAGTCTGTCCGAGCCGCAATGTCACCATGACACCGCGTCAACGGATCGCGCTGCGGCGGGAGATGTCGCGACAGAAGGCCGACTCCGCCATGCTTGCACAACTCCAGCAGGAGTATCAGTACGACGGGATCGAGACCTGCGCGGGCGACGGCAGTTGCTCGATTCCCTGTCCGATCGGAATCAACACCGGCACGTTGATCAAAGAGTTCAGAGCGCGCGAGAACAGCCCCGCCGCAGAGCGGGTGGCGTTGCGCCTCGCGCAGAACTGGAAAACGGTCGAACCTTTGGCGCGCATGAGCCTGTGGGGAGCGCATGCGTTTTCCTCCGTGTTTGGAGTGAAGCCGTTAACCGCTCTCACCGCCGCCGCGCGAAGTGTTGTCAGCCCCGACTTGATGCCCGCGGTGCCCGGGCCAATGCCACGTGCCGCTTCGGGCCTGCCTGAAACGGACAGGAACGGCGCCGCGGCAGTCTATTTCTGCGCATGCATCAACCGTATGTTCGGTCGCGATCCCGCCGGGCCGGCCGCTCCCTCGCTTGCGGAAGCCTTTGTCTCTTTGTCCAGACGCGCTGGTAAGCCGCTGTGGATTCCGCCGGATGTCGCCGGCCTGTGCTGTTCGACGCCGTGGCGATCGAAAGGCTATCGGCAGGGGCACAAGTACATGGCGCAAGCCGTTGCCGATGCGCTGTGGCGCTGGAGCGATGGCGGAGCTCTTCCCATCGTCGTCGACGCCGCCTCGTGCACCCTTGGTCTGAAAGAGGATATCGCGACACAGCTCGAAGGAGAGCGAAAACGGCAGTACGAGAGCCTCAAGATCATCGACTCGATAGCGTGGTGTCGCGATCTTCTGCCGAATCTCGAAATCTCGCGCACGCTACGGCGGGTCGCTGTGCATCCGACGTGCTCGATAACGCAACTCGAACTGGCTGGTGCGCTCAAACAGATTGCGGGCTGCCTGGCTGACGAAGTGGAAGTCCCGGTTGGTACAACCTGTTGCGGCACTGCCGGCGACCGAGGGCTATTGCATCCCGAGCTGGTCGTTTCGGCGACGCGGGAGGTTCGCCTGGTGCTGATTGATCGGCCCTTCGACGCCTACCTCTCGGCGAACCGAACCTGTGAGATGGGCCTTCGGCACGCGACCGGGCGGCCGTACGAGTCGTTTATTTTCCTGCTCGAGGAACTCAGTCGTCCGGGGGCGGCCTAGAGGATTACTCTTATGCGCATCGCCCATTTTGAAACACGCGGAGTTTCAGGAATCGCCGCGGATGAAGGTTCAGGCTGGCATGGCGTCACGCAACGGGACAGCGGATTTCCCGGCACTCTGCCCGAGCTGATCGCACAAGGCGCTGACCTGTTGCGCATCGGCAGAAGCCTTGGGCAATCGCCGGCAATCGACTTGAACGCTGTCCGGCTGCTGCCGCCGGTGCCCGTACCGCCGAAAATTCTGTGCGTCGGTCTCAACTACGATGATCACCTGGCGGAAAGCGGGTTAAAGAAGCCGGCTTATCCGGAAATCTTCGCCCGCTTCGCGACGAGTCTGATCGCTCATCAGGAGCCGATCCGGCGGCCGCGTGAATCGATTCAGCTCGACTATGAAGCCGAGCTGGCCGTGGTGATCGGCAAGCCGGGGCGCCGCATCCCCCAGGAGCAGGCCCTCGATCACGTTGCGGGCTATTCGCTGTTCAACGATGCGAGCGTGCGTGATTTTCAGCTCCGCACACCGCAATGGACAATGGGCAAGAATTTCGATGGCACCGGATCGTTCGGGCCGTGGCTGGTGACGCCCGATGCTGTGCCGCCGGGGGCCCGCGGATTGCGCATCCAGGGTCGTTTGAATGGCCGCGTGATGCAGGATTCGCGCACAGACCTGCTTATCTTCAGATGTCCCGGCGCTGATTGAAATGATCAGCGTCGCAATGAGTCTGGAGCGGGGTGATGTGATCATCACCGGCACGCCCGGTGGCGTGGGAGTGGCGCGCAAGCCCCCCGTTTTCATGCAGTCCGGCGATGTTTTCGAGGTCGAGATCGAGGGGCTCGGTGTTCTGACCAACCCCGTGCAGGACGGCTGAGAAAGCGCGCAGCGCCTGGAGAACCTGATCATGCCGAAATGGAGCCACCACCTTGCAATATTCTGATTACAAATGTTTCAGGTTCGGGTTCGATTCTGGAGTCGCATTCGTCAGTATCGATCACCCGCCGATCAATCTTCTCGATGAAGTTCTGTCACAGGAATTCGACAAGCTTGGCAGGGAACTTGAGACCGATGAGAGCGTTCGGGTTGTGGTCCTGCAGAGCGCGCTTCCTGATTTCTTCATAGCGCACTCTGGTTTGGGCCGGATTGGAGCCGCTTCCAAAATGGTGTCCCACACACGCAGCTTTCGTCTTACGCAGACGATCGGGGAGCGGTTCCGGAACATGCCTAAGGTGACCATTGCCAAAATCGAGGGACGCGCCCGGGGAGGAGGGAGTGAGATTGCGCTGGCCGTGGACATGTGTTTTGCTGCCATTGGCAAAGCGATCTTCGGCCATCCGGAGGTGGCGGTTGGGCTTGTTCCGGGTGGGGGCGCTACTCAAAGATTGCCACGGCTCATCGGGAGGGGACGTGCCCTGGAGGTGCTTCTCGGTTGCAATGATCTCTCGGCGGAGCTGGCGGAACGTTATGGATATATCAATCGGGCGTTGCCGGCGGACGAGCTGACACTTTTTGTCGAGAAACTGGCTCACCGCATCGCGTCATTTCCTGCTCACGCCATTGCTCACACCAAGGCGGCCATCGATACCGGAGCGTTCAGTTCCCTTGCAGAGGGGCTTCTGGTGGAAGCCCATGAGTCCGATCTGAGTGTCGCCAGCGAGATGACGCAGGCGCGCGTGGCGGAAGCATTGAAGGTCGGCGCCGAGACTTATGAAGGCGAGCTGGAGATGGATTATTTATCGAGACTCTCCTCGATAACATAACCGCGCGACTCCGGATTGCCATTTGCGGGTTTCTACGACCAGATCGGCGCGAGTCTCTCGGACCCTGATTGGGTTTGAACGGCTCCACGTATAGCCGCGTGAGACTTCCCGCCTGCGCCTGAAGCGCCGAAATGGCAACCGCAAAATAGCAAATAGCATGGATGATTCGGCTCGCGCCGCGGGTATCGTGCTTCTCGTGGACTGGACAAGAGCGTGATCCGCGCCTTGGCGCAGAAGTCGGTCTGGGCTACCCAACACGAAAATATCTTCGTGCTCGGCCCAACCGGGGTCGGCAGAAGCTTCGTTGCCTGCGCGTTTGTGTAGGAGGCGTGCCGCGCTGGGTTACTTAGCACTCTACACGCGCGCCGTCGCGCTATTCCGCGGGCATCCACAGCGCACGGGTAAAATCATCCCCCCCAATACTGCGGGTTGCCACCGGAGGGCAATTTTACCGCCCGCGGGCTGATGCGCGTTCTTTCCTGTCTCGGTCCCCACGCTTATTCCCGCTGTCGAGGGCGCGATCTTCATCCACCTCGCAAAGGGCTGTTTGGTATCTCCCGAGCCATCCCTCCCAGCCGTCCTTGGTGGGCTCAATTCCTCGCAGGCGCAGATCCTGCGCTTTCTCTCGAAGCAGGCGGCGGTTTGGTCAGCACAGCTTTGGCCGATCCGTAATCCTGTGTCTCAATCGTGAGGCGCCCTCTGTCGAATTGCTTCCGCAATCGAATAAACGAATTCGTCTTCAATCCACCCCGGCTCCGGATGTCTTCCATTTCTGTCGTATACGGAATGTAGAAGATCCTTCCAACAGTGGCTTCCAGCATGAGGTAGCTTTTGCCGGAATGCTCCTCCTCATCATGCACCAGAACCCGCCCCTCTATGCTCGTGAGCTTCCGCCAGTTCGCAAACTTCGGCCTGTAGCCGCTGATCCGAGACCAACTCGCCATGCACCGCAAGCGTTTTATGCCGGTCGGCGGTACGTTGCAGCGCCCGGAACGCCTGCTCCATATCGGATCGTAGCCCCCCACGCTCCTTGCCCGGCGTTCTAGTATCCTTCGGCTTCGAGTCGCTGCCCCGAATCTGTTTGGAGAGAGATTTTCGATGATTCTCTCGGTAACGGTGTTGGTCGCGGTGACGCTGTTGGGTCCAGGAGCTTTCTCGGTAGACGCGCGCCGCTTCGGTCGCCGGAAGATCATCATTCCCGCCTCGGGCCCGCGGCGTTAGGGCCGCATACCACTTCAGGGCAGGTAAAGATGGTTCGATATTGTGATGTTCCTCGGGACGCCGATAGCGGAAAGTAGGGTATGGCCACTACGCAGAGGACGGTTATTACAAATAAAACGCTGTGCCGGGCGTTCCTGATCACTTCTTTGCTCACTCGAGACGCGACGCAAAGCGAGTCCGCCATATTGAGTGCAATTGCTTCGAGCGATCCCGAAGAGATCTCGGAACATGAGTTTATTCTTCGCTCGGCGGCCATGGCTCTGACTGCGCAACCGCCGGCACGTTTACCCCTGCCCATGACAATCCCGGCGGCATTGATCCCCACAGGACTGAACGATGTATTGCGTCTGTCGCAAAGCAATCGTCACTGTCTTGTGTTGCGGACTCTGGCGGGATGTCCCGCGAGGAATGCTCTCGAATCCTGAATCTCGATGTCCCCTGCGTGGATGAGAACACGGCACTGGCAGCTATGGAATTGTCTGAATTAACTTGCCGGGAAGATTCTCAGGATGCATGTGCCTTGAGGAGCGCCGCCTGGGAACATAACGGCCTGAGTCCGGTTCCTTACTCCGCGGCCGAATGGATCTCGGCAATATAGCCTCCCGGGAACGACACAACCGCGGAGCTTCGTCTGTCGGCTCTGTAAGGGGTGACCAGAATCGTCGCGCCGGCCCTTTTCGCTTTGGCCAGTGTCTCGGCAAGATTCCCAACCTCATACCCCGTCGTCTCGCGGCCGTACGGATACCGAAGGTGACCATCCGTCACAAGAACTGCTGCTTTACCAAACGCCGACTCGATCCGGATACGCCGGTATGTTCCGTTCGGCTGCCCGATTTCAGCGCCCGGCGCACGCGCGTCGTCAGAGATAATTCTGCCCCGGGTAAAGGCGAGATAACTCTGAATGAAGGCTCCCGCGCGATCCGGCGAGACATAGATCCGGTTTTCCGGAATCGTCTCCAGTGGCGTGTAAGATGAGGGCTTTGTGTGCCAGTAGAGCTGAGTGTTCACGCCGCCCGGCCACTGGATAATCGCGTCCCGGCCGATCGGATCGTTGAACGGAGCAACAAGGACATCCGCGCCGGCGGCGCGAGCGGCGCTGATCGCCGCATCGAGGTCCGTAACCATATAACCAGTCCGCTCAGAGCCAAACGGATACGGTATTGAAGTTCTGAAACCGAATGCGGAGATTGTGCCCGCGGGCGTCAGCACGAGTTGAGATATCGTGCTGCTGGCGGTTGGCGTGACCGTGACGATGCTGCGTTTGGACGATGTGCCTCCAAAGGTTGCGACAAGACTTGCGACAAACCGGTCGAAGTCTTCAGGCGCGACATACACGTGGGTCGTATCGTATTGAGACCCCACCGCGAGGTTTCGCGTCTCGCTGGCGGCGTTGATCGGAAGAATCGAGACGTTGACGCCCGCTGTGAGAAGGGCGGCAACTGCAACAGCGCGAAACCTGACGTTCGCTATCCCCATTTCCGGGTTAATCGACTGCCGGCGACGAGGCGCGCGCCATGTTCAGCAAACACCTCTCATTATCGCTCGGCGCGCGCATTCCATCGGAACGAAACGCCGGGGGAGGGGCGGCTTTGAGACCGAGTCGCTGCATACGGGAGATGAGAGTGGTCCTCGACAACCCGAGCCTCGCCGCGGCGCCGCTCCTCCCGCCGACGACGCCGTTGGTCTCACCCAGCATGGCCTCAATGTGTGTGCGCTGCGATTCCGCCAGGGTCCGCGCAGTTTCGACATAAGACTCAGTTTGGAGTTCCAGGATTTGCGGTTCGAAGATGGAACCCGTCATCATGATGACCGCGCGCTCGATGGCGTTCTGCAGTTCCCGGATATTGCCTGGCCATCGGTACTGCCTCAGCATCTCCATCGTCTCGTCGGGAATACTGGTGATTAGCTTGCCGTGGGCCGCGGCGTACTTGCGGACGAAGTACTCCGCGAGGAGTGAGATGTCTTCCTGCCGCTCGCGCAAAGGCGGAAGCGTGATCGGGACGACATTGAGCCGGTATTAGAGGTCGGCGTGGAACCTGCGCTCCTGAACCATACTCCAGAGATCCTGATTTGTGGCGGCGATGATGCGCACGTTCACCCGAACGGTGCCCGTACCGCCCAGGCGCTCGAACTCCTTCTCCTGAAGGACGCGCAACAGTTTCGGTTGAAGTTCGAGAGGAAGATTGCCGATTTCGTCCAGAAAGAGCGTGCCCCGATCGGCAGCCTCAAAAAGGTCGATTCTACGTGTCACCGCGCCTGTGAACGCGCCCCGCTCTTGCCCGAAGAACTCGCTTTCGAGTAATGTCGCGGGAACGGCGGCGCAGTTTACCGCCCTAAACCGCTGCTTCTGGCGAGGGCCCGCATCGTGAACCGTTCGGGCGATAACTTCCTTGCCCGTTCCCGTCTCGCCGATTATGAGGACGGCGCTGTCGACGGGTGCAACCATCTTGATCTGTTGAAGGACCGCTCGAAATTTTCTACTGGCGCCAATTAGTTCGTGAAAAGCCATTGTTCTGCTCCTGGCTGCCTCTATCGAGGAAGCGCGGCAGTTTTAGTTGTTCGTATCCCTTACTATGCCAAAAGCGCCAGGGAAAGCCATCCCGATATCAGGGGATTCTGGGATAACACGCCCACGGAGTACGAGCGTAAGTGACCGCTGTATTCAGGTTTAGCCGGGATTGCCCCAAAAGTATGAGAAAGAAAAGCCGACATGCGGGGATGTGGATCCGGTGTGAGTCGGTTAATCTGATGAACGTCGGTCGCCCATCAGCGCCACAACATCGAGAAAAAAGGAACGTCCTCAATGAGCAGGAACATTCTCGGCATTCATCACATCACCGGTATTTGCGGCGACCCGCAACGCAATCTGAACTTTTACGCCGGTTGCCTGGCTTGCGGCTTGTAAAACTCACCGTTAATTTCGATGATCCCGGCTCTTATCATTTGTATTACGGAGACGGCATCGGGCGCCCGGGAACGATTCTGACTTTCTTCCCGTGGCCTGACGCTCCGAAAGGATGCCACGGGGTTAGCCAGGTCACACAAACTTCGTTCGCCATTCCAGTGCGGGCACTCGACTTCCGGGTTGAACGTCTGGCGAGCGCCGGTGTGGCGGTTCGCGCGCTCTTCGAACGCTTCGGCGAAAAAGTGGTCTCCTTCCGCGATCCCGACGGGATGGGAGTCGAGTTGATCACGACCGGGGCTGTTGACGACGCTCTCGCTTTCACCGGCGGATCAGTTCCAGCCGGCTTTGCTCTGCGCTCTTTAAATGAGCTCAGCGCTGGAAGTTGATCGAGACCAACCCGATGCAACTTGTTCGGGTTAGGAATGTCAGCCAGCGCCTCGAACGGCCGTCCGTGCTCACTGCGGACGAATTTCAGAGGGTGCTGCCGCACCTTCGTGAACCGTACCGTTCCATGGTTCTCATCGCCGGCCGCTTGGGGCTCCGTGCCAGCGAGATTGTGGGTTTGCAGTGGCAAGACTTCGATTTTGAAAGTCAACACTGCTGGTCCAGCGGGGCTCGTCCATGGGCGTGTGGACGACGTAAAAACGGAGTACTCGCGCGATGTTGTGCCGATTGCCCCGGAGTTGGCGAAAGAGCTATTGGCATATCGCGAGAGCTGCTACCCCACCGAGCAGGGCTGATTATTCGCCAATCCTGGGACGGGAAGGCCTTACCATCAGGAGGAAATACAGAAGAAAAAACACATTCGAGGGGCAGCGAAGGCGGCAGGCATTGAGGCCCCAGTCGGATGGAAGACGTTTTGGCACAGCTACCGCTCATGGCTGGATGAGACCGAAGCCCCGATTGGAGTGCAGCGCGAACTGATGCGGCACGCCAGCATTCAAACTACGATGAACGTGTACGGGAGGCGATGACGGACAGCAAGAGACAGGCGCACGGCAAAGTGGTTGAAATGGTCTTTAAGAAGGGGAGACCGAAGGCCGGTGCAGCTTCGCCTGTGGCGAGTCCCGAACGGCTCTATAATGTGGTCTCGGATGGTCCGACAAATTGCGCTGGTAACTCGTAAACTCTTTAGATTGTTGGTTGCGGGGGAAGGATTTGAACCTTCGACCTTTGGGTTATGAGCCCAACGAGCTACCAGACTGCTCCACCCCGCACAACCATCTTAACGTGGGGTTAACCGAATGGTCAAATCCGGAAGCTCGTTGAGCCGAAATCAGTTCATGCTAAGCGAAACTCACCGCGCCGTGGCGGTTCCGCTCGCCAGCCGCCCGCGAATCTGATTCATAACATCCGTCGCCAGAAACGGCTTGCGCAGCACGGGGAAATCGTGTTCTTCGCAAATCGCCTCTTCCTCGGGGGCCAGCATCGACCCCGTCATCATGATTACCTGGAGGTTGGGAACGATCTGCTTCAGTTGCTGGGCAAGTTCCACGCCATTACCATCCGGCAGCATATAATCCAGCAGCGCCGCGTTCGGTTTGCGCTTCGCCAGCATTCTGCGGGCTTCGCTGGCGCTTTCCGCCGCCATCAGTTCCCAGCCTGATTCCGCCATCAGCCGCTCCAGAAACTGCAACAGGTCGCGGTTATCGTCCACCAGAAGAACGGTGGGATGCGACGGCGCCGGCTCCTCTCCCGGCGCTGTAGCGCGAAGCGACAACCCCTCGCGGTCCGCAGCGATCTCGACGCGAACACGCGATCCGGACTCGATCTGATTCTTGGCGACCAGCGTGGCCAGCGGTTGCGTCAGATTCTTGTGGATCGTGCGTTTCAGTTCGCGAGCGCCATACTCGGGGCTCGTCCCTTTTTCAATCAGCCACTGCCGCGTCTCGAACGGCACTTCGATATTGAAGCAACGGCTCCCAAGCCGCGTATTGACATGCTTCTGAAGATTGTCGATTTCGAGATCCGCGATCGCGGCGAACGACTCCGCATCGAGCGGCCGGTACGTAATCACATGGTCGATGCGATTGATGAACTCAGGAGAAAATTTCTTCCGCACAGCCACCAGCGCGATTCCCTGGAGCTTGTGCGTCAGATCTTCGCGAGTGCCGCTCACCGTGGCCGATTGAAAGCCGAAATCCGGAGTAATTTCGCGCATCATTTCCTTCGCGCCGAGATTACTGGTGAGAAATACGAGGCTTTTCTCGAAATTAACGATCGAGTTGTCGCCCAGCCGGAGAACGCCCCGGTCGAGCACGCCGAGAAGCAGTCGCGTGAGCGAAGGCGCAGCTTTCTCAATCTCGTCGAACAGGACGAGCGAGAGTCCGCAGTGATCGCTGGTGACTCCCGTAAGCTTCTGCTGTGAAAGCATCGGCTGAGTTTCGCGATGGCCCAGGTATCCGGGAGGGGCGCCGATCAATTTGGCCACCTCGTGTTCCATCTGAAATTCGCCGCAATCGATCTTTAACACGTTCCGCGGGCTTCCATGGAGCGCTTCAGCGAGCGCCTCCACCGTGCGAGTCTTGCCAGTGCCCGTCGGGCCAAGCAGAAGGAACACGCCCACAGGCCGGTTCTCCGGAGCGAGACCCGCCTGAAACATTTCTATATAGGGGACGATTACGTTGATGACGTTCGGCTGGCCAACGACCTTCGACGACAGGATCGACGTCAGGTCTTCAACGGGCTCAGAGATCGGCTTGCGTACTCGCGCGCTCGAACTTTTGGGACGGTCTGTCATATGCTGGCCTCATTATACGGAGAAAATCCCGGATCCCCTCTTTTGGGGCCCTCCGTCAGGAGACGCTTCGTGCGACGATCTCCCGTATTTCCAATAATAAAGGTGGATTTTGGAAAAATTTTCGTAATCTGTGACCGGCTTTCAGGCGGGGGTAAAAACGGGTTGTTTCAGAGCCATGAAAGACAGCGTGGCGGCTGCGATGCGCTCGCTCGCGTGGCCGTCTCCATAAGGGTTATGGATGCGAGCCATCGCATCTCTTTCGATGGGATCTTCGAGCAGGCGCGCGACTTCGGAAACGATGCGATGTTCGTCCGTGCCGGCCATGCGCACTGTTCCGGCCTCCACGGCCTCCGGACGCTCTGTTTTCTCCCGCATGACAATCACCGGCTTTCCCAGCGACGGGCCTTCCTCCTGAATGCCGCCCGAGTCGGTCAGGAGCAAATACGCGTGACGCATCAGATCCACAAAAGGCACATAGTCGAGCGGTTCCACGAGATGGATGCGGGGCTGCCCGTCCAGATATCGCCGGACGGGGCCCAGGACGTTTGGATTGCGATGAACCGGATAGACGATCTCTACATCTTCCCGGCGCGCGATGACCTCGAGCGCCCGGCAAATGTTTTCAAAGCCGCCGCCGAAGCTCTCTCGGCGATGGGCGGTTACCACGATCAGCCGTTTGCCGGAAAATCGGTTCGCCCACGAAACCGGAGCCGGCATCGCCTCGCAGTTCTCCCGAGATCAGGCGATCGCGTACATATAAGAGAGCGTCGATGCCCGAGTTACCAGTTACGTGGATCGTCGCCGGGGCAATATTTTCCCTCAGGAGATTACGCCGGGCTCCGTCCGTTGCCGCAAAGTGAATGGCGGCGAGCCTGCCGGTCACGACGCGATTCATCTCCTCCGGGAACGGCTGACCGAGATCTCCGGTCCGCAATCCTGCCTCGACATGGCCCACCGGAATGCCCGCATAGAAGGCTGCGAGAGCGCCGCAGAGAGTTGTGGTGGTGTCGCCCTGGACATAGACGATATCGGGACGCGCATCGAGCAGAACCGGCTCGAGTGCTGCGAGGATGCGAGAGGTGGACGCTGCCAGAGTCTGGCCCGGCGTCATCGAATCGAGATCGTAATCGGGGGTAACGGCGAATGCGGCGAGAACCTGATCGAGCATCTGGCGGTGCTGGGCCGTGACGGCCACCCGAACGTCGAAATCATCCGGCCGACCCTTCATGTGCAGCACGATCGGACAAAGCTTGATGGCTTCCGGACGAGTTCCGAAAACGAAAAGAACTTTAACCATGCCGTGAATGATGCCCTTCCAGGCGAACGCCTCCGTAATTTACCAGGTGCGGGTGGCGGCTGAGAGTCTCAACTTTTTTGGGGGAGATCCCGCGATTTCTATCGATGACGGAAGGTGATTCGGCCCTTGGTCAGATCGTAGGGGGATAGTTCCAGCGTAACCTTGTCGCCGGCCAGAACGCGGATGCGATTTCGGCGCAACCGGCCTGCCAGATGCGCGAGAACGACGCGCTCATGTTCGAGCTGAACGCTGAATAGCCCGCTGGGAAATTTCTCCAGAACGGTTCCGGTTACTTCGATACTGTCTTCCTTGCTCATTCCACCTCTCGATTTCGACGGGGCGCCGGATTGTCGCCCGGCCGGACCGCGCTACGCAGCCAGGCCGGGCTCGGGGCCTTCAGCCCGCTACCGTCTCAACGTTCGACGCCTGCAAACCTTTCGGTCCGCGCGTCACTTCGAACTCCACCCGCGCGCCTTCATCCAACGATTTATATCCGTTGGACTGGATCGCCGAAAAATGCACGAATACGTCCTCCCCCGATTCACGCTGTATGAATCCAAAGCCTTTGGCGGCGTTAAACCACTTCACTGTACCCTTTTCTCTCATTCCAAAACCTCTTGAAAAATTCCAAGCAGAACGAAACCCCTATGCCTCTCGAAAAGAAACAGGGCTGCCGCAGTTATCAACTGCGCAGCCCTGAGAATGATTGCGAGGAGGACACGCACCAGGAACGATCAGCTATGCAACCCAGTATAGCCTGGACTCGTGACCGCTGAATTGCCGATAATCGCGGCATCTCCAGCCGCAGATTTGGTACAGCAATTGCTTCAACCAGGCAGGAGGTTCTACCTATATGAAGCAGTCGATTCCAGTCGCTGGAATAATATTTTTGGGAGCATTGCTCGGCACGGGCTGCGCCACCAAAACATATGTTAAGAAGACCGTAGACCCGGTTAACGATAAACTGACCCAAGTCGCGACCACGCAAGATTCGCACGCGAAGACTCTGGATGCGCACGGCAAGGCTATTGACGAAACCCGTGCTACCCAGGAAAAAGACGAGACCGCTCTTAACGCAACAAATGAACGCGCCATTGGCGCCGACAACCGCGCGGGACAGGCTCTGACAGCTGCCAACGATGCCGGGCGAAAAGCGGATGCGGCCAATCACGGTCTCGATGAGTTGCGCGGAACCGTGGCCAATCTTGACGATTACAAGCAGGTTGGCGCGACAACCGTTAACTTCAAATTCAACAGCGACAAACTCGACAGCGACGCCAAGATGGCGCTCGACCAGATGGTCGCCAGCCAGGGCCATTACAAGCGCTTCTTTATTGCAGTGGAGGGCTTTACCGACAAAGTCGGCTCCGCAGATTACAACGCCGCTCTGAGCCGTCGGCGCGCGGATAACGTGGTTACGTATCTTGTAGGGCAGCATGATATTCCGATCTACCGCATTCACATGGTTGGCCTCGGGAAAGACAAACCGATTGAAGACGCGACGAACCGGGCTGCCAACGCCAAGAATCGACGCGTGGAAGTGACTTTGTTCAGCGCCGATCAGAATCTGGCCCTCAACAGCCAGGCCGCCCAGTAATTCACCCGCTTTTGGATTTTGGGGACACGCGATCTATTCCCTGCAATGGGGAAGTGAGTCACGTGTCCCTTTTGTTTTCAACACGCTTCACAGACCACAATTCCCTGCCGCGACCAGGCGCCATGACTCTGCGAGCCGGCAATGTGGAGAAGACGTGCCGGTAGGCCGCGATGTGATCGCCGGATTCGTAAAAGCGCACGTGTAGACTGTTTATAAGGAGACGTAACGCAAAGAAGGGACGGGTGCGCGAAAACTATGCGCATCTCCCGTGAGCGCCATGCAAAACTTGCCGACATTGCCGTCACTTTTGCTTGCAACTGCACTTGATCGATTCTCACGCGGAATGTTCGATAACACCTTCGCGGGTCTGCATCAACTTTCATGGTTTGATTGGATTATCCTCGTCCCCTATTTCAGTATTCTGGCTTTGCTTTCGGTTTACGGCGTTTTCCGGTTCGAAACGATCTTTACTTACTACAAATACCGGAAGAACGCGACCGGGGAACCCGCTCAGAAATTCGCGGAATTACCCCGCGTCACAATCCAGCTTCCCCTTTTTAACGAGCGTTATGTCCTCGAACGCCTGATCGACGAAGTAGTCAAGATCGAATACCCGCGCGAACTCCTTCAGATACAGGTCCTGGACGATTCCACCGACGATACGCATCAATTCGCGGATGCCCTCTGCGAGAAATACCGCAACATGGGGCATCCGATCGAATATCACCACCGCACCAACCGCGAAGGATTCAAAGCCGGCGCGCTGCAGGAGGGCCTCAAAACCGCCACCGGTGAATTTGTCGCCATTTTCGACGCCGATTTCATACCGCCGGTCGACTTCCTGACCCGGACGGTCCACCACTTCGCTAACCCCAAAGTGGGAGTTGTGCAGACCCGCTGGAGCTACCTGAACCGCGAGTTCAATTTTCTGACCCGCGTCGAAGGGTTGCTGCTTGATGGCCACTTCATTCTCGAGCACGGGGCGCGCTCGCGGGCGGGTTACTTCTTTAATTTCAACGGCACGGCCGGTATTCTTCGCCGCACGATGATCGACGACGCGGGCGGCTGGCAGCACGATACGCTCACGGAAGATTCCGATCTCAGCTATCGCGCCCAGCTCAAGGGCTGGAAGTTCGTCTACTTGCCCGGACTCGATTGCCCCTCGGAACTGCCCGTTGAGATTCACGGTTTCCAGGTTCAGCAGTTTCGCTGGGCGAAGGGGCTGACGCAGTGTGCGAAAAAATTGCTGCCCGATTTGCTTCGTGCGAAGATTCCGTTCCGAGTCAAAGCTGAGGCCGTCATGCACCTGACGCCGAATATTTCCTACCCGCTGATGATGGTGATTTCAGCGCTGATGCTGCCCGTGATGATCGTTCGGTTTTACATGGGCGTCTGGGAAATGGTGTTTCTCGATTTACCACTGATCGTCGCTTCGTTCTGGTCGCTCTCGGCCTTTTACGTTATTGCGCAGAGGGAACTGCACCCGAAGACCTGGAAAAGTTCGATTCTCCTGCTGCCGATGCTGATGGCCGTTGGCGTCGGGTTGACTCTTATTAATACCCGCGCCGTGCTCGAAGCTCTGTTTGGAGTCAAAAGCGGCTTCGTCCGTACGCCGAAATATGCCATCGAAGGCACGGCGGCAAAGCGAATGGCGCTGAAGAAATACAAGCGCCGCAGCGGCTGGCTTCCCTGGTTTGAAATCGCGTGCGGCACCTATTTCCTGTACATGTGCTGGTTCGCGGTTTCGACGTTCAACTACCCGACTCTGCCGTTCCTCATGCTGTTTGTCGGCGGATACTACTGGGTGGGATTCGGAACGCTCTACCAGGAGTATCAGGACCGGCTCCGTTACAACCGCCAGCATCGCCTGGAGTTCGAGACGGCGCGTTAACTTGCCGGATATCTTTTCTCCCGCTCTGATTCGCGAAGCGGCCGAGCGCATCAAGCCGCTCGCGCGTCGAACGCCCATCATGACCTCCCGCAGCGTCGATGAACGGGCGGGTTTGCGGGTGTTCCTGAAATGCGAGAACCTGCAGCGGGGTGGGGCGTTCAAGATTCGCGGAGCGTCGAACCTGATCCTTTCGCTGGCGCCCGAGGAGTTGGAACGCGGCGTTGTCGCCTTTTCCTCAGGTAACCACGCGCAGGCCACCGCCATCGCGTCGAAGCATGTGGGGACGCTGGCCACGATCGTCATGCCCGAAGACGCGCCTCGTGCCAAAGTGGAAGCGACCCGGGCGTTCGGCGCCCGGATCGTCACCTACGATCGATTTCGGGATGACCGGGAAGAAATCGCCGCGAAGATTTTGCAGGAAACCGGCGCGACGCTTGTGCCTCCTTACGACCATCCGATGATCATGGCGGGGCAGGGAACTGCGGGTCTTGAGCTCCTCGAAGATGCGCCCGATCTGGATGCCCTCGTGGTCTGCGTCGGCGGAGGAGGGTTGCTGGCCGGCTGCGCGACCATTGCGAAATCGGTGTGGCCGGGCATCCGTATCTTCGGCGTGGAACCCGAACTGGCGAACGACACTGCCTTGTCGTTTCGCCGCGGGCGAGCGGATCGAGATTTCGCCGCCCGATACGATTGCGGACGGTCTGCGCTCGCCAATGCCCGGCAAACTCCCGTTCCCGATCATCCGGCAGCATGTCGAGCGAATCCTGCTCGTGAGTGAAGCCGAGATCCGGGCGACCATGAAGTTTCTGATCGAGCGGGTCAAGATTCTCGCCGAACCCAGCGGCGTGGTGGCCCTTGCCGCAGTGCTTTTCGGAATGCTGCCGCCGGAGATCCGGAGCGCCGGAGTAATAATCTCGGGCGGAAACGTGGATTTCGATTTCCTGAAAACGCTGTGAGTCCGAAGGCGTAAGCTGTCCACAGATCCGCCGTTCAGGGGCAGTCTGCGAGAATCCGCGGCCTCGGACTCCTCGCGTTATGATTCCGACAGATGTGATTTTTTTACGCTGGTTGCCGGGTTGTCAATCCGGCTGACCTCGAAGTCGACCGCCGTGCGGCGCCTAATGGTCGACGCGGGCGTCGAATCGACGTGGATCAACGCCACGGTGTTGGAGGCGATCGGGATTGAGCGGCGCAAGAAGGATCTCCAATTTCAGCTGGCAAACGGCCAAATCATTACGCGCTCGGTTGGCTACGCCGTGCTTATGGTGAGTAAGTCGGAGACCGTGGACGAAGTTGTTTTCGCCGAAACAGGCGATCTCCAATGCTCGGCGCGTGTGCTCTGGAAGGTCTGAATCTGCAGGTGGATGCTCGCCGGAAAACGCTGGGGGCAGCCGGTCCGATCGTCAGTGCAACCGCCGTGCCTCCGCGATTCGGACGGCCGGTGCAGGTGCCCCCAGGGCGCCGAAGGCTCGCCGAAAGACCCGAACGAAGAACGCCTGCAAGCCTCGGGACAGCAGATTGAAAGCTCATTGAGCATGGCCATGGGCCGGTTTCAGGTTCATTTGACGTGTTAACGCGCTTAGCTCCGAAGTATAACGTTTGCCGAGTAGCAGCAGGACGTGATCGGTCGCCCGGGAATTCCGGGCGCATAGTTCTCGAAGCTGTCGCGCTGCACTTTGAAGAAGGCCCCCCTACACCCGCAGCTGTCGAGATGCACCAGGCAAGAGCCGAGTTGATTTCCGTTGAAACGGCATGAAAGCTCTCCGCCGCACGAAGCATTAGGGCAACACCGCGATCGACTGGACCGTCCCGAACCGCGCCTTCAACGGAGATCGGGTAGACGTTCTCGGCACCTTGCCGAAACCGCCAGATTCTTGCCGAATCAGGCCAAAACGCCAGGTTCCTGGCGTAAACGCGAACGGGCCCACATAGACCTTTACGACCGCTAACCCATTATTTATAGGAATTTATCGAGATTTTCTCCTTCGGCCCGGCGGATGCATTTGACGCGTCAACCATGGGCGCAACATCCATACTTCCCCGCTTCGCCTGTCAAGGCGTTCGGGTGATCCTGGACGACGCCGTGCGGCATCATCTCGCCGGACGAATCAAAGAGGCAACCACACTGTATCGCCGCGCCATAGCGATCAAGCCGGATTACCTGGAAGCGCACAACAATCTCGGTGTCGCGCTCGCGGCCATGGGCAAAATCGACGAGGCCATGGCTCGTTATCGCCGGGTTCTCGCGTTGAATCCAGACCACGCCGATGCGCTCGGCAACCTCGCCGCCGCGCTGTTGAGCAAAGGTAAGCCGGCGGAGGCCATCGCATATTACCAACGCCTGCTGTTCCTCAAGCCGGACCATGCCGCCGCGCATTACAGTCTCGGCGTTGCTCTCGATGCCCAGGGTGCGACCGAGGCGGCCATCGAGCGGTATGAGCAAGCCATCTCTCTCAAGCCCGACTACGCCGCTGCCCACAATAATCTGGCTGTCGCCTTCGCGGGCCAGGGAAATTCCGCCGCCGCGCTGTCGCATTACGCAAAAGCCGTCGCAAGCGATCCGCACAACGCCGAAGCGCACAACAATCTGGGCAATCTCTACCGCGAACTCGGACGGTTCGATGAAGCGCTCGCTCACTACGGGACGGCGATTGATATCCGGCCGGACAACGTCGAGGCGCATTACCATCGGGCTGAAATCAAGACCTTCCGACGGGCTGATTCAGACTTCGCGGCGCTCGAAGAACTCGCCGTGCAAGACTTGCCTGCAAAGAAAGCGCCGTACGTTTACTTTGCGATGGCGAGAGCTTGCGAAGACATCGGCGATTATCACGCGAGCATTCCGCCATCTGCGAAAGGGAAACGATTCGAGACGCCTCCAGATCAATTACGACGAACCACGCGTCGTCCGGTTGTTCGAGCGCATTATGTCCGTCTTCGACCGATCTCTCCTGAATCGCTTCGCGGGCTCCGGCGATCCGTCCGAGGCGCCCATTTTCGTGCTCGGCATGCCGCGCTCCGGCAGCACCTTAATCGAGCAGATTCTCGCCGGACATCCGCAAATTCATGCTGCAGGCGAACTTGGAGATCTCGAAAAAGCGAGCCGGAGATCCGCGCCGTTTCCGGAGTGCATTTCCGGGCTTGACGCGTCAGATTTTCTAAAAATTGGACAGGATTACCTCGCGCGAATGCCCGCCCTCGCGCCCGGCCAAACGCGAGTCGTCAACAAACTGCCGGACAATTTCCTCAGGATCGGCCTGATTCGCCTGATTCTGCCGAACGCGCGGATCATTCATACGGTGCGCGACCCCATCGATACTTGCGTCTCCTGCTATTCGAAACTCTTCGCGTCAGGACAGTATTTCAGTTATGAAATGGGCGAATTCGGCGCGGTATTACAACCGTTATCGCAAGCTGATGGACCACTGGCAGTCGGTGCTGCCGTCCGGCGTAATGCTGGAGGTCTCATACGAAGACGTGGTGAACGACGTCGAAGGCCAGGCGCGCCGCCTGATCGAATACTGCGGTCTGCCCTGGGACGATCGCTGCGTCAGCTTCCACCAAACCAGCCGCCCGGTAAAAACCGCGAGCGCCGTGCAAGTCCGCAAGCCGCTCTTCCGCAGTTCGCTTCAGCGCTGGCGCAAGTACGAATCGGCGATCGGTCCGCTGCTTGAGGCGCTCGGCGTCAACGCTCGGCTAAGCGCCCAGTACTTCCATCATGTCCGGCCCGCAGATGCGGTTCAGTTCGGCGCGGAATTCCCGGTCGGGACGAACCTTCGCGGGCACGTCGAGAATTACGGAAAAGTCGCGTGACGCCTCCAGGCGCAACCGCACCTGCGTCTCGCCGGGCTTGCGTTCGAAGAGTTGCCGCAATTCGGTGGCGCGATCGATACCGTTGCGCCCCACGAAAACCTTCACGCTGATCAGAGTCGGAAGCGGCACGCGCGCAACATCGAGCGGCACGATCTCCTTCACCGAAACCTTGGTGGGATTGCCTTCCTCGGGCAGCGCCGAGCCGCGAATCAGCACCGCCTGATCTTCCACCAGCAGGTTTTGCAGGCGCCTCGTATTGCGTAGTGAACACCATCGCTTCGATACTGCCGCGCGCGGTCCTCGATGACAGTGACGCCCAGGGCTTGCCTTCGCGGTTCCGGCGTTTCTGGACGCCGGTGATCATGCCGCACAGCGCGACGTCGGCCCCTTTCTCCAGACCTTCGAGTTTCGTCGAATCGTGCGTCGCCAGTTCGCAGATCTTCTCTTCGTAGCTATCGAGCGGATGCCCGGTGACATAGAAGCCGAGCAGTTCCTTTTCGCCCTGCAGTTTCTCCTTGAGCGTCCAGTCGTTGCGCTGAGGCAGTACGGGTTCGGGATGTTCTTCGGCGCTGTCGCCAAAAAGCCGCCAAACAGTCCAGCCTGCCCGCTGTCGCGATCCCTGGCGGCGCGATTGCCCGTCTCGATCGCGGCATCGAGCGCCAGCAGCAGTTGCGCGCGCGTCCCCTGTAACGAATCCATCGCGCCGGCTTTGACCAGGCTTTCCATCACGCGGCGGTTGATCGCAGTCATGTCGGCGTGCTCGCAGAACTGATAGATCGAGCGGAAACGAGCCCAGTTCGGTGCGCGCCTTGATGATCGCCTCGACCGCGTTCTGCCCCACGTTCTTCACCGCGCCCAGCCCGAAGCGAATCGCATCGCCCTTCTCATCCCGCACAGGCGTGAACGTGTACTCGCTGGCGTTGACATCCGGCGGCAGCACGCGGATGCTCATCTCGCGGCACTCGTTGATGTACTTCACGACCTTTCGCGACGTTGCCCGTTTCCGAAGTCAGCAGCGCGGCCATGAAATCGACCGGATAGTGCGCCTTCAGGTACGCCGTCACGAAGGCCAGATAGGCATAGGCCGCGGAGTGCGACTTATTGAAGCCGTAGCCGGCGAACTGCTCCATCTGATCGAAAATCTTTTCGACCTTCTTCGCTGGGATGGCCGCGCTCCAGCGCGCCCTTGAGGAAGCGCTCGCGCTGCTTGGCCATCTCCTCCAGCTTCTTCTTGCCCATGGCGCGGCGCAGAATGATCCGCATCGCCCAGCGAGTAACCGGCGATGCGGCTCGAAATCTGCATCACCTGTTCCTGGTAAATGATGACGCCGTAGGTTTCTTCGAGGATCTCCTTCATCTCCGGCAAATCGTAACGTAACGCCTTGCGGCCGTGCTTGCGCTCGATGAAGTCGTCGATCATGCGCCATCGGGCCGGGACGATAGAGCGCATTCAGCGCGGTCAGATCTTCGATGCGGGTCGGGCTGGTAGCGGCGCAGAATGTCGCGCATGCCGGGCGATTCGAACTGGAATACGCCGCTGGTGAGGCCTTTGCCGAAGATCTCGTAAGCCGTCGGATCGTCGAGCGGCAGGTCTTCGGGCACGAGCTTTGGACGCCGATGACGCTTCTCGATCATCTTGAGCGCGTCGTCGATGAGCGTGAGCGTGGTCAGCCCGAGGAAATCCATCTTGAGAAGCGCGAGCTTGTCAAGACCGTTCATGTCGTACTGGGTGACGATTTCCTCTCTGTTGGTGCGGTAAAGCGGGACGATGTCTTCGCAGCGGCTCGGGCGAGATGACCACGCCCGCCGCATGCACGCGACGATTGCGCGCAAAGCCTTCGAGGCGCGTGGCCACATCGAGCACTTCCTGCACGCGCGGATCTTTCTTGCGCCAGCTCGTCGAATCCGCGGCTCCGTCTTGCGATCGCTTCCTTAAGCTTGATGTTCAGAGACATTGCGGCACCAGCTTGGTGATGCGGTCCACGTCCGCGAAGCTCATGTCGAGCACGCGGCCCACATCCTTGATGGCGGCGCGCGCGCCGAGCGTGTTGAAGGTGATGATCTGCGCGACCTGCTCGCGGCCGTATTTTTCAGTGACGTACTGAATCACTTCGCCGCGCCGGTTCATGCAGAAATCGATGTCGATATCGGGCATGCTGATGCGCTCGGGATTCAGGAAGCGCTCGAAGAGCAGGCCGTACTGCAGCGGATCGATATCGGTGATCTGCATGGCATAGCTGACCAGGCTGCCGGCCGCGGAACCGCGGCCCGGGCCGACGGGAATGTTCTTCGATTTCGAGAAGCGGATGAAATCCCAGACGATCAGGAAATAGCCGGAGAACTTCATCTGCTGGATCATCCCGATCTCGCGATCCAGCCGCTCGACGTAGGCGGCGAGATCGTACTTCAGCTGCCCTGCGGCGCGCATGCGCTTCGAGGCGCACGCGGCGCTTTTCGAAGCCCTGGCGGGCGACGTAGGCGAAGTAGGAATCGGTGGTGTGCTCTGCCGGAATATCGAAGCGCGGGAACGGATCGTTGACCTTTTCCAGCTTGACATGGCAGCGCTGCGCGATCTCCCAGGGGCGATTGACGGCGTCTTCCAGTTCGCCGAAGAGCGCCATCATTTCGTCGCGCGTCTTCAGGTAGAAATCCGGATGGTCCCAGTGCATGCGGTTGGGGTCGGACATCGTCTTGCCCGTCTGGATGCACATGAGAATTTCGTGCGCGCGCGCGTCTTCGCGGCGCAGATAATGCGAGTCGTTGGTGGCGACGAGCGGAATGCCGGTTTCGATCGACAGGCGGTTGACCTGCGGCGTCAGCCGCTTGTCCTGCTCGAGGCCGTGATCCTGAATTTCGAGGAAGAAGTTCTCCTTGCCGAAGATGTCGCGATAGGTATAGGCCAGGCGGCGGGCGTCGTCGTATTTATCGTTGAGGATGGTTTCGTTGAGGTCGCCGCGCAGGCACGCCGAGAGGCAGATGAGGCCTTTCGAATGCGCGGCGAGCAGATCCTTATCGATGCGCGGCTTGTAGTAAAAACCTTCGAGATAGGCCGTCGAAACCAGCTTGATGAGGTTCCTGTAGCCCTCCTGGTTTTCGCACAGCAGGACGAGATGGTTGTAGCGATCGGTGTCGGAGCGGGTCTTCATGCCCCTGCTGCGAAACGTAGACTTCGCAGCCGATGACGGGCTGGATTCCCTTGGCTTTGGCGGCGTTATAGAACTGCACCGCGCCGAAGAGATTGCCGTGATCGGTCATGGCGACGGCGGGCATTTTCTGCTCCGCGACGACGTCCATCAGCTGGTCGATTTCGCAGGCGCCGTCGAGCAGGGAATAGTCGGTGTGGTTGTGCAGATGAACGAATGGATTTTCGGCCATAGACAAAGCGAACGCCTGTCGGGGGAGACGACTACTATTCTAACCGGGAGCCACAATAGTGCGAGGGCACTCGAGAGCGGCACCTGTACGGCGGCACTTGGCGGCACTTGGTTGACCTGAACTGATGGCCAATAGTACAATTTAGTGCCTGGTAAGGAGTAGCTTCGGGAGTAAGCAGCAATGGAAACCTCTCCGGCGTTCCGTGGGCCGCGCTCGCAGCTTTCGGAAGAAACCAACGACCAACTGGTGAACGCTCTTTACGGGCGCCTCAAAAGTATTGCGCGCCGCCTCATGCGGTCTGAACGGCGTTCCCACACGCTTCAGCCAACCGCTCTCGTCAACGAAGCCTGGCTCAAGCTTGCCACGGGCGAGCGGCAGGAATTCGCCGACAAGCAACACTTCATTTGTGTGGCGGCGCGAGCAATGCGTCAAATCCTGCTGGACCATGCTCGATCTCGCCAGTCGAGGGGCCGGACCGACATTCCCGCGGAACCCGACTTGCAGGCTGCGGTAATCGACGACGTTTCCACGGTTGACCTGCTCGCACTTGATCAGGCATTGTGCCGCCTGGAGAACCGGGACCCTCGCCTGGTTAAAATCGTCGAACTCCGCTGCTTCGCCGAACTCAGCGTGGAGGAAACTGCGCAGGTGCTTCAGCTCTCACCAACCACCGTAAAACGCGAGTGGCGCATTGCAAGAACTCTGCTCGCCGGCGACTTGAACCGGGGCGCCTGAGCGTGAGCGGCGCCCATCCTTTGCCTGACTGGCGCGGTTTGTTGTTGCCCACCTCTCCTGACGGGACAAGTTACGCAGGTAGTAGTTCGGGCTCGCCAGGCACAGAATTAAGAAGCAGCATTCGCCCGGGGGAAATGCTTGCCGGTCGTTTTCGTGTCTGTGATTTTCTTGGTCGTGGTGGAATGGGCGAAGTCTTCGCAGCCGAAGACACTCTGCTCCAGACCACGGTTGCAATCAAAGTGGTCCGGCCTGAATTTCTCGCAAGCGAAATCGCGCGGCAAAGGCTGGTCCGCGAAGTGAAAACTGCGCGGCTGGTGACACATCCGAATGTCTGCCGCATCTTTGATTTCGAAGAAAGCATCGCTGAAAATGGCGCCAGAATCTCGTTCCTCACGATGGAACTCCTTCACGGCGAAACGTTGTCCGAACGCCTCTCGCGCCGTCCAAAGTTGAGCGAGCCGGAGGCGTCCCGAATCGCCCTCCAGATCTGCGAGGCTTTTTGCGCCTTGCACGCTTTGCGGATCGTCCATCGTGACTTCAAACCAGGCAACGTGATGCTTTTGAATGAGCCCGGCGGATTCAAGGCTGTTGTTATGGATTTCGGACTCTCGGTTGCACTGGCTCCCGACTCTGCCGCCTTCAATCCGCTCACGCAGCAGGGCTCCTCATTGGCTGGCACGCCGGCTTACATGGCTCCGGAGCAGATCCAGTGTGCAAACGCGACGGCGGAATCGGACATTTACGCGCTCGGTATCGTGTTTGCCCAAATGCTCACGGGCTTCGATATCGAGTCTCTCCTCGATCGCACGTGTTTTCCGTCGCGCCTGGATATTTCCGCGCGTGCTCTCCTGAAGCTGAACGATCCACGATGGACTCGCATTATTGACCGCTGTCTGGCTCCGGAACCTCGCCGCCGCTACGCATCGGCGCTCGAACTGCGCGATGCCGTCACTCGCCGCGGCCCGCGAATTCCGAACCGGCGACTGGCGGTGGCGGTGGTTCTCACGACGCTTCTTGTCGCGGGAGGGACCGCTGGGTGGCGCTACGTCGCCCGAAGCCATGTCCCCAAAGTCTCCGACTCGATGGCCAGTATTCCGAAAACGCCCTACGAGCAGGTCGAGGCGGCGCGTCTGCGGCTGGCGCGATATGACAAAGGCGATAACCTCGACGTGGCGATCAAACTCTTGTCGCGGACTCTGGATGAGCATCCGTCGTATGCCCCGGCTTATGCCGACCTGGCGGAAGCGTATCTTCTGCGCGACGCTACCACGCCCGACGCACGTTGGACGTCTCTGGCGGAATCCCTTGCGACGCGCGCCGTAGCGCTGAATCCTGAGCTGTCTTCCGCTCACGCGGCTCTCGGCGCAACATTGCATCGCCGCGGCTCCGAGCTCCAGGCTGAAAAGGAATTCGAAAAGGCGCTCGATCTCGATCCGAAAAGCGCTCTGGCCTGCGTTGGTCTGGCTCAGTGCGCCGCGAGCGAAGGAAAGAGTGATCTCGCCCGGAAATACTTCATTCAGGCCGTTCAGCTGAGTCCCGACGACTGGACTATCCGGTCGCGATACGGTGTATTCGAATACTCGGCCGGACAATACGAATCCGCGGCCGGGGCGTTTGAGGAAGCCCGAAGACTGGTGCCCGACAACAGTAATGTTCGCCGGAACCTTGGCGCGGTCTACAGCAAGCTGGGCCGGTATGACGATGCCGCCTCCGAATTTCAGCACGCATTGGAGATCCGGCCCAGCGACGCCCTCTATACGAACCTCGGCACGATCCGCTACTACCAGGGCCGCTACGCCGAAGCGATAGCGCCCATGGAGGCTGCCGTACGGCTGAACGCCAACAACTATCTTCTTTGGGGCAATCTGGCGGATGTCTACAGAATTGTCCCGGGAAATGATCCGAAGGCGCTTGACGCCTATCGCGTCGCCATCCGCCTGGCGAGAGAGCAACTGCAGAAGCTTCCCGAAAATCCGGATCTTTTGAGCAGCCTCGCGGTTTTTCTTTCTCATTCGGGAGATCCGCGGGGCGCTGAAGCACAGTTGAAATTGCTCGCTGAGGTAAACGAGCACACGCCGTCGAGCCTGTTCAAGGCAGCTTTGGCCAGCGCGGCGTGCGGGCAAAACGAGGAAGCTCTTCGATACCTCGCCGATGCCGTGAGAAAGGGTTATCCCTGGCGGGAAATACGCACCAACCCCGATCTCGCTTCGTTGCGGACCACACCCGAATATCAGGAACTGGCTTCGAATGCGGCTGAGCGGGACCAGACAATCGTGAAGAAATGATATCGACCTTTCAATCCTGTGGCGTTGGAAAACTGCGCCCTGGAACGCCTTCGGCACCTTGTTTTCGAATTCTTCGGCAAAGGAAAAGACTTGTCTTACTACACCTTGAATCTCGGCTTCAACGTTAATGACTCTTTCGCTGTAAAGCAGGGCGGATTTGAAGGTCCGCCCGCCTCGCCCTCTGTCCCCCCGCTGTTGCAATCGCAGATGTGGCTGAAATCCGAGGTGCCGCCGGGGACAGGCACGACATACACCGTCCTCGACGGGAAAGGTATTCAGGTGGCGGGAGGAGATGAGATTTTGGTTCGCTTGTTTTCAGCGGGCGCGCCTGCCGCTTCAATGATGGCTCAAAGCATAATCGTTTTTGGACGTAGACATATTGACCAGACCTTTCGAACCCCTTTCACGCTGGGCAACCGGAACGCGCGCACCATTCTGAACTCGGGAGACCGCATATCGCCGAACTTTGACGGCGCGTGGCTCTTCGAGCTTGGCGTCATTGCAATCGCCCCTCCGGAACCGGACCTGCTGTATCAATTCCGCTTCATCGCCGGAGCGAGCGTGAAGAATAACGGCAACGAGTACACCTTCGGTCACGATCCGGAAATGGACGTTGGCATGGGTGTAGGCGGCGGCCCGGCGCCCCAGCCTTAAAGTTTTTTGGTCCCTCCGTTCTCCGGCTTTCGCTTCATCGGGTGACGACGCACTTCTCAAGCGCGTCGATCCCAAAAAGACATAAGGAGAACGATCAATGGCTACCACTACTCTTCCGCAGCGCCGCGCGGCTGTAAAGCCTCAATCCGCTGTCCCATCAGTATCGAGCAACGACATATCGAGCAACGACTTGCAGTCGGTTGTCTACAGTCAGATAAATACGGCTGCCGCACCGGTCGCCGCGGCCCTCAACATGCCCAACATGATTCCTGTAGACGAGGGTTCTCTCGGCGACTTTCCGTGGTTCTGGCAGAACGGCACAAGTTTCAACGCCTCCACCTTCAGGTGGCTCAATTCGTTGTTTGCCTATGACGGCGACGGCTATGTGGGCACGAACGGGGAGGCCCTCACGACAAGCCTCTTCAACGTATTGAGCGCCACCAGCTACGTGCTGGACAGCGCCGATGAGGGCAAGCTGAATGCGGCGGTATTGGCCAACGCGGCCGTGGTGAACACAATCATCACCGACTGGACGACAACTCAGGGCGCCATACCCGCCACGTATGTCACTCAGGCGCAGCAGGTCAATTACGTCACCAGCCAGGTGCTCCTCTGGGGCAATCAGGGCCTGACGCTCGGCCAGTTGCGAAACAGCACCAATCCGATGGCCCTCCTGCCGCAGGTTCCGATCGGAGGCAGCCAGGTCGTCGACGATTTGATGACTTATCTGGGCAACACCAGCTCCGTCCAGAACATTCAGGCCGCGGTCGTGGGCTTCAACAATGAGCTCGCACAGGTCCGCAATAACATCGATCCGCAACCTGCGCCGACTTCGGCGGGGCCAGGTTACATGGTTATTGTCGACGATAAAGGTAATTCGTCGATTCAGGTCCTGATTGACATAGACGAATCCACTGCGAACATCCAGAACAATCTCCTGCCGCAGCAAGGTCAAGGCAAGAGCTTCTCAGCCACCTGGAATGTCGAGCAGCAATCCTCCAGCACCGTGAAGGTGAGCGCCGAAGGCGGTGCAGAGGGCTTCGGTGATCTGGATTTCCTTCAGTTTTTTGGTGAAGGTGGCGCCAGTTACAATATGTTCTCAGCCGACGGCAGCCAGACCTCCTGCACCCTGAAACTGACGTACAACGGAGTTACAACCGTAACTCCCGTCTTGGCGAAATACAACATCACCAACGGCGCCGGTTGGTGGCTGCCGGATCCCATCGAGCAGGCGGCCAACGGGAGTTCGGACGAAAGCGGTTATCAGTTCAATCCGACCCCTGCTTATAATTTCGACTTGAATGGGACATTCGGCGCCGTCGCGCGCCTTATGATTTCCCAGCAGCCCATCATTTCGCTCAGCTTCAGCACCAGCAACTACAAGGCGTATCAGGAGACATTCAAGGAAGAGTCGGCCTGGGGAATTGGTATCTTCGGTATCCCCATCGCCGGTGGATCGCAGAGCTACTACCAGTCCACCAGTTCCTACGACTCTAATTCCAACACCGTAACCGTAACGATGACGCCGGTAGGCATCACGACTCCTGTCGCGGCGGTTGATCAGCTGGCGAATGTGGTCGGTGCGCAGATCGTCTGGCCCGGAGCGCCGGCTTCCTGAGTCGTACCGGCATTTGATCATTCAAACGGCGACAGCGGGCCGGTGGTGAAGCTGCTACTGGCCTGTCTCGCTCAATCACAGAATCCACAGAAAGAAATGAGGAGCAAGACAATGAAAACCCGTGTGTTGTTTTTGGCCACTGCCATCGCGCTCTTATGCTCGCTGGCGAGTGCGAACGTAACAGTCTACAGGGCGGTGGATAGAAAAAACGCTACCTACGCCAAAATTAACGATAGTCAGTGGCGAGTGGATCCGGATGGTGTTTCCACCTTTGAGCTGGCAAATTTCAGCGCTCCAACTAAGGTTTGCCAGGTCACCTTTGTTATCGTGGGCGTGAATTCGATGCCGCTTCAGGGCACAACCGGACAGGTCCAGAATATGCCGATGGGGTATGTCGGCGAATATACGCCTCAGCACGGCGGTCCGGGCCATTGGAGCATTCAGGGCCCGCCCGGAACGTCTAATGCCGCTTTGCAGTCGGCAATTACCGCCTACGTCATTGCCCAGCAGGTTGCTGCCAGGAATCCCACCTACACCGGCGGCAGCAACTCACTGTGCCTCACGCCTGCCGCGCCCAACCTGACCCTCACCACCGCGACGGGAAAGGAGAACTCCTCAGGACGATGACGGCAAAGACGCCGGAACCCCGCCTTCGGGGTTCCGGCACAATCCTCATTAAGGAGCCCCCACTTGGCCCGATTGCATTTTGCTTACACTTTTAACCCTGTCGCCTTCGCGGACTCATTCCGGGGTGTCGCCAGCCGCGGTGAGCCTGAATTCGCAAAGGAGTTGTTGGTCCGTTCCCGCGCTGCGTTGCGCTCTCCCGATGCCACCCTGCGGGAAGCGCTGGAGGCGGTCCGATACTCCGACGACTGGCTGGACGACGACTCCGATGAGGACGATCTGCACGCCAAACGTTTCCTGATCTGTCTACTGGAAAAATGCGCCTCCGCCCCTTCGCTGGGGCGGAGCGGCGAGCCGCTTTACTACCTTGGTCTCGATCCCGTGCCGGGGATGCCAGAGTGGGGTTCATCGGAACTTCACAGCCTTCTCCACGGTGACACCCTGAACAGCTACCTGGAGAGTGCCGGGCTCAGCGCGATCCTACCCTGGCTGAGTGGCCTCAATGACCTCGGCGGCTGGCTGGGTTTTGAACATGCTTCCGCGTTGAAAGCAAAGCTGGGAAAAACCGGGATCGCGCATGCCTTCACCCGCGAAGCCCGCCTGCGTGCATGTAACATGCTGAATGAAATCAATGACTCGAATCGGGCTTTGTTCCTCGTACTCGATTAGCGCCGGAGCGCGATGGCCTGCTTGGAGGTAAACGCAAACGACAGGTCCAGCGGCGAGCGCAGCCATACGGCCTTCAGATAGCTGAGGCCAGGCACGTGGTGATTCACCAGACGCACATTGGGAATCTCGTACATGCCCCCGCAACACACCGGGTTCACCTGCTGGTCAGCGGCTCCAGGCCATTCAGACGCCGGTTTCCCGAGCGCGAGCTGCTCGGACGCTTCGACGGCGCTCCAGTTATGGCGCCAGCCGTGATACTCGTAGCCGACGATCTTGCCGTCCGTCCGGCCCGTCACTGAAGTGGTATCGTGACTCCTTGCTGCGTCTGGTATCCAGCCACTGACGCCTGCAGGGAAACATCCCCCGTACCTGTACCTGCGGGAATCGTCAGATTGATCTGATAGAGACCGGCCTCCGTCAAGCCGGCAAAAGACGGTGTTACGCTCACACCGCCCACCATCAGCCGAAGGGAATTTGTGGTCATCGCCGCGCCGCTAAACACCGAGCCTGACAGCACGACCGGGCTTGTTGGACCGAAGCCCACACCGAAAAGCTCGACAGTGTCACCTGCTTTCGCGGCCACGGTGGGATATCCGAGCGCGTTCCCGGTGGGTCCGAGGAAATCATACGTGCCCCCGCCCTGCGTGCCCGATCCATCGAAGCGCAAAATGATTCCGGACACGTGCGTGCTATCGGCAAGAAGGAACGCAGGAGCGACTGTGGAAAGTTGCACGGTCGCCGTCGTTGTTCCGTAAGGCGTAGTGACCACAACCGCGACCGGCCCCATTTTCGGGTCGTCAGGAACCTGGAGGTTGATTTGACCAGGGCTGACATACCACAAATAAGCCGCCTTCCCGTCGATACTTACGCTGGTTCCTCCCAGGGAAATCGGGAAATCTCCGTTCCAGACGCTGGTTCCGCCAGCCAGATGGCTGCCGTAGATTGAAACCCATTCGCCCGGCTGGATTGTTCCGACGGTGCTATAAAGCGGCACTATGCCGTTCTGATTGATCGATGGCGGTTGGCTCGGGTTAGCCTGTTGAGTAACGAGCACAGGGATTCCTGCTATTGAGACCACGGCGGACCGGGCATCGCCGGAATTCGGAGTCACGGTGAGGGTAGCAGTGCCAGGCCCGTTTGCGACAGCGCTTCCGGAATAAGAGACCCACGTCGGGATGCCTTGCACAGCCCACGCGCATCCCACCGCGGTCTGGACGTCTATGCCGACGCCGCCTCCGGCCGAACCCGCCTGCAGCGGTCTGTCGATAACAGGGCCGAACAGAATGGGGCTGAAGAGGGTGTCAACTCCCGGATGCGGTTGTTGCCGGTATCCGAAACATACACATTCCCAGCGCGATCCACTGAGATCCCGGCGGGCGCATTGAGTGGGGCGCTGAGCGCCGGACCCCCATCGCCGCCAAACCCCACGTTTCCGTTTCCCGCAATCGTCGTAATCACCCCGTTCGTTACTCTGCGGACGCGATTATTCCCCGTATCCGCGATGTAGAGGCTCCCATCGGATCCGAAAGCCACCGCGGCATCTCCGGATAACTGAGCGGCAATGGCAAGACCGCCATCGCCACTAAACCCCGCCGTTGCGTTCCCGACCCACGGCGTCAGTAGTCCGTTTGAGAAAAGAGAGACCTGATTATCGCGGCTCGCAGCTATGTAAAGATTGCCCGACCCGTCCACCGCGAGTCCTTTAGGAAAACCGAGCGATGGCACTGTCAGCGAAACCGCGCCATTCGATTCCTGAAGAATGCTGTTGCCGGTGCCCGTCGAAATATAAATCTTGCCGGCGCCGTCAATCCCGACGCCGGCCGGACTCACCGGTGATGAGAAGCTCATTGCGACCGGGACGCTGGAAAGAAGCCCGTTCGATATCCGGAAGATCCCTGCGGCGCTATCCGCTATGTAAGCGTTGTCGACCGAATCGAGCGCAACCCCAACGGGAGTGATCAGATCGGCGCTCAAGGCAGGAGTTCCATCGGGAATGTACCCTGGGATTCCGCTGCCTGCCAGGGTCGTGATCGCGCCGTTCGATAATCGCCCGACCCGCCGATTACCGCTATCGGCGAAGTAGAGATTCCCCGCGGAGTCCGTCGCCAGACCAAGCGGAGTGTATAGCTCCGAACTCATCGCAGGACCGCTCTGTCCTGCCGTCCCGCCTCCTGCAATGGTAGTAATAATCCCATTCGATACTTTGCGAAGACGTCCGTTGCCCGAGTCCGCGATATATACGTTGCCCTCGCTATCCACCGCAACGCCCGCGGGGAAGGTAAGGGAGGCGCTCGCGGCGGGGCCACCATCTCCAGGCGGGCTGTAGTGAATGCCGTTACCCGCAAATTTTGTAACCCCGCCTTTCGAGATCTCGCGCACGCAGTTTTCGTAAGCGTCCGCAACATAGACATTCCCGGCGAGATCGACGGCTATGCCTTGGGGGGAAACGAACGGTGCGCCTTGCGCAGGACCGTTCCCGCAAAGCGGCGCCTCTGCGGTTTGTCTGCTTGCCTGAACTCCTGCAATGAGAGAAAGCTGGCCCTTTGATATTTCAAAGACCGCGCCATACGCCCGAGGCGCTGAATCCCCTGCGGCCGTGAAATAGATGTTCCCGGCGGAATCGACAGCTACTGCCAACGGCTCGTTCAGCTGCGGCACGCGGAAAACGGTCGTGATCGTACCGCCCGAAATTTCGCGCACACTGTGATTGCCACTATCGGCGAAATAAATATTTCCCAGAGTATCGACGGCGATTCCGTACTGATAGCTCAATTCCGCACTCGCCGCCGGGCCGTTGTCGCCCGCGGAACCGGCAACTCCCGTACCCGCAATCGTCGTGATCACCCCGTTCGAGATGCGGCGTATGCGATTATTCGCGCTGTCCGACACATAGATATTTCCCGCCGTGTCCACCGCTATTCCCTGAGGTTGGTTGAACTGCGAGTCGATCGCCGGACCGTTATCGCCGCTGAACCCCGGAACGCCATTTCCAGCGACAAGAGTCAACATGCCGCACTTTCCATCCAGCCGCAGTACGCCCTGGTGCTTCAGACTTGTCATGAAGACGTTGCCGCTCGTGTCCAGGGCGACGCCCGTCAATCCGTTCAGGCCGACCGAGAGCCCCGAAACGTTCTGAGGCAGACCGCCACCGGCAACGGATTGAATAGTGTAAGTCTGGCCGAACGCGAGCGGCGTCAGCAACAGACATAGAGGAATTACCAGGCTTGGAGAAAGCGACGTTCTGCGGCGACCCATCTTCGAGTAGAACAGGTTAGCAATCCCATTTCAGCGGCGGGGTTTGGTACGAGCGCGAGGAAGAATACTTTCGCGGCTTGACCTGAATTTATCAACTAATATATGATCCCGTTCCAGAGCTTCGATTTTTATTGCTTTAGAGGGCATTATGGGAAAACTGTCGGCATTTTTACTGATTGCATGCATTATTGTTTCCACAGATTCCGCGTTTGCCCAGGGGGACCGCGGAACCATCACCGGAACCGTGACGGATCCCACCGGCCTCGTGGTTGCCAATGCCATGATTGAGGCGCGTAATACGCAAACCGGCGCCACTTATGACACCGCCAGCACTTCTACCGGCAATTACACGCTGAGCCAGTTGCCCGCCGGCACATACGACCTTGTTGTAAACGTGAGCGGCTTCAAAAAGTACGTCCGACAGGGCATCACGGTGCAGGTGGCAGCCGTCGATCGCATCGACGTAACGCTCGAGGTCGGTTCGGCGAACGAATCCGTGAACGTCACCGGCGAAGCGTCGCTGCTTAAGACCGAAAGCGGCGAAATGAGCCACAATGTGAACACCGAACGCCTCGACGATCTTCCGATCCAGGGCATCGGCGCCGCACAGTCGGGCAGTTCCGGTATTCGCAATCCCAACGCGGTGACGCAGCTCATACCCGGCACTTATTACGTGCCGAACAGCGTGGTTCGCGTCAACGGCGCCCCCGGGAATACCGAGTCTTATCGCGTTGAAGGCATGGACGCCAGCAATGCGTATGTGCCCGCAACGCCCGCGCAGACCCAGCCGAGTGTCGACGCCATTCAGGAGATCACGATTCAGACCAGTAACTTCGCGCCGGAGTACGGCCAGGTGGGCGGCGGTTTCTTCAACGTGACCATGCGTTCGGGCACGAACGCCCTTCACGGCAGCGCCTACGATTACTGGGTAAACGAAGTCCTCAACGCGAATACGCCTTTCATCAACCAGTCGCAGCGCCCGCGCCAGCGGAGGAACGACTACGGAGGAACGCTCGGTGGCCCGGTCATCCTGCCGAAGATTTACAATGGACGCAACAAGACGTTCTTCTTTTTCAATTTCGAACAGTTTCGGGAAACGCAGCTGGTCAATAGCACCTTCCAGACGGTGCCCACCGCGGCATACCGCACCGGGGATTTCAGCGGCGCCATCGCGGCAACGGGAAGTACAAAGATAGGCACTGATCCGCTGGGACGCGCAGTTCTTGAGAATGAAATCTACAATCCGGCCACCACAAGGACGATGACAATCGGAGGCCAGAGCTATGTGGTGCGGGATCCGTTCGCGAATAATACCATTCCGACTTCCATGATGGATCCGGTTGCCCTGAAAGTGCAGAACATGATTCCCGCCCCGAACCTCTCAGGGGCATTCAACAACTATCTGCCCTCTTTCGACAGCACCCGGGTAACCACCATTCCGGCGGTAAAGATCGATCAGCAGCTCAACAGCCAGCAGCACCTGTCGTTCTACTGGTCCGAAACCAAAACGACCAGCCCTTATTCAGCGACGTATGGCGCCGCTAACGGATTACCCGAGCCCATAACAACAGCGATCGGCACATATATCACCTCGCACATCGAGCGCCTCAATTACGATAATTCCCTCACACCCACGCTGCTCTTGCACCTGGGCGCCGGTTTTCAGCAGGATTACTTCGACACGGACGCGAAGACGCTGGATTACAACGCCTCCCAGGAACTTGGTCTGAATGGAGCGACAATCCCGAGAAACTTTCCTCAGTTCACGGGCCTGATGACGACCGGCAACGCGGGTGGCGGAATGGTAAATATGGGTCCGGTCGGCCAGAATCACAACTATTACCAGAAGCCCACCTTTAACGCCAGCATGACCTGGGTGAGAGGGAGTCACACCTTTAAGGCGGGAGGCGAGGCGCGGATCGAGGGCTATCCGGCTTCGATCTTTACCAATGCAAATGGCAGTTATGCATTCAGCCCCAACGAGACTGGTCCCGCATATAACAACGGGCAAAGCCTCTCCGGCATACTTCCCGGATTCGCCTATGCAAGCTTCCTGCTCGGTAACGTGGATTCGGTGAATATCTCAAATCCGGTCGTTCTGCGGCTTGGCAAGAAAGAGTTCGGCGCGTTCGTTCAGGATTCGTGGAAGATCAGCCGCAAGCTGACGCTCGATTACGGCGTGCGTTACGACTACTCCACTTATCTCAAAGAACAATATGGCCGCTATCCGAATTTCTCGCCGAGCACTCCCAATCCCAACGCGGGCGGCCTTCCGGGCGCCGTGATTTTCGAAGGCTACGGAAACGGTCGCTGCAATTGCGAGTTCGCACATAACTATCCCTTCGCGATCGGGCCGCGCCTGGGCCTCGCTTATCAAATCGACCCGAAGACGGTTTTCCGGGCCGGGTGGGGTGTTGTCTATTCGGGCACCGAGGACGCGAATGGAGCGACGCAAACCGTCAACATCAGCCAACCGGTCGCTTCGGCGGGCTTCGGCCAGGCGGTGATGACGCTTGCGGGCGGGATCCCCGCCGCTTATGCGCCGGCTCCCTGGCCATCTTTCAACAACGGTCAATATGTGAAGGCGGGCGTGATCAGCACGCCCCCCGCGTTTATCGATCAGAACGCGGGCCGGCCGGCAAGGCAGATGCAGTGGAGCATCGGGCTGCAGCGCCAGCTGACTCCGAGCTTCCTCGTCGAGGCCTCCTGGGTGGGCAATCGTGGCGTCTGGTGGCAGGCCCCGGCCGAAACGGACGTCAACGCGCTCACGCCGCAGATCCTGGCGGCGCACGGCCTGAGTCTCAGCAATCCGGCCGACATTACTTTGCTGACTTCCTCCGTGAGTTCGTCGCTTGCCGCACAGCGTGGCTTTAACCTCACGCCTTATGCCGGTTTTCCGACATCCTCAACGGTTGCTCAGGCCCTGCGCCCGTTCCCGCAGTTCGGTTCGATTATCAGCTGGTGGTCGCCTGACGGCGATACCTGGTATAACTCCATGCAGGCCAAGGCAACCAAGCGGATGTCTCATAATCTGCAATTCATCAGCACCTTCACCTGGCAGAAGTCGCTGACGAACGGCACCGAAGTGAATCCCATCGCTCAGACCTTGGGCGGTGCGAGCGTTAACGACTTTCAGAATCGCTCGCTCAACAAGTTTCTATCCCAGTACGACCAGCCTTTCATCTACAACATCTCGCTGACGTACGCCACGCCGAAACTGAACATCAACAAGTTCGCCTCCTGGATCTTGCGAGACTGGAGTTATGGCGTTTTCCTCCAATACGCCAGCGGGCTTCCGATTCACGTCCCTTACGCGACCAATAACCTGAACCAGGTTCTGCTCCGCAACAACACGACCGGCGTTACAGGTGTGTCGACCGTGCAAGGTACTTATGCAGACCGCGTGCCGGGGCAACCTCTGTTTACTGAAGATCTGAACTGTAATTGTTTCGATCCAAACAAGACCTTCGTGCTCAACCCCGCCGCATGGGTGAATCCGCCCGCCGGACAGTTCGGGACTTCCGCGGCGTATTACAACGACTATCGCTACGAACGCCACCCGATCGAAAATATGAACCTCGGCAGGACCTTCCGAATTCACGAGCGGGTGACGCTGAACGTTCGCGCCGAGTTCGACAATATATTCAATCGCGCTTACATCAACAACCCGACGGGCGTTAACGCCTCGGCGACACAGACGAAGAATGCGGCGACCGGACTGAATAACGGTGGCTTCGGCTACATCAACTCGTCGGTCTCGCTGCTTACCTATAACGGCCAGCCGCGGAACGGGTCGATTGTGGCGCGGATCACGTTTTAAGCGCGGCGAGTACGCGTTTCGGCGTCATCGGAAACTCGGTCATGCGCACGCCAGTCGCATCGAAGAAGGCGTTAGCCATTGCGCCGGCAGCGGCGGCCATGACCTCTTCGCCCGCGCCTGAAGACCGTTCGTTCAGCTGCTGCACAACCACCGGGGTGACCTGCGGGCACTCTTCGAACCGCAGGATCGGATAACTCGCCCAATCGAGGCTGGTGACGTTGCTCTTCGAGAAGGTCACTTCCTCTTTGAGCATGCGGCTCGCGGTCTGCACCAGTTGTCCGCCGATCTGGCTTTCCACGTTGCCGGGATTGACCACCAGGCCGGCGTCGATAGCGCCGTACAGGTGCTTCGCGGAGACCACGCCCGTCTCCCGGTTGATCTGGATCTCGGCCACCGCGGCGCCGTACGACACAAGATGCGTGCCCATCCCGATGCCGCGTCCCGAGACGATCTTCCCTCGCGACAAGCTCGCGCCCGCAGGGCGGGGCGTCCACTTCGCCGCCTTCGCGGCCGCGTCCAGCACCCCTCGCCAGCGGTCGTCTTTGATGTTCTGCCGCCGAAACTCGTAGGGATCGAGCTTCAGCAGAAACGCCAGCTGATCGATCGCCTGCTCCGAAGTAAAGGCAAACGACAGGTCCAGAGGCGAGCGCAGCCATGCGGCTTTCAGATAGCTGAGACCGGGGACATGATGATTCACCAGGCGCACATTGGGGATCTCGTACATGCCCCCGCAACACACCGGGTTTACTTGCTGGGCAGCTGCTCCGGGCCACTCGGAGGCCGGTTTCCCAAGCGCAAGCTGTTCGGATGTTTCGACTGCACTCCAGTTATGGTGCCAGCCGTGATATTCGTACCCGACGATCTTGCCGTCTTTGTCGGCAGCCGCGTGGACCTCGCCTACATGTGCGGGCCCGTAGTTGTCCCAGCCATGCTCATCCCAGCGCATGAACTGGAGACGCACAGGCTTCCCCGCGAGTTGTGAGAGCAGCGTGGCAGCCTGCGCCACGTCGTCGTAGCAGCTATGGCCGTAGGTCCCGGACCCCTCGTAATATTGCACGCGAACCTTGCCGACCGGCATCCCCAGGATTCGGGCGAGCGAGGTGCGGGTGCCGTAAACATCCTGCGTCGAGCACATCACCAGCGCCGAGTCGACTTTCACATCGGCCAAAGCGCAATTCGGTCCGAAAGGCGCGTGGGCCTGGTACGGTGCACGGCAGTTATAGGAAACCTTGAAGGGTGCGGCCCCGATAGCGTCGGCAGCATTGCCTCGTTCGAGCACGACGCGGTCGTCGGTCTTCGCGGCGCGCATGGCACTGTAGACACCTTCGGTGCCAGCAAGCGCGGGCGGGGAATCCCACTTGACCTTCAACTGACGTGCCGCGCGGACGGCGTCCCATTCATTCGGCGCCACCACGCCCACGAAATCGCCTTTGCGGACTACTCTCGCCCCTGTGCTCGCGATGGACGTTTCTTCCACGCTGAGAACCTTCGCGCCTTCGCCATAAGCGCCTTGCCCGCGAGGACGAACTACGCGCCCGTGCAGCATGTCCGGAACCCGCACGTGCTGCATGTAGACGTACTTGCCGCTGACTTTCGCAGGCATGTCGTTACGCGGATATGGCGTAGCTGCGATTTTGTAACTCGCGGGCGATTTGACCGGAGCCGTGCCGGTGAATGCGAGATGAAAGGGCCGGTCCCCGACCAGTTCCCCGTAGGTGACCTTGTCACCGCCCGCCGAAATCACTCCTTTCGAAACCACGAGGGCGGCCGCTGGTGCGCCTAAGCGCTTCGATGCCATCTGAAGCAACGCCTGGCGGGCTTCGGCGGACCCGGCCCGAACCTGCGGACCACCGCGCTGAATGGAAGCGCTCGAATACGTCCCGCCCTGATTGGGCGTGACGTTCGTGTCGAGGCGGACCGTTTTGAGCTGGCCCATATCCATATCAAGCTCTTCCGCGGCAACCTGCAACAGCGCCGTGGAATTCCCCTGGCCCAGTTCGGCGAAGCCGATGTAGACGGTCGCAGTGTTGTCGGCGTGGATCGCCAGCCACGTGTCGATCTGCTTCGGATCCGGCGGTCCGGCCACGCTGCCACGTTCGGCACCGATTAACGGGAAACCGATCACCAGAGCGCCTCCCGCTTTGAGGAAGTCGCGACGCAGCATCATGCCTTGGCCTCGGCCATCGCTCGGGCCGCCCGCTGGACAGCCAGCACGATCCGCGGGTAGGTTCCGCACCGGCAGAGATGCCCGTTCATCGCCGAGCGGATTTGCTCCCCCGTCGGCCGCGGGTTCTTCGACAGCAGTTCGGAGGCCTTCACGATCATGCCGTTGTAGCAATACCCACACTGCACGGCCTGTTCATCGATCATGGCCTGCTGCAGCGGATGTAACGCCGGTACCTGCGGCAGCTTCTTCTGGGCGGCATACCACGCGGGCAGGCCTTCCAGCGTGGTGACGCGCTTGCCCTGCACCGCGGAAACGGGCGTCACACAGGAGCGCGTTTCCACTCCATCGACCAGCACCGAGCACGATCCGCATTGCGCGAGCCCGCAGCCGAAGCGCGGCCCTTGCAACTGCAGGTCGTTCATCAATACGTAGAGGAGCGGCGTCGCCGGGTCCACCGAGAGAGTCCACGGACGGTCGTTTACTCTGATCCTGATTTCGCTGGCCAAGCTGGCTAACAGATTATCAATCTTCAGTCGGCCAGTGAAATCGTTGTCGCGGGAGACGCATTACCGTTGATGGTCAGAACCAGATTTTGTTGTCCGGAGGCCACCTGGGGCACCACGAAGTTGACCTGATAGACGCCGACGAGGGTCGGAGTCAGGCCGGCGTAGAGCACGGTGGCCGTCGCTCCTCCCACAGTTACCTGAGTGTCCGCCGCTACAGGAGATTCTCCGTAGGGCGAAACGGCTCCCGTCACGAGCAGTCCCGCCGGCTGCACCGGCCCGCCTCCCGTGAAATAAGCCACCACCGTGTCTCCGGGATGCGCGGGTGTCATCGGGGTGTTCACACTGAGATCGGGGTTCTGGACCACGGCCTGGTTTGTCGGATACTCGACGAACATTCCGGGCGTTCCCGCCGCCGGAACCGTAATCGCTACGCTGTTGCTGGCGGATGACCCGTTCCTGACGATAATTGTCGCGTTACCTGGCTTGATGTCGAGCGGCATCTGAGCGTTGATTTGTCCGTCGCTTACGTAGAAGAGCGGTGCGGCCTCACCGTTCACGGTGACCCCGGTCGAGCGCAAAATCGTGGGCAGTGGGACCTTCGTTGCCTGCGCTGCGCCAGTGGCCAGGCCGCTTCCGTAGATCGAAAAGATGCTTCCGGGGGGTGTGGACGCCGCCATACCGCTCGCCGCACTCACGACGGCTGCGCCTGGATCGGATGCGATGACGTGCGCGCTGCCTGAGAAGGAGACCAGGAGATTCGCCAGATCCAGCGCGAGCGCGCTGGTGGAGGAGGTCGTGACGAAGTTCAGAGTCCAGGTTGATCCGGCCGAGTCCTGCAGGGTCGCCGTTCCCTGGCACCCAGCCGTTATCGAATATGTGCCGGAGGCGGTTGCGGGAGTGCCGGTCTGTTTTGTGGCGGTCGTCCAGTTCGCGGTGAGGTTGCCTCGGCTGTCAAAAACGAGGACGCCGGACACGCTGTCGAATCCTACGATCGAGCCGAAGGCGAACGCGGCGCCGCTGCCGCTGAAGGCGTATGGACCGGCGACGGTGCTGGTGGTGCAGGATGTCTGTGCGCTGCCGCCGCCCGACAACGCGTAGGTCCCGTCCCCGCCGCTGATCGTAAAACTCTGACCGTCACCGTCCGCGATGAGCGTGAATGAAGCCGTGTCTCCGCTTGCGATGTCCATCGTTCCCGTGCACTTTGAGTCGAGACTGTAAGTTCCGGACATGGTTTCCAGCCGCCCTCGGAACTGATTCGAGTTCGCCGTCAGGCTGAACGTTACATTGCCGCTGCCGTCGAAAGCCGCCGATCCGACGGCTTGAAATGTTGAAGCCAACGCTCCCGACAAATTCATCTGGCGACCGTTCAGAGTAAGGTTGAACGGGCCGTTCAGACTCGTGTTGGAACAGGCAGACGCTGTAGTTTGCGGCCTTCCTGAACCGCTGAACATCAATTGTGGACTCGCGCCGCTAACGACGAACCCCGAATCGGCAGTGAGCGTGAATTGCAGGTTCCAGGTATTTCCCGCCGAATCCTGCACCGCAGCGCTACCAATGCACGACGGCGTCACGTTATAAGTTCCGGTTCCCGTCGTGTTGTTCCAATTCGTCGTGATCGTCCCCATGCCGTCGAATTGAAGGACTCCCGAAACCGTGCGGACGTCTGACACGAAACTCGAAGACAGCGCATATCCGGAAGCCGCGAACGTGTACGATCCTGACAAAACGGTCGCATCGCAGGACGCGGGCAACATGGTCCCGCCACCGGAAAATTCGAAGGTTCCGTCCTGCCCCGATAGAGCGTATGCCTTTCCGTTGTTCCAGGACGCGAGCGTGAAGTTCGCCGTGTCGCCGTCGGTGATGGCGATCAGACCGGTGCAGTTCCCATCGAGACTGTAAGTTCCGATCAGAGTTTGAGTCGGCAGAGAGAGGGTCACATTGCTCAGACCGTCGAATGCGGCTGTCCCGATTCCTTGCAGGACCTTCGTGTATTTGCCGGACGAAGCAAGATCAACTCCGTTTAGCGTCAGCGAATAGCTGCCGCTAAGAGACGCGGAAGAGCAGGCGCTTCCGCCGATCTGGACTTGCGCGGCGACCGGCAACGCGAGCAGGCAAAAAAGAGAAAGCCGGAGAAGACACTGCTATGCAGTGGCGTGGAAACGGATAGTTCTCAGGCGGCCTTGAGGACTTCCTGATAGAGCGCGTGAGTTTCACGGGCGGTGCGGGTCCAGGAGAATGTGCTGGCGCGCTGCAGGCCGCATCCCCGCAGTACATTGCGGAGCTGGGGGTCCTTCGCGACCGCCCGCATGGCGTCCGCGATCTCCTGTGCGGATGACGTGTGAATCGCGGCGCCGCCTGCCACTTCCATTACGGCCGGATCCCGCGAAGCAATCACGGGAGCCCCGCATTGCATCGCCTCCAGGACCGGAAGGCCGAAGCCTTCGTAGTGGGTCGGGTAAACGAAGGCCAGCGCGTCGGAGTACAGGCGGGGCAGTTCCTGATCCGGCACCTCCCCCAGAAGGTGCATCCCTTCGCAGGGTTGAATCGCCTCAAAATCGGCCCGATTCCGGCCGGCGATCACGAGGTCGGCGTTCGTCTCCGCGCGCGATTCCCGCCACCCCTCAATCAACCCGGCGACATTCTTGCGCGGCTCGAGCGTTGCCACGAAGAGAAAAAACGGCTTGGGCGGCGGCGAGGTGGGAGCGACCGGCCGAAACAAGCTGGAAGCGGCGAGGGGAACTGCCCGGACGCGATCGGGCGAAGCGCCGAAGTGCTCGATCACCTCCTGCCGCACTGCTTCGCTAACCGTCACGATCATGCGCGCCCGCCGCAGCCGCAGCAGCCACGGCGTCCTCCAGCGAACCCGCCCAGCCTCGTCATGCCAGGACCTTTCGCGCCACGGCGACAGATCGTGGATGGTCAGAATCGCCGGGGTCGGTCCAAGATAAGGCACCTCGAAATTGGTGCCATGAAAAACCTCCGCGTGCATCTGACGGATCGAATGCTGGATGCCCCAGAGCCACCATCTGCGCTCCGCCGAACTGTGCGGAGGGCGACCGCGGACCAGATTGACTGGCGCCCGCTCCGGCATGGTAAAAGGCTGGTCGGAGATGAGGGAGTAGGTGTCGTCCGGAAACTCTCGCGCCAGAGCGACGGAGAGCTCGGTGACATAGCGTGGTAGTCCGCCGGAAGAGATCGTCAGGGGCGTGGCGTCGAGAGCTACCCGCACTTATTTATGCTGCAGTTCCCAGTCATAATTCAGACTGGGGTCGTCGTAGGGAATGCGGCCTTCGTCGGCTGGATTATAGAAGCGATCCGTGGCATAGATCAACATCGAAGGTCCGGTTCCCACTACCTTGTATCCGTGAGCGACGCCGGGAGGAATCAGAACCTGCCACGGCCGCAGATTGCCGGCATAGATCGTATTGCGGCTGCCGAACGTGGGCGACTCGGGCCGCAGATCGATCAAGGCGATTTGCAGCATGTTCATAGCCGGCGTCCAGCAGTCCGTCTGGTGCCGGTGAAAGTGGAACGCCTTGATGATGCCGGGATAATTCAGCGCGGTCGAGATCTGCGTGGTCTCTTTGGGAAAGTGCGCGGAAAGCCCTTCGCCCGCGCGTTGCACTTCGAGAAAGTAACCACGATCGTCGGGCCAGATGGCGAGCGGCGCGCACTTCACGCCGTCGATCAGCCTCGGCGAGTCGGGCTTCAAGATTACGTCTCCAATGCCCTTCTCGCATTTAGGCAGGCCGATCGTCACCTGCGCGGCGGTTGCCACACTCATGCCGCCACCGTTCCGGCTTCGTACTGGGCGTTGCCCAATCGGTCCTTCGCGACCAGGTTCGTCGCCCGCAGCAGCGATTCGAACGTGCCGGCATCCGTCCACCAGCCATCGAGGAAAGAGAACGTCATGGTGCCTTCGCGAATGTAGGCGTTGTTCACGTCGGTGATCTCAAGCTCGTTGCGGTTTGACGGCTTGCAGGTGTGGATCTTGTCGAAGACCGTCGCGTCATAGAGATAAATGCCGGTGACCGCGTAATTCGATTTCGGGTGCGCCGGTTTTTCCTCAATGCCGGCAATCCGGTCACCGTTGAATTCGGCTACTCCGAAGCGCTCGGCATCGGTCACTTCCTTCAGCAGAATGCGGGCTCCCTGCTCCTGTTCACGGAAGGCATCGACGGCGCCGCGGATGCTCTTCTCGATGATGTTGTCGCCGAGGACCACGCATACTTTTTGCCCGTCCGCGAAGTGCTCGCACAGGTTGAGCGCGTCCGCGATGCCGCCTTCGCCTTCCTGGTAAGTGTAGGAGATATGCTTGAGCCCGAACTCCTTTCCGTTGGCGAGGAGGCGCAGAAAGTCGCCCGAGTTCTTCCCGCCGGTCACGATCATAATGTCAGTGATTCCGGCGTCGACCAGCGTCTGGATCGGGTAATAGATCATCGGCTTGTCGTAGATGGGAAGCAGATGCTTGTTCGTGATTTTGGTCAGGGGCGAAAGCCGGCTTCCGGTTCCACCCGCAAGGACGATACCTTTCATATGCAACAAATAGGATACTTCCTTACATGGAGCGCTACGACTGGACCGCGGTCGCGGAAGAAAAAATGAACCCATTACTGAGCCGCCGGGTGATTCATGCCGGGGGAATGACGGTGGCCCGAATCTGGCTCGCGAAGGGGGCGGTGGTGCCGCTTCATCGCCATGTGAATGAGCAGGTGACAATGCTGCAATCGGGCGCCCTGCGATTTGAAATGGGCGGCGAGAGTTTTGTGCTGCAGGCAGGCGAGGTGCTGGTGATCCCGCCCGATCTGCCGCACCGGGTGGAGGCGCTCGAGGAATCCCTGGCGACGGATCTCTTCACGCCGCGGCGCGAAGACTGGATCACCGGCGACGATGCCTATTTGAGGGGTTGAAAGACAGAGTCGGCAGCGTTACCGGCGCCCGGCGGAAGCTCCCCGCCTAATGCGGTCTGCCTGTGAATCCCACCGCTTCGCGAAGCTCGTCCGCATTCATCAGCCTGCCGTCCGACATCACCCAAATCGTATGGCGCAGGTCGCCAATATGTTTCGACGGATCGCCGTCGACGAGCACCAGATCCCCGTGCTTTCCGACTGTGATCGAGCCGGTTATGTCGGAGGCTTTGACCAGGCGGGCGGGGTTAATCGTTGCCGTCTGCAAGGCCTGCGCCGGAGTCAGCCCCGCTTCAACATAAAGCTCCAGTTCGCGCACGATCTCCAGACCGGACCCGTCCGTTCCGGCGACGAGCGGTACGCCGGCGCGGTAGAGGGCCGCCGTTAAATCCATCAACTTACGAAAACTGGCCTGATAATCCGCGCGCGTCAGATCCTTCGGCACCGTGAAGCCGCCGGTCCGGAAGCTGCGCTCGGTCGCCAGCGGCATAGTGCCGGCGTAAGGCGCATAGGCCGGCGAAAGCTCGCCATTCTCAGGCACGTAGATGCCTTCGAACGCCGAAAGTGTCGGGTCGACGGTTATGCGCTTCTTCGCCATATCCGCGATCAGCGATTTCAGGGGCTCGGCGTTGATGTCCACGTTGCGCGCATAGCGGCCGGTTCCCTCAAAGCGCATAATGCCGTTCGAGTGGTTCACCACGTCGTCCGGCATCGCCTGCATCATCACGAAGTTAATGTGGGTGATCTCGTCATAACCAGCCGCGATGGCGTCGGCAGGGCGCATCGTCGCTGGGACGTGGCCGTGTACGTGAAGGCCCAGTTTCTTTGCCTCGGCGACTGCCGGAATCAACCACTCGGGCTTCATGGAACCGTAGAACTTCACGGCGATGAAGCCCTTCTCCTTTGCCATTCGCACCGCCGCGACAGCCTCAGAGGCAGAGCTGACGGCGACGCCGACCTGAGCTGCGAGCGGTCCTTTGCCGTCGATCAGCACAGATGAGAAAACACGTGGAAACAGCAACTCGCCTTTAGCCATCCGTTCGGCCTGGGCGATGGCGGGCGCCACCTCGGCGCCGGGATTGCGCAACGACGTGACGCCGATTGACAGCAGCATCGGCCCGGTGACGTCGTCCTCCACATGCATATGCGAATCCCAAAGTCCAGGGACCAGGGTCTTGCCTGCGCCGTCGATGATTCGGGCGTTGGCGGGGACCTTTACGGAATCGGCAGGTCCCAGCGCGGCGATCCGGACTTTGTCCGTGACTACGGTCTGGTCTTCGAGGAACCGGCCCCCCTCGGCGTCGTAAACCTTCACGTGCGTGAAAGCGACAGGCGTTGCCGGCAGCACGCCAAAGCGATGGGCGAGAGCGGGAGCGCGCGCGGCGAGCGCATCATTCTGGGCTTTCTGCAATGTCAGAAAATCGCCGGTATAGGGTTCCGGAAGGATCGCGAGTACCTGAACGAACGCGAAGAATTTCCCGTCAGCATCCAGCCAGATTGGCTCGGGGTCGAGCGCAAGGCCCTCGATGGACCAGGCGGAAACGGTCTTGCGGTTGGTGCCCTGACCGATGGTGAGGTCGGTCAGTTTCACGAGGCGGGCTTCACCGCCGGGAAGGAGGGTAAGCTTCCGGCCAGGCGCGGCGTAGAGCTTTTCGGCGAACACTGCAGTTGCGCTGATAGTGCCGCCCTGCGGGAGGTAGTGGCTGCTTCCGTCGTAAGCCTTGCTTCCTTTGTCGACCGGCGACTGCCAGCGCGCCTCGCGGTCCGAAACGGCGAAGGTCTCCGCGGCATCGCCGGTGGGGGTGACTCCTCGGATCACGATGCGGTCGGGTTGACCATTGGGGCCGAGATGGATCGACTCATCCTGTTCCCAGACCATTCCGCGAAGCAGGATACTTTCGCGCGAAAGAACGGTTCCATCGCCGGACTTCCATAGCGAAGAGACGCCGTGCTGGCCTGCCGTCGAGATGACCACAAACTTCTCGGCAGTGGATGGGGGCACCATCAGCTGCTCGGCGGGAACCTGCGGAGAGGCGACCTTTGCTGTCATCGCGGCGAGCGATGCGATGGCAAAAGTCAGGATACGACGATTCATGGTTAGAACCTCCTTGATGCGAGATGTTCTTACCGCGCGCCTGGCGGATGAGATCGAATTTTCGCACAAAAACCGACGAACCAGGACGGCCTGTCACGCGCCTTGTCACACTGCGCCCGCCTGTTCCGTCAAGGTAATGAGGAACAACTATTATGCAAGCAAGAATGAAGAACCCAGTTATGATCCTGCCCGATGCGCTCCAGGCGCTGCTGGCCGTGAACAAGGCTGCCGAGAACGGCATACCGGAAATCACGCGCAAACTGGTCCACCTGCGCGCGAGCCAGATCAACGGCTGCAGCGTTTGCGTCGACATGCACTCCCGCGAACTCAAAAAAGCGGGCGAGGCAGATCAACGCCTCTATACAGTGGCCGCGTGGCGCGATACGCCTTATTTCACCGACGCCGAACGGGCCGCGCTGGCTCTCACCGAGGCCGTCACACGCCTCAGCGACCGGGAGGACGCGGTGCCGGATGCCGTCTGGCAGGAGGCTGCGCGTCACTTCGACGAACCGGCGCTCGCGGCCCTGCTCGTCCAGATCGGTCTGATTAATATGTTCAACCGGGTGAACGTCGCTACGAGGCAGGTTTCAGGAGAGTGGACGAAGGGCGTGGCGGAACGGGCCGCCTGACGGCCGGAGCGGCGCATATGAAACTCGTTGTTCTCGGAGCCACTGGCGGCATCGGTATTGAGATCCTCCGGCAGACGATCGAGCGCGGCCACGAAGTGACGGCGTTTGTTCGCACGCCTGGAGCGCTCCAGACATTCGGGAACAGCGTGGCTGTCATTCAGGGAGACCTGCTCGACAGCTGCCAACTTACCAAAGCGCTTGAAGGTCACGAAGCCGTGTTGTCGGGCTTCGGGCCACGCACGCCCATTGCCCGCAAGGACGCCGATCTGCTGCGCCGGTTCGCTCGACCGCTAACCGGCGCCATGCAGCAAGCAGGTGTTCGTCGTCTGGTGCTGGTGTCGACGGCCTTTCTTTTTCGGGACTCGATCCTGCCTCCGGCCTGGCTTGTGGGACGCCTCTTCTTTCGCGATCTGGTGGCGGATGCGCTCGGAATGGAGGAGGTAATTCGAACGAGCGCTCTCGACTGGACCATTGTGCGGCCGCCCCGTCTTGTGGATAAGCCGCGGGCCGCGCGCTATCGAGTACGGGAGGGCCATCTTCCCGCGCTCGGCTTCAAAATCTCTCGCGCCGACGTGGCGGACTTTATGATCAGGACGGCTGAAACCGGCGCACATATCAGACAGGTGGTCGGTGTCAGCGATTGAGTTACTGCGGCTCTCGCGCGCCCGGATCGCCGAGCATCGTCAGATCGAGGCGGCGAAGGCGCGCGGGGTCGGCGAGCACGTCAATTTCGACGATCTTACCGCCTCTTACGGTGAAACCCATCACTGAGAACGGCTCTCCGTTCGGGAGCCATGCAATGACGCCGGCGGCGCCGTTGACGAGTATGGGCCGCGCAGAGGCGGCGAATCGCGAGAAGCTCAGAGCCTGCCCCGCCACAGCTCTTGCGCCGCGGGTTTCCGTCGACCCGCCCGGTCCGGCAGCGCCACGGTCCGCCCGGGCCACGACGTCGGGGTCGAGCACAGCGACGAGCGCGTCAAAGTCGCGATCGCGAGCGGCCGCGATGAAAGCGTCGACTACCTTTCGCTGACGGGGAAGGTCGTCGGCTGGCGCGGCGTTTGCTCCGCGGACGCGGCGACGGGCACGGCTCGCAAGCTGGCGGGCCGCTGCCGGAGAGCGCCCGACTACCGAAGCAATCTCGTCGAAAGTCATTCCAAACATATCGTGCAGGACGAACGCAAGGCGTTCGGCGGGATCGAGGGTCTCGAGGACTATGAGCACGGCAAGACCGACTGAGTCCGCCTGCAGGGCTTCGCGCTCGGGATCGGCGTGGCCGTGACGGGCGCCGTCACGGGCAAGTATGGGGTCGGGAACGCGGACGCTCAGCGGTTCCTCGCGCCGCGATTTGCGCGAGCGCAGCATATCGAGACAGACGCGCGCCACGATGGTGGTCAGCCATGCGCCGAGATTTTCGATGCCCTCGGCGCCGGAGCGGCTGAGTCGGAGCCACGCCTCCTGCAGGGCGTCGTCGGCCTCGTTGAGTGAGCCGAGCATTCGGTAGGCGACGGCGCGAAGCCGGCCGCGATGGGCCTGCATGCGGTCAGCAAGCCAGTCCTGTTCGTCCATTGGTGACATTAATTCTCAGGATTCCTTTATTGGGATGACGGATGGGAAGCGCCGGTTGTGACAAGACGCAGGTTTGCTTTTCCGGTTCGCGACGCCGGGCAGAAGCCGGCGCATCGGATACGATAGAAAACGGAGGAATGGCAGAGCGGTTGAATGCGCCGGTCTTGAAAACCGTTAGAGTCGAAAGGCTCTCGGGGGTTCGAATCCCTCTTCCTCCGCCATCTTAAGTTACTGAAAATAAATGAGATAATGGAATACGCAAGGTGCGCGTGTGGTTTTACGCGTTACCCTCGTATCCGTGATTACGATCTACCGCCGCCATCAGGAGGCGTGCAAGTACAAATCACGAAGGAACAAATCGTGCCGCTGCCCGATCTGAGCAGCGGGAATCGTGCATGGCGAGAACATCCGGAAGTCGCTCGACCTTCGGGATTGGGAAGCTGCCTCACGCCTTGTGCGCGAGTGCGCTCGGCATCAAGGCGATGAAGATTCCGTCGAATCGGGTCCATATGCTGAGCTTCGATGTGAAGGTGAAGGCGCCGGAAGTCCATCACTCGATCTCCAGCGCTTCCCTTGGGGCGTGGCTGACTCAGAACGGGAAGACTCCGAAGGAACAGACTTTAAAATCTCGGCTGAATGAGCTGCTGCGCGCATGAAAGGGAGATCGAAATCGCCCGGGTGCAAAAACTTTCAAAAACGCCGAGATCGAAAAGAACCCTGCGCAGCACTTCGCCGGTTTGAGGACCTTAAGAAAAGGGCGAGTCTCCACTGCGCCAGGTCACTCTACGACTCAGAACAGCCGGTATCTTCCGCCTGGGGCGGTATAATGGCGTCGGCGTATGGGAGCGACATTCGAAACAGCGGCATTCGAACAGGGGATTCGGCCACTCATGGAGATCGTATTGCCCGGCAAGAGAGACGCTGTCATCGGGTTCCGCGCTGATCCGCAGCTTCAGGCCCGCATCGAAGAACTGGCCCAAAGGTCAACAGAAGGCCAATTGACCGAAGAGGAACGGGCGGAGTACTCAGGTTTCGTTCGCGCGAACAAGTTTGTCGCCATTCTTAAACGGCAGGCTTCACGGCTCGGCTAAGCCAGTCCGTCTATGGTTGGTGCGAGGACGAGAGCGCGACGACTCGCCGCTGGCCGCGCTGCATATTGAGCATGTTGTTCCGAAGATTCATGGCGGGACTGACGATCCCGACAACCTTGCCCTTGCCTGTATTGATTGCAACCTGCATAAGGGGCCGAACCTGACGGGCATCGATCCGCAAACGAACGAGGTTACCGAATTGTTCCATCCCCGGCGGCAAAATTGGGACAACCATTTTGAGTGGCGCGGAATTCACCTGATCGGAAAGACTGCGGTCGGAAGACCACGGTCCGGGTTCTCAACATGAATTCCGAAGACCAGATTGCGCTTCGCTCTTCGTGATCGCATGTTCGCGGACAAGAGCTACGCCGTTCGGAAGTCTCTGGATCATCCGCCAAAAGCATATTGAAACCCAGGCGAACGCGGCAGCTCAGACTGAGGTGCCCAGAGCAGCGGCGGACCGCCAGGGTTGGATTAAAAAGGAGGCTGATAAATAACGGCTGATTCGATCTATTACTGGGCGTTCTAACCCATCGGCAGGTTGTACTGCGCTCCAGGCTTCATCTCCTCTCGTCTGAAGGTCTGCAATGGCTTCGCGTGTGCAGGCTCCGGAACCGCCTCACGATAATATTTCTAAATGGAATTCGTCCGGCACCAGTGCATGATTTATGAAGGATCACCAGTTGTGCACCTGCAGGGACTCGCCGCGGTAATCGTCGAGAAGCTGAAGGCGAATTGCCGCTGTATGTATCTCAACTCCCCGCCGATGGTAGCGGGAATACGGTCTTACCTTTCCGCTTCCGGATTGCATGTAGCGGCCGAGGTGACCAGCGGGGCGCTCATCTTCTCCTCGGATGACAGTCATCTCATTGAAGGACGTTTCGACGTAGACAGCATGCTCGCCATGCTTGAAGCGGCTCTCGACCGCGCTTTGGAAGACGGATACAGCGGACTCTGGGCGACCGGCGATATGACGTGGGAATTCGGTCGGGCAAAGAACTTCACAAAACTCCGCGAATACGAGCAGAGACTCGAAGCGCTCCTGACCCGGCGTCCCCAGTTGCAGGGCATTTGCCAATATCACGTTGACACTATGCCGGTCGAAGCGTTGGATGCGGCGCACTGCGCCCACCGGGTAGTCTACATAAACGAAACGCTTTCGCGTATGAATCCCGGTTTCGAGACCGCCGAATCGGAAGCGCGTAAAACCATTCCTTCCAGACAACGCAAGCAGATGTTCGCGGCGCCATCCGAGACTCGCGAAGACGAGTGATAGCGAGGCCGGCACGCGGGTCCTCGACGTGGAAATGCGGGCGGCGGCGTTGACCAACCCGGTTGGCATGCGGTTTGCTGATCCAAAGTACATGCCAGCAACCGTATGGAAAGGTTCTCTCAGCTTTGGCCTTGTCTCGTTCCCGATCCGGCTTTTCGCCGCGGCGCGCGCGGAAACGGTCCACTTCCACATGCTGCATGAGAAAGATCATTCCCGTCTTAAGGAAGTCTGGTACTGCGCGAAAGAGAACAAACCCGTGCCTAAGGACGAGATCGTCAAAGGCTACGAATACGGCAAAGGCAAGTTCGTCGTCATAGATGACGGAGAGCTGGAGAAGGTCGCCCCGCCCACCGCGACCACGATGGAAATTCTTCAGTTCGTCAAAGCCGCTGAGGTCGATCCGGTTTATCTGGAAAAGTCGTATTACGTCGCCCCGGAGGCCGCCGGCGCCAAACCATATGGTCTCCTGCGAAAGGCCATGGCAGACACCGGCTATGATGCCGTCGCGAAAGTGGCAATGCATGGCCGTGAGCACATCGTCATCATCCGGCCCCAGGGCGACGAGTTGGTTCTCCACACAATGTATTTTGAAAACGAGTTGCACGAGTCGAATAAAACAAAAAGCGTCCACAATGCGAAGTTCACGGCAAAGGAAATGGACCTCGCCCAGCGGCTTATCGACACCCTCGCGTCGCCTTTCAAACCAGAGTTGTATAAGGATGAATATCGCAGGAATATCGAGCGGCTGATCGACCAGAAACGCAAGGGACGTGAAGTGAAGGAAGTATCACAGCCCAAACCCGAAAAGGTGGTCGATATTCTCGACGCACTGAAACGCAGCCTTGAAAATAATCCCAGACTGCCAAAGGCGGCGGCGAAGAAAAAGATCGTTAGGCACAAAGGGAAGGCCGCCTGAAGTCCAATTCTGTAAAAAACTCTCTAACGGATAGCGGGACGGATTCGGGACAGGACTTCTGAACCATGGTTGCGCTCTGGATTGCGCTTTGAAGTTGCCCTTTGTGTTGCGCTATGTCGTCAACTGGCACATCTCCTGCGTGAACGGGCAGCCGCAGCGTCACCGATTTATCACAGACCAAACTGGCGTCCGAGAGGTTCCGCTTGCGTTGTGCATTTGTGGCCGTCGAACACTCCCAAATATCGCCGAAATACTACCGAGCGACCAGGCGAATCTCCGCAGACGTGAATTCATTCGCTCGCACGGTGACTTTTCTGCCCCGTTTCAACCACTCAGGGAGGGAACTGCTGAAACCAGGAACCTCGAGCATTATCCACGAGAAAAACTTGTCTTTTCATAATCGGGCGAACGCAAATCAAGCTAAAATGTGCCTTGACCCGCCGCTCTTATTCCCATAAACTCGGGTTTAATTTTCCCGATAGTTCAGGTAAAAAGGAGAACCCATGACAGGAAGGTCCCGTGCGTCCAATTCCCGAACGGTGAAAATCGCATTGCTTCTGGCCGTAGTTACAGCCGCGGTGCTGATTCCATCGAAAAAGCCCCTGGCGCAACGGGCAGGCCCCTTCGCCGCTTCCGCGATGCAGGCGCCGAAGCCGATGTGCACTACCGCTTCCCAGCCGAACCTGGGCACTATCGCCGGCGCGATCACCCAGAGCCAGAACGGGCCCTTTATCTCCGATTACAACAAACTCTCCGAGGCCGCCTGGTGCACCTTTATCGCCCTGAATTTCCAGGCCGCCGGCACGAATCCCACCATGAACGGCACAGGCACTTTCGGCAATTGCACGAGTCCCGCGAACAACTGTCCCACCGTCTGGGAAACCTGGCTGCAGACTCAGGAAGTCTATTGCGGCGACGGCTCCGCTCCCAACCCGAATAATGGGTGTTCCACCGCTCCGCACGCGGCCATGGTCCACCGGTTGCGCGCCGGGCTGAACGGCGCGGGAATATCGGTCCCCGCCAGCGTCCCCGCGCAGGAGTTCAAAAACTTCAAATCGGCCAGACCGCGCACAACCGGAACGCTGACCGCCGGAGCCGGCCACACCACCATCACCGCTCAGGCCACGGGCTTCGAGCTCCCGGATAAGAATTACTCGGCCCAGAACCCGAATTCCCTGATCGTCTACGAAGGCCGCGACAACCCGCCGACCGTGAACTATCTCACCCAGCAGAAGCTTTACAGCAAGGATGGCCAGGTCGCCATGTGGAACGCCTTGAATCTCGCGAGCTCGATGAGCGGCGCGCCGCCCGCGCAGGGTGCGCCCACCGGCGTGAAGCCGACGCCCATCGACTTTCCGCCCACCTCCTTTGAGCTAAAACCTTCCTGGTATATCTTCGCGCCCGGTGAAACCAACACGCAGTGGGGCATGTTTACAGCCGCCACATCCCCGGGCAGCAATCAGATCATTGGCATGACCGGCTTTCACATCCTCTGGAAAGTCTTCCCCAAATCCAACTGGTTCTGGGCGACCTTTGAATACGAAAACATGAAGAATCCGGCCCAATACAACAACATGTTCTTTGCGCCGATCCTCTCGAAATCTGTCACTCCGGCGCTGAATCCGAGTGCCGGAGCTTATGTGCCTTATGCCGGGCCCGGATACGATTACCGCGGCTGCGGCGTATGCTAATAACATCTATCGCAAGATGACGAGCCAGACGGTTTTTGCCAATTACAAACTGGTCGGTGTTCAGGTTGCCGGTACCACGCCCGACGGCAAAACCAGTCTCCTCGCGAATAACCATATGGAAACCGATTTCGGAGCCAAAAGTGTCGCCGGAGCCACTTACGCAACCAGTTCCTCCTGCGTCACGTGCCACTACAACGCATCCATCGGAAGTGTAAACACCACCAGTTGCGTATACAACCAGAAGACCGGCGCGTATCAAAGCGGAACCGCCTACTTCCGCCGCGTGCCCGTTTACCAGCGCACCTCTTCCTGCGCCGAGGTGATGTCCGGCGGTTTTGCTACCGGATACACCGGGGCCTTCCAGCCGTCGCTGTATCAGCCCGTGCCGTCCTCGCAGTCCTGCTATTCTCGTGGATCGTTCCTCGCGGCGGATTTTGTCTGGTCGATGCAGAACGCGAACTGGCAAAAACAGAATCCCATGCCCGGCACCGTTCCCGGAACGGGATGCCAGGCGATGCGGCAGCCCGCGGCGCCTGCAAAAAAATAGCTGACGATGGCGGCCTCTGGTAAGACCCTTCTGAAACCTGGTAAGACAGTCTTGCAAAAAGGAGAGTTCTACCACAAACAAACCTTCGGACCCGAAATCATCAACCGCGGCGCTGTGCTTCTTGAGTGCGAGTGGAACGGCGGAATCGTGGAATCCGGGATCCTGATGGGTTGCTTCTTCCGCTGCGGCCAGTTTCGCGGCGGCAGCTTCTGGGGCGGCGTCTTCTGGGACGGCGAGTGGATCGATGGCGTGTGGGAGAACGGCTTCGATCGCAATGGCCGTTACCGGCCCCGCACGGATCACCCACCGCATCACGCTTCCTGATGCGGCCCACCGTTACGATCGCCAGTCCTCACCGGTATCCCGATCTGGCGCGCCTCTGGTACCGGTCTGTGTCGCGGGATCTGGTTCCCCTATTCGAGAAGGCCGGTTGGAGTGCTCGCGTGTGCATCTATTGCGATAGCGGAGCCGATCATTTTCCGGGCGATTGGTTCCCGCGTGCGGAACTGATGGGGCCGAATCCGGCGGCGCGCGATTTCGTCGAGTTCTACGATGCCGCCCTGCGATTCGAAAGCGACTACGTGTTCTTCGTTGACGCAGACGTGTTCTTCACCGATGCCTCGATCGTTTCGCGATACTTAAGCGCTTTTGACGATCCGAATATTGCAGCCGTAAGCTTCCTCAAGCGCGCAGTGTTGCCGGGAGTCTATGCTCTCCTGTGCCGCCGCGAGTCTTACCTGACGTTAGGTCCGGGAGCCTTGGCCGCCACGTACGAAGGGCTCGCCGGCTGGCCGGATTCCGTCAACCGCGGACCAGGTGAGCGCGCCGCCGAGTTTCTCGCGGAGCAGGGAAAGCGCATCATTGATATCACACCGGAAGCTCAGCCATCTATCGCAGACTTTCACGGCACAACGGTGCTGCGGGTATCGCGCGAAATGTTTGCAAGCGAGATTGGCGAACAAGAGTTCGAGGATCTGATTGCGGAGAAGCGCTACTTCTGCATGGGCGCTTATGACAATCTCCTCCTGGAAAGTCTTTACCGGGCGCTCTTCAGATCCGGTATGCCCGGCAGCGTCACGGCCGTCGCATTCCGCGCAATACTGGAACGTGTGCCGTTCCGATTGCGGGCCAACCTGACGGAGTACTTTCACAGATCCGATCGGGCAATTGAACGCCTCGCGCGCCGGGAAGGCGTCGAGCTGAAACAGCCGCTCGCACTGCCGGAAAACTGGCTTGAGGGCACGCCGGCATGAGTTCGCCGGTAACGGTCTTCACCGCAACGGTTTTCCCGGACGTGGCGCGTCTCTGGCACGGATGTGTGCGCCGGGCTTTTCCCGCGGGTACGCGCATCGAGATTTTTCACGACTCTGGCGGCGAACCGCTCGACTCTTCGCTCTACCCCGGCGCCACGATCCTGCGCCGGACAGCCGTACGACGCGACCATCACGACGCTTACAACGATGCGATCATCAGGGCGGGGACGCCTTATCTCGCCATCATCGATACCGACGTTTTCTGGATCGCGCCGGATCTCTGGAGCCGGGTCGAGAAGCTGCTTCAATCGCCAGAAGTCGCGGCCGTATCCTGCATCTCGCGATCGCGGCGCCGCAGCCACGGCACTTACGCGGTCGTGTGCAAGCCTGAGGCCTACCGCAAGGTGCTCCGCGATTTTCCCGACGGGTTCTATCCCGCCGCCGAGCATATCGATCCCGAAGCCCCACTCGAGAAATCCCGCTGGTTCGACACCGGCGATAAGATGACGCAAGCGGTCATGGACGCGGGTTACAAAGTCGAGTTACTCCATCTGGACAAGGCGGGAGAGCTCGTCCGCTTCTATGGAGTCACGCTCACCCGGCGAGGCGGCGATAACCTGGGCGAGGCGGCGCTGGCGCGCATTTCCGGATACAACAACTATTTCTGGCGCGGCTACGTGTCGAACCTCGTGCTCCGGAATCTGCACGACAACGCGTTCCCGGAAGGGGCGCGCTATTACTTTCCGTTCCGCCTCGCACCCCTCGCGTTACGCACCGCCGGCGCGCCGAAGCACTTCAGGTTCCGGATGGAATTTATCGGCCGGGTGCGTCGGGGCAAGCGCAAGGTGGAGAAATTTCTGCGGGAGAACGCGCCGAAATGACGGCCGCTCATCCGAATCCCGTCGTGCGCGCCTTGAGCATCGGATGGCTGCTGTTGAAGCGGCCATTCCTGCTGCCGCGCGTGCGCAAGCCGTCGATGGAGTGGGTCGAAGAGACGCCGATCGTAGTCTGGCCGGACATTCTGAATCCCGTCGTCTTCCGCTCCGGCGAATGGCTGGCGCGCTCGCTCGCGGAACTGGCGCCCGCCGGTACGGATTTACAAGCGCTTGATATGGGTACGGGGTCCGGTGTCTCAGCTATCTTCGCCGCACGGCTCGGCTACCAGGTACGAGCAGTGGACATCAATCCCGAAGCGGTTCGCTGTGCCCGCATCAATGCGTTGCTGAACAACCAGGAGCGCCGAATCGAAGTGATCCAGGGCGACCTTTTCGCGCCGCTGGCCGGTGAAAAGTTCGACCTGATCCTGTTCAATCCGCCGTTCTTTCGCGGCAGCCCGAAGGACCTGTTCGACATGGCCTGGCGCGGAACCGATGTCCTCGAGCGCTTCGCCTCGGGACTGCGCGATGCCCTCACGGCGACGGGTCGCGCTTTGGTGCTCCTTTCGAGCGATGGCGATGCGCAGGGCATGCTGGCGGCGCTTGCAAAAGAGGGCATGACTGTCACGCCCGCGAAGCGCCGGCATTTCGGCAGCGAAGTGATGACCATCTACGATGTCAGGCCCTGAGGTCGTTCTCATCAATCCGAAGATGTGCCGCCCGAGTGGCATTCGCCTGCCGCTGTCGGTGCTCAGTCTCGGGGCTGTCCTCGAAGGCAAATATTCCTATCAAATCATCGACGGCAATGTGAATCCTGCGGCAGTGTCGGACGCCGTCGCGGCCGCCGGGGCAGGGAAATGCCGGGCCGTCGGCTTGACCGTGATGCCGGGGCCGCAGGTGGCGCCGGCGATCGAGATCTCTGCGGCCATTCGCGCGGCGCACCCGACCATTCCGATCGTGTGGGGCGGCTATTTCCCGACGCTTTACCATGACGCCGCGATCAACGCGCCCTACGTCGACTACGTGGTCCGGGGCGAGGGCGAAGGCGCCTTTCTCGATCTGCTGAATCGCCTTCCAGAGTCCGATGCCGCCTCGCTTCGTGAAGTCCGCGGTCTCACCTGGAAAAACCACGGCGAGGTCGTCCACAACCCGAACTCCGAGTTCCGCCCTCCGAACGAATACCCCGTGCTGCCTTACGAACGTGTGGGCGATGTCCGCCGGTATCTGCGCCCCAGCTTTATGGGAAGCCGGACCGCCGTCCATCAGGCCGCTATCGGCTGCCGCTATCGGTGCACCTTCTGCGGCGTGGTGTCGATGTTCAACGGCTACACCGCGCTCTCTTCCGAACAACGCCTTGAACAATCTCTGCTTCACCTGCGCGACGGCTTCGGCGCGAACGCGATCCAGTTTTACGACCACAACTTCTTCGATAACGAGCGGAGCAGCATCCCGTCGATCGAGGTGCTCGCCGCCCTGAAAATGCCGTGGTGGTGCTACGCGCGCGCAGACACGCTCGCGAAATTCTCCACCTCCACCTGGGATCTTCTGCGCAAGAGCCGTTTCACCATGGCCTACATCGGAGCCGAAGCGGCCAGCGATGAAGTGCTCAAGAAGATGCGCAAGGGCTCGAAGGTCGAGCACACCTTCGAGGTCGCGCGCCGGTGCCGCGAATACGGCGTCATTCCCGAGTTTTCGTTCGTCCTGGGGGGACCTGAAGACCCCGAAGGCGAAATCGAGAAGACGTTCCAGTTCGTCCGGAAGCTGAAGCAGATCCATCCCCAGTGCGAAGTGGTGCTCTACTTCTACAGCCCGACGCCCCAGCGCGATCCGGGTTACCGCCGAGCCGCCGAACCTCAGGCGGTCCTTCCCATTCTGAATTCCTATGGGCCCCAAGGCCCGGAGCTCCCATCAACGCCCGAGGAATGGACCCAGCCGCAGTGGCTCAACTACGTCTGCCATCAGGACGCCCCCTGGCTTGCGCCCCAAACCAGGCAGCGCGTGAAGGATTTCGCCGAAGTACTGGGTTGCCGGTTCCCTACCGCCCAGGATTACGCGACTCCCCAGTGGGGCAAGAAAATCCTCGCAGCCCTCGCCAGCTGGCGCTATAAAACCGAAATGTATCGGAACCCGATGGAACTGCACGTGGCTCGCAAATTCATCCCGCTGCGGCGGCCACAGGTCGAAAGCCTATAGCGAGCTAATCGCCCGAAACCCGTCGCGCCAGGGCGGTTTGCGGAGTCGAGAAGTAAGCCCTGACCGCGGCCCAGTTGGTCCGCAGCACCGAAAGCCCCAGCATCAGCAGGATCGTGACGACCACAGCGAACAAGGTCTGACCCACCGTCAGCTGCTCCTTCAGAACGCCGAGCCAGCTGCCGTATACCAGTTCGATGTGGACCCAATACACCAGCAGGCTCGTGAGCCCGAACTGCCGTATCCAACTCCACCGCGTCGCGGAAATGCCGATATTCCAGACCCAGGCGAACACGACCAGAATCAGAATCGCTCCCAGCTTGATAAAGATCAGCGAAGGACCATTCAGCCAGAAGTCCGAGTTCGAATAAATCGAGAACGGAATATTCGAAACCGCGTAAGCGGTGAACGCGAGCGCAACACCACCCCAGCCCAGCCATTGCATCGTGGATGATACTTCGTCGGGCTTCAGCAGTCGGAGGATACTGCCCGCGCTCATGCCGAATGCTACAAACGCCGCCCAAGGGAAGAAACCGAAGAAGTTATGATCTGGCGCAATATAGTTTCGGAGCACCGCTGGTACACCGGACCAGTCGAGACCCGAAACAACCGGCGAGGCCGCGGCGATGGCAATGCCCAGAATCGCGCATAGCCGAATCCGTTCGACAGTCCGGAACACCGCCATCACCGAGAGCAGCATCAAAGCCAGGCCCATGCAGTTCAGAATGTCTACTCGAAAAAGATCGGTCCAGGGGCTTCTGCCAAGCGAGAAAAGCCACAGCTGTAGTCGGAACAAAAAGGCGACGGTGAACAGATAACCGCAGCGCTTGAGCGAGGCGAGGAACCGGGGCCCCGCCGCAACGCCTTTCTTTTCCTGACTATCCATCAGGAAAGCGAAAGTAACTCCAAGCAAAAACAGGAAAATCGCCGGAGGCATTCCGCCCAGGAACTGCGACGTAACGTACGGCCCTCCCTGGCGCAAGTCATTGCGCAGAAACGACTGGAACACGTGTCCCTGGAGCATGATGATAGCGGCTGCTCCGCGGACCCAGTCCAGATAAAGAAGTCGTTGCGAAGGCGGCTTCATTCGATGATCGCTTGCTGCAATAGTAATGCCATCCGCAGACTAAAGTTGCGGATGTTCTACTACAGCCCCCTTTGGCAGTTTTAGTTTCAAGGACTCTTCGGACAGCTTGGGGTTGAATTTCAGATTGGAATAAGTGACCAGCCAGTAGTCTCCGTTCGAAAACAGAACCTTCTGCTGGAGGGGTAAGCCGTCTTTCTGAGAGATCCAGAGTTCGGCGGATTTCAGCTGGCGAGAGACGTCGCTCCCCTTGGGCATGAGCATAAGATGCCAGGTCTGCTGTCCACCTATCGTCTCGACGCCCGAAAAACTTACGTTATAGGTGGCTTTCACTTCTCCGCTGGAGGCGCCGAAGCCCAGCAGCAGGAACTGCTCCACGAGACCTTTCTTTGCGCCGATGTCGTACACCTGCGCTGTGTTGGTCTTCGGATTGTAAATGCTTGCGGAGGATCCCGCGAGCGAGACTGTTTTCGGCTCCGGAGCTTTGAAGTCGATCAGCATGCGAAGCTCGTCCTTCTTCTCCCGCTGGACTCTAATGATCCCCGAGTCGGTGGCGTCTTCGTTGACGATGGCGGTGTGATCTACACGCTTGATATCGCCTTCGACAGTCTTGAACTGTTGCGCGGTTTTGTCCATTCGCGCAAAGGCGTCATCGAGTGTTTGGGCCGTCAGAGGCAGAGTCAGCAGGCAAGCGAGGGGCGCCAGGCGAAGCACACGAGTTGGATGTATCGCGCCCGCAAATGGGGTACGGACGGCGTATCGATCTTTCGGTTTCATCGCAATCAAGGCCGCGCAAAGGCCATGTAGCCTCGGACTTCGTGTTCGGAATCGTAGATGGGCTCAATTCGCGTGAGCTTCTGGCGTTTGCCGGTTCGGGTGGCGAGGAGACGCGCTACCTGGTCCATCTGCTGTTCCGCAGGGAAGGCGGCGATTACTTCAGGATCGATCCAGAAGACGGATTCGCCGCGGCTGGGCAGGGAAGTGATCTGGCTGGCCTGCGGGATCCGCGGCTGGTCGCGAAACCACTGGCGGGGCGCAAGAAATATGAAAAGAGTGATGACGGCGCACATGACATCGTACTGCCAAACGCCACGATGATAATCCCATAGAATGAACCGCTTGAGGCCCGTCAACACTCTCCCGAGTTTAACAGGCGTTTCCAGACGAAACGCAACCCGGGAGTGCGAGATCGGGTTCTTAAGTATGAAATGACATCCCGCAGATATTGGATCGTACTTCCGGCGTTCGTGGCCCTGATTGCCGCGGCGGAGGACGACGCGCCGTGGCGAAACCGGCAGATTTCGGAGTGGAGCGAGGATGACGCCCGGCAGGTGCTGTCCGACTCGCCGTGGGCGAAGGGCTTTACCCCGACCGTCAAGACGTCCCAGCAGAGCCACAGATCGGGCGGGATGGGCCGCGGCGGCGGAATTGGCATCGGCGGGATCGGAATCGGGATTCCCGGGATGGGCGGAATGGGAAGGCACGGAGGGTACGGCGGAGGCAGCGGGAATGGCGGAAACGGCGGAAGTCCACCCGCCGAAGCACCGAAGCTGACGCTGCGATGGGAGAGCGCGATGCCCATCCGGACGGCGGAGTTGAAGGCTCACGAGAAGGATGAGCCTGCGCTCGAAGAGGGGCAATACGCGATTACGGTCTATGGCGTTCCCGGACGGCTGCTGAATGGCGAATTCGACAAACCGGGCGACCAGTTCAAGAAGCAGGCGGCGCTCAAGCGCGACGGGAAAAAGGACCTGAAGCCTTCGAGGGTGCAGGTGGTCGATGGCGCGGACGGTCCAGTGATCACCTACTTCTTCCCGATGACCGCCGAGATTACGAAGCAGGACCACCGGGTGGAGTTCAACGCCACGATCGGGCGTCTCGAATTGACACAGTCGTTCTTTCCCGAAGACATGGTCTGGCAAGGCAAGCTGGAGCTTTAGTTCGGGCATGCGGCGGTTCCTCCGTGCGGCGTGCCTGATCGCCGATATGCTTCGTTCAGGGCGCATTGCGCCGGTGCGTTGTGAGGATCTTCCTTCACGACCTTTTGAAAGGTGACGATCGCCTGGTTGTAGTGTCCGGTATAGAGAAACGCCAGGCCGTTTTCGTATGCCTCCTCTTCTGCCAGTTTGTCTTTTGGATCCGCGCCGCCGGCGGTGTGGTGTCCGCCTCCTGTGTAACCCAGGGAGCCAAGCACTTCGCGGGTGTGCGCCGACATCGGGACGGCCGATTGCGGCTGTGTCGGGGCGTACTTTGCCATTAGTGCGTCGATACGCGCGTTCAGGGATGCGGCTTCCTTTGGATTGGCCATGACGAGATTCACATGTTCGCCGGGGTCCTTCGCAAGGTCGTAAAGCTCGGGTCTGGGCGCCTGGATGTATTTGTATTGTCCTGTTCGTAAGGCCCTTAAAGGCGCCCAGCCGAAGCTTCGCTGAGGATAGATGCTCTCGGCGTATACCGAGTGGTCGGCATGACCCAGGAGACTGCTGCCGACGAAAGACTGGGGCGCCGGGATATGGAGGAAGTCGAGAATCGTGGGCGCTACATCGATCAGGCCACCGGGTTCGGTGATACGCGCTGGATACTTCGCCGAGCCTTCCTCTCCATGGGCCGGCCAGTGGATCAGCAGCGGTACGTGGATGGTGCTCTCGTAAATGAAATATCCGTGGGATGTTTCGCCATGATCGCCGAGGCTTTCCCCGTGGTCGGCGAGCACGATCACGAGCGCTTTATCCCACCAGCCGTTCTGGATCAGTGCCGCCCGGAAGCGGCCGAGCACCTGGTCGATGTATGCCAGTTCGGCGTTGTAACCTTTCGCGTTGGGCACCAGTGCCGCTACCTCTGGAATCGTGTACGGCGTGTGAAGGTCATAGAGGTGCAGAAAGGTGAAGACGGGCTCGGTTCGATTCTTGTCGAGCCATCGCTCAGCCGCCGCGGTTACAAGGGAGGCATCGCGGCGTACGCGAGAAGATCCGAACGGGGCATCGTAGACATCAAAGCCCTGATCGAGCCCGTACTGCTTGTTGAGGATCATGCTGCCTATGAAAGCGGCGGTCTTGTAGCCGTTGGCGCGTAAGACCGAAGCCAGCGTCACTGCGCCGGACGGCACGATATCGCCGTTCATCTCCACGCGGTTCTGAAACGGGTACATCGACGTCATCAGCGAAGTGTGGGACGGCAGCGTCAGCGGGATCTGCGAATCGATCTGCGTGAAGATCGTTCCTTTTTCGGCGAAGGCCTGGATTTGCGGCGTTACGTGATCCGCACGCAGGGTGTCGATTGAGATCAAGATAACGGGCGTCTTTTCCGCGCCGGAAGCGGTGTGGACGCAGACGGCGATCAGCAGAAGAGGCAGGATCCGTTTCGCGAGCACGGCGGAAAGAGACGAGATTCCGAAGAACCAGACCAGCCACGAGACACCGAGAATTGTCGCGCGAGGCCAGGGGATCTCGAAGCCCGGGAGCGTCCCGCTGAACGGGCGTGTTGGCCGGACTCGCCAGCTGACCTCGTGTGTTCGCTGAATTCGGACTGCAGGAGTTTCGACCACCAGGCCGGCCGGTGGGTGGAGTTGAGCATCGCCGTGCGCGGTCACCACTACGGACTCGCCCGCCGGCAGCGGTGCGCGGCCGTAAACGCGGTCCGCCTGCCAGATCACGAGAGTGAAGAATGGGGCCGCGATCAGACACGGGATCGCGATCTGACGGAACAGGCGCAGGTTTTCGCGCAGGAGGTCGCGCTGCGCTTTGAAGATCAGGCGCGGTTCGTCCAGGAACAGGCGGAACTCCATGATGTGTGCGAGTATCCGGTTGATCGTTTGTTTCGTGCCGCTCGACGCGAAGCGGCGGAAGACGACGGCGGTCACGATGCCGCACAGGGCGCTCAATGGGATTAGAGTGATGAGCGTCCTCACTCCAGATAACCCAGACCTTTCAATCTTCGGAGCACTTCTTCTTTACCTTCGGCGTCATCCTGGGTGTCCGGGATATTCGCCAGTTCTTTCTCAATCGCGTGTTCGATGAACTCTTCCAGGCTGCTGTATCCGGCGGCTTCGGCGGCAACTCGGGCACGCTCGCAAAGCACCTTGCTCAATTTAACGCTTGCTTTCGAGAGCATGGAATACCGATTCTCCTTTCATTTGGGGCGGCCGTGGGATGCCATAGAGTTCGAGCAATGAAACCGGTAAGTCCTTCAGCGCTGGCCTGGCTGATCGAATTGGCCGGGTAGTGAACAGAACCGCGGGGACTTCGGTCGGATCGATGCAATGATCCGCGATCCAGGCATCGTCGTTCGGGGTTATGAGGCCGTCCGGCGCTTCGCCCAGGGCGGTCTGCCAGGAGGCGCGGTATCCGGCCCGGTAACCGACGATAAAATCCGGCGCGATGCTTCGATTCTCGGGCGACGGGTTTGTGGGCGTAACGCTTTCGATCGCCGGCTGCCACATTAGTAACTGCCGGCGGATTTCGGGGCCGGCGGTTTTGTCCTTCAGATAGAGTCCGTTCAACCCCAGCGCATAGGCCCTCGCGCCGAAGCCTCGCGATATTAGCCAGGTGTTAAGGTTGACGGCCTGGTCGAATGCGGCAAAGCCGTGGTCGGACATTACCATCAGTTCGGCATCGGGTTCGCGTTGCATGACTTCACCTATTGACGCATCGACGGCGCGATAGACTTCGAGCAATTCGTGCTCATGCTTTCCCCACAGTACATGGGAATTCTGATCGACGGCGGAGAAGTAGAAGAACAGGAAGCCGCCGGTGAAGCGGCGGAGTGAATCGTCAAGAAGACGGCGCTCGTCGTTGAGTACCAGGTGGCTTTGGGAGAGAAATTCGGGCAGGTCGAAGACGCCCTGGCGCAGGGCCGAGGTGTCTTCGGGAATTCCGAGGGTCGACCATCGTCCGATGTTTGCGGCTACTTTGGGGGCGTATGAGGCGGGTGTCGAGATGGGCAGGGACGGGACTTCCGGATCGACATTGACGGGAGACACATAGAGCTCGAAGCGGGGATGCAGCTGCTTTGCGAAGACACGTACCATGCCTTGGACGGATGCCAGATGCGGGAGCAGAGGGAAGTCGACGGGTAGCCATTCGGACCATTCGCCCTCTCGGATTATGGCTTTTCTGTTGCCCAGTTCGAGGCGCACGTAGGGGCGATCCGGGTCGATATCGGCGATCAGTTTTGTCTTTGTGTAAGACTGATCGCGACGAAGGGTGTCGGGCGGACCTTCGAGCGGCAACTCTACGCGCCCATCGGTGAGTTCGACGTTGCGTATGAGGCCTCCTGAGACTTCGTGCGTCGTCTCGTCGGGATCGTCTGTGTAGTACGTGAAGGTGCCTTGTGTGCCTCGCAGGTCGGGCGTGCCCATGCCTGCGATTTCGTGGCCCGCGGTGGAGGGCGGGTAGTTTGCGGGTATGCGAATGATGGTTACGGGAATTCCTCGATCGGAAAGGTATTCCCAGAAGGCTCGACCTTTGCGTAACGAGACTACGCGTGATGACGAGAGCGGGAGACGATAAGGTCCTAACGGCAGGACGAAGCGCGGTTCCAGGGTTTTGTCGGTGGATAAGTAAGGCTCCATGGTTACCGGGTCCCGATGGACGAAGTCGAAGATGCCGTGCTCGGATGGGTCCAGTCCGGTGATGAAGGTTGACCAGGCTACCGGGCTTTGGGGCGGGTCGGTGGTCGCCAGATGGGAGTAACTGCCGTGGTCGCGCAGCTTTGTGAGGTTTGGGAGGCCGGACCAGTGGCGCTCTACGAAGGCGGGGTCCATTCCGTCTACTCCGATTACTATTACTTTTTTGGAGTTGGTTTTGCCGCAGGCGGTTAGCAGGAGGACTATGGAAAGCAGAATCACCGGCGACAAGATCGCCGGTGCTACCGGCTGACGTAAAGTTCCGCGCCGCCCGGAAGGCCAGCGGCAGCATTGGAAACCAGCCCCGAGGCGTCTGGGAAGCTCAGCGCCGGGCGGAAGCCCGGCGGCAGCCCCGAAGGGCTGCCCCACGACGGAATTGCGTGGCTCGTGGACCGCAGGTCCATCGGGACAGGGCCAAAGCCCTTTTCCACAAAGGGCCGCCGGCGCGTCAGGTCGCAAGGAGCGATCTGCCTTCCATCCAGGTTGGCGGCTTGATTCCGAAGAGCGTCAGGGCCGTCGGCGCCATGTCTTCTATGCCGGGGTCTTCGGCTGCCAGCTTTAAATTTGAAAAAAGTACTCCGGGCACCAGCGGCGGGTCTACACAGTGGTCTCCGCACCATGCTTTGCGGTTGTCTTCGAATATGCGGGAAGTCACTCGCCCGGTTGCGGCGTCCCACGCAGCTCGGTAGCCTTCCGCGTAGCCGATAATCAGGTCCGGCGCGGCGTTCAGGTAGGGTCCGTTATAGATGCTCTGCGACTGATAGACGGCTTGGATTGAGACTTCTCCGGTCTCTTCATCCCGCAGCCCGGATAGCTTGCCCAGCAGTTCTTCTCTCAAGGCGGTGGCTTCTTCTTTCGAAAGGATTCCTTCGGCTTCGCGGCCGCGGACGTTCAGATAGATGCCGCTCAGACCGAACGTGTAAGCTCGGGTGCGCGCCCAGTCGACACCCTCGAGGTATTCGCCCGATTCCGTGCGTCCGTCTTCGAGAGCGAGGTAGCCTTCGCGGTGCAGCCACGAATTCAGATTGACGCCTCGGCGGAACCCGCAGAAGCCGTGGTCGGAGAGGATAAACACGCCCGTGCCGGCGTTCGCGTATTCGAGCGTCTTACCTACGATGCGGTCCATATCGCAGTAGAGGGGCTCGATGACATCGGCCTGGCCATGGAACATGTGCTGCACGCGGTCGGTGGTATCGAATACGCAGGCGACTACGCCGCTGCGCGTGTGGTCGAGCGCGCTGAAATACATGGCTTCGCGCTCGGCTTGTATGAGTTTCGCCTGGCGGAGGAAGTCCGCGTGGGTAATCGCCCCGTCATTGAGGGCCCAGGTATCTTCGGCGAGTCCCAGAGTCGAGTAAGTTCCGAGTAACTTCGCCAGATAGGCGGAGTAAAAGCTTGGATGACTGATCGGCAACGCGGGGTCTTCGGGATCGATCTGAACGGGCGTGGCGTAGAGGGCGAATTCCGGTTCGTTCGCTGTCAGGAGGAAACGGACTATTCCCTGCGCCCGGCCGAATTCCAGTCTGATCCATGGCGTGTATTCGCCGGGTTTCAGCGCATGGGCCTGGCCCTGAAGCTCGATGCATCCATTGGTTATACGAAACGGAACGCGGCTTTCTTCGGGACCCGCGAGCTCTCCTTCGGGCGCGGCGAATCGGGAGTAAGTGCCTTGGGTCCCGAGTAAGTCGGGAGTACACATAGCGGATAACTCGCGCCCGTTGAAGGCTTCGGGGGGGAAGGTTACAGGGACGCGGAGGATGGTGCTCCGGACTGCGTGACGGCCCAGGATTTTCCAGAAGGGTTCGCTCTTGCGGCGCATTTCCACACCCGTCGACGAGACTTTCGCCGACGATAGTTCGGGCACGTAAGTCTTCAAGTTGCGATTCAGGAAATCGAAGATGTTATGTTTCGCGGGGTTGACCCCCGTTGCGAATGTGGACCACGCGACCGGCGACAGGGCAGGGAAGGTGGTACGTAAACGGCGATAAGTTCCCTGGTCGCGGAGACGGGCGAGGTTCGGCAGCCTGCCTTCGGCCATGAGTTTCTCGGTGATGACGGGATCGAGGCCGTCGAAACCGAGAAAAATCGCCTTTTTCACTGCCGTGCGCCTCGGCCTTTTCAGGAGGGACCAGGCCACGCGAAAGGGCCAGATTATGGCCGACGCGATGCCTGCGAGAACGGCCAGGACGAGAGACAAAAACGAACCCAAAAAGGCGAATCCCGCGCCGGGTCCGATGTATGCGGGGGGAAGCCAGTGAGTCACAGTGGGTGTCTTTCGGAGTGACGTTCTGGTTGCATTCGCAGTTTCGGGGCTCGGCGGCGCTTAAGAATACAGCTTGGCCACGAATGAACACGAATGAACACGAATAGAGTCCTTCAGGCGGCTTCGGCTCGCAGCGTTTTTGGTTTGTGGCGGCTGAAATCGGTGAGATTTGCTCGCTGCAGCCGGCGGTCTTTGTCAATGGCTGCGTGGATTTCGGCGTTCGAAAAAACGAAGCCATCTTTTACAGGTTCGTAGCGCAAACCCTTCATTTCGCTGAGTTGGAAGAGTTTCTTTGCGTCCTTCATTTCGGCCTCGTGTTTTGCGATGCGGGCCGCCTGGAGGGCCTGGAGCGTGGCCAGGTTTTTCTGGATATTGCGGTTGATGCGCTGCTCGTAGAGGGTCAGGAGCTGGAGCTGCCTCGATTCCGCCGTGAAGACTTTCGCGGCTGTCAGGGCGGCGTGGATTTCCGGGTCTTCGGTTTCGATTTCGTCCGATTTGGCGTTGTGGCCGAGGGCAAAGAGGTTGTCTTCTACGGCGCTTATGCGGTTCAGGCGCCAGCTGTCGGTCGCGATCCGCTGGGCGAGTTGGGTTTCCATCGCTCCTTCGGGCGCGAGGTTCTCCACAATCGAGGCGGAAAAGGCGTCATGCATGATCCGATCGGCGTCGGTCATGGCGGTCACCTGGCCGGTCAGGTTGTGGCAACGGGCGTTCAGGGCGGATACTTTTTTGCCTTCCTCGGTCCGGGGACCCGTGGAGCGCTGCGCGTTGCGGCGATTGGCTGCGAGTTGCTTTTCGGAAATCATAGTTTGCCGATTTAGTGGTAACACGGGACGGCGAAATCGCGGTGTGGAAGGAGTGGGACGAGCGGCTTCGGCGGGCGGTTTGGTATTGCAGGGATTAGAGATAGGTGGTTAAAACAATTATTTTCACAATTTGTGACCGGTAAGGGCACCGGATTGCGGACGCTTCAGACGGCGGTAATGCGGAAGGCGCTTGTGGGGCTGCATTTGACGGCAGTAATCTCGATCGTGCTGGCGGGTGTCTCCCTGCTGATCATACTGATCGATCTGCTGGCTGGAAACGCTCAGCAAATGCCGATCATGAACGTGGTGTGGCCGCTGACCGCCCTTTATGGGGGCCCGCTGGCTCTTTTGGCTTATTACAAGATTGGACGCCTGAGCACAGGCAATTCACAGGAACATCAAGGTCAGCGAACAAAAGCGGCGAAGCCTTTCTGGCAAGCGGTAGTTGTCGGCGTTACCCATTGCGGGAGCGGCTGCGCGCTCGGCGATCTCATCGCAGAGTGGTTTGTTATGGCCGTACCTTTGACGTTTCTGGGGCGCAAACTGTTTGGCACCTGGCTGCTGGATTTCGCGCTTGCCTTTCTGTTCGGTATTGCGTTTCAGTACTTCAGTATCAAACCGATGCGCAATCTTTCCCCAGCGGAGGGATTGTGGGCTGCTCTCAAAGCGGACACCTTGTCGCTTGTTTCCTGGCAAACGGGTATGTACGGATGGATGGTGTTTGCGATCTTTGGAATTTTTGGCCATGAACTCGCAAAGACGGATCCTGTTTTCTGGTTTATGATGCAGATCGCAATGCTGGCCGGATTTGTAACGGCTTTTCCGGTGAATTGGTGGCTCATCAAAGCCGGCATCAAAGAGAAGATGTAGAAATTTTTTTGGGGCGCGACCTCGCTGACGTAAAGCTCCGCGCCGAGCGGAAGCTCGGCGGGGCCGAAGCCCTGGCCCCACAGCGGAGGACGCCGATTGGTTTTGTCGTCGGCTGCGCTCCGGGTCCGCGCTATGTGGAAAGATTTTTCCCCTTGACATTCTAATGGTCTGGCGCTAATACTTCCTTAGATCCTCTAAGGGTAAAGAGAAGCTTCAATGCGCGCGTCAATCTGGATCATCTCGTTCACATTCGCAGTCGCAGCCTTCGCCCAGGCGCCCGATATCAGGCCAGCGTTTGACGTCGCCGACGTCCATACGAGTCCGAAGACGTTGCGTCCCTCGCCGAGGGGCGGCTTTCATGGCGGCCGGTACGAACTCAGGATGGCCACGATGGCGGATCTCATCGCGACTGCCTATGCTGTCACGCCGGATAAGTTGTCTGGAGGGCCGAGCTGGCTTGATACGGATCGATTCGACGTCGTTGCGAAGGCTTCACCCGAGACGACGCAACAGACCCTCAAGCTGATGCTGCAGGCGCTACTGACCGATCGCTTCGGACTGGCAGTCCACAGGGATCAAAGGCCGATGGCGGCTTATGTACTGTCGGCGGAACAGGGGAAGCCGAAGTTGAAGGCGTCCGAGGATTCGAGTTCGGCTGGTTGTCAACGGTCAGCTCAGGCCGGCGACTCCCTCACGATTCCGGTGAATTGTCACGGGTTGAGCATGGGGGCCTTCGCGCAACAATTGCGCGGTATGGCTGGCGACTATCTGATGAGTCCCGTGGTCGATAACACGAAGACGGAGGGAATTTGGGATTTTACGCTCAAATGGACTCCTCGTGGAAGGCTCGCAGCCGCGGGAGGTGAAGGCATCACGATCTTCGACGCGATCGATAATCAGCTTGGGTTGAAGCTGGAAATGCGGCAACTGCCCACGCCCGTGATTGTGGTGGACCGGGTCAATCGGGAACCCACTGAGAATCCGGAGGGCGTGACTGCCGCGCTGCCTCCTTCTCCGCCGCCCGCCTTTGAGGTGGCGACAATCAAACCGACCGATCCTCAGTTTCAGGGAGTCCGGATCCAGACGCCGCCGAATGGGCAGGTAAATATTCAAGGGGTGACACTGAGCTTTCTGATCCAGACGATCTGGTTCATTACTCCCGAAATGATCGTGGGCGCGCCGACGTGGATGGAGACGGAACGCTGGGATATTGCGGGGAAGGTGGCGACCACTCCAGGGATGGCTCCGCAAACGGATATGGATTCGATGACTGCTATGGTGCGGGCGCTTCTGGAAGATCGCTTCAGGCTGAAGACCCATATCGAAGAGCGGGTGGCTCCCGCTTATACGTTGACGGCGGCGAAACCAAGGCTCCAGAAGGCCGATCCGGCGGGGCGCACCGGATGCGTGGAGGGGCCTGGGATTGATGGAAAGGACCCGAGGGTCACGAACCCGGCGCTTTCGCGGCTGGTGTCTTGCCGGAATATGACCATGGCGCGTTTTGCAGAACTGTTGCCGAACATTGCGAATGCTTTGAATCCTTTGAATGGTTATATTCGGTCTTCCGTGCTGGATTCCACGGGGCTTTCGGGAGCGTGGGATTTTAGTTTGAGTTTCAGTCCGACTCAGCCGAGTCCGGAGGCCGGGGCCGGAACTTCAGACCCGAATGGCTCAGTGTCCCTTTCAGAGGCGGTGGGCAGGCAACTCGGGTTGAGGCTTCAGGTGGAGAAGCGGCGGGCGCCGGTGCTCGTGATCGATCATGTTGAACGGATGCCGACGGATAATTGAGATCATGACCGGAAGGCCGCGACAAGATCGCGCTACCGAGGTGACGTGAAGCTCCGCGCCGGGCGGAGGCCCGGCGGCAGCGCCGAAGCGCTAACCCCACAACCGGCGTTACTTATGCCCAATGCCACTGTCGGCCTGCTGCAGGGGACACTCGATCTTCTTGTATTGCGCGTGCTTGTCGCGGGGCCGCTGCATGGTTATGGGATTAGTCGCCGGTTAGCCGAACTTTCGGAGGATTGGCTGTCGGTTGACGAAGGTTCGCTTTACCCGTGCCTATACAGGATGGAGAAGAAGGGATGGATCTCTTCCGAAGAGGGCCGCTCCGAAAATAACCGGCGGGCGAGGTTCTACTCTCTCACCCGGTCCGGAACCGCTCAACTCGAAACCGAGCAGGAAAGCTGGCAGCGATTCCAGCTTGCCGTCAGTCGCGTATTGAGGAGGGCGTGAACGGTATGTCTGGCGCATCCGGAGCGGTAAAGGAATGGCTGGAGCGGAGAGCCCGGGTGTGCGGCGAACGGCGGTTTCATCTGGAGAGCGCCGCGGCCGAGTATCGCGCTCTGGGGTTGTCCCCGCGCGAGTCCAGGCGGAAGGCCCGAGTGCGGTTCGGTAGCCGCAAGCGTTTTCGGGACGCACTACGTGAACTCGGCGGCGATGTGAGGGGCCTTGCCGATCTGCTTCGCGCTTATCGGGTGGGCGCTTCCGCATGGGTACAACCAGGGTCGTTATTGGTAGCGATGGTTCTGATGCTTCTCTTAAGCCCCGCGCCCCGTGCACTTCTGGAGGGCATCATTGGGACCCCGTTGCGTTCGGAAGTGCGTGACCAGGTCTTCATGGCGGCTGAAGGCGGGACATCGGCGGAACGGGCGATCGCCGACCGTGATTTCGAGAGGCTGCGGGCGCTTGCCACTTTGAGTGGAGTTGAACGTTACCAGAGGGTCTATGCTCGGGGACGCGCGGCTCAAGGTGTTACGTTAGCGGCGATCCAGTCCGAAATGCGCGCTCGCACGGGCAACCGTAGTCTTTGGGCGGGCTGGATGTTCTCTCAAACCAGGATCGTCACCGGCCCCGCGAAGGTGGTCTGGCTGTTGATGTCGTTTTACATTCTTCTCGCGTTGCGCGGATGCATGCATTTTCACCATAAGAGCGTCTGGCTTGGCTACGGACTCGCAGTGGCGTTTCTGCACGCGCTGGCATCGCTGGTGGCCTGGTCATTCGCGATACAGATCTGGAACTGGGCGCCATCGTCGACCGCGGGAGTGGCTGGAGTGATCTTTTCGCTGCTGCTTGTGACATATCTGCTCATCGCATCGATCCAGTGCTGGTACTGGTGGAATGACCTGCGTCAGCGGTGTCCCGTCTGCCTCGATCGCCTGATGCTGCCGGTGACCGAAGGCACGGCGAACCGGGTGTTGCTGGGTTCCGCCATTACTCAATCGGTGTGTGCACACGGTCATGGGGTATTGGTTGAAAGCCGGTGGTTTCGGCGATTCCGGGCACAGGAAGCTCCGTTCCGGGGGCTGATTCGCGTATAGAGGCTTTTCGTTGCCGCTTGCTTACGCGTGCGGCTCGGTGGCTTTCTCCGTGACTGTGCATGCATTCCTAAACTTCGTTGACAGCCCGGCGAATGGGGGTGTAGACTGATCCTCGAATAATGCATGCATTTCCAGAAATCGCCGCTTCGAGCGTGATGCGATCGCCGAACTGATTTCATGCTCAAGAACATCGATCTCAGACTGGTATCGTTAATCGGCGAACTGAATCGCACCAGAAGCGTGTCGGCGGCAGCGCAGAACCTGTCGCTCAGCCAGTCGACGGTCAGCATGGCGCTGGCGAGACTCCGGAAACATTACGGCGATCCTCTGTTCGTGAGGAATTCGGTGGGTATGGAGCCGACGCCGCGAGGAGTCGAGCTGATCGAGGTCATGAAGAGCGCCGAAGTCTACATGCATCAGGCGCTCGAACACCGGTCGGTATTCGATCCGCTGAAGTCCGAAAAGGCTTTTCGGATTTGCTCCACCGACATCGCGCAGTTTACGCTTCTTCCGCCTCTCTTGAAGAGACTCAGGCGAAGCGGCCCGACGATGAGCGTCACTCTGCTCGAAATCTCCAGCCGTACGCATGCGCAACTGGAATCGGGAGAGGCAGAGCTGGCAGTAGGCTTCATTCCGCCCAAAGGCGCGGGCTTTTGCGGCCAGAGGCTGTTTCAGGATCGATTTGTCTGCGCCGTTCGCTCGGATCATCCGAGGGTGAACAAGACACTGACGCTGCGGGAGTTTGAAAGAGAGTCTCATGTCGCGGTAACCACGTCGGGCACAGGGCACTCGATTGTGGAGGAGATCATTGAGGCGAAGCGTGTGCGCCGCGAGGTTGAACTTCGCGTCCCCGGCTTTATCGGGCTGGGGCCGATTCTGGCAAACAGCGATCTGATTGCGATCCTGCCGGAGCAACTGGGGAGGTTTTTCGCCGAAACGGGCAGGATCAGCCTGGTTGAGCTTCCTTTCGAGATTCCGCCTTATTACATTTATCAGCTGTGGCATGGACGACTGCACCACGATCCGGCGAACCGGTGGTTCCGCAAGGTGATGGCTGAACTGTTCATGAACAAGGCTGATAGCAAGCCGGTGGTACGGGCTATTAACGGGTATTAAAACGGCGGACATCACCGGCGACAAGATCGCCGACGCCACCCATCAATACGGCTGATGTACGGCATCAACCGGACCCGCATTGACTCGATCTAAACCATTGGTTAGAATACGCTTGGCTCGGATCAGGCAGATTTTTCCGGGACGCCTCGCACCGGGGGGAGACAGTTTTGAAAAAGATCGTTCGATGGCTGCTCCTGTGCACGGCCTGCACTACCGGTTTTGCTCAAACCACGAGCTCTCCGCAGACCGTTCTCAATCCCGCGGCTCCCACCGCTACGCTGAACAAGTACTGCGCCGGATGCCACAACGATAAGGCCCGCACCGGCGGGTTATCTCTGCAATCGATGGATATCGCCAACCCCACCCGCAATGCGGAGACGTGGGAGAAGGTGATTCGCAAGCTTCGCACGGGAGCCATGCCTCCGCCGGGCTTGCCTCGCCCGGATCACGACGCCTCGAACGGCCTGGCCTCTTATCTCGAAACGTCTCTCGATCGCGCCGCCGCCGCAACGCCCAACCCCGGGCATGCCTCGATGCACCGGCTGAATCGCACCGAGTACGCCAACGCGATTCACGATCTTCTGGGGCTGGATATCGATTCCGCGGCGCTGCTGCCTCCGGATGATGAGAGCAACGGATTCGACAACATTGCCGATGTGCTGCGAATGTCGCCGTCGCTGATGGAACGTTATCTCTCCGCATCGTGGAATATCAGCCGCGAGGCCGTGGGGGATATGAACATCGCCTCCGCGACCACCACTTACCGGGTGCGGCCCGATCTTTCGCAGGATCAGCATATAGAAGGTCTGCCGCTGGGCACGCGGGGCGGCATTGTGGTGAAGCACTATTTTCCGCTGGATGCGGAGTACATCATCAAGGTCCGGTTGTGGCGCAACACCTTCGATCTGATGCGCGGCATGGAAGATCCGCACCAGATCGAGATCAGCATCGATGGCCAGCGCGCCGTGCTCGTCACGGCGGGCGGCAAGAGCGAATTTACACGGATGGCGTCGAACCCGGGCGAATACGATGCCGAGCTGGATCGCAAGCTTACGGTGCGGTTACCGATCAAGGCGGGTCCGCATACACTGACGTCGTCTGTGATTCTGCGCAGTCATGCGGAACAGGATGCTCTGATCAAACCGTTTCTGCGAACCACGGTGGATGGTCTGGACATTGCCGGCGACCCGTCTGTGGACCGGCTAAGCGTGGAGGGTCCTTTCGCCGCGACGGGCCCCGGATCGACGCCTTCGCGGGAGAAGGTGTTTGTCTGCAGGCCGGCGGCTGGAGCGGACGAAGTGCCGTGCGCGCGCAAGATTATTGCGCAGTTGCTCAGGCGCGCTTACCGGAGGCCGATCGAGGACCGGGATCTCGAGACCCCGCTCAGTTTCTTCCAGCGGCAGCGCAACGCGAAGGGTAAATTCGACGCCGGCATCGAAGGGGCTTTGCAGTTCATTCTGGCCAGCCCCGAGTTCCTGTTCCGGTTTGAAGGCGATCCGCCCGATCTGGCGCCGGGTTCGGTTTACCGGGTGAGTGATGTGGCGCTCGCCTCCCGTCTTTCCTTCTTCCTCTGGAGCAGCCCGCCCGATGAAGAGTTACTGACTGTTGCCTCGCAAGGCAAACTGAGCGATCGGGCCGTGCTGGATAAGCAGGTCAGGCGCATGCTTGCCGACCCGCGTTCGAAAGCTCTGGTCGACAACTTCGCCAGCCAATGGCTTTTTCTTCGTAATCTGAAGAACTTCACGCCCGATCTGGAGAATTTTCCCGATTTTGACGACAATCTGCGCGAGTCGATGGAACAGGAAACGCAACTCTTTCTGGAAAGCGTCATCCGCGAAGACCGCAGCGCGATGGATTTGTTGACGGCCGATTACACTTTCCTGAACGAACGGCTGGCGCGGCATTACGGGATTCCGAATATTTACGGAAGTCAGTTCCGGCGGGTGACTCTGGTGAATCCGGAACGCCGGGGGCTACTGGGCCAGGCCAGCATTCTCGCGGTCACATCGTATCCGAACCGTACGTCGCCGGTGCAGCGCGGCAAGTGGGTACTGACGAATCTTTTGGGCATTCCACCCACGCCGCCTCCGCCTAACGTTCCGGTCCTGAAGGATAGCGAAGCCGGCGCGCCGAAGTCGCTGCGCGAACGGATGGAGCAGCATCGCGCCGACCCGGTGTGCGCGGGATGCCACAAAGTGATGGACCCGATCGGATTTTCGCTGGAGAACTTCGATGCGGTGGGACGCTGGCGCGATAGCGATGAAGGGACGCGGATCGATCCTTCGGGCACGCTCTATAACGGGGTCCACGTCGATGGCGTCGCGGGTTTGCGGGCGATGCTCACCAGCCAGCCGGATGTTTTCACGGGCGTGCTTACGGAAAAACTGCTCACGTACGCGCTGGGGCGTGGAATCGGATATTCCGATATGCCCGCGGTGCGCGGGATTGTGCGGGAAGCCCGCGACAATAATTACCGGTTCTCGGCAATCGTGCTGGGGATCGCCGAGAGTACGCCATTCCGAATGAAAGTGAAGCCCGCACCGCCGGTTTCTTCCGCGGGGCAAGCTTCCGGGGTCGCACACTGATGAGATTTTCAATTCCATGCAGGAGTCTTTCATGACGTTCATCACGAAGAAGCATATTCGCCGCCGGGCATTCCTCCGCGGACTCGGGACGGCGATCTCTCTTCCGCTGCTGGACTCCATGGTGGCGGCGCAAACCCCGCTGGCGAAGACGGCCGCCAAACCTCAGGTGCGGATGGGGCTGTGTTTCATTCCTCATGGCGCGGTGATGTCGAACTGGACGCCTGTGGGAGACGGCACGGACTTTGAGATCTCACGGACGCTCATGCCGCTGAAGCCGTTCCGCGATCAGGTCGTGGTTGTTTCCGGGCTTGCGCACAAGATGGCGGCGCCCGGAGGCCCTGGCGATAATGGCGGCGATCATACGCGTTCTCCCGCGGTGTTTCTGAACGGGGTTCATCCCAAGAGGACCGATGGACCCGATATTCAGGCCGGCGTCACCATCGATCAGATCGCCGCGGCGAAGATCGGCCAGGAAACGCCGCTGCCTTCGCTGGAGCTGGCCACGGAGGATTTCAGTGGGCTTGTAGGTTCCTGCGATGTCGGCTTCAGCTGCGCTTATATGAACACGATTTCGTGGCGCACGCCGACGACTCCGCTGCCCATGGAGATCAATCCGCGCGTGGTGTTCGATCACCTGTTTGGCGACGGTTCGAGCGCGCAGGAGCGGCTCGAACGCATTGAGGAACAGCGCAGCATTCTGGATTCGGCCATGGATCAGGTGCGCCATCTGGAAGGCGGACTGGGCGCGAGCGATCGGAACCGCGTCGCCGAGTATCTCGATACGATTCGCGAGATCGAGCGGCGCATTCAACTGGCGGAAAAGCAAAACTCGAATTCCACTCTGGCGGTGCCCGCATCACCGGCGGGAATACCCGACGATCATCAGGCGCATTCGAAGCTGATGTTCGATCTTATGGCGCTGGCGTTTCAGGCTGACATCACTCGGATCTCGACCTTCATGATGGCCCGCGAAGTCAGCTACCGGACTTTCCCGATGCTCGGTATTTCGGAAGGCTTCCATCCGGCGTCGCATCATCAGAACGATCCGGCGCGGCTGGAAAACCTGACGAAGATTAACACCTATCATGTGGAGCTCCTGAGCTACTTCCTGGCTCGGCTCAAGGCCACGCCCGACGGAGACGGCAACCTGCTGGATCATTCGATCATTCTTTATGGCAGCGGGATGAGCAACAGCAACGTGCACAATCATTCGCCCCTGCCTGTTGTGGTTGCGGGGGGCGCGGCAGGGAAGTTGAAGGGCGGAAGACATCTGAAGAATCCGGATGAGACGCCGATGGCGAACCTGCTGGTGTCATTGCTGGATAAAGCGGGTGTGCCCCAGGAGAGCGTCGGGGACAGCACCGGGCATTTGACGGATTTCTAAGGGAGGCTGAAATGTGGAAATCGACGCTGAAAACGACGATACCGCTAGTGTTCGTGCTGGCAGCCGTTACGGGCACCGCTTCTGCCGCTACGCTTCCTCCCACCGGGCCCGAGGTGGCCGACGCGGCGCAGCGACAGGACAACGCCGCCGTTCGTGAATTCATCAGGCAGCGCGTACCCGTCAATACACCGCAAGCCGACGGAACAACCGCGCTGCAATGGGCCGCTCACTGGGACGATACCGAAACGGTCAAACTTCTGATCGGAGCGGGGGCGGATGTCAAAACCGTCAATCGCTATGGCGCGACTCCTCTATCCGAGGCAGCCGTTCTCGGAAATGCAACGGTGATCGAAATGCTGTTGAAGGCCGGAGCGGATGCCAATACCCTTACGACCTATGACGGCGAGACAGTTCTGATGACGGCCTCTCGAAGCGGGAACCCGGATGCTGCGCGCCTGCTTCTGGAACATGGAGCGAATCCGAATGCGAGGGAATCCTATAAAGGTCAGACCGCGTTGATGTGGGCGGCCGGCGAACGGCATGCGGACGTAGTTAAGGTACTTTTACAGCACGGCGCCGACTGGAAGACGCGGTCTCTCGATCGCCCGACCAAACTTCCCAAACTCAGTGCCGCTTCGTCCGTCTCACCCTTTTCGCGGGGCGGAATGACCGCTTTCAATTTCACAGCCCGGGAGGGCGACCTGAATACCGGAAAGGTCATGCTCGACGCCGGGGTCGATATCAATTACACCGATGTCGATGGAACCAGCCCGCTGGTGGTGGCGATCATGAATAAACGCTACACGTTCGCGAAGTTCCTGCTGGATCGCGGCGCGGACCCCAATGTCGCGGATGTGCTTGGCAGAACCGCGCTCTATGCCGTGATCGATATGCGCAATGAAGACTGGTCGGCGCTACCCTCGCGAAAACTGGAGGATTCGTACCCGAGCCTCGATCTGATCAAGGCGATCGTCGCAAAAGGCGCCAACGTCAACGCGAAGCTGACAAAGAACCTGCCGGGCCGCAGCGGTATGGATGCGGGCGACACCGCGCTGGACGAGGGCACGACGCCGTTCATGCGCGCGGCGCGCTCGGGCGATTCCGCCACTATGAGGGTTTTGCTGGCCGCCGGAGCCGACCCGAAGCTCGCCACAAAGGAAGGTACCACTGCGCTTGAGTTTGCGGCCGGCGTCGGTTATCGCGACAAGCAAACGAAGGGAACCGAGGCTGAAGCGCTCGAAGCGCTGACCGATCTGCGTCGATCAGGGAATGGACATTAATCAGGCGAACTCCAAAGGCGAAACGCCGCTGCATGGCGCGGCATCGCGGGGAGCGGACAGCATTGTCAAATATCTGGTCGAGCACGGTGCGAAGCTGGATGCGAAAACGCGCCGCGGATTTACGCCGCTCGACGTCGCCCTGGGCAAGGATCAATTTGGCCTTCCGGTTCCGCATGACAGTACGGTGGCGCTGATCCGCACGATGGGAGGGGCGGAAGGCGCGCACTGATCAGCAGGTAAACGCGATTCCAGGCTCCCGGGAAAATCCATTGGACTTTGCGAGTATTCTGCGGCGTAAATCGAAAGCGGTTTCAGGATCAGTCGCAAAGGGCCCGGAAGTTTCGCGGACCTTGCGCAGACTTGTCTCGCTCTGCCGCGAGTTGCTGGCTGAAAGCGACGGCATATCGAACGCGGCGCGCGCGACCGACACCATAAGGCTTTACGAGACCCTTGACCAGGCCGGCCGCATCGCTTTCTTCGATATCCTCATTCGGGATTTCTCGCCCAATGCGGACGACCTGGTACACGCGGCGGATGAGTATCGTCAGGACCCTTCCCCGGCAAACCTGCGGCGTTTACAGGAGATGGTCGAACCGCCGCGTCAGGAGTTGTTCCGCCGCCTCAATATGGCTGTGGGGGGCACTCGGGCGCTGGTCGAAATGCGCCATCTCGCGTTGAGCGAACTCGGGTCGAACTCGCAACTGGAGCTCATTTCGGCCGATCTGGGGCATCTGCTGGGGTCGTGGTTCAACAGCGGGTTCCTTACGATGGAGCGCATCGACTGGAATTCTCCCGCAGTGGTGCTCGAGAGGCTTATCGCGTACGAAGCGGTCCACCAGATTCAGGGGTGGCGCGACCTGCGCCGGCGGCTGGAGGCCGACCGGCGCTGCTATGGCTTCTTTCACGCCGCGCTTCCCAACGACCCGCTCATCTTCGTTGAAGTCGGGTTGACGCATGGGATGAGCGAGAAGATCCAGCCGCTGATCGACCCGGACGCTCCGGTGGGTGATCCGACGGCGGCCGACAGCGCGGTTTTCTACTCGATTACCAACTGCCAACCTGGTCTGCGTGGGGTGCCCCTGGGGAGTTCGCTGATCAAACAGGTTGTCGGGGAGCTTCGTGAGAACCTGCCGCGGATCCGAAATTTCGCCACGCTCTCGCCGATTCCGGGGTTTCGTCAATGGCTTGCGCGGCAGCGTGAGAAGCCCGAGGCGGCACTGACCGGTGTCATGGCCGAGGATGAAACGGTCAGGGCGCTTGCGCTGCTCGATGAGGCGCAACCGGCGGAGATGGAATGGGACGCCGAACTAAAGCAGCGACTGCTCGCGCTTTGCGCCTGGTACCTGCTGAGGGAAAAGCGGGAGTCCGAACCGCTGGACGCGGTCGCCCGGTTCCACCTTCGCAATGGCGCCCGGGTGGACCGGATTAACTGGATGGGCGATTCCTCTGCCGACGGTATTCGCCAGTCCGCGGGACTGATGGCGAATTATGTTTATCAGATGAATGAGCTGGAGCGGAACCACGAACGATACACACGCGGGGAAATTGCCGCTTCCAGTCGCCTGGAGCGCCTTGTCCGTCTGGTAGTGCGAGACGAGAACCCTAACTGGCTGATGCGTCGGTTGCGGTGAGGGAGGGACGAGGCTATGTAGCAGCCGTTCAGGGTTTAACTTTAACGGAAAGGATTGATAACCCGAACACTGCCGTATAGCTGCCCGTCGTTCAGATCTTCGGAATAGACCGTCACACAGCCGAGTGCCTCTGCCGCTGCCAGAATAGCTCCGTCCCAGTAGGAAATTCTGTAACGCGCGGAATGCGCAACCGCGACTCTCACAAGTCCTGAATCGATCGGCTGGCAGGGAAAGGCAGCGAACTGCTCGATCCATTCGAGAGCTTCTTCAGTTGAAAGCGGAACCGACGCCTTCCTGACCACTGTGACAAAAAACTCTTGTAACACTTGAGCCGAGGTTCCGAAATCCTCGGATCCTATTAATTTCATGGCCCGTTTCCGCTTCGGCTCTTCGAGTCCGGCGCCGACCGCGGCATAAACAAGAATATTCGTATCGAAGAAAACCGCAGCGGTCATGTCTGACGATCGTGAAGTTCGTCGCGGGTCCAGACCTTCGGGCCAAGGCTCCCCTGCGATCCCGCACTCAGTTCCCGCAATCGCTCTCTGGCACGGCGTACCCGATCATCGTGCGAGGCGAGGTTCGTAAGATACTCTCGCACCAGCGAATTTATGCTGGAGTTCCGTTCCGCCGCATATTTCCGAACAGCTGCAAGAACATCGTCATCCACTGCTAACGTAATGTTCTTCATGAACACAGTATATGTGAAACTGTGTGACTTTGGAGGCCCTACAGATTGAGCATCTCGCGAAGGCGGCGGCTTTGCATGCGGCTGACCGGGATCTCACTCGATTTTTTGTCGTCCATCTTTAACTGGTAAGTCGACTTAAACCAGGGTACGACTTCGCGGATTCGATTGATGTTGACAACGAATGACCGGTGCGCGCGCCAGAAGACGTCCGGGTCGAGAGAACCGAGAAGCTCCTCGAGCGTGCGGTAAGTCGACTGGCCTTCAACCTGAGACGTGACCAGCGTGATCACGCCGTCGGCGATTGTTGCGTAAATCAGTTCCTGCGGATCGACGATCAGATTACGCGCGCCGTTGCGCAACAGCAGCTTCGAAAAGCCGGGGTTTGGCCGGGGCGGGGAATCGGACGCGACCGGTTCTGAAATGCGATCCGCGACGATCCGCCGCGCCCGGCCTACCGTTTCCTCCAGACGGTCGCGTTCCACCGGTTTGAGAAGGTAATCCATCGCCTCCAGCCGGAAGGCTTCGACGGCAAATTGCTCCCAGGCGGTGGAAAAGATCACGTGGGGAGGCTCGATATTCCGTTCACGGAGCCGCCGCACGACGCTCAGACCGTCGAGTCCGGGCATCTGAATGTCGAGGAAGGCAAGTACGGGGTCGAGCCGTTCGATGGCATCGAGCGCTTCGAGACCGTTTCCGGCCACGGCGACCACTTCCACGTCGCCGATCTGATCGAGGAGAAATTTCAACTCTTCCCGTGCCAGCTCCTCATCATCGGCGATGATCGCGCTCATCGGTGCGGTCGCGCGGGATCGCATGAACTGCTATTATAGCGGTGAATTTAATCCATCGTTAATCTGCAATTGCGCACGGCTGCGCCCGTGAAGCGGGTCCGCGGCAAGGGAGCTGAATCGTTTGTCTTCAACGTCCGACTTGACATCGTCCGAAAACCTGTCCAGACCCGCACCCCTAATTGAACCCGCCGACGGGAAACTCGGCATTCTGATCCCAGGGATGGGCGCCGTTACGACGACATTCATCGCCGGCGTTGAAGCGATCAAACAGGGACTCGCGAAGCCGATCGGATCGCTGACGCAGCTGAATACCATTCGTCTCGGCAAGAGGACAGACAACAACACCCCAAAGATCAAAGACTTCGTGCCCCTGGCGAAAATCGAGGACCTCGAATTCGGCGGGTGGGACATCTTCGAGGAGAACTGTTACGAGGCCGCGCTGCATGCCGGCGTTCTGGAAAAGCCTCTGGTCGAGAGCCTGCGAACTCCGCTCGAGAAGATCAAGCCCATGCCGGCGGTCTTCGACAGCAATTATGTCAAACGCATCAACGGTCCGAATTTGAAGCCTAAGGGCTCGAAGATGGACCACGCGCAGATGCTGATGGACGACATTGCGAACTTCAAGGAGCGGACGGGCGCCTCACGGCTGGCTATGATCTGGTGCGGCTCGACCGAAGTATTCCACCGGCCCGCCGCCGTGCATCAGACGCTGAAGGATTTTGAATGCGGGCTTCAGAAAAACGACCCTGAGATCTCGCCGAGTCAGATCTACGCGTACGCCGCGCTGAAGAGTGGGGTACCGTACGCGAACGGAGCGCCCCACCTGACAACGGACGCGCCCGCCTTGATGCAGATGGCGCGCGATCTGGGCGTTCCGATCGCCGGCAAAGACTTCAAGACTGGCCAGACATTCATGAAGACGCTCATCGCGCCGGGTCTGAAGTCGCGCATGCTGGGCGTTGCGGGCTGGTTCTCGACGAACATTCTCGGCAACCGCGACGGCGAGGTGCTGGACGATCCAGGATCGTTCAAGTCGAAAGAGGAGTCGAAGCTGTCGGCCCTCGAACAGATTCTGCAGCCAGACCTCTATCCGGAGCTCTACGAGCACATTCACCATAAGGTGCGAATCGAGTACTACCCTCCGCGCGGCGACGCGAAGGAAGGATGGGATAACATCGACATCTTCGGCTGGCTGGGTTATCCGATGCAGATCAAGATCAACTTCCTCTGCCGCGATTCGATTCTTGCAGCGCCGCTGGTACTCGACATTATGCTCTTTATGGACCTTGCGCAACGCGCCGGAATGAGGGGCGTTCAGGAGTGGCTTTCGTTCTTTTTCAAAGCGCCAATGACGGCCCCGGGACTTTACCCGGAGCATGATATTTTCATCCAGTCGATGAAATTGAAAAATACCCTTCGCTGGATGAAAGGCGAGCAACTGATCACGCATCTCGGGCTGGAATACTACGACTGAGAGCTTACGGTTGGTTCATATTTCACTTGAGACAAAATCTCTTAAGGCGATGAAATAATGCGCGTTCTCGTAATTGGCGGGACGCTGTTCATTGGTAAACTTCTGGTGAAACGGCTGCTCACCGCCGGCCATGAGGTCACCATTCTGCACCGGAAGGCCGAACATCCCTTCGGACGCCGGCTGCGAAATGCCGTTGCCGACCGGAACGATGCCGCGTCCATTCGCGGTGCTCTTACCGGCCTCAGATTCGATGCGGTTTACGATATTGCCTATGATCCGGAGCGCGGCACGACGGCGGCTCAGGTGGAGGCGACCGCAAAATCGATTCCGGGCGATCTCTCCCGGTATATCTTCATGTCGAGCGTGGCGGCTTACGGCGATGGTCTGAACCATTCGGAAGACGATCCGCTCGCGTCGGACATTCATTCGGACCCGTACGTCCGGAATAAAGCGGGAAGCGAGCGAGCGCTGTTTCGCATGTATCACGAGTCGCGGTTTCCGGTGGTGACGATTCGGCCTCCGTTCGTGTATGGCCCGGAGAATCCGTACTATCGGGAGGCATTCTTCTGGGATCGGATGAGGCTTGACCGGCCGGTGATTATTCCGGGCGACGGCAACCGCCTGATGCAGTTTGTGTATGTCAACGACCTGGTGGAGGCGTGTTTCAACGCGCTTGAGAAACACACCGCGCCTGGCCGGGCTTTCAATGTTGCGGACGAAAAACCGTTGACGCAGGTCGAGGTGGTGACTGAGTTTGCGAAGGCGGTAGGAAAGTCGCCTTCAATCGTTCGAGTCCCAAGGGATTTGATTGCGCGCAACGGCGGCAATGCGTATGGTGAACCGATGTACTTCGGGCAGTATTACGACGTGGCTCCGATTACGGAAGCGGTCGGACGGGTGAAACGGGTTTTGAATGTTGCGTTGACGCCGTTTGCGGTCGGGTTGAAGGAAACGTTGCGGTGGTATCTTGAAGCATGCGGAAGAGCGGAAGCTGGATTTTTCGTTTGAGGACAAGTTGATGCGGCTGGCGCGAGACCACGTCAGGATCGTGCAAGGGATCTGAGTGGAGGGCGGGATATCCGGGGTATGCATGTAATTTGACATAATATGCGTTATCGGAAGTTGCGGTGAGGGCCAAAGCCCTGACCCAACTGGCCGACCTCGCACCAACCCTCCGAGAACGCGAACTCCGAGTCCTGCTGGCCATGACGAACGCCTTCGCCAGCAGCGAACATCAAAGCGGCCGCCTCAGCGCCGCCCAACTCGTTAAGCTCACAGGGCTCTCTCGCTCAAACGTCTTCCTTGCGATCGCCTCGCTCCGCGATCGGAGCATGATCGCAACCCGAGGTGGCACCGCAACGGAGGCGTCGGGGTACAAACTCACCTTCACAAGGGCAATCACCATCACAGGTAGTCCTGGCTTAGGACCACCCCCCATCTTAAAAAAGGACGAGGGTGGTCTCACAACGAGACCACAGGCGGTCCTTTTTCAGGACCAGGGTGGTCCTATTCCAGGACCACCTCTTACTAAGGAACACACGCGCGCGGGCATGTCGATCGATTCGATTACTTCCGATTCGATAATCGATCGACTCCTCAGAGCTGACCCCAAAAACTGCGCTCGAGAGGACCTCGACCAGACCAGACGGTGGGTTCACGGCTACCAGTGCAAACTCGGACGAGACCCAAATCCCCACCCGCCGGACGATAAAATCCTCGCCCAGCTAATTGCCGTCGCTCAACCAGGGCAGATCATCCGGCTCATTCAGGACCTGATGGCCGAACGCAAAGAACCCGGCCACCAGTACTCCTGGTACGTCACGGTCGCCCTGCAGCGAATTCACGGCATCAGGCCAGAGCTGCTCAAGCAGCGCCGCGCCGAGCTCCGCATTGTCCGCAGCCGTCAACCCCTTGACGTCCCGCCTACCCAGCAGCAATTGCCAGACCCAGACTTCCCATCGGAACTGATCCAGACAGTCGCGGCCGCGACCAGAAGGCTGAAGTGAGAGACGCCCAAAACAGCGGATCATTAACCGATGAACTCACCCAGCCCCCGAGACATCGCGAAGCTCAGAACCCGCCGCATGGAAGCCCTCCGCCGGCACATCATTGCTCTCGGCATGATCATCGACGAGGCCGAGCCCGGCGATATCGTGATTCACAAGCCCGGCGATGTGGTTCAGATTTTGCCCGGATACGCCCACGCCGGCTCCCTGATGCGGGTGACCGACGTGCTCGAACGAGATCAGCTCCGCGGCTACTTGCTCGCTGTCAGCTACAGATTTCGCGCCGGGATGCGCCTCCCGGACACCAGCGCGGCACACGTGCGCAAAATCGGCCACGCACCAGACGCGATCGAACTCCGAAGCTACCCTCTGCAGGAGCAGCCGCCCCTCTCCTTCGAGCAGTCCGCCGAAGCGGCACGGATCGGATTTCTGGAAGCAGACCGAGCGATCCGAGAACGGAGGGCTGCAGCCGCACGCAATCGCCGCGCCGCGGCAAAAGCGCTCAAACCGCTGGGCCCGGAGCGCGCAGGCTTCTCAGCCGACGAGCTCAAAAAAAGGGCATGAGCTCCCGCAGAAAGGACGCCGCTATGAAGCGAGCCGCAGGACGACCGACGAAAGGAAACAAGACCTCAACCGCCTTCCGGATCGAGGCTGGAAGCCCGCACACCCTCGACCAACAGCCGGCAGCAAGAGGAAAGACGCCACGATGAACCGGCAAACCAGAGTGGCGATCGCGGAGCACATGCGCAGCCTGGCAAGCGTCGCGGCCTGCGAAAGCCCCAGCGAGATCGGTCGAGCCATCATCGCCCGCATCGGCGAGCTCGCCGGCGGCGCCGAGCCAGACGACGCGATGGAGGAAGACATCGCGTTCATGCTGCACGCCGTGAACGTCGCTGAGGCCTCCGAGCAGCGGCACCAGGAATGGACCCCGCCGACTCGGTGGAATCGCGCCATCGTCCGAGCACACCTCGAGCAAGCCAGCGGAGAGCCCATGCGGGTCGACGACCCGCTACCTGACGACCTCATCGCACAGGCCCAAGGCCTGAACCTGCAGCCTGTCGACCTCAGCCTTTGGATTTTCGACGGCCCGCCCACCCGCACGCGCTCAACAGCCAACCTCACCGCATGGGCCCACCGCCACAATTTCGACCGTCCGCGTTGCGTTGACGGTGAGCGCTGACATGCCGGTCTACTTATGCCCCGATAAGGTCACCACGAGAACTCGCCCATGGTCAGGCGGAGAGCCGACCAACGAGCCCAACAACGATTACACATGCAGCAAGACGAACTGAGCCCCCCTTGGCTCACGAAAGCTGAGGCCGCCCTGCGACTCGGAGTCTCGGAGCGGACCATCGAGACGTGGATCGCCGAGCGGAAGCTGGGCAGCAGGCCACTCCCCCGCCCCGGCAAACGGCCCGCGACGCTGGTGGATCCGACCGATGTCGGGAGGATGGCCGAGCAGCAGCACCGCGGCGCAATCCTCACGGCGCCACACCAGCCCGCGGCTGCGCCGGCCCCTCTGCTGGCCCAGCTCCTCGCCGCGGCAATCCAGCCGCAAGCCACACCGCAGCCGAAGCCGTTCCTCACACTCGCAGCCGCCGCGGAGTTTTCCGGACTGCCGGCCGGACTCCTGCGCAAGCTCGTCCGCCAGCGGACGCTCAAAGCAGCGCGCTACGGAGACGAAACCTACATCCGGACAGCCGACATCGAGCAACTCCACTTCGACAGCGCAGATCGCGCAGATCCCGAAGCCCTGCGGAAACAGCAGCGGAGAATTTCGCCACCGCACCGCACAATCAAGAAATGACGGATCTAACACCAGCCCGGGCGAGGGATATACTCGCCAGGATGACCGCCGAACGCGACACGCTGACCGCCGCGATCGCCAAGCTCGAGGACTACGCCCACAGGTCGCGGCTGATCCCCCGCGACGAGCTCCGCCGCCTGCTCGCATTCGCCGGCGGCAGCGACCAGCAGACGGAAGCATGACAATTTGGGAGGCGCCGCGGCAGCTTCGCCGGCAGATCACCGACCGCATAGCCGCTGGCGAAGTGACACAGGCCGCGCTCGCGCGAGAGACCGGCATTACCCAAGGCACGATCAGCAACATACTGACCGGCCGGAAGGCCTGCAGGATGCGCACCCTGTACATGATCGGCGAGGCCGCCGGCATCTACGCGACCGTGAGACTCGATCAGCACGAACTCAGAGCCGGCCGCTTCGCCGAGCTCGACAAAGCCATCGCCCGCGACCGCGAGCCAGTATGAGCAGCCGAGCGACAGCGCTCACGCGCACGCGAAGCCAGTACAAGCGGGCGCCAGTGCGCCGGGTCATCGAACGCACTTACGACGTACGAGCGAGCTCCTGGAATGCCGGCACGCGACCGCCCGCGGCGGCTGCGAGCCGTTGGCCCCGCTACCGATCACAGCCCAAAGCGCCGTTTTTTCAGAAAGCAGGCTGTGTTTACGCGCCAATTTGACGGTTTGTCGCAATGAATGAGCGCTAGCGTATTGGCCCACACCTCCGCATCGCCTAATCAAGGGGAAGCGACTATAATCAACAAAGGTCATGACGGTGAGGCGGCCTCGCTTATTCACGTTGTTCTTGTGCGTTTCGGCCGCGAGTGCGTTGGGGGCTCCTACTTGGGGCCGGGTTCAGAACGACCTGCAGCTCGGCATTGAGTGGGCACCAGAATCGACTCAATCCGGATCGGTTCTGCATATCTCGATGAAAAACGTCGGCTCACACAAACGCGAGATCTCAATCGGTATTGATGGGTCTGCGGGCCCAGTCTACGACGTGAAGATCGTTGCGGTGCGTCCTCGGGATCCGCACGAATACGTTGCCTTCGACTTGAACGCTCTGAAGATGGAAGGCCCGCCCTTTCTGACGTCGAAAAGTGTGATTCTTGAACCCGGGGCGACGTATGTATTCGTTTATCCGGTCAAGCAATTGATCTGTGTTATCGATCGAAAAGACACGCCACTGGGAAACTTGCTCAAACAAGGCTACTCTGTCCGCGCTCGGTTCGAGACCCCGGCTGTCGAAGTCCAAACGTCGGAGTTGGCGCCAATAAACAAATAGATTCCGGGACGCCGACTTCCGATCGTTGTGCTTCGCGATGCGCGTGTGCGCAAGTGCCGCGTGGTCGACCACAACGCAAGCGTAGTCGGGAAGTGTTTGCAGATACCCGAAGACACGCTCCAGGAAACGTTTGCTCCACCCTGCCTTGTCGGGAAGTGGCGAGTTTGCCCGCGCCGGCCTCCTCTAGCCTTACAAGATAACCACTTCGCTCGGCGCCAGGTCATAGAACGCACGCCGCGGCTGCGAGCAGCTCGTGGCGATCCTTTCGGCCAATTGCAGTTTACTTGCGCGCCCAGTCTGTCATACGCGAGCCGCCGGTCTCTTCACGGCGGCTCGCCCGAAACCCGCGAGCGTGCAACCATTCCTGCGCCGCAATTTCAACGGACGCGGCGGTGCCTGGACTTGCCACGGCAATCACTCGGTTCACACGATCCAGGGAAGAACAAAACCTGCCGCGGAGAGAAGGCTCAAAAAAGCTGTAAAAAGCAGCGGAATCGCGCTCGCCATCGGTGGCGTCGAGAAACCGCTCCGAGAAAGGCGCCGAGCCCTCTTCGGGATTTCTCCGAATAATGACGACACAACCGCCCTCGTCCGTTTGGAGCACCATGTGGCTGGCTGCGAGTCCCCAATCTTCCGAGGGCCAGACGATATAGCGAACGTCCGCGACGAGAGATCCGGCGACGAGCAGCAACCCTAGAATGCTGGCGACGATCGGACGGCGGAGACGTAGACTTTCGAAACCCAGCACCGTAAGAACTGTCAGAGCGGGCAGAACGAACACGAGCTGTCGCGAAGCGAAGAAATAGCCTTGAGTGACATCGGCCAGGACCGGACCTGCGATTCCACACGAGATAGCTGCTCCCAGCAGCATGATCCACTCGCGATCTCTCCTTTCAGTCGCCGTGAGCGCGACCAAAGCAGCGGCGATCACGATGCCGGAGCAGAGGAACCCGCCCCCAACCAGATTGTGAAGAATGTCCGCCGCGATAGACGGTGTCAGCCTAGTGTGGATCGCTTCCCAATGAGGGCGAGCCGCCACATACCATGGAAGAAAGAGAAGGCCAGCGATAAGAAGCGAACAAAGGGCCAGCGACAGGGAGCGGCGAATCGGGCGGCTCCGCGTCAGGGTCGCCAGCCAAACCACGTGTCCTATCTCAGTGAAAATCAGAAAGGGCTGCATGTACAGTCCGACGGCAACCGCCGCGCTGTACGCAATAGCCGACCGTAGATCGCCCTCCCGCCGCACCAACCGAACAAAGAGAAGGGTTGCCAATGAACTGAAGAAGAGTGCTTCCGAATAGGGCCGCGCCTCGAGGCAATAGCGGAACTGCAGCGGTAGCAGCGCAAAAATTGCGACCGCCGCAAACCGGTTTCTACACCGAACTCTCTGGCGAGGAAGAAAACGCAGAAGCATCCCAGAACACCGAAAATAATTGAGGGAAAGTCTGCGCTGAAATTGGGGAATACCCGAGCAAATGAATTGATAATGCCTGCGTCAAATAGCCGCCGGGCACGCCCCCGGAATTGCCTTTGACCCAAGTCAGCAGATCGCGCAAGCCGTCATTGCGAGTCCCGATAAGTTGAAGAATCTCATCGACCCAGTATGGATAATGCTCCGCGAGGACAAGGAGAATCTGCGTGGCATACACCCCAAGAAACACATAAACACGCCATAAAGATTTCACTCAATGGTCTAACGAACGGGCGCACCCGATCGTTACGTCGAAATCGACCTTCTAACGCCATGCGGCGGCCGCCACTGCATTTTGCCTCTGCACCGGTCCGGTCACGAGCACCGCGGAAACCCGCCGGCCCAACCGCTGCGCTCAGCTGGCCATGTGCGACCGTGAGCCTCGAAGAGCGCCAGCCAGTATCGGAAGCCGAGCGAAAGCGCTTACCCGCACGCGAAGCGAGTACAAGCGGGTGCCAGCGCGCCGCACAGTAGTGTTATTTCAGCATCACCAACGATTTCGTCGAGTCCACAAATGCGTTCCTTGATTAAAGCGGCCTTCTGGAAACAGCGCATGGATCTCACGTGAATCAAGGAGTCGCACATCGTTGAGATAATGTTCGAGGAAAAACCGCCGTTCGTCGGGAGAGACAGATGCCGCAATACCCCAAACAGTCCAACGCGGAACGATAACCTTCTGCCAGGACCTGGGTAACAAGTGAACGAATGGCGTCAGCAAATGCTGCTCTATGGGGAACAGGCGATCAGGCGTTTGCACCCAATAGTGGCGGCCGACGCGGGCCACCTCGCGCGCGAATCGGCTTTGACTCTCAGCATCCCCGACGCGCCTCGATCACGGAGTTGCTGAAAACAATATCAAATGATTTGTCGGCGAATGGGAGGCTCCGCCCGTCACCGGCAACCCAATGGGCTACCGAAGAAAGCTCGGCCTTGCTTCTGGGCAAGTTGAGCAACGTGACCCGGGCTGGGTGGACAACAACATTTGCCAGCACTCCGGGGTTCCTCCAACGTCGAGTATGCGTGTATCAAGGTGATGCCGAATTCGCTTGCAAAGCGCTGCATGCGTTTTCGCCGGGTAATGTCTGGATATAGCGGCCCGCCACTTCATCAACAAGTCCCTTAATTATGCCTCGGAGAGAGCGTCGCAGAATGGGTCTGTTGCGCAACGCGACGAACGGTTTCGGCTAGCCCGACTTTCGCAAATCTTAGAGTTTTTTCTCACGCAGCGGGCCTCCTGTCTGGTTGTGATGCATTTTCCTGACTAGATGAAAGAAGTGCTGGCATCCAGCGTCCCAAGTCGAACGTCTCGACACAGGTTTGCTGTTCACGGGTCAGATCCGGCCCGAGCATTACCGTCGCGGGGCGACCCCGCTGCTTCGCCCGGATCCGCACGGATGTTGCTTCGATCCCGGACAGCGTCTTCATCATGCCCCTTGCCGACTTTTGATTGCCGAGTGCCAGACGTGCCAGGCTCACCAGTTCGAGGCCGATCACGGTAGCGAAGGTATGTAATCGTAAAGAGTTGTCGGACCACTGATGAGATGGGCCCCATGGCGCCACTCCGCCCTTCTTGGCCCGCCGGAAGAGTTCCTCTACGTTCCACTGCCCGCGGAAGGCATGCACGATTCGGCCCGTGCTCCAGATATGGCGGTCGGTACAAAGCACGCGCCGCCCCAGACGGGTTCGCTCCAGCACTCGCCGTCGCGCCGGGTCGACATACCAGTCGAGCGACAATCGTCCGCCGCGCTCTTTGATCTCTGCCACAACGAACTCCGCCAGATGCTCGCGCGTAGTGCTTTTTGAACCCCGCTTTCCAATGCCTCGCGCTTGATCCGGCCGCTCGCCGCCCGCCGCTCCAGTTTCCGCAACTCTTCCTTTGCCTTCAGCAAGGCTGCCACGATGCCCCGCTTCTGTCCGCGGAGCAGTTCCTGACTTTCCACTACCACCAGCGTCGGTCCAGCTCTCCCACACGGGTACGCAATCGTGCGGCCCGTACTTCGCCCAACTTCCCTCCCAGCGACTTCATCGCCCCGCGTCGTGCCGCGTGTTCCAGTGCCAATTGGGAGGCACGATGGCTCAAAGGCAGAGAGATCAACGTATAGTAGCCAGCCACATCCAGATCGAGTTCCAGTTGCTCGCTCCACGAACCGCCGTCTCGCACCAGGGTACGGCAGGCCGGATGGATGCGCTGTTCCGCCAAATCCAACGTCATGCAGTTTGCCCAGTGCATCCAGGCAGGAACCGAGCACCGCTCTGGTCCGAGCCGTTGCCGGGATAGGTCCGGTGCAGTAGCGGCACATGGCCTGTCTCGCTGACCAGAGTTGCCAGTCCAACTACGCGCAGATCGCTTCGTTTGCTCTTAGCATGGCCCCGGCGCGCCAGTTCTCCGGCGGTGGTGGTGGCGATATGCGTGTCGAAGTTGGTTGTGTCGAACGCCAGAACGTCTGTCGATAACCCGAAACGCTCCACCGCCGCACGGGCGATCCCGATCTGGGCCTTTTCCAGTTGCTCTTCGGTGACCTCCCCGGCCAACCGATGAAACGCCTGTCCGGTGAACGCTTCCGCCGGCAGGCACGAGATACGGGGCAAACAAGATTCCAGAAACGCCGCCAAATGGCACTTGGCTGCCGGCGCACAAGCCCGCTGTATCGCCACCGCGACGACCATCTCGCCGATTGTCGGGCCATCCTGCGGGCCCTTTTGACCGCAGGCCCGATCGATGAGTCCGATCAGATCCAGTTGCTCGGCAACCCAGACCAACGCGCCGGCATCACCGACCCGTTGGGTACCGATTGTTCGAACCAATCCCAAATCGGCGATAGGCGGGGCATCGGCAGGGCCCAAAACGGCCTGTCGCGCGAACGGACGCTGCCGGCTGGGATCCCACACAGACTGGGATGCGATTCGATACCGCTTGCCGGCAACTACTCGCTCAAATATATTCATTTCTTTCATCTAGCCATAAGGGAACGTTATGTCAAGCGAAACCTGCGCTACGAACCGCGATCGAGGGCGCTTGCGGTCCGGCTAACCCTCAGATTTGCGAAAGTCGGGCTAGGGCGACTCTTCAAACCCTGACCGAGCCCTTCACCGCAATCTGAGCCGCTAATTATCCGACGGCTTCTCAGCGCTATCCACGACGAAGACCGGGCGCAGGGGCCTTCCGCGGCTCCAGTCTTATACCAAGTTGCTGCTTTAAAGCGGTAAAAAAGATCGGGGTCGTCAGGGTTGCTCGGTACCTGATCGCCCTGGCCCCGAAACTGGGTTGGATCGGGCCTCCAGGAGAGGGTCGAAGTCAAAACTTCCAGACACCCCGGTGCTGTCCAAAACCGGCCGGTCCAGCAACTCGCTGCAAGCCATACGCCAGGAATCTCTGTATCGTGGCATTGCGTCCAGGGATCCTCGCTCCCTCAATGGGCATGCCCCCAGGCGCACCGCCATCTCCTTCACTCCTTGGCCTCATTTTCAAGCCCCCCGCGGCAATAGTCATGACGTACACGGGCATTTCCTCAACATCGCGGTGAATCTTAAGCTGGAACCGCTCGGACAAAAGAGTCTGTAACATTAGCTTGCCCAGTTCCGGTTTTAGAGGACCGGTTTTTTCCGGCTTCCCGACAACGTCGTACCTTTCCGAATCCGACCATTTTGGGCCGCCACTGATCTGACGATTATCGACGTCGTACGCATAACCGATCAGATCTTTTAGAGTGAAGCCTTGGGCTGAAAACCTTCCGGCCCGGAATCCCCCGACTACAAAGCCCGCGAAGTTGGGATCCGTCCGTTTGATTGTCGCGACCTCAAAGGACGGCGGCGTGGAGGATCTTCCGGACCAACCGGTGTCTGCCCGGAGCCAATGGACGTGATGAGTATTCCAACGCAAGTGGCCACGCATGTAATGGACGCTAATCGAAACATCGTCTTCTCCCGGTAGCCCGAAGGCGAAACCTCTGAGGGCGAAAGGTCAAGGTAGTGGACGAATCTATCGGGCGGGATGTTACGGATTTCGGGAGTACCGGCCTGCGCGTCATGAGATGAGAGCGAACCCTAGTCTGGGGCGCCGTCAGACGATTCGGACGCAGCGGCGGCGGCCGCCGCGATCTGCTTTGCTCCGCTTTGCTCACTGAAACCACGGAGGCGGCCGCATCGCTACGCTCAGCTGGCCTGCAGCACATTGATGGCGCCTGCGCGCGCCAGGCCAAAGGCAATCTTTGAGCCGCTTCCGCTGACGCTCCAGCAGCCACTCAAAGGAACGCGCCGCCCTGCGCCCCCCGCCGGCCCTTCCCCCCTCTGGACACCCCCCATCCCGCTCCCCCAGCCATCAAGGAATCCCCAAAGGGGGGAAGGGCCTCACCCCGCCGCTTGATGCGCGCAAAAGCAGCGCGCGTGCGGCTCCTCTGGGGGGCTCCGGGTGCACCACGGGCCCCGGTGCAGCCTTCGGCCGGCGCGAAGAACATTTGCCGCTTTCGCTACGCTGCAGCAGCCAGCCATGCGGCAGCAACGCAGAAAGGCGCTCCTTGAAATCAGCCCCGAGTTCCGCCAGCCGGCGAAGGCCGCGCCGCGGCCGGCTGGCTCAGCCCGGGCGCCGGGCAACGGCTGCAGCTGGCCCCGCACGCTGTCCGCCGGCCGCTAAGACCATGCAAGTCTTTCGAGCATGTGGCCGCTTACGCGGCCGGCTCGTTTGCGCCCCGCCGCGTTCGGCTTCGCCTCACTCCCCGCCACCCGCCGCCGCGCCTGGCTCCCCGTCTGCCCCGCGCTCGCTTGCTGGGGCTCCCCCGCCCCCAAAAGGCAGCCGGGCCACGCAATCGCGAAGATCGCGAAAGCCTGCGCTACGGCTTCGCCTACGCTCCCGCCCCGCCCTCCCTTTCGGCATCAGCCCGCCAGCCCACGAGCAGCAGCTGGCCGCGAACCTCGAGCACGCGGCCGACCTCCTCGCCCCGGAGGATCACGCGCCCCCGATCCTCCGGATCGACGGTCGCGCGCTCCACGGCCCGCTCGATCGACACGGCGCCGCCAGGCATCGCCACGTGAAGATCGATCGCCAGGCTCTCGCCTTCGGCGAGTTCCCGGCCGAGCCGATCCTCCTGCTCAGACCACACGCACGCAAGCGTTTTCACAGTCTGCCGGATCCCATCGACATCGAGCCAGTCAAACGAAACCTTCGGCGGCCGCTTCCCACGGCCGGGCCCGCGATCCGCGCCTTGCTTCTCCAGCTTCTCAACAGCTTTAACCAGCCTCATCGCTCCCGCTCCCGGCGCTGCAGCGCCTCGATTCGCACGGCCAGATCGTGAGTCTCGATCGCCTGTCGTTGAGTGTTCAGCAGCCCGAGGAACTCTTTCGCCTCGGCCAGCGTGATCTCGCCAGCAGCCGCATGAGCAATCACCTCAGCACAGGCAATCGCGACGTCCTCCGCCCGACGGATCAGCGGCAACGCCAACTCGAGCGACGGCACCCGCCCGCGGCACGATGCGCTCGATACACAGCCTCATCGCGACCGGCTCACCTGCTTTTGCCTGTTCGATGCACTTCCGGACGATCGCCTCGCCCTCGCCAGCAAGGCAGCTGCTGAGCCAGCAGAGTCGCACGATTGCGAGAGCCCGGAGGCCTGCCCGCAGGGTTTCCGGAAACTCCGGGCGCAAATTGACCCGCCCCCCGATCGGGTGCCGTCCGCCACGACAGCCGCCCGCCCCCGTTGCCTGTTTTTCGCCTGTTGTTTGCGCCGGCTCATCTCGAACGAGAATAGCCCATCCCCGCTCATTACAAGCCGCAGGACGCGCCCGGCGACCGCCCGGAGGTACCAAGCCAGCCCGCAGCCGCCAGCGAACGCGCGGAAAAGGCATGTGATTCTCTACGCCGCTAACCCGGTCCCGGGGCCGCATCACCGGCCCAAGACTCCGGCGATGCACCCCACAGGCCTGCGGCAGCAAGGAAAGCTCACGCAATTTGAAAGCTCCGCTTCGCTTCGCAGCTCGGCCAGCGCGCCCGGCAAGCCGGCCCCGTCATCGCGCGAAAGAGCACACGCAAGCCGGTGGCCCCGCGCGCTGGCAAGGAAGCTGCGCATCATCAAGCGGCTCTTTCAACGCACGCCAGCCAGCGAGCCCGACACGATAGCACGGCCAGGCGGCAAGGGTTCGCTTCGCCGCTTCGCGCCCTTGCAGCCAGGGCCGTGCAGATCGGCGAGCAATCGCTGGCGGGGCAGCGTTGAAAAACCCGCCGCGGTGATACCCAGGCGGGCTGAAGAACATTGATGGCCTTCCGGCAGGAGGAAGCTCTTTTTGATCGCTGGCATGAAGCCAGCGAAAGGCGCAACTTACATGGAAGCCCTACAAATAAAGTGTTTCACGTGCAACTAACCACACCTAGAAAGAGGAGTAAGTCACATGAGAGAAAAGATCATTTTCGAGCCAGGCGAAGCCGTCTAGGTGGTTCTACTCGACAACGACACCGGAAAGCCCGTCGACGGACGCACCGGCCCGCAGTACATGCGAGTGGTCGACGACGACCAGCGAATCATATTCGCCGAGCCAGCACTCGAGCAGGCAATTCGCGACTCAGGCGCAGCCGCCGGCGATGTGGTCCGATCGTCAAAATCGGAACCGGAAAAAAGCCCGTTGGGACGTCGCCATCATGGGCGAAGCCCAGCTCCAGGCACCCGCAGCCCGCCAGCCCGCCAGCAGCCAGCCGCCGCGCCGCCGCCGGTCTCGCAGTCCGGCAGCCGAGCCCGGCCGCCGATCAAGCAACCCGAAGCCATCACCCCCGCACTGGTCGACCTGGTTGACGCCCTCAGAGCCGCGATTGACGCGCCATCGAAGCCGAACGCTACGCAGCCATGCAGGCCCACCCGCTGACCTTCACCAGCGAGGACATCCGCACCATGGCGAACTCGATTCTCTGCCGGAAGGCAGGCCGATGAAGAGTCCCGCAGCCGACCGCGTAGACGAGCTCCGGAAGCTGCAGCCGCACTCCGAAAAGGGAAGATCACACCCGACCGAGCAGCCTTGCCCTCGAATGGCACGCCTCACAAATGCAAAAAGAGGCCAAACCGAAATCACCCGCGAGCAATATCGAGGAACGCGCCGCAGACAACGGCGACGGCCCAGCAGGGACGAGCGGCAGAGCAACGCCAGCATACCGCCATCGAACCCTACAGCCGACAACAGGCCGCAAATTGGGATGCTGACGAGGAACGCAGACGCGCCGGTCTACTTATCCTCCGATAAGGTCACCGCGAGAACTCGCCCGTGGTCGAGCCCATCACCGAGGAGTGAGTACTCCGAAAGAGCCAGCTTCATCGCAGCTTTCGGCGCGGCCCGCCTGGCGCGACGCGACCGCGACGAGCTCGCCGCATCACTCGCGAAGAGGCAGGCATCGACGCCGGCCGAAGTAAAAGCCCGCGCGGCCGCTCCAACAGCCGCGCGGAAAGAAGCCCGCAGCGCACGCCACAACCAGAAGCACGCACAAACGAGCCTAATAACAAGCTAACCTGAAAGGGCCGCGAGCGCTCCAACGCCCGCGGCCCTCGAAACCGGAGGAGACACAACCGACAATGACTGACCAGCAACTGCTCACACTCGCACTCGCATTCATCGTGCCCATTTCCCTGCTTATCTACAGCAACAGCCGAATCACCGAGGCGAAAGAAACGCTCCGCGCGGAAACGCAGACGCTCCGCACGGAAATGAACGCAGGCTTCAAAGAACTCCGGGCAGAAACGGCCGCATCCTTCAAGGACCTCCGGAATATCATCGAGCGAAACCAGGAAGCCCTGCTCACCGAGCTCGCCAGAATCGACGGCCGCGTCTCGCACCTCGAAGACCGCATCCACTGAAGAACGCCAGAGATCCCGCGCCGCAGTGTTCCGCCTGCGACGCGGGACGAAGGCCCAGCCAGCAGCCAACCACAGAACGGCAGGACCCGACCAGAACGGCCAACGCAGCAGCAGCCGCCCGCGTTACGCTGACCGCATGAGCAAAAAACCACCGCCAAGGCAATCGCCAACCCCGACCAGGCCGCGCAACCGTAAAGGCCAGTTCAGCAAGGCGCCAGCCGCCCCGCAAAAGAACACCAGCACCTGGCTCACGGGCAGCGGAAAGCCCGCCTAGCCGGTGCCGCTGCATTGCCCGCATGAACGACCGCCGAAAGAACTGATCCCGCCGAAAGCCTCATCCGGCAGCGAAGGCACTCCCACTGCCAACATGAGCACACACGTCAGCCGCGGAGTGGGAGAAGTGCCATCGCGCCGCAGCCCGCAGCTTATGACAGCGGCGCGCATCCCCAGCTCCCCCGCGGCCCTAATCAAGAATCACACGCATCGGGCTACAGCGCACGCGCAAGCGGATCTACGGCGAAAGCGGAGGCCGACCGCAAATATCGCTCCAGCGTCTTGACGCTCTTATGCCCGGTACGCCGCATGACCACCAACTCGCCCGCACCACTCTCGAGAGCTGTAGTCACCATCCCGGCGCGCAGCGAATGCCCGCCGAATTGAGCTGGATCCAGACCGATCCGCGCCACACAACGCTGAACGCACTCACCGACAGCCCGGCCGCTTAAACCCGCGCGCGAGAGATTACCCTTCGGGGCACACCCAACGAACAACGGCCCAGTCCAGCGACCCCGTACACGCATCCACTGCCGTAATGCGCGTACCGGGCAGACATCAGCGGACGCCGCACGAAAGACGCCCACCACACGACCCTTACCCGCTTGATCGGTCTTCGAGCGCCGGATCGTCACGGCCAAACCTTTGGGCCGCACAGCGACGTCAGCCAGTCGGAGGGCCGCCAACTCTGCTCGCCGCATCCCAGTCGCGAAGCCGAACAGCAAGATAGCGCGATCGCGCACGCTCATCGGCGACCCGTCGGCCACCAGCTGGGCAGAGATCTCCCGCAGTTGATCTACCGTCAACGCCACCTTTGCTCCACTCGGACGCGTCGAGCTGCGCTCGGCGCCGCTGACGACCGCAGCCGCGTCCCGGGTATCCGGAACCGGCAAGCCCAGCAACGAGGTGCCGCGCCCGAACTGCAGCAATTCGTCTGCGGACCGTCGCGGGCATGTGGACGTCACACGACGCCGCGGCGTAAAGCGTAACGGTCTCGGCCGCGGCCGGAAGTGACCGCAGTCCAGCATCACGGCACCAGCTTGCGAACTGGATCCAATCGTTCTCGTAGGCCAGCCGCGTTGCGGATGAACGGTTCGAAACGCGGAGCTCGCCCGCCCGAACCTTGACGTGCGACATATCGACCTTCTCTTCCCAAAATGAAAGCTGCCGGGGCTCGCGCCCCTCGCCTGGTGATGGCAACACCGGCACCTCCAACGCTCCCAAAGCATACCGCAGCCCGATTGGGCCGAGGCCCTGTAATGGAGTATTATAAGCGTCAATGAAAGAACGCGGAAATCAACCGAATTTCCAGCATTTTCGATGAGGAGAACCGCGCTATGCCAAGCGCACCAGTCAGATGCAGCCACAAAATGCCACCGCAGATCCGCACAGAGACGAAGGCGAGGCACTCGGCGTACCATTGAAAAGTCGGGAATATGCGTTATCGGAAGTAGTTTTATGACGATTGACGAGCGAATCGAGTTTCTGATGCAGTCAATTGAATCCCACGACCGCCAGATCGGCGATATCACCGACGCGATCAATAAACTGGTAGCCGTGACTAACCAGGACGCAACAGCAATTGATACTCTGGCCCGTATTGCCGATGAGCGCGGCGAGGAAGACACCTGAAGGACATCCTCGGCACATCCTGTTAGACTGAAATTTCCAGAGATGAAAGTTGGCGTCGTCGTTTTTCCCGGCAGCAATTGCGACCACGATGCGTGGTACGCCGTCAACAAAAACCTGCACGGCAAGGCGGAGTTTATCTGGCATGAATCCAACGATTTGAGCCGGGTCGACGCGGTACTCCTTCCAGGCGGGTTTTCCTACGGAGACTATCTGCGTTGCGGTGCGATCGCACGTTTCTCGCCCATCATGGGCGCCGTTGGAAAGTTCGCCGACGACGGCGGTATCGTCCTCGGCGTCTGCAATGGCTTCCAGATTCTGGTTGAAGCCGGCCTTCTTCCTGGTGCTCTCCTCCGTAATCAGGATCTGAAATTTATCTGCCGCGAGGTGGGCCTGCGGACCGAAACGACTCAATCGCCGTTCACTGCGGAACTGCATAAGGGTCAGGTTCTGCACCTTCCGATCGCCCATGGCGAAGGCCGGTATTTCGCCGATGAGCGTACACTCGACGAACTTGAAGCTGAAGATCGCGTCGCGTTCCGCTACATGGATAATCCGAACGGTTCGCTGCGGGATATCGCGGGCATTCTGAATCGCAAGCGCAATGTGCTCGGCATGATGCCGCACCCTGAGCGCGCGTGCGACCCGCTGATGGGGTCAACCGAAGGGCTCGGTATCTTTCAGTCGATGCTTTCAGCGGTTACGCCTGCTACTACAAGATGACCATCACACCCGAGCTGGTCGAGCAGCACCAGCTCACGCCCGCGGAGTACGAGAAAATCGTCTCTCTCCTCGGACGCAATCCAACTTACACCGAACTGGGCGTCTTCAGCGTAATGTGGAGCGAGCACTGCTCCTACAAGAGCTCCCGGATTCACCTCAGGAAACTGCCCACGAGAGGCAAATACGTTGTTCAGGGGCCGGGCGAAAATGCGGGCATCATCGGCATCGGCGGAGGCTGGGTAGTCGCGTTTAAAATTGAGTCCCACAATCATCCGAGCTACATCGAGCCTTTCCAGGGGGCCGCCACCGGCGTCGGGGGGATTCTGCGAGACATCTTCACGATGGGCGCGCGTCCCATCGCCGTCATGGATTCGCTGCGCTTTGGCCCCGTGGTCGACTCTCCCAACGCCGAGCACAATCGCCGCATTCTTTCGGGAGTCGTCAGCGGGATCGCTCACTACGGCAACTGTTTTGGAGTGCCCACAGTCGGCGGCGAGTGCATTTTCGAAGAATGCTACTCTGGTAATCCTTTGGTTAATGTTTTCGCGCTGGGCGTATGCAAAGAAAACGAGATATTCTTCGCAAAGGCATCCGGAATCGGTAATCCCGTGATTTACGTCGGGGCAAAAACCGGCCGCGACGGCATTCACGGCGCATCCATGGCTAGCGCCGAATTCACGGAAGAATCGAAGCAGAAGCGCCCCAATGTCCAGGTGGGCGATCCGTTTCTGGAAAAGCTGCTGCTGGAAGCCTGCCTCGAAGCCATGAAAACCGGCGCGATCGTGGCGATACAGGATATGGGCGCGGCGGGTTTGACATCCTCATCTTGCGAAATGGGCAGCCGCGGCGGAGTGGGAATCGAGATCGATCTGGATCGCGTCCCGCAGCGCGAATCGGGCATGACCGCTTACGAGATGCTGCTATCGGAGTCGCAGGAGCGTATGTTGCTGGTCGCGGAGAAGGGCCGCGAGGAAGAAGTCTTCCAGGTCTTCCGGAAATGGGGGCTCGATGCCGTTACGATCGGCATAGTCACGCCGGACGGTAATCTTCGGGTGCGGCACCATGGTCAGGTTGTAGCCGAGATTCCGAACCCCGCGCTGGCGGATGAGGCCCCCAAATATGACCGTCCTCATAACACCCGGCCGCACCGCAAGGCGCCGATGGAACCACCTGCGCATATCCCTCATTCGCTCGATCTCAACGCCGACCTTCTGCGCCTGATTGCCTCCCCCGATCTCTGCTCCAAACGCTGGATCTGGGAGCAGTACGACTACATGGTCCGGACCAATACGGTGGCCGGTCCCGGCTCCGACGCCGCCGTGATCCGAGTAAAAGAAACGGACATTTCAATCGCGATGTCGCTCGATGGAAATGGCCGCTATTGCTACCTCGACCCCCGAGAAGGCGCGAAGCTTGCAGTCGCGGAATGCTGCCGTAATCTGGCCACAACCGGCGCCGTTCCGGTCGCGGCGACCAATAACCTGAATTTCGGTAATCCGGAGCGGCCCGAAATTATGGCGCAGCTGGTCGAAGCCATTGAAGGAATCGCAGAGGCCTGCGCATTTTTTGAGGCCCCTATCACCGGAGGCAATGTCAGCCTCTACAACGAAACATTAGGGGAAGGGATCTATCCAACTCCAGTGCTTGGAGTTATCGGACTCATGAAGACCGCGGTTCCCTGCCCGGTTTCATTCCGCCGCGACGGCGCCAGTATCGTCCTTCTGGGAGGCGTGGGCCGAAATCACGCGGTTAGATTCGGCAGCAGCCAGTACGCAAAAGTAATCCTGAATCAGCTTTGGGGCTTGCCGCCTCAACTGGACCTTCAGTATGAGAAGCGAGTGCACGATTGCATTCGCGAGATTCTGGCAGCGGGACTGGCTGAATCCGCCCATGACTTGAGCGACGGCGGTCTGGCGGTGGCGCTCAGTGAATCTTCCACGCGCGAGATTGGCGCGCGCGTTAACGTTACTCCCACGGAACGGGTCGAGTTCGCTCTCTTTGGCGAGGCGCCATCCCGAATTCTGCTCACCACGGAGGACCCGGCGAGCGTCCGTGAAATTGCCTTGCGATACGACGTGGAATGCCCGGTCATCGGCGTTACAATGAAAGGGCGGTTACAGATCGGAAACGAAGCCACCATGTGGATTGACTTACCCACCGCCGATTTGAAACAGTCCTTCGAAACCAGCCTCCCCCGAATTCTTCACACAGCGAATGCTTGATAAAAATCGAGTGCCGGATAGAACAGGTTCGGATAAGTTCCACGAAGAGTGCGGAGTGGCCGCGATTTATGGTCACCCGGAGGCTTCGAAACTGGCGTATCTGTCCCTGTACGCGCTGCAGCATCGCGGACAGGAAAGCGCGGGTATTTCGAGCAGCGACGGCGAACGAATCCATACCCGAAAATCCATGGGGCACGTGGCGGATATCTTTACCAATCCCGTGCTTCAGGAATTGCCGGGCGCGCTCGCTATCGGTCACACGCGTTATTCCACCACCGGCGATACCGTGGAGCGCAATGCGCAGCCGTTTTCCGTGGACTGCAACAAAGGCCTGATTGCCGTCGCGCATAACGGGAACATCACCAACGCCGCTGAATTGCGCGCCGACCTCGAAGCCCGAGGTTCTATCTTTCAGGCGTCAAGCGACACCGAAGTCATCCTCCATCTTGTTGCGCATTCTCGCGAACGCACGCTCGCCGGAGCTTTGCGGGACGCCCTTCTGCAGCTCGAAGGCGCGTTTTCGCTGGTTTGTCTCGCGCAGGATCGAATCATCGTGGCGCGAGATCCTCAGGGGTTTCGTCCGCTCGCCATGGGGCAGCTTGAGTTCAGCGGCGGGTCTCCGGCGCACATATTCGCTTCGGAGACATGCGCCTTCGACCTGATCAACGGCACGTACATGGGCGACGTACAGCCGGGTGAGATGGTGATCGTCGGACCGGAAGGCGTCACACGGGAACGTTTTGCCCCCCACCGGCCTCTCTCGCAATGCGTGTTCGAGCACGTCTATTTCTCGCGCCCTGATTCGATCGTATTTGGCCGAGCTGTGCAGGAGTCGCGCGAGAATATGGGCAGGTATCTCGCCCGCGAGGCTCCGGCGGATGCCGATATCGTCGTGCCTGTGCCCGATTCCGGAAATGCAGCGGCAATCGGCTACTCGTCCGAATCCGGACTCCCGTACCGCCAGGGGTTGATCCGCAATCACTACGTCGGCAGGACGTTCATCGAGCCCTCGCAGGCGATCCGCGATTTTGGCGTCAAACTGAAACTGAACCCTGTGCGGAGCCTGCTTGAAGGCAAGAGCGTGATTCTGGTGGACGATTCGATCGTCCGCGGAACCACCAGCCGCAAGATTGTCCGTATGGTGAGGCAGGCCGGAGCGCGCGAGGTCCACATGCGGATCTCCTGCCCGCCCACGATCTCGCCCTGCTTCTACGGCGTCGATACTCCCAACAAGAGCGAGTTAATCGCTGCGAATAATTCCACCGATGAGATTCGCCGGTTTATCGAAGCCGATTCGCTGGCTTATCTTTCAATGGGCGCGCTGCAGGCATCCGTCGCAGACACTCGCGGCGAGTACTGCTATGCCTGTTACACAGGCAACTACCCGACGGACTTCGTCAATATTGAACAGTTAGTCCGGGCAGGGAAAAAAGCCGGCAGCTGACACTTCCCTGCCCTGAAGCCCCCACTCTCAAGCGACGCCACCTATCTCAGCGCGTAGGTCAGGCCCATTATTAACTGGAACGAATTTTTCTTGAACCCAGGCGGCGGATTATTCAGATAGTTGTCGATTACTCCGAATGAAAAATTCATACGCTTGTAAACCGGTATCGTGATCGCCGCATTCGCCGTTCCCGAGATGGCGTTAGTGTTGTTCCACGTCGGCAGGACAATGATCTGCTCGTTGAATTTGCTTCCGTGCCAAAGGCCGCGCGTATAGTCTTCTTCGAAGACCGAACCGATCAGACTCTCACTTGCGGTGGCCCCCGCGAACTCCTGCCGTACGTAGGTTACACCGGCTTTCAAGTCGAGCGTCTGGTTTGACTGCTTCAAAACGCTCCAGCCGATACCACCCCCGTAGGTTTGCTGCAAATCGAGACCCTGTGAAAAGTTGTGAGCGAAGGCTGCCCCGACGAATCCGTACACCGCATTTGAAAAATATTCGTCGCGTTCGACGGCGCCCAGATAGATCTGGGTTTTTATCGTCGGCGTGTCGGGCTGCGACAGCGTTCCGTAGGCAGCGCTAAGGTTGAGCGTTGTTCGACTTCGCCGCCTTAGCCAGTCTTCGTCCGGGACCGTCTGGATCAGGTTAATGGCGCCCGTGAAATTCCGGCTCTCCTGAGTCGCCTGGACCAGGCTTGCGCCGATGGTGACCGTGCCGCCCCAGTCGTGGAACAGGCCAGGGTTTCTATGCACCGCGTTCTCGAAAGAGGTCTGCTCGATCACGTGATCCGTATCGGCAATGTTGACAGGCTGCGGCGTCCCTGTGGCGGGCGTTACTGTGACCTTCTGATCGGCTGCGGCGATCGTGCCCTGTGGAATGGTCGAGAGATCCGAGTTTCTGTGCAGTTCCGCTCCCTTGGGAATCACCGCGTATTTCTTCGACGTGTGCAGCTCTTTCACCTTGCTCCAGTCGATCGTCACTTCCCCCACGATATCGCTTTTGAATTTGATGGAAGTGCCGTCAGATTGTTCGAACTGCCCGACCAGCTTTTCATCGTCGACAAGTACGATTACGTCCGGATCGGGCTTTGCATTCTGGCCGTATAGCATCTGCGACGCAAGAAAACTCAGCGCGCACAAGCTCCATTTCGAAGATGACATCCCAACATTTTATCCGTCTTCTGCATTAAACTGATTCCTGATCAACGTTTCTATGGGGTGAGAAGGAGAAATAAATGAAGTGGATGAAGATCGAATTACTTTCGATTGCGGCCTTGTGTGTTATCGGTAACGTTTCCGCTCAGGCCCCCGCTCAAACCGACTACAGCAAGGTTGCAATCCAGACCGTCAAGCTGGCTCCGAATTTTTATGTCCTGAACGGATCGGGTGGCGCCATCGGCGTTCTTGTCGGCGCGGACGGCGTCCTGATGGTCGACAGCCAGTTCGCTCCCCTTACCGAGAAAATCGTTGCCGCCATAAAACAAGTCTCCAACGCGCCTATCCGGTTTCTGATTAATACGCACGTACACCCCGATCATACCGGCGGTAACGCGAACCTCGGCGCAATGGGCGTCACCATCTTCGCGCGTGAGGAATTGCGTAACCGGCTGATGCATCCCCAGCCTGCCGCGAGCGGCGCGCCGGGAACTCCTGCTCCGGCCGCCGCCCTTCCGGTCATCACCTACAGCTCGCCCCTGACGTTCCACATGGATGGCGAAAATGTTGAAGCGATTCCGATCCCGAAGGCGCATACCGACGGCGATACCCTTGTGTTCTTTCCCAATGCGAACGTCATTATGATCGGCGATTACGTGCGAACTTTGGGCTATCCCAACATCGATCGCGCCAACGGCGGCTCACTCAAGGGAATGCTCGCCGGCATCGATACCGCAATCAGGCTTTGCAACGAGCAGACGAAGGTTGTGCCGGGCCATGGCGAGATTACGGATCGCGCCGGTCTGATGGCGCACCGCGACATGATCATAGCCATCCGGGATAAGATCGCGCCGATGGTTTCGCAGGGTAAGACATTGCAGGAAGTCATGGCCGCAAAGCCGACCGCGGATTATGACGCGAAAGTCCCCGGAGGAAGCACTACGATTGAGCGGTTCGTCGGTCAGGTTTACGCGGAGCTTAAGGCCGGCAACTAAACTTTCTCACTTCTTGCCAGGTTCAAATATTTAAAACCAGCGCCCCACCTTCCAGTCTAACGAGCGCGGCAAGTCCCGCACGGGAGACCAGAAGATGGCAGCAGAAAGAAAACCCGACACGGCTACAGGCACTCCGGAGGTCCTGCCACGAGCCGATTTCCACTTCCAGGGCGAGATCGGCCGCACCTATCTCGATTCCGACCCGGCGCAGTTCCCGAAACCTGTCAGTGCCCCGGAGGGCGCACCCAATATCCTGCTGATCCTGATCGACGATGCGGGTTTCGGTCAGTTCAGCACCTTCGGCGGCGGCATTCCTTCGCCCACCATGGACCGGCTTGCCGCTGAAGGGCTTCGATACAACCGCTTTCATACCACGGCCCTCTGCAGTCCGACGCGGGCTGCGCTCATAACCGGCCGTAATCATCACTCCGCCGCATTCGCCGGCATCACTGAGTTAGCCACCGGATACGACGGCTACACTTGCATTCTGCCGAGAAGTTGCGGGACTGTCGGCGAGGTATTGCGGCAGAACGGTTACATGACGGCCTGGATCGGCAAGAACCATAACACCCCCACATGGGAAACGAGCGCCGCCGGACCTTTCGACCGCTGGGTGAATGGCCTCGGATTCGACTATTTCTACGGCTTCAACGGTGGAGACATGAATCATTGGAATCCGATTCTGTATGAGAACCGTAATCTCGTCCCGGCTTCCACCGATCCGAATTACCACTTGACCACCGATATTGCCGACAAAGCGATCACGTGGGTGCGTCAGGCAAAAACCATCGCGCCGGATAAGCCGTACTTCCTTTACGTGGCAACCGGCGCAACTCATGCGCCGCATCACACTCCGAGCGAGTGGATTGAGAAATTCAAAGGGAAATTCGACGGTGGCTGGGACGCCTATCGCGAAGAGACCCTCGAACGCCAGAAGAAACTTGGCGTCGTCCCGGCAGATACAAAACTAACGGTTCGTTCCAAAGGTTTGCCGGCGTGGGACTCGCTGAATCCGGACCAGAAGAGATTGTACGCGCGGATGATGGAAGTCTTTGCCGGATATGGCGCCCATTGCGATCACGAGCTTGGCCGCGTCGTGGACGCCGTCAAACAGCTGCCCGGCGCCGATAACACGCTCATCGTATTTATCGCCGGCGACAACGGCTCCAGCGCTGAGGGCGGTCTCGAAGGATCCCTGTGCGAAAACCTGTTCTTCAACGGCTTTTCGGAAAAGTGGCAGGACAATATCAAGGCCATCGACGAACTGGGCGGGCCCAGGCACTTCAACCACTTTCCGTCGTCCTGGGCGCACGCGATGAATGCGCCGTTTCAATGGACCAAGCAAGTCGCCAGTCATTTCGGGGGTACACGGAACCCGATGATCATTTCGTGGCCGGCGCGGATCAAGGACAACGGCGGTCTGAGGAGCCAGTTTCTGCACACCATCGACATTGTGCCCACGCTGTACGAAGTCTGCGGAATCACGGCTCCGATCGATCTGAATGGCGTCAGGCAAAAGCCGATTGAAGGAGCCAGTTTCGCTCTTACCTTCGACGATGGAAAAGTGGAAGGCCCTCGAAAGACGCAGTACTTTGAGCTCGGCTGCAACCGAGGGCTCTATCACGACGGATGGATGGCTTCGTGCCCGTCCTTCGTTCCCTGGGATCCCAACCGCGCGGAGTTCGATCCGGACAAAGCGCCGTGGGAACTATACAAGATCGACGAGGATTTCTCCCAGGCCAACGACCTCGCTGCCCAATATCCAGACAAGCTGCGGGAACTCCAGGATCTCTGGTGGGTGGAAGCCTCGAAGTACAATGTGCTGCCGCTCGATTGGCGGGGTACGATTCGCATGAACGCCGAGCTGATGGGTCGCCCGAGCCTGATCGGCGGACGCACGAAGATGACTTACTATCCGGGCATCGTCGGCCTGCCTGATGCCGCCTCGCCGCCGATGTGCAATAAGTCGTGGATCATTACCGCGGATATCGACCTCGCAGATGACTCGGCGAACGGCATGGTCGTCACTCACGGCGGACTCGAAGGAGGTTACGGCCTGTACCTGCGTGATGGCAAACCAACCTTCGTCTACAATTTTCTCTCAATCGATCGCACCTCATTCGCGGCGAAGGACCCCCTTCCCAGTGGCAAGACAAAACTTGTGGTCGATTTCGCTTATGACGGAGGCGGTATGGGAAAAGGCGGTGCGATCACTATGTCCGCGAATGGGAAAAAGATCGCCGGAGGAAGGCTCGAGCGAACTATTCCGATTCAGTTTTCGCTCGGGGAAGGTCTGGACATCGGCATGGACATCGGCTCGGCCATCGATTTCACATATCAGCTGCCGTTCGCTTTCACCGGAAAAATCGAACAAGTTACCGTGGAACTGGAACCGAAAAAGTAATCCATAAAGTTTCAGGCCGGCGAAGTCTGCCTGGTAAGGCAGACCCGCCGGCCTGTTGGAAGCGAACTCCCCCGTGCGATAACGTGAATCGACGCCTGCCGGGATTAGTTCCCGGGGTTCGTCAGAATAATGTTGCCGACCGCCGTATTCGATGCCGGCACGTGATAGAACCGATACGCCTCTTTGGCGTCGTCGTTGAGCGAGCCGCGCATGACGTGCCACATGACCATCTCGATCCCCTCGGCGCCCGCCTCGCGTACATACTCCTTATGGGGCACCGAAGCCAGCCCCACGGGATCGGAAGTCAGCCGGTCCAGGAAGTTCTTGTCGAACTTGCTGTTGATCAGTCCGCAGCGTTCCCCATGAATCTGATGCGACATGCCGCCGGTGCCGAAAACCACGACCCGCATATCCTTCGGATACTCCTCGACCGCCTTGCGGATCGCCCGCCCCAGAGCGAAGCAGCGCTTGCCGCTGGGCGGCGGATAAGTGACCACATTGACGCAAAGAGGAATCACCGGGCACGGCCACTCCTTCACCTGACCGAACATCAACGATAACGGAACCGTAAGGCCGTGGTCGACCTCCATCTCGTTGACGATCGTCATGTCGAAGTCGTTAATGATCAGCGATTCGACGAGATGCCATGCAAACTCGGAATCGCCGTGGACCACCGGCACCGGGCGCGGGCCCCATCCTTCATCTGCCGGTTGAAATTCGGGCGCCACTCCCATGCAAAACGTCGGGATGTACTGCAACGAGAAAGCGGTGCCGTGGTCGTTATAAACCTCGATTACGATATCGGGTTTCAGCGCCGCCAGAATTTCCTGCGACTTCTTGAAGCCCTCGAATACCGGCTTCCAGTAATCGTCCTGCGTCTTACCCAGATCCAGAGCGGCCCCGATGGCCGGCACGTGCGAGCAGCCTACACCGGCTACGATCTTCGCCATTATTATTGATCTCCCTTTTTCTGCCCCACCGCGTCCGGGTCCGACTTGCTTCGATTATGTTCGATCGAGCGTCCGCCGCCGATCATCATCGCGCGATAATTCTCTCTCGTCGTGCCGGCCATCGCCGCAGCCATTGCCTCGAACGAGAATCCCGAAGTCGCGCCAAGCTTGGAGACGTAGTAGATATTGCCGCCCTCCTGGATCATTCTGAGCCAGTCGCGATCAAGCACCGCCTGCCGCTGTTCCGGAGTCAGCTTGTAGTTGCTGAGATAGCCGGGTTCGTCGCCCAGGAAAGCCTTGCGATTCTCATCCTTCATCAGCGACATGCAGAAGTTATTGAGGTGATAGCCCTTTGCGCAGGCCTTCTTGTCGAAAAGATAAGTGCCGGGGATGTCGGAATATTCGTCGGACTTCGTCATCGTTTCCCTCTCGTTCTCATTTGCCGCGCGCTTCGTCGATGTATTCCACGCCCAGCTCTTTCAGCTTCGCGCGGAGGCCGTACATATCGAGACCCAGTTCACCGGCGCGCAGCCGTTCGCGGCTCTTCTCTTCTTTGATGCGGCGTTGATCGCTCAGTTGCGCGACCTCCGCGGCACGTTCGCGCAGCACCACGACCACGCCGTCCACATCGGCGACAATGACGTCGCCCGGCCGGACGATCGCCCCCGCGCACACAACGTCGATGTTCACGGAACCGGCGGTCGCCTTCACGGTCCCCTGAGCGGAGATCGCCTTCGACCAGACCGGAAATTCCATTGTAGTGAGGTCGGCCACATCGCGGACGCCCGCGTCAATCACGAGGCCCCGAACACCACGAGCCTGCAACGAATTTGCCAGCAGATCGCCGAACATTCCATCCGTCGATTCCGCGGTAGTCGTCACGACCAGCACGTCGCCCGCCTGGCAAACCTCGACCGCCGCATGGATCATCAGGTTGTCGCCCGGCTGGCAGGAGACGGTCACCGCAGCGCCGGACATCTTCGCCGTCGGATAGATCGGTCGCATGTAAGGCCTCATCAGGCCCGTCCGGTTCTGCGCCTCATGCACGGTGGCGGCGCCCAGCTCGCCCAAAAGCTTGACGGCTTCCGCGTCGGGTCTGCAGATGTTGCGAAAAATTCGAGGCTTCATGGCAATTTGTCCGTAACTTGAGAATAAACCCGGGGCTGTTCTGAGGGCGCGTTCCGACCGCCCGCTCACCGCGCGACATGGCAAATCCCGCCATGCGTGGCGGCGGAGCGAACGATTTTCGAATGGGCCATTTTAGAAATTGCGCGGGTTCAGCGAGTGGAATGATGACTTTAGCGCAATCCGTGGAACCGTCCCGGAGACAACTTTAGAGTATGTCAGGTAGTTTCGGAGGCTGTCAACTCGCGTTGTGATATATCACTATCCGGCCAAGCCGCCTGGACGCCGCGAAACCTCGCGTTTGACTCATCGCCGAAGTCTCTAATAGGATGGAACGTTGGCCTGCAGGCAACGAGCCCGTGCCGCGAAACAATTTTCATTCAGGATAATTTCTTCAGAGATCAGGAATGTCGATCCTCACCATTTGTCAGGCGATTCAGAATTCATCGGTCGGAACACAACTTCGAGAGTCCACGTACGTCTGGCCGGCCATTGAAGGAATCCACGTACTGAGCCTTGCGCTTTCGGTCGGAACCATTACCCTCGTCGATCTGCGATTGATCGGCGCGGTAATGCGCGAGGAATCTTTCACTGACGTCATCGAACAGACCCAGCCGTGGAGCATGGCCGGCTTCATAACGGCATTCATCACGGGCGGGCTGCTTTTCTGGTCGGAAGCCGGGAAGCTTTATCCCAGTAATTCCTTTCGTTACAAGCTGCTGTTTATCGCGCTTCTGGGAATCAACGCTCTTGTTTTTCACTCGACCATTTTCAAGAGTGTGGACAAATGGAACAGAGACCGGGTGACGCCGCCCGCCGCGCGATTCGCCGGCTGGTTTGGCATCGTTTTCTGGTCTCTCGTGATTTTCCTGGGACGCTGGACCGCCTATAACCTGAAGTAGAGGATTTCCCGAGTAAAGGATTAATGATGACCCTTCTTTCCGTGTTCCAGTGGCTGGATGCGACCCCAATCAGCGTTGTGATTCGCAACTCGACCACTATATTTCCGGTGGTCGAGGTCTTCCACCTCCTCGGCCTCACGCTCCTGCTCGGTACGATCACGATTACCGATCTGCGCATGCTTGGCTTTGGGATGAGGCGCCAATCGATCGCCACTGTCGCCGGCCAGTTGGGTCCTTATACCAGCTGGGGCGTGGTCGTCACCATCGTTACCGGCCTCCTCCTCTTTTTGTCGGAGGCGATGAAGTGCTATGGAAATGAGGCCTTCCCTTACAAGATGGCGTGTCTCCTCGGCGGCATCATCGTCTATTACTTCATTCAACGCAGAATCACAAGGCCCGAGTCACGCGTGAGCCCCGCCTTGCTGAAAGTGATCGCCGTTCTATCGCTTCTGCTTTGGTATGGCGTGGCGATCGCGGGCCGCGCGATCGCCTTCGTGTAGAGACCGGTCAACTACCCGCCGGAAGGCAAAACGCAAACAGCTTATTGTTGCTGGTACCCAGGGGCAGCGACTTCGGGAAATGGCCATAACCGCTGCCCCAGTAGACGCTGCCGTTCGCCACGGTCGCGCCCGCGTTGACCGAGCCTCCGGTATTGTAAGACCATAGAGTAGCTCCCGAAGTCGCATCCAGCGCATAGACGTATCCGGACATGGAGGGCACATAGACCACCCCGTTCGCCACCGTCACGGGACCTGTTGCCAGCGCAGGCAGACCCGGACTGACGGTGCTTGTCCCCGGATCGACAACCTGCCAGTTGATATTGCCCGCCGGCGCCCCCAGCGCAGCCCATGACGCGCCATTCCACGTAGTGCCGCTCGGCTTCAACGTATAAGAGGCGTGCGCGGAATTGGCTATCGCGACGTAGATTTGCCGGCTATCCGTCGCAGGACCCCATTGAATGCCGCCCACAATACCGCCAGGGCCAACCTGACGAACCCAGATCACATTTCCGTTGTCGGGATTCAAAGCCCAATAGACTCCGCTCTTCTGCCCGGCGCCGACGACGTCGGTCAGTTGCCCGTTGATGACCGTTGTAAAAAGGTTCGCCCCCGAACCAAAATCCAGATCGGGGCCCTTTGGATCCGGGCATCCAGGGATTGCCATGATGCAGGCTCCGATGAAAGCGTCGTCCGGCAGCATTCTCCTGCCCCACTTCACAGCTCCCGTCGTCAGATCCAGCGCAACCACGGAGTCGAAGTAATTGGCGGCGTCCTGACAAGCGAGAATCTGAGCGTTGCCAATAGCGGCCTGTTCACAGTCCTCTACGCTGTCGGGCACCGTATAGTTATTTCCGGTCGTAACATACAGCGAATTACGTTTGGTATCGACAACCGGCGTGCTCGACCAGACCGGGCCGCCCGTATACCCGTTCGGCACCATGTAGGTCTGCCAGAGACGAGCGCCTGTTGCGAGAGAAAAAGCCTGAACACTGCCGCGGAAAGTCGGCGTTACCTGGTACTCCTCCGCGGAAGATACGCCCAGATAAATAACTCCTTGATAAACAATGGGAGAGCCGGTGAGAAGCACGTTGGGATTCGGATCCGGCTGGACTTTCCAGATCAGATTTCCGTTCGCGGGATTAATCGCCATCAGGTATCCGCCCAATTGTTGCAACTGGCTGATATAAGCGCCGCCGGTGATGATGATGCTGGACGGGGTGATGGCGGGCGTGGTCCGGGAAATTGATCCCGCCGGCAACCCATAGTCGGTCATTGTGTGAGTCCAGATGGCCTTACCCGTATCCGTATTGATTTTGTACAGATGGCCGGCCCAGTCCGGTACGTAGAGAGACTTCGTGACGACATCCACTGACGGCGTTGCCGAGACATCGTCTCCCGTGGTGAAAACCCATTTCGGGGTCAGCTTGCCCACATTCGACGAATTAAGAATCGTCTCGTTCGCTGCAAACCGAGTGTTCGCGATATTTTGTCCGGCGGAAGGCCAATTTGCTGACATTTGACCGGACAAGAAGGGAGTTACCCCGAAGGAAATCAGGGATACCAGGCAGGCCGCAAGCGAGAACGGTCTCTTCATTTGCATATTGATAACATTGCGAGTCATACCCGGTCAATAACTCCAGTTCTAGCCCCTGCCACAGCCGGCGATCTTGTCGCCGGTCGCCTTTCACATCTCGCCGTTCGTGAGCCACATCTTCAATGGACTGGTATCCGAGTGGCCCTTTTCAACAGCAGAATCAACGTTGCGGCGCCTCACGCAACGCCCGATTAAGTGCCGCGAACGCCTCGGATTATTTCAAGGGGTCGCGATATCTTAAGAGACTTTTGGGGGCATATGGTACTCTTCTGAGAGCGCCAGCGTTGCCGCTGCCGCCATGCACCGGCGCAAAGCGACCGCGACCCCGCGGCAAAGCAGCACCCGCGAACAGACTCAGAAAAGATTGACCGTTCGCGATTGGCAATGCTATAAAACTCAAATGAAAAAACTGATCCTGCTCCTGTTTTTTCTGCTGTCTCTGCTCATCGTCGAAGCCGGTTCTCCACCGCCGGGGCAAACCGGCGCGAGCTGGCCCTATGCCGGCCAGAATCTATTCAATACCCGCTTCGCGGCGAGCGAGACGATTCTCAACCCATCGAATGTGGGCAATCTGGCCGTGAAATGGATTTTCGCCACGGCTGATGATGTCGCAGCCACGCCGTCCGTGAATGCGCCCGGCAATTCGCTGTATGTGCCGGATTGGGCCGGCAACCTGTATAAAATCAACACGAACACGGGCAAGCCCATCTGGACTCACAAAATGACCGACTACGGCTTGCCGCCCGGAATGATCTCGCGGACGACTCCGACGATTTCGGGCGCCACGTTAATCGTCGCAGCCAGCTCTTATCTCGCGGAACAGCAAGCTCTGGGCGGGTACTTACTGGCAATTAATACCGCGACGGGTAAGTTGGTCTGGAAGGTCCAGCCCGATCCCGATGTCAACGCGCTGCTCACCAGTTCTCCGATTGTGTACAACGGCGTTGTTTTTGTGGGCGTTTCGTCATCGGAGGAGCGTCTGACGACGCCGACCTTTCGCGGGAGTGTGGAGGCGTTTTCTCTGGCGACTGGCGCACTCTTATGGCAGACTTACATGGTGCCACCGGGGTATACGGGGGGACCTGTCTGGTCCAGTACTCCGGCGGTCGATCCCAAACGCGGGTCTTTGTATGTTACGACCGGCAATAACTACACTATTCCCCAGACCGTTGAGAATTGCGAGCAAACTGCCATGGGTCCGGCGGCTATTCTCGCGTGTCAGGATCCCACCAATTACTTCGACTCAATGGTTGCGCTGGATCTGACGACCGGAGCTGTCAAGTGGGGCAGGAGAATGTTGCCCGACGATGCCTTTATCGGAGCCTGCATCATGCCGGTCCCCGGTTGCCCGGTCCCAACCGGTCCGGATTACGATTTCGGAGCGGGTCCCAACCTTTTCAGCACGGTCGTCAATGGACGGCCCGCCGACATCGTCGGTGCCGGACAGAAGAGCGGGGTCTACTGGGCTTTAAACCCGGACAACGGAAACGTAATCTGGTTTCGTCAGGTTGGCCCGGGAGGCGTCGTAGGCGGCATTCAATGGGGCACCGCAACGGATTACCGGCAGATTTATGTCGCTGTATCCAACTCGCGCAACACAACCTTTAATCTCCAGCCATCCGGAATGCCGTGGAATGGAGGGTCATGGGCTGCGCTGGGAGTGCCGGCTGGAAACATCAACTGGCAGGTTATCGATCCCGGAACCAGCACCGTTACGCCTGGCGCCCCGTCGCTTCCCCTGGGACCTGTCACCGTCGCCAACGGGGTGGTCTATGTTCCATCCATGTCCGGCTTTGTCTATGCGCTCGATGCAAGTTCCGGAGCGACTCTATGGTCTTACAATACCGGCGCGTCGGTAAATGGCGGAGCGGCGGTGGTGAACGGCAGCGTCTACTGGGGCAGCGGTTATGGTCATTTCCCGAGGATGTCCCCGTTGGGAACGAGCAGCAATAAACTGTTCGCCTTCAACCTCCCCGCTGAGAGATAGCGATATCAGGGCGGGTTACGAAATAACTGGTCCAGGTCGCGCACCAACTTAGGCACTGTCCCGATGAGCAACTACGAAAAACCGTTCGATCCGCCCGCAATTTCGTCGTGGGGCAGAGCTTCCGCCCGGCGCGGGTCTTCTCAGTCACTTTGGGCCGGTTTTTCGACGTTTAGATGTCGATTGAAACAAAGAAACCAGGTTCGTCTTATCAGCCGTAATCCGGTGTTTATCTACCGGCCGAAGTAGCCTGTTAAGTCTGAGGAGCTTTACCAACCACTACGGGTCTGACTTTCGCCTTCTCCCTGACCACGTCCCCGGGGCTGATAACAACCTTCTGTCCCTTTTCGAGCCCGGCGAGAACCTCCATCCGATCCCCATAATCCCGGCCTACCTGCACCTTCTGAAAGTGAACCTCGCCGTCGTCTTTCACCACCGCGACGAAGTTCCCGTCGCCTCGCACAACCAGAGCGTCGGACCGGATAATCAGCGGCGGTTCCTTGCGCGGGGTCGTGAAGTTGACCTCCGCATACATGCCGGGCAAAAGAAGTTCGCCCTCGTTCGGCACCTGCACTTCGGCCAGCAGAGTACGCGTAACCGGATCGAGCGAATTCGCCGTCCGCGTAACCGTTCCCGTAAACGTCTTCGAAGGAAGATCCGGAATCTTCAATTCCGCCATCTGACCTTCATGGACTGAGGTCGAATCGGCCTGAGGGACGTTCACGTAGGTCCGCAAACGGTGCGTTTGCGCGATCCGGAAAAGCAGCGTACTGCCCTCCGTCACCAGCGCGCCGGTATCGACGTTGCGCAACGTAATGACGCCCGCGAACGGAGCCCGAACCTTCAGATAACCTTCCATCTGAGTCAATCGCCCCAGATTCGCTTCCGCCACGGCAATATTGTTTTTTGCGACATTGACAGCCTTATCCAGCGCCTGCATGTTGGCTTGCGACGATTCGTATTGCGCCTTGTAAGTATCCACGTCCTGCCGCGCGACCGCGCCCTTGGCGATCAGAGCATTCCAGCGGTCGAAGGTGAGCTTCGCCATCTCCATGTTGGTCTTGCCCTGCTGCAGATTGGCCGTAGACTGTTCAAGCGCCGACTTCGTCTGGTCCACGCTCGCCTTCGCCTCGGCAACCTGCTGCCCGAGCTCGGCCGCATCGATGTCAGCGAGAAGCTGTCCTTCCTGAACCCGGTCCCCGATATCCGCAAATCGCGTTTTGATGTAACCGCTCGCGCGAGCCAGAACCGGCGCTTCTGTCACGGCCTGAATGTTTCCTGCGAGCACCAGATTGCTCTTACCGGGAGCCTGAGTTACGACGTCGACGTTGACCGGCGGAAGCGCCGTGCCTTCTTCTCTGGCCTCTCCTGCGAGGGCAGTCTGCCGGTTGGCCATCGGCAGATAGCCCGCGAAAAAGGCTCCGACAAGAAGCAGAACACCAACGGCCGCAAGTATCCATAGCGTCTTTGCGGAAGGTCGTCCGCCAGCCACCGCGTGCGCCGTCGTGCCATGCCGTTCGGCAAGCTTGCGCTTGAGTTCTTCGATCTCGGCGCGTAACCGGTCCTCGGTTTGTTCATGATTGGTTTGATCGTGATCGGTTCGATCGTCGTTGAGCGTATCCATAGGTTGCTTAAGGGGCGCGTCAAGCCTTACAGGTAAGCACTGATATCTTCGCGTTCTTCCTCTTCAATTCTAAGATCGAAATCGACCGGCGGCTTCTTGCGCATCAGGCTGTATACCACAGGCACAATGAACAGTGTTGTTACCGTGGCCAGCAGCAACCCGCCAATCACGGCGCGGCCGAGCGGAGAGTTTTGTTCCCCGCCTTCGCCGATGCCGAGCGCCATCGGCAGCATGCCGATGATCATTGCGGCGGCGGTCATCATGACCGGTCTGATTCGCGTCGATCCGGCGGCCAGCGCCGCGGCGCGCTCATTCATGCCCTCAAGCCGCTGATCGTTCGCGAAGACGACCACCAGAATGCTGTTCGCAGTGGCCACGCCGATACACATAATCGCGCCCATCAGCGAAGGCACGCTGAAGGTGGTCTGGGTAACGAACAGCATCCACAAAATGCCCGCCAGCGCTCCCGGCAGGGCGGTCAGGATAATGAACGGGTCCAGCCACGATTGAAAGTTCAAAGCCATCAGGAAATAGACCAGCACGATGGCGAAGATCAACCCCAGCCCGAGCCTGTAAAATGACGTTTCCATCGTCGCGATCTGCCCCCGCAGATCCATCGTCATGTTCTTCGGCAGCGTCTTCCCGGTCTCGTCCATAATCTTGCGAACCGCGGTGCCCACCGTGCCCAGATCCTGGCGCTCCACATTCGCGTAAACGTCGAAGACGGGCTGGACGTTGTAGTGATTCACGATCTGCGGCGCAACGCCCCGGGTAGTTGTGGCGACATTCGCCAGACGCTGCGTCGCGTCCGGGCTGGCGCCGGGATTGCCATAAGCGAGCGACGACTGATTCGGCGAAACACCCACCGCTGCGCTGCCATCCGCCGTTCCGCTGGCAAACTTGCCGACGGTGCCGATGGGCGTCCGCATCAGCGCATCGAGCGAGTCGATTCTTCTCTGCGGTGTTTGCGCGCCGATCTGATATTGCACTCCGGTATTCCAGTTCAGCCACTGCGCCGGCGCGATCTGTGAAGTTCCGCTGAGCGAGATCAGCAGGCTGTTAGCGACATCCGCCTGCGAAAGACCAACCTGGCCCGCCTTGTTGCGATCGACGTTGACCCGGATCTCCGGATAATCGACGACCTGGTGAACGTGAACGTCGACCGCCCCCGGGATTCTTGCGATCTTGTCCCGGAGTTGAAGCGCGAGTTTATAGGAGGCATCGGAATTCCGGCTGCTGATCTGGAGATCGATCGGAGACGGAAGGCCGAAATTCAGAATCTGATTGGTGATATTAGCCGCCTCGAAGTAAAAGCTGACTCCCGGGAACGTCGCAAGAAGCCGCTTTCTGAGGCGATTCTGATACTCGGCGGTGGATGCGCTCCGCTTCTCCTGCAGGGAGAGGAGAATTTCTCCGTCGCCGGTGCCCAGTGTGGGGTTGTCGCCAAAGGCGAGATTGAACCCGCCGTTGGGAATGCCGATGTTATCGATAACCGTGCCCAGCTCGTTCCGCGGAATTACGTTGCGAATCTCGTCTTCAATCCGAGCGAAAGTTACTTCGGCTTGTTCGAGGCGCGTACCCACGGGCGTTCGCGCGTGAAGTCGAAGCTGGCCGGAGTCAACGGTGGGAAAGAAGTCGCTGCCGATAAAGTGAACCAGGCCGACCGACCCGAACGCAAAGAGCAGAAATCCGCAAAGCACCATCTTCCGGTGATCGAGCGCCAGATTCAGCAGTGAAATATAGAAGGTTCGCAGTCGCTCGAACTGGCGATTGAACGCATAGTGCATTCGCCAGATCAGGCCTTTGCCGCCAGCCGTTTCGCCGTGCTCGCCCAGAATGTAAAGCCTCATCTCCGGCCGAAGCAGGTAGTGCACCATATTCGGAACGAGGGTTCGCGAAAGCAGGTAGGAAGCCATCATGGCGTAAACCACCGCCATTGCCAGAGGTGTAAACAGATATCGCGCCGCGCCGGTCAGCAGCAGAACCGGTACGAACACCACACAGATGCAAAGCGTGGAAACGAACGCGGGCGCCGCGATCTGCTGCGCGCCGTCCAGCACCGCACGCACCAGCGGCTTTTTCATCGCCATGTTTCGGTGCGTGTTCTCGATTTCGACCGTCGCGTCGTCGACAAGAATACCGACCGCCAGAGCCATGCCGCCCAGAGTCATGACGTTGATCGTCTGTCCTGTAAGGCTGAGTATGATGAGCGAGGTCAGAATCGAAAGCGGAATCGAGATGCAAACGATGATCGTGCTGCGCCAGCTACCGAGAAACAGCAGAATCATCAGACCGGTCAGGCACGCGGCGATCAGCGCCTCCCGAAGGACGCCCTGAATCGACGCCCGCACGAACAACGACTGATCGGCGAGCGTCTTCACCTCAAGTTCCGGATTACCTTGCGCCAGTACCTTGGGCAGAGCCTTCTTTATGGCGTCGACGATACCGAGCGTAGAGGCGCGCCCGTTGCGCATAACGACCATCAGTGCGCCGCGCTGACCGTCGACCCGAACGATCGAAGTCTGCACCGCGCCGCCGTCGCGGATCTGCGCCACGTCCTTCATATAAACAGGGACGCCGTTCACAATCTTCAACGGCAGGTTGTTCAGCTCCTCCATCGTCCGAGGGCTGCTGTTCAGCTTGATCTGATAGTCGCGGTCGCCGAATTTCGCATTCCCGGCAGGCAGTATCAGGTTCTGAAGAGCCATCGCGGCCGAGACGTCGCTCGCCGAAACTTGTTTGGCATACATCGCCTCCGGATCGAGGTCGGCCAGAATAGTGCGGAACTTGCCCCCGTACGGATTGGGAACGGTTGCGCCCTGAATCGTGGCAAGCTGAGTCCGGATAAAAGCGTTCCCGTAATCGAAGATTGCCGCCTCGCTCATGGTACGGCTGCCAAGACCAAGTTGGAGCACCGGAACGCTCGAAACATCGTATTTAAGAATGTTCGGCGGAAACATGCCCGGCGGCATGCCGCGCAGATTGGACTGGGCATTTGCAACTACCTGAGCCTGCGCGAGTTCGATCCGCGCGCCAGGGTGGAAATAGACCCGAATTACCGCGACGCCGTTATAGGATTGCGATTCGATGTGTTCAATGTCATTGACGCTTGTAGTGAGACCGCGCTCAAATCCCGTCACCACACGATTGGCCATTTCCTCGGGAGAAAGGCCGGAGTACTGGAAAATCACGCTGAGAATCGGGATATCGATATAAGGAAAGATATCGACCGGCATCGTCGCGATCGAGATCCCCCCCAAAATCATGATCAGGAGCGCCATGATCACGAAGGTATAGGGGCGCCGAAGAGCTAGTTTGACAATCCACATCGGGTTTTGGGGCTTTCGAGTATTGTACCTTCTGGAATTGTCCGATTCCTTGTGGGGCGCTGCGGGCCGCAGAACGGTTACGGGCTAATTCTTATACAATCTTCATGATGCGATTCCCTTTGGCTCTGCTTACTTTACTTGTCGCCGCTGCGTTTTCTTGCCTCGCGGCGGAGCCGACGGGTCCGGTTTACGTGATCACCCACATCGATCTGACACCAAATAACACAGCAGCAGGCGTTGCCCTGACCAGGCAGTACGCCGCGGCCACGCTCAAAGAGAAAAGCTGCACACGCTTTGAGATCCTGCAACAGGACGGCCGCCCCAATCACCTGACGCTGGTGGCAACCTGGAAAGATCGGAAGGCATTTGACGCCCACGACGCCGCCCCCTGGACAAAGCAATACCGCGAGAAGATTCAGCCGCTGATCGGCAGTCCGTGGGACGAGCGTTTGCATGCGCTCGTTTTGCCGTAAGCTTGAGTCACATGATTCGCCTTGTCGTGTGTCTCCTCGCGGCTTCAGCCGCCTTCGCGCAAAGCGGCAAACTGCTTGGACCGAATAACTTTATCCACTCCGTAGCGGACCTCGACAAGTCCGTATCGTTCTATCGCGATGCGCTGGGGCTCGAATTGAAGAACGCAGCCGCACCTGTGCCACGGTATCTCAACGACGCCCTCTCGGATCTTACGAATACGCATGGCGCCAGCTTTCGCGCGGTGGCGTTCAAAATCCCCGACGCGGGCTTTGATCTCGAACTAACCGAATTTACCGGCATCGACCGCACTCCGGCGCAGGGCCGGAATCAGGACCCCGGCGTCGCCTCCCTCGTCCTGACCGTGCGCGATCTCGACGCTGCTCTCGCCTCCGCGGAAAAGGCCGCGGCGCCGATCGTCACTTCGGGAGGAGCGCCGATCACGCTCGGTAGCGGGAACAAGTCCATCTTCATCAGGGATCCCGACGGCATGTTCATCGAGCTGTCGCAGCCCACTCCCCTGCCCGCTACGACCGCGCGTGCCGGCAGCAACGTGATCGGCGGGCGCTTTGCCACGACAGTCAGAGACACGGACGCAACGCTCAAGTTCTACAAGGACGTATTCGGATTTGACATCAAACCGGGTGCGGCGTTTGCGTCGAATCCCCCCGTCTCGCAACTCGTCGATGTGCCGGGCGCCCGCTTCCGCATGAGCCGCGCTACCCTGCCCAACTCTACGCTGACCTGGGAGTTTGTCGACTATGAAGGCGTCGACCGGCAACCGTTCAACCCTCCGATTCCTGACCCCGGAGCCCCGGCGTTCTCACTCCGGGTCACCGGGGCCGACGCGCTGGCGGCGGCGGTGAAGTCGGCCGGGGGTGAAATCGTATCGGTTGGGCCACCGCTTGGCAAGGCCGCCGGAAGCATTTTCGTACGCGACCCCAACGGCTTTCTGCTTGAATTAATCCAACGGCCTTGATCGCTACTTTCGCGTATCTTTGCCTACGATGTGACTTACGTCCTTGTTGTTTTCCTGGCAGATGTATTCCATCAGATCTTCGTTCGGAAGCAACATGGAGTGCCCGTGCATCGTAAAAGGCTTCGTATAGGCGCCGGGATCGTCGATGGTCGCCGTGTAATCCAGATGCCCCAGATCCCGCCGCGTGAAGCGCTCAATGACGTGCAGCTTTTCCGTGTGCGGATGGCCGGCGAAGTCAAACCAGAATTTGTCGTTAAATCCCACGCTGTCGATCACCAGGGTGTCGCCGTCCCAATGCCCGATGGAATCGCCATACCAGGTCGGATTCGGATCGGCGGGGTGCTCGTTCCGGTTCATGAAAATCTGCCGATAACTATGGATATTTCCCTCAAACAGGAAATAGATCAGGTCCGGAGTCTGTACGATGCGCCAGGGATACGGGTTCTGGCGCGGAACGCCAGTGGGCAGACAGTTCGCCTCGGGATCGTCCTTTGACATGTGTTCCTGGGTCAGCTTGGCCGCCCAAGGCTGCAACGGCAAGGTCTCACCCGGGGCAAGAGAGACAGAAATGTCGTAGATAAAGTTGTGCTCGAAACTCCAGACGCCGCTCAGATCGGGTTTGCCCTCCGCCGTACGCGGCGCCTTCCCGGCCGGCACCGGACGTTTCGGACCGGCGTCTCCCTCCTGCGCGATCGCCGATCGAATCCCCGGTACAACCGCCGGCAACAAAACGGCAAAGACTGCTACCGCTATCCTGTGCATTTAATACCGCCCCTCTACTTGTTGTCTTTGCTCTCGAAAGGTGCGCCCGTACCCGACGAGCCGACAAACAGTTTCTTTCCGTCCGGCAAAGTAATGTTGCTGCCGTTGGCGCGATTGGATCCGTCCTTGGCCTGCCAGCCTTCCACCACGATCGCCGTTCCGGGAGGCAGCGACTCCTTGGTGAACCCGCGCCGCAGGAGGCCGTTGGGAGCGCCCGCTTCGACCATCCACGAAGTTACTTTGCCATCCGCGTCTTTGACGTCGATATGGATCCATGCATGAGGATTGATCCACTCCATCTTCGTGACCGTGCCTTTAAGGACGAGCGGCTTATTTACGTCGAATTCGGCCGCAAATGCGTGATGAGCCCATGACGGCGCCGCTGCCAGAAGAACCAGCGCGCCCGCGATCGCGAAGGGTAACTTTGTGGTTTTCATATGATTCGTTTCCCGGTTAGTTCTTCGGTGTTCCCGCGCTACCCGTCTTTTCGGCCTCTGCGCGCGCTGCAAGCATCATATCGCGCAGAGCCATATTTCCCTCGTGGCAGGCATACTCGTAAATCTTGTAACCAGGCTCGTGCGTGATCGGAAATGCAATCTTCCATGGAGCCCTGTACGTCCTGGGATCGTCCACCGTCAGTTCATAGTTAATCGTGTTGTCGCCGGTCCGTGTGAACCGCTCGGTAAGCTTTGTGTCCGGACTATAAGGAACGCCTCCGCCATTGGCGCCGATTCCCATCTTGTCGTTCAGATTGGTGGTTTCGACAACCAGCGTCTTGCCTTCCCAATGACCTACCGGATCGCCCATATAGGTATGGACGTTCGATGCCAGATGGGCACGTCCATCAAGAGGGATGATACGGGTGTCATGAACCATCTCATAGCGGATCGCCACATATCCGGGCGCCTGCACGATCTCAAGCCCGTTGCCATAGATCACCGGAATAATCGAGCCCGCAACGCCGCGCGTGATGCAGCGGTCGTAGATGCTCCAGTCTTCCCACGAGGTCGGCGCTTTGCGTCTCATCGCCTGGGCGGCAGCCTGTTTCGCTTTTCCCTCGGCTGTCAGTTCCGGTATGCGGCCATTCGGCGGGTCCACCACCTGCGAAGTCTGCTTCGAGGCGCGTCGCGCATACTCGCCAAACTGGCCGGGCACCGGCGCTGCGTCCACGCCGCGCGCCCCCGCCGCCGGGCTCTCGCCCTTTGCCAGAGCGTCCAGTTGCGCCTTCGCCGGGGAATGGTTCGCGTCGCTGGGATTTTCGATCCGTTGTTTCGATTGCTCGACCCGTTTCTCGCGGTCCTTCAGTTCGTCCTCCGTCAGGTAGGCACGGGTTCCGTAAGTTACCGGCCGCTCCATGGGCACGCCCAGCGTATCGTCGCTGGTCCAGGTACCCTGGAGATCGGGGTCGCCCCAAGGCGTCTTCCACGACTGATCCGCGGCCATTGCGCCCGCGGCGGTTACAGCCGCCATAACAATCGCCATCCGGAGTCGTTTATTTATTCGCTTACTTACTCGATTTCGGGCGAAGATCTCCATAAATCAGTTCCTCGGTATATTCCACGCACTTGAATTCCAGCAGCCTGGCGTTCCTTTCCCGGTGACGGTAAAGCGGCAGGCTGACCTTCCACGGGCGGCTGAAGGTTTTCGGGTCCGTAATCGTAGCTTCGTAGTTCAACGTATTTGCATCGAGAAGCGAGTAGCGCTCCACCACATGCAGCGAATCGCTCGTGAAGTTACCCGCGCGATCGAGCCATGCCATCCCGTTAAACCCGGTGACATCGACCACCAGCGTGTCGCCCTCCCAATGGCCATTCGACGTGCCCATCCACGTGTCTGTGGCGGCCTTCTCGGGAGGGCCCATATTGATCACCCGATTGTCGGAAGCGAATTCGTACGCGATCAGAACGTCTTTCTGCGACTGGATGATCTGAAACGGGAACGGCACATAAGTGGCCCGCGGCACGCCCGGCATGTAGCACTTGATCACCGGGTCGAGCTTGTACCGGTTCTCGTAATTCTGCTTCTTCGTGACAAGTGCCTCGGGCAGATAAGGGATCTCGTTTCCCTCGACGATTCCCTGCCCCGGCGGTTCTGCGCCGATCGCGCCCAACTGGAAAAACGGGCCGGCCTGGGAAGCATGATCCTGAATATCCCAGTCCGCCGCGCTCAGCGTCTGCCAGAGACCCGTCAGATTCGGTTTGCCGCCGGATGTGCGAGGAACCTGCGCCTCCGCGGCGCCGAGCGAGAGGACTATCGCGACAGACAGAAAACCTTTGGGGATCGACATGGTTCGCAGAGTCGCCATAGAGCATATCACCGGAAGAAAACGACGACAATCGGGAACACAAACCCCTTGTGGTAACCTCGCGAACGATGAGGCTCAAGTCGGCGGTCGAAACAGGATTGGCCCGATTTGTCGAACAGAACCCCTACCTGTGGAAGGTAAGCTGGGAGATCGTCAAACGCGTCCCCGTGCTCTTGCCGCACGACAAGAGCTACAACGCGTTCCGGCACTTCGTCAAAGCTGTCCCTCAGGGCCTGTTTCTGGACGTCGGCGCCAACGATGGCATTACCGCCCTCGGCTTTCGCAAATTCTCGACCAGCTATCGGATCCTGTCGCTTGAGCCGAATCCCCTGCTGGAGCCGGGATTAGCGAAGGTCAAGCGCAGCGACCCGCTGTTTAATTACCGTCTCGTCGGAGCCGGAGACAAACCGGCGTCCATGGTGCTCTACATGCCGGTTTACCGCGGCATTGCCCTGCACACTTATACATCGGGAAGTCTCGAGAAATCGAAATCCACGCTCCGTCACATCTGCGGAAATTACGTCGCTGAAGCCGCCGAGATCAAAGAATTTTCAGTTAATATCGTAACCGTTGATTCCCTGGCCGTCGACCCTTCAATCGTAAAGATCGACGTGGAAGGGTTCGATTATGAGGTTCTCCTCGGCGCGGTCGAAACCATTGAGCGCAACCGGCCCTTTATCGCCATTGAACTGGCCTGGGCCAGGCGCGCGGTCGTCGAGACGTTCTTCGACGAGCGCGCCTACGACCTCCTGTCTTACGATGTCGGACGCGATCGATTCGGACGCGATAACGCCGGCGGACAATCCGGCGAGCGCAACAGCTTTGCGGTCCCCAGGGAGCGACTCGCATCGCTCCCGATGTCACGTTAGGCCCCGATTGCACGCAGAATCGATGCCCGGAGGTTGTCCTCGCCGCCCAACGGCGTGGCGTAAGCGTACGCCGCGTCGGCAAACGCCGATCTCCTGGCATCGTCGTTCCATAGTGTTTCGATCGCGTCCCGTAGTACACTCGCATCGCCGGGCGGAATGATGCAGGCTTGATGCGGCTGCAACACGTCGCTGACGCCCAGGCCTTCGGAAATAATCACGCATTTGCGCAACGCCATCCCCATAATGTAGACGCCGATTCCTGCCTGGACCGCGCGTCCTTTCATGATCGGCAACACCACCAACCTGGCGTTCGCCATTAGCTCGACATAGAGCTTCGTATCTTTATCTTTGTAGATCACTTCAACGTTCTCCGGAACTCGAAGTCCCGCGAGCGACGAACCGTGCGGAAGGAGTTCGGGCTCATGCGCGGTTAAAACCCTGACCGGGTACGGCAGGTCCTTCACCGCTTCGAAGAGCGTCGCGAAGTCCCGCCGCGACCGGCCTCCGACGAAGATGTAATCGCCGTCCGTGATCACCGCCTGCCGGATCAATTCCCAGGAGTTGACCTTGAACGGCACGTACTCGAAGCGGGATTTCGGAAGGCCATACTTCGCTTCGAAGCTCGAGCTGTCGCGAAAGTAAACCAGCAGCTTGTATACGCGTCCCAGCGCCCACCGGATTACAGGCAACTGCCATTTCGGCGGACGCACCACGAAAAAGTCCAGCGTCACCAGACGGCATTTGCCCAGGAACGCAGCGAAGAGCACAACCTCGATCAGCGAAAACTGGATCACCAGATAATCCGCGGAACCGTGCTGCCCCCAACAGAGCTAAGTTTCGTTTCCACCGATTCGGACAGGACTGGTGAGAAAAAACCACGACCTGCGTACCTGGTCCGGCAGCCCGTTCCAGGCCGTTGATGTCGCTTACCACGCGCATCGGCGTCTTCAGTTACGCGCTTCCTCTTTGGTCAGCACACCGATGCCGTAAAAACCTCGCGGATGGGTCATGTACTCGCGATGGACATATTTCGTCTTGATCGCGTCCCAAAGGCTCTTCACCTGGGTGTCATCGTAATTCCCCGCTATGTCGTGGAATGCCACCAAACCACCGGACCGCACGAGCGGTGAATACATTTCCCAATCCTGCTTAACTCCCTCATAAGTGTGATCGCCGTCAATGAACAGAAAATCCACGCTTCGGCCGGCCAGCAGACGCCTGACTTCCGCGATGGTGGACTCGTCATGCGAACTGGCCCGAAGCAGATGCAGTTGCTGCTGTTCCCTCGAAAAACGCTCGTAGAGAGGAGTTCTCAACGGCGAATAACCGCCGCCGAATTTCCCGCCAGGCAGATCGACGCTGATAATCAGGGCGTCGGGCTGAGCCAGGCGAGTCCACAGGTACAACGTGCCACCCATGGAAGTTCCGATCTCGAGCACCGTGGCCGGCCGAAGCCGGGTGACGTCTTCGACCAGTTTCACCAGTTCTTCCTCCACCTGTATGGGCTGGAGAAATGCGCCGCTGTATTTGAAAACGCGGCTGATCAGTTGGGCGGGCCGATCCGTCAAAGACATCGTCGCCCGATTTAATCCCCCGAGCCCCGTTGTGGCCTGGGCATATCGCAGAAGCCGCATTACCGGATTCACGCGTTCAGAATAACAATATAAGACAGATGACTCGCCTCCCGCCGTTCTCCATCGTTGCCGCCTTTCTCTCCGTTCCGATGTTCGCGGCCGACTGCCCCACCTCCTCGACCGTGATCACTTCGACCGTCACCGGCGGCAATGCCAGTGACGCCGCAACGTGGGGCGGAAGCAGCCTCGGCACGGGCGACGGAAAATGTCTGATCGTTCAGGGTCCGATCGTCCTCGACCAGGACCTGGGCACGAGCGGAGGCACCGGCGTCTACACCATTTTCCAGAGCGGCTCCGGTTCGCTCTCCATCGATTCCGCCGCCGCCCGGCACATTTACTTCGCCTCAACCGGAACCGATCCCATCGGCAGCGGCTCCTACTTCGGACCCGGCCCGGATGCCACCATGTACGGCTTCTTTTTCCCGGCAGGTACGCTGGCCCTCACGGCGACGCAAGCAAATCCCGTAGTTATCAATTCAGCGGATGCCATTCATCCCTGGTACATCGCCGGGGCGAACACCGAAACGCAGAGTTTCAGCCTTGCCATAAAGTGGTGCGACTGCTTGAATCTCGGCGTGAACGCATCGGGATACTACGGCGCCAGCGTCGACACGTCCAGCTTTTCAGGAGCGGAAACGATCGACATCGAGAACTCCCGCTTCACAAGTCCGTACGAGGTGCTTTCCGTCTTCGCCAGTCGGCTCGGACCCGGTCAGCTCAAGTTCCTGAACAACATCATTACGGGGCGTCGCGGGCCCGCCACGCTGCTGGCGATGGAACTGGCGAACCCCGCAATAGAGGGCAACACCGAATCCGCTCCGGCGGCCGCAGGGTGGTTTGCCTCCATCGGTGAAATCTCGGGCACGTCCATCGCCTACACTCAAAATGCGGTGGCCGGAACCGCGACTACGGGAATCGGCAATCTGGTCATCAACGCCGCTCTCTCGGGCGCCGGCGTGATCGAAGACAACCTGAGTTACAACGATCCGGCACAGGCCGGCGCCGTGATCTCGTCCGGCATCGACATCACACAAACTGCGGTTTTTACCGGCGCGATCGACTCCAATTACTGCGAGACCTGCGACGAGGCGATCGCAGTCCGCGGGACCAGCACGACGGCCGCAGTAACGATCACCAATAACTTCGCGGTAACCAATCATCTGGCCGCGGTGGGCCAGGGTATTTACTTCATCAGTGGGGGCAGCGTCACGGTCACCGGCAATACAGGCGTTTTTACCGACGCAAATACCGAAAGTAACTCCGAGATCTGTATCTTCGGCTTCTCCCCCCGAACCGCGCTCACCGCCATGAATAACACGTGCGAGAGCATCGCGGGACCCGCCACTTACTCGTTTGGGATCGACATCGGTGAACCCGGATACCCGGTTTCCTACGCGCTCGTCGCCTCAAACGTAATCTCGGGTTTCCAGTACGGAGTACTCGACGGCGACTCGCAAAATCAATACGCCCACTCATACGCGGGAGTCGGAGTGTATCAGAACGACGTCTGGAACTCCGCAATTTCCTACCAGTCGGACGGTTCGCCCGGGTTCGATAACGGTTCCGAGCCGCATCCGAACGCCATATACGGCGATGTTACGACTAATCCGAACTTTTCAGACACCACAAGGGTATCGCTCGCCGCTTACGATTCCCGGGTACTCGGTGGACCGGGGACCGTAGCCGATGTTATCTCGCAGCTGGGTTACCGGAGCGGCTGGGGAGGGACTTACCGGCTTGGCAGCAACCCTGTTGCGGACGCGCTCACCTGGTTTCGTGCAGGCTTCAGGCCGGCCGCCGCGCTCACACTATCTCCGGCCGCGCTACCCCCGGCGGTTGTCGGCTCAACTTACTCGCAGATACTCACCGTGAGCGGCGGCTCCGGCTGCACCTTCTCCGTCACCGGTTCCCTGCCTCCCGGCCTGACGCTCAGCTCCGCCGGCGCCTTAACGGGGATCCCGTCCGCAACAGGCACATACACGTTCACGATCGGCGTCATCTGCTTCGACGGATCGATCAATGCGCCAGAGACCATTCAGGTAAGTTCGCCCTCGAAGCAGATCGATATCACCAACGAGGTGCAGTTCAAGCAGTCCGCAATCCTCTACGGCCGCACCATGGATCTCGGCAGTGTAACGATCACCAACACGGGGTCGAAGTGGATCGCCGCCCCGATTCAGTTTGTCCTCGACAACCTCATCTCTTCGGCTACGGTGACCGACCAGGACGGAATCGCAGCGAACGGACCCTACGCGGGATCGCCGTATATAACGGCTGCCAGGACGGCTCCGCTACCGCCGGGAGGGTCCGTCGTTATCATCCTCGAGTTTTCGAACCCCAGCCGCACGCCGATTTCTTACGTACCCAAAGCTTTGTCGGGCAAGTTCTGACCTCGCATGCTCTACTGATAAACGTCGGCCGTCTTGAAATCCCCCGCCTTGACGATCGACAGCGACGCCGCGTTTACATGCTTTCGGAACGCCGCGTTCACCTGGTCAACAGTCAGCGCTTCCAGTTTCGAGTCCATCGCCTCATCCCAGGCGAGTGTCCGGTTCGCGTCTTCACGCGTCGCGATCAACCGGAGCAGTTGCTGATCCTGCGACCGCCCCACCACCCGCTCGTCATGGATTGCTTTCTTCGCCGCCGCCACCTCGGCCGCGGTGAATCCATTGGCGATCGTCTTCGCCAGTTCGTCGCGGAAACTCGCCTCGACCTTCGGCGTGTTCTTCGGATTGCTGATGGCCGCCGCGCCAAACTGCGCCGAGTTTCCATCTTCGGGTGAGGGTGCCCTGAAATTCGAACTCACACCGTAACTCAGCCCTTCCCGGTTTCGGATGCGGTCCGGCACGCGAGCCGTAATCGAGCCGCCGAACATGTAATTCGCCAGTACCATCGCGGGGTAATCCGGATCCGTGTCCGACATGGGCAGCCGGATCGCCGCTTCGAACGTCGCATTCTGCTTATCCGGCGTTTCGATCTTCAGATCCACCGGCGTGGTCTTCTGAAAATTCTCGGTGATCCGACTGATAAGGCGCCGGGCTCTTCCATCTCCCGAACAATTCGGCCGCGACCTTGCCTGTCGCCGCCGGATCGAATTGGCCTACGATCACCAGTTCTCCGTGCGAAACGCCATAAAACTGCGAGTGGAACCTCTTCACTTCATCGAGCGTGACCTGATTCGTCTCCTCGATCTGCTCGTCGATCGTCCCTACATACCGGACGTCGGTCTTCGGGAACGGATTCAACGCGCGTTCCATAGCGAGTGGCGCAAGCGCTGCCGGTTCGGTCCGGCGGTTCTCAATACCCGCGATTCTCTGCTTCTTCGCCGACTCGAATTCGGAATCCGGGAATGTCGGTTCGCGCAACATCTCCGCCACCAGCCGCAGAGCGGGAATCAGGTTTTCTTCGGTGGTCTGGATGGTTGCGCTGGCGCCCGAAACGCCGCCCGAAACATTGATGCGCGCATTCAGCTTCACCATTCATCCTGAATCTGCTGGCGCGTTTTGTTCTTTGTGCCGCGCATCAGCAAGCGCACCGGTCATGCCGCCGATCGCGTTCTTCCCCGCCAGCGCTTTCTCATCGCCAAAGTCGACTTGCAGCGTGGCGGAAACCGTGCCGCCCCGATTTGTCTTGGGCAGCATCGCGACCTTGAGCCCATCCGGTAGCGTCACGCGCGTAAGGTGCTTTTCGATGTTCGCCGGCGCGGGGTCAAACGCCTGACCCTGCGACACCTTCATCCCGGTCTTGTAATCCTTGAAGACGGCTGCGAGATCTCGGAGACGCCGGCACTTCCGTGCGATCCGGCGCCGCGGTGGGAATAAACTCGCCCACTGTGCGGTTCGAGTCCTTGAAATAAAGCTTCGCGACCCGCACCACATCTTCGGGAGTTACGCTCTTGATCTGATCGTAATTGAGGAAGAACAAGCGCCAGTCGCCGCTCGCGATCATCTCGGACAAGCCTCAGCGCGGCCTGCTGCGAGTTCGCCATCTGCATTTCCATCCCCTGCAGGATTCGGGATTTCTCCTTTTCCACTTCCTCTTTGGTCGGCGGTTCGCTTGCGATGCCCGCCACCGTGTCGAGAATCGTCTTCCGCGCGTCAGCGAGCGATTGATCCTTGCTCAGGCCCGCCGATACCAGCACGAATCCCGGATCGTGCAGTTCCTCGTATTCCATCGCGCACCGAAAGGGCCTTCTTGTTATCCACCAGCGCCTTGTAAAGCCGGCCCGTGCCGCCGCGGCCGCCGCCTGACAAGCACGCCGTCCAGCACTTCGAGCGCCGCCGAATCGGGATTCGACAACGCCGGCGCGTGCCAGGCCACGATCACGGCCGGATTGTCTCCGACGCGCCGCAACTCGACGATCCGCTCGCCGTCCTGCGGAGGCTCGACCGTATAAGTTGCATCCAGCTTTCGAGTGGGCCGCGGAATCGCGCCGCAGGTCTGCGCCACATACGCGAGCGCTTTCGACTGATCGAACTGGCCGGCGATCACCAGCACCGCGTTATCCGGCTGATAGTACTTGCTGGTAAAACGCGGCCAGCCTGTCGATGGGAACCTTTTCGATATCCGCGCGCGAGCCGATCACCGATTTGCCGTAGTTATGCCACAGGTACGCGGTCGAGATGACCCGCTCTTCCAGAATCGACTGCGGGATTGTTTTCGCCCCGTTCGAATTCATTCCGGACCACGGTCATTTCGGTATCGAGCAGTTGCTTTTCGATGCGCATGTTGACCATGCGGTCGGCTTCGAGACCAAGCGCCCATTTGAGATTTTCGTCGCTTGCGGTGAACGTTTCGAAGTAATTGGTGCGGTCGTAATCGGTGGTGCCGTTCCAGTGCGCGCCGTGGTCGGTCAGTTCCTTCTTGATGTTGCGGCCGTTGGTGGTCAGGATAAAGTTCATGTGCTCAAGCAGATGAGCCATGCCGGTTTCGCCATAACCTTCAAAGCGCGAGCCCACCAGATAAGTCATGTTGACGGTGACTTTCGGGCTCGAAGGATCGGGAAATAGAAGCACGCGCAGACCGTTGGGATAGTCGTATTCGGTGATGCCACCGACCGTCGCTTTTTTCTCCACGCCCTGGGGTAACGTCTGCGAAAACGCAGAACTCGCCACCGCCGCCACGATCAACAGGACCTTTGGTGCACGCATGTTCTTATTGATACAGCTCCATTACGGTACGTTACCACCGAATTGTGGCCACGAATCAACACGAATGGACACGAATGAGATCCGTCAGGCGGCGTTGGCATGGAGTTTTTGGGGTCGGTAACGACTGAAATCAGTGAGATTGGCGCGATTCAGGCGGCGTTCTTTGTCGATCGCGGCGTGGATTTCGGCGTTCGAAAAAACAAACCCATCTTTCACGGGTTCGTAGCGTAAACCCTTCATTTCACTGAGCTGCAGGAGCTTCTTCGCCTCCTTCATTTCGGCTTCGCGTTTTGCGAGGCGAGCGGACTGGAGAGCCTGGAGCGTGGCCAGGTTCTTTTGCAGGTTGCGATTGATGCGCTGCTCGTAGAGCGTCAGGAGCTGAAGCTGTTTCGAGTCCGCCTTGAAGACTTTCGCGGCCGTCAGGGCGGCGTGGATCTCGGGGTCTTCCGTCTCAGGTTCATCCGATTTAGCGGAGTGGCCGAGGGCGAAGAGGTTGTCTTCTACCCCGCTGATTCGGTTCAGGCGCCAGCTATCGGTCGCGATTCTTTGGGCGAGTTGGGTTTCCATCGCTCCTTCGGGCGCGAGGCTCTCGACGATCGAGGCGGAGAAGGCATCGTGCATGATGCGATCGGCGTCAGTCATCGCGGTTACCTGGCCGGTGAGATTGTGACGGCGGGCGTTCAGGGCGGACGCCTTTTTGCCCTCCTCGGTCCGGGGACCCGTGGAGCGCTGAGCATTGCGACGATTGGCGGCGAGTTGCTTTTCGGAAATCATAGTTTTGCCGATTTACAAATAGCATGAGGGTGTCAAAATCCTGGGGTTCCCAGGCGGACATTGGGATTGGAACGGGCGTCAGCCGTTGAGCGGATTGGCGTTAGTGGTCCGCGGAAATATTTTCGAGGTTCGTCACTGCGATTTTCAACACGGACGGAATTGAGAGAAAAAGCTGGGCATGGGAACCGGTTTCCTTTGCACAGTGCCCATCTCAGGCAGCCTCATTGTGGGCGGGAGCCGGAACCGGCTCCGGGGGCGTAAACGGTTCCCCGCCTTTTCCGTATCGCCACAACTGCACGAGACCCTTGGCCACAACCGTATGCAGCTTCCACACGAGAATCGATATGACAAGGCCCGCGGCCCAACCTGTATAGTCTTTCAATCCCGGGCGATCGCTTGCGAAAGGCTGGATTGGCGGAAGGTCGAGAGCTGCCAGCACCAGGATCCCGGCAAAAATGAATCCTACAAAGCGCTCCACCCGAAATTGGCCCTTGAGGGTTAGATTGCGAGCCTGGAATCGGGACAGGATGCCATCCCAAATAAGTTTCCAGACTAACGCCGGGCCTGCGACCCAGAGTGCCAGATTTATCCAGTGTGCGCCAATTACCTTCCCGCCCGGTACCGGCCATTTAAGGACGAAATCCAGCCAGGCTTCAAGTCCCGAAAAATGATTGAGCAGTCTCTCACGGACAACGCTCAGCAACCGGCTTAAGAAGTAGACCATTGCCAGGATCTCGACGGTACGACCCAATCCGTAGACGATCCTTTCACCGAGACTCATAAACCACCAGTGCCCCCACCAGAGGCTGTCGGTCTTCAGTTGCCGCTCTGTGTAACTGGACGGAACGCCCATGACCTCCTGAATAATCCGGTGGTAAATGTTCGGATCTTGCCAGTAGTCGACATGAGCCACACCCGGAACCGGGTAGCGAGCGAATCCGGCGTCATAGACTCGCTCGAACTGATTGTTCTTCGCCGCAGCACCGAAGATTCCTTCAAGAGAGTGCCCCACGGGATCACTGTAATCCCAGAAGTTCCACCAGCGGATCTTGTCGTTTTGTTCGGTCGGAACGTCCCTGGGGAAGTTCTGGTTCCAGAAGAGGTGATGCTTGTCGATCGGAGAGCCAAGCGTTACGAATCCTTGTACCTCCTTGAGCCAGGCAGGCTGCGGCTGCGCCGCCGCCGCGAGCATCAGCGACCGCCATGAAACGACCGTCCCCTCGCTGTGCGCAACGATGTATATCTCACGCGACGCGAAGACCGCCTGTGGAATCCTGTCTCGCGTGACGGCGATGTCCTCGAGGGCAGCGCGGAAGACGCGATTCACCCTGTCGTGGATTGGGTCCACCTCCGCGTACATCTGGACGTCTCCGAGGAAATCGCAAAGAATCTCTTTGAACGCTTTGGATTTTCGGGAGATCGTGGCCAACTTGTCCGCAAGGTTCAGCAGAGTTTGCGCGTTATCTATTGCCTCGCGCCACGCCTGGCGGCTTTGTCCCGGAACCCTGTCGTCGCGAATCCGGCTGTTTATGGAATGCGCCCACGTAAAAACAGGGACGGGCGTCTGCCCGGAGTGTCCAGCGAGGTAACCTTTGGTGATTGGCTGCCAAAAGACTTCAGAGAAGCCTATGTAGTATTCGTTGCCCTGGATCCTGAAGATAATGTACGCCGGTACCGAGGCGCCGTGCGTCAGCAAGGGAGTGTCGCGGGATACGAGGTTGACTACTTCCAGCCTTCCCGTATCCGGCAAAGCGCGGCAGAACTCGTTCATCAGGTTCACGCCTGTCTCATTCAACTGCTGTCTGCCGATACCGTGAACCACAACGATGTGCTTATAGTATTTGGCCATAGCTTAGCTCGGCAAGAGTAACATTTTTGGTGACTTTATCAGATAGAACGTTGCAGCACAATCGCAAAACAGTCGCCCGAACGCCCGGCCAGGATTGCGAACAATAAAAGGAAAACCAGTGAAGGAAAGTTAATAGGGACCCCGCCGTGCAGCCACTCAAGCAGGAGCATTAAATGAATAGACTTCTGTTAATGAGCGTGTTGGGGCTTGGCCTCGGTCTCGGCGCCATGCAGGCTGAAGTGGTTGTAAGGATCGCGCCACCGAGAGCCGTCGTGGAGCACCGTGGCGTTCGTCCCGGCGCAGATTACATTTGGGTCGGCGGATACCACCGTTGGGACGGGAACGCGTATGCCTGGCAGGGAGGACGTTGGGAAGCGCCGCCACGTCCGCATGCAGTATGGATTGCGCCACGCTGGGAACACCGTCATGGCGGCTACTACTTCCACGAAGGCCGCTGGCAATAATCTCGCCGAGTACCATTCCGAACGGATCTGAGACGGGCAGCACACTCAAAAAAGGCTGCCCGTTTTTCTGTCCGGCCGTTCCATCTGGCCGCCTTGAGCCATCCGCACCACCATTCGATTACTGCATTGGGCGTTATCCGTCGCGGATGTTTCCGAGCTGTACCGGTCGCGCGTAATTCAGACGACCGTATCCCGGTCCACTCTGCTTCCCGGCAGCAGCGCCCGCGCCTCACCAACCAGAAACAACGAACCAGTAACGAAAGTCGTCATAGGCCGTTCCCGGCTGATCGCCAATGCCTCACCGATAGTCCGGGTGATCACGACATTCTCATGGTCAACTACCAGGGCCAAAGACTCAGCATGTAGCGCACGGGGCTGATCCGGAGTGGTAAGAACCACCTCCGCGGCCAGTGGAAACAGCGCACTAATCACCTCATCCACCGCCTTATCCCGCATGGCGCCGTAGATAATCCGCACCGGCTCATCGGCAAAGAATCGCCCGATATATTCCGCCAGCGCCCGCGCGCCCGCCGGATTATGCGCGCCGTCCAGAATAATATCCGGATCTGTGGCCACCCGTTCCAGCCGCCCGGGCCACACGGTCCGCGCAATCCCCTCGCTGATCGCAGCCGCCGAAAGACCGAAAACCGCAAGCGCTGCAACCGCTGTCCGCGTATTCTCCACCTGGTGCGCGCCGGCAAGAGGGCAGCGTATGGGAATCTCTTCGTCCGAAGCGAGCGTAAACCGGCTTCCAAACTTATCCAGCTGCAAATCTTCAACGCGCCACGCCGAGGACAGCGTCACGGGCGCATCCAGCTCGAGCGCGCGCCGTTCCAGAATCCCGAACGCCGCCGGACGCTGCGCCGAGAGGACAACCGGCCGCCCAGGCTTGATAATTCCCGCCTTCTCCGCCGCGATCGATTCGATGCTCGACCCCAGAAACGCCTCATGATCGAAATCAATCTGCGTAATTACCGCAATCTCCGGATCGACCACATTCGTGGCATCCAGCCGGCCGCCCAGCCCCGTCTCCAGCGCCACCACGTCAACCGAAGCTCTCGCAAACGCCACGAATGCCATCGCGGTCATCGTCTCGAAGAAACTCGGATGCCCGTCGATCAGCTCCCGCGCGAGAAGCCCCTCCACCGCCGCATGAACCTCATCGAAAGCCGCGCACCAGGCGGCCTCCGAAATCATTTCGCCGTCGATCCGGATCCGTTCGCGCGGATCGACCAGATGCGGCGATGTATACAGCCCCGTGCGGAAGCCCGCCAATTGCAACGCGGAAGCCATCATGGCGCAGGTCGAGCCCTTACCATTGGTCCCCGCAACATGAATGAACCGTCCCCGCCGGTGTGGATTGCCAAGCGTTCCAAGCAGCGTCCCGATACGCGCCAGATCCCACTTGACGACCTTTAGCTCATGCCCGAGGGAATGAAGAAACCGGACGCTTTCCCCAAAATTCATGCAGCTTCGCGATGTACCGGAGGCACAATCTCGCCAAGACAGAAGTCCAGTGCTTTGGCGATCCAGGCCTTCATCTCGCCGCGCGGCACCACCGCGTCCAGCATGCCGTGCTTCAGCAGAAATTCGCTTCGCTGAAAGCCTTCCGGCAGCTTCTGGCGAATACTCTGTTCAATGACGCGCGGCCCCGCGAAGCCGATGAGCGCGCCTGGCTCGGCGATGTTCAGATCGCCCAGCATCGCGAAGCTCGCCGTGACGCCGCCGGTAGTCGGATCGGTCAGCACGCTGATATAAGGAAGGTGCACCTCATCCAGCCGCATCAGCGCCGCGGAAACCTTCGCCATTTGCATCAGGCTCACCGCGCCCTCCTGCATGCGCGCACCGCCCGACGCCGAGACCACGATCAGCGGCGCCCGCATTTCAATCGACCGCTCGATCGCGCGCGTGATCTTCTCGCCCGTGACCGCGCCCATGCTGCCGCCGATGAACTTCGGCTCCATTGCGCAGATGTTCACCGCCCGCCCTTCGAGTTTTCCCGTTCCCGAAAGCAGCGCATCCTTGAGCGATGTCGCCGCCTCCGTCGCTTTCAGGCGCTCTTTATAGGATTTCGAATCGACGAAGTTCAACGGGTCGGAGGATTCGAGCGAGGCGTCCTGTTCCTGATAAACGCCGTCGTCGAACAGCATTCGCATGCGTGAGCGGGCGTCCAGGCGGAAGTGGTAACCGCACTTGCTGCAAGTATTGAGGTGCGCCTCGAGGTCCTTTTTCCAGAGGATTTCGCGGCAGCCTTCGCATTTGAGCCAGAGACCCTCGGTCTTGACTGTGTGCTTCGATTCCTCGCCCTGGGGATTCGCGGCGCCGTTCGATTCTCGCTTGAACCATGACATGAAATTGATCTCGCTCCCCACATCGTTTCACTGCACTGAAACTGCAGGCTATCGCGGGTACGGATGCCCCCGCAGGATGGTAAATGCCCGATAGATCTGTTCTGCCAGCATAGCGCGCGCCAGTTCGTGGGGCATGGTCATCGCCGAGAGCGAAACCAGGACATCCGCGCGCTCGCGCCAGCCGGCGGGGAGGCCATCGTGGCCACCCACGACGAACACCAGATCGTAACCCAGCATTTCGGCCTTCCGGAAGAGCTCGGAGAACGCCGTGGAATCTAGCGGCCGGCCGCCTGGGTCCATCAGGATCTTCTTTGCCGTCGGATGCTTCACCCAGATGTCGGTCTTGTCCGATCGGATCTCGGTCATTTGCGACGGAGCAAAGCGGCCCGCGCGCTGCATGTAATCCGCCGCCATGGCGTTGGCGTGCGCATCTTTGGGCTTGCCGAAATAGTAAAGAAAAACCTTCACTCCGCCGGAATAGGCACGTTCTTCGCTTCGCGCCACAGGCGTTCGAGCGAATAGTATTCGCGGGCCTTCTGCGACAGCACGTGCACCAGAAAATCGCCGTAGTCGCTCAGGATCCATTCGCCCTGCTGATAGCCTTCCACGCTGTTCGGCAGCTCACCGTGTTTCTTGAGCTGTATCCCGATCTCGTCGGCGATGGCCTGATTCTGGCGGGTGTTCGAACCCGAGCAGATCACGAAGTAGTCGGTGAACGATGTGACCCCGGTCAGGTCCAGGACTTTGATATCGGTGGCTTGTTTTTCCTGAGCCGCGCGAACGGCCGTGAGCCATCCGGGTTCGGGCTGAGGTTTTGAGGAATGTCTGGCTGTGCCGGTACTACTGGTTGTTTCGAAATCCGTCTGCGGCAGAAACTTGCCCCCAGTCGTTATCGTACTATAAGGGTAAGAGTGATTTTCAGATTCGCCGCGCTTTACGCGCTCTCCATTATATTTGTGTCCGCCGCCGCCGCTCAAACGGAGGCGTCCGCGACGCCTGCCCCGATGCCGGCACAGTCCTCTCTCACTGTCGACCAGAACGATTCCCTGGTCGTGCGAGCCCGGGAACGCCTCGACCAGGTAACAAAACTGGTCAGCGCCGGAGCATTGCCGCTGATACGTCTGCAAAAGGCGCAGGAAGATGTTCAGGACGCCATGGACATGGCGCTGCTCAAGAATAACCTCTACAGCACGAACATCCTGCCCGAAGAGGCCGATCAGCTGGTGCAGGTGGCGCAGCGTATGGTCCTGAGGCGGCAGAAGTCGCTCAACGATATGAGGGAACTCGTCAGCGCGGGGGTCCTTTCGCGCTCGGAAGCTGAGGCATCCGGCGACAATCTCGATCGCGCGCAGCAGGAGCTCGATCTGGCGGAGTCGCGCGCGAAGCTGATCGAACAAATGGCCGAAAGCGCGCGTATTCAAAAGGCGATGGCCAGCCTCGAAGTCGAAGCGCCGCAGCATCCGGACTGGGACGGGAAGGTTTACACGCATTACGCCGGCAGCGGCATCTTTACGCCGGCCGATTTGCACGCGCTCGAGGTCGCTTATCTGACTCACTTTGCCAAACCGATGCCGATCAGCGCCGAGGGCGAAACCGCGCTGCATCGATCTTTTGGTTTCGACCATCGGGGCCGGGTCGATGTCGCGGTGAATCCGGATCAGCCCGAGGGTGTCTGGCTGATGCGTTATCTCGAATCGAAGCGAATTCCCTATTTCGCATTCCGGGCAGCGGTGCCGCATAAGGCCACAGGCCCGCACATCCATGTCGGACCGGAAAGTACCCGGCTGGCGCTTTCCGACTAACCTTTCCGTTTCACCCACCAGGGAGGCTCGACTGCAGGAAGCTGTCCAATCCGCGCCTGTGCACGGCTCAGGCGTCATCGCGATCGTTCGCGAAGCCCTCGCGGGTTCTCAGCGCGATCTCACCGAAGGCAATCTGAAGCGGGCGATCGTCGTTCTGGCGATTCCGATGATCCTCGAGATGCTGATGGAGTCCCTCTTCGGCATCGTCGACATGTTCTTCGTCGCGCGGCTCGGGGTGGATTCGCTGGCGACCGTAGCCCTGACCGAGTCGTGTCTGGTGCTGGTCTTCGGGATTGCGATGGGGCTGAGCATGGCGACGACCGCGTTCGTCGCCCGCAGGATCGGCGAGAAAGATCCGGAAGGGGCGTCGATAGCCGCGGTGCAGGCGATCGCAGTCGGCCTGCTGCTGGCGGTGATCGTCGGGGTGGCCGGAATATTCTTCGCGCCGAATCTGCTCGGACTCATGGGCGCTACGCCGTCCGTGATTCAAATCGGCTCGACTTATACCCGAATTCTGCTCGGCGGCTCGGTCACGATCTTTTTGCTCTTCCTGATCAACGCGATCTTCCGGGGAGCGGGTGACGCGGCGCTCGCCATGCGCGCGCTGTGGTTTGCCAACCTGATCAATATCGTGCTCGATCCGTGCTTGATCAACGGCTGGGGCCCCTTCCCCCGTTTGAACGTAATGGGAGCTTCGGTGGCAACCACAACCGGACGGGGACTGGGCGTGTTGTTCCAGTTGTGGATGCTTTTCGGCGGCAAGAGCCGTATTCGTGTCCACTTCCGGCAGCTTCGGATCAATGCGGGCATTTTGTGGCGGCTCCTGCGAGTCTCCTTCACCGGCATCCTGCAGTTCCTGATCGCCACGGCAAGCTGGACGGGCCTCGTGCGTCTGTGCGCCACATTTGGCAGCGTGCCGGTGGCCGGCTATACGGTAGCCATCAAAATCTTCATGTTCGTGATCCTGCCGTCATGGGGACTGTCGAACTCGGCGGCGACCCTGGTCGGCCAGAATCTGGGAGCGAAGAAGCCCGATCGCGCCGAAGAGGCCGTCTATCAGACGGGGCGCTACACGATGGCCTATATGGGGTCCATAGCGATTGTGTTCCTCATATTCGCCAGACCTCTGGCTGCGTTTTTTACCTCCGATCCCGCCGTCCAAAGCGTCGCGGCCGGCTGCCTGCGCTTCATCAGCGTGGGAAATATCTGCTACGCGTGGGGAATGGTGCTGGTGCAGGCGTTCAACGGCGCGGGGGACACCAGAACGCCGTCGCTGATCAACCTTTGTTGCTATTGGTTCTTCCAGATCCCGCTGGCGTGGACTCTCGCTGTTGTCCTGCACTGGGGACCGCCCGGAGTCTTCGCGGCGATTCCAACGGCGGAGACGGCCATGACGGTTGCATCGCTGATTCTGTTCCGCCGCGGAACCTGGAAACAAAAGATGATTTAGCGGGCTCGCACGCCAGCGAGTCGCCTTACGGGCCGCCAAACTGAATGAAGACGCTGTGGGGCCGCTGTGGGGCCGGCGCTTCGGCGCTGCCGTCGAGCTTCCGCTCGGCGCGGAGCTTTAGGTAAGCACCGGTAGCGCCGGCGATCTTGTCGCCGGTGTTCGTACGAACCGCGTTTTCAATGGGGTCACCATGGCCCTGCGAGCCACCGATATGAATGAAGACGCCGAGGCAGCGCCGGCGATCTTTGGCGCCGGTGTTCTTCAGCCGTGCGAACCGCGTCTTCAGAGGAGCGGTGGCCACTCTAATTTCGTGGCGAGCCATGAGTAAGCGGTCTTAACACTTTGCCGATGGACTCTGCCGCCGATTCCCCGGTCTGCGTGACAGCGCAGGGCGATCTGGTTGGCCGTGCATCGCCCATAACCGGCAATTAAAAAAACCTTAACGCAATCTCGCAAGTCTAATCTGGCAAAACGTCCACAGGAGATCGAAAACATGCGTTGTCTTTTTCCGGTAATCCTTCTGGCGGCCGCGCTTCCTCCGGCGCAAGCCGTGGCCCAGACGATTCGCGTCGACTACGAACACGGAAACGACTTTACGAAATACAAGACTTACAAATGGGTCAAAATGAAAGAAAGCCCCGATGTGAATCAGATCGTGGACCAGCGTATCGTCGGCGCAATCGATGCCGCGATGACGAAAGAAGGGCTGACCAAATCGGAGAGCAACCCCGATCTGTTCATCGGGTATCAGGCTGTGCTGACACAGCAACAGCAGCTCACGACATTCACTAACGGTGCGGGTCCGGGTTGGGGATACGGTGCTCGCTGGGGTTACGGGTGGGGCGCCTCCTCCATCTCGACCACGACGAGCAACACCATCAACAACGGCACCCTGGTTGTGGACCTGATGGACCCGCAACAGCAGAAGCTGGTCTTCCGCGGTATCGGGACAGACACATTAAGTGATAAACCCGAGAAGAACGCGAAAAAGATTCAGAAGGCAGTAAGCAAGATATTCGAGAAATATCCGCCGAAAGACAAATAACGCGATTTGCTCAAGTGCGACAACGCGATCAGGCGCGGGTAACTGTGACGTTACCGGATCATCAGGATCATATGATCTTCGTCGATATATTCCGGAACCCACCTTCAGAGCCTTCGGCTCTCTTCCGAAAATCTCGAACCCGAAGTCCAGGTACAGCTGCTTCGCTGGATGCTGACTTGTCGCAACAGCGAGCAGAAGTTGCTCCAGAGATGAATCCTTTCCCACTGTTTCCAGAATCGCCGACAACAGAGCTCGCGCAACGCCCTGTTTCCTGAAGGCCTCGGTCACATAGACGCCATAGATGTGGCCCTTATGGCGTTCTTTCAGTCCTGTTTCCCGCCTGAAGGTCGCCATACCCACGAGGTTGCCGCCGAGAAAAGCGCCTGACGTAAAGTTGTCCGGGCCGACGGCGCGGAAACGGCTGGCGATAGTCTCAATCGGCGTTGCCCGATGTTCTTCCACGGCTTTGCCGAATCCGAATGGTTCGGCCTCGAGCGCCTCCAGTCGAAGGCGCCACCACGCGGTGGCGTCGCCTTCGAGCAGGGTGCGTATTTCAAAAGTTTGCCTCACTCCGCGATGAACTTGAGGATATCCGACAAAAAGCGTTCACGGTGTGTCAGGACGATCGCATGCGGGGCATTCTCATAAACGATGAAGCGGCAGTTACCGATAAGGTGCGCTGTCCGAGCGCCGGTTATCGAAATCGGCGCGCTCGCATCCTTGTCGCCGTGAACGATGAGGGTAGGGCGCGCAATTCTCGCGAGGTCTGCCCGCAGATCGGCTGAGGCGATTGTCCGACGGCATGCCAGCGCAGCCGGCAGCGGAACCTCGAGCATCATGGCTTTGATCCAGTTACGCGTCTCAGCAACCGTATCGGGCGTGAAGAACGGAGCTTCATTCTCCGCAATCCATTTTGGATAATCCTTCGCGATGGCGTCGTAATCGGCCTGAATCATCTCGCCCGGGATACCTTCGGGATTGTCCGCCGTCCTGGTCAGATAAGGGGTGGTGGGCGCCGCGAGCACAAGTCGGTCCACGCGATCCATGCCGTGCCTCGCGCAGTAACGAACGGCCTCGACCGATCCCATGGAATGAGCCAGCAGCACCACATTACGGAGATCCAGTTGCTCCATAACCTCTGCGAGATCGTCGGCCAGCGTGTCGAGGTCATAGCCGGTTCGGGGAATATCCGAACGGCCATGGCCACGCCGATCGAGCGCAACGCAGCGAAATCCCAGACCGGTCAACGCTGCGATGTGGCTGCCCCACACATTGGAATTAAAAGCCCAGGCAGCCACAAATACGACGGGGCGGCCGGATCCCCAGTCCTGCACGAAGAGCCTGGTTCCGTCTTTGGCGATCACGCTGTTTTGTGTTGACGCAGGGGCGGTTTCGATAATTTGACTATGGTTCATTTTGCTGAAGTCTCCTTTTTGTGTTCCTTCAGCTCGATCGTGCGCTTATCGGCGGAGCGGCGCAATTAACTCAGAGGTAATTGATCTGAGCGCGTGGGACCGCTTAGTATCGGCACATGAGCGCAACCGTCGCATCGGTCGGCAACATGGTCAGATCATGGCGGGAACTGCGTCGCCGGAGCCAGTTGGATCTGGCCCTTGAGGCGGAAATTTCCCAGAAACATCTGAGCTTCATCGAGAGCGGCCGTTCGACCCCGTCCCGCGAGATGGTCTTACATCTGGCGGAACATCTTGACGTACCGCTCAGGGAGCGAAACACGATGCTTCTCGCAGCGGGCTTCGCGCCTGTCTTTCGCGATCGCCCCTGGGACGATCCCGCCCTCGCCCGAGCGAGAGCCTCTGTCGAAAGGGTACTCGCTGCCCATGAACCGTACCCGGCCCTTACGTTTGACCGGAATTGGAATCTCCTGAGTGCCAATCAGGCAGTCTGGCCGTTGCTCGGAACGGTCGACGCCGCTCTTTTGAAAGCGCCCGCAAACATCCTTCGGATCAGCCTCCACCCGGACGGCCTGGCGCCGCAGATCGTAAACATCGGCGAATGGCGTGCTCACCTGCTCGACAGGCTGCGACGCCAGTTGCGGATCACACGCGACCCCGCCCTCCAGGAATTGCTGAAGGAATTGACGAGTTACCCAAACGATCCCGCCGGCGGGCCATATCAGACTCCCGCCAATGAAATTGCCATCCCGCTGGTGCTGAACACCCCGGCGGGAGTGCTTTCTTTCCTGAGCACGGTTACCGTGTTCGGAACCCCGCTCGAGATTACGCTGTCCGAATTTACTCTCGAAGCCTTCTATCCCGCGGATTCGGAAACCGCGACCTTACTTTCGCGGGAGAGACCGGCTACAATCAGCCGGTGAACTTCCGTAAATCGACTGCCACCTACGAAGACTGGCTTTCCCACCAGCTCGAGATCGTACCTGAGGATCTCGCGCATAAGCACGAGACAATGAAGGCGGCGATTTTCCCCTTCTTTCGCGCCACCTTTTACCGCTTCGCCCAACTGTGGCCGGATGTCTGTTCCGAATGCGCCGAAGCGCCGAAGGTCCTCGCTGTAGGCGATCTTCATCTGGAAAATTTCGGCACATGGCGCGATGTCGAAGGCCGCCTCATATGGGGCATCAACGACTTTGACGAGGTGGGCCGAATGCCTTACGCGATCGATCTGATCCGGCTCGCGGCGAGCGCTCACATTGCCATCGATGCCGGGGAGCTGCACATCGCGCGCAGTAACGCATGCAGTGAGCTCCTCACCGGATACAAAGCTTGTCTAGAAGCCGGCGGCCGTCCCTGGGTGCTTAATGGCACTCACCAGTGGCTGCACGACATGGTGAATCCCAGCCTGCGGGATCCCGTTGGCTTCTGGAAAAAGATGGATGCCCTCCCGAAGTATCAGAGCAAGGTCCCCGGCAGTGCGCGGCGAAGTCTTGAAACGATGATGCCCGGCCAGGGATTGAAGTCGGACAAGAAGTCCGAGTACAAAATCGCCCATCGCGTTGCCGGAATGGGCAGTCTGGGACGCCAGCGCTTCGTCGCCATCGCCCAATACGGTGGCGCTCCCGTGTCGCGTGAGGCAAAGGCTCTGGCGCCGTCCGCCTGGGATTGGGCCCGCGGCGCGGCCAGCCAATCCATCCGCTATCAGAAGGCGATCGATACCGCGGTGCGGGCCAAAGATCCTTTTGTACGTGTCGAGGGCCGCTGGATCGTCAGACGTCTGGCGCCGGACTGCTCCAAAATCAACATCGCAGCCTTCCCGCGCGAGAAGGACGAAACCAGGCTGCTGCAGGCCATGGGCTGGGAGACCGCCAATCTGCATCTGGGATCGCGCCAGACAACCGAGGTGCTGGCCGATCTCAGCAAACGCGAGGTCAACTGGCTGCACAAAGCCGCTGTGAAGATGGTGGAAGCCACGACCGCCGACTGGAAGGAATGGCAGGGCCCGCGTCGCGCCGCCGCAAAGGCCTGACAATGCTCGCGCGATAGCATGGGGTTGTGCCTTCTGTTTCTCACGGACCTGCTTCTCAGCGAGCATCGCAGGCCGTGAAAAAATCGCCCCTGCTTCCTATTTTCCTTATCGTTCTGGTTGACGTTCTTGGCCTGACGATCATTCTGCCTTTGCTTCCGTTCTACGCCGAGCATCTGGGCGCCTCGGCATCGGTCGTGGGCCTGCTCATCTCGTCTTACGCCTTCTGTCAGTTGATCGCGGGACCCATTCTCGGCCGCCTGTCGGATCAGATGGGGCGCAAGCCGCTCCTGATCGTCAGCCAGATGGGAACGCTCGTTGGCTTCCTCATCCTCGCGTTCTCAAACACCCTATGGCTGGTGTTTCTTTCGCGCATCATTGATGGGGCGACCGCCGGGAACCTTTCCCTTGCGCAGGCCTATATCGCCGACGTCACGGAACCGGAGAACCGGGCAAAATCGTTTGGTGTGATCGGCATCGCATTCGGAATCGGCTTTCTCATCGGCCCTGCGACCTCGGGATATCTGTCGCAGTTCGGCCTCGTCTGGCCGATTCTCGCCGCGGCGTTCCTGTCGGCATCGAGTATCGTCTGTACGGCCACGCTGCTTCCCAAAGCGGAGCCGCATACGGGCGATGTCGAAAGTGGTCCGGGCGGAAAGCGGCTCAGCGTGCTTGAATGGAGAGCTTACGCGCAATACTTCGAGCGGCCCGGGCTGGGTCCGCTTCTGTGGCAGTTTGCCTTCTTCGCCTTCTCTTTTGCGCTCTTTATTTCAGGCTTCGCCCTGTATGCGCAACGGAGATACACGCTGCATGGGCACCCCTTCGGCGCAAAGGAAGTGGGCTATGTCTTCGCCTATGTCGGCTTTCTGGGACTGATCCTGCAGGGCGGCCTCATCGGCCGCCTGGTGAAGTGGCTCGGCGAAAAGACTCTCGTGTGGACCGGCTTTGGCGTCAGCGCCGTGGGTTATGGTCTGCTTGCCTGGACGGATACAGTTGGAGGGCTTCTCGGCGCCAGCACGGTTAATTCTTACAGCGGCGTTCTTCGGCCGGCTGTTACTTCATTAATCACGCAGCAGGCCGGCAAGCGCGAGCAGGGCGTGGTCCTGGGACTGACGCAATCCATTACTTCGATCTCGCAAATTATAGCGCCCGTAATCGCAGGCGCACTGATCGACGCGCATCAGCTCGGCGCCTGGGCACTCACCACGGCCGGCGTCGCCTTCGTCGGGATGATTGTCAGCTTCCCGCGCGACGGGCGTTCTTAGTCACTCTGTACCCCGCTTAACATTGCTTTGCACTGCGAGCGAAACCCGTTTCCCGAGACTGCGTCTGTGGAGTTATCGCAGTTACGTAACTAAATCAGGGAAATAGAGGACTATTATGTTGAAACTCACGAGTAAAACGCTTGCAGTGTGTCTTGGAGTGCTTGCGGGTGCGCCCTTCGTTATGGCGCAGACGCCGCAGGCGAATGTGTATTTCGGTCTTGGCACGGCGACTGCCGATTCCAACGGGCAGGCGATCGACACCTTTGGCACCGGCAACTTCATCAATACCCCGAAGATGAATGGTCTGTTCCTTAACCTGGGCGGCAGTTTCATGCTGACACCGCACTGGGGAGCGGGCGCAGAAGTCAACTGGCGCGCCGGCGAGGGGGATTACGCCGGGCTGAACTACCGTCCCATATTTTATGATTTCAACGGTGTCTGGCAGCCCATTAAAACCACGCGTTTTGTGCCCGAAATTCAGGCAGGCATCGGCGGAGTCGCCGTTCGCTTTACGGAAAATCAGACGGAGTGTGATCAGTTCGTCGGATGCCAGTCGATTAATCTGGGTTCCGAAAGCTCCGGCCACTTCCAGGCACATGCTTCGGTGGCGGCGCGTTTCTATATCACCCCGCATGTCTTTCTCCGGCCCGCGGTCGATGCCCACTGGGTGAATAACTTCTATCAGTTCGGAAGTAACTGGGTGCCTGAATACAATATGGGACTCGGATTCAGTTTCGGTGGTGAGTAAGTTGTAGTCAGAACTTCTCTTTGTCTTCAACCAGGGACTTAAGCCTGTTGAGTTCCCGATCGATGCGTTGGCTTCGTTTGAGCAGCAGAAAAACGAAGCCAACCACGATAATCCAGGCGGCTGAGTAACCGAAGAACAGGAAGTGGAGATTAGTAATATCGACGGGTGACATGTGATGTTAGATCGCGTGAAGCTCGCGGCGTATCGAATCGATTTCGCGGCTGCTCGTTTCCTGATGCAAGCGAACGAGAATCATGGCTGTGCCGAGCAGCAAAAATACCAGCCAGTCTGTCAGAAGCGGTGGCCAGTAGATTGCGGCGAGTTTCCCGGTTTCGAGAACGGGTCCTGGATGTTGTGTACGGACGTTATGCAACCGAATGGCCATGAAAACTATCGGGATATCCGCGGCTGCGAAGATCGCAAGGATGGCCGACATGGTGGCCCTTGGCGTGGCTTCGGGAATCGCCGGGCGAAGCAGCAGGTATCCGAGATAAAGAAGGAAACACATGAGCTGTGAAGTCATACGCGCGTCCCAAGCCCACCAGATTCCCCATTCCACACGACCCCAGATGCTACCGGTGGCCAGATTGACCAGCGTAAACATCGTTCCGACTTCGACGGCCGAGACGGCGATCGAATCCCATTTGAATTTCTTCGTGATCAGAAACCCAATACTGCAGAACACGGCAACAGCATAGAAGCTGTAGGCTGTAAAAGCCGCGGGCACGTGGATGAAGATGATCCTGTAAATCGCGCCCTGCAGCTCGTCGATTGGCAGCACCAGAAAGATCCGGTAGAAGTTAAATATCAGCAGCACCGTGCCCAGAATGCCAAGAGTGTAGACGGCCTTTTCACGCATCGTTTCGACCTCTATATCACCAGAATAAACTCAATCAACATGATCGCCAGCGACGTGTAGATCACGTCGAAGACGATCAGCAGCCGGATGTCGCTCATCACGGCGTTCCCATTCAGCAGCCCCGTGGTCAATTCCATCGCGCCGATCAGCAGCGGGATCAGGACCGGATAGTGCAGTACAGGAAGGATCAGTTCCCGCAATCGGACGTTGACGGTCACCGCGCTGAACGCCGTCCCGACTACGGTAATCCCCCAGGTGGCCAACGCTATCACAAGGAAGAGCGAGAAGAACGAACCGGCCCAGCGGATGTTGTAAAACAGGCCGAACACCGGGAGCGAGATCAACTCGACCAACGTCAGCAGAAAAAACGAAGCCAATGCCTTGCCGATGAAGATCGCCCAGGCCGGCGCGGGCGAGGCGACCAGCACTTCGAGGCAGTCGTTCGGCAGCTCGCGCGCGAAGCTGCGATTCACAATCAGCGCTCCGGCGAAAGCATAAACCAGCCACAACAGGCCGCCTGAGATCGCGAGTTTTTCCTCCCGGTCCAGATCGAAGGCGAAACTGAACAGCACCAGGATCACCAGCGAGAAGGAGACGCTGGCGTTCAGCGATTCTCGGGTGCGCCATTCCGTGCGGAGATCCTTCCGCGCGATGGCGACTGCCGCGGCGATGCCGTTCGTCACTCTTTAACATCTCCGTAGGTCCGGTACAGCCAACCTGGATCGAGCAGCATCTCGCTCGATCGCGGGCCGGCGAAAACGAGTCGGCCGCGTTCGAGCAGCGCGACGTCGCTGGCTAATTCCATCGCTTCGCGGATCTGATGGGTCGACATGATGATCGTCGATCCGCGGGCGCGTGCGCCTTCGAGCAGATGCTGCAGGACAGCGATCGCGCGGTCATCCAGCGACGTGAACGGTTCATCGAGCACCAGCAACTCCGGGTCATGCAAAAAGGCCCGCGCGATCGCGAGACGCTGCCGCATGCCGCGCGAGAACTCGCGCGCGAGTCCTTCTTTTACCCGGCCCAGACCGACCCTATCCAGGGCGGAGTTTGCCGCCTCCTTAGGGTTTTCGAGGCCCGCGAGCTGTCCGAAAAAGGTCAGGTTCTCAAGGGCGGAGAGGTCGTCGTAGACTCCGATTCCGTGGCCGAGGTACCCGATGCGGCCTTCTATCCTTACACTTCCCTTATTCGGCTTGGACAGTTTCGCCAGAATGCGCAGAAACGTAGTCTTCCCCGCCCCGTTCCTTCCCAGGAGCGCGAGACAGGCGCCCTTTGTCACTTCAAGGCTGGCGCCGCGGAGCGCGGGATAGTCGCCGAAGTATTTCCAGACGCGATCAGCCGCGACCGCGTGCATGCCTGGAGGCTTTCGTGGCGGTCTCCGGTTCCGAACCGGTCGATGCTGTGCGGTCGATGGCCTGCGTGGGATCGCCCTTGCGGTAGAGCAGGACAAAGCCGAGGGCCAGCATGCCAAGCACGGTCAGCAGAACCCACTTCACCGCGAGTACCGAATCCTTGAAGTCCGAGTTCGCCTGCAGCAGACCGTAGAGCTTGGGGAGGTTCTCGCTGAGATTGCCGCCGCCGTTGCCGCCACCAGCGCCCGCACCCGAGTCCGACGGGGCGTTGAAGAGACCGGTGCCTACGACCTCGATCTTGAGGTCGGGACCTTTTACGCCGTAGACGTTGGATTTGGTGCTGGGCTCCTGCCCGAGGAGAACCACATCCGAACCTTTGATCTCGACTCCGGGAGGCGCGACTACTTCGAGCTTGTCGGCGCGAGTCAGGAGCCGGTCTTCGAAAACGCCGGGGCTTCGGAAAGGCATGTTCCAGGACAAGTCGACGCGCGATTCACCCGGTTTGATCGGGAAATCGAGCTTGTATTGGTTGGGCTTTCCGAGTGCGTCGGGAGCGCGGCGGATCGGCAGGCCGCCCGGCGCAACTACGTTGATTTCTACCTTGCCCTGGGCCGCTTCCGGAAGAGTGAATTCGAGGGTTCCGCGGTCCGGATCGTTCCAGGTCGTTTTGCCGTCGTTCTTGTAAAGGTACCCTTCGCTCACCTGCATCGTGCCGTCGGGCGATGGTTCGAGGACGAAGAAGTGCTGATCGATTCTCGCTCCGCCGGGCGATTTGGACGACTCGTAAACCGGCACAGTAACACCGGTCATCGGCTGGCCGGGGGTGATGGTGAAGTTGTATTGAACGCCCGCGTACACGGCCTGGATCAGCAGCGGGCCTCCGCCCACGCCGGGCTGCACGTCCTGTGCGAAGGCGAACTTGCCGGCCGCGTCGGTCTTGACGCTGCCAAGATCCTGCGGGCCTTGTTGCGTGGTCTGGAAAAGGGTTACGGTCGAGCCCGGCTGGGGCTTTCCGCTGGTTCCATTAACGACCGTTCCGTCGATCGCGGCTTGCGCGAGAGGAGCGAACAACAGGAGAGCCCATGCGGCCCGTTTGTTCATGCGAATCATGCTTGCGGGATGTTGCTCCAAAGGGTGGTTTGCCGGCGCCGTGAGCCGTCTTTCTGAAGGCGCTCGTATTCGGCCGTGTATGCGCGAAGCATACGCAAGAGGCGCGTTCGATACAGGCGTAAGTTCTTAAGGGCGGCGGAGTCGTCCGTCTGGGACAGGTTGTTTTCGATTCCGTCGAGGCGGTTCAGTCGGAAGCGGAGGTTCGAGATGTGCTGCGCGAACTGGCCCTCGATTGCTGTCTCGGGTTGGTCTGATTCGGGTTTGGACATCGTTAGATTCCTCGTTTCGCGATCTGACGGTAGCAGTCGGAATCGGCGATGGTGGCCGCGATGACGGGTAAGTTGTTGAGAGGATTCGCGAGAAATAGTTGGAATGGTTGTGACTGTTTTACGCGAGGCTCCGCGCCGAGCGGAAGCCCGGCGGCAGGGCCGAAGCCCTGCCCCACAAGAACGCGCGGGGCTGGACACCGGCGACAAGATCGCCGGCGCTACCTGCTTCATGCGGAGGCTCCCATTGGTTTGCCGCACTCGCCGCAGAACTTGAGAGGTTTGTCGAAAGTCGCGCCGCACGAGGGGCACGTCGGCTTCTTCGTGGCCACCACGACCGGCTGCGGGGCTACGCCCGACGAGGCCAGTTCGGCTTTGATGCGGTCGGTTTCGGCCATCACCTGGGCGAGGTCCTTTTGCAGTTCGAGTTTGGTCGCCTTGTAGTCTTCGTCGGAAAGCTTGTCGAGACGGTACTCGAACTGGAGGTCCCGCAGGTTTTCATAGATCGCCGCTTTGCGCTCTTCGAGATGTTTGAAGGGCGATTCGGGGACGGGTTTCGGGATGTCTTTTACCCGAATGAACAGCAGAAAGCCGATCATGCCCGCGCCCAGCAGCGCACCAAAGATTAGACTCGTGTCCACTTTTCGTTAAACCAGTATCCGTTAGTCCAGTTTCGAGGTGTCTTTTTCGATCGCGTCGCGGTAGCGGGCGAGCGTGGGATCGTCGTCGTCAAGCGACGGTCCTCCGGCTACGGCGGGCTTCAGGTTGTGGTGGCCGCCACCCATCATCCGCCGCAGAACCAGGACGATCACGATGGCGCCGATCCCAAGGGCTACATAGGGGATCACCCAGAAGTACGAGTTCGGATCCGGACGGAAGATTTTTTGTCCATACTCCGCGATGAAGCGCTGAACGATCTGCCCATCACTCAGTCCCGGCGGTCTGCATTTTGTAGATCTGGGTGCGGGCCGGTTTGCAGAAATGGCACTGGCCGGCCGACATCATGCAGTTGATGTTTTCGTTACACGAACCGCACTGACAATTGATGTGCGTGCCGACGCTCTTCACCTGATCGCTTTCGATTTGCGCTTCGGTCTGCGCCAGGATCGCGGCGCTCGCTATGAGCAGTCCCGAAAGGACAAATACGAGATTATGCTTTAACCGGTACATTCTTCTTGCCAATACCTACTACTTCGGTGCGCGGATACGAGCGCGCGACTTTACTCGGGACGAGGCACACCAGGGTGCCGCCGATCAGGACCATTGCGCCGACCCAGATCCAGGTGACGAGCGGGAAGACATAGGCCTGCAGCGTGGCCTTGTCACCTTCGCGGGCGGCGTAGTTGATGTAGAGATCTTCGTTCAGCCGGGTGCGCAGGGCTACTTCAGCAGTGCCCTGCTGAGCGATCTTGTAGAACCGGCGGGTCGGTTCGAGCGTGCCCAGCGGCTTGCCGTTCTTCGAAACGTCGAGGATTGCGGTGTCCCACTGCGTAGTCGGCGGTGTCGCCCTGGGTCAAGTCGACGACCTTGAGAGTGTAGGAGCCGACCTTCATCACGTCGCCCTTGTTTACTTCGCCTACGGCCGTTTGGTTGAAGGGGTGGCCGCTCCAGCCGATGAACATCAGAACGATGCCCATGTGAACCAGGTATCCGCCGTAGCGCCGCGTGTTGCGGTGGGTCAGTTCGATCATCGCGGGGATGAGACCGGTCTTCGTTTTTTCACTGATGGCTCGCGAGCCTCGGAAAAACTCCATCACGATGGTCGCGGCTACGAAGAAGCAAAGGCCGAGAGAAATTATCGAGTACGGGTAGCGCATACCGCCGATGATCAGTGCGGCAACCACGACCAGCATTCCGATTCCGGGCCACTGGAAGTTCTTACGGAGGCTTTCGATGGAGGTGCGCCGCCAGGCGAACAGCGGGCCGACGCCGGTCAGGAAGAGAAGGAAGAGGCCGATCGGCACCATCAGACGGTTAAACCAGACGGCATCGAGGCTGATCTTCTCGTTCGAGAACTTCTCGGAGAGAACCGGGAACATCGTGCCCCAGAGGACGGCGAAGCAACTCGCCAGCAGGATCAGGTTATTGAAGAGGAAGCTCGATTCGCGGGAGACCACGCTTTCGAGTTCGGATTCGCTCTTCAGGTAATCGAGACGGTCGAGGATCAGCCAGACGGTTGCGGCGATGCCCAGGGCGAGGAAAGCCGACGAAGTATTTCCCGATGGGCGATTCGGCGAACGCGTGGACCGAACTGATGATGCCGGAGCGGGTGAGGAATGTGCCGTAGATGCAGAGGAAGAAGGTCGCGGCGATGAGGACCATGTTCCAGACCTTCATCATGCCCTTCTTTTCCTGCATCATTACGGAGTGCAGGAAGGCGGTTGCGGCGAGCCAGGGGAGCAGGGATGCGTTTTCGACCGGGTCCCACATCCAGTAACCGCCCCAGCCCAGGACGTGATACGCCCATGCGGAGCCTAACAGAATCCCGGTGCCCTGGAAGAGCCAGGTGACGATGGTCCAGCGGCGGGTGGTGTGGATCCAGCTATCGCCTGGAGCTTTTGAGACCAGCGACGCCATGGCGAAGGCGAATGGGACGGAGAATCCTACGTAGCCGAGATAGAGCATCGGCGGGTGGATTACCATCGCCCAATACTGGAGGAGCGGATTGAGGCCCATGCCGTCGGGAACGGTGGTGATTACCTTGTCGAGCGAGAGAACCTGGAACGGGCTGACTACGAAGGCGTTGAGGGTCAGGAAGAAGATCTGGACCGTTGAGAGGATTGCTAACACCCACGGCATCAGCACCCGATGCCGGCCCCGGTTGGTGAGGACGACTACGGCTCCATAGGTTGAGAGGATCCAGCTCCAGAAGAGGAGCGAGCCTTCCTGTCCACCCCACCATGCGGCGAATTTGTAGAACGCCGGCATTGCGTGGTTGGTGTGGGAGGCGACGTAGGCCATCCGCATGTCGCCGGTCATCAGGGAGTAGATGAGGATTCCGGCGGCTGTCGAGACCAGAAACCAGACCGCGAGGACGGCTCGCTCTCCGCTCGTTACGAGGAAGGGCTTGTTTTTTAGTCTTCCGGCTACGCTCGCTACGATCGCGTAGAGCGAGATACAGAAGGCTAGTAAGAGGGCCAGGGCACCTACGTTTTCCATAGAACTCGTTTCTCAGTTCTTGCCGACACCGGCGACAAGATCGCCGGCGCTACCGGCTCATGCAAAGCTCCGCGCCGGGCGGAAGCCCGGCGGCGGGGCCAAAGCCCTGCCCCACATGCACAGAAGTTCGGCATTAGAGGCTGGACCGCATGGGCGAACTTACCGGCGCGGGTTTGGCGCCGGGCTGCAACTGGTCGGGCGCCATGCCGGGCTTGGGGGCGTATTTCGAGGCGCACTTCGCCTGGATTTCAGAGGCGTGGAAGACTCCGTCAGGGCCGAGGCGGCCATCCGCAAGGGCCTGCGCCCCGTCGCGGAAGGTGTCGGGGAGGGGATCGCGGCCTTCATAGGCAACGCGGAGAACCTGCTTATCCTGAACGAGATTGAATTTCACCATGCCCGCTTCGTGGACGATGGAACTCCCCTGTACGTCGCCTCCAACGCGGACGTGGCGCGACTGCGCTTCTCCGCCCATCTGACGCAGTTCGGCGATCGTCTTGTAATAGGTCTGCGATCCCTTAATGCCAGCAGTGGCGAGCCACAGGAGCGAACCGACGATGAGCGCCATCAGGATGGCGAATTTCCCGTATTTTTGCATACCACCTCTTGAATACTAAGTATACGCCCAGCCGTCTTTTATGACGGATCGGGACCGACCGTACTTCCCTTTATTTCCGGCCTTTATTTACAGACGAAATTCGATGCCTCTTCGATACTCCCCTTGCCAACATATCTGGCGTATTGCGGGTATGGGCACAGCGGCCGCGTTCGACCCGGCCACGGAGTCATTGGCCCTGCCGTGGCGACGATGCGTTCCGGTGGCGTTTTCTTCTCCACCCAATTCACCAGGGCGTCGAAGGCATCGAATCGATCTGTTGAGGGGCCTCCGCCGCAGTGATTCATGCCGGGAACGGCGAAAAAACGAACCCATTCTTCGGCCTTGCCCTTGTTTAACTTATTGATTTCATTGTACCAGGACATCGTGTCGTTCACCGAGAAGATCGGATCGCTCACACCGTGGGTGATGAGGAGTTTGCCGCCCCGGGCCTTGAACCTGGATAGATCCGTGGAACTGGCGAGCATGAAATCCCACGCGGATTTGGCGTAGGCGCCCGATTCGGCGAAGATCTTCGGAGCGTCCTTATCGAAGTTGTAGTTGAGGAGGTATTCGACGGGCGCGGCTCCGCCGGCGGCAACGGGTACAGGCGGGGTTGTGAATACGGCCGAGATCGCTCCGCTTCCGAGGGTCGCGTTGATGCTGGAATTCGCCGAGGCGTTGTACATTCCGATCTTCCAGATACGCCAGCCGGGGTTGGAGATGCCGGCGTCCCAGGCCCAATCGGCGTAGAGCGGTTCGCCTTTGGAGTTTTTGGGGCCTCCGAATACCTTTTCAATGGCGGAGATCTGAAGGGAGGTGAGGCATTCCGCGTTTTTCGGGCCTTTGCAGATCAATCCGGAGAGCTTTGGTTTGCAGGCGGTGAAGTTGGCGATCAGCCCGTCTTCGAGACCGTCCAGTTTGTCGCAGGCGGCGAGAACTGTTTTTGAGATCAGAGCGAAGTCTTCGTCGGTGAAGGTCTTGTTCATGAAAGGCTGGCCGAGCGAGTCTTTGACGCCCTCCGATTTCGCGACCTCGGCAAACGCCTGGGTATCCCAGGCTTCGGCGACGGCCGCTTTCGGAAGTTTGAAGCCCGGCGAACAGGCGAGAATGCCGTCGAAGTAATCCGGGAATCGCTGCGACATCATCATGGCTTCACGGCCGCCCTCGGAACAGCCGACGTAATAGGAGCGCTCGGGCGGTTTGCCGTAATAAGCCCTGATGAGCGCCTTTGCGGTCTGCGTCACCTGGTCGTAGGAGTTGTAGCCGAAGTCGAGCCGCGCCTGCTCGTCGAAGCCGAAGGTGAGGGTGCCATTGAGTTTTGGATCGTTGTTGACCGCGTTGTCATGCCCGGAGTCCTGGGAAACGACGGCGTATCCGAGAACCAGGGCGTTGGTGGGCTGCTGACCCTGCAGATTCCCGAGAGCGTCGCCCAGATTGCCGTTCGATCCTCCTCCGCCCTCGAAGAAAAAGCGGCCGTTCCAGGCGGTGGGGAGGCGAAGGTGGAAGCGGATGGCGTAGTGCTGGCCATTGGCGCCGGTGCGGTCGTTCATTCGGCCGAGGACTTCGCAGTGGGCCGGGAGGGCCGGGATGTTGCCACGTCCAAAGCGGCCTGCGACCGGGCCTGAGGCAGGTTTCAGAGTGGCTTCGGAGATGATTGTGGTGGCGTTGGGGAGTTGCGAATGGTCGAGCCTGGTCAGGGCGTCGCAGTTGTTTTGGGCCGCGCCTCGGAGCGCGCAGACGAGAAGACCCGCGAGGATCAGAATGTTGATTCTGGTGGACATAGTGCTACTGGGTGGACACGGTATCACATCTGGCGATTGAAAGTCAGGCTGCGTTGGCGAGGAGGTTTTTGGGTTTGTACCGCGTGAAATCGGTCTGATACGCGCGGTTCAAACGGCGGTCTTTGTCAATGGCGGCGTGGATTTCAGCGTTCGAAAAAACAAACCCATTTCTCTTAATTTCGGCTGGTCCGTAAGGCACGCCTTTCATTTCATTGAGCTGGAGGAGTTTCTTCGCTTCCTTCATTTCGGCTTCTCGTTTCGCGACGCGCGCCGCCTGGAGGACCTGGAGGGTGGACAGGTTCTTCTGGATGTTGCGGTTGATGCGCTGCTCGTAGAGAGTCATGAGCTGGAGCTGTTTTGATTCCTCTTTGAAGACTTTTGCGGCTGTCAGGGCAGCGTGGATTTCGGGATGTTCGGTTCCGATATCGTCTGAGTGTGCAGAGTGGCCGAGGGCGGAGAGATTGTCTGCTACGGCGCCGAGACGCCGACCAGAAATGGCTTCCTTGCCAGCACATCGCGGGGATAAGGCCTGACCGTTTGATCTGCATTCGCTGCGCCAGCTATCGGTCGCGATGCGCTGGGCGAGCTGGATCTTCATGGCCCCCTGGTTGGCTGCGAGTTGTTTTTCGGAGATCATTCGAGTCTTTGGTTCCTTTCACTGACAGTGAAGCACACGGAATTTGAGTTCGCATGTCAAGTTGTTGATTCTACAAAGCGAGTTGCTGGTGACCGCATTTCGGCTACCCGCCCGTTCCCTGTATGACAGGAAATATTTAGAACCCACCGAGGCTGCCAGTCGTTAAAGGACGCGTTGGGAGGATTTCATGAGAAGGTTTGAACAAGGCGCTCTTCGAGCGGCATTGATTATAAGCGCAGCTATTTTTGTTTCGCAGTCCGGGTTTGCTCAGGCCCCGAGCGGGCCTTCGGTGGACCAGCAGGCTGATCTGTTGCGCAAAGACGTCCGTTCGCAAAAAAAGCAGATCATCGCCGCAAACCTGAAGCTGACCGATAAAGAAGCGGAGAAATTCTGGCCGATTTACGATCGCTATACGGTGGAACTGACGAAGATCAACGACACAAAATACGCTTTGATCAAGCAATACGCGGAGCAATACGGCTCGATGAAAGACGAGGATCTGGACAAATCGGCCAAGCAGTGGCTTGGGCTGGACGAGTCCGCGGCGCAACTTCGCATGAAGTATCTGCCGACCGTTCGCGGCGTTCTTTCGGCGAAGAATACCGCGCTCTTTTTTCAACTGGACCGCCGTATGGCCGGTATCATCGATTTACAGGTAGCGGCGGCGATTCCTTTGGTGGAACCATAGGTTGGGTGGCGATGTCCGCCGGTTCAGTGGCAGCGGTATCAGTAAGCACTGTGGCGTTCTCACAAGCCATATGAACATCTCCTCACAAGCCGCACAAGTATGGAGGATCTATTTGCCGAATTAGCCGGGGCTCTGCTGGAGATTGTCGGCGAGTTCCTGCTTCAAAGCGATAATCGGAAGCCCCTGCTTCCGAAAGGCCAGAGGTAGACTCATTTCTGTCTGCCCGACCGTTGCGATGGCTTAAGTAAGGTTTCGTTCGGCAATGCCGTCGACACTGGCATTTGCCGCCTTCTTTCGCTTACTTCTTTCGTTCTACTGGCGGCGTGTTTTACATTCGTCAGCTTTCTCGCGTCGGTCGCAAGGCGGGACCAGGGGTCCCGCGCAGACGGGCGCGTCTGCCCCACATGCTTTCTCTCTTTTCCCGGGGCAAATTTTCGGGTGAGACCTGAAGTTACGGCAGCTTCGCCGTGCCGTCGAGGGCATAGACCAGCAGCCGCGGGTTGACCGGGGGCGGAGCGTTCGGATTGGGCGGCAGCGCGGCGCCACCCGGACCGGGACCTGGCTGGCCTTGCCCAACCTGCAAGGCAACATACTGCTTGCCATCGACCATGAACGTAATCGGAGGAGCCATGCCTCCCGGAACGCCTGTCTTCAGTTCAAGCAGTTTCTCGCCCTTGTCAGCCGAATAGGCGTAGAGGGTACCGGCCGTAGCCTGGAACACGATGCCTCCGCCCGTTGCAACGGTCCCGCCGCCGATGGCTGAGCCGCCGGAAACGCGCCAGCGCTCGGTGCCCGTGGCCGGGTCATACGCAAGCAGGAATCCGCCGTTGGTATCGGGGCCGATCGATTTGAGCGGCGGTCGCAGTTTGGCAGCAGGCGTCGCCGCAGGTGGAGGCGTACCTGCGGCGGTTGCGGCGGCCGCTGCAGCGCGGGCAGCCGCCACTTCCGGCGACACGTTTTCCGCGGCTGCAGGCGCGGGCGCTGTGGATCGTCCTTCGGCTCCGCCTCGGCCTGGTCCGGCTTGTCCCGCCTGTCCACCCGCGCCACCTCTTCCCGCTCCCGGGCCTCGGCCAAAGACAATGCCCATGTTTTGTTTTTGCGGATTGTATTCAAAATCCGGCTGTACGGCGTAGGTAAAGCCGCCGCCCGACTGGCCGCTGACATACAGCAACCCGAGCGTTGGATTAAAGCTCATCGGAGACCAGTTGTGGGCGCCGCCGGGACCCGGCGTGATATTGGCGGATTCGCTCTCGGAATACCTGGCCTCCGGATTGATGATGGGCCGCCCCGTCGATTCGTCGACGCCGAGCGCCCAGTTGATTTTGGCGATCGGCTTAGCCGAAATGAATTTGCCGTTGGTGCGGTCGATGGTATACAGGAAGCCGTTCTTGTTGGCCTGCATGAGCACCTTGCGCTTTACGCCCTTGATGGTCACGTCCGCCAGCAGCAAATGCTGGACGCTGTCGAAGTCCCATTCGTCGCCGGGCACATTCTGGTAGTGCCACCTGTAAAGCCCGGTGTTCACATCCACCGCTACGATGGAAGCGGCGTAAAGGAGATCGAAACCCGCCGACATGCGGGTGTCTTCCGACCAGGGTCCGGCGTTGCCCGTGCCAAAGTAGACCAACTCGAGGTCAGGATCGTAGGAGATGGCATCCCAGACAGGGGCGCCGCCGCCGCCGATAATGTCTTTGGGCCACGTCTTCGCCGCTCTGATCAGGCCAGGGTCTTTGTCGCCGGGGCCCGGAACCGTGTAGAACTTCCAGGCCTGGGCGCCCGTCTTTGCATCAAAGGCGGCGATGAATCCGCGGACCGGATATTCGCCGCCGGACACGCCGATGATCGCTTTTCCTTTGGCGATGCGCGGGGCCATGGTGATCGTATAGTTGTCTTGCGGATACGAGACGCGCGCTTCCCACACCGGCTTTCCCGTCTGCTCGTCGAGAGCGATCAGACGGCCGTCGATCGCGGGTGCGATCACCTTGCCTTCATATAACGCGAGGCCTCGCTGCACGACACCGCAGCAGATTTTGGAACGTACCGCCGCCTGGTTCACCTCGGGATCCCAACGCCATTTTTCCTTGTGGGTGCGGGCATCGATGGCGAACACGACGCTCCATTGGGTGGTGGAGAAGATCACTCCATCGTGAACGAGCGGCGTTGCCTCCTGACCTCCGCCGCCGGGCCCCACTTCGACGGACCAGGCCAGACCCAAGCGCGAAACGTTGGATTTGTCGATCTGGCTGAGCGGCGTGTATCTGGTTTCCTGCGGCGTGAAACCGTAGCTGAGCCATTCCTCGCCTGTTCCCTTTGCGGCATTGCGCAACGTGGCGTCATCCACCTTGCCGGGCTTTTGCGCCTGCGGGAAAGCGGGACTCGCGACGAATGCGAGCGCTGAGATCAGTAACCAAGGACCACGAAAGGACATGAAATGAACTCCGGGGCGCATACGGGCGCCATACGTGAAAATATGGAAACTACGCTATCACTGGAGAGGCGGCTGTGGCAATCGGCGGTTCCGGTGCACCGCACTGAGACTTGTTGAGATCTTCTTTATATGGGAATGAGCGATAAGAAACTGTTGCAGCCCACCGATAGCGCTGCAAAACAGATAAAACAGAATCGGGCCACTCTGGTTTGGGACGCTGTGCGCGCGCAGCTCTGGCAATTGAACGTTCGATCGCTGGAAGAACGCGATCGGGCCGGTTATGCGACCCGGCCGGCGACGGGCGATGAAAGCATTCTCTGGGAAGCCCAGGCCGTGTGGCCGGAAAAATAGCACGCCTGAGATCTATGCAGAAGATCTATGATGATTTGAGAATTCGAGGGAGGCTCTCGTGCGTATTGCCGCGTTTCTTATTCCGACCGCTATGCTGCTGGCGCAGAGTTCGTCTGTGGAAGCTCCCCCGCCCTTCCAGTCCGTGGGGACGATGAGTGAACTGATGCTCGACGTCATCTATCCGACCTCCGACCAGATCTTCTATGTGAGCCGGGATGAGCAGAAGACCGAGAAGGACTGGATCGCGCTGCGCCGAAACGCGCTCGTTCTGGCCGAATCGGCCAACCTGCTGATGGCGGATAATCGGGCGCGCGACAAGGACAAGTGGATGAAAGACGCCAGGCTGCTTCTGGATGTTGGGAACAAGGCTTACAAGGCGGCCAAAGCTAAGGACCTTCCCGCTCTGGAAGCGCTTAATGCCGAGTTATATGAGTCTTGTCAGGCCTGCCATGTTGACTATCGACCTGGTTATCGGCGGAAACCGTAGAAGTTGACCGGCGACAAGATCGCCGGTCCCACCGGTGCGCGGCGCTCTATCGTGCTGGTGGGGCTCCCCGGCCTCCTCTCGCCGGGCGCGCGGGGGCCGGCGGAATCGGCTGGTCGCCATCAAGGACGAAAGTAAAGAGCCGGTTGCCCGGCCATGCGCGGGCAAAGAGCGAAACGTACTGCTTGCCGTCCAGCATGTAGCTCATCGGCGTGACGCTGCCGCCGCCCAGGTCCGCTTCCCAGAGCTTGTCGCCGGTTTCGGCGTTATAAGCGATCGCTCCGTGGAATACCAGGTTGCCTGCCGTCGCGAGAGTGCCTCCGCCACCAAAGCTTCCGCCGTCGCGTGCCCGCCAGCGCGCTTTTTCGGTGACCGGGTCCCAGGCGACAAGAAATCCGCCGGTTACCTTCGGCTGATTTTCCGCTCCGTCAGGCTCTTTCGCGGGAGGACCCCCACGCGCAGGATTGGCGGCGGGTTTCCCATCGGGTCCCGGAGGACGCCGACCCATTTCCATCCCCGTATTCCAATAGCCGGGAGCGAACTTGAAGTTGGGATCCGGCACGTAGGTCCATGGAGACTCCTGGATCGGAATGTAGACGAGGCCGGTCAGAGGACTGAACGACATCGGCTGCCAGTTGTGCGCTCCACCGGCGCCCGGGGAGAGGGTAATGGGCTCGGTAGTAAAGCGTGCGCCCTTCGCTTCGATGGGATGGCCGTTCTTATCGAGGCCGGTCGCCCAGGTCACTCGTTGAGCGTACTTATCGCCTGAGATGAATTGGCCGGTGATGCGGTCCAGCATGTAGAAGAACCCGTTCTTCGGCGCGCTCATGAGCACTTTGCGCGTTTTACCGTCGATCTTCAGGTCGGCCAGGATGATGGGCTGGGTGGAGGTGAAGTCCCAGGTGTCGCCGGGAGTCTCCTGGAAGTACCACGCCATCTTACCGGTCTCGGGCTTGACCGCGATTATTGAGGCGAGGAAGAGGTTATCGCCGCCGCCTGGGCTGCGATAGTTTCGGTTCCAGGGTCCGCCGTTGCCGGTTCCTACGTATAAGAGGTCAGCGTCGGGGTCATAGGCCATGGCGTCCCAGACTGTGCCGCCGCCGCCCATCTTCCACCATTCCCCGGTCCATGTTTTCGCGGCCATCGCTAGTTCGGGATGTTCGAAAGGTTTCGAGGGATCTCCCGGGACGGTGTAGAATCGCCAGGCCATTTTGCCGGTTTCGGCGTCATAGGCGGAGAAATAGCCACGAACAGCCTGCTCGGCGCCGCTGGTTCCTACGATCACCTTTCCTTTGACTACGCGGACCGCACTGGTGAGGATGGTGTCGGGGTTATCGGTGGTCTTGACCTGCCACAGGACTTTGCCTGTTTCCTGATCGAGCGCGACCAGGCGGCCGTCGAGCAGTCCCGCGTAGACCTTGCCGTGATAGAGGGCGACGCCGCGGTTAAAGGCTCCGCAGCAGAGCGTGGAGATATGTTCGCGGGGGATTTCCGGATCCCAGCGCCATTTGAATTTGCCGGTGCGGGCGTCGACGGCGAAAAGAACGTCCCAGCCGAGGCTGCCATAAAGGACGCCATTCGACATGAGAGGGGTTGCTTCCACATTCGCGCCCTGCGGCGATTCGGTCTCCCATGACCAGGCGAGACCGAGACGCTTTACGTTCGAGGCGTCGATCTGCTTGAGCGGGCTGTAGTGGGTTTCGGCGTAATCGCGGCCGTAGGTGAGCCATTCGTCCGGATTCTTCGGGGCGCTTTTCAGAGCGTTGTCATCGACGGGGCGCGCCGGTTTCTGAGCTACGGCAACAAGCGCGATCAGGGCGAGGAGTATCGAGCGGGTTTTCATTTTTATTCAATTTGACGGTTAATGCCGCGGCAGAGCGAAAACCACGTAAGCTCCCTTACCTGGCGGTAGAGCCGGTTTGCCGCTATCGACTTTCGTGGACATCAGGCCATCGGCGGCGGCGACGCAGAATGCCAGGTACTCGTGGCCTCCGATCTCATAAGCGGCAGGCACGCCTTCCGATCCGGCGGGCAGATCTTTCTCCCAGACCACCTTGCCGGTGTCCTCATCGTAGGCGCGAATACGGCGGTCGGATGCGGTGGCGACGAACAGTAAGCCGCCGCCAGTCGCGAGCACACCGCCGCGCGGGAAATGAGCGCCGGTATCGGGATGGCCCATTTCTTCAAGCGCGGTGACGGCGCCATTCGGGATCTGCCACTTGATGGTTCCGGAGTTGAGATCGTAGGCGGTGAGTTGCGACCATGGCGGCGAGATGGCGGAGAGCCGGTTGGTCTTCGAGAGCATGAAGTCGTAGGGGGCGCTGTAGTGGATGAAGTCGGTTACGGGCTCGGGAGGCGGGGGCGGCTCGCCGGCACGGCCGCGCCCGGGTCGCGGCGGTTCGAGTTTCAGGAGCATGGGGAGCTCTTTGGAGACGATGTACATTGCGCCTTTAACGGGGTCGACGGCCGAGCTACCCCAGTTGGCGCCGCCGTTGTTGCCGGGCATTTCAACGGTTCCGCGGAAGCTGGGTGGGGTGAAGAGACCATCGTTGCGCCAGGTTTTGAAGTCTGCGGCCAAGTCAGTGCGCTCAGCCTCGGGAAGGTAAGGGTTGATGTCTTTCTCGGTAAACGACTGGCGCGCGAAGGGCGGCGGCTTCGTGGGGAAAGGCTGCGTGGGCCAGGAGTCTTCGCCGGGCACGTCGGACTTCGGCACGGAGCGCTCTTCGATGGGCCAGATGGGCTCGCCAGTCACGCGGTTGAAGACGAAGAGGAAACCCTGTTTGGTGGGCTGGGCGATGGCGTCGACGTTCTTGCCGTTGTGGCGTAAGGTCAGAAGCTTGGGCGCGGTGGGGTTGTCGTAGTCCCAGAGATCGTGATGCACAAGCTGGAAGTGCCAGAGGCGCTTGCCGGTTCGGGCGTCGAGCGCGAGGAGAGAATTGCCGAAGAGGTCGGCGCCTTTGCGGTCGGCGCCGTAAAAATCGTAGCGGGCTGTGCCCAGCGGGATGTAGGCTATGCCGCGTTTATCGTCGAGCGTCATCTCGTTCCAGTTGTGCACGCCGCCGGAGGTCTTCCAGGCCTCGGGGGGCCATGTATCGTAGCCAAATTCGCCGGGGTGCGGAACGGTGTGGAAGGTCCAGACGAGTTTGCCGGTGCGCACATCATATGCGTGGATGTCGCCGGGCGAGCCGCCGTAGGTTGTACCGCCCGCGGGCAGAGGCTGGATGAGGATGTTTTCGAAGATGCGGCCGGGGTTGCTGGTTTGGAGGGGGCGGACTTTGTCCAGGTCGCGGTCGAGGCCGGTGCGAAGGTCGGTACGGCCGTTATCGCCGAAGGACTGGATGGTCTGGCCGGTGCGCGCATCGATGGCGGTGAGGAAACCCGCGTTGACGTAGAGGAGGCGGCGATCGGAACGGTCGGAGCTCTCCCAGTAGTTGATGCCGCGCGCTCCGACGGCTCCCTGATTGGGATGGACCCAGAGTTCCTTCCCAGTGGCGGCATCGAGCGCGACGACGGAGTTGTTGTTCGCGAGCACGTACATCACGCCATCGATGACGATCGGGTTGAAGAGATAATTGCCGCGCTCGCCGGTAGGGTAGCTCCAGGCGATTTCAAGCTGCTTAACGTTTGCCTTGTTGATCTGCTTGAGGGCGGTGTATTGATCGGAGTCGGGACCTCCCAGATAGCCGGGCCAGCTTGTGTGAGGCGGCGCCGTATGAGGAGAGGCGTGCGAAGGAGATGTTTTGTCGGTGGCGGAAAGACAGACGAGCGCGGAAGCCAGGGCTACGGACGAGAGAGCGAACGAGAAGACGCGTGGGCGCATTTCGAGTGTTTTCCTCATCGACGGGACGAAGTGAGACGCGGCCATCCTATCGCGGGCGGATGGGCAGGGTCAACCGGTTGACTGGTCCCGGTTGACTGGTCCGACGAAAATTAATACGGTCTCATTAACCTTCCGGCATCGCTTACGGATAAGAAATATGAAGCAGTCTGCCCGAGCGGTGTTCGTTTCGATTGTCGGCGCATTGAATGTGGCATCAAGTCCAGCTCAGACGCCGACTCCGCGCGCGACGCCCACCTCTTTTGATGTTTTCTCAGTCAAACCCAACCTGACCGGCAGCGAAGCTCGACGGGCAGGTTCGTCTCCCGGCGGTTTGTTTACCGTCAGGAATGTCAGTTTGCAGCTGTTGATTTCGCGAGAGTTCGGCGCGGCGGAATTCCAGGTGGAACGCGGGCCCGGCCGGGTCGATTCGGAAAAATACGATATTACGGCCAAAGCGGATACGCCGCTCGAGATGAGCCGGGAGGAATTGAGACCCTGTCTGCAGGCTCTCCTCGCTGAGCGGTTTCGGCTGAAATTTCATCGCGAAACGAAGGAGGGGTCCGTCTATTCGCTGGTGGTAGGGAAGAACGGTTCGAAGCTGCAGGAGCGCTCTGGCGGAGGCACGCCGGCAATTGGCGTTTCGTCCGGGGTGGGAAAGGCGGACCTTACCGGGACGAAGGTTATGATGGCGAGGCTTGCCGAGTATTTGAGCGGGCAGGCGGGCCGCCCGGTCGTCGATAACACGCTTCTCAAGGGAGAATACGATTTCAAGGTGGGATGGGCGACCGAGGAGACAGTCGGGTCATCGGAGCCGTCGCTGTTTACCGCACTGCAGGAACAACTCGGGCTCAAACTGGATGCGACAAGAGGGCCTGTCGACATGGGCCACTTTGAGCCTGCGACCGCTTCTGCATCTTGAAGCGGTGCGTTACCCCTTTGATATTGGCTACGCGTTCGCTGGGGCAACCGTAAACATACCCATCTGAAATCCTGGTCGTCACGCGTCGAAAGAAGACACTTGATGCGACGTCGTTTCCCGGCTGAGCATCTCAATCCCCGTGACGATATGACAACCCGACAAATCGATGTACAACGTGTGAGCCTGATCTCCTCGAAGCCATTCGAGAGCGTAGTGAAGGCCATTGAAGCAGCGGTCGGACGGCCGGACATGCGCGAGTTTACCCGGCAAATGGCCACGGCGATAACGTTCGCGGGGGTCGTGAATGCGGTTCAAAGCGCCGTCGGCAGCGCTGGTTTGATGGAGTTCGCCCGCTTCGACCTCGGGGCGGTTCTGCGTAAGGAATCGGGACAGGCGTTCCCCAGGATTCTGCGTCTGGTGATGGGCAATCCGCTCGTCATGAAAGAAATGGTGAAACATGTGCCGGATGCCGGTTCGTATGCGCCGGTCACGATTCTGATCGACGAACGAGCGGACGGCGTGCATCTCAGTTACGACCGCATGGCAGCCTTCCTTACGCCTTATGACAACCCGGAGGCGCTTCAGGTGGCGCGGGATCTTGATGCGAAAGTGGAGAAGCTGCTCGTTGAGGCTGCGTCGTAGGACATCTGGCAAAATTCTGCTTGACGTCCATTACCATCACAATGTAAAACTAATATATGATTTCCAACAAGTCGATGCGCCGAACGCTCTTTGCTATGGCACTTGCAGTTGTCTCTATAAGTGGCGCCGAATTTCGCAAGGCAGCTCCTTCGTTCAGCCTCGTCAACGCCGAAGGGGCACCCGTCAGCCTTTCGCAATACAAAGGGAAAGTGGTGCTGCTCGATTTCTGGGCGACCTGGTGCACCGGATGCAAAGTTGAGATTCCCTGGTACATGCAGTTCAGCGATAAATACAAGCGCGACGGTCTGGTTGTTCTCGGCGTTGCGATGGACGACACCTGGCAGCCGGTGAAACCGTTTGTCAAAGAAAAGAAGATGAACTATCCTGTCGTCCTTGGCAATAAGGGGATTGCGAAGCAGTACGGCCTGACCAGCATGCCGAAGACTCTGCTGATTGACCGCGACGGCCGGATCGCGTGGTCGTTCACCGGCATCGTTAATCGGGATCGATTCGAGGGCGAGCTGAAGTCGCTGCTTGCGGCGAGATAAAAAATGCTGGGCGAGTTTGAATATCTGCTGCTGACCGCGGCGGCGAAACTGGGGGACGACGCCTACGGCGCCGCGATTCGTCAGGACATCCAGAATGTTACTGGACGCGGTTGTTCAATCGGGGCGCTCTATACGACGCTCGACCGGTTGGAAACCAAAGGCCTGATCGAAACATGGATGGGCGAAGCCACTCCGCAGCGCGGGGGGCGTCCCAAGCGCATGGTTCGTTTGACGTCTGAGGGCGTCGAGGCGGCTGCTGAATTCTACAAGACCGTAATAGCTGTGAGTCGGGGCGCCGCATGGGCGGTCATATGAGCGGGGTTTTATGGTGGCTGGCCGAGAGGTTGTCCCGAGCGCTCGAGTCCGGCGAACGGGAGGCCGTAATCGGCGACATTGCGGAATCGGGCGCCACGGGCGGGGAGGCGGTGCGCGATGTGTTCGATCTGATCGTGCGCAGGAACTGGCGGGTCTGGCTGGCTCTGGCGGCTTTGACGGTGCAGGCGTGGGCACTGCTGATTTTCATGTGGACGCCCGTTCGGGATTTTGACATCTGGTGGAAGTACGGCGTACGAAATGAAGACGGTTTATCCGCGGGTCAGGATCTCATTGCTCTGATCTGCCATTGCGCAGCCGCGATTTGCTACGCATGGACGAGCAGCTTCGCGCTGGCTTTTTTCTGTCGCTACAAAATCCGTGCGAAGGCGCTCCCGTATCTGGTCTGGTTGTTCACTATGTTTGCGATGACAACAGTATCCCGAATGCCCCTGCACAGCAGGGCCCTTTTAGTGACACTGGAGGCGTTGCTGGTCGTGATCCCGTCGCTCAGCGGCATGCACCAGGCCTTCGGCATCCGCGCGATCGGCCTCTCCCAAGTCGCGCTCCTGACTTTAGCAACGGCAACGACAGCCGCTCTGGCGATCTGGACATCCACATGGTCCGTGACGGCAATCGAGATCTGGAGCGAGGGACAAATTCCCGCCCGGTTCTCCTGGCTGAGCCAGGTGTTGCTGCCGTTTGTGGTTCTGAACTGGCCGGTGGCATACCTCGCCCTGAATGCCCGGAGCCGAGGCGGCCTCGGCGTGAGAAAGCTACCAGATCCTCTTTAAGCCGTATTTGTCGAAAATGGGATCACGGGAAACGATGGGCATGGCTTCTTCTCGCGACTGCGCGACCAGCAGCCGGTCGAAGGGATCACCGTGATGACGTTCGAGCGAGGCGCAGCGCATGATTTGCCGGAAACTGATTTCCAGCTGTTCGAATCCGTTCAGCGACATTTGATCCGCGAGGAAGCGGTCGATAATTCCGGGCAGGCGGAGCTTGTTCAGGCTGACTTTAATCGCGATTTCCCAAAAGCTCGCATAGCTGACGAAGCAATCCTGCTCCGTCATTACTTTGCGAGCTTTCTTCGAGAGTTCGGGGCTGTCCTCGCACCACCAGAGAAATGCGTGGGTATCGAGCAGAACCGGCAATCTACATGTACTCCGCGAAATCGGCGAGGGGCTCGTCGAAATCGGGAGCCATCCAGATGCCTTTGCCCGTGCCGGGAGCGCGTTTGGCCGGCTTGATCGCGACGATTTTCACGACCGGGCGATTCTCCTTCGTGACCACGATGGACCCGCCGAGCATCGCCTTCTGGACAATCTCGGAGAAATGAGCCTTCGCATCCGCCAGTTTGTACTGTTCGCTCAACATAGTCAGATTATATGACCATACAGCACCTATTTGCAAGCCCCTCAGGCAACAGCCGCGGGCTGAATTCTCGGACCGATTCCGAGAGCTGTCCGCAGTTCTTCGTCCAGTCTGAGCGCAACTTCGGGGTGTTCCTTCAGATAGATCCGCGCATTCTCGCGTCCCTGACCGATTCGCTCCCCGCGATAGCTGAACCACGAACCCGACTTCTCGACCATGTTCTTCGAGACGCCCATATCGATCAGATCTCCCTCGCGCGAGGTCCCTTCGCCGTAGAGAATGTCGAACTCCGCCTCGCGGAAGGGCGACGCAACTTTGTTCTTGACGACTTTCACGCGAGTGCGGTTGCCGACCACGCTGTCGCCATCCTTGATGGCCGAGATGCGCCGGATATCGATCCGGACCGAGCAATAAAACTTCAAAGCCCGGCCACCGGTCGTGGTCTCGGGGCTTCCGAACATCACGCCGATCTTCTCGCGAATCTGATTGATAAAAACCAGGCAGGTATTGGTCCGAGCCACCACGCCCGTAAGCTTCCGCAACGCCTGCGACATCAGCCTCGCATGCAGCCCGACGTGGCTGTCGCCCATTTCGCCTTCCAGTTCGGCCTTGGGAACCAGCGCAGCGACGGAATCGATCAATCGCAACGTCGATCGCCCCGCTTTGTACCAGGGCCGCCGTGATTTCGAGCGCCTGCTCTCCGGTATCGGGTTGCGAAACCAGCAGATTGTCGATATCCACGCCGAGCTTGCGCGCGTAGACGGGATCGAGCGCGTGTTCCGCGTCGATGAAAGCGGCCACGCCGCCATTTTTCTGCGCCTGCGCTATTAACTGCAGCGCAAGAGTCGTCTTACCCGACGATTCAGGCCCGTAAACTTCAACCACGCGCCCGCGGGGAAATCCGCCGACGCCGAGAGCCACATCAACCGAGAGGCAGCCCGAAGAAATCACCTGAACGGGGACGACGTTATTCGCCCCGAGGCGCAGCACGGCGCCCTTCCCGAACTGCTTGTCCATCGCCACAAGGGCAAGATCGATCGCTTTCCGCTTTTCCAGTTCCGTCATTCACTGCCTCACCCAGGAAGTGCCCCCAGGCGAGAAAGTTCTCAACAGGATTCTGCGATCTACGTGATGTGCGTTAGTCTTCGTCCTGACGGAGTTTGGCCAGGACTCCCAAATCTTCGAGCGTGGTCACATCACCCTTGATCTCTCCGCCTGCCGCAAGTTCTCGCAACAGCCGGCGCATAATCTTTCCGCTGCGGGTTTTCGGCAGCGCATCGGTGAAGCGCACGTCGTCGGGCTTCGCAAGCGATCCGATTTCCTTGCCCACCCACGTCCGCAGCTCGGCTTTCAATTCGTCCGTCGGTTCATTGCCGATCTGCAGTGTCACGAACGCAACGATGGCCGATCCTTTGATTTCGTCGGGCCGTGCCACCACGGCCGCTTCCGCGACCCGCGGATGCGCAACCAGAGCCGATTCCACTTCCATCGTGCTCAGACGGTGGCCCGAAACGTTGATCACATCGTCGACGCGCCCCATCACCCAGATGTAACCGTCCGCATCCCGGCGGGCGCCATCACCCGTAAAGTACGAACCCGGAACCTGCGACCAGTACTGTTCCTCGTAACGCTTCGGGTCGCCATAAATAGTCCGAAGCATGGATGGCCAGGGCTTTGTTACGACAAGATATCCACCCGATCCCGCGGGTACCCGGTCGCCCTCCCGAGTGACGATGTCAATCTCAATTCCGGGCAGCGGCAGCGTGCAGGAGCCTGGCTTCGTCGGCGTCGCTCCGGGAAGCGGACTGATCATAATGCCGCCCGTTTCCGTCTGCCACCACGTGTCCACAATCGGACACCGATCGTGCCCGATACAGCTCCGGTACCACATCCAGGCTTCCGGATTGATCGGTTCGCCTACGCTGCCGAGCAGACGCAGACTCTTCATCGAGTGTTTCGCCGGCCATCCCTCGCCGAGACGCATCAACGCTCGAATCGCCGTCGGGGCCGTGTAGAAGACGGTGACCTTGTGGCGGTCGATCATCTCCCAGAAGCGATCCGGCTGCGGGTGCGTAGGACCGCCCTCGTACATCAGGACGGTGGCTCCGTTCTGCAGCGGACCATACACCACGTAGCTGTGTCCCGTAACCCAGCCGATATCGGCCGTACACCAGAAGATATCCTCATCTTTCAGGTCGAATACCCATTTGGACGTAATATAAGTCCCCACGGAATACCCGCCCGTGGTGTGAAGTATGCCTTTGGGTTTACCTGTGGTGCCCGAAGTGTAGAGAAGGTAAAGCGGGTGTTCGGAATCGAGCGACTCGGCCGCACAATCGTCCGGAGCGATCGACATCAACTCATGCCACCAGTGATCGCGCCCTTGCGACATATTCTGCTGACTGCCGGTGCGCTTGTAAACAAGCACGCGCTTCACAGAGGGGCACTGCCGGGCAGCCTCGTCGACGGTGGCCTTCAGCCTGATCTCCGCACCGCGCCGGTATGTCCCGTCCTGTGTGATCACACAACAGCACTGAGCGTCGTTAATGCGATCAATCAGGGCCTGCGACGAGAACCCGCCGAACACCACGGTATGAGGCGCCCCGATCCGGGCACATGCCAGCATCGCGATGGCCAGTTCCGGCGACATCCCCATATAAATCGCTACACGGTCGCCCTTCTGGACACCCAGCGACTTCAGCACGTTCGCGCACTTCGAAACTTCCGAGAGCAGTTGCTGGTAAGTCAGGGTACGGACTTCACCGGACTCCCCTTCCCAGATCACAGCGGCTTTGTTTTTTCGCCAGCCCGCGACGTGCCGGTCGAGACAGTTATGCGACAGGTTTAATTTCCCGTCGACGAACCATTGGCCCGAGGGCGCACTCCAGTCGAGAACCTTCGTCCAGGGCTCGAACCAGTCGATTTCGCGAGCGATCCTGGCCCAGAATGCTTCCGGATCGTTCCGGGCATCGTCACAAAGCGCCTGGTATTCGGCCATGCTCCTGATATGCGCTTTGGAACTGAACTCGGAAGGAGGATCGAAGACGCGCTGCTCGTTCAGCGTCGACTGGATATCGGATGAGCTCACGGGTGTCATGCGGGATATCAGCAATCATATCGGAGGCCCGTCGCCATGGCACCGCGCGACATAAGCTGTTAATTCTCCGCCATCAATTCTCCGACGGCCTTTCGATCCAGCCGATGACTACACGGCATGGCTGGAAAGAACCGTATACGGCCACACGAATCGGAAATGATCGCTTGCCGCGGGCATTCAATTCTCGATCGGCTTCTGTTCCATCTGGTCGATCACGATCAACGGCACCGGGCGTTTGCGCGTTTCAAGTTTCAGGCCAAGCTGTTTGTTCACGGCTTCCTCGAGCGAAATCGCGCCACTCGGATCCGTGGATCCGTCAGCGCCGGGCGCCTTCAACATATACCTCGGCGTATAGCTCAGGGTGAAGTCATAAGTTCCCGTGAGGCCGGTGGCATCTTCCACATCGTAGAAGGCGTAGTCCGAAGCAAAAGCGTGAATCTGCTGAGCAAACTGCGCCATGGTAACGTTCCGGCAGGAGATCAACCGGGCGAGGCGGGGATTGAGATCGCGCGGATCGTTGGCGACAGTCGGCGCGTTTGTGCAGTCAGCGCGATGCGACGTATCTGCCTTCTTCATCTTCGGTTTCACCGCGACCAGCGTCCAGGCTTCCCTGGACGATTCTCGATGTGTGTGTTGATCCGAAACCGCTCGATGAGAAGGTTTCGCAACATCAACCGCACATCATCGTCGGGGTTTCCCGAAAGAGGAGGCACGTTTGGATAGACGGGCGCTTTTGTATGGATATCAAGTTTGACGTGGTCAACCCACGCCGGAATGTTGGCAAAACCTTTATCTGTCTGGTCCCAATCCATGTCCCACGCAGCGCCAAGCAGCAGCCTGAGACCGATATTCCGCACTTCGAGGCCGGCGCCCGGAGTCATGTCGAGAAAGCTTTGCTCTTGAGACTTGTTCACTTTGAGATCGGCGACTTCGAACTCGACGGGACGCGGCGGCAGCTTTTTGAGAATGTCGGCGGCATTGGGTGTGGGCAATTCGTTTACCCTGTCGATCACAAGTACCGCCGACGGTACTGTCGCCGGACTTAGCGCAAGACCAAGCTGCTTTTCCACGGCATCGAAGATGGTTGCGCGCTCAGCGCCGGCGGACAACAACTGGGAACGGGAATTCCAGCTCAGATTGAAATCCCAGGCGCCGTCGAGATGGGTCTCGTTGGCCACAGCCGTCGCAAGATAATCCCCGGCCATGTCGCGCAGCCGCGCGGCGAAAGCATCCATAGTCATGTTGTGGCACGCATAGACCGTTTCGACCGATCCGCGCGTTTGTGGCACATAGCTGCACTCGGGGTCAGCCAGGCCGTCCGCGTTCCTGAGCTTCGGCTTCGTTTTGCCGGCCGTGATCGCGAAAGCAGGCATGGGTCTCACGTCTCTGTGGATGGCAAGTTTGAAGCGCTCGGTCAACAGGTTCTGCAGCATCATCCGCACTGTCGCCTGAGGCGTTCCCGCGGGCGCTTTTGCCGCGATATCAAACCGCTCGAAGGCGAGCCAATTGGGTCCCCCCAGAATATGGTCCACATCCGCCGCGTAAGCAATGCGGATCAGGTCCAGCATCGTCGCCTTGTCGAGATCGTAGCGAGTCCCGCGCAGAATCCCTCCGGAACTCCAGGTATAAGGGTTCCGCGCATTGGCGCTGCGATGGATGTCGGCGGCCTCGAAACGAGCCGATGTATCGGACGATTGCCCCGATGCGATCAGAGCGGCCGCGAAGCTGAGTCCTGCAAGAGCAAGAGCCTTCATGTCCAGTAAAGTTAGACTCGCACGCCGCATTCGGATGTTACAGGCCGGCCGGTCAGATTTCGGTCCAGATACTGGCTCCGACAAAAAGGGAGCCGCGATGAAATTCCTGTCCCTGGCGGCGCGTCGGGCCACCGCTAATCGGTTGCCCGGTGCTTTAAGTTCCCGATCATGCGCGAATGTAAAGTGACGCTCGTCAGGTACGGACGACCGGCGTTCTAGTCCCGTCCCTTCGCCATCATCCCCGATCTCCGGAACGCCAGAATCAGAATCCCGGCCAGCACCAGAATCGGCGGAATCAACAAAATCAGAATGCCCGAATTCAAGACGCGCGAACGCTCCGCCTGCTGGGCGGCGGCGGTCCGGTAACACATCACGCACTGGGCGGCCAGAGCGCCGAATGAGTGGGCGCTCACACGCCCTCCAGATTGGCGTTCGTGAAATACAGCGTGAAGACGAGAACGATCCACCACAGGTTCAAAAAATGCGAATAGAGCGCCACGGCAAGCACGTCGCGGCGCCGCACATCGCTCGCCGCGAAAGTCATCCAGCTGACACAAGCGCACACCGCCAGCCAGTGGGTACAGGTCAGCGAGAGAAATGTAGCGCCGAATGCGGTATGCGGACCGAGATTCTCCAGATACACGAGACGAACCCACTCCACGACCTCCAGAAACAGGAAAGTCAGCCAGCTCGCGATGCCCACTGCGATCCACCGCACTCCCGGCTCCGGATCGTCCAGTTTCGCCGCCCGAGCGGCCATTTCAAGCGTGGCGCTGCCTGATATCGCAAACAGGGTGAGCGCCGCGACCATGAGGAGCGAGGCGAAATGAAAAGGCGCGGGCCAGGCTTCCGAGGCCCAGCGGATATAGAACATCGCGGCGAGCAGTGTGCCAAAGACGACCGCGTGTACCGCGATGGTCAACAAGGCCCCGCGCCGGGCGCGGGTCGCATAATACTCGGCGAGGAGCGCCCTCATGCCCAAAATACAAACAATCCCATGATCCCCAGCCAGAGTACGTCCAGAAAATGCCAAAAGATCGCGCTCACCGATACCAGCGTCCGCCGGCTCGGACCCAGCTCGTAACGGAGCGCCCGGTATTCCACATAAATAACAGCGCCCAAAGCCCCGATCACGTGCGCCGCATGCGCCCAGGTCAGTACGTAGAAGAACGAACTGCTGGGATGGCCGTTCAGGTAGAAGCCGCGCTGTTCCAACTGAAGCCAGGCCACAACCTGGCCTGCCAGAAATAAAATTCCCAGCAGAGTGCCGACCGACCACACCCAGTTGAATGCGACCCGTTTGCCCGACCGCAGAAAGCGGCGGCCCAGATCGATCGCGACGCTGCTGAGGATCAGAGCCCCGGTATTCCAATAGAGGATGTGCGGCAGCCCGATGTGTCCCCAGTCATTGTTAAGCCCTCGGCGGACCACCATCGCGCTGACGAACGACGCAAACGTCATCATGCTTGCGCACATGAGCACGATGATGCCGGTGATCGAGGTCTGGCGCGAGCCGCCGGGAACCGGCCGGTCGCGATCGTCTCCGCCGTCGCCTCCGGGAGGCAGGTGGGGTAGAGTTGGCGGCGGCCCACCGATATTGGACTGGGTAAGCGTCCGGGCCATAATTTCAGTATCTCCGATCAGCGCCGCTACGGCCGGAAATGCTCAGGCAGCCCAACGCCAAAGGGACCTCATTCGTGTCGCGCAAATCGTGACATGCGCCGCGGAAAATCAAGACGGCCGGGAGCGGATGTCACTCGCTGAGGACAACCAGTTAACTATCGCCACAAAATCATTATTTCCAGGCGAGCCACAACTGGATGTATCGCGCCCTGCCGGCAGCAGGACGCATCTGTACCGGGCCCGAAACGACGATGCCACTGGCGCGCAAGGCGGCAACCGCCTTTTGCGCGATCGCTGCGTCCGCCGAATCCGTATAACGGAGCTCGTTGTCCGGAATAGGGTAAGCCCAGCCTCGCAGATGAATAAATCCGAACTTGCCATAAGGCTTCGTTATAGCGGGGGGCAGTTCGGCCGATTTCATTCCCGCTTTGGCAACGATGTAAAGGTTCCCGGGCTCCCCTCGGGCATCGAAAATGGTTCGAAGTGAATCCAATCCCATGTTGATCCAGGGACTGCTTGAATATTTGCTGAGCTCCTCAAGATCGGCGATCGCGAGTTCCGGATCCCGTATTTGCACATACGCGGCGGCGCGATCGCGCAAAAGCGCGGCAATCTCTTTCTGCTCGCCCGCGACTCGTGCGAGGGATAACGCCCGGGTCAAATCGGCTATCGCATGCTTCCAGTCTGGCGATGGCAATTTACTGTAAGCGAAAGCGCGGCTGCGATACATCTGTTCTGTCTGTGTCGCGTTATAGGGTGTGACCAATGCGCGTGTCAGCGCTTCAATTGCTCCAGGATAGTTTTTTTCCTGGAGCAGATTGTTCGCCTGGACGCTGGCTGCGATGGCCTTGTCCACGCCGTTGGAATTGGCTGGGGATATCCACTTGAACAAAAGCCAGCCAACGGCTGCGGACAGAACCAAGGCGATCAGAATCAGCAGCCATTCCCGGTCCCGTCCGCGAGAGGCGCTCACCTTCGGCGCTTCCGCAATCGGATTATTCGCGCTCGCCTGGATATACGCCATTTCCTGTTCGTTCAAATCGCCAGGACGCTCGGCGGCATGCCTCTTCGCCAGCACGAGCGCCTCACCTGTCAGCAGCGTAAACGTCCGCGGGTTTGCCTGCCACGCTCCGAGACTTTGATTGAGACGCTGGCGCCACAAGAGAAACTCCCGGTTCTCTTCCACCCACCTCCGCAATCTCTCCCATCGATCGAGAAAGATCCGGTTACTGAATCGGACGAATTCGCCCTCGCGCACTACGATGCCGGCCAGAATGTACGCCTGGAGAATTCCCCGGTCCTGCGCCCGGATGCTCACCTCCGGCGCATCCAGGGTCGTCATGCCTCCACCGTCGGTGACCAGGACGAGGCGACTGAGCGCATTCACGCCGACGCCGCCCGCCACCTGCTCGCATTTGCGTTCGATCATTGCGAGTCCACCCATACCTTCGTACTTGGAGCTGCTGAGTATGCCTCGTGGCTCTGCCGCATAGAGCTCGGACATGACATACTGCATCAACGGTAACTGGGCTTTCTCGATTTTCAGATCAGCGACGATTCGTTCCGCCAATCCCGGCTCGATCCGTAAACCGGACTTGACTGCCGGTTCCGTAATTGCAGCCATCAACTCGGTTTCGCTCAGCGGCGGGATTTCTATTCGCTCCGCAGTCATCCCCAATTTCTTCTCACAGAAAGCAATCTGATCGGGCCCTTCAGCGATCATCAAAATACAAACGTCCGGCGGCAATTTGCTCAAAGGCGCGGCGGTCAGCGCGTTCGCATCGACAACGATCAGCGTGGGGCCGGAAGTCGCGATCGGATCCTGCCAGCCGAAACGAACATCCCACGAGGGATTCGGCGGACTCAGAGATTTCAGCCTCGGGATCACTCCCGCCTGGACAAGCGACCTGCGACCTGAATGCCGAGGTCCCGTCAGCGCCACGAAACCCGACGGCTTCAGCGCTTCGACAATTCGCGTGGTAACAGCGCCCCGCGCAATGAACATCGGCCCGTCCAAAGAAGTAAACGGATTGAGACCAGGATATGGCGGCACCGGCAGATGGCCCACGAGTTCGCCGTTCGTAGCATCGGGGAGCTTCAGCCCGCCACCAGCTCGCAAGTCGATCGCGCCGTACGGCAGCAGCAAGCGTGGGAGGGTTTCCGGCTGCGACCCCGGCAATAACACGATGTAAATGGGACCGATTCGCCTGCGTTCCGCGAGCGCTAGATCCGTGCTCTGTGACGCGGTCAGGCCCTCGGCGCCGATGGCAAGCAGAAATACTGCGGCGCGCGCCTTCGCATAGCGTTCGAGCGACAGGATCTCGGGCTCGGGCTGCTCATCGATGGTCAGACCCGCCGCGTCCGAGCCGAAACTGATATAGACGGTCGCGCGGGGCTTCGGCGCTTCGATTGATGCGGATTGAGGCCCCGAAAAGGCGTCATACTTCGCAATCACCCCGGCTCGTTCTTCCGCTCCGGGCCGCGGCAGTGGCGCAATAGCGGAAGGAGTGAGGCGGTTTGCGATGCGGATCATCGCGGCCAGGACCGAGTTCGGCGAATCCGGTTCGTCGCGGAAATAGGCAAGATTCTCTTCGAACGCGTAAAACGGAATGTAGAGAACGTCGCTTTCGCTCCAATACCGTTCTCGTTGCTCCTCAGTCATGTCCGCGGGCAGGAGCGGCAGGAATCGGGGCTTCGCGAATGTCTTCATCGTCTCGGTCTTGAGTTTTTCAGCCGCTTCCACACGCATGGGAATGGGGAACGCCCGAATCGGCCGCTGTCGCAGTACGCGTTGTTCAATAACCGACGCGGCTGCGGAGGAGGCTCCGATGACGCTCTGGAGATTGAGCGTGAAGCACACCACGAGATCGTCCGGCATCTCCACCGTACAGATGCCTGCCGTGTCGCTAACTCCGGTGCGGCTGTCAATCAGAATGTAGTCGTATTCGTCTTTCAGGATGCGACGCGCTTCCTCCAGAACCCGGCCGCCATCCAGCTTCTCGTAGAAATGCTTCCAGTTAAAGGAATTCACCCGCACCGCATATGCGTTGTTCTGCCGTCCGGCCGCGATGAAATCCAGTGCTCCGCCCGCCGGAAACTCGTAATTCAGTTCTTTGGCATAGGGCAGCAGGTTGGAATAGGGCTTGTACCAGTCGGCGTCTGCCGGGTCTTCCATTTGTTCGGAAGCGGCTTCGGCGAAATGAATCACGAAGTCGATCAGTCCATCGGATTCGGAAAGGTCGGGATCGTCGAGAAAGGGCCGGAAATAACGATGCAGTCCAGGCGCTTCCAGATCCCAATCGACGACGAGAACCTTGAACCCGGAAAGAGCAAGCACCCACGAGACATTGGCCATCGCCATCGAACGGCCCGTTCCACCTTTGTACGAATAGAAAGTGACTACACGACCCTCGTCGCGCTTACTCTCAGGCGTGACGTTCAATTTCGGATCACCGGAGCCTGCAGGGTGTCGCCAGTTCCCGCGGGTCGGATCTTCCCGAGTTCAATGAGGCGCGCCTGAACGGCGGCGAATGCTTCGACGACGGCCTGCTCGATGGTTTCCGCCGATGACACCGGATCCTTGTGATACTCCCTTCGCCCGATCCGCCCTTTGAAGTGCTCCTTCAACACAGCCTCCAGTTGCGCCGCCTTGCCCGCGACTTCAGGATCCTTGCCGTTCCAGTTCACCAGTACGGCCGAGTTTGGAAATTCCTCCGCGTCAAAGTCATTGAGGAATTGTTGCAGTTCCGGCAGCCGGACACTCCACGGATCGACTACGATCAGGATCACGTTGTTCAGCCTGCGCGCTTCCCGCAGAACCTCAAGAGACTGGGGCGACGGCGCAAGGATTTCGTAATTCCGGCTGTCGGCCTTCGCCGGGCCGGTGGCGATCCCTTCGACGGCGCGATCCAGATCGGGAAAACAAGGACGCCAGTCCCTGCGATCCACATAGTTGGCATAGCTGTCATGGACCTGCCGCAACGTACCCATCTGGTGCTTCAATCCCGCCACGAACACATAGCGGACAAACTTGAGGCCAGGCCGGTTGTTGCCTGGAAAAGGGGGGCTCAGCGTATCGAAATCGAGAATGTCCCGCACCTTCGCGGCACCCTGACTATCCGCGATTTCCAGCAGTTTGCGCGAAAACTTCCACACAAACTGCCGGTAAGCCGCCGTGTGGCGCTTGAAACTCATGAGATACTCGAGTCCGCCCTTTTGGTAGTCGTCGGGGTAATCCTCAAATTGAATCTGATAATCGCCTACAGTCGCCGGAAACCTGATGGGAGCCTTCCAGAACACGGGAAGAATGACCTGAGACGACGTTACGTCGAGAAAGCGGTGGGATTCGTTTTCACTGAATCGCTGGTTGAATGTTTCCCATTCTTTGCCGCAGTACGCGCTCTGAAAATAGTTGCGCGAATAAAGGGGCACGAGCACGCGGCTCGATGCCAGACCCTCCTGAAGTTCATCCCTCCATTTCGCTTCCAGTCGCAGCTTGTCGAAGAAACCGCCGAAGGGATAGCCGAGTCCGATCATGGCGGCGTGAAGGTCGTTGAAAAAGACCCGGATCAGATCCTGCTTGTTGGTTACGTCGGCCTCCCGGTCCGTTTTCAAGCGATCGGCCGACGCATAACTGAGAAAGAAGCTGTAGTCCGGCATAGCGGTCCCGAAAATATACTGTGCAATACTAGCAAATTACTAAATTCCAAGGAGCTTGGCTCATGTTCGGTTCGGACGTGCTGGACGTGGCGATCGGCCTGGTCTTCGTTTACCTGGTACTGAGTCTGCTCTGCTCGGCCGCCTGCGAACTGATCGAATCGTTTCTCAAGCGCCGCGCCGCCTACCTCGAACAGGGTTTGCAGACGCTTCTCAACGGCGGAACTTCGTCCGGTATCGTTCCGGAGATTTACAATCATCCACTGGTCAACTCGCTGTTTCCCGGCAAATACCAGCCCGGACGCTCGGGGAACTTGCCCTCCTACATTCCGCCCGCCAACTTCGCGCTGGCATTGATGGATGTAGTCGGTCTGAGCGCCCCGCCTCCTCTGGCGGCATTCCCCGATTGGATGCGTACAACAATCAACGCAAACTCCAGCTTCAACCCTCACCTGGCGCAGGGGCTTCTCGCCATTGCCCACGCTGCCGACTACGATCTGGCCAGGACCAGAGCCGGGATCGAAACCTGGTACCGCACCGCGATGGACCGTGTCTCCGGGCGTTTCAAGCGGTATTCGCAAATGGTGGTTCTGGGCCTTGGCGTGGCTCTCAGCCTCGCGATCAATGCGGACACGATTTCGGTCGTGAACAGCCTCTCGACCGGAAAGGCTCTGCGTTCGTCGCTCATCGCGGCCGCAACGGAAGCATCGAAGAACCCGCCGGCGGCAGGTGGTTCGCCGGATTTTCAGGCGGATCTTCAATCGATTCGCGATGCCGGCCTTCCTCTCGGCTGGCGGAACTCAACCGCAGACCCGCACACTATTCCGGACAATCCCAAGGCGTGGCTGTTTAAGGCGCTGGGGATTGTGCTCACAGCGCTGGCGATTTCCCTCGGAGCGCCGTTCTGGTTCGACACGTTAAACCGAATTATTGTTGTGCGTTCGGCGGTCAAACCAGGCCAGGACAGCGCGGCGGACCCCACGAAAACCGAATAACACTCCCGCGAATCGCCACCTTCTGTGGGGAACTTCACGTGAACCTGGTAGCACCGGCGATCTTGTCGCGGGTGACCAGTCGCCTCGCCGCGGTTTCTCAACGCGCCGCTGTCGTACGCTACGGCAAGGCGAACACGTCAACGGAATCGCCCGCCACGATCGCCACGTATTCTTTCCCGTTCTTGCCCTGGTAGATCGCGGGTTGCGCGTTAGCGGTCTTTCCCAGTTTTGTAACCCAAAGTTCCTTGCCATTCATAGAATCAAACGCGCGAAACCGGCTGTCCGTAGTGGCGCCGATAAACACCAGGCCGCCCGCGGTAATGGACGGTCCCGCGCTGCCGCTGGCCCCGGCATTTTGTTTACCGGGCGGCAACCCTTCCACCAGTCCCAGCGGAACCTGCCACGCGATATCCCCGGTGTTGCCGTTCACCGCGATCAGACGCGCCCATGGTGGTTTCTGGCAAGGCCAGTTGCCGATCGCTTTGCCGTCCGCGTCGTGCGCCGTGGCACTGAATCCGTGATAGGGTCCCGGGCCATCAACACTGGCGCGATCGTAAGGCTGATCCGAGCCCTCGGTGCCGCGCCCGTAATTTCCGCCCGGCTTCTTCTTCTCGATCCATCCCGAAAGCGCGCCGTCATGCGAGTTGACGTAAATGTATCCGGTCTGCGGGTCGGCCGCTGTGCCGCCCCAGTTCACCCCGCCTGTCCCGCCGGGAAATTGAATCGTGCTCTTCGGTGGGTCGCCATCCTTGTGGAAGTTCCATGGAGTAAACGGCCCCTGGTTCATGAATCCGCCGTTGTGGTCCCACACCTCCTGGCAGGCCTTTGGCATGATCCGCAGTAGTATCTGCCGCGGTGACCATGTCGTCTTTCGAAAAGCTGACGCGCGCCAGAGCCGGTGGCTTCAGCGGGAAAGGTTGCGTCGGCGAATACCACTCGCCCGGCACGTCTCCCTTCGGAACCGGCCGTTCCTCTACGCCAAACACGGGCTTGCCTGTAACGCGATTCAGAATAAACATCCAGCCTGACTTTCCGATTTGCGCCAGCACAGGAATCTTCTTCCCGTTTTGCGTGATGTCGAACAAACTCGGCCCAGGCGGATTATCGGAATCCCACAAATCATGGTGCACGGTTTGAAAATGCCAGAGGTACTTCCCCGTAGTTCGCGTCCACCGCAACGGTGGAATTTCCAAAGAGGTTCGCGCCAGGCCGGTCGCCACCATAGTAATTCGCGGCAGGGGCGCCGAAGGGCATATAGACGATGCCACGCTCCTCGTCAACAGTCATGTACCAGCCCCAGATGTTGACGCCGGAACGGCCCTTCCATCCATCGTTGAGCCAGGTATCATGACCCGGTTCTCCAGGCTGAGGCACGGAGTGGAACTCCCACATCTTTGCGCCGGTTCGCGCATCGAAAGCCCGCGAATCGCCTGACGGTCCCACCGGCACTTCGCCGACGCTTGCTCCCACCATCACAACGTTCTTGAAAATCGTCGGAACACCGCTATACGGCACCCCTATGTCGACCGCGCCTTCCTTGCCAAAGCCGGGGTCGATCTTGCCGGTTTTGGCATTGAGCCCAACCAGACTGTTGCCGGTCGTAAAAATAATGCGCGGGGGATTCTGCCCATCGCCTGGCCAGAAGGCAACACCGCGCGTGGAGGCCTGGCCCTTGTCCAGTTGATAGCTCCAGATCTCCTTGCCGCTGTCAGCCTCGAGCGCGAGCACGCGGCTCCCGGCCGGAAGATACATCACTCCGTCAATCACGATGGGTGTCGCCGCGGAAGCAAACCCGCCTCGGCCTCTACCGCCTCCGGGCGCCGGCGCCGGAGCGAGGCTGTAGGTCCACGCCTGCGTCAGCTTTGAAACGTTTCCGGCGTTGATTTCCTTGAGAGGCGAGTATCGAGTGCCCCCGGGATCGCGGCTGTACATCGGCCAGTCTCCGGCGGGTGTTTTAGGGGCGGGTGTTTTGGACGCAGGTTTGGCCGCCCACACCACGGGCAACCAGGCCACAGCCACCACAATCAGCATCGAACAACGAAGGCGCATCAATAACTCCTCCCGTAAAGCTTCTCGAAAAGCGCAAGGGCCGCGGGGCGCTGCGCCAAAGATTCGAGGAAGCGCTCGTCCACCGCCTTTCGGCGGTCAGTGACGTGTGCGTGTTCGTCAAACGAAAACGCCTTCACATCATATCGCTCAGAGGCGCGTTTCTCAGAACGAGACCCTTGCGACGAGCGTGCCGGACCGCGGCATGGAACCCGCGCCGTTCGTATCGTTGATGAAGCCAAAGCCGGCGCTCAGCAGCCCCGCGGCGCTGTACGTCGTTGTCGCCTGAGCGTTTGTCACAGCGGGATTCGGCAACACGAGGCGATTGAAAATATTCGTAAATTCCGCCCGCACCTGCAGACTCACTCGTTCTTTGATTCGGAATTCACGCCCGAACGACATGCTCTCCGCGGGGCGCCGCTGGTACCGGTAATCGCTGTAATAAGCGGCAGAGGTTCCGAACTGTCCCGCGGGCGGGTTCGTCCAGGCATTCGGATTCAAGACCAGCGTCTTTGTCGGATCAAAACAGTGACAATTCAGATCCTGCAGAAATACCGGCTGACCGGGAACGCGGTCCGCGTAGGTCGACCGGAAAAGCACGGTACTCAAAGCGTTATTCGCGGTAGGCGAGGGTATCGGCAACCCGGAGCCATATCGGAGCACCGCTCCGATGGTCCAGTCGCGCGCCACCCACGAGAGCACCTTGTTAATGGAGAGTCTGGGCGTCGTGTAATTCCCCGAAAGCACCACAAGGAAAGGCTGATCGTAGCCGGAAAGATATTTGTTCTGCGGCCGGTTCTCGATATCGTTCACTTGCGCGCTGATCGCGTTGAAGAAGGAGAAATCCTCCTCGGTTCCGATCGTCATTTGTTTCTGCCACGAAAAGGATCCCGTGCCGCTGAGGCCGTGCGACAACCTCTTGGTGGCTTTGATCTGAAGCGCGTCATACCACGTATCCCCGAGGGGAGCATAATGCCAGTTGCTGAGGTTGCCGAACTGCGGATACGGCCGAATAGACTGGGCCACCGTTGCAGTCACAGGGAAGCCCGGGTACGGCGGGGTGCCAAACCCGCGAGCGATTGCCGTGGGAGAGTTGATAGGCAGCGCGAGAAGGGAAAGATCGTTGGGGTTGTTGATATTCAGGCCATGCGCAGTGAGAATTTGCGGCGTCAGAACGTTCGGATTGATCAGGAACGGCGCATTCCACCAGACTCCGCGGTTACCCACGTAATCCGCTTCCAGCACCAGATCGTGCGTGATTTCGCGCTGGATGCCGATGCTCCATTGAAGCTGCCGCGCCGGGCGCCCGGCCTGGGGATCGAACAGTTGCGAAACCGAACTCGTCGTCCCGGGAAAAGGAATCTGACCGGGATAGAAGTTAGGCCAGGTAATCGTGTAGGGGACGCCGTTCTGCAGCAGATAAGCCGGATTCCCATACGACGGGGAACTGTAAATCTGCTGCGATCCGGTGGAGAGCGAAAGGCTGTTGTTGTCGTCCGGCTTGTTGTAGGCCACGCCAATCCCGGCGCGAAACACCGTCTTCGGCGTGATCTGGTAGGCCAGGCCAAGTCGCGGTCCGAAAGCGAAGGGATAGTTATGCGCGAACCTGCAGTTACAGCGCCCGCCGCCGTCGCCTTCGTAGATCAGAGCCCCCGGAAGGCCGCCCGCTGCGGGATTCGCGGTAACCGGGGAAAACACGCCGTAGCGACCATGCTCCTCGCTCAAATAAGTCTGATAATCATAGCGAAGCCCATAATCGAGTGTCAGTTTCCGCGTTACCTTCCAGCTGTCCTGAATAAAAAATGAGATCCCATGACTTCCCATCCGGGTCTTGGTAGGTACGGCGTCGTACCCGTTGTCCACGCGACCCATGAGAAAGCTGGCATATGCAAAGCCCACCGTGCCGCCGGGCAGGCTCACACCGTTCAAGGATGGCAGCCCCGTCTCGATCGGGCTGAACCCGGCCCAGATGTTCGCATAAGTCTGGTTTGCTGCCACATAGCCGTTCAAAATCATTTCCGCGCCGCCCTTATATGTGTGATTGTTTCTCACCCATGTCAGACTGGCTGTGCCCGTAGGTTTGGTGTAGTTCAATATGACTGCATTCCCGGGTCCCAGTCCTGGCCCGCCGCCCTGGGCGCCCGAAATGGTTTGTATAACGGGAAAAAGCGGCGCGTTCGAGCCTTTGAAGCCCAGCAGCGCAAGCGGATCGACCACCGGAGGCGTCTGGCTCTGAGTCGGATTCAGAAGTCCCGCCCCGATATGCAACAGCAGGGTCGGGCTCAGGGTCTCATCGAAATTCAGGCGAATCGTATTCGCCGTGTTGGTGGTTGGCGTCCCGTTAATCACGCCGGGAAGCCCGTTGTTATTGGGCGTGAAGCTGTTGTTATAAGAGTAATAACCGGATAGCTTGGACCGCGAGCTGAACGAATAATCGATCTTGATCGACGGTACCCATGTGAGCCGGGAGTTGTTATAGGTGGGAACGAAGTTATTGATCAGTCCGGGGCGATTCGGCTGCGGAATCAAAGACTGAATCTTCAATGCGACGGAATCCTGCTGGCTCAAAGGGACCGTGTTATTGGGGAAAGGGTCCCGCTCGTCCAGACCATTTATGATCTGGTCGGTCGCCGGATTGTAAATCGTGTTTTCCATGATCGGGCGGCCCAGCGGATCGGTCCCCAGTTTTTTCCCGGTCAGCGCCTGAGTGAAATTACCGGTTTGATAGGCCGGAATGGGCACCGTGTAGTTCGTTGTCGAGTTGATCGTGGTCTCGCGGAACTGTTCGAAGCTGAAGAAGAAGAACAGCTTGTTACGGCCGTCATACACCTTCGGGATCACCACGGGTCCGCCGAACGTGAACCCATAGTCGTTTCTGCGCTGGCGATTCCGGACGTGCTCGCCGTGGCCGTTGTTCGTATTCGGCGTACCCGCATTAAGAAACTCGTTCACGTAATATTCGTAAGCGCTCCCATGAAGCTGATTGCTGCCGGATCGCATCGTGACGTTGAAGAGTCCGCCGCCCACTTGTCCGAATTCAGCGGCGAAGTTGCTGGTTTCCACGGCGAACTCCTGGATGGCATCGACGCTCGGAGCGCTGAGAGACTGTGTTGCGGAATAGCCGTTGGTCGCATCCTGGCCATCGATGCGTAGCGCTTCCGTATTGCTCGGAGTTCCGTTGATCCGCAGACTGGTATCGGCACCAAAGGAGGCGCTCCCCGGAAGGAGCTGAATGACGGAATACGGATTGCGTATGCCCGCCGTTCCCGCCGCGGCGGCGCCAATACCCAGCACGGGAAGGTTATTCATCTGGTCTGAGGAAATATTCTGACTCAGCTCGCCGCTCTCGGTCTTAAGCAGCGGAGCGGTATCCGTCACGGTGACCGACTCGTTCGCGGCGCCCAACTGCAAAACCACATCGATGCGGGCCGTCTGGGCCGCTTCGATGATAATGCTCGGACGAATATACTTCTTGAATCCGGGCACCACTACCGTAAGTTCGTAAGTGCCGGGTGGTAACTGAGACAAAGTATAGTTACCCGTGGCGGAACTCGCCGCCGTGAAAACGGCGCTGGTTTCGAGACGTTTCGCCTCTATCGCGGCGCTCGCAACCACCGCCCCCTGCGGATCGGAAACGGTGCCGGTAATCGTGCCGCTGTTGCCCTGGGCGTAAATCGTTGAGGCAAGCGCGGACAAAGATAAAACAATCGCCGTCAGGCGCATTATCTCCACCCCCCGAAAACATCACCCGGTGTTTAGCCGAGATCATTATATATTCGGCTGAAGTTATTGCAACTGATTTTTACGATTTTCGGTGATTTATCGGAATTGGGTGTGGAAAGGGTGGAACTGACCCGCGGATCAGTCCGCCTGCGTATAGTCTCGCCGCTATTCCCGGGAACCCAGCCGCGAGCTTCCGTTCGGCTCAGGCAGTTCCCGGTGAAGCACATAAGAGATCTCGACGGGAACGTCGTCCATCGCTTTTACTTTGAGCACCACCTGAAAATACTTCGGCACATTGCCCGACCCGTACTTCAACCGGTTCACCAGCATCTGCGCCGTAGAAGGGCTGGTGAACGCCTTAACGCCGCCCATAATGCTCGAAATCTGGTTGCCCGAGAGCATCAGGATCGCGCCCGGACCGTTCATCGCAGGCACACGGCTGATCAGAGCGTAGCTGGTGCCGGCTTCTTCGCCGCCTTCCGCGGGCCGGTCCTCAATGAATGACGATTCCCCCTTCCGCGGATTCAAATTGCGGATGCCCGTGGGGTCGAGCACCAGTTGCGCGCCCATCGGAATGTCCTCCGTCTGATGAATACCGGTCGCCGGTCCGAGGAACACAACATTGTCTTCCGCGAGCTCGGGCCACGAAAGCACATTCGCCCGGGTAATCAGTACCGCCTGTTTACGCGGAGCGAGAAACTGGCCCAACAGGAACGCGCCGGTCGCAGTGCCCACCTCCGTATAAGTGTAAGAAGGCTCCGAGATATTGGCGCTTAGCGCGGTTTCAAGCGAGGAGAGTCTCTTCGATTGAGGGACGTCGTCCCAGTCGTTCAGCGACGGCTCCCTCACAAAACCGAAGCCCGGCACTTTCACGAATAAAGGCGTCGCAACGCAAACTACCAGCCGCCGGCTCGAAGAGAGGAGCGGTTCCCAAAGTTCGCGCAACGCCGGAGTCCAGTTTTCGCTGACGGTAGCCGAACCGGCCCCGCTGCCCCGTTCCACCGACCACAAACGCGTCATGAAAAAGAGTGCGCAGCCAAGCGCAAGCACCAGGCCCGCCGCAAGAGCGAGCTCACGCGGTTTCCAGACGCGCGACGAAACTTCGACCGGCGCCGTCGGCGGAGCCACCGGAGCGGGAAGCGCAACCTGCTGCCGCAGCTCGAAGGTGAGCTTGAAACCGCCTTTCGGCAAGTCTACAATAACCGGGTCGTCAACGCCCTCCGTCCGGTAATACTCGGAGAGCTTCTGCCGCAAACGCGCGGTGTGCATCCGCACCACCGATTCCTGACGGGGATCGAATGACGCGGGTTTACCCAGCGCGTCGAGGCCGATCGTATATTCCTTCAGGGTGTCGGCTGTGCCGGAAATGGCCTTTTCCGCAAGATACGCCAGCAGATTGCGAAGCACTTCCGAAGTGCGGAAGATCTTGCTCTGGAGGATCCGTTCAACCTGCGCGCTGTTTTCGATGGCAGGCGATGCCTCGATTGTGACTGCCATATTTTCCGGTATGATCGTATCATAGTGTTGTCGGGAAGCTATCGTGTCAGCCCGCAAACTGCGCGCCGACATGACCTTGACAGTAATACCGGCACATGATAGTGTTTGACGGCGACGGCTCATGATTTGACAGGCATGCGGCCTCGGCGCCCCTCAGGAGAAGATTTAATGAAGCGTACGATTTTTGCCCTGGTACTTCCGTTGCTCACAGCGGGTGCATTTATGACGGCCATCCCGGCATACGCGCATCACTCATTCGCAGCAACCTATTTCGAAGACAAGACCGTTACCATTGACGGCAATCTTGTTCAGTTCATGTTCCGCAATCCGCACTCGTTCGTGCATGTGGAAGCGAAGGATGACACCGGGCAGATGGTGACTTGGGCAGTGGAGTGGGGTGGCGGTGGACAGCTTGGCCGCGATGGCGTAACGCGCGACACTTTGAAACCCGGCGATCACGTAATCATCACCGGCAATCCGGGCCGCAATCCCGAAGACCATCGTCTCCGCATGCGCAGCATCAAGCGCCCGTCAGACGGATTCGGATGGAGCGGCGTCGTTCAGTAAGCGGCGTCCAGAAAGCGTGATTCAGCGAGGCGGGTTCCCTTGGCGCCTCGCCTCGCTGGAGCGAAATCGTAATGAATTGTAAAAGTCGACAGGGGCGCATCGCGCCATCGGGCGCGACTGCGCTTGTGCTTTTCCTTACCCTCTCGGGCTATTCCTTAGCCCAGCCGCCAGGAGGACGCGGTGGTCCCCCGCCCCCTCCTTTAACTCCGAAACAAATGGCCCCCGAGGATCTCACGGGGTACTGGGTCTCCGTCGTGACCGAAGACTGGCGCTTCCGGATGGTGACCCCGGCAAAGGGCGACTATGCCAGCGTGCCGCTGAATCAGGAGGGCCGGCGGGTTGCCAACACGTGGGACCCCGACAAAGATACGGCCGCAGGCCAGCAGTGCAAATCTTATGGCGCCCCCGGGCTGATGCGTGTGCCCGGCCGGCTTCACATTACCTGGGTAGACGACAAGACTATTAGGGTGGAAACCGATGCCGGGAAACAAACCCGAATTTTCCACTTTGGCGCCGAAGCTCCTGAGAATGAGAAGCCTTCCCTGCAAGGTTATTCGGTTGCGAGTTGGGACGGCCCCCCTCCCGGACGTGGCCAGGCCCGAGGCCCCATGCGGGCAGGTTCGCTTAAGGTAGTGACTACCCATCTGCTTCCCGGGTATCTGCGAAAGAACGGCGTTCCCTACAGCGCCAACACGGTACTCACCGAATACTACAGCCGGACGAACGAGACTGACGGCAGTTCCTGGCTGTTCATCACCACGATCGTGGATGACCCGATGTATCTCGCCCAGCGTTTTATTACCAGCACCAATTTCAAACTCGAGCCAAACGGCGATAAGTGGATGCCGCTGGCCTGCGAAGCAAAATAAAATAGGTCCAGAGTTCGAATTTCGCTGTTCTGAAAGTCCAGAGCCTCAGGTCAAACTACGTGGGGCTGCGTCCACGTCTGCGCCGGACCCCTGGTCCGGCTTGACTAACTCACCAGCGCGCGAATATCTCTGATTTCGAGGACGAGTTTCGGAGCGCCGCGCCTGGCGCAAACCAACATCGCGCGACCGATATCTTCCGTAGTAAGCACAGCATTTGGGCGGGCCCGCGCCATAATCGGAACCAGGGGGCGCAAAAGCTGAAATAACATACGGTACACAGGAGTTCTTGAGCTCTCCCCGTGTATTGGTTGAATAAACCCCGGATGAAACATAATATACGGCTTTGAATGGAAGCCGTAACAATTCGTTTCTCCGTCCGGCCCTTCACCTGAGCCCAAATAGTTCGCCCTTGTTCAGAGCTGTCCGTCCCCGTACCCGAACGAAACATAGACAAAAGTCATTCCCGGATTTAGCTCTAAGCACTCTTGATTCCGAAGCCACAGTCGTATACGAAAGATTCACTGCGTGGCGGCGCATTCAAACCGGGAAAGGTGGCAATCCTTTCCCGGTTCTATCCTCACTGAGCGGGAGCGCCGAATGACGGTGCCTGTACGATGTTCGAAGGAACCGACACGTTCCCCTGCGCATCCTCGGCGCGCACAAAGTAACGCGACGGATTCGGGGCAGGCGGCGTATCGTTAAACGCTGGACTGGTTGCAACGCCGACCTCCACCCAAGCCGGCGGAAAGGCTATCGTCGGATTGTTATTAAAGCCGAGGAGGAAATTCAGCAAACCGCAAGCGAGGCTGTTCGGGTCGCTGCCCGGGGGACACTGTTGATTCAGATAGGTGAAAATCGACGAAAGAGCATTCGCCGGGACAAAGTTGAGGATCGGTATCAGGTTGGACCGATATACGTGGTATTTCACCGCACCTGGAGAGGCGGTCCACGACAGGAGCGCGTTGCCGCCCGCGGTTGCGCTGCTGACTGATGCCAGATCCGCCGGGGGCGCAATGGCCGCAGCGGCTGCGGCGGCTGAAGGAAGTGAGGTTACCGCACATCCTGGCAGGGTGCACTGTGTGACAAGTATGCGTTCGTCAAGCACGTTGATCACACCGTCCTGATTCAGATCCCGCGGATCGTTGGGCCCGGTGGCGGGTGTATTCAGGGCCGCGTTGATCATGTCGATATCCCGCTGGTCGATCACTCCATCGCCGTTCAGATCGAGAGTCCCCTGATTGACCCAGACCTGAGCCCCTCCAAACGGTCTTGTCGTACCGAGAAAAAGCCCGACGCTTGTCGGCACGAAGGAGCGGATCCCGAAGTTCTCGGGGTCGTTGAGCCCGTTATGCGAAAGGGCGCTCCAATGGATGCCGTCTGGGGTCTTGTAGAGATCCGTTCCGTATTCGTACAAGAACACCGGATCGACGTACGGAAGCGGTTGCAGCGACTCTGACCAGTCCCATGTGCCCAGGTACAAGTGGTTGTTGTAAGCCGCCATTCGATAGAAGTGGCCCGTGAATGTGTTGCCGAAACCGTTGCTCATGCCGGACAGAGGGTATTTCATCCCTTGAGGAGTGTCGCGCGGAGGGCCGACAAGCAAATCCCAGGAATCATCCGGGTTTAGTCGAACCATTTCGGTGGGACGGTCGGTTCCGACATAGAGTTGATTGTTGAAAACTGCCATACTCAGCGCATCGTGGGCCCGCTGACCCGCCACCACTCCGGCGCCATCCGTGACGATTTGGGTAAACGAACTGAGATCGGTAGTAGGATTCGCCGTCTTGTAGACGAAGTAGCCGTCTGGAATGACCGCCCCTCCATTTGGGTTCGGCTGCCCTACGCGCGCATCCCCGCCGCCTACATAGAGATAGTTGTTGAAAACGAGCAACGTGCGCACAGGCATGGTCTCCGTGGGCGGACTGACCGCCTGCCACGCGTTATTGCCGGCACTGGGATTTGAGGAGGCAATGATCGAACCAGTCCCGATGTAATCGGTAGCGGTTGCGTACATGACGCCGTTGTACACGACCAGATCCCGGAAGCCGCGCACTTTGAATTCAGTAGTCGAATTCGCCACGATGCTGCCCATAAACGTCCCAGGGTCCATCGGAATAGCCGTGAAATTGATCCCGTCGGTAGTCCGTAGTATCCGTGGATTGGGATAGCCCTGAGTGTCATAGGGAGGAATCATATCGAAGGTCGCAGACGCTGAGTTTGCCGCTATATAGAGCGCCTGTGTGCCGTCCGCCTCGGTAAATACGGCCATGCCTCGATAGACTATATCCTCCGCCGCAAAGACTTGATTGCCAGCCGAATCCGTCCCGATTGGTATGTCGGCGGGAGACTGATAGACTCGGAGCCAGGTCTTGGTTTCAGGAGTGTATTGCCAGATCTCGGCCTGGAGCGAAAGGTCCTTATAATCGGCGGGGCAGCCTGGAATCGGATAGGCGATCGCCAAACCAGTCTGTACCAGATCGTCTGCATGCGCATAGCAATTCACGTCACGCCCCGTTCCCACATACAGTTTTCCGTTAAACCACTCCATCGACCACATGAAGGTATTGTGATCGTCGCCGAAACCTCCGGTCGCAATGCGGCTGAATTCCGGCGCCGCGATTTCCTGAGCGTCAATTCGCGACTTGATATACGGGAACGATTCGCTGCCCTGCATAGCATCAAAGTGATCGGTCTTGATTTCGCCGATCTCTGCCGCATAACCGTCGGGAAGTTGCGACTCGGGGACGGTTACCAAGCCATCGTTCGGAACTCCCGGGACAAGGCCAGTGAGGACCAGACCCGTCAAGTCGGTGATAATATTACCGGATCCGGTTGTGCCCGCGAGAGTATAAAATTGAACTCCTGCCGTCAGAAAATACGGATCGGCAGTCGCCCGGAACTGCGCCACATTGGCTGTCGTCATGGACTGTAACGCCGGTCCATCTAACTGAAAGTACTGGGCGGCTGCGTAGCACAGGGTACCGGAAGGGCCCTGCGCGCAATCGGCCAAAGCGGTCCCGTGATTGGGGGTATCGATAGTGAACACTGCCGCAGTTGCGTTGAGCGTTGCGCTATCAAGGAGCGCCGACTGGATATCGAGACCACCTTCCGAATGACCGACGAAATACACCTTGCTCACCCCGTAGTGGCTGAGCACAGACGGGAGCAGGGTTCGGATCATCAGACCATTGGTCGCGAAGTCCGAATCGTTGCGCGAATTATCCGCGCTCATACTCATGAACGCCGTGCGATAACCCGAGGCGTACGCCTTCGAGTACATGTCGTTGTTGATCCACCAGTTCGACGCCGTTGCCTTAAAACCAGGCACAAAAACCAGCACGGGACGAATTGCGTTAGTGGTCGACGGTACCGACCCGTAAAACAGGTTCGGGTACGTCGAATCCGGCACCGGGTCCGGTAGTGTAGAGGCGTTTTGAGCAAATTGGGGTGCGGCGAGGATAATCCCGAGCGCCAGCAATAAAAAGACACGTGCTCCGCCGGCCAGAGGGCCTTTCAGCAGGAAATTCAGGTGACGAGACATGGGGATGAATGTAGACTTTAGCACTCAAAGTCTCCGGGTGTCCATCAAAAACCGGCAAACTGAGGCCTTTCGAGTACTAGGATTGAACGTTAGGAAGGAAACGTGCCAGAGGGTCGTCTCGTGAAGATCGCGGCATCCTCCGAATCGACTTATTTGTGATATACATCACAAATTATCGCAGTGCGGTACTATTGGTCTTAGTTTTCTTTCATGTATTGATAAACCCGTACTCTTGAGCTAGAATCTCTAAATTACGGCGCTTAAATAGATTTGCGACCGTGCCGGTGGTTTTGCGTCGCTGTACCGGTCTTGGTTATTTCCTGATTTGGTTCGCTTTAAACAACTCAGGTTTGGCGGCTCGGAGGTTGCTCAAAAATGATCTTCAGACGGAAAGAGTTCTCTGCGGTTGGTCGACGAGGAATGTACTTCCGCTCATCGTCGTCCTTGCTGCCTGTGCTTTTTCTTGCCGCAATCTCAACTGCCCAAGGTGGAATCCAGCTTACGCTGGATCCCGCTGCCCCACAGGTTGATCTGGGCGATACGGCAGATCTTTTTGTCGGCATCAACGGCTTAGGCGATCCCCCCTCGCTTGGGGCTTACGATTTGACGGTAAACTACGATCCGACATTGTTTTCATTTGTCAGCGTGACATACGGCGATCCGACCATCGGAGATCAACTGAATTTGACAGGTCTCGGAACGAACACCGCGGAGACGCCCGGGGTTGGGTCCATCGAATTCAGCGAGGTTTCGCTCGATGACGCCGAGACGCTGGACACCATGCAAGCCTCTTCCTTTGTTCTGGTAACCTTGGAATTTCAGGCATTGAATACCAACGGCGTCGGGACTTTCTCCATTGCCGACGGCGGAATTTTGGGCGATTCGACAGGCAAACCGCTTACTGCTTCTTCTCTCGGTACTGCCGGGATTCAGGCCGGGTCGGGCGGAAGTGCAACCCCAGAACCTTACATGTTCGTGCCCAGCCTCATGGCCTTAGTCGCTTTGTATTTCGGAAACCGTTCACGTTTCAGCAGAATTTGACAAGCCATACGCATCCCTGTTCCTGTCACGTAATTCCTTTGACGTGCTGATGGGACCATGACCGGGGTCGGCCTTTCATGAATACATCGAATTCGGAGTTCTGCGATTTATCCGTTTTTGACCTTCGCCTTGTCCCGGAGTTCTTGATCCCGGACGCGGCTCGCAACATCGCAGAAAGTTCTGAATCTGAAGATGAGAACTGGCCGGCGATCAACGCCAGGCGCAGGCGATGGGCTGAAAGCGAAGGCTAACGCGCCGGTTTGACGAGGTTGGATTTCCGGAAGCCTCATTGGAAACGAATAGATGCCTAAAGTCAAAGTCAACGGAATCGATATCCATTACATAACTGTCGGTCAGGGCTCCGACGTGGTAATGGTGCACGGTTTTTTGGGGAACCTTGCGGTCTGGCACTTGCAGATCGTGCCGCAGCTTCGAAACTCTTATTCGATCACCACTCCTGATCTTCGCGGACACGGTTACAGCCAGGTCACGCCATCGGGCTACACCGCGGCGGATATGGCGAACGATCTGAAAGGGCTGCTGGACACGCTTGGATTGCAAAAGGTCTCGCTCGTGGGACACAGCTACGGTGCGGACGTCTGCCTCTACTTTGCCCTGCTCTACCCCGACCGTGTCAGCAAACTGGTCGCCATCGAGCCTGGGCTGGGCGCGCTCGTCCATAACCGGAAAGACAAGAATTGGGAAGGCTGGTCGTATTGGGTCGAGAAACTTCGGGAGATCGGCCTGGAGGTTCCGGAGGACAAGAAGTCCGATCTTTCGTACCTTCTCCAGCTTAGCCTCGAGACGCCGAAAGTGTTCGGTCCCGCGCGAGGTTTGCCCCGAAATCGCGAGCCGCTCATCAATCTGATACAGAACACCACTCTGATCCAGGATTATGAGTTCATCGGCGAACTCACCCTTGATGCGGTACACACCATACAGACGCCCATTCTGCTGGTTTACGGCGATAAATCGCACTTTCTGAACTCGTACCAGTATTTGCGAGACGCCCTGCCCAATTGTCAGCCCGTGCTGCTTCCCGGAGGGGAGCATTTCGGACCCCTTGAGCAACCCGAGGAACTGGTCGAATTGATTCGGGGATTTCTGAGCGCGCCGTCTGGGCACATTCCCGCGCCGGCGGGCAGTTCCACGACCGTCTCGCCCGGGGCCACCAGTGGCGACTGAGCTGAGCAAACGCACGGCGCTGGTTACCGGCGCATCGAGAGGGATCGGTCTGGAGACCGCCCTGGCGCTGGCCGCAGCCGGTTTCGACACTTGGGCCGGTGTAAGAAATCTCAACGACTCCGACCGGATCAATGCGGAGGCCTCCGCCCGCCAGCTTCGTCTGAACATTATCCAGATCGACGTGACGAGTGATCAGTCGGTAGACGAGGCGATTCGCACAATCGAAGCGAAGGCGGGCGGATTGTACGGTCTGGTAAATAATGCCGGGGTTACTGCCAGAGCCGCCTTCGAGGAGTTTCCGGAGGAGGAACTCCGGCGTATCTTCGAAGTCAACGTATTCGGCACACTGCGCGCGACGCGGCGCGCCCTTTCCTCCATGCGCCGCGCGAAAGCCGGACGGATCATCCTGCTTTCATCGATCGGAGGCAAAATCGGCGCTCCATCGGTGGCGCCTTACAACGCGAGCAAGTTTGCCCTTGAGGGATTCGGTGAAGCGCTGTTCCTCGAGCTTCGCCCTCTCGGGATCGATGTCTCGATCATCGAGCCGGGAATCGTCAAGACCGGGATTTGGGATGAGGGGAACCGCATCCTGCCGGTCGCCCGCGATGAATCGAGTCCGTATTACAAGTATTTCTGGGCGGGCGAAAAGCTCGTCGAAGATGCCCTGAAGTCTTCCCGGCTGACGGCGGTTGACGTTGCGCGTCAGGTGGTGCGCGCAATGACGGTGGCCCGTCCCAAACTCAGGTATGTGGTGGGAAAACGTGCCGCCCTCGTTCTGTCACTCCGGCGCCACTTGCCGGGCGATCTTTTTGAGCGTCTCTATTTCGGCGAATACCTGCGCCGTATTGCCGTGCGGGCTGCCGCCGGGAAATGAGGGACGTTCCTCGTGGCTGACTCCGCGACGGATAAACGTCAGATTGTTCTGGTCACCGGCGCCGGCTCCGGACTGGGTCTGGAGACCGCGCTTCTGCTTGCTTCCCGCGGATATCGGGCATATGCGTCCGTTCTGACTTCGGCGGAACGCGACTCAGCACGCGCGGAAGCGGCGCGCCGCAATGTCGATCTCGCTTTCCTGCAGATGGACGTTACGAAAGAACAGGACGTTCACGAGAAGGTGGATGCGCTCGTCGCGGAGACCGGGCGAATTGACGCCGTCGCTCAATTCGCGGGGATGGGACTGCGGGGCTTCTTCGAGGATTTAGGGCTCGATGAGGTGCGGCGCGTGTTCGACGTCAATGTCTTCGGCATGATGGCCGTGACCCAGGCCGTGCTGCCTCATATGCGGCGTGCGCGCGCCGGCCGGATCATTCTTACCACATCGATCGGCGGCCGCATGGGGTCGATGACGATCAGCGGCTATGCGTCGAGCAAGTTTGCGGGGGAAGGTTTCGGCGAATGCCTTCGCCAGGAATTGTACCCGCTTGGAATTTTCGTCTCGCTTTTAGAGCCGGGTCTGATCCATACGCCCCATTTCACCGTGAATCGCAACCGCGCGCGCAAGGCGGTACTCCCGGACAGCCCCTACTATCCATGGTTCTGTCAGCACGAACATATTGTCGACGGGATTCTCGAGAGCAACAAGATTACCAGCCGCGATGTTGCCGAGACGGTGGATCGGATTCTGCGCTCGCGAAATCCCCGGCTGCGTTACGTTGTGGGACGAAACGCAAAACGCATTCTCGGGCTGCGAAGACATCTGCCCGGTGAACTGTTCGAGCGGATCTATTGGGCAATTGTGCGGAAAATGGTGACGCAGCCGAAAAATCCGGTAGTGGTCCTGCAAGGCGAAAGCCAGACAGACCGTAAAAACGTCAGCCACTCGGGCTGACGCTCCGAATTCGAAATCTTAAAGAGGTTTCACGAAGTCGTCTGGCGCGCCAGCAGACTGGTTCCCTGCATCGCTGGCCCCGGCGCCACTCCCATCACATCGAGCAGCGTCGGCGCGATGTCGAGCAAGTGCATTCCTTCCACCTCTCCCTGCCGATCCATTCCCGGCGCCGCCAGGAGGAACGATCCAAACTGAGCATGGTTGCAATCGTCCGGCCCTGTATCGTTTTCCTCGATGTACAGGCTTTCGTATCCGAGCCCGCCGATGGATCGCCAGTAGAGCGCGCCGAAGTGAACGATGAGATCCGGCGGCACCTTGCGGGTGTGCCGATAGATCTCGCTGGGGCGAAACACGATGCTTCCCATCGGATTGCCGCGGTCGTCCGGAAGCGCTTCGAAGCGCGCGGTCATTTCTTTGAGGAACGACTCATATTCGGAGGGAGCAATGATACCCTGCGGTTCTCTTCCCTCTACGTTAAAGAAGACCCTCGCATAGTACCCGCCCTCGCTCCAGGCCTTCGTGCGGCTCCAATCGACCAGAGACGGGGCAAACGGCGTTACGGTGGCGGGCGGCGCGTCCTTGAGAACCAGGAGCCCTTCGCGGCGCAGCCATTCGTTCACGCAGAAGCCGCCATCAAGGCGCTGGGCGCCGTGATCCGATACGACGAGCACGGCGGTATCCTCGTCGATCAACTCGAGAATGCTGCCGATTTCTTCATCGACATATTTGTAATAGTCCCAGATGACGCTCTTGAAAGGGCTGTCGGGATCGTGCTGGCGGTGCAGGGGATCGTGATGTTTCCAGAAGCCGTGGTGAACGCGATCGACGCCGATCTCGACGAACTGGAAGTAATCCCAGTCGACGGTCTCCATGAGATAACGAATGACCTCGAAGTGTTTGCGGGTCATGTCGTAGATCTGATCGCGCAGCCACCCCTTGTTCTCGGTGCGGAAACCTCTGACGTCCACCGGATACTCGCCCACCAGACGCGCGATATCCTGCTTCAATGAAGGCGGATAAGTGTATTCGCTCTTCGTCGTATCGGGTGTGAGGAAGCAGCCGATGCGTACCCCATTGATCGGTTTCGTCGGGTAGCTCGGTGGAACTCCGATGACGACGCAGGTCTTGCCCTGGCTTGCGAGGATTTCCCAAATCGGCTGCTCGGTGATCGATGTGGAGTTCACCACGCCGAGGCCGCTATATGAGTAGTCCGTTCGATTGCGAAAGCCGTAGACCCCGAGCGAACCGGGATCCTGACTGGTCGCCATACACATCCACGCCGGAACCGTGATCGGTGGGATCACACTCTCCAGCCGGCCGTAACAGCCGCGGCGCATCAGTTTCCTGATGTTGGGGAGATCCGGATGCTCGAACAGAATCTCCGGGGCGGCGCAGTCGAGACCGATAACTAGAGTTTTCACCTGGGTGTATTTATCCTTACCTGATATTGTTGCCGAATCATCGCACGGCGTCGCGCGCGTCCGGTTTTCCCGTTTTTGTTTCGGCTCGGGTTTCGCCGCCGGTATCCGGCTCGGGTTCCTCCGTATCCGAAATCCGCATTTTGGCCAGAAGGTCTGCGGCGAGGCCCGCGATCCCTTTGCTCTTCATTAACTCCATCAGGGAGACTTCGATTCCGAGCTTGACGCTCATCGCCGATTGCAATTCGAGCCCAAGAAGTGAATCGATTCCCATTTCGTTGAAGGGCTGATGAAAGTCCAGCGTATCAGCCGAGAGATGTAACGACTCGGCCACGATGGCCGAAATACCGGCACAGAGTCTGTCGATTCGCTTCTCCGGCGGCAGGGCCGCGAGAGCCACAAGGATGCCGTGGGAGTCGAGGCCTTCGCCACCGCCCTCCAGCTCGGCCAGAAGATGCGAGAAGAGTGGACGTTCTTTGATACCCGGCTGGAACTGCCGCCATCGGGCCCAATCGATGTCTGCGACGCAGAGGTTACCGGCATTCCACCGCATGAGGCTCGCCATTGCGCCCGTTACGGCGGCGACCGGAAGGCCACGGATTCCCACGCGGCTGAGAGTTGCCGCTGCGATTTGATTTTCGGCCAGCATGCCGACGTCCGCTATGGCGCCCCAGCTGATGCTGATTCCCGGAAGACCCTCGGCTCTGCGGTGTTGGGCCAGTGCGTCGAGAAAGGCGTTGGCGGCAACATAATTTCCCTGACCCGGATTCCCGACCCATGCGGAGACAGACGAGAAAAGCACGAACCAGTCGAGCGGCAGGGATCGGGTGTGGCGATCGAGATACCACGCGCCGAGCGCCTTCGGAGCCATCACCTTCTCGATGGCCGCGGTGTCGAGATCGCCCAGAAATTTGTCGTCGAGAACGGCGGCGGCGTGGAACACGCCCTTCAACGGAGGCATCCCGGCGGAGACCTCACTGAGAAGCCGGACCACATCGCCCTCTCGTGAGACGTCAGCGGCGGCCGCCATGACAGCCACGCCTTTCTGCTCGAGTTCGGCGACGGTGCGCTTCGCCAGAGGCGATGCGGCCCCGCTGCGGCCGACGAGCACCAGATGTCGCGCACCTTGAGACACTGCCCATTTGGCGAGCTCAAGCCCGACACCACCAAAAGCGCCGGTAACAAGATATGTCCCATCCGCGCGGAAGGGCTTTTCGGTTTCGAGGGGCGGCTGCAGGGAAACGCCCGCGAAATCGGTCATATCGATGACGACTTTGCCGATCTGCTTCGATTGCGCCATGAAACGGAAGGCTTCGGCGATCTCGCCTGCACCGAACGTCTGTACCGGCAGCGGCTTGAAATCGCCCGCCGCCAGCCGCTCGAGAACGGCGTCCATCATCTGCTGGCACAGTTGCGGCCGGTCGGCCATCATGCGGTCGAGATCGAATGCGCAGAAGGTCAGATTGCGATTGAACGGCAGCATCGGCAGACGATTGTTTTCGACAATATCGCGCTTGCCGATTTCGATGAAGCGGCCGAAGGGCGCGAGCAGAGAGACGCTCTTCATGAGAGCTTCACCCGCGATGGAGTTAAGAACTACATCGACCCCATAACCGTTGGTTTCTGCCAGAATTTCATCCGCGAAGCTCAAGCCGCGGGAGTCGAAGATGTGCTTGACGCCCAGCTTGCGGAGATAGTCGCGTTTGTCGGGACTTCCGGCGGTGGCATAGATCTCGGCGCCGAGCCACTGCGCAACCTGGATCGCAGCGAGCCCAACACCGCCGGCTGCGGCATGGATCAGAACCTTCTCGCCAGGCGATAGTCGTCCGATTTCCTTCAACGCGTGCCACGCAGTAATGAAAACAACCGGACTGGCGGCCCACTCAGCGGGAGTCAGCCGGCCTGATTGCAGGCGTGCCATCAGTTTTGTGGCTGGGACGTAGACGTGCGAACTGAAGGTCGAGCCGAGCGCCGCTACCACCTCGTCGCCCACCTTGTATCCGGTTACACCCTTGCCTGTTTTGGTGACCACGCCCGCGGCTTCCATGCCGAGGGTGAGGCCAAAGAATGTATCTTCATAGGCCTCTTCGGGGAGAACGCCCATTACTTTGAGGACGTCTTTGAAATTCAGGGAGGCCATCTGAATCGTCAGCTCGACCTCCCCTGGTTCGGGCTCGCGCCTTTCGATGGCACGGAACCGAAGACTATCGAGGCTGCCGAGTTTGCCGACTTCAAGAGTGAAACCGTGTCCATCGGCGGGAGAAAGCAGGCGACTGCTGGCTGCAGTTTCTTCGAGTTCGCTGGTCGAAACCCGAATCATGCGGTGAACAAGGCGCGAGTCGCCGCGCAACGCGACATCGTCTTCGGGGCCGCCGGCGAGCAATTCCGCCGCGAGGAGGCGGCTGATCGCGGTGCCTCCTGAGGGATCGATATCGATCAAGGTGCAACGCAGCGAGGGCTGCTCGGAAGCTGTAACGCGTGCGAGGCCGGCTACAGGCGATTGAGCGAGTCCACTAACGAGTTCCTCAACGTGAACCTTTTGCGCGCCCCGGGTTACAACATACAGCCGCGGAGCCACAGGACCGGCGAGCGCCGCTACCTTCTGAATTACGGTCAGCGCCTGCGCAGTCCCGGACATGCCTGCGGGATCGGCAGGATTGGTCGAGATATCGAGTGCGCTCAGGTAAACGATGCCCCGGCAGTTTTCCAGATCCGCCTGGCAGAGGGCGTCTTCAATAGCAGCCGCGACATTCGTCGTGTTGTCGGGTCGAATCGGCGATACCTGAATTACTTCCGCGGCGCCCTGCGCATACAGTTCGTCCACCAGGGCGGGTCCAATTCCGGTTGCGTCGGAGAAAACGAGCCACCGCGAACGGTCGCTCGAAACGGTCGTGGGATCGGCGGGCTCCCAGTTCAATGCGTAGGTCCACGGCTGGAGCTGCCGCGTCTTGTCCATTTTCATGGACTGCAGCGCCGCGCAGCGTAACCCTTCGACCTCGGCCACAACTGCACCGGATTCGTTGCAGAGAAGAACGTTCCCTTCGATGGACTTGTCGGAAATTCTGGTCAGTCTCCCATATGCCCAGCATGGTGTGCCGAGACCTGCCTGGTAACGAATTCTCCTGATGCGAACAGGCACATAGAAACTGGCTTTCTCGGCGTCCAGCAGACAGGCGATCAGCGACTGGAAAGATCCGTCAAGAATCGAGGGATGAAGATGATAGGCGGCATCGTAAGGCGTTTTATCGTGGAATTCGGGTCTGAGCGTGAGGCGCGCCAGCACTTCATTCTTGCCGACCCAGATATCCCGAATGGTTTGGAACGAACCCGCATAATGCGCACCGTGGCTTCGCATGCTGGGGTACAGATCTTCGCCAGTAATGTGCCGGTCGCATCGCTTTCCGATGGTATCGACGTCGAGGCGCTTCGAAATCGGCGCGCCGGTGGAGAGATGGCCCGAACCGTGGAGGGTCCATTTTGAGCCATCCGTCAGCTCACGACTGTAAACCCGATAGTCTCCGGTCTTTTCGGAGTACACCCACTGGAGACGAATTTCGTTAGACGTTTGCAGCGACAGAGCTTCGAGCAGGCGGAGATCTTCGATGACGGCCGTTCCGCCATCTCCCAAAGCAGCATGGATGGCAAGGCCACCCTCGATGTAAGCGGCGCCAGGCAGTAATGGAACGCCGTCGATGATGTGATCAGACAGGTACGCCAGCGGATAGAAGTTCAGATCGCATTCCCACGCCTTCCCCGCAACCCATGCCACGATTCCCAGCAGCGGGTGAACGATGGCGCCCTTACGGTCGTACGCATTTCTCTCCGACTCGATCCAGTACCGGTCTCTTTGCCAGGGATACGCGGGTAGCTTCTTGTAACTTGCCTCCGGGTACAGTTGCCGCCAGTCGATCTTGTATCCCGCGGCGTAGAGACGCGCTGCCGCGCGTGCCAGATTGAGACCTTCAGACTCTTTGCGCCGAAGAGAAATCAGCACTTGACCTTCCATCCCGTTCCGCGTCAGACATTCCGTCATTGACGGCGAAAGAACCGGATGGGGCCCAACCTCAAGGAAGAGCTTGTAGCCATCGGCGACAAGGCTTTCCATTGCGTCGCTGAACAATACGGCATTGCGAATGTTCCGGTACCAGTAGGGGCCGTCGCAGTACTGGCCCTCGGCGATCAAACCGGTCACCGTCGAATAGATCGGCAGAGAGGGACTCAGCGGGCGGATGCCCTCGAGAGAAGCTTCGAGATCGTCCTTCAGCCGCTCCATCTGATGGCTGTGATAGGCGACGGTGACACGCAGAAAGGTATTGAAGGTGTTGCGACGCTCAAGCTCGACGGCCAGTTCCTGAAGGGGCTCCGGATCTCCGGAGAGCGTTACCGCGGTCGGACTGTTGATCGCCGCAATGCAGATGCCCTCACGGCCTCCAAGCAATTCCTGCGCTTCGGCCGGCCGCAATCCGACTGCGAGCATTTTGCCCAGGCCGGATGTCGTCTGCTGGACCCGGCTTCGATGGTAAATAACGCGAACGGCATCCTCAAGGCTCAATGCGCCGCTGATATACGCCGCGGAGACTTCGCCCACACTGTGACCTACAACGGCCGAGGGTTCCACGCCCCAGCTACGCCAAAGCTCCGCCAACGCAACCTGCAAGACAAAATTGGCCGGCTGCGCGATCTCGGTTTCCTGCATCCGGGAGTCGGTCTCCGGCACAGTCATCGCAGCGAGAATTGACCAGCCTGCCACTGAACGAAAGATTTCATCGCATGCTTCCGCCATCCGCCGAAACACCGGCTCGGTCCGCAATAACTCATGGCCCATGGCCCACCACTGCGGACCCATTCCGGAAAACACGAACACCGGCTTCGCCTCTGTGCGTGCCGCCGGTTTGCCGATGGCGAAGTTCTCGGAGCGACCTCCCTGAAGATAGGCCTCAAGCTGTTCGATGATTTCCGCAGATGTTCTTCCGGTGGCCGCCACGCGGAATTCGAGATGTCCACGCCGTGCGCCCGCCGAGAAACAAACATCGCTCAAGGCCGGCGCGTCGGGGGCGGAGAGCAGGTCGGCATAAGAGCGGGCGAGCGCTTTCAACGCATCTTCGCTGCGGGCGGAAAGAGGGAGAACATACCAGCGCGGGTCTGTTTGCTCAGCAGCCGGCCTCCGTTGCTGTTCCTTAATGACAACCGGCGGTTCTTCGAGGAGAGCGTGCGCGTTTGTACCGCCATAACCGAAGGAGTTCACGCCGACGAAAGAAGGGCCTTCACCGGCCGGCATCGGTTCCATCTGGCGCGGCAAACGCAGACCCAGCTCGCTGAAGGGAATATTCGGGTTCTCGTTGATCAGACCGGCGAGCGGGGGGATCTGTCCATAGCGAAGGCACAACGCAGCCTTGATAACTCCCGCTACGCCTGCTGCCGCTTCAAGGTGACCGACGTTCGCCTTTACGGAACCCAGGAGACAAGGACCGTCGCCTGCAGCCAAACGGCTGGCGCCCACAGTCCGTCCTATTACCGTAGCTTCGATGGGATCGCCAACAGGTGTACCAGTACCGTGAGCTTCCACATAACGCACTCGATTGAGCGCTACATCCGCCTGACTGTATACCTTGCGAATCAGAGCTTCCTGTGACTCGGCGCTGGGAACGGTGATGCCATCCGTGCGTCCATCCTGATTGACTCCGGTGTTACGGATCAGCGCGTAGATGTCGTCCTCGTCCCGCAATGCGGCCGATAGCGGCTTCAGGATGATGATGCCGCAGCCTTCGCCGCGTGCGTAACCGTCAGCCCTCTCGTCGAAACTCTTGCTGTGTCCGTCCGGTGACAGGAAATGGCCCTTGGACATGCTGAGAGGAAGCTCCGGAACGAGCATGATGTTCACGCCTCCGGAGAGCGCGAGTGAACACTCTCCGTTCCAGATTCCCTGACACGCATAATGCAATGCGACAAGCGACGACGAGCATGCCGTATCCACGTTGATGCTCGGACCGCGAAAGTCGAACATGTACGAGATGCGATTCGCGAGCATCGTCATCGTGGCGGCGGTCGCAAGATGATGGGAACTGCAACTCTCGTGATTGAGCGGACTAAACTGCAGCGTCAGGCTGTCAAGAGTAAAACCACCTATGTAAACGCCGGTATCCGATCCGGCGAGATTTCTTGAAGGAAGCCCGGCATCTTCGAGAGCTTCCCAGGCAACCTCAAGCAACAACCGCTGCTGGGGGTCCATGTGCTCGGCGTCACGCGGAGCGATTCCAAAAAACCGAGGGTCGAAATGGTCGACCGGCTCGCGCAGGAATCCCCCTTTGCGTATGTACATCTTTCCGGGTTTCGTATTGTCGCTGTGATAGAAGCGATCCGGGTTCCAGCGGTCGGGCGGAACATCGACAATGGCGTCCGTGCCTTCGATGAGAAGCTTCCAGAATTTGGCCGGACGGTCGGCGCCGCCCGGGAAACGGCATCCGATTCCAACGATGGCAATCGGCTCGCGCGATCCATTGAGTCTTTGCTTGACTCTTTCCGCTGCCATTGAACCCAAAACTCCTCCGTTCGCCTCAAAAACCGGACTTTCAGATAGCGCCATTACCTCGCTCCCGACGAAATTCTGGTAAACAAATATTTATTGGGATGAAGACCCGATTGTAGCCTAAATAGCCACTTTAAGATAGTTACACGAGCCTGACGGGTGTTACACCCGCCAGGCACATGGGTGTAATAAATGATATTTATCCGGCACGATTGATTTGATGTCTTTGCGTGTGCTAGCTTACTCGTTTGCCTGCATCTTTTTCTCGGGAGGAAGAGGCGATTGCGGCTTCGCCGCGGAGGGGATCGTGCTGTGAAGTTTTCCGGGAACGCGGGCTCCGGCACGCAATCACAAGCCCAACCGCAGGAGAGCCTGGTTACTTTAAACCACTTGTTTTTTTACAATGTGGAGACATTCCGTCAGGACCGTCTCCTCACGTTCGTTTCTCCATCAAGGACCGCGGTTTATTCTTCTGACCAGTTTTGCCACTCGGTTCTGTCGCTCCGGCTCTTTCTGAAAAGCTCGGGGCTACTCGATGGCGATCGTATTGCGATTCTCGGCGAGAACTGCCCGGAGTGGAGTATCGCGGATTTCGCAATCCTGCTCGCGGGTATGGTTGTAGTACCGATTTACACCGACCTCTCTCCCGCGCAGGCCAGCGTACTCTTATCGCACAGTGAATGTCGTGCAATCGTTGTTGCAGGTACGAAGGCATGGACACTGTTTCGTCTGATCACAGCCGCGGGGTCGCACCTGCGGCACGTAATCGCAATTGACGGTGACCGCGGTGAGAAATACGTTACCGCGAGACTTAATGAAATCGAGGAAAGCACGGCGCCTTTCAGCAACAGCGACAAACAGAAGATTCGGGCCGAAGCGCTGTCTGCCGACCCGGGGACGGTCGCGAGTATCGTGTACACATCGGGAACAACAGGCACGCCGAAAGGGGTCATGCTTTCGCATGGGAACATCATGTTCGATCTCGAGCGATGCGTGGACCGGCTGCAGTTCCGCACAGCGACGCAGGCTCTTTCGGTTCTGCCCTTGTCTCACGCCTTTGAGCGCGTCATGTGTTACGGCTACTTCCGGATGGGGATCCCGACCGCGTACGGCGACCCTCACGCACTCAAGGATCTTCTGAAACAGCACCGGCCGTCGGTGATGGGCTGTGTTCCCCGTGTGCTTGAGAAGGTTCACGAAGCGGTCGACTCCCAGGTGCAGACTCAGTCTCCGCGAAAGCAAAAGATTTTCCGGTCGTTCCTGAACAGCGGACTCGCCTGCACAAGTCGCAACGGAAGCGGTAAGAGGGTTTCTTTTCGCCAAAAGACGCTGTATCGTGTCGCCGACAAGTTACTGTTTGCCCGAATTCGGGAACAGCTCGGAGGCATCGAATATGTGGTTTGCGGCGGGGCATGGCTGAATCCCACGGTTGAGGATTTCTTCCGCGCAATCGGCATCCAGCTGCTTCAGGGTTACGGCCTCACCGAGACTGCTCCGGTGATTTGCCTCAGCCGACTGGGAGGCGAAAGAACCGGTACCGTAGGACCGCCGCTCGATGGAGTTGAAGTCAGGATTGAAGCCAATGGCGAAATCCTGACGCGAGGGGCGAACGTAATGAAGGGCTATTACCGGAACGAGGAGGGTACCGCCAACGCTTTTCGCGACGGCTGGTTCTGTACCGGCGACTTCGGGAGCTTCGACGACGAAGGTAACCTGAGGATCACAGGACGGCTCAAGGATATTCTGGTTCTTTCCACCGGGAAGAACGTAAGCCCCGCGGCGGCCGAAGAGGCTCTGTCGCGCAGCAAATTCGTGCAGGGTGTTTTCGGCGTAGGCGATGGTCGAAAGTTTTTGACGGCGCTGATTGTTCCCCACCGCGCTAATCTCGAGACGCTTGCCCGAAGCAGGAACGTTACCTGCGGCAGCTTTGACGCGCTTCTCAAAACGCCGGAGATCCTGTCACTCTTCCGCGAGGAACTGACGCTGCACCAGAAAGATCTGGCGGCCTTTGAGCGAGCGAAACGATTTGCATTCCTGAACGAAGAGGCGCTTCTCGATCCGGAACTGGTAACTCCGACGCAGAAGGTTCGCCGGGCGGTTCTGGAGCGGCGCTACGCCGATTGCATCGACAGAATGTATTCTCACGAGGAGGACTAACGACAATCCAATGCCTGAAGCCACATCAATCGACTGGAGTGAGGAAGCGATCCTCGTCCGCCTCAAAGAAATCGCCCGTGACGGGCTCAGCATGACTCCCGAGCAGTTGAACGCGATCGAGAAAGATGCGCCTTTGATGGAAACGTTACGGCTCGATTCGCTGGGCCAGGTCGTGCTGGTCACGCAAATCGAAGCGGACTTCGGCTGTGTTTTCGAACCGGAAGACTGGCAGCAGTTACAAACCGTGAATGACCTTGTCCATATGATTCAGACGCGCGGCGGCAATGAAGGGCGCGCGTGACCAGGGCTAGCGTGACTGAAGAGATGAGCTTCCACGCCGGAATTAAGACAGTTCCCGATTTGATCCACGCTCTCAGTAGCGAGTCGCGCGCAGGCGCCAGGTTTGTAAACATGTCGGGGCAGGAGGAGTTCTTTCCCTACGAAAAGGTAGCCGCGCGCGCCTCCCGTGCGGCTGGAGCACTGCAACTTGCGGGATTAAAGCCGGGTGAGCGGGTAGCTATAATTCTGCCGACCTCGATTCATTTCTTCGATGCCTTTATCGGTACGCAAATGGCCGGCGGAATTCCCGCCGCTTTGTATCCCCCCTTCCGTCTGGGCAGGCTGGATGAATATTTCGCGCGTCTCCGCCGCATGTTGAACAAGATTGGGGCTCGGTATCTGATTACCGACACCCGATTGAAGCGCATCCTCGGGCCCGCAACTGAAGGCACGGAAACGCTTCGCGATGTAATCGACGTGGCGACTCTCGACTCCGGACCCGCCGGGTCGCCGGTCGAGGTGGATCCTGAGTCCATCGCTTTTCTGCAGTTTTCTTCGGGCAGCACGGTCGAACCCAAAGCCGTGATGGTGTCGCACACAAACCTGCTCATCAACCTCGGGATGATGCTGAAATCTTTCGGCGAATATACCGCCGAAGAAGCGAAGAACGGAGCTGTCACCTGGCTGCCGCTCTACCACGACATGGGTTTGGTCGGGTGTCTTTATCTCGGACTCTTCTGCCCTGCGACCGTTACCTACCTGAGCCCGGAAATGTTCATCGCCAGGCCCGCGCTCTGGATGCAAACGATCTCCCGCTATCGCGGCGTGATCTCCCCCGCTCCTCATTTTGCGTACGGGCTCTGCCTGAAAAAAGTGCGTGACGAAGAACTGGCAAATGTCGACCTCTCGAGTTGGCGGTTTGCGCTGAACGGGGCTGAGCCGATTGACGCGGAAACGATGGAGCGTTTCACGGAGCGCTTCGCCCGGTGGGGATTTCGTCCGGAAGCTCTCACGCCCGTTTATGGGCTCGCCGAAGCGGGTTTGGGCGTAAGTTTCTCAAATCCCAACTCGCCACCGAAAGTGGTCGAGTTCGATCGCGAAGCTCTGACGAAGGAGGGCATTGCGGTCCGCGGAGTTGGCCGCAGGTCCCCTTCAGTGGGCAAGCCCATGCCGGGGCTCACCGTTGAAATCCGAAGCGCGGATGACGAGGTCCTGCCGCCGGGACGCGTCGGGCGCATTGTGGCGAAGGGTCCATCGATCACTCGGGGTTATTTCGGGGATCCTGAATTGACCGCGGGCATAATCCGCGATGGCTGGCTGGATACGGGCGACCTGGGGTTCATCTTCGAGGAAGAAATTTACATCGCCGGGCGGGCCAAGGACCTGATCATTATCCGCGGCAGGAACTACGCGCCGCAGGAGTTCGAGGAACTGCTTCTCGATCTGGATGGCGTAAGAACGGGTTGCGCCATCGCAGTGGGAGCTTTTATCGATGGCGTCGGAGAACAATTAATTATTCTCGCCGAAAAGGATTCGCGAACCGCCAGGCCGGAAGAAGAAATTGCGGACGAAATCGAATCCCGAATTCTTAAGGCGCTTTCGTTGAATGTTCACGATGTCGTACTTCTCCCCTCCGGCACTCTGCCCCGAACGTCTTCGGGGAAGATGCGGCGGTCCGACGCGTTGCAACAGTATCTTCAGGGAACGCTTGCGCCTCCCGACGCAGTGAACGCAGTCAGTCTATTGCAGGGTCTGGGCAAGTCGCAGCTCGCATGGGCGCGTTTCGCGTGGCAGAAACGGAAACGCGGGTAGAATCACTAACATCGAGGACATCTATGAAAAATATTCGGTTACTGGCGGCACTGTTCTCGGTGGCCAGCGTTGCCTTCGGGCAAAGCTCCGTGAATTCGGGCGATATCAACGGTACAGTTAAAGATTCAGCGGGCGCCTCGGTTCCCGACGCCAAAGTGACAGCATCCGCGCCCGATCGCGGCTTCTCGCGCCAGGTTACCACCCAGCAGACCGGCGAATACCGTTTCAACCTGCTTCCTCCCGGAAAATATGACTTACGCATCGAAGCTGCGGGATTTAGTCCCCTTGTGGTGAGGGGCGTTGAAGTACGGGTCGGGGAAGCCGCGACGCCGGCTTCGGTGCTGCAGGTAGGGGCTGCCTCCGCATCGGTGACGGTTGAGGCGAACGCCGCCGCGATCGAGACTGAGCGAACGCAGCAGGCCAATACGCTATCGAGCGATCATATCGAGAATCTTCCGATCAACAGGCGAAATTATCTTGATCTCGCACTCCTGACGCCGGGCGTGGTCGAGACAAACGACATGGTCGACAGCAACGATTTTCGCGTTGCCCAGACTCCTCAATCCGGACTGAGTTTTGGCGTCGGAGGCGGACGCGGAAACAACCTCACCGTCGATGGGGTGGAAAATTATTCGAACTCGGGCGGCGTGCGGCCATCGGTCAGTCAGGAAGCGGTACAGGAGTTTCAGATCAATCGAAGCAGCTTTACGGCCGAATTCGGCAACGCCCTGGGCGGAACGATCAATGTGATTACCAAGGCGGGATCCAACGGAATCCATGGCGACTTTTTCGGTTACCTTCGCCAGCGCGACCTTCAGGCGAGAAATTACTTCGATCCCCAAAAATCGGCTTATACGCGCGGGCAGTATGGCGGTACGTTCAGCGCTCCACTCGTCAAGGACAAGACGTTCGTTTTTCTCTCCTATGAGGGGCTGGTACGCCACGAGACTGACTTCGTGACGATCCCGAATTTAACGAACAACCCTCAACTTCTTACTCTCACTCCCGGACAACAGCAGCTTTCCAATTATTTTCTTACGTCGCCGAATCCGCAACTCCAATTCATCGGGGCCACGATGCAGACGATCTTCAATACCAACAATTTTCCTTCGACAATTGCGCTGTTCAACGCCAACAGCGGCCCTTTCCCCTATGCCGAGCTTTCCAATCAGGGCTCCTTCAGGATCGACCACCATTTTAATGAGAAGGACAGCATCTTTCTCCGTGCAAATGTAACCGAAGATAACGCCCAGAACGCGCAACTTGGAGCACTCGTGGGCTTTGATCGCGGCCGGGACATCGATACAAAAGACCGCACGATCATGTTGAACAACACTGCGATTTTCAATGATCACCTGGTCAGTGAAACCCGGCTGATGTTCAGTTTCGATAATCTCGACGTCCTTCCCACAGAACCCAACGGACCCGACACGACAATATCGGGTTACGGCTCCTTCCGCCGGGAGCTCTTTCTTCCTTCACGCACGATCGAGAATCACTACCAGGTCCAGCAAATTGTGGACTATACGCGGGGGAATCACAGCTTTAAATTCGGTGGCGACTTCAACCCCGTGCGCGATCGGGTAAATTCGGAGACGTTCTTTGCAGGCAGGTTCCTGTTCAGCGAGGGGATAGGGCTGAGCCCGCTTTTGAATACGCTGGCGGGCGATCCGAATGAAGCCTCGAATATTGCCGCGTATCTGAACTCAGTGGGACAGTCGAGTCTGGTTCCACTCCTGAACGAGTCGATTACCGCATTACAAGCCTTCAATCTGGGCCTTCCTGTTTTGTATCAGCAAGGCTTCGGAAACCCCAACTGGAGCGCAACGTTCAAATATGCCGGCTTCTTCGCCCAGGATGCATGGAAGATCAGGCCGAATCTGGTGGTGAATTACGGACTGAGATATGAGATTTACGGTGAACCACCGCCGCTCCACACCGACTGGCACAATATAGCTCCGCGACTGGGGATCGCCTGGTCTGTCACGCCGAACACGATCGTTCGCGTGGGGGGAGGCATCTACTACGGGCCCGTCAACGCGCAGATCGTAAACCTGCCGGCCACTTTGAACGGGATCCAGATCAGCCAGGTGGGGCTGACCGGGAATGGGCTTCCCGGTCTCAATAACCCTTTAACGGGACAGCCCCTCACTTCCTTCGATATTTATCAGACGCTTCTGTCACAAGGCGTCATCGGCACGCGCACGATAACCCAGCAGGACCTCGCACAGTTTGGACTACAGCCGGGCCCGAACGCGCCCGGTCGCGTGCTGTTCGGCATTACGAAGGATTACGTGAATCCTCTCTCCGAGCAGGCCAGTCTGGAGATCCAGCACGCTATCGGCAGTTACGCGTTCTCGGTCGGCTATACGTTCGATCGGGGCGCGAGGCTTCCGCGTATGCATGACGTCAACCTCTATTACACCGGGCGCCTGGCTGACGGACAACCCACTTACGGCTTTTACGACCCTTCGATTCTCCAGAACAATGTGCTGGAATCGACTGCGGATTCTTCTTTCAACGCGTTGATTGTTCAGGTTTCGAAACGGCTCACCCACAATTTCTCAATGAATGCGAACTACACGTTCAGCAAATCGATCGACGAGGTCACGGATTTCAACAGCGATTACGAACCCAATGATCAGCTGAATGCCGACGCGGAACGGGCGCTTTCCTCCTTCAATCAGAGTCATCGGTTTGTTTTCACTTCCGTCATCCAATCGACTTTCAAAAACCGCTGGCTGCGGAACTTCACGATGGCTCCCATCGTTTCGGCGAATTCGGGCAGACCGTTCAACATTCTGACCGGCTATGACAATGTCGGGGATTATCATCCGACCACACACCGGCCATTCGGAGCGGGCCGCAATATCGGTCACGGTCCGGCGTATTACTCTGCCGACTTTCGGCTGGCGCGTCGTTTTCAACTCGGCGCCGACAGCCAGCGGAACCTGGAGTTGACCGCTGAAGTGTTCAATATCCTGAATCACACCAACTTCAAGAGCATAAACAACATCGTCGGGGACCTGACCCTCGCCCAATTACCCACTCAGATCACCGGGTTCCGCGGCGGAACGACGGACCCGTTGGCGTTCACCTCCGCCTACGATCCTCGACAGTTTCAGTTGGGACTGAAATTCAACTATTAGGGCATTTTTTGCGGTTACCCAGGGCTTGGGACCGAAAACCTTTTGTGGGGCAGGGCTTCGGCCCTGTCTGGATTGGCCTGCGGCCCACGAGCAACCACGAAAAACCGTTCGATCCTCCGCAATTTCCTCGTGGGGCAGACCTTCGGGTCTGCCGCCGAGCTTCCGCTCGGCGCGGAGTTTTCCGGTCACTTCGGGGCGGTTTTTCAAGTGTGCGGCCGGCCTTCTGGCCGGCGCGGAGCTTTCCGTTAAATAGTAGCGTCGGCGATCTTGTCGCCGGTGTCAGTCCGCCCCGAAGCCTTAGGCAAGCGCGGGTGGTCTTTCACTGGTGCCGCCGAGCTTCCGCTCGGCGCGGAGCTTTATCTCAGCGCCGGTAATGCCGAAGACCATCGGTTGGAGTTGTCCCCTAAATTGAGACAAACAGTTAAGACTCATTTTTCATCGAATGGAGAATTGAGTCATGGGATTGTCTCGACGGAAGTTCACGAAAGAGTTTAAGGAAGAGGCGGTCAGGCGGCTGGAACTGGGGGCCTCGCTGGCCGAGGTCGCCCGCGCCTGCGAGGTGAACCCCAATGTGTTGCACCGCTGGCGGCGCGAGCTTCGGGAATACGGCGCGAAGGCATTTGCCGGCGGCGGACAACGCCGGGCCGAGGAGGGGCGGATTGCCGAACTGGAACGGAAGGTCGGCCGGCAGGCGCTGGAGATCGATTTTTTGCAGCGATGCTTGCAGCATGTCGAGGAGCAGCGGAAGCTGCAGGCATTAACTACCCGCACCTCGTCTATCCATACCTCCAAAAAGAGATGAGTCTGACGACGCCCATTGCGCTGGAGCGGCTGTGCCAACTGGCGCAGGTCAGCCGGGCCGGATACTACCGCTGGCAGGACGCCTCTCCAGCGGCAGACCCGGATCTGGACCTGCGCGACGAGATTCAGCGGATCGCGCTGGAGTCTCCCAGCTACGGATGGCCGCGCATCACCGCCGAGTTGAAGCGGCGCGGGTGGGAGGTCAACCACAAACGGGTGTACCGGATCATGCGCGAAGACAACCTGCTTTGTCTGCGACGCCGGAAATATGTGGTGACCACGAACTCCCATCACAACCGGCCGGTTTTCCCGAACCTGGCGGGCACGATGGTGCTGACCGGTATCAACCAACTCTGGGTGGCAGACATCACGTACATTCGGCTTGAGACGGAGTTCGTCTATCTGGCAGTGGTACTGGATGCCTTCTCGCGGCGGGTCGTCGGCTGGGCGCTGGACCGAACACTGGAAGGCGAACTCACGCTGACCGCGCTGCGTATGGCTTTGCAGTGTCGCCTCCCGGCGCCGGGCCTGGTCCATCATTCCGACCGTGGCGTACAGTACGCTGCGCAGGATTACACGGATCTGCTGAAGAATAACGGGATCAATATCAGCATGAGCCGGAAAGGCAACCCGTACGACAATGCGGCCTGTGAATCATTCATGAAAACGCTCAAATACGAAGAAGTACATCGCCAGGAGTACCACGATCTGACGGAAGCGCGTTCTTCGGTGCAGCATTTCCTGGAGCGGGTATACAACCAGAAACGGCTTCACTCCGCGCTCGGCTACCAGTCACCCGCCGAGTTCGAAGAGAACCTGCGCACACCACCGGAAGAGCAGGCATGAAACCGACGGTGCGTTCTTTCAGGCATGGCGGAATCTATCGGTCCGATGAAGTCGCCAGCAGCTGGGGCCGGGTGCCGCCTCCCTCTGGTCGGCCCCGGAGCCCAGTCAAGAGGCGCGACGGGAGGGACAACGCGCCCCGCTCATCGTCCGCGATGGGTTCCGGCCGGCTATTCCTCGATCGGGTTGCTCGCCAGCAGTGCCCGTCTCCGCTTCACCGACACGCTCATCCTAAAACCGTTCCGGGATGGGGCACAATGAATTTACAGCGAACGGGGAACAGTGTCTTAACTGTTTGTCTCAGCCAAGGGGACAACCGCAGGTCCTCACACACGAACCGCGTCTTCGATAGAGCGAGTTGTCCAATATTTGCAATCTACTCTGGCGTTGCGACGTAGGCAAACGGACAGGGACTCACTTCTGCCTGCTTCCGTCTCGTAACACCGGTGTCACAGTTTCAAGAATATACGAGATTGTTCTTCGGGGCAGCGGCCAGACAACCCTCGCGGATTCCGCGCAAGTTGAAACTTCGCACATGCGCGGGCCGCGGAGCGCGCTAGTTGAATCCGACAACTCTCAGCAACACCGAACTGTAATTGAAGAATGCCAGATCCAGATTTCCACCGGCCGTTAGCGAACCCGGGAACGAATTAGACGAGCCGAGGACGTTGATGACACCGATTGCACTGGGGTTGGTTGCCACAGGCTTAAAGGCGGAAGGGGGAAGCTGGCTCAGAATGTTGGCAGGCACGGTAAGCGTCTGGTCGCTCGCATGTGCCACACACAGAAAGACACCAGCGACATTCTTTGTGGTGTCCGCGATAAGCGGCGTGGTTGAAATACCGGCGACCTCTACCCAATCCTGGCTGCCGCCGCCGCCCGTCCAATTAATGGTCAGCGGTTGCGTCCGACTAACTGTGGTGAGTGTGTTGCAGTTCGTGCACGTCAACGGCGTCGGAACCGTTATGCTCGCCGTGAATGGAGCGATATCGCTACCCCCTGGACCAGTGATGGTCCACACGCCCGGCTTGATGAACGTAGGCGGCGGTGCTCCGATGCTTGACTGCGCAAGAGGCGCGCTGTAGCCGTTGGCCGAGAACGAAAGCGACCCCGTGGCGCCACCCGGACCGCTCAACGCGAGGGATGCTCCGGCATTCAACTCGGTTGCGGGGGCCATGATCGGTGGCGTCGCCGATGTGGGAGTCGCCGGGGCATTAATCTGTTCGACGATGCACGTACCCGCGGGGTTCACCGGCGGAACGCCGCCGAGTGTTTGTTCAAGATTCAGAAGACCGAAACCTCCCTGGCTGCTGAAAATCGCCCCCGCTTGCTGGAATGTCTGGTCCAGCGTGAGAGATCCCGAGATCGCCCCAGCCGTTATGCTGGACAGATTCAGCAACCCGGTGTTTATCGTGCCGCCATTTTCCAGACTCTCCAGGTTTGAAGTCGTCAAACCGAAGGGAGGGGGACACGTCCGATTCGCGCCGGCCACCCCAAGCGTTCCAAAATTGCTTGCGACGCCGTTCACGATAATCGCAATCGGCACGAAGCAACTTGCGGGAATACCGCCGTCCGATGGAACGGTAAAGTTGATTTGATCCACGCCGACAAGCGCGGGGGACCGTCCGGCATACGCTGGGGTTATCACCTCGTTCCCCAGCAGCACCTGCACGGAAACATTAGGTGGAACGACCGCTCCAGGCGCGTTGTTATCCGGACTGCTTACCGGTCCGAGCCCGGTGCCGTAAAGCTCGATAACGTCGCCAGGATTGGCGGAATTCGTAGCTAAATTGAAATAGGGCGGCCCGCTGGTGGCGTTGACGGTTGCAGCCGGTCCCCCTCCGTAAAACTGCGTGAAAATTCCAAAGCTCGATGCCACGACATTAATCTTGCTCGGCGGGCTTGTAGCGCCGTTATAAGTGACCGTAACATTCGCGGGACCGGTCGGCGTATCGGATGGCAAAATGGCATTAATCTGACCACTCGACGTGAAATCGATATACGCTTGTACCGCTGCCCCCGTCGCCGGCGTAATAGTTATGCTCGACCCGCCTAAAGAAGTCTGAAGCGGGAGAGTAGCAGCCGTCACCGGCGTTGCCGGCCCAAGGTTGGTGCCATAAACGCTGATGAATGAACCCTCCGCCAAACCGGCATTCGGCCCACCCATCGGCGCATAAGTGGCCGCACTGATTACGCTGGCCGGACTGATTACCGGGCCTTGGGCGCATGCCAGACGAATCAGTGTAACGGAAAGTAAACTACCTGTAAAAACTGCGCGCATTAACCCCTCACCTCAAGTTCTGAATTTAACACGGTACGGCAAACCCAGCGGTCGATTCTCGGCAATGCAACCCATCCGGGTACCCGCGTGGCCGCGGTGGTCTGATCCACAAAAATCTGCGTGCACGGAGAGATGTTTCTCGAATTTCCCGGCTGATTTCTTGGTGTTTCGCTGACGTATCTTCCTGTTAGGGCTAAACTTGTTTCGAATTCGCCGCTCGTCGTCGGGCCTTGGAGGCAGCTTGGGCGCAGGAGTGCAATCCCTCGACGCTTCGTACCAAACTCAGGTTCATGGATATTGCCCTGATTGCGGCGCAAATCGGACTTTCGTTTATCTTGCCGCTGGGCAAAACAAGTATTTTCGGATTTGTCGCTATCGCAAATGGACGTTCGCACCTGAGTCCCCCGGCGCGTGCGGCAGATCTTGCCGTCTCCGCGGCTACCAGTACCAGTATCCGGTGTAGTCAGGCAGTCTCTCCGATTGAGACCGAGGAATCGCTTAAGCCGCGGCTGATCCCAATAGCAAAATGGACCGAGCCTGATGCCATCGAAGCTTTTCGGGAGATTTGCGATTTGGGCACGAAAGATAACGTCCCGGGTGTTGCCTGAAGCCTATTCCGAAACAATCGCTTCAGGGACTTCTTCGGCTCGCGCCGTCACATCCGGATGCTGCTGCAGGAATCGCACGCACGTGTTCCACCGCAACAAAGCATCATCGTTGGCCGCCGGCCGCAGACCTTCCGCTTCTTCGAAACAACCGAGCGATTTGACAATCCATTCGTACACCGAATGGTTCGTACCCATGCCGCCCTCGTTGTGCAGCGCCCGCGCGCGGCGCTCCCACGCAATGCCCGTGTAATAGGCGCGATCGTACGCACCCGCTAACCGTCCGGCCGTTGCGATCGAGCTCTGGAACGCCCGCTTGTCCCAGGGGATCTGATCCGTTTTCGCCAGGACGAAACAGATCAACGCATCCTGATTGTCCGGATCGATTTCCAGAATGTCACAACAGATACTCTCCGCCTGTGTCGGCTCGTGAAGCAGCCGGTACCGCTCCGCCTTTGCCAGAGCGCTGGCGATGCCGCCGTGGGAAAGAGATTTAAGAGCAAACATAGCTATACCCTTGTGTTTTTTACAGGATTCGAAAAATTTTTCTGAGCGGATCGAAGTACTTATCCACGACGCGTTCTTTCAGCGGGATAATCGCGTTTTCGGTAATGGTGATCGATTCCGGGCAAACCTGCCGGCAGCATGTCGTGATGTTGCAGTAGCCGATGCCATTCTTGTTCCTCAGATCCGAAACGCGATCCGCGGTATCGAGCGGGTGCATTTCGAGCGCCGCCGAGTAAACGAAAAATCGCGGTCCGATAAACTCCGCATGCTTGCGGTGATCGCGCAGCACGTGGCACACGTCCTGACAGAGAAAACATTCAATACACTTACGGAATTCCTGCACCCGGTCCACGTCGCCCTGTTGCATCCGCCAGGTCCCGTCCGCATCGTCCGGCGGACGCGGCGCAAACTTTTTGATGTTTTTCTTGACTTCGAAATTCCACGAAACATCCGTCACCAGATCGCGAATCGAGGGAAACGCTTTCATCGGCTCGATGATCACCGGCATATCAAGATTCAGATCGCTGAGCCTTGTCATACACATCAGCTTCGGCATCCCGTTGATCTCCGCGGAGCACGATCCGCATTTGCCCGCCTTGCAGTTCCAGCGTACGGCCAGATCGTTGGCCTGTTCCGCCTGAATGCGATGGACCGCGTCGAGCACCACCATTCCGGGATCGATCTTCGAGGTATAGTCGGTGAACGCCCCGCCATTCGAATCGCCGCGCCAGATGCGGAACAGCGCCTGAGCCTTGCCTTCCGATACGGATGAGGTTGCGCCCGACATCTATTTCATCTCCTCGATCACGGCTTTGAGTTCTTCCGGAAGCGGTGTCGTCGAGCGCTTCTCAACGGACATCTCCCCCTCCGGATCCCGGCGCACCACATTGTTATACTTGCCCCACTCGGAATCCTTCTCCGGGAAATCGTCCCGGAACTGCGCCCCGCGGCTCTCCTCACGCACCAGCGCCGCGCGCGTCACGGCTTCCGATACCAGCAGCATATTCCGTAAGTCCATCGCGGTATGCCACCCGTTGTTGTACTGGCGATGTCCCACAACGCCGGCCTGCTCCGCGCGCTGCTTCAAACTGTCGATCACTTCAAGAGCTTCCTGCATCTCACCGCGAGTCCTGACAATGCCCACAAGGGACTGCATGGTCTTCTGCAGCTGATATTGAATCTGATAAGGGTTCTCCCCTTCTGCGCCTCTGTCAAAAGGCTCCAGCGCCCATCGCATCGCGCAATCGATCTCCTTTTCGTCGGCGGTCACCCCGGCGTTGCTTCTGGCGAACTCAGCCGCATACTGGCCGGCGCGCTTACCGAACACCAGCAAATCCGAAAGTGAATTCCCGCCCAACCGGTTCGCGCCATGCAGCCCGCCGCCTGCCTCACCTGCGGCAAATAATCCCGGCACCGTCGACATCTGCGAGTCGCCGTCGACCTTCACGCCGCCCATCATGTAATGAGTCGTCGGACCCACCTCCATCGGCTCCTTCGTGATATCGATCCCGGCCAGCTGTTTGAACTGGTGATACATACTCGGCAGCTTCCGTTTTATGTGTTCTTCCGAGTTCGGGATATGCTGCTTGATCCATGCGATATCAAGGAACACCCCGCCGTGCGGGCTCCCGCGCCCGGCCTTGACCTCGCGGTTAATGCATCGCGCCACATGGTCGCGTGTCAGCAACTCGGGCGGCCGTCGCGCGTTCTTGTCGCCCTGCGTATACTTCCAGCCCTCGGATTCGTTGTCCGCAGTCTGCGCCTTGTAGAGATCCGGGATGTCTTCGAACATGAAGCGCTTGCCTTCGCTGTTGCGCAACACGCCGCCTTCGCCCCTCACGCCCTCGGTAACAAGAATTCCGCGCACGCTCATCGGCCACACCATTCCCGTCGGATGAAACTGAACGAACTCCATATCGATCAGTTCCGCCCCCGCACGGTATGCCAGCGCATGCCCATCGCCCGTGTATTCCCAACTGTTGCTCGTGATCTCGAATGCCCGCCCGATGCCGCCCGTCGCCAGTACCACAGAGCGCGCCGGCCAGTGAATAAAATGGCCTTTCTCCCGGTCGTAGCCGAACGCGCCCGCGATGCGTCCGCCGTCGAGCAGCAGACTCAGCACCGTACACTCCATGTGAACTTCCATTCCGGAGTGGATTCCGTGATCCTGGAGTGTGCGGATCATTTCGAGGCCCGTGCGGTCACCCACATGCGCCAGCCTCGGATAGCGATGTCCTCCAAAGTTCCGCTGCAGAATACGGCCGTCTTTGGTGCGGTCGAAAAGCGCGCCCCATGCCTCCAGTTCAAGCACGCGGCTCGGGGCTTCTTTCGCATGCAGTTCCGCCATACGCCAGTTGTTCAGGTACTGGCCGCCGCGCATCGTATCGGCGAAGTGAACGCGCCAGTTATCCCGATCGTCCACATTTCCCAGCGCCGCGGCCACGCCCCCTTCGGCCATCACCGTATGCGCTTTCCCCAGCAGCGACTTGCAAACAACGCCCACCTTTACGCCGGAGGCCGCCGCTTCAATCGCTGCGCGCAGACCCGCGCCGCCGGCGCCGATGATCAGGACGTCGTACGGATACGTCTGATACTCCGCCATTAAAAGATTCTCCAGTCGCTCCAGACGCCCATCGAGCACAGGCGCACGTAGAGATCGGCGAAACCGACGGAGAACAGGCTGAACCACGCCCACTTCTTATGCCGGCTGTTGAGGCAGCTCACACAGTCATAGAGCTTGTGCCGCACCGGATGTTTCGAGATCTGGTCGATCGAGCCTCCGATCAGATGGCGCAATGCATGGCAGCCGAACACGTAGCAGGCTAGCAAGACCACGTTCACCGTAAGGATTAAAGACCCGAGTCCGATACCGAAATGCCCGTCGAAGCAGAATGATTCCACCGCATCGATCACCAGAAAGAACCAGACGATATAAGACAGTCGCAGGAAATAACGGTGGAAATTCTGCAGGATGAGCGGCAGGTAGCGCTCTCCCAGATAGCTCTTTCGCGGCTCGCCGACGGTGCACGCCGGCGGATCGGCCCAGAAAGATTTGTAGTACGCTCCGCGGTAGTAATAGCAGGTGAACCGAAACAGACCGGGGATCCAAAGGATCAGGAATGCGGGCGAAAACGGGAGGAACGAAGGATACCAGGAGGGTTTGCCATGAAACCATGCATGCGGCGAATCGCCCCAGATTTCCGGCGAATAAAAGGGCGAGATATAAGGCCCGTACGTATAGTGCTTGCCCTGAAACGCCGCCCAATTCGCGTAAATGAGGAACGCTCCGAATCCCAGAAACACAAGAAGCGGATCGAACCACCAGTTATCCCGCCGCGCCGTCTGTCCGAAGCGGCCTTTCTCCCAGAGAATATCCGGAGCTGCCAAGCCTGATCGCCCTCCCCTGACGCGGTGATTAACATATCACAGCGATTTCTTCTGGCGTACCCGGATGTATGATTGCGGTATGCAACGCGAAGGATCGCTCCATTCCACGCACGACGACGATTCGGAGCTCGTAACCATTCGCCGTTTTGGAAATATGTCGGAGGCGCTGGCTGCGCAAGGCTTTCTCGACGCCGCGGGAATCGAGAGCTTCCTGGCGGACACTAATATCGCGAGAGTCGAGTGGCCCATCACTCGGGGTATGAGATTGCAAGTCGGTTCAAAGGATGCCGAAGCCGCTATCGCGCTCCTCGCGGAACCCGACGCTTCGTCGACCCAATAAGGCAAGCGAGCAAACCGGCACTTATTAAAGACAGAACTTCGCCAGTGTTCCGGCCGGGTGTACGATACCGCAACCGAACCATATGATGGCCCGCGGGAACGAAAGCAGCCATGGCAAATCCATTCGCCGGAACCACCGGCGTGTCTGCCTGATCCACGGTGGCGGACCATCCGGGATCATACGCTTCCACGACATACACAAACCCTGGCTGCCCCGCCCTCATCTGCAATAAAATCTCGTCGCTCGAAGGCCGCGAATACGCGACTGCGGCGTCGCCCGCTATTGACTGGCCCGATAAATCGCGGACACGCTTTTCATAACTTCGCGCCTCCGCGGGTAACAATAACTTATTCTGATTACCGCGGCGCTCGGCGGCGAATGACTCAGGAATCTGCCCCGCCTCCACATACTCGACGTCGTCAGCCGTAAAGAAACACGCTCGGGGCGCAGGGTTCGCGATCCGATAGAGGTTTGCGTCGTCGTTGCTGCTGACCAGTTCCAGATCGGTTCTGGATTCCGCCATCACCACAAACTTCACTCCGGTCGCCGCGAGTGCTGTGACCGGAAGTTCCGATGCGTCGATGAGCTGCCGATTCAGGCCCGGCGGATCTCCCGCCAGTGCCAGCAAGCCGCGATCGAACCGGGCCAGAAATATCGAGTCAAACCCACCGAGATCGTCATAGCGATCCCCTGCCCAGAACGGCTCGTTCCACTCCCGCGCGACCCGCCCGCCATCCAGCTGGCGATCGAGAATCTGCTGAAACGGCGGGCTGGCGGCCTCGCGCGGGACTACCTGGATGAACAGGTGCGAGAAACTCCACAGATCGACGAAATGCAGCGACAGCGCCGCCGCAATCAGACCTGTCCGGAGCCGGGAGCGCGCAGGCCAGCGCGCCTGCCGAAGCGCGTCGACTCCGTTGCCCAACGCAAGTGCCGCACAGAACGTGGAAAGATACAAAAGCCGCGCCGGACTCCGGAGCAGCGTCCCGGGCAACAGATGAAGCAGGGGCGCCCCCAAAGGTAGTGAGCAGAGGAAGGCCCCCGTTCCCAGCAGTGAAAGAAATATCCAGCGGCGCTCCGGCATCCGCCGCCTGAGAAAGCATCCGGCCAGAAGCGCCGCAATCGCCACCAGGGGCAGCAGCCCGAAATAAGACGCTGTGTCCCAGAAGTAGGCGCTATTCGGGTATCCCCTGAAGGGAGTGGCGTCGGCCAGTTCCACCGGAGGCGGAAATCCGTGGACCCGGGGCAAAACGAATGCCAGCAAACGGGCGTAAGGCATAACAACGTCGTTGGTCGGCGCCGCCAGGGGCAAAACGCGAGTGCTGCGTCCAATCAGCAGCAACATGGGCCACCACGCCGCCATCGCAAGGCCGCCTCCAAGGATCAGCGCCGCAACAACCCGCGCGCGAAGGCGGCCCTGCCCCATCCACACGGTATAGAGAACGGCCGAGGCGAGCGCATACGCCGGCAATTGCGGATGTCCTGCCAAAAGTACGCATGCGCTGCAGATTGAAAGCGCCGCCAGATCGAACCGCCGCCGCGTCTCGCGTTCCGGCGCAAGGGCACGGTCCACAAGCCACAACAAGAGGGGAAGCGCCGGATAAGCCTCCAGCAGGGGTAGATGGCCCGCCAGTACCCGTGAGGCGAAATATCCGGCGCAGGCGAACGTCCCACCTGACGCCACCGCCCCGGTTCGGGTCATTCCCGCTCGCCTGCAGTAGAGATATGTGAAGATCGCCGACAGCGCGGCGGCGATGGTAACGCCCGCCGCATAAGCAACCGACGGGTCGAGCAGCAACAAGATAAGGCGTGTGGGAATCCACGGGAAACTTTGCAAATTGGCCGCAAAGGGCATTCCCATCACCTCGTGCGGATACCAGCCGGGGAGCGAATGCCCGCTTCCAAACAGCGCCTCTCTTGCGAATTGCATTCGGCGGATGTGTAACTGGTAGTAATCCATGCCGGCGAGCTGACCTGCTCCCGAAAGGATCTCCGGTCGCAGATAAAAGATCCCGACAAGGACAAGAAGGCTCGCGGCGGCCAACGAACCATATCTTCCGCGCCACCGCGTGGGCCCGCTGGGTTCCGCGGGAACGACCGGCTCGACGGCTGAAATCGGTTCGTGCAGATCGGCTCCGGAAAAGAGAAGTTACCGGCTCGGGCTCCAGTTTGTAACCAGGTTGTAAGCGTCTATGCTGCCGAGACCGTTCGCCAGACTAAACGCCCCGCCGGCGCCGTAGGCGGGGGTGAAGGACGTATTGGAGGCTGAAAGCGCTCCGGCATACGTGGTACCAAAGATGCGGCCGCCCCGCCCATAGCTGATCGTCCCGATAACGCCAAAGCAATTTCTCGGTCCGCTGCAATTCACGTCGATGTCGCCCTGGGAGATGGTATGGAACACACTGGGCTGGCTTGTGGCGAGGCCGTAATAAACCACATTGGGATTACCTTGCTTGCTACCTGTACTCTGGTTCACCAGCGCTTGTATGCCGGCCACGACAGGCGTGGCCACGGAAGTGCCCCCGAACCCGGCCCAGGTGCTGGGAGCGCCGGTGCAAGGCGCTCCCCCGTTGCTCTGGTCGCTGAAACATACCACCGAATAGTGCCCCCAGATTCCGTCGGCGGCGAACATGGAAACGTCGGGAATATCGCGAACGCCGTCGTTCGGGATACCAACGACCCCAGCCTGCCAGGCGGGCTTGGCATATCCCTGGCAGCTTCCGCTCACAACCCCCGAGGTTGCCGGAACGCCGCTGGCGCAGCTGCTCGGACCTCCGCTAGCAGCCGCGACCGTTTGCAGGAAGTTATCCTTGGCGACTTCGCTGTTGCAAAAGCCGGTCGTGCCATAGCCTGTCGAATAGCCCAGATAACCTGCCAGAAGGGCGCCCGCGCAGGAGTCATTCCAGGGAATTTCGGGGATATACGAGAGTGCCGAGCCGTAGGTGGCGGTGTTTGTCTTGCTCCAGTAAGTATTGTTTGTGCCGTTCAGCGAGTCGGAAAAATCCGTCCCGCCTACGGCGACGTTGTAAGGCGTGGTCGCGTTGGCGCTAACCCCCAGACCGTGCGTTGCGCTCGTTTCGCCTGGGTCGCAACTTGCCGCGCCCTCATCCCCCGAGGCGACAAATATCGAAATGCCTTCGGCAACCGCCTGCTGATAAAGAGCGTTGATCGAGGCGTTCGACGCGGCGCCGCTCTCCGCCTCGCATGCGCCGTAGCTGATGCTGAGGATCGAAGGGGGAGAACTCGCGTTCACCAGATTCTGCGCCGCCAGAAACAGGCCGGAGGCAACACCGGTGTTGGCGCATGATGCGTTCACAATGGCGGCTCCGGGCGCCGCGGATGTGGCCCATTCCGTGTCCAGGATTGCCTCGGCGTCATCGCCGGTAACGCCGGGTGAGGTGCAGTTGGCAGGCCCGCTGGGCGGCTGCGGATTCACGCTGGTGAGCGAGCCGGTGGTGTATTGCGAAAGACCGAAAACGCTGCGAAAGGTTGTCCAGTCCGATGCTCTGTATAATTCGGTGTCTTCGATTACCGCCACCGTTTGTCCCGTCCCGGTAATTCCTTTGGCGAACAAAGGATTAAAATCGTATATCGTTGCAAGGTCCGCCGGAACCATAGCCTGCGTCGTATTTCCCTGGCTGGTAAAGGTGTACTCGGGTGCGCTCTTTACCGCTTTTGCGCGAATCATTTTGTGCGGGCGAAAATCGTGGATCGCGACAATGCCCGCCACGGCCGGAGCCAGCGCCGCGGGAATCTCGGGATCGCTGAAATTCGCGATGTGATGAACACCGTTCACGCTCAGATTATGAATCGATGTGTGAAACGCTCGCCGCACCTGGCCGGCGTTGCCTGAAAAATCGATCAACATACCGCTCGGGTAAACCAGATTTACCGTGAATCCCCGCGATTGGAGCCAGCCGGTAATCATTGCGACATCGGCTTCCGCGACACCGTAATTCCCTCCGAAAGCCTGGGCGGACAGCCATTTGTGAAAGGCGGGTGACTCGGGATTATGCAGGTCCGCGATCAACTGTTCGACCGCTCGTTCCTGCTGCGGTGAGCGCTTCAATTGAAGCAGCATGTGGTCGACGGCGAGGTCGTCCGGTACGGCGCCCAGATCGTTCGCCGGAGTCGCTTCGGGCCGGGTATTTCCGGCGAGTGTCACCAGTCTGTTTTCATCGATCGCTTCGCGGATCCGCTCCCGGCTGGAAGTCTGAGATCTCAGGGCGACCAGGCCGCCTGTCAGCAACAAAACGATTGACGATAAAGAAACATAAAACCAGCGCACTCGAAGCATCGGGTCTCCTCAAAACACTTTAATATGGCTTCTGTCAACAACGCGTTTATCGGACCGGCGGAACACAAAGAAGCTATGTGCCATGATTGCAGATTGACGGATGCAACCTGCCGGAGAATTCATGAATTTGAGCAGAATCAAGTCTGTATTTAGAGGTACAGCTGTCAAAGTCGCAATGCTTTCCTTATTCGGCCTGGCGGCGGCTTTTGCCCAGACCCAGGACAGCACGGGCGACGGCCTTCTCAACGGGAGCTTCCGTTTCCGCCATCTCGCCGTTCAGATTGTGGATCAGAATTTCAATCCCACCGACATCACCGCGGTCTACGGCACGATCACCTTCGATGGAGCCGGACATTACACCCTGGCGGGGACTGCAATTGACAACGGCGTTGCGAACGGTGCGCCCCAGGCTTTGAATGTGAGCGGAACTTATGCGATAGGTTCGAACGGGCTTGGCTACCTCATCAATCCGCTTTATCAGACCGATGTCAACGCCCTTATCTATGGAGCGGTGGCGCAAGGCGTCTTCACCGGCAGTTCCACGGAGTCTGAAGGTGATCAGAACGAACTGAACGACATCTTTATAGCAATCCCCGTAGGATCCCCCCCTGCAAACTCCGCCTTTACATCGTCGTACCAGACAGGCGTGCTGGATTTCACCACGCCCGGAAGTACGGCCCTGAAGAACGCCTTGTTCGAATTGAGTCCCGACGGAAAAGGCAACTTCGGCGCAATCACGCTGAACGGTCAGGCGGGCAACCAAAGCAATCCCAACCTGACACAGTCGGTCACAGGCGCGACATACAACTTCAACCCCGACGGAAGCGCGACGCTCGCGATTCCTCTGCCTGCGGGCGTCACCGCGGCCAACGCTCTGTTTACCGGATCGAAGACGATGTACCAGTCCGCGGACGGCAATTTCATTCTCGGCTGGACTGCATCGGGATTCGACGTCTTCTTTGGCGTGAAAGCCCTCGCGATTACCGGAGCGAACAGCATCACCAGCGGCCTTTATTTCACTGCCGCCCTTGAAGATGCGCCCCAATATTTCGGAACCGACTCCTACTACGGCGGTACGAGCAACACGGGCGACAGCAACGGCGACGGGCTCGTCCATCAGCGCTTGAATGTGCCGATGTCGCTTTCTTTCGACTACGGGACGGACAATCAGATCAATGTGAACCCTGATGGAACCGCCGGCCCCGATTACAACGGATATCAGTACCTTTTCGGGGTTGGTGGACAGGCATTCGTCGCCATCGGAACGGAGGGTTACTTCTCACTGGTGGTTGGCCTGCATGCGCCGGCGTTCTCTGGAACCGGCGTTTATCTCAACCCGGTCGGCGTAGTGAACGCTGCGAGTTTCCTGCCTGCAACTGCCAGCATTGCCCCAGGCGAGTTGCTTGCGCTCTACGGCACAGGTCTCTCTCCGACAAAGTTGGTAACCCAGGGCGGTCAGACTTTCCCCACAAGTCTGGGCGGCGTCTCTGTCACGATCAACGGAATCGCATGCCCGATCTTTTATGTGAGCTCGACGCAGATGTCGGTAATTGTGCCTTACGAAGTCGCTTCGAACCAGACAGGCCTCGCCAATATTCAGGTGAACAACAACGGAACCCTGTCGAACGTGGTGCAGATGTACCTCACGGACGCCTCGCCCGGGTCGTTCTCGCAGACTTCGAATGGGATCGGATATGCCTCCGCTGAACATGTCAGCGGGCAGCTCATCACCCCCGATAACCCCGCACAGCCAGGCGAAACGATCGAGATGTTTATCACGGGTCTCGGCACCGTGACGCCTCCGATTGCGGATGGCGCCGTAGGCCCGTCGACTACGCTGAGCTGGTCTGACCTTTACAACGCCGGGAATCTTTCGGTCTTCTTTAACGACTACGGTCCCAATGGATCGACCGGCAACCAGGGCACGATTCAATATGCGGGCCTCGCTCCCACGCTTGCGGGACTCTACCAATTCAACGTGCAGGTCCCAACCGATGGCCTCGCGGATGGAGACGACGTTTACGTCGAGTTCGTGACCGATGCCGCGGCGGTGAATCAGATCGTGATTCCCTACGGATCTTCTTCCGTCAGCACGCCCGCGCCGGCGGCCCGGCGACTGGCCAGGGCGAGACGGCTGCGACGAATACAATTAACGAAACCCAGACCGGCGGTCCACCGCGCGAGACGCGGCGGCCCCGTTAACTGACTCCGCGCAACATCCGAGCGTGCCCTGCGGGCCGCCAAAGCGAATGAAGACGCAATGCAACCAGTGTGGGGTCAGCGCTTCGGCGCTGCCGCCGAGCTTCCGCTCGGCGCGGAACTTTACGTAGGCGCCGGTAGCGCCGGCGATCTTCGCCGGGGCTTATACGAACCGCGTCTTCAACGGAGTCACGACGGCCCTGCGGGCCGCCAAAGGCGATGAAGACGCGGCGCGGGACAGCACGAAACCGGTAGCGCCGGCGATCTTGTCGCCGGTGTTCTTCACCCCGTCCGAACCCCGTCTTCAACCGACCGCAACTCTCACCGGTAGCCGAGTGGGGACTTAACGCCTTTGTTTTTCGCGCAATGGCCGCCGTAGGCAGAGCCAAAAAGTGGAGGAACCCAGCCGTCGAGCCGCGTCTCAGAGCCATAACTTACCCGTGTTCTCCGAAGCGGTGTTCGAATCGCCTTTTTCAAGCATTCAGCTACGCTGCTCCCTTCGTCGGAGGTTCCTTCGGCGCCTCGCCTGTGTGCATAACATTCTGTATCGTTTCCTGCGTGATCTCAGGCTTCGATTCCGGCATCTTCGGCGGTTCGACCGCTCGGTCCTGAGCGTTTGGGGCGGGGGCGGAGGCGGGCCGCTGATCGCCTGGAGCGATCTTCGAGGCGAGCCGGTCCAGACTGTCCGGAACCAGCCGCTCGGCGAAACCCGCCAGAAAAGCCCAGACAAGCAGCTTCGCATACTCCGCTCCGCTTGTCGGAAGCGTATTCCACGTGAAATGAAAGAAAGGCAATCCCCGAGGCACTCCTCTCAGGGGAACGTAAAAATCCGGGAAAACAGAACCCTTTAGCAGTCCCGCCACGAACATCAACGCCAGAATGACCGCGAAGATCGCGCCCAGCAAGGGAGAGAGCCAGAGGAAGTATCCTGCGTTGTCCAGCCCGAAGACGCTGATGAGCGGGTCCCCCTCGCTTGGGATGTTTTGCATTCGCCGCTGCGAACTCACAAAGCCGCCGACTATGCCGGCATACAGAACGCAACTGAGCATCGCCAGGAAGCTCGCATTGTGAAGGTTGCACCAGACAAGAATTCCGCCAAGGATAACCCCATAGATCAAGATCAGAGTGATGCAGCTGATCGTAAGAGACTTCCGAAGCCGCTCCCGAATCGGGATCAGCGAGTAATACCAGTGAAGCACGTCCAGAACGCGCGTCAGATCCCCCTTGACAAGTGACAGGCCGGCGGGGGTGCTGACATCGGTGGGAACGTTTGAGGCGAGGTATTTGTCGTAGACGGATGGGCTGGCAATTTCGCGAAAGCGTTCGCGGACGATCCATGCGCTGCGATTCACAACATCCGGGGGTTGCAGGGAGAAAATGATGCTTTCCAGAAGGAAAATATCACCCCACGTGAGATCGTCGGGCCGTTCGCTCGACTTCTTGATCACGGCGTCGGCCCGGGCATCGGCGCTGTTCAGAGTCACATAAAGCGCGACCAGATGGTCGAAGTAAGACCACCCATAAGGTGGCACGTTCGGCGGATCGCGAAGATTCAGCGCAACACCTAACCGTCTTAACAACCTTCTCGAATTCACCACTCTTTGGCCTCCGCCTCTCGTTATCGCCCCAGTCCCGGCGGTGTTTCGTCCCAGGCTCGGTGATTCGTCAGATTATATAGCCAGGAATCTTCAGATGCTCGCCGTCGGACCATTCGCGTTTAGCGAAGCGGGCGTATAATTCGAGTCGATGCGACGCAGAGATTTAGTGACCACCTTCGCCGTGGCGGGGCTCGCCCGGATGAGCCGCGCCGGCGCCCAGACGCCAACGCCCCCCAAATCTACAGGCCGTTTGAAGCAATGTGTGACCTCGGGCGTTTTCGATCCGAAGATGTCCTTCGAAGACCGCTGCCGCATGGCCGCCGACCTCGGCTGCGTCGGTTACGATCTGGTACGCGCCTCCGACTGGCCCACCTTGAAGAAGTACGGCTTGACGCCGACCATGGCCCCGCCTAACGCGGGTGTGAGCATCCCGAACGGCATCAACGACAAATCGACTCACGAAAAGATCGAGCCGACGATGCGTACCGCGATCGACCAATGCGCGGCCGGGGGATGTCCCAACCTGATCACCGTGTCAGGCAGTCGCCGCGGCATGTCGGACGCCGAAGGCGCGGACAACTCCGTCGCCTTCCTGAACAAGGTCAAGGCGCAGGCCGAGGATAAGAACGTGACGATCTGCCTCGAGTTACTGAACAGCAAGATCGACCACAAGGACCAGATGTGCGACCACACCGCGTGGGGCGTAGATGTAGTCAAACGCGTGAACTCGCCGAAGGTGAAGCTGCTTTACGACATCTACCACATGCAGATCATGGAAGGCGACATCTGCCGCACCATCCATGACAACTTCCAGTGGATCGCCCACTTCCACACCGGCGGAGTTCCAGGCCGCCATGAGATTGATGGCACGCAGGAACTGAACTACAACTTCGTAGCAAAGACCATAGCGGACCTGAACTATACCGGCTACGTGACCCATGAGTACAAGCTCTCTACCGGCCGCGACGCGCGCGAAAGTCTGCAGCAGGCCATAAAGATCATGACAGTGTGATGGAACGGAATCCGCACATACTCTCCCGCCGCGCCCTTGTAAAAGGCGCCAGCATCGCGGCGAGCGCCGGATTGCTCCCGGCGGCCGCCAGCGAAATTCGCAGCGCGAGGTATACCGCGAAGAAAGGCTCTGTCTCGCTCGCAATGTATCGGAAGCGCGGCGTGGGTTCTTCGCTTCCGGTTCTTTTCCTGGTCCACGGGTCTTCACTCTCCGCGCAATCCAGTTACGACCTCGAAGTTCCTGGCGCCGTTCGTAGCGATGACGATTATTCGATGATGAACGTCTTCGCCCGCTACGGCTTCGATGTCTGGACGATGGACCATGAGAACTACGGAAATTCGAGCCGCACCTCCGCCAACTCGGATATCGGCAGTGGCGCTGAAGATCTCAAAGCAGGCATCGACCTCGTTCTCCGCGAATCCGGCCGCCGCCAGGTTCACCTGTTCGGAGAATCCTCAGGCGGCCTGCGCGCAGGCGTTTACGCAATGGCCCACCCTGAGACCGTCGACCGCCTGATTCTGGCCGCGTTCACTTACAAAGGCGAAGGCTCCCCGACGCTCGCAAAGCGCGCCGAGCAGCTCGGTTACTACCGCACCCATAACACGCGTCTTCGCGATCGCGAAATGATACACGGTATCTACACCCGCGACAAAGCGGGCACGACCGATCCGAAAATCGCGGACATCGTCGCCGACAAGGAACTCAAGTTCGGCGATCAGGTTCCGACCGGCACCTACCTCGACATGACCGCCAACTTACCGGTGGTCGATCCCGCCAAAGTGCTCGCGCCGGTGCTCCTGCTGCGCGGAGAATATGACGGCATCGCCACAGTCGAAGATTTGAGCGAGTTCTTCAAGCGGCTCCCGAGCGGCGACCGGCAGTTCTCAATCTTGCCTGGCGCGGCGCATTCACTGATCGTGAATGTCAACCGCCGCCAGACCTGGCACGCCGTCCGCTCCTTCCTCTCCATGCCCGCGAGCGCCCTCTCGTGAGGCGGTCTCCTGAAGCTACACTAAGCGTGGATGCCGGAAGACACATCCGCCGTTGTCAATGTGGCGCTTAACGTCGCGCGCGCAGCGCACATGCGCCATCTTGTCGAGACCGTGCGCCAGCTCGAAGACAAACTTCGTGAAGGCGGCGGAGCGCAGCGCATCGAAAAGCAGCATCGCGCCGGCAAGCTGACCGCCCGCGAGCGCATCGCGCCCTGCTCGATCCCGCGGCCCGCTTCCTCGAAATCGGTCTGCTCGATCGCCTACGACCAGTACGACGGCAAGCCCCCGCGGCCGGCGTCGTCACGGGCATCGGCAAGATCGAAGGCCGCCCCGCCGTCATCGTCGCCAACGACGCCACCGTGAAAGCCGGCGCCTGGTGGCCCGAGACGATCACGAAGATTCTGCGCGCGCAGGAGATCGCGATGCGCAACCGCATGCCGATCGTTTATCTGGTCGATTCCGCCGGCGTCAACCTCCCTTATCAGGACGGCATCTTTCCCGGCCAGTACGGCGCGGGCCGCATCTTCTTCTACAACTCGCTGATGCGCCGCAAACTGCGCGTCCCGCAGATCGCGGCGGTGATGGGCCCGTGCATCGCCGGCGGCGCGTACCTTCCCGCGCTCAGCGACGTCATCGTCATGGTGGAAGACACCAGCTTCATGGGCCTTGGCGGCCCCAATCTGGTCAAGGGAGCGACCGGCCAGTCGATCGATCAGGAATCGCTCGGCGGCGCGCATCTGCATACCGCCATCAGCGGCGTTGCGCACTACGTGGCGAAGAACGACGAAGACTGCCTCGATATGATTCGCGCGCGTTTCCGCCAGTTCCCGTTACCCGAACCCGCCCCGCCTTCGACCGAACCGGCCCGCGCAGCCTGCCGAAGCCTCTACGCCGTCCTGCCGCCCGACCACCGCCTCCCCTACGACATCGAAGACGTTCTCCCCCGCATCTTCGACCGCGATGACTTCACTCGAGTTTCAGCCCGAATTCGCGCCGGAAATGCTATGCGCCAATGCTCGCCTGAGCGGCCATCCTGTGGCGGTCATCGCCAACCGCCGCGGATTCCTCAAGCCCGCGCATCGGCGGCATTCTCTACACCGAAAGCGCGCGCAAGGTTGCCTACTTCGTGGAACTCGCCGACCGCGCCGGCACCCCCATCGTCTATATGCAGGACGTTTCCGGCTTCATGGTCGGTCTCGAAGCCGAGAGCGAAGGCATCATTCGTGCCGGCGCCGAAATGGTGGAAACCATGTCCTGCGCCGGCGTCCCGCGCATCGTGCTCACCATCAACCACGCCAGCGGCGCCGGATATTACGCGATGGCTGGCCAGGGCTTCGACCCCAACTTCACCTTCAGCTGGCCCACCGCGCGCATCGGCGTGATGGAAGGCGATTCCGCCGTGCAGGCGCTCTTCTCCGTCGAACTCGAAAAACTCAAGAAAGCAGGCCTCCCCGTGCCTCACGAACTCGCACGAATCCATCCAGAACACGCGCGCGGATTATGAGCGCTGGCTCGATGCGAAATACGCCGCCGCCCGCGGCCACTGCGACGCCCTGATCGACCCGCTCGAAACGCGCGAAGTCCTGACCCTCGCGCTTGAAGTAACGCTCCAACACCCGCGGGCCCTCGCGCTCGCGCTAGAAACCTTATGATCCGCATCGCCAACGGCCAGGGCTTCTGGGGCGACTGGCTCGAAGCCCCCGTTCATCTCGTCGAACAGGGCCCCATCGATTTTCTCGTGCTGGACTATCTGGCCGAGGTCACCATGTCCATCCTGCAGAAGCAGAAGCAGGCCGACCCGACCCTCGGCTATGCCCGCGACTTCCCGCCGCTCATCGGCCGCCTCGCCCCCAAACTCAAGGACCACAACATCAAGGTGGTCGCGAACGCCGGCGGCGTCAACCCCACGGCTTGCGCGAAGGCCGTGCTGGAAGCGGCGCCGGGCCTTAAGGTCGCTGTAGTTCACGGCGACGACGTTCTCGATCGCCTCGACGACTTTCTCGCCCGAGGCATTGAAATGCGAGACATGGACACGGGCGAGCCACTCTCGCCCATCCGTCGGCGCATCCTTTCGGCGAACGTCTATATCGGAGCCTTCCCGCTGGCCGAGGCTCTCGACACCGGCGCGGACGTCGTGATCGCGGGCCGCTCCACAGATACTGCGCTCACGCTCGCCCCCATGGTCCACAGATTCCGCTGGAGCCCGCAGGATTGGGATAAACTGGCTGCGGGCACGATTGCAGGCCACATCATCGAATGCGGCGCGCAATGCTCGGGCGGGAACTGCCAGGTGGATTGGGAGCACATCTCCGGAATGGCCGATATCGGTTATCCCATCGTGGAAGCCGAGCCCGACGGCTCGTTCACCGTCACGAAACACCACCGCACCGGGGGGCGCGTTCACTCCGACACGGTCAAAGAGCAACTGCTCTATGAACTGGGTGATCCCAAACGTTACATCACACCCGACTGCGTGGCCGACTTCACAACCATCCAACTCGCCGACACGGGCCCTGACCGCGTTCGCGTGACCGGCATTCGGGGCGGCCCGCAGCCGCCGACTCTCAAGCTCTCGATCAGCTACACCAACGGCTGGAAAGCCATCGGAACGCTGGTTTACACCTGGCCCGAGGCCCTCGAAAAAGCAAAGGCGGCGGATCGCATCGTGCGCGCACGCCTCGCCGCGCTGGGCCTGAGCTTCGAAGAAATCCACACCGAATTCTTCGGCCTGAACGCCTGCAACGGACCCGCCGCGCCGCCCAACCCCGATCCACCCGAGATTCAGCTTCGCATCGGTGTGAGGGGCCAGGATCGCAAGGCCGTCGACCGCTTCACGCGTGAACTGATCCCGCTCGTGCTCAACGGTCCTCCCGGAGCCACAGGCTTCGGCGACGGCCGGCCGCCGGTCCGCGAAATCGTGGCCTACTGGCCCGCGCTGATCCCGCGCGAGGAAATCCAGACACGCGTCGAGGTCGTCTCATGAAGCAGCCGCTCGGCGCCATCGCCCACACGCGATCCGGCGATAAAGGAGACACCTCGAACATCGGCGTTATCGCTCTCAAGCCGGAAGACTACCCGATAATCCTGCGTGAAGTAACCCCTGAAAGTGTGAAACAATTCTTCGGAGACCTCGTTCGAGGCGAGGTGGAACGGTTCGAGTTGCCGAACCTCGGCGCTATCAATCTGTTGCTCCACGAAGCGCTCGGGGGAGGTGGGACGGTATCGCTCCGGGTCGACGCCCAGGGCAAAACTTACGGCGCGGCTCTGCTGCGCATGGAGGTGGAAGTTGATTGACGTAAAACATGAAGGCAGGGTCGCCAGAATCACGCTGGACCGCACGGATAAACGCAATGCCCTGTGCATGGAGCATTGCCGCATGTTGGTTGAGGCTTTCGATAAAGCCGATGGCGATCGTTCTGTCGGCGCCATTCTCCTGCAAGCCAACGGACCCACATTCTGTTCCGGCATGGATCTGAAAGAGACCATAGAAATCGATCAGGTACGCCTGGCCGGTATCCACGAGCGTCTCTTCACCATGATTCAGCGCCTGCGAACACCGCTGATCGCCGCTGTCCACGGTCACGCCCTGGGAGGAGGAACCGGACTGGTTGCAAACGCCCACATCGTTGTCGCATCGCCCGAGGCGGTTTTCGGCCTGACCGAAATCCGCATCGGTTTATGGCCAGTGCTTATTTTCAGGGCAGTGGAACAAGCCATGGGTGAACGCCGCACGGTCGAGTTGAGTCTCACCGGCCGCGAATTCACAGCCGCCGAAGCGATGAGCTACGGGCTGGTAAGCGAGCTGGCGGACGATCCCGTAGCGCGTGGTATGGAGATCGCGAAATCAATCGCGGGATTCAGCCCGGTTGCCCTCGGCGCGGGCCTCGACTACGTGCATCAGATTCGCGGAGAAGGCTGGCAGCACGCGGGCAGGCTCGGAAAAAGCACGCGCGACCGGCTTCTCTCCAACGACGACTTCAAGGAAGGAGTCCGCGCCTTCGTGGAAAAACGCGAGCCCTCCTGGCCATCGCTGCGAACAAACGGCCACTAACCAGCGCCTGTGGGGCAGGGCTTCGGCCCTGCGGCCGGCCTTCTGGCCGGCCCGGAACTTTACGTCTGGCCGCCGCGCAGAGCCTGACCTCACTCCCCAAAAATCTCCGCTGGCCGTCCCCAATCTCCACCAAACACAATCTGATCCAAACCCTTCCGCGTGCGGTCGCCCGGCTGCGTCTTCTCCTCATCGATATATCCGATCGCAAACGCCGCGCCGATATCGAAATCGTCCGGCACATGGAACTCGGCTCGCGCCCGCTGCGCGTCAAAACCACCCATAAAGTGCGCGTGCAACCCGTCTGCCGTAGCCTGAAACGCCAGAGCCGCGGAGGCCGCACCCGTATCATGCAATCCCCACCGATTCCCCGCGGCGTTCTGGCTAAAGGTCTTTTTGCCCGCCGAAAATCCAATCGCCCACGCCGTTTTCGCCCACTGCTGATTCTTCTCCATCAGGAGTCCCAGAACTTTGGCGAATGCCTCGGGCTGGTCCCGTATAGCGACCACGAAGCGCCACGGCTGTTCGTTGAAACACGATGACGCCCAGCGAGCCGCTTCGAAAAGATTGCGCATGGTTCCCGGTTCAACCGGACGGTCGACGAACTGTCGCGGACTCCATCTGGCCCTGATCACCTCGTGCAGGCCTGCCGCGGGGGCCGCTGTGACTGAAGAAGACATATGAGTATTGTGAGCCGATTTGCTTCGAATTAGTCAAGTTCCCGCGCCTCGAACCTCACACAGACGCTAGAATTTGATTTGCCATTACAAAATGTCAGATAAAAAACTGCAGGTCATCCCGCTCGGCGGACTCGGCGAGTTCGGCATGCACATCATGGCGCTTCGCTACGGCGACGACATTGTCGTAATCGATGCCGGCATGATGTTTCCCGAGGCCGAACTGCTTGGGGTGGATATTGTCACTCCCGACCTCACGTTCCTCAAAGAAAATCGCCAGCATGTCCGCGCGCTGTTGCTGACGCACGGTCACGAAGACCACATCGGAGCCGTCGCATTCTTCCTCGCCGAATTTCAGGTGCCCGTCTACGCAACGGCATTCACCTTATCGCTCGTAGAGCGGCGTCTCGAGGAGTACGAGGTCGAAGACGAGCCCGTCCTGCGAGCCGTAAAACCGAAGGACATCGTCGAAATCGGCCCCTTCAAAGTCGAGTTTATTCACGTCACGCATTCCATCGTGAGCTGCGTCGCTCTTGCCATCACAACCCCTGTGGGCGTGGTCATCCACACCGGCGATTTCAAAGTCGACCCCACTCCCACCGATAACGAACTCTTCGATCTCCACACCCTCGCCGATTACGGAAAGCGCGGCGTCCTTCTGCTTCTCTCCGATTCCACGAACGCAGACCGCCCCGGCTATTCGGACTCCGAACGTGCCGTGCGCCCCCGCCTCGAAGATGTCTTCAATCGCTCCGAAAGCCGGTTGTTCGTCTCCTGTTTCAGTTCGTCGATCCATCGCCTCCAGCAGATCATCAATCTCTCCGAAGAGTTCGGGCGCAAGGTCGCTCTGGTCGGCCGCAGCATGATCGCGGTGACGGAAATCGCGCACAATCACGGCTTCATTCAGATCCCCGATAATGTCCTGATACGCCCGCAGGACGTGATGACCACGAAGCCCTCAAAAGTAACGGTGCTGATTTCGGGCACGCAGGGCGAGCCGATGTCGGCGCTCTCTCGCGTGGCGGTCGATAACCACAAGCAGATTTCAATCACGCCGGGCGACATGGTGGTGCTGAGCTCCCGCATTATTCCCGGAAATGAGAAGACCATTTTCCGCATGATCGACCATCTTTCCAAACGCGGCGCCGACGTTTTGTATGGCAGCATGAATCCCCCGCTTCACGTTTCCGGACACGGGTCGATGGAGGAATTGCGGCTGGTGCTGAATCTCGTCCGTCCCCGTTATTTCGTGCCAATTCACGGCGAATATCGCCAGCTCGCCAAACATGCGAGGCTCGCCGAGCATCTCCGTAACGTCGGTCTCGAAGAGACATTCATCTGCGAGACCGGGGACGTCCTGGAACTCGATCAGCGGGGCGCCCGCAAGGCCGGGCGCGTCACGGTGGGACGCATCTGCATCGATTCGGGCGCCGTGGGCGAGGTTGTGGGAGAGATGGTGGTTCGCGACCGCCGCCTGATCTCCGAAGACGGCATCGTGCTGCCGATTATCGCGATCAACAAACATACCGGTAAAATCGAGAGCGCGCCAGAAATTGTGAGCAGGGGATTCGGTCTCGAGAGCGATGCGGATTTCATGCGCGGAGCGCGCGAAGTGGTTGTAAGAACCCTCGAAGCGTCCAGCGCGGAAGAAAAGATGGATGTAGGCGTGATGAAGGAAAAGATCCGGTCCGATCTCAAGCGCTACATCCACCGCAACGCCGAACGCAGGCCCATGATCATGCCCGTAATCATGGAAATCTGACGCGTGGGGCCAGGGCTTCGGCCCTGCCGCCGGTATCCGCCCGGCGCGGAACTTTACGTCAGCTGGTAGCACCGGCGATCCTTTGTCGCCGGTGACCTACCTGTGCATCGCCGCGAAGTCGAATTTCCCCAGATACATCGGCTTCGAAACCGGTGGTGTGCTTTTCCCGCCGTCGATAGGATAAGGCCCGCCTGTAATTGTCGGAAAGCCCCAGATTTCACCGGTATTCAGATTGACAACCATCTTTCCCTGAACTTGCGCCAGTCCATCCGGCCTGCGCAGATTGGTGTACCCTGGTTCGACATAAATCTCAGGGCTCTGGGCCTGCACCAGCGCGGGCACATCGTATTGGCGAACAACAAGAATCGCCAGCAGTACGGCGATCACGGTCAATATGAGTTGCGTATAACGTCCATTCATCGTAGACAGGTCTCCACTCTTAAAGCGTGCCAGCAAGCCGCCTCAAAAGGCAACCCCCACGGGCGCCGCAACTCCTCACTGCGCCAATCCGATACTCATCTCTCTCGCGCTCCCCCGCCGCGACAATTCCCAATCGAACGCTACCCGCGAAACGAACACCGACGTGAACAGATTGGTAATCAGCCCGATCACAAGCGTCGCGGCGAAGCCCTGCACCGCCGGAGTTCCGAAGAAAAACAGGAACGCGCATGAAACGACCGTCGTCACATGCGTGTCGACCAGCGTAGCGAACGCCTTCGAGAAGCCGCTTGCGAGCGCACTAACGGCGCTCTTTCCGGCGCGCAGTTCTTCGCGAATACGCTCGAAAATCAAAACATTGCTGTCCACCGCCATGCCGATCGTCAGCACCACGCCTGCAATGCCCGGCAGCGTCAGCACCGCTCCAAAGCAAGCCAGCGCGGCGAGCAGCAGGATTCCGTTCAGAATCAGCGCGAGCGTCGCGTTGGCGCCGGCCCGCCGATAATAAATCAGCATCGCCGCGACTACCGCCGCGAGTCCCGCGGCCGCTGCCTGCAATCCGTGACGAATGGAGTCGGCGCCGAGCGAAGCCTCTACGGTTCTCTCCTGGATGACCTCGATAGCCGCAGGCAGCGCTCCCGATTTAAGATCAATCGCCAGATCCTGTGCTTCAGCCAGCGACCGCGCTCCGCGTATTTGCCCCGAGTCGCGAATAACGTCTTCGATCACGGGCGCGCTCAAAACCTCGTTATCCAGCACAATCGCAGAGCGCTGATTGATATGAGTTCGCGTATACTGCTCGAATCGAATTGCAGCGTCCTGAGTCAGCGTGAATGTCGTGACGGGCTCCTGCGCGTTATCCGCGCCGACTCGCGCGTCCCGCAGGTCGGCGCCTCGAATGACCGGACGGTTGTCGAGGAGATACCACGTCCGCTGACCGTCGGGTAACGGACGCGTTGCGATCAACTTATGGTCTGGCGGTAAAACGCCCGAATACTGAGCCATAGCCTCCGAGCGATCTGCAAAAGGGCCTCCTGCCACGGAATACCACTCCAGCACGGCACGGCTCTGAAGCAGATTCCTGATTCGCCCCGGATCATTAATGCCAGGCAACTGCACCAGTAGTTCGTTGCCGCGGCTTCCATAAGGCTGCACAGGAGCGTCGGCGAGGCCATACGCATTGATTCTTCGAATCAATATCTGACGTGTCTGCTCCACCACGTCCCTCTGTTGCGCGACGGAGCCGCCTTCCACTTTGACTCGAAGAATCAGACTGGCGCCGCCCCGCAGGTCGAGTCCCAGGCGCAGCGGAACTCTGGCCAGCACGAAGGCGCTCATCAGAATCAGCGCCACAATAAATCCCGCTCTCTGAAGTAATCCGCGTTTCATCGCGCGCCTCGAGTCTGCGGTGAAATGCGCGATTCGGCCCATCTCGCAGCCGCACTCTCCCACGCGAGCAGAATCGGGCTGGCAACGAACAGGGAAGAAAACGTTCCGACGACGATTCCAATGACCAGCGCCAGCGAGAACCCGCGCAGCACCGGACCTCCAAAGAAAAACAGGCAGAGCGCCGTGATCAGCGTCAGCCCGGACGTGAGCACAGTCCGGCTTAGTGTTTGATTAATACTGCGATTAACGGTGTCGGTGAAGGACTCCCGAGCGCCCGTCCGCAGATTCTCGCGAATCCGATCGAACACCACGATGGTGTCGTTCATCGAATATCCGATGAGTGTCAGAAACGCCGCCACAACCGTCAGCGAAATCTCCTGATCGAGCAGCGAGAACAAACCCAGCGTGATAAACGCATCGTGAAACATCGCGATGACGGCGGCAACGCCGTACCTCAATCGGAATCGCCAGCCAAGATACAAAAGCATTCCACCAGACGCGCCTCCGGTGGCAAGCAGCGCCTGACGCCGCAGATCGGCGCCGATCTCCGGCCCGATCGCCTCAAAGCTCCGAATCGAGAAATGGGCGCCCGTGCTGGAAAGCGCTTCACGAATAGTCTGGCGGACGGAAGTCAGATCGCCGCCGCTCGGCAGTTGAACCGAAACGAGCACTTCATTCGATCCCGAGAGATCGTGGGCCGCGAGCACCGATGCGCCGTCTACGCGTTCCGAGACGGCCGCCCGAATGCGGTCGATCGGCGGTGTTCCCTCCCAGAGAACATCCATAACCGCGCCGCCGCGAAACTCAATCCCGTATCGCGGACCGTGTTTGATGAACAGGCTGGCTGCGCCTGCCAGAAGAATTACCACTGAAGGAAGGATGAACCACCATTTCCTGCCGGCGAAATCAAAATGAGTATCTTTAAAAAATTCCATGGAAACCCTCTCGTTATTAACCTGAAAAGAAATTGGTCGCGAAATAACCGGTCCAGCGTGATTGTGGGGCCAGCGCTTCGGCGCTGCGGCCGATTGGCGATTTACGTCACTGCCGGTAGCGCCGGCGATCTTGTCGCCGGTGACCATGTTTTACAGTTTTCCGGTTGAATTACGAGAGGCTGGGAGGGGGACGTCGGTGAAGGGGACCGTAATATCGCGCGAAACAAACAATACGTCCCGCGCGCTCGTCGATACGAGTCGCGGATGTAAGGAACTCCAGGCCAGCGCCCCGGCGTTCCACGGCGGAACCGTCAAACTGTGTTCGCGGAAGCGTCTGGATCGCGGGCGAATCGATAGAGATTCGCGGCCCGGATGGCGCCGCCATGCCGGTGGCCGGGTCGCCCCCGAACTGAGGCTGATACGCGGTGCCCAGAAGCACCGCAAGCACGAAGCCGAAAGCTAAGATCCAGAGCGGAGTGGCACTTCGGCGCATCAGAATCAGGTTAACAGTGTTGGGCCCGATTATAAAGGACCCTCAACTAATCCAACTAAACAGCCACCGGCCCTTCAGAAACTGCTGGTCCGTTCCCCCCTGATTTTCGGTTGTAGGGCGTCTGTTTATTAGAGCATTTTCACGGCTTCTGTAGAACGGCTCCAAAGGGTGCCCGGAATCGGGAGCGCTCTCGATATCATCCGCAGGCCGAAATCGGATTCCGAGCCGCAAGCGGGAGGGAGTGTTCCATGGCCCGCAGCGCCGCCAAAGGAGATAAACACACCGCGCAGCCGGTGTGGGGTCAGGGCTTCGGCCCTGCCGCCGAGCTTCCGCTCGGCGCGGAGCTTTACGTCACCGCCGATAGCACCGGCAACCTTATCGCCGGTGACCCTGCCAACCGCGTCTTCGACAGAGTCACCATGGCCCTGCGGGCCACCAAAGCGAATGAAGACGCGGCGCGGGACAGCACGAAACCGGTAGCGCCGGCGATCTTTCGCCGGTGTTCTTCACCCGTCCGAACCGCGTCTTCGACAGAGCGAACTCTACAGTATTCTACGAAAATACCCTGGCAGCGGACTGGGGTGGAATGATGAAACGGCGTTGCAGGCCGGTCGAAACCAGCTTTGTGTTTCGTATAAAATCGATTCCTCATGGCCCATCCGAACGGTGGTTCAGGAAACAGATTCGCCGCTAACAACGTGTTTAAAAAGGCGCTGGCATTCGTCGGGCCACACGGGAGAGTGTTTCTTTCGACAACGGGCGAACGAATAACCGCCAGCCTGGGAACTGATCCGCAAACGATTGTTTTTCAGGGCAAAAATAGTCGCCATGGAAGTATTCGTCGGGCATGCTGGGGATTTCGCAAAGATTGCAACGGTTCATACATCGGACAATGCTCCGAAGCGCTTGACCGCGAAATCAGCTCAACGCAGAAATAGGACGCTACCGGGCCGGGTTGCATATCAACTGTACAGTCCGGATAATTGAACTGAAAACTAGTGTCCTGTCTCAGATAATTATTTACACATAACGCTGGTTCCCGTTACACTGGGACATGCCTATTCCGGCGCCAGCGCTCGTCCTGAACAGCGGCCAGAAGTCGGAACTCGAAGCTTTGTCTCGCAACGGAAGCACACCGCAAAGGGTGGCGATACGCAGCCGCCTGCTGCTCCTCGCGCATCAGGGCGTTCCCAATCAATCCATCGCGGAGCAGTTAAGTCTGTCGCGTCCCACCGTTGTGGCGTTGCGGAAAGCGTTCGTCAGGGTGGGAATCGCGGCCGTGACCGGCATTCGCAAGCGGAAGCGTCGAGCCGGGGTGTTGACGCCGGAACTGGAACAAAAGATCCTCGACACCACTTTGAAAACTCGCCCCGGTGATGGCAGCACGCACTGGAGCGTGCGGATGCTGGCCCGGCACCTCGGTATATCGCGGACTATCGTGCACCGGATCTGGCGACGCCACGATGTGCAGCCGCATCGGGTGGAGCGGTTCAAACTCTCCCGCGATCCGCGCTTTGAGGAAAAAGTGAGGGATATCGTTCGTCTCTATCTGAATCCGCCGGACCGTGCCCTGGTATTGTGTGTGGACGAAAAGAGCCAGATCCAGGCGCTGGATCGCACCGCGCCGATTCTTCCTTTACGGCCGGGACTGCCGGAACGTCAGACGCACGATTACAAACGCAATGGCACCACGAACTCTGTTCGCTGCCTTCAACATTCTGAACGGCAAAGTCATCGGCACTTGCCAGCCACGCCACCGCAGCCGGGAGTTCGTGAAGTTCCTGAATCATCTCGAACAACAGCTTCCCGAGGATCAGGATTTCCATCTCATTATGGACAACTACCGCACCCATAAGAGCGCCGAGGTGCAGCGCTGGCTGAAGCCGAAGAAGCGGAAAAGATTCCGCTTCCATTTCACCCCCACCAGCAGTTCCTGGCTGAACCAGGTCGAACGGTTCTTTGACTTAATCACCGGACGAATGATCCGCCGCGGAACGTTCTATAGCGCCCAGGAGTTAGAACAGGCAATCTACCGGTGGCTGGCAAGCTGGAACGGCGACCCAACCCCATTCGTCTGGAAGGCCTCCGCCGACGTTATCCTCGACAAAGTCCGGCGCTGTAAAGAATTATCCTAGACAGGAACTAGGGCATGCGGCCAACTGGCAAGAACGAAACAATCCTGGTATCCGCGCTCAACGTCCGAATGGGCTTCAGCAAGCTCCTGCGTCGTGTCGAGGATGAACACCAGTCGCTCGTGTTTGAGAAACGCGGCACGCCCAGAGCCGTGCTCCTCAGCACAGGCGATTATGTGCGTCTTGCCGCGCCCGAACCCAAAGTGCTCAAGGTGCTCGGTGACGAATCGAGGCGAAACGGCACTCACAAGCTCACTTCGCGCCAGATCGACCAGGAGATTAAAGCCGCACGCGCCGGCAAGCGCAAGCGTGGAAGATTCCGCCCCGGCTCGTAGTCGACGCTAACATTCTCGTCTCGGCCCTCCTCAAGCCGGACGGTCTGCAGCGCACGGTCGTTCTGCTGGCGAGCACGAAACCGGCGACGCTCTACGTCTCGCCCGGCATACTCGCCGAATACCGCGAGGTGCTTTCACGTTCGAACCTCAAGATCCGCAAAGGCGTACGGCAGCAGTTCCTCCAACTCATCAGGAACCGCTCGCGCTCGATTACCCCAGCCCGCCCGCTGCGGGTGACGAAGGACCCGGACGACAACAATTTCCTGGAATGCGCCGATGCCGCCCGCGCCGATTACCTGGTGACCGGCAGTGCGCGGCATTTTCCGAAGTTCTGGAAGAAAACCAGGGTGATCACATCGCGAGAATTCATCGACATCGTGGCGCCGCATCTGCTCTCCTAAACCGATAGACGCCGATAAAACCGCATCTCGGGCATTGAAGGACGCGAAAAGGCGGTTCCCAATTGTGCGGCGCGTTGCGGACGGAGACTTCACTTGGCCACAAGCGACGCTTGATTCTTTCTTTTCCTTTTCGTCGCGGCGAGACCGCGCCGCCTGAACGTACACCAATCACCGAGCGGGCCGTGAGCTCGCCGGAAATTTCTCGAGCAAAGACCTACCGTGGTACAACCACCTCAAAATCCGCCCTGCACCCGCGATCAACCCAAACCGAACCGGGCTGCATTCCCCACGTCTCGCCCTGGCGGCAAGGCGACCCGCTGATCTGCCGAACCAGCCGCGCCCCATAATGCTCAGTATCGGCAGAACACCAATGCCGCTTGCCATCATTCGAAGAGCAATTAATGACGGTCCTGGGCGGCGGTCCGGGCCCGCCACCCCCGTTAAAGTTGCCGACCATAAACTCCGCCCGGCACCCTCGATCCACCCAGATCCCGTTGCGGTCATAACCCCAGGTCCGGTTCTGGTCGCAGGGAGATCCACTGATCTGGCGGGTCAGACGCACTCCGGCACGAGTGTCCGCGCTGCAATAATTACGCCGGCCGTCATTCGAGGAACAGGTGATCACATTACCGACCACACCACCACCCGGGGCGCCAGGGTAACCGCCACCGCGGCCATAGCCGCCCACCTGAAATTCGGCGCGGCATCCGCGATCCACCCAAATCCCGCTCTGATCGAATCCCCACGTGCTGCCCTGATTACAAGGCGATCCGCTGATCTGGCGGGTCATTCGAACCCCTCGGCTGGTGTCCACCTTGCAATAGATGCGCTTGCCGTTATTCGACGAACACGTAATTACGCTTTGGGCGAAGGCCCCCGAGTGGAACAACGCCTGAAACAACAAGATAGCTGCCGCCCCGAAAAGTAACCGATGTAAGTAGCGCAAATTTTCCTCCAGGGAATCGTCGGGCCGGGATTAATTCGATCGCGGCCGATAACCCGGTCGCGATCTGACCCGATAGTGCTTCCCTGTGTCACTTACAATCTGAATGTCTATCTTCCGGAACCCTTCGTTCGGATTCGGAGCGGGGTAGTAAGTCACCGTATACGAATTACCCAGATCCTCCCGGATTGCCTCAAAAGCCTCCACCTGCTTTTGCCATGTTTTGGCCCAGTAAGCCTTGCCGCCCGTCTTCGTCGCGATTCGCTTGAATACATTGCTCGCAATCGGATCTTTAGTTACATCGTTTGTCGAAATAACGTAAATCGGAATCCCTTCGTCCTCGGCCACGGCGCGAACATCGTCCGGCGCGACCATACTCGCATTATCCGGTCCGTTCGAAAACACGATAACTACCTTCCGGCCAGGAACCTTCGAAGCATCCCGCAGCGTAAGTAGCAATCCGTTATATAAAGCCGTATCGTCGCCCGCCACAGATTGCCGAAGGCCAAAAATCGCCTCGTTCCGGTCGTGAGTCAAAGAAGCCGCGCGAGACATGTTGCGGCTGAACGTATACACCGCGACCGAGTCCGCCCGATCCAGGCCTCTGACAAAGTCGACAATGGCGTCCTCTGCGTACACAAACCCGTGATACATGAAGTTACTGGTGTCGAACAGAACGAACACGTTTGTCCCGGCGAATGCGTCGCCGGCGGCCGTCGACGCCGGCCTCTCGCCCGGCGCCTGCTCTCCGGGCGGCAGAGCTTTCAGAGAACCATCCGCCTGGATCTCCATGGCCGGCCGGTTGCCCTCCGAGAAAGTCGACAGCTTCTCCCTGATCCCGTCCTCCATGATGCGAAAGTCGGAAGGTTTCAGACCGTTGACATACTTACCCTTGCTATCCGTCACTGTGAAGCTGAGAACCACCAGATCCACTCGGGACTGGAAGATCGGTGTCTTCGCCTCCTGCGCCAGCAGCCAGATCCCTCCACCTGTGGCCGTCAGACCGCCGGCCAGCAATACGAATCGCGCGCTCCTCCTGAGTGACGGAAACCTCATTTACTGTCTGCTCCCCGTCCCGGTGTGCCAGGACTGATTTTATGGTTCCGGGTTACCCGGTCGTTCCGAATTCGATGCGGTTACCTGATTTGAATCTGCTCCTCAACTCTTCTCCCACCGAGCGCAGGCTCCGCAGCAGTGCCGGCCAGTCCTCCAGATGAGAGGCAAAAATCCGCTCCGCCACTTTTTCGGTCCACTCCGGCACCAGAATGTTCAATTGCGCGGGTTGCACACCCGTCTGGTCGCCCACGTCGGCCCAATAAAGAAGGTTTGATTCCCAGCTCTCCGCCATCATGCGGCTGGAATACCCCATCAGAGCCGGAAAGGTTCTCAGATTCAGTAACTCGGGACGATAGGAATTGGCCAGTGTAGGCTTCGCCGTGCCCCATGCCCGCGAAATTGCCGTCTCGCTCACCTGCGCTGGAATGAGGGTCCGAAAGTGCGCGATCTCCTCCATCTCGGGGCTCGACTTCGCCACGCCGCCACTCTCGGCAATCCCCTCCGCCATCGTATACATCTCCGATGGCGTCAGCGCCTCGACCGCCGTGTGCGGGTCTCCCGACGCTATCAAACGCATCACCTGCGCTGCTCTCGACGGGTTGGCCACCCGGTAGACGCCCCGGGAAACTTCGTCGCGCAGGGCCGGCTCCACACTGGCTTCGGCGATCACGTCTTCGGCAAGGCGCATATGTAAACCCACCCAGTGCATCTGCGCCGGCGTGACCGTCCAGAACCGCGACGATCGCGATGTCAGTATCATCTCCGGCACCAGATCGCCCCAGATCAGCGCCTGAGTTTTCGTCGGAACGAGGAAGTTCTGCTCAGCTTCGGCGAGCGCATACGGCAGGCCCGAAAGCGATCCGACCAGCCTTCCCCCCGCATTCGACGGCCAGCCGGTTCCATGAATTTCAGTGGTGCGCCAGCTGTGGTTCGCGCCGGAGGCGCCGATGAAGTCGTGGCCGCGAACGAACAGCGGATTCGTAATCAGGATCTGCGCGCCGGGCGGGGCGTAATGCAGGTAGTTATACCCCACGATCGTATCCCGCAGACTCGGAGCCAGTTTCCCCCGCAGGTCCTTCATTTTCTCCGGGTCCTTCGCAGCTTTGTCGATGATTGCCCGCAGGTTGAGCTTCCGCTCATCATCCACATGCCGGTCCGGGTAGTAGCCGAATGCCACCGCCGTCTTTTCGACCTGGCTCATCTCGTTCCGGGGAAGTTCGATATCTCCCACGCGGCTCGCCAGCCTGGCGGCAAGCTGCGAATTTAGTTTCCCGCCCTTGGGAACGGTCTCGAGGTTATCCGCCAGTTCAAAAAGAAGGTCGGCCGGAAGCAGTCTCTGCGCTTCAAAGATGTGCTGCTCCTGCTGCACCAGTTCCGCGCGCGCATCCGAATCGTCGATCCGCGGACCTCCCGCCAGCAGAGCCAGCATCCGCTCCTGCAGTGTTCCGCCTTTAGCTTGCGAGGCGCCGCCTTCTCCCGCGTTCCGGACCAGAAGGTCAAGACCGGCGCGCGCCGCGTCGAAAAGCTCGCGGTCGCTCTTCACAGTTCCGAAAGGCGCGATCACGCCGGCCAGCGTTTCATCTGCCTTGCCCGCGGGGATGCTTCCCTGGCGGCAAAAGATCTGCCAGATGCCGGTCAGCCCCTGCATCGTCCCGACTACGTCTTCGCGAAACAGCCCGTCGCGCGACCGGTCAATGGCAACAGCGGTATCGAGCCAGGCGACGATGGTCTTGTCGCTGAGCGAAGGCGCATCGTTAAAGATCGTGAACTGCGCCCCGTAGATGGTCCACGCGTGGATCATCCTCTGAACGGTTTCCGGTTTCAGCGGCTGCGTCCGGTTACGGTCGAGGTCGCTCAGCGCCATGAAGATCTTCAGCGGTTCGTTGTCCACCGGCTTCCGGCAAAGAGCGAACAGCGCCTCGATCACATCGTCAGGCTCTTTCCAGTTGGCCGCGGCCTTGCTGAGCTTTGCGTCGTACTTGCTTTTGGGCGTTTTTATGAACAGCTCTCTCCACGAATCGATGCCGCCCGGGATATGCACCTTCCCGTCCGCATCGATATGCAGCCGCGTCGTAAGCAGCATCATTTCCGTATTCGAGCGAAAGACCGGCCGCGCCGGGCCGGGCGTTGTGATGCGCCCGCGAATAGCGTTGTAATACCGCTTCATGCGCACCGGATCGGTGAGGTACTCCAGAACTGCGGCCTGCTGCGTTCCGGCGGAGAGGCGCGCGAGCGAATCGTAAAGACTCGCCAGCCATCCGTCGTCTCTCAGCATCAGCTTCTCGAAAAACTCGCTTCCTTTATCCGGGGACACGCCCACGATCTCTGCCCATGCCGCGGCGGATCGGGCGCCGCCGGGCACCACCGCCTTCCCCTGGCGGATTTCAAAGTTGCCGCCAAAGAAATCGAGCACGCTCGCACTCGCACGGAGCCTCGCCGCGGGTACGCTGGCCTTCAGACCATCGGCCGTTTCGGGATCCAGCTTCGACATCCCCAGATAGAAGCGGCTGAGGCCCGGGTCCCCCAGAAAGGCATCGATGAAATCACCCTGCGTTTTTTCCCGTACGCTGAGCCAGTAGTCCGGTGAATAGAGGATGGTGGCTTTTGACGGATGGTATTCGTAGCTGAACGGTTTACCGGTACGCAGCGCCTGTTCCAGTTCGGCCAGGGGAAACCCCGAATCTGTCGTGATGAAGGCGCGTGCTGCGTTCACGGTTTCGAGAACCAGGTCTCCCCCGCACTCGCCGCGAATGCGGTAGCCCAGCATTCTCAGCAGATCGTTGGTTTGGGTGGACTCACAGTTCGCAATCCGGATCGTTTCGTCCGGACCGGCCGCCTTCGCCAGCTCTCGCGCCTGCGCGAGATACCGCTGCACAAGTTTGAGATATTCGGTCTCGTCCAGTTCGTCGTTGGAATGAGATGCCTGGTAGCCGTTTGTCACGACGTTGCGCGCCAGCGCGGTCAGAACGTCGTCGGCGTCGGTTGATGGCGAGATTGCAGCCATTCGGGCGAACGAACGAAGCGGCCCTGGAATCTGGATGGTTTGGAGTCTGGAGTCGGTGGCTCCGGCCGGTTTGGGATTGAATCCGGCCAGGCCTTTCCCGCCCAGCTCCTGGTATTTCGCGAAGTCGGCTGCGGCTGCCGTGCGATCGCCGGCGACGACGTCCAGCAGAACGGCCCGCCTCTGCGCTGCGGCGGCATCCGGCATGCGCCCGGCTTTCTGGTAGAGCGCCGCAGCCTTGCGGTATGCCTCGCGCGCACCCGAATCCCGATACCGCTCAAGAGTTTGAGCGTAGCCGTTCAACAGTTCAGGATCGTCGGGGGAAGCTTTCAGCGCCCTCGAATAGGCCTCTTTTGCCGCAGCCGAATCGCCGGCCTCCTCATACTTCTGGGCCTTGTCAGTTACCTCGTTCGCGCACAGTCCCGTTACCAGACATAGCGTTAAGACGATTGGGCGTAGCATCATATGCCTCGCGTTGGCCTTTCGCTTTGGTACATCACTCTAACACGTTCCGAAAAGACTTGTGTAGCAACGATGTAAAAGATGTAAAAACGGCTACGCTGGCTCGAAATTATACTGAAATCGGCATGGCGTTGATCGAGTCCGGCCCGAACGGATTGTATTGCGGACCCGGCGGATTTCATATCGATCCGTCGCTTCCGGTCCCGAGAGCGCTGATTACCCACGCGCACTCCGGTCATGTCTGCGTTGGTTGCGACGCGTATCTGTGTTCGACCGAATCCGTGCTGCTCCTTCGGGAAATGCTCGGTCCCGATGCATTGATAGAGACGGTACGATACGGCGAGCCACTACGGATTGGCGATGCCGATGTTTCTTTCCATCCGGCCGGCCACATACTGGGTTCGGCGCAGATCCGCATCGAATATCGAGGAGAAGTCTGGGTAGTCTCGGGCGATTACAAGCTGGAGCCCGATCCGACATGCGCCCCCTTCGAACCTGTTCGCTGTAACACGTTTGTAACAGAATCCACTTTCGGACTGCCGATCTATCGATGGCCGCCGTCGGTCGGCGTCCTCGCTTCCATCGAGAATTGGCGCAGCGAGAATTCGAAACGGGGAAAGCGCAGCGTAATCTTCGCCGATCCCTGGGGTAAGGCGCAGAGGCTGCTCGCGGGCCTCGGGCCTGCGTTTTGTAATGAAGACATAAAGAAGGTGAACGACATTTACAGGGCGAGCGGCGTTGCGTTACCGGAGGCTGACGCATCCGATTCACTGATCATCGCGCCTCCATCCGCTCAAGGGACTGCGTGGATGAAGCAGTTCGGCGCCGTTTCGACGGCGCTCGCCTCCGGCTGGATGCGGATTCGAGGCAAGCGCCGATATCAGTCGGTCGACATTGGGTTTGTTTTGTCAGATCATGCCGACTGGCCGAGACTCCAGCAGGCGATCCAGGAGACCGGCGCCGAATCCGTGGCCGTCAGCCATGGTTACAAACAGCCGATGGTCCGGTGGCTGCAGGAACAGGGCAAGCAGGCCTGGTTTTATGAATTGGCGCCCTTGTGAAAGCCTTCGCGGAACTCTACACGGCACTCGACGCGACCACGAAGACGAACGAGAAGATCGACGCCCTCGTGCGTTACTTCCGGGCCGCCCCGGCTGAAGACGCGGTCTGGGCAATCCACTTCCTGATCGGCCGTCGCATCAAGCGTCTGATCGAGACCCGGAAACTCGTGGAATGGGCGATCGCGGAAGCCGGCATCCCCGAGTGGATCTTCGGCGACTGCTATTCCGCCGTCGGCGACCTCGCCGAGACGATAGCCTTGCTGCTGCCCGATCCCTCCGCCTCGGCCCCCGAGCCTCTGCATTACTGGGTCGAGCGGCGGCTTCTTTCGCTCGACCGAGAATCGCTCGTCTCCGCCTGGCGCGAGATGGATGAGCAGCAGCGCTTCGTCTGGAACAAGCTGATTACCGGCGAGTTCCGCGTCGGGGTGTCGCAGAACCTGGTCGTCCGGGCGATCGCGCAGTTCGCGGACCTGACCACCGAAGTCGTCTCGCACAGGCTCATGGGCGACTGGCAGCCCGACCCTGCTTTCTACGCTCAGCTGATCGCAAAACAAACCCAATCTTCCGATGTGAGTCGGCCGTACCCGTTTTTCCTCGCCTATCCTCTGGAAGGCGACCCCGCCCAGCTCGGCGACCCGTCCGAATGGATCGCCGAGTGGAAGTGGGATGGCATCCGCTCCCAGATGATCCGCCGCCGGGGCGAGACCTTCATCTGGTCGCGAGGCGAGGAACTGGTCACCCAGCGATTCCCCGAACTCGATCTCCCATTGCCCGAAGGCACGGTGATCGATGGCGAAATTCTGCCCTGGAAAGACGACCTCCCGCTGCCGTTTGCCCAATTGCAAAGGCGCATCGGCCGGAAGGTTCTCGGCCCGAAGATCCTGGCCGACGTCCCGGTCGTTCTGCTCGCCTACGACTTGCTCGAATGGGAGGGCGCCGATATCCGGGACTGGCCGATCGAGCGCCGCCGCGCCCAACTGGCCGAACTGGCTGGTGGCCGCCTCGTCCTGTCGCAGCCGGTTGCGTTCGAAACCTGGGACGCGCTCGCTGAACTGCGCCACGAGTCCCGATCCCGGCGCGTCGAAGGTTTCATGCTGAAGCGCCGCGGCTCGCCTTACCGGGTTGGCCGGCGACGCGGCGACTGGTGGAAGTGGAAGATCCAGCCTTATTCGGTCGACTGCGTGTTAATTTACGCGCAGCCCGGGAACGGAAAGCGGGCCAGCCTCCTCACGGACTACACCTTCGGGATTTGGGATAACGGCGAGCTCGTCCCCTTCGCGAAAGCCTACTCCGGGCTGACCAATGACGAGATCGGGCAGGTAGACGCCTGGGTTCGGCAGAACACCGTCGAAACGTTCGGCCCGGTCCGGAAGGTCAAGCCCGAACTGGTCTTCGAACTGGCCTTCGAAGGAATTCAGAAGAGCACGCGCCACCGATCCGGGATCGCTGTCCGTTTCCCGCGCATGGCGCGCTGGCGTCAGGACAAGAAGGCCGAAGACGCCGACTCTATCGAGACGATTCGTGCACTGATAACTCAGTAAGGTCGAGACGCCCGGTGTAGATTGCCATTCCGACTGCGGCGTGGATTCCCATTTGGTCGAGTGCCCGGATGTCTTCCATCGTCGTGATGCCGCCTGCTGCTGTGATCTCGTGGTCCGTGGCGGCGCGGAGGCGGCGGAACCAATCGAGGTCGGTACCCTGCATCATGCCCTCTTTATCTACATAGGTGCAGAGGAAGCCGGAGCACCAGGGCTCCAACTGGCGGATAACCTCTTCCGCGGTAAACGTGGTGGCCTCCTGCCAGCCCTTCACTACGATCCGTCCGCCCTTCGAGTCGAGCGCCAGCACGATTCGATCCTGGCCGATCCCCTCCATGAGCGCCTGAAGGAAGGCGTGGTCGGGACCGTGCTGACCGAAAGCCGAAGTGCCCACGATTACCCGAAAAGCTCCCTGATCCAATAATGCCTTCGCGCGTTCGACGGTTCGCACACCGCCTCCGGCCCGAATCACTGCGTTCGCCGCCAGCATTTCGACCAGATCGTCGTTGGCGCCGCGGCCCATGGCCGCGTCGAGGTCGATGACCTGTATCTGGGGAAAGGCGGAGAAGCGCCGCAGCATCTCTTCGGGGCTGTCCGCTTCGAGAGCCTTTTCGCGGCCCTGGACCAGCTGGACAACTTTGCCATCCATCAAATCAATACACGGAACGATCAATAAGTTTTCCTCACCGGGATGCCTGCACGGTCCAGACATTCTTTCAAATCGTCGACCGTGTACGTACCGTAGTGAAATACAGATGCTGCGAGAGCCGCATCAGCCTCACCTTCTGTCAGCACCCTGACGAAATGGTCGGGAGTGCCAGCGCCGCCGGAGGCGATCACGGGAATATGGGTTGCACGTGAAACCGTCCGGGTCAGCTTGCAGTCGAAGCCGGTTTGCACCCCGTCGGTGTCCATCGAAGTGAGCAGGATTTCGCCTGCCCCAAGTTCTTCGCCACGCGCCGCCCACTCGACCGCGTCGATGCCTTCGTCGTCACGGCCTCCTTTTGTGTAGACGTGCCAGCCCTCGGAACCGTACCGGCGCGCGTCGATTGCGAGGATCACAGCCTGCGCTCCGAATTCGCGGCTCAGCTCAGTGATCAATTCGGGCCGGCGCACCGCAGCAGTATTTACAGAAACCTTATCTGCCCCAGACATCAGGATTTGCCTCGCGTCCGCGACGGAACGGATTCCGCCGCCCACCGCCAGCGGGATAAAGACTTTACGGGCCGTGCGAGAGACTACGTCCGCCATGATTGCGCGGGCATCGCTCGATGCCGTGATATCGAGGAAGACCAGTTCGTCGGCGCCCTGCTGGTTATAGCGATCCGCAAGCTCCACCGGATCCCCCGCGTCTCGCAGATTTACGAAGTTAACGCCCTTCACGACGCGGCCGGCGGTCACGTCCAGACAGGGGATAATTCGTTTCGCTAGCATCCGAGGTTCACGAAGTTACGCACCATCGCGAGACCATGCGGGCCGGATTTCTCTGGATGGCACTGCACGCCAAATACGTTGCCGGATTCGAGAACCGCAGTGTAAGGCAAAGTGTAAGTGCAAGTAGCGGCGGTTTGCTCGACTACCGGCGCATAGTAACTATGCGCGAAGTAAACGTACGGCTCTCGGGTAAGCCCTTGAGCAATCGGGACGCCTTCACTGAATCGAGCTGGTTCCAGCCCATGTGAGGCACGCGCGCAGAATTATCGAAGCGGCTCACTTTGCCCGGAAAGATGCCAAGTCCTGCCTGACCTGGCGCTTCCTCGCTGCTTTCGAAAAGGCCCTGCAGTCCGAGGCAGATCCCGAGAAACGGCACGCCGGCGCGAATCCGGGAGACGAAGGTGTTGCGGACATCCATTTCGTCGAGCGCCCGCAGCATCTGGCCGAAGTGCCCGACTCCGGGCAATACGATCTTCGAGGCGCGTTCCAGACCGGCTGCGTCCCGAACCAGTTCGTATTCCGCGCCAATCTCGTCGAGCGTGTTCTGCACCGACCGAAGATTGCCCGCGCCGTAATCGAAGATCGCGATCATAAGAGGCCCTTGGTGGAGGGGAGCTGATCTTTGAGGCGCTCATCGGTGGAACAGGCGTAACGCATCGCCCGCGCCCAGCACTTGAAAATGGCTTCGAGTTTGTGGTGGTTCGAGCGGCCGTAAAGAACCTTCGCGTGCAGGTTGGCGCCCGCATGATGGACGAATCCGCCGAAAAAGTCCTCCATGAGCTCCGACTGCAGATCGCCGACAAGGCGCACTTTGACCTTGTCCTTATATACAAGGGCCGGGCGACCGCCGAGGTCGACTGCAACCACGGCGAGCGTCTCGTCCATGGGCAGCACGAAATATCCCGCGCGGTTAATGCCTTTGCGGTCGCCGAGGGCTTTGGAAAAGAGCTGTCCGATCACGATGCCGACGTCTTCGACTGTGTGGTGCTGGTCGACATCGAGATCGCCTTTGGCCGTGAGCTTCAGATCGAAGCCGCCATGCTTCGTGAACAGCTCGAGCATGTGGTCGAAAAAACGAACCCCCGTCGAGATTTCGTACCTGCCGTGACCTTCGATGCGCAACTCTCCACCGATCTGCGTTTCCTTCGTATCGCGCTGTATTTCAGCGGTTCTGGCCAATGACCGCCTCCAGTGAATTGATGTCGTCCAGCACCGCGACGGCGCCCTCCGCCGCGGAGCAACCGTACGAGGTCGTCGTATCGTGGGTTGGATTTTGCAGCGATTCCGATAAACGGGATGCGGGCGGCGCTTGACGCCCGGGCATCATCGACGGTATCACCGACGTACCAGCATTTCCCGTGCGCGAGTGACGCACAAATTTTATGCAGGCCTTCCGGATCGGGTTTGGAATGTGTCACGTCGTCGGCGCCGATGACAGGATCGAACCGGTTCGGCAGGAAGCGATTCAGCGTTACGTTGGCTTCCCAGCGCAGGCGGCCGGTGAAAACGGCCAGGTAATGGCGCTCTTCCAACCGGTCGAACAGGCCGTCGTGGGCGAGCCATTCTTCGCGCGTGATCAGGCCGTCGGAGTTCTCGCCCTGGAAGATCTTCTGGAAGTAATCGACGACCTCTTTATAGGGGACATCGGCGCCGTGTTCCTGGATCAGGCGTGTCGAGAGCAGCCAGTCGTCATTCCATCCGCCTCGATTCTTCCAGTCCTGGATTTCTTCGTGAGAGATCTCATATCCGGAAAAGTGTTTGACTGTTGCCTGGATGGTGGCGCGGTAGGATTCGTTTACGTCGACCAGGACGCCGTCCATGTCGAATATGATCAGGTCTTTTTGACCGGCGACAAGATCGCCGGTGCCACCGGCGTTGACGTAAGGGTCCGCGCCGGGCGGAAGCCCGGCGGCAGGGCCGAAGCTCTGGCGCCACCAGATCTTCTCCAGTTCGTCGAGAACGGCCTGCGCCTGTTCGCGCGTGCCTGCTGTGATGCGCACGCCGCCGCGGATCTCGTAACTGCGGTCGCGTACGAGAATTGCCTTGTCTCGCAGGGCATCCCGCACTTCGATGGCTCGGTCGCCGAAATATCCCAGGATGAAGTTTGCGGCACTTGGCGCGTGTTCGATTCCGAGTTTGTTCAGCCCAGCCTGGAGCAACTGCCGCGCCGCGAGCGCTTCGGCGACGTAATTTGCTACATACTTCGTATCCTGAATCGCCGCCTCAGCGGCCAACGCAGCCAGCATATTCACGCTGTAGGGCGATTGGGCTTTATGCAGATACTGGACGTTATCGGCCTGCGAGAACAGGCAGCCAATTCGCATGGCCGCCATACCGTACACCTTGGAAAAAGTGCGGCTCACGAAGAGGTTCGGATACTTTGCGATCAAGGGCAGGGCTGTGATGCCGCAGAACTCGAAATACGCTTCGTCTATGAGGACAGCCGCTTGCGGCGCACGCTCCAGAATCTGCTCGATCTCCGGGATACCGATCGCTGTGCCGGTCGGGTTATTCGGATTTGAGATCAGGATGGCGCGCGTCGCGGGAGTGATCGCCTCAAGTAGATGGGCAAGCGGAAATGCGAGCGTGCCTGGAAGATAGTCGATTTCCCGGATCTTCGCGCCCGCTACTTCCGCATAGAAACGGTACATTGCGTAAGACGGGCGCGCGATAATGACCTCATCCGCGTCATCCAGGTAAGTATTCACCAGAACTTGAATGGCTTCGTCTGTTCCATTCGTCAGCAGTAACTCGTCCGGTGAAACTTTGAAAAACGTCGCCAATGCCGGCTTGACGCGGGTATATTCCGGATAAATGCTGAGCTGCTGTTCGCACAGCCTCGATCGCAGGAACTCGATGACTCGCGGCGAACAGCCGATTGTGTTCTCGTTGAAATCGAGACGCATCTTGCCCGCGCGCCCACCGCTGGGCGGCGAGTAGGGCGCCATCTCCACCACTGCTCTGCGAGGCGTAGGTCTACGCAAGCCGCACCTCGACAGATCGGGCATGCCCTTCGAGTCCTTCAGCGCGAGCTAGCGTGGTGATCGCCGGAGCCAGTTTCTCGAGCGCGATGGAATCGAGCTGCTGGACCGAGATTACTTTGACGTAATCGGCAGCGGACAGCCCCCCGCGCAGACGCGCGGCGCCATTGGTCGGCAGGACATGGTTCGGGCCGGTCGCATAGTCTCCAGCGGCTTCGGGGCTGTAAGGACCAATAAATACACTTCCCGCGTGCCGAACCTTCGGCAGCAATTCTTCGTGATGGAGGCTGAGGTGCTCCGGCGCGAAAGCATTCGACAGCTCAATGGCTTCGTTGAGCGAATGCACCACGACGATCGCGCTGTTTTTGTCGATCGCCTTTCGCGCAACGGCCGCGGTAGGAAGCGTCGCCAACTGATGCTCGATTTCCTGAGCGACCTGCGGCGGCGAGACGCTTCGAAGTCGTCAGGAAAAAAGCGCTGGCATCGGTGTCATGCTCGGCCTGGGCGAGCATATCGGCGGCGACAAAGTTGGCCTCGGCCTGGGCGGCAATGATCAGGATCTCGGTGGGACCGGCCACGAAATCGATGCCGACCTCGCCCGCAAGCAGTTTCTTGGCGGCGGTCACATAGATGTTACCGGGTCCGACGATGCGGTCGGCACGCGGAACGGTCTTTGTGCCATAGGCGAAAGCCGCGATGGCCTGCGCGCCGCCCATGCGAAAAACCTGATCGATGCCCAGGTGGTGCGCCGTGGCATAGACTTCGTCGACCGCCTTCGGACAGGCTACGCAGATATTTTTCACGCCGGCGGCCTGGGCCGGAACAGCCGTCATGATCAGGGAAGAGGGCAGTGGATAGCGGCCCGCCGGGATGTAGCAGCCGACCGTGTCCAGCGGCCGGACGATCTGCCCGCACCTTAAGGCCGTGGGTAAAGGAAGAGGTGAATTCGGCGGGCACTTGCTTTTCGGCGTAGCGGCGAACGTTGCTGGCCGCGACTTCCACGGCCTTCCTGAAATCGCTTTTTACGCGTTTGAACGAGGCAGCAAGTTCCTCAGCGGGCACTCGCACCGACTTACCTTCGAAGTTATCGAACTTACGCGCGAGTTCGAGCAGCCCTTTGTCGCCGCGTGTGCGCACGGTTTCGAGGATCGGGCGCACCACTTCCTCAGCTGCGGTGAGCCGGGTTTTCCGCCGGGCCAGAACGCGGCCCATGTCTTTCGATTCGAGAATTCTGATCATTTCGTTTTGGTTAAGTCACCGGTGGCAAGACCGCCGGCGCTACATGACTATCTTGTTCAGCGGGTATTCGACGATACCCTCGCCGCCCGCCTGCTTGAGGCGCGGAATGATCGTGCGCACCGTCGATTCGTCCAGGATGGTATTGACGGCCAGCCACTCTCCATCACTCAGATGCGAGACGGTGGGGCGCTTCAACGCGGGTAACACGCCTAATACCGTTTCGAGGTTGTCCCGATGGACGTTCAACATCAAGCCCACCTTGCCCAGAGCGGCGATCGCGCCATCGAGCAGGAGCTTCAAATCCTCCAACTTCTGGCGCGTCCATGTCCGGTCCCACGCGGCCCGGTTTGCGATCAGCTGCGTATTTGATTCGAGAACCGTCTCGATGATCCGCAGTTTATTGGCTCGCAAAGACGAACCCGTTTCGGTAACTTCGACGATGGCATCGGCCAGAACGGGCGGCTTCACTTCCGTCGCTCCCCAGCTGAATTCAACCTTGGCAGAGACACCGTTGCGCGCCAGATAGCGCTTCGTCGTGGCGACCAGTTCGGTCGCAATGATCTTGCCTTCCAGATCTTTCACGCTCTGGAAGCCGCTCGATTCCGGAACGGCGAGCACCCACCGCACCTTGCCGAAGCTCTGCTTGGCATAGACAAGGTCAGCGACCGCCACCACGCTTGCTCCGACCTCCTCCACCCAATCCAAGCCGGTCAACCCGGCGTCGAGAATGCCATCTTCCACATAGCGCGCCATCTCCTGGGCGCGTATGAGCATGCACTCGATCTCAGGATCGTCAACGGTCGGGAAGTACGAGCGCGAGCTGCTAGTGATGTTGAAGCCGGCGCGGCGGAACAGGTCGATCGTGGCGTTTTCGAGGCTGCCCTTGGGAATTCCGAGTTTCAGGGTCATTTACCGCCCCCATAGACTTCAGCGGGATCGTAGGTCCGTTGTTCGGTCTCCACCCACTCTTCGCCCGGTTTTCCGGAATCGAGCTTCCGGTAAAAGCAGCTTTCGTAACCGGCATGACAAACGCCGGGCCCGAGTGATTCGACCTGGATCAGAAGCGTATCGTCATCACAATCCGTAGATATTTCCTTCACTACGAGGCGGTGGCCGGAGCTTTCGCCCTTCATCCAGAGCTTGTTGCGCGAGCGGCTGTAAAAAGTGACAAAGCCGGTGTCGCGTGTCTTGCGGAAGGCCTCTTCGTTCATGAAGCCGACCATGAGGACGCGATGAGACGCCTCATCCTGAATGACGGCGGGAACGAGGCCGTCGAGTTTACCGTAATCGAGACTCATACGTGGCGCTTTTGCTGACCGAGGCCCGGGCGCAACCGGACAGGGCTCAATAAAAACGCCCGCCGGTTGTCGCGGCGGGCGTCCTTTCGTTTGACTTTACAAAATCGATTTAAGCCAGGACCCGCCGCACACTGATCGCCGGATGGTGATGATGATGGCGCCGGGCGACGGAGGGCACTGACATAAAGCGTTAGTGTATCAGGGCCTGGACCGTGGAATCAATTGCGCTCGACGAGCTCCTGGGCGGCTATAGTCGAGCGTGCTATCCGCATCATGCGGTTCCGCAAAACGAAGCCAGTTTGGCATTAAGAGCCCTGTCTCCAGGGGTTTGGCCGGGTGGCGGCGAGGTTTTTCTGCCCCTTCCGCCGCCGGAGGGGGCGTGTTCGGAAGGATTGATTCGAGGGGATGACTGGATGCCATGAATTTTGTCCGATATTCAGTGTCTTTTCGCGACTCACTATTGCACGGAAAAATGCTCCTGGTTGCGCACGAATCGCATAAGACGTCTGGAATCAACGAAAAATAACTTTTGTAAGCGTGTCACCGTTAACCCTGAGCGTCTGTATTTTTTGACGCTGCGTATCGGGGCCAACGGTACAGGGTTTAAAATCCTTTAATGAACGGGCAACAGTCCGGCGCTTCCGAAGCACCATACCGCCGGCCACGCTTCCGTTGACGACAGGCGCTGAGAAGACGAATGCGCATTCCCTTACGGCAAGCGGGAATGGCGTAATTCATCCCGGAAAAGCGCAATCGGGCGCGAGGCCGGAAGTCTTGCGACATGATCCTTAACGAACGCATTCTTCGCCTCATGGTGGTTCTCGCGGAAGAGTTACACTTCGGCCGCGCCTCGGAAAGGCTTCACGTATCTCAACCCGCTCTGAGCGGCACGCTCAAACTTCTCGAAAGCGACCTGGGCGTCCGGCTCTTCAAGCGCAGCAGCCGAAAGGTCGAATTGACGGAAGCAGGCCAGGTTCTCGCGACTGAAGCGCAGCGCCTGATCAAAGAGAGCGAGCAGGCGGTCGCCCTTGTTCGCGGAAGTTCGCCCGAAATCCTGGTGCCGCTTCGGGTTGGATATCCGGCGTCCATGAACCTGACCTGGCTCGGCGCGCTGATTACGGAAGCCCGGCTGTGCGGCATGCCAGGCACGGACGTTCAATTCACAAACTGCGCAGCGACCTCGCTGCACGAGGAACTGGCGAAGGGAAGTCTGCACGCGGCCTTCTTCGCGGGATCCGTGCAGCAGAACGATTTTCCCGATCTGGCCTGGGTTCATCTGTTCCGTGAGGCTTTTATCGCGGCGCTGGCATCGAGGCACGGCCTCGCCAGCTCGCCGCGGCTCGGGATAGAGCAGTTGCACGATCAACCTGTCGTGTGGCTGCGCCCCGACGCCGACCCCTTACTTCACGACAGCTTCATGTCCATGTGCGGAGCTCAGGGATACCGCCCGAAGATCGTGCAGGAGGCCGGAAGCTTTTATGAATGTCTTCAATTTGCCCGTGAAGAAGTCGGGCTGACATTCGTGCCTCTCTTCATGAAGACCGAGTATGCCGATAAGTCAGTGAGTTTCGTCCACCTTCCAGACACACTTACTTTGGAGTACACGCTCGCATATACCAGAAGTTGCCTTTTGCCGGTTATTGAGCGATTTGTTGACCTTATTCAGCAGCGGTTATCTGCCGGAAGATAATAACTGATTAATAAGTGAAATTGATCGATCAAATGCCCGAGAAACGATTGGTATTTCCCGGTTTGACGCGGTTTAATCGTCATATTAGTTAGTCAGGCGCGACGGCTGAGATTTATTAAGTCCGCGCCTGTGGGGAACGGGGGCATTCAGTCAGCGGAAAGGACATAGAATGCACAGGCCAAAACCAATCAGTCGTAACATGGGTCTCTTTAGTATTACGCGCAAGTTATGGCCGCCAAATCCAGGCTGGACGGGCGGGTTCCTTCACTTTTTGGCGCCGCGTCCGGCGGCCCTTGCGCTTTTAAGAAATACGCGCAAGTTATGGCCGCCAAATCGCGGCTGGACAGGCGGGTTCCTCCACTTTTTGGCGCCGCGTCCGGCGGCCCTTGCGCTTTTAACAGTACTTTGCGGAGTTATTATTTCACTTCCAGCCATTGTTTCCGGTCAGCACGATCCGGGCGCAGCCAGCAGTTCACCGAATTACGGGAGCGGTCCGGGAACGATTGCGACCGGCGGCCCGCTTCCGAACCTCACCTCGGGCGAAACGTCGGCGTTTTATAACGGCAAAACCGTTTTTCAGGAAGTCGATTCCGTAACGGGCACTTTGACGCCGGGCGCCGGCCTCGGGCCGACGTTCAACCTGGACAGTTGCGCGGGCTGCCACGCTGCGCCCACTGTGGGCGGGTCTTCGCCGGCAACTAATCCACAAATCGCCATGGCAACCAAGGCGGGAGCGAAGAATATAATTCCCGCATTTCTGTCCATCAGCGGTCCTGTCCGAGAGGCCAGGTTTGTCACGACCTCAACAGGCACGCCCGATGGCGGGGTGCACGGTCTGTTCACGATCACCGGCCGGAGCGACGCCACGGGATGCACGGTCAGCCAGCCAGACTTCGCCAGCGCCGCGGCAGCCAATAACGTCGTCTTCCGAATTCCGACGCCGGTGTTCGGCAGCGGGTTGATCGAGGCGATCGATGACAGCACGATTCTGAATAACATGTCGGCAAACGCAAGCGCGAACGCGGCTCTGGGCATATCCGGTCACGAAAACAGGAGTGGGAACGATGGCACTCTGACACGGTTCGGCTGGAAAGCCCAGAACAAATCGCTCACTGTCTTCGCGGGTGAAGCTTATAACGTGGAGCAGGGCGTAACCAACGACCTCTTCCCGAATGAGCGCAACTCGACAAGCGGCTGCCGCTTCAATGCGACGCCCGAGGATCATGTGGACGCCAACGGCGCACGATCGAGCCGGCCCGCTCCCGCAGTCAGCGACATTATCAATTTCGTGTTCTTTATGAGATTTCTGGCGCCTCCCGCCAGGGGTCAAACGTCGAGTTCCACCAGCAATGGACAAACGTTGTTTGGTTCGATTGGTTGTGCCGCCTGCCACACGCCCTCGTTGCCCACAGCGTCCAATGTGACGGCGGCGCTTTCCAATACAACTGCCAACCTCTACTCCGATCTGATTGTCCACAATATGGGAGCAGGACTGGCTGACGGTATCACGCAGGGTTCGGCAACCGGAAACGAGTTTCGCACCGCGCCTCTCTGGGGCCTGGGGCAAAGGCTGTATTTCCTGCATGACGGCCGAACGAACGATCTGGCAACCGCAATTGCGGCACATTCCAGTTCCGGTTCGGAGGCAAACACAGTCGTATCCAAATACAGCGCATTGAGCTCGCAACAGCAGCAGGACCTGCTCAATTTCCTTCGTTCGTTGTAGCGGAACGGAGCAAGCCGCTCCCGAGACGCGTTCTCTTCTGTTTCGGCTATCAAGCAGGGAATGTGTCGCCGAACATGGGAAGGCCGCTGACAGATTCGGCTTGGGTCGCCTCGTCCTGCAGGACGTCCCAATGCTCTTTCAGAAGACCGTCTTCGAATCGGACAATGTCGGCGGCGACCCACGCGGCGGGCCGTCCATTCCCACTGAAGCGGCCGTGCGCTATGACATAGTCACCTTCTGCCACTATGAGTTGATTCTCGTAGCGCAAGGTTTCGGGCGCTGAGCGGACAAGATCGAACAGACCAGCGCGCCCTGGCGCTATGTGGGCGCTGTGCTGGATGTAGTCCGGTGACCAGAAGCGCTCCGCCGCCGCGTAGTCACGCTTGTTGAAGAGTGTCTCGAATGCTTCAAGCAGAAGTTTTTTATTCCGTTCCGGGGACGAGTTGCTCATTGCTACTCCGAATTTGTATTTTGTGAGAACGATTCAGAAAGGCTCAATCGCCGAAGCGCAGCGCTGATCGAGCCTTTGCTTTAGCCGCTTCTTCTTCACGATTTTTGGGCGGCGCGGTTGTTTCGAGTGAGTGGAGAAGACGGAGGGAGACCCCGGCGACTTCGTCGACGGCTTCGAGGAAATTGGCTTCGTTCGCCTTCGACGGTTTGGTGAAACCGCAGATCTTTCTCACGAACTGAAGGGAGGCGGCTCGAACCTCTTCTTCGGTGACGGGCGGATCGAAGTTGAATAGCGTTTTGATATTCCTGCACATACCGGATGCCTTCAAGGTAACAAGACGGGACGCCGGACAGGGACCGGGAAATCGCGTTCCGGCCGCCGACGGTACGGTAAAATCGACGGGTGGCTGCCGCAGCTCACGATGAGGCGCTTTCGGCATTTTTCGATGCGCGCCCTCGTTTGTTCGGGATTGCGTACCGGATACTCGGTAGCACAGCAGAGGCCGAGGATGTGGTTCAGGACACCTGGCTGAGGTGGCAGGCCGCCGATCGCAATGTAGTCCAGGATCCCCCCTCATTCCTCGCAACTATCACTACCCGACTGGCTCTCAACCTCGCTCAATCGGCGCGCTTGCGCCGGGAGACATACGTCGGGCCATGGCTCCCGGAGCCGGTCGATACCAGCCACGATCCCCATTTGGGAGCGGAGCGCGCCGAGGCCCTGGAATTCGCGGTCCTGCTGCTGCTGGAAAAACTTTTGCCTGTAGAGCGGGCAGCGTACGTTCTGCGGGAAGCATTCGACTATCCCTACCGGCAGATTGCGGAGATGCTGCGGCTTGAAGAAGCCAACACTCGCCAACTGGTCACCCGGGCTCGTAAGCATATCGCGGATGGCCGTCGCGCCCCTGTAAGTTCGTCCGAGCAACAGCGCCTTCTCAGAGCCTTTATCGCAGCAGCGCAGGAGGGAGACCTCGCGAGACTGGAAGGGCTTTTTGCATCGGATATTGTTTCGTGGTCCGACGGCGGCGGGATCGTGCGTGCGGCCCGCACCGAAGTTATCGGGCGCGAGCGTGTGGCGAAGTTTATCAGTGCGTTTGCATCGCATTTCTGGAGCGGCGTAAAGGTGGAATGGGTCAATGCCAACGGACAGGCATCCGTACTCATTACACGCGACGGCGCCATTGTTACCCTGGTCACGATAGACGCCTCAGCTGAGGGCATCGGTCAGATCCTCTGGATGATGAGACCCAGCAAGCTGTCGGCGATTTCGCGGCAATCTTCCGCAACACCACATCCACGCCTGCCGGATGCCGCGATCGGCTGAGTCGAAACGTTACCGAATCTCCCGCACAATGTCACAACGCGACGCCGTGTTCGGTCTTAAGCCAGTGAGACCGGCAGATTTCAAACAGCCCGGTCAGTGAAGGAGATCATCATGAAAATCGTAGTAATTGGCGGAACCGGACTCATCGGATCAAAGCTTGTCAATCAGCTTCGTGATCATGGGCACGAAACAATAGCCGCCTCGCCCGCTTCGGGTGTGAACACGCTCACAGGCGAGGGACTCGCCGAAGCGCTGAAAGGCGCCTCCGTGGTAATCGATGTAACGAACTCCCCTTCGTGGGAGGACTCGGCGGTAATGAAGTTTTTCGAGACGTCAACCCGTAAACTGCTCGCCGGTGAGGCGGCCGCGGGCGTGGGACATCATGTCGCATTGTCCGTCGCAGGTACCGACCGCTTGCTCGAGAGCGGCTTCTTTCGCGCAAAACTGGCTCAGGAAAGCCTGATCAAGCACGCCTCAATTCCCTGGTCGATCGTTCGCGCGACGCAGTTCTTCGAGTTCGTCCGGAGCATTGCCGACTTTTCCACGGACGGGAACAAAGTACGTCTGCCACCTGCACTCATTCAGCCTATGGCCGCCGACGACGTCGCCCGCGCGGTCGCGAGAGTGGCGATGGGCTCGCCGGTTAACGGCACCGTTGAAGTCGCGGGGCCGGAGAAATTTCGTCTCGATGAACTCGTTCGACGGGAACTGGCTGCACTAAAGGATCCGCGCGAGGTAATCACAGACCCTCGTGCGCGCTACGTCGGCATCGCGCTGACCGGGAGTGAACTAATTCCCGGCGCCGAGGCGCGACTCGGCAAGACGCGTTTCGAAGATTGGCTTCAACGTCAGATCCCGAATACGAATCCGCAGCCGAAGGCGGGCGCCGCAACGGGAAAGAACGTGTGAGGAGATCAGAACCGATGCGGGCGGCGGTAAGGAAGGTCTGATACTCACCATCGAGTCTCCGCCGGGCGGTTCAGATCCTGGTTATGGAGAAATCCGCTTCGGCGCCGGCGCAGGTGAAACCAACGAGGGCGAGCAGGAATTCGGTGCTTGAACCAGTGCTTGAATCCATGACCTGCTCGCCACCCTCGCTGCGGATCCGCTCTCTTTAAGTAATCGAAGACGAGACCTGGCGAGATCGAGCGTTTGCCTGCACCAGCCCGTTCGGATTGAAGGGCCATATTGCATACTGGAAATCAGCTTGCGCGGCATAACTCTGCGTTTGATTGCCATCATCGTGCTCCTCAGCGGCGTCGCCGACTATGTCGCCTTTGACAGAGCTGATCCGGTTGCGCCGATGAGCGCGGCTGGAGAGTGCAGTCTGATCGACCAGGGCGCTGCGGACCATTCAAGCCGGACGACGATCGGACACACCGACACTCATGACGACGGCTGTATCGGTTGCGCCGCGGCTGTTACCGCAGACCGGGCGGAACTGCTTGTTTCTGAATTGATCGAGCCAACGACGCGCATCGACGTACTTCCCTCATCCGACCCGCAACTCGTCCACGTTGATCCTCCCCCCCGGGCTTAGCGTATTTTCGCAGATACTGCAGAATTCGTTCCGTTGAAGAGGCGGTTCGGACGGCTGAAGAACACCGGCGACAAGATCGCCGGCGCTACCGGTTTCGTACTGTCCCGGCTCTGGCGTAAAGTTCCGCGCCGAGCGGAAGCTCGGCGGCAGCGCAGAAGCGCTGGCCCCACACCGGCTGCGTTGCGTCTTCACTCGCTTTTGGCGGCCCGCAGGCAGCCATTTCGAACCGCCAGACGTTGAACCCAACGAATTGATTGCCCTGGGAGTGTCCTCGATGAGAGTATTCGCCAAAGTCCTCATGATGGGAGCGTTGCCCTGGCTATGCCATGCGCAGGGAGGCGGGTCTGCGTCAGCGCCCGATACGGATGTTCCCGTAGCCAACCCGGCGCGGCCGACTGTGTCTACGCCGGCCACCCTGACGCCTGTCGGATATCTGCAGTTCGAGACGGGCATGCTCGGGGCGACAACCTCTCCGGAGTTCGGGACCCGGATCAGCATCAATCAGGTTACGAAGCTGACGGCACTTCCCCGGCTCGAATTGCTGGTCCTGACGGAACCTTATGTGCACAGCAGTAACAGTGAAGGTCTCGACCAGCAGATTCATCCTGGTGAGGTTTTCGTGGGTGCGCAAGCGGTGGTGGTTGACGGCGACGGCGCGCGCCCCACAATCGGTGTGAGTTATATCCGGCGGCTGTATGAGAGTCCGGCTCCCGAGCTCGATATGGGAACGTTCCGTGAGAGCGGCACGGTTCTCCTGAGTGACGATATGGCGGGGTTTCATTTCGATACGAACTTCATCGTCACGGAGGAAACCGAGTCGGGAGTGCGGCGGGCTCAGTACGCGCAGACGCTCTCTGTTTCTCATCCTCTGAAGAAGTTCACGATTTCCGGTGAACTCTGGCATTTCACGCAGCCGTATTTCGCATCGAACGCCGTGGGGATGTTGTGGTCTTTGTCGTATCCGGTTCGCCGGAACCTCGTCATCGACGGCGGGTTCGATCATGGTTTCACGAATACTTCAACGCATTGGGAGGAGTTTGTGGGTTTTACGTATCTGCTTCCGCACCGGCTCTGGCGGTGACATGGAACGTATGCGTGAATCCACCAGCCTCGGCTATACTTGACCCACGCTTATGGCAGGTCGCCTGAGAACATTCTGGCAGCGTGTGACTGACGGCGTCGAGATACAGCAACTCTGGGCGCAGTTTCACGCCGATGCTCGCGCCAGCTATCAGCTTTACGCCGCGGATGTCGACTGGACGCGGGTAGAAGGGGAATCGCGCTGGAAGAGTTTCTGGCGGGGTTGCCGCGCCTTGTTCTGGGCGATGATGATGAAGCTGTCTCCGGGGCGACGCGTGCTGTTTCTGATCTCGCTGGCGCTCCTCGTCTTTCCCGGCTTCAGCTTTCGCAGCGGCGACACCGAATTCCGCCTGTATAACCTTGCGGTTTTTGGCGGCATTGGACTGACCGTTCTGCTGGCGCTGGAACTATCCGACCGCGTGACCATGAAGCGGGATCTCGAAATCGCGCGCGAGATTCAGGGATGGCTGATGCCTGCCGAAGCGCCCGCGGCGCCCGGAGTGGATGTCGCGTTTGCCACGCGGGCAGCCAACACGGTTGCGGGCGACTATTATGACGCATTCTTTCGCCCGGCAAGCTCGGATCAAAGCGCGCGACTGCTGCTTGTGGTGGCGGACGTGGCGGGCAAGAGCATTCCAGCGGCCCTCCTGATGGCCACGCTGCAGGCGAGTCTTCGGACTCTGGCCGCCCTGCCGGGTTCGCTGCTCGAACTGGTGGGGCGGCTCAATGCGTATGCCTGCGCGCAGAATCCGGGCGGCCACCGCTTTACCACGGCGTTTGTGGCAGAACTGGAGCCTGAGACCAGGCAATTGACTTACGTCAACGCGGGGCATAACTGGCCGGTGCTGCGGCATGTCTCGGGAGCCATCGAGCGACTGGAGACCGGAGGTATTCCGTTGGGAATCACAGCCGGCGCCCGCTATGAATGCGGCAGCACAACTCTGGTTGCGCAGGATCTGCTTCTGATCTTTACCGATGGGGTGGTCGAAGCCGAAAACGATCGGGAGGAAGAGTACGGTGAGCACCGTATGCTGGGAGTTCTTTCCGGAGCGCGGGGAAGCGCGCGGGAAGTAGTCAGAGAGCTGATGTCATCGGTGGACTCGTTTGTCGGGTTGACGCGGCAGCACGACGATATTACCTGCCTGGTATTGCGAACGTTCGAGTCTCAGGCAGCTTGCTGATGAAGGGCGAGTGGCCGGCGCTGCCGATGAAGTGGCGGTTTCACGCATCGAGCCGTGGATCGGGAACGGGATTCCCGAGTGCGAAGTGATAAACCACTTGCCCTTGCGCAGGCGTGAGTCGAAGATAACGGTGCACTTCATCGTCATAGAATGCGCCGATGCCGGTCGCTCTCAGCCCTGAGGCCTCGGCGGCAAGGTACAAGCGGTGGCCTATTGCTCCGGCTTCGAAATGCACGTAGCGGTATCCGCGATCGCCATGAGTACGGGTGGCGCGATCGAAATCGCCGATCATGGAGAACGCCACGCATGCGTTACCTGCGAGGTCCTGCCCGAGGCTGAGGCCCGCGGCCGCGACGCGCTGGTCGCCACTGCGGACAAGCTCAAGCTCAGCGCGCTCCGGCCAATGGCGATAGACGCCTGGCTGTAAATCGTCCACGCGATGGACGTACAAGTAAAGCTGGATGAAACGCCGATCTGCAAAATCGGCAACGAGCCGCCCAGTTGCCGCGGCAAGGATGGCCGAGAGCTGTGCCATCGATATGGATTGCGTTCCGCCCTGAAAGTCGAGCGCCGAACGGCGCCCGCGCGCGACTTCGCCGAACGGGCGTTTCGAGAACGCAGGAGGAGGTAATCCCATCTCGCCGGAGCCAGCGGAAGGCGGATCCGCTGTTGGGAATGTGCTGCTTGCACAGCTGTCGAGTTTTGTTGCGTTGTGTATCGCGTCAATCAACGGATATTCCGTTGTTTCTCTCGAAAGCTGGTTGGGATTGCCGCCGTACCAGACGTTTTCGCCGGATTCCGGTTCCCGCGTCGGGATCGCCCGGCCGCGCACTTCGACGATCAACATCGGCCACTCATCGCCGTGCAGGCGGCACCATCGCGCAACTTCGTCGTCCGGGAAATGACCGGTCGCGAAAGTGTCGCATCCGATGGCGCGAGCGGCGAGCGCGAGTGCCTGCCAGGCGTGCCCGATATCGTGCAGGCAATATCGGTATGCCCGCTCGCGATACTTCCAGGCCTCACGCCAGGCGATGCTGGTCAGGAGAAATACGATCGGCGCAGAACTTCCGGCCAGCTTCATTTCAAGATCGCCCAGGGCGCGCTGCTCGGCCATATGAGCGGAGGGCATGTAATGATACAGGCCATCAGGCCAGTCCTTCAGACCTCGGGTGACGAAGTGGAATTCGGTGGGGTGCAGATTCCCCGATGACGGATTTACGCGCAGGGCATAGCGAGCTCCGGTCGACGGAACACGCTTCGATGCGCTGATCGCCGCGGAGTAAAACAGAAGTTGCGAAAGGAACGCGGGGCCGTCACTGGCGGTCGTGCAGCCCGCGACCCCGTTGAGGACGTCGAAGAGGGGCGTGAGAGGGGGCGGCGGATCCGCCGGCAGATCGAGCATCGGCACACCTTCGTAGTGACGGAAGGGGTCCGGCATATTCGCCCAGTCCAGGTAGTGCGGCGACCGTCTTAACGATTCCAGGCTGTGTTTGGTGCGTTCGTGATATTCGCGCCACGTTGTCCCGCCCGGAGTGCCGGGGCGATGCGGATTCACGGAATCGAGCGTTCAGGCGGAGTTGTTTGCACCAGCCATTTCTGCATAGCCCTCATGCGGACGCGCCGCGCAATCTTCTTCTTTCGCAGTCTGCCGTACCGGGCCTTGTCTCCATTTCGAGCTGACATGCTTTGATTGTCGTCTTTATCGGGGAGCCGCGTCAGAAAGAGTTCAGGATTTTTCCCTGTTACTTTCAAATTCCGGGCGAGCGCCGCGGTCCGAGGGACCGCCGTTCGAGTCGTCACCCTGCGAGCGTAGTGAACTCAATCTCATAAACTGGACCAGACTGAACAGTATGTCCGAAACCAGAACGCTTGCATCGTGGATCGTCTCCAATCGAATCGAAACCGTTCCCGAAGACGTTCGCCACGAAGCGCGCCGCGCCATCGTCAACTATCTGGGTTGCGCGTTGGGCGGGAGCCACGATGAAGCCGTCGGCATCGCGATCCGGACCTTTGGAGCTTACTCCGGGCCCCGCACGGCGAGCGTTTTGGGACGCGCCGAGCGTCTCGATCCTCTTTATGCGTCGCTGATGAACGGCATCAGTTCCCATGTTTACGATTTCGACGACACGACGCCGAAAAACTATATGCACCCGACCTCTCCGGTGGCTTCCGCGCTGTTTGCGTATGCGAGCGCAAATCCCGTCACGGGCCGCGATTTCATGGAGGCATTTATCACCGGATTCGAAGCGGAAATGCGCATCGGTAATGCCGTTTATCCGGCACACTACGATGCCGGCTGGCATATCACGGGGACGGCCGGTGTTTTTGGCGCCGCGGCCGCGATCGGGAAACTCCTCGGCCTTTCGCTTCCGCAAATGATCTGGGCGATGGGGCTGGCTGCGACGCAGGCGTCGGGCATCCGCGAGATGTTTGGGTCGATGGCGAAAGCGTTTCATCCTGGCCGGGCTGCCCAGAACGGGTACTCGGCGGCACTTCTTGCGCAGGCCGGCTTCACGGCGGGCGAGCATGGCCTCGAAGGTCCCCGCGGCTTCGCGGCGGTTCAGGCTGCGTCTTACGATCTCTCCAGAATGATCGCCGGCCTGGATGTCGATTACGAATTGCGCGACAACACTTACAAGCCATTTCCGTGCGGGATCGTGAATCACCCGACCATCGACGGAGCCATTCAGATTCATCGCGAGTATCATCCCGAGCCCGGATCGATTGTTGCCGTTCGCCTCCGCGTTGCGCCACTTGTTCTGGATCTGTGCAATCAGACCAACATCACGAAGGGATTGCAAGGCAAGTTCTCCGTTTATCATGGGGCGGCGGTGGGGTTGGTTCGTGGCAAGGCTGGGATTCCGGAATATACGGACGCCGCCGTCAGCGACCCCGCTGTGAAGCGCGTGCGCGAATGCGCCACGGCTACGGGCGATTCTTCCCTTAGCGAAGATCAGGCGCGGATCGAGGTCGAGCTGTCGAATGGCGAGAAGCTTACGCGCTTTGTGGAGAAATCGCTCGGGAACATTCATCGTCCTTTGAGTGATCGTCAGCTCGATGATAAATTCCTCGATCAGGGCGTGCTCGCTCTCCCGGCCGCGCAAGTGGAGAAGGCGCTGCGGATGTGCTGGAAGGTCGATCGGCTGACGGACGTGAACGATTTGATCGGCCTGGCTTTGCCGGTTGTTGACCGTTAGGAATGGGCCGGACCGGGGGTCCGCCGCGGACGAGAGCGTCGCCCACGGTCACATGTTGCAGGCTATTTTCCACCCGCTGAGAATGCCAGCAGTACATTACCAGGCATCCCGCCGTACTGGTTACAGCCTGAGTTGATGAATACCAGGCCGCCTGCGACGGCTGCTCCCGTCGCATCGATAGATCCGCCGCGCGCCGGTTTTCCGTTGACGGTCGGGAACTCGCGGGCCGTATTGAAGTCCCAGATCACGCGGCCGTCTGTGCTGGAATAGGCGCGCATATGGCCGTCGAGAGCGCCTGAAAACACGACGCCCGCAATGGCGGTAACGGCCGCGGATTGCGCGGGCGAGCAGATGGCCTGACTGGCCCCCTTTATGGGGGCCTCAGCCTGAGTGCCGGGCACGCCGCCGGTCTGGCGCTCCAGACGATTTTGCCGGACCTCAGGTCGATCGCACGAAGGCCGCCGCCGGTCTTCGGATCGAGCCCGATGCGGTGTCCGTTCGGCGCCGCGGCGTCCGGAACGCTCTGGATACCGACATCCGAGATCGCGACATACACGCGCTGGTTGTCCGCTGCCGAACCCCATTGGCTGCCGCCCAGCCGGCCGCCCGCCCCGGCACGGGTTTGCCACAGAATTTTGCCCTCTGCGTCGGGATCGATGGCATGCACCATGCCGGACTTCTGCCCGATGACCAGCGCCCGCTTTCCGCCGCCAAGCTGCACCAGAATGGGAGGCTGTCCGAAATCGAAGTCAGGACCGTCGTGGTCGGGACAGTTTGTCCGGAAGTGGCTGTTGCAGGCGCCGTTATAGACATCATCCTGCGTGAGCTGCCGCGACCAGAGCAGCTTCCCCGTCTTCAAATCGAAGGCGAGCACGGCGTCGCTGGTCGCGGTGGCCGGGTTCGAGTAATTGTTCCCCGTGCCGACATAGAGCGCGCCCCTCTGTTCATCGATGGTGGGTGTCGACCAGATCGCAACGCCGGAGGGGCCCTGCTGCTTCCCCGTCCCTGTCGGCTTCGCTGGTTCCGCAATCGTAAAGCTTTGCCAGATGGTGCGGCCGGTCGCGGCGTCGAGCGCGACGACACTGCCCCGGAACGAACAACATGTCGTGTTTGGGTAACCCACAAGCGCCGATTCGATGGAGGAGAAACCCTGGTAGACCACGCCTTTGTAGAACTGCGGCATAGCAGTAGTAGTCGCGAGCAGATGTTCCACGGGCCGGGTCTTCCATAACAGCTCGCCCGACGCCGCATTCACGGCATACATCACCGCGCTGCGATCTCCGAAGAAGACGGCGGGAACGCCATTGGCGTCGCCGACGGTGACGCCCGACCGACAGACTCGCGGTCGCCTTGAAAGCCCAGTGGACGCATCCGCTGGCCGCATCGAGGGCGTACACATCGCCCCCAACCGTTGCGACAAATACACGGTCGCCGGCTACCACCGGCTGGCCGCGCGCCATCGTCACCTGCCCCAGATTGAACGCCCATTTCAGTTTGAGGCGCGGCACGTCGGCTGCTGCAAGCCCGGCCGCCTTCGCATCCTGGTATCGCGAATTGGTGACGCTCGGACTCCAGCCGCCCCACGCACTCGCACCGGGCTTGAGGCCGGTGTTCCCTGAGCAGCTTTTCTCAAAGGCAGGCTTTGGGATCGGGTCACCGGCAGGCGCAATGTAGACCAGCAGGGACATTACTTCTTGTGTGGACAATCCAGCTGGTCTGCGACTTCATCGCACCGGTCGTCAGCGCTCGCATAAATCGCCGCGCTCGTCATCTGTTTGATCGCGCCGATGGATGGAGTGCGTGCCTCGGGTGAATCGTGACACGACGCGCAGCGTTCCTTGTATAGGGCCGCTCCGTCCTGCGCTTCCAAAATCCCGGTGATTGTCAGAATCAGCAGACAGACATATCGCATAACTGCGTCTGGATCTCTTCAGCTGAAAACGCGAGACACCGAAACTTCAGAGCGTTTTCCAGCTTAATCTTTTCCACCCTATCGTAGCCGGGCCCCACCGTACTGCGCCAGCCGGTCTGTGAAATCTGCAAGAGCGCACTGGTGCTGCATGCAAAAAACGCCGGCGATATTGTCGCCGGCGTTTCGGGTGTTAGCGCGTAAGGCTGCTGGCCAAATCGGCCCGCATCGGTTTAGAAGGTGAACCGGGCAACGATCTGACCGCTGCGCGGCGTCGTTCCGGCGCCATTGAGAGTCGTAATACTGCCGAAGCCGGAATTGTTGATGATGCCGCCGACGCCATTGTTGGTTGTCCCGATCGGGAGAAGGGGATTCGTATTCGCCACGTTTGGCATTGGCAGGAAGAGCCGGTTGAAGATGTTCTGGAATTCGGCTCTGACTTGAAGGTTGTACTTCCCTTCATGGCCCATCCTGAAGTTTCTTCCAAAGCTCATCGATTCCGCGGGCTGCCGCTGCCAGCGGAAGTTGTTATAGAACGGTGCGCTGGTGCCCCAGGTCCCGGCCGGGGCATCGGTAAAGGCGGCCGGATTCAGTATCTGGGTCGTCTGCGGGTTGAAGCATCCGCAGTTGGGATTGAAGTTGAGTATAGGCTGTCCTGTCAAATTCTGGTAGTTATTACCAAAACTGGTTGTGAAGCCCAGTGGGTTTGTCCTGCCCAGCTGGGACGTAAGCAGGTTCTGCGACGCGGGAAGTCCAATCAGCGCGCCGCTCTGGTAGCGGAGGACCGCTCCGATCTGCCAGTCGCGCACTACCTGCGACAGCGTTCTCATTGCAAACCCCGCAGCCTCGAATTTCGGCGTCGTATAGCTGAATGTGATCGTCGTCGCCAAAGGCCTGACGTATTGGTTCAGTTGTTTATTGTTTGCGAAATTGTAGATGTCCGTCGTCACGGACTGGCCACCCAGATAGTAGGTGCTGTCGGAAGCCGCCCCGAGGACATCCCCCTTGGCCCAGGTGAAGTTGCCGGCGGCCTGTAGCCCGTGGGAATACCGCTTGGTCACTTTTACCTGCATGGAATCGTACCAGGTTTTGCCCAAAGGTGGCCCAAGCCAGGGTGAAACGCCACCCCACTGCGGCACATTCCGCAATGCCTGTTGCAGTGGCTGCGCTGCCGGGAAGCCCGCGTAAATGGACGGGACGGTGAGCGTGCCGTTCACGTTGACCAGCTTGAATTGGGGGAAACGGGCCTGAACGGCTGGGTTGCTGACCGCGTCGGTCAGGAGCGCCCTGTCGGCGGCATTGTTGATGTTGAGTCCGAATTGCGACAACAGAAGGGCCGGCGTCAGCGAATTTGAAGCGATCTGATCCAGGTTGGGGGCCGGGAAATAGTTCCCGCGATTGCCCACATAGCTGGCTTCCACGACCAGATTCCTCATCACTTCGCGTTGTACGCCAATACTCCAGGTGTAAATTCGCCCCGGGCGATTGTTCGGGTCGAAGAAAACGAACGGCGCCGATCCCGCCGTCGGGGCTGCGATGCCATTGTTCAGGAATGGATACTTGTTCTGATTCAGGTTAGGCCAAACTACCGGTATGTTGCCGTAGGGATTGCCGACCGCATAGGGGTTGCCGCCCTGGAGGCCATTGTTAGCCGGATTCGCGGTATTCTGCATCGGGCTGACTCCATAGCCGTTCGGGTTGATGGTATAGTAATCCGCTGCGCTGTACAAGACGCCGTTGGGGGCTTCGGCTACGTCGTACTGAATGCCGCCGCCGCCGCGCAGGACGGTCTTTGAATCGATCTGGTACGCGAATCCGACGCGGGGACCGAATGCATACGGATAATTATGCGAGAACTCACAGTTGCAGCTGGCCCCGTAGAGCACGGCGCCATTACGTCCGAGGTTGGTGTCTAAAGTGTTGAAAGATGCGTCCTGCATGCGTCCATACTGCTCTTTCATATAAGTCTGATAATCCCAACGCAGGCCGATATCCATGGTCAGTTTCCGGGTCACCTTCCAGCTATCCTGGATAAAGAGACCGAGGGAGTGATAGCCGAGCTTGGTATCGGTGGGCGCGTTGAGTTGCAAGACGTCGGGCAGGCCCATAAGGAAGCTGGCGTAGGAAAAACCGGTCGGGTTCGTCGAACTGAGCGCCACTGTGCTTTGCCAGGGATCGCTTGTCTCGGCGGCGTTGAAGGTAAAGTTTCCGTTCGCGCGCCACAGACTCGGAGTCGGGTAGCCTTCCTGCGTATAGTCGCCGCCGGCTTTGAATGTGTGGTTGCCCCGGATCCACGTCAGGCTGGTATTGGCCGTGGGCTTCTCTTCATACGCAATCGCGCTGAAGGTGGAGCCGACGGCGCCGCCGCTCCCGCTGTAACCGCCCTGGGCGCCCAATATGCCGCTGATATCGGGCAAAATCATGTTCGCCTGATAGCCCTTCAGCCCAAGAGTGCTCTGATCGAAAGGCGGAGCAACGTGCGGCTCCGAAGTGTGGAAATAACCAACGCCGACGTGGAGAAGCAGAGTCGGGGTTATGGTCTGGTCGTAGTTCAACCGGCCGGTGTGGTTCCAGTTGTTGAGGTCGGCTCCGCCGAGATACAAAGGCGTGATGCCACCGTTAACGTTGGGCGAATACGTGTTCAACTGGGAGTAGTATCCCGAGATTTTGATCGTGGAGCTGAGGGACTGGTCCACCTTGATGGAAAAGTTCGTGGTGTGCTGGAAGCTGCGGTAGCCGGGGACGTTGAGTTGTTAATGTCGCCAGGCTGGTTCGCGACCGGGCAGCATCTTCTGAATCGCGAGCGAGACCGGATCCTGCAGGCTAAAGGGAATCGTGTTGTTGGGAAAAGGATTCCGAACCTGCTGGCCGCCGACGATCGTGGTGCTGTAGGGGTTGAAGATTGTGCCCTGCACCAAGGGTGTACCATTCGGGTCCACCGCCTGTGCCTGGGTGCCGAACAAGTTTACCTGGGGATACTTGGTACACGTACCGCCGGCGCCGCCGACGGCGCCGCCCGTATACGATTGACATAAGGCCGTACTGAAGTCGCCCTGTTGGTAAGCCGCCGTCGGAACACGTCAGCGTTGTGCTTCCGTTAAGGTTGTCCTGGCGGAATTGTTCGAAATTTACAAAGAAGAATGTCTTGTTTCTGCCGTCATACAATTTGGGTATCCGAACCGGGCCGCCAACCGTGAAGCCGTAATCGTTGCGGCGCACACGGTTGCGGATGTGCTGCCTGTCCGCTGGATCCGTGCAGTAGGTGCCGTTTTGGGTGCATCGGTCGGTAAAGGGCAGACCGGCGTCCAGACGCTTCATTCACAAAATAGTCGTAGCCGCTGCCATGGAGCTGGTTGGTGCCGGATTTCATCGTGTAGTTGAAATATCCGCCGGCCGCCTGCCCGTATTCCGCATTGAAGTTGCTGGTCTGAATGGCCACTTCCTGGATGGCGTCCACGCCACCCTGGCTGTTCTGCTGTGCAATTTTCCAGATGTTGCTGGTCGAGTCCTGCCCTTCAAGTGCGAATGTTTTCGCTGTTGGCGGGAAGGCCGTTCACCACGACCGCAGTGTCGTTCTGGAACGCCGTGCCGGGAAGAAGAATCATCGCCTGCAGGGGATTACGAATGTTGCCCGCGCCGGTGGAGCCCCCACTGCCGTTTGTTGTCAGAACGGGCAACGGTTAATGTCGTCGGTAGTCATCGTGTGGCTGATTTCGCCGCTTTCCGTCTTCAGCAGCGGCGCCTCGCTCGGTCACCGTGATTGTGTCGGTCGTTGCGCCCAGTTCCAGCGTGACGTCCAGGCGGGTAGCGGTAGCAACCTGCACTTCGATGTTCGCGCGGACATATTTCTTGAAGCCGGGAACAGTCACTGTCAATTCGTACTTGCCGGCCGGTACCGGAATGACATAGTTACCCGTCGACGATGTGCCTCCGTGGAACACTGCGCCGGTATCGACGTTCTTGACATCAATCGCCGCGTTTGGAGTCACGCCGCCCTGGGGATCGGTGATGGTTCCGGTGATGGACCCAAGGTTGCCCTGGCCGTATGCGGCGAACGCAAACAAAAGCAGACATGCGGGCGCAGTCAGACCGCGCATCGCGAGTCTTACGCGAGGTACTTCATTTACTTTCCGTTTCACCATAAACACCCCTTCGCTTTTCCAAAGCGCGGTTTTCGCTGTCGAGGAGACGGCGGGCTGCGCTCCCCCAATAGCAGACCCATCGATAGCAAACCGGCACTTTCGAGACTGTCGTAAAGTTCATCTCAAATAGACCTGTGGGTCAATAGCTTCTTGTTGATACCTACAACCGGGGAAATTGATAGTGGCCTCCGGGTGGCCAGCGCGCAATCTTGTACAATCGATGTCTCAGGGCCGCACAGTATGGCCCGGACAACATTCCCCGTGCCATTCAGACCAGTTTTGGAGTTGCCGGTTTACTCAGAATATCCACGAATTATACTCACGGCGACGGCACTTGTGGTCGCGCTGGCCATCGGTGGAGCGTGTTGGCCTGTGTGGCAGCCCGCCGACCGCACCAATAGAACCGACCCTGCATCCCTGCAGGCGCCCGGCCGTTACGCCGATCCGGCCTTGTGCGCGCAGTGCCACCCCGCTATCGCCGCGACGTATCGACAGACCGGGATGGGACGATCGTTCCGGAAGGTTCGGTCAGAGAAAGATCTGAACGCCTCCGCCCCTGCAAGGCCCTTCTATCACGAGGCTTCGAACAGCTTCTTTAATATGGTCTTCAGGAACGGCGCCTGGTTTCAGCGCCGCTGGCAGACGGGCTTCGACGGAAGGGATACCAACGTCGACGAGAAGCGTGTGGATTACGTGCTGGGTTCCGGCAACCACACGAGCACGATGTTGCACCTGACCGAGCGCAACACACTCCAGGAACTGCCGCTCGGATGGTACTCGGAAAAGGGCGGTTATTGGGGGATGAATCCCGGTTACGATCGTCCGGACTATGTCGGCTCAGTGCGGCCGATCTACTACGAGTGCATGTTTTGCCACAACGGATATCCGCGTATTCCGGAGGGTGCGCATCGGGACGCGGCCCAGGCCACATATGTGATGCCCCTGCCGGAGGGAATCGACTGCCAGCGGTGCCACGGGCCCGGACAGAGCCATGTCGACAAAGCCTCACACGGCGCTTCGGCTCAAGTCATACGAGCCGCAATCATAAACCCGGCGCGTTTGAATTCGGATCGCGAAATGGAGGTTTGTCTGCAATGCCATCTCGAAACATCGAATGAGAAACTGCCTCACGCGGTTATCCGCCTCGATCGCGCTCCGTTCTCGTATGTGCCAGGACAGCCGCTGGCAGATTTCGAGGTGGCCTTCGATCGTGCGCCGGGCAAGAACACGGGCTTCGAAATCGCGCAGGCGGGCTACCGATTTCGGGAATCGCAGTGCTTTCTGCAGAGCGAACTTAAGAACAAGGGCAAGCTTCAATGCACCACTTGCCACAATCCTCACGATATTCCCCGTGGGGAGGAAGCCGTCTCCCACTACAACCAGGTCTGTACCGGGTGCCATCAGTCGCTCACGAAGGTATTAGTGAATAACGCGTCAGTGAATAAGGTCTCGGCGCATGAAGCCGGCGCCAACTGCGTGAGCTGCCACATGCCGCGCAGGCGAACCGACGACGCGGTCCATGTCGTGATGACGGATCATCTCATCGCGCGCCGACCGCCCGCAGGCGATCTGCTGGCCGAAAAGCCCGAACGCGCCGATACGGCTGCCGATTCTTATCAGGGAGAGGTGGTCCCTTACTACCCTGCCAGACTCGCTTCGACTGCAGACAACGAACTGACGGTCGCGGTCGCCCAGGTCCGTGAGCAGAGCAACCTGACAGAGGGTTTGCCCAGGCTGAAGAAGGCGATCGAACAGTATCGTCCGGCTAACCCTGGCTTTTATGCGGAACTGGCGCAGGGATATCTGGCAGCAGGTAACAGTGCAGCGGCGATTTCGTATTTCGAAGAGGCCGCCCGGCGTGAACCGTCTTCGGCATCGCGGCTGATCCAGCTCGCGGATGCGCTGACGGAATCCCGCCAGTGGGCGAAGGCGGAGTTGCAACTGCGAAATGCCGCAAAGCTGTCGCCGGACGATCCACGCGCCTGGGGGCGGCTGGGCTGGGCTTTGTGGCAGCAGGACAAAGCCGCGGAGGCGCGTACGGCGCTGGAGAAAGCGATCGCTCTGGATCCCGAAATCGCCGAGATCCACAACAACCTTGGCTTGCTGCTCTGGGGCACTGGCGATCAGGCGGGGGCGGAGAGAGAATTTCGCGCCGCGCTGCGCATTCAGCCGGGTGTCGCGGAATGGCGTTTGAATCTCGGACGAGCTTTGGCAACACAGGGACAGATCGCCGAGGCCCGCTATCAAATGGAACAGAGCGTCAAGTTGAAACCCGCATACACCGAGGCGCGGCTCGACTATGCAAGGCTGCTCGCGCAACTGAATCAGCCGCAGGAGGCAGAGGCGCAGGCCAGAGCGGTGATTGAAGCCGAGCCGCGCGGGCCTCTCGGGCACGAACTGCTGGGAAGCCTCCTGGCAGATAAAGGAGATATGCGCGGAGCGTCAGGCGAACTGCAGACCGCGATTCAGCTGCAGCCCGATTTCTGGCGCGCGCAATTCGAACTGGGACTTGTTCTCGTTACCCAGGGCGATTCCGCCGGCGCGGTGGAACATCTGAGGATCGCGGCGCAAGGCAGAGATCCCCAGGCAAGCGCCGCTGCGAAGCAAGCGCTGCAACGCCTGGGACAGTAGAAAGCGCGAAAATCTATCTCGCCAGGGCGGTTGTCGCCCCCAGCGCGTCGCACGCCTGCCGATAGCCCAGATCGCATCCCTGGCGGAAACGAGTCTCGGCAAGCGGTTCATTTCTCGGCGTGGCGATTCCCTGCCGGTGCATGAGGCCAACGTTGAAGCACCCCGGCGCATAGCCCGCATCGCATGCCTTTTCGAGAATCTGCCTGGCCTTGACGATGTCCTTCGGAACACCTTCTCCGAAAAGATAACTTTCCCCGAGCTGCCCGCAGCCGCGCGTGAATCCGGCCGTACAGCTTTGCTGGAAGAGGGTTGCCGAATACTCGAGGTTGCGGCTGACCCCCTGGCCCCCGTAATAGAGCGACCCGAGCATGAAACAGCTCTCTCCGTCACCGCGGCCGCAGGGTTGCAGCAACACGCCGTCTCCATCGGTTTTCACCATATTCAAAAGACTGCCGCAAGCGTTCTCCAGGCCGAGATCGCAGGCGTGCTTAAGACTCCGGGACGCACCGATCGGATCGCGGGGTAGCCCCTTACCGCCACTCAGCAGCACTCCCAGATCGAAGCAACCTCGAGCGGCGTTGTGCTGGCACTGTACGTCGAGGGTTTGGGCCAGGACATGGCAGGCTTTCGTGCGTCCCGCGTCGCAGGCTTTCGCCCAGAACGCGGGGTCGCTGCCCGGATGCTTTCCGCCGAGAAAGCCCGTTCCGATCATGAATACAAAAAGAGCCGCCCAGATTCCCATGAATCCAAAGTTCGCCTGACGCGGAGTCCAGGCCGCCAGCGCCTGCAACGGCCGGAGTCTCCCCTCGGTAACCCACCTGCGCCGGGATAACCAGGCGCTAAGAGCAATACTGGCGCGGTCGAGCGCCCGTACCGTCAAATTGAGCACCGGCACGCATAGCAACTTATCGTAAAACTGCGGCATTCCATGGCTGTCCAGCCATCCATACAAAGCGAATACGCCGATGCCGTATCCCGCGCCGAAGATTGCCTTGCCGAAATTTTTGCGGGGAGACGTGGCCGGATCGGTCACGAGCAGATGCAGACCCAGGAAAACGGCCGGATGAATGTTGAAGTCGATGAAATGGTACATGCCGGTGGAACCGGTGTAGACGACGTTGAGCACATAAAGCATGGCCGCCGCCGACAAGGTGACCAGAGTCACCGAGAACAGGCCCTGCACGACGAGCCCGAGCACGAAAATTTCCAGATAGATATTCGGCGGGTTATTGAAAGTCGACGAAATCTGCGTGCCCCAGGTGATCGGAGTAGTGCGTGTTGCGAGCAGGACAACAGATGTTATGAAAAGGGCTAAAGCGGAGGGATTGAAGATGTGAGTGAGATGTCCGTCGCGTTTCCATCTCAGGAATTCCTTGCCGAACACGATCATCGCGACCATGACGAATTGCAAATAGAACCAGTCGTCGCGAAACCACAGGAACAGATTCATGCTGAAGACAATAGGAATCGGACCAAAGCCGAGAATCCAGTTGTCTCGCCGTGACCAGCAGACCAGCATGTCCAGAACGTATAGAAAAACCACCTGGGCGAGAATCAGGGGGATTTCGGGGTAGACCTCGCTCCAATACCAGCCCCAGTAGGCGAACACACAGGAGTGCATGATCATCTGGACCCAATGCACTCGCCGCGGAACGAATTCGTATGTCAGGGTTCGCCCGCTCCGGGCAACGCTCCACCAGAGAGCGCAGAGCCCTGCCAGCAGGAAGCCCGCGGCTGCTAAAAACGAAGCCTGCAGATGAGGATTTGCGTCAACGCGCGGGAGCAGCGTAAAGCCGGCGAAAACCAGCGTAAGGAGAGCAGGGAGCCAAAGCGGCGGTAACCGGTGCTCGGCGCCCCGCGCGCCGGCATTCTTTGGTCTCACCCCATGTCGGGCTCCCCTGCCCGTGGGATGTGATTTCATGCGCCTCACAATATAAGAAAAAAAGGTCGAGTGCTAACCAGTGCTTTTTTTGCATGCAATTCTGGTCAAGTCAGGAGCGGGCACATCGCTCGACCAAATGCCGCTCGGCGGCCTTCGTCGCTATAATCGGGCTGGCCGGTGCTTCCGCCGCGCCCTGTCAAGAATCAACCGTCGGATATTCGAGGCCCGGAAACGCAGCGCCGGCTCCTCCACAATCTCCGAAATCTCGATGTGCGGCGGAACTGGCCGCACATCGAAACGAGAGGTGAGTCCGCCTGGCGCCTGTCGCTCAGAACTGGAAGCGGAACACCATCTGTCCGTTGCGCGGCTGGGCTCCTGCCCCCCCAATTGTGGCTACAGATCCGTAGCCGGCGGTAGCGACGCCGTTTGTGAATGTCAGCGCAGGATTGGACGGGTTGGTAGTCGATGGCGCCGACAGGAAAAGGCGGTTGAAAACGTTGTAGAACTCCAACCGGAACTGCGCTACATACTTGCCTTCATGGCCCATCCTGAAGTTTCGCCCAAGACTCAGCGATTCCGCGGGCTGACGCTGCCAGCGGTAGCCGGTGTAGTATGGTGCGCTCACTCCCCATTGTCCGGGGGCTGCGTCGGTCCACGCCGCCGGATTCAACACCTGCGTGGTCTGAGGATTAAAGCATCCGCAGTTCGGATCGACCAGCAGCTTAGGCTGGCCCGGGTTAATGTTAAACAAGGTCGTCGTACCCGCACCCGCGATGCCGCGGTCCAACTGGGCGCCCAACTGATTGTTGGAAGCGGGAGTCTCAATGAGAGCTCCACTCTGATAGCGGAGAACGCCGCCGATCTGCCAGTCGCGGGCCAGTTGCGAAAGCATTTTCATCCCGAACCCGGCCGCCGCAAACTTCGGAGTCGTGTAGGTGAACGAAATTGTCATTGCCAGCGGCGGGACGTATTGGTTGATCTGTTTGTTCTGGTTGAAATTGAAAACGTCATTCACGGCCACAGCGCCGGGGAGGAAGTAGGTGCTGTCGGAACTCGAGCCGTTTACGAGGCCCTTGGCCCATGTGAAGTTTCCTTGTGTCTGCAGGCCGTGCGAGTACCTCCTGGTCACCTTAACCTGCATCGAGTCGTACCAGGTTTGACCCAAAGGCGGCCCGAGCCACGGCAGCAAGCCATCCCACTGGGGTACCGGGCGAAGAGCCTGGGCAAGGGTCTGCGTGTTCGGAAAGCCTGGATAGACATTGTTGGGGTTGGCATACTGCGGGAAGCGGGCGATCACCGCCGGGTTGCTCAACTGGTCCGTAAGCAGTGCCCGGTCTGCGGCGCTGTTGATATTGAGTCCGTAACCCTGAAGAATCTGGGGCGTCAGACAATTGCAGGCCGCCTGACTCAGACCCGGCGCCGGAAAATAGGCGCCCCGGTTCCCTACGTAACTGACCTCGGCAACCAGATTCCTCATCACCTCGCGCTGCACGCCAATGCTCCACGTGAAGATCCTTCCCGGGCGATTATTCGGGTCGAAGAAAACGAACGGCGAGAGCGGCGGCGCGGTGCCGGTAGCACCGTTGTAGATCGGATACTTGCTCACGTTGAAGTTCGGCCAGACGATCGGCGGATTGCCGTAAGGATTGCCTGGCGCAAACTGATTGCCGCCTTGCAGTCCGCCGGACTGCTGAAGAGGGCTGACGCCGTATCCGGGAGGGTTAACCGTATAGTAATCCGCGGTGCTGTAGGAAATGCCGTTCGGAGCCTCCTCCGCATCGTACTGGACACCGGCGCCGCCGCGCAGCACGGTCTTCGAATCGATCTGGTAGGCAAAGCCAAGCCGCGGCCCGAATGCGTAAGGATAATTGTGCGAGAAGGAGCAGTGGCAGGTGGCCTCGTAAACCAACGCGCCATCCCTGCCGCCCGCCGAAGCGTTCGGAGTCGTAAAGGAGGCATCCTGCATGCGGCCGTACTGCTCTTTCATGTAAGTCTCGTAATCGTAACGCAGGCCATAGTTCACTGTCAGCTTGCGCGTGACTTTCCAGCTGTCCTGTATGAAGAATCCCAGTGAGTGGTAGCCCAGCTTGGTATCGGTGGGAGGGTTGAGCGACTCGGAGTCCGGCAATCCCAGAAGGAAGCTGGCGTAAGAGAATCCGGTAGGATTCGGAATGCTCAGCGGCTGCCCGTTTTGCCAGGGATTGCTGGTTTCGGCGGCGGAAAAAGTGAAATTCCCGTTAGCGCGCCAGTTGCTCTTGTTCGGATAGCCCTCCTGCACATACTCGCCTCCGGCTTTGTAGGTGTGATTTCCGCGAATCCACGTCAAGCTGGTATTCGCGGTTGGCTTCTGTTCCCAGATTTCCGCGCTGAAGGTCCCGCCGATAGCGCCAAAACCCGGGCCCCATCCTCCGCTGATAAAGTTTGTCAGGCCTCCGAGGTCCGGCATGAGCATCGTGTTGTAGTATCCCGTCAGCCCGATTTTGCTCTGATCGAAGGCAGCCGGAAGGTGCGGTTCGGAGGTGTCGAAGTAGCCGATGCCGATGTGAAGCAATAGCGTCGGCGAGATGGTCTGCTCGTAGTTCAGCCGGACGGTATGGTTCCAGGTGTCTGTGGGCACAGCCCCGAGAATCGGGTTGAATCCATTCGAGTTCGGCGAATAGGTGAGAAGCTGCGAATAATAACCCGAGATCTTAATCGTCGAGCTGATCGACTGATCCATCTTCAACGAGAAATTCGTTGTGTGCATGTAATTCGAATAAGCCGGGATAATGTAGTTGTTCGCAATGCCGGGAGCATTAGGCAGCGGCAGCAGGTTCTGGATGGCCGTCGCGACCGAATCCCGCTGCAAACTCGTAGGGATGACATTATTCGGAAACGGATTGCGGACCTGCTGGCCCCCAACCGTATAAGTGCTGTAGGGGTTGTATATCTGGCCGTAGGCAAGCGTATTGCCCGCGGGATCAACCGGCGCCTTGCCTGTCAGCGTGTTGGTCACGGCTGGGGAGAAGACGCAGGTGCCACCGCCTTGCGGTGTTCCGCCGACGTAAGCGTAGCAACCCGCGGTACTGAAGTCGCCGCTGCGATACGCGAGAGTCGGGACGCTCGTGACCCCATTCGAGGTGATGTTGGCCTGACGGAACTGTTCGAAATTGACGAAGAAAAAAGTCTTGTTTTTTCCGTTGTAGAGTTTGGGAATCACCACCGGGCCGCCAAATGTGGCCCCGTAATCGTTGCGGGTCACGTCGTTGCGGATATGCTCTCTCGTATTAGGGGCGCCGCACATATTCGGGTTCTGCGTGCACTGGTCGGTGAAGGGCAGCCCTGCGTTAAGTTCCTGGGTCACAAAGAAGTCGTATGCGCTTCCATGCATCGCGTTCGTGCCGGATTTCATGGTGTAGTTGAAATATCCGCCGGCTGCTTGCCCATACTCCGGTGCGAAATTGCTGGTCTGGATTGCCACTTCCTGAATGGCGTCCACGCTTCCCTGGCTGTTTTGCTGCAATACCTTCCAGATGGTGCTGGTAGATTCCTGACCGTCGATGCGAACAGTTTCGCTGTTGCTGGGCATGCCGTTTACGACGATCGCCTGATCGTTCCCGAAGGCGACGCCGGGCAGGAGAACCGCTTCCTGCAGCGGGTTACGAATATTGCCCATCGCCGTGGCGCCGAAGAATGAGCCGCCGGCGGTGGTCATAACCGGTAATTGGTTCACTTCATCTGTGGTGACCGTGTGGCTTATCTCTCCGCTTTCGGTTTTCATCAGAGGAGCGGTATCGGTAACCGTAACCGTGTCGTTGACGGCGCCGAGCTCAAGCACTATATCCTGGCGAGTAGCCGAGGCTACCCGAACCTCGACATTCTCACGAATGTATTTTTTGAAGCCCGGCACAGTCACAGTCATCTGGTAAGTGCCGACAGGGACCGGGATCACGTAGTTTCCCGTTCCTGAAGTGCCGCCGTGAAACACAGCCCCCGTCTCCACGTTTTTCACGTCGATCGGCGCATTCGGAGTCACTCCGCCCGACGGATCCGTAATGGTTCCCGTGATGGAGCCGCGGTCGCCCTGGCCGTATGCGGCAAGCGCAAACAGGAGAAAGCATGCGATAGCGCGACAAAAACGCGCTACAACTTTACCTTGCAGTCTTGAAACCGATTTAGTCATTAGTGCTCCCTCATTACTCCTTGAGAGGCACGGGGCCTGTTTACCCGCTGTTTCCTGATAAGTTTGAACAGGGACCCCGTTTGTCCCGCTAAAAAGCTGGGCCTACGCTATCGCTACAGACCCTCTGAGTCAAACGTTTTGTTTGATAATCTAAATCAAATTCGGTGATGGCAAAATTCGCAACTTTGCACCGCAGTTAGGGGTTGCCGAGATGCTTCGCTGCACAGTTAACCAGGCGATGTCAGCGCTCACGCCTGAAACTTCGGATTTGACGCACACTTACTGCGCCGCGACCGGAAGGAAGTCACCATGGCCCTGCGGGTCGCCAAAGCGAATGAAGACGCAATGCAACCGGTGTGGGGCCAGCGCTTCGGCGCTGCAGCCGAGCTTCCGCTCGGCGCGGAACTTTACGCCAGCGCCGTAGCGCCGGCGATCTTTGTCGCCGGTGCCCTCACGAACCGGCGGTAACTAACTCTGGCGCTACGGCAGCGCATAAACAAACACACCTTTGCCCTGCGACGCCTTGGCGGTTCCTCCAACCGCGGCGACAATCGCGACGTATTGTTTACCATTCTTACCCTGATAGGTCATCGGAACCGCGCTTGCCTGGTAGTCAAGTTTCTGGGTCCAGAGTTCCTTACCCGTCCTGGAATCGAAAGCCCGGAAACGGTCATCACTGGTCGCGCCAATGAACACAAGCCCGCCCGCCGTCGCCATCGGTCCCGCCAGACTCTGCGTGCCTGTATTTCGTTTACCTTCAGGCAGAGTGTCCGTCACTCCCAGCGGCACTTCCCACGCGAAATCGCCCGTGTTCGCGTTGACCGCGATCAGTCGCCCCCATGGTGGCCGGTAGCAAGGCCAGTTGCCGATCACCTTCCCGTTCGCGTCGCGCACGGTTGCATTAAAGGCGCCCAGCCCGGCAGGACCCGTTCGCGTATAAGGTTCGATCCCGTCAGGGTTGCCAGGCTTGTAGTTGGGGTTATCCACCATCCAGCCCGTCAGCGGACTATCGTGAGTATTCACGAATATATAGCCCAGCTTCGGGTCGGTCGCGGTGCCGCCCCAGTTCACTCCCCCGGTAAGGCCGGGAAATATGATTGCGGGCTTTGAGTCCGAGCCCTTCGCGTGGTAAGGCAACGGAGTGAAAGGTCCCGCGTTATCCAGGCCTCCGAACTTCGCGTACAGGTCCTGACACGCCTTTGCATGCTCCGGAGTAGTATCGGCCGCGGTCACGATGTCGTCTTTGGTAAAAGTGGTTCGCTCGAGCGGAGGCGGCTTGAGCGGAAACGGCTGCGTCGGATAACTCGCCTCGCCCGGAACGTTACTCTTCGCCACCGGGCGTTCTTCTACGCCGAAGACGGGCTTGCCGGTCACGCGATCAAGAATGAACATGTACCCGGACTTGCCCACCTGCGCCAGCGCCTGCACCTTCTTCCCATTGCGCGTAATGTCGATCAGCCCCGGCGCGGGTGGCAAATTGTAATCCCACAGCTCGTGGCGCACCGTCTGGAAATACCACTTCAGCTTTCCCGTCTGAACGTCGAGCGCGACCAAAGTGTTGCCGAACAGGTTCGCGCCCGGCCGGTCGCCGCCATAGAAGTTCGCTCCCGGACCGCTTACCGGCTCGTACACGATCCCATGTTCCTCGTCCACTGTCAGCGCAAAAGCCCAGACGTTATTGCCGGTCCGGTTCTTCCAGCTGTCATTGCCCCACGTGTCGTTTCCCGTTTCCCCCGGGTGCGGGAATGTGTGAAATGTCCAGATCTCTTTGCCCGTGCGAACGTCGTAACCATGCGCGTCGGGAATCTGCCCGCCCGCCTGCTCCAGTTGCGGCCCGATGTGTCGCTCCCCGGGCCCATAGAAGTTGGTGCCGATCAACAGCACGTTTTTATAGATCGTCGGAGCGCCGTCGTACGGAACCGTGAGCGGCACCTCGCCCTCGTTTCCGAAGCCGGGATCTACCTTGCCGGTCTTCGCGTTCAGCGCCACCATCTTCCGCGACGTGGTGAAGATAATGCGCGGCGGATTATTGCGATCGCCAGGCCAGTACGCCACGCCGCGGAACGACGCCAGTCCGTCCGTTACTTCATGGGTCCAGATCTCTTTGCCCGTCTCTGGCTCCAGCGCGACAACGCGATCGCCCGACGGCAGATACATCACGCCGTCGACGACGATCGGAGTGATCTCCTGATACAGTTCGCTCGGACTGTCGCCCTTGATCGTCTTGCCTTCCCGCTCGAATGAATAGTGCCACGCCTGCGTCAGCTTGCTCACGTTGCTGGTATTTATCTGAGTCAGCGGCGAATAGCGGGTGCCCGCGAGATCCCGATTGAACATCGGCCAATCCCCCGCCTTCTGCGAATATCCCGCCATCGGCAGTATCAGCAGCCACAAAAGCGCGAAGGGCGCAGTCCCGCGCCGCCTGGAACCGGAAGGAACACGCATCTCGGCGGCGCGGACGCGAGCCGTTTTTCGCGTATTCCCTGGAAGAAGCGGGAAGCAAACGAACAACCTTGATTGCATGAAGCTATTATTTATCACAGGCATATTTATCAATGGCAAGGAGTTTGTTCATGGCGCATCCAATATCGAACCTGACACGGCTGTTTGCGACGGCAGTCCTGGCGATGCTGGCACTTCCGCCGGCGCATGCGGAATTGCTGGAGAAGACGAAAAAAGTCGGCGGCGTAACGGTCGAATATAAGGTCGTTCTTCCGAACGGCTACGACCCCGCGAAGGCTTACCCGGGAATTCTGGCCTTCGGCGGAGGTCCGCAGACCATGAACACCGTGGACTCCGTGATCAACCGTAATTTACGCGCAGAGGCGGAAAAACGCGGCTACATTGTGATCGCTCCCGCCGCGCCAGGCGGTGAATTGTTTTTCGAGGGTGGCGCGAGAATTTTCCCCGAATTCCTGAAAATGATCCTGGCGGATTACAAAATAGAAAACAACAAGTTCCACATCGCCGGGCCATCGAACGGCGGAATCGCAGCGTTTCACGTCGCCGCCGCCAATCCCGAGTACTTCTTATCGATAACCGCCTTCCCTGGGTATTTGTGGGAACCGAGCACGGCTAAACTCATGGCCATCTCGAAGATGTGCGTCTTCATGTATGTCGGCGAAAACGACGAATACATGTGGCACCCCGAGATGAAGAGAGAAGCGGAAATCCTGAGCGCCAGAGGAACAATCGCGCGCTATACAGTCGAGAAGGGTCAACCGCACCGCCTGGAGACGCTTGCAGGGGCAAACGCTGGACGCCTGTTTGACGGCTTCGAGCAAGCGCGCAAAAGCTGCACCACTTCGCGGTAGGGCCGGCAGATCAACGCACGCTCCTCCGAACCACGACCGGGGGCGTTAATCGCCCGCCTGATCGCGTCTCTGGTGGCGGACAAGCAACCCGAGCACCAGGAGCGCCGAGCCCATCAATACCGCGGTTGCCGGCTCCGGGGTCTCGGCGGTGGCGGCGGAGGTGCCCTGGCCGTTATCGTCGAGAATGGGGTTCTGAACCAGGTAGTTGTTGAGCGATCCAGTGTAGGAGATGTTGAAGAGGCCGACGATGATATGGCGAGCACGTTGCCTCTTCCTGAATATTGATTGCCGTCGTAGCCCCAGTCCAAACCACGTCGGCGGGGAGCGCGGGAGCGCCCAACATCAGAGCTAAACCGGCGAACAAGGCGCATCTGATTATGACAACGCGGGTGCCGGACGGCCTGCCGGGGATTTAAAAAATTCCACTCGCGCGGACCTTTAGATTCAACGCCGTAGCGCAGGCGATCTTGTCGCCGGTGCTCGTACCGCGCTACCACGGTACAGGAGCGTCAGAGACGATTTTCAATGCCTCATCGAAACTCGCCTGCCGCATATTCTGCGCCAGTTGTTCCCAATGAACCACGCCAAAGACGGTTTTTGCCTGATTGTCAGCGAGACCGACCTCGTGCGCCCAGAAGCGCCGTTGAAATTCATCGTATGGAGGCACGGGCTCACTCCGATCAAGCAGCGTACCCGACGATCCCAGCGTCAGGAAAGCCATGACATAGAACATGTGGGCGAGCTGTCTCATCAAATAGAATCGGGCTCTCTGGTACTCATCCGGCGGCCGGCCGAAATACTCCTGAAGATAGATCATCTCCTCCGATTCATTGGTGACAATCATGTTCGCGACCACCGCCAGATCGGCATACCGATCGTTCTGGAAGGCAGCCTCCCAGTCGACCATCCATAAACGCTTACCATCGAAAAGCATATTGTCCGGCTTGAACAGATCGTTATGACTCGGCGCCAGATCCGAATCGAGACGCGAGTAAACCGCCGCCACTTGCCTGTGGCGAGCGAGAAGTTCCTCCGTCTCGTTTTCATCCAGAATGCTCGACGCCCGGAACGTCTCAAGGAGTCCGTCCAGCGCAGGTCCTTTGTTCAGCAGGAACGTACAGGTGGTATTGAAAGGAGAGCCGGGAAACGGCGGCAGCGCGTGCAGGTTCCGCAGCGCGGCGGGAATCCGTACCAGGGCGTCTGAGGCCGGTAAAGGTACAGCCTTCACAAAATCGGTGATGGAGATCCGATCCTCGGTGCTGGCATACCTGACACACGGCGCCAGACCTGCATCAGCCGCCGCCTGCATGCACGTGAAGTGACGTGCCATATTGCCGGGGCGCGTGTTGATTCGCAACAGGTATGCGGATCCGCGCACGACAATGCGAAAGGCACGGTTTGAGCCGGGCCGCTCGGTCAGGTCGAGGATCTCTTCGAACCCAGTGACGCCGAAAGCCTCGTTCAGGCCGAGAGTCACGGCCGCGCTCTTTTCTTGCGGGATCATAAGCCTCCTCTTGCTATTCGTGGTCGTCACTTAGCGATACTACTCGAGTTTCAGGCCACAGGCGAGTTTTAAGCGTGGCCTCATCACACCTATATCTTGCTTGTTTTCTATAAGTTAGACTTCCCATACGAAAGTCTGCTATCTTTTAGATGCGGGAGGGAGTGGGTGCACCCTCTGCGCGATGCCGCTGAAAATCCCGTTTCGTCCACTCCGACAGTTTCAATAAAGTGAAGTAACTATGAGAACGGAATTGTTGCGCTTCAACGGCGCTGTCGAGCGGGATCCCGCCATTGATGCCTGGATGAACGACCATCCCGGTGAATTGGGAGCCATTGCGCATCACTGGTTTGAGGTGATGCGAAAATGCGGGGACGAAGTCCGGGAGCTCTTGCATGACGGCTGCCCGGTTGCATGTCTGGGAGATGCGCCCTTCGGTTACGTCAATGTATTCACGTCGCACGTCAACGTGGGGTTCTTTCAAGGCGCAGCGCTGCCGGATCCGGCTCACTTGTTGCAGGGCGCCGGCAGGTTCATGCGCCACGTGAAACTGAGACCGGGAACCTCCATAAACGCCGCAATGCTGACCCGGCTGATCGACACAGCGTACACGGATATCAAGGCGCGCGTCGAAAACGGCTAGCTTACGGAAACGCATCGAGAACCCGGCTCAGCGGGCGATCGACCACGGGCCCAAAAGAACGATCCAGCGGCCAAAAGATAACAACTGAGCCGGAGGAGGATGGGATTCTGGGATCCAGCTAACCCGTCTTGAACCGTGCATGATCCATCAACCTCGGCGACCGCTCGCCAGAAGCGCGGCCTTATCCGCCATCACCTCCCATGCACCCGACGTTGGAAAATCGGCGTTATCCCCGCGCCAGAGCAAGACGCCATCGCGCCCTGAGAATCTCAACTTCCATCAGGGTGTTGTCGATATCGCTTTCGCTCAACTCCCAATTCCCGGTGAATCTGCGGATGGTGAGTGCACCGAAATCATACGCCAGGTCTGCTGCGCGGTCTTCGTCACCGAGGTAGTCCGTAAGGATGCTCAGAGGCCACTCGCCTTTTCGTCGGGGCAGGTCGAGCGGACGCAATGGTTGACCAGACCTCTTGACAATGACTTCCCACCCCTCACCCGTCCAGAAGCCTTTATATGTGACTTTTCCCTGATTCCAACCCATAATACCGAGGTTCTCATATCGGCGCCGCGCTCCTGCCGAGCTATCAAAAGCGTCGCCCGCGGTATCGAAATTTTTTGAGTCGGCGTTTGGACCCCCCTCATTAGACCCCCGTGGACCGCTTCGTGATTCGAGTGGATGTTTCACGTAGCCGGACCCAGGGTGACCGGGAGATCGTTACCAGCCAAACACGCTCTGCGCACTCTCTTTTCGGAGAAAAACCAAAATGCCGCTTAAGGAATACAAACCAGGAACCGCATTTAACGGCGTGATCGGACGGACATTCGATGTGTCCAGCCCCGCCTGGCCCGAACCGCTGCGCGCCAAAGAAGGCGCACCAAACGTCCTGTTCATCGTGCAGGATGACACCGGTTTCGGACAGTTAGGTTGCTATGGAAGCCCGATTTCAACGCCCAATGTTGATCAGCTCGCCAAAGATGGCCTGCTTTTCAATAACATGCATACCACTGCTCTCTGTTCGCCTTCGCGGTCCTGCATCCTGACCGGGCGCAACCATCATTCGAACGCCATGTCGTGCATCACCGAAGGTTCGACAGGCTATCCGGGCGGAAACGGAAATATTCCGTTTGAGAACGGGATGCTCTCCGAGATGCTGCTTCAAAAAGGCTACAACACCTACGCCATCGGCAAATGGCACCTTACGCCGGCGGATCAGTTATCCGCGGCGGGTCCGTACGATCGCTGGCCGTTGGGTCGCGGCTTCGAGCGCTACTACGGCTACCTCGGCGGCGATACGAACCAGTATTACCCGGAACTGGTTTATGACAACCATACGGTTGAAGCCCCGAAAACTCCCGAAGAGGGATACATTCTGATCGAGGATCTGACGGACAAGGCCATCAGTTTCATCGCCGACGCCAAACAGGTCGCGCCCAACAAACCCTTTTTCCTGTACTTCTGCCCGGGCGCGGGGCACGCGCCGCATCACGTTCCGAAGGAGTGGGCGGACAAATACAAGGGCAAGTTCGACGATGGCTGGGATGCCTATCGCGAAAAGACCTTTGCGCGGCAAAAAGAACTGGGCATCGTGCCCCAGGACGCAGAGTTGTCGCGCCACGATCCCGACGTGCAGGACTGGAAGACACTGTCGGCCGACGAAAGAAAACTCTATGCCCGCATGATGGAGGTGTTCGCCGGATTCCTGACTCAGACCGACTACCACTACGGCCGCCTGTTCAACTTCCTGAAGACGATCGGGGAATGGGAGAACACGCTGATCATGTTCATTTCGGACAACGGCGCCAGCGCGGAGGGCGGACCGCACGGGTCGGTCAACGAGAACAAGTTCTTCAACAACGTGCCCGATTCGCTCGAAGAGAATCTGAAGATGATTGACCAGTTGGGCGGCCCGGAGACCTACAATCACTACGCCTGGGGCTGGACGTTTGCGGGGAATACGCCGTTCCGCCGCTGGAAGCGCGAGACGTATCGTGGCGGCATCAGCGATCCGTTCATAACGCACTGGCCCGCCGGAATGAAGGCGAAGGGCGAAGTCCGCCCGCAGTTTGCCCACGCTATCGATATGGTTCCCACGGTGCTTGAAGCGCTCGGCATCGAGCCTCCGGTTTCCGTCAAAGGTGTAACCCAGTCGCCGATAGAGGGCCTGAGCTTCGCCCACGCGCTCGACGACGCAAAGGCGCCAACGAAGCACATCACTCAGTACTTCGAAATGATGGGGCACCGCTCCATTTACCACGATGGCTGGCGCGCAGTGTGCCCGTGGCCGGGACCGTCATTCACTGAGGCTGGTCTGCCGTTCGGCGCACCGATTCATTACGACAAGCTGACCGAACTGGATGCCGCCGGTGGGAACTTTACAATATCGGGCAAGACATCGCCGAGAACCATAACATCGCGGCCGATAACCGCCCCAAACTGATCGAAATGGTCGCCACCTGGTACGTCGAGGCGGGCAAGTACAACGTCTTGCCGGTAGACTCGCGCGGCACCTTGCGTCTTGCCGACGAGCGGCCGCAGATCGCGCTTCCACGCACCAGTTACACCTACTATCCGGACACACAGGGTGTGCCGTCCAACGCCGCTCCCAGATTGATGAACCGGCCTTACAGCATCACCGCCGATGTGGAGATCCCCAAAGGCGGCGCGGAGGGAGCGCTGGTGGTTTATGGCGATGTCCAGGGCGGTATCGCCTTCTACGTGCAGAATGGCAAGCTCCATTATGTTTACAACTACGTTGGCAGCCAGTTCTTTCATGTGGAGTCGAACGCGCCTGTCCCGGAGGGGCGCCATAAACTGCGTTTCGAGTTCGACGTAACCGGGCAACCTGACATCAAAAACGGGAAGGGAGCGCCGGGCAGGGTCCAGCTTCTCATCGATGGGAAGCCGGCCGGGCAGGGCGACATTCCTCTCACCATGCCGCTCGCGATGGGTCTTTGCGGAGGCATCATCTGCGGAGGGGCTACGGGCTCACCAGTTTGGGACAAGTACCAGCCGCCGTTCAGATTCACCGGGACACTATACAGCGCCACCGTGGACGTGAGCGGGGAGCATATAGGGAATCCGGAAGCCGAGATGCGCATGCATCTGGCGCGTCAATAGACACCTTCAGGGCCTGCACTCCTCCTGGAGACTTGCAGGCCGGTGGATGGTCAAAACGAAGGAGAAAATGATGAGTTCGCAGGACACGATTGCACGCACCGTTCTTCCCATCCCCGATCGGCCGCACACAGGTCTCACCACCTATGATGCTAAAGATCCCGAAACCAAATATCCTCCAATCCGGGACATTCGGCCGCCCGAAGGTGCGCCAAATGTGCTCCTCATCCTGATCGATGACGCGGGCTTTGGTTCATCGAGCATCTTCGGCGGCCCATGCCGGACGCCAAACTTTGAGCGCCTTGCAGCCGATGGCTTGCGATACAACCGGTTTCACACCACCGCGCTGTGCTCACCATCGCGCCAGGCGCTCCTGACCGGGCGTAACCACCACTCGGCCGGAATGGGCGCCATCACAGAGATGGCGACATCGGCCCCCGGCCAGTGCTCGCTGATGTCCAATACCATTTCGCCCCTTGCTCGTACCCTGAAGCTGAACGGCTATTCGACGTCGCAATTTGGCAAGTGCCATGAGGTCCCGGTGTGGCAGACCAGCCCGATGGGGCCGTTCGATCACTGGCCCAGCGGCGGCGGTGGATTCGAGTATTTTTATGGCTTCATTGGCGGCGAGACGAACCAGTGGTATCCGGCGCTCTATGAAGGGACCACTCCCATCGAGCCCGAGAAGACCCCCGAACAGGGCTACCACCTCACCGAGGATTTGGCCAACAAAGCCATTAAATGGATCCGCCAGCAAAAATCGCTGATGCCCGACAAACCGTTCTTCACTTACTTCGCGCCAGGCGCGACGCACGCGCCCCACCATGTGCCCAAAGACTTTATCGCCAGATACAAAGGCAAATTCGATCAGGGCTGGGACAGACTGCGCGAGGAGACGTTTGCCCGGCAGAAAGCCCTCGGCGTCATCCCGCCGGACTGCCAGTTGACGGAACGCTCGCCCGGTATCCCGGCATGGGATGACATCTCGCCCGACATGAAGCCGGTCCTCTGCCGCGAGATGGAAATCTACGCGGGTTTCCTCGAACACGTAGACCATCACGTGGGACGTGTGCTCGACGCCCTCAAGGATCTGGAGATCATGGACGACACATTGATTTATCTGATCATCGGAGACAACGGCGCTTCCGCTGAAGGGTCGCTGCAAGGCACTTTCAACGAAATGGTCACGATTACCGGTTTCGGAGCGCTGGAAACGCCGGAGTTCATGAACTCGCGGCTCGATAAATTCGGCGGCCCCGAAGCCTACAATCACTATGCAGTGGGCTGGGCGCATGCCATGGATACGCCTTTCCAATGGACCAAGCAAGTGGCTTCGCACTTCGGCGGTACCCGTAACGGAACAATCGTTCATTGGCCCAAAAGGATTCAGGGCAAGGGCGAAATCCGCAGCCAGTTCCATCATGTGATCGACGTCGCGCCGACCATTCTGGAAGCGGCAGGCCTGCCCGAGCCGGTTTTCGTCAATGGCGTTCAGCAGCGTCCCATCGAAGGCGTCAGCATGCTTTATTCATTCAACGACGCGAGTGCGCCAGGCCGGCACCAGACGCAGTACTTCGAGATGATGGGGAACCGCGGCATCTACCACAACGGGTGGACCGCGGTGACCAAACACCGGACGCCCTGGGAGACCGGAGCCATAAAGATGCCGGCCTTTGACGACGACATCTGGGAACTGTACGACACCAACACCGATTGGAGCCAGGCGAAAAACCTGGCGAAAGACAATCCTGAGAAGCTCCACGAATTACAGCGGCTGTGGCTGATCGAAGCCGTCAAGTATAACGTGCTGCCGTTGGACGATCGGTTCGCTGAGCGAGCCAACCCTGCGATCGCCGGCCGCCCGCAACTGATCCAGGGCAACCGGCAGTTGCTGTTCGGCGGCATGGGTCGTCTTACGGAAAGCTCCATTATTAATTACAAGAACAAGTCGCACGCGGTGACGGCTGAGATAGTTGTTCCCCCATCAGGTGCGGGAGGGCGCCATTATCTCGGTCGGCGGGATCGCGGGTGGATGGAGCCTCTATCTCAGGGACGGCAAGCCGAAATACCATTACAACTTCTACGGCCTGATGCCCTTTACGATTGAGGGTTCATCGGAGATTCCGGCGGGCACTCACCAGGTGCGCATGGAGTTCGCGTATGACGGCGGCGGCCTCGCCAAAGGCGGAACGGTCACACTCTACGTTGACGGGAAGAAGACCGGCGAAGGCCGGGTGGAACACACCGAGCCGCTCGTTTTCTCTGCCGACGAGACCTGCGACGTCGGCAACGATTTCGGCTCGCTGGCAACCGGGGACTATCCGGCAACTGGGCCGAAGTTTACCGGCGAAGTGACCTGGGTCGAAATCGATCTCGGCAAGGATGCCGTAAATCTCGATCACCTCATCTCGCCCGAGCAACGGATGCAAGTCGCTATGGCCATTCAATAGGCGCCATTCAGGACCAATACGGCTGGGGTAGAAGACGTATCCAGCACCGGGCTAATACTACTTTTATCTTCGCCATCACGTTGGCGCGTCAAGCCCTTATTGATCCCGGCGCTCGCAGATCACTGGCGATCATAAACACGTGCTTCCGATGGGGGTCTGCCGTCTACTGTAACCGTTAAAGTTTTGCCGTCGTTAGAAATCGTTTTCTTTCCCCGCGAGATCACCTTGCCGACCGCCTTGTCGGTCCATTCCGTGACGTGATCGTCAATTACCTTTTCAGAATAGGTACGCGGCGTTTGTTTGCCTGCCGCGATCATGTCCGCCGTAATCTCGTCTGAGTACTCCGGGTAATCCTTTCCGTCGCTCTTCGCGGTGAACCTTCGGCGCTCGCGAGAAGTTACCCACCTGTGCTCTGCAGAAATGACCCAGGCATTCTGAACTGACGGCGGATCTTCGGATCGCTGATGGCCGTGATGAAGACGATGGTTCATCACGATGCCCGAGGCCCGGAAGAGACCGTGCAGAATCTGTCGGCGGTGGTTCCGGCCGGACCCGCGAGTGGGAGCCTGTCAACGGGCATGCGGGAATCCGCAGTGTCAGGCGGCGCGCCGCCAGAAGACTCAGGCAGACTGGCGAAATCGCAACCCCGGCTATTCGATCGCATGGCGGATTGACCAGCGAGCGGCACAGCCGGAAGCGCCGGAACCGCTTCGCCTACCCGCGCCCTTGCCCCAACTTCCCTGGAACTTCGCGAAAGACCAGTTCGGCACGCAAGGCTCTGATTTCATTGGGGTTTTGGGAGCACTAATCCTCCGTACCGCGAAAGATCTGATCCGCCCGTATCTTCCTGATCCCACGGGAGTTCCCGGCACACTTCCCCTTTCCGCGCAAAAGACCAGTCCCGGTTTCCCGCATACTCGGGCTCAGTCGCCGGACCATGCAACTGGAGTTTCATCAGCTCGATCTGCGATGGGAGCATCTGCGAGTGCGCGAGCCGCACCGTCAGCGCCATCTGCTGGCATCGCTGGCTGAGAGCGGACAACAGACTCCCGTTGTCGTCGTGGTTGTGAAAAGCGGCAACGAACGTTACCTGGTGATCGACGGCTACAAACGCATAGCCGCGCTCCGGCAGCTGGGCCGCGACACCGTCGAGGCCACGGTCTGGCCGATGGGCGAAGCCGAGGCTCTGCTGTTGTCGCGTTCACAGAGAATGAGTCCGCGGGAAAGCGCGCTCGAACAAGGCTGGCTGCTGTCGGAGATGGAGCGACGTTTCGGTTATTCGCTGGACGAACTGGCGCGCCGCTTCGACCGCAGCGTGAGCTGGGTATCGCGGCGGCTGGCGCTCGTCGAGTTATTGCCGGAAGCGGTCCAGCGGCACATACGCGAAGGAAGCATCACGGCGCAGATCGCGATGAAGTTTCTGGCGCCCGCGGCGCGCGTCAGTGCTGAGGACTGCGAGCGTATGGCCGCCGCATTCGTGAAGCACCGCTGCGATACAAGGCAGGCGGCGCAGCTATACACCGCCTGGCGCGAAGGCTCGCGCGTGGTTCGCGAGCGCATTCTCGCCGAGCCGGAACTGTTTTTGAAAACGCAGCGGCAGCCGCAGACGGCGAAGCCGGCGGCGGCAGAGCAGGTGGAGCGCGATCTGGAGATGGCGCTGGCCATTCTGCGCCGGGCCAGCCGGCGGCTCACCGAAGCGCTGCCGGAGATGAACGTGGCGCAGCAGGAGCAAGCACAGCGTGCGATCGAAAGCGCGCGCCGGGAACTCAGCCGGATGGCGGAACGCATCGGAAAGGAACAGGAAGCGAAACATGCTGAGCCAGGCGCAGCGCACCGCGATTCTGGAGTTGCACACGAAGGGCGTGAGCAGCCGCGAGATCTCGCGCGCGCTGCAGGTGTCGCGGCTCACGGTGCGCAAAGTCCTGCGCTCCAACTCCACGAGCGTGCCGGAGATTCAGCGGCCGGAGAAAGCCGAGCCTTACCGGCAACAGACCCTGGATCTTTTGGCTTCCTGCAAGGGGAATCTCGTGCGAGTCCATGAGGAACTCCAGGTGGGCGGAGCGGCGATGTCTTATCCGGCGCTGACCGCGTTCTGCCGCAGACAGGGCATCGGGCAAACGCCGGCTGTGCCCGCGGGCCAGTATCATTTCGAGCCCGGCGTGGAGATGCAGCACGACACCTCGCCGCATGAAGTGGAAGTGGGCGGCAGGAAGTATAAAGCGCAGACCGCGTCCGCGGTGCTGTGTTACTCGCGCATGCTGTTTTTCCAGATCCATCCCACGTTCCAGCGCTTCGACTGCAAGGTGTTTCTCACCGATGCGGTGCGCTATACCAACGGCGCCCCGGAGCGCGTCATGATCGACAACACGCATGTTGTTGTGCTGCGCGGCACAGGACGCGAGATGATTCCGGTGCCCGAGATGGAGGCGTTCGCCGAACGCCTCGGGTTCCGTTTCGTGGCGCACGAACGCGGCGACGCCAATCGGTCGGCGCGGGTGGAACGGCCGTTTTCCTTCATAGAAAACAACTTTCTGGCGGGCCGCACGTTCACCAGCTGGCAGGATCTGAACCGGCAGGCGCGCGAATGGTGCGACAAAGTCAACTCGACTTACAAGAAGCACCTGCGCGCCGTGCCGCGCGAGCTGTTCGCCATCGAGCGGTTGCATCTGAAGCCACTGCCGGCATGGATTCCCGAGGTGTACCGGCTGCACCAGCGCATGGTGGACACCGAAGGCTATGTCTCGGTAAACTCCATTCGTTACTCGGTTCCGGTTTCCTGGATCGGCAGGCGCGTGGAGATTCGCGAGACGCGCGACAGGGTCGCCATCGAACTCGACCCGCGCCGTATCGTTCAGCACGACCGCGTTCTGACGCCTCTGTCGCAGCGGATCACGCTGGCTGAGCACAGGCCGCCGCGCGGGGAGGGCGTGAAGCGAAGCGATCCGCATCCGGAAGAACAAGCGCTCATCGAGGCCGCTCCCGCCATTGCCGCCTATATCGCGGAACTGAAACAGAGAGGCCGCAAAGTGCCGGCGCTTGCCCTGCGGCAACTGCTGCGGCTGCTGCGCGAGTATCCGCGCGAAGCGTTCCTCGCGGCCGTGGCCGAAGCCGGCCGTTATGGGCTTTACGACCTCGACCGGCTGGAGCGCATGATTCTGCGGCGCGTGGCCCGCGATTATTTTCTGATTCGTGAACAGGAGCCGGAAGGCGATGACTGAGGAACTGGAACAGCTGCTGAAGAATCTCAAGCTGAAACGCATGCTGAAGGTTTATGACGAGCAGTTGCAGGCGGCGGAGAAAGCGGACATCCCGTACTCCGATTTCGTCGCCGGATTATTGCGGGCGCAATGGCACGAACGGCAGGAGAGTGCGCTGGAATGGCGCATTCACAGAGCGAATCTGCCGGAACGCTGGTCGCTCGAAACGTTCCCGTGGCCGCGCCAGCCGGGCGTGAACCGCAAACAGATGCGCACGTTCGCCGAACTCGACTTCGTGGCCAAACACGAGAATCTGGTGCTGACCGGTCCGACCGGCGTGGGCAAGACGGGACTCGCCTGCGGTCTTCTGCTGAAAGCCTTGCAGAACGGCCACCGCTGTCAGTTCGTTCGCGCGCAGGACCTGTTCGACGAGATGTATGCCTCGCTGGCCGACCGCTCCACGCGCCAGTTGCTGAACCGGCTGGCGCGCCTGGACGTCCTTCTGATCGATGAGTTCGGGTATTTAAATCTCAAACCCGAACAGTCGAACACTTTCTTCAAGCTGATGGAGGAACGTTACCACCGGCACTCGACGATCATAACCACGAATCTCGGCTATGACGAGTGGCAGAACTTTCTCGGCAATAAATCCATGGTGGAAGCGCTGTTGAGCCGCGTGCGGCATTACTGTCACACGGTGACCATCAACGGTCCGTCGTTGCGCGAGCCGCAGGGCTGAGGTTCAGGGCCGATGGAACAACGCGAGTATGTGCGCGAGGTTCTCGATGCGTATCGTTCGACGCCCGGAACAGCGGGCGTGGTGCGCCGGCCGGATCGTTTGTTTGCAGCTGAACTGCACGAACGGGGCGTGCCCCTGGAAACCGTCGGGAATGCGTTGACTCTTGCGGCGGCGCGGCGTTCGACAAGGCCGGCCCATGCGCCACCACTCGGGATGATTCGGTCGCTGGCGTACTTCGCGCCGGTGATCGAGGAAGTCCTCCATCTGAACGTCGGTCAGGCATACTTTCAGCACCTCCGCAACAAACTCCAGCGCGCCGCCAGCGCACGGTAACTTCGCCCTGTTCCCCCCGATGAACAGACCCAACGCGCCTTTCGGCGCGGATGATATCGAGCCCATCCACGTCTGTGCCAACAACTGCTCACGCCTTCGGCGTGGATGATGATGATGAGTACTTCCGACCGGAATCCTGTTCTAAGACTGGGTCACTCTAACCGAGCACTGCTGGGTCATTTTTCGCGAGCGCCGAAGCGGTGAACTGCAAATAGTGATAGCCTCGCGCACTCCCCGTAATGAGCAGACCGGTCAGAAATCCGTCCGGGCGAAGCTCGTACTGCCTGATCTCAAGATAATCGGGCGGAAGGCGTAAATTGGATTTCTCTGCGTTCAGCTTCCACTGACCCACGATCAAAGGTGTCGATTTACTCGCAGAGGTTTGCGCCGAGGCTGACGAGACACACAAACTAACCAGGATAGTAAAGACGGCGCCGCGGATGTTCATGACGAAACATCAGCCTCGATCTTAAACGCCTCTCGCACAGTCTTCACCAGCCCGACATCCTTCGATCTGTAGCCAGGCAACCCCGCGATAGCCGCCCGAAATGCCTCACCTCGCATGATCGAGAGTACCCGCTTCATCGGTTCCGCTCCCAGCGATTGTTTCCGGCAGACGAAAATATAATCCTCGGTTACCAGCCGGATAAAGTCCAGATCGAACTGGCGGGCCGCGGCCTCCACCCCGAAGCTGACGTCCGCCATTCCGCTCGCCACGTATGCCGCCACTGCCGCATGGGTGAATTCGATGCGCTCGTACCCGTTGATCGCGGAACCCTCTATTTGTTCCTGCTCCAGAAGCGAATCGAACAACGAACGCGTGCCGGACTCCGGATCCCGGTTCACAAACCGAATGCGCCGATCCGGCAGTTGCGACAGCGACACGATGCCAAATGGATTTCCCCGCTTGACCATGAGCCCCATCTCCCTCGTCACGAATCCGATCACTCGATGAACGCTCGGAGTAAGCCACGTCTTCGCCGCCGCAAGACTTTTCTTCCGCAGTGCTCCGCGCGGAAGATGCATTCCGGCCAGATCGCACGCGTCGCGCGCCAGGGACGCGAGAGAGTTCTGATTGCTCACATATCGCATGTCCACTTCGAGATTCTCTTCGCGGCTCAGCAGTTCCCTCAGCCGCGAAACGGCGAATCCATGACTCGCGTGTATCCGAAGAACCGAAGAGCGGCGCGGCAGAAGCTGATTGATTTCCGATTCCAGTTCCTGCGAGAGGTTTTGCAGTTGCGGTCCCAGACGAGCCTCGAGCCGCTGACCAGCCCAAACGAGTTTGGCCCCGAAGGGCGTCAGGTTCGTTCCGCTTCCCCGCTTGCGCTCCACCAGCGGCACTTCAAAGAAAGCGGACCACTTCTCGATCAGATTCCAGGCATGCCGATAGGAGAGCCCCTCGTGGTCGGCCGCGCGGCTGATCTTTCCGGTCATTCGTATTTCATTCAACAGGCTTAACATCAGCAGATGAGATTTCGGGTCTCCATCGCGTTTGAAGCGCCATACCGGCTCGATTTCGATTCGAATCAAAGTTGTCCCTCCGGGGCGGTGACCAGGTTATGCAAAAAATATCATATTCCCATACGTCGCTATGAACCGATATCCTTCTACCTTTGATGAAGCGACGAAGTTCACGTTTTATGGATATGCACAAGTGTGCATATATGCTGTTTGCAGTAGTGACTTGGGCCCAGGCGCCCGACGTCGGCCAGATCAACGGCGTCGTCAAGGATCCGGATCAGGCCGCTGTGGCCGGTGCGCAGGTCGTTCTCACAAACGGCGCCACTACTACTTCCGACGCGAGCGGAGCTTATACTTTCCCCAGCCTCCGCCCGGGCGATTACACAGTTCAGGTAAATGCCCCGGGGTTCCAGATGACTAAGAGTCAGGCGCTCAAAGTTGTTTCCGGCCAGACTACCCGATTTGACGCGGTTCTCGCTCTCGCCGGAGTTGCGTCTTCAGTCACTGTCTCGGCCGGGAATTCCGAAAACGGTTATCGCGTCAACAATGTCGACCCGGTGGGGCCCTTCGGGAATCTTCCCATCCTCGATATCCCCTACTCCGTCAACGTTGTTACCCGCCAGTTGATCGACGACACGCAATCCAGAAACTTCAAGCAGGTGGCGAAATACCTGCCGCTGATGTCCTTCCAGGAAATGCAGGGGCCGGAGGTTCTGCGTCCGGAATCTCGCGGCATGCAAGGCAGCAATATGCAGAACGACCGCAAAGACGGTATGGGAATCGCCGTCACCACGCCCTCCGCGCTCGAAGAATACGAACAGATTGAGGCGGTGACCGGCGTCGGCGCTCAGCTATATGGCCCGGCAAATCCTTCCGGCATGTTCAACTTCGTGACCAAGCGCCCTACCGATACGCGTTTCGGCGAGCTGGAACTGGATTATGAAAGTGCGACCGTCGGCACTGTCCACACAGACCTCGGCGGACGTTTCGGCAAGCACGGCATGTTCGGTTACCGCACCAACCTGCTGCTGGCGGATGGAAATGGCTATGTCGACCATAGCCAGCTTCGCCGCCAGCTGGCTGCCGTTGCCGCGGATGCGCGCATAACATCGCACACGGTCATTGAAGGAAATTACAGTTACTATAACCTCTACCAGCACGGGTATCCCGGATGGTTTGCTTACACGCCATCGACGAATCCGGCTAAAAGCATCCTCCTTCCCCCGCAAGCACCGGACCCCACAAGGGAAGGCTACGGACAATCTTTCTCCGGCGTCGATCTTACTTCAAAGATCGGTGAATTGCGAGTCAAACACGATTTTGGTGAGAGCTGGCATCTGGTAGTCGGAGCCCTTGACCAGCGCTCCGATCGCAACATCAACACCGCGGTCAATTCGCTCACCAACAACAACGGGGATTATCAGTCCTACCTCGCTAACGCCTTCTCATCCCTGGCTCCCCGCTTCCACGTCGACAGCGACCTGGCTTATCTGACCGGCCGATTCAAAACGGGAAAGATCCGTCATGATGTCGTAATCGGAAGCACCGGCTACCGATTCGCATCCTATGCGCCTGTGACGGGGCCCACTAAGACTGCTCTTTGTACAGCGCAGGGGGTCTGCACGGCCAATATCGACGATCCGCTGGTCTTTGTCGGACCGCCGGGAGGCGTCTTCTCATACAATAAAATCAGCCCTTCCACGGGCATCTACGTTTCCAGCATCATACGACAGCAGGGGCTCAGCTTCGGTGACACCATCACCCTGAGCCCGAAATGGCTGATAAGAGCCTCCGCCAGTCAGGATTGGACATGGACCGACAGTTACTCCGTCAGCAAGGCCACCAACTATGAAAGAGTGAGCGTACCCGGCGGTTATTTAAGCCAGGGAATCAGTCCCTCGGCCAGCATCATGTTCAAACCGCGCGCGGATATGACGATCTACGGCACCTTCGCCGACAGCATACAGGCGCCCGACGTCGCCGCGGCCGACAGTGGCAACACGATCATCGTAAATGCCAGTCAGGCTTTGCCGCCGTACCGCAGCATAGAGGGCGAGGTCGGTTATAAAGTGAGAGTGCGCAGGATCAACTTTGCAACCGCTTTGTTCCGTATCGACAGGCCCTTCGCAAGCTACGTTACGGGCGTTGTCGATCCCGTCTGCGGAGCTCAGTCCGGCACCTCGAATTGCGAGGCCTACAGGATTACCGGCAATCAGCTAAACTACGGAGTCGAAGCGACGATGTCGGGGAGAATCTTCTCGAGTCTGATCGTTACCAGCGGCCTGTCGGTGCTGAATCCCAAGCTCACCGACACCGGGATCGCCGCCACGAATAACCGGAATTTTGTCGGCATTCCCGACTACAAGTCGAATATTCTCGCCGAGTATCGCGTACCACTGATTGCCGGCACATTTTTGAATTTCGACTGGGCGCACGTCGGACGGCGCCCGATCGACGACATCAACAGCTCCTATACGCCGCAATACAATACCTTTGATTTCGGCCTCCGCTATACCAGAACGATCTTCGGAAAGGTAACTACATGGCGCCTCACGGCCAACAACGCCACGAATGTCTTTTACTGGTCGACCATAGGCCCGGGCAGCATCACGGGAACCAGCACCGGGAGCTACCTGGGTCACCTGGGAGAGCCGCGAATCATCACCGCCTCCGTGCGCTTCGCGTTCTGACGGTTCTCCTGGCGGTATCGCCGGTGTTCGCCCAGGCGCCGCAGTGTGTTCCGTCCTCCGGCAAACAACTGGTGATCTATCGCGCGGGCAGCCTTACTCGGGCGTTCAAGCCGCTCGAGACCGCCTTCACCTGTCAGACGGGCGTCGAGGTTAAGGACTTTCCCATGGGCAGCGTCGATGCGGGGCGCCAGATCACTGCGGGCGGCAAGTCGGCCGATCTTTACGCCCCTGCCGACTACCTCGATATCGACCTCTTCATGAAGCCCGCCGGTTATTCCACCTTCGATATAGTGTTCGCCCACGGCCGGATGGTGCTTGCGTATTCCGCGAAGAATCTGCCTGCTGTGGGCGCCGCAAACTGGTATAAGGTCCTCACCATGCCCGGAGTAACGATCGGCGGCGGCAACTTCTTTCTGGACCCCGGAGCTTATCGCGCGCCGATGATTTTCCAGCTTGCCGAGGACTACTACAAAGTCCCGAACCTTTATAACGACCTCCTCGAGCATCTGGTCATCCCCGCAGGAAACAACTCCGATTTTCAGTTCACCTACGAGCACAATGCGCGGGCCAACGCCCACACGAACCCCGATTACCACTACATCGAACTTCCGGATGAGATCAACCTTTCCAACCCGGCCAAAGACGACTACTACCAGCACCACTCTGTGGTGGTGTTACCAGGCCTCGGCACCGCGAAAAGCGCCCGCACGATCCCCGTCCCCGGTAACCACCTGGCCTGGGGCATAACCCTGATGACCGGTGCGCCGAATAAAGAGAACGCCATCAAGTTCCTGGAGCTTCTGCTGGGCCCCACGGGGACCGCGCTTCTGAAAGAGAACGGTCCCGATCCGCTCTCCCCGGCGCAGGTTAGTGCGGGCGACTTCCGGAAGCTCCCCGACTCATTGAAGCCGCTCGTTAAAGTCACTGGGAAGTAACATAGGCGTGGATGCGTCAATACGACGTACGAATGCGCGGCTTCGCGAAACGTCACACCGTGGCCGCCGCTTTGGCATGGCTCGACGCGCAACTGAAGCCGCTGGAGGCTGAAGACGTACCGCTGCGATGCGCCGCCGGCCGCGTCCTCGCGGCTCCAGTCGTTGCCGACGTCGATGTGCCCGGCTTTGATCGCGCCGCGATGGACGGATACGCGGTCGCGGCCGACAGCACCGAAGGCGCGAGCTCGTACAATCGCGTGCATCTGGCTGTCATCGGTCAGGCTATGCCCGGCCTGGCGTTCGACGGCGTCGCCGCCGCGGGTGAAGCGGTTCGCGTAATGACCGGGTCCCCAATGCCTCACGGCGCCGACTCCGTCCTGCCCGCCGAATGGACCGAAGCAGGCCTCGGTAGCTGCATCACCGCCCTCGCCGCCGTCTCCCCGGGAAAGCATGTCGGCAGACGAGGCGAGGACATCCGCTCGGGCACGACGATCCTCGAAGCCGGGCGAGTGCTCCGCCCGCAGGACCTCGGCGTACTCAGCTCGGTCGGGCAAGGCACGGCCAGCGTGGTTCGCCGCCCACGCGTGCGCCTCGTGATCACGGGCAACGAACTGCTGCCCTCGGGCTCCCGCCCCGAGGGCTTTCATATTGTGGACGCCAACGGCCCGATGCTCGCAGCGTTGACTGAGCGCGATGGCGGCTTACCCGACTTCCCTGCCCTGGTCCCCGACGACGCGGTGGCTATTCTCGAAGCGCTTCACGTGGACGCCGATATCATCATCGTCTCCGGCGGATCGAGCGTCGGCATCGAAGACCTCGCGCCGATGCTGGTCGCCGAACACGGTGAACTGGCCGTACATGGAATTGCGATGCGCCCCAGCAGCCCCACCGGGCTCGGTCGCATCGGAAACCGGCTCGTTTTTCTGCTTCCCGGCAACCCGGTGTCCAGCCTCTGCTCCTATGACTTTTTCGCTGGGCGCGCGATCCGCGCTCTAGGCGGACGTACGAAAGACTGGCCTTACCGCTCGACGCACGGCATCCTGACTCGCAAGATCAGTTCGCCGGTCGGCCGGCTCGACTACGCGCGCGTGAAGTTTCAGGAAGGTCAGGTTGAACCGCTTACCGTCACCGGTGCCTCGATTCTCTCTTCCACTACGCGCGCCGACGGATTCGTGATCGTCAGCGACGACAGCGAAGGTTACGCCGCTGGAGCCGAAGTGAAAGTCTGGCTGTATGCGTGACCAGGAGCAATTTCTCCAGGTCGTCGATCGCGACGAGGCCGAGCGGCGCTTCCGTGCCGTTGTCGACTGCACTCCTCGAGGCAGGGAGCTCGTTCCGCTCGACGCGGCGCTTGGTCGGGTGCTGGCGGACGATGTGGTCTCGCCCGTCGACGTTCCGTCGTTCGATCGTTCGAACGTCGACGGCTTCGCCGTCGTTGCGGAGGACACGTTTGGTGCCTCCGAAGAATCGCCGCGCGCAGTCCTCCTGATTCAGGAGGAGATCCACACCGGCGTCATCCCGAGTTCGACCGTTCACCCGGGCGAGGCCGCCCTGATCGCGACCGGCGGCATGGTGCCCCGTGGCGCGGACGCGGTCGTCATGGTCGAAGACGTTGAGGTCCGCGACAAAGAACTTCTGATCGCGAGGGCGATCAACGCAGGCAGCGGGATCTCGTTCGCGGGCACGGATATCACGTCCGGGGAAACCGTGCTTCGCAGCGGCCAGCTGCTGACCAGCCGCGACACCGGCGTGCTCGCAGCCATCGGCGTCGCGAACGTCAGCGTCTGGCGCAAACCCGTCGTCGCTATCCTCTCTACTGGCGATGAGATCATCCCTCCCGGCGAGCCGATGCGGCCTGCCCATGTTTACGACTCCAATGGCCAGGTGCTCGCGGACGCAGTCCGCGAGCTTGGCGGCGAACCGCTGCGGCTGGGCATTACTCATGACGACATCGGGCTGCTTCGGGAGCGCCTGCAATGCGCGCTGAAGTCCGCCGATATGGTTCTGCTCTCCGGTGGCACCAGCAAGGGTGCGGGAGATGTTTCTTATCAGGTCGTCGCTGAACTGAACGATCCGGGGATCGTCGCCCATGGCGTTGCTCTAAAGCCTGGTAAACCGATCTGTTTAGCGGCCACTGGTGGCCGCGCCGTCGTCGTGCTCCCCGGCTTTCCCACCTCGGCAATCTTTACCTTTCATGAATTCGTCGCGCCCGTCATCCGGCTTCTGGCCGGGCGGGGTTGCGGAGCAGAGCACAGTCGTTCAAGCTCGGCTCGCGGTCAAAGTGAACAGCGAGATCGGCCGCACGGAATACCTCCTCGTCGGGCTCGTGGAAACGCCATCGCTGCTCGCGGCCTACCCCATGGGACAGGGGTCGGGCAGTGTCACCACCTTCAGCCGCGCCGACGGATTCGCGACCATTGGCCGTCATGAAGAGATTGTTCAGGCCGGCACAGTCATCGGCGTCCAGCTTCTGGGCCGCGACCTTCAACTGGCCGATCTTGTTGTGATCGGCAGCCAGTGCATTCGGCTCGATTCCCTCCTCGGCGAACTGCAAAAAAAAGGCTTCCGCACGAAGTTTCTCGCCGTCGGCAGCACCGGCGGGCTCGATGCGGCCAAACGCGGCGAGTGCGATATCGCCGGCGTTCACCTGCTCGATCCGAAGACCAACGAATACAACCGGCCATTCCTCACTCCCGACCTCGAACTCATCTCCGGCTACGGCCGCTTGCAGGGCATCGTCTTCCGAACTGGCGATTCGCGTTTCGAAGGCCGGTCCGTCGAGGAGGCCATAGCCGCTGCCATCGCGGATCCATCGTGCGTTATGGTCAATCGCAACAAGGGCAGCGGCACGCGGGTTTTGATCGACCAGCTACTACGCGGCGCCAGGCCACCCGGGTATGCGGTCCAGCCGCGCAACCACAATGCCGTCGCCGCCGCTGTCGTCCAGCACCGCGCCGACTGGGGAATGACCCTCGACACTATTGCCTGCAATGCCGGCCTCGGATTCCTTCCTGTTCGCGCCGAACAGTTCGATTTCATCGTCCCCAAATCACGCGCCAACCGACCGGGTGTGATCGCCTTTCGCGAGCTCCTGAAATGACTACTGGCGGAATCGTCCTTTGCGGCGGCAGATCGACACGTATGGGCACTCCGAAAGCAACTTTGCCTTTCGGGCCCGAGAACATGCTTCAACGGGTGGTCCGGATTCTCAGCGCCGTTGTCGACCCCATCGTGGTCGTTGCGGCTCGCGAGCAGGAGCTTCCTCCGCTCCCGCAAATTCCGGAAATCATCGTTGCTCGCGATGAGCGCGAGCAGCGCGGTCCACTCGAAGGACTACGTGCGGGATTGAAAGCGCTTCCCGATTCCGTCGACGCCGCTTACATTACAAGCTGCGATGTTCCGCTGCTCGTGCCGGGTTTCGTCACTCGCATGATCGAACTACTCGGCGATCACGACATCGCCGTAATGGAGATCGACGGCTTTGCCCACCCGCTTTCCGCGGTCTACCGTCGCAGTGTCCTGCCTCAAGTGGAAGCGCTGCTGGCACAGGACAAGCTGCGGCCCGTCTTTCTCTTCGACGCCGTGCGTACCCGGCGGGTGCAGACATCGGAAATGATCTCGGTCGATCCGGAACTCCGGACGCTGCGGAATCTGAATACGCCCGATGATTACCGGCAGGCTCTCAAGGATGCCAACCTCTCTGGCGATGGTATTCCGCCACCAGATCTCCCAGTCGCTCGCGACTGAGCGAGGCTGCCGGATCATTGGGGAGCGGCGTATTCAGAAACCGGTCCGGGAGAGTGTCTTCTTCGGGCGTCCATCCGGCCAGCAGATTGAACTGACGCTTCGCGGAGATGATGCGCCGTGCCGTCTCGTGGAGTTCGTCGGCGGTCACGTCCCAGCCGGTGACGCTCCAAAGCATTTGCGCGGCCTCGCCATAGAAGTCTTTCAGAACGCCGCGCAGGAATTTGCAGATGATCAGCGAGTCCATCAGTGCGGCTTTGTCTTCCGTCTCGATCGCGTGGCGAACCGCGTCCAACGTGATGTGCCGGCGGTCGACCTTGTCCGAGAAATCAACCTCGTACGCTCCGCTGCGGTTGTGATCGGCTCCACGCGCACCTACCGCGAACCCGAGCGCCATGGTCTGCAAGGCTCTCGGCTCATAGCCTGGGATTTCGAGGCCTTTCACCTGGGGTGCAATCGAGATGCTATTGTGCCCGATCTGCAGGGCCATGCTGCGGCTCCCCCGGGCGAGCAGTTTTCCCAGGGGATCGGCAGATGCGCCGATTAAATCGATGGCTCGCATCATTGCTTCGCCGTCTCCGAATCTGAGCCAGGGTTCATTCAACCACCCGCGCTCCACGCACTCCATGGCGAAGGCGATAGTGCCGCCGGTGCTGATCGTGTCCAGCCCGAGTTCGTCGCAGCGTTGGGAGGCACGCAGCACAAAGTCAGCATCACCGATTCCGCATAACGAACCCAATGCGAAGAGACTTTCGTACTCGACGCGCACGCCGCCGTAGATGTGCTCGCATCCGATGGTGCACGTCATACAGCTTTCGCGAGTTTTCGATCGCGTCGCGCCGAGTTCCTGGGGAGAAAGGTTGGCAGCTTCGTCGAAGGTTCCGCTCTGAAAGTTCCGCGTGGGAAGGGCGCCGAAGCGGTTGAACGTGACCAGATTGGTAGCGGTACCGAGTTCGCGGTACTTCGCGGTGGCCGGGCCGAGGGAGCGCTTCGACAGATCCTTGCTCAGCGCCGTCAGTTCGGCGGGATGCGCCCAATCGGGCCGCTTCGACCCGCGCACGGCTATCGCTTTAATGTTCTTCGCGCCGAGCACTGCGCCGCTGCCGCCTCGTCCGGCGTGACGGCCGTCGTGCGAGATGGTGGCGTAGCGGACGAGGTTCTCGCCGGCGGGGCCGATGGAGGCGATCCGGTAGCCCGCGCCCAGACGTGCGCGCAGCGCCGCTTCGGTCTCCCGGCAGGTGGCTCCGCGTTGTTCCGCGGCGGATTCGAGACGCACGCCGGCATCGTCGATGATGAGAACCGAAAGCTCGGGGGCGCGGCCCACGATAACGATGGCGTCGCAGCCGCAACTTTTACCGGTGATAGCGAAACCGCTGCTGGCGAGTGAATCGTTGAAGCGTCCGGTCAGCGGACTTTTGCTTACGACCGCGAACTTCGCCGAAGTGGTCAGGGGACTACCTACCAACGGGCTGAATGCGAAGACGAGCGGGGCCTCCGCGGCTAGCGCGTCTACATGCGCTTTGCCTTCGTCGAGAAGTATGTGCGCGCCGAGGCCGCTGCCGCCGATGAATTGCCGCAGAACCGTGTCGTCTATCGGGACATGTTCGCCCTCGCCGCGGGAGACGTCGATACGGAGATAGTTGCCGTGATAACCGAAAGCCATTCGACTAACCGCCGGCGTCCGCGGAGAGGATCAGCACGTGGTCATGCTCGGCGAGCGGCGTGCCTGGGTCACTTACGAAGCGGTCGCCGTTCAGGCTGGCGATAAACGCGGGGTGGAGACGCGAGCCCATTCCGTCTGTGCTGATGAAGTTGCCAAACGCTGGAATGCGGTCCGCAAGCGTTCCCAGCAGCTGCCCGAGGGTACCGGCTTCCACGTCCAGTTCCGCCAGACCGGCGCGCTCGCGCGGGACACCGAAAAATTCGACGTGCATGTGAACCTCGGCCTCCGCTTTCAGGATATCGCGACGCCGGGCGGTGTTTGCGGCGTTTCGGGTTGGTGCGGGGTCAGAACGCGGAAGGAAGTGGCGCGCGATACTGTTGCTACTTCGCTGCCGCTCATCATCATCTCGGGAGCAGTTCTGCCGAACGAAGCCAGATCGAAGTGATCCCGCTTGTTTTCATGGCGTTTGCCGCGGGGATCGGCCTCGCGTTCCGCACGCTCGGCTCGCTCGCGGGCGATACGGTCCTTTTGGATGCGCTCGAATTCCTCGGTGTATTTGAGGAGTTGCCGGGAGAGCCGGGTTTCATAGCGGCCGAGGACGTCGAAGGCGTGGGATTGTTCGATCCAGGCTCGGGTCTGGCCCACCATGACTTCGACGCGGTCATCATGCGAAGTGTCGCTGGTGTGCTGGATCAGGCCGAAGTTGAACATGTTGTTTTCCACGCCCGCGAGGCGGTTGAGACGGAAATGGCCGTCGATGATCTTTTGGGCGAGCTGGCGCTCAAGCTCGGTTTTGGGCTTGAGGTCGGCGAGCAGCTCCGCTGTGAGCCGGTTGTAAGCTTCCATTTCATTGGGCTGGAGCATCAGGCTCTGACCGGTAAGACCGTGTTTGAAAGCATTCATGGCAGAACGCTGTTTGCCCTCGGTCGTCTTCGGACCCGTGGACCTTTCGGCGTTGGCTCGGTTGATTTCGTCGCGGATTTCTTTGCGCATGTCGTTTACCGGTTTGACCGTAGCATCCGAAATCGGGGATAGTGACAGCGTCGACAGCTAAGTTGTTGATGGGATTCGAGAGAAAAAAGTTGGTCGGCTGTCACCGTTTACCGGCCAACTTAGACTTTTCCAAAATCCTTGCGTAAGCGATTGAAAACAAGTCGGTTGGCCGGTAAACGGGTCACATATCGGGCCAATCTTTGGGAAGCGACATAGGAGAAACATTCAAAAGGGGTTAAGCCGCCAATGCGACTGGAGATTGGCCGGATATGTGACGGCCTCCCGGCGACACCATAATCAAAGCTGATGTCAGAGTTCACATCTCGCTTCGGAAGTTTCACTGCTTATCTGGAATCTACGCAAAAGGGCAAGAGTGAGGCGGCGGCTGCGCCGGTGAGTCCGATTACGGTGCTGGAGATTCTGTCGCGCCAGCCGCAGCGCGCGATGGCGATGGCGGATCTGGAGAAGCTCAGTGGTATGGATTCCACGCGGTTCCGCGGCGTGCTGAGGAGTCTGGTGGATGTGGCTTACGTGACGGTGCAGGGTCCCGCGCTGGACGCGGCGGTGACATTGACGGATAAAGGCGCGGAAGCCGCTGCTCTGGCGCGACCGGCGTGACTTCGGGCTGGGTGGACTGGGTCGCCGTGGCGCTGATCGGCGGGCTGGTGGGGACCAGCGAACTCATTTCGCGATATAAAGACGCACCGGCGGCGCGCTTTGGCGTCCGTGGCGGCGCTTGGGGTGATTCACGCGAACCCGGCATGGTTTGCGGCGCGGTGCACGCAGGTGGGTCATTTTAGCATTTTATAGGCAGGAGGGCGGAGGGATATAAAGAAATTGCTAATATTGTGGCCGAGGTGGCTGTGCCAGGAAAAAGTTCTACGTGGCTGGTGATCTTCGCTTCGGCAGCACTGTTTTTCGTTTCGTCCGGCTCGTCTCTGCTTTCACAGGAACCTCCGCCGCCCGACGCTTCGCAGCAGCCATCTCCACCACCGATCCAGCCCGCGCAACTGGACGACCTGGTGGCTCCGATCGCCCTCTATCCGGATTCGCTGCTGGGTCAGATTCTGGCGGCTTCCACCTATCCGCTGGAACTGGTCGAAGCCGGTCAGTGGCTGCAGCAGAACCCAAAACTTAAAGGCAAAAAGCTTGTCGACGAAGCGCGCAAGCAGAATTGGGATCCGAGCGTCGCGGCGCTGGTGGCGTTTCCGGATGTGCTTCAGCGTCTCACGCAGGACGTCCGATGGACCACGGATCTGGGAAACGCGTTTCTGGCGCAACAGGCCGATGTAATGGCAGCCGTGCAGCGGATGCGCGGCCGCGCTGAAGCCAACGGCAAGCTGATGTCGAACCAGCGGCAGACGGTCACGACGATGAACCAGGACGGCCAGTCGGCAATCAGTATTGAGCCTGCGGACCCCCAGGTAGTTTACGTTCCTTATTACGACCCTGCGTGGGTGTGGGGTCCTCCCATCTATGGTTACTACCCTCCGCTTCTGTATCCCGGGATCGGACTGGGATACTCCTTTTGGCCCGGAGTTTCACTTGGCTTGTATTTTGGCGGATGCTGCGGCTGGGGCGGTTGGGGATGGGGACCGAACTGGTTCGGAGGCACGGTTATCGTAAACAACAACTTCTTCCATCGATACGGATATCGCGAATTCGGCGAGCGCGGATTCCAGGGATCGGAGGCATGGGCCCACAACCCGGCGCACCGAATTGGGGTTCCTTACGCCAATGCAGCGGTTGCGAACCGATTCAATGCCGGGCCGCGGCCGGAGGCGCGGGGTGGTTTCAGCCAGCCAAACGCCGGCGGCGCGACGCGCAATGGAGGATTTAATGCCCGGTCGAGCCCCCGGCAATTCGGAACGCCGCAGTTCGAGCAGCGCATGCCACGCGGGAACCAGAGCGTGTTTGGGGGCGTCCAGCCACGCGGCGGAACCCAATTCGAAGGCGACCACGGATTTCATAGTATGGGCGGCGGGTTCGGCGGCGGCGGTGGATTTGGGGGCGGGGGCGGATTTCGAGGAGGCGGCGGGGCTCCTCATGGCGGCGGCGGAGGGAGGCGATAAAATATGACGCACTTCGGCACTCCGATCTGGACAATGGCTTGGGCGCTGGCGATTTGCGGCGCGGCCGCCGGGCAAACACCAAAGACTTTCCCGACCGCACAGGCGGCCGCGGATGCGTTGATCGCCGCGGCACAGACGGGCGACCCGGCCCAGGTGATGGCGATCTTCGGCAACAAGAGCCGGAGCGTTCTGATGTCCGGAGATACCGATCGCGACAAGCGGCAAATGGTGGAGTTTGGCAAGCTTGCCCAGGATAAGCATCACCTCGAATCGGACGCAATGAATCGCGAGCGGATGATGCTCTTCGTGGGAACAGAAGACTGGCCATTTCCGGTTCCGATTGTGCGTTCGAATGGGTCATGGAAGTTCGACACGGATCAGGGCGCCGTCGAGATGCACGCCCGGCGAATTGGCGGGAACGAACTGGATGCGATCGAAATCTGTTCCGGTTATGTGGAGGCGCAGCGGAAGTACGCGGCGCAGGATCACGACAAGAACGGCATGCACGAGTATGCGAAGCGGATCATGAGTTCGCCCGGGAAAGAGGATGGCTTGTTCTGGACGGGAGCCGGCGCTCCGCTCGTTCCGCGAGGGTTCGCGGAGGCTTCGGTGGCTGCGAGTCCGAAACCTTACCATGGCTACTATTTTCGGGTCCTGACGTCGCAGGGGCCAGATGCCGCGACCGGCGCTCATAATTATCTGATGAAAGATTCGATGATTGGCGGATTCGGGCTGGTCGCGTGGCCGGCAGAGTATGGAGTTACCGGCGTCTATACGTTCATCGTTAATCAGGCCGGGGTGGTTTACGAAAGGGATTCGGGCAAACCTTCGTCCAATATGACGCCCCCTGTGATGGTGTTTGATCCGGACAAGTCGTGGAATCCGTCTGAGTAACAATGCGTTCGCAGACGCTCACGTTAAGTTCCGCGCCGAGCGGAAGCTCGGCGGCACCATTAAAAAACCGCCCCGAAGTGAATGGAAAGCTCCGCGCCGGGCGGAAGCCCGGCGGCAGCCCCGAAGGGCTGCCCCACGACGAAATTGCGGGCGGATCGAACGGTTTTTCGTAGTTGCTCGTGGGCCGCAGGCCCATCCAGACAGGGCCGAAGGGCCGCCCCACGAACGGCACTGAGATCTTCTTTCGGCACGTTAAGTGCACAAGGCTTCATCAGGAGCCTTTGGGTATGAGACGAATTGCCGGATTGACGTTGGCGTTTGCAATGATTGCGGGAATTGGACTGGGCCAAAAGCAGGACCCGGATGCACAGGAGCAAGTTGACCCGCACGAGAATCCGGTCATTCAGAATTCTGGCCACACGGCTCCCGTTCCTCAGGCGCCGGAGCCGAAGATCAAGAAGTCGCTGAAAACCGCGTCGAAGCCGGTTGTGCCTGAACCTGCGGCTTTAGAAACAGAAGACGTCATTATTGGAACATGGGAATTGGTACCGGCGAAATCCAAATTCGATCCCGCCCCCGGCCCCAAGGCGGAGGTTCGAACGTATGAAAAGACCTCAGACGGCATTGTCGCGAAAATAAAGACAACGGCTGCGGACGGCACGGTGCGCACAGTGAGCTATCCCTGGCACCTCGACGGGACGGAGGCGACGGTAACGGGCTCGCCGCTCCTGGATAAAATCCAGCTTAAGAAAGTAGATAACCTTACCGACGAGGCGACCTACAAACACGGAGACATCGTGATTGCGAGTGAGCGCCGGGAGATCGCTCTCGACGGGAAGACAATGTCGATCACGGTTAAAGATACAGGCTCTGGCGACAAGCCCATGAGTTCGGTCGCGGTTTACGAACGACGGTAACCTCGCGTTCTGGCCACGAGCATGCTCAGGTCTGCTGTTATATGAGCACCATAACTGACACAAGAGAAAAAGTTTACGACATACTGAAGAGCTTCTCGACGGCGATGTTTGTGACCGTCGGTCCGGGAGGACGGCCCGAGGCTCGGCCGATGCAGGTGGCGCGGGTGGAGGACTCCGGCGAGATCTGGTTCTTCACCGGCAGAGGCGGAACGGTGGCTACCGAAATTGAGGAGGAGGCTGTGGTTCTGCTTTCTTTCCAGAAGGATAACTCCGCATATCTTTCTCTGCGCGGGAAAGCGCGGAATGTGCTGGATCGAAACCGGATTGCCGAGTTCTGGAAAGAGCCGTATCGGGTGTGGTTTCCAGGCGGTCCCGGAGATCCGAATATTGAGCTTGTGGCGGTAGATCCGATTGATGCGGAGTATTGGGACAATCGGGGATCGAACAAGCTGGAGTATATGTTCGAGGCAGCCAAGGCCTATGTGAAGGGCGAGAGACCGGACGTCGAGGAACCTGACCATCACGCAAAAACCAGCCTGTAGCGCGGGGAGGGTGGCCCCTGCCCTACACTGGAGCCGTGACGGTTTGTTATATCGACGCTTTTTCGGGGCTGGCTGGGGACATGCTGGTCGGGGCTCTCGCGGATGCGGGAGCCGACCGGGAGAGGATCTCGCGGTCACTGGACTCGATGGCATTTGGAGCCTCGATTGAGTGGGATCGGGTTCTCCGCCGGGGGATCACCGCCGCGAAGTTTCGCGTCAGTGTCAAGGAAGCCCCGAAGCATCGGCATTTAAGCGGCATTCTCAAGCTCATCGGCGCGGCGGATTTTCCGGCCGCAGTGAAGGCGAAAGCCGAGCGCGTTTTCCGCGTGCTGGGCGAGGCCGAGGCGGCGGTGCATGGAGTGGATATCGAGAAAGTCCATTTTCATGAAGTTGGCGCGGTCGATTCCATCTGCGATATTGTCGGGGTTTGTCTCGCGCTCGAGTTATTGGGCGTTGAGGCTTTGTATTGCTCGGCAATTAATACCGGCAGCGGCACGGTCAATACCGAACATGGCGTTTTGCCGGTGCCCGCTCCCGCAACTGCAAGTCTGCTTCGAGATAAGCCTGTTTATGCGCGCGGGCCTGCGCTCGAATTGACTACTCCTACGGGTGCCGCTGTTGTCGCGGCGCTGGCGACGGAGTTCGGCGCTATGCCTTCGATGCGGGTTCGTTCGATCGGGTATGGCGCTGGCGATCTCGACTTCAAGGAACACGCGAATGTGGTGCGGGTGATGATTGGGGAGAGTTCGGGCGCGGTCGAGGCCACCAGCGTGACCGTTATCGAGGCTAACATCGATGACGCTTCGCCTCAGGTGATCGCGTATGCGATGGAACGGATGCTTGAGGCCGGCGCGCTCGATGCTGTGATCATTCCCGCTCAGATGAAAAAGGGACGGCCGGGAGTGGTGCTGCAGGTGATCGCGGAGAATGGGAAGCGGGATGAGATTTTTGGGATTTTGTTCCGCGAGACCACTACGCTGGGAGTTCGCTACTATAGCGCGGAGCGGCGGGTGCAGGCTCGGGAATGGGTGGAGGTGAGTACTTCGCATGGGATTGTGAGGGTGAAGGCAGGCGAGTCGGGTTTTGCTCCGGAATATGAGGATGCACGCCGGATTGCGCTGGAGGCGGGGCTGCCTTTGAAGGAAGTTCTGGCGGAGGCATCGCGGGGAGTATTTTGCGTTGGTTGCGCCGGGCGGAAGCCCGGCGGCAGGCCCGAAGGACTGACCCCACATCAGGAAATACTTCTTATAACTCAGATGAAATATTACCTTACTACTCCTCTTTATTATGTTAATGCCGCGCCTCATATCGGGCACACTTATACGACACTTGCGGCGGATACCATCAAACGGTTCAAGCGGATGCAGGGCTTCGATGTCGCTCTGACGACCGGGACCGACGAGCACGGTCAGAAGGTGGAGCGGTCCGCACTGGCGGCGGGGAAGACGCCGGAAGAGTTCACTACCCTCGTCTCGAACGAGTTTCGGACGCAGTGGGATACGCTCGGGATTCAGTACGACCACTATATTCGGACGACGGATCCGCGACATTACGAGACTGTGCGCTGGCTCTTTGAGCGTTGTAAGGCCAACGGGTATGTCTATAAGGGTAGTTATACCGGTCAGTACTGCGTCTTTGATGAGTTGTATGTTAATGACGCGCAGCCCGGCGAGAACTGTCCCGATTGCGGCCGCTTGACGGAGACTGTCACCGAAGAGAATTACTTCTTCAAGCTTTCGGCCTTTGCGGATCGGCTGCTGAAACATTATGAGGATAATCCGGATTTCATTGGGCCTGAGGCGCGCCGGAATGAGGTGATCAGCTTCGTCAAAGGTGGCTTGCAGGACCTTTCTATCAGCCGGACTTCGCTTAAGTGGGGCGTGCCGCTTGAAGGGAAACATGTCGCTTATGTGTGGTTCGATGCGCTGATCGGATATATCAGCGCGGTCAAGGATACTCAGCTGTGGCCCGCCGACCTGCACCTGATAGGCAAAGAGATTGTTCGCTTTCATGCGGTGTTCTGGCCTGCGTTTCTGATGGCCGGCGACGTTCCGCTGCCCAAGCGCGTGTTCGCCCATGGGTGGCTGCTCTTTGAGAACGACAAGATGAGCAAGTCGCGTGGGAACATCGTGCGGGCGGAGCCGATCCGTCAGGTGATGGGCCTTGAGGCGTTACGTTACTTTCTGTTTCGCGAGGTGGTGTTCGGGCAGGACGGCAGCTTCAGTTTCGATGCGCTGGTGGGCCGATATAACTCGGAACTCGCGAATGGGCTGGGCAATCTAGCGAGCCGCACGCTAACGATGATCAAACAGTATCGGGACGGGAAGATTCCGTCACCGTCGAACGCGCCGCATCCGCTGGCGGCTTCGGCGCGCAACACGATCGACGCTGCGACGCGCGCTTTTGACGCGTTCGAATTTTCGCGCGGGCTGGAGGCGATCTGGTCGCTGCTATCGGAAGTGGATAAGTTCATCGTGGAGCAGGCCCCGTGGAAGCTGGCGAAGTCGACTGAGCCGGGTGCGGCGCAGCAGCTGGACGACGCACTGTATCAGTCGGCGGAGACATTGCGGGTTGCGGTGGTGCTGCTGCATCCGGTACTGCCGGAATCGACGGCGAATATCTGGGCGCAGCTGGGAATGACGCAGTCGCTCGATGCTTTCGAGATCGCGAAACTCGAATGGGGTGAGCTGCGGGCCGATCAGAGTATCGGGATGATTGCGCCGGTCTTCCCACGCATCGAGGCGAAGAGCGCGATTGATCGCATGCGAGTACTCGAAGAAGAAGAGAGCGCGCGGCAGGCCAAAGTGCTGGGCAAGCCGGTTGCTGCGGCTGAGTGCCCGCCTGCCGAGGGCACCATTCTGCCGCCTTCGCCGAAGATCGACATCGATGCGTTCGGGCAGGTGGATTTGCGCGTCGGCCAGGTGCTCTCGGCTGAGAAGGTAAAGGGTTCGGACAAGCTGCTGCACCTGAAGGTAGATATCGGCGAGCCGGAGCCGCGCACGATTCTGGCGGGTATCGCGGCTGTCTACGAGCCGGAGAAGATGGTCGGGCGCAAGGTGGTGATCGTGGCCAATCTGCATCCGCGGAAGATGCGTGGGATTGAATCGAATGGCATGATTGTCGCGGCATCGCTCGAGGGCGGCAAGCCGATTCTGGCTGGCTTTCTTGAAGACGTGCCGGTCGGTTCGCGATTGAAGTAATGACGCTGGTCGACTCGCATTGCCATCTGGACGACAAGCGGTTTGCGGAAGATCTGGATGCCGTTCTGGAGCGCGCGGCTGCGGCCGGGGTGTCGCGAATTCTGACGATCGGGACCGGTGACGGGCCGCCTGAGATCGATCGGGCAGTCCGGCTGGCGGAGCGATATGACCAGGTCTATGCTTCGGTCGGGGTGCATCCGCAGGACGCTTCGAAGTTCACGCCGCGGACGCTGGACGATCTGCGCGCGCTTGTCGCGCATGAGAAGGTTGTCGCCTTCGGAGAGATCGGGTTCGATTACCACTACGATTCGTCATCTGGTGCAGCCCCGCGCGAGGCGCAGCGCGAGGTGTTTGTCGAGCAATTGAAACTGGCGCGCGAGGCGGGCTTGCCGGTCACGATTCATACGCGCGATGCGTGGGACGACACGATGGCGGTTCTTCGTGAGCACTGGTCGGGGGATGCGATCATGCACTGCTTCACAGGCGATCCGGTGCAGGCGCGGGAGGCTCTCGATCTGGGTTTTTATCTCAGTTACGGCGGCGTGCTCACGTTTAAAACGGCGGAGCAGGTTCGTGAATCGGCCCGCAACACGCCGAGCGACCGGCTGCTGGTGGAGACCGACGCCCCGTATCTCGCGCCGATCCCTTATCGCGGGAAACGCAACGAGCCCGCGATGATGGTCGAGACTGCGCGGAGGCTGGCGGAGGTCCGCGAGACCACGGTCGAAGAGATCGCTTCCCTCACGACCGCTAATTTCGAGCGGGTGTGTTTTAACAGGCGTTTGCCGCGGTAAAAAGCGACCCGTTACACTGGGGTTTCCGATGCAGACCGAACGGCCAGGACAGGCTCTTTCAGCGGGCGAGATATTCGAGCTCGTCCGGGAAGACCTTGGGCATGTGGAGAAGGCGATTAACTCGGAATCGCTGGCGTCGGTTGAGACGGTAACGAACATCGGGCGGTACCTGCAGCAGAGCGGCGGAAAGCGTCTGCGGCCCGCGCTGTTGTTGCTGTGCGCCCGCTTTGCGGGCGGGGATGGCAAATCGGCGGTGCAGCTGGGCGCGGTGGTGGAGATGATCCACGCGGCGACGCTGGTGCACGACGATGTGATCGATGTGGCGCAGACGCGCCGCGGGCGTCCTTCGGCCAATGTGCAGTGGGGCAATCATACTTGCGTGCTCGCGGGCGACTGGCTGTATATGCAGGCGTTCCAGGTCGCGCTGCGGGAGCGGAATTTCCATGTGCTCGACCTGCTGATCGGGCTGACGCAGCTGATGGTTGAAGGCGAGCTGATTCAACTCGAGCGCATTGGGCGGATCGACATCACCGAGGCCGATTGCATGGAAGTGGCCGACCGCAAGACGGCCTGCCTTTTTTCGGCCTGCGCCAAGCTGGGTGCGGTGTCGGCGAGCGCGGATACCGCGTCGGAAGAGAAGCTCGGCGAGTTTGCGTGGAACCTGGGGATGGCGTTTCAGCTAATCGACGACATGCTGGATTTCACGTCGCGCGAGCAGACGCTGGGCAAGCCGGTCGGCGGGGATTTGAAGGAAGGCAAGGTTACGCTTCCGCTGGTGTATGCGCTGGAGACCGCGACGGCGACAGAACGGCGACAGGTGGAGCTTGTGCTTGGGGAGCGGACTTACGATTCTGCTCCGTTTGCCGAGATTTATTCAATGATCGAGCGCCGGGGCGGTTTGCAGCGCACGCGGGAGCGGGCACAGCAGTTTACGGATCGGGCGCGGCAGCTTGTTGCGGAGTTTCCGGAAAGTCCTTATCAACGGGCGCTTTGTATGTTGACCGATCTGGTTACCGAACGCGACCGATAGGATTATGCGGGGCTCGGAAGGTTCGGCTCTCGAAGCCGGCGAAGGGCTCTTGCTTCGATCTCTTTGACACGGGCGTGGGTCGTCCCAAAGCTTGTCCGGTAATCATCGCACGCCCGAACTTCAACAATTCGCTGCGGGTCACACTCGAACGCCACACCTCTTGACAAACCGGACAGCGCAAAGCAACCCGCCTTCGATCTCTCATGGCCCCTCGATCAATGGCAGCTCGGGCGGACAATGGGCGTGTGCGCGGATTTCAGTCTCGACACTGGGGATGGTGGTATTTATCGATAGGTGTTGGTTTCCTCCTGCTGGCGATTGTGTATCAGCTCCAGGGCGCGGGCTTCACGCCCGTTGCGCTGCGGGTGGCGGTCGCGCTGGGATTCGTGGCGCTCGGCTGGATGCAGTTGCGCTTTGGGCGCTGACCCGGTTTAACGCGCAGACCGGAGCGGCGCGGGCTCTTTCAGATAACGTTCTGCGAAGGTGATAAACGTCGGCCAGTTCGGTGCGGGCGTGTGGCCGCCGGTGTGCTGGCGGAAGGCGACATCGCCATCGATCAGAGCGGTCTCGATCGGCGGGAATTCGGTTGTGCCCATGTCTTTCTTTCCGAGCAGTCTGTAAACGGGGCCAGCGCCCGCGGCCGCGAGGAACATGCCCTTCGCGTCTACCCATCCGTCGCCTTCGTGGCGCCCGCGCTGATGAAGACCGGGCGAGGCGCGCAGAGTGCTACGAGCTCATGCGAATCCACGGGCAGATCGTTCCAGTTCAGAGTGCTGGCGTACTTGAGGAAGTTGCCCGCCATCCAGTGATATTCGTTCACGGCCGCGACGTTCTCCACCAGCTCGCCCCAGTTGCGCCGATGGATCTTCGCTCCGCCCTCACCCGAAGAGCTGACGAAGGCGACGGCAAAACGGGGATCGTACGCCATCGCGACTATCGTCGCCTTGCCGTAGCGCGAATGGCCTTCGATGCCGACTCGTTTCGCGTCCACCGATTTGTCCGTCTCGAAATAATCGAGCGCCCGGCTGCCTCCCCAGGCCCAGGCGCGAAGCGCGCCCCAGTCGTCCGGCTTGCGGGGCTGGCCTTTGTTGACCAGGCCGATGATGCCTTGCGTCAATCCGGCGCCGTTATCCGCCTGAATGCTGGTGGGCGAAATGATCGCGTAACCCCAACCTTTTGCCAGAACCTGTTGCTGCCAGGTTGGGCCGGGGGGCGCCGGACCGCCTCTGCCTCCACGCGCCGGACCTGTGAAGCCGAACTCCATGATGACCGGAACCGGGCCAGTGGCTTTGGCAGGAGTCGTCAGGACCAGTTGAATATCCACGGTGACTTGCGGGTATGAGGAGTTATCGACATGACCAACGAGCTGTTTCGTCACGACCGGCACGTCGCCGTTCGTTTCATTGGTGGTTTTGATGAGTTCCCACTTTACGGCTGGCGTGACGGCCGGGACACGGCCGTAAATCTCGCGATCGAAATCTTCGACGATTTCGGGCCGGCGCTGTTCCCACCACATCTTCGCGGTCGTGACTTTCTTCCCGTTTTTCAGCACCAGCGGGTCCGGCAGCACAGGATAGGGATTCGCCTTCGATTCGTCGTAATTCGCGTAATTGGGAGCCTGCGGATTGCTGCCGTTCGCGCCGTTTCGAAGCGACGTGATGTGGAGAAGATCCATCATCTTCTGGCGGTCTTCCTGCGATGCGATCTGGGTGGGTGATGGAGCAGCCTGCCAGGCTTTGATCTGGGCAGGCGTCGCCAACAGCGCGATCGCCAGAGCTGAAAATGATGGCAGGATCAATTGCGGTATGCGCATGAGGACCTCCGTGGCTAATCACGGACGATTATATGTCCTTTAATGAGTCATCGAGTAAACGATGTAATTTACGCCGATACGAATTCCCAAAGCGGAGAACTTCTCGTCATAACCGGGGTCGTCGGCCCATTCCCAGGAATCTCCCACGTCCGATTGGAAGGTCATAGCGACCACCAGGCGCCCGCGGTCGTCGTAAATGCCGCGCCAGCGCGCCGGACAACCGGCGCATTTCTCGGTGATGCCGGTCCCGATGTAGCGCGCGCCGGGTACCTGATACCGGTTGCTCAGGTCGTAAACGTCATGGAAGATCTGATCGCCATCCGGGATGTCGACCACCTCGCGGTCTGGAAAAACGCGGCGCATGCTCTCCATGAAGTTTTCCCATTGCGCCTCGCCCCAGAAGTCGTCGCACATGAAGAAACCGCCGCGCAGGAGATACTCGCGCAGCTGCTTCGCCTGCTGGTCTGTGAGCCTCCACTGGCCGGTTTGAACCGCATAAAGCCAGGGGTAATTGAAGACATCATCGCCATCGTCGAGGTTGACCGGTTGTTCGGTCGAACGGACGTGGATTCGAGTCAGGCGCCGCATCGCCTCAGAGAAATGACGGTCGGCGCGGGGGTAATCCTGGGTCCACATGGAATAGCCTTCGCGCCAGTCGCCGCTGCCGCGAAATCCGAAGCCTTGCCCGTAACTGCGCGGGGATTGCGGATACATGAGCCGCGCGAATACCCACTCGGTTTTTTCACGATAATCGGGCGGCAGCGGGAAATTGTTGTATTCGAGGCCGGGATATTCGCGGAAGGGACGCTGGAAGGCGTACAGCGCAGTGAGGGCGATCAGGCCCAGTCCAAAGCGCCACAGATACTTCCGCGTCCCCATGCCAAGCCGGAACTTCCGAGACTATCACGGCACTGGCGGGAATCTGATTAATTGCGGGGGTGAAAGACTCCGGTTGTGGCTGACGGGTCCTTCGTCATCGGAAATTCACCGTTGCCCTGCGTGTCGACAAATTCGATCAGCACGTTATTTCCGATTCCCTCGATCCAACGATAGCGCCAGGTTTCGAATGGGTAAGTCGTCGTTTGTCCGCCGCCTTCCGCCGCCGGCCGTTCATAGCCGCCGCCGGACGGATGCGAATCGATTTCATCGGGTGGCCCGAAGGTGATGTAGATACGGCCGCGATCGGTCTTCCATCCCTGCAGACCGGATTGCGAGGTAAAACGGCCATTGGCATAGCCAATCCGACGATAGTGTTCGTCCTTGAACTCATTTTCGGGCGTTGACGGTGTGGGGTCGCGCCGCAACCAGAATTGCTCGATAAATTGCGCGCGCTCGTCGTCGGTCCCCAACTGACGAAATGCGTTTCTTTCCGCATCGGTAATAATGTAAGTCACATCTTCGCTGAGCCATTTCTGCCATGGGGCCTGGGCCTGGCTTACCTGAGCGTGAGCCGGCGGCGACATAGCAGGCCAGGCCATAAATGCCAGCACGGCCGTAAGTAACATGACTGAGCTTGATAAGAGCGGTCCTGGAGCGCCCGGCAAACTCCCTTGCCGAGACTTCCCCGATTGATCAAGCAGACGGCGAATACGATTCATAAGACTACCTCCCGTTGCAGCCAGCGCCGGTTCCTGCACGGTCTGGCGATTCTGTTCCAAAGTTGTTAGAGCGTCGGCATACTCCTTCACTTCGCTCCCCGCGGCGACCACCATGTCGTCACAGCAGTTCTCGCGTTCTGACCTGATCACAGCCGATATCCACCAGACCGCCGGATGGTAGAAAAGGAAGCCTTCCACTACCGTCTGGATCAGGTTCACCAGATAGTCCCGTCGCAGAACGTGCGCCAGTTCATGAAGGAGGATTGCCTCGATCTGGCATTCAGGCATGCCCGAGAGGAAGCCGATCGGGACGAGAATTGCCGGCCGCAGATTTCCGATCACGACGGGAATGTCTGTAAGACATGATTCCAGAAGCGCAACCGGCTTCGACAGCCGAATCTGATTGGCCAGTTCCAGCAGCCTCTGCTGCCAGCGATCGGGCGGAGGACAGACGCCGCGGTTGCGAAGACGGCGCGCCGCGATCCAACTTCCAAGGCTGCGCAGCTGGAAAAGGATGACACCTGCGAACCAGAAGGGCGCGAGCCAGGGCAACACATCCTCGGCGCGAAGGCGCTCGGAAATGGTACTCATCCAGCCATCGCCGGCGAGCGGGGCGCCGGGAAGATCGCGAATCGTGGCGGGCGCCGCGGCGGGTCCTTCCGGCAGAAGTAAGAACAGCGTAAATACGAATCCCGCCGCGATGACAGCAAGGGCGATGCAAGCCGCGATATAACGCGCCTGGGCCGAGCGAACCATGTAGAAGATACCGAGCAGCGCCAGTGCGACCGCCGTTCCCTCCCACAGTGAGTGGAATAAGGTCCAGCCCAGCGCGTTCGCGAGGGGGGTGCGCACCAGATTCTCAATTGTGATCATCTTTTCAGTCACGATCGGGTCTTCCTTTCGTAGTCGTCGAGCAGTTTGCGCAACTCCGCGAGTTCTGCTTTCGAGGCCTTTCGCGCGGAAAGCGCGCCCTGAAGCAAGCGCGCCGCCGACCCGTTGAAGGCACGTTGTAATAAATCGCCCACTAATTGCTTCTGGGTCCATTCCGGCGGGCACGCGGCTTCGTAAACGTGCGCTCGGCGCTCCTCGTCCCGGCGGAGAAGACCTTTTTCGGCCATAATCTGCATCAGTTTCAGCACTGTGGTGTATTGCGTAGGGTTTGATTTTGCAGTGATTTCATGAACGTCCCGGACAGTGCTGGGCCCTCTGCTCCAGAGAACCGTCAGTATCTCGAGTTCGGCATCCGTGGGTCTGGGCAGAGGGTTATCCGGCATATACGAAGACCTTACTACGAAGACAATCGTATGTCAACGGGACACAAGAAGCCAAATAAAACTACAGGCGTCAAATTAAATCGTGATATTACTTGGGGTTTTCATAAAGGCATACAGGTTGCTAGCATCAGTCAGGCAATGTCAGTCATCAAACGAGAGGTCCAGGAATGACAATCCCTACAACTTCCATCCTCACGGAATCAACTCAGGCGCTGCGCCGCGAACTCGAGAGTGCGCGCGAGCAAACGGATCACCTGTTCAACCTGCTTGCCCCTGGGACTCTCTATGAACGTCCGATCGCTGAACGTCATCGGCTTATCTTTTATCTCGGACATTTTGAGGCCTTCGACTGGAATGTGCTTGGCAGGCGCGGGTTAAGCGCACCCGCGTTCCACCCGGAGTTCGATCAACTGTTTGAGCGCGGTATCGATCCGCCGCCCGGTGAGGCGCCGCGGGATTCAGCGCGCGACTGGCCGTCAGAGGCCGAAGTCTTGCGATACCGCGACCAGACCCGATCCTGGATTGACTCGCATCTCGACGATTTCGATCCCTGGCTCCTCAACATGACGATCGAGCATCGGCACATGCACGCTGAGACTTTTGCTTATTTGATGCATGGGCTGCCCTACGATCAAAAGAAATCCGACACTGCCGGCCGACATTCGACAACGTTTAGCGAAGCCCCGGCGAATCCGATGGTTCCCATCAAGGCGTCCCTGGTAACTCTTGGCAAGACGCCGGATACGTTCGGTTGGGACAACGAACATCTTGCACATGAGGTTCATGTCCCGTCGTTCCGGATTTCGAAGTTCAAAATCTCAAACGGCGAATACCTCGAATTCGTTCGCGAGGGTGGAGCCGCGCCGCACTTCTGGTCGCGGAAAGGCGACGAGTGGCTTTATCGCGGGATGTTCTCGCAATTCCCTCTGCCGCTCGATTGGCCTGTGTGGGTAACGTGGGAGCAGGCTTCCGCATACGCCGTATGGCGAGGTCTCAGCCTTCCCACCGAAGCGCAGTTCCAGTTGGCTTCGCAGTTGCAGGTTCCCGATGCCGTGCGCGATAACTTCGACTACCAACGCTGGGATCCGATTCCCGTCAACGCCTCAGCAAGCGATTCCTCTGCACCGGTACAAATGAGAGGGAACGGCTGGGAGTGGACACGCGACGTCTTCGCACCTTTCCAGGGTTTCTGGGCGCATCCGTTCTATCCCGGCTACTCGGCCGATTTTTTCGACGGCCGGCATTATGTGATGAAGGGCGCATCGCCCCGAACAGCTCGCCTGCTCACACGACCCAGCTTCCGTAACTGGTTTCGGCCCGACTACCCGCACATGTACGCAGGCTTCCGCCTGGTGGACCAGAACGCATGATCGCCGCCGCTGCCGCAGTTCCCATGACGCCTGTGGGCGTCAACCCCGATTTTGCCCATGCTGTCGCCGCAGGGCTTTCGCGCGCTGGACAGAAGACGCTACCCGCCTCGTGGCTTTACGATGAGGTCGGTTCAGCGCTCTTTGAAGTCATCACGGTGTTGCCCGAATACGGGCTCACCCGCGCCGATGGCGAGCTTCTCGCAAGTGCAGCGGACGAAATTATTCGCGCCTCGAATCATCCGAGTCTCATCATCGAACTCGGCAGCGGTACCGGCACCAAGACCGGACATGTTCTCGCGGCCGCCGCGCGCAGCGGACCGGTTCTTTACCGCCCGATCGATATTTCCGCCGCGGCACTCGACAAATGCGTCAAAGTTCTGGACGGCATGGAGTGCGTGCGCGTGGAGCCAATCGAAGGCACTTACCTCGAAGGCATTGATCGCGCCATCGCTGAGCGGCAGCGCGGTGAACACGTGCTGATCCTCTTCCTGGGCAGCACGATTGGCAACTTCAATCGTGGCGAAGCGGGCGTCTTTCTGCGGCGAATCCGAAGAAAGATGCAGCCCGGCGATTATCTGCTGCTCGGCGCGGATCTCGTCAAATCGCGCGCCCGGCTGTTGAGCGCCTATGACGACCCGATCGGCGTGACTGCGGCATTCAATCTCAACCTGCTCGCGCGTATCAACCGCGAGCTCGACGGACGTTTCGACCTCTCGCAGTTCGCGCACGAGGCGCGTTATAGCGATCGTCATTCGCGGGTCGAGATGCATTTGCGATCGCGCATCGCACAGGACGTACGCATTGGCGAACTCAACCTCACCGTTTCGTTTACGCCCGACGAAACCATCTGGACCGAATCCTCGCACAAATTCCGGACTTCGGAGATCTCACGGCTGGCGGCGCGCGCGGGATGGAGCCACGTCCGCCAGTGGGTCGACAGCGAGTGGGGCTTCGCCGAAACGCTTTTCCAGACGACATGAGCGTCGTCGAGTTCCGTAACGTCAACTACCGCATCGGCGGCCGCGCCATTCTTAAAGATCTCTCGCTTTCCATCGAAGCGGGGGAAACGCTTATCCTGCTGGGCCGAAGCGGCTCCGGTAAAACCACGGCCCTGCGACTCATCAATGGCATGATCATGCCGTCTTCGGGCGAAGTTCGCGTGGAGGACAAGAGCACCGCGGAATGGGATCTCGTTCGGCTGCGCCGCGGTATCGGTTACGTGATTCAGGAAGGCGGCCTTTTCCCTCACTTCACGGTGGGACGCAACATCGGCCTCGTGCCACGCCTTGAAGGCTGGCCCGAGTCGAAAGTCTCCTCGCGAATTACGGACTTACTCGCGCAGGTCAGCCTTCCCGCCGATAGCTTCGCTAACCGGCTTCCGCGCGAGCTCTCGGGAGGACAGCGTCAGCGAGTAGGTGTGGCTCGGGCGCTGGCTGCGGATCCGAAAATTCTCCTTTTCGACGAGCCTTTTGGTGCGCTGGATCCGGTAACGCGGCTCGATCTGCAGCGTGAATTCCTGCGATTGCGCGCCGATTTCGGCAAGACTTCGGTCTTCGTCACTCATGACGTGGGAGAAGCCATGAAACTCGCCAGCCGAATTGCGCTGCTTCATGAAGGCAATCTTGCATTCATCGGAAGTCCCTCGGAGTTCGCAGGCAGCCGGCATCCCGAAGCTCGCGCGTTTCTTGACGTCCTGCACGAGGCTGCCCGTGTTGAGTGATGTTCTCCAGGACCTTCTCGATGAGGGCCTGCAATTGCTTGGCGAACATCTCGTTCTGGTGCTCAGTGCGATTCTGATTGCATCCGCCATTGCAATACCGACGGGGTTGCTGATCGCTACGCGCCCTCGCGCGCGCGGCTGGGCGCTTGGCATTGCGAATGTCGGACAGACGATACCCAGCCTCGCGCTGTTTGGCTTCCTGATTCCGATCCCGTTTATCGGCGGCATCGGGCAGCACACAGCGATCATCGCGCTCGTGCTTTACGCGCTGCTGCCGATCCTGCGTAACACAGTCACCGGCATTCTGGGAGTGGACACCGTCGTTCGCGAGTCGGCTGTCGCGATGGGGATGACGCGGAGCCAGATTCTTCGCATGGTCGAACTTCCGCTTGCGGCTCCGATAATCATCTCGGGTCTGCGAATCGCGACCGTGACCACCGTTGGAACGGCCACCATCGCCGCCGCCATCGGCGCCGGAGGACTCGGGGTATTTATATTCCGGGGCATCGCATCGGTCGACAAGGTTCAGATTCTTGCGGGCGCGATTCCGGCCGCGTTGCTCGCACTGGCGGCGGATGGCTTGCTGGGCTGGCTGGAGAAGCGATGGTCCGTTCGTTAGCTGTTGTGCTCGCCGTTTTTCTTGTGGCCTGCAGTCATACACCTCGCGTGCGCGTCGGGTCGAAGAACTTTACCGAACAACTCGTGCTGGGCGAGATCGTCGCGCAGCATCTGGAAAATCGCCTGCACGGTCACGTGAGCCGCAAGCTGGATCTGGGCGGCACGCTGCTCACGCAGCAGGCCGCGCTCAACGGAGACATCGACGTCTTTCCCGAATACACCGGCACGGCGCTTACAGCGGTTCTCAAAGAGAAACCGATCAAAGACCCGGCACAGGCACTGGCGGCGGTGCGTCAGGGCTATGCGCAATGGCATCTCGAGTGGCTGGATCCGCTGGGCTTTGAGAACACCTTCGCGATGACGATCCGCACAGCCGATGGACACTTCTCGACCATTTCTCAGGCCGCGCAGAGCCACCCGTGGAAACTCGGCGTGGGTTACGAATTCGCGCGCCGTGAAGACGGGTTGCCCGGGTTAATGAAAACGTACGGCCTGCGGCTAAGAGGGTCGGTTAAAACGATGGATCTCGGTTTGATTTATCAGGCGCTCATGAAACAGCAGGTCGACATGGTTGCGGGCAACAGCACGGATGGGTTGCTTTCAGTGCTGCCGGTTACGGTGCTCGAAGACGATCGCCATTACTTTCCGCCCTATCAGTGCGCGCTCGTGGTGCGCGAGGCCGCGGAGCGCGAGTTCCCCGCCCTGCGACCGGCTCTGATGGAACTTGCCGGCCGCATCGACAGCGATACCATGCGGCGCCTGAATTATCAGCTCGATGGGAAGCATCGGTCCGCGCGCGAGATTGCGCGGGAGTTTCTGCGATCGACAGGGCTTGAGTGAACTATAAATCGATATCGCGCGGTTTTTTGCCGAAGTTCGGGTCGCCCTTCGCCTGTTTGAGCAGTTCGTCAAACTTGCGATTGAGCACCTGGCCCTGATTCTTCTCCGCGGCGAACGATTTCTGGAAGCTTTCTTCGCGGCGGCCTGCCGCGCCCTTCAGTTTCGCGACCTCCGCGGCGAGATCCTCGATGACCGGCTTCTTCTCCGGTTCCGCGTAGGAAATCACGGCGCGGATTTCGGAATCAACCTTCAAAATCGATTGGCAGCAGGGGCAGGAGACTTCAAACAGTTCGCGAGCCATACCCCATTATGCCTGGATTTAGAGAACGAGTAGCGAATTCGCGCAACGTGTGCCGGATGCGAGTTCTCTTACTCCGGCATCGAACGTGGCGAGCTGCCCGCGATGGCGGTGCGCCAGCAGGAGTAGTTGCATATCTGCAATCTGGTTATGGCCGGTCAGGCGCGAGCGCTGCGAATCGCTCAGATCGCGCAGATCGATGTCCGCCGGCCAGAATTCGTGAGTGTGATTTCTGCAATCTTCTTCGAGTCCGGCGAGCGCGTTTCGAACGGCTTGCTGAGAACCGCCCAGTGCGCGGCTGGCGACGCGTAAAAATCCCGCCTGGGTTAACGGGCAAGTGGCCCATAAGCGATCAGGCTCCTGACGGAACCACTCATGCGCCGCCCGATGTGAAGCGTGAGCCGGAAAAGCCAGTGCAACCAGGACGTTAACGTCGAGGAGAAAACGCACGGTCGAATTCCTCTCCGTGATCCGCGTCCTCCCATTCGTCGAGCAATTTGTTCGTCAGTGGAGGCGCGCCGGCGGGGAGATCGAAGATCACCCAACCGTTCTCCGTCTTCAACTGAGGAACGCTCTCGATTCCCCGGAGAATCAGAGCTGAAGCCGCATCGCCGAGGGAGATGGCGCGGTGTTCGGCGTATTTCCTGATTGCCCCGAGCGCATCATCTTCGATGTTCAATGTGGTTCGCATTTGATGTCATAATAGCACAGAACGCGCATCAATGGAACCGAGCAGCGACATCACTAGTACTTCGGTACGGTCGGATCTACCTTATCGCTCCAGGCGAGAATGCCGCCCTTCATGTTGCGAACCTTCTTATATCCCTGCTGCTTCAGGAAATCGACGGCCTTCCCGCTGCGCACGCCGCTCTTGCAATGGGCCACGATTTCGCTGGCCGGATCCAGTTCAGCGAGGCGCTTCTGCAGTTCGCCCAAGCGGAATCAGAGTCGATCCCGGAATCCGGCAGATCTGAAATTCGTGCGGCTCGCGCACGTCGACCAGCGTGAAATTATCGCCGCGATCCAGCTTCGCTTTCACTTCAACCGGGTCGATATCTCCTGTCGCGGCGACAGGCTCCGGCGGCGCTTCCTGATGCGGCATGCCGCAGAACTCACTGTAATCGATCAGCTTCGTGATGGTGCGGTGATCGCCGCAAACCGGGCACTCCGGGTTCTTCCGCAGCTTCAGTTCGCGGAACTTCATCCCGAGAGCGTCATAAAGCAGGAGACGCCCAACCAGCGGCTGGCCGATCCCGAGAATCAGCTTCACCGTCTCTGTCGCCTGAATCAGGCCGATGATGCCGGGAAGAATGCCCAGCACTCCGCCTTCGGCGCAACTGGGCACCAGACCGGGAGGCGGCGGTTCCGGATAAAGGCAGCGATAGCAGGGGCCGCCCTCATAGGCGAAGACGGTCGCCTGGCCTTCGAAGCGGAAGATCGAGCCGTAGACGTTCGGCTTGTTCAGCAGCACGCAGGCATCGTTCACCAGATAGCGCGTCGGAAAATTATCCGTGCCATCGACGATGATGTCGTAGTCCTTGAAAATCTCGAGCGCGTTCTCGCTCGAAAGCGCCGTTTCGTGCCGCTCGAGCTTCACGAAGGGATTGATGTCGCTCATCGTCTCGAACGCGGAATCGAGCTTCTTCTTCCCGACGTCCTTCGTGCCGTGAATGACCTGCCGCTGCAGGTTGGTGAAATCGACGACGTCGAAATCCACGAGGCCGATGCGGCCAACTCCGGCCGCAGCCAGATAAAGACCGAGAGGCGCGCCGAGCCCGCCGGCGCCGACCAGCAGAACGCTCGCCTTCTTCAGCTTCAACTGACCTTCCATGCCCACTTCGGGCATGATCAGGTGCCGGCTGTAGCGGAGGATTTCGTCCTTCGAAAGACTTACTTCTTCAGCGCACGTGAACCACCCGCAATGCTGGGAACGATGGAAAGCGTATCGGCGTCGCTCACCGGAGTCGCCTCCTTTTTGCATGTACCGGATGTCTTCGTCATTCAGATAAACATTGACGAAGCTGCGCAGCTTGCCTTCATCGTTATAGAGATGCTTCTTCAGTTCGGGATAGCGCGCGGTGAGCGCAGTCAGCACTTCACCCACGGTCTTCGCCGGGCAGTTCGACGGTGTCCTCTTGTCGGCGAATTGCCGCAGCGGCGTCGGGATCAGGATTCGGGCCATATCAGTTCCTCTTTTTCTGCGTGGGTCTGCTCCGCATTGGGCAGCCAGCTGTTGGCGTGGTCGAAGCGTCCGCTCTGAATCGAGAGCACGACGAACGAATACCACGGACAGGAGTTCTTTAAATCGGTTTCGGAAAAGTACGCGCCGCAATCGGGATGCGAATGGTAGATCCCGATCAGGTCCAGCTTCCGCTCGCGCGCTTCGCGGTCGGCGCGCAGCAGATCTTCGGGACGCAGTTCGTAGCGCGCGGCCTGCGAACCGGCTGGAAACGTTATCGAGCGCGAGGGCGTGGACTGACGCTCTTCTTGTCGCCATCGATGGTGCCGATCATCGCGCCGCAGCATTCGTTGGGATAGACGGCCTGCGCGTGATTCACCATCTCGCGCCAGGGCCGCGGTCGATTTTAATCATTTAGTCTTCGTCCCAGAAATGTTCGCTCAGGTATTTGTCGGCGCTGTCGCAGAGGATGGTGACGATCACGCCTTCGCTTGCCCTGCGCATGCAGCTCCTTCGCGATCGTCAGCGCCGCAACGACATTGCCGCCGCTCGAAATTCCCACCAGCATGCCTTCTTCGCGCGCCAGGCGCTTGACCATCTTATGGCAGTCTTCGGTTTCGATCCAGATATTGCGGTCGGCCAGGTTCTCGTCGTAGATGCCGGGCACGATGGCGGTCGGCATGTGCTTCGTGCCTTCGATGCCGTGGAAGCCGGTGGAGGGCTGCGCGGAGATGCATTGGACGCTGCGGCAGATCCTGCCGCAAGCGGCGCGAGTTGCCGGTGAACGTCCCGCTGGTGCCCAGCAGCGTCACGAAATGCGTAATGCGGCCCTCGGTCTGCTCGATGATTTCCGGGCCCGTGGTTTCGTAGTGCGCCTGCCAGTTGGCGTCGTTGTTGTACTGATCGGCGTAGAAGTATCGGTCGGGATCGGCGTCATAAATTTCGCGGACTTTCGGATGGCGCCGTCGGAGCCTTCGTCGGCCGGGGTCAGAACCAGTTCCGCGCCATAGGCCTTCAGGATGCGCTTGCGCTCGATCGAGGCGTTCATCGGCAGGCAGAGCTTCACCTTGTAACCGCGCGCCGCGCCGATCATCGCGTAGGCGATGCCGGTGTTGCCGCTGGTCGCGTCGATCAGCGTTTTGTCGTGCGTGAGCGCGCCGGAGCGCTCGCCTTCGAGAATCATGTTCAGCGCCGGGCGGTCTTTCACGGACCCGCCGGGGTTGAAGTACTCGGCTTTGGCGTAGATCTCGATGCCTGGAGAACTCGCGCCGCGACCTTCTCCAGGCGCAGAAGCGGCGTGTTGCCGACGTTACCAATCACGTCATGCGCCATACGCGGCGCGAAAGCCACTGTGCTCATTTAGGGTATTCGAATCCGGACTTTCCCCATCTTACAATTGGTGATTCATTTCGGACCGTCTTTTGATTCGGCGCCTTTTGATCAGACCCGGTGCGATTGGCGACTTCATCGTGAGCCTGCCCGCGCTGGAGTCGCTGCGCGACAGATTATACGGAGGTCTGGTGCGCGGGACAGAACGTGCCGCTGGCGCGGTTCGCCGATCCGGCGCAATCCATTGTAGCGGCGGGGCTTGATCGCTTGGGATTGCTGGCAGCCGGACGAGGTGATCGAACGTCTGCGGAGCTTCGATTCGATTATTTCCTGGTACGGAGCGAATAACCCCGAGTTCCGGGTACTGGTGGAGAGATTGGATTTGCCGTTCCAGTTCCTTCCCTCTTTGCCATCCGGCAGGCAACACGCCGTCGAGTTCTATCTCAATCAGGCGCGCGAGCTTGGCGCGGCGTCTCGGTCGCGATTCCCTGAAATCCAGTGTCCCGCCGCAAACCGAACTTTTGCGGTACTTCACCCTTTCGCGAGCAATCCGGCGAAACGCGCGCCGATGGCCTTATTCGAGGAAATCGCGAGCCGTCTATCAGCAAAGATGCCGGTGCATTGGCTTTGCGGCCCCGAAGAGGAACTGAAGGGCGCGGTCCGGATCGAGATCTTTACGAGCTTGCCTGCTGGCTGTGCCAGGCGCGGATTTTTGTCGGCAACGATTCCGGCATTTCGCATCTCGCGGCCGCGGTACGGACGCCCGTTCAGGCATTCTTTCGGACAACCGACCCACGGATCTGGTGCGCACGCGGGCCGTCGGTTAATATAGACCGACTGGCAGCCGGAATGCTGCTACAGTTCGAGTAAGCCGCGATACTGCGGCGCACTGGCACCATGCTGGAACTTTGTTTCCGCGGACTCCGGCTTCCAGGGCTTTTTCTGGCACCTTTGGCGCTTTGTCTTCTCCTGCCCGGAATAGCTTCCGGCGATGACGGGACCAGCCTCATCCCTCTTTACGACCTCCAAGTGGCTCGCAAACTGAGCATCCCAAACGACGAACAGCGCTCGTACGCCGGCTTGCTCCGGCAAAATCTCGCGGACAAAACCGGAAACCAGGCGCAGTATGTGATTCTGGTCGATCGGAACAACTTCGTCCAGGCGGAAATGCTCTTCTGGATGTCGCCGGACGGGCAATTTCATCTCATCGGCGCCTCGCCCGTTTCGACCGGCAAACCAGGCCGGTTCGATCACTTTGTCACACCTACGGGAGTCTTCGAGCACATAATCGACAATCCGGACTTCCGCGCCAAAGGCACTGTCAACGAAAATGGAATTCGCGGCTTCGGCGCCAAAGGAATGCGGGTTTACGATTTCGGCTGGCAGCAGGCCATCCGAGGATGGGGTAAGGGCGGCGAGGGCACTATGCGACTCGAAATGCACGCCACCGATCCCAATCGTCTGGAGCAAAAGCTGGGAACACCCCAATCGGAGGGCTGCGTCCGGATTCCCGCGACCCTGAACGTATTTATCGATCATTACGGAATTCTCGACGGAAATTACGAAAAGGCTATGCTCGGCGGCAGCACGTTCTGGGTGTTACCAAAGAAGCGTGAGCCGACCCCGTGGTCGGGAAAATTCCTTGTCGTGGTGGATACGGGACGCATGGCACGACCGGAATGGTCTCCCGCTCCGCGATAGGCTGAGCTCATAAATCGACTTTGGTAAAGTGACCAGGCGCGCGGGATACGTCCAGTCCGCGGAAAGTGAAGACGCAATCTCTCTCCTGCGCCGTGAGCATAGCCGCTGGACTGCCGTAGATCAGGTCGATCGCCTGGCGGCCATTCAACGGAAAGTCGATGCGCCGGTTTTCGATTACAATGCCGACGCTGACGTTCTCCGTCTCGGCGCGGGCGGCGTTGGCTTCCACCTTGCACGCTTTCCGAAACGGCGCCCGCATTCAGTTGCACGATCGATGTTCGGGCTCGCGGCGCCGATATTCTCTGCTCAGAGGACCGCCATTTCTTCAAACCGCTTGAACAGCTGAGAAAAGTCGGCATCGCGATTTTGGATGATGACATCTCACTGATTCGCCGATTGCGTTCCTGATAGCTTACGCGCCCGTTGGCCGGCGCTTATCATAAGCGGCATCAATCCCGGCTAACCAACACCGGCGCGCTCCGCGGAACGGCCAATCCCCCGGGCCACCAGTTCCAATCGCCCGCAATACGAAGAAGGGCCGGTCCGATCACAATCCTTACCAGCGTTGCGTCAATCAATACGGCGACCGCCAGCGCAAATCCAAGCATCTTAACCACGAGGAGGCTTCCAAACATGAATGCCGCGAACACGACAATCATGATCGCCGCGGCGCTCGTAATCAGACCCGCGGTTCTGGCCATCCCCTCAGGGATTGCATCCGTCTCACTCATTCCGCACCGCCTCGCTTCGAGCACGCGCGCAACCAGAAACACCTCGTAATCCATACTGAGTCCAAACACGATCGCGAAAGCGACGATCGGCACGAGCGGGAATACGCTCCCCGTTGCCTCATGAACTCCCAGGAACCTGGCTCCGTATCCGTCCTGAAACACCAGAACTAACGCTCCGATCGCAGCCGCAACCGAGAGCAGATTGAGCGAGATGGCCTTCAATGCGGCGAAAAGCGACCGGAATCCGCACAGAAGCGCGATAAGCGTCCCCACCACCACCAGCGCCATAACGGAAGGAAACCGGTCAAGCACAAGAGTCTGATAATCGGCATTCAGCGCCGGGATCCCTCCAATGCGCAGCGTGGCGCCGGGCACTCCGGTGAGAACCGCCGCTCCCGTCCTCCGCAGATCGCGCACCCAGTTGACCTGATCGGCCCAGGAAAGGGAAGGTTTGGGTAACACCTCCAGCAGGGCCGCCTGGCCGTCCGGGCTCAGGAAAGTGCGGCGTGTGTCGCGCGGGATGTCGCGAAGGGATGACCGTTTTCCCTCCGTCATCGTCAGGATCGAGATCACACGGTCGGCGCGAGGGTCGCTCGCAACCCGCGTGGCGAAACGATTGAGAGCGTCCCACCCCGCATCCGTCTGCGAGATCGAATCCTTTGGAAGTTCCAGGATTACGCGCAGCGAGTAAACAATGCCGGCCCGGTCCATTTGCTCAAGAGCGTGCAGCGCCTCAACCGACTCCGCCTTCGCCGGCAGCCAATCCCCCCGGGGGACATTGGTGTCAAGCCGCGCGGCCTGCGAGGCGAGCATAATCAGGGGACTGCCCGCAAGGAAGATGGCAAGCCACGGATGGGCGACAATCACCTTCCCCCACTGCCTCCAGCGGTTTTCGGCCCGCACGGCGCAATCCGAATCCAGCCTCGCCGTAAAGGGCAGCCGGCCGGCGTTAACTCGCGAACCGAGAGCTCCCAGCACCGCCGGAACGACGGTATTCGTCAGCAACACGCTCATTCCCGCCACCACAACACCCGCCACACCGATCGAGCGAACTTCGGTAATCGGAACCGTCAGGAGCGCGAGGAATCCGATGGCTACGGTAGAGGCGGAAATAAGGAGTGTATGACCCGCCTGACGTGCCGCGATCGCCGCCGCATCGGGTCCGCTTTTTCCGGCGGCAATTGCTTCCCGGAAACGGCTGACCATGAGCAGCGCGTAATCGATGCCCAAGCCCAACCCAAGCATGGTGGCCAGACTCTGAACCAGAATTGACAGGTGCCAGTGCCGCGCCAGGAATACCGCAATCGCCATCGTGGCGGCGATGGCAAGCTGGCCGACGGCTACGGGAATTACCGCCGCCGCCAGGCTTCCGAAAGCCACCAGCAGGAGCGCGAGCGTTGCGGGAATTGCGAGATCTTCGGCATGTTGCACGTCGTCGGCGCTGGCTTTCCGAACGTCGAAATTGAGTGGCGTCGCGCCCGTCACTTCGAGCTTCACCGCGGGATACTGGCCCCGCAACTGATTTTCAAGAGATTTCGCCCGCTCGCGAAGGTTCGGCACAAGCGATTCAACCGAGCCGTCGACCGGTGCGAGGCCCACCATAACAAATGTTTCACCGCCCTTGCCGAGGAAAATCGGATCGCGAAAATCGAGATGGGAAACGACTCCAGAAACACCGGGCTCCTGTCTCAATCCATCCACAATGGTTCCCAACGCCTGTTCACCCGCCTCTGAATCGGCGGCCGGAAGGCCCTGCACCAGCAGGACCGCGCGGTCGACGAACGGGGAGTGAAATCGGCTGGCCAGTTCATGCTCCACAGCATCGGCTTCGCTGCCCTCAATGCGGGTGGCTGTCTCCAGATGCCGCTCGGCGTGAAAAGAAAAGGGAAGAAGCGCAACGACCGCGCCGAGGACCAACCCGGCGAGCCAGAATCGGCGCACATTCACGAGTCTCATAATGTCACGCCAAATCATTACCAGTCAAGGACGTTTCCCGCCCTGCCAGGCGGGTTCGGGGGACTCTTGTTCCTCGCAGGGGAGCCTTGCAACGCCTGTCCCATACGTCCGCATCTGCGAAAATTGGTTTGAAGTTAACCATCGGGTTTACAAAGACTCGATTTACGATTCACGGTTTACAAGGACTCATGCAAAAACTCGTATTGCTCGGGATCGCGGCCGCCCTTCAACTTGCCGCCGCGGACCCCCGCATCGGCTCATGGACTCTCATCTCGGCGCAATCTGCCCTCGATCCTCCCAACAAACTCTCCATTGTGCCTTTGCACGAAGGGGTCCACGTCGTCAGCTCAGGCGAAACCCACATCGATTTCACGACGAAATGGGACGGACATGCCACGCCCATAGAGAGCAATCCGGCGTTTAATCATATCGAGCTCCGAAGGATCGGCAAAACCCAGGCCGAGCTCAAAGAGAAGAAGGATGGAGCTCTGGTCGCGACGGTTCATTACAAACTTTCGGCGGATGGTAACGAATTGACAGCCGTTACTTCGGAGCGAGGCCATCCCGATCGCATCACTGTGTGGACGCGGGGCGCAGGGAAGAAGGTTGCCGATAACCTCTTCGCAGGCGAGTGGACGGAGGATATGAGTAAAACGCGTTTGGCGCAGGGTTTGGCGCTCAAAATCGAGGCAGACGGAAATGACGGCGTCCGTTTCGCGGGTGACTTCAGTTACACAGCGCGTTTCGACGGCAAGGAATACGATCTGCGAAACTCCGTCAACGATACAATTGCGCTCCAGTTGGTTGACAGCCACACCGTCGATGCGATTTACAGGCGCGACAACAAAGTCACTCAGAAAGACCGGTATGTGGTCTCCCCAGACGGGCAACAGATGACAGTAACCACCACCGGCATGCTGGAAACCGGTCAGCAGGTTAAAGAAAGCCTGGTATTTCGAAAGCAGTAATTACCTGCAGACGGCGACGGCTTTGAACTCCCGGGGAGTAACCGAAATGATTCCCTTCCGCGTCATGAAACGCAAAATGCCGTTCACGGTCTCTTCCAGAGAAGGATCCGGCTGGCCCCACACCGAGGCGTTCCGCGCCGTCTGGTACGTGGAATTTTCGTAGCGCTTGAATTCCATCGCCGAAATGTTGTCGACGGAGCCTACCAGAAAATCCAGCAGCGGATAGAGCAGATCTTCCTTCCGGCATCTCCTGATCAATTCCGGAACGAAATCGCGGATACCGAAGATCTCGAAGCGCCGTCCGGTCGCCTTCGTAATCAGGTCGGTAATGTCCATCATGTTCGCGTAATCGTCCCGCACGACGTGAAAAGTCTTGTTTACCGTGCCGGGCGTAGTGGAAATCGCCACGATATTGTTGGCAGTAATATCGGCAGGCACGAAACTGACCTGATTCAGAGCGTCCACTCCGATGCCGTGATTCACCATGAACGCAACCAGGCGGACCGCGATATCGAAGTTATTGCCGCCGCCGGTAACGGAAGGGCTGACCAGAGCCGGACGGAAAATCCGGGTGGCAAGGCCCATGCGGCGCGCGTCCATGACCACCTGTTCCGCTACCCATTTGGACTGGCTGTATCCAAAATCGAGAAGCTCCATGTTCTCGTTATGGTCGGTCTCATACAGAACCTTTTTTACCGCCCAGCCGAACACGAAGGTCGTCGAGACGTAATTGAAGCTCTTGGGTCTCCCTTCGAACGCCAGCCTTAAAATCTCGTTCGTTCCCAGCACGTTGGCGTCACGCATCCGGTCGTAATTGAACAGATAGTTGACCGTTGCGCCGTTATGGAACACAGTGTCTATTTCAGCGGCAAGACGATCCCAGACATCGTCTGTAACTCCCAGTTGAGGCTGCCCCAGATCACCGCAAACGGGGACCACGCGTGCCTCGAACATCTGCATTAACCCCGGCGCGCAAGGCCCCATCGAGTCCATTGCAGCCCGCAGTCTTTGCCTGCCCTGGCACTCGTCGGACGCCCGGACCAGAACATAAATCCTGGCGCGCGTCTGCTCCAGCAGACTTTTTACGAGGAACGGTCCGATGAAGCCGGTACCACCCGAGAGCAGGACGTTCTCGAGCACCGGGATCTCCGGTAACAGCGCGAGCGCCGAAGGCGCGGGAGGAACAAAGATGAGCTTCCGATCGTCGCTCATCATCTGCTTTTCCGCCGTGCGCTGCTCTTCCCGGAAAGCCGCCAGGGAATCCCGCAGTTGAACGATCGCCGCATCGGGAGCATACTCCAGCTGCTCAGCCAGCCGGAACAACTCGGCTACGCTGACACGCTGCACCAGACTGACATCGACCTGCCGCGCGAGCATGTCGGCGCCTTTATTCTTCAAAAGCTCCTTGATCTCATGCATGAACGCGACAAGGTCCAGGGAATCGAGCCCGGCCTCGACAAGCGTGTATGATTCCGTTCCGCTGAGGTTATAGCGAGCCTTCAACTCGTTGAAAGGCGAGTAGCCGCCGGAATCCTCCAGGGAAGATTCAGTATCTTTCTCCCGCGAAAATTCCGAGAGAACTGTAAACAGGCCTTCCCGCCACATCTGCCGGGTCTTGTTCCGCATGATCTTGCCGGAACTGGTTCGGGGTATCGATTTCGGCGCAATGAAGGAAATCAGCGCCACCTCGACATTCAGATAATTCCGGACAGCGGTCGCAATCTTGAGCGCATCCGGAAGCGCCCTGGGGTTCTTAACTTCGGCGACGATCGCCAGCGCAGGTTCCGTGTCCTCGTTAATCTGGAATGCGGCCACGCAATTATTCCGGATCAGGCCGGATGCCTTCTCCACGACATCTTCAATGTCCTGCGGGTAATAGTTTTGTCCGCGGACGATAATCATGTCCTTGATGCGGCCGCACACGAAGAGTTCTCCGTCATGAAAGAAGCCCATGTCGCCCGTTCGCAGATAGCCGTCGTCATACGGGCTGTCGTCCACCATCCGCGCGTGGAACATCTTCAGCGTAAGTTCCGGATTGTTCCAGTAACCCAGGCATTTGCTTTCGCCGGCAATCCAGATCTCACCGATGTGACCCGGAGGCGGAGCGAGATGTCTTTCCGGATCCACGATTCTCACCGTCTGGCCCGGCAGCGGAATGCCGCAGCTGATAATCTGCGTCGCCGCGCCGATCTCCGAAACCTCGGTGGTCATGCGGGCCTTGCCCAGCGCAATGGCGTTCTTGTTGACCGAAACGATATTACGGCCGACGTGCGAAACCGCGAGCGTATTCTCGGCCAGCCCATAGCCGACATAGAAGCACTCCGGCTTGAGTCCATAGGGCTGAAATGTCTGCAGAAAACGAGTGTAAGTGGAGGGCTTGATGGGTTCCGCCGCGGCCATCAGGGACTTCAGCGAACTCAGATCGCAATTTTCCAGGCTCTCCTTCGACAGCCGCCCTGCCCGGAGACAATAATCGTACGCGAAATTGGGAGCCGTCGAAGCAGTGGCGCGATAGGTTTTTATGGTGTCGAACCACAGGGCCGGACGCTGAATAAAATCGGTCGCGGCAAAGCCGTACGTCGTGCCGCCCTGCAGCGCGGGATACAGATAGCACCCGATGAGCCCCATATCGTGATACTGCGGAAGCCACGACACAACCACCGGATCGGAATGCGGGATCACCAGCGGCCCGTTATGCAGGATGTTCTCGCTCGTCACCATCACGCCTTTGGGATCTCTCGTCGACCCCGACGTGTACTGAAGAAACAGAATCCCTGACGTGCCGTTGCTCGCGCCGTTGGAAGCCCCGTTACCGTTAAATGTCTCGTCCGAAATCAGATCGACGAAGTCTTCGGTCACGATCCACTTAAGACCGGTGATGTAGTCGGCGTCAACGCCGGATGCCGCGACTCGGCTGCGGGCGAGATTCGTCTTCAGAGATGCATGATAGTCATGGCTCGTTAAAACGCCCGCTGCGTCGCAATCCTTTGCGATGTGCACCATTTTGTACAGGGCGGACTGAAAGCCATTGGAACTCGGGGGATAGACGGGTACGGGGATCAATCCCGCGCGCACACAGCCAAAGAACGCGCAGATCATCTCGAGGCCCGGCGGATAGGCCAGCAGAAGCCGGTCATGCGACGCGAACCGGTGGTGCTTCCGCAAATATCCGGCAATGACCTTCGTCCGGTGGAGAAACGACTGGTACGAGTAACTTTCGATCTGTTTGCCGTTCAGGTCAAGGTACGAGTAGAGAAGTTTGTGCGGGTGTTCAGCTCCCAGACTGTCCAGTCTGTGTAAAATCGACCTCAGCATGTACCCGTGGCGCTGGCGCCGCCATTCACGGCCATCCCTCGCATGACAAGAAAACGCATGACAAGAAAACGCTGGATAATAAGAATATCCTGCCCGTGGTATGAAGAGAGGAATTGAATTGATAACACTCGGCGCCGGCAGGCCGCGAGGTGGAACGAGCGATTGATCATTCTTCGGAAGGCGCCATAAACGTATTTTGAAATACCGTCCATCCAGCATAGCAGCACCCGTTGCATCTGCTCGAATTTCCTTGATTCCCCCCGGATTTCGAGCTAAAATTGCGTTCTGAAGGCTGCGGGCGCAGTCGCCGAATACTTCTGCGCCATCGCGCAGGACGGATCAAATTCATTTTGCCATCAATTCGGAAGGCTCGGTGAGGCCCGCCATCGGCCACGATTCGGATGGCGTCGCCAACAATTCAGATATCGACGACCTTGTAGCGCAACCCTCGTCCCGGCACCTCGAAACTACTTCCGCCGATCCATCCTCGTTCCCAAAAGTTTTACGCCGTCGGCTCGACGGCTTCTTTTCCGACCAGAATCTTTCCCCCAAGGCCGACCGAACGATGTGGATCAAAATCGCTCTCGGTCTCGCGGTGCTTTCAGCCAGCTGGATCGCGCTCTACGCTTTCAATCCGGGCTCCTGGAAGTTTGTCGCCATCTACCTTTTGAACGGCCTGGCCCAGACGTTCCTTCTGCTGAACATCGCGCACGACAGCAACCACAACGCCATCTCTTCGGCGCGGTCGGTCAACAAAGCGCTGAACTATGTTTTCGATCTTTGCGGGATCAGCTCGTACATGTGGCGCATCCTCCATCATCGGGGCCACCACTCCTGCATCAATCTCCACGGGGAAGACGATGCGCTCACAGGACGCCGCATCTTTCGTTTCACGCCCCACGAACCCCGCTCGCCGATGCAGCGCTTCCAGCATATCTACGCCTTGTTCTTTTACGCGCTGTTCTCTCTCGATTACGTGTTCGTGAGGGACTTCGCGTGTTTCTTCTTCCCCGGTCACGACTACCTGAAACGTACGAAACACCCGGCGCGCGAATATGCCATCCTCTTTGCGGGAAAAGCAATTTACTTCACTTACATGATCATTTTGCCGATCGTGTTATTGAGGAAATCGCCCGTGCTCGTCGCGGTGGCTTTCCTGCTCACTCACGTGATTATCGGGTTATCGGTATCGCTGGTATTCCAGACCACGCACACCGTCGACAGCACGTACTTTCCCTCCAGCCGCAACGAGTTCGATAACGGCGTCTATCATATTTTTGCGACAACGGCCGACTATGCGACAACCAACCCGCTGGTCGGCTGGCTCGCGGGCGGGCTTAACCACCACATAGCCCATCACCTGTGCCCTTTTGTGTGCCACACCCACTACCCTTCCCTGACCCGCATCGTTAAAGAAACCTCGCAGGAATTCGGCATTCCCTATCGGGAGAATCCCTCGGTGCGTCAGGCGCTGGCTGCGCATTTTTCTCTGCTGAAGCGCCTCGGCAGCGGGGCGTGAACTTGCCTCAAACCATACCAGTCGTTTCCCGGTTCCAATCATTCACCGACTCGCGCGCAATGGCCGGCAATCCGGTCCAGGTTCTCTCGAAATACACCGAACTCCTCGGCGACACTTTTCGGTTCTATTTTGGCGGCGTCAAAGAGGCAATCGTAACCACTAACCCGGCTGTAATTCAGCACGTGCTGAAGACCAACTCGGACAATTACCACAAATCCGAAATCCAGAAGAAGCGGATGGGTCACTTCCTGGGCAAGGGACTTCTCACCACTGAGGGGGAACCCTGGCGCACGCAGCGGCGCCTGATCCAGAAGGGCTTCGACCGGAGACAACTGGACGTTCTCTCCTCGATCATGCAGGATTCGCTGGCGGACTCCCTGCGGGATTTCGACAGACAGGCCCGAAGCGGCCCCGTCGACATCTACACCCACCTCATGAAGATGACATTCGGCATGGTCGGGCGCTCGCTGTTCGGAGCCCGGTTGAAAGACGACGACATCGACGTCATCAGCCACACCATCTCGACCGTTCAGGAATTCATGGTTCGTCAAACCATTCAGCCTTACCTGAATCCCTGGTTTGCCGCTTCCGGAGAACTACGCAGGCATGAGGAAATGCGAGCCCGCGCCGACGGCATTCTGCTCGATTACATCAAACGGCGCCGCCAGGAGCAGCCCGGCCACGACCTCCTGCAGATCCTGATGGACGCCCGATACAGCGATGGCGAAGGCATGCCCGATGAACTGGTCCTGAGCGAAAGCATGCAGCTCCTGGTCGCCGGGCACGAAACCTCGTCGAATGCGTTGTCGTGGCTGCTCTATCTTTTGAGCTCGCGCCCGGATTGCGTCGAAGAGTTACGCGATGAGTTCGATTCCGTACTGAACGGCGAGCCCCTGACTTACGCCCATGTGCCCCGGCTGGAGTTCGCCGCGCAGGTAGTGCAGGAGGGCCTTCGCCTTTACCCGCCGTTCTGGATGGTCGACCGAATGGCGCTGTCTGACGATCGCGCGGGGGACCTTTTCATACCCGCCGGGTCGACGGTCGTAGTATTCGTCTACGGCGTCCATCATTCGCCCCACCTCTGGGAGGACCCGGAGCGTTTCGATCCGCAGCGCTTCACCAAAGCCAACGAGAAACTTCGCCCGCCCTGCACCTGGCTGCCGTTCGGAGCCGGTCCGCGCGGCTGTATCGGCGGCAATTACGCGATGCTGCAGATCCTCATGATTCTGAGCGTTCTGCTCCGGAAGTATGAACTTCAGCTGTCTCCCGGCCAGACGATCGAACCGCGCCCGATGGTCATTCTGCGGCCGAAAAACGGAATCCGCATGAACTTCACCGAGGCCGTCGCGCCCAGTCCAGCCCGCGTCTGATTTCGTTCTGACCGTACTTCGTTACCGGAGAGGTCTCAGGGTGGGCTCCGCAGAGAAAAGCCCCGGCGCGTAAACTGCTAAGCGAAAATGAGAACGGAGACCTGAAACTGGACAACCGTCGGACGTAGCCTCTCCGCTGGAATCCCGCGGTCTCGCCGGACCGATATCGCCGGACCGACAACGATGGAAGAAGAACTGAAGCTTCGAGAGATGCTCGAGACGCTGCCTGTCGCCTTCTACGCGACAGACCTTAATGGCCGGTTGACTTATCTCAACCGGGCGGCCGTCGGCCTTTCGGGCTGGCTTCCCAAAATCGGAACGGACCAGTGGTCGTGTCGCGTGGAAGCTCTATACGCCCGGCGGCGCTCCGCTGCCGCATGATCAGTGTCCCCTGGCTACTCTGCTTATGGGTAAAGATCTGAAGCCGGGCCAGGAATGCATCGCGGAACGGCCCGATGGCTCTCGCGTCTCCGTGATCCCTTTTCCCACGATCCTTCGTGACGCTGAAGGCCGGATGATCGGCGGCCTCAATATGCTGATCGATGTCACCGGGCGAAAAATGACGCCGGCCCAGGGCGAGGCGGAATTCGGGAAGACCTTCGACACGATTCCCGAATGTGTGACGATTGCAGGGCGAGACGGAAAACTGCTTCAGATAAACGCCGCCGGCCTGTCGATGATCGGCGCCGCCTCTGCGCAGGCGATGATCGGAACGAGCATTTACGATATCGTAGCGCCCGGGGATCGGGAGCGATTTCGCGAATTCCATGAAAGAGCATGCGCGGGCGAAAGGGTGACGCTGGATTTCGACATCATCGGACTCGGCGGCGACCGTCGCCGGCTGGAAACCCACGCGGCCCCTCTGACATTTTTCGACGGCCGCACGGTTCAGCTCGCGGTAACGCGCGATATATCCGAGCGGAAACTCTCGGAACAAGCTGCCTTGCTCCTCAGCGCAATAGTGGACTCGTCCGACGATGCCATCATCAGCAAGGATCTGAAGGGCGTCATCACCAGTTGGAACAGAAGCGCGGAGAGGCTCTTCGGCTACACCGCGGCAGAGGCCGTAGGCCGGCCCGTTGCTGGTCTCATCATCCCTGCGGACCGTCAGGACGAAGAATCCGATATTCTCGCGAGGCTGCGCAGGGGTGAATGGGTCGACCACTTCGAAACGAAGCGCAGGCACAAAGACGGGACACTTCTGGACGTCTCCCTGACGATTTCGCCGGTCAAAGACCGGACCGGGGTAATCGTCGGAGCGTCAAAAATCGCCCGGGATCTTACCGCGCGGAAGCGGATCGAACGAGACGCCCTGCTCCTGAGCGCGATAGTGGATTCATCCGACGACGCCATCATCAGCAAGAATCTGAACGGCGTCATCACCAGTTGGAACAGGAGCGCGGAGAGGCTCTTCGGCTTTACCGCGAAAGAGGCCATCGGCCAGTCTGTTGCGACGCTGCTCATTCCCCAGGATCGCCAGGCTGAAGAGCCTGACATCCTCGCGAAACTGCACAACGGCCAGCGGGTCGATCATTTCGAAACGAAGCGCAAGCGCAAGGACGGTACGCTTCTCGACATCTCTCTGACAGTCTCGCCCGTGAAGGATACAAGCGGCGCGATCGTAGGCGCTTCGAAGATCGCGCGCGATATCACCGACCAGATCCGTCATCGCGAGGAACTCAGACACGCCAACGAGTCCCTGATTCGCTCGAACGCCGATCTCGAGCATTTCGCATATTCGGCTTCGCACGATCTCCAGGAGCCGCTCCGTATGGTTTCCACATACAGCCAGATGCTTCGCCGAAAATTCCAGAATCAACTTGGGGCCGCGGGAGACGAATTTATCGGCTTCGTCGTTGAAGGCGCCACCCGCATGGAACAACTGCTGCGCGATCTGCGGACCTATACCCATGCGGCGATCGTCAATAACGGACCTCCGCCCGCTGCAAACTCGGAATCCGCGTTCAAACGAAGCATCCTGAATCTGCAATCGGCTATTGACGAGAGCGGAGCCAGCATTACTGTCGATCCGCTGCCTCCGGTAAGAATTCACGAGTTTCAGCTCGAGCAGTTGTTTCAGAACATCGTTGGCAATGCGATTCGCTATCGGGGCGAAAAGAGCCCGCTCATTCACGCGGGCGCCGAAGCCGAAGGCGACGCCTGGAGGTTTTTCGTCCGGGATAACGGCATCGGGATCGATCGCGAATACAAGGAGCAAATCTTTGAAATCTTCAAACGCCTGCACTCTTTCTCGGAATATCCCGGTACAGGAATGGGGCTTGCAATCTGTCAACGCATCGTGGAACGCGCCGGCGGCCGGATCTGGGTTGAATCTCAGCCCGGAAGAGGTTCGACATTTTTCTTTACCCTCCCCGCCGGCGCAGCCTGCTGAATCGCAGACTTCCATGACTGCGCCGCACATCGTGCTCATTGAAGACAACAGGGCCGACGTCCTCCTTGTTCGGGAGGCGCTTGACCAGCATAAGGTTCGCTGCGAAGTCACAGTGATCGGCGATGGCGAGGCTGCCATAAAATTCATCGATGACATTGATGCCGGCCGGCATCCCAGCCCCGATCTGGTCATCATCGATCTGAATTTGCCGAAAAAGCCGGGCAAGGAGGTGTTGAAGCGCTTGCGCGAATGCGCCGCGTGCAAAGATGTCGCGGTAGTAGTTCTAACCTCTTCTGAAGCCCGGAGGGATAAAGACGAGATCGCCCCTTTTGCGCCGTTACATTACCTTAAAAAGCCTTCGAAGCTCGATGACTTCATCACTCTGGGAGCGCTGTTCCGGCAAATCGTCAATCGAGCAGACTAACCGGACCAGCCGGCGTGGGGCCAGCGCTTCGGCGCTGCGGCCGGGCTTCCGCCCGGCCCGGAGCTTTACGCCAATCCCACGCTGGAGCGGGACACCACGAAACCAGTAGCGCCGGCGATCTTGTCGCCAGTGTTCTTCAGCCATCCAAATTGCGTCTTCAGGGGAGTCCCCATGGCCCTGCGGGGTACCAAAATGAATGAAGACGCCGGAGCGGGACACCACGAAACCGGTAGCGCCGGCGATCTTGTCGCCGGTGTTCGTCCGCCGCTAAGGAGTGTCTTACTACAAGTCAAGTTGAACATCCCCCCGAGGCCGCGAACAGCAGATCAGAACATTACCCGTCGCCGGAGGCTCAACCGGCTCCGGGCTGTAATCAACCTCTCCGCCGATCATCGAACACTCGCATGTGTGACACACCCCCGTGCGGCATGCCCACCTTACCGGGATATCGAACGCCTCGGCGAATTCAAGCAGACTCCCAAATTCGGAGTCCCACCGGGCCGTAACTCCGCTTCGCACGAAAGCAACCTGAGGACCCGTTCCCTGCAAAGGCCGGCGAGTTTCCGCTGGCTTACCTCGCCCGCCGATCACGCCCGGCGTGAGCGCCTCACCGGGCCCGAAAGTCTCGCTATGGATATGCTGACGATCCACGCCCCAGTCATGAAGCCCTGCCTGAAATGCGCTGAGAAAACCCGCCGGGCCGCACAGATAGAAATCGGATTCCCGGGGAATCCCGAGGCGCGACAGCGCCGCGACATCCAGATGACCGGCAACATCGAAATCGTCGCCGATCTTATCCTCAGCACTCGGGCTGCTATAAGCGATGTACCGTCTGCAATCCGGAAGCTCCGTCAGAAGCCGGCGCGTTTCTTCGATGAAAGGATGCTCGTCGCGATCCCGTGCTCCATAAACCCACCAGACTGCGCGACCGGACCGTTGCGCTTGCAACTCGTAAAGCATCGCCAGCAGCGGCGTAACCCCGATTCCGGCGCCGAGCAGCACCACGGGCCCCTTGCCCGGCTGCAAAGTGAAGTTTCCTCGCGGCGCGCTGACTTCGATCGAATCGCCCGCCTTCAACCGGGTATGGATAAATGTGCTGCCCGCGCCCCCAGTTTCTTTCTTTACGCTGATCCTGTAGATCCCTTTTTCCGGCGCTCCGGAGAGCGAATAGTTCCGCAGAACCGGCGGTTGGCCGTCCATCGGCCGAACCCTGATGATGATGAATTGCCCGGGCAGAGCAGAGGGTAGCGCCACGTTGTCCGGAGATCTCAGGTATAGCGAAACCACGAACGCCGTCTCGTGTTCGATCCGGTCTACCACGAGCGAACGAAAACCAGGCCATGCCGGCGGCTGACTCACGGCGCCGCTCAAGCCGGCATTTCCGTTCGCCGCAGCCCCTTTCGCACTTTGCTCCAGCAAAGCGTGCAGCGACTGTTTCCATCCGGGGCTGAGAGCCGGAATGCGTAACGAACGCTCCAGCCCTTCTTTGGAGTGACCCGGCAGATAGAGGAGTGCGTCGATCTCAGCCACCGTGACCCGTTCCGGGCCGCCCGAAACTTTCACGATTTCATCGCCCGCGCCAACCAGACCGGGTTCGATTACCCGGAAGTAAAATCCGGGCCGGTGGTGGGAGACAAGCAACGCCGGCATCTGCGGATCGTTCAGACGAATCCCGACCCGGTAGCACGTCACCCGCGGCTGCGTTACTTCGAAGAGCGCTTCGCCGATGCGATAGCGATCGCCGATGCACACCTCTTCGTCGCCCAGCCCCTCGACGGTGAAGTTTTCTCCAAAATGCCCGTGAGTGAAATCGTTCCGATGAAGCTCCGACTCCCAGTAACGATACGAGTCCAGCTGATAAACCATCACGGCCCGAATTTCCCCGCCGTGTCCCGCCAGGTCGCCCTGACCGTCGCCGTCGATATTCAACCGCGCAGCCATTCGCCGCCCGATGACCGGCGTCTTCCAGATACCAGTGCGAACGGTCTTGCCGCGCCACTCGACATCACGAGGCAGCCCGACGTTCAGAGAGACAAGACGCGCCATTCGACCATCTTGCCGCACGCATTTGTCGAAGCGCAAAACGGCGATACGGTTATTAGACTGGACCGTACCCTCGAACCTTGCTTTTCCTTGCTCCATCAGCGCACAGCGTGTGACACTGTCTCATTGCGCATTCGGACCTCGACACTCCTGGAAATAATTTCGTTCGCTGTCGCCATCCCGCTCACACCGCATCTTTCGGCCGAACCCAAAACCGTACAAAACTACCTCCGATTGCCACTCGCATTCGAGCGCGAGGGCAGTGGCGCGGAAGAGCGCTTCGTGGCGCGCGGCCCAGGCTACGCCGTCGGTGTGCAGCAGGGAAAAGCAACCATCGGGCTTGCCCCGAGTAAGGAAGGAGACCAGGCGCACTGTTTCTCTGGAGTTTACCGGCTCCCGAGCCCCGAAGGCTGAACCGGGACCTCAACTGCCTGGCAAAGTCAACTACATTCATGGCAATGACCCAAAGCGCTGGCGCATCGGCCTGACGACCTGGGAACGAGTGCGATATCCGGACGTCCACCCCGGAATCGATGTTGTCTATTACGGCAATCAGCAACAACTCGAATTCGACCTTGTACTGAAGCCGGGAGCGGATCCACAGGCCATCCGCATGAAAATCGGCGGCGGATCAAAGCTGAGCATTGATGATTCCGGAGCGCTGATAATCAACACAGCCGGAGCTGACGATCTGAAGATCCAGCTACCCAAGATCTATCAGGAAGTCAATGGAAAGAAGAAGACCATTTCCGGCCGCTATGCAATTCAAGGCCGTGACGAAGTCGCGTTCCATCTGGACTCATACGATCGCGCGCGACCCCTTGTTATCGATCCAACCATTGTCTATTCCACTTTGTTCGCCGGAAACAGCAACTCCAGCACCAGCATCGGAGTGGACTCTTCCGGAAATATTCTCCTGGCGGGCTCCACTTATCAGACGGATTTCCCGGCCGTCAACGCAATCCAGGCTGCCCTGGCCGGGTCAGAAGACGCATTTGTCGCAAAGATTAATAGCGCTGGCACGGCGTTAGTCTATTCGACTTACCTCGGCGGCTCGAACTACGATCAGTTTAACGCTCTTGCGATCGATTCCGCCGGTTCGGCGTGGCTGACCGGCTTTACCGAGTCGATCAATTTCCCGATTCTCAATGCGGTTCAATCCGCTTCGTCGGCAGTCCAAATGGCCGTTGTGGTGAAACTGGATAAAAATGGCGTTCTGCAGTTTTCGTCTTATTTGGGCGGCACCAGTTACGCAGACGGGCAAGGAATCGCCGTGGATGGATCCGGCAATGCTTACGTGACGGGAAGCTCCTCCGACAGCACCTTCCCGACCACACCCGGCACATTGCCTTTTCCTGCCCCGATCGACGTTCCCGCATTTGTCACGAAATACAGCTCCGCGGGAGCGCTTGTCTATTCGACCCTCCTGGGCGGGGATTTTCTCGATCAGGCCAACGCGATCGCCGTAGACTCCGCCGGCAATGCATATGTCACCGGCTACAGCGTTTCTACTACTTTTGCCGGTGCACCGTCCGGGGGAGCGCAGCCCGCCAACAAGGGCAGCCAGGACGCATTTGTCGCCAAATTAAATTCAAATGCCACAGCTCTTCTGTACTTTACTTTTCTCGGCGGAAGTGGATCCGACCAGGGAAAATCTATCGCAGTTAATGGCTCGGGCGAGGCTTACGTCGGAGGCATTACGAGTTCAGCCGGTCTCGCCACGCCAGGGGCGGCGCAGACTGTTTCGGCCGGCGCAAACAGCGGGTTCATTGCGAAGTTGAACGCGGCAGGCTCCGCATTTGAATATGTGACCTACATCGGTGGCGATCGCGCGGACTCCGTTGCCTCAATTGCGCTCGACAATTCAGGAAATATCTACGCGGCCGGCAACACAAACTCAGAGAACTTCCCCCTTGCGAACCCGCTGCAACCGGCACTACCCGGAAATGGAATATCTCTGTTCACCACCACCGATTCCGGCGCCATGTGGAATCCATCCGATCTGAATATTCCAGGTATCGTCTCCGGTATTTCGGTGAATCCGGCAGGGTCCTCGGCTGTCGTGGCGACGGAGACAGGAATATACCGAACCGTTGACGGAGGAAACTCGTGGGCTCTCCAATCCGATTCGGCTACCTACGGGTATGTTCTCGCCCGAAGCCCTGCCTCTCCGGCTGTTATTTACACGAGCGTGTGTTGCAGCCCGAACATCTTCGGCGCCAACCCGCCGGCCTTCTACAAATCAGCGGACGACGGAGTTACCTGGAGTTACGTCGGGTTTCCGATCACTGGAAGTGGTGGAAATCTGTTGGCGGATCCTCTCGACGCGAACACCATTTACGCATTTGACACACCAGATCGGTTTCTTTTCAATGGCCCGAATATTTATAAGTCCACGGACGGCGGCGTGACATGGAATTCCGTCGACACGGGAATACCGGCCGACGTACAGGCGATGGCCGCGACATCCGACGGCACTCTTTATGCGGCAATGAGTGGTTACGGTATTTCCAGGAGCACAAATCAGGGCTCCTCCTGGGCTCCGTTAGACGACGGGCTACCCGCTAACGCCGCTGCCGGTGTCAACTCGTTGAGCGCCTCCGGAACAACGGTCTATTTCGCCTCGGGGCCTGTCTACAAAACAACCAGCGCAAGTTCGACCTGGACGTTGGCGTCAGACTCTGTCAGCGCCATGCAGATCGCGGCCTCTTCGCAGAACCCGTCAATACTGTACGCGCTCACCGAGCAAAACACAGTCCAGCAGTCCCTCAACGGAGGTACAACGTGGAGCGGCGGAGCCGTTCCACTTCCTCCGCCCGGTAGCGGGTATGGCGTCGGCCTGTTCGCGGATCCCGGCAACAGCGCACGCGCGTATTTTGTAGCGTCCATCAACCAGGCTGCTTTCGTGTCGAAACTGAACAGCGCCGGTTCCGCGCTGTTATGGTCGACTTACCTGGGTGGTTTGCATGGCGGCTCTGCGTCTGGGCTGGCAACCAACAGCCAGGGTTCGGTGTTTGTAACGGGCTCTACAGACGGCGTCGGCTTTCCGGTAACGTCGTCTGCCCTGCTATACGGCTCTTATCCCTCCTTCATTACGGAGATTTCGGACGCGACGGCTTCCTGCTCCTTCACAATCAATCCGGCGAATTCCACAATTCCTCCGAACAGCCAGGCTCTGACCTTTGACGTCGTGGCGCCTGGCGGCTGCTCCTGGACTGCGTCAGTGAATGACTCATGGGCGGACATCACCGGCGGCGCTTCGGGAGTCGGAACCGGCAGCATCACCGTGCAGATTGACGCTGACACGGATGCCACGAGCCCGGGCCGGGCCGTGGTTCTGACGGTGGGCGGTCAGAACGTCACCATTACGCAGGCCGGCGGCGGTTGCAGCTATGCGCTCGACAAGGCGAGTTACACCGTGCCCGGCGTGGGCGGAGCGATTTCCGTCATCCTTACAGCCACGGCGGGATGCCCGTGGACGGTCGGGAATAATGATGCCGGGCCTATAACCATCACCGCGGGCGCCTCCGGAACAGGCAGCGCTACGATCAATCTGACCCTGACGCCCAATCTGACTACAAGTGAGCGCGACTTCAGTCTCTCGGTCGGAACTACGCAGATTCAGATTGCTCAGCCAACTTCCCTTACTTCCGTGCCTCTCCAGCTGATTACCCTGACGCCATGCCGCGTCATGGATACTCGAAATTCCGAAGGTCCTCTGGGCGGACCGTTTCTTTCGAGCGCCATGACGCGCACAATTCCCATGTCAGCAAGCTCTTGCGGGATTCCTGCAAGTGCGGCCGCGTATGCGCTTAACGTTACCGTTGTGCCGAGGACGGGCACTCTCGGCTATTTAACCGTCTGGCCCGCGGGGCAGGCCCAACCTCTGGTATCGACCCTGAATTCGTTGGACGGGTCGATCCTGGCCAACGCTGCCATCGTGCCGGCCGGAACCTCGGGATCAATCGATGCCTTTGCCACCGACGATAGCGATCTGGTTATCGACATCAATGGTTACTTCGTACCGCCGAATACTGAAGCCGGAATGCAGTTCTTTCCTCTCGCGCCGTGCCGGGTCCTCGATACCAGAAATCCCGACGGCGACCTCGGCGGACCATTTCTCACCGGCGGCGTCGTTCGGTCGTTCCCGATCAGCTCCAGTTCCTGCGGGGCGCCACTGCGCTCCCCGGCCTACTCGCTCAACGTGACCGTGGTACCGCACGGACCGCTGGGCTATCTGACGGCGTGGCCCACCGGCCAGATGCAGCCGCTGGCATCCACCCTCAACTCGCTCAATGGCACAGTGCTCGCCAACGCAGCCATCGTACCCGCGGGAGACGGCGGCTCGGTCAGTTTCTTCGCAACCAATGACACGGACCTGGTGGTCGATATCAACGGGTTTTTTGCTCCCCCTGACCCTGGAGGGTTCTACTTCTACACCGTGAACCCGTGCCGGCTCGTGGATACTCGCAACGCCGACGGACCTTTCGGGGGCCCCGTCATGGGCGGACAGACAACAAGGAGCTTTGCGCTCCAGAACGCCTCCTGCGGACTACCCTCCTCGGCTCAGGCATATTCGCTGAACATGACGGTTGTCCCGCAAGCCCCAAGTCTCGGATATCTCTCGATCTGGCCCGCCGGAGAAACCCAGCCTGTTGTGTCCACCCTCAACGCACTCAAAGGTCAGGTTGCCGCGAACGCAGCAATCGTGCCCGCTGGCGCGGCTGGCGCAATCGACGTCTTTGTAACGGATACGGCACAAATCGTCATTGACACCAACGGCTACTTCGCCCCATAGACCATAATCTGGCGCTTCGCGATCGGCAGTCACACGCGACGAAGAAAATTCCGCAAAAATCGACTGATTTAAATCAATAATTTACAGACACTGCCCGTCCCACCATGCGCGCATCGCAAAATACGCATGCTACTTTTTGAATCGAAAGAACCTCGTCGCACCCATTGGCGTACGGGGGCACTAAACCACGCGATTCCTCGAGGCTCCGTGTGGCATAACGTCGAAACAATGGCCGATGGCCGCTGCCGGTTACCACGCGGTCTCAGTCTCGTCTGAGAAATCAAAACGAAATTGGGGCGCCCCAAAATTGTAGCGTCGGCGGTCGCAGCCGCCGGTATTGTTTTAAGGCCGGCGGTCGGAGCCGTCGGCCTTAACCAAAAACGGACACGCTTAGGCTAAATTAGTTCAGGTGAATCAACTCACGCCCAAAAACCGTCTCGCCGTAATCCTCGTCCTCGCGCTCAGCGGAGCTGCGTGCACCGGCAAACATAACAGTGTCACTGTCCAGAATGAGGAGCCGCCGGCCTCGACCAAACCGGTTCTGGCTTCGGTCGTTCGCATGAACGATCCCCGGACAAGCTCGCAACTGGTGAAGGGCTTCTACGGCGTCGAAGGCGGTGCCTGGAGATGGACCGCCGGAAAATTCGCCGCCCGGCTCCAGATCCCACCCGGCGGGGCGCAGAGCGGAGCGACCCTGAATCTCAATTTCAGCCTCCCCGACGCCGTGTTGCAGAAACTCGGCAAGATCACCATCACCGGCTCAATCAATGGCATGCCCTTGAAACCGGCGGAATTCGCGAAGTCTGGCCCGGCCCTCTACACTGCGGACGTCGCAGCGTCCCAGCTGACCGGCGATTCCGTCGAGGCCGATTTCACGCTCGATAAGAGCATTCCGCCCGGCGCCGTCGACCGAAGAGAACTAGGCGTGATCGCAACCTCCGTGGCTCTGATTCCGAAGTAAAACGATCACCTCACGGTTTGACAGGCGAAAGCCGACGCGTCGTCGGTGCGTCCGGAGCCCTTGTAAACCGCAACCTGAGGCCAGGGGCAAAGCGGGCGTGTCCGCACGACTGCGCCTTTCACGACCTTCGAAGCCACGATGCGATCGGGCGCTTTGCCTTCGGAACGCCACTGGTCGAGCGCGCTTACCATATCGAAGGTGCTGGTTCCGTCGCCGCCGCCGCAGTGGCCCATGCCCGGCACCATAAACAGCCGGTAGGAATCCCGCACTTTCGCGGCGCCGCCCAGCGCATCGACGACGCTCTGGTAATAGTTGACGCTGTTGCCGGGCGCGATGCCGGGGTCGGCCCAGCCATGGTATTGGATCAGCTTTCCGCCATGGCTGAAGAATGGCCGCAGATTCGGATCTACCGAATTCATCAGTGCGCCAATAGTCTTTTCGGCCCGGGCTTCATCGGCTTTCGAATCGAAGGTCAGGTAGTCCCATTGCGGATTGTGAAAGGTCAGCAGCCGGTAGGTATCGAGAGCCAGATCCATCGGCTTCGGACCCGCAAGCGTGGCCCAGCCCATCTCGCTTCCGGGTTCCAGACCGGGGAAGTTGCCGGGCCCGGCGTAAATCTGCCGCGCCACTTCAACTTGCGCCGCGGTCAGACAGGACGGGCTGTCGGCGCCTTTGCACTCGAGTACCCGGGGATCGAACTTGCAGCGCCTCGGATTTTCGAGAACGCCGTCTTTCACGCCATCCAGAGCGTCGCACTGGTCGAGCACGGCCTGGTGAATGGCAGGATATTTGGCAGGAGGGATGTAATTGGCTTCGTTTTTTCGACTGATCACATTCGTCCAGACCTGGGCGCCTTGCGTGCCCGTGACGTAATTTGCCGGGTCGCCGGAGATGATGCCGTCATAGTCGGCCGGGAAACGCTGCGCTTCCGCCAGCGCCTGCCGGCCGCCGGTGGAGCATCCGTTCCAGTAGGAATATTTGGGAGCGTTGCTGTAATAAGCGGCGGTGACTGCTTTGGCCGCGATGGTCATCTCATGCACGGCGCGCCAGGCGAAATCGATCAGCTTTTCGGGATGCTCTGTAGCGAATTCGGCTGTGTTCCCCTGGTGTCCCGGTATCGGTGCTCGCCGCAGCATAGCCGGCGGAAAGCGCTGTGGCCATCGCGGGATAGCTTATCGAACCAGCCCAGGCTCCATTGCCCACCGATTGCAGCCTGCCGTTCCAGCCGGACGCGGGCATCCAGACCTCGATTCGGATATCGGAATCGCTGGACGGCTTGAGCGTGGCCGTCACGCGGCAGAACGCAGGCAGATGCTTGTACGCCTCTCCCGCGTGAGGGAAAGCTCCTGGTGGGATCAGCTCGGCCGTGGTGACCGAGGTGCTCGGGAGCGCCAGCGAAGCCACGCTTTCGCATGAAGGGGCCGCCGCGAGAGCGGCAGGGACGAGAGTGACCACCAGCAGAGATTTGAGGAGCATATTATTTTGCCGCCAGGACGTCACTGGCCTCCGCCTGGGCGATCAGACGATCCGCATCGGCCTGAAGAAGGAAGCGACCTTTTACCGCTCGCTCGGTCGCGGCCTTTACTTTGGCGACATAGGCTTCGTGACTGCCGTACCGCTCTTCAAGCGAGAGACGCGGATCACCCGATGCCACACGCTCGGCTTTGGTCTTTGCGAACGGAATGTAAGCCCCATTCAGCCCGCAGATCTGTCCCTTGTTGAAGCCTGCGCGCGTCACGTTCCAGCCCGTGTAAGTGCCCAGCGGATTCTGGAGCAGAACGGACGGCACACCAGCTTCGTCGTTGCCGTCTTTGTTTACCTTGGGGACGAGCAGCGGAATCATACGCTTGATTCCCGGTGGCTCGATTGTGATCACGCCGGAGAGGTCGTTGTATTTGAAACCCGGCCCGAAGTCGTAGTCCGGAAGCGTGTTGATCAGTCCGTCCGGCGAGGGTGCGCCGGGAATGCGCGGGAAGCCGGTGGCAGTGGGTTGAACCAGTTCGCCACGGTCGAGGCGCGGATAGCGGCTGGCAGGCGGTTCCCTGCCCTTCGTCACCCATTCGATAAGATCCGCCGTGAGCGCGCGCATCGTATCGGATTGCGGATTCGGATTCGCGGGAAGCTCGCAGCCGTTTGGAATCGCCGCTGGCGCGGAGCTGAAACCGCCTCTTCCGCCGCCATGCGTGGTGCCGGGGAAATAATAACGGCGGACACTATCCGGGAGCGGAATATCGGCTTTGGCATCCGTGCCGACCAGATTGGGCGACATGCGCAGGTCCCAGAATTCGAGCGTGCCGAAAGTCTCGAAAATCTTTGGACACGTGTTGGTGGCGCGGCAGCGGTCGAGCATGCCGGCGCCACTGCGATTGGCGGTGGTACGGTGTCGAACCTCGTCGGGGTAGTCGCTCCACCAGAGCACGGCCTCGCTACCCGGTTCATAGCGATTCGCGACGCCTCCGCCCACGGCGAAGCGGAAGTTCAGGGCGAGCTGGCGGCCGGCGATGTGAGGGTTTGCGCCATCGAAGACGATGCGTCCCGCCTCATCCTGATTGAAGCCGAGATGGATGTAGCTGCGAATGAAATTACCGGATTGCGAATTGCCCTGGCTCACCGCCCACGAGATCTTCTTTGCCACCGGATTGGCATTGCCTTCGTCGTCTTTCTCGGCGTAGCGAAGAAAGGAATTGAGGTCCCGCGTGGCGGCGAAGCCGATCCCGAGAACCAACGGATCTTTTGCCGTGAAGACAAGCTCGTACAGATATGCCGGATCGAAACCCGCCTTGGCACAGATTCGGGAGGGATCGGGAGTGCCGGGGAAAGGAACCGTGCGGCAATCGGCGAACGCCCAATTCGTGCTCGCGATCGGAACGATTTCGCCGTTCTCCGATGCGCGCCTGGCCAGCGTAGCTTTCGAAGTGTCGAGGCTCGCCGGGCGCTGATAAACCAAACCGGATACGGCCGACGTGAGCGCCAGCGTGGTGGCGCCGGTAGGCATGTTGATAAAGCGCGCCAGAACCGGTCCGGTGAGTCCTTTCGCGGCCGGCACTTCGATCGTCTGGACGCCGGCGCGCGGCACGACGTCGCCCTGCCAGCCGCTGACGATATTTACATGACCGCCAGCGGACGCCGCAGCCGCGCCGGTACCGCGGTTCGTGACACTGTAGAGCAGAACTCCGCTTGCGCCCGACATATCGACGGGCTTCGCCATTGAGAATGTCGCCGAATATTCCACCATGCCGCGGGCATTCTTTGTTGCCGACTCGATATCCGTGATGATGGTGTTGTGCGGATCTTTCGGATTCAGTTCTCCGTAGAAATGGCCGCTGAGCAGTTCGAAGCCGCCGGGCATCGGTTCTCGATGCTCGACGACAAAGCGTGTGACGCGTGCGCTTAACGAGGCGGCGCACAGCAGAAAAGCGAGGGCGGCGAGGCCCGTCGAGCGGCGATTCATGTTCCGTTATTGTAATGCTTTCCGATATGCTCTGATAGGCTGTTGGTTCTGCCGTATCGGGGTGAAATAAATGTCCGAAATAACGCTGATTTGCAGCCTCACGGCCTATCGTCTGCCGAATCGCCCGTCGCTGAAGCTGGTTCCGGCGTCCGCGGACCGCACCTGGATGGAATTGACGCAAAGCGGCTGGGCGAACCGCTGTCTGCCGCTGCGCATGGCCAACCAGGGCGGCTGGGTGATTCTCAACGACGAGGATTTCGAGGTGACGTGGGATGGCAAACCGAGCGTCAAAGGACTGGCGCTGAAACCTCTGAAGGGAACGCCATCATACTTCGCCACCAGCATGTTCGGCCACGGCATTCTGACCTGGGAAATTCCCTTTCTGTTTCGCACCTCGCCCGGATATAACCTGCTGGCGCGCGGCCCGGCCAATCAGTTCAAGGACGGCATCCAGGCCATGGACGGACTGGTGGAAACGGACTGGAGCGAAGCCAGTTTCACCATGAACTGGAAGGTGACGCGGCCTCTCAGGAAGATCCGCTTCGATAAAGATGAACCGATCTGTATGATCGTGCCGCAGCGGCGAGGCGAGCTTGAGACGATCGCGCCGGTGATAGAGAATATGGAGTCGGCGCCCGAGATTCTGGAGGGCTTCAACGCCTGGCGGGCCAGCCGTCTGCAGCTTGTGGACAGAAAGAAAGATCCGCGCAACGCGACGTCGCGGGAATGGGAAGGACATTACATGCGCGGAACGACGGTGAGCGGGCAACCCGCCCCGGAGCACCAGGTCAAGCGCGATTTGAAGCCGTTTGAAGAACTGGAGCCGCCGCTCTATCGGGCTCCGCGTCCGGCGCCGGTGGCTGACACGCCCAATGTCTCTATTTTGGGCCGCCTGTTTTCAAAGAAATAGACTCTATGCCTCTGAACATCAGGAGCTTTGCGATTATTTGTCTGGCGGCGGCGCTGCCGGGCGCCTGTTTCGCGCAGGATGCAAAATCCATTGTCGAAAGTGCTGTCAAAGCGATGGGCGCCGGCAATCTGGGATCGATCCGATATTCGGGGAGCGGTTTGAATTTTGCCTTGGGACAAGCGGCGAACCCGGGGTCGCGCATGGCCGAAATTCAACCTGAAAAAGTACGAGCGGGTGATCGACTTCGATGCGGGCGCGACGCGTCAGACCATGGTGCGGACGCAAGCCGAAAACCCGCCGCACGGAGGCGGGCAGCAGCCGCTTATCGGAGAGCAAACCCAGACGCAGACCAACGGCTTCCAGGAGCCGTGGGCCTCGCAGTTTGAAGTGTGGGTGACGCCGGATGGTTTTCTCAAAGGCGCGCTCGCTCACAACGCGACGGTTCAAGCCGAAGACCGTGGGCGGGACCAAATACAACGTCGTCTCTTTTTCTGCGGATAACAAACACAAAGTGACCGGCTATCTGGACGAACACAACTTAGTCGACAAAGTGGAAACGCTGGTCGAAAATCCCGTCCTGGGCGACATGCCGGTAGAGGCCGACTTTTCGGATTACAAGGATTTTCACGGGTTGAAGTTTCCGGCGAAGATCGTCGAGAAACAGGGCGGATATCCGGTGCTCGACCTGACCGTCGACGACGCGAACCGGAACGTGGTCGCCGGAGTGCAAGCCCCCGCTATCGATACATCGGCGGTTCCGGCTTTCGGGGTGGACGAGCAGTTGATTGCGGACGACGTTTACTATTTCACGGGCGGCACGCATCACAGCGTGATCGTGAACTTCAAAGACTATGTGGTCGTCATCGAAGCGCCGCTGGACGAAGCGCGCTCGGACGCGGTGATCGGCGAAGTCAAGAAGCTCTACTACAACAAACCGATCCGCTATGTGATCAATACTCACGCGCACTTCGATCACGCGGGCGGACTGCGCGCTTATGCGGCCGAGGGCGCGACCATTCTCACGTATCAACTGAACAAGCCGTATTACGAGAAAGTCTTCGCTCTGCCACGCGCTCTCAATCCTGACAAACTCTTACAATCGAAGAAAAGAGCGGTGATCGAGGCTATCGGTGAGAAAAAGGTCCTGACCGATGGAACGCACACGATCGAGCTCTATCACGTACCGAGCGGGCACAACGACGGAATGCTGATCGCTTACCTGCCTCAGGACAAGGTGCTGATCGAAGCGGATCTCTATACGCCGCCCGCCCCAGGCGCTGCAGCCAGCGCTTCCACTGACGCTCCGGTGAATCCGTACACGCTGGGGCTTGTGGAAAATCTGGAGAAGCTGAAACTCGATTACAACAAGATTCTTCCTCTGCACGGACGCATCGCAACGAAGGATGAACTGATGAAGGCTGCGGGAAAACCCGTCGCCAACCCCACTACGAAGTAGTTCGTTCTGATATAGAATGACCCGGGGATAACTATGATCAGATATCGTTTCGCCCTTCTTGCGCTCGCAATCCCGGTGTGGGCCCAAACGGCGCCGGACCTGAAGACCGTGGTGGACAATTCGCTGAAGGCGATGGGCGCAACGGACGTGAAGACCATCGTTATTTCCGGCGAAGGATGGGATGGCTGCGTGGGGCAGCAATACAGTCCGTCTTCTCCCAACTGGCGCAAGTTCTCGAACAAGGACTATATCCGCTCAATCAACTTCGAAACGCAGGGCTGGCGGTTGCAGAGGACTCGCGGCGAAGGCGAAAACCCGGGTCGCGGCGGATGCAACGCCGGACCAATTCCGGAGACGAAGCAGAACCAGGTGACCATGGCAACCCCGATGTCGCCCTGGGCGACGCAGCTTGAATTCATCCTGCTGCCGGAAGGTTTCCTGAAGGTTGCACTTGAAAAGAACGCCACGGTCAAAGAAGAAAAGATCAAAGGCAAGAAGTACACGGTTGTGTCGTTCATGGGTGAAGCTAAGGCGCCGGTCACCGGATACATCAACGACATGGGCTATGTCGAAAAAGTCGAGACCATGATCGATAACAACGTGCTCGGCGACATTGTCTGGGACGCCGTTTACACCGACTGGAAGGACTTCGGCGGCTTCAAGTTCCCCACCCATATCGTGCAGCATCAGGGCACGCCGGTGTATTTCGATTTGAATGTTTCCGATGTGAAGGTCAATACTCCCGTTGATCTGACCGTTCCCGAGGGCCGCGGGCGTGGCGGCCGTGGTGGTCCAGGTCGCGGCAGAGGCGGACCCCGAGGGCCCGATCTCGGAGGACCTCGGCGGAGGCTTCTGGCTCGTGACAGGCGGCTATGGCGCGGTAATCGCCGACTTCAAGGATTACATCGTGGTGATTGAAGGGCCGCAGAACGATATGCGAGCCGAACAGATCATCGCCGAGGCCAAACGGCTGGTTCCGAACAAGCCTATCCGGTACGTAATTAATACCCATGCGCACTTCGATCACAGCGGAGGCTTACGGGCGTTTGTCGCCGAAGGCGCCACCATCGTCACGTATCAGAGCAACAAAGCTTTTTACGAGAAGATCGTCAAAGCCCCGCACACACTTGTGCCGGACAAGCTGTCGCAGATGAATCCGCAACCGAAGCTCAAGATCGAGACCGTAGGCGAGAAGAAGGTCATGACCGACGGCGAGCACCAGATCGATATCTACCACCTTCAGGGCAGCACCCATGACGAGGGAATGCTGATCGTATATCTGCCGAAGCAGAAGGTCCTGATTGAGGCGGATGAGTTCAACGTCGGCGCACCAAACGCGCCCACTCCCGCGCAGATCAATCCGTATCAGACGAATCTTCTGGCGAACATCGAACGGCTGAAGCTGGATGTCGACCGCATCATTCCGATCCACCTGCCTGGCGATAACCGCAAGGTGACGATGGCGGAACTTTATACTGCCGCGGGGAAGAAACCGCAATAGCGCAATAATAGGGGAAATGAGCATTACGTCGAGGCGCCGGTTTGTGGCGTCCGCCGCCTCCCTTCTTCTGACGGCTTCGCGGGGCCGGGCGCAAGGTCAGGCCCAGCAGGATGACGGGGCGGTTTTTTCTTCAGACGTTCAGGTCGTCAACCTTCTGGCAACCGTTCGAACCAAAAAATCCGAGATCGTCCGCGACCTGAACAAAGACGATTTTTCGCTCCTCGAAGACGGGCGTCCCCAGACCATCAAGTATTTTGCGCGCGAATCCGACCTCCCCCTGACCATCGGGTTGATGGTGGATACGAGCATGAGCCAGGTTCATGTGCTCGATGCGGAGCGCGGCGCGAGTTTTCGTTTCCTTGATGAAGTCCTGCGCGAGAACAAAGACCACGTCTTCATCATGCAGTTCGATCTGTCGGTGCAGACTCGTCAGGAGCTTACCGGATCCCGCCGGGATCTGAGCCAGGCGCTGGCTTATGTCGATACTCCTACGCGCGATCAACTGCGCAGTCAGTTTGGCGGCGGCACGCTGCTCTTTGACGCGATAGTGGATGCGTCGCAGGAAATTATGAAGAAGCAGAAGGGCCGGAAGGCGCTGATCATACTTTCGGATGGCGGCGAAAACGGCAGCGATGCGACTCTGGCCAGCGCGATAGAAGAAGCCCAGAAGGCCGAGACTCTGATTTATTCGATCCTCTACACCGATGGCGGCTTCGGCAGCGGCGAGGGGCGAAACATCATGGAGCGTCTGGCGAAGGAGACCGGCGGAGCCTATTTCGCGGTGTCGAAGAAGCTAACCGTCGATCAGGTTTACGCGTTGATTCAGGAAGATCTGCGCAGCCAGTACAGCCTCGGCTATGTTTCGGACCGCCCCGCGCAGGTCGCGGAGTTCCGGAAGATCCAGTTGACGGTCAAACGGCCCGGGTTGATCGTTAATGCCCGCGACCGGTATTGGGCGGGTCCGCCGGCCGAAGGCTTCAGCCAGTAGCGGAAACCCCGCCGGCGCAGCCCCCCCTATTTCTTTTTCGGCGTTTTCGTTGCAGGGCCGGGTTGATTGCTTAGCCGGATCACGGCGGCAGCCGCCGTGTAGCGCACAACATCGTTTTCATCCTTCATCGCGCTTGCAATATCGGAGAGATGGGACGTATCGTCGCGCCTGGCCAGAGCATCAATCGCGGCGGCGCGGACGAGCCACTTCTTGTCGGTGATGGTCGCGTCAAGCCCCTCCGCTGCCTTCGGATCGGGATCGCGCGCCAGCTTTTGGGCGGCCGCCGCGCGCACGGGAGAAGTGTCGTCTTTAGTGACTAACTTAAAAACCGAGTAGCCCGCTCCCGCGAACGGAACGAAGCCAATGCCTTGTTCGAAACCCATCCTTGCAAGGGCTTTCGGATCGTTGAGGATTCTCATCTGACTCTCCTTCAAGCCGGCGCCAGATTTCCGTTCTCCCCGAAGCACGGCATAAAAGACCTCGTATGCCGCCGGGTCATCCATCTCGTAGAGGGCATTGGCAACGGCGATAATGACTGACCCGTCGGTATCGTCCAGCGCCTCTTTGAGTTTGGGAATGGACGCCTTCGCTTTCATCCGCCCGAGAGCATTCGCCGCGGCTATGCGCGCCTGATACTTTTCATCCTTGAGCGCGCTTTCCGCCATCTCGCGCGCACGGGACTCCTTTCCGAGCAGCCCCAGAGCGTTGATGGCCTTCGCTCTCGTGTCAGGGCTCTTGTCAGTGGCACCGGCTTTCAGGATGGTCCAGGCAGTGTCGACAGGCGTCTGCGCCGATATCGTCCAGACACCGAAAACAAGCAGAAATGCGGATCTGATCATGGGGCTCCTCAGGTGTATTGCATTGACCTGTACCCTCTAATTTAAGCCAGTCTCACTGCCGCGCCTCCAACAAGTTTTATAGAATGGAGCCCGGCGGTTTTCCGCGGAGGTGTACACACGATGCGGTTGGTCTTCTGGAGTCTGGCTCTCATCTCGTGCGGTCTGGCTTTTGCGCAGGAAGCTGCGAAACCCGCGCCGCCCAGACCCAATGGAAACAATCTGATCCAACCTCTTGCGGATCTGCAAAGCAGTCTCAAGGGCAAGCTGGAACAGATCACCGTCCATGGGAAATCACTGGAAGGCAATCTGGAGGGCGACTCCGCCGACCGCGAGGTTTTCGTTTATCTGCCTCCGAGCTACGACCGCGAGCCGGCTCGGCGATACCCCGTCGTCTACACGCTCCATGGTTATGGGCTGCACGCGCGGCAATGGGTCGGTTTCGCAAATGTCGCGGGTCTTGAAAAGGGCCTCGCCGCCGGCACGACCAAAGAGATGATCCTGGTCAGCCCCGATGCCTTCTCGCTGCATAACGGCAGCTTCTACTCCAACTCGAAGACGACGGGCGACTGGGAGACATTCATCGCCGTGGAGCTGGTGAATTACATCGACAGCCACTACCGCACGATTCCGGATCGCGCGAGCCGCGGTCTTTCAGGCCATTCGATGGGCGGGTATGGGACCTTTCGCATCGGCATGAAGCATCCCGAAGTGTTCTCCAGCCTGTATGCGATGTCGGCCTGCTGCATGATCGACACGGCGGAAGTCACTCCCGCGATGACGCAGATGGAAGCGATCAAGACCAAAGAAGATGCGCTCAAAGCTGTCCTTTAATCAGAAGTCGCCGCTGGCGCGGGCGGCGGCATGGTCTTCGGATCCGAACAACCCGCCCCTGTTCATCGATCTTCCGGTGAAGGACGGCAAGCAGCGGCCGTTCATCGCCGCGAAATGGATGGCGAACTCCCTGATGGTGATGCTGCAGGAGTACGCGCCCAATCTCAAGAAGATGAAGGCGATCGATATGAGCGTGGGACTGCAGGACGGTTTACTTCAGACCAACCGCGATATGGACGAGGCATTAACTGATGCCGGGATCACGCACCACTTCGAGACATTCGAGGGCGACCATAACGGCCAGGTGGGCATCAACTTCGAAACGAAGGTGCTGCCGTTTTTCTCCGAGCCAGCTCGCATTTACGGGGCCAGAGAGAAGCTCGCGCAAATCGGGTACGCGGTAGCCGGGTTCATGCGGCACGCAGACCGAGGTGCTGGACGAACGGATCGAAATCCCGGTCGCTGTGAAGCAAGTCGTAGCCGCTTTCGATGCATCGGGTCGCAATTACCGTATCGATGGTTTTGCGTACCGTCACGCCCAGCTTGCGCAAGCGCGCGAAAGTTCCTGGCGGCCTGGATCGCGATGTCCCGGCCACCCAATTCGACAATCGTCAGCGAAGTCAGCAGATTCCGCGCGTTATTGAAGTCTCGATCCTTGTCGAAGCCCTGCAGAACCTCCGCCAGAATCAAGTCGCCGATAGCCAGCGGTTCCACGCCGAGGAGGAGATCCAGCTTCTCCGCTTCAGATGTGCCCGTTCCGTTGAAGTAATCGATCCATACGCTGGAGTCGACCAGGATCAACTATCTCCCTCCGCATGGCGTCCAGATCGCCTCGCCACGGCAGTTTGCCGCGGAACTGGCGAATCTCCTCCTGTTTCTGCAGCCGCACCAGAGTCCGCAAGCCCTTCTTCCACGGCGTCGCGCTTGGTCTTCAAACCAGTCGCTCGAAGCGCTTCCCGCATCAACTGATCGTCAATGACAATGTTTGTTCGCATTGATGTGTATTCTTGAAGAATATTATACACATTATTGGGCGAGAGCGTAAACGGATAAACTGGACTTGTGCCTCCCGCGCCCACCCGGACGGCCGCTTCCGTCGAACGCTTCTTTCAGTTTTCGCTGCTCGGCCTGATCATGAGCGGGTACTTCGCGCTGGCCGCGTCCGGCTATCTGGACCGCCCCACGCTTGTACTCACGCTTCTCGGTCTGCTGGTTCGCGCCGCGATTGTCTCGGGCCTCGTGCGGATCGAATTCCCTTCATACATTGTCTCGATGGCGGGGCTGGCTTATATAGTCTTCTTTCCGATCGACTTTTACTTCCTTTCGCATGAGTTCCTGACACCGGTCGTGCATGGGGTTTGTTTCCTGGCGACAGTCAAGATCCTTACGGCCCGGTCGAATCGCGATTATATTTATACCGGCGTGATCTCGTTCATGGAACTGATCGCAGCTGCGCTGCTGTCGGCACAGGCCAGCTTTTTCGCCTGCCTTGCGCTCTACGTTGTTTTCGCAATCGCGGCGTTCACCAGCGCGGAGATCCGCCGCGGTCTCGAGCGCCAGGGGCAAATCGCCGCGCCGGCGCGCGCGCGGGTCGGCTGGCGGCTTGGCGTTATCGCAATCGCCGCAACTGCGGGAATTCTGGTGATCACGGTCGGCCTTTTCCTGGTCGTGCCGCGCACGGCGCGAATGGCGGCAATGCTTTTCCCCAATGGGCCGCGGCTCGTCGGCTTCTCGAATGGCTTCGCACTAGGCGGCCTGGGGACAATCAGCCGGGACGACCGCGCCGTCATGCACGTTCTGCCCTATTCCGGCGCGCTTCCCGCAGATCTGAAGTGGCGGGGCGCGGCGTTGAGCCATTTCGATGGAAGGCGCTGGTCGGAGATGCCCTTCCCGATCCATCCGGTAGCGACGGAGGACGGGCACGCCGAAGTTGCGGATCAGTTCCAGCGCTCGCGCCGCGACGGCAGACGCCTGATCTATCGTGTCGACGTTCAGAATTCCGGCATGGGCACGTTGTTCATCGCGGGCATTCCGGAGTTCATCAATATCGATGCGCGGAACCTGCTGGTGACAGCGGAGGACGCGTTTCGCGTCTACTGGCCGCCGGGGCAGGCGCTGCGGTACGAGGTGTCGGCGCATTCGGGGCCGCCGCTCGCCACCGCGCTCAGCGCGTCCGAGCGTTATCGTGACCTGGAACTGCCGCTGATCGATCCCCGAATCTTTTCGCTGGCGCGGCAGTGGTCGGGTGAAGGCGCGCCGCTCGACCGCGCGCTCGCGATCCAGAGCCATCTTCGGAGGGATTTCAAGTATGTGCTTGACGGTCCGGAAAAGGCTGTGCGAGACCCGCTGGCCGATTTCCTTTTCGTCCGGAAGGAAGGTTATTGCGAGTACTTCGCTTCCGCGATGGCCGTAATGCTGCGTTTCGAGGGTATACCGGCGCGAGTCGCGACAGGCTTTCAGACCGGCTATTTCAATGATGTTTCGGGGTTCTACGTGGTGCGCGCCTCTGACGCCCACGCGTGGGTGGAAGGATGGATTCCCGGGCGCGGCTGGATTACTTTCGACCCGACTCCGGCCGCTAGTGAAACGAGGAACTCGTTTTTCTCGCGGCTGAACATGTACCTCGACGCGGCCGATCATACCTGGCAGGATTGGGTTGTGGCTTACGACCCGGGCCAGCAGGTGGCAATTGCGATGAAGTTTGAGGCGGCCTTGCGAGGCTGGCGCCATGGCGGTATCACGCCGGGGAGAAGCTGGATCAACGGTTTCGCCGCGAAAGCGAAATGGTGGAGTCTCTGGTTGCTGTCAGCGGTTCTGGTGTTTGCCGTAGGTATCGTCTTCGGTCCGAGGATCTGGCGGGAGTGGCGCGGGAGAGCGCGTTTGCGGCGCATTGTGCGCGAGGGCGGATCACCTTCGGACGCGAGCATCCTCTATGAACGCATGCTCGCCGTTCTGGCGCGGCGCGGTTTTGAGAAGCCCACATGGTTCACGCCGGTCGAATTCGCGCGACATCTTCCGGAAGGGCAGATTCAAATCGTTCAGCAGTTCACCGCGCTTTATAATTCGATCCGATTCGGCGGGAATGTATCCAGCACTTCGCGGCTTGCGTTGCTGCTTCAGGAACTGGAACGGGCGGACTAATCACAAGATTGCCGGCGTTACAGGCGCTGAAGATAAAGCTCCGCGCCGGGCAGAGGCTCGGCGACACCTTGAAAAACCACTCGCGCGCTTGCGTAAAGCTTCGCGACGGACGGGCGCCGGCGACGAGATCGGGGGTGGCACCAGCTGAAGTAAAGTTCCGCGCCGGGCGGAAGCCCGGCGGCAGCCCCGAAGGGCTGCCCCACGACGAAACCGCGGGCGGATCGAACGATTTTTAAAAGAGTGTGGTTAAATCAGCGCCGCAACCGGTTGGAACTGATCCAATGCAGCCCACATGTCCAAAACTTCAGGGTTGCGTTTGGCGGTAGAGGGAAATGAATTCCCGGAGTTCCGGTTCGTTGAGATCTGATACGGCCCAGAATGTCATGCCGTCGCTGGACCAGGTTCGCATGTGGTATCCATTGCGCGTCCGGGTCGCTTCCGGCGCAGGCGCCGGCTCGGGCCACATAAACAGATTGATTACGTGCTTGTTGCGGCCATAGATCAGAGCAGCGGCGGGGCGGCCTTCGAGGTACTCCAGACGTCCCCCGATCAGCGGGTAGCCGGGCAGCGTTTTGACAGCCGGGGAGAAGTCCAGCTTGCCGTTGAACCATGGCTTGACGGTGTGCTGATCCGATGACGGCACATCCAGCAGGTGCTCGCCGGCAAGGGAGCGGAGATGCGCTGACAGGACCGCGTCCGCAGTGAGCTGCTGCGCGGGTACCCGGGATCGGAACAGTTCTATGTTTGCTGCAAGTGACGCTATCAGGAGCACTGACGCGGCGATCGCAGCGAGACGCCAGTCGCCCCAGTTAGACGGCGTTTTGGTTTCACGCTTCAGGCTCTGACGGATCTTTCGTTCCAATCCCGGGGGCGCTTCATAGTATGGAGCGTTCGCCCCGATCAGGCATGAAGGGCAGGATTCGAGGTGGTTGGCCAGAGCGGGGTCATTATTCGCAGCGAGCAGCCTGGCGGTTTCACAGCTCACTTTGCGACTCCCTGTGCAATTCCCATACATCCCTGAAGGCGTTTCCGGGCTCGCGCCAGCCGCGACATTACGGTGCCGACGGGCACTCTCACGATCTCAGAGATCTCTTTATAAGACAATTCCTCCAGTTCGCGCAGCACGATTGCCTCCCGGAATTCCGGCTGGAGCGCCTCAAGACAGCCGTTCAGAGAACTTAACGCGGCGCGGTTGAGAAGGATGGATTCTCCATCGGCGGTGAGGTCGTCCGGACTGTGCATCTGCTCGTCAAAATCCGTAAGCGGCTGCGCCCCTTGCTTTCTCAGCCAGGTGAAACAGGTGTTTCGCACCACCGTGAGCAGCCAGGCGCGGGCCTCATCGACTCCGTTTCCCTGAAAGGTTTCGAAGGAGCTAAAGGCTTTGAGATAGGACTGCTGGACGATGTCTTCAGCATCCTGGCTATTACGTGTCAGCCAGCGGCTCAGGTTGTAAGCCGCGTTCAGGTGAGGAATGACCGTCTGCTCAAAAAGCGCCAGTTTTTGGGCAGGGTTCATCGTTCGCACAGTTGTCAAGCGCGGCACCGCGCGCAGAGCCCGAGCAGTCATTCTGACACAGGTGCAGACTCGGGCAGCGTCTGATTTATTCCCACCCGCCGAAGATTTTTTCGCGGGAATAAATTCTTCGGGTTGCAGTCATCGTAAGCGGAGGCTTTTGAATGAATGAACTTCATGTAACTGAGAAGCACGTGGACGGAGTCGACAGGCGGGGTTTCCTGCGTTGCATGGCGTGGGCGGGCTCCGGTGTGGCGTGGTCCATGGCGGCCGGAGTCCCGCGATCCGAGTTGCTGGGACAGACGGGCGGCGGCGGTGGATTCTGCTTTGTGCAGATCAGCGATAGCCACATCGGCTTTAGCAAACCGGCCAACGCCGACGTGAATGCAACTTTACAACTCGCGATCGACAAAATCGATGGCCTTGCTGAAGCGCCGTCCTTCCTGATTCATACGGGCGATCTGACGCACACGGCGAAACCGTCTGAGTTCGACACCCTGGGCGAGCTGCTTCGCGGCGGCAAGACCAGGCAGGTTTTCTACGTTCCCGGCGAACACGACAATGCGGCCGACGACGGCAGGGAGTACCTGTCGCGCTTCGGTAAGGGAACCAAAGGCACAGGGTGGTACAGCTTCGATCAGCAGGGCGTTCACTTTGTGGGGCTGGTGAACTCCGCAGCGCTGGAAGGCATGGGGAAATTGGGGCCGGAGCAACTCGCCTGGCTCAAGGACGATCTGAGCGGAAGGTCTTCCAGTACGCCGGTTGTGGTGTTCGCCCACATTCCCCTCTGGACCGTTTATCCGGACTGGGGATGGGGCACACGCGACAGTGAGGAAGCACTGGGCTACCTCAGACGGTTCGGATCGGTGACTGTGCTGAACGGACATATTCACCAGACGATGCAGAAAGTGGAGGGGAGTGTCAGGTTCCACACCGCGATGTCCACCGCGTTCCCTCAACCCGCTCCGGGCAGCGCGCCTTCGCCTGGTCCGATGAAGGTCCCGGCGGAGAAACTTCGGGCGGTGCTGGGAATCAGCCAGGTGGAACTGGTGCAAAGCCCCCGGCATCTTGCGGTTGTCGACTCGACGCTGGAGTAAATATGCGAACGGCGAGAATATTGATCGCGATCCTGACGATTGAGGCCGTTGCGCTGGCGTTCAGTAAATCTGTGGAAAACGCTCAGGTGGATCGGGGCAAGGATTTGTTTGCGCGCCGTTGCAGCGGTTGTCATGCGGCGGACATCGACATGGAAGGTCCCCGGCTGCATGGGGTGTATGGGCGCAAGGCGGGCGGCGTTCCCGGGTTCGGATATTCGGATTCCCTCAGAAGCTTGATGATTCGGTGGGACGAGAAAAGCCTCGGCCAGTGGCTCACCGATCCCAGTGCGATGGCGGCGGATACCGATATGGAGTTCCGGCTCGGCTCCTCGGAGGAGCGAAAAGCCGTGATCGCTTATTTGAAGAGTTTGTGATCAGCAGGCACTGCCATCAGCAGACCAGGTCTTCGCGGCCGATCTTGAAGCCGTCCAGATTGCCTAGATACCGTCAGAGCGACATTGCTTCTGATCGAAGAATGTGCGGGCTATGCGCTGGACGTCTTCCGCCGTCACCTTCTCGATGCTCTCGACCAGCTCGTCGAGCGAGAAGAAGCGGTGGAAGTACATCTCCTGCCGTGCCAGGTTCGACATGCGGCTGGAGGTCGATTCGAGGCTCAGCATCAGCGACCCTTTCAGGTGATCCTTGGCCCGGCGCACTTCTTCGGCGGGCGCGGGGCCCTGCTTCAGGTCCGTGAATTCGTTGCAGTACCGATTCGACCACCTGCTTTGCGGATTCGAGCGAGGTGCCCGCGTAGACGGACAGGCAACCGGTGTCGCTGTAGGGGTTCAGTTCGGAGAAGACCGCATATGCCAGGCCCTGGCTTCTCACGGATGTTCTGGAACAGGCGCGAGCTCATGCCTCCGCCGAGCATCGTGTTCAGTACGTAGCAGGCGAAGCGATCCTCGTGCGGGATCGGGTAACAGGGCACGCCGAGGCAGACGTGCACCTGTTCCAGATCCTTCTTGGATTGCGAGAGCGATGCGGGCGTGGGTCGCGGGGATCTTCTGCGGCGGCTCGGGGGCGCCAATGCTGAGAGACTCGAAGCGCTCGCGCGCCAGGTCGACCAGGCGTTCGTGTGTCAGATTGCCGGCGGCCGTGATCAGAAGGTTGGCCGGGGTATAGACGCCGCGATAATAGTCCTGAATGAGGCCCTGATTGAAGCGCTTGACGGTTTCGCGGGTACCCAGGATCGGCTTGCCGAGGGCGTGGTCTTTCCAGAAGTTGGAGGAGAAGATTTCGTGGACGAGGTAGTCGGGGCTATCGGCGTCCATCTTGATTTCTTCGAGGATGACGCCCTTTTCCTTTTCGATATCTTCGGCGCGGAAGGCGGGGTTGCAGGACGAGGTCGCCCAGGACGTCCATGGCGAGCGGGAGGTGCTCGTCGAGAACCTTGGTGTTGAAGCAGACCATTTCCTTGGCGGTGAAGGCGTCGAGGTTGCCGCCGATGGAATCGACGGAGCGGGCGATGTCTTCGGCGGAGCGGGTTTGGGTGCCTTTGAACAGCATGTGCTCGATGAAATGAGAGACGCCGTTCTGCTTCGGCGTTTTCACGGCGCGAACCGCTGCCGACCCAGATGCCGACCGAGACCGAGCGGACGTGGGGCATTGCTTCCGTGATGACTTTGATTCCATTCGCAAGGGTGGTGGTGAGAATGTCGCGCTCGATCACGGGGACTTGCCGCGACGTAGTCTGGATTGCGCTTTGAATGGATGACAAAGTTGTGAACCTGCTTAGTTGTACCATTTCCAGGCCTGTTACGGCTACCACCCCATCGCGTGTTAAGCTGGTATAAATGCCGCAAGCTCTTGTAGGAATGGAACTTAGTGAGCTGCGACAGGCCTTGCCTGCGGAGCAGCCAGCGTACCGGGCAGCACAAGTTTATCGGGCGATCTACCACCAGAAAGTGGACGATCTGGTACAGATTTCTTCCCTGCCCGCGCGGGTTCGAAACGAACTTGCAACGAGCGCCGAGGTCGGGTTGCCGCTGCTCGATCGGCGATTTGAGTCGATTGACGGAACCCGCAGATACCTTTTGGGTCTGAGGACGGGCGCACGGTGGAGACGGTGCTGATGCCGGAAGGCGAGCGCGATACGGTTTGCATTTCAAGCCAGGTGGGATGTCCGGTGGATTGCAAGTTCTGCATGACGGCGCTGATGGGGCTGGAGCGATCGCTGACCGCGGGCGAAATTGTGGGACAGGTCCTGTTCGTTGCGCGGGATAACGGACTGCTTGTGGAGAACAAGCGGTTCAACATCGTGATGATGGGGATGGGCGAGCCGCTGCTCAATTTGCCGAATGTGCTTGAAGGCGACGCGGATTCTGATGCGATCCGGAAGGGGTCGGAATGAGCGAGCGGCGGATTACGGTCTCGACTTCGGGGATTATTCCGCGGATTGAAGAGTTGGGGAAGGCCGAGGTTCGGCCGAAGCTGGCGATTTCGCTGAATGCGTCGACGGAGGAGGCTGCGCCAGGAGCTGATGCCGATTACGCGGAAGTGGCATTTGAAGGATTTGATGGAGGCGTGCCGGGCTTATCCTCTGCGGCCCTGGGAGAAGTTGACTTTCGAGTATGTGCTGCTGGGCGGAGTCAACGATACGGATGCGGACGCGCGGCGGGTGGTGAGGCTGCTGGCGAATCTGAACTGCAAGGTGAATCTGATTGCGCTCAATCCGGGGCCGGGGATTCCGTTCGAGACGCCGGAGCCGGAGCGGGTGGCGGCATTTCAAGAGATTGTTCGGCGGTCAGTGCCGTGTTTTGTGAGCAAGCCCCGGGGGCTTGATATTTTTGCGGCCTGCGGGCAGCTTAAAAGGAATAACGCGAATTAACTCGATGGAAATTATTGTGCCGCACCATATGACAGCCGAGAAGGCGAAAGAGGCGGTTGACCGGTCTTCGGATCAGTTATTCGGAGGGATCGCAGGATCGTCACTGGAAATGGTCGATCAGAAGAAGAACTGGGCCGGACCGGTGATGGATTTTTCTTTGACGGCGAAGGCTGGTTTCATTTCGCTGCCGATATCGGGGACGCTGACGGTGGACGATACGAACGTCACGCTTCTGTGCGAGCTTCCCGCGATCGCGAAGACATTTGTGGGCGAGGCCAAGATTCAGTCCGCGGTTGAGGGACGCGTTCGGGAAATGCTGGCAAGCCCCGCCGGCGATTCGTAGTTCGGCCCTCATGAGGCGGTCGCGGACTATTTCAGTGGCGCGGCCACTGGTGCGGAGATCGAGCCTGGGCCGGCAACGAGACGTTCCCAGCGGCCGGAAGGGTTCACCGGTGCTTACCTGAATCGGCTACTTGATCTTGCTGGCTGGCGGCTGGGTCAGGCCATACATGAGCCCATGAGGGGGGCGCTATCCATGAGGGGCGGCGCTATCAAGGACCGAGCTTTCGCGCTATACCGTTTTCATTCCTTTCCGGAACGGATACCGAGGCTCAATTGCATTGCGCGGAAAACCAGACGTTCATCTGCAGTAACAGGTTCCGCCTGAATCCTTCGGTCTTCGGCCTGTGATTCGAAAATGCGATTCAGCGCCGTCATACTCTCGGATACGAACTGCGAGGCGGCGCGCAGCCGACCGGATTCGATCCATGCCCTTATGCCTGCCATGTAGTTTTGGGCGATCATTGGGGGTGGATCAGCGGCCGTAAACACCGGTCCGATCGCCGCTAAATAAACTTCCCGCCATTTTTTATCCTGCAGCTTCTCAAGTTGTTTGAAGACGGCTGCCGGCCATGACCGATCGAATTCAACCAATTTACCCGACGCGAACCACGCGGTGGTGAATCCTGGAAGAGAGGACGAGTCGACTCCGAAACCAGCGAGCGTCTTGCCGGGCGAGATGACATCCGAATCTGTAGCGGGAAACCAACGAAGATACCTGCCGGGTTCCGTGCGACCGAGCGCGGCTTGATCGACAGTCACAACAGTCCCGCTTTGAGCACCGCGCCACACCTTGTCGGGGAGTTGTGGTCCAAAGGGATTCAATTGCGTAATCGCCCGGGGAGATATCAGAACAGCCCACGTGCCGATGCCATCCGTCGCACTTACATCATCGCCGACTGTGAATGTATAGCGAATCGTTCCTTCGCGGAAGGACTCCAGAGATTCGCCCAACGTGGGAACAATATTATTCCAAAGTGGCACGCGAATAACTCTCGGCGGACTACCCGTCTTTTCCTGGATGGAAACAATAATTTCGTGACGGTCCTCCGATAAATAGACCGGGCCACCCTTTGGCATTGGGAGACCCGATTCCCATAGCGGCACCGGCGCATCCAGCGGAGAGATGGTTTGAGACAGTCCTGACGACGTTCCCAGCAGAGCTAACAGGGCCCAGATGGCCACCGGGATGGCATCAGTCATCTTCATGAGGCTGTGCTGGCACGCTGAAGACGGCGACCAGATGGCCGGCGCTACCGATTAGTTCGAGCGGCCTTTGGCTGCGGACGCGCTGTTCGCGGCGGGGCGCGCCATGTCGCGTGCCGGCCGCGCGGCTGCGCCCGCCGGTGAACCCGATGTCGTGGTTATCGTTGGCGGAATCACGACGGGGAAAGTCACGACGTTGCTGACGTGCGCCTGCTGCGCGATCGTCAACTGAGTCGCGGGGTCGGTCACCTGACCCGTGCTGAGCTGAAAGAGAACGTAGTAGACCCCGACAGTGCCGGGCAACAGCGCCGCGCTGTAGATGTTGGCGGATGTTCCACCCGCGAGGATGGAATCGACGGGCGTGGCGGGCGGGTTGAATCCCGGCGCCTGGAAGACCTGTCCGCTACTCTGATCGTTCGGATTGGTGGGTCCAAGCCCCGTCGCATAGACGTAGAGAAGTTCGCCCGGGACCGCCGGATTATCGCTCGTCACCATAGCTCCCTGTGTGTTGGAGCAGCAGAGGTTACCGTTGTAGACCGTCAGAATCTCGGTGGCGTTCGTGCTGACCTGTTGATCCACCGTTATTCCTTCACCGGACGGACCCGGCACTCGCGCGGTAAGGAGAATGGTTGTAAATTCGTTGGTCAGGCTGGCGGTGACATACGGATCGGGAGTGGCGTTGATCAGGTTTACAAACGCCTGCGCCACTGAGGGAAGGGTGTCTGTGGAGAGGACCGTATAGCTGTAACAGCCTCCCGTCGTCTGACCCGAAGTGCAGGCGCTGTTGTTGATGCCGATGGTGTCGACGTCGGCGGCGGTTACTGCGCCATCGAAGGCAATCCCGTCGACGGCATTGCTGGAGCCGTGGAAAACGATGCCGGGCCGGGGATCGCTTCCGTACTGCGCGAAGACGCCGGGATTCTCGGGAACGATGGTGACGCCGATCGGAGTGCCGACCGTGATCGAGCCATCGGCGTGAGTTATGCGCGAATACAGGCTGACGCTGGTACGATCGCTGTACTCGACGGGCATCTGCGCGTTGATCTGAGTCGGGGAGACATACATCAGCGGGGCGCGCGTCCCGTCGATAAAGATTTCACAGCCGTTGAGCGTGAACGGCAGATAGGGCTGGGCAGTAGATCCGACGGCGCTCGTGTCGCAGAGGCTGGCGTTCGGAGCGGAGTAAATCGAGATCTGAGTTCCCGGCGCTATGGAGGTGGGGCTTTGCAGATAAATACTCAAATTCGCACCGCTCGCAGTCGCCGTAATCTGCGCGTTGACGGACAGTACGGTTGTGAGCGTGATATTTGCGCCGGCCTGGTCCGGGACGCGCGCGGTGAGGACTACGGTACCGGTGGTTGTATCCGCGCCTGCCGTTACATTCGGATCCGGGCCGGAATTGATTGCCTTGGTGAGAGCCGTAGCGATGGTCGCGTAGGTATCGGCGGCCACAATGGTGTAGCTGTAACAGCCATCCGTCGTCTGACCGGAAGTGCAGGCGGTGTTGTTGATTCCGATAGTGACGACGTCTTTTGCATTGATCGTACCCCCGATGACCACGCTGCCGAGGGCATAGATCTCCAGACTCGCGGAATTGCGGGCCGCGGCTAGCGGGATGTTCGGAACGCCGGGTGAGTAAACCACGACGCGGTTGTTATAGGTATCGGAAACGTAGAGGTTATTTACACCATCCCAAACGAGCGTGTTCGGTGTTTGAAACGCATCGCTGCCGGAGGGATTCTGGCCCGTGTTATCGGTGAATTCATCCGGTTCGCCGAGAATCACATCCGCTCTCACGCCATTTGTCGTTGGAATCGAATTATAAACGAGCACACGGTCGTTACCGCCATCGGCGATGAAAAGTCTTTTGCCGTCGGAGAGCGCATATCGCGGGAAAGACAAAGTCGCGGCGCATCGCGTGGGGAAAAGAGCAGCGCCGTCGCTATCGGTACCATTTGACTGACAAAGAACCGGCGTGACGCCCATATAATTGCCGTCCGCATCCGCCGTGGGCGAGGCGGGGACGAGAAAGCTGTTGTTGTCGGCCGCGCTGTTCATATCGGGCTGGCCGACCACCACGTCGGCGGAAGCGCCATTCGTCGTGGGAATCGTATTAAAGATGAGAACGCGGCTCTGTCCCAGATCGGCGACGTACATGCGAGTTGCGTCGGTCGTCACCGACACCGGATCCTGCATGTTATTCGCGGCGGGCGTCGCGCTCTCCTGGGTGAGGTCCGGCTGAACGAAGCTGGTGAAATCGGGCTGGCCCACGACAACATCGGCGGCTACATTGTTGGTAGTGGGGATTTTGTTGTAGATCAGGATTCGGTTGTCCTGGGTATCGGCAACATAGAGTTTGCCGCCGGCCATCCAGAGGCCAGTCGGGCCGCGCAGAGATTTCGCGGTCGGGGGGACCGACGTGGCGTTATGCGTGAAATCGGCCTGCCCGATTACAACGTCGGGCGCCTGACCGTTGGTTGTGGGAGGGCTGAGCCAGATCAGAATACGGTTGTTGTCGGTGTCCGCCACCGCCAGAACGTTTCCGTCGGTCGCAACGCCGGTGGGATTTCGCATTCCCGTTGGCGTGAGGGTCGCGTTCGAACTGACGAAATCCGGCTGACCGAGCACAAGATCGGCGACGCCCCGGCAGATCCCGCAGGTGCTTCCAATGATCGTGGGATCCTGAGTAGGACCAGGGTAGGTGCCGGTATCGCTGAATCGGAGGACGCGGTTATTGTCGGGGATAGCGCCGAGGCGATTTGAATCGGCGACCCAGAGAACGCCGTTCGCAAGGGCGATGGCGCTGGGCGATCCGAGCAGCGTATTGGTGGCTCCGTAGTTACCGGTCGTCCAGTTCACCTGACCTATGAGGAGACGCGCAGCCTGGCCGGTGGTGAATACTGGGGGTCTGAGTCTGGCCCGACGCGCACGTGGCGGCGAACCCGGCCGTCAGGAAAAAGGCGCGGAAAGCTTTCATCTTGTTTGATAGAACCGTTTGATAGAACCGTTGGGGAACCGACGATTTAACACTTGAGTATAACAACCGGGTGAGACGTTGCCCAGCTTGAGTGGGGTTTCGCAAAATTGGCCGGGAGGGCGAGTATGGCGGACGAGATACCTTTTGAAATTACACCTGTGGAACTGAAGGCACTACTGGGCGGCGGAGGCCCGGTTCGTTTGATCGATGTGCGGGAACCGGAGGAGCATGCGATCTGCCGGATCGAGGGGGCGCAACTCATTCCGATGCGGTCTGTTCCACAACATTTGCAGGAACTGGACGAGGAGGAAACGCCTATCGTGGTTTTCTGCCATCACGGGGTGCGGAGTCTGTCGGTTGTGGAATGGCTGCGGCGTCAGGGGATCGAGAACTGCAGGAGCATGGCCGGCGGAATCGATCGGTGGAGCGTTCAGGTCGATCCGGGAGTGCCTCGCTATTGATTTCAGCGCTATTGATTTCAGCGCTACTGATTTCAGCGCAGAAACCGGCGTACGGCGATTCCTGGGATGTCGCCCAGCGCGGCGTTCGCGAAGATGGACATCGCGCGGGCCATCTCGTCGGGATCGACGCCCTCTTCGATGGGCATTTCGTGCTCGATCCAGCTGGAAAGCGGGATGTTGCGGAAGAAGATTCGCTCCTGACGGACCAGCATTTTGCGGGTTATGAAGAGGACCCTGTGTTCGCGCGTGTAATGCCGCTCTTCGACGCGGATGTCGGCGAGAAACTCATCCATTGCCCGGCGGCGCGTGGATTCTTCGGCCGTTTTGAGGGAATTTTCGAGCGCCTGCTTCTCGGCCGTCAGAGTGGCACGCAAGGCTGCGAGATCTTCACGTTGTTTCGCCAGAAGGACCTGCTGGCGCGAACGCATAACCAGCCAGGTGATCGACGCCGCAGCCAGAGCGCATATGACAAGCGACAGGACCCACAACATCGGGCTCATGCCTGAGTTTAGCTTGACCCGTCTATCTTCTGGCCGGTGAGGACTCCGCCGAGTACGGAGAACCGAAATGTGAAAAGAGCGGCGAGCGCGGTTTTGATGCGGTAGATCAGGGAAGCCAGGAAACCGTAGTGTTTGCCCAGGAATGCAGCGGTTCCAGCCGCGCGGTCGCCTTCGAGCATGCCGTCGGGGATGGGCGAGGGCAGGCTTTCGTGGATCGCCGCGGCGTTTTTCAGGACCACGATCTTCTTTCCCGCGCGCTTGACCTGGGCACAGATTTCGATGGCGCTGCCGTATGTGCCGTAGCGCTCGTCGACCTGGCGCAAGGCGCGGAGGAAGAAAGCGCGAAACATGATTGCGGCGCCGGACACGCAGCCGGTTACGATTTCGCCGGCTTCGCCGGGCAGGCTCAAGGCGGGGTCGGGATCGGCGGGCGTGGGCAAGGCACGCACCTGGGGTATGGGATCACCGGAAATGTCTGTCAGCAAGGGACACACCGCGCCTACTTCGGGCCGGGACTCCAGGAAATCGGCTAGTTGAGTCACGGCTTCGGCGGCGATTCGCGCGTCGTCGTGGAGACAAAGGATGTACTCACCCTCGATGGAACGGAGGCCGATGTTGAGCGCTTTGGTGAGTCCGAAGTTTTTGGGAAGGCGGCTGTAGCGTACCTTGGGAAACTCCTGATCGAGGGTTGCCGCGCCGTCGGTCGAACCGCTATCGACGACGATTACCTGAAAAGCGTCGCCGAGCATTTCGAGGCTCTGACGAAGCTGCTCGACGCGGTTGAGAGAAACAATTACGACTGAGATACGCGCGGGCTGGTGCTCGGAAATTTCGGGTGAAGGAGTCAATCCGCCATTTTACTGTGGCGGCGAAGCTTAGAACGTGATTTTTCCGAGGATTACCGCGCGTCGGGCGCCGGTGGCGCTGGGAAGGTTGCCCGTCTGGCGACGCCAGGTGCGGTGGGCCAGGACGGCGAAGGCGACGGCTTCTTTCGCGTCGACATCGATCCCGAAGTCCGCCGTTGTCCTGATCTGACACTCGGGAAGGAAGGCGGCCAGTTGGGCCATGAGTTGGCGGTTGTGGGTTCCGCCGCCGGCCGCGATTAATTCCTGTGTTTTCGGGGCGAATCTGGTGACGGCGACGGCGATTGTGGCGGCGGTGAGCGCGGTCGCGGTTGCGATGACATCTTCGAGAGGGAGGCCGCTGGAGAGGAGGCGATCGACGTATTCCGAACCGTACTCTTCCCGACCCGTGGTCTTTGGTGGCTTTGTTTTGTAAAAAAGGTCGCTCAGCAGAGAATCGAGCAGAGGGCGGCTGACATGGCCGGTCGCGGCGACCGCGCCGTTGCGGTCGAACCGCTGTTTGCCTGAGCTCATACGCTCCACGAGTTGGTCGACGACCATGTTACCCGGGCCAGTGTCGAACGCGATGATCTGGTTGGCTTTGGCGCCGCGCGGGAGAACCGTGATGTTGGCGATGCCGCCGATATTGAGCGCGACCCGGTTGAGCTTTGGGCTGGCGAACAGGAGGTAGTCGACGAACGGGACGAGAGGCGCGCCCTGGCCACCGGCGGCGATGTCGCGGGTGCGGAAGTCGGATACTACCGGTATGCCGAGGCGTTCCGCGATTACCGAGGCTTCGCCAATCTGGAGGGTATTCGGGTTACGGCCTCGGCCTTCGTGATAGATGGTCTGGCCGTGGCATCCGATGAGATCGATCGATTCGAGCGGCACGGCGCCCCGTTTGCATGTGGTGGCGACGGACTTTGCGTAGAGTTCTCCGAGCTCGAAATTGAGCCGGGAGATGTCGGCCGGTGTTGCGGCCGCGAGTACGCGTTGGCGCGTCGCGCGGGGATACGCCGTCGTCGAATGCGCCACGGTTTGGATTTGGCGTCCGTTGATATCGACTACAGCGACATCGATTCCGTCGAGCGAAGTTCCACTCATGATGCCGGCGACTCTCACTCGATTTGCCTCTGCAAATCTTCCAGGAAACGCAGAGCTTCCACTGGGCGCATGTCGTCGATCTTCAGTGCGCGGATCTTCTGTTTGATCTCGTCGGCGCCGGGTTCGAAGAGATGGATCTGTACCGCGGCCGGCGCGGCGCCAGGCGAGAGTTGTTCGACGGCCCGGTGTTCGGTTTTTTCGTGCAGCGAGAGCACTTCACGCGCTCGTTCGATGACGGTTATGGGGAGTCCTGCGAGACGTGCTACCTCGATGCCATAGCTGCGGTCCGCCTTGCCGGGTTCGACTTTGCGCAGGAAGATGATCCGGTCGCCCGCTTCTTTTACCGCCACCCGGAGGTTGCGGACTCCTTCCAGTTGTTCGGCAAGTTCGGTGAGCTCGTGATAGTGAGTCGCGAAGAGCGTTTTGGCGCGCGTGTTGGTGGAGACGTGTTCGACAACGGCCCATGCGAGCGACAGGCCGTCATAGGTCGCAGTTCCCCGCCCTATCTCGTCGAGGATGATGAAGCTTCGCGGGGTGGCCGTGTTGAGGATCACGGCGGTTTCGGTCATTTCGACCATGAAGGTTGAGCGGCCGCGCGCGAGGTTGTCGGACGCGCCGATGCGGGTGAAGATGCGGTCGATGATCGGGAGGAGCGCGTCGTCGGCGGGCACCCAGGAACCCATTTGGGCGAGGATCGCGATCAGGCGCGGCCTGCCGCAGATAGGTGCTCTTGCCGCCCATGTTGGGCCCGGTGATGATGGCGACCTGATCGGCGCCGTCGTTCAGATAGAGATCGTTCGGGATGAAGCGGACGGCTTCTTCGCTGGTCAGTTTTTCGATAACGGGATGCCTTCCGGCGGCGATTCGCATCTCTCCGTCTGTTGAAAAACGCGGGCGTGAGTAGCGGTTTTCGGCGGCCACCTGGGCGAGCGCGGCAGAGACGTCGAGTTCCGCGATGGCGCCGGCGGTTGCGCGGATCCGCTGGGCGTGATCGGCCGTTTTCTGGCGGATTTCGGCGAAAATGCGCTTCTCGATTTCGAGGATCTTTTCTTCCGCGACGAGGACTTTGCGCTCATACTCCTTTAATTCGGGCGTTGTGAAGCGCTCCGCATTGACCAGCGTCTGCTTGCGTTCGTAGTCGGAGGGCGCGAGGTGAAGGTTGGCCTTCGAAATCTCGATGTAGTAGCCGAAGACGTTGTTGAAGCGGACTTTTAGCGAGGCGATTCCCGTGCGCTGCCGTTCGCGGGCTTCGATCTGCGCGATGTATTGCCGGCCGTTCTGGCTGAGATCGCGGAGTTCGTCGAGTTCGGAGTCGTAACCTGCGCGAATGGTCGGGCCGTCGCCGATGTTCACCGGCGGGGTATCGGACAGGGCGGCGATGACTGGTCCCGAGGCTTCCGGTACGGGATCGAGGCATCCGAAGGTATCGGACAGCCGCGCAGAGAGTTGTTTCGCGGCGAGACGCGCGGATTCGGCAAGGCGCGGCATTTGATCGAGAGACTTGCCGAGGGCAAGCAGATCGCGCGGACCGGCGCTGCCGATCATGACCTTGGCGAGCAGGCGCTCGACATCGAGAACGGGGACGAGTTGCTTGCGAAGCTCGGCGCGCAGGATCGTTTCGCGCGCCAGGTCGCTGACTGCATCGAGACGCGATTCGATCTCCGCGCGATCAAGCGAGGGCCGCAGGAGGCGCTGGCGCAACATGCGGCCTCCCATGCCGGTCGCGGTCTGGTCGAGTACGCCGATCAGGGTTGCGCCGCCGTCGGCTCCGCGATCGTAGAAGATCGGGTCGGTCAGTTCGAGATTTCGGACGGTGACCGCGTCAAGCACCATGGTTTCGGCCCGGTCGAAATGCCTCGGAGGATCGAGGTGATCGAGCGCTGCGCGCTGTGTATCGCGCAGGTAGTGCAGCACGGCGCCGCCTGCCGCGATCGCGACGTGCTTGCCGGAGAGTCCGCAGCCATCGAGGGAATGCAGGTGGAAGTGTTCGCGCAGGATGCGATCGGAGTAGTCGGGGCTGAAGACCCAATCGTCGAGTTCGGTGACGATCCAGCGTTTCGGTTCCGGTTGCGGGAAGAGGGGCGCTTCGGCGGCGACGAGCACCTCGCGCGCACCGAGGCTTTCGAGAAGACCCGGCAATTCGAACAGGTCGACTTCCGTGGCGCGGAACTCTCCGGTCGAGACATCGACATACGCAAGGCCGGCTCGCGTGCCGTTGCGCGAAACGGCGGCCAGGTAGTTGTTTTCGTGTGAGCGCAGGAGGTGCGCGTCGGTTGCGGTTCCGGGCGTGACGATCCGGGTCACTTCGCGCCGAACTAGTTTCTTGCCGGGCGCCGCTTCTTCGACCTGATCACAGATGGCAACGCGGTATCCGCGCCCGATGAGGCGGGCGATGTAGCCTTCGGCCGAATGATAGGGCACGCCGCACATGGGTATAGCGGCGCCTTTCTCTTTATTGCGGGAGGTGAGGGTGATTTCCAACTCGCGCGCGGCGAGGACGGCATCATCGAAGAAGAGTTCGTAAAAATCGCCCAGGCGGAACATGAGCAGGGCGCCGGGAACCTGCTGTTTGATGGCGTGGTACTGCCGCATCAGCGGCGTGGATGCCGTTTCGGCGTTCATGGGGAAACTTCTATTGTTGCAGCGGCGACTTTGGCATGGATCATGCTCCCTTTCTGAGGGAGGCCGTAAATGAGGTTCATTGCGGCGATTATCGTTCTTTCGGGAATTGGCGTGGCCAATCCTGGTTTTGCGCGAGTGCGGACAGAACAACCGAACCGCCTCGCAGGCGCGTGGAAGGTCGTTTCCTATACGGATACGTCCGATAAAGGAATGCCTTATCTTCCATTCGGCACCCATCCGGTCGGGCAGTTTATTTATACCGCCGACGGGCACTTCTCGGCGCAGGTCATCGCGGATTCGACCGGTTCGATCCCCTCGCTGCTGCCTTCAAAAGGGTTCGACGATTTGACAGGGACTGCGCTCGGGTACTTCGGCACGTACTCGATCGATAGCCTTACCGCGACGCTGACTTACCATCTGGCGGGAGCTACCGCTCCAATCTATGTGCGGAGCGATGTTTCCCGGATGATTCGGTTCGATGGGAATCGACTGATCATCACGGGACAGGCAATGCGCGCGGATGGACGCATGTGGAAGTGGGAGCGCATTCTGGTCAGAGACTGAGAATAAATACCGGGTTGGCGTCCGTGGGGCCGGCTATAATTGGCGGAGTTCGTACGGCTAAAGAACACCGGCGACAAGATCGCCGGCGCTACCGGCTGACGTAAAGCTCCGCGCCGAGCCGAAGCCCTGGCCCCACACTGCGACTCCCTTCCGACCGCGGTTCGGAAGACCGGTTGTGAGCGTAACCTTACTTCAGAGCGTCTTCGACGAGCCGCTTCTGCTCTTCGGCGTGCCGTTTATGCGAACCCGCCGCCGGGCTGGCGTTTTTCACGCGGCCGGCATAATGGATGACGCGATCAAGACCTTTGAAATATCCGGACATGAACTTCCAGGCGCCCATGTTTCGCGGTTCTTCCTGACACCAGATCAGGTCAACGCCGGAACTGTAGCGAGCGAGAACGTTGATGACACTCTGTTCGGGGAAAGGATAGAGTTCTTCGATGCGGACGATTGCGATGTCTTCGCTCTTTCTGGCGGCGCGGGCGGCGGCGAGATCGTAGTAGACCTTGCCCGTACAAAAGACGACCTTGCGCACGCGAGAGGGGTCCAGCGTATCACCGATGACTTCGCGGAAGGAGCCGCCGGTCAATTCGCCGAAACTCGAAACCGCAGCCGCCGCGCGCAGCAGGCTCTTGGGAGTAAACACCACCAGCGGTTTGGGTGCGCTGGTCATCTGGCGACGAAGAATATGGAAGTACTGGGCGGGAGTCGTGCAGTTCGCGATCCGCATGTTCTCTTCCGCGCAGAGGAGCAGGAACCGCTCCATGCGGGCGCTCGAATGCTCAGGGCCCTGACCTTCGTAACCGTGGGGCAGCAGCATGACAAGCCCGCTGGTCTGGCTCCACTTCTGCTCTGCCGTGGTTATGAACTGATCGATGATGACCTGCGCGCCGTTCGAGAAATCGCCAAACTGTGCCTCCCACAGCGTCAGCGTCTGCGGATCGGAGACGCTGTAGCCGTAGTCGAATCCGAGCACGCCAAATTCGCTGAGCGAGCTGTCATAGACGCGGAACTGCGCCTGATTTTCGGCCATGTGCTGCAGTGGAATATAACGCTTGCCGTCTTCGAAATCGTAGAACGCAAGATGGCGCTGACTGAAGGTACCGCGCCCGGAATCCTGGCCGCTGAGGCGAACGGGAACTCCTTCAAGAACGAGGCTTCCGAACGCAATGGCTTCGGCGAACGCCCAATCGACCGGCCCGTCTTTGGCGAGAGTCTCGCGGCGCTTCTTCACGAAGCCGTCGAGCTTGGGATGAATGTGGAAAGAGGACGGCAGGAACGTGACACCGTCGACCACCTTTTCCAGCATGTCGCGCGAGATTGCGGTCGAAGAGATTTCGGGCGCGGGCGTAACGGCGGGATTCAGCACCCACGGTCCCGCGGCTTTGTTGGCATCGAAGGCCGCATTCAGACGATCGGAAATCTTCTTCCGGCTGGCCTCCACTTCGGTGGGAGTCAGAACCTTTGTCGCGGCAAGCTGCTGGCCGTACAACACGGTGGCCGAAGGATGCTCCTTGATTTTCCGGTACATGACCGGTTGCGTGTAAGCCGGATCGTCGCCTTCATTGTGGCCGTGGCGACGATAGCAGATCATGTCCATAACGACATCGCGCTGAAACTGCTGGCGGTAATCGAATGCCAGTCGAAGCACGCGCAGGGCGGCTTCGGGATCGTCGCCATTCACGTGAAAAATCGGCGCCTGCACCATGCGCGCGATGTCCGTCGCATAGGCGGTGGATCGGGAATCTTCCGGCAACGTGGTAAAGCCGATCTGGTTGTTGATGACGAAGTGCAGGGTGCCGCCGGTGCGATAGCCCTTGAGCTGAGAAAGGTTCAGGGTTTCGGCAACGACGCCCTGGCCGGCGAACGCGGCGTCACCGTGGATCAGCAGCGGAATGACGCGACGGCGCTCTTTGTCTCCGAGGCGCTGCTGCTTGGCCCGCACCATACCTTCGACGACCGGGTTGACCGCTTCCAGATGGCTTGGGTTCGCGGCGAGAGAGACCACAACCTCGTTGCCGGACGGCGCTCTGTGAACGCCACTGGCTCCCAGGTGGTATTTGACGTCGCCCGAGCCCTGGGCCGATGCCGGATCGATATTGCCTTCAAATTCGGAAAAGATCTGGCCGAGGGGTTTACAAATGATATTGGCAAGGACGTTGAGGCGGCCGCGATGGGCCATGCCGATGACGATTTCCTGAACGTCATGATCGGCCGAGAGATTGGCCAGCTCGGCTAGAACCGAAATGGTGGTTTCGGCGCCTTCGAGAGAGAACCTCTTCTGGCCGATGAAACGGCGATCGAGGAAGTGTTCGAATTCTTCGGCCTGGAGCATGTGGTCGAGAATCCGGATCTTTTCGTCTCGCGAAAGTTTGAACGCGAACTGCGGCGCTTCCATGCGCTGCTGCAGCCAGAGCTTTTCCTCCGGCCTCTGGATGTACATGTACTCGCAGCCAATCTTGCCGCAGTAGGTCTCGCGCAGGACGTCGACCATCTCGCGCAGAGTGGCCTGCTTGCGGGCTCCGAAGGCGTGGGAGAGCGAGTCCGCGTAGAAAAGACGATCGAGATCCCAGATGGTCAGGCCGTAGGTCAGAGGATCGAGCTCGGGATTCCATGCCGGCTCATCGCCGAGCGGATCGAGATCGGCCATGAGATGGCCGCGGACGCGGAAAGCATTAATAAGGTGGATGACGGCGGCGTCTTTGATGACCTCAACAGACGGCTCGGGCGTCACGAGGGCGGAAGGCGTTTTGTCGGGCGCCCATTTCACCGGGACATACGGGACGTGAAGCGCGTTGAAGATTTCTTCGTAGAAATCCTGGTCGCCGTCCAGCAGGGACTGCAGCGAACCGAGGAACATGCCGGACTCGGCGCCTTGAATGATGCGGTGATCATAGGTGCAAGTCACCGACATCACCTTGCTGATGCCCAGGGAGGCGATCGCCTCGGGAGCCACGCCGCGGTATTCGGCAGGGTAATCCATCGCGCCAACCGCGATGATTGCGCCCTGTCCCGCTACGAGACGGGGCATGGAGGCCATGGTACCGACGGTACCTGGATTGGTCAGCGAAATGGTCGTGCCCTGAAAGTCCGGAAGGCCGAGCTTTCCGGTGCGGGCGCGAGCGACAAGATCGTCAAACGCCGCCATGTATTGCGCGAACGACATCGTTCCGGCGTTCTTGATATTCGGGACGAGAAGACTGCGGGAGCCGTTTTTGCCGGGAACGTCGACAGCGAGCCCGAAGTTGATTTCGTTCTTCACCACGCGGAATAATTCACCGGAAGCGTTCGAGGCGAAGGCGTGGTTCAGGGACGGGTTTGCGATGACGGATTTTACGATCGCCCAGCCGATGAGGTGCGTGTAGGAGACCTTGCTCTTGCCGAGCAGAGTCCGGTGGTGGTTGATCAGACGCCGGTTCTCGTCAACGACCTTGACGGGAATAATTCGCTGGGAAGTGGCCAGGGGAATGGTTGCGCTGATCGCCATGTTTTCGGCGATGCGCGCGGCGGTTCCGCGCAGGGGCATCAGCTCTTCGGAGCCGGACAGTACCGGTTCTGCAGGGAGCGCCGTGATCGTCGCGACGTTCGCGGGAGAGTGGATCGCGCCACTTCCGTTTCCGGTGCGGCCGTTGCCCGCAAGGACGAGGGTACGATTCGAACCGCCATTGCCGGGGCGCTCGTGATCGAAAAGTTCTTTCCAATCGGCATCGACGGATGCCCGATCATAACGATACTGCTGGAGCAGCTCTTCTTCGAGCCACGCATTTATGCCCGTTTGCGGGCCTGGATTTGCTGCCATACGGAGGGAGACTTTAGTCAGTCTTTATCATACTTTACCGGGTTGGATGAGGTGTTTTGCCGATGTGGAAGGGGTGGATCAAAGGTGTGGTTGGTGGAGGCGTGGACAGAGGTCAAAATGCAGAGTCGATACCGGGGCGAGACAACAGAATCGTGGGAGTCTTGTACAATGGAGGTCGATCTGTGTGCGGGAGTAATTCAGTGGTAGAATGCCAGCTTCCCAAGCTGGACGTCGCGGGTTCGACCCCCGTCTCCCGCTCCATCTTTTTCAACGACTTGCACGACCGGCCTCCACTCTGTGCTCCGTTTGTGCTCCGATTACATCACTTGCAGGTGTTTCTCTAACTGGTTAACCGCCGCCAGCCTGCTTTCGACCGGCGACTGCGTATAAACGTTCTGGTTCACATCAAGGCTATGCCCGAGCTGATCGGCGACCAGCTTGCCGTCCACCCCGAGACTTCGCATTAAGGTTGCATGAGTTCGGCGCAGGACCAAAAAATTCGCCCAGCCCAAACCCGCCTTTTCGAGTTTCGGCTGCATCGAGCGCCGCCAGCAATTGTCCTTTGAGAGCGCCGTCATCCGTCTCGGACGGAAATACCCAGGCATTGTCGCGGGCATCGACCGCGAACTCCCGCCAGACCTCAATGTCCCGAAGCAATCCTTCGGGGAGCGCGGCCTTGCGGACGGACTGATCCGTCTTGGGCGTGTCGATTGCGCCGCGATACACCCGCTGCCGGATGTCCGCATACGTGGCGGTTAAGCGGCCCCAGGTGAGCGCGAAAATCTCACCGGGACGCATCCCGGCGATGACGGCAAGCTTGGCGATCAACCGTTCCCTTTGGTCGAGCGCCGCAAAATACGTCTGCACCTCCTTCATGTTCATGACGCGGCGAACGGGTTTTGCCGCTCCTTTGGGCGTGAAAAGCAAGAGCGCTGGATTTCGCTCCACATGGCCCTCAGCCACCGCCATGTCGAAAATCTGCTTCATATCCCAGCGGATATGATCGACGACCGAATATGACAGGCCGGACTGCGCCTTCTCATCGAGCAGGTCCTGCAACTCGTCGCGCTTGAAGCTCGAAAGCTCCCGCGCTCCGAATTTCCTGACCAGATGAACCGATACTCTGTTCACGTTGTTCACCTTCGTCGAATCCTTCCACTTCCGCCTGTAGTAAGGGATATAGACCTCAGCCACGAACTCGCCGAAGCGCCAGACCCTATTCTGCTGACGCTTTGCGTTGACCTCGGTCACGATCCGGTCCACCGCCGCCCGCGCATCCGATTTGGTCATGTTCTTCACCAGACCGAGCACGCGGCTCTTTCGCCCGCCATCCAGCCACCACATCGCGACCCAGCGGCCGCGCTGCTTTTTTACCGAACCTCTCTGATACCGGCATTTGCC
>CAWJTK010000001.1:0-1665119 GCA_963845785.1 Terriglobia bacterium | reverse complement strand
CCCCCCCAATGCGCTCACCAGACATATCAGACGGGTATGCCGTGAACAGTTCAACCTATAAGACCTGATCGCTGCAGCAATGTCTTCTCTTTACTGGTTCCATTTGCGAGATTGACCGCGCACGCCGGAATGACTAACCGGTTACTTCTGAGCAATGTAGAAGTAATAATCGGCCGTATACGGCACGAATACCTGGCCGCCGACATCGGTTGACAAGGAGCAGCCGGTGTCAGGCGCGCTTCCACTGGTCGTGTTCAACCGCTGCACGTGAATTAGCGTTCGTCAGCAGGCCAGTCTTGCGGGAAGGACCATTGTCGGATCCAATCACCTGAAGCAGCAGACACGGAATGGCGCCCGACTCGGGCTTCGGGTCGGAACCCGCGCTGATGCTTCCGGTTTTTTTCCCCCAGATGACGCTGCTGTCAACTGAGCTTTGCCAGGTAGGACTGCCGAATGGGAGTGGAGACGGAGCAAACTGATTGGGGTTTGTGTTCGGACTGAGGAAATGAGTCAGGATCTGCTGGCTGAAGTTTTCGAATAAGGTGATGAATAGAGTAGCTTGCGGGCGGGAGGAATTGACCGTCCAGGAGGCTCCCGTGCCTGAGGGCAAGCACACATAGCCTTGCGTTCCGGTGGCGTGTCCCAAAACATATGCCGTATTACCGGCCGGCGGTGTAATAGCGGGGGGCGTCACCGGCGGGGTGAGGTCGTTCGAGGCAGGCGCAGCCGGTGTTATCGATCCAGTAAGGAGCCCGAAAGCGATTAATGCCATGAAGCTCCCGATGATTTTCGAGAGTCCGGAAACCCGGTGTCGCGCGCAATGTTTCGCAGTTCATGTTGTTCTCCTATTGATACGTGGATTGTCCGGGCCGCGGCCAGATCTTCGATCTGATCTGGCACCGGAGCAGGTGTTACTATGCGCTACATCCTGGCGCCCCGCAATGGTCTAATAGGGTAATCGAAGTAAGGCACGCGGAGGACGGCTCTTAGCGTAATGTTCAGCTGGCATGACGTGCGAGACGATGACCTGGAAGAGTGCCTCCAAACGAGTCCCCGCGCCATTGGACACGAACTCGTCGGCTGGAGTCGGGCTCTTACCGCGTGGCGCAGCCTTTTGCAGAGCAGTTCATGCATTGCAACCGCGGTTGAATTCTCCGATCGGAGTGCGGGGTGTCGCATTGTGGCTTTCGGCTGCAGCGTCTTTGTTTCAGCCGACTTTGCCAATGGCGAATTAGCGGATCCGAAGCCAGGCTTAGCTTCGCGGCTCATCTCGAGTATCGATGGCGGACGGTCTGTTGTTCTGACCCGGGAACAACTTCGTGTTCAAAACAGCTTCGGCGGATTGCATATGGCGATTCTTTACAGTGAGTTTCTGGATCAAGGCCTTACGCCCGAACAAACTAACGATGCGATGAGACAATTCGCCACTGCCGCATTCCAGGGTTGTCGTGGCTACCGCCTGCTCCAGTTGATCCGTGAGGCGCCGGACGCGGCAAGCATCGCACACGTCCGATGGCAAAAACAGTGGGACAATGCGAGCACTTTTGAGGAATTTCATCGGAAGAATCCTGGAAACTCCTGGAACCGGGATCGGATGCTGTTCAGGATGAACGCCGAGAATGCGCGCTCGATCCACGGGTCGATCTATTACTTCATCTTCCAATACGTTGCACCCGTCCTGCGCTTTAACGATACTCAACAGGAGCTCTTGCGGGCTGCGCTGACGGGGTTCACGGATGAGGATCTGGCGAGAACCCTGCGAATCAAGTTGCCGACCGTCAAGAAACGGTGGGCGTCGGTGTTCAATCGAGTTGAAATGGTGCAACCGAACCTCTTCCCGCCAGAGCCTTCCTGTAATAACATTCGAGGCCGCCAAAAGAGACACTACCTGTTGGCGTACCTTCGGGATCACCTTGAGGAACTCCGGCCTTTGGTGCCGGCCGGCAAGAGCACAATACCGAAGAATTACTCATTACCCGCCGAACGGAGCTATGGATAATGCCGGTGGGACCTTACGCCGCCGACGGCTGAAGATCGAGAGGAAGTTAAAGCAGGCAGGTCCGTATCCGACACCGGATTCCGTTTCGTATGAAAGATCGTCGTCGCTAATCGCGACATCGAACAGATTCCGCGGTGGTATCCGCCGCGAGCTAACCCCCATCATGCTCCGGGGACGTTAAAATCATATAATTCGGCAGTCAAATCAATGAACCTATACTTTGCCCTGCTGGCCGCGTGTCTCGCGGCCGGCAATGCTTTCGCCCAGACTTCCCCGGCCGAAACTCCGTACGAAAAAGTCGTCACCGTGGAGGCTAAAACGACTACGGGCGTGTTTCTGGTTCACCGCATCGGCGATCGGGTTCATTATGAGATACCCCTCGCCGAACTGGATAAAGACTTCCTCTGGGTCACTCGCATCGCGAAAAACGCGCTGAATGCCGGTTACGGCGGAGAGGTCGCAAGCTATCACGTAATCCGCTGGGAGCGCCACGAGCGCCGCATCCTGTTGCGCAGCGTGTCGTATGACGTGGTGGCGGATCCCAAACTTCCCGTCGCGCGCGCCGTGGCTGCATCGAATAACAGCGTGATCGTTATGGCCTTCAACATCGAGACCACCGGAAAAAATGGCGCGCCGGTAATCGATGTCACCCGCCTCTTTGACTCCGAAGTGCCCGAATTCAGCGTGCGCGCAAGCCTTCGCGCCAAAGGCTTCGACCCGGCGCGCAGTTTCATCGAGAGCATCAAGACGTTTCCCGCCAATATCGAGGCGGAGGTGACGCAGACCTACACGGCGCCTCCCGACAACAACCCGGCTCCCGCGATCCTGCAGGACGGCAGCGCTACAGTGCTGGTGCATTACTCGATGATTCGGCTTCCCGAACAGCCGATGAAGCCGCGGCTCTTCGACGAACGGGTCGGCTACTTCCTCGTGCCCCAGACCGACTACGGCGTCAAAGATCAACAGGTGCGGCGGCGGATTTACATCACCCGTTGGCGGCTTGAGAAGAAGAATCCTGCCCAGGCCGTGTCAGAACCCGTGCGTCCGCTGATCTACTACATCGATCCGGCGACGCCCTCCGAGTACGTCAAGTGGATTAAGAAGGGCGTGGAAGACTGGCAGCCCGCATTCGAAGCTGCCGGCTTCAAGAATGCAATCGTCGCCCGCGAAGCGCCCACTCCTCGGGAGGATCCCGACTGGAATCCCGACGACGTGCGCTACTCCGTAATTCACTGGGAAGCCTCGCCCGTCGAGAACGCTTACGGGCCTCAGATTCACGACCCGCGCACGGGCGAAATCCTCTCCGCCGGGATTCTGATCCATCAGAACGTCCTGAACATGGTGCGCACGGCATATTTCGCGCAGGTGAGCCCGCTCGATCCGCGCGGGCGCAAATTACCTCTTCCGGACGACCTTATGGGGCGCCTTCTTGAATACGTCGTCGCTCACGAAGTAGGCCACACCCTCGGCCTGCAGCACAACATGAAGGCAAGCTCCGAATACCCCGCCGATAAGGTTCGCGATGCCGGGTGGGTCAAATCGATGGGCTTCTCGCCCAGCATCATGGATTACTCGCGCTTCGACTATGTTGCGCAGCCGGAAGACCACATACCGGTCGAGGACCTGGTCCCGCGCATCGGACCTTACGACGAATGGGCCATCCACTGGGGATACGCTCCCCTACCCGACGCGCAGACTCCTGACGAGGAACTGCCTCATCTCGACTCCTGGGCTCGCCAGCAGGACCAGACCCCGTGGTATCGCTTCGCAACGGCCAACGCGAACGGCGCCGATTCGGGCGAGAACACCGAAGCGGTGGGCGATCAGGACGCAATTCGTTCTACCAGCGCGGGACTCAAAAACCTCGCGCGCGTGATGGAGTACCTGCCCGAAGCGACCACGCATCCGGGCAACGGTTACTGGGACCTGGGCGCCATCTACGATCGCGTGCTCGGCCAGTGGGCGGTTGAGATGAGGCACGTCGCGGCGATTGTGGGCGGCATGGAATCGCAGGATAAGCATTACGGGCAGGAGGGCGTGCGGTTCACGCCAGAGCCGAGGGAGAAGCAGCAGGCGGCGGTCCGGTTCCTCGGCGACAATGCGTTCACAACACCCAAAATGCTGATTCGCCCGGACGTGCTGCGCCGCATGGAACCCTCCGGCGAGCTGGACAGGATACGTAACGCGCAGATGAGCATCCTCACGCCGCTGCTGAGCCCGGCGCGTCTCGAAAGACTTGTGGAACAGGAATCTATCCAGCAGGACGCCGGCCCCTCCGGACCGTACCGGCCCGAACAGTTTCTCGCGGATGTGCGGCGCACCTTGTTCCGCGAACTGGACAGCCCCTCGCCCGTAATTGACGCTTACCGCCGCAACCTGCAGCGCGGCTATGTCGCCCTGCTCTCCCAGCGCATCAATCAGCGCGATGTCTCGGATGACACCCGCCCGTTATTTCGAGGAGAACTGAACCTCCTGAGCGATGAGATTTCCCGCGCGCTACCAAAAACGGCGAAGCGTGAGACCCGCCTTCATCTGGAGGATCTTCAGCATCAGATCGAGATGGCGCTCGATCCGAGGTTTCAGTTGACACTACCCCCGGCGCAACGAAGTAACGCCGCTTTTGGACCAGGCTTGGGCGGAGATTGCTGGCCCGATATTTCGATCGGAATAAATCCCTGAGTTGCGTGCCCATCAAGAGGGCCAGCCACGCAGCCACCAGAAGCCCTGCCGTTTCGAGCGGCTTGCGACCGACCCTCAAAGGTCCGGCGCCTGCCACATTGAAGTCCATTTCATATTGCGATTGGGAATAGTTTCGATTCTGCGAGACGATTCGAATATCGCGATCGCGCGGAACGAGAGCATTTACCAGGTAAGCCGCAATCCGGCTTTTGTGGCGATTCTCAAATTTTAGTTTTCGGTTCGGGCCGCCGGATGGCAAGTCGGCATTGAACTCGATCTGAATCTCGCCGCGTCCTTCTTTCATTTCTTCGATTGCGGGAAATCTCGCGGACACCAGATGTGGCGTCAGTGGATGTCCGTCGATTGAAAGCGATATGTCGCGAAGAACCGTTTCCACGTAAGCACGCTGCTCGGCTTCTGAAATCGCTCCGTCCGCGTTCACATCCATGTCCTTGATCAGGGTCGGAAATACGGCAACGCCGGGCGTGAGAGTAATCTGAGCATCAACGCGGTTCTTCTCGACCGAGAGAATCGTGCCTTGAAGATACTCATCGAGCCTGTGCGCGACCGCGAATGGTGCAGACAACAACAGGATTGGAGTAACCGCCAGTACGAGTCTCATTTGGGCGCGCTCTTCCGGCCGTAATCGTTTGTCGGATCGCGGTACATCGTATGCACGTGCAGCGACGGGTCTCCGCCCAGTTCCTGCGGCGCGTACTCGATCACAAGATGCGGTCCCTGAATTCGGTAGTACGCAGTGATGTTGCGCCCTGGAGCAACTGTAGCTGGACCGCTCCACGCGAACCAGGTCTCGTTGATATCGGCCTTCAGTTGCGCCATGCGTGCGGCGGCCGCGCTCTCATGAATAATGCCGGCCCATTGCGAAATCACATCGAGAAGCATCGCGCGCTGCCTCTCATTCATGCTCGAAGCTTTCAAACCTTCCGGCTGAATTGTCTTTCCGTCCTGCCCAGGCCCAAGCACAAGGTCGGCTACGCGATAGCTCAGAATCGCCTGCTTTCGCTGATTTTCATCAAGCGCGTTTAACAGCGCGAAACCCTTGTCGCTCTCCGGGCCGAGTGGGCGAATCGTCTTGCCGTTTTCGGTATAGAGCGCGGGCTGAGCGCCGGTCAGGGTCGGGGTGAGAATGCCGCGGTCGCCGTCGATTGTGATATTCAGCGCCAGATGGTGACCACCGAACTGCAACATCCACGGCTTACTCTGGGACGGCGTGCCGAGGATCGATATGTAGTAAAGGTCTTTCCCGAACATCTGACCGTTACCCCCGCGCCCTCTGCCAAACGGCGGCGGTCCGTCCCCGCCTCTGTCAGGTGGGCCGCCGCGTCCCCGGCCGAACGGCGGCGGTCCGTTGCCTTCTGTGTTCTTGTTGACCTCATCGCCTTCCATGATTTGCTGCACCTTCTCCAGACCGCGAGCGCTGAGCGCTGATGAGAGCAGCGCCATCACGGCCGAACTTTGCGCCGGCGTCATTTCCTTCAGACTGATCCCGGCGCGCGGAACTGCCCCGGTCGGGAGATTCGACCAGCGCTTACGCTGCGCCTCATCGTCTAATGAGAACAAGACGTTTAGCCGCTGCTTATCATCGAGCGTCGCAAGGAACGCGTTCGCGGCGCTCACAATTCGAGCGGTTGCAGTCTGCGCCACGGCGGAGCCCAATGCGAGGGAAATCAAAACTGATACGCGGACGATGTGATTGATTTTCATAAGTGATTCACCTGATTCCGGAAGGCGCCCGTAACGCCGGCCACCTCCGGGCAACGATTCCCAACAAAATCAAACCCATTGCAATCCACGCGGCGTGTTGGGCCAGCGTCGCCACGAACGCGTCGGCTGGATTGGGCAGGTTCCAGGCGCGTTGCGCGACCCATCCCGCGGCAACGCCGCCGGCAAAAAGAGCGCCGGTAATTCTGATCGATGGATACAGCCGCGTCCGGCTGAGCAAGATCAAAGACGGAAGAGCAATTGCCACGACCACCAGTTGCATTGCCTCAATTCCGAGATTGAAGCCAAAAATGCTCGCAACGCGATCCCATCGGCCGAGGCCAAGTTCCGCGAGCGCCCCGGCGAATGCCATGCCGTGAACAAGACCGAAGCATCCCGCGATAACAGCTTCGCGTCCAGGGAATAGCGGCCGCAGAGCATGCGCCGCCGATACGAGAATCGAAACCGCGATTAACACTTCAACCGAGCGGCTCGGGACACGAACTACATTCAAAGCGCCGGCGGCGAGGGTCACGGAATGCCCGACAGTAAACGCGGTGACCACGGCGCTAATCCGTAAGAGGCAGACGCGTATACTTGCAGGTCCTGCCCAACTGCCTTTGCGAACCAGAAGAGGCGCGGGAAGCAGGAGTGCTAGCAGGAACAGCAGATGGTCCGTGCCTTCCGCGATGTGTTGCATGCCGAGCCGCAATACGCTTCCGAATCCGCGCCACCAGGTGCCCTCCCGCCGATCGATGCGCACCGATCGCTCGGCGTCACGGATCACAGCTACAAGGTGTGGATCATTGGCGAATGTGCTCGTTCGCCAGTCCGTGCGCACTGAAACAAGGAACACCTGCTCCGGGATGCGATCGAGAAGAACGTTGCAACGTAAGTCGAATAAGCCGGCGTTCGCCCCGAGAGGCGGTGTGAACCGAAAGCGCGCCACAATGTATGGCGCGCCTTCGATGCTCGACAGATGAGGAAAATCGGCCCCATCGATACGAAACGGCGTGCCGTCAGGCAGGGAAGCGGAGAAATCGCGAAGGATGTAATTCTCGATGCGTTCGCGCTCCTGCTCGATGTTCCGCGACGATAACCGCGTCCGTAAGGCGGTCTCGATCCGCTCAAGCGGCAACTGCAGTTCAACGTCTGCACTTGTGCCATGAAAATCGAGCAGGATCGCTCCCTGATACATCGAATGCGCGCGCGCTGGAAGTGACACTCCGCCCGCGCACACCAGAAACGCTATCGCCCGCAAACAGATTCGTTTCATTGCGTCAACCTTCAGGACGCGCCGCCGAAACAGCTTGTAACGTTAAGGATTGTTATCTCGCATCGCCCCGGCCTGCACAAGCACGGTCTATGATGAACGAGACGTTCAACGGGAGAGTTCGATGAAGAGACTACACACAACTGCTATAGCAGTATCGGCGGCGCTGCTCCTTGTAAGTGCCGCGCACGCTCAGGTGACACTGAATTCGGTGCGTGTCGGCGCGAAAGACAGCGTAGCATTGGCGAAGTTCTACCAGTCCGCATTTGGCATGCAGGAGGTTAACCGGATCGCATCGCCCGCCGGTCCCGAGGTCTTCGTAAATTTCGGCGCGACCCCCGAGGCCGCGAAGGCCAACAAGAGCGAGCCAATCGTGATCCAGCATCGCGATTCCGACGACCTGAAAGATCCCATCGCACACGTGATTCTCAACGTGAAAGACATGACCGCGACAGTTGCCGCCATCAAGGCTGCAGGAGGCTCGATGGCCGGTGATCCTCGTCCATACGGGAACACAGGCATCGTGATTGGCATTGCGATCGACCCTGCTGGCAACCGCATCGAAATGATTCAACGGCCCTGAAAGCGCTATTCAAAAAGCGCGTTGTGCGCGGTCATCCACGTCATCGCGGCGGCGATCTGATCGGTCGTGCCGCGAACAATGATGTATGCGGGAGCCGTAGTCCAGAAGACTTTCCCGATGTTCAAGTCGGACCGCAGACCGGTAACCACCGCCTGAAGCGATTGCGGAGTAGCGTTGCGCAGTTGGAACGTCCTGGTCACGTCGTCGCCCGTTGAAGCGGTGAAGGTCGCGCCTCCCGGAACCTGTCCCGCCGGGAGATCCAGACGCTGAATGATCCATTCCGCTCGCTGCAGATCGGAATCGCCGGCCCTGAGCACCAGAGCGTGGCTGGCGGTATAGATGAAGATCTTCTGGATGTCGCCCACGGTGCGCAGGACCGTGAGAAGCTCCTGGGTTTGTCGCTGCGAGGTCATGCCAGTCAGAAAATTTATGCGCGCCCCATGGCCCAGGCCCCTGAAATCGGGGCCGCCGACGGTGAATTCCCGCGGAGTCGGGTCCGGCTTCTGCTGCCCGGACTGATTGATCTGATCGGTGATCCACGCGGCGAATGCCACTTGCCAGCCCGGCCCGCGCATGACGACGGCATGGTTCGTAGTAAATGTGAAAAGTTTCTGAACGTCCGCGACGGTGCGAAGTATTGTCACCAATTCCTGAAGGGCCTGCGGTGTTTGGACGCCAGGAACGAATATGACGCGACCCATGTCACCCGACGGCAGTCCGTATTCGTGAATGGTATCGTCGCCGGCGATTTTGTCAATCCGCGGCAGCAGCCATTCGGCGAAATCAACCATCTCGGCCGGCCCGCTGAATGCCAGTGTGTCGGCTGAGGCATCGACAGATAGTTGCCGAATGGCGGCGACGGTTCGGACGATCGTTGCGACCTCCTGCAAGCTCTGAGCGGTCTGTGGTGTGGTGAAGTGATACGCGCCTTCGATGGTTTTGGAAGGTGGTTCAGCTCGAGAGACAAGCGAACAGGTCAGGACGACCAGAATCATTCGCGTCATCGTTTCTACCTCGACATAAGGACGCGTGTCGTGGCGATCGCGTGCAGGAATTTTATATCAGGGTTTCAGGACCTGCGCGAAGAATTCCAGTGCACGGGGATCCTTTGACTGTCCCAGCCAGAAGAAGGCCTTTTTGCGAATGGATGGATCGGGATTGTTCTTCGCCACATTGATCAACAGCGGCACTCCCTGGTCTCCGGGCAACTGGCTGAGCGCAAACACAGCCTGCTCTTTCACAGACCGTTCCGGATCGTTCTCGATCGCGCGGTTTATCGCGTCTCTGGCTTGTTGTCCGGCGGCCTTCTGCGCCACCCAGAACAACGCCCGGCTGCGGATCTGCTGGTCTTTGTCGTTGCGCGCTGTGTCGAGAACCGCCGCCATCCCGGCCGGTTGCCCGCTCTGCGAAAGGGCAAACACAACCTGCTCCCGTACCTTTTCACTCTTGTCATTCGCGAGCATTCGCTTCAACACGTCCACCCCCGGCGCTCCCCGCGTCGTGCCGATCCAGAACGCGGTCTTTTCGCGTACGCGCTCTGGCTGGCCTGGAGCGATCAGTTCGTCGAGCGCACGGTTTGCGGCCTGCCCGGAATGCATGGCAATCGCAAGGATGGCTTCGTCCACGCGATTGCCCGTGGTCTGCGCCCTCAGCCATGCGATGCTTTCCTCAGCGGGCACGCCATTGATCCAGAAGAGCGGCAGGCCCCCGCCGTCAAACCTGCAATCGGGCGAAGCAACGCGAAGCTGGCTGACCTGCGTGTTTTCGATGCGTGCAAGCACGATAACGGCAGCCGGACCTTCGAGCCGCACAGGCGCTCCCGCCGCGTGCCCGTCGTTGTCTGTGCGATTGCCATTCCCCTGGTTCCAGCACATATCGCCGTGCCGCCCGGGAACGATCGGCTCCTGCCATGCCGCCCAGAATGGCCCTGCCCCGAAGCTCGAAATCTGTGCTGCCAGAGTACCTGCGAAAACACGCGATTCCAGCTTTGCATTTTCCGCCTGCGGCGCTTGCTGTGCTGCGAGATGCGCTTCAAGAGCTGCCGTTAAAGCGATCACTATAAGGATGGTCTTCATTTCAGCAACTCGATCATGTAGTCAGTGGCGTCTTTGTTGTGCGGCATATTTCCCAATTGCTGGACGATATATCTCTTCATGGCCGGGTCAGACTCCTTACGCGCGAGGTCGACCAGCAGTTTCGCGTCTCCACGCTCGAACAGACCGTTCACGATCGCTCTCCTGGTCCCCTGGTCTGTGTTCGCCGAATAAAAACCGGCAAGGGTCTCGGCCGTTGCGCCGGGCGTTCTGGCATAACTCCGGATCGCCTCTTCGCGCACCTTCGGGTCTTTTTCGTTCTTCATCAGATCGAGAAGCTTGTCCGTAGCTCCGGCGATGAACAGCGCGCGCACGATACGAATCCTGTTGTCCGCGGAGGTTTCAGACGCATAGAGCTGGCTGAGTTGATCGGTCGCCCGCATCGCCCCCAGCATGGATATCGAGAGCTCTCGAAGGTCGTCCTTCTTCTCGGTTTTGGCGAGACTGAACAGCGCGCCCGAAGCCTGCGCCGCCATGAGGGACTGAATAATTACCCGTTTGACAGCCGGATCGTTCGTGTTGTTGTAATAGCCTGTCAGCAGTTGCTGGGCATCTTTGGTACCCGACATTCCCACGTACCGGATTGCCTTTATCTGGAGATCCGGATTACCCGCCCCCTTGGCATAATCGTTGAGGATCTGCTGCGCCCGCGGCGAGCTGTTCTGCGTGAGAACAAAAAGCGCGCGATCCTTCACCTTCGGGGAGCTATTGCCTTTCAGAATCCCTTCGATCAGCGGCATGGCGCGGTCGGGATCGGCGTTCATCAGGCTGTTGATCGCCATGAGCTTGAGGTCTTCGTTGGTTTCCTGCGCGGGCGAAACCGCCTTTCCGGAACTCTGTCCGATTTCCGCCGCGAGGGCCTGCGCATCGTTCAGCCAGCGGCTGCCGGCATAATCGCGACGCAGCACTGCAATCGCCGCCAGCGCCTCATCGCGCCGCCCGATACGGTTCAGCGCATACGCCTTCCAATAGAGTGCGCCATCGGCGCGCGCCGATTTGGAGTCGATCACGGCATCGAATTGTCTCACCGCATCTTCATACCGGTGATCGTCGAGAGCGCGCGTTCCCTGGTCGTATTCAACGTCGGACCTCCCGGCGCCCGCTCTCCCCTGGAATGCCAGACCTGTGGCCGCGATTGCGTCGTAGAAGGCGTTTCCCATGGTTCCCGCGATATCGATTTTTGGCCAGCCTTTGGCAAACGTCTGCGCCATTTCCCGCTGAGCTCTGGCAAGATCGGCCTGCATCCGTCCCAAATCCGCCTGGACATCGAACGGCGCTACCGGCGCCAGCTGAGGCAGCGGCGTCGCGGGAACAGCGGGCGGCTGCTGCGCCGTCAGGCCGCTCGCCATGACGGCCATTGCAATGAATATCGGTTGGTTCATAATCTCTGTCCTTTTGTTCTCAAATTCGCTTCAATGACCCGTACTTTGAAAAGCAGGGAGTTGGACCCGATCCGCTCCTGCACGGCTTTCATCTCTTCCGCACTCACCGCGTCCGGCGTGTTCGCCACTTCCAGCAGGACCCGCTCAACCTCGTCGAGAAATGCGAGCGTTGAAGTCGCTCCCCGCACTTTCAGCATTTGGCGCATCAGGCGACCCTCTTCCACGAGATCCTGCGCGCGACCGCGCTCGATCGCCATGCCCGGCGGCTCCGTGTTCGAGATCTCGGTCAGGAGCCTTCCGGCGCGATCGAAGTGATCGGCCAGCGAAATATCGAGGATCCGCTGGCGCGCCTGATTTGAGAGCCCGGCCATCATTGGTCCGGAGGTACTTTGTGTGCTCCGATTCCCCGAGACTCTTCCCACCACGAAGGCGCCCGCCATCAGGAGCACTACCGCGGTGGCTGCGATCCAATAGCGCGACGCGAACCAATGCCGAAGGGTGATGCGGACGGAAGGCTTCGCGGCAATGGCGGGAGCGAGACCTGCCCAGAGGCGGCGCTCAAACGCCGTATCCGGCTCGGGAACGATCCATTCATTGCACAGCCCCAGCGTGTAAGCCAGCAGGTCCGCGGCGTCGCGACACTCGGGACATTCAGAGGCATGCGTTCGCATTTCGTCCGACGGCCCCGGCTCGTTGTAATAGATCAGGATCAGATCTTCTTCCGACAAGTGCTTCATGGTGGTTTCTCGTGTCACATCATTTCCGGTGCGGGGCGGCTACCGGCTGCAGTGCCCGGCGCAACTTCTGGACGGCTCGGAAAACGGTGTGCTTGGCTGCACCCGGTTGCACGCCAAGCGTAGTAGAAATCTCCTTAATCCCAAGGCCTTCGTAGTGGCGCAGGACAAAAGCGGACCTTTCCATCGCGGTCAGCTCATCGAGCGCCGCCCTCAGAATCACGCTCACCTGCGAACTCTCCGCCATCCGCTCCGGTGAAGGCCCATCCGAGGGCACCTGAACCGTCGGATCGAATTGCGCGTCCTGCTTCCTCTTTCGCGCCCGGATGTGATCGAGCGCGCAATTGACGCAGATTCGGTGCAGCCAGGTACCGAAGGTCGCCCGGCTATCGAACCGATCAATCTGCTTCCACGCCTTGAGGAATGTCTCCTGCGCCATATCTTCGGCATCGACCTCGCTGCCCGTCATGCGAAAAGCCAGACGGAAAACGGCGCGCCCGTGGCGGTCCACGAGCGCGCGGAAGGCCTCGGGGTCGCCGCGCTGCGCCCTGTCGATGGCGATTTCTTCGCCTTCCGCTGTTTCGATATCATCCACCCGGCTGTCAGATTAGACTGTTTCGTGGGCGTCCGGTTAGCCCGCCCGGATTAAGGTTGCCGGCTTCATCGTGTCAATGAAGTAGACGGCGTCGAAGGCTTTTGCGGGGTTGGCGACGGTTTCCACCTTGTATTTGGGAATGCGCATCGAAACGCGGCCGGTGGGCAATGGCAGGAAGACCTCGGGCGCGCCAAGCCGGTGAAGGCGCTCTTCGAGGCTGCCGGGCGGCGCGGGTGGGACCTGCGTTGGCGGTGTGCCCACCAGACCGTCGCTGCCCTGCCAGGCGGTGAAGCCGATTTTGTATAGCGCCGCGCCGTACCAGCCGGTGAGCCAGACCCCGGTTGTTTTCATTCCCTCGGGCAGAGGTTGAAGGCTCACGCTGTCGAACCGTGGCCCGTACCACGCGTTCATCACATGCGCATTGTGCGCCCAAACTATGATCTTCCGGCCCGTATAGGCCGTGTCGATCAACCATTTCAGATTATCGGCGTTGATCCGGTCGCGGCGGTTCTCCATCGTGAGTGCGTAGCGGGCAGGTTCTTCGGCTTCGAGGAGATTGGCGCCGTAGGCCGCAAGACTTGCGAGCGCGCGGCTCATGAACCCCGCGCGTCCTCGGAGCAAACGCTCGAGCGCACCGACGGCGTCCTTCAGGCGGTCAAGATCCTCAGCCCTCGGCCGGAGCGCGTCATGAGCTGTTTGATCGCCGGGTTCGACAGCCTTTGTTGCCAGGGCATCGGTATAGCGGAAGAGGCGTCCGAAGTGATCGAGCACATTCTCCGCGAGCGGGACCGCTTCGCGCTGCGTCATCGGATCCAAAGTGGAGAGGAAAGAGCGCAGTTCCGCGCCAAAGTAATCGAGCGTGCCAGGCGCTGTGATTTGCATGTCAAATCCGGCCATCGTGAGCGGACGCGAGCCGCTGTGGCTTGCCTTCGCATATGCGAACAAAGGCCGGCATTCCGCGCTCGCCGACCAGATTTTGAAAATGCCGCGCTGCGCGGATTCGACCGGATCGGCATCCCCGCGAAGGCCTGCTTCGGTACGTTCGAGGTCGAGGATGCCAGACTCCCAGACCAGCACGTCGAAGCCGAGCCCCTCGTGCAGCAGCTGGACGAGACGGACTTTCGCGGCGAACGCCGTTCCCCCTCCGTGGCTGGGCTCGCCGAGCATGACGATCCTGGCATTTCCGATCGCTTCAATCAGCCGTTCGGAATTGATGCTCACCGCGTTCCGCTCTATCCAGCGTTGCAGCGCATCGGCATTCGGGGACTGGCCCCAGACCGCGCCGGGAAGAAAGGCGGCTCCAAGACAGGGGCTGCAGGTCTTAAGGACACTCCTCCGCGTCACGACACGATTGCGATACAGGTTGCTCACTCAACCGCCTAAGGAACTCGCGCAAGTTATGGCCGCCGAAACGCGGCTGGACGGGCGGGTTCCTCCGATATTTGGCGCCGCGTACGGCGGCCCTTGCGCTTTTGACGACGTCGCAAGGTAAGAGTTAGCAATCCGCGCACCAGTCAGCTCGTCAGTTGGTCTCGGCGGTCACCGTGAGTTCGATGCTTTGCCGCTCGCCTTCCGCGACGTTGATGGCTTTCCCCGAGTCTTCGATGTCTGCGGTTGCGGCCGGATCGCGGAAATCGACCCGCCTCTCGTCGGCAAATGCAAAGGCTCGATAGCTGCCGGGAGCCACTCCGAGCAGGTCACACGCTCCACTCGCATCCGTTTTGCATTCGCCGTAGAGAGCCATCCGGGCGCGTCGCGGTGAGTCGGGCACAAGCTGCACGTGAGACTCCGGCAAAGGCTTTCCCGACGAACTTCTGACACTCGCTTGCACCGTCCCTCCATTGCCTTTGAGGATGACCTTAAGCTGCCCGACGGGCGCCATGCCAACGTGAACTCCGTCGCCGAGGGCATCATTATCGCCCGCTTGAATAGCGCTCACGTACAGGTCGTCGCCAGTGCCGGCGTTGGCGAGGACAACATCGTAATCGCCCGGGGCAACGTCGCGAATCTGGAACTCTCCATTGCTGCCAGGCTGGGTCAATCCGCCGCCGCCATCGTAGCGAATTTCCCGCGAGGTCAGCACGGCCATGAGACCCGCTGGCAGCTTTCGGCCCTCCGGCAGGACGATGACGCCAGTGATGGTTTGCGGCGGAGCAAGCGTGAGTTGTATCCCGTCAATATCGGCAGTCCCCACATCAACCACCTGATGGGCGGAGAGCTTCTTGTCACCGAAGGGCGCCGAGGCGGTCAGCGCGTAGCTTCCAGCCAATACCGGTGTGAACTCAAATTCGCCGCTGGAATCCTGAATCACGTTGTCATATGTCGGGAGGCCGAGCGTCCGCCGGAGGGGACCCAGTGCGACAAAAAGGATCGCTCCTGCCGGTGCGCCGCCGACGGCGCTTACGACCCCCCGCACGGTCACACCCCGGGCGCTTAACATCTGGACGTCAAGACCCTGAAGGTCCGCTCCGGCTTCGACCGCAACAGTCTGAGCTTGTTTTGGATCTAATGCAGCAGGGTAATACGTCAGGGCATAAGTCTCCTGAGGCGGGTTGTTGGATCGGTCTGCCGGGCGCTGCATTCTGACTTGCCTCTGCTGGAAAGGGGGCTCGTACGATACAGCGATATGGTACTTACCTGGCGGGATGTTGTATGCCCGGTATTGACCCCGATCATCGGTGGCCGCGTGGAATGACGGGATTGAGTCGTTCTTCCGATTGATCGGCACGACCTCGACACCGGCTCCCGTGATTGGTTCTCCGTCGCCGTCGAGGACGCGCCCGGAAATCGCGCCGGTGCGGAGCATCTTCAATGTGACCTCCGACTCCTCAGACCCGGCCTTCACATTAACGACGCTTCGCTCCGATTCGGGATCGAGGACGAACCCTGTGCGTTCGGCGGACAGCGTGTAGGCGGCAGGATCGAGGTCGTTAAATCGAAAAACTCCCGATGCATCGGTTGTAGCGCCTATACCCGGTTCCGGACCGCGCTTCAGGATGACCAGCGCCTTCGTCACCGGCTCGCCTGATTTCGATTGGAGAACATGCCCGCGGATTGCCCCGCGATCGGGAGCAGCGGGAGTAGGGTTCTGGAAAGAATAAATTCGTGAGGCAGCGGTAATCGAGAGTGCAATGAGGAGCGTGACGGTACGAATGAGACGCACGAAAACAGGCCGGTATTTGATTTTATCGCTAATTCGTGAGGCAAAACGCTGTTACTTGCCGTGACGCGCGTGCCAATTTCTACTTCCCGGTCCGCGTCCGCTCATAACGCAGCCCGACTGATCCATTCGAGTAAGACTTGCATTCTGTCAGCTTGAAATCACGCTGCGGGAACTTGCCCGGAAAGGCGGGAATGCCATCTCCCAGGAGTATGGGACCAACGCCGATGAAGAGTTCATCCACTAGATCCTCCTGGAGGAAACTGCGGGCCAGTTCGCCTCCACCTCCCAGGTAAATGTCTTTCCCCGTGCGGCGTTTCAGCTTTCTCACAAACACTTTGAGAGAGCCGCTCACCACTTCGAATGCCTCACGTTTGCCGGGCTTCCACCGCCGGGAAATTACGTAGCTTGTCATGCCCGGCGTGTCGGGCATTTCACCGCTCTTGCGCATTTTCTCCACGACTGCCGCGGTCTTGCGGCCCATGATGGTAGTGTCGATGCCGGCGAAAAAGTCCGCCATCAACGTTTCACCTTCTTTGTCGATCACCAGAAAATCAATTGCGCCGTTCCGCCGCGCAATATAGCCGTCGAGGCTGATCCCGAATCCCAGGATGACTTTTCGTGGCATCCCGCGATTCTAAAAGAGCGTTCACTCACCGTCAACCGGCGGGGAATGGCAATCAATATTACGGCTGCGCGTAGTATCCGGCGCTCGTTCGCGCAGTGAGTCCGCGTTTATCGACCTTGACCTCGACCTTGTGATACTCGTCGGGGCTGTCCGCAGGCGGTGAATCGAAGGACACGCTATACCAGGCGTTCGTATCGGCTATGCAACTCTCGATCTGACTCACCATATCGTTGCTTGAGTTGAGCGCCTTGCCACCGCTTTGCACGGCAAGAACCTGCAGCGCCAGATCGCCCGCCTGAACCTGGCTCGGCTTGCTGACGCCTTTCAGAAAGTCCTGATAGTAGGTCACCCCCGGTCCTGCCGCGTCGGCCAGGCCCTCCGGATCGATGCTGTAAAGAGTGATGCCAGCCTCCCTCAGTGCGGCGGAATTCGCGACAATCGTTCGGAAGAGACCCTGCTGGTTTTTCGAACTGAGTTCCACGCGCGGGCCGGATAGTAAAGGCCAACCCGGACTGAGCCAGATCAGCAGCTTTCTTCCGGGTGTCTTCGCCGCATAATCCGCAACGCCGTTAAGCGCCTTCAGAGACAACTCGAACTGATCGCCGGCGCCATAAAAGCCCTGGGATCGCCGGGAAGTCGTCCGCAGCGCGTTATCGGTTTGTTCGAGCGCGGTTATGAGCGCGTTTCCGTCCTTCGTGGCGCTCTGCATTGTCGTTCCCGAATCGGAAACGAATGCGATTGACGTCGGCCATTGCAGTTGTCCACCGTTCTGCCGGAGAAATTTTTCCGTCTGCTGGCGCTCGTTCGCCGCACCTGCGAACGAACTATTCACCCGGTCGACCACCAGAATGACTTCGACAGGCGGAGCCGGTGTCGCGTTGCCCGGGAGCGCCTGAAAGGAGACGATCTTCTGCGGCAGTTTGTTGTCCACGACGGTAAAGTCGCTCTGCTGCAGGCCGGCTTGCGCTTTTCCGGCTTTGTCGGTCACCACGACATCGAGCGTAATTCGCCGGTTTGCATGAGGCACTACATCCCGCTGCGCAAAAATCGGCGCCGCCACAATAAAAAGGAAGGTTCCGGCTGAACGCAACACCGTCATTTCACGACCTCCGCCCCGATCTTAACTTAATCTTAATGCAAGCGCTGCTGGAAGCTGTGCGCTTTACCGCATACGCGCCGAAATGAGGCGGCACTCACATCAGCTTGCGAGACGGATAAACTGGTGGGTGCAGATCCGAGGCCGCCGTCCGCGTTGTGACGACCGCTCGGTGTTCCGAAAGGTGGCTTCATGCGTGTTGGAATGATCCTCGCGGCGCTGGTGCTGCTCGTGAGTTCGGCGGTCGCGCAGCGGTTCGGATTTGGATTTCAGGGACACGATGAAGGCCCCGACCCCGTCTTCCCGGACAAAGGCGAGTTCCACTTTATCCGCGTCGAATACACCGATCTGCCCGAATACCATCGCGGCTTCGGCTTCTCGTCGCGCGACGGCCGCGGAAGCGGCTGGTGGCCTGTGGACTGGCCCGATGCCGACAACCACTTCTCCACCGGCATCCAGCGCTTGACGCGCCTTGAGGTGGGAACGCCGCTTCACATGAGCCTTACGGACAAAAGGCTTTTCGATAACCCATGGATTTATGCCACTCAAACCGGGTATTGGGGACTGGATAATGCCGAAATCGCGCAACTCCGGGAATACCTTTTGAGGGGAGGATTTCTCATGGTGGACGATTTCTGGGGGCCCGATCCCGACCAGTGGGAGGTTTTCAAGGAAACCATGGCGCGCGTGCTTCCCAACAAGCCCATCCCCGATACCGCCGAATCCGACGCTGTGATGCACGTTCTTTACGATATTGAGAAGAAGGATCTTTCGTTCATTCCCGGCACGCGTCACCTGCGGATGGGTCCGGGCGGAAGGGTTGTTGTGCAGCAGCCGTTTGGCACGACCCCCGCGTGGCGAGGTATGTACGACGACAAGAACCGCATGGTCGTCGCGGTTAACTACAACACAGACATTGGCGACGCCTGGGAGTACGCCGACGCGCCGGAATACCCCGAGCACATGACCGCTCTGGCGTATCGTTACGGGATCAATTACATCGTCTACGCGATGACGCACTGAGATTCCCACGTATAATAACGGCTGGTCTCATGGACACTGTCAAGACGTTCTTCGAAGAAATAAAGGTCCTGGGCAACGACCTTGCCGATAAAGTGAAGGCGCTCATTCACGAGGGCAACGTACGCCGGATCATCATCAAGGACGAGCATGGGCGTACTTTCGTTGAGATTCCGGTGACCGTGGCCGCCCTGGGCGCGCTCTTCGCGCCGGTTCTCGCCGCGGTGGCAGCGCTTGCGACCATGGCTGTGAAATTCACCGTGGTGGTCGAAAGGTCCGCGGAACCTGACGCGGCCGCCGGTACCCCGGGCGGCGGCGATCTTCGAAAGTGACGTGCCGGCGCGGATGTCGAAAATCGCGTGATGCTAAACTCATGTGAGCTTTTCGATCATGTGCGCCCGTAGCTCAGTTGGATAGAGCGGCTGGCTTCGAACCAGTAGGTCGGGTGTTCGAATCACTCCGGGCGCACCAGTAAAATCAATCAATTAGCAGCTTCCGCGTTTTTCTCTGTGCGAACTTTTGTTGCGCGTTGCGCAGCGCAAGCTGACGCTCATCGATTCGGCAACCACTCTGGAAGATTTGCGAATTCCACCGGCGAACCGGCTGGAAAGGTTTTCGGGCGACCGCGCAGGCCAGTATTCGATCCGGATTAACGACCAGTGGCGCATCTGTTTCGCATGGCTTGAGGGCCATGCTCAGGCGGTTGAAATCGTTGATTATCACTGAGGCAAAATGACCAAACTAAGCCCTGTTCACCCTGGCGAGATCCTTACGGAAGAATTCCTCGCGCCGCTCGGAATTTCGAAAAACAAACTGGCGATCGACCTCGGCATCCCGGCCAGCCGGATTGACCAGATCGCAAAAGGCCGGCGATCGATCAGCGCCGACACGGCGTTTCGCCTTGCTCTTTACTTCGGCAACTCGCCCGAGTTCTGGATGAATCTGCAATCGTCTTACGATCTTCGCGTGGAACGCGAGAAACTGCCGGAGATCAAACGTCAGGTCAGAACGCTTCAGACTAAGGAGAACTAACCGCAGCATGATAAACGCTGAGGAACTGATGATCTGCAAACGGCGCGGCCACGCTGTCGGGGGCCTGGTGTCTCAGCATTGGAAACAGTGCCAGTGGTGCGGAACGTGGGTCCGGGAGGTGCGAACCATTCAGGAACGGGAGGAAGATCCACCGGAGGAGGATCTCGATCCGATGATCAAACTGCGCAGACACACCGGGGAGTAGCGGCCCGGGTTTCGGGCCGGCTGGACCACCGGCACTCTCTCTCCGTAGCCTCTCCCAACGCGTGAAAGGCGAATCGACTGATCGGACTCGTTAAGGCAACTGAGCCGGCGCGTTTACGTGCTGCAAATCTATGTTGTTCTCCTGGCAGATGTATTCAAGGATCTCTTCCCCCGGCTGCAGACGCGCTTTTCCAGCTGTCGTAAAAGGCTTCGCATAAGCCCCGGGATCGATGATGGTGACCTCAATCGTCATATTGCCCATATCCGTTCTCGTATACCGTTCGATGGTATGAAGCTGTTCGGTATGCGGGTGCCCCAGATAATCGAACCAGAACTTGTCATTGAATCCGACCGTATCAACCACCAGGGTATCTTTCTCCCAGTGAGCGATTGAGTGCCCATACCATGTGGGATCGGGATCGTCGGGATGCTTCGCGTTCATGAAGATCTGTCGAAAACTGTGGATATTGCCTTCGTAGAGGATAAAAATATGGGTAGCCGCGGTGTGCGTCGGCGTCTGCACAATACGCCAGGGATAAGGCGCGCCGCGCGGTACGCCGAAAGGCAGGCAATTGGCCTGCGGGTCGTCCTGCGATTTCCGTCCCTTCATGAGCTTCTCCGCCCAGGGCAGCATGACGACCTCTTCCCCAGGCTTGAGTCCCTTGGTTATGTCGCCGGAATTGCTGCCGCCGCCCATCCAGACGCCGGAGAGGTCCGGCGTACCGTCGGGCAATCGGGGCGTTGGCCCGGTGGGTAGGGCTGGTCCGCGAGTTCGGCGCGCGGGCGTCGTCTGAGCGGGAGGCTTGGGTACGGGTGTCTGCGCGGTAAGGAATGAAAGGCCGCCCGCCATGATTGCGGCCGCAGAGGGGATCAGAAAGAAATTCTTCATTTTGCAGGACCATCCGGCGCCGCCATAAAGGTCAACTTGCGCCCGTCCGGCGGCATGACCGTTTCTACGCTGGCCGTATTCGTTGCGTCCTTCGCCGGAGAAGCAACGACAACGACCTGGTCGCCCTCTTTGAGAGACGTTCGCCTCCAGCCGTTCCGGACCAGCATGTTTGGACTCGCCAGTTCCAGGTTCCAGTTCGCCACCTTCCCATCCTTATCCGTGACATCGAGATAAAAGTGAGCGTGCGGGTTCATCCATTCGAATTTCGTCACCACTCCTTTCAACTCGACTTTTTTCGAAGAATCGTACTCCGCGGCGAAGGAATGGTGCGCGAGCAACGGCGGTCCCGAGATGAGAAATCCCGTAAAGGCTATGAGAACGCGTCGTGGCGGGAGAAGCATCCAGATATCTTATGGCATTTCCGTAAAGCCGACACTCAGCGCATTCGACGGACCACCATAACCGTCTGATCGTCCGCTTGCGGCGCGCCGCAGGAAAAACACTGAACGTCGTTTAAACAATCTGCCGCGAGTTCCCGAGGCGTGCGCTCATGCCCTTGATGAGCCAACCGCGAAATTCCATCGACGCTGTAGTCGTCTCCGTTCGGGTCGCGCGCCTCGGAAATGCCGTCCGTATACATGAGAAGACTGTCTCCGAACTGCAGTGAAGTGCGCTCAACGGTGTAGCGGCTCGTTGCAAACATGCCGAGGGGTAAGCCGGTTGCCCCGACCTGCCGGATTCCCTGGCCTGAAACGATCAGCGCGGGGCAGTGACCCGCGCTCACGATTTCCACCTCTCCGCTGCCGCCTGCCCGCCCGCAAATCAATGTGGCGAATTGTCCGGCCATGGTGCTCTCGCAAAAGAGACGGTTCGCCGCTTCCAGAAGATTATCGATACCGTGGCTGGAGCTCAACAGACTCCGGAAAACGGCGCGCAGGTACGACATCAGCAGCGCGGCCGCGACTCCTTTGCCGGACACGTCGCCGACCAGAAAAATCAGCCCTTTGTCGCTTTCCGGTTCGATTATGTCGCAATAATCGCCGCTGACCAGGCTCGCCGGCCTGTACTCGTAGCCGATTTGCCAGCCGTGCGAACGAACGCCGCACTGCGGAAGCAAACCGCGCTGGATGGTCGCTGCAAGTTCGAGGTCGCCCTCCAATGCGCGGCGCTCTTCGCCGCTGAGATGATCCAGGCAGAACCGAACCAGGGGATCTTCGATCAGCCGGTCTCGCTCGACTGTGTCGTTGCAGATTTCGCAGATGCCATAGTTACCCGCGTCCATTCGCTCGATCGCCGAATCTACTTCGACGAGAAGATCGCGGAATCGTTCCGTCGGCGAGGTAGGCGGCGCCGAAGCAATTGCCAGGCTCAGCCTCTCTCGTCTTTTTTCAAGCTGCTCGCGGATATAGTTATCGGTCACCGCCTGCATCCGGATGCCTCCGATCTCAGGATTCTCGCCGCGCGAGCCACGATTCTATTGTGTTATGTTCCTGCGGAGCAATTAATATAGACCCCCGGTAAGCCGGCCGGGAGTCGGTGGTTTGAACGCGCGAAAACGGTAGCCAGCCGCCCGAGTTGCCGACTCCACGCTCAGGTGGACTGTAATAGAAGGCGAGCGCAAGATATGGTGCCTTTAATCGTCCTGGTCGTTGAAAGCGCTGTATTCTGGTTCGCCGGATGGCTGGGCGTGACGATATTTCAGCAGACGAGCACCGTTCTTCGAACGGCACTCGGACTGATGTTTTTTCTTACAGCATCCGCGCACTGGGGCAAGAGACGGCGCGATCTGATCCGGATGGTACCGCCGATTTTTCCCCGGCCTGATCTGCTGGTGACGGTTACGGGACTGCTGGAGATATTGGGGGCGATTGGGCTGCTCATTCCGAGCACGGCCGAGGCGGCTGGTATTTGCCTCGCGCTGCTCCTTATAGCCCTGTTCCCCGCCAATATTCGTGCAGCCCGTGAGAAGCTGACAATCGCAGGCCGGCCGGTTCCTGACATACCGGTGCGAACAGGCATACAAATCGTGTTCATCGCCGCCCTGTTAAGCGCCGCGTTTTCAAAATAGCCACGAGCGCCGGAAGCGCGGATCATTTCAAAATCAGAGACCACGCGCCAAATGGAGTTTGCCTTGTTCGGGATTAAGTTCCGAAAACGCGCGCGCGATCAGTCTGGAGTGGGCCGGGGAAACGGCAGCTTTTCAGGGAGTCCGGTCAGGACTGCGGGCAAAGATCGGCGCCCCACGGGAAGACAAGCCATGAATCCCTGCGCGAGTTCAGAGTCGCAGGTCCGGGAGCCGACCCGCTGCGTGTCTTCTATCATTTTCCCGGGAATTGAGAAATAAGCAGCGTAACCCAGCAGTACTTTCAGCCCGGCACGATGCTCATGTGGCCCGCCACCACGCGCCAATCCCCGGAGACTTTGTGCCAAACCCGCGTGTACCGCAGCATCGCGCTGATCGGCGATCCATCGAGCACGGCCGCCGAGTCCATCTTCACACTGACGACCGACGTCACGCCGAAATGCATCACGCTGCGCTCGACCGGTTCCATGCGAGTGATCCGCAATCGTCCCGAACCGTGCAGAGACAAATCGTCGCTTTTCGTTACCACCGTTCCGTCGAGGCTCGTGAACATCAGGCTATCGTCGAGCAACCGATCGAGCGTCGAAAACATCCGAAGCCAGTTGGGGCCGCCGGAGTTCCGCCTCGCGGCCGAATATTTCGTCGTCAGCGTTCATGTGTTTGTTTTAGTATGACGTCAACACCTGAAACCTGAGCAGCGTCACAGCTCGCAGGAGGCTGTCGACATGGGATGGTACGCCTTGCTTGTCGCCCCGTTTCTCGCCGCTATGGGAGCGTTGTCGGCGGGCGCGCAGACGCGATTCGAAGTGGCGTCCATCCGGCCGGCGCCGCCAGACACCCCGGTACAGGACAGGAGTTACGACTTCCATGGCGACCGCTTCGAAGCGAAGGCACTGACGGTCGGCGAAATTCTCGACATGCTCGGCGGATGGCAGCTTTACCGCGTGACGGGCGGGCCTCCATGGATGAGGACCGATCGCTACAATATCGAGGCCAAAGCGGACCGCGTGCTTGATCGCGACATGCGTGAATCAGCCGTAATGGGCCTTCTCGCCTTACGCTTTCATCTGGAATCCCACCGCGAGAAGCGGGACGTGCCGGGGATTGTGCTGCGGGCTCCAAAGACTCCGCCGGGCGTGAAGCATGCCTCCGATGGCGAACATCTTTCGATTCTGCGGAACGACCAGAACGATATGGTTTTCACCGCCGTGCCGATGTCTTCCGTAACAAGTTATCTGTCGTCGTTGTGGCGCGCGCCGGTCGCGGACGAGACCGAAATGTTGGGCGCCTGGGATTTTGTGGCGCCTACCTCCCGGGTCGACCCGCAGGCGGTCGCGCAATGGGGCGATCGGGTGCGCGAAGCGCTCACGGCACTCGGATTCCGTGTGGAGGACCGGAAAATTCGTCTCGAAGTCACCGTCGTCGACCATTGTGAGCGGCCTACCGCAAACTAAGAGTTCGTCTGTATTCGTTGACCTTGCGGATGACGCGGGTCGCGAACACTTTGGAAGGTCCCGCGGCGGATCTTTTTGCGCGTGAAGCCCGGCCAGCCACATTTTCACTTCGGTGAGGATTGCGTCTCTCCGATCCTGCGCTGCCCCTCCCGAACTTCACCCGGCCGCGGCCAAAGCGTTCGCGATCTGAGACACTCACCAATATGACCGACGTGGAGCGCTGGCCCCCTTTGCCTCTGAATGAGTGGAAGGACACTTACCACACGCTCCATCTCTGGACCCAGATTGTGGGCAAGATCCGGATGACGCTCTCGCCGCCTCTGAACCACTGGTGGCATGTCTCTCTTTATGTCAACTCGCGCGGACTCACCACTGGTCCGGTGCCGTACGCCGCCGGCGTCTTCGAAATTCAGTTCGATTTCCAGAGACACGAACTGGCGATTTCCACCAGCGAAGGTCGATTTGCTTCGCGGCCGCTGCGACCGGAATCCGTGGCGACCTTCCATCGCGAGGTGCTCGACGCCCTTGCATCTTTGGGAATCGCCGTTTCCATCAACACCAGACCTCAGGAGCTTCCCGCCCCTGTTCTCTTTGAGGAAGATTACGCTAACTGCTCATATGATGCGCCGCGTGTGCGGGATTTCTGCCAGATCCTCGTCTCCAGCGCCACAGTATTCGAGCGGTTTCGCGGGCGATTCATTGGAAAATGCAGTCCCGTTCATTTTTTCTGGGGCAGCTTCGATCTCGCATGCACTCGCTTTTCCGGAAGGCCGGCGCCGCCGCGCAAGGGCGTTATCAGCGGGCCGGCTTACTCGCATGAAGTCTGCAGCGCGGGATTCTGGCCCGGCGGCGGGGCAGTTGACGGTCCGGCGTATTACGCATACGCGGTGCCGCAGCCTGCGGGCATCGAAAACCTGCCTGTCCGACCGCTGGCTGCGACCTGGAATCGCGAGTTGTCGGAGTTCGTTCTGATGTACGACGATGTGCGCCGCGCCGAATCGCCCGAAGAGGCGCTCTACGCGTTTCTGGAGAGCACATTCGAGGCCGCGGCCCGCGCCGCGAACTGGCCTCCCGAATTGACGGCATAGCCGCTTGATCGAGATTCCGAGGCGACGTGTTTTTGAGGAACACGCTCAAAATCATGGCCGTCGAATCGCGGCTCGACGGGAGGGTTCCTCCAATTTTTGGCGCCCCGGCTCTCGCGCCGCGTCCGGCGGCCCTTGCGCTCTTCAGTTACACGCGCAAGTTATGGCCGCCGAATCGCGCCTGGACGGGCGGGTTCCTCCAATTTTTGGCGCCCCGGCTCTCGCGCCGCGCCGGGCGGCCCTTGCGCTTCAAAGGGTCCGGCCCTGAGCCTGGGCGTCGAAAGCGAACTTCTCTTCGGGCGCCAGAACCAGATTCTTTCGTCCGTGGAACTGAAAATAGAGAATTCCCAAAAGGAACCATATGCCGGCTCCGATCACACCCAATCGATAATCGCTGTTCAGGAAAAGGGCCACCAGGATTACGCCGGCGATCAGAATTGCCAGCACCGCTCCGGTAACTCCCATCGGACTTCGGTAAGGCCGGCGAATCGACGGAAACGTCCCTCTCAGCCGCAGGAACGAGATCATCTGCAGAACATAAGACATGACCGCGCCGAGCACCGCCATATTCAGGAGCACGGCGCCGGTTGGGCTTTTCTGCCCCGCCACCTTTATGGTCACCGCGACTCCATACCCGAGAATCGAACCCGCAATCAGCGCACGGTCCGGCGTTTGCCTCGTGCCGCCGGTAACGGACAACCACGTCGGAAAGTATCCCGCCCGCGAGAGCGAATAAATCTGCCGTCCGTAGGCGTAAATGATTGCATGAAAGCTGGCTGCGAGCCCCGCACAGGCGATCAGCGCCAGGATCTTTGCCAGAGCGAAAGGCCCGAAGATGGTCCGAAAACCGAGGAGCAGCGGTTCATCGGAACGGCCGACGATGGCGGCCCCGGGTCCGATTCCCGCATTCAGAAACACCGTAAGAAACGCGAAGACGATCAGAGTCCCGAGGCCCAGCCATAGGCCTTTGGGCATGTCCCGGGCGGGGTCGTGCGCTTCCTCAGCCGCCAGCGGCAACTGCTCGATTCCCAGATAGACCCATAACGCGAAGGGCAGTGCCCGCAGGACTCCGCCCGCCCCATGAGGAAACCAGGTTCCTCCCTCCAGAGCCCAGGTTCGCAGATCGAAATGTGGCGCCGCGCCGACGAAGAAAACAAGCAGAATCAGTAATGCGCAGAGCGTGATCCATAAAGACACCTGAAACGAAAATTCCACGCCCGCGATATTGAACCCCACAAAAACCACATAACAGACAAGCCACCAGAGCGGATCCCATTGCGAGCCTGTGCCAAAGACCGACCCCAGATAGCCTCCCAGGCCCACGACGATCACCGCGGGAGTCAGAATGTATTCCATGTTTTCCGCAAGTCCCGTGACGTAGCCGCCCCAGGGACCCATTGCGGTGCGCGCAAACGAATAGGCGCCGCCGGCATGGGGAAGAGCCGGGGACATTTCGGCAATGCTGGAGCACAAAGCCGCGAAAAGCAGAGTCATCACGCATAATGCGGCCATCATGCCGCCGAAACCGCCCTCAACCAGCCCGAAATTCCAGCCGAAGAAATCTCCGGAAATTACCGCGCCCACCCCGAGCGCCCACAGATGCAGAACGCGCGCGTGCTTCCGCAGGACTCGCTGCTCGAGGTAACCCGCAACCGGTGTGGCAAACTCGAACGGCTTCATGAGCGCAGCGGCGGACCGTCTTGACCGTTTCATCCTCGCATGAGTAACCGCGAGAATTCGATCACAGGGGGGCGTGGTTGGGGACTCTGGCTGGGACGCTCATTACAGCGGCGATCCTCGGGCTGCCGTCGTGCGCCATTCCCCGGCTTACAACTAAACCGAAGCGTCAAATCCACCATCTCGTATGGGGCGCCGTGCTCTCACTGCCGGGCAGGATACGGATCGCCGCTCGAGATAGGCAACGGAAGTGATCGATCACGGGCGTTGATGGGTCTTCTAATGTGTGTGCTTTTCGGCGTTGCGAGGACTTTTACGCTCGACGAGTTCGCGCTGCGCCTCGTTCTCCGCGACGGGTGTTGGGAACGTGAAGGTTCCTTCTTCGGCGGACTCCTGTCGATCGGCGTAACGGGAATGCCTTTTTTGGAGGAATTTCCCGCGAAATCAGGACGTATTTTGCGAATTCAGCCGTCGATTACTTCCTGAAATTGGAATCGAACCGAATAACCGAAGAATTCGAATATTGAGGACCGCGCGGAGACGCCTGGCATCGGAGTCAGCCTGCTTGACACATGCTTGCCGATGCCGGTATGATTGCCGTGCAATACCCAACGGATTCGCCCAGCTGCGGTCCGTTCTCCTGCAGGCTTCCTGGTAAGCAGCCTTTCGTCTCCGCGCTGCAAGTTCACCGGCGCAACTCCCCAAACATCACATCCAAATGGAGTGTCACCGCTCCAGGAGATCTCACAGCATGAGCCTTGCCCGCAAGACAGAAGAATCGCTACTCGAAAGAGGTTACTCGCGCCGGCAGATCAGCCGGATTGCCATGGGGGCGGCCGCCGCCATCCCCTTCTTCAGTGAATTCGCACAGGCGCAACAGGCCGAACAACGCGTGATCGCCCGAGTCGATCGCAGAGCCGGGCGCAAGCCGGTGGAATACGATCCGGAAGTGATCCGGATCACCTCGAATGAAAATCCGATGGGCCCCTCGAAGGAGGGCATCGAGGCGATGGCGCGTGTGGGACCCCTCGGCTGGCGTTACAATCCCCAGGGCGAAAATCTCGAATTCGAAGGCCTGCTCCAGAGCACGGAAAACGTGAAACCGGGCTATGTCGACGGCTACCCCGGCTCCAGCGTTCCCCTCGCAAATTGCGCGCCGGCGTTCACTTCGCCGACCCGAAGCTGGGTAATGGGGCAGCCGGGCTACGGTAACGGCGCGGGCCGCTTCGTCGGCAACAAGGTCATACAGGTTCCGCTGCGCAAGGACTATTCGCACGATGTCCAGGCCATGATCAAGGCCGATCCGAACGCGGGCGCCTTTTACATCTGTAACCCCAACAATCCGACCGGCACCATGACTTCGCGCGCGGATTTCGAGTACATTCTCGCCAACAAGAAGAAAGACGCGGTGCTGATTATCGATGAGGCGTACGTCCACTTCGCCGGTCCTGAAATGATGTCGACCGAACTCGTCCGCCAGGATAAAGACGTCGTCGTCCTCAGGACGTTCTCGAAGATATACGGCATGGCGGGTCTTCGCGCCGGCGCGCTGTATGGACGTCCCGATCTGCTGGCCAAAGTATCCGAGTACGGTAAAGGCGGTCACCTGCCGGTTACGGCTACGGCATGTGCGGCGGCAAGCATGAAGGTTGGCCCGAGCCTCATGAAGGAGCGCCTCGCGATCAACAAGCGAAATCGCGAACTTGCATTCGAGCACCTCGACAAGCTCGGCGTCACCTACACGCCATCGACCTCGAATTTCTTCATGATGTCGGTAAAGGGAATGACCGGCGTGCAGGTCGGCGAGGCAATGGCGGCGAAGAAAATCATGCTTGCCGGAAATCGCTGGCCGGAATGGCCGCAACATATTCGCGTCACCGTTGGCACTTATGAAGAGATGACTAAGTTCAACGCGGCGCTCGATCAGGTGATCAAAGAGGGTCCGGCCAAGGCGTAAAGACGCCGAGATGGCCCCGGCGATCAGAGCCTCCAAACACTCGTAAGAGTTAACGGCGAGGGCCGGCTTGATTTGAGCCGGCCCTCGCCGTTTGTTAATGCTGCAGCGCCTGGTTTGTGAAAAGCAAGGGATCCGGGCCGGCCAAGTCATACGTATAGAAATCCTGAGATTATACGTATATGGCGAAGCTCACCTTGAGTGTGGATGCCCGCGTGGTTTCGGGCGCGAAGGATTATGCAAAGCGGGAAGGAATCTCCGTTTCGAAGATGGTGGAAACCTGGCTCGCCGCGGTTGCCGAGTCGCCTTCTCGCGCTCCCGGCGCGGCTCCCATTCTGCGTTCGGTCCGCGGTGTTCTCCGGAATGCGGACATCGACGAGTATCGGACGCATCTTGCTGCCAAATATAAATGAAGAGAATTCTCTTCGATACAAGTGTCATCCTGGACGTGCTGCTTGATCGGCAACCCCATGTAGAGGCGAGCGCTGCAGCATGGGCGGCAATAGAGGCAGGCGTCCTGGAAGGCATGCTGGCCGCTCACGCGGTGACGACAATCCACTACCTTATCCGAAAGGAGAAGGGCGCCGTCAAGGCCACGCGAGTCATATCGGCAATCCTGAATGTCTTTGAAGTTGCCACCGTCGATGGAGCGGCCATTCAAGAGGCTTTGCAACTACCGTTTTTCGACTTTGAAGATGCGGTGACAGCAACCGCCGCGCGCCTGGCAGGTTGTGAGTGCATCGTTACGCGAGACCCGAGAGGGTTTCGCCGATCTCCCGTACGCTGCCTCACGCCGGAGTTGGTAATACCGTTTCTGCGCAGAGTGAACCTGCGAGCTGAATCGTAAGCGTCTGACGACGCTCATCCTACTGCGCTCTCCGGACAGAAGGATGCAGCCGCTGAACAATGTTTACCGTATCGGTAGCGCTTTCGGGCCCATTTGAGCCGCCGCCACCGGACACGCTGACCATGTTAACCGCAGTAGCTGGCGCGTCGATCACCACGCTCACGACCACGGCGATGAGCGGATATGTCTCGCCCCCGGTAAGCACATCACTACGAGAGCAAGTCGCGTTCGCACAGGACCATCCCGACCCGAACATCGACACCAGCGTCAGTCCCGAGGGAATCTTTTCCGTCACCGTTACCGTCCCGGTGGTCGGACCAGCGCCCGTCGCATTCGAAACCGCGATTGTGAAAATCGCGGCGCGTTGCCCCTGCACAAAGGGACCTTTATGGATCTTCGCAACGCTCAGCGAGGGCGAGGCACTATTCGTCAGCAAGCCGAAAACCCCGACGCCGTTCGTCGTCCCGACGTATACTTTTCCGTTCGCGACTGTCGGAACAATGAATTTGTTCCCGTCGCCAAACTGGTCTCGATTGTTGGCCGCCTGAGTGCTGTTGTACAACTCCGTCGCTAAGTTGGTGGCATCGTACGCGTGCAACACGGCCGGCGAACCGTTCTCAACCGCCCACACGATCCCGTCCGAAGTCCCATTTGCGGAGACGGACGGTGTCGTCCCGGGGTAAGGGAATACCTTGCTCGACTGCGACTTGAGTGAAAACGATCCTCCCGCAAACTGAAATGCCTTCAGGCTATCGCTCACGCCACCGTAGTATAAAGTGCCGTTAAACCACGCCGGGCTTGACCACGTCCCCGACGGCAGCGCATGAGACATCAACTGATAGATCGAGTCCATGCTGGGATTGAACTTGCCCATGCCGCTCTGATTCACCACGTAGATATTCCCGTCTTTACCGGCGCCCACCAGCAAAGACACGGGTTGCCCCTGGGCGTTATTCACTTGCGGAAGCAGAAGTAACCCGGCCGATCCCAGGTCGACATCCCCATCGGATTCGGAGACCGTATTTGTCATCGTAAAGTAATCGTTGATCGCCATGCCTCCGGATGACGTTGCGATCTTCACGAACGAGTTCCCGAAATCGCCCTCAGCCGGGAAGTTGGACGAGTTGAGCCTGGTATCGAACGTCCCGTTTCCTGTCAGCAGGTAAATATTTCCGTTCGCGTCCGCTGCGGGACCGCCGCCTGCGGCCCAGATTGCTCCGTCGGAGCCATTCGGCTCGAGGCTAACCACGCCGGTCTGTGCGAGAGTGGTCTCGTTATAGCTCAGCACCCAGCCGGCATAAGGCGCGATATCGCAGTGCGATCCCCATGCCGTATACACCGACCCGTTCAGTATGAGCAGGCCGGGCCTCTCGACATGCTGCGCGGGCAGAAAGGTATTCTCGGCTCCATTCCCGGGGACGGCAGCAGCGATTTCAACGGGACCTCCGAATTGCTCGATCAGAGTGGTCGGATCCAGAGCGTGCAGGCGCTGATGGTATCCCGAATTCGCATCCTTTGACATTGCAATTACGTACATCGTTCCGCGCGGTCCGGCCGTCAGGTCGATTGCCGGAGTCGCGGTGATGCCTATTTCGGGCGTTACCTGCCCGCAGCCGCGATCGTCCGAGGGTGTCTCGCCGCTTCCGTTCAGGGATACATGCAGCAGCTGCGTGAATGTATCGGCGTCGAAGCCGTAGACGCTGTTGTGCTCAGTCGCTACGTAAAGAACGTTGCGCACGCCCTGGCCGGGGATCCAGATGGACGGCACGTACAAAGGTTGCGCATCCACCTTGCCGTCGACGTTGATGGTCGCCAGCCTTCCGAACGTGGTGTCGTTCACGTTCGCAGGAGTCAGGATCGTCTCCGCCAGGTTCTGGCCCGTTCGGGCGTTATCGTTATGCCATGTCGTTACCGCCGGCGGTTGCGCGGAAAGCACTGCCGCCGATGCTACCAGGATTCCCCAACGCAGGAATAGCATTCGCATTACCCGACCTTAGCAATCTCCCTGCCATCCCATCGCCGCCAGCCGAGTAACAGAAGGATTGGCAGCGCAGATGCTAACACGGCGGCGTGTCAGGCCTGCCAACCGACCCGATGAAATCCGCCGTCGCTGCCGGCTTGCGATACGTGAGCTCCAGTTCTCCGGGCTTTGGCCGCCGCAGGAGCGGCAAAGGGTTCGCTTACTTCGATACGAACGGTCACCTGATCAGAGATCGCGCTCTGTTGCGGCGTATCCGCTCCCTCGTCATTCCACCAGCCTGGGAGCAGGTATGGATCTGCCCCCTCGCGCACGGTCATCTTCAGGCGACCGGCGTTGACGCGCGCGGGCGTCGCCAATATCGTTACCACCCGCAATACAGACAGATTCGCAACCAGACAAAATTCCACCGCATGCTGGATTTCGCGGCCGCGTTGCCGCAGATACGCGAGCGGGTCCGGCACGATATGAACCGGCACAATCTTTCACGCGAAAAGGTAATCGCAACTGTCGTTATGCTGCTCGAAACGACATTCATTCGCGTCGGCAACGAAGAGTACGCGAGAGAGAATTCGTCCTACGGGCTTACCACCCTGCGCGATCGTCACGTTAAGATCGACGGCAACACTCTGCGTTTTCACTTCCGTGGAAAAAGCGGACAAATGCACGACGTAAGTATCGAAGATCGGCGTCTTGCCCGTATCGTGAGAGAGTGCCGCGACCTGCCTGGTTACGAACTGTTCCAGTATGCCGACGACTTCGGAGAACTGCACGCGCTTGATTCGTCAGATGTAAATGTGTGGCTCCGCGAGATCAGCGGAGAAGATTTCTCGGCCAAGGACTTCCGTACCTGGGCAGGCACTGTCCAGGCCGCTCTCGCGCTGGCGGAAATCGGCCCCTTCACAAGCGACACGGGAGCGAAACGGAACATCGTCGAAGCGATCAAACGCACAGCCGCGCATCTCGGAAATCGCCCGGCGACCTGCCGCAAATACTATGTGCATCCAGCCATCATCGATGCATATCTGGATGGCTCGCTCATCGAATCGCTCGGATGCGCATCCGAATCCGGCGCCCCGGCCTCTTCCGCCGAACTCCACCCCGAAGAGAAATGCCTCGTGAAAATCATCGGGAAACAAGCAAAGGCCGCCGCGATACCCTGAACACTGAATGAATCGCCTCGATGAACTTCGGCGCCGGCACCTCGCTGCGGAAGAAGGCGGGGGGCCGGAACGCCGGGAGCGTCAGCATCGCGCAGGCAAGCTCGCCGTGCGCGAACGCATCGAACTCCTTCTCGACGAGGGCACCTTCGAAGAGATGGACAAGCTCGTCCAGCACCGCTGCCAGGACTTCGGCATGGATGAGCAGGTGACCCCGGGCGATGGTCTGGTCACCGGGTTCGGCCTGATCAACGGGCGTCCCGCTTACGTCTTCGCCAATGATTTTACGGTATTCGGCGGCTCCATGTCCGAAACCAATGCGCGCAAAATCTGCAAGATCATGGACCTTGCCCTAAAAACCGGTGCGCCCATAATAGGTCTCAACGATTCGGGCGGCGCGCGCATTCAGGAAGGCGTTTTGTCGCTTGCCGGGTACGCGGACATCTTCCTGCGCAACACGCTCGCCAGCGGCGTGGTGCCGCAGATCTCCGCCATTATGGGGCCGTGCGCGGGCGGCGCCGTCTATTCGCCGGCCATCACCGATTTCGTCTTTATGGTCGCCGATACGAGCTATATGTTCGTCACCGGTCCGGACGTAATCAAAACCGTCACCCACGAGGACGTTACCAAAGAGGAACTCGGCGGCTCGATGACGCACAACTCAGTCAGCGGGGTCGGGCATTTCGTTTCACGCGACGACACGGAATGTATCCAGATGATTCGCGAGCTTCTGACGTTTCTGCCTCAGAACAATCGCGACGATCCGCCCCGCCGTCGCTCGAACGATCCGATCGATCGCGCCGATCCCGAACTCGATTCAATCGTACCCTCGGAATCCAATCTTCCGTACGATATGAAAGACGTCATTCACCGGGTGATTGATGACGGCGAGTTCTTCGAGGTCCACGAATATTTCGCGCGAAACATCGTTGTCGGATTCGCCCGCCTTGACGGGCGGCCTGTGGGCATCGTCGCCAATCAGCCCGCCTTTCTCGCCGGATGTCTCGATATCAATTCATCGGTGAAGGGGGCGCGCTTTGTGCGCTTCTGCGATGCCTTCAATATTCCGCTGATTACGTTCGAAGACGTTCCGGGATTCCTGCCCGGCACCGAACAGGAGTTCGGAGGCATCATCCGCCATGGCGCGAAGCTCCTTTATGCGTTTGCCGAAGCGACTGTCCCGCGGATCACCGTCATCACGCGCAAAGCCTATGGCGGCGCCTACTGCGTGATGGGCTCAAAGCACATTCGCACTGATGTTAACCTGGCGTGGCCCACCGCCGAGATCGCCGTAATGGGCGCCGAAGGAGCCGTAAACATCGTCTACCGCCGCGAGCTGAACGGCGCGGACGGCGCCCTTCGCCAGCAGAAGATCGCGGATTTCAATGATCGTTTCGCCAGCCCGTTCATCGCTGCGGAACATGGCTTTATCGACGACGTGATCGAGCCGCACGAAACCAGAGGCCGGCTCATCCGGTCGCTCCGCATGCTGGAAACGAAAGTCGATACCATGCCGAAGAAGAAGCATGGCAACATTCCCCTGTAAGAGAGCGCAAAGCGAAGATGATTATCAAAGACCAAGGCGACGTTACGAAGGCCGTGCTGAGCGAAGTGGAACGCGCGCCTGATCCGCGAACCCGTGAGATCCTTTCCGCTCTCGTCCGGCATCTGCACGATTTTGCGCGCGAGGTGAAACTTACTGAAAAGGAACTTCGCGAGGGATGCGCGTTCGTCGTGGAACTGGGCAAGCATACGAATGAGACTCATAATGAGGCGGTCCTGATGTCCGGTTCGCTCGGCCTTTCGAACCTCGTCTGCCTGCTCAATAACGGCAATAACGGGCAGATGGAAACCACGGCCAATCTGCTGGGCCCGTTCTGGCGCCTCGATTCGCCGCGAACGGAAAACGGCGGATCCATCGTGCGCTCGCCCACGCCCGGCGCTCCACTCATTGTGAACGCAACCGTGAAAGACGTCAGCGGACAGCCGGTGGCAGATGCCGAAGTCGACGTGTGGCAGTCGTCTACCGAAGGATTTTACGAAAACCAGGATCCCGTACAAGCCGACATGAACCTGCGCGGCAAGTTCATGACAGATGCCGAAGGCCGGATCAGTTTCCGCAGCATCAAGCCTGCGGGATATCCGATCCCCGTCGACGGACCGGTCGGCCAGCTGCTGCGCGCGCAGGGCCGCCACAACATGCGGCCCGCGCATGTTCATTTCCTGATCTGGAAACCCGGCTACAAGACCCACATTTCGCAGATCTATGTCAACGACGATCCGCATCTTGAAACCGACGTCCAGTTCGGAGTCACGCAGGCGCTTGTGGGCAACTATGTCCGGCACGAGGATGCCGCGGGCCCATGGTATTCGCTCGATCAGACGTTCGTCATTGAGCCGGGCGAGGCTGCGTTACCGCGCGTGCCGATAACGGGAAAGGCCGCCGGCGAAAGACCCGATCTGGTTCGCCTCGAAAGGCACTAGTGGGGCAGAGCTTTGGCTCTGCCGCCGGGCTTCTGCCCGGCGCGGAACTTTACGTCAGCCGGTAACGCCGGCGATCTTGTCGCCGGCGTCCGTTCACATAACCGGCCTCACAAAACAAACGCGGACCACACCAGGACGGGCGAAAGCACGGTGGTCAGCAAACAATAGAAACAAAACGCCCCGAATCGTGCCATGTCGAAAACGCCCATGATGTTCGCCAGCGCGGCGAGCACAGCGAGCGCACGAAGCGAGTAACGAATCCACAAAATCTCCGGCCCCACCAAAGCCAGCAGAATCACAAGCCCATACAGGCCCGCGGCAATCAACCCGTCGGGAATCCCGAACGGCCGGGCGAAAGGCGCATCCGCCACAGCCTCGCATCCGTGCTTGAGCAAAGGACAACTCATATGCTCGACCGCGCGAATCTGGTAAGCCCCCACATACAACATCGCGGCCGCGCTGGCTGCCGAGACAACCAGGAGAATATTTCGAGCGTTGAGAAAATACACCGGCTTCACTGCAATAATTAACGCAGAATGACCGCCGAGTGCAAGACGGATGCGGATTACGTTTTTTATGAGCTGACGCGAAGCATCTGCCCCGAGTGCCGCCGCGTGATCGACGGCCACGTTCTGATCCGCGACAACAAAGTCTACATGCGAAAGCGCTGCCCAGACCATGGCGTCTTCGAAGGCCTGATCTACGGCGACGCCGAACTCTACACCAGCTCCTCGAAGTTCAACAAACCCGGCACCATCCCGCTCGCCTTCGCTTCCGAAGTAAAGAAGGGTTGCCCGCACGATTGCGGCCTCTGCCCCGATCACCAGCAGCACGCCTGCCTCGGCATCATCGAAGTCAACAGCGCGTGCGATATGGCGTGTCCGCTCTGTTTCGCCGAAGCGGCTCCCGGGTTCAATCTGACGCTCGAAGAAGTGGAAGACATCCTCAATCGCTTTGTCGCCACGGAAGGAAATCCACAGGTTCTGCAGTTCTCCGGCGGGGAACCTTCGATCCATCCCGAGATCATTCCGATGATGCGGGCGGCGCAGGCACGCGGCATCCCGAACGTCATGCTGAACACCAACGGAAAGCGCATCGCAACCGACGACCGCTTTCTCGCGGAACTGGCGGAAGTCCGGCCCAACATCTACTTCCAGTTCGATGGATTCGAAAGCGAAACCTTCCGCATCATTCGCGGTGAGCCGGATCTTCTCGCGACGAAGATGCGCGCGCTCGACCGCCTCGCGGAGATCGGCTGCGCCGTAGTCCTTGTGCCCGCGATCGAACGCGGCGTCAACGAGCGCGAGATCGGGCGCATCGTGCGCTTCGGCCTCGATCATCCTGCCGTGAAGGGGATCAACTTCCAGCCCGCATTTCACACCGGCCGGCACACTAAGCACGACCCCATGCAGCGCATGACAAACCCCGACATCATCCGGCTCATCGCAGAGCAGACGGAGGGTCTCTTCCTGCAGACCGACTTCGTGCCCGTGCCCTGCTGCTTCCCCACATGCAATTCAGTCACGTACGCGTACATAGACGAAGAGCGGAACGTAACGCCGCTGCCGCGCTTGCTGAAGGTGGACGATTATCTTGACTACATTTCGAACCGCGTGATGCCCGACCTCGGCACCGAGATACGCCGCGCTCTCGAAGGCTTGTGGTCGTCTTCGGCTGTGCTCGGCTCGGAAAAGGTGGCTCGCGAGTTTGCGTTTTCCTGCTCGGCCTGCGGCTTGCCGGAGGGCGGACTCGACATAAACCGTATGTCCGACTTCATCTTCATGATCATGCTCCAGGACTTCATGGACCCCTGGACCTTCAGCCAGAAGAACCTGATGAAGTGCTGCAAAGAGTTTCTGCTGCCCGGCGGCAAGCAGATCCCCTTCTGCGCGTACAACACCGTCGGCTATCGCGAGCAGGCGCGCACGCAGCTCGTCCGGCAGGAAAAGGAACGCAAAGCGGCGCGGCGCGAGGGAAGGAAGTACACCGTTGAGCCCGTCACCTTCTCCTTCTGATCCTGCCCGCCTGAAGACCTGCTGCGCCGCGCTCTACCAAAGCGATTTCGCCCGAATGCTGCTTGGCGAATCGTTCCATCCGGGAGGTCTCCGCTTGACGCGGCGGCTGGGCGAGATGCTTAACCTTCGCGCGGGCATGCGGGTTCTCGATGTGGCCAGCGGCAAAGGCGAAAGCGCAATCTTCCTCGCGGGGCATTTCGGCTGCGAAGTCGTGGGCGTCGACTTCGGCCCGGAGAACGTGAAAATGGCCAATGCGCGGGCGAATGGTCTCAGCTCGTTTGTCGAGGGAGACGCCGAGCGCCTCGACTTCGAAGACGCAAGCTTCGACGCGGTAATCTGCGAATGCGCATTCTGCACGTTTCCGGACAAGCAGCGAGCCGCTGCCGAATTCGCACGCGTTCTGCGGCCGGGCGGCCGCGTCGGTCTGAGCGATCTCACTCGCACAGGTCCGCTGCCGAACGAACTGGGAAGCTTGCTCGCATGGGTCGCCTGCATAGCCGATGCGCGGCCCGTCGAAGAGTACACCGCATTCCTGACCGCCGCCGGCATCTCCGGCATTCACAGCGAGATTCACGATATCGCGCTGATCGAAATGGTGAAGGACATCAAGGGCAGGTTACTCGGAATCGAGCTCGCCGCCAAACTCGGAAAACTCAGTATCGAGAGCTTCGACCTCGACCAGGCACGCCAGGTCGCGCGCGCTGCCCTCGAAGCGATACGCACGAAGCGCCTCGGATACGCGCTGATCGCCGGGAATCACGCCACGCGTTGACCGGCAACAACGACAGCACGCGTTACCAGCTTCTGCATTCCTGTTCGCGCGCCCTTGTAGTTATCTACAAACTCGAAACTTCCCTTTGTCAATTCCAGAACAGTCACGTCCGCGACGGCGCCTTTTCGGAGACTCCCGTATTCCCGAAACTCCTTAAAGGATCGCGCGGCATTCGATGTGACACACGCAATCACCTGGTTCAAGGGCATGCCGAGGACCAGAAATTTCGACATCACCGTCGGAAGATCGAAGACCTGCTCCGTGCGGCCCACCACTTCAAGATCGGTCGAGATCGTATCGGGCGGGAAGCCCTGAGCCAGACCGCTCTGGGCCACCGCCCATGTCCAGTGCTCATTCCGGCCGTTACCGAAGTCGAAGCGAATGCCACGCTGGCGCGCCGCGCGAACTTCAGGAAGAATGCGCCCCGCGTCGTCCTGAATACCATGCGGAGGCGGGGCGTAAAGGTGCGTGACAATGTCTCCCGGCCGCAGAAGTTTGAGGATCTCCGGAAGCGGCGAAGCAGTGTCCCCCATATGGATCATGATCGGAATGCCGGATGGCGTTGCGGCTTCGACCGCCAGCCGCAACACTTCGAGGTCATGATTCGCCGCGATATTACGCGACAGGCGCGCTTTCATGCCGATGACCCATTCGCGATTCGCTTCAATCGCTGCGCGGGCTTTAGCCACGTCGGCGAGTTCAATGCCATCCAGGAATTCGCCGCGCCTTGCCGGGTCCGGATTCGGGTTATTGCCCAGGCGGCTGATGTTAATCAAAATTCGCATCCGGTTCGGCGCATTGCGCGCGATTTCGATAACCTGCCCGAGATTGTCGGCCCCGCGCGATCCGGCATCCACCATCGACGTCACTCCCGTCGACATGATTTCGGGGGGAAGCAGAGTGGCATCGCGGGAGTGTACATGAATATCGATCAGCCCGGGCACTACGAGCTGACCCTTCGCGTCAATGGTTTTCGCAGCGGCGCTTGCGGGGATATTCTGGCCAACAGACGCGATCCGGCCGGCGCGAATTCCGACATCGGCCAGACGATCGATTTTCTGCGCAGGATCGATCACGCGGCCGCCGCGAACCACCAGGTCGTACTCGGCGGCGCGAACCGAGACGGGAAGCGTAAGCAACGCGGGAAAGCCTGCAAGAATCGTTCGGCGGGTCATATTTGGCTTTGATTTTTCAGGGCTTCAGCGGACGAGTCTTCCACACGGTGCGGAAATCCTGCGGCAGGTTCAGCTTCTCGCCCTTGTAAAAGAACGCCGCGACGCCACGCAGGCTGTACAACGAAAGGCTCTCCATCCTTTGCCGGAGTGTCAGGCCGCCGGACAGCGTGCCGTTACCCTGCAGCGTCGTGATCGTTTTGGGTTGAAAGCTTCAGTTCCACGCCTGGCGCCGGATCGATCCCGGCCAGGTCCGCGTAAAAGAGATAGCGGATTCCCTGCGCCTCCACTTCAGTGAACTCAAGCCCCACGATGAAGTAGGGAAACGGATCGTTATAGCGCTCCATGCGGCGAATGCGGCCGCGCACCACCGAACCGTCCGGAATCGTCACAGCGTGCTTCTCCTTCACGTCGCCCGCCACCACGCCCTCGATCAGTGTGCCGACGGCCATCTCCCCCGAGATCCGGCTATTCAGTTTCACGGCGGCCTGCAACCCGCCGGGCAATGATCGCAGTGTCTGATCGACCGATGCCGTTCCGAAGCCGGGAGCCTGCTCGGGTGAGTCTGGCGCCTCAAAGTTGATCGTGCTCTCCGCCCCGAAGACGCGGCAATGCGTGAAGTCGACGACGTTGTGACTAACCTCGCCAGACTCCAGCACCATGCGCAGATCCGCAGTCTCAGGCAGCAGCGCCGTCAGGGTATCGTTCAGAACGGTTCGCCCGTAATCGATACGCGTCGTCAGTTCCGAAACCGGCAGGGTCGGAGGGAAGGTGTCGGCGTCTAACTCCAGGCGGACCGGGTCGTAGCTCTCCGGGTCCACCCAGTAAGAACCATGCAGACCAACCTTGCCTGATCCCCCGGGCACGTCAACCGTCTGCCCGCTCCACATGACGGAGATCCGGTAATCGTAGCGCGCGAGGCGTCGCGTGCCGGTCACCTCTTCTCCTTTGTATTGGCTGGAGCTGTACCCGTTGAGCACGATGTCTTTCAGATATAAGCCAAACAACCCGTCGCCGAGCATGCCGCTTCCCACATAGCTCGTCGGTTGCCGCTCCGAAAAATTCCGGTCGCCGGGCGAGGCATAGAGTTCTTTTTGGCCATTGGTCAGGACCTCCAGCCGAACCGTGTCCAGAGGTCGCATCTTGCCCCCGGGCGGCTGTTCCTCGCGATGCACCGTTTCCACGCAACTGACAGTTGTCAGTCGGCGCAATTCCTCATTCAGGTGTCTCTTCACGCGCGACAGGAGAAGCGCTCCGGGCGGCAACTCCTGAGCGCTCACCGCTCCGGCGAAAATAAATCCCGCGATCATAAACGTGGGCCACCGCATGCATTGGCTTCCCGGGTATCATACGCCAAAATCGCGCGCATGATGGTTATACGATAGAGAGCTATGCGAACTCTCCCCAACCGAACGCCAGCGATCTGCGCGTTTACGCTCCTCTGTCTTACCCAAATCGCCAACGCTCAAGCGCCGGCGGGCGGACGCGGCGCCCAGGCACCGCTCGCCATTCCAAATCCCAACTACGTGACGATCCCGATGGAGATCGACGTCAACCGTCCCGCCGCCGAGGTATGGAAGCGCGTCGGCAAGTACTGCGACATCGGCGAATGGCTGCAGTTCGCGTGCACGATCATTTCCGGCAAAGACGGTGAAGTCGGCGCCGTGCGCTCGATCGGGAATGAGATCCTCGTAGGCAAGACCGAGCTCTCTTACACATACACGCAACCTGTCCGGGTCGGGCAACCCTACCCCCTGTACCACGGAACACTTGAAGCCAGGCCCGTGACCGCGACGACTTCAAAGCTCGTCTACACCCTGCTCTTCGATAACTCGATGCTGCCCGACGACGCAGCCCGCGAAAAAGATAAGGCGCAGAGGACAACGACTTTCACTCGCGCCCTCGAAAACATGAAGACCCTCGCCGAAGGCGGCACGCTGCCTCCGCGCCCGGCCCGTGGCGGCCCCGGAAGGTAACAGTTTCACCAGTTTCATTGACAAGTGGGGCGGTTTCCCGGACCGCGGCCGACGCCTGCGTCGGCCAAATCACCGCGAACCGAGAACAATACTGTTGTTCTCGGAATCTTTCATGACGACCGACGTCCCCCACGCCTGTTTCACCGGCGCCCCGGTGAATTCCACGCCTTTGGCCAGCAGATCCTCATATGTTTTCTCAACGTTATCGACCTCCCACGATGTATTCACAAAAGTGCCGACACGATCCTCCTGGCCTTCGGGAGTAAACAACGCGATGCCGGTCTCCGCGCCGGGAATCGACAACTCAATCCATCGTTGTGTCGGGGTAAACTGCTGGTCCGTCAGAATCCGGAAGCCAAGCTTTCCGGTATAGAACCCGAGAGCACGATCCTGGTCGCGAACCGGGATACCGATGAACTTGATGCGCTTGATCACGTCAGGAGAATGCCAGTTTCCGCCGCGGGAATCAACTGTCGAATCGAAAATGACAGTTATATTTGCTATAGCATCCATTGCTATAGCTATGAAAATCGACCCATATCTCACCGAAACTCTGATGCGAGACCTGGTCGCGCACAGCCGCTCTGCCGCCGCGTTCCTGGTCTATCTCCAGCTGTATTCCCTCACGCACGGATCGGGCCGGAACTCCCTCGCGATGAGCCACGGCGTGCTCGCTGAATTGACCGGCATTTCGAAGCGATCCGTGCAGACGGCGATCGGCCACCTCATCGACCGCCGCCTGCTCCGAAGCCGCAAGGCCCGGCCCACCTCCGTGCCCGTCTATGAGGTCCTCACGCCATGGATCCGCCGAAGCCGGTAGTCGTCAACGAGGCCGCGGATTGAACTGCGAACAAAGTGCGAACGTCTTCTCCAGGTGTTCGATAAATACGCGGACTTTCGCCGGCATCCGCCGGCTCGCAGGCCGCACCGCCAGAATCGGCACGGTTCGTTCATAATCGGTCAGCAGACGGAGCACGGTCCCTTCCCTCAGTTCCGCGGCAAATAACCAGGCCGGAGCCTGAGCGATTCCCAGATGCTCCAGCACGCCCATCCGCATCTGTTCGATGTCGCTGGTTCGAAAGACCCCCGTGGGAACATGCCGCCTGGCATTCTGGCCACCCCCAAATCTCCACGGCTGCACGGAACCGCGCTCAGTAAACACCACAGCCCGAAAACGATGGAGATCCTCCGGCGTTTCCGGCGCGCCGTGCCGGGTCAGGAACTGTGGAGTCGCAACAAGAATGGTCATCGTCTGCGCAAATTTCCGCGCCACCAGAGTCGAGTCTGGAAGGTCGCCCGAGTGGATCGCCAGATCGAAGCCGTCTTCCACAATCGTCGAAGGCGTTTCCGAGGCCGCCATCTCCACCGCCATATCGGGATAGGCTTCGAAGAAAGCCGCCAGCTTCGACACCATATGCAGGCGCGCGAATGTAGGCGGAACGGTTACCCGGATCAGCCCCCTGGGCGTCGTCTCGCCCCGGCCGATGCGCGACGTCGCGGTTTCGAAATCATCGAGGATACGCAGGGCCGAGTCGTAAAAGTCCCTCCCTGCCTCGGTCACCGAAAACGCACGCGACGTTCGATGGATCAGTTCCGCACCGAGTTCCTCTTCGAGCGCGGAGATCTGTTTGCTGACCGCCGGCTGGCCGATTCCCAGCTCCCGCGAAACGGCGGAAAAGCTCCCCCTGTCCACCACCCGGACGAACAAGCGCATTGCGTCGAACGTATCCAATCACGCCTCCCGATTCTCTTTCTTCTGCCTTCCGGGAACGAACATTCCGGGAAAGAATAGCTGCTATTCCCGCATCCGTGCAATCCCGGCGCGAATACGCTACATCGAAATAACCATTGTGAGCGGTACTGTCAAACGAGCGAGGCGTATCGTTCATGAAATCGGTGAGAAAACCAAAAGGAGAATCTGTGCCCAAATTGACTGATCGGGTTGCGCTGGTTACCGGAGGTTCCCGCGGCATCGGCGCGGCGATCGCGAAACGGCTCGCCTCGGACGGAGCTACCGTCGCCATTACCTGGGCGAAGGACGCCAAAGGGGCGTCCGCCGTGGTGGCGGACATCGAACGCGCGGGCGGCAAAGCCCTGGCGATTCAGGCAGAGGCGACCGACGCCGATGCCCTGACCGCCGCGGTCGAGACCGCCGCAAAGACCTTCGGCCGCCTCGACATTCTGGTGAACAACGCCGGAACGGCCATTCCGAAGCCGTTCGAAGAAACGACTCTGGAGGAGATGGATCGGATGCTCGGCATCAATGTCCGCGGCACATTTGTCGCCACGCAGGCAGCGCTGCGGCACATGACGAGCGGCGGACGCATCATCATGATCGGGTCGTGCGTAGGTGAGCGCAACATGACGCCGGGCCTGGCGGCCTACGCGGCCACGAAGGGCGCCGTCAAAATGTTCACGCAGAGCCTTGCCAGAGAGACCGGGAGCCGGGGCATCACGGTCAATAACGTCCAGCCCGGGCCCATTGATACCGAACTGAATCCGGCATCGGGCGACTGGGCGACGCCTCAGACCGCCAACACTGCGCTCGGGCGCTATGGCACCGTGGACGAAGTCGCCGCACTGGTGGCGTTCGTCGCGAGTCCCGAGGCTTCTTACATCACTGGAGCAAATCTGACCGTCGACGGAGGAACCAACGCCTGAGCGGCTCACTGACTACTCGAAAGCGCGAAACTCCAAACGCTTAAACTCAAATAATGCGCTGCATCACTTGCCTCGTTTTGTGTCTCTATCTGGCCGTAACCCTTTCGGCGGACGATCTTGTGATAACCGAAAAGAGCTTCGGCTGCCTGCTCTCAGCAAACAGGTTTGTCGCGTCCCACCGTACTGGCGACGCGGACGGCATTTTCCAAACGAGGTGTTGAGGGCCTCAGCGAACCTCACAAACGGAAGCGGTCGCGCAAGGTGCTTACGGCGGATCTGGAGCAGCGGATTGGAATCCCTGGTTCGGGCGGGTTCCACGCCGCAGAACACGGTGCGCAAATGTCAGGTGGTCTTATTGGCAGGCCAGGGAGTGTCAAGTCATCCCATCGCTATGAACTGATGGACTCAGCTTATGACGCCGCATCGATTCACGAGCACAGCCGTCAACTCGATCATGTGCCGATCATTGCGGTGCATGCAAGGCGAGGCACGAAGAAGCCCTCGAAAATGCAGAAAGTGTTTCCGGACACGCCGACGCCCCAACTGACCTGGGCGGAGCAGGAACGCTTTAAGACGAGGACGATGAGCGAACGTGTAAATGCGCGGCTCAAGGATGAATTCGGCGCCAGTCAGATCCGGGTGCGGGGCGCGGCGAAGGTCATGGCGCATCTGATGTTCGGGGTTCTGGCCCTGACGGTGGACCAGTGGCTGCGACTGAGCGCCCCCGGTTAAAAACCCTTCATCTTTCCGCCCGAAAAAAAGCAGAATGAAAAGGCCTTCCGGGCAGGCCGCGAAGAGGCATGCCCCCCTTTGGCCGGGAAAGGCTCCTTACCGCATCCAATAAGCCGCAAATCATGAAATATCCCTCTCCGCGCTTTATGCACAGCCCCGGCATAACAGGCTTTGCTCTGTCAAGGCCATTTCCCCTGAGTTCTGCAAGTCGTTCACACGTTTGGACGATTTTATTTATCAATCAAATCAATGAGTTACGCGGTTCGGCGTGCACCAGGGCCGAAAACGCCCTGTACGATCCAGGCAGGAAAGGAACATATTCAATCGATGAACGCTTTTGAAAATTTCGCAATTGGCTTACTGCAGGGCGCGGAAGTTGAAGCCCCGCTCTTCGTCAAGTCCGCTCAGGGGACTCTGATCCTGAACGCCAGCGAGACCCTGCTCGGGTCAATCCTGGCGCGCTTCGCTCCGGCTCCGGCCGCGACCACCGCTCCCGCCTCCACAGCCCCGACGGCCTAACTCAACACCCGCAGCGCAGTTTTATCGCGCATCGGCCTCCGGCGTCCTTTGCTCCCTCTTGCGGGCGCAAAGGAATCTCCGGGGGCCGTTTTTCCGCAGACCGAAGTATCATCGAGTTAATGTCCGTTTCATCCGCTCGGGGAGCATCCCTGGAAAACGTCGTCGATCTCGAAAGCCGCTATCTGCTTCAAAACTATGCACGGCATCCGCTGGTGCTGGTCCGCGGCGACGGTCCGTACATGTGGGATGCGAACGGCAAACGCTACCTCGATTTCATCGCGGGCATCGGCGTGAACGCCCTCGGCCAGAATCATCCCCGCATCGTCCGGGCGATTCAGGAACAGGCGGCCCTGCTGATCCATACTTCGAATCTGTTTTACAACGAGTATCAGGGGCCGCTTGCCCGCCGCATCGCCGAAGTCAGCGGCATGAGCCGCACCTTCTTCACGAACAGCGGAACGGAGTCGACCGAAGGCGCTCTCAAGATGATCAAAGCGCACGGTCATGACATCTCGCCTGAAAAACACGAGATCGTGTCACTTGAGAATTCGTTTCACGGCCGCACCCTCGGCGCCCTTGCAATCACCGGACAACCGAAATATCGGAAAGACTTCGAACCGCTCATTCCCGGCGTGAAGTTCGTGCGGCCGAACGACATTGCTGCGCTCGAAGAGGCGGTGACGGAGCGGACCGCCGGAATTTTCATCGAGTGGATCCAGGGCGAAGGCGGCATAGTGCCGATCGACCCGGCATTTTCGCGCCGCGCCCGCGAATTGGCAGACAAGCACGATGCCCTGCTCTGCTTCGATGAAATCCAGTGCGGTGTGGGCCGCACCGGCGCTTACTTCGGCTATCAGCTGATTGATCCTCCGGTGATGCCGGACATCATTACCGCGGCGAAACCCGTCGCCTGTGGAATTCCGCTGGGCTTTATCGCGGCGAACGAGCGAGCGGCGAAATCAATTCGCCCCGGCATGCACGGCTCGACTTTCGGAGGCAACGCGCTCGCAGCGCGCGTGTCGCTGGAGTTCTTCGACATTCTCGAAGGTTTGCTCCCCCAGATTCGGAGAGTGGGCGACTACTTCCGCGCGCAGCTCAAACGCCTGGCGGCGCGCTTCCATTTCATCAGCGAAGTTCGCGGCTACGGCCTGATGATCGGCGTGGAGTTAACCATTCCAGGCAAGGACATCGTAGCGCGCGCGATGAAGGAAGGGCTACTCATGAATTGCACTCATGACACCGTTCTCCGCTTCCTGCCGCCCTACATCACAACCGAAACCGAAGTAGACGAGGCCATGGCCATTCTCGAACGCGTGCTGGGCGAAGTTTAACGCGCACCCTCAGAGCAATTCTTCGCGCCCGTTCTTCTCGAGCAGCTTGACGATCTCCCCGACCTGCTGCGCGCGAGACCGGTCGGCTACCAGCAGCGCGTCCGGCGTGTCCACAATGATCAGATCCTTCACGCCAAGCAGCGCCACAAGTTTGCGTCCGGCATCAATATAGTTGCCCGTCGAATCTGCGGAAAGCAGCTCCGACCGCGCGGCATTGGCGTTCTCGTCGTGCGGGATCAATTCGTACACCGCGTCCCAGCTGCCGACGTCGCTCCATCCGAATTCATCGCAAGCCAGCCCGACCACGTTCTCCGCATGTTCGATCAGACCGAAATCCACCGAAATGTTTTCGCAGAGCGGAAACACCTCAGCCAGTTTTGCCGCAAAGTCCGCGTGCGCGAAAGCCGGCAGGCTGGAGATCAGCGTGGCGGTTTTCGGCTGGTGTTTCCGCATCGCGTCAAGCACGGTCCCGGCTTTCCAGAAGAACATCCCCGCGTTCCAGAAGTAATGGCCGGCCTTCAGAAACTTCTTCGCGGTTTTCGAGTCGGGTTTCTCGCGGAAACTGGCGACGTTCAGCGCATCGAATCCGCCCGCCTCTATGCCTTTGGGAAACTCGATGTAACCATATGCCGTGTCGGCCCACCGAGGCTGGATTCCCAGAACGCCGATACTGCCCTTTTCCGCCGCTTTGAACGCTGCCCGCAAAAAACGGAGATAGCGTTTGGGCAGTCCGATCACATGGTCGGACGGAAATACTCCAAACACCGCTTTCGGATCGATCGATTGCAGAATGTGAGCGGCCAGCGCAATCGCGGGCGCTGTATTGCGTTGCGCCGGTTCGGCGATGATCTGAGCGGCCGGTACTTCGGGCAACTGGCGAACAATCTCATCGCGAACGAAATCGTTCGTCAGGATCCAGATGCGCTCGGGCGGTATCAGCGGTGCCAGCCGGTCCACGGTTTCCTGAATCAGCGTTCGCTCGCCCGCGACCTGAAGCACCTGCTTGGCGTGACGCTTCCTGCTCCGTGGCCAAAACCGCGTACCCCGTCCGCCAGCCAGAATCAGGCCGTAATAATTCGCCTTCGCCATGTGTTCTTTGTGGTCGGCTCCCTATTGAACCGGATAAGAATGTATGAGCCGCAGTTCGCGGTTCCAGCGCGTTTTCGTCGCAAAATGCGTTGCGATGTCGAAGAGGTGTCCAATGCTCACCGCCGGATTCGAGAGTTCCTCGGTGCTCGCGTCGTATGACCAGTAAATAATCAGCGGCTTGCCGATAATATTCTCGCGCGGTACGAATCCCCAATAGCGGCTGTCCAGTGACTCGTCGCGGTTATCGCCCATAGCGAAAAAATGGCCCGGCGGGACCACGACATTGCCGTCCTTTACATCTTTTTCAAGCATCACCTGCGCAGGCGGATAAATCTGCGTATTCGGCTCTGCCGACGGGAAATTGTCGCGATAAGAATCGAGGTAATCGAGCTTGTGCACAACATAAGGCTCGTTCAGAAGATGGCCGTTGAGAAAGACCTTCTTGTTGTCGAGGTGAATACGGTCGCCGGGAACTCCCATGACCCGCTTCACGAAGGTCTGTTTGATATCGATCGGATACCGGAAAACGATGATGTCGCCGCGCTTAACCTGTTCATAGGGCAACAGGCTGGCCGTCACCGCGCCGCTCGGCGCAAACGCCAGTTTATCCACCAGGAGATGATCGCCCACCAGCAGAGTATCTTCCATGGACCCCGTCGGAATCACGTAAGCCTGCACCAGAGTCGTTGTCCCGAAGAGCAGAAGGATAATCGTTACAGTCCACTCGGCAATAAATCCGCGAGGCGGCTCGACGTTTTTAGTATTTTTGGGGTCGGAGTTTTCCGGCGCTCCGGTTTCGGCGGATTTGTCGGCAACCACTGCTTTTGAACGGTCCACTAATCACCATTGTAGCGGCAAACACTGCTATCCTGAAAAGGCCCTGTTGTTTCGATATTGAGCGGGGACACGTCCTGAATGACCGGTACCGTCGCCGCCACTCCCCGGCACGCAGTAAAGCGTTCCAACAAATCGATCTATCTGGTTCTGGGGTGCACCGTTTTCGCCGCCGCCGCGCAGGTTTTGCTGAAATTCGGAGCGAACCATCCGACACCGGCCATTAATCCCTCCGACACCTCGACGTGGCTTCCGTTCGTCGCGGCGATGCTTCGAAATCTTCCGTTGTTGCTGGGATATTCAATGTCCGGCATGACCGCCTTGCTGCTGATTCTGGGGCTCCGCGATGGTCAGCTGTCGGTGCTTTACCCGATTATCTCGATGTCTTATGTCTGGGTGGATCTTCTCTCGGTCTACTTCTTCCACGATCAGATCAACCTGTGGAAGGCGGCGGGGATCGTGTTCGTAATCAGTGGAGTTGGGCTTCTCGGCTGGGCGGGATCTCGCGAATGACCTCCACGCCGTTAAGTTCCATAGGGCTTGTCCTGCTGGGGTCGGTGATTGGTTCGTTTGGAGCCGTATTTCTGAAGCTCGGGGCGGCGCATCTCGCGGGCGGATGGCGATATATCTTCAACTGGCAGCTTGCCGCCGGCATCGCGTTATACCTCAGCTCGAGCATCCCCTTCGTGATGGCCTTAAAGCATGGACAGCTGTCGGTGCTTTATCCGATGGTGTCGGCCAGTTATATCTGCGCGTTTGTCTGGTCGCGGCTGTTCTTCAATGAGCCGATCACGAGGGGTAAAATCGCCGCTCTCGGCCTGATCCTCGCCGGAATTGTATGTATAGGCGTGGGTGCCCGCTAACGCGGGTATGCCGGATCAGCCTTGATCTCTTCAATCTGCCGTGCGTGCCGCTCACCGTGCAGACTCATCACGATCAGCCACTGATAGCAATCGAGGTCGCCAAAAGCCTGGTGCGGAGCGTAATAATTGCGTAAATCCGCGTCGGTCGCCTCGGCAAAACGCACCGTCCGTTCGCGCGCTTTCTCGAATTCCGCCAGCAATTCGTTCGTATCAGACCAGCGTCCGGTCGGTCTCGCCGGTTCCGGCGCCTGGCGACGAACGCTGCGATCCGGTACCGCGTTCGCAACAGCGTCGTCCTGCGGGTGGTTCGGTCGCTTCTCGCTCCCGTTCTCGGGAGGGCCTTCGAGCCTTTTCCCGATCAGCCCGAAAAGGCGGTGCTCGACGAGCGTAACATGTTCGACACAATCACAGATCGACCAGCGATCTTCCGCCGGCCGGAACGCCCACTGCTCCGCTGTAAGGCCGTCCACCAGGTTAACCAAACGCTTTCTGCTTGCGGCGAGTTGGTTCGTCACCCGCTGACGTTCGTGTTCTTCCATAGGTCTGGCTTACATTATTAACCAGATCGGGCAGGATACTCGCCGGGAGATCAGTGTACCGTGGGTACATGCGTTCGATCACACTGACGTTCTCCCCGCGGCAACTTACGATGATTCTGGCCGCGATGTTACTGATCGCGGTTTTTCTGAAACCGGATAACATCCATGCCCAACGCGCCGTGCCCCCGGTCGCACAAGTCGGGCCCTCATCACCACTGCCCGTATACGTCGTCAATGAGCTTCCTCCCGTTCTGCCCGAAGGATTCACGCCCGGCTCGTCCTGGAAGTTCACCACCTGGACCTTACCCAGCACCCTGACCTTCACAGCCACGGTGCAAAAAGTCTCAGGAGGGTGGGCTTTACTTGCGACGAGCGGTAGTTCGCCCGCAACCCCGAAGTGGTATTTCGTCCCGCAGATGCCCGGTGTCTGGGAGCAGCAGTAACGAAACTACTTCGGCGTCCAGATTCTTGATGCCGTCATCAGCGACACCCCGGGCTTCGACGTGGTCACCCGAACGGATCGAAACCCGCCTTTCGCGCCGTCAGCAACGACGCTCAACAAGTATTGATTCTTAAGCCGCTCGCCGAGGTCTTTCAGATAAGGCGTGAATGAGACGGGACTGCCGTATCCCTGCCAGTACGACTCCCCTCCGGTAGAATCGCCCAGTTCCGAGAGGTAATTCTGCCCCCAATTGACCCGCCAGTAGCTGTGCCCGAGGTGCCCTGCCTCCGAATAGTAGATCGAATTTACCGGAATTCCCGCGCGCTGAGCGTCGTCGATAGCCTTCTGCAAATATGGATTCTGCGGATCGGGAGGCGACCACGGATCGATACCGCTCGAAATCAGCAGCACTTCGCGTCTTGCATCGGTCGCCGGCCATTTCTTCACCAGATCCGAGATTCCCATGTAAGGGCTGGCGGAGATCCCCGGTTGACCCAGCGGCAGGCGGATCGCCTTCGTGACCGAGGCATGATCCGCGGTAAGCGGCGCCACGATGTTTGCGGCGCCGTTGCGCAGGTAAGCCAGACCGATCCTCGTAGTGCCGGGCTGTTCGTCGATAAAGGTTTTCAAGCTCTTGAACTGAAGGCCCAGGTCGGTATCTTCGCCATCGTCGATCACAATATAGAGATCGAGTTTCGCCTCCTGCCCGCGTAAAGGCTCCCATTCCTTAACCACCGCAGGCCGCTTGTCGACTTGGACCGTAATGTCGTCCTTCAGCAGCTCGGGCGGCGCGGCTCCGTGGTGTCCCTCCGCTGTTACGACAAGATGTTGCCCAAAGGCGGTGGCCGAAGCGGCGGAGATCGCCAAAGCCAGAAGCGCATATCGCATATGATTTCCCTCATCTGTTTGGATGCGCCCCGGACCGAACCAACTACGTCCGTCCCATCGAGGTTGTCGATTTTCATACTTTTGGCGTGTGTTAATTCTGTTCTGAGTGCGCTATCTCCTCACCCGCCGGACGCCGCCATTGACCAGGGCGCTTCTGATCGAGAGCGGTTCGCGGTCTTTGATCGAGGGGATCATCCCTCATTTGCGCTCCGTCTGGGGCGAGACTCCGATCGACCTGGTAACCTGCTACGCGGGGCTGCCCGCCGGCTTCGGACCCGAAACCAGGGTCTACCGCGTCACCGATTGCAATACGGCTGAGGACCGCCGCAACCTCATTCGCGCCCTGCGTCGGAACAATTACTCTCTGGCGGGAATCGTTTGTTCCGGCGAGCCGATCATGACGAAGTGGAAGTGGCTGATCGCGCTCCGCATACCCGCGAAGGTTTTCATCCTGAATGAGAATGGCGACTATTTCTGGTTGAATCGCGAGCAGGCCGGCGCCATCCGCCAGTTCTCACTCGTCCGCATGGGGCTCTCCGGTACAGGCTCGATTCGCACCATCGGGCGCCTGATCGTCTTCCCATTCATGGTGCTGTTTCTGTTACTGTATGCTTTCGCGGCGCACTCCGGCAGGATTGCGCGCCAGATCTTTCGGCCATCGCAACCATAAAAGCCCAGACCATGAAACAGATACAGATCTCTCAAACCGGCGCCCCCGAAGTCCTGAAACTGGTCGAGTCGCCCACGCCCCAGCCCGGACCGGGACAAGCCCTGGTCCGGATCGCCGCATCGGGCGTGAACTTCATCGACATCTACATGCGCACCGGGCTCTACAAATCCGACCTTCCCTTCACGCCCGGCAGCGAAGCGTCGGGGACAGTAGAATCCGTTGGCGCCAACGTCACCACCGTGAAGCCGGGAGATCGCATAGCCTGGGCGATGCATCGCGGTACCTACGCCGACTACGCCGTTGTCCCCGCGGAGCAGCTGGTTACGCTTCCAGCTCACGTCGACATGAACACGGCGGCCGCCGCGATGCTGCAGGGCATGACCGCCCACTATCTGACGCATTCCACGTTCGCTCTGAAGCCGGGCGACAAAGCGCTCGTTCATGCGGCTGCCGGGGGAACGGGGCGGCTGATCGTGCAAATGGCAAAGATGCTGGGCGCCACAGTCTATGGAACCGCCGGCACCGACGAAAAGGCGAAGCTTGCGAAAGAGGCGGGCGCGGACGAAATGATCGTCTACACCCGCGACGATTTTGCCGCCGAAGTCAAACGCCTCACGGGCGGCAAAGGGGTGGACGTCATTTACGATTCCGTCGGAGTAAGTACGTTCCTGAAGGGTCTTGACCTTTTGCGCCCTCGCGGCACCATGGCGCTCTTCGGACAGTCGAGCGGCCCGGTCGAGCCGATCAATCCGAACATTCTCAATCCGAAGGGATCGCTGTTTCTGACGAGACCGACGCTCGCACACTACATCCTGACGCGCGACGAACTGCTATGGCGCGCGGGCGACGTATTCAACTGGATCGCCTCCGGAAAGCTGAAAGTGCGGATCGATAAAACGTATCCACTTGCCGACGCGGCGGCCGCGCACCGCGACCTCGAAGGCCGCAAAACCGCCGGCAAGCTGCTGCTCATACCCTGAGTGCTCATGCCGATGAAGACCATTGAGGAGATTCGCCGCTCTCTTGCCGCCTCGTTGCTCACCGAGCTGGCGCTCGATGCCCTGCTTGTTACGAATCTGCACAACGTCCGCTATCTGACCGGCTTTACCGGGAGCAACGGCGCGGTGTTGCTTTCCCAGGGTGATGCCATCCTGTTTACCGATCCGCGTTACACGGTGCAATCGCAACAGCAGGTGAACTGCCGGGTGCGGATCGCAAAAGGGCCGCTGCCGGCAGCGATCCTGCAGGAGATGGACAAAGCCGGCTTCAAACGCGCCGGATTCGAAACCGATAATGTCACGGTCACGCAGTTCGAATCCCTGAAAAAGGGCTTGCCGGCGGGTGCTCAACTGGAACCGGTATCGGGTCTGATCGAACACCTGCGGATGGTGAAGGACGCGGGCGAAGTCGAACGCATTCGCGCCTCGGTGATCGCCAACTCTCGCGCTCTCGATATGGCATTGAAGCATTTCCGCATTGGCATGAAGGAAACGGAACTGGCCGCCGAGATCGATTATCGGAACCGGAAGCTCGGCGCGGAAGCACCGTCTTTCGACACCATAGTCGCCGCGGGAGAACGCTCCGCGCTGCCCCATGCTCACCCCAGCGCAGCCAAAATTGGCCCGGGAATTCTGCTGATCGACATGGGCGCCTTCCGCGATGGATATGCGAGCGACATGACTCGCATGGTTCATGCAGGACCGGCAACGTCGAAATATAAACGCGCCTATCGCGCCGTGCTCGAAGCGCAATTGGCCGCGATCGATGCGGTCAAACCGGGCGTGACCACGAATGCCGTCGACCGTGCGGCGCGCAGCACGCTCAAGCGCCACGGACTCGAACGAGAGTTCGTTCATTCCACAGGTCACGGGCTGGGCCTCGAGATCCACGAACCGCCGCGCATCGGCCGCAAGGACAAGACGAAGCTCCAGGCGGGCATGGCCATCACCATCGAGCCGGGCATCTATATCGAGGGCTGGGGCGGCATCCGTATCGAAGATACGGTGCTCGTGACCGCCAACGGTTGCGAGATACTCACGCCCACTTCCAAAGCGCTCCGCGAACTCTGAGCTTTCGGGCTTCCCGAAAAGCGCAAGGGCCGCTGTACGCGGCGCCAAATATCGGAGGAGCCCACCCATCCAGCCGCGTTCGGCGGCCAGGACTTGCGCGATTCGTTTAAAAGCGCAAGGGCTGCCGCGGCGCCAGATATCGGAGAACCCACCCGTCCAGCCGCGTTTCGGCGGCCATAACCCGCGCCTGTACCTTAGACGCTTGTGCCAAACTGAGTCCAGATGGGTGGGAACAACGCGATTACGCGCCGGATGCTCATCGGTCAGGTCACATGTCTCGCCGCATGGGCACAGACCGACGATGATCCCCTGCGCGGTTTGCGGCTCAAACACCCTCGCCTGATCCTGCTCGATGGCGATGCGGAGCGTCTGCGCGAGGCGATTCGGGAGACTGCCCCCGCGCACCGGCTTTATCTGGATCTTGAGAAGGAGTCGGACCAGTTGCTGGCCGTACCCCCGGTCGAATACCGGCTCGTCGGCCCTCGTTTGATCGCGCAGTGCCGTAAAGTGCTGGAACGGGTGACCACCCTCGCTTTGATGTACCGGATCAGTCAGCGCGAACCTTATCAGCGCCGCGCGGTCGCGGAACTGCGGGCCGCGGCTGCCTTCCGCGACTGGAATCCCGCGATCTTTTCGGAAACCGCCGAAATGACGCATGCTTTCGCCATCGGTTACGACTGGCTTTATGACGTGCTGTCGCCGGAGGACCGCACTCTGATTCGCGGCGCCATCCTGACGAAAGCTCTCGATCCGGCGCTGCCGATCTATCAGCGCGAAGCTGGATGGACGCGCGATCACTACAACGCCAACATCGTATGCAACGCCGGTCTGGGGCTCGGCGCGCTGGCCATTGCGGGCGACGGCTCCGACAAGAGCGATGCGCAGAAGACCGTGGACGACACGTGCCGCTCGGTTTTGCGCTATGCTTTCGACTCCATTCCGCATGGTCTCGCCACGTATGGAGTCGAGGGTTCCTGGCCGGAAGGCACGTCCTACTGGCAACTGGTCACCATGTACGCCTGCGTCTTCTTCAGCGCGCTGCAGACCGCGCTGGGCAATGATGAAGGGCTGAGCGCCTCGCACGGAGTCGACCGCGCCGGCCGCTTCCGGATTTACACGACCGGCCCCACCGGCAAAACGTTCAACTTCGCCGACGCCGGTGATGAGGCCGGCCTCTCACCCGAAATGTTCTGGCTGGCCAGACGATTCGGCAGTCCCGCGTTCGCCTGGAGCGAGCAAAAAGCCCTGGAACGTACGTCACGTCCGGATCCCTACGACCTCGTGTGGTTCGATCATGAGGGCAAGTCGCCGCAGCCGGCCTCCGTCTGGCCGCTCGATTCCATCTTCCGCGGCGTTGACGTTTCCTGCTTCCGCAGTTCCTGGGACGACCCGAATGCGCTCTATCTGGCGGTAAAGGGCGGCGACAACAAAGCGCCGCATGCGCATCTCGATCTCGGCAGTTTTGTTCTGGATGCCGGCGGCGTGCGGTGGGCCGCCGATCTCGGGGCTGACGATTACGACCTTCCCGGTTACTTCGGAAAACAACGCTGGACCTATTACAGAACGCGAACGGAAGCCCACAACACCCTGCTCATCGACGACCAGAATCAGAGCCTGCGCGCCGAAGCTCGCGTTACCCACTCGGACTTTGGACCCGATTTCAGCTGGGTCCAGATCGATCTTTCGCGGGCCAACCCTGGCAAAGTAACCCAATGGACAAGGCGGTTCGCCATGGCGCAACGGCAGGCCTTCCTGATCGGCGATTCCGTGCGCGCCGATCAGCCGGTTGAAGTCATCTGGGGCATGATGACGGATGCCGAGATCACCGTCAGTGGACAGACCGCGACCCTGCACAAGAACGGCTGGAATCTGGCCGCCGAGATTCGCACCCCGCGGCATGCCGTCTTCGATGTGGCGCAGGTTCACCCACCCGCTCCGCAGGCTCCGGACACCAGTTTCCGCAAACTGATTGTGCGCTTGGGCGACAAGGTGACGGAACTCGACCTCAATATCTCTCTGGCTCCGTTTAAGGACGGCCAGCCAAGACCGAAGGTCACGGCGCAGTTCCCCGCTTAGAGCCCCAAAATTAAGCGGATATCCCTTCGGACTTCAAATCCGAACGAAGCCATTGAGACCTGCGCGCGCCGACCCGCTTGAACGCTGAGTCCCCTTCCACCGTTACGCAATCAGACGGGCTGATGATGCGCGCGCCAGCCTTTCGGGGCATACAATTCACGAGCCACTTCGGCGTAGGGAACAGGCGAAACAATCGCCGGAATCTCAACCTGGACGTGGGGCTCGACGGTCGGCTTCGCAGACCCGCCGTTGGGCTCGCCCCACAGCAACTCGACCCGCGCTCCCGGCTGGCAGTGCTCTTCATCGAGCATCGCCAGGCTGAGCATCCTGCCTTCGTTTGAGCTGTAGCCGATCCAGGTCGAGAGGCCCACGGTCTTCCCGTCCACCAGAACCCGGTCGAAGGGATGCATGGAATAGACGGCGCTGGGAAACTCCATGAACTTGGCCCGATCGGTCTTCTGGAAGGATGTGGCCAGGACCTTCACGACCTCATCGCTCTCGAGAGCGAGCGTGACTTTCTGCCGATGGCGGCCTTTGGCTTTTTTCTCAAGCGCGGCGCGGCCGATGAAGTCATGATCGAACTTCACGATATGTCCATAGCCGAGCTCCCAGGGTGTCAGGTAGTAGTCTTCGATGTTGTCCGAGTAGAAACTGCCGCCGATGGATGTTTTCGCTTCATAACTGTCCGCGGGGAGCCACTCGCGATAGGCCTTCAACGAGTCGCCCGTATAGATCGCCGGAAGCGGCGACGGGATCCAGCCGGACTCGAGCGTGTTGGATGAGTACGCGCGCCCGCCGACCTGCCGCATACCGAACTCGTTGCCCGCCTCGACCAGTGCCTGAAGCACGGCTTCCCCGTCGTCCCATGGCCCGAACAGTTCCAGTCCGGGCTGTCCCGCCATGCCATGACGCAGCGCGCGGACCTTCTTCCCGGCGATTTCGGTCCAGGCCAGATGGAAGAACTTCACAGCCGGAATCGGGCCGCCTGTGGCGCGCTCTATGACTTTCGCCGCATTAGGTCCCTGTATCTGGAAGCGGTAGTTGCGCCGGCGGGAGGGATCCTTGCGGACCGCAGTCCGCTCATCCAGATCGGCTCTGACGTTGTATCCCCCTGTCTCCGCATGAAAACGGACCCAGTTCAGGGCCGGGACGCGGCCGACAAGATTGAACGTGTTCTCCGCGAGATGAAAAAGAATCACGTCGCCGATCACAAATCCATCGGGTGAACACGGTACGAACTGTTTGGCTCGGTCGAGGCCGAAATTCGCGAAGCTGTTGATGCCAAGTCCCGTCAGGAGCTTCAATGCGTCCGGCCCCTCCAGCAGGAGTTCGGCCATGTGATATGACTGATTGAAAAGGACGCAGGTTTTCTGCCAGGCCTGCTGTTCGTCCCGCCAATTCGTGTACTCCGGGGGCACGCCAGGGTAAACGTTGGGCCCGGTCTGCTGGTTGTACAGGAAATGAGAGATCCCTTTCGAACCGGCAACGAGAGTTTCTAAATTGGTTTTTGTCATTTTCGCGAAATTTTAAGATACACGTTTTCGCACCTTCCGGTCCCCATATCAATGGAATGCAATTAGCCTGTCAAATATGTTGAGGTGGGAATGGCGATCTCCGGCCAGGATTAAGGCGGAGTCCGTTGAAGATGCGGTTCGTGCGGATCGAACGGTTCGTAGTTGCTTGCGGCGGGCAGGCCCATCCAGACAGAGCCAAAGCCCTGCCCCACACCGGCTGCGGAAGCGCGTTCGTTGGATTCGAACGAGCTGCCGAGCCGCGACGGGAGCAAGACTTTAGAAATCGAATCTTGCGTAGAAGGTAATCAGACGATTTCCGGCGGCGGAGGTGATGCGGCCGAAAGACGGCGAGTTGATGTTGGTGTTGAGGCCGAGTGTTCCCGACGATCCGGTGCTGTTATAGCCCCACTGCGGCGTATTTGTCAGGTTGACAGCATCTGCTCGAAGGGTAACCGTCCAGCCTTCGCGAACCGTAAACGCCTTGCTCGCCGATGCGTTCAATCCCATCAGCGAAGGTCCGCGCACGCCGGGCGTGTAATATGCCGTGTTACCCGTTGTACCGGGACCGGGGTCCATCAGCACCACCTGACCCTGTGCGTTGACGACCTCCTGATTGGTGAAGCGGCCGGCGAGGCTGGAATCCACACCGAGGCTGGCGAGCTGCGATGCCGGGATGGCCTGCGAGGAAAGCCCCTGGAAATAAGACACGAAGCCGCTGCCCTTGACGACCTGCGACATGTTGGCAGGCAACGATCCCACAAGATTGGCGGTGTTAAGCGCCAGGTTGCTGAAGGAGGTGACGCCAGTGGCCGTGAACGTCAGAGGCACGCCCGACTGCCACACGAAGGAGGACGACACATTCCAGCCCCCCACCACGACGTCAAGCCACCGCGGCGCGTTCTTCAGAAACTGCTGGCCGCGTCCGACCGGAACCTGATACGCGAGGTTCCACTGGAAGAGCTCGGGTCGGTCGATCGAAAGAAGGCTCTTGCTGAGCGCGAAATCGCGAACATCCCGATAGGTGTTGCTGGACGTGGTATCGCCGAGCGTCTTCGAGAATGTATAAGCGAATTGCCCGGTGAGGCCGTGCGACAGGCGCTTGCTGATGTGCGCCTGAAATGAATTGTACGTCGAGTTGCTGTTGTTGCCGATCATGTACACGCTGTTGAATTGCGGGTTCACGACGACAAAGTTCTGCGGCAGGCCCGCGTGGCTCAGGATGCCGCCGTTGACACCGGTGCCGACCGAACTGGTGTTAAAGAAGTTCGCCAGAGAGCCAACCGAGCCGTTGGCGAGATAGGTGTTGGTAACCGAATAGTTGCGGAGGGCCTGCGATCCGGTGAGCGTCGTGTTGTTAACGAGACCGACGCCTGGGATGGTGAGGCCGTTAAGCATCTGGTCGAAGAGCGGTGAATCGCCGCCTGCGCGGACGGCGTTGAAGCCGTTGAGGATGCCGTTCTCGAAGATGTTCGTGTCGTCGATCTGCTGGTTGTTATAAAGACGCGAACCTTTATTGGCGATGTAGTTGACGTCGGCGCTAAGGGTATTTGTGAGCTGTTTCTGGATGGTGAAGTTGTAGCTCTGGATGTATGGGGTTCGGAGGTTGTTAATGTAGCCGTACAGCCCGGTGGCGCGGTTGGTCAGCGAAACCGGAGTGAAGGGAACGGCGCCATTGATCGGGACCGGGATAACGCCGGCGGCGGGTATTCCGGAGACGTTGAGGAAGCTCTGCGGCACGTAACTCGTATTGAGCGTCTGGCCGGGGAAACCGCCAACGCCGGTGTTCACCGTCAGGAAATCCACATTGCCGATGTAATTGATGCCGTACCCGGCGCGGATAACCATGTTCTTCATGTGCGGAACGTTCCAGGCGATGCCGATCGTGGGACCGAAGTCCTTCCAGTAGTTGTTGTAAACGCCAGTACCGGGGTTGGGAGAATTCGGCCCGACAAACTGCGCCGTCGTAAGAGATCCGCCCGAAGCGCCGGGCGCCCACATCGAATTTGCGAAATTCGTACCGGAAATGCCGAACAGTCCGGCTTGCCCGCCCAGTGGCCGTCCGGCGAGACCCTGCGTCTCGTAAGGAGCGCCGAAGAAGTCGTACCGCAGGCCGGCGTTGACCGTCAGATTGGCGCTCACTTTCCAGGTGTCTTTGGCGTATCCGGACCATGCGTTCGCGACGTTGGTGCGGTAGATGAAGAGCTGGTTCAGATATGAGGTCCAGTCCGTATCTGTGGGGCTGTTCACCCAGTACTGCTGGGTGATGCTGGCGACGGATCCCGCGAGATTGGCGAGCAGGTTCTGCGCCGTCGTCAGGTTCAAAGCGCCGATGCCAGGGAAGGTTGACGTGGTGATCGGCGGGGCTACGTTACCGGTGCCGAGCAGGAGAGACGGACGTGTGGTCTGTGCGTTGCCGGCGTTGGCCGAAGCCGAACTGGTGCGATCGATTTCAAACCCGAAGCGAAACGTGTGCGAGCCCTTGATCCAGCTCAAAGAGTCGTTGTATTGGTAGAACGGGCTGACCGTTGTACGGGGAGCGGAGACATTCATCCCCGCATAGAGACCGAGCGTGCCGCCCAGCGTCCCAAGCGTGCCGGCTTGCGTGTAGAGGAACGAACTGTTGACCTGCGGGTAGGATGCGCGCACAGCCTGCGAGGCCGCTGATACTTTGTCCTCCGGGGCTCCTTCGATGCAGCATCCGTTGTCGAGAGGCGAGGTGCCTTCCCAGGAGTCAGTCTTGTGTCCGAAGTGGAATTCGTTAAGCAGTGTCGGCGTGATCGTCCAGGTCCAGTTGGCGCTATAGAAGCGCGGATCGCGAACTTCCTGCCCGTAAACGCCGGTGGGGTAGTCGGGAATGCCGGTCTGCGTCGTCGCACCCCAGTCGTGTTCGTGCGTCATGATGAAGTTCACTTTGTGCTTGTCATTGATGTTGTAATCGGCCCGGATCGTCCAGTTATTGCGGTTGTTGTTGGGGCTCTGTCCGGTGGCGCCGTCGAGACCGTCCAGCCTTTGCTGCCACTGGAAGCCCGCGGTGTTCAGCCCGTCGCCGACCGTATAGTTATTGGGAAGCGGCATGTACTTGCCGATGTACTGCGGCCCGAACCACACTGGGTCGATCGTGCTGAAGTTGGGGCCACCGGCCGCCAGCAGGTTGACGGTATTGAGATAGAGCGGCGTTCCATTGGCTGAGGTAAGTATGTTGCCGTTAAGACCGACTGACGGAGTCGTCGAGAAGGCGTTTCCGTTCGAGCGCGCGGCGCCGCCGTTGGCGCCGGTGTTTCCCGCAGTCAGGTACCGGAAAATGCCCTGGCGAGCCAGCGGCGTCAGAACCGTCGCGACATCGTTCACTTTGCCGAGATAGCGCTGATCGTCGGTCAGGAAGAAGAAGAACAGCTTGTTCTTTTTGATCGGACCCCCAACGCGGCCGCCAAACTGATTGCGATTCCCGTAGTTTATGGGCTGTCCCTGCAGGTTCGAGAAATAATTATTTGCATTGAATGACGAGTTGTTGTTGCTCCAGAAGGCCGCGCCATGAAACTGATTGCTGCCGGCTCGTGTACGCATCTCCACCTGGGCTGCGCCGCGCCCGAGGGCGGGATCGATCTGATTGGTGGACACGCGTACTTCTTCAACCAGATCCGGGCTGGTGAAGGCTCCGGAGTAAGCGCCATTGGCATAACGGCCGTCATTGGTGATCACGCCGTCGCGAGTGGTGTTGACCTGATTGGTCTGCAGGCCGGCGAAATTCAACATCGAAGAAGTGAAGACGCCGGGAACGTTGATGACACCGGGAGTCAGGGCCACGAGGTCAAGCACGTTACGGCTGGCAATCGGAAGGTCGGTAACTTCCTTCTCCGTCAGAACTCCGCCAACGGATGAGGTGGTTGTTGCGAGGTTCGTATCGGCCTCAACGACAACATCGACGGACTGCGCACCGCCCGCGACCTGCAGGCTGAAATTCAATCGGACCTGCTGCCCCCGCCGAGCGCTACATCGCGGTAAGTCTCCGTCTGGAAACCCGTGTTTGTCGCCGCGACCGTATAGGAGCCGGGCTGCAAGCTCGGGAATGAATAGGCTCCCGAGTCGTTGGTCTGCGCATTTGAAACGATACCGGTAGCCGTATTCGTGGCGGTGACGGAGGCTTTGGGTATCAGGGCGCCCGACGAGTCGGCTACGCTTCCATCGACGCTGGCGTTCACCTGGGCGAACATTGGACATGCAAGCGCCAGCATAAGCGCGGATGTTACCGCGCATGCGGATATAAATCTGCTCATAAACTCCCCTCAGATATCTCAGACTTCAAAAAACTGTGAGCCCTGGAGCAAGATCATATAACAATCCACAAGCATTGAATAGGGCTAATGCATGCATTCAATAAAAAATATTTTTGGTCGTGGCGTATTCTTTCAGGCTTTCGGGATGGTGGCCGGTGGAATGCATTCATACCGAGGGGAGGACAAGGGTATCAGGAGACGGAAGCCGGAAGTCGGAATTGCCGCCGGGCGCCCGGGTGCAGAGCCGCAGGCTGGCATTGCAGAACGGCCGTCGGTTTCGCTCGCGCTCGGCAGATTACGTTTTCTTCCGGCCGCGGCTGGGTAAAAGGTGGTGCGGTGAAAGGCGATGCGGTAACGAGGAGGCTCAGAGACTGATCAATCTGGCGCCGGCGAGGTCGGATGGAATGTCCTGGTTCTTTAACGCGTCTTCCAGATTTCGACGGGCCACGCGCGCGTGCTCTCTGGTCAGCGCTTCGGCGCGCTGTCCTTCGTGGTTCCTGATCGCGTCGACGATTCCGCAGTGCTGATCCGCGGAAATCAGGAATAATTCGCGAAGCTCCGGCGAGATACTTTGCCGCTTCAGGAATGCGCTGGGCGAAGCAAAAGGAAGCGAGCAGACATGCGCGATCGCGCGCCGCAACATCCGGCTGCCCGACGTTGCGACCAGAATTTCATGAAACTTGGCGTTGAGATCGATGTACCGCGTGAACGCTTCGATGGTCAGTTTGGAGCGGCGCACGAGAACCACAATCTCGCGGCTGAGGTCGGCCAGCGCCGCCAGTTCCCGGGCATCGGTGGATCGCTCCGCGATCATGCGCGCCGCGCTGCCTTCGAGCAAGCCGCGAAGCTCGATGGAATCGTAGATGTCATCCGTCGAAAACTGCTGAACGACAAATCCCCGTTTGGGCCGGATCTCGAGAAAGCCCTCATGAGCCAGCCGCTGCAGGGCCAGATGAAGCGGAATGCGCGAAACGTTGAGCTGCGCCGCCAGCGGCACTTCGCGGATTTTTTCGCCTGGCATCAGTTCGCCCTGCACGAGCATCTCCCGCAGCGCGAGCGTGGCGCGCGCGGTCTGCGACGAGGCTCGTGACTCGCCGCTTACCGGCATCGATTTAACGTTTCGCATGATTGAATCCTGAGAAGCCTCACCCTTTTTTAAGGAAAGCGCACAAGTTATAGCCGCCGAAGCGCGGCTGGACGGGCGGCTTCCTCCACTTTTCAGCGGCGCGGGAGAGCGCCCTTTGCGCTCGTGAGATACGGTCATAACCAATTTGCATGCATGACTGACACAATGTTCCGCTCGCGCTCGTCCGATCCGTCGTGTTTCGCTCGAGGGTTAGGCACGCCTATGCTGGTTGACAAGCGCCTGTTCGTGATTATATACTACGTCCACCTTTTTAATAATGCATGCATTATTGCGGGAATGCGCTACTCTCTGACCAGAGCTACTGAGGAACCGATACAACCATGCGTCTTCGCAGAGCGTCGTTTTTCGCGTCAGTTCACAGGTCCGATCAATCCATGCGTAACGGGTTCCCGATCGTCAGGCGTAATCCGGTACACCACCATGCCTGAAGCCGCATTTTCATTCGCGAGGCGTCGACAATGATCGCTGTAAATCACAAGAATGCCGGGGTACAGAACGGATGCGAGGCAGGCAATCCGGCCGTCGGGAGGGCGGCCGCAAAAGGGGTCGTGCAAGCCAGAGCGGGCAAGACATGGCCGGAAAACGACGGCCTTGCGCGCCAGGCATATACGACCATGCGGCGGCGCATCCTCAAAGGCGAGTTCGCTTTGGGACAGGTCGTTTCCAGACGACAGGTCGCCGCCGAACTCGGCATCAGCTTTCTCCCCGCAACGGAGGCATTGCTGCGCCTCGAATGGGATGGCATTCTCGAGGCGCGGGCGCGCGCCGGGACACGTGTCCGAATCCCCACCCGGGACGATGTCGCGGAGCACTTTGTGCTCCGGGAGGCGCTCGAGGCGCAGGTCGCAATGCTCTATTCGGCCACCGCGACGAATGAAGATAAAGCGAGATTGATCAAACTCGCAAAACGCGTCGATCTTGTTGCCGCGCGCAAGGACGGCGATCCATTCGTCTATCTGGATCTGCATGAGGAGTTTCACCGAAGACTTGCGGAATGCGCGGGCTGCAGCGCTTTATCCGAAAACATCGCCCGTATCTCGGCGCTGTCATCGACCTGGCTTCGAGCCCGAAGCGACTGGGCGCCGGACAATCTTCGGGGCGATCATGAAGCCCTGATCAGAACGCTGGGGAGTTCAACCCCCACCGAAGCGGCCGCTATCATGCGGTCGCACATTCAAAGCAATGCAGCGATCGTGATGGGAATGCTGGAACCGTTCTTCGAGATCCATAAGGTATATAAGACGACCTACTCGCGCGTGATGAGGAAACGTGTCTCGCCATATTCAGCCGCCCCGGTGTCGGCTTAGAAGCGCAAAGGGCGCTGTCCCGCGCCGCCAGGAAACGGAAGGAACCCGCCCGTCCACTCGCGATTCGGCGGCCATAACTTGCGCGCGTTCCCCAAAAGCGCAAGGTCCGCCGGACGCGGCGCCAAAAAGCCAAAGAACCCACCCGCCCAGCCGCGATTCGGCGGCCATAACTTGCGCGCATTCCCCGAAAGCGCAAGGGCCGCCGGGCACGGCGCCAAAAAGCCGAGGAACCCACCCGCCCAGCCGCGATTCGGCGGCCGTAACTTGCGCGCGTTCCCCGAAAGCGCAAGGGCCGCCGGACGCGGCGCCAAAAAGCCGAAGAACCCACCCGCCCAGCCGCGATTCGGCGGCCATAACTTGCGCGTGTTCCTTAGTCGTTTGCGAAAAGAGTCCGCCGATCGCTCCGTCGAAGGCGCGGTTCGTATGAACAGCGGCAACAATCTCGCTGCCGCTGCCGGCGCTGAGATAGTTCCGAGCCGCGGCGTCTTCATCCACTTTGGCGGAAACGTGTGCGTTAAATCCGGAAGGGTTACCGAGCCATGCGTGTCTGGCGCGGAATTATATACTCTATAGGGCGTTCCGGATATGGGGACTTACAAATTGCACAATCGATTCATTCACACGATTTTGACCACGACAGCAGCACTCTTCAGCCTCGCGGGCGCGGCACAGGCGCAGCAACTGCAGCACGCCGCGACCGTCTCGGGGCACCCCAACCTGAACGGCATCTGGCAGGCGTTAAATACCGCCTACTGGAATCTGGAAGCGCATTCCGTTGAAGGCTGGGGGAAAGATTTCTGGCAGCTCGGAGCGATGGCGGTTATTCCCGCGGGGCCAAGCATTCTGAAGGGAGGCGGCAAGATTCCGTACCTCCCGGATGCGCTCAAGAAGCGGGACGAGAACCGTTCCAAATGGCCCGAGGCCGATCCCGAAGCCAAGTGCTACATGCTCGGCGTTCCGCGCGTAACTTATCAGAATTTCCCGTTCCAGATCTTCCAGGCGGATGGCGACCTTCTGATGGTCTATCCGTTCGCCGCCACGAACCGGATTATTTATATGAAAGAGCACACGGATCTGCCGGTCGATTCGTGGATGGGAAGATCGAACGGAACGTGGGAAGGCGACACGCTGGTGGTAACGACCACCTCGCAGAACGGGCAGTCGTGGCTGGACCGCGCGGGGAACTTCGCCACGAACCAGTTGAAAGTCACCGAGCGGTTCAAGCTGCTGGACGGCGGCCATATCTGGTATGAGGCGACGCTGGAAGATCCGCAGACGTTTTCGAAACCGTGGACCATCGAGATGCCGCTGTATCGCGTGATCGACAACAACGCCGAGCTGATGGAGCACAAGTGCGTTCCGTTCACCGATATGCTCCTGTACCACGATCTGCTGCAGTCGAAGTAGCGGCCGGGGTTACAGTTAAAGAGGAGTCAAATCAATGCACAGCAAACTGTTGAAAGTCATTCTGAGCGCCGGCGTGCTGATGGCGGCCGCTTTGCCGCTGGCGGCGCATCATTCCTTCGCCGCCGAGTTTGACGCGACCAAACAGGTCACGCTCGAAGGGAAGGTCGTCCAGATGGAATGGTTGAATCCTCATTCCTGGTTGACCATCGACGTGCCGAAGCCGGATGGGACAACGGAGCGCTGGCGCATTGAAGGCGGCTCGCCGTCGGTGCTGCTGCGTCTCGGCTGGAACAGAAACTCACTCCCTGCCGGAACGAGGATCAAGGTCGTTGCCTTCCAGGCGAAGGATGGCTCGTTGCGCGGCAGCTCGCGTCTGATTGAGTTCCCGGACGGCCGGAAAATGGATCTGGGTGGTTCGTCTAACACGCAGGGGCAGGGACAGGAAAAGGACAAATAGTCCTTCCGCAGTCCGCAGCCGGCACTCTCTTTGATATATTCTGACTCCGTTTTTTGACGCCACATCCGGCGGCCCTCGCGAAAGGCGATGGCGCCGCCCTCTCCTCGTCCCGCGCACTTAGTCGTGTGGCCCAGGGCGCCAGGGCGCCGATCCCCGGTGCGCCGCGCCAATTAAGCGTCTGGCGGGCGACGGCAGAAGGATCGAACAACACTCAGCGACGTGCGCGGCTCCGCAGACCCACCTGTTATGCTGCGTTCTAAAGGGAGTTCCCGCGTCGTCCGCTATCATGACCTGCCCATTCTGCGGCCACATCGAGGACCGGGTAATCGACTCTCGCGAAAGCCGGGAGGGGGATTCCATCCGCCGGCGGCGCCAGTGCCTCGGCTGCGAGAAGCGGTTCACTACGTACGAGCGCATTGACGAAGTGCCCTACATGGTGATCAAGAAAGACGGGCGGCGGGAGAAGTTCGACCGGCAGAAGGTGCTGAACGGCCTGCTGAAAGCCTGCGAAAAACGGCCGATCAGCATGGCGAAGCTTTCAGATCTGGTCAATCAGGTGGAGGCTCGGGTGACCGACTCGCCGGACCGCGAAATCACCACAACGGAGATCGGCGAATATCTTATGGATAGCCTTCGCGGGGTGGACAAGATCGCTTATGTCCGATTCGCCTCGGTGTACCGGGACTTTCAGGATGAACAGGCTTTCCTCAACGAGCTGAAGAGCCTGACGCGGCACCAGCCGGGTAGTCCGGGGGGACGCGGCAGCGGAGGCAGCTGAGCATGGTCGGAACCGGCCGCAAGAAGTCGATCGCATTCTTCATCGCGCTGGGCGCCGGTCTGATCCTGGTCATCATCCTCCTGTATGTCGGCTGGGTTCTGCTGAACTGGCACCGCGGGATTTTGCTTTTCCTGGGCGTGCTTCTGCTGGCTCTGATCATTGCCGGCGTCGTTCTCAACACGACGTTTCTGGTGCGGGAGATCCGGCGCAACGAACAGCACGACGCCTTCATCAACGCCGTCACTCATGAGTTGAAGACGCCTGTGGCCTCAATACGGCTTTATGTGGAAACGCTGCAGACACGGGCGGTAGATGAAGCCAGACGCAACGAGTTCTACAGTATTATTCTGTCCGACAGCGACCGGCTGCTCGGATCGATCGAGCAGATTCTCCGAACGGGGCGCGTCGGCTCGTCGAGCCGGAAACCGCATCTGGTTCCGCTGAATCTGACCGAGGTTGTGATGGAGTGCGTGGCGCGCGCGCGCATTTTGCATCACGTGGCGCCCGAGTCGATGGAATTCGAGCCCGGGCCTCCGCTGCCGATCCAGGGGGATTACGACGAGGTGCGGGCAGCGGTCTCGAACCTGATCGATAATGCGATCAAGTATTCCGGCGCCGATATGCATATCGTGGTTTCTGCTGCCGAAAACGACGACAAATTCGTCGCGGTGCGGGTGAAGGATCGGGGCCCCGGTATCGCTCAGCCCGAACTGAAGCGGATCTTCAAGCGCTTTTACCGGATTCACGGGCCGATCGCGACGCGGGTCAAAGGAACCGGTCTGGGGCTTTATATTGTGCGTTCGGTGGCGAAGAGACACGGCGGACGCGCGTGGGCGGAGAGCGCCGGTCCGGGGCAAGGCAGCACGTTTGTCATCCAATTTCCGATCGCAAAATGAATCGCATTCTGGTCGTAGAAGATGAGCAACACCTCGCGGAAGGCCTGCGCTTCAATCTGGAGGCGGAGGGTTACCGCGTCGAGGTGGTGGAGACGGGCGAAGCCGCTCTCGATCTGCTGCTGGGCGAACAGCCGGCGCAGGAACCTGCCGATGCTTTCGACATCGTGGTCCTGGACGTGATGTTGCCGGCTAAGAGCGGCTTTGATGTAGTCTCCGAGATGCGGAAGGCGGGCCAGTTCGTGCCGACTCTGATTCTCACGGCGCGCGGACATTCGGACGACGTCCTGCAGGGGTTTGCGGCAGGCGCGGACGACTACCTGACGAAACCGTTCGATCTCAGTATTCTGATTGCGCGCATCCAGGGGCTCCTCCGGCGGCGGGAGTGGCTGCGGCGTTCTCCGGGTGTGGAAAACGGCGGCGCGGCGGCGACGAATACGCCTCCGAGCAAGGCGCAAAGCGAGAGCTTTACCTTTGGGGATAAGTCGGTTTACTTCGACCTTCTCGAATTGCGAGTGCGCGACCAGGTATTCCCGCTGACTTTGATGGAGATGAATGTTCTGCGTTATCTGATCGGACACGAGAATCAGCCGGTTTCACGAAAGGCCATGCTGGAAGAGGTATGGGGCCTGCACGAGGACACGGATACGCGTGCGATCGATAATTTCATCGTGCGTCTGCGGCGATATATCGAGGCTGATCCAACGAAACCGCGGCATCTGCTAACGGTGCGGAGCGTCGGCTACCGGTTTGTGGCGTTTCCGAAGGCCGAGACTTAGAGCATTTTCACGGTTCCTATAGAGCGGTTCCAACGGGCACCCGGCAACTCTGTGGGGTCAGCGCTTCGGCGCTGCGGCCGAGCTTCCGCTCGGCGCGGAACTTTACGTAAATCCGGCAGCGCGGGGTGACTTTCAACGGAGTCCCCATCGCCCTGCGGGCCACCAAAATGAATGAAGACGCTGGAGCGGGACACCACGAAACCGGTAGCACCGGCGATCTTCTGTCGCCGGTGTTCTTCAGCCATCCGAACCGCGTCTTCAGGGGAGCGTTGCCGGAAATTCCGAGCGCGCAGAGTCGGGCCACACAAACCTCACCGAATTCCGAACTCGCCGGAGCACCCCAGCATATTCAGGAAGCTATGACCGCGACGAGTTTCCCGTGGCTTTTGCGCTCTACGCGGCCGGTATACGCGTCGGAGACCTGGGCCAGCGGCAGAACGTCGCTCACGAACGTTCTCAGTTCGCCTGCATCAATCAACTTTCCGACTTCTACCAGCTGATCACGATTGGGTTCAACGATGAAAAATCCCGGTTGTGCGCCGCTGTCAGCCGCGATCGTCACGACGCGTCCGTTCGGAACTAAAACACGCAGCGACCGCTCAAGCGTCTCACCGCCCACCGCATCGAAAACGACATCGACGTTCCGAACCCGATTTTCAAAAGGCCCGGCGCGATAGTCGAGAGCCTCATCGGCCCCGAGCTCCTTCGCGAATGCCAGATCGTTTGCCGATACGGTGGCGATGACGTGTGCGCCACATCTGCGGGCCAGCTGAACAGCGAACATCCCGACTGCGCCGGCGCCGCCCTGGATCAGCACGCGATCTCCGGTCTTCAGATTCGCGCGGTCGAAGAGGCCCTGCCATGCCGTGAGCGCGCCGATCGGTACGGAAGCTGCTTCGGTGTAGTGAAGCCTTTCCGGTTTCGGAGCGATGGACCCGGGTTGCGTGAGGCAATACTCCGCCAGCGCGCCTTCGGCAAACCAGTCGTTCATGCCATAGATCGATTGCCCCACTTCGAGATTTTCCACCCCCTCGCCGATTTCGGCAATCTCGCCTGCGAATTCATGACAGAGGACGGCTCCCGCTCGGACCGCCCCCTCAGCAGTCTGCGTGGTCGGATACCAGGCGAGTTCCGTCGGAGTGATTCCGGCTGCCCGAATGAGAATGAGGACCTCGCCCTTCCCGGGCTTCGGCCGGGGAATGTCGCGCTCGATGAACGCTGCCCGCGGCGCCGCCGCAGCCAGGAGAAGGGCTTTCATCAGATATTGCCCATGCCGCCATCGATCTGAATTTCGCTTGCCACGATATATGCCGATTCGTCAGAGGCAAGGAAGACGACCGTGTTTGCGACTTCGGCGGGGCTGCCGAACCGTCCCGCGGGCACCTGGCTCTGAATCGAGGCAGACACCGATTTCAGATCGGCGTCGGAGAGGCCGAGTTTGCCGTAGAGAGGGGTGGTGATGGGGCCGGGGCTGACCGCATTCACGCGGATGCCGCGCGAAATGAGTTCACCGGAAAGCGTGCGCACGAGCGACAGCAGTGCCCCCTTCGTGGCGGCATATACCGTGGTGTTCGCCATGCCGATGTGCGCGTTCACCGAGCCGTTGACGATGATGGATGCCGGACTCGCGAAAACGGGCGAGAGCGCCTGGATGAGGAAGAACGGACCCTTCACGTTGGTAGTGAAGGAGCGGTCGAAGTCCTCTTCGCTCCATTGATCGAGCGGTTTCAGAACCACGATTCCGGCATTTACGAACAGAATGTCAAGGGCCCCGAACTCTCGCTGGATCGTCTCGGCGACGGCCTTCTGATCCGCCACATTGCCCGCATCGGAGGGGATGACCAGCACACCGCTCCCGAGTTCCTTCCGGGCCGCTTCGAGGGTCTCTGGATTTCTGCCGGTAATGGCGACGCGCGCCCCTTCGTTCAGGAAGTGGCGCGCTGTTTCAAGTCCGATGCCGGTCGTGCCGCCGGTAATGAGGGCGCGTTTGCCTTGCAGCCGGTTCATGCGGGTACTTCTTCTATGGTCTTCGGTTCGACGTGCTCGCGCAGGTTGCGTGCGGCGCGAAACTTCTGAGCCTCCTCATAGGCCAGCCTGCGGGACCGCATGATTCCGCCGAGCGGCTGGTGAGCGGCGAGCGCATGCCACGGAGTGAACGAAAGCTGCTCATCGAAGAAGATCTGCCGGGCGTCGGAGTAGCTTTCCTGGGGGAGCACGGTGATGGTGCCGACGGGCTGCCAGGGCGCTTTGTCTTCCGCCCATTCCTTGCTGGCATCTTCGATGGGGGTGGTTGCGGGATCGGTGGCGAGTTGCGCCCGCACCTGCCAGACGGAGGTGTTGGTTTTGAAGAAATCCCGTAGAGCCTCTTCGAGAGGATTGAAGCCGTGCCCGGCGTCGACGTGTTTGTCGGTCAACGCCTTGAGGTTCTCCGAAAGCGGCGCGAAGGAGATTTTGGCGACATATTCGCCATATCGAACGGGCGCGACCGTCGAGAAGGTTTCACCGAGAGGGTGGGTGAAAGGATGACCGAGATTATCGAGGGCGCCGGCGTGAACCCCGATGGCACGTAGCCCGACGTTTACGCCGCGGGCAACCGTGGAAACCACCTGCTTCACCGTCTCGGGAAGTTCGAGCGTCTTATCCAGAAGTTTGATCTGCTGCACGAACGCGGCGGGATCTGCAACGCCGAACGCTTTGGCATTGATACACACGAAGTCCTGGGTGGTGTTCCCGGCGTGCGTCGCCACCATTTCGCCTTCAACATTCAGGACCTTGATGCCAAGGCCGCGCGGGGAAGAGACGGAATCGGCGAGGAGGTCGCCGGGATTCGTCGAGAAACGCAGCAGAACCGAATGAGTTCCTGGTTTAGCGAACAGACCCTGCGCCAGCGGCGGCGCGAGATTCGATGGGACTTCGAACGTTCCGACTACGACGCCGTGGCTTTTCGCGTGGACAGGACGATACGCATGCCGGTAGTGGCCGGCCATGGTCCTCGTAATGTGCTGCATCGTGCGGGAAAGTTCTTCGAAAGTCTCGCTCTCATTCGGAGCCGGCTTTTCGAGGGAAGGCGAATACGGAAGATACGACATGGTTTTCAGGGTAACAACAAACCCGGGCGGGATAAGCATTCCCGGAAAGTGAATACCGCGCGAAAACGTACCGAAAATCGCAGGAAATCGCGGATTCAGTTCTTATGGCTGCTTATAGATTGCGCCTTTACCACGCCGTCATTCGTCTTGGGCTTGTCGTCTCCGACGATGCCGCGCCACGAAAGCTGGCCGCCGATATAAACGAGCCAGACGCAGAGGGCCATCCGCATCTTTCGCGGAGACAGCACGGACACTAACTGTGTTCCGATGATGACCGCGGGAATTCCTCCGGCGAGCAGTTTACCCAGCATCATCCAGGGAATTCCGCTCATCGTGGCATGAATTCCGCCGGCAAAGATCGAGATCAGAAGGCCGAAAGCGAGGTCGGTTCCGACGACTTCCGGCGGCAGAAGCGACGTGTACCGCATCAGAACGATCGTTCCCAGAGCGCCCGCGCCCGCCGAGGAAAAGCCGACTTCGAACCCGATGGGAGCGATAATCCACGGCATCCACTTCAGCGCCACCGGGCTGGACTGAATCTTCGGAATCAGGCTCCGCCACAGGGTAGCGGTAGCTGTCAGAAGCACCGTAACCCCGACAATCAGAAGGACCGGACGATTCAGAGATTTCTGGTCGAGCGAGTTGAGGACCAGGCTGCCCAGAATTACGGCCGGCAACCCACCGAAGGCCATGTATTTCAGGACTTTGAAATTGACCTGACCGCGCGAGAGATAGATCGGGGTGGCGATCAGCTTGACCACCGTCGCGAAAATCAGGGCCGTTGTCACGGCGTCGCTCGCCGACTGATGAAAGAACAGGATCAGAATGGGGGCGGTGATGCTGCCGGCTCCTACACCGGTCACGCCGATGGCGAGTGCGATCAGAAAACCGGCGATTATTTCCATGCGACCTGGGCCTTAGGCCAGTGTACCCTCTTTGTCTATGGAATTACCAGGGATTCTGTGCGGAGGTATGTAGGAAACGTTCTGGTACGGGAGCAAAACCTGATGGCGTCCACGGCCTCAATTGACCGTGGACGCATTTAAAATCAGCAGCTTACGCCGGCTTGGAAACCGGCGCTGGAGCCAGCTCACGGCTCGAAATCACGCGATCGATGATGCCGTACTCGACCGCCTGTTCCGGGCTCATGATGTAGTCGCGATCGACGTCGCGAGCGACCCGATCAATGGTCTGGCCGCTCGCATCCGCCAGAATCTTGTTCAGAATCTCGCGCATGCGGAGAATCTCTTTGGCGTAGATATCGATATCCGCCGCCTGACCTGCCAGACCCTGCATCGAAGGCTGGTGGATCATAATGCGGGAGTTGGGCAGGCTGAACCGCTTGCCCTTCTTGCCCGCCGCGAGCAGAACCGCGCCCATCGAGGCCGCCTGTCCCACGCAAATTGTGACGATGTCGGGCCGCACGAACGACATCGTATCGAGGATCGCGAGACCGGCTGTAATCGAACCGCCCGGCGAATTGATATAGATCGAAATGTCGCGCTCGGGGTCTTCCGCCTCGAGGAAAAGCAACTGCGCAATAATCAGGTTCGCTACCGTATCGTCGATAGGCGTCCCCAGGAATATGATGTTCTCCTTCAGGAGACGCGAATAGATGTCGTAGGCGCGCTCGCCTCGCGACGTCTGCTCCACAACCATGGGGACCAGCAGAGATTGACCCATTTATTTCCTTTCGTTAGTTAAGATGAACCCTGCGTTCGCGAAGATTCCCGCGGGTCTGACACCGCGACGGCGCGAAGCGAGCCCTTTTCCAGGGTAACCATCGGGCCCGCCGGGTTCCTCAGGAACTCGACAATTCATCATACGACTGCGGGGCCCGCAACCATTCGCAAATCGCGCGCAAAGACTCTCCGGCCGGCGTCTGCTTCGCTTCCTGCGCACGCGCCGCCAGGCCCTGACCCAGTTCGAACTCTCCCGCCAAAATCGCCGCGCGGGCCTGCTCGCGCAGGCGCCAGGCTTCCGAAACGAGCACCATCGGGCGCGTCAGGTCCGCTCCGCAGCGCGAACAGGTCCGCGCGCCGCGGAAGCGGGCCTGGCAAACCGGACACCGGTCGTCTGTCAATTCGGACGCCCCTCCATGAAGAAGAGCAGTTCCCGCAGCGCGCGGGAGGCTTCGGCGAGAGCGGCGGCGTCCCCCGCTTCAATAGCGATGCCGATCTTCTCGTGGAGATCGATAGCCTCTTCCCGATCCTCGGCATGCATCCGCTCCAGAAGTTTCCGCGAACGCTCGATCAGGTCTCCCGCTTCCGGTTCCCCCGGCAAGGGCTCGCTCTCGACGGCCGCTATCTCGGCTTCCAGCGCCTGATCGACGGGTTCGCCGGACGATTCCTCGACTTCGTCCACAGCGTCGTTCACATCGTCTGACTCGTCATATACCGGTTCGGCGCGGGATGCGAATAATTCCTGAATGCGCTTCCGCCCGGCGGCGATCTCTTCCTCGGTCTTCGCCTGAAGCGCATTGGCGATCGTGATCTGCTTCGATTTCCCCGTCCGTTTTTCGACCGCCGCCACTTCCAGAATGCCATCCAGGTCGAGCCGCATGCGGCAAAGAATCTGGTTCGCGTCCTCCATCTCCGTGAGGCCTTCGATTCGGAAGTCGCCCACCAGAATGTTCTTCAGGGCATCGTCGTCGTCACCCTGATAGACCTCAATCTCTACTTCGCGTTGATACGGATGGCTGGTAACAAACTGCTCACTCCGAGTCAGCGGCAAAGGCGTGTTGCGCCGGATGATCGGCTTATAGCAATGAGGATAGGGAAAGCCGCCTCGTTCGCCCAGAAACGAGACGCCGAAGGAATACGGGGAGACATCGACCAGCACGCGGTCGACTTCGCGGCCGGCCAGGCGCGACGCAAGAACACCGGCGCCGAGCGCCACGCACAGATCCGGATGAACGTCCTGGCGTGGTTCGATTTCCATCAGTTCGTTCAGCAGATTAAAAACCAGCGGCGTGCGGGTGGACCCACCGACCAGCAAAACAGCATCCATTTCGCGCGGCTTGCGGCCCGCGTCCTGCAGCGCTTTCGAAACGCTGTCAAGCGTCGATTCCACGAGGGGACGAATCAGCTCTTCATAGTCGAGCCGGGAGATTTCGGTTTCGAGGTGCAGCGGCTTCCCCGCCCTCACAACCAGATTCTCTTCCCGGATCGCTACGTAAGGCTCCTGACTGAGCTTCTTTTTCGCTTCCTCCGCGGCCCACCACAGACGCGCCTTCGCGGCCGGATGGCCTTGCCGCACGTCGACGCCGTGCTGCTTCTGAAACTCCTTTGCCAGCCTTTCGGCGAGCAGGTCGTCGAAATCATCGCCGCCCAGGCGGTTGTTTCCGTGGCTCGCCAGCACTTCGGTAACGTCGCCTTCAACGGTGACAACGGAGACGTCGAAAGTTCCGCCGCCGAGGTCGTAGATGAGCGCCGTATGGCGTGTCCCGTCGCCGTAGCCGTACGCGAGGCTCGCGGCCGTGGGCTCGTTCAAAATGCGGACGACTTCGAGCCCGGCCAACGCGCCCGCTTCCCGTGTAGCGCTTCGTTGCGCATCGGAGAAATAAGCGGGAACGGTGATCACCGCCTTTTCCGGGCGTTCGCCCAGCGAGCGGCTTGCCCAATCGACGAGTTCGCGAAGGATCAAGCGCGGAGATCTCAGGCGGCGTGAAACTCTTTGCGCCCAGCATCACGCTTTCCGCGCTGCCCATCCTGCGCTTGATGCTGCGTACGGTCCTCTCTGGATAAAGGGCCTGTTGATTGCGCGCAGGTTCGCCCGACCAGCAACTCGCCGGATTCCGAAAAGCCGACGCACGACGGCAAAATCCGCTGGTCGCCCGGACCGAGCACGCGCACTTGCCCGTCGAGGAAGGCAGCCACCTCGGAGTTTGTCGTTCCTAAATCGATTCCAACTATCAGTTCGCTCATTGATCTTGTTTCGGCGCGCGGGCCACCTTTACCTGCGCCGTGCGGAATACCTCGCCATTCCATTCATAACCGCCGCGGTAGACATCGAGAACCGTGCCCGGCGGAACGGCGGCGGACTCTTCACTTTCGATCGCATTCATCCGCCGCGGATCGAACATTTCGCCCTGGCAGCGGATCTCCCGCGCGTTGAACTCTTCCAGCGTCTGATCCAAACGTTCGACTCCGAGTTCATAACCTCTGACCAGAGCCTCGACCGTTTCGTCGGAAGTATCGGGCGCCCGGCGCCCGATAGTCCGCTGCCACCAGCCGGGCGGCGGCAGGGAGGCAATTTCCTTCCGGCGAGCCGCTACCGACTCCAGTCCACGCCCCAGCCGGTCGCGCAAATCGATCAGAGCGCTCAGGATTTCCTTGCGGCAACGCCGTTCGGTCTCTCGTTGCAGCGTCCGTTCGCGCTCGGCAGCGATCTTCTCCGCCTGGTCGGAAAGCGCCCGGCTGAGATCCTGGAAGGCCCGGCCCTGCAGCTTGATTTCCTGCGTCAGCGCGGTCATGGCCGACCACAACGCGTAGGAATCGCAGTTCCTGTCGTCCGAATTATCGTCGCCACTCTCCATGACCGAAGCCAGAATCTCCGCGTCGATTCCGGGCGGAGGCGCCTCGGAGGCCAGGGCGGAGTCGAGCAGCGCTTCGAAGCGGCGCAGAATTTCGGTACGGTCGATTTCGCCGCGACCGAGGCCTGCCGTCATCTGCTTTTCAAGACCTCGCGCCACGGTTGCGGACCGGCGAAGATGCGCCGCCGCTTGTGGCCATCTACCAGAGACACCAGCGGAACGTTGACGTCGGGCGCCACCAGCATGGCCCTCGCGCGGCTGCGCGGATCCCGCAAAGCATTAAAGGCGTCGCGAATGCGTTCGAACTCCTCGGGCGAACGGTCCGGCGGGAACTGTTTGACTTTCTCGAGATACGCGAGCCGGATCTCGTCTTCCGAGGCATTCGCCGCGACACCCAGAATTTCGGTTGCGCTCATCGCTTCCGCCGGCCCTTCTTTTTGCCGGGTTTGAACCCACCGAGGACTCGGCCCATGATCTGCTCCGGAGACTCTCCGGTCACAAGCGACTCTTTCATGATTTCTATCAGTACCTTCGAAAGCTCAGGCGGCAGACCTTCAGGGATGGTGTCCCGGAACATGTGGTCGATTTCCCTGGGGGGCAATCCGCCGAAGGGGTCGTCTTCATCCTCGTCAAAGTCATCGTCAAAGTCATCGTCGAATGGACTCGGAATTTCGCCGCGGGCGGCGCGGCAATCGGGACATGGGCATAGCTCCCGCCGCGGCATGAGGTCGCTATAGTCGGGGTCGCGGCTGACATATCCGGGGAAATCCGGGGAAGCGATTTCTTTGCTGATCACGTCGCGCGCCTGGTCGAGAGTCAGGGAAATCGAGTCGCCTCCAAGCGGATTGCGGACGACTTCGATCGCCGCACCGACCACCTCCGCATCCCCGTGAACTCGGCCCAGTTCGACCGCGGCGGCGGCAGTTGCGAGATAGCGCTGACCATGGCCTTGCGGGACGGCCTGGGCTCGCAACAGCATGAATTGAGCTTCCAGCGGTCCGCCGAGCTTGAGGCCGACTCCGGAAGCCGACCATGCGAGGCGGGGATGCTCCATAGCCACCGCGACCTTTCCCAGCGAAAGAACCTGTTCGGCATTGAGCGAAGCGCCCACCCGCGGGAATTGAGTCTCCGCCTCGGCGACATAGCCGCCAGGAACGCCATATTTCCGTATCCCGAGATCTCTGCAGATTGCCGCCATCCTGGCCAGAGACGCGGGAATCTCCGACCTCTGCTGTTTGCTCAGCGCGCGTACGGGCAGCATGGAGAAGGAAGAGAGCCGCTTTGAGATGGTGGCGATCGTGAAAATGAGCAGTCGCGCGGCTAATTCTCCGCCCATTAGCCTGGCAGTCTCGGCGAGCGTGGTCTCAAGTCCCGCCTGATCGCCGGAATCGTGAAGAACGTGGAAGCGCAACGCCGCGAGAAAAGCCAGCCTGTCGCCCTGCCGCGCCTGAGGAAGAGCTTCCATCGCCGCCAGTTTTTCAGCGGCGAGATGCGGCTTTTTCTGTTGCAAATGGCGCATCGCCCCGGCCGCCAGTATCCGCAGGCGCGCCGCACGCACTACCGAGTGCACGGGATCGATCCGCTCGGCCTTTTCCAAATAAGAGAGCGCGGTCGGGTAAGCGTTGCGTTTCTCCGCCTGCTCCATGAGGAAGAGCACGGGTTCGATGTCGCCTTTTCGGATGCGATGCCATTCTTCAGCCACCCTTTTGCTCTCGTGCGCGCCGCGGCCGGACGCCCACCGCAGCCATTGCGAAAAGGCTTCCGCGCTCGGATCGATCGCGCAGGCCCGCGCGTAGAGTTTTTCGGGAAACAGAAAGTAACGCGACTCAACCGCTTCTTTGTTCCGCGCGGGGCCAACAGGTCTTTGAAACTCGTGCACCAGATCGGGCGGCATCTTCTCCAGAAGACTCGCGATGTGCAGGTACAACGCAGCCGCCTCGAGTCCATTGGCGGCAAACCAGCCCTCCCGAACCGCTTCCCTGCGGAACTCTTCCCAGACTTCGCAGGCTTCTCCGAGGTCATCCGCATCGCTGGTTCGTTCGAGCGCGCACGCGTACATTCTGAAAAACGCCGCGTCGCGGCGGGGCGCGCCATTCAGGGCCGTCATCAGGCGCTCCTGGTCGAGAGCCACCACTCCGCCGCGCACGGCGATCAGCTGTTTCAGCAGGGGAAGCTGGTCGGCGGCGCTGCGCTGGCACTCGGCAACGGCTGTGCGGACGGATTTGAAAACCCGGCCGTCTCCCGAGTGTTCAGAGAACGCGCGATCGAGATTCTCCAAAGCTTTGCGCAATTCCGAAAGATTTACGCCGGTGCGGGCGACAAGAGCGGCCTCGGCCGGTTTGAGGGCAGCGGCAGCCTGGTCGCCGAGCATGGCGCGGATGGCCGGGACCACGCGCGCGGGGACCGATTCGGGATTCATCGCCGCCAGACACTCGCGGCATTCCGCGTCCTCATCGCGATGGAAGCATGCGATAGCGCGGATGAGCAGCTTCCAGGGAGCGAGCGGGCTGCGATGGGAGACTTCCGGCAGCGCGATCTGGTCGGCGGTAACCGGGCCGCTGGTCGCCAGGTTGAAGGCCCGGTCGAGCGCGGCGGCTGCCTGGCGGAGACGATGTTCGGGCGGCAGTGCCGGACAGGCGGCCAGCGCCGCGAGATCGGCGATCTGAGTTTCAACCGTTTTGTCGATCGCCGCGCGGAGGTCGGGGCTCAGTTCGGGATCGTTCAGTGGCTGCAGCAGAGCGGCGAGATCGCCGCCCTTTGCGGAAGCGCCGGCCTTGAGGGCATCCAGTCGCGCTTTCGCACCGGGGAAGCGTTCGCAAACGAGATCGAGCAAGGCTTTCGCTTCGGTTGCGAGATTCTGATCGAGAAGCGATTGAATTCGGGCGGCGTAGGCGTCCAGAAGGAGAGCTTCGGAAACTCCCGAATGCTGGGCCTTATGGAATTCCTTCGCGTTTTCAAGCGCGGTTCTCGATTTTCCGTTGGCAATCAGTTGCCGCACACTGGCCTCAACTGAAGTCGTGGCGCCGCCCTGTTGAGTTGCAGCCTGTTGAGCTTTAGACACGCTGATCCCTTGCGGTCCTTCTTCTCGGGGGAATTTGATTATATCCGTCAGCGCGGCGTGATCAATCCGCCGAGCTTGTCGGTCTCGCCAGCCGCGACTCGCGAATAACGGGTTGCGTACGCGTCCAGATACTTCAAACCCGCGCCGGTGTTGTAAATGACGATCTTCTCATCGGGTTTCAGGAAGCCTTCGCGCAGCAGGCGCTCAGCGGCCGGAATGCACGCCGCGCCTTCGGGGCTGACAAAGATTCCTTCCTCCGCCGCGAGTGCAAGGCCCGCATCGATGAGATCGCTATCCGCCACGGCAACCGCTGTGCCGCCGCTTTCACGCACCGCCCGGAGCACGAGGAAATCGCCGAGCGGCTTCGGGACACGCAAACCGCTGGCAACGGTCGTGGCGCCGTCCCAGAAGCGGCTCCGCTCTTCGCCCGCCTCAAACGCGCGAACCACAGGCTGGCAGCCTTCGGCCTGAACCGCGATCATCTTCGGGCGTTTCGAGCCGATCCAGCCAAGGGCTTCCATCTCATCGAACGCCTTCCACATGCCGATCATGCCGACGCCGCCCCCCGTGGGATAGAAAATAGCATCGGGCACCTCCCAGCCAAGCTGCTCCACGACTTCGTAGCCCATGGTCTTCTTGCCTTCGATTCGGTAGGGCTCCTTCAAAGTCGAAATGTCGAACCATCCCTCGCGCGGCGCGCGTTCGGCGACGATCCGGCCACAGTCGCTGATCAGACCGTTCACCAGCGTCACGTGAGCGCCATATGCCTTGCATTCGATGAAATTCGCCTGCGGGACATCCTGAGGCATGAAAATATGAGCCTCCAACCCGGCCGCCGCACAGTAGGCTGCGAGTGCGCTGGCGGCATTTCCGGCGGAGGGAATCGCCAGTTTTTCGATGCCCAGTTCCACGCACATTGAGACCGCGAGCGACAAGCCCCGGGCTTTAAAGGAGCCCGTCGGATTGAGTCCTTCGTCTTTAATCAGCAGGTCCGTGCTTCCGATACGGGCGCCCGTGCGCCGGGCGGCCAGCAGCGGCGTCATGCCTTCGCCCAATGAGATAATCGAAGTTTCATGCTGGATGGGAAGGGCAGGCGCGTAGCGCCACATGGAATCGGGCGCGGACGCGAAGCTGTCGAGAGACCAGGACGCGCGCAGTCGCGGCAGGTCGTAGCGGACGAGCAGGGGGCCGCCGCACTCGCACAGATTCCATGCCTTGCCGGCCTCCCATTTTCGGCTGCACAAGCTGCACTCAAGGTGCGTCACTAAGGTATTGGGCATGAATCGCGTCTTTCATGTTATCGGACTCTGTCTGCTCGCTTCGCCTGTCTGGGCCGGCGAATATGTGGTGCTGGGAAATGGCTTTGAATTGCACGCCGACCGGCATGAAGTGGATGGGACTACCGTTCGTATCTTTTCGGACGGCGGGGTGACGGAGATGCCCGCGAGCAGTGTCGCGGGCTACGAGCAGGAGGAGATTACCGCCGCGCCGATCGCTCCGCCTCAGACTCTGCCGGCTACTCCGGCGCCTTCGCCTGCGGCGACACCCGAGACTCCCGCGGAAATGGCGGCTGCTGCCGCGAAAAAGGCGCGGATTCCCGATGCCTTCATCCGCAGCGTGATGAAGGCGGAGTCGGGCTTTCACGCGGACGCGGTATCGCCCAAAGGCGCAATCGGATTAATGCAACTGATGCCGGGGACCGCTCAGGAACTGGGCGTGGACCCGAGAAACCCGCATCAGAACGTCGAAGGGGGAGCCGAGTATCTGCGTGAGCTTCTCGCCAAATACGAGGACGACCCCAACCAGGTCCTGCTCGCGCTGGCTGCATACAATGCCGGTCCTGCGGCTGTCGACCGCTATCATGGCGTTCCTCCTTATCGCGAAACCCGCGAATATATCCTCCGCGTCCTGAAGAACTGGAACCGCGAAGGAAGCAAATAGAAGGAACAAACGGGCGAAACTTTCGTCATATAGATACATCCAAGCCAGTGGAATGGTGATCGCTGCCGCAGCCACTGGTTCATGCTGTCCCCCCCACTCGTGTGGGACAATGGAGATTCGCGTAACATGGCTACGGAAAGCATTCCGCTGGAAATACCTGTCGACGACGAGCTTGAGCTTGTCGCGAAAGCGCGACAAGGCGACACGGCTTCGTTTTCGGTTCTTTTAAGACGCTACGAAGGCAAGATCTTTCGGCTCGCGATGAATATTACTCAGAATCGCGAAGACGCCGAAGACGTTCTGCAGGAGTCCTTCCTCAAAGCGTACGAGCACCTGGATCAGTTTTTAGGAAATTCGAAGTTCTATACCTGGATCGTGCGGATCGCGGTGAATCAGGCGCTCATGAAACTGCGCAAGCGCAGGAGCGACCGTGCGGTTTCGCTCGATGAGCAGATCGACACGGGCGAAGATACCGTGGTACGGGAGATCGCCGCGTGGGACCCCGATCCGGAGCAGAGATACTCCCAGGAAGAACTTCACACCATCTTGTCGGAAGTCATCGACGAGCTGGCCCCGATCTACCGCACCGTCTTCACGCTTCGCGATGTGGACGGGCTTTCTACAGAAGAGACCGCAGAGGCGCTGGATCTGAGCGTGCCGGCCGTAAAAAGCCGCCTGCTTCGCGCGCGCCTGCAGTTGCGCGATAAGCTTACGCGTTTCTTCAAGCGTAAGGGAGATGACGCCTTTGCTTACATGTAAGGAATTCCTGTCGGAGTTGAGCGACTACCTGGACGAAAAGACCAGGGCCGAGGTTCGGGGCAAACTGGAAAAGCATTTAGAGGAGTGCCCCAACTGCTGGGTAGTCTGCGACACGACGCGGAAGACGATTCAGGTCTACAAAGGCATGAAATCGTGCTCCATTCCCGAGGACGTGCATGCGCGCCTGATGGACGCAGTCGAGCGCAAGATCGCCGCCAAGCGGCAGCGGACCGTCAGTTAGGTCCGGGCGGGGAAGAGTTCGATACTCTCGTCGATTGTCGTATTCGCCAGAAGACTCCGAACCGCCGGAGACACCTGGCTTCCGTCAGAATCCGCATAAAAGATCCGGGAGGGCTCCTTGGCATCCCGCTTCGCCGCTTCCCGCATCAGCGCGATTTCGTCCCTGGAAAAAGACAAGCCGAAATGCGGTGCGAGGCGAGTCCATACCCCATCCGGTAGTTCACGGTAGTTGATAAAAAGCCCATCGGGATCGTCGCGGAACTTCGCGGCGGATTCGCAGAATCCGGCCAACACTCGCGCGCACCATTCGTCCCGGCTGAGGCCCGTGATGTCTTCGATCCGCAGTCCAAGAACGGCCGGATCGAGAGCTCCGGGGAGGGCCTGCCGGCCTGGCCGGCGCATCTGCGAAACCATCACTTCCACCGGGTCGCGATAGAGGAAGACCCAGGGCGTTCGCGGGAATGCGTCGCGGATCAGCGGAAGGCTGTGGATGTGCCATGCGTCCAGCTTGATGAAGCATGGTCCCGAGCACAAAGCCGAAATGACAAAACAAAGCCAATCCGGCCGCCCGGTCCGGATGGCGTCGTCGATCAGGGGAGCTTCGGAGATGACCGTGTTCCCGGGAAGGGCCGCCAGCATTTGGGCGACAAGCGTTGAGCCGCAGCGCGACATGTGGAAGATAAAGCCGGCCGGATCGGGATTTGTGCCGCGTTCCAGCTGAATCTCCTGGCGAAACGCCCGTGCGAACGGGTTTCGCAAAACAAACCCAATCGTGTCCTCGAAAAAAGGCTCGGTGAAGGTGGTTCGTCCGAACCAGGCCCATTCGGCGAAAGGCCGGGAGTTCCGAACCCGGAAGGCTATGGGCACCCAGCCAGATCCGGGCGCGCCGACGCGCAGGGCCGGTTCCCGGCTCCCCGCCTCGACATCTTCGGGATGCAAATCAAACCCAATTTCGCGCCCCAGCCTCACGACCTCTTCTGAAAATCTTCCCTCGTCGGAGATCCCCTGCAGCTGTTGCTGCAAAGCAGGATCCGAAAAAACGAACTCCCGGAACTCGGCGAAGCCATTCGACAGGGCGGCAATGACCGGAATGGGACCGCCCGACCGGAAGAAGCCGTCAACCCAGTCGTTTACTTCCGCATCGATGACGAGGTGGACACGGTCCCTGGCACCCCGATTGTTGATGCGGTGGGGCAAACTCACATTGACGTAGAAGCAGCCGCCCTCCTCGAGAGCAAGGCGTTCGCCGTTCAAAAAGAACTCGACGGAAGCGTCGGTCACGATCGGGACATGAATGCGCACCTCGCCGTCTTCGTAACCGAGGTCGGGGTCGGTGTGCTCCCGAACAAACGAACCCATTGCGAGATTCAGCAGGCGCACCGACTTCAGCGTGCATTGGAACTGCCCGAGGATCTGACGGAAGTAGCCGCACCGCGCCAGGACGTCGGTATCGAGGAACGGATCCCGCTGGCCCTGCTGCTGGCTGGCAAGATGATCCGCGCGGCCGGAAATCGAGCGTAGCGCGACTCCACTCCACTCGCCGCCGTAGTCGCGCTGGTTGTAGTGCTGGGTCCATTCGTCCCGCCGAATGAGCGCGAGGTCTGCTTTCAGGAGATTCCGATCGAACTGAAACGGCAAACGAAGGGCTGTCAACACGCATCAGTTAGTATGGCAAGTTGAGTAATTTCCCTGAAATTCTTCGAATTGTCATGGAAGAGCCGCAGTTGACAGCATTCTTTTCGGCGGCGACGACTGACGCAGAGCTCTTTGCGCGGGTTGTCGCGCTTGGCAACGAACGAGGGCTCGAAATTACCGCGTTGGAGTTGGAGCACATTGTACGCGCCAACCGGAGGGCGTGGCTGGAGCGGTGGCTCGTCTGACGAACCGCACCGGCTGGGTTCCGATTCAACTGCATCGGGCCGGCGAGGCAGCCTTTATCGACTGGTGCTGGCTCGGGGAAGAGCGCTTCACCGCACCGTTTTTCGAGAACACGATCGACCAGGCTCAGTCCAAGCCGTTCAATCGCCTGTTTACACATCGGACGCCGATCGCCGAACTGGGCGAATGGTATGAGGAAAGTCCAGGGCTTACGCCGTCGGGATTCATTTTCCACATGTCGCGGTGCGGCTCGACCCTGGTTTCTCAGATGCTGGCGGCCTTACCGGAAAACCTCGTCATTTCCGAAGCCGCGCCCATCGATCGGCTGGCCCGCGCATTCACCATTCCCGAAGCGACCCGAGCGGAATGGCTGCGGTGGATGGTGAGCGCACTAGGGCAACGGCGTTCGGGGCGAGAGACGCGATATTTCATAAAACTGGACAGTCCTACGGTGTTGGCCCTGCGGTTTATCCGAACCGTTTTTCCTGCCGTGCCGTGGATATTTCTGTACCGAAATCCGGAAGAGGTGCTGATTTCGCACCTGAGGTCACCCGCGCCCGCGATGTCTCCCGGATTTGTCAACGACATCAGCGTGACGGGCCTGGCTCCGGAGGAAACCGCAGCCATGAAACCCGAAGAATACGGCGCGCGTGTACTCGGGAACCTCTGTAAATGCGGATTGCAAGGCCTTGATGGATGCGGGTTGGCGATTAACTACACGCACCTGCCGGAGGCGGTGTGGGAGCAAATCGCAGGCCATTTCGGGATCGCATTCGCGCCGGACCGGATTGAAACAATGCGCAACGTGGCGTCATTTCACGCCAAGCGCCCTCGGCACAAATTCCACCCCGACGTGAAGCATAAGAGCAGCGAGGTTTCCGATGCCGTGCGCGACGCGGTCGCCAGATGGGTACGGCCTTATTACCGGGAGCTTGAAGAAACCGCGCATTCCATCAGGTAGCGCACCTCATCGCCTCCGGTACGGCGGAAGCCAAGCCTTTCATAAAGCCGAATCGCTGCGGAATTCATGGCGTTTACAGTCAAACGGACCGGCTTTCGGCGCGCCGCCGCTTCAGCCGCAAGTTGCCGGATCACGGCCGAGCCGATGCCTCGGTTCCGGCATTCCGGCGAGACCATGATTTCCACGAGAAATATCTCCTGTGGCGTTTCCGTCACCACAGCCCAACCTGCGTCCATTCCGCTGGCTTCGATTACGTAACTCGCGGCGTTTGGGAAGGTGAACCGAAATGACTGGCGCCGGCCCGCATACTGCACGCCCAGCAGATGGCTGCGCATCGGTTCCGGCCAGGCCGAGGCGCCAAGTTCATCCGCGATCGTTTCCAGGATCAGGTTCCGGATGAAAGTCTCGTCCTGTGGGCGTTCCGCCCGGAGGGTCACCGCGGCAACGCTCCCACTCATAGTGACGTGGCGGCCGCGTTCCGATTGAGCAATGTCTTCAGCCAGGCGGACAGCAGCCCGTTCAAACAAATGTCGAGGCTATCGAGGGTGGAAAAGGTAGCATCCGCGGGGGGAGTGTCCGCAGCGGATGGATCCTGCACGAGCGGCTGTCCGGAGGGCATCTTCTTTGACAGCACCGTGACGCTTTGCAGAGCCGACGCAGGGTTGTCAATCGACTGCAGCGCCTGGTGGTAATCGCTCCGAAAATTTCGCTCAGGCGGCCCCCAGCCGTCCGAAAACAAAAAGATACAGTGCCGGGCGTCGCGAATATTTTCGTCGACAACATACTGAAAAGGGCGCTTATCCTGAATGTTTACCAGTGTTACGGGAATGTAAAGGATTCCCTCCAGCCGTGCGACGGTCTCGTTGAACTGGCCGATGCCGTTGTGAAACCGGCCGCGCTCCGCCTCCAGTTCCCACGGCGTGGCGCAGAAAATCCGATGCATCTGAAACATATTTGAAGTGTAAAGGCGACCGGGGCCGCACGATTGGGCCCCGGCTCGCGTTTTGAAGGCTGATTTGGCGAAGGCCTAATTTCTCGAAGGGAAAATACCCTGCGTGGCAATGATGAAGCAGAGACCAAGATAGGGACTTTGAACGCTGATGGGCAGCCCACCGCCGGTCAGGCCAATTGATGTTGCTGCCATCGGCGTATTCGGAGCCGCGTTAATATACGCCGTAGACTGGCCCCCCTGGCTGTCCTGAACGGAGGCGAGGACGTTCCCCGTTGGCAAAGGTTGGGTGCCGGCGGAAGTCGACGCATTCAAGCTATGTGTGTGGGGCGGCAAATTGGAGCTCAGAATGGTCACATTTTGTGTGCCCGACAGTTCACCGATGACGACCGGAGAGAGTCCGGGCCCGTTTCCCGCACCGACGGGTGAGCGCCCTCTGAGGTCAGGCAGAGCGAACGTCTGAATTCCGTCCCCTCCGTATGTGGTGCCGAGAATGGAGAACAACGCCGTGTTCTGCGAGATCGACATAAGCTGCCCCTGACAAAGCGCGTAACCGCGCGGGGCGAAGTTCCCGGCAAACATGAAGATTCCGCCGAGATAGGGTTGGCTGGCCATAACTGGATTTTCCTCAATTCGAAAGAAATTTGATTCAGTTTCAGGCCGCCGCTTCGGAGTTTGGCATTGCGCGGCCCGGACAATCTCAGCTATCGCTGCCGATTGCCTCGCTTATTATATGGCTTATCAGCGCCACTGGGGCCGGATAATTGCGGCGGTTCAAAAATAATTCGGCATTGCGAGCCGGTCTTAACTTACTGGCACGAAAACACGTCGATGAATCCACCGCCGCCGGCCGATGCGGGCGAAGCGGCAGATCCCGTTGCCAGAGTCATTAAAGTGCCCGCGGCGACATTGCTTGATGCCGTCGCGGAGTTGGAGCTTCCGGATGCGGAGGCAGTCGAGAAACTGAGTATCGGTGTTTGAGACGTAGACGCCGACCAGATATTCGTACTCGTGGACGGGGTTACTGTGAGGAGGACCCACGTGGTGTTGGCTCCGGTGTATGAATACACCGTCATGCTCGGTTTGCAGGCAACGGGTGCGACAACCGTAACCTCGGCATTCAGGGTTGCCTGCTGCGCCGGACCGCCTGGGTTGTTCCAGATCGTGGTGCCGGTGTGTCCACCAACGCTGTAAGGATCGCCTGCCGGGCTGCCGCCGGTACCACCCGATCCGGTCGCGCCAGTCGCTCCGGTAGGTCCTGTTGGGCCTGCTGGACCGGGAACAGTGCTGGCAGCTCCGGTGGATCCCGTAGGTCCTGTTGGCCCCGTACTCCCAGTGAACCCGGTCGCGCCGGTGGCTCCTGTGCTGCCTGTCGGTCCCGTCGCGCCGGTCGGCCCGGTGCTCCCAGTGGACCCCGTAGCACCGGTGGCTCCAGGGCTTCCGGTTCCCGTCGCTCCGGTAGCGCCAGTCGCGCCAGTGGGTCCTGTCGGGCCGGTTGCGCCCGTGGCGCCACCGACTCCGACCAGAGTGATGCTCAGCATCGCGGGATGGCTCGTGGTGGTGCTTTCCTTGCTGTCAAAGGCAACCAGGACGCTGCCATCGTTCGGCGTGATGATGACGCCATTATTCGTGGTGCCGTTGAGCCAGTTCTGTACGGCCGCGGTCGCATCTACCGCAACAAAGGTATCGCCCGCGGTGATCGAGACGCCGCTCGCAATGGCGGCGGCGGCGACCGGAGCGTTCGTTCCGTTTACGCCGGACTCCGTCCAGGTCCCGTTGGCAACCGAGAAATTGACCGTGCCGGCGGTTCCCAGCTTGTTAACGAACAAAAGAAGGGTCGCTTTCGCGATGCCGCTGCCGGTCGTCCCGGAAGGCAAGGTCGAAAGATCGAACTGCACCAGGCCGTGAGCGACGGTGGGACCGCCGACGTTAATAGTGGTCGCCGATCCGAAGTTGACCCCACTGCCAGCCAGAACGTACGAATCCTGGGTCAAAGTGGCATTTTGCGCAAGCATTACGGCAGGCAACAGCGCCAGTACAAACGGGGCGCAAGCGAGTCTTGTTCTCATTCCAGGTACACTCCCAGCGCGGAGCATCGAAGTCCTTTTCCCAGGGAAACGTACTTCTACCCACGCGTCAATTCCTGATGCTAATACAGAAACCGCGGGTACGTTGAAGATTTTTTGCTTTAAAGGGAAATGTAACTTTCCGTTTTTGTTGAAAGCCGGGAGAATCCCGGCTTCAATTTATGTCCGTTCTGCGACCCAGTTCCGAATCCGCTCGATGGCTCGCATCAGATTCTCGTACGAGTTGGCATAGCTGAAGCGAACGTAGCCTTCACCGTACTCCCCGAATCCGGCGCCATTGAGGCAGGCGACGCCGGCCTCGTTCAGCAAAGAATCGGCAACCTGCTTTGAATCCGTCCCGCCGCCTTTTACGTTTGCGAAAGCATAAAAAGCGCCTCCGGGAATGGCGCACCGCCAGCCGGGAATGCTGTTCAGGCCCGCGCAGAAAGCGTCGCGGCGCCGGCGGAACTCTTCCACCATTTTGGTCACCGATTCCTGCGGGCCGCGCAGCGCTTCGATTCCCGCCCGCTGCGTGAAACTCGCGGTACAGGAGTTGGAGTTCACCATCAGTTTATTGACCGCGTCCACGAGGAAGGAGGGCATAATGCCGTAACCCATGCGCCAGCCGGTCATGGCGTAGGTTTTCGAAAATCCATCCAGAATGATCGTTTTTTCGAGCATTCCGGGCATGCTGGCAATCGAGACCGGCCGTTCATCGGAGTACACAATGCGGTCGTAAATCTCATCGGACAATACGACCAGATCGCGGTCGCGGATCAGATCCGCGATGGCGCGGATATCTTCAGGCGGAATCATGCCACCGGTGGGATTCTGAGGCGAGTTGAGGACCACCATCTTCGTGCGGTCCGTAAGGCTCTTGCGGAAGACATCGAGATCGAAGGAGAATCCCCGTTCTTCAACCAGCGGAACCGGAACCGCCTTCGCGCCGCACACCCGGATCATCGATTCATAGATGGGGAAACCCGGGTTCGGATAGATGGCCTCGTCGCCTTCGCCGAGCAGCGCCATCATGGGGAAAAAAATGATCGGTTTGCCGCCCGGCGTGACGCAGACGTTCGCCGGACTGACAGTGATTCCGCGCGTTCGGGAAATGTACTCGGCGATTGTTTCGCGCAACTCGGGAAGACCCTGGGAAGGGCCGTAGTGGGTCCAACCCTCGTCGAGGGCCTTCTTGCCGGCGTCGATGATGTTTTGCGGCGTGGGGAAATCGGGTTCTCCGATTTCCAGATGGATGATATCTTTCCCCTGGGCTTCCAGAGCGCGGGCGCGAACGAGTACATCGAAGGCGGATTCGGTGCCGATTCGGGACATCCGTTCCGCGAGTTTTACTTCAGCCAGTTTCGTTGTCATATTTTCTGTTCGATTTTTCGAAAAAAGGGAATTCCGTCGCGAAGTGTCCGCTTCGGCGACGCGATCGTCGATCTGGACGCGCTCGCCTGCAATGCGGGCTGTGATGCTGCCGCCGTCGTCGAGCTTGACGATAGCGACCTGGTAGGGCACATTGGCGGCAAATCGCTCGGGCGCGAGGTGCACGACCGTTTCGGTATAAATTGTGCCCGATTTCAAGCGGCGTCTCCCAGGATGGTGACGACGCAGGTGGCGCCGCTGCCGCCGAGATTCTGCGCGAGGCCTACAGAGTGGCGCTTTAACTGGCGCTCGCCGGCCTCACAGCGGATCTGCTGGACGAGATCGCAGATCTGCGCAACACCTGTAGCTCCCACCGGGTGACCTTTCGATTTCAAGCCGCCGCTGGCGTTGATGGGCATGGCGCCGTCGCGGCGCGTGCCGCCTTCCGCGGTGAAGAACCCCCCCCGGCCGCGTTCGACGAATCCGAGATCTTCCATGGCGACGATCTCGGCGATGGTGAAACAATCGTGCAGTTCGGCGAATTGAATGTCCTTCGGCCCGAGGCCGGCCATTTCGTAGGCCTTTCGCGCAGCGCCGCGCACGGCTGCAAAGGTCGTGATATCCGGCTTCTGGTCCAGAGCGACCCAATCGGACGCCTGCGCCACGCCCAACACATTTACCGGCCGTTCGCTGAACTGGCGCGCGCGATCGGCCGCGCAGAGCACTACCGCGGCGGCTCCGTCGCTGATCAGAGAGCAGTCGTAAAGGTTGAGCGGCTCCGCGATCGGTCTGGCGTTCATAGCCTGCTCGAGCGTGATGACTTTGCGCATTTGCGCATCGGGGTTGAGCGCGCCGTTTTCGTGGTTTTTCACGGCCACGGCGGATAAATGGGCGCGAGTTGTGCCGAAATCGTGCATATGACGGCGCGCGATCATGGCAAATAACGAAGGGAACGTCGAGCCGACTGCCACCTCGGTTGCGCAATCGCCCGCGCCGGCCAGGATTTCGGTGACGCGCGGCGTCGGCTGGCAGGTCATTTTCTCGACGCCCAGAACCATCACGATGTCATAAATGCCGCTCGCCACTCCCATATATGCCTGAAAAAAGGCCGCGCCGCTCGAAGCGCAGGCCGCCTCGAATCGGGTGGAAGGGATACCGCGCATTCCGAGGGCGGTAGAGATGTATGGCGCCAGGTGGTTTTGCGCCGTGAACTCGGGGCCGGCGAAATTGCCGAGATAAAAAGATTCAATCGCATCGGGACCGAGTTTCGCGTTCGCCAGCGCTTTCTCGCCCGCGGCCACTGCGAGTGCGCGCAAATCGAGATTGGGGAACGCGCCGAAGGGAGTTTTTCCGGCCCCGATGATGGAAACGTGTCTCACAGGCTCACTTATACTTGAGGATAGCGCGCAAAATTGTGTTCCACGTCCGGGCGGGCCGGACGTCATCCTTACAGGGATGCCGACTCTCGCGCTACAGGTTGGAATGAAAGAGTACGACCCAGCGCCGGCCGACGACGGGGGTAACCCGATCGGGAAGAGCCGATTGCTGCTCGAAACCGTTCCCGAGCGGGAGTTGCAGGACCGGGAACTTCAGGCGCGCTTCGTCGACGAGAACCTGCGCCGCATATTCCGCCAGATCTACCGGATTGTAGGCAACGTTCACGACGCGCAGGACCTCACCCAGGAAGCATTCATCAAGGCTCTCCAGCGGCAGGAGCAGCTGAAGGACGAACTCAAGGCCGCGCATTGGCTTTCGCGGATCGCGACGAACACGGCGCTCGACTTTCTGCGGCGGCACGGCAGGGTGGCATTCTGCGAAATCTCCGAAGCGCCGGGCAGCCATGCGGAAACGCCGGAAGCCGCGTTGCTTCGTTCGGAACAACGCGACTGGCTGGCGGACGGGCTTGAACGGCTCACGCCTCGCGAGCGCGCGGCTCTGGTTCTCAGAGATATGGAAGGGCTGCCCGCCGAGGAAGTGGCGAAGCGGCTGGAGTGCTCGAAGGCGACGGTTCGCTCGCATATTGCGAATGCGCGGACAAAGCTGAAGAAATTCGCCGAGAAGCACAGTACAAAGAGGAAGCTATGAGTCATCCGGCTGAAAACGATCTGGCGCTGCTCGCCGGTGGAGATGCCGCATGGGTTCGACGATTCCTCGTGCAGCGTCATGTCAGGACGTGCGAGGATTGCCGAAAAAGGGTTGCGGACTATCGGGATCTGCGCGAAACGGTGGCTGACTTTGAGCTGCCCGAGATGAACTGGAACGCGCTCGCGGTCGAAATGCGGGCCAACATTGGGGTAGGTCTCGAGGCAGGGGCCTGCGTCGGCGGCGCCCGCTTGCCGGTGCGCTGGAACCCCCGCTTCGCTGTTGCTTTTGCCTGCCTGCTGGTATTGATCAGTTCGAATTTCTTTTTGCGGATGCACCGGGCTCCGGTGGTTGAAGCGGCTGGTCCGGTGGCGCAGTCAACCACTTCCGGAATCGAGCTCCGCAAGGGCTCGCACCGTTTCATTTTTCTGAATCACGAGGGCAGCCGCGCCGATCAGACTGTAAGCGCTCAGGGCGAAATCCGTTCGCGCTACGTTGATGGCGAAACGGGCTCGGTCACCATTACCAATGTTTACCTGGAGCAATAGACTCTCGCCGGTTCGCGTGGGCGTTTTCGGATTAATCGTCGTCGGTGCGCTGCCGCTTCTGGCGCAGGAGACGGCGCTCGATCCGACCAGCTCGGTGAAAATCGACCTGCCCGCGGACTCTCCCCTGGCCCTGCTTTCTACTTCGATGGGCGATTCGCGCGCCACGTCGCGCGGCGGCGCGATTGTGCTCGATCTGCACATGGGCCTTACCTTGCGCAACGCGGGGTTCAAGCATGTGCGCGGCGTGACTTTGCTGGTCACGGCTCAGGAGTTTGCTCCGGGCGGCAAAGGATCGGTCGCGCGGCCGTCGATCGATGTCGCTCCCGGCGAGACGTTCACGCTGCCAATCGATGTCAGGCTGGTCCGTCCGGTGCAGCAGACCGCGGGTCCGCTGGTTCGGGTTCAGCTCGATGGCGTTCTGTTCGACGATCTCAGCTTCTTCGGGCCGAACAAGCTCAATTCCAAACGCGCACTGACTTTCTGGGAAGCGGAAGCGCAGCGCGACCGCGCCTGGTTCAAGCAGGCCTTGCAATCGCGGGGCGAGCTCGGTCTGGGCGATGAAATGCGGAAGAGTCTTGCGCGCCAGGCCGAACGTCCGCAGCTCGATGTTTCGCTGACCCGCAACGGGCGCGCGACAGGATCCGCGGTGCCGCCGGGCGACCATGTGGCGCAGTTTGCGTTTCTCAGTATCCCGAATGCGCCGGTGCAACCGCTCGAGGGATGGGCGGCGATTTCGGGTAACGAGGCGCGGTCGCCGCAGATCGAAGTGGTGAACAATTCGGGCAAGCCGGTCCGGTACGTCGAGATCGGCTGGCTGGTGAAGGACACGCGGGGGCAGGAGTATCCGGCGGGATCCGTCCCGGCCTCGGAACCGGCGTTCCTGCTGCCTTCGGGCAAACAGGCTACTCTGCTGCAGGACACCGCGTTGAAGTTTTCGCATACGGGAAGGCCGATCGATATCGCCGGCATGACGGGTTATGTCAGCCAGGTCGAGTTCGCCGACGGCCACGTCTGGGTACCTTCGCGCCGGGATCTGGATTCCTCGCCTCTGCTGCGAGTCACCGCGCCATCGCCCGAGGAGCAACGGCTGGCCGACCTCTATCTGAAAAAGGGGCTTGGAGCGCTGGTGGCGGAACTCAACCGCTACTGAGGTTTCTGCGCGGGAGGCCTCCGGCGCTCCCGTCGCCGGTGGGGTTTAAACGAGGGCGCGCCTCCATTCAGCAAGGCCCCTGATAATAACCTGATCCAGCCATTCCTTATATCGGTTGACGACGTCCGTACGAGCCTCGTTATAGCTGACCCGGAACAGGTCGTCGCAAATTACAACAGGAGGTTCCTGTTTCGTCTGGAAATAAGCGGACGCAACCAGTACGCCGCGAAAGGCTGACCCGATGCCATGAAACGATACGGCTATGTAATTCTCCACACCCTTAACGGAGAGTTGCAGGAGAGGCGCTTTTTGGAAGTAAGCCGTATTGATGTCATATTTCAAGCGCTCGGCGACGACTCTCAGCTCGGGTCTCGGCGGATCCCCGAACGTTGCGGCGCTGAAAGAGTAACCGCGGTCTGATCGACCAATCTCCGCCTCAAGCTGTTCGGCAACCTCGCGAAAGCGGCTATTTGTGAAATCATCCGCCAGGAAAGCGGCGTTTTCCTTTGCCGCCACCCAAGCCACAGGCGTTATTCTCCCGAGGCCGACAAGCATCTCACTGGTTATCCTGACTGCCTCATCCACTGAATTTGCCGGCTTCGCGTCCGATGCCTGGCTGATCGCCCGGATCAGGAGCCGCTTCTGGAACCGGGCCACAAGGCTCACAAAATCGGGCAATTTACCTTCGTCAGCGCGCTCCAGACTATCCACATACGAAGCGTAGTCGTCGCGATTTACCAGGAACGGGAAATAATCGTCCTTGATCAGAACCAGACTCGCAATTGCTCGCGCAACTCGGCCGTTCCCGTCCTGGAATGGGTGAATCTGAGTGAAAGCATGGTGAAGCCAGGCAGCTTCGATATGAGCCGTGACGCCGGAGTCCAGGTGATGGCGATGCATGGAGATCAATCGATCCATTTCGGACGCAACGTGCTCGGGCGGGCAATATTCGTGAACCGTGCCGTCCTCACGGTGCGGATTGTTTGGTAATTTCTTGTATACGCCTCGTTCCAGCGGAACATCCAATGGCCGGCCGAACTGGTCGAATACGGCGACGCTTTCCTGATATCGGAGGAGCGCCGCGTGCAGTTCTTTGATGTACCCGACAGTAAGTTGACGTTCATTTTTTACGAAGGCAAACAGACCATCGAGGACGTCTTCATGACCTTGAATAATTCGCGTGACCAGTTCGGGGTCACGATTGGTGGCGTTGTGCGTAATATATTTTGAAGCGATTCCCTTCTCGATCAGAGTCTGTGTTACCCCGCGATCGAGAGAATATACCTTTTCAATAATCCCCGTTTCGATCGACCACTCGCGGGCCAACTCCACATTCAGCGATCGCAAAGATCCTTCGTCCAAAGACTGTCTCTCACTCGCCCAGACCTCACGTAGAGATTCAAGTTCGCGGTCGCGCAGTGAATCCACTTCTGCGGGGAGATCGGATATCTCTCTCCACTTGTGATTCGCCGCTGCTTCTGAGATTTCGTCAGTTGACATGGTCATCGACAGCTCAAGTTCGCCCGTGTAACTCTGGCGACGATTGTACGGCCTTTGTGAAGGTTGAGTCCACGAGGCATTGCGAGATTTTAATCGTTTGTGAGCCGCGAGTCCGAATCCCCTCCTGCGCTGATAACATCGATCCCATGCGTTTGCTGGCGGTGCCGTTGCTATTGTGTGTCGGAGCATCGGGCCAATGGATCAAATACCCGACCGAAGGCGTTCCGCGGGATAAGAGCGGAAAACCAATTCTGACTGCTCCTCCGCCTCGGGGCGCCGACGGCAAGCCGGATTTTTCCGGAATGTGGACCATTTCGGACGCGCTGCCGTGTCCGAAGATGCTGGCTGACGATACCGGGGAGTGCCTGGAGAAGAGCCCGATCGGGCAGGCGACGGCGGACCTGAACAAGATTGTGACCGGCGGGATTCCCTTTCAGCCGTGGGCACTGGAGCAGAGAAAAGAGCGCCAGGCCGGTGGCCTGGATCCGCATGTGAAGTGCCTGCCTTCGAATTTCCCCAGGATGTATACGCTGCCGCATATTACGAAGTTTGTCCAGACGCGGAAGCTATTGCTGTTGATCAACGAGTTCAATGCGAGCTATCGCCAGATTTTTTTGGACGGGCGCGCGTTGCCGGCGGACCCGCAGCCCTCGTGGAACGGGTATTCGACGGCGCGGTGGGATGGGGATGTGCTCGTGGTGCGGTCGAACGGGTTCCGGGACGATTTGTGGATGGATATGGCGGGCACGCCGCTGACAGGCACAGGGAGTGTGGTGGAGCGCTTGCGGCGGCCGAGTTTCGGGACGCTGGAGATTGAAGCCACGGTCACCGACCCAAAGGCTTACACGCGGCCGTGGGGATTCAAGTTAGCAGATAAGATCGTGCTCGATACGGAACTCATTGACGAGATTTGTCTCGAAGGTGAGAATAGTGCCCGCCATATGGGGTTGAAGTAGATCCTGGTCCCCTGCGCTCTTATAATCGGATCGAGTGCTGCACGAACTGGTCGTTGAAGATTATGCCGTGGTGGATCGGCTGCGCGTGCGATTTCATGCCGGCCTCAATCTGCTCACCGGCGAGACCGGCAGCGGCAAATCCATAGTTGTGGATGCGCTCGGGCTGCTGCTCGGAGGGCGTGCGTCCGCGGACATGATTCGCTCGGGTAAGGAGCGCGCGCGCGTGTCGGGCGTGTTCGAAATCGGGCCCGGCGCGAAGAAGGTTCTGGAGCAGGCCGGCTTCGACGGCGAAGATGCCGAATTATTACTGGACCGTGAAATCCAGACAAATGGTAAAGGCCGCGCGTACGTTAACAATCGTCCGGCGTCGGTCGCCCTGTTAAAGGATCTGGCGGCGCATCTGGGCGACATCCACGGACAACACGATCAGCAACGCCTGTTCGATGCCTCCGCCCAGATGACCATGCTCGATACGTTTGCCGAGACCGGATCGCAGCGCGCGGCGGTACGCGAGATTTACCAGGCGTGGAAGAACGTGGCTGAGCAAATTCGCGAGCTGGAAGACGCCGATCAGGAAAAGCTTCGGATGCTCGATCTCTGGCAGTTTCAGCGGAACGAGATCGAGGCCGCGGAACTACGCGCGGACGAAGACGTGGAACTGGAAGGCGAACGGCGCGTGCAACAGAACGCGGGCCGGTTGCTGGACGCCGCCGCGGCTTCGTTCGAGGCGCTTTATGAATCGCCGGAATCCGCGCTGTCTCTTGTTCGCGGCGTGGCGAAAAGACTGGACGAATTGGGGAAGATCGATGAGCAGATGGCCGGAATGCGGCAGACGCTGGAGCCCGCGCTCATCGCGATTCAGGACGTTTCTTATTCACTGCGCGATTATCTCGGACGCGTAGAGGCGAACCCGGCCCGGCTGGAAGAGATCGAGACGCGGCTCGAAGCGATCGACAAGCTGAAGAGAAAGTACGGGAAGTCGGTGGCGGAGATTCTCGCGTTCGGGGAGGATGTTGCGCGCCGGATCGGTGAAGTGGAGAATGCGGGCGAGCGGCTGGAGCAGCTTCGGTGCGAATTGAAGAAGCTTGCGGCGCAATATGAAGGGGTGGCGGGTGAGCTGTCATCCCGTCGCCAGGTGGCGGCACTCGATCTGGCAAAACGCGTCGAAAAGGAACTGAAGCCGCTGGCGATGGAGCGCACGGTTTTTCGGGTTCGGATGGACCCGGCAAACTGGTCCGAGAGCGGGTCAGACCGGGTGCAGTTCCTGGTCTCCGCCAACGCGGGCGAGGAGCCGAAACCGCTCGACCGGGTGGCTTCGGGCGGTGAACTTTCGCGGATCGCCCTGGCGTTGAAGACGTGCCTTGTGGGCGGTGCGGGCGCGATTCCCCGCACGCTTGTTTTTGACGAAATCGACACCGGGATCGGCGGCCGCGCGGCAGATGGAGTCGCGCGACGGCTGCGCGCTCTGGCGGCGGAAAATCAGGTCGTGTGCGTTACGCATCTGGCTCAAATCGCGTGCTTTGCGGATCATCATTACCGCGTCGGAAAATTCGAAAGAGCAGGCCGGACAGTGGCGGAAATCGAGGAACTGGACGCGCCGGCGAGCACCGAGGAGATCGGCCGTATGCTGAGCGGACAAAAGCTTACCCCCGAGGCGCTGCGGCATGCCGCTGAGCTGCAGCGTGCGGCGAGAGTATAATGTAAGAGTTGCTATTCTCGATAGAGAATATGGAGTTTCCCCGTGAGTCACACAGATTCCCCCGTCATTGACGAAGTCCAGGTTGGCGCGTTTCAGCAACAACACGATCACACAGTCCGTACAGAGATCGAGGAATTTCGCGCGAAAGCCGCCGATTTTGTGGCCGGCCGCATCTCGGACGACGATTTTCGTCCCTATCGTCTCCGCTTCGGGTGCTACGGGCAGCGGCAACCGGGCGTGCAGATGATGCGCACCAAAATACCGGGCGGGATGCTGACTGCGGCGCAACTGGAGCGCCTTGCGGATATCGCGGACTTCGCCGGAGGCGGAAAAGGCCACCTCACGACGCGCCAGAACATTCAGTACCACTTCGTGCCGCTGGATAAGTTTGCCGATGCCATGCACATGCTGCACGACGTCGGCATGACCAGCCGCGAAGCCTGCTACAACACGGTTCGCAACGTCACAGCTTGCCCTTATGCCGGTCTTACGCGGCATGAAGTTTTCGATGTGCGGCCTTATTCGCGACAGGTCGCCTATGCGTTTCTGCGCAAGAGCCTGACCGATGCGATGCCGCGGAAGTTCAAGATTTCATTCGACGGCTGCACCCATGACGATTGCACGATCGCGGCGATTCATGACGTGGGTGTGAAGGCGGTGATGCGCGACGGCCAGCGCGGGTTCCGCGTGGTGGTGGGAGGCGGACTCGGGCCGCTGCCCGTTGAAGCCCGGGTGCTGGATGAGTTCCTCCCCGTCGAACGTATTGTGAACCGCATCGAAGCGGTGTTGCGCGTTTTCAATCAGTACGGCAATCGCAAGAATCGAAACATGGCGCGGCTGAAGTTCGTGATGCGCGAGCGCGGGTTTGACTGGCTCAAGGAACAGATTGATAGAGAGTACGCCGACATTCTTGAGAACGGCGGCATTCCGACGCCCGAAAACGTTCCCGAGGGTTTTGGCGGTTATACCAGCAATCCACTGCCGCTTGGGGCGGGCGCCCTTCTGCCTGTGGTCAACAAGGGTTCGTCGGGCGATCCGGAGTTGGATCGCTGGCTCGAATCGAATGTCGAAGAACAGAAGCAGACCGGCTATGCGATGGTCACGGTGCGGATCGATCAGGGTAATCTGACGAGTTCGCAAATGCGGGATCTGGCGAAGATTGCGCGGGAAGCGGGAGATGGCTGCCTGCGGGTGACGGTGGAGCAGAACCTGGTGCTTGGCTTCGTTCAGCTCGGGTTCCTGCCGCGTGTGCACGCTGCGCTGAAGGCGATTGATCTGGGAACGCCGGGCGCGAAGGAACTGCAGGATGTGGTCACGTGCCCGGGGGCGTATTCGTGCAACCTGGCGCTGACGAAGTCGATGAACCTGGGTTATGCGATGCACGATCTGGCGCTGGGATATGACGATCCGCTGTTGCGCGGGCTGCAGATCAATATCAGCGGTTGCCCGAATTCGTGCGGTCAGCACTGGACGGCCGAGATCGGGTTCTACGGGAACGCGCGGAAGATCGATGTCGGCGGCGGTGTGAAGAAGGAAGTTCCTTATTACCAGATGCTGCTCGGGGGCGGGTACGACCAGGATGGCGTGATGCGGTTTGGCTTGCAGGTTCAGAGCATGCCCGCGAAGCTGGCGACTGTGGCCGTCGAGCGTGTTCTGGCGCATTACAAGGAAAATCATATCGACGGCGAGACTTTCCGCGATTACGTTCTGCGGTTTAAGATCGAGTTCTTCCGGGCTTATCTCGCGGATCTGGCGAAGCCGTCGGCGGCCGATCCGGATGTTTATAAGGATTGGGGCGATACCGAGGATTTCTCGCTACAGTTGGGTCGCGGCGAGTGCGCGGCTTAACCCTGAGCTCTCGGGTTACCCAATAGTGAAATCAGGAAGGCCTGAGCGTCTGGCTCATCCCGAATGGCTCGCCAACTCGCGAAGGCTTTTTCGACCTCCTTTATTTGACTTGTAACCTCAGTCCGCGTCCACCTGGCTGAATTGTCATAGTCCGAGGTATGACGCTGCTGTTGTGCACGAAAGAATGTGTCGGCCACACGATGTAAATGCCGCGCGCGGTCCAGGCTGGGTCCGGCTGGTGGGTCCGAGTTCAGGAAGTGGTTGCAGACCGCTCTCTGTCTTTCGGATGCGGATTTCATTTTCCCGTGCTCGAACATCCTTGCGAGCGAGGCTCTCTGTTCGGGTCGCTTCCAGTTGAGCGTAGCTTCCGAGATCAGAAGATGGAACAGGGCGTAGTAAGCCGCCGAAACCGCCCGGCGGAGGTTCGCTTGCTTTGGTTTTCTGCGATCGCGGATCGCAAGGTGCTTCGCCTGCTCGATCAGGTCGTCCGGGAACGGCACCTCTTACGCCCAGGCAGGATCCTGAAGTTCGTCCTGTTCCGATTTGCTCCGGAAATTGAAGTAGGCGTGAAGTCCCATCTCATCGGGCTTCACTGCCTTATCAATGCCCCACCGGATGCGTTCGGTGATTTCTCCGAGTTTGCGGGATTTACTTGCAGCATCCGACAGAAGCACGCGGAAGAAAAGCGAGGGTTCTCCCGTCCAATCATCCGCGAAGCTGTACCGGATACGAACCACATTCGGACCCAGTGCTCCCTGCGCGCGCAGAAGCGCGTCGTCGATCTCCGAGTCGTGAACAAACCTTCCGGGCACTACAAGCACAGATTTATTATCCCCGGTTTTAGACCGGCACGCCAGCCATCCGGGCGATGGCCAGCGCGTTCGATTCAGTCGTCACGCCGGACTTCAGCCTGTAATCAAAATCCATCGGACCGCCTCCTTCACGAGCGCCCATGTGCACGTTGACACCGCAAAGCTCCGCCGAATCCGGAATTTCGCCGAGCGAGAGATCGTGCGTGGATAATGCTCCAATCGCTCCCCGGGCGATAAGAGTTCGAACCACCGCGTCCGCGGCAATCCGGCGATCGCGCGAATTGGTTCCGCTGAAGATCTCGTCGACCAGGAACAACACTGGTCCGTTTGCTGCCGCCTCGATCGTTTGCCTGATCCGGTCGACTTCAGCCAGAAACCGCGACTTCGCGTTCATCAGGGAATCCACAACAGACATCGATGCGCACACCGACAGGCGCGACATGCGAAGAGCGGTTGCGCGCACGGGAGCGCCCGCCGAAGCCAGCACCGCGTTCAATCCGACCGCCCGCAGCAATGTACTTTTCCCCGACATATTGGACCCGCTGATCACGCAGAAGCGGGTCTTGCGATTCAGTTCAATGTCATTGAGGACGCACGCGCCGCCTGGGAGCAAAGGGTGACCGAGATCTCGCGCCTCGAAACTGGCGTCTCCGCGCATCAGCTCCGGAAACGTGTTATCGGGATTCTCATGAGCGTATGCGGACAGCGAGTTCAAGGCCTCCAACTCCGCCCAGGCCCGCAGCCATGTTTGCAGCAACTCACCGTTCCGCTCGCGCCAGCGTTCGATCGCCATACAAAGTTGTGTACCGAGAAGCAGCATGAGCGAGGCAGTGTAAAACCATTCCTTGCGCCGCTCATTTAGTGCGTTCAGCAGTCGCTCCAGGCTGTGAACCGTTTCAGCGGCGCCTTTTACCTGATCAGTGAGGCGCTTCAGCTTCGCCGAGCGAAACTGCTCCGTCTCGATGAGTCGAAGCCCCTCCCGCAGCACTTGCGTCTCGGTTGAGACCGGACGAACCCACTCCTCCATTGCGTTCACGCGCCTGCGAAAAATCAGGCCCGCGATCGAATGCAGCCCAACAAGGGGAGCAATCCAGATCGCAACATCGATCCACGAAATCAGGCCGACCGCGCCCGCAAGCACAATAAGTGCCAGCGCAGCAGAGGTGGCGGCCGCGATTACGCGAAGAAGAGGTGGAAACCTGAACGCCGGCGACGTCAGCCAGTTTTCAAAGGTACTCCAGTTCGATTCAAGGACATCGGAATCACCCAGCAATACGATTCTTTCGCGCAGGTCCGCGCGTTCGCTTAATTCGCGCACTGCCTCCTGACGTGAGAGCGTTTCCTCGGGCGCGGATCCGGCCAGCAGATAATCGGCTAATCCGCGCCGTCCGATCGAGGTCCGGGCTGTACAGAGCAACTGGAATAACGAACCTTCACCGAAGATATGCAGATCGTTGGCATAGACGTGGCCGGGATCGTTGAATTCTTCGCCGCTATCGCCTGAACCCGCCCATTTTCCCTGGAGACGCTCGACACCGCGTTCGTAGAACCGCTGCAGGCGCGACATCCGGAAGCGCGATTCACGCTGCTTGCGATAGCGCCTTGCCGAGAATGCCGCAACCGGAATCGGGATCGAAGGCCACCAGTAAGCGATCCGTTGCCGGATGGCGTAGACGCCCAGCGCGAAAAACAGAGCGGTCGCAAGCGCCAGAACAATCGAGCCCACATGGTAGTTCAGGCGCGCGTGCCCGATGCCTGCCTGCAACTCCCGTAGTCTGCTCTCGTACTCGATCAGGACGTTATGAACAGTCATCGTGCTTCATCATATGATCCGGCTGATACGCTGGTCATTTCCCGATGCGAGTCCTGATCAGCGTTACCGACAAGACAGGCGTGTCCGAGTTCGCCCGGGGCCTCGAAGCCCTGGGCGCGGACCTGGTTTCCACCGGCGGCACCGCTCGCCTCCTGCGTGAGAACGGCATCGCCGTGCGCGATGTCAGCGATGTCACCGGTTTTCCGGAAATGCTCGATGGGCGCGTAAAGACGATGCATCCGAAGATCACCGGCGCGATCCTCGCGGTGCGGGGGAATCCCGAACACGTGGCGTCGCTTGAACGGTACGGTATCGAGCCGATCGATATGGTGGTCGTGAATCTTTACCAGTTCGAGAAGGTCGCCGCACGCACCGACGCTTCGCTCGAAGAGCTGATCGAAAACATCGACATCGGCGGTCCGACCATGATTCGCTCGGCTGCGAAAAACTGGCAGGATGTCGCGATCGTCACGTCGCCCGCGGATTACGATTCGATCCTGGAGGAATTGCAATCCGTGGGAGAGTTATCTCACGACACAAAGTGGAGGCTTGCCAAACAGGCCTTTCAGACGACCGGTGAATACGACCGTGCCATCAGCTCGCGGCTTGCGCAAGTCGGCGGGCCTCGCGAAGCGCTGCCGGCTGTCCTCGAAATTCGAACGCCGCGTCGCATGTCGTTACGTTACGGTGAGAACCCCCATCAGCAGGCGGCGCTTTACGCCGCCGGCATGAAAGGTATCGCAGGCGCGGAACAGCTCCACGGTAAGGAACTCTCTTACAACAATCTCGTCGATCTCGATGCCTGCTGGGAGCTGGTTTGCGAGTTTGCGAAGCCGGCCGCTGCGATTATCAAGCACACCAATCCTGCCGGCTGCGCGGAACAATCGTCACTGGTGGAGGCATATCGTAAGGCGCTCGAATGCGATCCCGTATCCGCGTATGGCGGCGTGATCGGGCTGAATCGCGAGGTGGACGAAGAGACCGCCGTCGAACTGGCGAAGCTTTTCGTCGAAGCCATCGCCGCTCCGGGTTATTCGGAGGCCGCACTTACGGTCCTGCGCACGAAGAAAAATATCCGGCTGGTTCGCGTGACGCCGTCCGGCGACGCATTGGTGGTGAAGAGCATCTCCGGCGGATACCTCGCTCAGACAGCAGATCGCGCTGCGTTTCACCGCGAGCAATGCGAAATCAAAACGCGCCGGCCGCCCACCGATTCCGAGTGGAACGCGCTGGAGTTTGCATGGAAAGTGGTGAAACATGTAAAGTCGAACGCGATCGTCTATGCCTTTGAGGGCCAGACCGCGGCAATCGGCGCCGGGCAGATGAGCCGCGTGGATTCCGTCAACCTGGGGGCGATGAAGGCGCATCTGCCGCTCGCTGGTACGGTTGTGGCTTCCGACGCCTATTTCCCTTTTCCCGATGGCCTGGAGCACGCAGCGAAGCATGGGGCCACGGCGTTTATCCAACCCGGCGGATCGGTCAATGATGCCGCTGTGATCGCGGCCGCGGATCAGCTCGGGGTAGCGATGGTCTTCACCGGCGTGCGCCACTTCCGGCATTAGAGCATTTCCACAGTTTCTATGAACCGTTCCCGAGCTGACGTAAAGCTCCGCGCCGAGCGGAAGCTCGGCGGCAGGGCCGAAGCCCTGGCCCCACAGGGAAATGCTCTATGGCTTGGTTTTTACGGCCGGCAGCACAGTCGCACGCGCAACCTGGGTGCCCTGGTCGTTCGCGTTACGGTACTGAGCCAGCTTTGCCGCCGCTTTTGCTTTGGCTTCTTCCGAAATCTGGATCTGATTCCGCACGGCAATGGCGCCGCCGGTCTTTGCCATCCGCGTCGCGACGCCCTTGTGCTGGATCACGTTGGTCTTGCCTTCAATCGTGGCCACGCCGTTCTGCACGGTAACGGTGAAATGCTCGGCGTTGATCTTCGATTTTGCGAACTTCGCCCGGATATTGCTCTGAATCTGAGCGTCGGGCAATCTGGCCGGCGCTTTGGATGTAACCGCGGCCGGCTTGACTGCCGACGCTGCCTGGCTCAGCCCCGCCATAGCGACGGCCAAAGCCAGCGCGAGAAATAACTTTCGCACTCTCTATCCGGACGATACAACAAATGCGGCGAAAAGCCTATATCTCTTCAGCCGGAACAGCTATACGCGATCAACCTCGCGCAACCAGTCGGGCCGCTTGAGCACCTCTCTCGGTTTGCTGCCGTCGGGTGGACCGATGATCCCATCGCGATGCATCATGTCCAGAATGCGCGCGGCCCGGCCATAGCCCAGCCGCAGGCGCCGCTGCAAAGTCGATGTGGAAGCCTTGCCCATCTCAAGCACAATCCGCATCGCTTCCTCATACATCGGATCCTGATCGCCAGGCACAGCATCTTCGCCCTCCGGGTCCCCTTCTTCGCCCGGAGGTGTGAGGAGATAAGACTGGTCGTAATCCGGCTTCGCCTGTGCCTTCCAGAAATCGACAACGCCATTGATCTCGCTTTCTGTCACAAAAGCGCCGTGCACCCTGGTGAACCGCGACGATCCCGGCGGAAGAAACAGCATGTCGCCCTTACCGAGCAGATGTTCCGCGCCCATGCCGTCGAGAATCGTGCGGCTGTCCACGCGCGTGGCTACCCGGAAACTGATGCGCGCCGGGAAATTCGCCTTGATGATGCCTGTGATGACGTCGACGCTGGGCCGCTGCGTCGCGAGCACGAGGTGCATGCCGACTGCGCGCGCCATCTGCGCGAGACGAGTGACGGACTCTTCGACGTTCCGGCCCTCCAGCATCATCAGGTCGGCCAATTCGTCGATCAGAATCAGAATGTACGGCAGCGGCTTGATCTCTTCTTCCGCCGGCCCCTCATCTTCGAAAAGACTCCGCGGCTCGGTCTGAAGCTTGCGAACTTTCTTGTTGTACTGATCGATATTGCGGGCGCCTTGTTCGGCCAGAAGCCTCAGCCGCCGCTCCATCTCAAGCACGGCGTTCTTCAACGCGTTGGTAGCTTTCTTTGGGTCCGTAATCACCGGCGTGAGCAGATGCGGGATCCCTTCATACATCCCCAGTTCCACGCGCTTGGGATCGACCATGATCATCCTGACCTCGTCCGGAGTCGATTTATATAAGATCGACATGATCAGCGAATTGATCATCACCGACTTGCCTGATCCCGTGGAACCCGCGATCAGCGCGTGCGGCATGGAATCCAGCGCCGCAACTTTAATGCGGCCGTTGATGTCCTTGCCCATTGAAATCGTAAGGAACGAACTCGAATCCTGAAACTCTTCCGATTCGATAACCGCCCGCAGACTGATCACTTCGCGTTTCGTGTTCGGGACTTCAATCCCGACCGTCGGCTTGCCCGGAATCCGCTCGATGAGGATCGATTCCGCCTGAAGGCCGAGGCACAGATCTTCTACCAGCGACGTAATCCTGCTGTACTTGATGCCGGCCTCCGGCTTGAACTCGAAGGTGGTTACGACCGGCCCGGGGTTAATCTGCACCACCGACCCTAAAACGTTGAACTCCTCGAACTTCGCCTTGATCGCGGCGGCCGTGTTTTTGAGTTCCTGTTCGTCGAAGGCCGAACGAACCGGGATTTCGTTCAGAAGATCGGTTGCCGGAAGGCGATAAATCGTATGGCGTTTCGGAAGCAACTCCTTTTTAACCGGCTGGCTGAAGGGAAATTCGACAACGTTTGCCGCTCCGGGCGGCGGAGTATCCGCCAGCTGACAGATGGGAATTTCGCTTGTCGGCGCGGGCTCGGGTTCTTCGGCCAAATGACCAGGAGCCGGATCGTCCCAAGGCAGGCCGGCGGTGACCTGCGGCTCAGGGACCGTGCGGCGGGTATTCCGGGCGGCCATCCGTTGGGTGGCGGCGGGATCGGGCATCGGAACGTCGTTGACGGGCGCCTTGAATTCCGCACGCCGCTGTCTCTCGGCTGCGCGCGCGTCGGCTGCCTCTCGCTTCTCCTCACGCCTGCGGAGGGCCTCTTCGCGGCGCCGTTCGATGGACCTGCGCCACGCGTTCCGCATGCGGTCGACGATCCTGAACAATGGAGCGAACCAGACCGCGAGTTTCCCGAGCGTAAACGTCGACACCAGATATGTAGACAACACAAAAGCGGTGGCGAGCACGACGGCGGCTCCCGCCAGGTTGAGGGACCGTTTCAGCGAGTCGGCGATCAGAAACCCGGCGGTTCCGCCCGGCATGATGGCGTTGTCGAAGAGCCGCCATCGGGGTAGCAAAGCAGCCGCGCCGCATGCGGACCCGAGGAGAATCCCGCTCCCGAACAGCTTGATCAGCGGCGCTTCCAGAGCTTCGGAGCGGATCCACTTCCATCCCAGCGCGAAGACGAAGAGCGGAAAAAGGAAAGCCGCAATGCCGAAGGACTGCAGGAAAATGTCGGCGACAAACGCTCCCGTCGGGCCGATCAAATTGGTGGCCGGAACGTTCCCGACAGCGGAATCCCAAGACGGATCGTGCGGATGGTACGACGCCATGCTGAGAAGAAACAGGATTCCCGCGGCAAGGAACACGAATCCTGTCACCTCATTGAGGCGTCTTGATTCACCAGGAGTAAATAGCCTCATCCGACTGGCGGACGGAAGAAGCCGGAGCTTATTCAGTATCGCAGATCTTAGCTCAAGCCATACCGGCTCAAGCCATGCCGGCCCGCCCCGAGTAAGATGGAATCCGTGAAGCTGCTGGTCTTTTCCGATATTCACAAAGACGCTCGTGCCCTCGAGCGCCTGATGGCGACGGAGGCCGACTACTACTTCTGCGCCGGGGATCTCGGGAACTTCTCACGCGGTCTTGACGGCATGGGCGAGATTCTGCGGAAGCGCGGGGACCGTGTCTATGTGATCCCGGGCAACCACGAGTCGGCCGAACAAACCGCTGACCTCTGCCGCCGGTTCGGCCTCAATGATTTTCATGGCGGCCGAATCGAGGTGGGAGGCTTTCACGTGGTTGGGCTGGGATATTCGAACCCGACCCCATTCGACACCCCAGGAGAGTATTCGGAAGAAGAACTGGCGCGGCGGCTCCATGCGTTCGACGGTTTGAAGCCGATGATCGCAATCTGCCACGTTCCCCCCTACGGTACGATGCTTGACCGGATCACGAATCTGCGGCATGCGGGGAGCAGATCGATGCGCGAGTTTCTGCAGCGCGAGCAGCCGCGGTACTTCTTCTGCGGACACATCCACGAGGCGGCCGGGGCGCAGGATATGCTCGGCGAGACGTCCGCCCTGAATGTCGGTAAAAGAGGCTATTTGCTGGATCTCGGTAAACAGGTGGAACCAGTACCGGTGTGATCACGAGTACCAGCAGTTTAGATATCATTAATTATTAAAGGGGATTTAACAACCAGGACAGGGCTTTGGTCACTGACCTGTGGAGGATTATTAATGAAGCAAAGAGCCGGAGCCTCCTGTTTTACAGGAGCGTTCCTCAGCTGCGCAATGCTGGCTCAGGCGCAGTTTCCGCCGGCAATTACGGAATTTCCCATACCGACGCCAAGTGCGATTCCTTTTGGCGTCGCCGCGGGGCCCGATGGCGCCGTCTGGTTTACCGAATTCAGCGCCAACCAGATCGGGCGCGTCGCTCCGGGTAACATAATCATCGAGTACCCGATACCGACCGCAGGGAGTTCTCCGAACGGTATCGCTGCCGGCCCGGATGGAGCTTTATGGTTCACAGAACTCCTCGCCAACAAGATCGGACGGATTACTACAACGGGGAGCGTCACTGAGTTCGCGATTCCTTCAGTGGCCTCCTCTCCCTTTAACATAGCGGCAGGGCCGGACGGCGCTCTCTGGTTTACCGAGTTCGCCACCACAAAAATCGGGCGTATCACCACGTCGGGGGTAGTCACCGAATATCCGGTTCCCACCGCGGGCAGCGTGCCCAGCGGGATCGCGGCGGGCCCGGACGGCGCACTCTGGTTTACGGAGACTTCGGGAAACAAGATCGGGCGCATCACGACGGTTGGGAGCTTCTCCGAGTACCCCATTCCCACTTCGTCGAGCGGACCAAGAGGAATTGCGGCGGGTCCGGATGGCGCGCTATGGTTCACGGAGTCCTCGGGAAATAAGATCGGCCGGATCACCACCGGCGGGAGCATCACCGAATATTCCATTCCGACGCCCTCGTCCAATCCCTCGGGCATCACCCTCGCGCAGGACGGCGCGCTTTGGTTTACCGAATCCGACGGGAATAAAATCGGGCGCATCACTGCCGCCGGGGTTATCGCCGAAGCTGCGATACCAACGGCATCGAGCGGTCCGCTCGCGATCGCCCCCACGCGTGGAGAGACCCTGTGGTTTGTCGAGAGCAACAGCAACATCATGGCTCAGATCACGCTCCCGATTACCCAACCTCCGCTGCAGTTGCAGACGGTCACGCCGTGCCGCGTGATTGATACCCGCGGCAGTACCGGTCCGCTCGGCGGCCCATCCGTTGCCGGCGGTACTGTCCGGACGATACCCGTTCCTTCGAGTGCCTGCGGTGTACCGCCCAATGCGGCGGCCTATTCGGTCAATATAACTGTCGTTCCGAAAGCGGGGACTTTGGGCTACCTGACGGTTTGGCCTGCCGGCCAGCCGCAACCGGTCGTATCCACCCTGAATTCGCTCAACGGAGCGGTTCGCGCCAATGCGGCGATCGTCCCGGCGGGCACCGGCGGCGCGATCAATGCCTTTGCAACCGACACGACCGATGTAATCGTCGATATCAACGGTTATTTTGTGCCTCCTTCCGGCGGCACGCTTCAGTTTTACCCCTTACCGCCCTGCCGGGTTATCGATACACGAAATCCGGATGGCCCTCTCGGCGGACCTTCACTCGCGGCCTCCCAGGGCCGTTCCTTTCCGATTTCCGCTGCCTGCGGTGTACCCGCCAGCAGTTCAGCGTATTCCTTCAATGTGACTGTGGCACCCGAGGCCGATCTTGGATATCTGACCGTGTGGCCGACAGGAGTCACGCAGCCCGTCGTATCGACTCTGAATTCGCCGTCTGGTCAGGTGCTGGCGAACGCCGCGATCGTGCCCGCCGGCTCTGGAGGGGCCATCAGCTTTTTCGCCACCAATCCAACCGATCTGGTCGTGGATATCAATGGCTACTTTGCCGCTCCAGGCTCATCCGGTCTTAACTTCTATGCGGTAACTCCCTGCCGGATTGTCGACACGCGCAATTTGGCGGGTCCTTTCGGCGGTCCGTCTGTCCTGAGTGATACGACAAGAAGTTTTGCGCTGAGTTTCGGGGCCTGCGACCTGCCCGCCTTCCCGATCGAGCAGGCTTATTCTCTCAATATGACGGTGGTTCCACAAGGCCCGCTTGGCTACCTTACAACGTGGCCCACCGGAATAAACCAGCCCCTCGTCTCTACTCTGAATTCGCTTGATGGGCAGGTCGCTGCGAACGCAGCCATCGTCCCGTCGGGAGCCACGGGATCGATAAACGCGTTTGCTACGAATACAACGGACGTCGTCGTCGATACAAACGGCTACTTCGGACCGTAGCCGCCCGGGTCGTGATCGCTTGAAACAGGGGCCTGCGCCATCATAATTGAAAGACGAATGAGCCTGACCGAAGCGGATAAGGGCTGGATCGTGGCGCAGCTCGAAGCGACCGAAACGATGCTTCTGCAAGCTTTCCACGACTGGGCTGGCCCGATGGAGTTACGCGTCAGAAGTCATGCGGCCGCTCTGCGCGCACTCGACGAAGACAAGTCTCCTCCGTCGCGGCCCGAGTAAGCAGGCGCGACTGCCCTTCGCCTTATACCCCGGCTTCAGCCTCCGTTCGCATTTTCAGAAGTTTGAAGATGCCCTCGGCCAGGTTTCCGCCCGCGCGCGCGTCCACGGCCTGCACCGCGCTGAGTTCGGAACACAGCAGCGCCGGATTCGTGTCATCGAGCGTCACCGGAATGATCCGGTGGTTGAGCCGGGAATCCGCCAGTGCGGTTTTCATTTCCGCTCTAACCCAATCGCTCGCGGCCGAGTGAGCGCTTACGATAACCACCACCCAGTCAGACCGCAGAAGGCCTGCCTCAATCGCGCGGATGTAATTTTCGCCAGGAATAATATCGGCGTTCGAATACCACGTGTCGATCCCGTACTTCTTCAGCGGCTGCGTAAGCTCCCGCTCGATAAATACGCGGTCGAGATGGCTGTGGCTGATGAATAATCGCACGACCAGATCCGGCTTCAGCCGCTTGAGATGATATTGCCAGTACCAGACGCCCACTCCTTGCCCCGGTTTGCGCAGCCGGTAGCGAACCGGCTCATCGGAATCCGCCACGATTTCCTTCACGGCGCTCCAGGTATGCTGGTCGACCAGCACACGCCGGCCGCGCCGCGCCTCCCGCTCAAACGCCGCCGCGAGGTTAACTGCCGTGCCGATCGCTGTGAAATCCCGAACCGTAGCATTTCCGAACGCCCCGATCGCCACGCGGTCGGTTGCGATTCCCACACCCAGATCGAGATAACCCAGGTCCTGATTGCTCGACCGATGCCACCGTTCGCGCAGGCTCTCAAAGCGTTCCAGCATGCCGAAAGCGCACCGGACAGCCCGCTCCGGCCCATTCTCACCACGAAAGAAGGCAAACACAGCGTCGCCGATGAATTTGTTGACGATGCCCCGCCGCGCCAGAACCTCTTCCGCAAGCATGGTGAGCAGATCATTCACGATCTCCTGCGTGCGCGCCGGGTCTTCCTGGGACTGGCAGAGCTGAGTGAAGCCGCGCATATCGGCAAACAACAGCGTGATCTCTTCCCGTCGCGCGGGCCGATTCAGGAGCTCCAGCAATTCGCCCGTGGAATCCCGCGCGTACAAGCCCATGTGCGCGGCGAGATCGCGAATCGTCTGGGCGTTCCCGATCGCCGCCGCGGCCTGGACGGCAAACTGTTCCAGAAGCGCGCGATCCCGTTCGCTGTACTGACCGGATTTCCGGTTGAGAATCTGAATCACACCGATTCTCTTCCCTCCCGATTCCAGTGCCGCGCAGATCATCGACTGCGACGTTTCGCGCGTCTGCTCATCGACCCCTTTGAAATGCTCACTGTCCTGTTCGAGACTCTGATCGACAATGGTCTGTCCGGTAGTAAAAACGTGTCCGGCCTTGCTTCCTTTCAGAGGCACGCGCTGGCTTGAGTACTCGCCCCACCGATCCAACAGAGAAGCCGTCTGCTCACCCGTAGCCGATACGAAGAACAGACCGCCCCGCTCGGGGTCAAAGAGCATGACGGATCCATCTTTCGAATCCGTCATGGCGCACGCCCGCTCAAGAATCGTCTGCGCGAGGCGGTTCTGGTCAACCTCCGAACCGAGCCGCGTGCCGGTTTCGATCAGGGCGAGAAGGTCTTCGCGCGAGAGTAGTTCGACAGAGTCCATTTGCTCTGTGAAGCGTAACCGGTATTTGATCCTCCCGCAAGGTCGCGGTGACGCATGACTCTCATGATCACGCCGTCCGGGTCAGGCCACAAACTTTCTTCGCATCTCGGATCCCGGCGTCGTGGAAGGGGTGGCGAAGGCCGCCATCAATTCGACAGACGGGGCCGCCTCCGTTCCGGGCGATCTCCACGGACTTGCGGTGTCAGGCGTCATCGCTGTGGATTCCGTCTCCGGACAAGCTTCCGCCGCCCGCGACGCAGTGCCGGACATGCCATTCGCCGAAGTGCCAGAGCGGCGCTCGCGAAATCCGAGAATATGGAGACGCTGTTCTCTGCGCTCCATACGGTGAGCGGTCAGGCTACGGGCTTACAAAGAGCGGACATGTGCCCCGAGGAGTACGCCCGATTTTTATAGCGAATTGCCGGCGCGCACGAAAGATTATTATCCGGCCATTATGGAAACATGCGATATGACTCCTCCGGCGGTGCCTCTGAATCCAAACCCCGAGGGGTCACGGGAACGGCACGAGTCTGTGTCTCACTTCGCGCTCAACCGAATGGCTGCGGGTCTTTACGCCCAGTCCTGCGATAGTCTGCAGTCATGGCGACACTCGGTTTGATTGAATACAACGATGCGAGCGACGAAGTACGCGCGGTCTACGACGACATCATGACCACCCGCAAGACGGATTGGATCAACAATTTCTGGAAGGCGCTGGCGCACGATCCGGTAACACTGCGCCGCACGTGGGCGAGCATTAAAGAAATCATGGGACCGGGGGCGCTTGACCCTCTTACGAAAGAAATGATCTACGTCGCAGTGAGCACCACCAATCAGTGCGGATACTGCATCGCATCACATACCGCCGCGGCGCGCAAAGCGGGTATGACGGATGAGATGTTCGCGGAAGTGATGGCGGTTGTCGGCATGGCCAATGAAACCAACCGGCTCGCGAGCGGATATCAGGTCGAGATCGATGAGAAGTTTCTTGTCAGGTGAGTAAACTGAAGGCTTGGAAAATCGCGAACTCGCACGAATCCTCTCTGAAACTGCCGACCTGATGGAGATCGCGGGCGAAGATGGTTTCCGTATCCGCAGTTACCGCAACGGCGCTTCAGCAATCGAAGGTTATCCCGAGAGCATTTCCGCAATTCTCGCGAATCCGGAACGGAAGGTCACCGATGTTCCCGGCATCGGAAAAGGGCTCGCGGCCGTGTTGCAGGAGATCGACAAACGCGGCAGCTTCGACAAACGCGATGAGCTGCTGCTGAAATTCCCGCCCGCGGCGCTCGAGTTTCTCAAGATTCAGGGACTCGGGCCAAAGAGCATCGCGCTGCTGTTCGAGCACTTCCGGGTCACGACGATGGACGAACTCGAGCAGCTGTGCCGCGACCAGAAGCTGCGTGAGTTGCCGCGTATGGGCGCGAAGCTCGAAGAGAAGGTGCTGCGCAGCATCGCGCAACATAAGGAGCGCGCCGGGCGCTTCCTGCTGAGCTTTGCCGATAACGCCGCACGTGAGTTGACGGCGTACCTTTCCGATCTCGACGGCATCGAGGCGATCACGCCGGCGGGCAGTCTGCGGCGCGGCCGCGAGACGATCGGCGATCTCGATCTGCTTGTAACCGGCCCCAACGCCGCCGCGGCTCTGGATCGCGTGGCGACGAATCCGAAGGTTCATGAAATACTCGGCCGCGGCGTCAACAAGACCAGCGTGAAGATCGGACGCGAAGGGTTGCAGGTCGATGTGCGCGCGCTCGAACATAACAGCTTCGGCGCGGCGATGCAATATTTTACGGGCAGCAAGGAGCACAACGTAGCGCTGCGGCAGCGCGCCATCCGGATGGGCCTGAAGCTCAGCGAGTATGGACTCTTCCGCGCCGATGACGATGTGCGCATCGCGGGCGAATCCGAAGAAGAGGTCTACCATACGCTTGGGTCTTGACTGGATACCGCCCGAGCTCCGCGAGAATTCGGGCGAGATCGAACTTGCCGAGGCTCATGCGCTGCCGGTTCTTATCGAACGAGGCGACATCCGTGGCGATCTCCACATGCACACGACCGCCACCGATGGCCGCGCCACTCTCGAAGAAATGGCCGCGGCCGCGCGCGCCCTGGGATATGAGTACGTGGCTATAACCGATCATTCGAAGGCTATCGCGATGTCCTTCGGTCTCGATGAGAAGCGCGTCGTCGAATTCGGGCAGACGGTGCGGAAGATCAACGAGTCGGGAGATCTGGGTATCCGCATTCTGTCCGGGCTCGAGTGCGACATCATGAAGGATGGCGAGATGGATATCGCGTGGGACGCCCTGGCCGAACTCGATATCGTGATCGGCAGCGTCCACAGCCACATGGGCCTTGAGCCGGACGCGATGACCGACCGGCTGCTGCGCGCGCTCGAGTGCCCGCACCTGACAGCAATGGGACATCCGACCGGCAGACTGCTTCTGCATCGCGACCCGTTCACGTTCGACTTCGACCGCGTGATTTCCGAAGCTGTGCGCCGCGGCGTGTGGCTCGAAGTGAATTCAAGCCCGGAGCGGCTCGACCTCAGCGCAAACCACGTGCGCGCGGCGAAGGTGAAAGGCGCGAAGTTCATCGTTTCGACGGATGCGCACCATCCGAATCATCTTCTGAATATGCGATATGGCATCCTGACCGCGCGCCGTGGCGGCCTGAGTGCGGCCGATGTGATGAACACGCTACCCACGGATCAATTTTTGGCTGCCTTGCGCGGATGCCAGGAGCAGTCGTAGTATTCGAAGACCGCTCCATTCGCCCCGCCTTCCTTCATCGCCTCGCGATGGCGATCCTCATTGGCCCGCCCCGTCTTGTCACCTTCGGCGCAACCCGGATGTTTGTCGGGCGATTCGTATTTGCAGTACGCGATGTATTCATCCGTCGCATACTTCTGACGCACCTGGCACATGTCGTGCGTCCATGGCTTGAGGGGCGCCGTCGGCCCTGCAAGAGCGAACAACAGGAGAAGTTTCATTTCATAGCCCCTCCTTATTGTCATACCCGGCATTGTCATACTCGATAGGGAACCAACATGAAAATCACCTCGACGAAAGAAGTGTACAGCTGCAGCCTGTTTCGCGTAACCGAAGACGAGGCCGAAGACCGGACCGGATGGAAGATGAAGCGCAGCGTCGTGCGCCATCACGGCTCCGCCGTCATGATGGCGGTCGATGCGAAGAACCGCGTGATGCTGGTACGCCAGTACCGTCTGCCCGCCGGCCAGTATCTGTGGGAGTTGCCCGCCGGCAAGCTGGATGAGGGAGAGAGCCCTTTACAGGCCGCCAAACGCGAACTGATTGAAGAGACGGGTCTGCGTGCAAAGACCTGGAAGAAGCTCACGACGTTTTTTCCCAGTCCTGGCTATGTCGAGGAGAAGATGACCATCTATCTGGCGACGGATCTGACGGAGGGCGAAGCTCAGCCAATGGAGGATGAGCGAATCGAGACTCGCTGGTTCACGAAGAAAGAGCTTCGCGACCTCATCGCATCAAACAAGATTCTCGACGCGAAGACGATGATCGGATTCCTGCATTGGGCGAAGCTTTGAGGAATTTGCTGCGAAGAGATTTGAAGCGGAGGGCCCTGCAGGATTGCTGTGAAGATACGGGGCAGGCTTAGCGGCCTGCCCCGCGACCACTACGCCTTTTTTGTTGCCTTCTTCGCGGCCTTCTTTGCAGGGGCCTTGGTTGCGGCTTTCTTCGGCGCAGCCTTCTTTACCGCCTTTTTCGGAGCGGCTTTCTTTACTGCCTTTTTTGTTGCCATCGTTTGTGATTCTCCCGTTCTTTTCACATTATGAAACGAAACGCGAAAAGATACACCATAAAAGTTGAAAAATGTTTCAGAGTGTGCCTTACGCCCGCGCACTCCGAACACCATCCGCGGGGTGGTACAAACAGAATCTGTGAAGCAAATTCAACTGATCACCGATGGCGCGTGCCTTGGAAATCCCGGTCCTGGAGGATGGGCGGCGATCCTTCGCTACGGCCCCAACAAGAAAGAGGTCTTCGGGTTTGAGCGCCACACCACCAACAATCGAATGGAGCTCACAGCCGCTATTGAAGGGCTTCGCGCGCTGAAAGAGCAGTGCGACGTGGAAGTGATCACGGACTCCGAATACCTTAAGAACGGCATCACGCAATGGATCGCGGGATGGAAGAAACGCAACTGGATGACCTCACAGAAGAAGCCCGTGATCAACCGCGATCTCTGGGAAGCGCTTGACGATCAGGTCGCGCGGCACAAGACGAAATGGTCCTGGACGAAAGGCCACGCTTCGCACGATGACAACAACCGCGCCGACGAACTGGCCTCGGTCGCCGCCCGCGAACAGCGTGCTTCGAAGTGAGCGCGCTTTACTCCAGATCGAAATCGGCCGTGCGTTTTACCATCGCGCCCGCATTGTTCATCGCCTGCAGCTCGAGAACGTACTGTCCAGGCGCCAGATCCTTCACGGGCATTCTCTGGCCCAGAGGGATCATCGGATTGTCCGTCTTCTCGGGAATGTCGACTCGCATCAGACCGGTATCGAATTTCTCCGTTCCGCTCTTGCGATCCAGCACGCGAAACTGAATCGCGACTGCCGGCTTCTGGTTCGGATCGTTCTTCGCCAGAAGGGGCTCGTAGATCTCGACATAGAACAAAGCGAGCCCGGTCTTCGCAAACTTGTTGGAACCGGAGGGTACCATCTGTACGCCCTGCGTAACCAGAGGCGTCCGGTCTTCCAGCAGGGACGAATCCAGGCTCGCCGCAAGCTCGCTCTGCGGAATCACCTGCTTACTGAGAGCCAGCCCGCTGATTGTAAACTGCGTGTTTTCCCAGGGATCGATAGCGAGCGGCTCTTCAAGCTTTCCGAAATTCCCCCCCGAGGAGAAGACAATCTTAAGGTTGTATTTGCCCGACGCCACGTCGAACTGATTCTCATAATGAAAGGGCTGTTTCTCGAACTCTTCCATCTCCTTCTTGTCTTCAAACTGCGGTTTGACAGTATCGCTGAAACGCGCGGCGACCGATCCATCGGGCTTGTAAGCGATCCCCAGGACGTCCATCTCCGCGCTGAACTTTCCTTTCTGCTTCTCAAACTTCAGCGAACCCGCGGGAATCTCCATGGCGACGTTCACGCGAGCGATATTGGAACCCGTATAGAAGAACGGCGCCTGCATGGATGCCGCCACATTGCCGGGCTGCGCCGCCGCTAATCTGCTCTCAAGAGCCTTCTCCACGGGTTGATTGCTCGTGAGCACGTCCTGCGGTTTCGCGTTGCAGTAGCCGGTACGCGCCCGAACCGTCGCTCCCTGATCCACCTTTACGCGCAGCGCGTGACAGGTTCCCTCCTTTGATTCGGGCGGCGTGTAGCCGATCAAGTAATACTCATCCAGCTCCTTCCCGATCTTCTGCATCCCGCCGAGAAAGTCGTTCGTGTTTCGGATCACGAAGCCCCCGGTGCCGTCGGCGAGCATGTACATGATGTTTTCACTGGCCATGGTCATTTCCGGCATTTTCGGAATGAGGGTAGTGCGCGCCTGATTCGGCCCCGAACCAGGCACATTGCCCATAGTCCGGTTGACTCCCGGATTGCCATTAACCGGCCTTGGAGCGGGGCCTGATACTGGCGGCCGTCCTCCGCCGGGCGGCGGAGCCGGCGCTGGCGGTCGTCCTCCACCAGGCGCGGGTGCGGGTGAGCCACCGCTCGGGCGTCCGCCGCCGCCCGCCGGCGGCCCGCCTCTTTGAAAGAAAGCCATCGATCTTACGGAAGGCGCGAAGGCGCCAAGCTGAAGCAACTCGCCGAAAGGAACCCCGCCCAATCCCGCCAGGGGCTTGCCGCCACCGCCGCCAACGAGCCCGCGCGCGTCAATCGGATATATCGCAACGTTCGATCGGTTACATACATCGATGGTCGCCGTCACTTCCGACAGTTGTTCCTCAGTGAGCGGGAAACCGGAGGTAAACAGAATTAAAGCCTTTCGTCCCGAGATGGGATTCAGGTTCTTTGCAAGGCTGCGCAATGCGAGAATCATGTCCCGCGCGCCGAAATCGGCAGCGGCATGGGAGAGCTGCGGAGTGGAGGGATCGCCCTTCGGCGCAACCGAACTCAATTTCGTGCCGCCCACGACGGCCTTCAGGCGCTCCGCGTCGCTCGTGAAGTTTTGTGCAATCTGAAGAGCACCCCCAAAGTTGACGATGGCCATCATTCGGTTGGGCCCGACGTTGGCGTCGATAAACTTCGCGGCTGCCTGGCGGGCCTGGGCCTGCGCGCCGAAATCCATGGTCGAGTTGTCGAAGAACAGCACGACATAATGCGTCTTGACGTTCGATGGCGCATCCACGCCCGCTTCAAAAGAGAAGCTGTTTATGGTCTGCTCTTTGTTGTCTTCCCAGACTTTGAAGTCTTTGGCGGTGAGGTCGTGGACGTACTCGCCCTTCTTGTTCGTCACCACCGCATCAACCAGAACGACGCGCGTTTCGGTCCGGATGACTGCGCCGGAATCCGGAACCGCTCCGGCCTTCGGCTGCTCCTGCGCCTGCCCAGCGGCTGCCAACATCACCAGAAGAATGCCCGCTATGCGTCCAGAAATCACGATTACACCTCTTATGGAACTTTTATGGAATAACCTTTTATGGAATGGCTTTCATGGAATAACGACGGCGCTGTTTTGCGCCGACATGACCTGCCCTTCGGAATCCCGCACGACGAGCCGTACGATATAACTTCCCGACTGCACGTCGAGCGTCGATTTCACCGTAATGCCGTTGGCGGGCAGCGTTTCGAGTGTCGGGTCTTTCAACCGCATCTCGATCGTCTTCTGAATCGCCGTGACATAGTTTCCGTTCCGGTCGAACACGCCGCCGACGAGGGTAAGCGTGTCGTTGTTTCGCCCGTCTGCTTTGCGGTAATGAAGATGTCTGATGTCGATGCGCGCGAGCAGGGAAAGTTTTGCGCTGAAGTCGCTGGTCTTGAAGAACTGGGTATTCAGTTCGACGGGCAGATCTTTGATCTCATCACGGGAGAAAAACGCTTCCCGCACGTCTTCCTTAGCCTCCTCCGCCGGGTCGGCCGCATGACGCTTGACGAAGTAACCGCGGCGTGCCTGGATTTGCAGCCCTGCGCCGTTCTTCAGGGTTACTTTCAGGGCGTGGTAACTGCCGTCCAGCTTAAGATTTTGCGGCGCGAAGCCGAGGACGTAGATGAATTCGGGTTGGGCGGCGATCCGCCGGAAGCCCTCCGCAAAGTCGTTGCTGTTGTGGATGAAGGCGCCTCCGGTTGCGTCTGCCAGTTCGGCCATAACGTCCGAGTCGGCCGAGGCGCTGTCGTTCGCATACATCATTTTGATGTTGGCGGCGATCGGTGAAACGGGCGCGGGGGTGTCGGCGTTTCCTCCGGGAATCACCGTGTAGAGACCGCGCGCGTCGAATGAGCTGATGGTGACGTTGGCGCGAATGGCGCGGTCCATCAGATCCGTCTCATCGGGGCGATGGTCGTTCGTCAAAAAGAAGCCGGGCGAAACAAGAACGACGCTCCGGCTGCCGGGCAGCGTTCCCATGCGCCGCACAACGCTCTTTAATACGCCAAGAGCGAGGCGGGTGTCATAGTCTCCGGTGCTCAGGGCGCGACCGGCCGCCGCTCTGGAGGGTGCTTCGGCCCACTGTGCTGCCGACGTGCCCGGGGGTGGAGGATAGCACGCGAGGTATTCGGCCTCAGCCGCCTGCAGCGCCTGCGGATCGTTCTTGTTGACGATCAGGTCCGCCTGATAGTAACTGACGCTGGGACAGTCCTCCGCCGCTCCGCCGGGGATACTCGGAGTCGGACGGATCTGCGTCAGCGTCTGGTGCAGTTTGCCTTTGTCATCGGTGAAATCGAGAACGGTGCGGCCCGAGGTCGTATAAATCGCCGCCCGCGTTCCCGGCTCAAACGATTCGACAAGAATCCGGTTGGCCGCGGCCTGCGCCTGCGCCAGATCGCCAAAGGCCAGGTGCACATCGTCGAAGATCCACGCTACAAAGTGTTCCGCCACGGCCAGCTTTTCAGGCTCTCCGGGCTGGGTTATCGGATTTCCGTTGGCATCCGTCTCAAGCGAGGTATCGGACAGGATGGGCGGCGCCTCCAGCTTGTCGATGGAAAACCTGGCGATCACCTGCGGCTTACCTTTATCGAAAAGTTGGAAGTCTTCTTTGTGAAGGGTTCCTATCGCCTTGCCGTTGGCGTCCCGCACAACGACCGGCACCAGCACAAGATTGACGGCGGTGCTGAAGGTAACCGGCGCGTCATGGCTGGTGGTCATCTCGGCTTTGCTCTGCTCCGGCGCTGACGACGTTTGCGCGAGACACATGGATACGAGGCAGACCATACCCACCACCTGCCACCCGGCGCCGCGCAAAGACATGAAAGAATTTTACTCCTGATTTCAGCTTTATAGGTCTGTAACAATCCTGTGATAGACTTCTCCAGCTTGAAAGACCCTGCGCAAATGGCTCCTCAGTCCGAATTGAAAAGCTCACCGAATACAGCTACATTCAGCCGCTGGCTGATCCCCGTGGCGGCGGTGTGCATCCACATCTGCATCGGCTCGATTTATGCCTGGAGCACGTTTAACAGGCCTATTAAGGCCTTGTTTCCCAACGATCCCTCGTGGTTCAGCCCCCCTTACACGACCTTTACGACCGCGCTCGTTCTGCTTGGACTCAGTGCCGCGTTCGGAGGTCCCTGGGTGGAGCGCAGAGGGCCGCGGGTGGCCGCAATCGCCGCCGCAATCCTCTTCGGCTGCGGCCTGATCGTCGGCGGCTTTGGCCTGGCGATAAAGCAATCGTGGCTTTTGTTCCTGGGCATGGGCGTGATCGGCGGGATGGGATGCGGGCTCGGTTACATTGCGCCGGTCAGCACCCTGGTCAAGTGGTTTCCCGACCGACGGGGCATGGCGACGGGCATGGCGATCATGGGATTCGGCGGCGGCGCCTTCGTGGCCGGTTATCTGAACGTCTATTTCATGAACCTGATGGGCGTGGCGAACACAATTATGGTGCTCGGCGTCATCTATTTTGTGGTGATGATGATCGGCGCCGGAATCATCCGGCGCCCGCCCGCCGGGTGGAAGCCCGCAGGCTGGACGCCGGCGGTGGCTACCAACACGATGATCACGGACCGGAATCTCAGCCGCAATGCCGCGGTCAAAACTCCGCAGTTCTTCCTGCTGTGGGGCATTCTGTTCATCAACGTGACCGCCGGGGTCGGCATCCTGGCACAGGCTTCGCCAATGATGCAGGATATGTTTCACAAGACTGCGGTTGAAGCCGCCGCTGTGGTCTCGCTGATCAGCCTCTTTAACGCCGGGGGCCGCTTCTTCTGGGCGTCATTCTCCGACTACATCGGCCGCCGCAACACCTATGTGGTTTTCTTTGTGGTGCAGATTATCCTGTTTCTAGCTATCCCGGGCCTGGCCACGAAGGGCGAGTGGGCGCTCTTCGAGTCCGCCCTGTTCGTGATATTCACGATGTACGGTGGAGGCTTCGCCACCATTCCGGCGTTCCTCGCGGACATGTTCGGCGCGGAGAATGTCGGCGCAATTCACGGCGTGATCCTGACGGCATGGAGCGCGGCCGGCGTCGCTGGCCCGGTGATCATTACGGAGTTGTCGGATCGCGCCAGGGCGAGTCTCGCACCCGGCGAGAGCCATATTCATATTTACGATAAGTCGCTGGAAGTGATCGCCGCTCTGCTGGCCGTGGGCTTCGTTCTCACAATTCTGGTACGTCCGCTGCGCCGCTCTTAAACGCAGTCTGAAACGCGTTGAAACCTTATCATCGCGCAATGCGACAATAGTTTCATGCGGTTTGGGTTCGTCCGAGTACTCGCGGTGGGGTGTTTCTGCGCCCTGATGAGTCTCGCGCAGCAGCAGCTTTCGGTCAGTAAACTGATTGACTTCATTCATTCTTCCATCACGCTGAAAACGTCCGACAAAGAGGTCGCGAGTTTTCTGGCGACCGTGAAACTGACGGAAAAGCTGGACACCGCGCACGGTGGAAAACCTTCAGGGCCAGGGGGCCGGCCCGAAGACAGTGGAAGCACTGATGCGCCTCGCCACAGCGTCCGCGAGTCTCACCGCGCCGCCTCCGACGATTGCCGCTCCCAAACCGAAGCCTCTCGATCCACCCTCGTACGAGGAGCAGCAGAAGGTCCTCGATGCGGCTCGGGAATATGCTCTGAACTATACGAAGAACCTGCCGGACTACATCTGTCTCGAGGTGACTCTCCGTTATTACGACCCGCACTACCGGCCGGGCACCGACGGCTCCTGGGCGGTTGCCGACAAACTGGCGGAGAAACTCACTTATTACGATCAGAAGGAAAAATACGAACTGATCAGCCGGAACAATGACTCGCTTTACGGCAAATCGTCCGATTCGGTGGGCGGCGCGCTCTCACGGAACGAGTTCGGAACGCTGATGAAGGAAGTGTTCGATCCCCAATCGAGCGCCGAGTTCCACTGGGAACGGTGGGGCAGGTCTCGGTGATCACCTGATGCACGTCTACACGTACTACATCGATCAGCCCCACTCGCACTGGACGCTCGATTACCAGCATCAACAGCAGGTAACCCCCGCTTATCACGGCGAGGTCTTCGTCGATAAGACCACCAACGAGATCTGGCGAATTTCCGTGGATCCCGAACCGCCCGCGAGTTTCCCCATGCAAAATATCCACGAGGCTCTCGATTACCGCTATACCGACGTCGGCGGCCAGCAGTTTCTGCTCCCCCAAAAGAGCGAAGTGATCATGCGCGCCGACGGAATCGGCACGAAGAACGACATCGAATTTCGCAGCTATAAGAAATACTCCGCGGACGCCACGATCACGTTTGACGATTCCGACGACACGGCCGCGCCCTCGAGTTCGAAGCCCGAAGACCAGAAGCCCAAACAGTGATCTTCTCCGCCGAGTCGATGCCGCGCGCCATAAGGATATCCATCCTGTTGGTCCTGGCCGCAGCTTTACTCGGCGTGGCCACCGCATCCGCATCGCCCGCTCATTTTCACGCGAACTCCTCGCCCAACGGATGCGATGTATGCTTCGTTGCGCATGCGGCGGTGGTTGAAACGCCGTCCCTGCACCTGGTGTACGGGCCGGACATCGCGGGCCGAACGAGCATACTGCCTCCCTTTTTCGGCTATCAGGCGTTTTCGTCCCAACCCCACTGCTCCCGCGGCCCCCCTCCATCCGCTCTGTAACTGCGTCATTTCGCAATTCCGCGAAAAACAGATATCAGTAAGAGGGGAAATGAAAAGTATTCTATTTGCCGCGCTCGCCTTATCAGGCGCATGCGTAACACCGATGTGGGCGCAGGGGATGGGGAATTCCGGGACCATCACCGGCACGGTCGTCGATCCGAGCGGCGCCGTGATCGCCGGAGCGACCGTCGAGATCCAAAACAAAGTTACGGGTTACGACAAAAGCGCAACCACCGATTCCGCCGGAGCATTCAGGTTTCTCGGGGTTCCGCAGAATAACTATCACATGACGGTCACCGAGCCTGGTTTTCAACAGCACGTGGAAGACGTAATGGTGCAGACGACGGTAGCCGTGAATCTGAGGATCGCGCTGGGCCTGGCCTCTTCGACCGAAAGCGTGAACGTCAGCGCCGACACCGACCTTGTCGAATCTGTTCCGACCGCGCACGTCGACGTCGATTCCTCTCAATTTGAAAAGCTTCCGGTCATGTCGGTGGCGAACGGCCTGAACGACGTGATCGCGCACTCCGCGCCCGGCATCGTCGCGGATTCAAACGGCTTCATACATCCGCAGGGCGATCACGCGCAGACACAATACGTTTTCGACAACCAGCCGATCACCGATCAGCAGAGCAAACAGTTCTCGACGTCGATGCCCGAGAATGCGGTCGCGTCAGTGGAGGTGATCACCGGTGCGCCGCCCGCCGAGTACGGCGACAAGACGAGCCTCGTGATCAACGCCACCACGAAGAGCGGGCTGGGAGTCGACAAGTCGTTCGGCAGCGCAACCACAAGTTATGGCTCGTTCGGCACCACGACCGGGGCCATCACTTTCGGCGAGGGGGGCGCGAAATGGGGTGAGTTCATCTCGCTCAACGGAGTGCGTTCCGGCCGCTATCTCGATCCGCCCGAATTTTCGGCGCATCACGATGTGGGGAATAATCAGACGATCTTCAACCGCCTGGATTATCAGCCGGAACAGAACGACTCTCTACACCTGAATCTGTTCTTTGCGCGCGCATGGTTCCAGACGCCCAACACATACGATCAGGAGTTCGCGGGCCAGGATCAGCGCCAGCTGATTATCAGTTACAACATCGCGCCGGGATGGGTCCACATTCTGAACGCGCACTCCACGATCACGGTGAATCCGTACGTGCGGCGGGACCAGGTAACATACAACCCGAGCGCGAATCCGTTCGCGGATCAGCCGGCGACAGTGGGCGAGAGACGGCAATTGATGAATATCGGCATCAAGGCCGATTACGCCTATGTCAACCATCACAATAATTTCAAGGCCGGAGTCACGCTCCAGCACACTCTCCTCAATGAGAACTTCTTCCTCGGCGTCACCGATCCAGGCCTGATCGTTGACAATCCCGGCCTGGCGCCCTATAACCTGACCGAGGGCGACCCTCCGTTCACATTCAGCGATCACACCGATATTAAGGAGTACGCGATCTACGCACAGGACAATCTGACTTTCGGCGGCCTGAATCTGCAGGCGGGTCTACGCGTGGATTTCTACCGCGGCCTCACATCGGGACAACAGGTGCAGCCCCGCATAGGCGCCTCTTATCTGTTCAAGCCCACAAACACCGTCTTTCGCCTGTCGTATTCGCAGTTCTACGAGACGCCCTATAACGAAAACCTTCTGATTTCCAGCCAGACCGGGCCCGGGGGCCTCGGAGGCAACGTGTTCAGTGAATTCGGAACGGCGCCTCTCCGCCCCGGAACGCGGGATCAGTACAACGTGGGCGTGCAGCAGGGTATCGGCAGGCATCTTCTGGTGGACGCGGGTTACTTCTGGAAATACACCCATAACGCATTCGATTTCGATAACCTCTTCACCACGCCCATCACGTTTCCGATTGAGTGGCGGAAGAGCAAGATCGACGGCGCCGCGGCGCGCATCACTCTGACGGACCTGCATGGCTTCACCGCGTATATGATTCTGGGACACACGCGCGCGCGCTTCTTCGGGCCGGAAAATGGCGGCCTGATTTTTAATTCCCCGGTCAGCGATTCGGTGTTCCGTATCGATCACGATCAGGCGCTCGAGACCACCACGAACGTTCGCTACCAGCGGAAGAACAACGGACCCTGGGCATCCTTCACCTGGCGTTACGACAGCGGCGAGGTCGCCGGAGCCGTCTCTACGCTTGAGGATGTTTACGCGCTTACAGGCGATGAGCAGCAATCGATCCAGTTCCATTGCGGGGCGATTTACGCGACGATCTTCAGCCCGATTACGGCATGCCCCGGCAACAATGCCTCGGCGAACCTTGTGCGCATCCCGGCGCCGGGTACGGAGAACGACGATACCAATCCGGCGCGCGTGGCGCCGCGAAATCTGTTCGATGTCGCGATAGGCGACGATAACCTTTTTCATACGGACCGAATCCGGTACCGGATACAATTGACGGCGGTCAACATCACAAACGTCGTGGCCTTGTACAACTTCCTTTCAACCTTCAGCGGGACGCATTTCGTGAGTCCGAGGGCCTACACGGCTGAATTCGGGATCGTCTGGTAGGCGCCGGCGATCTTGTCGCCGGTATTCGTCCACTTCTCATAAAACTCCTGCACGCGACCGCTGGCATACGGATGATGCGAATCATCATGGCCGGTTTGGCCTGTTCGCTTATCTCTCTCGCGCGATCCCCTTCCAAAACTGTCGAGGGCGCGTATCACTTCACCACACCACAAACGGCTCGGAGCTTACAGGAGGCCGCAACAGTCGTCCGAACTGTCGCCTCGGCTCCGCAAGTGTGTGTCGATGCCACAACTGCCACCTTCGCCTTCAGCGGGCCGGCCGCCACGGTCGATTTTGCCGAATGGCTGCTGCCGCAGATCGACAAAGTCGCCGTCGATGACGACGCCATTCACGGCGCTGCCCTGATGTCACCGATCGCGCCTGCGCCGTCCGCACGGCATCGATCAGCGACCACCTGAACCGGAGGACGCCTATTAGCGACGGCGACATCTCCCTTGCGAAGGCCGGCTCGTTCCGCCTCGGGTTCCAGGTCGTCCGCTTCAAATGCCTGGGTCTGAGATCAAAGTCTCTGAGTCAGATACTGCTCGCCGTGCAATCAAACCTACGCCTTTACACGAGACCGAAAAACGCTCAAGACGCGGTTTCAGAAGATGAACAGTGAAGACCTGAGGGATCAGTGGTACAAAATGCTATTTCTCGTGCCTTCGCATTCCAGTGACGAGTTCGCTCGTCTTGCCAATCACTCCTGAGGAGCGACTTCCCAGGGTTTGTCGTGAAGCCCACGGTCGCGGCCCTCGACCCGATCGTAGAGATACAGATTCGACACCGTTCCCAACGACTCGTTGTACAGGCTTTCAAGACCCAGCGCTTCCCGCAGGTCCTCCTGGAAGTTCTGGATCTCCTTCAGTTCTTCCGCGAGCGCCGGTTTGCGTTTGCCGCTCGGCGTGGTGAAGAACTTCTGGAATCCGCCATCCGTGAGCGTACCGATCTCCTTGCCGATGACGATCCCGGCGCGCTCAACGGCACGCGGAACGTTATCGGAGCCGGGCTCGAACACAGCGGCGACGCCATTTCGCTCGATGCGAGTCTTGCCGCCGCCCACGGATTCGGTCTTGAAACCCGCGGCCCGGGCGGCGCTCATGTGGTCTTCGAACGTCAGCTTCTTCGGGCGATCGCGGCGAAAGAACATAGGGTTTCTTCATTATAATCGGCGGCCATTATAATGGGCGGCAATGCCCAAGCGCGTACTTTCGATCGATGAGGGAACAACCAGCGCCCGCGCAGCCCTGTATGACGAAAAGGGCCGGCGCCTAGCGATGTACTCGGTTCCGTTCGAATCGCATTATCCGCATCCGGGCTGGGTGGAACAGGATGCGACCGAAATCTGGCGCGCGCAGCTGTCCGCCGTTCGCTCGGTGCTGGAAATGCCGGATGCGGCTTCCGAGGGGATCGACGCCTGCGGGATCACGAACCAGCGCGAAACCACCGTAATGTGGGACCGGCGGACCGGTGAACCCGTCGCTCCCGCGATCGTATGGCAGTGCCGCCGGACGGCAGACATGTGCGCGGAACTTGCGCGGTCCAGCCATGCAGCCACGATCGAGGCGAAGACGGGCCTTGTCATCGACGCCTATTTCTCCGCCAGCAAGATCCGCTGGATCCTCGAAAACGTGACCGACGCTAAGGCAAAAGCTCAGGACGGCGAGATTCTCTTCGGAACCGTCGACAGCTGGCTGATCTGGAACCTGACGCACGGGAGCACGCATGTCACGGATCCTACGAACGCATCGCGCACGATGCTGATGGATCTCGACACCGGTGCGTGGGACGACGAACTGCTCGGAATCTTCGAAATCCCGCGCGCGATGTTGCCGGAGATCGTACCGTCCGCGGCACGGCTGGGAACGATCAAGGTAAAAGAAATACTCGCGGGTTCGCGAATTCCGATCAGCGGGGTCGCGGGCGACCAGCAGGCCGCGCTCGCCGGCCAGGCGTGTTTTCGAGCCGGGCTGTCGAAGAACACCTATGGCACCGGATGTTTCGCGCTCACTCATGCGGGCGGTGTCCGTCCGCGTTCGAAGAACCGTCTTCTCGGTACCCGCGCGGCAGCCGCCGGAGACGGTCCACCCGAATTCGCTGTGGAGGGTAGCGTGTTCGTGGCGGGCGCCGCAGTTCAGTGGCTGCGCGATGAACTGGGTCTGATCCGCACCGCGGCGGAATCCGAGGCCCTAGCAGGGAGCGTGCCCGATTCGGGCGGGGTTCATGTCGTGCCGGCGTTTGTCGGCCTGGGGGCGCCGCATTGGGACTCGGCGGCGCGCGGCGTGATCAGCGGCCTGACGCGCGCCAGCGGCAAAGCGCATGTGGTGCGGGCGGCGCTCGAAAGCATTGCGTTCCAGAGCAGAGAACTGATCGATGCAATGGAAGCGGATTCCGGGCAGCCGATTCAGGAGCTGAGGGTGGATGGGGGGGCGGCTGTAAACGATTTCCTGATGCAATTCCAGGCTGACATTCTGGGGAAGACCGTGGTGCGTCCCGCCGATGTGGAGACCACTGCGCTCGGGGCGGCGTATCTGGCGGGAATCGCAGAGGGCGTATGGGCGGGGGTGGAGGAAGTGGAAAGCTTTTGGGCTGTCGAGCGCCGCTTCGATCCAAAGATCGCGGAAGAATATCGAACGGAACTGATGGAGGGATGGCGGAAAGCCGTATCCCGTGCACGCTCTGACTTACAATAAAGCTTGAGCATGCGAACTCTGTTTTTGAACCCGCCTTCTTTTCAGGGCTTTGACGGGGGGGCGAGTTCCCGCTGGCCGGCCTCGCGAGAGATCGAATCTTACTGGTACCCGGTATGGCTTTGCTATCCGGCAGGCATGCTTCCCGACAGTAAAGTGCTGGATGCGCCTCCGCATCGTGTTTCGATCGAACAAACAGTCGAAATGGCGCGCGATTTCGAGTTATTGGTCCTTTTTACTTCCACGCCCGGTTTTGAGGTCGATTGCCGCATTGCGCAGATGATGAAGGACTCGAATTCGAAGCTGAAGGTTTGCTTCGTAGGGCCGCCGGTCACCATGGAGCCGGAGAAGTCGCTGAACGCATCGACCGCAATCGATTTCATCATCCGCCGCGAGTTCGATTATCAGATCGTCGATTACGCGAACGGAAAGCCGCTCGAAGAGATTCCCGGCGCGAGCTTCCGTAAAGACGGCACGATCGTCAACAACCCGGAAGCGCCGATGGTCGAGAATCTGGATGCGCTGCCCTGGGTTACAAAGGTCTATAAGCGCGATCTCGACATCACGAATTACAACGTTCCCTTTCTGCTGAACCCCTTCATTTCGATGTACACATCACGGGGTTGTCCGGCGATGTGCACCTTCTGCCTCTGGCCTCAGACGCATTCGGGACACCGCTGGCGGCTGCGTTCGAGCGACGACATTCGCGACGAAGTGAAATATGCGCTCGAAGCGTTTCCGCAAATGAAGGAGATCTTCTTCGACGACGATACGTTCAACTACCGCAAGGAACGAACGATCGAGTTGTGCGCGAAGCTGAAACCGCTGAATTTTACATGGTCCTGCACGTCGCGGGTCACGACCGATTACGACACGCTGAAAGCGATGAAGGATGCGGGATGCCGGCTGCTCATCGTCGGCTATGAATCGGGCGACGCGCAGATTCTCAAGAACATCAAGAAGGGCGCGACGATCGATATGGCGGAGCGCTTCACGGCCAACTGCAAGAAGCTGGGTCTGCTGATCCACGGTGACTTCATTGTGGGTCTGCCTGGCGAGACGCGAGAGAGCATTCGCAAGACGATCGACTTCGCGAAGAAACTGGACAACGAGACCATTCAGGTTTCGATCGCGCATCCGTATCCCGGCACCGAGTTCTACGAGTATGCGAAGAAGAACGATCTCATCTCGATCGGCAACATTGTGGATGAGCGCGGCAACCAGCTTCCGAAAGTGGTTTACGAGAACCTCAACGAAGCCGAGTTGATGGACTGGGTAGAGCGTTTCTACAGTGAATACTACTTCCGGACGAAGGTCATCTGGCGGATGGTGCGCAAGGTGATCTTCAACTCGCACGACCGCAAGCGGCTGACGAAGGAAGCGCGCGAGTATATGGCGTTGCGCTCCCGCCGGAAAAAGTTTATCTCGCAGCAACGGCAGCAAACGACCGTATCGGCGAATGCCGGAGACTAGGGAACTGTCGCGCGCCTCGCTCGCCGCGCGCGATCCTCATGACGAACTTCGCGCACGTACGCGATTGTTCGCGGTACTCACGATTCTCAGCAATGTTGCCGGCAACTCTGCTTTAACCAAAGGAATGCAGGAGCTGGGCCCGATCGGCAATTCGCCTGCCGCTCTGATCGGCGCTCTGTTTCATCCGTGGGTGGCGCTCGGTGTGGCTCTGCTGATCGTGTGGACTCTGACCCACATGGCGCTGCTCAGCTGGGCGGATCTGAGTTACGTGATGCCGGTCACGGCGATAAGTTATGTGGTGACGGCGTTCGCGGCGCGCTTGTTCCTCGGGGAATATGTGTCTGTCTACCGCTGGACCGGAATCGTGCTCATCACCGCCGGCGTCACGCTGGTCGGGCGGACGGCGGCGGCGTCTTCTCCGGCGGCGATAGCGTCAGGCGGTTCGCGATGAAGTGGATTCTGGTGCTGATGCTGATCTGCTTCACTACCGTGGGCGACGTGTTTCGTTCGCTGGGAATGCGCCAGCACGGCGCGATTCACGATTTCCGGCCGGGCGCGATCGGGAGCGCATTCGGCGCTGTGGCTCGCAATTTCTATGTCATCGTCTCGACCTGCGCGATGGCCGTATCGTTTTTCTCTTTCATGAAGCTGGTCTCGATCGCGCCGATGAGCTTTGCGGTGCCGATGTCGGCAGCCAGTTTCATCCCCGAGACTTTGCTGGCGAAGGTGGTGCTGAAAGAGGCGGTGGACTGGCGGCGCTGGGCGGGTGTGGGGTTGATCCTCGCCGGCGTGGTGTTCATCTCGCAGTGAGCTTTGCCTTGTGATTTGGGCCGGGCTCGCGGCCGCCGTCCTGGTCTGCTGCGGCATTGCTTATGATCTCCTGGTTATCGCGGGAGCACTGCGCTTCAGTCGAAAGAACAAGGTTCCGGACTTTCGGCCTCCGGTATCGATCCTGAAGCCGATACGCGGCCTGGATGCGCAGTTCTATGAGGCCATCCGCTCGCACGCTCTTCAGAAGTATCCGGAGTTCGAACTGATCTTCGGAACGCAGGACGCCGACGACCCGGCGCTGGTTGAGATCGAGCGGCTTCGCGCTGAGTTTCCGGCTCTTTCGATTCGCGTGGCTTATACAGCGAACGATGCGCCTAACGGCAAAGTGGGATCACTTGAGATTCTGGCCCGCGAGGCGCGGTATGAGGTGCTGCTGGTGAATGACGGCGACATTCTGGTTGCGCCGGATTACCTGGAACGTGTTGTGAGTCTGCTGGCGGATGAACAGGTCGGGCTGGTGACTTGCCTCTATCGGGCGCGCGCCTGGTCCGTCGCGTCCAGAGCGGAAGCGCTCGGCATCGCGACCGAATTTGCGCCGAGTGTGCTGGTGGCGAGGCTCCTTTCCGCGAGCGGGTTCGCCCTGGGAGCGACTATGGCGTTTCGCGCTCGGGATCTGAAAGCGATCGGCGGGTTCGCTGCGATTCGCGAATATCTCGCCGACGATTACCAACTCGGCGCTCGGATCTCGGCATTGGGAAAGCGCGTCGCTTTGTCGGATTCGGTAGTCGATACCAATTTGGGCGCGGGATCGTGGAAAGATGTGTGGAAGCATCAGGTCCGGTGGTCGCGGACGATTCGGGTATCGCGGCCGGGCGGATACTTTGGCTATCTAGTTACTCAGGCTACTTTCTGGTGTTTGATAGCCGCTGTTTTGGGGCACTGGCGCATCGCATCGGCGGGTTTGATTGTACGGCTCCTCGCGGCCGCCGTGGGAATGATCGCACTGGGCACCGGAAATCCGGCGGGCGTTGCGGCGGTTCCAGTACGCGATCTCTTCGGATTTGCCGTATGGGCGGCGGGGATCACGGGGAGGCAGGTAGAGTGGCGCGGGATTCGCTTCAGGCTGCTGTCGGATGGACGGATCAGACGAGTCTAAGGGCGTCAACCATTCCTACCGATTCAGTAAGCTCACGTCGCGAGCGAAAAACAGTACTCCCCATTGACTCGTACTAGTACGTGTTATAGACTCTCGTCCGTTCCTGTTGCAAAGGTCTGTTCCCGGGGGTCTGCGATGCGCTCTGTGTGTTTATCGGCTGTTTTCCTGTTGTCCGCTTTAACCTCTTTTGCCCAAAGTGACCGCGGCACCATCACCGGCACGGTCACGGATGCCACGGGAGCCGTCATTCCGAGCGCTCCTATTCAGGTCCGAAACATTGAGACGGGAGCCGTCTACCAGGCGGGCACCTCGGCAACCGGTAATTACACCCTGGCGCAACTACCCGCGGGACAGTATGAGATGACTGTCGCGGTGCCTGGCTTCAAGACATATGTCCGGCAGGGCCTCACGGTCGATGTCGCGCAAACCTACCGGGTGGATGTCAGCCTTGAGGTGGGCACGAAAGCGGAATCGGTGACCGTCACTGAAGCGGCTCCATTACTCAAGACCGACAGCGGAGAACTAAGCCACAACGTCTCGATGGGCACGGTAGACGACCTGCCGGTCCTTCCGACGGGATCGGCCGCCGGCGCTTCCGGCATTCGCAACCCCTACTCTGTGGTTACGATGCTTCCGGGAGGAACCTTTTTTCCCTCTTCCGCCGGACCCGGCACCGCGGGGGCCGACATGACGATTCGCATCAACGGGGCTCCCGCCAACACGCAGGCGATGCTGATTGAAGGTCAGGATGCCACGAACGGCTGGTATGGGACGCAGTCTCAGACTCAACCCAGCATAGAGGCCATTCAGGAATTTGCCATTCAAACGAGCAATTTCGCGGCTGAGTTCGGCCAGGTAGGCGGCGGCCTCTTCAACACCACGATGAAGTCCGGCACCAACCAGTTCCACGGAAGCGCATACGACTACTTCGTGAATGAGGCGCTCAACGCCGGCCAGCCCTTTACCAATAACGGCAAAGGCGAATTGCTTCGGCCCCGCCAGAGAAGGAACGATTACGGCTTCACAGTGGGCGGCCCGGTAATAATCCCGAAATTATTCAATGGCCGCAACAAGCTCTTTTTCTTTTTTAATTGGGAACAGTTTCGCCAGACCACCATTACCAACAACGTTTCGACCACGGTGCCCACGCTGGCTTATCGCAGCGGCAATTTTCTGCCAGCCCTGACCGGCAAAACTCTGGGAACCGACGCGCTCGGGCGCCCGATCATGGAAAACACCATTTACGATCCAAGCAGCACTTTTACGATGAATGGTCTTCAGGAACGGAACCCGTTTCCCAATAACACGATTCCCATGAGCGCTATGGACCCGGTCGCGCTGAAGATCCAGGCGCTGATACCTTTACCAACGAGTAACGGTCTGGTAAACAACTACCTTCCGACCTACAAGAATCCTATCGCCACGACCATTCCCTCTCTGAAAATGGATTATCAGATCAGCGCGAATTCCAAACTAGCCGTCTTCTGGTCGCTCAACCGGCAGGATAACCCGAACAATACGGTTATGCCGCCTCCGCTCACCGGCAGCCAGCCGAGGGCCATCAACTCCAATACGTATCGCGTGAACTTCGATCATACTCTTTCACCGACTCTGTTATTGCACTTTGGCGCGGGGCTGCTCGATACCAGAATTAACGATCACAGTCCCGCGTTCGACCCGGAGGCGGAACTCGGCCTGACGGGAACCAACTCGGATCTCTTCCCTGTGTTGGGCGGACTGAGCGAAGCCCAGGGTGGGCTGTCGGCAGGTGTCGGCCCGGGGAATCAAATCCACGTAACGATTCGCAAGCCGACTTTCAATAGCAGTCTTACCTGGGTTCGCAACAACCACACCCTCAAATTCGGGGCTCAAGCGTATGTGAATGGCTATCAGATGTATAACCAGACTTACACCATGGGCTGGTTCGAATTTAGTCCCAATGAGACCGGCCTGCCGTCATTGAACGGAGTGTCTCTCCCCGGCACCGTGGGCTTTTCATACGCCAGCTTCCTTCTGGGCGCGGTCGACAATGGTTACGACGCCGTTCCCGGAGCCACGCACATGGGCGCTCACTCTTTAGCCTTCTTCGCGCAGGACACCTGGAAAGTGAATCGGAAACTTACGATTGACTACGGCCTGCGCTACGATTTCTCAACTTATCTGAAAGACGGAAATGGCTACTATGGCATCTTTTCGCCGAGTACGCCGAACCCGGCAGCCGGAAATCTCCCCGGAGCGATCATCTATGAGGGCAACGGCGGCGGCCGCTGTAACTGCCAGTTCGCTCACAACTATCCCTTCGCGTTCGGACCGCGGATCGGCGTAGCTTATCAGATGACGCCGAAGACCGTTCTGCGGATCGGAGCGGGCGTCGCTTACTATAAAACCGACGATGACCAGGTAGGCTTCTCCACCGGCTCCGAATATCTCTACAGCACGAGCACCTACGGAAGCCCCGCATTCAACCTGAGGGGTGGCCTTCCGTATGACATCACTTTTCCCAACTTCTATGCCGGCCAGTATCTGTTTCCGGGCTCGCTGGGTTCAGCGCCGCAGGAGATGGACCAGAACGCGGGCAAACCGGCGCGCCAGCTTCAGTGGAGCGCCGGCATTCAGCGCGAGGTTTTTCCGAATCTCCTTTTCGAAGCGACTTATGTCGGCAATGTCGGAGTATGGTGGAACGCGGGCAATCTGATCAATCCGAATGCCATCTCCGACCAGACTCTGGCGGCGCACGGCCTGAGCCTGAGTAATCCCAACGATCTGAAAATACTGGCCGCTCCTCTCAATTCCCCGATCGCCATCGCGGCCGGATTTGGCACGCCACCCTACGCCGGCTTTCCGTTGACGGCTACGGTGGCCCAATCGCTGCGTCCCTTCCCCCAATATGGCGCTGTTACGAACTGGCACTGGGTGCCGGATGGAAACACCTGGTACGAGGCACTTCAATTGAAGGGGACGAAGCGTTTCTCCCACGGTCTGCAGGCCAACTCCTCCTTCACATGGTCGAAGCAACTCGATCTGGGCGTTGAGGACGATTACGGACGCGCCGACGGAGTCTTCGTCAATAATGTCTTCAACCGGCCCAATCAGAAGACCATCTCGGCTTATGATCAACCCTTCCTCTTCGTTTTTTCGGGTTCTTACACTACGCCCAGGCTGACCGGTAATAAGTTCGTATCATTGCTGGCGCGGGACTGGCAAATCGGCGCGCTGCTGCGCTACGGCAGCGGACTGCCTATCCTGTCGCCTCAGTCCACTACCAATCTGTCCGCTTACACCTTCCAGACCACGCTGATGGACCGGGTTCCGGGCGTGCCGCTTTTCACTCAGAATCTCAACTGCCACTGCTTCGATCCGAACAAGACGTTTGTGTTGAACCCGGCGGCGTGGGTCAATCCCCCGGCCGGCCAGTACGGCACGGCCGCCGCTTACTACAGCGATTATCGCTATCAGCGGCGTCCTGCGGAGAATATGAGTCTGGCTCGAAACTTCAGATTCAAGGAGAGCATGAACCTCCAGATCCGGGCTGAGTTCACCAACATCTTCAATCGGACGGAACCGAACAATCCGACTTCAACGAATGCGGTGGCGACACAAACGAGGGTAAACGGCCAGACCACCGGCGGCTTCGGCTACATCAATAACGGTACAGTTTATGGCGCGCCCCGCGCGGGTCAACTCGTCGCGCGATTCCAGTTTTGAGGGCCTGAACATCATGATGCCTATCGTGTTAACATCATGATGTGCGAACGACTCTTTCACTGGACGACGACGTAGCGGGTCTCCTCAAGAAGGAAATGCGGCGGTCCGGAGCGTCGCTTAAAGAAACCGTCAACGATCTGCTCCGGCTTGGTCTGATGGCATCCCACAACCGGAGCCGCAGGTCCTTTGTTGTCACGCCACTTCCGCTCGGACTTCCTCCGGGATTAAGCTACGACAACATTGAGGAGTTGATCGAGACTCTTGAGGGACCGGCGCACGCGTGATCGTTCTTGACGCCAATGTTCTCCTCTACGCCTATGATGCGGCGGCACCCGGCCACGCAAAAGCGCGTGCGTGGCTGGAGGAGGTTCTGTCGGGTGGAACACCCGTCGGTTTGCCGTGGCAGACTGTCGGGGCCTTTCTGCGCATTGTAACTAATCGCAAGCTCCCAGGCGCGCGCGCAACAGTGCAAGCGGCAGCAAGCATCGTAGATCAATGGCTGGAACAACCCAACGTCCGACTGCTGGCTCAAGGCGAAGGACACTGGTCGATCCTTCGCCAGATGATGATCGACGGGCAGGCGTCCGGTCCGCTGGCCACCGACGCGCAACTGGCCGCTTTGACTATTGAGTACGGCGGAACGCTGCACACGACCGATCGGGACTTTGCGCGCTTCCCAGGATTGCGCTGGCTGAATCCTTTGGCTTAGGTTTCTGGCTTAATCGGCGACCATCAACTCACCCGGCAGAATCGGACGGGTGCGCGGCAGTAAGCCGAATCGTGCGCACAAACCGAGTGCCACGAGCGCGATTACATAGACCGCCAGCTTGATTACGTCTCCGGCATGGCTGCGGGGCAGCGCTTTCCACAGAATCATCAACACAGTCTGAGCCAGCGTCACGGCCCACACCGATCCGTAGAAGTATCGCCGCTCGGTACCCTCACCTTTGGTCGAAGGGCGCACACGGGGCAGAAATCCGAAAGCGCCCAGCAACAATATTGTGAGGTACAGCGGAAAGTAGGCGTAAGCGTAAATTTGTTTCAGATACCACCCGCCGGTTGCCACCGCAATCACCAGCCCGGCGAGGTTCAGCAGGGCAAAGCAAATTACATCGCTCCACGCGAACGTATAGCAGATCCGGCGATAAAGAGGATTCGGTTTGTCTTCGGTGAAACGCAGTATATAAGGCCGCGGTTCGACGCCGGGAAGCTGGCCGTAAATACCCGCGATTCCCGTTCCTGCCAGAACCACCAGCAACCAGATCATATTCCGAATGCTCGGTCCCTGTTCAAAGAGATCGAAGGTCAGTGGGCCCGGAGCAAGAAAAAAAACCCAGATCCAGATCGGCCAGTGCGCCACGCGATAAATCTTCTTGTTTCGCTCGCGTATTCGCCGCTGGCTGGCGTACTCGTATCGCATCAGGCTCCGGAACTTCCCTCCACACTCCCAAACACAAGACGGTGGCGTTCGCGTCCGAAGCCTGCGGCAATCGCGCCGCCCAGAAGCACCACAGCCGCGCTCAGCGCCATCGTCGCCGCATAGGAAAAGTGCTCGGCAAACAACGCCTGGATATAGACGATCGAAGCGGATATCAGAACGCCGCACTGATAGGAAAAGCCTGGCAGAAAGCCGCGCACCGAATCGGGAGAGAGTTCGGAAAGATGCGCCGGGATCACACCCCAGGCGCCCTGCACCATGAATTGCATCAGAAACGCGCCGGCCACAAGTAACGCTGTGTTGGGCGATAAAGCCCACAGAGGAATAAGCGCTATCGCAAGCAGGAGCGCGGTGACAATCGAGCGCCGCCTGCCGCGCACATCGGAGTACCAGCCGAAGAATGTTCCTCCGCAGATCGCGCCGATGCTCGCGATAGCAGAGATGATCGATCGCTTCGACGCGTCGAAGTGCCAGTAGCGTTGCAGAAACGTAGGATACAGATCCTGTGTGCCGTGGGACGCAAAGTTCATGAAGGTCATCAGCAACACGAGGTACAGGAAAAGCTTCCAGTTGGAAACGATCGACCGGCGCAACTGACCCCAGTCAGCCGTGCGCGTTTTCTCCCAGACTTCCGATTCTTTCACACGCATCCGTACGAAGATCGCCAGCAATGCTGGCAGGCCGCCGAGGAAGAACATCGGCCTCCAGCCCCACCGGTTGAAGAGAAAGAAAAAGCAAAGCGCGGCGAGAAGGTTGCCGAGGGCATAGCCCTGTTGCAAGATCCCCGAGATCAGGCCGCGCAGCCTCGCCGGCACTTTTTCCATGGCGAGCGAGGCGCCTACGCCCCATTCACCGCCCATGCCAATTCCGAAGAGCGCCCGCAGCACGAGGAACGATCGGTAGCCCGGCGCGAACGCGGTAGCGACCTCGATCACGGAGTAGAAAACCAGATCGATCATCAGTGGAAGGCGCCTGCCGTAGCGGTCAGCGAGAAGCCCGAAGAAAAATGCGCCGATGGGTCGGAAAACCAGCGTCACCGTGATCGCCAGCGCCATCTCGGCATCCGAACGATGAAATTCTCGCGCGATAGCGGTCAAACAGTAGACGACGAGGAAGTAATCAAAGGCGTCGAGAGTCCATCCCAGAAAGCCCGCAAGGACCGCCGCATTCTGATCTGACGAGGATTGCCTGCTAACCGCGGCATCGGCCGGTCTCACTCGCACGATTGTATCGTTACGCCTGCCGTCCGAATTGCCACATCGGCAGGCGGCCGCCGCGTCCGGTGATTCTCCGAAAGTGAGAAAATGCAGCTATGAAGCCCATCAACAAGACGCCCAGGGAAGAGAAGGAATCCGCCGAATCGAAAGACGATCTGCGGCCTGAATGGGCGGAAGAAGATCGCCAGGAAGAGGGCCGGAAACCGGACCTCGAGGAAATCGAAGAAGACCCATCCGGCTTCGAATGAATTTCCGCCATTGACGCGCCACTCGCATTTAGGCGGGGCCCCGTCAGCTAGAAGTAAATGCCAATCCCAAGAATCGGCCCGTGAAAGGTCTGGGCGTATTTCCAGGGGTAAGTTATCGGCTGGTCGAGGACCTGCTGATTTACCGTACCAGTGAGCTTGTCGTATAACACCTGATAACCAATTAGTGTGCCGAAGTGCTTCACGAATCTCCATTCCAGGCGAACTTGCGCGTCAAGATCCACGGTTGATCCAACGCCAAATCCGCCGATATCGAATCGTCCCTGCACATTGAGCTTGTGTTTCAGTTGTTTTCGATATTCGACTCCGATCAGAGGGTCCCACACGCCGGGCTTACGCGTGAATGTGGGCGAATCGAGGGCCATCGCGCTGATGTCGAGGGCTATTCGCCGGAAGCCGATCGTCGGATAAATGCCTTTCCACACGTTCCAGCCAAGGAAAAGATCGCCGTAATCGAAGTGGGTAGAGACGGTCGCGTGAGGTGTCGTGCGATTTCCGGAAACGTTCGCGAACATTCCCTCGCCTTCAACCAGAAACTTTTTATACATAACGTCCACGGCGAACACGGCCGCCCCGCTGATCTTCACATTTGTGCTCCCGCCGATGCTTCCGCCGCCACCGCCGCCCGGTAGTGGCGGAACCGTGAAGTTGGAACTGAAAAATGGAAGCCATCCAAAGATCGGGTAGATGTCGACGTGAAGCTTGTCCGGGTCCGGCGCTGTTCCGGCAGGCTTCGGGTCGGAAGCGGCGGCGGTCGGTTCATCGATCGCGGCCGTATCCGCCTCCGCAAAAGCGAGGCATGAAAATATCATCGCCAAAACGACACACTTTGACGCTCGTTTAAATCCTGGAATGCTCATTCTGAGGGTTTCCTTGTTATCGACGGTAAGCGACGTTCAGATGTGCTGGTAGTTGGAGTTCTGAATGGCGACGTCCAGTTGCTTGCTGGCCCCGTCGATGACAGTATCCGAAATCTGATTGGATCCGCCCGGCAAGTGGACGAACTGCACCATAAGATTCATCGCATCTTTCGGCCCGTCCAGATAAGAGGCGATCTGAATACTCAGTAGTTGCTTCTGAGTTTCGTCGACGACGAGAGTCATCGAATCCTGCGGTTTCAGGTAATTACGAACGATGAGTTGGAGCTCATTGAGAGAGCCGGCCAGCGTGCCTGGAGTGATATCGCCCCTGTCCCAGGCTTGTTGCAGCAGATCTTTCTCCGGCGGCAAATACTGCTGCGCGAGACTCTTCATCTGACCGGTATACTCCTGCAACTCTTCTGTCTTTTTTGCCATCGCATGTTCCTTCAGAGCTCTCGGTCGTCCTTCATTGGGATGGGCGGGCGGGGCATCAAAGGAGGCCTCCTGAGGCTGACCGTCGGGCCCGAGGCGTGCCTGAAAGTGTTCCAGTTTTTTCTGTTCGCCTCGCAGGCTTGTCGTTACCTGTTCAACCCATGTCAACTGGGTAAGCGCTTGTTTATTTCTTGCGGCCACCCGCATCACTTCCTGAACCCGCGCTTGCAATTCGGGACCCTGTGCGCTCAAAGGACGATGGGATATCAAACCGACGCTTACGAAGAGGATTCGCAGGACGGCGTCAACGGTGTACAACGTCTTGTTTCGCATGTATTTCCCCTCGCGCCTCTCCGCAACTTTCACACTTCCGGTTCGTGAGAGCATGACACCGTTCATCGAGATTGTGCCTGGGCCAGTGATCCGGAAAAGTCCAGGCAATCACGCGCCGCGAGCGTAGGCTACCTTCTCTCGGGTGGCCTTTTGAATAAGAGTCCCGCCACCTTTGTTTCCGTAATGCTTCGCCAGCCGTCGGCGGAGCTCAATGCGCGAACGCATTAATCTGGATTTGGCGGCTGGCACGCTGATCCCCAAATCCCCGGCGATGTCTTTCATGGCGACATCGGCGACGTCTCGCATAACAAGCACCTCGCGCAGCACAGGCGGAACCCCACGAATCTCTTTGCTCAGGACGCGTGAAACCTCTTCGCTTCCCACGATGTCCTCCGGCAGGTCTCGCTGATCGATCAAATCCAGCCGGAAAGAGCCTTCGGTGTCGAACACCTGGTCGATAGACATTACCGGCGTCAACTTCTTCTTGCGCAGCCGCATCAGACACTGATTGAACAGGATCCGGCTTAGCCACGCGCTGAAGGCGCCCCGGACCTGATAGGATCCGAGATGAGTCCAGGCCTGCAACCAGGCGTTCTGTACCTCATCTTCGGCATCGCCGCGATTTCGCAGAATCGAATATGCCTTGGATAAGCAAAATCCGCTATAGCGATCCATCAGCCCGGCGAAGGCTTCCGCGTCTCCCTTCTTCGCCGATTCAACAAGAACGTCGTCCGAGATCCACTGCGGAACGGTCGCGCACGCTGCCATAGTTTTCTCCAGAGGCGGCGCCTTTATGGCTCCGCCGTGGCTACACACTTGGCAATCCAGCGGCCTTTGGCTACAGCTTTCCCAAATGATGAAACTGAACCACTTAACCGCGGGCCAATGACTTACGGAGCCAGGAAATTGCCCGAGGCTGGGCATGTGAAGAGAATCGCTATGCCCTTTTCGGGCACTCGCGTCGAGTGGCGTCCGGCCTCCAAAAATAATTGCGAAGAATTATTGGCCCGGTGCCCGGAATAACGGCTTTAATAGCGGAAAAACACGGGAAATGACGACTTGGGAAGGCTTGCGCCTGGTTCTCGCAAGGTTACGATTCCGTTTATTGCCAGCACCGGTCCGGACGCGCACACTCATGAAGGACTCCGCCCACACTCATCCAACACCTTCGATGCGGACAGGCACTGTCTCATTTTATTTTTATTTAACTTTATTTTTATTTGACTTTATCGCTGAACAAACCAATTCCGTTTCCGGAAACGGTCGAAGCGACGGAGGCGTCCCAACGACCAGGCGCAATATGAAACGAACCGCCGCGACTTAACGCCAGCGCCCTGCGACGAAGACGTAACCCCCATTGCGCGGAACCCATCGGGGTGCGACCCAGACTGCGCCGTGGCGCGGCGGCACAATCCATTTGCCCGGCACCCAGATGTACCGACTGCCATTCCATCTGTGGTATCCGCCGATCCACACATACTTCGGGCCGGGCGCGTGGCCCACAACAACCACCGACTGAGGCGCCGGAGGGGCCACTCTCACCACAACCTCCGCACCATATACGGCGGATGTGAATTGAAGCAGCCCGGCGAAAGCCAGACCCGCCCTGAATGATCTCGATACCATCTTTCTCTTTCTCCTTCTTCTTAATGCGATGGACGCCTCACCACATCTCTGACCGGAAGCATTATATCCGGACTGCCGCTTTCGGCGCCGAAGAGTTGCCCCGCGCCACACCGCCGGAAAGGAACAGAGAAGCGCGCCGTCAAAAAAAATCAAGTTTTGAGTCGTATGGCGGAGACGGGCATTTCACTGAACAGATCAAAGAGAGCGCCGGCGGCGGAACATCCAGTCTGCTTTGACGGCTCTCAAAAAAAATTTAGAGGAAAATTATGAAACTCAGACGTATTGCCCTCACCTTTGCCCCCTTGCTGTTTGTAACTGCAACCGCAGCACTGGCCCAAAGTGACGAAAAGTTCGATCTCTACGGAGATTACTCCTATATTCAGTTCAACCCGTCGTTAACGGGTCTGCAGTCCCGCGCCTTCAATGGAGGCGGTGGCGGCATTCAGTACAACTTCCTGCCTTTCCTCGGCATAAGGGCCGACCTGCAGGGGTACGGCAGCACCTCGTGGACGGTGACGTACGGAGGTCCGGTCGTAACACCTCACGGCACGATCCCGGCAGGAACATACGTCTCCAATGGGAACATGTTTACTTACGCCTTCGGTCCAGCGATAAGAGTGCCGCTTCACAGGGTTACCGTGTTCGGAGACCTCCTGTTCGGCCAATCCAACACAAACGGGTATGCCAACCTGACGCAAGCGATCAACGCGGGAGGCGGCTCGCTCCAGGCTACCGGTACGCAGCATCCCTTCACCATGATGGTCGGCGGCGGCCTCGATTTGAACATCAACAAAACCATCGCTCTCCGCCTGGGGGAAATCGATTACATGCTGACTCGCTATACCAACCCGATTATCAGCACCAACAATCAGAACAATTTTCGGTATCTGGGCGGAATCGTGTTTAAATTCGGCGGCGGCAAATAACGGATAAGTTCGTCGTTGCGGGGGCCCCTCTGTCTTTGCCGCTCGGACGTGCGCGGCTGAGACGGGAATGAGGCTCTATCGACGCCTCCAGCCGCACGAAAAGGCGGCTGGAGGTCTTTTGATCGCCAGTCGAATAAGTTACTGGGCTTCGGCGTAAACCCTTTTGACGATGTTCGCAACCGAGCCAATATTCCAGTCCGGATACTTCGATTTCATCTCGGCGGTCACCTGCTTGCCGGCTTCGTCAAGCGGCGTGCCTTTACGCTTCAGTTCGAGGCTTTTTGTCTGAACGTCAACCAGGAAGGCGCGTTCCTGGGCGATCAGTGAACCGTCACCGAGCGCGCCATGGTCGGGTACGACAAAGCGGGGCTTAAGCGGCGCGAGCTGATCGAGAATGGCGATCCAGTTCTTCGGGCTGGCATCGTCATTGGGCATGTTGGGCACGAGTTTGGATTGGACGATATCGCCGGGTATGAGGACGCTGTCCTGCTCGACGAAAATCAGCTCGTCTCCGCGGGTGTGCGCGGCGCCCAGCCAGAAGAGGCGGGCGGTAACGCCGCCCAGGTCGAGTTTCACCTCACGATCGAAAAGAAGATCGGGCGTGCGCAGCTTCAGGCCGGTCAGCAATTCTTTGTTTTGTGCGGACATTTTGCTGAACATCTGAATGAATTCGTCTTTGCGCTGGTCCATTTCCTGCTGCTGAACGGTTGGCCGGATCAGGATCGTGGCGGGAGGAAAAGCGTCCACGCCCATAGCATGTTCGGGGTGGAAATGTGTAGTGGTCAGAAAGAGCTTCGGATTTTTGGAGAGCTTCAGGGCCTCCCGTAAGACGGTGGCTCCGTTGCGCGTTCCCATGCCGGTATCGACAACCAGCGTGGCGCGGTCTCCCACTACTATCGCGACGTTGGGAAAACCGATCATCGCGAAGACATGCGGAGACACCTGCATGGTTGAGTCTGCGGACAGGAGCGGCATGGAGGACTGAGCATGGGCTTCCGAAACCGGGGCTTCAGAAACCAAAGCCAGTCCGGATACAAAAAGCAACGCGGTGAGCAGTTTCATATCCCGGGACCCTCTGCGGCTATGATAGACGACATTGGTGCAAGCTGCCGCCTTCAGCACCGCATCCGTGCGAGCAATCCTTTGTGCCCTGCTGATCTTCAGTCTGGCCCCGGCGGCGCATGCCCAGGATATTCGTCTCTACTCGGAGTTTGAGCGCTTCAATCCGTTTGGCCATCCGGTAGCGGCCGACCGCGATCTGAATCCGCGTGAGATCCTCTCGCCCGCCATGCCCCGCAACGGTCACCTCTCTCTGCATGTGGTGATCACCGGGCCGGCGGGAACGAATTATCTCCTTTATACGGGTTCAAACCCACCCGGAATTCTGCAGGTTCGACTTTACCGGGAGTACTTCAGTCGCTGCGGCGCCGAGGGCTATTGTCCAGACTGGCTCGCGCCCCAGAATACGCCCGCGTTCGGAGCAATTCCCGAGTACGATTCCGCGCTCGCGCCCGAAGCGCGGGCCACTCAGACGACGCGCTGCTATCTGCTCGATATCTGGGCGCCGCCGGACACGCCGCCGCGCAGGGTGCGGGTCGAGGCATTGCTTAAGGTGGGAACGTGGTATGTGGCTCCGCTCGAAGTGCGAGTCGTGGAACGCGTAGTACCGGATATCGCCCCCAATGTGGCGGCGGATATTGCAACTGGGGAGAACGTCGCGCCCGTCGAGGCGCCCTCCAGCGCCACCGCGCAACGGCAACTGCTTCGCTATCTGGCGGGGTTACCAGCGCAGGCTCCGTTGCAGCTTCTTCGCGTCCGCGACTTTATCCAGCGAAATGCCGCCGAAGATATGCTGGTCGCGCGTTCTCTTGAGTTGCGCGAAGACGCGCGTGGCCCTCGATTTCCCGGCCTCAACCTGCTGTCATGGTCGCCTCTGGCATATCCCGAGGTGGGGGCCGAATGGTATCTCAAAGTTCGCGATTTCCTCTACCAGTCGGGCATTTAAGGCCTGGCAGGCCGTCGCCACGCCGCGGATTTTAGTCCTGGAGGTGGCAGAATTCACGCAGAGTTGTGAAATGGACACTGTACAAGGAGAACATTCCGTGGTAAGAATGGGGTGTAACACAGCGGGAGCCGAAATTCTGTAGGTTCGCTTCTCCAGGCAACCGCACGTTTTTCCAAGAGAAAATCCAGATTCGAAGATCGCCCAGGACTCCCCGTCTGTTAACCGGGCACATATCGAAATTGAACACAGGGGTTTTAGATCCGCATGGACTCCGACCGCAAGTACCGTCAACACGGTTACTTTGACAGCAACAGCGCTCCATCCAACGGGAACAATGGGGCATCCCGTCCAAAGCCTTCCGGGCCGCGTCCTCCGCTCGACGTTACAGGCCCTCGACTGCCGCGGCTCGTTCAGGCCGTGACGGCGTCGCGCTGTTACAACTGCTCGATAACGCTGCCTCCGGGAACCGCTTTCGACGGTCCGTGCCCGAAATGCGGGGCACAATTGCATTGTTGCAAGCAATGCGCCCACTTCGAGCCTTCCACGCGCTTTCAGTGCACCAAGCCGATACCGGTTCGAATTCCCATTAAGGATCAGGCGAACACGTGTGGCTTGTTCTCCCCCCGTGTCACCGTAGCGCGCGAGGCTTCGTCGACCCAAATGCCCGGCGGCGCCACGAAATTGCCCGCCGCTGGTTTAAATACGCCTCCTCCAAAGAATGCCAGCGATGCCCGCGACGCGTTTGATCGCCTTTTTAAGAAATAACCCTTCGCAGGCGCGGAAGTAGCGTTCCCTCCTGATACATCTCGCTTCACAATTGTTTCGCCGGTAAATCATGATTCTGTAACGGCTTGGGGTTTACAACGGGTGCATGAGGTGCGATCTTCACGTCCACACCGTGCATTCGGGAATGTGTACCGTACCCGGACTCACCCGTTTTTGCAAGGAATCCTACAACGAGCCTCGCGCGCTGTATGAACGGTTGAAACAGCGTGGAATGGATCTGGTCACTGTTACGGACCACGATTCCATAGACGCAGTGGAAGAACTGCGGAGCCATCCGGACTTCTTTTTAAGCGAAGAAGTCACCTGCACCATGCCCAGTGGCACTGAAATGCATGCGGGCGTCTATGGAATCGAAGAGCAGGACCACACTGCACTGCAGCGCCGCCGCCATGACGTTGAGAGCCTTCTCGCTTACGCCGTGGAGCGCAGGCTGTTTGTTACTGTGAATCACCTCTATTCGAGCCTCACCGGTCCCCGAAATGAAGACGATTTCGCAATTTTTGCACGCGATTTTCACGGAGTAGAAACAATTAACGGCCAGATGCTGGCGTGCTCGAACAAACTGGCGCAGGAGTTCGCCCGACGCTTTTCCCGTCCCGTGGTCGGCGGGAGCGATTCGCACACTCTGGCGGGCGTCGCGCGGACGTTTACCGAAGTGCCAGGGGTCGGCACCATTGAGGAGTTTCTGGCGGGAATGCAGCGCGGCCAGAGTATTGCCATTGGGGAATCCGGGGATTATTTCAAGTTAACGTCAGCCGTATGTTCGATTGGTGGATCGTTTCTGAAAGAAACGCCGTGGGCACGGCTTTGCGCGGGATTGTTTGTCCTTGCGCCGGCGATCACCCTGGGCAATTACTTCCGCGAACTGGCCTTCGCCTGGTACTGGGGACAGAAGAACCGGTCGCAGGGTCCGGTGGGGATTGCTCCGGAGGTCGCATTGTGACGCTCTCCCGGGCCAAATCCACGCTTTTCGCGCCTGACAATAGCCTGATGCGGCGCTTCAACCGCTGGCGCGCTCCACGGTGGGTGCGGTGGTGGATGCTCCTCGCGACACGCGCCGGGGACGGTTGGCTTTGGGGAATGATCGGGCTTGCGGTCCTGCTGTCGTCGGATTCGGAAAGGTTTCGGGCCATTGAGGCCGCGGGCTGCGCGGTCGCTATCGGAATCGTCCTTTTTCACAAGGTCAAACGCATGGTCGGCCGAATCCGGCCGCGCGATATCGAACCGCATTGCTGGGCACATATTGTGACGCGCGATAAGTTTTCGTTTCCTTCCGGCCACTCGACGACGGCGTTTGCCGTTGCGTTGTCGTTGGGTTCGTTTTATCCCGAGATCATGCCGATACTGTTGGTTCTGGCGATCAATGTGGCGGTGTCACGAATTGTCATTGGGATGCACTATCTGAGTGACGTGGTGGTTGGCTCCGGTATGGGAGTCCTGCTCGGCTACGCCGCTTTTCGTTTCGCTGCCTGAAAGACTCCAGGCATATGTCCTGGGCAGTTCGGGCGCGCTTCCAGGGCGGGAGTTCCGGAAGGAACTCCCTCGGTCCGGGATACACTCGCGAACCAGGGAGTGACCAGCACGCCATCCAAAGACAGTTGATCGGACTCGTCGCGACCGTCGCACCCGCGACTTGTGTTCGGCACCTTCGGCTACGAATCGTCGGGAGCTGGCCTTCAGTGTTGCGACGCTGTCGCATTTAGGCGATGATGATGTCTTCCATCGAGCGCGGCCGGCTCTTTCGCCCCGTGCTCGATGGAGGGAAAGTTCTGAGCTTAAATGAATGCGCTCGGCAGGCGGGAGGCCTTATCGATTCTGGGTGCGGCGGCGATCTCCGGGATTGCCTCGCCGCTCCGCGCGTTCGCCCCGCAGGATGCGCGGAAGGCCGATGTTTCCCTTCAGATTAGCCCCGTGTCCGTTGAACTCGCGCCAAAACGAGTGGTAAAAACGGTGGGATATAACGGCTCGGCGCCAGGGCCGTTACTTCGAGTCCAGGAAGGCCGCGAGATTGTCATCGATGTTCGGAATCAATCGAACCTGCCGGAACTGGTGCATTGGCACGGGCTGAAGATCCCTTCAGCCGTGGACGGCTCGATGGAAGAGGGAACGCCGATGATTCCCCCGCGCGGGCAAGCGCGCTACGTGTTTACTCCGGCGCCGAGCGGCACGAGGTGGTACCACACGCATACGCAGGCGCAGCGCCATCTGGATCGCGCCACATACACAGGGCAGTTCGGATTTTTCTACGTTCAGCCGAAAAGCGATCCGGGTGGGTACGATCAGGAAGTCTTTCTTGCCCTCCGCGAATGGGACCCTTATTTTGCGACTACGGGCGATGAGGGCGAGGAAGTAGCTTACAAGGCATTTTCGATCAACGATCGAGCGCTGGGGCACGGCGACCCCATCAGGGTCAAAGAGGGCCAGCGTGTCATGCTGCGCATCCTGAACGCAAGCGCGACGATCCTGCGACGGATCGCGATCGGCGGCCATGCGTTCGAGGTGAGAGCCCTTGATGGCAATCTTGTGGCGAATCCCGCAAAAGTTCAGTTCCTCGAACTCGGTCCCGCGGAAAGGGTCGATGCGGTTGTAGAGATGAACAATCCTGGAGTGTGGATTCTCGGCGCAACGGACAATCACGACCGCACGGCGGGAATGGGAATCGTGGTCGAGTATTCGCAAAAGAGTGGAGACGCGCAATGGACCGAGCCGTCGAAGGAAGCATGGGATTACACAGTCTTCGGCACGGCGCCCGCGGCGAGACCGGAAGCGGAGCGTGTAAATCTGGTTTTTGAAAAGAAATTCGCGGGTAGCCGCTGGATCGACAAGTGGACCATCAACGGCAAATCCTTCCCGAAAACCGACGATATCCTCGTCAAAGCAAATCGCAGATACCGGCTGGTGTTCGATAACCGCAGCGATGAAGCCCATCCTGTGCACCTGCACCGCCACACATTCGAACTGACCAGGGTGGGCGGGGTGAGCACGTCTGGCATATTCAAAGACGTTGTCGTCGTGCAACCGAAATCGACAGTCGAGGCGGATCTGCTCGCCGACGATCCGGGCGCAACTCTGTTCCACTGTCATCAGCAGATGCATATGGATTACGGCTTTATGGCCCTCATGCGGTACGTAAGCTGATGGCGATCTAGTATGCCCGGCGGAAGAATGCGAAGACTCGTCTTGCTCGCGATCCTGGCGATCCCTTGCGCGGGAGTTCTGAGAGCTCAGGGAAGCTACGAAATACAGGTGTACGGGTCCGATCTCGTGGACCCCGGGGCCACGATGTTCGAGCTTCACAGCAACTTTACGATTGAGGGATCGAAGACTACCACCGATGGCACATATCCGACCGAGCACCAGTTGCACGAGACCCTGGAGATCACGCATGGCTTCAGCAACTGGTTCGAGACCGGTTTTTACGTCTTTACCAGTGCGGACAGCCGCGTCGGATGGCAGTGGGTCGGCGATCATATCCGTCCCAGAGTGCGTGTGCCTGAGTCATGGAAATGGCCCGTCGGCGTGAGCCTCTCGCTGGAGATCGGCTACCAGCGAGCGGTCTATTCAGCCGATACATGGACCATGGAGATCCGGCCTATCGTCGACAAGACCCTCGGCAAGTGGTATCTCTGCTTCAATCCGACATTGGACCGGTCGTTTCACGGGCCATCCGTATCGGAGGGCCTGGTATTTTCGCCAAACGTGAAGGTCGGCTACGACATAACGAAGGTCGTCAATGCTGGATTTGAATATTACGGTTCGGTCGGCCCGGTCACCGATTTTGACCCCCTCAGAAACCAGCAGCAGCAGATTTTCGCAGTTACCGATCTAAACTTGAGCCCTTCCTGGGAGTTTAATTTCGGAGTGGGCGTGGGTCTGACCGGCAGCACCGATCATCTGCTCGTCAAAATGATTATCGGCAGACGCGTGGGCGGCAAGAAACACTGATGCGGCTCAGTAACTGCCCCACATATATGCGGAAAAGCGCCGCACATCGGAAAATCCGCATCGCTCATAAAGCCGTGTGGCTTCCGTGTTCGCGCAGGTGACCGTCAAACTGATTCGTTTCGCTCCGTGCAGCCGCAGAGCGCCCGCGGCCTGGCGCAGCAACTCGTAGCCGAGTCCCCTCCCCCGCAATCCCGGCGTGACGCAGAGTTGAGTAATATGGCCAACCTCTTCGCCGACAAAACTCGCCAGCGCGATGCCCGCCATGGCGGCGGTTTCCGGATCGAAGGCAACGAACGAGCCCGCCTTGAAGAACGTCCCGCAACCCGGAAACTGCACGATGTTGTAGATAAAACGCCGGGCGCCCGCCAGTGTGCGGTACTGATCGTTGATCTGACTGTCGACATGGTTGGCATACGCGAGCGCAATAACCCCCGCCGCCGATTCGTGGTGATAATCGGCCCAGGGCTCAATATGGTAGCGCTCGAACGCCTCGCCGGACGGCATCGGGGGCGCCTCCGCCATGTCGAGCGACATCAGCATTCGCTCCTGTGTCCTGACGAACCGCTCTTTCTGTAGCGCCCGAGCCACCGACGGATCGACCAGCATCAGCTGGCTCTCAATTCGGCGCACCCGCGGGGTTGCGATCAGGTTGTCCAGCAGCGACCGAAAGAGCCGCGACTCGTAGTCTCCGTTGCGCCAGGCGGAGCGGACGTATAAATCGCCGATCAGTCCCTTGTGATCCTCAAGCACCGAATAGCCATAACCGGCGACTTCGCCGCGATCAAGTAACGCGTATCCGGTCAACGCATGGACATCGGTAAACTGGCGAACCAGATCGGCGGGCCGGGCAAAATCCCAGTCCAGCTCCCGCTGCCACTCCACGGTCTCTTCCAGCAGGAGCGGATCGAGTTCCCAGCTGGAAAGATGGCGGAGTTCGACAATCTCCGGACCTCTTGCCATCGGATCGATGAGCGCAGCCATGGCCAAAGTATATCTCTATTTCGTTATCCCGGCGCAATCTGAGCTGGATTGAAAATAAATGACTTAATGCGGACAGTACCGCATTTTTGAAAAATTGCTAAAGACACTTGACAACAAGACACTCATATTTCATAATTGACTCTAGCTAATGCCGGGCGATGGGAACCGGCGGCACGGCACGAGTTGCCACGTTTCTTCATTAAGGAGGTCCTGAGAAAGGACAATGGGCAAAATTATTGGAATCGACCTCGGCACAACGAATTCGGTCGTCGCGGTTATGGAGGCGGGACAGCCTACGGTAATCGCAAATCAGGAAGGCGCGCGGACGACGCCTTCAGTGGTGGCCTTTACCAAAACCGGCGAGCGCCTGGTCGGCCAGGTGGCGAAACGCCAGTCGATCACGAATCCGGAAAATACGATTTTCTCGATCAAGCGGTTCATGGGTCGGCGGCTGGACGAGGTTAACGAAGAGCAGAAGATGGTCCCGTACAAGGTTGTGCGGGGTGAGAACGGCGATGCGCGCGTAGAAATTCAGGGCAAGAAGTACTCGCCGCCCGAGATTTCGGCGATGATCCTGACGAAGCTGAAAGAGGCGGCCGAAGCATATCTGGGCCAGAAGGTCACGGAAGCGGTTATCACCGTTCCGGCGTACTTTAATGACGCGCAGCGCCAGGCGACCAAGGACGCCGGCAAGGTTGCGGGTCTCGACGTGAAGCGCATCATCAATGAGCCGACGGCGGCGGCGCTTGCATACGGTCTGGACAAAAAGAAGAACGAAACCATCGCGGTTTACGACTTTGGCGGCGGTACGTTCGACGTTTCGATCCTCGAAGTAGGCGACGGCGTGGTCGAAGTCAAATCGACTAACGGCGATACGCACCTGGGCGGTGACAACATCGACCAGCGCGTAATGGACTGGATCATCTCCGAGTTCAAAAAGGAATCGGGCATCGATCTTTCGAAGGATCAAATGGCCCTGCAGCGGCTGAAGGAAGTCGCGGAGAAGGCAAAGATGGAGCTCTCGACGCTGCTCGAGACCGAAATCAACCTGCCGTTCATCACCGCCGACGCCAGCGGTCCGAAGCACCTGGCGATGAAGCTCACCCGCTCGCGTTTCGAGCAGATGTGCGAAGACATCTTCCAACGGTCGGTTGGTCCCTGCAAGCAGGCGATGCAGGATGCCGGCGTCACGCCGGACAAGATCGACGAAGTGGTGCTGGTGGGCGGCCAGACCCGCACGCCGCGTATCCAGGCGATCGTGAAGCAGCTGTTCAATAAAGAGCCCAACAAGAGCGTGAACCCGGACGAAGTGGTCGCGGTCGGCGCGGCTGTCCAGGGCGGCGTTCTCGGCGGCGAAGTAAAGGATGTGCTGCTGCTCGACGTCACGCCTCTCACCCTCGGAATCGAGACTCTGGGTGGTGTTTTCACTAAGCTGATCGAACGCAATACGACTATCCCGACGCGCAAGAGCGAGACGTTCTCCACCGCCGCGGATAGCCAGACGTCGGTCGAAATCAAGGTCTTCCAGGGCGAGCGTTCGATGGCGAAGGACAACCGGCAGCTTGGCGTGTTCCAGCTGATCGGAATTCCTCCGGCGCCCCGCGGAGTGCCGCAGATCGAAGTCACCTTTGACATTGATGCCAACGGCATTCTGAACGTGGTCGCGAAGGACAAGGCTACGAACAACGAGCAGAAGATCACGATCACTTCTTCGTCCGGCTTGTCGAAAGACGAAGTCGAGAAGATGGCGAAGGACGCGGAATCGCACGCGGCCGACGACCGGAAGGCGAAGGATCAGATCGAGGCTCGCAACCGCGCCGACGCGATGGTCTACAACGTCGAAAAGACGTTGAAAGAGCACCGCGACAAGGTCAGCGCCGAAGATGCGAAGAGCATCGAGGACGCGCTTGAGGACGTCAAGAAGCAGATCAACGAAAACGATCCGGAGAAGCTGAACGCGGCAACGGATCGTCTGACTCAGGCCAGCCACAAACTGGCCGAGGCGATGTACAAAGCGTCGTCTCAGCCGGGCGGACAGCCTGGAGGTCCCGGCGCCGACGGCGCCGGTCCGGGCAGCAATGGCCAGGGCGGAGGCGAGAAGCCGAAGGAAGACGTGGTCGATGCCGAGTTTGTGGACGTAGACGACAAGAAGTAAGCACTTAACGTTGAGTCAAGGGGGCGAGGGCAGGCTGTGAATTTCACTGCCTGCCCTGTCTGATTTTTAAATGCCATCAGCGCCAAAACACGATTACTACGAAACGCTGGGCGTCGCGCGCGGCGCTTCGGATGACGATGTCCGGAAGGCTTACCGGAAGCTCGCGCGGAAGTATCATCCGGACCTGAATCCGGGCGATAAATCGGCGGAAGACCGCTTCAAAAACGTCCAGGAAGCTTACGACATTCTGAGCGACTCGAAGAAGCGCCAGATGTACGACCAGGTGGGTTTTTACTCCGAAAACGGAGCCGCGGCCGGCGGTGGGTATCCCGGCGGCGGCCAGAAAACTCATCCGAACATGGATTTCAATGGGTTCGATTTTTCGGAGGCGTTCCGCGGCTCGCAGGGCGAGACAGAGTCCCGGCGGCGCACTGGCGGCGGAGGAACGGGTTCGTTCAAGGATATTTTCAGCCAATTTTTCCACGGAGGCGGCGGGGAGGAGGTCGAGCAGGAAGCGGAGCGGGGAGCCGATCTCGAATATGGGCTCAATATCAGCTTCTGGCAGGCGATTCGGGGAACTCAGGCAAAGATCGATATCACCCGCTACGACCAGTGCCCCACGTGTCACGGCACAGGAGGCAACGACGCGGGTTCCATCGCGTGCCCGCAGTGCAGCGGCACCGGCAACGTCAGCCAGATGGCCGGCAACATGAAGTTCAATCTCACCTGCCCGCGCTGCAACGGCAAAGGCCGGCTGAAAAACGCCTGTCCCACCTGCCACGGCGAGGGCCGGCTCGCGCATACGGAAACGGTGGAAGTCCGTATTCCGGCGGGCGCGCAGAACGGTTCGCGGCTGCGTGTCGCGGGTAAAGGAAATGCGGGCACGATGGGAGCGCCTCCGGGCGACCTCTACATCACGACTCACGTGGAAGAGCATCCGTTATTCCGCCGCGAGGGCGACAACATCCTGTTGAAGGTTCCGATCACGGTCGCGGAAGCGGGACTCGGCGGCAAGATCGAGGTGCCGACAATCGACGGCAAGACGCTATTGAAGATTCCGCCTGGCACTCAGAATGACCAGAAGTTCCGGCTGCGGGAACGCGGGATCTTCAACTCACGCAAAAACACGCGCGGCGATCAGATCGTGCAGGTGACGCTCAAAGCTCCCGTCGTGCAGGACGAGCGCACCAAGGAACTGCTCCGGGAACTGGCGGAGCTTCATCCGGATGACCCGCGCAAACAGCTCTGGGAGCAGGATCATGAGGCTTGAAACCGATGCGTGAAAAATCCAAAGCCGCATACATGATTTCCTCCGTGGCGGAGCAGTACGGTCTGCATCCCCAAACGCTTCGGCTGTACGAGCGGGAGGGCCTGCTCAAACCCAGCCGCAGCGATGGAAACACGCGGCTCTACACCGATGAAGACCTCGAACGGCTCGAGGTCATTCTCCACCTGACGCGCGACCTGGGAGTGAATCTGGCCGGCGTCGAGATCATTCTCAACATGCGCGCCAAGATGGAGGCGATGCAGGGACAGATCGAAGAGTTCGTGCAAAGCCTCAATCACGAACTGGCGAACCGTCCCCGATCCGAACGGCCGGGAGAGAAAAACTCCCTGATTCCCGTGATTCAGTTCGCATCACGCACCCGCCGCGGCTGAGTCGGTCGAATCCCCCGAGCCGCGAGCGGACGCAAGCGTTTAAGCGAGTCTCTGCTCAACCGAAACGAGACCACCGGAACGTGAGAGAAGAACTCGCTGATCCCGGTGATTCAATCAATGCCGCGCACCCGTCGCGGCCGGGCGCCGGAGGGTTTATCGATTCTGATATAGTAGGCCTGATTTCAGAAAACGTATCAGAGAAATGTACCAGATGAAACCCTTTATTGTTCTCTTCGCGGCTACCGCGGGTCTGATGATGGCGCAGCAGCCGCCGACCCCACAGGTTGAGAAAAATCCAGGCGCCGCCGTGCAGGCGGCCGTTGCCCCGGCGACCGGTGGCCGGCGACAGCAGCCGCGCGTAACGGGACCGACGCCTCATTTCGCGGATGGCACTGTGGATCTCTCAGGCGTGTGGAACGGCGGAGGACCGATCGGCGATATCGCCCAGGGCCTGCCTAAAGGCGAGAAGATTCCGATGACCCCCGAGGCGGAAAAGATTTTCAAGGCGCGCGAGTCCAAGGACGATCCCGAAGCCAACTGCCTGCCGACGGGTGTACCGCGGGTCGCCCCCTATCCATGGCGCATTGTGCAGACGCCGACCCACGTCTTCATTCTCTTTGAAGGCAACATCCACAGCTTCCGTCAGATCTTCGTGGACGGCCGCAAGCATCAGGCCGATCCCAACCCCACCTGGTACGGCGATTCGATCGGCCACTATGAGGGCGACACTCTGGTTGTAGACACGATCGGTTATAACGACAGATCCTGGTTCGACTTCGCCGGCCACCCCCATACGGAACAGCTTCACACCATCGAACGGTACACGCGCAAAGATCTGGGAACTCTGAACGTCCAGACCGAAATCATCGACCCCGGCGCATACTCGAAGCCATTCACGCTCAACTTCACGGCCAACCTGCGACCCAAAGAAGAAATCATGGAGTATATTTGTCAGGAAGACCAGAAGGACGCAAAACACCTGATCGGATTCGCAGGTCTGAATTAACCACCGGCCCCACACCGGCGCGCGTTGTCAGGTCTCTCATCGCTTCAATTGTCACTCAGACGGGTGATTTTTTCGATTACATAGACCTGCACCGGGCCTCGCTTTGGTGCGAGACGCAGGCCTGACTGCTCCTTCAGTGCAGTTACGAGAGAAGCGCCGGCAGGGCTGTCCGGGTTCTCCGATTCAAGGTCCGGTTCCCATTCGAGCTTGAAACTGTACAAGACTTCGAGTCCCGTTTCATTGTTCACCGGCCGCCCCAACTCGCCCGAAAGAAAGGTAGCGAAACGGTCCATCATTTGGCCTGTCGCTACCAGATTTCCGCGCCTCTTCTTTATGAAAGACGACCTCTGCGTTTCCGTGCTAGAAATTCTGGCGCCTCCTTTGTCCGGGACCATGGCGTAGACCGGAAGCTCGTGCGTCTCCTCCCGGAGGATCAGCCCGAAGCGGTCGCGCAAGACCCCTGCAGCCGCTGCCAATTCCGATTGCGATTCATCTCCGTCGCATCTGCAATATGACGCTCGGTAATTTCAGGCTCCGCGGGGATAAAAGGACATCATAGTGTTCCGTTAACGCCCATCGGGGAGCGCCACTTAGTCGGTAATCCGGGCATCTGATACGCCCATTCGAGCAGTTCGAGCGCCGTGGTGCTGAGTGTTCGCAGGCCGCCCTGGAGGAAAGCGCCGCTTCGTATATGGGCGTTGCCGATCTTCCTGAGGCGGCGGACTGCGCCATTCTATTCCAATTGGTTGATGATGCTTTGCACGCTTATGTAGGGCGCGCGGGTCCGTCTCGGGAAAGGACTTTTGGACCTCCCGGATGGAGAGGCGGCCGTGCTGCCAGAACTCTTCCATGAACTCGGAGTTCAGGCCCGGTTAATCTGGCCTTCATGGTATCTCCGTTAGTTGAGTTTTTCTAAAGTTTTTCTATGCGTCAAACGTTTTGTTGACCGGATTGTGGGTGTAACAAACGCCTGGCGCCGGCCACTTGGAATTTATGAAGGTTCGTTTCGGTATATAGTATTCCAATGTCTAACATCGCCGGTAAAGCATATGCGATGAATGTGATCACGCCGCTGCCGTGGTACGAGGCGTGGATTAGCCGGTTGATTTTTAAAGTGGCGGCGTTGCGCCCGAGCACTACGATCGGGCTGGTGACGCTATCGCTGATTCATTATGCGCGGTGGGTGGTGGTCCGGCCGAAGGATTTTCCGCGGCTCAGCCCGGAGCAGCCGGCGGAAGATCTGAAGTACACGTACATGCTGTTTTTCAGTAACTTCAACGGGAGCTGGGATCAGTATGTCGATTCGTTTTCTTCGGCGATTTCGGGCGGCTTGAATTTGTTCTGGCGGAAGAATGTCAAGTATCCGGGGTCCGTGCCGATGCTGCCGTTTCACCGGTATATTACTTCGAACCAGATCTGGACGGATTACTTCTATAACGCGTGCCCGATGGCTTCGGCGAACGATGTGAAGTCGGCGCGAACGGTGTCGGGGGCTCTCGGAAAGTTTATCGCCGACACGAAGGGCAACAGCGCCGAAGCTTTTCAGAAGAAGTACAACACCCTGCTGCTCGGATTGCAGCACGATCTGAGCGCGATGGGCCCGAATCAGATTGTCAGCCTTTCGGCCTGGGCTGTGGAGAACCGGCTCGAAGCGGAGCGGGCGAGGCTGGTGAAAACGCAGGGAGCGGGGGGCTAGGAAGGCTTATGGCCAACAAGAACGGGAATGCTTACGGGCTGACACTGCTTTGCCCCATCCGCCCCGGAGTGCCCGATAAGGGTCCGGATGGGCTGGAGGGTCAGACGAGCGCGGCTTGCGTGCGCTATCTGCTGCAGGACGTCATGCGGGTGAGCGAAGGCAGCCCGATGGCTCGGGTGCCCAACACTTATCTTTCGCGGTTCTACATATTGAACGACGTACCCTATCAGGGGTATCCGACCACGCTCGAACATCTGAAGAGCCAGTATCTGGTGTTTTCGGCGAACTTCCATGGCGAACTGGAGGAATACCTCACCGGCATGTGGGAGGTGGTCGAGACCGAGATCCGGGCACTCTTGCAGTATTGTTACGGGTTCGAGAAGGTACGCGACGCGGCGAGCTTCATCGAGTACATCAAGCAGTGTCAAATTGAGACGACGTTCTTCTTCGTCGGGTCGACCGATGAGCCTCTGGCGGTGCAACTGAAGAATCTGTATCTGCGGCAGGAGTTCCGGGAGTTCGTTTATGAGAATCAGGGCCGGAGCGCTGCCGAGATTCAGGCGGCTTTCGAAAAGTTCGTCGCGCGGACACAGCCTGATGATCTGAGCGGGCCAACGTGGCAGCCTGGCGCATATTCGCTCGAAAAGGCAGTGGTGGGGGCGAGCGCGGAATGATTTCGAAGCTGGATTTGCCGGATATTCAGGGGAACATCGTAAAGGCTTACGGGCGGTACGGTTTCCCGCGGGCGCGGTATGTGTTCTACCGCGTGGATGACCCGACGCTGGGCCGCAAGTTCGTCGAGAAGGTGACACCGCTGGTGACGACTTCCGTGCCGTGGTCGGAAGATTCGCCCTTGAAGATTCCCGAGGTGGCGGTGAACATTGCGTTCACCTATCAGGGGCTGAAGCATCTGGATGTCCCGGACGAGACCCTGCATGGATTTTCCGATGAGTTCTCAATGGGGATGAAGGGACGGCGGGACATTCTGGGTGATACGGGGCCGAGTCATTACAGGAACTGGGACCCGGTGTGGAACGACCCGGAAGATGAGTTCCGGCAGTGCGCGCATATTCTGATCGGAATCAACGGCAAGGAAGAAAACGATCTGGCCGATATCTATGACCGGATTTGCACGATTCTGGCGGATGTGGGCGGGGTGACGCAACTGACGGGGCATCGAGTTGCGGGCGGGGTGGAGCTTCCTTATCAGCCGGCGGTAGCGAGAGACCTGGATAAGGAGCACTTCGGTTACTCGGATGGCATCAGCAACGCTTACTTCGAAGGATGCGGCGAAAACCCAAGATACATGATCGGCGGCGGAAAACCGACTGGCGGCAATCCGGGGACGGCGGACGGATGGGCTCCTTTGAAGGCGGGGGAGTTTGTGCTGGGGCATGCGGATGAATCAGGAACATATCCCGAGGCGCCGGGGCCGCCGTTGTTTTCGAGCAACGGGACCTATATGGTCTACCGGAAGCTGCACCAGAATGTGGGGACTTTCAACGAGCTCATTGATGAAGAAGGCAAGAAGTATCCGGGCGGAAGCGAGGAGTTCGCGGCGAAGCTGAGCGGCCGGTGGCGCAATGGTGCTCCGCTGACAAGCTTTCCGACGTGGGAGAGCGCGGATGCATTCAGCAAGGAATTAAATGCGCTGCTGACGAGATCGTACAAGGGCGAGAAGCTGACAGAGAAGGAGAAGGCGCGTCTTTCCGAGTTGCGCCTGCAGTTAACAGCCTACGACTACGGCGAAGACCAGGACGGCGCGAAGTGCCCGTTCGCATCGCACACCCGGCGCGTGAACCCGCGGAGCGCGTTGCAGTTCGGGGAGAAGAATCCTTTCAGCACGCCGGGGGCGCTGAGTAACCGACGGCGGCTTTTGCGGCGTGGACTTCCTTACGGTGAGGTGAAGGACCCGGAGCGCGACGACGGAGACCATGGGGTGATCCTGATGATCATTAATGCGGACTTGAGTCGGCAGTTCGAGTTCGTGCAGGAACAGTGGATGCAATACGGAAACGATCTGAAGCTGTCGAACGACAGGGATCCGCTGCTGGGCAATCACGGGGAAAATCAGAACGGGCGCGGCTCCGGCTGCATGGTCATCGAAGGCGACAAGACGACCGGCAAGCCGCCGTATTTCTGTGGGCGTCTGCCTACGCTGGTGGAGACACGCGGCGGGGATTATTTCTTTGTGCCGAGCATGACTTGTCTGCGGATGATCGCGATGGGCATCGTGGATCCCACGTGAGCTCCCGGCGCGAGTTAAATACGGAGTATCCGCCGCCGCAAGAGCAGGCGCATATCGATAATCTGATTGCGTCACTGCGAACAAAGATGGAAGGTGATTACGCAAAGACGCGGATGCTGCGAGATGCGCATCCGAAGATGCATGGGTGCGTGCATGGCGTATTTGCCGTCTTGCCAGGGCTGGATCCGGATGTGAAGGTCGGGCTGTTTGACGAGAGCCGCAGTTATCCGGCCTGGGTTCGGTTTTCGAATCAGAACAATGCGGTGTCGCCGGACAGGAAGCCGGATATTCGTGGCGTGGCTATCAAGCTCATGGGTGTAGGTGGAACGAAGCTGATCGACAGCGACCCCGGATGCGCCACGCATGATTTCATTCTGATCAGCGATAACCGTTTCGTGACGAAGGATGTAGCGGAGTTTGACGGGCTGGTCAAGGGAATGATGGGCGGGCTGGTTCGGTTGGCGTGGTACTTTCTGACGCATCCGCGTGTGTTGCGGAATCTGGTGACGTCGTTGAAGAAGTTTGCGAATCCCCTGGATATCCGGTATTTCGGCGTGGCCCCTTACCTGTTGGGCGCGAGGGCGGTGAAGTATTCGCTGATACCGCGGAAGGTTGGGGATGCGACTGTGCCGGCGCATGCGGGGAACGATTATCTGAAGCAGGCTATGGTCGATCGGCTTTCTTCGGGCGAGGTGGTCTTCGATTTTGCTGTGCAGTTCCAGACGGATGCGTATACGATGCCGATCGAGGATCCCGGGATTGCGTGGAGTGAGGCGGATTCGCCGTTTGTCAAGGTGGCGACGCTGACGATTCCGGCGCAGGTTTTCGATTCGGCGGAGCGGGCGGACTTCGGGGACAATCTGTCGTTTAATCCGTGGCGATGCCTGGCGGAGCACCGGCCGCTCGGCGGGATCAGCCGCGCTCGGCGACAGGTTTATCAGGCGCTTTCGAAGTTCCGGCATGACCATAACCGGGTGATGCAGGCGGAGCCGTCTGCGGAATGAGGAGCTGGCGACCGCGGCGGAATAAAAGTTCGCGGGAATGTCTCTGCCGCTTCTCCCGGATAGAAGGAATCCCAGAAGCCCGGTTCGAGCTGCCGATGCCTCGTGTGGTTGTTGCAGCTCAATGACGACAGCATCTCCACTTCACTGTGCCTGGTGTGCTCGCCGCTTTCGTCTACGGTCAACGCCAAAGACCGTACTGATGAAATTTGAACGGTGCGGGGAGGATTCTGGCAATTCGCGTCTCTCTCGCATCAGAGGCATTCAACATTTCCGGTACAGCGCCGAGGAATCCATACGCGGGTCATCTCACTTCCTCGCTGTTGTTACATAAACGGCAGGTTCTGCAACAAAGCCAATATCTCTACACTTTGCCGTCATGCAAGGCTGAGTCGGATCGCCGGGCCCGGCCAGATCTGTCATACTACGTTCTAAAAAAAAATGACTCCACCAGACTCACAGCAAATGCCGCCGCATGTGCTTATGAACCGGATGATCAATGGCGCCTCTGTAAGTCAGGCCATCTTTGTAGCCGCCGAATTCGGTGTCGCCGACCTGCTGAAGAACGCAGCGCTGACCTCGGCGGAAATCGCCTCGAGGGTGGGAGCCAATCCTGATGCCTTACACCGGATTTTGCGCGCCCTGGCGAGCATCGGGATTTTCCGCCAGGACGAAAGTGGCCGCTTCGAAGGGACGGCGCTCTCCGACTATCTTCAGAGCGACACGCCTGGATCGATGCGGCAGTCGGCCCGCATGCGCGGCGCAAAATGGTACTGGGACATGCTTGGAGCGATGCTGAACAGCGCGAGGACGGGCGAGAAGTGGGGTATGGACTTCAGGTATTTCGAGGAACACAAGCATGATGCCGACGTCTACAACCGAGCCATGACCGCCGTTTCAGCGTCCGAGATCGGGTCGATTCTCGAGAGCTATGATTTCACCGGAATCAACCGGCTGATGGACGTCGGGGGCGGCTATGGGAGTCTGCTCGCGGCGGTGCTGGCGGCGAATCCCCATATTTCGGGCGTGCTATTCGATGCACCGTCCGTGATCGAGAAAGCCGGTTTGCATATGGAGGCAACCACAGTGGCAGATCGTTGCGAATTGGTTGGCGGCGACTTCTTTGTCTTAGTCCCCTTCGGCGCCGACACCGTCATGATGAAGCACGTCATCCACGACTGGAACGACGAGGATTCGTTGCGGATTCTGGAATCGTGCCACGCCGCACTTTCCGCTGGTGGGAAACTCCTGATTATCGAATCCATCGTCCGGCCGGGCAATGACCCCTCGCCGGGCAAGATGCTGGACCTCGTGATGCTCCTGGTTGGAGGCCGCGAGCGCATGGAGGCTGAGTTCCGGGCCCTGCTCGACCACGCCGGATTCGATCTGACAAGGATCGTCGCGACGTCTTCGCCAGTATCCGTGGTCGAAGCCCGGAAGCGGTAGCCGCGGCCTCGGAGCGAAGACGATCCTGCCGAAGCGCTCCATCAGATCGGTCCGCGCCGCACATTGATCAGGAGTGGATTGAGACAAATCGACCAGAGTCTTCCAGTACGCCGGTAACGTAAGTCCCAAGGCGGCGCGTTTCACAACGGGTAGGTTCTGCAACGTGCGTCGGCCCGACGGAACAGGGCTTCGGTGTTTCAGATCTCAGGTTTAAATTCGCAGCCCCGGCCGCCACTCTCGATAAAGAACGCGGAAATGCTCGTGTCCTGTTTGACTCCAATATGGGAACGCGTGGCTCCGGACCTCGCCCTGTCACGTCTCGAGATCAACTGGACCAGGCGCGAACTGGAGAGTCTGGCGGAACTGGCGTCCGGCGAGAAGCGAACCGTCCTACAGACGCCCTGATTCGGGCTATGCGGGACTGAATGGCCGTTATCATTCGCCGCCTCGAAGAACACGACGAGGTGGGGAATTTTCGATTGCGGTGACGACACCCTCAACAACTATCTCAAGCGTCATGCGTGGACAAATCAGCAGAAGAGCTCGATCGGCGTGAGCTATGTGGCTCTTGATGAGGACGCGCCAGGAACGGTACTGGGCTACTTTACCCAGGCATGGCAAGCACGCCTCGCGAGGCGTTTCCAGGAAGTATGTCCGCGGCTGCCGCCTTACGATTTGCCCCTGAGTGTACTGGCGAGCCTCGCCGTCGATCGGCGATTGCACGCCGGGGTCTGGGACATGCGCTGGTTTCTGAAGCGCTCCGTATCAGCTTGCGAGTCGCCAATGAAGTCGGCTGCCGCTGCATTATTACAGATGCCTATCGGGATCGGGTCGGTTGGTATACACGATACGGGTTTGTGCACATAGAGGGCGCCGCGACGGCGGGACCACAAAGGATGTTTCTCGACTTGCGGACAGTGCGGGCGGCACTCCCGCATTGAAGGCACCGGCCTGAAACGGCTTTCTCCCGGGAAAACGCGCTGCCGCTAAGATAAATGTAAATGCGGATCGCTCTCGGGCAGATTAATCCGACCGTCGGCGACCTTTCCGGCAATATTGCGCTCATGGTCCGTTTCGCGCGCGACGCGGCGGCGCGAAATGCCGAACTGATCGCCTTTCCCGAATTGTCCCTAACAGGCTACCCGCCGCGCGATCTGGTCGAAAAGCCCAGTTTCATTGAGCGGTCGGAAGCGGCAGTCGAGCAACTCGCGGCGGCAACGGCGGACTTGCCTCTGGCGCTCATCACCGGGTATGTCGGCCGCTCCCGCAAACAAACCGGCAAACACGCGACCAATTCGGCGGCGATCATTCGGCGCGGTAAGGTCGCGATGCGGCAGACCAAGATCCTGCTTCCTACGTATGACGTGTTCGACGAAATGCGAAACTTCGTTCCCGCCGATACGCAGTTGATCTGGAAGACGCGCGGAGATGACGTCGCGCTCACCATCTGCGAAGACGCATGGAACGACAAGCAGTTCTGGCCACACAGGCTGTACGGTCGCGATCCCGTGGATGAGCTGATGCAGGCCGGGGCGAATCTGCTCGTCAGTATCAACGCGTCTCCATTCCATCTGGGAAAGCGGGAACTGCGCACCGAGATGTTCCGTGCCATCGTGCGCCGTCATAAAGCGCCTGCGATCGTGGTCAATCAGGTGGGCGGCAACGATCAGATCGTTTTCGACGGGACGAGCTTCGCGATGGACGCCGAGGGAAACGTGATCGCCTCGGCATCGTCGTTTACCGAGGACCTGGTGATTGTCGATACCGTGACAGGTACGGGCGACAAGCACGCGACCGTTCCGGGCGACTGCGAAGCGGTCTATGAAGCGCTCGTGCTGGGCACGCGCGATTACATCCGCAAGTGTGGTTTCGGAAGCGTCCTGATCGGTTTAAGCGGGGGAATCGACTCCTCTCTTACCGCCGTCATCGCGGTCGATGCCGTGGGTCGGGAGAACGTTCGAGGGGTCGCGATGCCGGGTCCGTTTTCGTCAGACCACAGCGTGAACGATGCCCGTGCGCTCGCGGAGCGGCTGGGGATCCAGTTCGATATCGTTCCGATCTCCCCGGCATATCACCAGATGCTCGATACTCTCGCGCCCGTTTTCGAAGGCCGCGAACCAGACGTCACGGAAGAGAACATTCAGGCGCGTTTGCGCGGTCTTACACTGATGTCGCTTTCCAATAAATTCGGCGCCATGGTGCTGACCACCGGCAACAAGAGCGAACTCGCCGTCGGTTATTGCACGCTGTACGGTGATATGTGCGGGGGGCTGGCGGTGATCAGCGATCTGCCGAAGACCATGGTTTACTCGCTTTCGCGCATCGCAAATGCGCGTCACGATGACGCGATCCCGGAATCGGTGTTCGAGAAACCGCCATCGGCCGAATTAAGGCCGGATCAGAAAGACAGCGACTCGCTTCCGCCTTACGAGATTCTCGACGGGATCCTCCGGATGTATATCGAGGAAAATTGCGGCGTCAAAGAGGTGGCGGCGGCATTGTCGCTGCCGATCGAACTGGTACAGGATGTGGTGAAAAAAGTCGATCGCAACGAATACAAGAGGCAGCAGGCCGCCCCCGGGCTGAAGGTCACATCGAAGGCGTTCGGCATAGGCCGGCGCTTTCCCATTGCGCAGCGTTATTCGGAGTGTCAATGAAAAAACGTGCCTTGATCCTCATTCTTGCCGCCGCGGCTTTGATGTCGCAGCCGGCGCCGCGGGAACAGGTGGGTCCGCAGCCGGACGGGAGTTTTCTGCTGAGCAGCGGGTGGCGAATCAAAGCCGCCGGCACGCAGATCCCGGTCGATACTTTCCCCATGGCCGCAGTGGTCACACCGGATAAGAAGTTTTTGCTGGTGCTGAACGGCGGATATAATCCGCCGACTGTCGCTGTAATCGATATCGCCAGTGGGAAGGCTGTCGGCAGCGCTCCTGTGCCGGACGGATGGCTGGGCCTCACGATCAACAAAGCCGGCAACCGGGTCTACGTCGGGGGCGGCTCGCGCGCGGCGATTTACGAGTTTTCGTTCAAGGATGGCACGCTGACTCCGTCTCGTGTCTTCCCTGTCGTTGCGGAGAATGAGCGGAAGCCGGAGGATTTCATCGGTGACGTGCAGTTCTCTCCGGATGAGCACCTGCTTTACGCGGCGAACCTGTTTCGCGATTCCGTGGTTGTGGTGAATCCTCAATCCGGACTCGTAATCTCGCATTTCAAAACAGGCCGCCGGCCGTACCGGATTTTGTTCCATCCCTCAGGCAAGAGCCTTTATGTTTCAAGCTGGGCCGATGGGTCGATCGGTCAATACGATACGAATTCGGGTATGGAAATCGCTTCCGTCCGGGTGGGTTCCCATACCACTGACATGGTGTGGCGCGACGGATCGGTGGAGGATCATCCGGAAATTGCCGCGCGCCTGTTTGTTTCGGCCAGCAACACGAATAACGTTTACGTCCTGAGCGCCACGGAATCGGGGGAACTATCACGCTTCGAAACCGTTAATCTTGCGCTCACTCCGATGCAGCCCCTGGGAAGTACGCCGAGCGGACTCGGAATCAGCGCCGACGGCAAGAGGCTTTTCGTCGCCTGCTCGGACGCGAATGCGGCGGCTGTGATCGACATTTCGGGTCCCCGCAGCAGCGTCGCCGGATTCGTGCCGACGGGCTGGTATCCGACCGCGGCATTCGGCCTGCCGGACGGCCGCATGGGAGTGCTGAACGGGAAAGGGCTGCGTTCTTATCCGAACCCCGGCGGTCCCAACCCGCTAACGGGCGGCGGCAAATCTCAATACGTCGCCCATATTCAGACAGGCGCGATCCAACTGGTCGACGCTTCGGATCCGGCAAAACTCGATAGCTATACGCAGGAAGTGCTGGCGAATACGCCCTACCGCGACGAAAAGCTTGCCGACGCGGGTATTCCAGCCGGGAGCCCGGTGCGGCCCGGCGGTCCCATCAAACACGTGATCTATATCGTGAAGGAGAACCGGACGTACGACCAGGTGCTCGGCGATATGAAAGAAGGCAATGGCGATCCTTCGCTGGTTCTGTTCGGAGAAAAGAGCACCCCGAACTTCCACAAGATCGCGCGGGAGTTTGTTCTGCTCGACAACTTTTACGTCAACTCCGACGTGAGCGCCGATGGTCATAACTGGGCCACCGCGGCGATTGCGCCGGATTATACGCAACGCCTGTGGCCCAATCAATATGCCGGGCGGCGCAAGACGTACGATTTCGAAGGCGGGGAACCGGCCAACTCTCCCCCGGCGGGCTATCTCTGGAGCAATGCTGCACAAGCCGGCGTCTCGATGCGCAATTACGGATATTTTGCGGAGAATCGAGCCAAAGCCGCGCCTGATGGCACTCAGATCGAGAAGGTTCGCGATCCGGTGCTTGCCCGTTACACCAATATGAAATACCGGTCGTTCGATCTGGATTACCCGGACGTGGATCGAGCGAAAGTTTTTCTGGACGATCTTGCAGAGTTCGAAAGAACGGGCACGATGCCTCAGTTTCTGATCCTCCGTCTGGGAAACGATCACACGTCGGGAACCACGCCGGGAAAGATCGCGCCACTATCCGCGTCGGCGGATAATGACCAGGCCGTCGGGATGCTCGTGCAGGGTGTTTCGAAGAGCCGTTTCTGGAATGAGACTGCTATTTTCGTAATCGAAGACGATGCGCAGAATGGGCCGGACCACGTGGACTCTCACCGCTCGACCTGCTATGTGATTTCACCGTGGGTTAAACGGCATGCCGTCAATAGCACGCTCTATAACCAGGCTTCGGTGCTGCGAACCATGGAAATCATCCTGGGTATGCATCCGATGACGACTTACGATGCAGGCGCGAGGCCCATGTTTTCCGTGTTCGAAAAGACGCCCACGACCGGCCAATACACGCTCGAAAAGGCGCAGGTACCGCTCGACACGCGAAATGCCGCCGGTTCCCCGACGGCGTCGCGATCGCTGAGAATGGACTTTCATGAGGCCGATGATATCGATGACGACGAACTGAATGGCATCCTCTGGGCTGCGATTAAACGGCCCGGGATACCGATGCCCGAACCGGTTAGGAGCCGATTCGCCCGCTAGCGGAAGGAGACGGCCTTTGCGACCGTCTCCTGAAAACGCGTGAGGGGGTCGGTTACGATCTGCGAGCCGATTCGCGAGTGAGAGCATGCTCCAGTTTCGACGCAACTTCCGGAGTTTTCACATCGCTTGATAGAATTTCCCTGTTCGTGATGTCGTGTCCATAAAGGTCGTGGTCGGAAGCTTTGTCAGCCATCAGCGTCGCTCCGTTAAGCGTGAGCCCGCCGAAGATGCCTCGTGAACGCGAATACGAGAGGATTTCCGCATGCATTTCCGCATCGGTCTGAGCGGTCGCTTCGCGGCCAACCGGACCTGCCGCGCCAGCAGCCTCGGCGCCGATGGTGAACTTGTCTGACAGCAGGTGTTTCATGCCGCCATCGTTCATTACCAGGAGTACGAGATCCGATTCGGAACCGCCGATCTGGAGACCGAAGCTCCCGCCTTCAATCTGAACGGCGGCAGGCGCGCTCCAGCCGAAGTGAGTCGGGCGCCGGCACATAGCGAAACCGCGTCCGTATTTGGCGCCGAAGATGAATCCGGCTTTCTTCATGTTGGGGACTACGACAACGCATTTGGCTTTGTCCAGCAAACCCTGCGGGATGCCTTTGTCGCTCGCGTGCATCATATCCTGGAGTACATCCGCAGAGGCATCCAGCCGGTCAGTGACCTTGCTTTCGCGTTCCGCTGCCATTGCCATGGGGCCAAAGGTGGCGCCAATGGCCAGAATCGTTAAGAGTGTAGTACGCATTTTCACGCGCTCCTTTTCCGGTCAGGCTTAATGCGCGTGGAGAACCAATGTGCGGAATCTCCTGTTCAATGGGCCAGCGTTGCGGAGCGCTGCGCGAAATCCAGCACAACATCCGGGAGAACACCCAGAACGACCGTGCCCAGCGCCGGGAGAAGCAGCGCCGCGCTTAAGCCCGGAGATAATGGAGCTATAGTATTGGCTACTTCGCCCGGCTCGTACATATACATGACCACGAGCAACCGCAAATAGTAATATGCCGAGACCGCGGCATTCAGCAGACCGAGGACGGTAAGCCATACCAGATGCGACTGCAATGCGGCTTCAAAGATGTAAAACTTGCCGAAGAAACCACCTGTGAAGGGAATGCCGATGAACGACAACAGGAATATCGTCAGCATGGCCGCTGTGACCGGCTGGCGGCGACCCAGACCCGCGAGATCTTCCACTTTCAAATGGCGTTCGCCCTTGCCAGCGATGTGAATCACAACGGCAAACGCGCCGATATTCATAAACGCGTATGCGCCGAGGTAAAACATTGCCGCAGCGGTACCGTTTGCGGAATGTGCCGTCAGCGCTACCAGAATGTATCCGGCGTGGGCGATCGAGCTGTAGGCCAGCAATCTCTTCAGATTGGTCTGAGTTAGGGCGGCAAAGTTCCCGATCGTCATGGAGAGAAGCGCCGAGGTCCAGATGAGCGGTTCCCAGCCGGAGGAGACCTGCTGGAATGCGGTCACGAAAATACGAAGGAAGATGGCGAACGCCGCTGCTTTCGGAGCGGTCGCCATAAACGCGCTGACGGGCGCAGGCGCTCCCTGGTAGACGTCCGGCGCCCAGATCTGAAAGGGCGCGCCCGACACCTTGAAGGCAAGTCCGACGAACATAAGCGCGGCGGCGGTGCCGACCATCACGAAGGAGGACGAAGCCGAAGGGTTGTTCAACGCGGTCCGGATGGCGTCGAGCTTCGTCGTTCCGGTCACACCGTAAATCAGGGCGATGCCGTAAAGCAGAAACGCGGTTGCGAATGAGCCGAGGAGAAAGTACTTCAGCGCGGCTTCGTTATTGCGTTTGTCGTTGCGAAGGTAGCCGGCGAGGATATAGGTTGCGATCGACGAGATCTCCAGACCTATGAAGATCATCATCAGGTCGTTCGCAGCCACCATCAGGCACTGGCCCACTACCGAGAAAAGCAACAGCGCGTGATATTCGCCCGTTTCGGCTTGCTCGATATCGAGATAGCGATAAGAAGCGAGGACTGTCAGAATGCCGATGCCCAGCACCAGATACCGGAAGAAGGTGGCGAAACCATCGACAATGAGCAGATTCGAGAATGCGGAACCAGTCACGGACTGCGCGCCGGCGGTTCCCAGGATCGCGAGCAGGAAGGCGAGGATCGAGAGATGTCCGAACATCTTCGGAATCCGCTTTGCGAACAGCGGATCGAGAACCATCAGCAGAGTGCCGGCGATGGTAAGGATAATCTCCGGCGAGAAGCGAAGGAGATCGTCGCCACTCGGCGCAAAATTAACGGGCATTGACATTGCCTTGATGAGGAAGGGCTGTGTGAGGGAGAGCTGCGCGCAGCGGCACAATCATTTTGCTTTCGTCGATAATCGTCGAATTGGCTTCGGACACCTCGGGCAGAAAGGTCTGACTGTAGACGCCCATCCAGACCATCATCAGGACCAGCGGAATCACGCATGCCCATTCGCGCGCGCTGAAATCCGGAATGTGATTCCGAACCTTTTCACCAACCTCACCGAAGAACACCCGCTGGTACATCCAAAGCATGTAGCAGGCGGCGAAGATGGGACCGAGCGCGGCGAAGATGGTCCAGGTAAAGTTCGCTTGGGCGGAACCCTGTAAGACCAGGAACTCGCCCACGAAGTTACTCAGCATCGGAAGGCCGATGCTGGCGAGAGTGGTAATCAGAAATATCGTGGATAGCCAGGGCGCCACGGTCGCGACGCCACCGTAGTCGGCGATCGCCAGCGAGTGGCTACGGTCGTACATGAAACCGACGAGGACGAAAAGCGCGCCGGTCGAGATGCCATGAGCGAGCATCACATACACCGCGCCATCCAGACCCAACTGCGTAAAGGAGAAGATTCCGAGTACGACGAAACCGAGGTGACTTACCGATGAGTAGGCGACCAGTTTCTTGAGGTTCGGCTGCACCATCGCGACGAGTGCGCCATAAACGATTCCGATGATCGCGAGGACGACGATCCACGGAGCGTTCTCGCGCGCCGCGGTCGGAAACATCGGGAGACAAAAACGCATCAGGCCGTAGGTGCCCATTTTGAGCATCACGGAGGCCAGCATCAACGAACCGGCAGCCGGGGCTTCGACGTGAGCGTCCGGCAACCACGTGTGCAGGGGGAAAATCGGCACCTTGATGGCAAAAGCGACGAAGAAGGCGAGGAACAGGAATGTCTCTTCGGTATGCGACAGTGCGAGTTTGCCGCTGGCCAGGCCGCTTAGAATGACATCGTAGTCGAACGTTCCCGCGCGGCTGTAAAGGAACATGATGCCAACGAGCATCATCAGGCCGCCGGCCATTGTATAAACGAAGAACTTGACGGCGGCGTAGATGCGCCGGTCGTGACCCCAGATACCGATGAGGAAGTACATCGGCACGAGAACGATCTCCCAGAATACATAGAACAGGAAAAGGTCCCAGGCCGAGAAGACGCCGACCAGCCCGAATTCGAGCATCAGCAGAAAGGCGAAGAACTCTTTGGGACGCTCCTTGATGGAATTCCAGGAAATCAGGATCGCGATCGGAGTCAGGAAGGTCGAAAGGATAATCAGCCAGAGACTCAGGCCGTCAATGCCGACGTGCCAGTGAATCTCCGGATGCGGGATCCATACTACGTCCGTCACGAACTGCTGCCCGCTCTGCCCGTATTGGTAGCTGGTGGCCAGGCCGAGCGACAACACAAAAGTGAGGAGCGAAATGCCGAGCGTCAGCATCCGCGTCATCTGCGGTTGTGTGCGAGGAACCAGGAGGGCCAGAATAAAACCGATCGCGGGAATTGCGATGACGAGGTTGAGAAGGTTCACCGGGTCACTCCTTCGGCGATCCCCATTGCGAGAAGCAGGAGGACGGCGCCGACTACGACCCACGTTGCGTAGCTTCGAATGTTCCCGGACTGCATCCGTTTCAGAATCCCGCCGATCCCTCTCGATTCGTTTCCGACGCCGTTGACGATACCGTCGACGATTCCCTGATCCATACCGTGCCACAGCACCGTGGTGGAGCCGGCGATAAGCGGATGGACGATCGTGGCGTCGTAAATCTCATCGACGAAGTATTTGTTATAGACGACTTTATAGAGGCCGCCGAGGGCCCCCGTTATCTGTCCGGGGAGTTCCGGCTTCATGACATACATGTAGTACGAAAGGGCGATTCCGCCCAGGCCAAAGGCAACCGAAATGTAGGTTACCGTCATGTTTTCCGGCCCTTCGGCCAGCGGGAACATGCCTTCGAGGATCTTCGGCACGTTGAACAGGAAACCGCCGGCGATAGAAAGCACGGCGAGAACCATCAATGGACCCAGCATCGAGGGCGGCGATTCGTGGGGATGTCCGTGGCCTTTGTATTCACCCATGAAGGTCATCCAAAATGCGCGCCACACATAAAAAGCGGTCATTCCAGCCGTAATCACGCCAACCCAGTACATCCAGGGTGCGTGCGCATATGCAGCCCCCAGGATGGCGTCCTTGCTGAAGTAGCCGGCAGTGAAAGGGAAACCCGAGATCGCCAGTGAGGCGCAAGCCAGGGTCCACATGGTTCCCGGGGCATATTTCCTGAGTCCACCCATATGCCGCATGTCCTGCTCACCGTGGCAGGCATGGATTACGCTTCCCGCGCCGAGGAAGAGAAGTGCTTTGAAGAAGGCGTGCGTCATGAGGTGCCAGATGCCGGCGGAGAAGGCTCCGACCCCGACGCCGAGGAACATGTACCCGAGTTGCGAGACGGTGGAGTAAGCGTAGACCTTTTTGATGTCGTATTGGGTGAGGCCGATCGTCGCGGCGAAGAAGGCGGTAGCCAGACCGATGACCGCGACGGTTTCCATGGCTGCGGGAGCGTGCGTGAAAATGACGTGGGATCGCGTACACATGTACACGCCCGCGGTCACCATCGTGGCGGCATGGATAAGAGCAGACACCGGCGTGGGGCCTTCCATGGCGTCCGGCAGCCAGACGTAAAGCGGAATCTGCGCGGACTTTCCGCATGCGCCGACAAGCAGCAGCAGCCCGATGGCCGTCAGCGTTCCGGTCGGGATGCCGGGCGCAGCGGCGAAGACCTGGTTGAAGTCGAGGGTTTTGAAGTTCACCACGATCAGGAACATGGCGAGCGAGAAGCCGAAGTCCCCGACGCGGTTTACGATGAACGCCTTATTTCCGGCGGTGGTCGCGCTTTTCTTTACGAAGTAGAATCCGACCAGAAGATAGCTGCAGAGGCCGACGCCTTCCCACCCGACGAACAAAATCAGGTAGTTCGCCGCCAGCACCAGGTTCAGCATGAAAAACATGAACAGATTCAGGTAAGCGAAGAAGCGATAGTAGCCCTCCTCGTCCGCCATATATCCCGTCGCATAAATATGAATGAGCGAGCCAATGCCGGTGACGATCATCAGCATGATCATGGTGAGCTTGTCGACGGTAAAGTCCCAGCCGACCTGAAACTGGCCGCTCTTGATCCAGGTGAAGTAGTGCTCGGTAACAGGTGTTGCGGCAAGATCGCCTGCGGTTGCGTAGACCTTAAGCACCCAGGCAAAGGACAGAACGACGCTGAGTACCGCGATGAGATTGATAAGCGCCTTCGGGAATCTGCGGCCGAATATGCCGTTGATCAGAAAACCGATGAAGGGAAGCGCGGGGATTATCCAGAGATTCTGCATCAGTTCCGCATTAATTCTTCAAAGAGTCAATTTCGTCGATGTTCAGCGTGTCGCGGTTCTTGAAGATGGTAAGGATAATAGCCAGGCCCACCGCGGCTTCGGCGGCGGCGACCACCATCACGAAAAAGGTGAAGATCTGCCCCGTGACATCCTTATGCTGGTTCGAGAACGCGACAAAGCTGAGATTGACCGCGTTCAGCATCAGCTCGATGCACATGAATACGGTGATAATGTTGCGCCGGAAGAGAAAACCTGCGGCGCCGAGCGCAAACAGGATCGCGCTTAAAACGAGATACCAGGAGACGGGCACGCCATTGTTCAGCGCCTGAAGAGCTTCGGGCATTAATCCATTTCCTTTCGGGCCAGAACGATCGCACCGACGATCGCGATGAGAATCAGCACCGAGGTGACTTCAAAAGGCAGCAGGTAACTTGTAAATAATGAGATGCCAACCGACTCGGCCGAGCCGCCCATATAATTGCCGAACTTGACATATCCTGCGCCTGCAAACTCGTGCTGGATGAAGTACGCGAGCAACCCGAGGAGCGCAACGAGCGCCGGAACACCCAGGATCTGCGAGGTCCACGAGCGGCCGCGGCGCACCTCCGAGCCGGCGTTCAGCAACATGATGACAAAGACGAACAAGACCATGACCGCGCCCGCGTATACAATGATCTGCACCATCGCAATAAATTCGGCGCTGAGCAGCAAATACAGGACGGCGATGGAAGCCATCACGCCGATAAGCGAGAGCGCGCTCGCGATGGGATGACGCTGCAGCACGACGTTGATCGCGGAGACGACCGCGATCAACGCGAACAGGAGAAAAAAGAAAATATCCATCGCTATATATCCATCGCTATATGTACATCGTCACTCAGGACCAGAGCGCTACCAGGAACCCGGTAATCAGCAGATTCAGGAGCGCGGCGGGAAAGAGGCCCTTCCACGCGAAGGACATCAACTGGTCATACCGGAAGCGGGGGAGCGTCGCGCGAATCCACACAAAAACGAAAAGCAGGAAGCCGCACTTGGCGAGAAACCAGAAGAGCGGCATCAGGACCGGCACCACAGGCGGCAGAAGCATCAGACCCGCCAGCCCGAAGAAAACCACGCCGAATACCGGCAACGTGTATTTATCCATCGGGCGCGCAGGGTTCAGGCCGTGATAGATGCAGATGGCCCCTGCGATGAACAGGATCAGCGGCGCAACGAAGTTCGATCCGTATTCGACTGGCCACAACGGATGCCAGCCGCCCAGGAAAAGCAGCGTGGCTACGGAGCACACAGTGACCATGTTCGCGTATTCCGCCATGAAGAACGAGGCGAACGTCATGCTGCTGTATTCCACGTGGAAGCCGGCGACCAGTTCGTTCTCCGCTTCCGGCAGATCGAACGGGATACGGTTGGTTTCCGCGAACGCCGCGATCATGAAAATGATGAAGCTGAAGATCTGAGGAAACGGACCGGCAAAGACCGCCCATTTGGGGATGAATCCGAGGTTGTAGCCCGCCTGCGAATTCACGATCTCGCGCAGGCTCAGACTGCCGGCAATGAGGAGCGGAGAGGCGATCGCCAGACTCATCGGCAGTTCGTAAGAGATCATCTGCGCGGAACTGCGCAAACCGCCGAGCAGGCTGTACTTATTGTTTGAAGCCCACCCCGCCAGCGCGATACCGTACACGCCCATCGAACTGATTGCGAGAATGACCAGGATGCCCACATTCACGTCAGTGAGCTGCATCCAGGTCGTGTAGGGTCCGACGGTCAGCTGTGTGCCGAAGGGAATCACTGAAATGGATATCAGCGCCATGAATACGGCGAGGAACGGGGCCAGGAGATAGAAAAAGTTATTGACGTGAGGCGGCATCACGCCTTCCTTCGTAATCAACTTGATTACGTCGGCAAGCGGCTGCAGCAGACCGTGCGGACCGACACGGGAAGGACCCATACGCACCTGCACATGCGCAATTACTTTGCGCTCAACCCATTGCAGATAGGCGAGTACCGTAAGCAGTACAAACGCAATAACGGCTATCTTGATCAGCGTGATGACGATGAATACCATTTTTGATTGCCGTTACAGGCCCGGGTACTCCTCTTTGTCGGCCGGCGCGAGTCCCGAACGTTTCTCGATCACTGAATTCAGTATTTTAGAATAACGTCCGAGCGTTCCGGATGTGAAGAGATTATTGTGGGCAGACGAGATCAGATCCGGGCGACTTTCGACTGGCACCCGGCCGTTCACGGGAAGCGTTTGTTGGGCTCCGACCGTAACGAGCGCGAGGGGAATGTCGTAGCCCTTCACTGATCGTCGGATTTCGTCGTAAACCTTCTCCGGCAGCCACGGCCCCATTTCCGCGGCAAGGCCCATTTCTTTGGCGATCAGGCCGATGATTTCGAGATCGGGTTTGGCTCCGATCGTCGAAATCGCGCGCTTGAGGCGCTGCACTTCGCCGCAGACATTGGTGACGGTGCCGCTTTTTTCATACGCGCTGGCGGCGGGCAGGAGCACGTCTGCGCGCTGCGCAGTTTCCGTCATGAACATGTCCTGCACGACGACGAAAGAGTTCACCGATCCGAGCGGCTGGCTCTTCATCGGATTTGCTCCGACGACCCAGACGGCGTCGAGATCTTTCGCCGCCATCATCTCGCCGACCGTCAGCCCGGCCTGGCCGGACGCATGGTAACCCGGCAGCAGTTCGGGAACGACGCCCATGTCGATTGCTCCGCGCGAATTCGAATAATCGAGCAGCGGGCAGTAACCGATCGGAATTCCCAGCGACTGGGCGAACTGAACGAGTTCGCGAATGCTGTCTCCCTTGATCGAATCGTTAAACAGGATGACCAGTTCGGGTTCGGCCGCGAGCGCTTCGCGAAGTTCCGGGAGCGCATAGAGTTCGGAGCCTGCAACCTTGCGAATCGATTTCGTGGAGTACTGATCTTCGCGGACCGGAGCGGGCGTGACGACGTAAATGTGCGCGTCGTGATGCCGTTTGTTCGCCCGGATCTGGAAGGAGAGAAACGGCTGCTCAACCGCAAGGTCGGCGCCCAGAATCAGGAACGCTTTGCGATCGTATAAATCCTTGGTGTCGACAAGGGCGCCGGAGGTGCCGCTCAGAGCGTCGATGAGAGTAACTACATCGCCCGTGCGGTGGTGATCGATGTTATTCGTGCCAAGACCCTGGCGGGCGAACTTCTGAAGGTAGAAGTTCTCTTCGTTGGTGGTGTGATTCGATCCGACAACGCCGAACTTTCCTCCGCGCGTCTTGATCTGGCCGAATTTTTCCGCAATGGTCGTGAGGGCTTTCGACCAGGAAACAGGCTCCAGCTTTCCGCGAACCCGAATCATCGGCGACTGCAGACGGTCGGCGTGATCGTAAAAGTCGAATGCGTAACGGCCCTTGATACAGAGAAATTCGCCGTTGATGCCGGAGCGATCGCGGTTATTGCCGCGGATGATTTGTTCGTTGCGGACGCCGAGCGTCGTCTTGCAGCCGTTGGAGCAGTGCGTGCAGATGGTCCCGACGTGCTCCATTTCCCACGGACGCGTCTGGTAGCGATAAGCGCCGCTGGTGAGCGCGCCGACGGGGCAGATGTCGATGCACTGGCCGCATTCGTCGCACTGCAGGTGATCGCCTTCGTTTGGCGCAATAAGAGAAACGGCTCCGCGGTTCACAACGCCGAGAGCGCCGACGCCCATGCCTTCGTCGCAGGCGCGAACGCAGCGGAAGCAGAGAATGCAGCGAGGGCCGTCATAGAAAACTACCGGGGACCACTGCTGCTCATCGACGTGGAGTTTGGTTTCGGTGAAACGGCTTTCGCCGGCGCCGTAGCGGAAGACCATATCCTGCAGTTCGCACTCGCCGCCTTTGTCGCAGACCGGGCAGTCGAGGGGGTGGTTGGTCAGCAGGAATTCGAGCGTGTACTTGCGGGCGGTTCGCACCTGTGCGGAGTCGGAATGGATTACCATGCCGTTGCCGACGGGCAGCGTACACGCCACCTGCAGCTTCGGCATCTTTTCCACTTCCACGAGACACATTCTGCAGGCGGCCTGAAGGGCGTAGCCTTCGTAGTAGCAGAACGACGGAATCTCGATGCCCGCGCGTTTGGCCGCTTCGATGACAAGGGTGCCGGGAGGCGCTTCGAGCTCCCGGCCGTCGATTGTAAATTTCACCAGATCAGCCATTAGATTCTCTTCAATTTCTGCCTTCGAGCCGGTTCAGCCTTTGGTTGTATTCACGGCGGTCGCGATCGGAGGCTTCAATGAAGGCATCGAGCCGTCGCCCGAGGCCCTCGTCGGCAGCGGCGGATTTTTCGACGAACCTGTCGATACTCGCCTCGATATTCGCGGACATTCTGTCGATGTTCGCCGACATTCTCGAAACGGAATCGAACATAACGATTTGAGCCGTCAGAAGCCTCTTGTGCTCGTCGATCAGCTTCTCATGTTCGCTAACGATCTGATCGATCGCCGCCTCGATCCTGTCGAGCCGCGAGAGGTTGTCCTCGTGTCCATTCGCCTCGGGCATCACTACGCAGCCACCAGCCGTGATGTCTTGTCGTAGGGGCACGGCTCGCCGTTGAGGTGCGCTTCGAATTCCTCTTCGAATTTCTCGACGATCGAGATGGTCGGCAGCGCGGCCGCGTCGCCGAGCGGGCAGAAGGTTCGGCCCAGCATGTTTCTGGCGAGATCGCCAATCAGCACGATGTCGCTGCGCTGGCCCATGCCTTCGTGAAAGCGGGTCAGGAGTTTGCGCAACCAGGTGGTACCTTCGCGGCAGGGGATGCACCATCCGCAGCTTTCATGCGCATAAAAACGCATGATGCGGAGGGCAGCTTTCACCATGCAGGTGTCTTCGTCCATCACGACCACGCCGCCCGAGCCGAGCATCGATTTTGCCGCGGCGACCGTGTCGAAGTCCATGGCGAGATCGCATTCGTCGGCTTTCAGGATCGGACAGGACGATCCGCCCGGGATTACGGCCTTCAGTTTTTTGCCGTTGCGCATGCCGCCGCCGACCTCATTGATCATGCGCATGAGATTGAAGCCCATTGGCAGTTCGTACACGCCGGGTTTGTTGATATGACCGGAAAGACAGAAGAGGCGCGTGCCGCCGTTTTTCGGCGTACCGAGTCCTGCGAAATAAGCACCGCCGTGAAGAATAATCGCGGGGACGGAGGCGAAGGATTCGACGTTATTGAGCACCGTGGGCGACTGGTAAGCGCCCGCCACCGCCGGAAATGGCGGTCGAATGCGCGGATTGCCGCGCTTGCCTTCGAACGATTCGAGCAGCGCCGACTCTTCACCGCATTCGTACGCGCCCGCGCCGGAGTGCGTCGAGAGATGAAACGTGATGCCGCGGCCCAGAATGTTTTCGCCCAGATAGCCGCGCGCGTAAGCTTCTTCGATCGCACGGTCCATTACGTCGATGAGATACCGGTATTCGCCGCGAATGTAGATATAGCCTTGCTGCGCGCCGACCGCAAGGCCGGCGATCAGAATTCCTTCGATCAACTGATGCGGATCGTACTCCATGAGCAGGCGGTCTTTGCAGGTGCCGGGCTCGCTTTCGTCCGCGTTGACCATGATGTACTTCGGTTTGGGCGAGTTGCGGGGAACGAAGCTCCACTTGACGCCCGTGGGGAATCCCGCGCCGCCGCGCCCGCGCAGGCCCGAGGCTTTCACCTCGTTGATGATTTCGTCCTGCGTCATGCCAAGCGCTTTTTCAAACGCCTTGTAGCCATCGGTCTGGAGATAGGTCTCGATAGTCTCAGAGTTCGGCAGGCCGAACCGGCGCGAAAGAATTCTGACTTCGAGCGGATCGGGTTGGTTGTATAACATTACGGGTTAACCTTCACTAAGTCGGTGACCTCGTCCGGCTTTTTGCCCGCCGCAAGCCCGTCGATCAGCTTTTCCAGTTGAGCCATTGTGACGTCGTGATAGAAATCGTAATTTACCTGAATGGCGGGGGCCCAGGAGCAGGCTCCGATGCATTCCACTTCTTCCAGCGAAATCCGTCCGTCCGCGGTTACCTCTTTGTGCCCGATGCCGAGCTTGTGACTTGCGCGATTCCACAGCTCCTCGCCGCCGACCAGCAGGCAGGAGATGTTGGTGCAGATCTGGACGTGATACTTGCCCATCGGTTTGCGATGGAGCATTGAGTAGTAAGTCAGGACTTCGTTGACCTGCAGCGGATTTACGCCGACGCGTTTTGCGACCTCCGCGACCAGTTCGTCGGTCATGGAACCCACTTCATCCTGCGCGTAGATGAGCATCGGGATCATGGCGGAGCGCTTGCGGTCCGCGGGGTATTTTTTGAGAAAGCTTTCGAAGCGGGCTTCGAGTTCGGGCGAGAACGTCATTGCGTTAAATTCGTCCCTCGATTGCGGTGATCCGGCGTTCGTGAATCTCGGCAGTCCGGACCAGGTCGCTTGAAATTTTCATCAGAGCTTGAATGCTTTCGTATTGACTTGCCGAGGCGATACGAAGCTCTTGCAATGCTTCCCTCCCATGGTTTCGATGTCATGGATCGCAAGTTCCAGATTCATCCGCATCGCATCCATTTTTTCCAGGAAGTCATCCATAGCGCTCGCCTTAGCGGTCCGTATCTCCCAGAACGAAATCCATGCTGCCGAGGCCCGCGATGACATCCGCGATCAGCGTGCCCTCAATCATTTTCGGAATGGCCTGCAGGTTCGCGAAGCTCGGCCCGCGCCAGTGGACGCGGTACGGCTTTTGCGTTCCATCGCTGATCATGTAGCACCCGACCTCACCGCGTGGCGATTCGACAGCCTGGTAGACCTCGCCCTCCGGTACGCGGAAGCCTTCGGTCACGATCTTGAAATGGTAGATGAGCGCCTCCATCTGCGTCTTCATCTTTTCGCGGTCCGGAAGCACGATGCCAGGAGCATCCGCCTGATGCGAGCCCGAAGGCATTCCCTCGAACGCCTGTCTGATGATGCGCAGCGATTGGCGCATTTCTTCGATCCGGACCATATAGCGCGCGAACACGTCGTTTTCGGTGCGCGTCGGCACGTCGAAATCGAACTTCTCGTAGCTCGAGTACGGCGCGTCCTTGCGCAAATCGATCTTGAGCCCGGCTGCCCGAAGCATCGGCCCGGTGACGCCCAGATCGATCATGTCTTCGAGCGGAATGTAGCCGATGCCTTTGGTTCTGCCGGTCCAGATGCCGTTGTTTGTCAGCAGATCTTCGTACTCGATCCACCCGGGACGAGAAGATATTGACGAAATCTCCGACTCGCTTCTGCCAGCCGCGGGGATGCGGTAGCGCAAGGCCGCCGATCCGGAAATAGCTGGTCATCATGCGCTGTCCGGAGAACATCTCGAAAATCCGCAGGATTTCTTCCCGCTCGCGGAAGCAGTAGAGGAAGACGCTCATCGCGCCGATATCGATGGCGTGCGTTCCAAGCCACACCAGATGGCTGTTCAGACGCGTGAACTCGGTGAGCATGACGCGCGTCCACTGGGCCAGCGGCGGAATTTCCAGACCGAGTAGTTTCTCGGCCGCCAGACAGTAAACCAGGTTGTTCGAGAGCGGTGCGAGATAATCGATGCGGTCCGTCAGCGTGACACCCTGCTGATAGGTCTTGGCTTCGAATTCCTTCTCGATCCCGGTGTGGAGATACCCGATATCGGGCGCGGCTTTCAGAATCGTTTCGCCATCGAGCTCAAGCAGGAGCCGGAGAACTCCGTGGGTCGACGGGTGCTGCGGGCCCATGTTGAGGACCATGCTGCGCACGCCGGAACCATCGTGCTTGTGCTGTTCCTAATCCTGCTACGACTTCCTGGTCACTCGTGATTCCGCCATCGGTCAGAACAGCGGAATCGTGCGCGTCTGCCATTTCTTCAGAAACTCCTCAATACCGCGTACCGGTTACCGGCACGTCTTTGCGCAGCGGATAACCAACCCAATCGTCCGGCATCATGATTCGGGTCAGATTCGGATGGTTGAGAAACCGGACACCGAATAGATCGAACACTTCGCGCTCATACCAGTTCGCCGACCTGTAAACGCAGAACGCGGACTCGATCTCCGGGTTGTCGCCCGGAAGACGCACTTTCAACCGAAGCCATTGCTTAGCCGCAATCGCCTGCAAGTGATAAACGATTTCGAAGCGCGGCTCGGCGGGATAACGATCGACCGCCGTCACCGTGCTGAGTCGCTCAAATTTCAAACTATGTTTCGCAAGTCCCAGGGCCTCGAGAATGTTTTCCGGCGAAACCTCAATGGTCAGTTCGTTGAACTCGAATTTAGCTGCCACGGCGAAACGATCGAATGCCACCGCCAGCGCGTTGTCCCGCAGGTCTTCCGGAATCATTTGTGTGCCAGCTCCGCAGGCCTGGTCTCAAGAGGCGTGAGATTCAAGCGAACCGTCACCGGCTTCACCGGCGCGGCGTCATTGTGCGCCCAGTCAAGCACGCCTTTCTTCCAGATGAAGAAAAAGCCCGCCAGGATCAGCACGACAAACGTCAACATCTCAAGGAATCCAAACATCTTGAGCTGCTTATAAACGACTGCCCAGGGATAGAGAAAAATGGCCTCAATATCAAAAAGAATGAAGAGCATCGCTACAAGGTAGAACTTTACGCTGAAGCGCTGCTGCGCATCGCCCGTAGGTGCGATACCGCACTCATACGGCATATCCTTGATTTTGTTCTTCACGCGGCGCCCGATCACGAATGAAAGCGTGACGAGCGCCGCAGCGATTACCATCGCAAGGATGGCCTGTACAAGCACAGGAAACCAGGTTTCGGCCGGTGTTTGAGGCATATTCAAATGTTGATTTAAAGGTGGGGCTTTCCCCAGCGACTATAATAATCCACGGGATCTCTTGCCGACTGAAAATCAGGTTACGCTCAACGTCACGATTAACGGGGAGCGCCGTTCATTTCCCGCGCAGACAGACTCTGATCGATATCGTTCGAGCACTCAACCTGGAGCCGGAACGCGTGGCGATCGAGTTCAACCGCGCCATCGTCAAGCGCGAATTCTGGACATCGACCGCCATCGACGAAGGGGCGGAAATCGAAATCGTTCAGTTTGTCGGCGGAGGGTAATCGCCAAAAACTCAGCTCGCTGCCGACTGGGCAAAGCTGCGGATCGCGTGCGCTTCGTCCTCGTGGACGTCGAACACGGTATAGAGTTTCGTAATCTGCAACAAATCCTTCACTCGCTTGGTGAGGCTCAACAGTTTGAGGGTGCCCCCCTGATTGGCCACCGTCGTGAAGCCCGAAACCAGCTCCCCGATACCCGAGCTGTCGATGTATGAAACATCGCCGAGGTTCAAAAGGATCTTCTTGTTGCCTTTGGCCACGAGCTCACGCAGGGCGTCGCGCAAGGCGCTCGACCCTTCGCCGAGAGTTATCCGGCCGGACACGTCAATTACCGTCACATCACCCACCTGGCGGGTGTTTAACTTAACACTCACTTGTGCTTGCCTCCTCGAATCTTTTCCCGTTCACGTTTGCGGCCCGATATTCTTCACCAGCGTAACTTCGGTGCCTTCAAGAGGCACTTTGCGCACTTTAATATCATCCATGAATGCGCCCATCAGAAATAGTCCGCGGCCGGAATGCCGCAGGAGATTGTTGTCATGGAGCGGATCGGGCACTTCCTGCATTTCAAACCCCTCGCCCTGATCGGTCACCCGGATTGTAAAACGCGGAACCGCGCGATTCTCAATCGCTACGTTCACGTGCACCCTTTTGTTCCGGTTGTAACGGTTTCCGTGCACGACCGCATTCACCATGCACTCCCGCACCGCCATGCCGATCCGGTGCTGCTCGTCTTCGTCGAAGCCGGTCTGCTCGGCCGCCTTAAGAATTTCGGCCTCGGCGAGATCGACGCTCTCGAGCGAAGATGCGTAATATTGGTCGAGCACGTCTTTCGATTCCGTGTCCTGCGATCCTGTACCCTTCGATCCTGTATCGTGGGATCCCGTATCCTGCGACCCTGTATTCTTCGCGTCTGTATTCGCGGCCATATCGGCAAAGCCATACCGGCAAAAGAGCGTAGAGACGAAACGCTACCATAAAATGCCGGGCGCATAAAAGTCAAGAACAGCGACCGGCAGCGGGACGCCCCAAACGGCCGTTCGCATGGGGTGCCCGGACAATCGCTACGGTACCATGTAGTGCGATGACACCGTCCCAAACCCGGATCACACTCGAAAGATCGCCTGATTACCGCGAAGGGTATGCGAACAGCGTACAGATCCGCGTAAACCTCTGGGACTTCTTCCTGATGTTCGGCCAGATCAACCAGACGGCGCAGGATAACGTTCAGATCCAGAACTTCCAGGGGGTGTACGTCAGCCCGCAACAGGCCAAGGCGTTGCTGAACATCTTGCAGCAAAACATCAGCCAGTATGAATCCGCGTTCGGCGAGATTCGGCTCGAGCCGAAGGCGGGCTCCGGATTCGTCCAGTAAGACGGCGGAAATGACGCCGGTCCGCAGGGCCCCTGTGCGGCTGCGCTCTTACGCGCTGGTTTTCGGACTGAGCGCCGCGTTTCTTATTCTGGCGCACGGCTCGCTTCTGGGGCTTCCTTTTTATTGGGACGAGATCGGACAGTTTATACCTGCTTCGCTCGATCTTTTTCACGGTGGATTCGTCAGCAGTGCCTGGATTCCGGTCTCAACCGTTCCCAACGTTCATCCTCCCGGAGTGATGGCTTATCTGGCGGCCGTGTGGTCGATTTTCGGCTATTCGATCGCGGCCACCCGCATCGCAATGCTGGTCGTGGCGGCGTTCAGCGCGCTGTTCACGTTCCTGTTGGGAATCGAGCTGGGACGTGGAGCGACAGGAACGCCCGCTTTTGCGGCGCTCGCGATGCTGTCCGTCTCGCCGTTATTTTTCGCACAGTCCATGCTGGCGCAGCTCGACATGCCGGCCATGTGCCTCTCGATTCTGGCGCTGCTGCTGTTTTTGCAGGACCGTTTTCGCGCGTCGGCTGTTGCCTGCGCGGTGTTGGTGCTGGTGAAGGAGACCGGTGTGGTGGCGCCGGCGTTGTTCGGGTGCTGGCTGCTGGTCGAAAGAGGGAAGCGGCCGGGCATGAGGGAGGCCTTCTGGTTTGTCTTGCCGCTGCCGGGCCTCCTGATCTGGCTCGCGGCTCTGCACCATGTCACTGGCCACTGGTTCGGCAACGCGGCCTTCACCGAATACAATCTCTGGGAGCCATTACGCCCGGCCCGATTTCTGTTCGCCGTAGCGCGGCGTCTTTATTACGTGTTTATTGGAAGCGGACACTTCATCGGCACGATTGCGTTGGTTTGGGCGTTGCGACGGATGCCTCTGCTGAAAGAACGGCCCTGGCGAATCGCGGCCGCTTTCGTCGCGCTGAACGTGCTGATGGTGAGCGCACTCGGCGGCGCCGTGCTGGAACGATATCTTCTGCCGGTTTTACCGGTTGTGTACGTTGCCTTCGCGATCTCATTGCAGGCGATGATCCCGCAGACCCGAGTACTCGCTCTTGCCGGATTGCTGACCTGCTTGATTGCGGCGAATTTTGTGAATCCCGTTTACCCGTTTCCGTTCGAGAATAATCTCGCGTTCGTGAGTTTCGTGAGATTGGAGCAGAATGCGGCAGCGGCGATCGAGTTGCGCAGTACAGGTGTCGTTGCAACCACGTTTCCCCTTGCAGATGCGTTGCGAAATCCCGCCTTTGGTTATGTGGATGCGCCGGTAAAAGTAGACGAGGTCGCCGACTTTACGGCGCCGGAGATCGAAAAACTAAAGCTCCAGCGGCCCGACATGGTGGTCGCGTTTACCCGCGAGTGGGACCCGCTCCACCTGCTTGAGCGACCCGCCGTGCGCCGTTTCCTTGAAAGCCAGTATGGTTATCGACCCGAACTCAGCCCCGATGAAATCGCCGGCGCGCTGTCGATGCGAGTGGCCCGGAAGTGGACCCGCCGCGGTCTGTCCATGCAACTGCTGACGCGCTGAGTTATCTGACGACAAAATTAATCAGCTTGTCAGGCACCGCGATCGTCTTTACCACCGTTTTGCCGGCCAGCAGCGCTTCGATCTTTTCGTCATCCTTCGCGATGGCGATTAAGCCGTTCGAATCGGTACCCGCGGGCACGACGAGGCGCGACCGGACCTTGCCGTTGATCTGCACCACAATCTCAACCTCGGATTCGCGCGCGAGATCGGAATCGAAATCCGGCCAGGGCTGCTTGAAAACAGGCCCGTGGCCGCCTTGTTCTTCCCAAAGCTCCTGAGTCAGATACGGCGCAAACGGCGCGAGCATCAACGTCAGGATTCGGATTGTCTCACTCATCGCGGCCGCCGAAATGCGGGATTCTTCGAGGTACAACTCGTTGACCAGTTCCATGATTGCCGCGATGGAAGTGTTGAAGTGCCAGCGGCTATCGAAATCTTCCGTGATCTTCTTGAGCGTTTGGTGGAGCTTGCGCAGAATTTTGATGTCGGCTGAGCCATCGCCCGCGCTTTCCGTGACAGGAAGATGGCGGGTGGCAAAGCGATACACGCGGCCAAGGAATCGGTAGATACCTTCAACGCCCGCGTCAATCCAGTCGACGTCCCTTTCCGGCGGCGCGGCAAAGAGCGCGAACAGACGCGCCGTGTCGGCTCCGTGCCGGTCCGCAACTTCGTCAGCCTGAACCACGTTGCCCTTCGACTTTGACATCTTGGACCCGTTGGAGATCACCATGCCTTGCGTGAAGAGCTTGCGCACGGGTTCGTCATAGCTGGTGAGCCCGAGGTCGCGCATCACCTTCGTCCAGAAGCGGGAGTAAATCAAATGCAGGATCGCGTGTTCCACGCCGCCGATGTACTGATCGATCGGAAACCAGTAGTCGATCTTCGTTTTATCGAACGGCGCCAAGGAATTCTTCGGATCGCAGTAACGATAGAAGTACCAGCTCGAATCGACAAAGGTATCCATCGTGTCGGTCTCGCGGCGCGCGGGACCGCCGCATTTCGGGCAGGTCACATTCACGAACTCGGGGACTTCATCAAGCGGCGAACGGCCTGTACCGGTGATTTGAATCTGCCGCGGCAGCAGGACGGGCAGCTGATCGTCCGGAACCGGAACAACGCCGTCGGTCGGGCAATGAATGACGGGAATCGGCGTGCCCCAGTAGCGCTGGCGGGAAACGCCCCAGTCCTTGATGCGAAATGTGATCGCAGCCTGGCCGAATCCTTTCTCTTTCGCGTGTGCGGCCATCCGGCATTTGGCGTCTTCGCTGGTCAAACCGTCCCAGGGGCCGGAATTCGCAACGATGCCGTAGTCGCCGGAGGCCTCGGTCATGGTGGCCGGATCGGGCAACTCGCCGGCGTCTCCGTCGACCAGCGGCCGGATCACCGGCGTGATCCTGATGCCGTACTTACGGCAGAATTCGAAATCGCGCTGGTCATGCGCGGGTACGGCCATGATCGCGCCAGTACCGTAACCCATCAGCACGAAATTGCCCACCCAGACGGGCATCTGCTCGCCGCTGAACGGATTGACGGCGCGCAGGCCGGTATCGAAACCCTCTTTTTCCACATCGCCGGGGCCCTGCTGGGCGCGGGCGTCGATCATCTTCTTTTGCAGCAGCCTTCGCCTCGGCCCCAAGCATGCTTGCGACAATCTGGTGCTCCGGGGCGAGGATCAGGCACGTCGCGCCGTAAATAGTATCGATGCGGGTGGTGAAAACGCGCACCGGACCGTATCCCTCAACTACGAAATCGACCTCCGCGCCTTCACTGCGGCCGATCCAGTTGCGCTGCATGGTGAGGACGCGCTCGGGCCATCCGCCTTCGAGTTGTGCCGATGTCCCGCAGCAGTTCGTCGGCGTAGGCGGTAGTGCGCAGGAACCACTGTTCGAGCGCGCGCTGCTCGACGGGCGTCGATTCGTGGCGCCAGCAGCAGCCATCCACTACCTGTTCGTTCGCGAGAACGGTGCAGCAGACCGGGCACCAGTTCACCAGGGCCTGTTTGCGATAGGCAAGCCCGCGCTCCATCATGCGCAGGAAAAACCACTGGTTCCAGCGATAGTATTCGGGTTCGCACGTGGTCACTTCGCGGTCCCAGTCATAAGAAAAAGCAAAGCGCCGATGGGTGCGCTTCATCTTTTCGATGTTGGAGAGTGTCCAGTCGCGCGGCGGCCGATTATTCTGGATCGCCGCGTTTTCGGCGGGAAGCCCGAACGCGTCCCAGCCCATGGGGTGCAGCACGTTGAAGCCGCGCATCCACATGTGGCGGGCGAGCGCATCGCCGATCGAGTAGTTGCGGACGTGCCCAATGTGAAGAGCGCCGCTGGGATAAGGCAGCATCTCCAGCACGTAAAATTTGGGCTTGGTGGAGTTCTCCTCGGCTTTATAAAGGGACTCGTCTTCCCATCTCTTGTGCCACTTCAACTCGATCTGATTGTGGTCGTAGGTCTTTTCGGGCATTTCCAGGCTAGAGTTTCAGTTTCTCAGACTCAGCCGTTTCAACGCGTCGACGTTCTTCTGATCGTCGCCTTCCTCATCCACCGGCGTCTCCAGAATGAACGCCTTCGTCTTCAGTGCGGGATGCCTGAGAATCCGGCGGAACCCCTTCTCGCCGATGTGCCCCTCGCCGATATTGGCGTGGCGGTCGAGACGCGAGTTTAAAGCACCCCTGGAATCGTTTGTATGAATTACCCTCACCAGGTCGAGCCCGAGCACCCGCTCCACTTCCGCCACGGTCTGCTTCAGTCCCGAGGGCTTCGCGACGTCATGCCCCGACGCCAGCAGATGACAAGTATCGAGGCAATACGCGAGCGGCAAATCCGTCGCGCACGCGGCCAGATCGCGAATGGTACGCAGTTCCTCCAACCTGCTTCCGATCTGACACCCGGATCCCACGGTATTCTCCAGCAGGACCGTCAAACCCGGCCCGTGAAAGCCCTTCGACGCTTCCGCCAGCCCGAGCACGAACGCCGCAATGCCCTGTTCCAGAGACTGCCCTTTATAGCTGCCCGGATGGAGAACCAGATACTCGGCGCCGATGATCGCCGCCCGCTCCAGTTCCCCACGAAATGACGCGACCGATTTCTCCCGTATGACCGGATCGCGCGTCGCGAGATTAGTCAGGTAATTGACGTGTATGGCCAGTGGCGTGAGATCGCAACGCTGGCGGACATCGCGGAAGCGTTTGACGTCCGCCGGATCCGGCAACCCGGCGCGCCACATCCTGGGACTCGCGGAAAAAATCTGGAAGGTATTCGCGCCAAGCCTGTGAGCCGTGAGAGCGGCGTCTTCGAGAGACTTCGAGCGAGATGTGTGAATCCCGATCCGCAGAAAGCCTCAGTTACCGAAAAGCCCACGCTTCTTCGGCGCAGCCGGAGCCGGTGGCTGCGCGCGATTCAGGACCCCATCTATCGCCATCAGAGTGACAGGCGACATAACGCGATAACCCTTCGAATTCGGATTCAGGCCGTCGTCTGAAAGGTCCGTCTTCATCTGGGATGCGGGATCGACCAGGGCTGAATAGTAGTCCATGTAAGTGAACCCCTGGCTGGAACAGAACATCTGCAGCCATCGATTAATAGCCTGAATCGTGGCCGGCGGACGGCTTTTGGTCATCTCGTACCGCGGATCGGTGTTCTTGTGATAATCGCTGACCGGAAGCAGGGAAGCGAAAGTTACCTTGATTCCGCGGGCCTTCGCCAGATCGCCCATCGCCGTCAGATTATCCTCGATCTGATTGACCGCAACTCCGCTTGCGATATCGTTCGTCCCCGCCAGGATCACGACCAGTTTCGGATTCAGCGCGACAACATCCGGAATAAAGCGGGCGAGCATCTGCGAGCTGGTCTGTCCGGCGATAGCGCGATTCAGGAAGTCCCGGCCCGTGAAGTATTCATTCAACCGCCAGCTGTCGAAGATCGAGTCCCCCAAAAAGACCACCACGGGAGTCTTGCCGGAAGGCAGCAGTGTGGCATTGGCGTCCGCATACCGATTCAGCTGGTTCGGGTCGGCGTCCCGTTTCTGAGTTTCCAGGATCTGAGTCTTCAGAAGCGCCACGAATCGCCGCTGCATGCGGTCGAGAGATTCGCGAAGCTCCGAATACTGGCGATCGGCGGTCGGGGGGAAGGCTTCCGGCCGCGGGATCGAGTCGGCAAGAGCGAGGTAGGCTTTGATCTGGCTCATGAAATCCAGCACCAGCACAGGGTTGACGGGCTCCTTTTGCATCGCCGCGAGCGCTGTGTCGGCTCGCTGTTTGATGGGCTGACTGGCTTGAATCAGGCCGGGAACAGGCACTGCCGTCGATTCCATCAACTGCGTCATCCGCAGAGCGAGCTGTTGGATGTTATCGTCACTGGCGGCCGGGGCTGGCACGGGCGCCGGCGCCAGCGCGGGGTTATTCTGCGCCCATACGCCCGAAGCCAGGAAAAGCAATAGAACAAGCTTCACGATTTCTCTTCCTTATCAAGTTTCAGCGTGATCGTGCCAATGGCGAATTGCAGACGAATCTGCAGTTGCACAGGCAGCCGGAGGTTATCGTCGGTCAGCCAGATGTGCAAATGACCGGAGCGTTTGAAAAGCACATTGTCGAAAAGAAACACTTCATAACGAATGGTCTTCTTCGTCCCCATCGCCGTGCTGATTTCCTCGCGCCGCTGAGACTCGACCTTCACCTGCACGAACTTCTTCCCGTCGCTGATGGGGATCTGCGCCGTGTTCCCCGGTTCGAGATGCAGCGTGCGCAAGACCATCAGACCGCCGACGACGTCGTGAACGCAGGGTGGGATGTCTATTTCGTGAACTGTAGTGGAGTTTTTATTCAGGTCCTTTTCGACGTAGTTCGCTTTTCTCGTCTGCGAGTCGTAATTTACCCGCGTATCCCGGTTACGGCTGCCTTCATGGGCCGTGAGAAACGAACTCTGCACGCACAGGTTTTTCGTCAGCGCCGCGCCGTATTCATCGTCGACGTGGAACAAACGCGAGACCAGACCGGCCGACTCGATATGGAGTTTCACATTACTCGCCGCCCAGGTCAGTTTGGCGGTGCCGGCCGGAATCAATCGCCACTCGATCTGATAATTAAGCACCTCGTTGGCGGGGATCGAGTCGGCTTGGGCAGCCGGCTGAGCTTGCTGTTGTCCCGTGGCGAGAACACCCGTGAACGGTGCTGCGGCGAGGAGCATTGACAGGATGGCCGCGCGCCATCGCGTTCCGGTCATTACGCCGTCAGTTTCGCACATGGCCGCCGCGGTCTTGCGGCAGACGGCCCTGGAGGAGATTAATTTCCCGCCAGAAGCCGGTCCGCCTGACTAATGACAAGGACATCAACGCGGGCCTTTCGAGACTCCAGCCTGAGCCCGAGTTGCTCCCGTAAAGCGCGCTGCCACACTGTGAAAGTATCGCCGCTCGGATCAGGTCTGATATCGAGTCTGATGTCATGCACGCCTTCAATCCCGGTTTGATCTACTACCGGGACGGCAGCGCCGGCGGCGTGTGACGGTATGGATGGATCGTTTGTCAACAAGAGCGGTATCGTCAGCTGAACAGAGAGCACGTCGGCGAATTCCGTAAAAGTTCCGTGAAATCGCCAGAGCCCTGGTTTGTCTCGCTCTTTGGCCGCAGGTGGCATAAGACGGCCATTGACCGCGGTTAACACGTAGACGCGGCGCTGTTCTCGTTCCCTGTGAAGCACCAGTTTGAACCGTTTGGTCAGAAGCGATTGGAGCATCAGACTGAGCTGCGCCTCTGGAACCGGATTCCCGGTTGTCGCTTCGATGTCGTACTCGGCCCGATCGATCCAGGGGGGACCCGCGATCTGTGCATACGGGACACGCCACCCCTCATGAATCAGTCTCTTCAGGGTCACGTTTCTGGCGACGAACCTGCCGGGATCGGTTGTAATAGCGCCGTCATTCCCGGCAATCGAAGGGCTGACTTTGATGGAGGCGCTCTCGAATACCGGAGCAGCCTGCGAGGGTTGTCCGAAGATGCCGGCGGGTAAAACGCAGGCGAGAATTCCCGCGACCGAATTGCAGCGCGTCAGAAACCCTCCTCGTCAGGCGACCGGCCGCGCGATCGCCGCCGTCGCCAGCATCCCGCCCAGTCCCATCGTTTCGACCGCCGAGGACGGAACGATCACCATGGAGCCTTTCTCTTTGATCGCTTCGTAGAGCATGTTCATGGCGCGAAGGTGCAGCGCAACGGGATTGTCGGCATACGTCAAAGCCGCCTGAGCGAACCTTGCCGAAATCTCGGTTTCGGCGGTTCCGAGAATAATCCGCGCCTGGCGTTCGCGCTCTGCCTGCGCCTGGCGGGACATGGCATCTTCAAGGTTTGCCGGAATGTGCACGTCCCGGATCTCGACAGATTGCACGGTGATGCCCCATGGGTTCGTTTTTTCGTCCAGAATCCGCTGCAGTTCCTTGCCCAGCATCTCGCGCTCGGTGATCATCTGCGCCAGTTCGTGCCTGCCGATGGATTCGCGCAGCCCCGTTTGGGCGCTCATCTGGATCGCCTGGCGGAAATCTTCCACTTCGAGGATGCACTTCTCCGCATCCCAGACAAGCCAGAAGACGATCGCGTCGACGTTCACCGGCACGGTATCGCGGGTAAGAGCGGATTCGGCGTTTACGCTCGTCACCCGAATCCGCTGATCCACAAAAGCGCTGATCCTGTCGATGACCGGGATGATGAAGAATAAGCCAGGCCCGCGCAGCCCTTTGTAGCGGCCCAGGCGCAGCACCGCGGCCTTCTCCCACTGATCGGCTACCCGAATGGAGAACAGAAGATACAATCCCGCCAGAGCGCCCGCGAAGATCCAGACCGGCGAGCGCGACAGGACGGCGCCGGCTCCGCCTGCGATCAGGAGCACGAGGAAAATCAGGATTCCCGGCCCACTGATTTTAAAGGTCGGATCTTTTACGTCTGCGATGCTTTTTACGGGACTAAACGGATTTGCCATTACGATTCTCCTGGTTCGTGAACTCTTTCAAACGGCTGCGCAGTTCTTTTACGGTGAAGCCTTCCCGTCCGGCGCGCGCAACGAACTCCGCCGCAAGCTGATCGAGCTTGCGCTCCCGCTCTGCCTCGTTCCGTTCGGCCTTCGCGTCGGTAACAAACGTTCCGGTGCCCTGATGTGTGGTCAGGGCTCCAGTCAGCTCCAGCTCGCGGTAAGCGCGCAGGACCGTGTTCGGATTGATCGATAGATCCACCGCAAGCTGGCGTACGGTGGGCAGCTGGTCTCCGGGACGGATCGCGCCGGATGCGCGCGCGGCATGCACCTGATCGATGATCTGCCGATAAACAGGCAGCCCGCTCTGCAGATCTAAATAAAACCGCATCCGATGTATTAATACACTAGAACACTAACTGAATGCAACAATATTTTAGTGAGAGTCGAACGGGAACGAATCCGAGAGCTGAATTCAGCCGCGCCGCGCGCGAACGCTTCGTATGTTCTCTACTGGTCGCAGATGAACCGACGGGTCGAATCGAACCATGCTCTGAGGCACGCAGCCGATGTCGCCAGTGAGAATGGCATTCCTCTGCTGGTTTACGAGGGGCTGACGTTCACTTACAAAGGCGCAAGCGACCGGATGCACACCTTTCTTCTCGAAGCGGTTCCGGACACGGCGAAGGCGCTGAGATCCCTCCGCATTGGTTATTTTTTCTACCTGCGCGCCACGAATGAAGACCCGGATGACATGCTGTACCGGATCGCCGCGAAAGCCCGCTGCGTAGTCACCGACGATTATCCCGTCTTCATCGCCGCCGAACACAACAAGCGGGTTCCGGAGAAGATCGACGTACCGTTCGTCGCTGTCGACTCCAGCTGCATCGTGCCGATGAGCCGCCACGAGAAGCGCGCATACGGCGCATACACGATCCGGCCAAAGATCCGGCGCGAGCTTCCGACGTACCTCAGGCCCCTCGAAGCAGTGACGACCACGAGGGCATGGCGCGATGACCTGCTTCCGGCAGAATTGCGGAAACTGCAGACCACCGTTACCACTTCGGACATCGGCCAGCTGGTCGCGAACTGTGGGGTCGACCATTCCATCCGCCCTTCGATTGCTTTCAGCGGCGGATCTGCGGCGGCGAAACGGCATTTAAGAATCTTTCTTGAGCAAAGGCTCAGGCGTTATGCGAAGGAGTCAAACCAGCCGTCGCGTCATGCGACCAGCGATCTCAGCCCATACCTGCACTTCGGGCACATCTCAGCGCTCGAAGTGGCGCTCGCGGCCCGCGAATATGCGGCTCAGCATTCTTTGATTGCGGACGAGTTTCTCGAGGAGTTGATCGTCAGGCGCGAACTCGCCTTCAACTTTGCGCGCTTTACGCCGGACGTGGAATCCCTCGATGCGCTCCCCGACTGGTGCAAACGAACCATGGCGAAACACGCCGCCGATCCGCGGCCCTGGATCTACACGCCGAAGCAGTTCGAACAGGCGGAAACACACGATGAGCTCTGGAACGCCACTCAAAAGGAATTACTCCTGCGCGGCAAGATTCACGGTTACTATCGAATGTACTGGGGGAAGAAAATCATTGACTGGTCTCCGGACTATGAGCAGGCATTGCGCGTCATGATCCATTTGCACGATATCTATGCGCTCGACGGGCGGGATCCGAACACGTACACGAATATCCTGTGGTGCTTCGGTTTGCACGACCGCCCGTGGGGCGAAAGACCGGTGTTCGGACAGCTCCGATATATGTCGCTCGACGGCATGAAGCGGAAGACCGATACGGCGGCGTACATCAATGAAATCGCGGAACTGGAACGGACGGGCAAGGACACGTACGCGATATGAAGTGCGTTGTCTCCGGCGGCACCGGATTCATCGGCCGCCGCATCGTGGCGCGCTTGCTGCGGAACGGTCACTACGTGGGCGTATACAGCCGCAAGCCGGGCCTGGAAAAGCGCAGTGGCGTAGCCTCTTTTTCCTGGGATCCGCTGCAGGGAGAACCACCCGCGGACAGTCTGAACACGATGGATACCGTGATTCACCTCGCCGGCGAATCCGTGGCGCAGCGCTGGAACCCGGAGATCAAGCGGCGGATCCGCGACAGCCGGGTGATGGGGACCAGGCATCTCGTGGATGCGATCGGACGCGTGCAGCACCAGCCGAAGACATTAATCTGCGCTTCGGCCATTGGCTTTTACGGCGACCGGGGCGACGAAGTTCTGACCGAATCCTCCGCCCAGGGCAGCGGCTTTCTGGCGCAGGTCTGCCGTGAATGGGAAAACGAAGCCGATCGCGCTCGCCGGTTCGGCCTGCGCGTGGTGAAGATGCGGATCGGGTTCGTGCTCGGCAAAGACGGCGGGGCGCTGGCGAAGATGCTTCCCGCGTTCCGGGCATTTGCGGGCGGCAAACTGGGTTCGGGAAAGCAGTGGATGCCCTGGATTCACGTGGACGATGTTGCGGCGATGTTCGTTCACGCGGCCGAAAACGAGATTTCAGGAGTATGGAATGCGACGTCGCCGAATCCGGTTGCCAACAAGGAATTCACCCGCGACCTTGCAGGCGCGCTCCACCGCCCGGCACTGTTTCCGGTACCCTCGCCGGCCCTGAAGCTGGCATTCGGAGAATTCGGGCAGCATATGCTCGATAGCGCCCGCGTGGTACCGGAGGCCGCATTGAAGGACGGGTTCGTTTTTGCTTTTCCCGAACTGAGAACGGCACTCGCGGACCTCGTCTGATTACCACTCATGGTGGGGCGGATCCCCTGATCCGCGCTGGACCCCCGGTCCGGCTCTTCGACGAAGCCGTTACTGTTTTATCGCCCGCTAAACTCCCCGCTTGTTGCCGTAAAGATGAATGTGCAGCCGCGGGCTGAAGCGAAATCCGTAGTTCTTGCAGATTTCCGCGATCCACGCGCCGCGTTCGTCCAGAGCCTCCGTCGTCACGCCTTCGGGCATCAGGATTACCTTCTCCGGCGGCGCCTGCAGACGCGCCACGACCGCGTTCACTTCCTCGATATCGGCTTCCCGGGAAACTACGAACTTGAGCTGATAGTCGTATTCGCACATCAGGCGCCGGAGGATATCGGGCTGCAGCCGCAGTCTCTCATGCTGCGCCCGGAACGCGCCCTCCGGCGTCGAATTCGCGAGCTTCGGGCTGATGCTCATCAGATCGCACGCGACCGGCGCGAATACTGTCCCGGCGGTTTCAACCGTGATATGCATTCCGCGCTCGCGAAGACGCCGTGAAAGTTCCGACAATCCCGGGAGCGATCATCGGTTCGCCTCCCGTGAGCACGACGTGGCGAGCGGCGCTGAAGGAGCTTGCGCGGTCCAGAATCTCATCGAGGGTCAGATCTTCGCCCTCCGGATTCCAGGACGTGTACGGCGTATCGCACCACGAACACCGGAGATTGCATCCGCTGGTGCGCACGAAAACGGAGGGCACTCCCACAAGGCTGCCTTCGCCCTGAACCGAATAAAAGATCTCCGCTATGCGCATGCCGGATCGGCGATGCCGGCCTCGCGAAAACCTTTCGCGCGCAGGATACAGGAATCGCAGGCGCCGCAGGGACGTCCCAGATCGTCGGGATCGTAACAACTATGCGTGAGGTCAAACGGGACGCCGAGCCCATCCGCCAGTTTCACGATATCGGCTTTTGAAAGTTCAATCAGCGGTGTCCGGATATGAATGCGCGTTCGCCCCTCGACGCCGGCTTTTGTGGCCAGGTTGCTCATCCGCTCGAAGGCCTCAATAAATTCGGGGCGGCAATCCGGATAACCGGAATAATCGAGCGCGTTCACGCCGATGAAGATCTCGTTCGCTTCCAGAACCTCCGCCCACGCCAGCGCGAAGGAAAGGAAGATCGTGTTGCGCGCGGGCACATAGGTGACGGGAATCTCCGCGTTCATTGCGCTCTCGTCCCGGCCTTTGGGAACGGCGATCTCGTCGGTAAGCGCGGAGTTGCCGAATATCGCGAAGGTCGATCTTTGCGACGCGGTGATCGTTCGCGCGAAGTGCGCTCGCGACGCGGCGCGCGGCTTCCAGTTCGACGCGGTGCCGCTGGCCATAATCGAACGAGAGAGCGTAACAGTCGAACCCCTCCCGCCGGGCAAATGCGAGACAGGTGGCGGAATCGAGTCCCCCGCTAAGTAAGCAGACGGCTTTGGGCACGGGCTTTTGGAACAACGCAGCGTTGATCCGATTATAGTGGTTCCATTGGAACGACTCCGGGTCCGCTCGCGCAGCCTCTGGCTTATTCTCGCCGGGCTTACTATCGCAATCGTCTTCATTATTCTGAACGACCAGGCGTACAACGGCTTTTTTCAGTCGGACGAACTCGACAATCTCAAGTGGGCGCCTTTGCTTCCGTTACGAGACTTTCTCCAGGGGCTCCTGAGTCCGAAATTCCAGATGGATAATTTCCGCCCTGTAGGACATTTTTACTTCGCTGCCATGGGGCGAGCCTTCGCGCTTAATTTCCCCCCTTACCTGACAGCCATATTCACCATCCATCTGGTCAATGCGCTGCTTCTCTATCTGCTGATGCGAAAGCTGGGAATCCCATCCTGGCACGCCCTCGCGGCAATAACGTTTTTCGTTTTCAGCGCCGCCGCGTTCGACGTTTACTGGAAGCCGATGTACGTCTTCGATCTGCTTTGCACCACCTTCAGCCTCGCGTCGATCCTCTTTTACGCTTATCGCAGATGGATTCTCAGTTTCATTGCCTTCTGGTTGGCTTATAAATCGAAGGAGCTTGCGGTCATGCTCCCGGCGGTTCTTGTTGTTTATGAGTACTGGTTCGGAGAACGCAGATTTCAGTTCACGATTCCGTTCCTTCTGGCCTCACTGAGTTTCGGCGTTCAGGGCATAGTCTGGAATCCAAACAAGAACAACGCGTATACTTTCCGGTTCACGCTCGACGCCCTGCTGCAGACGGTTCCCTTTTATTCCGAGCGGTTCCTGATACTTCCGTTCAGCGGCCTGGCGTTGTTCGCGCTGGCCTTTGTACGCGACCGGCGCGTATGGTTTGGCCTCGTCTCGATGTGCATCCTGATGGTTCCGCTTTTGTTTCTGCCGGGAAGGCTCTTTGAGGCCTATACCTATTTGCCCCTGACCTGCGCTGCGATCTCTTTGGCTGCTGCCGCATCGCACCTGAACCCGGTATGGGCGTGGATTGCTGTAGCGCTCTGGATGCCCTTCAATGTGCATGAGCTGCGTATGGAACGGCGCGTCAAGCTTGCTCTCGACGATCGGGCCTTTGCATATGTCGACACAATGGCCAAATGGGCGATACAGAATCCGCAGATCGAAACCCTCGTCTTCGACGGAGCGCCGCACGGTCTCGAAGACTGGGGCGTAGCGGGAGCATGGAATGTCATCCACCATCGGCAGGATTTGCCGGTGCTATGGGTTGATTCGGATGAAGCAAGAACGGCCCGGCGCCGCGAGGCCGTCGCATACGGATCGTGGGATTGGCAGCGCCAGGTTCTGAGCATGGGAATCCGTCGGCCGGGCCAATAAAAGCTCCCCGCCATTCGTGCCCGATCGTACTCCCGTTGCCCGTCATTGCTCGATAACGGCCTTCCGCTTGCATCCTCCGGCGGTGATGGAGGAGTTCCGACCAATGAGATTTTCGTTTTTAACTCTGTTCTTGACCGCCACCTTGAGTGCACAGGCGCCGAACCCCGTTCAGACGGGCGTGCGGCCCGGTCCGAATGGTACCGAACCAATTTTTCGCGTCGATGTGACATCTAGAACCGTGAGAGCGGTGAACTATCACAATCGGCAGGGAACAACGCATATCGACTTTCAAGGCACCGCTCTTATGCCGGAGGCTAGAGGTGAGGCCAGCGTGACGGCGAATACGGGCGCAACCAGAATTTCCCTGAAATTCAATCATCTTTCCAATCCGGCGCAGTTCGGGCCGGAATATCTGACTTACGTGCTCTGGGCCATCACTCCCGAAGGTCGGCCCGAGCGTCTCGGAGAAGTCACTCTCAAAGACCCGAATTCCCATGATGCCGGGCTCTATGCGACTACCGATTTGCAGTCCTTCGGAATGATTGTTACTGCTGAGCCGTACTTCTCGGTCAGTCAGCCCTCCGACGTTGTAGTGATGGAGAATTTTCTTCGCAAGGATACGTCCGGAACTCTCGAACTGGTGGACGCAAAATACGAGTTGCTGAAACGCGGGGAGTACACGATGAACATCGGCCCCGGCTCTCTCGCTCCCATCACTTCGAATTTAAAGGTTCCGCTCCAGTTGCGAGAGGCGCGCGAGGCCATTGCTATCGCGAAAGCCCAGGACGCCGACCACTACGCACCCGATGTGATGGCGAAGGTTGCGGTAAATATGGAAAACGCGGAAGGCTATTATCACAGCCATAACGAGAAAGAGCTGAACACGGTCGCCCGCGAAGCTACGCAGCAAGCCGAGGACGCCCGTCGCATCAGCATCGTAAAAGAACGTGACGCGGCCGACCTGGCTGCCAGACAAGCCGCGGCGCGCCGCGAGCAACTGGCAAAGGATCAGGCGGCCGCAGCGGATGCGGAAGCCGCCCGGCAGGCGAGCCTTCGCGCCGCCGCCGATGCCGACCGCGCACAGGCTGAGCGAGAGAAGCATGAAGCGGAGATTGCCACCGCCGAGGCTTTGAACGCCAAAAATCAGGCAGACGCCGCCCGCGCCGCGGCGATTGCGGAGCAACAGCGGCTGGCGAACGAAACCGCGGCGGCGCAGGCTGCCAGAGCGAGCGCTGAGCGCGATTCACAAGCTTTGCGTCAGCGGCTTCGCGATCAGTTGAATGCGATCCTGCAAACGCGAGACACGGCCCGAGGTCTCATCGTCAGCCTCTCGGATGTCCTCTTCGATTTCAATCAGGCCACGTTGAAGCCGGGCGCGAAGGAGAAGCTTGCCAAAGTTTCCGGTATTCTGCTGGCATATCCGACCTTAATGATGAGCGTCGAGGGACATACCGATAATGTCGGCTCCGACGACTACAATCAGAAGCTTTCGGAACGTCGCGCCGACGCAGTTCGCGACTACCTGACCGCGAACGGAATCAGTCCCGCGAACATCCAGGCAGTCGGATTCGGTAAAGCCGATCCTGTGGCATCAAACGACACCGCAGCGGGACGGCAGCAAAATCGCCGGGTGGAGATGGTTGTAAGCGGCGATGTAATCGGTCAGCCGATCACGCCGACGACCAGTTCGCTTCGGTAAAGTTGGTCATTTCCGCGATTCCTTCGGGCAGCCCGGTAACGGCGGGCTGCCCGTTTTATTTCATTGCGCGGCAAATCATGCGCAAAGAAGTCCACGACGAAATCAGTTGAGCAGTACTGGCGACCTTCACCTTCCTCGGACTCTTCCACGGGTTTTGAATCGGTTCCTTCGCCGGCCCTCTCCCGAAACCCGCTCAGGAAACTCACGCAGGCGCTGAACAATCCGCGCGGCAAACATCATGAAAACAAGCGAGATCACTTCGATCGGTTTTCACTCGGCAGAACTGCTGCCGAGATGATCACGAGGAAAATCCTCAACCACAATTTCTTTTGAAAGCCCAACTTATTCGAAAAGAGACTCAGTCGTAATAAATCCGTAACCTTCCCCTCGGATAATTTGAAAGCGGTCTGACATAAAGCTTTTGGAATGAAGAATCTCATCCTGGCGTTTGTTCTTCTGCTTTGTGCGCAGCGACACGCAAACCTCAGCGGTCAACACATTGAAGCGCAAGCATCACCAGCCGCGCAAAACGCGTGCGCTCCTGAAACTCCGGGAAGCGCCGTTCCCGAGCCGGACGATCTGCGCAGCCGGAACGGTGAGTTGACTGTCGATCTCACGATTCGCAATTACGTCGAGCCCGGCGGCTCCGTTCGCTACTGTTACACCACGGCCGACAACAAGGAAGCGCCCACTCTGCGCCTGAATCCCGGCGATCTGCTCATTCTGAATCTGAAGAACGATTTGACCGAGATCGGGCCGCCCGCCAACACCCCGGCGCACCATCACATGAGTGAAGCAAAGAAAAAGGCGGCCGATCCCTGCGTGAGCGGCCTGATGAGCGCAATCTCGACGAACCTTCACTTCCACGGCCTGACGATTCCCCCGGTTTGTCATCAGGACGACGTGCTCAACACATCGATCCAGCCGGGCGGCAAGCCCTTTCAATACCGCTTTCGCATTCCCGACGACGAACCCCCGGGGCTGTATTGGTATCACCCGCATATTCACGGCTTCAGCAAAGTCCAGGTCCTCGGAGGCGCTTCAGGCGCACTGATCGTGGAAGGTATCGAGCGCGCCGTCAAACAGGTCGCCCGACTTCCGGAACGAGTAATCATCATCCGAGATCGCGAACTGCTCAACCCCAACGCCCCGCCGTCAAAATCGGAGCCGGTAGTCCCGAAGACGCTTCTTGAGAATGATGGCGATGCCGCGAATAACGGCACCGGCTTCGGCAAGCCGGCCAAAGATCTCTCGATCAACTACGTGCCGGTGCCCTATCCGGACTACCCGCCCGCCGTAATCGAAATGAAACCAGGCGAGCGCCAGCTATGGCGCGTTCTGAACGCTTCGGCGATCACCTACCTCAACCTTGCGGTCCTGTTCAATCGTGTTCCGCAGCAACTCGGCCTCGTCGCTCTCGATGGCGTTCCCCTCAACCAGAGCGGCAAATTCCCGGACTCCATCTCCTGGCAAACCCATCTGGGAGTTCCACCCGGCGCGAGAGTTGAGTTCATCGTGACAGGTCCTCCTTTAAAAACGACCGGTCTTTTCGTGACCCGAACCGTCGATACAGGTCCCGGCGGTGAAAACGATCCCAACCGGGCGCTGGCCCTGATTAAGGCATCTGGGGACGCCCCTGAGCCGCGATCGATCTTAGGCGCCTCGCCAATGCCCCTGCCGCCGCCCACTATGACATGGCTGGGCGACGTGCCCCCAATCCGCACGCGGCGGATGTACTTCTCCGAAAAGCTGACGAATCCCGGCGATCCGAACAGCCCGACCGAGTTCTATATAACGGTAGATGGCCAGACGCCTGCAGTATTCGATCCTTCGGCTCCCCCGAGTATTGTGGCGGAACAAGGTACGGTCGAAGACTGGATCATCGAGAACCGGTCGAACGAGCTGCACGCCTTCCATATCCATCAATTGCACTTCCTGCTGCTCGACTACCTGGGGAGACCCGTGAACGAGCCCTTTCTCCGGGATACCGTAAACGTGCCTTACTTCACCGACCGGGCGCTTGCATATCCCAGCGTCAGGTTACGAATGGACTTTCGCGACCCGAACACCGTGGGCACATTTGTGTTCCACTGCCACCTTCTCGAACATGAGGACGGCGGAATGATGGGGCTGATTCGGGTCGATCCATCACATAAGTCTGTCTCCTCAGCGCAGTAATGCGAAATTCATCGCTCTGACGTCTGATTGTAAATTCCAGCTTTCATACTGTTGGGGATCGTGCAAAAATCGGCTGCTAAAGCCACGATCAAAAGAGAGGGAAGGGAACGTCTTGAAGATACCCGTATCACATACATTGCAACGTTCGCTCATGGGACTGGTGTTCCTTGCGTGCACACCGGCAGTTTCATTGTTCGCACAAGCCAACACTAATGACAACAGCACCACCACACCGATCAAACACGTCATCGTGATTATCGGTGAGAATCGCAGCTTCGACCACGTGTTCGCCACCTATCTGCCCGTCGGTGGCCAGTCTGTCTGGAATCTGCTCTCGGAAGGAATTGTCAACGCCGACGGAACCCCTGGTCCGAACTTCTACGCGGCCGAGCAGAACGCGGCGGCCGACCAGGCTCCGGATACTTTTCTCTTGAGCCCGAACAAAACGTCATTTCCGAGTAACGCGTTGCCGGCGCCGCTTGCCGGCGGTCCCGCGGACTCCTATGTCAAGGGCGACGACCTGACTCTCGCCCAACAGTCCGAAAACGGCTTACCGGCGAATTACTACCAGTATCTCGTTTCCGGAGGCAGTGGATTATCCGGGAAGGTACCTGATACCCGAATTTCGAATGTCAACTCATTGCCGCCGGGTCCGTTTCAATTGACAAACGGATCGACCTTCACTTATAACGCCTATGCAGCTAGTCCGGTACACCGCTTCTACCAGATGTGGCAGCAACTCGATTGCAGCGCGGATCAGGCCTACCTGGAGAACCCGTCCGGTTGCGATGCCCGCCTGTTTCCCTGGGTTGAAGTCACCGTGGGCGCCGGCACCAATGGCGTTCAACAGCCTGCCAACTTCAGCACCGAGTATTCGGCAAGCGGCGTAACGACCGGCGAGGGATCCACTGCGATGGGCTTCTACAACGTCCAACAGGGTGATGCCCCCTACTTCAAGATGCTCGCCGACAAGTATGCGATGAGCGACAATTTCCATCAATCCGTTCTGGGTGGCACGGGCGCGAACCACATCATGCTCGGCCATGGCGACGCGATCTGGTTCAGCGACGGTCAGGGAAACGCCGCCGTTCCGCCTCATAACGTTATGGTGGCGGCCGGCACAGCCAACGCAGGTGTCGTGGACGAAGTCGAGAACCCGAATCCGGCCTCGGGCACGAATAACTGGTATGCCGAGGACGGTTATGGAAACGGCTCCTTTGGCTCGGCTTCTTCTGGTGGCGGATCTTACACGAACTGCTCGGATACCACTCAGCCGGGTGTGGCTCCCATTGTCAACTACCTTCAATCGCTGGTGCGTCCCATCAACCCGAACTGCGAGGCCGGCCACTATTACCTGCTGAACAACTACAATCCGGGCTACTTTGGAGACGGCAGCAATGCGTTCACGGATACCAATGCCAACAATACGGTGTTCACTATTCCTCCTTCATCCACTCCGAGCATTGGCGATACGCTCCTCAAATCCAGCATCTCCTGGAAATACTACGGCGACCACTGGAATAACTATTTGACCGACAAGTATCAACTGAACTATGGCGCGGTCGGCGCGAACAGCGATGAGTATTGCAACATCTGCAACCCGTTCCAGTACGACACTTCGATCATGAGCAATCCGGCGATCGTCGCGGCCCACATTCAGGACACCGCCAATCTCTACGATGACATTCAGAGCGGAACGCTGCCGGCCGTATCGTTTGTCAAGCCGAGCGGACTCGTCGACGGCCATCCGGCGTCCTCCAAACTGAACCTTTTCGAAGGTTTCGTGCAGAAGATTGTGGACGGAGTTCAGGCCAATCAGGCTCTGTGGCAGGACACGGCGATTATGATCACCTTCGACGAAGGCGGCGGATACTATGACTCGGGCTACGTTCAGCCGGTCGATTACTTCGGCGACGGCACCCGCATCCCGATGATTGTCGTATCTCCTTACACCACGGCGGGTCACATCTCGCACGACTACTCGGATCACGTTTCCGTACTCAAGTTCATTGAGCGCAACTGGGCTCTGAATCCGGTCACGGCGCGCAGCCGGGACAACTTTCCCAACCCTGTTGTCAGTGCCGCAAATGCGTATGTCCCGGACAATTCTCCGGCCATCGGCGACCTTTTCGACCTGTTCAACTTTACGTTGCCCACGCCCACTGTCAGCATCGCTGTCACGGGTAACCAGAGCGGCACCACCTATCACGTCGGGGATACTTTCACCCTGACGGTCAATGCTCCCAGCTACGCGCGCCAGGCCGTGGCCGTGGCCGAGAATGGCGGTGACCCCTTCACACTCGGCTCGGTGACAGGAAGTACTTACACTGTAAGCGGCGCCTGGACAGCGGCAAACGTCGGAACCTACACCCAGACATGGTATGTGGACGGCGTAGCCGCCTCACCGACCCTGACCTTTAACATAGCCCAGTAACCCTTAATACCCATGGGGCAGGTCTTCGGGCCTGCCCTATGGACTTCCGCCCGACGACTCTCCTTCTATACTTAGTTCGCGTCCCCAATACGAGCGAGCGCACACTCCCGAGCGACCGTGAGAAAGTTCAAAGCCCTGGCATTACCCACGATATAAGGATTAGAACCACCCGGAGCCCGCCTGGCAAGCGCCGGCAGGTTGATCTTGGACCGGTCCCAATCCGTATGGTTGGTCAGAATAATATCCGCGCCGGACTTCTTCACAATCTCGCTGAACCGTTGCGCCGAATCGATGTACTGCTGAAGTGCTGTCCGGTTCGCATTAAGCCCCACTCCGCCCCACAAAGCCACGATGTGCGCCGTGCCATTATCCTTTACCGGAAAAATACTGGATATGGTCCCAGGCGTGTGACCCGGCGTGATGTAAAGCGTCACCGTAGTATCGCCGAGCGTCAGCTTCTGTCCGTCGGTAGCCTCCATATCCCGCTTCGGCTTCGTTCCATTGGTTCTCTTGTCGAGTACGTCCCAATCCGCCGGCGACATGATCACGCGCGTGCCGTAATGATCCTGAAGGAACCTCGCGCCGCCGTCATGGTCCGGGTGAGCGTGGCTGACGACTGCGTATTTGATGTCCGCCGGGTTCAAACCCATCTTCTTCATCCCGTCGACGACCTCATCCTCGACCGAGTAATCAAAGATCGTGTCCATCACGATGATCCCCTGCGACGTCGTGATCGCCCACACCGAATACTCGGACTGACCAAAAAAGTAGAGGTTGTCGAAAACCTTCACCGGTTCGCGGTGCCATGTCGACTTGTCGGGCGGTCCCGGCGCCCTGCCTCCGCCGCCGCGAGCACCGCCCCGTCCGGCCGGCGCCGCATTGGGAGCCTGCGCTTTTCGGGGGCCGGGCCCGTTGCACTGGAACTCGAACAGGTTCTGGAAATCGTCGCCCGCCGCAGCCTTCGCCGCAGCGATATGGGCCTCGGGAGTAACGTTCGCATTCTGACCGAACAGAGTTAAAGGCGACAAAGCCGAGAGGGCCAGCGGCAGCGCAAGAGGAAGTCTCATATAGCTCCTTGGGGACGGGCTCGAACCCGCCATAAGCATGATATGATCCCATTTCGGATTGTAAGGAGTTTCGGATGATCCAATTTACGCTGAGATCGGCTGGAATCGGCGTCGCCGCCGGTCTGATGCTGTGCGCGGGAGCAGGCTCGGCGGTGGCGCAGGAGTCCCCAAAACCCGCGGCAAAGCCCGCCGTCAGCACGAAGTTCACGCCGCCCAAAACTCCCTGGGGCGAGCCCGACCTTCGCGGGATCTGGCCGCTGAACGACCTGATCGCGACGCCGCTTCAGCGTCCCGTAAAGTACGGCGATCGCCGCATGATGACCGAAGACGAGTTCGCCGCGGCGAAAAAGGCCGCCGACGCCCGCAATAAACGATTCGAGTCTGGACCGATACCCCAAGCCGATTCCGGCACTGAAGTGCTGCAGATTACGTCGATGATCAGCGAACCTGCGAACGGCCGTTTTCCCGAACTCACGCCCCACGGGAAGGAGCTGTACGCAGCGATGCACGGCAGCTACAAGCCCGGTCAGACGGTGTTCGACAGTCCGCAGGACTTCGATAGCTGGGACCGCTGCATCACGCGAGGCATGCCCGTCTCGATGTTGCCCCGCAATTACAACAACGGCATCCGGATCATGCAGACGCCTGGCTACGTCATGATTCTCCTCGAAATGGCACACGAGGTCCGCATCATTCCTACCACTGTCCGCCCACCGCTGGATCCAGCCGTTAAATCGTGGTTGGGCGAATCACGCGGCCACTGGGAGGGCAACACGCTGGTCGTGGAAACGACTAACTTCAACGGCAAGGACGACATGACCAACGCCGGCGTACCCGGTTCTCCGCCGCTCAACCCCACCTCGGAACAGATGCACATTACCGAACGCTTCACGCGAACCGCGCCCGATACTATCGACTATCAGATGAGGATTCAGGACCCGGACATAATCACCGAGCCGTGGGCTGTAGCATTTCCGCTGAAGCTGGACAACAAGTATCAGATGTTCGAGTACGCCTGCCATGAAGGCAACAACGCCATCAGGGGCTACATCGAAACGTCGCGTTACGAGCGGGCGCATCCAAAACCGCCCAAAGAAAAACAATAGGTGTTATTTCTCCTGCGCCTGTGTATTTGACGAGCCGCCAGATCCATTTTCGGGCCGTCCGGAAACTCGATGAGGCGCGAGCTGCCGCGCAATGCGCAGTGGATTATTCCTGATTTTGAAGTCCCGCACGACAGGTTATGCGCTGCGGATCTCCGCATCCAAAGGCGGCCGGAACGTTTTCAATAAAGTTAAACTGTAGTTGCCCGTGAATGCCGTCGAATTCGAAAGCGTCTCAAAGAGTTACGCGATCTATGCGAAACCCGGCGACCGCCTCAAGGAGCTTGTTACGCTCGGACGGCGCTCCTTTCACCGTGATTTCTGGGCTCTCCGCGATCTGAGCTTCCCGATCCGCCGCGGCGAGGTCTTCTGTATCGTCGGCGAAAACGGATCGGGCAAGAGCACCGCGCTGCAACTCATGGCCGGCATCATGCAGCCCGCCGCAGGCGAGGTGCGCGTGTCCGGGCGCGTTTCCGCTCTGCTCGAACTCGGCGCAGGCTTCAATCCCGAATTCACCGGCCGCGATAACGTTTACCTGAACGCCTCCATTCTGGGGTTATCGAAAAGCGAGATCGACCGCCGGTACCCGGAAATCGAAGAATTCGCCGAAATCGGCGGTTTTATCCACCAGCCGGTCAAAACCTATTCGAGCGGAATGGTTGTGCGTCTGGCCTTCGCGGTGGCAATTAATGTAGATCCGGAAATCCTGCTGGTTGATGAGGCTCTGGCTGTCGGCGATACTTACTTCCGGCACCGCTGCATGAGGAAGGTCCACGAATTGCGCGCCCGCGGCATCACGATTGTCTTCGTGTCGCACGCCATCGCGGACGTTAAAGCCATCGGAGACCGGGCGCTGTGGCTTGAACACGGCCGCGCCATGGCCATCGGCGATACGGACACGGTTCTGGCGCAGTATCTCGCGTCGATGTCGGAACGGGAGGCGTCGGAGCGGAATTCGACCGCCGACGCCACTCCCGAGACACCGAACGCCGAACCAGCCGTCGAACCGTTGGAAACGATTCCGAACATCGATCATCGTTACGGCGACCGTCGCGCTGAAGTGCTCGGCATCGCGATCCTGAACGAATACGGCGAAACCGTACATCTGATGACGCCTCAGGGCCGCCTCCTCATACGCATCACCCTCAGGGCGAATGGCGATCTTTCGCGGCCATCGACGGGTTTCATGCTGCGCAATCATCTCGGCCTCGACTTCACACAGGTCGACACAGAGCGGGAGGGCCATAGCCTTCCGCCAATGCGAGCGGGCGAGGTGCGCACGGTCGACTTCAATCTGGTGATGCCCGAGTTCTATCCGGGCGCGTTCTCTTTCTCGCCCTTCGTCTCAGACGGTCCGTCGGTGTGCGACTGGATCGACAACGCCATCACGGTACAGATGGGTCGCGGCGAGGGTCAGGTATACGGCTACATCCAGATCCCGTGCAAAGTCGAATTCGATTCGCCTCTGCATGTTGCGCCCACCCGTCAGGCGCTGGAGCCCGAAATTGCCTGACATCGAGTTTACGGGCGAGCGCGTCGTTCCGGGGCTCGTCGATGCCGATCTCTTCAATGAACACCTCTCCCGCTATCGCTTCGCAACGCGCTTTGTCGCAGGCGGCGCGCGGGTTCTCGATGCCGGCTGCGGAACGGGCTACGGGACGGCTGAATTCGGCGGCGCTGCGCAGGTCATGGCGATGGACATCTCGGCTGAAGCGGTCGCCCACGCGGTACAAGCCTTCGGCCGGGCCGGTGTTCATTTTCTTCAAGGAGCTTGCGAGGGTCTTCCGTTCGCGGATGAATCGTTCGATCTGATGGTGGCTTTCGAGGTAATCGAGCATCTCAGCCGCTGGCATGACCTTCTGACCGAGGCGCGCCGCGTGCTCCGATCGGAAGGCGTTTTGCTGGTCTCCACTCCGAACAAGGCTTACTACGCCGAAGCGCGCGCCGCCGCCGGACCCAATCCTTATCATGTGCGTGAATTCGAATACCGGGAATTCGAGTGCGCCTTGAAGGAAGTCTTTCCCCATGTCCAGCTGTGGAGCCAGAATCATTCGGAATTGATCGCCTTCATTCCTTCCTCGCCGTCTGCCGGGGTGCTTGACGCGCCGGCTGACGGCGCGCCCGAACAGGCGCATTTCTTTCTTGCGGCCTGCAGCCGGTCGCCGATTGCGGACACGCGCGCCTTCGGCTGGCTACCCTCATCGGGAAACGTTCTGCGCGAACGCGAGCGCCACATCGCGCTGCTCAACTCCGAACTCAGGCAGAAGGAGGAATGGCTTAGTCAAAGTCAGGTGGCCCGCGACGAGCTGCAGCGGACCCATGACGAAGTTGTCGCGGAGCTTCAGGTCAGCAATACCTGGGCTGAAAACCTGAATTCCGAATTGAAAGCCGCAGGCGCCCGGATCAACGAACTGCAGACAGAGCTCCAGCAAAGCAACTCGTGGGCGCAGAGCCTGAACGTGGAACTGAAAACGGCGGGCGTGACAATCGAGGAACAGAACCGCGAACTCGCCGTCCGTCTCGACTGGGTACATGACATCGAGGCTCAACTCGAGCGGGCGCGAAACGAAATCGCGCGCCTGAACCAGGAAAATATCGAGCGCACGCAATGGGCGCAATCGCTCGATACCGAGTTGCAGACGGTAAAATCCGACCGCGAGCGACTCGAAGCGCAACTGCGAATGATCGGGGAGTCGAAATGGGTACGTTTAGGGAGGACGGCGGGGGTTGGCCCCGTCATCGATCTTCGTAGCGACCCCGCTGCCGGCCAATGAAGAACCTGCTGCTTCGTCTGGCTCGCGCGCTTCTCACGCTGATCGTGGCTCCTTTTCTCCTCGCCATCGGAGCCATCGCCTTTGCCATTACCGACCTTGTCTGGCTCGTCGCCGGCCGAAGAAGGAAGCCCGTTAACGTCAGGCCCGACACCGGGGCAGCATCGCTGGTGATTCCGAACTGGAATGGAAAGGAACTCCTCGAACGCTTTCTGCCTTCCTGGGAGGCGGCAATCGCCGGTCATCCCGGAAGCGAAATTCTGATTGTCGATAATGGTTCGACCGACGGCAGCGCCGCATGGATCCGGGTAAATTATCCGGAGGTAAAGCTTCTGGCTCTGACGGAGAATCTCGGTTTCGGGGGCGGCTCGAATGCGGGATTTCGCGCGGCGAAAAACGATATCGTCGTCCTTTTGAACAGCGACATGCGCGTGGAGCCGGATTTCCTCACACCGCTGCTGGCGGGTTTTACGGACGAGGCCGTTTTCGCGGTCTCATGCCAGATCTATCTCGGAGACAAGACCAAACGTAGAGAAGAAACCGGCCTGACGGAAGGTTGGTGGCAGGATGGCGGATTGCGCGTGAGCCATCGCGAAGATCCGGCGGTCGAGCGCTTGTTTCCCTGCTTCTACGGCGGTGGCGGATCGTGCGCGTTCGATCGCCGCAAATTTTTCGAGCTCGGGGGATTTGACGAATTGCTGGCCCCCTTTTATCTGGAAGACACAGACCTTGGATTTCTGGCATGGAAGCGAGGCTGGAAGGTGCTCTATCAGCCCGCGAGCATCGTTCATCACGAACACCGCGGCACGATAGGGAAGCGGTTCTCGAGCGGCTACATCCAGTCCGTGCTGCGGAAGAATTTCCTGCTTTTCTGCTGGAAGAACATCCACGGTTGGGACAGGCTGATATCGCATTTCTTCTTTGCCTTCGCGGGCGCGATTGTCACCGCGTGGTCAGGGAACTCGCCGACACGCACAAGCCTTTCCGGTATCCTGCGGGCCTTTCGGCAGCTTCCGCGCGCGGCCAGGTCCCGCTGGAATGCGCATGGGCTCGCAGTTGTGGATGATTCCGAAGCGTTCCGCCGCACGCAGCCGGTTTACTTCCACGACCGCTTTTCGCCGCTTCAGCCCAACCCGGAGCGGCCGCGGGTGCTCTTCGTCTCACCGTACCCGATTTGTCCGCCAACTCACGGCGGCGGACTGTTCATGTATTACACGCTGCGCGAATTGTCGCGCTGGTGCGAGGTGCACGCCATCGTGATGCTCGATTACGCGCATCAGTGGGAACCCAACCAGGAACTGCTGCGCTATTGCCGCACTGTCGAGTTTTATGTACGCACGGCCGACCGCGATCCGCATCTCGGATCGATCACGCCGCACGCTGTCTCAGAATTTCAGAAGCCGGAAATCGAATGGCTGATTCAGCGCCAGACGCTGTTACACAACATTGATGTCATCCAGCTTGAATATACGGCTCTTGGACAATACGCGCGGCCATTCGAACGCGTCGTATGCGCGCTTTTCGAGCACGATGTCTATTTCCAGTCCGTGGGCCGTGCGCTGCCGTTCATGAGCAGCCCCATCGACCGCATCAAAGCGCGCTTTGAATATCTGCGAGCTATTCGTTTTGAACTGAACCTGCTTCCGCATTGCGATCACATTCAGGTGTGCACTGAGGAAAACAAGAGATACCTCGAGAGCTTTCTGCCGCGCCTCGCGCCTCGCCTCAGCGCCGGTCTGAGGGCGGGTATCGATACCGGAGTTTATCCGTTCCCGGGCGGCCCACGCACGCCTTATACGATGCTCTTTCTGGGGAGCTTTCGCCACACCCCCAATCAGGTGGCGCTGGAATGGTTCGCCCGGCAGGTCCTCCCGCTGATCGTGGAAAAACTACCGCAGGCGCGCCTTGTGGTGGTCGGTTCGGACCCGCCGCCGCGCCATACTTTCTCGGACCCGGCGAATGCGATCGACCTGCTTGGTTTCGTGGAAGACATCCAGCCGCTGTTCTCGTCCTGTGCGCTGTTCGTCTGTCCGATACGCAGCGGTTCCGGTGTTCGGGTGAAGCTTCTCGAAGCCTTTGCCAGCGGCATTCCGGTGGTTTCGACGCTTATCGGCGCGGAAGGGCTGGGCCGGATTGATGGCGAGTTTTGCGCTCTCGCCGACGACCCGGCGGCATTTGCGGCCAAAGTGGTTCAGTTGCTCGAAGACCCGGCGCTCGCCGGGGCGATGGCGGATCGGGCTCGCAGGGAAGTAGTCGAGAACTGGGACATGCAGGTGATCACGCGCCGTCTGGTCGAGACGTATCGGGATCTGATTCGAGGGAAGAGAACCACTGCGCCGGGCGTCCAGCAGTATGAGGTTCTCGAACATAATACTTACTTATGATTAAGCTGCTCGCCTGGTTCACTCGTATCACCGGACTCGGAGCTCTGGTACTGGGCTTGTTTCTCTGGCAGGGACACCTCACGGGGACCCTGCGTCTGCACATGACGTTGGGCGCCCTGGTGGCCGTGTACCTCGCGATGCTTTCACTGGCGGCCGGCTTTGCCCGCGTACGCCCTCCCATGGCCCTCGTGGGGCTGCTGTGGGCGGCTGCAACCGTTTATGTGGGACTGAAGCAGAACATCATGATGCCTGGCTCCGGCCACTGGGTGATCGAGGTCGTTCACCTGCTGCTTGGAGTGGGCGCGATCGGACTGGTGGAAATGCTGGCCGGGGCATACTCTCGGCAGCGGGGTTGAGCTTTATCTGGACAAAGCCCACCACGACCGAGGGGGCCCCTGCTCCAGTTGCAGCTTTTTGACGATCCGCTCCGCCTGGTCGTTCAGATGGCTGCCCGAATTCGAGCGGGGCGCTTTCTCGTAATCGGACCAAAGCACCTGGCGGGTTTTTGCGTCCACGAGAAACACCGTACCGCGGCTGTAGCTCGACTGGAATGTATGTTGAACGGGATCGTCCAGCTTCTTTGCTTCTTTCGGATGAATCTCAGCCATCCTGTCTTCGAACGTCTGACCCAGACGGTCTGTCATGACGATATCCGCGGCCTTCGGATCGGTAATCACTTTCATGATGTGTTCCTGAGTAAGCCACTGAGCGAGGTACTGATCGAGGCCGCCGGCCATCGGCAGCAGATAAACCGTTCGCGGCGCGAGCGATCCCGGAGGGGGGCTCTGCGCAAAGGCGGCGGCGGCAAGAATCATCAAAAGCGCAAGGGCCGGCGGACGTGACGCCAAAGAATGGAGGAACCCGCCCGTCCAGCCGCGATTCGGCGGCCAGAACTTGCGCGTGTTCCTTAAAAGCGCAAGGGCCGCCGGACGCGGCGCCAAAGAATGGAGGAACCCACCCATCCAGCCGCGATTCGGCGGCCAGAACTTGCGCGTATTCCTTAGAACGGTGAGACGCTTCATTACAATCACAGTTTACTGTGTTCACGGCCGTTATTCCGGTATATAACCAGGCGGATCTCCTCGGCCGCCTGCTCGCGAGTATCCGCGCGCAGACTCTTCCGTTCACGGAGGTGGTGGTGGTGGACGATGCCTCAATCGACGGGGCTCCACTGCTTGCCCGCGCGAATGGCTGCCGCGTGATCGAGATGGGTGAGAACGCGGGCTTTGCCCGGAGCGTCAATCGCGGCTGGAGAGCGGCTGCGACCGAGTGGGTCGCGATCCTGAACAGCGACGTCGAACTGGATAGCCGCTGGCTCGAGCGTATCGCCGCGGCTGTGGATGGAGAGAGCTTTGCGCCCGGGACGAGCTTCGCTACGGGTATGATTCTTGACGCGGCCGACCGTGGCGCTCTGGACGGCACTTACGACCTGGTGAGTCGCGCCGGATGCGCATGGCGCGCCGGCCATGGCGAAAGTGTCCCGGCGCCCACCGCCGAACCCACTCGTATCGCCATCGCGCCGGGTACAGCCTGTGTCTTTCGCAGGAGCGTTCTCGATCTGCTCAATGGGTTCGAAGAGAGCTTCGATTCGTATCTCGAGGACGTAGACCTCGGATTGCGGTGCCTCAGCGAGGGATTCACCGGCGTATATGTGCCCCTCGCAATCGCGTGGCATCGCGGCAGCGCCAGTTTCGGCCGGTGGAATCCGCGCGTGGTGCGCCTCACTTCGCGGAACCAGGTTCTTCTGATCGCACGCCACTATGACCGCGAGCTTTTTCGATCGTTCCTCTGGCCGATCATCGCGGGCCAGGGGCTTTGGGGTCTCGTCGCCGTGCGTCATGGGGCAGGGTTCGCCTGGCTTGCGGGGAAGATTGACGGTCTGCGCGGCTTCAGCCTCAAGGGCAGTCCTTCGCGCGGGCTGCGCGAGTTCCTCGACGCCTCGGAGCGCGAGATCCGGCGGCGGGCAACCGGTCCCTACTGGCGATGGTATTTCCGGCTGACTGCGGCCGATTGACACATGGCCCGTGTCGCGATTGTTATCGTCACTTACAATTCGGCGGCGGAGATCGGTCCGTGCCTCGATGCTCTGAGAGATCTCGGAGACGTGGAAGTTCTGGTGATCGATAATGCTTCCGTAGACGAGACTCGCGGTGAAGTCGCTTGTCGGGGAGTGAGGTTGATCGCCAATTCGGTAAATGCCGGATTCGCGGCTGCGGTGAATCAGGGAGTGCGGGCGACGAGCGCCGGGCTGGTACTTTTACTCAATCCCGACGCCCATCTGGTAAGCGGTCTGGATGCCCTCGTTGGTTGCTTCGAAACGGCCGGAACGGGCGCTGCCGGGGGCATGCTGGTGGGAGCAGACGGAAAGCCGCAACGCGGCTTCATGGCGAGAAATCTGCCGACGGCGACAACTCTGGTGTTCGAAGTACTCGGCATCAACAGGCTTTGGCCGAGCAACCGGGTGAACTGGCATTACCGTTGCTTGGGACTTGACCCGATGACTTCGGGGCATGTCGACCAGCCAGCCGGCGCATTCCTTATGTTTTCAAGAGCAGCCTGGGAAAACATAGGCGGATTCGACGAACGGTTCTGGCCCTTATGGTTTGAAGATGTAGACTTCTGCAACCGTCTTAAAGCCGCAGGATTTTGTAGTTATTACAACAGTGGGAGCGTAGCAAAACACGCAGGTTCACACTCGATTCGCGCTCTTTCGCTGGAGAATCGCCAGAAATACTGGTATGGTAGTCTTCTTAAGTATGCAGGAAAGCACTTTCGTTCCTCTGCGTTTCGAACGATTTGTGCGTCCGTAGTGGTCGGTGCGGCCCTTCGGGCGGTTGCGGGATTTCCGCGCGAAGGGGTGAATGCCCTGGTGGTATACGGCGGTGTAATTGGCCTTGCCCTTAGCCGGCTTTTCGGGTTTGGGGAAGCATCGGGGTAAGTATAAGACCGATGCGAGAGTGAAATCTGAAGAGTGGAGCAGACCCGCGCGTACATGTCTCGCAGCGACTTTGTTTCGATAACAATCGTCACCTATAACAGTGGCCGCTTTATAAAAAGATGCCTGGAGTCCGTTCTCGAGCAGAATTACCCTTATAAAGAGATTATTGTTGTCGACAATAACTCTTCAGACGGAACGGTAGACATACTGGAACCTTTCGAAGACCGGTGCCGGATTGTCTATAACGAGGAGAACGTCGGCTTCGCCGCAGCGCAAAACCAGGCGATAACGCTTTCGAGGGCGGAATGGGTTCTGACCTTAAATCCCGACGTTTTGTTGCTGCAGGATTTTATTGAAGCGCTCGTTAATGCTGGCAATCTCGATTCCAGGGTCGGGACCGTGTGCGGCAAGCTTTTGACGATGACTTCCACCTTCGACTTTCCCGAAGAGCCTAAGGTGGATTCGACTGGTATCTATTTCACTCCGAATCTGCGGCATCTCGATCGGGGTAGTCTGGAAACAGATAACGGCCATTTCCGCAACTACGAATATGTCTTCGGCGCGACTGCCGCGGCCGCTCTCTATCGCCGCGCGATGATCGATGACACTCTGGTGGGCGGAGAGTTCTTCGACTCGGATTTCTTTGTTTACCGCGAAGACGCTGACGTAGCCTGGCGCGCCCAGCTTATGGGCTGGAAATGCCTTTATGTGCCCTATGCCAAGGGCTATCACGTGCGTAAGGCTTTGCCCGGAAACCGCAGAGCGCTTCCGCCGGAAATCAACATGCATTCGGTGAAGAACCGGTTCCTGCTGCGCATGAAAAACATGCGGTGGGACCTTTACAAGCGCAATTTCTTTTCGATCACCGCGCGGGATATTGTGGTTTTGTCATGTTGCCTGTTCTGGGAACACACTTCGCTTCAGGCCTTTCCCTTCCTGATCCAGAACTGGAAAAGCGTGATGGTCAAGCGAAAAGAAATCATGCGGCGGCAGCGCGTGGACGACGAATACATGGCCAGCTGGTTCAGTTTCAGCCCCGTAAGCAAGCCCGCGCCAAAGAAGTTCACCGCATTGCCGGCCCGCTCAAAGGCCGCCCGGCGCTAGCCGGGCCTGAGCGGACCGGTGCGCGTTGCGATTCTCGGAACCCGGGGCATTCCGGCTAATTACGGTGGCTTTGAAACCTTCGCGGAAGAGCTTTCAGTAAGACTGGCTGCCCGCGGACATGAAGTGTGGGTTTATTGCCGGGAAGCCCACGATTTCGAGGAGTACCGCGGCGTTCGGCTCATCTATCGTCCTACTCTCAGGCATAAGTACTTCGATACCCTGGCGCATACGTTTCTTTCAACCCTGCATCTTCTGACCCATCGCGTGGACGCTGCGCTTTACTGCAATGCTGCCAATGCGATCTTCACGATTCTGCCGCGCATTACCGGCATACCGGTCGCTCTGAATGTGGACGGGATCGAGCGCAAACGGCGCAAGTGGAATATTCTGGCGCGAGCATGGTACCAGTGCTCCGAGTACCTCTCAACCGTTCTGCCGAATCAGTTCGTGACCGACGCGGAAGCGATTCGCGAGTATTACAAGGAGAGGTACAACAGGGATTCTCTGTTCATCGGATACGGCGCCGATCTCGAGCGGGTGGAGACGCAGGGCGAACTGAATCGCCTCGGGCTCGATCCTTTTCAGTACTTCCTGTATGTCAGCCGTATGGAGCCGGAGAATCGCGCGCTTGAGGTCAGACGTGCGTACGCGCAGGTTCGGACAACAATGAAGCTGGCGCTGGTAGGCGATGCGCCCTATGCCGACGAATATATCCGCGAAGTACGCAATACGACCGATGAGCGTGTCTTGATACCGGGAGCGATTTACGGACTCGGCTATCGGGAACTGGGGTCGATGTGCTTTGCCTACATACATGCCACGGAGGTCGGCGGCACGCATCCGGCGTTGATCGAAGCGATGGGCCGTGGCAACGTGGTTCTCTATCTCGAGACGCCGGAAAACACTGAGGTTTGCGGCGATGCCGGACTCCCGTATCGGGACGAGGCCGGGTTGACGGCGCGCATTGAGGAGACGCTAAGTATGACCCAGGAGGAGCGCGGTCTTTACCAGCAGCGAGCCGCACAACGGGCGCGAGAACGCTATGACTGGGAGTCCGTGACCACCCAATACGAAATGCTGCTCGAAGGATTGGGAAAAGACGGGCTGCGAAAATAGGCAGGAAACGTGACGCAATCCGCCCGCTGTTATGTCGAGGTTTCCCGCTCTCAAATTGCAGCTAACTACCGGGCTGTACGCGAAGCCGTAGGACCGGCTACTGAGATCATCGGCGTCGTCAAGGCGAATGCCTATGGCCATGGGGCCGTCGAAGTTGCGCGGGTCCTGTGTGCGGAAGGCGCGAAGTGGCTCGCAGTGAGTTCCGTCGAGGAAGCGGTCACGCTGCGCAGAGCCGGCATCGGCTGCCGGATTCTGGTGATGGCCGGCGTTATGCGATGGGAAGAACGGGCACTGCAGGAGTTCCGCTTGACGCCGGTGGCGCACTCGCTGGACGATCTGCGGCGATTTGACGAGACTCCCGGCGACGGCGTTCAAGGGATCGAGGTTCATCTGAAGGTCGATACCGGAATGAACCGGCTCGGAACGTGCGCCTCGGCGGCCGAAATCGCAAAGGCGATTTCGAATCTCCGCAACGTGCGCGTCGAAGGGCTGTTGTCACATTTCGCGTCGGCAGCCGATTTCACTTCGCACCAGACGGAAGAACAGATCGAGGACTTCAATGAGATGTGGTCCGCGCTCGCGACCCTTGGAGTGCGTCCCGCACTGATGCATTTTGCGAGCACGAATGCGATTGCTTACCCGCGGCGTGGCGCCTGGCTTTCCCTGGTGCGGCCCGGCCATGCGATTTACGGTTACGTCTCGCCCGCGCGCGGCCACGCGCCGCCGCCCGTTCTCTCGGTGAAACCGGCGCTTTCGTGGAAGACGCGAATCATATCGGTGAAAAATGTGCCGCGAGAAGCGAAAGTCGGGTACGGCGGATCGTTCGTGGCGCCGGGCCCGATGCGGCTGGCGGTTCTGGCTGCGGGATATGCGGACGGCGTTCCGCATCGGCTCTCGAACAGAGGTAAAGTGATTGCGGGCGGCAAGTTTGCTCCGATCGTGGGCACGGTGTCGATGGATTTGACCACAATTGACATCACGCATTCTCCGCAGATGCAGCCGGGCGATGAGGTGACGTTGCTGGGCAGTGAAGGCGACGCGACGCTTGACGCGCAGCAGATCGCGCGAACCGCAGGGACCATTTCTTATAACGTGCTTTGCGGTATCAGCGCGCGGGTGAAGCGGTTCTACGTCGATTGAGCGAGGCGGTGCGATGAAGAAGCTCGTTTGGGCGGGTTTGGTGCTCCTGATTTCGCAGGCGCAAAGCGCGGCCCCCATCCGCATTATGCTTCTCGACGGCGAGAGCGCGGGTTCGTATCACGACTGGAAGGCCACCACTCCGGTGCTGAAAAAAGAACTGCAGGAAACTGGACTGTTTCAGGTGGACGTGGTAACTGCTCCGCCCTCTGGCGGCGATATGGATGACTTCGATCCGAAGTTCAGCCGGTATCAGGCGGTGGTGTTTAATTACGACGCGCCGGATTGGCCCGCCAGGCTAAAGGATTCCTTCGAACGGTATATGAAAAACGGCGGCGGGATGGTCAGCGTTCATGCCGCGGACAATGCGTTTGCCGGCTGGAAGGCCTGGAACGAAATGATCGGCGTAGGCGGCTGGCGAAACCGCACCGAGACCGCAGGGCCTTTCTGGTTTTATCAGGATGGCAAGCTGGCGCGTGACGCCGCCGCGGGACGCGCGGGATCGCACGGCGAGCGCCTTCCCTTTCAGTTGACCACCCGTGCGCCGGACCATCCCATCATGAAGGGATTGCCCAGGCTCTGGATGCATCAGGGCGACGAGCTGTACGCCGCCCTTCGCGGGCCGGGCGACAATATGACCGTGCTGGCGACCGCGCACTCCGACCCTGCGAACAGCGGTACCGGGCGCGACGAGCCGATTCTGATGGCGCTGACGTGGGGCGCCGGCCGTATCTTCCACACGACGATGGGCCATGACGTCCACGCGCTTGCGTGCGTCGGCTTCCTTACGACGTTCCAGCGAGGCACGGAATGGGCCGCGACCGGCAAGGTTACGCAGACGGTTCCGCGCACGTTCCCCGATGCCAATACGGTCAGCTATCGCGCTGATCTGGAAGGGCTTACCAGGTAAGCGCTATCAGGCAAGCGTCACCAGATCGAGCGCGGGTAATTCCGGCGGATCTTCTCGTCCTGAGTGATCAGTGGTGAATAGTTGTTGGCCTTCGCGTGCGCCACGATCAGCAGATCGAAGGGATCGCGCGTCCAACTCTCGAAAAGGGCAGTTTCCGCGACATCCGCGAACGGGCGGCCGCAGATCTCGACGCTGAGTTGGGTCCTGAGCTGCTTCGCCAGATCGAGGGGCGCCCTTACAATTCGCTCGATCTGGAAAAGGAAGTTCAGCTCAATCAGGACCGCCGGGGAGATCAGGAGGTCGTAATCGTTTATTGCGGTCAGCGCAGAGTCGCTCAGCCGGCGGACGTTGTTCTCGCACAACCAGACAACGACATGCGTGTCCAGATAGGCAATCACAACTCTGACCAGTCTTTAGTCCATTCGACTTCCATCTCGGCCAGGAGTTCCTTTCCGGCCAGCGCCAGATCGGCGTTCTGCGCGAGCACAGCCTGGCCGGTCAGTCTCTCGAGTTTCGATTGCTTTTTCTGAGGCGTCACCTTAAACACGACTCCACGGTAGGTGAACTCCACGGCTTCGCCCTTCAGCGCGAGATCGGCAAGATGGAAAAGATCTTTGCGAAATTGGGTTATGGTGGTGGCGGTCATGCCAGCGTCCAATGTCCAGTTTATCGCATCCCGTACATGAAGTAAATATTCGGATGTACATCGCATTGGTGGCGTTTGTGTGGAGTCGGAGCCTTGATTTTGCTGGTTCCGCAGTATACTGAGTGCGATGTTCCAGAGCCGAAGACGCAAACTGAAGATTCTGTTTGGTTTTGCCGACGCGTTTCTCACAATCTGTGCGTTTTTGCTGGCCTATCGAGTCCGGGAGTATTTACCCTTCTATTTCCAGTTTTATCTTCTCCGGGACGTTTTTATACCCCTGCTGACTTTTTGCGTAGTGGTCTGGGTGGCGGTTGGTTACTGGCTCGATGTCTACGGAAAGCTGGAATCGGTGCGCATTCGCGTGATCCTGGACGATTCGACTCGTCAGGTCGGATTGTGCGGACTCGCAATGATCGTGGTGGTCTTCGAGGCCAGGCTGGATCTCAGCCGGTTCTTCCTGGGCCTTTTCATTGTCGCGAGTTGGCTCTTCCTGGTGGTGTTCCGCATTGCCTCGCGGAATCTGGTTTCCTTTATTGGCCACAAGCTGGGGGTGGAGCGGAATATCTTCGTGGTCGGAGTGGGGCTGGCGGCCGAGAAGCTGGCGCGTGGTCTGGAGGAATTTCACGGGCATGGCGTGCGAATTTTGGGTTTCATCGCGCCCCCCGAGGAATTATCGCCGCCGGAGTCAATCCGTCTGGAAAGGACCTATAGCGTGTATCCGCTGGAGGAACTCCGTCCCGTGCTGGCGAGGCAGTTCATTATCGACGAGATTCATTTCGCCGTTGAATCCCGCCTGCTGCCGGCACTGGAACCGATTTTTCGGTGGTGCGACGAGGAAGGCGTCTGCAGCCGGATCGCCATTGACTTCTTCCCGCAGATCAACAGCTACGTGGATCTGGAACAGATTGGCGATCTTCCCCTGCTGACGTTCTCGGGGGCGCCCGCGGATGAGGTGCTGCTGCTCGCCAAGAGGGCGATTGACGTTGTGCTGGCTTTGGCCGGGCTCATTATTCTCAGTCCGGTCGGCCTGATAGCGGCGGCGCTGATCAAGTTGACGTCCCGTGGACCGGTGATTTTCCGGCAGATCCGGTGCGGACTTAACGGCAGAACGTTTACGTGCTACAAGTTCCGGTCGATGGTGCGGGACGCCGAGGCGCGTCTGCATGAAGTGATGCATATGAATGCGAGGGACGTCGCGACGAAGTTTCCGAACGATCCGCGATTGACCTCCGTCGGCAAGTGGCTGCGGAAGGCTTCTATCGACGAGCTGCCGCAGCTTTTTAACGTGCTCAAGGGAGACATGTCGCTTGTGGGTCCACGGCCGGCGATTCCGACCGAGGTGGCGCAATACAAGCACTGGCAGCGAAGGCGGCTGAGGATGCGGCCTGGGCTGACGTGCCTTTGGGCTCTGCGGGGCCGCGATCGGGTGGATTTCGAATCGTGGATGCGGCTGGATCTGCAGTACATCGACAACTGGTCGCTGGGTCTCGACGCCAAGATTATTCTGATGACGATTCCGCAGGTGGTTTCGGGCCGCGGCGCGAACTAGCGGGAGCCATCGGATGTCCCGGCCGACAATTCTGATCTCGGGCGCGGGGATCGCGGGCACAACCCTTGCTTACTGGCTGCTGAAGAGGGGCTTCACGCCAGTTCTGATCGAGCGCGCGCCACGTTTTCGGGCAGGCGGCTACATGATCGACTTCTGGGGCATGGGCTTCGACGTTGCGGAGCGAATGGGTCTGATTCCCGCGCTGCGGAATGCCGGTTACCGAATCGACCGGGTCGAGTTCGTCGCAGGCGACGGCAGGCTGAGAAGCACGATTGGCGGCAATGCCTTTCAGCGGACGCTGGGCGACCGCTTCTTCAGCCTCCCGCGCGGCGATCTGGCTGAGGCGATCTACCGGGCTCTCGGGACCGGCGTGGAAACGATTTTCGGCGACAGCGTTGCGGCGATGGAACAGGGGGCCGATGGGGTCGAAGTTTCGCTCGCGCGGGGCGGTTTGCGCACTTTCGATCTCGTGGTGGGCGCGGACGGCCTGCAGTCGGGAGTTCGGGCAGCTCTGTTCGGGCCGCGAGAGAAATTCGAACGCTACCTGGGATATTATGCGGCTTCATTTGTTACTCGAGGTTATCCGCAGCGCGACGAACACGCTTACGTGAGCTATGCGGCGCCGGGACGGCAGATCAGCCGTTATGCGTTGCGCGAGGATCTTTCGGCGTTTCTTTTTGTGTTTGCCAGCGATGAGCGGGTGGCAGGTCTTACTCGCGATACAGGAGCGCAGAGGGAGATCCTGCAAAGGATCTTTTCGCGTGAGCCATGGATTGAGTGGCCTGAGATTGAGAGACACCTCGAGGGTTGCGAGGATCTCTATTTCGATTCCGTGAGCCAGATCGCAGCGCCTTGCTGGTCTGATGGCCGCACCGTGCTTGTAGGTGATGCGGCGTATTGTCCGTCGCTGCTTGCGGGCGAGGGATCGAGTTTCGCGATGGCGGGAGCCTATATCCTGGCGGGAGAGATCGAGCGCGCCGGGTCCGACTACGCGAGTGCTTTTGCGGCGTACGAGCGCTCCTTCCGGCCGTTTATCGAGCGAAAACAGAAATCGGCGAAGGCGTTTGCTTCGAGTTTCGCCCCAAAAACCGCTTTCGGGTTGTTCGTGCGCGACCAGGTACTGCGGCTCAGCGCAATACCGGCTGTGGGCGATTTCTTGATGCGGCGGTTTGTGGAGGACCGCTTCCCGCTGCCAAACTACGACTGAGCGACGGGAAGATGAGGCGTACCGTTGAGGGCGCCTTCCATAGAGCCGGTTGCCGGTTCGCAGGTCGTAGGTTTACGTCGTTCGGGATGAATGCGGAATTCACCATAGCAGAGCAAATGAAGAATTGCTCCGGCGCGAAGATACCAGCTGGCCCATCCGAGAGGCGTATCGCCGTTGACGTCCCTCGCGTCTTTTCGGCTGCCAGCGGCAAGTAAGAGGCTGATGTCTTCTTCGTTTCCAAACGCTGCAGCGCGGTGGAGCGGCGTTTCGCCTTTAGTGCGGCAGTCTCGCATGAAGCTGCCGGTTTCCACCGAGGGCTTCGTCGCCCGGTTCGGGTCGGCCCCCGAGGCCAGGAGGATTTTCAGGAGCGGCGTGTACCTCACGCGATTCGTCTTGCATAAGACTGGGTGCAGCGGCGTTTCAGCCGAATCGGGCAGCGCGTGATTGACATCAGCGCCATGCTCGATAAGGAACTGGCAAAGACGCCAATGGCCGTGGAAGCAGGCGCCGTTGAGATCAAAATTTTGCCCCAGGGTGGTCAGGGATTCGCCGTTGGCGAGGAGGAACCGGATGCCGCTCACGTCGCCATAATATGCGCAGCGGCCGATCAGAGGGATTCCATTTATCATTGCGCTTGCAGGATTCCCGGCCGTGACATAGTCGAAAACGAGGTCGGTCCGGCCGTCAGCGATTTTTGCCAGCATCCCAACAGGTTACGTCAGCTTTGGTCTGCAACTGGCCGGTGTTCAGGGCCAGTCAGATTTTGCAACGCCGCCTGCGAAGCGGCTTTCAAAGGCGGTAGATCATCTTCGACCATGAACCAGACGCGATCGCCTCCAATGTCGTCATATTCGTGCCGCAGGACGTTCCCGAGCGCTCGGAGCTTTGGCCACGGAATGCCGGGACAGAGAGTTTCCGCCAAAGCACCGAGTTTCGTCGATGCCTCGCTGATTCTCGCCAGGCAACGCTTTACCGCGTCGTAAGTCTTGTGATCTTCCATGGAGGACAGCGAATCCATTCCAGCTGTGTACTGCTCAATGCGGGCGATGTTGTCGAGAATGTCCTGGAATCGCTGCGCAGGGTCGCTGGAAGGCACGCAGGGCCTCAGCCTCTACGCTTTTCTGCACACGAGGTTTCAGCCTTCCCTCTTCCAGCAGGTCGACTTTACATCCAGGTATTTCCGAAAGGCCCAGTTCCATGCCAGCAATGTCCAGAATTGATATCCTGCGAGTTGCATCGAATGCAGCGAGCAGATCGACATCGGAATCCGCCCTGCGATCTCCCCGCGCGGTAGAGCCGAACAGCGACAGGCGTACGATTCCGGATTGTTTGAGTTCCCGTTCGTGAGCGCGAAGCGTGGCCAGGACGTGGTCGCGGTCCATGCTTTATTTTTGCCGACGCGTTTCGCCTGGTCAAGGACTATCCCGCTTTGACGGTGCGCCAGCCGTTGCGGCGCAATTGAAACCAGGCGATTCGGGCTGCGTCGGCTCCGAATCGGACAGCGTCGGCGGGTTGATCGGTGAGCTGGAAGTCCAGCCACTTTCGTTGCAGCCGCACTGTCAGCGGGAGGTCCCGTCCGGGTTCGGAGTATTGTTCGAAACGGTTGTAAAGCTTCTCGGTTAATCGCCAGTTGAGCCAGGTTTGTGGCAGCTGGATATCGGGCGTCAGCATCGAGTGTCCCCAATGTACGCGGAAGGCGATGTCGGTCATTGCGAACACGCCGGTGAAATGGCGATCGGCGGCGAGCTTGACTGCTTCCTGGCGGATGGTCAGCGGCGCGTTGTTCCAGACCTTGCGGACTTCGTACAAGTGAAACAGCGTGGCGAATCGGCCGGCGGCGCGGTGAAGGACCAGGTGAAGAATCTCGTCCGCGGGGGCGAGGATGCTCGCAGCGCGCCCACTCGGCAGCGAATACACAACAGCGCGTCCGAAGAATTCGTCCACGGGAATTCCAAGCGCTCTGTGGCTCAGATTGAAGTGCAGTTCGATATGCGGCCGGGACGGATGTTCCAGCGTGATGTGGTGATTGGTGGCTCTTGCCTCGCGCATGCGCAGCTCCGGCGCGTAACCGGCGCGCCCGAGAGCCTGGATCGCGCGATCAAGGTCGGCTTTACTGACGGCGACGTCCAGATCGCCCGAGGGTTTTCGCAGGAAGGCAGGCTGATAGTGACGCTGGGCAAGCAACGGCCCCTTCAGAGAGAGGGAGGAAATGCCGGCTTCGTCGAGAATGGAGAGGACGTATTCCAGTTGTTGAAGAGCTTGAGAGTGCCGGGTCCAGCTTGCAGCCAGAATGCGGTCGCACCAGCCGCGGCCGGCTGAGTCCAGGTGGGGTCGAGCGATGAATGCCACCAGGGGCGCCGCGCCGTGGCGCGCGGCATCCAGGCGGAGGGCTTTCCATGACTCGGGATCGGAGACGACCGTTAAATCAGGAGGTTCGGAAAGCAGCCTCGAGAGAAGACTCAGCGGCGGAGTCATTTTACTCGGTATAGATTCGCTGCTGGAATAGATAATAAAGGACCAGAACCAGGATCAACGAACTGAGCCCATAACCTATTAACTGGCGCCTGATTTTACGCGCCTGCAATTCGTGGCGCAGCTTGATTACACGCTTTTCTTCGGGCGTGCGAAGCTTGAGGGCGCTTTCCGCGCGGAGGTTTACGTAAAAGCGAGTTTTGCATGCTCCGCAGCGGTGAGGAGTGCGCAAAAAGAGACTCGCAAGCCCGTCCCGGAGGCCGGAGCGGCGCGAACGGTGCGCCTTATTCTCCTTGCATTTTGGGCAAATCATATCGATAAGAGCTGAATAACTCCCGATTTTACACGACGCAATATCCGGTGATGAAACACGCGATAATCAGACCATAGCGTGATCCGCGTCGTATCTATTATGGAGTCGGACTTTGTTACGGGTCCGGCCAAGAATCTGCTTGAATTTGCGAGACGGGCGCGGCAGGCGCCGGATGGGCTTCCGGGCGTCGATCTTTCGACAGCGACCTATCTGCGGGGCACCGACGAGCCGGCGGATAACGGGTTTGTGACGGCGGCGCAGCGCGCGTGCGTGGGAATGGATCTGATCCGCGAAAAAGCGCGATTCGACCTTGCCGTCATTCCCCAAATCCGGGAGATTCTGGAGACGCACAAGCCGGATATTGTCCAGACCCACAACGTCAAATCACACTTTTTGATGCGCTATTCCGGGTTATGGCGCGAATATCGCTGGCTCGCCTTTCATCACGGTTATGTCACCACGGATGCGAAGATGCGGCTCTACAATCAACTGGATCGATGGAGTCTGCAGAAGGCGTCCCATCTGGTCACGGTCTGCGGGCCGTTCCGTGAGCAGCTGGAATCGCGCGGCATTCCGTCTGAGCGAATCACGGTCCGCCACAATGCGGTCAATCCGTTTGCGCGTCCGTCGGCGAATGCGGTTGAAGCTGCCCGGAGGTCCATCCCCGGCTCCCGGAAAACGCCGCTGCTGGTTATGGTGAGCCGTTTGTCGCATGAGAAAGGGCATATCGATCTTCTCGATGCGCTTGCGATTCTGAAACGGAATGGTGTCGTGTTTCATTTGGTCGTTGTTGGGGAGGGATTCGAACGGGGGGCGATTGAGCGCGCGCGGGGGAATCTCGGTTTGATGGAAGATGTCACCCTGACGGGTCACAAGGACGATGTGCGGCCGTATCTGGCGATGGCAACGCTTTATCTCATGCCTTCGCATTCCGAAGGCTCCCCGAATTCTCTGCTGGAAGCAATGACGGCGGGGGTTCCGTGCGTGGCCTCGAATGTCGGGGGAATCCCGGAAATCATGACGAATGAGCGCACCGGGTTGCTGACTCCTCCGCGGGATCCGGAAGCGCTGGCGGCTGCGATCGGGCGGCTTCTGTCCGACCCGGCGCTGGCGTCCACGCTTGCGGCCAACGCACTGGCCGAGACGCGGCGTTTCTCGCCCGACGCTTATCACGCAGCGCTCGTGAAGGTTTACCAGACGGTGCTCGATGCCTGACGTATCGGTAATCGTGCCGCTCTATAACAAAGCCGGATATATCGACCGCTGTCTGGACTCGATTCTGGGACAGTCGTACGCGGATTTCGAGTTGATTGTGGTGAATGACGGCTCAACCGACGGTGGTGAGCACGCTGTGGAGCGGCGAAGTGACCGGCGGGTGAGACTGATCTCGCAGGCCAATGCCGGTCCGGGTGAGGCACGGAATCACGGGGCGCGCCTGGCGGGGGGCGAGCTCCTGGCTTTCCTTGATGGAGACGACGCGTGGCATCCGGATTACCTCAAGGAAAGCGTCGCCCAGATGAATGGAAAGATGAGTGGCGAGGCGGCCAGTCTGACATGGGGGATGAAGATTTTTCCGCGCGGCGAATCGACGGAACGGCGGTGGCGGGAAGGTGGAATTCCCGAAGGGATCTTTCGGGCGAGTCCCGAGACAGACGCTGGAGTGATCATCGCGATGCTGGCGAACATGCTGCCCTCATCGACGGTGATTCGGAAAGCGGTGTTCCAGGACCTGGGCGGCTACTACGCGAAATACCGGTGCGTTTATTCCGAAGATGCCTGGCTCTATCTGAAGCTTCTGCTGCGCTATCCGGCGATGTTCGATTACCGTCCGCTGACGTACCGATTTGAGGACGCATCCGAGTTGGCAGTGAACCTGCGGGGAGCGAGGCCGATCGAGCCATTTCTGCAGGATCCGGAGAGCGTCAGCGCAGATTGTCCTGCCGCAATGCAATCTCTGCTACGGGAAGTGCTGGCCCGGCGAGCCCTGAAAACGGCAACGGTTTACGGATATTGGGGAGAATTTCAGCAGTCGCGGGCACTGTTCAAAAGGTTCGTCTCGCCGGGGGACTGGCGGCTGCCTTATTTTGCTACGGGCCTCGCGAGTTGCACGCCTTTGAGCGGGTGGGCAGGCGGAATCGCGCGGGCTGCCGTCCGCAGAAGAGGTATACGAAATTGACGTTCGGGAAGACCGCCTGCCTGGGGACCGCGCTCTGTTTATTTGCCGCGGTGGCTCTCGTCTACGCGCCGGTGATTTCCGACCATCCATTCGCATACGACGAGGCGGATTACATGTGGGCGGGCAAACAGGGTCTTTGGGCCAATTACACCGACGAACACGGGATTTCGTTCGTCGAGTTCGTGCGCAAAGGGCTGGAGCTGTCGCATGATTCCGGGAAGCGACAATCGCTTTCGGAATATATTCGATCGACCGGCGATATCGAGTTTTACCGGCATTATCATGGCCCGATGTATGCCTACTGGCTCGCTCTGCTGCAGCATGCCGGGGTGCGGGAGGAGAACGTTTTTCGCGGGGCCAGCCTCGCGATCCACTTCGCGACGGCCACTTTGATTCTGCTCGGTATGTGGGCGTTATTCCCGTCGCTGCCTCCGGTGGCGGGCCTGGCGGCGTGCGCTCTGTATGTATTCGACCGCGCGGCCATGACAGCGGCTACGGCTGTCACGCAGCATGTGCTCTTTGCCTTCTTCTCGATTGCGTCGCTGGTGGCATCTTCGATGTTTCTGCGGCGGCTGGAAGCGCGCTGGTTTTACGCCGCACTAGCGCTGATCGCCTGGGCGATCTGCACGGTGGAGACGAGCGTTCTGCTGCTGGGAGCGCTGGGGCTGGCGATGCTGGTGGAACATCGGCGAGTGCGCGAAAAGTGGCCGACGACCAGAGCCTTCGGCGGTCTGCTTCTGCGCGGCGCGGGCGTTTTCCTGCTGGCGGTGCTGATTGTGTGGCCGCTCGGTCTGCTTAAGCTGGGGGCCGCGAAAGGATACCTGATGCTGATCTATTTCGCGCTCTCCCGCAAAACTTATACAACGCAGGGGCCGCTCGCACTGTGGCGTGCAATATTCCAGTCGTCGCCTTGGGAGTTCTCGCTGCTGATACCGGGCGTGATCGGCGCGTTTGCGTTATGGCGGCGCTTTGCGCAACGGAGAGAATTGCTGCCCTGGCTCGCGTTCATCGCGCTCTTCATGCTCGTTTTGCTGAAGATGACCGTTCCGTATCAGTATTACTATGCGCCGCTGACGGCCGCCTTTGCGGTTGCCACGGGAGTTACGTTTGGCGTCTTGTGGAACCGCTGCCCGCCTGCGGCGCGCGCCGTGCTGGCACTCGCGGTGGCGGTAAGCGCCGTCGGTACGACTCTGGTGACACGTGAAGCGTTTCGCGATGCGAAGGCGGCGAGGCCGAGCAATGCCTCAGTGCTTCGGCTCGTTGAAGAAAATCCGGGTGTCGAACGCGGGCAGCTTTACCTGCCCTATCAGATGGTCCCGATGTTGCACTATTACCATCCGGAGATCAGAACGGTGGGATACGATTTCGACTTCCCCGTGCCGCGGCTCGCCGATGGAATTCTGTCCCGCGATGCCGCGCCCATCATGTTTTGCGAAGCGAGTTTCTGCGACGCACTGGAACGCACGGTTCCTGGATTTGCCGCGCAGAAGACTCTGCTCGATCGGCCAGGACCGAACGGTCAGCCATTCTACCTTGTGCAGATACGAAATTCAGGAGCTCATAAAAATTAATGGAGACGGTTCGAGTTTGCCTCGTGGGGGCGGGTTATGTTGCCTCGCGTCATCTGAACGCGCTGCGGGACCTGCCGTTCGTCGAGGTGGTGGGTATCTGCGATACCGATCCGAAGAAGGCCACAGACCTTGCGAAGAAGTACGGGATTGCGGCCGTTTACCCGTCGCTCACGGCGATGGCGGACGCCCGGCCGCAGGTGGTGCACATTCTTACGCCGCCCGTCTCTCACTGCGCGCTGACGCTGGAAGCTCTCGAGATGGGCTGCCACGTCTTCGTCGAAAAACCCATGGCGGAAACGGCGGAGGAATGCGATCTCATGATCGCAACGGCGCGCGCCAGAGGACTCACTCTTTCAGTCAACCATTCGATGCGCTTCGAGCCGCCGGTACTCGAGGCTCTGGATCATGTGGCGAAAGGCCACGTGGGCGATATTCTGAGCGCTTATTATTTTCGCGGTTCGGACTACCCGCCTTATCCGGGAGGGCCCCGGTCCGCTGTCTATCGGCAGGGCTCTTATCCGTTCCGCGATCTCGGCGTACATGCTCTCTACCTGCTCGAAGCGTTTCTGGGACCGCTTAAGCTGTTCTCGGAACGGCATCATGGGACGGGCAACGATCCGATGTTGACCTTCGATGAATGGCGCATCTCGGTAGAGGGAGAGAAGAGCACCGGCGACATTCTGCTCTCGTGGAATATGAAGCCGCTGCAGAACGATCTCTGGATCCAGGGAACGCGCGGCATTTTGCACGTCGACGCGTTTCTGCTGCGCTGCCATCTGTATCGCAAGTATCCGGGGCCGAAGCAGCTGCACTTCATTATTAACGGACTGCGCACGGGGCTGAAGAGCCTGATTGAGATCCCTTCGTTCGTGATTCGCGCGGGCACCGGAAGGTTGAAGCCCTCGCCGGGGATTTATGCGTCGGTGGTGGCGTTTCATAAAGCACTGGCGGAAGGCAAACCGGCCCCGGTTCCGGCGGAAGAGGGGCGCCGCGTAGTGGCGCTGGTTGCGGACGCCTCCCAGGCGGCCGACCGCGAGAAGGACGAGATAGAGGCTCTGCGCGAGCACCAGCGTCCGGGGCCGGCGCGTGTTCTGGTTACGGGCGCTTCGGGCTTTCTGGGATCGGCGCTGGTGCGCCGCCTGCGCGAGCGCGGCGAATCGCCTCGCGTCTTTTTGCGGCGCCCTGTCGCTCCCGGTTCCCCGGCCAAAGGTCTGGACGCGGTTTACGGAAGCCTGGGTGAGCCGGAAGCGGTGGATCGCGCGGTGGCTGGGGTAGAGGTGGTTTACCACGTCGGCGCAGCGATGAAGGGATGGCGGGAAGACTTCGAAGCGGGAACGGTCTGGGGTACGCGGAATATCATCGACGCCTGCCTGAGGCACCGCGTGAAGCGGCTGGTTTACGTGAGCTCGCTCGGCGTACTTGACCATGCGGGACATGAGGACGGAGTGATCGTTGACGAAGAATCCCCGGTCGAGCCCAATCCCGATCTTCGAGGCTTGTATACGCAAACGAAGCTCGAAGCGGAGCGCATGGTGCTCGCGGCGACGAAGGAGCGCGGGCTCGACGCGGTGATCGTTCGGCCCGGTCAGATTTTCGGACCCGGCGCGGAGAAGGTCACGCCGAACGGTGTCATTAAATTAGCCGGTCAATGGATCGTGGCCGGGAATGGCAAACGCATGCTGCCGGCCGTTTATATCGAAGATGTGGTCGACGGGTTGCTGGCCGCCGAAACGGCCCCGGCGGCTCGCGGCCGGATTATTCATCTGATCGATCCGACGCCGTTATCGCAGAACGAGTATCTGAAGTGGTGTAAGCCGGCGCTGGAAAAAACGCCGATCCGCCGCACTCCGGTCGTGTTTCTGATGTTCGCGGGGTGGATGTTCGACGTGCTTTCGAAGGTGTTGAAAAAGCCGCTTCCTTTGTCCCGTTACAAGATCCGTTCCCTGAAGCCGCTTTCGCCCGTCGACGTTAAGGCGGCGAAGGAAACACTGGACTGGTCCCCCGCAGTGGGATCGAAACGCGGGCTGGAGCTTACGTTCGGCCCTTATCAGGAGTCGTGAGCCCGCTTCTTCGCTATGCTGAAAGACAGTTGATGCAACGCGATTTAGTACGGGAAAGGCCCGCCGCGGGAAGGTTCCCGGCCGCTTCCGGCAGGCCTGCGGCCGCTCTTGCGCTCCCGGCGAATCGGTTGTATGCGATGCGGACCGCCGCGCCGGGCTGGCAAACGGTGGCGGCGCCAGCGGGAACCACGCTTGCCCTGCTGGCGTTCTACATCTTCCTCCATACGAGTTTCGCGGGCGAGATCCTGAAGGAATACCTGCATGTGCCTTTTCCGGTTGTCGGGATCTTTGCGGTACTGGTCCCGCTGATCGTGCTGTTCGCGGGCGGGGCCATGCGATTCCTGGGAACGCCTATGGCTATTCCCTGGCTGTTGTTTAACGCCTGGATAGCGATCTCGGCGGTGCTGGGGTTCTACCCGAAAGACAGCTTCAGCCAGATGGTTCCATTTGAGTTGAGATTGCAGATTCTGCCGCTTTTGATTTGCGCGGTCGCGACCACATCGAAGTCCGTGCGGACCGTGCTTGCAGTGGCCGCTATCGGAGTAATCCCCGTGCTCGGCCTCGCCGCCACGGTTGGCCGCCTGCAGGCCCGGGAGGGCGGGCGTTTCGGCATTCCCGAGACCAGCCTGAGCAATCCGAACGATCTGGCCTTCCACCTCCTGTGGGGCTCCATGCTGTTGCTGACTTTTCTTCTCAGGAAGGGCAAGCTGGGCCGGATTCTGGCGGCGATCGCGATCCCGGCCTCTGTGTGGTTCATTCTGAAGACTGCTTCGCGCGCTAATTTCCTGACCTTATTTGCCGTAGTGGCCATCGGATTTGTAATCGCGGCTCCGTCAATCAGAATCCTCCTGCTGATTACGGTTCCGATCGGCCTGGGCGTGACGCTGCTGTTTCTCCCGAAGTCGACGTTGGATCGCATCACGGCGGTGGAAGTGAGCACTTCGATAGACGAGGTCGGCCAGGAAGGGAAGCAGGCCACCGACGCGCAGGAGCGAGGCGCTCTCGATTCACAGGCCGCGCGGATGAATCTGGCGAAACTGGCGTTCACGGCGACTCTGCGAAATCCGGTCTTCGGATCGGGAATGGGGATGTTCGCCGACGAGACAGCGGATTACATTCAGCGAACCACACGGAACAAAGCGCCCTGGCAGACGGCGCATAATTCCTACCTGAAGGTATCGAGCGAGAACGGGATTCCCGCTTTTCTGTTCTACGTCTGGTCGATCCTGGCGGCGATCTTTGTGACGTGGCGCAGCCTCAAGCAGACGCGCAAGCGGCCAGGATTTGAGGACGCAAACCGGAACTCGATTTGTATCCTGCTGGCGCTGGCTGTCTACGCGTTTGGCACGTTCTTCTGCGATATCGTCTATTTGCCTTATCTGGCAATTACGATCGGGCTTGCTGCGGCGAACTATCTGGCATTCCATAACGAGGATCTTCTGGCGGGAATGGCTTCGCAAGGACCGCAGCTCCGGTGACGGCGGGGCGTTCCGGCTGGAAGTTGGCCGGCTTGCTCGCCGGAGTGGTTGCTCTCTGGTTCTCCTATGGGCGGGACGGCGCTCCTTACATCACGAACGACGGATATCAGTATCTGGACGCCGCGTCGAATCTGGCCGCGGGCGAATGTCTGTGCACGCGCGTGGCGCTCTTCGATGAGCAGATCGCGTTCGGGCATTTTCCCGTGCCATTCACGCATTTTGCGCCGGGGTACTCGCTCCTGATTGCCGGCCTTTCGCGTGTCGGGCTAAAGCCAGAGGTTGCGGGCTATCTGATCTCGGCTGCCGGTTTTCTCGTGGCGATCTGGCTCCTGCAGGATGTCGCGGTGAGTCTGGGCGCGAGCGCCTGCGTCGCGGCGGCCTTCAGTCTGATTCTGATTACACATGCAACGGCGGTGCTTTACGGTTCCGCGGTTGAAACGGAATCGCTGTTCACGGCGGTGCTGCTGGCGCTCGTCGCGCTTGTGGTTCGCGATGTCCGATCTCAGGGAGCGAACCGGTTGCTGCCGATCGGGATCGGCGTGGTCGCCGGTCTCTCATACTGGATCCGATATCCGGGGCTGTTTCTGGTGGGCGGCGCCGGACTCTACCTCATTACAAAGGCGTGGCGAGTTCCACGCGAGCGCCGGGTAGCGATTGTGGGCCTGTTCATAGCGGTATTGCTGGCCGCGGCCGTTCAAATCCGGAACGCCGTTTATACGGGATCGTGGCGCGGGGGCTTCAAGAGCGGGAGCGGCCAGAGCTTGCGGGAAGTGGTCATCGGAACGGTTCGAGCCTTCGCGCATCTGGTGACGGGCGATCGTCTGCCCGTGCGGTTTGGCGTGGGACTCGCGTTTCTTCTTTTGTGCGCAGCACTCGCGTTATTCCTCGGCATCCGAGCCTGGAGGCCGAGGGATTCGGCGGGGCTTGGGTTGGCGGGCATGGGTTGGGCGAGCTTTATCGGAATCGTTTACATTGGCGGCGTTATGGTGGCCGCCCTGACGACCATCGCCGCCGACCTGCCGCGCTACTACTTTCCGGTTTACCCTCTCTTTCTCGCCTGTGCCGCAGCGTTCTGTTCCACTTTCGCCAAAGGGAAGAAATCGATCGTGGTGGCGCTCCTGGTGTTTGCCGTGGTTTACGTGGAAGCGCGCAATTTGTTTGTGCCGCCCCCGGCGCCGGACTGGATTGTGACGAAGGCGATATTGGCTGAAGAAGTACAACCTGGCCTACCGCTTATCGAGTGGCTCCGGCAGAGGCTGGGTCCCGGCGGAACGATGGCAGCGGTGGAGGGGCAGGCGGTCCACTACATTCTGCGGAGTCCCGTCGTGGCGATGATTCCTGCCGGCGCCACCGGCAGACGAGGTGACGGCCCGGCGTTTCAGTCGTTGATGCGCCAGTTCCACTCACAATACCTGCTGGTGTTCCCGAACCTGCCCCCGGATCGAATTCCCGAACAGAGTTCGTACCAGTTTCTGCGTCAAGTCGCTGCCGGCGACGCTCCGGCGTGGCTGGAGCCGGCGGCGCGAACGCGCGATGCCGCCGTCTATAAATGCGTCGGCTGCGCTAACTGAACCCCGGTCGGCCGCGACTTTTCATTGCGGCGCGAACGAAGCAGCGCGATGAACATGCATGTCGAGACGAACGTTTGAGAAGTAACCACGGATAATGCGGTGCCGACAGGCCCGAAGCTTCTCGAGAGAAAGACGGCCAGAACTACATTCATCAGGCCCGCGGAAACGACGATCCGGTTGAAGGCGCGGTCCATGCCGAACGGCAGCATCCATTGAATTCCCAGGATGTTGCTTATGGCACAGACGGGGATTATGATCGACGCTATACGCATCACGGGAATTGCCGGCCCGTAAGCGCGTCCCAGGACGATACGGATAATCCACGGCGCGAGGGCGATCAAAGCGCCGCCTGCGATAAGACCCATAATTCCGAAGAAGATCAGCGCCTTCTGAATCGCATCGGTCGCCTTTTCGCGGTTATTCATCGCGAGATGGCTCATTCGCGGATAAAGAGCCTGGGTAATCGGAGACATCAGGCCGACGACGGCGATGACAAGCCGCTCCGCGCCGCCGTAGTATGCGACTCCCGCTGCGGTGGTGAAGAAGCCCAGAATAAATGTGTTGGCCATCGTGTAGAGGCTTACCGCGCTGCTCGAAAGGAAGATGGTCCATCCGGCTTTAAATGCCGCGATTGCCGGGCCGAGCGCCAGTCTTCGGAACACCACGGTTCGGTACATCTTCGCGACGATGACAGCGGTGATGCCAATAGCCGCACCGGCCTGGAGTGCCAGAACTCTCCACCCATCGTCCGCGGAGCGGACCACGAGAAAGATGCCAAGGGTTACAGCCACACGTCCGACAACATTCGACCAGGCCGGGAACTTCATCTCTTCTATGCCCTGGAAGAACCAGAATGGCCGGATCCCCTGGGCCAGGGCATATGCGAGCGCGAGCCAGAGATACCATTCGTGCTCCCGAAACTGCGGAACGGTAAACCGCGCCACCACCGCTATGGCGATGGATGGCAGCAGGAGAATCACATTGGCGCCTGCGACTCCCCTCACGATCTCGGCATGGCGGTCGGGGTTGTCGCGGTGGCGCGCGATCTCCCGCGTGGCGGAAAACCCGAAGCCATATTGCAGGACGAGGACCATCCAGCCGGAGAAGCTCTGCGCGTAGACCACCATTCCCCAGCCGGACGGCTGCAGAACGCGAGCCAGGTACGGAATGGTGAGGAGCGGCAGGACATACTCGGCAAACTGGACACTGTACAGCGCCATTGCGTTCTGGGCGACCGGATGGCGCAGGTACTTTTTCATTGCAAACGACTCTTTTCAGGCTAGCAGCCGGTCGGGAGACTTCACTTATCGTGGAACCGGCCTGGGGATAGGCCGGCGGCAACGGTTTCGTAGATTTCCTGCATGTTCTCGACAGCGCGAGAGAGCGAAAATTCCTTACGAATCCGGTCGGCGGCAGCGGCGGCGAGCGAACGCCTGCGCTCGGGATCGGCGACGACTTCCGACAGCCGGTCGATCAGCGCCTCGCGATTGCGGCTGGGAAAGAGCAATCCCGTGGTTCCGTCGGAAACCAGCTCTGGATTCCCTCCGACTTCTGAGGCGATCACGCAGCATCCGCAGGCCATCGCTTCCATCAGCGCATTCGACAGGCCCTCGCTCAGGGAGGGCAAGACAAACACGTCAATGCTCCGCAGTACGCTCGGTACATCCGGCGTGGAGGGGCGGAAGTGGCATTTATCCTCGATCTTCAGCGTATTGGCGAGGGCGCGCAGGGCCGGCTCTTCGGGACCGCTACCGGTGATCACCAGGCGAATGCCATTGAAATGGCGCGCCACAGTCTCGAAGGCTTGGAGCAGTAAAGCGAGATTTTTTTCCGGTCTCAGTACGCAAACGGTTCCGACCACGAGGGAGGACGATTCCATGCGGGAACCTGAATGGAAGACCTCGGTGTCGAGCCCGTTGTAGCAGGTGAAGATCTTGCGCTGCGGGATCGAATAGTCTTCATGGAGATGCCGGCGCAACGCTTCGCTGTTCACGACGACGGCCGCCGAGCTTCGAATCGCTATCAGGTTGAGCAGGCGGTACCGGCGCGGGATCAGACTCGCGTGACAACGAAGATTGGAGATCACGATCACCCCGGCGACGCTCCTGGCCGCCGGAACGCCGAGAACGTTCATGCTGTAGTCGAACGTCTGCACGATGCGGATCCCGTGTTCCCGGATATAAGCGCGAAGACGCCGGGCCTCCCGCACGGCGGACGGGCTCACGAGCGAGCGGGGGCCCATGAAGAAAAAACGAACTCCCGCCTCGCGCAGGCGATCCACCCAGAATCCGCCTTCGCAGCAGCCGACGTGAGGTTCGAAACGATTGCGGTCAATGTTCAGCGCTGTCAGCGCGAGTTGGCGCTCTCCACCCCCATGGCCCAGAGAGTGGGCCATGAGCAGGATCGGGATCGGCTTTCCGTTGAAAAACAAAGCCATTCCGCCCTAACCCGCCCTCGGCTTCCACACCAGATAGCGGTCTCCCGCGAGAGCGCGCCACAAACCGTTCAGATACGCGCAATGAACAATGATGAAAAACATGGGCAATTCGGCCCAGCGCGCGCCGGATCTCCAACCCAGCACAATCACGCCGAGCACCGCGAGCGCCGCGATGGCCAGTGCGGGCGAGAGACCTGCGAGCGCGACCCAGCCCAACGGAATCCAGATTCCCGCGAGCCACCGCATCCATTTGTGGGAGATGAGCGCCCAGAGCATGCCCCACCGCCGGGTTCGCAGCAACGGCCCCATTTCCCGAGACAGCAGGTAGCTCGCCTGTGCAGCGATCCGGGTCTGGCGGTCGAACTCGCGCCCGGCGTGATCGCCGGCCGGTTCTTCGCTGACCGCCCGGGGTTCAAACCGGGCCTGGAATCCCGCGGCGACGACCTGGCAGGGGTGGGCCAGATCATTGATAAATTCCGGCGGCAGGTCACGATACAAGCTCGCCCGGAGCGCGTAGATCGGTCCGAGCGCGCCCGCCAGCCAGCCGCAGGCGCCTTCCTTGTTCTTCATCCAGGAGTCCATCCGGTAATAGGCGCCTTCGGTCGCCACGTTTCCCTCGCCTTTGCGGATCAGAGCGCGACCCGAAACCAGGCCGACATCGGGATCGGTAAGTGGCCGGACAAGGAGGCGAACGGCGTCCAGGCGGAAGTGGCCAGTGGCGTCGGTAAATATCAGGACGCCGGCCTGGGTGCGCCGAACGAGATCATTCAGTACCGCCGTTTTTCCGCTCCGCTGCGCGCGCTCGACCAGGTGAACGCGCGGATGATTTGCTTCCTTAATAATGTCCGCCGTGTGGTCCGCCGATCCATCCGTTCCAATCCACATTTCGATCAGGTCCGGCGGATAATCGAGGGCATCAAAATTACTTATTTTTTCGAGAATTCGCTTTTCTTCGTTGAAGGCGCTGACAAGAATTGCCACGGTGGGGAGTTCGTCCTTCGCCTTATAAGGACGTGCTAAAAAGCGGGCTGCTACGCCGAGCAGCGCAGGATAAAGCAGATAAGGGTAAAACAACCCGAGTGCTGCGACTGCCAGCAGCCACGAAATCAAGCCTTTAAGCTACCATAAATCGAAGAATTTACCGCGTTAGCGGAACAATGTTTAAATTCGGGATATTCCGCCTGGAAGACTACCGCCCGGAGTCCACCAGCCTGTCCGGCCGATTCGCCTGGATGCTGACCAGGCATCGCATCTCTCTTCAACTGCTGCGGACTGGAATTCCGGCGACGCCCCAGGAGATCAGAGTTTTCGAAGCGCTGATGCAGGGATTACGGCTCAACAGTGGAATCTACCGGACCACTTTCCATAATCGCTTCCGGGACCTCGATCCGTTTGTGAACGAACTTCTCGTCGAGCGCTTTGACCCTGCGGCGCCCCTCGAAGTCCATGACTGGGCCGCGTCCGACTGCCTGACGTCCTCCGAGTGGGCCGCTTCGCTGCTTGCACTCTTTCCGAACGCGCGGCTGACGGCTTCCGATCTGACTCTGTTCCTGGTCGAAGTCACCTGGAACGGACAGGTGCTGATCCAGGAACGCGACGCGAAGCCCCTGCAATATCTGTCGCCCCCGTTCCTCGTGTATGTAAACCGGCCAGAGCAGCGGCCACGCATGTTGACCCGCCTGCTGATCCGGCGAGCGCAATCGGTTGTCGCGGAATTGAAGTCGCGCCTGACGATTCCGGAAGAATGGCTGGACTCGGAGAGCGATACGCTTTCGCTGCCGCCGTATCGGCTGCGAAAACTGCCGATGGTTCATCCGGAGGCGGCGGCGTTCCGGGCTCGAAACGGGCGCTTTTCAATCGTCCGCCACTCCGCCTTCGACGCGCTGCCGCAGCCCGTAGACGTAATCCGCTCGATGAACATCTATAACATCAGCTACTTCGACTCTGCACAACTTGCCGCGGGCGCAAGAGCGGTCTGGCGAAGCCTCCGGCCGGGAGGATTATGGATTGTCGGAAGAACCTGGCGGGAGCAACCGCCGTCTCACAATGTCAGCTTCTTCGAAAAAACGAACGCCGGGTTCGAGCTTGTGCGCCGGTACGGCAAGGGGTCGGAGATCGAATCGATTGCTCTGGAAAGCGCCCGCGTTTCGGCATGAGCCGGTTCTTTTCCTGGTACCAAAGCAGCCTGGAACGACGTTATATTGATGCCATCGTGTCGGATGACGCACAGCCCAGCCGCTTTCTGCTGATCTTTCAGCTGGCCGGATACGAATGCGCAATACCATGCGAACGGGTCCAGGAGGTAATCTCGATCGCGGCAACGGCGCAGTCCCCGGGACAACCGTCCACGATCGAAGGCTTTCTGAATCTGCGCGGCGATGCGATACCTGTCGTCATACTGCGCCGTCTGTTTGCGCTTCCCGAGATCGAACCCGGCATCCATACCCCGGTGATTATTGCGCGGCTGGGAGACACTCTCACCGGGCTTCTGGTCGATCGGGTGCTCGAGGTTGCGATGGCCGATTCGGAAGGGATGAAGCCGCTGGCGGAGAATCATTCGTTGAACGAATGCGCGAATGCATATCTAACCCTCGACGGCCGCCGGGTCGTGCTGCTGGATTGCGATCGCCTGCTCCTCGAAGAAGAGAAAAGGCGCTTTACAGAGCTCCAGGCGGCGATGCAGTTTCGCCTGCGGCAACTGGACCAGGCGAGGGACGGATGAATATCGCGGCTATCCTGGCCGACCCCGACTATCCGGAGCTCAAGAACTATATTCTCGACCAGACGGGACTGGCCTACTATGCGGACAAGGATGAGGACCTGGCCGCCCGTGTCTCGCGGCGGTTCGCGGCTATCGATGTCCCGGACTGCAGGTCCTATCTCCAGATACTGATCGACGAAGCTCCGCGGCGGACGGAAATGCATCCGCTGGTCGGTGAACTCACGATAGGAGAGACTTATTTTTTTCGCCAGCGCGAGCATTTCGATCTGATGCGGGAAAGGATTCTCCCCGATCTTCTGGAGCGCAATCAATTCACGCGGCGTCTGCGGATCTGGAGCGCCGGGTGCGCCACAGGCCCGGAACCCTATTCCATCGCCTTGTTGCTCCATCGGGAGTTTCAAAAGCGGATCGAAGGCTGGGACGTATCGATTCTCGCAACCGATATCAACATCGAGTTCCTTGCCCGTGCCCGCGAAGCCCGGTTTGGGGCATGGGCCTTGCGGGAAACATCGGCCGCCATGAAAGCCGCGTGCTTCCTCCAGGACGGCAAGGATTGGGTGCTTCGTCCCGAATACCGGAAGGGCGTCAGATTCGAATACCACAATCTCGCGAGCGAGGTGAATCCCGCCGCCGATGGCGAACCGTTCGACCTGATCGTGTGCCGGAACGTGATCATTTATTTCTCACCCGAACGGATGCGCAGCGTGATCGATAACTTTTACCGCTGTTTGGATATCGGTGGCTGGCTGATCGTGGGACACGCGGAGCCGAATCTGGAAATGTTCCACTCGTTTGAACTCGTCAGTGATGTGAACGCGACGGCCTATCGCAAGAGTGCCGAAACCGCCGCCGATTCCGCGTCGTCCCTTTTCGACTGGCAAGCGTTCGAGGAGAAGTTCGCGGTGAGAACGCCGGCGGCGGAAGCGATCCGAGCGAACGTCAATCCGCTCTTTCCGGAGCCCCCGGCGCCCTCAATTGAAGACGCGCGGCTGCTGGCCGATTCCGGCAATTGGGAAGCGGCGACCCAACTTACCCGACAGCTGATCGAGACCGACGCCCTCAACGGACCCGCTTATTTTATGCTGGGACTGATTCAGGAACATGCGGGAGCGTCCGAGGAAGCCCGTGCGGCATTTCGCCGGGCCATCTATCTGGATCGGGGTTTTGCCCTCGCGCATTATCATCTGGGTGCGTCCCTGAAGGGCAATCGAGAGTGGGAAATGGCGCGCAAAGCGTTTCGAAACGTTCTTCAGATTCTGGACGGCAGCCGGGGCGAAGAACCGGTACCGCACGGCGATGGCATCACAACCGGCGAACTGTGCGAACTGGCCCGGATGCATCTCGATCTGGTGGGCCCGCGTTCGCGCAGTTCATCGGAGAGCCGGTGAGCGCCGGCGCCAGGCTGAATTGGGCAGAAGCGCGGGAGCGTCTTCTGCGCGTTCAACAGGCGCTTGAAGAAACTGCCCTCCACTCCGCCGAGAGGCGCGACCGGATCTATCGCGCGCGCGCCGAGCTTCTGGCCCGTCCCGTTTTGCATCGTGAGGATTCGGCCGAAGAAAGGATCATGATCGTTCGTATCGGCGCCGCTCATTATGGGATTTCGCTGCCGGAGATTTCCGAAGTTACAATCGGTTCGGCTTGCGCCCCCGTTCCCGGCGCTCCGCCCGAAGTGGCCGGCCTGATCCAGGTCAGAGGAGAGGTGCGGCCTGTCCTGAATGCGGGACGTATTCTGGGTGCGCCGAATGACGATAACGGGGATTCGAAGGTCATATTGCTCCTGCGCCGGGGCTCGCGGGAGATCGGGCTTCAAGTGGACGAGGTCGAGGATATTCTCACTGTGAAGGAGGAGGAGCGGAGGCCTCCCTTTCCTGGCGCCGCGCACGCGCGCTGGATGACAGGCGATCTTGTCACCGTGCTCGATACGGATTCGCTGTTTAAAGAACACACTGAGGTTTCCTGACTACTATGAAGATGACAATCGGTACGCGAATTCTGGCGGGTTATGGGGTGGCCCTCGTGGTGTTCGGGGTTGTCTGCGCCGTCGCGTACCATGCGACTACAGAACTGGTCGACAGCGCCGACTGGGTGAATCACACCTACCAGGTAAAAGCGGGTCTGGCGCAACTGCTCTCGGCGATGACCGATGCCGAGACGGGACAGCGCGGCTTCATTCTCACCGGGCGCGAGGAGTATCTGCAGCCGTACGACGCCGCCACAAGGGTGGCCGCGGAATACATGCAAAACCTGCGCCTGCTGACCTCGGACAATCCAAATCAGAGGGCGCGTATCGCGGCTTTACAGAGTCTGGTTACCAGCAAGCTCGGGGTGCTCGCGGACGCGATCAACCTGCGCAGGCAAAAGGGCGAGAATGCTGCCGTGGAAGTGGTGATGACCGACCAGGGACGCAGAGAGATGGAGCAAATCCGCCAGATCGTCGGAGAAATGGACGATGAGGAAAACCAGCTGCTGCAGCAGCGGGATCAGACCGCGAAGGCGACCGCGCATTTTGCCACCAGTTCGATTGTGATGGGGGGAAGCCTTGCGGCGGCTTTCGTTTTGGTGATGGGGCTGCTGGTGCAGCGTTCGATTATCGAACCGTTGCGCAAGTTCATGGAGTTTGCGCGGCGTGTGGGAGAAGGCGATCTGACGCAACAGGTGAAGATCGCCAAAACGGACGAATTGGGGGAGTTGTCGCAACATCTCGATCAGATGGTGGTGGGACTTAAAGAGGTAGCCCGAGAAACCGGCATGGTCGCCGAAAACTTGAACGCCGCGACCGCCGAAATTCTTGCTTCCACCCAACAGCAGGCTGCGGGCACGGCCGAGCAGGCCGCGGCCGTCCAGCAGGCGAACGCCACAATGGCGGAAATCAGCCAGTCGGGCGCTCAGATCTCCGACCGCGCCAAACAGGTTGCGGCCGCGGCGGCGGCCGTGTCGAGCAGCAGCGCGTCCGGTCTTCAGTCCGTCCAGGGTACAAATGCGACGATGGAGCGGATCCGCGAACAGGCTGAGGCCGTCGCCGAAAACGTGATCGCGCTGAGTGAAAAGACTCAGGCGGTAGGCGAAATCATCACGAGTGTGAACGACATCGCCGAGCAGTCTCATTTGCTCGCGTTGAACGCCGCTATCCAGGCGGCCGCCGCGGGAGATCACGGCCGAAGTTTTTCGATCGTTGCGAGCGAAATGAAGAATCTGGCAGCGCAATCGAAACAGGCTACCGTGCAGGTTCGCTCCATATTGGGCGATATCCAGAAGGGAATCAATACTTCGGTCATGCTCACCGAAGAAGCGGTCACCAGGGCGGACTCCGGCCAGCAGCAGGCCCGTGTTGCCGACCGGACCATCCGGCAGCTCAGCGAAAACCTGGAAGAAAGCATTCGCGCATTCCAGCAGATTGTCGCGGGCAGCAGCCAGCAGCAGATCGGCTTCGAACAGGTCACGCAGGCGTTCCGCAATATTGGAATCGCCAGCCAGGAAACCGCGGCGAGCACGAAACAATCTGAAAAGGCGGCGGCGAACCTCAACACCCTCGCGCAACAGCTGCGGGCGGCCGTCGGGAGATATCGAGTGTGAGGCCCTTCGACCGTTCGCTGCTCCAGATCTTTTCGGGCGAGCAGAACGAACACGTCGAACACATCCGAACGCTGATCGAAAGGGCGGCGAACGCGGCGCCCGGCGGCGACTCATCCACGCCCGACTCATCCACAATGGATGAGTTGTTCCGGAGAGCGCACACTCTGAAGGGCGCTGCGCGAGCGGTCGGGCTGGAACCCACGGAACTGCTGATGCACCGCATGGAGGAGTTGCTTTCCCGCTGCCGGGCGCAGGGAACCGGGTTCGATGAACCCATCGTACGGGCGCTTAATCGGGCCCTGGACTCGGCTGAGGATATTCTTGCTGCGGCGGTCGCAGACCGCGCCCTTCCGGACGTTTCCAGTGTTCTTACTGTGATCGACAATCTCCCAGGCGGCGATTCGTTGCCGCTGGCTGACGCGCGCGACTCTGTAACTCCTCCGAGCCGACACGCTGCGCCACCAGTGTGGGGCCAGGGCTTCCGCCCTGCCGCCGAGCTTCCGCTCGGCGAGGAACTTTACGTCAGTACAGGTAGCACCGGCGATCTTGTCGCCGGTACTCGTAAGGACCGCGTCTTCGACAGAACGATAATTCCGCCGGTCGAATCAGCGCCTCTGGTCCGCGTCAACGCCGGCTATCTCGACGACCTCATCCGCGTTTCCTCCGAACTGGTAGTCGCCACCACCCATGCGGCCTCGCAGAAAAGCGCGCTTCAGGAATACGTCGATCATGTCGACGGGGCTAACGACGAATGGCTGCGGCTGCGCCGTAATTGCACGGGATATGTCCGGCGCAAAAGCCACGATCCCGATTTCCAGCGGGTCGCGGAATGCCTGAGTTTTATCGACCGTCAGCTTCCCGCGTTGCGGCGCCAGGCGGAGACGGCCGCGGCGGCGCAGCGCACCAGAACTCTCGAGCTGCAGCGCCGCGCGGACGAACTTCAGCAGAACGCGTTTCGCGTCCGTATGGCCCCCGCCGAGACGGTTTTCGCGGGTTTCGGACCCATGGTTCGGGATGCCGCGCACGATGAGGGAAAACAGGTCGAGTTTCGGACTGAGGGTCTCGAATCGCAAGCCGATCGCGGGGTTTTGCAGGCACTCAAAGATCCGGTCATGCATTTGCTGAGGAACGCCGTGTCTCACGGGATCGAATCCGCGAACGAACGCGTTGCGGCCGGGAAATCGCCCATGGGAACGATTCGTCTCCGCGTTTGTTCGCAGGGCGACCGGCTTACCGTTGCCATCGAAGACGATGGGCGCGGCATCAGCGGCAAGGCGGTAGAGGAAGAAGCGATCAGGAGGGGTTTGCACCCTGCGGAGGGTGCGCTCAGCGATCCGGCGGAACTCACTCGTCTGATCCTTACGCCGGGCTTCTCTACTGCGCGGGTGATTACAAAGTTATCGGGGCGCGGCATGGGGTTGTCCATTGTCCAGCGAGCCGTCAACCAATTGCGGGGAGAGATCGGAATTCGCCCCGGCGCGAACGCGGGAACGTCGGTTTCGATCTCAGTCCCTCTGTCAATCTCGACTCAGCACGTTTTGCTGATGGAGGCGGAAGGGCATACCTTCGGCCTGCCATCGGCCTTCGTCGACCGGCTATTCCGTGTCAGACGCCCGGACCTGAAAAGCATCGACGGGCGCGAATGCGTGGTCGTCAACTCCGACCCGCTACCTCTTGCAAAGCTCTCGGAACTCCTGGGACTTCCCACCCGGCAGCCTGCCGAGGGCGACGCAGCTTCCGAAGCCGGGATCAAGGATGGGGTTCTTCAGGTTGCCGTCATCGTATCCGGCGACGAGCGCGCCGCAATCGTCGTCGACCGGTTGATCGATGAGCGAGAAGCTGTCATTAAGGAGTCCGGGCTCCCGGCATCGATGGCGGGCCTGACCGCCGGCGCCGTACCGCTTGACGATGGCGGCGTGGCAGTGATGCTGAACGTCACGGAGTTGTTCGTTCGTTTTCGGGAAGGGGAAAGGACGCCCGTCAGTTCTTTTCTGCGCGACAAACCGCACGAGAACGTACATCGCATTCTCGTGGTAGACGATTCGATTACAACCCGCTCACTGGAGAAGAGTATTCTGGAGGCGTACGGCTATGCGGTTGAGGTTGCGGTCGATGGGCTCCAGGCCCTTGACGCTATTCGCCACAATCCTCCCGACCTGGTAATCACCGACGTCATGATGCCGCGTCTCAACGGATTCCAGCTTCTGGAGCAAATGAAGAATACGACCGGAATGAAAGAAATACCCGTGATTCTGGTGACTTCGCTCGAAAGCCGTGAGGAGCAGGAAAAAGGCCTTTCCCTGGGCGCCGACGCTTACATCGTCAAACGTAAGTTCGATCAGCGGGAGCTTCTGACGATCGTCCGGCAAATCCTATGAACCCGATTCGCGTTCTGATCGTGGAGGACTCGCCGGTGGTGGGCGAACACCTCCGGCGTATCATTTCGGCGGACCACAGATTCGAAGTGGCGGGCGTGGCGACGAGCGGCGAAGAGGCGCTTGCGGTCGTGGATCAGATTTCGCCCGACGTGATTTCCATGGACATCCATCTTCCCGGTATTCAGGGTTTCGAGGCAACGCGCCGGATTATGGCTCATCACCCTGTGCCGATCGTGGTTGTTTCGGGTATTGACATGGAAGAGATGAGCCTCACAATGCAGGCGCTTCGGGCCGGAGCGCTTGCGGTTGTGGAAAAGCCGGCGTCCGCCACTCACCAGGATTACACCTCACTGGCGGCAAAGCTGTGCACCCAGCTTGCGATCATGAGCGAGGTAAAAGTAGTGCGGCAACGCCTGACTTCGTCTCCGCGGACCATGAACGGCGCTGCAACACGGATGCGGGACGCGGCGGATTACCGGCTGCTGGGGATCGCCGCCTCCACGGGCGGACCCAACGCTCTGCTGCAGATGCTGTCCGGGCTGGGCCGGGATTTTCCCTTGCCAATCGTCGTGGTTCAGCATATGACGCCCGCTTTTCTCCAGGGTTTTGCGGAGTGGCTGGCAAGCGTTACGCCGTTTGCCGTGTCGGTAATCCATAAGCCCGCGGAGCTGGAGGCTGGAAGAGTCTATGTCGCGCCATCGAATCTTTCTCACCTTGTCATAAATGGCCTGACAGCGTCGCTCGACGACGGGCCGCCGGTGGGAGGCCAGCGCCCCTCGGCGAACATTCTCTTCTCATCCATGGCGCAAAGCCTGCGCTCTTCGGCCATTGGCGTGTTGCTCACCGGAATGGGAGAAGATGGAGCCGCCGGCATCCGCGATCTCAAGCGAGCGGGCTCTTTTACAATTGGAGAGGATGAGAGCACAGCGATTGTCTATGGGATGCCGGCCGCGGCGGCGCGTATCGGAGGGCTCTGCGAGTCGCTTCCCTTGGGCGATATTGCGCCGCGAGTCCTGAGTCTCACGAGCGTGAAACGGGAGACTCTATGATCGACGGGCGCGGGCGCGTTTTGCTTATAGAAGACTCGCCCACGCAGGCGGCGCGTCTGCGCAGTTTTTTTGAGGCCGACAACCTTACCGTGGTCGTAGCGGCGAGCGCCGAAATCGCGCTGGAACAACTGGAAGCTGCCCGCCCGGATGTGATCGTACTCGATTACCATCTTCCCGGCATGAACGGCGACGATTTTTGCCGGGAGATCCGTCTGAACGTCAATACGCGCGCGATTCCCGTCCTGATGCTCACCAGTGAGAAGAGCGACCTGGCTGAGACGCGAGGACTCGAGAGTGGAGCGGACGATTATCTGGTCAAATCCGCCGACCCCGACATATTGCTGGTGCGCGTTCGCGCACTGCTTCGCAAATCGCAGGGCGCGGCGGGCATCGTCGATGTAGAGAGCCGCTTCAGCCGGGCGCGTATTCTTGCGATAGACGACAGCCGTACCTACCTGTATTACCTCTCCGAAGAATTGAAGCAGGAACATTACCTCGTCGAGACCGTCGACAATCCGGTTCAGGGATTGAAACGGGTAGACGAGAATAACTTCGACTGCATCCTGGTTGATTTCGAAATGCCCGACATCGAGGGGCCGGAGGTTTGCCGCCGAATCCGGCAACTACATCGCGATTCGGAGCCCGAGATCGTTCTGATCATGCTGAGCTCGCATGAGGACAAAGAACGGATGAGGGCCGGCTTCGAGGCGGGCGCGGACGATTACATCTCGAAATCCGCCGATGCGGCCGTGATCAAGGCTCGCATCCGGGCTCTGCTTCGGCGCAAGTTCCTGGTGGAAGAAAACCGCCGCATCCTTGAAGAGATCAAAGAGAAGGAACTTGACGCGATGCGTGCCCGGGCCGAGAGGGAAGCGGCTGAAATACGCGCGGAAATGGCGGATCAGCTCGCCGCGGCGAACCGTGACCTGGATCGCGCGAATCAGGAACTCGAACAGTTTGCCTATTCCGCCGCCCACGATTTGCGGGAACCGCTGCGGAAGATCCGGATCTTCAGCGAACTGCTGCAGAAAAAATACAAGGGCCAGCTTGATGCCGAGGCGGATGTCTATATCGATTACTGTGTCCAGGGCGCGACGCGCATGGATCAGTTGATCAAGGATCTCCTGGCATACGCGCAAGCTCCCAAGGCAAGTTCCGAAGCGCCGCAAGCCGCGGACCTCAACGTGGTGCTGGGAAAGGCGGTGACGAATCTTCAGTCTGCGCTCGAAGAGAGCCAGTCGATCGTCAGCAGCGATCCGCTGCCCACTTTGCTGGTCGAGGAAATCCGGGTTCAACAGCTTTTCCAGAACCTGATCGGCAACGCCGTCAAATATCGCCGACCCGAAGAGGCTCCGCGCATTCGGATCTCCGCCGCGAGGCAGGGCGAAGACTGGGTTTTCAGCGTCGCCGACAACGGCATCGGCATCGACCTGGCGTATCGCGAGAAGGTTTTCGAAGTGTTTACGCGTCTGCAGCCCGACACGTATGCGGGCACGGGGTTGGGTCTTGCAATCTGCAAAAGAATCGTCGAAAGCTTCGAGGGAAGAATCTGGGTGGAGTCCGAGCCGGGAAAGGGTTCGATTTTCTTTTTCGCGATCCCGCTCCGGCTGGACGTAGTTGCCGTAACCGCGACCGCGGGGGCGGAGATGGCCAGTCAGGTTTAATTGCGGCGATTGCTCGTCACACTGGCTCCGTGAAAGTCAGGGACATAATCCGGATGGTCGAGCGGGACGGATGGATTCAGGTCGGGCAGAAGGGCAGTCACCGCCAGTATCACCATCCTTCGAAGACTGCCACCGTGACAATTGCAGGACACCCATCGATGGATTTGGACCCCAAAACCGAAAGGTCTATCCTGAAGCAGGCGGAGCTAAATCGATGAGCAGATATGTCGCGTTACTCGAAAAGACCGGTACGGGTTACAGCGCCCACGTTCCGGACCTTCCCGGCTGCATTGCTGCGGCTGGGAGCTATGGCGAAACCGTGAAGCTAATCCATGAAGCGATCGAATTCCACATTGAAGGAATGCTCCTGCATGGTGAACGCGTGCCGGAACCCACGACTTTAGCCGAATTAGTCGAGGTCGGTTGACCTCCGACGCCAGACGACAGATCGCCGGCACGTACTCACGATAACGGCGCGATCAGTCTGCGGTCGATGAATTCCAGAACTCCAGCGGGTGTTCCCGCGCCGTCGACCGGCAGTCGCAGTACTCCAGCGGGCGTGAACTGCGCCCCCGGCGTGCCGCTCACGAGCGCCATGAGCTTTTCTCCGTCGACCCGCGTTTCCTCATGGAACTTCACATTGAGGATTGATGCCCGGCGGTCGATGGCTTCGATTCCGATTTTTTCGGCCGCCGTCTTGATTCCGGAATAAGTGAGCAGCTGTCGCACGTCGTCGGGGACGGGTCCGTAGCGGTCGGCCAGTTCCTGCTCCACTTTCTCGCGCTCTGCGAGATCGACGGCCTGCGCAATCCGCTTGTAAGCTCGCAATCGCTGGTTCTCATCCGTTATATACGCTGCCGGGATTCGCAGATCGAGTCCGAGATTCAGAGTCGAATGGATCTCCGGCGCCACTTCCTCTCCGCGCATTTCACGAACTGTGTCTTCGAGCATCCGCACGTACATATCGAACCCGATCGCGTTGATGTGTCCATGCTGCTCGCCACCCAGCAGATTGCCGGCCCCGCGCAGTTCGAGGTCGAGCGCCGCGATCTTGAACCCCGCGCCCAGATCGCTGAACTCCTTCAGCGCGGCGAGCCGCTTGCGCGCAACCTCGGTCAGCTCCGAATCCGGCTCGACGAACAGGTAACAGTAGGCCCTCCGGTTGGATCTGCCCACACGGCCGCGCAACTGGTAGAGCTCTGACAAGCCATAGCGCTCCGCGTTCTCGATGATCATCGTGTTGGCCATGGGAATATCGAGCCCGTTTTCCACGATGGTCGTGGACACGAAAATGTCGAACTCATGCCGCATGAACTGCAGCATCACTTTCTCGAGTTCGGCCTCCGCCATCTGCCCATGGCCAACGCCGATGCGAAGATCCGGGAACGCGTCCCGCAGCATCTCCTGCAACATCGACGCTCTTTGCCAGATCGAATCGATGCGATTGTGCACGAAGTAAACCTGACCGCCGCGCGCCAGCTCCAGCTCGATCGATGACTTGATCACGTCCGGCGCGAATGGCGCGACTACGGTATGGATCGCGAGACGATCCTTGGGCGGCGTCTCGATCACGGACAGATCGCGCAGGCCGAGCAGGGACATATGCAGCGTGCGCGGGATGGGTGTCGCGCTCATGGCGACGGCGTCGATCCCTTTGCAGATTTCCTTCAGCCGCTCCTTGTGCTTGACGCCGAAGCGCTGCTCCTCATCGATGATCACCAGGCCGAGATCTTTCCACTCGACGTCTTTCGAGAACAACCGGTGCGTCCCGACCACGAGATCGACTTTGCCTTCGGCCACATCCGCCAGCACGGCTTTGATTTCTTTGGCGTTGCGGAAGCGGCTGAGCATTTCGATGCGCACGGGGAACGGCTGAAAACGCTTCTTGAAGGTCTCGAAATGCTGAAAGCAGAGCACGGTGGTGGGCGCGAGCACGGCCACCTGCTTGCCGTCGCCCATCGCCTTGAACGCCGCGCGCATGACGACTTCGGTCTTGCCGTAGCCGACGTCGCCACAGAGCAGGCGATCCATGGGCTGCGGGCTCTCCATGTCGCGTTTGATGTCTTCGATGGCCGCTTTCTGATCGCGCGTCTCGTTAAATTCGAACGCGTCTTCAAACTCCCGCTGCCAATTGCTGTCGGCGGAGAAGGCGAAACCCGGGGCCATCCGGCGCGCGGCGTAGAGCTTCAGGAGCTCTTCCGCCATATCGCGCATCTTTGTCTTGATGCGGGTTCGCGTGCGGCTCCACGTCGCGCCGCCCATTTTGTCGAGGGTCGGTTTAGCCTCGCCTTCGCCGCGAAAACGCTGCACGAGGTCCATGCGCGAAAGCGGGACATAGAGCTTGTTCCCGCCCGCGTATTCGATCAGCATGTAATCGCCTTTGGTGTCGCCCTGGGCGATTTCGCGAACGCCAAGGAACTGGCCGATCCCGTGCTCGACATGGACCACGTAATCGCCGGCCTTCAAATCGAACTGGTCGGCCGAAAAGGTTCCGAGGTGGGACTTGCCCGGCCGCGCCACCGTTTCCGGCGATTCGAACAGATCTTCGGATCCGAAGATCGCAAGCCGGCTTTCCTGGAATACTGTGCCCCGCGCCACGTCCCCGCGTATCAGTGCGATACCCGCGCTGATGGATTGGGTTCGCTCTTTCAGGTACTCCGGAACCTGCTCGCCGCCGAGATCGATCCGGTAAGGAACCGAATACTCGCTGAAGACATCCGCGAGGCGCTCTATTTCCCCCGACGTGGGCGCGAAGAACGCGAGGCGCGTGCCGGCTTCGAGCAACGTCTTCGCCTCGCGGATGGCGACCTGTAAATTGCCGTGGAACGCCATCGAGGGGCGGGTCGAAATGTAAAAACCGCGGTCTCGGGCATCGGCAGCCGCTTCGTTGAGGTCCAGCTGCCGCAGTTCGAGAATCCCGGGCTTCGCCCCGAGTTCGGCGAATTCGTCCCAATCGAGCATCGCCGATTCCGGGTCGATGGCGGCGGTCTGCGCTGTTTCACGAAGTCTGGTCCAAAGACGGTCGGCTGCGGCTTTTGTCATCTCGGGTTCGTCGATCAGGACAAGCGGCTGCTCGAAAAAGTCCAGAATCGACGAGTTTCGCGGACGCACGGCGGTCAGCAACGCTTCCCAACCGGCGAAGGTATCGCCGCCCAGGGGCAAATCGCGGCCCCGAACGCCTGCCTCACGGAGATTGTTGGCCAGCTCGGCGAGCAGCGGGCGCGACTTCTGAAATTCGGTCAGAGGCTGCAGGACGCATTCGTTCAGCTTGTGTATCGAGCGTTGCGACTCCGGATCGAATCTCCGGATCGATTCGATCTCGTCCCCAAAGAACTCGACACGAACGGGCTGAGTCTGCTCGGGCGAAAACGCATCGAGAATCCCGCCGCGAATCGAGTATTGGCCGACCATCTCGACCGGATCGCTCCGCTCATAGCCGACACTTTCGAGATGCGAGGCCAGATCATCCAGCGGAACTTCGTCATGAAGGTGGAGCGTTTGCGTCAGATGCCGGTAAAAGGAGGGAGCCTCTATGCGTGAAAGCGCGGCCGCAACCGGTGCGAGCGCGATGCCCTTGTAGCCGTCCGCCAGGCGCGAAAGCGCGGCGGCTCGGGTCGCCAGAATTTCGGCGTGTGGTGACATGTTCTGGCCCGGCAAAACATCCAGCGCGGGAAGAATGAGAGGGGCGATCTCAAGTCCGTGCGCCGGATTGACGAGATCGGCAAAGGTCTGGAGCAGCGGAAAGAGTGCCTCGGCCTGCTTGTTGCCGTCCACCACGATTAGCTGCGGCCGTCCGGTCGTATGATGCAGCAGGATGGCGTAAATGGCTTTGGCCGTCAGCGTCAATCCGGAGAGGCGGAGCGCGGAAGGCGTTTTCGGAGGCGCCGAAGCCTTTGATGCCAGGGAAAGGAACGCGGCATGGCGCGTCAGTTCCGAGAACAGATCGCTGACTTGTTGATTCCGGATTTGGAGGTTGCGCAAGCGTTCAGGCCAGATATTTATCCCGGCACTCCGGGGAACAGAAATGAATGACCTCTCCGTTTTTTATGGTCTTGAGTGATGAGTCGATCGCCACGTACGTTCCGCAGACCGGGTCCTGCCTGAGCATCGTTGGAGGAGATGATGACCGCTGCGCCGGTCCGGCCGCGCCTGTACGCGACGTCATACCGGTCCAGGCGCGAAACACGAAACGAGCGATCGAGCGGATCACGGAAATCGCGATCGCGAACTCAATCAGAGTGCGAAGGAAGAGGAACATGAGGCGGGAGGCGATTCAGGCCTCCCTCGCCGCTTACTTCTTCTTCTTGGGTGCGTTGGGATTGGTGAAAGTGGTGCTCACCGTTCCACCGAGCTGCGCGATCAGGTCCTTCGCCGAGGGCGCGAAATTGCCATCCGGCTTCAATTCCAGATATTTCTGCAGCGCCTCGATTGTCCCCGGTTCGGCTTTGATTTTACCGGTCGCGTCGGTCGTGGCCTTGGATGCGAGATAAACACCGTACTGATATTGGGCGTCGGCATACTTTGGATCCGCGTCTATGGCCTTCTTGAATTCTTCGCCCGCCGCTTCGCTCTGACCGCCGTTTACCAGCAGCGCGCCCATGTTGTAGAAGTATTTACCTGCGCCCGGAGGGTCGAGTTGCGCGGCCTTATTGAGGTTTACTTTCGCCTCATCGATCTTCTTGTCTTTCGCCAGAGCCAGCGCGTAGTTATTGTAATAAGCGGCGTCGTCGGGCTTCAGCTCAAGCGACTTTTTGAAGGCATCGAAGCCCTTGGAGTAAAGAGCCTCCGCGTCCGGGCCGGTCTTCATGCCGGCTGCGCCTACATAAGCGTCGGCCAGTCCGCTCCAGACGGCGACTTGCTTGTCGTCCATCATCGCAGCTTTTTCAAAGCTGGTGATCGCCGCGTCGTACATCTTTGCGTCGAGAGCGGCGCGGCCCGCCGTGTAGGCGTCGTTTAGTTCTTTGTTCTTCGCAAGCTGTTCTTCACGAGCTTTGTTTGCTTTCTCGTAGGCTTCCTTCTGCTCCTTCGTCATGCCCTTTTCCGCGGCTTCCGGGGTCGCGGCTCCTTCCGGACCAGCTGCAGCCGCCTGCGGGGCTTTGAGATCGAAGTTGAGTTCCACGGGCATCGCGGGCGTCGTGGGAACCCCCTTTGTCTCATCTTTCAACTGACCGTCGACCAGCACGCTGACGTCGAATTTTCCCATCGGCAGGCCGTAGTGGCCATAGTGGCCCTTTTTGTCGGTCTTGACCTTATAGCTTCCTTTGATATCGGTGCGTTCGATATCGACGACTGCTCCCTGGAGCGGCTTGCCGGTCGGGTCTTTCACGACGCCTTCGATAATCGTCGTTTGCGCGAACGCGGGCAGCGTGAGGAGAAGGTAAGCAAAGCCGGAAAACACCAGCGATTTCAGTTGCAGAGACATTACGGAAATACCTCGAAACGGTTGACTTTAAAGATCCGAAACTCCAGCATACTACATCGAAATGCGCCCAAATCGGCGCGAATCCGGAGGTAGTGGCGGCAAACGCGACCTTCGCGGCTGGCGCCCGCGTCACGACCGGCACGAGCCGCGGCGTTTCCCAAATCCACGCACCGCTCGTCGGCGGTAGAATAGGAGTTTTAATATGTTCCGCCCCAGGCTGGCTTTCTTTCTTACGCTTGCTGTCGCCTCCGCTTTGACGCTTCACCCCGCGGCAAGGGCGCAGGCTCCCATCCGGGTGTCCGTTAACGAAGTCATTGTGCCGGTCACCGTTACCGACGACAAAGGCCGGTTCGTTTCGAATCTGACGAAGAGCGATTTCCATATCTTCGACGAAAACAAGGAACAGAAAATCGATTTCTTCAGCCACGAACAGTCGCAGCCGATTGTCATCGGCTTCCTGATCGATACCAGCAACGGGATGATGATCCACTGGGATAAGTACAAAGAGGCAGCCACCGAACTGATGCTGAACCTCCTGCCCGGGGACAAGAAGTACAGCGGTTATCTGATTACATATGGCAACGAGCCGCAGCTGGTGGCCGATACCAGCAGCGATTCGGAAAAGATGGTGGAGAAGATGCGCAAAATCCGGCCCGGCGGCGGCTCGGCGCTTTTCGACGCGATCTACATGGCCTGCACCAGCCGGAAGACCGTGAACGGCGAGCCTTACGAACCGCGGCGTATCGTGGTCGTAATCGGCGACGGTCACGATACGGCCAGCAAGAAATCCCTTCAGGAAGTCACCGAGATCGCCCAGCGCAACCTGGTAACGGTCTATGCGATGAGCACGGTCGCATTCGGCTTTCACACCGATGGCGAGGATAACCTGACGCAATTGACCGCCCAGACCGGCGGCAAAGTCGAGACGCCTCTAAACAACGCATATAAAGATGTTGCGGGTTACCTCTCGAAGCCGTCAGACGATGGAAACTATGCCCTCGATGTAGGTACAGGCGGATATGCCGCCGAGATTTCGAGCGCCATTTTCCGTTCGGTGGCGAGCTTGTCCGGCGACATCACCACGCAATACATCCTGAGGTACACGCCCGATGTCGGTTCGGGCCTGGATGCAAAGCAAGATGCAAAGCAGGAAGCGAGGCAATTCCGCAAGATTCGAGTCGCTGTCGACCTGCCCGCCGCCGTGGTCCGTTACCGGAACGGCTATTATCCCTATGCTCCACCTAACTGATGGCTGGGGGTATGCCCGGTGCAACGGAGAAGTATTTCCGCCAGCGTTGCTCTGTTGTAACCTTGTTTTGTTGTAACGATACGTCGCCCGGAATCTCATGCCCGCGGTTGTCATCCCGATTGGCGCAAAGCGGTCTTTAAACGCAAAGGATCGCGGATGCTGGTCGCTGCTCGAAGTGGCGCAGCCCGGCCGCCGGCCCGTTCCTTACGGAATCCTGCTGGCCGACCGCGAGACCGGCGAACTGACACTGCGTCTCGGAGATCTCCAGTTATTCGAAGATCTCGACGAACAGGATATCGATCTGCTCGAGGCACTTCCGGTCGATCTCGAACAGAAGGGCCGCGAGATGGGAGGCCTCCGGCTGATGGACTGGCTCGAAGATGGTCTGTCCCATTTCCTCCGTGTCTCGGATCGTGAAGCGATCGCGTATGGAGATGCGCAAGAAGCGGTTGACCGGCTTTTCGACGAGCACGTGGACGGGACGGTCCGGCCTTTCATTTCTCATCTGCCGGTTTACAGCCTGCGCGCGGCCGCAACGAAGTTCGGCGAGGGGATGGAGAGCGAGCAGGAAGGCTGGGTGCGCGCCCCCGAAAAACTGCGGTTGTCCGAGGGGATGTTCGTCGCATATGTGGTGGGCCGGTCCATGGAGCCGCTGATTCCGGATGGAAGCGCATGCATCTTCCGCGCGCCCGTCACCGGGTCGAGAAAGGGCAGACTGCTCCTGATTGAGAAGGCCGGCGAGACGGATTTCGCATCTCGTTACACCGTAAAGCGTTATGCGCGGCAAGGCGCTGCTGGCGGAATCGGCCGAGCGCGAGGGCGCCATCCGGCTTGAGCCTTTGAACCGCGAGTTCCCGGCTTTCGATCTGACCAGCGACGAGTTCCGGGTAATCGCGGAATTCGTGCAGGTGCTCCGGTCCTGAGCGCAGTCTCTGCGCCAATTGGCTTTGTTTTGCAGCCGGCTGCTTTTCGAAAAGCTCTGCTGCGCTGGTACGATTCTTCCCGGCGCGATCTCCCGTGGCGGGAGTCCAACGATTTCTACCGCGTCTGGATCTCGGAAGTCATGCTGCAGCAGACGCGTGTCGAAGCGGTGATTCCTTATTACACTCGCTTTCTGGAACTTTTCCCCTCGATTGAGCAGCTGGCACAGGCTGCAGAGACCGAAGTACTCGCGGCCTGGAGCGGCCTGGGTTACTACAGCCGGGCGCGCAATCTCCATCGGACCGCGAAGCTGATCGCCGGGAAAAGCGGACGCCCGGCTTATCCCACAACATGGGAAGAGGTATTTTCCCTTCCCGGAGTGGGCCCATACACGGCGGCGGCGATCGCCAGTATTGCGCTCGGCCTGCCGCACGCCGCCGTTGACGGCAACGTGATCCGGGTAATCAGCCGGCTGACGAATGATGCATCCGAGGTCTCCTCGCCCGCGACGCGGCGCGCCTTTGCGGAGGAGGCCGCCAGGCTTCTGGATCGAAGGCGGCCCGGCGATTTCAATCAGGCAATGATGGAGCTGGGCGCGACCGTCTGCTTGCCCCGCAACCCTGCCTGCGGACGATGTCCGGTCGAAAAATTCTGCGCCGCGCGCTCGGCCGGAACCGAACGGGAGTTGCCGGTAAAGCTGAAGAAGCCGGGTGCGCGCGATATCCCGCTCAATCTGGTGCTTCTCCGCAGAGGCATTTCCATCTTCCTGATTCAAAGGCCGTTTTCGGAGCGGCGCATGGCCGGATTCTGGGAGTTACCTGCAAAAGAAATCTTCCCGCGTCTGCGAGGGGCCAAACTGAGCGAATTTTCGCATCGGATCGTTAACGACCGCTTTCTCCTTACTATATGGATGCCTGTCGGACGGGTCGATCAGGCCAATCTGCCCCCAGGATCCTGGTTCGACTCCGCCGAGCTCAGCCGGATCCCGCTCACGACCATTACGAAAAAGGCGCTCGCAGCGGCCCGCAAGCAGCGATAGCGATATCTCACCGTGACTTCCCGGGGTATGGAACATATCCCGGCTCCTGCCGATAAGTTAAGGTCCACGGGTCTATGCGCCAGCGCCGCTCATTCTTTATCGTGGTGTTTCTCGCCATCTTTCTCTGCGCGCTCTTTCTCTGCGCGTTCGGGCGCCGGCGGTGCAGGCGCAGGCCTCTGCCACCGCTCCATACTTCACCACAGCCGGAGTCGTTCAGGCGGCAACTGAAACCGGCGGAACCCTCGCTCCCAACGCCATCGCCACGATATATGGGACGAACCTTTCGTGGACAACGCATATCGTCAACGTCGCGGATCTCAATGACGGAACCCTTCCGACATCGGTTGACGGCGTAAGCGTTTACGTCCAGGGCATTCTTTCGAGCCTGCTGTACGTTTCGCCGGGGCAGATCAACTTCATCATTCCGTATGAGCTGACGCTGCCCACGGTCACGGTGATTGTCGCCCGCCAGGGACTTGCGGGTCCCTTCGCCGCCAATGGCACGCCCGCGGTCCAGATCCATCTTGCGACCACCGCTCCAGGATTTTTCGAATGGAACGGGAACTTCGCCATCGCTGAGCACGCCGACGGGAGCCTCATCACCGCCGATTCGCCGGCTCAAGCCAGCGAGGTCATCGTTCTCTATGCCGCGGGGCTGGGAAGAACCTCGCCGGACCTGTCCTCGGGAGCCATACCATCCACTGCCCTGACGATACTCTACGCGTCGCAGATGCAGATTTTGCTGAACACGGTCCCCTGCCCGCAAACCAACATATATTACGCGGGGGTCGCGCCCGGCTTCGCCGGGTTGTATCAGATCAACGTCAGGCTTCCCGAAGTCCTTCCGCCGAACCCTCAAATACAGGTTGCAGTCGGAGCGCAAATCAGTCCGCCGGGCGTTCTGTTGTACGCCAATTGACCGGGAGCGCTCTACAATGGGTGAGAGAGCATTCATGCTGCTACGCCTCTGCCTGATCGCAGTGATTTCTTTCGGATTCACCTCAGCTTTCGGCCAAACCGGTCCAGCCGCGCAGACCGGCGCTTCTGAACCGCCAGCCGCTTATACGGTGCAGGCCGGCACGCACGTGCCGCTTGGCCTGATCAACAGCGTCAGCACGAAGCACTCCGCCGCGGGCGATCGTATCTATCTCGAAACGGTCTTTCCCATCGTGATCAATAGCCACATCGTGATCCCTCCCGGCAGCTATGTCATCGGTACCGTGACTCAGATCAAGCGGCCGGGCAGGGTCAAAGGGCGCGCCGAACTTTACGTGCGGTTCGATTCGCTGACCCTCCCCAATGGCGTGACCCGCGATTTTCGTTCGCGTCTCGGTTCGATCGACGCGCGCGGCGACGAGCATCTGGATAAGAAGGAAGGCATGGTGCAAGGGGATTCGAATAAAGCCGGCGATGCCCGGACAGTCGGCGAAATTGCGGCCAGCGGAGCTTCCATTGGCGCGATCGCGGGCGCGGCGGAGGGGCACGCGGGGATGGGCGCCGGTATCGGCGCGGCTGCGGGAGCGGCCGTCGGACTTGCCGGAGTCTTACTGAGTCGCGGCCCAGACGCGGTGCTCGCCAAGGGAAGCACGATCGAAATGGTGCTCGACCGGCCGCTGACCTTCGGCGCGAACGAAGTGAATTTCGCTTCGACCGCAGGCTCGGGTCATTTTTCGGACGGAGCCGGACCGGTTCCCACGAACAAAAACGGTGGACTGCTCGGCGACACCCGCCGCCTTCCTTATTAGGAGGCCTCTGCACCGTGGGGCCAGGGCTTCAGCCCTGCAGCCGGCCTTCTGGTCGGCGCGGAGCTTTATGCTCCAGCCGCTACATCAGGAAGCCCGACGCTGCGATACCGATGCCGATCAAAGCGCTGATAACTCCCACGATCGGAAACAGCGTCGAACGCGCGATGAAGTAGAGCGACGACAACACCAGACCGATTTCGAGCAGGCCTTCCCCGAAATCGAAGCGCAACGCCTGAGCTTCGATGTGCGCCGCCTTCTCGTCCGTCTGCCGGGCGTCAGCCTGCGCAGTGTCGGAATCGTGCGCGTAGCGTTTTTTCTCCTTCTCATAACGCTCGATCGTCTGCGCCGCTTCGGGCGTGCGCCCGGGCAAGGCGTTCAGAAGATCGACGCCCAGCTCCAGACTATGAAACTTGATTCGCTTCGATTCGTAGTAGGACCACTTGTCGTTCGCGTCCGATTTAAAAAGGACGGCGTCGGTGTGAGCGCGGTGCGAAACGATCGTGACGATGCCGAGCAATACCGCTAGTACGGACGCGAGAATTCCGATCTTCTTTCCGAGCGGGTCCGCACCTTCGACTTCGTGATGAATTTCTAGTTCGGCCATAAGTATGTGTGTCCATTTTAAGCTGGTTACCGGAATGCCGATGGAAGATCATGACCGCCGACCATGAGCATTGGATGCGTTGCGCGCTCGCCCTTGCGCGCGAGGCCGAAGATGCCGGCGAAGTCCCGGTCGGATGCGTTGTCGTCGCGGAGGGTGAGATCATCGGGCAGGCACGTAACTCTCCCATCGATCTGCTCGATCCCACCGCGCACGCCGAAATGCTGGCGATTCGCCAGGCTGCCCTCGCTATCGGTAACTACCGCCTGAACGGCGCGACGCTCTATTGCACGCTCGAACCCTGCGCCATGTGCGCCGGAGCTCTTGTCGCCGCCCGCATCGGAACGCTCGTCTTCGGCGCGCGCGACCTGCGGTTCGGGGGCGTGCGCAGCAAGTTTCAGATTGCGGACTCCCCGCTGCTGAATCACCGGCTGGAAATTATCGAAGGCGTGCTGGGGGCGGAATCGACCGAGATGCTCCAGCGCTTCTTCAATGCCCGCCGCTGATTCGGTCGTTGATTCCAGGACAGACCTTCTGCCAGGTTGCTCTGCCGGTAAAGAAAGGCCCCATCTCCTGCATATGGAGAGAAGTCTGCTGCGTCTTTCGCATAGCCTGGATGCAGGCGGAAAGCGGAAACAATTCCTTGCCGATCAAACCAATGACGAAATCGTTATCGTTCTGATCCAGGCCGAACGACGCGAGGCGAATGTCGTGCGCGAGCTCCGCCTCACCGAATCCACGGCCGATCTTTCCGTGCTCCCGCAGAATCGTCATCTGTTCGTCCTGCGGCAGCGAGTTGAACTCCCCCTTGCGCCGCAGCGGATACCAGATCGACCACTTCCATTCGGAGTCCGTAACTACTTTGCGCGGACGGTCCAGCAACCAGTCTTCCAGATTCGGCTCGTAACCGATGGAGTACGTGCGTCCCATCATTGTGTATGCCGGTTTGAACGAGAGATCGCCGAAGCCGCTGCTGCGCAGGAACGGGCGTAATCTTTCGACGAAGAAGTCCGGGTTATCGCTCCACGTCAGCAGACCGATCCCCCGAGGGTCATTGACGTCCTCATAGAGGACGCCCTCCATCCCGGACTCCTCCAGTTCCCCGGCAAGACTCTGCGTGTCGACGGCATTCCCGAACGCAAGCAGCTGCATGAAGAGACGGCGGTCCGACGTTTGCTGCACGCCGCCGCGCACGCCGCCCTTTTCTCTGATATCGAGTGGTTCCACTCCTACAGCGTACGCCAGCGGCTTCGTGTCTCAAAGCTTAGTAACGATGAAGGGTGTCGTCGTCGGCTGCGGCGAACCGCCCTCGGGTTCCACCGTTACCGCGATCGCCGCCGCGCTATCGATCGGACCCTGCTGCACGAAGACCGCCGTTGCGTCCGGCTGACTCTGGAATATGCCCTTCGGCACCGGATTTCCCTTCGCGGGAATCACCCAGAGCTCGAATGTCTTGTTCGCGTCGATGCGCGGCAGATTCGCAGCGATGAAGACCACGCCCTTACCCGCATTTACGAAGACGCGTCCGCGGGCCGGCTTGTCCGTCTCTCCAAAGTTAACGTCTTTCGTTGCCGGATCGTTCAGAATCAGGAGCGCCCTCTGCAGCTTCTCGGTGTCCCCAATCTGACGGCGGCCCGAGATGCCGATCGTCACGAGTACGATACTGAGCGCCGCGGCGATAGCCCAGGGCACGAAATCGGCTGCCCTCATGCGCCGCGGAGTGCGCTCGACCGACGAGATCACGCGCCGGCGGAGGTTCTTCGGCGGATCGGTTAGTTTGACTGCGCCCGACATCGCCGCCACAGTCGCCATTGCGCTCGCTACGCCGGGAACGCAGTTCGGACACTCGCGTCCGAGATGTTCATTGATCTCGTCGCGCTCCGGAGCGCCCGCAACGCCGAGCGCGTAAGAGGTGTAATCCTGCCGGAGCTCCTCGCAGGTCATACCGTCACCCCCTGTCCCAGCTCTTCGCGCAGGTGTTTCAGCGCCGTTCGCACCCAGGTTTTTACAGTGCCCAGTGGCTCGCCCATCCGGTCGGCCATCTCAGTCTGAGACAGTCCCTCGTAGTATGCCAGCTCTATCACTTTCTGTTGCTTTTCGTTCAGAGTCGAAATCGCTTTTCGGATGACCCGGGCGGCATCGGTATTCAGAACCTCGCGCTCCATGTCCACGAACAACGACGGATGCTCGCGCACGTCGAGCTCGTATGCGTTGCGGTCCATCCTTGCGCTCTTCGATCGAACGTGATCGATGGCGCGGTTGCGAGCCACAGCGAGGAGCCACGGTCCGAGCGCTCCGCGGCCGGCCTCGAAGGCGTGCGCCTGATTCCACACGCGCAGGAATGTCTCCTGCACCAGGTCCTCAGCCGTGGCGGCATCGTGGACGATGGCTACGATGACGGACCACGCGAGCCGGCCGAAGCGATCATAGAGATCCGCCATGGCGCCTGGGTCTCGTCGCTGGAGCCGGCGCGCGAGTTCCGCGTCGCTTTGCCCGCTCATTTCGAGCGCAAGCAGTAATCCGGGTATTGTCATGCGAAGAGTCTTTGATGAGCATAGCGCCACTTTCACGCTGCTGTCTTTCGCGAGCATACGGCCCGGCGTTTGCGGTCGCGCTGCGTGCGATCCATTTGCGCAGCGTTCTCCCGTGACCGTTCTCCTGATGCGCTCGACTTCTTCACAGGGCTGCTCAACAGCGCTGCTCAATCAATGCATACGTTGCGCCGAGCCTTCGCGGATGATGATCGCTCAAGCCGCACGAGCCATCCTCTTTACAACACACGTTCACCACACACGTTTACAACACACGCGCAAGCGCATTTTTTTCTTGACATTCGAGTGGACTGATTCTATATATGAATCACGCTGCGATTTTCGAATCGCAAATTCGAATTGGGAGAATCAATCGATGAAGAACGCAACCAAGAAAGCAGCCGCGAAGAAGAAAGCTGCTCCGAAAAAGAAGAAGTAGTTTCAAAGGGTCCTCTTCTGGAGGACATACATCCGCAGTAAACATAAGGCCCCGAGCAACGGGGCCTTTTTTATTGGCCGCGTGGGTCCAGTGCCTGTTCCTGCTGCGATTCCGCCAACGATGTGACGGCGGCGTCTGCGACTTGAAAGACCACCCGGAACGTCGACCCGGAGCCTTCCGCGCTGCTGACTCCGATCGACGCGCCATGCGCCCCCGCTATGCTCTCCGCCAGGGAAAGTCCCAACCCGAAGCCCGCATCCGTTCTCGCGCGATCCGCCTGGTAGAACCGTTTGAAGATATGCGGCCGATCCCCCGGCCGGATTCCGATTCCGAAATCCTGCACTGTCACAGTGGCCACCCGATCAGCCGTCGTGATCGCGGCAATCACTTCCGAGCCGGGATGCGAATACTTGATCGCGTTGTCCAGCAGAACCAGGAAGAGCCTGCGCAAAGCCGCCCTGTTACCGGAGATCACCGCCACTGCCCGGTCCGGCGCAATGATTCGGATCCGCACCGCTCTTGGCGTCGGCGATGCTCCGCAACTCCGTCGCGACGTTCTCGACAAGGCCGCCCAGATCGAGCGGCTGTCTCGGCATCTCCGAAGTCTGCGCATCGCTTCGCGCAATCAGCATGAGATCCTCCACCAGCTGCGTCATGCGTCCGGCCTCCTCCGCGATTTCACGCAGCGATTCGCGGTAGGACTCGGGCGAACGCGCGCGCCGCAGCGCAACCTCGGCGCTGGTCCGGATCACGCTCAGCGGAGTACGCAGCTCGTGCGAAGCGTCGGCGGCGAATTGCGATAACGTCCGCACCGCCTCCTCAAGGCGGCCCAACATGAGATTCCATACTTCGGTGAGCCGCTGCACCTCGTCGCCCGTTTGCGGAACGCGCAGGCGAAGAGACAGATTATCGATGCCGATGGTCCTCGCCGCGGTCGTGATTTCATCGATCGGAACGAGGGCGCGCCTGCTGAGCCAGGCGCCCCCAAAACATGCGAGCGCCACGGCCAAAGGCGCGAGGCTGAGAAGCAGGAACTGCAGCAGGCGTAAAGTATGATCGATTGCCTCGAGCGACGAGCGGATCTGTAATGTGAAATCGATCCCGCGCGCCGTGAATCGCCGGACCAGCGTTGGTGTTGTCTCGCCCGAATGGAAGCCTGTGCGCCAGGAGTGGCGAAATTGAAATCCGTTGTTGCCCAGAAGTTCAAGATCGTCCGACGGCGGCAGCGCCTGGCAGAATTCCTCCAGTTCATCCTTAAGCTGCGCGGCGGGAACCTCAGCGGTTTCCGCGATCACGTAAGTCTGAAAGCGCGCCGCCCGATCCGCGAGGTTCGCATCGACCTCGTTCAGCAGCTGTTGACGGAGTGAAAACCAGAGCAGTACGCTGAACAGTCCGAGCGCCGCGGCCAGAATCAGCGTGTACCAGACGGTCAGCCGGAAGCGAAGCGAGCGTTCCTTCCTTAGCTTCAAATCCGCCTCATCTTCACATCCGCCTCATCTTCAAAACCGCCCGATCTTCATTCCCGCTTTACGGTTCCCGCAGCGCATAGCCCACCCCGCGCACAGTGTGGATCAGCTTCGGCTCGGTGACGTCCACCTTCAACCGGAGCAGCCGGACAAACGCTTCGAGCGTATTCTCGTGAACGTCGCAGTCGAATCCCCAGACCGATTCGAGGATCGTCTCGCGCCTTACGACCCTGCCCGAATTCCGGAGCAACAGTTCGAGCAGACTGAACTCGCGCGGAGTCAGAGTCAATGGCCTGCCGCCGCGCGTGACCCGCCGGGTCGCGGGATCGAGCTTCACGTCCGCCGCTTCGAGGCATACCGGCTGAGCGATCGCGCCGCGCCTGCTGACGGCCCGCAGCCGGGCCAGCAGGATCTCGAACGAAAAGGGTTTGGTGAGGTAGTCGTCCGCTCCCGCATCGAGGCCCCGCACGATGTCCGCCGCGGCATCTTTCGCCGTCAACACCAGAATCGGCGTCTGGTTGCGGCTTTCGCGTAACCTGCGCGCGAGGGTAAAGCCGTCCATCTGCGGCAGCATCATATCGAGCAGAATGACGTCGAAGCGCGTGTCGTGCGCGATCTCAAAACCGGTCTGGCCATCGCCGGCCAGAACGACATGGTGGCCTTCTTCGGTAAGGCCGCGCCTCAGCAACTCGGCCATTCGCCGTTCATCCTCTACGATCAGAATCCGCATCGCTTACCCAAATGGTAGCCAAACGGCCGGAATTTTTTGGCGCAGTCTCCGGGAGAAGAAGAATTCGATGGGGCACTATTTCTCCGAACGGAAAGGAACGCCAATGCAATCGACTCTCACCGCACCCGAGATCAGTTCTCACACTCCCCAGTCGGACAAGCGCGCCGGCAAATACCTGACTTTCCTGTTGGGCAAGGAAGAATTCGGCGTCGGCGTCCTTAAGGTCCGCGAAATTATGGGAGTCAGGGAGATCACGGCGATGCCCCAGACGCCTCCTTATATGAAGGGGGTTATCGACCTGCGAGGCAAAGTCACTCCCGTGATCGATCTGCGCCTGAAGTTCGGACTGGCCGGCATCGACTATACGGAACGCACGTGCATCATCGTCGTGCAGGTGAAAAACGGAACCTCCTCGCTCGTAATGGGCATGGTAGTCGATGAGGTCTCCGAGGTGATCGCTGTGACCGCGGGCGATATCGAAGACACGCCGGACTTTGGCGTCCGGGTCGCGACCGACTATATCCTCGGGATGGCCAAAGCACGGGGCAAGGTGAAAATTCTACTCGATATCGACGCGGTCCTGACGAGCCAGGAAATCCATGGCCTTGAAGCTGTTATCCGATAAGGGCTCGCCACGAAAGTAACGGGCGCTACCAACTGGCGTAAAGTTCCGCGCCGAGCGGAAGCTCGGCGGCAGGGCGGAAGCCCTGGCCCCACTCGCGCAATCGCGGAAACGGGACTAAGGAATTGGTGAGAACCGCCGATAAACAATGCAGCGGCTTTGCGGCCCTCCGGTCCGTGACTGAGCACAGGAGAAACATGAAGACCATGACGATTGGAAAGAGAATGGCGCTGGCATTCGGGGTATTGGTGGCGTTAACGATTATTCAAGGGACCGTTGCCATTTCCGGGGATGTGGGCGAATCGACAAGGCTTTGGTCGATAGCAATCCTGGCATTTTCCGTCGTCTCGGGTGGACTCCTGGCGTTTTCGATCGTGCGGAGCGTCAACGGAGTCCTTACCAGGGCGGTCATCGAATTGAGTGAAAGCGCCGAGCAGGTCTCGAGCGCCGCGCATCAGGTCTCGGGCTCAAGCCAGTCCCTTGCGCAGGGGTCTTCCGAACAAGCCGCCTCTCTGGAAGAGACCTCCGCCTCAAGTGAAGAGATGTCGTCCATGACGCGCAAGAACGCCGAGAACTCGCAACAGGCGGCTGCCTTCATGAACGCTGTGAGCCAGCGTGTGGCCGAAGCCAATCGCACTCTGGCGGACATGATGGCCTCGATGGAACAGATCGGCGCATCCAGCGGCAAGATTTCCAAAATCATCAAGGTGATCGACGAGATCGCCTTCCAGACAAACATTCTGGCGCTGAACGCGGCGGTCGAGGCCGCGCGCGCCGGGGAAGCGGGCATGGGATTCGCGGTGGTCGCAGAGGAGGTTCGCAACCTGGCGCAGCGCAGCGCCCAGGCGGCTCGTGACACCACCAGCCTGATCGAGGAATCCATTCTGAAATCGACCGAAGGCAGCAGGAAACTGGAAGAGGTCGCCAGTTCGATTCATCGGTATCACGGAGAGCGCGGGTAAAGTGAAGACGCTGGTCGACGAGGTCGAGGCCTCCAGTAAGGAGCAGGCCCAGGGGATCGATCAGATTTCCAAAGCGGTTGCCCAGATGGATCAGGTTACTCAGAAGACGGCAGCCAACGCCGAGGAGAGCGCGTCGGCGAGCGAAGAATTGAATGCCCAGTCGCAGGCTTTGATGGCGGTGGTGAAGCGGCTGAGAGACCTGGTCGGCGCGGATTCCGGCGATTCCGTGACGTTCCGAAAGCCCGTCTGCGCCCAGGCGGCTTCCCGCCGCGGCACGACAGCGTCGACCTGAATTTGCCAGCGTTACTTCACGCAACGCCGCCGAGTTCCCGCTCGACGACAGCGAATTCAAAGAATTCTAGAGGCCGGTCTCCCCGGGTCAGCCCGCGAAATCCATCACTATGCCCAACGACCTCGAATCGAACACGCTCGCCGCGCTGCGTCAGAATATCGAAGCGCTGGCTCTCGAAGTAGCCCTCCGCGACCTAAGCTCGCCTGAACGGATACGGCCCCTGGTTCCGATGCTGGATCAGATCCGCCGGCAGGCGGAATCGGCTCAAATGACCGCTCGTGGCGGAAGCCGCCACCGTCACCTCGGGCACTGCGCCGGAACTGCGCGATGTCGTTTCCCGATCTGCAACAGCTCGTCGCGGCGCAGGTGACGCCAATGGCTCCCGCCGTTCGCCTGATGCTCAATCAGGATCCCGAACTGGTCGCCGACTTCATCATGGAGTCGAGGGAACATCTCGCGGCGCTCGAAGCTCAACTGCTCGCGCTCGAGCAGGACCCGCTGAACGCCGAGGCGATCAACACCATTTTCCGGGGATTTCACACCATCAAAGGACTTGCCGGATTTCTCGACTTCTCCGCCATCCAGCAGTTCGCGCACGAGGTGGAAACCCTGCTCGATCTCGCGCGCAACTCAAAGGTGCCCGTCGATTCCGCTCTGATCGATATCATCCTGCAGAGCGCGGACCACATGAGTCAGTGCCTGCTCGCGGTGGAAATGGCGGGGTTGAAGGCAGTAAGACCCAGCCTCCGGCGCCGGCTTGCTGGTGGGACGCATCCGGGAGATAATCGGCGAGACAGCTCGGCAGGCGCAACGGATTCCCGGGCCGATGTCGCGCAACTGGCCCGCGCGATCGCCGAGCCGGCTTCGCGTCGCCGCCGTGGGGCCCCGTTCCGTCAAAGTCGACACCGCGAAACTCGATTATCTGGTCGAAATGGTGGGCGAGCTGGTCATCGCTCAATCGATGATCCAGCACGATCCGGATATAGCCGCTGTTCACAATCCCCGAGTGACCCGCAATCTGGGACAGCTGACCCGGATCACCGCGGACGTTCAGCGCGTTGCGATGACGATGCGCATGATCCCGGTCGGCCAGCTCTTCGGCCGCATGGCGCGGCTGGTGCGCGATCTGGCGCGCAAGTCGGGCAAACAGGCCAATCTGGAACTCGCCGGCGAAGAGACGGAACTCGACCGCAACATGGTCGAGGAGCTTGCCGACCCGCTGATGCACATGATCCGCAACGCCGTCGACCACGGAACGGAGCGGCCCGAGGAGCGCGTCGCCTGCGGCAAGAACCCGGTTGCGCGGCTCGATCTCAAGGCGTCGCATACCGGCGGATTCATCAACATCGAAATCTCCGACGATGGCCGCGGCCTGGTTCGGGAGAAGATCCTTGCCAAAGCTCAGCAGCGAGGTCTGATTTCGGGAGGCGAACAGCTTTCCGATCAGGAAGTGTTCAGTTTGATCTTCGAGCCGGGCTTTTCCACCGCGGACCAGGTCACCGACGTCTCCGGCCGCGGCGTCGGGATGGATGTGGTGCGCAAACATATCGTCAAGCTGCGAGGCCGCATCGACATCTCGTCCCGCCCGGGCAGCGGCACGACCTTCCTCATCAAGCTCCCGCTGACGATGGCCGTTATCGAAGGCCTTGTAGTGGGTGTCGGAGTACACCGGTACATCGTTCCGATCTACGTCGTGAAGGAGATGTTCCGGCCTGCTCCGGAATCTCTGTCCTCCCTGCCCGACGGCGGCGAGATGGTCCTCGTGCGGGGTCGCTCATGCCGGTGCTCAGGTTGTACAGGCGTTTCGACGTGGTCCCCACCTCGGAAGAGCCGTCGGAAGGCGTTTTGATTGTGGTCGAAAGCGACCGCATGAACTTTTGCATGCAGGCGGACGAACTGATCGGAAAGCAGGAGGTCGTGATCAAGAGCCTGGGAGAAACCTTCAAGAACATACCCGGTATTGCCGGCGGAGCCATTCTGGGGGATGGCCGGGCGGGACTGATTCTCGACGTGGAGGCGCTCTTTGGAAATGCGGCCCGCGAGTGAAATTCTCTCCTCAGCTGATTTCGACCGGATCACGGATCTCGCCTGGCGGACCTGCGGAATCGACCTCAAGAACGGAAAGCGGGAACTGGTTCAGGCGCGCCTCGGCAAGAAGATTCGCCAGGGCAACTTCGGCTCGTTCAAGGACTACTACGACCATGTCGTAGCGGACACCACCGGCGAAGAGCTGACCGGGCTGCTTGACGCTCTCACCACGAACTTCACGTCCTTCCTTCGCGAAGCCGCTCATTTCGATCTCCTGCGAAAGACCATCGTCCCCGGCATCAGGGGCGAGATCCGCATCTGGAGCGCGGCATGTTCAACGGGAGAGGAACCCTGGACCATCGCTTTCTCGCTGCTCGAAGAGCTGGGATCGTCCGCCGCGGGCCGGATTCAGATCTTGGCGTCCGATATCTCCTCCCGCGCGCTGGCCATCGCCGAGCGGGGCGCCTATGAAGCGGAACGTTTCGAGAGACCTGCCTGTAGACTGGCCGAGCAAATATCTCCTTCGCGGTTCGGATCGCTGGGAAGGATGGTTTCGCGTCAAGCCCTTCATTCGCCGCATGGTCGAGTTCCGGCGTTTCAACCTGATGGAAACGTTCCACCCCCCACAGCCCTTCCACGTCGATCTTTTGCCGCAATGTGATGATCTATTTCGATAAGGACACTCAGGAGCAGCTCGTCAATCGCTTCGCTTGCTGTCTCGAGCCGGGGGGATATCTGTTGACAGGTCATTCGGAGTCGCTGACCGGATTGAAGCACCCTTTTCAGTACGTCTCCCCCTCGGTCTATCGAAGCGAGCCGCGTCTCAGGGTAGTCGCCATGGCCTTGCGGGCCACCAAAATGAATGAAGACGCTGCGATCGGGAAGAGCACGAAACCGGTAGCGCCGGCGAGCTTGTCGCCGGTGTTCGTAGCCGGGAGGTGAGGGAGCCACAGGTGGCTCCTGACTTCCCTGATTCCCGTGTTCCTTAAACGACCCATATGAATGTAGTGATTGGAGTCGCCGATTGCAGGGTAACGGGCGAAACGTCGGACATGTTGATCACCTATGCGCTTGGTTCCTGCGTGGGAGTGGCCATCTACGATCCCGTCGCCCGGGTCGGTGGTTTGCTGCACTTCATGCTCCCGGAAACGCCGGCCGAGCGCCGTCCCGGCTAATCCTTATATGTTCGCCGACAGCGGTATCCCGCTGCATGTTTCGCGAGGCTTACGAGAAAGGCGCGCAAAAACGCCGGCTGCGGGTCTGCGTGGCCGGAGGAGCTCAAATCATGGATGACGGCGGCGTCTTCAATATCGGGCATCGGAACTGCGTGGCCATGCGGAAAATTTTCTGGAAGGCGGGGGTCATGGTGCACGCCGAGGAAACCGGCGGCAATATCGCGCGAACCATGCGCTTCGACATGGCCTCCGGGCGCATCTTTTTGCGGTCGCCCGGAGGATCCGAGGAGAGAGAACTTTAGGCGTGCACGGCCCATCAGGAGAACGATACTTATGGCCTTTCATTTCATGGTGGTGGACGATTCCCCGGCGATGCGCGAGTTTATCGTTCGCGTGATCGAACTTTCCGGTCTTGACGTCGGCGCATGCATGCAGGCTTCGAACGGACAGGAGGCGCTCGACCTGCTGCGCGCGAACTGGATCGACATCGTTCTTACCGACATCAATATGCCGGTGATGAACGGCGAACAGTTTGTCCGCAGCATGCATGAAGATGAGATGCTGCGCACCATTCCCGTTCTCGTCATATCGACGGATGGCAGCGAGCATCGCGTCGAGGGCATGATGTCCCTCGGCGCCAAAGGATATGTGAAGAAGCCTTTCTCGCCGGAGACGCTTCGGCGGAGCATGGAACCTTTCCTGGGGGTGCCCGGTGATCGCGAATGCGGTCGAGCGGCTCCTGCCGGAAATGGCGGAAAGGACGCTCGAGACCATGTTCTTCGCGATGCCCGATTCGGTTTCGCTCGACCGCACTTCCGTAAACTCAGGCCGGCCATCGGGCGAACTGGTCGCCGCCAGCCTTGCGTTCCACGGATCGGCCCGCGGACGTTTCGGGCTTATCGTTTCGTATTCGGCAGCGAGGGACCTTGCGGCGAATTTCCTGGGCTGGGACGAAGCTGCGGCAGTTTGACTCACGGCCGTGTGATCGGCGTAATCGGGGAACTCGCAAATATGATCTGCGGCGCCGTGCTCAGCGAAATGGAATTCGACGCAAGTTTCGACTTGAGCGCCCCGGAGTCGGTCTATTTCGGAGCGAATGAAGCAGGTCCCGATTTCACTTGCGGCCCGCCGTCCGTCTGCCGTTTCGAGTTTCACGGCAAAGGCGCGCTCGTGCTCTTCCTCGGGTTCGAGGAATCTGTTTGATCCCGAACCGGAAAATAAAAGTCCTCATCGTCGACGACTCCGCCATCGTACGTAAACTCCTGGGAGAGGCGCTCTCCACAGAATCCGATATCGAAGTGGTCGGCACGGCGCCGGATCCCTACGTCGCGCGCGACAAAGTGCTGGCTCTCGCTCCCGATGTGCTGACCCTGGATATCGAGATGCCGCGCATGGATGGGCTTACATTTCTCCGGAAGTTAATGCAGTTTCGTCCCATGCCGGCCATCGTAATCAGCTCGCTCACGCATGCTTCGTGCCAGGCCGGAGTCGAGGCGTTGCGGGCGGGCGCCGTGGAAGTGATGGCCAAGCCGGGAGGCCCTCATTCCGTCGGCGAACTGAAGATCTCACTCGCGAACAAGATCCGCGCCGCGGCGGCTGCGCGGGTTGGGCGCCCGCCTGCGACCCGGCCCGCGCTCCTGGCAAGGGCCCGGCCGGTTTTGCCTTTGCGAAAATCAAACCCGCGCGCCGTGATCGCAATCGGCGCATCCACTGGCGGCACCGAAGCGATCGAGGAGATTCTCGTGCATCTGCCTGCCGACACGCCGGGGATCGTGATCGCGCAACACATCCCGGCGGGGTTCTCGCGCGCATTTGCGGAGCGCCTGAACCGCTGTTGTCCCATGCGCGTCTCCGAAGCCAGAGACGGCGACAGCGTGGCGCCCGGCAGAGCGCTCATCGCGCCCGGGGATCGACATATGATCTTGCGCGAGTCTGCCGGCGAATACCGAGTGTTTATCAAGGATGGTCCGATGGTGTGTTATCAGCGTCCATCGGTAGACGTGCTGTTCAGCTCGGTTGCGGAGACAGCGGGACCGAGCGCCGTGGGCGTGATTCTGACCGGCATGGGTTCGGACGGCGCCCAGGGGTTAAAGAAAATGAAATCCGCCGGAAGCCGGACAATTGCCCAGGACCAATCGAGCTGCGTCGTTTTCGGCATGCCGAAACAGGCAATTCTACTCGGCGCGGCCAGCAGGGTCGTCCCTTTGGATTCGATCGCTCAGGTCGTCCGCGCCTGCCTTTGAGCGCCAGGAGACAGGTGTTGAGTAAGGGTATCCCCGGTCAAAAGGAAATGTCAAGAAAAAAAAAGAAATGCGCTCTACAAAACATTGCGATTTGACTGAACCGCGATCCCACTCGTAACCTTAAAAACTAATCTGGCTTCATTACGCATGGAATAGCCCCCTGTCGGGGCTTATCTCCGTAGTATTTGTCCGCTCCGTTGCCTTCCGCTCGACGCTGAGAGCGCGCTCAAAGAATCGTTAAAGCGCGATCGATTTCAAACCCTGCGCCCTGATAGCGCTCGTTACAGGCTCCCAAAAATCTTTTCGGCAAGGAAGCGATATCCATATGACGAAGCGAGTCGTAATTCCATTTATTTGCACTCTTATGGTGGGTTTGCCGCTTGGGGCGCAAACCTTCCAGGGTGGTCTCAGGGGAACGGTGACCGATTCGACGGGCGCGCCGATCCCGACCGCTAAAGTGACGCTGACCGACCAGGGTACGGGCATCGAGCGTTCCACGATTTCAGGCAGTGGCGGAGAGTACTCATTCAGCTCAGTGGTGCCTGCGACCTACACGGTCTCGATCGAAAAGCCGGGCTTCAAGAAGCTGGACCGCAAGGATCTTGTCATCGGCACTCAGGAGTTCGTAATTGCCGACCTGAAAATGGATGTCGGCGACGTAACCCAGAGCGTCAATGTAACGGCGGAAGACGTCCCGCTGCTGGAGACGGAAAACGCGTCCACCGGTCAGAATATCGATAATCAAAAGCTTTCAGATCTTCCCAATATGGGCCGAAACGCCTTCTATGAAGGAGTCAAGACTTCGCAGAACGTCACTCCCGGCGGCGATCCGAAGTTCAACCGCATGGAAGATCAGAGCGGATCGTCGCAGATTTCGATCTCAGGCGGCCCGATTCGCGGCAATAACTACCTCCTCGATGGAATCTCCATTACGGATTCGCAAAACAGAGCGGTAATTATCCCGACGATCGAATCGGTGCAGGAAGTAAAAGTTCAGGTCAACACCTATGACGCGGAGGTAGGCCGAACGGGCGGTGGCACCTTTAACTTATTCCTGAAATCCGGGACGAACGCAATACATGGAGCCGGTTTCGGCTACACCTGGGTGCAGGACTGGCTGGCGAACACCTATTTTGCCAACGCTGCAGGCCGTAACGCGGACGGAAGTCTGAAACTGCCGGTCGCGAACCAGCCGTTCTATAACTATGGCGCCGGAATCGGCGGCCCGGTTGTAATTCCCAAAATTTACAACGGCCGGAACAAGACATTCTGGTGGGTAACAGGTGAAGCCTATCGTCAGACGGAAGCCGCAACCTCGACTCTTACCGTTCCGACAGATCTGGAGAGAAATGGCAACTTCTCGCAGAGTTACAGCTCAGCGGCGCACACCTCCCAACAGCTGATTTACAATCCGACCGCGGCGGGCCGCATTCCGTTCCCCAACAATGTAATCCCGCAAAGCATGCTCAATTCGGCGGGCTACGCGCTGGCATCTTACTACCCGTCGCCCAATATCGCGACGAATTACTTCGGCCAGCCGAACTACAACTCAACGGCGATAATCTACGATCGAGCCGATCAGATCACCGCGAAGGGGGACCAGGTGTTCACCTCCTGGTTGCGCGCCAGTGGATCCTACCTCCACTATGGGAGCCGCGAGCAGTCGAACGCGTACTTCGGTTTCGGCAATCCGGGAACGCCCGGTCAAAGCCTGCTCGATCGCCACGTGGATGCGACGCAGGCCAATGCGACGCTTACGCCCAACGCAACGACAGTCGTGTATATCCGTTTCGGCTTCAATCGTTTTCCCAACAAGACTTATCAACTCGCCAGTCAGGGAATCAACCTGTCGAACTTCGGTCTGGGACCGGCGGCCGGAGGCGGGTTCCCCGCATCCTATGTCTCCCAGCTTCCGTACGACGCCTTTCCCGCGATCACGATGACCGGCGATGTCAGCAGTTTCGGCGCGGGCGGGTTCAATCAGGGTAACTTCTATTCGCGCAGTTTCTCGGCCAGCGTATCGAAGTTTCTTGGCCGCCACAACGTAAAGGCCGGATTCGATTTCCGGGTCATCCATGATTCGGGTATCAATACGATCACGCCCGGAGCCTTCTCATTCACACAGGGATTCACCGGTCAGTCGGCAACGTCCACTGTCGCCGGGACCGGCGCCAGTATTGCCAGTCTTCTCCTTGGTTTTCCTTCCGCCGGTAGCGTCACGACATCCCTCCCGATCGAAAACCACGTCGATTACTATGGCGCATTCGTGCAGGACGATTTTCGCCTCAATTCGAAACTTACTCTGAATTTCGGCCTCCGTTATGAGTACGAGACGGGGCTTAAATCCGAGCTCAATAGCCTCATTGTCGGATTCGATACCAACGCGATCAATCCGGTTCAAAGCCAGGTTTCGGGTATAACGACAAAGGGCGTCATCAAATACGCCGGTCAGAACGGATACGGTACAGAGGCGAACGGTCCGACTGCGCTTAAATTCTCGCCGCGTGTCGGTTTTGCATGGACCCTCGATTCGAAAACAACGGTGCGCGGCGGTTATGGGATATTCTGGGCGCCATACACTTTCAGTCTGGTCAATCCTCTCGGGTACACGTTCGCGACTCCCTACGTAGCTTCGAACGATGGTAATGTCACTCCGGCGAACTCCCTCAGCAACCCATTCCCCGGTGGCGTTCAGCAGCCAGTGGGCAACGGCGCCGGTGCTTACGCTGGCCTGGGCAACTCTTTTTCGTTCTTCGATCAAAATGCCGGTTCCACGCGCGTGCAGCAGTTCTCGCTGGAGGTCCAGCGGGAAATTCCGTGGGGCATTGTCGTCGCCGTGGGAGGCAACGGTTCGCTGACTCACGACCTGATCCAGAACACGCCTCTCGTCAACATCAATCAGTTGCCGGACGCCTACCTCTCTATGGGCAGCGCGCTGAATACGAAGGTGGCAAATCCGTTCTATGGAACAAGTGCAGGGGTTCTGAATCTGGCGTCGAAGACTGTTACACAAGCCCAGTTACTGTTTCCTTATCCCGAGTTCAGCACCATTTCAATGCAGGATTCGAGCTACAACACGGCCGCCTACTATTCCTTCTATGCGAAGGCGCAGAAGCGACTGGGCCGCTCGGTAAATATTCTTACGACCTATACCTGGTCACGGAATATGGACGGGTCCAATGCGGCCAGCAACGTTTTCAACACCCAGCAGACCACTGCGCAGGACAACAACAATCTGTCGGCAGAGTACTCCCGCTCGATTATCGACACTCCGAATCGCTGGACTACTGCCGTTAATTACGAGCTCCCGTTCGGGAAGGGGAAGAAGTTTCTCTCGTCGAGTAACAATTTCCTCGACATCCTAGTCGGCGGCTGGTCGATAAATTTTCAGACTACGATGCAGAGCGGATTCCCGCTGGCCATTTACCAGACCAATCTGAATTCGGCGATCGGCACAAGCGTGCAGAGACCGAACGCAACCGGAATCTCGCCGTATACAAGTGGTTCGATCCAGAGCAGGTTGAACGATTACATCAACCCGGCTGCGTTTTCACAGGCTCCGCAGTTCACGTACGGTAACGTGAGCCGCACGAGTCCGATGCGCGGACCCGGCATGGCAAGCACGGATTTCTCGCTATTTAAGAGTTATACCTTCTTCGAGAAGGTAAGGGCGCAGTTCCGGGCCGAGAGCTTCAACCTGACCAACACCCCGTATTTCTATGGTCCGAATACGCAGTGGGGTTCGTCGAATTTCGGCAAAATCACATCACAGGCGAACTTCCCGCGCGTAATCCAGATAGGGGTGCGCTTCGAGTATTAGAGCATTTCCACGGTTTCTATAGACCGTGACCGGGCTGACGTAAAGTTCCGCGCCGGCCAGAAGGCCGGCCGCAGGGCCGAAGCCCTGCCCCACAGCGAAATGCTTTTATGCGGTAACCAGCGCTTTCAATTACGACGCGCGTCCGTACTCTTCGAAGAAATGCGCAAGAGTACGGATACCGTCGTAGTAATTCCGGATATTGTACTTTTCGTTCGGGGAATGCAATCCGTCGTCCGGCAAGCCAAAGCCCATCAGGATGGTCGGAATCCCGAGATGAGTGGCAAAATCTCCGACAATCGGAATCGACCCTCCTGAGCGTATGAAAACCGTCGGCTTGCCGAAGATGTCGCTGAAAGCTTTTGCGGCGACACGAATCGCCGGGTGATCCGTATTGACCATCAAGCCGGGTCCGGCACTCAGCACCCTGACCTCAAACTGAATCCCGCGCGGCGTATTGTCCTTTACGAACTGCTTCAACGCTTGAATGATCTTTTGTGGATCCTGCCGCGGCACAAGCCGAATACTGACCTTAGCGACAGCCTTAGCGGGAATAACCGTTTTCGCGCCCGCTCCCGTAAAACCGCCGGCGATACCGTGTACCTCAAATGTCGGCCGCGCCCACGTTCGTTCGAAAACCGAATAGCCCGGCTCACCGGTAAGTTCCGTCGAGCCAACCTCATCTTTCAGGTACTCGGCTTCCTCGAATGGAAGGTGCTGCCAGCTGGTCCGCTCTTGCGCCGATGGCGGCTCCACGTCGTCGTAAATCCCGGGAATCAGAATGTGGCCATCCGCGTCTTTCGCCTTCGAAAGCAACTCGACCAGGCCGAAGACGGCGTTGGGCGCCGCGCCCCCATACAAACCCGAGTGTAAGTCGCGCATCGGCCCGCGCGATTCGATCTCCACATACACCAGACCGCGCAGCCCGATATTCAGGGTCGGCAGACCGGGAGCGTACATTTCGGTATCTGAAACCAGCGCCACGTCCGCCTTCAGCTTCTCGGGATTCGCGGCCACGTATTCCGCAACCGATAAGCCGCCAACTTCTTCTTCGCCTTCAATCAGAAACCTGATATTCACCGGCGGGCGGCCATAGACCGCTTTGATGGCCTCTATCGCTTTGATGTGCGAAAACATCTGGCCCTTGTCATCCGCCGATCCTCGAGCGTAGAGATTCCCGTTCCGCTCGGTCGGCTCGAATGGCGGCGTTTCCCAGAGATCGAGCGGATCGGGCGGCTGCACGTCGAAGTGGCCATAGCAAAGCACGGTCGGCTTGCCCGGCGCGTGCATCCAGTCGGCATATACCAGAGGGTGGCGCGGAGTTTCGATGACCTCGACATGCTCAAGCCCGGCGGCCTCCAGGTGGTCGGCTACGAAATCGGCCGCGCGGTGCGTGGCTTCGTTATTTTCGGGCAGCGTCGAGATGCTTGGAATTCGCAGCAGATCCTTGAGTTCCTCAAGGAAACGGGCTTCGTTCTCCTTGACGTATCGGTCAATGGCTTCGGACATGTCGCCTCATTTTAGCGTGTTGTCGGAAAAAGCCTGCTACTGAAAGAGCAGCACCGCCATGCTTCCGTCCGTCTCGATGCGGTCTCCCGTGGCGTTCGTCGCATCCTTCGGAATCTGCGGCCGCTCGACGAGAGCGATGGAGCGAATAAGCCCCGTGAAGATCAAATCGTTTACAACCTTCGCCCGCTCGCGATCGATTTGCGGGTCGATTTTGTGAATGAAAGTGCGGTCGCGGTCGGAAAAGTCGATGCCGATATCGTGCGTAGCAGAGCAGACCCAGACCGGCTTTCCGTCGAATGTCCCCGGGCGCCGGAAAATGCGCAGATGATGACGCTGCGCAAAGGTGTTGTTGCCCTTCTGAAACGCCATGTCGGGCGCGCGGCCGTCGAGCAGCAGGATCGACATCGGGCCTTCTTTGTAACCGCGAGCCTCAATCAGCGCGCGTGCCGTTTCGAGCTTCGATTGCGCGTTCAGTTGTGCGGGGACAGACCATCCTGCCTTCGCGAATGCGGAACGCAATTCGTCTTCGGTCCCGAAGAACATCAGGTTCGTGATGTCCGAAGGTCTCGGCGGGTCTTCCGCGATTGTTCGATACGGCTGCCGGATGACCAGATCGACAAGTCCCGATTCATTGGGAAAGGGCGTTAATTTCGAGGAAGGCCCAAGAGCGGTTCCATGCCAGTTCAACGGCTCGGTGAGACGGAGAGTAAACTCAGCGCCGGCATCATAGTCGATATTTGGATTCGCATCCTGAATGTCAAGAACCTGTTTCGCGCCTGCGATGAGGCTCGCGAGACCTGCAAATTTGTCGCTGCCTTGAAGCTTCGTAATTCCCTGGTCGATCCGGGAAGTGAAGGTATCGTTCGGTGCGATCCCCGTGATCAGCCCCGTGCCGTCTATCGTCTCGCGCGCGTTGTCCAGGCCCGTCATGACCGCTGAGATGCCGGCGTGCGTTGCGCCGCCGGCTATTGCGGTGAAGACGATTTGCAACTGAGCCGGATCCTTGTCTGTAGCCGCTTTCGCCTGTTTCACGCTTCCCGTCAATTCCGCGCCCGTGGCAAGCGCGACATTACCGTTTACAATAACGGGCGCGATCAACACCGCATGAACTTCCGGATACGGCGCGGGAGTCTCGCTGGCTACCTTGCCCGTGAGGCGGATACTCAATTCCGTTCCGGAGGGAATTTCGACTGCGAACAGACGCGAAACCAGCACCAGCGCGCTGAGGAACTTCCACGTGGTCATTTCGTCAACTTCGCCGTTGGCCCGGTAATATCCTCGATTTCGAGAGTCACCTGCTTACGCTGATCTATTTTTGCGGACGAAGCGTGCAGATTGATTGCGACCATGCGATCGACCAATTGGTGGGGCGCAATCACGTCGCGAACTTTGAGCACCGGGTTATACTGCTGCCCGAGCAGCGGGTACTGCTGGAACACAATTCCAAGATCGGCCGCGGCGACGAGATCCCCTACGAGGGCGGCGCCGTCCGCTGTCGTAACCGTACCGGTTATGCTCCGCACTACCATGTTGCGGTCCGAATCGTTCTTGAGGTTGAAGTCAATCACCATGAGTGTTGTATCGTCGGAAGTCCCGACAGTCCGAATCTTTCCGATCGATCCCGCCGGAACCAGATGGTTGCCCGCGGTCTTCTCAAAGCCGGTCCAGACGAGCGCGATGATGATAATCGCAGCCACTCCGAACGCGATCGCGAACGGCTTGCTCATCCGACCTCCCCGGCAATGTGCAGCAGGTTTCCAAGCGGCTCGGATGCTTTTTCAAACGTACCGTCCGGTCGCTCGGTTTCAAGACAGATTTCGCCCTGAAATCCATCCCGCTGCATCGCCTCCATGATCGCCCGCCAGTTCAGCTGGTCGGGGCCGTCCGAGAGCGATTCGCTCCTTGCTTCTACGTTGAACATTCGCGGTTTCGGCAGCAGAGCATATTCTTCCTGCCACAAACCCCTCCCGGGATCCCAGGTAAAACCGACCCATTTCGACGGGACCGCATCGAGCAGCGCCTTCAGGGCACGGGGCGGCTGGTCTTCAATGAGTAAGCGGATCTTCGCAGCTTCCGCGATCGAAGCGAGTTGGCTGATTGCCGGAGCGCTTTCGACGCGAACTCCGATTTTGCCGGCGCCCAGGGCCTGCGCTGCGGAGACAGCTGCCGCAAAACCGTCCGGGTCCCCGAGGGTCGTTTTCAAAAGCGACACCTTCAATTTGTTCGCCTGAAACTCAGCAGCATAACTCTTCAACTCCGGCGCCGTCAGCTGCGCGAATTCCTTCTTCGTTTCCGGTACGCGCCGCAGCGTCACCCACTGCAGCCCGTGGGTTCTGGCGAAAAGCAGAGTCTCATACTGCGTTGCGCCGGTTTCATCCGTAATTACGCTGACCTGGGATTTCCCGAGGCGCGATTTCGCTGTCAGCGAACCCTGCAGGCCAAACGCGGCAGCGGCTGCAAGAAGGCGGCGGCGGCTGACTTTCGCAGTTACATTGAGGCGCCCGCGGCCGGCTTTCGCAGTCACACTGAGATGATAGCTCCAGTATGGAAGCGCAAAGTCACGGCCTCCTGGTCGAAGCCGACGCCGGACCTGGGATCCTCCACCGCCTGACCGGCGTGATCGCCGGGCACGATGGCGACATCGGCACGGTCTCGATTATCGAAAATACCCGCGCGGGCGCGCGCGTTTACTTTGAGGTCACGACGCCCGCCTGGGAAGCCATGCTGACGGAGTTGGGCGCACTACCGATTGTTCGTGCGGTGAATGTCGTCAAGAGTATGCAGGAGATTTACGGCAAACGGATCATCATCATCGGCGGCGGAGCGCAGGTCGGCCAGGTGGCGATGGGGGCGATTGTCGAGGCTGACCGGCATAACATCCGGGGGGAACACATCTCTGTGGATACGATCCCACTCGTCGGCGAACAGCCGCTGGCCGACGCAGTCCGAGGGGTTCCACGGCTCCCCCGTGCCCGCGCCCTCGTTCTTGCCGGCGCGCTGATGGGCGGCGATATCGAGACAGCCGTCCGCGAGGTACGAGCCACGGGCCTTCTCGTGATCAGCCTGAACATGGCCGGCAGCGTCCCGGACGCCGCCGACCTGGTGGTTACCGACCCTGTTCAGGCCGGGGTTATGGCGGTGATGGCCGTAGCCGACACCGCGAAATTTACGCTCGAGCGTCTGAAGCGGCGCGTCTTCTGATCTGGCCGCCGCTCCTATCGGATGCGAAAACCATACTCGTGAAGCATCTGGCCGGAAGCGGCGTAGAGACGTACGAAGTACTCTCCCTGCTTCAGGGTCTCGTTTATTTTGACTTCCGCCCCTTTGCTTTCGGAATCGGCCGGGCCCTTCCAGACGGACTCGCCGCTTCCGCTCACGACTTCAACCCGAAACGGACCACCCACTCCAGGCGCATCTGCCAGCGTCAGGTCGTATTCGCGCGCCCGCGAAGTCGCCGGCATTTCGCCGCGAATGGCCGTCAGTTGCAGCGTTGCTGTAGGAGCCACTTTCGCCCTTCCAGTTGACACCACGGCCACAATCGCAATGAGCGCCGCGGCGCCGGCGATGGCCATAGCGAATACCGGCCGCCTCAGCCACGCAAACCAATCCCTGGAAGCGGCGGCAGGCGCTACTTCCGGTGGCAAACTGAGCGCCTCGCGCATTCCGATGGCGAAGGCTCCGATCTCGTCAAGCCGTACCTGGCAGTCATCGCATAGCAGCAAGTGCTCTTCCAGCGAAATCAGGTCGGCGCCGGCCAAACGGCCCAGAGCGTACTGCTCCAATTGTTCTTCGGTCCCGTGAAAATTCAGATCCACACGAACTCCTCATAGGAAAAGTGCGGATATGGCGAATTTTCTCTCAAACTTTTCAATTTCTTTTGTTCAGATTAATTCCGGCGCCCGCGGCCAGCTTTTTGCCCATCTCGCCGAATCGGGCCTTGGCGCGGGATTTAAGCAGCCGGAACTGATTATAAGTCAATCCCATATCGGCGCAAATCTGCTCCTGGGGCTGCTCCAGGACATAAAAGCGATTCAGAATATCGCGGTCGCGGCGCGAGACGCCGCTCAGCACCTTCCGCGCGATGTCGATTCTCTGACGCGCCATGAAGGTATGCTCGGGATTGTCCCGCCAGTCGGACATCGAAAAGAGCGAGTCCTCGAAATCCACACGGCTTCTGCGCTGGTGTACGGCTACATCGATGGATGCGGCGATCTGACGCTTCACGACCGTTCTTACATACCCCATAAGCCGTTCCGGCTCACGGAGATCGCCATTGCGGATGGCTTGAGCGACGATCAGGAAACAATCGTGGACTTTGTCGTCGAGATCGTCCGGCCCGAGGTTGCGGAGGAGGAAGTAGCGAATGCCTTTGGCAAAAACCTCGTACAACTCCTCCATTGCGGCGGCATCGCCATTTCGGATTCTGTCTACGAGTACAGCCCAGTCGGGACCCGCAAGGGCGCCGGGCTTGCCTTCATCCGAAGCCGAATCCTGTTCGACATCCATAGCCTGTGCTTTTCCTAATGTAACGGACACAACTACTTTATTCCCTTCCCACCAGGAAATAAGCTGCCCATATATTCAGGTTTGTCCGCGAATTGTTTTCCTTTAAGAGCGCCAATTGCGCCTGCTGGAGCGCAAATGCGGAGCCGCCTTCCGGATGCGCTTTCAGCGCCCGGTAGAACTCGACCATCATTGTTTTGCCCGCCTCATCGGGAATATCCCACTGCGTCGCCAGAACAGCTCTTGCGCCGGCGCCGATCCAGGCGCGGGTCAAACCCATGAGCCCGGCGCCCGGCAAGGCATTGCCCTGGCCGGAGTGGCATCCGTTCAGGACCACAAGGCTCGCGGAGACGGGATGCGCCGCTATTTCGGTCGGGCCCATAAGGCCCATCGCTCCAGACCGGTCCAGACTCAAGGCGATGAGACCCGACGAGTAGCGGTCGGGCGCCGCCACGACGTGGGTCGCGAAATGGATCACCGCGGGGCCGGACTGCAGGGCCGTCCGGACATTCGCAATGCCGGCATCCTCTCCGGTCAGGATCCGCGCCTTTGGGAAACCGAGGGCGCGTGAACAAGCCTCCAGCTCGGGGCCAGTGTCCGCGAGCCGCGGAAGGACGACTTCGTGATTGTTGCGGGCGCCGTGATACCGGCTGTCCGCGGCGTTGTAGATGGGATCGCCGATGCCGAGGAAGCCTCCGTTTCCGGCCGAAGCTCGGGGTTCCAGCATTAACGCCCCCGGAATTACCTGCAAGGCCGCCTTCTCCGCCAGATAAATGGGTTTGTTTTGTCGCCCGGCCGCATCCCTTCCGGCGTCGCTGACAACAAGGGCCGCGAATGGAAGATCGAAAAGTGGACCGTCGAGTTCGAGCAGCCAGCGTTTGTGGGAAAGATACGAAGCGGGTACCATTCCGAAGAGATCCTGATAAATCTGATGGCCCAAGGCCGTCGCACGCCCGTCGCCTTCGCGCGCGGCGCGCTCGAAATCCGCAGCACGGGACTTGAGCTCCTCGAGCTTCGGAATCGAATATGCGTCAACGTCATTCCGGCTCACTGCCCAAAGCCATCCACTGGATTTCGCAACGTGGAAGCTGAACAGCACGGTATCGCGATCCAGCAGGTTGCTGACATGCGCGAGCGGAGACTCCGCGATTGAACGGTCAGGCGAAAATTCGAAGCCATTTTGGGCAGCAGAACCCGCGGCCTGGGATTCGATTTCCTGCAGATCGAGTTCCTGCGCTGCGGCCCGTTTCCTGGCTTCCGGAGTGGGTTGCGCTACGAGAGTTCGCTCCGTAGCCTGGTAGCGGGCGAGCAGATCCCAATATCCGGCGGGAAGCCTGGTGCGCCAGTCGTTCGGCGCGGGAACCAGCGAGCGCAGACTCCAAAGCCGGTCCCGCTCGGCTACGTCGAAGGTCTCCCGTAAATATTTTCGGTCGGATGTTTCCGTTGCCAGCAGGTTGCCGGCGTTGACAAGACCCTCGGCAATGCCGCCCAGGCCGCTTTCGAGCGTGATCCGATCCTGATCCGCGGGGACGATATCGGAACGCAACTGCGCCGCGATCGTGCGCGCCTCGCGGAAATCCGACAGGGCGCCGTGGAGATCGCCTTGCGCTATTCGGAATTTGCCGCGGTCCGCGAACATTTCCCACCGGGGCATCAGGCTCCCGGGAGCGTCGATCGCCTCCTCGAACAACACCGCGGCTGAGCGGGGATCGCCCTGGCGGCTTTTCAGGTTTGCGAGACCCCGCAAGACGTTCGCCGAGGCCTTCAGATTATGAACCCGCACTAACAGCAAAGCCCGGTCAAGGGCGGCTTCCGCGACGTCAAGGCGGTCCGCTTCCAGCGCCGACTTGCCCAGGCTCGCGAGCATTCGCGCACTGCTGTCGAGATCGCCCTGTTCCTCCAGTTCGTCGATCGCCATCCAGTAGAAACCCTGCGCTTCATCGAACCGGTGCAGACTTGAGAGGGCGCTCGCAAGCTGGAACCGAAGTTTCGGAGCGACCGTTTCGCCCGCACCCGCCGCGGGACCTTCCAGCCCTTCCTGAGCGATTTGAGCCGCAGCCTCGGGGTTGTCGAGCTGCAGATAGAGACTTGCCAGATTATTCAGAGTGACGGCCAGGGGTACAAACTGCCGGGAAGCCTGAGCGGTAGCTCTAGCTGTGAGAAAGTCGGCCATCGCGTGGCGATAATCGCGTCGCGCCAGTGCGGCGCCGCCCGCATTGTTCCAGTTCATCGCGGCTGCGCGCGTATCGCCGGCCCGCTGTGCAAGAGAAGCCGCAGCGAGAAAGAGGTCACGCGCTTCGAGGTATTTACCAGTGGAATATTGTTGTTTTCCGCTTTCATTATTCGTACGAATTTCCGCGCCCAGATCCGATCGGCCGACAGATCCGCGCGAAATCGCCGAATTCGGCGACGAACCGGAAAGTGATAGCGCAATCAAGGTTAAACCAATGAGCGCGATTGGTTTTCCGAAAATCCTCAATGAACGAGTTCTCTGGATTGGCGATAGCCGCACATAAATGTGCGAACTATCACCAAGTCTAGCAGAGTTTGAAATCGCCAGCGGCGATTTATCCGGATTTTCCGGACTATAGACGGCAATGCGCTCTGTTAGCGCATAATTGGCAGTTACTTTACAGACCGAGAAATGAACCGATGATGATGATCGGATCGTCGCCCATCTTGTTTCGCTTTCTGCACTCCCGTTTGCCGCAACCGGGAGACGAGCCCAAGGTACAGGGCGGACCTGGAGATCCTGTCACTTTAAAAATGGAAGTAACTGAAAATAAAGGTGCAAAAAATCTTTGAAATTTGTGAACGACTTGCAGAACTCAGGGGAAATGGCCTTGACAGAGCAAAGCCTGTTATGCCGGGGCTGTGCATAAAGCGCGAAGAGGGATATTTCATGATTTGCGGCTTATTGGACGCGGTAAAGAGCCTTTCCCGGCCAAAGGGAGGCATGCCTCTTCGCGGCCTGCCCGGAAGGCCTTTTCATTCTGCTTTTTTTCGGGCGGAAAGATGAAGGGTTTTTAACCGGGGCGCTCAGTCGCAGCCACTGGTCCACCGTCAGGGCCAGAACCCCGAACATCAGATGCGCCATGACCTTCGCCGCGCCCCGCACCCGGATCTGACTGGCGCCGAATTCATCCTTGAGCCGCGCATTTACACGTTCGCTCATCGTCCTCGTCTTAAAGCGTTCCTGCTCCGCCCAGGTCAGTTGGGGCGTCGGCGTGTCCGGAAACACTTTCTGCATTTTCGAGGGCTTCTTCGTGCCTCGCCTTGCATGCACCGCAATGATCGGCACATGATTGAGTTGACGGCTGTGCTCGTGAATCGATGCCGCGTCATAAGCTGAGTCCATCAGTTCATAAAGGTGGACTACCCGCGATGAAGTCAAGGTCATCAGCGGTATGGCTACCTGCGAATCGTGTACGCTGGCGCTGGTCAGAATCGCGCTGATGGGAAGTTGTCCGTCGGCCACATCCAGATGTAATTTATAGCCCCGCCAGTATTGTTCGTTCCCCTGACTGTTCTTCTTCGCGCCTATGTCGCACTGCCGGGGCAACTCATTCAGCATGCGCTCTAACTTCTGGTGGCGCTGGCGTTGCATGCGTGTCCCGCGATCCGCCGCTTTGGCTTGGGCGAAACTCCCCGGGGATCTCTGCGGCCGCACCGCCTTGCCTTTCTTCGCTTTCTTCGCTTTCTTCTTCTTTTCCCCTGCCTCCTCCTTTGCCTCCTGTCTTTTTGCCTCCTGTCTTGCGGCTTTCTGTTCGGCCGTCTCCGGAAAGCGCTCGCGCACCGCAATGGCGGTCGAATCGCGCGCGATGTGGCCGATCAGACGCTCTTTCTGTGTCGCGGCGATCACGGCTTCATGCAATTGCTGCGGCAACTCGGTTTGCGCGAACTCTTCGAATGCGCGCGAGAACTTCGATTCGTGCGGCAACGCGCGCGGAGTCGGCCAGCCGCAGAAGCGTCGCAAGCCCTCATCAACCTGCAACCGGGAGATCAGATCGCGCGTGGTCGGCAGGTTCAGAATCGCCTTCGCCAGGAATGCCGTCGCCAGAGCGGCACGGTCTCTGGCCGGCCGTCCGGTCGCCGCGCGCCGCGCCGATAACATACGTTCCAACGGCACAACAGCGATGACGGATGCCAGCAGTTCCATCTGCCGGCTCAGAGGCCCGATCGCGCTCTGCAAAACAGGAAACAGTTCCTCCTGCAACATGTGGCCGAATTGCGTTACGATCTGTCGCGGGTTAAGCTGCATGGGGGTTGGCTCTCTAACGAGGATTGTTTGGCGACACCACGTTAGCGCAGTATCCAACAAATAACTGGACTATTGGGAGGGCCTCAATTATCCTTGTGGTATGTCCCGCAGCCCGTTGACGCTTCAGTTGGAAGAGTGCGACAAGCAGCAGCTCCGGCAGTGGTCATCCGCTTTTGGAACGCCTCAGCAGGTTGTGCTCCGCTGCCGCATTGTGCTGGCGGCGGCCGAGGGGGAATCCGCCGATGCGATCGCGACTCGGCTGGAGATTAATCGCAAGACTGTAATGCTTTGGCGTGCCCGTTTTGAGCGTGAGGGACTGGCGGGGATGTGGGAGGTGGCTTCCGGGCGCGGCCGCAAATCGACGTATGGGCCAGACAAGATCGAAGCCATAGTAGATGCGACCCTGCGAAGTAGAGCCCAAAGGGATGACGCACTGGAGTTGCCGGACGATGGCTGAGGCGCAGAAGGTTAGCAAGTCGACCATAAACAACATCTGGAACAGCCACAATCTGAAACCGCATCGGACGAAGACTTTCAAACTGTCGCGGGATGCCCGATTCCTGGAGAAGTTAACAGACGTGGTGGGCCTGTACCTGAATCCGCCGCAGCAGGCGATCGTGCTCTGCGTGGACGAAAAAAGCCAGATTCAGGCATCTGGACCGTACGCAACCAGGCCTGCCGCTCAAAAAGGGCCGTTGCGGGACGATGACGCACGACTATAAGCGCAACGGAACGACCACTCTGTTTGCCGCCCTGGAGGTCCTCAGCGGACGTGTGATCGGACAGTTCCATGAGCGGCACCGCCATCAGGAGTTCATCCGGTTTCCTCCGACGGCTGGATCAGGAGTTTCCTGGAAAATTCCGCTCCACCTGGTCATGGACAACTACGGCACGCACAAGCATGCCGCCGTCCGCGCCTGGCTGAAGCGCCATCCCCGCTTCGTGTGTCATTTTGTGCCCACCAGTTCCGGTTGGCTCAACCTGGTGGAGCGCTGGTTCGGCGAGTTGACGAGCAAGAGAATCCGTCGCGGTTCCTTTGCCAGCGTGCCGGATCTGAAACAGGCAATCGACGAATTCCTTGTCGCCTGGAATGAAGCTCCCAAACCCTTCGTCTGGACAGCCACTGTGGACTCCTTCGTCGCCAAACTGTCACGCTGCCGCCAGACCCTGGAGAAGATCCTTCCTGGTTGCACCTCGCCACGAACACGAAAAACCAGGAAATGAATGGTCCAGTTATTTATTGGACACTACACTAGCGCAGTTCAACCCCTCTTCCAAATCATTTTTGCAACCCTTTGTTTTGATTCCTCTTCTGCCCATGCGAGTTTTGCAAGTGGCTCGTTGGTTCGCCCGGGCAGTTTTTCGCGGTTTCTTCTTTAATAAGCGCCGCCGGGCGCGGCCACTGGGTCCCCGTCAGATGCATCGCGTAACCGGCGGGTATTTGCTGATGGCGCCTGGCTGCTATTCCTGGGCTATTCCTGGGCGCGCGTCAGGTCAACTGTGGCTTTTGCCGGGCATGCTTTGTGCGAGGATGCTTAAGGAGGTCTAAAATGATCAAAAGCATAACCGTTCTCGCTCTGGCCAGTCTGCTCGGCGCCGCCCTGCATGCCGCCGACAAGCCGGTGACCGTGAGCCTGAAAGACGCGGACGGCAAGAACGTCGGGACCGCGAAGATCGCCGATCAAGGCGGGGGCGTCAAAATCTCGCTCGATCTCAAAGGTCTGCCTCCGGGCGAGCATGCGATCCACATTCACACCACAGGGATGTGCGAGGGGCCCAAGTTCACCTCCGCGGGCGGACATTTCAATCCCGACATGAAACATCACGGCCTCCAGAATCCGGAAGGTCCGCATGCGGGCGACATGAATAATTTCATGGTCAAGGCGAATGGAACGGCGAAGGTGGCGGTGACCGATCCGCGCGTGACGCTCTCGGACGGTCCCCATTCGCTGTTCACGGGCGGCGGTACCGCTCTGGTGATTCACGCGAAAGCCGACGATATGAAGAGCGATCCGGCCGGGAATGCGGGCGACCGCATCGCCTGCGGCGTTATTACAAAGTAAATTCGGCGCGTAATTCGTCCGGGAAATCCGGCGACAGAAGTCTTACAAACCAAAAACGCAATCCCTGTTAGGCTGCAATTGCATGACCTCAACAGGATCCCAAGCTGGAGCGGAAGTCTTCAGCCTGCCCCGGGCCAAAGGGTTGAACTGGCCGACTGTAATTGCCATCGGGCTGTTTCATGTCGGCGCATTTGCCGCGCTGTTCATGTTCAGCTGGCGCAGCTTCCTGGTTGCTCTCTTCCTTTATTGGGTGGCGACGGGCCTCGGGATCAGCATGGGATATCACCGTCTGCATACGCACCGCGGGTACAAATGCCCGGTCTGGCTGGAATACTTCTTTGCGGTTTGCGGTTCCCTGACGCTTGAAGGCGGCCCGATTTTCTGGGTCGCGGTGCATCGCGTTCATCATCAGAAGTCCGATCACCATGGCGACCCGCACTCACCCCGCGAAGGCTTCTTCTGGGCTCACATGGGCTGGATCATGTTCGGCGAAGGCAACCACAATAATACAAAGCTGATGTCGAAGTATGCGCCCGATCTCGCCAAACACCGGTTTTACGTTCTGCTGAACGACTGGCACTGGGTTCCCATGGTTGTGCTCGGCATGATCCTGCTGGCGATCGGTGGTTTGCCGCTGATGCTCTGGGGTATCTGCGTGCGCGTCGTTTTCGGTCTGCATGCCACCTGGCTGGTGAACTCCGCAACGCACATGTGGGGCGGACGGCGATTCGCGACGAAGGACGATTCCCGCAATAGCTGGTGGGTAGCGGCTCTCACGTTCGGCGAAGGCTGGCACAACAACCATCACGCGCATCCGACCTCGATCCGCCATGGGCTCGCGTGGTATGAGATCGACCACTCGTGGATTCTGGTGAACATCCTGAAGCGCGTCGGGCTGGTCTGGGATCTGAAGGTGGCGAAGCTGGACAGCCGGGTGCTCGATCGCGAAGCGGCGTAGCTGGACACGAAGAGCACGGCCCGATTTGCCTGGCGCTCCCACGCCGGTTTACCATGGAGTGACGATGAATCGCCTTACTCTTGCCGCCGTACCCGTTCTTATTCTTTCTTTAGCCCCCGCTCCGCGGGCAAACGCCCAGGATCTGACTGAAGGCAAAGGGAAGGACGTCGTGGAACAGGTTTGCGGCGCCTGTCATGGAGTCGACCTTGTGGCCGGTCAGCGGGCCACGGCGGAAGGCTGGGGGTACATCGTGGACGACATGGTGTCGCGCGGCGCATCGGCAACCGCTGATCAGATCACGACGATCAAGGAGTATCTGGCCAAGAACTACGGGCAGGTAAACGCGAACAAGGCGCCAGCCAAGGAAATCGTAACGGTGCTCGGGATCACGCCGGACCAGGCCGATGCGATCGTCAAATACCGGACGGACCATGGGAATTTCAAAACCATCGACGATCTGAAAAAGGTCCCCGGCCTCGAGGCGGTGGACCTCACCGCGATGAAGGACCGGCTCGCGTTTTAAGGAGCCGTTCTTAAAGGATTTTCACCGTTCCGGGGTACCAGTCCGCGTAACATTTGGGGTGCTTCAGGCATCCTATCCGCATGAAAACTATTGTTCTTTTCTTAGCGATGGCCAGCTTGCCGCTGTTCGCTAAGTCCTTCGATATCACGTTCAGCGCCCCGGCCGTTCTTGGCAGCGCAACGGTGCCGGCGGGACAGTACTCGCTGAAATTCGATGGATCGAAAGTGACGTTTACCAACGCGAGCTCAGGGAAAAAGTTCGACACGGTTGCGGTCGTTCAGAACGGCAGCATGAAGTTTGCCAACACGATCGTCCAGGCCAAACGAGTGGAGGGTCAGGACATCGTTGATGAAATTCAGCTCGGGGGTACTATGACCGCGCTTGATTTCAAGCACTAACCCCACGTTGAAGACGCGGTGCACCGGCGACGAGATCGCCGGCGTTACCGGACCTGGGGGAAGCCCAGATTCACGCTGCTTGTTGCGGGATCGGGCCACCGGCTGGTGACCACTTTTCCACGAGTATAGAAACGAATTCCCTCAGGACCGTACATGTGAAGGTCTCCGAAAAGTGAGGCCTTCCAGCCACCGAAGCTGTAGTAAGCCACCGGGACAGGGATCGGCACGTTGATGCCGACCATTCCCACTTCCACGTCGAACTGAAATTGCCTTGCGGCGCCGCCATCTCGGGTGAAGATGGCGACGCCGTTGGCGTATTGATTCCGGTTGACGATGTCGACCGCCTCCTGATAGGTTTTCACGCGGACGATGCCCAGCACCGGGCCGAAGATTTCATCCTCATAGCAACTCATGCCCGGTGCGACTCCGTCGAGCAGCGACGTGCCGAGGAAGAAGCCTTCTCGCGCCGCGGCGGGATGTTCGCGTCCATCGACCACGACTGTGGCGCCTTCGGACTTCGCCATATCCATATACGATGCGACGCGGTCGCGATGTTCGCGGGTGATGAGCGGTCCCATTTCGTTGCCGTCTTCGAGGCCGGGGCCGATCTGGATTTTGGCCATCCGTTCTTTGATGGATGCGATCAGCGGATCAGCGGCATTATCTACTGCAACCACGATCGATATGGCCATGCAGCGTTCGCCGGCCGAGCCGAACGCCGCGGAGACGGCGGCATCGGCGGCCATGCCTATATCGGCGTCCGGCAGGACCAGCATGTGGTTTCTCGCGCCTCCGAGTGCCTGAACACGCTTGCCGTGGCGCGTCCCGGTTTCGTAGATGGAACGTGCGACGGGGGTGGACCCGACGAAGCTGATGGCTTTGACGTCCGGGTGTTCGATCAGGCGATCCACGGCGACGCGATCGCCCTGAACCACGTTGAAGACGCCATCGGGAACCCCTGCGATCCGCAGCAGCTCGGCGAGGAAGACGCTCACCGACGGGTCTTTCTCGGATGGTTTCAGGATGAATGTATTGCCGCAGGCGATGGCGTTCGCGAACATCCACATCGGAACCATGGCCGGGAAGTTGAAGGGCGTAATGCCCGCGACTACGCCGAGGGGCTGATTGATCTGATAGACGTCGACGCCGCGGCTAACCTGTTCGGAGAAGCCGCCCTTCAGGAGATGCGGAATGCCGCAGGCGAATTCGATGTTTTCGATACCGCGCGCGACTTCGCCGGTGGCGTCGGCGAGGGTCTTGCCATGCTCGAGCGTGATCAGTTCGGCGATGCGGTGACGATTGGAGTGAAGGACCTCACGCAGGGCGAACATGATCTCGGCGCGGCGCGAGAGCGGCGTTGCGCGCCAGTCAGGGAAGGCTTTCAGCGCGGTGGCGACCGCGAGGTCAACATCTGCAGCGCCGGCGAATTCGACGCGCGCCTGGGCTTCTCCGGTTGCCGGATTCCAGACAATACCGGACCGGCCTGAGGTGGAGACGGCGGGCTTGCCTCCGGTCCAGCTGGTGATGGTTTTCAAGTCGACTTCAGAAGCTGTCATTTGCTGTCTCGTTTCTGATCAAGAGCTGCATCGCGGGGGCCGTAGTGCGGTACGGGGCGGTCGAGTTCGAGTGCGCCGAGGTCGGGCGCTTTGCCGGTGAAATCGTCGTTGATCGTGGGGAGCGGCGCGCCCGCATCGATCGCAGCCGATCCGGGTTTCAGCCGGAAATCGAAGTCGGCGGGTTTGTAGAGATGTTGGGGGTCCGACTTATCGGGCATCTTCACGTTCACGAAAATATCGTAGTCGAGCAGGACGCTGTGGCGGTCCTGACCGGTGGCCTCGCTGTATTCCCTGAGTGACTTGAAATGCCTGTCGGTCAGTTTGCCCTGATAGTCGGCCGCTACCTGGAACGGCGGCGAGTCCCACTCGAAGGCGTTTGCAACGCCGGGGTTCGGGCGGAAGCCGTTGTAATCGGAAGACGAGTAGTTAGTCGTGGTGCGTAAGTTGATTACGGGATCCAGATAGCCGTCGCCGAGGATCAGATTATTCAGGAAATGCACGTTCGCTGCGGGGCCTACCAGCCGGCCCTGTCCGAAGAACGTGTTCTGATAAACCAGCACCCCCGCGGGAGTATCGACGAACTTCAACGGGCCGCCGGTAGTGGTGTCGTATGCGACGTTCTGATAGAAGTAGAGCGGACCGCCGAAGATGGGTTGCGCGCTCAGAGCGCCACCGGCGGAATTGAAGCAGCGATTGCGGAAGACCCGGATGTTACGCGCGCCTCCGTCGGCTTCGATGCAGTTATCCGCCATGTTGGAGAAATCGTTGTTATAGAAATCGATCGAAACCGGGAAGCGGTCGGGGATTGGGTCGGGTGTGCCGTCCGGGTCTCCGTAAGTGGCTATGTCGATCCCGTCATGCCAGTTGGCGACATAGTTATACGCGACTACATGACCCTGGCCGTATACCTTGACCGCGTATTCGGAAGTAATCAGCGCCGGATATCCGGGGAACTTCGACCAGACGGCCGGCGTATACCAGCTCTGTAACTTATTCGGATCATGGCGCCCGATGAATACGTTATCGGCGATATATACATTCTTCGAGCCCGACCATTCGTCCTGCACGCCGCGGCCGATATTCTCCAGCTTGCAATGCTTCAGCGTGAAACCGCTCGATCCCGCAATGTGTTTCAGCCCGAGCAGGAACGCGACGTTCGTATTCCGGACGGTGATGCCCTCGAAATAGTTATCATTTGCCCCCATCAGGTTAAATAAGTTCTGGTTGCCGTCGCCGTCGAAGATCACTTCACCGTCGCCCGCGCCCTTAATCACGATTGGTTTGGCCGGCGTGCCGCTTTGGGTCAGGTAGTAAGTCCCGTCAAAAGGCGTGCCGTAAGCCGCGAGAGTGCGATCGAAACCGCTATATACAAACCGGTTGTCTTTATAAACTCCGGCGTGCAACAGAATGGTATCGCCGGGCTGGACGCGAGGAGCCGAGGCGTTCGAATGGTCGGACTGGTCGGAGCCCATGTAGTAAGCCGCCATCAGCCCAGTGAAAGCAGGTTCCTGCTTCGTTCCTTTGTATCCGAAAGGATATACGTGATAGACGTGGCCGCCCGCCGCAGGCTGTGGTTCGAGGCGAGTCCGCACCGTTACGGTCTTCTCCGCCTTGCCTTTGACACCGTCGGGGTCCGAGAGAATCAGGCGGCATTCGTATTCCGTCCCCGGTTCAAGATTCAACAAGCTGCCCGCGAACATGTTGGGCGCGACATAGCTATAGAAGTGTCCACCTCCATCGCGCGGGGCGCCGCCGGGCACGTACTCATGCTGCAGGCGCAGCAGCGCTAAGCCTTTACGCCAGGGCTTGTCGCCGGTCTTGCGGTAAGTCACCTCGACGCGGGCGTTGCGATTATTGTCTCCGGCGATCTTCCAGGCAAAACCGGCCGAGACGAGGGTCGGGGAATCTATGGTGAACTCGCCGGGAGTGGTGGCGTTCTGGGACCACAACACGGCGGGGGTTGCCAGGGCCAACAGGGGCAGGAGACGGGAAATGCGCACGCTTTATTTTAGACGCCCCACTTCGGGGCGTTGCGGCGGTAATTTTCGAAGTTGTAGTGGTGTCTTTGGGCTGTTGCGGCGTCTGCAAGACGGAACTGGCGGCGCGCTTCGGCTTCGATTTCGGCGGTCGAAAAAACGAACTGTCTGGTGACGGGTTCGGCATCGACGGGCATGTGGTGTCCACCGTGTCCCGCCCTCATTTTCATGAGATTGCGCTCGGCTACGGCGGCGTCGAGTTCAGCTTGCCTTTGGGCTTTGCGCTCGGCCTGCAGGGCTCTGAGTTCGCGCAGGGTCTTATCGAGCGTGCGGTGCAGGCGCTGTTCGTACAGGGTCAGGTTGGCGAAGGATTTCGAATCGTCGCGGAAGACGCGCGCGGCGGTGAGGGCCGCGTGGACCTGGGGATGTTCGGTTTCGATTTCGCCGGCTGCTTCGGAGTGGCCGAGTGCGAGCATGGCGTCTTCGAACGAGCGAGCCCGGTTCAGGCGCCATTGGGTGTCGCAGAAGGTCTGGGCGTATTGCTCTTCGAGCGGCGTTTCGGGGGCGAGGCTCTGGAAGAGGCGTTTGCAGAAAGTGTGGTATTGGTCCATGTCCTCGTAGGGCATGACGATGGTGCGGCCGGTCAGGCCGTGGCGCAAAGCGTTCATAGCGGAACGCGTTTTGCCTTCGTGGGTGCGGGGTCCGGTGGACTGGTTCGGGGTTGGGGTTGCTGCGTTATTTGATGAAGAGCTGGTCGCGGGGGACATGGTGGTTTTGTTTTCTCCTGGTTATTCTTTAGCATTCGTTTTTGGCGATGGTGCGCCTGGTTTTTGTCAAACCGTTGATTTTATGGAGAAAAAAGTGTGGCCGAGGTTGTGACTGACCTGGCGTGGGTATCAGATTTCGCCCATTCGGACAAACGGACGGAGCGCCGGAAGACGGAGTATGGATCTTTGATGATTTGAAAAAGGTGGCGGGTGCTGAAAAGGGCAAAGAACGCTTGCTTACGCGCGCGGCTCGGAAGCGTATTCGCATGTTTGCAGATACTTACCGAGCCACGACCGGCAGGGAGTATCGTTCGAATGGCCGTTTTCAGCACCCTGCTAAAGTTACTGTGACCGCGACTTTACGGGGGTGATTTCCGACAATGCCGCTTATGGCCGATAAGCGCGTTTATTGGGAGTAATCACTTAACCAGGCCGTGAAGCCTCGCATCAACCCGAACGGCTCACTGATGGATTGCAAGTTATTGATAAACGGACAGAAACGCCAAAGTCGATACTTTAGCGGAACCGAGGTACACAGCGGGTACATAGAGCCTGTCGGATCATCCCTGATAGTCCGCGACAGTCAGCGACCCGAGTTGCTCTCCACCTAAGAATCAGCCCGGCCATACAAGCGCGACGATGACGCCGCCCGGCGCCGCAAACGGCACAGGATGTCCAAAGCCATCAGGCCAACTTCTGGGGTTTTTGGAAAGCACATTTCCGGCACAGGCTAAGCTGAGGTACCCTCATGACTACAGCGCGAGGAGTTGTAGCCACGATGAGCGACGAGGTCCGGCGCGCCTTCAGCGAGATAATGGATTTCGATCCGGGCAAGCGGGAGGCGTACTTCCTGGCTCGCCAGATCCCCCGCGAGATCCGGGTAGAAGTCGAACAACTGTTGCGGTTCGATGCCGACGGCAGCGATCTTCAAGGCCTCGTCGCGGATTCCATCACTGATTTGCTTGAGGGCTTGCCGCTGGATGACCGATGCGGACCATTTCGCCTGCTTCGTCTGATAGGCAGCGGTGGCATGGGCTCGGTTTATCTGGCCGAACGCGCCGATGGCGAGGTTGAACATCGTGCAGCCGTGAAACTCCTTCACGTGAGCGCGAATTCCAGCGCCTTCATGGAACGCTTTCTGCGTGAGCGCCAGATTCTGGCCCGCCTGGATCATCCATCGATCGCGAGGTTGCTCGACGCGGGCCGAACCGCGGCCGGCCAGCCGTACCTCGCGATGGACTATGTAGACGGAGACCCCGTTGACCAATACGCAAAGAATCTCGATTGGCGTGAAAAGGTCAGGCTCTTTCTGGTGATCTGCGACGCGGTATCGTACGCGCACAGAAGCCTGATCGTGCATCGCGACCTGAAGCCTTCCAATATCCTCGTGGATGCCGCAGGCCGGCCCAAACTGCTCGATTTCGGCATTGCCAAAATACTCGATTCCGATCCTGCCGCGGAACACACAGCCGCGGGGCTGATGCCGATGACGCCTCAGTACGCAAGCCCGGAGCAGGTGACCGGCGAGCCAATCACGACCGCAAGCGATGTATATTCGCTGGGCGTCGTTCTATATAAAATGCTCACCGGCCGGCTGCCGTACGATGTCACGACGCTGAACCCCGCCGCGGTGGCCCGCACGGTTTGTGAGACGCAACCCGCGGCTCCCCAGGTGACCGCGGATCTGGATGACATCCTCATGATGGCGCTTCGCAAGGAACCCGCCCGGCGATATCTTTCCGTGCAACATCTTGCCGACGACCTGAATCGCGCTCTCTCCGACCGGCCAGTGCTGGCCCGGCCCGACACAATAGTCTACCGGGCAACCAAATTCGTTCGCCGGAACCGGCTCAGTATGGCGGTTGCCGCGGTGGGTGTGCTGGCCGTGGCTTCGGCTGCACTTGTGGCGATTGGCGAGGAACGTGTGGCGCAGAGGCGTTTTCAGGATGTCCGCACGCTGGCGCACACATTCGTATTTGAGCTGGACGACCAGATTGCGAATATCGCCGGAACCACGAAAGCTCGCGAGACCATCGTAAAGACCGGGCTCGCGTACCTGGACAATCTAGCGAAGAATGCATCGGGCGATGTGACCCTGCAAGATGAAATTGCGCAGGGCTATATGAAAATCGCCGACTGTCCAGGGCGTTCCGGGCCAGCCCAACCTGGGCCGCACCAGCGACGCGCTTGTCAGCTATGAGAAGGCCGGGGCAATTTTCGAAGCGATCGCCGTTGCCGATGCTGTTTACCTTCCTGAACTGGCTGAGTATTACAACCGGCGCGCTTTCCTGATTCTTCGGACCGGCGGGATGGGCAAGGCACGCGAAGACTCCAAACTCGCGATCGATACCTTCGCGCGGGCTCGCGCCATCAGGCCGCTCACTGGCGCAATGGAACAGAACTATGCTTTCTCGTTTTGCGTTCTTGCGGATATTGAAGAGGATTCGGGGCACGACCGGGAGGCGTGGAGTGAAGCTTCCCGCTGCGCCGACTCGGCGCGCGCCCTATTGAAAAAGACAAGAACCCGGGCCCTCATCCGTATGGTCGCTCAGGCGGATGAACGAATTGGCACCGCCGCTCAGAATGTGGGGCGCCTGACGGAGGGCCTGCGCGCCCTCGCGGAACAAGAGTCGCTGTTAAACGAACTGCTTGGCGCGGAACCTCGCAGTCCATTTCTGCACAGATCCAGAGCGGTCCTCTATCAGATCCGCTCTTCCATCTATCTTGACGATGAGCATCCGAACCTGGGAGACGCGCCGTCCGCCCTGCAGAGCGCACGCATGTACCTGGCCGCGGCCGAAGAGATGCGGCAAAGCGATCCCAACAACAAGGGAGCACAATACAGCCGGGCAGTCGCGACCTTTCGGGTAGCTTTTGCGCTGGCGGAATCCGACCCCGATACCGCTATCCTGATGACCCGTGAATCTGTTCGAACGATCGACGCACTGATCGCATCCGATCGGAAGAATACCGTGGCGATCCGAGGCCGGTTCTCGGCGTTGCGTCACCTGAGCACCGCACAATTCAAGGCCGGCAGGTTCAGCGACGCACGCGTTTCCGCGGAGACGGCGCTGACCTCGCAACGGCCGCGCGCCGAGGCGGAATCCGGACCGGATTTGGCAGAACGCCGGCGACTGGTTGAGATTCTTTTATTGCAATCGAGAATCGAAGCCGCGACAGGAAACTTTACGGACTCCCAACGCCTTCTGAAGGAAGCACGCGAGCGATTGTTGCCGTTTGCAACAACCGGGGAACTCAACAATCTTATGACGCTGGCGGACACAGAGCGGGCCCAGGGCGCGGCCTGGGCCCGCCAGGGTAAAGCCAGTGACGCCCGAGCTTCCTACCAGCGAGTCGCCGACATCTGGCAACGGTACCCGTACTCGAACGAGTATGTCGACCGGCAAAAGGAGGCGGCAGCGAGTCTGTTGGGCTCGCTGCACACGAAATGAACCAGCACCGTCAGGGGCGTGTATGCCCCTTGCGGAACCGTCTTGCCAGCAGTCCCGCCAAACCAGCACATAGAGCCGCGAGGGTCGACGGCTCCGGTGTGGGTGTGGCAGCAGAAGTGGTAGTAACGGAAAGCTGGCCGTAGTCGATGCTGAATCCATCGGCGCCGTGCACGACTGCGATCGAAACAGTGTCGTCACCCGTAAGTAACGCGGTGGGTACGGCGAAACTATATGTCAATACTTCCTGGTCGGAGTTCGCGCTTTGGTTAACGGGAATTTCTCCTATTAAAGCGCCGTCAAACGTCACGTCGTCAGGCCCAAAACCCGCATTGCCAATGCCCGCTATACGCGTCGTGAAGATCGCGCTCTCAGGCGTGCCATCCAGAGTGTAGCTGTATGTCGTCGCAACGGCAGGATTCTGGTGTTGCCAGATGTCGGTTACCGAATTGGAAGCCATTTCGGCAGGGCTGCGGTAGTCGGCATACTGCACTCCTCCCAGATCGGTTGTAAAACCGCTTCCGTCGGGGCAGGAACCGCCTAATCCAAAGCAATCTATGTCGCCATAGAGAGAAACGACACCGGCATGCATGACGCCAGGAAACGCGAACGTCAGTACCGCTAAAGATAGAACTCGTTTGCTCATGTTGAATGATCACCCTGGTAATCAGGCAGACTTCGCGCATCCCTCAGAGCAAGGCCACTTATCTTTGCTAATCTTCGCTCTGGCTGTGCCGCCGCGCGATGGTGGCGGCCACAGGCTTAAGAACTTTGTTCCGGCGACGCCCGGCTTGACCATCCGTCGATTGGCCGGTTACTCGACGCTGGGTGGACTTCCAAACGGCCAGGCTTACGGACAAAATACTTCGCCGCTGCCGCTCGCGCTAATGCCGCTGCCGTGAGCCGTGACAGTCAAGGTAGCGCCGCAGCCCAATCGCCCGTGGACTGCCGTACCCCACTGGAACGATCCTGTTTGGTCGGTGTGAGCGACATGTGCGTTCGCGGCTCTGCCGCCATGCAGCAGCAGGCCGACCGGGGAGTTTTCCGCGAAACCCGAACCCCAAACCATGACCAGCGTTAGCCCCTTGAAAGACTCGGGAACCTCGTTGCTTGCTTGTACTTCAACCGTTGCCATTTTGTTTTCTCCTTGTTGTGGTTTATTTCAATTCCTAAGCCTGCAGCGTCGTCGCGAACCGAGAGCCAGCAAGCCAACGCCGCTGAGTGCGAGCACTATGCTGGACGGCTCCGGTGCGGCGCCTGGATCCGTGGCGGCGACATTGTAGTCGTAGCCGGAGCCAGACGTAATAGTGACGTCTGTGTGAACGTTGCCCGCGCCATCGATGAAATATCCGGGCCCGCCCCAGAGAACCGAATGGGACATGTCGGCGGAGGCGATGTCCTGCTGCAGGGTGGGACCGGCCGCGCCAGCGCTGTACTCGCCGGCGCTGAGGTCGGCCCAGATGCCGAGCGAGTAGTTCTGTCCGAGCGTGACGGGAAGAGCGAAGTAGATGGTTGTGGAGGGATCGAGTGTCGCGTAACCAGCGCCGTACCGGCTTGTGGCCGACCACCCGATCATCTCTTTGTTCCAGCTTGCGCCGGGAAAACCGTTGGCAACGCCGGATAACAACGGGGCATTCGCGGATTGATACACGCTGTAAGCGGCAGCGTCGGCCGTACCGTAGCCCCCGACCTCCTGCCCGTTCTGAAAGACATCAACATATCCGTCGGCGCCCGCATCGGGCCCGGAGGTAGCGAAAATTCCGGAGACGGTGATGGGAATAACCCAGACGCCAGTGTTTCCCACGACGCCGGAGAGGTTTGTGACATTCGGCGTCACCGTGTCGTTCCAGCCGGCCTCCGCATATGCCTCCGGGAAGTAATAGCCGCTGTCCCCCGTGTGGCCGGCGTCCAGATGCAATTGCCCGATGGACGCGGAAGCTGAGGACATGTCCTCATACGGGTAGGGGTTCGGCGCGGCGCTACCAGTTGCCAATGCCGCTGTGTTCACCGAGGCGCCGGCGGTGTTGTGGCAGTTCGTTCCGCCGGACGGACTGCCGGCCCATGCGATACCCGGTTGGAGATCAGACGAGTAACCGAGGCCCGCGCAGGCGTCGACGAAGGCCGAGCCGTTCGGCGTGCTGGCTTGTCCCAGGAGATCGGCGTATATAGCAGATGGAACGCTAAGCGCGGCGACAACCAGGACTGTGCGCCTGGCCTGTGATAGCCTGATCATTCAGTTCCTCCTTAATATCCGGTTCAGGCCGCGTTCGGCGGTCCGGATTTTGTCTCTCGGCTCTAATGCGTAAACCGCGGGAAAATTGCGCAAAATAGGTGCGGCCGGAAAAGCACACATGCTTTGCTTCTTCCCAATCGTTGAGGGAAACGGCCCATGACCGGCGACGGGGCGCCATCCGTAACCGCTTTGCTCGCGCAGATTCACGAGGGCGAAGAAAGCGCCCGCGAGAAGCTGCTCGAACTCGTGTATGAAGAGCTTCGGCGGCTAGCCCGGACGGCGTTCCGGAAAGAAGCGCCAGGTCACACTCTGCAACCAACAGCGCTGGTCCACGAAGCATTTCTGCGCATGTTCGAGGGCGAGACCCCGGCATTTGCGGACCGTGCCCATTTTCTCGGAATCGCTGCGCGAGTCATGCGTCAGGTGCTGGTGGATCACGCCCGCGCCCGGAGGGCGCAAAAGCGCGGCGTCCAGTTCACCGTTCCGTTCAACGATCAACTCGCGGCAGGGACACGGCAAGGCGATCTGCTGGAACTCGATGAAGCACTGGAAACGCTGGGCCAGGAGGAGCTTCGCCTGGTCACTTTGATTGAGATGCGATTCATCGCCGGAATGACCGCGGAGGAGACAGCATTGGTTCGCCACGAATCGGTCCACACGGTCCGGCGTGATCTGCGATACGCCCAGGCGCGCCTGCGGACAATTCTGTCGGGAGAGTTGAGCTGATTCCGAATACCAGGCGTCGAATCACTCCGAGTTTAGTGGAAGCTCGGCGGCACCCTCGAAACCTACTTCCGCGGCGATGGAGAAGACACCGGCGACAAGATCGCCGGTGCTACCAGGCCTGGCGAAAAGCTCCGCGCCGGGCGGAAGCCCGGTGGCATAACCGAAGCTCTGCCCCACAATAAGAGGCCGTGGTTACACGTGGCGCGGGACGCCATCGAGACAGGGCCGAAGCCCTGACCCCACATTCGCTGCGCTGCGTCTTCATCCGCTTTGGCAGCACGAAGGAACAGGACGCTCCCTTGCGGTCGCGGTTCGGCAGGTGGGAACGAACACCGGCGACAAAGATCGCCCGGCGCTACCGGTAGTGCGCGAGAATCTCTGTGTGGCAGAATTACGCCGGGCAGGCGGCAGTTTCGATGCGTGGGACCGGAGAGAGGGAACGCCCGGTCCGATGGGTGTCACGTGGGTGCCGTCCCTGGACGCCTGGAATTTCGCGTTGTACACGCGGCGCGCCACAGGCGTCACGCTGTTGTTGTACACGGCCGAGGATCCGGTACATCCGGTGCTCGAACGCCGGCTGGACCCGCGCAGTAACAAGTCGGGAAGGATCTGGCACTCCTGGATTCGCGCCGATGAGGCGAAGGGCGCGGTCTATTACGCCTACCGCGTCGACGGCCGGTACGATCCCGGCGCGGGCTATCGTTTCGATCCGCAAAAAATTCTGCTCGATCCCTTTGCGCCCGCGGTATTCTTCCCGCCGAATTACAACCGCGATAAGGCGACCGTGCCTGGCCCGAACGACGGGTACGCTCCTCTCGGCGTGCTTCCTGCGAATCGCGGCGAGCCGACGCGCAACAACCCGGACGAGAGCCGTCCGGAGCGCCCCAGTTCGGGAACCGTAGTCTACGAGCTCCATGTGAAAAGCTTTACGGCGCGCGCGAACTCCGGCGTGACCCCGGCGCATCGCGGTACCTTCGCGGGCCTGGTCGAAAAGATTCCCTATCTGAAGGAGCTCGGTATCACCGCTGTGGAACTGATGCCGATTCATCAGTGCGATCCCCAGGAAGGAAGCTACTGGGGCTATATGACGCTCAACTTCTTCTCGCCACACAAAGCCTATGCGGCCAATCAGGCGGAGGGCGGGGCGATCGAAGAGTTTCGCGCGATGGTGGACGCGTTTCACGCCAATGGCATAGAGGTCGTGCTGGACGTGGTCTACAACCACACGAGCGAAGCCGGCGGCGATGGGCCGGTTCACAGTTACCGCGGCATCGACAATCAGTCTTACTATCTGCTGGCTTCGGACCACCGCACCTACCGCAACGATACGGGCTGCGGCAACACGCTGCGCTGCGATCATCCGGTGGTGCAGTCTCTCATCATCGAGAGCCTTCTATTCTGGACCACGCAGATGAAAGTGGATGGCTTTCGTTTCGATCTGGCTTCGGTTTTCACGCGCAGATCGGACGGAAGCACGGATCTGGACCATCCCGCGCTGATTTCGCAGATTGGTTTTCTGGCTTCCCGCTACGGCGTGCGCATGATCGCAGAAGCGTGGGACATCGAAAGCTACCTGCTGGGGCGCGCCTTCCCCGGTCTGAACTGGCGCCAGTGGAACGGTAAGTACCGGGACGATCTGCGCGATTTTGTGCGCGGCGTATCGGGACGCGTGGGAGCGCTGATGCAGCGGGTTTACGGCAGCGACGACCTGTTTCCCGACGATCTCGAGAATTCATACCGGCCGTTTCAGAGCCTGAACTTTGTCACGGCGCACGACGGCTTCAGTCTTTACGATCTGGTCTCTTATAACTACAAACACAACGAGGCCAATGGACACGGGAACACGGACGGCACCGACGATAATCGCAGCTGGAATTGCGGGTGGGAGGGCGACGACGGGGTGTCCGCCCCTGTTATGGCCCTGCGGCGGCGGCAGGTTCGGAATTTCTTTACGCTGTTGATGATGTCGAACGGAACGCCGATGTTCTGCGCAGGGGATGAGTTTCTGCATACGCGCAAGGGAAATAACAACCCTTATAACCAGGACAATGACATCAACCATCTGGATTGGGACAAGCTCGAGGCCAATCGGGACATCTTCCGGTTTGTCCAGCGAATGATCGCGTTCCGCAAGAGCCATCCGTCGATCTCTCGCAGCCAGTTCTGGCGCGAAGACGTGCACTGGTATGGACAGACCGGCCCGATTCTCGACTTCTCACCCGCGGGGCAAACGCTGGCGTGGTGCCTCCATGGAGCGCGCGAGAATGACGACGACCTTTACGTGATGGTCAATGCGAGCCCGAACGATATCTGGTTCCGCATACAGGAGGGAACGGCGGGTGAGTGGATGCTTGAGGTCGATACGTGCCTTCCGTCCCCGGAGGATATTTCGGATCCGGGCGAAAAGCGGCCATTGGGTACGCTGGAGTACCCACTGATTGGGAGAAGCGTGGTTGTTCTGTCGCGAGCGAAGAAGTAGGGGTATCGTGAAGCTCCGCGCCGGTGCGGAAGGACAGAGGGCTTGCGTACTTACTCGCCCGCCAGCGTATAACGTGATTCGCTCAGGTCCAGTTCGCGCTCAATCCGCCGCAGAACTTCATCGTTGATACGGCCCTCGTTCCTGAGCCGCACGGCGGTATGGCGCTCAACTTCCAGCATCTCCCGTGAGAGCTCAGTATATCGGTCCAGTTCCGCAGTCTCCTGCTTCCCGTCGGCCGTTTTCTGGAGGCTCGCGAGTCTGTGGCGGTAATGCTGCTCAATATCGTCGTAATACGCCGCTGCTTCCTTGCTATCTCGCCCCTTCACCTCCTGCAGGCGGGACAGCGCGGCTTCCGTAACGATGCGCCGCGCTTCACGCTCTTCGCAGTTCGGCCCCGCGGCGCCCGCGAGGCCAAGCAATCGGATCAGCGGCGGCAGCGTAATGCCCTGCAGGACCAGCGTGACCAGAATGACGCAGAAGGTAAAAAAAACGATCAGATTCCGGCGTGGGAACGGGCTGCCGTCGGCTACCACCACGGGAAGCGCGAGGGCCGCGGCGAGAGAGACCACGCCCCGCATCCCGGTCCACCCAACCACGAAAATCGCACGCGCGGATGGTCTCTTCTCTTTCTGAGCGAGGAACCTCGTGCGCAGAAGCCAGGCGAAGTAAGCGCCGGGGTAATTCCAGAAAAGACGCAGCAGGATTAATAGAGCGCTGAAGATTGCGCCCTCCAGGACAAGCGTTCCGCAGGTCGAGTCCCCGAATGGCCGCGCGCATCTGACGGAGCTGCAGCCCGATGAGCACAAAGACAAGGCCGTTCAGCAAAAAGGTGAATGACTCCCAGAAGGACTCGATCTGGATGCGAACCGCGGGCGAGAAAAAGTATGCGCTGCGGCGGCTCAGTATCAGCCCACAGGTCACCACTGCCAGCACGCCTGAAGCGTGAACGGCATTGGCAGCGAGGTACGCCGTATAGGGAACCAGGATGCTGAGCGTAATCTCGATCGGCCCATCGTCAATCCTGCGCTCAACGTAGTTCGTAATCCAGGCTACAAGCACACCCAGCCCTACTCCGCCAACAATGAGCCAGATCAGCGTCAGGATGCCGGTGGAAACGGTGGGCACCTGACGGCTCACTACGATGGCGGTAGCGAACTGCAGCGCGAGCAGTCCGGTCGCATCGTTGATCAGGCTTTCACCTTCGAGGATGTCGACGATACGGCCCGGCAACCCCACGTTGCGGGCGATTGAAGTAGCGGCGATCGCGTCGGTGGGGGCGACAACGGCTCCGAGCACCAGACCGAGGCGCCAGTCGAAGCCCGCAAAAGCCTTTGGCGCTATCAGGGCGACTCCGAGAACGGTGACCCCCACCAGCACGAAGGCAAGCAGAAAGATACTGACAAAGTTATAGCGAAAGTCTCGCCAGGAAGTGGTCCATGCCGAAGCATAGAGCAGAGGCGGAAGAACTACGAGGAAGATCAGATCGGGATCGAGGCTGATCTCGGGTAGGCCGGGCACGAGAGCGAGAAGCAGCCCTCCGACAACCATGACGATCGGATAGGGCGTCTTCAGTTTGAGCGCGAAGAGCCCGAAAATTACGATGAACAGGAGGAGCAGGAGAAAGACGAGTTCAATGGCGCCGATTTCACTCATTGACCGCTTTCCTCCGAAAGCAGTTGACGGCGTGGTCGTTGACGATCCCGGTTGCCTGCATCCACGCGTACACAATCACGGGTCCGACGAATTTGAAGCCGCGCTGCTTCAGCGCTTTGGACATCTGCTCGGATAACGGGGTGCTCGCGGGTATGGGGCCCTTGTTCTGAATAGGCTTTCCGCCCGCGATGTTCCAGACGAACGTCGAGAAATCATCGCCGGCCGATTGCATCTCCAGCCAGACTCGCGCGCCGGTTATGGTGGCCTCGATCTTGGCGCGCGAGCGGATGATGCCGGCGTTTCCCAGCAACCGTTCGATATCGGACTCGCGGAACCGCGCGACCGCTTCGGGGTTGAATTGCCGGAATGCCTCTCGAAACGCCTCTCGCTTTCGCAAAATGGTAATCCAGGAGAGGCCGGCCTGGAAGCCGTCCAGCATCAGCTTCTCCCAGAGCGCGCGGCTGTCGTACTCCGGCACGCCCCATTCTTCGTCGTGATAGGTCTGCATGAGAGGATCGTTCCCCGCCCATGCGCAGCGATGAATGGTTTTGTTCTCTCCCATCGCATCATTTTCGCGTACGGGAGGCGCCGCCTGCCCGCTTATCTGGGGATTTGCCCAGGCTCCTGACAACCGGCGTTCTTGAACATGACAGTGATTGTGTCGTGGGAGCCACTGTACGTTTCGACGACCGTCACCTTCTCGTACTCGTCAAGACCCCAGGCGGAAAACGCCCCCGACTGGCCCATTCCGCGATTCAGTTCCTTGCCGCGCATGGAATCCGGCACCAGTTCCGCGAGAAAGGCGCGCATTTTTTGCTTCAGTTCATCGGTGTTCCACTTTTTAGTCATATCCGGCGGGATTGAGTCCGGGACTTGCAGCTTGCACACCTGATTGTCTGCTCCATAGTCGACGACCAGATCGAACCCTGGCGGAATACGGAACACTTCCCGGTGAAGCGGGGCTCCGAATTTAACCTGCAATTGGGCAGAGTCGAGTTGCGCGAATGCCGGGAACGTAAACACGAGAAGACATAGAAGGCAATTCAGCTTCGGGCACATAACACCGATAATCGCACCGGCGCAGTCGGGAGTTCACATCTCCTTGAGATATTCGTGGACGAACTGCACCGACATTGCGCCTTCGCCGACCGCGGAGGCGACGCGCTTCACGGATCCCGACCGCACGTCTCCCGCGGCAAACACGCCGGGATGGCTGGTCTCCAGCAGGAATGGCGGCCGCGCTGACGCCCCAGTGACGGGGAGTTGCGCCACGACCGCTCCTGTCCGCACGAATCCCTTGGCGTCGCGCTCGATTTCGGGAGGCAGCCATTCGGTTCGCGGCGTCGCGCCGATGAAACTGAATACCGCCGGAGTCTCGACGGTCCGCTGCTGCCCGGTCACCGCTAGTCTGCGATCTCGACCGCCTGAAGATGACCGTTGCCCACCATGCGCCGGATGGTGGTGTTGCAAAGCAGTTCGATATTCGGCGTCTGCTCGATGCGGCGGACCAGGTAGCTGGACATGTTCTTGTTCAGATCGTCGCCGCGAATCAGGAGCAGCACCCGGCTCGCATAGCCCGACAGAAACACGGCGGCCTGTCCGGCCGAGTTGCCGCCGCCCACCACGATCGCCGGACAGACCCGCGGCAAAGCCAGCGCCTCGGCGGTGGTGGCGGCGTAGTAGACGCCGGTTCCTTCGAATTGCCCGCAACCCTTCGACGTCCAGCCGGCCGTATTGCGCACCGGTGGCGATCAGAAGGCACTTGGTCGTGATGGGCTCGCCATCGCCCGGGTCCAGAACCGCGTACCCGTTTTCGAAAGACAGGCGAGTTCGCGGAGGTCGGGATCGAAAGGTGCGCGCCAAATTTGTTGGCCTGGAGAGTAGCGCGATCGGTGAGTTCGGCGCCGGTCAGCCCGGTGGGAAACCCGAGATAGTTCTCGATGCGCATGCTGGCTGCCCGCCTGGCCGCCGGGAGCAACACAATCCAGGACCGCGGTTCGCAGCCCTTCGGACGCGCCGTAAACGGCGGCCGCCAATCCCGCGGGCCCGGCGCCCACCACCAGCAGATCGTAAACCGTATTCTCCAGCGGCTGATGGATGCCGATCTCATCCGCCAGTTCCTGATTCGAAGGGTTGCGCAACAGCAGCATGTGCGCGCAGGCCACAACCGGCGTATCGGCCTCCGTCACGCCGAACTGCTTGAGCATCTGATCCACTTGCGGGTCGGTCTCCAGATCCACCCAGGTGAAGAGCACGCGGTTCTTGGCGAGAAAATCGCGCACGCGAAACGTGTCCGGCGAATAACGCGACCCGATCACTCGCAGGCCGATGAAGTTCGGGCGATTCGCGCAGCAGTTGCCGGCGCGCGATAAAGGCCTGGAGAATGATGTCGCTCAAGCCGGGGCACTGGTTCAGCACGTGCCGCAGGGCCTCTCCCGAGATCTCGATACACCTCGCAGTCGCCTCGGGCGATCGCGGTGAAGATGGCGGGCGTGCCGGTCAGATGCGAGATGTCCCCGGTGAACTCGCCTTTACGCGTGCATGGCGATCGTCTTTGGCGCGTCGCCGGAATAATCGACGATCTCGACTTCGCCCGACTTGACGATAAAGAACTTCAGATCGCGATCGCCGACCGAGATGAGCGTTTCGCCATCGCGGTAATGCTTCTGGGCGCGACGGTGGTGCAATTCGCCACCTGCGCGATCTGGTCCTCAGTGAGGACCGGGAAGGCAATCGAATGTAATGTGTATTCAGCCATTGCGATCTCCTTTTCATGATCCCATCGTGGGAATATTTCAGTGTGACGCTGCCCGCGAAGATCGCTCCTCCTTTTACCCTTGAGACCGCCACGAGGAAAGTCCAGATGGCGGAAGACGCCTGGAACTCGCGTGACCCCGAACGCGTGGCGCTGGCCTACTCGCCCGATTCGGAATGGCGCAATCGTACCGAGTTCCTGCGGGGCCGCGAGGAGATTAAGGCGTTTCTACGGCGCAAGTGGGCGAAGGAGCTTGACTACCGGTTGAAGAAGACCTTGTGGGGCTTTCGCGAAAACCGCATTGCCGTAAGCTTCGAGTACGAATGGCACGACGAGAAGGGTCAGTGGTACCGGTCTTACGGGAATGAATTATGGGAGTTCGATGAGGAGGGTCTGATGCGCCGGCGGCTCGCGAGCATCAACGATGCTGAGATCGCGTTCGAGGAACGCCGAGTCTTGTAAGACAAATGCTGAGTCTTATGAAGATCAATGTACGTAAAACAGATCTGGCGATATCCGGTGAAGTCGATGGCGGGCGAGCAATTGCAGACCGCCCGGCTTACGCCGTCAGGTATTGACGGCGATCGCATCGTTCAGATTAGACGTGGCCGGGGCCGGATTGCGACGGCGCGCACATGGCCCGACCTGCTGGGCTTCCATGCGACGCTGGACGGGGCCGGCGGCCCGCTGGTCGACGGTAAGGCGTGGACTGATCCTGCGGTTCTGGCCGCTGTTCAGCAGCTTGTTGGTCTTGACGCACAGTTAGTTCACGATGAGGACCTGGATCGTTTCGACATTCTTCCGCTATTGGTCGTTACGGACGGCGCGATTGCCGCGTTCGGGCTTGACGGAAGAAGGCTGCGGCCGAACATTGTTATCGGAGGCGTGCCCGGTCTCGAAGAGCGCACCTGGAAGGCGGCCGGATTTTCATTGGCGAATGTGGTGATCGGCATCCACGACCTTCGCGATCGATGCAACATGACGATGGTCGACCCCGATACGCTCGCGTACGATCCGAAAGTGCTGCGCGATATCGTCAGGCGGTTTGATGGAAAGCTTGCCCTGAACTGCGAGGTCCTGGCAGGGGGCGAAATTCATGTCGATCAGGAAGTGAGGGTAATCCGCGCTGGCGTTTGATCCCACAGGCCGCCAAAGAGAAAAATTGCGGCGGACGTTTCGCCCCGCCGAGGTGCGCTTGCTCTTCATTGGGGAATCGGCTCCGGCGTCCGGGCGCTTCTTCTACCAGGGCGACTCCGGGCTTTATCGGGCGATGCGCGACGCTTTCCGGATGGTCGATCCCGCAATCGACGACGAGAACTTTTTTGCGGTCTTTCAGGCGTCGGGTTGCTATCTGATCGATCTCTGTCGAAGACCTGTTGATGATCTCGATCCCAAACCGCGGCGGGCGGCTTGCGGGGCCGGCGAGGCTTCGCTTTCGAAAACGGTCGGCGAGCTCCAACCCGCGATGATTGCGACTTTGCTGCGTTCTATCGAAGGGAACGTGGCGCGCTCTCTTTTGAGGACGAGTTGGCGCGGCCCGACCGTCCACCTTCCATATCCCGGGCGCTGGGCACGTAACAGGAAAGTATTCATAAATGCCCTCACGCCGATAATCGCGGAGCTGATTGTGCCGTCCGAAATGCATTGACATTGGGCGTTGACATTGAGTTAAGACAGGATCACAATCTGAATCAGAAGGAGGCAAAATATTGTGATCGGGCTCATTCGGCAGCCCGGAATCTCAGTAACGGGAGGTGCACGATAGAACCACCTGAAAAGCCTCGGGGCGGGCGATCCGCCGCAGATTTGAGAGTTGTTTACCTGAAAATCGAAGCCACCGGATTCGCAGTGAAAAGCACCTGAACACTGCACGCGAACGAAGCGTGAACAGATGGCGGCCGCAGACTTCAGGCTTGATCTGTGACCGGTCTTCCCGCCCTCTTAAGCACGTCCCCTGAAAGCCTCCTCCCCCAGTACCGTTTGACACCCACCTCATTTCAAGGGAAAATAACAGTTTCGCTTCAAGCGGGAGTAACTCAGCTGGTAGAGTGCGACCTTGCCAAGGTCGATGTCGCGGGTTCGAATCCCGTCTCCCGCTCCAGTCGTCCAATTCAACGGTACTCACAAAGCGTTACTCACAAAAAGAAAGCTGCAATCCTTTGGAACCTGTCACAAGCGCCCGTGATATCGTTGCCGCCGCCATCAGCGAGTTTGGCTCTTCCCTGATTGTTTTGAGCAGTTTCCAGCGCGAGGATGTTGTGGTCACCGACCTGGTGCTCAACGCCGCGCCGGAAACGCGCATTCTGACGCTCGATACCGGGCGGGTTCCAAAAGCGACTGACCAGATCATCGCCGAGGTTGAGCGCCGATATGCGATTTCCGTGGAACGGCTGACGCCGGAGCCGGACGAGGCGAACGCGATGGTAGCGTTGCACGGGATCGATCTTTTTCGGGAAACCGTGCCCAATCGAATGCTCTGCTGCGAAATCCGGAAATCGCGCCCTCTGGCGAAAGGCCTCAGCGGCGTTGCGGCCTATTTTACGGGGCTGCGCCGGGCGCAGGCGAAATCGCGGGCGGCGATCGAGGCCTTCGACCGTTCCGGTTCGTCGGTAAAAATAAGCCCCCTGGCCGATTGGACCACCGAAGACGTTCTGCGTTACACGCGCGAGCACGGCCTTCCGGAACATGCGCTTTATGCGCAGGGCTATACCAGTATTGGGTGCGACCCTTGTACCCGTCCCACTCTTGCCGGGGAGGATGAGCGCGCCGGGCGCTGGTGGTGGGAGTCGCCCGAAGCGGTTAAGGAGTGCGGGCTGCACTTCAGCGCGGATGGACGCGCCGAGCGCACCGTGGATGTGCTGCTGCGCGAGGTGATGGCGTCCGCGGCGCAGCCCGTATGATCGACCTTCACAGCCATACCGATCATTCGGATGGTACCTTTGCACCCGAGGAATTGATCGCCGAGGCGGGGCGCGTTGGGCTCAAGGCGCTCGCGATCACCGATCACGACACGTTTTCGGGGTACGATGCCGCGGTTCCGTATGCCCGCGCCGCCGGGCTTGAGCTGATCTGCGGGGTTGAGCTTTCCACCCGCTATCACGGCATGTCGGTGCATCTGTTGGGGTATTTTCCGGTCACCCCGCCTTCTCAGGAGATTCGTGCGTGGCTTAATTACATGCTGGAGATGCGCCGCGACCGGAACGTCCGGCTGATTGCAAAGCTGCAATCGCTGGGCCTCGATATTACGCTCGCTGAAGTTGAGAAACTGGGGCGGACGCTGACAGCGCGTCCGCATTTCGCACAGGTCCTGGTGAAAAAAGGGTACGCGACGGATCTCCAGAACGCTTTCGACGTGTATCTGGATGAATCGGGGAAGGGGTTTGTGCAGCGCCGGGAGGCTCCGATGGAGGAGGCTTTGGGATACATCCTCGGTTCTGGAGGGGTACCTTCGCTCGCGCACCCGATCCGCGTGGCGCACAACAATTGGGAGAAACTGGCGGGTTATGTGGAGGATCTCGCCGGTATGGGAATGCGCGCGATCGAGGTCTTTCACAGCGACCACAGTCCGGAAAACGTTTCGTATTACGCGTCTCTTGCGGAACGGTTCGGTCTCGGGATGACGGGGGGCTCCGACTTCCATGGCGCCAATAAACCTGCAATTTCATTGGGTACGGGCAGGAATAACAATCTCCATGTGCCCGATGAGCTGGCGGAAAGTCTTAAAGAACTCGCTGTTCGCGAAAAAGTAAGTTAGAGCTGGTGGGCCCGGGCTCTCGTTATAATTTCTCGATGCAGCCGAATCTTGAACTTCCGGACGAGCTATCCGCCGCTTTGGCTGCATCTGATAAGGCACTCCCTCGCGCCGCTCTTGAAGCCATAGCCCTGGAGACCTACCGTGAGCGTAGATTGACGACGAGTCAACTTCGCCGGTTGCTCGGGTTTGAATCATCCCACGACCTGGACGGATTCCTCAAGGAGCACGAGGTCTGGCTCGAGTACGGTTGGCCGGAATTGGAAGCCGACCGCGAGGCTCACCGCCGCCTTAGCCTTTGAGGCGATGACGCGGATTATCATCGCTAACGCGTCGCCGTTACGGTACCTCGTCGTGATCGGACAAGCGAATCTGTTGCCCGCACTCTACGGCAAATTGCTCATCCCTTCCCGTTCCAGATCAGGAGATCGTGGCAGCTGAACTGAGCCACGCTTCTACGCCGGAGCCCGTGCGCCAATGGATCGCCAGCCGGCCTTCGTGGCTCCATGTAATTCCATCGTCGACACCCTCGCGCATTATCATCGCTGATCTGGATCTGGGAGAGCGCGACGCCATTCTTCTTGCACTGGACCTGAAAGCCGACTTGTTGTTGATGGATGAGCGAGACGGCGTTGATGAGGCGCGGCGCCTCGGTTTATCGGTCACCGGGGCCCTCGGCGTTCTGGATCGTGGCGCCGAGCGTGGATTGATTGAACTCGCTCCGGCGATTGCCGGTCTCCGCCAGACCAACTTTCGTATCAATCCGGCGCTGCTCGACAAGATGCTCGCCGGGGATGCGTTGAGGGTGCGCAAACCTCTGGAGTAATGGGAACCGGGAAATGGTGTCGTGCTGGTGGGCCCGGGCAGATTCGAACTGCCGACCTGTCGCTTAGGAGGCGGCCGCTCTATCCAACTGAGCTACGGGCCCGATCAAGATTATTGTAGCGTCGTAATCCTTTAGCGCCGATATCTTTCCGGTAGTGCATTCCCTCGAAGTGAATTTGGCCGACTCCGGCATAAGCGGCGTTGATACTGCTTTCGAGGTCCGGGCCCGAGGCGGTTACGCCCAGAACGCGGCCGCCGGCCGTAACGAGATCTGCGCCCTGGCGTCTGGTTCCCGCCTGAAAGACGACGGCCGGATCTACCGATTCCAGCCCGGAGATTTTGTCCCCACTGCGGACCACGCCTGGGTAGCCCTCCGCGGACATCACCACGCAGGTTGCCGGACCGGGCGACCAGTCGAGCCTGTCGCAATCGAGCGATCCGCGGGCAGCGGCCATAAGCACCTCTCCCCAATCGCTCTGAAGGCGCATCATCAGAGGCTGCGTCTCGGGATCTCCCAGCCGGACATTAAACTCGAGCACGCTCGGTCCCGCCAGCGTCATCATCAGGCCGGCATAGAGGAATCCGGTGTAGCCGGTCGCCCGGACAACAGGCTCAATAACGGTGTCCATGATCGCGGCGCGTTCGGTTTCGTTGAGTATGCGGGAATCCGAATAAGCCCCCATTCCCCCGGTGTTCGGACCTTCATCCCGGTCGAAAATTCGCTTATGATCCTGGGAGGGTTCCAGGGGAACGGCTCGCTTGCCGTCGCACAGAACGATAAAGCTGACTTCTTCGCCTTCGAGAAACTCCTCGATGACCATTGGAAAAGGCAGCGCCGCGAGCGCCGCATCCACTTCGGCGCGATTGGCGGCGATAACCACTCCCTTTCCCGCGGCGAGACCGTCGGTCTTCAAGACTACCGGATAGCGGAACTCGCGGGGCACGTCGCCCGGGCCGGATACGATCTGGAACCGGGCAGTCGGAATTCCCAGCTTCTCCATGAAACGCTTGGAATGGATTTTGCTTCCCTCGAGGGCTGCATTTTCAGCGGTCGGACCGACAATCGCCAGACCTCGCGCGCGAAACCGATCAACGATGCCGGCTACCAGCGGCACTTCGGGTCCGACGACGGTCAGATCCGCGCCGAGATGTTCGGCTAATTCGACATAATCCGCAGATTCATGGCATTCGGCGACTTCCGCAGCCCCCGGATTTCCGGGCGCTGCAAACACCGCTTTTACTGATGGAGAGTTGCGCAGTCTCCACGCGAGGGCGTGTTCGCGGCCCCCGCCGCCAATTACCAGAGTTTTCACAGACTACAATGTTATCAATGGTCCGGAAGTGAGCAGCGCGATCGCATATGACATCGTAATCGTTGGCGGAGGGCACGCCGGCTGCGAAGCCGCGCGCGCTTGCGCCCGCCTCGGGATGCGGACGGCGATGATCACCATGAACGCCGATCTCATCGCCCAGATGTCGTGCAATCCGGCGATCGGCGGGATTGCGAAGGGTCACCTGGTGCGCGAGATCGACGCGCTGGGCGGAGTGATGGGGGAGGTTACGGATGCGGTCGGCATCCAGTTTCGCCTTCTGAACACGAGCCGAGGGCCAGCCGTGTGGTCGCCTCGGGCCCAGTGCGACAAGAAGCAATACCGGGTTCGGATGAAAGAGGTTCTCGAGCGCGAACCGAACCTTCACATCAAGCAGGCTGAAGTGGCCGCGCTCGTCATCGAGGATGGGCGGGTTCGCGGGGTACATCTGGTCGACGGCCGTCGCATTGCCTGCAGCGCCGTCATTATAACGACCGGAACGTTCCTGAACGGTCTGGCCCACATCGGCGAACAGCGCGTGAGCTGTGGGCGCAGCGGGGAACCGCCGTCTCAAATTCTCGCGGAACAAGTGCGCAGCCTGGGAATGGGCTGGAACCGGCTGAAGACCGGGACGCCGCCGCGACTCGACGCCCGCTCCATCGACTGGTCGAAGTTTGAGCCGCAGTTCGGCGACGCCAACCCTGTTCCGTTTTCGTTTCTGACGGCGAAGATCGACCGGCCGCAGATCCAGTGCTATCTCGCGCGGACTACGGCGGAGACGAAGCGGATCATGCTGGAGAGCATCGCCCGATCGCCGCTTTATAGCGGCCAGATCGAGGGTGTTGGGCCGCGGTATTGTCCTTCCATTGAAGACAAGTTCGTCAAGTTCCCGGACAAGGAGACTCACCAGATCTTTCTGGAGCCGGAAGGGCTCGATACGAACGAGATTTACGTAAACGGCATGTCGACCAGCATGCCGATCGATGTGCAGGCGGCGGTTATTGCGTCGATTCCGGGTCTTGAGAATGCGGAAATGATCCGCCCGGGCTATGCGATTGAGTATGACGCGGTCGATGCGCGGGAACTGGACCATCGGCTTGAGGTGAAGAAGCTGCCGGGATTATTCCTTGCCGGCCAGATCAACGGGACATCGGGATATGAGGAGGCGGCTGGACAGGGTTTGATCGCTGGAATCAACGCCGCTCGGACAGTTCGGGGCGAAGCGCCGGTAATTATTCCCCGAAATCAGGGTTATATCGGGATCATGATCGACGATCTGATCACAAAGGGCGCCGATGAGCCGTACCGCATGTTCACTTCCCGTGCGGAATATCGGCTTCATCTGCGAATTGATAACGCAGACGAACGCTTGACTCCGATCGCGGAGGAGATCGGTTTGGCGTGCGAGGACCGCCGGGCGCTGTTTTCCCGAAAGCATGAGCAGACCGCTCGGTTGCTTCAGGCGCTGAATTCCAGCCCAAAAGGTGCATACCTTCGGCGACCCGAAGTGAAGATCTGCGGAATTGCTTCCCTGGATTTCAGAGGTTATGAGCGGCGAGGCGGAGCGCGGCGTCCTGATGACAGCCGAAACGGAGACCAAGTACGCGGGCTACCTTGACCAGCAGCGCCGGCAGATTGACAGGATGCTGGGTTCGGATTCGCGAGCGATTCCGGCCAGCATGGAGTTCCAGCGGATTCCCGGCATCTCGAAAGAAGTCGGCGAGCGCCTGACCCGTGTGCGCCCGGCCACGCTGGGACAGGCCGCTCGCATTCCTGGCGTGACGCCCGCTGCGGTAGCAATCCTGGATGTGTATCTGACTGTTTCACGTGAAACATCTTAGAGAGAAGGCCGCTCATTTGCGGTCGGCCGCGGTACGCCGTCGATAACCAGGACTCCTCGCGGCCCTGGTGGTCGCGACTTTTCACGGCGGCATGGAGTTTAGCGAATTCCGGGATGCCGAAAAAAGTCGGGGAACAGTTGACCCGTGTTCGACCGGTTACGCTGGGATAGGCCGCTCGCATTCCCGGCGTGACCCCCACTGCCGTTGCAATTCTGCATGCTCGTTTGATTGTTTCACGTGAAACATCTTAAGAAGGCCGCTTATTTTGCGGTCGGCCGCGGTATGCCGTCGATGATCAGGAACCACCAGTCCCCCGGGTGGTCGCGACTTTCAGGCCAGCATGGAGTTCAGCGAATCCCTGGATGCCGAAAAGGAGTCGGGGAAGGTTGACCCGTGTGCGACCGGTTACGCTGGGACAGGCCGCTCGCATTCCTGGCGTGACGCCCACTGCCGTTGCAATTCTCCACGTCCATTTGATTGTTTCACGTGAAACATCTTAAGAAGGCCGCTTAATTTCCGGTCGGCCGCGGTATGCCTATCGACAACAGGAAATTCGCGACTACCCTTTGCGGTTGGGTCCTTTAGCCCAAGCGTTTCCTGTAAAGCGGCAAAAAGCGAGGGGACAGAATGCCGCGAATTTGCGGTCGGCCGCGGTATGCCGTCGATAACCAGAAATCATTGCGCCCCGGGTGGTCGCAAGTTTCACGCCAGGATGGAGTTCACGCGAATTCCCGGCATTTCGAAAGAAGTCGGGAGCGCCTGACGTTTGTGCGCCCGGCTACGCTGGACAAGCCACTCGCATCCCCCGGGTTGACGCCCGCAGCGATTGCAACCTCGATATCTATCTGACCGTTTCACGTGAAACATTGTAAGCAGGCAAGCTTAATTTGCGGTCGGCCGCTGGATGCTATCGATAACCCGAAATTCCCGACTTCCCTTTCCGGTTGCAACCTTTAGCCCAAGCGTTTCTTGTAAAGCGGTAAAAAGCGAGGGACTCCGAGGATTTGGCGTTTCCAACGAACTATCGGCGCCTCTGGAACGAAGCAATCCGGGGGTGGCTTCGCTCGCGGCAAACTCCAAATGAAAATTAAACCTTCCAGCGGTCCCCGTGTCGTCTCTGACAGGCCGGTCCAGAATGGCGGACAAAAAAGATGAGCAAAGTTCAGTGAACGTCACCTCTGTCGCGCTCAGGGTAAAGCTTAGGCCGCCGTCAGCCATCTTGCTGGCCAGATTAAAGTCGCTCTTGCAGCGTGGCTTCTCACCCGGAAGCGGCTCGGCAGGCTTCATCGGATCTGGCGCCGTACAACTTCCCTCCGGCAGTGGGTGAAGCTTGAAGCTTTCCTTCGGCGCCGTGAGCGAATAGACCGGGACTTCTCGGTTCTCACGGTGAAGCTTGAGCTTGAAGCGCTCCTCCAACAGGACTTGCATCATCGGTCCCAACATCATTTCTCGACTTGCGACGCGCTCGGGTTTGGCGGTGATCTCGTAGTAGTCCGAGTTGATCCAACCCGGACCACCCACTATGTGTCCCGGCGACGGGCTGAGCGCTGCCTGAGAGCGCAATGGCGAGCACAAGAGGCATGCGGAATCGTAAAGGCATCTTCCCGAAACCCGAAGGCCTCCTGGAAATAGCGTACATCCAATCGACCAAGTGTGTTTCACGTGAAACATGTTAGATTGAGGCTTTGCCGGAAAACCATTGGCCCGAATCATAGCGATCACAAACCAAAAAGGCGGGGTAGGGAAAACAACCACCGCGATCAACCTGGCCGCCGCGCTTGCCGCCAGCGACCTTAAAGTCATGATCATTGATGCCGATCCCCAGGGAAACACAACAAGTGGCCTCGGCATCGAAAAAACCGACGGGATGCCGACCCTCTACGACGTCCTCGTCCAGTCGCGAAACGCCCGCGATGCTGTCCGCAAAACCGAGATGGACGGTCTCGAAATCCTTCCTGCGGACAAAAATCTGATCGGCGTCAACGTCGACCTGGTAAGCAAAGAAGACCGGGAATCATACCTCCGCCGTCAGGTGGAACCGCTCCGCAAGGACTATCAGTTCATCCTGATCGACTGCCCTCCCGCCCTGGACCTTCTCACTCTCAACGCCCTCGTGGCGGCTGATTCCATTCTGATTCCGATCCAGTGCGAGTTTTTCGCCCTGGAGGGCGTCTCCGGTCTCATGGACACCATCGATCGGGTGCGAGACTCATTCGGGCATTCCCTGCAGATCGAGGGTATTCTCCTCACGATGTATGACGACCGTACCAATCTGACGAAGCAGGTAGCCGCCGATCTTCGCGAGTTCTTTGGCAACGAGGTCTTCCGCACCGTCATTCCGCGAAGTATTCGCCTCGCGGAAGCGCCCAGTCATGGCAAACCAATATTGCTCTACGATCCCGGGTCGAAGGGATCGGAAGCCTACATACAACTCGCAAAAGAGATACTTACGAATGAACAGAAACGATTCGCAAAAAGCGCTCGGTAAAGGACTTAACTCCCTACTTCCATCTCGCAACCGCGGCAGAATGGAGTTCGTTGTGGTGCCCGCCCCGCCTGCGGAGGGGGATATTTCTCGTCTGCCGATCACCCAAGTCACACCCAATCCCGATCAACCGCGCCGTGAGTTCGATCCCGTCGCGTTGATGGAACTGACCCAATCGATCGAGCGGGATGGAATTCTCCAGCCGATTATTGTTCGTAAGACCGGCCCGGACGCCTGGCAGATTATTGCGGGCGAACGCAGGTGGCGGGCGGCCACGTCGGCGGGTCTAAAGGAGGTTCCCGCGGTCGTCGTTACCGCGGATGATCAGCGAGCGCTTGAACTTGCGCTCATCGAGAATATCCAACGAGAAGATCTCAATCCCATCGAACTGGCTTCGACTTTTCACCGGATGGCGACCGAGCTCGGAATGAGTCACGATCAGATCGGACAGAAAACCGGCAAGGAACGCGTCACGATCACCAATTCCGTCCGCCTGCTCCAATTGCCCCTCGACCTTCAGGAAGCCATCGCGGCGAGAAAACTTACGCCTGGCCACGCACGAGCTCTGCTCAAATTCGAGGACGAGCAGACGCAGCGCGAAATCGCGACCCGCTGTATCGCCGAAGGCTGGTCGGTCCGGCAGATCGAACAATACACAAAGGCTGAAAAGGAATCGAAACCAAGAGCCAGGCCTGCCGAGGATTCCATCGATCCCAATGTGAAATTTGCGTTGTCGGAGCTTGAGCGCGTCCTGGGAACGAAAGTGCGAATTCTCGAAAACTCCAAAGGGAAGGGAAAGATTGAGATCGAGTATTACTCGCCCGAGGATCTCAGCCGCATCTACGACGTCATCATCCCGGCTTCAAGCTAAACTACGTAAGTAGTTTTAGGATATCGGCTAACTCTTTACGAATGACCGGCAACGGGTTCGCAGCGGGAAACAACTCCTCCTGGCGCGCCGGAATCGCCACGATCGCGTCGGCAGCCTTCGCCGTCCGCAACGCTTTACGAGCTCCCTCTATCGTGAATTTCTCGTCGTAGAGCAGATGCTTGATGTTCAGCAACAGCTCAACGTCCTTGCGGCGGAACATTCGCTGGCCAGTGCTGGACTTTTTGGGCGAAAGACCGGGAAACTCGGACTCCCAATAACGCAGAACGTACGGCTCGACGCCCACGAGCTGGCTCACTTCCCCAATTCGGAAGAAAAGCTTGTCCGGTATTGCGGGTGTGGCTTCAATCATCCTTCCTGGTCTATCGTACCTCCCGCAGCACGTAGCTCGCCAACCGCCAGCCTTTTATAACCTATATTGGTAATCAGGCATCCAATGAGCATGAACCTCAAAACTTCGAATCCCGTCTTCGCCGGGAATACCTACACGGTGAACGGGGTGGGGGTCGGATACGGCCCCACCATGACCATTTCCGGGACCGTCAACAAAGCCGGAATCCTGATGCTGTGCGTCCTCGCAACGGCCTTCTGGACGTGGAACCAGTTCTTCACCAACGGACCCTCGGCCGTGGGCGGATACACGATGGTCGGCGCATTCGGCGGATTCATCGCCGCCATGGTCACGATCTTCAAGAAGGAGTGGTCGCCCATAACGGCGCCCATTTACGCGCTGCTCGAAGGCCTGTTTCTCGGGTCGCTCTCGGCAATGCTGGAAACGCGCTTTCACGGGATTGCGATTGAGGCTGTTGCGCTGACGTTCGGCACGTGCTTCGCGATGCTCCTTGCATACCGGACCGGGCTGATCCAGCCCACTCAAAAACTGATGGTCGGAATTGTTGCGGCCACCGGCGGTATCGCCATTGTTTACTTCGCCAGCATGATTCTGGGATTGTTCCACGTGCAGATTCCGGGCATTTTCGGGAGCGGCCCGGTCGGGATCGTCTTCAGTCTGGTGGTTGTGGGAATCGCCGCGCTGAATCTGATTCTAGACTTCGCAGTCATTGAAGATGGCGCTCGCCGCGGCTCTCCGAAGTATATGGAGTGGTACAGCGCCTTCGGCCTGATGGTTACTCTGGTGTGGCTCTACCTGGAGATGATCCGGCTTCTATCGAAACTCCGCGAACAACGATAGACCGCCGCTTGCTCACGCGCGGCTCGGAGGGGGTTTCCGAGCCGCAACCGCAATAAAAAACGAAACGGCTCGCTCACGCGCGCGCCTCGGCAACTCTTACGGATTCGCCTCCATACTCTTTTCCAATCGGTCGAGAACCTGCATCGCAGGCAGCACCTGAGCGACGCTGGCGTTCGGCTCGCGCCCTTCCTTGATGGCCGAGAAAAATTCACGATCCTGCAATTCAATCCCGTTCATCGAAACCGCCACATTCGACAGATCGATCGGGTTCTGGTCGCCGTCGACCAGATCGTCGTAGCGCGCGATGTACGTACCGTTATCGCAGATATACCGGAAGAACGTGCCCAGCGGTCCCTTGTTGTTAAATGACAGCGCCAGGGTGCATATCGCGCCCGAAGGAACCTTGAGCTGAATGCTCATATCCATGGCGATCTTGAGATCGGGGTGCATCGGGCCCTCGAGCGCATTCGCCCGGTGCGCGGTCTCGCCGGTCTGATACTGAAACAGGTCCACCGTATGGCAGGCATGATGCCAGAGCAGGTGATCCGTCCAGCTCCTGGGCTTCCCCGCGGCATTCATATTGGTCCGGCGGAAGAAGAACGTCTGCACATCCATCGACTGGATCCTGAGCTCGCCCGACTGAATCCGCTTCCTGATCCATTGGTGGCTCGGGTTGAATCGCCGCGTGTGTCCTCCCATGGCGATCAGGCCCGTTTCCTGCTGCGCCTTAAGCAAACGCTCGGAATCCTTCAGGCTATCGGCGATCGGGATCTCGATCATCACGTGCTTACCGGCACGCATGCACTGAACGCCCTGATCGGCATGCATCTGGGTTGGCGTAGTCAGGATCGCCGCTTCCACGCCCGGCTGGGCCAGGCTCTCCGCCAGATCGCTTGTCCAATGGGGAATGTTGAATCTCTTCGCCACCTCTTCTGTCTGGACCGGATTTCCGCCGGCCAGAGATACCACTTCGATGCCGTCAATGTTCGAGATTGCCTCCAGGTGCTTGACGCCAAACGCACCCTGTCCGGCAACGCATATTTTCATCGTTTTCCCTCAAATGAATTCGTCTTCATACAACCCTTCTGAGGATGACACGGCGGGTTGCGCTTTCCCAGGATCACGGCTGACTCATCACGGAAGTTTGCGCCGGAGAAACTGCGCCCCGATGACGACGGACGTCACGGATAACGCGGCGCCGCCCAGCATCAGCGTGAGAACGAGGATATCCCAAGCCGGCCGATTGTTGTAAAGCCACGGCAAATTAATCGAATGCAGCCCGTGATAAGCCCATCGGTCCATCCACTGCCAGTTGTCGTATCCCCCAACGACGCGGCCGGAACGGGGATCGACGTAGAAGACGCTTCGTTCCTCGTCATTCAGGCGCACACGTAACGCGGGGAGCGGAAGGTCGTGATGACGATCGAGGTAGTATGCGTCGTATGCGGTAATCAAATCGGCCGCCAGGATGCCGTTCGGCTGGCTGGCTTTAGTGACACTGTCCATTAGCCACGCACGGTCGAGCTCGCTTCGCACTTCGCCATTCATCGGAATCACACGTGAACTCTTTTCGTCACGCGTGGCGAGGTAAAACGCGCGCCCGCCGAAGTTCTGAAACTCGACCACTTTCACTTCAAAGCTTCCGATCTGCCGCAACGCATCTCGAGGATCTTTCGCATCGAAGGCTTCGAAAGCGAATGGTTCTCCCGACAGCATCTGTGGGAACTCGGAGCCCGAATCGTTATCGTCGGGCCCGAACGGATTCATGGAGAGCATTCCGCTAAAGGCCCACGTGCACGCCAGCAGACCGAAGAAAAGGCCGAGCGTCATGTGGAGCCGTTTTGTACCCGCGTAGGGGTTACTGGTTGGCGAACCCGCGAACCGATAGCGCTTCGAAGGCGAGTACATGGTCAGGCCCGCGATCAATCCCAGAATCGCCACCAGCGTCGCTGCTCCGGAAAGCCAGATCACGATCTTGCTCCATAGCGGACCGTTCCGGCGCAACGGAGTGAAATAGAGCCAATGAGGAATGGGTCCCAGCCACGCGCCGAGACGCGTCGCCGTCGTGGTGTACTGCACGACTTCGCCGGTGGCTCCCGACACATACGCCTGCCGCCCATCGGGCCACGAATACTTCGTCAATCGCGCACCCGGCCGATAGATCCCGCCTACGGTCCACTGGTCGGGTTGCGTAACCGGTTCGGCCTTCGCTAGGATCGCCGACTCGCCGGCGAATGCTGCCGCTGTTCGCAGATTCAAATCCGCCGGGAAATCCCGTTGCGTTTGTCCGTTGTCGCCGTAGACAGCCACCCGCTGGCGTCCCAGCCGGAACCAATACGCGGGCCGTCCATCGAACATCTCCAGCCTGACTGAATCCGGCGCGCCGCGCGTCTGCAGCCGGCCCCAGGCTTCTTTTACTGAAAGCCGGATGCGCAAGGCATCAAGCGCCTCCGCGCGAGCCAGGCGGTCCGCTCGCTTTACTTCCGGGTAGTCGCAATACATGATGAATACGCCGGATATGAACCACCACGAGAAGAGCAGGCAGAACACGGCGCCCGTCCATCGATGAGACAGGATGGCGAGCTTCTTGAGCCAGATCAGCCGCATGGGAAAATCTTACATGCCCCGCGAGCTTGCGCTACTCCTTCGCCAGACGATTGACCGGGAACTACCCGGTCTGCGCGCGCTGACCGACGAGGAAGCGTTGGGAACACCTCCAAAACCGGGGGCATGGTTGCGTAAAGAAGAGCTGGGACATCTCATCGATTCAGCGGCGAACAATCACATTCGCTTCGTGGTGGCATCTCTGAACGGCGAGTTCCGCGGAGCCGGCTACGCGCAAAACAGTTGGGTCGACGCACACGGCTACCGGGATCTCAAGTGGCCTGAGATTGTGGAGCTCTGGCATCGATTCAACTCGCTTCTCGCTCATCTCGTCGAACGAATTCCAGAGGAACGTATGAGCAACAAATGCGTGATCGGAGCGGATGTTTTCACACTCGGTTTTGTTATCGAAGATTATGTTCTCCATATGCAGCATCACCTCGATCATGTGCTGTCCCGTCCGTTCGTAACGCCCTATCCCGCGGTGCTGACAACAGATCGCTGAGCGATTGTTTCAGCCCAAAAAAGGACACATTACAACTGGATTTAAGAGGCTGTTTCTGTGTTAGACTCATCCTGTTCGCAGATATGAGATCTGCGGCGTCCTGCCCAGTTACAAACCCGGGATCAATCTGAGGCGACTGCCCCAAAACTGGAGCCATATGGCTTCCGGAGGAGAAGTGTTGTTGTTGTGAATCTGGATCATCGTAGTCCGTGGGACTTAATTAAAGAACAGCTCCAGAAGAAGCTGAGCATTGAAAGTTTTGAAAACTGGGTGGCGCGCACGAAGTTCGCCGGCATTGAGGGGAAGACTATGCTGGTGGCGACTCCCGACCGCCACACCGCAGCGTTCATCGCGGAGGAGTACGGAGCAATGATCAACGTTCTCGCCTCAGGCCTGGGTCTCGGAATCGACCGCGCGGAATTTACCTCCGCATGGGCGCACCCCACTCCGGGCTTGCCCGGATCGGACGCCGACGGCCTCAATGAAATCGAATCTCCCATCACGCTGAATCCTCACTTCACCTTCGATTCGTTTGTCGTGGGGGCGTGCAATCAGTTCGCGCACGCGGCGGCGCAATCGGTTGCGATTAACCCTTCGCGCAGCTACAACCCTCTCTTCATTTACGGCGGCGTGGGGATGGGCAAGACCCATCTCATGCATGCGATCGGACGGGCACTGATGGCGCGTGGCCGGATGCGCATCATCTACACCACCAGCGAGCGTTTCACGAATGAGGTGGTGACCGGCATCAAGCACGAGCGCATGCCCCAGTTGCGAGCCCGCTACCGCAACGCGGACGTGCTGTTGATCGACGACATTCAATCCCTCGGCACGAAAGAACGCACCCAGGAAGAGTTCTTCCACACGTTCAACGAACTGCATGATGCCCAGAAGCAGATCGTGATCTCGAGCGACTGTCCTCCGAAGGAAATCTCCGGTCTGGTCGAGCGTCTGCGCTCGCGTTTCGAATGGGGTTTGATGGCCGACATCCAGCCACCCGACCTCGAAACCAAGATGGCCATTCTGGAGAAGAAGGCCGAAGTCATCGGCATCAGGCTCCCTTCCGACGTCTGCACGTACATCGCCCAGAAGGCGAAATCGAATGTGCGCGAACTCGAAGGCGCGCTGGTCAAGCTGTCGGCCTATTCCGAGCTGACCGCCACCCACATCACCATCGGGATGGCTCAGCAGGTGCTCAAAGACCTGCTGCAGAAACTGGATCGCCGCATCACCATCGATTCCATCCAGAAAGCGGTAGCCGAACGCTTCGCAATCAAGCCGGCGCAGCTCAAGGAAAAGAGCAATCGCAAGGAGATTGTTGTGCCCCGGCAGGTGGCCATGTACCTCGTCAAGGAGTTAACTCCGGCGTCGCTGCCCGAGATCGGGCGGGCGTTCGGGGGCAAGCACCACACCACCGTCATTCATTCCATCAGTAAAATCGCGGCTGCCAAGGCCGGCGACCCCGACCTCAACAAACTCATCAACAGCCTTATCGACTCATTCCAATGAGCTTAGCGGTTTTTAAACAGACCCATCGCTGACGGGCCTGTGAACTTCTGTTTAAAAAGCGTTACACCCGCGGTTATGCGTCGTCTCCGCACGTCCCGCACACAGGGAGAAATGGCGGAAAGTCTTAATTTTTTGTATAATTTAGGGAGTCTTCCACTTTTCGACAGACCCCACTAATACGGTTCTAAAAACGTATTTATCTATAACGTCACGAGAAGAGAGGGAACCGGGGTTAGAACAGAGGAATCAATCCACTGGAAGCAACCCGGACTGGAGCCAGCATGGAGTTCACTGTCAGTAAGGCGGACCTCGTCCGCGAACTGAGTTTGTCGCAGGGTGTCGTCGAAAAAAAGACCACGATTCCCATCCTTTCGAATGTCCTGCTGGAGGCTCGCGAAGACCGGCTGTTTCTGACTGCTACGGACCTCGAACTCGGGTTGCGGACCTCGTGTCCGGCAAGGGTTAAGAAAGAGGGTTCGGGCACGATTCCGGCGCGGAAACTGCTCGATTACGTGCGCTTGCTGCCCGATGCCGACATCAACGTGAAGTTCGGCGAAAACCACTGGGCAAATCTCACCTGCGGCCGCTCCAGAACTCGCATAGCGGGGATGAGCCGGGAGAGCTTTCCGGAGTTGCCCGCAATGCCGGAAACCATCGCTGCGATCCCGGTAAAGCAGCTTTCCGCGATGATCGCCCGAACCATGTTCGCGATTTCGATGGAGGAGAGCCGTTTCACCCTCAACGGCGCTCTCATGTTGCTGGGTGATCAGACGCTGACGATGGTGGCGACCGATGGCCACCGGCTGGCTTTCGTGCAGAGGCCTTCGCATCTCGCCGGAAACCAGAGCGATGGGAGCGCCGGCAACGGCCATGCGCTGGCGTACAGGGCTCTTGTGCCGCGCAAAGCGATGGCGGAGATCGTCAAGCTGTCCGAGGACGCCGCGTTGGATGCCAAAGTACGCTTCGGCGGCGACGACAACCATCTGTTTTTCGAGTTTGGGCCGCGGTTGCTGATCACGCGCAAACTGACCGGAAATTTCCCGGATTATGAGCGCGTGCTGCCGCAGGACAACGTGCACATCGCGAAACTGGCGAAGGATGAAATCAGGGGCGCCATTGAGCGCGTGGCGCAATTTGCGGACGAACGGTCGCGCGCGATCCGCGTGCAGTTCACCGCTGGCGAAGTAAAGGTATTTTCCTCGGCGCTCGAAACCGGCGAGTCGGAAGAGAGCATTCCGGGCGAATATTCGGGCCCGGATCTGGAGATCGGTTTCAACGCGCAGTACCTGCTCGATTTTCTGAGAGCCGTGCCGCAGGATCACGTATCTTTCGGGCTTAAGGACCAGAAGAGCGCGGGCGAATTACAGCCGTCCGGCGGTGAACAGGGCGATGACCAGGAGCAGTATCGCTACGTAGTCATGCCGATGCGAATTTGAGCGGCGCGGGTTGAATGCCCGGCTGCATCGCTTCGGCGAAGTAAACAAGCAGATTTCTATGGCAAATGAAGTTATAACATCTACACCCGGCCCTATGGCATACGATTCATCGTCTATCAAGGTTCTGGAAGGGCTCGAAGCTGTCAGGTTGAGACCCGCTATGTATATTGGGTCCACAAGCGAAACGGGTCTGCATCATCTGGTCTATGAAGTCGTCGATAACTCCGTGGACGAGGCTTTGGCAGGTTATTGCACAGAAGTAAATGTCACGATTCACATCGACGATTCCATCACCGTAGTGGACAATGGCCGCGGGATCCCAGTGGACATGCACGAAGAAGGCGTTTCAGCGGCCGAAGTCGTGATGACGAAGCTGCACGCCGGCGGTAAGTTCGATTCCAACAGCTATAAGGTTTCGGGTGGTCTGCACGGTGTCGGCGTAAGCTGCGTGAATGCGCTTTCGGATAAGTTGCATCTTGAGATCTGGCGACCGTCAAAGGAATCGGGGACTGCGTCGGTCACCTGGGAGCAGGATTACGAACGTGGTGTTCCAAAAGGTCCGCTGACGGCAACCGGTAAAGCGGGCCGAAAACGCGGAACCAAGATCACCTTCAAGCCGGACCCGACCATCATGGTCGCGACGAAGTTCAATTTCGATACCTTAGCTCAGCGGCTGCGCGAGTTGGCGTTCCTGAACAAGGGTCTCAAAATCACCTTGGTAGACGAACGCGAAGATCCCTACAAGACCGCAGAGTTTTTGTATAGCGGCGGCATCGCGGAGTTCATTAAGCACCTGAATCGCGGCAAGTCCGTCCTGCACGAAAATCCCGATTTACATCGAAGGCGAGCGGGAGGGTCCCAGCGGCACGGTCGCCATCGAGATTGCGCTGCAGTACAACGACGGTTACGCCGAGACGCTGTTCAGCTTTGCGAACAACATCAACACGGTAGACGGCGGAACGCACCTGAGCGGATTCAGGACGGCTTTAACACGAACCATCAATGCCTTCGGCCGCAACGCGGGTCTGTTCAAAGACGCAAAAGAGGAAAACCTGTCTGGCGACGATGTCCGCGAAGGGCTAACGGCCGTAATCAGCGTTAAAGTTCCTCAGCCGCAGTTTGAGGGACAGACCAAAGGGCGCCTGAACAGCGATATTTCAGGCAAGGTTCAGGAACTCATGAACGAGAAGCTCGGCGAGTTCTTCGAGAAGAACCCGGGCGTGATGAAGAAGATCGTCTCGAAGGCGATTGACGCCGCTCGCGCAAGAGAAGCGGCGCGCAAAGCGCGCGACCTCACCCGCCGTAAGGGCGTGCTCGATTCCGGCGGCCTGCCTGGCAAACTGGCGGATTGCCAGGAGCGCGATCCGGAGCGTTGCGAGCTATTCCTGGTCGAGGGCGAATCGGCAGGCGGCACTGCGAAACAGGGCCGCGACCGGCAAATTCCAGGCGATTCTGCCGCTGAAGGGCAAGATCCTCAACGTCGAGAAGGCGCGCTACGACCGCATGCTGGGCCATGAGGAAATCCGCGCGCTGATTACGGCGATGGGCACGGGAATCGGTAAAGACGACTTCGATCCCGCGAAGCTCCGCTATCACAAGATCATCATCATGACCGACGCGGATGTCGACGGTTCGCACATCCGCACGCTGCTGCTGACGTTCTTCTTCCGGCACATGAAGGAGTTGATCGACCGCCAGCACGTCTATATCGCGCAGCCGCCGCTTTACCGCATCAAACGCGGCAAAAGCGAGAAGTACATAAAGAACGAAGCCGAGTTCACGCGCGAGATCATGCGTCGCGCGACCGAGAGCCTGGTGGTTGAATACAGCGGCGACGTACCGGCGAACGGACACCCCTCGGGTGGGCGCCTCGAAGGCGGAGAACTTCGTCCCTTCCTGATGAATCTGGACGAATTCCAGACGATGTATCAGAAGCTGGAACGCCGCGTGCGCGACTCGCGCGTGGTGGAGGTATTGAGCGGCGCAGACTTGAAGATCGACGTGAAGGCCGATTTCGGCGATCGCGCCAATCTCGACGTGCTGGCCCAGCGCTTGCGCACTGCGGGCATTCCGACCGAAGTCCTTCCCGACGAAGAGCACTCGGCATTTTATGCCATGTTCCACGATTCGACCAATGCGGAACGGAGGATCGGCGTCGAGCTGTCTCAACAGCCTGAGTATCGGAAGTATCGGGTGCTCGCGAAGGACATTTCGAAGTTCAATCGTCCTCCTTTCACTGTCCTGAAGAACGAGAACCGCGATGTCATTGCGAACTGGCGCGATCTTCTTGAGCACGTGAAGAGCGAAGGCAAGCGCGACGCTTCGGTGCAGCGCTACAAGGGGCTGGGCGAGATGAACGCCGAACAGCTCGCCGATACCACCATGAATCCGGAGAAGCGCACACTGCTGACCGTGCGCCTGGAAGACGTGGTAGCGACCGACCTGATCTTCACCACCCTCATGGGCGAAGACGTGGAAAGCCGCCGCAAGTTCATTGAAGAGAACGCGCTCGACGTGAAGAACCTCGACGTGTAGAGCGGTCGGTCGATTCGACGCTTACCAGATCAAGACTGATCAAGCTCTTCCGGGAGATGCCGCTGAAGATCACGTCCATCATGTAGAATGCGCAGAATGTCGATAAATCGCCCACGAGGACGGTAGATGAAGAAGTGCCTCGGATTTTTTACGATCCCCAAAGGTGATCGCGCGCGATTGCGGCCAAAGCGCAGGTGGTAGGAGCGAATGCCGGGATACAACTCCCTTCTTTCAAGCGACCCGGGACACGCGCTATCCTCCTCAATATCGCGGAGCGCACGGATGATCAGGTCTTCGTAACGCAGCGCCGCGTCCCGGCCAAATTTATCAACGGTCCATCGCAGGACTTCCTGGAGGTCGCGCCCGGCTTCACGGGAAAGGACGGCCTTATGACGACCGCGCCTTTCATCCACGTTTGCGGTTGGGGGCTATCTTGCCAGAGACTTCCCGCCCGACCTGTCAGTGCCGGTGCAAAAATGCTCATAGTGCCGGTTGAAAAAGGCGCCACCCCCTGAGGTGATAAAACGCCCGAATCTGGGAACAGAGGAGGGCCAGCATGTGTTCAGGGGGAAAGACGTGGAAGAGATCAGCGAGCTCAAGCGTGAGGGTTTGAGCATTCGGGCCATTAGCCGACTGACAGGCTATGGGCGTAAGACGATCAGCAAGTATTTATTGGCGCCGACGGGCAGGCCGGTCTACAGACCGAGACCGGCGGCGGTGAGCAAACTGGAACCATTCAAACCGTATCTGAAGGACCGGCTGCAGGCGGGTGTATGGAACGGCCGGGTGCTGCTGCGCGAACTTCGGGAACGGAACTACGGCGGCGGCTATTCGATTCTGACGGAGTGGCTGAGGCCGCAACGGAAAGAAGCACTGTCGGTGGCAGTGCGCAGATTTGAAACGCCGCCAGGCAAGCAGGCTCAGGTGGACTGGGGTCATCTCGGATCGATCGCCGAAGACGGTGAGGCGCAGCAGATGTGGGGCTTCACGATCACGCTGGCCTACAGCCGCAGGATGATGGCTGAAGCCGCGACCGATCAGAAGCTGGGAACGTTGCTCCGTATGCACGAAGCAGCATTCCACGAATGGGGCGCTGTTCCGGAGGAGATTCTCTACGACCGGATGCGGACCATCTGGACCGGCACCGATGAACGCGGCGAGATCATATGGAACGCGGTCTTCCTCGATTTCGCGCGCTACTGGGGCTTCACGCCGCGGCTGTGCCGCCCTTACCGGGCGCAGACCAAAGGCAAGGTGGAATCGGGAGTGAAGTACGTGCGGCGAAACTTCCTGTGCGGGCTGCAGGGCCGTGAGCCGGCGAACCTCGCTGATCTCAACGCCGAACTCCGCCGCTGGGTAGCGGAAGTGGCCAACCAGCGAGTTCACGGCACGACGCATGAACGGGTGCTGCTCCGTTGGGATGAGGATCAGTTTGCCATGCAGCCGATTCTCAATGGACGGCCGCCCTACCCTTATATGGATGACGAGCAGCGCAAAGTGGCGCGCGACGCATATGTCTCGTGGCGCGGCAGCCGTTATTCGGTGCCATGGCTCTTCGCGGGCAAAGAGGTCTGGGTCCGCGATCACGGCCATTACGTTGAGGTTCGCCACGGAGCCGAAAGGATTGCCGTACACTGCCAGGCGGTCAGACGGCATCAGGTCGTTACTCAGCGCGAGCATCACGAAGGCATTCCACTCGGCAATAAGAGCCAGGGCAAGACGCTCATTCATATTCAGCAGAGTGCTCCGATGGTGGAGCGCCGTCCTTTAGCTGCGTATGAAAGCCTGGCCGGAGGTGCGCGATGACGACCACGGTGGAGCGACTCAGAACCACATTGGCGGGCCTCAGCCTGACAGCCATTGACGCCCGCCTGGAAACACTGCTGGAAAACGCCTCGAAGAAGGAACCGTCATACGGCGATTTCCTGCTCGAAGTGATGAGCGCGGAAGCCGACGCTCGAAAGCAGCGTTACTTGAAGACAAGGCTGCAACTGGCGCACCTGCCTTATCTGAAAACATTCGATCAGTTCGATTTCGGCTTTCAGCCATCGATTGATGAGCGGCAGATCCGCGAGTTGCGGACGCTGCGGTTCGTGCATGAGGCTTCCAACGTGATTTTGCTGGGACCGCCCGGCGTGGGGAAAACGCATCTGGCAGTGGCTTTGGCGGAAACGGCGATTCAGTCCGGACAGGCTGCTTACTTCATGACCGCACACGATCTGGTTACCGATCTCGGGCGCGCTTACCGGGAAGGCAGACTGGATCGGCGCCTGCGTATCTATCTTGCGCCGAAGGTCCTGATCATCGACGAAATGGGGTATCTCCCGCTGGACGATCTGGGCGCGACGATTTTCTTCCAGCTCGTCAGCGCCCGCTACGAGAGGGGCAGCATCATTCTCACTTCGAATAAAAGCTACGGCGAATGGGGGTCGATTTTCGGCGATCCGATCATCGCGACCGCGATCCTCGACCGCCTGCTGCATCATTCGACCACAGTGAATATTCGCGGCGAGAGTTACCGACTCAAAGAGCGGCGCAAGGCCGGTCTGATTCCACTCCCGGAACAGCAACAGCCAGAGCCCCTGGCTGCCGCCCCGAACGGCCGCGGCAAACGGAACCATCGTTATGAGTTTTCTGAGGCATAGGCAAATCTATCAATCCGATGTATCGTTGCTTTCATGCCGGAAGCGAAGCTGTGTTCGGCTCCGCCCCCGGTCCCATCGTCTTGATGAGTTTGCGGCCAGCTATTCCTTGGCGGGTTGGTCTCCACCAGAGCCCACCTCCGCTTTACCAGCCGGTTTCATTTTCAACCAGCCGGCTGAAACTGTAAACCATCTTCTCCGGAGGGTGGTACCTTTTTCGACCGGCAGAATGGGTAATTTTCAATCGGTATTGACAGACCTGGCGAACATATGATGCGAGGTTGTCCATGGTGTCGAACTCCATGCCTTCGCCTCGGTCTACGGAATCCGCAGCTTGCTTGACACCGGTGCGAAGCCATTCGATTTTCGCGTTGTCTTCCCGCTCCCGCTGCTCGAGCAGGCGGAGACCTTCACGCACAACTTCACTCGCGTTGCTGAAGCGTCCGGCGGTTATGCCGCTTTCAATGAATTGATCCAGATGGTCTGTCAGATTGACGTTTCGCGTCGGCATGGATAAACCTCGTTCCTGGTCCCGAAAACCCAGCGTAGCAGAACTGGCAATTATTGCCAATTCCGGCAATGCCCGAAAATCCTCTGTTATCCACCTGTAACGGACCCCTGGTTTTCTCCGCCTGAACCGGTGTTATCAAATGGATAAACGGCTGGAAGCAGTCTTCTCCACTTACACTACGCCGCATCTGATTCTGGAAGTCCCTGATTCTCAGCCCTGCAGCACATGCCTTTTCTAGCGAAGAAAGCGACCCCTGCGGAGCCCGGCGCTCGACGTGAACAACCTCGACGTGTAGCAGGGATCGTCGCACGAATCCGGAATCTCGCCTGGATATTGGCGATCCCTCTCGCGATAAACGGACAAATCGCGAACAGCGATCCAGGATGCAGCAAAGAATGTCGCTTTCCGGCACGGTATTTCGCCGTTTGATGTTATCCAGGGCAATCCGCCGCTTCAGGATCTATTGGACCAGGTCTCGGGATCTCAGCCGAAACTCAGGATCGGCGCGGACTATGCGCTCGCGCGGGAACCGGCGAAATCGATCGTGCTGATGGATGCCAGGCGGCCATTGTAAACAACAATCATCTCCTGCCGATGGCAATGATGCGATAGTCAGGGTTTGCACTGCGCTCGGCGAACATGTGCCGGTTTCTGTTGCTGCATCAGAGTTCTTCGGTCTGGAGCCTGGTTGATTACCTTAATTCTGATTACGAAAAGTATGAGCTTCCGACGGCGTGGATCGAGGCTTCGCAGAATCGGCGATGGCTGGTCAAGAGCGCCTTTGGCGGTGGCGGCACGGGCGTTTCCCTGGAGGTAGCGGACTGGTATGAGATGCGCTGCGGAGCTTTACAGAACATCCTCGATGTACCCTTGAAGGGACACGACGTTGATGCCAAACCAGCCCGGGGTTTCTCCACAAAATTCAAAGCTTCCACAAAGCGGTCGGGCGTGAATCTCTTGAATTCAGCTGTGTGGTGCGTTTCGAGGATTACGATGTTTCGAGGGCTCCGATAATCAACGAACTCTGGCAGGAAGAGCGCACCGTGGTGTTCTCCCGAACCCAAAAGAACCCGAAATTCATGTTCGATCCCGCCGCGTCCAACATATCCGCCGAATTTAAGAGCAAAATCTTCGCATTTGATTCGATGAGCGAGAATGATTTCCTTGAGTTCGCATTCGATCGTCTCTTAAAAATCGCCAAACATCCGTCCGACAGCCGCAGGGCGTGGCTGGCTCAAATTTCTTCTCAGCACGGCCCCAGGCAACAAAGCGACCGCGCTGAAACGCCTTATGGGGCAAAATCCCCAACGTTAAGGGTGGCCGCTTTCAGTACCGCGAAAATCCCCTGTTATCGACCTGTAACGGACCCCTGGTTTTCTCCGCCTGAACCGGTGTGTTATCACTGGATAAACGGCTGGAAGCATCCCTGCTGATTCTGGAAGTCCCTGATTCTCAGCCCCGCAGCACATGCTGCCTTCTTTAGCGCAGAAAGGAACCCCTGTGGAGTCCGGCAACCGCAAATTGATCCGCCCCTCATTCAACGAGTTCAAAGAGAAGAGCGACCAGCCCCGCAAACCGACGGCGCAAAAACGTCAGGTACCTCCGGACCAGACCAACGCGGAGAATTTCTACTACGTAAAGCAGATGCAGTCGAAGACGCCCATGGTGATCACCCTGAAGGACGGCGAGGTGTTAAAAGGCGTGATCGAATGGTACGACCGCTCCTGCCTGAAACTGAATCGCGACGGCGATCCCAATTTGCTGCTTTACAAGAGCAATATCAAATACATTTACAAAGACGAAGAGTCTTAGGAAAGAACTAACGCGGCCGCTGCGAGAGCCGATAAGCGCGGCGCGCGCCTGCTTCCTCGTACCGGCGTTTCTCATCTTCGGTCTCGGGAATAACAGGCGGCACCGGCACGCCGCGACCCTCGGCATCTATGGAGACGAAGGTCAGGAACGCGGATGAGACATGCCGCTGCGAGCCGCTGATCAGATCGTCCACCCAAACCTTCACGCCCACTTCGAGAGACGTGCGAAATGCGCGATTGACGCTCGACCGCAGGCGCACCAACTGGCCAATTCTCACCGGCTGGAGGAAGTCCATGTGGTCCACAGAAGCGGTCACCACCGCGTTCCGGCAATGCTTGATCGCCGCGATGGCGCCCGCCAGATCCACCAGGTGCATGATCTTGCCGCCCAGCAGATTCCCGAGGCCGTTCGCGTCATTGGGCAAGGCGAGTTCCGAATACTCCGAGGCGGATTCGCTGACCCGCCGCCCGGCCCTGAGATCGTTCTCCCTCATGCTTTCAGATAAGCCGTCATGCAGGCGCGCGCCTGACGTTCCAGCGGGCTGTCCGGCGCAGTGCTTGCATCCGTTAAACGCAGCGTCCCCACCGCGACGGGATGATGATCACGCTCCGTGGACCAGGCGATTTCAACCGCGCCCTCGCCATACGACTTGATCAGGAAGCGATTCGCATCGGCTTGCTGCCCGGCGGCGTGTTCGCAGCAGCCGCGCGCATAACCGGTATTGCAACAGCGGCGAAGCGTATCGGTAGGGATAAGCGTTCCAGCCTGCGCCGCGCATTCACCCCCGAAAAGGTTGCCCAGCGGCAGTGCCTCGGGCGCAAAACCGGTGAGCGGCGATACGGGAAGGAACAGCGGACAAGCCATGGCTTTTGGTCAGACGCCTGGACGCTATAGTAGCAAGTGCAAATGGCATCCAATCGTTTCGAAGTTTTGCAGTCGATGGTAGCTCAGAATCCGGCGGACGCGTTCAGCCGTTTCGGTCTCGCGATGGAACACGTAAACTCGGGCGATCTGGAGAACGCGGTCGACCAGTTCATCAAGCTGCTCGATCATAACCCGACCTATGCCGCCGCCTATTATCACGGCGGCCAAACGCTGCAGAAGCTGGGCCGGATCGAAGAGGCCAAAGGTCTTTATCGAAAAGGGATCGAAGTGACCAGCGCGAGCGGAGACGAACACACCTGCAACGAGCTGCAGGCCGCCCTCGAAACCCTGGAATGACCTTCACCCCCTGGGGCTGTAAGCCACGCAATCGATCTCAACTTTGATATCGGCGATGAACTTACAAACAATCGTTGTCCGCGCCGGCTTTGCCTCGCCGAAGAACTCAGCATAAACCTCGTTCATCTGACCGAATTCGCTGCCCTCGGCGAGATACACGCCGACCTTCACCACATCCGCCAGCGAAGACCCCACGCCTTCCAACAGCCGCTTGATATTACTCAACACCAGCCGAGTCTCAGACTGGATATCACCCGGAGAGATCTTATCCGTCGCCGGATCCACCGGTACCTGTCCCGCCAGAAAGATGAAATCCCCCGCCCGAACGGCCGGCGAGTAAGGCCCCCGAGGTGCCGGCACACCCGGCGGCGACAATCTCTCGATCACGCTCAGTGTCCCTCCGCTTCCAGCATCCGTTCGACTTCGATCGCCGCCATACACCCCGCGCCGGCCGCCGTAATTGCCTGCCGATAAACCCGGTCCTGCACGTCACCGGCATGAAACACCCCAGGAATATTCGTGCGCGCGCCGCCATGCGAAAGCAGATAGCCATCCGGATCCAGATCGAGCTGACCCTTAAACACCTGCGTATTCGGCACATGGCCGATCGCGACGAACAACCCGTCCACACCCCGCTCCCACGTCTCGCCGGTCACCAGATTGCGCAGCCGAACGCCCGTAACCACGTTCTCCTTCACATCGAACACCTCATCCACCGCGGTGTTCATAATGAATTCGATCTTCGGATTCGCCTTCGCGCGCTCCAGCATGATCTTCGAAGCGCGGAACGCATCCCGCCGATGCACCAGCGCCACCTCGCGCCCGAAACGCGTCAGAAAGTTGGCCTCTTCCATCGCGGAATCGCCGCCGCCCACCACCATGATTTGTTTCTCGCGGTAAAAGAACCCGTCGCAGGTGGCGCACGAGCTGACGCCGTGCCCAATCAACTTTTGTTCCGACGGTAAATCGAGCCATCGCGCCTTCGCGCCCGACGCCACGATCAGCGTACGCGTCTCAATCCACTCGCCTTCCACATTCAACCGGAACGGCCGCTTCGACAGATCGGCTTCTGCAACCTGCCCGTCCCGATAAACCGCGCCAAACCGCTCAGCCTGCCGGCGCATGTTCTCGATCAGGTCCGGCCCGTTGATGCCTTCCGGAAACCCGGGAAAGTTCTCCACCTCGGTCGTCAGTGACAGCTGGCCGCCGATCTCATGGCCTTTAATTACAAGCGGTTCCAGCCCCGCTCTGCCGGTATAAATCGCCGCCGTGTTCCCGGCGCAGCCGGAGCCAATAATCACAACGTTAAACATGGGTAATTTCCGAGCCTATCAAATGGATTTGATGCCGCTCAGCACATCCGCGATTTCAGCATTATCAAAGACGCGCTTTTCCGTGCAGCATTCGCCCCTCGGAATCGGGCTTCCATGCGGGCACTCCACCGGATGACCCAGCAGCGTGCAGATGCGGTCGGTCACATCCTCGCTCAGAATATGTTCGAACTTGCACGCGCTCGATTCCACTTCCACCTCGTCGCGGATCGACAGCACATCCATAAAGAGGCGTTCGGCCAGCCGGTGCCGCCGGATGACGTTGCGCAGCTCGCTCCTCGCCCGCCGGCGTGAACCGCTCCTCCCCGTCCACGACCGTAACGAGACCAATGCGCGTCAGGGTCGCGACCAACCTGCGCCACTGCATCTCCGTGAAGTCGGTCGATTGCAGGTGGTTGGCCGTCTCCCGACGGTCCCAAAGATGTTCCAGCACCTCGTCGAAGTCCTGATTCTCTTCCGCCGAAAAGAGCACTGTTTCCACGATCCGGCCGTGATCGAGGTTCAGCCGCCGATCGGCCAGACGCCCCGCCGCTTCATCGTGCGTCACCATCACGATCGTCCGCCCCTGCGCGTGAAGATCGCTCAGCAGCTTGAACACGATCCGCTGATTCTCCGCGTCGAGGTTGCCCGTGGGCTCGTCCGCGAGGATGATCTTCGGATCGTTCACCAGCGCCCGCGCGATCGCCACCCGCTGCTGTTCGCCGCCCGAAAGCTGCGAGGGCAGATGTTTCGCGCGAGCCTCCATCCCGACCTGCTTCAGCGCCTGCAAAGCCCCGGCCTGATCGGTCAGTGCTGTGGAAGAACTGCGCCAGCATGACGTTTTCGATCGCCGTCAGATGCGGCACCAGATGGAACTGCTGAAAAACGAACCCGACCGTCTCGCCGCGAAAATGCGCCAGTTCCGCGCGCCGCAGCTGCGAGGTATCCGTGCCATCGATCCGCACCGCGCCGCGACGTCGCCTGATCAAGGCAACCGATCAAATTCAGCAGTGTAGTCTTGCCCGAACCCGACGGCCCCATGATGGCGATCCACTCGCCCCGCTCCGCCGTAAAGCTGATGCCGTCGACCGCGCGAACCGCCGCAGTGCCGCCGCCGTAAACTTTCGTCACGTCCACCAGCTCGATAAATGAACTCACTCGCCCCTCAGAATGATCGCCGGCTGGATGCTCCAGATCCGCGAGGCGGCGATCGCGGTGGCAATGGCCGCAACCGCCAGCATAACGCCGGCGACAATGCCGAATACAGCCCAGTCCGGTTGCAGCCGGAACTCGCCCCCGAAAACCTCGCGCCCGATCCCCGCCGCTGCGAAAATACCCACCGCATATCCGGTAACAGTCGCGGCCAACGCCAGCGCGGCAGACTCCGAAACAAAGAACGCCGCAATCCCCCGCTCCGCCCCGCCGATCGCCTTCAGAATCCCGATCTCCTTCGAACGCTCGATCACCATCTCGGTGAAGCTTGTAGCTCACGCAGAGGGCGGTAATCACCAGAATCAGCAGCGTCAGCAAAAACAGCGACGCCCGGATACGCGTCACGACGTTCGACTCAGTCTCCGCGACCGCCAGATTCGTCCGCACATCGGCTGAAGGATACCGGCGCGCCAGCTCCGCCCGCACTGCCTCAACCCGCTCACCCGGAGCGCGAATTTCGATGACGCTCGCCGCGTCGTGGATTCCGGCCAGCGCCGCGGCCGTCTCAAACGGAACCAGCAACTCGCGATCCTCAGCGCCGCCGGTGGAAACGATTCCAACGACTTTACACGGAGCGGCGCTCACCGCGACCGGTGAGCCCACCTTCCAGCCCATCCTGTCAGCCAGCAACTCGCCGGCAATGCAGCCGCCCGGTCCGACCTCCCGGCTGCCCTCCATATGCCAGTAGGGCGTCATGCGAGCGGCCTTCGCTGGGACAAACCCGGCCACCGGAACCACATCGGAACCCACGTGGCAGACGTAACAAGGAACGGAGATGCCGCCGCGCCCAAGCGCTCCGCCGAGGCGGCGATTTCGAGCGGAACCGTGTTTCCGTTTGCCGGCACAGCCGCGATATTCGCGCCGTATTGCCGGAACTCGTCGCGCAGGCGGCGTTCAACAGTTCCATAGATCCCGAACAGGACCGTCGCCAGCGCCGCCGCAATCGCCATTGCAGAGAACGCCAGCATCAGGCGCTGCCGCCGATGCTGTAACGCGCGAATAACGAACGTCCAGAACATGTCCGTCAATCCGAAGGAGTGCTATCGAAGCATGCGGAGCTTATACGCCTTCGCGCAGAATCACCGCCGGCTCAAGTCCGCAATGTCCGGCGCAAAGGCTGAGCCGCGCCCAGCAAGCGCAATCGCCATCGCCGCCGGGCACGATCAGGAAGGGCAATACCCATGAAATCTGCACCGATTCGTGAAATACAGACGCGCCCACATAATGCGCCAGCAAAGTCCCCACAACCGCGCCGATCACGCCGCCCGTCAGGCCAACCAGCGCGATCTCCAAACCGAACAATGTCGCGATCATCCCACGGCCCCGCGCCGATCGCCTGCATGATGGCCACCTCGCCCCGCCGCTCCATCATGGTTGCGGCCGTCAGGCTCCAAACAGTAAGACCAGCCGAAAGCAGTGCCACCAGAGTAATGAGCCCCATCAGACCGCCCACGCTATCTGAGAATCTTCCCTTCGGAATCAGCCACCCGGCGAACCGGCCGCGCAATGGTACCAGGCAGAGCCTGCTGAATCTCATCCGCCAGAGAAATCGCATAGTTGGAGCAACTCCAGCGCTCGCGCTCCTTCGCGGTCATCGTCTTCGGATCCTTGCGCGCGAAGTCGTCTTCGGGCTTCGTCAAAGCCGCAACATCGATGCGGTCGACCACCCCGGGCCGCTGCGTCAATTCCTGCACGCGCTGCAGAGGAAGCAACACGCGGTCCTCAGCCTCATCGCCGGTCTCGAAAATCCCGGCCACCGTGAACGGAGCGCCCAGCACCGTAATCTCGCTGCCCGCCTTCCAGCCATTCCGGCGAGCGGCGGCAAGGCCGACAGCGCATTCGTTCAACGCGCCCACCGGCCAATGGCCCGCTCTCAAACGCCACGCGGGATTTACCTTCCTGATGCCGGTGGCCTGCGATGAGCCGTCGGGCGCTGTATACGTATGTGAAAACCAGACGCCCTCAACCGGCAATCCGCCATCCTGTGCGCTCAGCGAAGGCGAAAATCCGAGAATATTCAGCCCCCAGAAGATCTTCTTGACGTTCGGTACATCCGCCTCGGCGATGTAGCTCGCCGTCCCGGTCGCCCGCCCGCTGAACGAACCGACGCCACCCGTCAAAGCCGCCGCCTTCGACGTAACCACAATATTCGCGCCCACCTGCCGCAGCTCGCGATTGATCTTATCCCCGATGTCCAGCATCACGCCGAGCATCGATGTTGCCACCGCCGAACCCATGGCAATCGCCGCGATAATGAGCGCCTTCCTGCGCGGCGCCCGGCGGATCGATTCCTGGACGAACCGCAGAATCACGAAGTGGCGTCCTTAGCGAATTTCGAAGCGCCGCCCTCGATCGCCGCCGCATCGATCACCAGCGTGGCGCCCTCAACGCGCGACTGCAGCGGAATCGGGTTGCACCCGCCCTTCGTACCGATCGTCCCCGCCACCAGCGACGAAGCGCAATTCTTGCAAATCAGCTCGTTGCCCTTCTGATAAAACCCCTGCGAACCGCAGATCGAGCACGCATCGAAAGCCGTCGCGAGCGTGTGATCCGGCTTTTCGATCACGATGAACCGCACCGTCACGCCGTTATCGTCGACCTGGAAACGATGCAGGATGCCATCGCTCACCGACCCCACCGGAATCCGCACAACCCCATCCTGCACCGACACCGGTTCGGCCGTCGACAACGCAGTGGAAGCCCGCGCATAAACGAACTCAGCCGTGATGAACATAATGAAAATGCAGGACGCAGCGCACGATGAGCACCATCCACACGCGTTCGCGCCGCGCCGACCATTGCGCCTTCCGTAACGCCGCGCCCTGCAAACCCTCGGTCCCCGGCCCGCGCCGCTTGCGCCATTCGAGCAGCATCATGGCCGCGGCAAGCGCGACAATCGTAACGAAGAAAAAGGCGTCATTTTTCACCACCGGTCCGATCAGCGCCATTTCGCGTGGACTCGCCGGCAGAATCTCGCTCTCGGAAAGTTCGTGCAGACCCGTTACCACAAGCTGCACCACAACCACCATCAGGATGGCCGTCGTGATCTGGAAGAATTGCTTCAGATTGACCCGGATCGTGCCCCGCACGAAGCTGACCCCGAACAGGACCGCGAGTCCGATCCCAAGCAACCCGCCGATCAGCTCGAGAATGCCCGAAGTATCCAGGCGCAGCGTGCCCCACAGCATCAGCACGGTCTCCACGCCCTCGCGGAAAATCATCAGAAAAACGAAGAGAAAAACGCCCCAGGCGCCGCCGCTTTGCCCGGTATCCTTTTGCAACCGAGTTTCAATTTCGCCCTTCAGCTTACTGCGCCGTGGCGGTTCATCCAGATCACCATGCTGAAAGCACAAAAACTGCGCTGACCAGGAGTGTCCAGCCTTCGTAAGCGTCTTCGCTGAAATCGAGCTTCGAAAAGCCCCACGCCGCAATAAAGCAGGCAATCACGGCACTTATCAGCGCGCGATAGACCGCCGGCATCAGGTCCAGGCGGCCCGTTTTTCTGAGGTATGCGACCGCGATGGCGATCACCAGCGCGGCTTCGACCCCCTCGCGCAAAGTGATCACGAAAGTCTGCAGCATAACGGCAACTGAGTTGCATTTCGATTGTAGCAGGGGCTTTTCCTCAAGAGACCCGAAGAAGCGTGCCTGCTTGCGCCTTACTTCGGCCTGTGATTTGCTAAACCGAACGCGTCGGCTTGAGGGAGTCAGATAATGGCAGAAGACCAACAGAAATTATCCGGACCGGATCTCCGCGACGGAGTGAAATTCGACGAACTTGCGGAGAGTGAACCGTTGTTGGGTCACTTCGATGGCGAACCCGTCGTCCTGGTCCGGCGAGGTGATCAAGTCTTCGCGACCGGCGCTGTCTGTACCCATTACGGCGGACCGCTGGCGGAAGGCCTCGTGGTGGGTGACACGATCAGATGTCCGTGGCACCACGCACGATTCGATCTGCGCACGGGCGAAGCCACAGGAGCCCCTGCGCTCGACCCCGTCTCCTGCTTTGATGTCCATCGCCATAAGGGCCTGGTCACGATCAGCGGCAAGAAGTCCGTCGATTTTCGCGTCGCCTGCAATTTGAATCCTGCTTCCGTGGTCATCGTCGGGGCTGGCGCCGGGGGCGCCGCTTGCGCAGATATGCTGCGTGTAAAAGGATATGCAGGACCCATCACGCTGGCAGGCAACGAACCCCCCGGTCCGGTGGATCGGCCGAATTTGTCAAAGGATTTTCTGGCGGGTACGGCCGAGGAAGCCTGGACGTCGCTCCGCACTCGCGAATACTACGACTCGATCAAAGTGGAGCTGCTCACTGACGATCCCGCAGTACGCATCGATCCAGCCGCGAAAGAGGTCTCCCTGCGCAGCGGCCGGATACTCAAGTACGGCGCCTTATTGCTGGCCACCGGAGCAGAGCCTCGCTCGCTTCCCATCGAAGGCAGGGACCTGCCGCATGTTTACCGGCTCAGAACTCTCGCCGACAGCAAAGCGATCATCGCGAAAGCAGAGAATGCAAAAACCTGTGTCGTGATCGGTTCCAGCTTCATTGGACTGGAAGTAGCAGCGTCACTCCGGAAGCGCGGGCTTGCAGTCTCGGTCATAGGATCCGACTCAATTCCGCTGAGTAAGATTCTGGGTCCCGAGTTGGGCGGATTCGTTCGAAAGCTGCACGAACAGAACGGCGTCCGCTTCTTCATGGAGGCGAAACCGCGTGCGATTCATTCGGGTCGGGTAGACCTTGTTGATGGCCGGTTCGTCGAAGCCGATCTGGTAGTGATGGGCGTAGGCGTCTCTCCGCGAACTGCTTTGGCCGAAGCGACCGGCCTGGCTGTGGAAGACGGGGTTGTGGTCGACGAGACTCTCCGCACAAGCGCTGCCGACGTTTTTGCGGCAGGCGACATCGCGAGGTATCCGGAGCCGGTTTCAGGCGATCCGGCCCGCGTAGAACATTGGGTGGTAGCCGAGCGTCAGGGACAAGCGGTTGCCCGCTCGATGCTTGGTATCGGAGGCGCATACCGGGAACCGCCGCTTTTCTGGAGTCAGCATTATGAGTTCACCATCTGGTATGTCGGCCACGCGGCATCATGGGACAGCTGCGAGATCAAAGGTGAGCCAGAGAAGTACGATGCCTGCGCCATATATCGGCGGAAGGGGAAAACGATCGCCGTCGTGACGATAGGACGAGATCTTTTAAGTCTGCGCGTTGAGGCTGCGCTGGAGCAGGGCGACGCCAACGCTCTTGATTCACTGCTAAGAGATCAATAGGATCGGAGCCAGCTAGTCGCGGTCTTGCCAGCCGTTACGGGCCCTCGTCTGCCCATGGAAAAGAAGACCCCACGGAGCTCTTATCGTAGTGTTTCCGCGCGCGTGGTCAGCCACTTGAAAGAGATAAGTCACCCAATTATCGCAGTCGCCGCAAAAATTGCGGCAAGCTCGGCCTTTCCACCGATCATGGCCAGTGAGCGGGCCTTTTTCGCGATCAATACCCTTCGTAAAGAGCCGCCAGGCCGTGTCCTCGGGGAGCGCCACGTTTGTCACCGGCTCAGCGCGCGAATCGAGAAGCAGATTCCATCCTTGCTAAGTCCTGTAAAGGAACCACACGCCGCCCGCCTCTCCCGAAATCTCGAGTCTCAGGCATGTATCCGCCGCAGCCGCAATATTGCGGAATGCGTGGCATCTCGAATCTGTTGCTGATGGTGCCACCGCTCCGTAAATTCACGCGCCAGATCGAACCGGAGTGGGTTCGGGTCCCGACCAACTTACCGGATCACCCATCGCCGTCGCGTCGAGCGAAGCGAAGCACGCGTCCACTCCCGGGCCCGTAAAGGCGAGGAATTCGCGGAGTAATCGCGGGCTCATTCGGCGCGCCGCGAGAACCCATTCGTCGTTCAACCGGTCCACCATCTGAACAAGTTGATCGTAGTCTTTGATGTTCGCGCCCGAACGAAAACCGTCCCGCTTCCTGGGAAGGATCCAAAGTCGCCACCCAGCAGATGCGCTGCTACGTCCTTTACGGACCAGCGCGCCGCGGAGGCAGGGCGTGCCCGAGTTCGGCCAGGAGCGTGAGCAAATGGGCCCGCAAGGGAGCAAACCGATCAACAACGAGGATCTTGTTGGGATGTCGCATCGGAAAGTCGCGCAGGCGAATTCTTGTCTCAGGGAACCAAACCTTGCGCGCCGGTGTCCTACTCGATATAGTACACCTCATGGTTCCGTTCCGAGTCTCTTTCGAACCCGGCATTTCCCTGCACGAGCAGGTGGTCTACGCCGCGCGAAAAGCGATGCTTTCGGGGCAGATGAGACCGGGTGATCCCTTTCCTTCCGTAAGGCAGCTCAGCAAAGAACTCAAGATCAACCCCAACACAGCGCATAAAGTCGTCCTGCAGCTTCTGGACGACGGAATGATAGAGGTCCGCGTTGGCATAGGAACCGTTGTTGCGAAGCGCCCTCGTTCCACGGCGGCCGAGCGCGCGCGCCTGCTGCAACGCGAAATCGAACAGGTAGTAGTGGAAGCGAAACGGCTGGGCCTCGATCGCGATGAGGTTCTCGAAGCCGTTTCCTCGCATTGGGAGCGTTTCGATCCCGAGGGATCGAATGCGCTGGCCGGGCAGGGAGCCGGCAAACGATGAAGATGCCGATAAGCTGCCGGAATCTCACGGTGGCGTTCTCCAAAGTCCGGGCCGTCAACGGTCTGGATCTCGAAGTCGAACCGGCCGCGATCTACGGGCTCCTGGGTCCGAATGGCGCGGGCAAGACGACTGCGATTAAAGCAATCATGAACATCATCCGGCCCACCGGCGGACACACCACGGTCTTCGGACGCGATTCGCGGCTGTTGTGCGCGCAAGACTTCGAGCGCATCGGGTACGTGTCGGAAAACCAGGAACTGCCGGGCTGGATGACGGTCAGTTACCTCATGAAGTATCTCGAACCCTTCTACCCCGACTGGGACGCGAAACGCGCCGCGGACCTCCTGCGCGCCTTCGATCTCCCGCTGCACCGCAAACTAAGCCATTTCTCTCGCGGGATGTGGATGAAGGCCGCTCTCGCGTCGTCGCTGGCCTACCACCCGAAGCTTCTGGTGCTTGACGAACCGTTCAGCGGACTGGATCCCCTCGTGAGGGAAGAGCTCATTCAGGGGATTCTCGAAAGCGCCGAAGAGTGCGCCATCCTGGTCTCCTCGCACGATCTCGGCGAAATCGAAACGTTCGCGAGCCACATCGGGTACATGGAGCAGGGGCGGCTCATCTTCTCGGAAGAAATGAGCTCCCTCACCGAACGTTTCCGTGAAGTGGAAGTGATCGTTGGGCAACCCTCCGACGTGCCTCATCGTTCCCGCTGGCCCGCCCGATGGCTGCGTCCCGAAGTCTCGCCCTCCCTCGTGCGGTTTATCGATACCGGCTTTGATCTCGAACGCACCTCCGCCGAAGTGCGCGATCTCTTCTCCGGAGTGCGCGACATCTCGGCCCGGCCGCTGCCGCTGCGCACGATTTTCCTGACCATGGCGCGCCGTTCGCGTGAAATCACGGGAGCGGCATTATGAAGCACGGCGTTATGAAACAGGCCCTGCATATCTTCCGGAAAGACGTGGATGCGCTGCGCATTGAGAGCGGCGTTTTCGTTTTGCTCGCCTTAGCCTTCGGCTGGACGAAACTTCATGTATTGAATGACGACTGGACCGACCCGCTGATCGTGCTCGCGGCTTCTTTCCTGATCGCCCGCGTGGTCCACGCCGACGCCCTTCCTGGCGACCGCCAATTCTGGATCACCCGGCCTTACAACCGCATGAGTCTGCTCTCCGCCAAACTGCTGTTCGTCGTCGTTTGCGTATCGCTGCCGGTCGCGTGCGCGCAATTTGCCGTCGCGGCGAGCTTTGGCTATCCGATCCTGCAGGTAATACCTGCTGTCCTGTTCAATCAGCTCGCACTGCTTGGTGTCTGCGCACTGCCAGTGCTGACGCTGTCGTCGCTGACCACGGGAATCGTTATTCTCATCCTGATCGCGCTGGCAATCGCGCTCGCCAGCCTCGGCGGATCGTCTACCCTAATTTACTGGCTTCCGGACAGTTTGCGTTTCGGTCCGGACTCGGTCGGCTGGATTCGCAACGCATTGGTTGAGATATGGCTCCTGGCGGTGGCAGGCATCGTGATCTTCCGGCAGTATCGCTATCGCGCCACTCGATCCGGCATGGTCATAGCTGTCGCCGGATTGAACATCGCAGCAGCGGGATATCTGCTGATCCCCGCCGCCTTTGAGCTTCGGGCACAATCATGGCTCTCGGCAAACCCAGCCTTGTCTGCCGGCGTGACTGTTTCGGCGAAGCCGCCCGACAACGTTTCGGCGCAGTTCGCGGGTCCGACGATGGAGGTGCCTCTCACGCTGATCGCCGGAAACCTTCCCCCTGGCGTCGAGATTCGAGCCGACGCTCTCGATATCTCCGTATCGTGGCCAGGCCGGCCGCTGCGTTTCGCCCATCCGCCCGGCGCGAACCGCCGCTCAGAGGACGAGAAGCAAGCTCTTTTTGATGTCGGGCTGCCAATGGATCCCGCGCTGTACCAGGCGCGATTCGACGAGCCGCTGACAATCACAGGTTCGCTTTACCTCACGATATTCGGAGAAGAGGAAAGAAGCCGGTTTTCACTGCGAAACGGGCGCACGGCCGCGCCGGACGGCCTGCGGTGCGAGGTCTTCAAATTCACGGACCGAGGCCGGCCGGTCATCCCCGCGCCAGGCGCCGAAGTCACCGAATGGCATCCCGCTGGTTCGCTGATCTGCGCCGCGCTGTTCCGCTGGCCCTCACGACTGGTATACGCCCAGGCCGACGAGGGTCTGTCGCGCGAGGTCCCGTCGGAATTCAGCAACACCCTGATTACCTACTCGCCGCTGCCGGCGCACCTTTCCCTGGCCCCGCTGGAAGTGCGCCGCAGCGACTCACTCGAATCGGAAGACGTGACCATAGTCACCCGCAAGCCGCTGGTTCACTTCCGCCGCGACTTCTCGCTCACCGGCGTCAGGCTGCGCGACTTCTCGTCGTGGCGGATACTGCCGCGCACGTACGTCGTCCCATTCCAGTAACGCCGCAATACCTTTGTGGGCGGCGCTTCGGCCCTGTCTGGATGGGCCTGCGGCATACGAGAAACTACGAAAAACCCCTCGATCCACCCGCAACCTCGTTGTGGGGCAGAGCTTCCGCTCTGCCGCCGGGCTTCCGCCCGGCGCGGAGCTTTACGTCAGCGCCGGTGGCGCCAGCGAGCTCCGATTCCAGCCTGAATCATGGATCGGCCAGGGCCGTCACAGCATCCACCGAAGAACTTTTACCGTGTGCTTTCAGGATATTGCAGCGACTGCCGTGCCGCATCCCTGTTTTCGCCAGCTACTCTTGTCCCAGCAAAAGGATATCTATGTCGACAGAAGCTCAAATCGCAGCCAACCGCCGCAACGCGGACCCTCCACCGGACCGCGCACCGTCGAAGGCAAAGCGCGCGTCTCTCGCAACGCGACCACATTCGGCCTCTATTCCGCCGGCGACGTCGTTCGCCCCCGGGGAAGAATCCCTGTACCAGGCGTTCTGCGAGGATTTCCAGAACGAACTCGCCCCGAGAGGCGCAATGGAAACCACTCTCGCCGCGGAAATCGTCCACGCCGCCTGGCGTCTTCGCCGTTGCGCGGAAGCGGAATCCAGTCTCGCAACATCGCGCCCGCGCTCAAGTCTCGCGGCACTTCCACTGCGCCACCGCCGAGCTGCGCCGTCTGCAGAAAGAGCGTCAGATCCGGACCGAAGCTCCATCCGAACAACAACCCCCTCGAATGCTAAAAACCGTGGCGACAAAACAAACCCAATCCGAACCGCCCCAAACGCTGTCGATCCCGCGGGGAGCCCCCTGCCCCCGCGGTTCCGGAGCCAAATACAAGCGTTGTTGCGGCACAAACGCCCCGGCCGTCCTCTCGCCTGCAGCTTGACCAACTTACAGCCAGGCCGCGTCCGCGATCCGATATGATGGTGCACCGGGAGCACCGCCCTATGCCAAAACCGACGCCACGATCTCTGACGGCACTTCTCATCGTTTTTGCGGGCGCCATCCCGCTCTCCGCGGTGATCGATAACCCCGTGAAGCTCGATAGCGGAATGGTCTCCGGCGTTACGGGTACCGACCCCGGCGTCCGGGTCTTCAAAGGCCTCCCGTTCGCCGAACCTCCTGTCGGAAATCTGCGCTGGCGCGCGCCCCGCCCCGTCGCGCATTGGGACGGCGTGCGCAAAGCCGACGAGTTCGGTCCGATCTGTATGCAGGCCGCAGGCCGCGGCGGCGCTCAAACAAAAATGAGCGAAGACTGCCTCTATCTCAACGTCTGGACCGCCGCGAAAACCGCTTCCGAGCGCCGCCCGGTGCTGCTCTGGATACACCCCGGCGGTTACACCAGCGGCTCGGGTTCAGCGCCGGGCACGAACGGCGAGGCGCTCGCCAAAAAAGGCGTCGTAGTCGTGACCATCAATTACCGTCTCGGCGCGCTGGGCTTCTTCGCCTACCCCGAATTGACCAAAGAATCCGACCGGAACGCCTCCGGCAACTACGCCCTGATGGATCAGACCGCGGCTCTTGAATGGGTTCAGAAGAATATCGCCGGATTCGGCGGCGATCCTCAAAGAGTAACCGTCGACGGCGATTCCGCGGGGGCTGCGAGCATCGGCAACCTGGTCGGTTCTCCCCGGACAAAAGGCTTGTTCCAACGCGCGATTGCGGAAAGCGGCGCATGGCTCGGATTATCCGTAGCCCACACGAACACTCTCGCCGAAGCCGAACAGGCAGGAATGAAAAGCGCCGAGACCGTCGGAGCGCACTCTCTGGCCGACCTTCGCGCCCTGTCGGCAGCCGACGTCCTGAAAATCCGCGGCGGCGGTCCCATCGTCGACGGCTGGTTTCTCCCCGAAGACGTCGGGAAGGTCTTCGCCGAGGGAAAGCAAAACGACATCCCGGTTCTTCTCGGCTCGAACAAGGACGAAGGCACGTTCTTCCTCCAGCCGACAACGGCGGAAAAGTACGTCGAACAGGCGCGTCGCCGTTACGGCGACCGCGCCGATGAATACCTGAATCTGTACCCCGGCAAAACCGATGAGGAAGCCAGCGCTTCGCAACTGGCTGCTTTCCGCGACGAACTCGGCTGGGTAATGCGCAATTGGGCGAGCCTGCAGTCGAAAACCGGAAAGTCGAAGGCGTATCTTTATTACTTCACGCACGAACCGCCTGCCGCTCAATCGGCTTCGCCGCGTGGAGGATTCGCGTCCGGCGCGACGCACGGCTCGGAAGCCGCCTATGTGTTCCGCAACCTGCTGCCCGGCCGCCAGTGGACGGATCTCGACCGCCAGGTTTCCGACACCATCTCGTCTTATTGGGTAAACTTCGCGACAACCGGAAACCCCAACGGCAAAGGCCTGACCAACTGGCCCGCTTACACCGCGAAAACAGCCGACCGCAGGATGGTTCTCGGAGACAAAGCGGAACCAGGGCCCGGACTCGATAAGGCAAGGGTCGATTTCTACCAGGCAAAATACGACAAACGAAACCAGTAGCCCCAGCAGTGTGGGGCCAGCGCTTCAGCGCTGCCGCCGAGCTTCCGCTCGGCGCTGAGCTTTACGTCAGCTGGTAGCGCCGGGCGATCCTTGTCGCCGGTGTCCGTCCGCCAGAGGTGTTTTTTAACCTAAAAACGGCAGTTGACGAGCCGCAAAGACGGCAACGTCTTCCGCTTCAAGCTATTGCACAGAAAGCAATTGCCACCAAACTGGTGAAGTGCGGATCAGTTGTAACCGCAATCGCCTCCGGTGCTTTGTCGGCTATCGCGAAAGTCAACTGCCGTTTTTAGGTTTAATAGCCCGTGCTACCCCCGCAAAGCCTGTACCAGCAGGATCGCCGCAATCCCAAGCAGCCCCGCATGTAAATAAAGAACGAACTGGCGCGCATTCAAACGCTTGTTGATCGCCCGGCCCAGGAAAATTCCGATCACGACCCCCGGCAATGAAAGCAGATAGAACCGGTTGACCGCGGGTGTCCACAAGCCCGCGACAAAATAACCCGCCATACCCGCGATACTCGCCGGCAAAAAATATCCCTGCAGTGTGGCCCGAAAATTCCCCGGCGTCCATTTGCGAAGCGAACCGTAAATCGCGAGCGGCGGCCCGTTCATGCCGTACGCCCCGCCCAGAACGCCGGCCCAGAAACCGAAGAACCATGCCAGACGGTCGTTCTTCAATTCGTAGCGGCCCGGGCGCAGCAATGAGTATGTGGAAAAGCTGGCGATGACCAATGCCAGCACCGCTTTCGCGGCAACCTCCGGCACCGTTTTCAGGAGCCACAACCCCAGCGGGATGCCGGCGAAGGTCGAGAGAACCAGCCATCCCGCGCTGCGCGCATGAATGGACCGCCAATCCTGGACCACAACGATCAGCGCGACCGTAATCGAGGCAAGAACCGCGACCGGCGCCGCGACTTCAACCGGCAGGGCAAGCGCGAGCAGCGGCACCGCAACCAGAGCTTCGCCGAATCCAAATGCCGAGCGGATGATCGTAGCGAGAAACAGAACGGCCGCGACTTCGATCGCAACCGGCATCTACGCCGATCTGTTGAACTTCGATCTGTAGAACATGATGAGGTCTGTCCCGGGCGGAGTGAAACCGGATTGCCGCAGCAGCGTCGCGACCTGGCCGCGATGGTAGCTGCCGTGATTGACTACGTGCAGAACAATCTGCCAGACCGGCATTGTGGATTCGGCGCCTCTGCTGTTCAGAAACGTGAGCGGCTCGGACCACTCTTCGGTGGCGAGAGAACCCGCCCAGTCAAGCCACATGCGATGCAACTCCAGCCATTCGGTGTTGAGGGCGGCCATGTCTTCGGGAACCGGCAGATCGGCGATCCGGGCATTGGTCGACCCATGCAACCGTTTCAGCCACACGCGTTCGGCGAGATAGACATGGTTGAGCGTGCCGAACATGCTCTGGAACGAGGCTCCCGCATCATGATTGTATTGGGAGGGCGACAACGGAAAAAGGGCGGCGAGAACGCTCTCGTCCGCCCATTTCATGAACTCCAGATGGGTAATGCAGACCGATCCGATATCCGATTGCATGCCATCAGTCTGACATGCGGCCAGTAAAGGCCCACGTGTCAGAACTGGAAGCGCAACTGGAATTCGATTTTTCGGTTGCCGGCGGCGCTGTTGCCGTTGTTGATCGCCGTGGACTCGCCAAAGAACGACGATGACAAAGTACCGACCGGCTGAGCCAGATTGACATGGTTGAAGGCATTCCGGGCGGATACCGTCGCTGTCAGGTTGTAGCGTTTGCCCGTATTGCCTCCACCGAATCCGCCAAATCCACCGCCGCCCCCGCCACGGCCGCCGCCCCCGCCAAATCCACCGCGAGGACCACCGCCGCCGCCGGGAAATCCGCCGCCCCCACGGCCGCCGCCACCGGGATTCGGAGCCGCGCCTTTTCGCTCTCCCCAACCCCAGGTTCGGCTGAGGCGCAGGTTAACGCTGAATTGTGCGGGCCCATCGCCGTAGTTAACTGGGATTAAAGCCGCGCCGGCTGCAGGATTATTGTTGAAGCATCCGAACTTAGTTACGTTCGTGGCAGTGGCGCACGGCGCAAAGGCGGGACGCCCGTTCAAGAGCTGGGTATTTTGTCCGTCGTACTGGTAGCCGGTCGTGATGTTAAAAGGCGCCCCCGACTGCATTGTGACAAAAGGGTTCAATTGCAGCCGCAGAGGAAGCCCAAGCGTGCCTCCGACGAATGCGCGGTTTCGGATGTCGTAGGGCGCCCGGCCCCAATCGAGGCTGGTGTTGTACTGATCCATCGGGAATCCGCCAGTGGAGCTGACGTTCGTATGAGCCTCGCTGAACGAATAATATCCCTGTAACTGCAGGTGAGAGTTTACGCGTGAATTCGCGTTCACCGTCAACTGAGTTTGTTTGAAGATTCCGGTGTCCTCATATTGATAGATATCGCCATCCGCGTTCGGGACATCGGTTCCCGCAAAGGGCCGCAGCCCCCCTAAACTGGGATCGGTCGCGTTGATATCGCGCTGGCGGAGAATATGGACACCGCGGGTGTTGACGTAATTCACGGACAACTGAGTACGGCCGGGCAATTGCCGGTCGACTGAGACAGCCAACTGGCTCTGATAAGGGGATTTCATGTTCGAGTCGACCGTATAAATCGCCTGATTCAGCGCCGTCAGCAGCCCTGTAGCCGGAAGAAAGGGGTAAGCCGCCATCGCGAGGGGATTGGTGGTCGAATAGTTGGTCTGCGCCACGCCGTTGAATCGCTCCGTCTGCAGAGTATTCGCCAGGCTGAACCGGCTATAGAAGATGCCGTAACCAGCGCGAATCACAGTCTTCGAGGTTGTCTTTCCCTTCGCCCCCGGAGCCCACGCAATGCCGATACGAGGAGCCCAGTCGTTATGGTCGTTGATATTGGTTTGAGTTTCGTACCGGACGCCCAGATTGACGGTGAGATTGGGACGTAGACGCCAGTCATCCTGAACATAGGCGCCCAGGTCCCACTGGTCTACGTTCTGAACGGCCTGGCCCCCATTAAGCTTGAACTGGCTCGGGCCGCAACCTTGCGCGATGATGGATGCCATTGGCATACCTTGGTTGAGTAATATCTCGGTCTGCTGATAAAGCTCCAGAGAGGTGGCATCGGCTCCATAAGCGGCGAGGCACCCGCCGGCGCCGGTCGCGATGGCGCTTGGCGTTTGAAAGGTCCAGGACCCGTTGAAGTTTGAGTATGAGCCGCTGCCCTCATCCGATTTGCGCACACGAGCGCCCACTTTGATTGCGTGGCTCCCCTTCGAGAGCGTAACCACGTTGGTCAACTCGTAGCCCTTGGTATCGGTATAGTTCGGGGACGTGAAAGGCGCGCCGCCCGAGTTAAAGGCGCTGCTTACATCTATGCCCGGGATCGTTGTATCTCCGGTCGCGCTGAGATTCGCGTGGTTATCGCGGAACTGAAACCGGGTCTCGTCCACCGCGACGGTGCCGAGCACCGCGGTTTCAGTGATCTGAACCTGATTGTTCCTGCCCGCGCTCAGCGTCTCCTGGCTTGGAAGAGCAAAATTTCCAACGCCACCTACCGCCGACGTCTGAATGTGGTTGTATCGAATGACGAGGGTGTTCGATGAGTTCAGCTGATAGTCGAGACGAGGATTGATCTCCCAGCGATAATTCGGAGTAAGTACCGCCTGGTTGAAAGGCATGATTGTATACGTCGGCGGGCCACCCACAACCTGCGCGTTCACCAGCGCGTTCTCGTCGATCTGGCGCCTGCTGTAATCGAAGAAGTAAGACGCTTTCTTGCCCAGCGGACCGCCGATGTTCGCGTTGATCTGATTCAAATCGTAACCGGGCCACGGCCCGGTCAGCAGCGGATTGCGGCTGTCGAAGACCTTATTGCCATAGTTAAAATACGCCTGACCGTGGATGTTATCGGTTCCCGGCTTGGTCAGGATCTCAATGCGCCCGAAGCCCGGCGCGTCGAATTCCGATGAGAACGGATTGGAATTGATGCGGATCTCGCGGATCGAACTCTTGGGCGGCAACTGGCCGCCGCTGAAACCATCGATGAAAAACTGCGCTCCATTCGGACCGGCGGAGGGGCCGGCGAGCGCTTCCAGATCCGACTGCAGATCGTCGGGATCGTCGGGCAGTTCATCCAGGTCGGCTTCTTTCAAAACCAGCGCGCTTGCATTGCTCGATGCGTCGGTAGAAAGCGCGGCCGTGGCCGACTCGTTAACCTGAACCTGCTGCGTTTCCGTCGCAATCTGCAGCGCGATATCGAGTGGGCTTGCAGTTCCCGCGGGTACGCTGACATCCGGTTTCGAGAAGGCGACGAACCCGCTGGCGCTCGCGCTCACCGAATACGTTCCGGGCGGCATATTCGGAAGCGTGTAATGTCCCTGGCCATCGGTTTTTGCCGAGCGCGCCACGCCATTCCCCGTCGCCACCACGGTGGCCCCGGGTATGACTGCTGCCGAGGGATCTGTGACAGTACCCCGGATCGACCCCACATTCTGAGCGCTCGCTTCGCGCTGCGCCACGCCTGTCAGCGCCATGACTGATAACAGGACGGCCATCGTCCTCGACTTCATCCACACCTGTATTCGCATAATCTCGTCTGACCCGCTTTCGTTGAGACGGGGGGTAACTTTGATTGTTACCTTTTATTACATCTGTAGATCGTGAATAAGTGTAAAGAAGGGGGTTTGGACCTCGGTAACTTCTTCGAAATCAATACGAGAGTTCTGAGGCGGGGTGGGGCGGATCCCCTGATCCGCGCCTGCCTCCCGGTCCGGCTCTTCAGGCGGGTTTCAGTGAGCTATGCCCGGCGCATCGCGCGGCCGGTATTTCCAATCCACCAGGCGACCATGGCCGCGCAATCCCGCGCTTCTTTCAGCCCTCTGAGGTCCTCAATCGACCACCGCATTTTGCGGCTCCAGTTCGGATATTGATTCGTCGTGCCGGGAAGATTCTGCTGATTCTTCTCCATGGTCAGGTCTTCCTGATTGACCAGCAGGAGCACCGAAGGCGTTCTGGCCAGAAACCCGACAACCGCATAGTGCAGTTCTCCCGTCAATTCGGGAATCAGATCAGCCTGCCGCTGATAGCCGGCGGGCATCAGGCCAGCCTCAAAAAGAGCATCGAGAAGACGCTGCTTGTCGCGAACCCGGTCGGCCTGCTGGGCATCGGAGGCATTGCGATCGATCGTTCCGGCGGCGAAGCGCGCCTTGATGTCTTCGCCGGTCCAGAATCCGGCGATCGTGGCCAGATCATGCGTCGTCGAAGCGGCCAGAGCCTGCGCCGGATACTGGTCGGGCGGTCTGAACGCTCCGTCGTTCTCTCCAGAGTAGATACGTTCGAAATAGAGGACGCGATAGCTCAGGATGCCGAAGCGCGCCAGCGTTTTCCGGACCTCAGGCTCGACCGTCCCCAAATCTTCGCCCACGATGACGGCGTTACCCCGAACGCTCTCGAGCGCCAGAATCCGGATCAGGTCCTCCGGGCGATCGCGCACATAGGCGCCGTGCGCGGCGTCGCTTCCGGCGGGAATCCAGTAGAGACGAAACAGCCGCATCACGTGGTCGATGCGCAGCGCCCCGCCGTGCCGCAGCGACTTGCGAATCGATTCGGCATACAGCCGGTACCCGTCCGCCACATGTTGCCTCGAGTCCGGGGGCGGGAAAGACCAGTCCTGCCCGGTCGGCGAAAACGCATCGGGCGGCGAGCCCACTCCGCATCCCGGCACGTAAAACCTGCGATGAGCCCAGAGGTCGGATCCGAAACGGTCGGTGGCCAGCGCCATATCGTGATAGAGGCCGATACTCATGCCTGCCGCAAGAGCGCGCTGCTGGACCCGCGCCAGCTGGATGTCCACGTTCCATTGCAGCCAGCCGTGAAAGAGGATCTCCCGCTCATGGGTGGCCGCGAACTTTCTGACGGCTTCGCTCCCCGGATCGCGGTATTCTTCGGGCCAGTCGGGCCATACCCAAAGGTCCGGATCCTCCGCGTGGAGATACTCATCGAGCGCGCAATATGTTGCATACAGGCGCAGCAAATCGCCCTCGCCCGCGATCCAGGCGCCGCAATCCACTTCGGGCGGGTTGGCCTCGAAAACCAGGTCCAGCGCCCGGCGTTTGAGCGCGGCAACCCGTTCGTAATCGACGGTCGGCGCATCTCGCAGGGCGGCCATCTCCGCAAGTGTTTCGGGAGTTTCGAACTTCTGGCGAATTCGTTCGAAGCCCCGAACCCCCTCCACATCCAGATACAGAAAGTTGCGATAAAAGATGCTGTTAGGCAGGTAAGGGCTGATGTTGTAAGGGCGCCGGTTGTGTATCGCGTGCAGCGGATTCAGCGCGATGAAATCCATGTGAAGGGTGATCACCGCCCAGTCGATGAGATCGGCGAGATCGCGAAAATCGCCGCAGCCCCAGTTTCGCCGCGATCGCAACCCATAGAGGGTGATGCCCAAGCCTGCGTGCTTCCCCGGCTCCGGAAGATGAGCGCAGTCCGGGGTAACGATGAGCCGCATGGCGCAATTGCCGGCGCGCGCCTCGTGATATCCGAGCGGCAATTTCACGGCGGGGTCGGCAATGCCGTTCTTTATGCGGACCTGATGCCTCTCACCTTTTTCCGTGACAATCTCCATCTCGAAATTGCCAGGAATACGCAGGGGGTCGTTTTCGCCGATCACCAGAACTGCCGGAAGCGGCCGCGAGCTCTCAGTCTGTTCGCGCTGTGCGAGCGAAGCGCGCAGCGCGTTTTCCGACGAACAATCGAAGCCAAGCGCCGTCAGAATCGCGCGATTTGTGTCCGGCTCCGTAAAATGACGGTGCCCGAAGACGTCCCAGAAGTCCTGTTGTATCCCATTCCGCTCGGCGGCGTAACGGAGTGCGGCGTCGAGTGACACCTAACCAATGTAGCGTGGTTCATTGATTTATCGGGATTTACCCGATATCCGCCGCTGCCGTGAAGAAGAACACGGACTTTGCACCTGTCCATTGCAGCAGGGTGTTCAAACGAACGACGGAAGTCGGGCATTAGCTGCGTTTTGACGTCCCTGAAACATAAACTCGTACTACCAGGGAGTCTGACGAGCATGATCCCGGCTTCATCCACATCTTTGTGTGCGTTCTCATTCGGTAACTTGCGCCACGGCAGGCCTAGGCCTATGCCTTGGCGAATCGCCATGGTGCTTTCGCTTGGCGCCACAGCCGCGCTGGCAGGATCGACGCCGAGCAGCGTGACTCTTCAAACCTCGGGAAGTCCGTCTGTTTATGGAAGGACCGTAACTCTGAGGGCCACGGTCGCGCCCCCGGCGGCTACAGGCAATATCATTTTCTACGATGGCGGGACCGTTTTGGGTGTCGGTACGATCTCTGGCGGCAAAGCGTCCACAACCACCATTTTTCTCCCGTCAGACGCAAATTCGTTAACGGCGTTTTATAGCGGAGATGCTACCTACGCGTCCAGCAGGGCCGCGCCAGTTAACCAGACGGTGAACGTCGTGCCAGTAATTGGCTTTAATGCGCCGGTCGAATCGGACCTGGACGCTCAAAATCCCACGGAGCTCGCTATCGGTGATTTCAATGGCGACGGTATACCGGACGTTGCTTTGGGCGCTACTCCATTCCCGAACCCCGGCCCGAGATCCGGCCCGACCGTGGACATCCTCCTGGGCAAGGGCGATGGAACGTTCGCCTCCCCGTCTCTTTACAGTATCGATATCAGCAATGGGCATGTTACGGACGTCAAAACCGGCGATTTTAATGGCGACGGCAAGACCGATTTGCTGGCCGTCGTCGGGGGAGGATCTGGCGGCGGTTTGGTCGCGCTTCTCGGGAACGGCGATGGAACATTCACGGAGGTGACGACCGGCTATAACGCGGAAGGCGGTTTATGCGGCGTGGCAGACTTCAACAACGACGGCAAACTTGACATTGCCATCGCGGACTCGGGCGAGGTTGTGATCTACTTCGGAAACGGCGATGGAACTTTCGCGCCAACCACCACCTCCTTCGTTGAGGGACCGGGTTATGGGATCGCAATCGCCGACTTCAACCTGGACGGGAATGCCGACTTCGCATCGTTTACCTACTACGGCGCACTACAGGTCTTCCTTGGCAATGGCGATGGAACGTTTCGTTCGGCATTCACCACAAGCCAGAATTTCACTCCTTCGATGGCGGTGGCCGACTTCAACAAGGACGGTAAACCGGATATCGCCGTCTTCTCTGCGGACTTTAACTTTTACCCCACAGTCTGGATCCTCTCGGGCAACGGGGACGGCACTTTCAACCAGGGTCCGCCATATACGGTGGCGTCCACCCTGTCAATCGGTGCGTCTGGATATGGCAACGTTGCGGTTGGAGACTTCAACGCGGACGGCGACCCTGACGTGATTGTCGGAGGAGAAACCTTCCCCTTGTCGATGTCGTCTAGTGGGAGTCTTAGCGTGCGGCTCGGGCAGGGAGATGGAACGCTCGGGGCCGCTGTGAATTATACGACTACCGCCAGCCCGAATATGATGGGTCTGGCAGACTTGAACGGCGACGGCGCCACCGACATCTTTTTTATTCCGAGCAGCGCAAGCTTCTTTACAACGTTGGGCATACCCTCGGAGGCGCCGGCGAATCCCACAACGACCGCCATCGGGCCTAACAAGTTTACGGTCCCGGTTCCGACCGGAGCGACGATCGGAACCCCTGTCGTTTTCACCGAGGGTGTCCCCAGCGATTCGCTGCCCAATCCCGATTTCAGCCTCGTTTCGGACGGAACCACATGCGCGGCCGGGGCAACGGGAACCTGTATTGTTGACATCGAATTCACACCCCGTTTCGCCGGTTTGCGCCGCGGCGCGTTCGACATCGTCGATGCCGCCAATAACGTTCTTGCGACGTACTTTTTCTCAGGAATCGGATCAAGCCCGGCCCCTGCCTTCGCCGGAGCGGGCGCACCGGCCGCGACCTCGATCTATAGTCCCGGTACGGGTTACCCGCTTGGAGTCGTGGTCGACGGCGCGGGGAACGCGTTCGTAACAGACGCCTGGAACAACCAGCTTCTGAAGATATCCGCCGGCGGAGCCGTAACGCCCGTTCCGATCGGGACAAGCTTGAATTTGCCCCTCGGTCTGGCTCTCGACGCCGCCGGTAATTTGTATATCGCCGACGCGGGCAATGGCCGCGTCCTGAAACTGCCATACGGAACCAGCACTGCGTCCGCGCTGAACGTCACCGGTCTCTTCAAACCGCAAGGGCTCGCGATAGACGGCCAGGGTAATCTGTTCATCGCGAACAATGCGGGGGAGTTCCCCAATGAGCCGTCCGGGGTGATTGAAGTCCTCGCAGCGTCGGGCACGCAAAGCGCCATCGCTGGCCTCGGGGGCGTGCTGGGGGGATTGGCGGTGGATGCCGCGGGCGATCTATTCGTCGGCGGAAATCAGGTAATCGAGGTGCCCGTGAGCGGCGCTCCCTTCGCCATCGGAAGCGGTCTCTCTTTCGCCACCGCCGTGGCCGTCGACGGAGCGGGCGACGTTTTTATCGCGGACCAGGGTAACGGGAGACTGGTCGAACTGGCCGGCGGCTCCGCCGGACCGGGTACCGGCGCCCAAACCACGCTTGTCAGCGGGCTGCTTATGCCGAATGGCGTGGCTCTCGATGGATATGGAAACGTGTTCGTCGCAAATACCGGCCAGGGCAGTTTATCGGGAAATGTGATTCAGGTTCATCAGGCGGATGCCGCGCAAACGATCTCCTTCGGGCCGATAACCCCGCAGGAACTGGGCTCCTCGCCCGCCCTCAGCGCGACGGCGAGTTCCGGCCTGCCGGTATCTTTTGCTTCGCAAACGCCCGCCGTCTGCACAGTCTCGGGCAGCACGGTTACATTACTTGCGTCCGGCACTTGCACGATTCTCGCCTCTCAAGCCGGTGGCGCCGCGTACCTGCCTGCTCCCGTCGTTGCGCAGAGCTTCACCGTGCTCGGCGCGGGGCAGACGCTCACCGCGACTTTTACCCTTTCCAGCGCCGTCACCCTCGGAACGCCTGTAGTATTTACCGAAGGCGTTCCGAGCGATACGCTGCCGAACCCCGATTTCACCCTTGTCTCCGGGGGAACCACTTGCACCGGAGCCGTAATCGGGAGTTGCACGGTCAACGTGCGCTTCACGCCTCAATACGCGGGTTTGCGGAGAGGTGCGGTCAAACTGGTGGATAGCGATAATAACCTGGTTGCAACCGCGTACATATCGGGCATCGGAGCGAATTCGCAGGTGCCATTCCAACCCGGGACCGCGCAGACGCTCGATGCGCTCGGAGCGGTGGCCGGCGTCACGGTGGACGGCGCGGGTCATATCTTTTTGCTTGCCGGTTCGGGTCTCTTATACGAGAGCTTCGGTGGCGACTTTGTTCCGGTTCCTCTGGGAACCACGTTGAGTTCGCCTTTTGGTCTTGCGCTGGACGGGGCAGGCAATCTCTATATTGCCGATTCCGGGAACAACCGGATTCTGGAATTGCCCTGCGGGGGCGGTTCGGCCGTAGCGCTCAACGTGGCCGGGCTGGTTTACCCGCAAGGAGTGGCGGTGGACGGCGCGGGCAATATCTTCATCGCCAATACACGCGGCGCCGTCAGCGAGGGTAATGGAGCCGTGCTTGAGCTGGCTGCGGGAACCCACACCCAGACCACGGTCGTTGGCAACGGTCTGAATTGGCCCGCGGACGTAACAGTGGACGGCGCGGGCGATCTCTTTGTAGCCGATTGGGGCGGAAATCGTGTTCTGGAGGTATCGGCAAGCGGGGCATGGACATCCATAGGCTCGGGCGTGGTGAATCCCACCGGTGTGGCTGTCGATGGATCGGGGGATGTGTTCATTCTCGATGAGGGTCACAACCAGATGGTGGAAGTGCCTGGGACAGCCGCTGGTCCGGGAACCGGAACTCAGACCACCATCGCCACTGGATTCTTACAACCCCATGGCATCGCGCTTGACGCGGCTGGCGATGTGTTCATTTCGGATATCGGTACGGCCGCGTCGCGCGGAGGTCTGGTGGAGGTGCCAAATCAATAACACTCGGGATTCCGCCCTCCCGATTTTCGATCTTAGCCACTCCTGATATCGGCGGCCGGTGCGGTAAAGAAAAATGCCGATCCGATTCCCGGTTCCGACTCGACCCGGATCCTGCCGCCGTAGCGCTCGATCATTCGTTTGCAGATTGCCAGTCCCAACCCCGTTCCGCTCCGGCCATCGTCTCTCTGCAGCCGCTTGAACAGTCCGAAAATCTGAGAGTGATACGCCGGTTCGATGCCCGCTCCGTTGTCCCTCACTGAAAATTCATGAAACCCGGGAGCCGCGTGCGGCCGCGCCGAGACCTCGATTTGCAAGGACGTGCCCTTCCGCCGATACTTGATCGCGTTCGAAATCAGGTTCTGAAAAACCTGCTGCAAATGAACCTCGCGCATGCGAACGCGCGGCAACGGCGCCGATTCGATAAAGGCCCGGCTCTCCCGCACCGCGAAATCCAGATTTCGAACTGCGTTTTCCAGCGCCGCCCCGCTGTCGATCGCATCCGCGTCATCCGCGGCCAGGCCGGAGACCTACGCATAGGCCAGAAGGTCGCGGATCAGGGCGCCCATCCGGCGGGAGCCCTCGAGGATGATATCGAGAAAGAAATCGGCCTGCGCGTCGATTCTGCCGTAGTACCGCTTCCGCAGCAACTCGCTGTAGAGAGCGGCGTTGCGAACCGGCTCCTGAAGATCGTGCGACGCGGACCAGGCAAACTGCTCGAGATCCTCGTTGGATTGGGCCAGTTCGGAGGTCCGGCGCAGCAGTTCCACTTCGGTCTGCTTCCGCGCAACAATCTCCCGTTCCAGCTCGGCCGTTCTCTCCTTCACCCGAAGCTCCAGTTCGTCGTGGGATTTCTGGAGCGCTTCTTCGCCGCGCTTCAAATCGCTGATGTCGAAGGCCACTCCGTGGATAAACCAGGGCTGCCCTTCCGCGTTACGAACCATTTTCGCTTCGCAATTGAACCAGACCACCCGCCCATCTCGCGAGAGGACGCGATAGACCGAACGCAGCGGCTCACCGGTAAGAAAAAGGCTGGCCGCCTCGTTGCTCCAGCGCCCTCGATCTTCCGGATGAATCTGCGAATACCATCGAACGGGATCGTTCAGCCACTCGTCCTGGGTGAATCCGAGAACCTGTTCGATATAGGGGCTTACATATGCTTCCCCGGTTCCCTCGCCCAGAAGAGCCACGAAGATCACGGCGGGTATTTGCTCCACCAGCGTCTTGTAGCGCGTTCCGGCGTCGGGGTCCGCAAGTCTGGTTTCCGATTTGCGGCTCAGAAACTCCGCTACGAACCGATCCGCGGAGCCATCAAGGGGAAAATAGACACTGGCCAGGTTCGAGAGTGTTATTTCCGCCTGTTCTTTGTCTGGTGGTCCCGAGTCTGGTGGTCCCGAACCGGACGCCATGCTAACCAGGTTCCCTCCGCCGCCATTCCGGCTCTTTGTTCATCGACGCCTGGGTAAAGCGCCGCAAAGCCTGGATGGCCTTTCCGTAAGTCATGATCGCATTTGAAGAGAGCAGCGAGCCGGGCGGCTGATTCATGAACGGCATGAACTTGTCCGGGAACCCCGGCATGGTGCAGCCGATACAGATTCCGCCGACGTTGGGGCACCCGCCGATGCCGCCCATCCACCCGCGTTTGCCCACATTGCAATTGACGACCGGTCCCCAGCATCCCAGTTTCACGATGCATTCTTTACCGCCGTATGTTTCGGCGAACGAGCCCTGCTCGTAATACCCGCCCCGGTCGCAGCCCTCGTGGACCGTTTCTCCGAAAAGCCACGTGGGACGTCCCACGTCGTCGAGCGGGATCGGAGGGGCGAGCCCGACAATTTGATAGAGCAGGTACAGTAAGGTACCGGTCATGTTATCCGGCAAAACGGGGCAGCCCGGAACATTAACGATAGGGACTCCGCCGTTCGATTTCCAGTTCCGGCCGAGATAATCCATCAGACCCATGCAGCCCGTGGGATTGCCCGCCATCGCGTGAATCCCGCCATATGCCGCGCAAGTGCCCGAAGCCACGACGGCCCAGGCTCGCGGCGCCAGCCAGTCGATCCAGTCACAGGTCAGGATCGGCTGTCCGGTAGCTTTGTCGGTTCCGAAGCCGGCCCAATAGCCTTCGGGTTTGTTTTTTTCGTCGGGAATCGAGCCCTCAATGACCAGAATGAAAGGGCTTAATCCACCTTCCGCCGCGCGATGAAAACGCTCCATGAATTCGTCGCCGTTCTCCCGGGACAAAAACGGGTTGTGGAGGTTCATGCGCGGGACGCCCGGGAGGGCGCCGAGGATCAGATCCTCGATGCTGGGCTGCGTCGCGGCGGTCATAGAGATCGTGTCGCCGTCGCACCCGAGCCCGGCCGTGATCCAGAGAACGTCGATTTCAGTGAGACTTCTGCCCGGCGGCGACATGCGGTGTCTCGTTTCTCATCCCGGACTGAGTGCGGCCGGGCTACTCGCCCATCACCTTAATGATGACTCGCTTCGGCCTTTGTCCGTCGAATTCAGCATAGTAAACCTGCTGCCAGGGTCCGAAATCCAGTTTCCCGGCTGTTATTGGAACGATTACCTCGTGGTGGACCATCAGGCTCTTGAGGTGGGAGTCGCCATTCGTTTCTCCGGTGCGGTGGTGCCGGTAGTCCTCGCGGAAAGGGGCGAGCCGCTCCAGCCACTCGTCGATATCGCCGATCAAGCCTTCCTCGGCGTCGTTTACGTAAACGCCGGCGGTGATATGCATGGCTGAGACCAGTACCATACCTTCGCGGACTCCGCTTTTCGTCAGCGCGGCCTCAACCTGCGGCGTTATGTTGATGTATTCTCGATGTTTCCTGGTTCTAAACGTCAGGTATTCCGTATGGAATCGCATACACGAGATAATAGCCGTGTCCGGCGGTGTTGACAGGGCCCCTGAAAATGGGCTATTGACAACGGCGCCGGGCAACGTCAGACTGCTTAGATGCGCGTCGGAAGCCTCCATCCCGCTTTAATCCTTTCCCTTTGGGGAGGATGTCTCCTCGCGCAGTCTCTCCTCGCGCAAGAATCGCCTGCGCCGGCGCCCTCGCAACAAGCGGAACAGCAGCAGGCCCAGCCTGCAGACGGCCAGCCGGCAGGCAAGCAGGATCAGAGCCAGGTGCAGATTCCATTGACGCCCGGGCCCGCGGTGACCCCGGCGGAGCAGCGCGCGGTGGAAATCCAGCAGTTCGATCCTCTGGCCGTCGACAAGGACAGTGGGAAGCAGGAAAAAACGAGTCCTGCGAAAGACAACCGGGGCACGAATGAACGCAAACCGGCCCCGGGTTCGATCGCGGGGTCCGAGCAAAACAGCGTTCGGCCCTCAAACACTCAGGATGCCGATGCGGGCATTGGCGCCGACAATTTTGTTGAGGATTACTCGGGTCCCGCAGTGCTCAGCCGCAGTTATTCGGTAAATCGTCCGCTGATTTTACAGAATCAAGCCTGGACAGAACTCGTCGGCGTTTCTGGAGTTTACGACACTGGGGTGACTAAAGTCACTAATCCGGATGGTTCGCCCGGGGACTCTGCCATTAGTGGCGTGCGACTCAATTGGAGTCTCACCGGCACCCACTATTTTCACCACGATGTGATCGCGGTAGGTTACACCGGCACCTATACCCAGTATTCCGGCCCCGGCGGATTCACCGGTGCAAACAACAGCGGGATCGTGGACTATACCCATGTAATTTCGCGGCACGTTTCGCTCAATCTTGTCGGGAGCGGCGCAATTCTGTCACAGAACTATATTCTGGCGAGCCCTTACCTTGGGTCCGCGTCGATCGCCGGCATCAGCACTTCCAACAGTCCGAACGTCCAGATCACTGATGACGGGCTTAAGCAGTTCACATCCCATGCGGACATCACATGGCAGAAGACCGCTCGCCTGTCGTTTGTCTTCGGAACGTCTTTGTTTGGGATCAGCTACGACAGTCCGACTCTCATGAGCTCGACGGGAGAACAAGCTCGCGTGGATGTCGCGTACCGGCTGACGAGGAAGACGACCGTGGGCGCCTATTATTCGTTCACGAATTACCTTTATCAACACGGCGTCGGGAACAGCAACTTCGGCACATCCGGGCTGGTCTATTCCTATGCTTTCAGCCGGTCCATGCAAGTGCGCCTTCGCGGCGGAATTTCGAACGTGCGGAGCCAGGGTCAGGAGACCGTGCAGATTGCTCCCGCGATCGCGGTGCTGCTGGGCCAGAGCACCGGGATCATCGACTCCCGAACGACGGCTCTGACAAGCGATGTTTCGGCGCAAATCGTAAAAGACTTTCGCCACGGCGCCACGGCGAGCATCGCGTTCGCGCATGGCGTTTCGCCCGGAAACGGGCTTTTTCTCACCTCGGAACAACAATCCTTCATCGCCAGCGCGACGACGCCGTTCCTGCGAAGGTACGTGCTGATGGCGGGATTCGGGCGCGACATGTTGGTTGCGATCGGGCAGAACCTGGGGAATTACGCCAGCGATTACGGGAGAATCTCGATCACACGGAGGTTTAATCGCGGCGTGGCATTGGATTTCTCGACAGAGTTCCGCCATTTCGACCTGGCCACTCCAGGGGCTGCACGCAATGAGCTGCGGCTGGTTTCAGGGTTTACCTGGGGTCCTGGCGAAGGCCGCCTGTGGCCTTTTTGAGCACTTGCCGCGCTGAAAGAACTGGAAATCGGAAGTCTGGTATTCTGGAGCAAGTTCCGGCGCTATCGTCTAACGGTTAGGACGGAGCCCTCTCAAGGCTTAAATACGGGTTCGATTCCCGTTAGCGCTACCAAGTCTTTTAGAATCAATCGTTTGAAGAATCGACGTACAGGGTCTATGTACAAACGGTACAATGGGTTACGAGGAAACAGCCTTGTTAACCCTCTTTCGCCGCCATTCTGAAAGATGCCCCGTTCACAAGCTTAAGCTCACGCAGGCAGCCAAACGCAAGTACATGGATTGCGACTGTCCGCTGTGGATCTACGGAAATACCGAAACAACTCACGTTCCCCGTCAGAGCACCGGGACGAACGTTATTGCGGTAGCAGAGGCGCAACGGCAGGCGCTTCTGAAGGACGGCCAGGACCAAAAGGTCCACGGGCCGCGCCTCGATGATTGCATCGAGCGCTTCAGCGCATCGCGCAAAGAGGAACTCGGCGAAAAGACCGCCGCGGCATATCGTTTCCAGCTCGATCGGTTGCGCGCCTACTGCGCAACGCGCGGCGTTCACTTTATGCGCGAGCTGAGCGTTGATCTCCTCGAAGACTTCAAAGTTGAAGGATTGCCAGACAGTATGGCTGCGACCAGCAAGGCGCAGGTGACCGCCAAAATTCGATGCTTCCTCCGTGAAGCTTATCGTCGCAGCTGGACGGAGTTCGCGCTAGCCGAAAAGGTGCGGCCGTATCGCGCTACGCATGAGCAGAAGAATCCTTATACGGATGCGGAAGTCGATTTAATTGTGGCCGGAGCCGAAAAGCTGAGGGGCGGACGGGATGGATATGCGAGTTCACCGCCCACCTTTCGACTGCTTCTCGAACTCATGCTTGAGACCGGAATGCGGGTTAGTGACGCAATTCGATTCGACCCGGCGGCTGCGCACAAAGGTGAATCGGGACTCTGGATCTACCGATTCACGCAACGGAAAAGCAAGCGAACAGCGAGAGTTCAAACGACAGAGGTATACCTCAGCAACCGTCTCAAGGCCAGGATTGACCAATGTCAATGGTTGTCGAAAAGCAGGCCATTCTGGTATGGCCCGGCCACCGCTGGTTACGGGCTTGCGTACCAGGTATACGATCTGATGCAGAGCATTGGCGGACGTTGCGATGTTGACGATTGCCGTCCGCATCGATTGCGCGACACCTTCGCCGTCCGCGCTCTATTGCGTGACGTTCCTATTGGCGATGTATCCAGGCTGCTTGGTCATTCGAGCGTCAAGATCACGGAGATATACTACGCGAAGTGGATTCCGGCGCGCGGAAGCCGCCTTGAGGGCTTGGTTGCCAAGACGCTCATGAACGCGGATGGCAACGGTTTCGGGAATCGATAGCGTGGCATACTTCCGTTTGCCCGTGGGTGATTCGAGCCGCAGAACACCGTCTTCATTGCTGAACAATTTGATTATCGTGTTTTCAGAGAAACCCCACAGGTCCGCAAGCTCCTTGACGCGGTAGTGCTTATCTACGGCCAAACTATCGCGCATTGAGGGTTCCCTCCGATAGCAGCAGCAACGCGTGATCGTCTGCGCAAGTTTGGGACATGCTGACCTGTGCGGTGGTGAAGCCGGCGTCGAACATGCTGGTCAACGCGACGAAGACCGGGCTTTCCGCGGGGATTCAGGAGCCGAGGGTTGCAATTGTTGAGTTGCGGCCGCCTGTTTGGTCTTCGGCAGTTCCTGTGGATCAACCATCCACCAATAAAACACTGCGCCGAGAAGGAGGCCGAGAAGCAAGACCAGCGCCAGGTGCATCCACTGCACCTGGCGCATCTCCTTGTTCCAAAGATCGATTGATTTCTTCGCGGTGTCCGCGCTGGCTTCCACGCTACGCAGTGCGGACGTGGCTCGGTTCCGGGCCTCGTTCAACTGGTGCCGGAAGTCGGTCAGAGTAACCGCGTGCTGGGTCATCAGTTGTTGGAGACTGTCCGCTTGTTCTCGCAGTAGTCGCCCCGTCTCTGGCACTCCGCAATTCAAAAACTGCTCGCGTACTGAGGCCACAATTGATCTGCAAGAGCATCCGGGCGAATTCCCTGGGCGATCTCGCCTGGCAACTGGCTCAATCGGTCGTTGAGCCTCTGATGGTAGTCTGCCGTGGTCTTCACGGAGGCAGCCATCTCGCCTGAAAGCCGTTCGAGCGTAGCCGTCAGTCTTACTCGTTCGGCAGCGACAAGTGCAGGCGTGGTGCGCGTGAGCAGTGCTAGGTATCCCATCGAATAGGCAAGATGTGCGACCTCGTCATCCGGTGGCAACATACGCAACCAGGGGCGCACATTCTGATACCAGCCGAGGCGAGACTCCTCCGGAAGCAGTGCCGCCACTTCTTCCACCCACTTCAGGTCGGGACGCATCTCGGGTTCGCTCAGCAATACCACAGGCTGTTTCATGGAAGAAAGAACTCCTTCCCCTTCTCGAACTCCTGAAAAAGTCGCCGGCGGTAACTCTGCGCCCGGATTACAAACGACGCCTTCTGCAAGTCCGGCGCGTCGGTCATCCGTTGAGCAATCTGGGCGAGCGTGACGCCATATTGCCGCGATGCGTTTTCCAGTTCCGCGAGCCTGTATTCCATAGAGAGAACCACTGGCTGAAACACCTCGCGAAAACGGGCGCCCTGATCGCTCTCCCGCCAATATGCGAAGTCGGCTTGCTGAGACGTCGCGTTCTCCACGATCACGTACTGCACTCGGCTTTGAAGGCGTGCGGCCCAGCTCAAAACGCTTTCAACACTGGCGGGGTCGGACGTAACAACGCCGATCGCGGTGAACAAGATCCCCTCTTCTGCCAGATCGGGATACATGGTTTCGAACCAGTTCAGCGCCACCTGACCCGATCCGGCACCCATGTCGGCCAGAACCACCGGAGCACCCTCCGAAAGGCAATCGATGAACATGTCGAGTCCGGCTTCCGTGTGGATGTTGATCTTCCTTGCGAGACCGTTGAAGTAGTGTTTGAGGCTACCGCGCGACTTGTTCTCGGTATCGAGATCGAGGAGTGTAAACGGAATCTGATTGGCGACAAACCATTCGGCGAGGTGAATCATAAACCCCGTCTTTCCCACACCTCCTTTTCCGCCTTGAGTGAACACCACTCGCTTTCGCGGCGCGGGCACGCCGCTTGATACTCGCTCCTTCTTCTCGGACACGTTTCTACCTCCCAGCTACCTGCTCAGGAAACTCAGGCCCTCGTTTATAAGGGATTGGCAGCGGAGAATCCGAACACCCCGTCGCCGAAAATTTCCAGGGCCTATACATATAAGGGCTCAGGAAGGAAATTTTGGACGTGGACGACGAAAATAGTTCGAAACGGCCTCAATCGGACTTGGCCGACGGCGGCTTGCGGTTAAGTTTGAGCGGCTCATCTTCTTCGTACTTGAAGAGAGGCTGAGGTTCTTCAGCGGGAGTGCGTCGTTTCAAGGCAGCGATTCTCTGTCGCGCAGCTTCATCTGCCGCTGACGGATTCTCAGGCGGCTTCAGTCGAGGGAGAGGTTTCGGATCAGTGGGAACTCCGTCCTGGACTGAACCAACGTCTCGTTTTCCCCGCCCTCGGCGGACGCGGACAAAGTCGTGGATCGTACTGGGCGAAACGGTAATGCTTAGATGTTCGCGGAAAAACTCCGCGATCTCGCGGTATGTGTGACGTTTCCGGCGCAAGGCAGCGATGACGTCCACATGAGGCTCCAGCTTTGATCGTGGAGGCTTGTCGGGAAGGTCTTCCAATAACCTGCTGATAATAGGGTCCATCGCAATCCCTACGATGTCTTCATTGTAGGCGCCAGAAGGCCGAACAGAGCCGAATAATGTTCGGTTATGTTCGGTATTGTTCGGTATTGTTCGGTCTCTTTCGGCATCTGCAACCCTTTCGTCAGCTGCGAATCCGCTGTTGGAGATGTCCCGGTCCTGGAAACGGCAACAAACACCGGTAGTGGGAACATAAAGGGATCGTCGAACGAGATGGTGTTTTTTTCGCGCTAACCGGCGCGGTGCCAGCAACTTTCGCCGTTTGCCAAAGTCAACCACGTGTTCGACGATTGTTCGACGCGAGAGCTTTGTGTGGAAGAATCCAAACTATTTTGACCCCGCTGTCCGAAAATGCCTGTCCAGCCCCCTTATCTGTAGAGGGTTTGGTTTATGCAAGAACACACAGGCAAGGCCCGGAACGCCAGAATCGCGGTCCGGCTTTCCAGAGAAGATCAACTTCAGGTCGAGCAGGCAGCGAAAACGAGAGGCTACGCAAACTCCAGCGCGTTCATCCGGGCGGCAATCAGGAACGAACTGAACGGGCGAGAGGAGATGACCGGCATTGAGGAACGAATTGCCGCAGGGTTTGATCGCGTATCGCGGGAGACCTTTCGCGTTGGTCGTGGTCAGCAGGCGTTCTATGCGCTGTTTGACGCGTTTGCCAAAGTGATTCTGACTTGCGTGCCAGAACCACCGCCCGACGCCCGACAACAGGCCATCGCCCGCGCAAAGGAACGTTATGACCGCCTGGTAAAGTCTGCCGGCCAGAACATGTCAGGAGACGCACGCTCAGCCATGAAGGACTTGGTGGGCCATGGCGCGAACTGACGAGGATAGAGAATTCCGGCTCCGGCCGACGAAGCCGCGCGTTGTTCGGAACGAGGGCGCCGCATGGTCGAACGGATTCAAGCTGCTCATGCATTATGCCCGCAGCAGCCGAAAAACCAGCAACCGCGGCGCAGGCGGAAAAGGGAAAGGCAGGCGTCCGTACCACCAGCGTTGCGCGATCCGAGTCACATATCTGAAGAACAGGATTCGCGGGCAATGGAGGGCGCACGGGCGCTATCTGGCTCGCGAGAGTGCCACATTCGACAATGACGCTAAGGCCGTCGGATTCAATCGTGCGAGTAGTGGAATCGATATTGTCCGGCAGCTCGAAAACTGGCAGGGTGCTGGCGACGAGCTCTTATGGAAGTTAATCGTCTCGCCGGAATTCGGCGACCGGGTTGATCTTTCTCGCCTGACTCGCGACCTGATCAAACAGATGGAGAAGGATCTGGGAACGGAGCTCGAGTGGGCGGCGGTTGAGCATCACAACACGGAACATCCGCACGTTCACATGGTGGTTCGGGGAATCAGAAGTGACGGTGGTTCGTTGCGCCTAAGTCGGGATTACGTACAACAGGGGATTCGGAGCGTTGTGGAAGATCTCTGCACGCGCCAACTCGGTTATCGTACAGAGCTTGATGCGATCGAATCCGAGCGGCGCGAAATCACGGAAAAGCGATTCACATCGATCGACCGCCGTTTCCTGAGAGACGCGAGCGATATCCGCCTGGACTTGGGGCCACATTACTTCTCTGTCATTCGCAATCCGGTACAGGCTGACTTGAGTGAGTCGGCACGCGTTCGCGCGCGACACGATGCCGCGCGCCTCGCCGTACTCGAGCGGATGGGACTGGCAGAATCGTCGGGGTCAAGCGTCTGGCGAGTGCGCCGGGATTTCGAGCAGATTCTCCGGGCTATGCAGCGGACCACCGACCGGCAGAAGACACTCGCCGCGCACGGGGTTGTGATGTCAGACAGTCGCCTTGCCATCGAAGTTCTTGATTCGGTAAAGATGACCTCGGTCGAGGGCAGGGTGCTTGTTCACGGGCAGGACGAACAGTCCGGACGCAACTACCTGATGCTGGAAGGAACCGACGCCAAGGTTTACTTGATCAATTACACGCTAGAAATGGAAGCGGCACGCGGTCGCGGCGAACTACAGACTAACTCGTTTGTACGGTTGAGCAGGCGATCCGGTGGAGGCGCGGTGATTGATATCAACGATATGGGTGATGCTGAGGGGTTGTTGAGCAATTCCGGCTATCTTCGTACGGCTGCGCGGAAACTCTTCATGCGAGGCGTCGTGCCGACGGAGGACGGCTGGGCGGGTTGGCTCGGACGATATCAGGCGGCTCTCTCCAAGGCCACCAGTGAGATCGAGGAGCCGAAGGAACGGGACGTTGTCCCAAGACCGCGAAAGGGCCGGAGTCGGGACCGATCACTCGGGAGATGAGCGACCGTCGGCACTTGAGGCGAAAACCGAGCATCTGCAGAGTCATCTGTGTTCTATGGTCGCTGTGCCTTAATTGCTGTAGAATTATGAAGCTTCGTCTATAAAGCGAAGTTTCCGGTCGATCAAATCTGACGTGAACAGCCCTCATCCTATCCATCGCCGGCTGCTCGCCGAAGATCTTACCCGGCTCCGACGATCCGACGAGCACCGCCGCTACGCGGCAGCTCAGCGGCGCGGAAGAATTGACCCGAACCCACATCAGATAGACGCGGTCGTCTTCGCGCTCCGCCGCATCCCTGAAGGAGGCTGCATCCTGGCGGACGAGGTCGGGCTGGGGAAGACCATCGAAGCAGGTCTCGTCATAGCCCAACTCCTCGCTGAAGGCATACGGCGGGTGCTCTTAGTGGTTCCAAAGTCCCTCCTCGGGCAGTGGCAAACCGAGCTCTACAGCCTCTTCGGGATCGAAGCCCGCGAGGGACAGCTCGACCCGGATTCCTTCGAAGGCTCCGGCGTGTTCCTCGTTCACCGCGAACTCGCTGGGGGCGCCAAGGGAGCCTCCATCCTCAAGACCGTCGATCCCTTCGATCTCATCGTGGTCGATGAAGCACACGAGATCTTCGCCAGTGTTTATAAACGCTTCGACAAGCAGGGCACGTACAACGACGATTCCCGCGAGGCGGTCACGGCCGGCCGCGTTCGCGAGCTGGTGAAGCGCGGCGACACTCCCGTCCTGCTGTTGACCGCCACTCCGATTCAGAATTCGCTGACCGAGCTGTGGGGCCTGGTGCAATACGTCGAGCCTACGGGCACGCTTCTGGGGAAGCTCTCGACGTTCCGCGAGCTGTTTTGCGACGGTTCCGATCGAAAAGTACTCCCCGACCAGGCGCCCGAGTTGCGCCGGCGACTCGCCATCATCATGCAGCGGACCCTGCGGCGGCAGGCCCAGGAGTTTCTCGAAGTGCCGTTCGTCGAGCGGCAGACCCGGCTCGTCGAGTACTCCATGAGCCCCGAGGAAAAAACGTTATATAACGACGTCACCGCGTGGCTCATGAAGCCGGGACTGGTCGCTTTCCGGGGCAGCCAGCGGTTGCTGCTCATCGGTTTCCACCGCCGCATGGCCTCTTCCCTTGCGGCGCTTGCCGCGAGCCTTGATAAGGTAGCCGCCCGGCTGCGAGGCCAGTTGACCCGCGTTCAAAAGGTCGAGTCCGGCGTCCAACGAGTCGAGTCCAACCATGCTTGGCTGGTCCAGGAGTTCGTCCAAGATCTGGAAGAAGACCTATCTGAGTTCGAGTCTGAACCCGAGGCTAAGACCGGGGCAGAAGCCGAACCGGAGCCGCCGGCGGTCGAGCGCATCCGCCTCGAACTCGAACAAGTCGAGGAGTTCGCCAGGCGCAGCGCGTCGCTGCCCCACGACAGCAAAGCCCGCTGCCTGCTCGATACCCTGCGCGTGATCCGGGAGCGCGCTGCCAGCGACCAGGGGACAGGACGCGCCATCGTGTTTACCGAGTCGCTCACCACACAGCGCTATCTACGCGACCTTCTGTTGGAGAACGGCTACGGCTCTGAAGACATCACCCTGTTTCGAGGCGACAATGACACTCCGGAAGCCCAGGCAGCGCTCGAACGCTGGGAGCAGGAGGTTGCGTTGCAGTTACCCACCGGGAACCGGCCGAGCCGCGATGTCGCCTTGCGGCTGGCGCTGGTGCATGAGTTCCGCGAGCGCTCAAAAATCTTCATCTCTACCGAGGCAGGGGCGAAGGGGTTGAACCTTCAGTTTTGCGACACGCTGATCAACTACGACCTGCCCTGGAATCCGCAGCGCATCGAGCAGCGCATCGGGCGTATCCACCGCTACGGACAGCGCCGCGGTGTCACCGTCATGACCTTTCTCGCGCGCGAGAATGAAGCGCAGCGTCTCACCTTCGACATTCTGAGCCAGAAGCTCGACCTGTTCGGCAAGGTGCTCGACAGCTCAGACGCCATCCTGCACGAACCGGCCCACGATTTCCCGCAATCGCTCATCTCCGGACTCGGCGTGGACTTTGAGGCGCAGCTCCGCCGCATTTACGATCAGGCCCGATCCCTCGACGACGTCACGCATGAGCTCCGAGGCCTTCGAGCGCAGATGGAGGCGAAGCGCGAGGAGTTCGATGCAGAGCAGTCGCGGGCCGCGGAGTTGGTGGAAGAGCGGCTTGACGACACTCTTCGCGCCGTGTTTCGCAAGTATGAGCATGAGCTCCCCGCTGAGCTTGCCGGACTCGATGCGGACCTTGAGCGCGCGGTCGCGGGCTTTCTCACCGCGATCGGCGTGCCGTTCCAGAGGTCGGAAGCGCCCGGGCGCGTCGTGCTCCATCTGTCTCCCGCGCCGGGATTGCCCGCTGATTACCGCAACGGAGGAGATGTCGTCATCGGCGACACCAGAGATCTGGGCGATGGCGATGTGCTGCACACCGCGCATCCTCTGGTCCGCGCCGCCATCGATGAGGCCCGAGGCGCCTCCGGCACGCTGTTCCGGGTTCGATTCGGAGGACCCGCCGAGTGCCTACCCGATTCGCTGGCGGGGTTGCATGGGCGCGGTGGGCATCTGGCGGTTACGAAGATCGTCTATCGGGGCATCGAATCGGTAGACCATCTGGTTTGCACTGCTCTGCTGGAAGGCGCGATCGATCCACTGGATCCCGCAGCGGTAGAGGCGCTGCTCTCGCTGCCTATCGTCGATCGCGACGCGCAGGGTGAGTATGTGCCTCCGGTAGCGATCGAAGACGCGGTAGCTGATGCAGTCCTCGAGAACCAGGCGGAGACTGCCATCAGCGATCGCAATCGCTTCGAACACATGCTGTGCCAGCTTGATCGCTACGTAGAGGATCAGGTCCTGCTGTTGCGCCGCAAAGAGGCCGCAATGGAGGAGCGAATTGACGAAGCGGAGCGCCGGAGGGAACGCGCGCTGACCGCCGCGGCCCGAGCGCAGGAGGACGAGGCGATCCTGCACTATCGGCGTCAGATTCAAAATCTCGCCGATCGCATCTCGACCCTCGAAAAGGGGAACGATCCGGACTACCAGATGTGGCGCACGCGGCTGCATGAGCGCCGCTTCCGCAAGCCCGAAGTGCAGCGGATTCTCGATGTCGAGTTCGAAATCGTGGGAGCGGAGCCGTAGCCGTGCTGACCATCCTTCACACCGCTGACCTGCACCTTGGGCAGGTTTCACGCCAGTTGGATGCGGAGACGGCAAAGAGGCTTGCGCGTGCGCGGCTGGGTGCGGTCGACACCATCCTCGGGTTGGCGCAGCAGTATGATGTCGGCGCCATCCTGTGCGCCGGCGACATTTTTGATACTGCGGAACCTGAGGAGGACTGGTGGCGCGGCCTCGCGGATCGATTCACGCACATGACCGGCTGGAACGTTCCGGTTATCCTCCTGCCGGGGAACCACGATCCGCTGACCCGCGATTCGGTCTACCAGCGGGGACACCCGTTCCGCCGCGCTCTGCCCCCGTGGATTCACGTCGTTGACCGCGACGACTTCGCAGTCGAGATTGGGACAGAGGCTGTGGTTTACGCCAGACCGTGCCGTTCGACAGCGGGTGCCGACGATCCGTCGCTCGCCCTGCCCGACCGGGCGGAAGGAGACGACCGTATCCGTATAGGGTTGGTCCACGGCTCCACCTTCGACCTCCAGGGCTATCAAACCAACTTCCCCATCGCGCGCGATGCGCCCGAGAAGCGCGGTATGGACTACCTCGCTATCGGCGACTTCCACGGTTTCCGTGTGATGCCGGAGAACGGAATCGCCCCCATCGTGTACCCCGGAACTCCGGAGCCGACAAACTTCAAGGAGCAAGGCGCCGGTTACATCGCCATAGTGAGTTTCCGCCGCCGGGGAGTCGCCCCAAGGATTCGGAAAGAGCGCGTCGCACGATGGACCTGGCGGGATGAGACCGTCGGCAGCGTTGTCGGGTTGCGTAACCTTGCGGCGGAAGATCTTTCCTCCACCATCCTGCGGCTGCGTCTGGAGATGGCCGTTTCGATCACGGAGCACGATGAGATCGCAGGCATCCTGCGGTCGCTTGCGGGAACGCTGGCGTCGCACGGCCGCGCCGCAGCGGTAATCGAGGACCGCACCAGGCTCCGCATCCAGGCCAGCGCCGAGGAGTCGGACTTTAACGCCGCCCCCGAGACCATTCAGGAAGTGGCAGGGGCCCTCAAGGAGCGCGCGGCGTCGTGCGAGAAATCCCGCCGCGCGCTTGTCATTCTTTATCGCATGATGAGTGGGTTCCGATAGATGCGGCTGCTCTCGCTCGATGTCGAACACTTCCGCGCGATCCAGTCCGCGCAACTCCGGTTTGGCCGCGGTCTTAATGTTGTCTACGGACCGAACGATCACGGCAAGTCGACCCTGACAGACGCGATTCGCGCGGCGCTGCTGGTCGCGCCAGGGACTGCGGAAGCCCGCTCTTTTCAGACTTGGGGAGGCGTCGCCGGGCAGTTTCCAAGGGTGGTCCTCGGGTTCGAAATTCAGGGCGCCGTTTGGCGGGTCGAAAAGGTATTCGCCCAGGGAACACGGGTCAAAGCGCGACTGGAGAAATCGACCGATGGCGGCGTTCGATACCTTACCCATGCTGAGAGCCGGGACGTGGAGGGCAAGCTCCGGGAGCTGTTGAACTGGGGAATTGCGCCCCCGGGTGGACGAGGAGCGCCGCAGCGCGCAGAGACGTACCTGACCACCGCCCTTCTCGGCAAGCAGGGCGAGGTCGGCTCCATCTTTGACGCCACCTTAAAGCGCGACCAGGACGATACCGGGCGGGCGCTGGTGACGCGGGCGCTCGATGCGTTGGGACAGGACCCGGTCGTCACGCGCCTTTTGGGCATTCTTAAGGAACGCACCGGCGAAGCATATACGGAGAAAGGCCGTCATAAGCGAGGGGCCGATTCGCCGCTCGTGCGTGCCCAAGCGACATTACGTGAGCGCGAGATCCGGGTTCGAGAGCTCCAGGAGGCAGCGCGGCGGGGGAAGGAAATCGAAGATGAGATCCGCGCGCTGATGCAGGAGCGAGAGACCGCGCTTGATGAGCATGACCGGGCGCGCACGCGTCTAGACGCGCTCCGCGAGCGCCACGCCTCGACCGCACGGCGGGAGCAACTCCAGCGCGACGCTGCGGCTCTACGGGCGCTGGAAGCCGCGCGGCAGGAGTATTCGCAGGCTCAAGAGGCACTGGAGGCAGTGGGAAACGAGTGTGAGCAGGCAGCCGGGACCGCGGATGCCGCGGAGGCCGTGGCGAAAGAGGCGAGAGACAGACTCTCGCGCGCGCAGGCCGCGAACGAATCGTCGGAGGAGATCGCGGCCGCCGCGGCATCCGCTCGTGTATCGGAGCTGCGAGCGCAGTTGGAGAGGGCCGGGACGCGTAAGGCAGGGGTGCAGGAATGGGAGGCGCTCGAATCGCGTCACGCCGCGGCCGGGATAGCGTTGGCGCAGGCGCGGCAGGACGAACTGCACGCCGCCGCGGAGCTGAATCTGGCCACTGCCCTTGACGAACACCGGGAAGCTGTCGCTTTGACCGAAGCGCTTACCGCTGCCGCTTCAGACCACGATCAACAAAAGGCTCGGGAGGCCACCGCCGCTGCGGCAGTTGCCGAAGCCGACGCAGCGGTCAGGGCTGCATTCGCGAGACTCGACAACGCGCGGAGTGCGGAGGAGCAGGCGCGGCGAACCGCCGAAGCGCACGGGATGAGTCTCCGGGTCCTGGATACACACATTCTTCATTCAGAAGCCGCCGTCCGGGATGAGAAAGAGGCGCTGGATCGCGCCAGAACAGCAGTGCTCCGGGCGCGGCGAGCGGACGAAGCTCAATCCGCGGCGAAGGCGGGGGAAGCGAAATCTGCCGAAATCGATGCGAGCCTGGCGGCAAATGCGGCCGCGATCGGCCAATCCGAAGCGCGGTTGCGCGCACTGGAGTGGTCCGCTCTGGAGTTGCGCTGCCGAGGGGCCGCATTGAAAGTCGAAGAGATGAGCGCGCAAGAGAGCGCCGCGCGCGAACATCGCCGGCGGGCTGCCGATGCGCGGGACCGCGCTGCCACTCTGGAAGCAGATGTGGCGGGCGTTCGGTTTCCGTCTTCTCAACATCTGGCATCACTGGAGACACTGCGTGCCGAGATCAAGAGCCGAAAGGCTGGCGGTCCTGTCGCAGCTTCTCCCGCGACCAGCCTCGTTCTGCTGGCGGGCGCCGCCGGCGCTGCCGCCGGGTTCGTCGCCGCGCGCTACGGCGGATTGGCGGGAACCGCGGTCTCGATCGGCGCCGCACTCTTGCTGTCTGTCATTGCGGCCGCCATTGCGGCCTTCGCCAGTATGGGCGGGCGGAGGCGGAGTGCAGAAATGGACCGGCAGGCCGAGATCGAGCGGATGGAGTCGCGGCTGGCTGCGGAAACGCCGCCTGTGCTTTCCGAAGCGGGTGTTGGCGCGATCGAAGAAATCGAATCGAGACGCCAGCAGGTCGTGAGGCTTCACTCCGAGGCCGGTCGGCTCCGCCAAGAGGCCACTGGCCTCGATCGCGAGGCGGACTCGATGTTCGAGAGCATCGCCGGACTCTCGGCCGTCCGGAGGGAGTTGGAGACATTAAATGGCCAAATGGTATCGCTCGGCAGCGTTGCGTTGGCGTTGGAGCCCGGCGGCTGGGGAGCGGTCAACGAAGACACGCTCAGGGAACAGGAGCGGCTGTCAGAAGCGCGCCGTGTCCGCGACCAACTGCAGACCGAGCGAATGACCCAAGTGGCGCTGTGCGCGGTGCAGCGTGCGACGGCGGATAGCGCTCTGGCCGAACGCGGTGACGCGGCAGATCCCCAGGCGGTGGCCGACGCCGAGTCGCGATACGCCGCAGCCGCGGGAAAGTTGGCCGAATTACGGCAAGAGCGACAGCATGTGGGGGCCATCCCGGATTTGTCGCCCTCCGGGGCGAGTGAAACCCAGGTCCAGCACGCCGAACAGGACGCTGCGTTCGCTGAACGCCGGGCCGACGAACTTCGGTTGGAACATCAGGATACGGTGCGTGACCTCGCCCGCGCCACCGCCCGCCTGGAGCTGGCGGGCCGCGAGGCGGAGGGCATTCGGCTTGCCCAAATCCAGGAACGGCTTGCTGCTGCGAGGGAGAGTGCTGGGGCCGGAGGAGAGCCTTTCGACAGCGATGTGGCTCGCATGCGGCACTCGCAAGCCGAAGCGCGCGTCACGACCGCGTTGGCTAATGTCGAGTTGCTCGCCGCGGGAATTCCCGAGGCGCGCCGCAGGGTGGAAGGGATGGGCTTTGTGGCAGCCGCGGAGGAGGAAGAGCGGCGGCTTCAGGCGCTGCTCGATGTGGAAACGCAAATGCCGCGGGACGATTCCCACGCAAAAGAGTTGCAGGACGCCAGGGAGCAAGCCGGTCCTGCGGAACAGTATTTGACCGACATGCGCGTGCGCGCGGCGGCCATGATTACCAACCAGGCCCAACTCAAGGAGCGCGCGGACCAGGCGCGGGGCGAACTCGAAGCCGCTCAGCGGCAGACGTTCGGCCTGGATCCGGAAGCCACACGGCTTGGCCTTGCCGAGGTGGAAACGGTCCCCGAAGTATCCGGCGATGAGATCCTGCTTGCCGATTCGGCGTTCGAGACAGCCGCTGCGGTCCTGACGGCGTGCGAGGGACGTCTGAATGAAGCGCGGGGCAAGTTGGGACTGGTGGCGGGACGAGTGGGGCTCGAACGCCTCGAAGAGGAGCAGGAAGCGGTGCAGCGCGCCAGAGAGTATGCCGAAGAGCAGGAACTTGACTTCGAGGCATCCAAGCATTTGCTGGAATCGCTGGAGGCAGCGGAGACGAGGCGCTCTTCGCATTTAGGACGCTGTCTGGCCACTCCTGTAACCGAACGATTCCTGTCACTGACAGGTGACCTATACGCACACGTTCAGCTCGATCCCGACCTCCACATGGAAGGCTTCGTTGCCGCCGGAGGAACGCGCCGCCTCGAGGAGCTTTCCGTGGGTACGCGCGAGCAGCTTGCCACCATCGTCCGGCTGGCGATCGCCGCCCAGCTTAAAACCGCCGTCCTTCTGGACGATCAGCTCGTTCACAGTGACAGTGAACGCCTAGAGTGGTTCCGGAGACAGTTGCAAGACAGCGTGCGGACGCATGATCACCAGATCATCGTCATGACTTGCCGGCTTGAAGATTATACGGACAGCAACGAGATCTTGGGCTGCCGGGACGAGACATGTTCCGATGGATCGGCTGTAACGATCATCAACGTTCTCGACGTGTTGCGACGACTGAGCTGAAGGGGCCGCCCCGACTCTTAACTTGGAGTGCCAGGATCAACGGGGTGCACGACTTCGGTGCCGGCTTCCGCCTCTTGTACGGACTACCAATGGCTCAGTGCTCCCATGTTTACCTCCGTCTGGCCAAGCTGCCGGGCAGACTGATTCAGCTGTTTCATCAGTAAGTCGCGCTGAGCTAACCACAGGCTCAGTGATTGCTGCAGCGCCTGCGGACCGCCCATGAGCATGCGTATTGCCTCCGCCCTCTTCTGGTTTAGATCCTGCTCAAGATCACGGATATCGCGCGGATCTACGCCCTTGCTGGGATCAAACTGAAAGGTCTGTTCAATCGACATTCGCCATGCGAGAATAGTCGCTCGCATTGAGGGTCCGAAGCCCTTAATGTTGGAGATCTTCGCAGGTTCCACATCGTAAGCGTCTTCAACGTTGTAAACCCGGAGCAGTTCCTTGCGTCCCTTGCCAATGTTTGGCAGCGTCGCGTCTTCGATGCGGTGGCTCTCCAGAAAGTGCCGCAGCTGCTTCTGTCGCCGCTCCGCATTTAGTTCCGCCATCCTGCGGACACGCATCGTTGGAAGATCGTTCAGCACTTGTCTAGCTGATGCAAGTTTCTGTTTTATGTCGGTAAATGAGGACGATACCCGGCTGATACGATTCCATTCCTCGACATATTTCGCATAGTCGTTGGCCGCGGTTTGGTGGGCATCGCGGAATTCTTTTGCTTGAGATTCGCCCGCTTTCCACAGAGCCCTCATTCCAGCGAGGCCCGAGATCAAAATCGCAATCGAAATCACAAACTCAGGCTGCGTTGCGAACACGATGGCGATGGCGGCCGCGATCGGTGCGAGGCTCATTAGTCTCTTCACCCGCCGCTTCCGCACAATGTCGCTTATGCTCACATGTACAGACAGGGCCCCCGCAAAAGTTTGGCTGTTGGGGAGTGAACTGACTTCAGGCGGCGGAAGAATAGCCTCGATCTGAGCCCAAACAGCAGAGGCGTTGAATTGCTCGGTGCCGGCAATGACAATCTTCACGCCGAACATCGGGATGCCCACCATTCCTTCGACACGGCACCATGGGCAGGCGGTGAGGTGGCTGGAAAAATGGTGTGATGGGTTGGTCCCGCACGGCTTCAGACTCTTCGAAAAACCCTGCAGCGCACCGATCCACTCGTGGGCCGAGGCGCGGTTGCCCTGCGCACCGGTTCGTGTGAAGGCGCGCCCAAAAAGGTCTGAGAACACGGGCGGAAAATCCGAAAGGCGGGGAGCGGACGGCGGCGGTTGCATTTGCGACTGGCCGCTATCAGCAGCATACACAAAGCGGTATTCACTGATAGCCTGCTCAATGGTCATATCCGCCGTGCCGTTCCGAAAAATTCCGGCAAACGGATGACGTCCGAGGAAGAGCATATGGAAGACCAGCACCGCCAAACCAAAGGCGTCGTGCTGGGTTGTACGTCGGATGCTGTGGAAGTTTTTCCCCTGAAGCTCGGGCGGTGTGTAAGGAGGCACGCCGACCAGACACGGATAGACGCTGTTTTGGTCGCTGATCTCGAAGCTGTCGCAATCGATCAAGGCTACTGTGGCCCGCTCCGAAATTAATAAATTTCCATGATTGACATCGCCGATGACCTGGCCTGCTTCATGAATCGCGGCGAAGGCGCGAGCAATGTTGCCCGCTGAGTGCACAATGAACGGAAATTGCGCGTCGGGGAAGGCTATTCGACGACTTTTCGGGCTGTAGAGCAAATGGGCAGGCTGATAACCCAATATGCGCGGCATCAGCAATCCTTCCGATTGGCCTGCGCGGTTGAGTCTCAGCGTTGAAGTCGGCCACGCCGCGATTTTTAATAAGCTTTCAGACTTCAGGCGGCACATCACTTCCAGCTTGCGAACGTGTTCCGCAGCGATTCCTTTGTGGTAGAACTTAGCGGCAAATCGTTGATCGCCCTGGACGGACCACACCGCCCCTTCGCCGCCCCGGCCGATTTCCTTGTCGAGCACGAACGCCGCACCGTCCGTGCCATACACCGTCGCTCCGGAACGAAGACGAGGAGCACTCATAATGCCCTTGAGGCAAGGATCAGTGTTTTGTCGTCGTCTGTTCTTTTGTTGACGCGTTCCGAAGCGAGAAAGTCAGCGAGCTGCGCCGAGACACGGGCAGAATGACCCGGCTCTAATGAGCGAAGATGTGGAAATAGACCATTGAAGAACCCTGAGTGCGCCTCGCCCGCCACAAAGTCGAGCGCCAACCGTTCAATGCCATCGCTGAAGGCGGCGAGTTCAAGGATCTCGCCATCAGTCACGTCAAATTCGAGATGTTCTTCGGCTTTTGCATCCGTAACGAAAAAGGTTACGTTCGCGTAATCGCCTTTTTCCGGCCAAAAGGCGTACTGAAAAGTATCTTCGTCCCGGAGGCGAAAGCACATGGCCCCATCTCCAACCTGCCAGAACGCAGCACGGCTGGTATCTACGATCGCCACGAGGAGAGTGCAGGCGAACTCGCGAATCTTGAGTCCGAATTCCGTAGCCATGTCCTCAAGGTTTTTCCGGAGGCCCTGAAGCACATGGAGCGCAAAGTCGTGCGTGAACAGCATTCCGGGCACCGCTTGAGAAAGTGCATCTTCGATGTATTCACAGGCGCGGCGCGATCCATGATGCGAGTGTGATGCGGAGCCAGCGCCGTCCGAGACAATCGCCAAGAGCGCTGAGTAAGGACCGTCCAGGTAACGGCATATATGGAAATCCTGGCAAACACCCTCGGGTTTGGTCTGGTGTGATGTGCCGATGACGGAAGAGGCGGCGTACTTCCAGCCGCCCCCGGTCATACCGATGCCCAGCCGCTCGGCGTAGCTGGGTTCTCCAATTCGACTTTATCGCCGACAGCCGATTTCGACACTGACCCAAGAGATTTGGACAGCCAGATAAAGAGATCGCGAAAACGCAGCTCTTTCAACTTAAGCGGTTCCCGGGTCCCTATCTGAGAAAGAATGTCAAAGCGCGCGCCTTCCACGCCAACCGAAAAGAAAGAGAAGTGATTGGCAGCCTCTCCCGCCTTGACCTTTTCCGCCGCCGCCTTCCAATAATCAGTCGGGCCTCCGTCCGTGATCAGAAAGATCCAGGGCCGGTAGTACGCAATACCGTTCCGACGGTACGCCTGTTTGCGTTGATCGAGCAGTACAAGTCCGGCTTCGATGGCCGCGCCGATCGGCGTATCGCCTCTCGCTTCAAGAAGTGGCGGCTCAAATACGTCGGCAGTCTGAAACTCTGTGGCAGTCTGGACAGGACCGAACGTGACTATCGCCACTTCGACTCGCTTCGCGGCCATCTCGTCTGCCATCAATTCGTCCTTAAACACCCGGACACCCTGATTCAGTTCATTTACCGGCTGACCTTTCATCGAGCCCGAAACATCGAGCAACAGCACGCAGGGACATCGCGGCTCTGGATTCTCAGCGAAGACACTATTTTCGCCAAATGGTATCTGGTCAGTGGACATGTTTCTCCTGAAAAGACCTATCTAAAAATGCGAATGATCAAATACAGCAGGATTGCCACGGCGAGATAGACCAGCCAAACGGGGGCATGGAAGCCAGTGCCTGCTTGAAGCAAATTCGGGCGCGGCGCAGGATTCGGCGGGTTCGGCTGCGCGCGATTCTGCAGGTAGTCGCGACGATAGATTCCAACCCCGGGTATGGAGGTCGCCGTGTACTTCCGGCCCTTGGCATCTTTGCCAACGCGAAAACCGCGCACGCCCACGGAATAGCCAATGCCGGATTTCGAGGCATTGAGGCGGAGAGGACCGAGATTTAGGCTGCGTCGGAAATTCCAACCCATCCCTTAGGGCCTTTTCGTGCCATTCTGTGAAATCGTGAGGATAAACACAAGTATAGCGCGCACCGATAGATACGGTCAGATTGACCGGGCGCGTGGAAAGCGCGCCTGTGCCAGGCGAGCACGCGCCCCACGCAAGCGGAGGCAATGCAACCGAGTTTGGAAGCGGTCAGATTTCGAGAGCCGGTCGGATTTTTATTGCACTCGTTTCGTGATTGGCCTAGGCAGTAGCACATCTGTTTCGGGAGTAGCTGCGCCTGCAGCCTTCGATCGGGGCTTGGAGGGTGGTCCCGCGGCGACTGGCTGAGAGGATTTCCTCCGTTCGCGAGTATTTTGACGGAGTTCTTCGAATGCCGTAATTTCTTGCAACAGCAGCTCGGGTGTGGGTTTGTCCAATGAAAACGCATCACTGTGCAGATGTGCGTCAATATGGCGTGAGAGCAACGAAAGCTTCTCGACAACTCGATCAACTGTAGCAGTGTCGATGCTCACGTCCCGGAGGCGTTCGAAGCTGACGCGCTCTTCAAATCGCTTTATAACTTCGTTGAACAAATCGTAAATAATGAACGCTTCATAGGATGCTCGGAGGGCACCAAAACCCTGTTGTAAAGCACGTTCCTGTTCAGCGGGCGGAGCGTTCTTCGCGGCGGTGTAACACTGACGGGCGACATTTGCCGATTTGTAATCGCCTTCGCACAGAGGGCTATTGTCCAAGTACACATATCCCGGTTGACCCTCCTCAATGCGTATCCAGTGTGACGCAATATCGATGTTTGCCTTCTTTGCCGAGACTTTGAGCGCATGAAGGAACGCAAGATCGTGGGTGAAAATAACTACCTGTCGCATCGTCGCATGTTCGGTGAGCAGGGTGGCAATAGCCTTCTTTGAGTCCGCGTCAAGCGACGACACGGGGTCATCCAGAATGATCGCTTGACTAGATGTGTCAAGAGTAACCTCCGTCAGGAAGTCCGCAAGAGCTACGGCTCGTTTTTCGCCGTCACTCAGAACCTTGTCGACAGCCAGCTTTTGCGCAAAAGACTGAGGACTTAAGATGATCTGACGTACGGTCTCCCCCTTGTGGCCTCGCGTCTCGATCGTAAGCTTCAAGTTCCTCTTGAGTTTCCGCAATATATCTTCGAAGAGCGTCTGGTAACGATTCGTCACGACGGTTTTAAATAGCTCGTTGTATTTAGCTGTGATGTGCCGCGTGGACCCTATCGCTTTTTGCGCACGAGCGGACCACTTCTGATCACCTATCCAGCGCTCAATATCGGCCAGATGGGTGGAGAGCATTTGGCGATGCTGAAGCTCCCGAAGGTTGCCTTCGAGCTCATGCTGAGTTGCGCTGGGGTCGTTGCTTTCGAGGTGAGTGATCTCTTCTTGGCGGCGTGTTATTGACGCCAGAATCTTGCCCAAGCTCGGCAACTGCACTCTCGAGATTTCGTTCATCACGCTCGTATTGAGCGCTAATTGAAGTTGCGATGATCGTTGTCCGCATTGCTCGAGGAATAAGTCCATCTCTGAAACCTGCTCGGAAAGCTCGGTCTGAAGAATTCGTCTTGCGGAAGCTTCGCTTCCGAAGAACGACAAGTCAAGTGTGCGGAACTGATCTGCCCGAGCGACACATTCTGCCTGGGCCGCTCGATACCGCGCAGGGGCGTCGGTCCCGAGAAAATCCCACAGCCTGTTAATCAGTCCTATCGCATCATGGCTGAGAGTTTGTCGGCACAATAGACAGTGATCGCCGTGATTTGGGTAGGGCACACCGGACTTTGATTCTGCGTCGGCGAGTCGTCTCGCGGTGGCGACAAACTCGCGCCAGACTTGACTTCCAACTTGCGTGAACTGCGCGAACTGAAATTGATCGGAACCTGCGCGTTCAGCCTCGTGCCGCAACCCTTCCGATCGGGTGATCAGCTCAGTTACTTGCTCTTCGACCGCAGGATTCAGGGCAGTGTCGGCATTCCTGAGCAACTCGACCAGCCTCTGAATATCTCGTGCTTCCTGCCTCAAAATCGCAATCCGAGCCGGAACGTTCTGTGTTTTCAGGGTAGCGATCTTTCGATCCAGATCGTCCATGCTCTCCGTCTCGAGGATCGTCAGTGTCGCCATCTGTCGCAGCGTCGCGACATCCGTTTTGGCGCCCAGAGCTGCAATTTCGCGACTTATTACTGTCATCGATCATCTGAAATCGTCGTTTTCTGAACTGTCGCCGGTGTAGAGCCCGACGACATCATCGGCGCCGCAGGCGCAAATCATCCGTCAGTCATCAACCTTGCCACGATAAAGTTCTTCGTCGAAGGCGGGAACGCATAGGATGTCCGGGCCGTTCGAGCGGCCCGGGCGTCCAATCTGGCAACCTTCATCAGGTAACCACACAACAAACTGGTTTTAACCTGCCATGATCGGTCGCCGTTGTCCAGCCCTGCCTGGCGGCGCACATGGATCGGCATGGTGAGGTGGTCCTTCGTCAACGCGTTTGTCCGGCTGCGGGATGTCACGCAGTTTTCTGGATCTGCCGGCACTGCGACCGAGGGCAGCGTTACTGCAGTGATACCTGCCGCTTCGAAGCCCGCCGCGGCCAGCGCCGCCGCGCCAACGACCGCCACCAGCGAAGCCCGGAAGGAAGGCTCGATCATCGTGACCGCCAGCGCAGATACCGCCATCGCCGCGCCCGCGTGACGGATCAATGTTCCGTTTCGATCTCTTCTCCGGCATCATGCGGTTGTGGGACGCCGGAAACACCGCCGATGACAGCTTCATCCGGTGCTGGCGCCGCCGTCAGACACCGGGGCTTGCTGGAGAGGCCTCCGGTCCCCTTCCTTCGCTGCGTCGTGTGCGGACGAAAGGGCCGGTTCGTCGATCCCTTCCCACGATATCCGCGATGTGGAAGAAGGAACTCATGATCAGCCCGGAAACGCGCGTGCAGATTCGGCGTTACTTTTACGCCGAACACTGGAAAATCGGCACCATTGCCCGCGAACTTAACGTTCACCCCGATGCCGTTCGCAACGCCATCGAATCGGATCGCTTCAATCGTACTGAGCCGATGCGTGCCTGCATTACGGACCCTTATATGGAGTTCGTCCGTCAGATACTCGATCAGCATCCGCGGCTGCGCGCCACGCGCATTCATCAGATGATTCGCGAGCGCGGCTACACCGGCAGCATAATACAACTGCGGCGCGCTGTGGCCCGGTTGCGCCCGGCCGCGCGCGAGCCCTTCCTGAAACTACAGGCGTTCCCCGCCGAGCAGGCACAGGTCGACTGGGCACACTTCGGCCACGTCGCCGTGGGCCGAGCCCGCCGCACGTTGTCCTGCTTCGTGGCCACGCTGTCCTGGTCGCGGGCGCTGTACCTGGAGTTCTTCTTCGACCAGACGATGGAGAACTTTCTGCGCGGACACGTTCATGCCTTCGAGGACTGGTCCGGCCAGCCTCGCGTGATTCTCTACGACAACCTTCGCAGTGCGGTCCTCGAACGCCGGGGCAACGAGATCCACTTCAACCCGCGACTGATGGAGCTCTGCGCTCATTACCACTTCGTCGCTCGGCCCTGTCAGGTCCGCGCCGGCAATCAGAAAGGGCGCGTTGAGCGAGCGATTCGCTATGTGCGCGAATCTTTCTGGGCCGGCCGTTCCTTCACCACGCTCGCCGAATGCAATCGGCAGGCATGGCTCTGGCGCGATCAGGTGGCGCACCGGCGAGGCTGGCCCGGAGACGACAGCCGCACCGTTGCTGAAGTCTTCGCCGAAGAACAGCCGCGCCTGCTGCCAAAACCCGCTCATCCTTTCCAGACGGATCTCGTTCTGCCGGTGCGGGCCGCGAAAACGATCTATGTTCGTTTCGATCTCAACGACTACTCGATTCCTCCCGAAGCCGTCGGTCGCCAACTGACGCTTGTCGCCTCGGACTCGCTGGTGCGAATCCTCGAAGGTTCGGCGGAGATCGCCCGCCATCCACGCACTTACGACCGCCATCAGCTGGTCCTGTATCCGGCTCATCAGGAAGCAGTGCTGAAGACGAAGCGCAAGGCTTTCGACGCAACTCCCGGAGGTCGTCTGGCACTGGCCGCGCCGGAAAGCAAAGCACTCATCGACCTCGCCTTCGCGCAGGGGGAGTCGGCGGGCAGCCAGACCGCGCAACTGCTCAAACTGCTGGACCTGTATGGCCCGGCCGCATTGCGCCGCGCCATCAATGAGGCGCTGGAACGGAATACTCCACGAGCGTCGTCGGTTGCGTTTCTGTTGCGCAAACAGCAGCGATCCGCGCCCGCGCACATGGCTATCGATCTCAGCCGTCACCCCGAAGCCCAGGCTATCGAAGTCCGGCCTCACGATCTGGAGACCTACGATGAACTCGCCCGCAGTGATGACGACGACTCTGAGCAATAGTCTCTCCTCGCAACTCCGGCAGATCGGCCTGCGGGCAATACCCGCAGATCTGGATGACTTCCTGGCGCGGGCGATAAAAAACCGCTGGTCGCCTCAGCAGCTGATCGAGCAACTCGTACGAGCCGAAATCGACGAGCGTTCGCGCCGCAGCATGGAGCGGCGGCTTCGATACTCCGGCATCAAAGGCTTCAAACCGATGGCCGACTTCGACTGGAACTGGCCGACAAAAATCGAACGCGACGTGATCGAGCGTGCGCTTACGCTCGACTTTCTGAGCGAATCGCGCAACCTGGTTCTGGTGGGCCGCAATGGTCTCGGCAAAACGATGATCGCTCAGAACATCTGTCATGCGGCCGTGCTGGCAGGCAGTTCAGTGCTGTTCCGATCGGCGCCGGCGCTGCTCGAAGACCTGCATCGCCAGACGCCCGAAGGCCGGCGCCGCAAGCTGCGCAGCTATGCCAACGTCGGACTCTTATGCGTGGACGAGGTAGGGTATCTGTCCTTCGACGACAAGGCCGCCGACTTACTTTATGAAGTCATCAATCGCCGCTACGAACGCAAGCCGGTGATTCTGACAACCAACAGACCGTTCAAAGAGTGGAACGAGGTCTTTCCCAACGCCACCTGCATCGTTACGCTTCTGGATCGCCTGCTCCATCATGCCGACGTAACCGTGATCGAGGGCAACAGCTATCGGGTCCGCGAAAGCGAGCTGGAAACCGCAGCCCGACGGAGGAAGAAATGACTCCGTCCGCGCCCGAATCCGATTCGGCAGTCTATGTGGCCGCCGTCGTCATGGCATACGTCGAACTGCCGGAGACGCCCTTGTCGGCAAACCTTCAGGACCACCGGCAGGCTCGCCGTCTGCATGATCGCGGCATCCCGCTCCGCATCGTCGAATCGGCCCTGCTGCTGGGTTCGTTGCGCCGATTGATCCGACCGCCGGACCTGCAGCCTTTGCCACCGATCCGCTCGTTGGCTTACTTCCAGCCAGTTATCGATGAACTCCTCGTTCATCCCATGCCCGAGAACTATCTGGAATACCTGCGCCTCAAACTGAACCGCTTTGCCGCAAGGTCCACCTCGCCGGTCCAGAAAAATACGTTTTCAGATGATCGCTAACATATTACGGAGTCGCCAGCAAAGTAGCCGCCGAAGCTCTGCGGCGTTGACTTCGCTTCGATCAGTTTTCGAAGGCGTTCACGGACTTGATCAGTTACAACCGCGAGGTCGGTAAGCAGGTCGAGCCCGGCTGGTGAGAAGCTGAGTGCGTTTGCCTTTGTGAGATGAACTGATGCGCTTGTCCCGTCAAACACGTAGACCCCGGATAACTCCGGGGGACGCGTTCCATACTTCCAGGAGACTGTCGCTTTCTTCCCGTTTTTGACAATCTCGATGTCTGCGCTCGGAGTCTGGCTCGTAGAGGCTTTGCGCGCGTCCGAAAGGACTTCCCGGTCCCCGCGTGCGAAGCCGGCGGAACCAAGTGGACGTGTATACCCTGTTTTCCCAGAGCCGTTCGGACCATAGATGATCGTCAGTTGAGGGCCAAAAGTGACTTCCTGGGCAGGAGGCAATGCATTTACGTTCCTCAGACTCGTGAGCCGTTCGATTGTAAACGGTGTGGCCAGGGGGGCGTTCGGAAGAGTGGCAGGAAATGACAACTTCGGCCGATTGGCTTGGGTCCTCGGTGCAAGGCCGCTGTCTTCCAGCATTAGGTTCAGGAAGCGTTGATGATCCTTTTCTGTCAGGCTGACGCCAACGGTCAATTTTTCGAGCACTGCCTGTTCCCAGTAGCTGATGCCCGTAGCCCAATCGCGAATTAGATCAATAGTTCCTGACATTTAAGCCACCTCGAATCAATCGTTTATCCATTGTTTTGGGTCGTACGACAAGGCCAAGAGGGGTCCCCGAATCCAAGACGATGTAAAGAAATATGTAAAGTCGGCTATTGACGACCATGTAAAGTTTAGTGTAAAGTAGTTTTGTGGAAAGATCAAGAGCAGCTATAGCATTCAAAAAGTGCCCGCTCGTCTATGTCGTGGCACAGGTACGATTTTCGGCGATTGAGTCAATGCCGAAATACATTCCGGACATACAGGATGTGTTCAGGAAGGACTACCCCCGTTTCGTCAAGGGTGAGATGCGCAATCTTCGTCTGAATCCGACCGGCGTCCCGGAGATGTCCGTTTTCCCGCGCTTCGAATTTCAGAACAAAGAAAGAACTTGTGGAATCGTTGTGCAGTCGGACAGCGTGGCTGTGCATGTGAGCCGCTATTCATCGTTTGACATATTTTGCTCCGCATTGGAATACGCGCTCAATACAGTTCATTCGGTCGTGGCACTGGGCCTCATTGAGCGAATCGGTTTGCGCTACGTCGACGTGGTTAGGCCCTTAAAGGGCGAGGCACTGAGTCAGTACGTTCATGCGGGCCTTCTTGGATTCAACGATGCAGAGGTCGGAGTTCGCAGCTCGATACGGATGTCCGTCTATCAGGGTGAGACAGAGGCTGGAACACTCCTTTTCAGGCTGGCACAGCGCAACGACCGCGGATTCCTGCCTCCTGACATTGAGCCCAGTCCGCTTAGTCATGACGAGCCTGAGGTTCAGCAGGGCGAACTCGTAACGCTTTTGGACACCGATCATTTTCAAGACTTAACTAAGGAGCCGTTCGACTTTTCCACGGAAGCTGTGATTCAACGTCTTTGGCGGCTCCATGACAACACGGACTTAGCATTCCGTGCTGCCGTTACGCCGTTTGCTTTGAATGCCTGGGGGGCGGAGGAGAGAGATGGTACCAACCCAAATCACTAGCTGTACTGACTCAGTAGAACGACCGGTGCAAACGATCAGCTATGCAGATGCGATATCGACAAGCACCTTTAACCAACCCGCACTAGTAAGGGCTCCATTCTGGACCGCCGGCGTTTTCGCCTTCTTCCTAGCAGCCGGCACAGGTGGCCTGGTCTCTACAGCCTCAACGTCGGCTGTTGCGGAAATCGATTCAGCCCGCACTGGATCGGTCTGCAGAATAGACTGTGTCTCCAAGTCTCGTCGCGATAGCGAGGAGGAAGAAATTGAGGGATCGACGCAGGCGTTGTCCGTTCTCCAGCACTACTTGTCGCTAAATCTGTCGGAACTGGCAATGGTGTTGCAAGTTTCTCGACCAACGATATATTCGTGGCTGAGAGACCAAAGCTCCCCGCAGGCTCAGAATGTAGCACGAATCCGTCAACTCCTCAAGTTGACGAAGATCTGGCCTGGTATTTCTCGAAGGCCTGTCGGCTTGCATCTTAAGACGCCGGTCATGGACGGAAGGTCAGTACTTGATCTGCTATCTCAGGATCGAATAGACCCTGAGTTGGCGCGAACAGCACTCGTTTCCTGCGCTGTGCTGGTGGAGCGAGAGGCCAGACAGCGTCCAAGAACTGCTGCCGAGGTTGCGAAGCAGTATGGGCTTCGGTCTCAATCAAGGGATTCAAAGGAGGAGTCTGTGGCTCAGGAAACCGGGCTTTAGACAAATCCAAGGTGGGGACAATTGCCATTATTATCGGACCCGCGGGCTCATAGCTGGAGACAAGGAAAACTAACGTCGGAGACCGTGACCAATCGGATCAAAACCATGAATCCGGCGCCCGTCCGTGTGATCGGAGACGAGGACGTCTGCGTGATCGCCAGTCAGGACTGCGATCTTTGTTGCGAGTCATTCGATGAGGAGCCGATGTTCGAGTTTGTGGTCGCTCCGAGAGTACCAGAGGAAAGGGAAGATGGCAATCTGTTTTACGGCAAGAATCCTCGCAGGTTGCAGATCCGCCTCGAGAGGCCGGGAAGTATTGGCCTATACGAACTCACCATTCATGAGCGGGTCTCCGCCCCTCGGGCATTTCTTGCCGATGCTGAAGACCAGCCGGCAGGTTCGCTGTCGGCCCCCGATCTCGAGGTTTTCCGGCGGTGGTTAGGTCGTCGATACTATCGTTCCGCGCTGCCAACCGAGTTCAATGAGCGCTGTCGACCAGCGCAAGGCTTTGTGGCGGAAAAATTGAAAAAACAGGGAGTAGTTATTACTGCTGTCTATCTTCAGATCGACCCGCGGTACGAGGAGTTGGAGTCGGGCGTTTCCTATCGAGTTTTTGTACATCTGACTGTCCAGCCGGAAACGATGGATTCTCCGGAGCTTCGCGGAAAAGCCCTGCTCGCGCAGTCATCTTTCGAAAAGGCGTTCGCAAGGTGTGAAGGCGTGGATCTGCTAGGTGTTCAAATCGTTTCCGAGTCCGACTTCTCGTTGAGTGATGTGCAGCAGTGCGTGCGATGGGACAACTTCGACTACATCAGCTATCGGACCGGTTCGGAGGCCACTCTTGTCTCGGAGGAATAGCCGTCCAAATTGAGATGCAGGTGGACGGGCACGCGGGCGAGCGCGGACACATCTTCCAGCAATCGTTTCGCGTCAGAGACTTCACGCTTCGTGCGACCGCATACGCGAAAGCGCGGAGATCAGCTTATTCCAGAACAGAAAGGAGGTGAAAAGGATGAAGAAACCAAGTGGATTGAGACCCGGTGAAACCGTCCCGGTGTCCGGCCTGTACCAGCAGATCGGACCCCGGGGCGGCAAGGGTACGGAGGTGACTTCCGTCAAGGGAGAGCCGTTACCTCCGGCGCCCGTCAAGGGAACCACGTATAAACTCGTGGACCCTGCGAAGCACAAATCCGGGCAGTAGAGGCGTCGCGCGAGGCGGGCCGGCCGCAACCCGGCCCCCCAAGCTTATCACCGATGTTGGCCGCTAGAAGTGTGTCTGTAGTCAAGGAGAAATCTAATGTCTGAACACGAACATAAGCATGAGGTGAAAATTTTCATCGATCAACAGGCGCATCATTCGCCGAACCCGACGACGGGTGCGGCGCTGTACGCCTTGGGCAATGTAAAGCCGGGCATGGAGCTGTTTCGCGAAGTGAGCGGAGACCGGGAAGACCCGGAGGTGGACAACGGGCCGGAAGTCATCCACCTGAAGCAGGACGAGCACTTCCACAGCGGAAAGCCGAAGGTCTACAAGATCATCGTTAACGGCCGCCAGAAAGAAGTCTCGACCAAGACGCTCAGCTTCGATCAGGTCGTCGCCCTGGCGTTCAACCCGGTGCCGTCCGGACCGAACGTCCAGTTTACGGTGACGTACCGGAAGGGGCCGCGCAAGAACCACGAAGGCTCGATGACCGAGGGCGAAACTGTCCGCATCAAAGATGGGATGATCTTCGATGTCACAGAAACCAATAAGTCGTAGCGCGGACCTGACGCGCCTTCGTAGCGAGGGCTACGATCTTGAAATCCGGTCGGACCACTTGCTGGTAAACGAGGTGCCGTATGTGAACGCTGGCCGGATCGTCAGGCGCGGAATCCTCGTGATGCCGTTGAAACTTGCGGGCGACGTGACCGTTAAACCGGAAAATCACGTCGCTCATTTCATGGGTGAATTTCCGTGCCGCGCGGACGGAACGGAGATCACTACCATTGGAAACCCGGGCAACGGGCGCACGAAGCTCGGCGAGGGCGTCGAGATCGATCACACGTTCTCGGCGAAGCCGATGCCTAGCGGATTTTACGAGAATTATTACGACAAGGTCACGCAATACGTCACGCTGCTGTCGGGCTACGCGCAGAAGATCGAGCCGGGCGCGACGGCCAAGATCTTCCGGCCGGTCGCGGCCGCGGCGGAGGAAGAGACAGTGTTCAAGTACATCGACACGGCATCCCCCCGTGCCGAAATCGGCGCGGTCACGGCGAAGCTAGCGACGGTAAAAGGGGTCGCGATCGTGGGCGTGGGCGGCACGGGCTCTTACGTCCTGGACTTCGTCGCGAAGACGCCGGTGGGCGAGATACACCTGTTCGACGGCGACGAGTTCCTGCAGCACAACGCCTTTCGGTCGCCCGGCGCGCCTTCGCTCGAAGAACTCGTCGCGAAGCCTAAAAAGGCCGCGTACTTGAAAGGCATCTATGACAAGATGCGAAACGGCATCTTCGTCCATGAGGACTATATCGGACCGGAGAACGTGGACGCGCTGCGGGATATGAGTTTCGTGTTTATGTGCCTCGAAGGCCCGGCCAAGAAGCTCATCGTGGAAAAGCTCGAAGAGTTCGGGCTTCCTTTTATCGACGTGGGCATGGGTGTCTACCTGAGCGAAGGTGTTTTGGGCGGCATCCTGCGCGTAACGACGAGCACGCCAGGGAAACGCGATCATGTCCGCAAGCGCGGATCCTTCTCGGACGGCGCCGAGCGCAACGAATACAGCACTAATATCCAGATCGCCGAGCTAAACGCGTTGAATGCGGCGCTGGCGGTAATCAAGTGGAAGAAGCTGGCCGGCTTTTACCAGGATCTCGACTTCGAGCTTCGGCGCTCGCGAAAAATGACCCAGCAGTGCTCGGTTAGAGTGACCCAGTCTTAGAACAGGATTCCGGTCGGAAGTACTCATCATCATCATCCACGCCGAAGGCGTGAGCAGTTGTTGGCACAGACGTGGATGGGCTCGATATCATCCGCGCCGAAAGGCGCGTTGGGTCTGTTCATCGGGGGGAACAGGGCGAAGTTACCGTGCGCTGGCGGCGCGCTGGAGTTTGTTGCGGAGGTGCTGAAAGTATGCCTGACCGACGTTCAGATGGAGGACTTCCTCGATCACCGGCGCGAAGTACGCCAGCGACCGAATCATCCCGAGTGGTGGCGCATGGGCCGGCCTTGTCGAACGCCGCGCCGCCGCAAGAGTCAACGCATTCCCGACGGTTTCCAGGGGCACGCCCCGTTCGTGCAGTTCAGCTGCAAACAAACGATCCGGCCGGCGCACCACGCCCGCTGTTCCGGGCGTCGAACGATACGCATCGAGAACCTCGCGCACATACTCGCGTTGTTCCATCGGCCCTGAACCTCAGCCCTGCGGCTCGCGCAACGACGGACCGTTGATGGTCACCGTGTGACAGTAATGCCGCACGCGGCTCAACAGCGCTTCCACCATGGATTTATTGCCGAGAAAGTTCTGCCACTCGTCATAGCCGAGATTCGTGGTTATGATCGTCGAGTGCCGGTGGTAACGTTCCTCCATCAGCTTGAAGAAAGTGTTCGACTGTTCGGGTTTGAGATTTAAATACCCGAACTCATCGATCAGAAGGACGTCCAGGCGCGCCAGCCGGTTCAGCAACTGGCGCGTGGAGCGGTCGGCCAGCGAGGCATACATCTCGTCGAACAGGTCCTGCGCGCGAACGAACTGACAGCGGTGGCCGTTCTGCAAGGCTTTCAGCAGAAGACCGCAGGCGAGTCCCGTCTTGCCCACGCCGGTCGGACCGGTCAGCACCAGATTCTCGTGTTTGGCCACGAAGTCGAGTTCGGCGAACGTGCGCATCTGTTTGCGGTTCACGCCCGGCTGGCGCGGCCACGGGAACGTTTCGAGCGACCAGCGTTCCGGCAGATTCGCTCTGTGAATGCGCCATTCCAGCGCACTCTCCTGCCGTTCGTGCCATTGCGCCCGCAATAATCCGGCGACGAAATCGGAGTACGGGATGTCCGCTTTCTCCGCCGCCTGCAACTGCTCGTCATAAACCTTCAGCATGCGTTTCAGCTTGAGATTCTTCAGCAGCTGTTCCAGTTCCTCAGTCATCGCCTTCCGGCTCCTGTTCACGAATCAGAAAATAATCGCGGGCCACGCGCCGCAGAATCATGCGCTCCAGCCGGTCGAGGTCGTAAAGCCCATAACGGCCGGCTTCGGCCACGGCCGCGAGGAACGCTTCGCGCGGATACTCGCGCAGCAGCCGCAGCAGTTGCCGCAGGGCAAGCGCCGGCACTTTGCGGCCTCTCTGTTTCAGTTCCGCGATATAGGCGGCAATGGCGGGAGCGGCCTCGATGAGCGCTTGTTCTTCCGGATGCGGATCGCTTCGCTTCACGCCCTCCCCGCGCGGCGGCCTGTGCTCAGCCAGCGTGATCCGCTGCGACAGAGGCGTCAGAACGCGGTCGTGCTGAACGATACGGCGCGGGTCGAGTTCGATGGCGACCCTGTCGCGCGTCTCGCGAATCTCCACGCGCCTGCCGATCCAGGAAACCGGAACCGAGTAACGAATGGAGTTTACCGAGACATAGCCTTCGGTGTCCACCATGCGCTGGTGCAGCCGGTACACCTCGGGAATCCATGCCGGCAGTGGCTTCAGATGCAACCGCTCGATGGCGAACAGCTCGCGCGGCACGGCGCGCAGGTGCTTCTTGTAAGTCGAGTTGACTTTGTCGCACCATTCGCGCGCCTGCCGGTTCAGATCCTGCCAGCTGGTGAACGTGCGGCCCGCCAGAAAGTTGTTTTCTATGAAGGAAAACGGCCGTTCCACCCGCGCCGACCGATTGGCGTCGCCGCGTTCGTGCGCCACGAAACGGAACCCGAGGCGTTCGGCGAACGCCTCCATCTCGGGCACCGGAATCATCTCGCGTCCTGTGCCGCGCAGCACAACAACATGCGTGTTGTCGATCATGACGCGCTCCGGGGCGCCGTTGGTATAGCGCACCGCATCGGTGAGAAACACCTTGCAGTCGAAGCGCTGGAACGTGGGATGGATCTGGAAAAACAGCATGCGCGAGTAACACAGCACCGCGGACGCGGTCTGCGCTTTATACTTCCTGCCGCCCACTTCCACTTCATGCGGCGAGGTGTCGTGCTGCATCTCCACGCCGGGCTCGAAATGATACTGGCCCGCGGGCACAGCCGGCGTTTGCCCGATGCCCTGTCTGCGGCAGAACGCGGTCAGCGCCGGATAAGACATCGCCGCTCCGCCCACCTGGAGTTCCTCATGGACTCGCACGAGATTCCCCTTGCAGGAAGCCAAAAGATCCAGGATCTGTTGCCGGTAAGGCTCGGCTTTCTCCGGCCGCTGAATCTCCGGCACGCTCGTGGAGTTGGAGCGCAGGACTTTGCGCACCGTGAGCCGCGACACCTGCAGCGCGCGCGAGATCTCGCGGCTGCTCACGCCCTTCGTGTGCAACTCCAGAATCGCGGTGCGCTGCGCCTGGCTCAGCATGTTTCGCTTCCTGTTCCTTTCCGATGCGTTCCGCCATCCGGCTGAGTTCCCGGCGCGCGCTTTCGATCGCACGCTGTGCTTGCTCCTGCTGCGCCACGTTCATCTCCGGCAGCGCTTCGGTGAGCCGCCGGCTGGCCCGGCGCAGAATGGCCAGCGCCATCTCCAGATCGCGCTCCACCTGCTCTGCCGCCGCCGGCTTCGCCGTCTGCGGCTGCCGCTGCGTTTTCAAAAACAGTTCCGGCTCGGCGAGAATGCGCTCGCGAACCACGCGCGAGCCTTCGCGCCAGGCGGTGTATAGCTGCGCCGCCTGCCTTGTATCGCAGCGGTGCTTCACGAATGCGGCGGCCATACGCTCGCAGTCCTCAGCACTGACGCGCGCCGCGGGCGCCAGAAACTTCATCGCGATCTGCGCCGTGATGCTTCCTTCGCGTATGTGCCGCTGGACCGCTTCCGGCAATAACTCGACGAGCGCCAGCCGCCGCGATACCCAGCTCACGCTGCGGTCGAAGCGGCGCGCCAGTTCGTCCAGCGAATAACCGAAACGTCGCTCCATCTCCGACAGCAGCCAGCCTTGTTCGAGCGCGCTTTCCCGCGGACTCATTCTCTGTGAACGCGACAACAGCAGAGCCTCGGCTTCGCCCATCGGCCAGACCGTGGCCTCGACGGTGTCGCGGCCCAGCTGCCGGAGCGCGGCTATGCGTTTGTAGCCGTCGATCACCAGGTAACGTTCGTTGCCGCTTTTCACAACCACGACGACAACGGGAGTCTGTTGTCCGCTCTCAGCCAGCGATGCCAGCAGATGGCGCTGACGGTGCGGCTCGCGCACTCGCAGATGCTCCCATCGCAGATCGAGCTGATGAAACTCCAGTTGCATGGTCCGGCGACTGAGCCCGAGTATGCGGGAAACCGGGACTGGTCTTTTGCGCGGAAAGGGGAAGTGTGCCGGGAACTCCCGTGGGATCAGGAAGATACGGGCGGATCAGATCTTTCGCGGTACGGAGGATTAGTGCTCCCAAAACCCCAATGAAATCAGAGCCTTGCGTGCCGAACTGGTCTTTCGCGAAGTTCCAGGGAAGTTGGGGCAAGGGCGCGGGTAGGCGAAGCGGTTCCGGCGCTTCCGGCTGTGCCGCTCGCTGGTCAATCCGCCATGCGATCGAATAGCCGGGGTTGCGATTTCGCCAGTCTGCCTGAGTCTTCTGGCGGCGCGCCGCCTGACACTGCGGATTCCCGCATGCCCGTTGACAGGCTCCCACTCGCGGGTCCGGCCGGAACCACCGCCGACAGATTCTGCACGGTCTCTTCCGGGCCTCGGGCATCGTGATGAACCATCGTCTTCATCACGGCCATCAGCGATCCGAAGATCCGCCGTCAGTTCAGAATGCCTGGGTCATTTCTGCAGAGCACAGGTGGGTAACTTCTCGCGAGCGCCGAAGACTTCGAGCATCACTGCAGCTATACGATCGGCGGCAACATGCTGCGCAACGAAGATGTGCTGGCCGCGGCCGCGGGCCAGGCGGTGGGCGACCAGCCGTGAAACCGCCGAAGACGCTTACGCACGAATTCGTGGAATTCATCCCCGACGTGATCGAGGACGGGAAGATTTACGTGTCGATCGCTTACGCGACAGCGGTTCACAAATGCGCCTGCGGCTGCGGCAAGGAAGTGGTGACGCCGCTGAGCCCCACGGATTGGAAGCTTATTTTCGACGGCAAGACGGTCTCGCTCGATCTTCGATCGGGAATTGGGGGTTCCCGTGCCGGTCGCACTATTGGATCGGGAACAACCGGGCGGTATGGGCGGAGGATTGGTCGCAGGCGCGCGTCGATACCAACCGAGCGCATGATCGCCGAACGAAAGACAAATATAACCGTCCTGCCGAGGGGGCGAAGACACCGGCTGCGTCGGTGCAGGGATGGTGGAAACGGCTGTTGCCGTGGTAGCTTATGGACGCACAAGTTCCGAAGAAAGCCGCCTTCACGCTGAACCTCGACCTAAACGACCCGACCGAAGCGCGGCTTGCCAGTTGTGCTCGCCGCATAGGTCATCTCCTAGCCGCGCCTGCCGTCACGGCCAACGCCGACGTCCAAAGCTCGCTCGATGATTTCCTCGGCGCGGTCTACGCGCTCATCGGTGCGAAGAAAAACAATTTTCAGGACCGGTCAGGTCGGCGCATCAACATCGAGCCAGTCGCGCAGCGGGCAGCGCGGATCGCGGTCGGCCACGTTAAGACCGATGGCCTCTGGGTCGCGGGTTTCTACTTCAACAATGCTTTGTTCCGCACCGCGGCCGTCTACCACCGCATCCTGAAGGTCGCCACCAGCACGGACGGCCACGTGCCCACCCTGCAGCTCGAGGCACTGGGCCGCTACGCCGGTTGGAGCAGCATCCGGCTTTATAAGGTTCACAACCAGGTCAATGAGCTGAAGCATGAGCCGCAAGGCGTTTATCACGGCCGCCTTGTCAGCTACGACGACGCGGTTACCGCGGCTTGCGATCTTTTGGATCTCATCGAAGCTTGGATGACCGCACAGACCCCGCCCGCCCCGACACCATAACCTAATCTCATGCCAACCATAATCCGCCGGACCTATGTTGTCGTTGGAGAAGCTGACATGAAGCCCCGACAACCAGAACGACCGCACCGCACCGGGAACGCCGCGCTCGTTTTCCACCGTGCGGCAGGCGAAGGCATCCGTCACCCCAGCGATGTTGTCGAGCTGTTGAACGCCGAAGGCATCGAAACCGGGACGCTCCGCGCCCGGAATCCAATCACACACGATCAGTGGTGGATACCCGTCGTCGATTTAGCCAAGGCCGGCACGCCCTACGCGATTGCGCTTGCAGCCGTCGTTCGCACCTGGCTGAAAGAGCGAAAAGGACGACAGGTCAGGCTGCAGAACGGCCGATCGAAGATCATCGCCAACACCGTGGCCGACGCCGAGCGGTTGCTGGCCGCGCTTACCAAACAGGAAAAGCAGCTCGGGCCTTTGCGCGTCACTAAGGCCCTGGTGCCGGCAACGAAAAAGAAGGGCGTAACAAAGGCCGCGTCGAAGCGGAAACCGAAATTGTGAAAACTGAAATCATCATCGCCACTTCTCCCGAGCGGCAGCTCACGCTATTGTTCACGCCCACGCCGAAGGCATCCCAGCGCGTGCTCGAATCCTTTCCTCGGACGGGAGCATTCCATCCAGTCTGACCATCCGTCGCTGGACACTAAACCATAGTGGCTGGGCTGACCCAGCAGATTCCCACGGCAAATCGTTCCCCTCGTTTTCTCAGTCCCAGAACTCCTGAGGTTTAACCTCCAGTGGTCTGGTCAACGGATCTGTCCAGTCGGCGTATCTCTCAGCCCACGCAAGCCATTTGGCGAGGTTACTTTCAGGCTCAATTGGCCCTAGAGACGAGGCTTCGTCAGCCAGCGCATTTGCATATCGTCTGATGCGCTCGGCCTTCTCCCAAGCATCCATATTCTCGTTTAACCGGCGGATTCGCGATTCAATCTCCCAGCGGCGGCGCTCGGCGATTGCGTACTCGCGTTGCTGTGCGGCCAGCTGGTCGCGTTCCGCCCGTATCGAGACAGCTAACTCCTCCCCTCTTTCGAAAAGCATTTCCAGCTTAGATTCGATCCGTGTGCCTCTCTTGTCCGATATGGATACCTTGTGATATCCAGACCCCAGGGTCACTTGGAGATTTCCAGTCGGACGCCGTGGACGCCGCCCGCCAGGGGCGGCGAGTAGACCAGGGATAGGCTCGGTCTTCTCCTCAACAATGAAATCCATCTGCTCGCCCGTTATCGACATGCGCAGGTGAGCACCCGGTGAGGCGCCCGCTTTGACCATCCACCCCCGTTTGGTTGCCCCCTTGAGGACCGCATTGCAGAGCGCCACACCTCGGACGATGAGCTCCGGGCTAACCGCTATTTGCACCCCGGTTCCCCGAAGGTCGATCAATCCATCTCGATCGGTCTCCATAGTTGCGACCCTTCTAACCGCTTTCAGTGCGGGATCGTAGTCAGAAAAATCCGTGCCGGCGAGCGATTCCCGTACTCGTATCTTTCGTCGGGCGGTCGTCGAAGCACGGGCAGTGCTTATCGGAGAGGCGGGAGGCTGTGGCTTTTGAGGACTGCGGGCGGCTAGATTTCGTGCCCGCATTTCTGCTGCTCTTTGTTCGAATTCCGGCTTGGTCATAGATGGCGGGCTCAGCGAAATCTGGCCCACTGAACCACGTTACCCGAGGCGCATCTGCGGACATGCGTTCACGATGACGGCTTGGCTGGGACCGCTATAATGGGTCATTCGTTCAGCGGCCCACCATGAAGCCCTCTCACATTGACGTTCACGCGTCCCGCCGCGACGGCAATCACATGATTCGTGTGATCGGTCTGGTACACGGGGCTGTTTCTGCTTGCAGGCACGGTGGCCATCGGCTGAGTGCAAGCTTGGCAAGCCACCAGACTTTACGACGCAGCTAACGGGCTAGCCGAAGCGCGCTTCCTGCCAGCCGTCAAGGCTTCGCAGTCAATTCATATTTGAGGAATCGTTTTATGATCAATGTCTGGTTCACTTCGGACTTTCATCTCGGTCATCGCAACATCATTCAATACTGCAATCGCCCGTTCGACTCAATCGACGATATGGATGCAACGATTCTCGCCAACCTCAATAAGAAGGTCGGCGAGAACGACATCCTCTATTTCCTCGGAGACTTCTGCCTTGGCGGAACGGATAGAGCCAGGCACTACCGTGATCGCATCATTTGCCGCAACATCCATGTGATTGAAGGAAATCACGATCTTGCACTTGGTGAGATCAAGGGCGCGTTCAGCAGTTGGAGCCAACTCGCGGAGATTAGAGTCGGCGGGCAGAGGATCGTTCTATGTCACTACGCTATGCGAGTCTGGCATCATTCTTCCCGCGGCGTCTGGCATCTTTACGGACATTCCCACGGAAAGCTGCCGGACGACACCGCATCGCTGTCTCTCGACATTGGGGTGGATTCGCATGATTTTCAACCGTGGCATTTCCACGAAATAAGGAGGGTCATGGAAGCCAAGCGGCGCGCCCGCGAACTTCACGACGGCGGAAAGAGAGGTAATCACGAACACTGATAATCATCTCCTTCCATCGAGGAGAGACAGAATCAACGTGTAGTGGAGGCCGGAGCTGCGCTGGCGCGTGAGCGCGATGCGCTGGGCCCAGAAGAATATCCCGCAACCCGCTATACATACGTTCGATTTGTAGAGCCTGCTTACTGATCGTGTTGTGAGCGGCGAGCGCGTCCATGCTTGCAGCAGTTATTCGCGGTTGGGCGACTGGTTGATCGCCGCTTCGAGTTCTCCGAGGTACCTCAGCAACGCCTCAAAGCTCGGTGCCTCGCCAAAGATCATCGCGGCCATATCACGATAATCCTGCCTCAGCGCTGCGAGTCGGTGCTCTGGTGGAACCACTCGTAAGCTGCCGGGCACTGCGAGTTCATAGTGAGCCCATGCCGCCGGGTAGAATGCCTGCTTGTGGCGGACCACCTGTGCCAGCAGCGCCCGATCAGCGAGCGCCTCAACACTGACTGGTCCCTGCGTCATCATCGCCACATCATAATAGTGCCTTGAATAACGCCCTGGCAGGTTCTTGTCACCTGCACGGTAGTATTCAGCGTGCAGGATCGTCACTTTCTCCCAGAAGGTTCGTTTTGCAAGCAGTGCTGTGACGCCGACTTCTGGTACCTCGAAAACGTTCGGAAACTCGGCTGCGGCAAAAGAGCGAATGAGGAAGCGGGCTCTCGGTACGAATTCGGCATGAGTACCGAGTTCCAGGATCACCTGTGGCGACACATACGCGAGTTCGCTCTGCACTGATCGAGGATAACGAAACCGTACCACATGGGGATCTTCTGGAGCGATCGACGCCGTCCAACCCTCCGGGCCCAGAATCTCGGCGAAGCGTCTTTGCAGAATTTCCAGGAAGTCGGTCCTGATGTAGTTGGCGCACGCAGCGAGCATTTCGTCCTGAAGCCTCAACTGTCGTGACCGGGATCGTCCCGGTTGCGTCGGATCGCGGTCTCTCACAAATCCCAGCAGTGAGTAGTCCACCGCGAGGTCAATGTCTTCGGAAAAGCGCTGGATGGCTCCGAAAACTTTTGACAGAGAGGTTCCACCCTTGAAGAGCAGGCGTTCGTTGAATTGCTCGATGGTGAAGATCTGTTTCAGCGTCCAGCAGACCCAAAAGTCTTTTTCGACGACAGCCTCGGAGAGACCCATACGGTCGGCGGTTTCTCGGAACAGTTCCGCCCGGCGGGAGGGGTCCAGACGTGCGACGCGGTTCAACTGTGGACCTCCGCGAGTTTCTTCGCCACTCCATAAATCCAGTCGACGCCGAGACGAGTGTTTTTCAAGAGCTGCTTTCTTTCCGAGTCGGAAAGCGAACGCCTCAGCACCGACAGCGTTAGGTCGTCGACACCATCTTTGCCGAGATACCGGAGCGCCTGAACGACTAGGGCCGACTTGCAATCGCCGCCCGCTAGTGATTGGGGCCTGGCATGTTTGAACTGGACCGAGCGCCGTCCGAGCGAAACCTTCTTGCTCGGCCCATCTGAAAGGTAAACGATCCTGGCGGGAACCTGAGTGGAAAGGCCCACAAGGTTCGCGGCCCATGGTCCATCGGGAATGATTGTCCATCGGTTGCGGCGAGCGATAGTCCGTGCTGCTTCGTCAATGTCGGGGCTCAGTTCGCCTCCGAGGTCGGGATTCACGATGGGGAAATCGTAGAGACCGCGTCGAATCCGTCGGATCTTCCCGGCGCTTGTTAGACTCGTGAGCGCGACGTCAATGCTTCCCCGGCTGGCGATGTCCAGAAAATCTTTCGCCATGAATGCCTTCCCCGGACCGAGGCCCTCGATACGAGCCCAGATCTTGTCTTTCATCGTGAGGGGCATCATTCCCGGACCATTTAGAAATAGTATACCGTTTTTTCTAAATAAAAAATCCGCTGCCCATCGGTTCAGCTGAAAATGGGCGCACCAGAAAAAGGGTCAGCCCTCTGGTTTCCGAAAGGTAATTTCCGAAACCGTGCGCTCACAACGGGACTATTACATCCTGTAAAGCGTTAAACTCTCGACGTGGAACCGGAAATTGTACGCAAGCTGGTCGCGGAGCTCGGCCAGCCGATTACGTCCGAGCGGCAAGTCGTCTACATTCTGGTCGAGTTGCGAAAGCTGCTCGAAAAGAACGAAACGCTGGATCGATATCGAACGCTCAAGCTCTGCTGCGATTGGGCCGTCCATCCCAAGCTCAGCTTGGCGTCGGCGCAGGTGATCACAAAGCTGTTCGATGACTACGAAGCAAAGTACCGGCGCGAAGCCGTCGGCGTGGTGCAGGCCGAGATGCCGGAATTGGTCGAATTCTGCGAGCACACTCGATTTCGAGGCCAACTCGTTGAGGCGTGCGAGGCGAACGGGATTCCGGCTGATGCGCCCCGGGATGATGAGTGGTGGCGGTCGTTTCTGACGCAGTATTCCGAGGTCGTCAGAGACTGCCCGATCGAAGCCAGGGCCGACAACACCAAGTACGTGATCCGCGTTACAGCCTCGGCTATAGCTCCGGAGTCGATCGGGATCACGAATCGGCAATTCGGAATCTGCTGGATGTGGGAGCGCAGGGACATCGAGGCGCCGGGCACCGTGGTATCGCTATTCTGACGCCTTGGGTCACGGTGGCACGATAGATTGCCGGCCTGCGGCTGCTGCGAATTCCATTTACGGCCATTTGAAAACAATTCGGCATGAAAATGTTGGATCATGTTCATCAGGTACCAACTACAATGCAACCCCTGGTCCTTCAGCTACAGGCTGAATGCCTCGATGCCGGTGTGTCGATTCTGGAAGTTCTGCGCAAAGCACTCGTCGTGGCACGCAAGCTTTCGCTGACTGACGCGCAGGCGTGGATAGAGAAAGAATTGAATGGCTATAAAAGCGGTGATGAAGCCCCGTCCCATCGTCTGTTGACTGGCCAGATCCGCTCCTGGAATCCTTACCACGGCTGGATACCCATGATCTTTGAAGACCACAGAGAGGCTGCGTATCTGTCCAAGTGCTTCGTCGGCCAGCCCATCGGGGAACTGGAAGATTTGTTGAAACATGGCACAGGAACACTTCAATTTCCCTTCGATCCCGGAACGGAGGCTAATCTGATGAAGGGCATGGATATTCCGCTTCAGACGACGCGCCATCTCAGCCGGTCGTCGGTCACCGGGGTTATCGACGCAGTTCGGAACATGGTGCTGGAATGGTGCCTGCAATTGGAGCAAGATGGCATCTTGGGCGACGGCATGGTCTTCAGCTCCAGGGAAAAAGAAACTGCTTCACATTCCAACTACACCATCAACTATAACGGCCCCGTTGCTCACTCGCAGATTCAGCAAGGCAGTCCACACGCTACACAATCGATGACTGTCAGCGATCCCGAGAGGACCGCCATAGGTGAATTTATCCGGACGCTGAAAGAGCACACAGCGGAACTGCGCTTGAATGTCGGCGATATGAGTTCGCTCAACGCCGAACTTCAGGCCGTCGAAAGGCAAGTCGCATCGCCGAATCCGAGCCGCCCGGTATTGCACCAAAGCCTGCGCACTATTCGCAACCTGATCGAAGGATGCGCCGGTAGCTTAATTGCGTCGGGCCTGCTCTTTGAACTCGGGAAGCTTCTGCCATAGCCGCCAATTGACAGGACAATGCGGGTCAAAGACAAATACGAGCACGCCCTGAATGAGATGATCGGGCGACTCACGGCGATCCGGACTTTCAATCCGGATGGGCGACCGGCGTTCAAAGCCGGCGAATACAGTCTCATTATTTCCATATTGGAGTCGGCGATCGACTTCCACCCCGAAATTCCTCATGCGGACCGGCCCCAACTGTTACGCAAGGCGGTCTCCGACGCGGCGAAAGGATCAGACGTCAGCACGGAACTACTGCGGAAGCATCTGGCGGGTGCCGAAAAGGAGTACTTGAAAAGACCCTTGCGGGAGTTTGTGCTCGCCACAGCGTTCGCGATGGAAGGTCATAAGGATCTGAAGAGGACACTAATTAACGGCGTGCGGATCTCTTTTGCGACGTCGCTGCCACGACGCTTTGACCGAAGTGCGATTGCTGATCGAATCGATGAAGTCGCGCCCAATATCCTGGAAAATACCACCCATGTGCTGGCTCGCGTATCGGCGAGAACGCCAAACGCGGCATTTGATCATGCGCAAACCAGTGTCGACTTGATCCGTGCATTGTGGAATTTCATCCTCATTTACGGTAGCTACCAGTTGTTTGAGACAGGAAGCCAGAGACCGCTGAACGCCATCCTTCCGGGGCGGGTCCATACACTGCATCACCCCGATGGGACGCTGGTTGAGGAGATCTTCTGGTATGAACCGCAGGCTTTCAGTCCGCAATGGGTATACGTCGCCAACGAAAAATGGCCTGCCGTTCTGAAGCGTGCCTCCAAATTACTGTGCCGGTTGCGATCCCTTCCTTATCGAGGCGAGATCGAGGATGCACTCGTTCGCTACGTCAGAGCACTGGACGATGCTGACGCACGCTCCTCGTTCAATCGCATGTGGAGTGTTCTGGAATATCTGGCGGACAGTATCGGCAGCTATGACAAGCTGATCACTCGGGCTTCCTACGTTTCACGGGATGACGAGCGGTTACTGGTTCGAATGCTTCTTCAGCATTTGAGAGATGTCCGCAACGCCGTCGTCCACGAGGACGAAGAACGCTCCAACATCAGGACGTATCTGGATCAGGTCAAATTGGCTACGGAAAGACTGATAATGTTCCATTTTCGCAATGGCCGGCGTTTCGGGTCGCGGGCCGCGGTTGCGAACTTCCTCGACACGCCCGTGGACCGCGCGGTCCTGAAACAGAGAATTGAAGATTACCGGTGGGCACTGAAACACAAGTGGTAGCATCTTTGGCGATTGCCATCGGCGCCGCAGCGGAGTCTTACGTCTGGATTCCGGTAAGGAACCAGCGGGGAACGCTGAGGACATCAGGGAACATCACCGGCGGGACGGTGGTAGCCGGACACCGTCTCCGTCGTCGTTCAGGCGAAGCAATCGTACAGCACTTGATACGAACGAGCGCCCGGCGGCGAGGCCCACATCGGCCAGAGCCTGGTCAAAGCAGACAATCGTTCGGTGATCCATCTCGTCGCGCTCCCCGTTCCGCTGTTGCATGCTGACGACAGTGGTCTGAGGCGTAGGATTCGCAATAGTCATCGGGCCACCGAGTGCTTCGCCGTCTGTCGTTTCCGTAGAAGGCCTCGACGGACAAAAGGGCGACAAAACCATATCATCTGACTGTGGTTCGACTACCGTTTCTTACGGGAGCGCTGCTTGGATACTGGTTCGTGATATTTGTGCTGAAGCGTGAGCGTGATGCCCGCCTTGTCAGCACCTGCGCGGGTTTCGTGTCTTGCGCAATATGTGAAATTGAAAATTGCGGAACGTGTGAACTGCAGAAGATGGAGGGTCCGCATTGTGAACTCTGAGCAGGTGATGCAGCGTGTGGCGAACGTTCCTTCGCGAGCGTGCAGGAGATCTTCCCGGGAGTCGTCATTTGTGAGGATAAGGAATCGATGCTCGAGATCGTTGCGCCATGCCTTGAAGATAGACCATTCTCCTTGTGATTGAACGTCCGTAGCCTGCGAGTACAGCGCAACGAGCCCGGGATTCTTGCTCTTTGCTGCGAGGGTGTCCCATCGTGCACTGGCTTTGCCTTTGGCGGCTTTCGGCCGCCAGAAACTTTCAAAGTAGAGTTTCTCAGTAGGATCGGCAACGTCGTAAAGCTCGCAGACTCCGAGTGCAATCTTATCCAGGATGCCAAGGCACAGGCGAAAACTGGTACGCAAGAATTCGGTGCGCACGCTGACCTGTTCTCCTTCAAAGAGCTCGGCATAAGTGATTTCGTGCTCGTGCAGGTCCCATGATTCATCCTGAACGGCTTGATAGTACAGGAGTCGTGCGGTGCCAAACTCGGCCTTGACGCGATTGAGGATGAGTTCAAGGCGCGGTACGCAATCGCCGACCAGAGCAGTACTTTTGGTTGCAATCATAAGATCATCGCGGCGTGCCCCGTTGCAGTGGCAGTACAGACTGTGCTCGCTTAGCCCCAAATGGTGTTTGAGTGTGAACTGTCGGTAGGCCGAGTGATTACGTGCCTCATTTTGTGGCTCTTCACTGTCGCGTTGGAGTTGTTCCAGATGTTTCCCGCGCCTGGTGAGCCGCTTTGCAATGTATTTGCGCATGTCGGTGGCGACGGCTCGGATTTGTGGTCGCGCATCCGGTGCGTCAGCGGCGATAGCGTACTCCTTTCCTGCCTGCCAAAGTAGAGTTGTAGTTTTGACGCCGCTGAGACGCTCTAACACCAAGAGCGACAGCCCGCGATGAAAATGCGCCATCACAAATGATGGATCGCTGGTAATCACGTCGTCGTAGGCGCTGAGCGCTTCGGTGATCCGACCGCTCTTGCGCAGCGCGCTTCCGAGGTTGGTACGCAAGAGGTGCGCGAAATCGTCATCCGGTTCGTGCGCTTTGAGCGCCGCCCAGTAGTGGTTTTTTGCGGCGAGCAGCAAATCGTGGTCCGTTAGGCCGGGCGTAACGAAATGATTTGGAGTGCGAAGCTCGGCCAAGGCGCTCTTCGCATTGCCGAGGTTGTACTCGATGCTGGCAAGCGTGAAGGCGCCGTTGAAGTCCTCACGGTGATTCTCGTGAAGCGCAAGGCCTCCCTGAATTGCTTCTTCTATGTGTCCTTCGGAGCCGATATCGATAAGCAGGCCGGCGACTTCGGCAAGAAGCAACACACCATCCGGGTCTGTAGTACTCAGCCCTTTGGCAATGCGAGCATCAAGGAGTTGTTTGGCATCCTCGTATGAGCGGTTGTTGAGCAATGCAGTGGCGGTTTGAAGCAGTTGGTCATCCTCGGGTTGCAGTTTGGGCGGCATAAGGAGTCAAGGTCACTCACAGGTCTTCTCCGGAGCAGCTATTGATTTCGGCGTGACGATCACCATACCGTGAGTGCTCATACTTTGGTCAGTTGTTCAGGAATTACTCTTGCTGCCTTCGGAGTTTCTCGACCTTACACCGGTCGCGGTAGCTACACGGTTTGCACTCCGGATCTTTGTGGTAAAACTCCCCAAAACAGGCGGGCCGCCGCAACATATCGATACCCTCCGAAACCGCATAGCCGCCGACAGCCAAGGCGGAAAGCCATCCGATGGACGCCTTCAATCGTTCGGTGTTCATCTGGGTTCTTCGGGCAAGTGCCTTTTGCTTCAGGTCCCCCAGCGCCGATAGAATTCGTTCCGGATTCCCGTGAATTTTCACCCGGCCGCTTTTGCCGAGTTCGGGTTCGATCTCGATCCACAGATTTCGATTGGTGACGCCCTGTAGTGTCATTTCGACGGCCTTGAAGATGAGGAACGGCAATTCAATTTGGAACGCCATCGCCGTCTCCTGCAGCAAGTACGGCGTCGCGATACTGAGCGTCCGCTCGGGAAAATCACGGTCAGTTGCATCAAGACGCTTCGTGGCCACGCCAATCAGGCATTCGCAGGAATTCATCAGCCTGCGGACGGCATCATCGGTTTGCTCCGCAAGCGATACATTGCGCCCGATCGTAAAGCAGCGGAACCCGTGAGGCGTGAGAACTCTTTGCACAAGCGAGTCCACCAGAGCCCAATCGTTCGGGCGTACGCTGCAACTCAGGAGCGTTGTGACCACATCTTTGGATCGCACGGATTCCATCACGCCTCCGCAACTCCGATCCGCTCATTGGATTGACCCGCTTTCACAGTAGGACGCCTGGTCATCTATCTTCGCAACGTTCGGCCAGCCAGCGAATAGGCTCGCCTTAGCCGTTCCTCATCGACGCCCTGCTCTCGCGCTACGCGCGCCAACGTTTTCTCCAGCCGTTTGCGCGACTTCGGCTTCGTCATAGCGTAGTCGGCTCCGGTAGCGTGGTTGAGGAACGCAAGGATTTCAGATGGCTTTTGATCCTGCGCCGGAGCCGTGCGGCATCGGGCCCCGTGATATATCCTTCGCGGCGCGCGTCGGACACGGCCTGCTTCAGTAGATCGGTGCGGCCTCCCGATTGAAGCAAGTCAGCTGTCGTTCTTTCGATTGTAGTGACCGGAATACCTTCGTGAAGCGCGATGTCGCCCGTGCAGAGGTCGCCATGATGAACAACTAGGCCCTTTGGCGTCTTGCGGCGCAGCCGCGCATCACTGTGCACGGTGAGATGAATCGATGCCGGATTTGCGTCGGAAATCCCATAAACCGGCAGTGCTGGGGCGTGGGATATGGCAACGAGGTCGGGGCCGCGATTGGCTTTGGCCCAAAGCACGGCTTCCCTGTATTGCGAGAACTGCCCCGGCGAGAAATATGGAATCCGGTACACGCCGCGCGGGATGCGTTCGATGCGCCGGCGCTGGACGAGCCGGGCGAGGACCGAATCCGTAAAGCCCTCGGCGCGGGCCTGCTCGGCGGTAACGAGTCCGTCGTTTTCTTCCGCCAGGGCGGCGAGTTCATTGAATCGCGAGCGGGGCAAATGCCCTCCTTTCCGGTTCTGGACATTCTGCCGATATCTTTCTATATTGGAACTATATTGACAACCACTCTTGGCCGCCCTTTCACCATAATGAACATTTTCAGCGTTTGCTGAAAAGTATTATTTCACCGAAAGGAAAGGCGCATCTCGTTCGCGCCGAGCCCTTGGCCCGGTCAACATTTCGCGCCAAACCGAACACCCAAGATCTAACCGGATATTTCGGGTCGTATGCAGTTCTCCTGATGTGGCCCTGCCGTTATGGCGGGGTCGGTATCCCAAGCTGGACCTCCAAAACAAGCGAGCTCTGAGCGGCAAAATACACGCCCTGTGTCGTGAACACTGCTTGTAGGTGCCGGCAGGCTTCCGCTTGGTGCGTGATCCCATGAACGAGGCCGGCCGTCGGATGTGCAAATTTCGAAAGCGTCTTGTGAAAAGGACCGAACCGGTCGCCCAGATCGACGTTCGGCGCTTTCGCCGCCTTTGATACGGCAAGGAAATCGGAATCGATGTCGTCCAGCCCGAGTTTTTCTGAGGCGACCTGCTGCAGCCGCTCGGCGGCGACGGCGGAAACTTCGTCCGCGAGGCCCACCGCGCCGCAGCTCTTGGCATGCGCGTCTGTCAGTCCCTTTGCGTCCCGGAGCGCATCCTCGTGAAAGCGCCAGGCGTTCTCCCGTGACACACTGCAGAATTTCACCCAGACCAGCAGCTCAAGCAGGTTGCGGGCAATCCACGCTGCGGCGGGAAGCCTATCGTTGTTCATGGTTTCGAGCAACTGCTCGCAGTTGCGCTCGATGGCGTCGACGAGATCGACTGTGAGTGCCAATCGCCAAGGCTCCCAGCTCCGGGCCTTGTCGATGTCGACGATCGCGAGCTTGATCTTGTTTAGCTCCACCGGAATGCGCTTTTCGAGCATCTTGCGGCTGGCGGCCGTCTCATCGTCTATATCGTATTCGCCAGGATCCCTGGCCTCGATCGGATTGCTGTTCATAACACAGCTGTCCTGGCGGGTCTTCGCGTGATCCAGACCGAGTGCAAGGCACGCGCCTGTCCGAGCCTCTTCAATCGTTGAATTCGCGCCGTCATGCGCCCATGAGGTGAGACGCTCTCGGTCCTCAAGCCCGAGCGCCTTGCGCTGATCACCGATAGGCTGCTCGCGCCTCTTCGGGTCCGTTTGTGCGACATTCTGGATCTTCCATTAGACTGCCCATCACTTTCTTGTTTCTCAGGTACGTGAAAGTTAGAATTCGCCATCCTCGACAGCTTCCAACTCAATCGGGAGACCCGATTGATCAAACTCGTTACACTCAAAACCGCCACGTCCGTCTGGATATCCCAACTGGTTGGAAATGATTCGAGTCTTGCCGACTGTCTGATCATCGCATTCATGCGTGTGCCCATATACCCACAAGGCCGGCTGGTGGTTTTCAATGACCTCGATCATGTCCAGGGAATTGAAAGCGGGCATCAGCGGGCTGTCCTTGAACTTCGTGTTGGGATTGATGACGGGCGCGTTATGGGTGATCACCACACGCGGTCCGGCTAAGTCCTGCCCGAACCACTTCAGAAGCTTTTGACACGAAAGTTACGTGCAGCGCCACAGCGTCGACGGGCCTGAAAACCGTTCCTTCCGGATTGCGTATTAGCCGAAAATCATTGATCTGAGAGCGGGCTGCCTCCATCGCACCCCGATCTCCACCTCTGAAATCCGTCCACAACGTGCCGCCGAAGAAATTTACCCCGCCGATACTGACCGCTTCGTCGCGCAAGAGATTCACTTGCGGATGGTTGCTGGCCAGCCAACCCGTGAACTTCTCTTCTTCCCCGTTCATCGGCATCTGCGTATAGTATTCGTGGTTTCCCGCCACATAGAGGATTGGCTTTTTCCAATTCCGCAGCAGATGATCGAGCGGCGCATAATCCTTGAACGTTATGATGTCGCCGGCCAGGATCATGACGTCGCCATACAGATCGGCCGGTAATACCCAGCCCGATCCGAACTCAAGATGCAGGTCGCTGTACGTTACTATTCTCATGTTTTAAAACCCGGCTCTTGGTTCGACCTGTAAGGGCGCCCAGTACGGGCATGGTCAATCACTTCTAACCAACAACATATCGAGGAACCATTCAATCCGGAGAACAGTGCCACGAAAGGCCGCCAACAACTAAAACAGCGGCCCGCTCATTGCCTCGCACGATCACAGCGTCCGCTCGAGATGTACTCCGTCGCCACGGAGCGAAATTGGCCCGATCAATTTCGTGATCTAGCCATCATTGTCGCAACTGCGTGAAAATGATCGCGCCAGAGGAGGTATTTCGGGGCATTGTATACTTGGCCGAGGTCGCCGGAGCAGGAGCAACTTCTCTGCGATGCGCTCGTAAATCTTGGCCCGGTGGAGACTGAGCAGCGCCTGCACGCTGAGGGCGTCCGTAAAATCCAAGAGGTCCTGAATTGCACACTGGCCGACGCACGGACAACGCTCCGAGAGTTGCGCGTGCGCAAACACACCGAGGAAACGGCCGTGCCTATCGGGCAACTTGACCAGCCGCACTTTCGGTGGGTACTGCCGTCAACGTAACGAACATCAGAAGGGGAGTTGATGCGGTACTGTCCCCTCACTGAGTTTGCTGGACGATGGCTAGCCACGCTTCGCGGAGCACTACCGGAACGATGTAATGGGTCATATCTCGTCCTGATACTTGAATTTTGGGGTAAGATATGACTCAGTATGCCCAGACAAATACCGCCAATGCTTCCCCGGGTCTCTCGACTGCTCGCAGGCCTTGGAGAGAATCTCAGGAAGGCGCGGCTCCGTCGGGCTTTCTCCGCCGAGACGGTCGCCGAGCGAGCGGGGATCACGCGCAAGACACTGCACCGCGTTGAACAGGGTGACCCGGCGGTCGCGTTGGGTATTTACGCCCGGGTTCTCCAGGCATTGCGCCTCGAGAACGACCTCGCCGCGATTGCCCTCGACGACCTGCTTGGACGAAAACTGCAGGATGCCAGTCTCGGTCCTAACCGGCGAGCGCCCCGGCGCTCTCGCGCTTCCGAATCTGCATCCGTGCAAGATGCAAGGGCGGTCCACAAAAACTCCAAGGCACTGTTATGACGCCGAGGCGTCCCGAAGTTGTCACGGTCCTTGTCGACCTGCCCCAGTTTGAGGAACCGGCCTTGATGGGTACACTTCGTTGCCAGAGCAGCCGCACTGGGGACATCTTGTCTTTCGCTTATGACAACGAGTGGCTCAAGCGGCCCACAGCGTTCACGTTTGACCCCGATCTCGCGTTGGTTACGGGACCTCAGTATCCCAGTCCCGATCGCACCAACTTTGGCATTTTCCTTGATTCCTCTCCAGATCGATGGGGCCGGGTGCTCATGCAGAAACGGGAAAATCTGCGAGCGCGCCAGCAGGGACGCAGAGCCCGATCGTTGACCGAATGGGATTTCCTGCTCGGCGTTCACGACGAAACAAGGCTGGGCGCGCTCCGCTTCCGAGATCCGGATTCCGGGCAATTCATCGATAGTGACGATCAGTTCGCGGCACCGCCGATCACGTCGTTACGCGACCTCCAGGCCGCGAGCCTTGAGTTCGAAATCCACGCGGATGATGAAGAGCATCCTGACTATCAACGGTGGCTCGCGCAATTGTTTGCGCCAGGAACATCTTTGGGTGGCGCACGTCCCAAAGCATCCGTCAGAGACGAAGACGGCGCCCTCTGCCTCGCGAAGTTTCCCAGCCGCCAGGATCGGCGTGATGTCGGCGCCTGGGAGCTCGTTGCCCATCGCCTGGCCGCCAGAGCAGGCATCAACGTTCCGCCAACCCGAGCATTGCGTGTGTCGGAGAGCGCGTATACGACATTCCTGGCGAAAAGATTTGATCGCACTCCCGAAAATCGACGGTTGGCGTTCGTATCAGCGATGACGCTGACCCAACGGAGGGACGGAGATCCCGGTGCAAGTTACCTCGAACTGATCGACCTGCTGCAATCGCAGGGCGCCAATACCCGAGAAGACTCCAGAGAACTCTTCCGCCGTGTCGTCTTCAGCATTCTGATCCACAATACTGACGATCACCTGCGCAATCATGGGTTCTTCATTGGCGAGCGAGGCATTACCCTTTCTCCAGCGTTTGATCTGAATCCTTCGATTGAGCGGGACGAACTCTCACTGGCGATTAACGAAGTCGATTCCGCCTGCGATGTTTCAATCGCCCTGGAAGCTCACCGGGAGTACGGGATGTCGAAGACTGAAGCGGAAGAAATCGTCGCTCGGACAACCCGGGTAGTCGCGGAGTGGAGGCACGAAGCAGGCAGGCTTCGCATTCCTAAAGCAGAGCAGGAGCTGATGGCGTCAGCATTCGAGACAGGGGCCCCATGAGACACCGGCGAAAAACAGCATTTTTCACCCCGTGGTCCCTCCCAGCAATTCTGAAAACCGTTGGCCAAGTCCGTGTACATGTTTTGTACAAACGGCCTGATTTTCTTGCGCACAGTGCGATTCCTGCGATTGCGGTTTCAGTAACTTATAGGAAACGCTGGAGGGTGGCGAATACGGGTTCGATTCCCGTTAGCGCTACCAAATCTTCGATGCAACCGCCGCGGCTGCGTCATATCATGGTTCGGTTGCATGGCTGAGAGCATTAGCTTAAAGCTCTGCGATTTGGACATCACGAAATGGCCTCCAGACGGCTTCCGGAACGGCGAAATCGGAGAGGGTTTTGGGCCAGTCACAAGCACCGGCGAAAATGTTTCGCGTCGGCATGTATGCGAGGGTGTCCACGCATGATCAGCGGACTCTGCCGTTGCAGATGCGCGCCATCCGTGAGTGCCTGTCACCCTTCCGGCCGACCATGCCACCGGCAAATTTGCCATGACCCTGGGGATCGGGCCGCGGACCGGCCGCTACTATGTGGCCCTGGCGGGTGACAGATCGGGGCAAATAACAGTTCTGGACCCTGTCTCGTGTCAGCCGGTATTCGATAAGCCCTCCGAAGTCACCGGGGCGGCTGTGATGAGCATCTCCGCCGACGAGCCCAATCTTTACGCCGTGTCTCTTATCGCCCCTGGAGTGTTCGCCTTCGTTCTTTCCCGTGTCGATGCGCAAACGATGACTGTCACCGCCAGGCGACCAGTCGGTATCGGCTTCAATCCGATTACAGAGTTTTTTGGCGGGATCCCGCTGGCCGCACTCGCACTTGCCCCCAACGGCGGATTATTGTTTTTTGTTGGCGAAGACCTGCGGGCGTTTATGCATCAGCAGGTCGTTTCGCGGCTGTCGGTATTCGACGCTCGGAATCTTCAGGAAGTGTCCTGGTCGCCGATCCAATTCGAAGCTCTACTGCCTGTCGATCTTGCCATGGCGGCCGACGGGAGCAGGCTCTTCGTCCTGGCCGGGGAGAAACGAGAGGGGCGAGAAAGGGACGTTTTTCCTCCACGCCGTGGATCCTGAGTTTGTCTGAGCCTATCGGACAACGCGATCGTTCTCAGTGTTGACCAATGCCTTGCCGTCCTGCGTAACAGCCCACCCCGGCGCCGCCTGTTACGGCTCGCCTTGTCACTCCTGTGCAATACATCTTCTGTAAACTCGTGAATCAATGAACCTCATATTGATCGCCATTGCGGCGCTCGGTTTCCTGGCAGAAGGGACGGCTCCGGATTTCACTGGAATCTGGAAGCAGAATAATGAGCGGTACTCGCCAAAGCGGACCGGTGACGTGACGTTAAACATACGGCATCGGGATCCGGAACTGATTGTGGAAACGACGTCGAAAGGGCGGACCGCGAAGCACGCCTTGCAGCGCTACACGACGGACGGACTGGAGTCGAAATCCACCGGCGCCGATGGCGACGAATTTCATTCGAAGGTAGTTTGGAAGGACGGCTCACTGAGCTTCGACATCATCGAGATCGAGGACGGGAAGCGCCTGAAGTCGACCGAAATCTGGAGTTTGATCGACGGTGGCATGACATTGAAACGGTGCGGCGGACGGAGAAATCCGGGAACAAACGTTAATTTACGTACGCAGATAGTCATTGTGTCAGTTCCATAAAAGCCCGGTCATGGCCGTTTAACCGGTTGTTCATCACTACCTAATGCGCGCATGAAAGACTTCCTTAATCAATGCGACTTCCGTACTCCACCGCCTTCGTTCTTCTGATTCTTTTTCTTCAGCCGTCAGGTCCCACCGTCCTGCGGGGACAAGTGGATCGTACGGCAATCACGGGTACCGTCACCGATCCGGGGGGAAATCCGGTGTCCCAGTCCAGAGTGCACGTCACGGAGAATGCGACAGGCTTTCAACGAGAGACGCTGACAACCTCATTGGGAACTTACGAATTACCCGGCCTTCCGTCCGGTGTCTACACTGTCCAGATTTTTAAATCCGGTTTCGCGGACTTTACCGCAAAAAACGTGGGACAACTGGTCGGGCAAACAAGGACGCTGAACGCCCGCCTGGATCTGGCGCGCGGTACAGAGCAGACAACCGTAACCGAATCTCTGGTGCAACTCGACAAGGTGGACGCCACGGTCGGCACAGCGATCGAACAGGCCCAGGTCAACGATTTGCCGATCAACGGCAGAAATTGGGCTACGCTGACGGCCCTCGCTCCGGGCGCCATCGATAACAGCGCCAGCGACCAGCGAACGATTCGCTTCGCGGGGCACGGCCTGGACGACAACAACCTCACGCTCGACGGAATCGACGCGACCGCTGTTTACAATCAGGAACAAAGAGAGTACATGCGCCTGAACATTCCTTTGGATTCCATCCAGGAATTCCAGGTGCAGTCGCAGAATTTCGGCGCGGACACGCAAAGCGGCACGGCTGGCGGGCAGGTGTCCGTGGTTTCACCCTCCGGCACGAACAATTTTCATGGTGAGGCCTTCGATTACTATCGGAATGATGCCCTCGACGCGCGCACACCGTTCAATGGACCTTCTCCCAATCCTTTTCTGCTGAATCAGTTCGGGGGGGCGTTCGGAGGTCCGATCCAGCACAGCAAGACCTTCTTTCAGCTCACCTATGAGGGTCTGCGGCAGCGGCTGGATGGAACTCAGATCGGGCTCGTGCCGAGCCCCAGCTTCGTGGCACAAACGGAAGTTACGTCTCCGGTGCTGATTCCAATCCTGCAGGCTTATCCGGCGGGCACCGCGCCGACTGCCGATCCCAGGGTCTGGACTTATAACGCACCAGGCAGACAGGTTGACAACGAAGATTCGGGAATGGTCCGGATCGATCATTATTTCTCCGACCGCACAACGGGCTTCTTTCGTTTTAATTCAGACGAAGCGGTCGCGACCAATCCCACCGGCAACCTGACGGCCCTGCAACTGATCGATACCAAATTCAACAACGGAGTTGTTGCACTTTCGCATGTGTTTACGCCGACGCTCATCGGCGAAGTAAAATTCGGTGTCAATCAGACGATCTATCACACGGCTAACCTCTCGCCCGTGCCGGACGGAGTCTCCGTATCCGGGTTCAGCCCCCTGACCGGAGCTTCAACAACCGACTATCCGTCGAAGACTTTCGATCTGATTTACAACCTTTCCTGGGCAAAGGGCAAGCACTTCATCAAGTTCGGGTTTGAGACACGCTGGATGCAGCTCAACCAGGGTACTTCCGAAAGCGGAACACTGACTTACAACACTGCTACCGATTTCCAGAACAACAACATGGGCTCCGCCACTTATACTGCGATTCTGCCTTTGGTACGGCAGCGCAAGGTTCAGTACTTCGGTTACGTGCAGGACGAATGGAAAGCGACTCCCAACCTGACGATCACGGCCGGAGTCCGCTATAACGTTTTCAACGCTCTACATGCCATCGGCGATAACGCAGTTCCGTTCGACTTCGGCACTTGCGGCGGTTACTGCCCGCGCACCTGGTCTTTCTTTCATCCGCGATTCAACGACGTCGATCCTCGAATCGGCATCGCGTGGGCACATGGCGACACTGTTGTGCGCGCAGGAGGCGGCATTTATCACACGGATGGCCAGGAAGACGACCAGAACCTTCCGATCTCGAATACGGTCGACCGCTACACCTTCAGCAACACTGCCTTTCCCGGGCTGTCTTATCCTCTGACTCCTTACGTTGAGTATGCGGAAGCCGGGGGGCTGGGCGTGGTCACCCCGCGCGATCTGGATCGCAACCGGAAAGACATGTATGTTGCGGCGTGGACCGCGTCAGTTCAGCAAAAATTGCCTTTCAATATCCTTGGAACCGCTACATACCTGGGAAACAAAGGAACGTATGTTCTTACCACCACCTACGCGAACCTGATAGACCCGCAAACCGGCGTTGCGCCCTACCCGGAATTCGGCCCGGTTTCGTGGCGCGGCGATCTCGGCAACAGCACCTTCGAAGCATTGCAGTTGAACTTCCGCCGGGCCTTTCAGAGCGGCATCCTGTTCTCGGCCAATTACATGTGGTCTCACTCGATCAACGATGGGAGCATTGGCGGCGGAGAATCCGACACGCCCCAGGACTCATTCTGCCGCGCGTGCGATAAGGCGAGCAGCGACAATGACGTTCGTAACGTATTCAACCTTTCAGCCGTTTATCAATTGCCGTTCGGAGCAGGAAAACCGCATCTCAGCAGCCCGGGCATAGCGCGGACACTGTTAGGCGCGTGGACGCTGAGCGGAATCGGGACAGTGCAAAGCGGGCTTCCTGTCAACATCACCATCGATCGTTCGAACGCGTCGGTACCGGGTGATTTTGCGATCAGTGGGGAAATGAGGCCGAATTATGTACCGGGCGTCCCGCTCACTCCGGCCGGAGGATCCACTCCGAATGACTGGATCAGTCCCGCCGCGTTCTCCACTCCCGCTCCAGGTACGTTCGGCGATCTGGGCCGCAACGCCTTTCGCGCGCCGGGTATTTCCCAGGTTGATCTCGCGCTTGCGAAAGATGTCGTTATCAGTGAACGCGTGAGATTTCGCTTCCGGGCGGACGTGTTCAATGTTCTCAATCGCGCTCAGTATGGCGCCCCCAACGCGGACTTATCCAAAGTTAACTTCGGTGTGATTACCAGCACGATCAGCACCTACGCGACCGGACGAGGTACACCGAGGGAGTTTCAGCTCTCGGCTAAGGTCTCGTTCTAATTGGTGGTTCGTCTACCTGCTTCTTTTCGATTGGGCTGCTAATCGCGGCATCCTCACTTAGGGGATTTAAGACCGCACGGGATTTTGCGAGGAGTGGTAAATGCGCCAGACCTCGACGATCTGCCTATGCACGCGGTAACGGCGATATAGGGCATGGGCGGGAACAAAAGTTCTCGCGTTCCCTCGATACGTCCGGGGCGGCCCATGTAAGGCGCGTCCTTCAAAGACCGGATTTTGCCGTAGAGCTTGCGCATAGTCGGCTGGCGGTAATGCGGGCCGTGGGTTTTTCAGATAGTCGCTGACGGCCTGCATGTCCGCCACGGCGGACGGCGTCCAGCGAATGCGCATCTGGGATCTAGATTATCGTTCTGTTGATGTCTATCCTATAACAACATTTCCGTGTCAGAATGGTTTTATGCCATTCACTACGAGGCGGCCGGCGGTGGTTCTGGCCGCCGAAGAGAAGCAGCGACTGGAAAGTTTGCGGCGGTCCCGCAGCGGGGAAAAGCGAGAGACGCTGCATGCGGGGATACTTCTGGATTTGGCCGGCGGCGACAGCGATGGTGCCGTGGCTCGAAACAATGGCGTGAATCGCCATACTGTCGCTCTGTGCGCCCGCAAGTTTCTGCGGTTCGGACTGGAAGCGGCACTCGGGGAATTGCCGCGCCCGGGCAAGGGCCGGCAGATCCCGGATGACGCCATTGCATGGGTTCAGCATTGTGCCTGCCAGAAACCAAAGGAAGTGGGCTATGCCCACGAACTCTGGACTTACTCGTTACTCCAGGGGCACGTACGGAAACATTGCCGGGAAGCCGGCCATCCCAGTCTGACCGAACTCAGCCGGTCGCGATTGCACAGGATTCTGACGCAAGGCGAGATTCATCCCCACAAGATCCGCTATTACGTGGAGCGCCGGGACCCGGAGTTTGAGACAAAAATGGCGGTGGTTCTTCACGTTTACAAGGAGGTAGAGATGGTCAATGCGGAATTGCTGGAAGGTGTGTTAAAGGAGCCTGCGGTAGTTACCATCTCCTACGACGAGAAGCCCGGAATTCAGGCTCTGGCGACGACGACGCCCGACCTGCCGCCCGCGCCGAACCGGTTCGAAACTCATCTTCGGGATTACGAATACAAGCGACTGGGAACGGTCTCGCTGCTGGCCGGCCTTGATCTCCACACAGGCCGTGTCACAGAGATCGTCCGCGACCGCCATGCCAGCGCCGACTTCATCGCGCTGTTGGGAAAACTGGACGCGGGTTACCCGCCGCAAACGCGCATTCGCCTCCTGCTGGACAACCACTCAGCGCACATTTCAAAAGAGACACAAGGCTGGTTGAACCTTCATCCGCAAAGATTCGAGTTTGTCTTCACGCCCAAACACGGCTCATGGCTGAACATCGTCGAAACCATGTTCAGCAAAATGGCGCGTAGTATGCTCCGCGGGATCCGCGTGGCCAGCAAACAGGAACTGATAGACCGTATCCATCTCTATTTCGAACAGATCAACGCGGACCCGGTGATCTTCCGCTGGAGGTACAAAATGGCAGAAACGATCATGGGCTAGATTTCAACAGAACGAACATCTAGGAGCGGAGCATCTCTTCGAAGCGCGCGTCCATCTCTTCCTCTTCGATGAACTCGCCCCGGTCGGCGTAGACTTTGGCTTCGAGAACGGCAGCGCGGAAATTGGCGTCATCGACAAAACGCAGGACGGCCTGCTTCACCAACTTTTCGGCGTCGCCCCCGATGGCTTTCGCCGCCTGCGTAATCTGCGCTTCCTGCTCGGGCGTGAAATGAACTTCCATGATTTGGACTCTTTCCCTCAAGCCTAAAGGATATGGCGGCTTTTGTCACGTTTTGTAACGAGGTCGTCGGTGTTTGGCTGCCGTTCGATTTCCTTCCTTCCTTCAATTCATCTGCGACCCACAATCGGGCATTCAATCTGTTCTTCCATTCCTTTCCCTTTTTGGGTCAGCCCGAACGCCGCTGCCATCCGCCCGTTCGATCGCGTGCAGAATACCTGGCGCAAAATTCTGCTCGCCGGCAGATCGTGGTACCGTGACAGGTTGCGCTGGCGATTCCGGTGGCCACGCGACAATTTCGAAGCCAGGTTCCCGCCATGTCTAACCCAGCGGCGCCGCAGGAAACGGCGCCTTTGCTTGCCTTGGCCACTGAATTCCTCAGTGCCGGGCGACCCGCCGATGCGATCGCGCCATTGCGCGATGCAGCGCTTCTACAGCCGTCCGATCCCATCATCCAGCACGATCTCGGCCTCGCCTGCCTCGAGGCCGGTCACATAACAGATGCCATCGCGGCGTTGCAGCGAGCCGTCGCCGGCAACCCGGACTACGCCGACGCGTATTTCCGCCTGGGTATCGCCCTGGAGAAGCAGGGCAACATTGGCGGGGCAATCGTTGCGTACGACCGCGCTACTGAGTTGCTGCCATCCCTGACCGAGGCCTGGTTCCGCGCGGGCGCCCTGGTCTACACACTGGGCCATCGCGACGAGGCGCTCGGCTGTTTCCGCCGCGCGGCGGCGACCGGAGGTAAGACCAGGTTCGGCCGGCTTGGCAAAGCGTGGGCTCTCCTGACCGAGGATCGCAATCAGGAAGCCGAACAGGTGGTGCGACACACGCTGGCGCTCGATCCGACGGACGCCATGGCGCACGATCTGCTGGGCAATCTGCTCTCCGAGTTCGGGCGTTTCGACGAGGCCCGCGAGTGCTTCGAGCGCGCGATCGCGATCGCGCCGCTGCTGGCGGGAAGCTACTACGATCTGGTCCGGTGCCGCCCGGTCACAAGCGATGACGACGGTCTTCTTCAACGGATGGAGGCAGCCCTGGCCGCGCCGGGCCTTGAAGTGGCGCAGCGCCTGCGGCTTCACCTCGCGATCGGCAAGACGGCGGACGATCTTGGCGACTACGCCCTGGCCACGCGGCATTTCGACGCCGCAGATGCCGTGCGCCGGGCTTCTACATCGTTCGACGCGGCCGCGTTCTCCAGCGAGATCGATCGCCTGATTGCCAGCTGCACACCCGAATTGATAGCGCGGGCGCCCGAACTCGGCAGCTCCGATGAGAGGCCGGTGCTGATCATCGGCATGCCGCGGTCCGGTACAACTCTCGTAGAGCAGATCGTCTCCATGCACCCCGACGCCGGGGCCGGCGGCGAGTTGAATTTCTGGACCGAGCGCGGGGCGGCGTGGAGCCGCGTCGGCGCGGCCGGGAACGAGAGGCCGTTCCTCGCCCGGGCGGCAGCGGACTATCTCGGGGTCCTGCGCGCGATGGCGCCAAAGGCCGCGCGAGTGACGGACAAGATGCCGTTCAACTTCCTTCGCGCCGGGCTGATCCACCTGGCATTTCCGCGCGCAATCATCATCCATTGCCGTCGCGCTGCAGTCGATACGGCGCTATCGATCCATCAAACTCATTTCCATCCGGGCGTGGCTTTTCCGACCGGAGGCGCCGAACTGGTCGCGTATTTTCGCGACTATCAGCGGCTCATCGACCATTGGCGGAATGTGCTGCCGCCGGATCGCTTCATCGAGGTCGATTACGAGGACCTGACCGCCAGGCCCGAACCCGTCATCCGGCGAATCATCGCGGCCTGCGGCTTGGGGTGGCACGACGCGTGCCTTCGCCCCGAATGCAATCCGCGGGCTGTGAAAACCCCCAGCAAATGGCAGACCCGGCAGCCGATCTATCGCACCTCAGTGGCGCGCTGGCGACGCTACGAACCCTGGCTCGGGCCACTGCGCGGGCTCATCGATGACGGGTCGCACACGGAGACAACGTCCACAGAACAGACCCCACTTTAACGTGGAGCTGCGCATGTCACCATGTAGCGCCGTCATCGACTGAGCTTGATCGCACGCTCCTCCAGCAACATGACAATACGTGTAATCCCCGCGTCATGCTGCTGTATCCTTGCGTCCCTAGAATGAGTGGCGCTGGGAATACAAAAAATCCAAGCGACGAGGAGAACTGTACATGTCCCGAAAGTTCTATCGAGATAGCGCTCGAAAGAAGTCCAGGTCCAAAATTAACCGTCTGCGTCCGCTCGCAGGCCTGCTGGCGGCGGGGCTCGGCTCTGTGGCGCTTGCCGCCGCTCAGTCCGTGCCGTACCCAACCTACGTCACCGGCCCGCAACCGAACGGATCGTGGGTCGTCAGCAGTGGCCAGGTTATCAGCCCGGTCGGCACCCAGGTCAACCTGGGCATCCGGGTCCGCGCGAAGGCCATCGCGCTGAATCCCACCGCCGGTAGTCACACTGCGGCCGTCCTGACCATGGGTACATCGGCGAGCGATGGCAACGGAGCCGTTGAGGTGTTCGACACTCAAACCGGCGTTGTCCTGCAGAACTACATCCCGTTCGCAAAGGATCCGAGCGGCAGCTATACCGGCATAGCCTATTCGCCGGACGGCAAGCACCTGATCTTCAGCCAGGACAGCAGCAAGGTCACCATCGCCGACGTCAATGCAAAAGGCCTGCTGGCAGACGACACCCAGGTCAGCGTCCCGCCGAATAATTCCTTCATCACATGTTTTCAGAACAGCCCTCCAGCCGCTTATGCCAATCCCTGCGGCTCCTTCTATAGTCCGAGTACCTCTTATCCCAGCGGCGTTGCGGTCTCACCGGATGGCAAGAGCGCCTATGCCCTGCTGGACCAGAACAATACGGTCGCCAAAATCGACCTGACCGTGTCGTCCCCCACGCGGGGCACGCAGATCCGTGTCGGCAACGCACCACACAGCATCGTGATCAACCGCATCGGCACGACCGCCTATGTCAGCAACGAGGGTGGCCGGGCCGCTACCGCGGCGGACTTTCAGATCAACTCAGCCGGCACTGAAATCGTCGCCGACCCGGTGGTGGGCGCCGCGATCACCGGTACTGTTTCTGTGGTTGATCTGGCCTCGATGAAGGTCACCGCTACCATCCTGACCGGTCTCCACCCAACCGGGATGGCGTTACTACCACCGTTTCTGCTGGTCGCCAACACCTATAGCGACACCATTTCGGTTATCAACACGCTCACCAACAAGGTGGTTAGCACGATCGATCTTGGGTTGCCGATCGGAGTGCCCGGCGCGGGCCAGGCGGCCTACGGCGCAGCGCCGAACTCGATCGCCGTCGATGCCGCGAACAACGTTGCCTACGTCGCGCTCTACAACGCCAACGCGATCGCGGTGGTCGACCTCACGAGCGGCGTAACTAATCCCGTCATAGGTATGATCCCGGTAGCCTATGCGCCCAGTTCGGTTGTGCTGGACGGCGTTCACAACACGCTTATCGTTGCGAACGACAAGGGAATTGGGGCGCGCAATTCGTTCGAGACCGATTTCGGCGTCACCAGCTACAATACCCACCAGGATAACGGCACCGTCAGCATCGTCCCTGTGCCGAACAAGCTGGCCCTGGCGGTGATGACGAAACAGGTTTTCGAGAATAACCACTGGGATCTGACGCAAAATATCCAGTCTGCCTCCGGTGGCAACGCGCATGCCCTGCCGGTCCCAATCCCGGCGAAGATAGGCGATCCGTCGCTGATCAAGCACGTGTTCATGATCATCCGTGAAAACCGCACCTATGATCAGATCCTGGGCGACGTAGCCGCCGGCAATGGCGACCCCGCGCTGGCAGTATTCGGCGGGAAAGACACGCCAAACGTGCACGCTCTGGTGCAGCGTTTCCCTCTCTTCGACAATTTCTACGACCCGAGCCGCCAGTCTGCTGACGGTCACCAGTGGATCACCGAGGGCCTCGCGCCTTACTCCGACGACATCCAGTCGCCCGACTGGATCCGCAGCTATCCAGGCGGGAACGGCGGTGATGCGCTCGCCTATCAGAACAAGGGCTTCCTGTTTTCGGAAGCGGCCGCCATCGGTCTGCCGGTGAAGATCTATGGCGAATACGTTGAAAACGATACGTTCCTGCAGCCGAACGGGTCGACCAGCGAGCCGAGCTGGAGCCAGTTTTACGCCGATGCGCAGTGCTTCGAGGGCGGGACCGCTTGCGCAGCTCCTGGCGCCCCAGGCGAGAAGACCCTGTACTTCCAAAACACGGTCCAGGCCCAGTCTTCGCTCCCAGCGGTGTCTAACCACCTCGTCACGAACTTCCCGCAGTTCGATCTGGGCATCCCCGACCAGTTCCGCGTCGATCTGTGGCAACAGGACTTCAATAAAGATGTCGCTGCCGGCTCCGTGCCCGCGTTGAGCCTCCTTTGGGTAATGGATGATCACACCGGCGGGCCGCCGACCGCGGATGCCGAACAAGCCGATAACGACCTGGCCGTGGGGCGCATTATCGATTACATCAGCCACAGCAGCGTGTGGAGCTCGTCGGCGATCTTCATCGAGGAAGACGACGCGCAGAACGGCGTCGACCACGTCGACGGCCATCGCAGCCCGGGTTATATCGTCAGCCCATATGCCGTGCAGGATGGAACCACCCAACACACCTACTACACGCAGGTCAACATGACTCGGACGATCGAGCAAATTCTCGGTCTGCCGCCGATGAACCAGTTCGACCTCGTGGCGTCGCCGATGAGGACGGCTTTCGTCGACGGCTTGCCGCCCGCCGGCAACTTCAAGCCCTGGACGCACGTACCGAACCAGGTGGCGTTGAATGAAGGTGTTACATCGAACGCAGCTGACATACCCAGCAACGCCAAAGCCAGGGCGTTGAGGACGGCCTGGCTCAAGAAGAAGACGCAGATCTTCGCCGGCAAACTGACCAAGCCCGACGCGGAAGACCCGGACACCGTGAACCATTTGAACTGGTACATGTCCACCGGATTTGTGCGGCCCTATCCCGGCGAGACGAAGGTTCGCCCCCCGAGCGAGTTCAAAAAGGCGGCGCCTCCGCCTGATAAGGACGACCTTTAAAAAACGTTCCTGCTGGAACGGCCCTCTCCCCGGATACTCGGGGAGAGGGTTTTTTTTCCGCCGTGCAGCCGGGCTTCCGCCCGGCGCGGAACTTTACGTCAGCTGGTAACCCAAGCGATCTTGTCGCCGGTTCGCTCCCGGTTGGCGTTCGCCGGTCGAAGTGAGGGAGCAGCCTGCCAGGAAGGCGCACCGGATTAGCCCCTGACAATAGCGCATCATGCGCCGACGGGAAATTCAACGCAGCTCACGTCTAATAATCAAAGATCTTCCCAAGGTCCATCTCCAGCGGCGGGTTTGTGATCTGGAGAACTTCGCCTTTGAATTCCCGGAGGCCATCGGCTTTTGTAATCGTATAGGCGCGCTTCAAGCCCGGGTCCAGAAGCCAGACTTCGGCAACGCCTTTATCGATATAACGCTCGCAGCGTTGTCGAAGCTCCGAGAAAGGACCTTCATCGATAACTGCAACGCACACGAGCGGGACCTGCGGCGGTGGCGCCTTCAGATTGAACTGCTCGCAAAGCCGGACCAGACGCTCGCGCTCTTTCCGTTCTTCGTCTGAATAAAAGCGGGCCTTCTCGAATTCATGATTGGCAATGGCCTGCTCCATTCGTTTCACACTGAGGTCAATGCGCTTCTGAGTTTGCGCGACCTGTGAGGCGGGCGCCAGCTCCTGGTCCTCGCCGTTTCCTTTCGGCTCATCGGCAGCGTAAAGGGCGAAGCAGGTTCTGTTGGCGCCGATCTTTTGCTCAATGCCCCACTGTTCAATGATCCAGCCGCCGTCCTCCTCACGCTCAGCAACCCACTGTTTGAGGCCCGCGAGCGACGGAGATCTGCCTGGCGCCGAAGGAGGCCCGGATTGCCGGACCTGTTCACGCAGCGCTTCCACGGTGACGCCCTGTTCGCGCAGCAGCTGAGCGGCAAAGCATTTCTCCTCGCGAAGCAGGCCGAGGACGAGATGCTCAGGACCGATTTGTTTTTGATGAAGGCGCTCGCACTCCTCAGCGCCGTATGCCAGCGATCGTTTGGATTCGTGGCTGAGCGGAAGGTCGACCGAAGTCGCAATCTTCAGGCCGGTATTGCCTCGGGCCGCGATGGAATTACGAACTTCTTCGACCCTGGCATAAGAAGCGAGCAACCGGATTGCCAGCGCCTTATCTTCGCGGAGCACGCCGAGCAGGAGATGCTCCGTTTCGATGTAAGGGCTGCCGAACTGGCTGGCCTCATATCGGGCAAAAAAGATGGTTCGCCGGGCCGTTTCAGTGTAGCGCTCGAACATATCCGCACTTTACTTCAAAACGCCGCCGGACGCAGAGCTGTGAGGCGGAAACTCCCGCTGTCGCTTGAGAACTGTATCCGCTCCTGAAAACCTCGCTATCGCCCGGCCGCACGCAGGAGTATCGTGTGTAGTTATGGCACGAAGCGCTGGACCCCCTGCCTGGAAAGACGACCTCACTCCGATCGGCCCTGCCGACTGGAATTACGATTTCGCCGCGCACCTGCTCGAACGAGCCGGTTTTGGAGGAACCCCCGACGACATTGATGCTCTCGCCGGTTTGACTCCTGCACAAGCGGTGGCGCGCCTGGTCCGCTTCGAAGGCATCGCAACGGTCAGTCTGCCTCCTTTCGACCATTCCGGAATCCATGACCCTGGCCTGGAACCGTTCCCGCCGAGCCGCCCCGCTGTAACCGATATGGCGAAGGAGAAAGGCGAAGCGCTGGGCATAAAAGTAAAAGCCTCCGGGAATCGCCGCCTGCAGCCGATCGTGGATGAATTCTTCTACTGGCTGCGAGCAAGTGTTCTCGAAACAAATCGCGTCGCCTGTTGGTGGGCGAACCGCATGATTTCGAGCCCCCGGCCGCTTCAGGAGAAGATGGCCTTATTCTGGCACGGACATTTCGCTTCCAACGAAGCGAAGGTCCGGGACTACCGCAAGCTTCTGGGCCAGCTGGAACTCTTCCAGAAACAGGGCCTGGGCAATTTCAGAGACCTCACCGTAGCGGTTGCGCAAGACCCGGCGATGCTTTCGTTTCTGGACGCGGGCGTCAATGTCAAAGGCGCTTCGAATGAGAATTTCGCGCGCGAAATTATGGAGCTGTTCACCATGGGCGCCGGCAACTATACGGAGAAGGATATCCGTGAAGCCGCGCGGGCGTTCACCGGCTGGAATTTCGTCGACGTGAAATTTGTCGTCAACAAAGAACAGCACGACGATGGCGAGAAAATATTTCTCGGAAAGACCGGGCGCTTCGACGGCGTTGATGTGATCAACATGATCATGGAACGGCCCGTCACCGCCGAGTTCATCTCAGGCAAGATGTACCGATATTTCGTGCGCCAGGACTTTTCGCCCGGCGTTCAAAAACAACTGGGGACTGCGCTCCGCCAGTCAGGTTACGAAATCACGCCACTACTCGAACAGGTCTTTTTATCGCGCGATTTCTATAGCCCCGCATCGGTGGGGACGCACATCAAGAGCCCTGTTGAACTTGCCGTAAATACCTACAGGAAACTCGGGCTCACGAGCATACCCGGCGTTCCGGATTTCAATTCTGAGACCGGGGCACTGGGACAGCAGCTCTTTTCGCCGCCGACGGTCGCGGGATGGGCGGAAGGCCAGAGCTGGATCACTCCGGGGCTCCTCCTGCAGCGCGCGAATTTCTGCCGCGACATTCTCTTTCCCAGCATCAGCTTTCTTCCGCCGGATCGCTACACGGGCGGTGGAGAAGTCCGGCGGGTGGCGGAACGCATTCGCGAGGGGATGGACATCAGCACCGCGACCATGGACGAGACCAAAGTCGTAGGGCGCGCCGAATCGAATCTCAACGCCGATCGCGACGAGGACTTCAATACCCGCTACGGCAGTTTCCGCGGATCGCAGATGGCCATCGAACGCGTCAAGCCGATCCCGCGCGATACGGCGCGGGTCGAACTGGCCCGAATGGTCGTTGAAGCAAACCTGAAGAACACCGATCAGGCTGTCGACTATCTGATTCGCCGCTTCATGCGGGTTCCCCCGGGCGATGCCACGCGACAGAAGCTGGTTGCCTTTCTGACCAAAGAACTCGGCACGGCGGATATAGCAGCTGCGCGAACGTATCTCGATCAACCCTTGCGGTTGACGCTGCATTTGATCATGAGTCAACCCGAGTATCAGTTGGGTTAATCGGGTATTGAGAGGACTTTATGGAGAGAACCAGTTTTTCGTTTCCGAAATCGAGCCGCCGCGAGCTGTTGCGCGCCGCGGTATATGGGGTCGGAGTCAGCGCCGCCGCGGTTCCGAGTCCCCTGTTTGCGCAGGCTGCGGAAAGGCTTGCGGCCGAAGGCAAATCGGAAGGCAAAATTCTTGTGGTTCTGGAATTGTCCGGCGGCAACGATGGGCTCAACACGCTGGTTCCTTATGGCGATGACGCGTATTACAAGCACCGACCCAAACTCGGCATCCCGGCGAAGGACCTTCTCAAGATCGACGAGCACTTTGGTTTCAGCGGAGGCATGACCGGATTTCAGCGGCTCTATAAAGACGGCAAGCTCGCTGTTGTACATGGCTGTGGGTATGAGAATCCGTCGTTCTCGCATTTCACGTCGATGGCGTACTGGCAAACAGCGGCCCCGAACCGCGGCGAGGAGTACGGGTGGGTGGGTCGTCTGGCAGACGCGATGGATCCGGGTCCGGCGCCCAACTTCCTTGTCAATATCGCGGCCCGGCAGTCGCTGGCAGTGCGCGCCCGCAAGCACGTACCGGTTGTATTCGATGATCCGAACCGGTTTGCTCAGGAGAAGTTTTTTGACGAACGTGAAGTGCTCGATTCCGTTCCCGATGATGGAAAGGTCGACAATCCGGCGCGCCAGTTTCTGCTCGACACCGCCCGCAGCGCCAGGGACGCTTCGGTCCTCGTTTGGGAAGCATGGTCCAAATATCGGTCGCCGGTCGACTATGGAATTACGGGCCTCGATTTGCCCAAGGTGGCGGCGCTGATCGAGGCGCGAATGCCCACGCGCCTCTACTACACTTCCTATCGCAATAACGCTTTTGACACCCACGTATTTCAGGAGGATTTGCACAAGCGGCTGCTTACCTATTCATCGGACGCAGTCTCGGCCTTCATGCTGGATATGGAGCGAATCGGGCGCGCCGACGATGTGGTGGTGATGATCTTCTCGGAATTCGGACGACGGGTTCCGGAGAACGTCAATCTTGGCACGGACCACGGAACCGCCAACCTCATGTTCGTGGCCGGAAAACAGGTGAAAGGCGGCCAGTACGGGACAGTTCCGAGTCTGACCGCGCTCGACTCAGGCGACAACCTGGTTTACACGACCGATTTCCGCCGAGTTTACGCGACGATGATTTCCAACTGGCTGGGCCTGCGCGATACAAGGCAATTGCTCAACGGGTCATTCGAACCCTTCGATCTGTTTAGACCGCGGGCCGCGTAGTTGCGATCACGATATCGTGTAGACTTGACGGCCAGAGAGATGTCCATGAAACGTTTAGTGACCGCAATCGGGGTAACCATCCTGCTGTTCGCGCCGGCCATCGCCTGTGCACAGATTCTGGTTGCCGGAGAAGGCCCGGTTGTCTACGGCCACCATCATCTGAACACCACGAACATGGACGCGGAGAAGAAGTTCTTTGCCGACACGCTCGGGGGCGCCGTGGAGAAGATCGGTTCCGGTGACCGCCAGCAGGAGATTATCAGGTTCCCGAATGTTCTGATCTTTTTCACTCAGAAGGCGCCGACGGGCGGCTCGATCGGAACGACGGTTAACCATGTCGGCTTTTCCGTTCCCGATCTCAGGCCCGTCGTTGCGAAGATCAAGGCGAACGGCTTCAAAATGATCACCGCCGATTCGGTTGCCGCGAACGTGAAGGTGACCGACGACATCGCGGCCGCCAGTCCGACCACGAATATCGCGTTTGCGCTCGGTCCGGACGATGTCAAAGTGGAGTTCGTCGAAATCAAGACGCAGAAGATCCCGATCCAGCTGAATCACATCCACTTCTTCGGGCAGATGAATACCGATATGCAGGCGTGGTACGCAAAGACGTTCGGCGCGAAGATGCTTCCGGCTAATCCGGGGTCCGCGTTCGTGGTGGATCAACTGCCGGGCGTGGCCCTGAACTTCACGCCGTCGCCAACGCCCACCGTCGGCACGACCGGCCGGTCGATCGATCATATCGGCTTCGAGATCAAAGATCTCGAAGCGTTCACAAAGAAGCTCGAAGCCCAGGGCATCAAACTGGATCGTCCGTACACAAAGGTGCCGCAACTCGGCATCGCGATCGCGTTCATCAAAGATCCCTGGGGAACGAATATTGAATTGAGCGAAGGACTCGCGAACATCAAGTAGGATGAAGCTCGCGGCGGTCTTTGCGCTCGGTCTCCTCAGTGTTAGGGCGCAGACAATCGACGCCCGTCTGGGATCTCTTGTCGCGCCCTACCGTAACAACGACGGCCCGGGTATGGTTGCGATCCTCATCCGCGAAGGCCGCGTCGCCTGGCAAACCGCTTTCGGCCTTGCGGACCTCGACGCGCACCGCGCCATCACGCTCGATACCCAGCTCGAACTCGCATCCGTGACCAAACAGTTCACTGCCATGGCAATCCTGATTCTTTCCGACGAGGGCAAGCTCCGATTGGACGACACGCTGGACAAGTATTGCCCCGAGTTTCCGCCGTACGCGCGTACGATCCGGATCCGCGACCTGCTGCACCACGTTTCCGGGCTGCCCGATTACGAAACGCTGATGGTCGGGAAGATCGGCGACGATTTCTTTCGTTCCTCGAAAGGCCCACCCGCCGCGCATGAGTTCACTTCAAGCGAAGTGTTGAAGACGCTCAGCCGCCAGCCAAAGCTGAATTTCGCTCCGGGTTCCAGATTCGAATACAGCAACTCCGGGTACGAGGTACTGGGGCAAATCATTGAGCGGGTCAGCGGCGAGCGCTACGCGGAATTCCTGAAGGAGAAAATCTTCGATCCCCTCGGTATGCGGCACACGCTTGTGCTGGATGAACGCAAGCATTCCGGGGCTCGCCTCGCGCTCGCTTACAGAAAGCGCAACGGCCGCTGGGAAGACATCACCTACTCGCCTGAGAACTATGAATACGGAGACGGCGGTGTCGAAAGCACAGGGAACGACCTCGTCAAATGGGATCAGGGGCTTGCCGCCGGGAAACTGGTTCGCCGCGCCACGCTCGATGCGGCGTTTACGCCAGGCCGGACCAGCGACGGCAAGGTCATTGAGACGCACTTCTTCGAATATCCGAGCGCTTATGGATTCGGTTGGTTCGTCAGTTCGGAAAACGACGCCTTAGTCCTCGAACATGGCGGCGACTGGTCGGGCTATCGCACCCACATGATTCGTGTGCCGTCGCGCCGCGTGACGGCCATAGTCCTGACAAACTCGTCAAACGACGACGTCGCACAAATCGCCCACCAAATGATCGAGATCGCGTGGAACTGAGGCGGCTAGTCCGCCGGAAACCCGATTCGACGGTATGCAGAGGTCTGTCTGAGAGTGGATGCGGAGCGCAAATCGCTCGAATCCCTATCGGCGCCGCTAGAGCCGGCCTGATACTAACCCTCACCAGGCCCGAGAGTGGAACACGAAGTCTACGTGCTATACGCTGAACTTCTGTAAGCGTAGAGTCTTAGGGCCATCTGGTCGCTGACCCTATTATGGTCGATGAGCCTCATCACAAGAAGGCCCTCGCCACTCTGGCGGCAGTAGTTGTTGCTCTGGAGGAAATGGGAATTGGGCAGCCTCTCCGTGATCATATCGGCGGCGTCAGGCACTCGCGCTTGGAATGTCCCAGGCGAAGAGGCGTCGTCCCGGAGTATGTTTTATAACAGAGACCGTCGCTTTCGCGAGTTTACCGGTTCCTTTTGGGAGATGTTACGACTACTCTTGGTGGTGCACAAGAAAGGCAAGTGCTGATGATCGTAATACGAGGGCTAAAAACCATCTCGAGCTATCGCCCCGCCGGTAAATTTGTTTTCTTGATCGGGTTATACATCACGGCAATCTCACTCTCGGCGCAAACTTTATCCAGCTTGTTTTTATTTGACGGCAGTAACGGCGCAATTCCCGCCGGTGGTCTGGTTCGGGGTTTGGACGGATATCTGTACGGCACGACGTCACCGGGGGGAGCCAACGATAATGCGGGTACGATCTTCAAAGTGACACCAACTGGCGATTTCAGGCTCATTTATAACTTTTGCCCCCAGGCGGGATGCCCTGACGGCCGGTTACCAATTGGAGGATTGGTACAAACCACAGACGGGAGCCTGTACGGCATCACAAACGAAGGGGGAAGCGACAATGCCGGAACGATATTTAAATTCAAATTGAATACGCTTACCTTACTTCACAGCTTCAATCTGACCGATGGATCAAAACCTTCCGCAGGCTTAACTCAGGACTTTGACGCAGACTTTTATGGTGTAACTACCTTCGGGGGAGCCTCAAACAATGGAACGATATTCAGGGTTACTCGAGGCGGATCGTTCACTCTGCTGCACAGTTTTGGCGGCGAAGACGGCGCCAATCCCTCGGCGGCGCTTGTTCAGGCAGCAAACGGAGACTTCTTTGGAACAACGTACGAAGGGGGAGCCCAGAACGCCGGAAGTATTTTCAAGATTAGTCGACGAGGTGCGTTTACGTCGATCTACAGCTTTTGCTCGCAGGCCAGTTGTGCGGACGGCCTTGGACCGCTGGCGGGACTTGTTCAGGGCAGTGACGGAGATTTTTACGGGACGACGTACGGTGGAGGCGGCACAGATGGACTTGGCACAATTTTCAAAATTACTCCGACAGGAGTCCTGACAACGCTGTATCGGTTCGACGGCACAAATGGATTCAATCCCCAAAGCGCGCTGGTTCTTGCCAACGATGGAAATCTCTACGGCGTCACACCTTATGGCGGAAGCGACGATGCCGGAACTCTTTTCAAGATGTCTCCCGAAGGCGACCTGACGACGCTTGGCGCCTTTTGCGGCGGCGAGCCGAACTGTTCAGGCGGAATGAATCCCAGCCTCCCTCTGCTGCAGGATACGAACGGGAAGTTCTATGGAGTAACCGGAGCGGGTGGCCCTGGCGATGCTTATGGAACGGTCTTCGCCTTTTCCGACAATCTGAGCCCATTCGTCGAAACCGTTCCGAACAGAGGAGCTCCGGGCGCGCTGGTCCGAATTCTCGGAACGAATCTGGCCACAACTATCGGGGTATCCTTCGATGAAGTTCCGGCCCCTTTCGCGGTGGTCTCTTCTTCCGAGATCCTCACTTCCGTCCCGCTGGGAGCGAAGAGCGGAACCGTTCAGGTGGTTACGCGAGCCGGCACGATATCGAGCAACGTAGAATTCCGCGTACAGTAATTTTCCGTCTCCGGGACCAGTTCCACTAGCCCGACCAGATATTTTCGGTTGCCCGCGTGTCCCGCGCTTTCCACGGCCCCGGCAAAATCCAGTTCCGGCAGAAGTTCATTCTTCCTGCCTTCGAGGGCGATATCTACGCTACCAGGTTCCGGGTTGACGGCGGCGAGATCCCGCCGAAGCTGGTATGCCTTTTTTATAAGGTGAGTCGAGGCTGGAGTTTCGTCCTTCGTCGGAACGTTGAATTCGTCGGTAAGGATCAGGCGCACGGATTGAGTCGCCGCCTGGCGTGCCGCTTTTCGGGTCAGGATATTCTTTACCAGGGCTTCTTCCTGTTCCGCCGGACCTTCGGCATTAATGAGATCCTGCTCCGCGCCGGCTAATTTGGACTCCGTGCGGACGCGCGCCGATCGTTTTCGTTCGCTCAGACGCCGGTTACCTTCCGGTGAAGGGGCCCGAGCATCCTTCTTATGCGGCGCGCAAATTTGACGCCCGCGGCGTTCTGCGTCTCTTTTGGAACCCGACCGCCGCTCGATATAAGAACAGTGCGCCTAAAATCGCACCATACGCTACCGGAACGCGAATGTCGGACTTCACCGACCAGTAGTAGTAGATCATCCCCGCGGCGCCAGTAACATACGTCGCCCAATGCAGCACCTGCCATCGGCGAAAACCCAGACGGCGCACCCACCACGCTGTCGATGTAACGGCGAGAGGCGCCATCAGCAGAAGACCGGCCATCCCCACGATGATGAACCGCTTCCTGAAGATGTCAGCCCACATCTCGCTGGTATAAAGGCCCTTGTCGAGCCAGATCCAATTCATAAAATGGAGAAATCCATAGAAGAAGGCGAACAATCCGCTGATACGGCGGAAGCGGAAGAGCTGCGGCTGATCGAGGATAAAGGGCGCCGGCGTAATCGCGAGCGCCAGGATGAGGAATCGGAGCGTCCAGTCACCGGTGGAGTAGGTGATGAACTGAATCGGGTTAGCGGTCAGGTTACCCGTGAAACCACGCCAGAGCAGGCGGAACAGCGGAACCAGACACAGCAGAAAAAACAGAAATCCGGTCCACCGGCTCAACCAGATTTTTTTAACATTCACGACGGGTAATGCCTGCGATCTTGTCATCGGGTGATTACCTGGCCTTAGTGATTTTTAAGGAAAATTTAGTGATATTTGTGAAGATCCATTCCGGCGTAAAGGCTCGCTACCTGGTCGTAGCCGTTGAATAAGCGGGTCGGGATTCGCTGACCAAAAATACTTGACCCGAGCCGGAACTCGACCGCCTGACTATGCGTCGGGTGATCGACCTGCGGATTTACGTTCGAGTAAAACCCATACGCCTGCGCCCACGAAACATTCCACGTAGTGGACGGCTCTTTTGCGACAAGGCGGATCTTCGCGATCGATTTCGCGCTTTTGTATCCATACTTCCACGGCACCGTCAGACGCAGCGGAGCGCCATTTTGAGGGGGCATGACCTGGCCGTATACCCCCACTGAAATTAGAGTAAGCGGATGCATGGCCTCGTCGATCCGCAGTCCCTCAACATAGGGAAAGTTAATTCCGCTCTGCCGCGGCGACAGCATCTGCTTCGGGTCGTAATAGCTCTCGAACGCGACGTATTTTGCTTTTGATGTGGGCTCGGCCTGCTTCAACAGGGCGCTCAAAGGAAATCCGATCCACGGAATTACGAATGACCAGCCTTCGACACAGCGGTGACGATAGATGCGCTCCTCGAGCGGAGCGACCTTCATAACAGCATCGAGATCGAGAACCTTCGGTTTGGCAACCTCCCCTTCGATCGAAAGCTTCCAGGGCGATGTGCGGTAATTCTTCGCGAGCTTTACCGGATCGCTCTTATTCGTTCCGAATTCGTAATAGTTGTTGTATGTCGTCAGGTCCCCATATGGACTGACTTTTTCGGTCGTGCTGAAAGGGCTCTTCGTGTATCCGCTTAGCTTTGTTCCGGCGCGAGCCGCGAGCGAACTCGTCAACGCCCCCGCTACCACGGAACTCGAGGCCAGGAATCGCCGGCGGCTTAGATATGTTTTCTCGGGCGTGACATCGGAATAACGCAAATCTGAAATATCACGTCGCGAATCACGGATGAGCATCAGCCTTAGCTTATGGTACCGTACCATGGCGGGAGTGGTGGAATTGGCGCACTGGATGGCTGAAATGAACCATAATGTACATTCGCAGAAGCTTTCGTCCCCGCGCGATCTGAAGGGGAAAGACTCCAAATTTCTGTATGATGGACCTTCGGTCGAAAGGAGTCTATCCATGCCGAGAGGCGCTTTGATTGGACGGCGGAGATGGTTAGCTTGTGCGGCAAGTTTCGCCGCGGGCTCGGCAGTCGTCGGTCGTTTATCGGCCAACCAGTCGCTACTCCCGCTCAATACAACCGGCCTCGATCATCTCTCGATCACCGTTCCGGATGCGCAGAAAGCAGCGGCCTTCTACGGCCGTATTTTTGACCCGCAGCTATTTCACGAACGCACAGGTGTCCAGCGCTTCTATGTTCGCCTGGGGTCTGCCTACATCGCGTTCGGCCCGCGTGCGGACGCGGTGCCCTATATCGACCACATTGCGGTTGGAGTCGTGGATTTCGTGGAAGCCGATTTCGGCAACGCCGAAACGAAGGCCCAGCTCACTGCCGCGGGCCTGACCGCGCCTCCGGGCGCCCTGCCGATGTTATCCGATCCCGACAATCTGAGGCTGCAACTCGTGAGCGCGACTCACGGACTGTTCGACACGCTCATGCCAGGCGGACGCGTGACAACGGACCCGAGCGCGTTTACGCCGATCGGCCTCGATCACATCATGGTTTCTGTGACCGATATAGAAAAGTCCGCCGCATACTACCGAAAACTGTTCGGACCCGAAACCGCACGCGAGGACCACGGGAAGCGCATCTGGTTCAAGCTCGCAAATACAAAGCTCAGACTGGAGCCTGTCACGAGTGGACAGAAGCCCGGCTTTTCACACTTTTGCGTAAAAGTGGCGGGTTTCAATCGTGCCGCCACCATGGCGAAGCTTCAGAAGTTCGGCGTCAAAGCGGAATCAGGCCCGGAAAAAGGCACGCTGGCGTTTCGCGACTTAAACGATTTGCCATTCGAAGTGATTCAGACTTTCGAATAATCGAGCAGCAACTGGCCGGTGCTGTCGCCGACCTTCTCAATCGGTACGCCGACGTTGTCGAGAATCGTGACCAGCAGATTCGCCATGTGCGTATCCTGCTGGTAATCGAAATGGTATCCGGTCTTGAACTTGCCGTTGAGGCCGCCGGCGGTCAGAACCGGCAAATCCGAGTGGCGGTGCAGATTGCCATCACCCATGCCGCTTCCGTAGAGGATCAGGCTATGGTCGAGCAGCGAGCCGTCGCCATCGGGTGTCGACTGCATCTTCTCAAGAAACTTCGCGAGCAGCTGAACGTGATAAGTGTCGATGCGCGCTTTTTGCGCCATCAGCGCGGGGTCTTTGCGATGGTGCGAGATCAGATGGTGGTTGCCGGGCACGCCGATGTTCGCGTAAGACCGGCCGCTGAGTTCGCGCGCCATAATGAGCGAGAAAACCCGCGTAACGTCGGCGCGAAAGGCGGCGAGTTGCAGATCGAACATCAGGTTGCAATGCTCTTCGAAGCTCGCCGGAAGCCCGACAGGCCGATCGGGCAGTTCCACCGATTCCTCGACATGAGATTCGGCCGCCTGGATGCGCTGTTCGACGTCGCGAATGGAGCCCAGATATTCGTCAAGCTTCGAGGTATCCTCGGTCCCCAGGCGGGCGGTGAGCTGGCTGGTTTCCTGGAGTACGGAGTCGAGAATGCTGCCCGAGTTGCGCATTTGCGCCCGGCGCGTTGCGGCGCTGCCACCATCGCCGAAGAGGCGCTCAAAAACGACGCGGGGATAAAGTTCCGGCGCGTTGGGCTCGGTTTCATTCCGCCAGGAAACGGTGTTGACGTAAAAGCAGTCGCCTGAATCGCAGGCCCCCTGCGAAGGCGGGTCGGTAGTGACCTCGACGGACGGCACCTGCGTATCGCGCCCCAGCTTTCTGGCGGCAATCTGGTCAATCGAGGCGGCCAGCCGGATTTCCGCGCCGGGACGCGTCCGGTCGTAAGCGTGAACTCCGGTCAGCCAGGCGGCCGCGGCGCGATTGTGATCGCCCGACCCATCGCCCTTGGTATCGGCTTCGAGGTGCGACAGGTTGGTGAAGACGTTCACATGGTCGCGTACCTTCGCCAGCGGCAGGAGGTTCGAGGACAGTTCGAAGTTCCTGCCTGCCTGCTCCGGCTTCCACTGGGGAAAGATGATGCCATGCGAGACATAGACGAAGCCAAGGCGCGGCGGGGCGCTTTTCGTTTGGGCCGAAAGCGCGGGAAGCATGGCGTCCAGCAGAGGCAGCGCTACACCGGCGCCCAGGCCCTTCAACATCGTCCGTCGCGGCAGGGACTTTCTGGTAACGAAGTTCATTCTTTCACCATTCGAATTTTACCTGTTTTCAGACACACGTTTGACGCGCATTTGGAACTGATCGCTTTCGACCACGCCTTCCACCAGCGACGCGAAAGTGTAATTGTGTTTCTGGGATTCGCGTGCGATTGCGCGGATTGCGGGCCCGTCGTAGTACTGAACGTTGCGGCCCACGGCGTACATCAGCAGTTTGCTCGTCATTGCTTCGACGAACAGGCCGGGATCGCGAAGCACCAGCCGGCGCACGCCTTCCACGCTATCGACGCGTGTGCCGTCCGGCAGGCTACTCACGACGTCGATCGGTTTGCCGCCGTCTTCGTCGCGCCAGCGCCCCACGGCGTCGAAATTCTCGAGGGCGAAACCGATCGGGTCCATCTTTGCATGGCAACCGGCGCAGGCGGGGTCCGCGCGGTGCCGCACCATGGCCTCCCGCATGGAAAGCGCCTGACCAGCGCTGCTCTCCGTTTTCAACGCCGGAACATTGGGCGGTGGGGCCGGTGGCGGCGTGTTCAGCAGATTCTGCAGAACATACTTGCCGCGAAGCACAGGGGAAGTGCGCGTTGAATACGAAGTGGAAGCGAGGATGCTTCCCTGACCCAGAAGACCCGCGCGCGGACTTCCGGGCGGGAGCATCACCTTCCGGAAGTCGCTTCCCGTGACATTCGGAATGCCGTACTGCTTTGCGAGCCGTTCGTTCACAAAGGTGTAGTTCGCCGTGAGCAGATCGAGAACACTGCGGTCGGAGCGCAGAATGCTGTCGAGGAAAAGCTTCGTCTCACGCTCAAACTCGGGCTTCAGATTGTCGTCGAAATCGCGGAACAGATACAGATCGGGTTCTTTGCTCTCGACATCGTGCAGGAACAGCCACTGTGCCGCGAAATTTGTGACCAGCGCTTCGGCGCGCCGGTCGGCCAGCATGCGCGTAATCTGCTTGTGAAGCACGTCGGGCCGGCGGAGCGTGCCGCTGGTAGCCGCGGCAAGCAACTCGTCGTCGGGAATGCTGCTCCACAGAAAAAAGGAAAGGCGGGAGGCGAGTTCGATATCGCTGACAGGGTGAGGCGCCCCTGATTTTACAGCGGCGGGTTCCTCTTCGATGCGAAACAGGAACTGGGGACTGACGAGCGTGCGTTCGACTGCGCGTTCAATTCCCAGATCGAAGTCGCGCTCCGCGCGTCCGGCGGTGTAGAACTTCATGGCCGGCGCGAGATCGGCGTCCGTAACAGGACGGCGATACGCCCGGCGCATGAGGGTGGAAACGATCTCCTTCGCGCACGCGGGTTCTTCCGCCGCAGTGCGAGGACGGCAGGTAAAGATGCGGCGCCGCGATGGCGTGTCAGCGGAACCGCTTGCATTGTAAGGACCCGTAATCGTGACGCTCGCGACGGAGGGCAGCGGTCCGCGGGTGCGTCCCGGCGGGCGTAGAAAAGACTCGGAAAGCGCCTCGCTGCGTTCGATGAACGCAACATCGATCGTTCGCGGTCCGGCTTTTACCAGCGCCCGAAACTTCTGTTTCGCCGCGGAAGAGGGATCTTCATCGTCGCCCCTGCGGCCGGTGGCGCTCACCAGGCCCTTGCGCTCGCCATCGATGCTGAGCTCGAGCTCGTGCGGGTCGCGCTGCAGGCCGGCGAGCGCAATCTGAAACTCGTATTCGCCGTCGAGAGGAAAATAACTGTGGATGGCGAGACCGCCCCGGGTACCGAACGGCAGTTCCTCTTCACGGCGCTCCTGCGGCTGGCGAACGGACGTCTGGTACACGTTGACGAGCAGACCCATATCGCGATCGCCAACGGCAAGCGCGCTGATCTTTCGCGCCGCGTCCAGATAGCGCTCCATAGTGACGGGCGAAACAAACAGCGTGTCGGCCAGGTTGTCGAAACCGCTCGAGACATTGTCGGCCGGGAGCAGCGTTGTGTAGTCCATCTCCTTCGGCAAATCGCTGAGCGCGAGAAGATCGCGAATGCTGTTTCTGTATTCGGTGCGCGTCAGGCGGTGAACCGGCGTGACGCTGCCCGGGTCGGGATGCGCTGCGGCGTTTGCGGCAAGCTGCGCGATGAGGTATTCGGAGACGCGCTTGTAAACGGCCGCTTCGGGACGCGGCAACCCTGGAGGGGGCATGGCGCTGGATCGCAGCTTGCCCAGAACGTCTTCCCAAAGTTCGGCGCTGCTTTCGAGATGATCCAGCCGTGAAGGGTCGATCACAAGACCGGCGGTTTTGAGCTTTGCGTTATGGCAGGTGACGCAGTAGCGGTTCAGCGTCGCGACAGCTTCGGTCCGGGCGTCCGGGGCCTGTGAGAAACCCATCCACGGGACACACGCAAATACGAGTCCGGCGACGGCGGTCACGAACGGGGCACGACGAAATCGGGCCATCGCAAACATAATATAGTGTTATAGGTCCAGTTGCGACCATGCTGGGATTTTATGCCGAAAAGCGGGACTAGTCGAGCCGCCTTTGTGAGTGTGCTTTCGCTCATGGGAGCATCGGCACTTTACGCCGATGGCCGCCTGACCGAAGCGGTGAAGTCGGGGAATGTATCGGCCGTACGTTCGCTGCTGAAATCAGGAGCCGATGCGAACGAGCCCGAAGCGGACGGCGCCACGCCGCTGATTTGGGCGGCTGATCGCGCGAACCTCGAAATTACAGACGCGCTGCTCGCGGCGGGCGCGAAGCCGAACGCAGTCTCGCGCTACCGGGTGACGCCCCTGAACATCGCCGCGGAAATGGGGAATGCCGCCATTCTGGAACGCCTTCTTGCGGCGGGCGCGGATGCAAACGTACCCTCGGAAGAAGGCCAGACCGCATTAATGACGGCCGCAAGGAACGGCAAAACGGACGCCGTTCGCGTGCTGATTCGGCACGGCGCGAATGTGAATGCGGCGGAGCTATTCAAAGGACAGACGCCGCTGATGTTCGCTGCGGGCGAGGGCAATACCGGCGCGGCCGAAATGCTCGTTGAATTTGGCGCGAATGTTCGGGCGCGCTCAAAAGGCGGTTTCACGGCGCTGCTGCTGGCGGTGCGCAATAACCGCCTCGATACCGCAAAATTCCTTCTGCAGCATGGAGCAGACGCGAACGATTCGGTACCCGGCGTGAACGGAGCTCCTCCCACCGCTGCCATTAATATCGCGGTTCTCAATGCCGACTTCGATGTGGCCTCGCTCCTGCTCGATGCGGGCGCAAATCCGAACGTGCGCGACGTGCGTGGCTATCCGATTCACGTGGTGGTGTGGGCTCACAAACCGGGCGCGCCGCCGGATTTTGCCATGTCAGGCGTGGACCCGCAGCCGGTGGCCCGGCCGTCGGGCCACATGTCGCACGTGGACATGCTGAAAAAGCTGCTCGCGAAGGGCGCCGATCCAAATGTGACCGTGGTTTCCCAGGAAGGCCGTTTCACGCCGGGCGGCGGACTCGCTCGTAATCCTCCCGACCTCGCGATCGGGCGTCATTACCTGACTTACATGGGCGCAACGCCCTTCTATCTTGCGGCCCGCAACGGCGACGCGGAGATGATGCGAATTCTGGCCGACGCGGGCGCGAATCCGACCACCCCGACGAAATACGGCGTTACGCCGTTGATGGGCGCCGCATGCCTTGACTACTACGAGGGAGAAACAGCGGGACCCTTCTCGGGCGTTTCGGAAGCGGAGCGGCTGGAAGCGGTGAAGCTCGCGCTCGATCTGGGTAACGATATCAACGCGCGTACCCATTTTGGCGATTACCCGATGACGGGAAGCCCGGAAGACACGCTGCTGCGCTATCCGGACAACATCAAGGACCTTCTCAATCTCGGCGTGGGCGATATGCGTTTCGACGGCATGACCGCGCTGCATGGCGCGGTGATCTGCAATCAGCCGTCGATCGTCACGTACCTCATTCAGAAGGGCGCGCAGGTGGATGCGAAGAACAGGCTGGGCTGGACTCCTCTCATGGTCGCGAACGGGATCTATATTGCGAACAACAGGAAGGATTTTCCGGTCGCGGCCGAGATCCTGCGCAAGGCCATGAACACGAAGGTTGCTGCCGCGAAATAAGGCGGCGGATAGCATCGCCGCGGGACGGTTGTAGACTGATTGGCCGTGAATCGCAGAGACCTGTTTCGTTGCGCCTCGTTTGCCGCCGCGATGAGGTTAGGGGCGGCGCCGCCGGGTCAGATCGACGATCTGGTCGCGGCGGACCGCATTCTCGCGGCGCATGAGATCTTCGATGCCTATGGGCATGTCAGCGTGCGCAGTGAAAGGAATCCGCAGCATTACTTCATGTCGCGATCGCTTGCGGCGGATCTCGTTACACAGCGCGACATCCTCGAATACGATCTCGAAAGCAACGTAATCGGAGCCCCGGGCGCCGCGCTGTTTCTGGAAAGGTTTATCCATGGCGAGGTGTATAAGGCGCGGCCGGATGTGAAAGCGGTGGTGCATTGCCACACGCCTTCCCTGATTCCTTTTGGCGCGACCGATGTGCCGTTGCGGCCCATGTTCGGGCTGGCTGGTTTCATCGCAGAGGGCATACCGGTTTTCGAGATTCGAAAAACGGCGGGAATGACGGATCTGCTGATCCGCGATGCGGCGCGGGGACGGGCGCTCGCGCAGACGTTGGGGAATAAGCCCGCAGTGCTGATGCGCGGGCATGGAGCCGTTGTGACAGGGGCTTCGCTGCCGGTTGCGGTGGGGCGATGCATTTATCTCGATATGAACGCGCGCGTGCAGGCGCAAGCGATGGCGCTGAGCAGGAACGTTACTTACCTGACGCCGGAGGAAGGAAAGATGTCGGTGGCCGACGACTACCGGCGCGCGTGGGAATTATGGCGGCGCCAGGCGATGACGAAATAAGCCGAGCGTTCACCCCAACTTAAGTTTCAAAGCGAAGACTTATTCGTAGTACGCGGGCGATTTTTTGAGTTTCGCATTCGCGATGTAGTCGTGCTGAATCCAGAGTTGCGCACCGGTCTTCTTCATGAACGCCTCGATCGCGGCGCGCGAGGCGACGGTCTGATCGGCGTTAAATTCCGTGATCGGGATCTTGTGGAAGGTCCGCTCCTCGGGATAGTGATAGAGATCGCCGCTGATCAGGACAGGCCCGGTCTTCTTTAGTTTCAGGAACAGGACCTGATGAGCGGGGGAGTGTCCCGGAGCCGCTTTGATGATGACAGTTTTATCGCCGAACACGTCGTAGTCATCGGTCGTGATGAATATGGTTTTGCTGTTCTTGAGCGCGCTGAAATTTGCGGGCTCCGTGCGCGGCGACGGCGGACCGGCAAACATGGTGTCGCGTTCGGCTTTGGGCACGAGCCAGGTGGCGCCGGCAAAAAGGTTGCCATTGCCGACATGGTCCCAGTGAAAGTGGGAGAACGCCAGATACGTGATGTCCGAAGGGGCATAACCAATCTCCGCGAGGCGCGCAGTCAAAGGTTTGGTGGATGTGGCGTATCGCATGGTTGCGGGGCCGCCGCCGGGTTTGAAGTTGCTGTCGGGGACGGGCCCGGTGTCCCACATCAGGGTTCCTTTGGGATGGACAATTAGAAAGCAAGGCGCCGACATCTTGTACTGGGCCAGCTCTTCCTTTTTAAATCGATATGCCGAGGTATCGGGATTGTCCAGAGTGCCGCAATCGATGACATAGAGGCGTACGGACTTGGGCGGTTTTGGTTTGCCCGGCTGGGCAGGCGCCAGGGTTGCAAGAAGCGCGAACAGCATACCCACGAGAATCCGGCCCCATGCCGATTTTGCCCGGCGATTCCTCGTCGCAACTCTCATGGCAAGCTTCCCTTCCTGGGTTTCGCAGTGTTTCGGATGACAGTCTATCTCATGTCGCCTGGAGCCGGTGAAGGGTCACAGCGTTTGAAAAATATCTCGCGTTACTCCCCAGGTGCGTATGCTTGGTCTCCCCCATGCCTTTCCAGACTCTGCGTAACAAGGCTCGCCGCCGGGCCTAATCGCTCCACACTTGCCCGGCCAGGTCCGCCATTTGGCCCTTCTAAATCCGCCCCGGTTCCGGCGCGTCGGCCGCCGGTTCAGACAACCCGGACTCGTTCCTCTGCTTTTCTCTGTATTCGTCGATTTCGCGCGTCAGGAAATAGTTGAGCGCGGTTCGGATTACCGCCGTCGCGCCGAGTTTACCGATCTCCTGCCAGGAAGGTGCGATCGAGGTGGAAAGGATATCGGAGGCGAGTTGAAACTCGAGTGCCAGCGACAGGTAGCGTCCAAACGTGAGGCGAATTCGAGTGAAACTCGAGATCCGCAAACGAGCGAATGCCACCACCAGTTGCGCCATCGTGACCAGGAAGCCCACGCCAATCCAGAATGCGCCCATTGCCTCCAGAACGAGCCGAATCCCTCGGACGAATGGAACCAGTCCCGCTTCCGCGGATTCTATCGACGGCATGCGCGATTCTCGCGTTGGGGCACGTGTTGATGACCGTAGGCTCCGATGCCACGCGCGCACGGAAGTTGTATCTTTTTATTCCCTCGTTTTTGCAGGCCGAAAGATCAGGAGCCGGCCGCCACAATTTTTAAATACTTCCGGCGTTGTCGGCGTCCAACCGAAGTAAACATCACGGCAGAGAGAGGACGATTAAATGACAGACGTCGAGATGGATCCGGAGTCGCAGCGCCTTCAGGAGGCTCGAGAATCCGCGGTTCCGTGGCGCAAATGGGGCCCCTATCTGAGCGAGCGCCAGTGGGGAACAGTCCGCGAGGATTACAGTGCTGACGGCAACGCATGGAGCTACTTCAGCCACGATCAGTCGCGGTCGCGAGCCTACCATTGGGGCGAGGATGGGATAGCCGGTATCTCGGACGATAAGCAGCATCTGTGTTTCGCCCTTGCCTTCTGGAACGGGCGCGACCCCATCCTGAAAGAACGCATCTTCGGGCTCACGAACGCCGAGGGAAACCATGGCGAAGACGTTAAAGAGTATTACTTTTATCTGGATTCGACGCCCACGCACTCGTACATGAAGCAGCTGTATAAATACCCGCAGGAGGCATTTCCCTACGGCAATCTGGTGGAAACGAATCAGCGCCGGTCACGGCTCGAGCCGGAATATGAACTGCTGGATACGGGCATTTTCAGCGACAACAAGTATTTCGACATCGACATCGAATACGCGAAGGCCTCTCCGGAAGACATCCTCATCAAAATCACCGCGTGGAACCGCGGGCCGGAAACGGCGGAACTCCACATCCTGCCTACGTTGTGGTTCCGAAATACGTGGAGCTGGTGGCCCGACCCGCCCAAGCCGGTACTTCGCGCCGCCCCCGCCTCCGGCGCGACCGCCCTCCAGGCGTCCCATGCGCAACTGGGAGACATGTGGCTCTATCTGGACGGCGATGCGCCGCTGCTGTTTACGGAGAACGAGACGAATAACGAACGTGTCTTCGGCGGCCAGAATGCTGGCCCGTTCGTGAAAGACGCGATTAACGACTACGTCGTCGCAGGCCGGCAGTCCGCCGTGAATCCCGCCCAGGAGGGCACCAAGGCCGCGGCTCACTATCGGTCGGCCGTCAAAGCCGGAAGCTCCGTCAGCGTCCGCCTCCGTCTGACTAGCGCATCGCCGGCGGTGCTGGCCGCTCCGTTTGCGGATTTCGACAGCGTTATGGCGCAGCGTCTGAATGAGGCCGACACCTTCTACCAGGGGGTCGCGCCGCCCTCAGTGACCGCCGATTCCGCTATGGTCATGCGGCAGGCCTTCGCGGGCATGCTTTGGAGCAAGCAGTTTTACTTTCTCGAAGCAGACCGCTGGCTGGTCGAACACGGGGTGGATCCCTTCTCAAACAAGACCTACACCAACCGTAACAGCGACTGGTCCCACATGGTCAATCGCAGCGTGATTTCCATGCCGGACAAGTGGGAGTACCCATGGTACGCGGCGTGGGATCTGGCCTTTCACACCGTTGTTCTCTCGGCTGTCGACCTGGACTTCGCCAAGAGTCAGCTGGATATGCTCATGCGGGAATTTTATATACATCCCACCGGCCAGATTCCCGCCTATGAATGGAATTTCAGCGATGTAAACCCACCGGTTCACGCGTGGGCCACCATCTTCGTTTTCAGAATGGAGCAGGCATTCCGGGGCTCGGGCGACGTCGAATTCCTGAAGCGCATTTTCGGGAAACTCCTTTCCAACTTCACCTGGTGGGTGAACCGCAAGGACCGTTTTGGGAAAAACGTCTTTGAAGGCGGCTTCCTCGGTCTGGATAACATCGGCGTCTTCGATCGGTCCGCCCCTTTGCCCACCGGCGGTCATCTGGAGCAGGCGGACGGCACGGCGTGGATGGCAATGTACTGCCAGAACATGCTGGAAATTGCGGTGGAGATCGCGGCCGAAGATCGCACCTTCGAAGATCTCGCTGCCAAATTTGTCGACCATTTTCTCTGGATCGCACACGCGATGAACCGGGTCGGAACCGGGGGAATGTGGGACGAGGAGGATGGCTTTTATTACGACGTGCTTCGATGGCCCGATGGCAGCGGTACGCGTCTGAAAGTGCGCTCTCTCGTGGGGTTGCTTCCGCTTTGCGCCACCGTGGTGATTGAGCCCTGGCACAGACAGCAGGTGCCAAGACTCACGGAGTACGCGATGGAACGAATGCGCATGATGCCAGCTCTCGTAGCCTCCATTCACCCGGTCGGGCCGGAGCATCGGGGGTACGGAGATCGGGGACTAATGGCGGTGGTTGCGCCCGATCGATTGCGGCGAATGCTCACGCGCATGCTGGACGAGGAGGAATTTCTCAGCCCATACGGAATACGATCGATCTCCCGCTACCATCGGGATCACCCCTACATCCTGAATACCGACGGTCAGGAGCATCGCGTCGACTACCTGCCCGCCGAATCCGACACCGGCATGTTCGGAGGAAATTCAAACTGGCGAGGGCCCATCTGGATGCCGATGAACGCCCTCCTGATCCGCTCCCTTTTGAGCTTCTACCTCTATTATGGAGACACCTTCAAGATCGAATGCCCGACCGGGTCGGGGCAGGTGATGAATCTGTTCGAGGTGGGTCGCGAAATCGCAAACCGGCTGGAACGAATCTTCCTGCGGGCGCCAGATGGAAATCGACCCGTCTTCGGAGGAGCCGAGACGTTCCAGAAGGACACGAACTGGAAAGACAACCTCCTCTTTTACGAATACTTCCACGGCGACAACGGCGCCGGAATCGGGGCCAGTCATCAGACTGGTTGGACGGGGCTGGTGGCCGCTCTCATAAGGCTTTTCGGGCGCCTCGATCCGGTTGAGTTCCTCGAAGGCGGAACCCGCTCTGCGTTTCACGGGCATCATTTTTGAGGAGGCGGCTTGCGGGACCGCTATGGGCAGGTATCGCAATGACGGTTGCCTGCATACCTGCCCGGAGCCAGGAACTGGAGCCGCGCGCATATTCAGTTTCGCCCGTTGGGCTGAATTTTCTTGTGACCGGCTTTGGCCGCTCGACGGGAGATCTGTCTTTCGACCCGACGCTTCCCGTTCAGGATGGGCATGCCTCCCTGCAGACTGTGTCCTGGGGTTATGCCCGGACGCTCGATTTCTTCGGCAGATCGGCGAACGTGGCCGTCCAGGTGCCTTACGTGTGGGGCGACGTGAGCGGGATTGTATCGGATGTGTTTCAGAGCGTTCACCGATCGGGACTGGGTGACCCCTCGCTTCGATTCGCCGTGAACCTCTGGGGTGCCCCCGCCATGAACCCCCGGAAATTCGCTCGATACCGCCAGCGTACGACCCTCGGGGCCAGCATCGTAGTGACGGCGCCGCTCGGTCAATATGACCCCGCCAAACTCGTCAACATCGGGTCGAATCGCTGGGCTTTCAAGCCCGAACTCGGACTCTCGCGGCGGCTCGGACGCTGGTATCTCGATTTCTACGCGGGCGCGTGGCTGTTTACGGCAAATTCGAATTATCAGGGCAGGGTGCGTACCCAGGAAGCGCTCGGCAGCGGGCAGTTTCACCTCAGCTACAACTTTCGCCCGCGGGTGTGGGCGGCGTTTGACGCCAACTTTTATGCGGGGGGCGACACGTCCCTCAACGGAGTCCGGACCGCTACGTTTCAGCGCAACTCGCGTGTCGGCGGCACCGTCGCGTTCCCGCTCAGCCGGCACAATGCCCTTAAGCTTTCCGTATCGACGGGAGCCGTGACCAGGATCGGAGGCGCATTCACCACCGTCGCTTTTGCATATCAGTATCTCTGGGGCGGCGGGCTGTGAGATTCCTCTCGACACTGACAGTGAGCGGCGGTCTTGCGCCTCACCGACAGCCGCGCGGATGCTTTCTGTCGAGTTCACCTCGATGAGGCGCTCCTTCAGGCGCTGAATAAGGTGGCGCCGGCGGCGAACAGAAAGCGTGTGGATTTTATCCGCGGCGCGGTCCGCGAAGCGATCCGTCGCCGGGAATTGAGCAACTGCGCGAGGCCTGTCTCAGACAGCCGGACGCCGCGGCCGACGCCGGGCGGCTGGTCTAATGCCGAAGAGTGGAAGCCGTGAAACAGTATGAGATCCGGTGGGCTGAGTTGCCGGGACCCGGCTGGGCGAGGGCCGGTTCTGCTTCTGACTCGGACCGAAGGGATGCCCCGGAACCGCGTGATCAACTGCGATAACCTGCGAACCATTTCCAAAGTGGGCCTCGTACAGAAAGTTGCGAGGCTTTCCTCACGGCGGGTGCCCGATCTCAAACGACCTATCGGATACGCGCCCGGCGAGTCAGTAAGCGATAGTTACGCCTCTACTTCGGGTGAAAGTACCGCTGTCGGGTCCATTCGCGAGTCGGCGACTGCGGCCCAGGCGGATTACCTCCGGCCTGGGGCTTGAGCGCGCTGCAGCATGGCACGCATGTAACCCATAGCGAAGGCTTCATAGGTGCGGTTGCCGCCGATCATGGGGACGAAATGGTCGAGATGAACGATTCCGTCGTACTTAACGTCGACCAGTGCCTTCATGACCTTGTACATGTCATAGTAACCGTCATCTACATACGTTTCGTGAAAGTGCGGGAGCGGAGCACTGACATTGCGGTAGTGGATTTCGTGGATCTCTTTTCGCAGGCCAAAATGGCGGATGGCGCCGGCGGGGTCGATCCCGATGTCTTTGCCTCCTTCCGCCCAGGTTCCGCAGCAGAGACATAGACCGACGTTGGGGCTGCCGGTAATGTTCAGGGCTTTCTTGCAATCTTCGAAGGTGGCGAGGACGCGCGGCACGCCGAAAAGGGCGGGCACGGGCGGGTCGTCGGGATGGAGTCCGATGACGACGCCTTCTTCTTCGGCGACGGGAACGACCTGTTTGAGAAAGTAAGTCAGGTTGGCCAGGATCTCGTCACGTGAGTATTCACGGCCGAAGAAGAGCGATTTGGCGGAGCCCATCGAGACGATGCCGGTAGGGGTGGCTCCGGGGATACCCATGTCCGGGGCGCCGAGATCGAAATCGCGGTCACGGGACCCGCGGACCTCGGCGAAACCGCTGATCGCGATCTGGGCGATGTTGAAGTTGGTGATGGTGTAGTGGAAGTCGGCGCGTCCGATGGTACGGAGCCACGTTTTGTAGGCTTCGATCTTTCGGTCGCGGTCGGGGCGGTTCAAAACGATATCGGCCTGATTGTTGGTGACGGCGAGGTTGCGGACATTGTGGACGCGGAGTCCCGCGTCGGCGTAGCGCTTCTTAATGCTCAGGACCCCTTCGACGGAGTTGAGGGCAGGAGGGACGGCGCAATAGACCACGTCAACACCGAGTTGTTTGAAAAAGGTCAGATCTTCATCTGTGGGTTCCGCGGGAGCTTGAGAGCCGAGCTTAACGCCCGCGGGCTGTGGGCGGACGGCAGCAGACGCGCCTCGGGGCGTGGCGAGAAGAGCGGAGCCGAGAGCGCTCTTGACGAGATCACGGCGAGTCATTTGCGCCAGTTTACCGTATCCTCTTTTCGGCCGCTGAGGGCGATTATTTCCTGGCGAAGCGTCGTCCGGAAGGGGCCTCTTGGATGTCAACCTGGCGAAAAATACCGATCTCGACATGTGGCCGTTTATGGTTTAAGCGGATCCGGCTTCGAACTGCGCCTGGTTGCTGCTGAGAAGGCCGCGAGATCGGTTGGATCCAATGGAATGTGGCTGATCTCCCGAACAGCCGGAAACCCGATCGAATCGATCAGGTCCGCAATCAGGATCGGCGGACTCCTGACGAACCGACGAAGCGCGCCGCAACAGGCCCGCATCCCGGCGATTCGCCCGCGCCTGCCATCTGAAAAAGCGCTCCCGCGTAGCGGGAAACGTAACCAGAAACGTAATAAGATCCTTGCATGCCGTCGAGCGATATTCCCTTCAGGCTCACACGCCGCGAACTCGGCGTCCTTGCGGCAAGTGCTCTGGCCGTGTTGCCACGCAATGCCCGCGCGCAGACGCCCTCGAACGGACCGGGTCCGGTTCTGGATATCGCGGAGTGGAGTTATCTGTGGTACGGGGTGGAGCACGCGTTGCTCGCCCGCGGCACGGTATGCAACGGCATGCAGATGTATGTCGAGCACTGGATTCCGGCCACCGTGCGGCATCCTTATCCCGTGGTCCTGATCCACGGCGGGTACGGGCAGGGCTCGGACTGGATCAGCACGCCCGATGGGCGCCGGGGATGGGCCACGCTTCTGCTGGAACAGGGTTATAAGGTTTACGTCGTCGACCGGCCGGGGCAGGGCCGCGGTCCCTATCAACCTTTTGTGCATGGCAACTTCGACCCGCGAGCGCCGACCTTTGAAAAGACCGCGGCGAGCGTAGGCGGCGGTCCCGACGATCCCGTCGTCGTGCAACTGACCGCGTCCATGGGTCAGCCCATGGCTAATAACCCCGTCACTCAGAACGTCTGGCGCACGCGCGGCGCATTGCTTCTGGATCGGATCGGACCGGCGATGCTGATCACGCACGGCGACGGCGCCATCTTCGCATGGGTTACCGCCCAGGCGCGCCCGAATCTGGTGAAAGGCATTGTCGCGGTTCAACAGTCTGCCTCCTCGCAGCAGTTTCTGCAAATCCAGCCGCCGGAATTACCCCCCGCAAACATCCTCCTCACCCAGGCCGGCAATGAACCGATGGCGATCATGGCAAAGAACAATCGCGAGCTGCTTCAACCTGTTCTCGAGTGGATGCAGGAAAGGGAGCCACGAACCGACACTCGGACCACTCCGGGACTCGATCCCAACCGCAATGCCGAGTCGACCGCCCTGAAGCTCGCGGATCAGGGCGGCTTCTGGGTCGGAGTGCAGCGGAAGTCGATGCCCTACGGCACCATCGCGCTGGGGCAGATGTTTGTGCAGTACATGATTCCGGCGGAGAAGCGTCACCCGTTTCCCGTTGTGATGGTTCACGGTGGAGGTGGCCAGGGCACTCACATGATGGGGATCGGCGGGCGTCCGGGATGGGTGCATTACTTTGTGCAGGCGGGTTATAGCGTGTACTGGCTCGACCGTCCCAGTTACGGCCGTTCGCCCTATCATCCGGATGCCCTGGGACCGAGTCATCTGCCGAATGTACCGCCCTTCGAGCCCTTGCTCACGAGCACCGCGGTGTTCGACACGGCGCAGTGGCCAGGGCCGGGAGGGATGACCGATCCGATAATCGATCAGTTCATGGCTTGCGAATCGGGAAACGTAACCGACGAGGCCTTCCACAGCGAACTCGTCTGGCGCGGCGGCGCGGAACTGCTCGACCGCATCGGGCCTTCGATTCTTCTCGTACATGCGTTCGGCGGATTCTTCGCGTGGGGCGTAACCGACCGGCGTCCCAATCTCGTGAAGGCCATCATGTGCATGGAGATCAACGGCAATCCGTTCGCGGCGCAATTACGTTGGGGACTTACCGCGGGCCCGATGACTTACGAACCGCCGGTTTCGGACCTCAGTCAGTTCAATCTCGTTGAGAAGACCGAACCGCCCGATTCACCACGGCCCGTGGTTGCAAGTTACAAACTGCAGGCCGAACCCGCGCATAAGTGGAAGAACCTGCGGAACATTCCGATCGGATGGCTGACCAGCGAATTCGGCGGCGGCGGGTCGCCGGTGGCTAATGTGGAGTTTCTCAAACAGGTGGGATGTTCGGCTGAAATGATTCGTCTGCGCGACTACGGGATTCTGGGCAACGGCAATCTGATGCTGCTGGAGAAGAACAACCATGAGGTGTTTGCCGTCATCAGGGACTGGCTGGATCGCAAACATTTAGGCGCCGCATCAAGCGGACGATAAAATCAGACTTCATGCGAGCCGACATTACACCAGGCGCGGTTTTTCCCGATTACGAACTCAGCGATCACACCGGCAAACATCAGAAATTGTCGGATCTCCAGGGTCCGGATCCCATGATCGTCGTGTTAAGCCGTGGATCGTTTTGTCCAAAGGACCGCAGGCAGGCAGAGGGACTGGTGCAGCTTCATCGCGAGATGGAGGTCGGCTACTGCCGCCTCGTCACTATCAGCACGGACAATCTGATCGCGACGAATGAGTTCCGCACCGGCGTTGATGCGCACTGGACCTTCCTCTCCGACCCCGGCCGCAAGGTGCAGAAGGATCTCGATATCGCGGAATACACCGACCCGACGAATAATCCGATGATCCCGCACACGATCGTGCTTGAACCCGGACTGATCGTATACCAGATTTACAACGGCTATTGGTTTTTCGGCCGGCCAACGGTTGAAGAGCTTCGCCAGGACCTGAGGGCCGTATTGGAGAAATGCCGCCCGGATTGGGACATCACGGATCCGGGACTGAAAGCCGCGTGGGAGCGAGGCGAAAAGCGTCGCTTCTACCCTTACGGAAAGAGCCTCTCGAAGGTTTTCGCGGAGCAGGATTAAGCCGCTGGCCGCGCTCACTGAACGATATTCGATTTCGTGTTGCCCTTCAGCAGGTCATCCAGTTCGTAAAGTCGTCCGTTGGCAATGACGCGTTTCACCTTGTGAGCGTTCGCTATATCCTCGAGCGGATTTCCATCGACGAGCACGATATCGGCAAGCTTTCCCGCCTCGATGCTGCCCGCGTCGAGATCAAGCGCTTCGGCCGGGTTCACTGTAGCCGCCCTGAGCGCTTCATACGGCGTCATACCTGCCAGAACATAGCTCTCCAGTTCCCCATGGAGGGCGAACGCGTTAGGGGAGTCGGTGCCCGCGACAATCTTCGCGCCCGCATGCATGGCATCGATAACCATCTTTCCCGCACCCCCAGGTCCTCCGTCGGCAGCGATGCCGCGGCCGCCTCGCCCCGGTCCCGTCGCCTGTTTGCGCAGCCACTCGGGATACAGGTTGAAGCGGGGATCCGAGCGCATGGCCGGATCAAGAGCGAGAAGCTTCTGCGTTCCGGCGGCAGTGATCATCGGACAGAAATATCGCTGCGATTGACCGAAGAGTTCGATCACATCTTCATACGTACGTTCGAGTGTCGCCTGCTTGGGGGAGTAGCCGCGGCGGCTGGTGGCGGCGGTGTGCTCCGTCCCGTCAACTCCCACAAAAGCCGCCGGATAGATTTCGTGGGTTGTGACTGGCACCCCGATGCTGTGCGCGAACTCAACCATTCGTTTCTGCTGCAGATCGGGCAAGCGAACGTAGCTCTTGATGAGATCGTGCTGCAGAACTTTCGCGAGCTGCAGCTCCATTTCGAAGTGGGCCGGGCTCGAAATCGCGATGCCCATCTTGTAATAGACTCGTCCCCACTCCATCAGATAACCGGTTCCGAAGATGCGAGGCCCAGGCCGCACGCCGGATTCGTTGGCTTCGCGATCCTCCACGCCTTCGTAGGGCGTATTGCCCGGGCTGCGAACCGTTGTGATCCCGAACGCAAGCCACGCGCGGTGTTCGGCTTCGCCGAAGTCCTTTTGCAGGTGGGAGTGATATTCGATCAGGCCGGGCATCGCGGTGAGATTCGATGCGTCAACGATCTTTGCGCCCGCGTGCAGGCTCGCCGAGTGGGGCGTGACGCTCCGTATCCGATTGCCGTCGATTACGATGTCGATGTCGGCGCGGGCCGTCTGACTCTTACCGTCGACAAGATGGCCCACGTGGACCACCATGAGGCCTTTCGGGATCGACGGCGTGTACTTCAGATCCAGAGGAATTTCACGGGTCTCGCCGCTCAAAATGTCGATCGATTTCAGCTTGTCCATCGATTGATACAGGATGTGTTCCGAGTCGCCCTGCCAGCTCGGCGAGTAAGCGATTTCGCTGGTGATGTGGCGGGGCGGTCCGAGCGGTTCGCCGGAGGCGGAAACCGGCCACACCGCAAGCACGCCTTCATAGATTGCCGCCATTTTCGTGCCGTCCGGAGACCAGACCGGCCCGCAGAAACCACGCGAATCGATGGAAAGATTCGGCACGGGCGCGAACCATTTATCGGTGCTGTTTTCGGCTCCATTCCCCGAAGACATCGTCAGGATCTGATTGGTTCCTTCGCGAAAACTCTTCGAATAGGGCGAGACCATTGCCAGCGCGATTCTCTTCCCGTCGGGCGACCAGGTCGGCATTCCGGGCCCAAAGAGCGAATTGTGGATCTTCGTGACCTTGCCCGTTGCCACATCGACCACGGAGACGCTTGCGGCGCGCCACATTGCATCGACATCGAAGAAGGCGATACGCTTCCCGTCCGGCGACCATGAGGCTCCCTGAGGCTGCGTCGTAATATTCGTGAGCTGGCGGTCTTTGCCGGTTTGCATATCGCGAATCCAGAGCTGCAGCAGCGACCCGCCCTTGTCCGAGGAATAAACGAGCTGATTGCCGTCCGGCGACCACGCCGGGTCCGTATCGAGATACTTGTCCTTCGTGATGTTCTCGGGTTTGCCGCCAACGGTCATCACGTAAATGTCGCCAACGGCCGCGAATGCGACCTTGCGTGCCGTCAGGCGAGATGACGGGTCGAACGATACCGAGAGCCTGACGAGGCGCGGTCGAATCGAAATCCCTTTTGCGGCGCGTGTAGCTGCCGGCGGCGCGGGTCACCTGCATAGTTGCCTTGAAGGAAATAGTTTGCGCGGCGCCTCCTTCGAGCGAACGCTTGCGAATCTTGCCGTCGGAAACATAGTAGAAGTTATCGGGCGAGGACCAGGAGACGCGGAAGGCGAAGGCGTTTTCGTCGCCGGTGATCGGTTTACCATCGACTTCGAGCCTGCTGGAGCCCCCGGCTGTGCTGTGATAAACGATCTTTCCGCCTGGGCTCCACGACGGCGCATCGACCGTTCCGAGAGCAGTAGATATGCGTTGTTCATGCCCGTCGGCTACGTTGACTGCCCAGACCGAGTCGCCGCTTTCGCGGGTGGAGGCGAAAGCAATCTCCTTGTCATCGGGCGACCATGTCGGCATGCGGTTTTCAGAGGGATTGTCGGTGATGCGTTTCAGTTCCCCGGTCCGCAGATCGAGCGTCCAGATGTTGTAGCTGCTGCCTAACGGGTTTCCGCGGTCGGATGAAAACGCGAGGTGAGTTCCGTCGTGCGAGTAGGCGGGCTCGCGGTCGTCGTAAGGTCCCCAGGTGAGCTTATGCTGATGCGTGCCGTCCGGCGCGACCGCCCAGATATCGTAGCCGCCGTCGAGATAGGCGAAGAAGGCGATCCACTTGCCATCCGGCGACCAGACGGGCTGGCGCGCGTCGTTGAATAGCCCGGTGACGCGATTCGCCGTTCCGCCGGTTGCGGGAAGAGTCCAGATGCTCCCCTGCATATCCATGGCGAGCGTGCGGCCGTCAGGTGAGACGGCCACCGACATCGACGTTCCTTCGCTAACCGTCACATCGATCAGAGCGGGAGACTTCGGCGCCGTCGGAGCTCCGATCAACAGCGCGCCCGCGCACATAATAGCTCCGGCAATCAGAGTTTTGATATTGGATCGGAATCTTCTCATCGCCTCGATCACTCCTTTTAAACGCGGAAGAGAACACGACTACGGGGGCTGGAGATCGCCGAAAGACTGCGCAACGAGGCAGGGTGGCGGACTGACTCTCCATCGTCAATCGCGCGCCCGGAGATTGTCAAGCGCGCACAGACCGGTTTTGGCTGGCTGAATGTTCTAAAAGCTCTACCGCGGCTGGCGGCCATTCTTCGATTCGCGTGCAGGCGCGCTTAATCACTTTTCATTTCGTTATTGCCGCGGTCGTCGTCGGGCAGAACGTGATCCGGGTCAACCATAGCGGAGACGACCTGTTTCCCGCCCTCCACGTTCCAGACAAACGATCCTTTCGAGAGCCATGCTTCCACAGGCACCTTGATTCGCACGCTGGTTCCGTCCTGGAATTTCGCCTCGACCGTCGCGGGCAAGACGAGTTGACCGCGATTACTGATCGTCACCTGAGACCCGGCGATTTTGTCTATGGCCATGTCGAACGTCCAGTTATTCATGTACCAGCCGCGCCAGAACCAGCTCAGGTCTTCACCGCCTTCACTTTCCATCGCGCGAAAGAAGTCGGATGGCGAAGGATGCTTGTAAGCCCAGTCCCTTATGTACTTGCGGAAAGCCCAGTCAAAGCGCTCCGGTCCCAGGATCTGCTCTCGCAGCAGCACCATACCGTAGGCTCCTTTGAAGTAGCTGACCGGATGTCCCAGTTCGGCGGGGAATCCATCGGCCCGCGACAGAACCGTCGGCGCTGACGGATTGTCGAGCACCTTCAGGATCGTATCGGGCGGCTCGCCGCCCGCGGAATATTCCGAATCGCGCTTCGGGCCGTATTTTCCTCCCGCAAACTCGGCGGATTCGCCGATATCGATGAAGGTGTTGAAGCCTTCATCCATGAACGCGCTGCGGCGCTCATTCGAACCCACGATCATGGGGAACCAGCTGTGCCCGATCTCATGCGCCGTCAGCCAGAAAAGGAAGGTGCCTTTGTCGCTAACGCCGTCGAACACAATCCCGGGATATTCCATACCGCTGGTAAATCCTGCGATGCTGACCGCGGTTGGCCACGGAAAAGGAAACCACTGCTTCGAGAAGCGCTCGACGGTATCTTTCATGTATTCGGTTGAGCGGTCCCATGCATCGGCTCCGGCGCTTTCCGGCGGATAGACGGACATTGCCAGCGACTTCTTCCCGTCGGGTAGATTGATTCGTGCGGCATCCCAGATGAACGCAGGCGAAGCGCTCCAGGCTACATCGCGAGTGTGATCCATGTGGAAATGCCAGGTCAGGGTTCCACCCTGCTTTGGCCGGCTAGCCGGATCATTTACCTCGGCGGCTGTCCGAATGAAAACGGTCTTATCGCTGTTGCGCGCCTGAGCGAGGCGGTCGATCTGCACCTTCGTCAGAACATCCTGCGGGTTCACGAGCTCGCCCGATCCCGCGATCAGCATGGCTGAGGGAGCGGTTATGTAGTAGTCGAACGCGCCGTATTCCAGGTAGAACTCGGACCCGATGTAGGGCAGCGTGTCCCAGCCGCGCAGATCGTCGTAAACGGCCATCCGCGGATACCACTGCGCCATGTCGTAGATCTCACCATTTATTCGATGCGCCCCAGGAAGTACGGCCGCCCCACGTTCCAGGGACCTGATAGTGGTAGCCGATGTGGATCTTCAACTTGCCGCCGCCCCCTTTGAGCGGCTCCCCGAGACGAATCTGCATCCGCGTGTCGCTGACGATGTATTCGGCTTTGGTGAGCTTGGCGCCCGCTTCGATTTCGACCGAATCGAAGACGAACCCGTCGGTCGAGGGAGTCGGGATGGCCGCCGACGGCATCTGCATTCCTCCTGCCGCGTCCGCCGCCCATGAGCCTCGCCCGTGAATCCTTCTTATAAGTATTCTGTTCGAGCTGCACCCAGAGACTGGGTAGCGAATCCGGACTGTTGTTGGTGCAAGTGATGGTCTCGGTTACCTGCAAGGCTTTCGCAACAGTATCCAGCTGTGCGTGCAGCTCATAGTCCGCCTGGTTCTGCCAGTAGTCCGGCCCGGGGGCTCCATTGCTCGATCGGTAGGAATTCACCGAGTCGGGCAGCGCCAGCGGGGCGAAGGTTACGCGCGGGTCATAGGCAGGATGCGCCGCACGGGGCGTCTGCCCGAACGCGCTTGCGCATAAAGAACAAACGATCGTCGCCGTGAAAAGGCAGCGCGAAGCTCGCACAGCACTTTCTCCTGAGATGAATTTTGGAGCCGGACTGACGTGGGGGCTTTCGTCCGAGTATACTCAGTCCGCTCTTTCGACCTCAACGAGACAGCTGTAAAAGGTCGGACCCCCGCCTTTATCGGTCAGGCGCTGAGAAGTCAGCATGTTGACGGAGTTTCCGTCCACCGCACGCTTGGGCCAGCGCATGGACGGAGTGGAGACGACACCAGGCGTAATGTCATCCGAAACCTGTGCACGGAGCAGACATTCACCGCGATCATTGAAGACCCGGACATTGTCGCCGGTGGAAATCTCGCGGGAACACGCATCCGCCGGGTGAAGTTTGAGGATGGAGGTCTGCAGGTCCGCATCCGCGCGATTACCGAACGTAGAGTTCATGCTGTCGTCGTTCTTGGGCGAGATCATCTCCAGGGGGAATCGGCTGGTGAGGGCGGGATCGCCGAGACGGGACTCGATCGGGGGCGTGTAGTCCAGAGTATCGGCCCGGAATTCGCACTTTCCGGAAGGTGTGCCGAAACCGCCATTTGCGAAGGGCAGAAACGTCTCGCCGATTTTCAAACGCACGGAGTGTTCGGCATCCAGTTGCTCGAGAGTGATGCCTTCGATGAACGGGTGACGCGAATCGAGGAGTGCGCGAATCATGTCGTCGTCCGTGTCCTCGAAGCAAGGCTCGTCAAAACCCATTACGGCCGCCAGACGACGGAAGATCTCCGTGTTTGGCTTTGTTTCGCCGGGAGGAGCGAGAGTCGGACGCGCGAGTTGCAGATAGTAGTGGCCGTATGCCAGATAAAGATCCGTATGTTCCAGAAACGTGGTGACAGGCAGAAGAATATCGGCGAAATCGGCGGTGTCGGTTTGAAATTGTTCCAGTACTACTGTGAACAGATCCTTGCGCGTTAAGCCGCGACGCACGGCGTGCTGATCCGGCGCAATCGCGCCAGGGTTGGAATTATAGACAACCAGCGCCTTGACCGGAGGGTCGTTGATTTCGGTCAGAATACGCCCCAGTTCCGTCATGTTCAGAATGCGAGCTTCGCGGCCGAGGGGAGACGCCTGCTGGAGATCGGGACGTTCCAATGCGGACCTGTTCAGCTGGAACGCAGCCGAGGTGGTGAGTTGGAGGCCGCCACCCGGGTCTCGCCACGCCCCGGTCAGAGCGGGAAGTAACGCGATGGTGCGCACTGCCATGGACCCTCGTTCGGAACGCTGAACTCCGTAGTTCACCCGGATCGCAGCCGGCCGGATCGTGGCGTACTCGCGTGCGAGATCGACAATGTCCTGCGTGGGGATACCCGTCAATTCAGAAGCACGGCATGGCGTCCACTGACGGACCCGGGCTTTCAACTCTTCGACGCCGACCGTGCACTGGTCGACATAATCGCGATTCTCAAGGCCCTCGCAGAGGATCACGTGCATCATCGCCAGCGCGAGTGCGGCATCCGTTCCCGGCCGGATGGAATAGTGCCGGTCCGAAACTTTGCCGGTGCGGTTCTGAACGGGATCGATCGTGTAGAACTTAGCTCCGTTACGGCGCGCTTCCACGATGAACGGCCAGAGATGCACGCTCGTGCCGAGAATATTGGCGCCCCAGGCAATAATCAGCTTCGCGTTCCGGAACTGCTCGGGCTCGGTACCGTACCGAAGTCCGAGGGCGTCCTTCAATCCTTCTACCCCAGCGGATGAGCAGATGGTGCGATCGAGGCGCGAGGCGCCCAGACGATGAAAGAAGCGGCGATCCATGCCGGATCCGTTGAGTAAGCCCATGGTGCCCGCATAGCTGTACGGCAGGACCGACTCCGGACCGAATGCCTTCGCGATACCCGTCAGCCGTGACGCGATTTCGCCGAGCGCTTCATCCCACGAAATGGGTTCGAATTTTCCTTCGCCTTTCTCTCCCGTGCGCCGCATGGGCCGCAGCAGCCGGTCCGGAGAGTATTCGCGTTCGAGATAGCGCGCTACTTTGCCGCAGAGAAAGCCTCGAGTAACCGGGTGCCCGGGATCGCCACGCAGACGAGAACCGCGGCCAGCGGCGCCGCCGGCGGTTTCGACGTCAATGAGCAAAGAGCACGTATCAGGACAGTCGAGGGCGCAAACGGAATGGCGGATCTCGATCACTTACTTTGATCTTAGTAAATGAAAGTACAGTACCAGGAGTTTCTCGGAAAGCACTGGTACAGGACGGTTCGCAATTGCGAAAGCCCCGCGGGCTTGACAAGATGGAGTTATGGATATAGGGAAGGTACTTGCCGAGCTGCGTCAGGAGCTTGTGCAAGTGGAGGAGGCTATTCTCAGCCTGGAGAGAATGGCAATTGGAGCGGGGAAGAGACGGGGGCGCCCGCCGGCGTGGATGATCGCCGCGAAGGAGGCTCCGGTGAAAAAGAGAGGGCGTCCGCCCGGATCGAGAAACAAGACCAGCGGCAAAACAACCGGCTGAGTCCGGTCGGCGAGCTTCGAGTATCCGGAATTGCGGCCCGCTCGGAACAGGGCTCACTTCGGAAACATGTTCAGTAAGGACACGGTCCCACAGGTCGCGTTGCGTCTGGACGAGGCGTGGTAGTCGGGAAACAACTCCGCCACCGTGCGCCGATACGACTCTTCCAGGCCAAAGTGCGAAAACGGCTTGCCGCCAGGTTCAAGGCCTGACAGTGCCGTCCGATATGATGTTTTGCTGGAAAGACCATGAGCAATCCAGGCAAAATATCTGCGAGCCGGCGCCGCTTTTTGAGACAGGCGGCGGGGGCGGCAGCAGTCGCAGCGACGCCCGCAGTAGCGAAGCCCCAGGAACCCGCGGAAAGGCCTGCCGTAAGAACTCCCTCCGCGCAACAGCTCGCCGCCGATGTCGGCACATCTGCGATCCAGCCGCCTGGCTGGATTATCGAGCATCCCGGCGCCGACTTCATGGTCGACACCCTGAAAGCGCTGAATCTCGAATTCGTCGCCGCCAATCCAGGGACAAGTTTTGGCGGCCTCCACGAATCTCTCATCAACTACGGCGGCAATAAGCAGCCGGAGTTTCTCACCTGCTGCCACGAAGAGTCGGCGGTGGCAATGGCGCACGGTTACGCGAAGATTGAAGGGCGGCCGATGCTTACGCTGCTGCACGGTACGGTCGGCCTGCAGCACGCCTCAATGGCGATCTTCAACGCCTACGCGGATCGCGTTCCAGTACTGATGATCGCTGGTAACTGGGGCAACGCAATTCAGGCGCACAACGCGCAGGACCTCGCCTTGATGGTCCGCGATTCGATCAAGTGGGACAACGAGCCGAAAACGCTCGCGGAATTCGCCGAATCGGCGATGAAGGCTTACAAGATCGCGATGACGCCTCCCATGGGCCCCGTCCTCCTGGTGCTGGGTGAGGAGCTGCAGGAAAAGGCGATCGGCGGGGCGAGCTTGCGCGTACCGCGGCTCATCATGACGAGTCCACCGCAGGGGGATTCCGGCGCGGTAATGGAAGCCGCGCGCCTGCTGGTCGCAGCCGAGCGGCCGCTGATCATGGCGCAAAGGGCTGCGCGCACTCCGAACGGGATCACTCTGCTCATCGAGCTTGCGGAAACACTGCAGGCGCCTGTCAATAATTCGGAGCGCGTCAACTTTCCTTCCCGGCACGCGCTGGCAGGCAACGGAGGAGCCGGATATCAGCCGGACGTAACGCTTTGTCTCGAAGTGAACGACGTTTCGGGCACGGCACGTGCGGCGCGCGCCCGAAACGCAAAAGTCGTCAGCATCTCGGCCCAGGCGCTTTATGAAAAGAGCAACTTTCAGGATGCGGGGCGCTTCGCCGACGTGGACCTCGATATCGCGGGCGATGCCGAGGCCACGCTTCCCGCCTTGATCGATGCCTGCAAGCGTCTGATTACGGCCGATCGAAAGCGGGCGCTTGAAGAACGCGGGACACGACTCGCCGACGCGCACCGAAAAGCCCGGGCGCGCGATATCGAAGAGGCTGCAATCGGATGGGATGCCAGTCCGGTAAGCCTGAACCGCCTGTGCGCGGAACTTTGGCCACTGATCGAGAAAGAAGACTGGTCGCTCGTCTCATGGCAGGGCTTCATCGGAAGCTGGCCCGACAAACTCTGGAACATCGACAGGCATTATCAGTACATCGGCGGACAGGGCGCGGGAGGCATGGGCTATGGAGCGCCGGCCGCGGCAGGCGCAGCGCTCGCGAACCGGAAGTACGGACGCCTTTCAATCGCGATACAAACGGACGGCGACTTGATGTACGCTCCCGGAATTCTGTGGACAGCGGCGCATCACCGCATCCCGCTTCTGACGATCATGCATAATAACCGGGCTTACCACCAGGAGGTCATGCATCTGCAGAGGCAGGCCGGCCTGAGCGGCCGGGGCGGCGACCGATGCCATATCGGCACCACTCTCACCGACCCGAACATCGACTACGCAACCATCGCGAAAGGCTTCGGGCTGCATGGTGAAGGGCCGATCAGCGATCCGGCGCAGCTGGTGCCCGCGTTCAAACGCGCGATCGAAATCGTAAAGCGGGGCGAACCGGCTCTGATCGATGTGGTGACCCAACCCCGATGACGAGACTTCTGATCGTTTTTCTTGCGCTGTCTGCCAGCGCCGCGGCGCAGAATTCCTCCGCCGGCAAGACGCTGTTCGAAACAAAGTATCGCTGTTACGCGTGCCATGGCTTTTCAGGGCAGAATGGCCCTGGCGCTCGGCTCGTGCCGATGAAGCTTACTAGAGACGCGTTCTTCGCCTTCGTGCGCCATCCTCGCGATCCGCGTCCAGGTTCGTCGCCGGCGGGACAACAAGACCGCATGCCCGCATACTCGGCGAAGGTTCTCCCCGATCCGCAGCTGGCGGACATCTATGCTTATATAAAGACGCTTCCGGACTCACGCCCGGCAAAAGAAATACCGCTGCTGAATGAAATCGCGGGTGAGAAGTGAATCCGATCCGTCCGTCATCCTGTCGCTCGAAGGGCTGTGCAAGCGTTACGGTGACGCCGTCGCCGTAGACGCTCTCTCATTTGCGGTACGCCGCAAGGAAATCGTGGGTCTGCTCGGCCCCAACGGCGCCGGAAAGACGACCACCATCAGCATGATTCTGGGCGTTCTCGAGCCCGATTCCGGGACCATAAGGATCGATGGAATCGATCTTGAGCCGCATCGTTCACGGGCCCTCGAACGAACCAATTTTGCCGCCGTTTACTCGTCTTTGCCGGGAAACCTGACGGTCACCGAGAATCTGCGTTTTTTCGGACTCATCTATGGCGTCGGGAATCTGAAGAAGCGCATCGACGAACTCCTCGCCCAGTTCGACCTCGGAAGATTCCGCAACACCCGCTGCGGGGTTCTTTCCTCAGGTGAGCAGACGCGGGTGAGCCTCGCCAAGGCGATGCTCAATCGGCCTACGCTTCTACTGCTCGATGAGCCCACCGCTTCGCTCGATCCCTCGGTCGGCAGGGACATTCGCGAGAGTATCCGCGATTTTACGCGAAAGGGCGACGGCGGCGTTCTCTGGACGTCGCACAACATGAACGAAGTCGCCGAAGTCTGCGACCGCGTCCTGTTCCTGTCGCGCGGGAAAATTTTGCTCGAAGGCGATCCGCGTGTGCTGCCCGGCGAACACGGTAAAGAGACGCTGGAGGATTTGTTTATCGCGGTGGCGCGCGAGCCGCTCACGCTGGGGCCTCCGGCATGAGTCCGAAGCGTACGGGCGCGATCGCCCTTCGACAGTTTTATCTTTACCGCGGCAGTCCCGCGCGGATTCTGCCGATGTTCGCATGGGTCGCGATCGACGTCATCCTCTGGGGGTTCATCACGCGCTATCTGAACTCCGTCGCATCCGCCGGCTTCAATTTCGTTCCCGCGATGCTGGGAGCCGTTCTGCTGTGGGACTTCCTGACCCGCGTCATGCAAGGCGTCACGACCGCTTTCTTCGAGGATGTCTGGTCGCGCAACTTTCTCAACGTCTTCGCCACACCGCTCTCGATCTCGGAATACATCACCGGTCTGGTTCTGTCGAGTATCGCGACCAGCGCTGTCGGTCTGGCAGTGATGCTCGCGCTCGCAACCACCGCTTTTGGTCTGTCGTTCTTTATCTACGGGCTGCTGCTCGCGCCCTTTCTGTTCATTCTGTTTCTCTTCGGTATCTCGCTCGGCATCTTCGGATGCGCGGTGGTGCTGCGGCTCGGGCCGGCGGCCGAATGGCTGATCTGGCCCATTCCGGCGCTTCTCTCCCCTCTGGCCTGCGTGTTTTATCCGCTCTCGGCGTTGCCACGATGGATGCAATACCCGGCCCGTCTGCTGCCGCCCTCATGGGTTTTCGAATCCATGCGGAAAGTAGTTTCGGGCGGCTCTCCCTCGGGGTGGGATCTCCTCCGCGCCACCGGTCTCGCTTTCCTCTTTCTCTTTCTCGCCGGTTGGTTTTTCACCCGCATCTATCGATACGTGCTCCGCAGCGGACTCATCGCGCGTTACAGCGCGGAAAGCGTCAGCTGACGTTCGCCGTACCGACGAGTTATTACTCGACGCGGGGCGTTTTCCGCTGTGGGGCCAGGGCTTCGGCCCTGCGGCCGGCCTTCTGGCCGGCCCGGAACTTTACGTCAGTTCGGTAACACCGGCGATCTTGTCGCCGGTCTCTGTCCGCCGCGAAGCTTTACGCAAACTCGCGACTGGTTTTTCGAGGGCATTCGCACTTAAGCGCCTGTAGAAACTGTGGAAATGCTCTAAATCTCGCCGTGCGTCATTGGGCCAATAAGTGCTCCAGGAAACCATCGAACGCTTGCCACAAAAAATCGAGAATTACGCGATCATCGGGAATCGCGCAACAGCCGCGCTGGTGTCGTCAGAAGGCTCAATCGATTGGCTCGGTTTTCCGAGATTCGATTCCCCGGCCTGCTTCGCGGCCCTGCTCGGAAATCCGGACAACGGCCGCTGGCTGATTGCGCCAAAAGCAGAACCAACTAACGTCAGCCGCCGCTATCGCGAAGGCACCGTGATCCTTGAGACGGAGTTCCAGACGCCGGAGGGCACGGTTATTCTGACCGACTGTATGCAGCGCCGCGACGGATCCGGCAACCTGTTGAGGCTGGTCAAAGGCAAACGAGGCTCTGTTCCTATGGTGATGGAGCTAAGCATCCGGTTCGGGTACGGCGAAATCATTCCATGGGTCGTGAGTCTGCCCGACGGCCGGGTCCGGGCAATCGCCGGTCCGGACCAGCTCATTTTGCAAACGCCAGTGGCGACTCGCGGCGAAAACTTCAAAACCGTAGGCGAGTTTGAGATCCGCGAGGGCGAAGAGATTCCGTTTGCGTTGACATGGAAGCATTCGTTCCGCGCGGTTCCCGAGCCGTTCGAAGTAAAAGCGGCCATCGCCGAAGAGGAACGGGAATGGAAGGCGTGGTCGGCGGGGTGCAGTGTTACGGGCGATTACGCCGGCGCCGTACAACGTTCATTGATCACGCTCCGAGCTCTGACGGATTTCGACACCGGCGGCATTGTGGCCGCTGCGACCACTTCGCTGCCGGAACTGATGGGCGGCGCGCGGAATTGGGATTACAGATACTGCTGGCTCCGCGATTCGACGTTTACCCTCTACGCGCTCATGGAATCGGGCTATCGCGATGAAGCAAACGCCTGGCGGGAATGGCTGATGCGCGCGATCGCCGGAGTGCCCGACGACATGCAAATCATGTACGGCATCGGGGGTGAACGCCGGCTCGACGAATACGAACTGCCGCATCTGAGCGGCTATATGGATTCGAAGCCGGTGCGTATCGGCAACGCGGCCGCCGGCCAGCTGCAACTGGACGTCTATGGCGAAGTGCTCGATTCGCTTTACCAGGCCCGACGCCTCGGCCTGGCCGGGACAAATGAGCTTTGGGCCATGGAGCGAGGACTTGCGAAACATCTTGAAACGCTCTGGAAAGAGCCGGACGAGGGGATTTGGGAAGTGCGCGGAGGGCGCAGAAATTTCACCTGGTCCAAAATCATGGCGTGGGTTGCTTTCGACCGCGCGGTGCGGACGATGGAGGAATTCGGAGCGCCGGGCGATCTCGAACCACTTCGCCGCGCCCGCGAACAGGTGCGCGTGGAGGTCGAAACAAAAGCATTCAACGCCGAATTGAATTCTTTTGTGCAGTCATTCGGTGGAAAAGAAATCGATGCGAGTCTGCTGCTGATTCCGATCGTGGGCTTTCTGAGTCCCGACGATCCACGCGTCAAAGGTACGGTCGCAATGGTCGAAAAGCGCCTCATGCGCGGCGGTTTCGTGGAACGGTACGACTCGCAAAGCAGCGTGGACGGCCTCGCGGGCAGGGAAGGCGTATTCCTGCCCTGCAGCTTCTGGCTCGTCGACAACTATGTGCTGCAGGGACGCGACGCCGAAGCCCGGCAGCTCTTCGAGAACCTTTTGAGCCTGCGCAATGAAGTTGGACTCTTATCGGAGGAATACGATCCTGAAGGACGGCGACTACTGGGGAATTTTCCGCAGGCGCTTACCCACGTAGCTCTCGTAAATTCGGCGTTGAACCTGACTCGTGGAAGAAAGCCCGCCGAGCACCGGGGATCATGAACTTTTATCTCAGAAGCGCAAGGGCCGCCGAACCGGGCACCCTCGGTGCTTGGGCCATAAACAAGGTAAGCACCGAGTCCTTTCAGGTGTACCGCTATCGGCAAGGTCTCTCGGCGTTTTCGAGAGTCCGAACGCCAGTACCGCGATCCCGTCGGCCAATAGCCAGATGACGTCCATAGAGCCTTCCGGTAATGGCCGGGGTAACTGCGGACAGCGCGCCGTAAACTGCGCCCGTCAGCGCGCGCCGAAACCCTGATGTTCGGCAATGAAGATCTGGCAATCGGCAGCTTCTCAGGCCGCAACGGCATTCGCATCCTGACTGGCTGGGAGCCACCGGCGGCGGGGCCGCCGACCACGCCGAGAGCGACTCCCTGCAAGGACGTTCGAACCTTTAGATCTTCTTGATATCGCCAGATCTTTACTCAATCAAACACGTGGCGATCCAAAATAGCTGGGTTAAAGTCAGCTGAAGCGCCGGAAAGAGCTTTACCGATTCGGCGATTCCATATATCGGATTATTACTTAGACTTTAATCCTTGTGATCATAGATACATATTTAGACGCCTCAGAAGTTAGTAATGTCGGTACCAGCGGCGGTCGGGACAGGCCCTATCGATCCGCGCTTCCTTAATCCATCAAGGCTTTTAATAAGAGATGCTTAACGGGAAACTGGAGGACTGGTATCACTGCCGTTTGCATTGCCTGCAGCGATAGATCAAAAGATATATCGAAAGAGAAATGCGCTGCGACTCACTGATAGAATTATTAAGCTTCTTCTGGTAAAAAAAATTAGAAATCCCACTTTTGAAAGTGGTAAGCTCCATTTTATGACAGGCGTTGTTCTCTGCAGTGACGAACCGATTCTCGGAGAAGGACTGGCCAGGGTGCTGGCGGACGTCGAATCCTTTAGCCTGATTGCCCGGTGTTCGCAGACGGAAGAGCTTCACGCTCAGGTTGAGTTACTCCAGCCGGATATCCTTCTTGTGGATCTTGCCGCAGGCATCACCTTTGGAACGCTGAGCGCGCTTCATGAGGCGGCGCCGGATGCCCGGGTCATCCTGTGGGTCCATACCATCTCGACCGAGATGGCCCTTCAGGCAATGAGCCTGGGGATTCGCGGCATCCTGCGGAAGACCCACCCCACGGAAACGCTGATACGTTGTCTGACGCGGGTCCAGGAAGGCGATTTGTGGTTCGAAAAGGAGCTGACGGACAACTTCCGATCGGCGCGCAGGTACTCGCTTACCCGGCGTGAGGGCCAACTGGTGGGTCTGCTCTCCGAGGGATTGAAGAACAAGGAACTTGCAACCGCACTTGATATTTCCGAAGGTACCGTAAAGGTTTATCTTTCACGGCTTTTTCAGAAGTTGGGGGTCAAGGATCGCTTTGAACTGGCCGTATACGGAATGAAGAATCTGGCGACAAACGGCGGCGGATTCGAAGGCGCCTGCAGGCGGGGAAGGAAAGGATCCGCCCCTACCTGGCAGCCTCCGCGCTCGTTTTTCGTGGAAAAGCTGCTTCCTCAGTCGCAGCGGTCCGAAGGCCGGGAGTTGGGACAATTCAGCTGACGAAAGCAGCGCCCGGCTGCGCCCTGAAATCCCGACTCCCTTCCGATTCTTTAACATACGTTGCTTGAATTTGCGCCCCACGCGGCTTTCCGTTATAAGAAGATAGGAAGTTGCCTGAGAACCAAGCGCACCACAATCCCGATTTCTTATCGGATTGCCACTTAGCCGGCTCGGCATGCGGGCGGCTCAGTCTATTTCGCGGGCCGAAAATCCGGATCTGGCTCCCCCTTCGTGAGGAGTGATGGAAACGGACAAGGTCATCACACTGGTCCTGGCCGACGAGCACGGCATTGTCCGTGAAGGCATTGCCGCTTTGTGCAGCCCGCGTCCGGAGCTGAGAATCGCCGGGCAATGCTCCGATGGGGCTGAGGCGGTCGATCTGATTCTGGCGCTCCAGCCTGACTTCGCGGTACTCGACTTGAATCTGCCCACGGTGAACGGCCTCGAAGTGATTCGCCGTTTGAGGGTCGCGAAATCGGAAACCAGGATACTGATCCTTTCGACGAACCGGGACGAGCACGCAGTCCGCGAGGCGTTCTATTGCGGAGCCAGCGGGTACCTCTTGAAAGACGGACCGGCTGACCATCTGTTTGATGCGATCCATTCCGTTCTCGCGGGGGAAGAGTATCTTACCCCGTTGATCCGCCGCGAAGCCGCGGATAAAAGAGGCAAACAGGAAGATGACCCGGTCTCGCTTCTCAGCAAACGCGAGCTGGAGATCTTCTCGCTTCTCGTGGAAGGAGTGCGGCCCAAAGATATTGCAAGTCGGCTGGAGCTGAGTCCCAAGACGGTCGACACCCACCGATCTAATATCCTCCGAAAGCTCGACGTCGATGGAGTCGCGGCCCTGGTGCGTTTCGCGATTCAGCGGAACCTGAATCCAAAAATGCCGCCCGATTGAAATTCGGCTTGACTTAACCGGCCTAGCAAACCATTCTGATGGCCGTCCGCAGATAGTCGGTACAGCGCTCCAGCTCAGCCACAGGCACGAACTCACCGCTTTTGTGGGCCACGGTCATGTTTCCCGGGCCGAACACCACGGCCTCGCCCGTGAGTTCGCGGAAGTGCGCGGCCTCGGAGCCGAACGCAATAGTCCCAGGCTCGTTTCCGGTCATCTCCGAAAGAATTCCGGCGATTCGTTGGGTGGCGGATGGTGCAAATGCGGGATCGATTCGGCGTATTTCGACGCTCGCCTGCACCCCTGGCGTCGCCATGGCGGCCCGTTGCAGGAGACCCTGAATCAGATCGGGAACCCGGTTCCGATCTTCGCCCGGGATGGGCCGCCACTCGACGGTCACGCGACATTCACCGGGAACGATATTTTTCGCAGTGCCGCCTTCGATCACTCCCACATTGAGCGTGGTGAACGGCGGGTCAAAGGTCGAATCCTGTTGAGCCTTCAGGTCCTCGGCCAGTTGCTCCAGGAGGATCAACACCCGCGCCGCATCGTAAATCGCCGAGCGGCCTTCAGCGGGAAATGCGCTGTGAGCTTCTCTTCCGCGAAGCGTAATCATAGCCAGGCCGTATCCCTTGCCGGCGCGAATCGGCCGCAGTCCTGTCGGCTCCCCGATGATCATGTAGCGGGTCGAAAATCCCTTCGCCGCCGCAAGGCTTTTCGCTCCGACGCACCCCACTTCCTCATCGGCGGTCAGAACCAAAGCTACCGGTCTGGCAAGGGAACTCAAATCGACATCGGAAAAGGCAGCCAGCGCACAAGCCAGGAAACCTTTGACGTCGCAGCTTCCGCGGCCATAGAGCTGCCCACCGCGAATCACGGGATGAACGGCTTCCGACCAGTCCGGCTCGAACGGAACGGTGTCGGTGTGGCACACGAAAGTCAGTTCGGCGCGATTGTCGATAGCATTTCCCGCAATGGCAACCAGGTTTGTCTTTGGCGTCCCGGCTGGGTCGGTATAAGAGTGCTGCTCCAGCTTCCAGTAACGCGGGTCCAGATGCTGTGTCACATATTCGATCACCGGCTGATTGGCCATCGGCGAGACGGATGGGATCGCCACCAGATCCATCAGAAGCTGCTTAACATCTTTTCCAGGTTCGGCCATATAGTCAGGAATTCCAGAGCTTCTTCTGCACTTTCGCAAACCGCTCTACGATTTCTTCCTGAAGAGGATGCCGCCCATTCTCAATAACAGCCCGGCCGCCAGCATAAACTTCGCGGATTGCGGACTTTTCCCCCGCGAACACGATGTGGCTCAGAAGCGAGGATTGATCGGCCCCGGCAACCGAGAGGTCGCTCAGATCCACGGTAAAGAAATCCGCCGCGCGGCCGATCGCCAGATCTCCTCCTGGGGCGGCCAAGCTATCCGCTCCCACCCGTGTCGCGCATTCAAACAACCGCGCCGCCAGACCTTCTGCCGTGAGATCCAGTGCCAGCGCGGCCCGTTCCAGGTTCTTCAACCGCAGATGGTATTCGAATTCGCGCGCGTCTTCCAGCAGATCGATCTGCGCATTGCTGTCGCTGCCGAAACATGTGGGAACGCCCGCCGCAGACCATTCCTGCGCCGGGCCGATGCCATCGCCGAGATTCCGTTCCGTAGTGGGACAGGCGCCGATCCGCGCCTTCGATTCCGCAAGGTGGCCAATCTCCGCCTCGCTGATATGGATTGCATGAACACCGGTAAAATCAGACCCAAGGACTTCATTCCGATGCAGCAGTTCGATCGGGCTGACGCCATACTCCGCCTCGCAGGCTTCAATTTCAGCGGGTTGTTCCGAGACGTGCATGTGTATCTTCAGATCTTCGGCGCGTGCCCAACTCACCGCCTCATGCAGGTAAGGCAAAGGTACGGCGCGAACGCTGTGCGGCGCGATTCCCACCCACGCCAGTCCGCTTTCGGAATCGCCGAGCAGCGAAGCACGCAGAGCATACGTATCGGCAATGAAGTCATCGACACGTGGCGTGACGAAACGCGCCTGGCCGGGATTTGGTTCCTTTCGCCATCCGGCCCGAACATAGGCCGTTCGGAGAAGAGCGATCCGCAGGCCTGCGGATCGCGCCGCGGAAACGACCTCTTTCGCCAGCAGATTCCGATCCTCATAAGGGACGCCGTCTGGTTGATGGTGCAGGTAGTGAAACTCCCCGACCGCCGTAATGCCTGAAGCAAGCATTTCGAGGAACGCCATTCGCGCCACATCATGGATATCTTCGGGCGAGAGGTATTTGGCCGCGTGATACATTGCTTCGCGCCACGTCCAGAACGTGTCACGGCCCATGCCTGTGCGCCGTTCGGTGCGTCCCCGAATCGCCCGCTGAAACGAGTGCGAATGCACATTGATCAGCCCAGGCAAGAGAGCTCGGTTGGGCAAACGCCGGGCTTGACGCAGATCGTCCGGCGCATCGGAAAATCGCGTGATGCGGCCCTGCGAGTCGGCGAACATCGCCACTCCGCTCTCGAAATGTCCGTCGCGGAAAATGTAGTCTGGAAGCCAGCCCTGAGTGGAGTTCGCTGTCATGGCATCCGCCTGGAGTAAACCATGCGGCCTCTCACGAAAGTTTCGAGCGCCGGTTCGATCCCCGCGAAATAAGGAATTTCGCGGTAATCCCGGCAATCGTGGATCACAAAATCGGCCTGCTTGCCAGGCTCCAGGGAACCGATCATGTCGCCTCGGCCGAGACTGTAAGCGGCATTGATGGTCGCCGCGGTCAGCGCTTCGGCGGGCGTCATCCGGGTTTGGGTACAGGCGAGCGAGAGGATGAAGGGCATGGACGGCGTGGGCGAGGATCCTGGATTGAAATCGGTCGCGAGCACCACCGCGAGACCGGCATCGATCATTGCGCGCGCGGGCGCAAATCGCTTCGATCCCAGCGTATATACCGACGCCGGAAGCAGTACCGGCTGAACCTGTGCGCGACGCAGCGCTTCGATGCCCTTCACGTCGATTTGCTCGAGGTGGTCGGCCGTTGCGGCTCCGGCCTCTGCCGCGACCTCGGCAGCGCCCGAACGCGAAAGCTGATCCGCATGAACGCGAATCCCCAGACCAAGCTGCCTGGCGGCGCCGAGTATGCGCAAAGCGGCCGTAGCATTAAATATTTTGGGTTCGCAGAATACGTCGCAATATTCGGCGAGCTTACATCCCGCGACGGCGGGAAGCATCTCGCCGATCACGAGATCGACGTAGTCGTCGGTCCTGCCCCTGAACTCGTCCGGCACCTCATGCGCGCCCAGAAAGGTCGGGACCAGGTTCAGATGCCCTTCTGCGCCGAGCCGCCGGATCACGCGCAGCATGCGTAATTCCGATTCGGGCGTCAAGCCGTAACCGGACTTGGCCTCGATCGTTGTTGTGCCCACGCGTGTGAACCACCAGCTGCGGCGCAACGCCTGCTCAAACAGCTCGTCTTCGGACGCGGCGCGCGTCTTCCGCACCGTGGAACGGATTCCGCCGCCCGAAGCCGCAATCTGTTCATAGGTAGCGCCTCCGGCGCGCAGCTCATACTCGTCCACGCGATTCCCGCCGAAGACCGGATGGGTATGAGCGTCGACGAACCCGGGCAGCACCGAACGCCCGCCCGCATTGACGATCTGATATTCCGAGGTGATCTCGGATGCGATTTCCGCCTGTGAACCGATTCGCTCGATTCTGCCTTGCCGCACCAGCATGGCGGCATTCCGCAGGATCGAGAGTTCTTTCATCTCGCCCCGGATGCGGGGGTGCGACGGACCGGCTAAAGTAACGAGTTCCCCGCAATCGATAACGGCAAGCGGCTTGTCACTGGGCAAATTCATCGAACTGCCCCTGCCGGATCGCCTTCTTCAACGCCTCGATATCGTCCGAGGGCGGGCGATCGACGGTCAATCGGGGAACAATTGCCCGCACAATCTCGTGCGCCTTTTCGATCTTGCCCGAAGACCGCAGAGGCCGCCGATAGTCGATGCCTTCGGCAGCCGTGATGAGCTCGATGGCCAGCGCGTATTCCGCGTTCTCGACGATCTGCCGGAACTTCAACGCTGACGTCATGCCCATCGAAACGTGGTCTTCCTTGCCTCCGGATGTGGGAACACTGTCGACGCTCGCCGGGTGAGCCAGCACCTTCGATTCGTTGAGCAGCGCCGCGGCGCAGACGTGGGCGATCATATAGCCCGAGGAAAGTCCAGGTTGAGCGCTGAGGAACGGCGGCAATCCATCGTTCAGATCGGGATTGATCAGCCGGTCGATGCGGCGCTCCATGATGCTCATCAGATCCGTGAGGGCGATGGCGGTGTAATCGTAAACGTAGGAGAGCGGGGCGCCGTGGAAGTTGCCGCCGCTCAGGATCTCTTCGGCGTCCGCGAACACCAGAGGGTTGTCGGTCGCCGAGCCGCTTTCGATCTCTACCGTTTGACGCGCATGGGACAACGCCATCCGCACTGCGCCATGAACCTGCGGCATGCAGCGAAGGCAGTAGGCGTCCTGCACGCGAGGGTCGTTGTGGAGATGCGAATCGCGAAGCTCGCTGTTATCCAGGAGATCGAGCAGATGCGCCGCTGACTCCCGTTGTCCGGCATGCGGCCGCGCCGCATGAATTCGTGAATCGAACGCCACCGGTGTGCCAAGCAGGGCTTCGAGAGACATTGCGCCTGCAAGGTCGGCCAGCTTTGCCACCCGTTCGGCCCGCAGCAACGCCAGCGCTCCGACCGCCACCATAGCCTGCGTGCCGTTCAGCAAAGCCAGGCCTTCCTTGGCCGCAAGACGCACGGGCGCGATGTCCGCAGCGCGCAGCGCTTCGATGCTCGGCATCCACCCACCCTTATAGAAACACTGCCCTTCCCCGAGCATCGCCAGCGCCAGATGGGCGAGCGGCGCCAGATCGCCGCTGGCCCCAACCGAGCCTTTCTCGGGTATGCGGGGCGATACGCCGCGCGACAACATCTTGAAAAGCGTGTCGACAAGAATCGGCCGGCATCCGCTATATCCCGTGGCCAGAACGTTTGCTCGCAGCAGCATCAGCGCGCGCGTCTCGCCTTCCGCCAGGGGATTCCCCAGACCCGCGGCATGACTCCTGACCAGGTTCACCTGCAACTGCTCGAGTTCGCAGGCCGGAATGTGGACGTCGGCGAGTTTTCCGAAGCCGGTATTCACGCCGTATACGGTCTTCTTCTCCCGCAGAAGTTTATCCACCACCTCGCGCGCGGATTCGATCCGAAGCCTTGCGGCATTCGATAGCGAAGGTTCGAGCGCTCCTTCCGCGATCCGTTGAATCTGTTCCAGGGTAAAGGGCTGGCCGGCAACTTCGAGGAGGGTGATCATACGATCCGGTCTGGGCCCAGAATAGCGGACCCCGAGGCAAATCAGGAAGCGAAAAAGCCGCGTTTTCGCGCCGATTTTCACTACGATGTCTGACAGAAGGCGCGGAAAAGGGTGAGATCCGCACTTTTGACCGGTGTTTTCGCGAGAAAGCCCGCCACCTTCAGGGAAGTTCACGCATTCGCGGCGGCGCCGGGTTGAGCGGCCAGTCGCCCTCTGCAAACACCGCGGCCGAGAGAATCAGGTACTGGACGAATTCGGCCTGACTGATTCCCCGCAGAGCGTGTATGCCGCGCAGGCATGCCCTAATCCGGCGTATATTTCTCCGAATGGGCTTCGTGCTGTTTCAATCAGACCTTAAATGACTTTTTAGAGGTGCCGCTGCCGATACTGCGGCGGAACGATTGATTTCATTGCTGAACCAATCACTTGCAATGGAGTCGATTTCAGCCAGGATGATATTCGATTGATTCGAGGTTCCGAACGCGAGGGCGCATACGTTACAATGGCTTCTAACAAAAGTTTGATTTAGCTTCTCTGGCCTGCACGGCAGTGGTGTCCGTGCATTTATTATCAATCGCCCTGATGCGGTTAGAGCGAAGCGGTTTGCTTCGTCGCCCTGTTGCCATTTCCTGGCCATTCGCATTCTTGAAGATTCGGAGCCGTGCCCTGTTATTTCAACGGGCATCAGCGGAAAGGGAGTAGTGTAAATGGGAAGAATCATTCGGGCGACGTTAATAGCTTTTTGTCTGGCGATGACGATATTCGGGCAGGGACTTACTTCCGTGGGCGGAACGGTGAAAGATCCTTCCGGCGCGATCATCCCCGCAGCCCAGGTCCAGCTGACTAATATGGATACCGGCGCTCAGCGCGCGGGCGTGTCGGATTCCGCCGGACGGTATCTGTTCTCGCAGGTTCAGCCGGGCACTTATCAAATGATCGCCAAGGCGCCTGGGTTCGGCGATCTTACCATTGATAAGGTTCAGTTACTCGTAAATACCCCGGCCACGATCGATCTGACTTTTGAAAAGGTGGGTTCGGTTGCGAGTAGCGTTTCGGTTAGCGCGGACACGACCCAGGTCGATGAAGACGACGCTTCCATCGGCAATGCGATTGGCGGGCACATCATCACGCAACTGCCGTTTGAATCCCGCAATGTTGTCGGCCTGCTTGCCATACAGTCAGGCGTTGTCTATCTGGGAGAGCCGAATCCCGGCGCCTTAAACGATTACCGAAGCGGGGCTGTCAACGGAGGCAAATCGGATCAGGGTAACGTTACGCTCGATGGCGTCGATGTCAACGACCAGCAGAATCGCGCTTCGTTTACCAGTGTTCTGCGCGTTTCGCTCGACTCCGTTCAGGAGTTCCGCACAACCACCACAAATGCAGGCGCGGAATACGGACATAGTTCGGGCGCCCAGGTGTCGCTCGTTACCAAAGGCGGAACGAATACCGTGCATGGGTCCGCTTATGAGTACCTGCGTAATACCGACACCAGCGCCAACAGTTTTTTCAATAACTCGGCCGGCGTGCCGCGCCCGCAGCTCAACCGGAACGTCTACGGCGCTTCTGCCGGCGGACCGATCAAAAAAGACAAGTTATTCTATTTCGGAAATTACGAAGGCCGTAAGGACGCAAGCGCCGCCACGGTTCTCCGGACGGTCCCTACCGCGACGTTCCGTACTGGAGAGGTGCTTTACGGTACAACCCATGGAACAGAAGGCGTCATGACCCCTGCTGAGATTCAGGCAGTCGATCCGGCGGGTATCGGCGCCAGTCCCGCTGTGCTTTCCTATCTCCAGCAGTTTCCGCTTCCGAATGCCTTTAATACCGGAGACGGAGTAAATACCGCTGGTTATCGCTTTAATGCCAGTGAGCCGTTGCGCTTCAACACTTACATCGCGAAGTTCGATTACAATCTTGACTCGAAGAATACGATCTTTGTACGCGGTAATCTTCAGAACGATAATTATGCGAATCAGGCCCCGCAATTCCCGGGCCAGCCTGCGAACGGCGTTTATCTCGATAACAGCAAGGGCATCGCTACCGGCATCACCACTGTCCTGACTGCGTCGCTGATTAACACCTTTCGCTATGGATTTACGCGAGAGGGGGTGCAGACCACCGGCGTTCTCGCGAATTCCTATGCCGACCCATCCTACGCCTCCATTAGCACGCTGTACGGAACCTCCACCGCCAGCGTCAATCTGATCCCTGTGAACAATATTCACGACAATATGGTCTGGACGAAAGGCGCTCATACCATCAGCTTCGGCGCCGACTTTCTGCTGGTTACCAACGACTACAGCACCAACCAGAACTCATTCAGCACGGCCAACGGAGACGGCCTCTATCTTGCCGGCGACGGGGATTCGCTGCTCCCCGCGGATGCGAAGGTGAGTAACACGACGATCCAGAATATCGCTACTTTGATCGGTGACCTTACGAAGAACATTCTGAAAACCAACTATGACCTCGCGGGTTCCGCGCTTCCGCAAGGTGCAATCGTGCCGCGCTCATTTGCTGAGCGGCACTACGATACTTACGTTCAGGACACCTGGAAGGCGTTGCCGGGGCTCACAATCTCCGCCGGCTTGCGCCTTGGCTTGAATCCCGCAATCACCGAAACAAATGGCTACAACATCGATTCCAGTATTCCCACAGCGAACTGGCTCGCCAGCCGCATTGGTCTCGCCGCAAGCGGGCAGTCGCAGGCTCTCGCGGGAAATATCTCCTACGATCTCGCGAGCGTTACTGGCCGCGGCATTTATCCGTTCCACACGGATTGGGCGCCGCGGTTCGCCATGGCGTGGTCCCCTCAAGGCAACTCGGGACTCTCCAGAGTCCTCTTTGGAGGACCCGACAAGACCTCGATCCGCTTCGGCTGGGGCATCTATTACGACGCCTTCGGCGAAGGTCTCGAGAAGCAGTTAAGCGCGGCTGTCGGCTTCTCCAATTCCGTGCAATCCGGGCCGGGCCAGTCGATCGGAAATTCTCCCCGTTTCACGGGCTTTTACAATGTGCCGCTCAGTATCTTTCCGCCGGCGCCCGTCGCGGGGTTCCCGCAAACTCCCGCCCCCGGCGGCCTCGCTCAGGCGACGACGCTCGACGATCAGTTGAAGTCGCCTTACACGCAGAATATGGATGTCAGTATTCAGCGGCAGCTTAAAGGCGGATTTGTATTCGACGCGTCTTATGTGAATCGTCTGTCTCACCGCTCGCTGATTGGCGAAGACATGGCGACGCCGACCAACCTGGTGGATCCCGCTTCAGGCATGAGTTACTACCAGGCCGTCGCCGCTCTCGCGACTTACGTTTATGCGAAGGCTCCCGTGAGCAGCGTTCCGAATATTCCTTTCTGGCAGGACTTCTGGCCGACAGCCGCTGGTAACGGCCTTTCGGCGACTCAGAACATTTACAAAGACGCGTACTCCCAACACACGGGAGACTGGACCACGGCGTTGCTTGCCGTCGATAACCCCATCTCAGTGTCAGCCGCCGCGGGTGCGCCCTTCTCCGGGTGCAACGCCGCCGGTACCCTTACTTCCACGCAACTGCCCTGCAACAGATTGGGGGGCAACAGCATGTTTAACAGCCAGTTTGCGGCTCTGGTCGGCTTCCGTTCCATCGGGAACGGCAACTACAACGGACTTCACCTCACGCTGCGCAAGAGCTATAGCCACGATGTTCAGTTCGACTTTAACTACACCTACTCCAAATGTATCGATCTGGGTTCCTACCCGGAGAGCAGCGGTTCGAGCAGAGGGTTCATTCTCAATCCCTACGATCAGAATCAGAACAAAGGCGTATGCGACTACGACATCACGAATCTGGTCAGCGCTCTCGGCGTCTTCGGCCTCCCGTTCGGGCAGGGCAAAGCGCTTCTGAATACGTCGAACAAATTTGTAAACGGCGTAATCGGGGGATGGCAGCTTACTACAGTGCTCACTGTAGCGAGCGGTTTACCGCTGAGCGTCAGCAATGGCGGCGTATATCCGACGGAGTGGAACTCTTCGGGTTATGCAACTCAGACAGGTATCGTGCCCTCCTACACTACCTCCAGCAACGCGCCTTCGGCCACTCCGGGGCAGGCCGGCGGACCGAACCTCTTCAACAATCCGCAACTCGCTTACATCGCGTATTCTCAGACGCCAGCCGGCCAGACCGGACAACGCAACGGAATTCGCGGACAGGGGCCGTTCAGCATCGACCTCGGAGTCAACAAGACTTTCCATCTCTTCAACTTCCACGATCAGCCGCACTCGCTGATCGTTCGCGCAGAAGCGTTCAACGTTTCGAACTCCGTTCGTTTCGACCCGATGGGCGCCAATCTGAATATCGCGAACCAGAATAAATTCGGGCAGTACACTCAGACCATTGGGACACCCCGCGTCTTCCAGTTCTCAATGCGTTATGAGTTCTGACTGTCACCGTTTGCTCAAAACAGATGAAGACGCTGGGCCGCGGCTGTGGGGCCAGCGCTTCGGCGCTGCAGCCGGGCTTCCGCCCGGCCCGGAGCTTTACGTCACTGCCAGTAGCACCGGCGATCTTGTCACCGGTGACCCCGCCAACTGCATAGGATAAGCCAGGAGTACAGATATGAAAGCCGCCCTGTTTATCGCGTTAGGGATATTCACGGGCGGCTTCATCCTTATATGGGTGCTCGAAGCCCGCAAATCGCCGGGCAAACTCGAAGCGCCCAAGCCGATCGATTACCTGCTTGGCCTCGGCATCAACTTCCTCGACACGCTGGGCATCGGCTCATTCGCCACGATGAGCGCCTGTTTCAAACTGTTCGGACTCGTAAAAGACGAACAGATTCCCGGAACGCTCAATGCCGCCGCAACCATTCCCGGAGTTACTGAAGCATTTATCTACATTGCCGTAGTGGATGTCGAAGTTACCACACTCATCTCGATGATTGCCGCCTCCGTAGTGGGCGCGTGGCTCGGAGCGGGGGTGGTTTCCCGCTGGCCCCGCCGCAAGATTCAAATCGGCATGGGTCTCGCGCTCCTCGCCACCGCGGGTTTTGGCCTTGCCACACAACTCAACCTCTTGCCAGGCGGCGGCGACAAACTCGGCCTCACAGGCACGAAGCTGCTGATCGCCGTCGCGGCGAATCTCGTGCTTGGGGCCCTGATGACGCTGGGCATTGGGTTCTTCGCGCCCTGCATGATGGTGATCTTTCTGTTGGGAATGAACGCGAAGGCCGCGTTTCCCATCATGATGGGTTCCGTTGCCTTCCTCGGACCTGTAGCCAGCATCCCGTTTATCAAGCGAGGCGCTTACAATTTCAGAACATCGCTGGGACTTACCCTGGGCGGCATCCCCGGCGTTCTGCTTGCCGCATTTCTTGTACGCTCCCTGCCACTGGGAACGGTGAAATGGCTGGTAATTGCGGTCGTGCTCTATACGGCCGTGATGATGCTTCGCTCCGCGATCATCGAGCGCGCTGCCGCAAAAGCGAAACTCGCGCCGGCTGCCGGGATGCCCGTCAATGCGTCCGATTGACATCGCTGTCCTTTTGCTGATTCCCCTCCTGAGCGGGTGCTCGCACGCGCCGGCCTCTCCATCGAGTGAGGCGGTCGCCGCCGCCAGTCCCAGCGCCACCGTGCGTTGTCCGCTGAAAATGTCTGAGTTGAAATACGACTTCGGGGTATTCCCGCCCGTCGCCACTGTCAATTCCGGAGATACCGTCGAAACCAATACCGTAGACTCCGATGGCAAGGCCATCATAGCGGCGGGTTACAAGGCTCTGGGCTTTAACGCCCTCACCGGCCCGTTCTATATAAAAGGAGCCGAGCCAGGCGACACGCTGGCGATCCGATTCCTGTCGATGGATGTCGATGGCAATGAGGGCTTCGGCGATATCGATCCCTCGTTCGGCGGCGCGATTAATAGTAATCCCTATACCCCTATGCTGGGGCCGCAAATCCCGAAGCAATCCTGGACTTACCCCATAGACAAAGCCACAAACACCGCTTTGTTCCGCGCCAAAAACTCGGACTTTTCTGTTAAGATTCCGCTGCACCCTTTCATGGGCTGCGTCGGTGTCGCGCCCGCGGGCGGCGAGGCGCGCAGTTCCATTGTCCCCGCCGAATTCGGCGGAAACATGGACGCTTCGGAGGCAAGCGTCGGCAACACCCTTTACTTACCGGTCAACGTCACCGGCGCTCTCTTGTTTCTGGGCGACGGACATGCCGCGATGGGCGACGGCGAAATCGCGGGCACAGCGATAGAAGTCTCGACGCGAGTCCGTTTCCAGGTCAATGTTGTCAAACACAAAATCATCCAGTGGCCTCGGTTTGAAAATCAGGATTACATCATGGCCGCCGGCATCTACAGGCCTCTCGACGACGCACTCCGCATTTCGTTTACTGAGTTAGTGCACTGGATTCACGAAGACTACAACTTATCCGATCTCGACGCCTACGAGTTACTCTCGAAAACAGCCGAGATACACGTGGCGGAGATGGTCGATCCCAACTACGTGGTGATCGCGAAGATCAACCGGAGATTCCTGCCTCATGCCGTCAAGCCCTTCTGAGCTTTCCGAAGCCCGCCGCCGTTTCCTCGCGTACTTTGCCGGCGCCGGCTTGTCATCCACCCTCCTGCCGGGCGTTCTGTGGGCTCAGGCAACACAAGAGTCATCGAACCCAACGCCGAAGATTACGCTCGAAATGCTGAAATCGGCGGAGGTTATCGCCGGTCTTAACTTTACAGACGAAGAGCGAGTGCTCCTCATCGATGACGTGAATCGTCACCTGACCGAGTACGAAAAAATCCGCGCGCTACCTCTCGAAAACAGCGTAGCGTCTTCCCTGCGATTCAGCCCCGTCATCGCCGGCATGACGTTTGACATGGCGCGCCGCCCGATGAAGATGAGCCGTCAGCCCGCGGTGAAACGCCCCGCAAATCTCGAAGACGCCGCGTTCTGGCCGGTAACTCAACTGGCTCAGTTAATTCGGACCCGTCAGGTCAGCTCGATCGAATTGACCGGGATGTATCTCGGCCGCCTCAAGCGCTATGACGATAAATTGAAATTCGTCATCACCCTGACCGAAGACCTCGCCATGACTCAGGCCCGGCAGGCTGACAAAGAGATCGCCGCGGGCAAATATCGCGGCCCGCTCCACGGCATTCCCTGGGGCGCGAAGGATCTCATTTCAAAGCGAGGGTATAAAACCACCTGGGGTGCCGCGCCGTTCAAAGACCAGAGCTTCGACTACGACGCCACCATCGTCCAGCGCCTCGAAGACGCGGGCGCAGTGCTCGTCGCCAAACTAAGCAGCGGAGAACTTGCCGGTGGAGACCGCTGGTTCGGCGGCCAGACGAAGAATCCATGGAACCCTGCCGAAGGGTCGAGCGGGTCTTCCGCGGGACCGGCATCGGCCACCGCCGCCGGCTGTGTCGGATTCGCGATCGGCACCGAGACCGGCGGCTCAATCGTCGGGCCCTCCACCCGCTGCGGCGTCTATGGGATGCGCCCGACTTATGGACGCGTAAGCCGTTACGGCGTCATGACCCTCGCCTGGAGTCTTGATAAAGCGGGCCCGCTCTGCCGAAGCGTCGAAGACTGCGCGCTCGTGCTCAACGCGCTGCAAGGCCAAGACGGAAAGGACCTCACCGTCACCGATATTCCTTTTAACTGGGACGCAACTCTTGACACTAAACAACTTCGCGTCGGTTACGTGAAGGCCGCGTTCGACGAAGAGCGCACAGTGCCGGAGGAAAAGGCGAACGATGCAGCGATGCTTGAAAAACTCCGAGCTATGGGCGTGATGCTGAAACCGATCGATCTGCCCGATTTTCCAATCCGCAGCATTATGGGAATCATGGAGGCGGAGTTCGCGGCAGCCTTCGACGATCTCACCAGAAGCAACCGCGATGATCTCCTCGCTCGACAGGGAAAAGGCTCGGACGCGAACCTCTACCGCACCGACCGCTTCGTCCCGGCGGTCGAATACATTCAGGCGACTCGCGCGCGCACTCTGTTGATGGAAGCTATGGAGCGCACACTGTCTGATATCGACGTTTACCTCGCGCCCATCACATCCAGCCGCTCCCGAAACCCCGGCAGCGTCCTGAATCTCAACACATCGTTAACAAATCTGACAGGCCATCCCGGCATCGTCGTCCGCAACGGACTCAACGCCGAAGGCCGGCCCACCAGCGTCACCTTCATCGGAAAGATCTACGGCGAGGCCCGGATGCTCGCGCTTGCCCACGCATATCAAACGGCGACAGACTGGCACCTCAAGCACCCGAACCTCTCCTGACAGTGGGACCGGCGATCTTGTCGCCGGTTTAAACTACTTCGCCGGAATCAGCTTCTGAATCGCCGCCACCGTGTTATTCGCACGAAACTCCATCAGCCGCTTCCCGTCTGAGACGGCCTTGGAAGTTGCCAGATCGTATCCGTTGACCGTGGTCAGGTTCACCTTCTTCCGCTCGGGCATGCGCACGTCCTCCGGATTGATCACCAGCGAGACCACGGCGTAGGGGTAATCGTCGTGATAGTGCACGCCATCCGTCTTTTCATGAACTCCGAGTTCATCCTGCTCGAACTTCACCAGCGCCTTATCGTTGTAATATTCGGAAATATAGTAAGCGGCCGTCCCTGACCCCTCCCACTTAGTCGCCAACTCCTTTGCCGCCTCTTCTGCCGGCTTCGCGTCCGATCCATGGTCGACCATGAACAGAATGTTCTTGAATCCCTCGGACTTCAGGCTGGTCGCCTCATCCATCAGAACGGCCTTGAACGTCTCCGCCGTAATCGAAACGCTTCCAGGACTCGAGGCCTTTTCCGGATTCGCCGGCGCGAGGGCCGCAATCGGAGCGCACAACGCATTGCCGAGCTTGCGCGCGATCACGTCGCACATCCCTTTCACGGTGCTGTCGTGCTGGCTGACCGCGATATAAGGACCGTTATCCTCCATGCCGCCCGCAAAGATCATAGCCGTCGTCTTCCCCGCCGCGAGGGAATCCCGCACTTCGAGCAGCGTCATATCTTCGATCCACACCGTATCGCGCATCTCGATGGGACGCTTCATCGTAAGCACCGGCGAAGGCCCGCGGCCTCTGCCCGGACGCGGCGCCTGCGCGGGAGGCGCCGCCGTATCCTGCGCCAAAACCGTTGTTGCCGCGGCGCACATCGCAATCGCGGCGATCCATTTCGCTCTCTTCATGCTGCTGCTTCCTCGCTTTCGAAAAACGCTCCGATCAATACGGCATTCGATGCTTTCGGAACGACTCGCACGGTCGCGCCATCAACGGAGAAGCCACCTGCCCAACCGGCGGACAGCAAAGCCGTCTCGCCCCCACTCATAACTTCGAAATCGCCGCGCGCGCAGTAAAGCAACGCCTCGCCCGACCACGGCACCGTGTCCGCGCGATCCCACAAGCGAACCGCGCCCCTGACGCGTCCGCGCCGGACCATCACGTTGAAGTCTCGCGACGCGCCATCCACCAGCCGGGCCTCAATCACATCTTCGCCCCTGAACGCGTAAGGCTCGAAAGGCGTCGTCAACGCATGCGCAACACTGTCGCTCCCCTCGAGCACCATCCCCGCGCCATCCAGCAGCAGGATCGTCCGGTCAATCCCAGGGAACAACGAAAACGCGCCGGACTGCTCCACCTCGGCAATACTGACCCGCCACACGAAGTCATCGAAACCAGCGCCCTCCGGCGAAACCGCAACGGTACGCGTCGAGCCCCCGCCATTCTTCCATGCCACGGCGGGCAGAGCGCTCGTATCGATTAACTCCACCCGAAATCAATTCCGGATCAATTCAGAGCGGAAGCTTCAAATCAAACTTCGCCGCAGTTTCCTTCGCCAGTTCGTAACCCGCGTCCGCATGCCGCATCACGCCCGTTGCCGGATCGTTGAACAGCACGCGCTCCATCCGCTTCGCCGCGGCATCCGTTCCATCGCACACGATCACCACGCCCGCATGCTGCGAGAATCCCATCCCCACGCCGCCGCCATGATGGAAACTAACCCATGTCGCGCCGCCCGAAGTGCTCAGCAGCGCATTCAACAGCGGCCAGTCGGAAACGGCGTCCGATCCGTCCATCATCGACTCGGTCTCACGATTCGGACTAGCCACCGACCCCGTATCCAGGTGATCCCGCCCAATCACGATCGGCGCTTTCAGTTCGCCCGACCGCACCATCTCATTGAATGCCAGACCCGCCAGATGCCGCTCGCCCAATCCCAGCCAGCAGATTCGCGCCGGCAGGCCCTGAAACGCAATCCGCTCCCGCGCCATATCCAGCCATCGCTGAACCTTCTGATTCTCCGGAAACAACTGCTTGATTTTCGCGTCAGTCTTATAAATATCTTCGGGATCGCCCGAAAGCGCCACCCACCGGAACGGCCCCTTCCCTTCGCAGAACAAAGGCCTGATATAAGCGGGCACGAACCCAGGAAAATCGAACGCGTTCGAGACCCCATGCTCCAGCGCGACCTGCCGGATATTATTCCCGTAATCCACCACCGGCACGCCCATCTGATGGAACTCCAGCATCGCCCGCACGTGAGCCGCGCACGATTCCCCTGCCTGCTCGCGCAGATCCGCATGCCGCGCCGGATCCTGCATTGCGGCCTTCCACTCGCCGACCGTCCATCCCACCGGCAGATAGCCGTTGATCAAATCGTGCGCCGACGTCTGATCCGTCACCAGATCGGGCCGGATGCCGCCTTCCTTAGCGCGCCTCACCAGCTCCGGCAGAATCTCAGCCGCATTACCCAGCAGCCCAATCGATATCGCTTCCCTGCGCTCACAATGACGCTTCACCAGTTCCAGCGCTTCGTCGATATCTCGCGCCTGTTTATCCAGATACCGCGTACGCAAGCCGGAAATCGATGCGCGACTGCTGGCATTCGATCACCAGCGATACGGCACCCGCGAACGTTGCGGCCAGCGGCTGCGCGCCGCCCATGCCTCCCAGGCCCGCCGTCAGAATCCAACGGCTCGCCAGATCGCCGCCATAATGCTTGCGACCCGCCTCCGCGAACGTCTCGTACGTGCCCTGAATGATTCCCTGCGACCCGATATAAATCCAGCTCCCCGCCGTCATCTGGCCATACATCATCAGGCCCTTGCGATCGAGCTCATGGAACTTCTCCCACGTAGCCCACGCCGGAACCAGATTCGAATTTGCGATCAATACCCGCGGCGCGTCCGCATGAGTCCGAAACACGCCCACCGGCTTGCCCGACTGCACCAGCAGCGTCTCATCCGCCTCAAGCTTCTTTAACTGAGCAAGGATCTCATCGAAACACTCCCAATTTCGAGCCGCGCGTCCGATCCCGCCATAAACCACCAGACTCTGCGGATTCTCCGCCACCTCGTCATCCAGATTGTTCTGGATCATGCGGAAAGCGGCTTCGCTCAGCCAGTTCTTGCACGTCAGCGACGACCCGCGAGGCGCGCGAATCTTCCTTGACGGATCCGTGCGGCGCGATTCGATACTTTCAACTTTTTCGATTTGTTCGGTCTGCATTTCCTTCTCTTGCCAGCGCTGTAAGGAATTGATTGTTCGCGGCCGCCGATCCGATCGACACCCGCACATGCCCGCTGAAACCCGGCTCGCGCCACGGCTTGACAATAACTCCGTGCCGCAGCAGCCGCCCCGCCAGATCGCCCGCATCTTCGCGAGCGTCGAAAAACAGAAAGTTTGCCACGGACGGCGCGGCGTAGTAACCAGCCTTCTCCAGCTCCGCCCGAACGCGTTCCCGTTCTTCCACCGTACGCGAAACACACTCCCGCATATAATCCATTTCGCCCAGCGCCGCCAAAGCTCCCGCCTGTGCCAGCCGGTTCACATTGAATGGCGTGCGCGCGCGGTCGATCACATCTATTAAGGATGCGTCCGATGCTACTCCGTATCCCACACGCAACCCCGCCAGGCCGTACGCCTTCGAAAAAGTACGCAGCAAAATCCACGCAGCAGCCGATTTTTCGAGGATCGAAAGAAAGCCTGGGTACGAGGGAGCCATCGACGCATACTCAAAATAGGCTTCGTCGAAAACCAGCAGCGTGCCTTCGCCAAGCCCGGCTAGCAGCCTCTGCAGATCGTCTCCCGTGATCGTTGTACCCACCGGGTTGGACGGGCTGCTGAAAATCACCATGCGCGTTCGCGGTGACAGTGCGGCCAGCACATCCTCAATGTCGAGTTTGTAATCGGCGCCTGCCCGCACTGCTCGTACCTCTGCCCCCGCAGCCTGCGCATAAATCGGATGCAGCCCGAACGAAGGCGACATCGTAACCATCGCATCCCCAGGGCTCAGAAAGGCGTGGGCGCACACCGAAATCAGATCTTCCGACCCGTTTCCAAAAGCGAGTCGCTCCGGCTCGACGCCCAGCAGCCGCGATAAAGCCGACCGCAAGGCGCCCGAACCAGGATCGGGATAAAGCGCTGCCTCCGGGGCCGCCGCGGCAATAGCCGCGATCACTTTCGGGCTTGCCCCGAAGGGATTCTCGTTGCTCCCGAGCTTCGCAACTTCTTTCACGCCATATCGTTCGCGGACATACTCGGCGGAGAGACCCGAGTTGTAAGCCGGAAGATTCCGGATCTCAGGTCGGAGGCCGTCAACAAACGCGTGCGTTGCGGTCATGCGGTATATACAGGTATAGACCGAATATGATATTTTTGTCAATTACGCGTCGCTGGATAAGAAATGGCCGCCTCCCCTCTAATGCCGGTCTTGACGGAGCAAACCGCTGCGCTCTATGAACAGGTGAAAGCGTACATCCGCCAGAAATCGCGCTCCGGCGAATGGAAGCCCGGCGACCGCATTCCTTCGGAGAACGATCTCGTCCGCATCCTCGGCATCTCCCGCATGACGGTCAATCGCGCGCTGCGCGAGATGTCCGTAGAGGGCGAAGTGACGCGGCGCGCCGGCGTGGGAACCTTCGTCGCGGAACCGCGCCCCTCATCCACGCTGCTCATGATCGCGCGCATCGGGGACGAGATACGCGCTCGCGGCCACCGCTACCACTGGTCGATCGTCCTTAAGGCGAAAGAAAAGGCCGGAGCCGAGACCGCCGAAGCGCTCGAACTGCGAACCGGCGCGCCGGTCTTCCACCTGGTCTGTGTTCACTATGAGAACGACGTTCCGGTACAACTCGAAGACCGCTACGTAAATCCGGCCTGCGCCCCGCAGTTTCCTCGCTCAGCCCTTCACGAATCAAACCCCGGGCGAGTACCTGCTCGCCGAAATTCCGGCCGACGAGATCGAACACACCGTCGACGCGGTGATGCCCGGGCGCGGACGCCAAAACTCTGAAGATCGGCAAAAACGAACCGTGCCTGTTGCTGACTCGCCGCACATGGTCCGGAAACGCCGCCGTAACCTTCGCCAGGCTCCTCTATCCGGCGTCACGTTATCGCCTGAACTGCCGCTTCCAGCCTACCGCGAACCAGGAGCACGGCTAATGAAACACCTTGCACATACGATGTGGGGCAGGGCTTCGGCCCTGCCGCCGGGCTTCCGCCCGGCGCGGAGCTTTACATCAGCCCCGGTAGCACCGGCGATCTTGTCGCCGGTGACTTTCAAATTCTTTTCCGAGTACTTACTACCTTGAGACCAGACAACTATGCACCCGCGCCAGACACAAGTAATTCCAAGACCAAGGGAACTTAGCCCCCTCATAGACGACATAGCGCGAAAGCTTCTGGACGAACTCCAGAAAGACGCGCGCCTTTCTTATGCGGAACTGGGCCGCCGCATCGGACTCTCACCCTCCGCAACCTCTGAGCGCTTGCGGAACCTCGAAGAAGCGGGCGTAATCCGCGGCTATCGTGCTGAAATCGATCCGTCCAGCCTCGGTCTCAGCGTCACCGCGATCATCCGCATGGCCTGCGATGGCGAGCAGTATCGCCGCTTCGTGACCTTCCTCGAAACCTGCGAAGAAGTGCGCGAATGCCACCATGTCACCGGCGGCGATGCGCTGATGATCAAAGTCCTCGTCGGATCCATCGAAGAACTCGAGCAGCTCGTAATGAAATTCCTGCGTTTTGGCGTTCCCACCACAAGTATTGTCCTCTCGTCTCCGTTGACGCGAAGTTTATATCGGCTCGATCCGTTCGCGCCGGAAAAAGCGTAACGTAATCCGGTCGCCGTCCCCTCACGAAGTTAGTGATTCCAGACGAATGGAAGCGGGCGGCCAGTTTCCAGATAGCTTTTAACACTACTGAGTATCTCCGGCCAGGCCCGCGCGCAACCGGAGAACAACTGACTGTTGTCTCCAAACCCTGAGTGGGTAAGTGTGAGCCGCGACAACCGCCGCGCCCGGGCAACCTTTGACGCCGGAGCGTCTATTGTGAAGGTGACTTCGCTCGCCGCCTCGCCGCTGCCGGTCACATCGAAAGTATAGGAAAGCAGCCGGTGGGCATCGCTGCGCAGCACTTCACCCTTCCATAAAACCTCACCTGACCTCGAAACCTCGGTGACCTCCGAACCAACTGTCCACTCGGAACGAATCTTCCCCCAATTCAGTTCAAGCGCCTGCGGGCTCGTCAGAGCCTCCCACAAATCCTCGGGCGTCGCCGCGATGTGAATCACGTAACCAATGCGCCGACTATCCATATCACTCCTCGACGAACTTCCGCAGACGCGCCAAAGCCCGATCCCATTGCTCTGAAATCAAATCAAGATAGCGGCGCGCGTCGGATAAGCGCCGCCGATCCAGTTCCCACACACGCTCCCGTCCCTGCCTCACGCTGTGGACCAGACGCGCCCGTTCCATGACGCGGAGGTGTTTGGAAATCCCCTGGCGGGTAACCATCGAACCCTCCGCGAGCCGCGTAATGGACATCGGCCCCCATCACACAGGCGCGAGACAAGCAGCAGGCGCGTTTCGTCGCCCAGCGCCGCGAAAAGCAGGGCCTCGCCCTTTGACTTACGGTGTACCGGCAAGACGGTCCTCGGCGAGATATCCCTCGATCAGTTTGATCACCATGCCCCAGCCCCCGTCGTTCGCGGCGAAAGCCTGCGCCCGGCGCTCAATCGGTATCTGATCGAAGCCCGACTCCGTGACCGTCAAAAGCACACCCTCCTTTTCCTGCTTCAACTCAAAAGCCACGAGCGTCATGGGTTCGCCCGAGTAATCGACGTTGCGCTCGACAGCGTGAGGATGCCAGCGGAAAGAGAGCAGCCGTTCCGGATCCACGGCTTCAACCATAATCTCGAACCTGAGACCTTCGTGCGCCTTCTGCGCCTTCGCGACTTCCGGGTCCACGGTCGTACCCGAGATCCTTCCGGTAAGCGCACGGCCCGCCACGAAAGGACCGTCGAACTTCATCCCGAACCAGCTTCCGAATTCCGTGGAATCCGCCAGCGCTCGCCACACCCGCTCCATCGGCGCGTGCAGGAGAATCTTCTTCTCGATGCGATCTGTATTCATCAAGCAACCTTTCAGTTGCATATTAGCAACGGCGCGTGCGATGTGCAACCGAAAAGTTGCGTTGTAAAATCTTGCTTTGCTCGGCACAAGGTAGAATGAACCCGAGCAACCATGCGGATCCTGGTCTTCCTCCTCATAGGCACAATTCGGCGGTGCCCAAAATCCGCTTGTGCGCCTCATCAACACGACCCATCCCGCGAGCAGAACCTTCGAGGTCGGAGACCGATTCGAGATTTTGGTCACCGGCGCACCCAACCAGCCGATAAGCGTCAGAACGACGATGGAAAACCTCACCGATTGGGGTCCGGTCATTGGGTCCACCGACAGCGCCGGAAGATGGTCAACGGCAGGGCAATTCGAGAAGGAAGACTTTGGAGGCTGGAGAGAGGTTTGGACCGTCGGCGGCAGGCTCGTGAGCCCCGTGGTCGAGTTCTCGGTGAGTGCGCCCTGTTTGCCAGGCGAGTGGGCCATGGAGCAAGTCCACCGGCATCACATACGGTGCTGACCTGCGAAACCGCCGAAGGACGTCGTACTTTTTCGACCCCATCGACAGACGCTTTTCGAACTCCGGATGGCAGAGTCGTCCCTGGCCATCCAGGTGAACAAACGCAGGAGGCCTACCAGATGGAAATCCTCCAGTTTTGGATTGCTGGCAACCAGCCATTACCGCACTCGGTCTCGCTCCAGACCTCAAGCGGTGCCCGGGGCGACGGAACTGCGGAATTAATCGCGGACCTGATCGGCGTGAACGCTCTATCCAATAGCGAAATCCGGAATGTCCTTGCAATCCTCCACGGCGCATTCGAAAAGCCGGAAACCATCGCGCCCGGCGCAAACTACCCGCTCCGGACCGTAAAGCTTCTGCACCATCTGTCAGATTTCGCCGATGACACCAGCCTGCAACGAGAGATCGCCGAAACGCTGAAATACGTTCAGACCCAATAAACCGCACGTTGGACAAGCGTGCTGCCCTTATAAAAACCTTCCAGTGCCGGGTGGGGCAGGCCCCTTTGCCTGCGGACAGGCTCTCAGCCTGTCCTGCCGCCTGCAAGGCGGCTGCGGCAACGCGCAAAGATCTCCCGAATCGTTGTCGATTTCCGCAAAACCGCGCGTCGTACTCACGAAGCGGTCGCAAAACGACGACCGACAAATTAAGGAGAAACCTCATGCAAGCAGCTGTTTCCGCGGCATCCTCCGTAGCCATCGAAAACTCACTGACATCATCCGAACTGCAGCAGGGCAACCTGCACCTCTCGCAAACGTGCGCCGCCGCACTCGGTTCCGTCGCCGGACTTTCCGAGACGCAATGGAACTTTCAGCCCTCGCCTGATCGCTGGTCCATAGCGAAAATTCTGGAGCACATCGTAGTAGTCCAGGAGCGTGTGCTCGCAATGGTAAAGGACCATCTTCCGACCGGCGCGCCGCCCCCGCCCGATCGCAACGCTCAGCTTATTGACGCGATCGTGATAAACCAATTCCCGAACCGGCTCACCAAAGCGAACGCGCCCGAATTCCTGGAACCGAGCGGTGACCTCATCATCGCCGACGTGCGCAACCGCCTGCTGACGAATACCCGGCGTCTGGCCGAGTGCCTCGAAACGACACCCGATCTGCGCCATCACGTCCTGGATGCGCCGCCGCTAAAATTTATATCGAAGGGCGAACACACCGTAATGGACGGTTATCAATGGATACTCGCCGCCTCCGCCCATGCCGAGCGTCATGCCAAACAGATCCTCGAAGTGAAGGTAGACCCCGGTTTTCCCGCCCGCTAATCGTGCCATCATTTCAGAAAGGGAGACGCCCAAATGCGTTACATGATGCTGGTTTACTCGACCGAACCCGCTGAAGGCATCGCGCCCGAGGAAGCCGCGCGTATCCGCTCCGGCCACATGCGCGTTATGAGTGACGCTGCGGAAAAGGGAATCCTGATCGGCGCCGAACCCCTCGCTCCAACCAGCACCGCAACCACGGTTCGCATACAGAACGGAAAGCCGCTCGTAACCGATGGCCCATTCGCCGAAACCAAAGAGCATCTCGCCGGCTATTACATACTCGAATGCGAGAATCTCGACGAAGCCATCGACTGGGCGGCCCGCATTCCGACCGCGTGTCACGGGGCCCCCGGCTGCATCGAAATCCGGCCCCTGCGCGCCGTGCCCCGGCCCGCTGATTCCGAACGGAACCCGAGCCGCGTTCGTGCGTTAAATGGATGACATCCATTTCTCTGTTGAAACCGTCTTCCGCCGCGAATCGGGTCGAATCATCGCAAGTCTGATCGCCGTCTCGGGCTCCTTCGACAGGGCTGAGGAGGCAATGCAGGAGGCGTTCGCCTCAGCGCTCGCCTCCTGGCCGGTCAAAGGAATTCCAGACAACCCCGGCGCCTGGATCACAACCACGGCGCATCGGAAACTGATCGACGCCGCACGGCGGGAGCAAACACGCCGCGGCAAACACGATTCGCTGCTTTATGAAACCGTGGCCGCCACCCGAACCAGCGAGACTGAAGGCGAACCATCCGCGATGCACTTTCCCGACGACCGGTTGCGTCTCATCTTCACCTGCTGCCACCCCGCACTCAATCCCGAGGCGCAAATCGCCCTGACCCTCCGCACGCTCGGGGGCCTCTCGACTCCGGAAATCGCCAAAGCCTTTCTCGTGCCGGAACCGACGATCGCCCAACGCCTGGTGCGCGCCAAAAGGAAAATTCAAGAGGCACGCATTCCTTATCAGGAGCCTTCGCCGGCGCGCCTTCCCGAACGCCTCGCGGCGGTGCAGGCCGTGATTTACCTGATCTTCAACGCAGGCTACACCGCCGCTTCCGGAACAAGCCTCGTTCGCGCGGATCTGTGCGCCGAAGCGATTCGTCTGGGCAGGCTGCTGTTTGAGATGCTTCCCGGAGAAGCCGAGAACATCGGGCTTCTGGCTCTGATGCTGCTCCAGGATTCACGCCGCAACGCCCGTGTGTCGGACGGACAACTGGTGACCCTTGAGGACCAGGACCGCGCTCTCTGGGATCGGGCCGCGATCTGCGAAGGACTATTGCTGGTCGAACAGACCTTAAGCCTCGGCCGCGCGGGACCGTATCAAATCCAGGCGGCGATTGCGGCGTTGCACGCCCAGGCGAAAAGCGCCTCGGAAACCGATTGGCCGCAGGTCGCCGCGCTCTATGAAGCTCTCGCCCAAATCAATCCGTCTCCGGTAATACTGTTGAATGAAGCGGTCGCTATTGCGATGAGCGGACAGATCGAGGAAGGCCTGAAGCGAATCGAAACTCTCTGTTCAGGCCCTCTGGACCGCTATTATCTGTCCCATGCCGCCCGCGCTGACCTGTTGAGACGGTTGGGCAGACATTCCGAAGCAACGGCGGCTTATGAGCAAGCCGCCGCCCTCGCCACAAATCAGCTGGAGATCGATTTTCTGCTGCGGCGCGCGCGACAGGATATTCGGGATTTCAGTAGCGGCACGCCCTCACGCCGCGTTTACTGATCGGCGCGGACCCTCAGCGGCGGCGGCTTTGGGCGATTCTTTCCAGGAAATCGCCCACCTTTATAATCGGAATTCCTTCATGACTCCCGAGGGACAAAACGTGGCGCGCATCGCCGCTGACGATGAAATCACTTCTCGCGGCCACAGCACATTCAAGAACGCGGTTATCTGACGGATCGGCCTCAATCACGTCGAGTACCACTGGACTTTTTACGAAGGACTCGAAGAATCTCTGTGAGAATGGGATCCGAGATATCCAGGCGAAAGGCGCCATTGGCGGCGAGATCGAGAAAACGTCGCGGAGTTCCACCAAACTGGAAGTCTGAAACGTAGATATTGGTGTCGGCGGTGACGCTGGCCACCCGTCAGCGTCCGTTTTCGCTGTTCCGGCGTTTCCGCTCCTCATCACGGAATTCGTGGATAATTCTGGCGACGTCCTCTTCTCTGATACTGAGTTTTCGCGCCTGCTGCTCACCGTACGCGTAGAGACTCTGACGTCGTCGTGCCCGGAGACGTTGCTCTACCGCTTCCCGCACCAGTTCGTCCACGCTGATGTGGTCGGTATAAGCAGCCTGCTCCGCCTCTGCGAGCAAACTGGCCGGGATACTGGCGTGCAAACTCTTCTCCATACTTTCCGCGCCTCTTTCCAATGTACCGGAACCAGAAAATCGGCGGTGGCTGACACCCGGTTCCTGCTTACCTGCGACCCCTGTTTTTCCCACATCAGTCGCCGATCTACACCCTTGGAACGATTCCACGGAAGCATACGCAAATCATAATGGAATCAATGGTTCGGCGGCTTCTATTTGCCGGGCCGCGTCTTGCGCCCGAAAACACGTCTGCGCTAGCTTTGTAATAGATAAATACTTCCACGCCGAAATTTATCGTCTGCCCCGTTTCGCATTCGAATCCGAGCACTTCTTATGTCGAACCCTTTCGGGAGGAATCACCTGGTGGAATATATCGCGGGCAGACGCTCAGCTGGCCCGTTAAGCAAGCTCCTCGCCTCAAGCGCCGCGGTAGCTCTTTCTACCGGTCTCGCTCTCGCTCAAACGAAAACCGCCGCGCCCTTGACCCCGGCCGCCGCGAAGACGCTGGCCACCCAATACTGTGCCGGTTGCCACAACGACAAGCTCAAAACCGGCGGGATGACGCTGAGCAAACTCGATTTCACCCATCCCGACCAAAACCCCGATCTCGCCGAAAAAGTCATCCGCAAAGTCCGCGCCGGTATGATGCCGCCCTCCGGCCTGCCCCGCCCGAGCGCCGAGACCCTGAAATCCTTCGCTGCCTCAATCGAGACTTCCATCGACGCCGCTGCCGCGCTCCATCCAAACCCCGGCCGCCCTGCCCTGCACCGATTGAATCGAGCGGAATACGCGAATTCCATCCACGATCTGCTCGACGTTAACGTTGACGTAGCCGCACTCCTGCCGCCCGACGACATGAGCCACGGCTTCGACAACATGGCGGACGTCCTCACCGTCTCGCCTGCGTTAATGGACGGTTACATCCGCGCCGCCGGCAAAATCAGCCGCGAAGCGGTGGGCGATGCCAAAGCCAGCCCGACGATGGTCACCTACCGGATTCCACGCGTCATCTCCCAAATGCGCCACGTCGACGGAACCCCGTTCGGAACTCGCGGAGGCATTTCGATCACCCACAATTTCCCCGCCGACGGCCAGTACACCTTCAAGATGCTTTTCTACGCATCGCTCGATGGCCCCCTCTTCGGCCGCAACCAGGGTAAAGGCCAGCAGATCGAAGTCGCCGTCAACGGTGCGCGTGTGGCGCTGATCGATATCGACCCGCAGATGAAATCGACCGACGACCTGCGCACGCCCCCGATCAAAATCAAAGCCGGCCCCCAGCATATTTCCGCAGCCTTCATTCAGAAGTTCGACGGACCGCTCGAAGACGACGTAATGCCGATCGAGCTGAGCCTCGCGGATCTCAATAACGCCGCGTTCCCCGGCGTCACCTCTCTTCCGCACCTCAGCGACCTCAGCATCACCGGACCCTTCAAAGTAACCGGCGTATCCGAGACGCCCAGCCGCGAGAAGATCTTCGTCTGCCATCCAGCCGAAACCTCCGAAGAACTCTCCTGCGCCAAAAAGATCATCGGCGAAACTCGCCCGCCAGGCCTACCGGCGTCCCGTCACCGATTCCGACGTCGAAGACCTCCTGACCTTCTATCAGCAGGGCCGTAACAAAGGAAGCTTCGATCAGGGAATCTCCACCGCCGTCCAGGCCATGATCTCCAGCCCCGAGTTCGTCTTCCGCTTCGAGCGCACGCCCGCGGGTGTGGCTGCCGGGGCCGCCTATCGCATCAGCGATCTCGAACTCGCCTCCCGCCTCTCGTACTTTCTCTGGAGCACGGCGCCCGACGACGAACTCCTCACCGTCGCCTCGGCCGGAAAACTGAGGGACCCGCAAATTCTCGATAAACAGGTCCGCCGCATGCTCGGCGACCCTCGCGCCGAAGCGCTCTCGACCAATTTTGCCTCGCAATGGCTGCACCTGCAGAACCTCAACGGAGTTCAGCCGGACGCCTTCGTGTTTCCGAACTTTGACAAGAACCTCGCGCTCTCCATGCGGCGCGAGACCCAGCTCTTCTTCGACAGCATCATGCACGAAGACCGCAGCGTGCTCGATCTTCTGACGGCCAACTACACCTACGTCGATGAACTTCTGGCCAAACACTACGGCATTCCGAACGTACTCGGCAGCCGCTTCCGCCGCGTCGAAATTACCGACGATAATCGCCGCGGATTGCTCGGCCAGGGCAGCATACTGACCATGACGTCGATCTCGAACAGGACCTCTCCCGTCGCTCGCGGCAAATACGTCATGGAAGTGATGCTCGGCACCGCGCCGCCTCCGCCTCCGCCCAACGTGCCTCCCCTGAAGGAAACTTCCGAGAAGGAAAAGCCCATGTCGGTCCGCGAGAGACTGGAGATGCACCGCAAGAACGAGCCCTGCGCCAGCTGCCACAAAATGATGGACCCCATCGGATTCTCGCTCGAAAACTTCGACGGCGTCGGCGTATGGCGCACCAAAGACAGCGGCTATCCCATCGACTCGGCCGGCCAGATGTTCGATGGAACCAAACTCAACGGCCCCGCGAGCCTCCGCCAGGCCATTCTGAACCATTCCGACTCGTTCCTCGGAACGTTCACCGAAAGCCTCCTCTCTTATGGCGTTGGCCGCGTGCTGGAACCGTCAGACATGCCGGTCGTACGGTCCATCGAGCGCAGTGCCGCTCGCGATCAGAATCATTTCTCCGCATTCATTGTGGGTGTCGTGAAAAGCGCACCGTTCCAGATGCGGAAAGCGGAGGCCGCTGCTCCCCAGTTGACCAATTCGCAGCCCACCGATTTGCACCCAAAAGGATCTCAGAAGAATGTACATCACTAAGAAGTACCTTTCGCGCCGTACTCTTCTCCGCGGCATGGGCGTCTCGCTCGCCCTGCCATTGCTCGACTCGATGGTGCCCGCCCAAACGGCTTTAAGCAAAACCGCCGCGAATCCGAAAACTCGTCTCGCCTGCGTGGAAATCGTTCACGGAGCGGCGGGAAGCACGGTGGAAGGAACAAACAAACATTTGTGGTCGCCGGCGAAGGAGGGCGCGGATTTCGAATTCGGCGCAGACTCTGAAGCCGATGGAGCCGCTTCGGGACTACGTGACCATCGTCACCGGCACGGATCTGATTCCTGCGACCTCCTGGTCGCCCTCCGAAGAGGGAGCCGACCATTTCCGCTCCAGTTCCGCATATCTGACTGCCGCCCACCCGAAAATGACGGAAGGCGCGGACATCCACTGCGGAACCTCCATCGATCAGCTTTACGCCCAGCAGTTCGGTCAGGACACGCCGCTGCCTTCGATCCAGCTCTGCATCGAGAGCCTCGACGGCTCAGGCGCCTGCGATTACGGCTATGCCTGCGTTTATGCCGATACCATCAGCTGGTCGTCGCCCACCAGCCCGCTGCCGATGACGCTCGATCCCCGCATGGCCTTTGAAACGCTGTTCGGCGACGGCTCGACTCCCCGGGAACGCCAGGAACGGCAACAGACCAACGGCAGCATTCTCGACTGGATTTCGCACAGCGCAAACCGGCTGCAGAAGGGCCTGGGCGCCAGCGATCGCGCGCGGCTCACTGCTTATCTCGACAATGTCCGCGAAATCGAGCGCCGCATTCAGAGAATTGAGAAATACAACGCAGGCAATCCGGCGCGCGCTCTTCCCTCTGCCCCGATCGGCGTACCGGATTCCTATGATGAGCACGTGAAGCTCATGTTCGATCTGCAGGTGCTGGCGTTCATGACCAACACCACGCGCGTTTCCGCATTCAAGATGAGCCGCGACGTCAATCAGCGCGTCTATCCCGAAAGCGGCGTGAAAACGGCCTTCCACTCGTGCTCGCACCACGGGGAGACCCCGTCGAAGATCGAAGAGTACTCGAAAATCAATCTCTATCACGCCACGCTCGTGGCTTATTTCCTCGAAAAGATGCGCTCGACTCCCGATGGTGACGGCAATCTGCTGGACCACTCGCTGGTTCTGTACGGCAGCCCGCTCGGCGATTCCAATGCCCACAACCACAAGCGCCTGCCCATCATGCTCGCAGGCAAAGCGAACGGCCAGGTCAAAGGTAACCAGCACGTACGCACCCCGGACGGAACGCCAATGGCTAACGTGCTTCTGAGCATGCTGCAGAAGCTGGGAATGCAGGATCAGTCGATCGGCGACAGCACCGGCGTAATCGAGATCTGAGGAGGCTATCGTGCGCAAAGCTCTCATAATCGGAGTGTTTACCGGTGCGTCGTTGTTCGCGGCGAGCCTTCCGGAGGCCGTGCAGAACGACGACCAGGCCGCCGTACAGGCTCTGCTGAAACAAAAAGTCGATGTCAATGCGGCACAGGGCGACGGAACTACCGCGCTGCACTGGGCGGCCTTCAACGACAATCTCGATCTCGCGAAGACTGCTGCTTGCCGCCGGCGCCAATGTAAAAGCGACCACTCGCGATGGCGCGATTACGCCCCTGTTGATGGCCTGCCGGAACGGAAGCGCGCCGATGATTGAGCTGCTGCTCAAGGCCGGAGCCAATCCAAACTCCTCCACCGTGACCGGGACTACCGCTTTAATGATGGCCGCGTCTTCGGGCAGCGCGGACGCGGTGAAGCCTGCTCCTCGACCACGGCGCAAACGTGAATGCGGCGGATCTCGCCCACGGCCAGACCGCGCTCATTTTCGCGGCTTCCCTGAATCGCGCCGATACCATCAAGGTACTCATGTCGCACGGCGCGGACGCGACCCTGACCTCGACGGTCACCAAAACCCAGGTCGTGCGCTTCAATCCCGACGGCAATATCGTGTTGACCGACGAAGCCGCAAAACCCGAAGCCGCAAAGGAAGAAACAAAGGAGAAAACCGAAGACAAGAAGCTGGCAAGGGATGACAAAAAGTCCGAAAAGAAGAAAGGTGGCAGGGAGCGGGGAGCGAAAACCATGGGCGGCCAGACCGCTCTGATCTATGCGGCTCGCGACGGCCAGATTGATGCCGTCCGTGCCCTGATCGAGAGCCGGGTAAACGTTAATCAGGCGAGCGCGGACGAAAAAACCACGCCTCTCGTCATGGCGATCATGAACGGTCACCTCGACGTCGCCAAAGTACTGCTGGATCATGGCGCAGACCCGAACCTCGACAATGTCTGGGGCTTGACCCCGCTTTACGCGACGATCGATGTACAGTGGGCGCCGTACGCGTGGTTCCCGCAGCCGCTCACTAATCACGAAGAAGTCACGTATCTCGATCTGATGAAGGACCTTCTGGCCAAAGGCGCGAAACCCAACGCCCGCTCTGGGCAAACAGCTTTGGGTTCGTTCTTTCGGCAACCGTTCCTGGGTCGACCCGGTCGGTTCGACCGCCTTCTGGCGCGCCGCTCAATCGAATGATATCGCCGGCATGAAGCTGCTGGTGGCGAGCGGAGCCGATCCGAAGATTGCAACCGACGGTGGTGACACGGCGCTTATGGTAGCGGCCGGACTCGGCTGGGCTCCGAACAACACCACCACAGTGCCGGACGCCTGGCTTCGCACCGTCGAGTACTGCCTCAGCCTCGGTCTCGACGTGAATGCCGTGGACGAGAAGGGCTACACCGCGTTGCATGGAGTCGCGTTCCGCGGCGACAACGACCTGATCAAGTACCTCGTCAGCAAGGGCGCGAAAGTGGACCTGAAAACCAAAGAAGGCGACACGGTCGCTGACATGGCCAACGGCCCGATCGCCCACTCAATTCCCCACCCCGACACGGTCACGCTCCTCGAAAGCCTGGGTTCGGCGAACTCGCATAACTGCCGCTCCGACCAGTGCGTCGTAGCCACTAAAGAAGAAAAACCCAAAGAAGAAAAGAACAAAGAAGATAAAAAGCCGGTCGCGGTCGCAACCAGCCCTCACTAATACATGAAACGAGCGGTTCTCTTTCTGCTGGCAATCGCTGCCGCCCGTGCGGGCGACACCGATAACCGGCTGATCGAGGCGGCGATGCAGGACGATCTCGACGGCGTCCGCGCCCTGGTGGCCCAACACGTCGACGTAAACGCGGCGGAGGGTGACGGCGCTACCGCGCTCCACTGGGCTGCGATGCGCGGCGATCCGGAAATGGTCGAGTTGCTCCTGAAAGCCGGGGCGAACGTTAAAGCGACGACCCGGATCGGAGCCCAGACTCCGCTCTACATGGCTGCGTCGAACGGAAACGCCCCGACGGTTGCTGTGCTCCTGAAGGCGGGCGCGGACGCCAATGCCGCGAACACCGCAAATGGCACTACTGCCCTGATGAAGGCAGCAGCGGCCGGCAATGCCGACACCGTGAAACTCCTGCTCGATCACGGAGCCCAGGTAAACGCTACCGAGCCGGGTTACTTCCAAAACGCCGCGATGTTCGCCGCGGCGGCCAATCGGGCGGACGTAATTAAAGTCCTCGCCGCACACGGGGCGGACCTCAAGGCCACGTCGAAAGTCACCCAGATCCCGCCCCAGAAGGATCTCGACAGCGAAGAGTTTCCGCTCGACGCCGACCTGATTCTCCATGCCAACCTGCCCCCGGGCGAAGCCGGCAAAGCCGCTCTGGCCGGTCGGCGGGCGGTTCCGACGGTTTCGGGCGGTCTCACAGCGCTGATCCTCGCCGCGCGCGACGGTCACACCGAGGCGGCCGGCGCTCTTCTCGAAGCTGGCGCTGATGTCAACGAAGTCAGCGCGGGCGATCAGACCAGCCCGATGGTGATGGCGATCATCAACGGACATTTCGATGTCGCCCGATTCCTGCTCGATCACGCCGCAAATTCGAACCTGGCGAACCTGGACGGCCTCACCGCCCTGTATGCCGTTGTCGATGCGAAGTGGGCCCCCGTCGCCGGTGGCCCGGCTCCGGTCACGGGGCGCGAAAAGGTGACCTACCTCGAACTGATGCAGGCCCTTCTCGACCATGGCGCAAACCCGAACGCCCGCTTGAAGAAGAAGCTCTGGTACCGGCCCGCCTTCCACGATCAGATGTGGGTCGGGACGCCTGGATCGACCGCCTTCTGGCGGGCGGCTCAGGCGACCGATCTCGCGGCGATGAAACTCCTCGTCGCGAAGGGCGCCGATCCGAAAATTCCGTCCGACGAAGGCGACACCGCCCTGATGATGGCGGCGGGCGTCGGGTGGGCGGGGAACTTTTCAAAGAACGCACCCGATTCGGCGCTCGAGGTGGTCCGTTTTTGCGTCGGCCTCGGCCTCGACGTGAACACCCAGGACGTCACCGGCTACACGGCTCTCGGCGGAGCCGCCTGGCGCGGAGATAATGAACTGGTGAAGTATCTGGTAGCGCAGGGCGCGGATTTGACAAAACAAACCCATCGCGGCTGGACCGTCAGCGACATGGCGACCGGACCTTATTTAAGGACCACCGGCGGCACGCCCCACCCGGACACGGTCGCGCTGCTAATCCAGCTCGGAGCACCGCCGTTGACACCACATCCCGGTGAGGACATTCTCGGCCTCAAGACGCCATGAGGTTCCGGGGCCTGATTGGGTTTGTTTTGTCAGGCGGCGCATTGCTGTTCGGCCAGACCTACCTTGACACCCTGCCGTTAGGCCACTACTTCGATGGACCGCTGGACAATCCCGTGAGCCGACTGGCCGCGGGACCAGTCGAGAAACTCGATCTGCCTGGTCTACTGAAGAAACTCGACATCAACACCGACTCGCAGGTTCTCGCCTTCGCCAAAGACAGTTTTCAGGCCGCGAAGATCTCACCCCGAAATCCCCGGGCAATCTACTTCAACGATCAGGTGGCTATCGGAATGGTTCCGGGCGGCGACGAGTTCGAAGTCGCGGCCGCCGATCCGGTTCGGGGCGTCGTCTTCTACACCTTTGACCCGGCGAGTCAGAAGTTTACTCGCCAGGAAGTCTGTCTCAAGTGCCATCAGGGTCCGGCGACCCTCGGCATCCCCGGCTTCTTCGTGGGTTCAGTGTTTCCCAGCCTCAACGGACAACCCGCGAAGGACGGCGCAATCATCACGGACCAACGCACAGCCTTCGCCGATCGCTGGGGAGGCTGGTTCGTGAATGCGGCCCATGGAGAGCAGCCCGATCGGGCGAATGCGGTCGCGCCCGATCCCGCCGACCCTCTGACACTGGAAAAACTGAGGGTTAAGTTCGACACCGCCAGATATCTGAGCCCGACCAGCGACATCGTCGCGCTGATGACACTCGAGCACCAGACCCAGATGACGAACTACCTGACCCGCCTCAAATGGCAGGCCCAAGTCTCCGACGCCGACGTTCAGGCGGCGGTTGACTACATGACTTTCAAAGACGAGGTACCGCTTAAGGAACCTATTGAAGGCGTCTCAACGTTTACCACGACGTTCCCCCTACGCGGGCCTCTCCGCGACTTCGATCTCAAGACGAGGCTTTTCCGTTACCAGGTCAGTTATATGATCTACAGCCCGCAGTTCGCCGCGCTGCCCGGGGCCCTCCAAAACCGGATCTGCGAGCGAATTCGCCAGGCGGTTTCCCAGGATACTCTCGAAATTCTGCGCGACACTACCTCATTTAAAGCTTTCCGGTAGCACCTTTCCCGGATTGAGGATACCCTTCGGGTCCAGCGCCTTCTTGATGGCCCACATCGCGCGAATCTCGGCTTCGGATCGCGAGCACCTCAAAAACTCGCGTTTCAGGAATCCGATGCCATGCTCGGCTGAAATGGAACCCCGATAACGCTCGACCAGCGAGTAAATCGCGTGGTCTGCCGACGGGTTCCGATCGACGGTGACGTGCAGATTGGAATCGCCAATATGGCCGAAGAAAAACGCTCCCGGGAAGAGGCGCCTGCACTCATCCACAAACTCACCAATGCGGCCGATCGGAAGGCTGACATCAAAGTTCAGGGGATCGAGGCGTTCAGCGAAATCTGCCGTAGCCTCGCGGATTTTCCACAAAGCCCTCACCTCCGCAGTGGAGTAAGCCACAACGGCATCCGCGACGATGCCGTCAAAACGATCCGCCAACCCGGATCCAGTGGTCTCGACGAGTGCATACAAGGGATAACGGCGGTTGAACGGAGAGGTCCTGGCTCCAAATTCGAAGAACTCCTCCCACATGACTTCAAACGCGCTCAGTCCGTCCCGCAGTGCGCTCATCAGCCGCAATGCCGCGGCATAGTCCGTCAGGGCGCATAAAGCCGTTTCCACGCGCTTGCGCGGCGGTCGGAGGCGCAGGACGGCTCGTGTAATCACGCCCAGCGTACCCTCGGAACCGATAAACCAGTGCTTCAGATCGTAGCCGGTATTGTTCTTGATCATCTGGTTCATGGAGTCCAGCACTGTGCCGTCCGCCAGAACCACTTCAAGTCCCAGAACCTGGTCGCGCGCCGTCCCCGACTGGATGACCCGAATCCCGCCCGCATTGGTCGCGATGACCCCGCCGATCTGGCACGAGCCACGCGAACCCATATCCAGAGAAAATTCGAATCCACTTGAAGCGGCGGCTTCCTGAACCTGCTGCAGTGTGGCGCCTGCGCGTACAGTCATGGCCGCCGAGGCCCGGTCGATCGACTCGACGCCACACATCCGTTCCAGGGAAAGGCAGACATCGCCGGATGAGGGAATGGCTCCTCCGGCCAGCCCCGTCATACCGCCCTGCGGCACGACAGCCTGGCCCGCGGTATGACAGATTTTCAGGATGCGGGAGACGTCAGCAGTCGAGCGGGGCCGGACGACCGCTCGTGGTGTTCCACGATGCACGCGGGTCCAGTCGGTCAGGTAGCGCGGGCCGATCGCGTCTCCCCTAAGGACGGCCATATGTGGAGTAGTATGGCGCATACGGCGCCGGTCTTCGCCTTGCGGCTTGACACGGCTTGAGTTCCCTGGCACGATCACGAGGTGTGGATGATGGTCCGCCCGTTGACCGGCCTCTTGTTCCTCTTGCTGGCTACAGCTAATCTCGCGACCGCTCAGACCAGCGCTCCGCGCCGGACCGTCTGGGACGGCGTCTACACCGAGGCCCAGGCAGCCCGCGGCCTAACAGCCTTCAGCCAGAACTGCGCGAGTTGTCATGTGCTCGCAACCGAGGGCAAGTCGCCACTCGTGGGCGAGCCCTTCTGGGCTAGTTTCGCGCAAAGGACCGTCGGGGATCTGCTCGAATATGTCAGCGCCAACATGCCGAACGGCAAGCCTGGCTCCCTCGACGAATCCACCTACAGGGATATCGTCGCCGTCATGCTGAAATCCAATGACTTTCCCGCTGGACCGGCGCAGCCTGGGCGTGACAATATCGCCGAAGTGCAGATTGTACCGAAGGACGGACATACAGAATTGCCGGCCAATGCGCTTGTTCGCATGGTCGGCTGCCTGACACGAAGCGGAGCGGGCTGGATGGTCACGAACGCGACAAGTCCCGAACGGCCGAGGCGCGACGCCAGGGCGGGAGAAGACGCCATGAGACCGCTCGGCGCCCGGTCGATCCAACTTAAGTTCGTTCTGACACGGCTCGATTCGCTGGCCGGTTCGCGTGTTGCGGTGAGCGGTCTTCTGATTGGGGCTGGCGGCGTGGACGGACTCAATGTGACGACGGTGAACCGCGTCGCCGATAAATGTCCTTAGGCATTTTCATAAATACTGTGGAGTTCGCTCCGTTGAAGACGCGGTTCGGATGGCTGAAGAACACCGGCGACAGGAGATCGCCCGTGCTACCGGTTTCGTGGTGTCCCGCTCCAGCGTCTTCATTCATTTTGGTGGCCCGCACGGCCATGGGTACTCTGTTGAAAGTCACCCCGCGCTGCCGGATTTTCGTAAAGCTCCGCGCCGAGCGGAAGCTCGGCCGCAGCGCCGAAGCGCTGACCCCACAGCCGGCGGGCAGCTGCGGGCGATGGAACACTTCCTCCCGGTTGCGGCTCGGAATCCTATCAAGAGCGGAAACCGGCGACAAGATCGCCGGCGCTACCGCCTCTGGACACGTTAGAACCGCTGTACAGAAACTGTGAAAATGCTCCAGAGGTCGAGCCGGAACCGCGCTCTCGCAAGGCGAAGGCGAAGCGCCGTCCAAACCTCACGCCGAACTACCCGAGGCCAGCTGGTGCGACTTATTTCCCACCGCTTCCGAAGACGAATAGCGCACACCCAGGTGGCGCGCCATGCAGAAGAAGATTTCTGTTCGGCGAAATGGCTTGAAAGTGAAGTCGTCAAAGCCTGCGCGCATCACCCCGTCACGCTCCGAAGCATATGCGGACGCGGTTATGGCGGCGATCTTTACCTCCGCGCCGCCGTCCAACTGGCGAATCCGCCGTGTCGCTTCCGTGCCGCTCAACTGAGGCATGCCCAGATCCATCCAGATAAAGTGCGGCCGCCACTGCTGGAACGCCTCGATCCCGAGTGCTCCATTCTCCGCGACCCTCACCTGAAAGCCGGCGCGAGTCAGCATCTTCCGCAAGACCGTGGCGCTCTCAGCGTCGTCTTCGACAATCAGAACGCGCCATTCCGGTTGGCCTGGTTCAAGGATGAAGGGATGCGCCTGGGGCCAGTTCTACGCCATAAGTCTCCGACTCCCTTGCCAGTTCCAGCGGCAGTTCGACCACGAAACGTGAACCTCGGCCCACCTCGCTCTCAACGAGCAGCGTCCCGCCCATCAGCTCTACAAATCGGCGAGTAATTGTCAGGCCGAGACCTGTGCCCGTCTGCGGACCAGCATTGCGCACCTGTTCGAACGGCTCGAATATGCGGCCCAGGTCTTGTTGTGGCATCCCCACGCCGCTGTCCTCAATATCGAAACAAAACCGGGCGCGTCCGGGTTCGTCAGCCGGCTGAGCGCTCAACCGTAGCTTTACGGTTCCTTCTCTTGTGAATTTAATGGCGTTGCCGAGCAGGTTGATGAGGATTTGCCGCAACTTCGGCGCATCTACGCGGACGTAGCGCGGCACTTTCAGGAGCTTGATGGTAAACGAGCGCCAGATGCTTCTCCTCCGCCCGGCCCCGCATCATCTCAACGACCGTTCGCACCGTGGAGATCAAATCGGTGGCTGCGATCGCGAGTTCCTCTTTGCCGGCCTCGATTTTGGCGACATCCAGCACGTCGTCGATCAATCCCAGGAGATGCTCGCCGCTGCGGCCGATCGCGCCGATGTCTTCAACGCTGATCGGCGGTTGGGTTACTCTCGCTCAGGAGGCTGGAGGATGCCAGGATCACGCTGAGGGGCGTACGAAGTTCGTGGCTCATATTGGCGAGGAACGCGCTCTTGGCCCGGTTGGCGGCCTCCGCCTGATCCCGCGCCTGCACGAGTTCGTGCGTGCGTTGCTCAACCAGCGACTCAAGGTGTTGCTGGTGTCGCTGCAATTCCTTAAGCGTCTCCCGCAGCCTGCCGATGATCTGTCCCACCGGGATGGCGTTGATCAGGACGGCCTGTACGATGACGTCCCAGATTCCCAGTGGCGTTGCCTACGCTGGAGCGGAAGACTCTCGTGCGTCATCTCCAGAACAGTAAATACCAGTGCGCCGAGCAGGCACGCACCCGCTGTCCTTATGGCGGCTTTGTATCCCAGGAGCCAGGCGGCCGAGGCTGGCAAGGATACGTAGAGCAGCGCTCCCGGGCTGTGTATACCGCCGTAGGAACAGGAGACGAGCGTCGCCCAGATCCAGGTGCCTGTGAGGTAAGCCAGACTGGCGCGCTGGAAGTGGCCGAGCCGTAGCAGCACGAGTGCGATGGCGTAACTCGCTTCCAGGACGAGCGGATTGAAGATCCGTGGGAAGCTCACCGGAGCGAACGGTATCGTGGCGAACCACCCCGCTGCCATCCACATGGCGAGAGTGGCCAGCAGAAGGTGCAACATTCTTGCCGTCTGATCGGCGGCAAGCGAACCTCGAAGCCCGATGAACGCTTTGACGCGATTCATAGTTCGCCGAAATGGCGGGTCCCAAAGCTCAAACCTGGTCCCTTGACCCTCGGGTCAACAGTATACAGAATTCTGCGCACTTCGGACTTTTATTTGTCCTGTCCGGAACCTGCTCGTGGCACGGGGGTGGGACTCCTTTCCTGACGCTCGGTTGAAGACGCGGTTCGGATAAGCACCGGCGACAAGATCGCTGGTGTTACCGGCGCCGGCGTAAAGTTCCGCGCCGAGCGGAAGCTCGGCTGCAGGGCCGAAGCCCTGGCCCCACACCGGTTGCATTGCGTCTTCCATTCGCTTTGGCGGCCCGCAGGGCCATGGTGACTCCCTGAAGACGCGGTTCGGATGGCTGAAGAACACCGGCGACAAGATCGCAGGCGCTACCTTCGCCAGGTCCATGGTGACTTCCCCCCCCAAAAAAAATACCTCGACACACTACAGGCACTCATCACCTCGTTAAAGGCTGAATATTTGGGTGGCCGAAAAGCGTAACGCGGAAGCTTCAGCGATCGGAGTGTATATGAATCGGACTGAAGAGCACAGAAAGCGTGATCGCCGCATCGGCGTAATCGCCGTTGGGATTCTGATCGTCATCGCACTATCGGCCGACTCAGCCACTCTATTCGCCGAACAGACCGGCGATAAAGACACCGCGCAAGGCGCATCGCAGCAAACCACATCGCAGCAAACCACGTTTGGCGGCGGATATTCGAGCCTCAGCCCGCAGCAGCAAAGTCTTGTGGACGATTGGTTCCAGCGGTTCAGCCTGGTTGTCAAAAAGCCGATTGACCCGGCGGAAGGATATGAAAAAATACCCCTGTCCGCTAAAACCACATTTGATGCTGTGACCCACGCTTTGATGAAGACCAGGCTAACGGACGAATCCGGGGAGAACCTTGCGGGTTCGGCGCTCGACCTGGTGGGCAAGCTAGACACGGTCGCGGGCCAGATTCTGGGCGCCGGGGGCGACCAGCAGTTCCGAATTTTTGTCCAGATGAAGCCCGGCGCTCTGAGCCTCCTGAATCGGAGCCGGGAGTTTAAGCACGCCTCAGACAATACTTCGTATCACAAGGGCTATCCAGTCTGTTACCGGGGCAAGAGCGGTACACCGTCTATTCAGATATCGCTAAGCCGTGATGCGGAACGGGCAGACATAGATGTCGATTACCGCTCCTCCGGCTGGACCGGCCTTGTGAACGGTCACCTTACCGCGGCCAATTCCGATGTTCGTGCGGGCGACAATCTCGCGAAACACAACAATCAATGGTCGGGGCTGCAGAACTGGTGGCGAAATCTCCTGGGATTACCGCTCCTGGAAAATACCAACGTGGAGGGACAGGTAATCGCGCAGGAGCCCGGTCGCAAGAATGCGAAACCCGCGGATGCAATATTCGATTTCCTCAATAGCTGGCTGGTGGAGCAAAAGCCCAATGAATCGATCGCATACTTCGAGAACGAGGCTTTTGCCTGCATGGATGCCGAAACGGAGAAAAAATCCGATCGCGGCATGTCGAAATTCCTGGTGCTTCAGAACATGCAGTCTGCGAACCAGCGGATCGGAAGAATTTCATCCCTGCGTGAAGCAAGCACCGGATTCGCCCTTACGAGCACACGTGTCAAAGCGATCAAACAGGCGCACGATTCCGAATTCGAGCTTTACGAGGTGAGAGAAGACCTTGCCGAAGAGTTCAAATGCGCCAACCAGGCGGAGCCCCCGGACGTCTCCGTCAAGGAAATGAAGTCCAGGGATTTTGGCAAGTATGTCGGCGCGGTCTTCAGGATCAGTGCGAAAGGCGAGCAGGGACGAAATATTGCGACACTGTGGCAGCGGAACCACGGCTATTGGAAGATGGTCTCATACGACGTCGATCCCGAACTTGAGCGTAACGCGGTTCCCGATGCCGGTGCAGCGCCGGCGAAGGTAGCGCCGCTGGCGGTCGTGGACGGCGATAAAGATATGATCAGGGCAGCTTCCGACTTCCTGAAGCTGTGGCTGGTGAAGAAGGATGTCGATGGCGCCCTTCAATATCTCACTCCCGAGTGTCTGGAATGCGCAAGGTTCTATCGTTCTGACGATTCGTCGCCTTCGTCCCCCGCGCGCGAATCGCTCAAGGGCGCGATGACGGGGATCGCCTCAGCCATCGGGCCGGTAAATCGTCTCGACGAGGCCATAGTCGCCGCACAACCCAACCATCCGGATATGAAACTCGTGAAACATCGCGACGAGAAAGCTTTTGTCATCGCCTCGATACCGGAATACATGGGCGAGGCGGCAAAATGCGATCGACGCGACGCGGATGGGGACCCCATCTTCAGCCCCGCTGCCGCGACCGGATATGGCAAATACTATGCCTCCGGATTCTCTGTCAACGAGGGCAAAAACGCCCCGGCCGTGCTTTGGATTGTCTGGACCAGGGTGAACGGTTCGTGGAAAGCGCTGGCCTATCTGGTGCGAACGCCGTAAAACGTTTATGTGACGGCGGCGATCTGAATACGCTGAGCCGATGAAGTGGCGCGCATGGCCGCTTCCGTTCCCGCAGTGGTCGGTAGAATGTGAACGCGCTCGACAACGCGCTCAACCCCTGCGATAACCGGCAGCGCGCCCAAACATCGGATGATCATCCTGCCCCTTATAAGCGCAAAGGGCGCTGTCCCGCGCCGCCAGGAAACGGAAGGAACCCGCATCTCGGCGGCGGCGCGGACGCGAACCCGTTTTGCGCGTGTTCCTCAAGAAGAGGTGTGGTTGGCCTTTTCGCCGCAGCGAGTGTTTATTCGTACCCGCCTCGGTCGGCTGCATCGTACGTTAGGGCATTGCCGTGCTTAACGGAATCGGGATAGTATTGCGCCGCGCCCTCATGGGTGGCGCCAGGCTGCGGTATGATCACGGCCACGGTTGCGGCCTCGGGCATGGCCCGTTTTGGGATGACCGTCCGCCGGGAATAAAAATCCGTGGACATATCGGCCGGGGAGCCGTCTGAACAGGTGTAATGAAATTCTTTTCGATTCTCGTCCTTGTTTTGTTCAGTTGCGCCGGACCGGACCTTCGGGCGCAAGCCTCCGCGGCGACCGACGTTCCGGGCAGCTCCGCCGACGACCGCGTCACAAAATCCGCTGCCGCCCTGGAGACGTTCCGGAAAAATGCATCCGACGCTGTACAAATGTTGCTCGATAACGCGCTCTGCATCGGTGTGGCGCCCCGGCGCGATTCTGACGAGACCACGGCTTACGCTGAGGGTTTCGTAAGTTGCAGGCCCAGCCAGAACGGATCCTGGAGCAGCCCGGCGGGGATCGTAATCGCAGGCGGCGGCCTTTTCTGGCCGGTCTACGGATCCCGAATTGACGTCGTCCTGCTCACCACGAATCGCACGGTAGCGGCTCGTTTCAGCCAGCCCCGCAACCTGCTGGGAGTGGATCTGGCTGTAAGGCCCGGTGGAGTGCAGCTCGATCAGTTTCCAAAGCTGATCGGCGACCCGGTTATATTCGCCTTCGAACAGTCCAAAGAGGGCGTCTCGCCCCTCAATCTCGACGGGGGAACGATGAGCGAAGACCAGGCTGCGAATGCGGTCCTCTATGGGAAGAAGCTGAGCAACCTGGCCGTCTTGAGCGGGAAGGGCGCCGGGCAAAACCCGATTGTGGTTGATTCGTTCCTTGCCGCACTGCCTTCATCAACCTCGGGGCAATCCGCCGACGCCGAATAAAAGGCATTCCAGACCTGGGCATTCCTGACCCACCCTGGTCACCCCCCCTGGCTTGCAGCCGTCTTCGCCGCGTTATATCTTTGATGCGAGCGTATCGGGAGAGCGCGTCGGGAGGACCAGCGATGCAATCGGTGATAAGAGTGGCCGCAAGATCCGTGCGGTACGTGTGGTTGTGCCTGCCGCTGGTGCTCCTGCCGCTGGTGTTCCTGCAAGCTGCTCCCATTATCCCCGCTGTATCTGATGCCGCCAGGACTGACGATGTGGCTGCGGTCCGGAAGCTGATCGGAGAGCACGCGGATGTGAACATACCCGCGGGTGACGGCTCCTCCGCGCTCTTGTGGGCGGCCTACCACTCGAACGTCGAGATGACGAAAGCGCTTCTTGCCGCCGGAGCCGTGGTGGATGTCCCGAATCATTACGGCGTGACCCCTCTTCTCCAGGCGAGCCGCAACGGCGACGTTCCAGTAATGCGGGTGCTGCTCGACGCCGGCGCGCAGGCGACGCGGTGGCACGCTGAGGGCGAGACGCCGCTCATGGCTGCGGCTCGCACGGGCAATGTAGACGCGATTCAATTGCTGCTTTCCCGGGGTTCGTTTGTGAACGCCGCCGATCCCTTTCAGGAAGAGACTGCGTTGATGTGGGCGTCCGCCGAAGGACATCTCGAGGCCGTAAAGACACTGCTGGCTGCGGGGGCGGACCCCAACCTCAAAGCTCACGTCTCCACGCTTACGGAGCACAAGAACGTCGACTACCCATCCGGTGGCTTTACGGCGCTGATGTTCGCAGTTCGTAACGGACATGAAGACGTCGCGAAGGCGCTGGTCGCAGGCGGCGCCGATCTGAAGCTGACCAATGCGGATGGATTGACTGCGACCAGCATCGCCATCGTCAATGCTCGCTTCGATCTGGCGAAAGAGCTACTGGACCTCGGAGCCGATCCCAATGACGGCGCCCTGTTCTTCGCGGTTGACATGCACGACCGCACGACCGACATGCGTGCGGAAGACGCAACGCGGATGCAACCGGATCATCCGAACAAGCTCACCGCGCTGAGCCTTGTCAAGGCGCTGCTCGACCTCAACGCAGACGTGAACAAACCATTCGTTGGATCATTTCACTCCACGTCGATGTGCTGCCTTCCGAACATCAACAGCTCGCCCTTCTACCGCGCCGCCACGGCGGCTGATGTGGAAGTCCTGAAGCTCCTGCTGGCAAAGAAGGCGCAAATCGAGTGGAGCCCGGCCGAAGTCAAGCCGAAGGACGGCAAGAAGGCCGGCCCCGGGCCGAAGGCGACTGGCGGTCAGACTCCGCTGATGGCTGCCTTGAAAGGCGGCAAAGGTCCACCGATATCCGGCGGGCCCGGGTACATCCGCAACGGGCCGCCGCCATTCCGCGAACCCGGCAGCCGCGATCCGGTCGAGGCGGTGAAGGTTCTTCTGGCAGCAGGCGCCAATCCGAACGCCAAAGCGGGCGACGGCTCGACGCCGCTTCACCAGGCCGTGCAGGCGAAAAGCGTAGCTATGATTCGTATGCTTGTCGCGGCCGGCGCCTCGCTCGACGCGGTCAATAAGGACAACAAGACACCTTTGTTGCTGGCAGAGGCAAAACCGGCCGAAGCGCCGAAGGATACGGGCGCCCCACCGGTGGATCACGGAAAAGTCGATTCGCGTGAGGACGTCATCGCGACTCTGCGTGAGTTGATGCACCTTGGTCCGAACGATCCTGCTCCAAAACCTCCTCCACCGCCCGCGCCGGCCCCGGTCACGACTCAAACCGGCGCCTCAGAAACAATTGCGGCCAAATGAAGCAGAGAACCAAAATCGCGGCCGTCCTCTTTACGGCAGCTTGCTTCGTTTGGTTTCGCTGGGGTGCTCGCAGGAGACAACCAGAGCGCGGTACAGAAGACATCCGCGAACGCTCCGGCCGACACCGCCAGATACCGCGCCTTTCTGGACAAGAACTGCGTTACATGCCATAGCAGCCACTCCGCTTTGCCGGCGGATCATCCCGTCAACCTGCAATTGAGCTTCGACGATCTGCTCGCCAATGCCGGTACCTGGGAAAGAGTCCTGCGGAAGCTGAGCGTGCGTGCGATGCCGCCTCCGGGAGTGCCCCATCCCCCCGAGGCCGAGTACGCAGCTTTTACGAGCTGGCTCGCCGCATCGCTCGACCGTGCGTGGGAGGGTAAGAACAACCCGGGCCGGTACGTCGTGCATCGCCTGAATCGCGCGGAATACAAGAACTCCGTCCGCGATCTGCTGGCAGTCGACCTCGACGTCTCCGATGTGCTGCCGACCGACGGCGCCGACTTCGGGTTCGACAACATCGCTACGGCGCTCAAGACGTCTCCGCTGCTGCTTGAGGCATACGTCAACGCGGCGCAACAGGTGAGTGCGATGGCGGTCGGTGATCCGCATGTGAAGCCGGGCACGACCGAGCATACGATCAGCCGCGAATTCAGCCAGAACGGATACATCGACGGCTTGCCTCTCGGAACCCGCGGCGGTACGGTTGTCCATCATGTTTTCCCTGCGGACGCAGAGTACAACCTCTCGGGCCGGCTCATCCGCGGTGTCGCGGAGGGCTACTCGGGCGTGGAGGGAAACGATATACCGTACACGTTCGTGATCACGGTAGACGGCACAGAGGTGTTTTCAACGTCGATCGGCGGTCCGAAAGACCATGAGGTGCAGGCCAACGATTTGAATGTTGCCCGCGCCATGGTCGACAAACGGATGATTGGACGCGCGCGCATCACGGCCGGGCCTCACGACGTTGGTTTTACGTGGAGAGAGCGGCCGTTCGAGTTGCAGGACGTCTGGGAACCCGCACGGCGCGACAGCCAGGAAATTCACTATGTCGGCGGCATGCCGAAGCTGAGGACTGTATCGATTGACGGCCCCTACAACGTGCACGGTGTGAGCGAGAGCGCCAGCCGGCAGCGGTTATTCGTCTGCCACCCGTCTGCGAATGCCGATGAGGCGAACTGCGCGGCAAAGATCCTGACGAATCTCGCACGCCACGCTTATCGCCGCCCGGTGACCGCCACGGACGTCGAGGCTCCCCTCTCGTTCTACAAGAAGTCGCGGCAGAACGGCGGCACTTTCGACGATGGCATACGCGTCGGAGTCGCGCGGGTTCTTTCGAGTCCGAATTTCCTGTATCGAATCGAGAAAGATCCGCCTGACGCTCGAGTGGGTGTCGCGCATCCGGTAACTGATATCGAGCTTGCCTCGCGCCTGTCGTTCTTCCTGTGGAGCAGCATTCCGGATGACAAGCTGCTGGATCTGGCTGCCGCGGGACGGCTGCGCGAGCCGGGCGCGCTGACCGCGCAAGTCCAACGCATGCTCGGCGACGAGCGCTCCGACGCTTTGGTCGAAAACTTCACGGGACAGTGGCTGCAACTGAGGAATCTGGAGGCGAAGGTTTCTCCGGACCTGATCATGTTTCCGGAATTCGACGACAACACGCGCAAGGCGTTCCGGAAAGAAACAGAGCTGTTCTTCGGCTATATTTTGCGCGACGACCGCAGCACTCTGGACCTTCTGAACGCGGATTATACTTTCGTCGACGAACGGCTCGCGCGCCATTACGGAATTCCGGGCGTCTACGGTCCGCAGTTTCGCCGGGTGAAGCTCACCGATCCAAACCGCCGCGGTCTGCTGGGCCAGGGCAGCATCCTCGCGATGACTTCGGTCGCCACGCGGACTTCGCCGGTATATCGCGGGAAGTATGTGCTCAGCACCTTCCTGAATACTCCGCCGCCTCAGCCGCCCCCGAATGTGCCCACTCTGGAAGAGAGTAATAAAGAGTCGAAGGCTCCGAAGACGGTGCGCGCGCAGCTTGAATTGCATCGCAGCAACCCGGCGTGCGCGTCATGCCACCGCGTGATCGATCCGGCCGGATTCGCTCTTGAGAACTTCGATGCGGTGGGAAAGTGGCGTAACACCGGTCCGGATGGCTCGCCCCTCGACGTGGCGGGCACGCTGGCGGACGGAAAACCGATCAACGGACCGAAAGAGCTGCGGGAGGCGATTGCGAGCCGCCCCGACGCTTTCGTGACCGTCGTTACCGAAAAGATGTTGACCTACGCGCTGGGCCGCGGGCTGGAGCCGAGCGACATGCCTGTGGTTCGGCGTATTGTTAAGAAAGCCGCGCAAAACGATTACCGGCTTTCCGCTATCGTCATGGGAATTATCGAGAGCGCACCGTTCCAGATGCGGACCAGTTGAAGTTGGAAACGACGCTGGAAACGAAGTCGGATAAGGAGTGAACATGTTCATTACGAAGAAGCACCTTTCGCGCCGCACGTTCATGCGTGGAACCCTGGGGGCCGCAGTGGCCCTGCCGTTTATGGATGCGATGGTGCCCGCGCTTTCGGCGGCTCCCATTGCGCCGTTCCGATTCGGGGCGGTTTATCTTCCGAATGGCGTGTATCCCGATACGTGGCATCCGGATGCGGCGGGGAGCGACTTCGTGTTCAAACCGGTGATGCAGCCGCTCGAGCCGTTCCGCAACCAGCTCGTGACGGTCAGCAAGATGAAGGCGCCCTGGGGCTCATCGATTCATCTCGGCGCCAGCTCATCTTTCCTGAACGGGATCGGGCCGGTGGTCGACCCGAATGAGAAGGGTGACGCCTGGGGTGAGCTTCACTCGAAGAAGACCGTCGATCAGTACATCGCGGATAAAGTGGCGGGGGATACGCCGCTGCGATCCATCGAGGTCGGCACCGAGGACATGGGGACCGCCGTGGGCGCGTGCGATGGGTTTGCCTGTACGTTCTTCAATACGCTGTCCTGGAGGGATGATTCGAGCCCGCTGCCGGTGGGGATCAATCCGCGCGTAACCTTCGAGCGGATGTTCGGTGAGGCGGATTCTTCGGAACGGCGGCTTGCCCGCCTGAAGGAGAAGCAGAGTCTGCTCGATTCAGTGACTGAGGAAACCGCGAAGCTGGAGCGGTCGCTGGGGGCCGCGGACCGGGCGATTCTGGACGAGTATCTCAGCAACATCCGCGATGTGGAGCATCAGCTGGCGCGTATGGAAACCCGGCTGGCCACCATCACGGGCAATGCGGAGGCGCCGGTGGGGTTACCGGATGCGTTCGACGACCATCTGACCATCACATATAACCTGATGCATCTGGCGTATCAGGGTGACATCAGCCGCGTATTCTCGTTCATGCTCAGCCATGAAGCGACCGACCGCGGCTATGCGCACATCGGCATCCCCGAACAGCACCATACGATCTCGCACCATGGCAACGATCCGGAGAAGATGGCCAAGTACGCGAAGATCGCCACTTACCACATCGTGAAGTTCAGCGAGTTCCTGGACAAGCTCAAGGCCACGAAGGAAGGCGATGGAACCCTGCTCGATCACGCGGTTCTGTATTGGGGCAGCGGCATGAGCAACGGGAACGCGCACGACCGGAACAATCCACCCGCGGTGCTTGTGGGCGGGGCGCATGGCCGGCTGAAGGGCAACCGGCATATTGTTACGAAAGACGCTCCCACGTCGAATTTACTGCTGTCGGTGGCGCATCTGTCGGGGGCTGAGATCGAGAAGGTCGGAGTCAGTACGGGCCCGATCGATCTTTAGTCTCCATCGCCGGGTCTAATCCAGGTCTAATCCCTCCGCCTTTCAGGCGGACAGCTTTCAGCAGGTTTTACCTTTGCCTTTTTGCTCTGCGAGCACCGGAAGAAGTGGTTCGAGGCGTATTCCGCGCGCTTGGCGCGATGGCTCGCACGAACCGGCACGTTCGGTCGCAGATGCGCACTGCGTCGGCGCTTCAGGCGACTTTCAGTCGCAATCAATCCCACCGGCTTTTGAGCCGGTGGCTGTTTAGGCTCGTCGTAGCGCTGAGATAGCGGTCTGCACCGAGCGGAAGCCTTGAAAAACTACTCGCGAGCTTGCCTGAAGCTTCGCGGCGGACGAACACCGGCGACAAGATCGCCGGCGCTACCAGCTGACTTAAAGTTCCGCGCCGGCCAGAAGGCCGGCCGCACCCTCGAAAAACCGCCCCGAAGTGACTGGAAAGCTCCGCGCCGGGCGGAAGCCCGGCGGCAGCCCCGAAGGGCTGCCCCACGACGAAATTGCAGACGGATCGAACTGTTTTTCGTGGTTGCTCGTGGACCGCAGGTCCATCTGGACAGGCCGAAGCCTTGCCCCGCGACGTAGTTGCTCGCGGGTGCGGACGCACGTAAACTTGATAAACGAGGTGCTGGTGATCAAGCGCAAAAGGACGATTCCGATTATCGCGGGAATGCTCGCCCTGATGGGCGCCTGGGCCATTTCGGCGCAGGACAAGTACACCCTGAGAGTGCCTGATGGGCTTTCCTTCTCTGAGTTCAGAGGATACGAAGCCTGGCAGGTTGTCGCCATCAGTCAGAACGGGAACCTTATTGCCGCGACCCTGGCCAATCCTGTGATGATCAAGGCATACCAGGCCGGCTTTCCCGCTAACGGCAAGCCTTTCCCAGACGGCGCCAAAATGGCGAAAATCCACTGGAACCCAAAAAAGATGGAAACGTTCCCCGCGGCGACGGTGCCAGGCAGCCAGCATGACGTCGACTTCATGACGAAGGACAGCAAGAGGTTCGCGGACAGCGGCGGATGGGGCTACGCCGTATTCGACTATGACGCCGCATCCGGTAAGTTCACGCCCGGCACACTGGCCGACAAGCCACCCCAGGGGAACGACGCCAGGTGCGGGTTTGCGTGTCATACGCGGGTGAAGACAAAGGACTACGTTTTCACGGATTACGCGCATAGATGAAGCGGAATGAGCAGTTGGCAGATGATTGGACAACCCGTCGCGAAGGCGCCCGCGGCCGGTTCCTGACGGGGATATACTTCGGTGATGCCGCTCCCCACCCTCTGCAAGGTTTCCGCCGCCGGGAGTCTCCTCGCGGTGGTTGCGTTTGCTCAAACAACCCCTGTAATCCAGTTGCAGAATCTGGCGCACACCACCGAAAGTCTCGAAAAGACAGTGCCGTTCTACCGCGATGTAGTGGGTCTGGCGCCGAATGGAACCGCCGATCCCGTGGCGCAGCGACCTCAGAAACTCGACGAAGATATGTCGAAATTCACGGCGACCAGCGGAATGAGCTTTCGCGGGGCAACGTTCCGCATCCCGAACGCAAAGTTCGGATTTGAGTTGACGGAATTCACGGGCGGACCGCGCAAGCCTGTGCGGCCGAATATCCAGGACATCGGCGCCGCGACTCTGGCCTTGCAGGTGCGCGATATCGAAAAAGTTATGGCGAGAGTCAAGGCTTCGGGGGCGCCGGTCGTGACCATCGGCGGCGCCCCCGTCAATCCGAGCGGGAATCCCAACAGCAAATTTCGCGAGATCGTGGTGCGCGATCCCGACGGCTTCTTTGTGGAATTGCAGCAGCCTGATCCGCTGCCCGCGTCGGCCGACAGCACGCCGGGTGATGTGATTGGAGCAGCGGTGCAGTTTTCCATCGGGGACTCTGCCGCGACCGTCGCGTTCCTGCGGGATGCGATCGGCTTCAATACGCGGCCCAGCGGTTCGCTCGCAACGAATCCGGTGGTAGCGAACCTTATTGGACTGCCGGGCGCACACTGGCGCATCACGCACGGGAATATCCCCGGCACTACTCTTGATTTCGGGTTGATCGAGTATTCGGGGGTGACTCGGGCAAAGGTCGTGGCGGGTGCCGAAGATCCGGGATCGCCCGCATTTACGATGGTGGTGCGCGAAATCAATTCGGCGGTAGATCAGTGGACGAAGGCGGGCGGCACTGTGGCAAGCACCGGCGGCAAACCGATTGTGCGCGCAAACGGCGCGGGCAATGTGTTCGTCCGCGATGTCAACGGGATGATGTGGGAGCTGATTCAGAGGGCTTCAAAGTAGCGCAGGATTGCAGCCGGCGCGGCGAAAACCGATGTGTGACAACCCGATACAAGTCGAGGTTACCCAACACGTCGAACAGGAGACACGCGCGCTCATTGCTCGTCGATTGCAGGAATTTAACGCTCCTTACCTCGGGAATCACCCTTTCGGCAATCTCGATGTATATGTGCGCGACGGCGACGGCAGGGTGATCGCCGGGCTTGTCGGGGAGTTTGCCTTCGGCTGGCTTTCCGTTCACGTTTTGTGGGTCGAGCAGAGCTTTCGCGGCTGCGGCATCGGTACGCGAATTTTATCCGCGGCGGAGAAGGCCGCCAGCGAAAGAGGCTGCCACGCGGCGATCCTCGACACCATGAGTTTTCAGGCGCCGGCCTTTTACGAGAAGCACGGTTATGTTCGGGCGGGCGTCGTCGATGGTTATCCCGGCGGAGCGCAAAGAATCTTCATGCGGAAGGAGCTTGCGCCGAATCGCGCTTAGTCAATCGGCGGGCTCCCAAAGTTCGATCGGATTTCCTTCGGGGTCGTACAAGCGGGCAAAACGACCCTGGGGATACGTTTGCTCAGGCTCGACGGAAATCCCCGCAGCGTGCAACTGCGCAACCATTGCAGCCAGATTGCCGACGCGAAAATTGATCATCCATAATTTCCCGGAATCGCCGAAGTAATCGGTAGTCTGTGGGAACGGCGCAAAAACCGTGACGCCGGCCTCCTGACGCCACGGCTGTTCGTCTTCGCTTGAAGGAACGGCTGCGATACCGAGATGGTCGCGGTACCACGCGCTTAAGGCGGCGGGATTCTCCGCACGAAAGAAGATACCGCCAATTCCGCTGACTTTTTCCATGTACAGGCCGCCTCCGGACGGCTTTCTGCCATGATCATAGCCCGGCTCGCAAGAACGGTAGTACGCTGGTTGAACAAAAGGAGCCACATGCTGAGAGCTACCTGTGTGTTCGCCATGTTCATCGCGGGCCCTCTGTTCGGCGCCTCCATCGGGGGTTCGTCGAAGACGCCGCTTCCGAAGCTGACCGGGCCGATCCCGGTCACCGCCGATTCTTATCCGTTCATGGCCGCGAACCGGCTTCTTGAGCCGATCGATTTGAAGAAGGCCGGTTATGTCGAGGAAGAGTTCATCGTCAGCGGCACGGCCAACGTGTACGACTGGGCCGCCGATGGCAGTTTGACGGTGAAGATCCCCAATGCGCCTTATACGACGCGCATCCTGGTGCGGCGTCCGGCGAATCCGGCGCGCTTCAGCGGTCAGGCTGTGGTCGAGTTGTTGAATTCGGCTCGCCGTTTCGATTGGGCGATGATGTCCGGTTATGTGCGCGAAACGCTGATGGAGCGCGGCGACGCGTGGGTGGGCGTCACGATGCCAGGCGGGTTTGGCACGCTGGCGAAATTCAACAAGGCCCGATACGAATCGGTGGCCGGGTTTCCGAATCCGGACGCGGCTGAAACCTGTCCAGCGGCTTCGCCTCAGGAAGAGGGTTTGCGCTGGGACATGCTGAGCCAGGTGGCCGCGGCGCTGAAGAGCGACACCGGACTGAAGGCTACCCACGTCTACATGGCGGCGCAGGGCGGGGATGTGCTGACTTATCTCAGAGCGATCGAACCGCACGCAACGCTTGCCAACGGCAAGCCGACGTATGACGGTTTTCTTCTGAAAGGTCCGGCGACCGCCGGGCGGATTCGCCGTTGCGCGGCAGCTCCTCCTCAAGGTGACGCGAGGCGGGACATACGGAATTCGAGTGTTCCCGTAATTCAGGTGGTGGCGCAGGGCGAAGCGGCCGAAGATTACCGGCGACCGGACAGCGACGATCCGAACGATCGGTACCGTCTTTATGAGGTCGCGAGCGCGACGCATATCGAGAAGTGGGCCTATCGTGAACTGCCCATCATGGCGGATCAGCTTGCGGCATTAGGAACTCCCGGCCAGGGTACTCCCGAATGGCCCTTTTCGGTCCGCTGCGATCAGGAGATTCTGCTGCAGGATTATCCGGTTCTGAAGTACATCTTCGACGGGGCGATTGTGAATCTCGAGAACTGGTCTGCAAAGGGTGTGGCTCCGCCCAAAGCCGACCGGATTGCTTTGACCGGCATGTACGATCAGTTCGGAATCGGCACAGGCGGCGTCCGCAGTTCTTATACGGATGTGCCGGCGGCCGTCTACTACACAATGACGCCGGGTCCGGGGACCTGCCGCGAATTGGGTCGCACGGTCCCTCTCAGCTGGCAAAGGCTCGAAGCGCTATACGGCAGCCACGCGAAATATGCGGCGAGGGTTTCGCACGTGGTGGATCGGATGGTCAGGGACCACTGGATTACGGAGTCGGACGCGCAAAGAATCAAAGCGGCGGAATAAAGCGTCTTAACTGATGTGGCAGGGCTGTCCGCTGTGGGCTATTTCCCGAGCGGTGATCAACTTACAACTTGCTACATTGGAGTTACTTATGAGCTTTTCCGATTCATTTTTCGCGGCGAAATTCGGTATTACGCGGCGGGATCTGGAAGCACACCTCTCCGAAGCGCTGGGGCGCGGCGGCGACTATGCCGATCTTTATTTTGAATACCTTGCGACCAGTTCGATCAGCATCGACGAATCGATCGTGAAGAGCGCGACGCAGGGGGTTTCCCTGGGCGTAGGCGTTCGCGTGATCTCGGGAGAGCGAACGGGTTACGCGTACAGCGACGACCTCAGCCCGGAGAAGATCCGGCATGCGGCGCAGGTGGCGGCGCTGATCGCGTCCGGGCCCGCGAAGGTGGAACAGACACCGCTCGAAGAGGGCCGGAAGCGCAATCTATACCCCGTCGTGACCGCTCCCAACGAGACTGCTTTCAAGGAGCGCGTCGAACTGGCGCAGCGGGCCGATCACGCCGCGCGCGCGTATGATCCGCGGGTTTTTCAGGTTCAGGTCACGTATGCCGACAGCCTGCGGCACGTGATGGTGGCGACGAGCGATGGGGTGTTGAACTTCGACCGGCAGCCGATGGCGCGGTTGAGCGTGCTGGTGCTGGCGCGGTCCGGCGACGGCGTTCCGCAGCAGGCACATTCAGGCGGTGGCGGGCGTTATGAGCTCGAGTTTTTCCAGAAGGAACGCACGCCGGAATACTTCGCGGGAGAAGCGGCGCGCCAGGCGATTGTGCAACTGGATGCGGTGGAAGCTCCGGCCGGCGAGCAGGTGGTGGTGCTGGGTCCCGGGTGGCCCGGCGTGCTGCTGCATGAGGCCGTGGGGCATGGACTTGAAGCCGATTTCAACCGCAAAGGCGTGTCTGCGTTCAGCGGCCGGATCGGCCAGCAGGTGGCCAGTCCGCTGTGCACGGTGGTCGACGATGGAACAATCGGCGGCCGGCGCGGGTCTCTTAACGTGGACGATGAAGGCAACGAAACACAGCGCAATGTGCTGATCGAAAACGGCATTCTGCGCGGTTATCTGCAAGATAAGCTTTCGAGCCGCATCACGAAAGCCACGGCCACGGGGAACGGGCGGCGCGAAAGCTATGAGCACATCCCGATGCCGCGCATGACCAACACATTCATGCTGGCGGGCGAGAGCGATCCGGCGGACATTATCAAATCGGTGCCGCGCGGTCTTTACTGCGCGAACTTCGCGGGCGGCCAGGTAGACATCACCAGCGGTAATTTCGTGTTCTCGGCGTCCGAGAGTTATCTGATCGAAGACGGCAAACTCACGCGGCCGGTGCGCAATGCGACGCTGATCGGCAATGGCCCCGAAGCCATGAAATACGTGAGCATGGTGGGCAACGATCTGAAGCTGGACGAAGGCGTCGGCGTGTGCGGTAAAGAGGGGCAGAGCGTGCCGGTGGGCGTGGGGATTCCGACCGTCCGGATCGACCGCATGACCGTCGGGGGAACCGCTTGACGTTCGAGTCGCTTCCTCAGATCGCCGAGGATGCGATTCGGCAGGCGATCGCACTCGGAGCAACAGACGCCGAGTGCACGATTTCGGAAGGCGACGAGTTTTCCGCGAACGTGCGCATGGGCGAACTCGAAACGCTGAAGGAAGCCGGTTCGCGAGGCGCGGGATTGCGCGTGCTGATGGGCAGGCGCATGGGCGCGTCGTATACCTCGGACCTCACGCCTGAGGGAATCCGGCAGATGGTACGTTCGGCCATGGATCTGGCTGAACTGACTACGGAAGATCCGCACACCGGGCTGCCGGCGACTGAAGACCTGGGAAAGGTCGAAGGCGATCTCAAGCTTTTCTCGAATGAGACCGCGGAACTGCCCACGGAAGAACGGATCTCGCTCGCAAAGCGCGCCGAAGCTGCGGCGCTGGCGGTGGATCCGCGCATCACCAATTCGGAAGGCGCGTCTTTCGATTCCAGCGTGAACGGGCGCGTGTTCGCCAATTCGCGTGGTTTTGTGGGTTCTTACCGCACGAGCTATTGTTCCGTATCGGCCGTGCCGGTGGCCACGCAGAACGGGAGCATGGAGCGCGATTACTGGTTTACGATCGCGCGCAATTACAAGGGTCTGGAAGATCCGGAGACGGTGGGACGCAAAGCCGCGGAACGGGCCCTGCGGCGGCTCGGCGCCGTCAAGGTTGAGACGCAGCGGGCGCCGGTGGTCTTCGAACCCCGGCTGGCGCGTTCGCTGCTGGGGCACATTTTCGAGGCGGTCGAGGGCCGGGCGATTTACCGGAAGGCGTCGTTTCTCGCGGGCAAGCTGGGCGAGAAAATCGCCGACGAGAGAATTACGCTGATCGACGACGGCACGATGCCGGGCCTGTTCGGGACCTCGCCGTTTGACGACGAGGGCGTGCCCACGCGGCGCACGCTGGTGATCGAACGCGGGGTTTTGAAGAACTACCTGCTGAATTCCTACTCGGCGCGCAAGCTGGGGATGAAGACTACGGGGAACGCGTCGCGCGGGATCACGGGGAACGCGGGAATCGGCCATGGGAATTTCTTTATCGAGCCTGGCGAGCGTTCGCCGGAAGAGATGATTCGCGGCGTGAAGAACGGCTTTTTCGTGACGGAACTGATCGGCGGCGGGGCCAACACGGTTACCGGCGATTACTCGCGCGGCGCCGCGGGCATGTGGATCCGCGACGGGGAACTGGCGTTCCCCGTATCCGAAGTGACCATCGCCAGCACGATGCAGGAGATGTTGAATGGAATCGCCGAGATCGGCAGCGACCTGGAGTTTCGCGGTTCCGTTTCCGCCCCGACGATCATGCTCGGAGAGATGACCGTTGCCGGACGTTAAGATCTCGCCCGCCAGCATTGTGATCGGGCTGGCAATGATTCTGATTCTGGGCGCGTTCGGATGGCTGACGTTTGGACCCAAGCCGGCGCCGGCTCCGCCGCCCGTACTTACCGCCGAGGCGAAGGCATATCTTAACAATCTGGTGCTTACGAACGTACATATGCAAGCGTCCGAGAGCCTTGTGAACCAGCGGGTAGTAGAGATTCTGGGCGATATTACGAATAAGGGAAACCGGGTGATCAGGCTGGCCGAAGTTACTTGCGTGTTCAGCGACTATAACGGGCGGCCGGTCACGCGCGAGCGGGAGGCGATTATCGGTGGCACGGTGGGAGCTATGCCCGGCCCGCTTGCGCCTGGCGCATCGAAGCCGTTCCGGCTTGCGTTTGACGACCTGCCGGAGGAGTGGAATCAGGCGTTGCCAGGGCTGGTGATCGCTCAGATTCAGTTCGAATAGGATTCAGGGCCACTTTTGTGCCCCATGAAGAATACGGACTATGTGAATAACGTCGCCTGTGATGCGATAAACCACGATGTATGGAAGGGGCGAAAGCACAAGTTCTCGCGTTCCCTCTTTCTTGCCCGGACGTCCCACCCAGGGAGAGGCCAACAAATCCCCAGCAGCGTCGTAAAGTTTGCGGACCATTCGCTCGGCTCGTAACGGTGCGTGGTCGAATAAATAATCCGTGATGTGTTCGAGGTCGGCGATGCCTTTCTCTGTCCAGCGAAGCGTCATCTACGCGCGGGGCCGCTTTTCTTCCAGCAGCCGTTCAACGCGCGTTCCAGCTTCCTGATGGGAGAGTACCGCTCCATTTTCAATTTGGGCCAAACCGCTTTCGACTTCCCGGATAAACCAGTCGTCATAGTCCACAAAATGCTCTATGGCCTCTCTGGCCAGCAGTTCGGCTTTGGTACCGCGCTCGGCGGCGATACGCGAGAGCTTAGCCTGGACATCGGGGTTAAGGCGGACTTCCATGCCCCAAAGGTAGGGGTTTTGCCACTCTGTGTCAACTGCCCTGCTATTTCGGCGCGGGGCCGCGGACGACCTGCACGAAGTCCCCGGGACGAATCCACTTTGCGAATGCGGCTTTGATGTCATTCGCTGTCAGCGCGTAGTAGCGCTTTGCCGCGCGATCGGGCTCGTCGAGCGGCAATCCGAGGAGCGCCGGTCCACCAGACCTCGGGCGACCGTCGACTCGCTCGATTCGCTGAGCGTCGTCTGGCGCAGCATCAGAGCTTTTGCCTGTTGCAGTTCCGCATCGCTGACGTTCGTGGAACGCATCGCGGCAAGCTCCTGTTCGATGAGCAGGCGCGCCTTCGAAACGTTCACCGGATCGCACCCGTAGGTCACCGAGTAAAGCGCTCGCGTTTCGGTTGCGCGCAAACCGTTGTTGACGTTGTAGACATATCCGGCCTTTTGACGGAGATCGCGATAAAGGCGCGTTGCGTAAAAGCCTCCACCCAGGACGCGGTCGCCGAGTTGCAGCGCATAGTAATCGGGCGAGAAGCGGTTGATTCCGACCTGTTCGGAGAGATCGACCGAATCCTGCACCTGCGTGGGGTCCGGCACGTTGACGACGGCGGGCTTATTCAACGGCACTGCCGGAAGCGTGGTCACTGGTTTGGGGCCGGTCGCCTTCCATGCGCCGAACCATTTCTCGAAGACCGGCCGCGCCTCTTCGGGGGTGACATCGCCGATCACGGCAATGGTGGTCATGTCGGGCCGAAAGACGCTCGCGTAATAAGCCTTCACATCCGCCAGCGTCAACGAAGAGATGGTCTTCGGCGTAGCTTCGCGCAGCGTCGGGTCACCCTTCGGCAGAAGCGCCTCCGAGAGCGCGCGGCTCATCCGGTATGCCGGGCTTTTGAGCGTGCCGCCGGCCACTTGCGCCACCTGGTCGCGAACGATCGGGAAAGCATTGGCGGGAAGAGCGGGATGGAGTTCGTTATCCGCCAACAATTCCACGCCTCGCGAAAGATATTGCTTGAGAATTCTGATCTCGAAGTTCACACCGCCACTTTGATCGGCCGCGATATCGTCGAGGGCTTTCTGAAATGCGATTCGATCCCGTGTCGTAGTGCCGTAGGAGAACAGTTCATCGAGTACGTCATCGGCGCCCTCGTGGCCGGGCGGCGTTTGAAGGTCGGCCTGGTGCCTGATGGAGCCGACAACCGTAATTGTCGGACTGGCCTTCTCCGTTTTCACAATGAGCCGCAGGCCGTTGGAAAGCGTCATGTCGGAAGCGGGGGCCGGAGCGGGCGGAATCTTCAACGACTTCACGTAGGTTTCGGCCCAATCGGGCAGAGTGACGGGTTTCGTCGGCGCTGCGGTAGTCACTTCCGCTCCTCCGAAACCCGAACCCGCGACCGCGGCGCCGCTGGCTGACGGTTTGAGAGTTGCCACGATGGCGTTATCTACCGTCAGGTATTTTTTCGCCACGCGATTGACGTCATTCACGGTCACTTTTCTGATCGCGTCGACCAGGTCGGATGGCGAGTTTCGGCCTTCGCCTGCAACCGCCTGCGACCAGCTCTCCGCCAGCCCCGGAATCGAGTTCTGCTCGAATTCGGCGCTCGCGATCTCACCTTTCGTGGCCGCTTCGACCAGATCGGGGGGAACACCCTTCTCCGCGTAGCTCGCGAGGATTTTCCTGATCTCGGCGGTAATCGGAGCGGGATTGGATCCGCCGGGTATCGCAGCCAGCGGCATAGCCGACGCTTGCCTGCGGGAACGTTTCCGTCAGCCCGAACTCAGCGCCCAGCGCTTTGCCCTGCGGCACAAGTCCGTAAAGCGCTGCGCGCTGGCTGGAGATGACGTCGCTGAGGATTCGCACCGCAGCGAAATCCGGGCTCGATGTGCCGGGCATGCGAAAGGAAACGAATACGAGCTGATACGGCAAATCGCTCTCAAGCGTGAAGCTCTCCGCCTTGACCGGCGAGAGATGAATCTCGGGATGAGCGGGAACCGGATGCCTCGGTATTGCCCCATAAAGTTGTTTCACGCGGGCGAGCACGGCATCGGGATCGACATCGCCGGTGATCACGAGAATGGCATTGTTGGGCGCATACCACTGCTGATAAAACTTCTTCAGCATCGCTCCGGTAGTGGCGTCGAAGGAAGCTTTCGTTCCGAGCGCATCGTGCGTGTAAGGCGTACCGGCGAAGAGATCCTGATTCAGGTGCGTCAGAAACTTATAAGTCGGATTGGATAAGTCGCGAGAGACTTCCTGTTCGATGGCTCCACGTTCTTCGGCCCACTGCTCCTGAGAATCGTCGACGTTTTGCATGCACGCGGAATCCAGCCGCAGGGCGAGTTCAAGATCCTGAGCGGGCACGGTGACGAAGTATTGCGTTATGTTCTCTTGCGTGTCTGCGTTGGAACTGCCGCCGAGCTGGGCGTAGATGGCGGCAATCTGATCGGCCGTAACGCCGGCGCAACCGCGGAACGCCATATGCTCCTGAGCGTGGGCCATTCCCGGGAAGTCGGCGGGCGTCTCTTCGCCGCCTGTGAGGTAGTTTTCTTCGAGCGTGGCGACGGGCGCGAGGGGATCTCGAACAATTACGACACGAAGTCCGTTCGGCAGCGTGGCGCGAACAACTCTCGCCGGTGAATCGTCTCCCGGGGCGGCGTTCGTCGCCGTCACCGCCAGGACCAACAGCAACAGGCCTCGCCGAAACCATGTCTTCATGAGATCCCTCTACCCATTACTTCAACACATCGACCCAGGGAGGTGGTCGCCGTGCCGGACGGGATCGAACAGACGGAATCAAACAGATCGGATCAAAGCGCGCGGCCGGCTTATTGGTTCTCGGGAGACCGAACCTGATTGCCCCGGGCCAGGCTACCGACGATCATCATGGCGTGCAATGAACACTCATGCCGCGTTGAATCGCGGCAATTCCGGCGAAGGGATGCGGATGAGACGATGAAACGACGATGCCCTCGTTCCTTCAAATCGTGCGCGCGGTATTTGCGGATCGCATTAGTCTGCTGGAGCGGGTGGGCGCGGGAATCCCTCGCATTGGCCGGACGAATTTTGGCCGCATCGATGTTGTTCTGATAAACGCGCCGGAACTGGTCCCGGAGCTGTTGTTGGAACGGGTTGACGATTTCCAGAAGGGTCCGCTGCTGCGCACTCTCGCCAGGCCCCTGCTGGGCAACGGACTACTGACCAGCGAGGGGGAAATGCATCGGGAGCACCGCAAGCTGGTTGCGCCCGCTTTTGCGCACCAGCGCGTCTCGCGATATGCCGAGGTGATGACCGAACACGCCTCGGCGGCGCAATCGTCCTGGTCCGAGGGCCAGCGGATCGACATAGGGGAACAGATGATGCGGCTCACGCTTGGTATCGTCGGCAGGACGCTCTTCGATGTCGATCTGCTGGACAAGGCCGACAGGCTCGGGGCCGACATTACCACCATTCAGGAATATGCGATGAAGCAACTCCGCATACCCTTCCAGATGCCGACGCTTCCCAGGCTCCGCGCCGCCTTCAACCGTCTGAATGAGACCATCTATGGCCTGATTCGCGATCGCAGAGCGAGCGGCATCGATAAGGGCGATCTGCTCTCCATGCTGCTCCTCTCGAAAGACGAAGAGACTGAAGAACATCTTACCGACGAGCAGGCGCGCGACGAAGCGATGACGCTCTTCGTAGCTGGCCATGAGACGACCGCTCAGGCGATGGCGTGGTCCTGGTATCTTCTTGCACGGAATCCGCAATACTTCGAGCGGCTGCGAACGGAAGGAATGCCGTTCGCCCAACGGGTAATGAAGGAATCGATGCGGCTGTATCCACCGGCATTTATCATTGCGCGTCAGGCTCTGCGCGATACGTCGATCGGCGGTTTCGGGATCCGGAAGGATGAGATCGTGTTTGTCGCGCCCTGGCTTTTCCACCGCGATGCCCGTTTTTTCGAAGATCCCCTGCGCTTCGACCCGGACCGTTTCCTTCCCGAGCGCGAGTCGAAACTCCCGCGTTATGCATACATGCCTTTTGGCGGCGGAAAGCGCATTTGCCTCGGCAATCAATTCGCGCTGATGGAAGGTCAGATTATTCTCGCGACGATCGGCCAGCATGTCCGGATGGAATTGGCCACGCTCAAGCCTCCGACGATAAGACCGGCGCTGACGTTGCGCGCCCACAACGCGCTCCTCAGGGTTCACAGGCTGAGTTAGCGACTAAGTCAAAGACGCGCCTGATTGCGTTGACGACTGCGTCCGGCGCGTCGAGTTGCAGCCAGTGTCCCGCGCCCGGAATTATGCGGTGTTCCCCGCAGGTTGAGAGCCGTGCGTCGCGTTCGTGTTCTTCGAGAGCGATGGGCAACGAAGTCGCCGCCGACAGCACAGTCAAAGGCAGATCGCATAGTTTTCGGTTTTCGTCGAGCTGGCCCGCGCTTTCGGGCAGGTGCTCCAGGGAATCGGCCATAGCCCGGAAGCAGCGGGCCTCGCTCCAATGCGCGGCAATGGCGGGCCAGAGCTCTCGCGGCATTTTGCGCACCTCGCCGGTCAGCCGTTCGGTGACGCTTGCGCCTTGCCCTGAGGAGGCTTTCGCCAGCAGTTTCGGGATGGTTCGGGAACCGCTCAGCAGAAGTTTCAGCGCGAACCCCACCACGCCCCATTGCGCAAGAGCCGCGCCGCGCCGCGACAGAGCGACTCCACGAGCCAGCATGCGTTTTCGCGGTTCGTCCGGATCGCGCCACTCGCTGCGGGAGACCGGGTCCACCAGGACCAGGCCGGCTACGCGCGCCGGATGTGACTGTTCGAAGACTCGTGCGATCAATCCTCCAAATGAGTGACCCGCGAGAATAACCGGCCCGTCAATTTCAAGGCGATCCAGCAGCAACGAAAGATCGTGCGCGGCGTCGGCAGCGGTGCAGCGGTGGGTAGGAGGATCGCTCCAGCCGAATCCTGCCCGGTCGTAAGCGATCGCCGTCGTGAATTCGGCAATCCGGTTTTGAACCAGGCACCAGCTCAACGAACTCGCGGCAATTCCGGCTTCGAGCACCACCGCCGGGCTGCCTTTTCCGCGCATGTCGATGTGCAGGCGCCGTTCTCCGATATCGACCAACCGAGCTGGCGGCGGAATCTTCATGGATCGCAGCGGGTTTCTTCTTCGGCCATAACGTCATATTCACAAGCTCGACTCCTCCGCGCTACCATAAGCCTGTTTGAACGATTATCTTCTCTCCTTCGTCCTCGGCATTGTCGAGGGTCTCACTGAATTTCTGCCTGTCAGCTCGACCGCGCACCTTCGAATTGCGGAGTCGGTGCTCGGGATCGACCTTGGCGACGGTTACTGGAAAATGTTCTCGATCGTGATTCAACTGGGAGCGATCCTTTGTCTGCCGATTTACTTCTGGTCCCGGATCATGAGTTTCTTCGCGACGTGGCCTGCGGGAAAACGCGGCGACAAGACGCCGCTCACACATCCGTTGGGGCTGACGCTTGTCGCCTTTGTGTGCACAGCGGCGCCTGCATTTCTTCTGAACAAGGTGATCGGAAAGAATCTGGAGAATCTCGTCGTCATGGGAAGCGCCCTGATTATCGGCGGCATTGTGATGTGGGTTGTGGACGCGAGGTACGGGCAGAATCGCGGCGGAGGAACGGAAGCCGCGGCGGCCGAAGAACTGGAGCGAATGACTCTGCCGCAGGCGGTATGGATCGGCTTATGCCAGATCCTTTCGGCGGTTTTCCCCGGGACATCGCGGTCGATGTCGACAATCGCCGCCGGACAGATCTCCGGATTATCGCGAACCGCGGCCCTCGAGTTTTCTTTTCTGCTTTCGATCCCGACCATGGCGGCGGCAACCGGATACGATCTGCTGAAAGCCGTGAAGGGACCTGAGCGCGTGCATATTGACAGCCACGGCTGGGTACTGCTGGCGATCGGATTCTTCGTGTCATTTGTGATTGCTTATGCCGTAGTGGCCTGGTTTATGCAGTGGGTGCGCAACCGGGGCTTCGTCCCGTTCGCGATCTACCGAATCATCGCCGGCGCGGCGGTGCTGTTCTGGGTGCGGGGCAGATAGGGCGGCCGCCGCGCGGAAACGCATAAGCGTCAGGAAGAATCTCCCCAAGCTTTTGGCAGCGTTCAGAACAGAAAACGTACGTTATTTTCTGAGCTCGTTGTCAAGGCATTTGTGAGCACAAACTCGATTTTCGGGGGTGGAAGCGATTAATTTGCGTAGATCGGAACGTCGAAAATCCTAAAATCTTCCATGATTGGAATGGAGTTATTCGACACAAAGCCTTTATCATATTGACTGGTAAAGGTTTCATAAACGCGCTGCGTGGCGGGTGATTTGCTCTCGCAGCCATCATGAAAACGTTATCCTCGAAGCGCGTTGAGCGCAACGGCCGATGGATCGCAGCCGTGCTTATCGCTCTCGGAGCCTTGCTTCAGGGCGGAACGGCTTACGGACAATCGATTATCTCGGGCGACATCACGGGCACGGTCACGGACCCGTCGGGCGCGGTTGTGGCGAATGCCGCAGTGACCCTGACCAACATCAGTACCAATTCGGTCAACACGACCAGCACCAACAAGGACGGGACCTATCGCTTCGCGTTCGTGCCGCCCGGTAACTACAAAGTTACGGTTGCAGCCAACGGCTTCCAGACTCAGGAACATCCGGGTCTCAGCGTCAGCGCCGGGCAGCCCACGGCAGTCAACGTCCAGCTTGCGCTGGCGAAGTCCACGCAGACGGTGGATGTGGTTGAGACGTCAAACATTTTGCAGACGGAAAACGCCGACTCCACCACTACGTTTAACCGTCAGATGGTCGAGAACCTGCCTAACCCCGGCGGCGACATCACTTATATTGCGCAGACGGCGCCTGGCGTCGTAATGAACACCCAGTCCGGCTATGGAAATTTCGTCGCGGACGGCATGCCGGCAACGTCGAACCTTTTTACCGTCAACGGTCAGAACGATAACGATCCCTTTTTTGGAATTAATAACAGCGGCGCATCCAACCTGTTATTGGGGTCGAATGATATCGATGAGGCGAATGTAATTAACAGCCCCTATTCGGCGCAGTATGGTCAGTACGCCGGCTCACAGATTACTTACATCACCAAATCAGGCACGAATCAGTTCCATGGCGACGCTATGTATATGTGGAACGGACGCGCGTTGAACGCAAATCAGTTTTTTAGTAACAGCGTCGGATCGCCGACTCCGTTCAATAATTTCAATCAATGGGCGGCCGGCGTTCAGGGGCCCATCTGGAAGAACCACACCTTCTTCGATGTCGATTACGAAGGTTTGCAAAATGTGCTTCCGACGGCCAGCGCGCTGACGCTGGTCCCCAGTCCGCAATATCAGGCGGCGACACTGGCAAACCTGGCGGCGATTGGCCAGGCCGCGCAGATTCCTTTCTACAATCAGGTTTTCGCCGTCTACAACAATGCGCCTGGCGTTAGCGCAGCGACACCCGTGGCGGGAGGCGGATGTCAGGACTTCACCGGATTACCGGCGGGGGTGCCTTGCGCGATGCAGTTCCGGACTACCCCGGGCAATACAAACCATGAGTATCAATGGTCGGCGCGCGTCGATCACAATTTCAGCGATAAGGACCGCGGCTACATCAGAGTGCTGCGCGACAACGGTTTTCAGCCGACGTTCACCAGTCCGTTCGGGCCGACTTTCAACGCCGAGAGCAATCAGCCGCAGATGTCGGGACAGGTTTCTGAGATCCACACCTTTGGACCCAACACGGTAAATCAGTTCAGCGGCTCGGCGCTCTTCTATGCGGCCGTTTTCACGCCATCGGATCCGAGCGGCGCGCTCGCGGCGTTGCCGACGTTTGTCAATTTCTCGGGTACGCCGTTCACATCGGTGGGCGCCTTTGGAGAGCCGGGACCATTTTTCTTTCCCCAGGGCAGGCGCGTATTCCAGTATCAGATCATCGACGACTTCTCGCACGTGAAGGGGAAACACACCTTCCGTATGGGCTTCAGCTGGCTTCACGATGACATCACGGATCTGGATTTCCAGGCGCTTGGCGGGCCAATTAATGGATCGCTGACCACGACTCTGACCGATTTCTATAACGGAGGCGGCGCGAACTCTTCATTGAATCAGGCGTTTCCCACCGCAACAGAGGCTGGTTTCGGCTTCAACACCTTCGGGGGGTACGTCGCCGACGACTGGAAGGCCAGCGACCGGCTGACGGTTTCACTGAATCTGCGGCTCGAAAGTTATGCAAATCCAACGTGCGCGAGCAACTGCTTCTCGCGTCTGGCGACGAGTTTCACCGGCACGCCGGACCCGAATGCGGTAACGACGCCGTACAATTCGATGATCCTTTCGGGGCAGCACAATGCATATCCGAACACACAGGCAGTAGTTTGGGAGCCGCGTATCGGAATTGCCTGGAGGCCGTACCGTCACAGCGACAAGACGGTGATCCGAACCGGCGCCGGGATCTTTGCGGATGAGATCTCCGGTGGTCTGGCCGAAAACGCCGCCTTCAATTCTCCCGGGCTCAATGCGTTTACTCTCGGTAACGGCATGCTGGCGCCAGGCGTCCCGGGCAGCCTTTTCACGACGGCTTCCCAAGCCAATCAGGCTCTGCTGTCCCAGTTCGCCTCCGGGGGCAGCTTCAATTCGATTTCTCAATCGGTACCCGGATTTGTGGCGCCCAACTTCACAGCGTTCCCGCAGAATTTCCATCAGCCTACGTATTACAAATGGAATTTCGAGGTTCAACAGGACATCGGCTGGCACATGGTTCTGAGCGCCAACTACGTCGGAATGCACGGTACGCACGTTCCGGTCGGCGATCAGGGGCTGAACGCTTATTGTCCGGCGAGCGTATGCCCTGGCGGCTTTGCCGGTCTCCCCGCAGCACCCGCGAACGCAGCGCTTGCGCAAGTTACTCAATATATGTCGGCCGGAGTTGCCAATTACGACGGTCTTACGCTCAGCCTGCAAAAACGGCTTTCCGCGGGACTTAGTTTCAACCTGAACTATACCTGGAGTCATGCGCTCGACGACGTTTCCAACGGCGGGGTCATCAACGAACCGTTCGGAATTCTGGCCACAAACGAGAGTGTTACGGCCCCGCAGAATCCGTTCAACATCCGCGCTAACTACGGGAACGCGGATTACGACGTGCGCCACTATATCAGCGCCAGTTTCGTCCTGACGGATATGTTCCGTCACGCGGGATTCCACTATGGCCCGAACCGCATATTCGGAGGCTGGACACTTTCGAGTAACTGGTTCTTCCGCACCGGCCTGCCATTTACGGTAATCGACAATGCCAATTTTGGCGCGCTGCTGGGCTACAACTATGAAGGCACCATCTTCGCCTCTCCCCTCGGAAACGTTCCGAACACTTGCAACAGCGCCGTGAATTCGCCCTGCCTCAGTGCATCACAGTTCGCGCCCGGCGGCGCCCTGACCGGCTTCGGGACGATCGGGCGTAACACGGTTTACGGGCCTCATTTCTTCGATGTGGACCTTGCGCTGATGAAAGATGTCGCGATCACCGAACATGTCACGTTCTCATTCGGCGCCCAGGCTTACAACCTGTTCAACCATACGAATTTCGACCAGCCCGTGGCCGACATCGCTAACCCGCAGTTCGGCTCGAGCATCGCGGCGGTGGGCCCACCGACGAGTCTGCTCGGATCATTCGTCGGGCGCCGGCAGTTCGCCGCGTTTTGTCGAGATAAAAGGGGTCGTTCGATTCTGAGACGAACGGCGGTTTTCGATAGCCGCGAGCCCGCCGGATCGCGGAAAATCGGCAGAAAATTCGATTGAAAAGGGGGCGCCTCCCGTGTTTGAAAAGGGGGCGCCCTCCTGCCATTCATAGAGGACTTGTTTTTCCAGCCTTGACGTCGATTTGCTCGTTATAAATTAGTGCTTTTGCGGTCATGCCGATGTAATACTGGTCTATTCGTGGCCGGCGTGGCCGGATTTCTCAATGCATAACGATCAAAGGTGTTTTTAATGAATCTCCTGCGCTTTCTTGCGGTGACCACATTGGCCGCAGTGACCAGTGTCTATTGTGTTGCCCAAACCAGTCAGGGCACAATTGCCGGCACCATTACCGACCCTTCGGGTGGAGCGGTGACCGGCGCGAGCGTGACGGCAAAGAACACGCTCGGCAGCGATAACCGGACAGTCCAGACCGGCCCCAACGGCGAGTACAGGATTGACGCGGTTACTCCGAGTACGTACACGGTCACCGTGTCGAAGGCGGGTTTCAGCAACAAGGAAATCAGGGATGTCGTCGTGCCGGCATCGGTGGTTACGTCCGTTAACGGGCGACTCGAGTTGGGCAATGTGTCGCAGACCGTGACCGTTGAGACTGGCGGCGCAGCCGGGATCCAGACCGAAAGTGGCGAAATGAGCGCGACGATCAGCGCCCGGGAGGTCAGCCAGCTCCCGATCGTCACCGGAAATCCGATCGACCTGGTGCTGACGCGTCCGGGAATCGTCACCGTTAGCAGCCGCGACAATCTGACCAATGGCGAGTCATTTGCGGTGAACGGTCTGCGTCCGCGCGGGAATAACTTCCTTATCGACAGCTTCGATAACAACGATTACGGAATTACGGGTCAGGCTCTGCAACCCTCCAATCTGGAAGCTATCAAGGAAGTGAATATCCAGACCAATGCTTATGCGCCGGAATTCGGGCGCGGCGGTTCTTCGGTGACCAACGTGATTTACAAGAACGGCACGAACGAGTGGCACGGGGCGGGCTGGGAACGGTATAGCGGCGCGGCGCTGACCGCGATTCCGGTGGAACTGAAGAACCAGGGAATCACCGTCTCGCCTCAGTTCGTCAACAACGAGTTTGGGTTCGATGTTGGAGGTCCGATCCTGAAGAATAAGCTCTTCATCTTCGGGAGTTCGCAATGGGATCACGACAACTTCGACGAAGCCGGCGCCCAGTTCACGCTGCCGACCGCCGCGGGCGTTGCCGCGCTGCAGGCGCTTGGGCCGAACACCAACGCAGGGATTCTGGTGACTTCTCTTGGCGGAGTGACGGCGCCCACGGCTACCGGGGGCATCAATATCGGTGACCGCGCCGGATGCGGCAGTCCCTGCGTGATTCCGACGGGTCCGGTGATTCGGAGCCCCAAGGCAATTTCACGGAGTTATGAGTGGATTACGCGAGGCGACTATACCGCAACTGAAAAAGACACGATTTCGGCTCGGTACATTGGATCGCACAATAGTTTGAGCCCGGACTTGTTCGCAAACTCCGGAGCGCTGCCGACTCAGGATACTTTTCAGGGAGGGCCCGCAAGGACGCTGGGCATCTACTGGACCCATGTCATAAGTCCGACGAAAGTAAATGAGCTTCGCTTTACGGCGCAGCAAATCAATTTTACTTTCGCCCCTCTTCCATCCACTTCCTCGAACCCTCTGCAGGCCGATCCGAATATCACGATCACCGGCCTTGATGGAACGACCTTTGGCGGGCTTGATCCCACTTTCCCTCAAGGCCGAGCCCACAACACCTATCAGTATCAGGATGCTTTCTCATGGGTGGTGAGGAACCATAACTTTAAAATGGGCGCGGATCTTACTCATCTGGGAGTAACCGATACGCTGCCGTTCAATTCGATCGGCACCGCGGTCTTTCAATCCGGCGGCGACTGCTCCGCGATCGGATTGCAGACGTGCACCGGACTTGCAAATTATATCGATAACTATACGGGTCCGGCGGGCCAGACCGGAAGATCGTTCGGATCTCCGTTTTTCAGTTTTCCACAGACGCTGCAGGCCTATTACTTCCAGGATACGTGGAAGGTGCGTCCCAATTTAACAGTGACTTACGGGCTCAGATACGAGTTTCAGGGTACGCCTTTGAATACCCTGCCTTATCCCACGGTGCTTCCGGCCGCGCTGGCGCCCGTTCAACCGATCACGCAGCGCGTGACGCAGCAAGCCGACAAGAATAATTTTGGTCCACGCTTTGGGTTTGCGTACACGCCCCGAAAAGGGAGGAGCATCTTCGGTGACGACAAGACTGTTATTCGCGGCGGCTTTGGCACGTTCTATGATGCTCTTTTTTCCAATCTCGGGGACAACAACGCCGAGAGCGTTCCGAACACCCTGGGCGGAGTGCTGGTTGCACCCTCCACCGGCCGCGGAAGCGCCGGCGCGCTGGGCCTGGTGAGCCAGGTGACAGGAACGCTAAATCCCAAGAGCAGCGTGACGACCATAGTGTCCAACATCGTGAACCCGCTGATCTATCAGTGGAATTTCAGTATCGAACGCGCTCTGCCGGGTAAGTTTCTGGTCACTGCTTCTTATGTCGGCACACGCGGCGAGCGCCTGTATCTGAACGAAGAGTTGAACCCTGGTATCGATGGAGTTCGCATTAATCCGGCGCGCGGTTCGATCCTGGCTCGTACAAACCTTGGAAATTCGAACTACAACGGTCTCGATCTCCTCGTAAATCGCAGCCTCGGGCGAGGCTTCACGCTGATCGGCTCCTATACGTGGTCAAAATCCCTGGACAACGGCTCTGATCCATTTACGACGTCGGGCGACACGACGCGTCCTCAGGATCTTTTCAATTCGAGCCTGGAGAAAGGACCGTCGGCTTTCGACCGCCGCCAGCGCGCGGTATTTACATGGATTTATCAGACGCCGACTTTCAAACCTTCATCTATGGCGGCTAAGGTTATGAGTTGGCCTGTTCGCGATTGGCAGATTTCGGGAATTTTTTCCTTCCAGACAGGGGCTCCGGAAACCGTGTATCTCGGCGGATATGATCAGAACGGCGACCTTAGCGCGGCCAACGACCGTCCTAACCTTTCGAATCCCAAGGCGCCAATCAATTACAGCCCGGCGTGTCTGGCGAACCCGAGTTGTATCACCGGCGTCGGGCAGATTAATCCTGACGGGTCTCTTGTCGACTGGAACACCGGGGCGGCCGGTACACCCAATCAATTCCGTTATATTGTGACGAATGTAGTGGGCTCCGGACCCAACGGAAATCTCGGACGGAACACGTTCTATAATCCGGGGCGCCAGGACTATGAGTTGGCGTTGCAGCGCATCATCAGGATTCCTCATCTGGAATCGCAACAGCTTGAGTTTCGCGCCGAGGCCTTCAATGTCTTTAACCACCCAAATGCCGGCGGCGGGACTACGCAGGATGGTTCCACCGTTCCTGGCATCAGCGGTAACATCCTGGACACCGCTTCGTTCATGAACAAGGATATTACCTATGAAGGCGGCCGTTCCCTCCAATTGTGGTTGAAGTACCGATTTTAGTTTTAAGAGGGTAGTTCAGGAAAGACGGCGCTCGAGTTTTCGAACTCAGTTCGAGAATTCCGGCGCCGTTTTCAGGCTTCTCAAAAGGTTTGAAAACCGCTTGCTCGCGCGAGCGGCTCAGAGTGATTGTCAGATCCTGATATAAAACATATGTTTCCCCGCTCCAAAGTGTTGTCTCCTATTTTCTTTCGCGGTCTCGTTGGTGTAATACTCTAGGATAATCGCCGTCGGCCTTGCCGAATTCTCGACGGATGCCAGGGAGTGCTTCGAATGAGCTGCCCACGGTTCTTGCCGGTTATGGTACTGGTGGTTCTGACTGCGGCGTATGGCGTTGCGCAAACCAGCCTGGGAACGATCGCCGGCACGGTGACAGACCCTGCGGGGGCCGCGGTTACGGGTGCGCAGGTCCAGGCTAAAAATACGATCGGCAGCGATGACCGGATTGTTCAGACCGGCGCAAACGGCGAATATCGTATTGACGCGATCACACCGAGTACCTATACGATTGCGATTTCGAAAACGGGTTTCAATACCAAAGAAATCAGGAATGTCGCGGTAACCGCTTCCGTCGTCAGCTCCGTTAACGCGCGACTCACCGTGGGAGATGTCTCGCAAACAGTCACAGTGGAAAGCGGCGGATCACTGATTCAAACCGATAGCGGCGAGCTCAGCAGCACCTTCACCAGGCAGGAGGTCAGCCAGTTGCCGATCGTTACCGGCAATCCGATTGATCTTGTATTGACACAGCCCGGCATCGTTACGGTGGCCAGCCGCGATAATCTGACCACCGGAGAGAGCTTCTCGGTGGATGGCCTGCGGGCGCGCGGGAACAATTTCCTGATCGACGGATTTGATAACAACGACTATGGAGTTACGGGCCAGGCGTTACAACCGGCCAACCTGGAAGCGATAAAGGAGGTCAATATCCAGACGAACTCCTATGCGCCCGAGTTTGGCCGCGGCGGGTCTTCGCTGACGAACGTAATCTACAAGAACGGCACAAATCTCTGGCAGGGAGCCTTGTGGGAACGATATAGCGGCGATGCGATTAACGCTATTCCGGTGGAATTGAAAAATCAGGGTATAACGGCTACCCCGCACTTAGTTCAGAATCAATTCGGGTTTGACGTTGGGGGACCGATCGTCAAAAACAAATTGTTCGTATTCGGAAGTTCGCAGTGGCAGATTAAGAATGCTCAGGTCGAAGGGACCCAGTTCACGATTCCGACCGCGGCGGGTGTCTCCGCTTTGCAATCCATTGGGGCTAACCAGAACGCAGCAATCCTGATCAACTCCCTTGGGGGTCTGACGGCGCCCGAACCGACGGGCAACATCAATATTGGAAATCGCTCCGGATGCGGCAGCCCCTGCCTGGTGCAGGTCGGCCAGGTGATCCGCGTTCCTACGACGTTATCGCGCTCTTATGAGTGGATCACGCGCGCCGACTATACCCTGACTGAAAAGGACACCGTTTCCGGCAGATATATCGGATCGCACAGCAGTCTCAACCCGGACCTGTTCGCCAACCCGGCGGCGCTGCCGACGCAGGATACCTCCCAGGGCGGACCGTCGCGAACGCTTGGGGTCTACTGGACCCATCTTCTGAGTCCGACTAAAGTGAATGAATTCCGCTTTACGGCCCAGCAGATCAATTTCTCGTTCACGCCTCTTCCCTCGACCACTTCGAGCCCACTCGAAGCCTTTCCAAACATCACCATCCCAGGTCTTACGGGAACAACGTTCGGAGGTCTCAACCCCAATTTTCCTCAGGGCCGGGCACACGACACATATCAGTATCAGGATGCATTTTCCTGGGCTGCGGGAAACCACAGTTTCAAGGTGGGAGCTGATGTGATCCACATCAGCGTCAACGATACCCTTCCCTTCAATTTAATCGGGGCGGTGAGTATTGCCGGTGGCGGCGACTGCTCTTCGATCGGGCTCAGAACGTGCACGCCGCTCGCCAACTTCATCGATAACTATACCGGCCCGACAGGCCAGTACGGCAGGGTGTTCGGAAGTCCCTTTTTCAGCTTTCCGCAAACTTTGCAGTCTTATTACTTTCAGGACAGCTGGAAGCTTCGCCCGAATCTGACCCTGACCTGGGGGCTGAGATATGAGTACCAGGGGGCACCTCTGAATGCGCTGCCCTATCCCACGATCTATCCGGGCCTTGCAGGAGCATTTCAGCCGGAAACTCAACGCGTTCCGCAGCAGCCGGATAAGAACAATTTCGGCCCGCGGGCAGGTCTCGCCTTTACGCCTCACGGGTGGAACAGTCTGTTCGGAGAGAATAAAACAGTCTTTCGGGCCGGGTTCGGCACTTTCTACGATATCTTGTTTTCGAACATCGGCGATAACATTGCGGCCGGGCCGCCGGCCGCTCTCGGCGGAACATTTGTCGCCTCAAACGCCGGCCGCGGAGCGCCTGGAGCAGTACAACTCGCGGCAGCGGTCCCAGCGAGTCTGAATCCTCTCCTGCTGCAATATACGGCCTACTCCAACCTGGTCAATCCGCTTATCTATCAGTGGAATTTTAATGTGGAACGTTCGCTCCCGTCTAATTTTCTGTTCCGGATCGCTTATGTGGGTACCCGGGGAGAGCGCTTGTTCCTTACCGAGGACGCCAACCCCAAGATCGTGGGGGTGAATGTCAATCCGGCTCGCGGTTCCATCCTCGCTCGTACCAATTTCGGCAATTCGACTTACAACGGTCTTGCTGTGAGCGTGGAGCGCTCTGTGGGCCGCGGACTCATGGTGCGGGGCGCATACACCTGGTCCAAGGCTCTCGACAACGGATCCGACATTCTTACAACCTCGGGGGGCACCTTTGTTCCGCAGAACGAGTTTAATTCCAGCCTGGAAAAGGGTCCTTCGGCGTTTGACCGTCGCCAGCGCGCCGTAATCACATGGATCTATACGACCCCGCGTTTCAAGGGTTCCAACGTGGCGAAGGCCCTCAGTGTTGCAGTGAGCGACTGGCAGATTTCCGGTATTTTCAGCTTCCAGACGGGAGCCCCCGAAACAGTCTACATAAACGGCTACAACCAGAATGGGGATTCCAGCACCAGAAACGACAGGCCGAACCTCTCGAATCCCAACGCGCCGATCAATTACAGCGCCTCCTGCCTCGCCAGCACAACGTGTATCAGTGGGGTAGGACAGATCAATCCCGACGGCTCTCTGACCGATTGGTGGTCCGGCGCGCCGGGTACCGCGAGCCAGTTCCGGTATATTGTCACCAATGTTCAGGGAATTGGTCCGGACGGGAACCTGGGTAGGAACACGCTGACCAACCCGGGGCGCCAGGACTACGAAATGGCTCTGACCCGTGTGATCAGGCTGCCCCACTGGGAGAATCAGCAGCTCGAGTTTCGGGCCGAAGCCTACAACACTTTTAACCATCCAAATGCGGGCGGCGGCACCACGCAGGACGGTTCCACGGTGCCGGGTATCAGCGGAAACCTGAACGGGACGACCTTCCTGAATAAAGATATTACTTATGAGGGCGGCCGTTCATTGCAGTTGTGGTTGAAGTATCGTTTTTAAGGCGACGGCGAGGAAGCCGGCGAACGCGTCCGCCCCACAAGGCGCGCGGCTCAGTATTTCCGCGGCTATACTGAAACCAGTTTCTTCCCATGCCCAAGCGCATTCTTTACGGTCTCGGCGCGGTCGTATTTCTCTTTTCCGTAACGCTGATCGTGTGGCAGGGCTCATTCCGGTTCCCGGCAAGCTTTGGCTCTTTCGGGCCCGACGATCCGGAGGAAACGTTCGTTTTCTACGGCATTTCCATCCTGATTTTTCTGCTGATGGTGACGCTCGGGTTCTATCTGGTGCGTCTCATCTGGAAGCTCTGGATCGAACGTCGAAGCGACCGTCCGGGCTCGCGGATCCGGACGAAGCTGGTGGTCGGCGCTCTGCTGTTGAGCCTGATGCCGGTTTTCTTCATGGTGGTTTTCAGCGTCGACGTTTTAAGCAATACGATCTCGAAGTGGTTCAACCGGCCCGCGCAGCATGAACTGATCGATTTCGACAAAATCGCGAGGGCGCTCGAGAGGCAAACCCGAGACAGAGCCGAGGCCGAAGCGGAACTGCTGGCGCTCAACCCGGATACGAAACTGACGCTTGCCGGGCTTTCCTCCAGTACCGAGTGGCTTGCCCGGTACTGTTTGAGGCGAGGAATTTTGGCCGCGAGCATTATTCCCGCCGAGAGCGAGAAGCCGGTCGCAAGCTTTGGCGCGTTTCCCGGGCCTCAGGGCGCCCCGACTATCACTGCGGACGCTCCTGTAGAACGATCAAAGGTGCGGGTTGCCATGGCCGTTCCGGTGGACGTTGCGCAGCAGCAGCAGGCAATCGAAGACTATCATCGTGAGTTCTACCAGCTGAGTTCGCAAAGGCGAGCGATCTGGCACAACTATCTGTGGCTTCTGGCGCTGATTGCGCTCTTCGTCTTTGTGGTGGCCGGCTGGCTGGCGCACTTTCTCGCGAGGCAGATCAGCGGGCCTATTTCCGCGCTTTTAAGCGCTATCGAGGAGATCAGCAAGGGCAATCTCGGATACCGGGTCAAGGTGAACGCGGTCGACGAGCTGGCGCTACTGGTGAGCGGGTTCAACAGAATGACGGGGGATCTTGAGGCGAACCGCAGTGAGATCGAGGCGCGGCGCCGCTTCACGGAGGCGATTCTGGAAAGTATTCCGACCGGCGTGATCTCGGTCGACTCCAACGGCGGCATTCAGCTTGTAAACAAGGCGCTGGCGGAGATTTTCCCGGACTCGGATCCGCGCCACGCTGGTCGGCTGGAAGATCTTTTCGGGCGCGAGGATGCCGCCGAGATTCGATACCTCATGAACCGCGCGCGGCGTGTGGGCCACGCGAATCAGCAACTGGAGATGAAGACGGCGCAAAAGACCGCTGCACCTCGCGGTCACTGTGTCGGCTATTGAAGGGCGCAGAGGCTCGGGTTTTGTCATCGTCATTGAGGATACGAGCGATCTGCTGCAGGCGCAGAAGATTGCGGCGTGGAGCGAGGTCGCGCGGCGCGTCGCGCATGAGATCAGGAATCCGCTGACGCCGATCACGCTTTCAGCCGAGCGCATTGTCCGCCAGATCGGCCGCCTTCGAGCGAATGGAGAGGGCGGCGGTTTGCCCGTGGCCGTCGACAAGGTGGTGCGGGAGTGCGCGGCGATCATCCTCGATGAAACGGCTTCCGTCAAGCGGCTTGTCGACGAGTTTTCGCAGTTTTCCCGGCTTCCAGCGGCTCAGCCGGTTACGTGTGAATTAAACGACGTGGTGGCCAACGGCATAGGCATTTTTGAGGGGCGCCTTGACGGCATTGAAGTCCATGTGGATCTGGCGGCTGAACTGTCCGCCGGTCTCGATCGATCCGGAACAGTTCAAGCGCGTGGTCGTCAACCTGATCGATAACGCGGCTGAAGCGATGCAGGACTCGCCCGTGAAAATGCTGAATATCCAGACCCGGCCCGGGCCCGCCGATACTGTCGAGATCATTTTCGCGGACACCGGCTGCGGAATTACGCCGGAACAAAAAGAGAAGCTGTTTCTTCCGTACTTTTCCACCAAGGGACGTGGAACGGGCCTCGGCCTTGCGATTGTCAGCCATATTCTGACGGAGCACAATGCCAGCATTCGCGTCGAGGACAATAAACCTTGTGGCGCATGGTTTACGGTCGAAGTTCCGGCGGCTCAGGTGGACAAACAAACGGTGAGCAGGCCGCCGGAGAAAGAACCTGCGCCCATCGGCACCGCGACGCTTGCCTGAACGCTGTGGCTCCGGCGCACGGCGACGCTTGCCGACGCGAGCGGCTCGGTAAACTCTCGGCTGCAAGAATTGTTAAGTGACGGCTGCAATTCATCGGGGCAACGCCCCTCGCGCATGAGATCCCCCCGAATTCTGATCGTCGACGACGAACCCGGCATTCGACAGTCGTTGCGCGGTGTGCTCGAGGACGAAAGCTTTCAGGTCGAAACGGTCGAAAGCGGCGAGACCTGTCTGGACAGGCTGGCCAGTTCGATCTTCGAGCTGGTGATTCTCGACATCTGGCTGCCCGGCATCGACGGGCTTGAGACCCTGAGCCGGATTCAGCGCATCCCGCAATCGGACCGTCCGGTAGTGGTGATGATTTCCGGACACGGGACGATCGAAACGGCCGTCAAGGCGACCAAGCTGGGCGCTTACGATTTCCTCGAGAAGCCGCTTTCGATCGATCGCGTTCTCCTCGTCGCGCGCCATGCGCATCGAGAATCGGCGCCTGCGCCTGGAGAACGAGCAGCTTCGCGAATCCGCGGATGGCGTGCCCGACATCGTGGGCGACAGCGTGCCCATGAAGGCGCTCCGCCAGCAGCTGGGGCTGATGGCCGCGACTAACGGACGCGTACTGATATATGGCGAAAGCGGCACGGGCAAGGAGCTGGTGGCGCACGCTTTGCATGCGCTGAGTCCCGCGGGCTTCGAAGCCTTTCGTCGAAGTGAACTGCGCGGCCATTTCCGAAGGGCTGATCGAGAGCGAACTGTTTGGCCATATGAAGGGCAGCTTCACGCTGGCTCACGAACGAAAGACGGGCAAGTTTCAGAAGGCCGATGGGGGAACGATCTTCCTCGATGAAGTGGGGGATATGAGTCTGCGTACGCAATCGAAGGTTTTGCGGGTGCTCGAAGACCAGCGCTTCGAACCCGTGGGAGCGCAGGAATCGATCCAGGTGGATGTGAGAGTCGTCGCCGCGACGAACAAAGATCTCGAGGTGGAGATCGACCGCGGTAACTTTCGAGAGGATCTCTTTTACCGGCTGAATGTGATTCCTTTCCACGTTCCCCCGTTGCGGGAGCGCAAAGAGGACATTCCGGCGCTTGCGGCCTACTTTCTGGAAGAGTTTGCGCGCGCGTACGGGCGAAAGCCCAAAGAGCTGACCCCGCAGGCGCTGGAGGCGCTCGAGGCTCATCATTGGCCGGGAAATGTGAGAGAGTTGCGCAACCTGATCGAACGGATCGTGATTCTCAATCCGCAGAGCAGGATCGACGCGCGGCATATTCCGTTGCAGCTTGCGCGGAAGAGCGCCGCCGACCGGCCCGCGGAGCGGTATGGGAGTTTGCAGGAAGTCAGGGAGGCGGCGGAACGCGAATATATCCAGAAAAAACTCGAGGAGGCGAACGGAAATGTGAGCCGGGCGGCGGAACTCCTCGGCCTCGAACGAAGCAATCTCTATCGCAAAATGCGTGCGCTGGGAATTGCCGGGCGGGAATAATGAGCCTTATTTGCCGGAAACTTCGTGAAGATTGTTGTGAATTGCGTAAAGAGCCAGTTCGAGACGATCCGAAACGCCTAATTTCGCGAAAATGTTGTGCAGGTGGTTTTTCACGGTTTGTTCGCTGATAAACATCCGCTCAGCCATTTCCTTGTTCTTGTATCCCTGGGCGACCAGCACGACGATCTCCCGCTCCCGCAGGCTCAGGACCGCGCTCTGCTCCCGCAGGCCAAGTCTGGCGCCGACGGTGGAATTGTTTCCGCCCTTCTTCGCGAGACGCCTGATGAGGTCCGCGGTTGACACGCGGTCAAGCCAGAATTCGCCGGCGTGCACCTTGCGAATGCTCTTGATGAGCAGGCTGCCGGAAGTCTGTTTGTATACGATGCCGCAGCATCCTTGCCGGACGGCTTCGAGGAAGTCTTCCTTCACGTCTTCATTGACCAGAAGAATGACGCGGGTAGGCGCTTTTGATTCCTGAATTGCCGCAAAAACTTTCTGGCTGCCGGGCGCACTTGCCGGCCAGCCCAGCAGACAAATGTCGGGACGCAGGCGACGAATCGCTTCGACCGCGGCGCCGACGGTTTCAGCGCACCCGGTTATGCGGATGTCGGCCTCCGCATTGAGCAGATTGGCAATGCCATCGCGAAAAAGGCTGGGATCCTCGACGAGAACAACGCGGATAGCCTCCGCCGCGCCATTCTTCTGCAGTTCTTCGGTACGTCCCATCATGGTTTCCCGACGGAGCTATTTGCGTTCATTTCAGGTGTTCTTACACACAATTCTAGGGATCTAGTACTTTTGAAGTCAATAGGCGATGTGACAAGGATTGCGAATCTTTACCGAATCATCGCATTCCGCGACTCATTTCCCTCATTTTCGGGATAGAGTTGGATTCGCCGAAGTCGGAAGAACCGATTACACCAGTTTGCGTTAATAGGTAGAGACGTTAACAGGTACAGAGCATGAAACAGGATCTGGCTGAAGTCGAGTATCAGCGCTTTTGGAAGGGGCTCCAGCAACTCGGGCTCAATGCATATGAGGCACGGTCGTATCTGGTGATGCTCGGGCATTCGCGATTCAAGGCGCTTGAGATCGCGCCCCGCGCACACGTTCCCAGGCAGAAGATTTATGAGGTTCTGGACAGCCTTGTCGAAAAGGGATTTGCGCGGGTAATCCAGGACCGAACCAAGCTTTTTTCGGCCGTTGAGCCGAATCTTGCAATTCCCTCTTATCTCGCGCGAAAGCGGCAGATTATGGAGCACGACCTTACCAATCAGGCGCGATCGGCGAGCAACCTGATGGAAGATCTGGGCGGGTTATATTCGGAGGGAAAGGGCGGGCGCGGAACACTGGACTTTCTGCGAATCGTGGCCGAACCGACGCAAACCGCAGCCGAATACAGGCGAATGCTGGGGGAAGTGAAGGCGGAATATCTGGAGTTTTCGCGGCCGCCTTATGCGGTGGATCCGCTCGATGAGATGCTGGTGAAACAGGCGCGGGTGAATGGTGTTTCATGCCGTTTGCTGATTGAGAGCGGCACGCTCGATCCGCATCAGCGGCAGAGGCTGACCGAATACGCCACGGCGGGAGTTGAGATCCGGCAGGCATCCTCGCTGCCGTTGAAACTTGCGTGCTTCGACGGCAGGAACGGGTTGATCGCTTTACTGGATCCTGTGATCAGCAAGCCGACCTGGACTTCTCTTGTTTTCGACCACGCGGGATTGGGAGAGGCTATGAAGCACCTCTTCGAAGACCGGTGGCAGCGCGCGAGCGAGTTCAGCGAACAAGCGGCGGTTTAATTGCGCTCGTCGACCTTTTCGCGGCGCTGCTGCGTCAAAATCTCCCTGACCGCGTAAATGCGGCGATTCTGGGTCTCGAAATAGATGCGCATTACCAGCTCACCGATCAGACCGGTCGAGAACATCATCAGGCCCGCCAGCAGGAGCAACCCTCCGGCGATCATCATCGGGCCGTGTTCTTTAATGATGTCGAGCTGCCAGAAGAGTTTTACCACCAGACAATAGGCGAGCATCGCCGAGCCGGAAAGCGTTCCGAGCAGGCCGATGGCGCCAAAGAAATGCATCGGGCGAGTGAAATATTTCAGAAGGAACCGGATCGTCAGGATGTCGAAGAGAACGCGGAACGTCCTGCTTAAGCCATAGTGGGATGCCCCGGAGACGCGTGGAGGATTCTGAATCGGAACTTCGGCTACCTTCGCTCCATAGAAGCTTGCAAGAGCGGGGATAAAGCGGTGTAATTCGCCGTAAAGATGAACTTCTTTCAGCACCTCCGCCCGGTATGCTTTGAAGGTCGTGCCGAAATCCCTGAGATCGACTCCGGAGGCCTTTGCCATCAGCCAGTTCGCGATGCGCGAGGGAATCCGGCGCGTAAGGGCGTTGTCGATGCGCTCCTTTCGCCATCCGCTGGCGATATCGTATCCTTCATCAATCTTCTCGACAAGAGCGGGAATATCTTCGGGCGCATGTTGAAGGTCGCCGTCCATGGCGACGACCACTTCGCCGCGCGCTTCGTGAAAGCCGGCGGATAGTGCGGCTGTCTGTCCAAAGTTGCGGCGTAGCCGAATTACCTTCAGGTGCGGGTCCGTTTGCACCAGATGCGACAGAAGTTCGGCGGTATGGTCCGTCGATGCGTCGTCGATGAAGAGAATCTCATACGGGCCGCCGAGACCGATCAGAACGACCGTCAGGCGGTCGTAAAGGCGGAGGATGGAATGTTCCTCGTTGTGCAACGGAACGACGATCGATAGCATAGGCTGTCCCTTTAGATGATGTCACGAATGGGCACGGGGGTTTCAGATTGACGGACACGCGTCTTCCCTGGCGTGCGACCTCGGCGGCAGTTCCGTATGAAGATGTCCGGCCGCTGCCGGTCTGTGTGCTGCTCGAAAATGTTCGTAGTTTGTACAATGTCGGCGCATTTTTTCGCACGGCCGACGCGGTGGCGCTCGACAAACTTTATCTCGCCGGCATAACCGGCTATCCGCCGCAGCGAATGATTACCAAGACCGCTTTGGGAGCGGAAGAAACCGTGGCTTGGCGGCGAACCCAGGATGCAGTGGGGACCATCCGGGAACTGCGCGGGGCGGATTACGAGATCGCGGCGATCGAAACCAGCGCTCATGCAGTGGATCTGTTCGAGTGGCAGCCGCGCTTTCCCGTTTGCGTGCTGTTCGGCCATGAGACGGATGGACTCACTCCCGACCTGGCGGCGCTCGCCGATACCCACGTGCGCATTCCCATGCTCGGCAGGAAGCATTCGCTTAACGTGGCGTCGGCCGGCGCCGTTGTGTTGTACGAGATGCTGCGAAAATATCTCGCTCTGCGAAAACCGCCCCCGTCACTGCTTCCATTTGCGTAGCGGCGCGGAGACGGCGGCGCAGATAGCGACGACGGCGATGGTCGCGAGGCCTCCGCCCGCCACGCTGGTTACCGCGCCGAACCAGGCGGCGGTCCATCCCGATTCCACCGCGCCGAACTGATTCGAAGAACTGATGAAGATGCTGCTGAAGGCCAGCACGCGACCGCGCACGTAATCCGGCGTTTTGGTCTGCAGGAGCGACTGGCGCAAAACAACGCTTACGTTGTCGAAAGCGCCCACCAGCACCAGCATTGCGAGCGAGAGCCAGAGCGACTTTGAGAGGCCGAAGGCAATGGTGGCTGCGCCGAATCCCGCTACCGTCCACAGCAGAGCTTTACCGGCTGCGTGAATGCGGGGCGAGTGAGCCAGGACGAGCGCCATCGTGACGGAGCCCACAGACGGAGCTGTGCGCAACCAGCCCAGGCCGCGAGCGCCGGCGTGCAGGATGTCCGCAGCGTAAATCGGCAGGAGCGCGGTCGCTCCGCCGAAAAGCACGGCGAAGAGATCGAGCGAGATCGCCGAGAGGATCAGTTTGTTCTTCCAGACGAAATGCATGCCTTCGAGGAGCGATTCCCGCGTCACGCCGGGAGCGTCGGCGACAGGGGAGCTGCGGTAGCGGATCGCAAAAAAGCAGGCAAAGGTCAGCAGCGCGCAGACGGCCTGGACCAGATAAACGACGCGGCTGCCGGCCGTCGCAAGAAGGATGCCTGCTATGGCGGGGCCGGAGACGCTGGAAATCTCCTGCACGCTGCTGTTCCAGGTGATGGCATTTCCAAGGGCCTCGGCGGATACGACATGCGGAAGGAGCGCTTGTCGCGCCGGCCATTGAAAAGCTCTTCCGATGGCCATGAGGAAGAGACATGTGTAGATCACGGGCACCTGCCGGAAGCCCAGCAACAGGGGCACTACACCGATCAGCGCGAGCAACTGCGTCAGGACCATCGTGCGGCGGCGGTCATAGCGGTCGGCCACGTGTCCCGCGAAGAGGGCAAATATCAGAAAAGGCGCGACCTGCACAAACCCGACATTGCCCAGTACGAGCGCGGACCGGGTTTCGATATACAGATCCCAGCTCACGGCGAGCGAAAGCATCTGCATGCCGAAATTGGAGAGGAACAAGCCCCCGAGGAGCAGGCGGTAATCACGGGAGCGAAACGCGGCGTAGGCGTCCAACTTAAGAGCTTCGCATCGTCATATGGCTGGCCCGACTGAGTGATGATTGTAGAGAGAAAATATGCTGATTGTTCACGTTAATGTACACGTCAAACCGGAATTTGTGGATGCGTTTCGGGAGGCCACAGTCGAGAATGCGAAGCACAGCATTCAGGAGCCCGCAATCGCACGATTCGATTTTTTCCAGCAGCAGGACGATCCCACTCGCTTTCTGCTGATCGAGATTTACCGGACTCCGGATGGGCAGGCGCGCCATCGGGAGACGGCGCATTACCTCATCTGGCGCGATAAAGTCACGCCGATGATGGCGGAGGATCGCATCCCCACCAAATACACGAATGTGTTTCCGGAAACCATTGCGTGACCGGTTTCGAATTTGCGACCGCCGGACGGATTATCTTCGGCTCCGGAAGTTTTTCGCAATTGGCGGGGATCGCCGAGGCTTACGGCCGGCGGCCTCTGGTTGTGACTGGCAAGCGGCCGGTTGACGGCGTCGCGGGCACACCGTTTCAGGTCGCGGGCGAGCCCACGATTGCGGTCGTCCGCACCGGAGTCGAGGTTTTTCGCGAGGCGGAATGCGACATGGTAATTGCCATTGGCGGCGGCAGCGCCATCGACGCGGGAAAGGCCATCGCCGCGGCCGCCGCGAACCCTGGAGATCTGCTCGATTATCTGGAGGTGATCGGCAAAGGCCAGCCGCTCGAGGTTCCGCCGTATCCGTTCATCGCAATTCCGACCACGGCCGGCACCGGATCGGAGGTGACCCGCAATGCGGTGCTGGGTTCGCCGGAACAGGGCGTTAAGGTCAGCTTGCGGAGCCCGTTGATGCTGGCGCGCGTGGCCATCGTGGACCCGGATCTCACAGCGGGACTTCCACCTGCTATAACGGCCAGCACAGGCTTGGACGCGCTGACCCAGTTGATTGAACCTTACGTATCGGCGCGCGCCAACCCGATGACGGATAGTTTCTGCCTGGATGGAATCCGGCGAGTGGCGACGAGTCTGCCGCGTGCCTATACGGATGGCGGCGACGGCGAAGCACGGACCGGGATGGCCTATGCCAGTCTGCTTGGCGGCTTGGCGCTGGCGAATGCCGGGCTCGGGGTCGTCCATGGTTTCGCGGCGCCGATAGGCGGAATGTTCGATGCGCCGCATGGCGCGATTTGCGCGGCGTTGCTGCCGGCGGGAATGCGGGCGAATATCTGTGCGCTTCGGGAACGAGTGGCCGCCGGCGGCTCGCTGGATCGCTATGGCGAGATTGCGAGTCTTGTGACCGGAGACCGGAAGGCGAGTCCGGAAGATGGCGCTCAATGGGTGGAGGCGCTGGTTCATCGCTTGTCCGTGCCGAGGATTGCTGCGTGGGGAATCCGCGATCGCCATGTGCCCGAACTTGTCGCAAAGGCGGCCCGCGCAAACAGCATGAAGGCAAACCCGATTGCCCTTACGGCGTCGGAGCTGACGGCAGTCCTGGAGCAGTCTCTTTGACGTAGGCGCCGACCTGATCGATCTGCAGTTCCAGAGTGCCACCTTCATCGACCTTGAAAGCAGGCGTGAAGCGTCCTCCCCAGATCAATTCGCTATAGCGATAAGAGAACCGCTGATGAACGGTCTGGCTGAATGTCTCGTCCCATGCCTTCACGAGAACCACGAACTCGGCCTGGACAGCTTCGAGATCCGCGGCCGTTTTGCCAAAGAGCGGGCTCTCGGCGTCGATCGGATGCACCACCGTCCAGGTGAGAGCGAACAGCATAACTTTGTCCCGCTCGAGCTTGAGGATCGTGAAATCCCGGCGGTAACCTCCGTCGGAGCGATCGACGGTCATCAGCATGAGGGTGACCTGCGGCTCGATGAGGGTATTTGCCCGGCGATTCACGATACGGAACTGAAAGCTCGTTCCCTCCTGATAGGGCGCAATGAGGGCTCGCTCGCTGAATCCGATGCGAGCCGAAGGCTTGGACACCCGTCCGAAAAGCAGGCCGGTGGCCACGGCAAAACCAAGCAGGCCGACGAGAGCCTCTAACGCCGCAACCAGATTGGCCGCCGAACTGGCTGGAGCGATTGCGCCAAAACCAACCGTCGTCAGTGTTTGCGAGCTGAAAAAGACGCATCGAAGAAACCGCTCCGTCGCCCGGGCCGCGGCGTCGTTTCCGACGAGGGCGCCGGGGCCCAGCATGAAGTAGATGCTCGCAAACAATGTATTGACGAGCGCGTAAGCCAGTAGAACGACTCCGAAAAAATGTGTGAGCGGAATGCTGACCAGCTGCAGATAGATGTGGATATCGCGCCAGTTCGTTCCCCGGCGCTCGATATTGAAAGATCCGTCGGGATTGATGATCCTTAGTAGCGGCCCGTCGTACTTTGTAGTCAGGCCGGGATCAAATGTCGGCTTCTGCATGGAACGAGTTTAGCGATGCGGCGGCTGAATCGCCGCGATAGTGGGTGGTTCTAAGTCTGTTGGACTTCGTATTTCTTGAGGATTCCGTCCCAGAGGTTCTGCGCTTTGAGAATCAATTCGATGACTTCCCGGACCGCTCCGTGTCCTCCGCTGGCGTCGGTCACATGATGGGCTTCCCGCTTTACTTCCGGGCGTGCGTTGGCTACCGCTACCGCAAGACCCACGCGGTGCATCACGACGATATCGGTGAGGTCGTCTCCGATATAAGCGATCTGTTCCTTCTCGAATTTCCCGTCCGCCATGATTTCTTCGAGGATCGGGATTTTTTCAATATGGCCCTGATAGACGTAGTTCATCTTGAGCTGCCGGGCGCGTTCGACAGTACCGAGCGACTCCCGCCCGCTGATCACCCCGGTGCGGAAACCATTCCATTGCATCCACGTCAGCGCGATTCCATCCTGGGAGTCGAAGCCTTTGGTCTCGATCATGGTCCCGTCTTTATCGGGAAAGTGATAGAGGTTGCCGTTGGTCATCACGCCGTCGACATCCATCAGCAACACCCTGATTTTTTCAGCTCGCGCGCGAATTTCCGGGTCCAGATTCACTGGTCCTCCTTATTTGATGGGGCGAATAAAGTCGCGTAAAGCTTGCGCTGGCGCTCGAACGCTTCGGTGTAGAGATCGCGATTCTCGCTCTTCGGCTCAACCGCGCCATCGTACTTCGCGCCTGCCGAATGGATATCCGGGATCGCGCCAATGCGCTCGAGCGCCAGCAGAGCCGCGCCTCGCGAAGTGGCTTCCGGCTCGACGCATCGGATCAGAGAGTGCGAAAGAGTATCGGCGATCATCTGCATCGAGACCGGTGAATGCAGCAGGGCGCTGCCCGAGGCGACCACATCCCGCGGATTGCCCAGCGCGAATTGCATGATCTCGTAGACATTGCGAAAACGCAGGGCGACTGAGGCGAGCGCGGCATGCAGGATTTCGATCGGCGAAGTATTTTCGGTGAGACCCGTGATCGCGGCCTGCGCGTCGTCCCGCCATCCGGTTGACCGCTCGCCCGCGAAGAAGGGCAGAATCGTGAGGCCGTGCAGCCCCGGTTGCAGCGCGGAAAGCTCCTTCTCGATTTCGTTGTTATCGTCCGGCAGCCGCAGGTTGCGTTTCATCCAGGCGAATACACCGCCGCCGCTTGAGAGCGCGCCGCCGAGCACGAAACGCGTGCGATCGATACGGTAGCAAAAGAGCCCATCGGGGATCTCCATTTCGTCGGTTTCGACCGCTGCGCGAAGGGCGCCGCTGGTGCCGACCATCAGCGCAAATCTGTCCCGCGTCGTGCATCCGCTGCCCACGTTGTCGCAGGCGCCGTCGCCCAGCGCGGGGAACCACGGAATGTTTTTCAATTCCGGCCAGGGGCAAGAGCTTTTGACCGGAGTGTCGAGGCCGTTAGCGTCAGCGAACTGCTCAAGCGAGACCGGCAATGCGCCGAGCATCTCCGAATCGTAAGCGTTGGCGTTCTGGTTCCATAGACCGGCGGCCGAAACCATGGAAGTAGACGCCGCCGCTTTACCCAGAAATTTCAGGAACAGGAACTCTCCGGCGCTCATCCAGCGTTTTGTCCGGCGAAAGGCATCGGGCTGCGTTTCGGAAAGCCAGAGTAGTTTCGCGGGCGGATAGCTCGGATGGATTACGCAACCCGTACGCTTGTGTTGCGCCGTGTTGTCTACGCGTTGAGCAAGACGTTTCGAGGCGTTCGCGCTGCGCGTATCGAAAGGATGAAGCAGGGCGGTTGACGGATTGCCATCCGCGTCGACGCCGAGAATGGTGTGCCAGAAGGTGTCGACCGCGACGGCCGCGGCCGTAAGGTTCTTCGCCCGAATTTGACCGCACGTATCACCGATCGCGCGCGCCGCGATGCCGGTCAGTTGGCCCGCGTCGATCTCCCAGCCGCCATCCGGTGTGGTTTTGGCCTGGTAGGAAATCTGCGATCCGACGCCGTCGATCTGCCGGCCATCAAGCCCGAACAGCAGCGTGCGGACGGAAGAACTGCCGACGTCCAGCGTGAGCACGCAATCCAAGAGTCAGTTGTAGCATGTGCCCGCGGCAAGGTTGCTCATTGGAGGTCTTCGCTCAGAGCTTCGAAGATTTCGCACAAAGAGAGAGTCAGATCCGGATCGGAGGTGGTCAGGGTTTCGGCGGATCCGCGCTTACCTTCGATCGTGTAAGACCATGCCCGTTTCTGGCTCGGATCGATGAGCCAGACATACCTGACGCCGAAGGCGAGATAATCGTCGATCTTCCTTTGTATTCTGCCCGCGCGGTCCTCCGGCGAAAGGATCTCGATACACAGGAATGGCGGTTCGCGGAGTATTCTGCCCCGGACTCTTTCCGTTGTGACACAAATATCGGGGATGCGAAATCTGCTAGCAGTGAGCTGGACGCGAAGCTCCGGAAACACGTGAATACCGGATGCCCGGCGCTGTACGAACAGTAAGCCGAAAATCATTCCCTGCAACGCTGAATGATCCGATTCCCCCAGGTTTCGTTCGACCAGCTCCCCGTCAAGGTATTCGCAATCCGGCTCGTAGACGGTCGAAAGATATTCTTCCAGCGAAATGAGAGTTCCAGCCGCCATAGGTCGAGCGTAGCGCAATACAATCGGGATTGCCCCGTCAGGTCACCTTCGAACTTATCGCCGAATGCCCGATTACGCGCGCGCGCGCCGGGATTCTCCATACTGAGCACGGCGACATCCCGACTCCTGTCTTCATGCCGGTCGGGACGCAGGCGACGGTAAAAGGCCTGAATCAGCGCGACCTGTGGGACGAACTGCGCGCCCGCATCATCCTGGGCAACACCTATCATCTTTTTCTGCGCCCCGGCCATGAATTGATTCGCCAGCTCGGCGGACTGCACCGCTTCATGTCGTGGCCCGGCGCTCTGTTGACCGATTCCGGCGGCTACCAGGTGTTCAGCCTCTCGGGACTGCGGAAGATTACCGAGCACGGAGTCACATTCCAGTCGCACCTCAACGGCGATACGCACAAGTTCACACCTGCGTCGACCGTCGATGTCCAGCTCGCCTTCGGCAGCGACATCATGATGGTGCTCGACGAGTGCCCGCCTTATCCCGTGAGCCACGAATCCGCGCGGGCGTCGATGAACCGCACAATCCGCTGGGCGGGCGAGGCCTTCACCCATTACCGCGGCCGCATCGCCGACTCTCCCACGCGGCACGCGCTCTTTCCGATCATCCAGGGTTCCATGTTCGCCGATCTCCGCCGCGAGTGCGCCGAACGCCTGATCGAACTGGACGCGGACGGTTACGCGATCGGCGGCCTCTCGGTCGGGGAGCCGCGGCCGCTCAGCATGGAAATGGTGGAAGCGAGCGAACCGCTGCTGCCGCGCGACCGGCCGCGTTACGCGATGGGCGTCGGGATGCCGCGATGAGCTTGCCGGAATACGTCGCGCGCGGCGTCGACATGATGGATTGCGTTCTGCCGTCGCGAAATGCGCGCAACGGCTGGCTTTTTACCTCGGAAGGCCGGGTGGTCATCAAACACGCCCGCTATCGCGACGACCCCGCGGCCGCTCGATCCCGCCTGCGGCTGTTACACCTGTCGAAACTATTCGCGGGCCTACCTGCGTCACTTATTTCAGGCGGGAGAGATCCTTTTCGCCTCGCTCGCGACCCGGCACAATCTGCGGCGTTACCTTGACATCATGACGGAGATCAGGCAGGCTATCATTTTGGGGCAGTTTCTGCCGTATCTCACCGAGGTGAGGAACAGGCTTGGGTCTCATCAAGGTGAGCATCCAGCCCCGAATCCGCAGCGCCGGACAGCGGTATAGAATAATCTGACGTGTTCTTTTCTTTTTTTCTGCAGCAACAACAGCAGAGCCCGACGAGTTCCATCGCGCTCTTCGCCCCTTATATCCTTATCGGCGTTGTCTTTTATTTTCTCCTTTTCATGCCCATGCAGCGGCAGAAAAAACGGCAGAAGGAGATGCTGAATTCCTTGAAAAGCGGAGACAGCGTGGTGACCTCCGGGGGTATCGTCGGTACCGTCACCGCCGTAGATAATGACACAATAGTGTTAAGAGTCAAACCGGACAACCTGAAGCTGCAGTTCGCTCGTTCCTCCGTCAGCACGCTGGTCCCTCCTGAAGGCTCAAAGTAGTAGAAACCTCGCATAAGGCAAACATCTTTCATGCAACGGAATTTGACGGCAAAAGCTGTAGTGATTGTGGTAGTCGTGCTCGCTTGCCTGTTCGGCATAATCGGCTACCCGAAGTTTCTTGGCGGCGTGGGAGTGCCGACGAGCCTCGCGCAACTGAAATCGAACCTTGGGGAAAACATCCATCTGGGCCTCGATCTGAAAGGCGGCAGCCATCTGGTTCTGCAGGTACAGGTGCAGGACGCGGCGAAGACCCAGGCCGACCAAGACCATCGAATCGATGCGGGATGCGACGAAAACCGCCAGCATTCCCGTTGCCGGCTTCGATCGGAACGATCCCACGAGTCTCGATCAGACCGACTCCATTCAAATCAATATCCACGGCGTCGACCAGACAAAGACCCAGGCCTTCCGCAACCTGGTGGCCGACAAGTATCCCGATTGGATTCTGGCGCCAGTGAACGCGAACGACTACCGGATGAACATGAAGCCGAGCGCTCTGGTCGATCTCAAGCGCAATACGGTTGCACAGGAAAGAGATACGATCGAGCGCCGCGTCAATGCGCTCGGGCTGACTGAGCCGACCGTGCAGGATTATGGGGCCTCGGACAAGCAATCGGAAATTCTGGTGGAACTGCCGGGCGTCGACGATCCGGCGCGGGTAAAGGATCTGATCGGCACCACCGCGCAGCTCAAGATCGTGGCAGTGAAGGACGAGGTCCGTGGCAGACGAAAGACGCAGGCGCTTGCCGCGAAGGGCGGCATTCTGCCGTTTGGTACCGATCTGCTGGACTGGTCCGGCGCGGGGCGGCGGTCGGGGGCTGGTACCTGGTCTCGCGAACGCCGGTCATCACGGGACAGGACATGCGCAACGCGACGCCTGGCCCGGATTCCGATTCGCCCGGCCGCTGGGAATGCAGCTTTTCGCTGTCTCAGGATGGCGCGCGACGGTTTGAGAAATTTACCGGGGCCAACATCGGAACGCGCCTTGCCGTGGTGCTGGATAACCAGATTACGCAGCGTCGCGACGATCCAGAGCGCGATCAGCGATCAGGGCCGCATCAACGGCCTCTCGTCACGAACAGGAAGCGTCGGATCTCGCCCTGGTGCTGAAAACAGGCGCGCTGCCGGCCGGCATCAAGTACGAGCAGGAGCGCACGATCGGCCCGTCGCTCGGCGCGGATTCCATCCGCGAGGGGATTTATGCCGCGATCGCCGGCCTGGTTGCAGTGATTGTGGTGATGCTGGTGTATTACAAGAAGTCCGGCATCAATGCGGTGCTCGCGCTGCTGCTGAACACCGTCCTGCTGATGGCGGCGCTTTCCTATTTCGGCGCCACGCTGACGCTGCCGGGCATCGCGGGAGTGATCCTGACCATCGGTATGGCGGTCGATTCCAACGTGCTGATTTTCGAGCGCATACGGGAAGAGCTGCGCACCGGAAAATCGATTCCGGCCGCCGTGGATGCCGGCTTCGGAAAAGCCTGGTGGACGATTGTCGATACGCACGTGACGACCATCGTCTCCTGCCTTTTCCTGTTCCTGTTCGGCACGGGCCCGGTGAAGGGATTCGCGGTGACGCTGGTGATCGGTCTCCTCGCGAATGTGTTTACGGCGGTCTTCGTCTCCAAGGTGATCTTCGACTGGGAGCTTTCGCGGAGCCGGCAGGTCACGGAGCTCAGCATTTGAAAGATATGAAAGGACCGATGCATGCCGCGTTTGTTTTGTGTTAGTTTTTATATCCGGGAGAGCGGGAACAATTTACTGGAGGACGGTGTCATATCAGGTGGCACGGTTCGGCCCGGGGAAACGGGCGGGCAGTGATCGATGGAATTATTTAAAAACACCAATTTTGATTTTCTCGGGAAGAAGTGGCCGTTCATCATCGCCTCGTTGATCCTGACAGTCGCCGGTCTGGCAAGCCTTGTTGTAAAAGGCGGCCCGAGGTATGGCATTGAGTTCAAAGGCGGCATGCTGATGACCGTCAAGTTCGCAGGGACTCCCCCTCTGGACCAGGTACGTTCCTCCCTGACGAAGGTTCTGCCAAATCCACCCAGCGTGGAAACTTTTGAAAACGGTTCGAACGAGATCGCGATCGGCACGGAAGGCGGCCGACGACGCTACGCTTGGCAAAGAACCGCCAGCTGGTGCTCGATACGCTGGCGAAGACGTTCGGGCATCCCGATAACGGGAAGCTGGATTTGAATAACGCAAGCGCGGAGACGCTGGCTGATCGACTGCGCGACGCCGCTGGCCGACCGCGGGAGTTTCGCTTTCCGATCCGCAGATTAATGATCTGGCGGCGGCGATTGTTGGCTATCGGAGCAAAAATACCCAGCACAGCGGGCTGATCTCCAGCATCGATGAATTGCGTTCGGTCCCCGGCGTGACGCCGCAGATCATCGGTATTTTGAATCAGCAAACGTACCTGGCCCCCTATACGGCGGCGCGCGATATCGAGATCGTCGGCCCCAAGGTCGGCGCCGATTTGCGCTCTCAGGCGATCAACGCGACTCTGCTCGCTCTGGGCGGAATGCTGGTATACATCTGGTTCCGCTTTGAATGGATTTACGGCGTGGCCGCTGTGATCGCGGTGTTCCACGATACGATTATCACGATCGGGATCTTCTCTTTGTTCAACAAAGAGATTACGCTGACTGTAATCGCGGCGCTTTTAACCCTCGTCGGTTATTCGATGAATGATACGATTGTCATCTTCGATCGTATCCGCGAGAATCTGCATCTGAACCGCCGCGAAAAACTGGTGGATGTGATCAACAGGAGCGTGAACCAGACGCTGAGCCGGACCGTGATGACCTCCGGGCTGACGTTCCTCACCGTGATCGCGTTGTTCCTGTTCGGCGGCCCCGTGTTGCACGGTTTCTCTTTCGCTCTGGTTGCGGGTATTATCGTCGGGACTTACTCTTCGGTCTACATAGCAAGCCCGATTGTGCTCGCCTTCCACGACTTCGTGGATGCCCGGAGAAAAAAGGGCCCTGCGCCCGGCACGCCGGTTGCGGCTGTTCCTTCACGTCCGCCGGCCACGAAGCCGCCGGTTTCACGACCGCCGGCATCGAGACCCCAGGCGACCAAGGGTCCTGTGAGAGTGGCAAAGTAGCATTGTTGGCGGATGTTGACCTATTGAGATTTTGCCCCTTTCAGTGTGAGAGGAGCATGACAGCGCGGGAATAATCCCCTGCTGTGATCTGGCTTGAAAGGATTTCTATGTTTGAGCAAACTTTCGTTGATGGCGTGGGCAAGACTAAAAGCCCCTACACAATCCTGATCTCGGCTACGGTTGAGCTGATTGTCCTGGGGATTATCATCATCATCCCCCTGATTTATTTCGACGCTTTGCCGAGCGCGCAGCTTTCGACGTTTCTGACGGCGCCGCCTCCCCCGCCTCCGCCTCCTCCCCCCCTCCACCGCAGGCGGTAAAGGTCGTGAAAGTGGCCCCGAAGCAGTTCGACATGGGCAAGTTAACAGCGCCTAAGTCGGTCCCCAAGGAAATCAAGATGATCGTCGAGTCCGAGGAACCGCCTTCGGCTGTTGGCGTAGCGGGTGGTGTTCCCGGCGGCGTGGCCGGTGGAGCACTCAGTGGAATTCTCGGTGGTACCAGTATTGGACCGCCGCCTCCTCCTCCCCCGCCTCCGCCGAAGCCAAAGGCAACGGTGGCGCGTGTGGGTGGAAACGTTCAGGCGAGCAAGCTGATCAACCAGCCGAAGCCGGTTTATCCTCCGCTCGCTAAAGCCGCACGCGTACAGGGGACAGTCAAGTTCCAGGCAACCATTGGCAAGGACGGCAAGATTGAGAATCTGCAACTGCTGGGCGGGCCGCCTCTTCTGGTTCAGGCGGCAATGCAGGCGGTCCAGCAGTGGACCTATCAGCCGACGCTTCTTAACGGTGACCCGGTGGACGTGATCACGACAATCGACGTGAACTTCACTCTCAACTAGAATTTCGAATGAAAAATCGCCGCAGGTAGTAACTAAAAATCAACTCGCAGGAGACTAGACGAAATGCTTTTACAGATGCAGGTATGGGCTTTTATGCTGTTGCAGGAAGCCGGGGCTCCGGGATGGGATTTCCGCCATCTTTGGGAGCAGATGGGAACGCTGGCGAAGGCCGTCGTTATCCTCATGTTCATTATGTCGGCATGGTCGATTGGCGTCATGATCGATCGCGCAATGGCTTTCCAGGCGGCGCGCAAACAGAGCCGTGCGTTCGCACCCGCCGTGGCCGGCGCGTTGCGTGAAGGCAAGCTTGATGAGGCGATCAAGATCGCCGATCGCTACAAGAAGAGCCATCTCGCCAAGGTCGTCGTAGCAGGCTTGCAGGAGTTTCAGGCGCACCAGGGTGCTTCGGAAATTTCGGGTGAAGAAATTGAAGCGTCCAAGCGCGCTCTTGAACGTTCTGAAGCCATTGTTCACGCGGAACTGAAGCGTGGCGTTAGCGCTCTGGCTACGATCGGCTCGACCGCTCCGTTCGTCGGTCTGTTCGGCACCGTCGTCGGCATCATCAACGCGTTCAAGACGATGGCCGCGCAGAAGACGCCGGGTATCGGCGCCATTGCCGGTGGTATTTCGGAAGCCCTCGTGACCACCGCTATCGGTTTGTTCGTGGCCGTTCCGGCCGTCTGGGCGTTCAACTACTTCACGGGCCGCGTAGACGCCTTTGACGTGGAAATGGGCAACTCCAGTTCGGAACTGCTTGACTACTTCCTGAAGCGCAGCCAGGTCCGGGCCGGCGCGCGCAAGTAATCGGCATTACTAAGGCATTTATCAGGCGATGCGAGTTGATTGACTTCTGAGGCGGGCTTAACCCGCCTCAGGGATCTTCACACGCAGGGACAACCAGGAGAACAAAATGCAATTAAAGAAAGCACCGCCCCCGGTATCGGATATTAACGTTACTCCGATGGTCGATGTGATGCTCGTGGTGCTGATCATCTTCATGGTCATCACGCCGTTGCTGAACAACAAAGTGAACGTGGACCTGGCGAGGGCGCGAAACCCGATCGTGATGTCCGATGCGGACAAGGAAGACGCAGTTATCGTCTCTATTACGCGCGACAGTCAGACGTTCCTGAGTCCTGGCCTGCAGAAGGTGACACCGGACGAACTGGCGCCCAAAGTGAAGGATCTGCTTTCCGACAAGCCCAACAAGATCGTTTACATCCGAGCGGACGCGCGCGCCAAGTACGAGACTGTCGAAGACGTTGTGGACAATCTTCGCGCGGGCGGAGTAGACGACGTTGGCCTGTTGACGGAACAGATTATGGACAATAACCTTCCGACAAAGCCCAAAAGCTGATTCGGTTTGATTTCGGGCCAGTTTGATCTGGTTCGGAAAACGCGCCACGCGGGACGCTGAAAATTCCTGCGATGTTCGATCAGAATTTTTAAGGAGCGATTTTTTATGGGAATGGCAGTTGGCGGAGGGAGCGGCCCTCAGTCGAATATCAACATGACGCCCATGATCGATATTCTGCTGGTGCTGCTGATTATCTTCATGGCGATTTCGCCGGTTTCGCCGCATGGACTGGACGCACTGGCGCCTCAACCGCCGCCGCCCAACCAGAAGCAGGACAACAACGATCGAACTGTGGTGATCGTGATCGACGCCATGGGGAACGTGAAGATCAATCAGGACGACACCACATGGGACAAACTGGGTGATCGTCTTGTCGACATCTTCAAGACACGAGCTGAGAAGGTCGTGTTCGTGAAGGGCGACAAGGATCTTGAGTTCCAGAAGATTGCGCAGGCGATCGACATCGCTCACGGCGCCGGGATCGACAAGGTTGGCTTGATGACTCCGAAAGTGGAGGCCGGTCAGTAATGCAGGCTATTGGAAGCAGGGTAATTCGCCCGATTGCCGCAATCGGCGGCCTGGCTGCGCTGGCCATATTAAGTTCCGGCTGCAATAAGCTGAAGGCGCGCGACGACCTGAACAAGGGCGTCAATTCCTTCAAAGCGGGCCAATATACCGCGGCGGCCGATAACTTCAAGCAGGCGATCGACCTTGATCCGGATCTCCCCTCAGCCCGTCTGTATCTGGCAACCGCCTACATGACGCAGTATGTGCCTGGCTCGGAAGCTCCGGAGAACAAACGCAACGCGGATTCGGCGCTCAAAGAGTTTCACACCTCGCTCGACTCCAATCTGGACGACAAGAACAAGCTGATTGCCATGCAGTCGCTTGCCAGTCTCTACTGGAACATGAAGGACTTTCCTCAGGCGCAGGAGTGGAACAAAAAGGTCATCGCGGCGGACCCTCAGAACAAGGAAGCCTACTACTCTCTGGGCGTAATCGCATGGACTCAGTTTGTGGCTCCGTGGCGCGAAGCGATCGCCGCACAAGGCCTCAAACCGGAGGATCCGGGGCCGCTCAAACCTCCGAATGCGAAGAAGAAGGAGGCGGATCTCAAGGGCGAACTCAAGGCCAAATACTGGCAATCTCTTACGGACGGGATTGACTATGAGAAGAAGGCTCTCCAGATCGATCCGGACTATGAGAATGCCATGGCTTACATGAACCTTCTGATCAGGTACCGGGCAATTCTGGACGATACAAGAGAACAGTACGACGCGGACATAAAAGAAGCGGACGACTGGGTCCAGAAGTCTCTCGAAACCACCAAGAAGAAGGCCAAGAAGAAGGCTGAGGCAGCCGAGCAGACGCAGTAGCCGGCTGGCCGGTCGGGTTTGGGCGTTGCAGAAACGGGTGCTCTCGGGCGCCCGTTTTTTATTTGTGGCGAGCGTCGATTCCCAGGCTATTCCGTCACGCAGGCCGATACCGCTACTTTAGAATGGAAGTGTGCCCCTCGTATCAGGGTCCGACCCCGGCGTTGAAGTTCCTGCCGTGGAGATCCCCGCTGCCCGAACTGATTCGCAGAAGCAATTCGATGATCTGATAGCGGCAATGCGGGAAGCGCGTCCGAAGGACGATCTCGCTCCCATCGAGAAGGCCTACCAGTTCGCCTCGCAATACCACTCCGGTCAGAAAAGGTCTTCGGGCGAGCCCTATATGAGCCACCCGCTGGCCGTAGCTCGCATTCTGGCGGGGATGCGCATGGATGTGGTCAGTATCGAGACGGGGCTGCTGCACGACATCGTCGAAGACACCTCCGTCACCACCGCGGACATCCAGAAGAACTTCGGCGATGAAGTCGCGAAGTGCGTCGATGGCGTAACCAAGCTCAGCAAAATCAATTTCTTTTCGGCTGAGGACCGGCAGGCGGAAAGCTACCGCAAGATGCTCCTCGCGATGGTGAACGATATCCGGGTCATCATCGTGAAGCTGGCCGATCGTCTGCACAATATGCGGACTCTGGGCTTTCTCAGTCCCGAGCGGCGCGAGCGTATTGCGCGAGAGACCCTGGAGATTTATGCCCCCATTGCCCACCGTCTTGGTATGGGCAAAATCCGGGGCGAACTGGAGGACCTCGCATTTCAATATCTCGATCCCGAAGCCTATGCCGAGATTTCGACTTCAATCGAAAGCCAACGCGCTGTCAACGAAGAATACCTCGAACGAATGCGCAAGACGCTTGAGGCCGAACTTCGCCGCGAGGGTATTCCGGCGCGCGTGGATGCCCGTGTAAAGCGCGCTTACTCGGTATATCAGAAGCTCAAGCGTCAGAAGATATCGCTCGACCAGGTTTACGATCTGCTCGCTCTGCGAATCATTACGGATTCCGTGAAGAATTGCTATGGAGCGCTGGGCGTAATACACAACGAATGGTCCCCGGTTCCCGGCCGCATCAAGGACTTCATCGCGATCCCGCGGCCGAATCTCTATCAATCGCTTCATACCTCGGTCGTTGGTCCTGACGGCAAGCACTTCGAAATCCAGATCCGCACCGAAGAGATGCACCGCATCGCAGAGGAAGGCATCGCGGCGCACTGGAAATACAAGGAAGGCAAACGCGGCGTCCAGGACGATCAGCGTGTCGCCTGGCTGCGGCAGTTGGTGGAGTGGCAGCAGGAGATGCGCGATCCCGGCGAGTTCATGTCCACGCTCAAAGTGGATCTCTATCCGGAGGAAGTTTACTGTTTTACTCCGAAAGGCCGCGTTATCGTTCTCCCCGCCGGTTCCTGCCCGATCGATTTCGCCTATGCCGTGCACTCCGAAGTCGGCAATACATGCATCGGAGCGAAAATTAACGGACGCATCGTTCCCCTGCGTTATGTTCTGCGTAACGGAGACATCGTCGACGTTCTGACGCAGGCCGGGCACACGCCCAGCAAAGACTGGCTCTCGATCGTCAGAACTTCCCGCGCGCAGGAACAAGATCAAGCACATCATCAACGAGAACGAGCGGGAGCGCGCGATCGAGATCGGTCAGAAGTATCTGGAGAAGGAAGCGCGCCGTCTCGGCGTTCAGCTCAGCAAAATCCAGAAAGCCGAATTAGAGCGAGTTGCCGGCGAATACGGGCTGGGCAAGATCGAGGATCTCTATGCGAGCCTCGGATATGGTAAGTTTTCCGCGCGTCAGGTCCTGCAGAAATCCGCACCGGAGCAGGTAGTGGAAGAACCCGCGCCCGCGCCCGTCATAGAGCCGGCGCAGGGACCCGCGCAGGCGCGCAAAGACGATGACGCGGTCATAAAGGTCCACGGTGTCGACGATGTGATGGTGTATCGCGCGAAGTGCTGCAATCCGATCAAGGGTGAGGCCATCGTCGGGTACGTCACGCGGGGAAAGGGCATCGCGGTTCATGCGCGCATGTGTCCGAATGTGCAGAATCTGATGTACGACTCGGAGCGGAAAATCGAGGTGGAATGGGCGCGCCATGCGAGCGATTCGTTCCCCGTGCGTATCGTCGTCCATACCGACGACCGGCCCGGTCTTCTGCACCAGTTGACCAGCGTTCTCTCGGACGAGAGCACCAACGTGCGCAGTCTCGAAGCCAAGACCGATGTGAGCGGCACGAGCGAAGCGCTCGTCGAAATGACGGTCGATGTCCGCGACAAGAAACAGCTGGAAAAGCTATGCTCGACCATGCGCCGGATCTCCGGAGTCAGAGATGTCGAGCGCCTTCTGAACCAATGAAGGAGTCACCGAGCAGCCGTTGTGGGGCCAGGGCTTCGGCCCGCCGCGGAGCGTCAGCATCGGTAGCGCCGGCGATCTTTGTCGCCGGTGTTCTTCAGCCCCCCGAAATGACGACCTGAACCAATGACAACACACATAGTCACGGATCCCGAACATATCGCCGTCTCGAAATCGAAAGGAATCGAAATCGACTGGAAAGACGGGCACCATAGCTCCTACGGTGTGGAGTATCTGCGCGACTGGTGCCCATGCGCCACCTGCGCAGGTACGCACGGCACGGAGCCGCGGCCGAAGACATCGTCCCTGAACGCCGGCGGCAGCGCGAGCGGCGCCGCAAAACCGGCAAATCCGTTCCAGATGTACAAGCCCCGGGAAAGAATGCTCGGCATCGAGCCTGTGGGGAACTACGCCCTGCGGATCAACTGGAGCGATGGCCATAATGCCGGGATCTACTCCTACGCTCACCTCCGACAGATTTGCCCCTGCCCGGAGTGTCAGGCCGATCCACCGCAGACCGCCTGACGCTCATGTCAAAGAAAATCGCGGTCGTTGAAGATGAAGCGGAACTGGCCTCGCTGATCGAGTACAACCTGATCCGTGGAGGGTTCCAGGTCATCCTCATGAACGGGTCGGGCGAGACGCTGCGGGAACTGGAAGCATGGCTGCCCGATCTGATCGTGCTGGACGTCATGCTGCCGGGTCAGGACGGTTTCGATCTTTGCCGTCAGATTCGCCAGACCGGCAAACTGGCGCGCACGCCGGTGATCTTTCTGACCGCCCGGTCGGACGAGGTCGATCGCGTACTCGGTCTTGAGATCGGTGGCGACGACTACATGACGAAGCCGTTCAGTCCGCGCGAGCTTCTCGCCCGGATCAAAGCGCATCTGCGACGGCAGGAGAACGATTCCACACCGGACGCTGCGCTGGCTATGGGGCCATTTCGGCTGGACCGGGCCGCTCGCCGTGTCTTTCAGGGAGAGCGCGAAATCGAGCTGACCTCCACCGAGTTCAAGCTGCTGGAGTTCTTTCTGACCCATCCCGGAACCGCATGGTCGCGTGAACAATTGCTGCGTGAGGTGTGGGGCGAGCAGCATTTCGTCACGCCCCGCACCGTGGACGTGCATATCCGGCGGTTGCGCGAGCAGATCGAAGAAAAGCCCGACGAACCAGGTTATCTCGTGACTGTCAGAGGGTTCGGTTACCGTTTTGAAAGCCGCTAAATCCGGATCGGGCAAAATCTTTTCTTCACCCACCGTTTACGGCCTCTTAACCGCGCTGTAACGCGAATCCGGCTACGCTGAAAGTGCCGTGACAAAACGAATCGTCCTCATCGAAGACGACACCGATCTTCTTGCGTTGCTCAAGTACAACCTCGAAAAGGAAGGCTTTATCGTTACCGGGTCGCAGACCGGACGGGGCGCTCTGGATCTTTGCCGCCGCGTTCATCCCGACCTGATCCTGCTCGACATCATGCTGCCCGATTCAGACGGGCTCGATATTTGTAAGGGAATCCGGAACGATTCCGAACTGGCGCAGACGCCGATCATCTTCCTGACCGCCCGGGCTTCCGAAACCGACCGCATCGTCGGCCTCGAACTCGGCGCCAACGATTACATCGTCAAGCCGTTTTTCATTCGCGAAGTGATCGCGCGCATCAGATTGCAGTTCCGCACTCAAACCGCGCCGTCCCGCCTGCTCAAAGCCGGCGGTCTCGAACTGGACCGCAGCAGCTGCCAGGTGAAACTGGGGGGCGAAAGCCTCGCGCTGACCGCAACGGAGTTCCGTCTTCTGGAGTTCCTGATGACCCGGCCCGGCGTGGTGTTCAGCCGTGAGCAACTGCTCAACGCAGTCTGGGGACAGGATCGGGCCATCACCGACCGCACCGTCGACGTCTATATTCTCCGGTTGCGCCAGAAGATCGAGCAGGACGCCTCCGCTCCCCGGCTGATCCATTCGGTCAGGGGCTTCGGTTACTCGTTCGAGCCTCGCAATCAGGAAGCGCCGCTCGAAGCCGTCGCCAGCTGAAAGCGCACCAGCGGCTGGAGTTAGATGCGCGCTGTGTTACGCTGACCGCGTGGCCACGGACCTGATCGAGATCCATCCCCTCGAGCCTTCACCGGAAGCTTTGGATCGGGCGGCGGCCGCCATTCGCCGCGGACGCGTCGTCGCAGTGCCGACCGACGCGCTTTATGCGCTCGTTGCCGATCCTTTCAACCTGCGGGCGGTTCGGCAGGTCTATCAGGCCAAGGGCCGCGAGATTCATCGTGCGCTGCCCATGCTGGTGCGTGACACGATGATGGCGGAGGAACTGGCACGGGACATCTCGCCCCGGTTCAAGATGCTGACCCGGAGATTCTGGCCCGGGCCGCTGACGATTATCATGCCTGCATCGCCTAAAGTGCCGCTCCGGGCGACAGGGAATACCGGGCGTCTGGCGGTCCGCCAGGCGCGATCTACAGTCACGGACGAACTGATCGCAAGGTTGAATCAGCCGATAATCGCGACCAGCGCAAACATTTCGGGGCGCCCGACGTGCCGCAGCGGGATCGAGGTCTTCGGAGTAATGGACGGCAGCGTGGACCTGGTGCTTGATGGCGGTGCCTGCGAAGGCATCGGAGCGAGCACGGTCGATATCACGGAACTCGATTGGCGGGTCATCAAGGAAGGCGCTGTTACCGAAAGAGAAATCGCGGACTGCCTTGAAGCGGCGGAGGAGTAAACGCGGTTCGCGTCTCGCTTCCGATGCGATAATACGACCAGCGGAGGCCCTCGGTGCAATTATTTATTTCACATTCGCGTGTTAACAGCAGCTACGCACTGCGACTAGCCGACGAACTCCGACAGCGTCAGGTCGAGGCCTGGCTCGACATCCGCGATCTCGCGCCTGGAGCGGAGTGGGAAAAGAGCGTGACTGCGGCGATTCGGGATGCATCCGGATTCGTGTTTCTCATAGGACCTTCCGGCCCCCAGGATCGGTGGCAAACCTTTGAGTGGCAACAAATCGTGAGCCGGGACTTCGATATTGACTTCAAGAAGCCGCTGATTCCCGTGCTGATTCAAAATCCGGATTGGCCGGGCTTTTTGAAGACGCGACGGGCCTTCGTTCTCGGGGAGACGCCGGAATCGATGACTGAGGCAGCCGATTACATCGCGGCGAAGATCAACGATCCGCTCAGTTTGATTGATGAGCAAAAACTCGAATTGGGCAGGAAAACGCGAGCGAGGGATCTCGAGATCTTTCGCAAATATTCTCAGACTCTCGCAAAGAAGGCGGCAAAGTCCGCGGATCTTCAAGTTTCAAAATAGTGGCGCCCCCAGCGTATGAGAAGTCGGTCTTTCTCAATTGTCCTTTCGATGATTCTTTCGCGCCATTGCTCCACGCGGCGGTCCTGACAATCTTTGCACTCGGCTTCTTCCCGCGATCTGCTCGCGAGAGCGAGGGAGAGGCGGACCCGCGAATCGACCGTATCCACAGGACCCTGGGAGAATCGAAATATTCGATTCATGATCTTTCCAGGTTTCAGGGCGAAGGACCAGACAATCTTTCGCGATTTAATATGCCCCTGGAACTGGGGATCGCGCTGTCTCTGCGATATCAGCGGAGAAGGTCGAAACCGCACAACTGGGTAGCGCTGGTTCCTCCGGATTATAAACATCACAAATTCATTTCCGATCTGGCTGCCTTCGACCCGCAAGTACACGAAGGTACTACCGAAACGATTATCAGAGCGATCTCGGGTTGGCTCAAGAAGCAGAGTGATTTCTCGCGACCCGCTCCCAGCCCCATAACAATCTCAGCTGCGTATCCCAAACTGCAGGAATTATTGGAGAACGCGAAGAGAGACGCCTTGGGTCATCTGAGCTGGCCGACGCTCCTCGAAAATGTCGAGCTGGTTGTTCGCAAAATGCCAGTGGTTTAATCTCGCTGCCGCGTCGTTACAGCGCTTCCGGAGCGGAACCCAGCGTTATGGTGACCTTCGAGGTCCGCGTGCCGCGGAAGATTGTCAGAACCATCTTGTCGCCCGGCCGCTTCTGATTCAGGGCGCGGCGCAACGCGTCCTGGCCGTCCGTCGGTTGCGATGATCAGGTCTCCGCCGATGCCGAGCTGATACCGCCTGTCCACGATGACGGATCGGGTGGGCCCGCGAGGTCCGACGAGATCCGCCGGCGAACCTTCGTCGATCACCTGAAATCAACAGACCGCTCGAGGATGGCATATCAGTCCACTCCCGTCCACATCCCGGCTGGCTGGGTGGGCCTTTTTGATGTGGGTTTCTTCAATCCGCTCGAAAATTCCCGCACCCGGGGAGTGCGGACTCAGCCCGTGCTGATTTCCGAAACCTTCCAGGTGATGGCAGGTTTATTGCTGGCTCACAGGCCTTCAAAAAAGAACGCATCCAGGACCCGTATCGAGCCGTCCGCCATCCCGAGCAAGATGCCCTCATCGGCTCGAAGCCACCGCACTGGCTTTCGCCATTCAGTTTCGGGCAAGACGACGATCTCAAATTTGTCCAGGATGTGGCAAATCCGGTCAGGCAGCCTCAGGAGTTTTTTGAGGCGCCCGCTCGCCCCTGGCTTTCAGAAACTCGGCCTCCGGATCAATCTGCTCGCCAGTATCCTTGAACCCGCCGGTTGCGATAGTCGGCTCCCGGAAGGCGCCGTCCTCAAAACTCGCCGCCTCGCTCAGAGTGACAACCGCAATTGGGGCGAGAAGAGACACCGATATCGACCAGCCAGTCCAGCCGCTCCCGGAAATGATATCCGGCAGCGGTTCGTCCCAGTCTTCGTCTTCCTCCACCGCTTCGCCAATATTCTCAATCTCGGTTTCGAAAGCGAATGCCTGACCCTCCGGGCTGACGAAGAACTGATGCCACGATCGCGAGGGCTGCTGATCGTCTGGAGGATCTTCTTCTGGCTCGGAATCGTCGAACCAGACTGGCCCTCCGTCCGGCTCGCGTTCATACACAGGCAGTACGCCCTTGATGCGCCGGATCGCCGTCGCAAGCTTCTGATACACATCGTGAAACCACGACTCATCGGGATCGAACGTCATTTCCACAACGCCGCCCGGCCAGACACGCTCAATCGCTTCACGAATGTCCGCGCGCAGGTCGTCGGAGCCCGGATTCAACTGTTCCCGAGCGGACGACCTGCGGCGCTGAGACGTGGCCAGGCGCGTGCCCTCCTCGATTCAGATCATCTATGCCGCTCAATCGATGTCTTACCGGGTGGGAGCGCTTTCACCGGCGCGCCATGCGCTCGCGCGCCCGATCGAGGAAGGACGGCTCTTCGCTCCGCCCGGTGCTTCTGACGATCCTCTCAAAGCCCGGCATGAAGCCCGATTTCCGGTGATGGTCCCGGCGGATTTTGGCGATCAGCTCCTGCCACTGACTATCGAGTCCGGCCCTCTGGTAACAGATCTTCGCTTTCTCGAGGTTCGACAGAGCCTCATAATAATACTTGCTCTTGCCGGCGCCGATGATCCGCATGCACAAAGCGCGGAAGACTTTCGCCGCAATCGCCGGATGGGAATTGGCGAGCCGCTCCGCCGCGGGCTCCGTAACATAATGGCTCAAACTTTCCAGCTTTGAGTCGCTCGTGCGGTCCAAGCGTTCGGCGAGCCTCTCGATCTCCTTCGCGCCGAGCCATAACTCGATGACCATGTCCAGATCGCCCTGGCCCGCGGCATCCATCGCTCTTTGATGCCACGCCCCGCGCTCCGCTTTCGGAACATAGCGAAGGAGTTCCTCATAGGCGAATTTGCCGGGTTGCGCCTCGAACTCGGCCCAAGCCGAATTGAGCGCCTCGCCGCCACGGTCGAGCCTGACGAGAAGGGCGCGCCGCATCTCGCCCAGCTTGTAGCTGATGCCCCGGCCGAAGGCGTTCGGCTTCTCCATGGCAATCCCGCGTTCCACCCAGGCCAGGGCCTCGGCCGGTTTTCGTCTGGTCTGAAACATCGTGGCAATGGCCTCGCAATCCGCCTGCGTGAGCCCGGTCTGCGAAGTTAGTTCAATATACTTCCCGGCATCTCGTCGCTGTGAATAGACCGCCTTCAGCATCGCGCTCCAGCGATCGCGCGCATAGCTGGCATTCGGCGCGGCTGGGCGTTTCAGTTGATTGAGCGCGGTGCGCTCCTTGTCGAAACGGGTGCGCACTTCGCTCTCGAATGCTTGCAGTCCCGCTTTATCCAGGACCTTTACCGCTGAAAGTTCCAGATCGTTGCAGAAACCGTACGAGTCGTCGTCCATCCATCCCAGCATCAGCCGGACAGTTTCGCCGGGATCGGACCTCGCCGCTTGCCGCGCCGTAATCCATCCGCAGTACAGGCCCCCGGCGAACGTCCCGAACTCGCCGTCAGAGTCGTCAACCTCTTCCGCCTTCGCGTCGCAGCCCGCGAGGAAGGCCTCATACAGCGCGACGGCCCGGGCGGGGTGGGCGGCCGTCAATTTCGCAATTTCACTCTCACAATGACGAAGGTCGGACACAAAGGCAAAGCCTTCGTTCCAGTCAACATACCTTCCCGGTTGAAGGGCGGACTCAATTACGCGATCCATTGGGTCACGGCGCTTCCGCGGCCTCGTCATTGTTCTGCGCTCCAATAGATCAATGTTAATTGAGCGACGGATTGGCGAATGGCAACCGACAGGAAGCGCTGTGGCACGACTCCTGGAGGGGACCAGGAAGCATTCATGGCGCAGAACAGAAAACTATAGCGCTTCCGGAGCCGAACCCAGCGTGATCGTGAGTTTCGAGGTCCGCTGGCCACGGAAAATCGTCAAAACCATCTTGTCCCCGGGCCGCTTCTGATTCAGTGCGCGACGCAACGCGTCCTGGCCGTCCACCGGCCGCCCATCGATCGCGACGATAAGATCTCCGCCGATGCCCAGCTCGTACCGTCTGCCCACAATTACGGAGCGGGTGGGCCCGCGAAGCCCCGCTGTGTCGGCAGGAGAACCCTCGTCAATAGCCTGAATCAGCAGACCGCCGGATGAGGGCATGTCCAGTTCCTCCGCCAGATCGCCCTGAACCAGCACCGTTTGAGATACCCCCAGCACCGCGTGCGAAATGCGGCCCGTCGTCCGGTATTCTTCGAGCTTTTCCTTCGCGCGATTGATGGGCATGGCAAAGCCGATGCCGATGCTGCCCGCCTCGCCGCTGGAGGTCTGCGAACCGAAAATTGCGGTATTGATGCCGATTACATTGCCGTGGGAATCGAGGAGCGGTCCGCCGCTGTTGCCGGGATTGATTGCGGCGTCTGTCTGGATCAGACCTTCGAGCTGAGTCCCGTCTTCGTTTTCCAGACTGCGATCCAGGGAACTTACAATTCCCGTGGTCAGGGTTCCTTCGAGACCGAAAGGATTACCGATGGCGAGAACCTTCTGGCCGACCACCAGGTTATCGGAATCGCCCAGGTGAACGAAAGGCAGCTTCTGATCCGCATGGATCTGCAGAATCGCCAGATCCACTCGCCGATCGATACCGACAACAGTTGCCGGGTACTGTTTCTTGTTCGATAACGTTACGGTGACGCTGCGCGATCCGGAGACCACATGGTTGTTCGTGAGAATCTCGCCGTTCTCGTTGATAATGAACCCCGATCCGATGCCTTTCTGGGGGAAGACCTGGAAGAACATGTTGCGCTGGTAAACGATACTTGTAATATTTACCGTCGCCAGATGGTTGGCTTTGTAAATGTCGATATTGTTCTGTTCGTCTGGCGCGAAGCCGGAACCGTGAGCGACGACAGGCTCCGACCAAAGTCTCCCGCTGCTCGACAGAGGTCGAACCAACTCCTGGAGACGCCAGTTCGCCCGCGAAGTCACGAACCAGAAACCTGTAACCAGCAGCAACGTGAACAGGAGCGCTCTGGGTCTCATGATGCCAATCTCCTCAGATCTTCATACACGACTTTAGTTTGACGAAGCGTCTCTTCCTTCGTTCCGCCGGTGTCGATCAGATAATCGGCGTAATTTCGTTTTGCCTCAAGCGGCATTTGGCTCTGAATACGAGCAAGAACGTCCGCTTCGGCCGCTCCTGGCCGCTGCATCGCCCGCTCGATCTGCCGGGCGGGGTCGCAACTCACCACTATTATTTTATCCATCTCGCGCCAGGCTCCGTTCTCGATCAGGATGGCCGCCACATAAACTACGACGGCGTGAGGATCCCGGCCGCCGATATCGTCAAACTCGCGCAGTGCGCGTTCGCGAACCACGGGATGCACAATCGCGTTCAACGTCGCAAGCCGGGCCGGTGCGCCGAATACCAGAGCGGCCAGACGCGGCCGGTCAATCAAACCGCGGGCGTCGAGAATCTCCTTTCCGAATGCCGTGACAACCGCCTCGTAGGCGTCTCCACCGGGCTGCATCGCCGCGCGGGCAACCTCATCGGCTTCGACGATATCGCAGCCGAGTGCGGCCAGCGTCGAAGCGACAAAACTCTTGCCGCACGCCATGCCTCCAGTCAGTCCGACCTTTAACATTCACTCGATTCCGGTGCGCCGTTCGGCGCATTCGATCGTGTTTCGCATCAGCATGGCGATCGTCAGCGGGCCCACGCCCCCTGGAACGGGCGTGTAAGCGGACGACAAACGCGCCACGTCGCCCGGATGAACATCTCCAACCAGCAGACTCCCGCGCCTGTCGAAATCCGCGAGGCGTTTGGGTTCGAAAATTCGTTCCGCCTCGGCTCGCGATTCGACGCGGTTGATGCCGACATCGACCACCACTGCGCCCGGCTTGATGTGGTCTTCCGTGATCAAAGCGGGCCGTCCGACTGCCACCACGAGGAGGTCGGCCGTGCGGCAAACACTCGCCAGATCGCGCGTCCGCGAATGGCAGATAGTGACTGTGGCGTTTTCCTGCAGCAGCATCAACGCCATAGGCTTGCCGACGATGTCGCTGCGTCCCACAACCACGGCATTCGCTCCCGCGATCGGGATTTCGTAACGGTTGAGCAGTTGGATGATACCGGCAGGGGTGCAGGGCCGCGGCCCTTCCCGCCCGGTCGACAGGAGACCGGCATTAAATGGATGGAATCCGTCGACATCCTTCTCCGGCGTTACCGAAAGAAGAACGCGCTGCGAGTCCATGTGCGGGGGCAGGGGAAGCTGAATGAGAATGCCGTCAACATCGGTCCGCCGGTTCAACGCAACGATAATAGCGAGCAACTCATCTTCGGTTGTCGACGCCGGCAAGGTGATCGTTTCGCCGATCATTCCGAGTTCCGACGCTGTCTTTGTCTTGCTGTGCACGTAAACTTCGGAGGCCGGATTGTCGCCCACCAGGACAACGGCCAGGCCGGGCGAGCGTCCCGTCTGCGCCAGGAGTCGTTCCACTCGCGGCAGGCACTCGCTCTTTATCTGATCGCGTATGCGATTACCATCCAGGATGCGGGACACCAGACTAATGTAACGGATCGGCCCAGGCGTCTACACGCTGATAACAGGGCACGGCGCTTCACGGACGATCGCGTAAGCGTTGTTCCACAGTCGTCCAATCCCCGTCTGGATCAATCCTCGCCCAATCACTACAAGATCGGCCCGTTTTCGCACCGCTTCCGTTCGAACCATGTCCGCGACGCTGCCCCCGTTTACGCTCGACTCGACCTCGGGCGCCACGGACTCCTCGCGGATCTTCACCAGTTTGTCCCGAGCCGCTTCGACGAGTATCTCCTCCAGGCGGCTTTCCGCGGGAAAAGCTTCCACCTCGCCTTCCGCCGCCACGTGCAGCAGTTCGACTGTGGCATTCGCATCTGCCGCCAGCCCGATAGCGAACTCCAGAGTGTGGCGGCTTTCCGCCCTTAAAGTAACAGCGCAAAGAATATGGCGCGGTTGGGGGTGAGCGCGATGTGACGGCTCGGGAGCATGAGCGGCGGTCCATACGGGGATCTTTACATCATGCAGCACCTTCGCCGTGACGGAGCCGAGCAAGGCGCGACGGAACGCCCCATATCCGTGCGTCGGCATTGCGATCAGACTGATTCCGTTCTCTTCGGCATATTCCGTGATGACGGCGGCGGGATCGCCTAACTCCACAACGCATCTTACGTTTACTTTGGGCAGTTCCGAATCGGCGAACTTTCGCAGCTCAACGGAAAGATCCGCTCTTATGCTCTCGAAATCGTAAACCTCCGGATACACGGTATTCATTCCGGCGTAGAGAGGCGGCGGAGGCTGCAAAGCATGAAGGGCGACTACTTCGGCGTTATAGCGCTGCGCCATGGAAAGGACGAACGGAGCCGCGGCGCGGGACCGTTCTGAGAAATCGATAGGGAAAAGAATCTTTTCGAAACGGGCCATAGAATCCTTGAATGCTCCTGCCGCCTTTCAAATTATCGAACATGACGCTTCCGACCGCTTATCATAATCACTTGAGATAAATGGATAACGCATTCCTCGTCCATCGTCTTCAGTTCGCTTTCACCGTCACTTTTCATTACCTTTTCCCTCAGTTGACGATGGGACTGGCCCTGCTGCTGGTCGTCCTCAAGACGCTGGCTCTGCGTACGGGCGACGCCCACTACGACCAGTGCGCCCGCTTTCTCGCAAAGATATTCGCCATTAATTTTGCGATGGGCGTCGTCACCGGGATTCCGATGGAATTTCAGTTCGGCACCAATTGGGCGCAATTCGCGAAACAGGCGGGCGGAGTTATCGGGCAGACACTCGCCATGGAAGGCATGTTCAGTTTCTTCCTCGAGAGCACCTTTCTGGGACTGTTTCTTTTCGGTGAAGAGCGTCTGGGCCCGCGGCTGCACTGGTTTTCGGCTGTGGCAGTCTGGGCTGGTTCGTGGCTCTCCGGTTACTTCATCATCGCCACCGACGCCTGGATGCAGCATCCGGTCGGCTATTCGATCGGCACGAAGGGAGAGATCCTTCTTACCAGCTTCAGCGACCTTATCTTTAATCCCTGGATTCTCTGGCAGTACACCCATAACATGGCCGCCAGCGTAGTTACCGGCAGCTTTGTGGTAACGGCGCTGGGGGCCTTCTATCTGTTGTCGAATCGCGCCGTCGCTTTCGGACGGACGTTTGTGCGCGTGGGTGTAATCTCCGGTTTGATCGCGACAGGGGTGGTTGCGTTTCCCACCGGCGATCAGCAGAGCGTTATGGTGGCCCGCAATCAGCCGGTAACGCTGGCGGCAATGGAAGCGCTGTTCCAGTCAAGCAGCGCCGCACCGCTGGCAATCATCGGCCAGCCCGATGTGGAGCAACAACAGCTCGACAACCCGATCGTGCTTCCCCGGCTTCTCACCTTCCTGACCTTTCGGCGCTGGGAAGGCAAGGTGAGAGGCCTCGAGGAGTTCCCCAAATCCGACTGGCCGGACAATATCCCTTTGCTTTACTTCAGCTATCACATCATGGCCGGACTCGGAACAATCCTGGTGGTGATCATGCTGGCAAGCTGCATTATGTTATGGCGCGGCGCGCTCTTTCGCAGTCGATCTCTGCTCTGGATTCTGATGTTGTCGTTCCCGTTCCCCTACATCGCGACGACCTGTGGCTGGATGACAGCTGAATTGGGCCGGCAGCCCTGGCTCGTCTATGGTTTGATGCGCACCGCCAGCGGCCCGTCTCCCCTCGTGACCGCCGCCAACGGCACCTTCACGTTGATGGGGTTTATGGGTATGTATATGCTTTTGGGCATTCTCTTTCTGTTTCTGATTGCGCGCGAAGTGGGACATGGACCGGAAGCGGACGGGCTGCAGCATCCCGCGCCGGCTCACTATTGATGTGGAACGGCATTAATTATGGAAACAGCATGGTTTTGCCTTGTGGCCCTGATGCTCGTGGCTTACGTCCTGCTTGATGGATTCGATCTGGGAGCGGGCGTTATCCACCTCTTCGCGGCGCGCAACGATCGCGAGCGGCGTGAGATCCTGGCCTCGATCGGGCCCTTCTGGGACGGCAACGAAGTCTGGCTGGTGGCCGCAGGCGGCACGCTCTACTTCGCTTTTCCTGCGCTCTATGCGTCAGGCTTCAGCGGATTTTATCTGGCGCTCATGATCGTTCTGTGGCTGCTCATGCTGCGAGGCATTTCGATCGAACTCCGCGGTCACGTCGACAATACCCTCTGGGCGGCGTTTTGGGACGCGGTGTTCTGCGGCGCAAGCGCGCTGCTCGCCATCTTCTATGGCGCGGCGCTCGGCAACGTTGTGCGAGGCGTTCCTCTGGATGCAAACGGCTTCTTCTTCGCTCCGCTTTGGACCGACTTCCAGCCCGGCGCCGCGCCGGGGATCATCGACTGGTATACGGCACTGGTCGGGTTGGCCGCGCTCGGGATCCTGACGCTTCACGGGGCGGTATGGGTAGCTCTCAAGACCACGCGAGCGCTGCAGAAGCGGTCTCGCGCAATCGCGTCCCGGGTCTGGTGGTTCGTATGTGCGACCGTTCTCGCGATCAGCGTGATGAGCTTCCGTGTGCAGCCGCGATTGGCCCGCAGTTTTGCGGAGCGCCCCTGGATATGGATCTTTCCGGCGGTTGCGGTGGCGGGTCTGATCGCTCTACGGTTCTACATGAGGGCGGAGAAGGATCTTCCGGCTTTTCTTTGTTCGTCAGCTTTTATCGCCTCCCTCCTGGGCAGCGCCGTTTTCGCTCTCTACCCGGCCGTGTTGCCTTCGGTCCCCGATGCCAGCCGCAGTTTGACAATTTACAACGCCGCCGCTCCCGCCTACGGGCTCGCGGTGGGGTTCTGGTGGTGGACGCCCGCCTTTTTTCTGGCGGCCGGGTACTCGGTATTCGTCCATCGCCACTTCCGCGGCAAGGTTTCGATAGCCTGAATGGAGTGGATCGCGCGGAGATGCATCGCCGGTTCTTTGGCGAACTAATAACGGCGAAAGCCGGAGTGCGCGCCGGCCGACTCTCGGAAGCGTTCGCCGCGACGCCAAGAGAGCGCTTCGTTGGCCCCGCGCCCTGGAAGTTTCCGACGTCCATCGGATATGTCGAAACTCCGTCCGACGACGTGACGTTCCTTTATCGCGATTGTCTCGTCGCGCTGGCGCCGGAGCGAGGAATTTACAACGGGCAGCCGGTCCTGCACGCGATGAGTCTGGCGGCGCTCGATCCGCAACCGGGAGAAACCGCGATTCATGTCGGCGCAGGCACGGGCTACTACACGGCGATTCTCGCCCGGATGACGGCTCCCGATCCTTATGGAGAGCGCGGCCCGGTCTTCGCATACGAGATTGAAGAAGACCTGGCACGCCGCGCCGCGAGCAACCTCGAAGATTTGCCAAACGTGACTGTGCGCTGCCAGTCGGGGTCGCAAGGGACGCTGCCGGACTCAGACGTCATCTATGTCAGCGCGGGGGCTACGGCGCCGCAAGCCACCTGGCTCGACGCGCTGCGTCCGGGAGGCCGTCTGGTGTTTCCGCTGACGCCGGACGGAGATACCGGCGCGATGCTGCTGGTCACGAGGCCATCCGATTCAACTACTGGCGGCCGATTTCACGTACGTTTCGTTTGCTATGCGATGTTTATCGATTGCGCCGGAGCGCGCGATGCCGGGATGGGCCGCAAACTGGCTGACGCCTTTCGCGGCAAGAAGATCAAAGACGTGCGTTCTCTGTTCCGCAATAATTCGCCCGATGAAACCTGCTGGGTCGCGGGAGACGGCTGGTGGCTATCAACAGCGCCACTGACGTGAATTGACTCCCCTGGCGGTGCAGTATAGGATGTCCTGCAGTGCGCATCCTGTTTTCATTGTGTCTATTTGGTTCCCTGGTTTTCGCTCCCGGCAACCTTGTCGCCCAGAGGGGCGGGGGAGCGCCGGCAGGGCCGCCTCCAGGGCCGCCTAAAAACCTGAAGATATTACCGGCGGATGTAAACATCATCCAGGTGATGGGAACTTTCCGGTCCGCGCTGGGAGTCCAATGCACCTTCTGTCACGTTGCGGGCGATTTCGCCAGCGACAACAATCCCAAAAAGAGCATGGCGCGCAACATGCTTCGAATGGCCGCGGATATCAACGCGACCTTTCCCGACGGGAAGCAGCACGTGACTTGCTACACCTGCCATCGCGGCGAAGCGACACCGAAAACAGAACCTCCCGCTCCGGGCGCGGCAGCGAAACCCGCAGGCCGCGGACCTCGCTGACCCGGCGGTCCGAATCCATCTCGTCTCCCTCCACGCACGGGAGCGGGGGTCGCCTCGGGATCCACCGCAAGCGCTATCGTCGCAAGAAATCCGTCGGTGTTCGAACCGTTTTTGAGCCTTGTCAGCTTCAGAACCGAAGCGCTGCCGTGCTGGCCCGTGAAAACGTGATCTTCGTCCTGAAGCGTTCGCTCGACGTTGAGACGCCGCGCATACGGCTCCAGACGCGCAATCTCCGCTGTGATGTCCTCCGGAAAGAAGAGCTGTCCGGTATGCGCCACATGACTATTCACGTGCACTTTCACATGAATATGGATGGCGCGGCCCTCATACCATCCCGGGTAGAGCGTCACGAATTCGGCCATCCCCTGCTCGCCGGTAGTCTGCACACCGCGCAGAAATCGCGTCGTATCGATCCGGCGCGAGCGTGGCGGCGGGCCGAATGGGGGAGGGCCCAATGGCGGAGGGCCGCCCCGTCCACCGGGGTTGCCTGTCGTGAAGCCGGAGTAAACACCCAAAGCGTCGCAATGCCAGATATCGAGCGCCGCATTCTCAAGCGGCGCGCAAGTTCTCGAATCGACGAGAGCGACCCGCAGCCTTAGCGGAACACCAGGTCTGCCCTCGGTGATATTCGACCGCTGCCTTTCGTCGCCGATATAATACGGGCCTTCTTCCTCTTCCGGCGTCAGCGTACAAGAGGGTTCTGCAAGCATTCGCGCGCCGGTCACGACCGCGGCGCCGCCGGCCAGGAACCCTCGCCGTGTCAATCGATTCGTTCGCGCCATCTATCGCGATAGTAAGCGCCAGTGAGCGGGAATCGTCGTTAAAAATTGTGAAACTGGAACGGCGATAAGGGAAGTGAAATAATGAAGCCGAAAACGCATGCATTCTGAACCGATTATGGATCTGGCCCATCTTGGGCATCTCGAACTGCTGACTCCGAAACCAGAGGAGAGCCTTCGATTTTTCGTCGACGTCATGGGTATGACCGAAAGCGGCCGCCAGGGCGATTCCGTCTTCCTGCGCGGATGGGACGACTATGAGCGCTATTCGCTCAAGCTGACTGGGTCGAAGACCTCCGGCATGGGCCACATGGCCTTCCGGACGCGCAGCCCGCAGGCGCTGGAACGCCGCGCCGCCGCTCTGAAAGGATCCGGCTATGACATCGGCTGGACGGAGGGCGATATCGGACACGGTCCGGCATTCGTCTGCAAAGACCCTGACGGCCATGTCGTCGAGCTCTATTACGAAACGGAATGGTACAAGGCTCCGCCCGAACTGAAGCCTTCGTTAAAGAATCAGGCCCAGCGTTATCCCGCGCGCGGCGTCAATGTACGGCGGCTCGATCATCTGAACTGCCTCGCCGTCGATATCAAAGCCAACCGGATTTTCTTCGACGAGTATCTCGGATTTCGTCTGACCGAGCAGATTATCCTCGATGACGGCACCGAGGCCGCGATGTGGATGACCTGCACCAACAAGAGCTACGACTTCGCTTACTCCGCCGATCACACCGGCACCAAAGGTCGTTTCCACCATCTGACTTATGCGGTCGATTGCCGAGAGGACATTCTGCGCGCGGCCGATATCTTTCTGGAAGCCGGGGTCTACATCGAAACGGGCCCACACAAGCATGCCATCCAGCAGACCTTCTTTCTCTATGTGTACGAACCCGGCGGGAACCGCGTGGAAATCGCCAACGCCGGCGCGCGCCTGATCCTTGCGCCCGACTGGAAACCGATCGTCTGGACCATGGAGGAACGCAAAAAAGGTCAGGCCTGGGGACTCAAGACGATCGAGTCGTTCCACACCTACGGCACGCCACCCGTTTAGATTGGCCCTTGTAGGCCGCGCTTTCAGGTTCACGTTCGTGGCGCACAGTCATCCGGGAATTTTCTCGCTGAATCGTCCACTACCTTAGGCGCGGACAGGACAGCCGGGGCGTTTGTGCCGCAACAACGCTTGTATTTGGCTCCGGAACCGCAGGGGCAGGGGGCTCCGCGCGGGATTGACACCGTCTGGGGCGGTTCGGATTGGGTTTGTTTTGTCGGCACGATTTCGAGCAGCCGCGGGCGTTGTTGTTCGGATGGAGCTTCGATCCGGATCTGACGCTCTTTCTGCTGGCGGCGCAGCTCGGCGGTGGCGCGGTGGAAGTGCCGCAGGGCCTGAGCGCGGGCGCGGTCGATTGAGTTCTGCGCGGCTGCGGTGGCCGGGTCGAGCATGGGATCGAGATCGCTTTGCGGTTCGAGAGTTGATTCGGCTTCGGAGCAACGACGAAGACGCCATGCCGCATGGATGATTTCCGCGGCGAGAGTTGTTTCCATCGCGCCTTGCGGGGCGAGCTCGTTCTGGAAGTCGTCGCAGAAGGTTTGGTAGAGGGATTCTTCCTCGGGGCGAACGACGTCGCCAACGGAATAGAGTCCGAACGTGGTCGCGTTGCGGGAGACGCGCGTTTTGCCTTCGGCAGTGCGGGGACCGGTGGAGGCCTCCGCGTTACGGCGGTTGGCTGCGATTTGAGCTTCTGTGGACATAGGTTATCTTTCGGTGCGATTAAGAGCTTTCGCTGCGATAAGAGTAACTGGTGAAAACCGGGATCCGGCACAGCAGTCGGTGCAACCTGTTGAAATCACGCGGTAAAAAAATCTTCCGGCGGCTGTCACCGTAGAAGGTTGCATCGGCTGGCGGGCCACGCATGCAGGGGAGGGGAGCGCCGGGTGAGATGGCAATCCCTGATGCTGCCCGGCGAGGGCCTGTTCGGTGATGTCACCGTTTACCGGCCAACTTAGACTTTTCCAAAAGCCTTGCGTAAGCGATTGAAAACAAGTCGGTTGGCAGGTAAACGGGCCACATATCGGGCCAATCTTTGGGAAGCGACATAAGCGAAACATTCAAAAGGGGTTAAGCCGCCAATGCGACTGGAGATTGGCCGGATATGTGGTTTGTATTTCCGGGCGGGCTGTTATGCTCCGGACAGTGGCACGGGTGGGTTGACGAGGCGACCGCCGCCGCTTTGTTTGAAAGTGCCATTTCGGGTCCTGGCCATCCTCCTTCGCCGAAGAAGGCAGGTGTCCGAGGTCGAAAGTGACGCCAGTCCGAGCGAGCAGCGCTGGCCGGATCGACGGACCGTTCCACTTGTTCCGCAACGTGGATGAACAGGCGTTTCGATCAACAACCGTCCGGATGCGGACGGCCAACCACTTAGCGCCTCGCTCAGCTGACGTAAAGTTCCGCGCCGGCCAGAAGGCCGGCCTCAGGGCCGAAGCCTGCCCCACTAATAAGGCTGGGCCGCCATTGCGGTGTGCACCGCCCTCAAAGTCGCCGGCGAACCGGTGAAGATATTCGACGGAAACGAGCTGTATCGCAGCATCTGATCATAAATCGCAGGCGCCAGATACTGATCGAGGCCCATCCCCGCCAGATATTGCAACCGCAGATTGCGGTCCCGATTAATCTGCGCGTGCCGCAGCCAGCCCCTTAAATCCGAAGCCTGAACCGCGTAAGTCGAGAGGAGCTCAGCCGCCGAGTTATACCCGACTTCGCGCAACGAATCCGCCACCTTCCTGTATTCGGGCCGGTTGAGACGCGCCTCAAAATCGTCGACATTGATCTTCAGTTTTTCCATCTGGCCTACCAGCACGACGTCGTACCCGGCCCCGTCGGTATTCAGATTTCCCCAGATGGTGCCGTTCGGGAAAGCCTGGAAAAATGTCGCGACTTCGCTCTGTACCGTCTCGACATCGCTTTCATAGAGAGGCACCCACTGGGTAACGAATCCTCCCGGGTTCAGGTGCTTTTTGACCAGATCGAAATATTCGGTGGAGTAAAGCGGCGCAATCCCCTTGACCCAGGGATGAATCGGGTCCGACGTAATGATGTCGAACTTTTCCGTCGTCGTCAGAATGTAATGCCGCGCATCGTCATACACGATCCTCGTCCGTGGATCATGCATCACGTTGTGGTTCTCCTTCGCGAAATACCGCGCCGAAGCGGGCGGAATCAGCGGCTCGATCTCGCAGATCGTAATATGCTCCACTTCGGGATGAACCACGAAAGTCCCGGCCGTAACGCCCGCCCCGCATCCCACCACCAGAATCGATTTCGGGTTCGCATCGAGCAGCGCCGGGAGATGGCCCAACAGACGCTGCAGCCGCATATCCTGCGGCTCGGCGGAAGCCTCCGTCTTCCCGCTGACGTGGAAGTAAGTCGTAACTCCCTCGTACTTCGAGTACGCGATCGAGGAATTCATACCTTCAGCCACATAAAGCGGCGTCCAGTTTCCGGTGGTCGTCGCGAGGCGCCGCCCAAAGGCGATCAACTTCCACGGAATCGCAGGCACGCTCCAGGCGACCAGACCGGCCGCCACCACCGCGCCCGCCGTCTTCGCCGAAATCTTCTTCAGCAGAAGTGCCGCGACAATCGAAAACCCGATCAGAAACTGCTCGGCGTGTTGCGTACCCACGCGCGGAATAAAGATCAGGCTGAAGCCCAGCGATCCCAGGATCGCGCCGATCGTGTTCGCGCCGTAGACCTCGCCGACCAACCGCCCCGGATCTCTGCCCGGAGCGGCCACGCTGGCCAGCGCCAGAGGAAAGCTCGCGCCCCAGAGAAACGCCGAGGGCAGAATCGCGATCGAACTGCGCGCCAGATCGTTGAGAAAGCCAGGCCAGGGACTCCTGGGCGAATCCACATGCCCCATCCAGTAAGGAAGAAAATCGGCCAGCATCCAGGCCGCGAACGCAATCGTCAAAACCTGCAGAATCTGGCACCACGCGAGCAGACTTCGCGGACTTGAAGATCTCGCACCCAGGGTCGAACCCGCACTGCTGCCCAGCCCAAGCCCGGTTAGAAATACGCCCAGAATGATGGAAAACGTGTAAACCGTTGGCCCCAGCATGAGCGATAAGGTCCGAGTCCATACCACCTCGGCGCCCAGCGCGCACAAACCGGAAAGCCCGATCGCGAAATATACCGGCCACGGATCTTCCGCCCGCTCGCCCGCCTCCATACCCGCTTCGGTGCTCTCAAAAGACTGCGCGTAAGGCGCCGAGCGGGAAAGCATCAGGCTCGCAAAAGCAACCGCCAGATTGATCGCCACGGCCACGTAACTGGCGACGGCCATATCGTACGTGCGGAGGAGATAGAACCCTGCCAGGAGGCAGCCGAAGACTCCTCCCGCGATGTTCCCGCCATAAAAGAATCCCCACCAGGATGCGGCCTGCGGAGTCGTCTCAATCCACCGCGCGATTGCGGGCAGCGTCGCTCCCATCAGCAGCGTCGGAGGCAGCAGGCAAATCGCGGAAGCGGCGCTTCGCAGCAGAATTCCCGGAAACCCATGGCCGATTGTGGCGGTATACAGGTGCTGCACATACGGCAGCCCGAAGAACACGGCGAGCCCGAACAACCCGGTTCCGCCTTCGAGCAGGGCATAAACCCGCAACGGATGTTCCCGCGCGGAGATCAGCCGCGGGATGAAAATGCTGCCGAGGCACATGCCGCCCATGAACGTTCCGAGCAGCACCGCCAGCGATGCCGCGGACGACCCGATCACAAGCTGCAGCAACTGCAGCCAGACCACTTCATAGATGAGTGCGGCGCAGCCGCTGCCGACAAAAAGCGCCAGGAGGGCGGGAAGAAGGCGATGAGAGCGCCGGATGGAAACGGAAAGGTCTTGAATCACGTTGCGAACCGCAATGATACAACGTGAGCGTGCAATTCCGCTTTGAAGGGAAAAACGCTCGATTTTTCGGTCTTAGTGGACAACAAACGGAGCGCTGGCGTTAAGAGATTGGACCACCTTTAACGTGACGGCATTCACGACCGTGACCGGGTCACTGCTTCCCACGTAGATTAACAGTCCATCCGACGAAACGGCAATCGACTCACCTCCGCCTCCCGCGCCGCCAGTCACAGGCGCAAATGTTGCGAGTTGCATTGTGGAGGTGTTGACCACGCCTATGCCCGTCTGGTTGCTTGAGTTCGTGCCCGCGAGGTAAGCCCATTTCCCATTCGGAGAGAACGCGACCGAACTGGCGACAAACGGAATCGTCCCCGCAACCTGCGACGTGGCCAGATCGATGACGCTGACCGAGTTGCCGGCTCCGGCATAAAGATACGCGCCCGACGGGGTAACGGCCAGTGCGGAGCCGGACGTATTGGCCATCGGGGCGCTCGCGGTGAGCGTCGTCAGGTTGATCGGTATCGCGGAACCGCAGTTGAGCATCACAAACGCCCACCCGCCCGCCGGTTCCAGCGCGATCGATCCGCCGTACTGGTTGCATGATGGAATGGCGACGGAGCCCTTTATGGCGCCAGAGGACGAGTTCAGAACTGTGAAACTGCCAGACGGGGACAGCGCGTACAAGGTTGATCCATCGAAGCTGACAGCAACCGCGTAAACGTTGACTCCGGGAAGCATCTGCGAAGTGACCGTGCCGGTGGCCGTCGAGACAGCCGTAATTCCGTTCTGGGTGGCCGAGTAGAGGGTTTGATCATCGGGCGACAGCGCCAGCCAGAACGTAGATCGCCCCGTTTCAAACACCTTCGGGACGGTCTTTCCTTCCTGGTACGAGATGATTCCACCCGAATTGAACGCGCCCAGCGACTGGTCGGAGAGGAGCGCGTCAATCACCTGGCCATTCGTCGAAAGCCACAATCCGTAAATGGGCAGACCCGCAAGTTTCGTATCGACGGTCCCCGTTTTTGCGCTTACAACGTACAGCCCGGCCGAGCCGCCGGCAAGATAAGCTGTGCTGCCATCAGGGCTCAGCGCGACCTGGCCCGATACGCCCTGGACGGTGCTGGTTATCGCTTCCGTCGCTGTGTCGATAAAAGTCAACGCGTTCGGGTAACTTACGGCAACCGTTGAGCCATTCGCGGAAATCCCGATGGCCGCCGGACCCGGTCCAGGCAGCGGAATCGTTCCGGCCTGGGTCATTTGGGTAAGGTCGACTACACCAAGGATCAACAAGCCGGCTGGACCAGTGCCTGTTGACAAGTAGCCCGCTTTGCTGTCCGGGGTGATTACCATCGAGCCTGGCACGCATTCACAATTGAAGGCAGCTCCCGCCTTCAGCGTCGCCAGATTGATAGCGGTTACGGACCCGGTGCACGAGCCAGGTTCGAACACAGCGCAAATCGAGACACTGGCGTAGACAGCGGCCCCGTTGGGAGCGGGAGTCAACTGACTGATCCGACCGGTGGGTATCTGATCGCCCTTGAGTGGCATCGGGATCGCGGCTAATTCAGCTCCAGACGCAACGTTGAACACCTCCACGAAAGATTCGAAGCACGAGGCAATGCATGTTGCGACAAAAAGCTTCGACTCATTCGGCAGAATCGCAAGCGCCCCACTAAGGGTGAACGTCGGCTTGTACGTCTGCACCGGCTTCAAAGTCGCAATGTCGAATGCCGTGATCTGACAGGTAGACGCATAAGTTTGTGAATAGATAGTCTTCCCGTCGGGAGAAATCAGCCCGGATTTCACAGGAAGATATCCCACGGGCTCGAATGTCGTTGTGCTCATCGGCGCCAGCAGGGGGTAGGGCGTCGCGCCGTAAAACGTCGACGAAGCGGCGAGCAATGGTTGCAACTGTGTTAATCCGAAGCAGATCACGGTCAGGGATCGAATCATAATAATCTTCACCAGCAGGCCCCGAATCGGATCGCACTGTCAAGGGAGAAAGTAACGGGGGATGCACTCCGGGGCAGGGCGTTCGCTTCGGTGAGAGCAGACCCGCACTTGCGCTGGATCGTTATCAGTATTCATTCGTGCTTTAATTGAATCGGCAACATGTACTGTACGCAATGCGGCGCGCATCTTGACGATTCCGCCCGGTACTGTATCTCGTGCGGCAAACCCACCGGGGTGGATTCTTCCGCCGGCGAAGGCCAGACCGGCTCAGCATCGGCGGAGCCCGGAGCGGCATCGGCCACCGCGTCCCCCAAACGACTCCGTCGCATCCTTGCAGGCAAAAAAATCGCAGGCGTATGCGCCGGATTCGCGGAGTACTTCGACACCGATATCACGCTGATGCGGGTGATCTGGGTCGCATTACTTCTGATCCCGCCCCACATCGGCCTGATCGCCTACATCGTGTCGTGGGCTGTCCTGCCGAAGTCCTGAGTTGTGGCGCCCGTCAGGATTCCAATCTCAGTTTGACAATCGTCTCCAGATGAAATGTTTGCGGAAACAGGTCCACCATCGTGACCTCCTCGATCGCGTATGCCGGAACCAGACCCGCCAGATCGCGAGCCAGAGTCGCCGGATCGCAAGCCACAATCACCAGCCTGCCCGGGCGTAACTCAAGCAATCGCGCCGTGACGGCCTTGCCCAGCCCTGCACGCGGCGGATCCGCCAGCACGAACTCCGGCGCGCTCCTGGCCTTCGTCAGAAAAGCCTCTGTTTGTTCGGTCGAGACTTTGATTCTCAGCGCGGCCCGTTCCGCATTCACTTTCAAATCCTCGGCGCTCCGGCCGGCCTCGACCGCGACGACGCTTTCAAATTGTCGCGCCAGCGGGAGCGTGAACAGACCTGCGCCTGCGTAAAGATCCCACGCCGCTGCTCCGCGAACATCGCCCGTCGCCAGCGCCGCCAGGCGGGGCAGCAGAAAACGGTTCACCTGAAAAAATGACGTGCCGCTGACCTCGAAATCGTCTTCGTTGACCCGGTACATCAGGGGTCCCGGCACGGTCCCCGGTATCTCCGCGGCGAGCCAATCGAAAAATCGTCTGCCGACAGGCCGCGAGCTTTCGCGCACGTTCCACTGGACCTGCCGCTCGTCTGTAAACACCTCGAGCGAGCCGAGGAAATCGGGCCAGCGCCGGTCTCGAACCATTCGGTTCAAACTGGCAATGACTTCGTTGATTTTCGGCGAGCAGATCGGACATTGGTCGATCGGAACCAGCCTCCGTGAGTTCATTTCGCGATAGCCGATCCGGTTCTCCTCGAAATGAAATTGCGCGCGATTGCGATAGCCGAACGGTTCGCCGGCCTCGATGAGGATCCGGTTCGCCTCGAAATCGATTTTGCCTGTGCGACGAAGCGTTTCGGCGAGGATCTCGCGCTTGAGGCGCAACTGTGCGTCGTAACTTGCATGCTGATAATGGCAGCCGCCGCATCTGCCGAAGACCGGACAAGGCGGTTCCACGCGATCCGGAGAAGCTTCGGCCACGCGGAGCAGCCGGGTTCGCTGCACATGTTGCCGGGCATCGAGCCGCTCGGCTTCGACCGTTTCGCCAGGCAGGACAAAGGGCGTGAAAATAACTTCTCCCCCCTGCCGGCTCAGGCCTTCGCCACCGTAGATCAGTTTTTCGACACGAAGTTCAAGGCTCATGGGAGAGGAAGTTCGAAGATTACCACCGCCCCAGTCCGCGCGATTGCAATCGGAAAAACACGATCTCCGGCGTGGTTATTGCCTGATCGCCTCAAACACAGCCGTTACCGTGTTGCTGTTGAGCTGGTGACTATCGGGCGTAAGTATCTGTAGCTGGACGGACACTGCGCCGAAGGCCATTGCCGCCGGGACGCGCATTTGAATTGCATATACTCCCGCGTAATCCGGAACAGCTTGCACCGAGTCAACTCCGGCATAGACGTCGTTGAGCTTCACGAGAATTTCGCCCGACAAAAACTCCGGGGCAGCGCCCAATCCCGTTGCAGAGATTACAATCTGATCGCCTGGCTGCGCCGGGTGCGAGGAACTCCTGAAATTCCGCTCCATCACCAGTTCGTTAGTTCCGTAGAACGAAATCAGTCCCTGATTCCGCTGGGAGTCGTCCATTGACAGGATTCTGGGGGCGGCTTCAACCATTTCCATGGTTCTCGGCAGGCTCGCGCCCAAAGCGGACGTAACCTCCACCGACAACTGAATTCCCGCTTCCATGACCGGGCAGAGGAAATCAACGCGATCCGGTGAGCTGTAGAGAACCGGGACGGCCTGACCGTTAACACCCACGCTGGTACCGCCTAGAGCGAACGATCCACCCGAGGGATCCGAGAGTTGGGAGTCGGGTGCGGCCAGCCATTTGCCGTGCAGCGTGCCGATCGCACCCGGACTGCATGACGAGTCGGGTGCGTCCAATGTGGGAACCCCCGAATCGACCTCGAGTTCGACCTGCGTCGTCGACGACTGGCGGGCTGAGTTGGTCGCTGTGAACGTAATCCCGTACTTGCCTGCCTGAGATGCCTGCGGAGTCCACTCGAAGACTCCAGTCAGCGAATCAAACGAGGCGCCAGACGGAATGCGCGCGCCCTCGATTTGCAGCGGCAGGTCGGAAGGGTCCGTCGTGGTCACCTGGAAGGAGACCGGCGCGCCCGCCCTGGCGACTTGTCGCCGCGGCGCCTGCAGCACCGGCCCCGAAGCCGCCATCAGCAGAACCGTATCCTGAACCTTGCCGGTATCAAGCGCGGCTGCGATTGTGACGGCCTGTTCCTTCGATACGGGACTGGTCTCGGCCTGGAAAGTAAGGCTCGATTGATTCGGGCGAGTGGCGATAGCTGCCGGAATCATTACCTGCTCGCTGCTGCTGTCGAGTGTGACCCGCACGGATTGAGCGCTCGCTGTGACGATTAATTCACACGTCACCGCGCCGCCAGCGGTTATTACTCGCGGTGAACAGTGCAGGGAAGAAGCGGTGTTAGCGAGGGCCGCGCCTCCACGGGACGGCGGCGACGTTGATTTTACGGCACCCTCGAAAAACCGTCCCGAAGCGACTGGAAAGCTCCGCGCCGGGCGGAAGCCCGGCGGAAGCCCCGAAGGGCTGCCCCACGAGGAAATTGCGGACGGATCGGACTGTTTTTGGTGGTTGCTCGTGGACCGCAGGTCCGTCTGGGCGGCGCCGGGCGGACGGGTTCGCTCATGCGAGGAAACGAGATCCGCAGTGGGGGTTCCTCGTGCCGCCGCCCCTCGGAATGCGACCATCTGCATCGCCCATGAGGCGCCAATGGTATTGCTTGCGGTCGCAGTCCAGGGTCCTTTCGTGGAGACGACCTGGTCCTCGGTCATGTTCCCTTCGAATGTCGAACGTGCCGTGTAGCCGGCGCCTGGGCTTAAAACCGTACTCGCCGATGCGCCTCCCGCGAAGAGAAGGTCGACATTGTTCGTCGTAGTAACCGTGCCGCTGTTCAGAGATCCGGACGCGCCGGCTGCTGCCGCCGTCGCGTCGACCGGCGCTATTTGAGCCACGCCGGAGTATTCGTGGGCGTAAACGATCCCAAATGAATTAACCGCGGAGGCGAACGTCGCCGTCACCGTGTCGGCTCCTCCGATGCGATTAATCGTATAAAAAGTCTGAACGCTGTACCGAGCGTTGGCCCACAGCGTCGGCCCTACGGCGGCTTTGTACAGATTTCCCTGGGAATCGGAAACAGCCGCGGCGCCGGTGTTATCCCAAATGAGATAGACCACGATGAGATTACCGGCAGTCGGGGGCGAAAGAAATGTGATGCTGCTTGTTTTCCCTGAAGTTGCCCGGTTGTGATTCTCCTGAACGAACCCGGGTGCGGCGCCGGCAATGGTGGCGGTTTTCGAACTGCTGCCGAGGGTCGCGGTCACGGTCGCGGTCTGATCGCCAAAGAAGGCGGAGCCGGCGGTGGCGCTGAAGCTGCCGGTGGCGGCTCCGGCACCTACCTTGACCGACGCCGGAACGGTGAGCAACCTGTTGTTGCTCGTGAGCGTGACCGTCGAGCCGCCGAGAGGCGCGCTCTGGGTAAGCGTCACAGTGCACATGCCGGCAGAACTGGGGCTGAGGCTGGCGGGACAGGTGAGCGCCGAGACGAGAACCGGGGCTAAAAGAATGATCGTGGAAGTTTGCGAACTGCTGCCGAGAGTCGCAGTCACGGTCGCAATCTGATCGTTCGTGAAGCGGGCGGCGGTAGCGTTGAAGGCGGCGGTGGCACCTCCCGCCGTTACTTTGACCGATGCCGGTACCGTAAGCAGCGCGCTGTTACTCGCCAGAGTCACCGCCGATCCTCCAATCGGAGCGCTCTGGGTAAGTGTCAGTGTGCACGTGCTGACGTCACTCGGTTCGAGAATGGCAGGATTGCAGGCCACCCCCGAGACCTGCACGGGAGCCAGCAGAACAATGGCAGCCGTCTTCGAACTGCTCCCGAGAGTTGCAGTCACGATCGCAGTCTGATTGGTTGTGAACGCGGAGGCGGTGGCGCTGAAGGTGGCGGCGGTCGCTCCGGCCACTACGTTGACCAATGCCGGTACGGCGAGTGAAGCGTTGTTGCTGGCCAGCATCACGCTTAATCCGTCTGTGGGGGCGCTCCGGGTCAGCGTTACCGTGCACTTGCTGACGTCGGTCGGCCCGAGAATGGCAGGACTGCAGGCGACGCCCGAGAGCGGCGCCGGCGCGAGCAGACTGAGCGAGGCGGTCTGTGTGCTGCCACCGAGGGTCGCAGTTACGGTTGCGCTCTGATCGCTGACGATGGAAGCTGCCGCCGTGGCGCTGAAGCCGGCGGTGGTGGCGCCAGCGGGCACGGAGACTGCGGGCGGTACCGTGAGCCGGACATTGTTGCTCGCGAGTGTGACGCTGGCGCCGCCGGCGGGTGCGGCCTGGGTCAGCGCCACAGCGCATGTGCTGACCCCACCCGCGCTCAATGCCGTTGGCGTACAGGTCACGGGCAGAAGAGACGGAACTTTAATAGACCCGCTGCTCGACGTAATGGTCAGACCATTTCCATTTGAGTCAGTGCCAATCTGGTTCGATATCTGAATGGGAGCGAAGGTGATACCGGGCGCCAGTGTCGCGGTTATGTAGGCGACCACGCCCGAAGCGAGAGGGTTCGTGTTCGTCCCCGTCACGATGCAGGTAGCCATGCCGAGACCGGACGCGCAGGAAAGCGTCTTTTCAGCCCGACGCGTGGCGCGACCGGGCGCCATGGAAATCTTTGAAATCTGAGTGTGGAAATAAGACATGCTCCATTCGAGGCCTGCCGGCGCCGTGCCCGAAACTGTCAAGCTGACGCTCAAGGTCGCGGTTCCGCCGGGATTCACGACCGCCGAGGAGAGGCTCAGATCGCTGGCTTGCGCAATGGTTCCATAACCAATGAGCAAGACGAGCCAGGCGAATGATAATCGCGATCTTGCAGGCAAATATTCCATTCAGTCCCGCGCCACGCCCACAGTTCTTCCGCCATCCACACCCGGTTCGTCCTTTGGACAATTTTAGGGCATAAAACGTTCAACCGTCGCCCCTATCGAGCGAAAAACTCTGAAATGGGTACTTCATCGTATTGAATGCCGGAATCCCCAAAAGGATGAAGATAAATTGGAACTGGAAAAGCAGGGAACGACATGAAAAGGATTTCCCGCAGAAGTTTCGCCCGGACCGCGGCCCTGGCGTTGACCTGGACCCTGGTTGCCAATGTTGCGGCAAGCGCGGCCGAGATTACGGTGGTGACCTCCGGGGCTTTCACGGCCGCGTACCTGAAACTGGCCCCCGCCTGGGAACGCGCCACGCGTAACCAGCTTGTAACGGAAATGGGCCCCTCCATGGGAACGACCCACAATGCGATTCCGGTCCGCCTCGAACGCGGCGAGGCGATCGATGTCGTGATCATGGCCGCCCCGGCGCTTGACGATCTCATCAAACGGGGTATGGTTCGGGCGGGCAGCCGCGTCGACCTGGTTCGATCCAGCATCGGCATGGCCGTCAGGGCGGGAGCACCCAAGCCGGATATCAGCACGCTGGAAGCGCTTAAGCGAACGCTGCTGGCGGCAAAATCGATTGCGTATTCCGATAGCGCCAGCGGTGTCTATCTCGCCACTGAGCTGTTTCCGAAGCTTGGAATCGCCGACCAGATCAAAGGCAAAGCGAGAAAGATCGAGGCCGACCCTGTCGGTGGAGTAGTCGCGAAGGGGGATGCCGAGATTGGCTTTCAGCAGATCAGCGAACTGCGTCCAGTCAAGGGCATTGACATCGTGGGAGAGTTGCCGCCTGGGGCGCAGCGAGTCACGGTATTTGCGGCGGGGATCCCGTCGACATCAAAGGACCCGAAGACCGCCAGCGAACTCATCCGCTGGCTGGCATCCCGGGCTGCGTACGTGACGATTAAAGAGAGCGGCCTGGAGCCCGTCCGGGCGGAGTAAGGTAACTTACCTGCGTTCAGCCTGAACGCGTTCGCGTTCGAGCGCTTCGTGCAACAGCGACTTGATGTAGGTCTGGTACGGCAATCCCCTGGCTTCCGCGAGTTTCTGTGCAAGTGCAATATCTGGTTCCGGCAAGCGGATTGACAACAGCCGTGAGAGCACGCGATGAAGAGGATGTTCCGGATGTTCATGCACCCGCACCCATCCGGCTCGGTCCGTCACTTCCGGAATGTCGCTCGTGTCGATCTGATCGTCTCGTAACGCCGCGACCCGCTTCAAACGTTGGCGTTCCGCTTGTGTAATTTTGCGGTTTTCGATCTGCTCAATGGTTCTGCTCGTTATCTTGCTGGACATGTCAGTCGATTTCTTCATACAACCTCCTTTCCGCCGCCGCCCCGCGGGCTGAAAATGATGCGGACAATCGCGTCCAGCCCCTCTTCCCTGACCGTATGCACAACGAGCAGAACGCGGTCCACAAAACCGATCGCATGCAGGCGTTCTTCGCCCTCGACCAAGCGGTCTTCACGGATAATGACGTGCGGATCGCTGAAAACTCTTCTCGCTTCGTCGAAACCGACGCCGTGTTTCACGATATTCGCACGGTTCTTGCTCTCATTCCACTCGAAGCGCACCGACATCCGGTTCGCCTTTTAGTACAACGTAGCTACCGTGGAGTTTACTCCGGAGCTGCTCCCAGCTACTGAGCGGTCCACCTGGACCGCATTGCCTCGCGGTTCAATTCCTTTCCCCTGAGGTACACTTTTGCGATCCTGCGAGTGTTATTGATATTGTCCAGAGGATTGGCGTCGAGCACGATGAAGTCGGCGCTTTTGCCGGCGGCAACCGTTCCGAGTTGGTCGAGTTTCAGCACTTCCGCCGCTGTTTTCGTAGCGGCAACGATCACCTGGGAGGGAGTCATTCCGGATGCTGCCATATCCGTCAGTTCCTGATGGGTATCCCAACCGACGGTGGTCCCGGAGTCGGTTCCAAGAGCGATCCGAACACCGGCTGCGTTCAATTTCGCGAGATTCCGCGACTGCAAGTCAAAAAACGCCCGCGCTCGCTTCTCGTCCTCCGGGCTTCGCTTCTTCTGAGCGTCACGCAACCGCTTCATCTCACTTGCGGGCACTGTCTCACTCATCAAGGCGAAATCCTCAGCTGTCGCTCCCCGGTCCGGCAGGTTCGGCGTCACGAACACGTTCCGCCGCATTTGTATCAACCGGATGAATTCGTCGTCGACATCCCGATCCCGCACGCCGTGGGTAAACCCGTCTATTCCCGCCCGCAGCAGGTCCTTGGCATCCTCCAGATAGAAGATGTGCGCGGCCGCGCGCAGATTGTGCTTGTGCGCTTCATCAATGATCGCCCGGTACACGGACGGCGGAAGTTTCTTCACCGTACCGTTTCTGTCGTCGACCCAGATCTTGACGATGTCGACCTTTTTTGCAGCAAGCTCCTGGACCGCTTTTCTGGCCTCCGCTTCGGTGGTCACCCCGTACGCCACGGGTTTCCAGTAAGCTGCTCCGGGTCCCGCGTTCGGCAGGGCCATCCCGCGGCCCGCGGTTCGCAACAACGCCGCGTCGGGTATTGTCTCGGCACGAACCTGAAACGCCACGTCGGCCGGATCGGTGCCGAAGTTCATGACCGCGCCGATCCCGTAGTAAGCAGACCGGCGAAGATGGTCGATCAGGTTTTCCCTGGAGTAAGTGTCTTTCCCGATTTCACCGGTTTTGATGATGGCCCACCCGAGATGGTTGTGCGCGTTGACAATAGCTGGCATGACCGTCTTGCCAGTGAGATCGACCCGCACAGCGCCCGGCGGCAGCTGAAGCTGACCCTTCCTTCCAATCCTTCCGAACCGGTTATTCTCCACGAGGAACGCCGAGTTCTCAATCGGCGCGCTGCCATCCCCAACGATGAGGCGCGCGCCCTCGAACAACGTCGTTCCCGACGGCTGCGCGGCGGCGTACCAATAACCAAGCACAAGCAGGAACAAACCACAAAACAGCAGTTTGATCGAACGCATAACAACCTCCATGAAAGTCGCGGTTACGGATGTGGAGTTTATCAGGATTCATCGGCCCCGATCCGACATGCGGTAATGCATGCGGTAATGTATGACCGATGATGGCGATATGACCGTAGCCCTCCTCCATCCCGGCGAAATGGGCGCCGCAGTCGGAGCCTGTCTCGTCTCCCGCGGCATCCGCGTGGTCTGGGCTTCCCAGAGCCGCAGCGCGGCATCCCGCAAACGAGCCTGCGAAGCCGGCCTCGAAGACTGCCAGACCCTCGACCGGGCCCTCACAGAATCGGATGCGGTTCTCTCGATCTGTGCCCCCAGCGGAGCCCTCAACCTCGCCCGCGAAGTCGCCTCCCGCAATTTCCGCGGCACATACATCGACGCCAACGCAATTTCACCGGACCATGCCCGCGAGATCGGCCGCCTGGTCGAACAATCGGGAGCCACCTTCGTCGATGGAGGCATCCTCGGCCTCCCGCCCACCCCCGCCCGAACCGTGCGCCTCTACCTCAGCGGACCGCAAGCCCCCGCCATCGCGGCTCTCTTCAAAGGCAGCCAGACCGAGGCCATCCCGATGGAAGGCGCGCCCGGAGCCGCCTCCGCCCTCAAGGTCTGCTACGCCGCCTGGAACAAAGGCGAAACCGCCCTCCTCGGTATCATCCGTTCTCTCGCGCGTTATGAAGGGGTCGACGAGCCGCTCCTGAAAGAATTGGACATCAGTCATCCAGGCGCAGCCAAACGGTCCGACCAGATCGCTGCGCGCGCCTTCAAAGCCTGGCGCTGGGCTGGCGAAATGGAGGAGATCGCGGCCAGCTTCGACGCCGCCAACCTCCCCTCCGGCTTCCTCGCCAACGCCGAAATCTACCGCAGACTAGCCGATTACAAAGACTGCCCGGGACCGCCTTCATCCGAAGAAGTAAGCGCCAGATTACGCCGGAACTCACAATGACCGAACTCATAACCCTCCTCAATCACGGCCCCATAGCCCTGATCACCATCGACAACCCGCCTGTGAACGCGCTCAGTCCCGGCGTCCCCGAACGTCTCGAAGCGGCGCTCGAAGCGGCACAGGCCGATACCGCGACCCAGGCGATCGTGATCATCGGCGGCAGCCACACCTTCATCGCCGGCGCGGATATCAACGAGTTCGCAAAGAACATCGCCGCCGGCAAAGCGGGTGGCCCCAGCATCCACAAGCTCCTCGCCGCTATCGAAGATTCGCCCAAGCCCGTAGTCGTCGCCATCGAAGGCGCGGCTCTCGGCGGCGGACTCGAAGTCGCCATGGCCGCCCACTATCGCATCGCCGTGACCAACGCCAACCTCGGACTGCCCGAAGCCAATCTCGGCATCGTCCCCGGAGCCGAAGGAACCCAGCGCCTGCCACGTCTCATCGGGCTGGCGAAAGCGGCCGAGCTCATCGTATCGGGCCGGATCATCAAAGCACCGGAGGCCATGACTCTCGGCCTGATCGACGGTGTCATCGTCAGCGACTTCATTGCCGGCGCCCTCATGTTCGCTGAAAGCATTGCACAGACCCGGCCTATGCCGAAGGCCAGTGCGCGCCCTGTCGAACCGGACCCAGCGGCGCTCCCCGCCGCTCGTGAACTCGCGAAGAAGATCCGCCGCAACCAGACGGCCCCACTCCTGGCCCTCGAAGCGCTCGAAGCCGCCGCCGCTCTTTCATTCGAAGAAGGCTGCAGGAAGGAGCGCGAGCTCTCCACAAAATCCCTGACCACACCACAGGCAGCCGCCCTCATTCATGCCTTTCTGGCGGAACGCGCAGTCTCCAAAGTGCCCGGCCTCGCGAAGGACACGCCGCCTTATCCCCTCAACAAAGCAGCCATCATTGGAGCGGGCATCATGGGCGGCGGAATCGCCATGGCGCTAGCCAACGCCGGCATGGACGTGCGTATCAAAGACACCACGCAGGAAGCGCTCGACCGCGGGCTCGCCACAGTCCGGAAGAACTACCAGAACTCCGTAAACAAAGGCCGCTTCCCGCAATCCGTCATGGATGAGCGCATGACCCTCATCCATCCCCAACTCGACTACGCCGGATTCGAAGAAGCCGACATCGTCATCGAAGCCGCGTTCGAAAGCATGGCCGTGAAGAAGCAACTCTTCGCTGAAATCGACAAGGTCGCAAAGCCCGATTGCGTGCTCGCCACCAACACCTCGACGCTCGATATCGACGAAATCGCCTCCGCCACCTCGCGCCCCGAAATGGTCATCGGGACGCACTTCTTCAGCCCCGCGCACGTCATGCGCCTCGTCGAAATCGTCCGCGGCAAAGCCAGCAGCGACCGCGTAATCGCCACCGCGATGGCACTCGCAAAGAAGCTTCGCAAGGTCGGAGTGCTCGTAGGCAACGCCATGGGCTTCGTCGGCAACCGCATGATGTTTCCCTACATGCGCGAAGCCCAGTTCCTGATCGAAGAAGGCGCAACGCCAGCGCAGGTCGACCGTGCGCTGACCGATTTCGGCATGGCCATGGGCATCTTCGCCGTGGACGATATGGGCGGCCTCGACCTCAACTGGCGCGTCCAGCAGCAGAACGCCCACCTCATCAAACCCGGCGAACGCCGCCCCCTGATGCTGCAAAAGCTCTATGAAATGGGCCGATACGGTCAGAAGACCGGCCGCGGCTGGTATCTCTATGACGAAAACCGCAAAGCCACACCCGATGCCGAAGTCGAAGCCCTGATTGAGCAGACCGCAAAAGAAGCAGGCATCAAACGCCGCCCAATCACCGACGAAGAAATCGTCGAGCGCTGCATCTACGTCATGGTCAACGAAGGCGCGCACATTCTTGAAGAGGGCATCGCCTCGCGCGCCTCGGACATAGACGCTATCTACTTTTCGGGCTACGGCTTCCCCGCGTACCGTGGCGGCCCGATGTGGCACGCCAACACCGTAGGCTTAAAAAAGGTCAGCGACCGAATCGAAGCCTTTGGCTGGCAACCCGCACCGCTGCTCAAACGCCTCGCAAGCGAGGGCAAAGCTTTTGAATGACGACTTACTGCTTTCCCCGCAGATTCCTGATCTCTTCCAGCCGCTCCTGAATCCGCTTCTCGACGCCGCGTCCGGTCGGGAGATACCAGCGCCGCCCCGCAAGCGATTCCGGAAGGCACTCCATCTGGTTGACCGCATCGTCAAATTGATGGGCATGCTGGTACCCGGCGCCGTACCCCCAAGACTTCATGGCCCGCGTTGAGGCATTCCGCAAATGCATCGGAACCGGCTCCGCCCGCCCCGACTGCACCTCGCGGGTGACCTCACCCAAAGCCTTATAAGCCGCATCGGACTTGGGCGCAACACTCAAATAAATCACCGCCTGCGCGATAGCGAGGTCCCCTTCCGGCATACCCAGAAACTGCACGCACTGCTGCATCGCCATCGACTGCTCCAGCGCCCTCGGATCGGCCAGCCCGATGTCCTCGATCGCCATCCGCACCACGCGCCGCGCAATATACATCCGGTCCTCGCCCGATTCCAGCATCCGCGCCAGCCAGTAGAGCGCGGCGTCGGGATCGCTGGACCGCACCGACTTATGCAGCGCCGAAATCAGGTTGTAATGCTCCTCGCCGCTCTTGTCGTAGAGCAAAACCTTGCGTCCCAGCGCGTCGGTGACCGCCTGTTCCGTGATCTCGCCCGAACCAGACGCCACCTCGAGCGTGTTGTAAGCCGAACGCGCATCGCCATTCGCCGCCGTAGCGATCTGCTCCAGAACCTGATCCGTAGCCGTCGCCCCAACCACCGGCAAAGCGTGCCGCAACAGCACGACGATCTCCTCCGTCGACAAGGCCCGCAGCATATAGACTTTCGATCGCGACAGCAGCGCCGCATTCACCTCGAACGAAGGGTTCTCCGTAGTCGCGCCGATCAGAATGATGTCTCCGCGTTCTACATACGGAAGGAACGCGTCCTGTTGCGCCTTGTTGAACCGATGAATCTCATCGATGAACAGAATCGTCCGCCGCCCCAGCTTCCGCAATCGCTCCGCGTCGGCCATCACCGCCTTGATCTCTTTGATCCCGGCCAGAACAGCGCTGAAAGGCAAAAACTCGCTCTTCGTCATCCGCGCAATAATCTGCGCAAGCGTAGTCTTCCCCACGCCCGGCGGTCCCCACAGGATGATAGACGTCAGCTGATCCCGCTCGATCTGCATCCGCAGCGGCTTTCCGGGCCCCAGGATATGCTCCTGCCCCGCGTAATCGTCCAGTGTCTCGGGCCTCATCCGATCAGCCAGCGGACGCTTTCCCTCCTCCGGCACATGAGCCAGCGGACTCGCATCGAACAGGCTCATATCCGCTGCTTCCTCGCTTCGTACAGAAGGATCGCTGCCGCCACAGCCGCGTTCAAAGACTCCACCCCAACCGTCGGGATCGCCACTGGCACGGCGCGCTCCAGCAATTCCGCACTCACGCCCCGTCCTTCGCTGCCGATGACAATCGCGCAAGGAGCCTCGAAATCCGCATCCGCTGCCATACGCTCCGAACCGGTGAACGGCATCGCCGCATACACCTTGACCGGCGGTCCCGCGAATGACGGCGCACTAACGAACGGAACCCGAAACAACGACCCAGCCGATGCCCGCAGAGTCTTCGGATGAAACGGACTCGCTGTGCCTTTCAGAAACATAAGACCAGTAGCCCCGAATGCCTCCGCCGCGCGAGCAATCGCGCCCGCATTCCCCGGATCCTGCAAACCGTCGAGCACGACGACCAGACTTTGTTCTCCCGCCGGCCCCCGAAACACATCCTCGATCTCCCACGCCGGCATCCGGACAAGCGCGATAACCCCCTGGCTGGTGACCGTACTCGAAAGCGTCTGAAACAACCGATCGGGCAGCACGACCACGCGCTGAGAAGCGGGCCCATGAACCGCACCCACCAAGTCCGCTGCCAGCACCACCCCAACCTCACACCCACTCCGCCGGGCTTCCTCAAGCAAATGAAACCCCTCGGCGACGCAGTACCCCTCGTCCGTCAAGCCGCCACGCGCAATCGCGCGCCGCACGTCCTTGACCAGCGGGTTCGCAGTACTGGTAACCGATTCGATTCGCTCCCCCTCTGATTACAATGTTGAGATAAGAATAACGCACCTCAAGCGCGTAGCCGGTCTTCTGGCTCTGGCCGTAGTGGTGTTCACCCTCGGCTATCTGATCGCGCTTTCGGCCCGAATTGGCCGCCAGAGCAGACAGGACGAAGCCCGGCGCGCCGACGTAATCATCGTGATGGGCGCAGCAGAATACCGCGGCCACCCCTCACCCGTTTTCAAACTACGCCTCGACCACGCGGCGGACCTCTACGAACGCCAGTTGGCGCCTTACATCATGACCACGGGTGGACCGGGCGGCGATCCCGATTTCACCGAAGCCGGAGTCGGCCGGTCTTATCTCGCAGACCGCGGCATCCCCCCGGAATCGATCGTCGTCGAGGACGAAGGAGAATCGACCGCTTACTCTCTCTCCGCGGCATCCGAGATTCTTCGACGCATGGGCCTGCACTCCTGCATCGTAGTAAGCGATGGTTACCACTTGTTTCGCGTGAAGCGCATCCTCCAGCAGAAAGGCTTCACGGTTTATGGTTCGCCGCGCGTTCAGGGCGACACGACCGTGCCCAGAGAATGGTGGCAGTATTTCCGCCAGGCAGTCGCCTATAGTCTGTGGAAGATCGGCGTCAGGGTATAACGGATAAGTCGTCAGGTAAATCATGAAAAAGATCGAAGCGATAGTGCAGCCGTTCAAGATGGAAGAAGTCAAAGAGGCGTTGAAGAATCTCGGGATCGACGGCATGACGATCAGCGAGGTTCGCGGTCACGGTCGCCAGCGTGGCCACAAAGAGGTTTATCGCGGCCAGGAATACATCGTCGATCTGCTCCCCAAGATCAAGTTCGAACTCGTGATTCAGGACGCGCGGGCCGAAGAAGTGGTCGAGTGTATCGCGAACGCCGCGCGCACAGGAAAGATCGGCGACGGCAAGATCTTCGTCTACGACCTGGCCGAAGCCGTCCGCATAAGGAACGGAGACCGCGGCGAATCCGCCGTGTAGTGGGGCGGTCCCGCCGGACGGCGGCTGACGTCCTCGTTAGCCTGGCTTTCGCGCCCGTCAGTTCGCAACCGGAATTCGATGCGCGTGATCCACGACGACGAAATCCACTGGCGCCGTAATCCGTTCGAGTTTCAACCCCATCTGCTCCTCAAGAGCGCTGAACAATGACGGGTGGTCATTCGCTTGTGAATCGCTGTTGACCAGTTCCACCGGGTTCCACTCTAATTTAAGGTCGTACTTTCCGGTAAGCCCGGTACGGTCTTCAACCGGGCGCTCCAGTATCCGAGCGAGCAAATCCTTAAATTCCGTGATTGACCGCTGGTTTCCCTCGATCAGCCCCGCACGACCCGTGAGATAAGTTCGCGGCCCCGTGGTTTCCCGGAGCTTGCTCCCGCCTTTCGAAACCACCAGAGCATAAGCCGTGGCTGATCGGGACTCATGATGCACGGCCAGCTTGAACCGATCGGTCAATAGTGCTTGCAGCAGCCCCGGCAGTTGCTCGCCCTGGTATCCCGCAGGAGGCTTCGCCACGATATCGAAGGTGCCAGCGTCCAGCCAGGAGGGCCCCGCGATCTGAAAAGCCTTCACTTGCCACGCCATCCCGATCAAAACCCGCAATGAAAGGTTGTCGATCTTTACGAGCGCCAGGTCCCTTTCGTCGATTCCGGCCCGCTCGTCCACCGCCCCCGAACTAACGTGCGGCTTCACCGACGCGGCTTCGAACTGCTCCGCCACACACGAGCCGCAAGCGAGCGCGAGCAAACCACACCGCATTGCGGACCGGAACCTCACAACTGGTCTTTATACTGCTCCAGTGCAACCTTCACCAGTTGGCTACGCGTGCGCACATTCAGCTTCTCGCACACATGGCGTACCGAAGCCTTGACCGCCCCCTCGGAAATTTCCAGCTTCCCCGCAATCTGGCGGTTGGTCCAGCCCTGCAGAATGCCCCGCAGCACGGTCCTGTCCCTTTCCGTCAGCGTTGCGCGTTTCGGCGCCCGCGTCCGATCCATTGCCCGGAACAAAGGTTCCAGATAAGTCTGTTCCAGACAGGCGTCTCCGCGTGCAATTTTCCGGATCGTCTCACAGAGAACGTCCATCGGATGATGCTTGTGCAGAATCCCCGAAACACCCGCCTGCACCAGTTGAATGGCCTCCTGATCGCTCATGCCCGCGGTGACGATCAGAATTCTGCCCTCAAATCCTTCCGCTCGCGCGCCTTTCACGAAGTCGATCGCGCGTTCGGATCCGAGGTCGACATCGAGCAGCACGATGCCAGGACTGGAATTCCGCAGCTCCGCGATGCCATCCGCAACCGACCCGACCTGCCCCACCACCACAAAGTCGGCTTCTTTATCCAGCATGCGCGCTATGCCGTCGCGAATCATGGCATGATCGTCGACCAGCAGAATTCGAACCTCATCCAGCGATTGATTACTCACAGCCAACTCCTGATCTGTTTCAATCATGATTTGCTTTCAGGCGATCTGAACCTCCACGGCAAAGCAGCAACCCGGCGTCCGCGGTTCAAACCGCAGCTCACCCCCATAACTTCTCAGAACGGCGCGGGAAACGTACAACCCCAGTCCCGTCCCGTTCGACCCCGATTGGAACGGGGCGAAAAGACGTTCCGGTCTGGAAACGCCTAAACCCGAATCCACAAACCGGACAACAACCTTATTCTCCTCCGCAAAGACTATCACTGACAACTCGCGAATGTCGCATTCCCGCACAGCGCGATGGCTGTTGTGAGCCAGATTCAGGAACGCCTGAAACAGCCCGTAGCGGACGCCCAGCACCGGCGGCGTATCACGGGGTATCTGCCAGCGAACCGATCCGCCGATATCGCGCCAGTCCTGTTCGATTACGATGCGGAGATCGTCGAGAACGCCCTGCAAATCGACTGTATCCAGCCGCCCCTCCGCGCGGGAACGTAATTCTACAGATGCTACTTTCTCGAGTCCGCCGGCGAGCGAGGTCAGCGCTCGAAAGTCGTCGTCATCGCCGATGCCGTGCCTTTCTTTCAGGTTCGTCGAAATCACGGAGATGGCCCCGGAAAGATTTCGCACCTCATGAAACACGGCCGAGATCGCGATCCGATTGCCTTCCGACAGATGATGAAGACTCTCCTCCTCGCGGTCGCGCATCTCTTCGGACGAATCCACCACGATGGCGGCCAGCCGCTTGCCCTCCTCGGCCATATAAGAAGAGAACCATGCGTTGGCGAGAAAGATTTCGTCGTTTGCGCGCCGGCCCTGGGCTTGCGCCGCCGTGCGCAAACCTTCCGGTCCCGGATCGAACTGCAAGGCGTCCAGCAACACCGGCAGATACTCTCCGATCGCGCGCCCCTTCATCGTCTCGCCCTCCGGAATCATGAAGAGGGAGTTTGTGGCGCCGTTCGCCGCCAGCACCGTACCGCCGGCATCCACGGTCAGAACGGCGGCGGGGCTGCTTTCGACCAGAATTCTCAACTGCTCTTCGGCCTCACGCCGGAGCTCCTGCTCACGCCGGATATTCGCCAGATGACTGATCGTCATCTCCCGATTCCGGATCAGAGCGCCCACCAGAAGGCCCGAGGCGATGTAGGCGAGCGTGGCAAATACAAAACGCAGCAATTGCTCGTAGAGCGGGGCCGGGACATCAAACCAGGATCGCAAACAGGAACAGATGATCGCCAGCAGCACTAATCCCGGCCACTGCAGCACGGTCGCGCCGATCACCATGGGCACTATATAAAAGACGCCGAGCGATGCCGTGATTCCGACGTACCAGTCGGCGGCCGCGATGAGCGCGGTCAATCCGCCGACGCCCGCGAGGGTTCGGATACGTCCCGCTTTGAAGATTACGCCCACCACTCTTCCACGATAAATCGGACCGCCACGCTGAAAGACAGAACCCTCAAAATCGCAGGATACATCAGATGTATCTAAAGAAACAGGCAGTAAAAACTCAGTCACACTTTTCCATTACTGATGAACCCCTCTAACTCCGTATTATCTGAAGCTTAGTTTAATGGCCATGGGTCTCTTTGGATAAGTGACCGGTATCTTTAGGCCTAAATAGAATTTTCGTATTTTCGAAATAGATTTTTCCCGTTTCCCTGATTGATAAATCGCGTTGCATAATCAGAACGGATTTCGCGGCGTGCCATTGCGCGATTGCGAACTTCAGTCACCACGTCGTGCTATCAACCGCTCTGAAAAAGGTAGCCATTCCTGATCCGAGCGGCCTAAATCGCCCGGAATAGTCGTATCCGAACCGGTTCCCGCCGAATCGGCTCGAGTCTGCATATTCGCCGGCGCATGCTCTCGAAGTGTGCCGCGATGGAAGGAAGCGATGAAGAAAATCGAGGCGCTCATACAGCCGTTCAAGCTCGACGACGTCAAGCAGGCCCTGCTCGATATCGGAGTGAACGGCATGACAATCAGCGAAGTGCGCGGACATGGCAGGCAGAAAGGTCACAAAGAGGTTTACCGCGGCCAGGAATACAACGTTGACCTGCTGCCGAAGGTAAAGGTCGAAGTCGTCGTCCCCTCCAGCCGCTCCGACGAGGTGATATCCACGCTCTCCGCCGCCGCGCGCACCGGAAAAATCGGAGACGGCAAAATCTTTGTTTACGACGTCGCCGATGCCATTCGAATTCGCAATGACGAACGTGGCGAAACGGCTTTATGAACTATGTCTTGAGGCATAAATCCTGGAAGCTTTCGGTAAATCATCTTGAGGTGAATCATGGGATCTAACTCCACACAAGCGCAGGCCATCGCGGTATTCCTGATCGGCTTCGTTTGCATCGTAGGCGGACTCGCCGCCGATATCAGTTATTTATGGCTGCTGATCGGCCTAGCGCTTCTCGGGGGTTCTACGGCGCTGTTTCTTAAATGTAAGCCCTGGGAGCACAGGGAAGACTGATCGGGAAGGAATAAGGGAGGACGAACAGATATGGGCTTAATTGGAATCCTGGTAACGCTTCTGGGCTTTGTAATCGCAGTGCTTAGCCTCGAAGTAACTCAGAGCGTCGGTGGACGTCTCGTCATGGTGCTGGTCGGGCTCGCCGTGAGTCTGTTCGGCATCATCGGCATGATTAACCCCGCTTATCAGAAGAACGCCGTCTGGAGGAAACCGTGAACAGATCGCTCCTTTTGACGGCAATGCTGGCGATCGTTTCGACGGTCGCGTTCGGCCAGGCGCCCGCCGCCCCGGCCGCTCCCGCGCCCGCGAACGCGCCGGTCATGACCGACGATCTCAAGAACGTTTCTACGCCCACATCCGCGGTTCGCATCAAGGGTGACCCGGATGGAGGGCTGACCGGCAACGTCTCCGACATCCCCGTCGGCGATGCCAAAAAAGGCCTGACGATGGCCGACACCCTGAACCAGATCGGGCAGAACAAGATCGCAATCAACTTCGTATGGACCCTGATCACGGGCTTCCTGGTCATGTTCATGCAGGCCGGCTTTGCGATTGTCGAAACGGGTCTCTGCCGCGCCAAGAACGCCAACCACACCATGATGATGAATTTCATGGTTTACGGCGTCGGCATGCTGGCCTACTATCTGATCGGTTTCACCATTCAGGAAGGCGGGCTGGGAGGCAACGGTAATCTCGGCGGCCTCGCTCCTCTCAACGCCGAATGGGGAATCATGCTCTTCGGCAAATCCTTCGGGCTGTTCGGACAACATGGAATCTTCCTCACACAGGGCGGCACGTATGACGTCGGCGTGATGGTGATGTTCCTCTTCCAGATGGTCTTCATGGATACAGCGCTGACTATCGTCACCGGCGCGGCTGCCGAACGCTGGAAGTATGCCGCGTTCATGATCTCGTCGTTCTTCATGGGCGCGTTCACCTATCCGCTCTTCGCCAACTGGGCATGGGGTAACGGCTGGCTGGCCAATCTCGGCGCGAATTTCGGGCTCGGCAAAGGTTATTGCGACTTTGCCGGTTCGGGTGTCGTGCACGCGGTCGGCGGCATTACCGCGCTGGCGATGGGCATTATTATAGGCCCGCGAATCGGCAAGTACACGCGCCAGGGAAAGGCCAACGCGCTCGTCGGACACGACATCGTAATCGTGCTCACCGGCTGCTTCATTCTGGCCTTCGGCTGGTTCGGTTTCAATCCCGGATCCACTCTCGGCGCGTCGGCCAACGGCAATCTTCGCATCAGTTCCATCGCCGTCAACACAATGCTCGCCGGCATGACGGGCAGCTTCGGCGCAATGCTCTACATGTGGATGCGGTACGGTAAGCCCGATGCGTCCATGTCGGGCAACGGACTGCTTGCCGGCCTCGTCGCCATCACCGCTCCCAGCGGATTCGTCAACACCATCGGGGCCACCATTATTGGCTTGATCGCCGGCGTCCTCGTCTGCCTCTCGGTCGAATTCATCGATCGCGTGATGCGAGTCGACGATCCGGTGGGCGCAATCTCGGTCCACGGAACCTGCGGACTGTGGGGCGTGATTTCGGTCGGCCTCTTCGCCGATGGCAAGAGCAATTACGGCGGTTCGTGGAACGGCGTAAACGGGTCCGTCACAGGCCTCTTTTACGGCGACGCGAGCCAGTTGGTGGCTCAATTGATCGGCGTGGTTACGCTGGTAGGCTTCGTGTTCGCGTTCAGCTTCATCATCAACATGATTGTGGACGCGGTAGTGGGCCAGCGCGTGGGCGCCAAGGTGGAACTCGAAGGTCTGGACATCCCCGAAATGGGTGCGCTTGGCTATCCCGAGTTCGAACTGAAGCCGCAGACGGTCGGGGCGTAAAAGATGCCGGAAACCGCCCTTTCGTTACCGCTTGCCGACGCGCAGCAGGCGTGGGGCCAGGGCTTCGGCCCTGCCGCCGGGCTTCCGCTCGGCGCGGAGCTTTACGCCGGCGCCGGAGCGGCGCCGGTCGCACCTCTTCCCCGCGAAGGCGCACTCCCCGCGCCTTTGCGGAGGCTGCCGCCCGTTCCCTGGAGGGACCCTCATACGGTCCCTCCGGCGCTTCTGGCCGAGTATATTCGCGACCTCGAATCGAAATGTGATCTTGAGCCGCAATCGGCTTCCCTGCGCACATGCCTGGGCATGGCCTATGCCATGAATTTCGACGTGTATAAGTCGATGGACGCGCTCGAAAAAGCGGTCGAACTGGAGCCCGATCACTTCTTCGCGCAGCTGAAGTACGCCGAGTTGCACTACCGCCTGCGCGCACTCATCAAGGCGGAGACCGAAACCAGCAAAGCGCTGGAACTCGCCCAGACTTCCTGGGAATACGGCCTCGCGCGCAAACAATTGCAGGAGATCCGAGCGCTGATGCGCGCCGGAAGCCAAAAACCGGAGTGGAACAAGCCGTTGCGGTTTCCCCTGTTGGTTCTTATCGGAATGACTTTGATTCTTTGCCTGGCGGTGCACTGGAAATGATGTGGAGATGGCGATATTACATTGGCGCAGCGCTGATCATCGGTTATCTGATGATCAGTCACGGAGCGCCACCACTCGCGGTTGCGGCGGGTGTTGCCGGAGTTGCGATGTTCATGAGGCGGCGAGCTTCCCGCCTCCTGTGATTCCTCTGTTGTGAGATGCCTGCCCTGCTGATCTTCGGCCACAGCGGGCCTGTCGGAATTCCGATGGCCATGCTGATCCTGTTCGTATCGGCCAAGATCATGGCGGAACTGGCGGAGCGCGTTGGGCAGCCCGGCATCGTGGGCGAGATTCTGGCAGGGGTTCTGATTGGGCCCAGTGTGCTCGGCTGGCTTGCGCCTGGCGAGTTCCTCTCGGCCATGTCCGATCTCGGCGCGATGTTCCTTCTGTTTCGCGTCGGGCTCGAAGTGAAATCCTCGGAGTTGATGCGCGTCGGCGGAACGGCCCTGCTGGTGGCCTGCTGCGGCGTCATCGTTCCTTTTATCATGGGCGTCGCCATCCTGCGAATATGGGGCGCGGGCGTCAACGAAGCGATTTTCGTGGGCGCCTCGATGGTTGCAACAAGCGTCGGCATAACCGCTCAGGTGTTGTCCGCCAAAGGTCTCCTGAATGAAGTGTCAAGCAAAGTCATTCTCGCGGCGGCGGTTATCGACGACGTTCTGGGGCTGATCGTACTTGCCATTGTGAGCAGTCTGACGCACGGAAAAGTCGACGTTGTTCAACTTTCCGCCACGGCGCTGCTCGCCTCCGCGTTTACCGTCATTGTCGCGAAGTGGGGCACGCAAGCTGTGAGTAAAGTGAAACCTCACATCGAACGCACGTTGAAAATTGCCGAGTCGCATTTCGTTATGTCGCTGAGCCTCCTGTTCGTGCTTGCCGTGCTGGCGACTTCCACCGGGGTGGCCGCCATCGTCGGCGCGTTCCTGGCAGGACTGGCTCTGGCCGAAAGCACCGGGGCCCGCGAGCGCGACCTGGCCCAGGGTGTCTCCGAATTTCTGGTACCGTTTTTCCTTGCCGGGATCGGTCTGCACGTCGACCTGTCCGCCTTCGGGCAACTCTCGACGGCAATTCTCGCCATCATCATCCTTGCGGCCGCTGTCGTTTCCAAGTTCATCGGATGCGGTCTCGGCGCGCTCGGACTGGGTAAGACGGAGGCTTTCCGAATCGGTATCGGAATGATTCCGCGTGGCGAAGTCGGTATGATCGTCGCCCAACTCGGGCTCGGATATGGAATTCTGTCACGCAGTTCTTATGGAGTCGTGGTATTCATGTCAGTTGCTACGACAATCCTCTCCCCGCCACTAATCAAGATTGCTTACCGGAAACTGCTGTCTGGAAGTGCCATCTTGCCCGGCGAAGAGGTCTTGCGAATAGGATGATGCTGTATGAGTCACGATCTGTGGGAACCCAATCCTCCATACGGTGAAAAGGGAGGCTACCGAAAACTGACGGTAACTCTTCCACCGCATGTCTACGAACGCCTCATTCAGGAATCGGCGCGCCGGAAAATCAAGGGCGAACCGAATCAGGCCCTTTCCGCGCTGATCCGCGAGGCTCTGAGCCTCTATCTTGAGCACGTGGAGTTGCGGAACAGCGAAACGGCCGTTTCAGAATTGTGATCCGGATCCTGTAACCGCCCGGCGAACCAAACTGCAATGTACGGTCCGGTCATGGCAGGGGGGGAGGGAGTGCAGGGTGTGTTACTTTCTTTTCCGAGATCCGCTTCGGCACAACCGGTGACGCAACCTGCTTGCCCAACTGCTCCCGCAATGAACACCACCAGGCCCAGCCAATTTGTCTATACCCATTCAGTTAAAGACGGTCCAGATACTCGACCTCCAGCGTTGCGTGTCGGTCCAGCAATTCGGGGATGGTCGCTCGACGCGCCGTTTCGAATCCGATGCCGGAGCTGCCACCGATCACAACAACGGTCTGCCCGCGGAGCTGAGGTTCACGGTGGATGGGAGACGGGACAATTGCGTCGCTCATCGTTCCTCCGATTCGATTAGTTTACTTCTCGCTACGCCGCCAGCAGCCCGGAAAGCTACGAAAGAATGGGCCGACGAGCTTAGCTGGTTACGTTGCGCTTCCGGTCTCGTCCGGCGACAACAAAACGGCCTTGGTCTGAACGATATCAGGTATGGGACGCCCCAAATTTTTAAAAAGGGATTTAACAAAGAAAAAAGTCAACGAACCAGGCTGCGGCGATTCTACCCTGTGACTCCCGACTCGTTTGGCTGAGTCGCGGGCGTCAGCGAGGGAGCTGCCTGGTACCGGAGTCACGGGTGATTTCAATCCGGCGCCGCGGCACGCAGATCGGACATCTCGACTCCTCCCTTCGCCGGCTCGTGTCCGACACCCGAAGTCTGGCTAAAATGGGAGGTAACTCACGTGAAACCGCTCAAACTCCTGCTCCCGCTTGCGCTTGCTGCTTCGCTGCCCGCCCAGAATCTGCAGGAATTTGCGAAGCGCGTTACTGAATTCACCCTCGCCAACGGCATGCACTTCATCGTGCTCGAACGCCACGAAGCGCCCGTTGTCTCTTTCCACACCTACGTCAATGCGGGCTCCGTCGACGACCCCAAAGGCCGTTCCGGTCTCGCACACATGTTCGAACACATGGCGTTCAAGGGCACTGAGTCCATCGGTTCCACGGATTGGGCCGCGGAGAAGAAGGCCCTCGATAATATCGAACGCGTCTACGACCAGCTCGATGCCGAACGCGACAAACTGGCAAAAGCCGATCCCGAAAAGATCAAAGCGCTTCAAGAGCAGGTTCAGGCCGCCATCGAAAAAGCCGACGCCTTCGTCGTCCCCAACCTGTACCCCCGGATCATCGAAGAAAACGGCGGAGTCGGCATGAACGCGAGCACGGGCGAGGACTCCACGGATTACTTCTACAACTTCCCCGCCAACCGCGTTGAGCTCTGGTTCTATCTCGAATCGTCCCGCTTCCTCCATCCGGTCTATCGGGAGTTTTATAAGGAGCGACAGGTGGTTCGCGAAGAGCGGCGCATGCGCGTCGAATCAGACCCGCAGGGCAAGCTCATGGAGCAGATGCTGGCCACCTCGATCCAGGCGCATCCTTACCGGATCATGCCGGGCGGGTGGGCCAGCGACATCGAAAACCTGCGCGTCAAAGACGCCGAGAAGTTCTTCAGCGAATATTACGTGCCGGGAAACATCACGATGGCAATCGTCGGCGATGTGAATCCCGCTCGCGTCCGCGCTCTTGCCGACGAGTACTTTTCCCGGTTGCCCAAACGCCCTCTGCCCGAACCCGCCATCACCGTCGAACCGGTCCAGGAGGGGCCGAAACATGTCGAGGTGGCATCCCCCGCGCAGCCTATGGAATTCGTCGCATACCACCGGCCCGATCAGTACGACAAAGACGATCCGGTCTTCGACGTGATCTCAAGCCTGCTCTCCGGAGGGCGCACCAGCATCATGTATCGGGATCTCGTTCGTGACAAGCGGCTGGCTCTCGAAGCGGGCGCCGAATCCGAATTCCCAGGCGGCAAGTATCCGGCGCTTTTCTTCTTCTATCTTATCCCCGGCTTGAACCACACCGCCGTCGAGAACGAGAAGGAACTGGATTCCATCATCACGAATCTCCAGAAGGAGAAGGTCGATCCGGACGCGCTCGCTCGCGTCAAGCTTCGCACGCGAGCGGGGCTGATACGCCAGCTTGCGGATAACGCCGGTCTGGCCCAGTTGCTCGCCAGCTATTACGCGAATTATGGCGATTGGAAAAAGTTGTTTACCTCACTCGACGAAATAGACAAGGTCTCCGCCGACGACGTGCAGCGTGTCGCCCGCCAGTACTTTACAACCAGCAACCGGACCGTGGCCGTGACGTTCCAGCCCGAGGTAGCCGCACAATGAACCGCCAGTTTCTCCTCCTGTTATTCCCGCTGCTCGCGCTCGCTCAGCAGTCGCCGATCCCCGCTTCGTACAAAGACCTCAAATTCGCTCCGCTTAAGGAACTTGAGCTTCCCAAAATCGAGCAATCGACGCTGCCCAACGGGATGAAGATTTATCTTCTGGAAAACCACGAGCTCCCGCTCATTCGCGGCCTGGCGCTGATCCGCACCGGCAATCTCTTCGACCCTGCGGATAAAGTCGGCCTCGCCGAGGTCACCGGTTCGCTCATACGAAGCGGCGGCACCACGTCAAAGACCGGCAACCAGCTGGATGAAGAGCTCGAGAACATCGCTGCGTCCGTCGAAAGCCAGATCAGCGAGAGCTATGGATCGGTCTCCTTCTCGACCTTGAAAGAGAAGACCGACGAAGTGCTCGGGACCTTTCACGACGTTCTCACCGACCCGGCCTTTCGCGAGGACAAACTCGATCTGATCAAGACCCAGATCCGCAGCGGCATCTCCCGCCGCAATGACGATGCTCATGGCATCGCCCAGCGTGAATTCGCCAGTCTGATCTACGGCCCCAAAACGCCCTATGGCTGGCAGCTTGAATATGCCACGATCGACAACATCAAGCGCGACGACGTTGCGGCGTTTTATAAGCGTTATTACTTCCCGTCCAACATTATTCTCGCCGTCCAGGGCGACTTCTCCGCGCCGGAGATGAAGGCAAAGCTCGATAAGCTCTTTGGATCGTGGACCGCCCGGCAGCCGCCGGTTCCTCCGTTTCCAAAAGTCGAGTCGGATGCGAAACCGGGAATCCACGTCGCCGTGAAAACAGACGTTACCCAGACGAACCTCGTGCTGGGCCAACTCGGCGGCAAGCTCGACGACAAGGACTACCCGGCACTCGAAGTGATGGCTGACATCCTCGGCGGCGGTTTCCAGAGCCGCCTTTTCCAGAAGGTGCGGACACAGCTTGGGTACGCTTACGATGTTTCGGCCGGTTGGGAGGCCGACTATGACCATCCCGGTACCTTCGAGATCAGCAGCAGCACCAAATCCGCCAGCACCGCCGCGACTCTCAAGGCGATCGACGCGGAAGTGCAGCGTATCCGCACAGGCGAAGTAACCGAGGACGAGCTCAATTCCGCTCGCCAGACCGTCGTAAATGGCTTCGTTTTTAACTTTGACACCCCGTCAAAGACGCTGAACCGGCTCCTGACCTATCGCTACTACGGCTATCCGGACGACTTCATCTTCCAGTACCAGAAAGCGGTCGAGAAGGTTACACGGGCCGACATTTTGCGCGTTGCGAAGCAGTACCTTGATCCGGCGAAGTTCGTCATCGTTGCAGTCGGCAACCCGAAAGATTTCGGCACGCCCCTGACGTCGCTTGGTCTTCCTGTCAGCGACATCGATCTCACCATTCCGGCGCCAAAGTCGAGTCAGGTCAGGGCGCCGAATCCGGCCGCTGCGTCGGGACCGCCGCAGCCGAAAGGCGCTGCCTTGCTGGCGAAGATGGCCCAGGCCATGGGTGGCGAATCGAACCTCGCGTCGATTAAAGACATGACGCAGAAGGCCGAACTGAATCTGGATCCGGCCGCGGGCGGCCTCAAAGTATCCGAAACCGAACTTTGGCTTGCGCCCGATGCGTATCGCGATGAAAACGTGCTTCCGTTCGGAAAGGTCGTAACTTATTTCGACGGCAAGGCGGGATGGGCCGCCAGCCCGCAGGGCGTCACTGCGTTGCCCGACGGCGAGCGCAAGCAGATGGATCTGGAACTTTTTCGCAACTGGCCGCGGTTGCTCGCGAGCGCTCAGGACCCGAATCGCCAGATCAAAGACGAGGAGAACGGAACCATCCGCATCTCCGATAAGGCCGGAAATTCGGTCGTATTGGCGATCGATCCCGCCAGCGGCTTACCCCTAAGCCAAAGCTACGCCGAGGGTGGCCCCAATGGACAGGATGTTCTCGAAACCTACGCCGACTGGCAGGACACCAACGGGGTGAAGCTTCCTCACAAAATCACCATCAGCCAGAACGGGAAGCACTTCGCCGACGTCAAAGTGATCAGCATCGCGATCAATCAAGGCCTTACCGCGGAGCAACTCTCGAAAAAGCCGTGATCAGCATGAACCGCAGGAAGTTTGCTCTGGCGCTGGCGGCCGGCGCCACGCAACTCAGAGGTGAAACAGCCAAAGAGCGCGGCAAACTCCTGGCGGACAGAGTCGTCGAGGGGCTCGGTGGCAGCGCGTTCCGTAACATGCAGACGCACACGGAGATCGGCCGCGCCTACTCCTTCTATCACGAACAGCTCAACGGCCTCTCTGTCGCGCGCATCTACACAAAGTATTTGGAGCCGGACAAACAGCCTGACGGCATCTTCCAGTTGCAGCGCCAGGTGCTGGGAAAGCACCAGGAGGATGCGGTCATCTTTACAACGAATGAAGGCTATGAGGTCACCTTTCGCGGCGCGAAACCCCTTCCGGACGATCAGGTCAAGCGCTATCGCGAGACAACTCTTCACGACATCTTCTATATTCTTCGCGAGCGTTTCGACGAGCCGGGTATCGAGTTCGAAGCGAGCGGTGCCGAGGTCGTCGAGAACCAGTCGGTCCTGAAGCTCGACGTTTTTGACTCCGAAAACCGGCAGATCACAGTGTGGGTCAACTCCACCACCTTCGTCCCCGTCAAACAGCGTTTCTACCGTTGGGACCCGGTGATCAATGCTCGCCGCGAAGAAGTAACCCGGTATTCCAAATATCGCGACATCGGCCAGGGGGTAATGTGGCCATTTGCGACTGAGCGCGAGCGCGATACCGAGAAGATCTACCAGATGTTCTCGGAGCAGGTGACCGCGAACGACCCCATGGCCGACAGCCTGTTCGAACTTCCGAACGGGATCAAGATGCTGAAGAAGTAAGGACCGGCGAGTCTTCCGGCATGATCCTCGGCGCCGGCAGATCGATTTCCACCAGCAGCCCCGGTCGCTGATTTGAAGCCCGCATAGCGCCGTGGTGCAGTTCGACCGCGCGCTTGGCGATCGCCAGCCCAAGGCCGACGCCGCCACTGGTTCGGCCGCGGTCTTTTTCCACCCGGTAGAACGGGTCGAAAATGTGGGCGAGAGCTTCTTCCGGCACTCCTCCGCCGAAATCGCGGACGGCAACCCGGTAGACCGCATCGACACGCCTCAGGCTCACTTCGACGCGGCCGTTCTCCGGCGAATAGCGCACGGCATTGCGGACGATGTTCTCGATCGCGCGCCGCAGCAACTCGGGATTGCCTTCCATCTCCGCTTCGCACACGTCGAGTTTGACATCGATGTGGTGGCGCTCCGCTTCGATATGAACGTCATCGACAATCACTGTGACCAAATCGTCCAGCCGCACGGGTTCCGTGCTGAGTCCAGCGGGATCGCCTTCCGCCCGGGTGACCTGGATCAACTCGCCGACCAGCATGTTCAGACGGTCAGCCTCGCGCTCGATTCGATTGAACGCGATATCGGCGTCGCCGCCGCCCCGCGCCAGTTCCACCGCGACGCCCAGACGCGCGAGAGGTGACCGCAGCTCGTGAGAGATATCCTGAAGCAGCCGTCTTTGCGATTTGAGCAAGCTCTCAATTCGCTCCGCCATCTGGTCGACGGTGCGGCCCAACTGCCCCAACTCGTCGGCTCGCCGGGAGTTGACGCGCGCTGTGAAATCGCCGCGGCCGAAGCGCTCAATCGTCTTCTGCATTTTCCGCAGCGGAGAAGTGAGCTGCCGGGCGAGCGCATAGCACAGGATCGCGAAGATGACCAGCATCCACCAGGTTTCACGAGGCACTTCCACCGACCAACCTTCGCGACCGGGGTCGCGCACCGGAAATGTCGCGACGAAGTAATACTTCTTATCCCTCGACAACGTGGCGGTGGTGAAAGCCCGATTACTCTCGATGCGAACAAACGGCCAGAACGGAAGGAAGGCACGCGGCGTGCGCGTGTTGAGCGCGTACCGGATATCTTTGTTCCAGTCACGTCCGGTCAGCAGATCGCGCCCGGAACCGTCGGTCAGTCCAGCGTCTGCGCCTGTAGCATCTTTGAGCCGGTTCAGAAATCGTTGCAGTCCGGCGGCGCCTTCCATCTCCCAGGCTGCTCGCGCTTCGCGCAACTCGAACGTAAAGCGGCCGGTTTCAGGCTGGCGCGCACGGATAAAAACGCTTGAAACGTAGAAGGTAACGCTGAAGGTAAGGATTACGGTCAGGAGAAACCACAGCAGGATTTTGGTGAAGAGGCTTCTCATGCCACTACTCTCATGCTGCCGCTTTCATGCCACAACCATTCATGCCGCAACCTCGGTTTCAGGCGACCGAACAAACTGGTATCCGACTCCCCGCACCGTAATGATAAGGGGTTTTTCGCCTTCCAGCTTCTTTCGGAGGTGGCTGATGTGCATATCGACCGACCGGTCGAACGGCGTAGCCTTGCGTCCATAAAGCTCTTCCATCAGTTCGTCCCGCGACACCACCCGCCCGGCGGATCGCATCAACGTCTCCAGAATATCGAATTCAAAGGTCGTTACTTCGACTCCTGAGCCTTCCCGCATCACCTCGCGCGTTCCCGGGTCGATCGCGATCCCGTTGATCTCGAGCCTGCCCCCTGGATTACGCTGTTCCAACCGCCGCATGATGGCCCGGATACGCGCCACCAATTCCCGGGTGTTAAACGGCTTCGGAAGATAGTCGTCCGCCCCAAGTTCCAGTCCTATGATCCGGTCTTCGTCCTCACCGCGGGCGGTAAGCATGAGAACGGGTAATCGTGTTTCGCGGCGGACGCGACGAAGAATCTCAAAGCCATCGAGACCCGGAAGCATGACATCTAACACAAGAAGGTCGAAACCGCCGCCTAATGCCGCCGCCAGGCCCCTTCGGCCATCGTTCTGGCATTCGACGCGGTAGCCCTCGCGAGTCAGCAGTTCGGTGAGAAGACTCGACAACTCCTCGTCGTCATCCACGATGAGGATGCGCACGATCATGAATTTATCATTGCGCGGAAGGGCCATGCAGTAAAGCTTTGTAACGGGAAGTGTACGGAAAGAACCGGTACCAATTTCGATTGGCACAAAACGCGCTAAGACCGGGCGGAGGTTAATTATGGCAGACAAAAGCAACGAAACATGCGCTCACCCGTCATGCGCATGTCCGCCGGCTAAAGACAGCAAGTACTGCAGCGCCCTATGTGAAGGAAACGCGGGGCATCCCGATATCATTTGCGGTTGCGGGCATGCGGCGTGCACCGCCAGGGAACGCACAGGCGCAGCCAGCGAACGTTACGCGGGCTGACGCGCCTCAATTCCGCGGTGGTAACCCTCGTAGACTTTCTCGAAAACCGCATCCCACGATTCTCCGAGTGCTTGCGCCCGGGCTCCCTGTGCCAGGCGCAATCGAAGCTCCGGATCACGCAAGAGTTGCGCGGTCCGGTCGAGGAAGTCCGCGTCGGTCTGGCCGACGAAACCGCTGATGCCTTCCCGGACAATGAACTTCGGGCCTCCGGAGCCTGTCACGATTGCGGGAACGCCTGAGGCAAAAGCCTCAAGCACCACGTTTCCGAAAGTATCGGTACGGGACGGGAAGGTGAAAATGTCCATATTTGCATAAGCTTCCGCCAGCGCCTCACCCCGCAAAATCCCAGGCAGTTCAGCCGATGAGAGGTTTTGAGAAAGCCACTCCAGTTCGCTGCCATCGCCAACGATCAGAAATCGGAATGGTGGCACCCCAGCGCCGCGAAGCCCGGTTTCCAACTCCTGCAGAAAGCGGACGTTCTTCTCCGGCGTGATACGGCCCACATAGCCCAAACGCAAAATCCCATCGTTTACAGTTCGCCTGTCCGGCGAAAAAAGCTCCGTATCGATGCCCCGCTTCATCAGAAACACGGGTTTCCCGGTTTGTTCGCGAAGCATTTCGACCAGTTCGTCGTTGGGCGCATACAGCACGTCCCCCATCCGGTAGAAGGCGAGCATGGCGTTCAGAATCTGAGTCTCGCTGAACTGGACGATACTCCTTCGTTCCTTCTCCGGCACCCAATCGAGCATCCGGGCAAGACGCATTGCGCCGAATTCATGCAGGTTCGTGTGCCAGGAAATAGCGAGTGGGAGTTTCCTTCGCCGGGCGACATAGACGCCGATCTCGCTTACGTCGCCTGGGCTGACCACATGGATGATGTCCGGTCCGAATTCATCGAGTTCCTGCGCCACTCGGGGATGATGTCGCCAAAGCGTGGGATCGTGCCGAAGACCTTTATCCAGATCGAAAGCGAGCGAACTTCGGGCAATTTCCAGATGGATAATGGAGTCCTCGCGCGTGAGCCGGGTCTGTTCCGCGCCGCGAATGCAAAAAAGCGGGTAGCCGCGCCGCCGCGCGAAATCGACCAATTGGCGGCTGGTGAGCGCTACCCCGTTGATCTCCTGGAATGTATCGGTAAAAAAGGCAACGCGTGGGATTGAAGCCACTTTCCGCCAGGATACCCGGAAATCTTTCGATTCGCTCATGGTATTTCCGTGAAGAATCGGTGACTGCTGAAATTTCTGCATAACTCTGCTGATTCTTCCGCCCATCAACCTGCGCTTCCGTCCGTAAACTATTGAAAAATAATAACTTGCGATGGTACTATACGTGCTATAGTTGGCTCGGGACCATGTACGGATGGAATCACCCAGTCCCACCTGGAGATTTCACAAAAATGCTTGGATGGATGATGATTTTCGCTCTGATGGCACTACTGGCGGCAATCGCCGATGCTGTTGCCGGTCCCGCGGCGGCGTCTGTTTCTCTGAAAGTGGCGATAGCGATATTTTCGATCCTCTTCTGCGCTTGTATCGTCACAAGCGTTGTTCGCCGCCGCGCATAACGGGGCAGGCGGGCAGATGACAGGAAGGCCCCTGCGGATCATTCTTGCCTTTTACTCCTCCGCCGAAACCCCGACGGATCAAACATGGCAGGCGCTGCAGCGCTCTGCCCGTGTATGCCGTGTCGACGCTGAAACCAAAGAGATTAACTCGCGATGTAAACGGTACGCTCCCCTTCGCCTGCAGGGCGAATCCCTTGTGGTGGCCGAGACCGACCCATCCAACGTCGAAATTGTAGTCAACAGTCTGCGGCTTACCGGCTCGCCTGCGATTTTCGTAGGCCGGCCTGATTCCGCCGATGAATGGGTTATCGATTTCAGTGCGGAGAGTGCAAACCATCCGGCTGTGGCTGGCCTCACCAGACGCGCAATCCTGGCGCAACTCCAGGAGGAAAACCTTGCCCTCGAAGCCGCGTGCAGCGATCTGACGGACGCCGCCCGGCTTGGTCACGCGCTCTCACCAGCCGCGGAATGGATTCTGGATAACTCCTATCTGGTACAAACCCAGATCTCCGAGGTACAACAGCACCTTCCGCGCGATTATTCGGCCTGGGCCTCGAACGGCCATGCAAACGTCTACGAGCTGGCGCACGAACTGGTGACGAAGGCAGGCCTTTCGATAACAGAGGCGAATGTCCGGCAGTATCTTCGTCAATGCCAGGCAGAGTCGCCGCTGACCATAGCGGAGTTGTGGGCTTTCCCTCTCTTTTTGCGCGTCGCTCTGATCAATGGACTGACGCGCCTTGCCGTTCGCGTCAGCCAGGGCCAGCAGCTGCGCGAATCGGCTTATCTCTGGGCGAACCGCCTTGCCAGCAGCGCCAGAGAGGGAAGTGACGCTTTCGAAGTGATGCTGCGCCAGCTCGAAGCGGAGCCCATCGCGCGACAGGCGCACTTCGTAACCGCTCTCGCGGAACAGCTCCAGGATGAGGAACTGGCGCTCGGCCCGGCGCAGCACTGGATTGAGGAACGCTTTGGTAAATCGCTGATCGACGTCGTCAGAGCGCAACACACAAGAGAAGCGGCCGAAACCGTTTTGACCTCGAACGCGTTCGGCAGTCTTCGCGGGCTCGGCCGGCTGGATTTCACAAAGATCTTCGAAGATGTCAGCCGGGTCGAAGCGGAATTGCGTAAAGATCCGGCCGGCGTATATCAGCAGAGCGATTTCTCCACCCGCGATCAGTGCCGGCGCAGCGTCGAAAGGCTCGCGAGATACAGCGGGCTGGATGAACTGGATGTCGCGCAAAGGGCGCTTCGCCTGGCGCGCGAGTCGAACGACCCCGCGACGGGCCATGTTGCCTGGTATCTGCTTTCTGGCGGTCTGAAGCAACTCGAAAGCGAGACGCGCGCGCGCATACCGCTGCGCAGCCGCGCGCTTCGCACTCTCTGCGGGCACGCCACCGGGTTTTATCTCACCGCGATTATCGGACTCAGCACCTGTTTCACGGCGCTCGCGTGCCTGCTCGCGCGGGAAGGGGGAGTTCATCGCGAAGCTTTTCTTGTGGCTCTGGCGGCCCTCGCTCTATTTCCGTTAAGCGAGTTATCGGTGCAGATCGTGAATGCTCTGGTGATCTCGCTGCTGCCGCCCGACCCTCTGCCCAAACTCGATTTCCGCAACGGCATACCTGTCTCAAACGCCACCCTGGTGGTAATCCCGATGCTGCTGAGCAACGCGGACACGGTGCGCCAGGAGTTGGAAAAGCTCGAGGTGCGTTATCTCGGAAATCGGGATCAGAACGTCTTCTTCAGCCTGTTTTCCGATTTTGTCGACGCGCCCGAACAGACGACGCCGGAAGACGAACAACTCCTGAGCCTCGCACGCGAGGGAATTGCCGATCTCAATAAGCGTTATCCTCTGCTTTCCGATCCGGCCCCGCAGGGCGAAGGGGGCGATCGTTTTCTGCTCTTTCACAGACCGCGTAAATGGTCCGAAAGCGAGCAAAAGTGGATCGGCCGGGAACGCAAGCGCGGCAAGCTGGAGGAACTCAATGCGTTCCTTTGCGCTGAGTGTTCGTTACCGCTTGCTGACGCGCGCGGCTCAGAAACCAGCATTCTCGATAGCGGGCGGTTGCCGGTTCAGATCTCGTACGTAATTACTCTTGACGCAGATACGCAGCTGCCAACGGAAGCGGCGCGCCGGCTGATTGAAACGATTGCGCATCCCCTGAACAAAGTGCAGATCGATCCCGTGAGCCACACGCGCAGCCGCGGCTACACGATTATCCAGCCCCGCGTCAGCATCACTCTTCCTGGCGCCACAGCAACCCGCTTCACGCGCGTATTCGCCGACGCGGCGGGTACCGACCCCTATTGCAGAACCGTCTCGGATGCCCAGCAGGATTTGTTTCTGGAGGCGATGTTTCACGGCAAGGCGATTTACGACGTTCGCGCGTTTCACGAGATTCTGGGCAACCGGTTTCCGCCGGATACCATTCTCAGCCACGACCTGATTGAAGGCGCTCACGCCGGCGTGGGTCTCGCGAGCGATATCGAGCTTTTCGAACATCTGCCGACGGGCTACGGCAGCTTTGCCGTGAGGCAGAACCGATGGCTTCGGGGAGACTGGCAGATCGCGCGCTGGGCCTTCGGCTCCGTGCCGGCCGCTGACGGAAGCAGGATCCGAAACCCACTGAGCGGCATCAACCGCTGGCGCATCATGGACAACCTCCGGCGCAGCCTGGCGCCCGTTGCCGCAATGCTGCTTCTGCTGCTCGGGTGGCTGATCTCCGCCGCTCCGGGTGTCTGGAGTCTGGTGGTCGGTCTGGCCGTCGCGATTCCCGCGATCGCTCCGCTGCTGGACAGACTAGCGCGGCGGGTCCAGGGCACGGTTCATCGGTGGCAGGGAGCGGCCGACGAATTGTTTCGCGCGGTGGTAATGATCGCCTTCCTGCCGCATCAAGCCTGGCTCTCGATCGATGCGATCGTGAGGGTCCTCTACCGGCGCCACGTCAGCCACCGCAGGCTGCTCGAGTGGCAGACCGCCGCTCGCGCCAGCTCGGATGCCCGCCATCACATGAACGCCACGTTCCGCCAGCTCCTGATAATTTCAGGGCTGTCCGCGGCGCTCACGATCGTACTGTTGCTGGAAGGCGAGTTCGCCCCTACCTCGGTGTTCGTGATCCTGTGGGTCGCCTCGCCGCTGTTGATGAGATGGCTCTCCGGCACGGCGCCATCGCGCGCGCGGAGGAAATTGGGCGCGGCCGAGAACCTCTTTCTCCGGCGGATGGCGCGCGAGACCTGGCGTTTTTTTGACGATCTTGTCGGCCCGCAAACGAACTGGCTGCCTCCGGACAACACGCAGCTCGCGCTGCGGATCGAGGTGGCGCCGCGCACATCGCCCACCAACATCGGACTGTGGCTCACCTCCGCGCTGGCGGCACGCGATTTCGGCTATCTGACACCGGACGAGTTCTGCTGGCGCTGCTCGCGCACGATGGAAACGCTCGGCCGCATGGAACCTTATGAGGGACATCTCTTCAACTGGTACGACACCGGAACGCTGGAGCCGCTGAATCCGCGTTATGTCTCCACTGTCGACAGCGGCAATATGATAGCGGCTTTATGGGTTCTCCAGCAGGGTTGTCACGACGTGCTGAACGCGCCGATTCTGGGTCTCTCGGGGTTACGTGGTCTGCATGACACTCTTTCCATTCTCGAAGAGAAGTGCGGCGACGATCCTTCGGTCGCCGCTTCCCTGCAGACTCTTCGCCGACTGCTTCGGGCGACAAGAGAAGGGCATCACCTGATCGCGCACTATCGCATCGCCGGAGTTCCCCTGCAGAAGCTGGAGGAGGCGCAGAAGTGGCACGTCTCCACCACCGACGACAGGAGATACTGGGCATCGCGTCTTTCCGCCGAGCTCGCTTCCTGGATGGCGACCGTGGAGCGGTACCTGCCCTGGATGGAAACACTCGCTTCACCGCCCGACTCGTCATTGCTCGCGATCGGCCAGGACGCGGTCAAAGTGCGGCGGCGCGCTCTGCATCAGATGCCATCGCTTGAAGCTCTGGCACAGGCGCGGGACTCTGATCGATACGATTCTTGCCTGGAAAGAGGCTCGTGATTTGCGGCCGGAACTGGCCGCGAGTGGCTCGACCAGCTTTCAGGCGAATACGAGGCCGCGCGCGCAAATGCAGCAGAGACAGTGAAGAGTATCGAGGCGCTCAGCGAAAGCGCCGCCCGGATCGCCGATGGCGTCAATATGCGCTTTCTTTACGACGCGCAGCGCAAACTGTTCGGCGTCGGTTATGCGGTCGGCGGTCCCGCGCGAGTTCGGCAGCTATTACGACCTGATGGCGAGCGAATGCCGTCTCGCGAGCCTCGTCGCGATTGCGAAGGGCGATCTGCCCGTAGAGCACTGGTTCGCGCTGAGCCGCCCCTGGTCTTACAGTTCGTCCGGCCAGACTCTGCTGTCCTGGAGCGGGACCATGTTTGAGTACCTGATGCCGCTCATCTTTACGAAAACGTTCAGCAACTCGATGCTCGATCACGCGTGCGAGGACGCTGTGCGGCGCCAGGTCGAGTATGGCAATGCGAATGAAGCGCCGTGGGGCGTTTCCGAGTCCGCTTACAGCGCGCTCGACGTCCACCAGATCTATCAATACAGACCGTTTGGCGTGCCCGCGCTGGCGCTGAATCCCGGTCTTGAGAACCGCCTCGTGGTGTCGCCGTATTCGACCGCGCTCTCTCTGCTGGTGGATCCCGCGGCGGCCGTCGATAATCTCGAGCGCCTGAAGAACCTCGGCATGGAAGGTCCGATGGGGTTCTACGAATCGATCGATTTCTCCCGCGAAAGCACGGAGGGCGGCGCGCGCGGAGTGGTGATTTACTGCTATATGGCGCATCACCAGGGCATGAGCCTGGCGGCGCTCGATAACTTTCTGCACCGCGACACCATGCAGCGGCGCTTCCATCGCGATCTCCGCGTGCGTGCAGTCGAGACCCTTCTCTTTGAAGGAATTCCCATCAGCCGCCTGCCCATCATCGAAACCAGGCCGAGACGTGTGCCGATCCGGTCGACCCGCGAAGAAGAAGCGGTGGACCGCGTCTGGACTGAGGAAACCGCCGCCCCGCGGGTCCACCTGCATGGCAACGGGCGCTACGCCCTGATGATTACGAACTCCGGCGGCGGCTACAGCAAATGGAACGACTTCGACGTGACGCGCTGGCGATCGGACTCTACTCTCGATCCGTGGGGCAGTTATATCTACATTCGCGATCTGAAGTCGGAGGAAATCTGGGCCGCCTCGCATAAACCGCTCGGCAACGTATCGGGCGAGATCGTGGTTCGTTTCGCGCCGGATCGCGCGGAGATCCGCCGCCGGGTTTCCGGAATCGAAACTACGCTCGACCTCACGGTCGCAGTCGAAGACGATGCCGAACTGCGGCGCATGAGGATTACGAACCGGTCTCTGCGCGGCCGCCAGCTCGAATTCACCAGCTATGCCGAGCTGTCAATGACGCAACATGCGGCCGATAAGGCGCATCCGGCGTTCGCGAAGATGTTCGTAGAGACCGAGTGTCCGGAACCCGGAGTGCTGCTGGCACACCGCCGTCCCCGGTCGCCAGGTGAGACGCCCATCTGGACCGCGCATTTCCTGATCGTTCCCGAAGACGCCGACGGCATACAGTATGAAACCGACCGCGCGAAGTTTCTCGGCCGCGGGAAGACGCCCGAGAACCCGGATGCTTTGCGCAACCGCCTCAGCGGCTCGGCGGGTACGGTAATTGACCCGATCTTCAGTCTTCGCTGCCGCGTGGCCCTGGATCCTCGCGAAAGAAAGGAACTGACGTTTATAACAGCGGCTGGACCTTCGCGCGAAGCCGTGCTCGCAGTGGTGCACAAATACGCGGAGCGGGCCGCAGTTTCGCGCGCCTTCGAGATGGCCTGGACACGCTCTCAGCTCGAGTTCCGTTTTCTCGGCGTGGGACCCGGTTCGGCGCACCTCTTCCAGGAACTCGTCAGCCAGCTCATCTATCCAAACCCGCGGCTTCGACCGCCCGCGGATCGTCTGATTCGCAATCGCCTCGGACAGGAAGGGTTGTGGGCTTACGGAATTTCGGGCGACCTCCCGATGGTTGTGATCACGCTTTCCGACGCGCGCAATCTATCTCTGGTGCGGGAAGTGCTGCTGGCTCACGCATACTGGCGGCTGCGCGGCTTCCGGGCGGATATCGTCATCCTCAACCAGGAAGCGCCCAGTTACGATCAACCGCTGCGCACGCAAATCCTGCGACAGGTGGAGGCTCATTCGGCGGACGCCGGAATGGACCGGCCAGGCGGTGTGTTCCTGCGCGACTGGCACGCTATTCCCGAAGAGAGCCGCACTCTGATTCTCGCGTCGGCGAGCATCCTGCTCAGCGGAACACGCGGCTCGCTTCAGCAGCAACTGGTGGCGTCAATTGAAGGGCCGCCAATACCGGCGTTCGTGCCTTCCGGCGGCCACCCCGAGGAGCCTTCCATTCCCCTGCCGTTTCTGGAACTGCCGTATTTCAATGGGATCGGCGGCTTTACGCAGGACGGACGTGAATACGCGATCTATATGAAGCCTGGCGTCAGCACTCCGTCGCCTTGGGTGAACGTGATGGCGAACGCGAATTTCGGCGCCATGGTCAGCGACAGCGGTCTGGGGTTTACGTGGTTTGGCAACAGCCAGGCGAACAGGCTGACGCCGTGGCATAACGACCCGGTTTCCGATCCTCAGTCGGAAGTCGTCTACCTTCGGGACGACGAAAGCGGAGCGGTCTGGACGCCCACCGCGCTTCCGCGGCGCGAAAAGGACGCCTACCGGGCGCGTCACGGACAAGGCTACACCGTCTTCGAACATAACAGCCACGCGATCGGACAGGAACTGACGGTGTTCGTCCCGATCGGTGACGACGGGGCCGGGGATCCCGTCAAAATATGCCGGCTGCGACTGCGGAATGACTCCTCCCGCCCGCGGCGACTGACGATAATGTGGTTCGCCGAGTGGGTGTTGGGATCGAGTCGCGAAGATCAGCAGCTTCACGTGCAACCGTCCCGCGACAACACCTCCGGAGCGCTTCTCGCGCGTCAGTATTGGACCGGAGCATTTCGGGGCCAGTTCGCCTTCGCGGCGTCAGTCCCGAGGGCCTCATCGTGGTCGACCGATCGCGTACAAGTGCTGGGGCGGAACGGGTCCGTCTCACATCCAGCCGCTCTCGAACACACTCGTCTGGACAACCGGCCGGGACTCGGTACGGATCCCTGCGCGGCTTTACAGCTGACCGTCCTGCTCAATCAGGGCGAAGAGACCGAGATCTCTTTCCTGCTGGGCCAGACGGACACCATCGAAAATGTTCGGACGCTGGTGGCGCGCTACGAAACGCCAGAGTGTGTAGAGAATGCGCTTGCCGCCACACAGCAATGGTGGGATTCCACTTTAAGTGTGCTGCAGGTCAGGACCCCCGTGTTATCGACGGATCTCCTGCTGAATCGCTGGCTTCTGTATCAGTCGTTGAGCTGCCGATTCTGGGGACGGTCGGCGCTTTATCAATCCGGCGGGGCGTTCGGCTTCCGCGATCAGTTGCAGGACTCAATGGCATACGTCTATGCAGCGCCGCAAATCACCCGAAAACATATCCTGCGTTCGGCGGCGCGGCAGTTTGTGCAGGGCGACGTTCAGCACTGGTGGCATCCCGGAACCGGAATGGGTGTGCGAACGCTGTGCTCCGACGATCTGCTCTGGCTGCCCTTCACCGTGGCGCAATACATCAAGGTCACGGGAGATACCGGCATCCTGAATGAAAAAGTGCCGTTTCTCGAAGGCCCCGCGCTCGCGGCTGGCGAACACGAGAAGATGTTTGAGCCTGCGATCTCCTCGCAGACGGCTTCGATCTGGGAACATTGCTCCCGCGCGCTCGATCGCGGGTGGCAACTGGGACCGCATGAACTGCCGCTCATGGGCAACGGCGACTGGAACGACGGGATGAACCTGGTGGGCGCCGGCGGAAAGGGCGAAAGCGTCTGGCTGGGGTGGTTCCTTTGCACGGTTCTCGAGTCGTTCGCGCAACTGGCCGAGGCCGAACCGTCCCGCGCGGAACTGGCCTCGAAGTGGCGTCGCTGGGCGTCGGCCATGAAGCATGCCATCGAAAGCTCGGCGTGGGACGGCGAATGGTATCTGCGCGCGTACTTTGACAACGGCGCACCTCTGGGCTCGCATGCGAACGAGGAGGCGAAGATCGATTCGCTGCCGCAGTCCTGGGCGGCCATTTCAGGCGCGGCAGATCCGGCGCGCTCTCTCCAGGCAATGAAATCGGCAGAGCGGAATCTGGTGCGCGAGCGGGACAAACTGGTCGCGCTCTTTACTCCGCCATTCGATCACTCCGAGCCGAACCCGGGCTACATCATGGGCTATCCGCCCGGCTTGCGCGAGAACGGCGGCCAGTATACTCACGGATCGCTCTGGATGGCGATGGCCTGGGCCAGGATGAGGCAGGGCGGCAACGCAGTGCGGCTGCTCCAGTTGATGAGCCCCATCGAGAGCAGCCGTTCGCCCGAGGATTCGGCGCGATACCGGGGCGAGCCTTATGTGGTGACGGCGGATGTGTCGACAGCGAAGGGCCGGGTCGGGCAGAGCGGCTGGACGTGGTACACCGGTTCGGCTTCATGGATGTACCGCATCTGGATCGAAGAGGTGTTAGGTCTGCAGATCCGGGGAGACCAGTTGTCAGTGAATCCGGCGATTCCGGACGAGTGGCCAGGTTTTGAATTGGTCTATCGCCACCGCTCGGCCACTTACGAAATTACTGTGCACAGGATGGCGGGAGAATCTGTGATTGAGCTGGACGGTGCGCTGCTGGTCGATTCGTTTGTTCTCCTGAGGGATGACGGCCGCACTCATCGCGTCTCGATATCGATTCCGCAACCGCAAACGGCTGCAAAAACGCCAGCGCCGATCACGGTAAAAGAGGGCGTCCCCACTCTCGCAAGGGAATAGTCCAATTGCTCGGATATGGTAATATTTTCTGCAACATCCAAAGAACTTCCCTACATTGCTGATGCAGTGCCCTCGTTGCCAATCTGACGATATTACACGCAGCCGCCGGACGCTTCTGGACCGGCTGGTTTTGCCTCTGATTCGAGGCAAGGTTTTTCGGTGCCGCGATTGTCATAAACGGTTTTGGGTGGGAGTTGAGTGGAGTTCACTCATTCTTGGCACATTGACTCTGGTGTTAACCGCCGCGATAGTCCTCGCGCTGGTGGTGGTTTCATCGGCTCGACACCAACACCACGTGGTTGAGCGTTTGCCGTCGGTCCCTCCACCGCACAATGAGGGAACTCCTCCTCCTCCGCCTTCCTTAAACAGCCAATGACCGTCGGCGGTACGCTCGCCGCGCTTGAAATCGGTGGACGGGACGAAAAAACCGGAGTTGTGGAGGCTTCCTGGGCGGCCCTCTATGGGCGCCAACAAAAACTATGTATATGACGCGCCGAGCGGTGAGTGAGCGCTAGACACCGGATCCGAGCCGCCCGCTGAAGGCGAGGCCGACGAAGACAAGATTTAAGGAACGGCGCTGGGGATCCGCGGATGGCAGATTTTCCGGCGCTTTCGTTTCGTGTTGCTTGAGTGCTGGTTTTCGCGTACCGTGAATGGCATGGAAGTACATTTCACGCCCGAGCAGGAAACGCAACTTTCCCAAATCGCGACGCATGCAGGCATTGATGCCGCGCGGCTGGTCAAAGATGCGGCGTTGCGCCTGCTACAGGAAGAGGCCCGCTTTCGTGCCGCCGTCCGTGAAGGTATCGCACAGGCCGACCGGGGCGAGTTCATCGAAGAAGAAGAAATGGACGCCCGTCTTGAGCAGATGTTGCGCTCATAGAAATGCGTATCCGCTGGACGCCCGCCGCTACAGCGGACTTGCAGAGCATTAGCGATTATCTCCAGGAGCATCATCCACGCTACCGTGACGCGACAGTCCGCCGGTTGTATGGCGATATCCGCGCTTTGAAACAATGGCCCGGACGAGGCCGGCCAGGGCGCGAGGAAGGAACCCGCGAGGTTTTGTTTCCGCCCGCGCCTCATGTGGCCGTCTATCGCGTGAAAGAGCAGACCATCGAAGTCGTGCGGATTTATCATGCCGCGCAGAACAGACCGTAGCGACGCAGTTTTCTGTTCCTGGGAGGATGGAGACGAGGGCGGGATTCCTTTCAAGTGCCTCCCCGATCCTTCGATGTCACCGGCTGACCTCGTAGTGAAACAATTTTGTCCCGGCCGAGGCTGACGACGGCCTTGGCGCGAACCTGAGAAGATGGCAATCAGACGTGGTTCATAACTGCTGTTGTGCAACAGGACGGGAACAAGTAAATGCGTTTCCCTAAAAAGCCAGCATTTGGCGTCTTTACCTGGTGTCCAGCTCGCGTGATGGGGCGGCAAGCTTGAAATACTTGCGGGCCCAATCGAGAATGGTCCCCGTGTCCTCAACGCCGAACTCGATCTCGGGTTTCCGGCCCGGCGCAATCAAATAGTACCCGACGTTAATTGGTGGCCACGCCGTCCGCCATCGGTGTCCGACCTTAATGCTGGAAGCTCTTTACTTTGAAAACCGGCGTACACCTGCACACCCGTCGCACGGAGTTTGTCTTCGGCATCCGGCAGGTAGAACACGAAATCCGAAAGGGCTTCACTCCCTTCTTCCTCGACCTGCCTACCGGTAAAGTCCAGGAAAAACGAAGTTAGCGTCGGCTTACTGATCATGAACTTCGTTTGCGGCTGTTCGGTCCCGCCGCGATCAAGACCGCTACAGGAAGCACCAGCAATAGGCGTCCGAAGCTTCCCATACTGTCATTGGAGTACACCGATAGCCCGCCCGCCATAATGCGTCGCAAGATGGCTGGAAACTGAAACACGCGCCGGCCCTTGCAAGCAGCGGGGTTGAATGCTTCAGGCTTGAAGTGCCACATTGGAGCGAATGAAAACCGATGCCTCTTGCGGATGTGGCCCATCGATGGATCGGTTTCCTTCCCGGCCGTTGCCGCTCCCGATTCCTTACACGAGCAATCGTGCCCATACATCGATACATATACAACCGTAGCTGTACCCAAAAAGGTGGCGGGAAAAGACACTGATGCGAAAATTCACTTGGGGGCGAGGCGGTAATAATAGAGTTTCTGCGGCGGCCCCGGGGATTGGGGCGCCCAACAGACCGGTCCGGCGGCCATCTGGCCACCATGAACCGCTTCCCAGCGAATGTTGCCGCTTTGGTCCCGCAACAGGAGTTCGAGATCTCCTGTGCCACCGCGCCAGCCGGTGGGCTCATTTGTGGAACCGATGACGGTCTCGCCAGCCGTAAAGGCGCCAGTGACTTTTGCTTCGTGGACCGCGGCCGGCGCGCAGGCCAGGATCTCACCGCTGGCTCCCGCGGAGAGGGGCAGGCCCCACAGGGTGCCTCTCGAATCCTGAAAAATCCCGACTCTCTCGCCTGTGCCGTGCTGATCGGGAGTGGGGTGATTTCCCGCGGTAACAAGCGGCCCATAGACGGCCTCAACTTCCCTAAGGGGTATCCAGGGCGCGCTTTCCGGAGCATGGCGTTCTTCGCATGCCGTGAGCGACGCTGCAAGAATCGCAACTGCGCCGATTGCGGCGGCGCCGGGAAGTCGAGACATTCTTAATCAAGCTTAAGCCGTCGCGGAGAACGCCTGCTGCCGGTTTGAACTTCCCATGAGCATTTCGCCTGGCGCGGACTCGATACCGAGCCGCCGCATTTTTGCGATGAGAGTCGTGCGTGCGAGTCCCAGCCGCGCCGCGGCTCCCTGCCTGCCGCCCACGACCCATTTTGTTTCCTGCAGCGTCTGGAGGATGTGATCACGCGTCGCATCATCCAGAGTCTTCGGCCCCCTGGAGCTGGCGGTTGAGGGCGACTGAAGCTGGCTGAGCGCGGGCCGGAAGATTCGACCTTGCGTAATAATCACGCCGTGCTCGATGAAGTTCTGGAGCTGCCGGACGTTGCCGGGCCAGTGATACGCAACCATGGCGTCGATCGTCTGAAGGTCGATATCGTCGATCATTTTATTCATCCGCTCTGAGTAGAGGGCGATGAAGTGCCGCGCAAGCACTGGAATGTCCTCGGGCCGATCGCGTAACGGAGGCACCGCGATGGGGAACACGCTGACGCGGTAGTATAAGTCCGCGCGAAATTCCTTGTTCATCATCATCTGAAAGAGGTCGCGATTCGTCGCAGCCACGAGACGCACGTCCACGTGGGTGCTTCGCATTGCGCCGACCCGCTCGAACTCCTGCTCCTGAAGCACGCGCAGCAGTTTCGCCTGCAGCTCGGGCGTGATGTCTCCGATCTCATCGAGGAACAACGTTCCGCCGTTTGCCCTCTCGAAACAGCCGATACGCTGCGTCAACGCTCCGGTGAAGGCTCCTCGCTCGTGACCGAACAACTCGCTTTCAATCAAGCCGGACGGGATGGCTGCGCAATTCACCTTAACCAGGGGACCGTTGCGCCGCGGGCTCATGTCGTGAATTGCCTGGGCAATCAGTTCCTTGCCGGTGCCGGTTTCGCCCTGAATCAGGACAGTCGCTCCGGTAGGCGCAACCATGTCCATCTGTTGCATCAGCGAGGTCAGAGGCCGGCTGGTTCCGATGATTGTATGAGGAGCAGATAGCCGCTCGCGATCGTCATTAGAGGCTTGCCGTGTCATCTCTCGTTCACTCCAGTCCGGAAGTGCTTAAGTTTTGGGATCCGCGTGGTGAACCTTCACCATGGAGATATGTTAGGTTGTCTTATCGCTGAAGGACATCCTCTCTTAGTAGGAGATGGATAGTTGTTTTCTATGTGGGTAAGTGGCGATAAGAACAACGGCGGCAAGATCGCCGGTCCTGTCAGTACTGCCCCACTCGGCGACCGTATCAGGCGATGGCGGAATGAAGTGCTTTGAAGAGAATCTCGCGGCGCACGGGTTTTCCCAGAAGCTCTACCGCTCCATTGCTCAACGCGCGCTGACGCGCGACTTCGTCCGCGTGAGCCGTGATGAAGATGATGGGAATGCCGCGCCCGTCGGTCCGCAGACGATCCTGGAGCTCGAAGCCGTTCATACCGGGCAGGTAGACGTCGAGAATCAGGCAGGCGATGTCGTTCAGGAGTCCCGAGGCGAGGAACTCCTCGGCCGAACCGAAAGAATCCACGTGGAATCGGACCGCGCGCATGAGACTCGTGAGCGCAGCCCGTATCGAAGCGTCGTCGTCCACAATTGAAATCCGGCGCTGCGGCGTACTGTCCGCCGCTTCTTCCGCGACGGTCCGTTCGGCATTCATCTCCATTTATCCTACCCACCACTTCGGTGGGGGGCCATCCTGCGTTGGTAGCACAAAACCGCTCTATCTTTGGGTATACGGCTTCAGTCTTTCGGACATTCTGACCAGATCCGCCAGGGATTCCGCCCCCATTTTGTCCATCACGCGCCCGCGGTGGGTTTTTATGGTCAACTCGCTGGTTCCGAGCTCACCACCGATCTGCTTGTTCAGCAGGCCGGCAACGACCAGATTGAATACCTCTTTTTCGCGGGGAGTGAGGGAATCGTAACGAGCACGGATCACCGCGGTATGTGCCCGGTCGGTGGACGCCTTCCGGTCTTTTTCAATGGCCTCCTGAACCGCATCCAGCAATTCCTTACCGCGGAACGGCTTCGTGAGGAACTCGACCGCCCCAGCCTTCATCGCACGCACCGTCATGGGGACATCGGCATGACCGGTAATAAAAATAATCGGGATCTCGATGCCGGCTTCGGCTAACTCGCGCTGCAGTTCGAGCCCGCTTGATTCCGGCAGGCGCACATCGAGAATCAGGCATGAGGGCGCGGTCGGGCGCTCATGGCGAAGAAACTCGGCGGTCGATCCGAATGTCTCGACGCGCAGGCCAACGGTTAGAATCAGTTTCCCGATGACTTCGCGAATCGCAGCGTCATCGTCGACGACAAAAACAACGGGATCGGACTCGGTCATGAGGCAGGCTCATACGGAGCGGGCAGCGTGAACTGAAGGGTCGCCCCGGATCCGCCGTTGTTGGTGGCCCACAGCTTGCCGCCATGGTTTTCGATTATCGAATGACTGATCGAGAGGCCCATACCCATGCCTCGCGCCTTGCTGGTAAAAAAGGAATCGAAGATCCGCCGATCGTTCTTCGGGTCGATTCCGACGCCGGAGTCCCGCACGGCGACCAGCACCCCTCCGGTATCCAACGCCCGCGAACGAATCACGATGGTCCGTGGCCTGTGCGTGATGCCGATCATCGCTTCGATTCCGTTTTGCACCAGATTCGCGACAACCTGTTGCAACTGAACGCGGTCGCCGAGCACGGCAGGGAGTTCGGGCGCCAATTCGGTCTGAAGCACGGCATCATTTCTTCTGGCCTGATTTTGCATGAGAGCGCCAACCTCACGAATGAGCTCGTTGACATCCAGCATGATTTTTTCCTGCGGGGTCTTTGCGAACATGCCGCGGATTCCGCGGACGACCTCGCTGGCGCGCGTACCCTCACGGGCGACGGCATCGACCGCGGCGCGCGCCTCCTCCAGATTCGGCGGTTCCATGGAGAGCCACATCATACAGGCGTCGGCGTTTGCCACTACCGCAGCGAGGGGCTGGTTCACTTCGTGAGAGATGGAGGCCGCAAGAGTGCCCAGGGTGGTCATTCGGGTCACGCGTGCGAGTTCCGCCTGCGCTTCCGCAAAAGCGTCTTCCGCACGCCGGCGCTCGGCAATTTCGGCCAGCAGTTGTTCATTGGTTTGCTTCAGGTCGGCAGTCCGTTCCTCAACGCGTAGCCGCAGATCGTCGCGGGCCCGCTGCAGGGCCGTTTCGGCCTGTTTACGCCATGAGCTGAACCAGCCGACTATGGCGGCCGATGCCGCGAACTCGATGAAGACCGGCCAGGAGTACGTGTCGAGTACAAAGGAGTAGAGCGGGACCGTGAAGAAGTAATCGACGAGGAGTACGCTCAGGATGGCGGCAAGACCTCCCGACCATTTTCCACCGAGCCAGGCGCTTGACACCACGGCAGTGTAGAAGAACAGATATCCGGCCGTGGAAACGAAGTTCTTCAGGAAAAAGGTCAGGGCCAGAGCCCCTGCTACGAGCGCTACAGCCAGTCCGCTGCGATAAAGCGTGGTAACGGTTCGCCGCGGCGCAGCCGGACTGTTGGTCGGCAGAGTCATGAATGCCCGGTGTCGAAATACTGTGAAGACGCTCTCCTGAGATTAGCTGATGCGAGCCAGGCCGCCTTCGCAACATCAAGAATGACGACTTTTGAAATGAATAGCCGCGAATTGCGATTGCGATAAAATCAAACTCATGGCAATTTATCGCCTGTGCCGTATTGCGGCTCTCTTTGCGGCGCCTTCTCTTCCGGTATTCACGCAGCCGGCCTTCACTCAGACAGTCTCATTCGCCAATTTTTCCTCCTCGCCCGGTCTCACGCTGGCCGGAACCGCAGCTATCGCCAAAACAGACGACGGGTCAGTTCTGCGCCTCACTAAAGCCACGTGCTGTTCGGCGGGAAGCGCCTTTACAGCGAAGGCGGTTCCGTTCGTGATCAGCGCCGACACGTTCAGCACCTTCTTCCAGTTCCGCCTGACGAATCCAGGCGGCCTTTCCGCGGCCGACGGTATCGTCTTCGTTTTGCGGGCTGCAGGCAGCCCGCCGCTCGGACAAACGGGGGAGTTTGAGGGCTACGACGGCATCGGGCAGAGCCTCGGCGTCAAATTCGACACTTTCAAGAATGGTGGCGAGAGCAACGATAACCATGTCGCGATTCAGACCAACGGCGCCGTGCGGGACGAGTTCTCGCAAACTCCCTATGGCGTCCAGGTCTGCTCGGCGCCCGTTGGCGTCACCGGCTGTATGGCGAATGGCCACATCTGGTCCGTGTGGATCGATTACGACGGCGTGAAGCTCCACGTGGCGCTGGCCGACAATTCGACCGTCCGTCCCGCAGACCTGATTACTGCTCCACTATCCCTGCCGACTCTCTTTAACTACGCCACCTCCGTTTATCCGGGTTTCACCGCGGGAACCGGCGGCGGTTTCGAAAATCACGACATCCTGAACTGGCGATACGACAATACGTACAACCCGGCGCCTCAGGGGACGCAGCAGATTTTACCGTCGCTGACTTTACCCCCACCGCAGTCCTGAGACTTTTCGGTTTATTACACTGGGGGTCTTCGCCATGATCATCAGCCGCGACCGGATTCTCGCGACCCACGTCGGAAGTCTTCCCCGCAATGCAACGCTTTCCGCTCTTTTGGTCAGCCGCGAGGAAGGCGCCGACATCGATAAGGCGGAACTCGATCTTGAAATGGATCGCGCCGTGCGCCATGTGGTCGAAGAGCAGGTTAAAGCGGGCATCGACATCGGCAACGACGGCGAGCAGCAACGGGTCGCGTTCACGACGTATGTGCCCCAGCGCATGTCGGGCTTCGGGGGCGAATCGAAGCGTCGCAGCGCGCGCGATTACGACGAATTTCCCGAACTGGTCGAGGATTTGAAGCGGCGATTCCCAAAGCGCAGCCGTATGCAGAACGCGCCCGAGGCTCAGAGCGAATTGCGCTACCTGGATACAGGCGCCATCGGACGGGAAATCACTCGGCTGAAGACCACTGTCGGGGCGGTACCCGGTTTCAATGAAACCTTCATCACAGCGCCTTCGCCGGGCATCGTCTCGACGACGATGTACAACGCTTACTACGACTCGCATGAGGCATATCTGGCAGCGCTCGCCCGCGAGATGAGTAAAGAGTATCGCGCTATTTACGAGGCTGGATTTATCCTTCAGATTGATTCGCCCGACCTCGCTATGGACCGCGCCATGTTCTATCGCGATCATTCGGACGCGCAATTTGTGGCTGCCGCCGAAAAGCATATCGCGGCGCTGAACCGGGCAATCGAGGGCATCCCCCGGGAACGCGTGCGCTTGCACTGCTGCTGGGGTAACTGGGAGGGGCCGCACCTGCACGACGTGCCGCTCGCCCGCATTTTGCCGGTGCTCTACCAGGCAAATGTGGGGGCGCTCAGTATCGAGTTCGCCAATCCGCGTCACCAGCACGAGTATGAGGCGATTCGCCGCAATCCCCTGCCGGCTCACATGGCGCTCATTCCCGGTACGATCGACTCGACGACCAACATCGTCGAGCACCCGGAAGTGGTTGCGCGGCGCGTTCTCGAAGCTGTCTCCGCCGTGGGCGATCGCGAGCGAGTGATCGCCGGCGCCGACTGCGGCTTCGGAACCTTCACCGGCCGCGAATGGGTGATCGAACCCGTGGTATGGCTGAAACTGAAAGCTCTCAGCGAAGGCTGCGCCCTCGCATCTTCCCGCCTCTGGGGAAAGACCCAACAGGAACAACATGCTTGAAGAACAGGAATTCCGCGACCGGTCCGACGAAGCCCTGAACGCACTGCAGCGGGCGCTCGAAGACGCGTCGGATCGCAACGATTTCGAAGTGGATCGCAATCAGGGCGCGCTCACGATCGAGTTTGGAGATCCGCCGGCGAAGTTCGTGGTCAGTCCGAACGCTCCCGTGCGGCAGATCTGGGTCTCGGCGCGCGTGCAGAGTTTCAAACTCGACTGGAACCCAGCCACGAAGGCGTTTGTGTTATCCGGCGGCCGGACGCTGAACCAGCTGATGTCCGATGTAATCAGCCAGCAGTTGGGGGCGCGGGTCAAGCTGGATTAATCGAGGACCTTGAGCTCGATGACGGCGAAAATCGCGTCTTCATCTCCAGTACCCGAAACCTTGCCCAGCACGGTCTTCTGGCCTTCCTGAAAATCGCCGGCCGTTTTCAGGCCGATGCCCACCGAACTGTTGCCATGAGGCATGACGAATTGGAGATCTATACGCGAGAAGCGGACGTATCGTCCTGAGTCCTTGCGGTAAACGGCTTCCGGATAGATCGCAAAAGTTCCTATCGCGAGCGACGGAGGTCCAGCGCCGGGCAAGCGCAGCTTTTCAGTCGTTTCCTTTCCTTCCTGAAGCCGCAGCGGCACGATATCCCACAACTGAATGTCTTTGTACTGCGTGGCCGCCCGCAATTGCCGGGCTACCGGCTCCATATCCTTCGGGAGCGGAGTCTCATCTGCCGCTGGTTTTGTGGAACAACGCAGCAAAGTCAGCGTCATATCGATATTCTTGCCGACCGCCGCTTCGCTTCCCGGGCGGTCCAGTTGCTCCACTACCCGGCGCATTTGGGCGACGACCTCCTTCGGCGCATACACCACAATCGTTCTCAGCTGGCTGTCGCCCTGAACATGGGCCGGGAAGACGTCAAGCAATTTCATCAGCCGGGTAAAGGAATCGCCAGTCAGCGTTTTAACCTGTATGACTTCCGCCTCCATCGCCTGGGGAGCGGGCTCTGGCGCTTTCTTGTCGTCCGGCTTATCCTGCGAGAACGCCAGGTTTGCGGCCATCAGGGTTGCGGCCATTAACAAAATCAGGGAACGCATTTATTCCTGTTTCCTTTCGTTCTGGTTGTCGGCGATCAGAAGGATGACGACTTGCGGGTCTGAGGTTTCAATCCGGATCAGAGGAGCCGCGGCTGAATCTTCCGTTCTCGGGCGTCGTATCCGGATCGCGGGCCGAACGGTCAAACGCGGTGTAAAAGCAGGCAGTTCCGCTGGGGGGCGATCGGTCTTGCGCGCAACCCGTGGCAGGTCGGCGGGATTATGAACGCGCGATTGAGGCAGAACGAGGAGCGCTGCGGCGAGCACCGTCCCAGCGGCGGCAAGCGACGCCCCGATTTTCCACCTTGCCTTGCGTTGAACGCGGTCCGCGACCCTCGCTCGAACGCGAGCCAGCGCATCCGCCGGAACCGTTTCATCCCGCATCTCGCGAAAGAGGTCCCGAATTTCCTGCTCGGTCATCTCTCCTCCCCGCCCAGCAGCGCCCGCAATCTGGTCATCGCCCTTGAGACCTGGCTGCGGACAGTGCCCTCGCTCGAACCCAGGATAGCTGCGACGTCGGCCGTTGACAGGCATTCGATTTCCCGCAGCACCACGGCCGCTCGCTCCTTGACCGGCAGTGCGGCCAGTGCAACCGATAAGATCCGCTTCTGTTCTTCGCGAAGCATCTCCGTTTCGGCGCCTTCTCCCTTCGCGAAAAGGGCCGGAAGTCCCCCCGAAGGCCGTACGTGGCGGCTTCGATCGACGCACAGATTGACAGCCACGCGATACAACCAGGCGCCGAGCGCGGACTCGTTGGGGAAATTGAGACCATGCCGGTGCAGCCGCAGGAAGACATCCTGTGCCACATCTTCCGCGTCGGCCCAATTGCCGAGCATGCGGTGGGCAACACGGAGGAGTTGTGCCTCGCGGCGGCGGACAATCTGATCGAACTCGTCGTCAGCCTCCCGCGCGATCTCGAATATGAGCACCGACGCCTGCATCGTTCTGCATTATGAAACGAGCGGGAAGGCGAAAGTGTTGATTCGCGGCTGTAAAAAACTGAATAGTAAGGCGCCCAGGGCCGGTTCTAATACTGGGTGGCCTGCCCCGTGCCCGGATAAGCGCCCATGAAGGTTAATGTGTCGCCCTTCTGAATGAGGGTCTGCAACTGCGCCTGAGTGTAATTCCCCAGGGTATTGGAAACGTAGATGTTGAGCGATGTCACATACTTCAGGCCATGCAAAATGCCGCCCAGAGTGCCCCGCGCAATCAGGTCGATGGATCCCGCGGCGGCCTGACTCTGTAGCGTGGTCCAGTCGCTCTGGACAGACGAGGTGTTGTAGTTGGCTGAGGTGATCGTGCGCGTATAGCCGACCGCGGGAGCCGTGCCCGTGTCGAAGGAAAACAGGAACGCGCTTATGTCCAATACCTGCTGAGGACTGTAAAGAGTGAAGCTTTTGGCGGCAAAGAACCCCGGCAACGTGGTGGACCCGTCGTGAGTCAGTCCAAAACCGTCGATGACCTGCAGTCCGGTGGATGTAACATACGGGGCTTTCAGAACCTTCTGATAAACATTTCTCAGCTGCGGAACTTTCAAAGGCTGGGGCGTGCCGGCCGGCTGGATGATCTGGAGGTTCGTTCCCGACGCGCATGATGTCGAGGTATGGCAGGAAGCGCAGGTTACAAGCGCCGTCCCGTTCACCGATAACTTCAGCGTGGAAAAATCCGTCTGGCCCGTGACAGCGTTGCCGTTAAGCAGAGAGTTCGGCAGACTGCGATCGAGGTTCTCATAAGGGTTGGGTAAGAACAGGAGCGTGTTCACGAAGTTCGTGTAGTTCGCCATGTTGGCATCGGAAAGCTGCGGTCCGCCCAGGAGAGTGCTGAAGGCAGCGTTGAAGGCGGCGAAGTTCGCCCGATCGCCTCGCCAGTGATACGGAGCCAGGTTACTGATCCCGCGGAACGTCTGGGTAGTCATGGGCCCTTTCATGGGATGAAACTGAAAGGTCTGGCTCCCTTGAGTCACGGATGCCATACTGCCCCCCGGATCGCCCAGATCCCACGCTATGTGATCCATGTCTCCGTCCACGTGGCACGATGCGCAGGATCCTGTGCCATTGCCCGAAAGCTTGGCGTCGTAAAGAAAGCCTCGTCCATTTCGGATCACGGTCGGCGTAGGATTGTCTCCGATCGAGATCTCGCTCAGAACGGTCTTTTGACTCGTGTTCACGATGGAAATCGAATTCGAAAGCCGGTTTAACACATATAGCGTCTGCGAGACGGCGTTAAGCGCGAGGCCGCGTGGGCCCTTTTTGTTGATCGGGTCCACGTTGGACCCGGCCCCGCTGGCCTGGGCAATTTCGATCCGCGACAAAACGTTGCCGTTGGTGTCGACCTGCGCCACCCGGTCGGTCCCGAAGGCGGCGACCCACATGAAGGCCCCGCCGGGATCGAACACAACCGAGGTCGGTTGAGCCAGCGCTGTCGCCAGCGCCGGCGGGTTCGGAAGGACAGAGTAGTTCATGCCGGGATTCAAGTCGAAGGGCGTGACCTGGCCAGTCGCCGCCGTGATTCGGGTAATGCGGTTGTTGACGAAGTGGCCCCGCAGGTTTGGTTCGAAATGAGTCAGATTCAGCGCATCCGTATTGGCCACGAAAATGTCGCCGGTCGTCGGGTTCACGGCTAGTCCGAGATTAGTGGTTCCTACGCCCGAATAATATCCGGCCAAGGTGGGGGTAGTGCCGGTATTGATGATTGCAATGTCGTTATCCGGCATCGCGAATTGCAGGGCATGGGTCCAGTTCGGATCGCTTGCCTTGACGATTAATGCAACCTGCGGCGGCGGCGGTAACGCCGGATTCGAGGGAGCAGACTGCGGCGGCGCCACGCTGGGAGGAACGACCGTCGTACCATTACCCGAAAAGGCGATAGCGGCATAAACTTTGGAGCCATCGGGGCTGACTGCCAAAGCGCGCGGGTTATCGGCATATAACTGAATGACTGCGGTTTGAGCGTGCGTGTTCACGTCGTAAGCCGCGATCTGGTTACTGCGCGATTTTGAGACGTAAGCCAGCCCACCGGCAAAGACAACATCCATCGGCTCAGTTCTGGCAGCGATGGTATCAGTAACGATTTTCCTGGACACCGAAACCACACTGATGCTGTTTGATACCTGATTTACAACCCATGCCTCATCATCCGTTCTGGGATTGACTGAAACCGGCTCCAACCCGACCGGTATCTGAGCCAGTAAAAGCGGGGACGACGGCTGCGTAACATCAAATACAGACAAAGTAGAGTCGGGTGTATTCACTGCAAACAAGCGAGTACCGTCGGACGAAAGCCGGATCGGGTTGGTTTGCGAACCCTCAAAGTTCGCAAAAGCGGTAAGTGCCACCTGCGCGCGTGTAATGGTACGCGGGACGATTAAGACGATCATTACCAGAAATGTTCCGGTCAGGACAATTCTGGACGTGGGAGATTTGACACCGTGGAACAAACCCAGGTCCTCCTTACAGGTGAGGAAAGTTACTTTAGTCTCCATCGCCGGGTCTAATCCCTCCGCCTTTCAGGCGGACAGCTTTCAGCAGGTTTTACCTTTGCCTTTTTGCTCTGCGAGCACCGGAAGAAGTGGTTCGAGGCGTATTCCGCGCGCTTGGCGCGATGGCTCGCACGAACCGGCACGTTCGGTCGCAGATGCGCACTGCGTCGGCGCTTCAGGCGACTTTCAGTCGCAATCAATCCCACCGGCTTTTGAGCCGGTGGCTGTTTAGTCTCGTGCAGTGTAGCAGAATAATGAGACATTGCGTGAGTCATGTGCGGAACAGATTCTGACCAACAGGTACCGGTCCGGTACGGTGAATTGCCAGATGGTACGATTCTGCAGAAGACGCTTACTCAGCTCTGTATCTTCGTCGTTTTCGCGGGGCCGGGGTTATGCAGTCGCGGCGCTCACGGCGGCGCTCACGATGGCGCTCACGATGGATAAGCTGGGCCGGAAGACGATCCAGATACTGGGCTTCGCCGTTATGGGAGCGACATTCGGTCTGCTCGCCCTGATCCCCAATATTGAAAAACTGACCTGGCCGTTTCTGATTATCTATGGTCTGAGTTACTTCCTCACCGAATTCGGGCCGAATGCCACCACCTTTGCGTATCCGTCCGAAATCTTTCCCGTGAAGGTGCGAACAAACGGTCACGGTATTGCGGCCGTGGCGGCTATCGTCAGCATCATGGGGCTGATCCCCACCATTTTCCTGCTTCCTGAAACGAAAGGTAAGAGTCTTGAGGAACTGTAGGAAGACCCAGCTACTCCTTTTTGAAAAGGCGGCCTGAGGCCAGAGCTGTATTTGGGTTCGTTTTTGCTCGCGGCGGAAGCTCGGCGGGGGCCAAAGCCCTTTGCCCCGCGAATGGAAACGATGCGGAGGAGCCCTCGCCGCGCGGAGAGCCAACGCCCAATGTGATAATGTGAGTATTTCCACTTCCAGGAGTTTCACAGAATTATGTATCGTTCCCTGGCCATTCGCGCGGGCCTGATGTGCCTCGCCCTTGCGCCGCTCGCCACAGTCGCCTCCGCGCAGTTGAAGATCGCAGTCGTTAACGTGCAGCAGGCAATGCTCGATTCCGACGAGCTCAAGAAAGCGTCGGCCGCGCTCGAAGCCAAGTACAAGCCCAAGCAGGACGAACTGCAGAAGTTGCAGACCGATCTTGAATCCATACAGCAGCAGATCAACAGCGGGAAGCTGAATCAGCAGGCACAGGCCGATCTGCAGTTCGACGGGCAGAAGAAGCAACGGGATGCGCAGAGGCTGTCCGACGACCTGCAGCAGGAGTTCGATCGTGACCGCCAGGACATCCTGGCCAAGGCCGCTCAGAAAATGCAGGCTGTGGTTAAGAAACTGGCCGAAGAGAAGGGCTATGATGTAGTCGTTGATGTTTCCCAGATGCTGTACTTCAAGCCCACGCTCGACATCACGCCGGACGCTCTCGCCGCTTACAACAAAACGTATCCGGCAAAATAGGTTCTGAAGCCATGCCGGGCTATCTGGACCAATACGGCGCCGGCGAAGAACAGCGAAACCGGATTATTATTCGTTCGGTCGCGGCCGTTCTCGCGATTGTTATTTTCGGCTCGCTCGGCTGGTATCTGCTGAAAAACCACCATCAGGAGGGCGTGGTCAAGAGCTTTGTATCGGCTCTGCGAAGGGGCGATTATCAGGGCGCTTACCGCGATTGGGGATGCACGCCCGAAAAGCCGTGCCCGGCGTATCCGTTTACCAGTTTCATGCGGGACTGGGGTCCGGCGTCTCCGGGCGGCGGCAGTCTGACGAATCTGGGAATCACCGATAGCGAATCCTGCAATACCGGCGTGCTGCTGACCGTTGCGGCGGGCGATTCGCGATCAGACAAGCTGTGGGTGGATAAAAGCGACGATGCAATCAGCTTCGCGCCTTATCCGATTTGCCCGCACAAGAGTCCGTTCGCGATTATGATTCACCGGACGATCGGCCGTCTGCGGACGCCATTGCTCAAATAAACTGCTGTTCTAGACTGGATAAAGAAAACACATGAGTTCGACTACGGTTACCACTACTGGCGCGGGGCTCGAAGGCGTCGTCGCCGGTGAATCAGAGATCTGTTATATCGACGGCTACGCCGGCGTTCTGAGCTATCGCGGGTACAACATCCACACGCTGGCGGAACACGCCACCTTTGAAGAGGTGATCTGGCTCCTGTGGAAAGGCACGCTGCCGCCGCAGACCGAGCTGGACAAGCTGAAGTCCGACCTTTTCGCGAATTACGCGATTCCTCCGCAGGTGGTTGAATTCCTCAAAGCGAACACGCAGGCCGGCCCAATGGACGTGCTGCGGACCGCCGTTTCGATGCTGAGCCTTTATGATCCGCTGGCGAAGGATATGACGCCAGAAGCGAATCAGAAGAAGGCGTTAAAGCTGATGGCGCAGACTTCGACGATCGTCAGCAGTATGGGCCGGTTTCGTGCCGGAGAACAGCCACTCGCTCCGGATTCGAAGCAAAGCTTTGCTGGTAATTTTCTCTATTGCCTGACGGGGAAGAAACCAGACAAGGTGATGGAGCACGTCTTTGACGTCGCGCTGATTCTGCATGCGGACCACGAGCTGAACGCTTCCACATTTGCGGCGCGCGTCACGGCAGCCACGCTTTCCGATATTTATTCGGCCACGACGTCGGCGATCGGCGCACTCAAGGGACCCCTGCACGGAGGGGCCAACGAGGAAGTAATCCGGATGCTGCTGCAGGTAGGAACCGCGGATAAGGCGGTCGAGCGGGTGCATGAGATGCTTGCGAACAAGATCAAGATCCCGGGCTTGGGCCATCGGGTGTACCGCACGGACGATCCGCGCGCGACGCACCTGCGCGTGATGTCGGAAGAGCTGGGCAAGAGCACCGGGCCACGAGGATCTCTACCTGATGTCCAAACGGGTGGAAGACACCGTTCGCAAAGAGAAAAAGCTCAACCCGAATGTGGATTTCTATTCGGCGTCGACCTATTATTCGCTCGGTATTCCGATCGAGCTTTACACTTCGATTTTCGCGGTGAGCCGCATGTCCGGATGGACGGCGCACGTTCTGGAGCAGTACCACAACAACCGTCTGATCCGGCCGCGCGCCGAATACAAAGGCAATCCCGACGGCATGCCCTGGGTGCCGATGGAAAAGCGGTAAGAAGCTGCGCCTCCCGGTTGAAGATCGCGGGCGCTACCCGTACTGACATAGAGCGCGATATCCGTCCCGGAAGCCTGCCCCGCTATCACGGGCGATAAAATTGGGGCGGCGAATGCGCGCTTTTCGAATTGCCCTCGCGAACATCTCATTTCCGGCATCTCCCGAGGAGTCGATCTCGTTAGCGGAGGAAGCCATCGCGCAGGCATCGACAAAGGGCGCCGGGATTATCTGCTTCCCGGAATGCTACGTTCCTGGCTACCGATGCCCGGGCAAAAAAGTACCGCCTCCCGATCCGCTGTTTCTGGAACGGGCATGGTCGGCCATTGCTTCGGCGGCCGCGGTTGCGCGCGTGGCGGTCATTCTCGGCACCGAACGCATCGTCGACGGCGCGCTGTTGATCACCGCGCTGGTTATCAATCGGGATGGGACAATCGCCGGCTTCCAGGACAAAGTGCAGCTCGATCCTTCCGAAGAGGGTACCTACACGCCCGGCTCCGGAAGGCACGTTTTCCAAAGTGGGCCGCTGACGTTCGGCGTCGCGATCTGCCATGAAGGCTGGCGCTATCCCGAAACGGTTCGCTGGGCCGTCCGCCACGGCGCGCAAGTCGTGTTCCATCCTCATTTCGGGGAAGCGGAGCCCGGCAGTTACCGGCCCTCGAGTTACGGCGATCCGGCGAACTCGTTCCATGAGAACGCCGTGTTGTGTCGCGCCGCCGAGAATACGTGCTTCTTCGCAACGGTAAACTGCGCGAGCGTGGGGTCGCCCACTACTTCAGCGGTGGCGCGTCCCGATGGGACACTGCTTGGCTATCAGCCGTACGGCGAGCCGGGATTGCTTATTGCAGACATCGACCTCAGCGAGGCCACAGGCCTCCTCGCGGCGCGCTGCAAGACATGCTGAAGAAGGTTCTGGCAGTTATCGGTCTGGTGATTGGTGTTGCTTTGATCTTTGGGATCCGATGGGCTTACTCGATGTTTACCTCTCCCCCACCCGTTATGACCGAGGGCCGTTCGATCGAGAGCCGGTCACCCGAGAAATCCGATGACCAGGCCGCATTCGCCGGACAGACGCGCGCCCCTTATCATGCGACAGCCGCGCCCGTCGTAACCACCCTTACGGACAAACTCAAATCGCCCTGGAGCTTCGCGTTTATCGATGATGGCAAGATTCTGATCACCGAGAAGCCGGGCGCGATGCGGGTTCTCGACAGCGACGGCGCGCTTTCCGCGCCGGTCAGGAATGTTCCCGCCGTTTCGGCGCTGGGGCAAGTCGGTCTTCTGGATCTGGCGCTTGACCCTGACTTCACTTCAACCCGTCGCATTTTCTTCACCTTTAGTCAGGCCGTCGGAGACGCGGATAGCCAGATCGTGGTTGCCCGGGCGCGCCTGGACGAGGGGGCGCGCTCGTTGAGCGATGTGCGCGTCATCTTCCGCGCCAGGCCTCCGGTGCCGAAGAAGCAATCGGCAAATGAGGGCGGGCGCATCGCGATCGGGCACGACGGCAATCTCTTTGTGACCATAGGCGACCGTTCAGGATCTCCGCCATGGGATATGGCGCAAAAGCTCGACAACGATCTCGGCAAGATCATTCGCATTACGCCCGACGGCGATCCCCCGCCCGATAACCCCTTCATCGGCAAGGACGGCGCACTGCCCGAGATCTGGTCCTTTGGTCATCGCAGCGAAGAGGGACTGGCAATCGATCCGGCAACGGGCGAGTTATGGGAGACCGAGCATGGTCCGCGCGGCGGTGACGAACTCAACGCCCCTCGGGCCGGGAAGAATTACGGCTGGCCGGTGATTGTGCATGGGATCGATTACCCCGGCACAACGATCGGCAACGGCATCACCGAAAAAGCCGGCATGGAACAGTCGCGTTATTATTGGGACCCCGTGATTGCGCCGTCAGGGCTTGCTTTCTATACGGGCGATTTGTTTCCGCAATGGAGGAACAGCGTCTTTGTGGGGGCTCTGCGGGGTAAGATGCTTGACCGGCTCACGCTGTCAGGCATGAGCGTCGTTGCGGAGGAGCCGCTGCTGGTGGACCGGCATTCGCGGATTCGCGATGTGCGTATTGGCGCGGAAGGAGCGGTTTATGTGCTCACGGATGATGGAAACCTGCTGAAACTCACACCCAGGTAGCAACGGCACACTGGCCGACGGATTGCTGAACAGCAGCGGAGGAAACTTATGCCACGTTTATGCAGTGCAGTCTTTACCGCCATCGCTCTCATCGCGCCAGTCGCGATCCCGCCTGCAGTGATGTTTGCGCAGGATCATCCCGACCATCAGAACGATCGTGTCTATCACGACAAAGCCCATAACGAGGATCACCACTGGGACGCTCACGAAGACAAGGCGTATCGCATATGGGCGCAACAGAACCATCGCAAGTATCAGGACTTCTCGAAACTGAAGGAAAAAGACCAGCAATCATACTGGGGTTGGCGCCACGATCATTCCGACGCCGTGCTCAACATTAATATTCCTTAGTCATCAATCTCAGTCGCGGGCGCATCGCACCGTGCGTATGGCCCGCGGCGCGAGGAACTTGCAATCATAGTAGCCGAATGGCTTATGACGATCTGCGGGATTTCATTCGCGCGCTGGAGAAGAAGAAAGAACTGAAGCGCATCTCGGCTGAGGTTGATCCGAAGCTTGAGATCACTGAATTTGCGGACCGCTCGGTGAAGACCGGCGGTCCCGCTCTGCTTTTCGAAAAACCCAAAGGGTCGAAGATCCCCGTCCTGATAAACGGCTTTGCGAGTATGCGGCGGATGGAGATCGCGCTTGAGGTCGAATCCGTCCATCAAGTGGCGGGCCGTATCAGCGAGTACCTCGAGATGCGCATGCCCGAGGGGCTCTTGAATAAGCTCAAGATGCTGCCGAAGCTGGCGGAGATTGGCGCCTTTTTCCCGAAGATTGTCTCGAAGGGCGATTGCCAGGAGGTGGTGAAAACTGAAGGTTTTTCGCTTTACGACTATCCCGTGCTGACCTGCTGGCCGGATGACGGAGGCCCATTTATCACGCTGCCGATGGTGTTCTCACGAAACCCTGAGACGGGCAAGCGTAACTGCGGCATGTATCGTCTGCAGATCTTCGACGAACGCACCACCGGCATGCACTGGCAGACGCACAAGCAGGGCGCCGAACATTACCGGAGGCGAATCGCGGAGGGCAAGCCCGGACGGATGGATGTTGCGGTTGCGATCGGGTCAGATCCCGCCACGATGTATTCCGCGATTCTGCCTCTGCCGCCCGATCTCGACGAGATGATGATCGCCGGTTTCCTGCGCGGCAAGCCGGTCGAGATGGTGAAGTGCCACACGATCGATCTTGAAGTTCCCGCGAATGCGGAGATTGTACTTGAAGGATACGTAGAGCTGGGCGAACTGCGCACCGAGGGGCCGTTCGGCGACCATACCGGTTATTATTCGCTGGCCGATGAGTATCCGGTATTCCATGTGACGTGCATCACGCAGAAGAAAGAACCAATCTATGCGACCACGATTGTAGGTCCACCGCCCATGGAGGATTTCTATATGGGCAAGGCGATCGAGCGCATCTTCCTGCCCCTGATGCGCATGCAAATTCCCGAAGTGCGCGATATGTGTATGCCGGCGGAGGGCATTTTTCATAACCTGATGCTGGTTTCGATTCGCAAGTCATATCCGGGCCATGCGCGCAAGGTTATGAGCGCGATATGGGGGCTGGGGCAAGCGATGTTCACGAAGTGCATCGTGGTGGTGGATGAGGACGTCGATGTTCAGAACCCCGGCGAAGTTGCCTGGCGGGCGCTCAATAATATCGACCCGGAGCGGGATATCCAATTCACGATGGGTCCGATTGATTCGCTCGATCATGCGAGCCGGCTGATCAATTACGGCAGTAAGATGGGGATCGACGCGACCCGCAAGTGGCCGGGCGAAGGATTTACGCGTCCCTGGCCGGAAGTGATCCGCATGTCGCCGGCGGTGAAGCAGAGAGTGGATGAGTTATGGAAAAAAGCCGGTTTGTAGCGGTATTCCTGCTGGGGGCGTTCCTGTGCGCGTGGGAGTCCTTTCATCCGATCACCCACCGGCAGATCGCGGGTGTGATGAGCGCGGATGGCGCGGCATGGCTGGTGCGACCGGAGCGGGAAAGCGAAGAGCACCCGGACCAGGCACTGGATGCGATCGGGATCAGGAAGGGATCTACGGTCGCGGATATCGGCGCGGGGGTTGGCTACTTTACCTGGCGCATGGCGCAGCGCGTGGGCTCCGGCGGCGTGGTTTATGGCGAGGATATTCAGCAGCGAATGCTGGATCAGCTCGCTTTGAATATCGACGCGCGGCATCTTACGAATGTGCGGGCGGTCCTGGGGACCCCAGACGATCCGAAGCTGCCGAAGGATTCGCTGGACCTGGTGCTGCTGGCGGATGTTTATCATGAATTCTCCGAACCGGAGAAGATGCTCGACCATATTCGCGAGGCTTTGAAGCCTGGGGGGCGGATTGTTTTTCTGGAATATCGGGCGGAGGATCCGGAGGTTCCGATCCAGCCGCTGCACAAGATGACTGTGGCGCAGGTACGGGCGGAAGTGCAGCCGGAAGGTTATCAGTTCAATAAGGCGATTGAGGTTTTGCCCGAGCAGCACATTATTATTTTTCGGAGGCCTTAGATTTCTCGCAAACGCAGCGCCGGCCGGAAGGCCGGTGGCACTTCTCGAAGACGCGGAAAAATCACCGGCGACAAGATCGCAGGCGCTACCGCTGCCTTAGAGTTCCACGCCGAGTGGAACTTCGGCGGTGCCGTTGAAAAGCTGGCCCGAAGTGGCCGGAAAGCTCCGCGCCGGGCGGAAGCCCGACGGCAGACCCGAAGGGCTGCCCCACTACGAGGTTCCGGACGGATTGAGCGGTTTTTTATAGTTGCTCGTGGGCCGCAGGCCCATCCAGACAGGGCCGAAACCCTGCCCCACACTCTTTGATGCCGCGCGTCGTTGTGATTGGAGGCGGACTTGCGGGCCTTGCTTCAGCCGTCGCGCTCGGGGGCGCCGGGTTTGAAGTCGACATTATCGAAGCGCGGAATTTCCTTGGCGGCCGCGCTACGTCATGGCCTGCGGGCTCGGGTGATCAAGCCGAGATGATTGATAACTGCCAGCATGTCTTGCTGCGGTGCTGCGTGAATCTGCTCGATCTCTACGGGCGCCTGGGAGTCGGCGACAAGATACGGTTCTATCGGGAGTTCTTTTTTATCGAGCCTGGCGGGCGCACTTCCGTCCTCAAACGCGGGATTTTTCCGGCGCCCGCGCACTTTCTTGAGTCATTCCTGCGACTCAAATTTTTGAGTATTGCCGACAAGATCGCGATTGCGCGCGCTATCAATGCGATCCCGCGCGAACGGCGAACGCGCGACGATCTCGACCGCATCAGCATGCTCGACTGGCTTCGGGAGAAGCGCCAGACGGATGGCGCGATTGAGCGCTACTGGCGGCAGGTGCTGGTGAGCGCCGTCAACGAAGAACTGGACCGTATGGCTGCGGCGCACGGTTTTCAGGTGTTCTGGCTGGGCATGATCGCACGGGCCGATTCGTACGAGATGGGAATTCCCGACGTGCCTCTGCGCGAACTTTATGACGAACATTCTCTGGCGCGCGCGGGCGCCGTGCGTATCCATTACCGGTCTGCCGTAACGGGCATCGATACGGCGGATGGGGGCGTGAGCGGCGTTAGCACCGGGGCGGGACCCTTCTCGGCGGATTACTACGTTTCCAGCCTTCCATTCGAGCGTCTGCAAGCGCTGTTGCCGGATCTGCCGATTCCCTGGGACCGATTCGAACACTCGCCGATCACCGGTATCCACTTGTGGTTCGATCGCCCGGTGACCGACCTGCCCCATGCAACGCTGCTCGACCGCAACATTCAGTGGATGTTCAACAAGAGCGAAGGCCGTTACATCCAGCTGGTGGTGAGCGCTTCGCGGAGCCTTCTGGAGAAGCCGCGGAATGAAATCGTCGACATGGCGGTCCGGGAATTGGCGGAGTTTCTTCCGATTGCAGGAGAGGCGCGCCTGGAGAAGGCGCAGGTGATCAAAGAGGTGCGCGCGACGTTCTCGGCGAAACCGGGCATCGAGGGTTTGCGGCCGTCGCCCGTCACTTCCTTGAAAAACTTCTTCCTCGCTGGAGACTGGACGCGTTCCGGATGGCCCGCGACAATGGAAGGCGCGGTTCGCAGCGGCTATATCGCGGCGGAGGCCGTTGCGGCGGCGGCGGGCAGGCCGCAACGATTTCTGCTGCCCGATATCGCATAATGAAGACGATGTGTAAGCTCTGGACAGCTCTGGCGCTGTCATTATTCATGTTGTCTTCCTTGCCCTCACGCGCCGCCACGCCGGGCACAAAACTGACGGTGCAGGTCAATGCGAGCGACACTGGGAAGCCCGTCGATCAGGCCAGCGTGATCATTCGCTTCCGCCATGGCTTGAATCCGGTGAAGATGAAGAAGATCCAGACCAACTGGGAGACGAAAACGAATCAAATGGGGAGTGTGACGATCCCCGAGATCCCGATGGGCGAGGTCACGATTCAGATCATTGCGAAGAACTATCAGACCTTCGGTGATGTTTTTGAACTCACCATGCCGGAACAGACCATCGCGATCAAGATTAACCCGCCCCAGGCGCAGTATTCCGAAGACGCGAAAAGCAAGACGAAGTAGCTTTCGGGCGATGACGCCGCTTTCGTAAAAATCCTCGCCAGGAGGGGCGAATTGCAGCCCGACAAAGTCCTGATGCGGTTCTTATGAACTTTTAACGGGTTCAACCCTATTCTGCAATTGGGTTGAATCCCGTGAAAGACCAAAAACAACTTGAGTTCGAAATCGCAGGCCGCCCTTCGGGCGTGGCCGAGCTTGACCTTGTCGTCCCCTTCACCACACCCGATCTGACGCGCGTCGCACTCGACGCCGCCACCCGCATGGGCGCGGGGCTGGATGCGGCGGTGCGCCTGGTGAAAGTTCAGGTAGTGCCCATTCAGTTGAATCCGGAGCAGTCGCCGGTCTATCTCGAGTTCCTCAAAACCCAACTGGAGCAGTTCCACTCGACCCTTCCCCTGAAGGGCGAAATCCGGCTGGCGAGGGATTTCGAACCGGGTCTGACCGGTGCGCTACGGAGGGACTCGGTTGTGGTCCTCGCAAACAAGAAACGGCCGTGGAGAACTCGTACAGAGCGACTGGCCAGATCCCTGCGGCGCTCCGGCCACAAAGTAATCGTCGTTTCCGAAGGGGTTAAAAATGCCTGATATCGTCTACAGCCTGCTGATTGTCGCCTTCTTCGTAATTGCCTGGATGTTCGTCCAGGCTTGCGAACGGCTCTGAAAGGGAAATATGGAATACGCAATTGCCGGGTTCGTTTCGCTGGCGCTGGGAGTGTATCTGCTCTACGCGCTGCTGAGGCCGGAGAAATTTTGAGTTCTGAAGTGAATTTCGGGAGAATGTCATGACCGTCAACGGTTGGCTGCAAATAGCGATTTTCTTCGCTTTGATTCTTGTCTGTGCGAAGCCTCTGGGATCGTTCATCGCCACGATCGTCGAAGGCCGCCGGAACTTCCTTACGCCGATTCTCGGCCCCGTGGAACGTTTGATCTACAAGGTCTGTGGGATTACGGAGACGGAGGAACAGCACTGGACGCGATACGCGGGCGCCCTGCTGGCTTTCAGCGCGTTCAGCGCGGTGCTGCTTTATGCGATCCAGAGGTTGCAGGCCTGGTTTCCGTTCAATCCCCAAGGCTATGGCGCGGGTAATGTCAGCCCCGACCTCGGCTTTAACACCTCGGTCAGTTTCGTGACTAACACGAACTGGCAAGCGTATGTACCGGAGACAACGCTCAGTTACTTCGTACAGATGGCCGGTCTGACGATGCATAACTTTACGTCCGCGGCGGCCGGTCTTGCGATCGCCATCGCGCTGGTACGTGGGTTCTCGCGGCAGTCGGTGAAGACGATCGGTAACTTCTGGGCCGATATGACGCGGGCGACCTTGTACATCCTGTTGCCGATTTCGATTGTCGCGGCGCTCGTGCTCTGTTCGCAGGGTGTGATTCAGAATCTCCATCCTTATACGGTGGTTACCACTCTTGAGGGCGCGAAGCAGACCATCGCGCAGGGGCCGGTGGCTTCGCAGGAGGCGATCAAGATGCTGGGCACCAATGGAGGCGGTTTCTTCAACGCGAACTCCGCGCATCCATTCGAGAATCCGACTCCGTTCTCCAACATGTTCCAGATGTTTCTGATCTTCCTCATCCCGGGAGCGTTGACATACACGTTCGGCAAGATGGTGCGGGATACGCGGCAGGGGTGGGCAATCTTCACGGCCATGGCGGTCCTCTGGTTTGGCGGCGTTCTCGTCGCCTATCACTATGAGCAGAAGGGCACGCCCATGCTGGCCAAAGCAGGCATCGAAATGACCGCGACCAGTACGCAGCCCGGCGGCAACATGGAGGGCAAGGAGACGCGATTCGGCATTGCGAACTCCGCGCTCTTCGCGACCATTACCACGGACGCGAGTTGTGGCGCCGTGAATGCCATGCACGACAGCTTTACCGCGCTTGGCGGCCTGGTTCCGCTGTTCAACATCGAATTGGGCGAGGTGGTGTTCGGCGGCGTGGGCGCAGGGCTTTACGGCATGCTGATGTTCGCTATCCTGGCGGTCTTCATTGCGGGCCTGATGGTGGGACGCACGCCGGAGTATCTGGGTAAGAAGATCGAACAGAAGGAAGTCAAGATGGCGATGATCGCCATGCTTGTGCTGGCCGCGAGCATACTCCTGTTCGCGGGCGCCAGTTCCGTAATTCCGTTCGCGGCGAAAGGTTACTGGAATCCGCCCGGACCGGCAGCGGCGAATATCAACAATCCCGGCGCTCATGGGTTGTCGGAGATCCTTTACGCCTATTCGAGCGGGACCGGAAATAACGGCAGCGCGTTCGCCGGCATCAATGCGAACACGCCCTGGTACAACGTGACCATCGGATTCGCAACGCTGATCGGGCGGTTTCTGATGCTTCTGCCGTTGCTCGCAATCGCGGGCTCGCTGGCCGCGAAGAAGCAGGTTCCCGTGTCGGCAGGGACATTCCCGACACACGGACCGCTGTTCGTCGGGTTGCTGGTGGGTGTGGTTATTATCGTCGGCGCATTGACTTACTTCCCTGCGTTATCGCTGGGGCCGATCGTCGAACACTTGATTCAGTGAAGACAGTGCAGTAAATGAGGAAGGCTCGAGATGCCAACAGAATTGCAGGAACCAGTCGTTGAAATTGAATCGCGGGAGAGCACGGCGGACACGTCCGATTCCACCGCGATGGGTCTTTCACGCGGAAAGCGCGCCCGGCCGTTGTTCGATCCGCCGATCGTCCGGCGCGCGACTATCGATTCGTTCGTTAAGTTGAATCCCGTAACGCTGGCGAAAAATCCGGTAATGTTCGTGGTTGAGGTCGGCGCCGCACTTACCACGATCCTGATGTTCAAGACACTCGCCACCGGAGCAAGCGGGTTTGGATTCGAATTCCAGATTGCGGCGTGGCTATGGTTCACCGTGCTGTTCGCCAACTTCGCGGAAGCGATGGCGGAGGGACGAGGCAAAGCGCAGGCCGACAGTCTGCGCAAGACGAAGACCGACGCATCCGCAAAGAAGCTTTCGAGCACAGGCAAGGTTGAAGTCGTTTCGGCGGCATCGCTGCGCAAAGGAGACGTCGTCCTGTGCGAACCGAACGACGTGATTCCCGGCGACGGCGACGTCATCGAGGGGATCGCCAGCGTCGACGAGTCGGTCATTACCGGCGAAAGTGCGCCGGTAATCCGCGAGTCGGGCGGCGATCGCAGCGCGGTCACGGGCGGCACGAAAGTTCTTTCGGACTACATCAAGGTGCAGATCACGTCGAACCCGGGCGAGACGTTCCTCGACCGTATGATCGCGCTGGTCGAAGGCGCGCAGCGGCAGAAGACGCCCAACGAGATCGCGCTCAACATCATGATCGCTGGTCTTACTCTGATCTTTCTGCTGGCCGTCGTGACGCTTGCCCCATTTGCTCAGTACAGCGTCGACGCGGCGAAGGCCGGAACGGCGCCCACGGTGATCGTGCTGGTTTCATTACTTGTTTGCCTGATCCCGACCACTATCGGCGGTCTGCTTTCCGCGATCGGCATTGCCGGCATGGACCGGGTCATGCAGCACAACGTGCTCGCCATGAGCGGAAAGGCCGTGGAAGCGGCCGGTGACGTAAACACGCTGCTGCTGGACAAGACGGGAACCATCACGCTGGGCAATCGCCAGGCTGTGGAATTCATCCCGGCCGACGGAGTCAACGAAGCCGATCTGGCCGATGCCGCGCAGCTCTCCAGTCTCGCCGACGAAACCCCCGAGGGCCGCAGCATTGTGGTGCTCGCCAAAGAAAAATACGGCTTGCGCGGACGCGAAATCGCGGAACACGACGCCGAGTTTATTCCTTTTACCGCGCAAACTCGCATGAGCGGGTTGAATTATGAGGGCCGCGCCATTCGCAAAGGCGCTTCGGAGTCGATCCGTCAGTATGTCATCGGGCTCGGTGGCGTTTTTCCGCAACGGGTCGCCGATATCGCGGATGGCATCTCGCGTACCGGCGGAACGCCGCTGGTGGTATCGGAAGGTTCCCGCGTTCTCGGGGTAATTCATCTGAAGGACATCGTGAAGGGCGGCATGCGCGAGCGGTTCGCGCAGATGCGGGTGATGGGAATTCGAACCGTCATGATTACGGGCGATAATCCGCTGACTGCGGCTGCCATTGCTTCGGAAGCGGGCGTCGACGACTTCCTGGCACAGGCTACGCCCCGCGACAAACTGGACCTTATCAAGCGTGAGCAGGCCGGAGGGCGTCTGGTCGCAATGACGGGCGACGGTACAAACGATGCGCCGGCGCTGGCGCAAGCGGATGTCGGCGTCGCGATGAACACGGGCACCATGGCCGCGAAAGAGGCGGGCAACATGGTGGACCTCGACAGCAACCCGACCAAGCTGATTGAAGTCGTCGCGATCGGGAAGCAGTTGCTGATTACGCGGGGATCGCTGACCACGTTCTCGATCGCCAATGATGTGGCGAAGTATTTCGCGATCATTCCGGCTATGTTTGCGGTTACTTATCCGGCGCTGAACCGGCTGAACATCATGGGATTGCACACGCCGGAGAGCGCGATTCTCGCTGCTGTTATTTTCAACGCGCTGATTATCATCGCACTGGTGCCGCTGGCGTTGCGCGGCGTGAAATACCGGGCACTTTCGGCAGGGGCGCTCTTGCGGCGAAATTTGTTGATCTACGGGCTGGGCGGGATTATTGCGCCGTTCCCCGGTATCTGGGCGATTGACCGGCTGCTCGGGCTGCTGCACCTTGCGTAATGCCAGGTGAATAGGAGAAACATCATGTGGAAAGAACTGAAACCCGCGATTTTGATTACTTTCGTACTCACCATCCTTACCGGGATTCTGTATCCGCTGGCGGTGACCGGCTTGGCTCAGACCATCTTCCATAAACAGGCCAACGGCAGCCTGATCGAACGGAACAGTAAGGTGATCGGATCGGAGATCATCGGCCAGAATTTCGCCAAACCGGAATACTTCCATCCGCGGCCTTCGCAGAACTCGTACGACGCAGCGAATTCCGGTGGCTCGAACCTCGGACCGACAAACCCGGCGCTGGCGGACCGCCTGAAGAAGGATGCCGATCAGTTCCATAAAGACAATCCGGATTACACCGGACCGATTCCGGCCGATGCGATTACTACCTCGGCCAGTGGACTCGATCCGGAGATCAGTCCGGCCAATGCTCTGGCGCAAGCGGCCCGCGTGGCCAAAGCGCGGGGAGCCTCGGCTGACACTGTGCAGAATCTGGTGGCAGCCAACACCGAGCGGCGTGATCTCGGTGTGCTCGGCGAACCGCGCGTGAATGTATTGAAGCTGAATCTTGCGCTGGACGAAGCGTTTCCATTGAAGCGATAACATGGCCTCAAAGGAAATCTGCCGCCCCGATCCTGAAGAGCTCCTGCGCCAGATCCAGGCGCAGGAAGCTCATAATGCGCGTGGCCGGCTGAAGATCTTTCTGGGATACGCTCCCCGCGTCGGCAAGTCCCTGCGGATGTTCGACGAGGGGAGGCGCCGGAAGAAGCGTGGCCAGGACGTTGTCGTGGGCGTCATCCAGAGGAAAGGCCTGCAGGAAGTGGAGGAACTGGTCCGGGAGTTCGAGATCATTCCTCCGCTTCGCATTGGCAATTCGGACACACTGGATGTGGAAGCGATTCTCAAACGCGCGCCGCAGGTTTGTCTGATCGATGAGATGGCCAAGGACAATCCCCCGGGTAGCCGCCACGCGCACCGATGGGAAGATGTCGATGAGATCCGCGCTCGGGGCGTCAATGTGGTGGGCGCCATCAACCTGCAGCACATTTGCGAGCAACAGGACGCGGTCGAACGCATCACGGGTCGGCGCTCAGTCAATGCGGTCCCACAGAGGTTCATCGAATCGGCCGACGAAATCGTGATCGTGGATGTGCCTACTGAGGACGTAGTGCAGCAACAGGCCGGTACGAAGACTCCGACCCCGGCCCAGCTTTCCGAGCTGCGCGAACTGGCGCTGCTGCTGGCGGCGCAGGTGGTGGAGCGCCAGTTGCAGACGTACATGGATTCACACGGCATTCAGCAGAGCTGGGGCACGCAGGAGCGCATTCTGGTATGCATTACCCCCCGCAGCAATGCGCGCGAAATGATCGAGAGCGGGGCGCGCGCGGCCAGCCGATTTCACGGACAACTATTCGCGATATACGTGAAACAGAACGATCTCACCCGTGAGGCGGAGGAAACGGTCCAGGAGAACCTCGCCTTCGCGAGGAAGCTGGCCGCAGAAGTTCACGAGGTAGAGGTTTCGGACCCCATAGAGGGAATCATCAAGTTTGCGCGAGAGCAGCGGATCACACAGGTGTTTATAGGCCACACGCAGCAAAGCGCGTGGAAGGTGTGGACTAAGAACCCGGTCGACCGCCTGATAGATGAGGCGGAGGGTATGGACGTGCGAGTTTTTCCTCACGGCAGCGCCGCTGCGTGATGCCCGCCTACCGTGTTTTGGCCACTTCGCCTAAATAATCGAGTGCGGCGTCGACCCCGCCCTTCTTGTGCGGAACGCCGAACAGTTCCAGACCCATCTCGACACCGCCCAGAGTTCCCGCCAGCATGAGGTCGTTGAAATTACCGAGGTGGCCGATGCGGAAAGCTTTACCCGCCAGTCTTCCCAGCCCGGCGCCGAGCGACATATTGAATTTCTCGAGCACAAGTGCGCGGAAGGCCGCTTCATCAAAGCCTTCCGGCAACAGGATCGTGGTCACCGTGGGGCTGTACTCCTGAGGATCCAGCGCGCAGATCTCGAGCCCCCAGGCCTTTACTGCGCGGCGAGTGGCTTCAGCGTGGCGCTTATGACGGTTGAAGATGGTCTCCATGCCCTCTTCCTTCATGATGGCCAGCGATTCCTTCAAACCGTAAAAGAGGTTCGTCGCGGGGGTGTAGGGGAAGAAGCCTTTGGTATTCGCCTCCAGCATGTCGTCCCATCGCCAGAAGCTTTTAGGCATCGTCGATGTCTTGCTGGCTGCCAGCGACTTCTTGCTGATGGCATTGAAGCTGAGGCCCGGAGGAAGCATCATACCCTTTTGCGATCCGCCGACGGCGACGTCGACGCCCCATTCGGTATGGCGGTAGTCGATCGATCCCAGGGAAGACACGGTATCCACCATCAGGAGCGTCGGGTGTTTGGCGGCGTCGATCGCCTTTCGTATCGCCGCGATGTCGCTGGTAACACCGGTCGCAGTCTCGTTGTGGACCGTGAGCAGCGCCTTGATCTCATGATTTGTGTCCGCAGCGAGCCTTCTTCCGATCTCGGCCGGATCCGCGCCATGCCGCCAGTCGCTCGGGATCAGGTCTACGCAGAAGCCAAGGTGTCTCGCCATTTTAGTCCATAACGCGGCGAACTGACCGGTGTCGGATGCCAGAATTTTGTCGCCGGGGTTCAGCGTATTCACCAGCGCGGCTTCCCATCCTCCAGTACCGGATGCGGTGTAGATGATCACGGGATCTTGGGTCTGGAAGACGGTTTTCATACCCTCCAGGCACGCTTTGGCAAGAACCGCGAATTCGGAACCGCGGTGGTCAATCGTGGGGTTGTCAATCGCGCGGAGGACCCGGTCGGGGACATTCGTGGGGCCGGGAATCTGAAGGAAGTGTCTGCCTGGTTGGTAAGTCATTTAATTTATTGGTTGTGTTTGAAATTAAAATTGTACATTGGCGGCCGGTTCTGACCGGCATCAGTCCTGCAGGTGAAAAACCTTGCGGATCGCGTCCAGGAACTGGTCGCCTTCCGGCTGACCGGCGTTCGTTCGCAGCGCCGAGATCGGGAGATGGGCGATCTTGTTGACGATCGATTTCGTCATTGCGTCCATTTGAGCCACAACCTGGCGTTGCTGATCGGCGGTGAGGCTATCGGGCAGCCGCCGGAGTGCCCGCGAGACCTCCGTCGACCTGAATGTTTTCGAACTGCTCCTGCAGGCTCACGATGGTCGGAGTGACCTCCTCGAGCTTGAGGCGGGAGATCATCCGCTCGACTTCATCGGCCACGATCGCCTCGGCCTGCTCGGCCTGTTTCGATCGCTCTTGAATATTCGCGTTGACAACCCCTTCCAGATCGTCTATGTCTTTCCGGAAGACGCCCTCGATTTCGTTGACTGAGGGATCGATATTGCGTGGAACAGCGATATCAATCAGGTAAATGGGTTTGTTTTTGCGAGCCGCGATTACCCGTTGCATGTCGTCCTTCGTGAGAATGTAATGCGGCGCAGCGCTCGATGCGATCACGATGTCGATTTCCGGCAACATCGATACGAAACGGGTGTATTCGACGGCCTGTCCCTTAAATAACGCCGCCATTTCCTCGGCGCGCTCCCACGTCCGGTTCGCGACAAAGATCCGCTTCGCGCCGGAACGGTGGAGGTGCTTGGCCGCAAGTTCGCCCATTTTTCCCGAACCGACGATCATCACCGAACGGCCCTTCAGCGATCCGAAGATGGTCCGAGCGAGTTCGACGGCGGCATAGCTGATCGAAACGGCCATCTGCCCGATTCCGGTTTCCGTGCGGACCCGCTTCCCGACGCTGAAGGAGCGGGTGAGTACCTGTTCCAGCAGACCTCCAACAGCGCCTTCATTCTTTGCGATCGCGTAGGCGCTCTTCAGTTGCCCCAGCACTTGGGGTTCGCCGACGACCATTGAATCGAGGCTTGCCGCGACGCGGAAAAGATGCCGGATCGCCTCCCGCGCTTCGAGGTGATAAAGATGGCCGCCGAAATCGGTAGCCGAGCTTTGGGAATTTTTGAAAAAACGCTCTACGATAGTCAGCGGCTCGGTTTGATCGGGCGAAGTGAGGGCGATCTCTACCCGGTTGCAGGTCGAAAGGATCATCGCTTCCGAAGCGCCGAGGTTTTGCAGTTCATGCAGAGCGTCGGGGAGTTCGGCTTCGCGGAGAGCAAGCTTCTCGCGAAGGTCCACGGAAGCGGTCTTGTGACTGAGACCGGTCAGCAGGAGCTTCATTGGATGAGACGCCGCTCCAGTTGCGCATGGGCAATCCACGCGATCGCGGAACAGCAGAGCGCCACGATGGCGAGAATAGCGGCCTTCCTCCCGCGCCAACCGGCGCTGACGCGGAAGAAAATCAGCGCGAGATAAATTCCCCATGTGACACTGGCTGAGCTGATGAGCCCGTTGCCGATCCAACCGGCGCCACGCTCGATGTAAGCCCACACGATGCCGACGATGATGCTTGTGGTGATGAAGACGAAGCCCGCGCCCAGCGTGCGCGAAATCAGTTCGTCAAGCGTGCTCAGGGGCGGGAAAAAGCGGTAAATGGAAGTGGGGCGCTTTTGTTTGAGCTGGCGTTCCTGCATGAGATAGGCGACCGCGGCCACAGCGGTAAAAATCAGCGCCGCATACCCGAGCAGCGCAAGAACGATGTGCACGATGAGCCAGGTGCTTCGCAGAGTCTCGCTCGACCAGTGCGACACCGGATTCCGGAGCGCGGCCACGAGGGTCATCACGAAGACGAGAGGAAAGACAAAGACGCTCAGGCTTTCGACTTTATAGCGCCAGTAAATGATCAGGAAGGCGAGGGTAACGAGCCAGGCGCAGAGCGACATGGTTTCGAAGAAGTCGTTTGCGGGGAAATGGTGCTGCACCAGACCCTGTTCGACGATAGAAACCAGCTGAAAGAGGGCGCCGAGGCCGAATGCGGCGAAGGCGGCGCGGAAGAGACTTTCGCGCCGGCGCAGAATCGTGATGATGGCATCGAGAAGGCCGAAAGAATAAAATCCGGCGGCGACGCGGAGCCAGAGGATACTGGTTTCGCCCATTTGGGGGACTCGCCTTCAGTATAAGGCTCGGCTGGCACACATAAGCTCTGCCAGAATAAAGGTATGGCTGTCGCGACGCTAGTGCCGATCGAGGAGTATCTTTCGACTTCGTGGGATCCCGACCGTGAATACGTCGACGGACAGCTGATTGAGAGGAACGTGGGCGAACTCGATCACAGTTATCTTCAGGGCTTCTTCCTTTTCGCATTCCGTCAGCGCGGGCTTTATGGCTTTGTGGAACTACGGGTTCAAGTAGAGCCGAGCCGTTTTCGGATACCCGACATCCTGGCTGTTCGAAGCCGCCCGACCGGCCGTTTTCTGCGCCTGCCGCCCTATATTGTGGTCGAGATCCTCTCGCGAGACGACCGCGCAAGTGACCTCGACGACAAGATCGAAGACTATCTCAACTTCGGTGTTGAGAACATCTGGGTGGTCGATCCCAGGCGTCATCGCGTGACGATTCAGACCCGCGAAGGGGGCAAGATCTGCCGCGACACTGTTGAGACATCCGATGGCGCGTTCTCGATCCCGCTGAGCGAGATATTCGGAGACATGCCCTCAACCGAAGACGAATGAGCCGCTTTTTCGTACAGAACTTCGGCTGCCGGGCGACACAGGCTGACGGCGCCGCGCTCGAAGCGCAGCTCGCCGAACGCGGACTCGCGGCATCCGATTCCCGCGAGAGGGCGGATCTGATAGTTCTCAACACCTGTACGGTTACTGCGGAAGCCGACAGCGATGCGCGCTCGACGATTCGCCGGGTTCATCGGGAAAATCCCGGTGCGCGCATTCTGGTGACCGGGTGTTACGCGCAGCGCGCGCCGGATGAACTGGCCGCCATGCCGGGCGTCGAGTGGGTGGTGGGAAACTCGCACAAGACCCAGATCGCGGATTTGGTCGCCGGGGGTTTGGATCAGGATGCTCCCTACCACGGGCAGATCCTGACCGGGAATATCTTCGATACCCGCGACATCCTCACGGCCCCAATTCTCGATGCAACGGGCGATCGCACGCGGCCGAACCTCAAGATTCAGGACGGGTGCCACAACCGGTGCTCCTTCTGCATCATCCCGTTCGTTCGCGGGAAGAGCCGGTACGTGGAGGCGGACCGGATCGTCGAACAGATTCGCGCCCTCAGCGCAAAGTACCGCGAGGTAGTGCTCTCCGGCATCAATCTGGGGCGCTGGGGCAGGGAGTCTGGAAGTACGATGCGGCTACCCGACCTGCTGCGCCGGTTGCTCGCCGAGACAGAAATCGAACGCCTGCGCCTGAGCTCGGTTGAGCCGATGGATTTCTCCGACGACCTGCTGGGTCTGGTGGCCGAGAATCCGCGCATCTCGAAACACGTTCATGCGCCGCTGCAATCCGGATCCGACACGATCCTGCGCCGCATGCATCGGAAATACCGGCCTCGACACTATGCGGACCGCATCACGAAAGCGCGCACTCTGATGCCGGACGCGGCCATCGGTGCTGACGTGATGGTGGGATTTCCTGGCGAAACTGACGACTTGTTCGAGGAGTCACGCCAGTTCATCGCCTCGATGCCATTTACTTACCTTCACGTTTTCACGTATTCGGAAAGGCCCGGAACCCCAGCGGCGGAGATGCCCGGCGTGGTCCCGATTCGCGTCCGCAAGGACCGCAATCGGATTCTGCGCGAACTGGCCGATGAGAAGAACGCGGCGTTCCGGCAAAGCCTGCTTGGCCGCGACTTCACGGCGGTGACGCTCGATCCACCGGGCCTGGCCCTCACCGATAACTATGTCAAGGCGACCCTCGATCTGCCGTACGCGGCGAACCGGCTGATCCGCCTCCGTCCGCGCGCCTTAAATACTCAAGGCGTGAGCGCGCAAATAGTCTCGGTGCAGTGAAAAACGATCCTGTTGAACTGGCGCTTGCGCAGCTCGATGAAATCCCGCTGCATACACCGGAGGGACGAAAGCAGATCGCGAAGGCGCTTGCTTCAAAATCGAATCTGGTAGCCGCCAAAGCCGCGCGGATCGCGGGCGATGCGCAATGGAGCGAACTCACCATCGACCTCGTCGCCGCATTCGACCGATTCCTGAAGCGCGGAGCCGAGCTCGACAAAGGCTGCACCGCTCTCAATGCCGTTGCCCGAACGCTTTACCGACTCGAATACAGCGAGCCCGAGCTGTTCCTCAAAGGCATGAAGCATGTGCAAATGGAGCCGGTCTGGGGCGGCTCGGTGGACACCGCCGCGGAGTTGCGTGCGGTTTGCGCCATGGGTCTGGCGTGCACTATATGGCCGGACAAACTGCGCGAACTTGTCAACCTGCTGGTCGACCGCGAGTGGCAGGCGCGCGCAGGCGCAGCGCGCGCCCTGGGCGCTATAGGTTCGGAACCGGCGCTTCTGTTGCTCCGCCTCAAGGCGCTCTCGGGCGATCCGGAACCGGATGTACTGGCGGATTGCTTTAACGGATTGCTGGCGGTCGAGGACGCGGAACAGGTCCGTTTCGTCGCATCCTTCGCGGAGGCAAACGACCGCGGCGTGCGTGAAGCCGCTCTGCTGAGCTTGGGCGCGAGCCGCCGCGCCGATGCCGTAGGTTGGCTGACTGACCGTTTCGCATCAGTGGCGGACGTCGATACTCGGCAGTGCATTCTACTGTCGCTCGCCACGTCGAGGACGGAACCCGCAATCGCATTTCTGCTCGGGCTGATTCGCGATGGCGGCGGTCGGACTTCAGAGATGGCTGTCAAGGCGATGGAGATCAATCGCTCCGACAGCCGAATTCAGGAAAAAGTGGATCAGGCGTTGCGGGCTCGCGTGGCTCGACAGTGACTTCAAAGCACCGCCGCCGCAGATTTTGCGAAAGCCAGCGCGGCATTACCCGATTGTTCGGTCACGATCAGCGCACTCAACTGCGCATTCTCGAACCCGGCGATATGCTCCGCGCCCTGCGTGGCCACCAGAATTTCGCGATTTGTCCCCACCGGCCCTTTGCCGTCCGGTTGCCGAAGGAAGACCGAGAAGTTCGCGAGACCATTCGCATAGACAAGGTGTAGAAAGACGCGCCCGTCCAGGCGGCACAGCTTGCCCTCAACGAGCCGATATCCGGTGGGCGCCATCGCGGCGATTGCCGAGTCTGAAACTCCCTGGCGCGCCGCCACTGCTTCGATTGAAGCGCGGTCGGTGAGCCATTTGCGAGGCTGCCCATCGACGATTTCCCAACGGTGATCCTTAGCCGCGGCCGCGTAAACGGGTTTTGGCCGTGATGAAAAGGCGCGAATTCCGACCACAGCCGCTGTTACGAGAGCCGCCACACCGGCTGCCGCGAGGAGCCAGCGCCAGGTATGGTGCGAAGCAGTCTGGGGAGCGATCTGGCGCCGAATATGGCGATCAATTCGGGTGGTGTCGACGTTCTCAGCCAGTATGCTGGTCCGCAACGATGCATCGAACGCAGCCTGCTGCCCCAGTTCGCAGGCGCAAGCCGGGCACGAGTTCACATGCGCCGAAAAAAGCTCCATGCGAACGGAATCGAGATCTCCGGCCAGATAGAGCGGCGTCATCATCGACACATCTTCACAATTCATGAGATTTCCTTTTCGGCCCATTCGACGTTCAGCGGTTTTGCGGCAAGGCGTGTGCGCATCGAGGCTCGAGCCCGGCTCAAACGCGACATCACGGTTCCGACGGGAACACCTAATATCCCGGCAATCTCGCCGCAAGTGAATCCCTCGACCACACCAAGCAGCAAGACGGTCCGGTGATCGATGTGCAGGCCGTCCAGCGCGCGGGAAACCTCCATTGCTTCATCCAGAGAGGGTGGAACGCTTGCCAGATCGCGGGTAATCGGAATGATTTCGGGAACGCGGCGGAGCTTCCGCCCGTGGGCATAGAACACATTAAAGAGAATCCGAAACAGCCATGCCCGCGCGTTCGTTCCTTCATCGAACTGGTCGAAGCTGCGCCAGGCCAGCAGAAGACTCTCCTGGACGAGATCCTCGGCCGAGGAAGACCCGGACGTAATCCGTCGCGCGACGCGCAGCAGGCCGCGCGTGTGACACAAGGCGACACGTTCGAATTCGTCTTGCCGGGAATTCATGCTGCTCCGGCTCACTCCGCCAACGGCTTCGCCAGCGGAGTGAAGTCGTGAAATGAGAGGAACGCTGCTAGCTTGCCTTCTTCAGTTCGTCAATAGCCGCCAGTACCTCCGCGCTGTGCGGAGTCGGGTTCACTTTGACGAAAACCTTTCGGATAACACCCTTCGGGTCGATCAGGAAGGTGTTGCGCGCTGCTACGACATTCTCGCCGAACTTCTGCGTCGAGCCGTACATCGTCACAACCTTCTTATCGGGGTCGGCGAGCAGCTTGAAGGTCAGGTTTTCCTTGGTGCAGAACTCTACGTGGGAATCGACACTATCAACGCTGACGCCCAGGATTGCGGCCTTCTTCGCGTCGTATTCCTTCTGATCGCGCTGGAAATTGTGCGCTTCGATCGTGCAACCGGGCGTCATGTCCTTCGGATAGAAGTAAAGCACGACCCACTGGCCGCGATAATCGTGCAGGCTGACTTTCTTGCCTTCCTGCGAGCTGAGAGTGAAATCGGGGGCGACGGCGCCGACCTGGGGCATATCATCGGCCGCGCGGACGACCGGTCGGGACATGGTCAGAAGCAGGGCGATGGCGGGGAGCAGGCCCGTCAGGATGCGGGAAATCTTCATTCGTCTTTTCTCCTTGTTTGCGGACGCCGCCCTGGCGGCAGCCCTTCAGATATTAGAATGCACGGCGAGGCAAAAGTCATCCCGGCGTGCTGCTCCTACAACTGTATGGAAATTTACTGCGCGATCACGCATCGTCCCTCCCGCACCGCGGCATGGCCAGGCAAGTGCCAGTTGATCGGGCATGATTCGAAACCACTCAGTTCCTCGATTCGCGGCACTCGCCGCAATCGCGGCCGGTTGCCTCGCGGTGCAGGTTCTGCCCGCCCAACAGCCGGACAACACCAAAAGCAACCAGGGGGACGGGTCGAAAACGGCGGTGACCGCTGACCAGCAGAAAAGCAATCACACGGATCGGTATCTCACTCAGCAGATTCGCAAGGCCGTGATCGGCGACAAGTCGCTTTCCACCTACGCCCATAACGTAAAAATCATCAGCCAGAACGGAGCCGTAACCCTCAAGGGACCGGTTCGTTCGGAGGATGAGAAACATGCAGTCGTTGCAAAAGCCGAGGCGATCGCCGGCGCCGGCAAGGTGACAGACGATCTCTCGGTAAAGCAGGACCGGTAAAACGCAGTTCCCAGGGAGGTTCATTATGGAAGACAAAAAAACGGCAGTATTCGGCATTTACTCCTCTACCAGCCAGGCGGAGAGAGCGGTAGACACGCTGGTGCAGGCGGGATTTCGCAGCGCCGATATCTCGGTGCTCCTTGCCGACAACCGCGGTACCAAAGACTTCGCGCATGAAAAGGAGACCAAAGCTCCTGAAGGAGCAGCGGTGGGTGTCACGGCTGGTGGCGTGATTGGGGGCGGCCTCGGTATCCTCGCCGGTATCGGAACACTCGCGATCCCAGGTCTGGGACCGTTCATTGCGGCCGGCCCGATCATGGCGGGACTGGCAGGTCTCGGCGTGGGCGGCGCAGTCGGCGGGATGATTGGCGCTCTTGTCGGAATGGGAATTCCGGAGTATGAGGCCAAGCGCTATGAGGGCCGGATCAAGTCGGGCGGCGTTCTGCTTTCGGTCCACTGCGACACCTCGAACCAGATCAAGAGCGCGAAAGAGTTACTCAAGAACACCGGGGCCGAGGACATTTCGTCGACCGGCGAGAGCTCTCACAACGTTGAGCCCGAAACGGCGCGCACGGGCGCCGGCAGGTATTAGAAGTCGTCAACGCCGCTCGCGAATCCAATAGGCGGAAATCCGGCAAAGAGCCGGATTTCCGCCATTTTTATTTCAGCTGATTTCGCGCTGCCATTTTCTCCCGAATGGCGGCAAATTCGTTCTGCATCGCCTCAATCTCGTCTTCCGTGCAGTTTTCGAGATCGAGCAGGGTGTTTCTTGCCGTTGAAACCGCGCGAATCAATTCGTTCAACTTCAACTGCATCGCCTGTGTGTCTCGGTTCTGAGTGTTCTGAATCAGAAACACCATCAGAAAGGTGACGACGCTGGTGCCTGTGTTAATGACCAGTTGCCATGTGTCGGAGAATCGGAACAAGGGTCCGGTTACCGCCCAAACCAGAACCAGCAGGATTCCTGTCCCAAACGCGCCGGGCGAGCCGACTTTGTCGGCGATCTGGTTGGCACAGGCACGAAAAATTTGTCTCAAGGCACACCTCGCACCGCCTGATGCATGCGCCATGCCGTTCGGGATGAATGGCACTCGCCGTGCTCAGCAATAGCCGAGGACGGACGATGGATACCTTGATTCTGGGCGCAACGTTTGCGGGAAGCCTTGGCACCGCGTGGATGATTCAGCGCGCGATTCTGGCGGTTTGCCTGAAGGCGATCGCGCCGAATAAACGTTGAGCCAGGCGGCGAACGCCCTGGCTACTTGCGCGACCCGCGAGAGACATTCTTCAGATCGGACTGTCGCTGTTTATTCTTTTTGCGCTTGGGTTTGCTGATGATGAAGGTACCGCTGCCGACGTATTCCGCCTTGTAAAGCTTATCTTCTGCCAAGTGTCCCGCTCCTGTAATAAATTGAGTTTCCGCCGAATTTAACTTACATTGTACAGTGCAGTTAACTTCGGTTAGCGCCGTGTCGGCAGGCGTGGGACTATTTCAGTAGATGTCTCGGGGCTCGAATCCAGGTGGGATATATCAGGCTGCTCTGGCGATAATCGCCCTCCTGTGCGCCGTAACGCGCAGTCTGGGTGCGCCGGCGCCTTCGCCGAAGCTTCCCACAGCCGAGGAAATCAACTCCATCCTCAAGGAACTTTCCGACGTCACCGGGTTTCGTATTCGCAAAGAGCTGCCTTTCGCCCTCATAACGCGCGAGCAGGTGAACAAGTACATCAAAGAGCAGATCAAAGAGTCCGTGAAACCCGAAGAAGTGCGTGCGGAAGAGGCCACCCTGAAGAAGTTCGGTTTCGCCCCGCCAGGTTTCGACCTCAAACAGACGACCATCGATCTTCTGACCGAACAGGCAGCGGCGTTCTACGACTTTAAAAGAAAAAAGCTCTTCATTTCCGACTGGGCCACGGTGAATATGCGCGATGCGGCTATGATCCACGAACTCGCGCACGCTCTCGCGGATCAGAATTTCCCCATTCAGCGCTTCCTGGGCAAGGTCGCGGACGACAGCGAAGAGTCGCTGGCGCGCCAGGCTGTCGTGGAAGGTCAGGCGTCATGGCTGATGGTCGAAGTCGAGGCCCGCCGCGCCGGACGAACGCTAGCCGACCCGCAAACGGCACGGCAATACCTGAACAGCGATGATGATTCCCAGGACGCCGAGTATCCCGTATTTAACAGCGCCCCTCTTTACCTTCGAAGAACGCTCACATTTCCCTACACGGACGGCGGCCGGTTTCAGGAGGCAATCTTCCTCCACGACGGCAAGCTCGGCTTTGCGGAGCTTTTCCGCAATCCGCCAGCCTCAAGTGCGCAGATTTTGCATCCGCAGCGCTACTTTGGGAAGGTTGCGTTTGACGATCCGTCTCTGCCGAAGCCTCTCAAACATTCGAAGCCATTTGTGACCGGCGAACTGGGAGAACTGGAGACCCGGATCCTGCTCGAGCAGTATGTCAGCCCGGAACTGGCGGACGCCCTCGGGCCCAAGCTGGTAGGCTCCGGCTACCGGGTAGACGAAGCGAAACCAGACCATCGCCTGACTTTGATTTACGAATCCGAGTGGAGCGACGCGGATGCCGCGGCGAAATATTTCGACGCTTACAAGGAAATTCTGCGGAAGAAGTGGAAGACCGTCGACGTGACGGGCCAGACCGCCGATCGTTATGCCGGCAAATCGGAAGATGGATACTTCGTGGTGACGCGGGATGGCAGCAAGGTACTCAGCAAAGAAGGATTTGAGCAGCCTCTTTAGCAGGCGTGATGAAAGGGCGCAAACCGCTTTGCGCAGCGGGCCGCCAAAGCGAATGAAGACACGTTGCCGGTGCGGGACCATGGCTTCCGCCGCAACTACGAAAAACCTTTGTGGGGCAGGCCTTCGGGCCCGCCGAGCTTCGGCTCGGCGCGGAACTTTACGCAGACTCGCGGGCGCGCCGGTAGAGCCGGCGACCTTGTCGCCGACCCTCACACAAACCGCGTCTTCGACAGAGTGCTATTCGTATTACTGCCGTGTTAACGCGGTTACCGCCTCGGAGGCCTATGTGAAACTGGGAGATGGCACGCCGTGGGCGGGCGCGCCGCCGAATCCGATCTCGCCCGAGTCCGTTGCGAAACCCCAAAACCTCAGCAATGAAAGGAATCACTTTGCCTGAAGAAAACATGGAAGCCCTGGACAATCTGTGCATCAACACGATCCGCATTCTCTCCGCGGATGCCGTGCAGAACGCGAATTCCGGCCACCCCGGCATGCCGATGGGCGCGGCCGCAATGGCCTATACGCTCTGGACGCGTTACCTGAAATTCAATCCAGCCGATCCTCAATGGTTCGATCGCGATCGCTTCGTGCTTTCCGCCGGCCACGGATCGATGCTGCTCTACAGCCTGCTGCATCTCACCGGCTACGATCTTCCGCTCGATGAGCTCAAGCGTTTCCGGCAGTGGGGCAGCAAGACGCCTGGTCATCCGGAACGCGGACACACGGTTGGTGTGGAAGTCGCAACGGGTCCGCTGGGACAGGGTTTCAGTAACGGCGTCGGCATGGCGATGGCTGAGGCCTGGCTTGCGGCGCGCTACAACCGGCCGGGCCATGAAATCATCGATCACCACACCTACGCGATCTGCGGCGATGGCGATCTGATGGAAGGCATCACGCAGGAGGCCGCTTCGCTCGCCGGCCATCTGCGGCTCGGCAAGCTGATCTACCTCTACGACCAGAACCACATCTCGCTCGCGGGCGGCACCGCCTGACCTTCACCGAAGACGTAGCGATGCGCTTCGATGCCTATGGCTGGCATACGCAATCGATCGAGAACGGAAACGATATCGCCGCAATTGCGGCCGCGATCGAGGCGGCGCAAAAAGATACCGCGGCCCTCTCTGATCCTGGTTCACACTCACATCGGCTACGGCAGCCCGAAAAAGCAGGACAACTTTTCGGCGCATGGCAATCCGCTGGGCGAAGAGGAACTGCAGGCGACGAAGAAGGCCCTCGGCTGGCCGACGATGGAGAAGTTTTTCCTGCCGAAGGAGGCCGTCGACCATTTCCGCGAAGCGCTTCCCAAAGGCGCGAGCGCGCAACAGCAGTGGGAAAAGCGCTTCGATGCATATCGCAAGGCATATCCCGCCGAAGCTGCCGAACTCGAGTCTATGATCGCCGGCAAGCTTCCCGAAAACTGGGGCTGCCGACCTCCCGAAATGGACGCCGGCCGACAAACCGATCGCGACGCGCGCGGCGGGGGGGGCCGCTATGAACGCGCTTGCAAAACGCATTCCGAATCTTGTGGGCGGCTCGGCGGATTTGAACCCCTCGACCGATACGGCGCTGAAAGGCTTCGGCGATTTTCAGCCCGCAGAATTCGGGGGGCCCGGAACCCAGGGCGCGGTAGGCGGCGAGTGGGACTACGGCGGACGCAACATGGCTTTCGGCGTCCGCGAACATGCCATGGGCGCCGCGGTGAACGGCATGGCGGCGCATGGCGGCCTGCTGCCGTTCAGCGCTACGTTTCTGGTCTTTTCGGACTACATGAAGCCGGCGATCCGGCTGGGTGCGTTGAGTCAGCTCAAAGTGTTCTACGTTTTTACGCATGACAGTATCGGCTGTCGGCGAAGACGGACCGACGCACGAGCCAGTCGAGCAACTGGCTGGGTTGCGGGCGATTCCGGGCCTGACCGTGATTCGCCCGGCGGATGCCACCGAAACTGCGGATGCGTGGGGCTTCGCCGTTCAGCACAAGGGCCCGACGCTGTTCGCGCTGACGCGCCAGAACCTGCCGCACCTCGATCGCAGCCGGGCGCAAAGAGCCGTGCAGTCGCGAAGGGCGCCTACATTCTGTCGGAAGCCCAAAGCGGCGCGCCGGAAGTGATTCTGATCGGCACCGGCTCCGAAGTCGCCGCTCTGCATGAAAGCGCAGGAGCGGCTGCTTACCCTCGGCATTCGGGCGCGTGTAGTCAGCATGCCGAGCTGGAATTTGTTTGAGGCCCAGGACGAGGCATATCGCGAGAGCGTTTTACCGGCCGCCTTGAAGAAGAGGGTCACGGTGGAAGCGGGCAGCTCTTTTGGATGGCACCGGTGGTCCGCTGAAGGGACGATTATTGCAATCGACCATTTCGGCGCGTCCGCTCCCGGCGACGTGGTCCTCAAGAACTTTGGCTTCACGGCGGAACACGTCACTTCGGCAGCTCTGCGGTTGATGGGGCGCGACAAAGAGGCCGACGCGGAATACGGGGGCGAAACCTCGTTCGCGGCTACCGCCTCGACCGAAGGGCACTCCTGATTTCCGCCGGATGTCAGCCGGCAAGCGGCGGATGGCGTTTGTGCCACTCCGTCGCCTGCTCGTAACGATAAGCAAGCGCGAGGACCGTTGACTCAGCGAAAGGCGCGCCGCTGATCTGCAGCCCGATCGGCAGTCCGGATTTCGAGAAACCGCACGGCACCGAGATCGTCGGCACCCCGAATACATTGAATGGGGACGTGTTCAATCCGCGTCTGCTGACTGGAGTCCCCGGCGGCGGTGCGATGAGTGGAGCCGGATCGGCCATCGTCGGCGTTATCAGGAGATCGACGTTCGAAAATACCTTCGCGATCTCGCGCCGCTGCAGTTGCATCGTCCAGCGCGCCTGGGCGTAGACTTCCGCCCGCTCCTCGCCGTCCTTCAGGATGGCCGCGCGCGTCGCCGGCTGGTAGAGTTGCGGCGTGGCAGTGATCCACTTCGAGTGATACGTGTATATTTCGGTGTTCCAGATTTCGGCGGGATTAACGGCCGTCGGGATCTGAACGTCCGCGGCACTCATCGTCATTTTGCGAAGAACTTCGATTGCCGCTTCAACCGCGCTCGCGACGTCCGGATCGAGACCATCAAAGAATGGCGTCCGCGGGATTCCAAGGCGCAGTTTCGCGACGGGCATGGTCATGGCGCGCGTGTAGTCGGGAACGGGCTTGTCGGCAGTTGTCGGATCCGCTTCGTCATAACCCGCGATGGCCGAAAGCATCAGAGCCGTATCTTCGACGCTCTTGCAAATCGGACCGACGTGATCGAGGGACCACGAGAGCGGGATCACACCGCGAATACTCACTCGCCCATAATTCGGCTTCAGCCCGACCGCACCGCAATACGCGGACGGGATTCGCACCGATCCCGCGGTGTCCGTACCGAGCGATCCGAAACAGAGATCTGCCGCAATCGCAGCCGCGGGACCACCCGACGAACCGCCCGGGGTACGATCGAGTGCCCACGGATTATGCACCGGACCGTAATAACTGACAGCCGACGTTCCTCCATAAGCAAGCTCGTGCATGTTCAGCTTGCCCAGCAGAATCGCTCCCGCATTCTTCAAACGCCGGACAACCTCGGCATCTTCGGTAGGAATACGATCTTTAAACAGCTCGCTTGCGCCGGTTGTGCGCACGCCGGCGGTGTCGATGTTGTCTTTAAGCGCGATCGGGATTCCATGCAACGGCCCGCGCCATTTGCCTTTCCTCTGCTCCGCCTCCACCTCGCGCGCGGAATCGAGCGCCTGATCTGCCGTAATCGTGATAAAGGCGTTCAACGCGGAATTGTATTTTTCGATGCGAGCGAGGCATGCTCGCGTGAGATCAACAGGGGACGCGCCTTTGCGGCGCAACAGGTCTGAAGCCTGCTTGAGAGTCAGGCGGGCGAGATCCTGGGAGTCGGCGAAAGAGGGTCTCAGTGCGGCCGAGACCGTCAAAGCGGCGCCGCGGTAGAAGAGACTCCTGCGAGACATCGAGCCGCTCATGGATTCCATTTCCGTATGCCGAGTCTAATAGCCGGGAAAAAGCTATGTCAAGGGTTGCGTCAAAGAAGGACGATCGCATCGTGCGGCACTGAGATAACCTTGAATGGATTGACCGAGGAAGTCTCCAGTGCGCCTTTTATTCTGCTGGCGGAGGACAATCCGGCCGACGTGTTCCTCCTCGAACGAGCATTGAACAAACACCTCCTCGACTTCGAGCTTCGCGTATTTGCCGACGGTGAGAAAGCCGTTCGATTCATCGATGCGGTGGACGCCGACGACTCCACCGCGCCTCCGGCGCTCATACTCGCCGACTTGAACCTGCCGAAGAAGGGCGGCCTCGAACTTCTGCAATTCGTACGAAAGAGCAAAAGATCCGGGCGCGTTCCCTTTCTCATTCTGACTTCTTCCGACTCCCCTGTCGATCGCGAGGAGACGGCCAGATTCGGGGCGACCGGCTATTTTTGCAAGCCGAGCAGCCTGGCGGAATTCATGGAGATCGGCCGCATCATTAAAGAAGCTCTGGCGGCCAAACCGGCGTAGTCGCTTCAGCAAGAACAATTCTCTGCAGCCGATGTGGGGCCAGGGCTTTGGCCCTGCAGCCGGGCTTCCGCGAGGCGTGGAACTTACCGTCAACCGCGTCTTCAGGGGAAGCGTTGCCAGAGCTTCACGCTGCAGCAGATCCGTCGCTTGTAGCCGCTTTATCTCTTATAGCCGATCTTGCGCAGAAATTCGTGGCGCTGCTTCGCGTGTTCCGCGGTCTCCACGCCTTTCGGAGACGCCCCGTCCACGACACCCAGAACTCCCCGCCCCTGGTCCGTCTCCGCGACGATAACTTCGACAGGATTCGCGGTCGCGCAGAAAATGTTACAGATCTCCGGCACTCCCTGAATCGCCTTGAGCGTATTGATCGGGAAAGCATCGCGCATGACAACGGCAAAGAAGTGCCCCGCTGCCACCGACGATGCAATCTCCAGTGCCGCTTCCTGTAACTCCGAATCGTTGCCGTCGCCGCGCGTCAGACACGGGCCGGAAGCTTCGTTGAAAGCAATGCCGAATCTGATTTGAGGGGCCGAGTTGACCATCGCTTCATAGACATCTTCCACTGTCTTGATGAAGTGGCTCTGCCCAAGGACGATATTCGCGTTCTCCGGGATCCGAAGCTTGACCGCGTGAAGATTCAGCATCTTTTTAGGGCTACGGGCTAGGATTTCGGCGTCTTCTTCGGAGCGACACCGGTGGTTGTCGCGCCGCCCTTCAGCAATTTGTCGATCTCGCCGCGGATGTTCACTTCCGGGCTCTCGAGAAACTTGTCATCGCCGAAATATTGCGCCCGGATCATTCCGTTCCGGTCGATGAACACGAGAATCGGAACGAAGTAGGGATCGGTAGCCGGGAATTGCAGGAAGTCGAGCACTGGTTTCGGGTCCGAATAGCCGACCGGAAAATTCAGGCCGAGCGTCTTGTTAAACTCCTGCACGCGAGCCGCTGCCCCACTATCGAAGACCGCGCCCAATATCTGAACGTCTTTGCCCTCGTACTCCTTCTGAACCTGGGCGAGCAATTGTGAGGTCTTCTGGCAATGCGGGCATGTGGTGTACATGAAGGCCAGCACGATGGTCTTGCCTTTGTACTGGCTCAGATCCTGTTTGGACCCGTCCGCCATCTGGAAGGTGAATTCCGGCGCCTTCCGGGGAACCTTCGCGCCGAATCCGGGAACCGTGAAGACCGACGCTGCGAGCGCCATCACTGCGAGGAGTTTAGTCATTCTTCGCCTAGTTTAAGCGATGCGTAAGCGATTCGGCTCACCACAGGTGGTAATACCCGTCACGCCGGGCGAGTTCGACATCGACGCCGAAAAGATCCTTAAGCGCGCGCGCCGTCAGCATTTCCTCCTTTGCGCCGTCGCCGGAAATCTGCCCGTCGCGCATCAGAATGACGCGATCGATCTCGGGAATAATGTCGGCCAGGTGGTGGGTTACCAGCAGAATCCCGATGCCCGATTGAGCCAGCTTGCGAACCATCTCGCGCAGCTCATGCTGGGCGAACAAATCGAGGCTGGTTGAAGGCTCATCCAGCAGCAGCGCCCGCGGCCCGTGCACCAGAGCGCGCCCGATCAGCATGCGCCGCGCTTCGCCGGACGACATTTCGTCGACCGGCTTCTCGCGCAAGATGCGGCGCTTCGAGCAGCCTGAGCGCCTCATGCGCCTTTCTGCGCATGTCGTCCGGTCACATGATGATTCGGCCAGATTCCGATGCTGGAGAAGAACCCGGACAGCACAACATCGAAGCCAGTGATTTCGCGCGTACATTGGGTCATCAGATCGTTCGACACGATTCCCAGCATGCTGCGCAGATCGAAAACGTTCCACAGCGACCGGCCCAGAATGCGCACCGATGAATCGGGCCGCGCCAGCGGATAACATTCCCGCGTAATGGTCTTGATCAGAGTCGATTTGCCGCAGCCGTTCGGGCCCAGAATCGCCACATGTTCGCCGGCGCCGATGGTGAGGCTGAGATTCCGCAGGGCGATGTTAGCCCCGCGCATCACAGTGATGTTGCGCAGTTCGATCAGAGATTCGATCAAAGCTTCGGTCACAGGATTAATCGGCGGTGTCCCCGAGTCCGCCCGGAACCAGAATGCCCGGCCGGTACTTGCTCGGGCGGCGGCTGAAGCGCACCCGCAGGCGATCGAGCGCGAGATAAACCACAGGCGTCGTAAACAGTGTCAGCATCTGGCTGACGACCAGGCCGCCCACAATCGCGATACCCAGCGGCTTACGCAATTCCGAACCGGTACCCCTGCCGAGAGCAAGAGGCAGCCCTCCCAGAAGCGCGCAGCAGGTCGTCATCATGATCGGCCGGAAACCGCAGCAGACACGCCTGAAAAATGGCGTCGCGCGATGTGAGTCCTTCATTCCGCTCGGCCGCGAGCGCGAAATCGATCATCATGATCGCGTTCTTCTTCACGATCCCGATCAGCAGAATGATGCCGATCAAGGCAATGATGCTCAGGTCCGTATCGAAGATGACCAGCGCGATCAGCGCGCCCAAGCCCGGCCGAAGGAAGCGTCGAGATGATCGTCAGTGGATGGATCAGGCTTTCATATAGGATTCCAAGGACGATGTAAACCGCGCACAAGGCGGTCAGAATGAGGATCGGCTGACTCGAGAGCGAGTCCTGGAACGCCTTTGCCGGTGCCCGCAAATTTGCCCGTGATGCTGGCGGGCATTCCCATCTCTTCCTCCGCCTTTTCGATCGCCAGCACGGCATCGCTGAGCGCAACGTTGGCCGGAAGATTGAAGGACATGGTGGCCGACGGAAACTGCCCCTGATGGGGCAGTGAAATCGGAGTGATTCCCTCCGAAAAGTGGGCAAACGCGGACAAGGGAACGTCGGTGCCGCGCGGCGTCTGGACGTAGATCTTTTCCAGAAAATCGGGACTGGACCACCATTGCTGCTGAAGCGCCAGAACCACGTGATACTGGTTGATCGACTTATACATCGTCGAGACCTGCCTCTGGCCGAAAGCGTCGTAGAGCGCGCTGTCGACCGCCTGCGCTGTCAGGCCCAGCCGGGATGCGGTGTCGCGATCGACTTCGACGTTCGACGACAGGCCCGAACTTTCGAGGTCGGAACTGACGTCGGCAATCTGGGGAAGTTTCCGCATCTGCTCCAGAACCTTGGGTCCCCATTTGTCGAGCAGGTTGAAATCCTGGCCTGCAGCGTGTACTGATACTCGCCGTTACCCTGTCTGCCTCCGATACGGATATCCTGATTCGCCTGAAGGTAGAGAGTCGCGCCAGGCATGCTCTCCGTTTTCGTCGCGGATGCGGTCGATCACTTCGTCGATGCTGCTCTTCCGGACTCCGACCGGCTTCAGTTGCAGCCAGATCTGGGCCCGATTGCCGCCAAAACCGCCGCCGCTGGTACCCGCGACCATATCGACCGTATCGACATCCGGATCGCTGCGGACCTGCTGTTCAAACCACTTCGCCTTCTCCACCAGCGCCTGATAGGAAATGTGCTGCTGGCCTTCGATGATCCCCTGCATGCGGCCCGTATCCTGCTGCGGGAAGAACCCCTTGGGAACCTTGATGTAGAGATAGATGCTGGTTCCCACAGTCGCGATGATCAGCAGAATCATCGGCACGGAATGATCCAGCACCACCTCGAGCGCGGACGCGTAGGTCGAGATCACCCACTGAAAAATGCTTTTCCGTCCAGTTGTACAGCCGGCCGTGCGAGTGTTTCGTCTTCAGCAGCCGCGAGCACATCATGGGCGTCGCAGTCAGCGAAACCACCATCGATACGACGATCGAAACCGAAAGCACCACGGCGAATTCGCGAAACAAACGGCCCACTATGCCGCCCATCAGGAGAATCGGGATAAAGACGGCGATGAGGGAAACGCTCATTGAAAGAACGGTAAAGCCGATTTCCGAGGCGCCCTTCAGCGCAGCCTGCATCGGCCGCATGCCGTTCTCGATGTGCCGGGTAATATTCTCGATCACGACGATCGCGTCGTCCACCACAAACCCGGTGGCGATGGTGAGCGCCATCAGCGAAAGATTGTCCAGGTTGTACCCGAGCAGATACATCACTCCGAACGTTCCGATCAGCGACACCGGAACTGAAATGCTCGGTATGAAGGTCGCCCAGCCATTCCTGAGAAAAATGAAAACCACCAGGATGACGAGTGAAATGGAAATCAGGGTGTTTTTCTGTGCTTCATACACCGAAGCCCGGATCGTGACGGTACGGTCGCTGTCGATGTTCAGACGAACGTCGGGCGGAAGCGACGCCCGAAACTGCGGCAGTAAGGCCTTGATCCGCTCGACAGTGTCGATAATATTGGCGTTTGGCTGGCGATTGACCCAAATCATGACGGCCGGGTTGCCGCGCGAAAGACCCATGTTCCGCACGTCCTCGTTTCCGTCGACCACACGGCCGAGATCCGACAAACGCACGGGAGCCCCGTTGCGGTAAAGCACGACCAGATCTCTGTAATCTTTCGCCTCGAAGAGCTGGTCCGTCGCCAGCAGGGGTATCGCCGTGCGGGAATTTTCAAGCTGCCCCTTGGGACTGAGGGCGTTGGCTCTCGCCAGGAAAGAACTGATCTGATCCAGCCCCACGTTGTAGTTCGAGATCGGCTGCGGATTCAATTCCACTCGGACCGCCGGCAGCGAACTGCCCCCGACGTTCACCTGGCCGACACCCGGAACCTGAGAAAGCTTTTGGGCAAAAACCGACGAAGCCATATCGTACAGCTTCGGCCTTGGAACCACATCCGAGGTGAGCGAAAGGTTCAGAATCGACGAATCCGTCGGATTGATCTTGCGGTAAGTCGGCTTTCTCGGGAGGTTCGAGGGCAGATAGCCGGCCGCTGCATTAATCGCCGCCTGAACGTCTCTGGCCGCGGCGTTGATATCGCGGTTCATGTCGAACTGCAGCACCACGACCGCGCCACCCAGCGAACTCCGCGATGTCATTTCGGTCACACCGGCGATGCGCGTAAACTGCTTTTCGAGCGGCGTGGCTACCGCCGCCGCCATAACCTCCGGACTCGCTCCGGGTAACCCCGCATTTACCAGAATTGTCGGGAAATCGATCTGAGGAAGCGGCGAAACCGGCAGCTGAGTGTATCCGATCACACCCGCCAGCGTTACCGCGATCGTCAGAAGAGTCGTCGCTACCGGTCTCTGAATGAACGGCGATGAAATGCTCATCTCAAATACGGCTCGAATTCGAAGCAGTCTCCCGTGTGACAACCACCGGAAGCCCACTTCATACCGGCGAGCCGCTGCTGCATGAGCAGAAACATGATGTTTCTTTCATCCTACTCCCCTCCCTGGCAGGAAACCTTACGCCTTGTCATGCATCAAATTACAAGAATGAAACTCTCCCCTTTGTGGCTTCCTCCGGTTTTGGTTTTGGGACTATCCAGCATGGGTTTCGCGGCGGAACTTACGCCTGCCATTACCGGCGTCGCCAACTTCCATGAAGTCGACCCCAATGTGTATCGTGGCGCACAACCCAGTCTCGAAGGATTCAAGAGCCTCGCCGCGCTGGGCGTGAAGACAATCGTGGATCTTCGTGGCGACGACCGGCTCCCGGAAGAACAGAAAGAGGTTGAGGATCTCGGTTTGCGCTATATCAGCGTTCCGATGTCGGGCCTTACGGCGCCGACGGATGAGCAGATCGCCAATATCCTGGCCGTCTTCGACGCTGCCGATACCGCGCCGGTTTTCGTCCACTGCCGCGAAGGAAAAGACCGAACGGGTACGGTAGTCGCCTGCTATCGGATCTCTCACGACCACTGGGCCAACGATAAAGCCCTTGCCGAAGCGAAGGGCTACGGTATGAGTCCCTTCCAGCACCCCCGCAAGAAGTACATCCTCGGCTTCGAAAACACCATCGCATCGCGCTAGACTCGCCGCGCTTATCAATGGCGCGCCTATAATGAAAGGCGGCGCGTTATGGATCGACGGCAGTTCTCTCAGCAAATTGGGGCGAGTCTGCTCGCCGCCACGGCCCGAGCGGCCGTTTCCAAAACCGAAAAAAAGCAGTGGGCGCATGAGCATCTGAAGGGCATGGAGAATGTCGTGATGCCCTCATTTACGCCTGATTTCAAAGAGCTTGATGAAGAGGGCATCCGGCATGACGTCCGCCAGAGCATCCTTCACGGTTTCTGCTCCTCAACGGTCTCCGCGACAGGAGCGAACGCAGCGCAGCGGGAGCGCCTGATGCAAGTGGTGCGCGACGAATCGAAAGGCAAAATCCTGACCTCGGTGATTGTCGGTGGCTCCGCCGAATCGGCCATCGCATCGCTCGCCGCCGCTGAGAAAAGCGGCTGCACGCACGCCATGGTGATGTACCCCGGCAATCTGCAACCGCAATCGGAAGACGAGGTTTACGCGCATTTCAGAAAGGTCGTCGATTCCACATCGCTCGCGATCCTCCTTTACGGCTCCGACGTTCCTGCCTTGAGGCGTTTCCATCCCACCGGGATTCCGGTCAACGTCTTTGACCGGCTGGCAGACGTTCCGAATGTCGTTGGCATGAAACTGACGCAGCCGATGAGCGCCGCGACGGCGTATGAGCTCTGCGAGCGCCTCTCCGACCGGCTGATCCTCGGGCCGGTGAATCTGGACCTGGTCCCCGTCCTTGGCAAGCACTATCGCAATATCCAGTGGAGCGGCGAATGGATCGTGGAGGCGGTGCAATCGCCGGAAAAACCCTACGCCGTCGAGTTCATGGCGATGCCGGCAAGGGCCACATGGACGAAGCGATGAAGGTTTACTGGCGGATGCAGCCGCTCGTCAACGCGATCTACGATCTGCAGGCGCCGCTTCTGCTGCACGGAAGCCATCCCTGGGCTCATATGAAATACATGCAATGGTGTACCGGCGGAAACGGCGGCCTCCTGCCGTTGAAACCCGCCGAATATCTGCCGGTCCTCGACGCCAAAGCTCGCGAACTGATCCGCGGGAATTACACCAAAGCCGGCATCACACCGGTTGACCGTCCCGACGAAGAATTCATGGTTGGCAGGACGAGCTACGCCAAAGGCATCCGCGCCACCAACCTTACGTCTACGCCGGTTTACGCTTAACTGCCGTCCGGAAAGCCTCCGCGGTGCAGGATCATCGGGAAGTGCGGCAACACCGTCGGCCGCGGGATCGATGCTCTCCATCCATCGGGATACGGCTCAAGTCCCGATCAATAATGACTCGCACTGGTCAGGCCCTGGAGTGCCTCGCGCACGTTTTCGAATCGTGTCACCACGTCTGCTCACGATATCGATCCCGGGCCTGATAACCCTTCTGATTCAACGCCAGTGCCTTTGTGCGTCCAGACGATTCGACTTCAGCGTATCCGTGTTTCTCGAGGAAGCTGATCGAGATCGCAATCGCCTCCTTCGAAACGCCGGACAGTCTGGGCAGGTCTCGAACCAGGATGCTTTGCTTAACGAAGCTGCTTTCCCGATCGAAGAGGCGCAGCACATTCGCGCTGATCGCAAAGGAGACTTCCGATTGTTTTTCGAATTCAAGCGCGAACGCCAGCAGCACCTTTGACAGCAGCCCCGGCAACGAGCGTTCGTGAAGACCAGCCGACCCCAGCTCATTGCTGAACAAACCATACCCCAGATTGGGAAGGCTGTCGGGCAGTTCGACGCCGAGTTGTCCAACGCCGCCCTCGAGCGTTTCGCGGAGCCGGTCGATTTCGGCCTCACCGAACCGGTCCCGCCATCGTTTCTCGATCACACCTGTCAGCGGTCGCCAGACGGTCAGCGCCTTACGGCCACCTGCGGTGGGTCGGACGATCCCATCGGAATCGAGAACCACGTATCCCCACCACTTTCCCATGCGGGCCAGCAGCATCTTCATCGCCTTGCTGTCGACGCCGAGTGCGCGCTGCAGCTCTCGAACCGGAGTTCCGTCTTCAGGGACGAAACGCATGAAACGCGACCACATCGCCATGGAGACGAGCCACGGCGCGCCAGGAGTCGACGCGTGGTCTGAAGTCCGATGGCGAACCTGATGTTCGAACTCGTTATCGAATTCGATGATGAAAGCGACCAGCGTCTGCGAAAGCAACGCCGAAAGCGGAAGGCGGCTTTCCATCTCTTCCGGCGAGTTACTTCTGAATCATCACCTCAGTCGACTTGATGACCACCGAAACCATATCGCCCGGCTTCAGGTCCATCTCTTCCGCGCTCCGGCGGGTAATGACGCTCTCCACTTCGTTCTCACCGACCATGACTGTGATTAAAGCCGTGATCGTGCCCAGTTTGACCTCCTTGACTTGTCCAGGGAGCTGATTACGCGCGGATAGTGCCATGCCCTCAGCTTAGACGATCCGCCACCCGAAAGCCCGGCGTGCTTTACAATCGTGGTTGATTATTCTTCTCTTCGGCCCCCCTGGCTCTGGCAAGGGCACGCAGGGCCGCCTCATTATTGAGTGGCTCAAACACAAAATTCCATCCATCTCGACGGGTGACATGCTGCGCGCGGAAATCGCCGCCGGCTCGCCTCTCGGGCTCGAAGCCCGCTCGATCATCGCCGCCGGAGGCCTCGTTCCCGACGATGTCGTAAACAGAATGGTCGCGGCGCGCACCGCTCGCCCCGATTGCGCCGACGGCTTCCTTCTTGACGGCTACCCGCGCACCGTAGAGCAGGCGGAATATCTTGACGAATTGCTGAAGGAACGACATCAGCTACTGCCGATCGTCATCCACCTTGATGTCCCAGCGGATGTGCTCGTGGGCCGCATGATCAGCCGGCGTCAGTGCTCAAAATGCGGCCAGATGTATAACATCCTTTCAAAGCGTCCGAAAGTCGCAGGACGGTGCGATTTCGACGGCGAGCCGCTCTCGGTTCGCAAGGACGACGCGGAAGAGACGATCCGCGAACGCCTCCGCACGTACAACGAGCTCACCCGGCCGGTGATCGCGCACTATCCGAGTAACCGATATTTCCAGATCTCGGGCGACCGCTCCACCTCCTATATCTTCGAAGCGATTACCGGTATTCTGGAGTCCGTAATGGCGGTTGAGAAGTGACGCGCAAACCCGAAGATCTTCGCAGCTTTCGCTGGTTCGGGCCGAACACGATGCACAACTTCGGCCATCGTTCCCGCATGAAGCAGATCGGCTTTCGCCAGCAGGATTTCACCGGACGCCCCGTCATCGCAATCGTCAACACCTGGAGCGAAATCAATCCCTGCCACTTGCATCTGCGCGAACGGGCGGAGTCCGTCAAGAAGGGCGTCTGGCAGGCGGGTGGATTCCCCGTTGAGATCCCCGCATTCTCGATCACCGAGATGTACATGAAGCCGAGCCCGATGCTCTACCGCAACCTGCTCGCCATGGACACGGAGGAGTCTTTGCGCAGCCTGCCGGTGGACGGCGCCGTCCTGCTGGGCGGATGCGACAAGACCACTCCTGGATTGCTGATGGGCGCGATCAGCATGGACCTGCCGGCGATCTATCTGCCCGCGGGCCCCATGCTGCGCGGCAACTGGAACGGCAAACCTCTCGGCAGCGGAACCGACGCGTGGAAGTTCTGGGCCGAGCGATGTGCCGGCAACATTACCGAAGAAGACTGGCAGGACATCGAGAACGGCATCGCACGTTCGCCCGGTTTCTGCATGACGATGGGAACCGCGTCCACCATGACTGCGATCTCCGAGGCGCTGGGCATGACGCTTCCGGGCGCATCGTCCATTCCCGCAGCCGATTCGAATCACGTCCGCATGGCGATGAACTGCGGCCAGCGCATCGTCGAGATGGTTTGGGAAGATCTGAAGCCGTCTGACATCCTGACCCGGGAATCGTTCGAGAACGCGATCACGGTCGACATGGCGATCGGCGGCTCGACGAACGCCCTGATCCACCTCGTCGCGCTGGCGGGGCGTTGCGGACTGCCGCTGGAACTTGCGGCCTTCGATGAGATTTCGCGGCGCGTCCCGGTGCTCGCCGATATACGTCCTTCCGGCCGGTTCCTTATGGAGGACTTCTATTACGCGGGTGGCATCCGCGCGCTCATGGCCGAGATCCGGGATCTCCTCCACCTGGATTGCCGAACGGTTAATGGAAAGACGCTCGGCGAAAACCTCGATGGCGCAACGGTACATAATCCCGAGGTCATCCGGCCGCGCGCGAATCCTCTGCACTCGAGCGGCGGCACTACGGTGCTTTACGGAAGCCTCGCTCCGAATGGCGCGGTAATCAAAACCTCCGCGGCCGATCCCAGGCTGCTTCAGCATACCGGCCCCGCTGTCGTTTTCAAAGACTACAGGGACATGCACGCGCGCATCGACAGCGAAGATCTCGATGTCACGGCTGATTCGGTCCTCATACTGCAAAACGCCGGTCCGCTTGGTGGTCCGGGGATGCCGGAATGGGGCATGCTGCCACTTCCCAACAAGCTGTTCAAGCGGGGAGTCCGCGACATGCTAAGGATCTCGGACGCCCGCATGAGCGGCACCGCCTATGGAACCTGCGTTCTGCACGTTGCGCCGGAAAGCTGGATCGGCGGCCCGCTGGCATTGATCGAAGACGGAGATCGGATTTCCCTGGACACCGAAAATCGAAGAATCGATCTCCTGATCACCGATGCGGAACTCGCCCGCCGCCGCGCCCAGTGGGCCGCGCCCGCGCCTCGCTATCTCCGCGGGTACATGGCCCTGTACAACGAGCGCGTAACTCAGGCCGATAAGGGCTGCGACTTCGATTTCCTGGGCGAAAAGATCCCGATCCCCGAACCCGAGGTTCTCTGACCTATCGAGCCACGATCTCTGTCACTTTCACGTCGTCCTCACGGTGCGATGCGAGCGGCACCTGCTGCAGGCGCACAACCATCAGCGTTTGATCGTCTTGCGGCGTGCCCTTCCCGAGGAACTGACGAACCTTGCCCAGAATCGCGTCGCGAATTTCGGTAGGCGATCCGCTCCAGCTCTCCTTGATCGCGCTCAGAATCCGTTCCTCCCCGAACTCCTGTTCGAGAGAGTTCTCCGCCTCAACAATGCCGTCCGAAAACACGACGAGCAGATCGCCGGGAAGAACCGGAATCTCCACCTGACTGTAGCTGGCGCCGGGCAGCAGCCCCAGCACGGGCCCTCCACCCTCGTCCAGACGATGCGTTTCGATTGCGCCCGAAGCGTTCTGGCGCACCAGGAACGGCGGCAGATGCCCCGCATTGATATAACGAAGTACCGAACGCACGGGGTCGAAGTAGCACCAGACCAGGCTCACGAACCGCTCCCGGGCGGTCTTCATGCAAAGCAGATGGTTGAGACGCTCCATACTCTGCTCGTGGCTGAACGCCGATCCGGTGCCGTTGCTGGCATGAACCACGCCCTGCACAACGCCGATCAGAAGAGCGGCGGAGAGTCCCTTACCGGAGACGTCGCCCAGAACGAGACCGATCTGGTGATCCTCGGTCTCAAACGCATCGTAGAAGTCGCCGCCGACCTGCCACGTCGGCACGCATTTCGCCGCGAACTCGAGATCGCGCGTCAGCAGGCTTCCCGGAGGCAGCAAATCGAACTGCACCCGCCGCGCCATGGCCATTTGCTCTTCCACCTGCTTGCCGCGCAGATAGTGCCTGAACCGAACGCCAATAAGAAAAGCCGCCGCCATGAGCGCGAATGCGGCCGAACAACCCAGAATCAGGTTTTCACGCAAGGATCCGAAACGAGTCGAAACAGTATCCGTGTAGACGGCGATTTCCATCACGCCGACAGAGATCGGCACACCGGGGACGGGCCCAGGCGCGCGGCCGATACGGATGGTATTCAGAGCGATGAGCACCGGCCCGGAAGGCGTCTGCCGGATTTCAGGCCTGCTGTCCCGGTCGAGCATCAGCTTCGACAACTGCCCGGGAGCATACGAGGGAGCATTCACCGGCTTACCGCTTGCAACGATCACCGTGCCATCCATCTTCAGCACGCGAGCCCAGGCGAACTGCTGAGGAGAGCCCTTGACCAGGTCGTCGATTACCGGAAGGAAAGTCGCGGCGTCCCGGTTTCCCGCCAGCCGGGAAGACGCAATCATGGACTGTACCCTGCGGTCGGCTTCACGTCTCGCCTCCTGCCGGACCATGCCCGTTCTGACGAATCGGTAGGTCAGCACGGTCTGGCCAAGAAGCAGCACGCCCAGCAGCAACCCGACGGCAATCGAGGCTTTAAACAGCAAATACTGCGGTCTGGCGCTTTCGTCCATCAAGTTGAGAAGCGTTCCCCCTCTGCTGCCGGTTACTGACCGCAACCGAGTTGACACGGTTTTACGTGCCGGGACAATTACATCATGACTCAAGCCGCGGATGTTTAAACTGATAGTCTTCGGATTTTTTTCATGCCTTCCCTTGTTCTTTGTTATGCGACCCAGGACGAGCCGTTTGCCCGGGACCTGGGCCGGTATCTTGAAGTCAATCTGCCGATCGAGGTTTCGTATGCCGAAGGCGTCGTCAAGCCGGATTTCGATCTGATCGAAGCCACCGAGCGTGCCCTTTCCGCCGACGTCGCGCTGGTAGTGCTGTCACCCGATTCGGTTCCGAAAACGTGGCGTCGCGAGATTTGGGAGCCCGTATTCTTCGCGAAGCCGCTGGAATTTGGCGCGCTTCTCGGCTTCGTTCTCGTGCGGCAGTGCCGATTTCCGGACCTCCTGCGGCGCAGATACTTTTTCGATGCCTCGGAGGATCCGCTTGCGGCCATGCGGGATCTGAAGCGGTGGCTGGTGCGGCCGCAGCCGTCGATGCTCCGGTCCGAAGCGGAACCTTCCGCCGAACTGGACGAACTTCGCCGCCGCATCGCCGATCAGCCAGGCGAGGTCGAAAACATTGCTTCCGATCTCGCATACAAATTCGCTCGCGAGTATAGCGTCGATTTCGAAGCCGTCTATTCGCTCGATTGCCACGGCCGGAGCCGCGCCGGGATCGTCGGCGAGATCGGATCCGCCATGGGTCTGCGGTTACCGGGTACGCTCGATAAGAACGTTCACGACCTGCGAGAGCACTGCCGCAACCACCGCGTTCTCTTCGTGCTCGCGGGCGTCAGCCCGGCGGCTCGGGATGTGACGGCCTTCGGCGGAAGGGCCTCCGTGATCGTGACCGACGGGGATGTTTCACGAGAAACAAATCCTCCCTTTTCCTTGCGTTCGGGCTGGGCCAGCATCGCCGAATTGAAATCAGCCGAGCGGTTCGCCGAAGTCGTGGAATTGCTGGAAATCATGGCCCAGACCGCCCGCGAATCAGGCGATTTTCCGGCGCTTTCGCGGATCCAGCGGGAGCAGTTCTGGATGCAGGATTACGCCGAAGGCAAGGTCAGCGCTCCGCCTCACTCTGCCACCGACGCCGTTCAGCTCGCCTTTGGTTTCGCCTTGAGTTGACTTCTCTTCTCGATATGTCATAATTATGGCATATGCGCACTACTATCGAAATGCCAGACGATCTCCTGGCGGAGGCCAAGAGCCGCGCCGCCCTTGACGGCATCTCCCTTAAGACGCTTTTTCTCCAGGCGGTTGCGCAGCGGCTAAACCCGGAAAAGACAAGAGTCCGCCGTCCTCCTCCGGTGATCGGCAACCCCGATGCCCGGCCGATCGGAATTCTGACTCCGGAGCAGATCGATGAAGCCATGTTTGGCTGACGTTAACGTTCTGCTCGCTCTGCTCGTGCGTCAGCACGAACACCACAAACTGGCGCTTGAGTGGTTCGATCGTCTGAACATTGATGAAGCGGGTCTTTGCCGATTCGTGCAACTGGCACTGATCCGTCTTCTCGGCAACAGCCACATCATGGGAGACGACGCCGTTCCCGCCGGAACGGCCTGGCGTCTGATCGAAGAACTGCTTCAGGATGAGCGAATCGCGTTCATTCCGGAGCCGGCGGTTCTCGATAGCACTCTTCCCCGATTGTTTGCGGCCGGGAAATCGGTGTCGGATGTCTATGTCGCCGCATTCGCCATTGCGTCTGCGCGGGCAGTGGTTACTCTCGATCTCCTCGACCGGTAACGCTCCCCTGAAGAACACCGGCGACAAGGGGACTGCACCCCTTGGGTGAGACAAAAGAATAACCGACACTTCGCCGTTGGCTGAAAATCAGTTTACAGCTGAGCGGCGTTGAAAGATGCTGGCAAGTGGCAAGGGAAGCGGAAGCGGGCTCTGCTGGAGAGCAACCCGCCGAGGAATACCTTGCCGGAAACTCATCCGGACGATGAGACAGCGGAGTCGGGTCGATTCCGGCTCCGCTGGTTTGCGGGATCGAAGACATCATCGGATGGATAGATTTCCCCATGCCTTTAAAACTCATCCTGCGGAGCTTTCGTTCCGCTCGCGGCGGAGCCGGTTTCCAGTGCCCGCTCGAATTCGGCGGGCGAGCGGTAGCCGAGCGCGGAGTGCAGCCGCCGCTGGTTGTAGTATTCCTCGATGAAAGCGGCCAGCGAGCCGCGTGCTTCCTCCAGATTGCGGTATTGCCGGCCATCCACCTGTTCCGCCTTCAAGGTCCGCATAAAACTCTCCGCTTTGGCGTTGTCCCACGGCGTGCCGATCCGGCTCATGCTGATGCGGATTCCGGCCGACCGTAACCGCATCGTATATTCCGCGCTGGCGTACTGCACTCCCCGATCGGAATGATGAATCAGTTCGGTGCTCACCTCCCGGCTGGACAGGGCCTGATCCAGCGCATGCAACGCCAGGCTGGACTGCAGATTCTTCTCCACCGCCCAGCCGATTACCCGGCGTGAGTACGCGTCCAGCACGATGGCCGCGTAAATGAACTCCTCGCGCAGCCGAATGTAAGTAATATCCGCCGCCCATAACTGATTGATTCCGTTGATCGCTGTCTGGCCAGCCAGGTTCGGATACACGGACAACTCATGACTGCTGTTGGTGGTGGCGGTGAACCTGCGTGCCCGCAACGACAGCAGGTTGTCTTCCCGCATCAGCCGGAGCACCCGCTTGTGATTCACATCCCAGCCCTCCCGTTTCAGCAGGGCCAGAATGCGCCGGTAACCGTAATGCCGGTGATCCAGCGCCAGTTGCTGAATGCGATCGCGCAGGGCCGTATCTCTTTCCAGCGGGTGGTGATCGCTCTCATACCGGTGAAAAGCCGCGCGGCTGACGCCTGCCATCCGGCACATCTCTGTCAGGGAAAGTCTGCCTTGCTGCCGCATCATGGCTTCGATGAGCTGGAAGATGCTGGCGCGCCACTGTCGTAGCTGACCGGGCGCGACCGGTTGACTTGCCGCAAGGCTTGTTTCAAAAAATCGATGGCCATCTGCTGCTGCCCCACCTTCCGCTCCAGCTCCGCGATACGTGCGCCGGCTGCTTCCAGTTCCGTGGCATGCGGCGCCGCAAGCGCCGCCTTTGCCGGAAGTCGCCCACTTTCACTAAAGGGCAATCCCGTTTCCGCGCGGTCCTTCCATTGATACAGTCGGCTCCGCTCCACCCCATATTCACGAGCAAGCGCCGTTACTGATTCACCCTTCGCCATTCGTTCCACGGCGAGGCGCCTGGCCGCCGCCGAAATTCGCCTTAGCTTCCTTTTCATAACCTCAGTTCTCCATTCGCTGCAAAACTGTCGGTTATTTATTTGTCTCGCTTTAGGGGTGCACTGCAAAGATCGCCGGCGCTACCGGTTTCGTGCTTTCCCGCTCCAAGCGTCTTCATCCATTTCGGTGGCCCGCAGGGCCATGGGGACTCCGTTGAAGACGCGGTTCGTAAGAACACCGGCGACGATCGCCGGCGCTACCGGCACTGACGTAACGCTCCGCGCCGAGCGGAAGCTCGGCGGCAGGGCGGAAAGCCCTGGCCCCACACCGGCAGCGCCATGGAATGCTCGGTAGGCCTATGCGGCGGCCCCGGCGTGGTGTTCGGTGTGATGGAACTTCACCGACACCAGCTTGGAAACGCCGGCCTCCTGCATCGTCACGCCGTACATCGCCTGCGCCGCTTCCATCGTCTTCTTCGAGTGCGTGATCACGATGAACTGCGTATCGATCGCCATCTCCGTCAGCAGCCGCGTCAGGCGGCCGATGTTGGCTTCGTCGAGGGGCGCGTCCACCTCATCCAGCACACAGAACGGACTCGGCTGATACTTGAAAATCGCCATCAGCAGCGACAACGCCGTCAGCGCCTTCTCACCGCCTGAAAGCAGCAGCACGTTCTGCAGTTTCTTGCCCGGGGGCGAGGCGATGATATCGATGCCGCTGTCGTTGATGTTCGATCTCGTCGGTGAGGTGCATCTCGCCCGAACCGCCGCCGAACAAGGTCTGGAACGCCTGTTTGAAGTTCTCGTTGATCGCCTTGAAGGCTTCGGAGAACCGGTTCTTCGAAAATTCGTCGATCTCCTGAATGGCCTTCTCGGTATCGCGGATGGAATCGAGCAGGTCCTGCCGTTGCGCCGTGAGGAAGTCGTGGCGCTGCTGCGCTTCCTGGAACTCCTCCCACGCGCTCGGATTTACCGCCCCGAGGTTTTCGATCTTCGTCCGGGTTTCCTTATACGCAGCTTCGGCGGCCTGCAGCACTTCCGGCGACGTATCCTCCGGCACTTCCAAGCTCGGCCACCGGCAGGTTCAATTCCTTCTGGCTGGTCTCGTCGAGGAATTGCAGCTCCGATTGCCGCCGCGTCAGTTCGACTTCGATCTCCGAACGATGCGCATGGCCCGTCTCGATTTTTGCGCGCAGTTCTCGCAGAACCTCGTCCGCCGGCGCCAGGGCTTCGCGACGGCGCGCAGCCTGCTCGTCGAGTTCCAGCACCGCGCGGTCCGAGGCCACGATCTGCTCGCCCGAGAGTTGTCAGCTTCTGATCGAGCTCGATGTTCTCGGTCAGGAGGCGCGCACGGTGCTCGCCCCAGCGCGCAACTTCCGCCGCAATCTGCTGGCGCCGGTTTGACATCTCGCGGTACTGGTTTTCGAGCCGCGCCAGGGCCGAACGCTCGCCACGATGCCGCTCTTCGAGCGCCGCGAGTTTCGCGCGCAGCACGGAATGCTCCTCGCCGATCCGTTGAGCCTCCGCCTGAGCCGAATCCAGCTGATCGCGCATGGCCTCGAGCGCCTCTTCCCTGCCGGTGCGCTCGACATCCTTCTGCTCGGCCAGGGTCAGATTCTGTGTTCGCTTTTCATGCGCGCGCTCTTCTTCGCGACCGAGCCGTTCCAGTTCCAGACGGGCGACCGAGATGCGCGAGTTGGCGCGGTTGATCTCTTCCGACGCGCGGCGCAGCTCGTGATCGAGCGAAACGGCTTCCTTCTCGCTCGACTGCTGCAGCTGGCGCAGCCGTTCGAGCTCCGCTTCAAGCGCGGTGGTCTCACGCTGCAAGGTCTCCTGGCTCGCGATCCGCTCCGCCAGAGCCTGCTCCTGCGCTTTCAGCTGCGAGGCGAACTCGCGCATTTCGCGCTTGAGCACCAGCGGACCGCTGGCCTTCTTGCGTCCGCCGGTGAGCATTCGGCCGTTGTAGCATTGGCCGTCGGAGAGCAGGAAGTGGCTGTCGGGATATGCGTCCGCCATGCCGCGCGCCTGGTCGCGGTCATTCGCGAGATAGCAGCCGGCGAGGCGCGGCAGCAGATTGCGGGTCTGGCCGGAGAGTCCGTTCGTAAATTTGATCTGGTCGGATAAGCGCGGCAGATCCGGAGCGGACGGCGTCGCGGATTCACCGGCCGCCGAGCCGCCTTCTACCAGGAACGTCGCGCGACCTTCCAATTCGCCGCGCAGCAGAGTCATGCCCTGCTCGGCGTGGGTCCAGTCTTTTACGACGATGTATTCGAGTTCGTCGTGCAGAAACTCTTCCGCAGCGCGCTCCCAGGAGGCATCGACTTCAATAAAATCGGCCAATACTCCTTCCGGACGGAAGTCGCCCGCGCGCCCGTTTTCGAGGGCGGTGAGCAGTTTCCGCGTGGACTCCGGCGGTGTAGCTGTGATGCGAGAGTATGTTTTCCAGCGACTCGCGTTTCGCGCGCACTCGTGAACATTCCGCACGAAGCTGGTCGATCTGCTGGCGCAGTTCACTCGCGGCTTTGCGCTTCTCCGAGAGGCCGTCTTCAGTCTGCCGACGGCCGGTGACCACATTCTGCAGTTCGAGTTGCCGCTCGGCAATTCGCTCCGAGAGCTGCTGTTTGACCCCGGCGAGGCGGGTCACTTCCGCCGAAGAAAGCTCCTCCTCTTTCCGCACGCGAGTACGTTCGCGCTCGATTCCCGCCAGATAGGTGTCAGCCTGTGCAATCTGATTCCGAATGGTCGACGCTTCCCCGAGCAGCCGCAGAATGACCGAACGGGAGGCGTCAATTGTCTTCTCGGCCTCGCGCACCCGCGTTTGAATGGCATCCCGGCCCTGATTCTTTTCGAGCAGGCCCGTGCGGACGCCCTGCATCTCCTGCTCCAGCTCCGCGATGCTTTCGAGAAGAGCCTTCCGCTCCGTTTCGTTGCCGGCAATCCGGCTTTCGAGATCGACCGTCTCCTGCTCGGCGCGCGTCATGCGCTGCTCGATGCTGGAAGCTTCGCGAACATGCGCTTCGAGCCGGCCCTTTGTGCGCTCGGCCTCGACATTCATTTCAGCGAGCTGTCTTCGGGCTTCGGTCAGCTGCGCTTCGAGCGCGTAGAAAATCTCCTGAGCCTTTTGCCGCTCGGCATCTCCGTCGGCGGCCTGCACCGTCAAATCCTTGAGTTCAGCCGACGCTGTCTCCAGCGCTGCGGCGGCTTTGTCGGTTTCGGCCCGGAGCGATACATGGCGTCCGGCAAGCACCGTCCGAAGCTGGCCTTCAAGATCGCCCTTCAGTTCCTGATATCGCTTCGCCTTTGCGGCCTGCCGCTTCAGGGAATTGACCTGGCGGGTAACCTCTTCAAGGATGTCGAAGACGCGGGAGAGGTTCTGTTTCGAGCTTTCGAGCTTCGCTTCCGCGAGCCGGCGCCGGCTCTTGTATTTCGTAATGCCCGCCGCTTCTTCGATCACCGAACGCCGGTCCTGAGGTTTGGAAGAAAGGATCTGCCCGATGCGGCCCTGCTCGATGATCGCGTAGCTTTCGGGACCGAGACCGCTGCCCATGAAAATATCCTGGATATCGCGCAGACGGGCCTGGCGGCCATCGATGAGATATTCGCTTTCGCCGGAGCGGAACAGGCGGCGGGTGATCGTGATCTCGCCGGGTTTGGCCGCTGCCTGAGGGATCTCCTGAACCTTGCCGTGATTCTTCGGCGCCTTCTTCGCCGGCGGCAGTCACTACCGGAGGGGGCGGCGCGGGCGTCGGGTCCACCAGAACCATCGTTACCGAGGCCATTCCGACCGGCTTCCGCGACTTTGTTCCCGCGAAAATTACGTCTTCCATGCGGGCGCCGCGAAGACTGCGCGCCGACTGCTCACCCAACACCCAGCTGATCGCGTCGCTCAGGTTCGACTTCCCGCATCCGTTCGGGCCCACCACAGCGGCAATACCCCCGCCGCTGAATCGCAGTTCGGTGCGGTCGCAGAACGATTTGAAACCCTGGAGTTCGACTTTTCTCAGCTTCAGCAAGGCGGTACCTCGATTCCTGTTAGAACGTCACCATACTAACCTCGGTTTCGAGCAAAGTAAAGTAGCAGCCACACTGCATAATGTGTTTTCCTCACGTCTTCCACAACATATTGCGGTATGGTGGCTCATTTACGCGGCGGCGGTGTGGAAGATTTTCGGTTTGTGACGGCTGAAATCGGTGAGATTTGCCCGGTGGAGGCGGCGTTCCTTGTCGATTGCGGCGTGGATTTCTTCGTTTGAAAAAACGAAGCCATCTTTGCCTGGCTGGTAAGGTAAACCCTTCATTTCACTGAGCTGGAGGAGCTTCTTTGCTTCCTTCATTTCGGCTTCGCGCTTCACGATGCGGGCCGCCTGGAGCGCCTGGAGGGTGGCCAGGTTCTTCTGGATGCTGCGATTGATGCGCTGGTCATAGAGAGTCAGGAGCTGGAGCTGTTTTGACTCCTCCTGGAAGACCTTTGCGGCGGTCAGGGCGGCGTGGATCTCGGGATTTTCGGTTTCGATGTCGTCCGAGTGGGCGTTGTGGCCGAGGGCGAAGAGATTGTCTTCGACGGCGCTGATGCGGTTCAGGCGCCAGCTATCGGTGGCGATGCGCTGGGCGAGTTGGGTCTCCATGGCTCCTTCGGGCGCGAGGTTTTCCACGATGGAGTCGGAGAAGGCGTCATGCATGATGCGATCGGCGTCGGTCATGGCGGTCACCTGACCGGTCAGGTTGTGGCGGCGGGCGTTCAGGGCGGCGACTTTTTTACCTTCGTCAGTCCGGGGACCTGTCGAACGCTGGGCGTTGCGGCGATTGGCTGCGAGCTGTTTCTCAGAGATCATTTGTTGGATTAGTTTCCTTACTCGATCAAAGTAAACCACACGAAATTCCGGTTCCGATGTTAAGTTGTTGATTCTGTTAAGCAAGATTGTTGAACTGGGTTTTGGCGGCTGCGGCAAAACAGTACTGGGATGAGGCGGACCACCGGGGCGGCGGCCAAACCGTGGTCCCGCCGACCGAACCGCTGCAGAATTCGCTCCCTCCCGGTCGCGGCTCGGCATCTGATCTCGGCCGGCAGACGATACCAGGAGCGGGAACCGGCGACAAGATCGCCGGCGCTACCGGCTCCGGACACATTAGAATCGCTGTCCAGAAAGTGTGAAAATGCTCGAAGCCTCAGAGGACCGCCGGTGATCGGTTGAATCCGAATCGGACAGCATTTCCCTTTCACACAACTCACAGCTGGAACTGGCGGTCGACCGTTCCGCCGATCTTATCCATCTCATCCACCAGAATCGGCGTGCTCCCCAGTTGTGCCGGGTCCCACGACGCCAGCGTAATCCGCCAGGTCTTTGACGCCGGCATTTCCAGCCCCTCGCGCGTGGCGCTCGTCTGCGTGTCGAACCCTGAGAAAGCGGACAGGACGAAACTCAAAATTGGACCGTCGTTTTGAATGCTCAGCGTTTGCCCCATGTTCACCACCTGAAAAGTCAGGCTGGATCCGGCCTGTGGATTCATTTGCGAGATGTCGAACCACTTACTCTGCGTCAAGTCGCTTCCGCTCCAGCCGGACAGTTCCACCTCCAGAGATTTCGCCGAACCGTTCGGATCGAAATCAATCCTCGCCGTTTGCCTGCCGGTTCGGATCGAATCGATCGTGAACGTATCGCTGGTCTTGACTCCCGCATGTTGATCCGAGATCATTCCCACGCGAAACGAGAACACAGCCGAATGGAAAGACCAGTCGTAATGCATCGCCGGAAGGGTACGGTGCACCAGCCTGTTGGCCGGGTCGTTCGGGTCGGGTTGCCAGACGTGCATCTCCGGAAAACCGGCATTCAACTGGTTCGGAAGCAGCGGGCAGACGGAGGAAGGCGCCGCGGACGCGGATTTTTTCAGCTTGAGTTTCCCGCTCGCGCGGTCTTCCCGCATCAGCGTTGTTCCTGCCTGATCGGTAATCTGCGCCGTTCCGCCGTCGCTCGCCAGAATGATCACAACGGCTCCGGTCAGCAGGAATTGCAGCAGTTCGGCGGGTGACTGCGGCTGGGATGTCAAAACAGAATACGGGATGCTGAGAAGGCGTCCACCGCCGGAAGCCGATCCGGTCCACGCGGGCTTCGCGGCGCCATTGTATAAAAAACTGAATGTCTGATCGAACGGTTTGATTGTGATCCTGTTCTGAGGGGCATCATCCGTGTAGCCGGCCAGGGGCGGCCCAGGCGTCGCGGGATCGTTCGGATTGCCAACATAGATCGTCCATGTCTGGGCGGAGAGCGGCTGGCTTTGAATGTCCGCTTCCGTGGGCGGATCCCAACGGTAAGGAACCACCGCATGCCCGTTCTGCGACAACTCGTCCCCGTCTGAAACGGTCAGCATCGGCCAGTCGCCCCGGGCGAAAGCGTCGCGGCTTTCGCGGAACGCGCGTTGCGGGTCGTGCAGCGCTCCGGCTGTGAACTTTCCGAAGAACCAGCCGATGAAGTCTTTTCCCACCTGGTAGCCGTGCTTCACGTTGATGGCATATGCGGTATCGGCGTCGTTCGGGCTTCCAGGGTCGAGCGCTTTGCCGTCTTTACGGTATGAGTTCTCGCTGAAAACCGGCTCATTGGCGACCAGCGATCGGTGCTCGCGCGCGTAGATGGCTTCGAGCGACACCCCGAAGCAGTTGCCGCCCTGAGCAAGATTTTTGTAAGCCAGCTCATAAACCGCGATCTCCAGCAGGTGCATGGTGGGAGGAATGATCTTGATCCGGCTGTCTACGGCGGCTACGTCGCTGAAGGTGTCCTGAAACTGCTGCCAGGATAATGGGTCCGTGTCGAAATTCGCGAAGGGCCACCAGTACTGATCGCGGAACGGCATTCCCGTCGACGGCTGATTTACCGGCTGCACCGCGAAACTCGCCGTAAACTGAGCGTTCGTGTAGATCCGCTGCGGCTCCTGCAATCCCCAAACGTCGCTGATGTCGAAGGTTTTGGTGATGTCCCCTTTACGGTCGTCGCCGCCGAATGTGCGCTCATGAATCGCCTCCATCTGATCGATGCGAATCGTCAGATCCGGTGTGACCTGATTGACCTGCAACAGAACCAGCGGCGGAAAATCGATCGTACCCTGATCGTAATTGTCACTGGCCGGCATGCGTCCGTGATTGGACTCGCCGCTCGACGCGAAGATGTTGATCTGAACGTTAAAGTTGGCATCGCTTACGCCGTAGCTGTAGAGATTCAGGACCAGAGGCGGGATGACGGTTGTGGCGCCGGTGTCCGGATAGGCCACAATAAAGCCGTTCTGGAACCGTTGATATTGGCCCGCGCGAGCCGGCGTCGCCTGCGGCGCGCCGGTTGGAAAGCCGAGGGGGCCGGGAGGCCCGCCCTGATTCTGGTACTCGGTCAGAATTGGCCCGTAAACTTCCCATGCCGCCGTTGCCGCCGACCAATAGATGGTTCCGTCGGTCTCGGCCCACCCGTCACGGGGCATTGGCGCGAAGCGCCCGACGCGCCCAATCTCGCTTCCCTGTTTGACGACACTCAGTTCGTTGCTGATGGGAAGACCCATGATGCCGGTCGGGCCGCCCAGCTCAAGCCATCGGGCCAGGATCGCACCCTGAACGGACCATGCGCCCAAATCCGCGGACCAATGGATCTCGCCATTCGCGAATCGCGCCACTCGCCCGCCCGCTCCGTTCAGGTCTTCGTCGCCGACCGGCGCCCCCAGCGGCCCTTCGAATTCGCCCATATCGTGCCAACGCGAGAAAATCTCACCGGAAACAACGACAGCCGGCGTCACTCCGGTGCACGTCAACAGGCCGCGCTCGAAGCGTTGCAGGGTGAATCCGTTTGCGAGAGAAGCGCTGTTCTCAACGGAGTTGCCCAGGTATGCCTGCAGGTTCTGGCCTGTTCCGGTGGTCTGGGAGGCGGTCCGCTTCCAGCGGTCGAAGATCGGGCCCTCGATGAAAATATCGCCGAAGATTGGTGACGTGAAATCCTGGTAATCGCTTACGGTCAGGGTTTCTCCGTCTGTCGTCCGGCTCCAGGTCAACACATTTGCCTGGGAAGGATCCACGGTGACATTGCCGGTCGGCGTCAGGTTGAACGTGAGATTGCTGACGACGCCTGTCTGGAACTGCAGAAAGAACGAGTTCGCGGGAAGAAGCGAGACTGTAGCTTGTTTGCCGGTCACTGTGGGAAATGCCCAGACGGGCACCACGTTTAACAGTTCGCAGCCCGAGTATTGCGTCGCATCGATGTCGAACCTGTATCCCACCAGAACCAGCGTGGATGTCCGGTTGCCGTGCAGGAAGCCACCCTGTGACGCCTCCGCCCGGGGATCGTAAAAGACAACTCCGCTCGGAAGAACTTCAAATGTGAAGTTAGCCGCGATGCTCTTGCTTTGCTGCACGCCGATGAACGACATCGGAACCATGCGGACCGTCCGATGGACGATCCAGTCGTCATCGGTCAGCGGCGTCTGGGACAGGAGAACTCCGGTTTCTCTGGGCCGATGCGGGTCCGCCCCGCTCAATGTGCGGGCATCGATCGTGATTTCGAGGCCGGACACGACCAGCGTCGACGTGTTCACGCCACCCAGAAAGTTCGAGAATGCCGCGTCGTACTCCACCACGCCTGCCGGCGAGACATTAAACGTGAAATCCGCAACCCGTCCCGTTGCGACCTGAAAGGAGTAAGTGCCCGCCGTCATACGAAGTGTCTGTATTTCGCGTGAGCTTACCCAGTCCGCAGTGATGTTCGGGATCATAAACTTCCGGTACATCAATCGGGTTGCGTCGATTTTTATCACGTACAAAAGCATGCGTTGTGGTGCCTTCCTGATCCATACCGACGAGTCAATGCCGACGAAACGGTGTGCCTAGTAGACTCGAAACGGCGAGGTTTGTCAATTAAAAATAGTGCTCGCGACCTCGCGCTCGCCTGCGCCGGACGCTGACAGGAGCGGTGGAGAGAAGATCGAGGAAGGCCGGCGAACAATGACCGGCAGAGGGTTCCGCCGCCTTGAACAGCTTGAAATACGGCCAGGTGCGGCCGTGGGCATCAAATCGCTCCCGGTCAGAATTCTCCTGGTTCACGCGGAGAAAGGCCTGATTGGGGTAATACTGCGTGATGGGGTGAAGCCTGCGACCGTCCCCGCCACTGCAGAGGAAGAAGCTCCGCGAGGATCTGGCGCGCCGCGCGAGCGCTCGGATGGCGACCGATATGAGTTGATGGGGCAAAGATAAAGCCGGGGGGTATTCGCAATCCGAATTGATTTCGGAGTGATTGTAGGGCAGGGCTCCCTCCAGAAACAATTTTCGCTGCTGAGCGGGTTTCTATTGGCGAAAGAATGACTCGATGTCGCTGCTGCCGTGAAAAACATGGAGGATCACTACGCCGTCGTCCTCAATGTGGTAAATGATGACATATTAAAGCGCGGGAAAACTACGTAAAGCCGGGGCGTAAATCGTCTCGGTTGCGACCGATATAGGGGTTTCCCGAAAGCAGCTAAAACCGCTCGGTGAGGGATGCAATGAAACTGTCCGCCCTGTCAACGCTGCCGCTTTCCTTTGCGACGTAATACCAAATCTCATCGAGGTCGGAATCGGCGCTGGAAGCGCGGCGGTGAGCCATCAGCGAGGTGGCTGCTGCTGTTCCGCGGCAAGACGGGCGCGGCCTCGCACGCTTACATCTTTGGCAAGCTGCCGCATGGATTCTTCCGTAATAACCCGCCCTTCGCCGCGCGCCAGAGACGCCTCTGCGATGTCCACGGACGCCAGAATTTCCGCGCGGCGGCGTTCACGTTCTTCCCAGAGGAAGAGTGCTTCCTTCGCCGCCTCTTCCGGGCCGTGCAGGCGGCCAGCTTCAATTGCCTGCCGGATAAGGGCCTGCTGGTCGCGGGTGAGTTCTACTTCCATGCCCCAAAGCCAGGTGTTTTGGTGCTTTCTGCCAACTCGCAAGCGGCGGTCTGAAGACGGCCAGCGCCCAGGGGAAGGTGGCGGAATCGCCGGAGCCGCTGAACCTGGGGTTATAGGGCAGCGCGGCTACGTCGAGAGTGAAATGAAACTCGGCATCGGGCGCCGCGAACAGTTTCGGGGGCGTTTCCCATTCATCGGAGCGGCGCCTGAAGGTGACCGGCTGGCGCTTGCGTTTTCGCTGGCGGTACGCGGCACGTTTTCGGCGTTCGAGCGGTAGATTTTATGTCGCGGCAAGGCTTCCCGCATCGTAACAAAGAGCGTTACGATATGCCGTTTTGCTTCTTCAAATCGATCAACACCTCTTTTAAGCTTTAGGGAACACGCGCAAAACGGGTCGCGTCCGCGCCGCCGCCGAGATGCGTGTTCCTTCCGTTTCCTGGCGGCGCAGGACAGCGCCCTTTGCGCTTTTGAGCCGCTGGTTTTAAGCCGCCGGCGGCGGCTCAGCCGTTTCGCCACGCTTCGGGATACGCCGGATCTCTTTGCCGTTTTCCTGCCGCGCAAGATCGAGTTCGTACGCGCTTTGCAGGTTCATCCAGAAGTCGGCCGCCATGCCGAAATACTGGCCCAGACGTAATGCGGTGTCGGCGGTCATGCTGCGCTTTCCGGCGATCAGTTGATAAAGACGGTTCGGCGGCACGTCGATAACGTCCGCTAGCTTCTTCGCTGAAAGGCCGGTATCTTCCAGCTCGTCGGCGAGGATTTCTCCGGGATGAATGGGCGTGCGGGCCATGACGGCTTTCCTTTCGTTAATGGTAATCAATAATTTCAACGTCTTTCGGCCCCGGCGCATCTTTGGGCCATTTAAAGCAGATGCGCCACTGGGCGTTAATCCGGATCGAATGCTGTCCCTTTCGGTTTCCCTTAAGAGCTTCCAGCCGGTTGGAATTGAGCGCCGCCAGATCGCCGAGTTGTGTCGCGGCGTCTAAAATCCGCAATCGTTTCTCCGCATGGCGCCGGAATGGTTCCCACTTGCGAACCTTTTCTCCGGCTGCAAGCCTTTCGGTATCCTTGTCGGCGTAACCCCTTATCATTCAGGCCTACAGTATCATTATGGACGAGTGACGTCAGACGTAAAAACTCTTCCTCTTCGCCTCCCTCAAAGACCTGCCCGGGATCTGAACAACCGGCCGCACTCCGGATTCGAGGGGGAGTGGCCTGATTTGAAATCAAAACTGGCTGACTCGAATTGGCGGAGCCCTAATTCTGTCGCGGCCGCGCGGCGGAATCGATCACGAATACTTCCACCGGCCCTCTGCGCGTTTCCAGTTTCAGTCCCAAATCTTGAAGCGCGGCGAAGACCGATGGGACGCCGACGTCTGGCGAATCGTCGTGAACGTATTTCAGCGCCAGATCGTACTTGCCCGAGAGCCCGGTCTGATTGGTTATGGGATACCCCAGTTGCGCCGCCAGGATTGAGACGAAGTGGCCGAACGGAATTGCAACTCCGGAAATTTCGGTGGCGTGGATGATGACGCGCTCTTTCTGGTCCTGGTCCTTCGAGGCATGAAGCTTAGGGCCACCCTTTGCCAGCACGAGGGCTTGCGTGCTGAGTTGCCGGACCTCGCGGTGGAATCGAAGCTGGAACCGGTCGGCGAGCAGCCCGCGAAGCATAACCAGATCCTCCTCAAAACTGGAGTTGCCGGCGGCTTTGGCGTCAATGTCGAAGCGCTCGGATTCCATCCACGCGGTGGCGCCGAACAGCCAGCCGGTGTTGAGATGCCAGGCCGCCTGTATCAACTGCTGAAGGGTGGTGTTCGTTGCGCGTAATCCTCCTGGTGTTGGGAAAAACCCGTTCGCGGCATCAGGGCCCACATTATTGACTTTGACCGACGCCACCTCAAACACCGGGGCCGCGTCCTCAGCACAGGCCAGGGCGCAGAGGAAGAGGAACACGGCCGGGGAGCGCATATCCGTTCATACTGCGCCCAGCGACCGGGGTTACCCCGAGATTTCCCGGAGGAGGGGCGTTTTCGGTTAACCCCGGCACGAGGCGTCAGGTCCGCGCGCAGTGACCACGCCGGCGCCGCGCCCCAGGCATTTCATTCGTATTTGTAAGTGGTTTTTATGGGCGGCGCAGCAGTTGCCGCAGCAGTGACTTAGCATGACCGGCTCCGACCCCCGGAAATCGGCGCACCCGTAGATGATATCGCCGCCGCCTGCGGTATTCTGGTGCGCAGAACATGAACCACTACCCGCGGTCCCGGTGACACCGAGGCCCAGCGCATGAGTAACGCCGCAAAGATGCTGTTCAGCGCATCGAAAAAAGCGTTCGTTAAGCAGGAGACGAAACAGCGCGCGCGGAATCGGAAGAAGCGGGCCAGGAAACCGGCGTGATTGCTCAGCGGTCAATACTTTGGTGGTTTCGAACCGCCGCGATCTTCTTTTTCATCGCAGCGACGATTTGGAGCGGAATCAGGCCGGGCGCTGACGACTCGCGGAAATGGTATGACCGTACGATCCGCGCATTGGGTGGCCTGATTATTCTACTGGCGCTCGGATTTGGCCTCATCCTTCAGTTCAGGAGTTGAGAGCCTATCTTGCCCAAGTAAGCTATTGCCCCGATGAGGCATGTCTCTACCGAATCGCTTTTTTCCTTGAGGCTACTACAGCTATTCCGCGTCGGAGGCCAAGGTCATCGAACCGCTGCGTTGAAGACGCTGCTGGCAAGAGGCCGGCGACAAGATCGCCGGCCCCACCAATGCCGCGAAACAGATTTTCGATGACCGGAGCTACCTGTCGAGGCCGCCCGGAGCTCTTCCAACCGGCCAGCCACAACGTTCGCTGAACGGCCGTTAATTATCGTGAATTATCAGAGAATTCGACGCTTAAAGTTGATATTCCGGAGCGCTCGCAGGGTATACTTGGCGAGCATCGGCAAACATGCGTCGGATTATCTTTGCGATCTTCCTGACGAGCCTCGGTCTCCTGGCTCAGATCAATACCGGTTCGATTTCTGGTTATGTGCTCGATCCCGCTGACAAGACTATTCCCGGCGCGACAGTCACCCTCGAAGACTCGGCCCGTTCTTCAACCCGCACTATTCAGACGAGCGCCGCCGGATCCTACGAATTCGACGGTCTTCCTCCCGCCGAATATCGCCTCACGGCGACCGCCCCCGCGTTTGCGCAGATCACGGCGCCGCGAGTCCGGGTCGAAGTCGATCAGCGTGCACGTATCGATCTTCATGCCACCCTGGCGGTCCGGAGCGACCAGGTAGCCGTCACCGCGCAAGCCCCTACCCTGAATCAGGACTCGAGCGAACTCGGCGCCGTGCTGGACCAGAATCTGGTGGACGGTCTTCCCCTGAACGAAAGGGATTTCCTCCAACTCGCGCTGCTGCTGCCCGGCACAACGACACCGGTCGAGGGATCTCAGCTCTCCTCCCGCGGCACCTTCGCAATGCATGCCAACGGCGGCCGCGAGGAGAACAACAATTTCCTGCTCGATGGCGTAGATAATAACGATTCGTATGATCGCGGCTACACGCTCCAGCCTTCCGTCGATGCGATTCAGGAATTCAAGGTCGCGACGAATTCGTACAGCGCTGAGTATGGGGTAGCGTCGGCAGGCCAGGTAAACATCGTCACACGAAGCGGCGGAAATGCCTTTCACGGGTCGGCGTACGACTACCTTCGTAATCGCGATCTTGACGCCCGCAATTTCTTCGACGGTTCCGACAAGCCGCAATTCGTCCGGAACCAGTTCGGGGCCACCCTCGGCGGTCCCATCGTTAAAAACTCGACCTTCTTCTTTGCCAGTTATGAAGGATTGCAGGAAGATCAGGGTCAGACTCAGTTGGGAACGGTTCCGACCTCCGCCGTCCGCGGCGGAGATCTTTCGAGTCTCGGCACAACAGTGATTAATCCATACTCCGGTGAGCCGTTTCCGAACAGCGTGATTCCTTCCTCGCTTATCTCTCCTTATTCGAGGGACGTTCTGGCGATGTTCCCCGAGCCAAACCTCCCCGGGGCTTCGGGCAATTATCTGGGCAATCCGATCGGCGCCGATCAGCAGAACGAAGCCACTACCCGCCTCGACCAGCGTCTGGGCAGCAACTCCCAGCTAACCCTTCGTTACAGCTACGGGCGCCAGAATATCTTCGAGCCCTACGCACAAAATCAGAGCGAACTGCCGGGCTTCGGCGATTACGTGCATAACCGGGGCCACAACGCGCTCGCGCAGTATCAGCAGACGATCGGGCCCCGAACGATCAATTCAATTCTGATCGGTTTCGATCGCACGATCAGGCAGGTGCTCGTCCAGAACTACATGACGGACGTGAACCAGTTATGGGGAGTGGATTACCTTCCGACAACGCCGCGCGACTTCGGCTATCCGGGCATATCGGTGACCGGATACTCGCGCGTGGGAGACCTGGCGGCCCTGCCGATCGATCGCACGGGCAACACTTACCAGGCCGCTGACACCCTCACGCTGATCCGCGGCGCTCATAGCATGAAAATCGGAGGCGAACTCCGCGCTCTTCAGGCCAACGGTTACGTGGAGGTGTACAGCCGCGGCCAGATTAACTTCACGGGCGATTTGACGGGCTCGGGCATCGGCGACCTGTTGCTGGGGCTGCCGGCTCTCGGCATCCAGTCTCAATACACCGGCCCGCAGACGCTTCGGAGCAAATCGTGGAGCGGTTATTTTCAGGATGACTGGAAGGTAAACCGCAACCTGACTCTGAACCTCGGGCTCCGCTATGAATACGATTCGCCCGCCACCGATCCGACAAATCGCATGGCGACATTCGATTTCCAGACCGGCCAGACAGTTCCAGTGGGGACCGATGGAACCTCACGCTCGGGAACGCGCCCCAGGTACGATGCCTTCGCCCCGCGCGTGGGCTTCGCGTGGTCGCCCCTGAATCACACGGTAATTCGGGGCGCTTACGGCATTTACTATGACTCCGGGATGTTCGAAGTCAACTCGTCGCTCTATTACAATCCGCCGTTTTTCACGACTTCGGTCTACTTCCCGACCGAAACGTCCCTGCTCACGCTGCAGAACCCGTTCGCCACGGCCAACGGAATCGTCCCCCCCGCGGCGCTCAGTATAATCAGTCCGGATTTCGTCCCTGCATACGTGCAGCACTGGAACTTCAACATCCAGCGCGAAGTGGAGCGCGTCGGCACGTTCACCGTCGCTTACGCCGGATCGAAGGGCACGGATCTTCCGCGCTCGCTCGACATCAATCAGCCGTTTCCCGGACCCGGCCCGATTGCATCTCGCGCGCCGTATCCCGCGTTCAGCAACATCCTTATGACGGAGAGCGGCGGCAACTCCCAATACCAGTCGCTGCAGCTTACATTCAGCCGGCAGCTCTCCGGCCGTCTTATGGTGCTGGGTGCGTACACTTTCTCCAAATCGATCGACGATACTTCCGCGTTTCTGCCCACTGTCGCCGATCAGAATTTCCCTCAGGACAGCCACAACTATCGGCTCGAGCGGAGCCTCTCGAGTTACGACACCCCGAATCGCGCAACGGTCGCGCTGGTCTATCGCATTCCCGGTTCGTCCCGCTGGATCCGGGGATTCGAAGCCAGCAGCATCGTTACGGCGCAATCGGGACAGGCGTTTACTCCGCAGCTTTCATCCGACAACAGCAATACCGGCAACACGGGCGGAAACTTCGGGGTCGATCGCCCGAACGTTCTGTTCAACCCAACTCTCTCTAATCCCACACCGCAGGAGTGGTTCAATGTCTCGGCCTTCGCCATCCCGCCCCAATACACATGGGGCAGCGCGGGACGAAATATCCTGCGCGGACCGGGCCCCGCTACGGTCGACCTTGCCTTGAAACGCGGCTTCGCCCTGCGCGAGGGCATAACACTGACCGCCGAAGCCGAGTCGTTCAACCTGCTCAATCGCGCGAACTTCAATCTGCCGGACGCTTTCGCCGACCAGCCTCTGACCTTCGGAAAAATCTTCTCGGCAAGGGATCCCCGGCAGATTCAGTTCGCCCTTCGTCTGGCCTTCTAAGGACACGCGCAAGTCCTGGCCGCCGAAACGCGGCTGGACGGGTGGGTTCCTCCGCTTTTTGGCGCCGCGTCCGGCGGCCCTTGCGCTTCTTAAACCAACACAGCTCACGAGCGGGTCGTGGGCTACAATGAGATTTCCCGTCTATTTCTGCCGGCCCTGTCGCCTCCGGTAACAACCTCCTGGAGAATGGATAGAGCCTTGAAGCGTCCCGCAATTTTCCTGATCCTTGTTGCATTTTTCGCCGGCCTCGCCCCTGCCGCCGATAAATCTTCTTTCACCGTTGGATGGTCTGTATATGTCGGATGGAATCCGTATTACTACATGGCCAAATCCGGCATCCTCAAAAAATGGGCCGACAAATATAACGTCAACATTCGCGTCCAGCGGTTCGATTACGCTCCTTCGCTCGACGCCTTCGTCTCGAAGAACATCGACGCCTGCGCGATGACGAACATGGAAGCCCTCGACATGCCCGCCGCCGCGGGCATCGATACGACTTCGATCATCACGGGCGACTACTCCAATGGCAATGACGCTCTGCTCGTCCGTCGCAATCTCACCATCTCGCAGCTACCCGGCAAAAAGGTGCTGATGGTTGAGAAGACTGTCTCCCAATATCTTTTCGAGCGCGCCATGACGATTGGCGGCGTGGAGAGCCAGATCGGACACGTGAAGCTGGTCAACACCTCCGATTCCGACATCGCCACTGCATTCATCAGCGATACGAATCAGGACGCAGTGGTGACCTGGAAGCCGATGGTGTCGCAGATCGCGAAGACTAAGGGCGTGACGAAGATCTTCGACTCCTCGAAGATTCCGGGCGAAATCGTGGATCTGATGGTGGTCCGGACCGACATCCTGAACCGGCCGGATGGGTCCGGTCAGCGTTTCGCCAAAGCGCTCGCTGGAGCCTGGTACGAGACCACGAAGCTGATGACAGGAACGGGCCCCGAGACGGACAAAGTCCTCCAGGGAATTGCCCAGGGCTCGGAGGATACGCTCGCATCCTACAAAGAGATGCTGAGCACGACCCATCTCTTCGCCACGCCGCAATCTGCCGCCACGTTTACGACCGCCCCCGACTTCCAGCAGAAGATGAACCTCGTCCGGCAGTTCTGCTTCTCGCACGGGCTGCTTGGAGAACATACGAAATCGGTCGATGACGTGGCTATCGCCTTTCCGGGCAAAGCCGTCCAGGGCAACGCGAGCCGCATCAGACTGCGCTTCGATGCGAGTTACATGGAGATGGCCGCTGAGGGCAAGCTCTGATGGTCTTTAGAATTGACGCCCGCCCCAACCGGGTAACGGTCTGGGGACTTTCCTGGTTTCTCTTCGCCGCCGGAATCGCGCTCTATCTGAACACCGCGCACACCCGTCATATCGAGAATCCGGACGATAAAGTCGCCCCAGGCCTGACGCAACTCGCCCAGGGTTTCGCCGAAGCCGCGCTTCAGCCTCCCGCCGACGAACAAACGGATTCGGAGGACGCCAACGCGTCGATCGTGAAACGGTTCTTCAACAGCATGCTCTGGAGCGACACCGTGGCGAGCGCAAAACGCTTCGCGTGGGCGATGCTGCTGCTGGTCCCGGCTGTTGTTCTTGGATTGCACATGGGGCTGTTCCCCGTAATCGGAAGCTTCTTCCTGCGATTCATTCTCTTCTTCGACAAGATCATTGCATTGTCGGTCCTTCCGATCCTCTTTATTGCTTTCGGCATCGACGAGTTGTCGAAGATCATGCTGATCGTGATTGGCGTGACCCCGACGATCATTCTCGACACCTTCAACCTGACGAAGAGCGTCCCCAACGAGCAGCTGGTCAAAGGCTTTACCCTGGGTGCGCGGGATTTCGGCGTCGCGTACCGCATCGTGCTGAAGCAGATCCTGCCGCGCGTAATCAACAGCATTCGCCTCAATCTGAAGCCGGTGATGCTGTTCCTGTTCGCGGGTGAAATGATTGCGTCGCAGGACGGCCTTGCGTTCCGCATTGCTCTGATGCGGCGGAATATGGCAATGAACATCATCATTCCGTACGTTCTGTGGGTGGCGCTGCTCTTGTTTCTGGTCGATCTTTCCATGCGCGTGATCAACCACAAACTGCATCCCTGGTTCCGAGAGGCGTGATAATGCGAATTCGACGCACTGCGCAATCCGCGTGGGGCGGGGCTTCGGCCCCGCCGCCGCCTTCTGGCCGGCGCGGAACTTTACGTCAATCGGGAGCACCGGCGATCTTGTCGCCGGTGACCCTGCCAACCGTGTCTTCAATGGAGCGGAACAGCACCCCAGCATGAATCCTCTCATTCAACTCGAAAACCTCTGCGTCGAGTATCAGGTCCACGGCCATGCTCCGAAGAAAGTTCTGGAGCACCTCGACCTCAGCATCGCCGCAGGCCAGTTCGTAGCCGTTTGCGGTCAGACGGGATGCGGCAAGTCGACGATGCTGCGGATGATTCTGGGCGCCGAACGACCGACCAGCGGGCGCATTCTGATCGAGGGTCGCGAACTCCCCCGCCCCGACCGTCACCGTGGTTATGTACCGCAAAAGTACTCGCTCTTCCCGGATAAGACAGTACTGGACAACATCACGTTCGGGCCTGAAACGGAAGAGTTCGGCTTGCTCGGCCGCGTAAGGCCGCGCTTCTTCCGCCGCCGCGCCGAACTGCGTAAGGAAGCTTACGGATACCTCCAGCAGATGGGTTTGCAACAATCCGATGCGGGCAAGTATCCGGATCAGCTCTCGGGCGGAATGCAACAGAGGGTCGCGATTGCGCAGGCTCTCATCATGAAGCCGAAGATCCTCCTCATGGATGAAGCCTTCAGCGCGCTCGACCCCGCCACCCGCACGGACATGCAGCGCCTGGTGCGAAAGCTATGGCGCGATACCGGCACGACGATCCTGTTCGTCACCCATAACATCAGCGAAGCGATTTATCTCGGAACGCGGGTGATCGTTTTGGGCAAGGAGTCGGCCGAGAAAAGCGCGCGAGTGATGTTCGACATGGACGTTCCGGATTCCATACGAACATCGTCCGGATATCCCAAACGTGATGAACTTGACCGTCTCACGAGAGTGATTGAAGATGAGGCCATGGGCGGAGTGCAGGAACTCGAGATGGCCGAATTCGGCGGCTAACTGATGGGTAGAAGCTCTGCCCTCGCTCGGGACTGATCGGCCGCTTGACGTTGAGCGGTTGGCAGTTTTGGAAGTCGGCCCGAGGGTTGCCTTCGGCGTGCGTCACTGCCTCTACCTGCCCCGGCGGGAATAGTCATATCGCCGGGAGGCGTCGTCCCAAATTTTACGGCTTGAACATGGGCCAGCCTCACGAAAATGCGCGAGTCCGGGTGAACGATCAGCCGGTAGCGCCCGGCTTCCACAAGCCGAATCTGGCAGCTCTGCACCTGCCCTCCAGCGGTCCGCCAGCGACGAAGTTCAGCGCAGAGGTCAGCGGATGTCGCGGCAGCGAGTTAGTGGTGAAAACAAGGTAACGGGATGCTCCTCAGAACCCGATTTCCGCGCCTTGGGTAAAATTTCAGGTGAAACGCTACCACCGCCGTTGCTGTGCGCCATGCCAGACGCGAAGAATTTGAACGGCGTTGAACGGTAATATCCGGTACACCACGATGTAGGAAAGGCAGCGGCGGAACCACCAGCTCACGCGTCCCCGCTTCGATGCCGGCTTTGCCGGTTTCCGGAAAGCGGCCGAGGGTTTGAATTGCGTCGTAAATAATGCGGCAAACCCGATTCGCTGTCGAGAGGTTACGTTCCCGCTCGACATAGCCGGAAACGGTCTTCAGGTCTTCCAGGGCGCTCGGAGTCCAGCGGATATGGTTCAACGGTGCTCTTGTTGCTCAAGCCAAAAGCGAATTTCGTCGTCCTCAATCAGTTCGCCCCGTTCGGCTTGTGCGATGCCCTCGCGGACGGCGGTGCGGAAACGGATATTTTCCTCGACCGCGCGCAAGGCCACGTCCTTTACAAAATGCCCGGCGTCCGTCCCTGCATGACTGGCAATCTGAGAAAGCTCGGCTTCCTGCTCGGGCGTGAAATGCACTTCCATGCCCCGAGATTACGGATTTTGCGGCATTGTGTCAACCGCTTCAGGGCGCTCCCGGAGCAACCGCGATCTCAGCATCGGCATCGACGATCAGTACCGCGTTTGCTTCGCATGGATCGAGAAAGGCCGTCCAATGTCGAATTTTACCGAGTACCACGAAGGTTTCTCCGATTCATACTCGCGAAATTCTGCGCGAAGACCGAAGGACGAGGGATTTGGATCAATGGCCTCGCGCAGGCACTGCGCGTTCGCGCCAACCGGAGAGCCTGATCGTAAACGGGAAACGCGGTATCACGGCGACGCGTCTCGCGCGATTCTTCGGAATCTCCGCCCGGTATTGGCTTAATCTTCAAAGCCGCTATGATCTCGAAATGATCGACGGAGCCGCGATCGGGCGCGAAGTGGTTCAGAAAAACGCCTGATGAAGACGGTTGGGCCGACGGGATGCAAAGTGTTCCTGGAAGCGCGATCCCGAAAGCCGATTCGACCGCAGGTGTTAGAGCGCGGTAGACACTGACAATCTTCGCTATCGCCTCCAGGTGACTCAAGGAAGGACTTCCGATGAACGTATCGCTTACCCCGGAGCTGGAAAAGTTCGTCGGCGCCAAAGTCGGATCCGGCCGCGCCGCTCAACTGGCGGAGTTCAATGGGGAACTCGGCCGCCGCCTCGCCTCTCTTGATCGTGACGAGACGGTCGACCCTGCCGAGGCCCGCGCCCGCCTGCAGCGCAAGTCCATCGAGCACCGGAAGCCGCGCGGTTGACCAGCTATATCCTCAGCGTTGATGCCGGCGTCGATCTGGACGGTATCCGGGAGTACATCGCTGCGGACAATATCGATGCCGCCGACCGTTGGCTGGAAAAACTGTTCACAGCGTTTGAAGCCCTCGGCCAAACTCCCGGCATAGGACACCGGTGCGAAGAGGTCCGGTTAAAATCGTGGCGATTCCCGCGATATCCCCGCATTCCTGGGGCGCCGAATTCGCCACTGAGAACCCTGCGCTGCCGCAACAGGTGAAAATGAAGGGAAGAAATGCCGCTCCTCAACTGGTCACCAGATGCGCTGGCCGCCGTCCCGGACAAGCGCCATCGGGAAGAGATGACCCGCCTGTTTGATGCCTACTTCCGCGTAGCCGGAGAGAAAAGCAACGCATCCCTGACCGGAACCATTCTCCATCTCGACTTACCGGCGCAAAACAATGTGAATTCTTCTGATGCGCCTCATGTTAGTGTTGCGCCGCGTCCACGCTTGCCAAAACCAGGAGGGCCGTTGAGGCAACCCGACAAAAATCGGTACCACTTCTATGCGAAGTTCACGCGGAATGGCGGATGGGTTGTGCAAGCGGCACTGAGACTTGAGTATCGAGTAATCGGTTGGACGGCGAACGTTCACTAAGTGGTTTTCTTTATGTTTCGTGGTCTGGTTCGCGCATTCCTGAACCGCCGAATTCGTCACTGAGGGCCTTGCTGGTTCAGGCGTGGCCGAAGCGCCGTGTCATGTTACGTGATGTGCGTCATGGATGAACTTCTGACTTCTATCGCCGCGAAAAAGCGACGGTTCGAACAGTTGCGGTCCCTGTCGCCGAAGGCGCTCGCCAACCTTGAGCATTACTACGACGTCGAGCTCACGTACGCATCGAACGCCATCGAAGGCAACACGCTCAGCGCGGTTGAAACCACTCTGGTCATCGAACAGGGAATTACGGTCGGCGGTAAGCCGCTCAAAGACCATCTTGAGGCGATCGATCATTACGACGCCATCCGCTATGTGCGCGAACTCGCACGGCATGAAGCGCCCCTCACGGGAAGCGACGTCCGAAACCTTCACAGGCTGGTTATGCAGCGGTCCGCGCCGGAGATTGCCGGACAGTATGCCGACCTGCCCCGTTTTGTCCGCACCGAAACCGGACGCCACAGCTTTCCATCACCGGCAGAGGTTCCGGCGCTTATGGGGGATCTCGCAAACTGGCTTGCTCCCGAGCCCAACACGCCGGACACAGCATTTACCGCGCATCGCCGGCTTATCGATCTTCACCCGTTCAACGATGGCAACGGACGCACGGCGAGGCTTCTGATGAACCTCGTTCTCATTCGCGGCGGGTATCCACCCGTTGCCGTGCGCCCGGAAGACCGCCTTGAGTACATCCGCAGCTTGCAACAGGAACAATCCGGCCAGGGTCTGGAAAGTTTTAATGCCCTTCTCTACCGGCGACTCGACGCGACCCTGGAGGAGTACCTGAGCGCCTGGCAGGAGGCGCAGACCCCGGAAGGCAGACGCGATAAATCAGGCAGCCCGGAGCCGAAGCCCTGAGCGGAGCCGTCCAAAAGGTATGCGCCGGCTTCGAAATGCGCCATATCATCCGGTTACGTCAGACTCCGGCGCGTGGTGAGTGAAAACAGCGTTAGACTTATCGTGGTGATCCTGAGAGGACTCAGCGGGCCTGAAATGATTGTGCTTGTCGCGGGAGGCGCCCTGCTGCTTTTCGGAGAAGAATCGCGAAAACGCCTCCTTGAATTCCTCAGTAATTTCCGTGATGGCGGTCCGAAGCCGCCGTCGCATCCACTGCCCGCCGATGACTCTGCGCTGCTGGTCAGACGTCGAAGGCGGTCTTCATCCTGCTTCAAGCCAAACACCCGCTTCCCGGAACAAGAGGGGCAATAGTCCCTGGACTCGAAATCGACGAATCGCGTCGATTGTCTGTAAGCAACTCGCCACCATTCCGACCGCCGCGTCGAAAATCCCGCTCCGGCCGACTCTTACTTTAGTCATTTCACTTTTTTCCAGACTTTTTGCTCCATGGAATCAATCGCTTGACTCAAAACCGGCGCACCATCCCGATTTCGCCGTGGTATCTAAAAACCGGAGAGAAACAGAGAAGCGATGTCACCTGCTACCTATGCCGCGCCGGCCACCGGCCCCACCGGCCCTCGCACCGAAGAAGGAAAAAAGAAATCCGCCCTGAACGCGACGCGTCACGGGCTGACCAGCCGCGTGGTCGTCATGCCATGGGAAGACATGGATGCATATATGCGCTTCTGCGCCGAGCTCATGACGGATCTCGCGCCCGAGACGTCCGTCGAGCGCCAGTATGCCCAGACCTTCTGCGACACCCAATGGCGTCTGAACCGGATACGTTCCATCGAAGACTCCATGTTCGCGCTCGGTCATGTCGAAGAAGCCGGCCGGATCGAGACGGACCACCCTCAAGTCCACGCCGCCCTGACCGCCGCGCGAGTCTTCCGCGACAACTCCAAAACCTTCGTCAACCTCAGCCTCTACGAACAGCGCCTGCAGCGAACCCTCGAAAAATCGCTAAAGCAACTCCAGACCCTCCAGGCGGAGCGCCGGGCCCAAACCCAATCTGATGCCCCCGTCCAGCCAGCCGCCGTGCAGCCGCAGGAAGCCGCAGCCCAGTCGCAGGCCGAGGCCCCCCTTCCGGAAGAGTTCGTTTTTTCGACCGCCGAAATCGACCGCAAGCCTCTCCTCGGATCCGAGTCCGCCGACGCCGAAAGCGTTCGAAAATGCGATCCGGGCGTCCCTGACGTTCCCCAATTCCCACCCGGATGGGCTGCGTGACCCCGATTAAGACCCACAGATATAATCGGAAAGTGAAATCGGCCGCGTTTTGCCTCGCCGTGCTGCTGCTTGCGGCCTGCTCGAAGAACATCGACACACCCGAAGCCGTGAAGGCGGGCATCCTCAAAGATATCGCCGGTAAAGTCGACGTCGGCAGCATGGATGTCAGTGTCGATTCCGTTTCTTTTCAGGAAAAGGAAGCCAACGCCACAGTCAGTTTCAGACCCAAAGGGGCTGACACCACCCAGGCGATCGTCATGAATTATGTCCTTGAGCGGCAGGGCGACGATTGGAAAATCAAGAGCCGAAATATGGCATCGCAACACGAGCATACCGAAGGTCAGACGACGCTTCCTCCCGGCCATCCGGGGGTCGACCCCAATCAAGCGAAGCCAGGCCAGACCCCATGAAAGTCGCGATCCTGGGCGGAGGTCCCTCGGGCGCGTTCGCGGCCGAACGTCTCGCGTCCGCCGGTGTCAACACCGTCGTTTTCGACGAGAAACTCGCATGGGAGAAGCCTTGCGGCGGGGGTCTGACATACAAGGCGTACTCCCAATACCCGTTCCTTGCCGACAACGCAACGCCGCGCAAAACCATCCGCGAAACCGTCCTCGCCGCCCCGAAAAGCAGACCCGTCACGCTTGCGCTCGACCAGCCCTTGCTGATTTACTCCCGCTTCGACCTGAACGGAATGCTGCTGGATCGCGCCCAACGCGCGGGCGCACAACTGGAAAAGACGCGCATTCTGAACATCGACCGAACGGGCACCGGATGGTCCTTGCGCACGAAAGACGGCGTCATGGAGGCGGATTACTGCCTGATTGCGACCGGCGCCCGCAATCCTCTGCGCAGCTTTGGAACCGCGCTCACCGCGAACGACGCCATGAGCGCTCTGGGTTACTACGTTCCGGGGGACCGCGAACGCGTCGACATCCAGTTTCTACCGGAACTCGAAGGTTACATCTGGATCTTCCCCCGGTGCGGTCATCTATCTGTGGGAATCTGCGGTAAGGGAGAGCCCGCGTCCGCTCTGCGCGCCCGGCTCGAGCGCTACATGGACGAGCAGGGTCTGTCGCGAACCGGCGCCAGCTTCTACAGTCACCTTCTTCCCTGTCTGAACACTCCGGCATGGAAACAAAACCGCGTTTCCGGCGACGGTTGGATGGCAATCGGCGACGCGGCTGGCCTCGTGGACCCGATCACGGGCGAAGGTCTCTACTATGCGGTTCGCTCCGCCGATCTCGCCACCCAGGCCCTCCTCTCGGAAGCACCGGAGACCGTCGGCGCGGCCTACCGCAAACTGATCCGCCGCGACTTCATGGCCGACCTGGAATTCGGTTCCCGACTCGCCAACCGCGTCTTCCATGGAACGTTCTTGTGGGGATCGGTCACGAGCCGGATGGTGCAGTTCACCCGCCTGAGTCCGAAATTTCGCGACGTCATGCAGGATCTTTTCGCGGGCACCCAACCCTATATGGGATTGAAGCGCCGTCTGTTGCGGAACCTGAACTGGAGCATGATCGAGATCGTCTGCAATCTCGGCTTCGGCCGGCTCATTCCTCGCCGTAATGCCGCAGCCGGAGACTATTCGTAACCACCGAAACGCTCGACAGCGCCATGGCCGCCGATGCGATCATCGGCGATAACAGCCAGCCGGTGAACGGATAGAGCGCACCCGCCGCGAGGGGAATCCCGATCGCGTTATACCCGAACGCCCAGAACAGATTCTGACGGATCACCCGCAGCGTCTGGCGCGCGAGTGCCAGAGCGTCGGGAACTCCGGCAAGGTCACCGCGCATCAGGATGATCCCCGCGGCGTCGATCGCCACGTCCGTCCCGGTCCCGATCGCAATCCCGACATCCGCACTCACCAGTGCTGGCGCATCGTTGATGCCGTCGCCCACCATCGCCACCCGTTTGCCTTCGGATTTCAGTCGGGTCACTTCGCGTTCCTTGTCCTGCGGCAATACTTCGGCCATTACGTTCGTTTCTTCGATCCCGACCTCGCGGGCGATCGTCTTCGCGGTTTCCGCCCTGTCGCCCGTGATCATCCAGACCTCGGCGCCCATCGCCCGTAAGCGGCGAACCGCCTCCGCCGCTCCCGGCTTGATCTCGTCGACAATCTCGAACTCCGCGGCGCGCACGCCATCGATCTCGATCCGCTGCGCCCGACAAAAACCCGCCGGCTCCCGACCACCGCTTCCGCGCCCTTCCCGGGAATCGAGCGGAACTTCTCCGAAGACTCCAGGGCACCACCCTGTGCGTAGTTGACGATGGCGTGCGCCACTGGATGCTCGCTCCATCGCTCGACAGCCGCGGCGAGGCGCGTCACCTCCTCGGCGCTGAAACCATTGAAGGTCCGGACCGCCTTCACAACGGGCTTGCCCGTCGTAATCGTGCCGGTTTTGTCCAGAACCACCGTGTCGATTCGGGCCGCCGCTTCAAGCGCTTCTCCACCCTTGATCAGAATCCCGCGCTCGAGCGCCGCGCCCGGTCCCGGACATAATCGCGGACGGCGTCGCCAGGCCCATGGCACAGGGGCACGCTATGATCAGCACGGCGACCGCGTTAACCACCGCGACTCCGACCGGCGCAAAGAACAGCCACACGCGCGAAAGTCACGAGAGCGATCCCCAGCACCGCGACCGTGAAATAGCCGCTGACCACGTCAGCCAGCCGAGCGACGGGAGCCTTCGATCCCTGCGCACGCCTCACCAGATCGATGATCTGCGCGAGCGCCGTGTCACGGCCGACTTTCTTCGCTTCAAATCGAAAAGCCCCGGTACCATTGACCGTGCCTCCGAAAACCTCCGAACCGGCCGTCTTCGAAACGGGCAGGCTCTCACCGGTCAGCATCGATTCGTCGATCTCGCTCGCGCCCTCGCGCACGACGCCATCTACTGCCACGCGCTCGCCCGGGCGCACGACCACCACGTCGCCCCGATTCACGTCGACCAGCGGAATCTCCTGCTCAGCGCCCTCGCGAATCACGCGGGCCGTCGAGGGCTGCAGATTCATCAGGTTTCGGATCGCATCGGATGCGCGCCCCCGCGCCTTCGCTTCCAGCATTCGGCCTAACAGAATCAGCACCACGATCACCGCGGCGGCTTCAAAATACACGTCCTTCCCGCCGCGCGCAATCACCCAGGTGGAATACAGGAACGCCGCGCCGGTTCCCATCGCGATCAGCGTATTCATGTTCGCCGACCGGTGTTTCAACGCGGTCCATGTGTCGACGAAGAATCCCAGCCCGGCGTAAAACAGAACCGGTATTGTCAGAACGAACTGGACAACCGGAGCGCGCTCCAGCATGCCCAGAATGAATACAGGAATCGCGAAAACTGCCCCGACCACGAGGTGCTTGCGAAGTTCCTGCATCTCCGCGGCCTCGGCGATTTCCTGAGGCTGCTGCGGCACCTCATAGCCGACGTCCTCGACCGCCGCGACCAGCTTCTCAACGCCCGTCTCTGCCGGGTTATAAGAAACCGACGCGGTCCGCGTCGCGAAATTGACGCTCGCCTTCGCCACGCCCGGCGAATGGGCAAGCTGCATCTCGACGGTCCGGGCGCACGCGGCGCACGTCATCCCGCCAATCGGCAGCTCGACCTCTTCTGCCTGTTTCATGTTTGCGCGTGATAACCGATCTGCTCGACGGCGCCCACCAGCTGCGCGGGATCCGCAAGCGAATCGTCATACTCGACGGTCGCCTTTCCTGCGTCCAGATCCACGTGGGCGGACTCGACACCGGCAACTTTCGAAAGTTTCCTCTGAACGCTGCGTACACAACCCTCGCAGGTCATCCCTTCGACTCTAAGCTCCACCTTAGCCTTCGCCATACTTTGATGATGCCCCCGTTCCCTGTGAGGATGCTATGCTTTTGCTCCAGATGGGCCGGGCCGCACTGTTGTTGTTCTTCGCACTGACCGCCTTCGCCGAAACCCCATTGCGACTGACGGTCCAGATTTCGGGACCGGAGCTCTCCAGTCACCAGCGTCTTGCCGTGACCGCTGAAATCGCCACCCGGCCCGTCAAAGACGATTTTCGCGTTCGCCTGCAACTCACCGATCAGACCGGCCGGTTGTGGACGCTCGATGAGGCGCAATCGGTGCAATCCTTCTTCGCTCTGCCGGGAGACTATCGGATGTCCGTCTCGGCGTACGACACGACGACCGGCGAGCACACCACGATCGATCGAAAGCTTCACGTCCCCGCGCTCAAAAACGACCCGCTGCCTGGCATGTGGAGCGGTCTTCCCTCCATCGAATTCATAGCGTCGGAATCCGCCTCCGGCCGCTGGTACCTGCCCTCGGTAACGGGTCACCTGCATCTGACGGCGGAGACCCGCCGCGCCACTGATATCACGCTGCTGGTGAACCTCACGCCCGCGGAACGATCCTCCGGATCGGCGCGGATTCAGAATCGAAACCTCGGAGCTCTGATTCCGGCGGCGAAAGTACTCTCAGAGGTGGAATGGCGCAACGCCACCTTCAACATTGCCCTTCTGGACCTTGCGCGACGGCGCGTCGCCTTCCATCAGGAGAACGTCCATGACCTCGACTGGTCAGCAGCGGAAAGCTCACTCGACGCCGCCAATCCCGGGATCATCGACGTCAGGTCGCTTCAGAACCGCCAGTACAACGCGCAGTTCTTCCTCAATCAGATCCGAAGACGCGTCAGGCCCCGAAATGACGCACGCCGCGTCGTAATCGTTCTGAGCAGCTATGTCTTCTTCGAGCCGGGAGTCGAGATGCGCCCGATCGAAGTCGCTGCAGGGCCGGACGTTTCGGTATTTTACATTCGATACCAGCCGCCCGAAGGAGTGTTTTTCGATCCTCAGGGCACAATGCGCCGGCGACTGTTTCGGGGAATCGACGAACTTGCGCCGCTTCTGAAACCGGTCGCTCCGCAGATGTTCGATGTCGCCACGCCCGAACAGTTCCGGAAGGCGCTCGCCGCGATACTGGCGAAAATCGCGGGCGCCTAAATAATCCGCAAGTCGCGCCCGGTCATGTCTTTCGGCTGAGTCTCGCCCAATACGCCGAGGATCGTGGGTGCGATGTCCTGAAGCGCCCCATCCCGCCTCAGTTTGTCGCCCGAATCGTCCACCATAATCAACGGCACAGGGTTGGTGGTGTGATAAGTGTGCGGCCCGTGGGTGACCGGATCGATCATCATCTCGGCGTTGCCGTGATCGGCGGTGATGATCCAGCGGCCGTTCTTCTCTTTGAGGCGCTGCCAGATGCGCCCGAGACACGCATCCACCGTTTCGACGGCGCGAACGGTCGGCTCCATTCTGCCCGAATGGCCCACCATATCGGCATTGGCGAAGTTCATCACAATGACGTCGAAATCTTTCTTTCCCATCGCATCCACCACAATGCTGGCAACGCCGTCCGCGCTCATCTCAGGCATCAAATCGTAGGTCGCGACTTTGGGCGACGACACCATCTCGCGCTCCTCGCCCGCGAAAGGCTTCTCCATGCCACCGTTGAAGAAATATGTCACGTGAGCGTATTTTTCCGTCTCGGCCACCCGCAGATTTTTCCAGCTCAGCTGCGCGAATACGTTCGCAAGGATGTTATCGAGCGGCTCTTTCGTCAGCACGAATGGGACTGTGAAGGTCTTGTCGTACTGAGTCATGGTCGTGATGAACAAGTTCTTCTCCGCTTTGACGAGAGCTTCGGTCATTTCGCGGCCGCGATCCGCGCGATAGTTGAAAAAGATGCAGGCATCGTCGTCGCGAATCAATCCCACCGGCTCGTTGTGCGCGTCGATGATCGTGACCGGTTCGACGAATTCATCGGTCACACCTTTTTCGTAGGACCGCTGCATCGCTTCGACCGGGTCGGTGAACTTCACGCCTGCACCGGCCACCATGGCTGCGAATGCGCGATCGATGCGTTCCCATCGCTTGTCACGATCCATGGCGTAGTAGCGGCCCGACACCGATGCGATCTTGCCCACGCCAATCTCGCGCAACTGCTGCTGGATTTCGCGGACGTAAACGATCCCGCTTTCAGGCGAAGTATCGCGCCCATCCATGAAACAGTGCACGAAGACGTTTTCGACGCCTTCCAGCCTGGCCATTTTCAGCAGCGCGTAGAGGTGCGTGAGCTGCGAGTGCACGCCGCCGTCGCTGCACAGTCCCATCAAGTGGAGCCGATGTCCGCTGCGCGCATGCCGCATCGCCGCATGCAGAACGGGGTTCGAGAAGAAATCCCCGTTCGCGATCATCATGTCGATGCGCGTGACATCCATCTGCACGACGCGGCCGGCGCCGATATTCAGGTGACCGACCTCGCTGTTGCCCATCTGGCCTTCGGGCAATCCCACGTATGGGCCCGAAGTGTGGACGAGCGTGCTCGGGAAATCGCGCAGCAGCATGTCGTAAACGGGCTTGCGCGCGGCTGCGATGGCGTTGCCTTCGGCTACCGGCGAGAATCCCCATCCGTCGAGGATGGTCAGAGATCAGAGGCTTATTCCGGGACATCGGCCTTCCCGCCGTTACTGGCGGAATGCCTTCCTGCCCGGAAATTTCGCTGCACTTCCGAGGCGATCTTCGATCCGCAGCAACTGGTTGTATTTGGCGATGCGATCCGTGCGGCTGGCCGAGCCCGTCTTGATCTGGCCGGCATTTGTGGCGACCGCAAGATCCGCGATGAAGGGATCTTCGGTTTCGCCCGACCGGTGCGATACCACGGCAGTGTAGCCGTTCTTGAAAGCGGTCTGCATAGCGTCCAGCGTTTCCGTCAGGGTGCCGATCTGATTCACCTTGACCAGGATGGAGTTCGCAACGCCCAGTTGGATGCCTTTGTTGAGACGCGTGGTATTGGTGACGAATAGATCGTCACCGACCAACTGGGTGTTTGAGCCGATCGCGTCGGTGAGAAGTTTCCATCCGTCCCAGTCGTCCTCCGCCAGCCCGTCTTCGATAGAAACAATCGGGTACTGACGGCGCCAGTTCGCGTAGAATTCGACCATCTGCTCGCTGGTACGCTGACTCTTGTCGGACTTCTTGAAGACATATCGGCCATCCTGATAAAACTCGCTCGAAGCGGGATCGAGCGCGATGCCGATCTGGTCGCCCGGCGTGTAACCGGCCTTCGTGATGGCTTCCAGAACGACTTCAAGCGCTTCGTCGTTCGATTTCAGGTTAGGGGCGAAGCCGCCCTCGTCGCCGACGGCGGTCGAGTAGCCGCGCTTCTTCAGAACGCCTTTCAAAGTATGAAAGACCTCAACTCCCATGCGCAGCGCTTCGGAGAATTTATCCGCTCCGTAGGGCGCGATCATGAACTCCTGCATATCGACGGAATTATCGGCGTGCGCTCCGCCGTTGAGGATGTTCATCAGAGGCACCGGCAAAACACACGCGTTGACTCCCCCCAGATATCGATAAAGCGGCGTGCGTTGCGAGGCGGCCGCGGCGCGCGCCACCGCCATCGAGGCAGCGAGCATTGCGTTTGCGCCGAGGTTGGCTTTATTCGCCGTGCCGTCCAGATCGATCATGATCTGGTCGATCTTCGCCTGGAGGGTGGCATCGTGGCCCATTCAGCGCTTTGGCGATGGGTCCGAGGATATTGGCGACGGCTTTGCGGGTTCCTTTGCCGAGATAACGCTTCTTATCGTCGTCGCGCAGTTCTACAGCCTCATGTTCGCCGGTGGAAGCGCCGCTCGGCACGGCGGCCCGGCCGTTGCTGCCATCGGCCAGAAAAACTTCGGCTTCGACTGTCGGATTTCCCCGTGAATCCAGAATTTCAGTGCCACTTACTCCGATGATGGTTGACAATTTGTCTCCAGTCTGAAAAGTGTTTGTAGACGAGATTATCGCGCATAGCCGGTTCTGGTCCGCCGGGTGTTGAAAAACTGCGGCTTGTATGGGAGTTTTGGTTAATGCAAATTCGTTTCTTCGTCCCGGCTCTATGAACGCGGCTACATTGACTCACCTCCAGGCACTGGAGGCCGAAAGCATCCAGATCATGCGTGAAGTGGTTGCCGAGTGCGAGAACCCGGTGATGCTGTATTCGATCGGGAAGGACAGCGCGGTCATGCTGCACGTGGCGATGAAGGCCTTTTATCCGGCCAAACCCCCGTTTCCGCTGCTTCATATCGATACCACCTGGAAATTCCGGGAAATGATCTCATTTCGCGATCAAACCGCGAAAACGCTCGGGCTCGACCTTCTGGTTCATATCAATCCCGATGGACTTGCGCGTGGAATAGGCCCTTTTACGCACGGGTCGGCTGTGCACACGGACGTCATGAAGACCCAGGCTTTGAAGCAGGCACTGGATAAGTACGGCTTCGACGCGGCATTCGGCGGCGCGCGCCGCGACGAGGAAAAGAGCCGCGCGAAGGAACGGGTTTTCTCGTTCCGCTCCGCACAGCACCGCTGGGACCCGAAGCGGCAGCGGCCGGAACTCTGGCGTCTTTACAACGCGCGCCGGAACAAAGGCGAAAGCTTCCGCGTGTTTCCCATGTCGAACTGGACCGAACTCGATGTGTGGCAGTACATCTATCTGGAAAAGGTTCCGATTGTGTCGCTGTATCTCGCCGGCATGCGCCCCGTGGTGGAACGCGACGGCACACTGATCATGGTGGACGACGAGCGTATGCCGCTCGAACCGGGAGAGGCGCCCTGCATGAAAAAAGTGCGCTTCCGGACGCTGGGCTGTTACCCTCTCACCGGCGCGATCGAAAGCGAGGCCGACACTCTGCCGGCGATCATCCAGGAGATGCTTCTGACCACGACTTCGGAGCGCCAGGGCCGTGTTATTGACCATGACGCAGCGGCCTCAATGGAGAAAAAGAAGCAGGAAGGATACTTCTGATGGCTCATAAATCCGACCTGATCGCGGAAGACATCGAGGCTTATCTCAAGGCGCATGAGCAGAAGAGCATCCTGCGGTTCATGACCTGCGGGAGCGTCGACGACGGTAAGAGCACTCTGATCGGCCGTCTGCTTTATGAGTCGAAGATGATCTTCGAGGATCAACTCGCCGCCATCGAAGCCGATTCGAAAAAAGTCGGGACACAGGGCGGCGATCTCGATCTGGCGCTGCTCGTAGACGGGCTCGCCGCCGAACGCGAACAAGGCATTACGATCGATGTCGCTTACCGGTTTTTCTCCACCGAGCGGCGCAAGTTCATCGTGGCCGACACACCCGGGCACGAACAGTACACGCGCAACATGGTGACCGCCGCGTCTACCGTGGACCTTGCCGTGATTCTCATCGACGCGAGAAAGGGCGTGCTCACGCAAACGCGGCGGCACAGCTACATCGTGTCGCTGCTCGGCATCCGGAAAATCGTTCTGGCGGTTAACAAGATGGATGCTGTGGGTTTTGCGCAGGACATCTTCGATTCGATTCTGGAAGAGTATCGGACGTTCGCGGAACAGATCGGGCTGAATAAGGTCGTGGCTATTCCGCTCTCCGCTTTGAAGGGCGATAACGTCACCGAGCCAAGCCCGAACACAGAGTGGTACAGGGGCCCGACTCTGATGGAATACCTGGAATCGGTCGAGAACGGGCAGGAGTTGCAGGATCGCCCGTTCCGAATGCCGGTGCAATATGTGAATCGCCCGCATCAGGATTTCCGCGGTTTTTGCGGCATGATTTCGAGCGGCGTAATCGGCAGGGGCGATCGCATCAAGGCTTTGCCATCCGGCAAAGAAAGCCGGGTGGTTCGCATTGTGACCCAGGATGGAGATCTGGAGAGCGGCATCGCGGGACTCTCGATTACGCTGACGCTGGAACATGAGATCGACATCAGCCGGGGCGATGTTCTGGTGAGAGCGGATTCGCCCGCGGGGGTTGCCGACCAATTTCAAACGACCATCATCTGGATGCACGAGGATCCCATGCTTCCCGAACGGCCGTATTACATGAAGATCGGGTCGCAGACCGTCGGGGCCGCAATTACTTCGCTGAAGTACAAGGTCAACGTGAATACACTCGAGCATCTGGCGGCGAAGATGCTCGACTTGAATGAGATCGGCGTGTGCACGATAGCCCTCGACCGCCAGATTCCGTTCGATCCGTATGACGAGAACCGCGAAACGGGGGGCTTTATTCTTATCGACCGGCTTACCAACGACACGGTTGGGGCCGGTCTGATCAAGTTTGCGCTGCGCCGCGCCGACAACATACACTGGCAGGCCCTGGATGTTAATAAGTCGGCGCGTTCTTACCCCAAAGGTCAGAAACCCTGTGTGCTGTGGTTTACGGGGCTTTCCGGCGCGGGTAAGTCGACGATCGCCAACCTGGTCGAGAAACGATTGCTTTCGATCGGGAAGCATACTTACTTGCTTGACGGGGATAACGTCCGGCATGGACTGAATAAAGACCTCGGTTTCACTGACGCCGATCGGGTTGAGAATATTCGCCGCGTGGCCGAGGTCTCGCGGCTGATGGTGGACGCCGGGCTGATCGTGCTGGTGTCGTTCATCTCGCCATTCCGGGCCGAGCGACGCATGGCGCGCGATCTTATGGGCGAGGACGAGTTCATTGAGGTATTTGTGGACACTCCGCTTGAGGAGGCCGAAAGGCGCGACGTCAAGGGGCTTTACAAGAAAGCGCGGCGAGGGGACCTGAAGCATTTTACGGGTATCGATTCACCTTATGAGGCTCCCGAACATGCAGAGATTCGAATTGATACTACTGTGACAAGCCCCGATGCGGCGGTGGAGATTATTTTTGAGAAGTTATCCGAGGGTGGTAATTTGAGCGGCGTCCGCTGAACGCGGCGGAGGGACACCGGCGACAAGATCGCCGGTGCTACCGGCTGGCCCCCCACCAGCCTTATCGCGGCCCGGTTCGCGCCTGTTCCGCCTCCTCGCGCCTTGCCCCGCGAGGATATCCGTCAATGCATAGTTCCCTTCGTGACAGGCGTACTCGAAGATGGTTTTGTCCGCGCGCCGCAGTAGGATTTTCACGGTCCACGGCTTTGTCCATGCTCCGGGGTCATCGATTCTAACTTCCCACTCAAGGGTCTCCGGGCCTGAGCGCGTGAATCGCTCCACGACATGCAGCTTCTCCGTCGAAATGTTCCGGAATGCGCCGGGCTTGAAGTTAGTTGAATCGACGACGAGCGTATCGCCGTCCCAATGACCGCGCGCATCACCGTCCCATGTTTGAATGTTCGCCGGGACGTGTGGCGACCCATCCAGCGAGATTACGCGAGTATCGTGAATCATTTCGGTCATGATCGCGACCGTGCGGGGCGTCTGGACAATCTGGCGATAGCTCTGGTATCCCGCCACCAGTTGGGGCGTTCCGTAGGTAATACAGCGCTCGCTCAATGAGCGGTCTTCGGGACCGGCAGGCAACCTCCTTGCCGTGACCAGTCGCGCGCTCTGCTTTTCCTGAGCCTGCGGAGTCATCGATGGCAACCTTCCATCCGCAGGGTCGGTGATCAGCGATGTTCGATTGTCCCAATCCCTCGATTCGGTCCAGACCGAGTTGTAGTCGCCTGTCTGCCCGTCGGTGCTCTTGAAACCTGTCCTCGCCCCTTTGACATTGGCCAGCACGGCCTCGAATGTCTGGTCGAAGAAGGCGGCGTCGGAATCGCCGTTATCGAACAGTTCGGCCGCTTTCTTCTTCAGCGCGGCCACTTCCTGCTCGGTCAGGTAAGCCCGCCCTTCGACGATCTTCGGCCGCTCCAGCGGAGTTGCGCTGTTGTTCGCCCAGACGCCCTGGAAATCCGGATGGCCATCCGGGGTCCGGGGAACCGCCCACTTCGTTGCTCCTCCTGAGGGCAAAGTCAACAGCAACGCGATGGCCGCCGTGAAAATGAGGTCTCGGAACTGCATGTCAGTCTCCCGACAATATCAAGTAATCGATACCAAGTATATGCGTCTCGGCGGGGAAGCGCAGCTTACTTGATGGCTTTACCTGACTACACCGAAGAAGAGGCCGTCGGGCGTCATTTCCGCGGGTATCGTCTTTACGATTTTCAAGGTATCGGGATCGAGAACGCCGATCTGCCCGGAGTACGCGGTGAAATAGACGCGCCCGTTGAAAGGACTTATTTGTATGCCGCCCGTGCCGTTGCCGAGCGATTCGCTGGAAGTGGCCACGACCTTATGACCGGCAACATCGATCTTCCAGATGCGGATGCCGGAAGGCTGGGAACCTCGCGGAGCATTGCCCATGTCGTACAGGAATTTGCCATCCGGGCTGAACCGCGCGACAAATGGAGAGCCATCGAGATCGACCGCGAAATCAACCTCGTAGTCGGAAGTGCGGTAGAAAGGAACCTTCTTCTCCTGGCCGAGGCTCGTGACGAACCATTTGTCATCCGGGCTGATGGTCATGCGCTGGTTGCCCGTTCCGGTGTCGATGACTTTCACGACCTTGCGCTCCGGCACATCGAGAACGGAGACGGATTTCGCCATAACATTGCTGGTGAACATGTTCTTTTCGTCTTTGGTTATGGCGAAGAAATGGGTGGTCTCGGAGCCTGTGGGAATCGTGCCAATGATTTTGCGTTCTTTCGGATCGATGATCAGAATGGACTGTTTCAGCTCCGAGGTGATGTAAAGGAGGCCGCTGGACGCGACGAAAGGAAAGTGCGGGCGTTTGTAATCGCCGGTGTCCATCGAGGCCACGATGCGGCAATCGGAAGTATCGATGAAGTGCAGCATGTGCTCGTCGGTGCCCGGCGGCCGACGTTCGAAGAACCATAGACGGGAAGATACAGAATCTTGCCGTCGAGTGAGAACGCCGCTTCGTGGGGACTGATGCCGGTCTTCGCGCTGCAGATCGCTTCGTCGGTATCGGCATCGTAGAGGGTAACTCCCGGAAGGCCTTTGCTCACCACGGCCATCAGATGCTTGTGGACGGGCGTCTGAGCGGAGACGGCGCCCACGCTCGCAGCGATCAATGTTGCACCGCTCAAAAGACAGAGCCGGATCAGAAGCCGGAGTTTCGAAGACATCCGTGGATTCTACACAGGAGGCCGCGGCCGCCTTCCCGCGACAATAGCCAGCCTTCTATCTGCCAGGGCCAGTCCGGCAACAAGGGCTTCTTCAAAGCGTACAATGGGTCTGCAAAGAGGCGCCCCAAAGGAGATTGTCGTGCGCCATCCTCTGATGTTTTTCGTTCCCGTTGCATTGGTCGCTCAGGTTACGACGCCACCGGCATTCGACGTGGCGTCTGTCAAGGCGGGTAAGATGCTCGCTGCCAAAAGCCAGACCGCTGACCCGGGTGGGATCGCTTATACCAATGTCACCCTGAGCGATTGCATCGAGGCCGCATGGGACGTCAAACCATACCAGATCTCAGGACCTGAGTGGCTGCAATCCGACCGGTTTGATATTTCCGCAAGGTCGGAAGGCCCGGCAAGTAAGGATCGGCTGATGCTGATGCTTCAGACTCTGCTCGCCGATCGCTTCAGATTGAGATTGCATCGGGAAACAATGGAGCGCTCTGTATATGTTCTGGTGACGGCGAAGAACGGGCCCAGGCTTCATGCCGCACAAGATGAGAGCGGAACGGGATCGGCATTCGTCGAAGGCGGGCTCGCGTTCAAGAATGTATCGATGCGTGCATTCGCCGATTACCTTGCGGGTTTGAGCGCCATCGACCGCCCTGTGCGGGACCGGACCGGTCTGATGGGGGGCTTTGATTTCACCCTGAGACTATTCGAAGATCGGCCAGGTATGACCGGGTTCGACAAGAAATTCGCGATGAAGGACGCCGAACACGTATTCACGGATCTGCAGGAACAGGTCGGTCTCAAGCTGGAACCGTCGAAGGCGCCGGTTGAAATTCTCGTTATCGATCATGCGGAAAAGGTGCCGGTCGAGAACTAATAGCCGGCTTGTTTATCCACCACGTTTCGCAGCGGCTCGCCTCTGCGCCATCTCCCGAACTGATCTACGAAAAACTCCACCGCATCTTCCAGCCAGTTCTCGACATGATCGGCACTGTGGGCGGACAGAAACACGTTGTCGAGCGACCACAGGGGATTATCCGGCGGCAGCGGTTCCACATCGAAAACATCCAGCACTGCGCCGCGAATACGCCCGGTCTGCAGCGAATCAATCATCGCGGCCTCATCGATCACCGCGCCCCGGCCGACGTTCAAAATAACGGCCTCGCGCTTCATGAGATCGAACTCGCGCTTTCCGATCATTCCTTTCGTTTCCGCCGTAAGCGGCGCGGTAACGGCGATGTAATCGCATTCCGGCAGCATCGCATGCAGATCCGCAACGCCGTAAACGCGATCCACGTGCTCGTCGCCCGCGCGCGGAGCGGGGTTGCGGCGCTGGGCCAGCACCCGCATACCGAGCGCCTTCGCCCTCACAGCCACCGCGCGGCCGATGTCCCCGTGCGCCACGATACCCAGAGTCTTCTTGCGGATCTCGGTCTTATCGAAAACCTCCCAACGGCGCTCCGCTTTTCCCTTGTTCATGCGGGGAACATCCTTGGCGAAATAGAGGATTCCCAAAATCACGAACTCGCCCAGCGACTGGCTGAAAACGCCGGACCCGTTCGTTACCGGAATCGGACTGGCCAGGAGCTCCGGAAACATGGAGCGCTCCAAACCCGCATAGATGGTATGGATCCATTCGAGGCGCGGCGCCAGTTCCATAATCCGCCGCATTTCGGGCTTCGCGCCGGACCAGTTGAACAGAACGCGGGCCTGCGCAACCGCATCGCCCAGAGCCTCCGCGGTCTTTCCGATGCGGAGCGTAACGCCTGGCCCGATTGCATCCAGTTTTGCGAGGGCGGGGGCGGCCGGATCCGCCAGCACCAGCACCGTTATGTTTTCCATGAATAACCAAAGTAACCTGTGCCCCGCCGAACCGTGAACTGGCTTGCCTTCACGTGCGTATAGACTTTCATAGAGGAGATCCCATGCGAAATCCCCGCCATGGCGGTATTGGTTCGGCCCTGCTTTTAACGTTCCTCGTGATCGTTTGTGTCGCGATTGCCGGCGGTCTGTATATTGCCCGCACCGTCGTCCATAACGTAAGCGTCCACACGACCGACAGAGACGGGGGCGCCGACGTTTCGGTCGATACGCCGGCGGGTCATCTGAATGTCCGGGCGCGTGACACGGCGGCGGTGTCCGTACCAGGCGTGCCTCTCTACCCCGGCGCCCGACCCAAAAAAGACTCGGGCGGGGGCGCGGTGGTCGAATGGAACTCGAATGACGGGCCGGATAAGGGCGTCTCGGTGTCGGCCTCGGAAAGCATCACGGACGATCCGGCTTCCAGGGTTGAGGCATGGTACAAGGACCAGCTGCCGAACTGGACGATCACCCACGAGCGCGACGGCGCGTTCCATATGGAACTTCGTGACGGCGGATACAAGCGCATCGTATCGATCGAGGAGAAACATGATGGAACTCACATCGGAGTTGCCTCCGTCGGTGAGCCTGCGTCAAACTGAAAGTGCGCCTGTTGCGTCGTGATATGTCTGAACGCCTCACACCCGAATACTGTACTTGCGGTGCGCCCCTCGTAGAGAACGCCCGATTCTGCCACATGTGCGGACGGCCCGTCTTCGAGCCTGAGGTTCCCGATGCGAGCGACACAGCCGCGCAAGTACTGGCTTCGGCGCCCCAGTTCAATCAGCAGACGTTCAATCAGAAGACGTCCGGGGCCTCCGGGCGTCCCGTACCGCTGCCAGTCAGTTTCAGTAACCCGCTCGCTTTGCGCGCTGCGATTCTGGTGTCGCTCGGAGTGATGCTGGTGGCGATGATTCCAGGCGTGCAGCTTCTCGTCCCTGTGTGGGGGCTTGCCGCGGGCTGGTGCGCGGTTCTGCTCTATCGCCGCCTGACCGGCTTCGCCCTCAGTGTGCGCGCCGGCGCGCAGCTTGGCTCGATTACCGGAGTGCTGACATTCGTCAGCCTGCTGATCATCATGGCGCTGACCATTCTGGCGATGGGGAAAGACTTTTCCAAAGAGGTGATCCGGCAGGATCCGCAAATAACCCAGGTTATGAACGACCCTCCCGCATTGGCAGTAGCGGTGGTGGTGGCCCTGGTGTTAATATTCGGGCTCGTGGTGGGCACTTGCGCGGCTGGCGGAGCGCTCGGCGCGAAATTCGCCGGGCGCAATGGCACAAACAACCAGGTCTGATTCGGGCGGGCGCGGCAATCGAAAGATCGCGGCGTTTTTTCTCTGCCTGATTTTGCTGTGCCTGATTTTGAGCGTTGCCGTCGTGGCCCAGAAAACCACGTCTTCCGCCGACACCGATTCGGGCTTCACCGATACGCCCCTTCTGCCCGGGCTTCCCTTTCACGTCCACGATCCCTTACGCCCGCATCCGAGAGTTGTAACTCCGAGCCCGGTCCCAGGACAGCCGCCCTCCGACGCCGTTGTTTTGTTCGACGGGACCGGTTTGGCCAAATGGACCGCGGCGAAGCTGGGAACCGCTTCCTACGAGATCATTCAGAAACCCGCGCCGTGGACTGCGACTGCGAGCTATTTCGAGGTCGTTCCCGGGAGCGGACCCATCGCAACCAAAGAGCGTTTCGGTAACGCGCAATTGCATGTCGAATGGATGGAGCCGCCCGGTGTGACCGGCGCCAGTCAGAATCGCGGCAACAGCGGCATCTTCCTGATGGGTCTCTTCGAGATTCAGGTGCTCGATTCTTTCCGAAACCCGACGTATGCCGACGGCCAGGCGGGCGCCATCTACGGGCAATGGCCGCCGCTGGTGAATGCGGTACGCAAACCGGGCGTGTGGCAGACGTACGATATCGTTTTCGATGCGCCGGAGTTCATCTCCGGCCGCAGGACGAAATCCGCATACATGACCGTGTTTCTGAACGGCGTGCTGCTGCACAACCACAAGGAAGCCATGGGTCCCACGGTTTTTCGCAACGTTGCGCGATATGTGCCCGGGCCGCCTGAAGGCCCGATCATATTGCAGGATCATGGCGCCGCCGTGCGTTACCGGAATATCTGGGTGCGGCGGGTTGGCGGATACGACCAGCCCGAAAAGTAGAATCCCGCCGCCTCGCGGGTTATATTTCCCCTTGATCTCGAATTTTCCGGTTTTCTTCCGATATGGTGAGTGTGCGGGAAAGGCCCGCAGAGATACAGCAAATGGCCGCCTTCAGGGATTTTCAGAGCAGCGAGTCCGCCGGAAGCGAGGAAATGCTCGTTCCGGATGGTGGGAACGCGCCGGGGAGGACAAGCCCGGTAGATCGCGTAGAGGTGGAAACGCTGCGGCAGCGGCTCCTCGAACAGGAGGCGGCGGCGGAGCGAGCGATCTCTTCCGCGGCCGCGCTGCAGGCGGAGCTCGCTTCGGCGAAATCGGAAGCGGAAAAGATCGGCAAGCAGTATCACGGTTTCTCGAAAGAGGCCGGAGAGGTTAGCGCCCGCCGCGCCGCTGAGATCGCGACCCTCAGTACGCAATACATGAAGGCGGAGCGGGAATTGGCGCGGCAGAAAGTGGAGCGGAGGACCGAAGCCGCGAAGGCCGCAGAGAAGCTTGCAAAGATGGAGCGGGAGCTCATGGCAGTGGCAAGCCGGGCCGCGCTCGCGCAGGAGACCGGTCAGCGCCGGCGAAAAGTCAAACGCGCGGCGGTGGGCGTGACCGCGGCGGTCGCGCTGGTGTGCTTGAGCGCCATTTACTGGCCGGTTCCGGCCCGCCAGGGAGAGCGAAAGGCTCCTGCCCAGGCGGCGGTCGCATTGACCGCTACGCCGGTCAGTTTTATTCCCTCGCAGGCTCCGTCTGTTGTGGATCAAGCCGTTCAGCCGGCTGAAGATCCGTCGCCTGAGCCGACCGCAGCGTTTTCAAATTCCCTGAACCGGCTGGACACCGCGCTGGCGAGATTCCCCGGCCGCGCTCCGGAGGAAATACTCCGCGAGGCCTCGAAACAAGGGCACGGTTGCATGTTGTCGTGGAACGAGGGCCGGCCGTCCGTGGTTTTCGGAGGCGGGTCATCGAAACCGGCCTCTCTCTCGGCGACAATCGACCGTTGCGCGGACGATATCGGCAACCTGCGTTAGGAAAATCCATCTGCATCCGAAAATAATGCTCTAGAAATCCTCGCTGGCGTTCGATAAGTACTTTCAATCGGTTTTTATCAATGCCAGACACTGAAGCCGCAAAACGCTCCGGGATTAAACCCGCCGTACCCGGATCGCAGATTGAACGCTCGCGCATTGCCGCGGTCCCGGCCCCGCAAAACGAGATTATCCCGAAAACCCCGCGCGCCGGGAAGAGCCGGAGTCGGGCGATACCTGAGGTGACACCGAAGTCCGCGCCGGCCAGGCCGGCGCCGGACGCGGCCGCCAAAGCGCCTTCGGAAAAAGCGGCTTCGGAAAAAGCGAAGATCGGGGAGGAAGCCGAGCAGGCAAAGCTCGAACTGGCGCGGCAGCAGGCAGAACGAAGGGCCGAGGCGATCGAGGCGGCGGGCCGCCTTTCTGCGGCCAGGAACGAACTGGCAACGGCGCTGAGCCAGGCAAGCGCGATCGAAAAGTCTCAGACGCGCGACCGCATTGCCGCGTTCGCCGTCGCCGTTCTCCTGACCGCTTTAGTGGTCTTTCAACGCCTTTCCCCTTCCGTTGCGCACGTTCCGGCCGCACTGCCCTCTCAGCCGCAACCGACCTCGCTGGTCTCTCAAGTCCGGCTCGAAAAGGAGCGCGTTCCGGTGACGCTGGCGCGGAGCCTGGACCGCCTGAATTTCGTCATTGCCTCTGCGGGCCGAAGGCCACAGGACGTGCTGCTGGCCGTGCGCGCTTCCGGAGGCGCGGATCGCTGCCCCTTCGTCTGGACCGACGGGCAGGTTGCGTTGATTTATCGCAGCGGCATGGCGATGAGCTCCGTAACCGACACGCTCTCCCGTTGCGCCGAGGCGGTGGAACTGCTCCGTTGAAGACGCCGTTCGTATAAGCACTGGCGACAAGATCGCTGGTGTTACCGGCGTTGGCGTAAAGTTCCGCGCCGAGCGGAAGCTCGGCTGCAGCGCCGAAGCGCTGGCCCCACACCGGTTGCATTGCGTCTTCATTCGCTTTGGCGGCCCGCAGGGCCATGGGGACTCCCTACTGAGCGGATGCGATAACCTGGTGCGTTCCGCGCGGAAGAAGAATGGCGCAGTCCGCCGAATCATCGCAGGCGATTGTCAACGGCGCGCCATCGACTTCAATACGGGCCGGCTTGCGGTTGAAGCGGGCGATTGCGCGGCTGTCGCTCGAATACTCGAAGGTAATCCGCTTTCCGGATTCGGCGGCAGAGCGCAGGTTCGCGTTCAGGTCGATCAACGACATTCCGTCGCGCTTTGCCGTCGCTTCGACCACGTGCGATCCGGCGGGGAGGTGGAGCGCGGTCGCCGACTGCGCCGGCCACGGCTTTCCATCGACCACCGCCCCCTCGGTCGCCGGCCAGTTGAACTCGACGTCCTGGGGTGACGCGAACGTGGTCCGTTTGCGGTCTCTTGCATATTCAGTCACCACGGCTGACGAAGCAGCCAGAAGCGCGAGATCCGGTTTCAGAATGCTGTTCTCGAAGTACAGCGCCACCCGCGGAAAGGCAGTCGAAGCGAGATGCACCAGCTCGAAAAGCTCTGTACCGGTCTGCTGCTTGGTGGGATACACGTCCTGGTAGCGATCGACGATGTTGATATCGATCGCGAGTTTGTCCGCATGCGGCGTCAGGGGCCGGTAGCGCTTTGCGATCTCGGGATAGCGCTGCGGGCCGAGGTTCCACACTGTGGCCGGGTCTTCAATCAGGAATGAGAATGAGTGCTGGCCCAGCAGCGGCAGCACGCGGCCCGCATCGGCGCCGATGGCGTCCTTCATTCCAGCGTCGAAGCGGTCGTCGACATGGGTCAGGACGACGTCGAGACCCGGGCGAAACTGACGGAAGGACTCGACCGTCGCGAGCCAGTCTTCCTGCATCCGCTGAGCAAGGCCGGCGCGGAAATCGAGAAACTTGCGAAGTGACGCGGCATCGGTGCGTTTGCTCCAGAGTTCGATGGGATCCCAGCCGGCTTGAGTGCGGAATTCGGCGCGGACGTCATCGTTCATCGGCGTGAACCGCGAAGGATTCGATGCGCCTTCGAGCGATTCGAAATAGAGTTCCGCCAGGTTGACGCCATCCCAGTCGAAGCGCTCGACCATCTGCTTGAGGCCGACGCGGATCGCTTCGACACAGTCGCGATTCTGCAAATTCATCAGCTTCCGCCAGTCGAGTTGCGCGTCCTGGAGGACAGCGGTCTTCTCGCGCCATGCCGGGTGGTCGTTCCAGAACTTTTCGCTGACGTGCGGCAACTCGACCCACGCATAGACGAGAACGCCGTGGCGATGGCAGGCCTCGATAAGCGCTTTCAGATACGCGTCCCGCTCGGGATCGGAATCGTAAAAGTGCCAGGATGCGACGTGCAGCGCGCCGATACCGGCCTTCCGCCAGCGTGCGGCGAGGTAATCGGGATCGGCGCGGGTTCGGTAGGAGTAGTCGAAGAAGGCCCAGAGGTGCGAATTGCGAAAGGCGGGCTGGAAACCGAGGTCTGAAAGCGCCTGCATCAGATAAGGAAATCTCTCATAGCCGTTTTGGCCGGGATCGGCCGCTACCCACAACACTGCACCCTGCCCGAGGCGCTGACCCGCGACCAGCGGCGCTGATGTCCAGCGGTCTTTCGCGAACACGCGCGCGCTTTCGGGCGCTGTATAGCGAGGGAGTTCGATCGCGCGCTGCCAGATGACCGGCAGAGCCGCGTTATGGATATCGACAAGGTGCACCACGGAGACGGTATCCGCACCCGCTTTGAAGCCGAAGCTGGCGGCGAGCGGCGAAGTGCCTTGTAGAATCAGCGCTGCGCCCTTCTCCACTTTGCTCCTCCAGTCGGCCGACGCGGGCGTGCCGGGTGGCGCTACGAAGATTTCAGCCGACGCGGCGGGCGCGGGGATGTGCCCCACGGACGAAAGAATTGCGGGCCAGGATCCAGCGGCCGGTCCCAGCACGGCAAAGGTTCCGCCTGAGCAGTAAGGCGCGACGGTTAGAGCGGCGGCCAGATAGAGCGTGCTATTTCGTAAATGCATACCAGACCCCTGCGCGGAAATCGTTGAAGTTCGGCCCGTGCGGATTGCCTTCGTTGATCAGGTAAACTCCATGAACGATGCCGACCGTGATCGCCAGCGAAGGCGGCGTGTTCGGCGGATGGAACCGGAATCCCGGACCAGTTTCGAAAAAATTCGCCCAGTATTGGCGCTTCACGTCGAAGGTCAGATTAGTGCTCCAGAACGGCTGTACCTTGAAACCGCCCCCCAAACCTTTCAAAAAAGATGAGCTGTACCCGACGCGGTTCTGCGAGTAATTAATCAGATCGTCGTCGAAGCGGCTGATGAAAACGCTGTCCCCGAGGGTTTCGAGAAACCAACCGCTGTGTTCGGCGGCGATCGATGTTCCGTATGTTCGTGAGTAGGAAACGCCGCCTCGTATATCCTTCGAAGGAATCCCCGTCAGATAGCCGATCGAACTTCCTACCTCAAACCAGCCCATCCCGCCGTGCCACGAGATTGTCGACACGCCCGCGCCGATGATGAAAGCGCTTTCGGAGAGGTTCTCCGGTGAAACGCCTCCCGTGGTGCGCCGTTCGTCGCCAACGAAACGCACGGTCGCGTAGGGGCGAAAGGGGAGCTTCTTGATCTTGATCTCCGTCTTGAGCTGGCCGTAGCCAAACACATCCTTCCACCGGGAAGAGAAAAGCGGATAGACCCAGAGCGTGGTGCGAAAGCGTTCAAGACCGGGGTGCAGGTTGTTCCAGGCGCGGCGGGCGTCTGCGGAAATCGCGGGGTCGGAGCTTTGGCGGGCGAGATCGAACCAGCGGAGCGCGGACAGATCGTCATGCAGCATGTTATTCGTCCAGCCGAGCTTCAAATCGACCGCGGTATCTATCGGATTCTGCTCGTGCGCGATCAGGAAGTAGCGTTTTGCATCCTTCAGAAAACCGGCATCGTAGCTGCGTTCGCCTAATACGCGAGGGTCTAGCGGCGGCGGAGCTTCCGCCTGCCGGTCTTCGAGCACCAGGGGCAGCTTCAGCGCCATGCGGGCGCGATTCGCGGTGCTTGCGTTGGCGTGGTCGATCACGTTGTGGAGGATCGGTGTCGCGAGGTCCGTTTGGCCGTCGGCGAGCAGCAGCAGGCCGAGTTGCGCCAGAGCGACATAGTCGTTCGGAGCCGCGGCCGCGATAATCTTGAATTCGGCGATCGCATCGGCGTGCAGAGTGGGGTCGTTCTCCGACATTTTCAGAAGCAGATACGCCAGTTCCCGGTGTAATGCGGCATTTTTAGGGTCGAGTTCGAGCGCCTTGCGGAACTCATAGACGTAGGGATAGCGGTCCGGGAGCTGCTCGCGCGCCAGTTCGGCGGCGCGGGTTTCGCCGCCGCGGGAAGCTGCGAGGAGCGCGGCCATCATTTCTTCCTGATGGCCTTCCTGATTTCCTCGGGCTTTCTCGACGCGCGCCAGTTCGATCAGAACCGATTTACGTTCCGGCAGAAGCTGGAAGGCCGCCTTGTAGTTGGCGGCGGCGAGGTCGAGTTCGTCGCGCTGTTCGGCGAGTTGGGCGAGTTCGTAGTATGCGCTGAAGTTGGGCGTCGAGGTTGCGAGAACCTGCTGCCAGCGCGCGATGCCGGCGGCGAGCGGCGCGTCGATGTTCCCGAAGGCCTGAGTGGCGGTGGCTCGGGTTACCGGGTCGGTGGAATCTTTGATACGGGCGAAAATGCGGCGGGCTTCGGCTTTGCGCGCGGGCGCGTCGTCGCGGGCTTCGTAACAGAGAAAAGCGTATTCGAGGGCGAGATGCAAGTCGGCGGGCTCGAGCCGCATGGCTTCGCCGAACTGCTCGCGGGCGGCCTCGGAATCGCCGGTTTTCAGGAGGGTATAGGCGAGATTCTTGCGGATGTCGGCACGGCCGGGCGAGAGTGCGGCGGCTTTCTCGAAAAGCGAGATCGCATCGTCGTAATCCTTCGAGCGCAGGGAAGCGAAAGCCTTTGCAAGAGTGTCATACGCCGCGTCTTTTTCCGGGGCGGGCGTTTCCTGAGGCCACGCGGCGGCGGCAATCAGGAAAAGTATTGCGAATCGAATTGGCCTGTCTCAGCAGCTTCAGTGGGAGATACGGCAGCAAAATCTCAGGCTATTTTTAAGGGCCGATATAATTGGGCCAGTGCCGAAAGTTACGTTCCTTCCAGCGGGTGAGACGTTCGAATTTGAAAAAGACAAGCTGCCATATAAAGGACACGGAAAGCCGGAATCGCTGCTTGATGTTGCCATGAATTTCGGTTTGCATCTCGAACATGCCTGCGGCGGTAGCTGCGCCTGCACCACCTGCCACGTGGTGGTGAAGGAGGGTGATGACAACCTCTCCGAGATGGATGACGACGAACTCGACCGCGTGGAACAGGCCGCCGGTTATGAGCTGCATTCGCGGCTTGGGTGCCAGGCGGTGGTGAAGGGCGACGTAACGGTGACGATTCCGGAATGGAACCGGAATTATGTCAGCGAAGGGCACTAATCGGGTCTTCGGGTCCCCTTTTCGAGATGACGTTTAAAGCCGCTGCGCCAGCGGCGCACACTGGACCTCACCGCGTCTCCACTACTTGATTTCTTTAATGGAAACAGGCGCTTCCAGGCGGAAACTCATCACCGTTTCGGCGGGGATTTTCACCGCCTTGCCGCGCGTGGCGGCCTGAGTCGCAAGACCGGCGCCGGCGCCTGCTGCTGCTCCAATTGCGGCGCCTTTGCCCCCACCCGCAATGGCCCCGATGATCGTGCCGAAAACGGCTCCGCCCCCGGTAAACTTGGCTGTGCGCTTGTTGGTGCCGACACCTTGTTTGCCTTGTTCCGCAACGTCGCTCGTGTCCAGCCTGTAGCGATGTCCGGCGACTCTCACAGCCCCCAGGTCGACGGCGAGATCCGATTGACCCTGTAATTTGCCGTGCCCCGAGGCAGACCTCACGATGAGAGTGGCGTCCGACCCTCTGGGAATTACGATATGGCCTCTATCGTCGATGACCTCGGTCGCATACGACGCCTGAAAACGCCTGCCCGACCTGCGCTGTTGCGGAATCGATCACGTCGTTATTGCGAACCGAGATCGTCGTGCCCGCCGGAATGGTTCGAACGACGATTACCGGCGCCGGAGGCGGAGGCGGAGCTGAGGCCGGAGCAGGCTCTGAAGGTGGCGCGGCGGCCTGAACGGGAGGCGCAGTCTGAACGGGAGGCGCCGGCAAAGGTTCCGACACGGGGGCTTGCGTGGGCGAGGCCGCCTGCGGTGCCGGATTGGAAGGAGCCGGATTGGAGGGCGGCGGTGTGGCAGCGGCCTGGTTTGGGGGCGCTGGAGCCGGCCCGTATTGCACCGAAGCGACCTGGCTCATCGGGTATGTGCGAGCCTCTCCCGTGGCAGCCTGCAACGAAATCGAGTCGGTGGAGTTGCCGGTTACGGATCCCGAGAATGTGGAGCCGTCTTTCAAAGTAACGGTAGCCTGCTGTTGGGTCGCCGGCGCCGGCGCCGATGCCTTGCTGCATCCCCCCAGGGCCGCGAGCGCTACGATCATCGGAATCACTATCTTCAAGCGCATGGAATGATCCTCCAAGGAGAAGCTTATCGTACGAACTGTTCCGCTATACTGAGGCGTTTCCCATGAATTCCGACCTGCTGGCGCTCGGATTCCTCGAGTACGTCGTCTTCCTCTTGTCCACTACCTGTCACGAAGCCTCGCACGCGCTGGTGGCGAAGTGGGGCGGCGACACAACGGCGCTCGAAGGAGGCCAGGTTTCACTGAATCCTCTGCCTCACATCAAGCGCGAGCCCTTCGGCATGGTGCTAATGCCGCTCATTGGAATTGCGACCCAAACCGGAATCATCGGCTGGGCGAGCGCCCCCTACGATCCGCTATGGTCGCAGAAACACCCGAAACGCGCGGCGTGGATGTCGCTGGCGGGGCCGGCGGCCAACTTCAGCCTGGCGATTATCGCCGGCCTTCTGATGCGAATCGGGATGGCGATGGGTTCGTTTGTTCCGGCATCACCGTCGTTCACCCAGATAGTCGGCACGGCGACTGAAGGTGGGATCGCCGACGGCGTCGCGACCATACTCAGCATCTTCTTTTCCCTGAATATCCTGCTTGGTTTTTTCAATCTGATCCCGTTTCCGCCTCTCGACGGCTACGGCGTTCTCGGCCTGTTCACCACCGAGTCCGGCGCACTGCGGCTGCAGGAATTTCGGGTGAAGATGGGCGTCTTTTCGATCATCGGGCTGGTAGTCGCCTGGCAGCTTTTCGACCGCATTTACCCCAATCTCTTTGTGACGGGAATCCGCCTCTTCTACTCCGGATATCGCTTTTGAAAACGCTTCTCCTGAATCCCGATAGGGATGATCCTGTATCCTATGGGTAGATACCCGTGGATCACCTGGACCTTCTGGAAGCGGAAAGCATTCAAATCATCCGCGAAGTTGCTGCCGAGTTCTCAAATCCGGTCATGTTGTATTCGATCGGAAAGGACTCCTCTTGTATGGTGCGCCTGGCGCAAAAAGCTTTCTTTCCAGGCAAAATTCCGTTCCCCCTGCTGCATATCGATACGACCTATAAGTTCCGTGAAATGATTGAGTTCCGGGATGAGTTCATCAAGTCGATCGGCGCGAAGCTGATTGTGCATACGAACACGCAGGCGATTGCGGACGGGGCCAACCCGCTCGCTCTCGGCACGCAAAAGTGCTGCGGGCTGCTGAAGACCAGGGCTCTTCTCGATGGCCTGGCTGCCGGCGGATATGATGCCGCATTCGGAGGCGCCCGCCGGGACGAAGAGAAATCCCGCGCGAAGGAGCGAGTGTACTCATTCCGGGACGAGTTCGGCCAGTGGGACCCGAAGAATCAGCGGCCGGAGCTCTGGAACGTATACAATTCGCGGGTCGATAAAGGTCAGCACATCCGGGTCTTCCCGCTTTCCAACTGGACAGAACTGGACGTCTGGCAGTACATCGAGCGGGAAAACATTCCAATCGTTCCGCTCTATTACGCCAAAATGCGCCCGATGGTGGTACGCGGCGGAGCCCTGATCCCGGTCGAGCAGGAATTCATGCTCAGCAAGAACGAGAAACCGCGGATGGTGATGTGCCGCATGCGGTCGCTCGGTTGCAGTCCCTGCACAGGCGCAATCCCTTCCGAGGCGGACACCATCGAGAAGATCATTGAAGAAATGAAACTGGTACGGCGTTCCGAACGCGAGAACCGCGTCATCGACCACGATCAGGAAGGCTCGATGGAGCTCAAGAAACGCGAGGGGTACTTCTAGCTTGAGTCTCCTTCGTTTTTCCACGGCGGGCAGTGTCGATGACGGCAAGAGCACACTGATCGGACGGCTGCTGTACGATTCCAAGGGCGTTTACGAGGACCAGCTTGCCAGTGTTGCCAAAGCTTCGACAAACGGCAGTGGCGGCCATATCGATCTTGCCCTTCTGACCGACGGTCTGCGCGCCGAGCGCGAACAGGGCATCACGATCGACGTTGCGTATCGTTACTTTTCGACGCCGAAACGGAAATTCATCATCGCCGATACGCCCGGGCACGAGCAGTACACGCGCAATATGGCAACGGGAGCGTCGACGTCCGATCTTGCAATTATCCTGATCGACGCGCGCAACGGCGTGCTGCCGCAGTCGCGCCGCCACGCGTTCATCGCGAACCTTCTCGGCATCAAACATTTCGTTGTCGCGATTAACAAGATGGACCTCGTCGATTTCGACGAAGAGGTCTACGACAAGATCCGCATCGAATTCACGGGCTTCATGGAGCGGATTGGCGCCCCTGCTCCCCTCTTCATCCCAATCAGCGCGCGGGACGGCGACAACGTAGTCGAGAAGAGTTCGCGCAGTCCCTGGTACGACGGCCCGGCACTGCTCGAATACCTCGAAGAAGTGCCGGCCGACAGCGGCCGGGAGGAATTACCCGCGCGTTTCCCCGTGCAGTATGTGCTGAGGCCGAATCTGGATTTTCGGGGTTATGCGGGGCAGCTGGCTTCGGGCGTATTTCGCAAGGGCGAACTGGTGCTGGCATTGCCGGCGCGGCGCCACTCGCGCATTTCGCGGATCGTCACGTTCGACGGCGATCTGGCTTCGGCATCCGCCCCCCAGTCGGTGACTCTGTGCCTCGAGGACGAGATCGATATCAGCCGGGGCGACATGATTGTGCCAGCTCTCGATGCGCCGCATGTCGCCAGGCGCTTTCGCTCGAGCGTGGTCTGGATGAATTCGAGGCCTCTAGAGCCCGGGCGGAACTACTTCATCAAACACACTTCGCACCAGGTCCGCGGCGTGATCCGCGGCATTTACCACCGCCTCGACGTGAACACGCTGGAGCGCATCGAAGCTCAGCGTCTGGAGCTGAATGAGATCGGTGAGATCTCGGTAGAAACGCACCGGCCCTTATTTTTCGACCCGTACGGCAAAAATCGCACGACAGGCGCCTTCATCATTATCGATCCGCTCTCAAACGAAACGCTCGGCGCGGGGATGATCATCGATCTGGAGGGCAAGGAAGAAGCCCGGGGACAGGTCACCAGCGGCGAGCGGGCGACGCGCTTCGGGCATCGCCCAGCGGTCGTAGCAGTCGACGATTCGGAAGCCGCTCTGTTGCTGGAACGTGAACTGTTCGATCGGGGGGCTTTTGTAACGGTGACATCGATCGCCGACGCCGGCGGATTCGAACTGATGAAGGCGGCCGGCCTGATTGTCATCGTTCCTGGCGAGCCGCCGACAGACTGTATTGACGCGCGCCGCCTCGCCACTCATGAAACGATTACGATGCTTGAGCGGCGAAGCGTTCTGACGGGACACGAGGAGCAGTTGCTCCAGGGCGAAGGTATCTGAGTCACCGATACAGGTAGACCGGTTGATCCAGGCGGAAGCGGAGTGTCGTTTCCGGCGGCACCTTGAGAGCGGCGCCGCGTGTCAGGACTTCAGCGGTGGCGCCTGCGGCTCCGCCCGCGAGGGCTCCGATGGCAGCGCCTTTTCCGCCGCCGGCGACTGCGCCCAGGATTCCTCCCAGCAACGCCGAGCCTCCCACAAACTTGCCCGTTCGTCCATTGGCTCCGAGTCCTTCGCGAGGATGGGCGCCGGTCATGTCTTCGCTGTTGAGGACGTAGCGTTGACCGTTGACGTAAACGGAGCGCAGATCGAGCGCAATTTCACCGTGGCCAACCTCCTGCGCGACCAAATGGGCATTTGAGCCTCTCGGGATGACGACGTTGCCGCTCGAATCTCGAATGTCGTTAGCTACCGTTGCAAGAAAGTGCTGCCGGGGATCGGCATGGCGAACATCAATGCGATCGATGGTGCTCACCACCACCTCGGTTCCAGGAGGAAGAGTTCCGGTGCGGTTCCATCCATTGGGAGGCGGAACGTCGGCGTCCTGATAGGTGCGATCCGCGAAGCTCTGCGCGCCTTGAGGTGGAGGCGGTGGAGGCGGGTAGTTATTGTACGCCGCAGGCGGTGGAGGAGGTGGAGGAGGTGGCGCGGCAGGTTGTCCGTGATTGAACGTGAGGTTCTGGACCTCCGCGATATTGAATCGGTGCGCGTTGCCCTCCTGGTCGATGAAAGCTATATGATCTGCGTTTCCCCCGTCGTATCTACCCTGGATTTGGGTACCATTATTTAAAACGAGCGTCTGTTGTCCCCAGGACATCGCAGCGGACGCCAGAATCAGTGCCGCGATGGATTGCATTTTGGCCATAGGTTTTACCTCCGTTTGGGCGAGATGCACGTGCATTTCCAAAGGGAGGGATGCACTCCCCGCCGCCGAAGCCGCCCATGAAACCCTCGCAAGCTCTGTCAGCCCACCGCAACGAATTACGGCATCTTGTCAGCCGCTATGGTCTTTCGCACCTCCGGGTGTTTGGGTCGGTTCTCAACGGCAACGACACGGATGACAGCGATCTCGATTTGCTCGTTGAACCCGGCGGAGCCACCACCTTGCTTACCATTGCCGGTTTGAAAATCGATGCCGAGGAACTGCTTGGCGTTCCCGTGTCGGTTTTAACTCCGAATGGATTGCCGCCGAAATTCCGTAATGACGTGCTGCGACAAGCGCAGCCCCTATGAAGCATCCGGACCGCGCCGAGGACTACCTGCGGCATATGGCCGACGCGATTGATCGGGCGACCGGCTATCTTGACCCCGTCCCGGACCTCAACGCTTTCCGAAAGAACCTGCAGGTTCAGGACGCCGTTGTTCGCAACATCGAAATCGTCGGCGAAGCCGCAAACAAGATCAACCGCACTGCGCCCGATTTCATCCAACAGCACCCTGAGTTTCCCTGGGCGCAAATACGCGGGATGCGCAATATCGCGATCCATGAGTGTTTCTTTGTGGATCTGGAAATCGTGTGGAGCCCCGCCCTGGCGAATAATTCGCGACTGCAGCGGAGCCACGTCTCGCCGTCCTGCCAGCGGACATAAGCGGCCGGTACGCATGACGTGTTTACTGCTTTCTCGCGGACGCGCTAAACTCATGCCATGTTACCGAAACTGGCCGTTTTTTCGCTGCTCGCGATGCCTGCGCTGATGACTGCCGCTCCGGCTCCGACCGTCGCCGAAGCGCAAACCTTTATGGATCGCGCGGAAGCCGAACTCTTGAAGATGAGTACTCTGCAGGGCCGCGCCGGATGGGTCCAGGAAACCTATATCACCGACGACACGGAGTTGCTCGCGGCGGACCAGAACGAACGAGTCATCGCCCGTACGACCGAACTGGTCAACGAAGGCAAGCGCTTCGAATCGCTCAACCTGCCGCCGGAGCTGAAGCGCAAGTTTCTGCTGTTGAAGCTGTCCCTGACCTTGCCCGCGCCGAAGGAGGCGAAGCTGCGCGAGGAATTGACGCAGGTCGCGGCGTCGCTTGATGGCAGTTACGGAAAAGGGAAGTATTGCCCCGGTGGCGATAAAGAAAAGTGCTTCAGCATCGACGATCTTGACGAGCGCCTTGCGAAAAGCAGGAATCCGAAGGAGATCGAGGAATCCTGGGTGGGCTGGCACAAGGTTGGCGCTCCGATGCGGGACCGTTATGCGCGCCTCGTCGAGCTTTCAAATCAGGGCGCGCGCGAACTCGGGTATACCGATACTGGCGCGCTCTGGCGCTCCGGCTACGACATGACTCCCGAGCAGTTTTCGGCGGAATTGGAGCGCGTCTGGAAACAGGTCGAGCCGCTCTACGCCGAGTTGCACACCTACGTTCGGCGGAAATTGATTGAGAAATACGGCGCGGCGGCGCAGAGAAACGACGGTATGATTCCGGCCGACCTGCTCGGCAACATGTGGGCGCAGGAATGGGGGAACATTTACGATCTGGTGGCGCCGCCCTCCGCGCCACCCGCGTACGATATCGGCGAAATTCTGCAGCAGCGTAAAACCACGGCGAAGCAGGTGGTGCAGTACGGCGAAGGTTTCTTCCGGTCAATGGGGCTGCAAACGCTGCCGGATACCTTCTGGGAGCGCTCGCTCTTCACGCGGCCGGCCGATCGTGACGTGGTTTGTCATGCCAGCGCATGGCACGTGGATTATGACAAGGATGTGCGGCTGAAGGTGTGTCTGCGCGACACCACGGACGATTTCATCACCGTCCACCACGAACTCGGCCATGTTTACTATTTCCTGGCCTATCGCAATCAGCCGTTCCTGTTTCGCAGCGGCGCCAACGACGGATTTCACGAAGCGATCGGCGATTCGATCGCGCTCTCCATTACGCCGGAATACCTGAAGAAGATCGGGCTGATCGAGACGGTCCCTCCACCGGCTGCGGACGTTCCGCTCCTGCTGCGCACGGCGCTGGATAAGATCGCATTTCTGCCGTTCGGGCTGATGATCGATAAGTGGCGGTGGGAAGTCTTTTCGGGTCAGGTGAAGCCCGCCGATTACAACAAATCGTGGTGGAAGCTGCGCGAGCAATACCAGGGCGTCGCGCCGCCCGTGGACCGCACGGAAGCCGATTTCGATCCGGGCGCGAAATACCACATTCCGGGGAATGTCCCTTACGCGCGTTACTTTCTGGCGCGGATTTACCAGTTCCAGTTTTACCAGGCCATGTGCCGCGCCGCAGGTTATACGGGCCCGTTGAATCGCTGCTCAGTTTACGGTTCAAAAGCGGCGGGAGACAAGCTGGAGTCGATGCTCGCGCTGGGACAGTCGAAGCCGTGGCCGGAAGCGATGAAGGTGATGACCGGCCAGGACCGCATCGACGCTTCGGCGATGATCGAGTACTTTCAGCCGCTGCTGACGTGGCTCAAAGAGCAGAACAAAGGGCAGAAAACGGGCTGGACCGTTGAGGCTGATCCGCTGAAGGCGAACTGACTCCGCACTAATACGGCCCCTCGCTAACCTCACCAAATCACGAGTGTGGGCAAGGCGCCCGCTCCGACGGACCGCTCCGGGCAGGGCAACGCGGGTCAAAAAAAAGAGTCACACACCTCCAGCCGGCGTCAGGAGCCGGTGAGAGGCGCCGCAAGGTACCGGCGTTACTCCGATCAGGTGCGAAGCCGCCACTCCTATGCCGGAGAAAGGCAGAGCACGCCGCCAGCCTGGCGGAACACAGACAAGGAGCTTATGCCATGAATAGAAGATTTGCGTTGTGCACAGCATTATTGTGCATGACATCCGCGGTTGCCTTTGGGCAACAGGTCTCAGTCAACTACAACCACAGCCAGAATTTTTCCCAATATCACACCTACGCGTGGGGTGCGAACAACGCCAACCAGATTCAGAATTCAATTCTGGCGCAAAACGCTAAAGGTGATATAGATACGGCTTTGCAGGGCAAGGGCCTTCGGATGGTGCAGGAATCAGAGATGCCCGACCTGTTTCTCACCGCGAGTGGCGGAATGAAGCAGACGACCTCGTGGTCAGCTATGGGTATGCGCGGAATTGGCGGAGGATTCGGCTCGATCACCCCGGAGCAGAACGTGGAAGGCACCATGATTGTCGAATTGTTCGACGCGAAGACACAATCGATTGTGTGGCGCGGGATTGCTCAGGATACGCTGAGCAACAACGGTGAGAAGAACACAAAGATGGTCGCCAATGCCGTGACCAAGATGTTCAAACAGTATCCGACGCCGGGAAAGAAGTAACCCTTCCTGGAATCGGCTTCAGCCGGCGCGATTGCCGGTTGTCAGCCTTTCATGAATCGATCGCCGCGTGAAGCAGGAGCCGGCCAAACCCGGCCGCCCTGCAACACTCGCGGCAACGACTCCAGCTGAGAAGTAATAAACCGCAAACACCGCGCCTTCCATTCCAGACTTCTCGCTCCTGACTTCCCCGACTTCCGTATTTTCCACAAGAACGCAAAGGGTGCTGCCCCGCGCCGCGGCGGCGCGGACGCGACCCGGTTTGCGCGTGTTTCCTAGAAGAACCTTCCCAGCAGAAAGTAGAACTTGTAATGCCCGGTGTCGCCATAACTTGCGCCAACCGAGAGCGGTCCAAAAAGAGTATCCAGCACAAGGCCGACGGCTCCATCAGTCGGAAGCCCGGACGCTCCCGGCGCGTCGTACGCTTTCGCCACTTCAAAAGCCGTCGTGGCGTACACGTTGTTGCCTATGAACGGGGGTAAGCGGAACAGCTGGTGGATATAGCCCGCCCGGCCGTATATATACTGATCCATTCGCAGTTCGTTGGTTCCATATGCGTTGAGCCTGCCGGTGCCGCCCAGAAAGAACTGCGGCAGGCCGGTGTCATGGAAGCCGAAGGTGGTGCCTCCATCAGCCTGCAGAAGCACGGAACCGCGCTTGCTTACTTTCCGAACCACTCCGCCGGTCACTTCCACCAGAGGAAACCCCCCGCTGGCGCCGGGAGCCGCGTTATCCCATTGGGCTCGCACCTGAAGACGTTCTCCGGTTCTCGGAATCACGGGATTGTCCAGGCGGTCCATGACATACTTAATCGACGTGATCCCGTAGCCGCCCTCAGGCTTCGCCAGCAGGGGATCACCGATGCGCAGCGAAGCTTGCAGGTAGCCGCCTTCGTACCCGGCGCGAATCTCGCTGAAGCGATCAATCGCATAACCAAAATCGAATCCCGCGTCGATCTGGCGAATTCTGTATTCTCCCAGCAGCGTTCTCCGATCGTACAAGTCGAAAGGGTTGCTGGTTGCGGACGCACGCGGTGCGACGAACCACTTACTCTTTCCCAGCGGCCTGTAGTATTCGGAACTAAGTCCCCAATTGGAACCCGCCGAGATATCGGTGCGCCACTCCGAACCGAAGCCTCCGACGTCCAGGGCGGTGATACGCAAGTCGGTTGTGAACCGTACATTGTCCAGGTCCGAACCGTCAATCAGGAACCCGAAATTCAGCAGCGGCGGAGCGTAATCCTTTTCCGTGCCGTGGAGAACCAGTGCGTTCTGTCCGTCCTGGTCCGCAAGGTGGTAGGAAAACCCGCTGAAGCGTCCGACACCCAGGATGAGATTGGCGTCCCGTTCGATCCGGTTCGTGTCGATCGGTTTACCGGCGTTATTCGCAAAAGCTTTGTCCACACCGGGCGCCAGCGAAGGGCTGATCCCGGTGACTTGAACAACATCCGGCGTGGGGACGGAAAGAACCCGCCGCGCCTCTCGCGCCGCGATGTACTGCTGCCAGTCCGCCTGGTTCAGACTCAGCTTGTCGAGCATGGTCGACTTGCGTGCGGCGGCTTCGTACCCTTTCGGCATGATCTTTTCGCCCTGTGTAAAATCCGCCGACGTGTAGCCCGCCAGATCCACCGCAACTACCAGATCGGCCGCCTCCAGGCTGCGCATTTCGTTGGCCGCTACCATCAGGCCGACTCCACGATTCATTACCGAAAACAGAGACTGGCTGCCGTCCCCAGTGAATGGCGCGGTCTGCAGATAGACGGCGATGACAATATCCGCGCCCATCTTCTTCACCACATCTACCGGCAGATTGTCCGTCAGCATCCCGTCGGCGTAGAGTTTGTCGCCGCTCCGCACAGGAGAGAAGACCGCCGGTACGGACATCGTGGCGCGCAACGCCTCTCCGAGCGGACCATCCTTGAATACGACCGCCTTGCCGCTGACCAGATCGGTCGCCACGCAGCGGAATGGAATCGGCAGATCGTCGAAGCTCTTCTAACTTGGAGTAAGGCAGTGCTTGCCGGTCGAGAAGAAAAGTGATGTTCTGGCCTGTTGCCAGGCCGCTTGGCAAATTGAATCCTCCGCGCAGGCCAAACTCGAGACCGTTCTGGAAATCGCGCCGGTCCTCCTTTCGGCGGTAAGAGGCCTCCGGGAAAGGAATCGGACCGCTGAGCGTTTCATTCCAGTCGATCTTTGACATCAGGTCCTGAAGCTCGGCCGGCCTCATGCCTGTCGCATATAACCCGCCGACCAAACCGCCCATGCTCGTCCCGGATATGTAATCGACGGGGATCCGGTGCTCTTCGAACCACTTCAAAACGCCGACGTGCGCGAAACCGAGCGCGCCGCCTCCCTCGAAAGCGACCCCGATTTTAGGCCGGGAAGTTGCCGCCGGCTCCTGGCCGAAAGCGCACCAGGACAGGAAGCAGCAGAGGGCGAAAGAGCCGAATCGGCCCGGCGATCGCAAGTCGGCGGTAATATTGCATGTCCTGACAAGGATGTTTGCAGGGCTACGCTGATTTAATATTTTCGCCTCGCGCCAAGGAACTCCCGACCGTACATGAATCAGGTTGAGATAATTTTCTTGCGCGCGCTCGTTTGGAACCGGTTCGTTTGAAATCTCACAAGAAAAATTACATTCTCGTCCAACCCTGACGGACAATAAATCAAAAGTCCCGTGAAATTCTCGCCTCTATCCGAGCTTCCCGCTGGCGTTCGCCGGGCGGGCGATCCGGTGAAACTGCCTGTTCCCCGCGCGGGCCGGCCTTCCGATTCGCTTTGTCGTTTACCGCTTCAGGGTTCGGAGGAAAGCCGATCGAGCGCAGGCAAGATCCTGATTGTCGACGATAGCGAGCCGTCCCGGATGCTGCTGATGGAAATTCTGTCCGCCGAAGGTTACGATGTGCGCCCGGCTGACAGCGGGGAGCTGGCGCTGTCCGCGGTCAAAGCCAATCCGCCGGAACTGATTCTGCTGGACATGCGAATGCCCGGAATGGATGGTGTTGACGTTTGCAGAAAGCTCAAGTCGGACGCGGAAACCCGGGATATACCGATTATCTTTCTGAGCGCATCGCTCGATTTCGAGGAGCGGCTGGAAGGACTGGAATCCGGCGCAATCGATTTCATCAACAAACCCTTTCACCGCGAAGAGTTATTGGCTCGTCTGAGAAACTACCTCGAACTGGCGCGTCTCCAGAAGGAACTGGAACACCGTGTAGCTGAGCGGACCGCGGAGCTGCAAATTGTCAACAGACAGTTAGAGAGCGAACTGAGGACGCGCAAGCGCATCGAAGAGGAGCTGCGAGAGAGCGAGCATCGCTTCCGCACCATAGCGGACACCGCCCCGGCGGCGCTCTGGATGACCAACCCGGAGGGCCTCATCAGTTATATGAGCCAGGGGGGCTTGAGGTTCACCGGGCTGACCGGGGAGCAAATCGCGGGCAACGGCTGGCTGAGCGCCATTCATCCCGAAGACGCAGTCCGCACAATTGAGGCGATTAGAACTGCCGCCAGGGAGCATAGCCAATATCAGACCGAACTTCGCCTGCGGAAGGCGGACGGAGAATACGGATCGACCGTAACGACGGGGATTCCGCTTTTCCTGGATGGCGAATTTGCCGGGCACATTGGTATAACCGTCGACATCACCGCATTAAAACGCGACCAGGAGAGGGCAGTCGCGAATCAGAAACTCGAGAGTCTGGGTGTGCTGTCCGCGGGGATCGCGCACGACTTCAACAATCTGCTGAGTACGATTCTCGCCCATGCGGATCTTGCTCTCGACGAACTCCCCGCCGAATCGCCGGCGCGAGAGAATGCCTCGACGATTTCGAAGGTCGCGCTTCACGCATCGGAAATAGTCGCTTTGCTCATGGATTACGCCGGTTCCGCGGACGCCGGCGAGCCCGAGCCCGTCGAATTGGATTCACTGGTTCGGGAGACGGTTCGTCTGGTGCGAGGATCCTTCTCCAAGGCTTCGTCGCTCGAAGTAAATCTGTCTCTGAAAGCTTCGCGGCCCGTTCGGGCCAATCCGGGGCAAGTCCGTCAGGTGCTTCTGAATCTGATTATGAATGCATTCGAAGCGCTTGAGGGAAAGCCTGGAACCATAGCAGTCTCGACTTCGATCGCCCGGGTGAATCACGAATCCGCGGGAACGGACCTTTCCGGTCCGGGTCCGGGCGAGTACATCCTGTTGGAGGTTTCCGACACCGGCTGTGGTATGACCGAGGAAGCAAAAGCCCGGGTCTTCGATCCCTTCTTTTCTTCCAAAGCCCTTGGCCGGGGATTGGGGCTGGCTTCCGCGCAGGGTATCCTTCGGGGCATCGGCGGCGCTGTTCGAGTGGTGAGTTCGCCCGGCCAGGGGTCCGCCTTCCATGTCTGGTTGCCGTGTTGGGAATCCGGGCCGGAATCGGAGGAAGCCTCCTCGGCCGGATCGAGCCGCGCCCCGGCCGTGTTACTCGTGGACGATGAGGATTTGCTTCGCGCGGCGGTGGAGCGGGCTCTCCAGCGGGAAGGCTTTTCCGTAATAGCGGCACGCGACGGCGTTGCCGCGGTCGATCTGTTCGCAAGGCACTCCCGTGACATTGACGTCGTCATACTTGACCTGGCGCTGCCGTTCTTGTCCGGGCGCGAGGTGTGTGAGAAGATGCGCGAATTGAAAAGAGACGTTCAGGTACTCTTCACCAGCGGGCATGATTCGGTCGCCATAAAAACGCCCAACGGACAAACCAGAGAGCGCTTTCTTCGAAAACCCTACCGGCTCGGGGATCTGGTCCGAACGCTTCGGGAGATGATGCCGCCTCTGCCCGTCACCTGAAGTCCGCTGCATCCCTCATAACGCCTTCTCCCGCGAAAAGTAGAGGCGCAAAGCCAAACCGAACGTTCTTACGGGTTTGTTCGGAGCCTTACCAGTATTGTTCTCGTTCTCGTAGTAGGTGTCGAACTGGACGTGTTTTCCGACGGGGATCAGTGAACCTGCATAGACTGCGGTTGTGCTCCATTTGTGGTATTGCTCCACATAGTAAGGTTCCACCGCGCCATACGGAATCACGTGGAAGGAGTGGATCGAGAAAGTGCGCTGGAGCGTAACCCGATTGCGATAGCGCCAGTAGAAAGTGCCGGTTTTCCAGTCCAGATCCGCGCGGTTTCGGTCCTGCAGTACCACTCCCGACACTGTTGGAAAGGTGAAAGTCGCGCTTACGAGCATACGGTTTGTCGCCGGTTCATTCGGCGTCGAGACATAACGGTATCCTCCTTCCAGAACCAGGAATCTCGACTTCGAGTCGTCCAGATCAAAAGCCGTAATCTTCTTAAGCCGGATTAAGGGCTTCAGATAAAACTGGATGCCCGGGCCTATTGATGCCTGTTCCGGGTTGCCGGCGTCCCGCTCTCCCTTGGCTTGAAAATTCAACCGAATCAATCGATCCACCGTGAAGTTGCCATCCAGCTCCGGATCAAAGTTACCCTCCTCGGCGTGCGCGGACAGAGAGGCGGAATAAAGGAACACCGCCAGTCCCAGGCATCTCTTATGAGCACTCTTCATATTTGGTAACGCATCTTTGGTAACGCATCGGACCGACGAAAAAACCGCCCGGCGATTCCTCCGTCGCACGCAAAGCGGAGGGGCGTCCATCCCCCATTCGACGGTACTTGCGTACCACGTGGCAGAGATAATGCCTGCGGCAATGCGGCGATTCTGTTTTTTGGATTTCCCGGAATGGTGGCGTAATTGGAAAAAATGCGCCGATTCAGTTAATTCGGCATTTCGCATATCGAACGAATGAATACGAGGTCGCCTGCGGGACCTCGCTCGCTTCCCAGGGCTACCGGTTCCCGCAGTGCTCCAGGGGGTTCGAGAGGGTTGGGCGCGAAAAACATGAGAATGGTTATATCTACCCGCGCGCGGACATTCGCAACCGTCGCGTTGTGCTTTGCCTTGGGTGCGACGCTAGCCTTCGTACCGCCGTCCGGACTCTGGTGGAATGTAATCAGATGGCCCTTCTACCTGCCCATCTTCCTGATTGGATCTCGTTATGGTCCATTTTCGGGATTGGTTTGCGGGGTGGCCGTCGCTCTGTTTTTCATACTCGTCGCCGCCTCGAGGGAGGCGGGCGATTCCTGGCGCGGTATCGTCGCGACCGACGTTGCCGTCGTTGGATTGCTCGGTGGTTTCTCAAAAGTGTGGTCGGGTTCTCTGCAACCCTACTTCACAAGCCGGACGGACCAGTTGGCCCCTGGCGGTCGGCTTTCCGATCCCGAGATCAGCATCGATTTGAATCGGCTTGCGAGCATAGAAATTGCGGCAGGCCTCCTGGCCCAGGAAGACACCTCGACCGCCGTGCGGGGGGAGCTTGTCGGCATCGTTCTGACGGAGTGCGAACACCTCTCCGCCAGCATTCAGGGCGTGCTCGAGCGGTCCAGGACTCCGCAAGAGGATCGGCAGGTCGAAGTCGCCACAATCGTCGAAGCCGCGGTTGAGGAGATTGAATTCGTGCTGAGTCGCCTCGGCGTCACTGTTGGCAAGGACATCGCGGCCGGCGTGCCTCCCATTGAGTGCAACCCTGCCAGGATCCAGACTCTTCTGGTATGGCTTGCAATCAGCGCCGCGGAGTCGGATTTTGCGGGGAATCAGGTAATCCTCCACGCCCGCGGCGTGGATGACGGCGTCGTTCTCGATGTCTGGAGCCGGGGCCGGCAATTCTTCATTCGCCGCGCTGCAAAGCGCTTCTTCCAGTCGCGTCTCAAACCGCCCGATGCCGTCGTTTACGATGCCGTCCGGCAGTGTGGTGGTAAAATTACCAGGAGCAAAGATCTTCGAAAGGGGCCGGATTTCTCGCTGTGGCTGCCGCTGCGCCGGGATTGCACGCATGACAGGTGGCAAAGTACTGGTCGTGGAAGATGATGACAGCCTGCGACGAGTCACGCAGCTTCACCTTGAGAAGTCAGCCTTTGTCACCTCCGTAAGCCCCAATGCGGAACAAGCTTTGCAGGCGCTTAAGGATTCCCCGTACGACGTTCTCCTCACCGATCTCCAGTTGCCCGGGATGTCGGGCCTCGATCTCTTAAAACAGGTTAAGGCGGAATATCCCGAGACCATCGTTATCGTCTTCACCGCATATGGCACGGTGGGCTCCGCCGTCGAAGCCATGAAGGCCGGGGCTTACGATTATGTCGTCAAGCCGCTTCAACACTACAGATTGAATGAACTGGTGCGGCGAGCCGTCGATCACCGCCGACTGACCCTTGAAGTAGGGATGCTCCGGGCGTGCCTGGAGGAGAAGTACGGATTCGAAAACATGATCGGTTCGTCCGCTCGCTTTGCGCAGACGCTCAGTGTGGCGAGCCGCGCCGCAGCCTGCGATGCCACCGTGCTGATCAGCGGTGAGACCGGCACAGGCAAGGAAGTCCTGGCCCGGGCGATACACTTCAAAAGCCAGCGCAAAGACCGCCCCATCGTTACGGTCAACTGTGGCGCGATTCCGCGGGATCTTCTGGAATCCGAACTGTTTGGCCACGTGAAAGGATCGTTCACCGGCGCCCTGAATCACAAGCAGGGCCGGATCGAAGCAGCCGACGGCGGAACCGTTTTTCTGGATGAAATCGGAGAGATGCCCGCAGAGCTGCAGGTTCGCATTCTTCGGCTCGTCCAACAGCATGAGATCGACAAAGTTGGCTCGACAGGTCCCACCAGGGTCGACGTAAGGATCATCGCCGCCACCCATCGGAACCTCGAGGCTATGGTTGAGGACGGGACATTTCGAGAGGACCTTTATTACCGCCTTTCCGTACTGCCCATCGAGATTCCGGCTTTGCGGGACCGTCCGTCGGACGTGGCCGAAATGGTACAGTACTTTTTCGACACGTTCAAACGCAAGCACGACCGGCCGAACCTGAGGTTGTCTCCCGACTTATTACCCGCCTTCACGGCCTATCGCTGGCCGGGCAATATTCGCCAGCTGGAAAATCTCCTCGAACGCCTCATACTCCTGTCCGACGGAGTCGAAATCAGGATGAACGATTTGCCGGAACAGTTGCGAACCTGCGCCACGGACGACGAACTGCTTCGCATCGAACTCCCGGAGCACGGCCTCGACCTTGAGGCGGTTGAAAAGGAGCTCCTCCTGAAGGCGCTGCACAAGTTCGGCGGAAACCAGACCCGGGCCGCGGCTTATCTGAATATCAGCCGCAAAGCCTTTATACATCGCCTCGACAAAATTCGGGAGGCTGAAGCAGGTAATACCGCTGCCCCCCGGCCACGAAACGAGGTCGTCCAGGGTCGGCCACCTCGAATCCTGGAATCCGAAGGAGTTACCGAACCGCGACCGTAAGGGAGCGGCGGCGCCTGCGATCTTGCCGCCGGGCGTGGTCGGAACCGAGACTACCGCGGATAACGTTCACGGAGAAATTCCGCTACGACCTCGGTAACCCTGGTCGACCATTCGTGGCCGCCATCGATCTCAACGGCACGGAGATTCACCGAACATTCCAGAAGGCGCCGTTCATCCTCGGCGAACTTCTCCGTCGGATACAAAGCGTCTGACGTGCCGCGCACAATCAGCGCCCCCGTGAGCCGCTTCAGCGCGCCGGGCTCCAGTTCGGGCGGTACGTCTCCTCCCACCGCGATCACCCCGGCCGCCCCGCGGCTCGCATGCGCCGCTGCCCGAAACGCCATGCCGACGCCCTGCGAAAAGCCCGCGAACACGATGACCGGAGCCGTCGGCCATTCCGACGCAACCGCATCGATGCAGGTCGAAATATAAGCGATGTTGTCGGCGATTGCCGCCTCGCGATCCTGCCGGGTCATCCAGCTCGCCACCACGCCGTTGGTACGCGGCTGGTAAAAACGGTGAAGCGCCTGAATCGACACTCTCAGCCAGCGCTCGCCGCCGGGAATCGCGCGCAGCCGTTCGAGTTGCGCCTCGGCGTTCTCGGCATATCCATGAAATCCGATCAGCGTGGGAGCCGGCTCGGAGGTCGCCGGGGGTATGGCGAGATAGCGGCCATGGGTTGTGGTTGCCACGCTTCGTTCCATCACGTTCCCTTACAGTCTTGCAAACGGCGACGTCTCCGCGAACAGCGTGGTAGGATGCATGCGGAATGAGAGTGCCAGAACCGACCTGCGCGAATGCTTAATGTTTACTCGATTCCCCGCGCGGCCCTGGTCGTTGCGCGGCCCGTCGGCATCTTCGACAGGAAGAGCGCGGAAGAGCTCGTTAACTTTGTCGAGATCAAGGAAGAACTCACTGAAACCGGTTTTAATCGATTCACCGACCTGACCCGCTTAAAGGCAATTCAACTGACGACGGACGATGTTGTTCAGTTGGCAGCGCGCCGCCGCGCCTTTAATCCAAACGATATCCGCGTCAAGTCTGCCTTTCTGGCTACCGATCCGCTGGCGTTCGGGATAGCGCGCATATACGAACTGCTGCTCAATTCACCGCGCATTGAAGTAAGGACGTGGTGGGATCGCGAATCGGCGGCGAACTGGCTCAACGTGCACGCGGATCTCCTGATGCTTTGAGCCTCGTCTGATCGCGGGCCTGGATCAGGTGATCGTCAACGCCAGCCAAATCACTGCGATTGCGCGCGAAGGCGAGTCTTCCTTTCGGCGCTTCGACCGGTTCTGAGCGGCGCTTAGCGGGCTTTCGCGCGCACATTCAAGAAGCACCCACGGTCCACTCTCGCCTAAACGCTGCGAGCTCATACGTCTGGTGCGCCTGAGCCTCGAACTGAAACCTCCGCGGCGGGAACCCAGGTCTGTACAGTGGCATAACCGGCTCGTCCCGTCGTAATCAGGACCAGCAAACTCGCCATCAAAGCGCATCCACCCAGAAACAACATGCCGCTTCGATACGACTCAGTGCCGTTGCTCAGAAACCCAACCATATAAGGTCCGAGAAAACCGCCAAGGTTGCCGAAGCAGTTGATTACGCCGATCCCGGCGGCCGCGCCGGTCTCCTTCAGAAAGAGTGTCGGCAAGGTCCAGAAACTCGCCCGATAACCATGCAGCCCCGCTGCGGCAATCGAGAACAGGACCATTGTCAGAGCCACATTCGCGCCCACGCGCTCGCTCGAAGCAAAGACCGCAAAAGCCACTGCTCCGATTCCCACCGGCGCGGCCACGTGCCATCGCCGCTCGCCCGTCTTATCCGAATGCCAGGCGAGTAACAATAGCACCGGTATCTCGATCACGAATGGAATCCCGCTGATCAGAGACACCTCGAACGAACCAAGGCCCGAAAGCCGCTGGACGATCTTCGGCAGCCACAGAGTAAATCCCCAGTTCGCGCTGAGAATGCAGAAGTAAGCCAACGCGAGCAGGATGACGCTCGGATTCAACATCACTGCGATAACTCCAGGCGAAGGCGGCTTACTCCGCCTCTCCCGCTCCAGTTCCCCAACGATCCACGCGCGTTGCCCCGGAGTAAGCCAGCGCGCCTGTTCCGGCCGGTCGGTCAGATAGAAAATCGTCGCAATGCCCAGCAGGATCGCGGGTGCGCCTTCGAGAAAAAACAACCACCGCCAGCCGTCGATACCCAGCCAGTGCACCTGCAGCAACAGCCCTGAGACCGGCGCGCCGATGATCTCTGAAAACGGAATCCCGACCATGAAGAACGCCACAGCCTTGGCCCGGTCTTCCTGCCGGTACCAGTGGGACACATAAACCAGAATGCCCGGAAAGAAGCCGGCCTCGGCCAGCCCCAACAGAAAACGCGCGCCATAGAACTGGCCTGCGGTCTGAACCAGACCCGTAAGCGCCGCGAACGCGCCCCACGAAATCATAATTCGCGCGATCCACTTACGCGCACTCCAGCGCTCCACCAGAACGGCGCCGGGAATTTCCAGCAGCAGATATCCCAGAAAGAAAATCCCCGAACCCATACCGAACACAAGATTTGAGAAATGAAGGTGCCGGGTCATCTCCAGGCTCGCGTAACTTACATTGACCCGGTCCAGATACGAAGTAAGATACAGCAGAAACAGAAATGGCATCAGCCGCAAAGTAATGCGGCGTCGCGTCTGCGCGGCTATATCTTCAGAAGCTGACCTGTCCCTCATAACCGGTCATTTCGAGATACCCGACACCCGTCTGGCTCCCCGAGTAATCCACCGCGCCTTCCCAATAGTTTGTCCCGCCCGTCTTCGTCCGCAGTTCCTGATCCGGCAAAACTGCCTTACACACCAGGTCGATGTTCAACGATGGCACGCGAACGCGCCAGGCGATCGGATACTTACGCCACAGGCTCAAAGGCTGCAGCGAGAAATCCTCCCGCCGCAAATGCCGCGCCACGCCTCTTTGATCGACGAACGTCCCCGAAGAATAAGGATCGATCGTCCCATCCTTCCGCCGCAACTGAAACAGCATCAGTTCGGTCTTGTTATCGAGCTGCACGCTGAACCAGTCCCACCCCACCTGATCCGAAGCCAGTTGCTCGGTAAACCATTCATGATCCATCCACGCGCGGCCTTTCACCGGCACGGAATTAATGGTTCCCGCGACCTCCAGCAAAGGAAACGAAATGTAATACGACGCCCGTCCTTTCCCTTCCGCCTTCTGGCTGACCCCGTTCTCGCCCTGAATTACAAACGGCTTCGCGGGCGTGAGCTGCAGATGAAAGCGGAACTGGTTCGCAATCGCATCGAGAGTCTGCTTATCCCCTTCCCATTGCGAAGACCAGTTCCCGTTCCAGATCCGCCGCTGCGCGAAACTCGCGCCCGCGACCCCCGGTCCCGCCCGGTTCAGCCGTTCGTCATAAAAGAACCTTTTCCCCTTCGCATCGGTTAAAGCCGCGTGGGCAAGATACAAATCCTGCACCGTCCAGGCAGACTTGTCTTCGGTCGGATGCCGTTCGCCCACCCGGAAAAACACCAACTCGAAACCGAACCGTTCGCCCCCGGCCGCGGTCACATTACCCGTGTAATACCACCATTCCGTGTGAAAATCTTCGTGTTCGAAATGGTCTCTGGGAAACTGATAGTTATAACCTGGCAGCGCTTCGCGGTACTTGAAACCGCTCGGGAAATCGCTGCCCGTCAGGGGGAGAATGCAAAGCGAAAGCACCACAAACCGGAACGTCCTGGACGGTCGCGGCATCCTGTTACCATGAGTTTGCATCCCCTCGCCGAAATACGATGATTGTAGAATCCCAGTGCGCCCGTTTTGAAAGCATTGCATTGGAAGGCGGGACAACCCTTTTTCCGGTCGAAATCGCATACGAAACCTACGGCCGTCTGAATGCCGAGCGGTCGAACGCGATCCTGATTACACACGCATTTACCGGCGACGCCCACGCCGCGGGCATCCATTCCGCCGACGGCGAGAACGCCGGGAAGCCGGGCTGGTGGGATAACATGATCGGTCCCGGCAAAGCGTTCGACACTGACCGCTATTTTGTCATCTGTTCCAACGTGCTCGGCGGCTGTCAGGGAACCACAGGCCCGGCTTCCGTGAATATCGTTACCGGACGGCCCTATGGCATGTCCTTTCCGGTCATCACCATTCGCGATATGGTGCGGCTGCAAAAGATGCTCATGGATTCGCTCGGTATAGGCCGGCTGCTCTGCGTCTGCGGCGGTTCCATGGGCGGAATGCAAGCGCTCGAATGGGCCGTCAGCTATCCGGAATCGGTCCGCTGTGTCATTCCGATCGCCACCACCTGGCGTCACAGCGCGCAGCAGATCGCGTTTAATGAGGTTGGCCGCCAGGCCATCATGGCGGATCCCGACTGGTGCGACGGCGAATATTACGACAAGAAGCCGCCTGCCCGTGGGCTCTCCGTCGCCCGCATGGTTGGCCACATCACTTATATGAGTGATGAGTCCATGCGCGAGAAGTTCGGCCGCAAGCTCCGTCAGAAGGAGAAATTCGGTTTCGACTTCGGCGTGGATTTCGAGGTCGAGAGCTATCTGCGCTATCGCGGCAATCAGTTTGTCTCGCGCTTCGATGCCAATTCGTACCTCTATATAACCAAGGCCGAAGATTACTTCGACCTCACCAACGGCACTGGCAAACTGACGGACGCGTTCCGTACTGTCGACACCCGCTTCCTGGTCATCAGCTTCACCTCGGACTGGCTCTATCCCAGTTACCAGTCGCAGGAAATCGTGCGCGTGCTTCGGAGACTCAACGGCGACGTAGCTTATTGCGATCTGCAGTCGAACTATGGCCACGACGCGTTTCTCGTCGACATCGCCGAGCAGTCTGAAATCGTGCGCGGCTTCCTGGACAGCACAGCGCGTCTGGCGCGGGCAGCTTAAATGGGCCAGGCCGTAACAGTTCTGCATCATCATCCCGTAACGCTCGCCGAGCGCACCGATTTTCACGTCATCGGCGAGATCATCGAGCCCGGCAGCCGCGTGCTGGATCTCGGTTGCGGAGAAGGGGAGTTGCTCGCCTGGCTGACGGAGAATAAACGCGTGCTCGCCCGAGGCGTGGAGATCTCCCCCGCGCAGGTGCGCCGCGCCATCTCTCGCGGAGTTTCCGTGTATCAAGGCGACATCGACGAAGGGCTCGCCGACTATCCCGACAAGGCGTTCGATTACGTCATTCTGAGCCAGACGCTGCAGGAGACGCGCTCGCCGCTGCAGGTTCTCAAGGAAATGCTGCGCGTGGGCCGCCGTGCCATCATCTCGTTTCCGAATTTCGGTCACTGGAGCGTGCGCATCGCTATGCTCATGAACGGTCAGGCGCCGAAGACGAAGCTATTTCCTTATAACTGGTACAACTCGCCCAATATCCACTTCCTCGCCATCAACGATTTCGAGGACCTGTGCCGCGAACACCACTTTCCCATCGAGCGCCGCTACTTCCTCGCGGGAGCCCGTCATGTCAAGGCCTTGCCGAATCTGGTTGCAAGGACCGCGGTCTTTCTTCTCGGTTAGATTTCTGAACCCGCGCGGGGATATCCGCGATCTTAAGAGCGTGACACCGGAAGAACTTTTAACTTCGAGCGCCGTAAGTTCCTGGAAGCTCGTGATGGATCGCGTCAATGAAGGAGTCGCCAAACTCAGCGACGAAGACCTTCAACGACAGGTAGCGCCGGGGAGGAACCGGCTGATGTATCTCGTCGGGCACCTTACGGCAGTCAATGATCGTATGTTCCCGATGTTGGGGCTGGGCGATCGCCTTCATCCCGAGCTGGATGATGCCTACATCGCCAATCCCGATCGCACCCTGCCGGATCCGCTGCCGCCCGCGGAGCTTAAGAAGGCCTGGACCGACGTGAACGGCAAACTCACCGCGGCCTTTGAAGCAGTGACTCCCGAACAATGGCTTCAGAAGCACGGCGCTGTCTCGGAAGAGGACTTCTCCAGAAATCCCCTGCGAAATCGTCTTGCCGTTCTGATGAGCCGGACCAACCACGTCTCATTCCACGCCGGCCAGATGATTCTCGCGACTAAATCGTAGTGCTGAGATGCAGGCCGCAGTCGAGCTCAACGATCTTTCCGGTCATCAGCGGCGCGCCGGTGGCGACCCAGAAAACCGTCTCTGCGACTTCCGCCGGTTGACCGACCCTCTTTAACGGAGAGCGCTCGACCTGAACCGCTTTGTGCTGTTCGAATCGGACCGGATCGAGCCGATGTACAAATCCCTGCTCCACAAGCGCCGGGCAGATCGAGTTGACCCGGATCGCCGGCCCCAGCACCCTTGCCAGCGATAACGTAAGCGTATTCAGCGCGCCTTTCGAAGCCGCATAAGCGATGGACGATCCGCTGCCATTCACGCCGGCGATTGAGGCGATGTTCACCACGGCGGCGTCTCCGGTCGCGGTCAGATGAGGCGCACAGGCCCGGATCATCTGAAAGGGTCCGATGGTGTTTACCGAATAGAGGTCGTGAAAATCCTCCGCCGTCAAGGCCTCCAGATCGCCGTGCGGCACGATCCTGGTGTTTCCCGCGCAATTGATGAGAGCATCGATGCGGCCCAGATCTTCGGCCGCCTCGGCCGCGATGCGCCGGCAGTCCGCGTCGATTGTCACATCGCCATCGACCAGAATCGAGCGGACGCCATGCGCTTCGGCCTCTGAGGCGATGGCTTCCGCGGATGGCCGGAGCGCCTCGCCAAAGTAGTTCAGGACCACATTCCAGCCCCCCTCAAGAAACCGCCGCGCGCAAGCCGCTCCGATTCCGGAACCCGCGCCGGTTACCACTGCCGTTTTCGTTATCGATTCATTCATGGAACTTTAGTTGTAACGCAAAGTCATTGACACGGTAATATCCCCACGGCATAATTAATCCCTAACTGCTTCCCCGGCGATCTTAAAGAACGAGGAGTCCCCGTACGCCACTCCCGTATGAGGTGACTTGATGATTTCCCGTACGACGCAGCGCGCCGCCTTCATTTCTCTGCTTGCTCTTTCTTTAGCCCCCTTTCTCGACGCACAGGCGACTGGGAGCATTTCGGGAACCGTCTCCGATGCCTCCGGCGGTCCCGTTTCCGGCGCCAAAGTAACGATTACCGCCGAAGCGCAGGGCATTTCACGCGTCTCCACAACCGACGGGTCCGGGCATTACCTTGTTCCTTTATTGCCGGTCGCGAACTACACGGTTCGCGCCGAACTGGCAGGCTTTCAGACAAGCGAAGCGAAGGACATCGTCCTTCAAGTGGACCAGTCCCGCGAGCTGAATTTCACTCTCGCTGTGGCCTCGGTAACCACGACCGTCGAGGTCACCACCGCTGGGGTGGCGGTAGAGACGTCGAGCCCCGCGCTGGGTCAGATGATCAACGCGCAGCAGGTTGCCGACCTTCCGCTGAATGGCCGCGACTTCGTCCAGCTGGCGACGCTTACGCCGGGCACAACCACGGAAACCAACCCGAACAGTTTTTTCAACGGCGGTCCCAGCAGCGAGGTATCGGCGCGCGGCTCTTTCTCTTTATCCGTAGGCGGCTCGCGCGCCAACAGTACCGACTGGCTGCTCGATGGCGAAGACAATAATGAACTGACCGCGGGCGGCATCTCGATCCTGCCTTCTCTCGACGCCATCCAGGAGTTCAAGGTCCTGACTTATAACTACTCCGCGGAGTACGGAACGCGCGCGGGTCCTACCGTCCTTGTCACGACGAAATCGGGGTCGAACCAATTTCACGGCTCCCTCTTCGAGTACTTCCGCAACACCAGCCTCGATGCGCGGAGCTTCTTCGCCACCACCACCGAACAGTTCAATCTGAATGAGTGGGGCGGTTCGGTGGGCGGGCCGATCCGGAAAAACAAGACCTTCTTCTTCGTCGATAGTCAGAACAAGATGCAACGGCACGGAATCCCGTTTACCGGGCTGGTTCCCACGGCGGCCATGCGGAACGGCGATTTCTCGGACGATCCTTTTGGTAATCCCCGCACCACTCCTCTGATCAATCCGAACGTAACCGGTTCCGCGAATACCGCCTTTCAATGCGGCCCAGGGGGCAATCCGCTTCCAACGGCTGCCGACGGCAGCCAGCCTTCGGGCGCCGATTGCAATAAGATCCCGCAGAGCCTGATCAACCCCATCGGGCAGAAAATGATCAACCTTTATCCTCTGCCGAACGCCAACAATGCGGCGCTGGGATACAACTACGTCAGTCAGCCCGTGCGCAAATTGAATGACGGGCAGTTCGATGGCCGGCTGGACCACAACTTTTCCGTCAACGATTCCTTCTTTGCGCGTTTCAGCTACGAACAGGCCTACTCTTATGTCCCGGGTGGCGCACCCGGGTTCGCCGAGGAGGGTTTCTTCGGGAGCAACCAGCAGATCATCAATCACGCCCGCAACGTTGGCGGTTCGGAGACTCACGTCTTCAATCCGCGGACCATCAACCAGTTCAGCGCTGGTTACAATCGCATCTTCGACTACATCACTTCTCAGGGGACCGGCACCTGCGCAGCGAGCGCGATCGGCATCCCCGGCGCCAACCTCGGCGGGGTGAGTTGTGGCCTTACTTCGACGCAGGTCCTCGGCGGCTACTGGTCGCTGGGGGATCGCGGCTTCTCGCCGTTCGTCGGCGGCACGAACGTTTTCTCGGTTTCCGATTCGCTCGAGATGATTCGGGGCCCTCACGATATCAAGGTCGGCCTGCAGGTCCGCGCCAATCAGATGAACGTACTGACCGAAGGTTTTCAGGACGGCTATTGGCAATATACAGGCGTCTGGACGGGCGATGCGGAGAGCGATCTTCTGCTCGGTTTGCCGAGTCTTGCGATCCACGATCAGACTTTCAACGGCAACATGACCGGCCGGCGCTGGAAGATGTTCCGGCCGTTTGTGCAGGACGACTGGAAGGTTACGAGAAGCCTGACCGTGAACCTCGGTTTCGCATGGTCCATGGTGACTCCGGAGACTGAGGTCGCGAATCGCCAGGCGGACTTCGATCCCGCTACGGCAAAGTTCCTGATCGCCGGCGTGAACGCCGGAGCGTCGGCTGGAATCAAGATGGATTGGGCCGCGCTCGAACCGCGTGTCGGAGTGGCATGGAAAGCCTTTGGAAGCGATAAGACCGTGGTCCGAGGAGGATACGCAATTCTGCACGATTCCGCGTGGAGCCAGGGGGCGCAGGGCTTATGGCAGAACCCTCCCTACTACGCGGAATCGGATAGCTTCGCTTTCAGCGGAGGCTGTACGTTCGCAACGGCGGCATGCGCGACGAAATACGGACAAACGCCCGGCGCGTTGAGCGCTTCCGACGGTTTTCCGATCTTTACCGCTCCACCGAACCCCAATGATTTCACTGGTACGATTCAGGCGCAAAATCTGAATTTCAAGCAGGGACAGATTCAGCAGTTCAACGTTAACGTGGAACGTCAGTTACCGGGCCAGATCGTTCTCACTACCGGGTATGCGGGTTCGCGCAGTTCCCATATTCTGATCGACGGCAATAACTTGAATGTAACCACGCCCGCGGCATGCGGAAGCGTTTCGGGCTACACGCTCGGATGCGGCCCCAACGGAGGTTTTGTGGGTTTGCCTTACCCGGCGTTTCCTTACTCCACGATCTCCAACATTTACGATGCCGGGAGGGCCCACTATAATTCACTGCAAATCAAAGCTGAGACCAGAGGCAACCAGTATGGTCTTTATGCGCTGGTTGGATACACTTACTCCCGGGCTTACGATAACGGTTTCAGCGATGGTCTTGGCTCTACCATAGGAGCCACTTACTTCCCTCTGCCCAACTGGCAGAACCTGGATTGGGCGCTTTCCCAGATCAACAACAACCATGTCTTCACAGCGAGTGTGATTTACCAGTTGCCGTTCGGTAAAGGAAAGAAATTCGGCAACTCCTGGGCAGGCGCGGCGAACGTGATTGCGAGCGGTTGGGAATTGACCGTCATCGAGAAGGCCACCTCCGGTTTCCCGGTCTTTGTCATCGACAGCAATGCCTTCCCGTCAGGGGTGAACTTCGAGAACAACGGGAGCAGCATCATGCGCCCGAATCAGACTTGCAATCCGGAACTCTCGAGTCCCAGCCTTGGCCGGTATTTCAATACCTCGTGTTTCTCGATTCCGGCGCCGGGAGAGTTAGGCAACGCCTCGCGCACTCCGGTATCGGGTCCCAACTTCGTGAACACAGATTTCTCGGTTATCAAACACTTCCCCATTCGCGAGGGAATGCGGCTGGATTTTCGGGCAGAGTTCTTTAATCTGCTGAACCACGCTCAGTTTGGCTTACCAGCCCCGGACATTCAATCCCCCACGTTCGGCGTGGTGAATTCGACGGTGAATAATCCGCGGGTGATGCAGTTTGCGCTGAAGTTGCTTTTCTAATTTATCTCGAAGCTGATGCTCGCCGTGGATTCTCTGCCGGCCTGGTCGAGAGCCGTTATGCGGGCGGTGTAAGATCCGGGCTCCAGTTCGGCTACCGGGATAATCAGGCCGAGGGGAACTATCGGGTTACCCGGCTCGATTTGTGCATTTAGCGGGCTCACGCCTATATCCTTCTCGAGTCTGCCGGTTTTGGCGTCGAGTAAGACCATCTGTATGCTGAGTGCTGCGGGCGTCGGTTCGTAAACTTCGCCGTAAATAAACGCCTTGTCTGATTTAGTAAATCGATTTGTTCCCGCGGGGATCAGCTGGACTCCGTTTACGACCAGCGGAGTTCTTTCACCGATATTTAGTCCAGGGCGCTTTGCCGGATGCATTGACTTACTAAGTGCGATGCCGCTTAACGAAAATTTCGCCGGATCCCATGGTTCCACCATCAGCGGCGTCTCTACTCTACCGAAATCTCCTGTATCTGAAGTGAATGCCACCCTGAGATCGAATTTTCCTGGCGCAATCTGAAATTGCTTCTCGTAGTGGTATGGCGTCGATCTGAACTCATCGAGCTGCTTTTTATCGTTGAGCGAGAGCGCTATGTGGTCGCTGAACTTCGCGGCTACGCCTCCATCCGGTAGATAGGCCACGCCGATGACATTCAGCTTCGCCTCAAACTTGCCTTTGTCTTTGGTGAATCTGATCCCGGCGCCGGGGATCTCCAGCGCTGCGAACACACGCACCGCATCGGCTGAGGTGTAGAAGAAAGGCGCCTGCATGCTGGCCGCAACAGTCGGGGCAGCGCTCGAGGTCAGCCGCCCTTCGAGCCCGCGCTGCGCGGAGGTTCCGGACAGCACGTCGAGAGGTTTCGCTTCGCAGTAACCGTTCCGGGAGCGCACCGTGGCGCCGCCGCGGTCCACTTTAACCTTGATCGTGTGACACGCGCCCGGGTCCGCCTTTTTGGCCGGCACGTAGCCCAACATGTAATACTCGCTCTGTTCTTTGACCACATTGTCGAGATAATCGGCTAAGTTTTCGGAGCGACTCATAACGAACCCGCCCGTGCCTTTGGCCAGCGCGTAAAGCGCTTCCGACGGATTAGGGACGTTCCCCACCTCCTCGTTTTCGGACATCCCGCGGGCTCCCTGCGGCGTGTATGAGGGACGCCGGGATGGGACTGTGGGCGAAACTGCCGTTCCGGCATAATCCGAAGAGGCCTCGGCAGGCGAGCCCATATCGACAGGATAGACAGCGATGTTCTCGTGATTGCACGCATCCGCCGCGAAGGTAATCTGCTCGCGGCGGCTCGTCAGGCCTCCGGAAAAGAGAACTACCGCCTTTCGTCCCTGCACGTTCGCCAGTCCTTCGGCTATTTCTGCAACCGCGGCCGGCAGCGCGCCGCTCGAATTACTCGTTGGCGGGGGACCGTTAGCGATTGCGCCCCTTCTTCCACTACCCGCGAGCGGCTCGTCGCTTTCGCCGGCAGAGGCTGTCACTTCGCTGACGGCCCGCTTGAGTCGCGCAACATCGTTCGTGAAATTCTGCGTAATGCGCAACGCGCTGGCGAGGTCGACGACCGAGATCAGGAGGTTGGGTCCGGCGTTTGAGTCGATAAACTTCATGGCGGCCTGACGCGCGCGAACCTGAACCGCGGGAAGGACACTCGAATCATCGAAAAAAAGGACGAGATAGCGTTTTTGAGCGGTCGCCGTACTTGCTTGCGTCGTAAAGGTGGATATCGCCTGTTGTTTACCGTCTTCCCAGAGTTTGAAGTTACTCTGAGTAAGTCCGGGGATGAAAGCTCCTTTTCTGTCGGTGACAATTGAATCGACGAGAACGAGCCGTGACTCGCTGCGAATTACCTGCTGCTGTGCGAATGCGCCGGCGGCCGTCAGTGCCAAAGTCGCTATGAGCGAAGATCCGTTCACGGTATGTCGACCGCGCCGTTCCGGGCGGCCATCAGCTGACCTTCCGAATCTCTCGCCACCAGGCGGATCACGTAAGTGCCGGGCGCGACTTTGAAATCCATCGGCACGGAAACTTCCTCACCCATTCCGTTTCTGAGCGTGTCGTCGAGAAGACGCAGCTGGAGTGTCTTTGAGACGCCTTGCAGGTAGTTGCCGTTTCGATCGAACAGCGCGCAAACCATCGCTACGTCATCGACGTTTCTGCCCTCCGCCTTCCGAAAATGAAGTTTTGCGGCGTCGAGACGCGACATTACCGTCAGCCTGGCTTCCGATTCGCTGGTCTTGAAGAACTGAGTCGACATATCGATCGGAATGCTTCCGATTTCATCGTGCGAGAAGACGGCCTGCGAGATTTCGTCCTTCGCCTCTTCATCGGCATTCGAGAGATGGCGCGGAGCGTAGTACCCGAGCCGCGCCTTTACGCTAAAACCCCGCGGGGTCTTGAGGATGACTTTCAACGAATGATAAGCGCCGTCGATCTTAAGATTCTGCGGAGAGAAACCGAGGACATAGTAGACCTCCGGCGCGGCGCCGAGTTCCCGAAATCCCTGTTTCAGGTCGTTGGTGTTTTCGACGAATGTGCCACCCGTTCCAGCGGCGAATTCGGCGAGGATGCCGGATTGGAGAATCGCGGCGGTCTTATCGAAATCCCGCTTGATCGATACCTCGAAACCTTGTCTGCTGGCGTCAGCCGTGGTGGGCGTGTACAACCCCCGCACGTCGAGCGCATTGATGACGACACCCGATTGGGCCGCCAGGTCTATTACCTGGCCGGCATCCTGATCGATTGCGCGAAGAAATCCGGGCGACGCCAGGAGCAATGTTCGCTGCCCAGGCATCCTCGACATGCGGCGAACCGCATCCGTAACGCTGAAGATCGTGACCTGAGTTTCGTGCGCACCCATCTCAAGCGTGCTTCTCGCGTTGGCCATGGCCATGATCCGGGCGGTGTTCCGATCCGGCGGGTGCATGCAAGCCATAACAAGGGCAATTGCGGCGTTCAACGCCTGCTGGTCGTCCTTGTTGACGATCTGATCCGCCATATAGAAGCTGATGAAGGGGCAGACTTCTGTCGGGTCGTTCGCGATCGGGCGGGCAGAGAGCTTCAGGAGCGTGTTATTCAGGGCATCGCGATCGCCGGTGAAGTCAAGAGTCGTTTGTCCCGAGGTGGTAAAGACGGCCGCCCGGTCGGCCGGTCCCAGGCCAGAGCCGACGAACGTCTGCGCGGCGGTGCGCGCCGCCACCACATCCGCGGCACTCATGTGGATGTCGTCGAACAGCAGCCCGACAAAGTGATCGGGAGCGATGACTTCCGATGCGGCGTTTTGTTCGGGCGTTCGACCGCCGGCCGTTGCAGGCATTCGCGCAATGGCCACGCCGCCGGATTTCTCTACGGAAAATTTCGAGATGACCTGGGGCTTGCCCTTATCGAAGAGCTGAAAGTCTTCCTGACGAAGTGTTCCGACCGGCTTGCCGCTCTTATCGCGCACAATAACCGGAACAGCCACCAGCGTTACCTTCGATTTGAAAACGACCGAATCGTCCTGTTGAGCGCTGACCTCCGGCACACTCGTCTGGGCGAGCCCGGATATCGCACCGAGTAAGAGCCAAAGGAAACGCTTGTACATCTACAGGCCGGATCGATCAAGGCAAGGTTATCAAACCCGGATCAGGATTCCGAGATCGCCGCTTCCCGATCCGGCCGACAGATATTTGAAAGCCTGACTTAACGCCCGGAAGATGCGAAACGGCCGCCGCGGCGAGGCCGGAACGACTGCGTCTTACTGGCATAGCGATGCGGCGCCGAGATCTCGATTACGGGCGCTCCTTTATCGGAGCCCCTCTCTTCGCGGCCCAGTCCGTCGGGTGTTTCCTTCAGGATGAGGCTGACCTTGAGCGTCCGCTCGATATTCTGAATGTCCCGGCGTTCGGCGCGGGTCCCGAAAGTGGAAGCGACGCCGCGGGCTCCCGCTCGGCCGGTGCGGCCGACACGGTGGATGAAGTCCTCCGGTTGCTGCGGCAGATCGTAGTTCACGACGTGCGCGATGTTATCGACGTGGATTCCACGAGCGGCCACGTCGGTCGCCACAAGGACGCGATACTGACCGTCCTGAAATCCTTTCAGCGCCATGTTGCGCTGATTCTGCGAGCGGTCGCCGTGGATGGCGGTGGATTTTACGCCCGCCGTATAGAGTTTCTTCGCGAGACGTTCCGCGCCGCGTTTGGTGCGCGCGAACACGAGGAACGAACCCTCACTTGAAACCAGAAGATGATGGAGGAGCGCGAGCTTTCGGTCCTGCTCCACCTCATAGACATGCATGTCGATCTTGTCGGCGGGTTTGGTTATGGATCCGACCGTGATCCGAACCGGGTTTTTGAGGTGTTTGGAGATCAGCCGGGTTACGGAAGCTTCGAGAGTCGCGGAGAAGAACAAGGTCTGACGCGTGGGAAGAGTCTTCCGCAGGATGCTTTCGACGGCGGGCAAAAAGCCCATGTCGAGCATACGGTCGGCCTCATCAAGCACAGCGATTCGGATCGCGGCAAGTCCGACGAGTTTACGGTCGAGGAAATCGCAGAGACGACCAGGCGTAGCGATGATGACCTGCGCGCCCTGGCGAAGCGACTTCAACTGACCCGCTTCGCTCATACCCCCGACGACGACGGCCGAGCGGATGCCCGTACCCGGCGAGAGCAGCATGAATGTCTGATGAATCTGTAATGCGAGTTCGCGTGTGGGGCTCAATATAAGAGCCTGGGGGCCCGGGGTCAGCGGCTTGCCGCTCAGCGATTCAAGAATCGGAAGAGCGAACGCGAGGGTCTTGCCGGTACCCGTCTGGGCAGTAGCGACGACATCGTGGCCGAGGAGGGCGGGCGGGATTGCCTGGGCCTGAATAGGCGTAGGCGTAACGAATCCCTGTGCTGCGAGGTTCTTGCGGAGGACAGGGGAAGTGACTAAGTCAGGAAAGTTATTCATTCAAAAGTGTTTTTTGGGTTAAACGGCAATCAGCGAAGCCGTGATACACGGGGGGCGAAGCAGATTAACTTGATTTCTGGAATTATTATACCGTACAAGCGAGTATTCTGGGCCGATATTATGTCACGACCGGTTTCAATGTGTGAGGGCCGGTTCGCGAGTCACATCCGCCGCCACATCCGACGTGACAACGAGATTGAGGAATTCGCGTGCTGCCCGCGTCAATTTCTTCTTCTTGCGATGAATGATTCCCGTGGGACGGATCAGGTCCGGGGCGTTGAGAGGGATCGAGACCAGCCGGCCGTGTTCCAGCTCGGTTTGAATCGCGCGCTCCGGAAGAATACTGATTCCCGAACCAAGGACGACGGCTTCTTTGATCGATTGAATGTTGTCGAACTGCATCACGATTGAAATCGCGACCTCGTGCTCACGGAAGAAACGGTCGAGCTCGCGCCGAATCACGACCTCTTCGTCGAACGAAATGAAGTCCTGGCCGTCAAGCTCCCGCGGATGGACCGTGCGGCGTCTGGCCAAAGGGTGAGAAGGATAGACGGCAACGGTCATCTGCTCTTCGCGCCAGGGAATCACGGTCAGGTCGCGACGATTCTCGGGGTAGCTGATAAATCCAAGATCGGCCTGGTCGCTCAGGACCGCCTCATAGACTTTGTCAGGCCGAAGAAACTCGACATGCAACTGGACGCCCGGGCAGGTGTGGCTGAACTGCTCTCGCAGAGCGGGCACTTCAGAGAGCCCGATGGAATAGATGGAGGCTACCCGAACGCCGCCCTCGACCTCCGACTTCACGTCGTCCAGCGCCGCGACAAAGTTCTCCTCGCAGCGCAGCACATCGCGGCACAACTCGGCATAGAGTTTGCCACCGGGGGTAAGGCCGAGCGGGCGAGTCGATCGGTCGAGCAACTGGACCCGTAACTTCTTTTCAAGTTCCTGAATGTGTTGAGTGGCCGCAGACTGGCTGATTCCGTTCATCGCAGCCGCGCGACTCAGACTCCGCGTATGCGCTACGTCGCGGAAAAGCTTGCAATCTTCAAAGATCACCATAGGAACTATAACATAAGTTGAGGTAATATTGTCAGCTCTTTACGATTGGTTTGCGTGATAGTGGTACCACCTGCTAATATTGGGAAACTAACCAGGTGCGGTTATGAATGAAAGGGAAGAAAATCCCGCGACCCAGGAGTCGACAATGCCAGGACTGCCGAAGCCTCAGGGTCTTTACGACCCCCGCAACGAGCACGATGCGTGCGGTATGGGTTTCGTGGCCAATATAAAAGGCCAGAAATCCCACGACATAATTGAAAAAGGGATTCAAATCCTTATCAACCTGACACATCGGGGCGCCTGCGGCTGCGATCCCGAGACCGGCGACGGCGCTGGACTGCTGATTCAGATTCCACACAAATTCTTTGCGCGAGAGGCCGCAGACCTCGGTTTCACGTTGCCGCCCGTGGGGGAATACGGGATCGGCATGGTCTTCCTCCCGGTCGAAAAGTATCAGCGCCTTAGGGCCGAGGGGATCGTCGAGCGCATTATCAGAGAAGAAGGCCTGAGTGTTCTGGGCTGGCGGGATACGCCGATTCAGAGCAACGCGATCGGCCGCGAGGCGAGGGCATCGCAACCTTATATAGAACAGGTTTTCGTGGGGCGCGGAGCCGGCATGGACACGGACCGGCTGGAGCGCAAGCTTTATGTCGTGCGCAAGCGCATCGAGACCGAGATCGCCGCGATCGATGAGCGGGATATGCCGGATCGCGAAATGTTTTCCATCCCATCGCTCTCGGCCCGCACGATCGTATATAAAGGCCTGCTGCTGGCGCCCCAGATCGCGAAGTTCTACAGCGAACTGTCGGACCCCGATGTGACCAGCGCGCTCTGCCTGGTCCATCAGCGATTCTCGACGAACACATTCCCCACGTGGAAGCTGGCGCATCCGTTTCACTACGTTGCGCATAACGGCGAAATCAACACGGTGCGCGGGAACGTGAACTGGATGCACGCCCGGGAGTCGGTTCTCGAGTCGGAACTTTTCGGCGAAGATCTTTCCAAACTTTTCCCGATCGTGCAGCCCGGGGGCAGCGATTCCTCTTCGTTCGACAATGCGCTGGAGATGCTGGTGCAATCGGGCCGGTCCCTGCCGCACGCGATGGCGATGCTGATCCCGGAAGCGTGGGACGGCAATCCGCACATGGATGCGTCGAAAAAGGCGTTTTACGAATACCACTGTTCGCTGATGGAGCCGTGGGACGGACCGGCGGCAATCGCATTCACCGACGGCCGTCTCATCGGCGCAACACTGGATCGGAACGGTCTGCGTCCGGCGCGCTATCTGGTTACGAAAGACGATCTGGTGGTTTTGTCGTCCGAGACTGGTGTTTTGCCGGTTAAGCCGGAAGACGTAACGATGAAGGGCCGCCTGCAGCCGGGCAAGATGTTCCTCGTGGATCTGGAAGAAGGTCGTATCGTTTCCGATCGCGAGATCAAGGAGCAACTCGCTACCCGCCGCCCCTACGCCGAATGGCTGGCGAACAATCAGATTACGCTCGAAACGCTGGGCGAACCGGCTCGGGTACACGGGTCCGATCATGCGACGATCATGGCGCGTCAGCGGGCCTTCGGTTATACGGACGAAGATGTTCGTTTCCTGATGACGCCGATGGCGGCGAATGGCGAAGAGCCGGTTGGGTCGATGGGAACCGATGTCCCGCTCGCCTGCTTGTCGGACAAGCCGCAGCCGCTTTTCAATTACTTCAAACAGCTCTTCGCGCAGGTGACAAATCCGCCGATCGATCCCATTCGCGAAGAGATGGTGATGTCGCTTGTCAGCTACATCGGCAAGGAGCGGAACATTCTCGCCGAGACGCCACGGCATTGCCATACGCTCAAACTGCTGCATCCGATCATTCAGAACCGGGATCTGGAAAAGCTTCGGCGTGTTTCCCAGGGCGATTTTCTCGCGACGACATTATCGGCTCTCTTTCCGGTGGCTGATGGCGAGAAAGGGCTCCAGCGATCGCTGGACGGGCTCTGCCGCCGGGCATCGCTTGCGATTCAGAACGGTTATACGATTCTGATTCTCTCGGACCGCGGCATCGACCCGGATTACGCTCCGATTCCGAGCCTGCTCGCGATGACGGCCGTCCATAATCACCTCGTGCGCGAAGGCTCGCGCACACAGGTGGCGTTGATCATCGAATCGGGCGAGCCGCGCGAAGTGATGCACTACGCGCTGCTGATCGGCTACGGCGCGAGCGCCATCAATCCTTATCTTGCGATCGAAACGCTTGAAGACCTTTCGATGCGGGGATATCTGCCGGATGGCGTCGACTTCGAAAAGGCGCTGTATCAATATCTGAAGTCCATTAACAAAGGCCTGCTGAAGGTCTTCTCAAAGATGGGCATCTCGACGCTACAGAGTTATCGCGGCGCGCAGGTCTTCGAGGCGATCGGGCTGAATCGGGAACTGGTGGACAGGTACTTCACCGGAACCGCATCGCGCATCGAAGGCGTGGGGCTCGATGTTCTGGCGAAGGAAGCGGCGATGAAACATGCGCTCGCGTTCCAGCCGCTCATGGATCTCGACACGGAGTTGCCGGTAGGCGGCAGTTACGCATTCCGGCTTCGGGGCGAATATCACTTGCTGAATCCGGATACCGTGAGCAAGATGCAGCACGCGGTGCGGCAGAACAGCTTCGAGACCTTTCAGGAATACACGGATCTGATCGATAGCCAGAACCGGACCCTGTGCACGCTCCGAGGTCTGTTCCAGTTCAAAGAGGCCGAGCCCGTGCCGCTCGAGACGGTGGAACCGGCGAGCGAAATCGTGAAGCGGTTCGCGACCGGAGCGATGTCGTTCGGGTCGATTTCGAAAGAGGCGCACGAGACCATCGCAATCGCCATGAACCGGATGGGCGGCCGTTCGAATACCGGCGAGGGCGGCGAAGACGAAGCGCGGTTCGAACCCGACGAAAACGGCAATTCGCGGCGCAGTTCGATCAAACAGGTTGCTTCGGGGCGTTTCGGCGTGACGGCGCACTACCTGGTCAACGCGGATGAACTGCAGATCAAGATGGCCCAGGGCGCGAAGCCTGGCGAAGGCGGCCAGTTGCCGGGGCATAAGGTCGATGAAGTCATCGCAAGAGTGCGGCATTCGGTTCCTGGAGTGGGTTTGATCTCGCCGCCGCCGCACCACGATATTTATTCGATCGAAGATCTGGCGCAGTTGATATACGATCTCAAGAACGTGAATCCGCAGGCTCGCGTTGCGGTGAAACTGGTTGCCGAAGTGGGAGTGGGAACCGTGGCGGCGGGCGTTTCGAAAGCTCACGCCGACGTGGTCCTGATCAGCGGGCACGACGGCGGGACGGGAGCCTCTCCGCTTACATCGCTCAAGCATGCGGGCGCGCCCTGGGAGCTCGGGCTCGCGGAAACCCAGCAGGTGCTGGTGATGAACGATCTGCGCAGCCGGATCCGGGTGCAGACCGACGGCAAATTGCAGACGGGCCGCGACGTTGCGGTCGCCGCTCTGCTCGGCGCGGAGGAGTTCGGATTTTCGACCATGCCTCTGGTCGCGCTGGGCTGCATCATGATGCGGAAGTGCCATCTGAACACCTGCCCGGTCGGGATCGCCACGCAGGACCCGGCGCTGCGCCAGAAGTTCGCGGGGCAGCCTGAGCACGTGATCAATTTCTTCTTCTTTATCGCGGAGCAGGTGCGGCGCATCATGGCGCAGCTCGGCTTCCATAAGTTCGACGAGATGGTCGGACGGGTCGACATGCTCGAAACGCGCGAGGCTGTCGAACACTGGAAAGCGCGGGGAATCGATTTTTCGTCGATTCTGTACAATCCCCCAGTACCGTCGCGGGTCAGCCGGCGCTGTACGACGGACCAGGACCACGGACTCAATGAAGCGCTGGATTATGAATTGATCAAGCAGGCCCAGGATGCTATTGACCATCAGACGCCCGTTGTCTTCAAGCGTCCGATCAAGAATGTGCACCGCACTGTAGGCGCGATGCTTTCGGGCCGGATTGCGCGGAAGTACGGTTCGGCTGGACTGCCGGACGATACGATCCATTTTGAATTCAAGGGATCGGCGGGGCAGAGTTTCGGGGCGTTCCTCGCGAGAGGCGTCACCCTTGAGCTCGAAGGCGACGCGAACGATTACGTCGGAAAGGGACTTTCGGGCGGACGCCTGATTGTTTATCCCCCCGAGGAATCGACGTTTGTGCCGGAAGCGAACATTCTCGTCGGCAACGTCGTGCTGTACGGAGCGACAAGCGGCGAGGCTTTCTTCAACGGCATGGCGGGCGAGCGATTCGCCGTGCGCAATTCAGGCGCGACGGCCGTGGTGGAAGGCCTGGGCGATCACGGCTGCGAATACATGACCAACGGTTTGGTGATTGTGCTCGGCAAAACGGGGCGGAATTTTGCGGCGGGAATGTCCGGGGGCTTCGCATACGTGCTGGACGAAACGGGCGAGTTCGTGAGATACCGCTGCAACAAAACCTCAGTCGACCTCGAACAGGTGTTCGATCCGAACGATCAGCAGGTGTTACAGACGACAATCTACCGTCATTTCAATCTGACCGGCAGCCCCCGAGCGAAGGTCATTCTGGAAAACTGGAACACGACCTTGCCGAAGTTCGTGAAGGTATTCCCGCACGAATTCAAACGCGTCCTGAAGAAGCACGCGCAGCGCGAGACGATTACCCGGCACCCGGCGTCCGGGGAACTGCGACGAATCGAGATGGGAGCCGCCCATGGGTAAAGCTTCCGGGTTTCTCGAATATACGCGCGAGGTGCCGGAACGGCGGCCCGTAACTGAGCGGATTAACGACTGGTTCGAGATCTACAATCCGTTTCCGGAAGACAAGATCCGATTGCAGGGCGCGCGCTGCATGGATTGCGGTATTCCTTTCTGCCATACGGGTTGCCCGGTATCGAACATTATTCCGGACTGGAACGATCTGGTCTGGCATGGCCGATGGCGCGAAGCCAGCCGGGTGTTGCATTCGACCAATAATTTTCCGGAGTTTACCGGACGTATCTGTCCGGCGCCCTGCGAGGCCGCATGTGTGCTGGGCATCAACGAGCCTCCGGTGACGATCAAGAATATCGAAAAAACGATCGTCGACCGGGCGTGGGACGAAGGGTGGATCGTACCCGAGCCGCCTCCTTATAAGACAGGCAAGTCGGTCGCGGTTGTAGGTTCGGGACCGGCAGGTCTTGCGGCCGCGCAGCAACTGGCTCGGGCCGGGCATTCAGTGACGCTATTCGAGAAAGCCGACCGGATCGGTGGATTGCTGCGGTACGGGATTCCCAATTTCAAGATGGAGAAGCATCTGATCGACCGGCGGATCGAGCAGATGCGGGCGGAAGGCGTGGAGTTTGTCGTGAACACGCACGTTGGCCAGGACATCCGCTCAGACGAACTGCGGTCTCGTTTTGACGCGGTGGTGCTTGCGGCCGGCGCCGAATACCCGCGTGATTTGAGGGTTCCGGGCAGGGAGTTGAAGGGCATCCATTTCGCGATGGATTTTCTGCCGCAATCGAATAAGGTTTGTCACGGAGACACTGTCGTCGATCAGATTCTCGCAACGGGCAAACGTGTCGTGATCATCGGTGGCGGCGATACAGGAGCGGATTGCCTCGGCACTTCGCATCGGCACAAGGCCGCGCATATTTCACAATTTGAGCTGATGCCGAAGCCGCCGGAAGAACGGTCGCCGCAGACTCCCTGGCCGCTATGGCCAATGCAACTGCGGGTGGAAAGTTCACACGAAGAAGGCGGACTCCGCGACTGGAGCGTTTCGACCGTTCGCTTCAGCGGCGATGAAGATGGGAACGTGCGGAAGCTCCACGGGGTTCGCGTGGGCGGGCCGCCGAAGTTCGAGGCGCTGCCGGATTCCGAGTTCGAGATGGACGTGGATCTGGTGCTGCTGGCTATGGGATTTACAGGTCCCGTGCGAGGTGGATTGCTGGACGCTCTCGGAGTGGCGCTCGATGGTCGCGGCAACGTGGCCACGGATCAGAAATATATGTCGTCCGTGCCGGGCGTGTTCGCCGCTGGCGATGCGCGGCGCGGTCAATCGCTGGTTGTTTGGGCGATTGCAGAAGGCCGGAAAGCGGCGCGCGCCGTCGACGAGTTCCTGATGGGATCCTCGAAACTGCCGGTTTAAGTTACCTCCGGAAAGCCACGATAGACTGGGGTTCGTAGCGTTCTCTGTTGTTGTGCGACATCCAGATGTCTGCACACGATGGACGCCCGAAATTCCACGCGTCTTTGATGAATCGTGGGGGCCAAACGGGATCCGCCGGGTCTCTGTTGTCACATAGCTTTGGTTCGCTTCCACGGTCAAGATGGGTCCGAAACAGCGCTGCAGAGTTATGTTCAGCGGACTTGCTAACCGAAGCGGAGGAAGTGTGCCGCTTCTTCGCGCCCGAAAATATCCTGATAAGTAGTGTGTGGTTATTTTCAGGAATCGTTGGGGGCGCCAGCGGACGAGTGCTCGGCGGATCTGCAGCCACCCCCGATCTCAGGGAGTTGACGTTCTAATCACTCAGCTCAGCGAACCCAATCGTTAAACTTGCGAGCCACATGGTTCCAGTAAATGTGTGCGGAGTCTATCTCCTCATCGCTGAGGTTCATGCCCTTACATGATTTTGATCGCTGGAAGCCCGGAAGTTCGTAGCCGGTATCTTCTCTGGGATCGTAGTCCAGGTCTTCGATCGTGAGAGTGGCCTGTGCGGCATTTCTAATTTTGGCGGAGTAGCGAAGCACTTCGGGCCGATGAGCCGTACCGTTAATGAACACCGCGATTACGATTTCCGTTGAGTTCGTGCCGAGGATCGCCTGTTGCTTGTGTCCGCTGCAGGTAAAGTCCGAAATCACGACAGATTTTGGGCGCCAGTCGACGCCGGGGACATACCGGGCAGCGGCCTTCAGCAACGCTTCCTGGCCTGGCGCCATTTGAGATAAGAGGAATGGGAGACCGATGAGAACCCTGCGTTTCAATTGATCATTACCTCGTTTTCACAACGAACTCGTTGCCGCGACACCCATTGACCTCTACGCTGAACTTCCTCGCGGGCGGGCCTTCGGTGGGTAGGTGCAGACCTACGAGATTCGCGTTGTGGAAGTCGGGCGCGACGGGCTGATCGTTCACCCAGACGCGGACGTTGTCGTGAGGCTGGCCCATGTTCAAGCCGTAAATCGCGACCACGCCTCCGGGCGAAACGACGATGCCGCCGGGATTGATCAGCGGGGGCTGCAGGCGTATAAACGCATGCTCCGCCACCCCGGCGGTGGGCGGAACGGATGACATCAGGACCGCCCACGCGCTCACCGCGGGTACAAGCGCACAGACCGCGATCCACAATAGCGATCGGCGCAGCAGAAGGAGAGCGATTGTCAGTAAAGTGATGACTCGGCCCAGCCATTGATCCCAGGAAGCGCCGAAGCGCAGTGTCAGCGCCCGGCGTCCTGGAGCGCCGGGTTCGATGACTTGAAATCCGATGGGATCGCTGGCGATGTCCGCTCCGGAAACTCGCCAGCCAGGATTGTTGTTCACTTTGACCAGAATGGCTTCGCCCGGGGCGAGATCCGCGTCGATTTCGGCGTAGTCGGGTGCTTTCCAGCGGATGGCTGCGGGGCGTTTGCCCGCCGCCCAACTCACGTAGGATTCGAGAAACTGCTCGTCATCCGTGGAACGAAGCCCAGGCAGGCTGGCAAGGGCCGCCCGATCGACAACAACGGCATCGTGGGGTTCGAAATCGGGGACCTTGTAGATTGCGGTTCCCGCGCCGTTCCAGATTGCGGGCAGCCGGGCGAATTTCGCGGTGTCGGCGTACCAGTGGAAGTACTCAGGCGAGTCCGCCCCGGGGACTACGACCAAAGGGGCATTCAGCGCTTTGAGCCAAAGCTGGGAGAGACGGTCGGCGTTGGCCCGGCACCCGAAAGAGACCTCGCGTTCGGCGGCGAAGATCAGGAAATTCGAAACGTCCTGACCGCTGCCACCCGCCTGGGGAACGTCGGACCAGAGGTTCAGGGTGCTGTCGAGCTCCCCGGCTGCCACCACGCGGGCGGCCCCGCCGTTTTTTTGCGTCGTTTCTTGCAGCCATTTGGCGGCCTGGTATGCGATGCCCTCGTGGGGATTTCCGGCCTTCGGCTCAACTTTCCAGGCGTGGGTCAGGAATCGCCAGGAAAATGCGGTCCCGGCGATAACGATCAGAATCGCGACGGAACTCTGGACGCGTGCCGGCAAAGCCGCCAGCAACGACGCGAGCAGGAGGATCAGCCCAGCGTTGAATTCGAGCATGTAGCGGTGGGGCGAGGGCAGCAGATAGTTTCCGGCGAGCGTGTACGTGACGATCACAAGACCGACGAGGGCCGTCCAGACGGCGGGCAACGCTATATTGCGGGGAACCCTCGGCCAGAGGGAGAGGCAGATCATAACAACGGCGATCCCGAGGGTAATCCAGGTAATGGCATTCCACGGCGCGGCGAAAAGGGTGTGCCGGAGCACGATCCGGTTCAGAAGTGTCGAGGAGGCGAAGTAACCGGGCGTCATCCAGAACGCTGCAAGGCCATATGCCGTTCCCGCGACTCCGGCGACACGGCCGGGAGAGAAACGGGCCACGGCCAGCCCCGCCAGCATGAATCCCAGTCCGATCAGTCCGGGCCAGTTGGTCAGAAATACGGCGCCCGCGAGGAGCGAGGCAGCCCGCCACCGGTTGCGCCAGGCCTCGGCGATCGCGAGAAGGGCGAGGGGAAGGGCGAACGCATGTCCGGCCTCATCGTACCCCACGAGCGAGACAAAGGGCCATGGCGCATTGGCGAACGGCTGCGCCGTCGCCTTCCACGCCGTCAGTACATAAACGGGAGACGGAAACACGCCCCAGGCAACGGCTGCCAGGATTGCGGGAAGCCGGGTGGCGAACAGCCGGCGCGCCAGTATGTAGAGGCAGGCGGGCGTGACGGCGTAACCGATTCCGGCGACCAGATGGAAGGCGCGGCCAAGCGGAATCGAGTGGGCCAGGCTCGCAAGCGCCACGACCAGAACGTGGAAGAGCGGCGGATAAAGATAGTGGAACGGCGCTCCTCCATATTGCAGGGGATTCCACGTCCACGGGAGGTCGCGAAACATCCGGGCGATCCCTACATATATGTAGCCGTTATTCCACGGCTGATCGGAGAATTCAAGACCGAGCCACGGCCCCAGGAGGATGAGGTTTCCGGCTATTAGCGCCGCTGCAATCCAGAAATCGAGGGATGCGGTTCGGTTTCGCACTGTTGACCGTTCCTCAACAGTATCGCGGCAAGCCGTCGCTGCGAGCCGTTACCGAAGGCGCCGATTTGCCACCCCATTTCTCTGTTATACTGAAGGCGACGGACGAACCTGTGGAGTGGGCGGAAGCCCACTTTTTTATTGGTTTCGGGTTTAATCAGGCATGAAGCGGGAAGAAATCATTTCGAAGATCGAAGCCATCGCCGAGCAAGCCGCGGCGTCGGCCGGGATCGAGATCGTCGAAGTGGAGCTGAAGGGTTCCGGCCGCAGCCATTTGCTTCGAATTTATATCGATAAACCCGAGGGCGTGAGCCACGCCGACTGCGAGCTGGTTTCGCGCGCGGTAAGCGCCGCGCTCGATGCTGAAGACCCGATTCCCGGGACCTATGAGCTCGAAGTCAGTTCTCCGGGCGTCGAGCGCAAACTCGGGAAATGGCAGGATTGGCAGCGTTTCGCCGGCAAGAAAGTCAAGGTCGTTCTGAAAGAGCCCGTTCCTCCCCGGGAGGGCGCCCCCGAACTGAAACACTTCGATGGCGTGATCTCGCGCGCCGAAAACCAGACCGTTACCGTGGAACTCACGGGCGGCACAAACGTCACATTCCCCGTGGAAAAGGTCGATCGCGCCAATCTGAAGTTCGAGTGGTAGCGTTTCGCCGGAATCGTTTTATTTAGCGGCTTCATTACTGAAAGCTTTATTTACTGAATTCGAGGCAAATCCGTGGAAAGCATTTATCAGTCGATTGAAACCCTGAGCAAAGAAAAGGGCATTGACGCCCAAATCGTTCTGGATGCCGTGAAGGATGCGATGCTGATCGCGGCGCGCAAGCATTTCCGCACGGTCGAGAACTACGAGGCCGAGTTCGACGATAAAAATGGAATCAAGCTCTTTGCCGTAAAGACGGTCGCTGACCCGGTCGTAGACCCGAGTCTTGAGATCACGCCCGCTGAGGCGCGCAAGTTCGATGCCCAGGCGGAGGTCGGAACCGTGGTCCGGATGCCGCGGCCGACTGAAGCGCTGGGGCGGATTTCGGCGCAGACGGCCAAGCAGGTCATTTTTCAAAAAGTGCGCGAGGCGGAGCGCGAGACCATTTACCGCGAATATTCCGACCGCGTGGGCGAACTGGTCAATACGTCGATCAAACGCGTCGAGGGCCTCGATCTGGTAGTGGATCTGGGCAAGACCGAAGCCCGGCTGCCGAAGCGCGAACAGTCGCGCCTCGAGAGTTACAGCGTGGGTGATCGGGTGCGCTGCGTGATCCGGATCGTGGACAAGTCGGCGAAGGGGCCGGGTGTAGTAGTTTCGCGGGCCGACTCGGAGCTGGTTAAGCGGCTGTTCGAGCAGGAGGTGCCGGAGATTTACGACGGCACGGTGAGCATCCGGGGCTGCGCCCGTGAAGCCGGGGAGCGAACCAAGATCGCTGTTTCGAGCCGTGACCGCGATGTCGACAGCGTCGGCGCGTGCGTCGGCATGAAGGGGATGCGGGTACAGTCGATTATCCGCGAACTGCGCGGGGAAAAGATCGACATCATCGAGTTTTCGGACGATCCGGTTACTTTTGCGACGCATGCGCTCAGTCCGGCAAAGATCAGCCGGGTGACGATTATCGATCCGGCGGACCACCACATGGAGGTCATTGTCGATGATTCGCAGCTTTCGCTCGCGATCGGAAAGCGGGGCCAGAACGTCCGACTGGCGGCAAAGCTGCTCGGCTGGAAGATCGATATCAAGAGCGAGGAAGAAAAGCGCCAGGAAGTTCAGAATGCGATCGAGCAGCTTTCAACCGGAGCGCCGGTCTCGGCTCTGATCGAGTACGGTCTGGCGGAAGCGACGGTCGATGCTCTGGTGAAGAGCAATATCGGGACGGTTGAGCGGCTCGGCAGTATGACGCCGGAAGAACTGGAAGCGCTTGAGGGAATTGACGGTGACGCTGTGAATCGCATCCAGCAGGCGATTAACGGTTTCTACGGATCTGAATATGGCGAAGCGGTTACTGATAATATGACCGCCGAGGCAGATCCGGATAACCCGACGGCCGAAGGGGCGGACGAAATGGGCGCGACTTCGGCCGGGAGCGATGAGACTGCGGTAGCCGATCAGAATGATACGATGGTTGAATCGGCGGAATCCGCCGCGGATGGGGCTGTTGAGGACTATCCGGCGGCAGAATCGGACGAACAGCCGGTTCCCTGAAAACGGCGATCACGAGTAATAAAGGCAGATAAACGAAACATCTTAATATGAGTAAGATTCGAATCAATGAACTGGCGCGGCAACTGGAAGTAAAGTCGCGCGAGGTCATCGACAAGCTGCACGAACTCGGGATCGCCGAAAAAGTTACTCACTCCAGCTCAATCGACGAAGACAAAGCCGATCAGTTGCGCCGTTATTACAAAGGCGAGTCGTATGCGCCGAGACCGTCGACGCCTCACCGGAACGGCTCGGGCGCCGCACTCGAAGAACGCGCCGTTGAAACCGGGAGCGACGAGGAATCCCATGATGCTTCACCGGCCGGGCAACTGCCCGAAGCGCGCGTGACATTAACTCCCGCAGAGCCGAAGCCCGAGAGCGCTCGTGAGACCGCTCCGCCTGCCCCAAATGCAGCGGGAGAGGCTGCGCCGGCCCCGAGCGCCACGGAAAAGACGGATGACGAGCATAAGCCGAGAGCGCTTCCGCTGCGTCCGCCGATTATCGGGAGAGGGCCCATTCATCCACCGGTTGGAGCGCCGCGTCCGGCTTCTGCTCCGCCTGTGCAACGGCCGGTTTCTCAGGCGCCGAGCTCCGAACCGCGACCACCTGCGTCGGCCTCAGCACCAGTTTCCGCGCCTGGCCGCCCGATTCCCGCTCCGCCACGCCCGATTCCAACCGTAACGCCGAGACCCGGGCAGGTTCTTTCCGGGCCTCGTCAGCCGCTGCCGCCGAGCGCCGTTCAAAGCCCTGCGCCCGGTATGGTTCCCGGCGCTCCGCGCCCTGCCGCTCCTCAGGGAGTGCGGCCCGGCACGCCGATCGCGCCACCTCCGAGGCCAGCCGGATTTCAAGGGGGAGCCCCTGGTCAACCGCGCCCCGCTGGTCCGCCGAGACCCGCGTATGTACCGGGTCAACAGGCAGGGACTCAGCAGGGCGCGCCCCAGCAAGGTGGTCCGCGGCCGTTTGCCGGACAACCCGCCGTTCGCCCGGTTGTGCCACCTCGTCCGGATCTCGTCGCGAAATTAGGGCAGCAGACGCGTCCGCCGATGCCTGGGCAGGCGCCTCCGCCGCGGCCCGGCGTTCCGTTGCGTCCGCAGACACCGCGGCCCGGTCAACCTCTGTATCAGGGACCTCCGCGTCCCGGCGCAGCGCCGATGGCTGGACGCAGCACCATGGGTCGTCCCGCGATGCCCGGCGCTCGTCCCGGTGGACCACGCCCGATGCACCCGACTTCCCGGGCCGGGGGGCTCATTGGGCCAGGAGCTCCACCTCCGCCACCCGACCAGGCAGCGCGGCGTCCGCAGTACAACCAGCAGAACCGTGGACGTGGCGGAAATCGCGATCGCCAGCGCGAACCGGAAGAACGCAATCTTCGGCTGCAGACGCGCCGCGAATTCGCCGCGCCGCCACCGATCAATCGCGACATTACGATTTCGGAAGGCATCACGGTGAAGGAGCTTTCTGAAAAGCTCGACGTGAAGGCGAATTTCGTTATCAAAAAGCTGGTGGATCGCGGTATCTTTGCGACGATCAACCAGACCCTCGACGCGAAACTCGCGACAGATATTTCGCGCGAGTTCGGCGCATCCACGTCCACGGTGACTTACGAGGAAGAGGCGATGCAGGATATCGAGATTGCCGAGGAATCGACGGATCTCTTCCGCCGGCCGCCGGTAGTCACGATCATGGGTCACGTCGACCATGGCAAGACGTCTCTTCTCGATGCGATTCGGCTGGCGCATGTGGCCGATAAGGAAGCGGGCGGGATTACGCAGCATATCGGCGCTTATCACGTCGATCACAACGGGCAGAAGATCGTTTTCATCGATACGCCGGGTCACGAAGCGTTCACGCGTATGCGTGCGCGCGGCGCAAAGGTCACCGATATTGTGGTGCTTGTCGTCGCAGCCGACGATGGAGTGATGCCTCAGACCATCGAAGCGATTGATCACGCGCGCGCGGCGAAGGTGCCGATCATCGTCGCGATCAACAAGATCGATAAAGCGGATGCGCAGGTGGATCGCATCAAGCAACAGCTTTCCGATCGCGGGCTGCTGGCGGAAGATTGGGGCGGCGACACGGTCATGGTGCCGGTTTCGGCTCGTACCAAACAGAACCTGGATCTGCTGCTGGAAATGATTCTGCTGGTGGCCGAACTGCAGGATCTCAAAGCGAACCCGACGCGTCCGGCGATGGCCAGCGTGCTCGAAGCCAAACTGGATCGAGGCCGTGGTCCTGTTGCAACCGTGCTGGTGCGCAACGGAACGCTGCATCAGGGCGATTACTTCATCTGCGGAACCGTTTTCGGACGCGTGCGCGCCATGCTGGACGATCGCGGCGAGCAGGTTAAAGAGTCTGGTCCTTCGATGCCGGTTGAAGTTCTTGGTCTGGAAGAACTGCCGGAGGCCGGCGATACCTTCCAGGCTGTAACCGATACGGCCAAGGCCAAGCAGATCGTGATGTACCGCGCCGAGAAAGAACGCGCGGTGGCCCTGGCCAAGACTGGCCGCATCACGCTCGAGCAGTTCCACAAACAGATGGCGGCGGGCGAAGTCAAGGAACTGCCGATCATCCTGAAGGCCGACGTCAGCGGTTCGGCCGAGGTTCTGCGCGACACGCTCGAGAAACTTTCTAACGACAAGGTCACGATTCGCGTCATACATTCAGGCGTGGGCGCGATCAACGAGTCCGACGTGCAACTGGCCGCGGCTTCGAACGCGATCGTCATTGGCTTCAGCGTTCGTCCGGAGCGCAACGCGGCGGCGGCGGCCGAGCAGGAAAAGGTCGATATCCGCCTGCACACGATCATCTACGAAGTTGTAGATGAGATGAAGAAGGCGATGGCGGGCCTGCTTGCGCCGGTCTTCAAGGAAGTTTACCGGGGCAAGGCGGAAATTCGCGAAGTGTTCCGGGTTTCCAAAGTGGGCATGGTGGCGGGCTGCCTGGTCATCGACGGGCAGATTACGCGCGATTCGCAGATGCGCATTGTGCGCGACAACATCGTCGTGCATACAGGCAAGATCGGCTCGTTGCGGCGGTTCAAGGACGATGTGAGCGAAGTCCGCGCGGGTATGGAGTGCGGCATCACGATCGAGAACTTCAGCGATGTGAAACAGGGCGACGTGATTGAGGCATTCATCATGCAGAGGGTTGCGAACGAAGCAGCGTAATGGCCGCCATCGGCGTGCTCACGCTGGAGTTGCGGATCGAGCACGCGCATTCTCTTAAAGAGAAGAGGCACGTGGTGAAGAGCCTCAAGGATCGGTTGCGCGGGAAGTTCAACGTTTCCGTGGCGGAGATCGACGATATGGATCTTCACAACAGCTCGGTTATTGCAGCGGCGGTGGTTTCGTCCAGCCGCCCGTTTGCGGAAAAGGTATTGCAGTCGGTTGAGCGCGAGGCCGCGGGTTTGCTGGGTCCCATGCTGATTCGCACGGGTACCGAATGGTTGTAAGAAGCGCAAGGGCCGTCGGACGCGGCGCCAAAGAATCAAGGAACTCCCCCGTCCAGCCGCGATTCGGCGGCCAGGACTTGCACGTGTTTCGTAAGAAAAGGATATGGAAGAGCACCGCGCGCGGCGCGTTTCGGAAGCCGTAAAGGAAGAACTGGCAGAGCTGATCGGCTTTGAAATGGACGATCCTCGTCTCGCGTCGGTGAATGTGACAAGCGCCGATGTGTCTTCGGACATGCGCACCGCCCACGTCAAGGTTGCGATCGAGGCGGGGCTGGAGAAGAAGGCTTTGGAAGCGCTGGACCACGCCAAAGGTTTCCTCAAACACGAACTGGCGTCGCGTTTGAATCTGCGGCGAGTCCCGGATCTTCATTTTGCCGCAGACACCCACCCCGACGCGGAAAGCCGCATCGATTTCCTTCTCCGGCGGGCCAAAAGGAGCCGGGCACGGGATTAGGAGCGTACGGTCACGGTCCTGAACCGCACGAAATTCGTTGCTATTCCCTCGGTATGCTCGCTAAACTGATTCGAGGGTCGTAGTTCGTTCGCCGCGCGGGCATGGCCCGTTGAACGGATACCTTCATTTGAAAATCTGCCCGGAAATCCAACAATTTGTGATAGTTTTGTTTTTATTGCCGGGGTGTTCCGCCCCGGTGTTTTACTGTGAAGAGAAGGCGGTTTAACCGATGCGCGTGGCTCCAATGACCAGTCGATTCCTCGATGCCTGCCGGCGTCGGCCCACCGACGTGCGGCCGGTCTGGTTCATGCGTCAGGCTGGCCGGTATATGAAATCATACCGCGACATCCGCGCGCGGCACTCGCTGCTTGAAATCTGCAAGCGTCCGGATCTCGCGGCGGCGGTGACTTTGCAGCCGGTGGAAGCGCTCGACGTCGACGCTGCGATCATTTTTGCCGACCTTCTCCTGCCGGTAGAACCCATGGGACTAAAGCTCAGCTATCCGCTGAAGGAAGGTCCGATGATCGACAATCCCGTGTATTCGAGCGAGGATGTCGATGCGCTTTCCACGTCGAACACAGACGATCTTGGCTACGTGGGCGAAGCGATCCAGCAGACCGTTCGCGCGCTCGCGGGCCGTGTTCCCGTGATCGGTTTCTGCGCGGCTCCCTTCACCATGGCAAGTTACATGATCGAAGGCGGCGCTTCGCGGAATTTCATCCGCACCAAGCGCATGATGTATTCCGACGAGACGTTGTGGCGCAGGCTGATGGGCAAGATCGTGGACGTGCTGGCGCCGTTCGCAATCATGCAGGTGGCCTCCGGCGCGCGCGCCATTCAGGTGTTCGACAGCTGGGTGGGAGCGCTGGCTGGAGACGACTATGTACGTTTCGCGCAGCCTTACTCACGGGCGCTGATCGAGCGAATCAAATCGAGCGGAGTTCCGGTGATCCACTTCGGCACGGGAGCTTCGGGCTACTTCCGGGAATTGCATGCGGCCGGCGGTGACGTGATGGGCTGCGACTGGCGCATCAACATCGATCAGGCCTGGATGGATATTTCATACCGCTCCGCAATTCAGGGCAATCTCGACCCCGTCGCATTGTTCGCGCCGATTCCCGAGCTGCGCAACAAGGTTCACGATTTGCTGCGCCGCACGGGCACGCGTCCCGGGCACATCTTCAATCTGGGACACGGGATTCTGCCGGAGACTCCGGTGGACCACGTTAAAGCCGTAGTGCAGATGGTGCGCGAGTTCCGCCCGTAAAGTGAAGGTCGCTGGCCCGTGAAAGTCGCTGGCTCGTGAGAGTTGCTATAGTCGGCGGCGGAATCTCGGGCCTCGCGTGCGCTTATTATCTGCAGCGCGACGGCCGCGATAGAGGCGTGGAAGCTGTTGTCTTCGATCCCGCGCCGGGAGGTCTGATCGGCTCGGTCAACATCGAAGGCTGCCTCCTCGAAACAGGTCCGGAGAGCTGGCTTGCCTCCAAGCCGTGGGCGGAACAACTCATTCGCGAACTGGGAATAGGCGATCAGATCGCCGGCTCCAATGACGCGCAGCGACGGACTTACGTGCTGCGCGACGGACGCTTCGTAACGCTGCCGGCTGGCCTGCAGCTGGTCGTCCCGACGCAACTCCGACCGTTGCTGGAAACCGAGCTTTTGGGTTGGAAAACGAAGTTCCGCATGGCCGTGGAGATCTTCCGAAATCCGAAGGCATTGCCGGACCGGTCGGTCTCCGAGTTCGTCGCCGATCACTTCGGCGATGAAGCGGTGGATTACCTCGCCGAGCCGCTGCTCGCGGGTGTTTACGGCGGTTCGCCCGATTTTCTGAGCGCGGTCAGCGTTCTTCCCAGGTTCGTGACATACGAGCAGCGATTCGGGAGCGCTATCGTCGGTGCGTTGCGGGAGAAAAGCAGCCCTTCCGGACAACCGATTTTCAAGTCGCTGCGGAACGGCATGGGTTCGCTGATCGATGCGCTGCGCGAGCGAGTCACCATCGTGCCGGCGCGCGTGGCAGCGATACGGCCCTGGGACGTGTTCGCGGGCGGCGAGTGGCAGGAGTTCGACCAGATGGTGCTCTGCTGCGGTGCGAATGGCGCCGCACATCTGGTACATGGTCTTGACGCGCGCCTTAGCGAGTTGCTGGCCTCGATTCCCCACAGCGGCAGCGCCATCTGGACGTTTGGCTATCGGCGCGAGGATATTCGGCATCCGCTCGACGCGTTCGGTTTTCTGGTCCCGCGTCGGGAACGGGGCGCGATCATGGCCTGCACCTGGGTCGCGACAAAGTGGGCCGGGCGAGTGCCGGAAGACAAAGCGGTGCTGCGGTGCTTTTCGACGGATCCGAATGTCTCGGATCAGGCGATGCGGTCGGACCTCGAGAGGCTGATGGGCGTGACCGCCGAGCCGCTCTTTTCGCTCTGCAACAGGTGGCCGGAAGCGATGCCGCAATACACCGTCGGACACAACGAGCGAGTTGCCGAAATCGAGGCGCTTGTGGACACGATTCCGGGACTCCATCTCGCCGGGAACGCTTACCACGGGATTGGCATTCCGGATTGCGTGAAGAGCGCGAAAGAGGCGGCCGAGCAGGTTTTGAGAGAGACGTAGCGGAATCGCCGCACACTCAGGGCGTCCGCTGCGGCGCAGACAAGGTCGTCGACTCGATTTGGGGGTGCAGGTCGAGAATGAACGAGCCGCGGGCCGGCGGAAAATTACTCGACAGCGCCACATACTTTAATTCATAGCGACCCAGCCCCTCGATGTTCGGGACCCGACCATCCGCATCCGAAAACATCGTCGAAAATTTTAATTTGAGCGGCATGCTATGCGCGACGCACACTGCGTCGAACCGTCTGAACTGACCCGGTATTACGGTGGCGTTGGGCAGGCGAAATCCGTCCCACTTCAGTTCAAAGGTATACAGCGGAATTTCCGTAGCGGGATCAAGTCTGGTGGCTTTTTCGAGATAGACGTAACAATCTCTTGCGGCCTTGACGCGGTGGCGATTCCTGACGACTACCTGGAAATATCTGCCCGCGTCACCGTTCGTCCAGCGAGCGTCCTCATATTGCGCCGGATCTCGATCGAGCGCCAGTTCATTTCGCCAGCGGGGGTTCCACTGCCCGGCGTGAACCAGATCCCGAATCGAGTCGGCGACCATTTGAGGCAGCTTGTTTTTGTCGTCGAATTGCTTCGCGTTGGCTCCGAGAAATGCGAGCAGGCCCTCCAGCTTCACCGAAGATTCCCTGAAAGCTATCAATTCGAGACCCAGGGATGAAGCGATCGCAAGTTCCTGATGGGAGAAGAGCGAACCGCGATGGTTCCTTGTTCTTCCCAGCGGTTCCCGCTTGAAATCGAGGAACACAAAATACTCCGAGTTTCTGAGGGCGTCGAAAACAAATTCCTGTATGCCGCTTAGTGTCTGGTTGGCCAGTGCGATGAACGGCTGGAAACCCAGTTGCGCCAGTTCCTCGCCCACCGCCTTCGCAATTTTAATCTCGTCGGAGTTCTCGCTTTGACCGCAGCTGACGAATACCCGTGCGGGAGCATCCATATTTCAGGCTTCCGTGATCGATAATGAACCCATGCTTCTGAAACCAATATTAGCCGCCCTGGCGTTGACCGTTGCGGCTTCCGCACAAACTCCTGCAGCCCCTTCAGGCAACATCCCCTACGGGTTGTCCATCTCGCCCGAAAGCGCGAAGAAGCTGGCGGCAGCCGCGATAGCCGAAGCTCGCAAGAACAATTTGGCAATGGCGGTGGCCATAGTCGACACGGGCGGGTATCTCGTCTACTTCGAACGCATGGACGATACGCAGGTGGGCAGCGTCGAGGTGGCGATTGGCAAAGCAAAGTCCGCTGTTCTATTCCGCCGCCCGACGAAGGTCTTCCAGGATGCGGTGGCCGGGGGCGGGGCGGGGCTCCGCATGCTTGGGCTTACCGGCGCCGTTCCGGTTGAAGGCGGCATCCCGCTCGTTGCAGACGGCAAGGTGATCGGGGCGATCGGCGCTTCCGGGGGCACCAGCGATCAGGACGGCCACACAGCGCAAGCCGGCGCCGCAGCGTTGAAGTAGGCGTCAGGCGCGGCCGACTTGTTCGCGCACACCAGCGGCTCCCAAAAAGAATTAATATCGTTAACGCAATCGTTCTTGTATCCGGCGCCGAACCCGAGGCCGGAACGGACTGGAGAATTTATGTCGAACCTGCGATTTACCCGCCTGGCTGCACGGACCGCTTTACCTCTGTTGACGATGGTGCTGACTCTGGGAGGCATCGCCTGGCTGTCTCTCACGCCGCGCATTCATGCCGCGACTGCCGGCGAAAAGGCCGGAACGGTGGAGAAGATTAAAGTCCACGGAGTTTCGCTCGAAGGAAACCTTGAGGGCGACCCCGCCGACCGCGACGTATTTGTATATCTGCCGCCGAGCTATGCGACGCAGCCGAATCGCCGCTACCCCGTGGTCTATTTCATCCACGGCTACGGCGCAACGGCGGAAGCGTACTGGAAAATGATGACCGTGCCCGATACTGCGAACAAGCTGATGAATGCCGGTACGGTGCAGGAGATGATTCTCGTTCATCCGGATGCGCACACGATTTACGACGGCAGCATGTATTCCAATTCGCCCACCACCGGAAACTGGGAGGCATACATCACGTCTGACCTGGTCTCTTATATCGACGGCCACTACCGAACGATCGCGAGTCCCGAGAGCCGCGGACTTGCCGGACACTCGATGGGCGGCTATGGCGTGGTGCGGCTCGCGATGAAATATCCGCACGTGTTTTCGAGTATCTATGCGATGAGCTCCTGCTGTCTGATGAATAATCCCGGCGCGGGCCGTGGCGCGCCGCCTCCGGCCGCTCAGGCCGCAAGTACCGCGCAAGCCGCTCCCCCCGCGCGAGCGGGCCGAGCGGGACGAGGAGGCGGATTCGCGAATGTTCTCTTTGCGGAAGCCGCGGCGTGGTCTCCGAATCCGATGAACCCGCCGAAGTATTACGATCTGCCGACTCAGGATGGCGTCGTTCGGCCCGAGATCGTGGCCAAGTGGATCGCCAACTCGCCTTTGGCGATGGTGGATCAATACGTCCCGAATCTCAAGACGTATCGCGCGTTTGCCATGGATGTGGGCGATGCGGACAACCTGGCGGGCTCCAACAAGCAACTGGATCAATCGCTGACCCAACTGGGAGTGCCGCACACATTTCAGGTCTACGAAGGTAATCACACGAATCACGTGAAGGACCAGTTCGAGGCGAAGGTGCTGCCGTTCTTCTCGTCGAACCTCAAACCGTCGGCCGCCGGCAAACGAAAGTAGACCCCGGCCGCCCCTGAAACGTCGAACCATGACTGCTTCGTATGCGAATTCAGGACCGCGGGGCTGCGCGGCTTCAGCTGCGCGCCCCGCGTTGCCGGGCCGTTCCACCCCATAGCCGCGGGGACCGGTGCAATAGAATAGCGCTCCAGAGGGCTAACGAAATGAGACATTCGATCCTGCGCACAACTCTTCTTGCGCTTCTGGCAGGCTCCGCATGGGCCCAACTTGCGGAGCCGCCCGCCGGGGTCGCCGAAGGCATTCTGAAAGACCAGACCAACGCTTGCCCGGCAAACGCGCGGCTCGGAAATCCTGACGCCTCTCCCCTCTGGTCGGGCTGGGGCAACGCCGCCAGCAACGCACGCTTCCAGACGAAGTCCGGCGCGGGTCTGACCGCGGCCGACGTACCCAAACTCAAGCTGAAGTGGAGCTTCGGAATTCCCGGCGCGAAAAGCATGTATTCACAACCCGCGGTGGCGTTCGGCAGAGTCTTCGTGGGCGGTGACAACGGCGTCGTGTATTCGCTCGACGCGAAGACGGGTTGCCTTTACTGGGCTTACCAGGCCGATATGTTTGGCCGGTTCGCTCCGATTGCAGCCCCGATCTCCGGGCACAACCCCACGCGGTACGCAATCCTGTTCGTAACCAGATCCACGACTGCTTATGCGCTCGACGCGCAGGATGGCAAACTGCTGTGGAAGACGCAAATCCGAACCGGCCTCAATAACCTGAGCGCCACGTCGGCCTTTTACAAGGGGCGTCTTTACGTGCCGATGTCCGGCACGGAGACGCTGGTCGGCGCCGATCTCAGCTATGAGTGCTGCAAATCGCGCGGCGCCGTGGCCGCGCTCGACGCCAACACAGGGAAAGTGCTGTGGGTCACGCAGAGCGTTCAGGAGCCGCTGCGCGAGCTTGGCGAAAACGCGAAGGGAAAGCAGCGCTGGGGACCCGCGGGCGCTTCCGTATGGAACACCCCGACCGTCGATGCAAAACGCGGACTGGTCTATGTCGGTACCGGAAACAGTTTCGGACGGATCGCCGCTGCCACCAGCGATTCCATCCTGGCGCTGCGCATGAGTGACGGCAAGATGATGTGGCATCACCAGGAGTTCGAGGGCGACGCGTTTATGGCGCGTTGTCAGGCGGCCAATCCCGCCGATTCCAACTGTGCGGAGAAACTTGGCCCCGATTACGACTTTGGCGGTTCGTCCGCGATTCTGCAAACGGCGAGCGGCAAGGACATCCTGCTGGCCGCGGGAAAAGGCGGTGTGGCGATCGCGCTCGATCCGGACAAGGAGGGCAAGCTCCTGTGGCGAACCCAATTGTGGGAAAGCCAGGCGCCATCGGCGTCCGGTCTGGTGGTCTGGGGCGGGGCGGCGGATGGCTCCCGTGTGTATTATCCGCTGCAACAGCCCAACGGAGGATTGAAAGCGCTGGATATCAAGACGGGCAAGGTGGAATGGAATGCCAGTGTCGAGGCGGACCGGCGGGGCCAGGCAGGTCCGGCCACTGCGATTCCGGGGGTGGTCTTCACGGGCGGCTGGGATGGAATCCTGCGCGCCGTGAGCGCCGATGGCAAAGTGATCTGGTCGTTCAATGCGGTGAAGGACTTTTCTACAGTCAACGGTGTCGCCGCCAAAGGTGGATCGTTCGGTTCGGCCGGTCCGGTGGTCGCAGGCGGAATGGTTTTTACGGCGTCGGGATATCCGGGCACACTGCGCGGCACGCCGGGCAATGTGGTTCTCGCGTTTGCGGTGGAGTGATTCGGCCGATTTCGCCGGCCGGCGCGGAACTTCACGTCAGCTGGTAACACCGATCTTGTCGCTGGTGTCCATCCGCCGCGAAGGTTCTCCGGCGATCCCCGGAATGGCGAATGCAGGAAACTGCACATCGGTCTTGCAGTTGCAAGCCGGTACACCGCATGGAAGCGCCCGCAGTCCGGACCGATGAAGCGAGCTGGCTCTCATTCCTTGACAACGTCCCGAGCTGGCGGCCGCCGGCACTTGCCACGATTGTTGTCACTCCGCATCCCGACGATGAGACTCTCGGGGCGGGCGGTCTGATTGCGGCGCAAGGCGAAATCGGAGTTCCGGTATGCATCATTGCAGTCTCAGATGGCGAAGCGGCTTATGAGAACTTTCCCGATCTGGGTGCAATTCGCCGCGCCGAGCAGCGTACCGCAGCCTCAAAGTTGGGAGTACGAGCCGAGAACATCATCCGGCTTGCGCTTCCGGACTCCGACATCTCGATGCATGAGAACCGGTTGTCCCATATGATTGCCGCGCATACCAACTCCCGAACCCTGCTGGTGGCGCCATGGCCTTACGATCCCCATCCCGATCACGAGGCCTGCGGCCGCGCCGCGCGGACCGTAGCCGGAATTACTGGCGCACGACTCGTCTACTACCTCTTCTGGGCCTGGCATCGCAATTCGATCGAATCGTTGCGAGGGCTCCCGCTGCGACGATTCGAGGTCTCGCCGTCTTTGCAGACTCGGCGTAGTGCCGCCCTCGCCTGCCATCGTTCACAGATCGAACGCAAAGACGGAGAACCGATCCTGCCACAGGCTTATCTTGCGCCGGCGCGCCGTTCCTTCGAGACCTTTATCATTCCCGCCTGACGAATCGATATGGCCGAAAATACGTTCTCCAGAGAGTTCTTCGAGGCGAAATACCGGAATGCCGCCGATCCATGGAACTTCGCCAACAGCCCTTACGAGCAACACCGGTACGACGAAATCGTCGAAAACCTGGAGGAATTTCTGGGAGAGCCAGATCGCCGGCGCTTCCGCCGCGCCTTTGAACCGGGGTGTTCGGTCGGGATTCTGACTGAGCGTCTGGCGGCAATTTGCGATGAAGTAGTCGCGATCGACATTTCTCCAACCGCCGTCGCCCGAGCGCGCGTTCGCTGCGCGCAATGGCCGGGCGTCACAGTTGAGGTGGGCGCTCTGCCGGAGTCGATACCGCCCGCACAATTCGATCTCATCGTATTCAGTGAAATCGGCTACTACTTCAACTCCAACGCGCTTGCAGTCCTGGTAGCGCAGCTGACATCGCTACTTGCTTCGGGCGGCATCCTTATCGCAGCCCATTGGCTGGGCCACTCGAATGATCACATTCTCACCGGGGACGAAGTACACGAGGTTCTCGGCGCGTGCCCTGGTCTCGCCCGAATGAATGCGCGCCGCTATGAAGGTTTTCGCATCGAAACGTGGAGCCGCGGTTGACACCCTGGGAAATTGCGGTACTCATCCCGGCGCGGGACGAAGAGGAGCTTCTCGGGCGCTGCCTCATGTCAACGCTGGCGGCGGTCGGCCATCTGCCCGCGGGGATTCGTTCAAGAATAATTGTCGTGTCCGACAGCTCGACCGACCGCACAACGCAAATCGCGAGAGAACTACTGGGCGGGCGAGGCGCCGTTCTCACGGTCGAAGCGCAATCCGTTGGCACGGCGCGCAGGAGGGGCGCCGCGCATATCATTAAAACGTCGCATGCGCCGATCAGCCGCGTGTGGATTGCGAATACGGATGCGGATTGCGTCATCCCGCCCCGGTGGCTTGCGGACCAGATCGACCTCGCGGACGCCGGCATCGAAGCCATCGCGGGGATCGTGACGGTCGATAGCTTCGAGGAGCATGGCATCGAAGTTCCCGGGCGCTTTCAAGGCAGTTACCGGATCGACGCCGACGGCAGCCATCCTCATGTTCACGGCGCAAATCTTGGCATTCGCGCGGATGCTTATGTGCGCGCCGGCGGTTGGGGCGATTTGACGACTGCCGAGGATCATGATATCTGGGCGCGTTTGCGCAGCACAGGCGCGCAGACGCTGTCGAGCGCGCGTATCCACGTCGCTACCAGCGGACGCCGTGTGGGGCGCGCCCCGCAAGGTTTTGCCGCCGCGCTGGCGGCCCATAATTACCTTCCGGCATGCCCGTGACTGTGGAATCTCAACTTCGCGGAATGCTTGCCGATGGGCGTCTCGACCTTCCTTTTCCCGGCAGCGGCGCCACGCCCATCCGCCATAAGCGCCTCGCGGAAATCGCTCGGGAAAATCTGGCGACGGCTCGCCTTGCCGAGGCGCATGTCGACGCGGCCGCCATCCTCCATGAGGCCGGTCGAGATCCGCATCCGGGCGCGGTCTATGGAGTGTGGGCATCGGAGACTTCCGGCCAGTCGCTCGCCCTGACCGGCGCGGCAGAGTGTTTCGAACTCTCCGGCGCCAAAATGTTCTGCACCGGCGCGACGATAGTGGACCGCGCATTGATTACGGTGATGAAACCGGAACGACTGCTGCTCGAAGTGGACCTTCGATTGAATGGCGACCGCATTCTTTACGATGAGTCCGCCTGGGTCGCGAGCGCATTCGCGGACACGCACACGGCGATCGCCTCTTTCGATCGGGTGCGCGTGTCCGCCTCGAATGTTATTGGCCCGGCGGAATGGTACTTCTCGCGCGCCGGGTTCTGGCACGGGGCCTGTGGACCAGCGGCTTGCTGGGCGGGAGGCGCGTCGGGGTTGCTCGACTACGCCATCGCACACACCCGAAGCGACAATCCGCATGCCGTCGCGCATCTTGGTGGAATCGCAGCGGGTGTTTGGGGGATGCGGGCTGCTCTGGAACAAGCGGGGAGGGAGATCGACCACGATCTGGAGGATGCGGCGTCAGCTATGCGGCGAGCGTTGATCGTGCGGCATCTGGTCGAAGACGCCTGCACGGAGATATTGCGCCGGTTCAGCCGGGCATTCGGGCCACGTCCTTTCGCTTTTGACGCAGTCGTCTCAAAACGGTGTCAGGAACTTGTTTTATATATAAGGCAATCGCACGCCGAATGCGATCTCGAGACACTCGGCCGCGCTCTCGCCGGCGCATCAAACACTTAGAGCATTTCCGCAGTTTATACGAACCAATCGCGTATTCCGCTGTGGGGCAGGGCTTCGGCCATACGGCCGGCCTTCTGGCCGGCGCGGAACTTTACGTCAGCTGGTAGCGCCGGCGATCCTGTCGCCGGTCTCCGTCGGCGGCGAAGCTTTTTCGATGGCGCCCTTAAGCCCTGTAGAAACTGTGGAAATGCTCTAATGCGGAACTCGGGCTGAGATTCTGTCGCGAAAATTTTTAAATCCTGGGTGGTGCCCGAGCATTCTCTCTCCGGCGAAGGTTAGGCGGACACCTCCAGCATGTGGCGCGATGCTTTCGCCGCGGATCGGTCTCTCATTGAGAGCAGGAGAAAAGGCATGCTTTCCGTCTCAGGCAACAGTTATCTTCGTGCATGTTCGTTTTTATGTATGGCGTTGGTGATTCCGGGCGACGTGCCGCTGATCGCCCAGCAGGCGGCTTCTTCCCCAGCTCCCGCAGCTCCTGTCAAACTTTCCACTGATCAACTGGACAGTATGGTTGCGCCAATTGCGCTCTATCCCGATCCTCTGCTTGCACAGACGCTGGCCGCGACGACTTATCCGCTGGAACTGGTGCAGCTGCAGCAATGGCTCGCGAAGAACAAAGGCTTGAAAGACAAAGCATTGGCGGATGCTGTCCAGCGTGAGAACTGGGATCCGAGTATTCAGGGACTCGCAGCCCTTCCTGACGTAGTGAAACAACTCGCGGACAACATTAAATGGACCACAGAGTTGGGCAATGCCTTTCTGGCCCAGCAATCGGATGTCATGGACGCCGTTCAGCGCATGCGCACGAAGGCGAAAGACTCCGGGAAGCTGACCTCCACCGAACAAATGAAGGTGGAGACGAAAGTAATTGAACAGAAGAGCGTTGTCGTTATCGAGCAAGCCAATCCGCAGGTTATTTACGTGCCGAACTACGACCCCGTGGTCGTCTGGGGCGCGGCGCCTTACTATCCATACCCGCCGGTTTACTATCCCTACCCTGGGTACTACGCGGCAGGCTTGGCGTTATCCTTCGGCGTCGGTCTCGCGATGGGAGCGTTCTGGGGCGGTGCGTGGGGTTATGGCTGCGGATGGGGCGGTAACACCGTCAATATAAACAACAACAACAACTTCGTTCGCAACGCAGGTGGCGGCAACAGAGGTGGAGGCGTTGGCGGAGTTGGGGGCGTGGGTGGAGTCGGAGGTGTCGGCGGCGTGGGTGGAGTCGGAGGCGTCGGCGGAGTCGGTGGAGTTGGAGGCGTTGGTGGAGTTGGAGGCGTCGGTGGAGCGGGCCGAGCCGGCGGGGTAGGTGGCGCGGGAGGTATTGGCGGAGTCGGAGGCCCCGGTGGAGTTGGTGGAGTTGGCGGCGTTGGAGGTGCCGGTGGGCAGTGGTCGCATAATCCTCAGCACCGCGGAGGCGCACCGTACGGAGACCGAGCCACCGCCAACCGGTTCGGCGGGACGAGCCGCGGCGACAGTCTCGCAAACCGGCAGGCAAGCGCGCGCCAGAATCTCGGTCGGACTGGAGGGCAGCTTAGTTCGAACCGTCCGGGCGGTGGTGGCGGTTTGGGCGGAGGTAACGGTCTGGGCGGCGGTAATGGCGTCGGCGGCGGCAACGGCCGGGCCGGCGGTGGTGGGCTCGGTGGTGGGTCAAATGGTCTCGGCGGCCGTACCGGTGGTGGCGATCGGGTCGGCAACCGCCAGACTTCGGGCGCAGCCTCAAGATCCAATGGCGCATTCGGTGGATCCCGCGCAGGTGGTAGCGGTGCGCGCAGCAGCACGTCGCGTGGGTCCTCCAGCTTTGGAGGGTCTCGCGGTGGAGGAGGGGGCTCCCGTGGCGGGGGCGGTGGCGGGGGAAGACGCCGTTGAACGCCCGCGCGAATCCATGATCGAAAGGAAAAAAACATGAAATCCAGAACTCAGAACCTTCTCCCCGTCCTCATGGCGGCGACTGTCATTTTGGCGCTGGTCGTAACTTCGGACGCCGCGCCGCCCGCGGCGCCGCAGAAAGGATTCCCAACGCCGCAGGATGCTGCCGCGGCGGTCATCAAAGCGGCGGAGATCTATAACGTCGCGGAGTTGCTTGAGATTTTCGGACCCGGCAGCGAAGACCTTGTCGTTTCAAAGGATCCCATTGCGGACAGAAACCGTGCTGCTGACTTCGTCGAAGCCGCTCACCAGAAACAATCGGTAACTACGGATCCGCAAGATCCGAACCGTGCCGAACTGGTGGTTGGCAACGACGAGTGGCCCCTGCCGATCCCGATCGTCAACCGGAACGGCAAGTGGTATTTCGATGCGACCTCCGGACACCATGAGATTCTTTTGCGGCGCGTCGGGGAAAACGAACTCGACGCCATCCAGATTTGCCGCGGCTATGTTGAAGCGCAGCAGGAGTATGCTTTGGACAAGCACGACGCCTCCGAACTGAACGAATACGCGCAGCAAATCATCGCCACACCGGGCAAACACAACGGCCTTGCGTGGCGAAACGAAGATGGAACCTGGGGTGGCCCTGTCGGAGAAGAGATCGCCGGAGCGCTCGAGCAGGGCTACGATCAGAATGTAAATCCCTATCACGGTTATTACTACAAGGTCCTGAAAGGCCAGGGTCCGTCCGCGCCTTTCGGTCAGATCGATTTCGTGGTACGCGGAGCCATGATCGGTGGTTTTGCGCTTGCGGCCGCGCCCGCGCAATACCGTGTGACGGGTGTGAAGACTTTTATCGTCAGCCAGGATGGGATCGTTTATCAGAAAGACCTTGGGCCCAATACGCTGACCAGTTTCAAGGCAATGGAACGCTACGACCCCGACCAGAGCTGGCAGGTAACCGACGACGAAGAATAGATATAAGTCGAGCAACCGCCAGGTACCCTGCAGCGCCCGCATGGAGACAAGGGTTATTCCGCTACTGGACTTTGAGTCGGCAAAAATCTGAAATAACCTGCTTCGCCTCCCGATTAGTTAGTTAGGGCGGCTTGGTGGCAATCCTCATCACCTGGCGCGCATGGGACGCCAGGCTTGTTGTTTTGGGGCCCAGCGGATCACGGACGACGACTCCTGGTTCGGCTCGCCCACGGCGGAGGCTGTAAGAAGGTGGGTATTAAGTTAGGTTAAGATGTGGCGGATTGCATTTCTCCTGTTCGCCGGTTGCCTTGTTAGTTTCGCCGCCGACGTAGGCCCGTTCTACCTGCCGATTCGCAACAACGATGTTGCGGCACTGAGGGCGCTTCTCCGCGCCCGCGGGCCGAAGACGCGCGATGCCCGAGGCAACTCACCGCTCATGTATGCCTCGGCGCTTGGCACACCTGACGCGCTGCGTCTTTTGCTGGAGGCCGGGGCCGATCCCAACGCAGCCAACGAAATGGGCGCAACGCCTCTCATGTGGTGCGCCGGTGATGCAGCCAAAGTGAAACTACTGCTGGCTAAAGGCGCGAGGGTCAACGTCCGGTCAAAGCTGGGGCGCACGCCATTGCTCATCGCCGCCGCCTATGACGGCGCGGTCGAATCGGCCCGGCTGATGATCGACAAGGGCGCCGATGTCAATGCGCGTGACGACAGCGGCGTCACCGTTTTGAACCAGGCGGCGAACGTTAACAATCTGGAGGTGGCGCGTATGTTGCTCGCCAAAGGCGCGAATGTCAATATTGCGGACAACGGCGGTTTCACTCCCCTGCATGGAGCCGCGACCAACGCCTATCGCGGCGGCGTGCTGGTGAAACTTCTGCTGGAACACGGCGCCGCGGTGAACGCGACGAGCGACGAAACTGCCGAGGTGGGGTTTAACGGACCGATCGCGATTGGATATGTCACACCCCTGATGGATGCGGCGCAGATGGGTGGCTACGAATCCGTCGAGGCGCTGCTTAAGGCGGGCGCAGACCCCAACGCAATGGATGTCCGCGGCGCCAACGCACTGGTTTTCGCGGTCGCGGTCGATCACCCGAACCCTCTGGTGGTGCAACTGCTGCTGACGAAGACCTCCGATAAAGACATGGCGCGCGAATGGGCGTGGCGTAACCAGAACCCGGCGATTCTGCCCCTGTTCGGGCTGAAGCCAACGCTGGCGCCCGCGGCGTCCGCCGCCGAGTCTCGCACCAACCCCCGCGAGGCCATCTCGCGCGCGCTGGCCGTCACGCAACCGGTGGCGGGGGGATTTCTCCATAACGGCGGCTGCTCCTCCTGCCACTCCCAATATCTGAACGGAATGGCGGTTTTTGCCGCCAGGTCGGCTGGCGTGAAAACCGACCCCGCGTTGGAGATCGCCGATACCCGCGCCACCCAGAGCTTGCGCGGGAGGCTGCAGGAGGCATTTTTCCAGGCGCAGGAACCAGGCGATAGCAGCGAGGCAGTGGGGTTCGCCCTTTTACAGCTGGCGAGCGCTGGCGTGCCGCAATCCCTGGTAATCGATTCCATGGTTCACCACATGGCCGCCATGCAGCGCAAAGAAGGGGACTGGCAGACCTTCGAAGGCCGGCCCCCGATCGAAAGCGGCGAGTTCGGCCAGACCGCGCGGGCTATCCGCGCGCTGCGCTCGTTCCCGATTCCCGCCCGAAAAGACGAATTCGCACAACGCATCCAGCGCGCCGCCGCCTGGGTGGAAAAGGCCGAACCACTCACCACGGAGGATCGGACGATGCAGATCCTTGGCCTGGTCTGGGCTGGCCACACCGCCCCCGCTGGCCGTGTGAAAGAACTCGTCGGCAAACAGCGCACCGATGGCGGCTGGGGCCAGACCGACTACCACCAGTCGGACGCGTTCGCTACGGGCGAAGCGCTCTGGGCGCTGCATGAATCCGGCATGGCGTCTTCCGAGCCCGTCTACCGCCGCGGAGTGGACTTCATCCTCCGCACGCAGCAAGAGGATGGCACCTGGCACGTTGTCTCCCGCTCCTTCGGATTCCAGCCTTACTTCCTGAGTGGCTTCCCCTACGAGCACGACCAGTGGATTTCGCAGGCGGGAACCGCCATGGCGGTCATAGGGCTGTCGTTTGCGGCAAAATAGCCTGTTCGACAGGGCCCGCGATCTGCTACCTGACGCTGTCAGTGAAGCTTTGAAAATCGAGCAGCTCGGGTTTACCATGCTTTCGGATATTTGCTGTGGAGCGCTCGTGGCACAACAAGTGACACCCGCTCCTCCTGCATTTCTTTAACCTGTTTCCGGTAACACCCCGGGACCCACGGTGTAAATCGTTGGACGTTTTTGCCGTACTTGAGAGCGCCATCGCCACCCGGGTTGCTTGAGAGAGAACCGACCAGTCTTATTTGACTGTGCGCGTGCAGAGCATGTAAGCGGCGTAGTTGTGCGAACTTATGAAATGAGTATCATCTCAGAGTTCGCGGGCCCTGACTCGGGGCTTTACTTAACGATTTTGCCGTCGCCTTCAGGATTTACGACGTCGGGTTAACACTGTTTTTCCAGAAGGCCCTTGCACCGAGATCTCGGCTCGTTATTCCTTCTTTTTTTCAAATTCCCTGGCGCCCTTCTTCAGGCGCGCCAGCGCTCGTTCAGGACCACCGAGTCCGGTCACTTTGAATTTCTTGCCTCGGAGTTTGTTATATGAGATGAAGAATTCCTCGATCTGCGCAAGAAACGACTGCCCAACACGCTTTATCGATGTTACGTTTTCGTGGCTGTAGGAATGAATGCTGACCGCCAGAAGACGATCATTCCTCTCGGTTTTTCCCTTCTCCGTCTGCTCGGCCTCGATGACACCGATGAGACGCACGTGCAGCAAGCATCCGACGTGGGCCGGTTCATCCATCAGTACCATCACATCGAGCGGGTCGCCATCTTCCCCAAGCGTCGACGGAATGAACCCAAAGTCGAACGGAAACATCATTCCTTCCGGCAAGAGTCCCGCAAGCTCGAAGAGGCCTGATTCGGGATCGTAGTCGAATTTGTTTCGGCGTCCTTTCGGTGTCTCGATGATCGCTCGGCATTGGAGCTTTTTGGCGTCCAGCTGGTTCGGGAAAGATGTCAGATCGGGCACGCGGAGACGTGCCGCAGTTTAGCGGCCAAACGGCTTGAGTCTGGAAGCTTGCGTGCTAAGAGCCGGGCGAGGAGAAATTGGATGGCAAAACTTACAACCGCGGCAAGGAAAAAGGAACCGAGCAAAGAATTCGGTCTGCCAGAGCAACACAAATACCCGATGCCTGACGCCAGTCACGCGCGAAACGCGAAAGCGCGCGCTTCGCAAATGGAGAAACAGGGCAAGTTGAGCGCAGCGGATAAGAAGAAGATTGACGCCAAAGCCGACAAAATGTTGAACAAGTAGCCCGGCTCATGAACTTCAAACTGTTCTGAACGGGCTCCGGCGCTGTCGCGATGGCGCTGCGCAATCGTGAAAAATCAGGTCGCGCCTGGCGCGCTCCCTCCTCCCAAACGCGAGGGAATTCCTGGACCAGTTCCCCATCTGGATATTTATAATCGTCGCCGAATCAATAATTTCCGTATCGGATTGACCGTCTTCCCGCGTCTCCCATGCAATAAGTAATTGTATGAGACGGAACGTGGATGTGAATTCTCAAACCGAACCCGGTTGTCATCGGAGCGGATTTGGTGGTGCTGTTGCCCCCAAAATAAAAATTGACGAACGAACCCCAGAAGTTATTGAAAATACAGCAGCCATTTTCGGCTCCCTTCACTTTTCTCTCAAAACCGGCCGGACTCCGGAAAAATGAAACTTCGAACTGCGACCGTTGCGCTCGCCCTGGCCGCTCCGATCATGCTTCATCCCGCCCTGGATGACGCAATTCGCGGCTTTGACCCCGCGTCGCAATCCGCTCAGGCGCACTGGGAATCGGAGGCGCGCCGCATTCCGGACGCGGCCCGCATCGGAGAATTCATCCGTAAACTCTCGAGTCGGCCGCACCTCGCGGGTACCCTGCAATCGAAGCAGACAGCCGAAGCGATCCTTGCTCAGCTTCGGGGATACGGTCTCGATGCGCATATTGAACAGTTCGAAGCGCTGCTGCCCACCCCGAAAACGCGCATCCTCGAAATGACGGAGCCCTCGATCCTGCGGTTAAAACTCGAAGAGCCCCCGATTCCAGGCGACAGATCGTCAAGCGGCGCAGGCGCGATCCCCACGTACAACGCTTACTCGGGCGACGGCGATGTGACAGCGCCGCTCGTCTATGTCAACTATGGCTTGCGCGAGGACTACCAGTTCCTGAGCGACGTGGGCGTCGATGTAAAAGGGAAGATCGTGATCGCGCGCTATGGGCAAAGTTTTCGCGGCATGAAACCCAAAATCGCGTACGAGCACGGCGCCGCCGGTTGTATCCTCTATTCCGATCCGCGCGATGACGGGTACTTTCAAGGTGACGAGTTCCCCCGTGGACCCGACCGGCCGGCCGAAGGTGTCCAGCGCGGCAGCGTGCTCGATTTGACGCTCTACCCAGGCGACCCTCTGTCACCGGGGTGGGCTTCCGAACCGGGCTCAAAACGTCTGCCTCTCGCGGAGGCAAAGACCCTCCAGCAAATCCCCGTTCTCCCGATTTCCTGGTCGGACGCGGAACCGCTCCTTGCGAAGCTTACCGGTCCGGTCGCCCCCGAACCGTGGCGCGGGGCACTGCCCATCACCTATCATCTCGGTCCGGGCTCGACGAAGGTCCATCTGAAGGTCCAGATGGATAACTCCACGCATCCCGTCTACGACGTCATCGCGCGCATACCGGGCAGCGAGTTCCCGGACGAGTGGGTGCTCGAGGGCAATCATCATGACGCATGGGTGCACGGGGCCAGCGACCCGCTGTCCGGCGCAGCGTCACTCATGGAGGCCGCGCGCACACTGGCGGAGATGACGCGCCAGGGCTGGAAACCGAAGCGCACCATCCTCTTCGCTTTGTGGGACGCCGAAGAGTTCGGGCTCATCGGCTCTACCGAGTGGAGCGAGAAGCACGCCGATGAACTCGACCGGAATCTGATCGCCTACATCAACAGCGATTCGACGGGAAAGGGAGATTCACGGTGGCCGGATCGCATTCGCTCGAAGCGTTTGTACGGCAGGTTGCTCGTGATGTGAACGATCCGGAGACCGGCCGGTCCCTCCTGATTCCGAACTTCCGTGTGGGCGCATTGGGTTCCGGATCGGATTACACACCGTTTTTGCAGCACCTGGGAGTCGCTTCGCTCGATATTCATTTCGCGGCAAACGATTCGGGCATTTACCACTCCATCTATGACGATTTCGACTGGTTCAGCCATTACTCCGATGGCGACTTTACTTATGGCCGCGCGCTCGCCCAGGTGGATGCTACGGCGATGATGCGATTCGCGGACGCCCCGGTGCTGCCCTTTGAATTCGGGCGGTTCGCCTCCGCGGTCTCGGGCTACGTGGACGACATTGCCGGGCTGCCCGGTTCGAATCGCAAACACTGGCTTACGGAAGTCCGCAGCGAGGTGGCGAATCTGGAAGAGACCGCCGGGAGATTCGATTCCGTTTATGCGGAAGCCCAGCCGAGGCTCGCATCCGCCTCGCCGGCGAGACTGGCGTCGCTGAATCGGATTTTGTACCGATCGGAACGCGCACTGACACTGGATCCGGGGCTTCCGGGCCGTCCGTGGTATCGTCACCGGATCTACGCGCCGGGTCAGTATACCGGCTATGAGGCAAAGACTCTGCCTGGCATCCGGGAAGCGGTTGAAACGGGAAAAGCCGATGAAGCGGAACAGCAGGCCGCGCAGGTGATTCAGGTTCTCCGCAAATTGAACGATGAGATTGCGGAAGCGGCGAAGCTGACAGGGGAACTATGATTGCTACTCCGTGGGGTGAAATCCAGGTTGCCGATGCGCACGTTCACTTTTTTTCGCCGCCCTTCTTCCGATCGCTGGCCGAAGAGAAAAACAGGCCTGACGTGGGCTCTTTGCTTGGCTGGGAAGTCCCCGAAACGCCCGAATATCTGGCCGACCGGTGGGTCGTCGAACTCAATCACAACGGCATTGATAAGGCCGTGATTATCGGGAGTATACCGGCTGACATCGAATCGGTGGGGATCGCGGTGGAACGGCACCCCGAGCGTTTGCATTCCGTAGTGATGATCAATCCGTTGCTGCCGGGCGCTGACATTCGGTGCTCCACCGCCCTCGCGATCGGCGCGATCGATGGAATCTTCCTCTTCCCTGCGATGCATCAATACTCGATGCACGATCACCATGTTCATTCGCTCCTCGCGACGGTAGCGGGCCAGACCCACGGCGTCGTCTACGTGCATTGCGGAATGCTGAGCGTGGGCTTCCGCAAAAAACTGGGGCTGCCGTCGCCGTTCGACGTTCGCTATTCAAACCCGATCGACATTCACGCCGTGGCGCTGGCATTTCCCCACGTACCGTTTATCATTCCCCACTTCGGAGCCGGATATCTGCGTGAGGCTCTGATGCTCGCAGATATGTGCCCCAACGTTTACTTCGACACTTCGAGCTCCAATCGATGGATACGCTGCGAACCTTCCGGGATCGATCTCCCCGGCGTGTTCCGGAAAGCGATCGAAGTGCTTGGTCCGAAGCGGCTGCTCTTCGGGTCGGATTCCTCCTGGTTCCCGCGCGGTTGGGTGAGGGAGGTATTCGATACCCAGGTGGCCGCCCTCTCCGCCGCCGGTGTCGACGGCGAAACAGCTCGCGGCATTTTAGGCGGTAATCTGCGCGCGTTGTTCGCAAAATAGCGAGAAAAAACCGGGAAGGAAGCACTAACGACGGAGAGACGACCAGTAATTGAAATCCCCGTTCTCCTGGCGTGGGCTCCGTCTGCGTGTCCCCGCCGGCCGTCAGGTGCAACGGCTATCTTTCCCGGTTTCCGGCCCGGTTCGGATCGCCCTGCTCGAACAGCGTTTTTGCGCCGAGCGGAATGTCCGCGAGTTCGGTGCCGAAGATATCGCGGGGTTGCACTCATATGCTCCGGAAGCGTTAGTCGCGCCCCTCGATGTTGCTTTGTCTCTGGCCGACCAGAAGAGCCGGGGCCTGATTGATCTCCCGAGCCTGAATGTCGCCATAGTGGTGCTGACGTCATTAGACGACTCGCCGCTGACCGACGATCACCGCGGTCTGTTATGGCGCGCGTTCGGCGTCCCGATGTTTGAGCAGTTGCGGGGATGGGACGGGGCGGTTGTAGCGAGGGAGTGCGAGGTGCACGACGGCCTGCACATCGATGAATCGGTCGCGGTCTCGGATCTGGGCGGGCAGATTGTATCCGAACGCTGTGAATGCGGACTCGAGACGCCGAGGCTGAAGAGCCCTTCGCCGATTTACTCGGCGATGCTCGGAACACCCGAAAGCCCAGGCGTAGGCGTAACATAGCGCCGGTAGAGATACTCGGCTCCGTAGATCGCACAGCCGGCCAGTACCGCCGCAACCGCATTCACCACGAGCACGCCGATAGCGGTGACGAGGAACGCGCCCGCATCGGCATATCGCATCTTGTGCAGCCGCCGCCAGGCGCTCACGTCGAGGAGGCAAAGCCCCATCCAGGCGGTCACGCCGGCCAGCGCCGCCAGAGGAATGTGCGCGAGCGCGCCCGAGCCCAGCCGTACGAGTGCGAAGAGGAACACCGCATGGATCAGATTGGAGACTCTGGTCGTTCCGCCGCAGCGGACGTTGGCTACGCTTCGAGCCGGAATGCCGACGCTCATGGGCGCTCCGAAGATTCCGGCGCCGAGGTTCGCGATGGCATAAGCGCCCAGTTCGGCGTCGGCGTCCGTTCTCTTCAGCTGCTTGTGTTTGCCGCGAAAATGTTCCACCGCCCGAGACGTCAGTAACAGGTTCACCGAGGCGACGAAGGCCAGCATCAATCCGCTGGGAACTACTTTCAACACATCGTCCGGCATCCACCGGAAGCCTGCGAATGGGGGAATCGTGAGATGCAGAGTGCCGACCTCGGGTTCGTGGATGTGAAACCCCCAGGCGATAAGGCCGGAGAGAGCCACTCCGATGAGAGGGGCGGGAAGCTTGTGCGACCAGCGCATAGTAAGCGCGGCCGCAACCATCACGCTGCCGCTGAGCACCAGGGGCGCCCATCGCAATGACCCTGCCTCGCCGAGAACGGTGCCGAGCTGCGCGAGATAATTCTCGCCGTGCGTCGCGCCGACGCCCAAAATTACGCTGAGCTGCGAAATGACCATGATTCCGCCGATGCCGACGGAGAATCCGGTCACTACGGTCGGGGGGACTTTCGAGGCGTACCGGCCGAGGCGAAGCACACAGAACGCCATCATCAGAACGGAAGCGACAATCGAAACCTTCGCCGCTCCGCCGATTCCGCCGGTTCGTACCGCTTCCGCGATGAAAGGAACGGTAGCACTGGCGGTGCCTCCGATCAGGACCGGATTTCGCCCGAGTAGTGCAGTGACAGGCGCCGTTACGATCGACGTAACGACGCCCAGTATGGGTGGAAGGCCCATCAACGCCGCCATGGACAAACCATAGGGCAGCGCAATCAGGGCCGCAATCAGGCCACCCGCGCAATCACCGAAAAACCGCTCCCAACTGTATCTACCGGTTGCGCGGATCATGGTCCACTCTTCGGACTTAAGCGCTTAAGCGGACATTACTTTTACAAAAGCGGTCTTGAACTTATTCATCTCCTCCTGAGTCCCGACGGTGACCCGGACGTAGGTCGGCCATGCGGGCCAGACACGGCCGATGTAGACTTTTTCCTTCCTCAGCGCCATCACCATTTCGTTGCCCGGCCGCTTCGCATCAACCATGAAGCAGTTGGAAACCGACGGCACATAGTGGAAATTGTTCTTCGCGAGAAACGCCAGAGTATCGTTTCTCACGTCGCCGATGATCTTCCGCCGATCGGGAACGAGGTTCTTCTGTTCGAGACTGGCGCTCGCCGCGGCCATCCCGGTGATCGGGAGCATTCCCGCGCTGAATCCGGCCAGCTTTTCGATCAGATCCGGACGCGCAATTGCCGCGCCGGCCCGTAATCCGGCCATACCGTAAATCTTGGAGAATGTGCGAAGCACGACGACGTCTTTGTCCTTCGCCACCAGATCGGTGTTGAAAGGCGCGCCCGCGATATGCGTGTAGGCTTCGTCGATCATCACCACCGACCCGGCGGGTTTGTTCGCGACAAGCCACTCGATGTCCGATTTCGATGTCAATGTTCCGGTTGGATTGTTGGGATTGCAAACGTAGAACAAGCCTGCGTTTGGAGCCGCGGCGACCATAGCTTTGACATCGTGGGCGTATTCCTTCGTCAGGGGAACCTGGATGACCTTTGCGCCGATAAACTTCGCGGCGCGGCCACCGGCTTCGTAACCCGGATCGGCTGTCACGAGCGGTTTCTCCGGCGAAGTGAATGCCAATACCGCCTGGTGCAGCGGCGCACTCGACCCGGGATAAATCCGGACATAATCGAGCTTGACGCCTTCCTGATCGGCGAGAATCTGCTGAACTTTATCGGTTTCGCCGTACATATAACGGCCGCCGTTCGCCGCGACCTTATGGAGAGCTTCCAGCGCTTCCTTGCAGGGACCGAGCGGGTTCTCGTTGGCGTTAATCATCACGGCGTCGGGCGGCACATCGCTCACTTTTGAGAGCTGCGCCATCGCCGATTCGTTGTAAAAGGGAAGGGTCGAGCCGGCGGCGAGCACGGTTGCAAGCTGTCCAAAGGATCGACGCGAAAAACCTCGTTTCAAAAATTCTTTCTGTTCCGGTGTGGTAAGTGTCACCATGGTCTCCTTGTTCAAAGGCGGACATAAAAACGCTGGACGTGCCGACCACGGAGTGATGGCATGTGGCGAATTAACAGGGAAAGTGGACTGGACTTGTCTCCGACAGGGAGAGGTGGGGGCTTGTCGGGGCCGGTGGGCTGACGATCCGGCGAATGGAATTGCTTACTTTTCCATTACAGAATGAAACAGCCGCGCCGAAACCAAGTTACCGCAGCGAAATCGGGAAGTCAACGCTGACGCATCGCTGGTATTGGCTCAGTTTGAAGGTTAAAACCGGATTAATTGTTTGACTTTGTTGATTCGAGTACAAAGGCTTTTGATCTGAACGGATTCAACGGTGGTGAGCGCATTTAAGCGTCCGCAGCCGTTGAATCAATTTCATTCCTGCGCCCAGCCGATCGCTGGACCGGTAACGCTCTCGATTATGCGCTTCAGCATACGTCGAGGCCGGCAGAGCTGGAATCCGGACGAGTTCATTGATCCGTGGTTGGTGAATCGTCTCCTGGTATCGCGCGATGTGGCGAACGACTTTCTATTAAAGAGCCGGGAAGATTCGCGATTCTTTCCTTTGTGATGCATCGCCCGAGCGTTAGCGGTCGGCGGTACCGTAATCGTTGCCGAGTTGAATGAAATTATGAAAATATTTGTTGACCATGGTGACTCGCGGCATCGTTGTGTTCTTCTGGAGCGCCTGCCTCTTCGCGCAAGCTCCCAATTCGATTCAGACCATCGCCGGAACCGGCTCGGCCACATATGGCGGTGATGGAGGTCCCGCAAAGCTTGCCTCCATCAACATAGCGGTGGATGTTTCAACCGATCGGTCGGGCAATCTCTTTATAGCCGATCAGAACAACCAAAGGATTCGCAAAATCGCCCCTGACGGCACGATTTCCACGGTTGCCGGAAACGGCATTCAAGGATTTGCGGGCGACGGTGGCCCCGCGATCAACGCCGAGCTTTATAATCCTACCGGTGTCTTTGCGGACAACCTTGGCAACATATACATCGCAGACGTGGGAAACCAGAGAATTCGAAAGGTAGATCCCTCCGGCACCATTACGACGATTGCGGGCAATGGCGCCAAGGGATACGGTGGTGATGGAGGGCCGGCTGTCAACGCGACGTTTTATAACTGCGTCCGCGTGGCCCTCGACCTGTCAGGTAACGTGGTGATCGCGGATCAGAGCAACCACCGGGTCCGCCGAATCACATCCGATGGCATCATCCGGACGATTGCAGGCAACGGCGTGGGAACTCCCCAGACCGGCGCTTTCTCGGGCGATGGCGGACCGGCGACCAATGCTTCCCTGAACAACCCCACTGCGATCGCATTTGACAGCACAGGCGTGCTTTACATAGCAGATCAGTTCAACCTGCGCATTCGCAAGGTTGCTCTGGATGGCACCATTACAACTGTTGCCGGCAATGGATCCCCGGGTTATACAGGCGATGGCGGACCCGCTCTCGCGGCCTCCTTGAACTTTCCGGGCGCCATCACGGTAGACGCCGGAGGAAACATCTATTTCAATGACGACCAGAACTTTGTGACTCGCCGCGTCTCAACCAGCGGGATCATTACTACCATTGCGGGCAACGGTAAATCGGGATTTTCGGGCGACGGCGGCCCGGCGACTTCCGCTTCTCTTAGCGGCAATTTCGGCCTTGTGTTCGACACGTCGGGGAATCTGTACATCGCGGATTCGCAGAACAATCGAATTCGCGAAGTCTACGCGACCACGACTCCCGGCGCAGCTCCCGCAGTCACCCCGGCAGGCGTCGTTCCCATTTACAGCAGCGCCACGACGATTCAGCCAGGTTCCTGGGTATCGATTTACGGCTCGAATCTGGCCGCCTCGCCTATGACCTGGAACGGAGATTTCCCGACAACGCTGGGCGGCACAAGCGTGAAGATCAACAATAAACCTGCTTATGTCTATTACGTGTCACCCGGTCTGATAGACGTGCAGGCGCCTGACGATACGGCCACCGGAACTGTTCCCGTTGTGGTGACCACCGGAGCGGGGACTTCGACCGGGACCGTGACGCTGGGTCAATTCGGCCCATCGCTCTGCGTGACTGGCGGAAAATATGTTGCCGGCGTGATTGTGAGAACGGACGGATCGGGCTCCCAGGGGGGTGGCACGTTCGATTATCTCGGGCCCACGGGCACGTCGCTGGGATATCAGACGAAGGCCGCAAAAGCGGGCGATGCGATCGAGCTGTACGGCGTGGGTTTCGGCCCCACAAGCCCAACGATCACTTCAGGAAGAGTGCTGGCCCCAGGCGAATATGGGGCTGCATCAACTCCAATCACGCTCATCATTAACGGCGTGAGCGTGATGCCTTCGTTTGCGGGAATCACGGAGGCGGGCCTGTTCCAGCTCAATTTCACCGTTCCGGCCGGTCTCGGTTCCGGCAATTTGTCCATAACAGGTATGGTCGGTGGCGCCCAGACCCCGAGCGGAGTTGTCATTCCGCTCCAGTAGTCTTGATGACGGTCTTGCCTAAGCTGGTCCTCGCGGCGTTCGTCGTTTTCATTGCCATACAGGCTGTGCGGCCCGAAATTCCCGCAAAGCCTGCAACGGCAGAGTTCGCGGCGCCTCAGGAGGTCAGGGAGATCGTCAACAAGGACTGCTACAGCTGTCACTCGGACCTGCGGCGATTGTCATGGTTCGATCAGATCGTCCCGGGTTACTGGCTCGTGCGCCACGATATCCTGACCGCTCGCGACCACCTGAATTTCTTCACGCTCGGCTCGAGTCCTGCCGCGGCGCAACGAGCATCGCTCTATGAAGCCGTAAACATGATTCAACTCGGGGCGATGCCGCTACCGAGCTTCCTGATGCTTCATCCGGAGGCGAAGGTGATGCCCGAGGAGTTGGCGGCGCTGAAGACGTATCTTTCTCCGTGGTCGAGCCGGCCGGAGCCCGCTCCGCCAGCCAGCGGGGAAGAGGCATCCACTCCGGTATCCCTTGCGGCAGTGAATCCCGAATTTAACGGCCTTTCCTTCGATCCGACCTTCGAAAAGTGGCGGCCGATCAGTTTCACCGATCGCGTCGATAACAACACTTTTCGTTTCATCCTCGGCAACCCAATCGCCATCAAGGCGGCGCAGTCGGGCAATGTTTCGCCCTGGCCTGACGGAACCCGCTTTGCCAAGGTCGCGTGGGGGCAGCAACTCGGCGCGGATGGTCTCATAGAGCCCGGCACGTTCGTGCAGGTGGAGTTGATGGTGAAGGATGCGCAGCGTTACAAGAATACGCAAGGTTGGGGGTGGGGCCGTTGGCGTGGTCTCAATCTGAAGCCTTATGGCAGCGATTCGCACTTCGTAAACGAGTGCACGGGCTGCCACCAGCCTCTTCACGGCAACGATTATGTCTACACGCTTCCGCTCACCACCGCAACGGCGAAGGGAACCGAGGTTGTGAACGCCGGAGCGGCCGTGCTGCCTGCGACGCTTCCCTTCCAACCACTCGCGTGGCGGCCGATCACGATGTACGTGGACCCGCCGACCCGCACAATGTCTGTGCTGTTCGGAAACGATGCAGCGATGAACAGCGTCGATGCGCGTCGTCCTGCCTATGGCGCAGGAGCTGTTCTGGCTTTGGTGACATGGGGCCAGCGGGAAGACCCGCACTGGTTCGGTGCGCGCATCCCCGGCGTGCCGAAATCGGTGGAGTTCGTCCAGGCGGCGGCGAGTCAGACAAGTTATCGCCGTTTCGGAGGCTCGGGATTCATCGAGGAGCATCCAGACACCTCGGCAGTGACTGCCGGGACGACTTTCATACTCGGCCTCATTCCGGCGAGATTGCCGTAGCATCCATCTGGACTCATTCCGGACCGCCGCTACACATTCTGCCCCGATGTGGAATAGAATAACCGTGAGCCGCCAAACCGCGTCAGAAGATTCAGAACGATTGGACGGCGTGTTCACGACGGGCATATTCTGGAAACAGAGCGTGCAGCCAAAAAAGAAAAGCATTCGTTGAAGGAGATACTATGGCGAAATCCCGAAAGACCTCACTTGCCCGTCGTGGCTTTTTGAAAGGCGCGGCGGCCGGCGCCGCAGCACTGGCTTCGACCGGACCGGCCGCAATGGCTCAACGCCAGACCGTCGCAGCCGCGGCGGCAGACGGAGCGGCACCTGCTCCGACTCCCGCGGGCCTTGCCCGCGATGCCGGAAACGTGCGTCCCCCGGCGCAGGTCAGAACGATCACGGCTCCCGGTTCCGACGCGATGGTCCAGACGCTGAAAGAGTTGGGAATCGAGTTCGCGGCGGCCAATCCGGGATCAAGCTTTGAGGGCTTGCAGGAATCTCTGATCAACTACGGTAACCCGGCGAACCAGAGGCCCGAGTTCATCACAGCTCTCCACGAAGAAGCTTCGGTTGCGTTTGGTCACGGCTACGCCAAAGCGACAGGCAAACCGATGCTCGCCGTACTGCATGGCACGCTCGGGATTCAGCACGCCTCGATGGCGATTTACAACGCGTTCTACGACAAGGTGCCGATCCTGATGATTGCCGGGAACGACCCGGATTTCATCCCGGCGCACACCGCGCACGATATGGCGGGGATGTGCCGGAGCTTCACGAAGTGGGACGCGCAGCCGAAGACCATCGAGGACTCGCTGGTTGCAATTCAGCGGGCTTACAACGAGGCGATTACACCTCCGATGGCGCCGACCCTCGTGGTGCTGGATACCGCGCTGCAGAAAGACAATGCGCCCGGCCTCAAGCCGCCCCCCTACAAGCCGCCGCAGTTCGTCACCGTGGATACCACGCAGGCGAGAGAGATCGCGAAGGGGCTGGTGTCCGCGAACAATCCGAGAATCCTGGTCGGGCGTCTGAGGACCCCGGAGGGCGTGAAGTTGTCCGTGGAACTGGCGGAACTCGTGGGGGCGTCGACGAGCACGGCCGCGACGAATGGCCCGATGAGCTTCCCGCAGACCAACCCTCTTTGCGGGCCGGGCGCCGATACATCTTACGATTACACGCTTGGCCTCGAAGTTCCGGCCGCGCAGGCCGCGATTGTCGGCCCGAATCTGGCAACGATCAAGTCGGAGCGGGATCCGGCCGACATCGGATTCGGTGGCCTTGATGGCCAGCCGAGGGGCGGCGGCCGAGGCGCCAGAGGCGGAGCTCAAACGAGCCGGCCGATTGCGGCCGACGCCGAAGCCAGCCTTCCGCTGATCATCGAAGAGGTCAAGAAGCAGCTGACCTCCAGTCAGAAGTCGACGATTCAGGAGCGTGCCGCGAAACATGCCACTGCCAATCGGGACGCTCGCGTGCTCTCCGTCTCGCAGGCGGTCGAGGCGGCGCGGGCCGGGTGGAATGGGAGCCCGATCAGCACGGCCCGGGTTTATGCGGAACTCTGGCCGCTGATCGCAAAAGAGGACTGGTGCCTCTCGTCGCCGAGCAATTTTTCCGGAGGCCATAACGCGCGGCTTTGGGAGCACTCCAAACCCTATAGCTATTTGGGCGGCCAGGGAGCGGCCGGCATGGGTTACGGCGCGCCGGCATCGGTTGGCGCAGGGCTTGCCGCACGGGGAAACAATCGAATCGTCGTCAATGTACAGACGGACGGGGATCTGAACTACTCTCCGGGCATCCTGTGGACTGCCGTGCACCACAAGCTGCCGATGCTCACGATCATGCACAACAATCGGGCGTGGCATCAGGAGTTCATGTTCGTCGAATACATGGCGGGAGTTCGGGGGCGCAGAGAGGACCACGCCGATATCGGCAGCACGCTGCGCGATCCGTACATCGATTACGCGAAGATGGCGGCAGGCTACGGTATGGCGGGCGAAGGGCCGATCACCGATCCGTCGAAACTGGCGCCCGCGCTGAAACGCGGCGTCGACGCGGCAAAGCGTGGCGAGCCTTATATGATCGACGTCATTACGCAGCCCCGATAAGACCCTTAGTGAGGATCACTTTGAAAAATAACTGGAAGACAACCTGCCTGTCCGCAGCCGCGGCGTTGTTCGTATTCGCCCTTCCGGGCGCGACTCTCTACGCTCAGAACGGCGGCCGCGGGCGGGGAGCGGCCGTGATTGAGAACAAACCGGAGCCCACCACCCCGTTTACCGGGAACGCCGCGAACGGCAAGAAGTATTACTTTTCCTACGGCTGCTACGCCTGCCACGGCTACAACGGAGAAACGGGCGCCCGGAACTTTGTAGGGCGCTGGGGAAATCTCCAGACCGAACAGGGATTCATCACGTTCCTGCGGGGCCGGGCTAACGTCGCCCCCCTGACTCCGGTGACTTCGATGCCGAATTTCGGCGAGCGCTCGTTACCGGACGACAAGGCGAAAGACATCTACGCCTACATTCGGTCGTTTAAGAGCACGGCGCCCACCACAAAGAATGTTCCCGCGCTGGATGCTATCGTCGCGTCCGCCAAAGCCGCAAAATAACGTTAAGCGGACGGGTGCGAGGCGCTTCGCCGGCGTGCGGCGCGCCAGGCCGCCGTCCGCTCGCGGATATAAGCGTCGTATTGACTGCCGGTGGTCATGACTGGCATGGCATGGTGCATGCCTCCCTCCTCGTCGGGAACGGGTAGCTCGGACACCAGTTCCGCGTGAACCTGCTGCAAGTGCGAAGGCAAATTCGCGCTCGGATTGACTCCGGCGGCCACCGGCGCCTTCACTCCATGCAGCGGGTCGTCGGTACGGGGCTTCGTCAGCGTCAGTACGCCGCCCAGATCGCTCGCAGCCGCATCCCGTTTGGCCAGCGACGGCAAGCTCCAGCGCGTTTCGATCGTTTTCAGAATCGCGGTATGATCCAGGGGCATTGCTCCAGCCGCGACCCGGAACACGGTGCCAGCGACAATTAACGGCGAGACGAGTACCGCGGGCACGCGCGGCCCGAAGCGCGTAAAATCGAACCCATATTCGCCCACCGAGTTATCCGGCGGCACGGCGCCGGAAGGCGGCGGTACGTGATCGTAGCAGCCGCCGTGCTCGTCGTAAGTAATGATCAATAGCGTCTTGTTCCACGCCGGCCCATTGCGCAAGGCGTAGTAGACGTCGTGTATCAAGTGCTCGCCCAGCGCAACGTTGTAGTTCGGATGCTGGCTGTTGCCCGTGGCTCCCCAGGAAGGCTCAAGAAACGTGTAGGAGGGCAAGTTTCCATTTGCCGCCATCTTCTTGAAATCCGGGAACTGGCCAAAGTGGCTGTCGGCAGCGTTGGTGGTATCGGCGAAGTCGAGACGTGTCAGAGGCGGCGCGTCGTAACCGAGCACGCTCCACGTCACATTGTGATCGGACAAGAGGCCGAAAATGCTCGGGCTTGTGAACTTTTGGGTCTTGTCATCCATATGGCCCTGGGACGTTCCCGAATTTACGAAAGCACGATTCGGCAGGGTCTGCGTGGGCACGGAAGCAAACCAGTGATCGCAAACGGCGAACCCGCGTGCGAGGCCCGACAGAACTGGCAGCATGGCCGGAGGGAACACGCCCATGATGTCGCTCGCCGTCGTTCCCGCGACGATCGAATAGCCGCTGTCCGTTGACTCCCAGCCGAGTGTGTAACTGAAGTCGGCGACGAAGCCGTTGTTGGTGGCAACCGGCGGGGAGGGAGCAGTGGTCGTACCGAAAAGCTGGGAGTTGGCCGCGGAGTAACCTTCTCCCGGGTCGGCTCCCGGCATGAAGTATGCGTTCGGGTCTGAAGCCAGGATCGCGAATACAGGCACGGCGGCACCGGTCGAGTCCGAATTCGATTCTTTCCCCGTCAAACCCTCAAACGCGTGGCCGGCGGGTGAGATGTTGCCGCTATCCGCATAAAGAAACCCGAGCATGTGATCAAACGAACGATTTTCGAGCATCAAGACGACGATGTGATCGATTGCCGAAAGTTCGTTATTGACAGGTTTCTTTTTCATTTGCACACTATAGCTCCGGCGCATTAATCCTCGGTTACGCCGCGCGGCCGGGAGAGACGTCCCGAAATGAATCACGATCTGTTCGCTTCTCCGGATCTGCATCCTGTGAAAGTCGACTTCGACAGTCGCCTGATCTCCTTCGTTCCTATGACGAGAGCTACCTGGAAAGCCTCCAGTTTTCTGGATCACAGGACCCAGGTGGCGAGCCGGGAAACTTTGGAAGTCCCCATTGCCGACCTTCTCGTCGCCGTTGCGAGGCTTCCGCCTCCTCAGAGTTCGGTCCACTACATATTTCACGCTGCGTTTTGTTGTTCGACCCTGCTGGCGCGGTATCTCGATCTCGTCCCGCCGTGCTTCGTCCTGAGGGAGCCGCTGATGTTAACCGAAGCGGCAATCGTAAGGCCGCGAGCGATGGCAGCCAGCGTCGGCGCCCATAGGGATGCCTTGGCGAGCCTGACTGAATGGGATCGCTTTCTTGACCTGAGTATCCGGCTGCTCAACCGCCGCTATGCGCCGGAAGACATTGTCGTGACGAAAACGAATGACCTTTGCAACAGCCTCGGCGAAATTCTTCTTGCGCGCGATCCCGCATCGAAAGCGGTGTTCCTCACGATCGGCCTCAAAGAGTTCCTGCTCGTTGTGCTGAAGGCGCCCGATCGCCGGCAGTGGCTGCGCGCCCGGCTTCGCCGAGCGGCGAAGGACGCCGCCCTGATCCCCGAGCTCGCGGGATTCGAGCCGTCCGCTATGACGGAAGCGGAAGGTGGCGCTTATCTATGGGCGCTGAATGAGGCATTACGCACGCGAATGTGTTCGGAACCCGGCCGGGTGCTGACCATTCCCGGCGAAAGCGTCGCGGACGCTCCCGACGAAGCCGTTCGTGCGGCTGCCGCGCATTTTGGACTGCCCGTGAGCAACGGCTTGCCGAAAAATATCTTCTCCGACGGGACGGCGGCCAGACACGCCAAAGACACCTCCCGCAGTTACAATGCGCGGAGCCGCCGCAAGGAATTGAAGGCGCTCGAAAAGCAAATTGGCCGCGAAGCCGATGGAGGCGTGAAGTGGGCGATCGACAATCGCGTCCTGTTTGGCGGGCGGGTTTGATCTGAAATAATAATCCCGACATGACGAGACCTGCATTGAGCAGAAGACACGCACTTCAGATCCTTCCCGCGAGCCTGGCGCTGGCGCAAACCGCGCGCTCCGCCACCCCGCCTTCGGCCGGAAGGCTGAAGCAGTCTCTGGCGCGCTGGTGTTACGCCAAAATCCCGATCGACGATCTTTGCCGCGCTGCGGCGGAGATGGGCATCACCGGCATGGACCTCGTGGGGCCGGCAGACTGGCCGACGTTGAAGAAATACGGAATTACCTCTTCGATGGTGCAGGGCGCCGGAAATTTCACGGACGGCTGGAACCGCAAGGAAAATCACGAGAAGCTCGAAATGCAGATGCGCGCGAGCATCAAGGGCGCCGCGGAAGCGGGGCTACCTAACGTGATTACCCTCGCGGGAACACGCCGCGGCATGAGTGACGACGAAGGCCGCGACAACTGCATCATTGGCTTACGCCGCGTGAAGTCTTTCGCGGAAGATCACAACGTTACGATTTGCATGGAACTGCTCAACAGCAAGGTCGATCACAAAGACACAATGGCAGATCACACGGCGTGGGGTGTCAGCGTGATGAAGGGCGTCGACTCGCCGCGGGTCAAACTCCTGTACGATATCTACCACATGCAGATCATGGAGGGCGATATCATCCGCACCATCCGGGAAAATATCCAGTACATCGCCCATTTCCACGCTGCCGGAGTGCCGGGCCGCCACGAACTTGACGACACCCAGGAATTACAGTGGCGAACCATCGCGAAGGCCATCGCCGACCTGAATTTTCAGGGATTTATCGCGCATGAGTTCGTCCCGGCCCGGGATCCGCTGACTTCTCTTCGACAAGCGGTTACCCTCTGCACAGTTTAGTTGTCATATCATCGTAGGGGACACAAGTTCAAATTGCATTCGGGAAAATCAGCCCTTCTGGCGCTGCTGATTACAGGCGGCATAGTTATGACGTCGGTGTCTTTCGCCGCAGTTCCAGACACGCTCAGTGCGGCGGACGCGAAGGCCCTGAAGAGCCCGACGCCTTATTCGAAGACATCGATCGACAAGGGGAAGCGCCTTTTTCTCCAGAATTGTACCGGTTGCCATGGGGATGATGGCAAGGCCGAACTGGCGGTCATCGCGGAAGCGACGAATCTTACCGAGCCCAACGGATACAAAGACGGAACGACGGAAGGCGAACTTTTTCGCAATATCCGGGACGGGGCAGGTACCCAGATGCCGCCATTCAAGGACACTCTGAATGAGCAGCAGACCTGGGATCTCGTGAATTTTGTTCGCAGCCTCTGGCCGGATTCCATGCGACCCGCAATGCAGGATCAGAAGTGAAAGTAAAGAATTAGTGGAGATTTGAACATGCAGAACGACGCCACGCAGAATGAAGCCACGAATGCCGCGCCCCGAAACGAACGCGATCAGCGACCGTCCCGCAGAAATTTTCTGGCTCCCGTCGCAGCCGGCGCGGTAGCCACTGCGCTCTTACAGAAGGACACCCTTCTGGCCGCCACTACAGGGGTGCCGTCAATCACGATCCCCAAGGACATCACCGACAGTCTGGCTGAGCCGACCAAGCTCGGCGAGTTCGCCGGTCAGGGGATGACGGGCGCTGAGGTTTTCGCGCGGGCGTGCAAGGAAGAAAATCTGGCTGCGCTCTTCTGTTGCCCGGGAAACTACCCTGTCATCGGAGCGATCTCCGCTGCGGGCATCCCATCTTATGGTGGCCGTTCCGAAGGTTCCATGACCTCGGCGGCAGATGGATTCTCTCGCTGCACGGGTGAAGTGACAGCCTGCTCCGGCACCGAAGGCCCCGGCTTCACGAACATGATCATGAACATCGCCGTGGCCCATAGAGCGCGAACGCCTCTACTGGTGCTGGCGAGCAACGTGACTATTGCGTCGGATGACCGCGAGACCTTCATTCAGACCGGTTATCAACAGCCGACCACCGAGGGCTTGAAGAAGTACGGCAAACGGCTCATCGCTCCCGATCGCGTCCACGAGTATGCCGGTTACGCCTTCCGCTACCTCAAGACGGGCGTTCCCGCGCCGGTGCACCTGGATTTTCCCGGTGAAATTGTGCGCGCGCGATTCACCGACCCGTCGAAGCTGAAGGACTATTACACGAAAGACAAGTACCGCACCGAAAGCCGCCCGTATCCCTCGCCGACGGACATGGCGAAAGCAGTTGACATGATCAACAAGGCCGAGCGCCCGATCCTGATCGCCGGTCAGGGCGTTTTCCTGCGCAAGGCGTGGGAGCCGCTGATGGCCGCGGCGGAAAAGAACGAATTCGCTGTTGTCACGTCGGGTCCGATGCGCGGCCACTTCCCCGATGAGCACCGCTTGTCCGCGAGCCTCTCGCCGGATGCGATCACCAGCGCCGATTTGATTATCTTCGTCGGCCAGTACGCGATGCCGAGCCCGAACGAGTATCGCGCCAATCCGGATGTGAAAACGATTCGCGTCAACCCTGCTCCGGAAGATCTGGGGCGAAACTGGCCGCTTGATCTCGGAATTGTGGCCGACGAGGCCGCATTCATCGAAGGTCTCGCGAGCGACCTTCCCCGCAAGAAGCGAGACATGTGGGTCAATGAGCTTGCCTCCGCGCGGGCCAAATACCAGCAGGCGCTCGACGAGCGGTATGCCCAGGGCATCAAACACAGCGAATCCACAAATACGCTTCACCAGGAAGTGCTCTGCCGGGAAGTTCACGACTTCCTTTACAAGGGAAGCATCGATCCGAAGCAAACGGTAACGGGCTGGGGCGGATGGACCATCGGGAACTGCGCGGCGCGTTATCTTCGCGCTTACCGGCCGGGTCAGGAAGTGAATTGTCCCTATCAGTTCTCGGCCGTCGGACCAGATCTGGCTATGATGATCGGCGCGGGCGCGGCGGTACAGCTTGGCGTAGGCCCGCAGGCTCCCTATAAAGGCGCGCCTGTGGTTGTGGTGACCAGCGACGCAGGCATCACCTATAGCATGTTCGAGCTCGATACCGCCGCGAAGTACAAGATCCCGGTCGTCTGTATTGTCTTCAACAACAATGCGTGGGGCATGTGGCCGAGCGCGGTGGGAACGAACCGCGCGATGCACATGTATCTTTTCCAGGAAAATCTTCGCTACGACAAAATGGCCGAAGGTCTGGGCGCGCGCGGCGAATACGTCAGGACGCAGACCGACTTCCGTGCAGCTTTGAAGCGCAGCTACGATGCCGCCGCGAAGGACCGGATTTCGACCCTGATCAACGTTCAGTCGATGAAGGAGTTTACAGCGCGCGCTCCTTATCCTCCAGGGAACATCATCAATCCGGAGCCCAGCGTCGGCGCGCTCGCTCACTAAACGCTCCCTCCCGGTCGCGGCTCGGAAGTGTCTACACTACGTTCGAAGGATTTACCGGCGGCGAATCTCGTCGCCGGAATTCTCGAGTATTACGCCAACCGGGGAGTCTTCAGGGGATATACTCGCGCGGCCGATAGCAGGGGAAAAGCCGTATTTAAAATGGTCTGGCACCATGACCGTCCACTTGAAATGGTCATGGACCCGGCAAAGAAAACCTTCCGTTTTCCCCTGCTCCTGCCTGGCTTTGCTTTGGATTCCACGATGTACGCGAATTTCAAAGAATTTCTGGATTCGAGGCACTCGGAAGAGATTCCGGAGCACCGCAGAATCGACCCGAAGAAGGCGCGCGCTCGCTCTCTCAAGAAGGGCGGCGACGTCTCGCTGACGCTATCGGTCGAAGATGGGGATTACGAATACGGCGCCCGCAAGATCATCCATCTTGTGGACGAGATCTTCAAGAACTTTCTCGGGGATTACTACGAATACCAGGTCGAGCACCTTGGGCTCGACCCGGATCGATATTGACGGTTGCTTTTAACCAGCCGACGGCTCGTGGGGCGGACCCCTCGGTCCGCAGCCGACGCCCTCGTCGGCTTCCTCGGACTGTCAGTTTGTGGAAGAGTTGGGCAGAGGGTCCAAAACTACTTCGAGGCTGACGGTCTGCCGGGCATGGGAATTCCTTTGATGTGACCTTCAAAGAAGTCCTTGTTGTTTTCCTCGCACGAGTATTCCATAATCTGCCAGTCGGTGCGGAGGATGAACGTTCTGGTATTTTTCCAGGGTCTTGTGAACATCACCGGATCGTCAATCGTGATCTCGTAAGCGATGTGACCGAGGTCCGTGCGCGTGTAGCGCTCGATCACGTGCATGCTCGCGCTATGGGGATGGCCAATAGTGTCCAGCCTTGTTCTGTCATTAAACCCGATCGTGTCAATCACCAGCGTGTCGCCATCCCACTTGCCGATCGAATCTCCAAACCATGTGGGATCGACATTCTTCGGGTGCTGCCCGTTCAGGCGAACGAGGTGAAACCAGGTATTCTGTTCGAAAAGCAGTCCGAGATATGACGGGTTCTGCATGATCTGCATCGGATCGGGCGAGTTGATGGAGCGGACCAGACCGAAGGGCATGCACATGCCGGTGTAGTCGCCGTTGGTGGCATCATATGCCTCCCAATCGGCCTTTCCCTTTGCGGTGAACGGCAGCGCCTTCTTCGGCTTCGCATTGGGCGGACCGGGATTCTTCGGATCTTTCGGCTCATCGGGAAGCGACTGGTCGGGCGTCTGGTTGCGGCCGTAAGCCGTCATGTCGGGTGAATACGGTCTCTCCCAGAGTCCGCTGAAGTCCGGCTTGCCGTCGGCAGTTTTTGGCGTTGGGCCGGAAGGCGGCGTGGGGCCCCCTCTTCCCTGCCCGAACGCAGTCACAGCTGTCACCGGCAACATGGCGACAACGGCCACTGCGGCGACGCTCAAAGTCATGAAAGGCTTTTTCACGTCAAATCTCCCTGGAGAAAAGCTTACCCTACTTCGCACCGGCTCCGCGCGGTGTTACACCGTCTTCGGAAGACCCCGCGAATACCTTGTTTCCATTCGGCAGGACCACCGAGCGGGAATTACAGGTATTCGTGCCATCCTTCGCCCGGGAGCCTTCGATGGTCACCTGGTCACCCGGTTTAAGGGCATCCCTCGTCCAGCCGTTTCGAGTCAGCGTGTTGGGTGGACCGCCTTCGCATTGCCATCGGACGACGGCGCCCTTTTCATCTTTGGCGTCCAGATAGAGCCAGATGTGGGGGTTCATCCAGTCAAGCTTGATGACCGTACCTTTCAGGGTCACGGGCTTGCTCGCGTCGTATTCCGCGTTGAACGAATGATGGGCGAACACCGGCAGCGCGGCAGATAATATCAGTCCTGCCATTGAAAGAACAAGCTTCGTTTTCATGACCACCTCTTCACAAATTCACGTCGAACGCTATCATGCCAGGCGCGCGGAGTCAAGCAAGCACAAAGCGGCCTACTGGTTCTCGTTTGCGGCGCCTCCGCCTCGACCTCCGCGGCCTCCTCGGCCCGCTCCGGGCACCGGCAACGCCAGACCGACCAGCTCCGCGCCGCCGCCTTGCTGTCCGCCAACGACGGCCACAAGGAACTGCCGCCCGTTGATCGAATAGGTCATCGTACCGCCCGTCAAGTTCGCGCCCAAAGGCATCTCGTTGATCACTTCTCCGGTTTTCTTGTCGATCGCGCGGAGGTTGTCGCTTCCTTCAAACAGCAGCGTCTTCGTCACCAGAATCGGCGAACGCTGGGAGCCGCCCCAGTGGCTCGCGTCGATCCCCGCAGCCTTAAGCGCCGGATTGTTGACGACGTTGTCGGGAGTCTTTCCGTTGGGGATCATCCATGCGTGATCGCCGGTGTTCAGATTGATCGCGGTGATGCGCCCGTACGGTCCCTTGATGAGCGGTATGCCCATGACATTCGGTCCGCCAAGGCCGCCCGCCGCAATGTACTGCATTTCGGATCGCGTGCCCCCGGGCTGAAGCGAAGAAAGATAAGGAGAAGTGGTTGAAGGCACGTAGAGCATTCCGGTCTCTGCGTCGACGGAACCACCCATCCAGTTGGCGCCACCGCCTGCCCCAGGTAACTGGATCGTGGCCAGCTTACCGCCTGTGTCCTTGACGATCGGGGGCGTAAAGATCGGCCCCAATTGATATTGCGAGGCCGCTTTCACAGCCGCCGCTTTAATTTCAGGCGTGTAATCCGCAAGATCCGCTTCGGTAACGCCCTGCCGGTCAAACGCCGCGGGCTTCGTCGGAAACGGCTGCGTCGGTGAATACCACTCGCCGGGCGCGTTGCCCTGAGGAACGGGTTTCTCTTCGATCGGCCAGACCGGCTTGCCGTTGGTCCGGTCGAACACGAAGGCAAACGCGGACTTGTTCACCTGCGCCAGAGCTTTGATCTTCTTGCCGTCAACCGTGATGTCGACCAGGATCGGCGCGGCGGGAATATCGTAATCCCACAACTCGTGGTGGATCAGCTGGTAATACCAGATGCGCTTACCAGTCTTCGCATCGAGACAAACGATACTGTCGGAAAACAGATTCGCTCCGGGGCGCTGCCCGCCGTAAGTATCGCCGCTTGGCGCTTCGACCGGAATATAAACGTATCCCAGTTCCTCGTCGCCAGTCAGGGGGCCCCAGGCACCGGTATTGCCGGTAAATTTCCACGAATCCTCACCCGTTTTCGGATCTTTGCCCCATGTCTCGGTGCCCTTTTCGCCCGCCTGGGGCACGGTGTGGAAGGTCCACAGGAGCTTGCCGGTCCGAACGTCGTAACCGCGAGTGTATCCCGGTGTATTGAGCTTGGTCGGCAGCGCAACACCGACCTTCAGCGCGGCGCCCACCACCACCACATCGCGAACGACGATGGGCGGCGAGGTCGCGCCGATGGTGCCTTTTTGAACCACGGGCCGGTCGAGACCCTTCCAGAGATCGACGTGCGCATCGACGCCGAAGTTCGAAATCGGCTGGCCTGTTTTTGCGTTCAGCGCGACCAGTTGATAACCCGGAGTCACGAACAGAACGCGGTCGTCGCCCTTGCCATCGCTCCAGTAGGTGAGACCGCGATTGTTCGGCCGCACAGCGCCCCGCTCGGCCGTATCGTCGCCGTGATAGATCCACAACGTTTCACCCGTTGCCGCATCCGCGGAAACGACAGCACGACCGGTACCGGCGGTGAAAAACAGCTTCCCGCCAATCATCAGCGGAGTCACCTCCCATGCGCCCTGGGGGGCGGGACCCATATTCTGCGCTTTCCAGCGCCAGACCACCTGCAGGCTTTTCACGTTAGCGGCGTTGATCTGGTCGAGGGGCGAATAACGGGTACTGCCCGTGTCCCCTCCATTGACACGCCATTCACCGTCGGAGGGCGTTCCGTGCTGCCCGAACGCGGGCGTCAGGCTCATTACGGCAAACGCGGCCGTGGCCAGTGTCAGTGATCCAGTGCGATACATTCGGCGTGCCTCCAACTATTTGGTAACTGGCCTTTTTCAACAGCCTGCCTAAAAGAGTCTATTGCCAAACCAGATGTTACGCAAGCGCGCCGATCAGCGGGCGCGGCGCCTGGCGATCGCCTGATATGATCGTCCCGCCCGTCCGATGTCCGCCCCCGCCCAGTCTCCACGCCCCACACATGCGCGTCACGTGGTTCTCGGCCTCACGGTCGCGGCATACATGATCACTTACATGGATCGCACCGTGATCTCCACGGCCGCCCCCGTGATCCGCAAAGAATTGGGCTTCTCGCTGGTGACCATGAGCTGGGTTCTGGCGAGTTTTCGCTGGAGTTACGCGCTGTTCCAGATTCCTGGAGGATGGCTCGGGGACAAGATTGGCCCGCGGCGCGCTCTGACGTTAATCGTCACCTGGTGGAGCGTATTTACTTCGGCGACCGCGATGGCGTGGAGCGCGGCTTCCATGATCGCGATCCGTTTTCTTTTCGGAATTGGCGAAGCAGGCGCCTTCCCAATCGCAACCCGCTCGCTGTCCCGCTGGATGCTGCCCCACGAACGCGGCTTCGCCCAGGGAATTACCCACGCCGGTTCGCGTCTGGGCGCTACTCTGACGCCGCCGCTCGTCGTGCTGTTGATCCTGCGCTACGGGTGGCGGCCGACGTTCGTCATTTTCGGCATCCTCGGACTCGCCTGGGCGGCGGCATGGTTCCTTTACTATCGCGATACGCCGGAAGAACACAGAGGCGTGAATGCGTCCGAACGCACGCTGATCGAGGCCGGTCACGGACGCCGCGCCGGCGTGGGGACCGCAGTCCCGTGGCGGCGCATACTCGCCAGCCCCACGCTCTGGTATCTCTCGACGATGTATTTCTGCTACAACTACTGCCTCAACACCTATATGGACTGGTATCCCACCTACCTGAAGGAGTTTCGCGGATTCAGCCTGACTCAAATGGGTTTCTATGCGAGCCTGCCGTTTCTGGCGGGGACCGTGGGCGATGTGATGGGCGGCTGGCTTTCCGACCTGATGCTGAAGCGCAGCGGAAATGTGAAGCGATCGAGGCGGATGGTGGCGATCGCCGGGTTTCTGATGTGCACGCTCGCAACGGTGCCCGCGACTTTCGCGCACGACCCGAAGCTGAGCGTGCTCCTCACTTGCGCGGCCTTTTTCAGTCTCGAAGTAACAGTCGGCGTCTCCTGGGCGATTCCGCTCGATATCGGTGGAGATTACGCCGGATCGGTTTCCGCAGTGATGAATACATGGGGTAATATAGGGGGCGCAATCTCCCCCACGGCACTGGCTTATCTGGTGCGGGGATACGGCTGGAACATGCCTTTTCTGGTAACCGCCGGCTTGTGCATAATCGCGGCCGCGCTGTATCTGAAAATTGATGCAGGAAAACGCATGTTTGCGGAGAGAGCATGACCATTAACCCGGACAAATGCGTGGCATGCGGTAACTGCACGTATGTCTGTCCGATGGGCGCGATCTACATCGACCCCGTCCTGCGCCGCGCCACGATTAACCGCAACGAATGCGTGGAATGCTATGCGTGCTTCAACGGTCTGAGCCAGGAGCACTTGAATCCGGTATTTGTGCGGACCGTCCGAAAGATCTTCCAGTTGGCGCGCGTGCGGTTCGACCCGGAACCCGACGTGTGCCCCACTGCCGCTTTCGAACCGGACCGGCTGGAATGGCCAAGGGTGGTGCGCCGAGCGTTTTCGGATCCACGCGTGCCGCACGAATCGACGGGAGTGCATGGCCGAGGCACCGAAGAGGTTAAAACCAACGACGTTTCCGGCAGAGTCAAGGCTGGTGAAGTCGGGTTCACCATCGAGTTCGGGCGACCCGGGGTTGGCGTGTGGTTTCGCGATATCCAGAAGATGTGCTGGGCTCTGGCTCGCGCGGGTGTCGCGTTCGAAAAGAAGAATCCGGTCACCTCCCTGATGAGCGACGTCGCGACCGGAACGATCCGTCCGGACATCCTCGACGAGAAGGTTCTTTCCGCAATCGTCGAGATCAAGGTGCCGGTCGAGCGTGCCCGCGAGATCGTTCTGCTCGTCCGGGACGTCGAAAAACAAATCAACACCGTCGTTGCGCTTGGCGTCGGAGTGCGGTGCGACGAACACGGCGAGGAGAACGTCATCGCGCCGATCCTGGAAGGGCTCGGCTACAAGCTGGAGCGCGCCAAGACGAACATCGGCCTTGGGCCGGATCACGAATGCGCAAGCGCCTCAAACGGAACCAGCCGTGGTGAGCGCGAGATGACGAACACCCTGCATCGCTTCGGATCGGCTGAAAGTTTTCGTGACGATTACATCGTGTTCGCCATCGCAAGCAAAGGGCGTAATGACGAGGGCGCGCTCGAGAAACTCCGCCGTTTCCTCGAACTGGCGGTGCAATTCCACCCGGTAAATCTCGGCGATGCCGTTCACGGCGGCGCGCTTCGGCCATCGAAGGAGATGACCCCGATCGAGCACTGGAAACGCGACGTCACTCCGGATTTCGAGGCTGTGATTCGCGGGCTGGACACGCCCGGGACTGTCGCGGCCGTTTTCGACAACCGTTCGGCGGCGGAGGATTTCGTCGCAGCGGTAAAGAAGGCGGATCTCGGGCTGAGCGTCAACATCTCGACATCCATCGACGGAGCCGAACAATGCTGTTTCGCGGCGGGCATTCCGCGGCACAGCGTCGGCTACTCCCTCGGTTTCGAAGGCGACACGTCGAAGCTGCCCGAATCCAACGTGATGCTGCTTTCGACCATGTGCGGCCATGGAATGATCGGCCACAACCTGGCAGGAAAAATGATCGACTGGGTGAAAGAAGGCCGTCGCACGCCGGAACAGGCCGCCGGCTACCTGACCCGATTCTGCTCCTGCGGAGTCTTCAATCCGGCGCGAGCGGCGCGGATACTCGAACAAGCTGCGATGGGAAAGGCGGGTGCCGGTAACTCGGAGTGAGGTCCGTCTTCTCATGGGCCATCCGCTTGCTCATTGTCGCGGTTTGCGCCTTCTTGACACTGCAGACTATCCGGATCGCCCGGGCCGACTGGCTGGCCGCGCATCCGCCCGCCGACGGAATCGACAAAGCGCTTGCCCTCATTCCCGAAGATGCCGCTCTTCTTCTGCGCAAGGCTCTGACGGAAAGCGACAGCGGCGATATGTCGGCCGCGGTCGATCAACAGCTCCTGCGAGCCGCTGCCGCGAACCCCCTGAACGCGGATATTCCGATGACGCTTGGCCTCCGCGAAGAGTTTCGCGGGCACATGGCTGAAGCGGAGCGTTACCTGGAGCATGCCGCGGCGCTGGATCATACCTTCAAACCCGCATGGACGCTGATCAACTTCTACGCGCGGAACGGCCAGCCCGATAAGACATGGCCATTAATCTCCCGGGCTCTCGCGCTCGATCCCCTCGGCTTTAATCCCGCGCCAATTTTCGACCTCTGCTGGAGCGAGGGTGGCGATGAAGGAAGAATCGCCGCATTGCTGCCCCAGCACGGCACGATACCAATTCAATACCTCCTCTATCTCCTCACGACGAAGCGGACGGACGCTGCGATCGAATTCTGGCCACGCGCACTGGCCGCTGGAGCCGTCAATGCCACCTCTCCCGAGGCGCAGGCCCTTGCCCAGTATCCGGACTTCCTGATTGCGGCTAACCGGATTCCGGACGCAGTGCGCGGGTGGAACGACCTGGTGGCGAAAAAAATCATCGCTTCCAACCGGCTTGATCCCTCGGCCGGTATCTTCATCGCCGATCCGAATTTTGATTTCCCGCTACTGAACCACTCGTTCGGCTGGCGAACAGGAGCCGAGACCGGTCTGTTCGTTGAAAGCAATCCGTCACTTCTGCGCTTCGAATTCGACGGAAACGAATCCGAATCGTCATCTGTTCTGCTCACCACTCTGGTTCCCTTGCTTCCGGGCAAGGCTTACCGTCTGGTCTGGAAGGCTGACGGGTCCGGTCTGAGCGCGGCCCGGGATCCCGGCTTCGCATTCCGGATCATCCAGGGACCCGGCAACAACGCGACCGAATGTCCGCCACTCCTGGTCACCGGCGACGATGGCGCGTGCGCCTTCACGGCGCTCTCTGGCGTCGGTTATGCGAGCCTCGAACTACGCTACGCGCGAGCGCTCGGCACCACCCGTATTCAGGGCTCGCTCGGAATGATCAGCATCAGGGTCGAGCCGGTCTCATGACGGCGCCGCCGAAATCTTCTCCGCAGTGGCTGGCAATCGCGTTGGGTGTCGCCCTGATTGCGGGCATTTTGGTCGCGTGGACGCCTCGATATTGGGGAGCCTGTGTCGCGGTCGCGAGCGTTTCGCTCGTATCCGTTATGTGGGCGCTCCTGGTGCGCAGGGTCGCTCTGCCGCTTCAAACGATTCTCGTAGTGCCGCTGGCTGGTTGGGGAGCCGTGCAACTGGCCACGCATCAGACCCTCGTCCGCTGGCCGACAATGCTGGCCTCCATCGAATGGATCATGGGAGGGGCGTGTTTCGTTCTCGGCTCTCAAATATTGGAGCGGCGCAGAAACCGGATGGCATTCCTCGATTTGATGATGTGGGCATCCGCCGCGCTCGCGGCCGCCGCCACGTTGCAGATATACGCCACGCCTGGCAAGCTGTTCGGGATAATTCCCGTGGCCGACAGCGTGGTGGGCACTTTCTTTTACAAGAATCAATTTGCAGCAATGATGGAACTCGCCGCGCCCATCGCATTGTGGAAGGTTTTCGAAGGTGAGGTCGTCGCGGGTGGCCTTTGCTATGCGGCGATGTTCGCGGCAACGCTCGTTAGCGGGTCGCGCGCCGGCGTTCTGCTGGTGTCGATGGAGTTTCTGGTCTTTCTGGTCCTCATGGTTGCCCGCCGCCGGATGCCGGTCAAGTCGATTGCGGCAATTGTGGCGGTCGTGCTGGTGCTCATGGCGGGCGCAGCCCTGGTGGCCGGCACGGAGAAGATTCACAGCCGGTTCGCGGAGCGGAACCCGTTTGCGCTGCGCCGAAACCTGCTCGAAGCCACGCTGAAAATGGTCCCGCTGCATCCGTGGTTCGGATCCGGCATGGGAACATGGCCGGTCCTGTTCCCGCGATTCGCAACTTTCGACTCCAATGTCTACGTCAACGAGGCACATAACGACTGGGCGCAATGGACGGCTGAAGGCGGAATACCGTTCACCCTGCTCCTGGCGGCGCTGGCTTTTTCTCTGGTGAGGCCGGCGTTCCGATCCGTCTGGGGGCTCGGAGTGATCAGCGTACTCAGCCACTCATTCGTCGACTATCCACTGCGGGAACCGGCGCTGATGTTTCTGTTCTTTACTCTGGCCGGAGCGTTGACGAAGACCGGGAAATCAACTCCGCCAATTAATCCGCGAAATCGCAGACGGCGACGCGAAATTAGTATAATTTCGCTGATAAACACTGATTCGGACCGCGAATCGCGGCGTATCTGAACTCACGTTTCGATTATTTATGGCATGCCGCCTCCCCATGGAAAATCCTTTGTTTGTTCGGCTTACGAATACTTATGGTTTTCATTAAACTACCCGAATGTCTTGACAATTCCGCCAAATGATAAATAAGATGTAGTACATTCCTGCTCCGAACGGCGACCCCCCATTGGGACTCGTGGTGCGTGAGCTTTGCAGAATTCCGGTCTTTCGTCCGTAAATCCGCGCGAATCATAATGTTTGATCAGAAAAGAATCCTTTCCCTTCCGGCGCCGGATTCCTCCGCCGGTTCGGAGTCGCTTGTCGAGCGCGCCGTCATTTATCAGGCGCAATCCGAGGCAACGGATACCGAATCCGCGGCCCTCCCCCTTTCGCACTATTTGTGGCTGCTGAATCGCGACAAGTGGAAGCTTCTCGCCTTCGTCTGTTTAGTCGTGCTATGCACGGTTATCATCTCTTCCCGGATGACGAAGTATTATCAGTCGACCGCGACTGTGGATGTCGACCGTATGGCGCCTACGGAAGTCATCGGCCAGCAGTCGAACGCGCGCGCAATTAACGACGCGGAACAGTTTCTTTCCACTCAGGTGAAACTGATCCAGTCCGACTCCGTCTTGCGCCCTGTCATCCAGCAGTACGGGCATGCTATCGCGACGGCAACAGGCACGACGATGGGTTCCGGCCGCGCGCAGGCGGCCCCGGTCACGCTCAACAAGCTCGCGGTTACCAGACCCCTCAAGACCTACCTCATTCAGATCAGCTACCGTTCTCCCGATCCTGAACTGGCTGCCGATGTCGCCAACGCCGTCGCGCGAAGCTATCGGGATCATATGTATGCCATCCGCTTTCAGGCCTCCCAGGAACTCGCGGTTTTCGTCACCCGGCAACTGGATGAATTGAGAGCCAAAATGGAGCGTTCATCGGCGGCGCTTGCTCAATTCGAAAAAGAGCTGAACGTTATTAACCCGGATGAGAAAACCAATATTCTGACGGCGCGACTACTTCAGCTCAATACCGAATACACCACCGCTCAAGCCGATCGGCTTAAGCTCGAAGCCGCGGCCACATCGGTTCAAAGCGGATCGGCGCCGGCTATCGAGGCTTCCCTGCAGGGTGAGCAGGTTCGCAAACTGGAGGATCTTCTGAACGAAGAAGATGAGAAGTTTGCGCTCGTGAAGAGCCAGTATGGCGTGAACCATCCCGAATACAAAAAAGAGGCCAACCGTGTCGCAGAGTTGCAGCGCCAGCTTGATTCCCTTAAGGGCAATGTGATTCAGCGGGTGGATGCCGGGTATCGCGAAGCCCTGAACCGCGAACAAATGCTTCAGCAGCAACTCAATGAGGCGAAGGCTGAAGTCGACAGCCTGAATGTCCGGTCTCTCCAATACAAGGCGCTCAAGCGGGATGCGGATGCCGATAAAACGCTGTACGAAGAGTTGACAGGCAAAATCAACGAGGCGGGAATCAACGAGGGTTTTCAGGGAAGCTCGATTCGTCTGGCTGACCTCGCCCGGCCCGCCCTTAGGCCCATTTTTCCCAACACGAGACTCAACGTCATGGTCGCCGTACTGTTGTCGAGCTTACTCGGCATCGGCGTCGTCATCATTTCGGAAAGTCTGGATCGCACGATCCGGGATCCCGATCAGATCAGAAGGGAGCTTCGTACCGAGGTGCTCGGCGCGTTGCCTGTGGTGAAGGCCTGGCGCGGCTTCTTGCCCGGAACTGGCTCCGGAAAATCAGCGCCTACCGGAAAACCTCAGTTGATTTTCGAGGACGGCAGGCATGCCACCGACGCGTATGAAGAAGCGATGCGCACGTTACGCGATTCAATTTTGCTGCCTAATCTGGCCCATCCGCCGGAGACCTTGTTAATGACGTCGGCGACGCCCCGAGAGGGTAAGACTACAACAGCGGTCCATCTGGCCGTGGTTCACAGCCAGCAAAAACGCAAAACGCTTTTGATCGACGCCGATCTGAGGCGGCCCAGCGTCTACGGGCACCTGGGAGTACAAAACGACAAGGGTCTCGTGGACGTGGTCAACGGAAGAATGGAGTGGCGGGATGCTTTGCAGACGCCGCAGGGCCTCCCCGATTTAATGGTGCTTCCCGCAGGCCGCGCCTCGCGTCGCGCGGCCGACGGATTGGGGAAGACGTTGAAGTCGTTACTCGAGGATGCGAGCAAAGAATTCGATCTGATCATATGCGACGCTCCTCCATTACTGGGATTCGCGGAATCATTGCAGATTGCCGCTTTGGTTGACGGCGTCGTCATAGTCGCCCTTGCGGGCCGGACTCAGCGCCCGGCGCTTGCGACCGTGGTGAGCAGCCTGCGGCGCCTGAATACGAATGTGATGGGGGTCGTACTGAATGAGGTACGCCAGGATTTAAGCGATCGCTACTATTACTACGGATATTACGGAAAGTATTACGGCAAATACTATAAGCGATTGAAGGATTGAAGGTGTTGAAAAGCGGCTCCTGGCGGTAGCTCGGGAATCCTTTCCGCTTCAACGCCCACGTTTCCGAGCCGCGACCCAGCATCCCCTTTAGGGGTGCTGGCGCGGGAGGGAGCGACTAACCCCCTTTTTCAGCACCCTGTTAAGCGCCCAGCGCCTATGGGAATTGACGTCCATGCGTTGAACTTGTTGCGGTTCGCCGCCGCGCGGAAGCCATTCGGCCGGGTCGCCACGATCGGAAGGCAGGGACTGCATGTTCCCCCCGAAAAAGTCAGAAAGCTGCTTAATCTCAACGAGGAGATCGATTTTGGAAGATACTGCGAAGACCTCCTCAAGGCTCAGTTCGGAGCGGAATCGGTCGACTCCTTTGATAATTCCGATTACGAGGGAGCCACTCACATCGTCGACATGAACATACCGCTGAAAGAGCAATACCGTTACGACACGGTTATCGATGGCGGTAGTCTCGAGCATATCTACAACGCTCCTCAGGCTTTGAGAAACCTCTCGGAAATGTGCAGAGAAGGCGGCCAGATCCTGCATATGCTTCCGGCTAATAACTTTTGTGGACACGGGTTCTGGCAGTTCTCGCCGGAACTTTTCTTCTCGCTTTATTCCGGGAAGAACGGTTATAGCGAGACGCAGGTCTTTCTGGCGGATCTTTCCAACGAACAGTTCTGGTACGAGGTCTCGAGGACTGATGGCGAGAGGGCGAACGTTACGTCCGGCGGCCCGCTTTGCAACATGGTAAGAACCCAAAAGAAGTCTTTCTTTTCCCACGAAGACATTCAGCAGTCCGATTATCTTCGGCTATGGGACCAGACTGCTTCCACGGACCGAACGCGGGAGGCTCGTTCATTGGAAAGGCGCATAAAACAGACCGTCGGCAAGCTCCCGTTCGAATCCTTCGCTCGCTTTGCCTGGAAGCAACTGAAGAATGCGCTTCCGGCAAAGACCGCCTTGTCGAACAGGAACCCATACCTCGTCAGACGGGCTGTTTCCGATTTGGTTGGTAGTTGACGAAAGCGCCCTCCATGGAAACGCATCTCGCTGAGCCTTGCCTTAACCAAAGCGCCGGGAGGAAACCGTTTCGGCTTGCCGTCGCGCAAACAATCTGCCGCAACCTCCCGCCGCTTGTCGGACCGAGACTGCGCACCTGGATTTATCCCTACGTCAATGCGCTCCAGGACAATTACCCGTTCGTAGTTGCTTCTCACGCGGGAGTAAGATTTCAGGGGACCACGTCCGATCCTCATGCCTATTCATTCAGCGTCAATGGATACTATGACTGGCGCAACCTGGCGATCGCGGCTGCCGTATGTCATGAAGGCGACACGATCATAGAAGTCGGCGCCAATGTTGGAACCGAAACGGTCGGATTCACCCGGGTTGTAGGCCATAGAGGGAGGGTGATCGCCTTTGAACCATCGCCATCGAACGTCGCAAGTCTTGAGAGTACTCTGGCTCTGAATCCCGGCCTGCACGTCACTCTTTTCCCTGCCGCGGTTGGAAACGTATGCGCGAAGCTTCAATTTTGCGAACCGGCCAGCCGGGAAAACTCCGGCTTGGGGCACATCGCAGCAACTCTTAATGAGGAGCATTCGGACCAGATTGAGGTCGATTGCCTGACTCTCGATTCATTAGCCGATCAACTCGGCCGTGCGCGTCTTATCGCGATCGACGTTGAAGGATTCGAAGTGCCCGTTCTGCAGGGCGCGCAGTCATATATTCGTGAAAACCGGCCCGTGATCGTGCTGGAAGCCACCCGAAGTCATCAGGAACGTGCGGGGTATTCGCTGCGGGAACTCCACGAGACTCTTACGGGGCATGACTATGAGGTCAGGGCTGTTGGCAGGCTGCGTCTGACGCCCGCCGATTTTTCAGAAACGGCGTCCGGCGCGAACTGGATCTGCGTCCATCGAACGGAGCGAAACGCGTTTCAGCGGATCGCGACCACTATGCGAATCGCCGCTTTCCTGCCCGGCATCACGCGTCTGAACCCCATTCTGCGAGCCGCGCCCGTCTGTTGATGATCACAGGTTCCGTTTGATCCGCAAACAATAATCTCTTGAAAGCCATCTCCAGATCTCCGGCCTCGCAGGGCTGTTCTATAGGCTCGGGACCGGTCGCTGGGTCGCCCCAGACGGCAGGCCTGATCGATCAATCGATCGTAAGCGCAAGCAATTTTACCCTGACCTGGATGCTGGCAAGGAAGCTGAGCGTTGCTGATTATGGCCTTTACGTCATGCTGATCGGATTGATCCTGGCGCTGAATTCCGTTCAATCGGCTCTCATTGTTTTTCCGTTCACAGTTCGTTATGCCGGTAGTGATCTTCAGCTCTGGCAATCCGGAGTCGTGCACTGCCTTCTGGTTAGTCTCATTACCTTACCGGTTCAGCTTTCTGTGGTCATCGCGGGAAGCTTTTATCTCCATCATCTGCGCTCGCAGGCATTGCGATTCTCACGCTCTGTCTCTGGCAGGCACAGGAAATCGTTCGTCAGGCAATGTTTCAACGGCAGTTGTTCTCTCGCGCTGTGATAGGCGACTCCGTTCGTTATCTGATTCCGGCGATGCTGATCGTATTCCTTCCCGGCCGGCTCCTCTCTGCTGAGCACGTGCTCATGTTTATCGCTGCATCGAGTGCTGCAGCGTTCCTCGTGTGCATCGACACTTTTTCCGTCGGCACCCGGGCGGCATCTCGTGGTATCGGATGAAATGCGAAATCCGCGACTCATGGAGTCTCGGCCGCTCAATCATCCTCTTCAATGCGTTTGGAAGCGTGCTTAGCCAGGGATCCATATGGGTATTGGGAAATATAAGAGGGCTCGCGGCGGTCTCCCAATATCAGGCAATCAACAACATACTGGGCATTCCAAATCCGGCCGTGACGGGAATAGGTGTAGTTTTGAATCCGGCCGTAGCCCGCGCAGCGTTGAAATCCGGTCCGCGCGCCGCAATCAGACAAGCCTTGCCTTATGTCACCGTCATGGCCTCCCTCGTCGCGCCTGTGCTCGGAATATTCGTTCTTTTCCCGCATTGGACATTGGTGCGATTTTACGGCCTCGCATCTCCCTACGCCGGCCTTGCATTTCCGCTGCGAATCGCCACAGCCGGCCAGGTTCTGCTTATATGTTCCCAGGTCGCGGCCACGATTCTGGCTTGCATGAAGCGCGCCGGGATTATCTGGCGCATCCAGTTGGTCACGAGCGTCACTTGTCTCGGAGCCATGATTCCCGCGGCGCGATGGGCGGCATTGCCCGGTTTCCTGGTTACCCAGATCGTGTTCTATGGGCTAGGCATGGTGGCGATGCTTTGGAACCTGCATATCGCTTACAAAGGCGAACCGCTCCCTGTCGAATCTGGCCAGCCGTTGGCTGTCAATGCGTAACGTCAATGCATAAAGCCAACCTGAGTATCGGCGATGAGACTGTGCTGAAGGCTCCGGCCGCATCGGCCGCCGCAAAGTCACGGCCTGTCCTCCTGTCACGGAGCGCCAGACGGTTTCGATTCCTTGTGCTGGGGGTTGCCGCTGGTTACTTTCTTTTCGGGCGAACCTTCGCCTATATGGGCCTTCCCGGCCTTTACCCCGGTGAAATTCTGCTGGTAGTGGCTGCTCTCGGTCCGTACAACTGGATTCGAACCTTGATTTCCGCCATTAACTACAAGCCGGTGTTGGCGTTGTCGGTTCTCCTCTTTCTCGTCTGGGGCTGTATGGAGTGTTTCCGGGGATACCTTGACGGTTACCCCACTCTGGATATTGCAAAAGGATTACCAGCGCACTACTATCCGCTCCTGCTATTCGCCGGAATGTCCGCCGGTCGCCTTATCACTCGCGGGGAACTAAAGGTTTATTATCTCTGGTTAACAATCGCCACTGGAGTCTGGGGAATTATTTGCACGATCGCCAATAACCGGGAGATTACGACGGGGTTGCCATGGGCTTCCGATGTGGCCATTCTTGGCGGACCGTCGTTAGGGTCCTTCTGCCTGATCGCATACGTCGCCTTTTCAAAGCGGTTCAATCCGTCTTTCGCTCTGGTTTGCCTTCCGGCTGCAATATCCCTGCTGATCGGTGGCCGGGCCGGTCTCTTGAGCGCGGCCTTCGGCATCGGGATCTTACTGCTGCGGCCCGGGCGTCGTCGTCTTTCCGGTCCAATCATTACTGCCTGCGTGGCGGCAGTCCTGTTGGCTGTTGCCCTCTCGCCCCTGATTCCCAACCTGGGCGGACGTACGGGGCGGGCAACTCCGGTCTCCGTGCTCGCGCGTGTGGTGGCGGTCTTTAGTGCAGACGCAGCGGCCGAACTCACGCAGAACACGGGTTCGGAAGTCGGTGAAGGGCTCCTCGAGGACGCTGGCGATGCCGACTGGCGCCGGACTTTATGGAGTGACACGATAGCTTCTCTGACATCGCCTTCCGACTGGCTTCTCGGTCACGAGTACGGTCCCGTCCTCGGCGACATTTTGCCAGGCTCGGCCGGCGAGGGGTACGGCCATGACCTTCGCACTCCACATAATTTTGCCATTTATCTGCTTGGTTACACAGGATTGATCGGTTGTGGCTTGTTTGTGATCGTCCTGCTCGCGATATTGAGGGACCTCCTTCGATGGCCTTCGTCCGACGCTAAAGATGCAGCCCTCGCCGCGGGCATCAGCGTAATTATCATGGCGGTCACCGGAAATCTTCTGGAAACACCGTTCGGTGCGGTGCCGGCGTACATAAGCATAGGCATCCTGATGACGATTGCGGAGCGGCAGGCGACGCTCCTAAGTCCGGATAACGGCAACCGCGGCAGCCGCTTGCACCAAAGGCGTACCACTTCCGCTGTAGTCATACGGTAGCCCTTGAGGCTCGTCATGAAAATAGCAGTCCAACTCCAGAACTCGTCCTGCTTACCCGCGCGGCGCAGAACCAGAATTCCGAGCCGCGACCGGAAGGGAGTCGCCATGGCCTTGCGGGCCGCCAAAGTGGATGGAGACGCTACGCGGTCGTTGTGGGGCCAGCGCTTCGGCGCTGCCGCCGAGCTTCCGCTCGGCGCGGAGCTTTACGTCCTTGCCGGTAGCACCGGCGATCTTGTCGCCGATGTTCGGACGAACCACTCCTTCAACGGAGCGTTTGTCACTGTTATTTCGTGACGAGCCCTTATGTTGATCCACTTAGTCGCATGACTTCCATGAATGATCTGGCCAGGCGTCTGAAATATATTTCCTGGGCGGCCCGGAAACACATGGCCGCCGAAGATACGCTCTGTCCCGCATGTAAGAGACCCGCCACGCCGCTGCATCGGAAGCTAGTGGTGCTTTCCCTTATGGAGTGCGATTCCTGCGGTCTCCGTTTTCGGGTCCCGAAGGACGACCCTTCGGTGACGGAATACTATGACAACTCATATTCCGAAGACTATCCGGCGCAACGGCCTCCGGACGCCGAAGAACTCGCCCGGTTGACGCGCACCGGTGTTCTCAATCACCCGGCAAACAACTATCTCCGCTACATCGCGGTCCTGAAAGCCGTCGGCCTGAGGTCAGGGGATTCCATCGTTGATTTTGGCTGCTCCTGGGGATATGGAAGCTGGCAACTGCGCGAGGCGGGTTTCAGAGTATATTCCATGGAGGTAAGCAGATTACGGGCTGAATACGCCGGCGCGGCGATGGGTTGCACGATGGTTGAAAGCGCATCGCGATTGCCCGAGACAGTGCAATGCTTCTTCTCCTCTCACGTTATCGAGCATCTGCCCGATCCTGCTCTGATTTGGGCAGAAGCCGCGAAGTGTCTCAGGCCCGACGGCTACCTTATCGTCTTTTGTCCAAATGGGGAACCAGAGCGCGAAGCTCTGATTGGCCGTAAGCGCTACGACTATCTGTGGCCACAGGTTCATCCGATGGTTATTACGCCGAAGTTCATGCGTACCCTATCCCGGAAACACGGATTCTCCGCCGGCCTTTACAGCGAGCCTTACGATCTCGACGCTATCGCGAGTCGCGGGGGGAGCGTAGATCTCTCGGGTGACGAACTGTTGCTGGTCGCGCGCCGCGATCCGGCCAATACCCCATGAACTCGAGTTCCATATTAATAGTTACTTTTGGTTTTGAGGGCGGCCTGGCGGGCTCCGGGAGGCTGCTTTCGGATCTCACTCGCCACATTGACCATGATCGCCATCGGGTGACGATCTTCCTGCTCACGGCGCGCCCGGTCGCGCGCCGGGAACTTGCCGGCGGAGTAACCCTTATTGGCGGAGATTATTTTTCTACCTGCTTCCGGAAACTCGCCGGTGTGTTTGCCATTTACCGGCTATGCCGGAATCACGATTTCATTGTGAGCTACCCCGAGTTAACTCCCACATACATGACCATACTCGCCGCGATGATGGCGTTTAAACGGCCGGTCGGGGGAGTCCATGTTCATCTCTCGGCGATCTTTCGCAATCATTTGCGGCCCGCAATCCATTCAAGGATCGTGCCGTTGCTCTACCCATGTCTTCGAAAGACGATCGCCGTTTCTGACGGTGTGGCTGAGGATCTGCGAAACCGTTTTGGCCTTCGAAATGTAATCAGCTTACCCAATTCCATCGATTTGGACCGGATAGAAGCGATGGCACGCGAGGAGATATCCCCGGATTTTGAAATTCTCTTTGAGAATCCGGTACTGATGTCGATTGGCATGCTTGGATTCCAGAAGGGGCAGGATATCCTTCTCCGTGCTTTCGCCCGCGTCCGGAACGCCGGCTACCCTCATCATCTGATCATTGCCGGGGGCGGCGAAGACCCTGAAAAGCTGCGGTCCCTTGCGCGGGAATTGAATCTTATGGACTCAGTTCATCTCATCGGCTATGTAAACAACCCCTATCCATTACTCAAGCGCGCGGCACTGTTCGTCCTGAGTTCACGGTACGAAGGCTTTGCGCTGGTCCTGGCCGAAGCGATGGCGCTGGGGATTCCGGTTGTATCGACGGACTGCGATGCCGGCCCGCGCGAAGTCCTGGCGGATGGCCGCTGTGGCGTGCTGGTTCCGGTCGAAGACCCTGAGGCTTTAGCGCAAGGTATTATCCGGGTGCTCGACGATGATGAGTTGGCTCACACGTTACGGGAAGCTGGTCTGTGCGAGGTCCGAAAGCGGGACGTAAAGCTGTGGAGCGGGAAGTTCGTCGAAGCTATCGTCGACGGTTCAAGGGCGTCGGCAAAGAGCGGTGGAATGGAATGCTCGGCAAACTCCACGCGATGATTGAGACCCTGAAATTCGATAACCGCTGGCAATTGCTGGCGGACGAACTCTTCAGCGGCAAGTCGCTAAGAGTGTATCGCCTGGATGGCGTAGACGCCATTGCCGATCATCGCACTGGAGATCACTTAGGCGGAATCCGCGGCGTTCTTGCCTCAGACGAGTATCGATGTTTGCTCCAGCAAATTCCTTTGAATACGGTTCACACCGTGATGGATCTTGGAGCTCACGTGGGGGGCTTCACCCTTTTGCTCAAGGCACTGCAGGCGCCGCTCCAACGGGTGATATGCGTCGAACCGAATCCCGTTTCGCGAGTAAAACTCCAATTCAATCTGGCGCACAACGGGATGTCAGCGGAAGTCTTTGCCGGTGCCGTCGCGAACGAAGCCGGTGTCGCGAAACTGCATTTCGGAAAGTGCAGTACCGGATTCACGCTGCTTCCCGAGCAGCCCAATCTCGACCAGGGTTCGGTGGAAGTCAGGACGGTTACGTTCGACATGCTTCTCGATCGGTTTAGCCCCGAAAACACCATAGACATCTGCAAGATGGACGTGGAAGGCGCTGAGTTCGAGATTCTGCTCGGTGAGCACGCTAAGACGCTGTCCAGATGTCGCTATCTCATTTGCGAGATTCACGCGGTGCCGCGGTACAACAAGTCCGCTTTGATCGACTCTCTGGCGCAACGAAGATTTACTCTGATTCCTGTACGAGCCAGCGCTCGGAATGAGACAGTTTTATTCCGCAACGAATGCAAAGGAGCGCCTCGACAGGGCTAAGGGCTTGTCACGAAATGCGACCGGAAGGGAGTCACCATGGCTTTGCGGGCCACCAAAGCGAATGAAGACGCTGTCGAGCCGGTGTGCGGCCAGCGCTTCGGCGCTGCCGCCGAGCTTCCGCTCGGCGCGGAGTTTTACGTCAGAGCCGGTAGCACCGGCGATCTCGTCGCCGGTGTTCTTAAGCAACCCGAATCGGTTCTTCAGGGGAGCGTTTGTCACTTTTATTGCGTGATGAGCCCTGACTAAGGCGACACGCCCCGGAGACCGGCAAGAACGCCCACGACAATGGCTATAGATATTCACGGGCTGAATTTTCTCCTTCTGGCCGCTAAAGAAACTGGCTTCGGACGTACCGCGACCATCGGCAGACAAAGTCTTGCCATTCCGAAGGAAACAATCAGAAAGCTCCTCAACCTCGAAGCGGCCCGGGACTTCGGGCCATTTTGCGAAGACTTACTGAAGGCCCATTTCGGTTCAACGATCGTCGACTCCTGGGATTACTCCGATTTTGAAGGAGCAACCTGTATCGCCGATCTCAACAGGCCCCTGGTTACCAGGTCCGGATACGATACCGTCATCGATTGTGGTTCTCTGGAGCATATTTATAATGCGCCGGAAGCTCTTAAGAACCTTTCGCTCATGTGCGTGGAAGGTGGGCGCATTCTCCATGTCCTTCCCTCGAACAATTATTGTGGCCATGGATTCTGGCAGTTCTCCCCGGAATTGTTTTTTTCGCTCTACTCAAGGGCCAACGGATATCAGGGAACAAGAGTATTTCTGGCGGGGATAGCGTCTGACCGCTGGTACGAGGTGAAGCCCCCAGGCAACGGTCAGAGAGTGGACATAACCTCCTCAACAAAGCTGCTCATTCTGGTAACAACGAGGAGGATGACGCGATTCCGGCATGAGAATGTACAACAATCCGACTATATTCACACGTGGAGCGGAGCCCCCGCGCAAAAGAACCGGAATTCGAGTCAGATCTTGTTGGGTTCTTCTTCATCTCTCAGAAGAGGTTATTTCCTGGGTATCCTCAACAGTGCTTCGATCTTGCCCCTGGTTCGCGTAGCCTGGGATTTGATCAGAGCCAGAACCACGCTCTCCAGCCGGAATCCCCAGCTGATCAGGCACTCTGTGCGTCACCTACTGAGAACACCGGCAGATGCCGTGAGTACAGTCGAGCCTCCCGATGAACGACTTTGCGAACGGCCTGCGTCCTGTGAATCTCGCAATTCGTTGAGTTAGTTGATGCAAGCCATCTCCCCCCGTCGTAAAAAAATTGCAATCTTCTACTATGTCGTCGTCAAGGCAAATGGAATCGGAAAGGCGAACTGGCTGCGCCTGGAGCAGTTATGCGAAAAGTACGACTTCACCGTTTTTGCCACCCAGTTCGAAAACCCCCGGCCCGATCGAATTCGGTGGGTATGGGTACCTTGCTTCCTGAAACCGTCGCTTCTGGCGACCATTACCTTTCGCTTCAACGCGTCGATAGCTTATCTCTGGTATCGCCTTACCGGTCGCGGCCGCTTTGATATCGTTCAATCCAGCGACGCGGCGATCGGTCAAATCGGGATTGCCGACGCACACTTTTGTAATCGCCGTTACCTGCCGCTGATGTTGGCGGAAACCCGGCTGACGCGGCCGCGAGAACTTGCCGCTTTGATTTCTCGTTTCCTGAACAGCGCATTCGAGCGCCGTATTTATCGGAAGGCGCAAGTGGTGATAGTGCCGTCGGCCGGTTTGCGCCGGGAACTCATCGGCGCACATAAAATCGATCCGGACAAAATCTCGGTGTTTTACCCCCCTGTGAGCACGGCGATCCGTCAGTCTTCCGCGGAAGAAAAGGCGCGGGTCCGGTGCGAGATGGGTATCTCCGAATCCGACGTTGTCCTGCTGCTTGTGTCCCTGGGTGACTTTCAAAGGAAGGGGCTCGGACCGCTGATCGATGCATTGGCAGACCCTCGTCTGACTTGCGCACGATTGTTGATCGTAGGTGGTACCCCTCCTGCGTCTTATCGCGACCAGGCGCGCGCACGGGGGCTGGGGGCGCGTGTTGAGTTTTGTGGAAAACACGAAAATATCCAGCGCTTCTTCACAGCCGCCGACGCGTTCGTCCTCCCATCGAAGTATGAAGTTTTCCCGGCGGTGACCATCGAAGCAGCGGGAGGAGCGCTCCCCGTCATCGCGACGCCCCTCAATGGCGTCGAGGAGTATGCGGTCGATGGAGTTACAGGATTCGCGATTCACGACTGCAGCGCGAAGGCGATCGCCGATGCCGTTGCCAGATTTGTGTCCCTCTCAAAGCCCGCCAGACTTGACATGGGTCTTAATGCCCGCGAGGCTGTCCAACGGTTCACTTTGGATCACTTCATAGATTCATGGGACCGTCTGTATTCGGAGTTCGGCGCCTCAACGTAAGCGGCTGCCATCCATGAAAGGGAGATGAAACTATGCATGTATTTGTAGCGGGAGGCGCGGGCTTTATCGGGAGTCACACAGTCGCGAAATTACTAAGCGACCCTCTTATTGATCGGGTTACGGTCTATGACAATTTCTCTTCGGGCAGGCGGGAATTCCTGCCGCAAAAGGACCCGCGCCTGAGTGTGGTGGAGGCGGAGATCTCCTCTCTGGACTCTCTGACACAAGCCATGGAAGGACACGATCTCGTCTTTCACTACGCCTCCAATCCCGATATCGCGCGAGCCGCACGAGAGCCCGATATCGACTTCTGGCAGGGTACGTTTCTGACGCAGAATGTCGTCGAGGCTATGCGCCGAAGCAGGGTGAAAGAGATTGTTTATGCTTCTGGCAGCGGAATCTACGGCGATGTCGGATATACCTGGCTCACGGAAGACCATTCTCCGCTCCTTCCCGTCTCTACCTATGCGGCGAGTAAGCTGGCCGGTGAGTCGCTGATCTGCTCCTACTGTCACATGTTTGGACTTCGCGCATGGGTCTACCGCTTCGCCAACGTAGTCGGACCCCGGCAAACGCATGGAGTCACATTCGATTTCATCGCCAGACTGATGGAACGGCCGGCGGAACTTAGGATTCTCGGCGACGGGACACAGAGCAAATCCTACATCCATGTGGACGATGTGCTTGCCGGCATCTGGTGCGGCCGGCAGTTCGCAGGTGAAGTCTACAACTACTTCAATGTTTCAACCGACGACCAGATTACGGTAAGCGAGATCGCCGAAATCGTGGCAGAGGTCATGGACCTCCGGAACGTTCGCCATATCTACTCGGGAGGCGACCGCGGCTGGAAAGGCGATGTCCCGATCGTAAGGCTCGACGCTACGAAGATCAAAAGACTCGGGTGGCGCGCGCGTTACTCGACGCATGAAGCCATCCAGGCGTCCGCGCGGGCGATTTACTGTGAAAATCTCGCCAGCCAGAGCGTTCCATGAGTTAGTTTCACGAAAGCGATTGTGAAAGTCTTAACGATTCACAACAAATACCAGATTCGTGGAGGAGAAGACGAATCGTGCGAGGCGGAAAGCCGGCTGCTGGTGGCGAACGGCAATGAGGTAAGCCGAATTACCTTTGAAAACGACGGCATTACGAGGCTGAATGCGTCGTCCGCGGGGCTGCAGGCCGCATGGCGTCACTCATCGTATAAACGCGTTCTGGATGAGATCAGGACAACCCGGCCGGACATAGTCAACGTGCATAACTTCTTTCCAGTCGCTTCCCCGGCGGTCTATTACGCGGCGCGCAAGTGCGGCATACCCGTCGTTCAGACTCTCCACAACTACAGGCTTCTTTGCCCCGGCGCGATTCTGTTTCGACACGGGAAGGTTTGCGAGGAATGCGTCGGGAAAAGTGTGCCGTGGCCTGGCGTCGCGCATGGCTGCTATCGCGACAGCCGGCCGGCGACGCTGGCTGTCACTTCGATGCTGGCCATCCATAATCTACTCGGCACATGGATCCGGCACGTTGATATGTTCATCGCGCTCTCGGAGTTTTCCAGGCGGAAATTTATCGAAGGCGGGTTGCCCCCGAAGCGACTGACCGTTAAGCCTAATTTCCTGGCTTCCGACCCGGGTTCGGGCTCTGGAGCGGGCAACTATGTGCTTTATGTCGGGCGCCTCACCGAAGAAAAAGGACTGAGAAACCTGATTGATGCATGGAAGGTCGCAGCCTGCCCGGGAAGGCTAATCATCGCAGGTGAAGGCCCTCTTGAATCGTTTGTTGAAGGCGAGGCCGCGCGTTCCCCCTCGGTCTCTTTTCTGGGAAGAAGATCGCCTGAGCAGGTGTACGATCTGCTCGCGGACGCCCGTGCACTGGTGTTCCCGTCAACCTGGTATGAAGGTATGCCGCGGGTGATCGTGGAAGCCCTCTCCCGTGGTACGCCGGTGATTGCCACACGAATCGGGTCCATGACGGAGATGATCAGCGAGGGAACGAACGGATGGCTGGTCCCGCCCGGGGATGTTCAGGAACTTGCCGCCTCGATCGGCAACGTCTTCAGGTTCGGCGGCGCCATGGCCGGGATCCGCGCTTCCGCCCGCCGCGATTTCGAAGACAAATACACAGCGGACCGAAATTACAATCTTCTGATGAACATCTATCGGGATGTCATTGCTGGAAAGAATTAGAACCTGATCGCTTTTATTATTCTCGGGCGATATTCCCGGCCAATACGGAAACTATAAGCGGAGAATGGTTCAACTGAACACGCCAGCCCCGGACTTTGTGATTGTCGGGGGTCCGAAGTGCGGCACAACCGCCCTCTTCGCGACACTTCGTCAGCATCCTCAATTAGCGCTCTCGAGAATCAAGGAGCCCCGCTTCTTTGCCTCCGACTATCCCGGCCGCCGCGAGATGGAAAGCGAAGCCGAGTATGATGCCCTGTTCGCCAACGCCTGCCACGGTCAGTTACGCGGCGAGGCGTCTGCGATTTATCTGAGTTCCGAGGTGGCGATCCCCGCAATTCTCGAACGCCGTCCCGATGCGAAGTTTATTGCGCTCGTTCGTAATCCCGTCGATATGTTCGTCTCCTGGCACAACGAATGCCTGAAGTCTCTGGACGAAGATGTGAAGGATCCGGAGCGCGCATGGTGGTTACAGGAAATGCGCGCCGCCGGCAACGTTCCCCAGGCTGTGTTGGGAGCCCGGATATCTTCAGTACCGGAAAGTCTGTTCTCTGGGTACCCAGATCGAAAGGCTTTTCGATCTCGTGCCCGCCAGTCAGCGACTTGTGATTGTGTGGGACGATCTCCAGACCAGTCCCGCCGCGGTTATGAAAGAAGTTGTCGACTTTCTGGGAATAGAGGACATTGGAATCACTGAATTCGCGCGCGAAAACGTCTACGCCTCCCATAAGAGCCGGTTCGTCGCGAGAATGGTCAGATCGTTCTACGCCTATCCCCGTCTGAAAGTCCTGCGGCGGCGTTTGAAGCCCGCCCTGAACGCTTGTGGGATCTTTCCACTCTTGTGGGCCGTTAAACTCAGCCTCCGTACGTCCGTCAAACCACGCCTGTCCGAGGATTTCCACCGCATGCTGACGGAGGAGTTTGATGGGGAGGTCAGGCTCCTGGAGCGCTTGCTTGATCGTGATCTGTCAAGCTGGCGAACGGGACTGATGCCTGCGTATCAGTCTCGCGCGGCAAGCATCAGTAACTCATGAAACTCATTCGCATGGCTGTAATCGGGAACGTCTTCGCGCTCGCCATGCTCGCGCAGACCGCGCCGCTGGCGACGTCTTATTCGTCACTCGCGGTGGCGATCGCCGCGATGACGGGCGGCCAGACGCTCACCCTGCCGAAGGGAACCTATGCAATCTCAACCGGCATCCGGGTCGGCGTACCGAACCTGACGCTCAAGTGCGAGCCGGGCGCGGTGATCCAGGCGGCCGCCGGAAATTTGAGTTTGTTCGATGTCAGCAACTCAACCAACGTGACTTTCGACGGCTGCACGTTCGATGGGCAGTTCGCCCGAAGCGCATATTCCGGCGTGACTTTTATCAAGGCCTCGGCTGCAAGCGGGCTCAGGATCCGCAATTCGACGATTCAGAACTCCTACGGCTCCGCCGTTAATGTCGCCGCGGGGTCGGTGGATATCGAGAAAGTGACCCTTTCGAACGTTGGGGACGGAAAGTATTCCGGAACCGGGCCCGACGCGATCGTGCTCGGACATGGGGGCGCCGGCGCAAACCTGACGAACTTCTCCATCCGCGACCTGACTTGTTCTCACGTGTCCACGAGAGACTGCCTGCACGTGTTGCTCGGGGCCGATTCCGCTCAACTCACCGGTACGATCGACGGATTTTTCGCGCATAACCAGGCGCCTTACGCGGCGATGGAACTGCAGTTGAATACTCTGGGCGTCGTTCACCTCCACAACATTCTGTGCGACACCATGCCGCGCGGAGGCGACTGCGTAAGCGGGCTCGGCGGCGGACAAGAGACGATCGACGGAATCGTTGGCATTCAGCCCGCAGGAGCCGTCACTGCGGGGAGCCTGATCGAAGCGTATCCGGCGAAGGCCCTGAATGTCGGCCATCTTAACCTGCAAGGTCCCTGGTCCAGGGTGTTGCTGTGGGATGGCATCGTGCACCTGACCAACGCTCAGATCGGGACGATCGGCGCGCGCGGCCTGCCTCTTCCCACGTCAGCCGCCTTCACCTGCAACGTAGCGGCGAGGGCGCCGAACAACCTGGGGTGCCAGGGCTCGACTTTTGACGATATTCAGATCGCGGAAAGCTACTCCGGCAGTGTTCTGGGCGGCAACAGCGGGAATGGAGGAACCTCGGACGGCATCACGGTATCGAACGTATCGGTCGTGAGAACCCCGGGGATCTTCGGCCCGGCCGATACCGGCTGGACCGTGAATGTGTTCGGCAATGGAGCCACCGGAAACGGGACCATTCACTACAAGAATGTTAGTTGCATCATTGAAGCGGCCCCAATTCCGTCCGGCTTCGGATTCAATTGCTTCACCGGCTACACCAACGCGGTGGATGTCGATGGAGCGACCCTGATCAACTACAACGCGACTCCGTTCGGCCAGATGTATATCGACGGAAGGGCGAACGGCCTCTCCGGCAGTTCCTTCCGCCACCTGCGGGTGACGAACTTCGCCGGCAGTTCGCTGTCAAAGTCCGACGTAATCAATTATTCGGACAATCTCTGCCTGCAGGGCTCGAACAGGAACGCGTGTGGCGCGAAGGGCGGCCCCGGCGTCGACTTTACCATCACTAACGTCCCGCTGACTTACTCGCAGATCGAGGCCGCGGCGGGTAATGCCGGCCACGTACATCAGATCGTCGACAGCACGACAACGGTATGGGGCGCGACGGTCAGCGGCGGCGGTTCCGGCGTCGTCGGAATCCGCAGCAACGGCACGGCCTGGACTGTATTCGCGCAATAACTTCCGTTCTATGACGCGCGTTCCGATTCTCGGAGGTGCCCGGCAATCCAGCCGATGCGGGAATACAGTGTCCGTTTTCATCGCGGGCATTCACCGCATTGCCCGTTTATCGGGCCGGCGTCTGCTGGATATCGGTTGTGGAGAGGGCTCTCTTACCATCCCGCTTGGGGAAGAGTTTGAAGAGGTACACGGGATTGACGTCCAGGCGGCGAACATAGACGGTTTCTTCGCGCGGCTGGACGGCGACCAGATATCAAAGTATTCGCCGCACCTTTCATCGGCCGCCAGGCTTGCATTTCCCGACGGATATTTTGACGCGATCATCTCCATTGAAACGCTCGAACATGTCGACAACCTAGCGGCAGTAACCGAGGAGTGCGTGCGCGTCCTCCGGCCCGGCGGGCAGCTGGTGCTCACGGTTCCGAACCGCTGGTATCCCATCGAAGGTCATGGCGGGCGCGTGTTCGGGATGCACTTCTCCCGCCTGCCTCTGCTGCCCTGGTTTCCGTGGCTTCACAGCCGCATAGCGAATGCCCGCGTATTTACTGTTAGAACGCTGGATGCGCTATTCGTACCGCTGGGAATGAGACGAGTAGCGCTTGGTTACCTTTGGCCAACGTTCGAACACGGAGGCGGCGGCATGCTGCGACTGCTTCAGAAGATCGCTCGCCCGCTGTTTGGACTGATGCGGGTCATGGAGACCAGCCCGCTTCGTTTTTTCGGAAGTTCAATTGTCGTGAGATACGAAAAAGCGCGGTAGACCCCGGTGACCTCTGACTTTATCGTCGGCATGAAAGTCGACGGCACGTCCTATGCCGACGCGTCCGGTCGCATTCTGGAATGGGCTGAGCGGCGGTGCTCCCGATATGTCTGCGTGGCCACTGTGAACAATGTCATGGAAGCCTGGGATTCGGCCGAATTCCGCCGCGTCATGAATGAGGCCGACCTGGTAACGCCGGACGGGATGCCTCTGGTGTGGGGATTAAAACTCCTCGGGCGTCCCGGAGCCACGCGCGTGTATGGGCCTGATCTGACTCCCGTTGTGCTTCGCATGGCCGCGGAGCAGAGCGTTCCGGTCGGCTTTTACGGTGGATCGCCGGCGGTTCTCGGCCGTTTGCAGGAAGTTGTTCGCGCTCGATTCCCGCAGCTCCAGATTGCTTATGCGTTCTCGCCTCCCTTTCGTCCGCTGACTCCGGAAGAGGACGAAGAGGTCACCGCCGCCATCAATGCTTCCGGGGCGCGCATTCTCTTCATCGGTCTTAACACACCCAAGCAGGACTTCTGGATGGCGGCCCATAAGAATCGCGTGCAATGCGTGATGCTCGGGGTCGGCGCGGCTTTCGACTTTCTGGCCGGCTCCAAGGCCCAGGCCCCGCGCTGGATGATGTCGATCGGAATGGAGTGGTTTTTCCGGCTTTTGACCGAGCCGCGCAGATTGTGGAAGCGGTACTTGAAGCATAATCCGCGATTCCTCGTACTTTTCACGTTGCAGTTGCTGGGCTGGCATAAATCGACATGGCCTCGCCGACCCTGACGCACTCGTCGTCAGGAACAATTACAAGCCCCTGGACAGGTCCCGGCCTCATGGCCGTAACACTTGCGTCGGCGGACATTTGCGCAACGGGCCTCGCCGTGGTCGCCGGATTCCGAGTCTGGTCGCTGATGAATCCGACGATTCCTCCGCTGCAGCCCGTAATGGCGCTTGCGCCCGTCTTTTGCGCCGCATTATTTGCGTTCGAAAATCTTTATCCGGGCATCGGGATGAGCGCGGTCGAACATATCCGCAGGGTTTTCCGCGGAATCACGCTGGTTTATCTCATGCTTACCGCCGCCATGTTTATGGCGAAGGACCGGTGGGCCGATTCCCGCGGCGGCTTCTTTCTGGCATGGGCCTTCTCGCTGGCTCTCGCTCCGATGGCGCGCTGGTGCTGTGGCAAGCTTTTCGGCCAGCGCGCGTGGTGGGGTGTTCCAGTCATGATCCTCGGCGCTGGAGAAACAGGCCGTCGCGTCATCCAGAATCTGGAGGCGAATCGGGTTCTGGGCTATCGCCCTGTTGTCTGCCTTGATGACGATTCAGAAAAACACGGCGAGTTCGAAGGCGTGCCGATCACGGGCTCGATCAACGCCGCTGCGGAATTTGCTGCCGAATACGGAATTCACTACGCCATCGTCGCCATGCCCGGAATGACGGGTTCAAAGCTGACGGCGTATCTTCGCAGCTGGTCAACCGTTTTCGAGCATGTCCTCATCGTCCCGGACCTTTTCGGCATCGGCAGTTTGTGGATCGAAACGCGTGATCTGGGCGGCATTCTCGGGCTGCAGATTCGCCACAACCTGCTCAAGCCCATGAACCGATGGATCAAGCGGCATGGTGGATATTGTTTTTGCGGCGGCCGGCCTGATCCTGATTGCGCCCTTCGCTCTGGTGGGCGCCCTTTGGATCAGGCTCACCAGTCCCGGTTCTGCTGTGTTCTTTCAGGAACGGGAGGGCAAAAATGGCAAGCCCCTCCGCATCCTCAAACTGCGGACCATGTACCCGGACGCGGAACAGATGCTGGAACGTCACCTTGCGGAGAACGCCGAGGACCGGGCCGAGTGGGAGCAATTCTGCAAACTCAGAAACGACCCCCGTATTCTTCCCGGCGTCGGCCGCTTCCTTCGCAAGACAAGCCTCGATGAGATCCCTCAGCTCTGGAACATACTCAAGGGCGAGATGAGTCTGGTGGGGCCGCGCCCGTTCCCCGCGTATCATAACTGCCGTTTCGATCCTGAATTCAGAGCCCTCCGGACGCAGGTCCGGCCGGGATTGACCGGCATGTGGCAGGTCAACGCCCGCAGCAATGGAAACCTCGATGTTCAGGAATCCCTCGACACCTATTACATTCGGAATTGGTCCTTGTGGCTGGATTTATATCTTATGATTCGCACCGCCCGCGTGGTTCTCACCGGTGAAGGCGCATATTAATCAGAACGACACCACCATCCCGAGCGGCGCGATCCATGCCCGGTCGATCTCCACTGCTACGGAACGCTGCAGCAGCGTAAGCGACAGAATCAGCCGGGTCTTCCGGTCCTGCACGAGAATCCCCTCGAGACCTTTCAGCGGACCGTCGTTCAGCTGAACCTTCGATCCAATCCGCGCGTTGGGATAGGGCATCGCGTCCAGTCCCGACTCGCAGACCGCCTGCAGCGCCGCTATTTCGGTGTCGTCCACCGGTTGCGGCGTCCTTCCAAAACCCACGATTGACACCACGTCGGGCGTCTTGAGCACGGCCTGCCGCTCGATCGGGTCGAACCGGCAAAACACGTAGCCCTGGAACAGCGGTCGCTCGATCTTTCTGATCCGATCCGACCACTGGCTCCTCAAATGCATATAGCGGCAGGAAGTCTTCGAAACCGTGGGTTCGAAGCGCTTGCGCGGTAAGCTTTTCTTTCCGCGGTCCTACCGTCAGCGCGTACCACGCGCATTCACCATACTCCATATGACGTATATTAACCACGAGGAGAATGCGTGGGCAGACGCTTAAGCATCGAAGTTCCGGGATTCGGTCACGATAATCCGATCCCCGCGGCCTGCAAGGTCGGGCCATTTCTGATTTCGAGCGGAGTTTCGGGCAAAGAGCCGTATACCGGAAAGATGCTGGAGGGGCTTGAGGCTCAGTGCGCGCAAATGTTCGCCACTGTCCGGCAAATCCTTGAAATTGCCGGCGGCAGTCCCAGAGGACATCGTGAAGATGAACGTCTGGATGAAAGACCGCTCGCAGCGCGACATGCTGAACGTCGGTTGGCTTGAAATGTTTCCGGACGAGCATTCGCGGCCGGCGCGCCACACGTTCGCCGCGCCCGATCTTCCGGGCTCGATGCTGGTGCAGTGCGAGATTTTCGCGTCTGTAAAACTTATGAAAGAATGATGCCGTGATCATCGATATTCACGCACACGTTTGCGCCGCGCCTGAACTTTATCAGTGGAAAGCCCTCCAGATGTCCGCGCGCGGCGCGCATGGCTACGCCCCGAAGCGATTCACCGACGAGTGGGTCCGCGATCACCCCGATACGAAACGCAATCTCCGGATTATGGACTCGGTCGGGACCGACGTGCAGTTTCTTTCGCCACGTCCGTTTCAGCTTATGCATGCCGAGAAACCGGTGAAGATGGTCGAGGCCTGGGCGGTCGCCAATCACGACTACATCGCGCAGCAGGTCAAGGCTTATCCCAATCGCTTCGAGGGCGTGTGCGCCTTTCCTCAGGCTGCGGGCGAGCCGGTCAGCTTCGGTTTCGCCGAGATGACGCGCTGCGTCGAAGATCTCGGATTCATTGGAACGCTGATCGACACCGACCCGGGTGAAGGCGATAACAGCACGCCGACTCTCGGCGACGAGTATTGGTATCCGCTCTGGGAAAAGATGATCGAACTGGATATTCCCGGGCTCATCCACGCCAGCGGCTGCAAGCACGGCCGGGAAAGTTACAGCCAGCACTTCATCACCGAAGAGAGTCTGGCGGTTCTTTCGCTGGTGAACTCGCGGGTGCTCGAGGATTTTCCGAAACTGCGGATCATCGTCGCGCACGGTGGCGGTTCAATTCCTTATCAAATTGGCCGGTGGCAGGCCGATCATGTGATGAAGGGCGGCGGTACGGTCGAGCAGTTCAACCGGCGCCTCAGGATGCTTTACTACGACACATGCCTGCATGCGCGCAAATCCATCGAGATGCTGGTCGGCATCGTGGGCAGCGAGAATGTTCTCTTCGGAACTGAAAATCCGGGTTCAGGGTCGGCCGCCAATCCGGAAACCGGCAAGAGTTTCGACGACATCAAGCCGCTGATCGACTCGATCGACTTCCTGTCCGATCAGGACCGCCGCAATATCTTCGAAGACAATGCTCGCCGGTTGTTTCCTCGCATGAAGGGGAAATGAGATGGCGCGCGTCACTCTCGGTTTAGCCACCTCGCACGGACCGATGCTTTCCGTTCCCTGGGAAGCATGGCATGAGCGCGTCCCCTTCGACCGCGCGAATCCCAAACATCACTTCCAGGGGCGGATCTACAACTTCGACCAAATGGTCGAGTTGCGGGCGGGTATGGATCTGGCTAAGCAGCTTAGCCCGGAGGTTTTCCGCGAGCGGCATGCTCGCTGCCAGAAGGCCATCTGCGAACTCGGGGACATATTCGAAAAAACAAAGCCAAATATCGCCGTCATCGTCGGGAACGATCAGATGGAGATCTTCACCTCCGATCATGTGCCGGCATTCGCCGTCTTCTGGGGGCCTTACGTGGAAGGAATTCCACGCACTCCGGAATTTCTGGCGAGCCTCCCGCCAGGCGTAGCTCGCGCCGAACTGGACCGGACCCCTTCGGTCTATACGCAATATCCGTGCCTGCCGGAGCTCGGGCAGCATGTCATCAAGAAGGTTGTCGCCGAAGACTTCGACGTCGCGCAACTGACGCGCCTGCCTACCGGCGCGATCGGGTCCAACGCGGCGCCGCATGCTTACGGCTTTGTCTACAGGCGGATCCTGCGCGATAAGCTCGTTCCGCACGTTCCGGTATTCGTGAACACTTTCTATCCGCCGAACCAGCCTACGGCCGCACGATGTTTCGCCTTTGGGCAGGCTCTCGGACGCGCCCTTGCTTCGTGGCCTGAAGACCTTAAGGTTGCGGTGATCGCTTCGGGAGGCCTGACCCATTTCGTGATCGACGAATCATTCGACGCTCGGTTTCTTGAGGCGCTGCAAAAAGGGGACACCGCCGCTCTTACGAATCTCCCGGAGGAGCTGTTCCAGTCGGGCACCTCCGAGATCAAGAACTGGATTACAGTCGCGGGGGTCATGGCCGAAGCTGGTTTGACCATGAGGCTCCTCGATTATGTTCCCTGCTACCGTTCCGAAGCCGGCACCGGAAGCGCCATGGGCTTCGCTCATTGGCATCAGGAGGCCGCTGATGAATAAGACCGTTCGCCTGTTTTCTCTGCTGCTCGCGGCAGTAACTTTGCACTGCGCAAACGCCGCCGCAGCGGAAGATCGTCATCAACTACCCGACGCGCACGGGTCAGGTCTGGCCCCTCTATATAGCCAAAGACGGGGGCTACTACAGTAAGTACGGCTTCGACGTCAACCTGATTTTCGGTGTGCATCCGGCGGGCATCGCCATGCTCGTCAGCGGGCAGGCCGCCATGACGGCTTATACGCTGGAACAGGCGATGATCGCTGCGTCGCGCGACGGGTCGCTGATCGCTCTCGGCAGTCCATTCAAGAAGAGCCTCTTTGCTCTGATGGCAAAGACCAATGTCGCCGATATGCGCGCCTTGAAGGGGAAGCGCATCGGCGTGAGTCAGATTGGCGACGCTCCTTACAACTACACGATCGGGCTGCTGGCGAAGGTGGGCGTGACCGCGAGAGAGGTGGAATGGATTCCGATCGGCGCCGACGTGAACTCGCGTGCGGCCGCATTGATTGGTGGGCGGGTAGACGCCACGATGATTACTGCGCCCGTCTATTTCAAGATGGAGGAGCAGGGCTATAAGAGCCTCGCTAATATCAGCGACTACGACGATATCTATGCCCCCTCGGTCTACCTTTTCCGGAAGGCCACAGTTGCGGCCGATCCCGGCCTTGCCGAATCGCTGATCAAGGCTCATGCCGAGGCGATCAAGCGCTTTTATGACGACAAGACATTTGCCGTCAATACCTACCTCACCTGGGACAAGCAGGACCGCGGCGACATTGAGCGCGTTTACGATCATTACGCCCAGGTCAACGATTACGAACGCATCCCCTATGTTCCCGCCGCGGCGGTCAAGTACGTACTCGACCACCCCTCCGACGAACGTCTCGGAGCGCAGATGAGAGAATTCGATTTTCGCAAGGTCATCGACAACAGTGTGGTCGACCGCCTGGTGCGGGAGGGCTTCTTCGAGAAGCTGTTCGGGCCCGGAATCAAGGAGGAGGAGGAACGCAAGGCGAAACTGGCGTTCCGCTGACGGCATGACCAGACAGGAAATCCTGCTCGCGCAAAAGGAATTTATTTTCCCGGCGGTCTTTCATTACTTCAAAGAGCCGCTGGTCGTTTCCCATGCCAAAGATCAATACGTCTGGGATGCGGACGGCAACCAGTATCTCGATTTCTTCGGCGGAATCGTCACCGTCAGCGTCGGCCATTGCAACGAGCAGGTCAACAGTAAGGTACACGAGCAGATCGACAAGCTCGAGCATGTCTCCACCCTCTTTGCGAACGAACCGCAGGTAAGGCTCGCGCAAAAGCTGGCATCCCTCACTCCCGGCGGGGCGTTGCGGAAATCATTCTTCACGAACAGCGGCACCGAGGCAAACGAGACAGCGATCCTGGCGGCGCGATGCTATACCGGATCGACCGAGGTCATCGCGCTTCGGCACTCTTATCACGGCCGCTCATCCGCGATGATGGGCCTTACAGGCCAGGCGACCTGGAAGCTGGGACCACCGCAGGCGGGCGTGGTTCACGCGGTGAATGCCTACTGTTATCGCTGCCCGTTTGGTCTGACCTACCCGGCCTGCGAGGTGAAGTGCGCGCAGGATATCGAGCAGGTGATACGGACCTCAACTTCGGGGCGCGTCGCGGCGTTGATCGCCGAACCCATCCAGGGCGTGGGCGGATTCATCACGCCTCCGAAAGAATACTTCAAGATCGTCACCGATATCGTTCGCAATTACGGCGGGATCTTTATCTCCGATGAGGTCCAGACCGCCTGGGGACGCACCGGCGGCAAGTGGTTCGGAATCGAGCATTGGGGAGTGCAGCCCGATATCATTACCAGCGCGAAGGGGCTGGGCAATGGGATGCCGATCGGGTTGACCATCGCGCGGCCGGAGGTCGCGGACGCCATGAAGGGCGTTACGATCTCCACTTTTGGCGGCAATCCGGTAGTCACTACTGCCGCGAAAGCGGTGATCGATTACATCGAAGAGCAGAATCTGCTTCGCAATACCGAAGAGGTCGGCGGTTATTTGAAGGACAAGCTGCTGGGCCTTCAGGAAAAGCATTGCATGATCGGGGATGTGCGCGGTATGGGTCTGTTGCTGGCGATTGAACTGGTGGAAGACCGCGCCACTAAGGCGCCGGCGACCGCCGCCACGCTGGGGGTGCTCGAAGCCGCCCGTGAGAATGGCATCCTTGTGGGCCGCGGTGGGCTTTATGGGAACGTGCTGCGGCTTTCGCCTCCTATGAACATCGGGCGATCGGACGTGGACGAATTCATATCGAGGCTCGATTGCAGCCTGCAGACGCACTCCCGCTGAGAAACGGGTGAGTTTCGGTTGTCAAAGACCTGTGGACCTGTCTGCAACCCCTTTCAGCGCGGCGGACCAGTTCCGGAATTGCATACTCAACGCCCCTACCTACTTTCCACGTAGCGCCTGCGGCGCCAGGCGCCGTCAGGCCGCAGGCGAAAGCACAGCCGGGGCGTTCGTGCCGCAGCAGCGTTTGTATTTCGCTCCGGAACCGCACGGGCAGGGTGCGCCTCGGGGGATCGCCGCCGTCTGTGGCGCTTCGGATTGGGTTTGTTTTGTCGGATTGTTCGGGAGCAAGTTGTTTGGGAGCAGCTGGGGCCCCGTATCCGCGATGACGCTCGGTTCGAGGTCTCTTTTCTGGTCTTTTTTGTGATCTTTGCCGTTTCGGGCCTGGCGTTCGGTCTGGAGGCGGCGCAGTTCGGCAGTCGCGCGCTGGAAGTGGCGAAGGGCCTGAGTTCGGGCGCGGTCGATTGAATTCCAGGCAACGGAGGTGGCCGGGTCGAGCATGGGATCGAGACCGCTTTGGGCTTCGAGCGTAGATTCGGCTGCGGCGCAGCGGCGAAGACGCCAGGCGGCATGGACGATTTCCGCGGCCAGGGTGGTTTCCATCGCGCCCTGCGGCGCCAACTGCTGTTGAAAGTCTTCGCAGAAGGCCTGGTAGAGAGATTCTTCCTCGGGGCGAACAACGTCGCCTACGGAATAGAGCCCGAACGTGGTCGCGTTGCGGGACACGCGCGCTTTGCCTTCGGCGGTACGGGGTCCGGTGGAGGCCTCCGCGTTGCGGCGGTTGGCTGCTATTTGTGCTTCTGTCGACATAAATGTGCTTTTCCTGGCATCAGCATAGCTGGCGAAAATGGAGATCCGACGCGGGGGGAACTGTAAGCTATTGAAAAGGCCGGGTAAAAATTTCGCAAAATCCTGAACCGCTCTGCAGAAACGCGACAAAAGTGTCCGATTTTTGTGAAATGAGGCAGCGTTTTCTTCAATCGTTTATAGCCACCACATCACCTTCAACGATAGAGACCGAGATTCCGGGACTCTGATCGGTTAGGTAGTACTTTGAGGCCGCAGACTTTTGCGCATTGGCGGAGGCAAGCGCGTTTTGGCGGAAGGATCGGATGCGCACCCGTCATTCGTCTAAAATAACCGGCCCAAATCCGGGAAATAACTTACTGTGGTGGTCGCAGTCCTCACTCCACGCTCCGGTTTTCTCACTGCTTCCGCGCCCGCGCCGGTCTCGCCTGGAATCTTCGGGGCGGAGAGTGGCGTCATTGTCTGTCTACTCCAATACTGGCAGTTTCGGGCTGCGATGGTGTTGGCGCCGTGCCCCGCTCGCGATCCCTGGCGGGGCGCGTCGCCCTGTTCGACAGCAAGCGGCCAGGCTGGCCGATTCGCGCTGGATTCGGCGTCTTCAGACAAGACAAAACCTCGGTGTTCTTATGGAATTTGAAAGCAGGAAGCGGAGTGCCGATACCGGAATTCGCTGTTAGATTCGTACCTGTAGAGACGAATTGAGAGGCCCGAACATGAGTACTTCAGCGAAAAATACCCGGCTGGCAACGATTGCGAAGAACGATCCCCGCTGGGCATCCCTTGTGGCCCGAGATCCTCAGCCGCGTTTGCCGTTTTACTATTCGGTCAAGACGACAGGCGTGTACTGCCGCCCCTCCTGTGCGGCGCGTCTTCCCAGGCCCGAACATGTACAGTTTTACGCAACCTGCGAAGAGGCGGAACACGCGGGGTTCCGCCCCTGCAAGCGGTGCAAGCCGGAGCAGGCGCCCGTAGTCGAACAGCACGCAGGGAAGATTGCTTTTGTCTGCCGTTTGATCGAAAACTCGGAGACGCCGCCCAGCCTCGAACTTCTGGCGCGGCGCGCCGGATGGAGCATCTCTCATTTTCATCGTTTGTTCAAGGCGGCTACAGGGCTTACGCCCAAAAAATATGCAGCCGCGCATCGCAGCAATCTCGTGCGGAAGACTCTTCACGAGAGCGACACCGTGACGGACGCGATTTACGATGCGGGCTACAGCTCAAACAGCCGCTTTTATGAAAGCTCGGATGAGATATTGGGCATGACGCCTTCAAACTATCGCGCCGGAGGAGCCCAAACGGACATCCGTTTCGCCGTAGGCGAATGTTCTCTGGGCTCGATCCTCGTGGCCCAAAGCGATCGCGGTATCTGTGCGATTCTTCTCGGGAACGACCCGGATACGCTCGCCCGCGAACTGCAGGACCAGTTCCCGCAGGCCAATCTGATTGGTGGAAACGCCGGTTTTGAAGAGCTCGTCGCCAAAGTCGTCGGGTTTGTGGAAGCGCCGGCGCTCGGGCTCGACCTTCCTCTCGATGTCCGCGGAACCGCCTTCCAGCAGCGCGTCTGGCAATCGCTGCGAAAAATCCCCGCGGGTTCGACGGCAAGCTACACGGACATCGCGAAACTTATCGGCGCTCCAAAGTCGGTCCGAGCCGTCGCTCAGGCTTGCGGCGCGAACACGCTCGCCGTTGCAATTCCGTGCCATCGCGTGGTGCGCAACGATGGCGCACTGTCGGGCTACCGCTGGGGCGTGGAACGAAAACGCGCGCTTCTCGAAAAGGAGGCACACGCATGATTCTGACCGAGGAGGTCAGTCAGTTTCCGGTCAAGGTAAAACAGACTGCCCTTATGAATGCGGTCGATTGGGAGAGAATCGGAGAAGAACTGGATCTGCAGGGCAATGCTGTGATGGAACAGCTTCTTTCCCCTGAGGAGTGCCGGACGATCGCGGACCTTTATGCAAATGACGAGATCTTTCGAAGCCGTGTCGTCATGGGACGGCACGGTTTCGGACAGGGCGAGTACAAGTACTTCCGTTATCCGCTGCCCGATCTTCTGGGCGAACTTCGGACGGCGGCCTACACTCATCTGGTTCCGATCGCCAACCGCTGGAATGACGCGATGGGAATCGACGCGCGCTATCCGGAGCGGCACAGCGACTTCATCGAGCGTTGTCACCATGCCGGCCAATTACGGCCGACGCCGCTTCTGCTTCAATATGGAACCGGCGACTACAACTGCCTGCACCAGGACCTTTACGGCGAGCATGTCTTCCCGCTTCAGCTGGCTATTTTACTGTCGGCTCCCGGCGCGGATTTCACCGGAGGAGAGTTCGTCATGACGGAGCAGCGCCCGCGTATGCAAAGCCGTCCGATGGTCGTGCCGCTGCGTCAGGGAGACGCCGTTGTTTTCGCAGTTCACAACCGCCCCGTGCGGGGCGTGCGCGGTATGTATCGCGTGAACCTGCGGCACGGCGTCAGCCGCATACGCTCGGGGCAACGTCATACGGTCGGCATTATTTTCCACGATGCGGCATAAGGCGGACTCCGTGACGATGAATTTGTTCGACAATCTCTCCCCTATCGAAGTGAGTGAAGAGTCCCTCGGCGAGGGCGCAGTAATCCTGCGCAAATTTGCCATGAGCGGGGAAGCCGAACTGATGGCCGATCTCGACGATGTGGTTTCACGGGCACCCTTCCGCCACATGATCACGCCCGGTGGTTTTCGCATGTCCGTGGCCATGACGAATTGCGGCGCGCTGGGGTGGGTGTCGGACAGAACCGGCTATCGTTACGACCCTGTGGACCCTGAGAGCGGCATTCCATGGCCGCCCATGCCGAAGTCATTCCGCACTCTTGCCGCGAACTCGGCGGCGAGGGCGGGTTTCAAAGAATTCGTGCCAGACGCCTGTCTGATCAACCGGTACCAGCCCGGCGCAAAGCTGACGATGCATCAGGACAAGGACGAGCGGGATTTCGACCAGCCCATTGTCTCTGTCTCGCTGGGGCTCCCCGCCACTTTCCTGTTTGGCGGACTCAGGAGGGCGGACACGGCCATTCGCGTGAAGCTGACGCATGGCGATCTTGTTGTCTGGGGCGGGCCCGCGCGCCTGCGACACCACGGCGTGCTGCCGCTCAAAGAGGGCGATCATGCTTTGGTGGGTGGTTATCGGATCAATCTTACTTTCCGAAAAGCGGGCTGACATTCTTTCCGAAAAGCGGGCTGACTTTCCGAAAAGCGGGCTGAGCGGAAGGCGTTATCACGGACCTTCCGCCAGGTACGCGCGCGATTGCCGTGTGACAGGAAGAATCACAACCGCGGCTTAGGCGTCTTCAAGTCTTTTGAGTTCGATTTCATCCTGAAGGGCGTCCGCGAAGAACTCCCGGACAGGAAGAACCATGGGAATGAAGCTGAGAAGATCTCGAAACGGGGCGAGCGACGGCGTTCAGGCTCCATCCGTCGTGTTCTTCTTCGCCGGCGTGTGGCGAAGTCCGATGTCCTGTTGACAGTTGAGCCAATCCCCGATCATAAGGGCGCAGCGTCACATCAATGATCCGGTGCACAAAAGCGGCGCCTGACACCGATCATGTCATGCCATGAGTCGACCAGTGATCTGGCTTTTGCCTGGAACAAGCAGGCATGACGCGCCAACACTTCGGCGTCAACAGCGGTCCACCCGGCAGACTGTTCGCGGCGGGGCGAAACGGGTCGCTTCCGCGCCCCCGGCGAGATGCGTGTTGCTTCCGCTCTCCTGAAGACAAGGTTCGGACGGCTGAAGAACACTGGCGACAAGATCGCCGGCACTACCGGTTTCGTACTGTCCCGCGCCGCTTCTTCATGCATTTCTGTGGCCCGGAGGGCCATGGCGACTCCGTTGAAGACGCGGTTCGGACGAACACCGGCGACAAGATCGCCGGCGCTACCGGCACGACGTAAAGCTCCGCGCCGAGCCAGAAGGCTCGGCGGCAGCCCCGAAGTGCTGCCCCACAACGGTTGCATTGGGTCTTCATCCGTTTTGGCGGACGGCGCGGGAGTGACATGGTCACAGCCAGGAATCGACGAAGCCGCGGGTTCATTTTGCGGTCGGCCCCGGCTCGACACGCTGAATAATGGCGCGATATATGGAATGGATCGCACCGGACGCCTGGATTTTGCGGACATTTTCCTGATGCCCCGGATGAGCGGCCAGCTTCGCGCGATACACCTCATATTCGGCTATGGTGCCGACATCGATGGTCGCGAACGCTTCGCTCGTGGCGCCGGCGAACTCGGTTGGAGCATAGTATCCGGTGATACGGCCGCCACTCTCTGTGATGGGGTCGAACTCCGCCTGGGCATAGGTACGCCAGTCGGAAAGCTTATCAGGGTCAATGGTGTATCGCAGGAACAATGTGTACATAAAACCTCGTCAAGACCATTAAAGGCGCAGCGCCGTGGAAAACACTTCGGTGCAGACCGAAGCGTTGGAGAAAAGGAATTTGCATACTGGACTTATGAGTAACGCGGTCGCCAACGCAGCCAGGCTGCTGGCGGATCCGGCCAGGGCGGCCATGCTGCTCCAGTTGATGGGAGGTCGTGCGGTGCCTGCGGGAGAATTGGCTTTGGCCGCCCGTGTCAGCCCGCAGACGGCGAGCGGACATCTTACGCGGCTGACCGAAGCCGGTTTCGTCACGGCGAATCGGCAAGGGCGCCACCGGTATTACGTGCTCGCTAATGAGGAAGTCGCTTATGCCGTGGAATCGCTGCTGGTTTTGTTCTCTGCGCCGTCCTCTCCGCCGCAGGCCGGCGTTTGTACCAGCACACGCGGGCCATCCCCTGGAAGCCTCGCGCATGCGCGCACATGTTATGCGCATCTGGCGGGTTGGCTGGGGGTAGCGATTACCGATACGCTACAGCGGGAAGGCTACCTGGAGCCGGTTGCCGGGAGGGCGTTCGCCGTGACAGACCGTGGAAGAATGTGGTTCGAACAACGAGGGATCGCCGCGCCGCGCTCAGCGGAAGGTGCAGAGTTGAAGTTGGCGCGTCAGTGTCCGGACTGGACGGAGCGCCGGGCCCATCTTGCGGGGCCGCTCGGGGTGGCCATGTACAAGCGGTTCTCGGAACTGCGCTGGATCGTACCCTCACGGAATTCACGCGCGGTTCGAGTCACTCTGGAAGGCAGAGAAGCATTCCTGAAATGCCTGCGCATCGTGGTTAATTGAGGAAGCACGGCACCCGGTTTTCCAGAGACGGCGTGTCTCAGGGGGCAAGCGAAGCCGTATAGGCGGCGATCGAAATCATGTCGTCTTCCGAAAGCTTCTCCACCACGCGCTTCATCTGGGCGGCCGCGGTGCTTTTGTTGGCGCCGACCTGGATGTTGTAAAGCTGGCGCACAACATAGATGGGATGAATGCCTGCCAGACGAGGCACATCGCCAAGGCCTTTCAGTGCTTCGCCGTGGCAGGTGTCACAGGGAATCGTTTTCCCGGCGCCGCCCTTCGTAACAAGTTCTTTGCCCTTTGCGATGCTTCCCGGAGGGACATAGGCGATAAAGCCCGAATGAGGGTCGCGCAATTCAACGCGCGCGGGATCCTGCGGCAGCGTCATGATGCGATCACCCAGAGGTTCGGTCGCGCCGCCAGGCAGCGGAAGGCGCATGCGGCCGCCGTTTACCCACGTTTTGGGAACTGTGGAGGCCTCCACGACCTTGTACCAGACTGCCGGCTGGAGGGTCGAAAACCACTCCACAGCCTTTCGCATTTCCTCGTCCGGCACACCCGCCGCAATGATGTTCATTCGCCCCGCGCGCGCCGATTGGGCATACGCCTCGGCATCTTTTCTAAGCCCCTTCTTGAAATCCTCCATCTGCCGGAGCATGTAGGGCACGGAGAGGCCGGTCAGATTGGCCGATTCCGGATGCCCCAGCCCGGACATCAGGTGGCAGGATCCGCACGCCTGCGCCTGGACGCCGGATTCCACCAGACGCGGCAAGGGCGGATGCTCGCCCGGAAACCAGTCCGGTGGTTTGAACGCATCGTCGATCTCAGCCTGCGTGTAAGTCTTCGTGCTCCCGGAAAGCGTCCTGGGACCGTTTTCCGCCTTAGCTGCCGGGTTCGGATCGGGAACCGGATACGCCCAGGACAGCGGTTTGCCGGCGGGTTGCTGAGCCCACATAAGAGCGGTGAGAAGACTGAGCGTTGGGATGGATAGAGATAAGAAGGTTTTCACGGAAGCCCGCTGAGTATTGTGACACGACGTATTGTGACAAGAGAAGCGACGATCATTCATCCCCGTCCGATCCCATGCTCATCTTTCTTCCATCTGCGAATAGAACCGCCCGAACCTTGCATCCTTCGGGCCGGTGTTTCGCGGGATAACCCTCGATGGTGACCTGCTGGCCGGGGATCAGAGTATCTCTGGTCCATCCATTTTTCATGAGACTGCCAGGCGCTGAACCTTCGCATTCGAAATCATGGACCCCGGCCGCAGAATCTGCAGTACGGAAGTAGACCCAGGTATGTGGATTCATCCAGACAAACCGCGTGACCGTGCCATGCCAGGTCTTCAGTTCCGCCCGATACTCTGCGGCGGCTGAATGATGTGCCCGGACAAGTCCGGAGGTAGAGGCGAGTGCCGCAGCCAGAATAACGCCGCGAAAGCGCATTTGAGTCGATTCTCTCAAACCATCGGAAATCCGCGGGCGCAGACGAGGAATCTTTTTACCTCCGGCGCCGGCCGGGATGACTACACATCAACGCGACACATCGACGCGATCGGCGCGCAACGTTATATTTCTTATTCCCGCGCTTTTGCTGTAAATCGGCCGGAAAACAATCTGGTACACTGCACAAAGTTCTGGCAAGGAGGCGCAGATGGGCACCAACCGGCATGCAACCTGCATTGAGAATCGACGTAAATCGCATGTTTTCTCCTGGATCGTTCTGCTCGCCGTAACGGTGGGAACCGGTCCCGTTACCGCCCAGACATATATCTCGGCGGAAGCGATCCCAAGTCCGGATATTGTGGGGCAGGCTAATCTCGCAACCATCGAAAGTATCGGTTATCCAAACCTCGAGCTCTGGACCCGCCGTCTTCTCAACGACTGCCGGATTGTTCAGAACGTAATCGACGTACTTTCGGACCACCGGGCAATCAGCACGGTGATTCCCGGCAATACGAACTACCTTGTAGCTGCCGGAGGATTCCAGGGGGTTACCGATCCGTCTTATGTGTTCACCATGCTGGACGCGGGGCCTGTTGCAGTCAGCCAGTCGGATGTCTGGGTGCTCGACAACGTCCTGGGCTACGTGCTGAATCAGGGTGGAACGGCTCAGTTCGGCCTCCGGTACAACCCGGACAACCCCAACGAATTTGCCAATGCCTATGCGGTCGTGACATTCAAAGGATCTCTGACGGGTGAACAGGCCCAATCGTTCTTCAACTATCTGGGCACGATCGATCCAGCGCTCTGGACCGGCGCTGACGCCGGCTTTACTCAGATCAACCTTCGTCCGTTCGAACCGAACGACTCCCTGTTGTTCCTGATCGGCGAGGTTCCCCTGTCGGAGTTTGTCACAGGCCTCTTCGAGGCGGCAAGTACGACCCCGGATGCGACATATTCACCGCTCAACAAAAATGGGAAACCAACCGTCGCCATAGCCGGCGCCGCCTTTCCCGCCAATGACTGGATTAATTTCCCCAAGGGCGAGCAATATCTGGCGAACCTCGTGAATCCGTCACCCCAACTGTTGAGCGATCTCGCCCGATTGCGGCAGCAGCATCTTCACGCCGTGGCGAATCTCCTGCAGGCGATCAACAGCGGAAATGTCAGTCGCTACCTCAACTATCAGTTCACATGCCCTGGGCGATGAGGCATGGCGATGCGTCGCGGGCTGAGAACCAATTCACGAACTGGCGCTATTCGAATTCGGCCCAGACGATCGTGTGGTCGGAGGCCCCAGGGGCCCTGCGGGGCGCCAAATCGACTTCGGCGGTATGGCAGCGCGCGGCCAGCACGCCCGTGGCGAGGATATGGTCGATGCGCCAGCCAAAGTTTCGCTCGAAGGCGTTGCGGAAGAAATCCCAATAGGTGTACTGAACGGCATCGGGATGAAGTTTGCGGAAGACATCGACGAAGCCCCACGCAACGGTCTCCTTGTAGGCATTCCGGGCGTCGATGTGGAAATCGGGATCGTTCACGCGTTTTTCAGGATGGTAGACGTCAATCGGTTCAGGGGCGACGTTGAGATCGCCCACCCAGATTGCGGGCTCCGCGGGATTCAGAGCGCCTTCAAAATAGGCGCGCAAACGTCGAAACCAGGCGAGCTTGTAAGCGTATTTCTCCGATGAAATGGAATAGCCCTGCGGGACGTAGCTGTTGATGATCGGAATGCCGCCAACGACTGTCTGGATGATCCGGAAATCTTCGTTGTCCACTCCCTCATGCAGCCCATGAATGACTCGTTCCGGCGGCGTACGGGACAGCGTAGCAACGCCGTTGTAAGCCTTCATGCCCCGGAAAGAGGCGAAGTATCCAGCCTCGCGAATCGCGTCGACGGGGAAGTCCGCGTCCTGGACCTTCGTTTCCTGTAAGCACATCACATCGGGTTTGTGTTCGGCGATCCAGTCGAGCAGGGCCGGCAGGCGGCGCCGGATGGAGTTGACGTTCCAGGTGGCGATTTTCATCGTGACGAGAGGCTCTGCATTCCTCAATTATCCCGAGTGGTCGTCGCGGTCCGGCGCAATTGGCGTGCAGTTCAGCAGGTGGGCGGCAAACGAGGCTCAGGTTCACTTCATTTGATGATCGCCTGCATCACGGCGTTCTCAAATTCGTTGCGCATCGTGCCGATGGAGGTCTGGCACATCATGACCGCGACGATTTCTTCTTTGGGGTCGATCCAGAAGTGCGTGCCGTAGACTCCGCTCCAGCCGAAGCTGCCGTCGGAAATCCGGATGTTTCCGGCGACGGCGTCCTGAACGACGCGCACGGTGAGGCCGAAGCCTTCGCCGGGCGCGCGGCCGGGAAGAGTGTCCGGAATGTGCACGGACGCCATGAGCTTGACGGTGCGCGGGCTCAGCAGGCGATGGCCGTAAAGTTCGCCGCCGTTGGCGAGCATCTGGGCGAAGTGCGAGTAGTCGTCGACGGTGGAGATGAGACCGCCGCCGCTGGCGAAGTAGACCTTGCTCGACATGGAGAGCGATTGAGCAAGGGGCGTCTTAACGAGACCGTCGGGACGTTTCTGATAAACGCTGACGAGGCGGGACATCTGCGCGTCGGTCGGATAGTGGCTGGTGTCGGACATGTCAAGCGGATCGAAGATGCGCTCTTTCAGGAAGACATTGAGCGGTTTGCCGGATGCGATCTCGACGATGCGGCCGAGCGGATCGAAACCATCGGAGGCGCTGTACATCCAACGCGCGCCGGGCTGGAATTCGAGAGGGGTCTGGGCCAGGCGAGGAATAAAGTCGGCGAGCGTTTCTTCGGGCTTCCGGCGAAGGGGCGCGACGGCGTTCTGCCCCATCGGGCCGGCGACAAGACCGGAGGTGTGAGTGAGAAGCTCTTTTACGGTAAGCTCGCGGTCGGCGGGGACGGTGTAGTATTTGGGCGGTGCGGCGCCTGGACCCCGTCCACCGGGCGTCTGGAGAATCCCGACCTTCATGTTCCTGAATTCGGGGATGAATTTCGAGACGGGGTCGCTGAGCGAGACCTTGCCTTCTTCGAGCATCATCATCATGGCCGTGCCGATCACGGGCTTGGTCATGGAAGCCATGCGGAAGAGGGAGTCGCGCTTCATGGGCGCTTTGGTTTCGAGGTCCATGACGCCCGCCGCGTCGACCCAGGCGATCTGACCCTTACGCGCGACTAGCGTGACGGCGCCGGTGATGTCGCCGGCGTCGATGTGGCGCTGAATCATCTGATGGATGCGCTGCAGCCGCTCGGCGGAGAGCCCGAGGTCTTCCGGCTTCGGCGAAACCGGCAGCGACGCGGCACCGACGATCAGAGTTATACAGGGCAGAGCGGCGAGGGAAAGAAGCGGTAAAAGTCGGCGCATGGAGACTCCTGTGGCGATTGGCCTTGGGGAAGTATATACCGGTTTGGAGTTGAGAACGATTGGCTCCGTTGAAGACGCGGTTCGGATGGCCGAAGAACACCGGCGACAGAAGATCGCCGGTGCTACCGGTTTCGTGGTGTCCCGCTCCGGCGTCTTCATTCATTTTGGTGGCCCGCAGGGCCATGGGGACTTCGTTGAAGACGCGGTTCGTATAAGCACCGGCGAAGATCGCGGGCGCTACCGGCGCTTGCGTAAAGTTCCGCGCCGAGCGGAAGCTCGGCTGCAGCGCCGAAGCGCTGGCCCCACACCGGTTGCATTTGCGTCTTCATTCATTTTGGTGGCGCGCAGGGCCATGGTGGCTTGCCAAATGCCGGCAGGCAATCTTGTGGCGCGTCGTGTGCCGCCACCCGCCGCGAGCCACTTATATTTATGATGATGACTATGCGAAGTTTCGTTCGAATGGCAAGCCTGGTGGCCTGCGCTTCACTGAGCCTCTCCGCGCAATGGCTCAATAACCCGGATCCCAAAGCGCCGCGAACAGCTGACGGCAAAGTAAACATGACCGGACCGGCGCCCCGCATCGGCGGCAAGCCGGATCTTTCCGGCGTCTGGCAGATTGAGGGAGGGGCGCGCGGACCGGGACTTTACGGGCTCGGCGAATCGACGAACTCGCCGTTTTTTGCCAACATCCTCGCCAACTTCAAGCCTGACGAGCAACCGCTGACGCCCGCCGGCGCCGAAATGTTCAGGAAGAACCGGCAAGGGACCGGGACGAGGAATCCGCAGTCATATTGTTTGCCGGACGGCGTGCCGCACGGTATCCTGCTGCCGGAACCTTTCAAGATCGTCCAGACACCCGTCGAAACCCTCGTCCTCTATGAGGTGGAAACCATCTTCCGGCAGATTTACACCGATGGCCGCAAGCTGCCGAATCCGGACGATGTGCGGCCCACGTGGTACGGCTACTCGGTGGGGAAGTGGGATGGCGACACCTTCGTGGTCGACACGCTGGGCTTCAACGACCTCGGCTGGCTGGACGCCGGGGGGCACGGCCACAGCGAGGACCTGCGAGTCGAGGAGCGCTTCACGCGCCGCGATTTCGGCCACATGGATGTGGCGGTGACGATCACCGACCCGAAGACGTTCACCAAATCCTTCACGGTCAATTTCGTGGAGCGCCTGCTACCCGATACCGACGTTTTCGAGCATATCTGCGCCGAAGATGAAAAGGACGTGGCGCACACGGCGAAGTAGCGGGCGCACGCCAAACGAATGCCACACCAGCTTTGCGAGGTTCCTGGCTCTTGCGAGGGCGTTGACCCTTCCGACCGGAAACATTAAAAAAAACCCGGCTCTGTCCGGCAGCCATCAAACTGCCCTGCAGTTCGTGGAATCCCATCGATTCCGGCAACATTTATCAGATGTTCCGGCTGATACTACTTCTCCTCTTTCCCCTGTTGCTGGCGAACGCCCAGGCGCCAGCGCCGGCTCCCGCTCCGCCGAAGTCCGATCCGCTCGGGCGATCCACGCCGTACGGCTGTGTGGTGGGTTTCCTCAAAGCCGCCGCCGCCAGCGACTACCCCCGGGCGGCGCAATACCTCAATCGCCCTGGCTCCCGCGTGTCGAGCGAAGAACTCGTCAAGCGACTGAACGACGCGCTCAATCACGGCCTTTCGGCCGATCTCAACGAAATCTCACGGGAGCCCGAAGGACGAGGCGCGGACGGCTTACCGGCTTCCCGCGAGCGCATTGGGTTCGTTGACGGGGCCTCGGGACGCGTCGCAATCGACCTGTCGCGAGTCGAGCAAAAAAATGAGCCCGCCATCTGGCTGTTCTCGGCCGAGACGCTTCGGAACATCCCAGCGGTATCGGATTCCGCGGAGTCAGGGTTCACTCGTTTTTTGCCGAAGCCGCTGATCGATATCGAAATTCTGACCGTTCCCCTGTGGCGATGGCTGGCCGGCATTCTCGCCATCGCACTGGGGCTGGTCCTGAGCTCGGCCATCACTCGCGCCCTGGTTGCGCTGTTACGGCCCGTCCTTCAGCGCGCGACTGGCCATGGGGATGTGCGGCGATTCCTCAATCTGCGGAAGCCCATCCGGCTGCTTGTTTTCGCGGGCCTGGTCCGCATCGGCGCCAGCCTCGCGGCTTCTCTGCTGGTGCGCAAGCTTCTCCGGGATACCTCATTCGTACTGACTGTCGGAGGTGCAGTGTGGCTGGTGATGCAGGCGAACAGCATCGCCATCGATCTGAGAGTCGCACGCCTCGCAGCGGTTCACCAGACCGGGAAGGTGGCGATCCTTGCGCTTGGCCGCCGCCTGTTCAACGTCTTCATTGTCCTGGTAGCGATCGCGCTGCTGCTTGGGCACGCGGGTGTGAACCTGACGGCGCTGCTCACCGGGCTCGGGGTCGGGGGCGTCGCGCTGGCGCTGGCGGCGCAAAAGACGCTCGAGAATCTCTTCGGCGGCATTGGTCTCATCATGCGCGACATCGTTCGCCCGGGAGACCTCTGCACGATGGCGGGAGAGACCGGGATCGTACAGGACATCGGTCTCGGTTCGACCCTGATTCGAACCCTGGACCGGACCATGATCTCCGTGCCGAACGCGGAACTTTCGCAGAAGAACCTCGAGAACATTTCAAGACGCGATAAATTCTGGTTCCATCAGGTCTTCGGGCTGCGGTATGACACCTCACCTCAGCAAATGCGCACGATACTGACCGGTATCGAAGAAACGCTCAGGAACGAATCGAGCGTGGAGCAAGCGACTTCGCGCGTGCGATTCATCGGCTTCGGCGAGTCTTCACTGACACTCGAAATCTTCGCCTACCTGATGGTTCCGGACAATGACACATTTCTGGTCGTACAGCAGAAATTGCTTCTGGCGATCCTGGAAGTAATCTCCTCCGCGGACGCGTCGATCGCATCGCGGGCGATCGTCGCCGATTGGAAATTACCTCCCGCGCCGGCTCAAGAGCCAACCGATTTGAAGACGCCGCCCCAGGCTCCGCGTCTCAGCAGCGGTTGAGAAGCTCGCGCGGCCCCTGCGCCCGACGGGCGCGTCAGAAAGCGCTCCAATGCCGCCGAGGCCGCGATCAGCGAAGGTCTACTGAATTTGTACTGTGGCCCCGGCTTGTGACGGTTCACCGTTGACATAGAGGGACAACGCGCGTGTGCCCGAGAGAACCGTGGCTGGAACCACCAGATTAATCTGATAGAGCCCCGGATAACCCGGCGCCGCGCCGGCAAATTGAACCGTTGCCGGCAGACCGCCAATGGAGGCTGTAACGGAACCTGCCACAAGCGAAAGCGGACTTACCGGCGGCACTGCGCCCGCCACCAGCGCGGGATTCACGGCTCCCAGGCCATTGGCCCAGAGCGTGATGTAACTGCCCTTCGCCGCGGGGTGAAGGACGGAATTTGCCGAGCCATCCTGATTCACCGCATTCACTGCTCCGAGCCCGCCAAATCCGCTGGTATAAACTCCGGGCACAGCGTCGACCGTGTTGACAGTAAGCGCAGGGCCGCTGCCGCTGCTGCTCGTGACCTGAACCGTCGCGGTCCCTCCGGGCGTCAGGCCGAAGGGGATCTGCGCCTCTATTTGATAGGCCGACGCATAGAAGACAGGCACGGCCACTCCGTTGACCAGAACGCTCGATCCGGCCAGACTTGTGGGAATTGCACCTGTGGGGGCGGAAATGCCTGGCAGCGGCCCAAGACCCACTCCGAAAATGGAGACGACCTCGCCGGCCGCGATGGTTCCGGCCCCGCCGAGGCTCGCGGCATTAACAATCTCCGACGCGGTGGTTATCGGACTGAGCTGCGGCGTCCCGGTGATCGTCAGCGAGAAACCGGTGATCCATCCCGAGCGGCTGTCACTTTGATCGTTCTCCACCGCCAGACTCCACGTGCCGAACGAAGAGTCGCCGTTGAAGTTCGAAAGTGGCTGATCCGGGCGGAAAGGTCCGCGCCCGGCCTCCACCGGACAGAAGTCCTTCCAGAGGGAACTCGCCGAATCGTCGAAGGTCGTATCCACATTCTGGACATTGCAATCGTGCTGCAGCAGGATCGTGCGCGTGCCGTTCGGAGAGAACAGATAGACATTCAGATCGGCGCTATTCGGGTACTGGATTTGCACCTGCGCCGTCACCTTGCTCATGGAAAGTGCATTCGGAACGACGATGTAGGCCACTGTGATCAAGTTGGCCGCGTCGGTAAAGATGGGCAGTGGAAGGCCGGTATAAGTGTAAGTGCCGGTCGTCGCCTGCCCCAACAGGCTCCCGGTGAGGAGAGCGGTTACCGATAGCATCCGGATACAACTGCGATAGTTCCGTGGTTTCATCTTGTATTCCCCGTTGGTCGATATTCCCGGTGAACGTCAACTTGCACCGGTTTACGCGATTGACGACACTCGGGGTGGCCTCGCTTCTTTTTTTCCTTCATCGGAAGTCTGGCGTGATCAACCTCACGGACCTGGCTCTTTCCATTCGGCAAAGAAAAACCGCAAAGGTCACTCAGGCATCGAATCGGCTGAAGGGCTTCCGGCAGGCTGATTGTGTGGACGCTGCGTTACTAAAGAGTTAACAGGCGCATCAAAGGACCAGGCTGCTGTCAGGCGCGATTTCTTAACAGCAGGAGCCAGACAATGGAAAAAGAAAAGCCCAATATCGTCTTCATCCTCTCGGACGATTTCGGGTACGGAGACGCGGGCGTGTATGGAGGCGGCGAAAATCGCGGCATGGCGACTCCGAACATCGACCGGATGGCGGCAGAGGGCATGCAGTTCCTGTCCTTCTACGCGCAGGCAAGTTGCACACCCGGACGAGCCGCAATGCTCACCGGACGCATCCCGAATCGCAGCGGCATGACGACCGTCGCCTTCCAGGGACAGGGCGGGGGTATGCCGGCGGCGGAATGGAGCGTCGCGTCCGTTCTCAAGACGGCCAATTATAAGACCTTCTTCACCGGCAAGTGGCACATGGGCGAAGCCGACTATGCGCTTCCCAACGCCCATGGCTTCGATGAAATGAAGCACGTCGGCCTGTACCATCTCAACGCCTATACTTACGGCGACCCGACCTGGTTTCCCGACATGGATCCCGAACTGCGCGATATGTTCAACAACGTGACGAAGGGGGCGCTATCCGGGAAGGCGGGCGAGCCCGCGAAAGAGGATTTCAAGGTCAACGGCCAGTACGTCAACACGCCGGAAAAGGGAGTGGTGGGCATCCCGTTCTTCGACGAGTACGTGGAGAAGGATGCCCTCGAATTCCTCGACGCTAACGCGAAGTCGGAAACGCCATTCTTCATGAGCGTCAACTTCATGAAGGTGCATCAGCCGAACATGCCGCATCCGGACTTCCAGGGCAAATCGCTTTCGAAGTCGAAGTACGCGGATTCGATCGTGGAGAACGACACACGCATAGGCCGCGTGATGGACAAGATCCGATCACTCGACCTCGATAAGAATACGTACGTGTTCTGGACGACGGACAATGGAGCGTGGCAGGACGTCTATCCGGACGCCGGCTATACGCCCTACCGGGGCACCAAAGGCACCGTGCGCGAGGGCGGCAACCGCGTTCCCTCGATTGCCTGGGGTCCGGGGATCAGGGCTGGATCACGAAACTCCGACATCGTCGGCGGCCTCGACTATATGGCGACCTTTGCGTCGCTCGCCGGCGTGAAACTGCCGGAGAACGATCGCGAAGGGCAGCCTACCGTCTTCGACAGCTACGATATGTCGCCCGTTTTGTTCGGCACTGGCAAGTCCGAGCGCAAGAGCTGGTTCTTCTTCACGGAAAACGAGCTTACGCCGGGCGCCGCGCGGGTCGGGCACTATAAGGCGGTCTTCAATCTTCGCGGTGACGACGGTGCGAGCACCGGAGGCCTCGCTGTGGATACCAACCTTGGCTGGAAGGGCGCGCAATCCTACGTCGCGACCGTTCCGCAGGTGTTCGATCTCTGGCAGGATCCGCAGGAACGTTACGACATCTTCATGAACAACTACACGGAACACACCTGGACTCTGGTGACGATCAACCAGGCGATCAAGGAGCTGATGCAAACTTATCTGAAGTATCCGCCACGAGAACTTCAGAGTGAAGGTTACTCCGGTCCGGTCACGATTACCCAATACCAGCGTTTTAAAAACCTCAGGGAGCAGCTGGCGAAGGAGGGTTTCAACATAGGGTTGCCCACAGGCCGCCTAGTACTACTGTGTTATAAAGCGTTGAGCTCTTGGGATTTATGGTTCCGCGCGAGTAATCTGAAGGTCTGGGTGGCGGTTTGGGAACGGGCAGGGTTGGCTCTGTGGCCGATATATACCGGATGGTGCGCTCGGCCGTGGAGAGCAGGCGGCCGGTGTCCGCTGTTTACCATGGTCGCCACCGCCTGTTTTGTCCGCACAGACTGGGAAGGAACAAGGAAGGGCAGTTCCGAGTGCTTTGCTATCAGTACGGCGGAGAAAGCGAATCCGGCCTGAAACCGCCGGGGTCGCCGGATAACTGGCGCTGCATTGCGCTCGACAAACTCAGCGGCGTGGAACTGCTGGATGGGGCGTGGCAAACGGCGCCGAACCACTCACGACCCGCATCCTGCATAGTTGAGGCGGACGTTGACGCGGAAGATTATCCGGAGCGCGATCCACAACAGGGACATCGAGGAAGCAGTCCGATCAGATAGCGGGCAATGACGATTCTGATGGTCGCGATCGAGTGTGGGTTATGCCGCTCGGGTCTTATGCGGGGAGCCGCGCGGCCGGAAGCGTTGCGGCGGTTTGGCGGCGCATAGTCCAAGATGACCGGCGCGCGCTGAGGGGGAAAAACAGCTCCGCTCGGCGATCAGGAACCCATACGAGACGATGCAGAGGGTGGCGTGATGGTGAAATCCGCGCCAGCCTCGCCCTTCAAAATGACCCAGCCCCAGTTCCTGTTTCAACTCCTCGTAATCGCGTTCTATGATCCAGCGATGTTTGGCAAGGTGGACGAGGTCAGTCAGAGGCAGATCTGCGGGAAGAGTCGAGAACCAGTATTTTGTGGGTTCATTTTCGCCTTCCGGCCATTCGATCAGAAGCCATTCTTCCGCATGCGGCTCCGCACGCCAGTAATCGCGATGTGCCGGACGCACACGAACCGCGGCAAAGCGCGATTGGAGATCGTCTTTGACTCCTGCACGCCAGCAGACGGTTTCCCATGCTTCCGGGGCCAGTGACTGCGCAAGGCCTTTCACTGTTACCGGCTGATGTTTCAGATCACGCTGCAGCAGTTTCGGCGGACGGCCCAGGCCCTTTTGCGCGGGAGGGGATACGGGTTGCTCACCGGGTTTCCATACCTTCACCGTACTCATGAGTCCCGCAATATAAGGCAAATCCCATTCGGTCAGTTGCTTCGGCGCTCGCGAGAAGTTACCCACCTGTGCTCTGCAGAAATGACCCAGGCATTCTGAACTGACGGCGGATCTTCGGATCGCTGATGGCCGTGATGAAGACGATGGTTCATCACGATGCCCGAGGCCCGGAAGAGACCGTGCAGAATCTGTCGGCGGTGGTTCCGGCCGGACCCGCGAGTGGGAGCCTGTCAACGGGCATGCGGGAATCCGCAGTGTCAGGCGGCGCGCCGCCAGAAGACTCAGGCAGACTGGCGAAATCGCAACCCCGGCTATTCGATCGCATGGCGGATTGACCAGCGAGCGGCACAGCCGGAAGCGCCGGAACCGCTTCGCCTACCCGCGCCCTTGCCCCAACTTCCCTGGAACTTCGCGAAAGACCAGTTCGGCACGCAAGGCTCTGATTTCATTGGGGTTTTGGGAGCACTAATCCTCCGTACCGCGAAAGATCTGATCCGCCCGTATCTTCCTGATCCCACGGGAGTTCCCGGCACACTTCCCCTTTCCGCGCAAAAGACCAGTCCCGGTTTCCCGCATACTCGGGCTCAGTCGCCGGACCATGCAACTGGAGTTTCATCAGCTCGATCTGCGATGGGAGCATCTGCGAGTGCGCGAGCCGCACCGTCAGCGCCATCTGCTGGCATCGCTGGCTGAGAGCGGACAACAGACTCCCGTTGTCGTCGTGGTTGTGAAAAGCGGCAACGAACGTTACCTGGTGATCGACGGCTACAAACGCATAGCCGCGCTCCGGCAGCTGGGCCGCGACACCGTCGAGGCCACGGTCTGGCCGATGGGCGAAGCCGAGGCTCTGCTGTTGTCGCGTTCACAGAGAATGAGTCCGCGGGAAAGCGCGCTCGAACAAGGCTGGCTGCTGTCGGAGATGGAGCGACGTTTCGGTTATTCGCTGGACGAACTGGCGCGCCGCTTCGACCGCAGCGTGAGCTGGGTATCGCGGCGGCTGGCGCTCGTCGAGTTATTGCCGGAAGCGGTCCAGCGGCACATACGCGAAGGAAGCATCACGGCGCAGATCGCGATGAAGTTTCTGGCGCCCGCGGCGCGCGTCAGTGCTGAGGACTGCGAGCGTATGGCCGCCGCATTCGTGAAGCACCGCTGCGATACAAGGCAGGCGGCGCAGCTATACACCGCCTGGCGCGAAGGCTCGCGCGTGGTTCGCGAGCGCATTCTCGCCGAGCCGGAACTGTTTTTGAAAACGCAGCGGCAGCCGCAGACGGCGAAGCCGGCGGCGGCAGAGCAGGTGGAGCGCGATCTGGAGATGGCGCTGGCCATTCTGCGCCGGGCCAGCCGGCGGCTCACCGAAGCGCTGCCGGAGATGAACGTGGCGCAGCAGGAGCAAGCACAGCGTGCGATCGAAAGCGCGCGCCGGGAACTCAGCCGGATGGCGGAACGCATCGGAAAGGAACAGGAAGCGAAACATGCTGAGCCAGGCGCAGCGCACCGCGATTCTGGAGTTGCACACGAAGGGCGTGAGCAGCCGCGAGATCTCGCGCGCGCTGCAGGTGTCGCGGCTCACGGTGCGCAAAGTCCTGCGCTCCAACTCCACGAGCGTGCCGGAGATTCAGCGGCCGGAGAAAGCCGAGCCTTACCGGCAACAGATCCTGGATCTTTTGGCTTCCTGCAAGGGGAATCTCGTGCGAGTCCATGAGGAACTCCAGGTGGGCGGAGCGGCGATGTCTTATCCGGCGCTGACCGCGTTCTGCCGCAGACAGGGCATCGGGCAAACGCCGGCTGTGCCCGCGGGCCAGTATCATTTCGAGCCCGGCGTGGAGATGCAGCACGACACCTCGCCGCATGAAGTGGAAGTGGGCGGCAGGAAGTATAAAGCGCAGACCGCGTCCGCGGTGCTGTGTTACTCGCGCATGCTGTTTTTCCAGATCCATCCCACGTTCCAGCGCTTCGACTGCAAGGTGTTTCTCACCGATGCGGTGCGCTATACCAACGGCGCCCCGGAGCGCGTCATGATCGACAACACGCATGTTGTTGTGCTGCGCGGCACAGGACGCGAGATGATTCCGGTGCCCGAGATGGAGGCGTTCGCCGAACGCCTCGGGTTCCGTTTCGTGGCGCACGAACGCGGCGACGCCAATCGGTCGGCGCGGGTGGAACGGCCGTTTTCCTTCATAGAAAACAACTTTCTGGCGGGCCGCACGTTCACCAGCTGGCAGGATCTGAACCGGCAGGCGCGCGAATGGTGCGACAAAGTCAACTCGACTTACAAGAAGCACCTGCGCGCCGTGCCGCGCGAGCTGTTCGCCATCGAGCGGTTGCATCTGAAGCCACTGCCGGCATGGATTCCCGAGGTGTACCGGCTGCACCAGCGCATGGTGGACACCGAAGGCTATGTCTCGGTAAACTCCATTCGTTACTCGGTTCCGGTTTCCTGGATCGGCAGGCGCGTGGAGATTCGCGAGACGCGCGACAGGGTCGCCATCGAACTCGACCCGCGCCGTATCGTTCAGCACGACCGCGTTCTGACGCCTCTGTCGCAGCGGATCACGCTGGCTGAGCACAGGCCGCCGCGCGGGGAGGGCGTGAAGCGAAGCGATCCGCATCCGGAAGAACAAGCGCTCATCGAGGCCGCTCCCGCCATTGCCGCCTATATCGCGGAACTGAAACAGAGAGGCCGCAAAGTGCCGGCGCTTGCCCTGCGGCAACTGCTGCGGCTGCTGCGCGAGTATCCGCGCGAAGCGTTCCTCGCGGCCGTGGCCGAAGCCGGCCGTTATGGGCTTTACGACCTCGACCGGCTGGAGCGCATGATTCTGCGGCGCGTGGCCCGCGATTATTTTCTGATTCGTGAACAGGAGCCGGAAGGCGATGACTGAGGAACTGGAACAGCTGCTGAAGAATCTCAAGCTGAAACGCATGCTGAAGGTTTATGACGAGCAGTTGCAGGCGGCGGAGAAAGCGGACATCCCGTACTCCGATTTCGTCGCCGGATTATTGCGGGCGCAATGGCACGAACGGCAGGAGAGTGCGCTGGAATGGCGCATTCACAGAGCGAATCTGCCGGAACGCTGGTCGCTCGAAACGTTCCCGTGGCCGCGCCAGCCGGGCGTGAACCGCAAACAGATGCGCACGTTCGCCGAACTCGACTTCGTGGCCAAACACGAGAATCTGGTGCTGACCGGTCCGACCGGCGTGGGCAAGACGGGACTCGCCTGCGGTCTTCTGCTGAAAGCCTTGCAGAACGGCCACCGCTGTCAGTTCGTTCGCGCGCAGGACCTGTTCGACGAGATGTATGCCTCGCTGGCCGACCGCTCCACGCGCCAGTTGCTGAACCGGCTGGCGCGCCTGGACGTCCTTCTGATCGATGAGTTCGGGTATTTAAATCTTAAACCCGAACAGTCGAACACTTTCTTCAAGCTGATGGAGGAACGTTACCACCGGCACTCGACGATCATAACCACGAATCTCGGCTATGACGAGTGGCAGAACTTTCTCGGCAATAAATCCATGGTGGAAGCGCTGTTGAGCCGCGTGCGGCATTACTGTCACACGGTGACCATCAACGGTCCGTCGTTGCGCGAGCCGCAGGGCTGAGGTTCAGGGCCGATGGAACAACGCGAGTATGTGCGCGAGGTTCTCGATGCGTATCGTTCGACGCCCGGAACAGCGGGCGTGGTGCGCCGGCCGGATCGTTTGTTTGCAGCTGAACTGCACGAACGGGGCGTGCCCCTGGAAACCGTCGGGAATGCGTTGACTCTTGCGGCGGCGCGGCGTTCGACAAGGCCGGCCCATGCGCCACCACTCGGGATGATTCGGTCGCTGGCGTACTTCGCGCCGGTGATCGAGGAAGTCCTCCATCTGAACGTCGGTCAGGCATACTTTCAGCACCTCCGCAACAAACTCCAGCGCGCCGCCAGCGCACGGTAACTTCGCCCTGTTCCCCCCGATGAACAGACCCAACGCGCCTTTCGGCGCGGATGATATCGAGCCCATCCACGTCTGTGCCAACAACTGCTCACGCCTTCGGCGTGGATGATGATGATGAGTACTTCCGACCGGAATCCTGTTCTAAGACTGGGTCACTCTAACCGAGCACTGCTGGGTCATTTTTCGCGAGCGCCGAAGCAGTTGTGCCCGGAACTGCGAATCGTTGCCATATCCGGCGTCCGACAGCACCACACCTGTGGGTACACCGCGTTCCTTTGCCCGCTGTATCTGTGCCAGCGCAATTTGGGGCTTCGTTTGAAATACGATCTCCTCGGGGACCCTGGCTTTCTTCCGTCTTTCCGGATCGCTCGCCCACACTTCCGGAAGATATAAGCGAAACGCAATCGGCATGCTCGATGCTTCCGTCGTTACGGAAAGACTTACGGCCACCTGGCAGTTATCCTGTTTACCCACCTGCCCGCAATACTGCCGAGTCACGCCCACAGAATGTTTGCCCTTCTTCGGGAAACCCGTGTCATCCACTACCCACGCCACCACAGGACCCTGCCGCAGCAGGGAAGGCAGCACCGTATCCAGCGCCCGATCAAGCAGCACTTCGTCATCCCAGGGAGCATCCGCCACCAGATGATGCAGGGACTGATGCATGCGGCGAACATTTTCCGGCGCAAGCTTCGCGGCCATCGGCTCAACGCTCTTCCGTTCTCCCGGCAAAAGCAACCCTGTGCAATATGCCTTGAAAGGTGCGATCCGGTCCGAATGCCCCGCCGCCTGCGCCAGGCTATCGAGATATGCAGCGAGCCGTTTCTGTTGTGCGCCTGGCGCCCTCGTTGATATGGCGCTCACAACAAAAACAATATATCATGTTTTATAACACAGTAGTACTAGCGGAAATCGTATCCGTACTCTGCGCTTTGGCGCCAGACTCAGATTCACCATCGGTGAATCTGAGTCAGAGGATCGCACCTGGCTGGAGGCTGATTCCGTAACAGGGCTGTTCTGGATTTGCGCGCCTTACAGTATTGCGGACACAGGCATTCCACCAAAGCTGACTATTCTTGTCTTGCGGTGCCCGGATGCCGGCTTCCGATCAGACCCAGTCCGGCAAGTCGGATGATGACTCGCCGGCTGTCGATTTCACTCCTGGCATGGCGGCCGGGAGCCCTCGCGAACGATACAGCGGAAACCGACATGGTTCGTCGATGTATCGATCGCATGGGGAAAGCGCGCAGCCGGGCGGTAGCGCCTGCAAAAGTTGGGAGCACACAAGTGCGAGCCTCCCTTTAGAACCTTCCGCGGAATTCTGACTTCCGGCTGGGCCGGATCGAAACTCGCGGTTTCCTTGCCCCCGCGAGGATTCTGAGGAATGCAGCAACTTCCCGCCTTCTTTGAAGGATGTCCGGCTTCGTACCAGTCCACGGTCCACTCCCAGACGTTGCCAATCGTGTCGAAGAGGCCGTAACCATTAGCCGGAAACACGCCCACGGGAGAGGTCCGTTCGTACCCATCGCTTCGCAGATTCTGCCAGGGAAACTCGCCTTGCCAGGTATTCGCCATATGCCGGCCGCCGGGGTGAAGCTGATCGCCCCACGCAAACTCCGCCCCATCCAGGCCGCCGCGCGCGGCAAACTCCCATTCCGCTTCCGCCGGCAATTCCTTGCCCGCCCACTCCGCGTAGGCCACCGCATCGCGAAAGGCCAGGTGAACCACCGGATGGTTCTCCAGGCCATCGAGGCTGGAGTCCGGGCCGGTCGGGTGACGCCAGTCTGCGCCCAGCACGAAACTCCACCACGTGCAGGCGGTCGGGGCGCCGGGGGTCTGCTTCGGCCTGTGACGCGCTTTGCTGAAAACGACAGAGCCTGCATGAAGCAACTCGGGTAAAGCGCCGGGATAATCCTCGGCCCGCGGCGCGATCTCCGCAAAAGTAACGTAGCCGGTTGCTTCGGCGAAACGCCGAAACTCAGCGTTGGTAACCGGCGACTCGTCCATCCAGAATCCATCCACCCGGACGCGATGCTGAGGGGCTTCCTCCGGATAATGATGGTCGGAACCCATAAGAAACTCGCCGCCGGGAATCCAGACCATACCGTGACGCGGCGCCTGCCCCGCGGGATCGGAACCCGCGAGGCCGGCATCTGAAGAAAACCTGTCGATTGTGGAAGTGTTCACCAAGAGACCTCAAATTTTATCGCGGAGGCGGCATTACCGATAGCCGGGCCATTTCGGGCCGTGAAGCCGGCCGACAATCGGGGTAAGAGCCGGGCGCGGAACGGAACAACTCCGGCCACGCGTCTGATTTTGCTCTTCCGGTTCATTCCGATTCGATCTCACAGGGCACGACTCTGAGCGCCTTTCCGAACATCCGTTCGTGCTGTTCCAGAGTACTCGTCATCAGATCCGCCAGAATGCGGACCTGCTCCGCAGAGACGTAAATACGGGTATGTAACACGCTTTCCCCAGCCTCCCGCTGCCCGAATTCGATGAGAAACTCGGAGGCGTTATGGCCGATTTGAAAAAAATTCGCGTAACTGCCTTCTTTTACACGACGATCCGGTGGACGATCCCTGTTTTCTCTATCGCTCACTGTTGCTCCCCGCCTCGCCGAAGGGCGGCCCGAAATCCGATTCTTCCCGGTACCGACTTTCGTCGCTCGGATGCCGGTCGCACCACACGCCCTTGAATGCAGGAAACGCTCCGCAGTTTTTAAATAATTTGAGGTTTTTGCCGCAGGAGAGCTTTGCGATAAAACGGAGGCGACAGGCGCCACGGGAACGGATTGCGCGGTTTCAGTGCCGGCCGCCGCAAATGGCGGCAGCAGGTTACCACACTTTCGCGACTGTATCTTCTTCTTCGACTGCGCCTTCTTCGACTGCGCCTTCCTGGCTCAGCCCGTACTTGGCGATCTTGCGATACAGGGTCATCCTCGACCAGTGAAGGCGCTTCGCGGCCTGACTCTTGTTCCAGTGAGTGGCCTGCAAAACATCCATCAGGCGATCTGCTTCGCGCGGCGTCGAGAAATAAGAAAATCCCGCAGCTTTTGGGTGAACCGCGGAAATCCCGAAGTCTGTGGAATCGTTTGGCCCGTGAAGGCCCCGGAAATCGTCGAAACCGATCAGTTCCGAAAGACAAACGATAAATGCGCCTTCTACCGCGTTTCGGAGTTGCCGAATGTTACCGGGCCACTCGTGAAGGCACAACAATTCCAGCGCTCTTTCGTCAATACCCTCAACATGCAGGTTATAGCGAGCGTTGAGTTCGCAAATGAAGTGGTTGACCAGTTCGGGAATGTCGTCCCGGCGTTCGCGAAGCGGGGGTAGCTCAATCGGCAGCACGCTCAGCCGAAAGAACAGATCGCTTCGGAAACGGCCCTCCTGGATGAGTTGTTCCAGATTGTGGTGCGTCGCAGCCACAACCCGCACATCCACGGGCACGCTGGTCTGCGCCCCCAGAGGTTGTACTTCGCGGGATTCAAGCACCCGCAGTATTCTCGCCTGAGCGGAAAGGGTCATATCGCCGATCTCGTCGAGAAAAAGCGTTCCTTCGTGGGCCGCTCTGAACTTTCCCTGCTGCCTCTGCAACGCCCCGGTAAACGCGCCCTTCTCGAAGCCGAAGAGTTCGCTCTCAAGCAGCCCTTCCGGAAGAGCCGCGCAGTTCACCGAGATGAAGGGCTTGCAGCGGCGGGCGCTCAGGCGATGAATCGCCTGTGCCGCGAGTTCCTTTCCCGTTCCGGTTTCACCTGTGATCAGTGCTGTCGTGTCGAATCGGGCGATTCGCCGGATCATCTCTTTGGCGCGAAGAAAGTCCGGGCTCCGTCCGACCAGCCCGTCTTCGCAGAGCGAAACGCCTGCCCCGCCCGCCATCTCACTCACGGTGTGCGAGATCCCGCTCGCGATCCCCAGCCGGAGAATCATCCCGAAAGCCTTGCAATGGCGACGAAGACAACGAACCGCAAACCACCCTCGAAGATAAGTTCAATGCTGAAAGAATCATCGCTTTCATTGGGCTTTAACCTTTCACTCGGAATGGCTGCGTCAAGCAACCCAAACCGACGAATAACCCTATCCATCGCCCTATCGTTCGGCTGTTAGGGTCATGCTACCGCATTTTGGCGGCATAAAATACCCGAATTTCCACTAAGACCCATCGTCCTTTTTGCTTATTGACATTTGGCTCCGCCGGGTGGAAGGATTTTTTGAAAAAAAGCCGCTTTTTGCATAAAGTTATAACGTTTCGGTAAAGAATGCCCGTCTTCCTGTCGCTGATTCAAAATAAGTTTCGAGGAGTGGACGCGGCACAAAAAGACTCCAGCGAGGAATGATTGTAGGAGTCGGAATATTGAGTGGGGCCTGTTATCAACCACTTACATGCTATCGAGCTCCCTCGGCGGCAGACTCCCTGGCATTCCGTTAGCGCCTCCACTTATCCTCATGCCATTTTGCGGAGCTTTGAGGAGGCTCGCAGGCACTAAATTTTAAAGATCATAAGCAACCGATTGAGGGTGGCTGGCAATTAAAGAACCGGCCTGGGAAATCCCCTCTTCGCGTCAGCGATGTTCCTTGTTCTCAATAAGCTTGCATCGGCCGCTAAAAAAATACGCCTGCCGCTGCCGGCGTCTCATCTTCTTCAGGAACATAAGACATTATTCTGTCGGAAAAACCCATGCCCGATCAAAGAATCAGCCGCCGATCTGTCTTGCGTTGCGTTCCGTGGATGTTCCCGGTTCTTGCCCGGGCTCAGGCAGGACCCAACCCGCTGCCCTCCTGGAATAACGGATCAACGAAGGCTGCGATCATCTCCTTCGTCACCAAAATAACCACACCGGGAAGACCGGATTTCATACCTCAAGCGGAAAGAATCGCGACGTTCGATAACGACGGCACTTTATGGACGGAGCAGCCGCTTTATGTGGAGTTCGTTTTTGCGCTCGATCGGGTAAAAGCCCTGGCGCCCCGGCATCCGGAATGGAAAACGGAACAGCCCTTCCGCGCCGTTCTCGAAAACGATCGCCAGACTTTACTCACGAGTGGCGAGGCCGGCGTGATGAAGATTATTGCGGCCACACACTCGGGCATGACTTCCGAAGAATTCCAGCAGACGGTAACAAACTGGATCGCGACCGCTCGCCATCCCCGTTTCAATCGTCTTTATACAGAGCTGGTCTATCAACCGATGGTCGAACTGCTGAGTTATCTTCGCGCCAACGGATTCAAAACATTCATCGTTTCCGGCGGCGGCGTTGAATTTATGAGGCCGTGGACGGAACGCGTTTACGGAATTCCTCCCGAGCAGGTGGTCGGCAGCATGGGCAAGCTTCAATACGAGATGAGAAATGGAACGCCGGTATTGATGAAGGAACCGGCTGTCGATCTGATTGACGACAAAGCCGGCAAGCCGGTGGGGATTCAGAAGTTCATCGGGCGGCGGCCCGTCTTCGCTGCCGGAAACTCTGACGGCGACCTGGAAATGCTCCAGTGGACCACGGTCGGTCGTCGCGCTCCTCTCGGAATCCTGATTCACCATACCGATGCGGTGCGCGAATATGCTTATGACCGGAATTCAAAGATAGGTGAATTGAATGTGGCGCTGAACCAGGCTCCCCAGCGCGGTTGGATTGTCGTGGATATGAAGAACGACTGGAAAGTCGTCTTTCCATTTCAGAAGTAATTGCAACGGCTCCGTAATGTTTTACGACGCGGATGCCGGTAAGGGGGTCTAACGTCCGTGACGGCATCTCCCCCGACGCGCTCCGAAATAGTCGACAACTTCTCGCTGGTACGAGGGGGATCGCTATATCGCCTTCAACAGCGGCTGAAACTGGCTGCCGGCGACCGGCGGCGCGTTTGGAGGAGAATTCTGACAGCCGTGTCGATCACATGGCTGCCGTTGTTCTTCCTCTCCCTGGCGAACGGACTCCTTTTATCGGACCGAGTGAGAGTTCCTTTCCTTCTGGATTTTGCCATCAACATCCGCCTGCTTGTGACCTTGCCACTGCTGATTTACGCTCAACTCGTGATTGACCGCCGGACCAGCCAGGCGGTCCGTCATTTTGTCGACTCGGGAATGGTGACGGACGATATCCTGCCGTTATACGAGGGTGTAATCAGCCGCACGGTCAGGCTGAGGGATTCGAGGGTGGCGAAGGTGATGTTGCTGCTCCTCGCATTCGGACCGTCAATATTAATTCCAAACGGCGCCCTGCTCGTTATGGGAGTGTCAACGTGGCAGGGCGCGCTGGCCCAGTCCGGAGCCGCGGGCCATTCGGCAGCCGGCTTCTACAACATCATCGTCAGCTTCCCGATTTACCGTCTGCTATTGTTCCGTTGGCTCTGGCTGATTTTTGTTTGGGCGGTATTTCTGAAGCGAGCCACGCAACTGCCTGTTCACTGCACACCCTGCCATCCCGATGGCGCGGGCGGGCTCGGCTTCATCGGCCATACGCAAATATTTTTCGGGGTGATCGGGCTCGCGGTGTCTGCCGTGGCGGCCGCCGGCTTCGCTAATTTGATTGTGTACGAGGGGCGTTCGATCGATTCGCTGAAATATGAGATGATCGGCTTTTGCATTCTCGGGTTCGTTCTTACCGCCGCCCCGCTTCTGGTGGTTACTCCTACCCTTTTCTACGTCAGGGAGCAGGGTCTGCTCAGCTATCATACGCTCGGCGTGGAGTACGCAAGGGCGTTCGATCGCAAGTGGATCGGTAACGCATCGGACGCCGCAAACGAGGCCGGTCGGGAGCCGCTTCTCGGCACTGCGGACATTCAGTCCCTTGCAGATCTCAACAACAGCGTGTCAGTCGTTCGGGGTATGAGGCTCATGCTGCTGGATCGCGAGGTTTTGCTCGGCCTGGGGATACCGCTGATTGTGCCGATGCTCGTTCTGCTGGGCGTGGTGACGCCGGTGGATAAGGTAATCGGTGCAGTTTCACACCTTCTCTTCTAGCAACCTTTTTTTGAAAATCGTTGATCGTTTTCACCCGTTGCGATAGTATCGCCTCAAATACATCGCGATTTCGTGAAAGAGGTTAGCGAAATGCATCGTGGATTCAGCTTTCTATTTCTGTGCCTTTGGGCGCTTCCGATCTGCGGCCAGAGCGATCGCGGCACCATCACCGGCACCGTGTCGGACCCGAGCGGAGCGGTTGTCGCCGCCGCGCCAGTCGAAGTACGGAACGTCGAGACGGGAGCCGTCTATGAGGCCGCGACCTCGAGCACCGGCAATTACACGCTGGCGCAGCTTCCCACGGGAACCTATGAACTCACGGTCACGGTCCCGGCCTTCAAGAAATTCATCCGCACGAATCTGCTGCTGCCGGTTGCGCAGACACTTCGCGTGGATGTCACGCTCGAGGTGGGCGCCGCCACGGAATCGGTAACCGTCTCGGAAGTATCTCCCCTCCTCAAGACGGAAAGCGGAGAGTTAAGTCACAATGTCGCCACGGAAACGATGAACAACCTGCCCGTGCTCGGAATTGGAGCGAGCGCGAGTTCCGCGGGCATTCGAAATCCTTATGCGGTGCTTCAGCTCCTGCCCGGAAGCGACTGGAGGCCCGATACGAGCATCCGCCTCAACGGCATGCCCAGCAACACTGAAGCCATGCGGATCGAGGGACAGGACGCAACCAACGGCCTCTACTCCACACAATCGCAAACTCAGCCGAGCGTCGACGCGATTCAGGAATTCGCGGTGGAAACGAGCAACTATGCCGCCGAATACGGCCAGGTGGGCGGGGGCTTTTTCAACGTCACCATGAAATCCGGCACTAATCAGTTTCACGGCAGCGCGTATGAATACTTCGTGAACGAGGCCTTGAATGCCGGCGTCCCATTCACCAACGATGGCGACGGGCATCTGCTGCGCCCTCGCCAGCGGCGAAACGATTTCGGCGGAACTTTGGGAGGGCCGGTCTGGATCCCGAAAATATTCAACGGCCGAAACAAGCTCTTTTTCTTTTTCAGCTTTGAACAGTATCGCGAGACGGTCGTCACTAATAACGTCCCGACCACCGTTCCCACGCTGGCCTATCGCTCCGGGAATTTCAGCCAGGCGTTGACCGGGAAAAACCTGTGCCCGGCCGCGAATCCCGGCTGCGATCCCCTGGGGCGTCCGATCATGGAGAACACCATTTACAATCCGGCGACGCAGCGCACGGTTGGCGGTCAGGTTGTACGCGATCCATTCCCCAACAACACGATTCCGCTCTCGCAGCAGGATCCCGTCGCGCTGGCGATACAGAATCTGGTACCGCTTCCCACGAGTTCCGGCCTCACGAATAATTATCTGGCATCTTACGCAAATCCGCGCCTTACATACATACCCTCCGTCAAAGTCGACTATCAGATCAGCTCCACGTCCAAGTTGTCGGCTTACTGGTCCCGCACTTCCACGGCATCGCCAAACAACAACAGCCTGCCGTTTCCGGTTACCTCGGCCATTCCCAGCGACATCGTCGCGCACACGGTTCGCATCAATTTCGATCAGACGCTCACCCCGACGCTGCTCCTGCATTTCGGCGCCGGCCTCCTCGATACGACGGTCGACCAGCCGGTTGGTTCGTATAATCCGGTCAGCGGCATCGGTCTGACCGGCACATATGCGGATTTGTTTCCGGCGGTGCAGGGCCTGAGCGCTGCACAAGGCGGGGTCGCCAACCTGGGGCCCGGTTCGCAGGTCAATATCAACAATCTCAAACCGACCGCAAATACGAGCCTGACCTGGGTCCGGAGCAACCACACCTACAAAGTTGGCGGCGAGATGATTGTGGAAGGCTATATCGATACCCTCAGCTCCTACGCGAACTCCTGGCTCGTGTTCAGTGCGACGGAGTCCGGGCTCCCCTCCACCAACGGTCAGTCTCTGAACGGCGGCACGCCCGGGTTCCCCTACGCGAGCTTCCTGCTGGGCGGCGTCGATAACGGTTATATAGGCATTCCGACCAAATCGCGTCTGGGCGCCCACTCTTTTTCCGGGTTTGCCCAGGACAGCTGGAAGATCACACGCAAGCTGACCCTCGATTACGGCTTGCGTTACGACTTCCAGACCTACCTGAAAGAGCAGTATGGGCGCATCCCCTATTTCTCGCCCAGCACGCCGAATCCTGCCGCGGGAAACTTGCCCGGGGCCGTCGCTTTTGAGGGCTATGGCCCGAATCGCTGCAATTGCGCGCTGGCTCATAACTATCCCTGGGCCTTCGGCCCGCGCCTGGGACTCGCCTACCAATTCCTGCCGAATACGGTGCTCCGCGCAGGCGCCGGAGTCTCCTACTACAACACGACCGACAACGGGCTGACGTCTTACTCAACGGGCTCGCAATATCTTTACAACGCGCCCGTCTTCGGCAATCCGGCATTCAACCTCCGCGATGGAGTGCCGTACCAGATCACGTGGCCAAACTTCAATCCCGGCCAGGTGCCGCTGCCCGGAACGATCTCGTCGCCCTCCCAGCAGATCGATCAGAACGCGGGACGCCCTGCGCGGCAGATACAGTGGAGCATCGGAATTCAGCGGGAAGTGCTGCCGAACCTCATGGTGGAAGCCGCTTACGTGGGCAATCGCGGCGTGTGGTGGAACGCCCCCTTCATGGAGGGCATTAACACTCTGACCCCGCAAATCCTGGCTGCTCACGGTCTGAGTTTGAACAATCCGGCCGATCTTCAGCTCCTCGCATCGCCGCTGAACTCGTCCATCGCAATTCAACGAGGATTCTCCACTCCTCCGTACGCAGGCTTCCCGCTGGGCTCGACCGTAGCGCAAGCGTTAAGGCCCTTTCCGCAATTCGGCTGCATCTGCAACATGCACTGGGCTCCTGTGGGCGATACCTGGTACAACTCGCTCCAGGCGAAGGCGACCAAGCGCTTTTCGCATGGCTTTGACTTCAGCTCTTCTTTTACATGGGCGAAGCAGCAGGATATCGGCGTGGAAGAGAGCATCGCGCAGGGCGGCCCGGTGTTTGCGGCAACCAACGATATTTTCAACCGCGGGCAGAATAAGTACCTTTCGGGATTCGACCAGCCGTTCCTCTTTGTATTCGCCGGCAACTACACTACGCCGAAGATCCTCTCGGGAAAAAGCGGTCTGGCCAGAACAGCCTCCTGGGTTGCACGCGACTGGACTCTCGGAGCTGTACTCCGCTACGCGAGCGGACTTCCGATCATGTCGCCCATCGCTTCCAACGGCCTGACGCAGATCCTTTTCCTTCAGGCGGGCGCGACGAGTTGCTGTGGCGGAACATTCATGGATCGCGTGCCCGGCCAGCCTCTTTTTCTTGAGGACCTCAATTGCCACTGCTTCGATCCCAATAAAACCTTCGTGCTGAATCCCGCCGCATGGGTAAATCCGCCCGCGGGACAGTTTGGAACAGCCGCGGCATACTACAACGACTACCGTTATCAGCGTCGTCCGGTGGAAAATATGAGCCTCGCGCGCAATTTCCGAATACGCGAGACGATGAACTTGCAAATTCGGGCAGAATTTACCAATATCTTCAATCGGACGGAAGTGAATAATCCGGTTTCGACCAATGCGCTCGCCACGCAAACCAGAAGCAGCACCACCGGACTGACGACGGCGGGTTTCGGGTGGCTCAATACCGGCACGGTATTCGCCACGCCGCGCTCAGGTCAACTGGTCGCGCGTTTTCAGTTTTAGTCTTAAGGCGGCGGTGGCAACGCACGCCGCCTGTCAACGCCGCCTGTCAACGCCGCCTTGACACTGCGCCTCTTGCGGAATATGATTGCGGGGAAAATGAGATCGCTGCTGCTGCTTTTGACGCTTGGCTTTGGCGTGGTTTGCACCACGGAGCCTCTCCTGGCGCACCATTCTACTGCCATGTACGACATGGCGGCTCCCGTCACCGTAACCGGAACGGTCACGCGCTTTGAATGGACCAATCCCCACGCCTATATCTACATGAATGTGAAGGGCGAGAAGGGCGAAACGGAAGAGTGGACCATCGAGATGATGAGTCTCAATCACCTCAAGGGATATGGCTGGGTGCGGGATCTGGTCAAACCGGGCGACGTCATCAGTTGCACGGGCGGGCGAGCCAAGAGCGGACTACCCGCGATGCTGAGTTCCCTGGTCAAGCTGGCGGACGGCCGCATGATCAAGTCCTGACGCGATACGAAAGTCATGGCGCTCTCAACGATAGTACTGCTGGCGGCGACAACGCTGGCGCAGGTCACTCCGGGAGGCGCTCCGGCGTATCAACAGGCGTCAAAACTTCCCGCTCGGATCCTCAGTTTCACCGCTGAACCGGCATCGATCAAACCGGGCCAGACTGTCCTTTTGCGCTGGGCGGTAGAAAACCCGCAGGCGACGAATATCGACCAGGGCGTCGGTGTCGTGGAACCGCGGGGAAGCCTCCGCCTGTCGCCGAAAGTTACCACGACTTACACGCTTTCCGTTCGCGGCCCCAATGGCGCTCTTACCAAAGATGTGACCGTTACGGTTCCGGGTACGGTTCCGTTGGCCACATCTGCGGCCGCATCCCCGGCGACTGCGGCGCCGAAACCCGTTCCGCACACGGCTGACGGGAAGCCCGATCTGTCGGGGGTTTATAACCCCTCGTTCGGCGGACGAGGGCGTGGCGCCGCTCCGCCGGCCGACGGCGTTGCCCATACGCCGACGTTGAAACCGGGCGCCGAGAAATACAAGGTTGTCCGCGGTCCGGACGATGCCGGCCTGACTTCCGACTGTATGCCGCTGGGCGTGCCCGGATCGTTTAACGTGCCGTATCCGTTCCAGATTATTCAGGCCGCGAACGAAATCACCATTTTCTACGAGTATCCGAATACATTCCGAATTATCTTCACCGACGGAAGGCCGCATCCCGCGGATCTCGACCCTACGTGGATGGGCAACTCCGTAGGCCATTGGGAGGGAGACACCCTCGTCGTTGATTCCACAGGTTTCAATGAGAAGACCGAGGTCAGCGGCTACCACCACACTGAAGCGCTGCACGTGGTCGAGCGTTTCCGCCGCCCGGAATTCGGCAATCTGCAGTATCAAGTCACCATCGAGGATCCGAACGTCTTTACGGGGCCCTGGACCGAAAACAGAACCTTCGCGTTGCGCCCCGAAGTGGAGAAGATCGACGAGTTCGTGTGCGAGAACAATCGCGACTACAGCAAGATGTTCAAAAAATAATCACGCCCTCACCGGGATCAAATCGGCGGCTAGAATTCCCCCGCCGCCCAAACGGTTAAACTGGTAGTTCGCCATGCCCGTTTCCACAACGCCCGCTTCCAAAAAATCAGGAGACGGTCTTCCTCAGCGTGGCGTTCGCCTCACACGCCAGCGCAAGATCCTCCTCGATCTCATCGACAAGACGGGCCAGCATCTGGACGCGGAGCGCCTGTTCCAGCTCGCGAAAGAAAAAGATCCGAAACTGAATCGCGTCACCGTCTACCGCACGTTGAAGCTGCTGAAGGAAGGCGGTCTGGTGGACGAGCTCGACCTCATGCATCAGGCGGGCGAGCAACACTACTACGAGACGCGGCGCAAACAGGAACATGCGCACGTGATCTGCCTTGGCTGCGGCAAGGTGGAGGAATTCTTCGGGGAACCCCTGCAGCGGCTGCGCAAACAGATCGAATCCCACTTCGGATTTCAGATCGTTCTGGCGCGAACGGAAGTGGGTGGCTACTGTCCGCATTGCCAGATCCTTCGCGCGCAGGAATTCGAACGAGCCGCCGCGGTGTCCGGCCCGTCCGACAACTCTCCGGAACGAGAAAGCGGAAAAACCCGTCGCAGCGCCTGATGGCACCGGTTCCGAAAGCCCCTGCAAGTCTGGTTGTCATCGATCCCAGCGGCCGCCAGGCTCGAGTCCCGCTGGCTCCGTTGCCCTTTCGAATGGGTCGCTCGCCGGACAACAATCTCGTGGTGCGCGACAGCCGCGTGTCCCGCGCGCACGCGCAGATTACGGATAACGACGGCAACTTCGTCCTCGAAGATCTGGGCAGCCGGCACGGCGTGTGGGTCGACGGCCAGCGCATCGAAAAATCACGGACGCTGGCCGGTTTCGAGCGCATCGAATTCGGCGTTCCGGATGGCTACCAGGTCCACTTCACAAGGACCGGCGATGAGCTGCAGCGGCTTCTGAGCGCACCGGCCCCGGAAGAGACGAGCCGCTCGGGGACAGCGAATCTGGAGAAGCTGCGTGCGGTTCTCGAGGTAGCCCGATCGCTGCAAAGCTCGTTTTCAACCGACGACGTTTTGAATACCGTGCTCGACGCCGCGCTCGCGGCGACGGGCGCCGAACGCGGCTTCCTGTTGCTTTTCGACAGTGCGTCCGAGGGCTCAAGTCGCGAGTTGAAGGTGCGAAGCGCCCGCGCCAGGGGAGGCAGCGACCTTCTCCCCGATGAATTAAGGGTGCCTCGCCGTTTGATTCAGCAGGCGCTCGAAAGCCGCCGCGATCTCTTCTCCATGTCATTCGACCCGAGCGCGTCGGATGGCTCGGCCAGCAACACCATCAGCGATCTGGAACTGCGGAGCGTGGTTTCGATCCCGCTCGTGCGGGTGAGCCTGAGCGGTTCGAGCACAACCCAGAAGCGGCCGGTTGCCAAAGCCAATGCCGGTGTCCTCTATATGGATTCACGCGCAACCGTGGTCGATCTCGCGGGTGGCAATCGCGAATTGCTGCAGACCCTCGCCATCGAAGCATCAACAGTGCTCGAAAACGCGCGTCTCATCGAAGAGGAACGGGCCAAGCGGCGTCTCGAAGAAGAACTCGACGTCGCCCGCCGCATTCAGCAAAGTCTGATGCCGCGCCGTCTGCCGTCGGAAGGCTGGTTCGTGGTGTGCGGTTCCAGCGAGCCTTCGCATCGCGTCGGAGGCGACTATTTCGACGTGGTGGCGATCGGTCCCGATACCTGGTCGCTGGTTATTGCAGATGTTTCGGGAAAGGGTGTAAGCTCAGCGCTCCTTGCCAGCTTTCTGCAGGGAGTGTTTCTGAGCGCCTCTTGCACCACCAACATTCCCGAAGTGCTTTCGCGGATCAACGCATTTCTGAACGATCGGGCCGAACACGGAAAGTACGCCACCATGTTTTATTCCAAGCTCGATTCGTCGGGGCGACTGACTTACACGAACGCGGGCCATTGCGCGCCACTGCTGGTGCGAAAAACGGGGCCGATCGAAAAGCTCGATGCGAACTCCATGCCGGTGGGCCTGATGGCCGGCACCTCGTTTCCTCTCGATCACAGGGATCTGGCGACGGGCGACCGCATCGTCCTGTATACGGACGGCATCACCGAAGCGCAGAACCAACGGGGCCAGCTTTTTGGACGCAGGCGCCTTCGTGAAGCGGTCCAGCGCGCGGGCGACGCCAGTTGCGCCGAACTTCATCGGGCAATTCAAGAGGCCGTTCTGAGCTTTACCGCGGGCGCGGAACAGGCGGACGATCTGACGCTGGTTGTCGTTGAATACAGGGGTGTCTGAATCAGAGGCGCTGATTAAGCCGCGACCGCCCTCGATGATTCCGTGCGCTCGACCGCCATCAGATCCACGCCTTCCCAACGTGCCACAACTGCCGTCGCCAGGCAATTCCCAAGCAGATTCACCGAAGTCCGCGCCATATCCATCAGCGTATCGACGCCCAAAATCACCGCCACACCTTCGACAGGCAGATTGAACGTGGCAAGCGTTCCGGCGAGAATGACCAGGGACGCCCGGGGCACGCCCGCCACGCCTTTGCTGGTCAGCATCAGCGTGAGCATCATCACCAGTTGAGTTCCAAACGGCACGTGAATTCCCGCCGCCTGCGCCACGAACATCGAAGCCAGCGCCAGGTAGAGCGTCGAGCCGTCCAGATTGAAGCTGTATCCGGTCGGCAGCACGAACGCCACAATGTGTTTGGGCACGCCAAACTGTTCCATATTTTCAAGCGCGATCGGCAGCGCCGATTCACTCGATGCCGTGGAAAACGCCAGCAGGAAAGGCTCACGGACGAAGCGGATAAATCGCCGCAGCGGAATCTTCGTCAGAGCCGTCACCGCGCCCAGCACCACCACGACAAAAAACACCTCGGAACCGTAGAGCGTCAGCACCAGCTTCCCGAGATTCTGAAGAACTCCAATCCCGTGTTCACCAATTGTCGCGGCCATAGCGCCGAATACGCCAAACGGCGCAAACAGCATCACGTAATTGGTGTACTTGAACATGATTTCCGACAGCGATTCGCAGAGCTGAACGATCGGCCGCGATTTCGCCCCGACTGTCGCGCATGCGGCGCCGAAGATAAACGCGAAGACTACGATCTGCAGGACCTCGCCTTTCGCCATCGAGTCGATGATGCTGGTGGGAAACGTGTGCTCAAGAATCTGCGACAGGTTTGCGCTGGTTTGCGCCACACCGGCTCCGCCGCCCTTCTGCAACTGGACGCCGACTCCAGGCTTTACCAGATTCACTGCGCCCAAACCGACAAACAACGCCACCGTGGTAACGATCTCGAAATAGAGGATCGCCTTCCCCCCGATTCGGCCCATCGTCTTCACATTTCCCGCCCCGGCTATTCCGGAGACGAGAGTCCCGAACAAAAGCGGCGCGATGATCGACTTGATCAGTCTGAGAAAAATGGATCCGAGTATGGCAAGGCCCACGGCCCGCGCCGGAAACGCAGCGCCGAAAGCGATGCCCGCCACGAGCCCGATAATGATCCACGTCGTGAGAGAAAAGGAAGTAAAAAGTTTCACCGTCTGCTCCTGGTCGTTTTGAAGTGCCCGCTTCAGAGCGAAAGGCAGACGACAAGGCCGCCGGGATCACAACTAATTCTGAATTGTACCCGTTTTCAGTGTCCGTCCATCTGGTGTTTCAGCCGGCCGACATCGAATGCGCTCAACGGAAGCACCGGTGCGATGAGCTGCTTTCCCGAAAGCGCGGCCTTCTCGACGCCTTCGGAACCATGCTTTTCCGATTTCGTGAGCATGTGAACCAGTTCGTGGGCCACCACCCGGCCGAGCGCCCGCCCCAGAAGCTGGTCGCCGCGGTCAAAATCCCCGCCCGAAATGGCGTCGAGAACGGACTGCAGTACGCGATGGCAATCGACCTCGCCGAACGGCAAAACTTCACCGTCGCTCGTTCGCGTCAAAGCATACGGACCCAGTTCGTCGTAACGCGGGGATGCCGGCTCAAATTCGCAGGGCCCCTTGAACGTCATGACCACGAGATCGTTATAGGTTGCGGTGGGATGCTCGCCAAGGAATTCCCAGCCGAGCCGCACTCCTGAAGATTTCAGAATAGAACCCGATTCCCGCTGCATCTCTTGAATAGAAACGCGGGACCACGGGCCCTTGAAGTCAAGAATCACGGTCACAGTCGACGGTGATTCGTTTTTGATGCTCGCCCCCGGCAACAGAGCCAGGAAGCCGGGCAGCAATACGCAAACCGGCAAAAATTGTCTCATACGAAGAGATACAAGCTACAGAGCTCGTGGTTATTGTATATCGACCTGAGGTCGCCGTACATCCCCCAGTGGCTGTTAATGCACCTGTTTGGTTTGTAGTACTTTTATTTTGCCGGGGCGGCCATCTGGACAGTTACGGGTGACTCGACCCTGATGACCTGCGCCGAGTCTTGCTTCACGGGCAGAAACCAGATGAAGAAAATAGTCAGGAAAGCATAAAACACCAGGAACAGCTTTGGTATATAGCGCTCAATATCGCTCATCGCCTTGTACGGGCCGACATAGTGCCACTCCATGTCGAACACTCGGGCGGGGAGAAACTGCTCGAGATCGTGAATCACTTTGAATTTGGCCTCGTTCAGGTTCTTGAAAGATCGCAGGAGGAATATCCAGGAGATCGACAGGACCACGCCGGCGCCGGGGATAATCGAGAGCGGGCGGCGGTCCGAAAGGAGTGTGGCAAGCACTCCGAGAATGGTCAGGAGAGACGAATTAATCGTGAACAGATAGCTGTTCGTTGAGAGCCGCCGGTCGCTCAGCTTCTGGCTGGTATCGACCATAAGCTTGTACTGCTCAAAGAGGTGATCTTCGAACTTTGAGTAGCTCGTCAAAGTGTTGATCAAAACCGGGTTGGGTGGCGCTGTAGCCATATGCCCTCACTGTCGCAGCGCGGCGGTCCAGTCGTTGAAGACGCTCTCTTCGACCCCCAGAGCCTTCTGAATGCGGCGCAACCCGTCTTCGATGCTGCGCAGATTCTCGGGCGTCGGTTGAAACCGGCGAATATCGGCCAGCTTCTGGCGGATCGCCGATGCGTCGGCTCCGGCGACGATCGCCGCATTCGCAGCGGTGGCCTGAATCCAGAGATTCGTTTCCGCCAGATTATTGATGATCTCCAGCACTTGTTTGTATGTGTTCCGAGCGCCTTGCTGGTCGCCCAGTTGCAACTCCATCTGGCCCAGCAGATCGCCAATGTAATAGGACGTCGGATTATGGTGGAACGCGTTCCGATACACTTCGCGGGCGCCGGATGGATCGGAGCCCCGCAGCCAACGCCCCTTTAATGCCGCGCACTCCACGTTGCTCTCAAAGGCTCGCGGATCGAGTTTTTCGATCTGCGCGATTACCTCGCCGGCCTTCTGCTGGTTCTTTTGCCCGATATAAGCGCGTCCCAATTCCCGCAGAATGAGAATGTCCCTGGGCGACAATTGTCTCGCCATCTCAAATTGGGCGGCGGCCTGTTCGTATTCTTTTGCGTTCAGATAAAGTTCTCCGATGCGCCGGTGAATACGAGCGTCAATCGGTTTGTCTTCCCGGTCGCGGCCGAAGGCTATGTTCAGCCAATCGTGCAGGGTTTTGACCTCGGACATCCGATTCTGCGACTTGAGTTCATCGAGGCGAACGCACCATTCCTGGACGATACCCTCGGTGGGAATCAGGGGAGCCTGATCGAGCGCGGCTGTTACCGTCGTGATGTATTTCTTAAGAACACCTTCGAGAACCCTTCCCGCTTTCGCGCCGGCGTTGCCGGGTAGCATTTCCATCCATTCGATGAGGATGTTCGAAACGTCGTCGTAATTGTCGCCTCGTACGAGTTGTATGTCTCGAAAAGGGTCCGGCACCTGTTCCGAGGGCACGCGGAACACAAGCGGGCGAACCTTTCTCCCGTCGGGATCGCCCGAAGCGACCGCGGTGCCCGCGACCGCGCCCGCTTCCCACAGAATCCAGGGCTTCTGCAAGGATGCGGGCGTCAGCAGCACCAGGGTAAAGTCCGACGTCTTGACCTGCTGATTGATCCAGTCCAGCCACCGCGCGCCCTGTTTCGGACCATGCTCGGTGTCTGTTGAGTAGGACAGCGTCACATAAGAGCCGAATAAAGCCGATACCGCGTCCCGGAAAGCGTCCGCGATTTCCTTATCGGCATGCGTGTGGCTGATGAAAATGTTTCGAGTGCTCATTCCGGGTCCCAATATTTCGCTCCGTGCGAGACAGGATTAAACTGCACGAACCGCTTGCCGATCCCCGCCGCGTAATCCACCACATCCGCGGTGCCGCCGAGCCCTCGGGCCGGTTGACCGTCCCACACGGCGACGAGCAGATCCGAAAGATCGGTCACGCGCCTGCCGGCGGCCAGATACGCTTCATCCTGAGTTGCGCCGTCCGCCAGAATCTCGACACGCTTTGACGCCGCTTTCAGCAGCCGGTATCGCGTAAGATCCGTTTCATTGGTGAAAGTTCGCTCGTACTCGGGAAACGGGATCACGGCTTCGAGATCGCCTTTCAGTTCCAGCACGACTTCCGCAAACAACTGATCCGCCCCAATAGCCAGCGACGTGACGCCGGTCAAAGGAGCGATCTCGCCCAGTAACGCGGTAAGCTCGCGCCTCACCCAGTTCCATCCGGCGGGATCGTCCAGCTTTCGGTGCCCTGTGATTCCCACCGTCAAATCAATATATGCTACCGCAGCAGTCACCAGCTCAGTCAGAAGTTCATTGATAACTCCCAACCGTGGGGCGAACGCCCTCTTTCGCGCCGGCCCCCCGGTCCGGCTTCGCGCCCCGCGCGAACATTTTCTGACTCAGGACACGACCCCGCTACAATCTGACTTGTGCTGCGCACCGTTGCCGCGACTCGTTATGTGACACCGTTGCGCGAAGGCGGCTCTTTACCGGCAATTGTCGAAGCAGACGATTGCGGGCTGTACGTTCTCAAATTTCGCGGCGCCGGTCAGGGTCCGCTGGCCCTTGTCGCGGAATTAATTGCCGGCGAGATCGGACGCGCCCTCGGTTTAATGGTCCCGGAAATCGTGCTCATGGAAGTCGACCCCGTGCTCGGGCGAAACGAGCCGGATCAGGAGATCCGCGACTTAATCCTCGCAAGCGAGGGGCTGAATCTGGCGCTCGACTACTTACCCGGGTCCGTAATGTTCGATCCCGCGGCGCGCCTTCCCGTAGATCCGGTGATCGCGTCAAAGGCAGTCTGGTTCGATGCCTTCGTGACCAATGTGGACCGAACGGCCAGAAATCCCAATCTCCTGTGGTGGCACAAGACGCTGTACTTCATCGATCACGGCGCGAGCCTCTACTTCCATCACGACTGGCAGGACCTCGACCGGAAAGCCGAGCGCCCCTTCCCTGCGATCCGGAACCACGTGTTGCTCTCTCAGGCCACCCGCATAGATGAGGTCGCCGGCAGCCTGAAGTCGCTGCTGACACGCGACGTCCTCGCCCGCATACTCGCCGATGTGCCCGATGGCTGGCTCGACGACCCCGAGGAGAAACGGCAAGGTTACCTGAGCTACTTCACACGCCGCCTGAACGCGGCCCCGAAATTCTTTCAAGATGCCTGAGAGCCTCTCATTCGAGTACGCGACGATCCGCGTCGTCCCCCGGGTGGAACTCGAAGAGTTCATCAACACAGGTGTAGTCGTATTCTGTCTCGCCCGAAAGCAACTGCTGTGCAGGATGCTCATCAAGGACGCAAGACTGAAAGCCTTGTGGCCCGGAATCGACCTGAATGTCGTCCGCGAACATCTGGACGCGATAGCCAGCGTCTGCAAGGGCGACCCGGATGCCGGCCCCATCGCAAAGCTGTCCGCCAGAGAAAGATTCCACTGGCTCGTCTCGCCGCGAAGCACGATGATCCAGGTGTCCCCGGTTCACAGCGGGCTCTGCATGTCGCCGGAAGAAGCGCTCGACGACATCTTCGGCCGTGTTATGGGAAGCCCTTAACCCTTTGCGCACGGATTTTGTGAAACGGGCTTCAGCGCGGGCTCATTGTGCTTTGTCGTCGGTTCATGTAACATTCTGTACTCGAAATCCACTAGTCAGGGAGTAGAGACTGTGACCCGACTCTGGTTAGCACTGTTCGCCGTGACGGCCATGGGTCAGACGCCCAGGACCTTCTGCGACGCCGACCTGATCCGGCAGACCAATCCGCAGGACGTTGATCGCTATATGGATCGGGGCGGCCGCTGCGAGGGTCTTTACGCGGAACAGGTCTCTCTCACCGGCAATCTCCTCGTCGCGTCCCTGACGGCGGGCTCCGTCACGCCGGAAGCCTGGACCGGTCAGCCGTTGCGAGTTCTGTGCAGGTACAAGGAAACGGCTGACGTTCATATCCAGGCGTTTCTGCTCCAGCCGCGGCCTTTTTATCGCCTGGACGTAATCCAGCGCGGCAGCTCGATTTCCTGGGCCTGGAATACCGAGGTAATCGCCCGGTACGGGAGGTCGGTCAACGTAGGAATCGTGGCCTGGACCTCCGCCTCAATCGACGGCCGGTCGCAGCGCGTCTACCTGCCGGTCCGTACTCCGGCGCCCCGTGTCAGCGGTTCGATGAAACTGATCATGCTCCCCCCGGTCGCAGTGAGTGAAGCCTACGTTACGATTGCGAGCACCAGGCCCGGCGAGAAACCTCTCCGCCGCCAGACGCCTGTGGGAAAGGGTTCGTATCTCAGGAACGAGAGGATCGAGATCGAAGTGCCGCCGTTGCCGCACGAGGGGCTGTACCGGATCAATGTGAACGGCAGGAGCGAGATCGGGAGCGTATCCGCGCCGGAGTTTTTTATCTACAACGCCGGCAAGTAGCGACAGCGAATGTCCGACCTGAGTCAGCTTGCTCGCCGGGAACGCGCCAGACTCGTCCGTCAGACGGCCGCGTCGGGCCAGGTATCGAGTGACGACCTTGGAGCGCTCGAACGTCTGGAAAAGCTTGCCGCGGGCGACCGGTCGTGGCATCAATGGTGGGTTCCAGCCTGCGCCTTTCTCCTTCCCCTGGCTATCGTCACTCTGCTGATCAAAACGGAGCAACGCAGAACTCAGATTGACCTCGATGCAAACGTCGGCGCGTTCAGCGCCACGCTGGAGCAAAGACAGCCGCTCTTCGATGGTTCGCTGCTCGAGGCTCTCAGCGCCACTGGCCTCGAAGGCATCGACGATCTTTCCGCGAAAGGCGCCGACTGTTCGGCAAACATCAGGCTCGGCGCGAAACCGGGTCAGGACGACGCCATTAACCTGCAGTTGCTGGAAATTCCAAAGGGTTGGCGGGTCCGTCTCGAGCGTTCGGAAAAATCGATAGAACTGACGCTGGCCGATCCGAAGGCCGGACCCGGCGCCCTGGCCGACTTTCCTGCAACTGTTTCGCTCGGTGGCCGCGCCACGGTGGAAACCCGGTGCGGCGGCGTCAGGCGTCTCCTCGAATCGAAAGAAATCCTCACGACCACGCTTCGGCTGGGCCCCCAGACGGCGTTAAACCTTACTCCGCTGGAGGGCCATCCCCTTCGGTTTGCGCGTGAAATCGCCACCGGCAAACTGGCCCTGGTCTCGGAAGAGGTTTCCTTCGCGGATGTGCCGGAGAACCGGCAGATATCCTCGGTGCTCTCGGGAACGCTTTATCTGAATGCCTTGAATGGAAAGCCAGTCGTACTGCGACCATCCGAGGCGCTCACCTTCAGCGGCTTTAAAGGGACGTTCCGCGAAATCACTCCGACGCCCGATGGTCTTAACCTGAAAGCCTTTGCAACAGTCGAGGGCATGAGGACGGGCCAGTCTCCCAACCAGCGGAGTCTGATGCCCACCTGGCTCGAGTGGATTGGAGCCCGCAACGAACTCTGGTTATGGTGGGGCAGCGCCTTGTCCGTTTTCGCCGTGCTGATGTCGGTGCTGCGATGGTTGAAGTTCACGTCGTAAGGTTCTGCATATATAGCGTTCGTATTCGTTCTAACATGTAGTGGGCCAACCCGTGGCGACTCAGTTCATAAAATCCGCCGGCAGGATCCTCGCAGCTCTTTGCGTGATATCGTGCGCATCCGCGCCAGCGCAGATCATCGCCGACAACGATCCCGGCTTGCAGGCCGCCGAGAATCTGGTGGTGATGATCGATGGCAGGTTCGATCAACCGATCCAGGGAGCCGGCGTTGTGGTTGGCGTCAACAACGGCTACACATACATCGCGACGGTATTTCATGTGGTGCGACAGTCCGATCGCACCGCCGTGGATATGAGGGTCCGCTTTCATAACGATCCGCTCACCAGCATTCCCGCCGAGTACGTGACTGCCGACCGCGACAGAATTCTGGCAGTGATTCGCACAAAAACCACGGCTTTCCCTTTCAACTTCGCCCGGCTGGGCAATATGGAGCAGGTGAAAAACGGTTTACCGGCCTACGCGATTGGCCACCCTGGAAGGGACTGGGGAGTTACCTATGCGCCCGGCCCGGTCAGCGACGTGCGCTCGAACTGGCTGGAGGTTCAATCTGTCTATATTCAGCACGGGCATTCCGGAGGAGCGCTTATCGATCAACAGGGAGGCATCATCGGCCTGGTTGATAATACCGATGGGTCGACGGCTGAGGTCTTGCGCATCGATCACGCCTTAAATATTTTGCGCCTCGATTTGCGAATCCCGGTGCAACTCGCGGCGGCCAGTTCGCGGCAGCCGGATGCCACAACGGGCGCGCTCATACCGCGTCGTCCGGATGTGGCTGGGCAAGCGGACTTGCATGCGCCCGGCGAACGGCGAATCAACAGTGTGGACGGGCTGGCGTACAGGTGGATTCCGCCCGGGAGTTTCCGAATGGGCTGTTCCGAGCAACCCGTCGATACGCAGTGCGATAAAACCAATGAGCTTCCCTCCCACGACGTAAAGATAAGCAGGGGGTTCTGGATGGGCGAAACGGAAGTGACCGTTGAGGCCTATGAAAGATATCGCGACGCCGGCAAGAGCTTGAACAAAACCGTAGCTCCTCTGGGGACGATTGACAGTAACGGGCGGAAGCTGAACACAGCGGCCGGCGATCCGCGCCTGCCGGCCACGGCGGTGACGTGGGACGAAGCTCAGGCGTATTGCAGTTGGTCGGGCGGAGACGGTGAAAGATTGCGGCTGCCCACCGAGGCCGAATGGGAATACGCCGCTCGTGCGGGGACTCATGCAAGCAGATACGGAGAATTGAAAACCGTTGCCTGGTACGGGGACAACTCCGGCAAGCCGATCAATAGTGCCTCGATCTGGGCCAGAACGGGCCAGGACAACAACAAATACGGACAGCGTTTGTACGCTAACGGAAACGGCGCGCACCCGGTGGGCTCTTTGAAGGAAAACGCATGGAACCTGCGCGATATGCTGGGCAACGCTTTGGAGTGGACGGCGGACTGGTATGACGCCGACTACTACAAGAGTTCCCCGGCGGCGGATCCCAAGGGGCCGGCGGACGCGCGGCAATATCGCGTGTTACGCGGTGGTTCGTGGAGCTACAGCCCGGCGCTTGCCCGTGTCTCGGTACGGGTCAGATACGGCCCGTCGGAGCGATATAACGATATCGGTTTCCGGTGTGCCGGAGAATTACGCTGACTCAGCGCCGTTCGAAACGTAATATTTCTTTCATTTCTTCGTGGTCCCGGTACCGGACAGGATCTGTGCGACCACATTGTTATCGCCTTGATCGCGCATGACTTCGCTTGCGTGGCGGCGGCCCTCGCGCTGCTGATCGGCGGAGCAATTCAAAGAAAAAGTCCCGTGGGGGTGGGGCTGCGGTATAAGAAAGGGTTAAAATGAATCAAACGCTGGGCCGTGAAAGGCCGAAGAATATCTCGGTGCAGTAAAGACTGTCGGCATCACCGGCAACGTACTGGTGAATCGCCGTAAGAACTTCTTTCAGTGATATTGAAGTCGTTAACGATCCACCGATTTTCTTATGCTTGGCTACCTTCTCAGAACTGTTCACAAACCGATCTACGAAACGCGCCAGAAGCGGCTCGTAAACATCATCTCCCCCCATCTCCGATCGGGCGATCGGGTTCTCGATATCGGCTGCGGTTTCGGCCATCTGGGCGCCGCCTTGATGGAGAACGTTCCGGGTCTCCGCGTCGAGGGTATCGAGAGCGTCCGCCGGGGTGGTGAACTGATCCCGATTACCGAGTATGAAGGGAAAAAGATGCCCTTCCCCGACAAGACCTTTGATGCGGTCATTCTGGCGGATGTGCTCCACCATGACCACGATCAGGAAAGGCTTCTCCGCGAAGCCACAAGGGTCTCGAAGCGCCTCGTGATCATTAAGGATCACCTTCGCGAAGGTTTCCTCGCCCAAAAGAGGATCAGCCTGCTCGACTGGGCTGCGAATGCGGGTTACGGCGTACCCTGCCTGTACCAATACCACAACCTCGACGAGTGGCATAAGGTGGTCGGAAGGGTTGCATCAAATACCATTGAAGAGCGGACGTCAATCGACGTCTATCCCCCGGTGTTCAATCAGTTGCTGGGGAAAGGGCTTCACTATTTCGTGGTGTTCGCGCGCTGATTTCTCAGACCCGGGCGTCATTCAAAATCTTGTAAATCTGCGCGCCATACTTTTCGACTGAGGCAATCCCGATCCCCGGTATCTTCAGCAATTCCGCCGCGGATTTCGGCTTCGTTTGTACAATCCCCAGAAGCACTTTATCCGACATAATGCGGAATGCCGGCACGCCCAGCCGCTTCGCCTGACCGGTCCGCCAGTTCCGCAGCATGGCCTCAAGCGCGGGCCTCTGAGCAGGCGCCTGCTCTTTCGTAACCGCCGGCTTCGAAACAGCCCTCTTCGCCTTTGCCTTTCGCTGCCGCTTTCGCACTCTCGGCTCAGACACAGGAACCGTATCCCGAATCGTGAGACCGAGCGGCGTGTCCTCGTCGATATACTCCGCATCGCGCGTGAGATGGGCCTTGCGGAACGGGATCTGCTTTCCGTCCTTCTCGAACACCGCATCCGTCAACCGCACCAGATTGACGCGGGCCATCGCGCCCAGCAGTTCCTCGAACTCATCCCGGCTCAGCCCCCGGGTTCCGCAAACCTCCGCATGCAGTTGCCCCACCGACCGGCCGTTCTGCGTCAACGAATCGAGAACATCCCGCGCCAGATTCTCTTCCCGTTCGGTCGCCGGGCGGAATCGCTGCGCCACACACTCGTCCGGAGCGCAAAAATCGCAGATCCCGCAAGGCTTCTGCCCGTCCGCCACATCGCCGAAGTGCCGGACCAGACTCGCCATCCGGCACTCATTGCTTTGCGCGTACCGGATCATCCCTTCGATCTGCTTTCGCTTCTGTTCCCCCTGCGCGATATACGAATCGCGCCATGCAGCGGCGCCCGCGCCGTTCGGCCGGGTCACCTGATCGGAAGAATCCACAATCGCGCCGCCGTGCGCCCACAGCTTTTCCAGCGCCTTCTCGAAAACATCGGCGGGAACCCGGCTCTGATGTTCCAGGTACTCCCGATCCTGCGGCTCGGGACGCAGCCGTTCATAGATCTTGTCGAGCAGCCGGACATCCGGATAGTCGCGCTCGAAGAAGAAATCGTGGGTGTACCGGTCCGCATACGAATGCATCAGGATGGCGCGGCTCATCTCTCCATCGCGGCCGGCGCGCCCCACCTCCTGGTAATACGCTTCGATGCTGCCCGGAAGCGCCGTATGAATCACAGACCGGATGTTCGGCTTGTCGATGCCCATGCCGAAAGCGATCGTCGCCACGATCACCTCAAGCTTTCCGGCAAGAAACGCATCCTGCACGCGCCGCCGGCGCTCCGAATCAAGTCCCGCATGATAGGCCGCCGTCGGGAAATCCTGTGCCAGCAGGGCGGCCACGCTCTCGGCTTGTTTGCGGCTCGGCGTGTAGACAATCGCGGGCCGATGATCCGGATCCGCCAGCAAATCCCGCGCCAGATCGGGACGCTGTGAAGGGCTGGTTTCCACCACTTCGATCGCGATGTTGGAACGTCGAAATCCATGGATAAAGCTGGCCGGGTCCGCAAGGCCAAGCTGATTGCGGATGTCCTGTTGAACGATCGGCGTCGCTGTAGCCGTGAGGGCCACCACCGGCGCGGGGCGAAGCAGGGGCAGATAGCCGCCGAGCAGCCGGTAATCCGGACGGAAATCGTGCCCCCACTGCGAAATGCAATGCGCTTCGTCGATCGCCACCAGAGCCGGTTTCCGCTTCGCCAGCATCTCCGCGAAGCCGTTCACGCGCAAGCGCTCGGGCGCGATAAAGAGGAACTGCAGCTTGCCGGCGAGGTAATCGAGGCAGACCTGCCGCGAGGCGCCGCGATCGCGTCCCGAATGGATACACTCCACCGCAAAGCCGCGCTCCCGCAGCTTCGCGAACTGATCCTCCATCAGAGCGATGAGCGGACTGATCACGAGCGTAGTCCCGCCGCGCGCGAGCCCCGGCAACTGATAGCAGAGCGATTTCCCCGCGCCCGTGGGCATCACGAGCAGAACGTCGCGGCCGTCGATGACGGTGCGGCAGACCTCTTCCTGATTCGCGCGAAAAGAAGAAAACCCAAACGCCCGATGCAAGAGAGCATCCAAAGCCTCCCCGCTCACCAGCAGTTATGTGGGGCCAGGGCTTCGGCCCTGCCGCCGGGCTTCCGCCCGGCGCGGAAGCCGGAATCATCCCGACCTTACCGATCACATCCCGTACATATTCCTCAATGCCCGAAATAAACGGAGCAAGCGGAGCCGTCCCGCGCTCAATCCGCTTCAAATGCGCTTCCCACTGCCCGGTCATCGCCGGGCTCTTGACCTCCGGATGCACCACCTCAATCAACCGGATCCCCTTCTCCGTAGCCTCCAGGTTCTTCCCGCTGCGCGAAATATACTCGCGCTTCAGCAACACCTCAATAATGGAAGCCCGAGTAGCCGGGGTGCCCAGACCGCTGTCCTTCATGGCATCGGACAGTTCCTTCTCATCGAGCGTCTTGCCCGCCGTCTCCATGGCGGTCAGCAACGTGGCTTCGGTAAGCCGCTTCGGCGCGCGAGTCTTCTTCCTAACGCTCTCGGCGTTCAGAACATCCTGAGCCTGTCCACGCTCCAGCCCGGCCGGAAGAGCCTGATCTTCTTCCGCCTGTCGCCGAGAAGGCTGCACATCGAGCACCTTCCACCCGAGCTGCTGGATCATCTTCCCCGAAGAGTGATATCGGTCGGTCACCTCGCCATTCACAATCGCCGTGATCACCGTCGTCACCGACCACACATGATCCGCGTGCCAGGCGCTCAACAGCCGTCGGCAAATCAGATCGTAAATCCGGCGCTCGTCGGCGCTTAAGTCCGCTCCCTCCGGGGAAGTAACCGTCGGGATAATCGCATGGTGATCGCTGACCTTGGCATCGTCCACAAACCGCCGTCCCAGAGGCTTCTCGCCGGTCCCCGGAGCAAGCAGTTCCCGATAAGGCCCTGCAATCGCGCGCACGATCGCGGGCAGCGTCGAAGCCACATCCTGCGAAAGATGCCTGCTGTCCGTCCGCGGATAGCTGATCAGCTTGTGCCGTTCATAAAGCGCCTGCGCAAGATCCAGCGTCTTCTGCGCGCTGAACCCGAACAACCGGTTCGCGTGCCGCTGCAGTTCCGTGAGATCGTAAAGCGCCGGCGGCCCCATCCGCTGAGTCTCCAGCTTCACCGATTCGATCGCCGCCCTACCCGAACGCGCCCGCGCCACAATCAGCGCGGCCTCGACCCCGTCCGGCGGAAGCCGCGCCGATTTCTGGATGTCTTCCAGATCCCGGACCCATGTCCCGCGATACGACTCCGCTTCCGCCTTTCCTGAAGGCCGAAACTCCGCGACCACCTCGATGTAATCTTCCGGGACGAAATTCCGGATCGCCAGTTCCCGCTCCACCACCATGGCGAGCGTCGGCGTCTGCACGCGGCCCACGCTCAATTCATCCCCGTAAGCGATCGTATACGCGCGCGAGAGATTCAATCCGACCAGCCAGTCGGCCCGGCTGCGCCCGCGCGCCGCATCCGCGAGCGGATCGTAATCCCGCGCCGGCTTCACCGTCTCGAAGCCCCTCCGGATCGCCTCCGGCGTAAGCGACGAAATCCACAACCGGCTGACGGGCTTCGAGCATCCCGCGGCCTCGTAGATGTAGCGGAAGATCAGCTCGCCTTCGCGACCGGCATCCGTCGCGCAGATCACGGAACCGATGCGGGGAGAAAGCAGGATCTTCCGCACCGTCTCGAACTGGTCTTTGGTCTTCTCGTAAACGACCAGGGGCCACGACTCGGGCAGCATCGGCAGCAGATCCCGCCTCCACGCCTTCCATTCCGGCCGGATCTCATGCGGCTGAGCAAGCGCTGCCAGATGCCCGATAGCCCATGTGACAACATAACCGTTGCCATGCAGATATCCTTCACCTCGCGCCGCCGCGCCGAGAACCCTGGCAATGTCGCGCGCCACCGAGGGCTTCTCGGCCAGCACGGCAATATTTACACCACTCAAATCACCAGTGTAATGTTCAAGTCGCCCGAATCGATATAGGCTTATAAGACATGGGGCCCGGGCTGATTCTTCCGATCATTTTCATGGCACAATTCATACCGCCTCCCGCGCCTTCGGTGCTCGACGCGTTCAATCAGTTCCGTGCCAATCCCTCCAGCTATGTCACGATCCTCGAGGAGCGCCGCAAATACTTCGTCGGCAACCTTCTGAAGATTCCGGGCGAGCCCGACCTGCTCACCAGCGAAGGCGTGGCTGCGCTGGATGAGGCCGTTGAACAGATCCGCTCCATGCGCGTCGCGCTCAGCCCGGTTGTGCTTTCCGACGGGCTTTGCCATGCCGCCGCGGATCACGTGGTGGATACCGGCGGAATCGGAATCACCAGTCATACCGGCACCGACGGCAGCAGCTTTACGAAGCGAATCGCGCGATACGGAACAACGTCGGGAGCCGTCAGCGAGGTCATCGACTATGGAGCCCGCGACGCCGCCGAAGTGATTCTCGACCTGCTGGTCGACGATGGCGTGGCCAATCGGGGCCATCGAAAAAGCGTGCTCGACCCGCGCTGGCACTATGTCGGAATCGCCTGCGGCCCGCACTCTGTTCTGCGAACGATGTGCGTGATCGATTTTGCCGCGGGCTATCAAAACGGCAAGCAGGCTCCCCAGAAGGCCACCCGAACGGCTCGCAAATAATTATCTGGCCCGCATTACTTAGCTTGCGGAGCGACGTAATCCGGCGGCAGCGCCGCGCCTTCGCCGAAGAAATACTGCTCCATCTGCCCGATCAGGAACTCCTGCGATTCCTGAGTGCCGAGGTTCAGCCGGTATTCGTTCATGAGCATCTTCATATGCTCGACCCACATCTTCCAGGCTTCCTTCGACACGCTGTCATAGATGCGCTGGCCGAGCGGATGCCCTTCGAACGGAATTTCGTCCAGCCCTTCCATCTCCCGCTGGAACTTCACGCAGAAAACCTTGTGCGCTCCCTCGGGGATCGCGTCGACCTGATTGAGATTCATTCCGGAGCCGCAACCCATATAACGTCAGGATACTACCGGCGGACGCCGCTTATGCCAGTCGGTTCGACTCTGAAACTCTTTTCCCACCGCGATCAGCGTGTTTTCCGTGAAAGCGGGTCCCGCAAGTTGCAGCGCCACCGGCATCCCGTTGGCGAATCCGCACGGCAGAGAGAGCGCCGGTATTGCGGCAAGATTTCCGGCCTGGATCAGATCCTTCATGCCCGGCGTTGCTGGAACGGGCGACGGCACCGGGTCCGGACCATCGAGCGCCTCCGTGATTTTCGGCGCGAAGTCGTAGCGAGAAGGCGCGACAAGCACATCGACCTGCGCGAACAGCTGTCGGAACTCCTGCTTCAGCAGAGTTCGAATGCGCATCGCTTTCAGGTACTCCGTCGCGGGGATGGCAAGGTTCGCCTTCAGATTCGCGGCCTGGCTCGGATCGGCGAGCTGGTCCACCTGGCCGGTCAGAATCAGTGTCTCGAAGACTGAGGCTTCTTCCGCGCCAATGACCACGTCGGCGAGCGGGCCATACGGAAAGTCCGGCAGCTTCACTTCGACCATTTGTGCGCCGATCTCGCGGATCACCTGCATCGCGGCCTGGAACGCCGGGCGCGCCGCGGGATCGGCCCACCCCATATCGTCGGTCGCGAAACCAATCTTCAGGTCGGTGTGCTTCCGGGCGTATTGCGGCGTGTAGTAGAAGCTTTTTCCTGCGGAGCCGGGGTCCTTCGAATCGCCGCCCGCGATTGTCTGAAGCACCAGACCGCAGTCTTCGGCGCTGCGGCACATCGGCCCGATCTTGTCCATCGTCCAGGAAAGCGCCATGGCGCCGCGGCGGCTGACCAGGCCGTAAGTCGGCCGCAAACCGGTGACGCCGCAATAAGCAGAAGGCGTAAGGATGGATCCCGATGTCTCCGAACCCAGCGCAAATGGGACAAGCCCAGCCGACACCGCGCTTCCCGAACCGCTTGACGAACCGCCCGACCACCGGGTGATGTCCCAGGGATTCAATCCCGGCCCGAACAGCGAAGCAGCCGCGGTACGGTAACCGCCTCCGCCGGCCAGTTCCACCATGGCGAGCTTTCCGATGAGAAGCGCTCCGGTCTTGTCGAGCTTCTCCAGCACCGTCCGCGGTCTCCGTGAAAACCTGCGTGGCATAAGGCTTCGCGCCCCACGTGGTGACTTGTCCGGCTACCGAAAGCAGATCCTTGGCGCCGAAGGGAATGCCTTGCAGCGGTGTCCGGTAGCGCTCCCGCTTCATTTCGTCGTCAATGTCTTTGGCCCGTTTCACCGCGGATTTCGTGAGCGGCAGAGCGAGGGCGTTGTAGCGCGGGCCGAGTTTTTCGAGACGGTCGGCGAAGGCCTTCGTCAGCTCGACGGCGGAGAACTCGCGTTTCTTTAACCGGGCGTTAAGGTCGGGAATCGTCGCGAAAAAGATATCGTCCGTCATGCCTTGAACTGAAATGCGGGTTCAACGGACATCGGAATCGGGAAGCTGGCCAGGATCATGGAATTCTTGCGGTGCGACTCCTGCGCCGCCTGAGCGAAATCCGGGGCCTGGTTTGATGCAGGCGCCTGCGCGACCACTTTGGCAGCCAACGCGGAGGCCGCAGCCGCCCCCATCAGTTGGCGTCGGGTGACCTTTTTCATGCCCTTTGTTCAGAATACTTCGTTTCCAGCGCATCAAGCGCGGCAGCTTCCATGGCGGAGCGGGGCGCCGTCTCACCCGTCCAGATCTCAAACTGCCGCACGGCCTGTTCGATGAACATCTTTAATCCCGGCACCACCTGCTTGCCCTGTTCACGGGCGCGGCGGATCAGCGTCGTCTCCAGGGGGTTATAAACAAGGTCGAAAACGATCTCGCCCGGAATCCCGTTCCCAAAATAGCAATCGTTCACGTTCGGCCACATTCCGACCGGCGTGGCATGGATGATCACGTCGAAGTGCCGCGCCAGCGTCTGCTCGTGGGACATCGGCTCGCCCGCGACCAGGCGGGCCAGCGCACGGACGCGATCGGCGTTGCGCCCGGTGATCGCAACCTTGACGCCGGCGTCCGCCAGCGCGCAGGCCGCACTGCGCGCCGCACCGCCGTTTCCGATAATCAGCGCCGTCGATTTGGGCAGCTTGATCAGCTTGGAAAGCGGTCCCGAGATCGCTTCGGCGTCGGTATTCGCGCCGCGCCATTTGCCGGCTTTCCGCCAGACCGTATTTACTGCGCCGATGCGTTTGGCCAGAGGATCGACCTGGTCGAGATAGCGCATGATGCGGCGTTTGTGGGGTATCGTGACGCTGAAGCCGCTGAGCGGAAGGTCGGTCGCGAACTGGAAGAAATCGCGAAGCTGATTGGCGCTGACCAGCAGCGGAACATAGACCGCGTCGATCCGGCGGGACTGAAACGCCCGGTTATGGACATGCGGCGAGACCGATTGGCGGACGGGGTCGGCAATAACCCCGAAGACCTTCGCGGATTTCGTCAGCTTATCGATGCGGTAGAGCGACCGCAACTGCCGCGCATTCACCTGGCCGGCCGCGGTGCCCTGCACGTGCGCGGGCGCCGCATAAGTATAGACAGCGCCGAGCCCCGTCGAAAGAACGCGGGAGGGAAAGCCGAGTTCGCCCATGGCCAGCGTGACGAGCGGAATCTTTGGGCTCAGGCGGCTCGCGGCGAGAATGCGGCCGGTGTCGGTCGGTTTGCGCGCCGTGCTGACCAGCTTGTAGACGTCCGCCGGGACCTTCTGCATCCTCTTGAGAATCGGTTCGAGCGGCGGCGTGGTTTCGAAGTGATGCCAGGAGACGATAAGCTGCGCGCTGGTGCGCAACTGGGCGCAGCGCTCGGGCGCAACCTCGGCGCTTTCGATCTCGACGTCGATGGCGCGCGCGCCGCGCTGGATGGCGAGATCGAGGACGCGCAACTGCTCCTCGATACTGCCGTTGAACTTGCCATGGTTCTGATGGCGGCGGCACGTCGCGAGGATCGTGCAGTTCGGGTAGCATTCCAGAAACTGCTCGATGGCCTGAACGCCTTGTATCGGGTCGCGCAGGTAATCGAGACGGAATTCGAGGAAGTTCTCTCCCGCTTCGGCTTCCCGACGCGCCTGTTCAAGGAGCCGGGGAACGTCCGGAAGACCGAGGGCAATACAGATTCTGGGTAGGGCGCGCCGATGCGTTTGGGTCATATCCCGTTTAAGAAAAAGCGAGAGACCGGGGGTACCGGCCGCTCAAGTTCTCAAAGCATATCAGGTGCTTTGCCGGAAATGATATCGAGAGCGGAGAGAATTTCAAAATCGAGACAAGAGTGCGCCAGGCGCAGGGATTCTTCCACCGCCGCCGGGCAGAGGCCACTGGCGAAGATGAAGCCGGTGTAGCTCGCGCCTTCGGGTAACGGGACCAGCTTTTGCCCGCGCTTTGCGGTGATGATCACGTCGTCAATACCGGGCGTCGCCCGGGCCTGATCGACGCCGGAGACCGATTCGTAAATCCCGGCGCGCGGCACGGGGACCATCATGACGCCGAGACTTGCCGGCGAGAGGTTACGCGCTTTCGGAACTTTCCCGACCGCGTGCAGGATCACGAGCTCTTCGAGCGTGAGGCCGCCTTCGAAACGCAGGGCACGCGCGCAGAGGCCGCCAATGGGGCGCGCCGCGACTTCAAGCATGTAGACTCCTGCTGCATTGACTCGCATCTCGGCGTGGATCGGACCATGGTGGAGGCCCAACGCGCGAACGGCCCGTTTCGCGGTCTGGATGATTGCCTGCTGAGTTTCGTCGGGCTGGCGCGAAGGAGTCACATAGATCGTCTCTTCGAAGAATGGACCTTCGAGCGGATCGGGTTTATCGAAGATCGCGAGCACTTCCAGTTCGCCGTTCGTCATCAATCCTTCAAGCGCGAACTCGCGGCCTTCGATGTACTCCTCGATTTGGATTGCCGAGTTGACCTCGTCGTGAAAGCGAAGAATCTCGGGTTGTTCGAGAATGCGGCGAATGCGCGTGAAAGCGGCGGCGAATTCCGCGGGGTTGTCGGCGCGGATCACACCCCGACTCGCGGAGAGGCCGAGGGGTTTCAATACGCAGGGAAAGCCAATATCCAGCGGATCGGCATCCAGTGGAACCCGGACGTTTCGCGGAACCGGCAGGCCCGCTGCCGCGAAGAGCTCGCGCATGCGGTGCTTGTCGCGGCAGGCCGCGACCGCTTGCGGCGGATGAAACGGCAGGCCCAGTTTCTCGGCCGCCAGCGCCGCAACCAGCGTCGGCCGGTCCGCCACCGCGACGATGCCGTCCGCAGCAGTCGCGCCGAGCGTCTCGGCGGCGGCCTCGGGTTCTTCGAAGCGGATGGGAACGGCGTGGTCACGCCAGGGATCTTCCAGTACGTGGCAGCGATCGGTCGCCAGAGTCACTTCGATCCCGAGCCTTCGCGCCGCTTCGGCAAAGGAGCGCGTCTGATAACCGGTGGTCGCAGCGATCAGCAGGATTCGCGCCATCTATTCAGGGTAATCGGGCGAAGGCATCTAAAGTAGAAGGAGGGCATGCCCGACCGAATCAGTATCCACGCTCCGGTCCTGGTCAACACGATAGGCCACTGCGCCGGGGTGATTATCTTCGGCATCCTTTTATACCTCCTGCTTCTCGACTGGCGCCGCGCCACCGGCGAAAGAAGCGCTTTGCCGAGTCTTGCCGCCGGGCTGGCCCTTCTGTGGAACCTCGGTTCATTGATCGGTATGGCCACCAGCCCCCAGGGGGATCCGATCGCCGACGTGATTGTGGCGGCAAGCTTCTCGGTTCTTAGCCTGCTGCCGGCGGTGTTGCTGCATATTTCACTTCGATCGCGGCATACGGCGCTATGGGTTGCGGGCTATGCCGTCAGCGCCGTAGCCATCGGCCTCCACATCGGCGACCTTGTCACATCCGCTCCCCGATTTCACTACGCTGCGATTCTTCTGATCACGGTCGGCTTCGGCCTGCTGACCACGATTTGCGTGGCGCAGGAGGCGTTTCGCGGGTCGAAGGACGGCGCCGGGCCTCGCCTGCTGGGCGCGATGGTGCTGTTTCTTTTTGCGATTTCCTTCGTGCACTTCGAATCGGCGCACGACATCAAGCCGTGGTCCGGAGAAGCGGCGTTGCACCATGCGGGTATTCCGCTCGCGCTCTTCGTCTTATTGCAGGATTACCGGTTTCTGCTGCTGGACGCCTTTATCCGGTTTCTGGTGAGCGGCTGTTTTGCCGCGCTGGCGGTCTGGGCCGCCTTTGAGGCCGAGGTAAAGTTTGCCCTTTTCGCGCACGCGCAGAGGGATCCGTTTTATGCCGGGCTGATCTTTGCGGGCGCTTGCCTGATTCTGAGTCTGTTCGCTTATTTGCGCAACCGCGGGCAACGTTTCCTGACACGGGTCGTGTTCCTTCGCGCGAATTCGGATCTGGCCGTTTCGAAGCTGCGCGAGATTGCAGCGACTGGGCGCAGCGAGGCCGAATACATTGCGAGCGCCGCCAAAGCGATCGGGGAGTTCCTTTCCGCGCGCGGAGTGGAAATTATCGCCGAGCCCGCGGCCGGCGTGCCGGAACCAGAGCCGTCGGTCCGCGCGCTGGCCCCTCTGCGTTTCTCGCGCGGAGACGCTTATTTGCTCGCGTTCGGCCCCAGAGCCGGCGGCCGGCGTTATCTAAGCGAGGACATTGAAGTGCTCGAACGCCTCACGGCGATCGTGTGCGAGCAGGTGGAGCGAATGCGGAATCAGGAGATGCAGGCCCTGGTGTCACACGCGGAAATGCGGGCGCTGCAGGCTCAGATCAATCCCCATTTTCTGTTCAATACGCTGAACACCCTCTATGGCACGATCGCCCGTGAGAATGCCTCGGCCCGGCGGCTGGTCCTCAATCTGGCCGGCTTGTTTCGCTACTCGTTTGGCGAGAACCGGGGCCTGATTCGAATCCGCGAAGAACTTGATATTGTGCGGGCTTATCTCGAGATTGAGCAGTTACGGCTTGGCTCGAGGCTGCTGACGGAGATCGACGTCGACGACGAGGCTTTGCCGGTGGAGGTGCCGGTGCTCTCGATTCAGCCGCTGGTTGAGAACGCCGTCAAGCACGGTGTCGCGCCGCGTCGCGACACCGGTTTTGTGCGGCTATCGATCCGCAAGCACGAAGGCGCGATCCGGGTCGAGATTTCCAACTCGGGCACCTTTTGTGAACCAGTTCACCCAGCGGGACGCGAAGGCGTCGGGTTAGCGAACGTGCGCCGGCGGCTGGCGCTTTGCTACGGCGATGAGAGCAGCCTCGATATCTCGAGCGCGGATGACGTGACGGTGGTCCGCTTTTCGCTGCCTTGCGCGCGCGAAGCCCGCTCACTGGCGTTTTGAGTTCGTCCGGCGCAACGATCAGGCCGTTCAACGATCAGTTGTGCGCACCGCAGCTGGCCGCATGCCACGCTTTTAGCAATGCCGGTGGTTCTGAGAACGCTGATTGTCGACGATGAACCGATCGCGAGGCAGGTTCTGCGCGACGAACTGGAACAGGTTCAGGAAATCGCTTTGATCGGCGAGGCTTCCGATGGCGTTTCAGCCCTTGCCGCTATTCGCGACTTGTCGCCCGATCTGGTTTTTCTGGATCTGCAGATGCCGGGCCTGGGAGGCTTCGATGTTATCCGGAAATTGCACTTTGGCGAGCACATCCCGACGATCGTGATCGTAACGGCGTGGGACCAATACGCGATACAGGCATTCGAGGCCGGGGCGATCGACTACCTGCTGAAGCCGATCGGTCAGGAGCGGCTCGCTCAGGCGGTGGACCGGGCCGTCAAGCTTTATGGCCGCCCCGCTGAGGTGGCCCAGCAGCTGGCGAATGCGAAGGAGATCGCCGACTCCCCTTCCGGGCAGACCGTGCGGCGGATTGTGGCGAAGAGCGGCGACGAGTACCTGCTGTTGAATGCGGACGAAGTGTTCGCGTTCGAGGCCGATCGGGATCTTGTCTGGATCATTACCGGCAAAAAGCGTTACCTCGCGACGCAATCGCTGAAGGTCATCCAGGATAAACTGCGCAACACCAACTTCCGCCGGATCCACAGGAACGCGCTGGTCAACATCGACCATGTGCGCAAGATGAGCAGTTTAAGCAGCCAGCGCTGGCTGCTCACGCTGGCCAACAATCAGGAGTTCATTGTGAGCAAACGCCAGGCTCATACGGTGCGGCAGTTGTTGAGCTGGTAGGGCTCGGCGTCACCGCCAGGTGCGTTTTCGATCCGGCTCCCAAAGATCCACCGCTGCCCGGTGGGGGATGCGCGCCGCCAGGAGGCGGTCCGCGAACCGCGCGATGCCGGTAAGGACCCTGAAGATATTCAGACGCGTGAATGAATGCCTCATGTGATTAATGTGCGAGGAACGCGGTTTTGTTGCAGCCTGGGTGGAGATAAACTATGCAGTACCGCGTACGGTTGACCGGCGCGTTTGACAAGGAGCGAATATGTGCGATCAGGATCATTTTGAGGACGACCGGAAGGAATACGAGGCTCGCGGTCTGGTGACGCGAAAGCAATTCGGCGTCATGCTGGGAGCGGGCATGGCCATGATGCTGCCGCGCGTTGCGAATGCCGCCGCGGTGGTCGAATCGGACGTGAACATAACGACGCCCGACGGCGTGGCGGACTGCTACTTCGTGCATCCCTCGAGCGGCACGGCCCCCGGTGTTCTCATGTGGCCGGACATCTTCGGGCTGCGGCCTGCGTTCCGGCAGATGGGCAAGCGGCTGGCGGAATCGGGCTATGCGGTGCTGGTGGTGAATCCTTTCTACAGAACGAAGAAGGCTCCGACCGCGGCCCAGGGCGCAGCGACCCCGATCCCCCAGTTGACGGATCTCGCGAAGACTCTGAATGAGCAGACGCACATGACGGATGGGAAGGCGTTCACTGCATGGCTGGACCAGCAATCGGCGGTGGCGAAGAATCGGAAGCTGGGAACGCAGGGTTATTGCATGGGCGGCCCGATGGCGTTTCGCACTGCCGCCGCCGCGCCTGATCGCGTCGGAGCGGTCGCGACGTTTCATGGGGGCGGGCTGGTGACGACGATGCCGAACAGCCCGCACCTGGAGGCGGCGAAGAGCCACGCACAGTTCCTCATCGCGATCGCGGCCAGTGATGACATGAAGGCGCCGAATGACAAGGTGGCTTTGAAAGAGACCTTCGCCAAGGCGAACCTGTCGGCTGAGATTGAGGTTTACACAGGCTCCGCGCATGGCTGGTGTCCTCCGGATTCCGGGGTTTACAACGAACCCCTGGCGGAAAAGGCATGGAGCCGGTTGATCGTGCTTTACGGCAAGGCCCTCGCCTGAGCGCGCGTCCGCCGTCGCCCGCGTGTGACGGGAATATTCAGTTGAGAAAGACCTTTTGACCGGAGCTCTTTCGGAGACGGTCTGTTGGCAACCCTTGTTGGGGCCACGAATGAACACGAATAAACACGAATAAAGAACTCAGGCTGCGTTTGCGTATTGCTTTAGCGGCTTATGACGCGAGAAGTCGGTTTGATATGCGCGGTTCAGGCGACGCTCTTTGTCGATGGCGGCATGGATTTCGGCGGTTGAAAAAACGAAGCCATCTTTCACTGGTTCGTAGCGTAAGCCCTTCATTTCACTGAGCTGGAGGAGTTTCTTCGCTTCTTTCATCTCCGCTTCCCGCTTCGCGAGGCGCGCCGCCTGGAGGCCCTGGAGCAGGGCGAGGTTCTTCTGGATGTTGCGGTTGATGCGCTGCTCGTAGAGGGTCAGGAGCTGGAGCTGTTTCGATTCTTCCTTAAAGACCTTCGCGGCGGTCAGGGCGGCGTGGATTTCGGGATCTTCAGTTTCGGTGTCGTCCGATTTGGCATTGTGGCCGAGGGCGAAGAGGTTGTCTTCGACGGCGCTGATTCGGTTCAGGCGCCAGCTATCCGTGGCGATGCGCTGGGCGAGTTGGGTTTCCATGGCGCCTTCGGGAGCGAGGCTCTCGACGATTGAGGCGGAGAAGGCGTCGTGCATGATCCGATCGGCGTCGGTCATAGCGGTCACCTGGCCGGTGAGATTGTGTCTGCGCGCGTTCACGGCGGACGCCTTTTTGCCCTCCTCGGTCCGGGGACCCGTGGAACGCTGCGCGTTCCGGCGATTTGCTTCAAGCTGTCTTTCAGAGATCATGATCGATCCAGTTCTTCCTCGACCAGAATTAGAGCACAGGAAATTACGGTTCGGATGTTAAGTTGCTGATTCCACTCGCCAGATTCGTTGTGACTGGTCTTTTGGGGGCCAGGAGATGGAGAGCAGGTCGAGCGTCGGTTCCGAATATCTGCGGTCAGACGACGGCTGCTATATTCGATAACTTGCTGCGCAAATCGGTCAATGTGAAATGAAAAGGCTGTTTTGGGATGCGGTCTGCCTGGCCGTCGTGTGTATTGTCCTGACGCTGGGCCTCTGGCCTTTTCACGCGCCCGGAAACGATGTCTCCTGGCTGGCAAATCGCCCCGGCCTTCGGTTCGGCAGGTTCAGCACGGCTTTCAGCTCGGGCGTGTTCCCCATGGGGAGTGAGGGAGGCGAACCCTCCGGGAGTATCGAAGTCTGGTTGAAACCGCGCCGGATTTGGGACAACGCCACGTTCCTCTCGTTTTACACGGCTGGACATCCTCACCAATTCTCTCTGCGCCAATTTGATGGCGGCCTTGAGCTGCGAGCCGAGATCCAGAACGACCCCCATCCCGCAAAAAACGCAATTGTCTACCTGAAGAACACGTTCAGAAGGTCCGGTCCGGTCTTTCTGACAATCACTTCCGGCATTAACGGAACATTGATTTACGTCGACGGCGCACAGGCGGAGGCAGCACGCAACCTTCAGATTTCCGTGAGGGACCTGACAGGACGAATTGTGGTCGGCGACTCCCCAGGACAAAGTGACAGCTGGTCCGGCGAGCTGCGGGGCCTTGCGATTTACCGGGGAGAACTTACGCCAGGACAGGTTCTGCGGCATTACCAGACTTGGACGGACGAAGGACGGCCCGAAACTCGCGCCGACGAGCGCAACCTGGCGCTTTATTTGTTAAGCGATCGTACCGGAAGGATCGTTCATGACGGCGCCGGATCAGGGGTGAATTTGTATATTCCGGAGAAGTACACGGTGTTGGATCAAATCTTTCTAGAGCCCTTCTGGAAAGAATTCAGCATATCCCGGAGTTACTTGTCCGCCGCCGTGAAGAACGTTATCGGGTTCATACCTTTCGGCTTCTGCTTTTACGCCTGCTTGTCCGGGCACAAAGTAAGGTCGGCGGCGATTGCCACGGTGATTCTGGGAACCTTGACCAGCGTGACCATAGAGGTCCTGCAGGTGTACCTTCCGACGCGAGACTCCGGCACGACGGACATATTCACCAATACGCTCGGGACCTGGATTGGAATGATGACCTACAGGAGGCTCAGTCCCGATCTCAGGGCGAGGTTTCGCTGGCTGCCTCTTCCGTGATAGCGATTCCGCCGGCGCTACCGAATCGTGACAACGGCCAAACCCTGCGGATCCAGACGAATCGGATCGCTGATCGCGTGGCGTGCCGGAGGCGCAATTTGCGATGCCTTGATCAATTCCGAAATCTGCGTCTGCGTCGGTGAAGCCGGTTCACCCATAGCAGTCCATGCGCGCACCGCCGAGCCGTGGGCGGGATCGACCAACTGGATTTCATAACTCTTCGCCGCGCTGCCCTTCAGGTCGATCCGAAACACCTTTTGCTCCCCCCGGTCACCAGGTTCGGCGTAATTCCACAGCGCCAGCACGATCGCGCCGCTGCTCCGCCTGGTGACAAGCACATTGTTCGATTGATTCGCCATCCGCTTATCGCCCAAATCGTGCAGCAGTTCGAACGCCCGATAGGCCGGCTTCGGTATCCCACGCTCCGCAACAAGCCCGTAGCCCCCATAAAAGGGCTTCCGAACCACCCCCTGCTCCTCAAAAACATCCGAGAAAGCCCAGTACGACATCATGGACGTCAAGCCGTCGCATTCCCGAATGTTATTCGCCAGCCAGGGCCCCATAAACGCGCTATCGGTCACTTCGGGCTGCGTGGAATAGGTCGCGTTATATTCCGTAATCAGAAGCGGAGTTTTCGGCGCGGCCGACGCGGCAACCTCGTCATGAACCTTCCGCACCGCGCGCGCCACCATGTCTTTCCGAGGCACCGGAGCCGCCGAACCGAACACATTCACCGGATCCTCATTCCCGTAAATGTGCGTCGAAACGAAATCGAAGGGCGCGCCGGATTTCAGGCAATATTCAATAAAATCCTTTACCCATGCGGCCTGCGCCGTAGCGGGACCGCCTACTTTCAACCGCGGATCAACCTTCCGAATCGCATTCGCCGTAAGTTTATAAAACGCGAAGTAAGTGTCTTTCTTCGGTTCCCCGTTCCAGAAATCGATATTCGGCTCGTTCCAGACCTCGAAGTACCACTTCTGCGTTTCCTCCGCGCCATAACGGTCGATGAGATGTCGCGTGAAAGCCGATATCAGATCCGCCCATTGATTCGGATCCTTCGGAGGCGAAGGATAAGGCCGATACCAAAACGGGTGCGGCATCGGATTGGCCGCCAGCGCCCGCGGCATGAAACTGATCTCGACAAACGGGCGCACGCCGTTCGACAGCAGCCCGTCATAGATCTGATCGACGTAACTGAAGTTGTAGCGCGGCTTTCCATCGCGGTCCGGGTCGTACACCCCCATCTCGTCATCGAAGATCCCGTGAAAGCGGATGAAGTGAAACCCGGTGACAGCCTGCACAGTCCTCAGATCGTTGCGATAGCTGTCGCGGAGCGCCAGAATGGCGCGACCCGAACCGAACATCTGTTCCCACACATGAGGAAAGTCGGCCGTCGCCGCTTTCGCATCTATAACTACCGTTTCCTCATTCGCCGGTTGCGCCCTGAGAGGTGTGCCGGGGCTCTGCAGAAATACGGAGATCGCGGCCACAAGCGCGAAGGCCGCGGCGCCCGGCCACAATTCCGACTTCCGACTCCTGACTCCTGACTTCACCAGACCATGACAACACTCGCGTACCGCAACTCTCAACCCCTCTGAGATCCGAACGTGTCCGCAAACACCTTCGTGAAGGCCGCGCCGAAGAAAAATATCTGGCTGGAGTAATAAACCCACACCAGAAGCGCCGTGGTCGAAGCGGCATTCCCGTATAACGTGTCATAATCCGCACGTGCCAGATATAACCCGATCACAAACCTTCCGACCGTAAAAAGCAGCGAGGTGACCAGCGCCCCCAAAAGCACATCCGTCCATTTCAGCCGCAAATCCGGAATGAAACGGAAAATAACCGCAAAAAGCCCCGTGATCACCACGAAGGACACACCCGCCGCCGCCATGTGCAGGGCCTGCACCGGCAGCCGCGAAACGGTGTGCACCAAAGCACTCGCGATAACATCGACGGTCATCGAGACCAGCAGAAAAAAGCCGATCACCAGCACGACAACAAACGCGAACAGACGTTCACGCACAAGTTGCACCACATCCTCAAAAGCGGTCCTGTTCGATACCGGAATATCCCACATCAGATTCAGCGCTTCGCGCAGCTCGATCAGGACCGCGGAAGCTCCGAAAAAGAGAATCAGGATACCGGATACAGCCGCAACGATGCCGTGCTCCGCGCCCGGTGCAATACCAAGTATGGATGAAACCACCTTGGCGCCGGCCGGTCCGGCGACGCTGTATACCTGCCGGACAATCTCGGCTCGGGTTCTCACCGAACCGAAAAAGAGGCCGCCGATGCCCGCAAGCACGCCCAGTAAAGGCGCCACCGACAAAAGCGTATAAAAAGCGAGCGCCGCGCCCAGACGCGGCGCGTTATGGGAATTCCAGCGGGACGCGCTCTCCGAGATCAGACCCGAGACTTGCTTCGGCTTCAGCGGAAATGAAACCACAGGCCTATGATGAAGCACCCCACCATGCCGGTCCACGCAAGATCCGCGCGATCAAATACTCTTGTCGCGCCGCCGCCCCAGTCGAGCGTCAGTTTCTCCTGCGCCGCAGCCGTCCTGCGCGGTTCGGTGAGCGAGATTGCAAACATCAGCAGTACGCAAAATATAAAAACGATCACGCTGTAATTCAGAAAGCTGAACGCTACCAGGCCATTGAGCGCGCCCAGATCGACATGAAACGCATCGTGCATCACGTCGAGCACGAATCTCCCCGCGCCCAGCAAGCCGCCCGTGATCAGAGTCGTAATCGCCGCCCGACCGGTAGCGCGCTTCCACAGCACCCCAATCAGAAACACAGCTGTGATCGGCGCCCCGATATAGGCCTGCACGCTCTGCAAATACTGGTAAATCTGGCTGTTCAGATACTTGATCAGCGGCACCCAAAGAATACTGACCAGCACAATGGCTCCGGTCGCCACGCGGCCGACAAACACCAGCCGCCGCTCGTCCGCCGTCGGGTACACCTTGCGGAACACGTCCATAGTGATCAGCGTCGAACACGAGTTCAGTACCGAACTCATCGCCGACATGAGCGCGGCGAGCAGCGCCGCCACCATCAGCCCGACCAGTCCTCTTGGCAGCAGCCGCAGCACCAGCGTAGGATACGCGTTGTCGCCCGTCACTACGTTCGGGTACAGCGCCTTCGCGATCAGCCCCGGCAGCACGAGAATGAATACCGGCAGAATCTTCAGAGCCGCACAGAAGAAACTACCCTTTCGCGCATTCTCCAGATCTTTCGCGCTCAGCGTCTTCTGCACGATCGATTGATCGGTACACCAATACCAGATGCCGAGAATGAGGGTGCCGAAAAGGGTTCCGGTCCAGGGATACACCGAATCGGTCGCGGGCTTGATCATGTGGAAAAAGTCCGGCGGCAGCGCCGCGCGCAGACCCGTAAATCCGCCGACGCGATCCAGGCCCAAAACTGTAAGAACCACTGCGCCGGTAATCAGAACGAAGGACTGAAACAGGTCGGTGTAAATAACCGCCTTTAATCCCCCCGTAATCGTATAAATGCCGGTCGCGATGACCAGGAGAATCGAGGTCGTCAGATAATCCCAGCCCAGCACCGACCGCATCAGGATCGCGCCCGCGAAAAGGTGCACCGAGATCTTTGTGAAGATATACGCCAGAATCGAAACGATCGTCAGATACCACCGGCACTGCGGATTGAACCGCCGCTCCAGAAACTCCGGCATCGTGAAGACTTTCGACTTCAGGTAATAAGGTACGAAAAGCCACCCCAGAATAAAGAGGCAGAACGCGGCCGACCATTCGTAACACCCCACCGCCAGTCCGCCGGACGCGCCCGAGCCCGCCAGGCCAATGAAGTGTTCGCTCGATATGTTGGTGGAAAATAAAGACGCGCCGACCGCGAACCAGCCAATACTGTGGCCGGCGAGGAAGTACTCGCTCGTCGTGCGCTGCCTGCGCGAATGGTAAATGCCGATTCCGAAGACAACCAGGAAATAGGCGGCGATAACCAGATTGTCGACCATCGGTTATGAAGGTGGTCTATTTTACGGCGTTTAATCCCTGGCTCACCTCGATATAGGTGCCCCACGGATCCGTCAGCACGCAAACCGCCAGATTCATGGCCGTAGCCTTCCGATAAGCGCCGTCCAGCTTGATCCCCGAAGCCTCGAAGTTCTTGCACAGGCTCTCGACATCTTTTACCTCAATGCCGATCCGGTCAAACGCGCGGCCTTTGGTCCCCGCCACCGGACCATCCGCCTTCGCAAACAGAATGTTGCCGCCCGGAATGCCGGCGACGGTCTCCTTGCCGTCTTTGACCGGCTTCGCCCCGAACCATTTCTCATACCAGGCCTGAGCGGCCGCCACATCCGGAACGACCATCTTGACCATGTCCATCGCGATGGGCGTTGGGAGCGACTTATCCTCGGTGATCCGGACTTTCACATCGTCCGGCGCCATCAGGAACGCCTGTTTTGCCGTCTGCCCCGGCAATGGAGTGATGGCCGCCGCCGCCCACTTCGCAAGCGAGGCTTTCAGGTCTTTCACTTTGAACCCGATATATTCGATGGTCGACCCTTCCGTGCCGCCTTTGGGATCGCCCTTGCGCATCAGAAAAAGGACGCCGGGAAACTTCGTCATCTTTAGCGGACCGAGTTCCGCCGACTGGCCGCCCAGCGTGTTCCAGAACTTGTTCGCGGCGTCCATGTCATGGAAGCTGAAAATGTCGTGCCCGGCCGAAGCGCCCGCGGCATTCGGCGCCGACAGTTGAGCCGGCGCGGAACCGGCGACAAGGGAAACAAGCAATGGCACAAGCGCGAGAGGGGCAGGCCTTCGGGACTGCCCACGGGCTACCACGCGGCGCGTTAAACGACTGAACCGGCAGATCATACTGCGCGCGATCATATCACTGCCCGCCGCGAAGCAGATATCGACGATTCACCTGTTGCAGCGGACGAGCATTCATGGGGAAAATCTTCCGGAACGCATCGATGCCGGACTGCGCTACCGAAACCGTTCGAGCGAACACAACCCAACTGACAATCTGGGAGCATGGCGGGGTCGTCAGCGAGCCTTCATAGCGCCACGAATCGAGCGGACCGGGAACCATCTGCCGCGGGTCGACAACCGACTCAGTCGGAGCCTCCCCACCCGGCTTCGCGGGAGCGACCTTCATGACGGCCGAAAATGCCTCGTTATGTCCCCCTGCTTCGAGGAAAGCCCCCAGGACCGCAATCCGCCCGTCCTGATGGGTGTGGACAAAATGTACTTCCATCGCCGACCGCTTTCCCGCGACGGCGTGTTCGCTCGGCGAATGAAAGTGGAACTGAGTGAGCTCAAACCGCTCCGAGCCGAGTGTCACGAAACTTCCCGAAGGCACTTTCGCCTCGATGCTGTGGCTGTTGTTCTGGACGGTGAATTTCCCGCTCTTCCAGTCCAGATGGAGAGGCGCCACTCGCGCCGGAATTCCATTGCGCAGATCGACCGGCGATTGCTGGTCGCCGGTGGCGCAGGTACCGAAGGTGGGAGCGAGGCCGCCCCATTTTGCGGGTCCGGCACTGTCATAGTTCCACTCCGGCGCCTGAATCCCTTTCAAAGCCTGGGCCAGAGCTGGACAAGTGGGGCAAGCGAGAAGCGAGGCGGTAAAAGTTCGTCGATGCATATGGCGCTGAAAATCTTATTGAATCACTCGCCCCGTGTAAGCATTAAATCAACCTCAAGGCAGATTGAAAATTCCATGAAAATAAACGGCATCGGAGCGGCGGTTTTCAGCTTCCTGGTTCTGGTCCCCGCGCTAAGCCAGGCGCAAGTTCCCGTCTTTACCCTGACGCCGGAAGGAAGCAAGATCGGGTTCTCCGTGAAAGCGTCGATCCCGCTGGAAGGTACATTCGACAAATGGGACGCCTCCCTGAAATTCACCTCGCCGGATGTCACGACGGGAGTACTGGATATCAAAATTCAGGGGGCTTCCGTGAATACCGGGAGCGGGGTCAAGGACGACAAGCTGAGGAGCAAAGACTTCTTCGACGTTAAGGCGTCTCCGATGATAACGTTTCACTCCGACAAGATCGTGCAGACGGGTCCCACCACTCTGGAGATACCTGGAACCTTCACCATTCGCGGCGTCTCCAAGATGGAGACGCTGACGTTTAACGTTACCGGCAAAGGTACAGGTGAAGGCGCCATCACAGGAACCATGGCATTCGACCGCAAGCAATTCGGCATGAACAGCGGCATTCCTTTCATCAAAATCGCCGACCGCGTCGAAGTAAGCGTCAACCTGAAGGGCAAGCGAACCAGCGGCCCGCCGATTGTCTTCAAGTAATTACCCTCCATGACAAACTCACCGCGCAGATCGAGGTTGCTGCCCGCTCTCATAATCACGCTCCTTTCCGCCGCCGCCCTTTTCGCGAGCGATGCCCGCAACGACTTTGATCCTGCCGTGAATTTTTCGAAATTCAAGACCTTCAGCTTCATCGGCGGGCACGAACTGGAGAGATCCGGCATACTGGCGAATCCCGCCACGCGCGAGCGGATCAAGAACTTCATCTCGGGCGTCATGGAAACCCGGGGCCTGATGGAAGTGCCGCCCGACGAAAATCCCACCCTCGACGTCCGTTATTGGGTAAGCGTACGTCAAAAACAAGACATAACCGATGTAACGCCGCCGGCGATGTGGGGCGGATTTCCCGCCTACTGGACGGGTCCCTGGTATTACTCCTACGAGGAATATGTCGTCGAGGACTACGTGGAAGGCACGCTGATTATCGACTGGATCGATCCGACCACCCGCGACCTCGTCTGGCGAACCTTCCTGCGCCAGAAGATCGAGGACAGGACGGAGGCGTACGAAGAGGCTAAAAAGAATTTGACGAAAGCGTTCGGTGAGTTTCCCCCCTCAGCCGAAGAGGCCGAAAAAATGCGCCGCGAACGCCAAAAATTAGAAGCAAAATACCGGTAGCGCCTGCGATATCTTCGCGGGCCTTCGTCTTCAATTCTCGGCTGGTTTCTCCTCAATATGATCGATCACCAGCACAGGCAGCATGCGCTTACGCATCTCCAGCTTCAAACCCAGTTGTTTGCTGATCGCTTCCGCAAGTGAAATCCCTCCATTCGGCGCCGTCGCCTCAGTTGACACCCCGCCTTGCGGAGCCGGATTCCCCAGCATCCACGAAGGCGTAAAACTCAGCGTAAAATCCCACGAGCCCGCAAGCCCGGTCGCATCCTCCACCGGATAAGCGAAGTCGTCCGACGAAAGCGCCTGCAACTGCGCCGCAAACTGCGCCATAGTCGCGTTCTGGCAAGTCAGCAGCCTCGCGAGTATCGGATTCACATCCCGGGGATCGTTCGCCATCGTGCGCGCCTCTTTGCAACTCCCCCGATTCGCCGGATCCGCCTTCTTCATCCTCGGCTTCACCGATACCAGCGAGTACGCTTTCGTGAGCCGGTCTTCATAATGGACCTTCATCTTGAACCGCTCTATCAGCAGCGCGCGCAGCATCAACCGCACGTCATCATCGATATATCCGCTCCCCATCAGCGGAGGAGCATTAGTCGTAGTCGAGGCCTTCGCATCGAGATCGAATCGCGCCGTGTCCACCCACTTCGGTTGTCCCGCGATCTTCTCGTCGGAGTGATCCCAATCGACGTCCCAGGCCGCGGCCAGCAGAATTCGCATCGGCATCGCGCGGGACTCGAGACCTCCACCCGGAGTGACCTGGAAGCAACACCCTTTTTCCTCCGGCGGACTCGTCTTGACGCTCGCCACCTCAAAGGCCAGTTCACGCGGAGGGAGTATCTGCGCCACTTGAGGCAGGTTGTCGGTCGGTTTCTCATTCACCTTGTCGATCACCAGCACCGGCGCGGGAACCGTCTTCAGCGTCAGGCTCAGACCCAATTGCTTTTCGACCGCGTCGAAAATCGTGGTGCGCGCGGCTCCGCCCTGCATCACCTGCGACCGTTCGTTCCACCTCAAATCGAAATCCCAGGCGCCCTCGATACCGGTGGAGTCGACGACGGGTTCGATCAGGTAATCGCCCGCCATATCGTGCAGCCGCTGCGCAAGTGCCTTCATCGTGATGTTGTGGCAGGAAAACGCTCGGGAGAAAGCTCCACCGGATTGCGCCCCGCCCGATTGGGGTTGATAGTCGCAGCCCGGATCCCCGGCCCCGGATGCTTCTCTGAGTTTCGGCTTATCCTTCCCCACTCCCAGCGCAAATGCCGGCAAGGGCCGCATGTCCTTATGAACCGCGAGCTTGAAACGCTCGGCGAGAAGCGACTGCAACATCAACCTGACCGTCTCAGGCGAGGAGCCGGCCTGCGCTTTCGCGGCGATATCGAACCGATCAAACTCAAGCCACTGCGGTCCGCCGAATACGGCCTCCGGCTGCAACCCATACGCGATTCGAATCAAGTCGAGCATCGTTGCCTTCCGCACGTCATACCGCGTCCCGCGAAGGACGCCACCGGAGAGATAGGTGTAAGGGTTTAAAGCATCGCCGCTCCTGTGCACATCCGAAATCTCGAACTTAGGCGCAGCAGTGGGTAATTGACCGAAAAGTGCCGTCGAGAGGACGAAAAAAAAGCTGGTGGCCGCTGGCGCTCTCATCCCAATCATCCGAATTACTTTGGTGTTCGCAAAGAATCGAAGGTAACCGCGAGACGCAAATTTTGCTCGGAAACGCAGGGGACGTATTTGCGGGAGCGGCTCCTTGACAAACTGAATATTTACGTCGTGCCTAAAGCTTCGCTGCGGACGGACACCGGCGACAAGATTAACCGATGTTACCGGCTGACGTAAAGTTCCGCGCCGGCCAGAAGGCCGGCCGCAGGCCCGAAGGCCTGCCCCACAATGGAGATCGCGCTGAAGTTTCTGCCTGGAATTGCCGATAGAGGGGCATGGAATGTCCACGCTGCAGATCAAGACTGCTGATGATCAGGCAAAATACGGGAGTCGAGCGATTGCGCTCGTTCCTCACCGGCATGAGGCAATATCGCTGCCGTGACTGCGATCAGAAGTTTCGCGCGCCCGACCGGCGCAGCAGTCCTCGAGAGGAAACTCTGGGTATGGCCGTTGCGCCGCGCCGTCAGGTTTAAGAACCGTCGTTTTCTTTCAGCGGCGTCAATCGGGAAAGAGTCCGGGTGGTGCTCCATCCGGGAATCATCTCGACCAGCAGGAGCTTTCCGCCCCAGTTCTCGACATCGCTGGCGCCCACTACCTCGTCCGGCTTGTATTCGCCTCCTTTGACCAGGAGATTCGGGCGCAGTGCGCGGATCAGTTCGCCCGGCGTGTCTTCGCCGAAGATCACGACTCCGTCGACACAGCTCAGCGATGCCAGCACCAGGGCGCGAGATACCTCATCCTGAACGGGACGGGAGTCGCCCTTCAGGCGCTTCACGGACTGGTCGCTGTTCAGACCAACCAGCAAGCGATCACAGTGGGCCCGGGCGGTTTCGAGGAGGCGTAAATGACCGGGATGGAGGAGATCGAAGCAGCCGTTGGTAAATCCGACGGTGAGGCCGGATTGCGTCCAGGCATGGGAGCGCTCGATTGCGTTCGGCAGCGCGAGGACTTTCGCCGCCGCGCCCGTGTGGATGCCGCGGCGAATCTCCTCGGCTATCTCGATGGCGCTCACCACTGCGGTACCCGCTCTGCCTACTACGATCCCCGCAGCAATATTAGCGAGTTCGACCGCGTCCTGGAACGACGATCCCGAGCCGACTGCGGCCGCCAGCACGGCAGCGACGGTATCGCCCGCGCCCGAGACATCGTAGACATCTCTCGCCAGCGCCGGGAAGCGCGTCGCGGGTCCGCTTGCGGAAATTAACATCATTCCCTGGGCGCCCAACGTTATGAGAATTGATTCCGCTGCAGTGTCATGGAGCAACTTGCGGCCGGCGGTTTCCTGGGCTGCCGTGTCGGAGACGGACAGGCCAGTGGCTTCGGCGAGTTCGCGCAGATTCGGCTTGAGCAGAGTCGCGTTGCGATAACGGCTGAAGTCGCGCCCCTTGGGATCGACGATCACCGGCTTTCCGGCAGCGCGCGCCGCGAGGATGAATTCCTGCGCATGGGATCCGTTCAACAAGCCTTTCGCATAGTCGGAAAGCAAGACGACCGAGCACCTGTCGAGTGCGGCGGTGAAGGCAGCCAGCAGGGTTTCCGCGGTTTGCGGTTTTACCGGATCGGTGGATTCGTTATCGGCGCGGAGGAGTTGCTGCCCCTGGGCGATGTAACGGGTCTTGGTCGGCGTCTGGCGTCCCGGTTCCGCTTGAAGCGTGGCGCAAGTTCCCGGCAGATCAGCTATGAGTCTGGAAATTTCCTTCGCTTCGGGGTCGTTTCCTGTTGCGGAGAAGAAGCGGACGCCACAGCCGAGGGCGCTCAGATTGCGGACCGCATTGCCGGCGCCGCCCAACATAGACTGGCGGCGTCCGGTCCGCAGGACGGGAATCGGAGCTTCGGGGGAAATCCGGCTGACTTCGCCGTAGACGAATGAATCGAGCATGACGTCTCCCGCGCAGACCACTACGGCCGACGAAAGCTTTTCGATGACGGGAATGAGGTCTTTCAAACGATTCCCAGACGCTCTTCGATTTCGGCGCAGAGAACGTGCCCGAGGAGAATGTGCATTTCCTGGATGCGCGCGGTGATGGTGGAAGGCACCACGATCAGGGGATCGGCGATTCCGGTCAAACCACCGCCCGAGTTACCGGCGAATGCCGCCGCGGCGATCCCCGTCCTTCGGGCTGCTTCGAGAGCGCAGATCACGTTCGGACTTTGACCCGAGGTGGAGAACCCGATGGCGATATCGCCGGGACGACCAACCGCTTCGATCTGGCGGGCGAATACCGTCTCGAATCCGTAATCGTTGGCACAGGCGGTGAGGGCGGATGTGTCGGTGGTGAGCGCTATGGCCGCAAGCGCGCGCCGGTGACGGACGAAACGGATGGTCAGTTCCGCACTCAGGTGCTGGGCATCGGCGGCGCTTCCTCCGTTGCCGAAAAGCAACAGCTTGCCGCCATTTCGAAGGGCTTCAACGCACAACTCGGCGAGGCGTATGAGAGGCTCGGCGCAGGCCGTTTCGGTCGCTTTCAGCAGGGCTCGGTGATCTTCAAAGCAGTCGTGAAAGATCTTTGTTGCCCCCATCGTCAAAAGGCTCATAAAGATACGATTGTTTCACGTTCGTTCCACTGGTGTGGGCGTTTCCCGATAGACTGGTATCGGATTGCCTTCCCTGTTGAAGTTCGCTGCGGTTGCTGCTTTGTGCTGTGCCGCGCCGCTTCAGGCGCGCGTGGTGCAAGTGGATATCGACGGAATCGTCCACCCCATTACAGTGGAAGTTGTCTCTTCCGCGATCGCCCAGGCGGAACAAGAGCACGCGGACGCAGTCCTGATTCGCCTGAGTACGCCGGGCGGATTCATGGACGCGACGCGGCAGATCGTGGAAAAGATTTTTCATTCGCCCGTTCCGGTGATTACGTGGGTGGGACCTGCGGGGGCACGGGCGGCCTCGGCGGGATTTTTCCTGCTGGAGGCGGCGGACGTAGCGGCGATGGCGCCGGGAACCAACACCGGCGCCTCGCATCCGGTCCTCGAGGGCGGCGGCACGATGGATTCGATCATGAAATCGAAGGTCGAGAACGACGCAGCGGCTTTGATGCGGACGATTGCCGTGCATCGGGGGCGCGATCAGCAGGCGGCGGAGAAGACCGTGCGGGAGAGCGCTTCCTACACGGAGCGCGAGGCGCTGGATCAGCATCTTATCGATGTGATCGCCCCGAATCCCGAGGCTCTGCTCAAACAGCTCGACGGACGGCAGATTACGCGGTTTGACGGCAGTCATCAGACTCTGCATTTTGCGGACACGGCGATCAGCGTTTACCAGCCTTCTTTGCGCGAACGCCTGATGCTGGCCATCGCGGACCCGAATATTGCGCTTCTGGTGGTGATTCTCGGGGCGCTTGGGATTTATGTGGAGTTTTCCTCGCCAGGGCTGGTTGCGCCGGGGGTTTTCGGCGCGATCCTGGCGCTGCTGGGCCTGACCGCGCTTTCCATGCTGCCGATCGACTGGCTGGGCGCGGGGCTGATGATTCTGGGGCTGGTTTTCTTTGTGCTCGAAGCTAAATTTCCCACTCATGGGGCGCTCGCGGTCGGCGGTACCGTGGCGCTGGCGCTGGGCGCGGTCATGCTGGTGGATACGAACGTTCCGGAACTGCGCGTTCACTGGACCACAGCGATTGGATTGGCGGTCCCATTCGCGCTGATCACTACGTTCCTGGTTTCTATTGCGGTGCGCGCGCGCCGCAATAAGGTTGTTACGGGGCTCGAAGGAATGATGGGCGAGGCGGGGGTAGCCGTCGGAGAACTGAATCCTGTGGGAACTGTTCTGGTGCATGGCGAATACTGGAACGCGCGCGCCGGGCGGCGCGTGTCCGCAAGCGAACCGGTTCGCATCACCGGAATCGATGGACTCACGCTGCTGGTCAGCGGAATGGAAAAGGGATCGCAGGAAAGAGAGACCTCATGACGGGCTTGCCGGAACTGCTGGTCGTAATCATCATCGTGTTTTATCTGTTTTCTTCAATCAAGATCCTGGCCGAATACGAACGCGGCGTGATCTTCCGCCTGGGCCGGCTGCTTCCCCAGGCGAAAGGGCCGGGGGTGATTCTGGTGTTTGCGCCGCTGGACCGGATGGTCCGGATTTCGCTGCGCGTCGATACGATCGAAGTGCCGCCCCAGGACGTGATCACGCGCGACAACATTACGGTCAAGGTCAATGCGGTGATTTACTTTCGGGTGGTGGAGCCACGACTGGCGGTGACCGAGGTTTCGAATTTTCTGTACGCGACATCGCAACTGGCACAAACGACGCTTCGGAGTGTTTTGGGCGAGGTTGAGCTCGACGACCTTCTGAGCAAACGCGACGAGCTGAACGTGCGGCTTCAGGCGATTCTCGATCAGCACACCTCGCCCTGGGGAGTGAAGGTGACGCTGGTTTCGGTGAAACAGGTGGATATTCCGGAGCAGATGATCCGGGCGATCGGCAGACAGGCGGAGGCGGAGCGGGAGAAGCGGGCCAAGATCATCCACGCCGACGGGGAATATACGGCGTCCGAGAAACTGGCCATGGCCGCTGAAGTAATTCAGAGACAACCGGCGGCAATCCAGCTACGCTATTTACAGACATTGATGGAGATCGGGCAGGAGAAAAATACGACGATCGTGTTCCCGCTTCCGATCGATATTCTTAGCTCGCTCGAAGGATTTCTCAACGGCAAACGGCGGGATGAAACAGGCAAATCATAAACATGGCGCAGATGGAAGGCGAAAAGGAACTAGTTCTCGGAAACAAGCAGTTGATGGGGCTTTTCTTCGTGGTGGTGGCCCTGTGCGGCGTATTTTTCGCGATGGGCTACATGATGGGGCGGCCGTCGGCCAAAACGCCGCTGGCCAACCCGGAAACGAGCCAGACCTCGGCGGTTACAGCGCCCGCTGGGGTTCAGCAACCGGTTCAGCAGCAGCCGGAACCGCCGCGCGAGACGGCCGAAACAGCAACGCCGGCGCCCGCCGATCCACAGCCGCAGCAGCCTGCGCCGATTGAGACGAAGCCCGCGCGCGATACTCCGCAACCGGCTCCAGTAGCTGCGGCGCCGACCGCTCCCCCAACTCCTGTGCCCGAAGCCGCTACCCCCGCGGCCGGCGTTTCGGTACCGCAGGAGGGCGCCACATATCTGCAGGTTACGGCGTTGCTCCGGTCCGACGCGGACAAGCTGGCGAAGACGCTGCGCGAGCAGAATTTCCCCGCGTTAGTTGCCGAAAGCTCGAAGCCGGATCTGTTTCGAGTGATGGTGGGGCCGTATCATCAGACGTCGGACGTCGCCGACGCCAAAGCGCGGCTGAAGGCGCTGGGATTCGCGAACGCTTTCGTTCAGAAATAACCGAACTATTTCGACGAAAAGTGCTTCAGGTCTTTCTCGTTCTCGTTGCAGATGTATTCGATCAGGTCCGTATCCACAAGCAGATGCGGATTTTCCTTTACGGTCCAGGGTTTGGTGTAGTTCTTCGGGTCGTCGATCGTAATCTCGATTTCCATGTGTCCGAAATCGGGCCGCCGGAATTTCTCCGTCAGATGCATCGCATCCGATAGAGGGTGCCCGTTGCTATCGAGCCACGTGAGGCCGTTCATACCTCTGGTCTCCACTACGAGCGTGTCGCCGTCCCAGTGGCCGATCGAATAGCCGTCCCAGGTGGGCTGGGGTTCCACAGGAAGCGGGCGGCCATCGGTGAAGACCTGGCGGAAGGTGGTGCGCGATTCGTAGAGGAAGACGATTTCTCCGGGTTGCTGGATAATCTTGTACGGCGAGGTGATGGCGTCCTTGCGGGGCATGCCGGAAGGCAGGCAGCGGGCGTCGGGATCGTCCTTACCAAAGGTCTGGACGCGTTCTTTATAGAGCGCGGCGGCTTCGGGTTTGAACGGGACGTCCTGCGGTTTCAGGTCCGCGGCGATGTTGATCAGGTATTTGATGCCGTTGGGCTCCCAGATGCCGGAGAGATCGGGCTTGCCGTCGGCGGTCTTCGGCGTGGGAGCGTTCATGTTCGGCTTGCCGTCCGGCAGTCGCGGAACACCGGGGGTCTTGACCTCCCATTGAGCCGCGAGCGGCAGCGAGACCGCACAGAGGAGCGCTAAACGGAGCTTCATGATTGAGTGAATTATATAACTCTGATCAAGATTCTATGACTTCCTTATGATTTGGGCTGTAGACTCGGCTTTGGGAAGGAGGGCTTGAGATGGTTAAGATCGAAGCAATCATTCGGCCCTGCATGCTGGACGAGGTTAAAGCCGCTTTGGAGTCTGTTGGCGTCGAATACGTCACGTCCTCGGAAGTTCATGAGAGCGGCGGACGCTCCACGTACAGGGCCGTTTACCGGGGCGCCGAATATCGAGTGGACGAGCCGCGGATGAAGCTGGAGATTCTGGCGTGTTCGGATCGCACGGACGAGTTGGTCGAGATGCTTTCGGGTACCGCGCGTACGCGAACGTCGGGCGACGATGGCGTGATTATGGTTTACCGGGTGGACGACGCGATCCGGATCGCGAACGGGTCGCGGCCGGAATTCGGCCGTTAATGGACTACCCGCGCCACCAGCGGGCGGTGTATACGATGAGCGCCGCGCAAAGCCAGCCACAAGCATATTGAGGTTGGGCGGCCCATCGCATTACGGCCGAGTGCATTAATCCGAACCACGAAAATACGGCCGCGATAAGGCACCAGATGCCCGCGCGCGTAAAATTCCGGTCAATCAACTCAGTAGTGACGGCCGCGACAACCAGCACGAGAAAGAGAAAGCCATTGCCCAGCCCCTGCACGGAAGTCCAGTAAATCGAGCGATTCAGAGCGGCCTGCGTTACGGGATTGGCGAGCGAGAGACCCAACGCCGGCAGCGCGGCGGTAACGCTGGCCGATACCACGGCGCCGGCAGGCAGCACGAGACCCAGCAACACCGCCGCCGAGTATCGAGGTTCGACGCGGCGCAGCGTCGCCAGACCTACGCCGATGGTCACGTAGGCGATCATGGCGGACAGAATGGCCCAGGGGAAGAGTTGCGCGAAGAATAGAGTGAGTCCGCCGGCCACGATCACCAGCAGGACGACGGGGGTCCAGAAGGCGAAACCGGCGCGCGCGCCCATGTGCTTGTAGGGAGGATGCAGCGCATACACCACAGGCGCGACGACGCTTCCCGCGAGCCCGCAAATGAGCGTTCCCAGGCCATCCCAAAATAGAACAGCGCGTACGTCATAGTCGTCGCCCGCCGCGCTCGATCCCGTTACCGCCGCAATATCCTGCAGGACGTGATAGATCGACATCGGGGCGATGACGGAGAGATACGGAATCGCCGTTCCCAGCGCGCGCAAGGGTTCGAGGGAAGAAACAAGCGGAAGGGCAGGATGCAAGCCGCGCCATACGGGGGTGATGTAACCGATCGCCGCGCCGACGGCAAGCGGAATAAGCCACGCAGCGAGAAAGGGTGGAATGCGAAGCTTTGTCATCGGTATACCGACGACACTGGTGAGAATAATCGCGAGCGCGATCAGCCCGACCACGGGCTGGTCGAATAACCGCTGGAGCAGAACGAGCGCGAGATAGCTGTACATCGCGCTGCCAAAGACCGTCATGGCGGCTGCCGGAGGAATCTGTTTTCTGATGTATCCGGCGAAGGGCGCTGCGGCGAGCTTGATGAGTCCCGTCCAGATCACAGCCGCAGCGCCGACTCGCCACGCCTGTAAAGGGTTGCGGGTCTGAACATACACAGGCAGCATGATCGAAAGCGTGTAGGCGATGATTGCCGGCACGTTGTTGCCATAGACGTGGGCGGTTACATCGGAGCGGTTTTCACGCCGGGCGAGTCGAACAGCAAGAAAGCAGAGGCCGAGGGAACCGATCAGAAAGCCCAGGGCGTAACCGGGGAGTAGCCTGGAGACACTGAATTCGAGCGGGATTCCGGCCGATATTAGAAGGAAGGCGGGAATGACCAGTTGGGCGAGATTGAATCCCACCTGAGCGATGGTGGCATCGACATCGCCGCGCTCCAGAGTCCACCATCTGTACCTGAGGGCGGCGATGGTCGGGGTGGACATCGGGGTGGATATCGGGAAGCCGGGCGCGGGTCAGATCTTGAAAGCTTCAAAGGTTTCCGGCGCAAACAGTTCGCGGGGCGTCAATTTTCGCCGGGACAATCCCTGTTCCCACGAGTAACGAAGAAAGGTATCGAGAGCCCGTTCATTCTCCGCCAGGCCGTAGGGCCAGAAGTCATTGCCCATCAGCTTTTCAGTGTCCTCCAGGTGCGAGCCCAGCCAGGGCAACGTGACCTTGAGAGCCGCAACCTCATGCATGTCGCGGCAAGCTTCCTGTTTTGCAGCTGTGAAGGCCTTGTAGAGAGACTGAGCTACCCAGGGATTCTCTTCATAGACCGACCGCCGGATGACCATGGTATGCATGATGGGGAAAATGCCCGTCTTGCGATAGTATTCGCGCTCCACGGCCGCGTAATCCGGAAACAGGCGCCGTACTTTTGCGGGATTGGTATGAAGTGTGGAAGGCGCGCGGGGAGCGTATATAGCGTCAATTTCTCTTTCTTCCAGCATTCGTGAAAGCGTTTTACCGGCGGAAATGGGTTCGATTTTTATTTCCGGAGGTAATCCTAGATCGATCTTTTCGACGCGACCCGGCTCCTCCTGCCCCCCCGTGAAGTAACGAACGCTGCCGATCGGGACGCAATATTCGTCGCTCAGTATTCCGCGGATCCAGACGATAGCGGTCAACTGGTACTCCGGATTCCCGACGCGTTTTCCAATGAGGTCAATCGGAGTTCCAATGCCGCTTTCCGCGTTGATGTAGATTCCGGAGTGCCGGAAGGAGCGGGACACGAAGACCGGAATGGCGATGAAAGGCGGGTTTTCACGAAACAGCGAAACGACGTACGAAGAAAGCGACATTTCGGCGACGTCAAACTCTTCGTGGCGCATCATCCGGAAGAAAGTTTCCTCAATGGGCAGATTGAGGTAGTTCAGATCGATCCCTTCGATTTGAATCCTGCCATCCATGAGCAGACGGGTGCGGTCGTAATCCCAACAGGACATCGTAAGCCGAAGTTTCGACATTTTATGATTCCGGTGCCGACGTTAAACGAAAACTCATGATAAGCCCGCCCGCCAGGGTCCCGTGATATTTTCCCGGTATTAAATGATCGCCTTTTTATATCAGTAGATTTCACCCACACGCGTCTGTTCAGCGGCTGCGCCGCGACGAAGACGGCGCTCCGCAAGAAGACGAAGCTCATTCTGAAAGCGAGTCACCAGGGGAAGCTTGTTGTTTTTGCGCCAGACAGCGTTCAATTCCGCTATGGGGGCGGGCTCGGTGATGGGACGATACACAACGCCTTTCACCTGCATGTTGCGGCCAAAGGATTCGGGGACCAGCGCGACTCCGAGACGGCCGGCGACGAGGCAAATGACCGTCTGGATCTGACGCGTCGTCAGGGTCTCGGCCGGAACGTGTCCGACCCTTTCGAACGCGCCGAGAACAATTTCATTGAATCCGGGCATTCCGAGGCGACCTGGCAAAATCAGCGTATCCGCGGCCAGCAGCTTGAGATCAATCCGACGCCGGTGCGCCATCGGATGGCGCGCCGGGAGGACCGCGACGAGTTTCTCACGCAGAATCAGAATCGATTCCAGTTCGGGATCCCGCGGTTTGGCAGCCATGATTCCGACATCAATGGATTCGTGCCGGAGAGCTTCCAACTGGTCAGACGGCTCCATTTCGCGGATATCGACAGTGGCCGCCCGCGCAATCTGCCGAAAGCGCATCACCAGTTCCGGCAGCACGCTCCAGATAGCCGTGCTGCCCACACCGATGGCCACACTACCGGCGCTGCCCCGCCCAACCTTCACGGCGTCCGACGCGGCGCGAGCCGCCTGCTCCACCACGACCCGCGCCCTGTTACGGAAGACCTCTCCGGCGGGAGTCAGTTTCACCCGGCGTTTGGTGCGTTCGAGAAGCTGCACGCCCACTTCCTCTTCCAGTTGGCGTATCTGGTGGCTCAACGCGGGTTGCGCGACATGGAGCAGGGAGGCGGCGCGCGTGAAATGAAGTTCCTCGGCCACTGCGAGGAAATACCGAAGGTGGCGGATCTCCATCGCTGGATCATGTCACAACGGGAGGCCCGCACTAATAAAGATTAGCGATGAATCCAGACCGACAAAATCTTTTACGGGATTAATTCACGCGAGTATCATGATTCCAGCATTATGCGGGATGCCGCGTTCCGGTCGGCCCGCGAGAAGAGCGCCCCTCGAGGGAGAGTCAAGCGAATGATGCAACGTTTTTATCACGGAGCCGCGGCCATTTCTCTCGCGGCTGGTCTGATCGCGATTAGTCTGATGATGGCTCCGCTATCAGCCGCACAGGCTGCAGCGAAAGCCGGCGAAGTGGGTACGTCAGGGATTCCGCGAATGTCCAATGGCAAGCCCGACCTGAGCGGCGTGTGGGAACGGCCTTACGTACCAGATATGAGCAGGAACGCCAAGGGACAGACGGGCACTTCGCCGCTTCCATTTACGGAGTGGGGAGCGAACGTGTTCAAGCAGTACGACCCTGCGAAGTTCGACTATACCGGGCACTGTCTGCCGCAGGGATTGACACGCTCGATGAATTCGCCGTTTCCCGTGCAGATCGTCCAGACACCAGGTACTTTTGCGGTTCTTTATGAAGCCTGGAATGTCTTTCATGTGGTTCCGACAAACGGCCGGACGTTTCCCAAAGACAAGGAGCTCGATCCGACGTGGATGGGAACGTCCTTCGGCCACTGGGACGGGGACACCCTTGTGGTGGAAACCAGAGGGTTCAATGACAAGACCAATCTGGACACTGTGGGTCATCCACACAGCGACCAAATGAAGGTTACCGAGACTTACCGGCGCGCGGATGCGAATCACCTGACTTATGAGGTGACCATCGACGATCCCAGGACGTATTCCCAGCCGTGGAAGAATACTCGCACTTTTACGCTGCGGCCGGACTGGGACATTATGGAGTACTCGTGCGAGGAGAACAACAAGGATTTTAACGATGGCCACATCAAGTGACCACATCAGACCACGGCATGCGAAGAACAGTATGAAACGTGAAATTCAATTGGCTGTTTTAGTGCTGTTGGCCTGCGCAACGGTTTTTTCCGCACAAAGCAGCCTCGTCGCCGACGCCGCAATGCGCGGCGATACAAGTGCGTTGCAGAGGCTGCTGAAGGCCCGAGCCGAGGTGAACGCTCCGCAGGCGGATGGAGCTACGGCGATCGAGTGGGCCGCGTATCGAGGCGATCTGCAAATGGCCGATCTCCTGATCGCCGCCGGAGCGAACGTAAAGACCGCGAACCGGGAAGGAGCGACGCCGCTGTCCCTGGCCGCCGTCAGCGGGAACGCCGCGATGATCGAGAAGCTGCTGAAGGCGGGCGCGGACGCGAACGAGCAGGCTCCACAGGGAGACACGCCGTTGATGCTGGCGTCCCGGAATGGCAACGCCGCGGCGATCGCCGTATTGCTGGATCATCACGCGAACATCGAAGCGAGAGAGAGGATACGCGGAACCACGGCCCTGATGTGGGCTGCCGAGCAGGGGCATGCGCCCGCGGTGAAGCTGCTGATCGCGCGCGGCGCCGATTTCAGCGCAACATCGAACGCCGACACGAAGAGCGGGACCGCATACCTGGCCCCGACGCCGCAGCAACGGGCGCTGCAGGATGGTATCGCAAAAGACGGATCTCTTTCCAAAGCCGGCCGGGCCCGCAGGGCCGCTCCCGCACCTGCCGCAAACGCTTCGAAAGACATTGGCGCGGCCGATGAGGCCGCTGCCGCCGCCGCTTTCGGACGGGGACAGAACAAGGACGGCGGGGGACTGACGGCGCTGGTCTTCGCAGCCCGCGAAGGCAATCTCGAATCGGCCAAGATTCTGGTGGAAGCGGGAGCCGGCGTCAACCAGCGCACGCATTATGGCTGGACCCCGCTGCTTGTTGCGGTGCAGAACAGGCATTACCAGCTTGCTTCTTATCTGCTCGACAAAGGCGCGGATCCCAACGTTGCCAACAACGGCGGGTGGACGCCACTCTATATCGCGACCGATAACCGGAACATCGAAGCGGGAGATTACCCGGTCCGAAACCCGGACATGGATCAGCTTGCGTTTATTACGAAGCTGATCGATCGCGGCGCCAATGTGAACGCGCGGGTCTGCGGCGTGAAGTCGACTCCCGATCACTGCGTGGGCGACAGCACCGAAACACGAACCATCTTCACGATGCAATGGCTTTATGAAGACGGCGCGACACCCTTTCTGCGGGCCGCGCAATCGGGTGACGTGAAACTAATGAAGCTGCTGCTCGCGCATGGCGCCGATCCGAAAATCCGGACGGAGTTCGGCGACACCGCGCTCGCAGTTGCGGCCGGAATCGGCTGGGTTGAGGGAGTGACGTTCGAATGGTCCCAGGCTGAGAATCTGGAGGCGGTGAAAATGTGTCTCGATCTCGGCATGGATCCGAATACCCCGAATAATGACGGGCGCAATGCGCTGCATGGGGCGGCGCACAAAGGGCGTAATTCCGTCGTTCAGCTTCTGGTGGATCACGGCGCGAAACTGGATGCCCATGATTACGGCAGCCGCGATACGATCTCCGGATCACTGCTCGGGAAGACGTGGATACCGATCGATTATGCAAGAGGTCTGGTGCGCGTCGGCGTACAATCGGCGCTGGCGCATCCGGATACCGAAGCGTTGCTCCAGAAGCTGATGGAGGAACGCGGCCTGCCCGTGCCTCCGCCTTTCAAGTCGTCTTTGTGTCTGGCGGTGATTTGCGCGGGAGACGCTCAATAGCCGGGTAAGACGGGGATCAGGGTTTAACAGGGTTTCAGGTGAGGGCCGCTTCGCGGTCCGATTCCATCATTTTCCTTCAAGGGAGAGGTGTGTCATGCGACCAGGCTTAGTCGTAGTGTGTCTTATCGCCTTTGGTGTGAACGCGTTCGGCCAGACGGCCAACGGCACGATCACAGGTACGGTTACCGATCCGACCGGCGCGGTCGTCGCGGGCGCATCGGTACAAGCAAAGAATACTGAGACGGGACTTACCTATCCCGTTATGACGACCGAGACCGGGAATTACACGGTTGCTCAATTGCCTGTGGGTAAGTATCAGATCACGGTGAACGCGACGGGATTCAAGCTTTACGTTCATACGAATCTCGATGTCGCAGCGAACGCGACGATTCGCGAAGATGTGGCGTTGCAGGTCGGGACTGCAGCCGAGACAGTTACGGTGAGCGCCGAAGCCTCGCAGTTGAATACGGAATCGGCGGACATGAAGCACAACGTTACGTTGGAGCAACTCGATAATCTGCCGATCCTCGGCATTGGTTCCCAGAACGCGGGCACTTCGGGAATCCGAAATCCCTTCGCGCTCACGGAATTGCTTCCAGGCACTACGTTCAGCGGCACCAATCTGGTGATGGTGATCAACGGAACCCAAAACAACTCCGAAGGAGTGCGGATCGAGGGGATGGATTCACGCAACAACACGCCTGGCGTCGCCTCTACACAGGTGAGGCAGCCGAGCGCCGACGCGGTGCAGGAAGTGGCCGTCCTTACGAGTAATTACGCGCCGGAATTCGGTACAGCCGGCGGCGCTGTTCTGAACGTGACCATGAAATCAGGCACGAATCAGTTTCATGGGAGCGGATACGAGTATTTTGTCAACGAGGCGCTCAACGCCGCTGGTCATCTCAGCAATAACGGTTTTGGTGTTAAGGTTCGGCCGCGAAACCGGCGTAACGATTACGGCGGGACGTTTGGAGGTCCGGTATGGATACCTAAGATCTATGACGGCCGGAATAAGACATTCTTCTTCTTCAGTTGGGAACAGTATCGCGAAGATGTGGGGCTGACGTTCAATGATACGGTTCCGACAACAGCATTCCGCAACGGCGACTTCTCGGCGATCTCGCCGAACGGTACCTGCGCTCTTTGCGGCCAGTACGGCATCCAGCAGACGCCGCTGGGGGTTCCGACTATCGCAACCGATGCGCTTGGCCGGCCTTTGCTGGCCAACACGATCTATGACCCCTCGACTCGCGGCGTGAACGCCGCCAATGGACTTGGCTATGCCAATCCATTTCCCAATAACGTGATACCCACATCGCGCTTCGATCCGACGGCGGTGAAGTTTCAGGCGCTCTTTCCTCTGCCGCAGAACAATAATCTGACGCAGAACTACGCGGGAAACGTTCCGAGTCTGCGAGTGACGACGATTCCGTCCATCAAGATCGACGAGTCACCGACCTCCAAAGACAAGTTTGCTTTTTACTACTCGACGACAGGCACCGCCAGCCAGGTGGCAACGCCTCTTGGCAATGCCGACGGGCTGCCGCTCGAAATCGGACAGTATCGTGGTACGTTCATCGACACAAAAACGATCCGGCTGAATTACGATCGCATTCTGTCGCCGACGATTTTACTCCATCTGGGGGCGGGTTATCAGCGCGTGAACTTTTTCGATGACGCGCCGTTTCTGGATTTCGACCCTTCGGCGTTCGGCCTGAGCGGGTTCGTGATTCACCGGCAGTTCCCCAGCATCACCGGGCTCTGCGCCGGGGGAACCACTTGCACCGGGTATGGCGGCATGCAGAACGTGGGCACCGCCAATCAGGGTCAGACTCATACTTACTATCAGAAGCCGACCTACAACGCGAACCTGAGCTGGGTGCATGGCAATCATACTTTCAAGTTCGGCGGCGAGTTAGTAACGATGGGGGCGATTACTCAGCCTTTCGCGGGCGTCACGATGCCAACCGGTACGGGCCCAACCTCGCAACCATTTACTCCCACGGTCAGCCTCAATGGGTTCACCACCGGGTTCGGATACGCAAGCTTCCTGCTGGGCGATTTCAACAGCACTACACAAACACCGTCAGAAGATTACAGGCAGGGCCATCTGGCGGTGGCCGTTTTCGCACAGGATTCGTGGAAGATAACACCGAAACTATCTCTGACTTACGGACTGCGCTACGATCTCGGGACCGCGGTGCGAGAACAGTACGGGCGCGTCGGACAGTTCGACCCCTCGACGGCCAACGCAAATGCGGGGGGACGGCCCGGAGCAACCATGTATGCTTCGACTTGCAATTGCGACTTTTACCGGCCCAACTACCCTTACGGCTTCGGCCCCCGTCTGGGCGCCGCTTATCAGGTCGATTCCAAAACCGTTGTTCGGGCGGGATGGGGCGTCGTCTACCAGTACACAACCGATGATGGAGTGCCGACGATCGGAAGTAATGCGGTCAACTCGGTATCGGGCGTCAATTCGTTCGTAAATGCTCAATCGCGCAACTTTATCCTTCAGCCTGTCTGGCCAGTGACGAATCCGAACGTTTATCCCAACCCTGGAACCACCGTCGGCGCCCCGTATAATCCGGATCGCAACTATAACCGGCCGCCGCGCCAGAATCAGTGGAGTGCCGGGATTCAGCGTCAGATCACTCCAAATTTTATGGTGGAGGCAGCTTATGTGGCAAACCGGGTGGCGTGGCTCAACGGCCCGTATGGCTTTATGAGCCAGCTTTCGCCGGCGGCGTTCGCGAAGTACGGTTTGTATCCGTATCCGGGTACCGGGCCGGCCGGGTACACGCCGGCGCGAAACTACGCCGACTATCAATTGCTGACTCAGCCTCTCAACAGCGCGGCCGTCGAGGCCAGGCTGGGGGGTCTGCTTCTGCCATACGCGGGATTCCCGGCGACCAATTCTCTGCTGAGCGCTCTCTATCCATATCCACAGTTCAGTACGACAGCTGCCGCATCAACCATTCCCGGTGCGCCCGCGTCAGGCACTACAATCCCTTTGTCAGTTGCGGAATCGCCAACGGGAGATTCACGATACGATTCGCTTCAGGCCAAGGCGACGAAGCGCTTCTCTCACGGCCTGCAGGCTTCTGGCTCGTTCTCATGGCAGAAAGCGTATCTGCGTATGTGGCCGCAAAACTTCTTTAATCCGTCGGGATCCGTCTGGGCGCTGCAGCAGGTGCCGCCGCTGGTTCTGAATTTCAACTTTGTTTACACTACGCCGGGCGCGCCATTCCTGAATCGCTTCAAGGGCGCCAATCTGCTCATTAAAGACTGGCAGATCGGAATGTTTGCGCAGTATCAGAGCGCCGTGTTTCTCACGCCACCGGCGAATCCGGTCGCGAATTTTCTGCCGAGCGAGGAGACACGAGTGGCGGGACAGCCGCTTTATCTGACAAACATCAACGGTCCGATCAGTCCGTATACGCAGCAGGTGCTGAATCCGGCGGCGTGGGCGGTCGTGCCGGCTGGACAGGTGGGGACTGCTCCGGGAACGTTGTATTCCGATTTCCGGGGACCGCGCCTGCCGCAGGAAAACCTGAACTTCGGCCGCAACTTCCGGATCAAGGAACGTTATAACCTTCAGATCCGGGCTGAATTTGTGAATATCTTCAATCGGGTCTATCTGCCGAATCCGAGTACAGCGACCGCTCCACAGCTTCCTCTGACGAAGAATGGGCTGCAGCAGTACACGGCCGGTTTCGGAATTATGAATGCCACCGCGGCGATCGGAACCGTTCCGGCGCTTGGCGGCCCGGCAAGATCGGGAACGCTGATCGCGCGATTCACTTTCTAAAGATATGGTCTAACGGTTCTCGCCCGGGAAGAAGGTTCGGGGGAAGTCGCCGTCGCGCAGAGCTTCGGTGCAGTCCGGGTTCGGGTGATCGGCGATGTCGACGAGGGTGAACCGGTCGGGCTTGCTTCGGCGGACCAGATACCAGGTTTCGCCCGGTACGTCGTGAAGACGGATGCCGACCTGGAAGAGGTCGGGGCTGCTGGCGCAATGCAGGGTCGGATCGGGGAAATCGCCCATGCCGTCCTCCCGGTGCAGCCATTCCTCGACGAAGTCGCGCGGCGTGGGAGCGATGGGGTCTGTTTGTTCAAGCTGTTCGCCTCGCAGTCTGTAATGGCGGACGGCTTCGTGACCTGAGCCGTAACCCTGACCGCCCGCAGTGAACTCGATCAATACATCGTCCGTTTCGACACGCCCGTGTATGGGCGGAAATTCGCCTATATATGCGAACTCGGATTTGTCCAACAGCGCTTCGGGCTTGCCGCCTATCCGCCAGACGCTGTAATACACCGGTTGAAAGGCAACAGAGCATCCAGGACGCGAGCCCAGGGTCAACAGCAAACGCCGGCCAGAAGAATCAGGCGGCGATATGCGCACCGCGTAGAGGATCTGTGGCAGATATTCCTCAGCGGTATAAACGTTCTGTTCCTTCTCCCAGACACGTTGCCAGCGGCCGCCGGTAAACTCGTACGCATACGCCGAGTCGTCATAGCCGCACCAGATCCCCATGCTGGTGCGAACGATCAGAAATTCGCGCTCGCGGCTCAGTTGAACGTCATCCACGAATCCGAGGAAGCTCGGGAAGCAGCTGTCGCAGAAAAGTTTGGCATCGCGCAGGCCGGCGTGAAGTTCGGTAGACAGCGCGGCGATGTCGCCGTTTCCGGGGAACCTTGCCAGCTTCGTTTCGATCCAGTCGCGCATCTGGTGCTTCGCAACGGTCAGTTGGGACGTTGCCCCGCGCGTATCGCCATGATCGTTCGACAGGCGATCGTTAGCGTGTTCGCGGAGCGGCGCCAGCGTGGTGTTTAATGCGGCAAGCGTATTCTCCTGCCCGTTTGCGATGCAGGCACAAATCGCCAACATGATTACTGCTGTTGCTGTTGTTGCTGCTGCGATTCGCCGGCAGGCAGCGGCGGCGGCGCGGCAGAAGTCTCCTGCAGCACTTCCACTCCTTCGTCGTCGAGCGCGGGGCGGAACAGCACATCGACTGCCAGGCTCTGGCCGGCGTGACCCTTGTAGACGCCGCGCACGGGGGGCACATCGCCGTAATCGCGTCCCCGCGCGACTACGATGTGACGCTCCTGGACGAACTCTCCCGCGGTCGGGTCGAGCCCGATCCAGCCGGTCTCCGGTATGTAGGTTTGAACCCATGCGTGCGATGCCTGACCGCCAATAACATTTTCCATTGCCGCGCGGGCGTCGAGCGTGTTCCGGGGTACGAGATAGCCGGAGACGTAGCGTGCAGGCAATCCGCGCTGCCGCAGGACCGCAATCAGCAGATGCGCAAAATCCTGACAGACACCCGCGCGCGTCGCGAGCGAATCTTCGACCGAGGAGTGAACGTGAGTCGCGCCCTTCTTATAGGTAAACTGCTCGTGGATCAGGGATGACGCGGCATCGGCAAAACCGCGCGCGGTGCCGTCAGAGAGGGCTTCGACTTCGACCGCCATATCGTTGACGGCAGACAGGACAGGGCAATACTCGCTCGGTTCCAGCCAGTCGAAAAATTCGTCCCGCAGAAGTTCACGCCGCTGATCGAGTTCGGGCAACGGCACCGACCGGGTCACATATTCCGGCGCGGGATGCACGAGCACGATCGCTTCGGATTCGACCCGCAGCTGTTCGTGCTCCGGCAGTATGTGAAAGCGATGCACCCAGTTGTTGAAATAGTCGAGGTGCGCGGCGGGATTCGACGACGGATAAGTCGTGAGCCGGAACGAAAGACAACTCTGAGACTCGTCGTGACGGGGACGGAGACGCAGCTCGTTGTAGCTTTCGGAAACCGGACCGTCATACGAAAACATGGTCACGTGAGCCAGTTTGTATCGATTGAATGCAGACATGATCAAGCACCTGTTCTCAAGCGGTGGTTGCTCAAGCCACCACGGCGTAATGGAAGTAAGCGCGCGTTACCTGCTCGCCGATGTTCCGGCAGGTCTCCTGCAGATCCGTCAGGAAGTTATGCAGGCCGCCGTCAAAGATCTCTTCGATGCTGTCGTAGGTGAGCCGTTCGTGTACCTTTCCCGTGAGGCGCTCGGCCTCGTTTGCGTATGTGCCGGGGATGGAACCGCTGATGGCATGAAGAGACCCTTGCAGCGCGCTCAGATTGAAGCGGACGGAGCGGGGATGGCGCGCGTCGAGAAGCAGTAACTGCGCGACCCTCGCGGGCTCGATCTGGCCGTACTGCCGCTTGTAAAACTCATAAGCCGCGACCGATTTCAGTACTGCCATCCAGAGATGGCTGCGCGATTCGTTGAGAATCTGGGGCACCTCGAGCAACTGATGATAGTGGACGTCGAGAATGCGCGCGGTCATCTCGGCGCGCTCGAGGACGCAGCCGGCCTGGACGAAGTGCCAGCCTTCATCGCGCGCGAGAGTGGCGTCGCAGACTCCATGAAAGCGGTGTCCTCCGCGCTTTACGGCGTCACAAAAACGGGAAAGGCTTTCATCGTCATCGCGCAGCTTCGTGATCTTGTAGTAGAGGCTGTTGATGTCTTCCCACAGTTCACGCGAGATGCGGTCGCGAATGGTGCGCGCGTTTTCGCGGGCATTGACGATACATTGGCCGATGGAATTCGGATTGTCTTCGGCGAAGCCCAGAAATTCGAATGCGGTTTGCGCGCTCGCCTCCTCATGATGTTTGTAGAAACGCTCACGTTCGCCGGTGACAGCAATCAGCGGATCCCAGCGAAGCTTGTAAGTGTCCGGGGGCTGCTCAAGCAGCATGTGGTAGTTGACGTCAAGGATGCGGGCGGTGTTATCCGCGCGCTCCATGTAACGGCCGATCCAAAAGAGGGAATCGGCGATGCGCGACAGCATCATTATTCGTCACCTCTCAGGACCCAAGTGTCTTTGCTGCCGCCGCCCTGGGAAGAGTTGACGACAAGGGAACCCCGCTGGAGCGCCACACGGGTCAGACCGCCGGGCACGATCGTCACTTTCTCGCCGTCGTAGAGGCAATAGGGGCGGAGGTCGACGTGACGCGGACTCATGCCACCGGTCGCGGGATCGAATGAAGGAACGCGCGAGAGGGGGATCACGGGCTGGGCAATATAGTTTCGCGGATCGGCAACCAGGCGTTCGCGGAAATCTTCAATGGTCTTCTTATCGGAAGACGGACCCATCAGCATGCCGTAGCCGCCGGATTCACCTACCGCTTTGACGACCAGTTCGGGCAGGTGGTCGAGCACGTAGGCCAGGTGAATCGGATTCGAACAGAGATAGGTGTCGACGTTCCGAAGAATCGGGTCCTCGCCAAGATAATATTTGATGAAAGCGGGAACGTAGGCGTAGATTGCCTTGTCATCGGCTACGCCCGTGCCCACAGCGTTTGCCAGCGCGATGTTGCCGGCGCGATAGGCGTTCATTAGCCCCGGCACGCCTACGAGCGAGCCCGCGCGGAAGGCGAGCGGGTCGAGAAAGTCATCGTCAACGCGGCGATAGATGACATCCACGCGCGTCAGGCCGTGGATGGTCTTCATATAGACCACATCGTCCACGACCACGAGATCGCGCCCTTCGACCAGCTCGATGCCCATTTCCTGCGCCAGGAATGAGTGTTCGTAGTAGGCGCTGTTATAGAGACCGGGGGTGAGCAGAACGGTGACGGGCCGATCGCCGGAACGCGGGGAAAGGCTGCGAAGAATGCGTGCGAGCTCCGACGGATAGTGGTCGACCGGCATGACTTCCACGAGCTCGAATGCGTTGGGAAAGGTCCGGCGCATGACCAGACGGTTTTCGAGGACGTAGGAGATGCCGCTGGGAGAACGCGCGTTGTCTTCGAGCACGAGGTATTCGCCGGTGCGGGAGTCGCGCACGAGGTCGATGCCCGAGACGTGGATGTAGATGTCGCGAGGCACGTGAAGGCCGACCATCTCCCGGCGGAAATGCTTGCAGGAGAAAACCAGGCTGCGCGGGATGATGCGGTCTTTGAGGATGCGCTGCTGCCCGTAGACGTCCTGTAAATAGAGGTTGAGCGCCATCACGCGCTGCGCGAGACCGCGTTCGATGACGTCCCATTCGGAGCGTGGGATGATGCGCGGCACGAGGTCGAAGGGGAAAAGGCGCTCCGTGCCCCGGCCATCGCTATAGACGGTGAAGGTGATGCCCTGGACGAGATAGGAAAGGTCCGCCAGCTTTCGGCGTTCCTCGAAGACCTCAAGGGGCATGTTCGCCAGATTTTCGTATATGGCCGCAGCGCAGTTTCGCGGAGTTCCGTCTGGGGCGATCAGCTCGTCGTAGAAATTACCCGGGTCGTAGCCGGCGAACAGTAGTTGATCCAACGGATGATGTGCCGAAACAGGCGATGACATGTGCGATCCCATTTTTTCAAAACCGGCTTATCGAGCTGACGGGGATCGCGGCCGTTTTCGTAATTGTAATTGTAGCCTGTGAGCGGCCGCATGCCCGGTGGGTGGGACTGGACGGATGGCGTGGAAGCCGCGGTGCGCGATGCCTGCGGGCATGGTTTGGGGGCGGCATTTGCAGGCAGGAGGGTAAGCGCGGGCGGCGGGGTTTGTCGGGTTCCCCGCAGCCGGTTCCAGTGTTTTCAACGGGTTGTTGGGTTCGTTTGGTTGATTTTCGTCTGGTTCGGCGGACTGATCCGGCGGGGGCGGGTCAAAGAAGAACGAATCAGACGAGAACGGTTCCGGATCGGATGGTTGCGGGGCGACCGGCGTTGTTTCGGATTCGGATACTGGTTCCGACGGTTCGCTGGTGTTGCGGCCGCTGTGACGGCGGATGTCGAGGAACCGTCGGTGAGCGCGGAGGTACTGGCGGTCGCAGAGCGCATCGTAACGGATCATCAGGTCGAGCGAGCGGGAATCGCCACCGAGGGTCTGGAAGGCCAGGGATGCGCGGGTGGCGTTGCTTTCGCCGCGTCCGACGGAATCGGCCTGCTGGCGGACCTGGTATTCCATGGCGGCCTTTTCCATGCCCCAGAGGCGGAGCTGCCGCCAGCGAGACACGGCCATTTTTTCGACCAGGGCGTGTTCGATCGGGGTTTCCGGCTGGAGTTCCTGGTCGATTTCGGCAATAACCTGGAGGAAGCGATCTTCGAGTTCGCCTTTCAGGACTACGGTTTCGGCGAGGAGACCATGTTTGATGGCGTTGGCTGAGGAGTTTCGTTTGCCCTCGGGCGTGACAGGCCCTCGGGATTTGGCGCCGTTGACACGGGAAGCCTCGATCTGACGTTCGGTTCGCATTTTCGATTTTGTTATTGCACGCAAAATCGCCGATGCCGGCGGATTTTTGGACAATTTGTTGATTTCACGGGAAATATAAAATTTCAGGACGTGTGAATGATAAGCGGCCAATCGTTGCAGCGATGACGAGCGCGAGTCTCTGCGAGACAAATGCGACGATGCGCTACTCACGGTCGCAAGGCTCACGCGAGAGGCTTTCCGATAAATCCACATTCATAATGGTGAATAAGACTGGATGATCGCCGTAGCCTGAACTGGTTTCGGCCATGACGTCGTCGTATTGACGTGACGCTGCGGCATCCGCCGGTGTCCGCAGACGCGGAAGTCCGGCTGCGGTTCGACCGCTAAATAGTAAGCATCTTTGTGCGCCACTTGAACCCGAGCTATGACGACGAGCACATGATGGCTACGTTCACTCAGGGACGGTCAAGGCGGGAAGAGTCAGTAAGTCAGTATCGAACATCTGAACGTTCGTCCGGCCCGCACATCACCAAGCGTTGCACTGAGTTCCGGCGACCACATAAGAGCGGCCTGGTAAAATCCGGCCAGCAATTGCCTCCTCGAGACGGGCGACAGGAGTGGAACGAAATCGATTTGTCCATGCCGTCTATGGCCCGCGCGCCTGCTCGCCGTTGGGCAAAGTTGAGACGGTTTCAGAGCCTTACGTACCCAATGGAACCGAGGTCGACACGACCTATGTGTACGACGGCCTGGGGCGAACGTCAAGCGTGACGCAGCCGGACGGCGTCAGCATCACCAGGTATTCATACTCGGGCAATCAGACCACGGTCACGGATCCCGCGGGCAACTGGAAGACGTTCACGAAAGACGTGCTGGGCAATTTGACAATGGTCGTGGAGCCCGATCCTTCGAATCAGCCAGGCGGGACGGTCACGACTTCGTATACCTACGACTGGATGAATCACGTTTCCGGAGTAACAATGACGCGCGCCGGGACTACGCAGACACGCAGTTTCGTCTATAACGATGCGGGGTTGCTGACGTCCGCGACGAACCCGGAGAACGGCACGGTCAATTATTACTACGGCGGCGCCAATACGTTGTGGTACAAACACGACGCGAAAGGTCAGGACACGGTCTATACGTACGACGGCGCGATGCGCGTTACGGAAATCCCAGCGGTATCCCCAGGGGAAGGCAAACAGCGAAGACACGTGCCAGAGAGTGACGTATACGTATGGAACCAGTCCATCGAGCTATAACTACGGCAGGCTGGTATCGGTTCAGGGTGCTCCGGGCGGTTATTGCGCTGGCTATGGCACCGTGCACACTCCGTCATACGGCGAATCGTACACCTACAACGCAGCGGGAGGTGTGGCGAGCAAGAGTATCGCCTCGAATCTGTTTATTGTGGGGGGCGAACCGGAGTATAGTCCTCTGGTGACATACGGTTACGATTCATATGGGAGGCAGACGACCGTCCGATACCCGCTCTACAACGATCTGATTTTCACCACTCAAAACAATTCGAGCAACATACCGACGACGTTGACGACCACGTACGACTCGATGGGCCGGCCGAGCGGACTGACGGACGATACAGGCTTTACCTGGGTGCAGAATGTGACATACGATTACGCGGGGCGGCCGCAGGGGATGCAGATTCTGAGCACCACCGAGACGCGGAGTTACAATGTCTCGGGGCAACTTGCGGGAATCCAATGGAATACTCCCGGCTTTACTCAGATGACGAGGGGGGATGACCGGTGCGCTGTCGTATATATACTCGCCGACCCGGAATAACGGACAGATCCAGGAGATGGAGGATACAGTCTCCGGTGAAACGATCGGTTATCAATATGACGCGCTCAAGCGCTTGACCTCGGCCACTTCCGAATCCATACCGGGGAGTTCGGCGTCCAGCTGGACGGAGACTTTCGGTTACGACGGCTTCGGGAACCTGACAGGCAGGACTCTGAACGGGATTTTTCAATCGATTCCGGTGGCAGCTCAGAATAATCAGTTGTCGAGCGCGACCTACGACGCCAACGGCAACATGACGTCGGGGGCGGGGGCGACGCTGGCATACAATGTGGACAACCGGATGATTGTGGCGGCGGAAGTGTCGGGAGGAATCGAATATTATCAGTACGCGCCGGACGGAAAGCGGGTGGGGCGGCAGCGGACCAGCGGGATCTGGGAGTTCACGTTCTATGGCGCTTTTGGGGAGAGGCTGGGCGTTTTCAACAATTCCTGGGGAGGCTGCGCATGCGCCCGGCAGGAAATGAACGTGTCTTTTGCCGGAAAACTGATCTGGCAGGGATTGCCGAGCGAGGGAGCGGGGGCAAAGGGATAACGGGGACGGTTCTGGCCGATCGCCTGGGTTCAAACCGGAACAGCGCGCGGTTCTATCCCTACGGGGATGAGATTACTTCGACGGCGAACGACCGAATGAAATTCGGAACGTATACTCGGGATTCGTACACTGGTCTCGATTACGCGGATCAGCGTTTCTTCGCCAGTACATATGGAAGGTTCAATACCCCTGATCCGGCGCGAAGTGCGAAGTTGAAGAATCCGGCGAGCTGGAACCGCTATGCCTACGTGTCGGGCGACCCCGTTAACAAGAAGGATCCGCGTGGGCTTTGTATTCAGACCGCCGATGGTACCTTCGTCGATACAGACGCGGAATCCGATCCTTTCGCATACTACGCTTACTTACAAGAGGGCGCCACAGACCTGGGCGACGGAGCCTGCGTCGTTTTCGAGGCTGATTCCTACCTGAATAGCGACATCCCCTACGGCAATTATCTATACGCCGCGCAGATGATTCAGGAAATCAACGGAAACAATCCTGGGGGCTTGCTCGACGGCTTCATGTTGTCCTCCGTCATGGCCGGATCTGGTGGTAGCGCGCTGGCTGCCGAAGCATTTGCGGACGGTATTATAGCGGCGGAAAACCTTATGGTGCTCGGCCCTAAAGCGAGCGTCGATGCGGCCGGCATCGTTATGAGTAGCTGGGTCGATGTTGGTTCCATTTTTGGCGCCCAGATGATGAACACGTCCGATGCTGCGTGGACAGCCCTCGGTTTCGCAGGGCAGCGAGCGGCGATGGCTGGGTTTATTCAACAGGGGCTTAATGCTGGGGCGCAGATCATCTTTACGGCGGATCCTTCGCTTGCCCCTCAAGACAGCGGCACCTGGTTTGAATGGCAATACATACTGGATCAAGGTTACAAGGTAGTTCAGGAGGGCACATCGTGGATTGTTCAACATTGATAGCGATGTTGGACCAGGTCGCAGTGTGAGGCTACATGGCTATTACGACATCCCTGAGTCGGTTGCTGCGGGATCGCATTCAGAGACCTTCAGCAAATTCCTCTGGAACTGGTTCGGCAACACAGCGGCGGTGGCGCGGAATGAACTGGATGTGACATTCCTGCGCGATCTCACGCCCGGCGAATTATCGCTTGCCCGGGGGTTGGTGCGCCGTAATCTGCGACTGAAGCACGTTCACATAATAGTAGCTGCGGGCCTCCTGCAGGATCAGGAGGCCGCTCCGATACTGAAGAGCATGCTTGAGGGGGAGTCTGACCTCAGCTGGCGGCTTGCAATTGCTGGTTCGCTCTGGCGAATTGACAGGGATCCAATCTTTGTCCGGTGTCTCGAAGAAGCGAAGGCAATGTGCCCCAGCTTGTTTCAATGGGTGCATTTGACTCAGGTGTTATGGCTGGAGGACGAGCGGTCGGTCGATTTCCTGATCGATCTCCTCGACCAGAAGGACGCCATGGGCCGGGCGGCTGCATTGAGAAAATTAAATCAGTTGGAGTTCGAGCGAATCATGGGTGTCCCTCCCAAAGAGTTGCCTCATCAGCCCGACTATTATCGAAAGATTCGACAGGACGGCGTCTTTCGGGCACACATGGTTGAGGCAATTCGCAGGCGGAACGCAGCAAGCACAAACGGCATTTGAACCTCGCCGAGCGTTTCGCTCGGCCTTTGCCGCCGCTGCGCGGCGGGCCAAGACGAGAGCGGCGGGGAGATCAGGAAACGGCAGCAGAACTGCGCCGTCAGGCATCGCCGGATAAGCCTGAGCGACGCACGCCTCGTACCGGGCCAGGTATCCGTGAGCCTCATCCTCATTGAGCGGCTGCAGAAAAGGCCGAAGACCGGTTCCCTTGAACCACTCGGTGATTGCCGCCGCGCCGCCGGCCAGAAGATGGTAGTAAGTCGTTCGCCAGATATCCACACTTACCCCGCAGCCATGCAGGAGGCTGTAATACCAGCCGGCGCCGCGCCGCGCGGCGCGTGCACTCGATGCATCCGTCAGTTTCGCGGCCCACGGTCCGGCGGCGGCGACCTCACGCATAATGCGATGCGCCGGTTCGTCCAGATTGTCGGGAACCTGCACCGCGAGGCTGCCCCCCGGCGCAAGCGTGGCGAGAAGTTCGGGGAGCAGCGATTCATGATCCGGTATCCACTGCAGCGCAGCGTTCGCCAGGATTACGTCGAAAGGCCCCGGATTGCCCCATGCTGCGATGTCTGCAATCTCGAACTGCGTCCCAGGCAACCGCTTCCGCGCCGCCTCGATCATATCGGCCGAACTATCGATCGCCGTAATGACGGCGCCCGGAAAACGGGCTTGCAGAAGTTCGGTCGAGTTGCCTGGACCGCAACCGATATCCGCGGCGTTCATCACCCGAGTCGCGGGAATGCGCGCAAGAAGATCCCGGATCGGCCGGTTCCGTTCGTCTTCGAATCTGGTGTACTGGCTAGCCGACCAGCTCATAAGTGAGTTCTATTATCAGCCTGGTGCGACGGTGGATGCTCTGCGCGAAAATAGCGGCTGCAAGGTCCCTTATTACCCAGGTCGAATGCCCGCCAGAACCTTAACGTTCGTAACGCATATACGCGGCGCCGCCGAAGCGATTTTCGACCTGGTTGCAGATATGCCGAACTACGGCCGCTGGCTGCCCGATTCCCCGGCTTTTGGAGGAACCGTCGATGTCACACCCTATCCGGTGCGCCTCGGCACGACCTATGTTGACGCCGGGCCCATTCAAAAGCCTGGCTCCGTGACGGAGTACGACCGCCCAGTACACATCTCCTTTCACCATACGGTCCAGATCAGGCAAAACTTCCTGAACACCGATATCGACGCTCGAATTCGCTACACGTTCGATCCCCGGGATGGCGGGACCTCCGTCGAACGGACTCTGCTGCTGACGTTCGATCTCCACGAAATTTCCCGCCTCGCGCTGCCGTTTATCCTTTACGGGTTCCGTAAGGAAAACGATCGGACATTAGCCGCGTTGAAGCGATATATCGAACGCCGGGCTCCATAACGGGTCGCCGTTCCGTATCGCTCCACGACCGCCTCAACCCCCGGCGCGCACCACCAGAATCGGGATATTCAACTTATGCCGCACCGGGTTGATCGTATTCCCAAAGATCATGTCCTTAATCCCGCCATGCCCATGCGCCCCCATAACAAGCAAATCCGGGTGCACTTCGCGCGCATATTTCACAATCTCCCGGCGCGGATTGGTCCCATGCCGGATCGCCGTCTCCACAACGATCTTCATCTCGCCCAGCGAATCCACCAGGCTATCCAGATATTCCCGCCCGGCCTCGACCTCGGCCGTCGACGCATCCGACCCGTACACCTGGCTGGTAACGCCCTCCTCCACATGCAGCAGAAGGATCGTGCCATGATTTGCCGCCGCGAGACCCGCGGCATGGCTGAGCGCGATGCGATCGAGCGGCGAATGGTCGAGCGGCACCAGAATCCGTTGATACACCGGCGCCGAAATCAGTTCCGCCGAGCGCTCCTCAAGTCCCAGCGTCGGGACCGCGGCATAGGCCCGCCGGTAGGGCTGTAAGGTAATCCAGAGAAGCAGTCCCAGAAGACACGAGCACAACAGGCCCGACCCCGCCCAGACCAGCGGCGCCCAACTCCCGGCTCCGCGCGCCCAGTCCGCAACCACCTGCCAGGCCAGCCAGAGATTCAGGCACAGCACGATCGCAGCCGTCACCCATCCCGCAATCTGCAGCTTGATTCCGCTCGCAAACGGTCCCATACGCTGCGGATCGCTCGTGAACTGGATCAAAGGCAGAATCGCAAACGGCAGCTGCAGACTAAGCACTACCTGGCTCAGGATCAAAAGCTGAAACGTACCCTGGTTTCCCGCCACCCAGATCACAACGAATGCGGGCACGATGGCAAGCGATCGCGTCACCAGGCGCCTCAGCCACGGCCGCACGCGGATGTTGAGAAATCCTTCCATAACGATCTGCCCGGCCAGCGTGCCCGTCAGCGTGGAAGATTGCCCGGAGGCGAACAGCGCAATCCCGAACAGTTTCGATGCAACAATCGTCCCCATCAGAGGAGCGAGCAGCAGATACGCCTGCTGGATCTGCGTGACCTCTTTGCCCGCGCGAAAGAACACCGCCGCAGCCAGAATCAAAATGGCGCAATTCACGAACATCGCGCCGTTCAATGCCACAGCGCAATCCACCAGATTCCATTTACAGGCGGCCCGCTTCTCCTCCGTGCTGCGTCCGAAATCTCGCGTCTGCACCAGAGCCGAGTGCAGGTAAAGATTATGGGGCATCACGGTCGCGCCCAGAATACCGATCGCCGTGTAGAGGCTCCGGTTATCAATCCGCGGAATCAGCCCGGCCAGCACACCAGCCGCAGCCGGCCGCGCCATGAACAGCTCAATCGCAAAGCAGACCGCAATCACGCCGATCAGCGCCAGAATGAAAGCTTCCAGATACCTGATCCCCAGCTTTTGCAGCCAGAGCACAAGCAAAGTATCGAGGGCCGTCAGCGCCACCGCGGCCAGCAGCGGAATGTGGAACAGCAGGTTCAGCGCGATCGCGGCGCCCAGCACTTCCGCCAGATCGCACGCCACAATCGCAACTTCGCAAAGAAACCACAGGGCGAGGTTGACGCCTCGCGGATAGGTTTCGCGGCAGGCCTGCGCCAGATCTCGTCCGGTCACAATGCCAAGCCGGGCGCCCAGGGTCTGCAGCAGAATGGCCATGGCGTTCGACATGACCAACACCCAAAGCAGCCGATAGCCGAAGTGCGCCCCACCGTCGAGATCCGTCGCCCAGTTGCCCGGGTCCATGTATCCGACGCTGACCAGATAAGCGGGGCCCGAGAACGCAAGCACGCGCCGCCACAGCGATTTGTGGTCCGTCCGCACGCTTTCGTGAACATCCGAAAGGGAGCGGCTCGGTGCTGTCTGATCCGGCGTCATAAAATTAGTCCCGCCTAATCTTAAATGTACCGCGGCCACTCTTGCGCCTCGCCTTCCCGCCCGCAGGCCTTCGGAGCCCCTTCGGCAGTCCCGTGGTAAGTTCGGGTTGGGAAGGAGTATCAGGCTCAAAATGGGTAAGTTTCTGCTGGGCGTGCTGACCGGGGGCATTTTGATTGTGTTGATTGCCGTCATCGGCATCTTTGCCATCGCGTCGTTTCGTTCCAGACCGCCGGGTGTCGAAAACGCCTCCACGCTGATCCTCCACCTCGGAGGAGACGTCCCGGAGACACCGCCTGTCGAGGTCTCGATTCCCCTGCTTCAGCCCCGCACCCCCGTCACCGTGGAAAACGTATGGGCCATGCTGCGGCGCGCGGCAGCCGACTCCCGCATTAAAGCGGTCGTCTTCGAACCGCGCGGAACCTCCGTCGGCTGGGCCAAAATGCAGGAAATTCGCTCCGATCTCGAGCAATTTCGCAAGTCCGGCAAACCCCTGATCGCCTACCTCCAGGCTCCTTCGGCACGCGAGTATTACATGGCTACCGCGTGCTCGAAAATCTACATGTCACCGGTCGACCTGCTCGACCTCAAAGGCGTCGCCTTCGAGCTTATGTACTTCAAAAATACGCTGGACAAGCTCGGCGTTCATGTCGACGTGGAACATGCCGGTAAATACAAGGATTACGGCGACCAGTTCACCAAAACCTCGATGAGTCCCGAAACGAGCGAGGTAATGTCCAGTCTTGCCGATGAAATTTACGGCGATCTCATCAATACCGTCGCGAAGGGTCGAGGCAAAGATCCCGCGGCAGTCCGGGCTCTCATTGACGAGGGGCCGTTTCTTGCCAAACAGGCCAAAGCGAATGGCCTCGTCGACGAGTTGCGTTACGAAGACGAAGCCTTCGGAGAATTGGCCGCCACGCTTCATCAGAAGGATATTGAGAAGGTCACCGAGCAGACGTATATGGATGTTCCGGACTCCTCCGCCGGGCTGACCGCAAAAGACCGCATCGCGTTCGTCGTGGGAGAGGGAAGCATCAGCCGCGATGCCGATCTCACGAACAGTACGGGGCTTTTTTCCGAAACCTTCGATAAGACACTGACGCGCGTCGGTAATGACAGCTCCATTAAAGGGGTGATCGTCCGCATCGATTCGCCGGGCGGGGAAGTCGCCGCATCCGACGACATGTGGCGCGCCATGAACCAGCTCCACCGGAAAAAGCCCGTGGTCATTTCGATGTCCGACGATGCCGCTTCGGGAGGATACTACATGGCCATGTCGGGCGACCCGCTCGTTGCCGAACCCGCAACCATCACCGGGTCGATCGGGGTTGTCTTCGGCAAACCGGACCTGCATGGGCTCTACGACAAGATTGGCATCACCAAGGACTTTGTCAGCCGCGGCAAGTTCGCGCTCATCGAATCGGACTACCAGCCCCTGTCGGAGCCCGAGCGCGCCAAGCTGCGGGAAGGAATCGACTCCGATTATGAGGACTTCCTGAGTAAGGTCGCGGCGGCGCGCCGGAAACCGGTGTCCGCCATTGAGCCGGTGGCGCAGGGGCGCGTCTGGCTCGGAGATCAGGCGAAGACCCACGGTCTGGTGGATGAACTCGGCGGCCTCGACCGCGCCATCGAAATGATCAAGGCCAAGTCCGGCATCGCCGCGGGCAATCGCGTCACCCTGGTTCTCTACCCGCCAAAACGCAGTCTCTTCGACATGCTCTTTCGGACGAACCCCGACGCTGAGGTGGATTCGCTCCTTTCGGGCGTCGGTCTGGAACCGCTACGGAACGCGTGGCACGATGCCAGTCTGCGCGTCTGGATGCGCGGCGGCATGCTGCAAATGTTGCCATTTTCGATTCAATTCAGGTGACGCACTACATAAGTGTTTTCCTCTTGCCTCCCGGGACCCAGGTGCGGGATAGTGAAAGCAGACGCACTGAATACGCGGGCACAATGCGCGGCTTTGAGACGCTTTTGATACGCGCTTTTAATACGTTACATATGCCGGAAGAGATGAATCGGCGGGGCAATAGTCCCCGGGGTCGAGACGATGGCGGAAACTTTCCTTTACTTCACGGAACTCCTGGGCCTTGCCGTCTACGATCTCAAGCATCGTCTGATTGGCCGCGTTAAAGACGCTGCCATCGTTCCCGTAATTCACCCGGCTCGTATCGATCGTTACCTCGTTGGCGCCGGCACTTCCTGGCTCTCCATTCGCTACGACCAGATCTCCAGCATCTCGCTCGATGGCATTCAGCTCAGCAACGAACGCCTTTACCCATACCATTCCGATGAATACATGCTGCGGATCCAGCGCGATCTGCTCGACCAGCAGATCATCGACGTGAATGGGCGGAAAGTGGTGCGTGTGACCGACGTGAGCCTGGAGTTGCGCCGCGATGAACGCGAGTCGCTGATGATCCTCGAAGTGGATGTCGGCGTCCGAAGCATTCTGCGGCGGCTGCTGCAAGGCGTGGCGCCGAGACGTTTGGTCAGGCGTCTGCAACGCCCCATTTCGCCCAATTCCATACGGTGGGAGTTCTGTAGTATCGTCGAAGCCGACCCCCTGCGCCGCCTGCGGCTGAATATCTCAAACGAGAAGCTCGAGCGCATGCACCCGGCCGATCTCGCCGACATTTTCGAGGAGTTGGGCCCGGCGGAACGCGAAGCGATTCTCGGAACCATCGACAGCGAGGTCGCCGCCGAAGCTCTTTCGGAGATCGATCCCAAAATGCAGGCCAGCATTCTCGAGGCGCTCGAACCGGAGGTCGCCGCCGATATCGTCGAGGAGATGGCGCCCGATGAGGCCGCTCACGCGCTCTCCGAACTTGAGGACGAAACTACCGCCGAGATCCTTGATGAGATGGAGACCGAGCCCCTGTCGGACGTGAAAGAACTTCTCGAATACGATGAGGGCACGGCCGGTGGCATGATGAACACCGAGGCTATCGTACTGCCGGAGAACACCTCGCTTTCCGAGGCCATGGTGAGCCTTCGCGAGCACGAAAATCTGCTTGAGAATACTCACGTCCTGTTTCTGGCCAATCCGGCCGGGCAGGTTACCGCCGCGGTTCCGCTTGCGCGTCTCTTTCTCGCCGACGGCTCGATGCGTCTGCGCGATCTGGCGACCGACCCTCTGATCTCTACAACGGCGGACGAAAAACGAAACCGCGTGACCGAGCTTTTCGATAAATACAATCTGCTGGCGCTGCCCGTGGTGGAAGAGGACGGGTCGCTTGCCGGCGTGATCACCGCCGACGATGTCATTTCCGTACTGCGGCAGCGATAAACTGTAAGGATAAATCGATACCGAACGGAGAAATCGAAATGCGCCCCTTCAAACATTTCTTCACGAAAATGTAGTGCGGGCGGACTATAATAAAAGTGGACGTATTATGCCCAGAAAGCCAGCAATTGCCAAAGAAACTGCGGCGTCGGCCAAGCCGGCCCGCGCCCCAAAATCGAGCACTCCGCGCGTAAAAGCCGCCCAACATAGCAAGGTTGTTCCCGCCGAACCCGTCGCTGCCGCGGCACCAGTGGCCGCCCCCGTTGAAAAGCCGGTTGAAAAACCCGTCGAAAAAATGGACCAGCCGGTTATTGCGGCCCCCGAAAACGCGCACGAAGCCATCGCAAAGATAGCGTACGGCTATTGGCAATCCCGTGGCTGCCAGGGCGGTACGGAAATCGATGACTGGGTTCGCGCCGAACACGAATATCGGCAACGCACAGCAGCCTCCGAGCCCCGCGCGTTAGCGAGCGGCGCCGGCGCTTAGCACTTTCGCAGAACCGCCAGCAGGCGGCCCTGCACCTGCACTTCCTGCGCGGGTACCCGGATCGGACTCATCGTCGAATTCGCCGGTTGCAGCCGGATCATGTTCCCCGGTTCGCGATAAAATCGCTTGAGCGTGGTTTCCGCTCCACCGACGAGGGCAACCACAATCTCGCCATCCCGTGCCTGGGCCGTGTCTTCCACGAGGATCATGTCTCCCTCGCAGATATGGTCCTCGATCATGGAATCGCCGCGCACCCGCAGTGCGTACGTATCCTTGTGTCCCACGAAATCGGCAAAGCTGACCGACGTGGGATCGTCGAATGTCTCTACCGGTTTGCCCGCGGCGATCGTGCCGAGCACCGGAACTTCGAGCGAAGCCTGCTGCCGGTTGCGCCGCTGCTCCTGCAGATAACGCGGCGCGACTTCGATCGAACGGCTCTGGTTATGGCTGCGTTGAAGATAATTCTTCTTGTCCAGCGCCGAAATATGTTTGTGAACCGTCGCGATGGAGGCGAGCTTCAGCCCGCGCGCGATCTCTTCGTAGCTCGGGCTATACCCGTTCTCAACCTGATACGCCGCAACGAAGTCGAGCACTTCCTTCTGCCTGCGAGTAAGAGCCATTACTGGCTATGGTAGGCGAATAAAAGGTGAAATGCAACAGTCCGATCGGGTTCGGCCAACGATCACCGAGGGTCTTCACACCAGGAAGGGTTCACGTTATTGGTGAGGCCGGTGGTGATGGCGGTGGGCGTTCCTTTCGCCGGATCGAAAAACATGAGCTGTTGCACCCAGACGTTATGCTTCCCGTGTCCGCCCGGCAGGGGCGCGAGATCCTGCGGGGTGACGTATACGATTTGATCGCGGCCGGGCAGCCAGAACGCAGTGTCGGCGCTCGCAACCTTGCTGAGCTTCATCGTGGCGAGATTGATCAGATAATAGTCATCCTGCCGCTGGCCGCTGCCGTCATTCAGACCTTCCTCGCCGATCAGCAGCCATTTGCCATCTTTGGTCCAATCGAGAGAACGGATCGGCGTCTGGCACTTACCGATTGTGCCGTGGTTATCGATCGGGCAGGTGTTGATCTGGATCAGGAACCTGCCGATTTGCGTGCCCGACCGCGATACTGCCAGAGTCTCCTCGTTGCCGCAGGCTTCGAGCTCACCCAGCTTTGCGAACTGATCACAACCCCGCGTCCGCGAATCTCGTTGCTCCTTCGACGCCGACGCACGGCCAACCATGCGTTCCTCGCCTGTCGTGGGATTCAGGCTCCACAGTTTTACGTCTTCGGTTACATCGAGCGAAGACGAGGTGAACTGGATTGTCCGGGCGTTACATTTGGGATTGTAGTGATCCCGTGGGGAGTGCGTCAGCGCTTTGAGAACGCCATCTGCCGGACTCCAGGTCCAGATTTGTTGGTAGCTCGCTCCGTGCTCTTTATAAATGCGTCGGCTGAAGATCACCTTTCCGGACCCCGAAGAGACCAACAGAGCCAGGAAAACGGTGGCTCGCTGCGCTGTAACGTTCATTTTCAGAGGCTTTGACGGGATTCGCCCCGCTCGTCATTTCAGTCTCGATAAGACGAAAAGGATATTCTGGCCTGGGGCTTGGGCTGTCAGGCGATATCGGACCGCTTGAATTCATGCCGCGCTCCATGGCGAATGTGAAGCACCTCCACCCTCTGGTCCTTCTCCCCAATGCGGTATATCGTGCGATAGATGTGCGGCTTGTTGCCATAGAAGAGGTGGCGGAGCTTGCTGTTTTCAGGAGTTATCGGGCATCGGTTCGGTAGCTCTTCCAGATTGAGAATGGCCTGCTTAAATCCGCGATACCATTTCAATGCCGCGTCGGAATCGTCGGCGGCGATATGCCGGTAGATCTGAGCCAAATCGCGCTGGGCGCGGTCGGACAGACTAACGAGGTAAGCCACGCTCGGCTTCGAAGTCCGCGAAAAACTCTCGTGCCGGTCGAACCTTCCCTTTTCTGACATCCTCGATCCCCTGACGGATTCCTTCCTCCGCGTTGGCGCTGGCGGCGATATCGAGCAGCCGCTGATAGCCTTCGGCGTCCTGCACGATCGCCGCCGCTTTCCCGTTCACCGTGAGCACCACGGGGCGCCGTGTCTTTTTGAGCTGCTTCATGAAGTCGCCGGACCGGCGGCGGAAGGTCGTCAGCGATTGGATGTCGCTCGTGATGTCAAGCATGCCGAACTCCTGTTTCTGGCGCACCTTTTAAGGTGCTACCAGCATAGCGCGCCTGCGGGAATGGCGTCGGCAGGTTAACGCGGATGGCTATCGTTATTCCCCCTTTCCGCAACCCTATACACCAACGGTGATCCCAATGCTGAGAATAAATCGCGCGACTTTACCGACGCCGAATTACGCGAGCTCTTTTCGAAACACAAGTTGACGATTCGGTGGTGATCAGACGGCCACGGCTTCCACGATGCTCACCGGCGAAGCCGTCGGCGTAACGCGTGTCAGTCGGAGCCCGGCCTTGTCGAGCAACGCCGCGTATTCAGTTTCGGTCCGCTCCCGGCCTCCCGGCACCATCAGCATCACCATGTCGAGCATCTTCCCGGGATGCGGCGTATCTCCTCCGGGCAGCACCATCTCGACCAGCAGCAATCGCCCTTGCGCGCCCATCGCGTGGCGGCAGTTGCCCAGAATCAGCAGGCACTGCTCTTCGCTCCAGTCGTGAATGATGTGCGACAGGATGTGCGCATCCGCCCCCGTCGGAACGCTCTCGAAGAAACTGCCTTCCTCGATCCGGACGCGATGCGCCATGCCGCGTTGTTGAAGAAACGCCGGCGCATCGCGCACCACATGCGGCATATCGAATAAGATGCCACGCGGACCCGGATGCCGATCGAGAATGGTGGTCAACAGATTCCCGGTGGATCCTCCCACATCGGCTATGGTCCGGAAGCCGGAGAAGTCGTAAGCCGCGGCTACCGCGGCGGGCTCCGCGCCGTGGATCCCCACCATGGTCTGGTTGAACAGCGATGCTTCGGCCGGGTGGCTCGCCAGCCAGTCGAAAAGAGACATGCCGAAGGCTTTCCCGAACCCCGTTTCCCCCGTCCGGACGGAATGCTCGATATAGTCCAGTGAGCCCACGACCATTTCGCCTCCCATCATCAAAGCCGTGGCGTGGGATGCCGATCCGGACTTCAATGCTTCGCCCAGCGGCTTCAGTGAAAACCGATGGCCGGCGTCTTCTGTGAAGAACCCCGTGCTGGAAAGAGTCCTCAGGACACGATAGAGCGTCGGCGCATGGGTCGAGGTGAGCGGAGCGAGCTCTTCCGCCGTTTTGGGCCCCTCGCCCAGATAGTCGGCCAGTTTCAATGTGGCCGTCAGATGGATCAGACGGGATAGAAACTGCGCCATCAACATCGGTAACAACTGAGTTTCCGGCGGCAGGGTTTCGGCTTTGGCGAACGCGGTTTCAGGCATGTTCACAGATTCTATCGAACCCCGACTTTTGTAGCACTTATTACTTTCGTAGCAGAATGGCGCCCCTTCTTCGCAACGTTCCGGTCCGCGCGCTGCTAGGATGAGACAGGTGCGGAGCCGTTATGCCAGGAGCATTTCAACCGTTTGCCTCCTGAGCTTCGGACTTATGCGGGTGTCCGCTCAGGACGCGACCGCTCAGGCGGGACCCGGCGCGGAGATTGCTTCTTTCGAAGGGCAGCGGATTGTCAACGTAGTCTTCGACCCTGCCGATCAGCCTCTCGAAGGCAGCCAGCTCAATGCAATTCTGCCGGTAAAGCGTGGCGAGAACTACACCGCGGATAACACACGCTCCGCGATCGAGCGCCTTTTTGCCACAGGCCGGTATCAGAATATTCAGGTCGATGTCAGTCCTTCCGCAGGCGGAGTCGCCGTACGCTTCATTACAAAGAACAGCTGGTTTATCGGCGATGTAGCGGCGGAGATCGATCTTGCCGAGCCTCCCAACGCGGGCCAGATCGTTAACGCTTCGCGTCTGCAACTCGGCGACCCCTTTAATCCGGACCAGGTGGATGTCGCCGTCGAGAACATCCGAAAGGTACTGATACAGAACGGGTACTTCGATCCGGTCGTTGAGCCTCAGCTCGAATATGACGACACTTATCAGCAGGTGAACATCAGATTCGCGATCAAGACCAGGAAACGGGCACACTATGACGACCCGAAAATTACCGGCGACACATCCGTTCTCAGCGCACAGACCATCGTAAAGGCAACCCGCTGGCATCGCTTCCTGCTTTCCGGATACGACGGCATCACGGCGAGCCGGACTCGCAGCGGGATCGATAAAATCCGGTTGAAGTATGAAAATGCCAACCGCCTGATGGCGACCGTCACCCTGGTTCAAATCGAGCCGGAAGGCAAGCAAGGCAAACCGGAGATCAACGTCGTTCCCGGGCCCACAGTCACCATTACGGCGCCGGGTTCAGGGATTTCAAAGAAGGCCTTGCGGCAGAATGTTCCCGTGTTCGAGGAACACGCCGTCGATGCGGACCTGCTTGCTGAGGGAGTCACCAATCTCCGCGACTATTTTCAGGCTAAGGGCTATTTCGATGTCGAGGTGCGGTATCGGGAGAGGAACGTAAGCGAAGGCGTCACCACGATTAACTACGAGATCGAACTGGGAAAGCGGCATCGCTTCGTCTATCTCGATATCGGCGGAAACAAATATTTCGATCAGCAAACAATAAGGGAGCGCATGTTCCTGGCTCCCAAATCGTTTGAGTTACGCAACGGACGCTACAGCGAGGCGTACGTTCGCCGGGATATCCAGAGCATCAAGGATCTTTATGATTCGAATGGATTCCGGGACGTGGTGGTTACCGCCCGCAGCGAGGACAACTACAAAGGCCGCTCCGGCGATATGGCGGAGTTTTTCACAATAGACGAGGGTGCGCAATATCGGGTCTCATCGCTGGTTATAAAAGGAAATGAAAAACTCAATCTGAAAACGACCCTTGCTTCTCTGAGTTCGCAGGAAGGACAGGTATTCAGCGACTTCAACATCGCAACCGACCGCCAGACGATCATTGAGGAATACGGGCGCAACGGGTTTCCCGATGCCACACTCGAGTGGAATTCGAAACCGGGCCAGCCCCCGCACACCGTGGATGTGGAATTCATCATTAATGAAGGTGAGCAACAGTTTGTCAGGCAGGTTGTAGTCAGCGGCCTGCGTACAACTCTTCCGGCGCTGGTCAATAAACAGCTCGAATTGAATCCCGGCGAGCCTCTGTCCCCGAGCGCGATGACGGATACTCAACGGAAGCTCTACGATCTCGGGATCTTTTCCCAGGTCAATATGGCAATCCAGAATCCGGACGGCGACGAGGACAGAAAGTATGTTCTTTACGATCTCGACGAAGCGAGGCGATACTCACTGACTGTCGGCGCCGGGTTGCAGTTCGCGCGCATCGGCGGAAGCAACTCAGTCACGGATCTTTCCGACCCCGGCGGCGCTCCCGGCGTGACCCCACGGTTTTCCTTAGGCCTGAGCCGCCTGAATCTTTTCGGCCGTGCGCAAACGCTGACGTTGTCGGGAGTGCTCTCCACCCTGCAAAAGCGCGCTGTGCTCAGCTACACGGTGCCGAAGATTTTCAACCAGCCGAAGCTGGACGCCACGTTTTCGGTTCTGTACGACAACACGTACGACGTGAGAACCTTCCAGTCGAAACGCGAGGAGGCGTCAGTCCGGCTTGCGCAACATGTATCGAAGCCGCTCACGATCTTTTACAACTTTTCGTACCGCGACGTGGACGCTTCGAACCTGAAGATCGATCCCCTTCTGGTACCGCTTCTCGCGCAGTCCGTCCGGGTCGGCATCGCTGAAGTCAATCTCATCCAGGATCGCAGGGATGACCCGCTCGATCCGCACAAGGGAATCTACAACACGGTCGATGTCGGCCTCGCCTCGAAGATCTTCGGATCCCAGACTAATTTCGTGAGGATTCTGGCACGAAATGCCACCTATACCCGGCTCGGAAAAAAGCTTGTGCTCGCCCGTCAGACACAGATCGGTCTGCAGCCCGCGTTCAACGTTTCGGCCGCCACCGCGCAGTCCGACGATGGCGACCCGATACCGCTGGCGGAGCGTTTCTATGGCGGCGGAGGCAATACGATGCGTGGATTTCCGGAGAATCAGGCCGGCCCGCGCGACTTGTTGACCGGCTTTCCGCTCGGGGGCTCGGCTCTTTTCTTCAACAACACCGAACTGAGATTTCCCCTCTACGGTTCCAATATCAACGGCGTATTGTTTGAAGACATGGGGAACGTCTACGCGAATATCAGCTCTATTTCCTTCCGCGTGGATCAGCATAATCAGAGCGATTTCGACTACATGGTTCATGCGGCGGGCTTTGGCGTGCGATATAAGACGCCGATCGGGCCGCTCCGGCTGGACCTTGCCTACAGCATCAATCCGCCGAAGTATAACGGCTTTCCCGGTAACTATTCGCAGCTCGTAGAGTGTTCGGTCAATAACACATGCCAGGCGTCACCGCAGCAGATTAACCATTTTCAATTCTTCTTTTCGATCGGACAGGCTTTCTGATGCGCGTCCTGTACCTCCTTCTGTTTGCGATCGCGGCGCCCGCCGTACTCGTGGACGGCGTCGCGGTGACGGTCGGAACCAGCGTTATCACCCGAAGCGAGATTGAGTTGCGAATCCGCCTGATGGCGTTCCAGAACGGCGAAAAGGCGGATTTCAGCCTCGCTGCGCGGCAACAGGCGGCGAAGCGTCTGATTGATCAGAAACTGGTTGAGCACGAGATGGAGGTCGGCCGCTATCCACGTGTGGATGCGAAGGCGAAAGAAAGTCTCCTAGCTGACTACGCGAAGACGAACTACAAGTCGGACACCGGAGCAATGGCGGTAGCGCTCAAGGGCTATGGGCTGACCGTTCAGAATCTGGAAGACGAGCTGGGTCTTCAGGCGGATCTCCTGACCTTCCTGAACCTGCGATTTCGGCCCGCCGTGCAGGTGACCGACCAGGATATCCGGAAGTACTTCACCGAACACTACACCCAGGGCCCGGAGAAAACGAAGCAGCAAGCCCAGGCAGGCGCATTGAGAGAAGTGCGGACCCAGATCGAACAACAGCTCACGATGGAACGCTCCAATAAAGAACTGGACTCCTGGTTGCAGGACCAGCGAAAGAGAATCGGGATCGCGTACGTGGAAACTGATTTGGCCCCGGCCAGGCAGGGCGAACCGGATCAGACAGGTAAATAAGAAATGAACCGGGGTCTGCGACTTGCGCTTCACTCCGCAGCGGCCATCGCTGTGGTCCTGGTGCTTCTGGCGATTACCGCCTTCTTCGTCGCGCGCAGCAACTGGCTGCGCGAAGAATTTCGGAAACGAATTGTCGCCGAGGCCGAGCGCGCGACGGGCGGCACGGTCGAAATCGGCGCATTCAAGCTGGACTGGCGCACACTCACCGCCGAGCTGGACGGCGTAATAATTCATGGCTCCGAACATTCGGGGAGCGCGCCTCTGCTGGCGGTGAAGCGCGTCGTCGTCGGGTTCAAGATTATCTCGCTCCTTAAGAAGGAGTTCGATATCGCCAGCGTGACCGCGGATACGCCGCAGGCGCACCTGATCATTCATGCGGACGGGTCGACGAATATCCCGAGCCCGAATACGCCGACCCCGGGAAAGCCGGTGGCGGAAACGATCGTGGCTTTGAAAATCGGGACCTTTGACCTGACGAACGGCACGGTCATGACGGAACGCGAGGGCGCCGGGAAGCAAAGCACTCCCTGGAATGCGCGGGGGGACAACCTGGCGGCCCACGTTACGTACAACATGACCGGCCCACGCTATGACGGCACGATTTCCATCGCCCCGTTGCATTTTGCGATGAAGGGGCTCGGTCCAGTCGATGCCGCGGTTACGGCGAATGCTTCGATGGAGAAAAACAGGCTCACGGTCTCGACAGCCGCACTTGCCCTCGGCGATTCGAGGATTGACCTGAGCAACCTGGTCCTTACCGACTTCACCAACCCGGTGACGACGGCACAATACCGGGCGCAGATTTCGCTGACGGACGCCGACAGAATCTTCAAGCTGGCCAACCTTCATCACACAGGAACCGTAAACATGACCGGAGACATCCGTTACGCGTCGGCCGACGACTACAGCGTCTCCGGGGCCGCGCAGGGATCTGGGATCGGTTATGGGAAGGTTCGTGGAGCGACCATTCGCGCAGACCTTCTGGCAACCCCGGACAACATCCGGGTGCGCAGCATGAGCATCAGCGCCCTGGGTGGAAGGATGACCGGCGACGCCGAGATCCGGAAACTGGACAACATTCAACTGAAAGGCCGTCTGGCGCACTTCGATGCGAACTCGCTTGTGACCCTTGCGGGCGAGGAGGCGCTGCCTTACGACGGCATCCTTTCCGGTCAGTTTGCCGTGAGCGGGAGGCTTGCGGCACCGGGTCTCAGGGGTCTCATTGCCAGCACAACCCTGAAGATTTCGCCGGCTCGCTCAGGAGTGCCCGTCAACGGCGAACTCGAGGCGAAGTATGACGGCAAGGGCGGAACGCTCGAGCTGGGTCAGTCATGGGTGGAACTCCCCTCAACGCGCGTCGACGTCTCCGGGGTCCTCGGCCGGCAACTGGATATAAAGGCTCAGTCGCAGGATCTGAACGATCTGGCGCCTGTATTAAAGAATGTGGCGCTGCCGGTGAAGCTGATGAACGGTTCAGCGGCGTTTAACGGGACGGTGACTGGTCCGCTGGCGAATCCGCGGATCACGGGACACGCCTCGGTACAGAACGCGATCTACGAAGACCAACGGATCGATTCGCTGACAGGCGATTTCACTGCCGTGAGCACGGGCGCGGTAATCAACAGCGCGACGCTCTCCTGGGGCGGCTTCCAGGCGCGCGTCAGCGGTTCCGTCGGACTCGCGGAATGGAAGACGAGCAACAACTCCCCGGTTAATGCGAACGTCCAGCTCACGAATGCGGACCTTCCCAGGCTGCTCTCGCTGGCGCAGCAGAAAGACATACAGGCGACGGGAACCCTGAATACCACCGCGCAGATCAGCGGCACGATTGGCGACCCGCATGTAGACGCGAACTTCACGCTCTCCAAAGGGCAGATTTATGGCGAGCCCTTCGATTCGATTACGGGCCGCGCTCAATATCTCAACTCCGGACCGCAGGTACTGACCACTGCCGTGGTGGCGGGGCGGAAGCGCGTGAACCTGACGGCGCAATTCGCGGCGGACAAACTGACGTTCAACGTAACAAGCAACGCCATGGCGATCGATCAGATCGCCACCGCTCATAAGTTAGAACCCGGCCTGACGGGTACAGCGCAGATACGAGTGGACGGAGTTCTCCAGATTCGTGGAAAACAGGTCATGATCGAAGCGCTGAACGGAGATTTGAATGCGACCGCTCTCGCCCTGGGCTCGCGAAGCCTCGGCAACGCTCATGTGACCGCGCAGACCATGAATGGCACTCTGACGGCGCATCTCGACTCGAATGCTGCCCAGGCGGCGATCCACGGACAGGGCACGCTCGGGCTTGGCGGAAAGTATCCGGTCAATGCGACGGTGACGTTCTCAAACGTCACGTTCGGCGCCGTCATGCCTCTCATTCGGGCGCAAAACGGAACAAACGAACCCAATTTCGACGGGTCAATGGCAGGCCAAATCACCGTGAGCGGTCAGGCGGAGACGCCGGACGCACTTAGGGCAACGCTGGATATCTCGCAGTTTGAAGCGCATCCGTTGTCTGTGAGCGGCAGCGCGCGGAATATTCCGAACCTCTCGGTGAAAAACGAAGGGCCGCTCAGGGCCACGCTTGCGAATTCCGTGATTCGTGTGACGAGCGCGCGGTTTCAAGCCCCGAGCTCGCAGTTCGAGGTCGCCGGCGCGATCAACCTGAGGGATCAGTCGCCTCTCAACCTGCGGGTCCAGGGAAACGTGAACCTGGCGCTTGCGGAAGTGTTCGATCAGGATCTTAGTTCATCCGGCAACCTGGCCGTCAATTCGACAGTGCGGGGCAGTTTCGCCGATCCGGATGTTGAGGGCCGCGCGGAAGTAGTGAAAGGCGAGTTTCACTACGCCGACTTCTCGAACGGTCTGACGAATGCGAACGGCGTGATCCTCTTCGGCGGGACCCGCGCCACCATTCAATCCTTCACGGCCGAATCGGGGGGCGGCAAAGTTGAAGCTCTCGGATTTGCCGCAATCACCGAAGGTCTTCTGACTTTCCGCCTGGAGGCCAAAACCCGCGACGTGCGGATTCGCTATCCACCAGGCGTAAGCTCGGTTTCGGATGCGGATCTCACTCTGGCCGGCACCTCCGACCGCAGCCAGGCTTCCGGAACGGTCACGCTGCGCCGAATCACGATCAACCCGAAATCGGACATATCGAGCATCCTCGCGAGCGCCGCCGCGCCACCGAGGACACCGGAGGCGAGACCGGGTCCGCTGGGGAATATGAACCTCGACATTGAGCTGCAGACGGCCCCGGATGTCGCGTTTCAGACCAGCCTGGCCCAGAGTCTGGACGCCGATGCGAACCTCCGGATTCGCGGCACGGTTCTCAATCCCGCGGTACTCGGCAGAATCAATCTCACACAGGGTGAACTCGTCTTTTTCGGGAACAAATACACCCTCAACCAGGGTTCCATCTCGTTCTTCAACCCGGCGAGCATCGAGCCGATTCTGAATATCGATCTCGAAACGAAGGCCCGCGGCGTGGATGTGACTTTGAAGATCACCGGGCCGGCCAACAAGCCGAACCTCAGCGTCCAGTCGGACCCTCCGTTTCAGTTCGGCGACATCGTGGCGCTTCTGGCTACGGGAAGGACTCCAAACGATCCGACTCTGGCTCTGCAGAATACCGGACAATCGCAGTCTTTGAAAAACATCGGCGCTTCGGCCCTGATCGGCCAGGCTATTGCGAATCCGGTTGCGGGAAATCTGCAGCGGTTTTTCGGAGTCAGCCGAATCAAAATCGATCCGCAACTCGTGGGCATCACCGGCAGTCCGGAGGCGCGTTTGACGATCGAGCAGCAGATTACGCCGGATCTGCTTTTTACCTACATTTCGGATGTGTCGAGCACGAGCACACAGCTGTTTCAGGTGCGGTGGGACTTCAACCCCAAATGGTCGGCGTTACTGACGCGCGAAGAGAATGGCTATGTCGGAGTCGACTTTACGTACAAGAAGCGGTTTAAATAAGTCGCCGGCGCTACCGGAGTCAGACGGAGACGGAGGAGATGTCGACAGGCGACCGGTTTCCCTCGACCACTACGATGCCGGTTTCAGTGACATGATAGAGCCGCTCGTCCTGCTGGGTATCGTAACCAATAGTAGAATCCGGCGGAACACGGACGTTCTTGTCGAGGATTGCGCGGCGGATCTTTGAGCGGCGGCCGATGTCGCAGTTATCGAGGATCACGCTGTCTTCGATCGACGCTCCGGCGTGCACCCTGACGCCGCGCCCCAGAACCGAGTTACGGACACGCCCGCCGGAAAGGATACATCCGCCGGAGACGATCGAATCGATGGCTTCGCCGCGCCGGTTTTCATCGTCGAAGGTGAACTTCGCGGGCGGATCGGGATAGCTGTTGGTCCGCAGGGGCCATTGCCGGTTGTAAAGGTTCAGAGCCGGTCTCACCGAGCGCATGTCCATGTTGGCTTCCCAATAAGCCTCAATCGTGCCGACGTCCCGCCAGTACGGTTCCATCTCCTCAGGTTCGCCGGGGATCTTGTTCGTCTGGTAGTCGTATGCATAGATCGCGTGCCGGCTGGCGACCAGTTTCGGAAGAATGTCGCGGCCGAAATCGTGGGTGCTGTTCTCGTCCGCAGCATCTTCGTGCAGGGCCTTCAGGAGGGTGCCCGTGGCGAAGAGGTAATTCCCCATGGAGGCAAAGACCCGATCCGAGTCGCCGGGAATAGTGGGAGAGTCGGGGTTCTTTTCGTGGAACGCAAGTATACGATTGTCGGGAGCGGTCTCGATCACGCCGAATTCGCTGGCGTGGCGTTTCGGAACCGGAATCGCGGCGACACTGCAAGCCGCGCCGGTTTGCTGATGCTCGGCGATCATATGGGCAATGTTCATCCGATAGATGTGATCGGCTCCAAAGATGGCAACGGTGTGAGGCGCCGCCTGCTCGATCAGGTTGATGTTCTGATAGATGGCGTCCGATGTTCCCTGATACCAGGTTTCGTCCTGAGACCGCATTTGCGCGGGTACGGGAATGATGAACTGGTTCTTCAGAATCCCGCCGATCTGCCAGCCCTCGCTGAGATGCTGCAGCAGACTCTGGCTGCGGAACTGAGTCAATACATAGATTGAGTGGATGCCGGAGTTAATAAAGTTACTAAGAACGAAGTCGACGATGCGGTACTTACCTCCAAACGGGACGGCAGGCTTCGCGCGTTCCTTAGTCAGCGGATAAAGGCGGGTCCCCTTGCCCCCAGCCAGGACGATTCCGAGCACCCTTAGTTGCATGGCAAGGCTATTGTGGCAGTAAGGTGGAGGTTCCGCAAGCTGTTATGAATTCCGGGCACAATTCGCCTTTTCCGGGTGGCAAGGGTATGTTCTGCGAGTCACAAATGAGTTTCGTTCGAGCCCCGGCCTCCTTCGGGCCGGGACTCCTGCCGCATTCAGTATTGGGGCGCCCCATTATTTGATATCGTCCGGACGATGGCCTGATATCGTTCAGACCCAACGCCGTTTTTGGTATCCCGGACGAGACCGGGGGCGCATCGTAACCGGCTAACGCCTGCCGGCCCATTGTTTCGACGTTATGCCACACGGAGCCTCGAGGAATCGCGTGGTTTAGTGCCCCCGTACGCCAATGGGTGCGACGAGGTTCTTTCGATTTGCAAGGTAACATGCGTTTTTGGGGATGCGTGCGTGCGGAAAAGGCGCCTGGCTGTAAGTAATTGACTTTGTGCGTAAAAAAGCCGGTACTTTTTTCTGTAAGCTTGTGAACGATAGTTTGCGCCTGATTTTTTTGGGATTTGTGGACCGCCCCTTCCGTTGTGGCTCGTGCCATTTGTTTTGCGATATGATCCCGTCAGTTCAACAAGGCGAAGGAGAAGAACCCTGTGTCGAGACTCTATGCGCTCTTTGCTCTGCCGTTCGCGGCTACGATCGCGGTTGCTCAGACCCCCTGCGATCAATTGAAGCTTTCCCTGCCCGATACGACGATCAAGTCGATTGAATCGGTGCCGGCCGGTCCCTTTCAGGCTCCGGCGGCCGAGCCCGATGTCGCAGCGCCCGCACCAGCGGCTCCGGGGCGCGGGCGTGGCGGGGCTGGTGGCCGAGGCGGCGGCCCGCAAGCCGCCGTGCCGGCTTACTGCCGGGTGCAGATGGTGCTGACGCCATCGTCGGACTCTCATATCGAAGCCGCGGTATTCCTGCCGATCGAAAACTGGAACGGGAAACTGCAGGTGGTGGGAAACGGCGGATGGGCCGGCACTGTCAGCTATCCGCAAATGGCGGCGGCGTTGCGAGAGGGCTATGCCACGGCTTCCAACGACACCGGCCACCGCGCCAATGACGGAGGGGGCGGCGGCATGTTCGCGCTCGACCATCCCGAAAAGATTACCGACTTCGCCTGGCGCGCGATGCATGACACCGTTGTGAAGGCGAAACTGATCACCGTTGCCTTCTACGGCAAAGCGCCGAAGTATTCCTACTACAACGGCTGCTCCACCGGCGGAAGGCAGGGACTCATCGAAGCCACGCGCTTCCCGGACGACTTCGACGCCGTCGCCGCGGGCGCTCCGGCCAATCCGCATGTTCACCTGCATGCCGCCGGAGTGGAGCGGGCTCTCGAGCTGATGAAGAATAACGCGCCGCTTACCGAAGCCAAGGTCGAAACCCTGCACAGCGCCGTGATGGCCGCCTGCGATGGGCTGGACGGAGTGAAGGACGGGATCATCGGCAATCCGGAAAAGTGCCATTACGATCCGGCCGCGCTGTTGTGCAAGGGAGCGGATGGACCGGGCTGCCTGACGGCGGGCGAACTGCAGACCGTGCGAATCGTCTTCGGCGACGTGAAGACGAAGAATGGCGAAATCATATGGACCGGTTACCCGGCCGGGACGGAACTCGAGGTCGGATCGCTGCGAAACGTTCCCAAGGGGCCGGGCGGCGTCTGGGATGTGATTCGCATTCTGGGGCATCAGGACAAGAACTATGACTGGCACAACTTCGACCTGGACACGGAAGTGGCGCAGGCCGACAAAGCAGGCATCGACGTCCTTACCTACGATCTTTCGGCATTCAAAGCGCATGGCGGAAAGTTGCTGCTCTACCATGGCCTGGCCGATTCGACGATTCCGCCCGGTCACACGATCCTCTATTACGACGCCGTGCTGGCGAAGATGGGCAAGAAGCAGGACGACTGGCTTCGTCTTTACCTGGAGCCGGGGATGGCGCATTGCGGGAACGGGCCCGGTCCGAATCAATTCGACAAAATGGGAGTCATCGAACGCTGGCGCGAGGCCGGCGAGGCTCCGCGGGCCATTCTGGCTTCTCACGTAACGGGCGGCGCCGTGGATATGACTCGCCCGCTGTGTCCTTATCCGCAGGTTGCGGTGTACAAGGGCGTCGGGAGTACGAACGACGCAGCTAATTTCTCGTGCAAGGCACCGTAGCCTCCGGCGCTCGGGCGCGTGGAAGGTGAAAGAGAAAAGCAGCTGGGCGGACGATGGCATAACGTCGTCTCACGGGGCGATGCTTCCTCGCGCGGTTCGGAAGGATAATCGCGAGGCATTGGTCTATTGGCGACTCAGAACCAGGCTGCCATTCGCATCCAGCCGCATCGACCAACCCGGCGGCACCAGGGTGGTGGAACCGTAGTCCGTTATCAAAGCGGGGCCGCGCCGCAACCCGGTTTCCAACGCTTCACGGGGAGAGGCATTCACTTTCCGCCATCGCCCGCCCAGCCACACCCGCCGCCTGTCGGCTCGCGCCGTGACCGTGCTGCGAACCTTCAGCGAAAACTTCTCAACCCGCACAATCGCCCGCACGCGCAGCGTCACGATCTCGGTCGCGCGTTTCGCGTCCGAGTAGCCATAAACGCGCTGGTGTTCTTTGTGGAAGTCGCCCATCCCCCCGTCGGCCCACGGAATCGTCAGTTCGTAGCTCTGACCCGCGTAACGGACGTCGGCAGAGCGCTCCAGAGCCGCGCCGCGCACGTCTTTCGTTGCCTGTTTTTCGAGCTTGCGAAAGCGCGCTTCATGATCGCTGGCGCCCACCGCGCCGATCGAATAGTCGCGCGTACGATCGGCCAGCAGCATTCCGAGCGCCGAGAGCGCCCCGGCCATTCGCGGCACGATCACCGTCGCGATTCCCAGTTCCTCCGCCATTTCGCACGCATGAAGGCCTCCGCAACCGCCGAAAGCCACCAGCGGGAACTCGCGCGGATCTTCTCCCCGCTCCACCGACACTGCACGGATCGCGCGCTCCATGTTCGAATTGGCCACCCGCAGAATCGCCGCCGCCGCGCTGACCGTGTCGAGGTTCATTTTCACACCGACCCGGGCCACAGCCGCTTCCGCCGCGGCCGCATCGATGCGCATCTCTCCGCCGACTAATTGATCCGACGCGATTCGGCCCAGTACAACATGCGCGTCCGTGACGGTCGCGGCGGCGTCCTCGCCACCCATCCCATAACATGCCGGACCGGGCGACGCTCCCGCGCTCTCCGGACCTACTCGCAAACTTCCGCCGGCGTCCACGCGCGCGATCGATCCGCCGCCTGCGCCGACGGTGTGGATGTCGAGCATTGGCACGCGCACCGGAAGACTCACTCCGCCGGATTCGATGCGGGCTTCGGTTGTCAGGCGAGGCTGCTCTCCCGCGAGCGCCACGTCGGTGGACGTTCCGCCCATATCGAATGTGAGCGCCTTGTTGAATCCGCACAAACGCGCAATCTCGACCGCCCCCACAATTCCGCCCGCCGGACCCGAAAGAATGGTCCGCACGGCCTGTTTACGGGCCTCCGACGCCTTCAGCAACCCGCCGTTCGATTGCATGATCGCCACCGGAAAGGGACTGCGGCGTTCCAGTTCGCCCAGATAACGGTCCATCAACGGGCCCACGTAAGCGTTAATCACAGTGGTGCTGGCGCGCTCGAATTCGCGGAACTCCGGCGACACATCGCAGGAGGCACAAACAAAAGCCGCATTCACGAATCCATTCAGAGCGGTCAGCAACGCGCGCTCATGCGCGTCGTTCTGATAAGAATGCAGCAGACAGATCGCGACGGATTCGGCTCCCGACGCGGCAATTGCCGCGCCCAATGCCGCCACATCCTCATTGCGCAAACCGCGTTCCACTGTCCCATCGAACAACACGCGCTCGTCGCATCCGAAGCACAACTCTCGCGGCGCCAGCGGCTGCGGCAGCGCAGGCGTGAGGTTATAAAGCTCAGGCCGGTTCTGGCGTCCGATGGCGATCAGATCTTCGAACCCGCGCGTGGTGACGAAAGCGGTCTTCGCCCCTTTGCGTTCGAGCAGCGCATTCGTAGCGACGGTTGATCCGTGAACGACCTCGGCGCGCTTCGCCTGGACGCGGCTGAGCCCGTCCAGAATAACGCGCGCCGCCGATGCCGGATTCGAGCGCAGCTTGAACGACTCTATATTCCCGTGATCGTCAAGCACCACAAAATCGGTAAACGTGCCGCCGGAATCGATCCCGATGCGCATTGGAAATTATGATGACACTGGTACTCTCGCAAGGGTGAGGCTTCTTTTCGTTGGCGACATCTTCGGCAGTGCGGGACGAGGCATCGTCGCCGATCATCTCTCGGACATCAGGCAAACGCAGTCGATCGACGTGGTGATCGCGAACGGAGAAAATTCCGCCGCCGGATTCGGCATCACGCCCTCCATCGCGGATGACTTGTTCCGCTGCGGCATCGACGTTATGACCTCCGGTAACCACATCTGGGACAAGCGCGACATTTACGAATATTTCGACCGCAACCCGCGCCTTCTGCGGCCTGCGAATTATCCGCCGGGCTGCCCCGGCACAGGCATCTACATCCACCAGATGCGGGATGGCCGGCGCTGTGCGGTCATCAATCTTCAGGGACGCGTGTATATGGCGCACACGGACTGTCCATTCCGCAAAGCCGATGAACTCATCGCCGCGCTTCCCGACGACGTCAAAGTTCGGTTCATCGATTTCCACGCCGAGGTGACCAGCGAGAAGGTCGCTATGGGCTGGTATGTCGATGGCCGCGTATCCGCGCTGATCGGCACGCACACGCATATCCCGACAGCCGATACGCGCATCCTTCCCGGGGGCACGGCCTATCAGACAGACTGCGGAATGACCGGGCCCTACGACTCGATCATTGGCGTCGAAAAGGAAACCGTATTGAAGAAGTTCCTGAACGCGATGCCGGTGCGCATGGAACCCGCGAAGGGCTCTGTGGAACTTCATTCCGTAATCGTCGAAGTGGACGACCGGACCGGCAAAGCCGTCACAGTCAAACGCCACACGATACAGGGCGGATGACCTACTGCGTCACGTAAATCTGAACAAAGCGCCCGATGCCCCCGCCGCCGCTCGGGACATTATTCTGAATCACCACGACCTGTGTGGGATTGGTCGGCGTCGTGATTACCGTATTCGGGATCAGCACATTGATCTGCCACACGCCTACCAGACCCGGCGCGAGCCCGGAGTACTGTATGTTGGCGCTCGGCACAAATCCGGTGCCCATGATGACCATAGGGATGGTCGGATCGGGTACCGGTCCGCTCGGGGCCGTGCCGTCCGGCGGCGCGCCGGAGACAAAGCCCTGACCGGTTCCGTAGAGTTGAATGACGGTCCCCTGCTTTGCGGGATTGTTCTGGCTGTTCACGGTGTTGTCCTGATTGAGCGCGGAAGCCGTTCCGATGCCGTCCCCGGTCTGTGTGAAGAGCCCTGGAACCGAGATCTGCATTTCGATAGTTCCATCGCCCAGGAGTCGGCCCGTCGCGGCGTCCAGCACCTGGACCTCGACTGTGCCGCTCGGCGGCGCGGCCATCGGGACCTGGAAGTTGATCTGATTCGGACCCGCGTAGAAAAGCGGTACAGGGGCGCCGTTGAACAACACCTGCACGCCGTTCAGCGTCTTCGGCAACGGCAGTGTGGAGGCCGAGACACCCGCTCCACCGAACTGGTTGTAATTCCCGAGCGAAAACATCGCGGCGATCATTCCCGGCGCGAGGACATTCTGGCTCAGAAAATTCGCGGCATTGATGGAAGCCAGACTCGGGTAGTACGTCACGACGCGGCTGGCCCCGTCGGCCAGGAACAGGTTGCCCCACCCGTCCTCCAGGACGGCCACGGGGCGTGCGGGGTCGCCGACCGTCGCGTTTGAGGCGGTCCCCGCGGCGATGAGCTGCTGAAAATTGGGATAGCGAACGGCATTGCCCGTGCTTAAATCCGCCACCCAGATCTCGCCGTTGACCGGGCTCACGTAGATTCCCCTCGGGCTGCTCAGCTTGTCGGTGAGGAAAAGCGCGGCAGCGGAACCGGGCGGGGACGTGGGGGAGTGATTGAAGATGGCGATTCTGCTGTTCCCCGCGTCGGCGACATAGAGCCGATCGTCACTGTCGGTTGCGATGTGATGAGGGGCGCTGAACTGTGTGGGACCCGAGCCGGCGCCGCTCGAAGTGAAATCGGGCTGGCCGAAGACTTCGGTTGCGGACATGCCGGAGGTCAGATCCGCGGGCTGTCCCTGGAAATAGAGCACCCGGTTCAGGGACACATCCGAGACGAGCAGGCCGCCCGCAAGCGTGAACGCCAGTCCGTAAGGCTCCGCCATCGTCCGTTGGGTGGCGTCGGTAATTTTCGCCGCAGTGAAGCTCGACTGACCGAGTATCAGATCGGCCTGCTCCATCGAGCCCGCCGCGTAATTGGCGAACGGTTTGGGGAATCTCAGGACACGGCCATTACCGGTATCGGCGACGTACAGGTTTCCGTTCGTGTCCACCGCAAGGCCGATCGGAAAGTAGAGGCCGGAGGCGTTGGGCGCGTTGGCGTTGTTGCCGGGATAATTGATCAGGGTCTGCTGGAAGTCAGGTTGTCCGATGACCAGATCCGCTTTCGCTCCCGGCTGAATGTTACGAAGGTCGTTGTAGCCCAGGATGCGATTGTTGTAAGGATCCGCGACATAGAGGTGCGGCGTGCCTGAGGTCAGGTCGACGGCGATGCCGGCATCCGGCGAACCGGTGTTCGGGTTCTGAAAGTTGAACTCGCGCCCCTCCACCAGGTTGGGGGCATTTAGGTTCATGGCATCTTGTCCGAGCACCCTGGTTGCGGGGCCGAACGCGCCGCCGCCGAGAGGCATGGCGCTTTGAGACATGACGACGGTGCGGTTATTGCCGGAATCGGCGACGTAAAGCTCGGAGTTGAAAAATACGGCGGCGGCCGGGTGATTCAGCGTGCTCGAGATGGCTGTGGGCAAACCCTGATTGGCGGCGCCGCTCGCGAAATCCGGCTGTCCGGCGACTTCGATGGCGGCCTGATATGTCGTATTCGGAGTCCACTGCTCGACCGGCGGGAAGACCAGCACGCGGCTGTAGTAAGTATCGGCGATGCCGATTCCGTCGCCTATCGGGAAAAGAGCGCCCGAAGAGGGTCCGAGTTGATATTCGCTGATCGCGGGCGGCGGGGGATTACTCGTATCCACACCGAGAATGCGAGACGCCGCCTGGCCTGTAAAGAACGGGGGCGTCCACATCAGAATTCGGCTGCGTTGAGAGGAAATGGACTCGGATACGAACAAGCGGCCGCCGGTATCAAAAGCAATGCCGGTGGGAGTGGTGAATGCCGTTAAAGACGTCAACGGACTGGGGCCGGGGTTGTAGCTGTTTGTGGTGAAATTGGCCTGGCCGATCACGACATCGGCCGCCGGACCCGAGGCAGCCGGGCTGCCAAGGACATTCGCATTAAAACGCAGCACACGGTTGTTCCCCGCATCCGCCACCCAGAGATTTCCCGATGAGTCAAATGTGATCAGCGCCTGCAGGGATGAAGTGCCGGAGGTAAACGACAGGGTTGCGGCGGATATGCCTCCCTGATTTATGGCATTCGTCGCGAACGAGGGCTGGCCAATGACGATATCCGGCGCCTCCGCGCCGCTCTGCGCGAACGGCCCGGGAAATCGCAGGATTCGGTTGTTCCCGCTGTCCACGACGTAGACGTTTCCGTGCGAATCGATTGCGACACCACTCGGTTGCGTGAGGCCCATGGCGGCAGCGGCGAGCGTGGTCGCAAGGTCGGGTTGCCCCAGGACCAGGTCGGCGGTCTGCCCGTTGGCGAAAGCGGTTGCGTTGCGGAAACCGAGGACGCGATTGTTTCGCGTGTCGCTTACATAGAGAGCCGGCGGACTGGTCGAGGTGTCAAGCGCGATTCCCTCGGGCAAATAGACTTCCCGGCCTTCCACCAGATTCGGATTGAGACTTTTGATCTGCGTCGAATCCTGCCCGACGACGCGGGAAGGGGAAGGGTTAAGCGTTATCTGTGCGAAACCCCCGGGCAGGAAGAGAACAGAGGCGAAAATCGCCGAAAGGACTATTTTCATTGAGAAGCGAAAAATGTGACCTATTTATCATCTCATTCCGGAAAACCGAGCCGGGTCAGGCGGCGCGAACCCGTCCGATAAGCTAAAGGTTGATCGTTTCCGCCGTAAGCTATCTCAATACATGGCCTCTCGTTTGGGGGTTTCTTCACGGCCCGCAACAGGGTCTGTTCAAGTTCCGCTTCGATCTGCCCGTCCATTGCGCTGAGGCTTTGGGAGATGGTGCGGCGGACATTGGCCTGGTGCCGTGCGCCGAACTCGACCGCCTGAATCTTGATTTTCTCCCCGATCTGGGGATTGCCTGCGACGGCCCGGTGCGCAGTATTCTGCTGATTTCTCGCCGGCCGTTTTCGGAGATTCGGACGCTTGCTGTGGATTCCAGTTCCCGCACGTCGGTGGCTCTCGCGAGAATTCTGCTCGCCGAATGCTATGGGTGCCGGCCGGTTGTGACGCCGCTGGCTCCTGGTCTGGAAGAGATGCTGGCGGAAAATGACGCTGCGTTGATTATCGGCGATCCGGCATTGCGTCTCGACCCGGAAAAGCTGCCTTATCAAACGCTGGATCTGGGCGCAAAGTGGGTCGAATGGACGGGTTTACCGATGGTGTTCGCGGTGTGGGCCGGCCGCGCCGAAGTTTTGACTGATGAGGTGGCCGCGGCGTTTCGGGCTTCGCACGAGTGGGGCCGTAGTCATCTTGAAGAGATGGTGGAGCGCGCTTCGGCCGAACGCGGATTTCCGAGTGAGCTGGTGGAGGCATATTTCACCCGGCATATCGTGTATCCGTTGTCGGGGCGCCACCTTGAGGGACTGGCGTTGTTCCGCAAGCTGGTGCTCAGGCTGGAAGCGGCCGCGATCCCTGCGTCGTCGGTGGTTTGAGTCCAATTGCCGGGGTGGTGTAGTATTAAGAAAACCGTCCTGCATTTGCTCCTCAGTAGCTCAACGGTAGAGCATTCGGCTGTTAACCGAAGGGTTGTAGGTTCGAATCCTACCTGAGGAGCCAAAATAAAATCAGTAAGTTACAAGCAAAAATCACCCGCTGACGAAGGCCGAGAACGGCCCACTGTAGCGGGCACAGATCAGAAATCCTAACCCGGCGTAGCCGGAACCAAACAGGTCTGGTTATCATGCCGGAGTGGGCGTTGAACTAATAACGGAACGTCATGCCGGGCAGATGGCCAGGGTGTTGGGTTGTTGGGATCGGATGCTGATTTTCGGCGCACTGCCAAAGATCTGCTTTGCCGGGGGAATGACGGAAAACGTCCGCTTTACTTCTGCAGCGCCAGCTCGGTCTGTCACGGTACGAGACGGCGTGGATGATGCTGCACAAGTTCCGGCGGGCCATGATCAACTTGAAACGCGAACCACTGCGAGGCGATGTAGAAGTTGATGATACATGGGTTGGCGGTACCCAAGCCGGCTTGCGGGGGAGTCGTCAACTCAAGGGACGCAAGGCGGCGCTGATGCTGATGGCCGTCGAGAAGCGGGGGAGAACTACCACCGGGCGCGCACGCATGGCGGTGATCCCGGACTTCAGAAAAGAGACCCTGTTGGGCTTCCTCAAAGAAAACGTGGAGCCAGGTTCTACTGTATACACCGACGGACTGAAAAGCTTCACCGGGTTGAAAGAGGCTGGCTTTCAGCACGTGCCGCGCAGCCAACCCCGGCCAACGGGCTTACGGAAAGGCGCGAAATCCGTAGTGCCGCTGGCGGACAGGGCCATCGGCAATCTCCAGCAGTGGCTGCTGGGGACCCACCACGGTGTGAGTCGCGGCCAACTCCAGGTTTACCTGGATGAATTCGTATTTCGTCACAATCGGCGAAAGACGCCGATGGCTGCGTTCCAAACGTTGCTTGGACTTGGCGCCCGGCATAAACCCACTAAATACGAGGAGATACGGGGCGCAGCTGACCTTGGCAAGCCACCATCTGAGGGTTGACCGCAACCTGTTGGGGCTTGCTGCTCGCAGTTCGCGGACTTCGAGCTGATCGTGGAGTTGGCCTCGACCGATACTATCTGGGCGCAGGCGACGCCGCAGTTTTCAATGAACGACAGTTTGATCCCGATCTGGTTCCGCAAGCCGTCAGGAGAATCGTCCAACAGTTGAGAGAAGAGCCTGAACCGAAGAAGCCGTCGTTTGCGGGCCGGAACTTTTATGTTGCGCTCCGCGACGAGGAACTGCCGGACATTATAAACGTCAATCGCGTGCTGTACCCCTACATGGACACGCTCTTCAGGCTCGGAGCCCGCGGTCACTGGCACCGTGAGCACCAGCCTGTCCGATCGCTGCGAGATCGGGAGCCCTCTCACTATCACACCGAGCCAGTTGCGACAGAGGGATTCCGCCTGACGTTCGACTCCCACAGCAAGGGTGAACTCTCGATCAGCTTCTTGATTCAGCAGAAGGATGTTTCCTATCCGATCCACCCTTATCCCGAGATCTGCGAGTTCGCCGCAATGCTGGATCAGTTCCAGCCGGGCAAGGTTTGGGACGGACTTCATTTTCGGGCGTTCGCGACCGAGGGACGCGAAGGCCCCGTCAAATGGTGTTTCTATCGGCACCGGGGCAGCGTGCTATTCGGGCTTACGCCCGACGAATGGGGGAGGCTTCGGGAACTCTTCGCACGGGCGCTGTCCGCACCCTGGATGAAGCCGATAGTCTCGGATCTTTCTCTCGCCTATGGCGAACTGTGAGGACTAAGCACTCCAGTTCAGAAGTTCACTAACGTATTGTTGACCGGTCAAGCCGCCACGTTTTCGTGGGCCGAAAGCCTGGCGAGGAGGGTCGCAAGATCGGCTTTGGTGAACTTCCATTCGAAGGGTCTTGCGGTTGCCTCCCAGTAGTATTGGAAGTCGAGCAGGCGTTCGGCGAGTTGGTCGAGGCCGGTGAAGTCGTTCGGGGTGAGGACCTTTCGCTGCACGATGGAGAAGTAGATCTCGACCTGATTGAGCCAACTGGCGTGGACAGGACCATGAATGAGGATCAGGCGCGGGAACTGCTGCTTGAGTCTGGCGACGGAAGCCCTACCGCGATGCGAACTCCCATTGTCGACGATCCAAAAGACACGCCGGGCGTCGTTATAGGGAGGGCGAGTCATGACTTGCTCAACCAGGCCGATCGAAGGGTGCGATGCCAGTGGTCGTTTCGCAGCGGCCAAAGACGCGAGCACGATGAACGTCGAGGGCTGCGATGTAGCCCAGGCACCGCAACAACCATATTCATGTTCAACGCGCATCGGACGCTTCGGCGCGGCGGGCAAAGTCTCATGCTTGCGCCGGCGAGCCTGGATGCTGGTTTTCTCATCGGCTGAGATGACAAATTCATCGTTTTTGAGGGGTTTACCATTCCAGGAGCGCGCATACAGGTCCAGGATCCGGTTAGCCTTGACGGCGAAGGCGGGGTCTCGGGGAAGATCCAGCTGCGGTGGTACCAGGGGCGGATGGCGTCTTCATGGAGCCATCGCCAAATGGTGCTTCCCGAGATGGTGGCAACCAAACCGGCATTACAGATCTGACGAGCTATGTCTGGGGTATTCCAGTGGGAGAGGGGAACGCCATGAGTGGCCGGCAACTCGCACGCCAGCGCCTTAATCTGTACGACCAGTTCTGGGGGGGGAAACCCGGGGACGACCCGGGCGGGAACGCTCGTCCAGTCCGGCCAGGTGCTCCTCGAAGAAGCGTTTACGCCACATTACGCCACATGCTAACGACTTCGCGACGAGTGTCGAGGCGGGAGGCGTCGACCCTGTCTACACCGATTCCCTGTCTACCACGTTTTCATCTCCTCCAGTGGGCCGGTCCCCGGCCCATCGCGGTTCATTCGTGGCCAGATGCTCCTGGGAATCTGCGAGGTGCATGCAATATCAGTCATGTATCATTGGCGAGGAGAAATCGATGGTAATTGACGCCCACGGCCACGTTACGGCGCCCGACAAATTATACGTTTACAAAGCAGGACTCATTTCGCATCGAGGTGCTCACGGACGTGGCAGCCCCGGCGCAACGGAAAAGGACATTGTCGACGCTCTGAACGCCCCCGTCTTCGGCGGATCCTCCCACCTCACGCAGCTCAAAGAGGCCGGCACGGACATGCAGCTCATCTCCCCGCGTCCCTACCAGATGATGCACAGCGAGCATCCCAGGCTGGTCGGATGGTACACGGAAGAGACCAACAACATCATCGCGGAACAGGTCAAATTGTTCCCGAACGTCTTTCGCGGAGTCTGCGCCTTGCCGCAGGGGCCGAACATCAGCCCGAAAAACTGCCTCGCGGAACTCGAACGCTGCGTGAAAAAGCTCGGCTTTGTCGGATGCCTGATCAATCCCGATCCAGGAGAAGCGTCCGGCATCGAAACGCCGCCACTCGGCGATAAATTCTGGTATCCGCTTTACGAAAAGCTGGTCGAACTGGACGTCCCCGGCCACGTGCATTCCGGCGGCTGCCGCTCCGACCGGCTCAGCTATTCGCTGCACTTCATCAACGAAGAAAGCATCGCCATCTTTTCGCTTCTGAACTCAACCGTCTTCACGGATTTCCCCACGTTGAAGATCCTCGTCTCACACGGCGGCGGCGCAATTCCCTATCAGTACGCGCGCTTCGAAGCCAGCGCCATCCGCCGCAAGATCCAGCGTTTCTCGGAGCGAATGCGCAACATCTGGTACGACACGGTTCTCTATTCGGCGGGTGCGCTGGAACTGCTGTTCAAGACAGTCGGAGCGGACCGCTGCCTCTTCGGAACCGAGCGGCCCGGCGTCGGTACAGTGCTCGATCCGCGCACCGGCAAGTGGCTGGACGAAACCCGCTATATAATCGAAGGCTTCGACTGGCTGAGCGCGGACGAAAAGAAGCTGATTTTCGAAGGTAACGCGAAAAAGCTTTTCAAGCTGGAGCAACGTGCATGAACCTCAAAACCATTTCCAGAACGGCCCTTTTCCTGGCCCTGGCGGTCTCCGCTTTCGCCCAGGGCCCGCTACAGAAGGTCACCATCAACTACCCCAATCGCAGCGGCTCCAACTGGCCGCTCTTCCTGGCGAAGGAAGGCGGTTACTATCAGGCCCACGGTCTGGACGTGAACCTGGTTTTCGGCGTCCATCCGGCGGGCATCGCGATGCTGGTAAGCGGTGAGGGACAGATGGTCAACTCGTCGCTCGAGCAGCTGATGCAGGCGGCGTCGAAAGACGGTTCGCTGGTGCTGATCGGTAGTTCGCTCAATCGCGGCATGTTCGCTCTCATGGCGAATAAAGACATAGCCAGCGTTAAAGCCTTGAAGGGCAAACGCGTCGCGATCGGTCAGGTAGGCGACGCTCCCTATGGATACTTAGTCGCGCTTCTCGGAAAGTCGGGACTCTCGCCACGAGATGTACAGTGGATTCCCGTGGGCACCGACGTCAGCGGGCGCGCCGCCGCACTGCAAAGCGGACGCGCGGATGCCACGCTGCTTACGGCCCCCGCTTACTTCAAAGTGGAAGAGGCCGGTTACAAGACACTCGACAATCTGGCCGAGCATCCGGATATTTTCGCTTCGACTGCTTACATAATGAAGAAAAGCGTTGTGGCGCAGGATCCAGGCCTCGCCGAGAAGCTCATCATGGCGCAGGCGGAAGGAATCAAACGCTTCTATGAAGACAAGGCCTTCGCAGTAAGTACCTTTCTGAAGTACGACAAGAACGCCCAGCAGTCGGACATGGAGCGCGTCTATGATCTCTATGCCAAACCGAATGCCTTCGAAAGAGTGCCTTATGTGCTGGCCGGAGCGGTGCAGTCGGTTGTCAATCAGCAGGCCGATCCGCATGTGGCGGCCGAGATGAAGGCATACGACTTTCACAGAGTCATCGACAACGAATACGTTTCAAAGCTGGTGAAGGACGGTTTCTTCGAGAAACTCTTTGGTCCTTCCATCAAAGCGGAAGAGCAACGCAAGGCAAAACTGGCGTTCGGAAAATAGGAACTAACGATGGCTGAAATTGTATTGGGGATTGGTGCGTCGCACGGACCTCTGCTTTCTACCCCACCGGAAAAGTGGGATCTAAGAGCAAAGGCGGATCGCGAAAACAAGTCGCATTGGTTTCGCGGCAAGTCTTATACCTACGACGAACTTATGGCAGCGCGCGCGCCCGGGTTTGCGGGCGAAGTCACCGTGGAAGTGCGCCGCGAGCGATTCGAACGCTGCCGCGCCGCGATGGATGTACTGACAGGAATCTTCAAGCAGGTCCAGCCGGAAGCGGTGGTGATTTTAGGCAATGACCAGAGGGAATTTTTCGGACCCGATCTGACGCCGTCCATCACCATCTTCAACGGCGAAAAGATCGTTAACGTGCAGCATCTGCACGAAGGCTCGCCGGGCCTGAATATCGCCGAAGTCGGCAACGCGCCCACGGAAGGAACCGAATACCCCGGCGCGGCAAAGCTCGCGAACCACCTCCTGAGTTCCCTTGCTGATGAGAACTTCGACATCGCGCAATCTTCCTCGACGCCCAAAGGAAGCGAGCGCCACGGCATCCCGCACGCCTATGGCTTTCTCTATCATTCGATCCTCGGAGACACCCCACCGCCCAGCGTACCGGTGATTCTGAACGTTCACTATCCGTACAACGTCCCGAAGAACCAGCGATGCCTCGATATGGGTAAGGCCCTGCAGCGGGCCATCAAAAGCTTTGACGGCTACAAGCGCGTTGCGATGATGGCGTCAGGTGGCTTGACTCACTTCGTAGTGGATGAGGATCTCGACAAGACCATCCTCGACGCCCTCGACAAAGGCGACGAAAACACTCTCGCGGCCGTGCCGGAGAACGTATTCAAAGTCGGAACCGCGGAGATCAAGAACTGGTATCCGGTAATCTCGGCGATGAACGCCGAAGGCCGGAAATATCATTCCGTGGATTACGTGCCGTGCTACCGGTCCGAAGCGGGAACGGGCAGCGGCATGGCCTTCGGCTACTGGGATTGAAACGCCAGCAGCACGTTGCCCGGCATGCCGCCCTGGCGGGCATAGCCTGAGTTAATGTAAACCATCCCGTTGACCACGACGGCGCCAGGGCCATCGATGGAACCGCCCTGGCCCTTGATTCCGTTCACGGCATCATAACTTCGCACCGTGTCGAAATCCCAAAGGACGCGGCCGTCCTCGGCGCCGAACGCCCGCAGGTGGCCGTCGACTGAACCGGAGAAAACCACGCCGGGGATACCGGTTACAGCGGCAGGTTGAGCCGGACTGCACCCGACCTTCGGCGGATTGCAGGGATGGCCGGGCACATGCCAGGCGCTGCTCCCGTCGGCCAGCCGAATCGCGGTAAGTCCGCCGCCCTTTTCCGGGTCCGGGTCGAACGGCCGCAAATCGCTGGGATCGCCCGCTGCGCGCCGCGTCCGGCTGATGTCCGAAACGGCGGCGTACGCGTACCGATCGTCGGCAGCCATGCCCCAGAGCACGCCGCCGTTATTACCGCCTTCGCCGACTCGAAGCTGCCAGACGATCTGGCCCTTGCGGTCGGGATCGACGGCATAAACGATTCCGGATTTCTGACCCGCAACCAAAAGGTTGCGTCCGCCGGAGTCGACAAGCATGGCGGATGAGCCGAAGTCATAGTCGGGGCCGCAGTACCCGGCTGCCCGGCAACCGCCGGTGAAGATGTCCTTAGCGGTGAATTGCCTTGACCAGGCGATCTTCCCGCTTTTCAGTTCAACCGCCACCATCGCGTCGCTGAGCTTCGTATCGGGCTCCGAATAGTTATCGCCCGTAGTGACGTACAAAAGTCCGCGTTTTGTATCGATGGTGGGGGCCGACCAGATTGCCGCGCCCGACGGACCGAACTTATTTTTCCCGGTCTGCTTTGGCGGATCCACCATGTACGCCTTCCAGAGCTGAGAACCATCATGGATACGAAGGGCGACGACGCTGCCGCGCATGGTGCAGCACGCATATTCGGGATCGGATGCGCGATTCTCTTCCCAACTGGAGACCGGCACAAACACGATGCCCTGGTAAGCCACCGCGGATCCGGTAATTCGGGTGGCGTCATGCGGGTCCATTTTCTTCTTCCAGATCAATTGGCCGCGAACCGCGTCGAGCCCGTAGAACCACCCCGATTGGTCCCCAAAGAGCAACACATTGTCTGCGACGAGTAGGGATGACCGGACCGGACCGCTCCCCTGCCACACCCATCGGATGCACCCGGTCTGAGGGTCGAGATCGTGGATCGCGCCGCCCGCACTGCCGACGAAAAGGTTATTGCCCAGAATCGTGGGTTGAGAGAACGCCGTGAGGTCTCCATCGAAAGCGAAGGCCCACTTCAATTTCAGGTTGTGGACGGCATCGAGCGTCAGGCCGGCCGCGGCGGCAGGTTGGAATCGCGTGTTGCCGGCGCTCGGACTCCAACCGTTCCACTGCACGGCGGAAGCACCCGAAATGCGCACGGACCGATCCGCGCAGAATGCGGCGGGCGGTGGAGTCGCGTCGCCGCCCGCCGTGCCCAGCCAGGACGCAACAGCTTCCCGTTGGCCGATCGTCATCGTGTAAGCGATGCTGATCATCGCCCCGTAATCGAGCGCCCGCAAAATGCGCGTCGCGGGCATCTGCTTCAGCGTCGCGCGGGTCGGGATTCGCGGGTTATTCAGTTCGTGGCATCGGGCGCATCTCTGCCCGTAAACCGCCTCACCGGAATCGGAAGCGGCGGAAAGGCCGCCGGCGAGAAATACCGCTATGACCAAAGCTTTCATCTCAAATCCATATATCATGTCTGTGGGCGGTACGCTCGCCCATGGAGGCATTTTCCATGTTTATGCTCCGTCTGACCTTTGCCATCGCGCTGCTCGGTTCAGCCGCCTTTGCAGCGACGCCGGTCACGTTCAATAGGGACGTTCTTCCGATTCTGCAGCAGAACTGCCAGCAGTGCCACAGACCGGGCGAGGTTGCGCCCATGTCTCTCCTGACGTACACGGATGCGCGGCCCTGGGCGAAGGCGATCAAAGCGGCGGTGGTGACTCAGAAGATGCCGCCCTGGTTCGCCGATCCGAATATCGGACATTTTTCAAACGACCGCAGACTCAGCGATGCCCAGATCAAGACGCTTGTGGCGTGGGTTGACAACGGAGCGCCTGAAGGCAATGCGAAGGACCGTCCGGCGCCGCGTACGTTCCAGGAAGGCTGGAATATCAAGCCGGACATGGTGATCGAGATGCCGAAGCCGTTCGAGATCCCTCCGAAAGGTGCGGTCGATTATCAGTACATCCTCGTCAAGGGAAACATCATGGACGACCTTTGGGTGAAGCAGGCCGAGATGAGGCCCTCCAATTCCGCAGTCCTGCATCATGGCAAAGTCTGGGTGCGGCCTCCAGGTTCGCACTGGATGGAGAATGCCGAGCCCGGCGTCGCCTACTCGACCGGCATGGGAAGGAATTCGTCCAGCGAAGGCAACGACATCATCGGAAAATTCAATCCCGGTCTGGGCGCGCAGAACTTTGACATCGACGGCTCGGCCAAACTAATTCCAAAAGGTTCGGATTTCGTCTTCGAGCTGCACTACACGGCGACGGGCAAACCGGAAACGGATGTTTCAAGGGTCGGCCTCGTCCTGATGAAGACCGCTCCCCTGACGCGCTACTACACCTCGCCCGGCACGCCTTCCGCCTTCAACATGGTGATCCCGCCACATGAAAGCAATGTGGAAGTGGTATCCGAATCGACCGTTGGCGCGGACATGAAACTGGTCTACATCCAGCCGCACGCGCATCTTCGCGGCAAGGATTTTGAACTCCGCCTGGTCTATCCCACGGGCGAGAAGCAAACCGTTTTCAAAGCGAAGTTCGATTTCAACTGGCAGCTGGGCTACGATCTCGCGAAGCCGATCGTTTTGCCCAAAGGCACGAAAATGATCCTGATCGCGCATTACGACAATTCGGCGAATAATCCCTTCAATCCCGATCCCGAGAAGGAAGTTCGCTGGGGACCTCAGAACTGGGACGAGATGCAAGGCGTATTCCTGGGCCTGGTTTTTCCGGTCAACACGGATATATCGAGGGTTTTGGAAGCCTCCGGCCCGAGCCTGCTGCCGGCCCCTCGAACCGGCGGCCCGACCCTTGCCGCGCTTGATCTGAATTAAGCCACCACAAAACTTCGTCGCGTCAGGCAATGTTATTCCGTCTGTGCGTTGCGGCCGCATTCTGGCTCGGTCACGGGATGACTTTCTGGTTATTGATGCGGTACGGATACGATGTTCAGGATTTTCGGATCATTGGCGGACCGCGGGATCGGCACAGATCAACGGGACACCGACAGGAAAGCATGATCCGCGGACGGCTTGCCAACCGATTCCATTTGAAGGTTCATTTCGAGAGGAAAAACCAACTGCCCGCTTATGCTCTTGTGCTCGCGTAAACAGCGCTGGCTGCGCAGCTCACGCGGCAACTGGGCGCGCCATTTCCGGTCACCATGGGCCTCCGCCCGGCGTTGAGTCCGCTGGGGAAGACGCGAGGCCCTCAATTTTTACGGCGCTGTGCGAGCAACTCTGGCTGCGGTTGCAAGCGACCAAAGTTCTCCTGGATGTATTGATAATCGATCGGGTAGAGAAGCCCTCTTAACGTTGAATGTTGAAAACGGAGCTCCATACAGCGCAGCGCCATACAGCGCGTTTGACAGCGGCGCCGCAACCCGCTAGCATTAGAACCACTCCGGTAGTCCTCCCGGATTGCATTAAGGAGCGCCTGTGACGAATCGCGATTATCTTGTCGATGGCCTCCATTCCGTGCTGTCGGGGCTGTGGGATGGCTCCGACGAAATGGCCGCTTCCGAGTTCCGGAAGCTGGTATCCTGGCGGATGAGGGCCTTGAAATCCATCGTCCCCACCTACCGCGCGGGAACTTTCCCTGCGCCGGTGCTCGCGGAAGCTGAGGATCACGATTTACTGGAATCCGCCGCTGAGGGCATGCAGCTCATCGAAAAGTCCTTTGCCGCGGGTGATTCCGAGCAAACGGCGCGTCTGGTGAAGGAACTTCTAACCGCGCTGTCCGAACGCCGCTCCGGCCTGGTCAGCAAGTAGTTAACCGAGCACGCGGCGAAGCCGTTCTTCGTCCAGCGCGTTTTCCCATTTCGCCACAACAATTGTTGCCACCGCGTTCCCGATGAGATTCGTAGGCGTCAAGCCTTCCGACATCAAACGATGAATACCCAGAATGAGCGCGACGCTTGCAACCGGAATCGTTCCCGCGGTCGACAGCGTGGCGGCCAGTACGACGAACGCTGCCCCGGCCACCCCCGCCGCTCCTTTTGAGGTCAACAGCAGAACCATCAACAGACCGATTTGCTGCCCAATGTCCAAAGGCGTGTTCGTCGCCTGTGCCAGGAACACCGTCGCGGTCGCCAGATACAGACAGGTGCCATCGAGATTAAAGGAATAGCCGGTCGGGATGACGAGCCCCACCACACTTTCCTCACAACCCAGATCCTCCATCCGGGCGATCATGCGCGGAAGCACTGTCTCCGACGAAGTGGTGGCGAAGACGATGAGCAGTTCCTCGCGAATGTACCGAAGCAGTTTCGGCAGACTGAATCCAACCCATGCGCAAACGGGCCACAGAACACCGAAGACGAAAATCAGGCACGTGAGATAAAAGCCGCCCAGAAGTTTTCCAAGGGACACGAGCGAGCCTGCGCCAAACCGGCCAACCGTAAACGCAATGGCCCCGAAAGCCCCGAGCGGCGCGGCCCACATCACGACTCCCACGATGCCGAACAGCATGCTCGAAGCCACTTCAATCAGATCGACGAGCGGCTTGCCCCGCGTGCCCAGACGCGTGAGCGCAAATCCGCAGAGCACAGAAATCAGCAGAACCTGCAGCACGTTCCCCTCTGCGAACGCGCCGATAAATGTCTGCGGAATGATGTTCAGCAGGAATTGCGTAACGGTTTGATTTTTCGTCTGCGCAACGTACTGCTGCACGGATGAACTGTCGATGCGGGTGAGGTTCACATTCATTCCCTTGCCGGGCTGAAGAACGTTCACCGCGACCAGGCCGATCACAAGCGCCACTGTCGTCAGAACCTCGAAATAGATGAGAGCCTTGAGCGCAACCCGCCCGACCCGCGCCATATCGGTGATGCGCGCCACCCCGTGCACAACCGTGCAGAAGATGATGGGCGCGATCAGCATGCGGATCGCTTTGATGAAGCCATCGCCCAGCGGCTGCATCTGCGCGCCCAGGCGAGGACGGAGCACGCCCAGAAGGATGCCGATCACCATCGCGAGAAGAACCTGCACCCAAAGTCGCCGGTACCAGATCAACGCGAGATCATAACATTAAAAACAGTGTCCTCATCTTTGCGAGAGTTCCCACCCCAATTCTGGGCCGTGGCTGCAGCGACCTTTCTTGGCTTTCTGGGAATCGCAACCGTGCTGCCGGAACTCGGTCCGCACGTGCGGAACGATCTGGGCGGGTCCGATGAAACCGTGGGCTTCGTCGTCGGCATCTTTTCGTTCGTGGCGCTGGCCGCCCGGCTCGTCTCGGGACCGCTTGCGGATCGGCGCGGCCGCAAGCTGGTCTTCGCGGTTGGCCTTTTCAGCTGCGCGCTGGCCGGCGCCGCATATCTCGCGCCCCTGGGTATTGGGGGCGTGTATCTGGCGCGCATTCTTCATGGATTCGGCGAAGCGTGCCTTTACACGGGAGCCGCCACGTGGGCGGTCGAACTGGCGGGCGTTCATCGCAGCAGTCAGGCCCTGGGCTACATCAGCAGCGGAATCTGGGGTGGCATGTCCGCGGGACCTGTCCTCGGCCACTGGGTGGGGTCGTTCCAGCATGCGGCGATGACACAGATGATCCTTGCTGCCGCCGGTTTCGTCCTGCTGGCCCGCGTGAAGGAAACCTACAAACCTCACCCTCACCCCGGCAAACGAAATTGGCTGCCGCGATCTATTTTGGCTCCGGGCTTTGCCGTCGGTTTCGTAAATGTGCACTATCCGGTTGTCACCGGGTTTCTCATTCTGTTCCTCGCACAGCACGGAAACTCCGGACCCGCGGCGTTTACCGCCTATGCCGTCGTGATCCTGTTCTCCCGATTCTTCCTTGGAAGCTTGCCGGACCGCCTGCACCCGCGCATCACCTACTACACGGGGCTTGCCGCGATGACCATCGGATTGCTGGTGCTCGCAACGGGTCCGTCGCCCGCGATAGCCATCGGCGCGGCGGCGGTGCTCGGATTCGGATTTTCCTTCCCATGGTCGTCCGTGGCATCGATGGTGCTGCGCCAGACGCCGGACCGCGAACACGGCTCGGCGATGGGTCTGCTTGGCGCCTTCTACGATCTCTTCGTAGGTATGGGATCGTTCGCCGCCGGCGCGGTCTCAGACCGATTCGGTTATGGAGCGGCGTTCGCGATGGCCGCTGCGGCATTGGGTGTGGCTGCCGTCATCGGAATGTTTCTTTTTCCTTCACGCGAGCGATCAATGGCGATGAGTGAGAGCGCATAATTCCCGAATGAGGATCCCCTTCGCAGTCGCCGGCTTCGCACTCCTCTCTCTGGCTCCGCTTTACGGCCAGGGCCGGAACTACGGCCGATCGATGGTCATCACGCAGCAGGGAATCGCCGCTACCAGCCAGACTCTGGCGTCGCAAGCCGCCGCACAGATCCTCGTGAAAGGCGGATCGGCAATCGATGGCGCGATCGCCGCAAACGCCGTGCTCGCTGTTGTCGAACCGATGAAGACGGGTCTCGGCGGCGATCTGTTCGTTCTCTACCGCGAGGCCAACACTGGAAAACTGGTGGGTTTGAACGCCTCGGGGCCCGCGCCCAAAGCCCTTTCTCCCGAATTCCTGGCCAAACAGGGCACGAAGACGATGCCCGCCTTCGGCATCCACACCTTCACCGTTCCCGGCGCCGTGGACGGCTGGGCGCAGATGCACAAGCGATACGGCAAGCTCCCGTGGAAGGACCTGTTCCAGTCCGCCATCGCGTACGCCGAAAAAGGCTTTCCGGTGACGGAGGCGATTCACGAATCGTGGGCGGCCTCGGTCGAAAGAATCAAGCCCAACCACGAATCGGTTCGTGTGTTTCTTCCGAACGGTCACGTCCCGGCCGAAGGCGACTTGTTCAAGAATCCCGGCATCGGCCACGCACTTCGCCTCATTGCCGATCAGGGTCCAAAGGCGTTCTATACCGGCGAAATCGCGGCGGCCATCCTGAAGACCTCGCAGAAACTGGGCGGCACGATGACCGCGGCCGACCTCTCGAGCTTTTCCTCCGAATGGGTGACTCCGATCTCCATCGATTACCGCGGCTGGAAGATCTCCGAGCTTCCCCCAAACAGCCAGGGCTTCGCCGCACTCGAAATGATGAACATCATGGAGGTCACGCCGGCATCGCCACTCGGCCCATTCAGCCCGCCGGAAATGCACAAACGCATTGAGGCGATGAAGCTCGCCTACTCAGATGTGCGCCGCTACAACGCCGATCCTCGTGTCGCCAATATTCCCGTCGACCGGCTTATTTCCAAAGACTATGCCAGAAAGCGCGCTGCGCTGATCGATCCGCAAAAAGCCAACTGTGACGTTCCCAACGGCGATCCGGTCGGCAGCAACACTACGTACCTTACGGTGGTCGATAAAGACGGCAATATTGCGAGCTGGATCGAGAGCGTTTATGACGAATTCGGCTCGGGCATCACGGCGCAAGGTATGGGATTCATCATGCAAAATCGCGGGGCGCTGTTCACGCTCGACCCACATTCGCCCAATCTGCTCGCCGGCGGCAAACGCCCGTTCCACACCATCATTCCGGCGTTCATGGAAAAGGGCGATCAGCACATCGGCTTCGGAATCATGGGTGGAGCGAATCAGCCACTCGCGCATGCGCAGTTCGCCTCGAACATCATCGATTACGGCATGAATATTCAGGCCGCGCTCGAAGCGCCGCGCTTCACCAAGAAGAATTCCGGTGGCTGCGATGTATCGATCGAAGACCGTGTGCCCCTCGCCACGCTGCAGCAGCTTTCCGAACGCGGTCACGAAATCCGTATTCGCCGCGAATACACTCAGGAGATGGGGCGTGGCCAGGCTATCCTGCACAACTCACGCACGGGAACGAACTACGCCGCATCCGACCCGCGCGCCGACGGCGAAGCGATCCCCGAACCGATCGTGCCTTGACGGGGTAACAGTAAAACCAATCCGGCCGAGACAAATAACGCGACCCCGGCAAGCGCGAGCCCGCGGTAAATTCCTCCCGGGCCGTGGGCCAGCGCGCCGATAACGGAGGGCCCGATAAATCCGCCCAGGTTCCCGACCGAGTTAATTAAGGCAATGCCCGAGGCGGCGGAAACGCCCGTGAGAAACCCGCCCGGAAGCGCGAAAAACGGACCGAGAAAGCTGTAGAGTCCGACAGCCGCAATGGACCAGAGCACGAGGGACGGCGCCATTGAATTCGTGGTACCCAATAACATCAGCGCCATTCCGCCGGCGATCGCCGGTATCGCGGTATGAAAGCGGCGCTCCAGCCTGCGATCCGAGCTTCGCGAAATCAAAGCCATTCCGACCAGACCGGCGAGATGCGGGACCATCACGAGCACGCCCACCGCCGTGTTTGAATAGCCGATCATCATCGATTTGAGAGCCTGCGGCATATAGAACGTCATCGCATAAAGAGCGATATCGAATCCCACGAGGCTGATCGCCAGCCGCCACACCATGGAATGAGTCAATGCGCGCCACGCAGAAATGGGACTCTCGCCTGTCTTCCGATATTCTTCCCGACCCAGTTCGCGCGTGATCCAGACTCGTTCCTCGTTCGTCAGAAATCCGGCTTCGGCGGGACGGCCCGGCAGCAGGAAGTAAGTAAGGATCCCGCACACGATTGCCGGAAATCCTTCGAGGATCAAAAGCCAGCGCCAGCCCGCAATCCCCGCCCAATGCGTGTGGTCGAGTATCACGCCTGAAAGCGGTGCGCCCACGATGTTGGCCACCGGCAGAGCCATTGAGAACATCGCAATAACCCGCGCCAGTTCGCGATCGCGGAACCAGTAAGTCAGATAAAGAATAATGCCGGGGAAGAAACCAGCCTCCGCGAGACCAAGCGCGAAACGCGCCACGTACAACTGGCTGACGTTCTGCACCGCGCCGGTAAGCGTCGCCACCACGCCCCAGCTGATTAAGATTCGCGCAATCCAGATGCGGGCTCCGATCTTGTGGAGCAGCAAATTGCTCGGAATCTCGAAGAAAAAATAACCACAAAAGAAAATGCCCGCGAGCAGGCCAAACTGTGCGGCCGTGATGGATAAAGCCGCGTTCATCGACAGAGCCGCAAATCCGAGATTGATCCGGTCGAGGTAAGCGACGAAGTAAAGAACCAGAAGCAGCGGCATGATCCGGCGCCGGATTTTGCGGATCGTCACCGCTTCGAGATTTGTGGCGAGCCCCGTGTTCCGGATCAAACCATCAAAGTATATTTCAATAAGCAGAAGGCGCCGCGAAATGAAACTCGATCACGTCACGCTCGCAGGCCGGAACCTTGCTGAATTGCGCAAAGCTTTCACCGCAGCCACCGGTATTCCCACCGAAGACGGCGGCCCGCATTCCGACCATGTAACCGAAATGGCGCTCGCGAGCTTCCCCGATGGTTCCTATCTCGAGCTCATCGGCATCCGGCAGGAGGCCGATCCCGCGGCGGTAGCCGCGCACACCTGGAGCCAATTCCTGCGCGACAACGCGGGCCCCTGCGCCTTCGCGATCCAAATGACCGGAGCAGGCCCCGGCGCCCCTTCGAGCGGTTCCTTGAGTACCCCAGCGAGCGCTCCCACCAAAGGCGGCCGCACACGCCCGGATGGCGTAAAGCTCTCCTGGGAAACCGCCCGGGTCGGCTCGGGCGCGCTCGGCTCGGGCCCGCTCGGGTCGTTTTTCCCCTTCCTCATTCGCGATCTCACGCCGCGCGAAGAGCGCGTTTACCCGTCCGGCAAGCCCACGTCGGCGCGATACCGTGGAATCGGGCTGGTGGTCCTCGGTGTTCGCGATCTCAAAGGGTCTATCGAGCAGTACCAGAAAGCGTTTCAGCTCCCCGCGCCAAAGCGGCAGCGGGACGAAAGCTTCGGAGCGGACCTCGCGTGGTTCGAAGACTCGCCGGTCGTGCTCGCCGAACCGCTGACCTCCACATCCTGGCTGGCTCATCGCATCGAGCGCCTGGGCGATTCGCCTTGCGCGGTGGTCTTCACGGCCGCGGGCGGCCTGATTGGCAAACGGTCGCCGGACTGGTTCCGTCATCCGATCTTCTGGACCACCGACCAGACATTCGGTTGGCGGCTCGGCGCATGGATTGTGGGCATGTGGATCAGGTAATCTGCACAGGCTAAAGTAGTGAGTTGCCTGTGCCTCTCCTGCTCCCTGCCGATTCCGCCGAACTGCGGGATGCGCTCGCCTCCGCGCAGGCCTCGAACCAGCCGATCGAACTCTTCGGAGCCAATTCCAAGCGACTGATGGCCGGCCCGGTCGCGCCTGCCGCCGTCCGAATCGGCACCACGCGAATGCGCCGCATCCTGCAATACGAGCCGCGCGACCTCACCGTGAGTGTCGAAGCCGGAATCCCCCTCGCCGAGCTCAACGCCGAACTCGCCCGCAATGGCCAGATGATTCCCCTCGACGGCCCTTACGGCGACGAAGCGACTGCGGGAGGCGTGGTCGCCGCCAACGTCAGCGGCGCGCGCCGCAGACTCTACGGTTCGGCGCGTGATCTCGTCATCGGGATGAACTTCGCGACCCTCGACGGCAAGCTCGTGCAGTCCGGCGGAATGGTAGTCAAGAATGTCGCGGGCCTCGATATGGGGAAGCTCATGATCGGCTCATTCGGCACGCTTGCGGCAATTGCATCATTGAACTTTAAACTGACGCCGCGGCCTGCCGTCGCAAGAACCGTTCTCTTCAGCTTTGACGACCTGCAATCCGCCATCGGCGCGCGCGATGCCGCCATTCGCGAGGTGCTGCACCCCGTAGCCGTCGATCTGCTGAACCCCATCCTCTCGGCCCAGCTGGGCATGAAGAGTTTCACGCTCGCGATCATGTTCGCGGGTAATCAGGCCGTGATTGAACGTTCGGTTCGCGAAGCGGCGGCGCTGGGCCCGGCGCGCGGTTTGACCGTTGAAGAAGAAAGACGCTTCTGGAATTCGCTTAACGACGTCACGCCGCGGCACATGGAAAAGTTTCGCGACGGCGCCGTGGTGGTTCGCGTCTCAACCACGCTTTCCGAATGCGGCGAAGCGCTCGGCACGCTGGAAGGCCCCGGGCACGCGCACGCCGCCAACGGCATCGTGCGGGGCTGGTTCAGCCGTCCCGAGAACGCGGCGAAGTGGCTGGCAGGCGCTGTCAAACGCGGATGGAAGGGCGTCGTCGAGTTTTCCGCCGAATCGGTCAAACCGCAGATGGCTCTGTGGCCGGAACCGGGCGGCGACTTTGCGATCATGAAAGAGATCAAGCGCATGTTCGATCCGGAAAACCTCTTAAATCGTGGACGCCTTTACGGTAATCTCTGACATCCAGATCGATAAGCCGCAGCAGACCGATCTCGACCGGTGCGTGCACTGCGGGCTGTGTCTGAATGCCTGCCCGACATACCGGGAGCTGGGCGTAGAAATGGATTCGCCGCGCGGCCGTATTTATCAGATGGTGCAAGTCGCGGAAGGCCAGCCGATCGGCGATACCTATCGCGAACACATCGACCTCTGCCTTGCCTGCCGCGGTTGCGAAAGCGCCTGCCCCTCGGGCGTGCAGTACGGGCGTCTGGTGGAAGCGGCCCGGGCCGACATCGAAACCAATACCGTGCGGCCCTGGCACACGCGGATGCTGCGGAATTTCGTCTTCCGCAAGCTGCTCCCCTCTCCCGGGCTGTTAACCGCCGCCGGGGCCATGATGTACGTGTATCAGGTCAGCGGACTGCAGAAGCTTCTGCGCGCGTCGGGACTTATGAAGCTCATGGGCCCGCTTGGCGCGCGCGAAGCGCTCGCGCCCGCCGCCCAGATCCCTTTCTTCTTCCGCCAGATCGGCCAGACCTTTCCCGCCGAGGGTGAGAAGAAGTATCGCGTCGCCATGATGGCGGGCTGCATCGCGAACATTTCGTTCGCCCGTCTGAACGAAGCAACCGTCCGGGTTCTCCAGAAAAATGGCTGCGAGGTTGTAATCCCGGTCGCGCAGACCTGCTGCGGAGCGCTGCATGTCCATGCGGGAATTCGCGATCAGGCGCGCAAGCTGGCGCGGCAGAATATCGATGCCATTCTGTCCGATCCCGCCGGCTTCGATGCCATCATCACCAACGCCGCCGGCTGCGGCTCAACACTCAAGGAATACGACGAGCTGTTCGAACACGAACCGGAACAGTACGCCCGCGCGAAGAAGTTCAAATCGCTGATGAAGGATGTTACGGAGTTCCTCGCCGGCATCGAACTCAACCGTGAAATGACGCCGGTTGAGGCCACGGTGACTTATCAGGACTCCTGCCATCTGGCACACGGCCAGAAGATCCGTAACGCGCCGCGCCAGCTCCTGCGTGCGATCCCGGGTTTGAACTTTAAAGAGATGCCGCTCTCGGATATCTGCTGCGGCAGTGCGGGCATTTACAATGTGCTGCACACGGATCTCTCGATGCAAATCCTCGAGAAGAAGATGGGGAACGTGAAGCTCGCTCGCGCGGAGGTGATCGCGACAGCCAACCCCGGCTGTATGCTGCAACTCGAAGCAGGAGTGCGTAGGTGGGGCAACGGCGAACGGGTGGCGCATGTCGTGGAGTTACTTGACGAGGCATATCGAGGTTTTTAAAATCCTCTGATTCCACTCGACATGACAACAAGCGCCTTCGACATCCCCGGTTTCCAGACCATCCGGAGTCTGGGAGTTGTTCGCGGAATCGTGGTCCGATCGCGGTCGGTTCTCGGCACGATCGGCGCGGAACTGCAGACGCTTGTCGGCGGCGATATCACGCTATTTTCCGAGTTGTGCGAGAAGACTCGCGCGGATGCCTTTGAACGCAGGCTGCAGCATGCTGCCGATCTGGGCGCCAATGGCGTGATCGGCGTTCAGTACGACGCAACCGGGATTATGCAGGGCGTGACGGAAGTCCTCTGCTACGGAACGGCCGTGCAGGTCAGGAAGCCGTAGCTTCGCTATGCTTTTATCCGGTCGTCATGAGCATCCAGCTGGCTCCCGAAGTCGAAGCGGGTCTCCGCGCTGAGGCCGATGCGCGTAGCGTCAGCGTGGACGCGCTCATCGCGACCGGGTTAAAGCCTGGCTTCGTGCGGGAACGGGAGCGCCGTCTACTCGTTTGAGAATTCCCTCGCGCGACCGTTCTGCCGAGATGGCGTGGGCAGCCAATCCCGACGCCGCATTCGCCGGCAAATGGGTTGTTCTGCAAGGCAGCAAGATCATAGCCAGCGGTTCGGATCCGAAATAGGTCTACGAGGATGTGCGGATAAAAGGCGAGTCCTCGCCCTTTTGGATCTTTGTTCCCAGAGAAGAAGATCAGCCGTTCGTCGGCGGATGGAACGATTGACGGCCCTTGAATTCGACGCTGATCTTCAATACGAGGAAACGTCTGCGGGCATACTTTTCCCGGTGCGATTGATTCACGGTGATCGCAGCGTGGACTTGACGGCACGGCTGGACACGGGAGCGGCGGATTGCATCTTCGACCAGTCGTATGCGGATATTCTCCGCCTCACCGAGCCCGCAATCCGCAGATAGTATCGAACCGTCACAGGGTCATTCGCGGCGCGCGGCTACGAGGTTACGATCGAAACCCTCGGTCTCCAATGGACGCCGATGGTCTTCTTCCACGCAATGGAAAATCCGGCCCGGGCGTTCGTCGGGCGCCGGGGATGGCTCGATCGATTCCGCGTGGGCATCGTCCATACGAGCAGAGGCTGTTCCTGGCGGCAATAGAGCCGCTGGTGGATTCGTCAACGGATTCCAAAGACCTTTTCGTGCGGGGACTCGATAACGTCCCGGGTTTCTATAGTTTGTCCCGAAAACGTGTCGCTCGCGAGGCATGCGGTCGGAAAGAATCCTCCAAACGAAGACGCCCGCCTTTCTTCGGAAGAAAATGATGTGTTTTCCGATCTCTTTGCGGTAGAGGCCCGTTCGAATGTGATCGCATCGCCGGCCTGCCCGCAGGATCGTCGGCAAGCTGCTGGCAGGCACTCCCTCGGCGCCTCAGGCTTCCCAGCGTACTGTTGCTCTTCCCGCTCCAAAGTGCGCGGCGCCGCTCGAATCACTTCGCTCGCATTTTCATAATGGCCCCTTTTGACTTCCGTGGCCACAATGGGCTCCAGTTCTTCGGTCAGGCTTACGTTACGTCGAACACATCCCTCGCGGAATCCCTCCCCCGCGATACAATCTCCTTTACATGTTTCAGGGTCTTGAGCACACAGCGATCGCCTCGCCGAATCCCGAAAAACTCGCGCATTGGTACGTCGACAATCTCGGATTCCATATCAACTTCTCCTATGCGGGTAATTTCTTCGTGAAAGCGCCGAACGGCTCGGTCATCGAAATCATCCCCAGCGAGGGTTCCCGACCGCCTCAAACCATGGAAAACAACAAAAATCCAGGCATCCGGCACTTCGCGATCGCGGTTGACGATTTCGATGCTGCCTACAAACATCTCCAGGGCCTCAAGGTTACTTTTCTCAATGAGCCGTTCGCTCTGGGAACCAACCGCCTCGTATTTTTCCACGACGGCGACGGCAACCTCCTCCATCTGATCAAGCGCGAGACACCGCTTCCCTAGGCGATCCCTACCGAGTGCTGCGCCGCACCTTCAAAGCCTTTGAGTACCGCGATTTCCGCCTCCTCTGGGCCGGGGCCTGTACTTCCAGTATCGGCACCTGGATGCAGGAGATCGCCCAGAACTGGCTCGTTCTGGAAATCACGAACTCCCCCTTTCTGCTCGGTCTCGACGCCTTCCTGGGAGATATCCCGATCTTCCTCTTCTCCCTCGTCGGCGGCGTCATTGCCGACCGCATGGATCGCCGCAAGCTGCTCATGTTCTCGCAGGTCGTGCAAATGACCAGCGCAATTACGCTCTCAATACTGATCGCGACTCACAAAATTCAGATCTGGCACATCCTTCTCTCATCTTTCATCGTCGGCACGGGCCAGGCATTTGGCGGGCCCGCATATTCCGCCCTCGTGCCGAGCCTCGTCGAAAAGGAAGACCTCCCTAACGCCATCGCTCTGAATTCCATCCAGTTCAATCTGGCGCGCGTGATCGGTCCTGTATTGGGCGGGCTCGCGCTCAAGTACGTGGGCGCCGCCTGGTGCTTCGGCCTCAACGCACTTTCCTTCGTGGCCGTGATGATCTCGCTAATGCGTCTGAATATCAACTTCAATCCGCCGCGCACGGGCGATTCGATCCTCACGGGAATGAAGCAGGGTATCGGCTTCGTTCGCAAACAAGGCGCGATGGAGACGCTCATCCTCATCGCGTTCTGCATGACGGCGCTCGCGATCCCGATGATCACTTTCCTACCCGTCTTTGCAAAGGACGTCTTCCACGGGAACGAACTGACTTACACCTTATTTTTGGTAACGTCCGGCCTCGGTTCCATCACGGGTGCGCTTACGGTCGCGGCGCTGGGCAACATCGCCAACAAAGGCCAGGTCGCGCTTGCCATGCTAATCGCGCTGGGAGCCGGGATCACGGGATTTTCTCTTTCGAGGTGGGTGCCCCTGAGTTGCGTCCTGCTGTTCTTCTCGGGCGCCGTTCTGATGTGCGCGTTCGCCATGATCTCGTCGCTGGTGCAATTGATCACACCCAACGATCTCCGCGGCCGCGTCATGAGCGTCTACAACGTGGCTTTCCGCGGCGGCATGCCTTTTGGCAGTGTTACCACGGGATGGCTTGTACCGATTTTCACTGCGCCCTCCGTCCTTTCTGTGAACGGACTGGTTCTGCTCAGCCTCGGCGCCTACTTCCTGTTCGTGCAGAGGCGCGTCGCGAAGTTGTAATCAAGCTGGTTGTAATCGGATTGCAGGAGAATTGTAATTGGAAGTTATGGAAAACTTTTCGACAACGGCGCTCGCGCGACTGATGCTTCTGGGAATCGGCCTCGTCTCCCTCGCCACCGCAGCCGACGATCTCGATCGTCTCCGGGATCGTCAGGATCGCGCCGGACTCGACGGCCGCGCAGCCGCGCTGCATGCGGCCGCGGAGAAGACGCCGAACGACGCCAATGCCTGGTATCGCGCCGCCATCGCTTATTCTTTTTCCGCCGAAGTGGCGATGGAGCAGCGCGACAAGAGCGCCGCCGAGCGGGCTGCGGAAGCGGGCGCCGCCGATGCCGAAAGGGCCATCGAGCTCAACGGCAAGAACGCCGATTACTATCGCGTGCTCGGCACTCTCTGCGGTCAGATCATACCGGCCAACCCCATCATAGGAGCGCTCTCCTACGGTAAACGCGCCAAAGAGGCGCTGGATAAAGCGGTCGAGATGGACCCGAAGTCGTCCCGAGCTTACATAGCCCGCGGCGTCGGCAACTACTATCTTCCACTCAGTTTCGGGGGTGGGCCCGACACCGCCATCCGCGACTTCAAAAAAGCCATCTCACTCGACCCGAACTCCGCCGACGCCTACCTGTGGATGGGAATCGCGCTGAAGAAGCAGCACCAGAACGGGCAGGCTCGTGAAGCGTTCGCCAAATCGCTGCAACTTGATCCCGATCGCGTCTGGACGAAGGATCAGCTCGAAAAGACCCCGGCGCAATGACGCTTTCCGCCGCCGATGCGCTCGACCTCATCGAGCGTTTTGATCCCGGTGTGGATGGGCTCGCGCGGAAGAGCCGGGAGCTCGCGGTCAATCTGCTTCGATACTCCGACGCGCCATTCTCGCGCAGTCAGTTCGCTCCCGGACACCTGACCTGCACCGCACTGGTCTTTCATCCGAACGAAAACCGCGTCCTCATGATGCTGCACCACAGGCTTCGGCGCTGGCTTCTTCCGGGAGGCCACATCGAAGAGTCCGATGCCTCACTGAGCGATGCGGCGGCGCGCGAAGCGCTTGAGGAAACGCTGGTACAGATCGATCCCCACCGAGCACCCGTTCTGGTGGGAATCGACGTCCACGGAATTCCCGCGAAGGAGGACGAACCGTTTCACCTGCATCACGACCTGATCTGGTCGTTCCCTGCGCTGACGGCCGATATCGAATTGACCGATGAAGCCCCGTCGATCGTCTGGGCCGGCCGCGAAGATTGGGAACACCTGCAGATAGCCGACAGCATCCGCCTCAGTATCCTCCGCGCGATTGAATCCCAATCCACCCCCACGCCATCCATTCCCCTGAACCCAAAATGACGAGCCAACAGGCGTGTCGTCGGAAAGTCTGAAACGAATGAGCAAATTAAAAGGAAAAGTAGCAGTCGTCACCGGTGCGTCCAAGGGGATTGGCGCGGCGATCGCCAAACAACTCGCGTCTGACGGAGCCAGCGTGGTCGTGAATTATTCCACCAGCCGCGAGGGCGCCGATAAAGTTGTCGCCGACATCACAAAAGCTGGCGGCAAAGCGATCGCTGTCGGTGGCAGCGTGGCCAAAGAATCCGATATTGCATCTCTCTTCGACAGCACGAAGAAGGCTTTTGGAAAAGTAGACATCCTGGTGAATAACGCAGGTGTCTACGCATTCTCTCCGATTGAGCAGGTTACCGCGGATGAATACAAACGCCAGTACGACACCAACGTTCTCGGCGTCCTCCTCGCAACGAAGGCGGCTCTGCCGCTCTTTCCTTCCGAAGGGGGCAGCATCGTCAATATCAGTTCCGTGGTCAGCACACTGGCGCCTCCCGGAGCTTCGATTTACGCGTCCACCAAAGGAGCGCTGGACACCATCACGAAATCGCTTGCGAAAGAGCTCGGTCCGCGTAAGATCCGTGTGAACGCCATTAACCCAGGCCTGGTCAACACGGAAGGTACCCAGTCGGCGGGCATGGCAGGCAGCGATTTCGAAAAAGAAGCCGTCGCCCGAACCCCGCTGGGCCGCGTGGGACAGCCGGAAGACATTGCTATGCCCGTGGCATTCCTCGCCTCGGAGGACGCGCGATGGATTACCGGTGAAACGATCTTCGTTTCCGGCGGCGCCGCCATCTAAGACCTCTTTCGGTAACGCCAGGATCTCTGCCGTACAATCTGTACGAATCCTTATGTTCTTCTTAGGCTGCAGGCCGGAATTATGCTAGCCTGAACCCGCCGGGAAAATCCGGTCGCGGCCTCCTGCGACGCTGCGGCTAAGAATAATGGGGAGAACATTGTAAGTGCGGCCAGAAAGCTCGTGGATCAGGAACACGGCGCGATGGCGCCGATGGCTTATGGGTCTTACGCTGGGATCTCTGGCAATAAACCCCTTGATGGCTGCCGACTGGCCGATGTTCGGACAGAACGTCAGCAACACCGCTCATAACACTACGCCGTTCTTCGGCTTGTCGCCTGAGAACGTGGTAAATCTGACACCGAAGTGGATCTTCACCGCAGGCGGAGACGTCTCCGCCCGTGCGGCCGTCGTCAATGGTGTGGTTTATTTTCCGGACTGGGCCGGCAACATATGGGCTCTGACGGCGGCGAACGGTACGCTGTTGTGGTCCCATCAGCTCTCGGATTACGGTCTTACCGCGGGTACCATATCCCGCACCAGCCCTACCGTTGTGAACGGCGTGCTGTACATCGGAACGCTCTTCCTCAATTCAGGAACGACAGGCTGGCTTCTTGCGATTAACGCATCGACAGGCGCACTCATATGGAAGGTTCAACCAACCACGTCCAACATCTTTCCGGGGATCACCGGCTCACCGGTTGTAGCAGGCGGCAACATATACGTGCCTATGAGCTCCAATGAAGAAGGCACGGCTGCCGAAGGCTCCGCCGAATACCATTGCTGCTCGGTAAGCGGCAGTGTCGTGGCCTTGAACGCGACGACGGGAGCTAAGTTGTGGGAGACATTTATGGTCCCTTCGGGTTATAGCGGGGGCGCGGTTTGGAGTAGCAGTCCTGTTGTGGATATGGCCCGCGGAACTCTATTCGTGACAACCGGAAATAACTACAGCGTTCCCACCGACCCGGCTTATGTTAATTGCATCGGAGCCGGCGGTAATAGCGACTCCTGCGAGTCCCCCGACAACCATGCCGACTCCATTGTCGCGCTCGACATGTCGAGCGGAGCCGTGAAATGGGGCACTCGCCTCGAGAACTGGAACGAGCAGGCCTTCGGCATTGCGAACGGCAGCGACTACTGGAACGTCGACTGCAAAGAAACCTTCACCAACTGCCCTCCTGACCCCGGTCCCGACTTCGACTTCGGTTCCGGTCCGAATGAGATCACTTACAAGATCGGGAAGTTCGAGAGGACAATCATAGGCGCCGGGCAGAAGAGCGGCATTTACTACGCGCTCGATCCGGACACGGGAGCCATCCTTTGGCAGACCCAGGTGGGTCCCGGTTCTTCGCCGGGCAGCATGCAATGGGGGTCGGCCAGCGACGGCTTGCGCATTTACGTGGCGGTCTCCAATTACTACGGCATCCCTTATTCCGAGATCGGCCTGTCCGCAAGTCTGGGGAGCGCCGGTTCCTGGGCGGCATTGAGTCCCATAACCGGAAAGATCCTGTGGCAGGTACCGGATCCTAACGGTGCGGTCGACCTTGGCCCGATGGCCGTAGCCTCCGGCGTTGTCTACGCAAGCTCGATGGCGGGATCGACTACAGCGCCGACTATGTTTGCCCTGAATGCCGCCGACGGCAGTACGATCTGGAGTTACGCCGCAGGCTCATCGGTAATAGCGGGCGCGGCCATCGCGGGCGAGAAGGTATTCTGGGGCTCCGGGTACACCCACTCCGGCATACCGGGATTTACTGGCAACAACAAGTTCTATGCCTTCGGGAAGTGAGTTTCCGTACCTCCCAGTCAACGCGCACCCTTCCGAATTCCGCACACCTTTCCGCAATAACGCCCTGGCCGGTCTGGCATCGATGGGTCGCGTGCTCATCCCGAAGCGCAGGCGGTTGGCCGTCAAAATGACCCCGCCGATTCGATCTTCTTTGCGGCTTTGCGCCTTGGCGAGAGACTGTTTGGGGCATTAGCCGGTTAACGACGGCAAGAACAGATCGCCTTGAACGGGATGCGCCACGGTCTTACCGGTCGCTCGGCCCTCATGCCGCACGAAGACACCGCCGCCCGCGTCTTCCGGGATGACTCGAAATCTTTCCTCGATCCCAGCCTCTACCAACAACGCCGCTCGACCCGAAGTCGCTCGCCCGGTCGAACTTGTCACCCTCCAAAACGCCCCGGAACACCGAATCCAATCCCCGATATGCTCGCGAAATGGCTCCTGTCGCGCCATCAGCATAAGGAATATATAATGGGACAGGTAACTATTGGCTGATTTTTTCCGTATCATTAGTGGTCCGATGTCTGTAAAGCTTCGTAAGCGATTCGTGCATTCTATCGGTCCGATTTCGGGAAACCCGACTTCCGCGCGCAAAGCCCCCGTCCGCCCGCACACTCACTAGCCGCACTATATGTGGATTGTAAAAATAGCCCTCGCACGCCCTTACACGTTCATCGTGCTGGCGTTGCTGATCCTTCTGGTCAGCCCGATTGTCATCCTGCGGACTCCGACCGACGTTTTCCCGAACATCGACATTCCCGTCGTCGCCTCGATCTGGCAGTACACCGGCATGAATGCTCAGGAAATGGAAGGCCGCATTACTTCGAGTGTCGAGCGCAGCATCACGACTGTCGTCAGCAATATTGAGCACACCGAATCGGTCACGCTCAATGGCCGCGCCATTATCAAGACCTTTCTCCAGCCGGGCGCGAGCGTCGATCTGGCGAACGCCCAGCTCACAAGCATTTCCCAAAGCCAGCTCAAGAGCATGCCGCCCGGCACGTCGCCGCCGTTCATCCTTCTTTACAGCGCCTCGACCGTACCCATCCTGCAGCTCGCGATCTCGAGCGACACTGTTTCCGAGGCGCAACTCAACGATTACGCCCAGAGCTTCATTCGTCCCGACCTGGTTACCATCCCGGGCGCCGAGATGCCCTCGCCTTATGGCGGCAAGCAGCGGCAGGTGAATGTCAGCCTGAATACCGCCGAGTTGCAGGCCAAAGGCCTTTCTCCTGAAGACGTCGTCAGCGCAATTGGCAATCAGAACATTATTCTCCCCGCCGGCACCGCCAAGATCGGCCAGTTTGAATATGATGTACGGCTCAATTCCAGCCCGCTCACCGTGGCCGAGCTGAACGATCTTCCCATAAAACTCTCCGCCAACAACACGCCGATCTATGTGCGTGACGTGGCGACGGTCTCAGATGGATTCTCGCCCCAGACAAACATCGTCCGGCTCAACGGAGAGCGGGGCGTTTTGATCACGATTCTGAAGAACGGCGACGCCTCGACTCTGAGCATCGTCAAAGGCGTCCGCGACGCACTCCCGAAGATCATGAAAACTCTGCCGCCATCGATCCGGATCGAGCCGCTGGCGGATCAATCGATCTTCGTCCGCGCCGCCATCAGCGGGGTGGTTCGGGAGGCCCTCATCGCCGCCTGCCTCACAGGCATCATGATTCTGATCTTTCTCGGAAGCTGGCGCAGCACAGTCATCATCGCCGTCTCGATTCCCCTTTCGATTCTGGTTTCCATCTGCGTGCTGAGCGCCATCGGGCAGACGATCAACATCATGACGCTGGGCGGTCTCGCGCTTGCGGTCGGCATCCTCGTCGACGACGCCACGGTCGAAATAGAGAACGTGAATCGCAATCTGGAAATGGGCAAGGAACTGCGCCAGGCCATTCTCGATGGCGCGCAGCAGATCGCGGTTCCCGCCCTCGTCGCCACTCTCTGCATCTGCATCGTGTTTCTGCCGATGTTTTTCCTGAGCGGCGTGGCCCGCTACCTGTTTGTGCCTCTTGCCGAAGCGGTCGTTTTTGCCATGCTCGCCTCCTACCTGCTTTCGCGAACGCTGGTGCCGACGCTCGCCATGTATCTCCTGAAACCGCATGATCACGTTCTGCGGCCCACCCGCAATCCTTTCGTGCTCCTGCAGCGACTGTTCGAGCGGGCTTTTGAGCGCCTTCGGCTCGCGTACGAATTGCTATTGACCGCTTTCGTTTATCGGCGCTATATCTTTGTTCCGGTCTTCCTCGGAATCTGCGTATTCACCGCCGTCGCGCTCTTCCCGTGGCTGGGGCAGGACTTTTTTCCTTCGAGCGACAACGGCCAGTTCCGCCTCCACATGCGTGCGCGAACAGGCACCCGTATTGAAGAGACGGCGCGCCTGAACGATCTCGTGGACCAGTCCATTCGGCGCGAAATCCCCTCTTCCGAGCTTGAGAGTATCGTCGACAACATGGGGCTGCCTTACAGCGGCATCAATACCACGTACAACACCAGCGGGGTGATCGGATCCGCCGATGCGGATATTCTCGTATCGCTCAAGGAAGGCCATCATCGGCGGACCTCCGAGTGGGTTCAGGAATTGCGCCCGAAACTGGTCAGCCAGTTCCCCGGTACCATGTTTTATTTCCTGCCGGCCGATATGATTACGCAGATCCTCAATTTCGGTCTTCCCTCCCCCATCGACATACAGATTGAAGGGGCCGACACGCAGGCCAACCGCCGCTTCGCCGACCAGCTCCTCAGCCAGGTTCGCCAGGTGCCCGGCCTCGTCGATATGCGCATCCAGCAGCCTTTCGATCAGCCCACCCTGAACATTACCGTCGATCGCACCAAAGCCGAGCAGGCCGGTTACAAGCAGTTCGACATCGCGGGCGGCATGCTGGTTTCGCTCAGCGGCAGCTTCCAGACGACGCCCAGCTTCTACCTCAATCCCCGCAACGGCGTAAGTTACAGCGTCGTCACCCAGACTCCGCAATACCGCATCAATTCGCTGCAGGATCTGCAGAACGTTCCGATTACCGCGCCTGGCGGCGCAAAGCAGGAGATCCTCGGCGACGTCGGCACGATCTCGCGCAGCGAGCAGCTTGCGGTGGTGAATCACTACAACATTCACCGCGTGATCGATATCTTTGGTTCTGTCGAGGATCGCGATCTGGGCGCTGCGGGCAACGACATCACTCGCATCGTGGATGCCAGCCGTAAGAATCTCCCTCGAGGTTCTTCCCTTACCATCCGGGGCCAGCTGGAAACGATGAAGTCTTCTTATATCGGACTGGTGCTCGGCCTGGGAGTCGCCATCATTCTGGTTTACATGCTGATCGTCGTGAATTTCCAGTCATGGCTGGACCCCTTCATCATCATCAGCGCTTTGCCCGCCGCCCTCACCGGAATCGTTTTGTTCCTGTTCCTCACCCGGACCCATCTGAGCGTTCCGGCGTTGATGGGTTCGATCATGTGCATGGGTGTTGCCACGGCCAACAGTATTCTTGTAGTTGCGTTCGCCAAAGAACGACTGGAGCACCACGGAGACCCTCTGCAGGCGGCCATCGAGGCCGGTTATACCCGGTTCCGCCCGGTCATCATGACGGCGCTTGCGATGATCATAGGTATGGTGCCGATGGCTCTGGGTATGGGTGAGGGCGGCGAACAGAACGCGCCCCTCGGCCGTGCCGTAATCGGCGGTTTGCTGTGCGCGACGGTGGCCACTTTGCTGTTCGTCCCGTCGGTATTCAGTCTTCTTCACAACCTCATGAAGAAACCCGGAGCCAGATCGATGGCTCGCGAATCTTATCACCCGGCCCATCAATAAAATGAGAGTAGAAGAATCAAACGAGCGCGTGCATCATCCCGAGATGGAAGCGGACGTTCTTCCGAAGATCGAAAAGAGCCGAGGCCTCGGCTTTGGACTGACTTTTCTGGTACTCGTCGCGATGGCGGCGATCGGATGGTTTGTCTACAAAGGGATTTCATCCCGCGTCTCCGCCGAAAAGGCGCTGGTTGTCGAAACGCATGATGCGTCGATCCTTACGGTCTCGGTTACTCATCCCAAAGTTACCGGCGCCAGCCAGGAACTCGTGCTGCCGGGCAACACTCAGCCGCTCATCGACGCTCCCATCTATGCCCGCACCAGCGGATATCTGACGAAGTGGTATGCCGATATCGGCACGCGCGTGAAAGCGGGTCAGGTCCTGGCCGACATTGAAACCCCCGAGGTGGATCACCAGCTCCAGCAGGCGAAGGCCGAAGTCGAAACCGCGCAGGCCAATTATAATCTGGCCAAACTTACGGCCGACCGCATGGTCGCCCTCGAAAAAAAGGGCGCCGTCGCGAGACAGGATACTGACAACGTCGTCGGCGATATGAGCTCCAAGAAGGCCATCGTCGATTCCGCCGCCGCGAACGTCAAGAGGCTGCAGGATCTTCAGTCATACGAGAAGGTTTATGCTCCCTTCGATGGCGTGATCACCGCCCGCAATACCGATATCGGCGCTCTCATCGACGCCGGTTCCAACGCCACCGGCAAGGAACTGTTCCACATATCCGCCATTAACAGGCTGCGTGTGTTTATCAGCGTGCCCGAAGACTACGAGCAGGCGGCGCACAACGGCGCTACTGCAACGCTCACGCTCAACGAGTTCCCGGGCCGCACTTTCAAAGGAACTATCGTCCGCAATTCCAATTCAATCGACCTCGCCTCGCGTACCCTGCTGGTCGAAGTGGATGTCGATAATTCCAGCGGCGAGCTCCTTCCGGGAGCCTATGTCTCGGTCCACCTGAAATACCTTGGGGCCTCGGCGGAAGCGCTCACCATTCCCGTCACCACGGTGCTGTTCCGGTCTGAAGGGATTCGCGCTGCCGTCGTTCGCGACGGCAAAGCGTTGCTCGTACCTATCACCATTGGCCGCGATTTTGGCGAAACGCTCGAGGTTTTGGCCGGCCTCAAGGCCCGCGAAGATCTGATCGTCAATCCACCCGATTCACTGATCTCCGGGACACCGGTTAGAATCGAAGCTGCGACCAAAGAGTAAACAGGGTCAAATGCGAACAGCCATTGTAACCGGCGCCAGCCGTGGCATCGGCAACGCCATTGCGCGCCGCCTGGCGCAGGACGGCGCGCGGGTAGTCCTGTGCGCGCGCAACGAAGAGTTATTGAAAGCTACCGCCTGGGAGATCGGTGACAACGCCCTCACTGTGGCGCTGGATCTCCGGTTGCCGGAATCCTCCGCACAAGTAGTCGAGGCGGCGGTCGCGAAGTTCGGTACGGTCGACATTGTCGTGAACAACGCCGGCGCCACGAAGCGCGGCGATTTCGAATCCCTCACCGACGACGATTTCATCGATGGCTTCGCTCTGAAGTATTACGGCGCTGTCCGCATGACCCGCGCCGCGTGGCCTCACCTGAAAAAACAATCCGGTTCCGTCGTCAACATCGTCGGCGTGGGCGGTCGCACACCCAGCGCGCAGTTCACGATCGGCGGTTCGGTCAATGCCGCCGTTCTCGCGTTCACCAAGTCCATGTCCGAACTGGGAATCCGCGAGGGAGTCCAGGTGAACGCCATCAATCCCGGTCCCGTGCGAACGGACCGCCTCGCTCAACGCCTGAAGACCACCACGGAAGAGGCTTTCATGCGCGAGTCGAGGATCGCCCGCATCGGCGAGCCCGAAGACATCGCCGCGATGGTGGCGTTCATCCTGAGTCCGCACGGCCGGCTGCTGCAGGGCTCGTTGATCGATATGGATGGCGGCCAGACCAAAACAATCTAAACGCGACAATAAAAGAAATGAGTCCAGGACAACACGCGGGCCAGTCCGCGCCGCCGAAGCTGCCCATCGCGGGGGTAAAGAATCTGATTGCCGTGGGAAGCGGTAAAGGCGGAGTCGGTAAGACCACCGTCGCAGTCAATCTCGCTATATCCCTCGCAACGCTCGGCTACAAAACGGGATTGCTCGACGCGGACGTGTACGGCCCCAACGTGCCGCTCATGATGGGCACGAACCAGACGCCGCACGCCATCGGTGAGCGCATTCAGCCTCTCGAAAATTATGGCGTCAAGCTCATGTCGATGGGCTTCCTGAGCCCCGGCGACAAACCCCTGGTATGGCGCGGACCAATGCTTCACAGCGTTATCCAGCAGTTTCTCAGGGGCGTTGATTGGGGCGAGCTTGATTACCTCATCATCGACCTTCCGCCCGGCACCGGCGATGTCCAGTTGTCGCTGATCCAGACGGCCCCGGTAACCGGCGCTGTCGTGGTCACCACTCCCTCCGACGTCTCCCTCGAGGACGCACGTAAAGCGGTCCACATGTTCGAACAGGTGAAGGTTCCGATTCTCGGAATGGTGGAGAACATGAGCTACCTGCAGTGCCCGCACTGCGACGAGCGGATAGACGTTTTCAGCACGGGCGGCGGACGCCGCACCGCCAAAGACATGGACGTCTGCTTCCTTGGCGCCTTGCCTCTTGATCCGCACGTGCGGATCGGCGGCGATACGGGGCAGCCGATTGCCACCCTCGGACCTGAAGACAAGCGGGCAAAAGGATATTACGATATCGCCGAGCTGGTGGTGTCGCGGGCGCAGGAAGCTTCCAGCATTCCTGGCCCCACGATCACTATCGCCGATTAGGCCGCCTTGGAGAGAGTAGCCGTTTCCGGAACGGTAATCGGCTCAAGTTGAGCCCGGATCTCGTCCCATCGGTCCTTGAACCACGGCGGCAGGTGCAGCGCGGTGCCGAGCGTTTCCTTCGGTTCGTCCTTCTCGAAGCCGCCCGGAACGTTGCAGCAACTCTCGACGAGGATTCCTCCTGGGCTGCGGCAGTACATGGAATGAAAGTAAAACCGGTCTTTTATTTCCGAGGCATCGGTGTAGCCCAACTCTTCGTAGATCGCCTTCTGCTGCGCAAGAGCGTCATCGTCTGCGCCCCACAGCGCGATGTGGTGCACGGTACCGGCGCCAAATCCCCAGCTTCCGGCCAGTTTGTCCGGTTCATGCAGCAGCGTGATCGTCTTGTTCGCGCCGCCTTTACCGGTTTCAAATCGATGGTACGGGCCGTCAACGCCCGTCTTCCGGAAACCCAGAGCTTCGGCGAAGAACCGCTCGGTCTCGTTCACTTCGCGAACCGAGAGCACCGCGCCATGGAATCCATGGATCGCCTCGCTTGCCCCAACTTCCGGAGTAGTCCACCCCTGACGCTTGTCGGAGTCCTCTTCCATGACTTCGAAGCTCAGGCCGGACGGATGGCGGAAACGAATGAACGACTGGCCGAACCGCTCCTGAACGGCATCCTGATCCACCTTGTGGCGTTTCAGATGATCTTTCCAGAACGGAAGGCTGCCGCGCGAAACCGTGAAACTTGTCGCCTGAACCTGACCCGATCCCGCGCGGCCGCTCTTCCTGCCGTACGGGAAAGTCGTCATCACCGAGCCGGGCTCGATGTTCGCGTTCGAGTAGTACAGGTGATAGATCGGTATTTTGCCGTCCATCAGCACCGTTTGCTTGGCCATACGAAGGCCCACAGCTTGGGTGAAGAAGTTAACGTCTTCCTGAGCGCCCGCCGCGCAGGCGGTGATGTGGTGGTAGCCGGTGAGAGGGTATTCCATAATGCATGCAGTATACGCAGCCCTCGACTTTATCATCCGTTCGTTTGCCTGTCAAACCTACCGGGCGGCCGAGAGGCGAATACGAGGCATGTAACCGGATGCCGTGGTTTGACATCCCCTTCAGCAGGGGTATAGACTAGTCCCATTCGAAAATGCATGCATTCCTCTGAATGCTGCGCGAGAGGTGTAATTTCTTTATGTCCAAAGCAGTTTTCCGTGCCGCCGCTCCGGTTTTCCTGATCGCGGCTATATGTTCAGGACCGCTCCTGGCCCAGGCGCCAGAGGCTGCCGGGCGAGGAGGTGGCCGGGGAGGTCGCGGAGGAGCTGGCCGCGGCGACGGAGCTCCGACAGGTCCGGCGCCGAAAAATGCCGACGGTAAGCCCGACATCTCGGGAGCGTGGGCGCCGAACGCAATTCGCCAGAACGTCGATCTGGTCGCGACCGGAGTGACTCCGCCCTTTCAGCCCTGGGCTGAGAAGGTCTATACAGAGCACAAGACGAACATTTCCAAAGAGGACCCCGAAGCTCGCTGCCTGCCTCCGGGCGTGCCCCGAATGAGCACTACTCCCTATCCTTTCCGAATCATGCAAACACCCGGACTCACGCTGATCGTCTATGAAGGCGGCGCGCACATCTGGCGGCAAATTTTCACCGACGGGCGTCCCCATGAAAAAGACCCGAACCCTTCGTGGCTCGGCGACTCGATCGGCAAATGGGATGGCGAGACATTCGTAATCGATACCATCGGCTTTAACGGCAAGAGCTGGATCGACGAGGCGGGTCTCCCCACTACGGACAAACTGCACGTGATTGAGCGGATTCGCCGGGTCGACTCCGGGCATCTGGAGATCGAACACACGGTTGACGATCCGGGCGCATACACAAAACCATGGACCTTTACGACACACCCCATCGTGCTGAAGGGGGAGTTGATGGAATACATCTGCCAGGAAAATAACAAGGACCTCGAGCATCTGGTCGGCAAGTGACGGCGTTAAAAAATCTCGATCTCAAACTGATCGAAATTATCGGCGATCTCTACACGAGCCGCAGCGTTTCGGCGACTGCGGCCAACCTCGATATCCGTCAATCCACTGTCAGCATGGCCCTGGCGAGGCTGCGGAAGCACTTCGACGATCCTTTGTTCGTAAGAACGTCCTCCGGTATGGAGCCGACGCCGCGCGGAGCCGAAATCATCGAAGTCTTCCGAAGCGCGGAGTTCTACATGCGCAAGGCGCTCGAAAGCCAGCAGGTCTTCGACCCCGCCAGGTCCAGCCGGGCCTTCCGGCTCTGCTCGACCGATCTCGCGCAGCTTACGATTCTGCCCGCTTTGCTTAAGCGCCTGAAGTCGATCGCCCCCGCGGTCACGGTGACTTTGTCCGCGATTACCGACCGCACGCCGGAACGTCTGCAATCGGGCGACGCGGATCTGGCGATCGGGTTCGTTCAACCAACGGGCGCCGGCTTCTGCGGCCAAAGATTGTTTCAGGACAGGTTTGTGTGCGTTTTCGGCAGCGACCATCCCCGTATCGGGAAGAACCTCTCGATGGATCAGTTTGAGACAGAAGCGCACATCGCGATTGCGACGAACGGAACTGGTCACTCGGTAGTAGAAGACACACTCGCATCGAACGGGATTCGCCGTCAAATCGGTCTGCAGGTACCGAGCTTTCTTGGCCTTGGCCCGATTCTGACGAACACAGATCTGATCGCAATTCTTCCCGAGCAGCTCGGAACTTATCTGGCTCGATCCGGCAAGATCAGGCTCGCGGAACTCCCCGTTTACATCCCGCCTTATTTCGTTTATCAGATCTGGCATGAGAGGGTCATGCACGACCACGCCAGCCGCTGGTTCAGGAAGGTCATCGCCGGTCTGTTTCTGCGCGGGACCGGCGATACCGTCCGACTAGCCTCGTAAAACGCGCGCCGCCGGTTTCTATTCAGTCAGCCGCGCCGTCTGTATGCTGGACGCGCCGGAATTCCCCCAGGCGATCCAGGCTTCTTTGCCCACCTGCAGCAATCTCGGGTAACCGACGCTTGACCGGGAACCCTGAGTAACTTGTGTAACCGGGCCGGCAACACCCGCGGCGGTTACCCGGCGAGCCAGGAGCCGGACACCATCGTCGCCTTTGCCTTCTTCAAGCCATGAGACAACTGCTCCGCCCTGCTCGTCGAGCGCGACCGACGTATGGCCGAAGGAGTTACCGACGCTGATGCGGATTGGCTTCCCAAAGGTTGCCCCGTCGTCACTTGACAGCATCAGCTGCGTCCGCGGCATGTCTTGCGCTTCCGTGTACCAGGCGATCGCGACACGATTGTCCCGGGCAGCTACCGCCGCGCCATTGACCGGACACGCGTTGATTTCCCATTTATCGGGGTTCAGGATATGCGATGGCAGCCAGTGACCGCCCTCAAAACGGACCACGCCGATGTCTCGAATATCCTGGGGAGTGTGGTCTCTATAGGCGACAATCAGGCCCTTCGCGGTTTTCGCAATGCTGGTGGGGCAGCAGGTGCAGACATCGGAGTCCAAAGTCTCTTCCTTCAGAACCTTCCCATCGCTGCTGACGACGGTCCTCTTCAGCGCAGAAGGCGCATCCTCGCCTTTTAGCGCCTCCAGCCAGACAACGGATGCTTCCTTATCGCCGCTGGCCACTATGGAAGCCAGCGCGTGCTGGACCGGACTGCGGTCTTTGTGGGCAAGCGCGGGCGTGGTCCACTTGATTCCGTCAGCGGACGCAGACACAAAGAGATTTTCCGCCTCGCCGTCGCCGGTTTCGACCCATTCCGCGAGCAACGATCCGCCGGGAAAGGCGATGACCGAGGGCGACTCCGCGGGTTGGCGGAAGAACTGCCGGTTGGCTACGATTGTGCGCGGCTCCGACCACTTCTCTCCGCGGCGGATCGAATATTTAAGCGAGAGGGAGTCGCCGGACGATTTTTCGAGCCAGCTTAACAAGGCGCCTCCGTCGGGTGTTGAAGACCAGTGTGCCTGGAGGCTTTTTGCTCCGGATGGATTCGGCAGCGGCGCTACTTTAACGGTTTGACCGAAGGCTGTGAGGGCCACCGGGAGTAAAAACAGAATTGATTTCGATTGCATGATTCCAGTCCTTCCGAGCTTTATTTAGTCCTCGCAGGCGTATTCGCGCCGGCTTCAACAGTATGCGCCACAAGCTTCTCATTTACCTCTTCGGCATGGATCACGACCCTGTCCCCGGCTTTGAGATCGGTTTTTTTGATCGCCTGGTCGCCGCGTGTGCAGATTGTCTTTGCATCGAAGCCGACGTTGACTGTTTTTCCTGCCGTTGTCTTGACGGTGACGGCGGTGTCTGAAACCTTCATCACCGTTCCGATTACGTGTTCTTCGCCCCCGTGCGCGGATGCGATAGCGGGTATCAGCGCAATAACCATTATCGCGAGTATCGCGAACCGGCTCTTGAGGAACAATCGCAAGTCCTGGCCGCCGAATCGCGGCTGAACGGGTGGGTTACTCCGCTTTTTGGCGCCGCGCCCGCCGGCCCTTGCGCTATTGAGCCTGGTGATGATGGTGTTCGTTTTGTTCATGCAATTGGCCTCCATTTAAAAACTCCTTTTCTTCCTGCTCTTCTTTCAATTCATCCGGACTCTTTGGATTCAATGCCTGCATCTCTTGCTCTTCCTGCCGGGTCAGGTGCGGAAGGCGCCGAACGAAACGCACCAATTTCCATGAGTCCAGTTCGTCATGCGTGGAACCGCCGCCCCAGCCTGGCATCCCTGTGAGGCGGACGCCGTTCTGGATGACGTAAAACAACTCTCCATCGGTCATGCTTTGCGTTTCCTGCTGGCGCATGTCGGGAGCCCTCGGATACAGGCGTTTGCCCATTTCGACGTCCCCGCTGCCATCGTTGGCGTGGCACGCCGCGCAGTGGTCGGCCCAGTGGGCGAGGGCTTCGGCAAGTACGGCGGCGGAACCCGGCACGGGATTCGGCCGTTCCCGCACACCCGACGGCAGGGCGAAACGCCTTGCTCGGCGCGCTACCCAACGCTCCACCGCGCCCGGTTGTTCGCGGGCGCTGAAGCCATGGGAGTTCGTAAGATAAACCCCCGCGCCAAGACAAGTCGCGGCGATGGCTGTAAGAGCACCGGCAACAAATGAGCCCAGCTTGAGCATGACGACCTTACTGCGCGGAGGGTTCGATCGAGCTGACCTTGATCGTTTCCGACTTCTCGTTGTAGATGCCGGTCACCTTGACCTTTTGAGAGGCGAACTTCGCCGGCATCTTCTGATCACTGAGCTTCAGAACGCGCTGGCCGTCGAACAGGGCATACTGGGCCGATCCCTTCACGCACATCTTCGTGCAATCCGCGTCCGAGTGACCCTTCATCGCGTGCATGGAGCCGCACTGCGTATCAGTGATGACTCCCGTAAAGGTTTGCGGCGAGGCTGCGTTCAACGACGCAGCGTTCAACATGGCTGTAATCGCCAGGGTCAGATAAAGCGGTTTCATAATTTTCTCCTCTATTCGTCATTTATTTCTCGGGCGGCCGGAGCCGGAAGCGGATAAAAATATTTCCTCCCAAGGGATGATCGCCGTAGTACGGCTTGATCGCGGCGGGAAGCGAATAAGCGCTGAAGTTTACGCCGATACCCGTTTCGACAAATCGAAACAGATTGATATCGCGGGTGTAACCGATGGTGTAAGCGCCGATACGGTACGTGCTTCCATATTGGGTGTCGAGATCTTCTTCAATGCCGGGCTGATCGGCAAAAAGCTCATCCTTATCGACCAGTTCGACGCGCCCGGTCAGGAAGTCCTGGTGTGTCACCGGCAGCATGGACTCCAGAAGATAAGAATTCAGATTTCGAAGCGTCGCGGTGCTATGATTCCGGCCCCATATCGCGCTCGTCGCCCAACTGCCGCCGGACATGGGCTTTACGTATTGCACGGAGGCCGTGGCCCGGATCTGATCTCCCGGTTCCAGCGCCTCCGGATGGGCAATCCTTCCCGCGGAGACCTGAGCCGCCCAGTTCTTTGTGGGATAGAACCATAGCCGTGCGGACCAGGAGTTAATGGGTCCGGTTTCGATGATCCAGCGATTCTCACCAGGCTCCGAGCCGTAAAAGCCGCTTGCTTCCAGTTTCACCGTCTTATACCGGACGCCAACGGTCACAACCTCGTCCGAGATGTGGGTGGAATCCTGCCAGTGATGAGAAATCGGGGCTTCCGGCAGTTCCGCCGCCGAGGCGCGGTGTGGATAGGCAACAGGCCCCAGCGCCGGGTCGCCGACCGGGGCGAAATACAGTTCCAGCGTCGCGTCATCGCCTAACTCGTGCGCGTAATGAAAGCCGAGCCCCATGATTAAGTTGTGGGGGTGCTGGCCGTCCACGATCGGATTTCCATAAGCCGTTTCGCCGGTCTGAAACAAAAGGGGATAACGCTCGCTGGTTATCGTGGCCGGTTCGAGACTGAGCATAAGATCGGCCTGGAATGCGCCGCCGGTTCCCACACGATGTTCAGCCGAAGTCATGAACCAGTTCGGCGAATAGAGCTTATCGCCGCCGCGTGGTCCCGACTGTTGCGTCTCGACGACGAAGGCGGCGCCCATGAACATCGTGTTCCAGGACCCGATGTGAGTCATGATCATCGGCATCCGCCAGGAGGCGGGATTACTCGAAGTTCCGGACGCCACCTGCATCAGGTACATGCTGGCCTGAGTCATGTCGACCATGTTCATTCCTCCCATGGAGTGGGCGGCGTGCGAATCCGATCGCGGAGCGGAATCCGCGGGTTGGTCCTGCGCACGGCCCGGACCGGCAGAAAGTCCTGCAGCCAGAACGATGGTGGCTCTAAGCGTTGCTTTTCGGCCGCGGGAATACGAGGCTCTCACGGATCATGGTCCTCCCTGCGCCACAGGTTCGTGGCTCTACAGTTAGTTACAGCTTGCGATTGGTTACTAACGCGAGGAACGAATCCGGAATTTCAGATTCGGAGAACGACGGAGAGCTGAATACCGGGATCAGTTGACGGCGGGAGATCGTGCGGCAGCGAAAGTGTCGTTGGCGCCGGTGATTGAGGCAGATGCAAAGCGAAGGGAAGATCCATTGCCGTTACATTGGCGATAAAAATCACCTTCTCGAAAGACTGGGGAATACCGGTCTGAACCTCGATGTGATTACACGGAGCCGGACCGCCCTTTCCCTGATCCCCGCTCTGATGATGGTGATGGCAGGGAGGCTCATTCGCGGGCATCTGAGCGCTCGCTACATCGGCAGACTGGCTCGCGCACAGAACCGCGCAATGTGTACTGGTCCAGACCAGCAGGCAGGCGAGCACGAATATGAACTTGCCTTTACACAATTGAGGGAACCGCCAACAATAATACCAGCCGCCGTGCGGCTTCGTCCGAAGCACTTCCTCTTCCAAACTTTTATCTTCGCGCGTCTGTCTCACAAATCAATCATCGGAACGGTCACGTTCGGTCAATTGACCTGATGTGACGTCGATAGGACCTCGAGCCGGGGGAGTTTACTGTCAAAACCCACATAAACTATGTGGGGGAAGGAACGAGAACATTCGACGGGTCGGTAGCGCCGACCCAGGATCAACTTCATGTTACATACGAACTGACCGGCGGCATTACGAGCTACGCCTCCTTCGGAGTCATGCAATTGAACGCAAAGCTTCCCGGTTCCGGTTCTCCAGGCGCCCGGATGGAAACTGACTTCGAAAAAGCAGCATGGAGCGCCGGCTCCCGGACCATCGAACTGGTACCCGTTCCGGAGAAACATTTCGGGCGAGCGGAAATCGACGTGAATCCCGAAATCGGAAAGGCGGCGCACCGCCCAGACATGCGTCGAGGATGGCACTTCGGACTGGCTGCGCGCGTCGGCTATCGGGCGACAAAGCGATTCACGCCGAGCGTTGAGTATTATGGCGACTACGGCGAGTACCGTTTTTCAGCCGTGTCGAGATCAATCGCATGTTCGTACACGGCTCAGAATCGACGTCAGATCGTGGTTCTCTTCGAGCGGACGATGAGCATCTTTCTTTTCCGGAAAGGCGATCGACGCTTCAGCAGGCGAACGCATGGATCGAGTCGAATTCCTGCCCTTGTGGCGCCGCGAATTTCGCCGTCGCCGATCAGCCAGAAACAGCGGTTTAGTTATCGGGCCTTATCGCACCGGGTTATCAAGCGCCATCCAGGTTCACGTTTTACCGGGAACGTGCACTCTCCGGCGCCGAACCGGCGAGGACCCGACGCCCGCCGGCGAGCCGAACACCGCGCGTGTGCGCAAGATTAGTTTCGTCTTTGGCCAGATAGCCATCAACTGTTATTACGTTGCCGCCTTTCTGGCCCGGCGATTGCTGGAAGTCTCGTCCCCCCCAAAAAAGGAGGAGTGCCCAGTCAGGAATGAATGCGGTGAACTGCTATAGTCAGATTCAAAAAAAGGTGACTAAGACAGAACCGGCGCATCCCAAACTCAACGCTGGCGCGACGACGGATTCCGGAGCACGTGAGGACGCGGCTGCGGCGTTCTATCGGGGATCCGGCACATCGATAAAGCGTGCTGTCCAGCCCGAAGAGATCGTTCGGCAGCCACAACGGAGGCCAGGTTGGTCGTCGCCACTGATCAAAATTCGCTGAGCGTTACCGCCAAACCCGACCGGGTGCGAGCCCCTTCCTCCGCGCGGGCCATTGCCGCGCTGATGGCGCGGTATCCCGAAGTCCAGCTTGCAACACTCGTCAATGCGGTTCCCGAGGGAGAGAACTGGGTTCACGAGACGAAATTCGATGGATACCGGCTTCTCGGCTTTCGGGCCGGGCAGGCCGTCAGGCTGATTACGCGTAACGGGAAGGATTGGACCGGAAGCTTTCCGTCCCTGGCGGCAGCCCTCTCCGGGCTAGCCTCCGACAATGCGGTGTTGGACATGGAAGCCGTGGTTCTCGACCGCCGGGGAAGAACTGATTTCCAATCGCTCCAAAATGCGCTCGGAGAAGGCGGCGAGCGCAGCCGGATCGTCGCCTATGTCTTCGATCTTCTTTATCTCGATGGAGAAGATCTGACAAAACTGCCCCTGATCAGTCGCAAGGAAAAACTAAAGGTGCTTCTCGGAACATCGGAAACTCTTCGATACAGCAGCCATGCCGCGGGCGGGGGAGGACAGATGTTTGTACGGGCTTGCGAAGCCGGGCTGGAGGGCATTATTTCCAAACTCGCCGACGCCCCATACGTTCCCGGCCGCGGCAAGCGTTGGCTGAAAGTGAAGTGCTCCTTACGCCAGGAGTTTATTATCGTCGGATTCAGTGATCCTCGAAAAGGCGAGCGCGCGTTAGGCGCGCTCTATCTCGGCTATCGGAAGAATGGCGTGCTTCAGTACGCAGGGAAAGTCGGGACGGGATTCACGATGCAAAGCGCCCGTGAACTGACGGATCGCCTGACGAAGATTTCTTCCACCCAACCCGTGCTAAGCCGCGCCGAGACGGCCGGCCTGGGAGCGGGAGAATGGCGAGCGGTTCATTGGGTGAAGCCGATCCTGCTGTGCGAAGTTTCGTTTACCGAGTGGACTGCGGACGGACGCATTCGTCACCCTTCCTTTCAAGGCTTGCGGGAAGACAAGAGCGCGTCTCAAGTCAGGAAGGAGACGCCTGTGGCGCCAGGAACCAAAGCTACAACAAAGGAAAGCGGGAAGGCGGAGAACCTCGTTCTTAAGGGAATCACCATTACTCATCCCGGCCGCGTGATCTCCGACACGGGTCATATCACAAAGGGCGAACTTGCGGAGTACTATGCAACAGCCGCGCCGTTGATGTTGCCGCAGATCGGGCGGCATCCGCTCAGCCTCCTGCGTTGCCCGTCCGGAATCGATAAGCAATGTTTCTTTCAAAGGAACCCCGGGAAAGGTCTGGGCGCCGATGTGCGTCCCTTTGAATTTCAAAACAAGGGCAAGACCTTCGAGTACCTTTACATCGAGGACGAAAGAGGATTGCTGGAAGTAGTTCAAATGGGCGCCGTCGAACTTCATCCCTGGGGAGCGTCGATCGACTCGATAGATTGTCCGGATCGCATGATCTTCGATCTTGATCCGGCTCCGGAGCTCCCCTTTGCAGCGCTGAAACTCGCCGCGCAGGATCTTCGACAACGCTTACACGAAAAGGGTCTGGAATCTTCAGTTAAATGCACGGGAGGAAGAGGTCTCCATGTCACCGTTCCCCTGGCAGCCAAGGATTCCTGGGCAAGCGTGAAAGGTTTTGCCGCGGCCGCAGCCAATGAGATGGCAGCCGCGGAGCCCGAGGCTTATGTCGCGACGATGAGCAAGGCCAAACGCTCGGGTAGGATCTTCATCGATTATTTCCGGAATGATTACACGGCGACAGCGATTGCCGACTACGCGGTTCGAGCGCGCCCAGGGGCGCCAGTAGCCTTGCCAATTGACTGGAAAGAGCTGAAGGATCTGGAATCGGCCAATCAATTTACGATGAAAGATGTTCTCGCACGATTGAAGCGAAAGAAAAAGGTATCTCCCCCGCTCTCGCGTTACAGGATTCCCGCGAGTTAAGAGCTATGCCATCCGCTCAGGCCCCCCACGATTCGCCGGTGTGCTTCGGTCAGTTGCGGGCGGACATCGGCAAACTCCTGATTACTGTCTCAAACCAGAGGCGATCGGTAAAATCGTTCAATCGAACACTCGAATGCCAGACTTTCGCTTCCGGCAGTCCAACTCTATTTCCAGCGCTGCGACGAGATCTGCGGCCCCCAAAAAGGCGCTCTTTCCCGCTCGCGCGGGAAAGGACGCTGAATGTGAAGGCTGGATGACCTTCACTGAACTCAGAAAGAATATTTGAGTCCGAATTGTAAGTTGCGCGCTCCGAGCGATGAGTTCACAACACCGGTAAGGGGCGTGGAAACCGATCCATTCGGATTAAAGCCAATCACGTCGATCTGATAACCCTGCACCGTGAAGATCGGGGTGTTGAACGCATTAACCGCCTCGGCTCGGAACTCAAGCTTCTGGCGTTCGGTGATCGAGAAAAACTTCGAAAGCCCGATATCCACCTGCTTGATTCCCGGACCGCGCTCGGTCGATATGCCGCAGTTACCCAGCTTACCCGGCGCCGGCGCCGCCATAGTGCTCGGATCGAACCAGATGTAACCACCACCCGAATAGTTCTTGAACGGTGTTTGCACGGAAGGCGAAATACAGTCCGGACGCCCCTGCGCCGATCCCGTCCCCGCGTCCCCGGCGAAGTCGAGCATCGAAATCGGGAAGCCGCCGTGAACGGTAAAGATCGTATTCACCTGCCAGCCTCCTACCACCGCATCGAGGGCCTTGTTCATATTGCTTCCGAACGCCCGGCTCCGTCCCACCGGAATATCGTAATTGATAAACCCGTTGAAGACGTTCGCAACATCGTGGTCGCACAGACCGTAATCGAGGTTCACGTTATACACATACATCTGGAAGGCCACGTCGGCGCTCGCCTGGCTGGCCGTGGAGTCTCCATAGCGGCCGTAGTAACCCTGATTATTCGTCAAACACTTCGACCAGACGTAGTTCAACTGGAAAGCCAGGCCATTGCTGAAGCGCTGGCTCGCGCTGGTCTGGAGCGCGTCGTAGTTCTGAACGCCCGTTGACGTGTTCAATCTGACCTGACCTGTCCCGGCATTCTTCAGTGCGGGATTGCCGGCCAGATAAGGTCCGGGTACAACGGTACCGTCCGGCAGCAGAACGCTCTGTCCGGCGAAATAAATCGCGGCCAGGTGATCGGTATGCTGTCCCACGTAGGCGGTCTGCACGGTAAAAGCCTTGCCGAACTGATGCTGAACTGTAAAGTTCCATTGATTCGATACGGCGGGCCTGTAGTTCGGATCGGTCATGTGAATTCTGACGCCCGCGAAACAGGACGCTGGAACCTGGGAGATAGTCGAAGGCGTACAAGGGACGCCGCCTGCGCCCGAACTAAGCGCGCCGAAGCCCTGGTCGAGAGTAACCTGGTTGCTCGGGATCGCCCCGTTTACGCCGGGAGTGAATTGCCCCACCAGGTCGATATTCCAGGGGGAGTTCGTGGCGAGGCGGTTATATTCGCCCGTGCCTTCCTGGAAGCTCGACCGCGAGAACGCCGCTCTGATCACGGTTTTCTCGCCGAATGGTGTCCACGCCGCGCCGATACGTGGCAGGAAATTAGCGATTCCGTTGTATTGGTTGTAGAGGGCGCGGCTGTTTCCGTCCACCCCGGCAAGTTGAATCTCGCCCGAGTATTCGCCGAAGTTCGTCATGCGGTCGTGAACCTCGTAAATCGGAGTGAACAACTGCCACCGCAGGCCCATATTTATCGTCAGGTGGGCATTCACACGCCAGTCGTCCTGAACGAATGCGCCGTATGCGCTGTTCCTCTGACCGACCGTTCCCGAGAAGCCCTGTCCGTAGGCCATGTAAGACGGCAATCCAAGCAGAAAATCCGATTCGGCGCTGCCGGAGTACTGGCCAGTAAATCCGATCTGGCCCGCGGCGCCGTCGCTGCTGGTCGCTGGTACGTAATTGTTGCGATAACGAAGAAACTGAAAACCGACTTTTATGTTATGGTTCCCATGCGTCATAATCGCGGTGTCGTCGACCTGGATCGTGGTCTGATGGAAAATTTCAGGCGAGTCGGTGGTGCCGAACGCGAAAGGTCCATTCTGGCTACCGCCAATGGGGCTGCCGGCAAAGTAGAGTCCTGGCAGATAAGAGGTAGGTTGTCCCGGAATCAGGCCTGACGTGTTGGCGCCGCCCGCGCTCTGAACATTGGCTTCGGCGGGATAGTAGTTTACGCCCACTCGGACGTCGTTCACAAGACGAGGAGTAAACGTTCTGGTGTAATCGAGGACTCCGTTGTAAAGCGGAAAGATATTATTCCCCGTTCCGTTGTAGAGTAGTGGTTGGCTGTTAATAGTGGGATTGGTGATGTACTGTTGCGAGTAACGCCCGAAAATATGATCCTTGTCGCTCGGGACCCAATCGACTTTGGCGTCGCCCTGATCGCCATTGGTATAGGTGTGAGTCGAATTGCTCAGATTATTGAGGGTGCCATTGTTGGTGCCCGGAAGGTTTGCCTGAGGTAGAGTCGACATGATCTTCAGCGCGGTCGGACTGATTCCCGTGATGCAGGGCGCGGACCCCATCTTCTGGCTGCCGGTGCAGATCGTCGCCAGATTCAGGTTGGCCGGCATTGGCACTGTCGTGCCCGGATAATTCAACTGAACTCCCTGCAGGTCCGAGAGATTGCCCGAGCGCTCGCCGGACGTGAACGTTGTTTTTGTGCCCGGTGTGGCTGGCGTATCGAAGCGCGAGCCCTGGTAATCGACGAAGAAGAACAGCTTGTTCTTCACCACAGGCCCCCCGAACGTACCGCCGAACTCGTTCCATCTCAACTTCGGCGGACCGCTGTTCACCGAGGGATCGGTGCTGAAGTTTCGCGACCACTCGTTCGCATTGAAAAAGTCGTTCCGGAGAAATTCGAACAGATTCCCGTGAAACTGATTCGTACCCGATTTGGTACTGACGCTGATCACGCCGCCGAGGAACTGGCCAAACTCCGCGCCGGGATTGTTCGTGATGACGTTAAACTCCTGAATCGCATCCACGTTAGGCGAGTACGCGACATTGTTATCCACAAACTCGTTGTTATCGAGACCGTCGAGCAGATAGTAATTGGCCTGCTCGCGATTCCCATTAATATAAGGACGCCCTGCATTAAAGGTTGTCTGGCCCGTATTGAACGCGCCCGGACTGGTCGTAATTGCGCCCGGAGTCAGCAGCGCCAGCTGGTTGTAATTCCGGGTCTCAAGCGGAAGGGCCGTGATGGCGCCCGCATCCATCACCATTCCCACGTGGGTCGAGTCGGTCTGGATGACGGGCGGAGCCGCGGTGACATCCACCAGCGTGCTTACATTACCGATTGTCAGACCGACATCGACGCGCGCGGCCTAGTTCAGCGCGATAGGTACGCCGGGCTGCTGCGACATATTAAATCCCGGGTGCTCCACTCGAACCGAGTAGGTTCCCACAGGCACGCGCGGAATGTTGTAGTAGCCCGATCCGTTCGACTCCGTACGGAACGCCGTACCCCGGTCGACGTCGGTCGCCGTCACCTTTGCCCCGGCTACCGCCGCTCCGGATGGATCTGTGATTGTGCCCTGAATCGATCCGGTTACTTCCTGACCGGGGGACACACTTTGGAATACGAGCAGTGCCGCGGCAATCATAATGACTGCCCTCAGGACTATCACCGCCGTATGCGGATTCTTGCAGGAATGGTTATTTGTTTTTGACACCTGAGTTCCCCTTTCTTGATCGTTTGGCCTATCGTCGGTCCGGTTCACTAACTAAGTCCAGTTCGAAACGGTTCGTTACGTCGTCGAACGTACTGCTGCTTCATTGGTTTAGCGCCCCGAGCAAAATACGCACGGGTCTCACTGCCGCGAGGATAACCTCGGCCGTGGGTTTCTCGAATCCGTCCAGCGCCCGTCGTTGCGTCTCGATCCATCCGGCCGGCGGCGCTTTACCGCTCTCCAGATAGCGAAGCGCATCGAGGCCGATCGCTCCCGTGGCGGACAGATTCTTTGACAACGGGGTCAACTCTTCGGGAAATCGATTCCCTGGGTCGTTCATGGACCACTGTTCGAAGCTCAGGTGAAGAGCCTCGATATCTGCGACATTGCGCCGGGCCGCCATTGCTTCGAGAGCACGAGCCTGCTCGCTCTCCGGCGGCACGGCGTCGACAAAACGGTCCAGCGGTACCAGGCTCGTGTAATGGCGAGCGTCGCGCCGCACTTCGATCCCCGTCGCTTCGGAAACGCTGGCGAGCACACGTAGCCGGCGGTTCGGCTCATTCCCGGATAACCGCTCAAGCCGGTCCTCGCGATGCTTCAGGCCAAGCCAGTCGAGTTCCCGGCTCATCCTGGCCATTCGCGTATACATCGAATCGACGTCTCGCACTTCCCGCGGTGACCAGAAACGTTCCGCTATAGCCGCCATCACCGGCCAGATACGGGAATCGACGCTCTCCGAACTTGCGTACTCCGTCCACATGCAAGCCTCGCCGCCGAGGACGGCCGGCGGGTCGTTTAAATAGTAAGTCTTCGCCGGGAGCATGTGGTCCAGGTAATACGCCGAACGAGAGAACGCCCCGATAACCCCGGCGCGAGGCTTCAGCCAGCGAATCCGGTCCTCGCCAGGACTGAATCACCGCATCCGGCGAAAGCTCCGGACTAAGGATTTCATCCCAGCCGACCAGTGTCTTCCCGTGTTTCTTAAGGATGGCCTGTACGCGCGCATTGAACCAGGCCTGCAGTTCGGCGCTGCCCTTCATCCCGTGCCGGCGTTCAAACGCCTGAATCGAAGGCGAAGCCTTCCACTGGGCGTCGTCCAGTTCGTCTCCGCCGATATGAAAATAGCGGTCGGGAAAGAGCGCGGCCATTTCGCCGATCACGTCCTCAAGAAAGGTGTAAGCCTCAGGGCGCGTGGGGTCAAGCGCCGGCGCGAATACGCCCCACTTGCGCTCGATCGAATAAGGCCCTGGAGCGCTCGCCAGTTCCGGATAACCGACGAACCACGCCGTCATGTGTCCGGGCATGTCGAGTTCGGGAATGACGCGAATGCCCCTGTCGGCCGCGTACGCCACCACATCCCGGATCTGGTTCTGCGTGTAAAAATTCCCGTCCGACCCGAGCTCCTGCAGCCGCGGATGCCGCTTGCTCTCGACCCGAAAGCCCTGGTCGTCGGATAAGTGCCAGTGAAAGACATTCAGCTTCACCGCCGCCATTGCGTCCAGATTTCGTTTCACTGTCTCGACCGGCATCCAGTGCCGCGAAACATCGAGCATCAGGCCGCGCCACGCAAAGCGCGGCTTGTCTTCGATATGAACCGCTGGTGCTTCGAAACCGTCCGCGCCGGGCACCACAAGCTGCGCAAAAGTCTCAAGACCGCGAAGCGCGCCGGTAGTCGTCGCGGCGCTCAGAGTGGCTTGCTGCGCGGTAATGTCCAGCCGGTAGGACTCGTCTTCGCCCAACTCAGGCGTTTGGGGGCTGTTGGTCTTGCACTCCACGACCAGAGCGGCCCGATTCGTTCCCTTGCGAAGCGGGAGACCGGTTTCGCGCGAGATCCGGTCTGACAACCGTTTCATCGCCGCGTCAAGCCGGGCGTTTGTGGCGCCGGTCGAGGTGACGGCGAATCCGGAGTCGATGACCAGCCGCCCCTCACCCTCCTGAACTTTCATCGGGAGCGGCATCAACCCTGGAACTGCGCCTTGCGCAACGCCGGCCATCAGCAGGAGCGCCGGCAGCTTCATTCGGACACCACATTCCAGCCGCGGCGCGACAGATCGGCGTAAATCACCGCTCCGCCTGCCGCCCCCGCAGCCAGCAGCAAGAACCCGGTGGTAGTCTCGCCCAGCAGGAGCTTCCCCGTGCCAAAGAGCGCACCATAAATAAGAACGCAGCCGCTGATCCAGTCAAGCGCGTTGTACCACCCCTGATGTGCGATGGCGACGTCCGGGGCCAGAAGGGCGACGGGCTTCCATCCCGCGCCATCGGGCCGCGCACGGCGGTAGAAACTCACCAGGGTGCATTGCGATTCGGGTGGCGTCAGCATCGTGACTGTCAGCCACGCGACTGTCGTAACCGAGACCGTGATAATCATGATCCAGGCGAACTGAATCGGGTCATCGCTATCGAGGTGCCCGACCGTCTGCAGCGCGACGGAAACAACAAAAGCCACGATCATTGCCGAAATCTCGCTCCAGGCATTGATCCTCCACCAGAACCACCGCAGCAGCAGAACCAGCCCCGTCCCGGCTCCGGTGACGATGAGTAACTTCCAGGCCCCGCTGATGGAGGTCATGTAGAAGGTGACTACAGCCGAAACGAGCGCCAGAAAGACTGTTGTAACTTGCGAAACGTTGACATAGTGCTTATCCGAAGCTTCTCTTCGAATGAACCTGCGATAGAAATCGCTGACGATGTAACTCGCCCCCCAGTTCAGTTGGGTGGCGATGGTCGACATATAGGCCGCCGCAAAGGCAGCCAGCATAACGCCCCGCAAAGACGCCGGCAGGTAAGTGATCATCACACGGACATAGCCGGTTTCCGGATCCGCGAGCCCCGGGAACAACACAAGCGAGGTCAACGCGACTAGAATCCATGGCCAGGGCCGGATCGCAAAGTGAGCGATATTAAACCAGAGCGTCGCCAGCAGGGAATGTTTCTCGTTTCGGGCGCAGAACATGCGCTGCGCGATATAGCCGCCGCCTCCCGGTTCGGCTCCCGGATACCAGGTGGCCCACCAGTTCAGCGAAATGTAAACGAGAAACGTCGTGATCGGCATCCAGGGCGAATTGAAGTCGGGAATAAAGCTGAGAAGCGAGCCGTGAGAACCGATCTGGATGCCGCGCGCGCGATCGAGCGCATACAGCCGGGTTTTCAAAGCGCCCATGCCGCCGACAGCCTCGACCGCGACAACCGCGAGCACCGTAACCATAGTCATTTTCACGAAAAACTGAAACAGATCGGTGACAAGCACGCCCCACAGGCCGGATAAAGTCGATATGAAGGCGGTGCTCGCGATCAGCAGCAGGACGATCAGAATCGCCTGAAACCGAGTAACTCCAAGCACCAGAGTCAGTATCTTGACCATCGCCAGGTTGACCCATCCCAGAACAATGCAGTTAATGGGAATCCCGAGATAAAGCGCGCGAAAACCTCTCAGGAACGCGGCCGGTTTCCCGGAATAGCGGATCTCGGTGAACTCAATATCCGTCATCACTCCCGCCCGGCGCCAGAGCCGCGCATAGAAGAAGACGGTCAACATGCCGCTGGCTACGAAACTCCACCAGAGCCAGTTACCCGCGATTCCGCCCTTCGCCACCATGCCGGTTACAGCCAGAGGAGTATCCGCGGCAAATGTAGTTGCGACCATCGACGTGCCCGCCAGCCACCACGGAATGTTCCTGCCCGAGAGGAAGAACTCACTTACGTTTTTTCCTGCGCGGGCTTTGTAATAGAAGCCGATTGCCCCGTTGATGACAAAATAGAGCGCGATCCAGAACCAGTCGAGCGAAGTAAGTTTCAATCGTGTCTCCAGTGCGCTGCTTACATCGTCAGAGTTACTTTCTTCAACGCTCTCGGCGTGTCTGGATCGAGACCCTTCTGGACAGAGAGATGTGCGGCGAACAACTGGGCCGGCACAATGTAGGGAATCGGCGTGTAAAGATCCCGGACCGGTCCGCGCGGCTTGAATCCGGGGGGAACACGGATAAAACGGGCTGGCAGGTTGCGCGTTTCAGATTCACGCAGGTCGGTGATGACCAGGGTGTCGCCTTTCAATTGATTGAGGCGTTCTACAACGTCCCGGATCGATGGCCACGTCACGCCGCCAGGCGCAAAAACGAACGCCGGGAATGAGTCTTCCACGATCGCAATCGGTCCGTGCATCAGGTCGGCGGCCGAGAATCGTTCCGTTGTCACGTAGCATGTCTCCATCAGCTTGAGGCCGAATTCGAGCGCATTGCCATAATTCAGGCCGCGCGCGACCGTGACCGTCCGGGTCATAAATCGATACCGTTCGGCGGTCTCCGCGATCCGGCCTTCGAGTTTCAGAACGCGCTCCACCCATTGAGGCAATCGCGCTAATTCATCGGGCCGGATGGAACCTCCGAGCGCATAGCTCAGGAGATACAGGGCGAGTAACTGGGCGGTATAGGTCTTTGTCGCCGCGACGCTGTTCTCTTTGCCGGCGCGGCACGGCAAAACGAATTCGGCGATCTTCGCCAGCGCGCTGGACGCTTCGTTGGTGATCCCGACGGTTACGGCGCCGGACTTTCGCGCGGCTTCAACCAGCGCATTCGTGTCCGTAGACTCGCCGGACTGCGAGATGCCGACGACCAGCGCATCCCGGTAATCGATCTTCGCGCCGTAAAGCGTGAACGCCGACGGCGCGGCGAGCGAGACTGGTATATCGGTCGTGATCTCGATCAGGTACCGGCCTGTGATTGCCGCGTTGTCCGATGTGCCGCGAGCGACGATCACGACCAGCCGTGGCCGCGCCTTCTCAAAACGCCGCCGCAACTCCTCGGCGGTCTTCCTGCACGCTTCGAGGGTACGGGTCAGCGCCACAGGCTGCTCGCGGATTTCGGCAAGCATTTTCGAACCGGGGGTTTCAGAGGCGGGAGTTGAAGGGCCGGGGGTTTTAGAACGGAAAGATGGCATCGAGTTCCTCCCCCGCAGGTTGCCGCCCGTATTCGCAGACCTCGAACGCTTCGGCATGACGAACTCGCCCGGCCGCTTCGGAACCATATCGCGTGACCAGAACCCGCCGAGTGCATTCGCTCGGGCAACGCGTGTACTGGTCGCTCAGCCAGTCCCGGCGTTCTTCGTGTCCGGCCGGAACGTCCTCGCTGAATCCGCCTACCCACGGCAGCCATTCGTAGAATTGCGAAACGTGGGCGTCCATCGCTGCGATCTTGAGGTTCCACACCGAATCGACATCCACTGCGACGTCAGCCGCGAACGGCAGCGGGCGGCGAAATCTGTCTTCCATATATAGAAAGATCGGGTTGCGGCTAAGCGGCGCTGTGTCCGGGCAAACATGCGGCACCATGACCAGGTAGGCCGAGTCCTGGACCGCCTGGCTGGTGTAGCGGTGATCGGGATGATAATCCCAGGGCCGGTGGGTGAACACCAGGTCCGCCTCCCACGTTCGAATCCGGCGGATCAGGTCGTCGCGGACTTCAAGGGCCGGCCGCAGACTTCCGTCCGGATGGCTGAGCACCTCGTATTCGGCGATGCCGAGGCGGAGCGCCGATTCGGCCGCTTCCGCCTTCCTGACCTGCGTCAGGGTAGCGGGCTGCAGTTCGTGGTGTCCCGCGCCGCCGTCGGTCGCGGAGACGAACTTGACCGTGTGCCCCAGCGCGACGAACCGCGCGGCTGTTCCCGCGAAGCCGATTTCGCAGTCGTCGGGATGAGCGCCTATACAGAGAATCCGCATTCCTGCCGTCTGAGGAATTCTCAGGGAAGCGCAGCGGCGGGGTCCAGTTCGAAACCGTTGCCGGCCGCCCGTTACAGGTTATGAACAGGATCGAACGTCCCGTATTTCAGCGGTTTAGCGGTTCCTTTCATGCGTGTTAAAATCACCAGGCATAGGAATGTTCGAAAGTGCCGCAGCGGACCGACATCGTTCCTGAGGACTCCGTTCGGGAGGCCCTGCGGCGCATCTTGGCCAGCGAAGAATTCCACGCGAGCAAACGTAGCTGCGAGTTTCTTACTTATGTCGTTGAGAACACGCTCCAGGGCCATGGGGAGAATCTCAAGGAGCGAACCATCGGGATCGACGTTTTCCGCAGATCGGCAAACTACGATCCCGGCGAAGATGCCACCGTTCGTGTAAAAGCGGGTGAGGTCAGAAAACGTCTCAGCCTCTACTACGGAGGTCAGGGAAAAAACGAACCCATTCGGATTGAGATCCCGTCCGGATCCTATGTGCCCGAATTCCGGCTGATCGGGGAGGAGCCGAGAGCCCCGGCGGTGCACGTCGAAACGGAGCGCCGAATCCGTCCGGGGAGACGCACCGCCCTGGTGGTGGCGCTAGCCTCGTTCATCACCGTGGCGCTGATCTGGATGGGAAGTCGAAGGGCCACGCCGCTGGACGAATTCTGGGCACCGGTTCTGAGCGGGGCGGCGCCCGTCTCGCTCTGTGTGGCCTGGGTGCCGGTCTATGGGATCGACCGCGAGCCGACCCAGGCCCAACCCGCGAAGCCCGAAGAATTCACCCTGCTCCGCGACCAGTTCGTGGGTGGCGGCGACCTGATCGCCACCTCGCGGATCTCGGCCATGATGACGCGCCGGAAACGGCCCTTCTTCCTGCGCGTCGGAAACGCGGTTTCCTTCGAGGATTTGCGGACCTCGCCCGCCATCCTGATCGGGTATTCATACACCTTCTGGAAGGAAATCAGCAGTCAGATGCGGTATTTCATCGATACTTCCAAAACGCCGATCGGGATCACGGACAATGGCGCGCCGACGAAGTGGTCGCTGCCCAACCTCCCGCGCGACCGGAAGACGGACCGCGACTACGCGATCGTTTCGCGGGTCTTTCATCCGGACACGCACGCGATGCTGGTTGAAATCGCCGGCATCACACAGTACGGCACGGAAGCGGCCAGCGACCTGGTCACGAATCCGGACCTGCTGGCCGAGGCGCTTCGGCACGCGCCTGACGGATGGCAAAAGAAAAATATGCAGCTGGTTTTGTATTCGAGAGTGATCGAAGGAGCCCCGGCTGCGCCTCAGATCGTAGCATCTTATTTCTGGTAGCTTCCCGATCTGGCGCAGGCCGCCCTGCACTATAAATCCTGCGCGAGAGCAGCAGGCTGTCTGAAGGCCTGGTTTCCGATTGGATCGATCTTCTCCTCGCAAACCATGCGCGTGTCGAACTCTGACCCTGTCAACGCCTGTTCCTTGGCTCCTCAGCAGTCCCCCCAGATTGTATGTATATTGAAATCACTGCTGTCCGAGAGATGAATTTTGAAATCCCGCCAAGGGTTTGATAGTGGGATGGTTAACCGGGGTTTGAAGATTTTTCCATTTGAACTTTTTCTGGTCGAAAACAGCTTCCGACATGTGTCGGAGTTCCGCGCCCGACAATGAGGGGTGAATAGTGGTCAGACAGTTTTTTCTCAACTCATGGAACACAAAGTCGTAATTGCTGGGTTCGCGTTCTTCGTCCCAGAAGTCACGCTCTGCCTGAAACCGGTCCTCAAGCTCGGGAAAGTCCCGCCTGAACGCCTCTATCAGGTTCTGCTGATGTATCTCTGTCATTTTCCTGCCACTGCATTCTGCAGGTCCAAGATTATTCCGTTTGCGACAGTCTGGTCGTTCAAGCTGATGCCCGGATTGTTTTTCAAGAACTTATCCAGGCGAGTGATCAGTTCGCGCGCGTCCTGAGCGTTGACCGGCTGGAGACAGAAGATCATCTCCGGTCATTCGCTCGTACCTGACGGCACCAGCGGTACCGCCGGGAACTTTGTCGGTCCCTTGGAACAGTTCTTCCACCAGTTCCGCCAGTTTGGGATTTGTAACATTTGGCTTCGCAATTGACAAGCTATCAACTTCCGACAGGACTTTCAGCGAATCCGCTTCTCCCAGTCCGGGTATCAGGAATGGCACAAACATTCCTGCCATCTGGCCGTATTGACCGGCACTCGTGGTCGGTTCAATACGGGGCTGTTGAAAGCTCGGACCGCCGTACAACGACTGTCGCATCTGATCTATCGTGTTCGTCGAGTCAATGAACGTGTTGGCTGCAGCTTCGCTAGCGGTGCCCTTTAGGAAAGAGCCTGCTGCGCTAAGGAACCGGCCGAACCAACTGGCATGTGCCGTTGCCGTGAAGCAGGCATCCTGTCGTCTATTCCGTTGGAGCCGCATGCCCGGCCATCGGCATCCGTGAACCTTAACGGATTGTTCCTCGCGTACGCGTACAGATTCCAGCTCTGTGGGTTATTGGTCCACTGATCTGTAAGAGGTTCATCTGGGCCGGTGAACCGCCCCTGCGCACTGGACATATACCTTGCCCCGAAGTAATCGAGGCCACTCGGCACAGCCGAACTGGTATCCTCGGCATCCCGGTACTGCCCCGTAAACAGCACATTCACATCCTGGCCCCCACTCAGATACCCCTGCCCCGTCGTCCGTCCCCCCACACCCGCAAACGACTCATCCCCGAACGGCATGTAATCGTGCCGTTCCACCACCGTCCCCGAGCTATTCGTCAGCGCACGCACGCTCCCCAGTTGATCCACCGTCACATAACAAGTCGTACACGCCGGAGTCGACTGACCCGCCGTAGTATACTCCGCCGCCAGCGACCCGAACGCATCATAAACATACGTCGTCGTCCCCGCGCTGTTCTGTTTCGTCACCCGCTGCCCGTTCCCATCGTACGTGTAGGTCGTCCCGCCCGCGCCCCCGATCTGGCTCGACTTCATCCGGTTCTCGCCATCGTAAGTGAACGTATAGCTCCCGATCTGCGTCAGGTTCCCGCTCCCATGCGCCGGATCGCCCATCGGTTCCCGAAGTGATCCTACTGCCACGTCTGCGAACTGGCCCCTTCCGCCATCGACGTCAGCCGGTTCAGTTTGTCGTACCCGTACGCCTGATCCGCCCCCGGCGTCGCCGGCGTCTCCGTCACCACGTTTCCATTATTGTTCGTGCAGGAAGCCGCCTTGCCCGCGCAGTAATACACGTTCAGCCCGAAACCCGAACCCACCGTCAACGACGTCGTCTGCAGGCCGATTATTGATTCCCCACGTCTCTGTCAGGCCTTCGCCCCGCCCCATCGACTGCACCGCCCCGTGCGGGAAATACTGCACGGAATTCACATACGTCGTCAGCGTGCTCCCGCTCATCCCCGTCAGTCCGTCCGGCCGCCCCGCGCTGTCGTACGCCGTCGTGATCGACCGCCCTGACGGATACACCTCGTTCCTCAGCAGACCCGCCAGATTGTATGTATATTGAAACGCCGGATACGGCGTACCTCCCGCCGGCGTCGTCTGCGTGCTCGTGCGCACCCGGCAATACGGATCGATCGTCCCAAACGCCGTCGTCGAAGCCGTGCTCGTCACCGAATCCAGACACCCCACCCGCACTGTATCGTAATCGTACGTCACCGCGGGCGTCCCGTCGCTGTAGCTCTTTGTCTCGATCCGGTCCAGGGCGTCGTAAGTGTAGGTGGTCGTTACCCCGGCCGCGGTCTTCGTGTGCAGGTTTCCGTCGGCATCGTATGTATATCCCGTCTCGCCGCTCTCCGGATTGTTTGCGCTCGTCAGTTCTCCCAGCGAATCGTAAACGAAGCAGCGCGACTGTGGCGATGTACACGCGCTGTTACTCAACCCGCTCTGCGTCACACTGGTAAGATCGCCCAGCGCGTCGTAAGCGTAGGTCGTCACCGCGTTGACTCCCGTCGGGTCGTCTGCCGTCGGGTCCTCGATCACCTTGATCAATTGCCCCAGGGCGTCCACCTGTTGTTGTGCGGGCGCTCCGGCCGGATCCGTATGGGTCACCGTGTCACCCGCCCGGTTCCACGATTCCGAGGACCCGTCCGCATAAGCCGCCGACTGACGCCGCGAAAGCGCATCGTATCCATAAGTCGTGTAATTGACCGTGCCGCCCGGATTGTACTGCTGGTACACGCGCCCCAGCGCATCCAGAGTGTGTGCTGTCGTCACACTGGCCGCGTCCATCGTCTGCGTCACCCGTCCCAACCCGTCAGTCGTCGAACTCGTCGTCGTACGCCGCGTGGCATCCAGGTCCTTCTTCGTCGTCACCGTTTTCAGGTCCGCGCTGTAACTGTAATCGGTCTTGCTCCCATCCGCCATCACCACCTCGTTCAACCGGTCCAGCAGGTCCGCGCCGCTGTTTCCGTAAGAGAGCGTGGTCGTCCCGTTTCCGTCCTGTATCGACGTCGGTTTGCCCAGCGAGCAATCGTAACCGTACGTCGTTACCTGGCTCTTTGCGTTCGTTACCTGATAGGGAAACGCGTTCGAACACTGATACGTATACGTCGTCTTGTTTCCCCCGGGACTTTCCACCGAGGTGGGATTCCCGTTGCCGTCGTAAATGGTTGCGGTTGTCAGCCAGTCTCCATCCGTGTTCCGCCACTTCTGGACGCTGGTCGCATTCCCCGCCGCCGTTCCCGCGCGGCCGCAACTCTGCGTCGCCGAAATCCCCGCCACCGGCGCCGTTTCGTCGTAACAATAGCTTGTTTGTGCTTTGGTGTTCGTTCCATCCGAAACGGTTACCTGGGACGGCAGGTCCACCAGGTAGGTATACGGGCCGGAAAGGTCCATCGGAGCCGAGGGTATGCCGTCAAATCCGCTTTGGTAATCGGTATGGGTATGGCGGATCAGAGCACCCTGCGAACCGGTCGTATCACCAAAATCGTACGTCTGCTGGTCGGTCTGGTTGGAATAAGCGTCCAGGGCGAAGGTGGTGCGCGCAAGCTTGCCGTTTTCAATCGCGAGATCGCTCTGCGTCACTCGGGCGTCGATCTCCGGCTCCGGTCCTTCTCCCGACGATCCTGAGGTCCACCAGTTCAGGGTAGATGCCAGCCCCGGCCCTTCATTCCACGTCTGAATCTCTGTTCGCCCTGTGGCGGGATCGGTTCGGAATTCCTTCCCCTCCAGCCACATGGAATACCAGCCGGGTACGGGAAACATCCCCTGGGATGCGGCGCCATAATAGTAATGAATCTGGCTTTCCAGCAACCCTTCCGTGGGATCGTACTCGTCCTGCTCAACCTTTGTGCACCAGCCTTCAGTGGCATAGTTGTATCCCGCCTGGGGAGTGTATCCCGGCGTCGCGGTACAGATGCTCAGCGGATCCTTCAGCGTTGTGTTGGCCCCGAGTTCGCTGGGCGTGTAAACGGTTCGCCGCGTCCAACCCGGCGAGCCCTTCCCCCCGCTGGCATACTCGCGCCTTTCGCCGACCCGGCGGTAGACCGCTATTGAAAGATCGTCATTATTGTCAACGGAGGCGTGCACAATCGGATAGCAGAGCCCTTCGCTGCAGGCTTCCACCCCTGGCCCCTCGGCCCAGTCAAATTCAAAAGCGCCGCCGGTGGGGAGAGTCACACGGGCCGGATCGGCGTACAGGTCGTAATTGAACTGGTACGTGTTTCCGTCCGGCATAACGATCTTTGAGATCTGATAATCAAACGGCGTTTCCGGACCCGATGGTTGCGCCTGTCCCGGACACCCTCCCGACCCGCACGCTTTGCCCCCGAAGAGAGTCTGGTAGGTGGGCCAGGAGGTGCCGGAAAGGGAAGCGGCGCGGTCGTACCAGTATGGTCGCCGGTAGACCTGAATTGTCCGGTTGGCTCCCCCGGTCCCCGGAAAATCGATTTCGTCATAAGTGCCAAAACAGGAGCTTGTGCACGGGGCAGCGCTCCACCCCGTCCAGGGCCTCCCGATCGCAACGGAGACCTGCGTCTTCCCGTGGTCCAGCCATCCAGACGCTTATCCGTACACCATCGTCAGCGTAGTCAGAAGCGTCCACCCCAGCCTGCGACAGAGATGAGCTGAAGGAAGCGAAGCGCGCGCGATTTCGCGATAGGGGACCGATCTATCCACCGGGCAACCACTGGCGCGAACTGAACGCCTTCGCCGCGAAATGCACAGCAGTTCTAAATGACGTGCGCGATCAATGTGGTGGAGTTCCCCAAATGTAGAGCCGAATAAATGTTCAAACGCAGGTCTTGGTCCCCCGTGACCGATAGAGGCATAAAGATTTCGTCGGTCCCAAATCCCGAAAATTTATATTTCCCCTGATATCAATAAATTCCCCGAAAATCCCGTCAGTATCACTCCCCCCCGCATGCAATAACAAAATCGAAATGAGAACTGAACGTCAGATCGAGGCCTCCCGTGCCAACGGAGCCAAATCCCGCGGGCCCGTCACGGCCGAGGGCAAGCGCAACTCCTGCGGCAACGCCCTGAAACACGGTCTCCTCGCCGATACCATAGTCCTGAAAGGCGAACTCGAAGAGCGCTTTCTCGAACTCCTCGCCGACTTCGAACGCGAGCTCCAGCCCGAAACCACGATCGAACTCCTTCTCATACAAAAGATGGCCGCGGCTCAATGGCGCCAGTTCCGTCTCTGGGGCATGGAGAAAGCAGCCATGGAATACCAGATCCGTAAACAAGCCGGTACCATCGGACGCGGCGAAGACAACGCCACCCGCGCATCCCTCGCCTTCCAGGCCCTCAGCGACGACTCCCGCTCGCTCGACCTCTTCCACCGCTACGACTCGCTCTGCGACCGCCAGTATCTCCGCGCTCACAAACGTTTTCTCGAATTGCGGCGCGGTCGCGGCGACTCCCCGGCCCCTGCGCCCTCAAACCCCCAGCCTGAAGTCCCGCCCGGGCCCGAAGCGTCCGCGCCCGAAAAGCAAGTCCCTCAGGATCTCGATACGCAGCCGGTATGGGATCCATTCATCCCGGACCCGCCTTCCCCGAGCGAACAGACGGCCGCCGCCGGACCAAACGACACCGCGGCAAACGAAAAACAACCAAACGAACCCAGCAACTCGTTGGAAACATTGGAACCCGCGGCGCCGAACCCAGCTCCGGAAACCAGCCCGAATGCCTCCTCGAAACCGAACGCCGCGAACGACCGCCGCTGGAGCACGCAGCCCCGAGTCGTGTTTTGCCCCCCGGACCATCCGATAACCCTCATGCTAAAGGTAGATCGCGGACATCGGAACCGCTAAAACACCGTCCGCCAATTCATGTCTCCCATCTCCATAACGAACGCGACGAAGGTCTACGAAGGCGGCGTGGAAGCCCTGCGCGGGGTCTCGCTCGACTGCGCCGCCGGCCAGGTCACCGCTCTCCTCGGCCGCAGTGGCTGCGGCAAGACCACGCTGCTCAATCTCTGCGGAGCGATGGACTTCCCCACCACAGGCGAAGTACGCCTTGCCGGTCAACTCACAACCACCCTCGGCGACACGGAACTGACCGCGCTGCGCCGCCACAAAATTGGGTTTGTTTTTCAATTCTTCCAGCTGCTGCCGTCCCTGACCGTTCTGGAGAACATCGAGTTGCCCCTGCTGCTGTCGGGCGGCAAAAACACCGAGTCCACGGCCCTCGAACGCCTCCGTTGGGTAGACCTCGAAGAAAAGTCCCGCAGCCTCCCCTACCAACTATCCGGAGGTCAGATGCAGCGCGTAGCCATCGCCCGTGCACTTGTGCACGATCCCGCGATCCTGGTCGCCGACGAGCCCACCGGCAACCTCGACACCGCCAGCGGCGACATAATTCTCCGCCTGATCCGGCGCGCAGCGGGCGAATTCGGAGCGGCCGTCGTAATTGCAACCCACAGCGCCGAAGCCGCGGCCATCGCCGACACGCGCGTCCGAATGCGCGACGGACAAATCGAAGCCGTTGAATTTTGTAAGGGTGCGGAGCTTCGTAAAGGTGCGGAGCTTTGAAGCTTTTCCGCGAATTGATCCTGAGGCCGTTGCGCCGCGATCCCGCTCGCACCCTGCTCACGGTCCTCTCGATCGCGCTCGGAGTTGCCGTCGTGATCGCGATCGAACTGTCGGGCGACGCCGCCACCGGATCGTTCGAATCCTCCCTCACAACGCTGGTCGGCAAAGTGGACTACGAGATCACCGCGAATGGCGGCGTTGATGAGCGCTATATCGCAAAACTCGCCGCGCTGCCGGTGAATGCCCGATTCTCCCCGGTTATCGAACAACCGGTAGTTGTAGCAGGGCGTAGATCTGTCACTCTCTATGGCATCGACACCATCGCAACGGCCGAAGAAGGCGGGGGAAACTTCGACCCGTCTCAACTGGAAACGTCCGCGGTAATCTCGCGCGATCTCGCCGAAAGCCTGCGTCTTCACAAAGGCGATTCCCTGGAACTGAAAAGCCGCGATCGAACCCTAAACTTCACCATCCGAACCATCGCCGCTAATCAAAATACCGGCATGGGTGGGCGTCGACATCGCCGCCGCGCAGAGTCTCCTCGATATGGAGGGAAACTCGACCGCATCGAAGTCTTTCTCGCGCCAAACGAAGACGCCGAGAACGTCGAACGCCTGATCAAAGCCTCGATCCCCGCGACCTGGGACGTCAGACACGCCCGGCGCGCGCAGCGAAGAGAACCGCCGCATGCTGCGCGCCTTCCGCTGGAATCTGCGCATCCTCAGCTACATCTCGCTGCTCGTCGGCGCGTTCCTGATTTACAACACCATCGCCGTCAGCGTGGTGCGCCGCCGCACGGAGATCGGCATCCTGCGCGCGCTCGGCACCAGCGCGCGCGGCGTCCTGCTCGTCTTCCTCGGCGAAGCCACGATGCTGGGCGTGCTCGGCTCGGCCGTTGGAATCGCTCTGGGCCGCGTCCTGGCCGCCGCGCTGATCGGCATGATCTCCGACACCGTCAATGCCCTCTTCACCACCAGCACGCCCGGAGCGATCGCGCTGTCGCCCGAATCGGTTCTCGCCGCGCTCTTCACGGGCACCGGCGGTGGCGTTCCTCTCCGCGCTGATCCCGGCGCGCGAAGCCGCCCGCGTCGCGCCCGCGGAAGCCATGCGCCGGTCGGTGGTCGAACATCGAGACACGGCTCCACATCCGGCGCGACCTCATCATCGCCGCCGGCGCGGCTCTCATCGCCGTGATCCTCTGCCAGTTCGGACCCATCGACGGACGCCCCGTCCTCGGCTATGCAGCCACTCTATTCGCCGTCGCCGCGGCAGCCCTGGTTGCGCCGGCCTTCGTCACCGGCACGATTCGAATGCTTGCGCGGCACTCTTGAAAGCGATTCGCCGGCGCGGCAGGCCTGATCGCGGGGCGCAGCCTGGTCGCCTCGCTCGCGCGCACCTCCATCGTCGTCACCGCGCTCGCCACGGCGATCTCGATGATGGTCAGCGTCGGGCGTCATGGTGGGCAGCTTCCGCGAAACCGTGCAGGTCTGGCTCGACAGCCAGCTTCGCGCCGACATCTTTCTGCGCGCCCAGGGCCCGCCGACCGCGGGCATTTACCCGCCTATCGCCGCGCCGCGTACCGCAAGATCGTCGAACAGCACCCCCGGCGTCGGCGAAGTCGACCTCTTCCACGCCTTCGAGTTCCGCTTACGAAGGAACGCGCGCCACGTTCGGCGCGGGCAAAATGGACATCGTTCGCCGCCGCCGGACCCTGCGCTTTCTCTCCGGCAACGCGGACGATATCCTTGGCTCGCTGCCAGATCGCGACCGCGCCATCGTCACCGAGCCCTTCGCGGACAAACACCACGTTCACGCCGGCGATGTGCTTCGCATATCCCCTCGGCGCGCACATCGTGCCGCTCACCGTCGCCGGAATCTACTACGACTATTCCAGCGATCGCGGCATGTTCTGGTCGACCGGTCCACCCTGCTCAAATACCTGCCCGATCAGCCCGTCACCAACATCGCGGTCTACGTGCAACCCGGCGCCGAACGCCGACGAAAGTCCGGCGCGAACTCGAATCCCGCCTGCGCGATTATCCGCTGATGATCGCGCCGAACGAAGTTCTGCGCCGCGCCGCCGTCGAGGTTTTCGACCGCACATTCGCCGTCACCTACGCGCTCGAAGCCGTCGCCATTGTCGTCGCCATGCTGGGCGCGGCGAACTCGCTGCTAGCATTGGTATTGGACCGCCGCCGTGAAATCGGCCTCATCCGGTATCTCGGGGCGGCCGCCGGGCAGGTTCGCCGCATGATCCTGATGGAAGCCGGACTGCTCGGGCTTCTCGCCGGATCGCTCGGGCTGGCTCTCGGGATGGCGCTTTCGCTGGTCCTGATTTACGTGGTCAACAAGCAGAGCTTCGGATGGACGATTCAGTTCCATCCGCCGGTCTTGCTGCTTGCGGGCGCGTTGTTGCTGGTCTGGGCCGTAACGGTTCTGGCAGGCGTTTATCCGGCGCGGTTCGCCGCAAGGCTTGCAGCCGGCCGAAGTCATTCACGAAGAATAAACAATCGATTCACAAAATGAGTCAGAACACTCGAAACATCGCTATCATTGCGCACGTTGACCATGGCAAGACCACGCTGGTCGACGCCATGCTCCGCCAGAGCGGCATTTTCCGCGCCCACGAAGAGGTTGCCGAGCGCGTGATGGATTCCAACGATCTCGAACGCGAGCGCGGCATCACCATCCTCGCCAAGATCACCGGCGTACGCTTTCACGGCACGAAAATCAACATCGTCGATACGCCCGGCCACAGCGATTTCGGCGGCGAAGTGGAGCGCGCGCTGAAGATTGTCGACGGCGTCATGCTGCTGGTCGACGCCAGCGAAGGCCCGCTGCCGCAGACGCGTTACGTTCTGATGAAAGCGCTCGAAGCGAATCTCAAGCCGATCGTCGTCATCAACAAGATCGATCGCCCGGACGCGCGCGCGCCGGAAGTCCTCAACGAAATCTACGACCTGTTCATCGATCTCGATGCGAAGGAAGATCAGCTCGATTTCCCCGTTCTCTACTCCAACGCGAAAATCGGCATCGCGAAGACTTCTCTCGAAGACCCTTCCGAGGATCTGCGTCCGCTCTTCGAAGCGATCATCGAGCACATTCCGCCGCCTGCGGGCGATCCTGATGCCATTCTGCAGGCGCAGGTCGCCAATCTCGATTACAGCGATTACCTCGGCCGGCTGGCGATCGGCCGCGTGTTCCAGGGAACGCTGCGGCATGGCGAAGAAGTCGCCATCTGCCACCTCGACGGCACAATCCAGAAAACAAAGATCACGAAGCTCTACTCGTTCGAAGGCCTGAAGCGGGTCGACGAAACCATCGCGCGGCCGGGAGACCTGGTCGCCGTCGCGGGAGTCGAGGGCATCACGATCGGCGAGACCATCACCAGCGCCGAGACGCCGGCGCCGATGCCGCCGATTCAGATCGACGAGCCGACCATCGGCATGACGTTCACTGTCAATACTTCTCCCTTCGCCGGCAAGGAAGGCCAGTTCGTTACATCGCGCAACCTGAAAGACCGGCTCGACAAGGAACTGCTGACGAACGTCTCGATCCGCGTGGAATCGAGCACGCCCGAAACTTTCAAAGTGATGGGACGGGGCGAACTGCAGCTCGCCATCCTCATCGAAATGATGCGGCGCGAAGGCTTCGAACTGGCGGTGGGCAAACCGGAAATTCTGACCAAATCAATCGACGGAAAGACCATGGAGCCGGTCGAAATGCTTGTCATCGATTGCCCCGAAGCCTTCATCGGCGTGGTAATCGAGAAACTCGGCAGCCGCAAAGGCAAGATGAGCAAGATGGTCAATAACGGCTCGGGCCGCGTGCGACTGGAGTTTCACATCCCCTCGCGAGGCCTGATCGGTCTGCGCAGCGAGATCCTTACTGATACCCGCGGTACCGCGATACTGAACTCGCTCTTCCACGGTTACATCGAGTGGCAGGGCGACATTCCCACCCGTCCCACCGGATCGCTCGTGGCCGACCGCGCCGGCAAAACGACCGGCAATGCCATCTTCAACCTGCAGGAACGCGGCGAAATTTTCGTCAGTCCCGCGACGGAGGTCTACGAAGGCATGATCGTCGGTGAAAACGCGCGCCAGGCCGACCTTGACGTCAACATCGTAAAAGAAAAGAAGCTGACCAACATGCGCGCCTCGACCGCGGATGAAGCCATCCGTCTCGTGCCGCCAAGAGCGATGAATCTGGAGCAGGCCATCGAGTTCGTCCGCGACGATGAAATGGTCGAAGTTACGCCGAAATCGATCCGCCTGCGAAAGAAGATCCTCAAGGCCAATCAGAGGTGAAATGATTCCGGTCGAAGAATACTTACAAACCAGTTACCGCCCTGACGTCGATTACATCGATGGCGAACTGATCGACCGGAATGTTGGCGAGTGGAACCACGGGAGACTGCTGGGTCTAACCGGCGCGTGGCTCTTCGAGCGCGAGGCGCGCATGGCGAGCGCAGGTGGTTCTCTCGACGCGCCTGCAGATCAATCCACGCCGTTTCCGCATCCCCGACGTGGTGGTGCTTTCGAACGAAGCGCCGCATGAAGAAATCGTCAAAGCGCCGCCTTTACTCTGCATCGAAATCCTGTCGAAGGCCGATACGCTGGGATTCGATCTGGGATCGAATCGAGGACTATTTCTCTATCGGCGTGCCCGTCTGTTGGATCATTGATCCCGTAAGAGGGCGGGGCTGGACGGCTGCCCCGCGAATCCTCACCGAGGTCGCGGATGGCATCCTTCGTGCCAGCCAGATCGAAATGCCGCTCGACGCTGTCCTTAGAAACCCCACTGAAATAACCCGTTCGCGGCTCCCCGGACGGCCGGTGTTATCCTCACAGGCAGGTAGTCGATGAATTACCGGAAAGCGCTGGTGCTCGTGGGCGCCGCCGCTGGGCTCTTTACCGCTTTGTACGCCGCACAGAAGCCGTTCCGCGTCTACCCGAGCATGGAGGCCTACGACAACGTCGAGCTCCCTGACGACTATCAGGAGAAGACGGAATGGATATTTGCCCGTCTGATGTATCCCCAGCATCCCGCCGCGCGTTTTGGCGGCTACCGCCGTTTTGGCGGGTTTGACTGGCGGGAAGGCGGCACCAGCTGGACTCAGGATTATCCGCGTGCCGACCGGCACTTCGCAGCGGCGCTCCGCCGCCTCAGCCTGGTGCAGGCCCGCTCGGTCGAGCAACCGGTGAACCTCGACGACGGTGATGACGCCTTTAACTATCCCTGGATGAACGCGGGCGAAATGGGCGACTGGAAATTGACCGATGCTCAGGCCGTCTCTCTGCGTGAGTACCTTCTCCGTGGCGGCTTTATCATGCTCGACGACTTCTGGGGAGCCGAAGAGTGGAATCGATTCAACGAGAGCATGCACCGTGTTTTCCCCGACCGCGCCATTGTCGAAATCGACAATGCGGATTCCATCTTCCATGTGGTTTATGACTTGAGCGACCGGTACCTCGTTCCCGGCCAATGGGGTTTGAACCGCGATTGTCTCTGTCGGAATGGCGGTGGCAGCGGCGGTCAAACGGCGCACTGGCGCGGAATTTACGACGATCATGGCCGCGTAATGGTCGCGATGACATTCAACTCGGATATCGGAGACTCCTGGGAGTGGGCGGACGATCCCGGATATCCGGAAAAGTACTCGGCCCTCGGGATTCGTATCGGTGTAAATTATGTCATTTACTCGATGACCCATTGATGTTCATGCGGAAAGCTTTGGTTCTTATCGGACTTGGTGTCTGCGGCATTCTCCTGGCCCAGAAGCCCTTTAAGGAATGGCCGGCGATAGAGTACTCGAATTTCCCGGTTCCCAACGACTGGAGCCAGAAGGCGGAATGGACACGCGCCCGATTGCGCTATCCCGACATTTATGGCTATCCCTTTAGCGATCTGTTAATGGCAGGCGGGCGGCCGTTCCCTGGTTATTGGACGATGGATTATCCGCGATCCGACCGGCACCTTCTCGAAGGTGTTCGGCGGTTGACCAGGATCGAAACGCGGTCCGTCGAACAGGTTGTCAGCTTCGGCGACGACGACATGTACAACTTCCCGATGATGTACGCCGTCGAGGTAGGGCATTGGAGGCTGCGAGATGAGGATGCGGCGCAACTACGCGAGTTTCTTCTGCGTGGCGGATTTCTGATGGTGGATGACTTCCACGGCAACGTGGAATGGAGCAACTTTATGCAGAGCCTCAGCAAAGTCTTCCCACTGCGTCCCGTCGTTGACATCCCGCAGAGCGATCCGATTTTTCACGTCCTCTATGACTTGAATGAACGAATGCAGGCCCCTGGCGCCAACCACTACTACGAGGACCACCTGACTTACGAATCCGGTATGGGAGATGACTTGAATGCTGGCAAGGTGCCCCACTGGCGCGCGATCTATGACGATAAGGGGCGAATCATAGTCGCCATGTGCCACAACATGGATCTGGGAGATGCCTGGGAGCACTCAGACGAAGCTGAGTATCCGGAAAAGCTGGCATCATTCGCTTACCGGCTGGCGATGAACTACTTCGTCTACGACCTTAGTCACTAACTGAGCGCGCGCTCGGACAATGAAACGCTTTGGCGCGTGGCCCACATAATAAAACGGGTAGCACGTAATCAATGTAAGAGTAGGCTTGGGTGTAGGATAAGCGACGCTGATATCCGTCGGCGAAACAACCTCGGTGGAGTCGACAGAATACTGCCGAATACCTGATGGAGTGGTAACCGTTATAAGATCGCCTCGTTTGATATTCCTGAGACTTCTGAAGAAAGTATCGCGATGCGCCGCCAGAACCACATTCCCGTTCTGCCCGGGAAGAGCGGACCCCTCAAGGTGCCCCACCCCATCATCGAGAACGGAAGAATCCGTGCCCTGAAAAACGACTGCGGAAAGGTGGAGCTTCGGTATCTCCACCCTTCCGAGAAGGGCCCCATCCGGTAAAGGAGCGGTCTGTATGGATGGTGCGGGTTTGTTGCTCAGGAGGCGATCGAGCTCACTATTTCCCTGGGACTGACGGAGATGGGAGTTTAACCAGTCTGCGCCGCAATACCCGAGAATAATGAATCCGGCCGCGAATAGAAAGCGTGATATCCAGAGCGCAATACCGCGAGCCATCGGGTTACCGGTTCAAACCCAGCTTTCTTGCGAATACGCCGAATCCGAAAGCCGCGCAGAGTGACAGCAATCCGACCATGCTCAGCAGGGGAAGGTCACTTGCAGTTTGCGGAAGCGTTTGCGGGAGAGTGTTCTCGGCTACTTCAGGCGCTGGTTGAACAACAGGCGCGGGTTCCGGAGCGGCGGCTACCGGTGCGGGAGGAGGTGGCGGAGTATTCTGAGCGACTTCGGGCGCAGGCTGCGGAGCGGGCTCCGGCGGCGCTACCGGCGCAGGTTGTTCCGCGACGGGGACTTCTTCGTGCGCTACCTGAGTAATTTCGGTGGCTCGCGTTTTCGGGTACCGGAATTCCTGGCCGAAGTTATCTCCTGGATAAAACCATGCTCGTAAAGCTTTTGGCTGGCCGGCGGGAGTCTCCCAGAAACTGATTACCGTCTTTCCAGTGGGGCGAATCCGATAGTTGGGTACAGCGATAATCGTGGCGAAAGTGTGGTTCTCGCGTTGATTCTGGATCTCAACGATGTTGCGATCAGACTGAGAATCAACCAGCTTAAACACATAAGTGCCGGGCGGAAGAACTACTCCTGGTACTTCCATGGGTTCAGAAATGGTCACGATCGTCTTCTTGTTCCATTCGTCTGCTGTCGCGTAAGGGCTGAGGGCCACTACGGCAACAGCCGCGGCGAACAGGGTTGTTGCAATGCGGAATCGATTCATTTGTTGCCTCCTTCTGAATTCAGACCGCGGAGAGGCGGACTGCTCACCACTTGAGAGTGCAGGCAGATTACCAGGCTGCACAAACGCACAAAACGCGGCTTGTTCACGCGCGCAACCCAGCCACGCTAAAATCGAAGCAGATGGCAAACGAGACTTCGACCCGTGTGCTGGTCGTCGACGACGAGGCTCGTCAACGGCTAGCCATTGCTGAGATGGTCAATTCCCTGGGCTTCACGGCCGTGACGGCGGCGGATGGGGTGGAAGCGCTGGAGTTACACACCGAGCGCGCGGTGGATCTGATTCTGACCGACCTGAACATGCCGCGGATGGACGGGTTTGAACTTCTTCGAGCGCTCGAAGAACGCGGCGATCGCACACCGACTATTGTCCTGACCGGTTTTGGAAGCATCGAAAAAGCGATCTCGGTTGTGCACGATCTGAAAGCGTTCTGGTTTCTGGAGAAGCCGGTTCAGCCCGGCATCCTCGGCACTTTGCTGGAACGCGCCGCGACCCAGAACCGGCTCGTTGAAGAAGCCCAGGCATTGAAGCTCCAGCTGAGTTATCACGGAGTGCTCGGGGATCTCGTGGGCGGTTCGCGGGTCATGCGCCAGGTATTCTCCGAGATTCAGCAAGTGGCTCCCACGTCCGCATCGGTGCTGATCACTGGCGAAAGCGGAACGGGGAAAGAACTGGTCGCGCGCGCCTTGCAGCGGCTTAGTCCCCGCGCGGCAGGGCCGTTCGTGCCGATCAACTGTGCCGCCCTCACCGAGACTCTCATTGAAAGTGAACTCTTCGGCCACGAGAAGGGCGCATTTACCGGTGCGCTGGAGCGCCACATCGGCTGCTTCGAACAGGCCAATAACGGAACCGTGTTTCTGGACGAAATCGGCGACATGCCAATCGGAACGCAGGCCAAACTGCTGCGCGTCCTCGAAGAGCGGAAAGTGAGGCGCCTCGGCGGAAAGATCGACCTTCCGGTGGAGGTGCGAGTAATTGCCGCCACCAACAAGAATCCGGAGGACGCCATACGGGACAAACTCCTCCGCGAAGACTTGTACTACCGGTTAAACGTGTTTCATATCATGTTGCCGCCGCTGCGCGACCGCAAGGATGATATCCCCGCGATTTCCGAGGCAATCCTGGTCAATCTGAATAAGAAGCACGGTTGCCGCGTCACGGGTCTTCACCCGAGCACACTCGAACGCTTCCAGGCCCACGCCTGGCCCGGCAACATCCGCGAACTGAGGAACATACTGGAACGCGCGGTCATCATGGCGTCCGAGGGGCTCATTCTCCCGAAGCACGTCGCGATGGACTCAAACGCGACCCTTGAGCCTCATCCGAGTGCAAGTCCGCCAACGCCGCACGACGAGAGCGCAGCAAGCGAGCGAAATCCCGGAAAGGAGCAGAGCGCGGCCGACGAGCAAAGCGAACAGATGGAAGCGCTGCGCATTCGGCCCGGCGCCTCGATGGAAGAAATCGAGGAAACTTACATCAATCTCATTCTGCAGCGCACGAACAACAACAAGACCAGGGCTGCCGAGATTCTCGGGATCAGCGTTCGCACCCTTCATAACCGGCTGGGACAGCTCGGGAAGATCGCGGGCGACAAACTGCGAGCCACCGGCGCGACAGGATAAGCCGTCAGGCGGCAGGCAGGGTGAATGTGCAGAGAGCGCCTCCTTCCGGGCGAGGGGCTATCTGTATCGATCCGCCATGGTTCTCGACAATTTTGCGGCACAGGGAGAGTCCGAGCCCGGCCCCCCCATATTGTCTGCCCTGAACCCGCATAAACGGCTTGAAAACAGCCTCACAATCGGCAGGATCGATCCCGATCCCGTTGTCCGATACCTGAATCGTCCATTGGCCCGGCTGCTGCTGCCAAGCGGAGACCGCGATTTCAGGAGGCGCGTCGGAACGGAATCGAAGTGAGTTGCCGATCACGTTCTCGAACAATTGCATCAGACGCTCCAGACTTACGGCTACTCGGGGCTTTGGATCGTCTTCCGCCGCCTGGGCGCCGCTCAGCACTATGCCGGTGACCGTCGCGCCCTCCGCGTCGATGTGATCGCCCAGGGTCGCCAGAGTGATGTTGAAGGCGGATTGCAGAGACGCTCCGTCCGAGGCCGGAGAGTCGGACGTACGCAAGGCGTTGGAATATGCGGAGACACCGTCAATCAGCCCGCGAATTCGTGTCGTACCCGCGAGAATTTCGCCGACTACCTCCTCGCCTTCCGCGCCGAGGCGGCCGTTCGCAATCTCGTGGAGCAACTCCGAAAACGCGTTGATCGTTCGCAGAGGCTCCCTGAGATCGTGGACCAGCCGGTCCAGAAATTCTGCCCAGGCTTTTTCCGGGAGGTTCCGATCGCCGGAAGAATCCTTTCTCTCCGGAGGTGTCTTGATAGTCTTGCCGGTTCTCGCTCCTTTGGTCATCAAGCCTTTTCACCCACGCAAACCGAGCCGAAGCGACATCTGTCATAGCGCGGATCTACAATGGTTTCAGTGGCATTCAGGCTGCATGGCCGGATCGACCGCCCCTGGCGGTTTCTTGCCATTGCCATCGTTCTCGTAATCGTCGTTTTATTTTACGCCGACTGGCGGAGGTATAACTACGCCACAACGCAAAGCGATGAAACCCGGCAGTTTATCGCCCAGACCAATTCTCTTCTTTCGTCCGTTAAAGACGCGGAAACCGGCCAGCGAGGATATCTTCTGACGGGCGATCGGAAGTATCTGGCGCCGTACGAGAAGGCCGCCGCCGTCCTGCCGAATAAGCTGGACGATCTTACCCGCACCGCCGCCTCCACTCGCCGCCAGATCAATCAGGTTGCGCTGATCCGCACCCTCGTGAATACCAAAATGGCCGAGTTGAAGCACACCATCGAGGTCCGCGACCAGGAGGGCGACGAGGCGGCCATGGCGTTCCTCCGATCGGGCGACGGAACGCTTGCCATGGACGAAGTGCGAACGAATTGCGCCCTGCTGGTCAGCTTTGAGCAGGCCCGGCTTTACGATCTGGAAAAACAAGTGGCTTCGAACGCCAACCGGTCCCGTTTCGTGGTGCTGGCGGGCTGTGTCGGGCTCGTTTTCCTGCTTTTTCAGCTCGGCACGGCGGTCGATACCGTGGTAGCGGAGCGCGAGCGGTTTGCCCGGAACGTTGAGGATTCCCGCCAGTTGCTCGAAACCACGCTGGCCAGCATCGGTGATGCGGTAATCGTTACCGACGAGAGCGGCGCCATTCGTTCCATGAATCCGGTGGCGGAGCGGTTGACCGGATGGAAAGCCGAAACCGCGGCGAAAAAGCCCCTCGACGAGGTCTTCCACCTGGTCAATGAAGGCAGCAGGGAGCCGGTGCTCAACCCGTTTCGGGCCTTGGAGCATAAGGGCGTTGTCGAGAGTATGGGCGAGCAGAGTGTTCTGGTTGCCCGGGACGGGCGCGACTTACCCATCGAGGACAGCAGCGCTCCGATCCGGGACAGATCGCAAAACGTGCTGGGCGTAGTGCTGGTTTTCCGGGACGTGACCGCCCGGCGAATCGCCGAAAGGGAACTTGAGCGGTGGAAGAAGATTTTCGCGGGAGCCGGGTTCGGTATGTTCGTCATCGAGCCCGAAACCAGCAAGATTGTGGATGTGAATCCGACATTCGCCGCAATGCATGGATATTCGGTCAATGAATTGCTAGGTTCTCCTTTATCAGTGTTGCTTCCGCCGCAGTCTCGCTCCAGCCTTGCTGTCGAATTGCGTACCACGAGGGAAAAAGGCCGGCACATGTTCGAGCAGCAGCACTTGCGCCGCGACGGAACGGAATTTCCGGGTCTGATCGATTTGACTACGTTTTATGACGGAAAGCAGGAGTTCTGGGCCGGTTATTGTTCGGATATTAGTGAACGCAAGAAATTCGAAGACACCTTACGAGAGAGCGAAGAGCGGTTCCGGACGCTTGCAAGCGCCTTGCCGCAACTGGTCTGGTCTACCGACGCGACCGGGAAGATCGAGTATGTGAATGATGTATGGATTGCCTACGCCGGATGGAATTCGGGAGATGAGGCCCGGAAATATCTTCCGCACGAGCCCTGGGGCGATCTGATTCACCCGGAAGATCGTGATAATTACCTGCAGAGATGGAATCACTCTCTCAAGACCGGAAATATATTCGAGGCGCAGGTCAGGTTGCGCCGGGCCAGCAGCGGGGGGTACCGGTGGTTTCTGTGCCGCGGCGTGGCGGTGCGCGACCGGGCGGGGCGGATTGTCCGCTGGCTCGGCGGCTGCACGGACGTTCAGCAGCAAATGGAAGACGCGGCGCAATTGAAGCTTGCGAATCAGGCTTTGCGCCAGTCGAACGATGACCTGGAGCAATTCGCTTACGCCGCGAGCCACGATCTGCAGGAACCCCTCCGAATGGTCTCTATATACAGCCAGCTTTTAAAGGAAGAGTACGGAAGCGAACTCGACGGCCAGGCGCTTTCATACATAGAGTTCGCGGTCAATGGCGCCACGCGGATGTCCAACCTGCTGCGGGCGTTGCTGGCGTACTCCCGGGTAGCGAATGCCGCGCCCCAGGCGTCGGAAAAGGCGGATGCCTGCGCTGCCGTATCGGCTGCGCTGATGAATCTCTCGGCGACCATTGAAAGCTCTGGCGCAAGAATCGACGTCAGCGAGTTGCCGGTGGTCCGGGTCCCGGAGATCCACCTGGTGCAACTGTTTCAGAATCTGATAGGCAACGGACTTAAATATTCGAAGGAAGAGTATCCGCCTGGCGAAGGCCCGGAAATTCGAGTTGTGGCAACTCGCCGGCCGGATACGACGTGGCTTTTCTCGGTGGGAGACAACGGCATCGGAATCGAATCGGAGTATTTAACGCAGATTTTCGGTATTTTCAAGCGGCTGCATGGCGCTGGATTTGAGGGCACGGGGATCGGGCTGGCGCTGTGCCAGAAAATCGTCGAACGGGCCGGGGGGCGCATTTGGGCCGAATCGGAGCCGGGATCGGGCTCCACATTCTTCTTTACTTTGCCGGGGGTGGATACTGGTGACAACACGCGCGCCTATTACAATTCTGCTGGCTGAGGATAATCCCGGCGATGTGTTCCTGGTGCGCCGCGCTCTCAAAAAGCACGATCTGGACGTCAAGCTGGTGGTTGTTGAGGATGGAAAAGCCGCGCTTCAGTATATGGACCAGATGGATCAGGATGAGGCGGCGGATTTGTGCCCCGACCTGGTTCTGCTCGATCTGAATCTGCCGCGAGCGCCGGGCAGCCGTGTGCTGACGCGGATCCGGCAAAGTCCCCACTGCTCGTCGACTCCCATCATCATTGTGACGTCATCCGATTCTCCCTTCGACAAGGAAAAGGCCGTCCAACTCGGAGCCACGGATTATTTTCAGAAGCCGGGCGATCTCGCGGGCTTCATGCAACTCGGCCGCATCGTGCGCAATGCTCTCGACCGGCGCGAAGAGGCGCCTCCCCGGGCCTGGGGAAGCCAGAGCTCTGGTTGATCTGCCTCCTTATGCGGAGACTTCTTTTTTTGCGCAGAACCGGTCAAACGCTTCGGTGAGGACCTGAGAAATCTGAAACGCGTCGCGGCGCTCGATGTCGCTGCGATGCATCATGTACACCGGCTTGCCGTTCTGAAAGATTGCGATGGATGGTGAGGATGGCGGGTAATCGGAAAGAATCCCGCGAAGGTGGGCCACCGCGGCATCATCTCCACCGGCAAAAACGGTAGCTACATGGTCGGGGCGCGAGCTATGCTGGAGCGCCATGCCGACGCCCGGACGCGCCTTGCCCGCGGCGCATCCGCAGACCGAGTTCACGACCATCATAACCGTGCCGTTTTCGGCCAGGACGCGATCGACGTCCGCCGGAGTGCGCGTCTCTTCGACGCCGTAACGCGTCAGGTCTTCACGCATGGGAACGAGGAGTTGTTGAGGGTAGGCCATTTCAACTCAACATTAGCAGATGGCGGTTCAAAAAACGGGCAAACGTTCGGCGCCTCCGAATCGCGGGGATTCTCCTCGCGGCGGACGTCGTGCCATGTGATGCGCGCGACGCCGTTGCCGTAAACCTTGAGAAGCAGGCAACGATTCCGCCGAGAAAAACTGCCCGGCTCTCGATTCCTTTTCGCTCCTGGCGGTAATACTCTTCAGACAACATGGATTTGCCGAAGGCAGCCCGCAACGGTAAGGAAGCGGCTTTCCTGCAAATATTCGACGAACATCATGCCGCACTGTTCCGCTTCGCATTCAGGCTGACCGGGTCTCTGGCGGACGCCGAAGACATCGTGCAGGAATCTTTTCTGGCCCTGCTGCGCCCCACATGCTCTTACGATCCGAAGCGCGCTTCGCTGCGAACTTACCTTTTCGGCGCAGTCCGAAACCAGGCGCTCAAGCGTGCGAGAACCGACGATTTGCCGTGCACCAACGCCCCGCATCGGCCATCGCCCGAGAGTGAACTCCTGCAAATGGAGCTGCAAGATCTGGTGACGCGCGCCGTCATGCAGCTCCCGGAAACACAGCGGGAAGTGCTGCTCCTGGCCCATTACGAGCAGATGTCCCTGGCCGAGATCGCACAAGTGACGGCGCTAGATGTGGGCGCCGTAAAATCGCGCCTGCAACGGGCCCGCGAAAGTCTGAAGAAGTCGCTCGCTGTCTATTCGCCGTCCCAGGAACCAAAAATATGAACGACAGCGAACTCGACGAAATCCTGAATGAATGGCGCGCTCCGTCCCCGCCGCCCTCCATGCGCAAACGCGTACAGGCCGGATTTCTCACACTTCGGCCACGAAAACGGCGCTGGCGGAAAAGCGTCGTTGCAGCGGGCGCGCTTGCCTCGGCCACTTTCTTTCTCCTGGTCACTCAGGCGTTTCCGCAACATCCGGCGCGGCTCCCCTGGAGTGTGGATTCGGAGTTCGTCCGGTATGCGGACGACGGCTCGGCCTCCATTGAAATGGACAGCACGTCGTATGAATCCAATGGCGCCGAGATTCTTTTGTCCCGGTCGATGCCGGGAAATCCTTTTAAGACCGTACTGATGACAGGCGTGGATGCGGCACTTCCTGCCGTTTCCAGATTGCACATGCGCCTTCTGGGTATGCTCCAGCCACGGATGGTGGAAAGGATGGAGCGTATGAAACGGTCCCGGCCGCCGGTTTTGTCGTTCCTCACGGGATGTGAGCCTGGCAGCGGGTGTCTGATTCTGGACCATTTTGGCTACCTCAAAAGCGCTGCGGGTACAGGCGGCAGTTGTGTCGACAAGCCGGTAGTGGATCGCGCGACGATACTCAACCATCCCACCGAAGCCATACAAGACCGCTGGACAGAGCAAGGGAGAATGACGCTGTGGATGGCTCCTGATCTGGACTGCTTTGCCTTAAGAGTCACGTACGAAGAGAAACTCCCCGACGGTACTTTCCGCCTGGTGAGCGCCAAGCAGGCGCTGAGGGTGAACTCGAACCCGTGAAATCCTGAGTTGGCGGCGCTACCGAATTGGTTTAAACCCTGGCGGATTGTTGAAAAGCGTGCAGCCCCTCATGGAAGCCAGATCGCCCGCACGATCAGCCACGCCGCTCCCGCAGCCCAACCGATAAGCGCCTGGTATTCGCGGTTTTTCCGATAAAGCGCAAAGGAAAAGCGATCCGGACCGAACCGGGATGGCCATCGCGGAAGTAATAAGGGAACGCGCGCCGCGAAAGCAGCGTAGCCGGGGAGAATTGCCATCAGGTGCTGCTCTTCCAGTTCAATGGCGGGCAGATAGACCAGCGCAAACAGAGCGGAAAAAAGCAGCGCCAGCCCTGCGCTGCGTGCCGCAACCGCAAACCCGAGGGCAGTCACCAGAGTTCCCAGATAGAGCGGATTTCGCGTAAACGAGTAAGGGCCGGATATCGCCAGCCGCTGGTCCTTCGCGAGATGCCCGGCCGCCCAGGCGCGCAGGGCCAGTCCGCATGCGGAGCATGCGAGCCCAATGGCGAGCGAGTCGGCATCGGGATGCGCGAACAATGCGAATGCGGCGACCATGACAAAGCCGGCAGTGACACGCAGGCGCGCGACTGCATCGGCATAGGGTTTAGGGAACCAATGCCTGCGGGTCATCTGACTCGTAATCATCGAGCCGAAGCGCCCGCGTGGCAGCTGACGCGGGTCGCGAGCGCGGCGAAAACCTGTTCCGGCGTAATGGCGCGCATGGACGGATCTATCGACGTGCCTCGGCGATGTGTAGTGCGGGCGCCGGACACGCGGAAAACCTCAAAGTCGCCGCCATAAGGCCCATTGCGAACCGGATCGGTGGGACCGAAGACAGCGGCGCCCGACTTGTTCAGCGCCGCCGCGAGATGGAGTGGACCGCTGTCGACGCCGATTACCAAAGCCGCCCGGCGCGTGGCATCGATCAGGCCCGGTATGCCGCTTTCGTGCGTGAGCGCGCCGGGAACGCGTGGAACCGCGCCCGGAGCGCCATTCAGGACCAGCGGCAAACCCAGTTTCTCGCGAATCATCGACGCCAGGCGCGCGTAGTATTCGAGCGGCCATTGTTTCGAGGCCCATCCGGCCTGGGGGCTGGCCAGAACGAAAGGTCCTTCGGGAAGCTCTCCTTCCGAGACGCCGGGCGGCAACGGGAAAAAACGAACCAGATTCGAAGCGCCGGCGCCGGCCGCCAGATCGAGAGCCTGATCCACCACGTGAACCGCGCTGCTGGGTACCCGGGCTGAGTAGAAAAGTCCCGCCGGACGCTCCCGCACCACGCGAGGGCCGAATCCCGCTATGCGTTCGGCGCGGGAGATATGGGCTATCAGCCCGGACTTGGTCAAGCCCTGAAAGTCCACCGCCAGATCGTAGCGTTCCGCGCGCAGTTCATCTTTTGTGCGCCGCCAGGACAGGGGGTCGTCGCGGCGAAAGACAACGATACGATCGACGAAACCGTTGCCGGCGAGCAGCGGGACCCATCGAGGCTCCACCACCCACGTCAGGCGCGCTGCGGGAAAACTGTGTTTGAGCGATGCGGCTCCAGGCAGGGCGTGAATGATATCGCCCATCGCTCCCAGGCGGACGATGAGGATGCTCTTCATTTCCGGCGGCCCGGCCCGGAATGGGCTCGGCCGAGTTGCTTTCGTTGATTCCTGCGCTCTCGGACGGCTACTGGCAACTAATGAGTCTAACAGGACGAAAGCTTTACGAAATCCACGCCGCGCCCGTCTTGTCGCCGGTCGGAACCACGCCGTTTCCCAGAAGCGCCTCCGCTGCCAGCACGACGTGAGCCGAGCTGACACGGTTCATACATCGATGGTCGATCGGGCACTCGCGCAGCAGGCAGGGAGCGCAATCCACGGGTTCTCGCACCACGCGCGCCGCCGGGCCGAGAGGCCCTGTGGCGGATTCGTCGGTGGGGCCGAATACGGTTACGGAGGGTACTCCGACGGCCGAGGCGACGTGCATCGCGCCCGAATCGTTGGTCAGGAACAAGCGGCAGGCGGCGGTCATGTCGATGAATGCGCGCAAGGACGTCACGCCCGCGAAGGTGCGCCCTCCGGTTAGTCGCGCGACCTCGTCACATAAGGGTTTCTCCGCGGCCGACCCGAAGACAGCCACCGAACCGCCGCATTCCGCCGCGAGACGAGCCGCCGCCTCGCCGAAGCGCTCCGGCAGCCAGCGCTTCGCTGCGCCATAGGCTGCCCCCGGACTTACCCCGATGACGGGCAGCCGGATGCCGAAGGTCCGGAACAATTCTTCACCCCGGCGCCGCGCTTCCGGAACGCCATCGAGGCGAATCTCGGGAACATCGGGAAGCGTCTCAATCAGGCCCGCGCGGCGCAGAAGCTCCAGATAGTAGAAGCGCTGGTGCGGAGGAATTTCTCCTTTGCGCGGCAGGGCGATCGCGTCGCTTAAAAGAGGGCTGCGGCCGTCACGAGCATAGCCGATAATCCGCGTCGAACCGGCCATGCGCACGAGCGCCGCACTTTCGAATGAATTGGGCAGCACCACCGCGAGATCGAAACGTTCCGCGCGCAACCGGCGCACCAGTTTCCATTTTGCAGACCAGTCGCGCGGTCCGGGCCTTCCTTCGAGCGGGATGACCTGGTCGATGGAGCGCTCGCCGTCGTAGAGTGACGCGACCCAGGGTTTCGCAAGCACGGCGATCCGGGCGTCGGGAAACCGTTCACGGACCGCGCGCAACGCCGGCAGCGACATGACGGCGTCGCCAATCCAGTTTGTAGCGCGGATCAGTATATTCAAAGCTTTACGAAGCGAGAGTTTACTCTCGCGGTTCGCGACCGGACGCCGCGGCGGCAAACGCGACCATAGTGGCTTCTGCCGCCCCTGCTTCCGCTGGCTCCACGCCGGCTGGTTTCGCGGCCGCGTTCTCAAGCGCCAGGGAATCGGGGAGCGAAGATTCAACCGGCTGTTCGAGAAAAATTTTCAATTTAGCCTCGGACCCGTCGAAATGATATTCGAGGAACTGGCGCAACGCGAGACGACGCAGCTTATCGCGCGCGACGACCGGTTGATAACGGAAGCCCCGCCCTTCCTTGCGACGCGCAACCGCGCCGCGGCGGGCGAGCCGGTCGAGAAGCGTCAGCACGGTCGTGTAGGCCAGTGGCCGGTTTTGGGAAACAACCTTTCGTACATCTTCGACATTGCCCTCATGGATCTCCCAGAGGGCGTTCAGGCAGATCATTTCGAGTGGCGGGGGAAGTTCGCGTTCGCGGGTCAAGGCTATTTCCTTTCGTCGTGCAGCGCCTGCTGGAGTTTCAAGCCGAAGATGGAGTTGGCAGCGGGCGCGGGTTTCGGGATCGGCGGTGCAGGCGTGAGCGTGCGGCCGGGAAATGCGGATGTCGCATCCGCTGCGGTGTTGCGGGAAGTCGCGTCAGAGCCCGGAACATCAGAGGCCGCGGCGTCGAGCTCCTCTGGCAGGTTCGATTCCTGTAAGCAGGGCGCCGGACTGGATTCAAGATATCGGTTCTTGCGCAACGCCACACGAGCGAGCGATGAGCTGTAGCCGGTGAAATAACCCGTGGATTGCGGCTCTTTTTCGATCAACGCGCGCATGCACTCCATCTTCGAGTCCATGTCGTCCAGGTGGTGCAGGAGCAGCGCCTCGGGGAAAACCGGAACCTTCGGCGATCCGAACTCGAGCTGCCCGTGATGGCTCAGGATCATGTGCTCGAGGAGGTTTCTGAGTGGAACGGGGAACTCGGGGAAAGCGCGCAGTTTATCGGAGAGCATCCGGATCGCGATCGCGATATGTCCGACCAGCTGCCCTTCCGCCGAGTATCCGAACGCGCGTTCATAGCTCAGTTCGTGAATCTTCCCGATATCGTGCAGCACGACTCCGGCGATCAGAAGATTGAGGTCAACCGAGGGGTAGTGGCCGGAAATCAGCTTCGCCAGCTTTGCCAGCGAAAGCACATGCTCGAGAAGCCCTCCGCGGAAGGCGTGATGGATGGTCTTTGCGGCGGGAGCGCTGCGATAACGGCCGGCGATTTCGGAATCGTCCAGAAACGCATCCAGCAGGCGCCGGATGTGGTCGTTATCCAGAGCGGCGACGATCGAGCGCAACTCGCTCCACATCGCGTCGGGATCGTGCAGAGAAGCGGGAAAGAAGTCGCGGAAGTCGACCTCCTGGTCCTGAACGCGGCGCAGCTTATGTATCGTGAACTGCGGCCGGTTGTTATAGAGCTGCATGAGCCCTTTGACCTTGATGAAGTCGTCACGGTCAAAGGTCTCCATTACCTCGGCAACGTTATCCCACATTTTGCAGTCGATTTCGCCGGAACGGTCGGCGAGAATCAGCGAGAGATAGGGCTCTCCGGTGCGCTTCTGTCTGACTTCCTTCGATTGAACCAGGCAAATGGCGGTGGCGATCTCGTCCGGCTTGAGTTCCCTTATGAAAGGCGACTTCATTGCGGAGTCACGGGCGTTGCAGGCGCGGAGGGCACCGGCGAAACCGTCGGAGGCGCAGCGGGGCTCGTCTCCTTCTGCGAACTGACGTGCCCGTACGGGATCACGTGCAGGAACTTCTTGTGAGCCTGCGCTGCGACCGCCTCGCGGGTAGTGGTTTCCGGCTTCAGCTGCGCGGGATCCTGCCATGAGGTGTCCTTCCCGGGGGCCGCCGAGCTGTCGACAAACCCGGGCTTGATCTCAAGGAAGGCGTTCTCGCGCAATTGGGTCAGGTAAGCCCGGAGCTTCGGCTTCACCAGAGGTTCCATCAACTTGTTCATGATCTCGTTCTGCACTTCATCGAGGCTGGCCTGGCCGGCAGCATAGTGCTCCTGAACGCGGTAGATCTCGAAGCCTGCCGGTCTGCGAATCGGATCGGTTACATAACCCTTGTTGTTTTGTTTGAAAACGATATCGTCGATATCCTTAGCCAGATCGCCGCGTTTGAAGTTACCGAGTTCGCCGTCACTGGTTGCAGTGGCGGCGTCGGAGTACTGACGGGCGAGGTCGGAGAACTTCTTCACCCTTGCGCGCCCGGTCCACCAGGCCCTTGGCCTTCTTTTCGGCCGCGGCAACTTTCGCCGGGGAGCCGTCGCCGACGCTAACGAGAATTTCACTCAGAGCGACCATCTCCTGCCGGATGAATTCCGGTTTGTGCGCGTTGTAATACTTCTGCACGTCTGACTGCGGAATGGTGATATTGCGATAAACTTCCTCGCTGATCACACGCTGCGTGAGGAACTGGTTTTTTGTCTGCTGCTTGAAGTCCTACGAAGGAGACGCCATGGAGTTGTTCCTCCAGCCACTGGTGAAATTTTTCAGTATCGGCGATTTTGCTGTCGAGCTGTATCTCGGCAATTTTGCGGTTCACGTCGGCATCGACGTTGATCCCCAGCTCCTTGCCCTTCTGAACAAGCAGCAGCTGATCGATCTGATCGCGTAACGCGTCCGCTACGCGCTGGTTAACCGCTGTTTGCAGCGCTTCGCCGCTCAGACCCTGTTGAGTGAGATCGGCTGTGATCTCCTCGCGTTGTTTGGCAAGCTCGCCGCGAGTAATGATTTCGCCGTTCACTTTGGCAACGATTTCCTCAACCAGATGCACCTGGGGGTCGGGCCGATCGGTAGCGGCAAACCCGAGCGCAATTATTCCCGGCGTCACCAGTCCAAAAGTAACGAGCGAAGCCGCGGAAAAAAGGCCTGCAAGCAATGACTTCGAACACATATGTAGTTTAGTATCGCAGACATTGGACGCCGTGGAAGCCGCCCGATTACGTGTTTTTCCGGCATGCGAATTTCCGGAAAATCCAGCTATGATCTTGAGTGTGAACGTCACAAGGATGCTCGTTCTGCTGCTGAGTCTGGTGTTCGCAGGCTTCGCGGCGCCGGCGCGGATCGCGTCGGACGAAGACAAGCCGGCGCCCGCGGAGCGAAGCGAGCGGCGGATCGATATCAATCACGCGAGCGTCGCCGAACTGAAGACTCTGCCTGGAATCCGAGACGCTTACGCGCAGGCGATCGTCAGGAACCGGCCCTACAAGAACAAGGCTCAACTTCTCAGCAGGCAGGTGATTCCGGAGGCCGCATACGGCAAGATCAGGAACAAGATCGTGGCGAAGCAATAAGGCCGTTCCCGGCGTTGTGCTCGCTTTTATATTCACGGCCCTCGCCGTTGCGGGGGGGCCGGGATTCCGCAATCAGCATCTGCTCGACGACCACTTCGAGAGATACGGCCATGAGTTTGGCCAGATCACAAAACTGCAATACCTTCATCTCGCGCAGCAACTGCGCGACAGCCGTCCGGGAAACAACATTCTTGAATCGCGGCGGCACGGGACGATCCTGAAATTCGACCGGAGGCGCGGATACTTCGGCGCCTACGATCCCGACGGAACCGTACGAACATTTTTCATTCCGCCGGAGGGTGTTCGTTACTTCGAGGATCAGGTCGATGGCGGCGAAAGCCGTGAGTAAGCGAGCCGGGCCCGCTGTGATACAGTTCAGGTTGATATGGCATCGCGCAGCGTCAATAAGGTGATTCTGGTGGGGCATCTCGGGCGTGACGCCGAGACAAAGTTCACGCCGTCGGGCGTGTCTATGACTCGTTTTGCAGTGGCCACGAACCGGCGCTGGAAAGACAAGGATTCGGGCGAGTGGAAGGAAGAGACCGACTGGTCGAACGTAGTGCTCTGGCGTGGCGAGAACGTGGCCAACTACCTGACTAAGGGGAAGCAGATTTACGTCGAAGGACGACTGCAGACTCGGAGTTATGAAGACAAGGATGGGAAGAAGGTCTATTCGACCGAGGTGGTGGCGGACGACGTGATCCTTCTTGGTGGCCAGGGAGGCGGGGGCAGAAGCGGAGGCAGCGGAGGAGATGAATATTCGCAGCAGCCGGTTTCGCAGCCTCGCAGCGCTTCGCGGTCTTCTCAGTATGGCGGCTCGCAGACATCCGCGCCCCCTCAGGCTCCGCAGGAAGATACCTACGGACAGGGAATTACCGACGACGACGTGCCTTTCTAAGCGTGGTTCGGGCCGCTAAGTGCCGCACGCACGCTGGACGGACAAGCAGGGCCAGTATCTTTCCTTCATCTACTGGTACACGAAACTGAATCGAAGAGCTCCCGCGGAAGCGGACATGGAGGAGTACTTCCGGGTCTCACCTCCGTCTGTGCACCAGATGATTCTGACGTTGCACTCCAAAGGTTTGATCGAACGGATTCCAGGTCAGGGCCGGTCAATTCGCCTGCTGGTCAAACCTGAAGACCTGCCGCCCCTCGATTGAATCCGGGGACCCACTCGCCGGATATATACTTTAGGTCTGCGACGCGTCTTCCCCGTTCGCAAGTGCGCCGGCTCTTAAGCTATGCCCGGAGGTCCGATGAAAGCTAAGTTGTGTCTGCTGGTTGCTTCTCTCGCTCTGCTCGGCTCCGCCTTGCCAGTTTGGGCGCATCACTCGTTTGCGGCGGAGTATGACAACAGCAAACCGATCATGTTGACCGGCACCGTCACGAAAGTGGAATGGATGAACCCGCACGCCCGTTTCTACATGGACGTGAAGGACGCCAAAGGTGATGTCGCACATTGGGAATTCGAACTGGGCAGCCCGAACGGCCTGGAGCGTCGCGGCTGGACCCGGCATTCGATGAAATTGGGCGATGAAGTCGCCGTCGAAGGTTATCTGGCGAAGGACGGCTCAAATCTTGCCAACGCGAGAAACGTCACCCTGGCCGACGGGCGCAAGCTCTTTGCCGGTTCGACAAACTTCGGCGGGCCTCAGCCGGAGCCATAGGCGTATCTTTCACGCGTGAAGGGCCGACTCACGGACAGCTTCTTTTTCCCGGCTCGCCCATGCCCAGCCGGTTTCAACGATCCTGCGCAGATCGGAGAACTCCGGTTTCCATCCCAAATCTTTTTGCAGGAGGGATGAATCCGCGACAAGAAGCGGCGGATCTCCGTCACGGCGCGGGCCCACGACGAACGGCACCTTTTTTCCCGTGACCTCCTCAACCGCATGCAGGACTTCTTTCACCGAAAATCCCTTTCCCGTGCCGGCATTGTATTTCTTCGATTCACCTCCGGCGAAAAGCCACTCGACGGCTGCGATGTGGGCGCGGGCCAGATCCGTTACATGGATGTAGTCGCGAATGCAGGTGCCGTCAGGCGTGTCGTAGTCGTCGCCGAAGACCGTCACGGGTTTGCCGGTCTGGATGGCCCGAAACAGCAGGGGGATGAGATGAGTCTCGGGATCGTGATCTTCCCCGGACCGCCCGGCCGGATCCGCGCCCGAAGCGTTGAAGTACCGCAGGCAGACGCTCTTCATGCCGTGGATCTGGTCGAACCAGTGGAGCAGTTTCTCCACCATGACCTTCGTTTCGCCATAGGCATTGACCGGAGAGTAAGGCTCGGATTCGAGAATCGGCACGCGCGCCGGCATCCCGTAGACCGCCGCGGTGGACGAAAAAACGATCTTGTTGATCCCCACCCTTTGCATGGCTGTCAGCAGCGAAAGGGAGCCCGAAGTGTTGTTCTGAAAATACACCTCCGGCACTCTCATGGACTCCCCGACGGCGATGTAAGCCGCGAAGTGAATCACCGCATCGCAGGGTTTTTCCCGCATGACCGCGATCAGTCCATCGGTGTCATCGAGCGGGACCTCGCGCAGCCGCGCCGGATCCACCGCTGCGCGATGTCCGCGCGATAAATTGTCAACTACAACAACGTCATAGCCCGCGTCGAGGAGTTGCAGGGTCGTGTTTGACCCGATATAACCGGCGCCGCCCGTTACGAGGATACGGCGGGGGGATGAGCTCATCGCTTCAGTATAGGAGGATAGTACCTCCGAGCGTATATTACAGAACCTTTAGTACGTCCTATTTCCCGATACTGGCCGAGCCAGGCGCGCAATTCCGGATAACGGTCCATCGTGAGTGCCTGATTGTAAAGGCCGAGGCCGTCGATGAGTACGTCGGGGCGCGAGTTCGCCAGTTGCTGCCGCGCTTCATGAGTACCAGAGGTTAGTACTACTTCGGATTGGAACAGGTGGCGATCCGCCGGAACGCCGGTCATTGCCTGGCTGTCAAGGAAGCGAGTCGCCGGACGGAGGCCCGTATAGACGTAGATCTCCGGTCGGTAACCCCAGACGTAGAGTGACGCATTGCGGGGAGCGTTGGCGAGGGCGATTCGAGATGCGTCGCGGCTGTCCTGATCGAGCGCGAGATCGTTCCATTGCGAGCGCCGCTGATGCAGAAGGTCGTTCGCCAGCATCGCGTAGCGTGGACCGAACCGGATGAAAGGCACGGATAGCGCGAGGATCGCCACCACGGCCGCCGCACGCCCCCGAATGATCGTCAGCCCGCGCGCCGCCGGAATCGTCAAAGCAGGCAGGAGGAGGAGGAAATATCGCGGGAAGAAGCGCCATCCGAGGACGACGCCGGCGTAGCAGATCAGCGCCCATGCCAGATACTTCCATCCCGTGCGGCGAAGCCACAGCACGATAGCGCCGATAAGAAGGATGACATGAAAGCCGAGCCAGTTGGCGGTGCGGACAACCCCGTTCCACAGGGGATCCGAGACGATGGGGCTCGCGGCGTACTGAGCGGGCCAGCGCCAGACCTGGTCGATATAAGGCGCGAGCGAACCTGTTCCGGTGAGCCACCCGAGGGCGGCAATATTGGGGACCAGAAATCCTGCCGCGAGCGGAATCACCTGGGGCCATGCGAATAACGCGCATGCCGCGAGGACGAATACGCCCTTCGCGTTAAACAGGAAGCCTATGCCCGCGGCCACGCCGCTCCAGAATGCCTGGCGGCGCGAGGCGAGCAGCACCGCCGCGAGATGCGGAACCAGAAGCAGCATGTCGGCGGCCAGCGGTAAGACCGAAGAGTGAGTGTCGAAGGTCAGGAAGAAGGCGATCAGCCCGGCCGCCCAAAAGCCCTCGCGCCAGGTCCACACACCCGCCGCGAATGCGTATGCGAGAAGGCACGCGATCATCGCGTAAAGTGCGCCCGCGATGCGCAGCACGGGCCCGATCTTCACTCCCCAAAGAAGGTAGATCGCCGGAACCAGAGGCGGTTTGTCGAACCAGACATCCCGGTAGAGCACGCTGCCATGTCCCATTTGCAGCGCGGCGGCAAGCGGAAGGTCTTCTTCAGCCCAAAGCACCCCGGAATGGCAAAGGTGGGCGGCCAGCAGTAAGGCGAACAATCCGGAGAAGAACAGAATTCGGCGCAGAAGGTTTAGTATGAACCACCCTTCGGGTATCCTGAAAGGCAAGGCGAAGAAACGACGAATATGGATATTCGCGAGCAACTGGCGGCGCTGCGCAAAACGGTTGCGGGCATCGATTGCAAATACGCCCGGAAATACGCCGATCTTCCGCCTTTGCCCGCTCGGCAGGCACCTACCGCCGGGTTCGTCGAAGAGCTTCTATCCGGGGAAGTCGTCGAGACGCCGCATGGCAAGCACTTTGAAACCGAGAAGCTCTACGCCCGGCATAAGCGTCACGGCAGTTATGAAATCTCCGACTTGATCGAACTGCCGCCCGACCTGCTCGATTCCCTTTCGGGCGGTGCAATCCCGGATGCGCACCCCACCACCTGGGCTTTTCTGGATACTGAGACCACAGGGCTCTCCGGCGGTTCCGGGACTTGCGCATTTCTGATCGGGGTGGGCAGCATCGATGCGGCCGGTTTTCGCGTCCGCCAGTTTTTCCTGCGCGATTACAACGAAGAAGCTTCGGCGCTGCACTCATTGGCTGCTTATCTGGCGCGTTTCGATATTCTCATCACTTATAACGGCAAGAGCTTCGATCAACCGTTGCTTGAAACCCGTTACGTGATGTCGCGGGCGCGCCATCCGTTTGGCCGGATGGAGCATCTGGATTTGCTGCACGGCGCGCGCCGGTTATTCAAACTGCGTCTCGAGAGCTGCCGGCTGGTGAACCTGGAGAACCAGATCCTGGGCGTCGAGCGCGACGAAGACGTTCCCGGCGAACTGATCCCTTACTGTTATTTCGAGTATCTGCGAACCCGGCGAACGCTCCGTCTGATCCCGATTTTTCTGCACAACGCGCTCGATATCTTGTCGCTCGCCTGCCTCACCGGCGTGATTCCGGCTGCGTTTCGTGATCCCGAAAATCTTAAAGCGCGCCATGGAGCGGACTTGCTGGGGCTGGCTCGGTGGCTTCGAATGGCGGGGCGTCTCGAAGAAGCGCTACGCATGATGAGGCGCGCAATCGCTCTCGGATTGCCGGACAAGCACCTGTTTCGCGCGCTCTTCGAGGCCGGCTCGATGGAGAAAAAGCTGGGGCTGGATGCGGCGGCGCTTGCGACGTTCAGCGACCTTTCGCTCTCACCAAACCCGTTCCGTAGCCAGGCTTATGCGGAACTCGCGAAGCACTACGAACGGCGGGAGAGAAACTTTCCGATGGCGCTTGAATGTATCCGTGCGGCGCGAGGCGTGGAAGATTCCGAATCTCTCGCCTCTCGTGCGCGGCGCCTCGAAGCGCAATGCGCCAAGGCGAATCGCCAGCCGAGGCTGCGGGGCGTCGTCAGCTGAGAGCAGATGGTATTCTTCTTGTAAAGACGGTCTCGTGACGGATGCCGAGGCCTATTAGTCCGAATCGGACGGGAGGGGAATCGCTGGTTTGACCGGTCGAAACCCCTATGATACGGTAAGAGTTACCCGAATTTCGTAGTTCTCCGCTTCCTTAAATTAAAAATGGATAAAACTCTCCATGACTTAGGTGGGATTGTGCTGAGCGGCCTGCCTACGTTTTGTCCTGCTTCTCATCCTCGCTGTTTTCGTCAAACTTCTTTACCTCAATCCCCTCGAAAAAGTGCTTGCGGAGCGTTTCCGGCTAACCGAAGGCGCCCGTCAGGCGGCCGAAGACAGCCTGAAAAATGCCGACACAAAGATCGCCGAATATCAGGAAGCGTTGAACCGGGCGCGCAGGCGAAATCTACCAGGAACAGGCTGTGTTTTTGCAGAACCTTCAGGCGGAGCAGGCCGAACAGGCCCGGGTCGCCGCGCATGGAATCCGAAGCGCGCGTCGCGGCGATCAAGCTTGTCCATTGCGCAGGATGCCGAAACCGCGCGTGAGAGCCTTGACCTTCAGAGCGAGACTCTTGCCGGCCAGATTGCCGACGCCATTCTCGGGAAGGCTGCATGAAGAAGCGTTTTGTCACCGGTTTTATTCTTCTGGCAGCGCCGGCTTTGGCCCAGGAAGCGGCCGGTGGTCCAGAGAAACCCAACATCTTAGTCTGGCAGATACTGAATTTCCTGATTCTCGCCGGGCTCATCGGATGGATGGCCGTGAAACAGGGCGGCCCGCTGCTCGCGTCCCGCAAGAAAGGGATTCAGGAAGGCCTCGCCGCGGGCGAAAGCGCCAAAGCCGATGCCGATGCGCGGGCGGCCGAAGTTCAGAAGAAACTGGGCAATCTCGAAAAGGAGATTGCGGAGCTTCGCTCGGGCGCGCGGGAAGAGCGGGATCGGGAAGCGGACCGCATTCGCCGTGAAACCAAGGCGGAGATCGCCCGCATTCACGCTCAGGCCGAACAGGAGATCGATTCGGCCGGCAAACTGGCGCGAATCGAAGTGCAGCGCGCCGCCGCTCGCCTTGCGGTCGAACTCGCGGAACAGAAGAGTCCGGGACCGGCATGACGCCGGAGTTGCAGGCGGCGCTGCTCCAGGGCTTTCTTTCCGACATTTCAACGGGCGCGGTCGAACGCCGCGACCAACGCGGACTGATTTTTCATGATTTCTTCAGCAGTAGTCAACCGCTATGCGAATGCCCTGGCGGATGTTGTACTTTCGCCGGAGGTTGGAGTAAATGCCGCCGTGTCAAACCGGCCCAGGTCGTTGAGCAGTTGCGCTCTTTCAATGAGCCGGTCGCAGTCCTCCTCCGATCTGCGCAGTGTGCTGACTTCTCCGGCGATTCCGGTAGCGCGCAAGCGGGCCATCATCAAAGACATTGCGGAGAAGCTGGGATTCGCGCGCGTGGTCACGCAATTTCGTTCTCGTCGTGAGCGATCACAGGCGGTCTGACGCTCTGGCGCAGATGGTGGATGCGTTCGAGGACTGCTCTCGATGAGCGGCTTGGGTTTGTGCGCGCGGAAGTGACGTTCGGCTTCCGAATTGAATGCGGGTCAGCAGAACCGAACTCAGCCGGGCAACTGGGGCATCTGGCGGGTGCGCAGGTGCGCATGCGGTTCGTGGTCGATCCGGACCTGATCGGCGGAGTGACGGCGAAGATCGGTTCGAGCGTCTACGACGGTTCGGTGCGAGGCCAGCTGGCCGACATGCGTAAGCGGCTGTCGGCTGTTCAGTAGAGCAGTCGTAACGGCCGGGAATAAATCGGAAACGAAATTTTATGGCTCAAATACGGGCAGACGAGATTACAAGCATTCTGCGGCACGAGATCGAGAACTACGAGCGCGCCATCGACGTCAGCGAAGTCGGCACCATCATGTCGGTCGGCGACGGCATCGCGCGCATCCATGGCCTCGACAAGGTCATGGCGGGCGAGCTGATCGAGTTCGGCCACGGCGTTTCCGGCATCGCGATGAACCTCGAAGAAGATCAGGTCGGCGCGGTGCTGCTGGGCGAATACCAGCACATCAGCGAAGGCGAAGAAGTGCGCCGCACCGGCACGATCATGTCGGTTCCGGTGGGCGACGCGATGATCGGCCGTGTGGTCGACGCTCTCGGCCGTCCCATCGATGGCAAGGGCCCGATCGCATACCGAACAAACGAACCCAATCGAACGCATCGCCCCCGGCGTTATCGACGCGGCAGAGCGTGAAGCAGCCGCTGCAGACCGGCATCAAGGCCATCGACGGCATGATTCCGATCGGCCGCGGCCAGCGCGAGCTGATCATCGGCGACCGCCAGACCGGCAAGACCGCGATCGCGCTCGACACGATCATCAACCAGAAGGGCGGAGATGTCATCTGCATCTACGTCGCGATCGGCCAGAAGCGTTCGACCGTGGCGCAGGTGGTCAAGACGCTCGAAGATCACGGCGCCATGGATTACACGATCGTGGTTTCGGCCAGCGCTTCCGATCCCGCGCCCGATGCAGTATCTCGCGCCTTACTCCGGCTGCGCCATCGGGCGAATTTTTCCGCGACTCCGAGCCGCCACGCGCTTTGCGTTTACGACGATCTTTCGAAGCACGCCGCGGCCTATCGCGAGATCTCGCTGCTGCTGCGCCGTCCGCCGGGCCGCGAAGCGTACCCCGGAGACGTGTTCTATCTTCACAGCCGCCTGCTGGAGCGCGCCGTCGAAACTGAGCGACGCGCAGCGGCGGCGGTTCGCTCACCGCGCTGCCGTTCATCGAAACGCAGGCGGGCGACGTTTCCGCGTACATTCCGACCAACGTCATCTCGATCACCGACGGCCAGATCTATCTCGAAGCCGATCTCTTCAACTCGAACATCCGGCCCGCGGTGAACGTCGGACTTTCGGTGAGCCGCGTCGGCGGCGCCGCGCAGATCAAGGCGATGCGGCAGGTCGCGGGCGCTCTGCGGCTCGATCTCGCGCAGTACCGCAACCTCGCGGCCTTCGCGCAGTTCGGTTCCGATCTCGATAAGGCTTCGCAGGCGCAGTTGAATCGCGGTAAGCGCCTGGTCGAAATTCTGAAGCAGCCGCAGTACAGCCCGCTGCCCGTCGAGAAGCAGGTGGCCATCATCTTCGCCGGCACCAACGGCCTGCTCGACGATCTGGCGGTCGAAGATTGCCGTCCCTTCGAAAACGAGCTCTATCAAGTTCCTCGATAATTCGAAGCCGGCGATTCTGCACGACCATCCGCGAAAAGAAGACCTCGACGATGCGCTGAAGGCCGATCTCACCGCCGCCATCAACGAGGTGAAAGCCCGCTGATGCAAGGAAAGAAAAAGACGGCGGCGGCGTAGCGCGCTATAGCGTTAATTCGCTATGCCGAGTCTGATCGATTTGCGGCGGCGCATCCGCTCCGTGAAAAACACGGAGCAGATCACCAAGGCCATGAAAATGGTCTCGGCCGCGAAACTGCGCCGCGCCCAGGAGCGCGTCATTGCGGCGCGTCCCTACGCCAATCTGATGCGCGAAATGCTGGCGGATCTTGCGGCCGCCGCGCAGTCCGACGATCGGGCTTCGGAAAGTCCGTGGCTTGCCGTGCGCGAGATGAAGCGCATCGACCTGATCTTCTTTTCCAGCGACACGGGCCTCGCGGGCGCGTTCAACTCGAACCTGCTCAAAGCCTCGCAGAAGTTTTTCCAGGATCATCCGGGGCGCAGAGGTTACGCTGACTCTGGTCGGCCGCAAAGGCCGCGATTTTTATCGCCGCCGCAACGCGAAGATCCTCGCCGAGCATGTCAACCTCGCGGCCCGGCCCACGTATCAGGATGCCGCCGAGATCGCGCGCGAAGTGATCCGGCGCTACCGCGACGGCGAAACCGACGCGGTCTTCGTCCTCAATAACGAATTCAAGAGCGTGATGTCGCAAAAGCTCTCGGTGCTGCAGTTGCTGCCGGTCACCGCCGACACTGACGCGGACAAAGAGAAAGCGGAGAAAGACAAGAAAGCCCCGGAAAACAAAGACTACATCTACGAGCAGTCGCCGGTCGATATGCTGGACCGGCTGATGCCGCGCTATGTGGAAGTCGCCGTGTTCCGCGCCTTGCTCGAAACGATCGCGTCCTATCAGGCGGCGCGCATGACCGCCATGGATAAAGCGTCTTCGAACGCAAGAGACGTGATCGATTCGCTGACGTTGAACATGAACCGCATCCGTCAGGCGGCGATCACTAAAGAAATTATTGAAGTGGTGAGCGGCGCGGCTGCCGCCGAATAACGCCGCACCAGAGGAAATTTATGGCAACAGCTAACCGACGCACAAGTTATCGGCCACGTCGTTCAGATCTCCGGGCCTGCCGTCGACTGCCAGTTCCCCGAAGGGCAGATCCCCGAAGTCCACACCGCGATCCGGATCGCCAGCGAGGGCTTTGACGTCCCCGAGCCGATCGACGTCGTTTGCGAGACCGAGCAGCATATCGGCGAAGGCCGCATCCGCACCATCGCGATGCAGGCCACCGAAGGCATGGTCCGCGGCATGAAAGCGATCAGCCTCGGCGGCCCGATCAGCGTTCCCGTCGGCAAGCAGACGCTCGGCCGCGTGCTGAACGTGCTCGGCGAGCCCGTGGATGAGATGGGTCCGGTCAACACCGAGAACGATATCCGATTCACCGCCAGGCGCCTTCGTTCGAAGATCAGTCGACCCGTCTCGAAATGTTCGAGACCGGCATCAAGGTCGTCGATCTTCTCGAACCCTATCTTCGCGGCGGAAAAATCGGCCTGTTCGGCGGCGCGGGCGTCGGCAAGACGGTCATCATTCAGGAGCTCATCAACAACATCGCCATGAAGCACGGCGGCGTTTCGGTGTTCGCCGGCGTGGGCGAGCGGACGCGCGAAGGCAACGACCTCTGGATGGAAATGCAGGAGTCGGGCGTTATCGATCCGAAGGATTACACCAAATCGAAGGTCGCGCTGATCTACGGGCAGATGACCGAGCCGCCCGGGGCGCGTCTGCGCGTGGGTCTGACCGGTCTGACCGTCGCCGAATATTTCCGCGACGAAGAAGGGCAGGACGTGCTGCTCTTCATCGACAACATTTTCCGCTTCACCCAGGCTGGTTCGGAAGTGTCGGCGCTGCTCGGCCGCATGCCGAGCGCGGTCGGTTATCAGCCGAACCTCGCGTCCGAAATGGGCGAATTGCAGGAGCGCATTACCTCGACGAAGAAGGGTTCGATCACGTCCGTGCAGGCGATCTATGTGCCCGCCGACGATTACACCGATCCCGCGCCGGCAACCGCGTTTGCGCACCTCGACGCGACCACCAACCTCTCGCGTTCGATCGCGGAAATGGGAATCTATCCGGCCGTCGATCCGCTGGCTTCGACCTCGCGCATTCTCGATCCGCTGATCATCGGCGACGATCACTACAACACCGCGCAGACCGTCAAGGGCGTGCTGCAGCGCTACAAGGATCTGCAGGACATCATCGCCATTCTGGGCGTCGACGAACTGAGCGACGACGACAAGCTGACTGTGGCGCGCGCCCGCAAGATCCAGAAGTTCCTTTCGCAGCCGTTCCACGTCGCCGAGCAGTTCACCGGCTTCCCCGGCAAGTACATCAAGCTCGCGGATACGATCAAGGGCTTCAAGGAGATCGTCGAAGGCAAGCATGACGAACTGCCGGAGCAGGCCTTCTACATGCAGGGCACGATCGAAGACGTGATCGAAAAAGCCAGACAGATGGGCCAGCAGTAGGCGATTCCGATGGCCGACACGCTGTTACTGCAGCTGGTGAGTCCGGAGCGCATGCTCGTCGAAGAGCAGGTGAGCGAAGTTCAGGTGCCGGGACTCGACGGGTACATGGGCATGCTCCCGGGCCATGCGCCGCTGCTTTCGGAACTGAAGGCGGGCGGCGTGTTGACCTACAGAGGCGGCTCAGGCGAGAAGGTGCTGGCCGTTTACGGCGGCTTCGTCGAAGTGCAGCCGGACCGGATTCGCATCCTCGCGGATGCCGCCGAGCGCAAAGAAGAGATCAACGTCGAGCAAGCTCGCGAAGAGCTGCGGAAGGCCACAGAGGACGCGGCGAAAGAACTGCGCGGGGAAATCGACCCAAATGTCGCGTTAGACCAGATCGCCCGCGCCCAGGCGAAGGTCGACGCAACGGCGAAGTAGTTAAATCAGAACAGGCGACCCTGCGGCGGCTCTATTTTCGGATAGACCGTGCGATCCAGAACCCACGGCTTCATCAGCCGCGCCACATGGCTGATCAAAGGCGCGACCACCGAATTCCCAAACTGCTTGTAAGCGCGGGTGTCTGAAACCGGAATTTTGAAGTCTTCCGGATAGCCCATCAGTCGCGCGCACTCGCGGGGCGTGAGCCTGCGAGGATTGGCGCCGTTGCCGCGGGAGATCAGAATCTCCGATCCGTCTTTGAAATACCGTGCGGAAAGCGTCCGCGCCACATCTCCCTCGCCGAAGACGCTGCAGCCGAATCCATTGCCCTTTGCGCGATGCTTTTCCGCGTAAGCCTGCAGGTAATTCCAGAGCTTGTCGCTCAGGACGTACTTCTCATTAACGCTACCCGATTCGTTCAGATACCGTCCACTGTCGAGATCCGGTTCGCTGCCATCTTCGTGATGCAGCACGCATCGTAAGCGCGGCGTAGCATCGGGAACCGGAATCGCATCCCAGTCGAATTTCGTCGGCTCGCGAAAACCCACGATCAGAATCCGTTCGCGGTGTTGCGGGACGAAGTGTCTGCCGTCGATCACTCTCGCCGAGATGCTGTAGCCGAGTTCGTTTTCAAGGACGTCACGAATCACCGCAAACGTATTCCCGCGATCGTGCGAAAGCAGATTCTTGACGTTCTCGAGAAGAAACGCGCGAGGCCTTTTGCATGCGATGATGCGGGCGACGTCGAAGAACAGGGTTCCCTGAGTCTTGCACTCGAAGCCGTGGGGTCTGCCGAGAGCATTTTTCTTGGACACTCCTGCAAGGCTGAAGGGCTGGCAGGGGAAGCCTGCCAGCAGCACGTCATGATCAGGAATCTCGCTGGCTTGAATCTTTGTAATATCGCCGGCAATCGCGTGTTCGTCGTCGGGAAAATTCGCTCGGTATGTTGTATTGCTGTAGGTGTCCCATTCGCTGGTGAACACGCATTCGCCGCCCGCGGCCTCAAATCCGAGACGCATCCCTCCAATACCCGCAAACAGGTCGATAAACGTGAAGTCCGGCTTCAAGGCAGTGACATCATATTAGCGTGACCGACGTGCTCACGCCCGCGCAGCGCAGCTATAACATGTCGCGGATTCGGGGCGTCCACACCAAACCGGAAATGCGGGTGCGCAAGCTGCTGCATGCGGCCGGACTTCGCTACCGCCTTCACGGCAAAGATCTCCCGGGTAAGCCGGACCTCGTCTTTCCGCGCGTGCGCGCCGTGCTCTTCGTGCACGGCTGCTTCTGGCACATGCATCGATGCAAGTACGGCAAGCCGGTTCCCGCGACGAACGTGACCTTCTGGGCCGAGAAGCGGCGCTCGAATGTGGATCGGGACAAGCGCAATCGCGCGGCGCTTCGCGCCCAGGGCTGGCGCGTGTTCGAGGTTTGGGAGTGCCACACTCGCAGCGAGGATCGGCTTCCGGCGAAACTTGAGCCGCTGATCCGTTTCGTACGTGGTTATTGAAAATCGACGGCCCGGGTATCGCCGGTTGAATACGAAACGAATACCAGGAGAGTATTCCCGTTCTTGAGCTTAAAGAGCGTGTGAGGAATAGACGAACCCATTTGGCTCACGCCGATCGACAAGGTTCCGAGGGAGCTTGCGGCGAACTGGCCGAGCAGGGCGGCCGGGATCGTCAAGGTGCCTGCGTTCGCCGGCGCGGAGCAGCTTACATTGACACTGCCGCTCAGACTGGCCGTGAATACGGAACCGGCAGGGAAATTGGCTCCGTTCCAGGTAACGGTCTGGTCCTGACTGCGATTCAGCGATAACGGCGCGCCAGCGTTGAGCTGGAATGGAGCGGGAAGGGTGAATGCAAATGAGGACGCTGGAAGGTCCGCGCCGCCGCTCGAAGTCCACGTCCATTTTCCGGATGCGATTACCGGGCCAGGCAGGTTGCTGAGAGGGCCTTCGGCGGCCGCGGGAAAGTTGGTGTCGGCGAAGTATCCAGCGCCAGCGAACGAGAGCGTAGCCGGCCCATTCTGAAGCGTCATTGAAGAGCCAAGGTCAGGAAGTACGGCAGGAATTCCAAAGATCCCGTTAAAGGCAATCGCATACGCGGGCTGAGCGATGGAGCAACTGGAGTTCGGAACCGGCGTGAAGTACGCAGCTATCCCGGCCGCATTCAACTGGGATACCGAGATGCTTGCGTATTCACTCCGGGAGGCGGCGTCGGATGTCGCTACTTGCAGGTTCGTGCTCATGCCGATCTGGGCGGTCGCCAGAGATCCCGCGCTATCCAGCGTCTGCAGGTCGGCGGTCGAAAGCTGAAAGGGATGGGCACACGGCGCGCCATTCGACGTCTTGCTGATTGAGGTCGTGACCGTCGTCTGGTTGTACGTAAGAGTCAGTGGCACGTAACATCCGTCGGGCGCGCCGGCGGGTATCTGAACGAAAATCCGGTCGTATCCCGGATTCGCGCGTTGCGTCAGCGGATGGACGATTGTCGCCGCCGCTCCGCCCACTGAGATCTGAAACGGCGTTGCATCGCCGAGCCCGGAGCCGGTGAGAAGGACCGTCTGGCCTGGTTGTGCCGGCGTTGCGAGTCCGACGGGCTTCAGCGAGCCATCGGAAGCCACGGATTGAGCGATCACCGGACCGCCTGGACCGATGCGGAAGAACTCGAAACTTGCGGGGACCACGTTTACATTGGTCCAGGCTGTAGGTTGGCTTCCGATCTTGTATTCGACTTCAGCACCGCCTACGGGGAGCCCAGGCGGGACAATGAAGGTGACGCCACCCGCAGTTGATGTCACGACCTCGCCCTTGAATGGAATGCTGGAACCTGATGGACGAATCGTCAGGGTCGCGGATAGAGTGGAAACGGGCGAGCTCGGCGCGAGAAGCGTGTTCCCCAAAAGGTCCAAAATTTCTTCCGATCCCGACCCGGAATAGGCGAGAACTGCCAGCATTCCCGGCGCAATAACATTCGCTGGCGCGGGAGATGCGGGATACCCGAGCCAAAAAGAGGCTGTTGATGACGACCCCTTCAGGATGGACCCGAAATTCCCGAAGATCGCGGCTGGCGGCTGCAGCGTTGCTGCATTTTGCACGGTAGCAGTTTGCGCCTGCAGAAGACTCGACAATGCGAGGAAAAGGCCGCCTGAAACGAGCATCCTCATTTGAAATCCACCGGACGCGTATCGGTGCTTCCCCGGCTCACCAGCATCAACAGAGGGGTCCCATTTGAAAGCATGAAATTCGCAGCTGGAATTCCCGAACCCGATTCCGTTACCGATGCCGATAACGTTCCCACTCCTCCGGGGGTGAATTGCGCAAGCAGATTGGCTGGAATTGTCAGGGCTCCGGTCTGCGCGGGCGCGAAGCACACGATCGCTGGAGAAAAGCCGGGATTTTGACTCACGGATAATTGAAGAATTGCGTTCGAATCGTAAGCGCTTCCGTTCCACGTCATCGTCTGATCCTGACTGGACGTCACCGATACTGGCGCGCCGCCGTTGATCTGAATGGGCGCCGCCAGACTGAAGCTGAAGTTCGACGCGGGCAAATCGGGACCTCCGGATGAACCCCATGTCCACTGACCGGCCCCGATAACAGGCGTCGGTAACGCATTGAGCGGCGCATCGCTGGACGGCGGAATCGTCGTCGTATATGCGAATCCGTTTGGCGACGGGAGCGTCAGTGTAGTTGTCTCATTGCGCAGAGTCATCGTGTCACCGAGTTGGAGGGGGGAACTCAGGACACCGCCGATAAATCCCGAGGATGGCGCGGTCCCACACCCCAGGACTGTATTGGCCGTAAAGTACCGCGCAATATCGGAAGCGGCCATCGGCAGGACCGTAACATTCACGTTCTCCTGGCGTGATGCGCGATCCGACGAAACCGCCGTAAGAGCGGTCGTCATCGAGATCATCCCGGCCTCGACGGACTGGCCCATGTCCAGAGCCTTCAGGGCGCTGACCGAGAGGCCAAACGGATGGTGGCACGGCATCCGATCCGAAGTCTTGCTCATGTAAGAGGACGCCGATGCCGTGCCCAGAACCAGATTCAAGGGAAGGTAGCAGCCATCGGGTGTCGCCGGGGAGATCTGAAAATTGATCTGCATGGCTCCGGGCTCCCCGGGGGCGGGTCCCGCAAAGGTCACGTTCTGCGGAACGCCCCCAAGAGTCAATTGCGGCAGGATCCTTCGCGTAGTGGCAGCGAGTCCCGTTCCGACAATCTCGATGAACTGACCCGGCTGCGCGGGATTCGCCAGACCGATCGACGAAACGCTATGGCCATCCGGGCTCACGCTGAGGGCTGTCAAAGGCCCGGGGGTTCCGCTGCGATAGAGAGCAAAGTGGTCGGGCGCGATCAGCGCCGGAGCCCATTGGGTCAGTTGTCCCGACTGTTTATAAATCACCTGGGCATTGCCAAAGGGAACATCAAGCGGAACGAGAAAAGTGATGCCCCCCACGGTTGCGTTCACCACCTGGGCAGGAATGGGACTTGAACTGCCAACCGGGCGAATCGCAACGGAGGCGCCCGCCCCCCGTGTCGAAGAGTAATAGTCACTGACGAACGCCAGCGAACCAGGAGCAATCGGGGATGAGCCCGGCCCCGCGGAGGCATCGGCGGCATTTTGAACCTGAGCAAATGAAAGGGCAGCTGCGAGGAGACCCATCGCGAAAACGCGCACCGTCCTATTCTCCACCATCTATCGCGAATTGGTCTCTAAAACCTGTCTGTAGTAGTCCTCGTATCGGGGGATGATCTTCTCCGTGCAAAAGCGGCTCGTTGCAGTCTTCCGCGCTGCCGCCGCCATTCGCGCGCGGAGCGATGAATCCGTAACAAGCTGCGTCGCCCGCTCCGCAAGCCGCGCCACATCACCTGGCGCTTCCAGAAAACCGTCCTCGCCATCGGTAATTAACTCAGGCACGCCGCCGACGCGCGTCGCGACCGCCGGAACGCCGCAAGCCATCGCTTCCAACGCCGCGAGTCCGAACGATTCCATCTCGCTCGGCATGAGAATCACATGCGCCAGACGAATCAGGCGCTCCACCTGATTCTGCTTGCCGAGGAAATCCACGTAATCTTTCACGCCGAGGGTCCATGCGAGGTGCTCCGCGGGTCCGCGGTCCGGTCCATCCCCTACCATCAGCAGGCGCACGTTGGCGTGTTTGCGCACCTCGGCGAAAATCCGGATGCAGTCGAGCACGCGCTTCACTGGCCGGAAGTTCGAGAGATGGATCAGCAGCTTCTCGCCGTTCGGCGCGAACGCTTCGATGCCCTTTCGTTCCGGGTCCGGCTTATAGGTGTCGCAGTTGACGAAATTGTGAATCACGCGGATTTCGTTCTCGATGCCGAAGATCTCGACCGTATCGCGCCGCAGGTCGTGGCTGATGGCCGTGATCCCGTCGGACTGCTCGATCGAAAATTTCGTGATCCCGAAGTAAGAGCGGTCCGTGCCCACCAGCGTAATGTCGGTGCCGTGTAGCGTCGTGATGAAAGGCAGCCGCCGGCGACTGCTGCCGTCATTTGCCGTGCGAGCAGCGCCGAGATCGAATGCGGTATGGCGTAGTGAACGTGCAGCAGGTCGAGCCCGTAGCTCTCCGCCACATCCGCCATGCGCGAAGCGAGAGCCAGGCAATAAGGCGGGTACTGGAAGAGCGGATAGTTCGAGACCTCAACCTCGTGATAGTGGATGCGAGGCAGCGCGGGATCGAGCCGGATCGGGATTGGAATAGGTGATGAAGTGGATATCGTGTCCGCGCGTCGCCAGCTCGAGCCCGAGTTCCGTGGCGACAATGCCGCTGCCTCCATAGGTCGGGTAGCACGTGATCCCGATCCTCATCGGCTTAACGGATATACAGGTAAAGCATATGGCTCCGGCCTTCGCCGTCGTCGGCGATCGTTACGGTTTTGACGGGCGTCCATCCGCCGATCTCGAAATCGTGCGCGACAATCCGCGTGCCCTTTTTCACCGTGGCTTCAAGCACCGGCCTCACTTTGATGTTCGACTCCGGCAGCAGATACACGGTGATGAGATTCGCCGAGGAATAATTCTGCTTCAGAATGTCGCCGTAAATGATCCGCGCCGTTTTCTGCAGACCCGAACTGGCGGATCTTCGCGGCGCTGGACTGACACGAGGTCCGGATCCAGTTCGACCCCAGTCGCGTCGGCGTGATACTTCTGCGCTGCCATGATCACGATGCGGCCGTCGCCACTTCCGAGATCGAACATCTTCTCGCCAGCCTTCAATTCGCCCAGTTCGAGCATGCGCTCAACGACTGTTTCGGGAGTGGGATAGTAGGGCGCGAGCTTCTCGCCGGTAGGCTGGGCAGCCGGAGGTGGTGCTGGTTCCTGCTGGGCAAGGAGCGGGAAAGAGAACGCTATAACAGCGAAGATTCGCAATAACATTGTTTACTCCATAACAGAAGCCCAACCGCGGCGCGAAAGATCCCAGGAGATCACTCCCGCGGCAGCGGCCGCAATGGCGAGATATAAAAATCCGGTCCCATAATCCTTAAGGACGATCTTGCCGATGCCGAAAAGAGCGCCATAAATCAGGACGCATCCGCAGAGCCAATCGAGCAGGTTCCAGCCCAGATCGCTGGCCACACGGACCTCCGGCGCAAGGCGCGCCACACGTCGCCACCCTGCGACCGATGGCCGTACACGAGTATAAAACCCGACAAGCGTAGCGTCAGTTTCGGGCGCCGTCAGAAAAGTCGTGGCAAGCCAGACGACGGTGGTCACCGCAACCGTGATGAGGATGAGATACGCGAAATCGATGGGGTTGTCGCTATCGAGATGAAAGGCAGTCTGCAGGACGATCGAGACTACGAACGCGGCCGCCATAGAGGAGACCTCGCTCCAGGCGTTGATGCGCCACCAGTACCAGCGCAGAATCAGGACAGAACCGGTGCCCGCGCCGGTCACGATGAGCAGCTTCCATGCCCCGGCGATCGAATCCATGTAGTGCGTCACCACCGCCGAAATGATGGTGAGGACCACCGTTGCCACCTGCGATGCACGAACGTAATGCCGCTCCGGCTCGCCGGTCTGGATGAAGCGGCGGTAAAAGTCGTTGACCAGGTAGCTGGCGCCCCAATTCAACTGGGTTCCCACGGTCGACATGAATGCGGCCGCGAAAGCCGCCACCATGAGCCCGCGCAGCGATGCGGGCAGGTAATCGATCATGACCCTCACGTAGCCGGTTTCGGGGTCCTGCAGGTGGGGGTAAAGAATAACCGAAGCCATTCCGACCACCACCCACGGCCACGGCCGGAGCGCATAATGCGCGACGTTGAACCAGAGCGTCGCGAGGAGGGAATTGCGCTCGTCCTTCGCGCTGAACATGCGTTGCGCGACATATCCGCCTCCGCCCGGTTCGGCGCCCGGGTACCACGTCGCCCACCAGTTCACGGCGATATAGACGAAGAATGTGACGGCGGGCATCCAGACGGAATGGAGATCGGGCACGAAGCTGAGAAAAGCGCTTCCGTCGCCGCCGAGCTTTTGCTTCATCGCATCGATTCCACCGACCGCCCGCACGGCCTGCGACTCCCAGCACTACGACCATCGTCATCTTCACGGCGAACTGGAAGAGATCGGTAACGAGGACGCCCCAGAGACCGGAGAGCGTGGAGATGAAAGATGTCAGCGCAATGATGCCGATGACGATCCAGAGAGCCTGGTCTTTCGAAACCCCGAGCACCAGCATCAGGATCTTGACCATCGCCAGATTCACCCAGCCGAGGATGATGCAGTTCATCACCACGCCGAGATAGAGGGACCGGAAGCCTCGCAGGAATGCCGCCGGTTTTCCGGAGTAGCGAAGTTCGGCCAGTTCGATGTCGGTGGTCATGCCGGATCGCCGCCAGAGTCGCGAGAAAAGGAACACTGTGAGCATTCCGCTTGCGACCATATTCCACCAGAGCCAGTTACCGGCGATCCCGTTCCGCGCTACCAGGCCCGTAACAACCAGCGGCGTGTCCGCTGCGAACGTGGTTGCGACCATCGAGGTTCCGGCGAGCCACCAGGGCACGTTGCGCCCCGAGAGGAAGAACTCGGTGGTATTCGACCCGGCTTTGCTTTTGTAGTAGAAGCCGATCAGCAGGTTGAAGAGGAAGTACGACGCGATAATCGACCAATCGACGGGAGTGAGCCTCACCCGGCGACCTCGAACTTTTGAACAAGCGGCTTTTCAACCAGCGGCTTTTCAACCAGCGGAGTGGGAAACCCTGTGGAAAACCAGGCCGCCATCTTCGTAATCATGAGATTCGACATACAGATGTAACACTCTGCACCGCCCTTCAGCAGCACGCTTTCACACACTCTATTTGGCTGATAGCAGGACAGATGCGTGATCGCTGTCACGTTAATTCCGCAGCTATACCCAGACCTTTTGCACGGGTACGGACGCCTTGCAAAGCTCGCACGCGTCTTCATTGGCGTAGTAGCTTGCCTCCAGACGCGTCAGGTAGAGAAATGGGATGTCGCCGAACTTCCGGACCTCGGGCAGGGGCTGATAGATGACCACGGCTATGGCCGCGACGATCGCCCCGTAGCTCTCAAGCAGCGCTTTCATTTCGGTGAGTTTCTTGCCCGACCGAAGAATGTCGTCAACGAGAACGACCTGCTCTCCGGGTAGCGGCTCAAGGAACTGACGGAAGCGCAGCGGATCGTGCGCGGAGGGCGAATCCCCGTCGCGCTCGGCCCAGTAAACCCGCTTTGACTGAAGAGCCTCGCAAACTCCGTAGGCGACCGGCAGTCCGCCGGTAGCCGGCGCGACGATGGAAAGTTCGGGAATGAGGGGATGGATTTCGGTGTTGGCGCGCAGAAGGCGGCTGAGCCCCACGCTGAATGTCTTCGCATGCTGGTAGTAGCGCATGGCGAGCGGGACCTGAAGGTACTCGTTGGAATGGAGTCCATCGGTATAAACGAAATGGCCTTCGCGGAGCGCGCCAGTGTCTCGAAGAACACGCACCACTTCATCGTGAGTTGGGAGGAGATGCATAATTGAGCGGCGCTTACACGGCGCCTTTCAAAGGATAGAGGATACGGAGACGAATTTGTGAATGCATTCGACGGAGAAACGGCCCGGTCTGTCCGGAGGTGCGTGCTAGACTGGCTTTTGCGGGCGCGTAGCTCAACTGGCAGAGCAACTGACTCTTAATCAGTAGGTTGTAGGTTCGATTCCTACCGCGCTCACCATCTTTAACCTGGCTGTTTTGTTCCAGATACCAGCCTTGGAACGAAAAGAAAATCACTCCGCCATTTTGATCGCTGTGCCGGAATTTGTGCCCGGTCAGCGCTTTTTCTTCCAGACCTTCTCGAGGATTTTTCCCGTCCGTGCAGCGTTCACATGGAGGTAGCAGTTCGTCGTCTCGATCCGGGCGTGTCCCGCGAGCTTCTTCAGGGTGAACAGGCCCATCTCCTCAAGCGCTGCTCACCGGGTCAAGCACGTGTGTCTCAACGAGTAGAGGACGAACGGTTTCACCTCCCAGTCCTCGATCGCGTCGGCGTGCTGTTTCTTAGGCCGTGAGGTCTTCCTGGGAGAGCTCATTGAGGGGCTTACTCCAGAGGGGGGGAACGTCCCCAGTCGCGACACGCGCATCTTGTTCAACTCGATCGTTCGCAGTTTGTCCCGCTTCGTCTTTTCGAGATACGGATGAAACTGTTCTTCGCAAACTCAGCCAAGGTAGGGCATCGCACCCTGTCCTTCGATCCCGACTTCGCGCTCTGCGAGCTGCGTCTTTTTTGCGGCCTCAATCTGTTCCGCGGCCCGCTTGTTGGCAGTTTTCGAGTTGGCACGCACCAGCCGACCCTGAAGCTGAACTTGTACCACTACGCATTCCAGCGCTTATAAAGGGACATTCCGTCTCCGTGGGTTCTCAGGTTCCCTATTCGACCGATTCCAGTATTTTCAACAGCTTCTCAGGTTCGTTTCGCCCAAAAAAGAACCCGAGACCCGACGCGCTCTGATCGGAGCCGCTCCGTAATCGTCCGATGCTGGGTTCATTTCTTCCGAAAGTGATCCTGTGCTCGCCGCCCGTTTCCCTGTTTTCAATTACTTGCTGGGTTCGTTCAGTAAATACTCTTGAGGCCATATCGGTTCATTTCTCAATCGTGGGTTCCTCTACTCCAGCTAAGCCAGTTCCGTTTACGGTCAACTTACCCAGGAGTGAACGTGGCACTGGTTCACAACACCGCCGTTGTCGAACAAACCTTCATCGGTTCGCATTTTCATCCCAGCGAGCGAGCAACGCTCATATCCGGCCAATCTCCAGTCGCATTGGCGGCTTAACCCCTTTTGAATGTCGCCTATGTCGCTTCCCAAAGATTGGGTGTGGCATGATAGGGGGACCGACATATGGTGGCTTGGCGGATAGTCAGGAACTTCGTGACGGTCCTCTTACTGCTACTCGCCGCAACGGAAATTCTTGCTTGTGACGCGAAAGCGTCGCAAGCTTGCCTGTTTTCCACACACACGTCACATGATTCGGACGACGGTTGCTCTGCCGATGGCTGCCTGTGCTGTTGCGGACATGTCGTGGTGGTCGCGCCAATCGTTCCCGTTGCGCAATTGGGATTCGTCGCCCGGGCGGTCGCTTCCCATGCCTGCCGAACGCCTGACGTCCCGCTAAACCGAATTGAACACCCTCCGCGCACCTAGGTTCTCCTCGCATTCTTAATTGATTTCGGTCTTAAGGAGATTCCATGAAGAGGATGTGTGTCGCGCCTCTCTGCATCGTCGTGCTTGTGGCGCGTCATGCGGCTAGTGCGCAAGAGAACGGGTCCGTTAAATCGGACGAACTCGTGAGGACAAGCCTGGATTGCAACCGGCAGAATTCGATGCTTTGTCAGCTTCTCGCCCAGGCTCGACGGGTTGGCGACCAGGCCGAAGTACAACCCGGATCAACGCGTGGCAACGACCTGCCCACAGCTCATGATCCGGAATCACAAGCGGGGGCTGAAGCACAGGTTCGACCCGATTCGCCGCTCGCCTCGCAACCGCCGGGAAAGGAGGCGTTCGCAATCCTCGAATTGGGCGCCGAACCGGCCCGGAGTCTCAGCGGGGGCGGATGGGTTCTCAGCCCGACTGTGGCGGCGGAAGTGACGCCAATCGAGAACTGGCTGGAACTTGAGTTCGGTGTCACACCAACCTTCAGTCATCACTCGACGGAGTGGGATACGGATCTTTTATTTAAAAAACCATGGACCCTCTCCAGGAAAGTAGAATTCATGTTCGGCGTCGGGCCCGAGTGGATTCACATCAGGGAGAACCGCATCACCACCAACTCAGTGGCCGGCGAAATCGCGCTGGACTTTATGTTCTGGCCGTCGCCCGCGCGCAGGTTCGGCTGGTATATCGAGCCTGCGTACGATTACACGTTTGGACCCAGCCACGATCAGGCGATCGGCGTCAGCATCGGCCTGTTGATTTCGATTCGCTGAAGACCCGTCGGAGACAATAGGTGCGCTTCTTCGGTTGACGGCTCGAACGCCCTCGGTAACGCCACTCGGTGTATGGCGCGACTGGGCCCTTTTGAGATGGACTCGGTCCTGAATCGGTGAAGCACGTGTCGCCATGCCGTGTAATGAATGCGATTCCGGGCGGTTTATGTCAATCGGAACCCGAGCTCTTTCGCGGCAAGCGGGTGGGCAAGGGCTTCAACTTCTTCTCCAAGACAACGGGCCCACGAAGTTGAGACAAAGGCCTACTACGTGGACGGAGTGTTTTTCGCCTCCGTCCCGACTGTGGAGGGAATCGCCAGTCACAACACAAAGCTGATCTTCCTCGCCGCGAGGTGTTTTGAGGTCGGACCGGTCTTCTCGTAATTCATCCCGTTTGGGAGAGAAACCAGCTCGTTCACGGCGAACTAGTTGCAGGCGAGTGGGTTCCGTGCTAACAACGGAAAACGCATGGTGATCGTGGTAATCACTTTCGCGATGGTATTCCTCTATCGGGACGTCTACGTGCTCAGCGTCGGGGATCGCAGAACGCTGATGGTACGTTTAGCGGGCTACACAGCGCTCCTGCTGGCAGGCCTAATGATCATGAGCCGGTTCGGCAGATATGCCTGGACTGGAAAGCGGTTCGCCCTCGCGGCGGTTGCCGTCCAGCTTGCCGAATTGGGAATCGCGTTGGCGCTCCGCAAGTGGGAAGCTGGACGGCATTGCTGGATTGGCTGCATTTTGCCCTTTCCCGCGTTTCTCGTGATCTTATCTGCGCTGAGCTTTTCGATCAAACCTATCTTCCCCGCATTGCCCGACGCGACGGCAACGCAAATCGTCACCGGCAGTTGGCTTATCCTGGTCGCCGCACTCGCTGCCTTGCTAAGTGCGAAGGAGGAGGAGGAAGAGTCTATTCATCGCAGGTTTGTCAACGATTTTGCGTTGCTGACGAGCTGCACTGCATTCATTTTTGTCCCTTATGGATTCTTCTGAGTCAGAGGCAACAGGCGCGCGGAATTCAGGATAAAAAACAACTCGGAACTGACATGCACCAGCGCGGCGAAAATCGGTGTCAGAAGGCCCATCGCGGCCAGACCCATCCCCGCCGCATCCACCAGAAGAGTGCCGGCGAAGTTGAACAGGATAATCTTCCTGCATCGGCGCGACAGTTCGATCAATTCAACCAGCTTGCGAAGGTCATCGCCGATCAGCAGGACTCCCGCGAATTCCTGCGCGATGTCGGTCCCCGAGCCCACCGCAATCGGTACATCCGCGACCGCCAGCGCCGGCGTGTCGTTTACCCCATCGCCGACCATCGCCACGACATGTCCTTCCGCCCGCATTGTCTGAAGACGATCGAGCTTGCTATCCGGCAAAAGATCCGAGTGAACCTCGTCGAAGTGAAATGTCCTCGCCAGAACATTAGCCATCGCGGCTGAGTCGCCTGTCATCAGAACCAAGCGGAGTCCGAGGGCACGCAGCCGGGGGATCGCCTTATCGACCCCGTTGCGCACCACATCCGCGACGTAGATCGAACCCAGCAGCCTTCCGCTCTGTGCCACCGCGACATGCGAGAGCGCCGGCACACTCGGGCTCGGATGATCGAACGGCACGCCCATCTCCAGAAGAAACGCCCGGCTGCCCACAACCGTGAATCGCCCGTCGACGAGGCACGTCACACCCCTCCCCGCGTGATAGGCGAACTCGGCCGGAGGGTGGACCTCCATGCTGGTTGTCTTACGCAGGATCGCGCGGGCGAGGGGATGCTCCGAATACAACTCCGCCGACGCCGCGATTCGGAGCAACTCCGCGGACGGCACGCCTGGAACCGGGTCGATGTCGGCCACCTCGGCGTTCCCTGCCGTAAGCGTACCGGTTTTGTCGAAAACGACGGTATCCACGACCCCGAGTTTCTCCAGATAAAACCCTCCTTTGACGATGGCCCCGATCCGCGCTGCGCGGCCCAGTCCGCCAAGGATCGCCAGAGGCGTGCCCGCCGCAATCCCGCAAGCGCCCGCCACGATGATCACCGAGATGGTGGACCGCGCGTTATGCGTCGCGATCAACGTCGCCAGGGCGCAGGCCAAAGCGAAATAAACGAGGTATCCGGCGAGCTGATCCGCGAGCTTCTGTACCGGCGGGCGGGATTCTTCGGCGCGTTTCAGCGCCTCCAGCATGCGGCCATAGACGGTCTGGCTGCCGAGATTCTCCGCACGAATTTGAACCGCGCCGGAACGGTTCACCGATCCGGCGAAGATGTGAGAGCCTCGCGCCACCTCGACGGCTTCGAGCTCACCGGTGATCGCCGACTGATCCACGAAAGAATTGCCTTCGATAACCTTTCCATCCACCGGCACTCGCATTCCGGGTCGAACCAGCACGACATCTCCGCTCTTCAGGTGCGATACGTCGATGAGCTCCACGACCCCTTTCGCCGAAAGCAGCTCCGCTGTTTCCGGAAGGCCGCCAATCAGTTCGTGGACCGCACGCCTGCCGCGGTGCATCGTCATTTCTTCGACCAACTCTGCGAAGAGCACGAAAAGAATGATCACATCGGCCGTAAAAACTTCCCGGATCGCGAGGGCGGCAACCAGTGCGATCGTCATCGAAAGTTCCATCGTCATTCGCCTCGCCAAGGCATCGTGGATCGCTTCGCGCACGATCGGGTAGCCTCCGATCAGCGCCCCCGCCATCCCGAGCGGGTCAAAGCCGGCGACCGCCGGCACAAGGTGAAGACGTGAGAGAAGGATGGCGGCGGCCACTATTGCCATGCGGGCGTAATCCGGCCATCGCACGGAACCTCCATCATCCGCGTGGGGGGAATCGTGCGCGGCCGGGACCGCGGCGATCGAATTAAGACCGCTATGCGATGTAGCCACGCATATATCCTATGCCCGCGGCGCGAGACGCGGTAATGATAAGGCATGGAAGGCCTGCCTTGCGGAGTGAACGGGCCGACCGGGGGATTGACCGGCGGTAGAAAAACGCCTTCGGAAAGGAAGACGCTCCTGTCCGATACACATCGCATCCCGTTGACTGCCATTCGGCGACCGCTCACGGGCGAATCCCGGCCAGATGCAAATAATTATTTCGCAGCGATTGTGGCGCGGAGTATAGTTAACGGCGCATGTTGAGTGGCCGCGCGTTATTGATGCTGTTTGCCTCGTTTGCTGCGCAAGCTCAACCTGCGCATGCGGGAATCGATGGCAGCGGGACCGTGATCCGGGAGTACCTTGTACTCGGAACGGTAGTCTGGGCGAACGCCGAATCCGCAACGATCACCATCCGCGGGACGACACTCATCGGCCGACTGCTTCTTCATGTAAGATCCTATCGGGTCAAACAACCTGGAGCACTTGTCGGCCTGCGGCCCGGTGATCGAATTACAGCCACATTTTCGGCAAAGGACGGAATGCTCCACCGCTTGCGACGGATTCTTCCGAGCAATCCGTACTGACGCTCACCAGCAGGCTCCGCCGTCCAGGTAAAAGGCTCGGCATCGAAAATGGCCTACTCAGGATGAAGCACGCCCGCGACGAATCCGGCGCCTCTCGATCGAGGCGCCGGGACGAGCTTCGCAAGGCGTTGTTGAGCTAAAAGTGAAAGCCGATCGTTCCGGTTACTGTCCGGGGTGTTACATAGTGGGTGCCGCTGAAGGTCGAGAGGAAATTATACAGCGCTGTCTGGTTCGTCAGATTGATGACAGTCAGACGGGCACTGAACTTGTACCTGTCGCCGTGGAAGATGTTGTCGTGGCCTACCGCGATGTCGAAAAGGTTGCGCGGCGCGATGCGGGGCGGGTTGTGGTCGTCGTCCTCCGTGCCTGGCGCCGGAATTGACACTAGCGAGGAACCGTACAGGTTCGCGGGGCAGAGGCCGGTGGGGCTGATCGGAGTGGTCGGCGTCGCGCGTACCGTTCCGCAGAAGAGTCCTCCCTGGAACTGTTGATCCGGCGTAAGACCCGAGACATCCACGATGCTATCCGTTCCATTTGGCCCGTTCGCGCAATCCGAGCCTCCCGCACATGGTACCGGGCCGGCCACGAGACCGCTATCGTATCGCCAGTTGAAGCTGAACCACGGAGCCCTCTTCGAAGGAGGCTGGTACTGCAGGTGCCCGGTGGCGTTGAAGAGTTCGTCGTGGTCGATGCGGAACACGCTGACCGCGCCGGGCGTCGCGCCAATACCGGCGATCTGCGGCCCGAAGAAGCGCGCCGCCACGCTGGACGTCACCATGAACGCGGTCAAGCCGTGGAAGTTCGGTACGGTGAGGCGAATCGCATACCCCGGAATTTTCGAACTCGCCCACTCGATCGGATAGGTGATCGGCGTGTTGCCGACTACGCTGAAGTCGAACGCTTTGTGAGTGTACTTCCAGATGTATTCGGCATCGATTACCAGATACTTGCTGAACGCCTGCTCGAGTCCCAAATGGAACTCGTTGCGGTGACCGGGGCTCAACGGCGTTGTGGATGCACATTCGGCGCCCCCGACGAACGACTGAAACGCGACGATCACGGGGTCGAGGCATCCCACGCTCGCGATAACCAGGTTCTCGTTGAACGGACTTTCCATCGTGCGGGCATACGAGGCCCGGAAGACCGTATTCGTCGGCTTGAAATTGTAAGCGACGCCGAGGCGCGGCTCTCCCTGCGCCGCGCTCGTAATTCCGCTGTATTGGTCAAAGCGCAACCCGAGGTTAAGCGTCAAGTTGTGGATGCTGATAGTATCCATGACGTAGAAAGCGAATTCCTTCACATCGGTATGGCCCAAATATCCGTACGATCCTGCTGGTGCTGAAGGGACAGCCGTCGGAGGCCGGCAGGGTTGCCGTCCTGGTCAAGTCGTAACAGGCGAGGATCGGAAGGAAGTTCGGATTCTGATTAGGGATGCCACCGGGGCAAGCGTTCGGATCCGTCAGCGTAGGGTCCGTGTCCGGACTGCCGTCGCCGTTCAGACAAGGCGCGTTCACGGTCGGATCGACCACACCGTAACTGTCCCGCTCCGTGAGAATGGTTTGCTGGTATTGAGTCCCGATCTTTATGTTGTTAATACCTTTCACGTAGGTTATGCTGGTCCGGCCACCGGCGTTGGTCAGGCGGCGATTCTGACCCGCTGTCGCGGACTGCAGAGCCGGCGAGAAGTCGGCGAATGGATTATCGCTCGCATAGTAATTGTACTGATCCTGGCGAACCCAACCGCCCAACGTGAACACCGCGTTGGGATTGAGAATATGAGTCCACACGGGCGCAATGTTAAACGTCGTGATCTTCGACCGCTGATCCGCGCTGCCCACCGGTAAACCATTGGGACCCAAGCCGGCGTTATCGACTACAAGCCCTGTCCAGCCCGTCGCGTTCTGGGCATCGTAGGAATTCGGCGTCTGAAACCACGAGCGGGTGAATTGCAAATTCAAGCTGATTTGATCCGCGCTTGTGGGTTTGTAATCGAAGCGGTCGAAAAAGTTCTCCTCATTACCACGATCGTGGAAGACCTGATACTCCGGGCCGTCGAGGAAGCGGCCAGTATCGAGACCGTTCACCGCAATGAAGTTGCCCCACTTCTGCCTCCCGTAGGAGAGATCGAAGCCTTCGCTGGAAGTGCCGAAGGTTCCATAGGAGGCTGTGACATCTCCGTGTGGCGTGGTGATTCCCAGCCCTGAGCGCGTGGTCGCTACGATGACGAGGCTGGTCTTGCCGCCAAAATCCGCCGGCGGCGCCCCTTCGATGACTTCCAGGGACTGGACGGCGTCAACCGGCACCTGATTCGAGAAAACCTTACTCTGCTGATCCGTAATTGGCTGGCCGTCGATGGAGAATGAGTTTGAAGCGTGATCGCCCAGTCCGTGGAAGAGGCCGTTCGAGTCGGCCGCGGCCCCTGGCGTCGCGAGGGTCACAAGAGAGCTGAGCTCAGAGGAATTGCTTTCGAGAGGCAGCTTGTCGAAAAGACCCCGATCAACATCCGTATGCGTCGTGGGATCGTTTTCGACAAGATCCCCGGCTTCTGTCACGGTCACGGTGGAGCTGGCTGTGCCGAGCGTGAGGGAAAGCTTTACTTCAACCGGTAGAGGAGAGCGAACGTTAATATCGTGCTCGCTTCCCTGGAAGCCCGCCGCGGTGGCGCTGAGGTGGTAATTGTTGTAAGGAATGTTGGCCAGTTCGAAATTTCCCTGACCATCGGTAGTGGTGCTCATGTCGTAGCCGGATACGGGGTTCTGGATTTCCACGGTGGCGCCCTTGATCACCGCGCCTGATGGATCGAGCACCGACCCGTGAACGCTTCCCGAGCCGGAGGTGACTTGACCGTAACTAACAGCAGCGATAAGAAGAAGTAGACCCGGCAGCACGTGAATTCGCATAATGATTCAAGGTTCTGCCGCGTCTTCCTAAATCGTCAGCGTTTTCTTGTGAACGGCGGAATTTACCCGCATGCGGTAATGATTTGACGGTGAGCGGGAAGCGGAGCTTTCGCGCGTCTTCAGGTCCGCCCATCGGCAAAAAAGGTGTTCACATCAGCTCGCCCATCTCGTTCATCGGAGAGTTCGTGTAATAGGAGCTTCCATCGTTTACGATCGCGGCGTGGGCGCTCGCGTCATCCGAAAACCGGATCCTTCGGCTCGGAAGAAGAAGGAGAACCTGACCCTCTGGGCGATCATCGCGGCTGTAGGATTTCCGCTGTTCTTGGCTTACATCCTTGTTGCGGTAGATATACAAAGCGATCTGTCCGAACTCAAACCCGCGAAACAAGCGGATGAGAAAGGCTTCGTTCCAGTCGGATGGCCGAAACTCGAAGGGTGGGGAGCGCAAGGCCGGGTAAGAATGATCGGCTACATGATGGACGGCTATAAGCCGTCTGCTGATGGCGCAAGCGTTCGCATGTTCGTGCTGCTACCCGAAGCGGGTCAGTTTTTGCATCCCGCGCATCGGATTCCAAACCAGATGGTGGAAGTCCGGCCGCGTAAGCCGATCACCTTTCGGGATCGCCAGCTTGTCTGGGCGAGAGGAACACTTAACAGGACGACTGGAAAGCCGGGAGACGAAAAGGCTTCATGGGCGATGGGCGATGCCGAAGTGGAACCGGCTGAACCGCGGGATATCTCGAAGTGGTTTGAACCTTGAAACTCAACGACGTCTACCAGCTCAACAACTGCCTGACCGTGTGGGCCTGGCGCTTGCTCACGACAAGCTCCTGACCATTTGCGAGCGTCAACAACCAGCGCTGGCTGGTCAGACTGCTCATCTTACGTATATGGTCGATATTGACGAGCGCATTGCGGTGAATACGCCGGAAATTCGTACCCCGCAGCTTCTCCTGTATCACCTTGAGCGATTGCGTCGCCACGTAGCGCTTCTTCGCCGTGATGATCCAAACGAGATCGCCGTCGGCCTCGAAAGCGGAAACCTCCTCTGCGTTCAACAGCAGATATTCGTCGCCGCTCTTCGCTACAATCCTCCGTACCATTTGACCCAATGGCGCCTCGGCGATCTCCTTCGCCTTCGCCAGTCGCTCAGCGACTTCAGCCGGCCGGCCGCGCAGCTTCATTGCCCGTTCCACGGCCTGGGCCAGCCGTTCGTGCCCGATCGGCTTGAGCAGATAATCAAGCGCTCCCGCTTCGAAAGCCTGGATCGCGTATTGGTCCCAGGCCGTGACGATCACGATCATCGGAATGCGCTCACCGGGCTGCAGCTTTCGGACAACGTCGAGACCACCGAGTCCAGGCATCTGCAGATCCAGAAAAACCAAATCCGGCGACAACTCCCGGATCTTCGCCAGCGCCGAATCTCCGTCCTCCGCCTCGTCAATCAACTCGACATCGTCGATCTGCTCCAATTCCTCGCGCAGCACTTTGCGGGCAATCCGTTCATCGTCGACGATCAGCGTTTTCAGAGCCATCGCTAATAAACCATGACACGCGGGCCATTCTTGTTCCCAGAACTGATCGGCGACCGGCTTGGTGGCTCGTATCGACGGGCTTAGATCCGCGATGAACGGCCAATCGCAGGTGTCTTTTTGCAGGGCAGCGAGAACCACACCACGGTGACGCGGTCGACGCTGGATATGTCCAACGCACTTTCGCCTCCGTAGCAAAGGGCGAGCCGTCGCCGAACGTTTGCCAGACCAACGCCTTCCCGCTTCTCATGGGGTGGGAGCTCCCGGAACGTCCCCGAATTGGACACTTCGACCGTCACCGTTTCCCCTTCTTTCCAGATTCGCACTCGCACGAAGCCTGCACCACGCAAAGGTGCTACGCCATGCTTGACGGCATTTTCCACCAGCGGCTGGATAGACAGGACTGGCACCTCGGTGTCAAGCGCATCGTTGCCAGCATCGATTTCGACGGAGAGTTTTGGACCGAGGCGCAATTCTTCGATCTCAAGGTACGCCCGCACGACCTCAAGTTCTTCCGCCAGCCGGATCAGACCGCGATTCTCTTTAAACGAGTAGCGGAACAAGCCCGCAAGGTTGAGGACGAAGCGCCTTGCCAAAGTGTTTTCGCGGGCTATCGTGCCGTACAGTGTATTGAGGGCATTAAAAAGGAAATGGGGATCGATCTGAGCTTGCAGGGCTCGCAGTTCCGCCTGTAGAACGAGAGCCTGGAGCTCGGCGTTGCGCATCCGTTCCACCTGCTCACATACGACGTTCGTCAGGCGTTCGAGCACTTCGATGTCCTCGCTGAGGTATCTTCTTCCGCCGTTTCTCGACCCGAGGGCGAGAAGTTTCATGTCACCGCGCGAGAATTTCAGCGGGGCCAGTGCGCGAACCCATGGCTTCAGACTCCACGCCGCCGGATCAAGGACGACGCTTGCCACTTCGGGTATGCGCTGTTCGGGCGCCTCGATGAATTCCACGAGGCGAGCCGAAAGGAACTCTGCGACCGTCTGTGCCGCCTGCGCGAGGTATTCCGGCTCCTGCAGTTGCGTTCTTGCGATCTCCCGTAAACGGGAGATAGCCTTTTCGGAATTCGCGCGCAGAAAGACGACGCGAGTCAGAAACCGTTGGCCTCGATTGCGAAAGTAAGCGAACAGACTTAGCGCCAGACATGCCCCGGCGAAGGCCACACCCGCGTAGAACGGATCGCGCCGGGCATGCGCGAGCACGGCAAAGCGCGCTTCAGCCTGCAGTGCCGCCCAGACGGCGATTGCAGCAAGGCTGGCGCTCACCAGAAATCGAATGAACGCGTCGAGCAGCAGAAAGCGGTAATCCTGTAAAAGGACGAATAGCGCCAACGGGATTCCCGCGTGGTGCAGAGCCGCCTCGCCGGACCACGCTTTGATATCGTGCGCCGATTCAAAGTGTACGAACGAGATTGCAAAGAGGAACAGAACCATTGCGCCAGCCAGCCGCGTGCCGCTTCCGTCTCTGGGGCCGCTGAATGCCTCTTTGGCAACGCATATCGTGGTGAGCACGCCGAAACCGATAGTTACGAGCAGAATAGCCGCATAGTGAAATCGGGGCGCGCCGGTCACCAGGTCGCCAATGTGCAAGGCGACAGCGGAAAAGCTCACGGCGTAGCCGGTTAGCCAAAGCTTGGGATGCCTCGATCGTAGTGAAATATGCAGCAATACGGCGGGAAGGAGGCTCAGCACGGAAAAACTTCCTGCAATGATCGCATCGGCGATCGGGTCGCCTTGCGGACTCGTCGCCATGCCGATCAGAGAGCCGAGATTCCACAGCAGAGCCAGGCCCGCGGCAATACTCGGCAGCAAGCTGCGTTCCCCGGTTGCACGACGCCAATCGAGCAACAACAGATACAAGAGAATCCCAAATACAATCGCGCCAGCGCAGTGCCCGATGGTGTTAACCAGAACCGGGGCATGAATACTGAGCCTGTCGGGCATCCTGACCCTTACGATAGCCGACCCGGCCACAATGAGCGGTGTGGAACGAGGAGTGGAGTGAGGCTCCTGGTGACGGAGGTTAAGTGGATTACGCCTTCCGGCCAGATCAAGGCCGGCACACGCCCACGGACCCTCGCGCGCCCGTGCCAACGAGAATAGACCCACAGGTGGCGACGCATGATCGGCCAAACCTGCACGTCGAAGAGAACGTCGGCCATCCTCACAATATGGCCGTCGTGCCGCAGTATTTCGGCTGTCAAACGAGGACTTCGCGGGGCAATCCAGCAAAACACCGGGATCGATCCACAGCCATTTCAGCCGCACCTGACCAGTCGCCGCCCGGCGTAAAATCCGGGCATGCAGATCTATGAAGAGCTTGACCTCCTAATCGGCGCGTTTAGCGGTCCCGCGGATTTGGACATCGTTTCGCCGTGGATAGAATATCGATCATCCGGGACAAATTGACCCCGTGGAAACGCGCCGGGAACCTCACGCGCGCGATGCGTCGCGAGCTACCAGGCGTGTCAGAGATGAATCCCAACTTCCGTTACGTTTTCCTCGAAGGGCTGATCGGGCCGCAGCCGGAACGCCAGAACGGCGCCGAGCAGCAGCAGGCAGATGGAGGCGATGAACGGCACCACCCAGCTCCCTGTGCGGTCGACCAGGTATCCGAAGCTCAACGGCGAGACAAGTCCCGCGACCGCGAAGCCGAAGTTCATCATGCCGCTGGCCGTGCCTGCGTAGCGCGGCGCGATGTCCATCGGCACCGACCAGATCGGCCCTACGATCAGCTCCGCAAAAAAGAACGCGAGCGACAGACATATCGCTGCAACTTGTCAAATTGTGAATCAGCACCACCGGAATCAGAAAAATGAAAGCGCCCAGAAACCCGGCCACAATCACGCCGCGCCGCGCGATCTCCAGGCTGCCCGTTTTTCGCAGCAGGCGGTCGCTCGCCACTCCGCCCACAGCGTCGCCGACGACGCCCGCTAAGAGCACGCCGCCGGAAAATAGCGCCGAAGCCTGCAGATTCTGGTGATAGTTCTCGAAAAAGAACGCCGGGATCCAGGTCAGGAAGAGCCACAGGGTCCATCCGTAACAGAAGTCCACGACCGTCACGGGCATCATGTGCCGGCGCCAGCCGCAGCCAGGGTATCGTGCGTGTCACGCCCGCCGCGCGAACCGGCGGCGCATCACGCCGCAAAGTCGGGACCGTCACAGTCATTGCAGGGTGGTCGCGCGGATCGTCGCGGAAATACCAGACCCAGACGACAAGCCATAGCAGGCTCACCGTGCCCATAATCGACAAATGATCCGCGCCATGTCCGAAAACAAGCAGGCCCGCCATGATCGGCGGCGTCACTGCATTGCCGATCCGCCCGAACGAATGCACAAGGCCTTGCGCGAATCCCCAGTTACTCTGCGGCGTCCAGCTGGCCATCGCGCGCGTGGCTGTGGGGAACCCGGCTCCTTCGCCGAATCCCAGCGCGAGCCGGAACAGAGAACAGCGAGGCGATTCCGGTGACCGCGCCCGTGAGGATGCGTCGAGATCCCGACGACAGCGCAGCAAATCGCCAGCGTCAGCCGCGGACCCAGCCTGTCGCCGATCCAGCCACCGATCAATTGAAAAAAAGCATACGGAATCGCAAACGCCGAGAACGCCAGCCCGAGTTGCGTGTTGCTGATCTTGAGATCCGCTCTGATCAGCGGCGCCGCGGTCGCGATACTCACGCGGTCGACGTAATAGAGAAAGTACATCGCGCACAGCAGCGCCAGAACAACAGTCGGAGGGCTCAGCCTGCCCGGGCGCATATTTATCACGCCGGCTTTTCACGCGGCGGGACGCGTTTCACCCTTGACCTGAGTCCGGTGCATAACGCGGCGCGAGCCGGGGTCGAACGGGTCGCGCCGGTGCATGGTGCAGCGATTGTCCCACAGCACCAGGTCGCCCACTTGCCACTCGTTGTGCCAGGTGAATTCTTCGCGTGTAGCGATCGACCACAACTCGTCGAGCAGCGCTTCGGACTCCGCCAGCGGCAGACCCTGAATGTAGGCATTTCGCCTGCGTCCGAGATAAAGCGACGCGGCGTTTGGTTTCCGGATGCGTGCAAACCAGCGGATGCCAGGCGCCGGGCGATGTCAACGGATCGTCGACTGGCGGTCACGCCCTGCCGCACGTAGCCGCCGCTGTTGTAGGTGCCGTCGTGCTTCAGCATTCGTCCCTCGATGCGGTGTTTCAGCGCGCTCCGGCAGCGAGTCGTAGGCGTGGTACATCCCGCAGAAATACGTGTTCGCCGCCCGACGGAGGAACTTCCAGCGCATACAGCATGCTCGCCTTGGGCGGATTTTCCAGATACGACATATCCGTATGCCACGTGGCTTCACCCGCGCCCAGGCTGCCGATCGGCTCGCCGTTCACGATCACGTTCGAGACCACGTAGATCTCCGGGTATCCTTCCACGAAGCGGCGTCCCGTTTCCTGAACGGGCGCGCAGTCGAGATCGCCAAAGCGCCGGCTGAAGGCGATCAGATCGTCATCGGTAAGCTGCTGGCCCGGAACAACAGCACCGAGTGATCGTTCCAGGCCTCGTGAATCGCGGCAAAATCCGCGTCGGTAAGCGCCCGCAGATCGACTCCGGCGATCTCCGCCCCCAAAGGCTTCCCGCTGGGTGAAAGGGCGATCGCGTGTTTCGCGGACATTGCTGGATTCATGCTGAGGTCCCGAGGCGTCGCGTCAATGGACTCAATTTAGCATCAGCGACTCCGCCCCGGTTATGAGTGCGCCCGCCATGAAGGCATTACGCGATCAAGGATGTTCCGGGCGGCCCGCCCGGAATGCTCGCTTATTCCGCAAGACCAGGCCTCGATGCCGCTCTTGCTGAAAGAGTCAGGAAGGTTTAGCCGTCGCGCAGCTGAAAGATACGCTTTGCCGGCGGTCGATGAGTCGCGCCGTCCAGCAGGCGTCCGCGGAAGCCTGGGACTTATTTCTCAAAGATCTCGACGGCGTGTCCAGTTCGGTGGGCCTTGAATACATCGGCGGATTGGTGCTCACTCAGATCTACCGTCCGGACCGCGCGATCGCCGATGATTGAAACATTTTTGCGCGCTCCGACACAACACAGGTTGACCTGGAGCGGGCTGCCACACCGCTGAAACATCCCGTAAATCCGATTGTTGGCAACCGTCCCATGGTATACACTGCAGAGAATCCGACGATGCCTTTCAAATTCGAAAAGCACGTATTTATCAGCTATTCTCATCTGGATAACGATACCGATACGCCCGGGAAGGACGGCTGGGTAAGTCATCTCGAGAAGACTCTCTATGGGCAACTCTCCACCCGGCTCGGAGAAAAAGCAAAGATCTGGAGGGATCCGACACTCAGGGGGAACGAAGATTTCTCCGAAGAGATCGTCGGGCAATTTTCCAACGCGGCATTGCTGGTCTCCGTTATCAGTCCGGGATACCTCAACTCCAAATGGTGCAAGAAAGAACTCACCGAATTCTGCGACGCGGCCGAGCACACAACCGGGCTCAAAATCGGCAACAGGTATCGCGTCCTGAAAATCGTGAAGTTGCCTGTAGAGCGGGAAAAGCAGGATACGCTTCACCCGCTGATGAGCCGTATGTTGGGTTACGAATTCTATACGGGAGGGAGAGAAGACACCGCGATAGAACTTGACCCGGAGTATGCGGAAAACGCGCAGCTCTATAGAACAAAGGTCGCGATGCTGGCCCAGGACATCGCGGCGCTGCTCAAGCAACTCACGGCGGACGGCGAGGCTTCGGCACAGATCCAGACGGCCCCACCGTCGAAAGCGACCGTCTACCTTGCCGATTGCGCTTACGATCGCAGGAACGATCGCAACTTCCTTGCCGCCGAGTTAAAGGCTCGCGGCTACAAGGTACTGCCCGAGAATTCACAAGTCAATGATCGGGCAGAGTATACGGCTAGCGTTTCGCGGCTGCTCGGCGAATCCGCGCTCGCCATTCACCTTATCGGTAACGGCTATGGGACAGTGCCGGATGGCCCGGGCGAGCAGAAATCCGTCGTGGTACTGCAGAACGAGCTCGCCATCGAGCGCAGCCGGCGCGCCGGGCTCCCAAGAATCATCTGGCTTCCCGACGACACCACGCCCGATAACTCCGTGCAACAGAATTTCATCAAGTCATTGCTGGAAGATGCCAACGCCCAGTTTGGCGCGGACCTGATCCGGGGAGGCTTCGAGGCTTTGAAGGAAACCGTCGTCGCCACGTTGAAGAAGCTGGAAGAGCCGAAGCCGGAAAAGACTCCGGAACAGACCGCCGGGGGACCGAAGCTGATCTACATTGTGTGTGACGCAAAGGATCGTGAAAGCACGATCCCGCTGAGAAAGTTTCTCAAATCCCGGGGCTTTGAGGCCCGAATCCCGGTATTTCAGGGCGAGGCGACCGCGGTCCGCGAGGCGAACGAGCGGGCTTTGCGCGATTGCGATGCGGTGATGATTTTTTACGGCGCGGGCGAAGAGACCTGGAAGCGCGCGGTCGACTGCGAACTGCTCAAGCTTCCCGGATATCATCCGGGCAAGCCGCTTCCGATGGTTTGTACGTACCTCTCCGAACCCGGCTCGCCCGATAAGCACGAGTTGCTGGAACTGGAGCCCGACGTGATCGACGGCCTGCAGGGATTTTCGGACGCCGCCATGGAGCCTCTCATCGCTAAACTCGGGCATCTCCCATGAGTCCGGCGACCGCCTCGACGGTGACCAATGCGTTTCCCGGACTGCGGCCATTCCGGGAAGACGAGGTCCATCTTTTCTTCGGGCGCGAGCGGCAGACGGATCGCATGCTCGACAAACTGCGTCCCAGCCGGTTTCTTGCCATCGTGGGCACGTCGGGCAGCGGCAAATCGTCCCTGGTGAACTGCGGTCTGCGCCCGGCGCTCTATCGCGGGCTGATGGCGGAAACGGGCACGGCGTGGCGATTTGCGCAATGCCGTCCCGCCAACAAACCGATCTGGGCCCTTGCGCAGGCGCTGGCTGCGCCGGGTGTGCTGTTCGGACAGAAGCCCGGGGAGGACGCGGACGAACTGAGGCTGGATCAGATCGTCGACGCCACGCTTCGCATCTCCGCGCTCGGACTCGTGGATATTTACCAGCAGGCCTATCCCGCCGGGGATGTGAATCTTCTGGTGGTCATCGATCAGTTCGAGGAATTGTTTCGCTACCGCAAACTTACAGGCGGCAACGAGCCCGACCGGTATGGTCTGAGCGAAGAGTCGATCGCGTTCGTCAAGCTTCTGCTCGAAGCGAGCGCTCAGCGGGAGTACCCGATCTATGTCGCGATCACAATGAGATCGGATTTTCTGGGAGATTGCGCTCAAATCGATGGGCTGCCCGAGGCGATCAACGAAGGCCAGTATCTGGTGCCGCGCATGACCCGAGCCGAACGCCGCACGGCGATTGAAGGACCCGTGGCAGTGGGCGGTAAAAGGATCAGTCCGGTGCTCCTCACGCGCCTTGTCAACGACGTCGGCGATAATCCCGATCAACTGTCGATCCTGCAGCACGCGCTGAATCGCACCGCCGCCCGCGCGGCCCGCGACGTCGAGGCCGCCGGAGAGCTGTTGCCCGGTCATTATGACGACATTGGTTCGATGGCTCATGCGCTCGACCGGCATGCGGATAAAGCCTGGGACGAGCTCACCACACCGCGTCAGCGTGAAATTTGCGAGAAGGTCTTTCGGGCTCTGACCGACACCAGCACCGATCCCCGGGGAATTCGCCGTCCCGCGCGCCTGTCTTCGCTTTGCGCTCTGGCCGGCGCAAGCCAGGATGAAGTGATCCAGGTTCTGGCTCCCTTTCGGAAACCGAGCAGGTCGTTCCTCCTGCCGCCTCTGCCGCAACCTCCCGCAACCGACAATCTGTCTGCCGATACCGTCGTCGATATCTCCCACGAGAGCCTGATGCGCGTGTGGGAGAAGTTGAAGGGTTGGGCGGAGAGAGAGGCTCGCGCCGCCCGCCTTTATCGCCGGACTTCGGAGACAGCGCTACTGTACAGCGAAGGTAAGGCGGGACTGATCCGCGACCGGGAACTCGAAACGCTGCTCGGCTTCTGGAAGCGCGAACAACCAAATGCGGCATGGGCCGCTCAGTATGCGGGAGATTGGAAGTCCGTCGAGTTGTTCGTGGAAGTGAGTAAGACGGCTTACTACCATGAACTGGCGGAAGCGGAACTGGAGAGGAGATGGCGGAGCGTCTGGCGCCCGCTTACGATCGCCGCGGTTGTCGCCATCAGCTTCTATACTCTCTTTGCTACCCTGCAGCCGATACTACGCGATCTCGCGCCACAGAGAACCCGCGACGAGGGGACCGTTATTCCGTGGACCGTGCTTTTCTGGCCGTTCGTCAAGCTGTCGTCCTCCTTCACCGCCGTGGCGGCGGGATCAATCGCCGTATTGTGGGTCAGCCGATTCATATTCCGCAAGGTCGCATTTGACCGCATTCTGGATTACGTTTCGGTTTGCGCCGAGGAAAGGGCGGCCGGCACGGCTGTGGCCGAGACCGGGGAAACTGTCTCGAAAGCACCCCGCGTCTTCGCCGTCTGGTGGCGGAGGTTGCTGAGCTGGGTTATCGATTTCGTCGTCTTAATCGTTATGACCGTCGCGGCGATCAGTGCTGTCATTCTTCTGGAGTCGACTCTGCCTTCCCCGGTATCCCTTTTTGGAATTTTCGGGCTTCCGTTCGTGGCCGACTGGCTTTACGAGGCTCTCATGACCAGTTCGCGCTGGCAGGCAACGCTCGGCATGCGCTTGTTTGGAGTTGCAGCGACGGACATGGGCGGCAAACGGGTGTCGTTTGCGCGGGCTTCGGCGTGGCACTTCGCGAAGGTCCTCTGCTGGTTAACTTTCTTCATTGGCTTCGCCGTGCAATTCTTTACACCAAAGAAGCAGGGCCTGCACGATTTGATCGCCCGGGTCGTGGTGGTTCCGCGCACCGAAATTCTATAAGCGGGAGAACGCAACTGGCATACGACAAAGCCCTTGAAGTTCCGTGGCACGCTTATCGCACTTGGGCGGGAACGGCGCGATTCCTCAAGAGCGACCTGCACCGCTGGACGCAACGCACTTTGTGGCTCGCCATCGCAGGGGCGGTTCTTGCGGCGGCCGACCAGGAGTTTGGCGCTCTGAAAAACTTCGGCAGTTGGCCGCTGACCACCAAAGGACTTGCCGTTCTGGCCGCATTCGCGGTTGCGCTTTCGGCATACTTCGGCAAGGAGGCCCTATCGGGGAACAAGACTGCCGATTGGGTGAAAGCGCGTTCTGCCGCCGAATCGCTGAAGTCGCTGGTGTACTTGTATCGCGCGGGAGCTCCGCCTTTCGACACGGCGGATCGTGAGAAGGTGCTGTTTGCCCGGGTCGCGGAGATCCAGGAGCGCGTGGCGGCCGTTCAGACCCGCTCGGCGCCGCCGGAAACCAAAGAGCCCGATTTGTCTCCGCTGACCGTTGATGATTACATCGCGAAACGTGTAGACGATCAGATTGGCTATTACGATCTGCGCGCCTCCGAGTATCAGACCAAAAACGACCAGCTTCGCAACGCGGTCTTCTGGCTGGGCGCCGCAAGCGTGCTGCTCGGGATATCCGCCGCCGCCGGATTCGTGCCGGCGCTGGTTGGCCTGATCGCCACTTTGACGGCTTCGTTGTCGGCCCATGCGCAGAATCAGCAGTACCAGGCGTTGATTGTGGTCTATCAGGCGACCTCGCGGCGCCTGCTTGCGCTGAAGGGTGAGTGGATCGCCAGTCATAAAAGCGATTCCGATATCACCGAGAGAAATGGATTTATTCGCAGCTGCGAAGATGCGCTGGCCCTGGAGAATGGCGCATGGGCGGGAGAGTGGTCGAACAAGCCGCCGGCCGCTCCGCAGGAATGATAAAGATGCAGACAACGCGCGTCAGACGCCGGCGCCTCATCAAGATCCCCCAATGCGGTCGGCCGCATGTGAGCGACGCAATATCGATCCGATTTCCGATTTGGGAGTTCATCGCGAATTGACAGACTTCTCACGGTCGCTCGCTGCCCTGCAGGCGAAACATCACGCGTAAGCCGCTGCGCCAGTCGGCGGCGAGGCCGATTCGCGTGACTTCGATTTGCGGCGAGAGGGCGGTTAACAGGGTTTCCGTTGTCGAGTGGAATTCGAGGGCCGGGGCGACCAGCAGGATGCGCGGCGGTTCATGACTCACGACGTGCCCGCCGAAGTACCCGAGTTGCTCGAAATCCCCCGCTTCAAGGTGTTTGCGCACACGCAACCAGTAGTCGAGAGCCTGGAAGGGGAGTTGCAAATCGGCTGTCGCCTTGATCTCGATGACTACCAGCCGGCCCGTGTAATCTACGCCCAGAAGATCGATCACACCGCGCTCGGCGGCCCTGAATATCGGAACCTGTCCGTAGATCGGCAGTGGCCGCAATGATGCGTCGATCGCCTGCGGGTGCGCCCGGACCTGAGATTCGAGCCATCCTTCGGGGTTGAGCGTGTAAAACGGGTGCAAGCGATCTTCAGAGTCTGCGTCGCGAAGGCGCAGGATTTCCCGGGCCATGGCGGTCGCAGTATCCAGAGTCGACCGCCTCCGCCGTCCGATTCCGCAGCTGATTTTATTTCCCGCAGCTCGCGCGAACTCCAGACCGCGCACCTGAAGACTGACGGAGCCATCCGATTGTTCCACCCGGTCTACATCCGGGATATGCACGTCCAACACGCCCGCGTTCGGCGAGGTGGGCCGATGACAGGGCGGCAATGTCGATTCGATGTTGCCCGCATCGGCAAAGTCGATCACACCCGTGCGGTCTTTTTCGTCGAACGCGATCAACTGGCACGCGATCTTTCCGCGATCGATGCAGCTGACGCGAAATGCGACGTCCCGCTCTCGGCCGGCCGGCACGAAGAATAAGAGCTGGCCCAAAGTAAGTCCGGGCTCGCGGCGCCGCAGATAGGCGAGCCAGATCAAACCGAAGGCAACGATTCCCGCGCATCCGGGCGCATCGGGCGCGGCCGCTATTACGGCCATCCCTTTCGAACCAAGTTTCAGGAAGCCGCGAGTATATGAAGCCGAGAGGCTCTCCTCGAGGTTCGCTTCCGAACTGACCTCCTCGATCCTCCATTCGGGGAATTCCCGGGAAAGCATCAGATAGAAACGCTCCCGGAACGCCTGGCGCAAGGTCCGGCGTTCCAGGTCGCGGCCCTGCGGCGCGGCCAGATCCGCAATCTGCAATTCCGCCTGCGCTTTCGGAAAACGCTCGGCGATCAGGCAGAGCATGTCGCGGCGCTGTTCCTTTAAACCGATGATCTTTCGGACCAGGTTCCGGTGCTCGTCCCAGGCCTGCAACACGAGCCGCCCGTTCCACGCAGAGGCGCTCCACTGGCCGGGGACGAGCGCCAGGGGTTCTTCGCCGGGATCGAGCAGCGCCGGCCGCCCCGCCCTGGCGATGAATCGGTCCAGAACATCCTGCAGGTCCACCTCTTGCAAGTTCAGCACGCGCTCCGAGGTTAGCAGCGCGGCGTCCGGACCAGCGTTAGCCTTCGAGGCGCAGGTTATAGTCGATGGTTATAGTCGATAAGTATGGCAGGAAATGGCAGGATCGCGCTGGTGACCGGAGCCGGCAGCGGAATCGGACGCGCCGCGGGTCTCGCGCTGCAAGCGGCGGGATACTCGGTGGTCCTGGCAGGCCGTCGCGCGGGGGAACTCGAACGAACCGCCCAGGATGCGAAGCCGGAGGGAGGCAAGACGCTGGTCGTTCCCACTGATGTCAGCCGGCCCGACTCAGTAAAGGATTTATTTGCCAAAGTCGGCGATGTGTTTGGCCGGCTGGACGTTCTGTTCAACAACGCCGGGTCGGGGGGGCGCGCGGTCCCATTTGAGGACTTGACGCCGGAGCAATGGCACGCCGTAATCGAAGTCAACCTGACCGGAACGTTTCTGTGTGCGCAGGGCGCCATGCGGCTGATGAAAGCTCAACAGCCCCGCGGCGGCCGAATCATTAACAACGGTTCGATCTCAGCCCATGCGCCGCGCCCGAACTCCGCGCCGTACACGGCCAGCAAACACGCAATCACCGGCCTGACGAAGAGCATCTCGCTCGACGGACGAAAATACGACATTGCCTGCGGCCAGATCGACATTGGCAATGCCGCGACGGAGATGACGGCGAGAATGAGCGAAGGCGTCACGCAGGCGAACGGCACGAAAATGCCGGAACCGACGTTTGATGTGCAGCACGTAGCCGACGCGGTTCTGTATATGGCGAATTTGCCGCTTGATGCGAATGTCCAGTTCATGACGGTGATGGCGACAACGATGCCTTTCGTCGGTCGGGGGTAAAGCCTGCGGATGATTAAGGTATAGGCTGGCAGTATGAAGCTCTCGATACTCGTCCTCGCTAGTCTTGCCTTGTGCGCGCAGACGCCTCCGGCGGAGGGCCCTCCGGTCAAGCTGAATCTGGAAAATCAGCCGAGTTTCGGGCCGGCCAATGCGCCGGTAACGGTGGTCGAGTTCGGGGATTTCGAATGCCCTTCTTGCAGGGCCGAGTGGCCTGTCATGCGGCAACTGCTGCCCGATCTCTTCCCCAACAAACTCAAAATCGTGTTCAAGGATTATCCGCTCGAATCGATCCATCCGTGGGCGCGCGCGGCGTCCATCGCGGGCCGATGCGTTTTCCGGCAAAATCCCCAGGCCTTCTGGAAGTTCTACGACTGGGACTACAACAACCAGGATGACCTGAATGGCGAGAATCTGAAGTCGAAAGTGCTCGGGTGGGCGGCAGGCAACGGCCTCAACTCAACGCAACTTGAGATGTGCATCGACACAAAGGCGACTGACGCCGAAGTCCAGGCGAATATTAATGAAGGCAAGGCGGTCGGAGTTCGCGGAACTCCCTCGCTGTTCATCAACGGAAAGAAGTCCGCCACCGTACAGCCCGCGGGTCTCCAGGAGATGATTCAGAAGGAACTCGACGCGCATCAGAAGTGAACCACCTTCTTGCAGGATTGAGCCTCGCCGTTCTCACGGCTTCCGCACAGACCGTGGTGGAACGTCCCCGCTTCGAAGCCGCCGCGGTTCAACGCAGCGCGACGGCGACGAATCCGGAAACGGTCACATCCGGCGGCGTTCTGCGTGGCGAGCGCTATCAACTGAGCAAAGCCACGATGCTCGACCTGATACGAATCGCCTGGAATGTCGATCCCAAAATAGTGTTTGGCGGCCCGAACTGGCTCGAATTCGACCGGTTCGATATCGCAGCGAGAGCGCCCGCGGGAACTCCTCTTCCCACGCTTCGGCTTATGCTTCAGTCTCTGCTGGCCGAGCGATTCGGCCTTGTAATCCATCACGACACGCGGCCCCTACCCTCCTTCGCGCTCACGCAGGGCAGGAGCAAACCAAAGCTTCAGGAGTCGGATGGGCTGGGCGGCAGCGGGTGCAGTTACGTCCCGCAGCCGACAGGGTCGATTTTTAGCGTTTATTCCTGCCGCAATGTGACTATGGCGGTGTTTGCCCAGCAACTCCATTTGTTGGCGGGAGACTACCTCGTTGAGCCGGTAATCGACCAGACTCAACTGGAGGGCTCGTGGGACCTGGACCTCAGGTGGAACGCCCGGGCCAGACGTTTGCCGCCAGGCGCCGAACGAATCACGATTTTCGACGCGGTCGAGAAGGACCTTGGGCTCTCTCTCAGGCTCACGGATTCTCCGCAGCCGGTGCTGGCTGTGGACCGTGTGAACGAGCAACCGGCTCCCGCTCCACCCGGAACTGCACAGAAACTTCCAAAACCCGAGGTCGAGTTCGAAGTCGCAGACCTGAAGCCGAGCCGCCCCGACGAAAGTCCATTCCTGCAGCTGATCCCGGGCGGCGGCCTGCGGGCTCGAGCGTACAGACTGGCGGGCCTTATGGCCGCCGCCTGGGATACCGACGAAGGTCATCCGGAGCGATTTTCGGGACTGCCCCCATGGGCGCAATCCGCAAAATTCGACATCAATGCGAAACCGCCCGCCAACGCAAACGGAATGCCCGTTCTCGGCGCGGGCTATATCGATGACGAGGGCCGGATGATGCTAAGGAATCTGCTGATCGAACGGTTCCGGATTAAATGGCATTACGAAAACCAACTGATAACGGCCTGGTCGCTGGTCGCTGTCAGGCCAAAGCTTGCCAGGGCTGACACCGCGAAACGGGCGAACTGTCGCAGAGTCCAGAAAGACGATCCGCGCGATGCCGATCCCCTGCTCACGTTCTCGCTTGTTTGCCAGAATGCGACCACGGCCCAGTTTGCTTCGCGGCTCCAGTTGCTCGATGGGTCTGATTTCTCTTACCCCGTGGAGGACGCCACCGGTTTGAAAGGCTCCTGGGATTTCCGGCTCAATTTCACTCCTGGCGGGGTATTGAGAGGCATGACGCGGGAAGCAGGCGACGATCGCGCCTCTGAACCGACGGGCGGGATTTCAATCCAGGACGCCATCGTGAGACAACTTGGCCTGAAACTCGAACAGAGGCAACGTATGCTGCCGGTTATCGTTATCGATCACATCGAAGAGAAGCCCACCGGAAATTAAACCGCAGACGATGCCAGACAGCCGGCGTCATAGCGATGCGAGATAATTTTCATCATATGCGCAGTTCGGCGTGGCTTGTCCTCGCTTATGTACCGTTCGCTCTCGCCCCTTCGGCAATCTTTGCGCAGAAAAAACCCTTCGATACCGCGGCGCTGTTGAAGATCCAGCGAATTGCCGACCCGCAACTTTCGCCCGACGGCAAGACGGTGGCGTTCGAGGTCACAGTTCCGGATATCGATCAGAACAAGAGCGTACACAGTGTGTGGAGCGTCTCCATGGAGGGCGGCCCTCCGCTGAAACTTGCGGATCTGGCCGAGAGGCCCCGCTGGTCGCCCGATGGCAAGCTGATCTATTACGTCTCGACCTCCGGCGATTCTTCGCAGATCTGGAGCATGAATCCCGATGGGTCCGGTCGGGTGCAGGTGACGCGCCTTTCGACCGAGGCGGACGGCGAAATTGTTTCCCCGGATGGTAAGTACCTGGTGGTGACCAGCCGGGTATTTCCAGAGTGCGGAGCCGACGACGCTTGCAACAGCAAGCGTCTCGATGCGGAGAAGCAAAGCAAGGTAAAAGCCCGGCTCATCACGGGACTTCTATATCGTCACTGGACGACATGGGAAGGGAACACGCGCAGTCACATCCTTTCGATCTCGCTCGCGGACGGCAAGGCTGTGGACCTCTCGCCGGGGACGCGCGAGGTGCCTCCCTTTTCTTTAGGTGGGCCGGACGACTACGCGATTTCGCCCGACAGCAAGGAAGTCTGCTTCTCCATGAATACGGACGACATACCGGCGGCGGGAACGAATAACGACCTTTTCGTCGTTCCAATCGCCGGCGGAATGTCGCATAAGATCACCTCCAATCCGGGCGCCGACAATTCGCCTCTCTATTCCCCGGACGGTAAGTATCTCGGGTATCGCTCCCAGGCGCGGGGCGGATTTGAGAGCGATCGATGGCGACTCGTGGTGCTGGAGCGTGCGAGCGGAAAGCTGACGATACCGACGGATGCGATTGACCGGCCCGTGAACAGCTTCGTCTGGTCGCCCGATTCGCAACGGCTGTTCTTCACGGTGGAAGACCGCGGCCACCAGGCTATTCAGTTCGTGGCGGTTGAGGGCGGCGGCGCGCGCATCGCAGTCAGCGGCAACAACACGCTGGACGACATGCAGTTTTCCGCCGACGGCAAGACGATCATCTTCACCCGGCAGAGCGGCAGCAGCCCCGTCGAGATCTGCAAAGCGATTTCGACCGGCGGCGCCGCTGTGGCGTTGACCCACCTCAACGACAATCTGCTGACCCAGTATCAGCTCACGCCGTTCGAGGACTTCTGGGTAACCACCGCCGATAATGTCCAGATTCAGAGTTTCGTGGTCAAGCCGCCGAACTTCGACCCGGCTGTCAAGTATCCGGTCTTGCTCCTGATCCACGGCGGACCCGAGGGCGAGTGGGATGAAAGCTGGACCTACCGCTGGAACGCGCAGGTTTTTGCGGGCGCCGGTTATGTGGTGGTGATGCCGAATCCCAGGGGTTCTTTCGGTTACGGGCAGAAATTCACCGACGATATCAATCAGGACTGGGGCGGCAAACCATTCGATGACATCATGGCAACCACCGATTACGTGGAGAAGTTGCCTTACGTCGATTCAAACCGTATGGCCGCCGCGGGTGGGTCATACGGCGGATACATGATCAACTGGATGCTTGGTCATACGACACGGTTCAAGTGCTTTGTCTCCCACGCCGGCGTTTATGATCTGCGCGAGGAAGCTGAGAGCACAGAGGAACTGTGGTTCCCGATCTGGGAATTCGGCGGAATGCCCTGGGATAACCCGGAAACCTACGACAAGTGGTCTCCGAGCCATTACGCGAAGGAGTTCCAGACGCCGACGCTCGTGATCCACGGCGAACTGGACTTTCGCATCCCGTACACTCAGGGACTGGAACTCTTCACCACGCTGCAGATGCGCAAAGTGCCTTCCGAACTGCTGATCTTCCCCGACGAGGGCCACTGGGTGCTCAAGCCGCAGAACAGCGAACTCTGGTACAAGACGTTTCTCGACTGGGTCGGCAACTGGACAAAAAAGTGAAAAAGGTCGTCATTATTGTCGTCGCGGCGGTAGTAATTGTGCCGCTTTTGGCTTTGTTTTTTCTTTCGGGCGCGACAAAGATAACCGTCGATCCGCCCGTCCAGGTAATCGGATTCGAGACGCCGGTGCACATTCGCGTGGAGAACCCGCACGGGGTTCGTTCTGTTTCCGTGACCGTCGAACAGGACGGCAAGCCGTATACGGTGACGTCGGCCGAATCCCCCGCCCGGAGGGTCTTCTTTGCCCGCAACACGCCTCCCAAAGACGTCACGATCGACGCGGGTAAGAAGTCGGCGCCAGCGCTGCACGATGGAAAAGCCACCGTCACTGTCGCGGCCGTATCGAACGACTTCCGCGGAAAGACGGATTCGAAATCGATGGATGTGAACGTGATCCTCGAAGCGCCGCGCGTCGTCGCGGATGGCGTCCAGCATTACATCAATCAGGGCGGCTCGGAAATGGCGGTTTTTACCCCTTCCGGCTCGTGGACCCAGGCTGGAGTCAAAGTCGGCAACGACTACACATTTCGCAGTTTCCCGCTTCCGAATCACCCGGGCCAGTTCTTCAGCCTGTTTGCCTTTTCCTGGGATTTGCCCGTGACAACTCCAGTTTATGTTTTCGCCAGCAACCCCTCGGGGGCCGAAGCGAAGACCACTTTCTGGTACAAGGTATTCCCGAAAAAATTCCGCGCCAGCACCATCAAGCTGGAATCGATGAACATCGACCGGGTCGTGAACCAGATCGATACGCAACACAAAATTCCGGGGGATTTAGTGCAGCGTTTCGTATATATCAACCGCGAAATGCGTAAAGTCAATAACAAGACCCTTGTGGATCTGAGCCTGCAGACCGAGCCGAAATTCTTATGGACGGGCGCATTCCTGCCCATGGTCGATTCGACCGTCGAGTCCCGCTTCGCCGACGACCGGACGTACACGTGGCAGGGCAAGAAAGTCGACGAAGAAACGCATCTCGGGTTCGATCTGGCCAAGGTCGCGCACTCGCCCATACCGGCATCGAACGACGGCAAAGTGATCTGGGCAAAAGATCTGGGCATTTACGGGAATTGCGTCGTAATCGACCACGGTTACGGGCTTCAGAGTATTTACGGGCATTTAAGCGAGTTTCTGGTCAAACCAGGCGACGTGGTGAAGAAAGGCCAGATCATCGGCAAAACTGGCTCCACCGGACTGGCGGGCGGCGACCATCTGCACTTCAGCATGTTGCTGGACGGAGTCGAAATCAATCCGGTCGAGTGGTGGGATCCGCACTGGGTTAAAGACCGCATTCTGAGCAAGATGGGAGAGAATCTCGCCTCCGCTGGAGAAACGCCCGCGCCCGAAAAGCACGCCCGCGCCGTATCGCATCCACGAAAGCATCGCCGATAAATTCCGCTCGATGCCGGCGCTGAGTTTCCTGATTCTTAATCCGTAATATCGGGCACTATTACCCGCTTAACGCTGTACCGTTACCGCGGCCATTGTAAGTGATCCCCCTCAGTCCATAGCATAAGAATCAGATGAAAGCGATTCGGTTTTTAGCAGTAATTCTGGTTCTTATCTACGCGGCAAACAGCCAGGCAAGCGAATTGAGCCTCGGCGCGGCAAGCAATTTTAACGTTTTTACATTTAGCGATTTTCTGGGATCTGGTACGGATGCCCAGGGCAGAATGGCCGTTGGCGGAAATTTCGCTCCGGCATCGAACGGAAGTTTCACCGTGGCATCCGGGCTTAATGATGGCGCCGGAATCTACGATCTGGTGGTTGGCGGAAATTACACCAACCTCAATGCTCAGATGAATAGCGGTGACGCGTACGTCGGCGGCAATATGAACTGGACGGACCCCACGATCGGCCACAATGCGTACGTCGCGGGAAGTTTCACCAACAGCAGTGGCGGCGGGTCCGTCGGCGGAACAATCTACTACGGCGGCTCGTTCTCGTCCGGAGATGCACTCAGTCACTCGAAAGTAGCTCCTGGCTCGATTACCTCACCCATCAACTTCGCGAACGCACAGAGCAGCCTTGATTCCCTTTCAGCTACGCTGGCTGCCGAGACAGCGAATGGCACGGTCGCTCACGCCTACTCGACTTACACTCTGACTGGCACCGACGCGAACCTGAATATTTTCGATCTGACGAACTCAACTTACTCCGCCGCGACGATCAACATCAGCGCCCCGGCAGGATCAACAGTGGTGATTAATGTGCCGGGGAGCGCTGCTTCGTTTACTTACGGCAGCATCAATCTCAGTGGCATATCTGCGAACAACGTAATCTGGAATTTCGACAACGCGACCTCGCTCGCGCTGAGCGGGATCGGTTTCAACGGAACCATCCTGGCGCCCGGCGCGGCTTTCAGCGGCACTTATGGCGACATCGACGGACAGTTAATTGCCAATACCGTCACGGGGACAACCGAGTTCCACGACTATCTTTTCAGCGGCAACCTCGGAAGCGTCAATAACTCCCAGAGCAATCCCAGTGCGGCGCCGGAACCTGGAACCTGGGTTCTGCTCGCAATCGGCGCTCTTCTGTTTACCATCCGGTTCTGGAAGCCGCGCCAAACCGGCATGATTCCGACCGAAGCCTGACCGGCGCAAAAGCGCCTTCCGCTTGTTGATCCCGAGGCGGTAGTGTATGCTGCCTCGGTAATGTCCCTTCTCGCGATTTGTCAGTGGCTGGAGCACTCGTCCCTTGGGATGGGGATACGCTCTTCGGACTGGCTGTTCTACTTCATCGAATCCCTCCACGTTTTCGGCATAATCCTCATGGTCGGCACCGTTGCCATGATTGATTTGCGCCTCCTCGGAGCCGGTCTTCTGCGCCGGCAACCCTTTTCCGAAGTGGCCGCTCAATTCCTTCCCTGGACATGGACCGGTTTCGGCATCCTGTTCGCGACCGGATCGCTCCTCCTGATCTCCGAGGCGGCGACAAAACTATATGTAAGCCCTTCGTTCTGGATAAAAATGTGTTTAATCCTCCTCGCGGGAATAAATACAGTCGTTTTTCACCTGACGGTTTATCGGAATGTGAAGAAGTGGGACGACACCTCGAGCACGCCCCCGGCGGCGCGCGCAGCGGCCTGGATTTCGCTCACCCTGTGGGCAGGCGTCGTTTTTGCCGGCCGCGGGATTGCGTACTACTAACCGGAAAAATGTCATTCCTCAACTTTTGCAACTGGATCGAGAACTCCACCGTGGGCGCGGGCGTCAAGAACTCCATCTGGATCTTCCCGGTTGTCGAATCGATCCACATCCTGGGTATCGTCCTTCTGGTTTTCACGGTCGCGCTGGTCGATCTGCGTGTCCTGGGCTGGGCGTCGCCCGGCGGAGACCTGATGCGGCGCCGGCCGTTGGGAGAAATCGCAGGGAAGCTGTTGCCATGGATGTGGCGCGCGGTTGCCATCGTGATCGTGACCGGCATTCTTCTCTTCAGTTCGGAGGCCGCTTCGAAGTGTTATGAGAGCAAGGCGTTCTACATAAAAATGGCCCTGATTCTGGTCGCGGTCGTGAATGCGGCCGCCTCCGATTACACAGTGAGGCGCCATGCGGACGAATGGGACCGGCGCGCCTCCACACCGCTTCCTGCGAAACTCATGGCGATCCTCTCGCTCACGGCATGGGCCGGCGTCGTTTTCGCCGGACGTGGCATTGCTTACTTTTGAAGAACTCAGGCGAAATGACCGAACGGTGGATTTAACTCCACCTTTCGGTCTCAGCCCGGCTGATCCCGCAGCCGGTTCAGCGGGCGGCTCCTCCTGCCCCGGCCGATAACATCTTGACCGCGTCGTCGATCGTGAAGCTGTTCGGTTTCTGAATGATCGGGAAGTCCTTGAACGTCGCCGCAAACTTGTCGGCAATGGCAAATGCCCCATACAGAATGTAGGCGTGGTACAAATACCACTCGTAGTAGCTGTTTGAAGTGACGTCCGCGAACTCGTACGGATCGGTGCGCAGATTATAGATCTTGGGCAGACGCAGGCGAGTGAACGGCTCGGCCCAGATCTGCAGCGTTCCCTTGCAGCGCTGCTCCATGAAAACGACTTTCCAGTTGTCATAGCGCAGGGCAAGGATGTCCCCGTCGTCGCTGATGTACATGAATAACTTACGGGGACTCTCTTTCGCTTCACCGGTCAGATAGGGAAGGAGGTTGAAGCCATCGATATGGTTTTTGTAGATGCGGCCGATGGCCTGGTAACCAGCCTTCAACTTCTCGACCACGTCCGGGTCGCCGGCCATCGCAAGGAACGTCGGGAACCAGTCATGATGCTGGATGATGTCGTTGGAGATCGTGCCCGCTTTGATTTTGCCGGGCCAGCGAACGACCAGGGGGATGCGGAAAGCGCCTTCCCAGTTAGTATCTTTTTCGCTTCGGAACGGCGTCATGCCGCCATCGGGCCAGCTGTTTCGATGGGGACCGTTGTCGGTGGAATATATCACCATAGTGTCGTCCGCAATGCCGAGTTCATCGAGGTAATCGAGCATCTGACCAACGTTCTTATCGTGGTCGATCATGGTGTCATGATAGGGCGATTGCCAGCGGCCGGACTGGCCGAGGCTTTCCTTCTTCGTATGGGTGAACAGATGCATGTGGGTGAAGTTGAGCCACACGAAGAAAGGCTTGCCGTCTTTGTGCTGGCGTCCGATGAAGTCCTTTGCTGCGACAGCGAATTCGTCATCGCACGTCTCCATCCTTTTGGTGTCGAGAGGCCCGGTATCCTCGATCTTCTGGCGTCCCACACGTCCCCAGCGGGGCTGCTCCGTGGCATCGTCTTTGTCGCTCGCCCAGGAATGTAATACACCCCGGGGAGTGACCGCCGCTCGTAAATTGCCGAAGTCCTTTTCCGGGAAATAGTCATACATTTGCGGCTCTTCCTCGGCATTGAGGTGATAAAGATTGCCGAAGAATTCATCGAAGCCGTGGTTTGTCGGCAGCATGTGATTCAAGTCGCCCAAATGATTTTTCCCGAACTGACCGGTGGCGTATCCCTGATTCTTCATACATGCGGCGATCGTAACGATCTTTTCATTCATGCCGATCGGTGCGGCGGGAATGCCGACTTTCGACAGGCCCGTGCGCAAAACGCTCTGCCCCGTGATAAAGGACGACCGTCCCGCGGTGCACGATTGCTCGCCGTAAGAATCGGTGAACATCATGCCTTCATGGGCAATTCGATCGATGTTGGGGGTCTTGTAACCCATGAGGCCGTGCGAATAACAACTCAGGTTCGAGATGCCGATGTCGTCGCCCCAAATGACAAGGATGTTTGGTTTACTCTGCTTCGATGTGGCTTGCTTCGCCATTACACTCTCCGGATCGTGAACGTTTGGCTCGGTCGCTCCATGGTTCCCGAGCCGGCCCTTAGATGAGCCTGAATCCACGGACCTTCATTTTTTGCCGCGCACTTTGGGCAAAACCGTGATCTTTTGCACGCTGACGGAGAGATCGATCAGGCTGACCACTCGCGTCGGCTGCGGGTAGCGCGGAACAGTTTCTGGCGCCGTAATTGATATTGCTGACTCGGGCCATCAAATATTTGAATCGGTAAACCGTTACAAATGCGCTAAGATCGCAGACAGTTTTATCGGGGACAGCAGCATCAGGACTTGTCCGATTCGATTCGCCGAACATTTCAGGAGTTCGTGCTTCCGAAGTTAGCGAGCACATAAAATTCATCAAAACCGCTAAGTTCGAGGAGCCTCAAGAGTGAGAGAACACTACGTGGCATCGTCCGGATCCTGGATCCGCTCAGGTTTTGCTTTTATCGCCATTCTGGTACTCGGAGCCCCTGGAGCGTTTGCTCAAACAGCGGGCTCCGGCGAAATCGGCGGGACCGTTACGGATCCTGCCGGCGCCGTGGTTCCGGAAGCCGCGGTCCTCGTTCACAACACGGACACTTCCGCCGACCGCGCGTTGACAACGAACGGCGACGGAATTTATTCGGCAACCTTTCTTCAGCCTGGGCACTACGAAATTACCGTAAGCAAGGCGGGCTTTTCCACGGCGAAGCGCAGCGACATTCTGCTCGAAGTCGGCCGCACGCTCTCGATCAATTTCGCTTTGATGGTGGAGACCGGATCGCAGACCGTAACGGTTACCGCGGAAAACGCCGTCGTCGATACGGAAAAGACCGAAGTCTCCCAGGAAGTGACCCGGAATCTGGTTGAAAACCTTCCCATCGTCGGCCGCCGATGGGATAACTTCGTCCTGCTGACGCCCGGAGTCACAACGGACGGCGGACTGGTTTCATATCGAGGCATTTCGGGCCTCTATAACAACAACATGGTCGATGGCGCGAACAATAACCAGGCTTTCTTTTCGGAAGCCCGCGGCCGCTCGACGGTTCCCTACACTTACAGCATCGATTCCATTCAGGAATTTCAGGTAAGCTCCAGTAACTACAGCGCCGAATTCGGACAGGCGGCGGGCGGCGTGGTCAATGCCGTGACTAAATCCGGCACGAACACGATTCACGGCGATCTGTTTTACTATCTGCGCTATCCCTCTTTGAACGCGCTGGACCCCATAAATAAGGCGGCCGGTATTCTGACGCAGGGAGTCCACCAGCAGCAGCAGTTCGGCGGCAGCGTCGGCGGTCCGCTGATAAAAAACAAGCTCTTTTACTTCTTTACTTATGACGGATCGCGGAAGGTGTTTCCGGTCAGTTACACAAGCACCGCTTTTCCCACCGCGGCGAGCCCCAACCTCGCTTGCCCGGCGGTGATCACATCGGCCCAGTGCGCCGCGGCGAACGCCTTTTTGCGCGGCAACCTCGGGTCTTACGGCCGGGTGGGTGTCGGCGACGTTGCCTTCGGCAAACTCGATTACCAGCTGAACTCCTGGAATCACCTCAGCGCCGCATTTGACTTTGACGACTATCACGCTCCGAATTCCTACAACACCGGCACGACAATCAACAATAGTTCCCTCTCGGCAGAACGGGCCGGCCGTCACTCACACCCGCATTTTCGTCGCGAGCTGGGATTCGACCTTTTCCAGCACGATGGTCAATAACTTCCGCTTTCAATGGGGTCTGGATAACGAAATCATCGGCGCTAACGGCGCCGGGCCCAGCGTTAGCGTCACCAATGTGACAGGCTACGGCCTGCCCAATGCGCTGCCCGCGCCCGGCATTTCCCGGATGAACACCGGCTCCAGTTTACGGACACGCTCTCGTGGTCCAAAGGCAAGCACCAGATCAAGGCCGGTTACGACGTCAACGCCATTCATGAAGTTCTGGTCAATCTGTTCCAGGGCGGCGGCGTCTACAGCTACACGTCGTTCAACAACTGGGTCGAAGACGTTTTCGGCGCCAACGTTGGCGATGGCCTGACGGGGAAGCACTACTCTTCGTTCGCTCAGGTGACCGATCCGATTACCCATGCCGGCAAGGATGACTTCTACGATAACGATGTAGCCGCTTTCATCGAGGACAGCTGGAAAGTTCGGCCCAATCTGACGCTCAACCTCGGCGTCCGCTACGAGATCCAGTTGATTCCGCAGCCGCCAATACCGAATACTTCCACGCCATTGACGGCCGCTTATACGACGAAAATCAACACGGATTCGAATAACTTCGGCCCGCGCATCGGACTCGCCTGGGAACCTTCCCCGGGAACCGTTATCCGAGCCGGTTACGGAATGTTCTATGCCAAGACTTCCAATAGCACCTGGTACGCGGTACGCGTCGAGAACGGCGTCTTTCAGCAGACCTTCAATTGCGTTCCTTCAACCTGTCCGGCGCTGACCTTCCCGAATCTGATCTTCACGCCCCCAGGAGCCACACCGCAGGCGCCATTCCCCGGCGCGCTTACGCCCCAGGTAACCCCTTTCACACCGCCCGCCGGCACTCAATTGGCTCATGGATCGACACAGGACTTTGTGAACCCGCTCGTTCATGAGGGCGAACTCTCTGTCGAGAAGCAATTGCCCGGTCACATGAGCATATCGGCCAGCTGGCTCTTCAGCCGCGGCTTGCACCTGCCTGTTTTCGTCGACGGGAATCTGGGCCCGACGACCAACACTCACACCTATCGAGTCCTCAATTCCAGCGGAGCTGTGGTCGACACCGATGTAGAACCGTTTTACACGGCCGCCAACCGGATCAATCCTTCAACCGGTATCATTCTGGTGGGTCAGAGCGTCGTTAACTCCTGGTACAACGCCGGAGTATTTACGCTTCGCAAGCCCATGAGCCACGGCGTGGAACTCCTGGTCAACTACACCTACAGCAAGTCAATCGATGATGGGGCCGTGTCCGGCGCGAACGGAACGTTCTTTGGCACCGATCCCCCGGTCGACCCGTTGAACCAGAAGCGCGAGAATTCGATCTCCGATCTCAATCAGAAGCACCGGTTCGTCGGAAGCGTAGTCTACACTCCGCTGATGTTCAGCAAGGTGAATAACCGATTCGCACACTTCCTCTTGAATGGTTATGCTTTTTCGAGCGTCCTGACGTTTGCCGGCGCGCAACCGCTGTTCGCGACGATTAACGGCTTTCCCGGCGGTGGCGCGAACTCCGGCCTTACGGGAGGCACGACCACCAACACCGGCGGCACAACCGGCGGGCGACCGGCCTTTGAAGGAAGGAACGTATACCTGGGACACCCGCTTTATAACGTCGACTTTCGCGGCATGCGCCAGTTCACTTTCCACGAACGGTTCAATCTGCAGTTCCTGGCTGAGGCCTTCAATCTCTTCAATCACACCAATATCAGTGGCGTGAACACTACGGCGTTTAATTATGTAAATGCGGGAACGGGGGCGTGCAACACGGCAATCGCCGCCGGCGCAAACGGTTGCCTCGTTCCGAGTCCCACGTTTATGGCGCCCACTTCCGCGTCCTCAACCAACGGCCTTTACGGAGCGCGTCAGTTGCAGCTTTCCGGCGAAGTTCACCTTCTGACAGGACGCCGAGAGCAATGTGGGGCCAGGGCTTCGGCCCTGCCGCCGGGCTTCCGCCCGGCGCGGAACTTTACGTCACCTGGTAGAACCGGCGATCTTGTCGCCGGTGTCCGTCCACCGCGAAGCTTTTACCTCAGCTTCGGTACTTCTACGCACCAGGGCCTTGACTTGGCTGTGATGATCGTTACAATGTAGCGGTGTTTACACAAAAAACTAAAGAACCTGTGTCACTGCTCTGGAGCGCCCGGTCGTCGCGCGCGCTCGTCTTTTGTGGGGTGCTCCTCGTTGCGGCATCCTATCCTCTGACCGCCAAAACCTTGTGCGTCACCTCCAGCGGCGCCACGGGCTGTTTCCCCACTATCGGCGCCGCCGTCACCGCCGCTTCCCCAAACGATGAAATCGATATCGGCGCCGGAGAGTTTCCCGAAATGGTCACCATAACGAAGCCTCTGTTGCTGGCAGGCGCCGGCTCCGACTCGACATTCATCAATGCTCAGGGTCTTGCAAACGGGATCTATATCGACGGCCTCGATCACGCCGGGCTGGCAAATGTCCAGGTAACGGGCGTCACCGTGCAAAATGCGAACTTTGAGGGAATTCTCGTCACGAACACCCAGTATGTGTTGATCGCCAACAATCACGTGGTCGACAATAACCAGAGTCTCGTCCACTCACCACCTTCCTGCCCGGGACTGCCTGTCTTTGAAACGAGCGAGGCCATGGATTGCGGTGAAGGGATTCACCTTGTCGGCGCCAGTTTCACCACGGTTTCGAACAATGATGTCGAACTGAACACCGGAGGCATTCTGCTCTCGGATGAAACCGGCCCCAATTATCAGAACCAGATCACCGGGAACTACGTCCATGACAATGCCTTCGCTTGCGGCATTACGATGGCTTCTCATCCGCCCTCGCCCCAGGCATCCTCGCAGTTGCCGTACGGTGTCGTGAGCAACAACATCATCGGTAACCGGATCATGAGTAACGGCCTCGGCGTTGCGGGGGCCGGCGCCGGCGTCGGAGTCTTCGCGCCGGGTCCGGGGAACCAGGCTTTCGGCAACAACATCATTGGGAACGTGATCGTTGGCAACGGACTTCCCGGCGTCACCATGCATAATCACGCCGCTCCTCCGAACGCACCCGGGGTGAACATGAACGCCGTCACCATAATCGGCAATTACATCTCCGGAAACGCGGCCGATACCGAGGACGCCGCCACCCCGGGAACCGCCGGCATCAACGTCTACGGCGTTGCCGGAATCTGGGCGACCGAGATCATGCAAAACACCATCGACAACGAAGCATACGGCGTAGTCATGAACAATCCGGGATCGATGGACGTTCACATGAACAACCTGCCGGACACGGGCGTCGGCCTCCTCAACAGCGGGAAAGGCAGCATTAACGGCGCTTCCAACTATTTCGGGTGTGCCACAGGCCCCGGGACCTCGGGTTGTTCAAGCGTTTCAGGAACAGGACTCACTTCGTCTCCGTGGCTAAGCAATCCGGTCAAGACCGGAGCTCCGGGTCGTCCTCCGCTGGTCCACTGACCTCCGATCACAACCGCATTTCGAAATGAAAAATGCCCTGATGCCGAAAGGCGTCAGGGCATTTTCCGTCTGTGAGCCGGAGACTAACGCCGCGCGTCCGCAGTCGTAACCGGCGCCGCCTCCGCCTCGTGCGATCGCTTCATCTGGAACGGAGTACTCTGAACGATCCCCATCACGATCGATGAGAAGTGGTAATCGTTGCGCGCCGCGTCGCGCGTAATCTCGCGTACCACCGGCATATCGTAATACTCGAGTCCCCGGCCCAGAGCGTAAGTCATCAGCTTCTCCGTCATGGTGCCGACGAAGCGCTCCGGATGCTTCAGCAGCGCCTGCCGCAGATCCACCACGCCATTAATCTTCGTTCCATCCGCGAGCTGTCCCGATGCGTCGATTGGCAGACCCTCTTCTTTGGTCCGATAACGCCCGACCGCGTCGAAATTGTCGAGTGAGAATCCAAGCGGATCCATCACCCGATGGCAGGTGGCGCATGCCGGATTCTTGCGATGCTCCTCCAGTCGCTCGCGCACCGTGGTCACCTTGCCGCCCTCGTCGTTCTCTTTCAACGCCGGAACGTTCGGAGGTGGTGGCGGCGCGGGCGTTCCCAGAACGTTCTCGAGAATCCATTTGCCGCGCAGAACCGGCGAAGTTCGCGTAGGGTACGAAGTCACGGTCAGAATGCTGCCTTGCCCGAGCAATCCTCGGCGCGCGTCGTTCGTGAGCGTGACCCGGCGGAACTGGCTGCCATAGACGTTCGGGATGCCATAATGCTTCGCCAACCGCTCATTCACGAACGTGTAATTAGCGTTCAGCAGGTCGAGCACATTATGGTCTTCCCGCATCACGCTGCCGACGAATAATTGCGTCTCTTCAAGGAAGGCGCGCCGCAGGTTCTCGTCGAAATTCGGGAAGTCTTCGCCGGCCGGGTTCACGCTCTGCAGATTACGCAGGAACAGCCACTCCGAAGCGAAGTTGGTAACCAGCGCTTCGGCTTTGGGGTCAGCCAGCATGCGCCGGACCTCGCGCTGCAGCACGGCGGCGTCTTTCAGCTTGCCCTGGCTTGCCACGTTGAGAAGCTCGTCGTCGGGAATGCTGCTCCAGAGGAAAAACGAAAGACGCGAAGCCAGCTCCAGGTCGCTGATCCGGTAGATCGTATCGGGCGCCACGACAGCCGGGTCGGGTTCCGAGCGATAAAGAAATTTCGGATCGGTGAGCATCAGCCGAAGCGCGGTCTCGATACCGGTATCGAAGCTGCCCTTGTTCCGGCCCTTCTGATAGAAGGTGAGGAGGATTTCGAGGTCGGAATCGTTCACGGGACGGCGGTACCCGCGGCGCGCCAGGGTCGTAAGAATCTTCTTCGCGCAAGGCAATTCTTCGCTCGTATTCGCTGGATGGCACACGAAGATACGCCGGCGGCTGGGCGTATCGCCCGATCCCGTCGCTACGAATGGCCCGGTAATCTGCACGTGATCGATCAGCGGAATGCCGTTCATATCCTGCAGGTCGAGGTTGCGCGTAAACGGCTGCAGCGGCTCGACGGACTCGGAATGATCTTTCGCCACAAACGTCACGCCAACGTCATGCGGACCGGCCTTCACCGGCACGCGCACTCTCAGCCGCGCATCGATCGTGTTGCCCGCAAGGCCGAGGTTGGTATCCATCATCTTGTTGTCGGCCTCGCCGCCGACATCCGCCAGAAAAACACGCACCCCGTCCACGCTGATCTCGAACTGATGCGGGTATTCAAGGCCCGTCATATACCCGACGATGTTCCGCAGCAGATAAGCGCTGAATTCATACTCGCCGTCGAGAGGAAAGTTCTGATGAATCAGGATGCCGCCGCGCGTCCCCAGCGGCAGGCCTTCAATGTGCTCACCCTGGGCAAGGTTCGGCGGCACCTGATAGACCTGAGAAACCGGGCCCAGGCTGCGATCGCCCACCGCAAGACTGCTGACGGTGCGGGATGCCGAAAGGTACTGCTCGAGAAGCGAAGGCGAAACCTTGAGCACGTCGGCGATATTGTCGAATCCGTTGCTCTCATCGTCGGCAGGCAGAAGCGCACTGACGTCGACTTTCAAATCGAGCAGGTCGCGAATCGCATTCGCGTATTCGGCGCGATTCAACCGGTGCAGGCTCGCGCGGCCGGGTTCAGGCCGGGAGATCGCAGCGCGGTCCAGCGCCGTTTCGAGCGACGAAGCGAAATTGTCGAGAGTCGCGGGATTTGGACGCGGCATACCCAACGGAGGCATGGTTCCGCCATGAAGCTTGCGAACCACCTTCTCCCAGGTGTCGGCGCGATCGCCGACGTGCGCGACATCCGCGTTGTCGAGCGTCAGACCCGCGGTCTTCAGTTTCTGGTTATGACAGGTAACGCAGTATTGATCGAGGAGCGCGCGCTCCGCCGCCGGCTGCAGCACGGACGCTGAAGGCGCGTTCTGAACCGCGTCCGGCTCTTTCTGAACCCCGTCCCGTGGGGGCGCCGAGTACAACGCCACCGAGTACACAATCAGCGACAGGGCTGAGACGGCGGGAATAAAAACGACGGAACGCAAGGGCACCTCCGAAACAAGTCGCGATTACATCTCCATGCTATCAAACGACTTGCGGGAAAGTGCCCTTTAGGTTCGTCTTTTCAGGCGCAATGCGCGGTGGCGCGAACGGCGGACCGAACCAGTTGTTCGGCGCGCTGCCAGTCATTTTCCGCGGTACCCTGCGGACGGCCCGCAAGTTCCCACAGAAATCGGGCGGTCTGCCGTACCTGTTCCTCTGTCGAGGGTTTAGCCGTCGAGGCAGCTAATGCCTGGGCGAGGCGATCGCGAGCCGAGTTGTGGGCCTGGCGAGCTTCTTCCACCGCGCAGAGGGCTTCGTCTATGTCGCGGTCCGCTCCATTTCCGTCCATGAGGCGCTGCAGACAATCGAGCTGGCGAGCGTACTCGCCAAACGCCATTCTGTAAGCGACTCTGAGTTGTTCATCAACAGGCATATCTCACTTCTCAATCTTGAATACTCTATTAGACGGTGGGAGTTACCGGTTTGTTCTCGCTTTCGCCCCAGCTTTTTTTCGTAAGGGCTGGAAAGCGCCCGGCAGCGGCCGATAAGTAATTCACATGGACGTCTTTTTCGAGAATGCGTACCAGATATTAGACACGGCAAGTGCTGCCCTGGACTCGAAAAAAGTGGATTCGGAAAATGACGACTTCGCGGTACTGATCCGCTCCGACGGAGGACTCCACTTCATTATGGAGACGCCGTTTTCGATCGAGGCCGCGGCCATCCATGCCGGGGCGCAGGCCGCCTACCGGGTCACCCGGTCGCTCGATGGCGTGCGCGTGACAGGTCGAAGCATGGGCCGCGATTGCGTACTCGAACGCCGCAAACCCCGTTGCGTCCACAGTGCCCTGCTTCGCGATCAGCCTCTTTACCGGATTACTTCGCCGGTTCTGACTTCGTGAACCTGCTCCTCTTCCGAAGACGTCTCTAACGCAGAGGCGGCGATGCGCCGCGAATACAGGGGAGTTCTCGCCAGGGTCAGGCCCCAGAGGATATGTCCCGCCTGAAGCTGCCTCGTTGGGGCGTAAAGCGTGACGAGCGGGTTGACGTGCTTCCAGACGAAGTCGAAAAGCAGGAAGTATGCCAGCAATCCGAACAGCATTCCGGCGATTCGGCGCCACGCCTTCCGTTCGGCAGGCCAGACGAGCCCCCAGACCACACCCAGAAACCCGTAGATCAAGACTATCAGGGCCAGCCCGACCCACGAGGTATGCGTGAACCGGCCGGTATAAGCGTCGCTGCCGTAAAACGTAGTGGAGAGAAGATTCGGTACAAGCCAGGCCGAATGCCGTACCCAGGAAGAACTGAGCATGAGCCAGACGAGCATGATGACGGCGCCCGCTACTCCCGCCTGAAGTCCAGCCAGCGCATGTTGCAGTCTCGGGTGAGACTTGCTCTCACTCGCGGCATTCATTACAACCAGCCTATACTGCGGCGTCTGCAAAACGCAAAACGCCGTCCGGCTTGCGGATAATCCGGCCCCGGTCAAAAAAATACGGCAAGCACCCGGAGGAGAGCGCTTGCCGTTTCACCAAAAACCGTCAGGTTGCTCGGAGGAGTGCAACCGGCGGCTGGACCGGACCTCATTTGCAGAGGCGGTACCACTTGTGAAAACTTTCAGGGAGCGGAATTCGGCTTCCCCACTTGTTAATGACGAGTCGATCCGCTTTTCAGTTACACGAGTTGAATTCGGCGGTGCTTAACGGAGATAAAAGAGACTAAGCCGCGGAAGTCCGGCGGATTCCAGCATGGCGCGATCCAGAAATTGCGCCTCCAGCATCGCAATCTGCGGCGCGGTCATCTTTCCGCGCCAGGGGCGAAGGTAGGAATCAAGATCCTGCCGCGCCTGGAGCCCCTGATCTTCCGATTGCCGGGCGCGCGCAACGGCGATCATTTTCTGTTCCAGGACAGTGAGCCGTTGCTCGAGCGTCTCCAGATCACCGCCAATATCGGGTAATTGGGTGGAAATCTGGTCAAGCGACTCCGCAATCGCCCCGTATTCCGGAAGACCTGCGGCACGAACGGCTGCCGCATTCGTTTCGATATAGCGGCGTAGATCATCCGAGGGAAATGGCTCCGCAGCCGGTTTTTGGGGGCGCTGCTGGCCGCCATCCGCCATTCGCTGCGCCTCGGCCATTACGGCTTGCGTGCAATAAGCGATGGAATTCACCATCTGCACGCGCGATCTCTTCGCCCGCCACTTTTCGAAAGCGGAGTCGATACCGCGCAGCACGGCTTCGAGCGGAACCCCTGAATTCTTCCACGATTCGATTAGTGCCCAGTCGAGCGGCGACAGCAGGAAGAGACTGGTCCCTCGCACCCGCTGGAAATGCTCTTCGATTTCGGTGAAGTAATTGAAGTAGTTTGTGAAACCCTCGCTGCCGCTCACCGCGTCCGTTCCCAGATCAGCCGAAGACCGTCGAGAGTGAGGTTCTCGTCGACGTAGCGGATAAACCGCGAGCCGCCCGCAATCAGACTTGCCTGTCCGCCTGTCGCGATAACTCGCGTTTCGGGCCCGAGTTCTTCGATCAGTCGCTCCACCATGCCGTCGATCGCCCCGATCGCTCCGTAATACAGGCCGGACTGCATGCTCGCAACCGTATTCGTTCCGATCACGCTGGCGGGCTTGCGGAAATCGACCAGCGGCAGCCTCGCGGTACGGCTGAAGAGCGCTTCCGCCGAGATGCCGATGCCCGCCGCAATAATGCCGCCCAGATATTCGGCCTTCGCCGAGATCGCGTCGAAAGTAATCGCGGTCCCGAGGTCGACGATTACGCACGGGCCGCCGTACTTATGCAGCGCGGCCACGCTGTTTACAATACGGTCGGCTCCGACCTCAGTGGGATTCTCATAAAGGATCGTAAGACCCGTATCGGTGTGAGCCGTCACGAACATCGCCTGGGTTCCGAAATAGCGTTCGGACATCTCTGCCAGCGCGCTGTTCAGAGGCGGAACGACCGAGGAAATGATGATCCCGTGCAACGCCTGTGGATCGAGCGAAGCGAAGCGCAGCAGGCTCATCAGCAGAATTCCCCACTCGTCGGAAGTCTGCTCGCGCACGGTGCGCAGGCGACGATGGTCGGCGAGAACGCCGTCCTTGAAGATTCCGATCGTGATGTTTGTGTTGCCGGCGTCGAGTGCGAGGAGCATGTTTACATGTAGGCCGGAACCGCGATGCCGAGAATAGCCAGGGTGCGTTCCAGTTGCGTACGGAAAAATTCCGTCATCCACAGCAGAAACACCTTTCTCTCGCGGTCCGGTTCGGCCAGCACCGGGTACTGATGATAAAAGTTGTTGAACGTCTGCGCCAGCTGGAAAGCGTACCTCGCCACGTGCGCCGGTTCGCCCGCGGCCACAGCCCGATCAACGACCGAATCCGCTTTCGAAGCCGCCAGCAGGATCTGCCACGCCTCCTCGACCCCGAGCTGCCGCGCCAGAGCTTCGCGCGTCAGTTCCGCCGCGAATTCCGGCTTTGTCTCTCCGCGCTCTTCGAGCTTGCGGAAAATGTTACGCGCGCGCACCGCGGCATATTGCACATAAGGTCCCGTTTCGCCTTCGAAACTGAGGGCTTCCTGAAAGTCGAAAGCGATGACCGTCGTGCGGGTGAACTTCAGCAGAAAGTAACGGAGCGCGCCCATCGCGATTTCGGTCGCGACCGCTCGTTGCGCGAGCTCACTGTCTTCGGCATGACGCGATGCCACTTCGGAGAGCGCGGACTCGATCAGCTTGTCCATCAGATCGTCGGCCTTGACGCCCAGTCCCTTGCGGCCCGAAACCTCGACGTACGGTTTCTTCGCGTCTTCCACAGAAAGCTGAATGCCGAGATCGGCGCAACAGCGGGGCGAGAGCGCAACCATCTCATAGGAGAAGTGAATGGAACGGTCGGCCTGATCGTCGAAGCCGAGCGCTCTCAATCCCGCGACCACGACGTCCTGCAGATAAGACTGGCGCGTGTCGATCACGTTGTAAACCGTATGGCCTTTGCCAAAGTGCGGTGAGGGCTCAGGCTGCGGTTCGTCGACCGAGACCCAGACCTGATGCCCATCCGTATAGCGCATCAACGGCCTGTAGAAGAAGTCTTTTCCGAGAAGCCCGAACTTCCAGAGCTGGTAGGCGATGTCCTTGCCGACATAAGTGACCGTGCCGTTCGAGCGCACGATAACCTTGCTGTCTTCGTTAGCCTCGTCTTCGCCGCGAAATGCGGAGGACGGCATAACCCAGCAGCCGTTATTTTTGCCTTCAGTCTCGAAGTAGATCGCGTTTCGCTCCTTTAACAGCTCGAACGCCGCGGCCCAGAATTTGAGGTGCAGGATCTCGCTCTCTCGCGGCAGCACATCGTATTGAATGTTCAGCCGCAGCATCGTCGCGAGATGCGCATTCACGATGGTGTCAGCTACCAGATGCGCGAGTTCCGCCAGTTCACCCTTGCCCGACTCGATGCCGTGAAGCGTTTCCGCGCGCCATGCGAGCGCTTCCGGGTGATCCTTGTAATGCTGCGAGGTCCGCGCGTATAGGTCCCAGCAAATGTAGTCGAACGGCTCCTCCGCGTTCATCAGCAGTGCGACGCCGGCGGGAGTCTTCTTCTCCAGAAAGTGGAAGCCGGCCACCACATCCGCCACCTGCACGCCGGTGTTGTCGATGTAGTTCTGCACTTCCACATGGTTGCCGCGCGCGCGCAGCATGCGGACGAACGTGTCACCCAGAATGGCGTTGCGCAAATGGCCGATATGCGCCGCCTTATTCGGATTGATGTTCGTGTGCTCGACGATGATCTTGCCACCCGAAACGCCGGCGCCCTCGTCCCCAGGGGTCAGCAGCGCCGCGGCATAGGCCCCGCGATCGAACCGCACATTGATGTAGCCGTTTCCCGCGACTTCCATCGCCTCCACGCCGGGGATCTCCCCGACAGCCGCGACAAGCTCCGCCGCGATCTTCTTAGGCGGCTGCTTCAGCGTTTTCGCGAGCTGAAACGCGATGGGAACGGCGATCTCGCCGAAAGACGGCTGACGCGGTTGTTCCAGCGCGAAATCGGACTCCACACCAAATTGCGCGCGCAGGCGGTCCCTGAACGCCGCGTGAATTTGCTTCTCCAGACGATGAAACACGGAACTTTGAGTATAGTAATTGGGGACATGAGCCTTCTACAACTTGAGCAACTGCAGCCGGTCCTCGCGGCCGATAAAGCGAGATTCGCCGGAGAACTGGATCAGATCCGTCGGGGTTTCGAGGAGATGCTGACGCAATTTCCGCCGGCCCCGGGTGTGGTGTTCAAAGAGGAAAGAGCGGGCAACGTACCGGCGATCTGGTGTATTCCCGCCGATCCGGTTAAAGGGCGGGTCCTTTTATATCTGCATGGCGGCGGGTACGCAATCGGCAGCGCGAAGGCGTACCGGTTATTCGTCAGTCGGCTGGCCGCAAGCCTGAAGGCGCGAGTTCTGATTCCGGATTACCGGCTCGGTCCCGAGAACCCATTTCCCGCGGCGTTCGAGGACGCCGTCGCTACTTACCGCTGGCTCATCGATCAGGGCGTCGCGCCGCAATCGTTGACCATCGCCGGAGATTCCTGCGGAGGCGGGCTGACTATTGCCACACTCGCGGCCGCTCGCGATGCAGGCTTGCCGATGCCGGCGGGAGCCTTTGTCATATCGCCGTGGGTCGACCTTGGGCTCTCGGGAGAATCGATCGTTTCGAAAGCTCAGGAGGACACCGTTCTTGCCATCGCCGAATTGCAGAACATGGCCGGGGCCTACCTTGGCGCCACCGATCCGAAGACTCCGTCCGCTTCTCCGCTATACGCGAATCTGGCCGGCTTGCCACCGTTGATGATACAAGTCGGATCTTCCGAGATTCTGCTGGACGACGCGAACCGGCTGGCGGCGCGCGCGGGCGCCGCCGGAGTCAAAGTACGTCTCGAGATCTGGCCCTCGATGTTTCACGTCTGGCACCTTTACGGGCCGCTGCTGGATGAAGGCCGCGACGCTCTCAATGACGGGGCGGCGTTTCTGGCGCGGTGCTGAAGAGCTTCGGACGAGGACCGGCGACAAGATCGCCGGCGCTACCGGCTTTGCCGTAACAGCCCTGGCCCCACTATTGGACCAGCATGATCGGGGCCTGCCAGAACGCGGCTTTCTGCGCGCCCGGATCGAGCACCGTGACCTGACAGTTATACTCGCCGGCGGGAAGCTTGTCGAGCGAGAGATCGAAGCGGAGCGGGAGCGCTTTCGACTTCGGATCGAGGCCATCGGTCACCGCGATCGGAGTGGTTTCGAATGCTTTGGTCTGTCCGCGGTAGAAAGTCACGAAAGCCACCACAGGTTGCGTGGTGGTGGCTGCGCGCTGGTAGGCCTGCAGATATACGTACAGGTCGCGGCCTTTGTTGAATACGCGCGTGACGCTGGGGATCAGCTCTTTGCCGTTTTCGATCAGCGGGTCGACCGCTTCGGTCTTAGCCCGGTCCTTTTCCTTGCCCGCGCTGTATAAGGCATCCTTCGCGTCGACCATCTGGCTTCCGAGAACCACTGAACTGATCGGTATGCGCTTCTCCTCCTTCATCAAATTGGGAATTGTGAAGGTAGACAGGAAGGTGCCGATGCGGCCGGTTTCGGCATCGCGTGCGAGAAGCTTCATGGTGTACTTACCCGGCAGCAGCGTGAAACCGGTGCGGTATTCGATCGGGCTTTTGGCCAGCTGAGCCGCGGTTTCGTCGCTGATCGTGTAATCGACTTTGTCCCGGACGTTCTGGACCGTGGTGCCGAAATCATCCTTGATTTCACCGATGAAATCGATGCGCGTGCGCTCGGCGCCGCCTTTGCGCGCGAGGGCCAACTCGCGCCCCGGAATCTTGACGACGACAGGTATGAAGTATTCGGCGCGGTTTAACTCGAAGTAATTCACTTCCATCGCGATCGTCAACTCGGTGATCGGGTCCTGCAGCATCAGCGCATCTTCGAGCTGCCGTTCTTTGTCGGCGAGAGTGAACTTGGCGAATACCTTGCCCGCGAAGTAGCCTTGCCTGAAATCGAGACTGGCGGTGAGTCCGTTGTTGAGAGAGATTTTGATGCGCCGGAATTTGCCATTCAAAGCCTCGTTCGTCGTGTAATAGCCGATGATGTAATAGCTGGAAACGGCCTTCTGCGCTTTGACGATGCCCGCGGATAGATCATTGCTATCCAGAAAGGCTTTGCCGCCGGTGTCGGAGGCGAGCGCATAAAGCGTATCCTGCGACTGCTGAAAACGGGAGGCGAAGCCCATCGCCGATGTGCCGTTATACATGCCGACTCCACCCGGCGACCCTTTCGACGCATCTCCGAGCGGCGCCGTCGCCACCAGGCCGCGCGCATCGATCGGCCAGAAAGACACGCCGGCGCGAATGGCGGAGTTGACGGTTGCGTGCAATTGCGCCTGGTTATCCGTTCCATTCAGGTTCAAGCCGCTGGCGAAATAGAGCAGCGATTTCTTTTCACTCAGCTGGCCGAGCATCGTGGCGGCCGTCTGGAGAGCCGCAAGCTGGCGGTCGGTGCTGAATATGTTGAACTCGCTGTCGTCCTGCCCGAAGGCTGCGCCGGTGTCGGGCGCGCTGTCGTCGGTTGCAGTCTGATCGAAGCCCTGCCCCTCTCCCACCTCGATGGTTTCGATGATGGTCAAGAGCCGGTCGCGGTCGGCCGTGAAATCCTGGAGGACCTTGACCGCGCCGCCCTGGAACAGCATAACCGCCATCAGATCCGCCGACGTCATCTGGGTGCGGATGAACTTTTGGGCGCCGTCAAGGGCTCGAAGCTGGTCCGAAGGGGGCAAGGCTGACATATCGAAATACATGGCGAGCAGACGGTGGTCCCGGTATTTGGTCGTGCCGGGCGTCTCCGGACTGATTTGGGTGGAAGGGAAACGTTGCAGGACGTTGGGCGCTGCCGTGGACGGCGGCAAGGGCTCGGGCACCTCGTCGAGCTTCTGAAAGTCAAAGAACTTGATGGTCTGAGGCGCTCCGTCTTCAGTGACCGTGAAGTCTTTCTGGGTAAGGCCTTCGACCGGCTTGCCGCTCTTGTCATTCACGGTGACCGTTTCAACGACCAGCTGGGTGTTGCTGGTGAAGATGGTGGGTTCCTGTGCGGCCTGGTTGTTCTGCTGGGCATTGATTCGAAAAAACAAACCCAAAACAGCCAGTACGCTTAGAAGAAAGATAGAAGTCGGCCTCATAAGTTAAAACCTCAAACGCAAAGTGGTCTGGAGACTCCGCATCGGGTTCGCGCCGGCCGGCGTGCCGAACTGCGGACTCAGGATGATGGTGTTCCAGGTTGTGTAAGTGACATGGTTGATGGGGTTTGTCGCATCCACCCGGAGATCCAGGCTGTAACGATCCTTCAGGCGGAATGTCCTGCCCAGCGAAGCGTTCATCGTAAATTGATTGGGGCCGGTGATGGTGTTTCGTCCCGCGTTTCCCCACGTGCCGAGGGGGGCGACGTACGCCGCCGGGTTCAGGGTAAGCCCGGGGGGAGCGTTGTAGAGCGGCGCGCCGGTATAGTCCGGGCGGATACCAGTAAACCCGGTTCCCGGGACCGCAGTCGCGTAGATGGGTGTCTGCGGTAAGCCGCTGCCGGCGTTGATCGCCGTCGTAACGGTCCACTCTTTGAAGAGCGCGCCGCGCCAGCCGTTCAGAAGGGTTCCTCCGAAGGTGCCCTGGCCGGTACTGTATTGCGCGGTGACGGTGAGCAGCTGTCTCTGATCGAAGTTGGATCGCGCACGCTCGGCGCTGAGATCGAGCCAGTCCTGGGCCACGAGAGACCCGCCCCCATAGCTGGTTCCCGCATTACTGGCTACGGCGCCGCCGGCTCCCCCAGGACTGCCGCCCAGGGAAGAATCGTCGATTGACTTCGAATAGACATATTGCAGGGTCGCGGTTAACCCGTTATGCAGGCGGCGGCGCAATTGCAGCTGGCCCGATTCACGCGTGGAATTGCCATTCGAAGTCGCGTAGATGAAACTGGTGGGGCAGGAAGGGCAGGGGCTCGCCACGCCAAGCGGGTAGGTATTCGGATAGAACTCCTGCTGCCCCCTGGTCCCTTTTGTGCCGGTATAAGTTGCCGTCATAACCAGTGAACCGGGCAGATCCCGTTGGATCGTCGCGTACCAGATCTGAGCGTAGCCGATTTTGAAGTGCGGGTCGATGCCGAAGGTCGTTGTGTTTACTCCGGCGGGAGCGGTGAACCCGTTGGCCAGCGTCAGCGGAGTGTCGGGCGTGTTTTGAATGCTCAGACTCGTCGAGAGCGGCGATTGCTGCGCCATCTGATTGGCGATCGACTGGAAAACGGAGGTGTTGTAGTAGACGCCGTAGCCCGCGCGAATCACCAGGGACGACGCGGGAAGGGGACGCCATGCGATTCCGAGACGCGGCGCGAAGTTGTGCTTATCGGGATCTATGAGCGAGTCCGGATACTTCTGGTTGGTCAGCGGGCCAACGGGATTCTGAGCAACGACCGGAGCAACCGCGGAGAAGCCCTGCGCGACGTCGAGGTTCACAAGGCGGCCGTACAATTCATCGATCGGCGACTGATATTCCCAGCGGATTCCGAGGCTGACGGTCAGGGCCGGCCCCACGCGCCAGTTGTCGGTTACGAAGGCATCCATCATGTTTGCGCGGAAATATTTGTCGGCGTTCCCGTATGCGATCTGGCTGGTATCGGGCACGCCGAGCAGAAAGTCGGCAAAGCCGGCGCCCGTGCCGGGAACGGGTGTGCCATCTGTCAGCAGGCTGGTGGCCGCGCCGGTGAAATTGAAGGCGCCGCGCGGGTTCTGCTGGGTCAGATAGTTGAACTGCTGGCGGCGGAAATCGCCTCCGTAAGTGACCTCGTGGCGGCCGTGAGTCCAGAGGGTGCTGGCCGAAAACGCCATGGTCTGGTTGCGATTGAAACTGGCCACGCCGTCCGAGAGGGGCTGAATTCCGCTCGAGAATGTGAGCGAGGGTGGTCCCCAGTTAATGGCGTCCTGATTATTGCCCATGATTCCCGCATTGCCTGAAACGTTTTCGCGATTCGCAAAGTATGGATCGATGCGCGTCGAAAGACGGCTGTACTGTACCCCAAAGGTACCGAAAGTCCGGGGCGTGAACCGATGCTGCAGATTGAGAAGTACGTTGATTCCCTGAGTCTGCGCTTTATCCAGAAACTCGAACACGTTGGGGTTTTCGGTGGAAGTGTACTGATATCCGAACTGTCCAAAAAACTGGTCCTTAGTCGTGATCGATTTGTTGAAGCGCGACTGGAGGCTGTTCTGGTTGGTCAGGTTCACCAGAGGTATCTGATAGTTGTAACTTGTACCCTGCGGAAAGTTCGGCAAAGGATAAAAAGAAAGAAGCGCCTGGGCCTGCGCGCTGATCCGGCTGGCGGGAATCATGTTTCCCTGAAAGGGCGCGCCGTTATTCGGGTCGTAGATGGGAGCGGGAATCTGAGAAAAGTCTCCGTTGCGCTGAGCGGCGAGCGGCATCAGCGCGGACGTGGTGCTATCCTGGCGATTTCGCAGCCACTGATAGTTGACGAAAACCGTCGGCGGATTTTTCCACAGGCGCGGAATCCGGATGGGCCCGGCGAAGCTCGCAAGACCTTGCATGTAGTTCACGTTGGGCTTCGGGGTGTCCTGTCCGGTGAGCGAAAACTGGCGGGCATTGGTGGCCGAATTATTCAAAACAAACCCAACCATGAACTGATAGAGGCTGACTCCGCCGCGCCGGTTGTTTCCAAAGGCCGCATTCTGGGCGAATGGCGAAGAGGCTCCATTGTTCACCGTGCCGTTGACCAGAAAACCATCGTTGGCGCGCTGATTGAGCTCGGCTGCGTCCTGACCCGCGAATGCGCTGCTGGCGGGCGGGGCTTCGGCAGCGTTCGACGGCGGAGGAGCCGTGGAAGCCTTCACGTCGGTTCGTTGAAAACCGCTTTTCGCATTCGCCGGCGCCGCGGCCGCCGCCTTTTTCTTATTGCCGGGGGGCGGAGTCGGGACCGCGGTGTTCGTTGGGGTTTGGCCGGGCGGGGGCACATACGAGATCGATGGCGGTGGCGCAGGCGCGGCGATGGCTTTCATTTCGTCGAGCGACATCATCTTCAGATCCCACTCGGCCGCCGGCATTCCCGCGGAGACGGTGACGTCCTGTTTGAGAGGCGTGAAGCCGAGCATTTCGACCTCGACGTTCCAGACGCCATCGCTGAGATCGGGGATTGAGTAAGCGCCGTCCTGACCGCTTACCGCGACGAAGCGCTTATCTCCCTGGGACGCGGTTATGGTGGCGCCGGGAACGGGCAAGCCTCCGGATTTGACCTGGCCCTTATACTCCGCGGCGGCCAGTAGAGACACCGAAAGCAGGGCGATCAGGGGGTACCTAAGATATGCGTAAAAGATCGTAAAGCTCATCGGCGCCTCACCTTCTTCAGTACACTTCGAGCTGCGAACGGTTACAGTTGGTTTGCATAAATACGGGTGTCGAGGAAGTCATAAGAGATGAGATCACTCGGCGCTACCGGCACTTACGTAACGCTCCGCGCCGAGCGGAAGCTCGGCGGCAGCGCTGAAGCGCTGGCCCCACATCGTGACTCCTCTTCGCAGGTTTTGCGCCGTCCCGGTGTTCGACGGGAAAGTAAGAGCGAAATCGCGAGCTGGTCGATGAGCTACCACGTAGTACCTTCGACGATGACGAGCCTGTTTTCGATAGCGCCGAACAATTTGCAAATTTGACGCTTAGAACGGAGACGCTGTTTAGATCTCATTTGTTCCGGGGGAAAATTGCGATGGTGAGGCAGTCGTGGTGTGGTTGCGGGAATCCACTTGTGAAATGCCTGCCCAGTTCGGGCATGAAACATGTCTCCAGATCCCGGCGACCGATTTGCCAGATCGGCCACCAGGAAACAAGAGAAGATGCGGAGCGCTCGATTATTTGATATCGTCCGGACGATGGCCTGATATCGTTCAGGCGAACGCCGTTTTGATATCTCAGACGAGACTGAGACCGCGTTGTAACCGGCAGCGGCGACCGGCCCATTGTTTTGACGTTATGCCACACGGAGCCTCGAGGAATCGCGTGGTTTAGTGCCCCCGTACGCCAAATGGGTGCGACGAGGTTCTTTCGATTTGAAAGTTAACATGCGTTTTTGGAGTCGCGATACATGCAGGAATGGGTAAGTGGAGAAGTGCTGTGTTTTCAGAGATCCACCGGGCAAAATTTATTTTCGAAATCTGTGACCGTAAAGTTCTCTTCAGTTTTCGCCGGGCTTTTCGATCTTCTCGACGACATACACGGGCACGGGGCCTCTCTTCGGGATAAGACGAAGGCCTAACTGCTCCTTTAACGCAGTTACGAGAGACGCGCCGGTGGGGCCGCCTGGATTATCCGCCGGGGTCGATGCCCGAGAGCCAACATCTGGTTCCCATTCGAGCTCGAAACTGTACAACCCCTCGAGTCCTGTTTCATTGTTCACAGGCCGGCCCAACTGGCTTGAAAGAAAGGTGGCGAGACGGTCGATCATCTGCCCCGTCGCGGTCAGATGTCCCTGCCCGTTCACGTTGAGGGACGAGCGCTGCGTTTCCGCGTGAGAGATCCTGGCACCGCCCTTGTCCGGGACCATGGCGTAAACCGGAAGCTGATGCGTCTCCTCCCGCAGGATCAGCCCAAAACGATCGCGTAACACTCCCTGCAGCCGCTGCCAATTGCGATTGCGGCGATTCATCTCGGTCGCATCAGCAATATGGCCTTCGGCGATCTCAGGCTCCGCGGGCGTGAAGGTGACATCGTAATGTTCCGTTGACACCCATCCGGGCGCGCCGCTGAGCCGATAATCCGGAATCTGATACGCCCATTCGAGCAGCTCCAGCGTCGTCGTATTGATTGTTCGCAACCCGCCCTGCGGGCCAGCTTCCCACTGACTGCCGGTGGCTCCAGGGGCGGATTTGTGAATGGAAACGACGCCATACTTATAAGCCGGTTCCGGGGGCAGACTCTGCGCGCGCACAATCCCGACGGCCAGCGGAATAGTCACCGCCGCGATACCCACAGCGACCAGCGTCACTTTTCGAAGTAAGCTGACGGGAATCGAAGCGGGACAGGTCATGATTTCGCGAATTCGTTTCTTCAGACTGGCGCCGGTAATTCCTGCCGCGCAAACCAGCGGCGACTCCACATACGACTTGCACACGTTGACGATCCCCTGCGCGTAGTCTTCCGCCTTGCTGCCTTGCTTCAGGACGCTTTCATCGCAATCCCGCTCCCTTTCCTCAAGCAGCTTCGCGCCGATCGACCAAACCAGGGGATGAAACCAGAAGATGCTTTCGACGCACATGTGGAGAGCGGCGGTAAGGTTATCGCGATACCGCGCATGACAAAGTTCATGGGCGAGGACGGCTTCGAATTGTTGCGGCGTCAGCTTCTCCGTAATTCCTTCCGGGAGCAGAAGGACCGGATGGAAGATGCCGAATATTCCTGGCTCAATCATCGCCGACGAAGAGAGGACGGGGAGCGGCGCCCGGATCGGCAACAGCGTCGCGCCGCGAACCAGTTTGTGAATCCGGCGCCATCGCCGAAACCAGCGGAGGAGGAGTATGACCGATCCAGCGAGCCAGATCGCCGCAAGCACGGCGTGCCAGTGCGACCGCTCCAAAACGGGCGTCGCGTTAGAGAAAACCGGCGCCGGAGCGAAGTATGTCGAGACCCGCAGCACAGTGAGAGCGGGGAGCTCCGGCGCGTCGGGTGGCATCACCACCCGGCTACCCATCGAGACGAGGAGTGAAACGGGAATCAGGAACTTGAGGGAGGCCGCGAGCCAGAGCCAATATCGCAGTCGCGCCGAATTGCGTCGCAGCGCCATCGTTGCCAGCGCAACCGCTACGGCAAAGATTGTGGACTGCCAGAGATGGTTTGTCAGGTCGCTCATGCGTTGCCTCCTGTTTCCGTCTCTATTTCTTCATTTCTTGCGTGCGAGATCTTTGATGAGCTTCTCCGTCTCGCGGATGTCGTCGAGCGTCAGTTTCCCCGATTCCACAAGATGAGCCATGACCGGCTGCGTACGGCCGCCAAAGAGGCTCAGGAGGTCGTCAATCAGGCGGCCCCTTGCGGCTTGCCGGGAGACCACTGCCTCGAAGATGTGCGCGTTACCGATTTTCCTGACTCGCCGCACGGTTCCCTTCTCCTCGAGCCGGTAGACGATCGTCTGGATTGTCGTATAGGCTGGCCGGTCCGCGGCCGGAAAGGTTTCCTGGATTTCGCGAATGGAGAGCCGGCCCTGATTCCACATGGCCTCCATGATGCGGAGTTCCAGCGATGTCAGCTTCGGATGGATCATTTGCATCTACTATGGCAGTATGTTTTACTCCGCGTCAACAGTTTTCATTGGGCGATGGCATCCGTCAGGCATCGTCAGTTCCCGGTTGGCCGCTCGATGTGATCGATGACCAGGACTTCGACAGGACCACGGTCCGACTTCAGCTCCAGACCGAGCGATTCGCGCAGGGCGACATAAATCGACGGCGGCGCATCGGGTGGGCTGTCCTGAAGCGTCAGGTCATCGGACCATTTCAGGCGCACATCAAACGTTCCTTTGACAGCGGTTTGGTCAAGGACCGGCCGACCCATCACAGCAGACAGTACGCCGGTAACACCCCGCATACTGATATGGGTCGCGTTCCAACCGTTGTTCCGAGAGACAAGATTGTTGCCGCAGACATTCGGCACCGCTTCCGGTTTGGGTTTCGTACTGTCAAACGGAACGCAATCCTCCGAGCCGGTGAGGCGTAGTTTGGGGCCTCCCTTCGCCACGGTGAGAATGTATGCGGGCATCTCACGCGTTTCGAAATGAGCCCGCATCGCGAAGCGGTCCGCTAGAAGCGTTTGGATCATGAGCATCATCTCCTTGTGTCCGGCGGTCGCGGGGCCTTTAGCTTCGATGTCGTAGCGGTCTGAATCGATCCAGTCGGGAGCGCCGATCAGCTGATAGAACGCGATCCCGTATGCGTTGCGGATCACGTTGGAGATCGGGTTGTTCACCACGTTTAATCGTCCACCCTCCAGGTCTTCGAATGTGACGCCATTCGCTTGCCCGGTGTGTTGTTTTATCGAAGCGACGTCAAACGCGGGCCTGGGCGTCTGCGCGAACGCGATCCAGTCCGGAAACAACGATGCGATGACGCCGAGAGTCAGCAGGCCAGCGATACCGGCAGCGACGCTTCGAGCCGACACACGCGGAGCGAAGTCACGTCCCCGGCGAAGAAGTGTTTCGATTCTTTTGCCTAAGCGGGACCCGCTGCCAAAGATTCCCGATGCCAGCAACTCCCGCCGCGGGGCCTGACGCTGCGTGGAGCGCAGCTCGTATATCCGCATAAGGCTCTCCGCGTAGGGGCGGGCGCAGCGCGTGCGAGCGACCACCCAATCGTCGCAGGCGACTTCGCGTTCGGTCTCGATACGCCGCAGAATCCAGAGTGCAACGGGATGCAGCGCCAGCACCGCGCCCAGTACGCGCGCGAGGAGCCTGGTCCAGTCGTCCCAGCGTGCCAAATGAGCCGCTTCGTGCAGCAGCACGTGGTCGATCTCCTTTCTTGAAAGCGCGGCCGGAAGAGAAGCCGGGAGAATCACAGCGGGGCGGAGGAATCCGACCGCGATTGGGGAATCGAGATCGGAAGAAATCATCAGGCGCGCGCGTCTGCCTGTCGGAGGGAGGGATTCGCCCGAAACAGATGCCTGGCGCTTCAGGCAGCGTAAGTAGAGATAGCTTCGCAGGAGCTGCGCAGAACGGTACAGGAACGTCAGCCCCCACGCCGCCGCAATCCACAGAGGCCACGGGAATCTCCGGCGTGGTTCCACAGTGATCAGCGGGGGGATCTCCATTATGGGAACCTGCGCCGGAGATGAGGCATAACTCGGGCGGGTCGACCGGAGGATCGCCGGCTCGGACCATTGCCGCGCTTTGGCGATCATGCGCGGAGCGGCGGGCAGAATCACGACGATGCCCAGCGCCGCCCACCAGATCGCAAAGCGCGTCGCGGCATTCATCCGCGATGCAAATCGCAACGCCAGCCACAACAGTGCCGCGAGGAGCGCCGCCTCCCAGAGGCTGTTCATCAAAGCGATCAGGACTGCTGCAACTGTGTCCATTCGGGCTTCTCTTTTAACAGCCTCCGGCCGGCAACAGCCTCCGGACGCGCTTCAACTCCGCGTCGCCGGGCGCCGGGATTTCGGCAGTGCGCCGGCGACCTCGGCGACAGTTGCGGTGTCTTGCCGTCAGATCATCTCCATGAGACGGAGTTCGGATTCGGTCAGGTGACTTTTTCGAGCCAAAAGGGCGCTCTCAACTAACGAATTAAGACTCATCCTAAGCCACCCTTGCGCGCCTGTCAACTAATTAATTAAGGGTCGGCGCTGTCTCTTTACTGCGTGGCGGCGCCGTCACGAATCTACAACGATCCGGAAAGGCCTTAACGGGTTCAGCAAGCTGCGTGGGGCTGAATCTGAAGTTCGCCTCGACTTGGCGCCGCACTCCCGGCAAGAATAAATCCCGATGTCGTTTGGCAATAACATTGCGAAACAGTTTGCAATCTACCGCATCGTGTAGTAAATTGATTTTGCCATGTCCCCGCCGAAGCTCACCAGATTGGAACTGCAAGTTATGGACGCGCTCTGGAGCAAAGGGCCTTGCTCCATTCGTGAGTTACTGGAGGCACTCCCCGGCAACGACCGGCTGGCCTACACAACCGTTCAGACGGTTGTCTACCGGCTCGAAGAAAAGAAGGCCGTGTGCCGCACGAGCAAGTTCGGCAACGCGCACGTGTTTGAGGCGGTGATTTCACGGGAATCCGCGCGGCACCGACTGATCGACGACCTGGTGGCTCTGTTCGGCGGCAGGCGATTGCCGATTGTTACCCACCTGATCGAGTCGGGGAAACTGAGCCCGGAGGAACTGCGGGAGGCCCGCGCCGCGCTGCGTAAGGCGACGAATCAGGAGAAGCTGAAATGATTCCGAACGACTTGCTGCCCATCGCAAATCACCTGTGGCAATCCACATTGTTTGCCGGAGCCGCTGCCGTCCTGACTCTGTTCCTGAAGAACAACCGGGCGCATGCGCGCTACTGTCTGTGGCTGGCGGCGTCTGCTAAGTTTCTGGTCCCGTTCTCGCTGCTGATGCTGGCCGGCGGGGTGGTGGGACGGCATTCGGTGGTCATGCCCGCGCCCGCGCGCGTGCCGGTTATCGTCGAGCAGATGAACGAGCCTTTTGTGGCCGAGCTTCCACCAGTATCTGTGGCCATGCCGCAGGCGTCGAAACCGCCGATTCCTGTTGCGTCGATCCTCGTTGCATTGTGGATGATCGGCTGCGGCGCTTTTGTTTTCTCGTGGTGCATGCGATGGCGGCGAATGCGGATTATCGCCCGCGCCGGATCGCCTGTCCCGCTCGCGATCGGCGTTCCCGTGCTCTCTTCGCCATCGATCTTTGAGCCCGGAGTATTCGGGGTATTCCGCCCGGTGTTGCTGCTGCCCGCCGGCATTCGGGATCGCCTCACGCCGGCGGAACTCCGGGCAGTTCTTGCCCACGAGTTGTGCCACGTTCGCCGCCGCGACAATTTGTGGGCGGTGTTGCACATGATTGTCGAGGCCGTGTTCTGGTTTCATCCTCTGGTCTGGTGGATTGGATGCCGCCTGATTGACGAACGCGAGCGGGCTTGCGACGAAGAGGTGCTGCGCAAGGGGAATCCCGCGGAAGCCTACGCGGAAGGAATTCTGAAGGTCTGCGAACACTACCTGCAATTGCCGCTCGAGTGCGCATCGGGTGTGACGGGATCGGACCTGAAGAAAAGAGTCGAGGCGATTATGACGGACCGGCCCAGGCTGAACCTGAATCTCTCGAAGAAGGCCGGACTCGTGCTGGCCGGGGTCGCTGCGGTCGCCACTCCCGTGATTCTTGGTATCACGCACGCGTCTGAATTGCGGGCCCAGATCCCCACCTCGGGACAGGACATAACCGGTACATGGCAGGGCAAGATGCTGGTGGGTCAAGCGCCAAATGGAGGATGGCGGAACGTATTCAAGATTTCGAAGGACGAAAGTGGTGCGCTCAAAGCCCTGGTCTACAGCATCGACCAGGACCCGGTGCCGCTTAGTGCAACCAGCGTGACACTTAAAGGCTCAGAACTCAGAATATCCATTGCGGCTGAGAATGCCGATTTTGCAGGAACCCTGGGCAGTGACGGCAACACGATCGAAGGCAAGGTCACGCAGGGCGCGAACACATTTCCGCTGAATCTGGTTCGCGCTACTCCCGACACAGCGTGGGCCATTCCCGAACCACCGCCTCCGCCGGCCAGGATGCCCACCGCCGCGAAGCCGGAATTTGCTGTCGTCACGGTCAAGCCAGCCCGTCCTGACGCGCCGCGGGGGGATACTTTATCCGGGGTCAGGAGGTCGGCGCTCTCAACGAAACCGTGAACTGGATGATCAAGCTGGGCTACAACGTTCATGCCCATCAAATTACCCGCGGACCGGCATGGCTTGATTCCGAACGGTACGACGTCGAAGGCAAGCCCGACATTTCCGGCCAGCCCAGCAGGGATCAGATGAAGCAGATGTTCCAGGGACTGCTTGTAGATCGCTTTCAGCTCCGGTTTCACATCGAAAAGAAAGAACTGCCGGTGTACGCGATGGTGGTGGCAAAGGGCGGCCCCAGGATCACCGTCAGCCACGATGATCCCAAGGCCTTTCCCGGCATCGGTTTCGGAAGAGCGCCGGGTGTGATCTCCCTTTTTGGCCGCAACACCGGCCTCAATGGGGTCGCGAACGGCCTGCAGAGCAACATACTGGACCGGCCTGTTGTGGACCGAACAGGCCTGACAGGAAGATATGACTTCCTGTTGAGGTGGACGCCGGATGCGGGCCAGATGGCCGCCTTCGGAGGGGTCCCGCCGCCCAACGCTGCCGATCCTGATGCACCACCCGATATCTTCACTGCCTTCGAGCAGCAGCTCGGGCTAAAGCTTCAACCAACCAAAGCGCTTGTCGATGTGATGGTGATCGACAGGATAGAGAGGCCTTCGCCAAATTGATCCGTGTTCCCACCGACGACGCAGCGGCCTCGCGAGCTTGATAGCCGGGCTGCGAACCGAGGTATCCAAATTGAACCGGTCGCAGTCGCCCTCGCGGGGCGTTATATAGAATAGCCGCATGCGTTTCCTGGCAGTGGGTTTTCTTCTCATTTGTACGGCTGGTGCTCTGGTCTGTCAGAGCGTGCCGCGCGGCAAAGATGGGCATCCCGATCTCACGGGGGTATGGGCGCCAGATGGGAAGTATTCGGGCGACTTCACAAAAGCACTGAAACCTGGCGAGAAGATTTCCATGCTGCCCAACGCAGAGAAGGCTATGAAGTCTCGCGGAAAAGCGGACGACCCCGCGAACAAATGTCTCCCGATGGGCGTACCGCGCCTTTCGCCTTATCCGCAGAAGTTCGTGCAGACGAAAAACGAGATTATCATTCTCGACGAAGGGGATATCCACACTTTCCGTATCGTCTATCTGAATGGCCGGAAGCATCCCGAGGACGTGAATCCCACCTGGTATGGAGACTCGATCGGCCGTTGGGATGGCGATACTCTCGTGGTCGACACCGTGGGCTTTAACGACCGAACATGGCTTGATGCGGCCGGTCACCCCCATACAGACAAATTACACGTTATCGAGCGCTACAGGCGTCCGGATACCAATACTCTGCTACGGGAAGTGACGGTGGAAGACCCCGGCGATTACGCGAAGCCTTTCACCATGGAAGGAAGCTACAAGCTCCTTCCGAACAAAGAAATCAAGGAACGGTATTGCTATAAGAGCCCGGTGGATAAATAGGCTAGCGCAGACGCTCCCCTGAAGACGCGGTTCGGATGGCTGAAGAACACCGGCGACGGAAGATCGCCCGTGCTACCGGTTTCGTGGTATCCCGCTCCAGCGTCTTCATTCATTTTGGTGGCCCGCAGGGCCATGGGGACTCCGTTGCAGACGCGGTTCGTAGGAACACCGGCGACGAGATCGCCGGCGCTACCGGCACTCACGTAACGGTCCGCGCCGAGCGGAAGCTCGGCGGCAGCGCCGAAGCGCTGACCCCACGACGGGCGCGCAGCGTCTTCCTTCGCTTTGGCGGTCCGCAGGGCCATGGTGACTCCCTGCTGGTCGCGGCTCGGAAAAATTACTTTTTTTGGTCCTCAAGACCGATGCCGTGCGGCAATGCCGTCAGGTGGCGGGCATCCTGGTTCTGTCCGTTTGCATCCTGATTCTCATTGCAAACGGTTTCCTGAATTTCCCAATTCGGCGCGAGCGCGGACTTTTCAACTACCTTCCACGGACGCGTATAGGCGCCGGGATCGTCGATCGTGATCTCATCGACGATACGTCCCAGCTCCGGCCGGGTTAAACGCTCGGTGATGTGCAGTTTACTGGTGCGCGGATGTCCATCGGCGTCAAGCCAGGAATGGTTATTGCGACCGTCTCCGAAGCCGAGCCCAACGGTATCGATCACGAGTGTGTCGCCTTCCCAGTGGCCGATCGAATCGCCCCAGTAGGTTTCCTTCACCGTTGGATCATGCGGTCTTCCGTCGAGGAATATCTGCCGGTACCCGTGAACGTTGCCCTCGTACAGCATCAGCATGAGTTTGTCGGTCTGAACGATCTGCCAGGGATAGGGCGCCATACGCGGCGTTCCCATGGGCAGACAGAATCCTTCCGGATCGTCTTTACTCACGTCTTCGACGAACCGCTTGTGAAACAGCGCTTTGGCCCATGGCTGCATCGGGACGTCGTCAGGATCCATGTCCCGCGCGATGTTGTGTGAATAGCCCTCGCCCGATTTGCTCGGCGGATCGCCAGGAGCCCGGCCGGGCGGCGAGTACACGCCGGAGAAATCGATTTTCCCATCGGCGGTGCGGGGGCCGGCTTGCCCTTGGGCGCCATTGCTCTTCCCGCGCCCGATTGAGCCCAGGCGGCGATGGAAAACACGGCTCCGGCCGCTGCGATCACCAGAACGGAGTAAATTGCGGTTCTCGTCATCGAAGGGAAACCTTATTCTTTTCTGTCCGCAGAGGAGCCGGCGAACAGCTTCGTCCCGTCCGCGAGTTTCACCGACTTGCCGTTGCAGGTGTTGGTGCCGTCCTTGGCGCGGTAACCTTCGATCACGATCTGATCGCCTGCCTTCAGCGTGTCTCGTTTCCACCCGAGCCGCATGAGAGAGCTGGGATTACCGCCTTCGCAATCCCAGGAACCCACCTTGCCGTTCTCGTCCTTTGCATCGAGATGAATGTAGATATGAGGGTTCATCCAGTCGACCTTCGTGACGGTTCCTGTGAGAACGACGGTCTTTTTCAGATCGAATTCAGCTTCGAATGAATGATGGGCGAGTGCGGCAACGGCAGTAAGGATGGTGAGCGCCGCGATCCGTAATTTCATGAAAGAAAGCTCCACGCGGTAAATTCTGACGTCAGTATATCGTGCCGTACGGCATTGGCGTTTGGTTACACTGCGTTGCCATTTTGTGGTCTTGAAACGAGCAGGGGCGGTTGCCGTGCGCCTCATCGAAGAAGCCGGCATGAATTCTTCATTGTTGAAGTGGCGTGCTGACTCACAGGAAAACCGATGCGGCCGGCATCGTTCCGCATGCGTGCGCGGCCCGCGCCTAATTCGCAGAGGGCTTTTCGATTTTGTCGATGACGATCACGTCAACGGGAGCTTTCGCCTTCTGCAGGCGGAGGCCGAGTTGCTGCTCCATGGCGCTGAAGAGGTCGGGCGGGGCGTCGTCGGGGGAGAGGGGAGGCGACTGAGTGGCGTAAGTTCCGCCGAAACCACGCATGGTGGAATCGGGCGTGAACTTGAGGATGAAGGTGTAGCGGGTGTCGCCGAGGCCGGTCTGATCGACCACGGGGAGGTCCATGAACTGGGACTGCAGGATGCTGGCAAACTCGGCCATGGTGGCGCTGCGGCCCTGAAATCCGCGCTGAGGCGGTCCGCCGAAAGCGGGACCGGGCAGAGACTCGGTTTCCTGCCTGATCTTCGGTCCGGCTTTCGCCACGGTGAGAGCGTATACCGGGATTTGTTTCTTCTCCTTGTGGTATGCGAGTGAGAAGCGCTCGATCAGAAGTTTGCGTACCATCGTGCGCATCTGCTCCGTGCTCGAAAAACCGGGCCTGTCAGGTTTTCCCAGCACGTCGAACTTATCGGTCTCGGCCCACGCAGGAAGACCGATAAGTTGTTTCAGGTGCGCCGTGAAAGCGTACCTGGCCAGATCGGCCAGGGTTGTGCTTTGCGTGTGGAAGATGCCCTCCTGATCCCTTCCGAGACCCCAGCCGGGGCGGTTGGGATCGGACGGCTTGATCGTCGCCACATCGAAAGAGGGGTCGGCTTTGGGATCCATCGCTTTGGGCGGCGCAGGCGGTTCCGGGATGGCCCATGCGGTTTCGGGGGTGGCGCGGGTGAGCTCGAGAGGCAGGGGCGCGCCCTGGTTGAAGGTTCCAGAGATGGTTTTGCCATCGGGGCTCAATTTACCTTCGTAGCTGGCGTTGATGCGCTCGATGGTCATTTTGATCGCGGGGCCGCTCGCGGTGAGAGTGGTGGTGGGGATGGCCGGGCCGCTCTGGTCGATGCTGTAGAATTCGCCGGCGAGTTTATCGTTCGCGGTCGTGGAGATCTTCAGGACGATGCGAAGCTCGCCGTTGGGCGCCTGCGGGATTTTGAGCGCGCCTTGCCACGTGCCGGTGAAGGACTGGGCGAAGATCGCGCCTCCTGACAAGGCGGCGAGCGCGAAGACGGATATCGGAGTGGATAAAAGCCTTCTCATGGGAGCGACTCCTGACGCGCATAGATTCTAGCATCGCTATTTCGTCTTCGAGAAGAAACCTATTTTGCAGCAGCCGGCTTGTTAAACAGTACGGTGAATATATCGCTTTTGACGGGGATTCTGACGGCCACTGCCGTCGCCAACAACGCAAGCGTTGCCGACGTCGCTTGCTCGCTTTTCCTGATCGGGGCGACTTGCCGCGCTCTGGCCCGAGCGGCCTCATCGGGCACAGTAGTTGTGGCCCTCGTGTTGCCAGAGTACGTACGTTTGAAACCGTTGTCACGACAGATTGTTACAGCGCCGCGCTCAGTCCCTTCAGCGGTGACTGTTTTGGTGGCGCTTTCGCCCATGGCCGCGAACCCGGCAGATCAGTTCGTTCTGCGCCACCGGTTGTCTCAGTTTGCGGAAGGCCTTTCGACATGGTCGATCACCAGTTCGTCCACCGGCCCCCTGGCCGGCACGAGCCGTAAGCCGAGTTGTTCCTGAATGGCTTGAAATATGCCGGGAGCGTCTGTGGGCCCAACGGCGGCGGACGCGCCAGGCTCAGCCGTGACCGGTCGAGGCGCCGCGGAATCCTCGGGCGAAAACGCGAGGTGTATCGCGAATTTATTCGTAATGCCGGTCTTGTCTATAACCGGTCGATCCAGAACCATGCCCAGCAGGTCGGCCAACTCCTCAAGGGTGCCTCCCTCGATGTCAATGCGGCCTCGTGGAGACACCATCCTGCTGCAAAGGTGCCGGCCGGCCGGCACCAGGGGCAAGGCGCCGCCCAGCACCACGGGTATGCAAATCCCCTCCTGGAGCGGTTTCAACTTCGTGGAGCCTTTGCCAGGGGCGAGTTCATAAACGGGTCCCTGCCTCGACTCGCGATGAATCCGTAGCTTGAACCGGTCCTCGAGAATCGTTCGCATCATGGGGCCTTGCATCATCTGTATGGTTGGCTGGCCCTCCGCTTTGGCGCCAATCTCGAATCTCTCCGAATGGATCCAATCCGGGCCGCCCTCGATCGGGAGCATTTTCTCGGAAGTCAATTGCCCGCTTGCGTATCTGTTGTATGCGACCTGAATCAGGCCGACGTTATCGGTGCCAGCCAGAATGCCACAGCCGATGTGCAACCTTCCCGGCGATGAGCCGTCGCCGCCTGCCGCACCCGGCTTACAGGGCTTGATGGAGACCACGTCGAAGCGCAGGCGCGCCGCGGATTGCGCAGTTGACTGGGGTCCGGGCGCCCTGGCCGGAGTTTCTGCGGTCTGGCTTTGTTCCTGCGCCGGCGCCGGCTTAGCGGGACCGGCCTGCGCGAAACTGACAGCCGCGAGAGGAAGCGTGGCTGCCAGCGCGAGGAACGATGCGCCAGCTACTCCGGTGCCCGCTATTTTGTCGCGTCGCAGGTCCGTATCGAGCAGCGCATACAGCCGCCGCTTCAGAGAACTCCGATGAGCCATCCCAATCGCAATTAAAGAGTCCGTTACGGGGCGAGCATCCCAATCCAGCAACAATTTCGCGTAGGCTGAAGGTTTTCCACCCGCCGCCAGAACGCAGTCATCGCAGGCCAGTTCCTGCTCTTCGCGCAATTGCCGCCACACGATCCACACCAGAGGCTGAAACCAGATCAACGCGCGTGCGATCTCGGCCAGACCGCGCATCAAAAAGTCGTGCGCCTGAATGTGCGCCAGTTCGTGGCGGATCACCGCATCGCGGCTGTCCGCCGGCAACTCTTCGAAGGCCGCCGGGACCAGAATGATGTGCCGCACGATTCCCCAGGTCACGGGCGACCCGATCGCATCGTTTCGGCACAGCCGAACGCGCCGCCCAAACCGCGCCACATTCGCGAGTAGCCCGGCGTCTGTCACCACATCCGAGGCCTTTCGCAGCCGGTAGAGCCCGCGCAAATTGATGGCAAATCGCGTCAGCAGAGTCGCCGCGCCGGCGAACCAGATCAAGGGAATCAGCCAGGCGGTGAGGTCGATTCGGCGAGATAAAGTTTGTGGCGTCGATGGCCGGCTCACCGGCGCTGTTAGTCCCGCGGCATCGTCGACCAGCGGCGAACTCAGCGATGACCCGGCCGCAGCCACAGATGCGGGGCGCTGGAAGTCTAACCAGCGCGGTGTCACCGCTGTCAAGCGTGGCAGCACGGGCGTCACTGCCGCCGCGACAAACATGGCGACGATGGTGGTGGAGAAGACCAGCCGGCGCAGATCCGCCGATCTGTTCCTTAGCATCCGGTTTATGCAAAGCGCCGCGCCCAGTGCGATGCCGGATTTCCAGAACACGGCAAACAAGACGGTACGAAATTCAAACGGGGTGGTCATCGACCCTCCTTTTCGCGCCGGGCAATCAGCGCCGACAGGCGATCTCTTTCCTGAGCGGACAGCTTCTCCCCGGACATCTCCAGAAGTGCAGCCGCGGCAGCTATGGGCGACCCCTCGAAAAATGTGGATACGAGCTGCCGCAGAGCGGACTGCCGCGCCTTGGCTGGAGCGATCACTGGAGTGTAGACGTAGCGCATCCCGTCGCGTTTGTGGCGGACGTGTCCCTTCTCCTCCAGCAGGGTCAGCATTCCGCGAACGGCGGAATAGGTGGGCGGGTCCGGCAATTCCGCCAGGACCTCCGCTACGCCGGCTTTTCCAAGCCGATAGAGAACCTCCACGATCTGGCGCTCCCTGCGGCCGAGTCGAGCTCCGATGTCTTCATTCATCCCAAAACCTCTCCGACATGCTATCACACTAGCATATGCCATTACGCTAGCAGTCGTGGGCAGGGCAGTAAAGCGAAAACTACTGGCAGGGACGATCCTCCCTGACGTCCTTCTTCACCGCGCTTCAAGGTCGGCGCGAGGCCTTAAACGATAGTCTTCAGTTGTCCAGTGGTACGCGGGACGCGCGATCCACAACGAGCACGCCAATCGGTCCGCGCCGCGGTTCGAGCTTCAGCCCCAACTGCTCACTGAGAGCCGTCACCAGACTGGGACGATCCGGCAGAGGCCCATTCGGATCGGGCTGGCTCGAGTTGGGCTCCCATTCCAGATTCACCTGGTACACGCCGGCTAAGCCAGTCTGATCCACCACCGTCTGCCGTTCGAACCGCGAGAGGATCGTCGCCAGACCTTGCATCGACATCCGCGGATGGGAGATGCGTCCCGGCAGCTGCGGTCCGACATTCGGGTTGAGAATTTCCTCAGCCCTTTTTATCTTCAGCCCCGACTTTCCCTTAAGAAGCGCCAGATAGGAGAGCATGCGCTGCTCGCTATGCAGCTTGAGGCTCAGTCGCTCTTCGAGCATCGCGCTCAGCATCAGACGCAGCCCTGGCATTTGTGTGTCCGGTGGGGCCGTCGCCTCCACGTCGAACCGCACCTGACGATTCCACTCCGGCGTGACCAGTTGATCGTCGGAAGCCAGATCATGGGCGAACTTCAGCATGTCCGAAAGGGTGACGTTCGTCATCGTGAACCGTCCGGTCTGCCATCTTCCGAGGTTGATCATGATGCGGTCCTCCACGGGCGGCGGCGCAAGCTTCAGAGTTGCCGCCTCGAACGTTGGCGTCTGCGCCGCACCGGGAAGGATCAAAAGCAGACCTAAGACAAAAAGCCTCATGACAATAGATAACCTGACATTAAAACAGTTTGGTATCAACGAGCCACTGTGTACACCCGATGGCGCGCCGGCGGCCGGCCTTAAAAAACAGACCTTGTAGAAAACACTTGTCAGAGTACTTACACATGTCATAGAGTGATCTACATGCGTAAGCCACCGGTATGATTCCCCCGAAACTGAGCAGACTGGAGCTTACGATCATGGAGGCCCTGTGGACGAAGGGGCAATGCTCGATTCGGGAGATCCACGAGACTTTCCCGGCGCGGAAGCGCCCCGCGTACAGCACCGTCCAGACGATGGTCTACCGGCTGGAAACCAAAAAAGCCCTGCGGCGGGCGAAGAAGATCAGCAATGCATTCATCTTTGAGGCTGCGGTTTCACGGAAAGAGGCGGAGCGCAAGCTGATCAACGATTTGTTGGGGCTGTTTGGCGGCCGAACCCGCCCCATCATCGCGCACCTGATTGAATCCGGATCATTCACGCTGGAAGATGTGCGGGACGCCGAGAAGATCCTTCTGGAACATAAGGGAAGGGGCGAAACAAAATGATCCCCGCCTCTCTATCGCCGATCGCGAATCACCTGTGGCAATCAACTTTGTTTGCCGGAGCCGCCGGTCTGCTGACTCTGGCGCTGCGGAAAAACTCCGCACGAGTGCGCCACTGGATTTGGGTCGCTGCTTCGTTGAAGTTTCTCGTTCCGCTTTCGTTGCTGATTACCATAGGAAGCTATGTCCAGCGGCGCACGGCCCTGGTGGCGTCGCAAAGTACTTTTTCAGTAGTGCTCGATCATGTGAGCCAACCTTTTGCCGCGTCCGCTGATTCAGTGCCCGCGATGAGCGCGGCGCCGGCACGCACAAGCGCCACTTCCGGCGATTCTCTGGATAATGTGGGCGTGCGGGTTCTTCGGGTTCGCGTGTTCGTGGTGGAGTCGCCGGCGCCGAATTAGCGCTGCTCTTCGCGCCGGAACGCCGGTGCCGCTTGATCTTCCCATTCAGGCGATCTCTTCTCGCTCTTTCCTGGAGCCGGGTGTTTTCGGGGTATTTCGTCCCGTTCTTTTAGTGCCCGAGGGGATCTTTGAGCGCCTGACTCCCGAGCAATGGAAGAGCGTTGTTGCGCATGAACTTTGCCATGTCCGGAATCGAGACAACCTGATCGGGGCATTGCAGATGTTTGTGGAGACGGTGTTCTGGTTCCATCCGCTGGTGTGGTGGATTGGCAGATGGATCTTTCAGGAACGAGAGCTGTCCTGTGACGAAGAGGTGCTGCGCTCAGGGACCGAACCCCGAACATATGCCCAAACAATCCTCAAGGTCTGCGAGTTGTATCTGGAAGCTCCGTTGGAGTGTGTGGCCGGGATGAGCGGCGGCGCGAATCTCAGAAAAAGAATCGAGGGCATCCTGAGTGAGCGGCTCGCGCAGAAGCTGACAGGCGGCAAGAAACTGATGCTTGCGGGCGCGGGAGTCCTGGCTATGGGAGGTCCACTTGCGGTGGGCATCATCGACTCACCTTTCCTTCGGGCTCAGCCTGCTCTTCGCTCTCAAGCGGCGGCCAGACCGCAGTTCGAAGTAGCATCGATCAGGCGGGGCGCCAACTGCGGCGCCACCGACAACATCTATGGTGCGGTGACGAGCCCGTCTCCGGGAAGGCTCGACCTGAACTGCGCGACTGCAGCAGGCCTGATTCTGGGAGCTTACGGCAGGTACGCAGATGGCCATACGAATGTCTCTCTGCCGCCACCTTTAGAAGGAGGCCCATCCTGGATCAATTCGGATCGTTACAGCGTCAACGCGAAGGCTGAGGGTCACGAGAACCGGGCGCTGATGAACGGGCCGATGCTGCAGGTGCTTCTGGAAGATCGATTCCAGTTGAAAGTGCATCGCCAGACCAACGAGGGCTCCGTGTTTGCCTTAACCGTGGCCAAACGCGGGGCCAGGCTGCAGCCATTCCGGGAAGGAGAATGCGTTCCCGTCGACTATGCCCAGACCCCCGCGCCCGAGGCGACGGGGCAGACGCATTATTGTCAGTACAATATTCGAAGCAAAGGACCGGGGCTGAGAACGCTGCACATGCCCGCGGAGACTCTTGCGCAGTTCGCGGGCTTACTGAGCGTCGTAGTGGGTCGCCCGGTTATCGACAGGACCGGGATCAAGGGAATGTTTGATTTCGAAGTGGAATTCGCGGTCGACCAAAGCACTCCGGGCTTCGTGGCAGATACTTCGCCAGCCAATCCGACTGAAGGCGTATCGATCTTCAGCGCAGTTCAGGAACAACTGGGACTGAAGCTCGAATCAACGAAGGGTCCTGTTGAGGTTCTTGTGATCGACCATATAGAGCGGCCTTCCGAGAACTAATCGTGATTCCCGTCGAAAATGGCGGCCGGTTGAGTAATCGCCTCTGGCACTCAACGACATTGGTACATTCAAAAGCACCTTTCATTTGCTCGCTTTGCGTCATTATTGCTTGCGGCGGCACCGGGCTTTGGACTGCGCCTTTGCTCGCCCAGCCCCAATCAAAACCCTCAGACAGTCTGCAATTCGATATTGCAGCTATCAAGCCGAACAGGGATGGTGATTATCGCGTCTATGTCGGCGATAACGCCGGAGGCCGCTTCTCGGCGACCGGCATAACGTTGAGGCTTCTCATGCGGTACGCGTATGATGTGCAGGACGCCCAAATTATGGGTGGTCCGAAATGGCTCGGCAGAGATCGATGGAACATCGAGGCGAAGGCGGAGGGCGTGACCGGCAGGCTGTCCGCTGAGCAGCAAATGCGCATGATGCGCGCCTTGCTCGCCGATCGATTCCAACTCAGGGCGCATTCCGAGCGGAAAAAACTCGTGCCTGCGTATGCGCTGGTGGTTGCGAAGAACGGTCCGAAGCTGAACGCGAATAAGGGTGAGCCCGGACCAGATCTCCGGATCGGACCGGGACACATGACCTTCAAAAAGGTTCGCCTGACCCAATTGGCGTCTCAGCTCACACGCCAACTGGGCCGCCCGGTTCTCGATCAGTCTCACCTCGGCGGCGAATATGATTTTGCACTCGACTGGCTGCCCGATCCAGGCGAAAACGGTGCTATTCCGGGACAACCCGGCCCCCCACCCGATCTTGCGCCAGCCGGCGAAGCAAACGGTCCCTCCATTTTCACTGCCTTGCAGGAACAGCTCGGGCTGCGTCTGGTCCCAATCAAAGCTCGTCTCGACGTGTTGGTGATAGACCGGGCAGAAAGGCCTTCGAAGAACTAGCCATCCTGTCAGATCGCACAAGACGCGATGAGTCTGTCTGACACGGCCCGACGCGTGACTGAGGCCGTCCCGCGTTTGCGCCGGAATTCGCCAAAAGGGCAAATGACGTTTAGGGCATTCCTGATCGACCCGGCATGCACTTGTCGGGCGAGCATGCCGGCTTCGCAGCGTCGCCTCAGCTTTTTCTCTTCGCTTTCACGCCTCTGGATGTAGAATGTCTACAGCCATCTGTGGCGAACGGGAGCGAACCGTGACTTTTGGCCGCCGCGAGCGCGAACGCGATCTCGACGAAGAGATTCAATCCCACCTCTGGCTCGCTGCTCAGGACCGCATCAGGAGCGGTGAAGAACCTGAGCGTGCAGCCGAGTCTGCGCGTGGCGAACTCGGCAACCTGAGCCAGATAAAAGAAGACGCTCGCGCCGTCTGGGGTTTCGTCTGGATGGAGCGCCTGGTTCAGGATGCCCGCTTCGCGCTGCGAAACTTCGCGCGCACGCCCGGATCCACTGCGATGATCCTGCTTTCCCTCGCGCTTTCGAGCGGCGCCGCCATCGCGGTCTTCAGCGTCACTTATGGAGTGCTTCTCCACCCATGGCCATACCCGGACGCGGACCGCCTGACGTATCTTCTGGCGAACGATCAAAGTGGTCAGGAGTCCTACCCCGCCTTAACCGGTCAACAAATCGCATATCTGCAGGAGTCGAATTCCATCGAAAGCGTCCTGGCGTCGTTTACAACGAATGTGGTAGCCGAGGGCGGCGATTTTCCCGAGAACGTCCTCGCCGTTTCTCTGACTCCGGGAAGCATGACCGAACTCGGCGGCGCGGCTCTTCTCGGCCGCACTCTGATCGCTTCCGACGCTCCACCCCATCAAGCCACGGCGCCCGTTGCGGTGTTGGGTTACGACTTCTGGCTAAGGCGGTACGGACATCGCGCAGACATCCCCGGTCAGCAAATCCGGCTTGCCGGAAATGTCTACACCATCGTCGGCGTCATGCCGGAAACGTTCCGCTGGAAGAGCGCGGATCTCTATCTTCCAGTCAACATCAACGAAACTGGCCAGATCGAGTACAACCCCATTCTCAAGCTGAGACGCGGCGTTTCCCCCACTGTCGAGACCGCGCAACTGCAGCCTGTTTTCGAACAGTTCGCCAAAGACAGAACGGCCGGGTATCCGTCCAGTTCCCGGGTTCGAGTCGTGAGCCTGAACGACTGGGTCGACATCCGGCTGCGCGACGCGATGAAACTTCTTTGTGGAGCCGTTGCCCTGATGCTTCTGATCGGCTGCGCGAACGTATCGATTCTCCTCGTCGCCCGTGGAATCGTGCGTCAGCACGAACTCGCGACGCGGGCGGCAATCGGCGCGGGCCGGTTCAGGCTGATCCGCCAGCTTCTGACGGAGTCGCTCGCACTTTCAGTCGCCGGCGGGCTGGCCGGAATTCTCCTCGCGTCGGCGACTGTCCCGCTGATTGCGAAGTGGCTGCCTCAGTCCTCATTCCCGCCTGAGGCCCCGATCCATATCAACGTGCAGGTGCTCGCTTTCAGCGCCGGCCTGATCGTCTTCACCGCGTTGTTCTTCGGTCTGCTGCCTGCGTTGCAACTCCCACTGTCCGGCGTGATGCAGGTGATGCAATCGAACCCGCGTACGGGATCCGGAACCGCGCAGCGCCACTACACGCTCGGCGTTCTCATTGCGGCGCAGGTCGCACTTACTGTAGTGCTGCTGACCGCATCCGGTCAGGCGACGGCGTCATTTCTGCAACTCATACACACCAGCCTCGGTTACAACCCAGGCAATGTAATGTCTGTGCGTATTAACCTCCTCCCAAACGCACACCGGGGATGGGAGGAACGCTCTCGATATTTCGAGCAACTTCGCGACGGAATAGCGAACCTGCCCGGCATTGCCGGTGTAGCGATCTCGACCAATGGGACGCCCCCTGCCAACGGCTGGCCCCTGGCATTTCAGGTCTTCAGCCATGCCTCTCTCGATAACCAAATCGCGAACGTCAACCTTGTCGATTCGAATTACTTCGACGTGCTCCGTATTCCGCTCGTCGCCGGGCGGTCGTGGACTCCGGCCGAGAGCCGCGGCGGCGCCCCGATTGCCATCCTGAACGAGACGATGGCGCGCCGATACTGGCCTGCGGGGAGCGCCCTCGGCCAACAGATTCGCATCCCGCAATTGAAATCCTCATTGCCTCTGGCGCCCTCCGCGACCGCAAGTGACCACTGGCTGCAGGTTGTCGGCATCGTCGCGAACGCCCGGAACGATGGGCTTCGAAACCCGGTCAGACCGGCCGTCTATGTGCCGTACACCATGCAGCTGAGCACGTTCACTCAAATCCTTGTGCGCACTCACGGCGAACCATTGCCGATGCTGAAGGCGGTGGACAGCGCCATTCACCGGATCGACCCCGGCCAGCCACTTGTGAGTGATACTTTCGATCTCCGGCAATGGCTTGCCGCCCGGCCGGAATGGGGCAGCGAGCGCCTGCTTATGTTTCTGTTCGACGGCTTTTCGGTGCTCGCCCTCGCACTTTCCGTGCTCGGCCTTTATAGCGTTGTAAGCCACGCGGCGGCAAGTCGTGCCAGGGATTTCGGCATCCGAATCGCACTCGGTGGACAGTGCACTTACGTCCTCGTCCTGGCGCTCAAATCGACCGCTGCCAGTTTTACCGTCGGAATCGTTGCCGGACTCGCAATCAGTTCCGCACTGACCAGACTGATCGCGATATGGCCGCATACCGTTTCGAGCGCTCCTTTCATTACGCTCGGGGCGATCCTCCTTCTCAGCGCCGCCGCTGCGGCGGCCTGTCTCATTCCAGGGTGGCGCGCATCGTCATCCGACCCGCTGATCGCGCTTCGTCACGAGTGAGCGATCTCGCCCAGCGATAACGGCTGTTAACTTCATCTGGAAGGCGACGGGACGAAAACCGGGCGATGCCGATCAGAGTGCCTCGCCGCTTGCCGACTTGCCCTCGGAGCAGGAACGCTTTCGGGTACGAACCGCTGCCGCAGATTTTGAAAGAGCCGAAATTCTTGTACCAGTCGCCTTCGGGCACATCAGGCCGCGTCTCGACCCACTCTCGAAGTTGGTTCGGAACCGGGACGCTAAGCTCGCGGTCACGCATCCGCTCGATCAGATGTTGCCGCGCTCCCCTGGGCAGGGTTGTCCCAGCGCCCCAGTTGCGGCACTAGCCGCCGAAGACCATTCGGCCAAGTTCATCGCCCAGGCGGTCGGCCGCTTCCGGATCCTGCTCGTTTCGGAAACGCTCAGCCAACGCGAAGAACTGCTGCTGTTTTCGCTTCTCTGCGTCGATGCCGTTCTCGATCAGTTCCACCAACATGCGATTCTTGCTCAGCTTTCGACTTCTGGCCATGCTACCCACCTGCTTCGCCAGCCTGACGGGCAGACTGACGCTCTGGCGTACGGCTTTCTCGGCCATCTTCATGACACTATTATGCACCAAAATGGTGTATTTGGACCAAACGCCCATTCCACGTTGGGCCTGCGGCAGAACTGTTCGAGCGCCCAAACCGGCGGCGATCGAGGAGGCAGTCGCCAGGAGCGTGACCGATGAATGCCCGCATCATGAGATGACTCAACAGGTTTGAGGAACACGCGCAAGTTATGGCCCCCGGATCACGGTTGGACGGGCGGGTTCCTCCACTTTTGGGCGCCCCTTGCGCTTCTCTAGTCCGTCGCTGACGCCGAATCGATTGCCAGCCCATGGTATGCCGGTCTGGTGTGCGTGACGTGCTGCAAATCGGGACATAGCCTTTTGAAAGTCCCTCGTCTTTAAAAAAACCCGTTGCGACCTGCAGCACGATGTAGTAGCGTGAATCTACAGCATGATGTAGTAGCACGAAATTGCGATGCCTTTGCCAAAACTAAGCAGATTGGAGCTCCGGATCATGGACACGCTCTGGACCCGGGGCCCGTCTTCCGTTCGCGAACTGCTCGAAGCGTTCCCCGAGAAGGAAAGGCTCGCCTATACGACTGTGCAGACCGTTGTTTATCGGCTGGAAGCGAAAAAGGCCATACGCCGCATCGCCCCGGTCGGCAATGCGCATGTGTTCGAGGCGATTGTGTCGCGCAGTTCGGCGCAGCACCGCCTGATCGACGACCTGGTGGCCCTGTTCGGCGGTAAACGACTGCCCATCGTAACGCACCTGATCGAATCGGGAAGGCTCACGCCCGAGGAGGTGCGGGAGGCTCGCAGGGCGTTGCGAAATCTGTCGAAGAAGGAGAAGTCTCAATGATCCCCGGCCAGTTACAGCCTTTGGCGAATCACCTCTTTCAATCCACTCTGTTTGCGGCAATGGCGGGTCTTCTCGCGCTGGCCTTGAGACGAAATCGGGCGCAGATCCGGTACTGTCTGTGGCTCACCGCGTCGATCAAGTTCTACATTCCCTTTTCTCTCCTCGTAGCAGCGGGCAGTCATTTTGCGCCGCACACCGCGCCGAAGGCCGCACTATCGATCGTTTCTCCCGCCATCGAGCAGATCGCCCAGTCCGTCCTGGTCCCCGTTTTTCCCACGGCGCCCGCACCAACCGCGCCTGCCGCAAACGCGCTTCCCACGGTCTGTTATGCCATCTGGGCGATCGGCTTTGCGATCGTGGTCTCGTCCTGGTGGAGGCGATGGCGGCAGATCCAGGGCGCGCTGCTCACGGCAACACCCTTGCGTCTGCTGGACGGGATTCAGGTCATGTGCTCTCCGGCTTTCATCGAACCCGGGGTCTTCGGCATTCGGCGGCCTGTCCTGTTGATGCCCGACGGGGTTGCCGGCCAGCTCACGGAGCCGCAACTGGACGCCATTCTTGCGCATGAGCTCTGTCATGTTCGGCGGCGCGACAATCTGGCTGCGGCGATTCACATGGTGGTGGAGGCGCTGTTCTGGTTTCATCCGCTGGTGTGGTGGGTGGGCGCGCGGTTGGTGGAAGAGCGCGAAAGGGCGTGCGACGAAGAAGTGCTCAGCCTGGGGAATGCGCCGGAAGTGTATGCGGAGGGCATTCTCAGGATCTGCGAGCTGTATCTGAAGTCGCCGTTGCCCTGTGTAGCCGGAGTGACTGGAGCCAATCTCAAAAGGCGCATTGAGGAGATCATGAGCAATCGCATTGGGCAGGCGCTGAACGGCAGGAAAAAGCTGCTGCTCGCCGGCGCCGGAACGCTGGCAGTGGTGGCGCCGATTCTGGTCGGCGCGATGAGTGCGCGGCTCACCATGGCCCAAACAAAGGTCCAAAGCGGAGTGGCGGCGCCGAAATTCGATGTGTCGTCCATCAAACTCTGCAAAGAGGCGCCCGGGATCATGATGGGCGCGGGAGCGGAATTCCTCCCGGGACGAATGAACACGGGGTGTGTGCCGCTGGCAGCGCCGGACAACACGGGTCTGATCCAGCGCGCTTACGTCCGGTTCGCCGGCGGCCGGCTCCATACGTTCGGATTGCTCCCCATCAAAGGAGGTCCTGCCTGGATCCACTCGGATCTCTTCAGGATCGAAGCAACCGCGGATGGCCGGCCGGGAACGGAGCTGATGCAGGGACCGATGCTTCAGGCCCTGCTCGAAGAACGCTTCGGACTGGTTATCCATCGCGACGTTCATGCCGGGCCGGTCTATACGCTGACCCTCGCGAGAGGCGCCTCGCGGCTGAAGCCGTTCGTCGAAGGCAGCTGTCTTCCGATGCGGATCGGCAACCCGCCACCGGAGCCGCCATCCGGCCAGCGATACTGCAAATCCAGAATCTACACGCTCACGCCGGCAGTGGATGCGGAAGGCGCGAGCCTCGGGGAGTTTGCCCAACTGCTCAGCGTCTTCCTCGACCGGCCGGTCATCGACAAAAGCGGGCTCGACGGCCGATTCGATATTCATCTGGAATTCTCCGCCGATGACGCGACTCCGGGGATCAGAGGGTTTCTTTCCGACGCGCCGCCAGCCCCTGATCCGAACCGGCCTCCGATCTTCACGGCAATCCAGGAGCAGCTCGGGCTCCGGCTGCAGGCCGCGACCGGACCGGTTGAATCCCTCGTCATCGATCATGTGGAACGCCCGTCGGAAAACTGATATCGAGTGCCTCGGGGGATTGCAGGAAGCGGGCGAAGACTGAGAGCGCCCGCTGATCACACTAACCAGCTAAACCGGGAACACCGCCGGCGGTCCTGGCGGCCCGCACAGCGCGAATGACCGCGGTCGCCATTGCGTCTGCCGCCGCTACGCCGACTTCATCAACCGACGCCCGTTCCTTTCCAACGGAAATCGCAAAGGTGATGTCGCCATCGTTCATGGTATTCGCGGGCGATATTGTCCGAGCCACGCCCAGGCTCGCAAGAGCCGCCAGTTTGTTCGTCTGAACGCGGTCCAGCCGGGCGTTGGTCGCCACGACCGCCAACACCGTATTTCCTCCCGCCGGCCGCCGCGCTCCTTGTCGAATGACTGCGGCGGAGTTGGCGAACTCCCCGCTCGACGGCGACTTGCGCGCTCCCGCGATAATGTGCCCGCTCGATGGATCGATTACATCGCCCAGCGCATTGACGGCAATCAACGCGGCCACCACAACCCCCGAACCAAGTCTGACGGAACAGGTGCCGATCCCGCTCTTCATGGCTTGCTTCATCCCGAAGATCTTACCCACCGTCGCGCCCGTTCCGGCCCCCGCATTCCCTTCGGCCACCGGCCCGTCACTCGCGGCAAGAGCGGCCTTCTCGCCCATCTCACGGGTCGGGCGAACGCGCGAATTGCCGATACCAAGGTCGAACAGAATCGCGCCTGGGACGATAGGAACTCGCGCCACACCCGCGTTGTAGCCAATTCCGCGCTTCTCGAGAAAATTTCGCACGCCGCAGGTGGTTTCGAGGCCGAATGCGCTTCCGCCCGAAAGCACGATGGCGTGGACGTTGGGCGCGACATGGCCGGGGTGCAGCGTATCGAGCTCGCAGGACCCGGTCGCCGAACCCCGGATGTCGACGCCGCCGACGGCTTCCGTCCCACAGAGAATCGCCGTGCATCCGGTAAGCGCGACGGCGTCCGTAGCATGCCCGACCAGGATACCGGGAACGTCCGTCAACCCTTTCATATCCTGTTCATTAAGAACCCCTTGTATGCTAGCATCGACTTCGTAGGCGTCAGGCAGCAAGCAACGGCATCAGCGCCGATTTAAAACCGTGTTCGACATCCTCAAGGGCCCCATCCTGGCGATACAGGAGTTCTATGAACTCACCGGGCGGGCACTCCGGAACATCTTCCGAAAACCTCACTATTTCGACGACATTTTGCTGCAGATGGATGCTATTGGGGTCGGCAGCATTCCTATCGTTATCCTCACCGGCTTTTTCTCGGGCGCGGTGATGGCGATGCAGATGGGCAGAAGTCTCCAGGCCTACGGGCAGACCAGCCGCACCGGCCAGTTCGTTTCCATCATTCTGGTGCGTGAACTGGGGCCGGTGCTGTCGGCCGTTATGGTGGCCGGGCGCAATGCCTCGGGGATCGCGAGCGAACTCGGGTCGATGAAGGTCACCGAGCAGATCGATGCGATGCGGGCCCTGGGCACGGACCCGGTACAGAAGCTGGTGATTCCCCGGGTGATCGCCACCGCTGTGATGTTGCCCGCGCTGACCGTGATCGACGACTTTGTCGGAATGGTGGGCGGATGGATGCTGGCGGCAATCCTTTTCGGGCTGCCCTCACGGCAATACTGGACATCGACATGGCAGGCGCTGGTCTGGAACGATGTCGGGCAGGGGCTGCTCAAGCCGTTCATCTTTTCTTTCGCGATCTCTCTGATCGGCTGCTTCTATGGTCTGCGCGCGTCCGGCGGAACCCAGGGCGTGGGCCGCGCGACCACGCAGGCGATGGTCTGGGCATCGGTCCTCATCTTCATTCTCGATTTTTTCCTCGGCAAGATTTTCGTCAGCAGCCAGGGTTCATAATGGCCGGCGAAAAAGCGAGTCTGCTGCGTTTCGAGAACGTCACCGTTGTTTTCAGCGACGGCACGAAAGCTCTCGATAATGTTTCTTTCGACCTGCGCGAGGGCGAAACCCGCATTCTGCTCGGCGCCGCCGGCAGCGGCAAGACGGTGTTATTGAAAGCCGCTATGGGGCTGGTGCCTGCCACGGCCGGCAAAGTCTATCTCTTCGATGAAGACGCGACGAATAAACCCGAAGTCCAGCTTTTCGACCTGCGCAGTAAGGTTGGCATGCTGTTCCAGGAAAGCGCGCTGTTCGACTCGATGACGGTTGCCCAGAACGTCGCCTATCCGCTCTTGAATCAGAAAGCGCTTAAAATGCCGCGCGACAAGATGGAGCCGGCTGTCCGCGATTCGCTCCGGTTCGTGGAACTCGAGCAGACGATGGATAAGTTTCCCAGCGAGCTCTCCGGAGGTATGAGGAGACGCGTGGCCATCGCCCGCGCGGTGGTGAACAAACCGCCTCTGCTTCTGTACGATTCGCCAACCGCGGGTCTCGACCCGATTACGGCCCATACCATCATGGCGCTCATCATCAAAGAGCGCGACGTGGATAATACGACTGCCGTAGTCGTGACTCACCGCTACCAGGACGGCAATCTGGTCGCTAACTTCCGGTACAATCCGGACACGGGCAGACTCGATCCCGGCGGGAAGAGCGGGACCGGGACCGTATTCATGGTGCTTCAGGAGGGCCGCCTGGTCTTTGAAGGAGATCAGACGAAGCTTGAATCGTCCGGCGATCCGTATATATCGAAATTTGTGAAGCGTCCGGAAAAGAGCGCGGCTTAACTTATGGCTTCTCAGAAGAGAGTACGTTGGGCGGAGTTAAGGTCGGGCATCCTGGCGGTGGTCGCCATGACTATCGCCGCCGTTCTTATCTTTCTTCTGACCTCGCAGAGCAACTTCTTCGGCGGCGATTTTCATCTCCGGACCTATATTCAGGACTCGGAAGGTCTGAACGCCAACGATCCGGTTCGCGTAAACGGCATCCTGACCGGTTATATCGGAGCGATCAGGCTCTCGGGGTCGCGGGATCCGAAGAGGACCGTCGAGATCGATATGGTGATCCGGCGGCGCTTTCTCGATCAGATCCCCGAGGACTCGAAAGCCGCGATCAGTTCGGCGAACCTTCTGGGCTCCAAGTACCTGAACATCAGCAAGGGCGTCAGCCCGAAACACGTCGAGGCTGGGGGAGAGATTGCGAGTCTGGCGAACCAGGGCATCCCCGAAATCATGGCGCAAAGCTCGAACCTGCTGGCGCAGTTCCAGACGATTCTGGGGCGAGTCGACGGGCTGCTCGCGATCGTCGAGAACGGTCAGGGGAACGTCGGCAAACTCATCAAGGATCAGTCGCTTTATGACCGTCTGAATGCCACAGCGGGCGAGCTGAATCAGCTGGTCAGCGACATCCGAACAAGCAACGGCACCATCAGCCATCTGCTTTACGACGATACGCTCTATAACGACATTCGCAAGCCGATCCAGCGCCTCGACGATATGCTCGCCCAGGTGCAGCAGGCAAAAGGAACCATCGGAAAGGCTCTCTACGATCCGCAGCTTTACGACGAGGCGAGGGCTTCGATAACGGACGCGAAGCAACTGCTCGAAAACCTGAAAGCGGGCAAGGGAACGGCGGGGAAGCTGTTGAACGACGAGCAGATCGCCGATCAGCTCACGCTGATCACACAGAAGGTGAATACCGCGATCGACAAGATCAATTCGGGGCAGGGAACCATCGGGCAGCTGGTGGTGAATCCGCAGCTCTACGACTCGCTCGACGGCGCGACGCGCGAGCTGCATTCTCTTCTCACCGACATCCGAACGAATCCGAAGAAGTTTTTGCGGATCAAGCTCACGTTTTTCTGAGACATCTCGAAGCCACGTGCGGAGATTGATTGTGAACGCGGACGATTTCGGTTTCACGCGCGACGTGAACGAAGGGATCGTCGAAGCCCACACGAAGGGAATCCTCACCGCGACGACGTTGATGGCGAATGGCGACGCTTTCGATCACGCTGTCGCGCTGGCGCGAGAGAATCCTTCGCTCGACGTAGGGTGCCATCTTGTGCTGGTGCAGGGACGCAGCGTTGCTGATCCTTCGCGCGATCTGCCCGCGACCCTCGGGGAACTGGTGCGCGCTCTCATGCGGGGGCGGCTGGCCGTCTATGAGGAGCTGGCGGCGCAGGTCCGGAAGATCGCGCGGGCGGGTATCCGGCCCACCCATATCGATACGCATAAGCATACGCATCTTCTTCCGCCGGTGCTCTCGGCGATCGCCCGTGTAGCGCGCGAATTCCGCATTCCGTGGGTGAGGCGGCCTTTCGATTTCGGGATCGATAGCGGCGCGCGGATCACGAGGAGCGCGGTGGCCTTGGGCCTGCGGGTCACCAGACCGGGCTTCGCAGCGGCGCTCGGCGGCCTCAAGACAACCGACCACTTCACCGGCTTTCAGATAACTGGAACGCTCCGCGAGCGGAATCTGATCGAGACCCTGGAAAAGCTGCCGGAAGGTCTGACGGAGTTTATGTGCCATCCCGGCCGGCTCGGGCCGGAACTAAAAGCGGCGGCGACCAGGTTGAAGGAGAGCCGCGAAGTGGAACTGGCGGCGCTGGTATCGGACGAGGTGAGGCGGGTTGTGGAACGGCGCGGCATCGAGCTGGCGAACTATCGGGAAGCCCCGAAATGCGGCGTCTGCTGACCTTCACGTTTTTTGATCCTGGCCAGCACCACGTTCAGCCGCGACCGTCCATAGAGGCCGCGTGGGGCAGAGCTTCCGCTCTGCCGCCGGGCTTTCGCCCGGCGCGGAACTTTACGCCAGCCGGTAACACCGGCGATCTCGTAGTCGGTGTTTGTACGAACCACGTTCAACGGAGTCCCCATGGCCCTGCGGGCCACCAAAATGGATGAAGACGCGGCGCGGGACCGTACGAAACCCGTAGCACTGGCGATCTTGTCGCCGGTGTTCTTCAGCCATCCGAACCGCGTCTTCAACGGAGCGCTAAGCGGTCCTTCCCAGCACCCCGTTAAGACGAGCTCCGCGGTCTATTTGCTCTTGCGCATGGATTGCCGATCCAGAATCGCATCCAGCTTCGCCGCCGCTGGCGGCGTCTTGACACTCCCCATCAAAATCGCACGGTTCCCCGGATCGGTTCCGTAGAGTTCCCTGTTCGCGGAGTCGTCCGGGCGAAGCGTGGCTCCGTCGAGAACGATACCCGCGAATATGCCTCGAGCACGCGAATAGGAAAGCATCTCGGCACGCATGGTGGCGTCCGTCTGGGCGGTCGCCGCCCGGCCCACAGGGCCTGCCGCCACGGTCGCATCAGCGCCGAGTGTGAATTTGCTGCTGATCAGGTGCTTCATGCCAGTCTCGTTCATGACAAGCAGCACGGCATCCTGCTCTGTACCCCCTATCTGAAGTCCGAAGCTCCCCCCTTCGATGCGGATGCCGGCGGGCGACGACCATCCATGCCCGCTCGAACGGCGGCACATCGCAAACCCGCGGCCGTATTTAGCGCCGAAAATGAACCCTGCCTTCTTCATATTGGGCACGATGATCACGCATGTCGCCTTGTCCATCAAATCCTGCGGAATGCCCTTGTCGTTGGCGTGCATCATGTCTGTCAACACGTCTGTTGAAGCGTCGATCCTTTCAGCCGCGTTACTTTCCTTCTGTCCCTGAGCGGCCATAGGGCTAAGCGCCGCGATGATTGCCATGCTTGCGAGCGTAAAACGCATATTCGTTATGTTTATCTCCGGAACGGCCTCGCGCCTGAAGGGCCGAAGTGTGAAACCGAACACTTGCCGGAAGGCGGATTCAGAAACTGCGACCTGGCGGCGGATCGGTCGGGCACATGGCCGCCGGGATCGGAGTTAGCCATGGAAGATAAGTAACAGCGATTGTAAACAACAAAGGTAGTACCGAAACTGGAGAGCTCTATCCGTTCCGGTTTCAAGCGCTGCCCGGACCGAAAGGTCCTCAAATCGGCCCGGCGGCGGACGATCGGGGCGTCTGCTTCAATCTGATCGAGCATCGCCATTCACTTTGTTTTGGGAAGAAAGCGGGGTTTTATTGAACAGGGAGATCCGGGAGACTGCCGCATCTTTGATGGCATTGATCCCGTACGGTAAAACCTTGTATGGGACAACTTCATCCGGCTTTTCCCTGAGACCCATCTCCACGCCTTGTCTCCACGCCAACCGCAATTCCGTATTGATATGGACGATATTGATTCCGGCCGAGATTGCCCCCCGCAGGTCTTCGTCGTTCGTTCCCGACGCCCCGTGCAATGTAAGGAACGCGTTTGTTGCATCTTTAATTTCGCCAATGCGCTTCTGGTTCAGTCGCTTCTTTGCCGCGCCCGTTGCCATGTCTGGCGACATGCCGTGCATGTTGCCGACAGCGGGAGCCAGAACGTCGATTCCAGTCGCATCTACGAATTGCCGCGCCTCTTGCGGAGAGGTAAGAGACTTCTCACTGGCCGTTTCCAGTTTATGGATCGCCGATCCTGTCCCGATTTCCCCAATTTCGCCTTCGACGATGATGTCGGGGTTAATCGCCTTTAGAGCCGTCACGGCTTCGCGAGTCCGTGAGACATTTTCCTCGAAAGGCAGCGCCGATAAATCGAACACAACCGAGTCGAAGTCGAAGCCTGCCTTTGCCGCTTCGATTGCGCCCGCTAGAGAGTGCGTATGATCGGCGTTCAGGAATAGAGGAAGATCCAGTTCCTCGCGAAACGTTTTCACCAGCGCAACGATCTGGTTGACGCCAAAGAATTCCCGCTCTCCCTCGGATAAACCCATCACGACCGGTTTTCGAGTCTCCTGCATTGCAGATACCACAGCTTTCCGAGCAGGTAATCTGAGACATTGAAGTGAGCGATCGCCACTCGCTCGGCCTCGGCCGTCTCCAGCGCTGTTCGTAGAGTTTCCATGGTTCGACCTCGCTTTGACTCTCAGCAAACCGGAATTTCAAGATGGGCCTGAAATGACAGGTCCACGACTTCGAGACCTCGCTTCCTTAACAGGTCACTGCGCATCTGTGCAATTAAGAGTAGGCTGTTCTCAGCTTCCACGGCTCCCATCATAGCCGTCGAAGCCAGATTCGAACGCGCACGCCGCAGCTCCAATGTTACTGTTTCGCTACAGACTCAAGATTGCGGACCCGGCGTGCCCGATCTAAGCCCTATCGGCTAAAACTGCTGGGAGGGCTTACCGCGACTGGGAAAATCGACAGTCACAAGCTGGCGGAAAAAAGTACGATCTTTTTAACCCGCAAATTCAACCGCTTACAGCGGGACGCCCCTTCCGCATGCACGCATCGCCAAAAACGCGTGCTACTTTTCGAATCGAAAGAACCTCGTCGCACTCATTGGCGTACGGGGGCACTAAACCACGCGATTCCTCGAGGCTCCGTGTGGCATAACGTCGAAACAATGGGCCGGCAGGCGTCAGCCGGTAACTTGCGCTCCCGGTTCCGTCCGGGACACCAAAACGGCGTTCGGTCTGAACGATATCAGGCCATCGTCCGGACGATATCAAATAATGGGGTGCCCCAAATTCTCTGGTCCCTGGCGGTCGATCTGGCAAATCGGCCGCCAGGATCGGAGTAAGTCATCAAATGGAAGTTACCGGCTGCTTTCACTTGGAACCGGCGAGGTGTGTCCGTTCCAGGTAACCTCACTGACCCATGGTGAAGTTGACGTCGATCTCCGTCACCACTTCCACGGGTTGGCTGTTCAGTAAAGTAGGGCGATAACGCCATTGCTGAACGGCTTCAATCGCAGCCGCGAGCAACAGCGGAGGACCGCTGAGCACCTGAAGGTTTCTGATTACTCCATCGCGCCCGATCAGCGCCTGAATTCTGACCGTTCCCTGCGTGCGTGTGGCGAGAGCGAGCCGGGGATAAGCGGGCTTCGGACCGAAAATCAGCTTTGCCGATTGCACGCCGCTGCCCACGCGAACAGGCGCAGCCGGTGACGCGGGCGCGGCTGGCTTCGGCTTTATCGCCGGAATCGCTGCTGCCGGAGGCGGGACCGCGATGCCCGGTATCAATCCCATGACTTGAGAGACGCCCGCGTCAGGCGTGGCATATCCGGTCGCAAGCTCCGGCGCGTCGGCCGTCATGTTGATGTGTTTCGGAATTGCGATCGGAGCCTGCAGAACGGGACTGTGAAACACCGGCCGCGCGGCCGCTCTTTGTTGCGCGGCCCTGGCTGGTGGTTGCGGCGGCTGTCGCAATGGTTGCAGCGATAGCACAAGTGGAAGTTTTTCCGGCGGCTGCAGCGCGGCGATGTGCAGCAGAGGCGACAGCAGCAGAATGGCTACAAGAGCGGTCTGAATAGTAAGCGAAGCCGCGAGGCTCCACGGTCTTCGCGTTTGGGCGCGCGTATCCACGAATGTTTGATCGAACAAAGGATTTCCCTTTCTTCGCAGCCTGATTTTCGAGGTGACCGGTCGCTCGAGTGAGCAGCTTGCGTGTGTTTCGCTGGGGTAGACTCCGCGAATGCGGGAGAAGTTCCGACCCTGTGTGCAGGCCTCAGCCCCCGATGGAGTACATGGGCCGCGGAGGCGGAACGAACTGCGTGGAATTAATCTGGTGGCCGAGCCACTTCTCCGAAATATTGCGCTTCAGCGCTGCCGCAATCTCGCAATCGGCGCCCCCGCCGCGCAGCAGATGCTTCACGTCGGTCTCTTCAATCGCGAACAGGCAATAGCGCAACTTGCCATCAGCGGTGAGCCGGATACGATTGCAGTTCAGGCAGAACGGCTTGCTGACCGACGCGACGAAGCCCACCCGCCCGCCGCCATCGGCGTATGCATAATCGGTTGCGGGGGCGCGCAGATCGCGGTCCGGCACTTCAATCAGCGGAGAAATCTCGCGCGACAGGATCTTCGCGATGTCGTCGGCCAGAAGCACCTTGCCGCGATCCCAGAGAGACTGCGAATCGAGCGGCATGAACTCGATAAAACGCGGTTCGAATCCGCGCTCACGGCAATAGAGCGCCATGGGAACGATGTCCGGTTCGATCAGTCCCTTCACCGCAACGATGTTCAGCTTGATGTTGCTGAATCCGGCGCGCCACGGCGGCGTCGATGCCGGCCAGCACGCGCGGCAGATCGTCGCGCCGGGTGATCTGTTTGAAGCGTTCGCGGTCGAGCGTGTCGAGGTGAATATTAAGCCGGTGCAGACCGGCATCGTGAAGCGGCTGCGCGTAACTGTTCGAGCAGCACGGCATTCGTCGTGAGAGCGATATCCTGAATGCCCGGAATAGCGGCAAGGCGTTCGATCAGCTGCGGCAGATCGCGCCGCAGCAGCGGCTCGCCGCCCGTGAGCCGCAGTTTATTGACGCCCAGCGTCGCCGCGACGCGCACGAAACGTTCGATCTCTTCGAAGGTAAGGATCTCCCGGCGCTCCGCATACTGCGCGTCTTCTTCCGGCATGCAGTAGAAGCAGCGGATGTTGCAGCGGTCGGTCACGCTGATCCGCAGACTGTCGTGGATCCGGCCGAAACCGTCGATGAGAGAAGCAGACACGTGTTCTGCTTACCGTACAGCCAGCATACGCTCAATCGGGACCAGCGCGCGGCGCATGATTTCTTCGGACAATTCGACGCGCGGCTCCAGATTCAGCAGCGCGTCCCGCAGCTTTTCCAGCGTGTTGAGCCGCATGTAAGGGCACTCGCTGCAATTGCAGTTCTCGTTCTTGACGTAATGAAACTTCTTTCCGGGCGCGACGCGTTCCAGCGAAAAGTTGACGCCGCTCTCGGTCATCACAATGAACTCGGGCGCCGGACTCGCGGCGCAGTATTCGATGATCGCCGAGGTGGACCCGATGAAATCGGCGTGCCGGAGCACCGCTTCGGGGCACTCGGGATGCGCCACAACGACCGCTGCCGGAAACGCCGCTTTCGCATCGAGCAGACGCCGCACAGGGAACGTCTCATGCACGACGCATGCGCCCTGCCAGATCTTCATGTTCTCCCGGCCGGTTTGCTGCTTCACGTAATTTCCCAGATTGCGGTCGGGCAGAAACAGAATGGGCTGGTCGGCGGGAATGGAATTGACGATCTTGACCGCGTTGCGCGACGTGCAGAGAATGTCGGACTCCGCCTTTACTTCGACCGAAGTATTGATGTAGCTGACGATCACGTGGTCGGGATTGCGGCGCTTGAATTCGCGAATCGGCTCGACCGGACAGCCCTCCACCAGGCTGCAACTGGCATTCTTGTCGGGCACGATAACGGTGCGCGTACGGATTCAGAACCTTGGCGGTCTCCGCCATGAACCAGACGCCGCAGAATGCGATGACGTCGCCGTCGGCCTCGCGGGCTTTTCGCGCAAGTTCGAGGCTGTCGCCGACCACGTCCGCGAGTTCCTGAATCTCGGCTTCCTGGTAATGATGCGCGAGCAGAATCGCGCGCCGGTCGCGCTTGAGGTCAAGAATCTCTTCGGCTAAAGTTGCAACGGGGGCCATCATAGGGGGGGAAAGACCTGTAACTCCATCGTATCAATCATAATGAGAGGACATTGCAAGTTGTCCTGATTTCCACTTACGATCTCGGGCGGCAACCATTCGGCCTCGCTTCACCCGCCGCCTGGCTCCGGGCTGAGAATCACGCTGTCATCACCGCGGATCTCTCTCGTGAACCGCTCCCATCGGAGGCCATCCGAACCGCGGACTGGATCGCCTTTCATCTGCCCATGCACACCGCCACCCGGATGGCGCTTCCACAGATCGAACTGGCGCGCGAACTGAACCCTCACGCGCAGATTTGCTGCTATGGTCTGTACGCACCCGTTAATAGTGAGATGCTCCGGAGCCTCGGCGTGACTCACGTCATCGGCGGAGAGTTCGAGCGAGCGCTTGCGGACCTGATTTCGGGGCGTGCGGCCTCCACTCTTCCGGTGATTCTGGACCGGCTGCCTTTCCGCACGCCGGATCGCGCGGGCTTGCCCTCTTTGGACGAATACGCACGGCTGGTCGACGGCGATCAACGGAAGATCGTCGGCTATACCGAGGCCAGCCGCGGGTGCAAACACCTGTGCCGGCATTGCCCGATCGTACCGGTCTATGAGGGGCGGTTTCGGATCGTGCAGCGGGAAGTCGTGCTGGCGGATATCCGGCAGCAGGTCGCCGCCGGCGCGCAGCATATTACGTTCGGCGACCCCGATTTTCTGAACGGCCCGGGCCATGCGCTCGCCATCATTGACGCTTTTCACGCGGAGTTTCCGGCGGTCTCCTACGACGTCACGATCAAGATCGAGCATCTGCTGAAGCATCGCGACGTCCTGCCGGAACTCGCGCGAACGGGCTGTCTGTTCATCACGAGCGCCGTGGAGTCGCTCGACGACAGAGTGCTCGAGCGTCTTGCGAAGGGCCACACCCGAGCCGATTTCGTCGCCGCGCTGAAGCTCACAAGGGCTCATGGATTGCTTCTTTCTCCCACGTTCGTGGCATTTACGCCATGGACGACGCGGGAGGCGTATCTGGATTTATTGCGGACGATCCGCGATCTCGATCTGATCGGCAATGTGGCTCCGATCCAGCTTGCGATCCGGCTACTGATTCCCTCAGGCTCGAAGCTTCTCGAACTGCCAGACATGAAGGTCGAGGCATTCGACCCGGCCGCGCTTTCCTGGCGATGGCGTCATCCCGATCCCGAGATGGATACGCTCTGTTCCGACTTGCAGAAGCTGGTGGCGCTCGGCGATCGCGTGGGCGCCTCGCGCGCGCAGATTTTCGGCATGATCTGGGAGCGCGCGTTTGGCGAGGCGCTGGAAATGGCCTCCGTAAACGACGCGGTCGTCCCGCGCCTGACCGAAGCCTGGTACTGCTGCGCAGAGCCCGAAGAGGACCCCTTCACTGTCGTCTAACAGCGTGCTGCACGGAAGTGTATCCAAATGCCTGCACATAGCTGCCGAGGCACGACCTGGAGCGAGTGTCGTTCGATCGGCCCGCAATTTCGTCGCGGGGCAGCCCTTCGGGGCTACCGCCGGGCTTCCGCCCGGCGCGAAGCTTTCCGGTCACTTCGGGGCGGTTTTTCAACGATGCCGCCGAGCTTTACGTTATCACCGGTAGCGCCGGCGATCTCGTCGCCGGTGACCCTGCCATGAACAATGCTCTTGTTCTCGGCCGCCCTCTTCGCCGGTTCGCTGGGGGCCGGCTTCATCGGCTCTTTGACCGGACTGGGCGGTGGAGTAGTGATCGTTCCGCTCCTGACGATCGTCTTCCATGTGGACATCCGCTATGCGATCGGGGCTTCACTGATCTCGGTCATCGCCACATCTTCGGGCGCCGCCGCGGCTTACGTCCGGGAGGGATTCTCGAATGTGCGCGTGGGTATGCTGCTCGAGATTGCCACGAGCTTTGGGGCTTTAGTGGGCGCGGCCGTGGCTGCATACGTGCCGACGGCAGGACTCGCGATCCTGCTGGGCGTAGTGCTGCTGGGCTCCGCTTTCGCGCCCTCCCACAAGGGACCGAAGACGGAAGCGACCGCGGATACGGACTCTCTCGGGGTGCGGCTCAAGCTGAACTCCTCGTATCCGGGACCACGCGGCGAGACAAAGTACAGCGTCCGCAGGGTGCCGCTCGGGTTCGGGCTGATGGGCATCGCCGGACTGCTATCAGGGCTGCTCGGGATCGGGTCGGGCGCTGTGAAAGTGCTCGCGCTCGACCTGGCGATGGGGCTTCCGTTCAAGGTTTCGACGACGACCAGCAACTTCATGATCGGCGTCACGGCGGCGGCCAGCGCCGGGATCTATCTGCATCGAGGTTATATCGATCCCAGCCTGGCCATGCCTGTGACTTTGGGCGTGGTTGCAGGCTCGCTGGCAGGCGCAAAGTTGCTGGTCCGCGCGGCGAGTAAACAGCTTCGAACGCTGTTTCGCATCGTAATCGTAGTGCTGGCATTCGAAATGATCTATAACGGCTGGACCGGGCGAGTCTGAGAAATGCTGACCGATCAGGAGATGGACCGCGAAATGGGTTCGTTTTTGCGAGCCGGGGTGATCACGGCCTGCGGCATCATGCTGCTGGGCGCAGTGCTCTATGTGATCAGGCACGGCGGCGAGCACGCGTCTTACCGCGTGTTTCACGGGCAGCCGGCGCCGCTCGAAAGCGTTAGTGGCATTCTCGGCCAGGTGCGCGCGGGGAGCGCTCGCGGAATCATTCAGCTGGGGGCGGTGGCGATGATTGCGACGCCCGTGATGCGGGTGGCTTTCGCGGTTTATGGCTTCGCCAGGCAGAAAGACCGGATGTTCGTCGGGATCAGCCTGACGGTTCTGGCGCTGCTAGCCTGCGGTTTGTTTCTCCTCAAATAGGCCGCGCTCAGAGCACCGGCGAATCGTTCCCCAGCATCGCCCGGCGCACGATCTTAATCGGCGGAAACCCCTGCTTCAGGAAACTGTCGTGGAACTCCTGGAGGGTGAAAGCGGACCCGCGCATCTTCCGGTAATCCTCTCGCAGCTTGAGGATCTCCAGTTTGCCCAGCGTGTAGTAAAGGTACGTCGGATCGGAAGTGCCGCGCTTCGTTTCGACAAGCGGCCGTGCTCGGCGTCTGCATCCCTTCCTTCACGAAGAAGTCGACGCCCTGCTCGAATGTCATCTTGCCCGGTGTGCATCTGGATACCGACGATGTAGCGCGCATCGCGCAGCAGCGCATCCTGCAACTGGCCGAGCCGCAGCTTCAGATCGCCGCCGCCGTAGCCCTCGTCGATCATCATCTGTTCGCAGTAATGCGCCCAGCCTTCGGCGTTCGAATTCGCGCCGAGCAGCTTGCGCACCTTCGACGGCGCGCTCGGCACCCACAGAAACTGCACGTAGTGCCCCGGATAAGTCTCGTGAATCGCGGTGCTGGTGATCACGCCGCGGTTGAACATCTCCAGATGCTCCTCGACATGTTCCGGAGTCCAGTTCTTCTCCGGCAGAGTGACGTTGAAAAACGCCTCTTTCGCGACCTTCTCGTAAGGCCCGGGCGTATCCATCGACGCCGTCGTCAGAGCGCGCATGAACGGCGGCGTCTCTTCGACGATCGGCGGCACCGGCGAGGGAATCGTGACGATGTGATGCTGCGACGATATACTCGCGCAGGCCGCCCAGCGTATTGCGAAACGCATCGAGCAGCTTATCGGCGGACGGATGGTCTTTCTCGGCCGCGTCCAGAATCTGCTGCGGCGTCTTCGACGGGTCGATCTTCTTCGCAGTGTCCCGGAACAACTGCTGGTTCTGCCGCAGGTTGGCATAGCCGATCTGCGAGCAGCCGATCGAGCGGAATATCGACCATCTCGTCGTACAGCAGCTTCTTGCGGTAGTTATCCGCGCCGATCCGGAAGTCGCCTTTCGATCGCGGCAGCAGATCGTTCTTCAGGAATGTCTGGTAAGACTGCAGTTCGCGAATCACCGCCGCGTTCGCCTGATGAAACTGATCGAGCAGCGCGCGATCCTTCACCGCACTGAACGCGAGCGGGACATCCTTTTCGAAGAAGCTGATAATGCCGGGCAATTGCTCGATCGCGACTTCGGTATAAATGCGCGGCGGGTTCTTCAGATTCGCGCGCGCATCGGCGAACATCTTCGGCATCTGCCGTTCGCGCGCGATGACCGATTTCAGTCGCTCGTCCGGCGGCGCAAATTTCCGGCTCATGATCACGAACACGGCGCTGGTCGCGGCGCTCGAGTAATGGTCCGGATTCGTCTCCCAGGTGCGGATCGATTCCAGATCGAGCAGAGCCGAACGGATCGTGCCCGAGCACCAGCTCCCGGTCGGCGGCCTGTTCCTGGTTCAGGTTCGACGCGGGGAAGGCCCGGACCTCGCGCTCATACTGTCGCAACACCGAAATCTGCTGGTTGATCGCCGATCGCGAGTAGTCTTCGAGCTGCGCATCGTACCGATGAAACCCGGCCGAGGTTCCGGAACTCGGATTGAACCGGAAATCAGCCTGATCGAAGAAACGATCGACCAGCGCGTCCCAGCTTTGCGCACGCGTCTGGCCGTGGATCACGCAGGCGACCATGAGAATCACGATAACGAAACGTTTCACCCGGTTCCTCTTAGTCTCCCGCCAGCATCGCCAGCAGTTCCTCTTCGCCGATGACGGGAATGCCGAGCGTCGCCGCCTTGTCCAGCTTTGAGCCCGGCATCCGTCGCCCGCCACCACAAAAGTGGTCTTCCCGCTCACCGCCGCCGCCACCTTTCCGCCGGCCGTTTCGATCTTCTGCTTTGCCTCTTCGCGGCTCAAACGAGATAAGGTCCCCGTAAGTACGAAGGTCATTCCCGCCAGCGGACCGCCTTTCTTACGCCGGATCGTATGCTCGAACGAAAGGTTCGCGCTCTTCAGTCGTTTCGAGTAGCTGCAGGTTATGAGGCTCATGGAAAAACTGGAAGATGCTCTCGGCGACCTTCGGCCCCACCTCCGGCGCCTGCTGCAGCTCCCCGATACTGGCGCTGGAGATTTTCTCCATAGAGCCAAAATGTTCCGCGAGGAGTTCGGCGGTGCGCTCGCCCACGAAGCGAATTCCCAGCGCGGAAATCACGCGCGGCATGGGGAGGAAGCGCGAACGGTCGATGTTCCGAATGACGTTTGCGGCCGACTTCGGGCCCATGCGGTCCAGCCCCGCGACTGTGTGCGAGGCTCAGGTCGTACAGATCCGCCACGCTCTGAACCAGCCCGTTGTCCACCAGTTGATCGATCAGCGCGTCTCCCAATCCATCGATATTCATCACCCCGCGGGAAGCGAAATGCCGGATCGATTCCTTCAATCGCGCCGGGCAGTTGACATTGATGCAGCGGCTGGCCGCTTCTCCTTCTTCGCGCACGATGCGGCCACCGCAAACCGGGCAGGTTTTCGGCATGCGAAACGACTTTGCGATGCGTGCCCTGCATCTTGACGCGGACCACTTTCGGGATGACGTCGCCGCTTCGTTCCACGACAACGGTATCGCCGATCTGCAGCCCGAGCCGCGCGATTTCGTCTTCGTTATGGAGGGTCGCGCGAGAGACGGTAACTCCGCTGACCACTTTGGGCGCGAGGTGCGCGACCGGCGTAAGGGCGCCTGTGCGGCCCACTTGCACGGTGATGTCGACGATCTCGGTCTCGACCTGCCTTGCCGCGTATTTGAAAGCAATTGCCCAACGCGGGGCTTTGGCGGTGAACCCCAGTCGCTGCTGCTGAGCGATGCTATCGACCTTCAGGACAACGCCGTCGATTTCATACGGCAGAGCTTCGCGCTGCGGTTCCCATTCGCGGCAGAACGCCAGCGCCTCATCGATATCCGCACACAGCCGCCGCCGTACGATTGACCTTGAAGTGGTGCTGAGTCAGCCATTCGAGCGATTCCCAATGGCTGTCGAAGATGTTGCGGCCCTGGTCGTCGAACATGAAATAAGCGTAGAAATCGAGCCGCCGCGACGCCGTGATGCTCGGTTCGAGCAATCGCAGAGATCCCGCCGCCGCATTCCGCGGATTGGCGAAGCGGGTCAGCTGACTCAATTCCCGATCGGCATTCAGCCGCTCGAATGCCCGGCGGTTCATGACAATCTCGCCGCGCACTTCGAACGGCTCCGGCACGCTCGACGCGCAGAGGCATGGAGCGGATCGTGCGCGCATTTTCCGTGACATCTTCGCCCGGTTGTGCCGTCGCCGCGAGTAATCGCCTGGCGGAAAAGGCCGCTCTCGGTATCGGGCCGCCATGGATAAACCATCCATCTTGAGTTCGGCGGCATAACGGAACGGCTCGCCGCCCAGCAGATCCCGCACGCGGGCATCGAAAGCCCGGAGCTCCGCCTCGTCGAGCGCGTTATCCAGACTCAGCATGGGCGAGCTGTGGCGGACTTTTTGAAATCCTTCGCGCGGTTTGCCGCCCACGCGCACGGTGGGAGAATCGGCCGTAACCAGATCGGGGTGCTCCCGTTCGATGGTCTGAAGACGGCGCATCAGGCCATCGTACTCACTGTCGCTGATCTCGGGTTGATCCAGAACGTAATACTGATATTCGTGATGGCGAATCGCCTCGCGGAGCTGGTCTGCCTCTTCGCGGGGATCGCTGAGGGAAGTCTTTGCGGACATTTCGCTATAATCGGTAATCGGTTTGTTCCAACGGTTTTAAGATCATTTCCCGCCTACCTCATCGTATCGGACTCATTTACAACCCTTTTGCCGGTGGATTGAAAGGGACGGCGCGCGTGCGTCTGGACAGGGCTGTGCACAACCCTGCGTAACTCCGGATCAAGCGTGGAACTCTTTCCCACGCACGCGCCGCAACATGCGGGGGAACTGGCCCGGCGCGCGCTGGAATCCGGTTGCGATCTGATTCTGGCCGCCGGAGGCGACGGCACCATCAACGAAGCCATCAACGGGATCGCCGGATCGCCGGTCATGTTCGGCGCTCTGCCCGCGGGTACGGCGAACGTCCTCGCCAACGAGATTGGTTTTTCGAACCGGCCCGATCACGCTGCGCAGCAAATCCTCGACGCGGTGCCCGTTCGAATTGCGCTCGGAGCGCTGGACAGACCCGGAAATCAGCGACGGTTCTTTGTTCTTATGGCGGGCGTGGGGCTGGACGCCCGCATCGTTTACGAACTCGATCTGGACCTCAAGGGCAAACTGGGCAAACTCGCCTATTGGCATGGCGGGCTGCGGCAGTTCGGACGGCCTGTGCCGAGATTCCATCTTGCCGTCAACGGCTCCGGCTATCATGCGAGCTTCGCGCTAATTACTCGCGTACGAAACTATGGCGGCGACTTCGAGATTGCGAGAAAGGTCCTCCTGACCCACGACGACTTCGAAGTTGTCGTGTTTCAGAATCACTTGTGGCAGGATTACCTGCGGTTCTTTGCGGCAGTGATTACGAACCGTCTTTACAATACGCCAGGCATTGCGGTGAAGCGCGCGACCAGCGTGGAAGTCAACGCGCCGGAAGATCAGCGAATCTACTTGCAAGCCGATGGCGAGGCGCTGGGCGTTCTGCCGGCGACGATTTCGATCGTGCCCGACTCGCTTACATTGCTGATGCCAAAGCGCTACGCTGAACTTTAGCGTTCAAATGAAGTGGATCGCGCTCATTCTGGCTGCGGCCGGTCTGGCACCCGCACAGACCGCAACCAGCTCCGACTGTGCGGTTGACGGAAGCGTTGTGAACTCCGTAACCGGCGAACCGGTCCCGCGCGCAAAAGTAAATCTGATCTCGGGCGGAGGTACTTATTCCACGGCCACCGACAGCTCCGGCAGGTGGAGCTTTTCCAACGTGGCTTGCGGGCAGGTGAATTTCATGACCACGCGCGTCGGATTTCTCGGGCCTGGTTTTCGCGGTGTGAACCGCGCAGCCCCCGCCACTCTGACGTCGGGGTCTCCAGCGCCCGACGTGAAACTGGAACTTACCCCGCAATCTGTCGTCTACGGCAAGGTTCTCGACGATCAGGGCGACCCGGCGCAAAACGTCCAGGTGTCGCTTCTTGGTTCCGTCGTCGTCGAAGGGAAAGCCACTTTTCAACAGCGGGCCGCCGCCACAACCAACGACCTCGGCGAGTATCGCATTCCCGATGTAGCGCGGGGGAAATACATCGCATGCGCTCACACGGCCGCGCAGGGGCCGGTCGTGCATACCGGGTCCCAAACGATGGCGGCCGAGGTCTGCTACCCCGGGCCGATCGAGGGCGGAAGCGCCGGCGCGATGGACGTTCCGGCGGGCCGCGAAAGCAAAGTTGATTTCAACCTGAACCAGGTCCCCGCGGTTCACGTTCGAGGAACGGTTTCCGGGCTGCCGGAAGGGCGTGGAATGGGTATCAGCATGACGCGGCGCGGGGGAACTTCGCCGGGCGGCGCACTGCCGGGAACGGTGAAGGACGGCAAATTCGACTTTATTGCCCCCGCCGGCGCTTACATGGTGATCGCGGATTATTTTGAGGCGGGCAAGCGACTTTCAGCGCGCGTGCCGGTGGACGTCGGCACGTCAGACGTCGATAACGTCGTGGTTCATCTCGATACGACCTTCACTGTTGCAGGCAACATCAGGATCGAGTCGCAATCCGGCGGGTCGGAAAAAGCGAAGGCATTTGCGATCAACCTCCGTGCATCGGAAGCCCTCAATTCCGGGGGGCAACTGAGGTGGGAGCCGGGCAACGCCAGTTCTTTCACTTTCGTCGACCTGCTTCCGGGCAATTATCGGCTGGACTTCTTTCCCCCGCCACCTTATTACGTAAAGAGCGCAACACTCGCGGGTCAGGATGTCCTGAACGGTGAATTCTCCCTGTCGGCGGGAGCGGGGCCGATCGCGATCGTACTGCGCGACGACGGCGGCTCGATCGAAGGCGATGTTTCCAACGCGGACGGGCAGCCGGTTGCCGGTTCGGTCATGGTGTTACGAAACGGGCACGCAACACTGATCGCATCCTCAGGCCACTTTAAACTACAAAACCTCGCCCCCGGGGATTACACGGCCTACGCATGGGACGATTCATCTCAGGTGGAATACGCGAATCCGGAGTGGATGCGCCGCTTCAGCGGCACATCCGTTACTATTGCGGCAGGCCAGAATTCGCAGATAAAACTGACACAGCAGAGCGTTCCCGAGTAGCCGTTTCCTCATTTGATATGCTCAATTCTCGCGTGATAATCTTGCGGGAGTCATAAGCCAATGAAGGTGTCGAGACGATTAAAGATTACGGGTGTAGTCGCCTGGATGGGGACCGCCGTACCGTTTGGAAATATGGTTCTGGGGCAAGCCCCGGTCAATTCGCCGACGGAGATGTCCGACAAATACTTCAAGAACGTTACGGTCCTGAAAGGTATTCCTGTCGACGAGTTCATGGGGACGATGGGGCTTTTCTCGGCCGCTCTCAGCTATTGCTGCGGCGATTGCCACACGGGCGCCGGCGGCGATAACCCCAACTGGGCGGCGGACCCTCCCCGGAAAATCATGGCGCGCCGCATGGCGGCGATGGTGCAACAGATCAACAAGACTAACTTCGGCGGATCGAACGCCGTTACCTGCTGGACTTGCCACCGCGGCAGCCCCGATCCCGCAGTGACGCCCTCCCTCGATACGATTTACGGCGAGCCTCTCGCGTTTCCGCCAGACGTGATCAAAGCGGCCCCGGCAGGCTCAGGCGCGCTCTCTCAGGCGGAGATTTTCGATAAGTATCTTGCAGCTCTCGGAACTCCCGACAAACTCGCTGCGCTGACCAGCTACACCGCGAACGGAACGAGCCATCTGTTCGGCGAAACGCGCGAGGATCCTTTCGAGATCTACGCGAAGGCCCCGGACATGCTGGACACAATCGTTCATCAACGCGGCGGCGATCTGTCGAGGACGTACGACGGCAAAAACGGATGGGTCATGCTTCCGCTCACAGTTGTTCAGGAATATCCTTTGAGCGCCAGCGCCCGGGAAGGCGGCAAGCTCGACGCGGAACTGGCTTTCCCCTGGCGGATCAAGGACTTCTTCACTACCTGGCGCGTCGGTTTTCCGGCCAACATTGATGGCAAGCCCGTTCAGGTCGTTCAGGGCAGTGGGCCCGGCATCCTCGCCACCTTCTCGTTCGACAAACAGACGGGTCTGCTCACGCGCGTGCAACGATATGCGAATTCGGCGATGGGGCGCGTTCCGACACAGATCGACTATTCCGATTACCGGCCTGTGGACGGGGTCATGATGCCGTTCAAGTGGACCTATGGCTGGGTCAGCGGCCGCGAGGAGTATGCGATCACCGCGTATCAGCCGAATGCGGCGGTGGACGCGGCTAAGTTCGGCCGGCCCGTGCAGCGAGCGAAGTAAGCGGCGTCTGTGACGCTCCGTTGAAGACGCGGTCCATGTTGCTTAATAACACCGGCGACAAGATCGCCGGCGCTACCGGCAGCACCCTCGAAAACACATGGCGAAGTGATGTGTTTTCATTGCTATCCTTGCCAGCGGGCTGGCCAGCAAACACCATTGAAAAACCGCCCCGAGGTGACTGGAAAGCTCCGCGCCGGGCGGAAGCCCGGCGGAAGCCCCGAAGGGCTGCCCCACGACGAAATTGCGGACGGATCGACCGGCTGCTCACGGACCGCAGGTCCATCTGGACAGGGCCGAAGAGCCGGCCCCACAGCAGTTGACATGAGTCTGGTTCATCTTCATCTGCTGCTGAATCACTTCCCGACTGTCGGGATGGTCATCGGCCTGGGCCTGTTTGTTGCTGCCCTTCTGATGAGAAGCGACCATCTGGAACGTGCCAGTCTGCTGATCTTCTTCGGCATTGCCGTTCTGACGATTCCCACCTATGTGAGCGGCAACAACGCTCAGATGATGATCTGCGTGGTCAAAAAGGGCGCGCAGGATTGCACCGATCCTTCCATCTCGAAAGCCATGATCGAGGCTCATGAGGGCGCGGCATTGCCGGCTTTCGCCGTGATGATTCTGAATGGCGCATTCGCCTGGCTCGGACTGTGGCAATACCGACGGTTTTCGCATGTGGCGCGATGGAATCTTGCGGTCATCCTTCTGCTGTCGGTCATTACTTTCGGGCTTATGGCGCGCGCCGCGGATCTCGGCGGTGAGATACGCCACCCGGAAATTCGCGAGGTCGCACAGGTAGCCGCTGGAGGTCAGCCGCTCGGGCGCGCTTACGCCGATTTCGTGCAGGGCAACAAGTCGGAGAGCCGGTGGGTGTGGGCCACTCTGCAGAATCTTCATTTTCTGGGGCTGACTTTGATGTTCGGGGTTGCGGCGATGGTCGACCTTCGCATGCTCGGGATGATGAAGCGGATCCCGTTCAGTGCGCTGCATCGGCTGATTCCGTGGGCCATTCTCGGGTTCGGAATCGATCTCATTACAGGCATGTCGTACTTCGTAGGCGCACCGCAGCAGTATGCGACGTCGATTCTCTTTCAGGTGAAGATCTCGTTCATCATTCTCGCGAGTCTGAATGTTCTGTACTTCACTCTGTTTGACGGCGCGTGGGCTGTGGGTCCGGGAGACGACGCGCCGATTACGGCCAAAGCGGTTGCAGCGTCCGCGTTTGCACTGGTAATCGGGATTTTGTACTGCGGTCACATGCTGCCTTTCCTTGGCAAGGCTTTCTGATGCGGCTGGGGTTGACGGTCGCTTTCGCAGCTTTTTGTGTTATTGCCGTGGTGGCGATTACGGGGTGGTTGATCGACAGGAGCGCGAATCGCAAATGAAAGAGTTCTGCGCGTGGCTGGAGCAGTCACAGTTCAGCCAGTGGGTGCAATCGAGCCCGTCGATCTGGGCCTATCCCACGATTCTTTTCATGCACTCGGTCGGTATGATCCTCGTCGCGGGCATCTGCGCGGCGGTGGATATCCGGCTTCTGGGAGTCGCGCCTCAGATTCCGGTCAAGCCGCTCGAACGGCTGTACCCGGTGATGTGGCTGGGCTTTGCGATCAGCGCGCTAACGGGGGTGGTATTGACCGTGATTGACGCGACCACCAAGCTGTATAACCCCGACTTCTGGCTTAAGATGATTTTTGTTTTTAGCGCGGTGGGGATTCTTTACTTCATGCGGAGGTCCGTTTTTGCCGATCCGCAACTGGATCAGGGACCGTTGCCTGGATCGGCGAAACGGCTAGCTGTGATTTCGTTGTTTTGCTGGTTTGGCGCCATCACCGCTGGAAGGCTGCTGGCTTACGTTGGGCCGGTTTCCGGCGGCTTTGGGGCTAATAACCACTAATTCGATTCGCACCTGCACCGGCGACAAGATCGCCGGCGCTACCGGCGGGACTCGAATATCTGGTGAGGCGCCATATCCTGGGTCTTCCAGACCAGGCCGAAGCCGGGGCTGGAAAAGTCCGGCCGCAACATGCCACCCTTTGCTTCAATCGCGCCGTCGAAGGCCATTTTCTCCAGCCTGACGTGATCGAAGAAGTATTCGGTATGAATGATTCGCTGAGCGGCGCAGCAGACGTGCGCGTGAATCGACGGGGCTGTATGGGCGGAAAGGGGCATGCAGTATCCGCTGCACAACGCGTCTGCCTGGAGGAAGCCCGAGATGCCGGCGCAGCGCGTGGCGTCCGCCTGCAGAACGTCAACGGCTCCCGCTTCGAGCATTCGCCGAAAGTACCATGAGTCGTATCCGTATTCACCGGCCGCGATATCCATTCCTGCGGGGGCCGAGTCCCGGATGAGTCGCAAGCCTTCGAGGTCGTCGGAAGATACCGGTTCTTCGAACCACGTAACCCCGGATTCGGCGAACCGCTGCGCCTGCCCAAGCGCCTGCTTCCGCGAGTATGCGCCATTCGCATCCACAAACAAGGCGACGCCAGGCCCTATCGCTTCCCGAACTAATTTGACACGCTTCACATCCGCGTTCGCATCGCGGCCGATTTTCATCTTCACGGCGCGCAGTCCACTTTTCGCCCATCCGGTCATCTGGTCCCGCAGTTCCTGATCGCTGTAAGAGGTGAACCCTCCGCTGCCGTATGCCATGACCTCCGGGTGCACCATCGGAAGCAACGCGGCAACCGAAACGTTCAGCAGCCGAGCTTTCAGATCCCAGAGAGCGTTATCGACCGCGGCGATTGCCATGGAGGAAATTCCCGGCCGGCCCAGATTGCGAATCGCCTGAGTCATCATCCGCCATGCGTTTCCGATCGCAAAGGCATCAATTCCCAGAATTTTCGGTACGAGCGTTTGCTCGATCAGATGCGCCGCGGCTACGTCCGCGTAGGAGTATCCGATACCCTCGACGCCGCCCGCAGCTACGTTGACAACCACGATCGTGGTCGAGTCCCACTCAAGTGTGCCGTCGGATTCCGGCGTTTTCGTGGGAACCGTGAATGCTCTGACCGAAATTCGATGGATTTTTTCGCTCACAGTGCGGGCACTCCATGTCCCCACGTTTCCGGCGGGGAAAGATCGTCACCGGATTCCCGGCGCCATCGCGGCGCGGCGGTCGCTGGTGAAGACCGTCGCGCCTTGGGAAATGAGATAGTCGGCGGTGCGCGCAGCGATCGCCATGATCGTCAGGCCGGGATTCGCCGAGCCCTGCGTCGGCATCACGCTGCCGTCGCAAACGAACAGGTTGGCGATGTCGTGCGTCCGCCCGAAGCCGTCGATCACCGAGGTTTCGGGATTGATTCCCATCCGGCATGCGCCGACGAGATGCGCGTAACGCGCTTCCTGAACCACTTCCCGGGCTCCCGCGGCCCACATCACATCCATCGTCTTCTTCTTTCGCGAACTCGATTAGCTTCTTATCGTTTTCGTAGAGGTTGAACGTCACCTTTGCGACAGGCATGCCCCACTGGTCTTTCTCGGCGGCCAACTCGCACACGATTGTCCTTGTGGGGCAGGATCTCGCCCAGGAGCCCGAATGCGGCCCAGTGGTTGTAGTCCATCATGATGCGGCGCATGCCCCATCCCCACGCGCCTTTGGCCATCATCATCTGTTTGGCGAAGGCGATGGGCAGCGGTCCAACCGTCTGGATGGCGAACCCACGAGCAAAGTCGCGTTTCGGGTCCGTTTCATAGAATTCTTCGGTCAGCGCGTGAGCGGGCGGCGCTTTGTACATCCGGACCGGTTCTTCAAATCGCCCGAGCACCACGTTGCCGGCCTGCGCCATCAGATAACGCCCCAGGGAATCGCTGGAGTTCGCGAGGCCGCTTTCAAAGCCAGGGCAGGCGGAATTCAGCAGCAGCCGTCGGGGTCTCGATCGCATATCCCGCGACCACTACCGCGCGGGCCTTCTGAAAGTGCTCGCGCCCGTCGCGATCGAAGTAACTCACACCGGTGACGCGGCGGTTTTCTCCCAGATGAATCCGCGATACCATGCTGTTGGCGCGGATCTCGGCTCCATTTGCGATGGCGTCGGGAACATGCGTAATCAGAGTGCTGGCCTTGGCGCCCACTTTGCATCCCTGGATGCAGAACCCGCGATAGACGCAATGCGGACGGTCGGCGCGCGAGGCGCTCAGGATCGCCACGGGGCCTCCGGCGCTCACTCCAATTCCGAGTTTTGTACAGCCGGAAATCAAGGCGTCGCCCACTCCGCCCATGGGATGCGGACCGTAAGGATAACCGTGCGGGTCGCCCCACGGATAATACGCGGGACCGGCGACGGGCAACTCGCGTTCCATCAGTTCGTAGTAGGGCTTCAGATCCCAGTAAGAAATGGGCCAGTCGGCGCCGACCCCGTCACGGGAATAGACGTGGAAATCGGAGGGATGAAATCGGGGCGCGAAGGCCGCCCAGTGGACCGTGCCGCCGCCCACTCCCTTGCCGCTGTTGTTCGCGCCCAACGCGAGCGGGTTTTCGCCGCCAGTGATCCTTTTGTCGTTCCAGTAGAGATTGTGCGAGCCCTTTTCGTCGCTCACCCAATCGCGACTCGGTGTCCCAGAAAGGGCCCGCATCAAACCCTACCGCGTGGAAGCCCGCGCGCGCCAGGCGCTGCAGCAATACGCCGCCGCCCGCGCCTACGCCTACGATCGCGTAATCCACCTCTTCGGCGGGACTGAACCGGCGCATCGGCGTATCGATCGTTTGCATTGCACCGAGGCGATGCGGCCGGGCGTTCAATGCGTGCCTCCCTGCGGGCCGCCGTGATGCTCGTCTTTACCTCCGACGGGCGTAAATCTGTCCGAGACGGAGGTTTCGGGAGCCGTCCACTCGTAACGACGCTCTTCCGCTTCCCAAGGCTCCGGTTCGCCCCTCTCGAGACGCATGTACCCGCGAGGATAGGCGGGTCCGCCGAAACCGATTTCATCCCATGCGAAGGGATGCGAGTAGTATGCATCGACGCAGTCCTGAACCAGGAGCATCCAGAATCTCTCGACGGGCATGCGGGCGAAGATTTCCTTCGCGGCGGGCGGCTCGCCATCGTGGAGCGTTGCGAGCAGTTCATCCTGCGCCTTCTCGCCGATCTCAAGAAACTCGCGGTCGTGAAGATGGCGCGAGATTTCGTCAACGGCCTGCACGCCGAGGCGGTAGGCTTCGCGATCAGGTGGCATGTCTTCGAAACGATAGCCATCGTGGGAGTCGTCATAGAGCCGCTTGTCGATCCACGGGACTATCGGGATGCGGGTCCGCTCGTCGCGGTCATCCTGAGGGATAATGTGACGGCAGATGGCTTCCATGAGACGCGCCTCGCTTTCGCTGAAGAAGCGAATGGGCGGAACGTTGTTGACCCGATCGAGAATTACCTCCCGTGTTTTTGCGTCCCAGAACTTTTGCTGATCGAGAGTGCGAAAGCCGGGATAGTAACCGGGTTGGGAGCGCGTCATGACTTCTTCTCTCTGCGCAGCACGCTCGCCAGTAAACCGAGAAAGCCACAAGCGGCAAACAGAAGCGGGGCAAAGATGGGAGGGCCGTAGATCACGTTGTAAACGGGCTTCTGCAATCCGCCTGGACGACGGACTATGCCGCGCGCATGATAAAAGGCTCCGACTGCTCCATCGGCCATCGCCAGGGCCGATACCGCCGGAAGGAGGGTCTGCGCCTTTTTTTTATTCTTCGCCCCTCCGATTGCCGCAGCCATCAGCAGCGGGGCGACGATTACAGGCGTCCATTGCGCTTTATAGCGAAAGTTGTTCTTGTAATGCGAGTACCACGCCTCAAACCCGCTGAAGAATGCGGAAGCGGCGGTGGCAAGGGCCAGATGCCTCTGGAATCGCCCTTCGCGCAGATCCTGTTCCCACGTAATCGGCTCATGGGTGTGCCCCGCGCGAGCCAGCCAGTGCCCGGCATGCGCCGGTTTCGGAGGCAGCAGATCGTCGTGCTCCTCATCGCGCTGAAGGAAGGATGCCACCAGGCCGAGATAGGCCGCCGTGCCAAACAGCAGAGGGGCGAAAATGGGAGGCCCCATGACTATGTTCGTGATGGGAAGCCTCCATCCGCCGGGTTTGCGTTCGATGCCTCGCACATGAAAGTAAAATCCGAGGAGGCTATCGGCGAGGGTCACGATGGACGTTCCCCGCAACACCGTGATGGCGGCCTTTCGGCTGGCAAAGCCAGCAATGCCGGCGCCCGTCAGAGCCGCGCTCAGGATCACCGGCGTAAACATGATCCGTCGGCTATAGCTTCCCTTGTAGTGTTCATAGGCGACTTCGAGGCCGCTCAACGCGCTCGACAGACCGGCTATGAGGGATAACCAGCGTTGAAATCGTCCTTCGCGCACCTTGATGTCGGCGGTCAGAATTGCGGGAATGAGGGACTTCATGCCGCGGGATTGCCTTTCGCCCTGCGGGTCAGCAGTGTCCCGGCGATCGCAATGGCGGCTGCTCCCACACCCACGATGCCGCGATGAAGATCCATCCAGCTTAAGGGGCTGATACCGCTCGCACGCCGGTCGAAGATTCCGTGTGAGCCGTAGTCCGCGTCCGCCGCTTCGAACAAGTTGTCCGGGCGGCCCGGCGCTACGGGCTCGTCCGTCTCCTGACCGTCCCAGGCGAATTTCGCCAGATATTTGTCCGCATACCCGGGAGCGATCATCTGGCCGTAAATCGCTTTCACGGTGGGCCATGCAACGTAAACCTCACGGCGCGTATGCTTCGACGCCCACACGATCGCTCGCGCCGCTACTTCAGGCTGAAAGATCGGCGGAACGGGCTGCGGGTGGCGCGGGAGCCGCGTGCGGCACCAGCTGAATTGCGGCGTGTTCATTGCCGGGAGATGCACCACGGTGATGTGAATTGCGCTCTTGTCGTGGATCAGCTCGGAACGGATGGAATCGGTGAAACCCACGATGGCGTGCTTGGCTCCGCAGTAGGCGGACTGCAAAGGAATAGACCGGTAGGCCAGCGCGGAACCCACCTGCACAATCGCCCCGCGATTGCGTTTTCGCATGCGTTTCAGCGCCGCCATCGTGCCGTAGACGCAGCCGAGATAAGTGACGTCGGTGGCGCGTTTGAACTCAGCCGGAGTGATCTCGTGGAACGGCGCGAAGATTGTTGTCATGGCGTCGTTCACCCAGACATCAATCGGGCCGAATTCGCGTTCGACTTGTTCCGCCGCATTTTCAACCTCGTCGGCGTTTGCTACGTCGGTCTGCAAAACGATCGCCTTGCCGCCGGAGCGCTCCACGTCTCGTTTGGCCGATTCGAGGCGCTCGCGCCCGCGCGCGATCAGTCCGATGTGCGCGCCCTCGCGGGCAAACTGCTCGACCACGGCTCGTCCCACGCCGGCGGATGCGCCTGTGACTACGACTACTTTCGCTTCCGCGGCGCTATTCATTTCTCGCCTTCACTTCGTAATTCCGTCCTTCCCATTGACCGCGCGCTTTCCAGAAGAATGTAAACTCTACGCCGCCTGCAACACCGGAAGCGGGAAGATCTACAAACTCCGCTCCGATACCGCTTGCGCTGGATTCGGTGTCTTGCCAGGATACCCAGTTATCGTCGGTCCAGCGCAGAGAGAATGCCTCGGCCCCGCAAATGCGGAGCGCGCATTTCTTTCGTGCCAGTGAGATCGGATGTTGCAACAACCAGAACTCGATCTGGCTCTCCGGCGTTTTCTTCCCATACCGCTCGGCAACTTCCGGAATCAGGTCGAAAACCTTTCCGTCACTGCGAGAGCGCAGCAGCCGCAGGTATTCGGAATGAGCCCAGCACAAAGGAACGGCGGAACCGGTCGGGCCTCCGGAATGCATGTTCGCTTCGGGCAGGTCGGCCTCATCCCAGATCTGTTCCGGCAGGAGGTGGGTTGATCCGCCGAATCCCTCCATTGCCTGAACCAGTTGACTGCTGTCATTGCCTGCGGCGAGTTCATAATGGCCGCGCTCGCCTGTTAATAAAGGCCACGATCTGCCTTTTCCCCATTTCTGGTAAGCCGCGCCGTTCGGACGCTGCCCATACCCGTCGTGGTTGTAGCGCCGCCAGCAGGGGCCGAAGGGTGTTACTGTTTTCAGTTTCGCATCTGTTTTTTTGAGGGTTTTTAATACGACAGGATTATCCGGCGCGAGAATCCCATACCGCACCAGTTGAAGAAAACCTCCATCGACGATTTCAGCAGCGGGGAAGGAGCCGGACTCGCCTGGAGGCTGGCTTGTCAGCGTCAGAATTGCGTTATCCACGTCGCCGGGTGACGCCACTTCGCCTTGTTTTGCCGGGTTCAGCCGCACGAAATATCCGTCCGACACGACAGTCCACTCTTCGAGATGAGCAGCCAGAAAATCGGCGTAGCTTTCGAGAAACGCCGCCGTGTCATCGAGGGCCGTGTCTTTCTCCCACGCCGCGGCGCAAATGAACGCGGCGATCAGGCTGGCAAGGGTGGACGGGGAATATCCACTGCCCTCTTCCCACCGCTCTTCACCGGTCACCGGACCGTTCAACAGCAGAAAGTTGACGGCGCGCCGAACCATGGTTTCCGCGTCGAAGTTGCCGAGCAACCCTTCGCGCTTCAGCCGCCAGGCCAACATGACCGGGAAAGCCACCTCATCCAGTTGGTTGCCTTTGCGAAAGGGTTTGCCGTCCACCTGAAAATTCTGAGTGAAGCCGCCGTCTTCCTCCTGGCGCGCCGCCAGGTAAATCAGGACGCGGACAGGCGCTTCCCTGTTTCCCGCCGCAAGCAGGCCCATTGCCGTTTGCACCATGTCGCGGGTCCAGACAAGGTGATAACCGCCCTTGCCTTCCTTATCGTCGCGGACCTCTCCCCAGGGAATCGTCAATGACGCGACGAATGCGCCCTGATAGATCTTGTCTTCATGAGAGAGGAGAATGTTGTAGCTGGAACGATAGAGACGCCCCTCATCGCAGCTTGCCTTTTCCAGGGGCAGGCGGTCCTTAACGGCATCCCGCCACAGTTCCACGAAGGTACGGCGCTGAGTAGAAAAATCGCGTCCAAGGCTTTGGAGAAAAGCGGACGTCGCACTGGCCAATGTCTCGCCAAAGGAGATGGCAACCGTAAAGGATCTGGAACCCATCAGACCCAGTTCTCCGATCAGCGCCACATTTCCGTTCTTCGCTTCGTCGAATTCGAAGGTCATCTTATGGTTGGCCTTCAGATCCGTGTATCCGTCGCTTTGCCCTACGTAGCCACAGGAGAGCGTTATGAAGGGGCAGGATGCCCCCACAACTATCCAGCGACCCTTCTTTTCCGCAACGAGAAGCTCACGGCCGCTCACTTCAATGACAGAAGCGTTGTTGGCTTCGCCGCCCACCTCAAGATGTGGATTGCACAGCAGGTACACGCGAAGTTTTTCGAGGAAGGAATCGTCTCCCTGCAGTTCGGTCCGCATCAGAATTGACGCTCGGCGCGGATCGGCTATGATTTCCTTCGTGCAGGTAAACCGGCCGGCCCGGTCGCGGGAGGTGACACGGTAGCCCTGAGAGGGCTCGATGCGTTCCACGTCGTGCTCCAGATCGCATTTTTCTTCGAGAAAAAGATCGTCTTCGGCGGTGAAAAGGAATTCGACATCGCGTACCTGAGGCTGGTCTACGTTGGGATAGTAGATTTCCGTGAGTATTCCGCTCCATAGCGTGAACCAGATGCGGCTCTCCAGGGACGAAGCCGTTCCCACTCCCTGCTTCGCGGCCGGGCTCCATCGGGGATCGACTCCCGGCGCGCCGAATGCGTTCTTTGTTCCCCGAAATTTGGCCATCTATTCTCCCGCCGACAGATCCTCTGGTCGGCACTGGAACGGCGTCAGTAACTCGTACCCCGTGTCTGTGACCGCTACGATGTCGCAGTGCCGCATCCCGCCATAACTCTCAAAGTAAGCGGCAGGCTCCACATTGAAGACCATTCCGGGTTCGAGGATGTCCGGCGACTTCGGGTGTAACCTCGGCAAAGCGCCGGCGCTGATGGCGCCGAATCCCACCCCATGGCCAGTGGAATGTTTGTAGGCGTCTCCGAACCTGCGGCTGTTGAGAACCTCGCGTGCGGCGTGGTCGATGGCCGCGGCACGAACACCTGGGCGTATCGCGTCGAGGGCTGCTTGTCGCGCCTCAAAGATGGCGTCGATAATCTCTGACTGCCGCTCGTCCGGATTACCTACGGAAAAGGTCCGCGTGATGTCCGTCCAATATCCGTCCACATAAGAATTACAGTGAATGAGAGTGAAATCCCCGCGTTCCAGCCTTTTGGCGCTTGAGATCGCATACGCTCCAGATGCCAGCGCCGAATTCGCGCCGGACATGCACCATGCGAAGCCGTCGGAACGCTTTACTTCCGGATACTCAACAGGGCCCTGGCTGAGCGGCAACCGGAAGGCATTTGCCGCGTCTATTTCGGTTATACCCGCAGAGATTGAAGCCGCGCCTTTTGTGAAAGCCTTTTCCGCAATCCGGCAACTTTTGCGAATCCGGTCGATCTCTATCGCCGTCTTGCGCGCCTTCAACTGGGACAGAATGTCATCCGCCGGAAAGAGCGTTGCGCAGGGGTAACAGTCTCCGAGCAGAGATTCCATCTCCGCTCCGTAGAGGTTGAGTGCGGCATACGATTCCGGCTCTGAAGTTTCACCCAGTTCAAAGCCGATCTTCGTTGGGGAGCCTGTGCCCAGCCTTTTTAAAGGATTCCGGATCGCATCCGCCGGGGTCTCCAGGCAAGCGAGCGAACCAGCCTGAAATGTTTGAATGTCGTCCGCCCAGGAGGATCCTGTGAGATTCTCTTCGTCGCTCGGAACCAGCAATCTGATGCAACCATCCGCAGACGCCGCGACAACTCCCGTTCCGACCACTGGCCAATACCCCGAAAGCATCAAAACATTTGCCGGGAGGGCGCAGATAAGAAGATCCAGTTCGTTATCGCGTAACAACTCTTGTATGTGGCGGACGCGATCTGCATTCCGCATCTCAGACGACTTCTCTGATCTTGTCTTCGAGAACGGTCTTGACGATCTTCCACCGGTCTTTCTCACCTTTGGCCAGGGCTTCGGTAAAGTGCAAGGTCTGCTCGGCGCTTATATTGCCGGGGAGCGGCGGTTCGTTAGGATCCACCACGGCTTCAATAATCGCGGGTCCCGGATGGGCAAGAGCCTGTCGCAGAATACTTTCGGCATCCTCCGGGCGCTCAATCGTGAAGCCGGCCGCGCCGCAACATCGGGCAAAACCTGCGAAATCGATAGGCTGGAGCTCGACGCCGTATTCGGGCTCGGCTTCCATGACGAGTTGTTCCCATTTAATCTCTCCCAGAACATTGTTCTTGATGACGATCACTTTGACCGGGAGTTTGTATTTGACCAGGGTCGCAATTTCACCCATGAGCATTGTCAGGCCCCCGTCGCCAACGACGCAGACAACCTGACGGCCGGGAAAAGCGATCGCAGCCCCGATGCTGTAAGGGAGCCCATTAGCCATAGTGGCGAGGAGTCCCGACAAGGAAAACTTCATCTCCCCGCGCATTTCGATGTAGCGCGCCGTCCAGGTCGCGATCGTGCCGCTATCGGAGGAAACAATCGCGTCGTCATCGAGTAGCTTGTTGAGGTGGTAAGTAACAACTTGCGGCTTCATCGGCATGTCCGTCCGAGTGCCGCGCTCTTCCATCAACTTGTTCCAGACTTCCATGCGTTTTTGAGACTTCTCCAGAAACTCGCGGTCCGTTTTGCGCTGGATGAGCGGGATGAGAGCGCGAAGCACGCTTCGGCAATCGCCGACGAGGCCCACATCCGCCGGATGCCGCAGGCCAACCCGCTCGGGGTCGATATCGATCTGAATCGACTTCGCTTTGCCCGGCTTTGGGAGAAATTCCATATAGGGGAAGCTGGTGCCGGCCATGATAAACGTGTCACACTCCTGCAACGCATCTTGTGACGGCGCTGTCCCCAGCAGGCCGATTCCACCGGTGGAAAACGGACTCCGATCGGGTATCACAGCCTTTCCCAGCAGGGCCTTCGCTACCGGCGCGGCCGCAAGATCCGCCAGTTCCAGAACCTCTTCACGCGCATCCAGGCAGCCGCGCCCAACCAGCATTGCCACCTTCTTGCCGGCGTTGATCAAGTCGGCAGCCTGTTGCAGGGCGGCGGACGTTTGTACCGGCCGGGCATATGCATAGAGGTCGCCACTGTGATCCGGAATGTTCGCCGAAGAGCGCGTATTTTTCGATTCCGGCCAGTCCTGAATATCTTTGGGGATGAGGATGTGCGCGACAGTGCGCCGCGCCATCGCCGTCTTTATCGCTTCGTCGACGACATTCACGACGTGAGCGGGTCCCATGACACGCTGGTTATAGGCCGCGACGTCCATGAACACTTTATCGAGATCGACGTCCTGCTGATAGTGAGTACCGATCAGATCATGAAATGTGTGGCCGGTGATGGCGAGCACCGGTTGCCCGTCGCATTTCGCGTCGTAGAGGCCGTTGAGAAGGTGGATTCCGCCCGGGCCCGACGTCGCGATGCATACGCCCAACCTTCCGGTGAACTTCGCATAGCCACAGGCCGCGAATGCCGCTGCTTCCTCGTGGCGAACCTGAACAAAGCGAATTTTATCTTTATGGGTGCGAAGCGCGCCGAATATTCCGTTCACGCCATCGCCCGGAAAACCGAATATCACTTCAACCTTCCAGTCGATCAGCCGCTCTACGAGTAAATCCGCAACAGTCTTCGCCATTCAGGAATTCTCCAGTCGTTTTTTCATTGCCGGAAGCAAGCGCTGCAAGTGGATGTCCAGAAGAAGACAGCGTCGGGCACTGGCGAATCCGAACAGGAGTTTTGACACAGATGAACTCCGTGAACTTGTGCAGAGCGCGGACTTCCAATGCGAGAATAGGCAGGATCAATGAGAAAACTACTTCCGGGGAAGCCGTATCCGCAGGGGGCTACATGGGACGGCATCGGCGTCAATTTCTCTATTTATTCCGAGGGCGCTACGGGCGTCGAACTCTGCCTGTTTGACGAGAATAACGGTGAGGCGTCTGAAACCTGGAGCCTGAGGGAATCTACCGGGAGTGTCTGGCATTGTTATCTGCCCGGAATCAAGCCCGGCCAGCTTTACGGTTATCGTCTGTGCGGTACTTACGATCCCGAACAGGGCAAGCGTTTCAACTGCAGAAAGCTGCTGATCGATCCCTATGCGAAAGCTCTTTGCGGGCAAGTGAACTGGGACGCGCCATTGTTCGCCTATAAAAAGGGCTCTGACGACACCGTGATCGATCAGGAGGACAGCTCATGGGGCGTTCCGAAATCGGTTGTTACGGCGTCGCACTTCGATTGGGAGAACGACCGGCCGCCCGCCACACCATTTCACGATTCCGTAATTTACGAAACTCACATCAAAGGGATTACCGCGCAACATCCCGACGTCCCTGAGAGTTTGCGGGGGACTTATGCCGGACTGGCGTTTCCGACTGTTATTGAATATTTGAAGAAACTCGGCGTGACGGCCGTCGAGTTGATGCCGGTCCATGCATTTCTCGACGACGAATACCTGGTTCGAAAGGGTCTGAGGAATTACTGGGGCTACAACACGATCAACTTTTTCTCGCCCGAAGCGCGTTACTCGAGCTTTGGCGACCGGGGCGAGCAGGTGGGCGAGTTCAAGTCGATGGTGAAAAACCTGCACCGGGCCGGAATCGAAGTAATTCTCGACGTTGTCTACAACCACACCGCTGAAGGCAACCGTCTCGGCCCAACGCTTAGTTTCAGAGGTATTGATAATCCCGTTTACTACCGGCTGACGGAGAATCCGCGGTACTACATGGATTACACCGGAACCGGCAATACCCTCAATGTGCGGCATCCTCAGGTTCTGAAGCTGGTGATGGACAGTCTGCGTTACTGGGTCCTCGAAATGCACGTCGACGGTTTCCGTTTCGACCTCGCCTCGGCGCTGGCGCGCGAACTGCACGATGTGGATCGCCTGTCGGCATTCTTCGACATCATTAATCAGGATCCCGTGATTTCGCAGGTGAAGTTGATCGCGGAACCGTGGGATGTGGGCGTCGGGGGATATCAGGTGGGCAAGTTCCCGGCCTTGTGGGCGGAATGGAACGGCAAGTATCGCGATACCGTGCGGCGCTACTGGAAAGGAGACGGCGGACAACTTGCGGAGCTGGGCTATCGGCTCACCGGTTCCAGCGATTTGTACCAACGCGATGGCCGCCATCCCTCGGCCAGCATCAACTTCATTACGGCGCACGACGGATTCACGCTTCTCGACCTTGTAAGCTACGACTCGAAACACAACGAGGCGAACGGCGAGGATAACCGCGACGGCACGAATGACAACCACTCCTGGAATCACGGCGTGGAGGGGCCCAGCGAAGACCCCGCTGTGAACGAGTTGCGGCAGCGCCAGATACGCAATTTCCTGGCGACGCTGCTGCTATCGCAGGGCGTTCCCATGATCTGTGGAGGCGACGAAATGGGTCGCACGCAGAGTGGGAACAACAATGGCTATGCGCAGGATAACGAGATTTCCTGGTACGACTGGAATCTCGATAACTGGCGTAAAGACATGGTGCAGTTCACGCAGCGCCTGATCTGTTTTCGCCGTGAGCACCCAAACCTCCATCGGCGGAAGTTCTTTCAGGACCGGCCAATCGACCCGGCGCGCGTGCCCGGCGTCGAGATCGCAGGCGGAAAGGTTCAGGACATCACATGGCTTCGTCCCGACGGCGAGCAGATGACCGAGGACGAATGGGATGCCGGCTGGATTCGCGCGCTCGGAGTGCGTCTCTCCGGTGAGGTTCTGGACGATGTCAACGGCGTGGGCGAGCCGATCCGGGACGATACCTTTCTGATCCTGATCAATGCGCACCATGAAGACGTTTGTTTCCGCCTGCCGCAGGTGAGCCACCAGGAAATCATTTGGGAACTCTGTTTTGACACCCGCGAAAGCGGGCCCTCCGAAACTCCGATGCGCGATGCGGGATTCTGTTTCGATCTGATGTCGCGTTCGGTCGCGGTGTGGAAGCAGGTGTTGCGCCAGGCGTCGAACCAGGCTTCGAACAAGGATGCTTGAGAAGATTCGGGCAACTTACCGGCTTCAGCTGCATTCGGGATTCGGATTCGACGATGCCGCGAACGTGTGCGGCTATCTGAAGTCGCTGGGCATCACTCACGTTTATTGCTCGCCCTATTTGCAGGCCGCGCCCGGCAGCACTCACGGCTACGATGTCGTGAATCCCGGACGAGTGAACGACGAGTTGGGAGGAGTGGCGGCCCATGCGCGATTCCTTGCTCGCCTGAAAGAAACCGGACTGGGACAGGTGCTGGACATCGTTCCCAACCACATGGCAATTGCCCGCGGCAATTCATGGTGGTGGGATGTTCTCGAAAACGGTCCTTCAAGCGCTTACGCCTCTTACTTCGATATCGGATGGCAATCGCCGGAGGAGAAGCTCCGCAACAAAATCCTTGCGCCCGTGCTCGGCGATCACTATGGCCGAATCCTTTCAGCGGGGAAGATCCGGCTCCAGCGCGAGGCAGGCAGCTTCGTGATTCGCTATGAGGATCATGCCTTCCCGGCGGCGCCGCGGTCGATCGCGCCGCTTCTCGCCGCGTCCGCGACCGACATTCGACACGAGTATCTGGCGTTTCTGGCCGATTCACTCTGTCGTCTTCCTCAGGCCGACGATACGGACGTTGCGCGCGCGGCGGAGCGTCATCGCGACAAGGAGGTGATCCGCAGCCTGCTGACCCGGCTTTGCGCCGAGCGCGCCGACGTTGCGGCCGCTATCGATAGCCGGATCGAACTTCTCAACAGAGATCCCGACGCGCTCGACGAACTGCTGGAAAGGCAGAATTACCGGCTTTCCTTCTGGAAGACCGCGGCGCGGGATCTGGGTTATCGGAGATTCTTCGACGTGAATAGTCTGGTCGGGCTGCGGATGGAACGGCAACATGTCTTCGACGAAACTCACCGTCTGCCGCTCGAGTGGGTGCGCGCCGGCGTGCTGGATGGTCTCCGCGTGGATCATCCGGACGGCCTGCGGGACCCCGAAGCTTATTTCGAACGGCTGCATAATGCGGCTCCAGGCGCATGGATCGTGGCGGAAAAAATCCTGGAGCCCGGCGAGACCTTGAGGAACTCGTGGAAGGTCGCAGGCACGACGGGTTACGACTTCCTGAATGTCGTATCGGGCCTCTTCGTAGACCCGCGCGGCGAAGAGCCGCTGACCCGCTTTTACCAGGAGTTCACCGGAGAGACCGATTCATGGCCGGAGGTGGTTCTCAAATCGAAAGAGCTTGTGCTTCGCGACATTCTTGGCAGCGATCTCAACCGATTGACGGCAGTTTTCGTCGACATCTGCGAGCGCCATCGCGATAACCGCGATTTTACGCGGCATGAAATTCATCATGCGCTGCGTGAAGCGGTCTCCTGCTTTCCGGTATACCGGACTTATGTCAGAGCGGAACAAGGGCAATCCTGGGAACAGGATGTGATTTATATTGACCAGGCACTGGGGCTGGTGAAGTCGCGGCGGCCTGATCTCGATCCAGGGTTGATCGACTTTCTGCGATCAATTCTTGTGCTTGAGACTCGCGGCGAGTTGGAATCGGAATTCGTGATGCAGTTTCAGCAATTCACGGGACCGGCGATGGCCAAGGGCGTCGAAGACACCGCGTTCTATAACTTCAACCGTCTCGTCTCGCTGAATGAAGTCGGCGGCGACCCGGGGCACTTCGGGGTCTCGACGGCGGAATTCCATGCGTGGTGCCGGCGCATCGAACGCGACTGGCCCCAAACGATGCTTGCTTCCTCGACGCACGATACCAAGCGTGGCGAAGAGGTGCGCACCCGAATCAGCCTTCTGTCCGGGATTCCCGGTCTCTGGTCCGAAACCGTTCTGCGATGGGCTGTTCGAAATGAGCCGCTGAAAACCGGTGGGCTGCCCGATCGCAATACCGAATACCTTCTCTACCAGACTCTGGTCGGAGCGTGGCCGATCGACGCCGATCGCCTGAAGGCATACATGCTCAAAGCCGCTCGAGAGGCGAAGAGGCGAACGTCATGGACAAGCCAGAATCCCGAATTCGAAAATGCTCTCGAACATTTTGTCGAAGGCATCATGGCCAATTGCGAGTTCCTGGCGGACGCGCGCGCATTCATTGAACCGCTGGTCTTTCCCGGGCGTGTGGCGTCGCTCGCCCAGACGCTGTTGAAACTCACCGCGCCAGGCGTTCCGGACACATACCAGGGGAGTGAGATCTGGGACCTGAATCTGGTGGATCCGGATAACCGGCGGCTGGTGGATTTCGACTTGCGCCGGCGGCTGAGAAACTCTCTTGACTCGATGCGCGTGGAAGAAATCATGGGCCGCATGGACGAAGGGCTTCCCAAGCTGTGGGTTTTGAAGCAGGCGTTGCAGGTGCGAGAAAAATTCAGAGCCTATGCGCCGCTGCCGGTCAAAGGCGAAGCGCAGGACGAAGTGGTAGCTTTTTCCCGCGGTGACGTCGCGGTTATCGTTCCCCGGTCCGCGCGGGATATCGGTTCGTGGGGTGACACCGCGGTAGATTTGCCGTCCCGAAAGAATTGGCGAAATCTGCTCACGGGCAATGAACTCGCTCAGAGCCCTGTGTCGTTGTCCGGTTTATTCCTCAGGTTTCCCGTCGCTCTGCTGGTTTGCTGAGCTTCGGTTTGCTGAGCTTCGGTCTGCTGAGCTCCGGTCTGCTGAGCTCCGCTGCGCGCGAAGCCGTACAGAGTGTCCGGCACGGACGAGGGCGTCCCCACTTGTGACAGCTTGACGAAGCACCGCACTACTTCGGCTACGCTCCACGCCTGGGCAATACACGCACGCGGCGTGTGCGGCCGCTCTGCGTCGAAGATCTCGCTGATCGATCCGACGCACGCCTGATCGAGGTGTGCGGCAAACCCGCTCAGCAAATCCGTGTTGCACCGCTCCGGGTGAACCCGGGCGAGCGCATCGATATACGGCCCGATCAGCCAGGCCCAGACCGAACCCTGGTGATAAGCCGCATCGCGCGAGCGCAGATCGCCATCGTAGCGTTGTTTATACTCCGGCTCTCCGGGCGCTAACGAGCGCAAGCCTACGGGTGTGAGCAGGAAGTTCGTTGCCGCGTCCACCACAGGCGCCCAGCGCCCTTCGTCGAGCACCGGATTTTCCAGCGAGATCGCGAGAAGCTGATTCGGCCGGCACGCGGGATCGTTGCCGGGCGGCCCGCCGCCCGACGCGCCGTCGACAACATCGAACAGGTATTGCCGGTCCGGATTCCAGAACTTTGCGTTGAAGGATTCGCGCGCCCGCTCCGCATGATTCCGATAGAGTTCCGCGCGAGACGCGGTCCCCTCCTCTTCGGTCCACTTCCCCAGCAGGCAGAGAGCGTTGTACCAGAGCGCGTTGATCTCAACCGCCTTCCCGCGCCGCGGGGTGACCACCCAGTCATCCACCTTGGCATCCATCCAGGTGAGCTGATAGCCTTCCTGCCCCTGAGCGAGCAGACCGTCGCCGGGATCGACGTGGATGCCGAACCGCGTTCCCTCGATGTGGGCATCCGCGATTTCGTACAGCTTCGGCAGGATCGTCTGCAGCGTAATCCTGTCGCCCGTTGCGTCGAGATACCGCGAGACGGCATGGAAAAACCACAGGCTCGCATCGGCCGTGTGATACAGCCCCTGCTTCTCCCCTTCCGGGAACATATTCGGGATCAGGCCATCGCGGACGTAGTGCGTAAAAGTGCGCAGGATCCAGCGAGCCTCTTCATGACGGCCGGTCACGAGCGTCAGCCCCTCGAGGCTGATCATGGTGTCGCGGCCCCAGTCGGTGAACCAGTGATAACCGGCAATCACAGTCAAGGGCTCATCGCCCGAGGCGCGCGCGCGGGCGGCATCTTCACTTCGGCCGGCGGGTGTGATCAGGAACTGATCGGCGGCAAGTACAAGTTCCGGAAAAATTCCTCCACAAACCTGACAGGGAGCCTTGCGAACCAGCGAGCGGCGCCGGGACAACTCAGCCGCGCGCACTTCCTCATAGGGAAGCGCCTCAATAATTTCCCAGGGTTCGGTGGACGCGGTCAGCGTGATTACCGAGCCCGGCTCAAGGTCGGCGCGAAAATATCCGGGACTCCATAGCGACCCTTCGAAGGCATAGCCGCGATGTTTTTCGAAAAGATAGTCGATTTCCACCGACTTCGGGTCGTAAGTGAACCCCGTCGTCGGCGTAGTCCTCATTCGGAGTATCGGCAGATCGGATCCGGCCGACATCTCGAAGCGATAATCGACGGCGTCCAGAACATAGCGCATGCCGGCCACGGAATCGACCTGAGCATCGTGATTGCGTAACTGCATTCCGGGCCGCAGACCGAGCCGCATGGCGCCGGAGCCGCGCACGTAGTGATACTCGACGTGGACGGTATTTTGCTTGTAGGGCAGCAGAACGCGCTTTTCGATGCGGCAGCCCCAAAGGTCGTAGACCCAAACCGGGAGCCCGCAGTCCAGGCGGAACTCGACGGGCATAACGAGCGTCCCGCCGCTCGTGCCGACGAAGTCGCGCGGACCCGCGAAAGCAACCCCGTTACCAGGCATCCGGAAGCGCTCCGAAAGCCCATGCAGCATCATGAACCGCCCGAAAGGATTCGGCAGCGCAGCGATCAGTAGTCCGTGATATCGCCGCGTGATGGGCCCGAGAACCGTTCCGGAGGCATATCCGCCGAGGCCGTTTGTGACCAGCCACTCCTGGCTGAGATGCGGGTCCATGGAGCCATCGGTGGCGGAGAGGACGGTTAATATACGTCGCGGTTCCGCGGCGGATTCAGTCACGCGGCGGCTCCGAGCTGAAAGCGACGGCCGAATTGCCGGGAATGCGCCAGTTGTCCCCGGTATCCGGTGGAAACGTTCCGAGGCCTCCGTATTTCGGATCCTCGCTGGACCAGATTACGTGCCAGGATTTTCCGGAAAGAGGCGCCAGCAAGGGTTCCGGACCGGGGCTGAGGTAGAGGTCCGTCCCCAGGTTGACCACCAGCAAACGGTGGCCATTCCATTCGGAAAAATAGCGGAGGACAAACGCGTCCGCGGACAGCACCGCGCCGTCGAGTGCGCGGTATCGCGGGTCCGAAAAAACGGCGTCTTCCCGGCGCAGCGCGATCAGATCCTTATGTAACTGGTATGCTTCGGCGTTCTTGTCTCTTTGGGAGAAGTCGAGTTTTGACATTTCGAAAGTGTGCGGATTTCCCGGATCGGCAAAGACAGGTTGCATCTCGGGAAGTGAGAGACTGCGGAACTGCGCGAGAAATTTCGCCCGGCCTTCGCGCACCTGTTTGCTGATTTCCGCCCGATGGTCGCAGAAGTAGAGAAAGGGTGTGGTAGCCCCGAATTCCTGACCCTGAAATAACATCGGCGTACCTGGCGCCAGCAGCAGCAAAGCCGTTATGGCCCGGTATTTTCCGCGTGTGGCAATCGAATTGGGCCGTTCACCTCGCGCTGTGTTGGCCACCTGATCGTGGTTCTGAATGAAATTGACAAAGGCCGATGGAGGCAAATCGAGAGTGGGCGTGCCCCGCCGCTGCCCCTGCCACTTGTACCACTGGCCCTGATAAAGATAACCGTATTTCGCGGCCGAGACGAACTCCTGCGGGGTACCCAGATAGTCGGAGTAATAGGCTTCATTCCGGCCTGTGAGCGCCACCAGCGCGCTGTGATGAAAATCGTCGTTCCACAGAGCATCGAGGCCATAGCCGCCCGCCTTCTCCGGCCGGACCAGAATCGTTCGTTGCGACTCATTCTCGGCGATCAGCACGATATCGCGATTTCCCGCGGCCTTGTGCGCAACTCGCCCGATATCCGCCAGAATGTGTCTGGGTGAATCGTCGTGCATTTCCTGGGTTGCGTCGATACGCAGGCCGTCGAGATGGAACTCGCTGATCCAGTACTTTGCATTGGCAAGGAAGAACTCCCGCACAGGCCCCGAGTGTTCCCCATCGAAGTTGATGCTGTCGCCCCAGTCGTTTTTGTTCTTCTTGCTGAGGTACCAGGGCGAGAACGCGCCGATGTAATTACCGTCGGGACCGAAGTGGTTGTAAACGACATCGAGAATTACGGCGATGCCCTGCCTGTGAGCTTCGTTGACAAACGCCCGCATCTCGTCGGGTTCGCCGTAGAGCCATGTGGGCGCGAAGAGGTTGACGCCGTCATAACCCCAACCGAAGCGGCCCGGGAAGTCGGCGACCGGCATCAACTCGATCATCGTGATGCCGGCTTTGCCTAACTCCGCCAGTTCGCGCAGCGCGCCTTGCCAGGTGCCCTCTCGCGAGAATGTGCCGACGTGCATTTCATAAATAATCTGGCCCTCCCGCCGGGCACCGCGCCATGTCGAGTCCGTCCATGCAAACAATCCCGGATCCACTACCTGCGAAGGCCCGTGGGGCCCATCGGGCTGGAAACGGGATGCAGGGTCCGGATAGCGGGAGACTTCGTTGTCCAGTTCGAACCGGTAACGGGTTCCCACCTCCGCCTGCGGGCAGAAACCGGAGTGATAACCGTCGTCGTCGGGATCGAGCGCGGCCGCGGCGGGGGACCCTGGACCCGATTCCATCACGACGCGTACCTGCTTGCGTCCCGGGGCCCACACGCGGAAGTGAACGCCGCCACCCCATTCTGTTTCGGCGCCCACTGGCAAACCGCGATCCCGCTTTTCCGACTTCCGGCCCGGCTCTTGTGTTATCTCCACGAGGTTGCCGTCAGCAGTTCGAAAGCCGGAATGGGCCAGACGCGATCCGGCCACCTTGTTTCGGAGATTTTCGTGGAATTTCGATTGTTCCTTCATTTAATGGCGCACGTCGCTTGTAGTTAGCAATCGACTTGCCTCGTGTCCGGCCACCCCGGCCGAATCCCCTGCCACCTGATTAAAGAACTGTGATATTTTTAACTAAATTGTGGCCTTTTTTACGTCCAGGGGTACACTTAAATACATCTGGAATGTCAGTCGAACGTCCGCGGTATTGCGTGCAACCAGCCTTGTTTCAATAATGACCTCAGATGGCGCCACTGCTCTTTTACAGATCGATACAGTATTCCCCCGTCTCTGGCTCGCGTCGGGATCTGTGCCCGATCTTCGCCCTTCGTTTTGCGTCGATCCCCTGTCCCTGGCGCGATTAAGATCGGCGTGATTCCGAACGAATCGCCCCATAAACCAGATTGAGATAAACCATGCAGTTCATCGTATTTACAAGCTTTTTGGTTCCAGACTGCAATCACGATAATGCGCAGTTTGTGCGGGGCGTGGCCAGCGATCTGATCAGACGCCATCACAAGGTGAAACTCGTTGCGCCGGCCGCCGCACGGAAAGAGGCGGGCCTCCTGCAGGATTCCGGCGAAGAGTCCACTGCGGATTTCCGTTATGCGTGTCCGTTGCTTAAGGGTGCGCTTTCGGATGAGCCTCCCCTGGATCTTGACGAGGTTCTGGAGACCGCCGACGTCGTAGTGGTTCACGAAGATAATTCACGCGATCTCGTACGGCGCATCGGCGACCACCATGCGGGGCGCCCTGACTATCGCCTGTATTTTCATGACACACATCAGCGCAAGGTGATCAACCCGCGGAGCGACGCCTGCGATCTGTTTTATTACGACGCCGTTCTGACCTCCGGTGACAAGCTCCGCAATCTCTACCTCAACAACGGGTGGGCCGCGGAAGCTGTCACCTGGCATCAGGCGGTGGATACGTCCTTATTTCGCCCGCTTGACCGCGGAGAAAAAGAAGGCGATGTGGTCCTGGTCGACAACTGGGCCGGCGATGAGCGGATTGACCCGCTTCGCGAATTTTTTATCGAGCCGGTGAAAGCTCTCGGCATCAAGGCCCGCGTGTACGGTTCCGGTTATCCCGGGGCAGTGGTTGATGAGCTTCGCGCCGCGGGAATCCAGTATGGCGGCGCGCTTCCCGATTACAAAGTGCCGGAAGTATTCGCGCGTTACGCCGCGACCATTTACCTGCCGCACCGGCCTCATGTGGCAGCGGAGGATGCCGTCCCGACCATCCGTCCGTTCGAAGCTCTGGCTTGCGGCATACCACTGATTTCAGCGCCCTGGCGGGATTTCGAGCATCTGTTCCGTCCGGGCCGTGACTTTCTGTTCGCCTTCGATGGCCTGGAGATGACTTCACAGCTCAAGATCCTGCTGTCGAGGCCGGACCTGCGAGCGGCGCTTGTCCGCGATGGCCTCGAGACCATTCAGACGCGGCATACCTGTGCACATCGCGCGGGTGAGCTGTTATCCATCGCAGCGCCCCGGCACGTTACGACAAAGCGGGCGGCGCTCTGCTAAACGGTGCTGCTGCGCACTGCAGCGGGGCGGTCCCCCGGACCGCGGCTGACGCCCCCGTCAGCCCTATACTACCCGTACACCGCCTTTTCGAAATCGCGCAGCAGGCCGACAGCCTGGGTATCGACAAACGGGAAGAACTGCATCATGACAACGGCGCACAACGAGCGCTTCGGGTCGATCCAGTAAAAGGTGTTTTCGACACCCGCCCAGGCAAGGCTTCCTTCGGAACGTCCACCCTGGTAAGCGGTCTTGTTGATCAGAAATCCATAGGTGAAACCGTCGGTCTCGCCCGGATGGAAATCAACGTCGCTTGATATCGCCGGCCGGAACGTTTTCAACTTGCCCGCGCTCAGATTCCCGATCTGATTCGACGTCATCATCGCAACGGTGTTCGCCTGCAGAATCCGCACCTTTCCGGGACCCGCGCCATGATTCAGAATCATCTGCATGAAGCGGACATAGTCGGGCGCCGTCGAACTCAGGCCCCCGCCGCCGTTGAATTCTTTTGGGACGGCAGGCAGGGTTCGGGGGTCTTCCTTGAGCGAGCCATCCGGCTGGCGTCGGTAGTCGCTCACCACCCGGCCGAACCTATCGGCATTAACGATGAAGCTCGTGTCCTTCATTCCCAGCGGCTGCAGGATATTGCGCTGGAAATACTGCTCCAGAGTAAGGCCGCTGACCGTCTCCACCAGGCGCCCTGTCCAGTCGAGTCCCGTGCCATATTGCCAACGCGTGCCGGGCTCGAAGATCAGCGGAGTCAGCGGCGCCACAGTGGCGCCAGATGGACCGCCTTTGAGTGTGTTGTAACGCAGCATATTGGCGTCCCAGGTGTCGTAGGCGAACCCGGAAGTATGGGTCATGAGGTGATGCAGCGTAACCGGTTTCGTCGAGGGCCGAAGAATCGGCTTGCCCGCGCTGTCGAAGCCGGTCAGCACGTCGAGTTTTGCCAGCTGTGGCAGGTATTTCGAAACCGGCTCGTGCAGTTTCACCTTGCCCTGCTCGACGAGTTGCATCGCCGCTGTCGTCGTGACGGCTTTAGTCATGGATGCGATGAAGAAGATGGAGTCGAGCTTGACCTCGATGCCCGAGGCGGAGTCACGCTTGCCGAAGGCGCCCATATAAGTAATCTTGTCCGGCGTAGCGACCATCGCCACGACGCATGGAATCTTCCGGCGAGTCATGCTGCCGCGTATGGTCTGATCGAGACCGGGGTGATCGAGATTGGTGGCGGCGAAAAGCTTTCTCGCGGGTGCTGCGAGCACAGCCGCGAGAGACCCGAACTGCCTTCTGGTAATGGATGCCATTAGTCTTCCTTCGTACCAGACGATTTTGTCACGTTCGCAGCCGCTTGAGTCGTTGGTCCGGCCACGAGGACGCAAACCAGGTGTCCGCTCTCTTTCAGAACCCGATTGGGAACCTTCGAAGCCACATAATCCCGGTAGGCGTCCCGGTCCATGATGAAGATCCGCGTCCGCGGATTGCGAAGCGATTCCTGCAGCATTTCGCGATCGAACAGGAAAATGACAAGGCGGTCCCCATACCAGAGCATCTGATTCAACTCATCGATGCGCGGCTGTCCCTGGTCGTAAAACGTGACCTCCTCGCCGCTGGCGGTGGCAGCGTTCGCGGTTGAGATGATCGGTCGGATTTCGTTGGCATGCAGGATCACCGGCGGCTTCACCGCAACCCACAACACCACGGCCGCCAGTATCGGCGTCAAAATGCGCATCCCGGCGCGGAGATATTTTGCGCCGACCCACCGCGAAAGCCCGAGCGCCGCGCATGCCGCGAACGCCGGATACGCGGGGAGCATGTAGCGCAGCACGCGGCTCTTCGTAACGGAGCACAGCACGAACACCACGCCGATCCAGACCACGAAAATCATCAATCCAGGGTCGCGCCGGCGAATCACCAGAACCAGGCCCGCGATCGTGAATGGAAGCCAGGGCCAATAGGATTTCGCGACCATCCAGAGATACTCGGGGGCCCCGGTGTACCTGCGCCAGGAAGGAGACAACTGGCCGTAAACTTCGTTGCTCAGGAAAGTGGCGTGCACATCGAAAAAGTGCCCGCCATAAAGCAGAATCCAGTGGCCATACCAAAGCACAACGGGGAGAAACGCTATCGCGAGGGCTGCGGAGATGTAACCCGCCGGCAGCCGGCGGCGCGGCACCAGCCAGTCGAGAAAGAAGATTGCGGGCAGCGCAAACCCCATCATTTCGCGGGTCATCAGCGCCATCCCGGTGCAGACCCCGGCGACGAGATACCAGACCGGATTTTCCTCCGCCAGCACCCATGCGCAGATCGCGCCAAGCGTGAATAGCGTAAACGGCACATCGGTCATCGCGCGCGCCGAATATTTCAGAAAATAGAGGGTGCCGGCCATTACGAACATCGCGAGCAACGCGACAAAAGAATCGCCCGTCAGCCTCCGAACCAGCCAGTACACCAGCAGAATCACGCCGATTCCGCACAAGGCCGCCGGCAGGCGCGCAATGGGATCGGAGAGCCCGAATGCGAGGAAGAACGCTGTTTGAATCCAGGTGAACAGCGGCGGATGCTCCAATGCGGGCGCCCCATTGCTGCGGATATCAAACCAGTGATGGGTTTGGACGAGATCCTTGGCCATAAGGGACCAGTGCGCATCGTCGTAGCCGGGCAGGTCGCCCAGGCGCAGGGGCGCCAGCATCAGGACGGCGGCGAGAATCGCCAGAGCCCAAAAGTAGCGGCGCACGGGGAAGTCGGTCATACGATATTGAGAGGTTCTTCCATTGCGCGTCTCCGTGTGACGTAATCGTCCGGACCGGCGTTCCGATTCAAAGGGCGAGACAATTTATTTGTGTAACCTTTCCCGGGAGGGTCGGTTTTCCTCAATGAAGGATGAGCCCGGCAAGGCAGGCGGTTTTGAATCAGCCCTTTCTCACGCAGACAACCGATCATGAACGGATGTCCGCGGTCGCGCGCGGGGACCTTGCTGTCATGAGTGAAATTTATCAAAACCGGCATCGCGCTTTGTTCCATTTCTTCTATCGGCTCACGGGGAAGCAGGCGACCTCGGAGGATCTGGTTCATGAAGTCTTTCTCCGAATGATTCGCTACCGGCACACTTATCGCGAAGAACAGGCGGATGGAGGATTCGAATCCTGGATGTATCGGATCGCCCGGAACGCTCTGACCGACCATGCCAGGAAGCGCCGCCACGAAACGGAGCCGGTTGAGGACGAACTGGAGAAGATCGACAGCGGGCGCCCCACGCCTTTCGAGACCACGGCGAAGCGGCAGGATGTGGCGCGCCTCCGCCGCGCATTGGGCGCGTTGCCGGAGGACAAACGAGAACTGCTGGTGCTGGCTCGTTTTCACGAACTCTCGTACGATCAGATCGGCTCCATTCTCGGCTGTGGAGCGGGCGCAATCAAAGGGCGCGTTTTTCGCGCCATGAAACAGCTGGGCGATATCTATTCGGAATTATGCGGGGAGAAGGCATCATGACGTGCGGACAGGCGAAGGAGATTATAGCGGCAGCCTGGCTTGCATCAGGCGACGGGCCGGTCGATCTGGATCGCGACGTAGCGGCGGAGCTCCGCCGGCACCTTGTGGGTTGCGAGGAATGCGGGGCGGAACTGCCGGCCCTGAGCGATCTCTGGAGCCGCCTCGGCGAACTGCCTGTGCCCGAACCGAGCCAGGCGCTGCATCAACGCTGGCAGGCGACGCTCGAATCCTTTGTCCCAAAACAGGCAGTCCCGCAACGGCCCCTCCCGCAACGATTTGCCCCGAAACAAAAACGTTGGCCACCTCTGTCGCTGGCCGGCTTCTGGCCGCGCACCCCCGTCTGGCAGGCGGCAATCGCGCTGGCGTGTCTGCTTGTTGGCCTCTTTGCCGGGGTTCTGGCGTCCAACAGTCTGCTGCCGCGCCACGATAACGAAATCGCTAAACTCCACGACGAGATAGCGAGTACCCGTGCCATGGTGGCGCTCGCGCTGCTGCAGCAGCAGTCCGCCACCGAACGGCTTCGCGGTGTGGATTACACCGACCGCATGCAGACGATGGAGCCGCAGGTGATTTCGGCCCTGATAGAGGCGGTCTCGCGCGATCCCAGCGTCAACGTCCGGCTCGCCGCAATCGATGCGCTGGCCAAGGTGTCGGAGTCTCCCGGCGTGCTGCAATCGCTCCGGCGGTCGCTGCCGCAACAGGATTCGCCGATGGTGCAGGCCTCTCTCGTCGACTTTCTCGTCGATGCGCACGATCGGCAGGCGGTGGGTACGTTGAGACAACTCGCCTCTCAGCCCGATCTGAACCCTGCGGTGCTGGAGCGAACCCATTTCGCTCTGCAACAACTGAGTCGCTGAAACATCTTTCAGGAGAACAAAATGTTTTACGAAAAAATAGCTGTCGTCATAAGTGCGTTCGCGCTCGCAGCGGGCGTCGTCAATGCCGCGCACAACAACTGGACGAGTGAAGCCCGTGAACCCGTTCACCACATTTTCATGAACCCCGGCGATCGGGCGCTTGACGTTGACGATGTCAATGGAACCGTCGAAGTAACCGGCGACGGCGGCAATACGATCCGGGTCGAAGGCGAGAAAATCATGCGCGCCGCGGACGCGCAGGCGCTGGATCGGGCCAGGAAAGAGGTCACGCTCGACATCAACGAGAAGGATGGCGTCGCCCAGATCTACGTGAACGGTCCCTTTCGCGACAACGGCCATTCGAGCGAAAACCATGGGTTTCATACTCACTCGGACGACCATGACTACGAAGTGACTTACAACCTCACGATCCATGTGCCGCGCGCGACCGAGCTTCGCCTCCGCGATACGAACGGCGAGATCAAAACCGGCGATACCAGTGGAAAATTCGATCTCCGCGGCGTGAACGGCCCCTTGACCATGACAATGGCGGCGGGCTCGGGAACGGCCTCGACGGTGAATGGACGGCTGTCGGTGGCTTTCAAAGAGAGCCCGAAAGCGGCGAGCGAATTCCACTCGGTCAATGGCGCGATTGACGCGGCGTTCCCTGCGGGCTTGTCGGCCGATCTTCGTTTCAAGACCTTAAACGGTCAGGTGTATACGGATTTCGACGCAAAAGCGTTGGCGGATTCGCCAGGGTCCACCGAGCGCAGGAATGGAAAGTTTGTCTATGCGTCGAATCGATCGAGCAGCGTACGAATCGGTTCCGGCGGACCGGAGCTCAACTTCGAAACCGTCAATGGCGATATCAGGATTCACAAACAGTAGCGACAAACGTTCCCTTCCGGTCGCGGCTCAGAAAAGTTACAACAACAGAGGCTTATTAAAATGAATCGGGCAATGAATCGAATTACGACCCTGGTGCTCGCCTTCGCGGCGGCATCCGCGGCGTTCGCGCAGGACAGGGTGGCTGTGCCGCTCTCCAGTCCTTCTCAACCCGCGACGGTGAAGGCGCGCTTGATCTCCGGCAGTATCACGGTAACGGCCGGGAGTGGGTCCGAGGTCGTTGTGGAGACCCAGGCCTCGGGCCGGCCCGCACGCGAACGGGTAAGTCCGCCCCCTCCTCCCGGTATGCATCAGATTGATGTCGGGGGCCGCGGTTTCAGCGTGGAAGAAGATCACAACGTGGTGACCGTGATCCCGGATATGCGCGGCGGCCGCAACGGCGACAATCTGACGATTCAGGTTCCCGTCAACACCTCCCTCGAACTGAAAACAGTCAATGGCGGAAATGTCGACGTCACGGGAATCAGCGGAGATCTCGACGTCGAAAACACGAACGGCTCAATCACTCTCAAGAATGTGTCCGGAGCGGTGGTGGCGCACACAGTGAACGGCGCTGTCACAGTAAGTCTCGACCGGCTGGCGGCGGACAAGCCGATGTCATTTACCTCGCTTAACGGCCGGGTCGACGTGACCCTGCCCGCTGACGCCAAAGCCCGCTTGCGCCTGAAGACGACGAACGGAGCGGTTTACAGCGATTTCGACGTGAAGATGGACGCCGACAACAGCAAGCCCGTGATCGAAGACAACCGCAACAGGGGCGGCCGGTACCGTATTCGGATGGACCACGGCGTCTCCGGCATGATTAATGGAGGCGGCCCCGATTACACCTTCCAGACGATGAACGGAGACATACTAATCCACAAGAAATGAGCCATCCGGGTGGGGTCAGGGCTTCGGCCCTGCCGCCGAGCTTCCGCTCGGCGCGGAGCTTTCCGTCAGCGCCGGCAGCGCCAACGATCTATTGTCGCCGGTGTTCTTCAAACATCCGAACTCCCTCCTCAGGAAAGCGCTCGCGACCAGGCGCTTTTCCGCGGGCCGCCTAAAGATTCCACCAGGAAACACCGATCCATTTCACGAGTAATGACGATGAAATGGATCCGAACCGCAACTTCCCTCATGATTCTCGGCCTCTTCTCCGGCGCGATTGCGCACGGCGGAACAAATCCGTCGCTGCCGGCGAGCGCGTCGCCCAAAATCCCCTTTGCTTTCGCCGCTAACCGCGGCCAGGTGGACCCGCGGGTGAGGTATATCGGCGCCGGTCCCGAATTCAAAGCCTGGTTCGAGGACCGTGCGGTCACCCTTCAAAAAGGAGGCGCCATCGTGAAGCTGACATTTGAAGGGAGCAGTGGACCCAAAGAGATCGCAGCCGATAGCCCGACTGGCGCGCGGGCGAACTACCTTTATGGTGCCGACCCGGACCACTGGCAGCGGGATCTTCCCTTGTTCGCCGCCGTCCACTACAAAGGCGTCTGGCCCGGAATCGATCTGACTTACAAGGCCGAACAGAGCCGCCTGAAGGCCGAATACGTTGTGGCGCCAGGCGCGAGTCCGGATTCCATCCTGCTGCGCTTCGATGGCGACCCGCACATCGAGAGCGACGGGACCTTGCGGATTCATAGCCGCGGCGGCGACCTCGTCGAAGATAAACCGTTCCTTTATCAATCGATCGCGGGAAGGCGGGTGGAAGTCGCCGGAAAATTCCGGAAGACTGCCGCCGGCCTCATTGGCTTTCAGGTATCGAACTACGATCATCGTGAGCCGCTCGTAATCGACCCCTCGATCCTGTTCAGCGGTTACTTCGGGGGCAGTTCGGAGGACACGATCACCGCCGTCGGCATCGACGCCCTCAGTAACATCGTCGTCGCCGGCTGGACCATCTCGACCAATCTGCCCGCGAATGGCTTCAAGACCCGTTACGGCGGCGGCGTGGACGCATTCGTCGCCAGTTTTCAGCCCAACGGTGGCGGATTGATCTACTGCACTTACCTCGGAGGCTCCGGAGACGATCGCGCATTCGGTCTTGCGCTCGACGCCAGCCGGAACGTTTATCTGACCGGCTGGACTTCGTCGACCAACTTCCCCGTCCTCGGCCCCGTTCGGCCCCATCTCACCGGCACGCGAGACGCATTTGTGGCAAAACTGAATGCCGCGGGTAACGCGCTGGTTTACAGCACGTATCTCGGTGGCTCCGGAGTCGATGTCGGATACGCCATCGGCATCGATTCCACCAACTCGGCGGTCATCATCGGCGACACCACCTCGTCGAATCTGCCGGTCAGCTCCACCGCATTTCAGAAGACGCTGGCCGGCGGCCAGGACGTATTTCTCGCCAAGCTCACGCCCACCGGAAACAGCCTGACCTTCCTGACATACCTGGGAGGAAGCGGAACGGATCATGGCGCAGCGCTGAACGTTGGCTCGGGCGGCGCCTTCTACTTCGGAGGCTATACAACGTCGACAAACTTCCCCACGGCAATTCCCTTTCAATCGAAAAACGGCGGCGGCCAGGACGGATTTTTTGGCAAAATGGCGGCTGACGGAAGCAAGCTCAACTATTGTTCGTATCTCGGCGGACACGGCGGGTCTGTGGGCGCTCCCGAAGAGGTGAATGGGATCTACCGGGATACAAACGGATACGTGGTGGTTGCCGGGATCACGAGTTCGCCGAACTTTCCCGTAACCGCCAATGCGTTTCAGACCACCTTCGGCGGCCAGACCGACGGCTTCATCACGCGCTTCTCGACATCGTGGGGGCTGTTGTCGTCGACCTTCGTGGGCGGTTCGCTGAGCGACGGCATCACGGCCCTCGCCCAGGATTTCCACGGTAACCCTTACGTTACCGGCTACACGGATTCGCCGGACTTCCCGGTGCAGCACCCGTCGCAGAACGTAAACGGCGGAGCCATGGATGCCTTCGTGGCGAAATTCAACACCAGCCTTTCCCCATTATTTGGCACGTATCTTGGCGGAATGGGCAGCGATCAGGGCAACGCGCTCGCGGTCGATTTTGAAACATCGATCATTGTCGCCGGCCAGACGGGGTCAGGAGATTTCCCTGTCGCCGGCAGTCTGCAGAATTCCATACCCTCAATGCTGTCGTCTTTTATCACCAAAATCGCGCCGAATTTTATGACCGTCGCAGCTTGGGCTTCCTCGGGACAACTCGCAGTGACATCCGATCCCTGGCACGTCTCCTCGTACGTTCAAACGATCAATTACGGCCTCCCGACCGATCTGCCGGTCGCCGGGGACTGGAACGCAACAGGCACGAAGCAGATCGGCGTCTTTCGGAACGGAACCTGGATACTCGACACCAACGGAAATGGCGTTCTTGATTCAGGGGACAGGACGGTCGTCTTCGGCCAGGCCGGCGACATTCCGGTCGTGGGCGATTGGCTCGGAACCGGGCGCGTCGCCCTCGGGCTTTTCCGCCAGGGCACTTTCATCCTGGACCAGAGCGGCCACCTCACGGGCGTGCCGACCGGCAACAGCGACGCGACGTTTGCGTTCGGCCAGGGCGGCGACGTCCCGGTCGCCGCGGACTGGAATGGATCCGGTACGGCCAAAGTAGGGATCTTCCGCAATGGCCTGTGGATTGTCGACTACACCGGGACCCGTCTCTACAATGCGCAGAATCACAGCTATACCTACGGTCAGGCGGGTGACATCCCCGTAGTAGGGGATTGGGACAGTTCCGGGAATCCGCCGAAAATCGGCGTTTACCGGAACGGAATCTGGTATCTCGACTACGATGGCGACAACGCCTGGACGGTGCCCTACGTGAACGAAATGGTGATCGGGTACGGCACGACCGGTTACATTCCCCTGGTCTTTTAGTCACGGCCCTCGAAGCCTTTGTGGGGCAGAGCTTCGGCTCTGCCGCCGGCCTTCTGGCCGGCGCGGAACTTTACGTCAGCCGGTAACACCGGCGATCTTGTTGCCGGCCTTTCGTCGAATAGCGCTGACTTAAGACAAAAATGAATGCTGGCGCCTGCATCCTTCATTAGTTGCTCCGTACGAACAAGAGTGCCGATGACAAAGCACTCTCTTGCCGTAAAACTGATGTTCGTTTGCCGCGCGCTCGTAGAGCAGGACACTCGATTTCCTACACGGGCGCCGTGCGATAAGGACCAACATTGGCCGGGGAATGTTATCGATGGATAACATTCCCCGACGCGGGAACTCTCCGTGTTTTTCCGATTTACGCCAGGATCCAGTGCCAATGACGATAAAAATACGAGACTTAGCGCCGCAAATCAGCTTCCGCCTCGGATGAGTTAACCATTGGCATATTGTTCCGGCTTCTTTTCAGCCGTATGTTTAGTACTTGTCCCAACGCAATCACAAAACATAATTTTTGCCATTGAGGGTGCCTGGGCGCATCTGAGCCTGAAACAGCATCTTTCGGCGCGAGATTGGTGGAGCAGGATTCGGAAGAATCAGAAGTGGCCTTATGATTCCTCTTGAATAACGTTCGTAGAGTTCTTCAGAAAAGCCCCATGTTCAGATATAAGAAAAATTCCTCCCTTGTTACTTTAGGTGTCCGTATTCTATTGGCAACCGGCCTCTTGCTGGCTGGCAACGCGTCCGCCGCCAGTCTTCTGACTAACGGATCATTCGAGTCAGGTCTGGCGCCCTGGACTTTTACCCTGGCAAACGGCGGCCAGGGTGTGCAATACCAGGACGGCACCACCCATGATGCCGGCAATTGGTCGGAGGCGATCCAGGTCTGGTCGCCGGTATCAGTCGTTCCCTGGGGTGCGAGACTTAGCCAGGGTGGGATTTCTCTTTCCGCGGGCCAGGTTGTAACCGTTTCATTCGCTGCGATGGCGTCGACCACCCGCCCTCTGAGCGCAGGGATCCAGCAAAGTTCCGGCGCCTGGACCTGGTACGGCCTTCAGACTTTCTCGCTGACCCCCTATTGGACGAATTACACACTCAGTTTCACGATGCCTGCCAATGATTCGAACACCTCGCTGAACTTCGAGATGGGAAACATGGCGGGAAACGTCTGGATTGATGATGTTTCGGTGACAACCGGCGGGACGACTGCCGGCCCCGTGGCGTCCCTTGCTCTGGGAGATTCTCCTAATTTCAATTATGGAAATACGCTCGAGGATCCTAATCTCACCGCGATCACCCAGGACGGGAATGAAATAAACAGGAAATTCGCGTTCATCCTCGGTTTTTCCGCATGGACCAACAGTGGCACCCCGGTCCTTTTCAGTGCGACGCAGCCAACCATGGACGCTCTTAACAACGCGGGGTATGGAATTGTTTTAACCTGGTGTGCGCAGGACGCGCAGGTCGCCGGCAGCATTGATCCGAACTACAATTACGCCGCCATTATCAGCGGGCAACATGATGCTTACATTCGTCAGTGGGCCCAGAGCGCCGCTGCCTGGGGTAAAGTATTTTATCTCCGCCTTTTCCATGAAATGAACGGGGACTGGTATCCCTGGGGACTCAATGTAAACGGCAACACCCCGGCTCTTGCAATCCAGGCCTGGCAACACGTATACAACATCTTCCAGAGCGCAGGCGCCACAAACGTGAAATTCATGTGGTGCCCGAATGTGCGCGCTCCCGTCTGGCCTGACCCGAATCCCCTGGCCAGCTTTTATCCCGGAGACGCTTATGTAAGCTGGCTGGGAATGGATGGATACAACTGGGGTCTTTATGGAGAACAAAACTGGGGTATCCCATGGTACACATTCACGACGGTATTTCAGACGACCTATAACGAAATAATCAGTACGGTCTCAAGCGCCAAGCCAGTGATGGTCGCGGAAACGGCGAGCGGGCCCGGCGCCGGCGCCACCGACAAGGCTAACTGGATCACGCAAATGCAAAATGACGCGCCTACGCTTTTCCCGAATATCCAGGCGGTGTCTTATTACAACACCAACGTCCCCGGAGGCACCTGGAGGTACGACGGCGACCCATACAGCCTGCAGGCGTTCACGGCGCTTGGCGCCGATGGCAGATGGCAAGGCACTCTGCAATAGGTAAGTTCGCCAAAGGCGCACCGATTTAAGTTTCACTCGATGCGGCTCTTTTCCTGTCAGATGCGCGTATGCGCCGTTGGCATGCGAGAGCGCGCGACCATTCGTTGGTCGGTTATTTTTGTCGATACATCCAAATGGCAGAGCACTGTAGAACGCGCTGTCGGCTGGACCGTTAATCGGAAGCCCGGTTGCCGAGAGCCTGCCGATCCTGCGTTCAAGGCGCACGGTCGGCAGAGATCCCAACCTTGAACATTAGCGACTGATTCACGATCAAGGAACGGAAGCCGCGGCAGCGGCTCCTCATCAAGGACTGTCCTTTCGCTGGGTGGCAAGAGGTACAAAACGGGGGATCTCCGCGCCATCACCTCTTTGACATAGTTCCAGCCGGCCCGCCTGCAACATTGTTAATGGTTCTGGCAAGCTTTCCAGGTCGCCACAAAATAAGTACTCTGTGAGATAGAAAGTTTACGTCAGGCCACTGGGTTCCCGAGCGCTTCATCGAGCCAGTCGAGGGCCGCGGTCCAGAAAATTGTCGGGGCCATTCCTTCGCAGTGCCCTTCCGCTCCCTCGGCTTTTGTAAACAGTCGGAATGTTTTCGGGCAGGTCAGCTTATCAAACAATTGTTTGCCCTGGCCGACGGATACAACGTCCGTTTCATTGTCGGTAACAAAACTCTGGCAGGTTATCCTGGCGGCGGTCTCTTCGTTGGTGTATTGCAATAAATCTTCGCAATATCTGCGCACGGTTGTAATGCCATGCGTGGCCATTCGCGGGGCCAGCAATGCCTTGAATTTCGGATTGTTCAGAAGCGCTTCAAACTGTTTGTCCGCCATCGGGTCATCCAGATGCTTACTGAGTTCGCCAAGGCGATTGATGACGGAGCTGCCCATTTCCATCTGACCGGGATCCACGATCATCGCCGCCAGTCGTGGTTCCCCCGATGCTCCCCGGGGTCCGATCAAGCCTCCGAATGAGCGGGCTGCAAGAACGATTTTTTGAGGATCGACTGATGAATGCCTGGCGAGTTCGTCCACCATCCCAGGCACGACATTTTCCCAGTCCGGGCGCATCGGAATTTGCTTATCGTAAAGGACGGCTCCCTGTCCGGGACCATCGAGGGCGGCAAAGGTATAACCTCTGCTCAGGACTTCGAACACCGAAGCGTATAGCTCCTCGGCCGTGCCGTCGTAGCCGCCGATATGAAGCAACGTCGGCCGTGGAACGTCTTGATTCGCAAAGAGGTATCCCGAGAAGTAATCTCCTTGTATTCTCTCGACTGTGTAATCGAGAAGAGGCAGGGCGGATTGGAATGCTTTTACGCTTGCTCCATAGGCTGTTTTAAGCTCTTGGCCGTCCAGACGGTCGCGGTGGTAGAAGAAAGCCTGCCGGAAATACTCCGTGGCACGAAGAAAGGCGTTGCGGGCGCTGACCTTATGGCCGGCGGCTGACGCTTTCTCTCCTTGCTTCACCAGTTGTCCGGCAAAAGTGGACCACGCCTCGTACCAGCTGTCCCGATCACCGGGTGTAATTTGTTGGGCAATGGCCAGACACTCTCCGACATTGGCCATGCCTGAGTCGGCTTTGCCGATGCTGCGCTGCAATTGGCCGTCAAAATCCACATCGTCAAAGAACAGTTTCATAATTTCGTCGTTGTACCTGACTTGAGCATTTTGGCTCTTTCAGCGCCTTCCCCACGGCTTTCGCCATTCCAGCCGAAGAATTTTGACTCGTTAAAAAAAATCGCTCGGATTCGGCTTCTGGCAGCTTTTCAGGTGAGTGATAGTGGGCAAGTTCAAGGCAATGGAAGGTCCGAAAACCAGAAAACCGCAAGATTTTCTCATCGTTATTTTTTGTGTTGTCGTTCAGGCCCTCGACAACGCAGCTGGAGAGGAGATTCTTAAGTCCGAAAATAGTTGAGGATCGGTTCGCGGCGTTCACGCATGGAGTCTCCTTAACCAACCGGGTAGCGAGATCGATCTATTCTCTTTCCGACCAGTCATATGAGCGCGACGAAACCAGGATCAAATGACTTCTCGCTGAGACAACCGGCATGTCACGAGAGTTCGCCCCGCGATAGGGAAATTACATACCTGCCGTACCAAAGAACAGGCTGCTTGCGGCGACGAGGTGAAACTGGGGCTTGTTGTTTCCGGGAGCAAGGCACAAAATCACTGTCCATCACGAAGGTCGGGAGGGCGCAACATCGGGTTCCTTTCCCACGAATAGCGCACACCTGCATGACTTCATCGTAGGGGAAAGAAGGCGGATAAGGATCAGCGCCGATAAGTCGACTTTCGGAACGCCACAACCCGCCAACTGGATCCGCGACCGGCTGAACGCGTTATGAAGTGCAAAGGGCGCTGTCCCGCGCCGCCAGGAAACGGAAGGAACACGCACATCGGCGGCGGCGCGGACGCGATCCGTTTTGCGCGTGTTCCTCAAAGCGCAAGGCCGCCGGTCGCGGCGCCAAAAAATAGAGGAACCCACCCGTCCAGCCGCGTTTCGGCGGCCATGACTTGCGCGTGTTCCTTTAAAGCGCAAGGGCCGCCGGACGCGGCGCCAAAGAGTGGGAACCCGCCCGTCCAGCCGCGATTCGGCGGCCATGACTTGCGCGTGTTCCTTTAAAGGGAAGCCTTTAAAGAGTTTATAGATGGTTCCGATCAAAGTTAATCGGACGCCTGACGCCCTGACCGCAAAGTTGCCACATTGCGCTTAGAGAGCGCACTTACGCAGGCAGTTCGACCTCGATTTCCCGTAAGGTTGAACCGGGGGCTGATCTGTGTGCAAGGTTTCCCAGTACAGTTGGATCGCCCCCCGGGCCCGCGCGGTCAGCTCCTCTATTGAATCCCCTGTGACCAAAATGGTCGGAAGCTCTGGTACGTAGCCGCTATACCCGGCGGCGTCCCCTTCGATAATCGAAGAGTACGTTCGGATCATTTTATCGGCCTCCTTGATACCGATACCAGTTTGGCGCAGAACGGCACGGTAGGTGCCTGGTCGAACGTCGTCCCCGCTTTTCCCCGATACAACGGTAATCCGGCCCTCGGGATTTGGAACACCCTCTGGTCGCCAGAGGTCGGACGTGACGCCAGCCGGCATTTTCCAGTGTCCGGATCAGATCGCGAACCTTGACGGCCACGAATACTCCTACGACGCTCACCACTTTACCGCGTAACGCCCATCGCTGATATCTTGCCTTCGCCCGCCCGCGCCTGACGGCGCAGCGTTCTCATCCCGCCCGACAAGCCCGGTTATCGGAACCCGAACCGCGTTTCAAGATCCGCGGATCTGCTTGGTCCGACAGCAATTCGTCCGGAAGCCAACTCCTCGGAACTAAGGACCTGACGCCCACGGGTTTCCGCGCGGAGCGGACCTTCGAATCTCTTATCGAAGAGTTTTTCAAGGGCCCCGATTTTACGTTCACAAGCCACGCGCATTTTTTTGCCTCAGGCTAACTTACTCTCTTGCAATAAGATGCGCAATCCAGCCTTCCGGCAGAAACACCCGGCAGCATTTTCCGATGCTTTAATCGAACCGGACAGGTACCCAAGTGCCGGAACGCATCTATAAATTACAACCCGACCGAACCCTTTATCTCCGAGGATTCGACAGCTTCGCCGCCGCTGCGACGATCCATTCCGCGACGCCGGCCGGCTTTGAGATCAGCGGCGTCTTCCGCGATCCCGCCGACTTCGCCGTCGCCGTCTTGCATGACGCCGACAATCTCTTCGAGCACCCGTCGATCAGGTATCTCCCCGACTTCAATTTCTCGGGAACTACGTTAAGCTTCGACCTGCTTTATCAGGATCCGGTTCAGCCCATCGATTCGCCCAAATACAACTGGATCGATTGGGCCACGCTCGACTGCATTCGGCCCGACGGCAGCACCGCAAACATCCCTTTGTGGGATCACGCGATGCTCGTCGACCCGGCCTTCCCGGCTGCGTCCGCCACTCTCAACGTTGTCACCACGGGAGGCATCCAGCCCAACGACCGGCTAACGCTCTGGTATCAGAATCTGGCCTTCGACTACAGCGTGTCCGCGGGCGCGGTCACATTGGGTTTGAATTTTTTCTCGGGCGCCACGGGCACAGTTCACTCGATCACGATCGATGGCAGGGTTTATTCCCATACCGAAGCCGCCGGCGAAACCAGCGCCAGTCTGGCGACCGCACTCGCGACGGCGATCAATGCGAGCGATCCGGAAATCGGCGCGTCAGCCTCTTCAAACACGGTGGTGCTCAGCGTTTTGGCCGCAGCCGCCGGTAAGAACATCGAAGTCAGCGCCACCGATGGCAATCAAGCCGCCACCATGTATGCGGCGACTCCCGCCGTCGTCGCCACGCAGCTGGCAAACACCATTAATGGAACGAACTGGGTGAGCGCCAACACGACCCACGGGCTCCTCGCCACATCAAGCGATGCCGCGCTCACCATAACCGCGGCGCGCTATGGCACTGTCGGCGTAAGCGGGACTTCGGTCACCTGGATTTCCGGTACGAAATTCTCGGGCATCACCCCCGGATCGACGATTCTGCTGGCGGGAACGGCGTTTCAGGTCGCGGCGATCCAGTCGCCGCTTCAGCTGACTCTTACAACAGCGCCGCAGGCCGCGGCCAGTGTCCAATACGTCGCGCCGCGCGGGGGCCGGGACGGCAACATGATCCAGTTGTATGCGCTCGCCAACTCTCCCGCCGCTCTGGCTTTCGATCAATCGCAGATTCAGCTGAGCGGCGGCAGTTCGGCAGTCACCTGGAACTGTTCCATTGACTTCACCGCGCTAGGGATCGATCAACTGCGCCAGTGCTGGCTCACATTCGCCCCTTCACTCACCGATGGGGCCGCATTCACGCCCCTCGAATGGCAGGCCACTTTTTCCAACTGGCAGCTCACGGACCCGAACAATGTATCGGCCCTGCAGATCGCCGGGCCCGGCAGCGTTCGTATTGAAGAGAGCAGCGGCGCGTGCAACTTCAGCGGCAGTTGGGTCGCGCAGGCCGGTTACTATTCGCAATACTTCGCGAATGCGTCCAGCACTCTGAACGATTCAGTCACAGTCACCTACACCTGCCAGTTCACCCACAATCTCTATCTCGGGACCTCTCTCTACGGCGCCACCACACCGAATCCCGCCAATTCCAAATGGGTCCTGGTCAATGACACGCAATACAACGCATCGCTCAACGGCCAGTTCTACAGCGACCGGGGTGTCGCCGGAATTCGCCTCGACGGCGATACCGAAACCTTTCTCGATTGCCGGATGAACACCGGTTCCGAGCTTGTCACCAGACGGCTTCTGCGCTACGGCGTAGCCGCGGGCAAGCACACCGTCACGATTCGAGTCGCCGAACCGAATTTCGTTTACTTCGATTTCCTTGAGGCCGCTGTCCTCTCCGACGTGCCGGACCCGCTGGCGCCGAGAACCGGCATTTCCCCGGCACTCGACTTTGATACAGATCAAACCTATAAGGTCTCGCCGGCGCGTTTGATGTGGATGATGGATCAGCTCGGCTATGCCGGTCCGATGAACGAATATCTGGGAGTTTTCTGGTGGAACGAGCGCGTCGCCGTGGGCGGGTCCATGTCGACGGCACAGGTAGCGTTCACCGGAACCTTTACGGGAGGCGATACCGTATTCCTGGAATTCAATCCGCCCAACGGAACCACACTCGGCAAATCCGTTTTCCCGGACGACACGCCGGACACCATCGCGGCGCACTTCGCGGCTTATATCAACAGTTCCCTTACCGGCGCCTGGGCCGCGACGGCAGGCGGAGTCCTGACAATCACGGGGCGGTCGCCGGGATCGCCTTATAATCTTCTCCTTTCCACGACCGTGAACTCAGCGGCGGGCGTCGCGACGATAACGCCCGCGCAGCCGGCGGCGGGCGTGTATCCATCCTGGGTAATTGACGACAGCATCAGTCCGCCGATCAACCGCGCGGTCCGGGACTGGCACGCGGATTTGTATAGTCAATGCTTCGCGCGCGGCCGCGAGATCGTGACCGCATGTTCCATGGAGCTCGTAAATCCGCCGGAGGGTTACGCTGCTTTATTCCCCGACGCGGCGCGCACGCCGGTCGCAACGGCTACCGGTTTCGGCACTCTCAACTCAACGCAATGCGCCGTCGGATCGTCGAAAATGCTCGCTTACCAGAAAGCGGTGTACCGCAACATCGCCGAGTTGCAGGCGGTAGCCGGTCTGACACCGAATGTGCAATACGGCGAGTTCCTCTGGTGGTACTTTTCGGGCCCCGGAGGGATGGCTTATTACGACGACGAAACGATGGCCGCGGCCCAGACTGCCCTCGGCCGTCCCCTGTACACATTTCTCACGCCCAACGACGACCCGACCGTGAATGCGAGCGCCGACGCCATCTTCCTGCGAAATCGCCTCCGTGATCATGTGTCGGCGCTGGTGACCGACATCCGCTCGGCGTATCCCACGGTAAAGTGCGAAGTTCTCTGGCCTTACGACGTGAATTACCCAAGCCCCGTGCCCGTGGGTAACCCGAGCGTGGGCGGCCGGCTGAACCGGTTCGTCAATCTTCCCGTCGAGTGGCAACAACAGCCCTCAAGCGGCCTGGACCACATGAAGGTCGAAGCCCTCACCTTCGGCACGAGTTTGCGAGATCTTGATCTCGCAAATCAGGCGATCCAGCTGTTTCCGGCTTTCGGCTGGCCCCTTTCGGCTCTTCGATACCTGGTTCCGGTCTTCGGTTCGGCTACTCCCTGGGAACGCGAGCTGGCCCTGGTCTGGGCGGCCGGAATTCCGGTCGCCAACCTTTGGGCGCTGGATCACGTTTGTCTGTACAATCTTGACGTGCCGGAAAAGTCGCTGGATCGCCGCTCCGTCGTCAAAGTGGCGTAAGCGTCCAGGGAGTCCCAAGCGCCCGTTGAGTATCCTGTTTAGTGATGGAAACACCGGTGGACACGGGCGGAGCCGAATCGGAGAAAACTCCCTGGCAGCGCGTCCAGAACGCCCGCCATCCCAAGCGGCCTCATACTCTCGACTACGTCCAGCGGATTCTGACGGATTTTCAGGAGATCCACGGCGACCGGCTTTTCGGCGACGATCCAGCCATGGTTTGCGGGATGGGCCGTATCGACGGGCGGCCCGTGCTCCTCATCGGCGAACAGAAAGGCCGCGATACCAAACAGAAGCTTTATCGAAACTTCGGCATGCCCAAACCCGAAGGCTACCGGAAAGCCCTGCGCGCGATGCAGATCGCGGCAAAGTTCGGCCGGCCCATTATCACGTTCCTCGATACTCCCGGCGCATATCCCGGAATCGACGCGGAGGAGCGAGGTCAGGCTGAGGCGATCGCGCGAAACCTCCGCGAAATGTCCCGCTTGCCGGTACCGGTGATCGCCGTTTGCATCGGAGAGGGCGGAAGCGGCGGAGCGCTGGCGCTCGGCGTCGCGAATCGGGTTTTCATGCTGGAAAATTCCGTGTACAGCGTGATCACTCCGGAAAGCTGCGCGTCGATCATTTATCGGGACTCGGGTAAGGCCGAGCAGGCCGCCGCGGCTCTGAAGCTGGCCGCGCCCGACATGCTGAACCTGGGTTTGATCGACGGAATCATTCCCGAGCCGCAGGCCGGAGCCCACGAGGATCACGATGAAGCGGCCCGGCTCGTCAAGAAACAACTCGTCGAGTCTCTTCAGGAAATGTCCGCGCTGACTGCCGATGAAGCTGTTCAGAAACGCTATCGAAAGTTTCGTGAGATGGGCAATTTCTTTACGGGAATATAATCTGTGGCGAAATCCAGAACAAAATGGCCCGTTATCGCCGGTATCGCTTTCATCGTGATATTTGTCGCGGCCATGGCTTATTCCACGCTGGGCAATGCGAAGTATCACTGTCAGGTCTGCATCACGTTCAATGGCCAGACCCTGTGCAAAAATGGCGCCGGTATGTCGAAGGAGCAAGCCGAACGAATGGCGTCCGACAGCATTTGCACCGATCTGGGCTCCGGCATGACGCAACTGATGCAATGCCAGAACAATGCCCCTCGTCAGGTCACGTGGAAATAAACGTCCGCAAGCGCATCGGGAGCTGACGCGCGGCGCCAGCATGTTCCCCAAAGCGTGTTCCCAAAAGCGTGTTTGCGATAAGCTTGAGTTTCCCAGAACAAAGCGGCCCCAGGTTACGTCTAATACACTTGGCCCCAGCCAGCCGGCTCATTAGCCAGACAGCGGAGTACTGCATATCGTGAAACGCAAGTGGAAAGTTCTTATCGGAGTAGTGGCATTACTCCTGATTGCCGCCGGCGTTGTGGCCAGCGTGAAATACAATCGCCGTGGCGTCGTGACGGTGCAGACGAGCAAGGTCATTACCGAAGATCTGGCCAGTGTCGTGACTTCCTCAGGTGAAATCAAACCCCGCACTTACATCAACATAGGCGCGGAATTCGCCGGCCAGTTGACGGACATTCTGGTGAAGGAAGGCGACCACGTAGCGAAAGGCCAGTTGCTCGCCCGCATCGACGAAACGCAGTCGGCCGCCGACGTCGCGGCGCAGGTGGCGGCCCTGAACTCGGCCGAGGCCGATGCCGCGGCGAGTGAAGCCGGATATACGGCGGGTAACGATAACATTAATGCCCTCCAGGCCACCGTGGATCATGCGAAGGCAGACCTTGACCACGACGAGGCCGATTTCAAACGCGGGGAGGATCTCTTCAAACAGGGCCTCATCGCCCGCCAGGATTTTGATCAGCGCAAGGCGACGCTTGATGGGCAGAAGGCCGCGGTCGTCGAGGCGAATTCCCGGGTCGTCCAGGCGCGGGCGCAGTTGGCCCAGTTAAAGGCGCAGCAAGCCAGCGCGCAACGGAAAATCGCGCAGAACCAGGCGAGCCTCAATCGCGTGAACGACATTCTCAAGAAACACAACGTAGTGGCGCCGATCACCGGCCTTGTGACCTACCTGCCCGTCCGCGTCGGAGAAACGGTCGTGCCCGGCATCCAGAATTCCGAAGGCAGCACGATCATGACGATCGCGGACATGTCGATCGTCACCGCCGAAGTAAGTGTGGACGAAAGCGACATCGTCAATGTGGAGCTCGGTCAGCCGGCGGAGATCTCGGTCGATGCCATCCCGAACAAGACATTCACGGGCCGCGTGATCCAGATCGGCAATACGGCCATTCTTCGGTCAACCGGGCTTGCGGCGTCGCAGAGTAACACCTCCAGTCAGGAAGCGAAGGATTTCAAGGTTACAATCGCGATGGACAATCCGCCGGACGAGACGCGCCCTGGCCTGTCCGCCACGGCCAAAATAACCACCGCCACACGAAAGAATGTGCTTGGTATCCCGATACAGGCCCTTACCGTCCGGACCGAAGGCGATCTCGACACCAGTCCGAACAAGCCGCTGAATCCCGACCCGGCAACCGTCAAGAAGAATAAAGAAGAGCTGACGGGAGTGTTTGTTGTCGGTCCGCAAAACAAAGCCAATTTCCGTAAAACGGAGACGGGGATCAGCGGAGCCACCGATACGGAGGTTCTCGGCGGCCTGAAGTTGGGCGACCAGATCATCACCGGCCCCTATCAGGTGATCCGCACGATCAAGAACGGCGCTACCGTGAAGATCGACAACAAAGTGGTAGCTACACCCGCGCCCACGACTTAAAGGATCTTCAACGCATGACAGCAGAGGCATTGGAGCGGGAAGCGATCGAAAAGGGCGAGCGTCTCAAGAGCGAGGGGATCGTCATTCGAACCTTCGATCTTTGGAAGACCTACGTCATGGGCGATCAGACGATCAATGCCGTTTCGGGCGTTGACATCGTGATTCACCGGGGCGAATATGTCGCCATCATGGGTCCCTCCGGGTCGGGCAAATCCACCCTCATGAACCTGATCGGCTGTCTCGACTCGCCGACGAAGGGCGAGTATTTCATCAATGGCCGTCTGGTGAGTTCGATGACCGACGACGAACTCGCGCGCATCCGGAATAAGGAAATTGGGTTTGTTTTTCAAACTTTCAATCTGCTTCCCCGCGCGACCTCGCTGCACAACGTCGAACTGCCCCTGATCTACAACGGCACGCCTCCGGCCCAGCGGATCGAAAAAGCGAAGGCCGCGCTCAAGCAGGTCGATCTCGCGGAACGCATGAACCACAAGCCGAATGAGCTCTCCGGCGGCCAGCGGCAGCGCGTGGCCGTCGCGCGCGCGCTGGTGAATAATCCGTCGATTCTTCTTGCCGACGAGCCGACCGGAAACCTGGATACCGCCACGGGAAACGAAATCATGGCGCTCTTCCAGCGACTCCATGACGAGGGAAACACCATCATCCTGGTCACGCACGAGCACGACATCGCGCTTCATGCCCATCGGATAATTCATATTCGTGACGGTAAAATCGAGCGCGACGAACCCGTTGCCCACTGATCCGGATTCCCGTTTTTCTCTAAAGCGCTTTATTGCCAGCCTCGGCCCCGGCCTGATAACCGGAGCCGCGGACGACGATCCCTCCGGCATTTCGACCTATTCGGTGGCGGGCGCCGCATACGGATACTCGGTCCTCTGGACGGCGTTGCTCACGTTTCCGCTGATGGCCTCCGTTCAATTGATGTGCGCCCGGCTCGGGATCGTAACCGGCCGCGGCCTGGGCGGCGTCATTCGGAAACGGTATCCGCACCCCGTTCTGTGGGTGGCATGCCTGCTGCTGATTGTCGCGAACGTCTTCAATATCGGCGCCGATCTGGGCGGCATGGGTGACGCGATGCAGATGGTGACCGGCATCAGCAAGTACGTGTGGACGCCGTTCTTCGCCCTCCTGATTACCCTGCTCCTGGTTCTAACTTCATACAAATCGATGGTCCGGTCCTTCAAATGGCTGACTCTTGTGCTGTTCGCCTACGTGATCGCCGCGTTCCTCGCCCGGCCTGACTGGGGCGCCGCGTTTCACGCCACCTTCATCCCCCATATTGAATGGAGCGGTGGCTATATGTCCGTGCTGGTCGGGCTGCTCGGAACCACAATTTCACCTTATTTATTTTTCTGGCAGGCGTCCGAGGAGGTTGAGGAAGAGCGCGCCCAGGGCAAATCGACGGTAGGAAAGAGGCGAGGCGCAACTACAGAGGAAGTCGCAGACGCCGGGGCCGACGTCTGGACCGGGATGTTTTACTCGAACCTCGTAATGTATTTCATTCTGCTGACGACGGCCGCGACGTTGCACGCGCACGGAAAGCGGGACATCGAGACGGCGCACCAGGCGGCCGAAGCGCTGCTTCCCCTCGCCGGTAAGGGCGCGTACTGGCTCTTTACTCTGGGCCTTGTCGGAACGGGTCTTCTGGCGGTGCCCGTGTTGGCGGGATCGTGCGCCTATGCCATCGCGGAAGCGGCCGTATGGCGTGGAGCCTCGCTGAATGACCGGCCCTGGCGGGCTCCGCAGTTTTATGCCGTTATCGCCGCGGCCATGATCGTTGGTCTTGCGCTGGATTTCGCCAGGCTGGACGCGGTCAAGATGCTGTTCTGGTCCGCGATCCTGAATGGAGTGCTGGCGCCCCCGCTGGTCGTGCTGGTGGTGCTGCTGACCAGCGACCGCAAGGTGATGGGAGATCGGGTTAATTCCCGAACCGAGAACGCGCTGGGGTGGACCTGCGCGATCCTGATGACCGCGGCCGCATTGGCTTTGTTTTTCCTCTGAATCAGGCGTCTGCGGCGGTGCGAATCGCAGACGCCAGCAATTTCGTCTCCAGTTCGTCGCCCAGCAGGGCGCGGTGCGGGATCCAGAAGGCGTCGGTAATCCGCGCTTCGGCGTTCGGGCAGGGCATTACCCGGCAGTTGTGTCGCTCCTGGTACAACGGATTCTCGTACAGAGTGTGGGGATAAAAAGGCGTGCAGGGGAATCCGGCGGCGGTGAGGTTGCGGTGAAATGCGCCCCGGTCGCCGTCCACCCACCCGAGCAGAAGATAATTCGTATGTACTCGCGCTTCGGCCGGAACGCGCTGAAAATGAAGGCCGGCCACATCCGCCAGTTCCTCGCGGATCGCCGTCACGTTGCGCATGCGGCGGCAGTTCTGCTCCGGCAGCCGCTCCAGCTGGGCGATTAAAACCGCGCACTGCAGCGCCGTGATCCGGTAATTCGAACCGAGCGTGTAGTGGGAGAACCAGCCCTCGCCTTTGCGCCGGCCGATGTCCAGGATCTCGTGCGCCCGGTCGATCAGTGCTTCGTTGTTCGAAAGCAGAATTCCGCCTTCCCCGGCGGTCATTACCTTGCCGTTCTGAAAGCTGAACGAACCGAAAACGCCGAAGCTGCCGGCGCGCTGGCCATTCCACTCCGATCCGTGGGCGTGGGCGGCGTCTTCGACCAGCGGGATGCCGGTTTCGTCCGCGATTTGCAATAACGACGCCATATCCGCCATCGGGCCGCCGAAGTGCACCGGCATGATGGCGCGCGTTTTCGGGCCGATCGCTTCGCGTACCCGTGCCGGATCGATGTTAAAGGTATCAGGTTCGATATCGACAAAGACCGGTGTGGCCCCGACGCGTGAAACGGCGGTCGCACTGGCGATAAAGGAGATGGCCGGCACGATGACCTCATCCCCTTCGCCGATACCCAGGGCTTCGAGCGCCATTTCCAGGGTCAAAGTGCCGTTCATGGCGGCAAGGCCGTAACGGCAGTGCTGGAAGGCGGCGAACTCCTTTTCAAAGCGTTCGACGATCGGGTGATAGCCGCCCCAGCGGTCGCTCGAGAGAACTTCGTCCAGAAGTTCGCGTTCGCGCGCTCCGGAAACTGGCCAGGTTGGGATGCCCATATCGTTAGAATAAGGGACGTGAGTGTTTACGAAGAGCGCCGCGAAGAACTCGAAAAGCACGAGTTCATGATGGGTGTACCTCGCGGCCGGCTCGCCGTGACCCTCGATGTCCTGACAGACGCTCTGGTGCTCGTCGGCCAGCACGGCGTTTACTGCCAGAGCATGCGCCAGCCGGGCAAACCCGCTATGGATATCCAGATCATTACAAAGTCGATCACGGACGCGAAGGATCTGATCAGCGGCGTGATGGCGGAGTTGAAGGCCAGCCGCGCGGTTTGACAAATCAAAGCCGATTTTGTAGACTAAACCAAGGGAACTTAGTTTATGGAGACAATTAATATCCATGAGGCGAAGACGCAACTCTCCCGGCTGGTTGAGCATGCCTCCAAAGGCGAGCCGTTCATTATCGCCAAGGCGGGCAAGCCGCTGGTAAAAGTTACGGCGCTGGATGCGCCACTTGCAGGGCAGGTGCGGCGCCTCGGTTTCATGGCAGGCCAGATTTCCGTCCCCGACGATTTCGACCAGATGGGCGCTGGTGAAATTGAGCAACTGTTCGGGGAAGACGCCTGAAGTTCCTCCTCGATACTCACGTCCTGTTATGGGCCGCCGGACAACCCGATCGCTTGTCGGCTGACGCGCGGGTGCTGCTCGACGATCCGTACAACGAGCCGATTTTCAGCGCGGCCAGCATGTGGGAAATCGCGATCAAGAACTCGCTCGGGCGGCCCGATTTTCATGTGGATGCGCGCTTGTTGCGCCGGGGACTTCTCGACAATGGCTATGCCGAGCTCGCGATCACGAGCGAGCACGCTGTCGCCACTGACGGTTTACCTCAGATTCACAAGGACCCTTTCGACCGGCTTCTCATCGCGCAATCGATGGTCGAGGGCATCACCCTTCTGACGACCGATCCGATCGTGAACCGCTATCCCGCGCCCGTGCGCCGGGTTTGATCAGGCCCGCACAAAGGGGTTAGTGCGTTTCTCGATGCCTATCGAGGTGGTGCTCCCGTGCCCCGGGTACACGATCGTGTTCTCCGGAAGGGTATAGAGCTTTCCCCGAATGGAATGCGCAATCCGATCCTGGTCGCCGCCGGGCAAATCCGTCCGTCCGACGCTGTTCTTGAAAAGCGTGTCTCCCGCGATCAGCTTATTTTCGAGAGGAAGATAGAGCGAGATGCTGCCTGGAGTGTGGCCGGGCGTGTGCAGCACGTGCGCCTCGATCGACCCCACCCGCAACACGTCGCCTTCGTTCGCCGGCGTATCGATACCGGGATCGTCCGGAGTTTCCATGTTGATCCAGGCCGCCTGGAGGTCCAGATGGTCGCTGAGGACCTTGTCTTCCTGATGCATGTAGACGGGCGCGCCGGTCAGGGCACGCAGCTTCGCCGCGGCGCCGATGTGATCGATGTGCGCGTGAGTAATCACGATCATCTTCACCGTCAACCCGTGACGATTCAGAATCGCCTCGATGCGGGGAATATCGTCGCCCGGATCGATGACGATCGCCTCCCGGGTCAGTTCGTCGCCGATGACTGAACAGTTGCAGCCCAGCATCCCGACGGGAAGGATTTCATGAATCATTGGTATTCGATAATGGTGACACGATGGCAATTGCCGACACGACTCGGGCCGACACGACTCGGGAATACACGGCCGGTCACGAGGCGCTTCTGGCGAGCGCTGGGCTGGTCGACCTTTCGAGCCGCGGTCGGATTCGCGTCACCGGCGAGGATCGCGCCCGCCTGCTTCACGCTATGACGACGAATCACGTTCAGCAGATGAAGCCCGGCGACGGAATTTACGCCTTTTTCCTTAACGCCCAGGGCCGCATACTGGCCGATGCGTACGTGCTTTGCTTTGAAGACCACTTCCTGCTCGACACGGGCGCCGAGTCACGCAAACCGGTTTATGAGCATCTCGATCGCTACATCATCGCCGACGACGTCGCTCTGGAGGACATCACTGAGCAGACGTTCTGTTTCGGTTTGGAAGGACCGAAGGCAACCGATGTTGCGGCGAAGTGTGGCCTGACCGCACCCCACCATCGATTCGCCCACGTTCGAGCTGGGGACTTTTGGGTGGCTGCGATTTCCGCGACCGGCGCTCACGGCGTCCGAATTTACGGCGCCGAAGGAAGCAGAGATGAAGCCACGACCACGATCGAAGCGGCGGGCGCGATCGCCGCGTCGGCAGAGGACGCCGAGGCGGCGCGAATTGAGCACTTCGTTCCGAAATACGGCTGCGACATCACGGAGCATACGCTGCCGCAGGAGACGCAGCAAATGCATGCGCTGCATTTCCAGAAGGGATGTTACCTCGGGCAGGAGATTGTGGAGCGCATCCGTTCGCGCGGTCACGTGAACCGCCTCCTGATGGGGTTCCGGATGGAGTCGCAAGCCGAAGCGCCTTCGCCGGGAACGAAGCTGATGCTGGAGGGGAAGGGCGCCGGCGAGGTTACCTCATCGACAGTTTCCGGGCGCGCGGTTTTTGGTCTGGCTTACGTCAGAGTGCCCGGCGCGAAATCAGGCGCGATGGCGGAAATCGGAGGCAACGCTGTGGAGCTGTTTGCGCCGCGCGTATAGGGCTTCGCGGCGGACGGACACCGGCGACCCTGGATCGCCAGTGTTACCCAGCTTACGTAAAGTTCCGCGCCGACCGGAAGGCCGGCTGCAGGGCCGAAGCCCTGCCCCGCCGGTTTGTATAGAAAATGCGAAAATGCTTCAGATCTTGAAAAAAGAGATCACATCGGGGCCGAAGCCCTCGTTCGCCGCGAAGCGTCCGGCAAACCTTTCCTCCCACACTTCGGTATAAACGGCTCGCGTCCGCTCGATCATCTCACTTGCGCGAAAGAACTGTTCAAATCTTTTTCGCCCGGCCTGGCCCATGGCAATCCTCATTGCCTTATCGGCCAGTAGTCCGGTCAACGCCGCGGTCATCTCTTCCACGGAGCCCGGACTGACCAGGATCCCCGTCTCGCCGTCGATCACTTCTTCGGAAACGCCGCCGACATCCGAAGCAATTACCGGAAGTCCCGCGCGCATGGCCTCCAGAATACTGATCGGCAGAGTTTCCGTTCTGGAGGCGAGAACGAAGATGTCGGAATGCGCCAGAATTTCCGGTACGTTCCCACTCGCGCCTTCGAATTCCACCCGGCGACGAATGCCCAGGTCGTCCGCCAGCTTCTGCGCGGCCGCGAGTGTTTCTCCATCTCCCGCAAACCTCAGAGTCACCCTGCCCGGGACCCGCGCGAAGGCCCGCAAAAGCAATTCGTGATCTTTGAAATGCGTGAACCGCGCCACCATGGTGCAGGTCAGGGGACGATGCCGCTCGTCATGATTGAGGCTTGCGCGCTTCGGATGGTCGAAGATACCGTTCAAAATGGGAACGACCTGGGACCGCTCGCCAATCCCATACCGCGCCGCGTTTTCGGCTGCCAGCGCCGAGACGCTGATAATCCGGTCGCACCAATGCGCTGCCAGCCTCTCGCAGAGGGGCGCCACCAGACGCCAGGAGAGCGGAACCGCTCCGCCGAATGGCCACATATGCGCCGTGTAAATGGCCGGAATTTTCAATCGATTCGCCACGAATCTGCCCAGAAACCCGGCTTTGAAGGTATGGGCGTGAACCAGGTCGGGTTTAATCCTGCGCATCAAGCGTATGAGCTCATACAGCGCTTTCAAATCGCTGAACGGTCTGATCTCTCGCTTAAGGTGAGGTATTACATGGACGGCGATCCCGTTCTCGCGGCACGCCCGGGTAAGAAATCCTTCTTCGCCTGTTGCCAGATGCAGTTCGAATTTCCCGCCCATCCCTATCGCCAGATCGAGGATGTGCATCTGGGCGCCCCCACGCTCGGCGCGTGTAATCACGTAAAGAACACGAGGTTTCCGCAGCGTTTCGTCCTGGTGATGAGGCGCCGGCGAACAGCCGTCGAGTTTGTGTGGCGTTCCCATCAACTGGCTGCCCCACGGGACTGACCGGCAACCGAGTCTTCCCTCATCCCGCCCACATCACCCATGGAAAGAGAGGCCATCCCATGGGTGCGGCGGCATTGATCAAACACATTCAAGACCTTATGGAGAAAGTCAATGTTGCGATCGGGATGGCCGGCAAAGTCTTCGGGATGCCACCACAGGTGAAAGATTCGCCCTTCCGTCGCGGCGCTTTTCATGGCAGCCGCAATTCTCTTCAAACGGACACTCTCGAGCGAACTCAGAACTGGCGAAAATGGACGCAAATAACGGCTCGCGGCAACGCGCGCGATGCGTGCGCCTTTCGGAAAGGCCACTGTCTGAGGGCCGTTCAAATCCCAATAAGCGTCCGCCAGACGCAAAGCCCGCAACCAGGGCCTGCGCTGCTCGTGATAAGTGACGGGAGCCTTCGATGCCGCCGGTTCGGTGCCGCGATATGCATGAAATCCCGCCTGCTGCAGGAGGGGCAGGTAAAGACGGCGCACCTGATTCCGGGGAAAAACATAGGATCGCAGCTGGTATCCCGAGGTCTCCGCGATGCGTATCGCGCTCGCGATATCCGCCCTGAACTCCATCTCACTCTGTCCCGCTTCGAGCGAGTAATAGTGCGAGTAAGAATGGGACCCAATCTCCTGGCCCGCTACCTGTTCTATCTCCCGAATCAGCGAAGGCGCAAAGCGGAACGGATCCTCCGACTCGTCTCGCCCCATCTGTTCCCCATAGGGATTCAGGCCGGCATACCGATAACTCGGTATATGATCCGGGCGGCACGCGAGAGCCTCTTCGCGAGAACGTGCAAACAGGAAGCCGACTGTCGCCCAGGTGGCTCGAATGTCGTGATCCCGAAATGCGGCAAGAATCTTCGGAATGACACTGCGCGCAGCTAATAAGCGCTTGCGTTCCGGCCCCTCGAGCCTGCGATGATCCCGCACGCCCCAGTACAATTCGAAATCGAGCGATACCACGAATCCGCCCCGCATTCCGAAGCTCATTCAGTGCACCCACACTTCCGTTCCGGAGATTGCCGGCATTGTATTCGTGCTGTCTTCGACTTTTGTGAAATGGCCGGTGGCCACTGCGTTTGTGCTTACTCGCTCGCTCGCGCCGGCGAGGTGATCGGGCCGGATTGGCGGGAAGCGGCTCGAGATGCGCTTCAGGAGTTGCGGTCGACGACCAACTCCCCGGAGTGTGCCTGCTATATCAGCTTGCACGCCGGTGACGCTGCGATTGCGTCTTGCAACCGATTACATATTGCGAAGTTGTTAATTCGTGCCGGCGAACGTCCACCAGAACGGCCGTACAAAGCTAATTATAGGTCGAAAACCCCATAAATCCGCGTCTACCTGGCTTGGCCAGTACTGGGACTTTAATGCTTGCCTGATTGATTGGAATACGTTGACGGCAAGATTCACGCGAACGGTCTGGAGAACTTCTGGTCTCTGGTAAAGTGCGGCATCAATGGCACCTACGTTTCGGTCGAACCGTTTCAGCTGTTCGGTATTTGAATAAACAGGCGTACCGCTGCTGCAACAACCGGAAAGACGAAAATGGCAACCCGTTGACCGATGGCATTCGATTCGACATGACCGTCCGTCAGATCGTCGGCAAGCGGTTGACGTGGGATCGGCTTACAGGCGAAGAGTTGGGCGTCAGCTCGGTATAGATTACAAGCCCACGCCAAGAGGCGAGCCGATGCTCTTGGCGGTGGCGCGCCGGAATATTTCGTTTTTCCTGCGTGCGAGAACGGCAAGCTGGGTTTTGCCCGGAATCAGAAGACCTTCAGAACCGCGTGGCGAAGTCTGGTCAAGGCAGCCGCAAAACGGGCTGGTGACGAAGCCGTGAAACTGGCACTTGAAACCGGGGACGATCCTGACGCGGCGCGCCGGAGTGCAGCGAAACCGTTCCACGGCTTCCGGTTCCATGACCTTCGCCACCAGAGCATCACAGAGATGGCGGAAGCCGGAATTCCCGAAGCTGCCATGCAGAGCATCGCGGGGCATTTGTCGAAAAAGATGCTCGATCACTATTCCCACGTGCGCATGGCCGCGAAGCGGAGCGCCGTTGAAGCGCTGGGCGGGGGGCTTATTGTCGCTGAGACCGGACGTTCATCAGGCGCAGGGACCGGCGAACCGACGAACGTCCGATGACTATGACGCGGCCTTGGTGATCGCGTCAGCCTCAAGCGTGAAACCGGCGTGCCGCAAACGATCCACCAGTTTGGGAACCGTCTCTTTAACATGATCGTTGAAGGGCAAGTAGATCACCCCCTGCGCATCTGACGGCGTTTCTAAGTGGCCCTTCCGCAATATTGCGACGTTCGAGCGGCCAAGTGCTGCTAACACCATTCCCATTTCAAGAACGACATTCTGTCGCGCACGCGGTTGCCTGTGGAGTTCGCCATCCTTCTGGGCGTTGCCCATATCATCAGGAGTCAACAGGACGATGCCGAACCGCGCCCGGATGTGAGGTTCAACAATCTCCCGTTCCAGCGCCTCAATAATGGTCAGCCCGCCACCACCTGTGTTGGCCAAGACGAACGGGTCCAAGCCCAATCGATGCAGAATGAGTTCCAATTGCTCTCGGGCCGCAGTGTCGTGGCCATGGACCACAAAGACTTTCGGTTTCTCCACTGGCAGCGCCGGAGTTGGAACCGGCGTCCTGGCATGAACTGCTACAGGGGAAGAACCGCCGCGTGCGCGACAGAATGTCGTTCTTGAAATGGGAATGGTGTTAGCAGCACTTGGCCGCTCGAACGTCGCAATATTCGTCGTCATCGGGCTTTTCGGTGAAGAACGCCCAGATTTCGGGAATCGTGAGCCACTGAAGCCGTCCGGCCAGAAGAACGGTGGGAATATCAGCTGAACCGACTTCGAGCACTTCAGCGATGCCGTTCAGAGCCGCTTTCAGCCTCTCTTTTGCCTCTTTGGGGCCTTGATATTGGATAGTTCCGGTCTTTTCGTACCAGTTCAGCCTTGCTCCGTCCTTACAGCGAAACTGATGGCCGTACTCGATCTCCGTCCAGTCGCCTTCCGCACCACAAACCTTAACCCGGCCCTTCAATTCGTCAAGTGTTCCGGTGAACTTTTCCATGAACTCTTATGTTAAGCGCGAAATGGCCAACAGCGAGTTCCGTTGCGCGAGGCCGCGCTTGAAACTAAGCATCGCCTGATTGAACGTACAAATACCCAGCGCCATAAGTAACGGGCCTTCCATCGTCGTCATAAAAAAGGGCCCACCCGTCCGTATACAGAAGTGCAGCTTCGCGCAGCATGAGCCATGAGCAAGGTTTACCATTAATTCTGGTGACTACTTGCTGCTGGTTTAGCGCGGGCTTAGCAAACCGAAATCCAAACAGATTGAAGGAATCGTATTTGCTGTCCAGCGTGCGCAGCAACTCTTCGGCGTTGGCGTCTCTCGAAGCTACGCGCTTGCTGAATGCCAGAATGGGCTTGCCGTGATCGCGGGCGGCATTGTACTCATCCTGCACAGGCTTCGTGAGGTGCTGGCCCAGCACGAGGATGAACAAGTCACTGGTCTTTACTGCATCAATGTAAAAGTCGAGAAGCTGCTTGGCCGACGCGGGTTCCGCTTCGAAGGCCCACGCCGCTGTTGCCGGGGCGAAGTGTTCCACGGCAGAGCGGACCTGTTCCCGTTCCGCGATCAAATCTTCGATCCCCCTGTTAATGATCGAAGAAATGAACACGCGGTAGGCTTCCATGAGTTCAAGGTACTTCCCGAGGTGCTTTAGGGGCTTACGTCACAAAGGCCGGTTGGGCTATCCCGATCTTCACCGCACATTATTGGTTCTATTGGTCGGGGCGGGGCGATTTGAACGCCCGACCCCCTGCGCCCAAGGCAGGTGCGCTACCAGGCTGCGCTACGCCCCGACATTTTGTGCTCTTCTGATTCTAAACCACTTTCCCGCGTTAAGATACTGCCCGACATGCCTGAACGGGCTCAAGAACGCCTCGAGCGTGGCAAACGGTGACAAAACCCCATCAGTTTTGCTTCTCCGTGTCAAAACCCGGCCAGCCCTCAAATGGATCAAGCAGCAGCTGCGGATTAAGGCTTTCTATGGCATCAGCGAGAATGCCGTGAAGACCCAGATCTGGATCGCTGTCTCGGTCTATGAGCTGGTCGCCATCCTTCGGAAGCGGCTTGCTCTGGACACGAGCCTCTACCAAATTCTACAGATTCTCAGCGTTACACTTTTTGAGAAAACGCCCATTTTACGGGCTCTCCAGCCACCCGACTCCCAAGCCGATTTGTCCGGTTCCGTCAATCAACAGATTCTGTTCCCCTTTATGGCCGGACAGTTGTGATTGCAGGCACGCCGGTAAGCGTCGATCTTTCGCAACTCGCCGGGCGCAATCGGCGCCGGGATCTCAGCCAAAACCTCGGTTGTGCCAGCCATTCTGTTCTTCTGCAACTCAAAACATGTTTCCCCGATTGGTCATTTCGATCACGTCGCTAACTTGCCGGCGAGCCAGTAGTCGACACTGAACCTCGCCGGACCGGAGCAGATCAGCCAGATGAAGAGGAGCGCGTACTGGACTTTCGGAAGATAGAGGAAATCGTCGAGCCGGTTAAGAGGTGAAAGTCCTTTGGGCATCGTAGAAATCGTGTCGGTCAGAACGGCGACAATCATGTCGATCAATGAAGCCACGCAGGCGGGACTTCAAACCCCGGTTCGCGCGCCTGACCAGAGGTATTGCAGCACCGCATCGTTGTTAAATGCTGTGTTAAATGCTGTTTCGCGGATCGTCTTTCGCACTGAGGTATTCCAGTCCGAGGGGCCCCATCGCGGTTATTTGCGTGACGTACTCGCCGGACTTCGCCCAGTGAAAATGGTGCGTGTTGCCAGGGAGAATGATCACGGCGCCCGGCGGATAGGCCTCCAACTTACTCGCGTCGAATTCATCACCCAGTCCGATATAAAAGACGCCGGAAATCACGGTATAGACTCGATCCTCCGGGTGCTTGTGAGGCATCAGCTTCCCGCCTCGGGGCGTTTTGACTCTGATTGTGTAAGGACCGGGCTCCGAGGGCTGACCCACGACAACCGCCAGCCGGACGGAAGGTGGGAACGCCGGGAAGGCCTTCCAATCCACATCTTCGGGCAAGATACTTTTGAAGACCTCCTGCCCCGGTTGGTGAGGCTGAACTCCTCTTTGCTGAGCAGACTTCACGCTGCTGGTTTTCTCAGACATACAAACCTCTTTTGTATAGAAATGCAAAACATCATCACAGAGTCTCGAAACATGCCCGTCAGGATCAGCCTTGAACGGGCGCCGCCTGGCGCGCAATTTGACCCAGGTAGTATCCGAGTCGATTTTCGACATCCCCCGGCTGGTGGAAGCCGCGCGCCATCAGCGCTCTGATCCCATCCTGGGTGGCGGGACGCCCGAGCGAGGCCATGCACGCATCCCACCCGGCGCCGAGCTCAACGTCCGGCGGCAGGCTGGTGTTGACGAGGCGTTTGGTGTTGGCTATCGCCCATTTGTCGAACCCGGCGATCCGTGTCGCGAGCGCCTCGACGAACGCGTCCAGATCGGCGTCGGCCAGGGCGCGATTCACGTAGCCATAGGCCTCGGCCTGGTCCGCCCTGATGTCTTCCGAGCTCAAGAGTACCTCGAGGGCGCGGTTTCGGCCAATGAGTTGAGGCAGCCGGGCCATGGGGCCCCCGCCCGCGACCATCCCGACGCCCACCTCCCATTGCGAGAGGATAGCTTTTTCGCGACTTGCGAAACTCATGTCGCAGGCGAGCGTGATCTCGCTGCCGTTGCCCGTCGCCCGGCCGCGGATGAGGGCGATGGAGACGACCGGCGCACGCGTCAGACGCACGAGAAAGTCTGGCCACGGCGCCAGCCCTGTTGGACCGGCCGGCATTGAGGTCAGGTCCTCGAGCCTTGCTACGAAATCGGAGTGATTCAGGAAGTAGTCGTCGACCGCGCTGTCAAAGACGACGACCCTGACGTGCTCGTCGGCCTCGAGAGCGTCGATGAGTTCCTGGAACTGCCGGACCATTTCCGGACCCATTACGTTGATCGGCGGGTTGTCGATCGTGACACGCCAATAGGCCGGCGACCGCCGGGCCTTGCGGATCTGCGGGGCTTCGTAAGTACGCTTGCAGTTGTCATGGCATTCTCCTGTCTACTTGTTTGTCTCGGACACCGGAAGTTGGCGATTATTGCGGCGCCCGCCTTGCTGACCATCTCATCCTGCGAATCGGTACCACCGGAACAACCGATCGCGCCGATAATCTTGCCCTGCTCGATCAGTGGAATGCCGCCCCTCGAGGCAATGATTCCGTCGAACGCGAGCAGATAGTTGAGATGCATGAGCTGGACACCGTCCTCGAAGACCTTTGTTTCGCGCCGGAATGTGGCGGCCGCTCTCGCCTTGTGTTCCGCAATCTGAATTGAGGCAAGCATCGCGCCATCCATTCGCTGGAAGGCAACCAGGTTACCACCGGAATCGACCACGGCTGCATTCATTTTCCAATTTCGCTTTCTGGCCTCTGCCACGGCGGCGCAAATAGCCGCCTCGGCTTGTTCCAGCGATATGGGGGCCCCGTAGGGCACATCGAACGGTATTCCGTCAGGGACAGCGTCAAGGGGGTTCGGCGGAGTGGCTCAGTCGCGATTTCTGTTTTGTTGCTTGACATGCATTTACCTCCCTAAGGGTTAGAAGTTGTTTTCGGAAACCAGCCCGAGATAGTTTGGATGGCTGCGCCTGCGCCAGACGCCGCTCACTCCGTTCACCTCTTGCCGTACGCCGTGAAAATGTAATCCTTCGCCGCCACTCTCGTATGGCACGCGAAGCCGCAAGTGACGACGCCGGTCGCATCGGGCTTGAACGTGTCCGACGCGGGATCGTAGTCAAACGCAGCGTATGCCCATCCCTTCGTATCGGGAAACTTCCTGCTGTTCTTCTCGATGAAGAAAACGTCTTGTAAGGTGTCCGGTACCCTCACTGAAAAAGGGGCTTCCGTGCTCTTTTTCGGTTTCCACTCGATTTTTGCAACCCTGGAGCCGTCGGGGAAAGCCTTGCCGTTGCCGGGGACACCTGACCTGTAGGCGTCGATCATCGTCGGATTCGCGACTTCCACCTTCAGGAGCTCCTCCGTCTGACTGACGGCGACAACCTGCCAGTTCTCGTATCCCCTGAAGTCGGAAAATGCGAGCCCATTTGGCACGCGGACTGTGTACTTGTCCTGCGCAGCGAAGACCTTGGCGCTCAGGACCGCCAGCGCTATGCCAAGCGCGGCTGCTGAAAAAACTCGTAGACTGCGCGAAGACAAAAACCTTTTGTCAAACATAACTTCCTCCTGCTCGATGCGGCTGAGAGTGCATGCTCCGGGCCAGGTTTTGGCGCTCTGTCCGAAATGCTGAAAATTGCTGTGACCTGAGCGGTTTGGCGTGAACGCTTGTGCGGTCGGGCGGCGTTGCCCAGATATCTGATGTCGGGCGACCGGCACCGCGGGTAGACTTTCCAATGCCTCCTGGTCCCCTGTCACGTATCGTCAGGCACTCGATCCTTACGGCCAGGTCTCGCAGTCTGACCCCGTCGCCGCCAGCCAATAAGAGGGCCCATAAATGCCGAGACGCGGCAGAGGCCGGTACCCAGGGCTTCGCCACAATCATCATCCTGCCCATTCCACGAGAGGCGGGGACGCATCGGCCGGCAAAGTTTTGCGCCAACACACAAGTGACGCTCCCGCCATTGTTTGGCGTCAACATCGCCCTGCGTTCTACCTGCATCGTATTCGGCGGCTCCTTATCGCTTTGCCGGCAAGCACTACGACACGAGCAATGGGGCGGCCTTCGCTAATCACTGAAAATACGCAGCCTCGCGCGCCGGTCGATACTCACATGTCCGTTATTTGAGTCGGCGCTTCGACGTGAAAAGCGGCCCGATGCTACGGTGGAAACGCTGGCAGAGCTCGACGGAGAACATTTGCGTCAAGGTCCCTGCGTATACATTGCCAGCTGCGGAGCGATTCCCAATTGGCTGGCCCGCTTCCTGCGGTTCCGGTTGAGCGCTGACTTTCCGGATGCGGCAAGAAGAGTATCAAGCTCGTGCTCCCTGCGTACAGTTTCTCTGGTATCAGCAACCAGTCCGACAAATCGTCCGCGTCCAGAGGGAATGAATCGATGCGGCCCTGCGCCCGCAGACCCGCGGCGGTCTGGTACCGGTCTTCCGCGTTCCTGGCAAGGAGCGTCATGATAATGGCGGACAGTGGCTTCGGAACCTCGCTGCGATCCGCTGACGCCACCGGTTGACGCGCGATGTGGCAGTGGACCCATTCCAAAGGATCGGAGGCAGCAAACGGGAGCGCGCCCGTCAGCATCTGGTATAAGGTGACGCCCAAAGAGTAGAGATGGCCGCGCGTATCGATCGAGCGATTCATGCGCCCGGTTTGTTCCGGAGACATCCAGGCGAGGGTGCCCGCAACCGTCTCGGGCGCCGCCGGGTTCTGTCGCTCACGTGGCAGCCGGGACGCGATGCCGAATCCGGTGAGACAGACAACGCCCAGCGTCGCCGCTCGGTTCCAACGCGACAATCACGTTCTCCGGCTTGAAGCCCTTATGGATGAGACCGTGCTGATGGACGTGGCCGAGCGCCGTCGCCATGCCGATCGCAAGAGCCAGGAACCGAGGCACATCGAGTGCCTCCTGCCCGTCCCGATCGAGAATGCGGTCGAGCGGTTCGCCGCCCGGGTCGGTGAGAAGAGGTCCGTCCTTCGTGGCGTGTGACCGCCAGAGGTTTGGCCGCCCACGCTGGCTCAAGTTCGGCCGCGAGCGAGTGTTCGTGCTCAAGGCGTCGCAGACTCTTAAGCAACGGTCGTTCCGCAGCGGGAGCCACTGTCAGAAAGGGGATCTCATTGCCGCGCGGTCGCGGGTCGGCTCCAACACGTACCCGGAAGCAGCGGCCATTGCGAGCATCCTCGTCGCCGGGCAGAACGCCGCTGGATACTTATTCTGTCACGGGACTTGAGACGCACATCCCCCGATTCGGTAGAGTCCTGAAACTGCGCTGAGCGTTTAGGCTCTTTCGAATACGTGAAGCCGTCGAATTCGCCTAACCCGCCTTTTCAAGCAGAGTCAGGCTGATCTTCTGGGAAAGAACCATCTCGCGAGTGACTTGAAACTCCTTCACCTTCTTGTAAGACGGCAGGAAGTACATCAAATCCAGCATGAGGTCTTCGAGGATCATGCGCAGTCCGCGCGCACCGACTTTACGTTCCAGCGCCAAAGCGGCGATCGCATCGAGCGCCTCTTCGGAAAAACGAAGCCGAACGTTCTCGTATTCAAACAACCGTTGATATTGCTTGACGATGGCGTTCTTCGGCTTGGTCAGTATCTGAACGAGCGCCGATTTGTCGAGATCTTCAAGCGTCGCCACGACTGGCATACGGCCGATAAATTCGGGAATAAACCCATATTTAATCAGGTCGTGCGGCTGGAGCATGCGAAGAAGATCGACATCGCGCCGATCGCTGATCCCGACCGTCTTTACTGGCTCGGTGGTCTTGCCACCGTCGCGATTGTCTTCCGTCATGAAACCGATCGACTTCTTGCCCACCCGCCGGCTCACGATTTTTTCGAGCCCCACAAAGGCTCCGCCGCAAATAAACAGAATATTCGTGGTGTCGATCGGAGTAAATTCCTGGTGCGGGTGCTTGCGGCCGCCCTGAGGAGGAACGTTCGCGATCGTGCCCTCGAGAATCTTCAGCAGGGCCTGCTGAACGCCCTCGCCCGAAACATCCCGGGTGATCGAGGGATTCTCGTCCTTACGACAGATTTTGTCGATTTCGTCGATGTAAATAATACCTTGCTGGCAGCGCTGAACGTCACCGTCGGCGGCCTGCAGAAGTTTCAGAATAATGTTCTCGACATCTTCGCCCACATAACCCGCCTCTGTGAGCGTCGTGGCGTCAACGATGGCAAACGGCACGTCGAGTATACGCGCCAACGTCTGCGCCATCAGTGTTTTGCCCGTACCGGTGGGCCCGATCAACAGGATGTTTGACTTGGCGAGCTCGATTTCCGAGTTTCGCATCCGGTTCATGTGAATGCGTTTCGAATGGTTATACACCGCAACCGCGAGCTTGCGCTTCGTGGCCTCCTGGCCGATCACATATTGATCCAGGAAGTCTTTTATTTCCAGAGGTTTGGGGATTTTGTTGGGGCCAGCCGCAGGAGGTTCCGGCTTGTCGTCCTCAAGGATCGAGTTACAAACCGCGATGCATTCATCGCAGATGTATGCCCGCGGGTAATCGCTCGGAGAGGAGATCAGCTTGCCAACTACGTCCTGGCTTTTATGACAGAAGGAACATCGAAGTGTGTCGTCCGACCCAGCGCGCTTCAAGAATTACTCCTTCCGTTAATGGCCAGAATGTAACTATTATCGCTTGTTGCGGGGAAGCGCGCAATGTTGATGGCCGGAAATGCCGTCGATTCAGGCCCGGGCGGCGTCCGCCGCCCCTGTCCTCTCGAACTGATACCGTTCTATTGTCACGGCCACCTCGAACTCCCCGGACTTCACGGCTGAGGGTTGCGAACTGCGCAAGACCTTGCCAAGGCAGTGGAGATGAACCGGGAGCTTGTTTCCCGAAAGGGTGATGATGTATTCGATCCGCGTGCCAACATCGACAGCGGTCGGCGACACAAAACATACCCCGCCTGAACTGATGTTCCGGGTCTTCTCGGTGCGATTAACTCGCTGCTCGCCCAATTGCAAAATGCGAAGAGGGAGCTGCAGCCGGTATCTTTGGGTACGTCGCTGTTCCAATAAGATACTGTAATGTATCAATTACCACGGAAGCAATCGGTCAGGGTACTATCTGATCGGGTTCGTCGACCTGCACGATCCGGTAGGTATCGCAGCCATTCTTGCGGCTGACCTCATAGTGCACCCTCAGATCCACGAGTGAGCCCCGGCGGGTGGTACGCAGGCGAATAAGTCTCTCGAAACTTTCTGAAACGGGTTTGTTCATGCTTCATGGATACACCGGCGATCATTCGAAACTCGCACTGGTTGCCCGCAAGTGACTGATTCAAAACGGAATTTTTTTTAAATTTTTTGTGACCGTTGGATGTCGCCCTACGTGTGAAGCTCCGATCCTCCCCGCGACGACCCGATGACGACCTCATAATGGATGCGTAATTCGCAACCGCCCGGCGAGCGCGAAGGCGCGAAGGTTCCAAGGCGGGGGTGTTTCGGATGGATAGGCGAGTACGAAACGAAGGTACTGCGTATTTTTCCGATTGCTCCGATAGCCGCCTGGATTGCAGCCCTGGGAGCAAGGGGGATGGATCCTGTTCTGGTGAATTAGAGCCTCCCGGTGGCGCGATAGAAATTCTCGATGTACCGGCCATCGACATCCGTGAATCCGTATTCCCGCGCGGCATCTGCTGTGAAGATCAGTTGGCCGGCCTTCGCGCCCACTTTCGGGTCGCAAGCCAGTGCGACGATGGCGCGGCCCGTATATTCCGGCGATTCGGCCAGATCGTATCGGTAAAGCTTTTGCAAACCCTCGTCCTTCATGTGGATTTGCACGCGTTCGGTTCTCATAAATCCTGGTAACAGACCGACCAGCGTGACGCCGGCTTTGATCGCGTTGGGAGCCAGGCTCACTACGAGACGATTGATGGCATAGTGGGGCAGATGCTCGAATAGATCCCATTGCACCTTGCCGCTGACCTTGTCCGATTCGATCATGGGTTCGCTGATCGCCGCGATCAATCCGGAACCCTGCCGTGCCATCAGCCGCGTGGCCTCCCGGGCGGTAATCCAGAATGCTTTCGGAGCGGCGCCCATGAAATCGTCCCATAATTCCGGAGGCAGGTCCCAGAAGGGTCGCTTCCATATTGGATCGACGAAACGCTCGTTGCCTCCCCAGACGACACAGACGAGAAGGTCGAGGCGGCCGTATTCCGCCTGCACGCGATCGAAGAGCGCCTTAGTCTGTCCCGCATCCGTGTGATCGATCCGCACCGGTATGCCGAAGCCGCCGCGATGCGTGACTTCTTCCGCAGTGTCTTCGATATTGCCGGAAACGCCATCGACCGGTGGAGGGCCGCCGCGAATGGAACGACCGGTAACATAAACGGTCGCGGCCTGTTCGCCAGGCGCCAAAGCGACGCCGCGCCCGCAACCCCGGCTGGCTCCGGCAACGATCGCGGTCTGGCCTTTGAGCCTGTCGGACCCAGGTTGCCTGTCAGACATATGTCAACGATACAGCCTCGATCTCCTGTAAGACAAACGGCGCCGCTCGCAAGAACATGATGAACGCCGTGTCATTGCCGGATTCGATACCGAGCACGACACGTCCGGCGCTGAGTGCCGTACCATGTGCGTAGTGGAGTATTCTAAAGATGCCGACAAGCACCACAGTTATAACGGCCGCCCGTTACGATCAGGGACTGACCTACGTGGATTTCCTCGCCGGAGCCATCGTCAATCGGGACAAGTTCGAGAATAACTACAAGACAGCTCCTCTGGCGGAAGAGGATCTGGCGTTCTTCCGGAGGGCTGCCGCTTTGCGCGATGGTCCGTCGAAGATCCTTGCGATTGCCGAGGCGTGGTGCGGCGATGTCTACCGCGAACTGCCGACGGTCGCCCGGATCGCTGAGGCGACGGGTATGAGCCTGCGGATCTTCCTGCGCGACGAGAACCCGGACATCATGGACGAATTCCTCAGCAACGGCGGAAAGTCCCGCGCTATTCCGGTATTTGTGTTCTATACCGAGGAGTTACGTTACATTGCGCATTTCACTGAACGATCGGCGGGAGCGCACGCAGAACTGGCGACGATCGGAGATCAGATTAAATCCAGACTGAACCTGCCGCAGTCCGCAACCTACGCCACTTTGCCCGATCCCGACAGGCAGATCTTCATTCGGGAAGTGATCGCAGCGATCCAACCGCGTTCCGACGCCTGGCGCCGGGAATCGATCGGGGAGATGCGAAAACTTTTGTCCGACTCGCTAAAGATCTGAAGGTCTCATGGCGGCTCTCGAGATCCCGGTCGTCTACACCATTCGCGGATGCGATGCCTGCGTCAAGCTGCTGCGGAAGTGGGAACAGGAAGGCCGCAAGTGGGAAGAGCGCCGGGTGGAACTCAGCCAGACCGTCCTCGATGAGGCGCGTCAATACGGCGACATGGTCCCCATCGTAGTTTGGCCGGATGGACGAGTTGAGCAGGGATTCGAGGGCAGTCTGGGCTGCTTTCTGTAGTCCGATGAAGATCCGCTTGCGTAATTCCGCGGGCTGAGAAAGCACAGTCGGCGGCCGCGTCTGCGAACCGCCCCCTGACGGGCATAACGATCGGTTGACGAAGGTGCGTGTCATCTTGTCCCCAGCCCCGCGCCCAGTGGCGGTTTCAGCGGGTCGGCGCCATCCGGCCCCTTTGATCCCGTCTGATCGGCGACTCGCAGATCAAGATGCGATAAACTTCGTCTTTCAAGCGACCACGAATATGAGCACACAAAGCGCCCCCCAACCCATGACTAAACCCGTCACCGCGCCTGTCCCGAAGGCATCGGTCACGTCCAAAATCGTCTGGATCCTGGTTGCGGCGGCGGTCGGCGCCGGAATAGCGATAGCGCCACAGCCGCCGGGGCTTTCCCACCCCGCGCAACTGGTGCTGGCGATCCTGGCGTTCACGGTTGTCATATGGGCTGCTGAGGTAATGAACAACGGAGTCGCGTCGATCCTGATGATGGCATTGATGCTCCTCGCGGGAGTGCGGCCTCTCGGGGTCGCGAACGGTACCGTCACGGGCGTTTTCAGCGGCTATGCGGACCCGGCGTTCTGGATTCTGCTTACGGTGCTGTACTACGGCTTCGCCATGAAAAAGACCGGTCTCGCAGAGCGCATTTCCTATTACATTCTGTCGTTGTTTCCGGGAAGTTACGGCGGCATTCTCAGCGCGTTCTTTGTCATTGGTCTCGTGCTTGCGATGGGCATTCCCTCCATGACCGTGCGGACGGCGATCATGGCCCCGATCGCCTGGGCCCTGGTTCAGTCTCTTGGTTTGCCTCCCCGCAGCCGGGGCACCGCACTCATCATGATCACGACCGTCGAGATGGCGGTGGTTCCCGGGCTCGCCTTCCTTCTTGGTTCGCTGAACGGGCCCGTAGTCATCAAGATGTTTGGAGCCGCCCATGTGCCCATATCGCAGGGTTCCTACGCCGAAGTGATGACACTTCCCACGCTGGTGCTTTGCGGGATGATCCTGGTTCTCAATCAAGTGCTGCTCAAGCCGGAGGAACCTCTTAAGGCCTCGCGCGAATTCGCACGCACGCGCCTCAAGGCGCTCGGTACGGTTCAGCGACCCGAGTTGATCACCGCGCTGGTGATCGGCGTTTCCATCGTTCTGTGGGTGGCGACGAAGCTTCCATCTTTCATGGTCGGAATGTTCGGCATGACGGCCTTCGCCTTGGCAGGTATCCTGCGCGATCCGGATATTGCCGGGGGCATCTCCTGGACGCTGATGTTGTTCCTCGGCGGGATTTTCGGCCTGCAAAACGTGATTCCCGAGTTCAAGATCACGAATTGGATGGCTGGTTTGATGGTCCCGCACGTGCAAGCGCTGGTCGTAACGCCGATCCTGCTCCTGATTGTGATCTCGCTGGTGATGCTGGCGTTGCGTTTCCTCGATCCTACGGCCTTCATTGCCTTGCCGCTGGTGTTCCTGCCGCTCGAGGAACCCCTCTCGAAAGCCGGGTTTCCGCCTCTGATCCTTACGGCGCCACTGCTGCTGTGCTCGGCGCCATTCTGGCTCCCCTATACGAACTTCTGGATCGCGATGACGGAAGGCATCACGGAGAAGCAGGGATTCAACCGCGGTGAGTTATTTCGTCTGGCGACGATCTATGCTTTCTCGGCCATCGTCGCCGGGGTGGTGGGCTACTTCTATTGGAGAGTCATCGGCATCCTGAAGTAATGTTTTGCGCCGCGGCGAGCGGTCCTGAAAGCACGCGTAAAGAAAGACATTCGCCGGCATTTTTCAGGCCTGAGTCTACCCGTTGGGTAGCGCCGTTCCGATTACGCTCACGATTTCGGTCGGGTTATTGGAAACCATCCGGCTGATCTGATTTGCGAAAAACTCGCAATCATTTTTCAAGACCGCACGGTGGAATTTGACGGTATTTTGCCGGTCTCCCGCCCTTTACTCGGATACACTGGACAACCATGGGCTCGAAGGCGGATCGTATTCGAAATTCTTCCACCGATGACGGGTTGGCGGGAGAGGCGTATGTGATAGTTCGCGAGCGAATCCTTCGGGGAGAACTCCTGATCGGGCAGGTGATCTCACGCCGCAAGATTGCCGCCGAACTGGGGATGAGTTTTCTGCCGGTTTCCGAGGCGTTATTGCGACTCGAGCATGATGGGTTGCTCGAGAGTCGCCCGCGGGCGGGTACGCGCGTCAGAGTGCCGACGCGGCAGGACGTAGAAGGACACTATGTCGTTCGGGAGGCGCTGGAGTCTCAGGCGGCCATGCTTTTCGCTATGCAGGCCACGCGAGACGAGCGTTCGGAACTCTTGAAGCTGGCCGCGCGGGTGGACGCGCTGTCGGCGCAGCCAGAGGGCAACCGGTTCATTTACCTTGGATTGCACGAAAAGCTTCACCGGAGAATCGCCGAGTGTGCGCGTTGCGCTGCGTTGTCGGATGCAATCAGCAGAACATCGGCATTGGCCTCAACCTGGCTTTGCGCCACCAAGCCGGCAACCCTCAACCCACCGACCCACCATGAGGATCTCATCAAGGTGCTTACCTCCGACGAGCCAGGCGCTGCCGCGGAAGCAATGCGGGCGCATATCAGGTCCAGCCGGGATAACGCGCTCAGGCGCCTTGAGCCCTATTTTCTCATGCAGAGAGAGTACACGCAAACCTATTCACGGTCCGCGAAAAAACCGCCTTCTTTCGAACAGATTCCTTCAAGCCGGGTTGAAGCCGTCCACGATGCTGTATCGCTTCATTAGTGTGCAACCCACGACTGTGCAAACCAGGACGCGGTCGATCAGACGAATCGCTTCGGAAAGCCAGTCATCAACCCGTTTTGATCTTCCGGACCGGTTCCAGATCGAGCGCCTCCGGAAATACCAGTGGGCGGACCATCTCATTTCCACCGAATAAAGTCCGCAGCTTATTCGCCAGCCTGGCCCTTCGGCTGCGCGCTGCCCATGGCCGATTCAGAAGTTCCCTCACCAGCGCCGGTTCTTCCCAAGGCACGTCATGGTAGGCGTTATGCAGAAATTCGGACCATGAATTACAATCCCACGCCTGCGGAAAATAAGCGATGATCCCGCTTTTGGTCACGCATTTCAGCGATCCAACACGCCCCGTCAAAACCATGCAGAGAGCATTGACGAGATCCCGGCCGTTTCCCAGGCGAATGTGGCACTGCGGCGTTACCCGGGCATTGACCTCGACCAGCAACGGCACATCGCTGTCCCTTTCGATCATAAAATCGAGGCCGTAAAAACCAGACAAAGAGAGGCGTTTCACGAGGGCTTTCGCCGCCTGAAGCATCGCCGGACTTTCCACCACGCGAACAACCGTAGCGGACCCGGTCTCGCTGTATGCCACAGCTACTTCAACACCGATCGCAGCAAGAACCTCGCCCTGAAAAGCAAAAACAGCAATATTGGCGGGACGCCCGGTAACATACTCTTGCACCATCGCCGCAGGAGGGAAATGAGGCGCCAGATCCTCAGCTACGAAACAATCCCGGTCAATCGCAGCTCGCTTTAACGCCACAACGATGTTCATCGGACGCCTCATCGCCGCGGCGAGCTTGCGCGCCGCGCTCTCAGAATGCAGGATCTTTACGCCAAAGCCTCCCGATGTACCGTCGGCTTTGAGTACCCAGGGGCTTTCGCGCCGCGCACACCAGGAATCGATGTCGGCATCCGTCTGGATCAGAGACATTTCAGGGGTTGAAATGCCTGCTTCACGAGCCACTTTGAGAATCTCGTACCGCGAATTCAAGATCGGATAAGCAGCGGCAGGTCCGAGCGAATTCTCAATCAGATCTGCCAGATCCGAATCACCTTCGGAGTTCGCGCGGCCATGCAACTCGTAAAGATGGCGGGCTGCCCGATCATCACAGGGGATGACGACTGAGGGCGCGCTGGCCATGATGGCGGAGTGGAGAGACTGCAGAGGGCGCCAGGGACTATAAGGAAAAGCACGGACGAAGGCTAACTGCGAGAGAGGATTGCCACGGCGGGGGAAAACCGCCTGAACTTCGCATCCAGCGTCGGAAAGGGCGATCGCCAGCCGTGCCGAATGAGGCCACCAATTAGTGGCAGCCAGTAGAATCTTTGGCACCTGATCCCCTGTCTTGAGCGTCACCGATTTTGCGTTCAATTCGATCTTCGGAGAAATGTGCCTTAACACAAAGCTAAATAAGGTCATTGTATCCAAAAGCTCTCGATGAAGAAAATAAGTCACGTGCGTCAAAGTACGCTTCAGACCGGCCCGCGGCGCGAGATACTCCGCGATTGAGGAAGCCGGCAGCGATCCGAATAGACATCATTGCAGTACGAAACTTCACGTTGGGAACGGAATTGTGCCGGATCATCGAAGCGGCCGGTCTTCTCTATTTTCTTTTTCCGGCGCAGCGACACTATTAAGGATAAATTCGTGACGTGTATTAGCCGTGCATTAAAAGCTTACAGAGGCCTTTGACTCTCTCGCAACTCTCTCGTCGGGTTCTCCACGCCGAACGTACCGGTACTTTTTTGTATAAGCGAATGAATTCCCTGGGGTTAGCGGCTCTGCGAGAGTAATTTGACGAGCGGTTACGGGCGTTTTCGTTGCGCGCAGGAGGTCAGAGTAGGAGCAACCCGCCAGAGCGTTCAAACCAAGTTCGCTTGTGGAATAACATTCAAAGAAAGCCAGTCGCAGAATATTAAAACGGGCAGGACCGCAATTGTGGAAGCCGCCATCATTCTCGGAATACGCGCCGCTCCGGAGGAACCAGAGCGCCGCCGCAATCTGGTCGCGTGCCTGGAGTCGTTGCGTACGCGGCCGCAGACCACTGAAATCATCGTCGTCGAACAGGATGGCGCACCGCATGTCGAACAGCTGGTTCGTCCTCTCGCAGACCGGTACCTTTTCGCACGGAACGCCGGCCTTTACAACCGCGGCTGGGCTTTCAACATCGGGGCGAATGAGGCTTCGGACGCCGAGTACCTTTTTCTGCTGGATTCAGACGTTCTGCTTCCGCACGATTCTTTAAATCGCGCTCTGGGACGGATGCGCTCCGGTGTCAGGGTTCTGCGTCCTTACACGGAAGCGCTGTTTCTGAATCCCGAAAACGCGGGTGAACTCTTCTTGAATCCGATGGGCCTTTGCCTCTGGATTCGATCCGACTTCTACCGTCAGATCGGCGGTCACGACGAATGCTTCCGCGGCTGGGGATGGGAAGATCGGGAGTTCTGGGAGCGCATTGAACGCCACACGCCGATAGAGCGAATGCCGGATCGCATCCTGCATCAGTATCATCCCCGCCGGATGATGGACGACGTGAGCGGAGCCGCGAATGCCGAACGATTTCATCTGCTCCTTGCGGCCAACTTCCCCCGGCCTGTGGATAATGCGGGCGACATCGCGAAGTATTCCCGAGGGTCGATGTGGAAGGGCATCGCATCCGCCGTCGAACCCGCAGTTGGGGGCCGGCCACGAATCAGTATCGTGATGCCGACCTATCGCCGCGAGCATACGATCAAGCGCGCCGTCGCGAGCATCCTCGCCCAGACGCATCCGGACTGGGAGTTAACCATCGTCAATAACGCCCCGGGCGATTTCGGCGTCGATTTTCGAGACCCGCGAATCCGTGTCCACGAGTATTCCGATAAGCCCAGCGCCAGCTATGCGCGAAACCACGGGCTGCAGTATGCGACTGGCGACTTCATCTGCTTCTTCGACGATGACGATGAAATGTTCCCCGGCTATCTGGCGCGGTTCGTGGCCGCTTTCCGTGACCATCCCCGCGCGGGTATGGTCACGTGCGGGCTGATTCGCCCGGATGGCAGCACGGGCTTTACGCTCTCTACACCCGGTTGCTGTCTGCGCCGCGAATGGGCTACCGCAGACTGGATTCCGGACCACGGCCACGATAAGGTCTATTTCCGCCGGATCGCCGAACGGAACAACTGGACCGTTGCAAATGGAGGAATCGTGGAGCTCGACGAAGTGCTTTGCCGCGCATGGGCCGACCCTTCCGGCGGTTTACGCCGCGGCGATCTTTAAACAGCCGCCAGCACTTCTTCGGCGTGTCCCTCGGGCTTGACGTTGTTGAAGATTTTCACGATCTTCCCGTTCTCGATAACAAAGGTTGTGCGAGCGACACCCATCACCTTCTTGCCGTACATGTTCTTCTCTTTCATAACGCCGAATTTAGTCGCGATGTCTTTATCGGCATCCGCCAGAAGAGTGAAGTTGAGATCGAACTTTTCTTTGAACTTCGCCTGCGCTTTGGTGGTGTCGGGCGAGACGCCGATAACGGTTACGCCCTTCTTCGTGAACTTGCTCACCGCGTCGCGGAACGAGCAGGATTCGACGGTGCAGCCTGGGGTATCGGCGCGAGGATAGAAATAGAGAACGATCTTTTCGTTCTTGTGGTCCGCGAGATCGAACTCCTCGCCGCCGTCGGTCAGAACTTTGAACTCGGGTGCTGCGTCGCCCTCTTTGAGCATTGATTCTCTCCTGGTCAACCCGGCCTGATCGAGCGTGATCTTAATCAAGTCTGATCTTAATCAAGTCTGGACTTCAGTAACTCATTCACTGTGGCGGGATTCGCCTGGCCGCGCGAGGCCTTCATCACCTGACCGACAAGATAACCGATCACGGTGGTTTTGCCGCTCTTGTATTGTTCCACCTGCTTCGGGCTGGCGGCGATCACGTCATCGACCAGTTTCTCGAGCGCGGTGGTATCGCTGATCTGCCGCAGGCCTTCGCGGTCGATAATCACCGACGGCGGTTCGCCCGACTCAGCCATTTTCGGAAGGATCTCCTTCGCCAGTTTGCCGCTGAGTTCTCCTTTGACGATCAGACCCACGAGCTCGCCCAGGTAGCGCGCCGGAACGGGCGATTCAGCGATTTCTTTGTCCGCGGCCTTGAGCAGCCCTGCGAGGTCTCCGATCACCCAGTTGGCGGCCATTTTGGGGTCCGTCGAAACTTCGGCAACCACCTCGTAATATTCGGCCATCGCGCGCGTCGAGGTTAATACCTCCGCGTCATATTCGCGCAATCCGTAAGACTCGATGAACCGGGCGCGTTTTGCCTGAGGCAACTCCGGCATACCGGCGCGAACTTCGTTCAGCCACGTTTCGCTGATGCGCAGCGGCACGAGATCGGGCTCTGGAAAATAGCGATAATCGTGAGCATCTTCCTTGCTGCGCATGCCCGCGGTCTCTCCCGTGTCGGAGTTGAAAAGACGGGTCTCCTGATGGATGGTGCCACCGGCTTCGATCACTGCCACCTGGCGGGCTATTTCGTATTCGATCGCCTGCTTGAGAAAGCGGAATGAGTTGAGATTTTTTACCTCGGCGCGGGTTCCGAATTTCGGCGCACCTTTGAGGCGAACCGACACGTTCGCGTCGCAACGCAGGTGCCCCTTCTCCATGTCGCAGTCGGATACGCCGACGAATTGCAAAGCCTGTTTGACTTCGGTGAGATAGGCGACCGCTTCGTCGGAGGAGCGCACGTCGGGCTCGCTAACGATCTCGATGAGAGGCGATCCGCAGCGGTTGAGATCGACATAGGTGAAGCGGTCGGAATCGCGGAAGCCCTCGTGCTGACTCTTGCCCGCGTCGTCTTCCATGTGAACGCGCGTGACGCCGATCCGCTTCTTCGCGCCGTTGACCTCGATGTCAACAAAGCCTCGTTCGGCGAGCGGCTCGTCGTACATCGAGATTTGATAGCCCTTGGGGAGGTCGGGATAAAAGTAGTTCTTGCGCGCGAAACGGGAAACAGGGCGAATCGCGCAGTTCAGTGCGATTGCGGCTTTGACGGCGAGATCCACTGCTTCCCGGCTCAGGACCGGCAGCGCGCCGGGCAGCCCGAGGCAGACCGGGCAGACATTCGTGTTCGGCGGTGCACCGAAACTGGTGGGACATCCGCAGAATATTTTGGTGCGCGTGCCGAGTTGTACATGGACCTCAAGACCGATCACCGGCTCGTACTTCGCAACAAGTTCGGGAGGCGCCAGGTCGAGGGTCATGGTCGGCATTTATTTTAAGAATAGCGGCAGCCGCAATACGTCATGAAACCGACGCGAAATATTACCGCGAGACAGCACGACAGTTATAGTAAGTTGCGCTGTAAATGATTAAGCCCGTTTAATTTGCAAAAGATTGTAAGAACGAAAATTTATACGCGCCGCGCACTATTTTGGAGTACACTGAGTCCGATGCGTAAACTCCTTTTCGTATTCGCAATTGGCTCCATGATTCTGAGCGCGCAACCCCCGGCGGGCAAAGGCGCCCCGCACAAGAACCTTCAGGTTCTCTCCGAAGCAGACATGTCAGCCGGCGCGATGCGTCAGGCGGCCTCGGGATTGGGTGTTATGTGCACCTTTTGTCACGTTGACGACCGGTCGAGCGACGAGAAACCCACGAAGCTGATGGCTCGCAAGATGTTCGCGATGACCAAAGAAATCAACGCGAAGTTCCCTGATGGAAAAGTCCATGTCACCTGCTACACGTGCCATCGCGGCGCGGAAGAGCCGTTGACCGCTGCTCCGGCGGCCCAGTAGCTCGCGGGCGCAGACCAGCAGTAATAACAACCTGCAAGCTTCTTCGATCCCTCGCCGATCTCAAAGCCGCATGGCTGGAGACGGCGAGGGGTTTTCTTTATGTACGCCTGCGATAATACGGCTTCGGCATGAAGCTTACGATCGACACCGGCGCCGGTGTCCTGACAACTCAGGATCGCGGTACAACCTGCGAGTTCCCTCTTTACTCCCGCGAAGCATTTGAATTGGTCAGCCGGGAATGGGTGCGAATCGGCTGGGCCGCCGATTATTACTACACATTTACCTGGTCCGGGTTGCCCATTCTGCAGTTGCCGGAAGATCTGGTTCGGCTTCAGGAAGTTGTCACGGCGATCAGGCCCGACGTAATCGTCGAAACGGGCATCTTCAAGGGCGGATCGCTTCTGTTCCACGCCACGCTTTGTGAAGCGATGGGCCACGGGCGCGTCATTGCGATCGATAAACAAGTTCTCAACGAGACCAGGGAAGCGATTTCGCGGCACCGGTTGGCGCACCGCATCGAGATGATCGAAGGCGATTCGATCGCGGAGGAAACGGCGGCCCGCGTCCGCAGCCGGATCAAGCCGGGGGAAAGGGTTCTTGTGATCCTCGATTCCCATCACTCGAAAGAGCACGTCGCAGGCGAATTGCGGGCCTACGCGCCGCTGGTCACGCCGGGCTCGTGTATCATCGCGACCGACGGCATTATGCGCGATCTGACCGACGTGCCCGGCGGCGATCCGTCGTGGCTGCATGACAATCCCGCGTCTGCGGCTCTCGAATTTGCCGCAGCCCATCCCGAGTTCGAAATGCGTCAGCCGCGCTGGCCGTTCAACAACAGCAAGCTCGAACGGAACATCACTTACTGGCCCGATGCGTGGCTCTGGAGAAAGCAGTGACAGCAGCCGAGATCCAACAAGGAATCGAGCGACTCGGCCCGTGGTTTTATCGCTTCGACTTCGGCGACGGGCTTGAGACTACTCCGGCGATTCCGCCCGCAGTGGTAGATATCTTCGATACCCGCCTGAGGATGGTGAACAGCGCGGTTGATGCGCATTTCGGCGATCGGCTGCGCAATATCGACTGCCTCGACATCGGCTGCCATGAAGGATTCTATTCGCTCGCTATGGCACGGCGCGGGGTGCGAAACGTGGTTGCGATCGACGCCCGGCCGGAGAACCTCGAACGCGCACGATTCGTGGCCCGCGCGATGGGGCTCGACCGGTATCGCGTATCGCGAAGGTCACGTGGAAACCCTGGCCGCAGACCAGGGCCGGACGTTCGAATTAACTCTCTTTCTGGGCGTGCTGTATCACGTGGAAGATCCCATGCGTTGCCTTCGCCAGGTGGCCGCGGTGACCGGCGAACTTTGCGTGCTGGAGACCCAGGTGGTGGACGAGGTGGAGGGCTTCGCGGAATGGGGGGCGCGCGAATGGACCCGGCCGTATCAGGGCATTCTTGCGCTGATCGATGAAACCGGGGAGTTCGACGCCGGAAATCGTGAAACCGGTGTTAGTCCCATGGCGACCTGCCCATCACCCAAAGCGTTGCGCTTCATGCTGAAGCAGGCCGGCTTCCGCCGCGCCGAGATCCTGACTCCTCCGCCGGGCGCTTACGAACAGCATGCGCGCGGCAAGCGCGTTGTCTGCGCGGCCTGGAAGTAAGCGGTTGTGAACGCGGTCGAGGTATCCAATGTTTCGAAGCACTACGAGCTCTCAGGCTCTCAGTTCACGCGCCTGAGACGTCTGATGGCTCCCGGTCGCCCACGTGACGGCGAGGGCCTCTGGGCGGTGCGCGACGTGAATTTTTCGGTAGCGCGCGGCGAAGCTTTCGGCATCATCGGAGCGAACGGCTCCGGCAAGAGCACACTGCTGCAGATGATCGCCGGCATCATGCGGCCCACCAGCGGCACGGTGACGGTCAACGGCCGACTGGCGGCCCTCCTCGAATTGGGGTCGGGCTTTTCGCCCGAGTTCACCGGACGCGACAACGTTTATCTGAACGGATCCCTTCTCGGTTTATCGCGGCCAGAGATCGAGGCCCGGTTTGACGATATCGAGCGCTTCGCCGGCATCGGCGATTTTATCGATCAGCCGATCAAGACTTATTCCACGGGAATGGTCCTGCGGCTGGCGTTTGCAGTTTCGGCGCATGTGGACCCGGACGTTCTGATCGTGGACGAGGCGCTGGCCGTCGGCGATATCTCTTTCCGGCAGCGTTGCATGCGGAAGATTCACGAACTGCGGGCGCGCGGCGTCACTATCCTTTTCGTCTCACACGAGACGAGCGATGTGAAAGCCCTTTGCGAGCGCTGCCTGTGGCTGCAGGATGGCAGGGCACGGCAGCTGGGCGAGGCGGACAGCGTCGTGGCGAAGTATCTGAGTGCAACGCTCGAGAAGGAGATTTCACAGACGCGGAGCTCGCATGCCGGCGGTCCTCCGCATCAGGATGCCGGATCGCCTCTTGCGGACCACGCGCAAGTCCTCCTGGCCGCCGAAGCGCGGCGGGACGGGCGGGTTCCCCCACTTCCAGGCCCCGCGTCCGGCGGCCCTTGCGCTCTTGCGCAAGAGAATGCGGGATTCGAGACCGCCTTTCAGGGCCATCGCTACGGCGACGGACGCGCGATGGTTTTGAGCGGAACCCTCGCGGAGCCGTCGGGCCGTCAGATTCGTTCGTTGACTCCCCTCGAACACGTCGTGCTGAGGGTCGTGTTCCGGGTTAACGAAGCCGTGGACTCCGCGATCGCGGGTTTTCTGGTCCGCAACAGCAAAGGCGAGAATATTTTCGGCTCCAACACAGCGCGGGAAAATTATCCGCTGCCGCGGCTGGCGGCCGGCGAGACCCACACTGTCGATTTTCACTGGAATGCTCCCGATCTGGCGCCGGGAAAGTACCACGTCTCAATAGCGATCGCCGATGGCGATGTGCGGGAGTTCGGGCTATGCGATTACGTGGAAGACGCCATCGAGGCCGATGCTTCGGCGCGAACGGCATTCCCGGGCGCGGGATACTTCCAGCTGCATTGCGCCAGCGTCACGATTCACCGCAATCGACATTGTAAATAAAGGAAGTTCCGTGGTAAGGTGGATGAAGCTCTTGAAACCCAGTACATCGTTTGGAACCTCACACGATAAGCGTTTGCCTCTCGCTGCACCGTCTCATTCGAGTCTCGGGAAATTCATTGCTGGAAAGAGAAAAGAATGAAAGAGACAGGAACAGTAAAGTGGTTTAACGCCGGCAAGGGATATGGTTTCATTTCCCGCGAAAATGGCGAGGACGTATTTGTGCATTTTTCCGCGATCGAGGCAAGCGGCTATCGCTCGCTTGAAGAGGGAAGCAAGGTTACCTTTGTTGTGAACCGCGGACCCAAGGGTTTGCAGGCTGAGCAAGTTACACCCGCTTAATCATTTCCTCTGACAATTCGCGTAACGCAGTTGTAAGAACGCCGTCCGAAGGTGCGGCAAGGGATGCAGTTGGTTTACATGGGGTTTACTCAGGAAGCCAGCATCCGCTGCTTCCATTTTCAACGCGTGCTGACGCAGGTGCGCCTTGCGAATTTGCCGAAGATCGTTCAGTTCACCCTGAAGGCGGATATGTCGATGTTCACGCAATATCGCATACCCGTTCAGGAAGGACCTGCCCTTTGTCTTCAGATTCTCACCGACACGCTCGCAGGATCTGATGAGACGGCTTTGGAAGCGGCCTCGTACGCCGTCACGACGGAGCATCTGTCGAATTTTGCTTCCGCCCGTACGCTGAGCGAAGAAGCAAGGATGGCGCGGCGTAAGTCGCGCCCCCCTTTCAAGCCCTCAAGTTCGTCGCAGTTGAAGCTTCCGCCTCGGAATTAGGCAAAGGCTGTGCCGGGGTCAGTGCCGTCGGGTGCTTCGGCTGGTAGAGGCCCAGTTCGCGTCCACCTGGAAGAGTGATCCTGACGATCGAACCCCACCTCTCGTTTTGCACCTCTGAACACGGAACACCGTTTGCCTTGAGCGTCGAAATCTCGGCTTCAAGATCGTTGCACATCAAATAAAGCTCGTGCTGTCCATTGGCTTCGGCTGGATGAACGGCCAGTTCCGCCGGAGGTAGTGCGAAGATCAGCCATCCGTGCCCCGCGTCCACGGATGAGAATCCGAGTGTGTCGCGCAGGAAAGCGCGATCTGCCTCCGCGTCCTGGCTGTACAGGATTATGTGCGCGCCGGAGATCACGAAAGTTCCCTCACTCACACGATCTTCCCATAAGTTGCGTGTAACAATTGGAGGGTTCTTTATGCAAAATGGCCTCCTAAGCAAACCGCTGATCGCGCAGGAATATGCCGCTGAGGTCGCCGCTTTCAACGGAATCATGCGCGGTGAAGGAATCGGCGATATAGACCGCTACTACTGGTATCACACGGTGGATCTGCCGATGGCTTCGACACCCGGCATGTACGATTTCCGGGAGAGCGTTCGCTGCTTCGATTTCCCCGCGTCAATGGACGGAAAGACCGTTCTCGATATCGGATCGGCCACAGGTTTCTTCGCGTTTGAATTTGAGCGAAGGGGCGCCGAGGTCGTGTCGGTCGAGTTACCTTCGCTCGAACAACTGGATCGGTTTCCCGGGCAGGAAACCAGTTCGCTGCTGCGCAAGCTTCAGCATATGATCGTGCCGCACTCCGCCGACCTGCTGGAACCTCTTACGCGAGACTATTCCGCACAGGAACTCCACCACTTTCTGCTCGACGCTCCGTTCCGCTTGTGCGCGAGACTTCTGGGATCGCGTGTGAAGCGGCATTTTTCCAGTGTGTACGACTTAACGGCTGAACGTCTGGGACACGCCGGATTCGATTTCGTGTTTCTCGGCGACATTCTCGTCCATACGCTCAGGCCGATTGATGCGCTGATGGCCGCCGCGAAGTTGTGCAGCGGGACCTTAATGGTCGCGCAAATGATGCCGGGAGAGCCCTCGGACCCGCCAGCGATGGCATACATGGGGGGCAGCGATCCCGCTGCTGACGACATCTGCTGGTGGCTCCCGAACGAAAATTGCTTCCACGAGTTGCTCTCGAAACTCGGGTTTGCGCGAGTTCGGACGATCGGAACGCATGAGGGCATTTTGAGGCCGGCAGGGCATCACTTTTCGCGGCGGATTATCCGCGCGGATCGGACGAGGATGCGGGCGTAGGCCGCGGTCGGAATCAGCCCAGTTTGGACTTCGCCGGAGTAGCGCCGCCGCTTTCGGATTTTGCGGGCTTTCGATTTGCGGAACGCTGAAACCTGCGTAACTGATCCGTAACGCAGACGAGGAACATCGGCTGTTTCGCGTTTTTGAGGACGTCGATCACCCGGTCCGGTTGATCTTCGAGATAGATGTTCTTGCCATCCGTGATCAGGTGGATATCGCTGTCTTTAGCGACCGCGTCGCTCAGCCGTTTGCCCATTTCCTTCTGAAGGAACCGAAGCACCCGGCGGATCTTCTGGAGCGAAAACCCTTTGCGGCGGAGTTCCGCAATGACGGAGACTTCCACGACTTCCTGGGGCAGGTAAACCCGCCGGTGCCCCTCTTGTCGAGGCGAAACAACATTGCGCTCGTCCCACCACTGCAACTGGCGGAGGCTGACGCCGGCGATACGTGCGACGTCGCCGCTGGTATAAGATTCCTGGTCGGATGCGGCGACAGGCGGTTCCTTTTTTGTTTTGAACATTTCGCGGTGCCTCTGTGTTGCCGGAAGCATACCGATTCTATCAGATCCGGGCCCGGAACCATATCAGGCCGATTCGTACGCATGTTAACATTAAAGTTAAATTGAATCAGAGGTTTTCGTGGCAAGTACGCTCTCCCGCAAGGCATTAAAACAACAAGATAAATTCACCGTCGACGTCGAACAAACCGTCGATTTTTTCTCGGCTCACCGTACGGAGGTCATTCGTTACGGCGCTGTTGCGCTGGCGGTTATTGGCATTGTCGCGGCGGTTTTCTATTATCGGAGCCATCAGCATTCCGTTCGCGAGCAGTCGCTGGCGAATGCAATCACGCTTTCTGCCGCGCCGGTCGGGGCGCCCGCAACACCGGGCGGCGCCAAGCTTTCCGAGCACGGACGCAAAGAGTAAAGCCGTTACGGGCGCTTTTAACAAGATTGTTTCCGACTACAGCGGCACAGAAGAAGCTTATGTTTCCGAATACTACCTTGCGTCCCGGGCTGTGGACGACGGAAAAATGGACGACGCCCGAAACAAGTATCAGGATGTCGCCGATCACGCAGGCGCCAACTATGCATCGCTCGCGAAGCTGGCGTTGTCCCAACTCGATCTGGCCCAGAACAAGCAGGCCGACGCCGAGCGTTTGTTGAAAGATCTGATGGATCACCCTACCGACCTGGTTTCGAAGTCACAGGCCACGATCGCTTACGCGAAAGCGATCGCGCCCACGCGTCCCGATGAGGCGCGCAAACTGCTCACGCAGCTTACCATCGATAAAAGCAATCAGGAAGTCGAGCCAGATCGCCTCCGCCGCGCTAAACGACCTTCCGGCCAAATAAAGTATCTGCCTGCGGCAGATATCGGTAAAGAAATGCTGTCGCATTTGCGGTTTCAGGTTGAGTTGTCTCGCGGACGCCGCTATCCCGAACCCGCTCATCCTTATCGAAACGCCTTTCAGCGAGACCGCGACCGCATCGTTCACACACGCGCGTTCCGGCGTCTGGAAAACAAGACCCAGGTCTTCGCTCCGGGCATCAGCGATCATTTCCGAAACCGCCTGACTCACACGCTCGAGGTTTCGCAGATCGCGCGTACCGTGGCGAATCAGCTCGGGTTGAATGAGGATTTAACGGAATCGCTGGCGCTGGTGCATGACGTGGGGCATCCGCCGTTCGCCCATGCGGGCGAAGAGGCCCTGAATCGCCAGATGCAAAGATTCGGCGAGCGTTTCGATCACAACATCCAGGCGCTCCGGATCGTGGAGTCGCTGGAGCAGCGCTATCCCCGCTTTCCCGGACTGAATCTGAGCTTTGAAGTGCGCGAAGGGATCGTCAAGCATTCGCGCGATTTCGCGCCGGGGGAATTTCCCGAGCTGGATGAATATCTGCCGGGACTGCGTCCACCGCTCGAAGCCCAGCTGATCGACCTGGCGGATGAGGTAGCCTACAACGCGGCAGATCTCGACGACGCTTACGAGGCGGGTCTTCTGACACCGGTACGGATTGCGGAGGCCGTTCCCGCCTATGCCGAACTTCTGGATACAATTCAAACCCAATTTCCGGGAGCGACCGAGCGCGAGCAATTCCAGGAATCGGTCCGGGAGCTGATCGACGATCTGGTGTCCGGTCTGATCAAGGGCACCGTGGCCGCGGTCAATGCCGCGGCGGTGCGCCGATGTCGAAGCAGTCCGCCGATATCCTTCGCGGCTGGCGCGGTTCACCCCGGAATGCGCGCGAAACGAGCCTCCAACTGAAGCGCTTCCTGCTCCGGAATGTTTATTCTTCCGATGTCCTCGAAAGCGAGCGCCAGGAGTCGATCGCAAAACTGAATCGGCTCTTCGAATACCTGCTGGCCCATCCCGAGACCATTCCGGGGGGCGCCGAGCCGGATAACCCGGTACATCGGACAGTCTGTGATTTCATCGCCGGGATGACGGACCGTTATTTCCTCCGATTTTACGAGACCGTTCTTCGAGCCCTCTCTTCAGTCTTCAACCCGGGATAGCTCGCCAGCTCGGCTTCCCGCACGATGTAATTCCGCTCGAGTTGCCGGCACAGTTCGGCGCCGAGCTTTTCCGGGGCCTCCTTCTCTTCGTGTTCCACTACAACTTTGATGAATAGATTCGTCCGCATGGTCCTTTCCTATACTCTCCTGTTCCTATACTAGGACGTGAACTGCGCCATCTGCAAAATCGCGGAAACCGCGCCGCCAATGCCCGGGCGTGCAGGGCGAGATTTGCTCGATCTGCTGCGCCACGGGAGCGGGAAGCAGTCGATCGATTGTCCGCTGGATTGCCCGTATCTGAAAGACGCGCACGAGCATGAGCGACCGCCCGACCTGGACCCGGCGACGCTGCCAAACCAGGACATCGAGGTCGCCGAGGAATTCCTGCGCGAAAGGGAGCTCCTGCTCGCGTTCGTCGCCGTGACGGTACTTGAAGGCGCGCTCCAATCGGCGGGCGCAACCGACTGGGATATCCGCGAAGCGCTCGAATCGCTGATCGCAACGTGGCGCACGCTGCAGAGCGGACTTTACTACGAGAAGTTGCCGGTCAACCCCTATGCGGCCTCTATCGCCACATATGTGCGGAAGAAGGTCGAGGATGTCAAAACCAAGGAATTTGAGGAGACCGGCCAGCGGAGCCTCAGCGATTCGGATATTCTCATTGTTCTCGTGTTTCTGCAAAGGCTTGAACACTCAAACAACAACGGACGCAAACGGAGCCGCGCGTTTCTGGATTTCCTGAGAGGTTTCTACGATCCGGCAATCATCGGCGAAGACAGTGGGGACGACGAAGCGGATCTGAAGGAACCTGATAAGCCGCTGGTCATCTTATAAACTGTGCGGACGGGAATCGTAGTGTTCGGGCATGGATCGAGCGTCGAATCGGCTAACGATGCGGTGCGCGCCATGGCGGCGACCGCCGCCGCGGAAGGCGCATGGGATCTGTATGAGACCGCATTTCTGGAATGCGCGCCGCGCCTGAACGAGGCCGTCGCGACGCTGGTTGCCGCCGGCGCAGAAAGCATACTGGTGCTTCCCTATTTTCTGACTCTCGGAATCCACCTGCAGCGCGATCTGCCGAAACTGGTGGTAGAGCTGACGCGTGAGCATGGAATTCCCATTCGCGTGACTCCGCCCCTTGATGGGCATCCTGAACTGGGCCATATTCTCGCCAGCAGAGCACGGGAAGCGTTGGGCGTGCCGGAATGAAGGCGCGGCTGGTGGATTCGCACGAACTGGCGCCCAACACCCGGCACTTCGTTTTTGAATCTCCGGAATGGCCGGCGGCCTTCGTTCCGGGGCAGTTCTTATCGGTGACGGCGACGGTCGGAGAAGACGAAATTACTCGGGCGTATTCGATTGTGTCGCCCCCGGGCGGGAATCGGTTTGCGTTGTGCGCGAACCTGGTGCTGGAAGGGCATCTTTCGCCATTTCTGTTCGCCCTGAACCTTGGGGATGAGATCGGTTTCAAGGGACCTTACGGGGCTTTCATATTGCGGCGCCCCGTTTCCGATTCCTTGTTCGTCGCGACCGGCACCGGAATCGCCCCTTTCCGGTCGATGTTGCTTTCGAAGCTGTCGGAGAATCCCGATCACCGATTTACGCTGCTATTCGGCGTCCGTTATGAGCACAGTTTGCTCTATCACGATGAATTCGTCACGCTGGCGAAGGCGCATTCGAACTTTGACTATCAACCGACCCTGACTCGTCCCGAGCCGAACTGGACCGGCCTTACCGGGCGTGTCCAGCCGCATGCTTTGGAACTGTTGGGCGAGCGGTGTGACGTTGATGTTTATATCTGTGGTCTGCGTGAGATGGTGGATGACCTGCGCTTGCAATTGAAGGAACGGGGCTTCGACCGCAAGCGCATCATTTACGAAAAATACGATTGAGCACCCGTGGGGCAGGGCTTCGGCCCTGCGGCCGGCCTTCCGGCCGGCCGGAGCTTTACGTCAGCCGGTGACGCCGGCGATCTTGTCGCTAATGTTCCGCCGGAGCTTTCGCCCGCGGTCTATAAAAACTGTGGAAACTCTCTAGTGGATCAGCGGCTGGATGCCGCGAAGCTCTCCCAGGCTGAGAATATCTTCAATCTTCAGCAGGATCTTGACCGAACCTTTGAATTTCGCGATGCCGAGGACGAACGGGTTCTCCATCCCCGTGCCGAAGTCCGGGGCGTCTTCGATCTCGCCCAAACTGAGATTAAGAACTTCAGAAACGCCATCAACGATGATGCCAATCATCGCCGTTTCACCTTCCTGCAGCACCTGGACAACAATAATGCAGGTGCTTTGAGTAAATGGCGCTTCGGCAAGAGCGAACTTAAGCCGCAAATCGACGACGGGAATGATCTTGCCGCGCAGGTTGATCACGCCTTTGAGGTGGCCAGGCGTGCCAGGCACTTCGGTAACGTCCTGCAGGCCCATGATCTCGCGGACGTTCATCACGCCGATTCCAAACTCTTCTTTGCCCAGTTTGAACGTGAGGTATTTCCCCGCTCGACCTGTCGCGCCAGGTGCTGTCACGACTTCACCGGTCCGTCCATGTGTTTGTACCGTCATCTATAGCTATGATCGGCCGTTGCTTCGCAGGTCTTTAGGGTCGCCGGATGGTTTTTCGTGATCGGATTTCTTCGATGAATGCTGCGCTTTCGTAAAGCGGAGGCAACGCCAAAAATCGCGGTTTGTTCTGGAGCAGGATCTCCGGGATCCGGGGCCAGGCGAGGGGGTCCGCGCTGGTGGTGACCAGAACATTTGCCTTTTCGAGAAACCAAAGGCTGGAGGTTTTAAGCTCGGGAACAGTTCCGTTGAGCACCATCGCGGTCAGGTCCGGATCGAGGAAACGGCGAACGGTGTTCGATTCGATAATCGTGTTTTCGGAGTCCACAATGATCGGCAACACCTCAGGCATGTGGTCTTTCAACCCTTCGATCCAGAACGCCCTCGCAGCGCCAGCGGCGAGAAAGCGGCTGGAATCGGGGGTAGCCGACGGACTGATCTCCCCGGCATGGGTATGCTGCGAAATCTTGATCGCAGTCCAGTGCCAGTCTGGAAGAGCCCGAATCACGCTGCACACGACCGAAGTCTTGCCGATCTTTCGCGCATGACCGCCAACAACGACCAACATCTACTTCTTTCGTTTCGACAACCGCGCGAGAACAGCCAGTTGCGCAAGGTATTGCCGCAGCGGCCGGGCGGGCGTGCCCCATACCGGTTCGCCTGCGCGCACAATCTTTGAAGTCAGGATACCCGCGCCGGACCCAATAATGGCTTTGGATTCGATTCGCGCCTTATCGCCGATACCCACCTGCCCGCCAACGATGGCGTAATCGCCGATCGTCACTCCTCCGGCGAGGCCCGTTTGGGCCGCGATGACGACATGCCGTCCGATCCGGCAGTTGTGGGCAATGTGAACCATGTTGTCGAGCTTCGTACCGTCGCCGATGATCGTTGCGCCGAGCGTAGCCCGATCAATGCACGTGTTCGCGCCGATTTCCACATCGTCGCCGATGCTGACGATGCCCACTTGCGGGACCTTTTGGTATGCTCCGCCCGTCATTTCGAAACCGAAACCGTCGGCCCCGATTACGGCGCCCGAGTGAATGACGCAGCGTGCGCCGATGGTGACCCGTTCGTAGACCGATACGCGTGGATGAATGATGCAGTAGGCGCCGATGCGCGCATTTCGCCCGATGGTCACAAACGGGCCAACCCGGGTGGTCGGATCGATTTGCGCGCCTTCTTCGACGACCGCGGTGGGGTGAACCCCGGGGTGAATCCCGGGAGCCGGATAGAGCAGGGACAGCGCCTGAGCGAAATGAGCGCGTGGCTGCGGGGATTCGATTATGGCCTGCCCGCTTGCGCCCGCAAATTCCGGGGGCGCGATGATGCAGCCAGCCAGGGATCGCCCGGCGGCATCGAAGTATTTCGGGCCGGCCGCAAATGCGAGCTGCTCCGGGCCAGCGTCTTCGAGCGTCGCTGCGCCTGTCAGCGGGCGATTTGCGTCTCCGCGCAACGGCAGGTTCAGACGCTCCGCAAGTTCACCCGCAGTCAATTTTCGAAGACCGTTTCCACGGGCACAACCTTCACGTCATCCTTGCTCAAGTGGAGCGGCCAGCGTTCGACGATCTTGTCTTCGTCAACCACTTCCTGCGGTTTGGTCGTGTTGTAGTGTATTGGAGTTGCACCTTCTCCCGTCAGCGCCGCTGTCAGCGAATCGGTGTCTTTGGCGACTCCCACGATCTCCAGATTTTCCGCGCGCATATGTTTGCGGATGGCAGCGTTCACGTCCGCGACTGTCAGCTTCGCGAGCCCGGCCCGAATGTATTCGTTGTAGTTCGGAATGCCGTAATATTCGCTGTCGATGGCGTAGCCGAGTTCTGCGGATTTTGTCTTGGTCAGAAGATTGACGTACTTCGAAAGGAACGAGCGCGTCTTTTCGAATTCGGCTGCCGGAATGCCATCCTTGATGACCATCTTGTTCAGTTCGAACAGAGCGAGGCGCAAAGCGAAGACTGCGTTCGGCGGCTCCACGGGGCGAATCCAGACCTGGAAAATCTGCTGATGCCGGGCGAGGTTCGGTTCGGGCTCGAAGCGAAACATTCCGCGCGGAAAGTACTCGATGTACGCGTAGTCGCCGTAGTTCAATCCGCGTATTTCCCGCATCCGGGCGAAGAGGCGCCCGGCGCTTTCACGGTGCTGCCCCAGCCAGGACTGCATGACGAGCAAAGCGGGAAAGTCCGGATCGCCGCGCTTCACATCAATCGGATATCCGAATGACCAGGCAACCGATCGCGTATCTTTCTGCAACAGCGTAGCGCGATTGTGCGTGATGCTCGCGGGGGCAGGCAAGTCGTCGAACTTATCGGCGGGGCCGGCTGGCAATGCGGCGAAGTCTCGTTTCACCTTTTCCAGAAATTCACGGGGATAGCCGCCGGCGATCCCGATGATCAGGTTCGCCTGATTGTAGTGAGCGTCATAGAAAGCGTGAAGATCGGCAACAGTCATCTTCTGCAGAGCCGCTTGCCGTGCCCAGATTTTCGTGACCGTAGGGCCGCCCTTTGTAGATCGCGTTGTAGAGCTCTTCCTTGCCCAATTCCTCGTCGTTGTTTCCGCGGAGGCTGACGCGCAACGCGTTAACCGTGTCGTCGCGAACTCTTTCGAAATCGTCCGCGCGCCAGCCGGGATGCAGGATCGCATCCCGCATCAGGCCATAGAACTTGTCGAGATTATCGATGTGCGTTTCGCCCACAAAGGTGGTCATCTCCTTGTCGGAATACACTTCGATCGAGGTCGCCATCGGATACATCGCGTCGACCACCTGCTTGTAAGTCAGGTCCTTCGTGCCGCCGTTGCCCAGCAGTTCCCCGGTCAGATGCGCGAGGCCCGGTTTATCCGCGGGATCCGCAGCGGACCCGGTAGTGAACACAAAGCGCAGCGTGATCAGCGGAGATTTTCCGGGCAGTTGAACGATCCGCGGCTCACCGAACGCCGCTGCGGCAGTCAATGTAAACAAGAGAGCGCCCCTTTTCACTTTGTACCTGCCTTTGAGGTGAGAGTCACCACCGTACGGTTCTTCTCAATCAGATACTTTTGCGCGGCCTTTCGGATATCGGCCGGAGTGAGCTTCGCATACTCGTCGTAATAACGATTGATCGTCTCCGGTGTCCGGCGCAACGCGACGTATTGAGCAACTGCTCCCGCGATGGCCTCGCTATTGTTAAGCTGCAGCGCAAAGTCGTAACGCAGGTGTTGTTTGAGCAACTCCAGCTTTTTCGGATCCACCGGAGTTGTCGCGAAGCTTTCAACGGTCGCGATGATCTGCTGCTGAACCGATGGCAGGTCTGCGGCCTTCTTCACGCGCGCGAGCACTCCGAAAAGCTCCGGATCGATATTGTTGGGCGGTCCGGCGCGCAGAGCGTCCACCTTCTGTTCCTCGATGACGAGTTTCTGGTAAAGCGGCGAAGTCTGATCGAAGCCCAGGCTTGAGATGGCATCGAGCGCGGCGGTTTCCTCGCTCGTGTCGGTATAAGCGGGGCCACGGTAGACCACCTCGACCCACGGCAGCGTATCGGTGGGCCAGTCGACGTGCGCCGTGCGCGGGCCATCCTGCGGCGGTTCAGCCGGAATCGCCGGTTTGAAACTGCCACGCTTCCACTGACCCCAGCGCTCGTCGACGAGCGAACGAACCTTTTTCGAGTCCACGTCCCCGACGACGATGATGGTCGTGTATTCCGGCCGGTAATAGCGATCGAAGAACTGGCGGCTGTAGTCGTATTCATTCGGCATGGCCTCGATGTCCTTCAGAAAGCCCATGGTTGTGTGCTGGTAGGTGTGGGTATGGAACGCCGTCGCGCGAACGGTTTCGGAGAGCTTCGAGTTGGGGCTGGCGCTGTTCTTGTTGTATTCGCCGAGGACCGCGAGAGTCTCCGTCTTGAAAGCGGCGGGGTCGTAAGCGAGGTGCTGAAAGCGGTCCGCTTCCATGGAAAGAATGCGGGGCAGGTCTTCTTTTGAAAAGGTGGTGTGGAAGGCGGTCAGATCGTCGCTGGTGTAGGCGTTCGAGGCGGCTCCGGCGCTCTGCAGTTCGGCCTGATAGCGCTCGGGCGGAAATTCGGCGGTGCCGCGGAACATCAGGTGTTCGAAGAGGTGCGCGAACCCGCTCTTGCCGGGTTCGACTTCGTTGCGGGAACCGGTTCCGACGACGATGAAGAGGGAGACGATGTTGGGGTAGTCGGTGGGTATTGTGATCAGGCGGAGCCCGTTCGGCAGATCCTCCTGAACGTAAGGATACGGGAAAATTTTGGCGGCTGTAGCCAGTGAATTCGCAGCGAAGAGAAAGCTCATGGCGAGTAAGGCGCTTTTCCGGAATGGCATCCTTTTCCCAGTGTCTCGCATTTGTTTTTGCGCGCGACAAGCGTTAGCCCTGGTGCCGCCTCCCCGCTCGCAGGCAGGCTTCGGGAAAGAGCGAGCCGGGTGGCTGGGGGCGGCTTCGCGGGGTCCGTAGTTTTCCGAGGTTAGGTTCACTTCGTTTGGAAATTTTGTGTCTGGAGACTTGCTTATTCGGGGCCTGGGAGTGGTTGCGCGGGAAGAGAATTGGGCCACGAATGAACACGAATGAACACGAATTTTCATTGGATTTCTCCGCTTACACCGGCCGGATGGGGGCGGGCTGATTGCGGTTCGGTCCGGCTTGCCGGCGCTCGCGCTGCTCGCGGAGGTTTCGCTGCGCTGTGGCGCAGGCCAGGGCGCGGGTGTATTCGCGGCTGAAACGGGTCTCGTAGCGGTTGAGGAGATGGAGGACCTGGGATTCGTCGGCGAGGGTGCGGAAGGTGCGGGCGAGGTGGGTGATTGGGGTTTCGCCGTCGTCGACGTTGCCCGCCGCCGCTTGATTTACTGATGCCCTGCGTCTGCGGGTTTCCTCGATGTATTCGGCCTTTTCGATGCTCCAGAGGCGCATGCGACGCCAGTGGGCTACGGCCATAATCTCGGCCTGGTGGTGTTCGATCTGGGATCCGGGCTGGAGTTCGGCTTCGAAGCCGGCCAAAAGCGAGCAGAAGCGGGCTTCGGATTCGCCGTCGAGAACGAGGGAATCGGCCAGGAGTCCGTGACGGGTTGCGTTTTGGGAGGCGCGGTATTTGCCTTCGGGCGTGACAGGCCCGGTGGAATGGGTGGAGTTGAGCGCGGCGATGCGTTTTCCCTCGTCCGTGACAGGACCGCGGGATTTTGCGCCGTTTGCGCGCGAGGCGGCGATGCGAGATTTTGAGCTCACGGCCGAATTGTGGCAGATGGTTTTAGGGATGGTGGCATAGCGCTCTCGCAAGTGGTTGGATTTATTGAGAATTTTGTCGGCAGAATCTTGTGACTGAAAAAGGTCTCATCGGCTTTGCGGCAGAACTGCGCGGGATCGGACCTGCGGCCTGGCCGCAAGCTGATGTTGCGGCCAGCATAAGCGCCAAGCGAGGGATTGCGTCGCTTACCCGGAAATCCAGATGACGCAGAATGGAACGGCGCGCGCGACCTCGCCTGATCGGTTCGGCGATGATTTGCTGGTGAACCAGAGCATTTTGCTATTAACGTAGACGCTCCCTGCCGGTCGCGGCTCGGAAAAAAAGGTCGCGGCTCGGAAAAAAAGGTCGCGGCTCGGAAAAAAAGGTCGCGGCTCGGAAAACTTCCTTGGCGACGGGACCGTAGACCGGCAGCGTTGCCAATGCGGAACTGGAGGCGGGTTCCCAGCCAAGCCAATCGACGGGCAAGGACTGCGGCGGACTGATTGGAATTGCACGCGACTCAAGGTTGCGCCGGCTGGCCTGGCACTGAACAAGCTTGACACTAAACCGGCCAGCGTGTTATCCAGACAGAGCCACAGTGACAAGCTCCGGTTGGCGCGCCGACCGGAATCCGTATCCTCACATCACAAATGGTTTGCGGAACTTTTCTCGGGAAGACGCTCGAACCCTATCGATCCGACCGCGGGGATCTCTACGGCGCGACCGTGGCCGAGAATCAGCTTATTCAGGCGACCTTGATCGAAGACACCGCGCTGAAATGGGAATTCTGGAAGCCGGGATTGTCTCTTTCCGTCACCAGAAGTCCGGAGTTCCAGGCTGGCAATCCCGATATCTCGCCCTTTCAGAAACAGTTTGGAAACAGAATTCTGATGCGGAGTCTGCCGTCGCTGCCCACTGCCGACGACGCAGGCCAGTATGTTTTTGTGGGCGGCGCTCCGTTGCTGACGGTCTTTGGCGACCTGCGTGAACAGCTTCCGTCCAACCGCTTCCCCATTTGCGGCGTGTTGCATGCGGTGTGCTTTCCGGACCTGGCCTGGCATTGCGCGCGCATTCTTATGACGGCGGAGAATTGCGATGTCCTGGTCGCTTCGAGCCGCGCCGGCCATCGGGCCATTGAAACCGCGCTGGAAGCCGGCGCGGAGAAAATCGTCAGGCGGCTGGGATGCGATGCAAGCGCGCTCGTGCGGCCGCGAATTGTATTTCGATATTCCGCTCGGCGTCGATCTCCCGGGCGAAGAGTCGCTCAACCGTGAGCAGGCGCGCGCCCTGCTGCAGCTGCCGCAGAGTTCGTTTTGCGTCCTGTTTATAGGAAGGCTCACGCAAGGGTATAAAGCCGATCTCGATGTTCTTCTCGGCGCGGTGGGACGCCTGGCGGCGTCAGGGCACGAGGTGAATCTGATCCTGGCCGGGCAAAGTCCCAACCCCGGCTATATTGCCTACCTCCGCGCGCACCTTACCGCGCTGCATCTGACGGGGCGAGCCCTCATCCTGGAGAATTTCCCTGAGTTCCTGAAATCGAGCATCCTGGCCGCATGCGATGTTTTCGTATCGCCCGTGGACTCGATCCAGGAGACGTTCGGTATCGCCGTGGTGGAGGCGATGGCTCACGCCCGGCCCGTGGTTGCGACGAGCTGGAGCGGATACCGCGACCTGGTGGTGGATGGCGAAACGGGATTCCTGCTCAAGACCAGGTGGCCGGAGGAAGCGGCGCATTTTGTGTCTGCTTTTGCTCCGATCCTGAATCCTATAGAACTGGCGGATTATCTGGCGCAACGAACCGTTCTCGACGTCGATGAGCTGGTGTCGAGACTGCAATTCCTCGCCCAAAATCGGGAGGCGGCCCGCGCAATGGGCCGCAATGCCAGGCAGCGCGTCGAGGCCATTTTCTCGTGGCCGCAAGTGGCGAAACAGTATCTGGCATTGTGGGCCGATCAATTGGATCAGGCCAGGAGGGTGCAACCACGAGAACGCCCTTCCATGGACCACAGCGATTTCTTTTCCCACTACGCGGATGAAACCCTCTCGCCAAATGACATGCTGGTAACTTCGGTCGCGCGGTGGAATGAGCATAACATTGGCGATTTCTGGCGTTTTGCCGGCGCGAGACAAGTAATAGAGATCCGGGACCTCATTCAGTTCACCCGTCTGGGTCCGGCCCGCGTTGCGGACCTCCTCGACCAGGGTTATTCGCTGGATTGCATTCTCTGGCTGGCGAAAAAAGGGATATGCCGAATCGTTTCTCCGAATGCGAGCGGCGAGACCGCGGCTTCAGCGCGCGGGGCCGGGTCGTAGCGCCGGTCGTAACAAAGAAAAGGCGGTCCCATTTTGCGGGCCGCCGCCCCAGGCAGCCGCTATGAAGATTCTCTATATATTCCCGAAATACCCAAGCCATTACCGCGCCGCGCTCGCTTACTGCGGTCTGATGAGGGAGTGGCACTCTTTTGTCGGCCGCGTGGCTGAGGCGGATGTCGTTTTTCTGCATTGCGAGCCTCACGACTATGCCTCTATGTGCCGGGCTTATTCTCTTGCGAACAAATATGTGGTGTCCTGCGCGGTGTGGGAGGCAGACGACCTGCCCGACTCTTACAAGCGGTCCCTGGGGTATGTCCAGGAGGTCTGGGTACCGTCACAGTACTGCAAGGCGGCCTTCGACCGCTACCATCCGCGGGTGCATGTGGTTCCATACGTCCTGGTCCCTCTCGCTGACTTTTCCGACGGCGAACGGAGCGCCGTTCGCCGAATGATCGGTTACGAGGAGCACCGCATCTATTTCGTGACGATCGCCAAGGTTCGGGATAAGCGGAAGAACGTTCAATTGCTGATCGATGCGTTTGAGAGTTTGCGCGAGCGGATGCCGGATGCGAGGTTGATCATAAAAGCCGGCGAGCGCGATGAGAAGGCGCGAATATCGGATCCGAGGATAACGGTAATCAGTGCGGACCTGGCGGATTCCATGGTCGCAGCGCTCTATGAATGCGCCGACGTTTATGTGAGCGCGCACCACTCCGAAGGATGGGGCTTTACCCTGGCGGACGCGCTGCAATGCGGAAAGCCGGTTATCGCCACCGGCTATTCGGGGAACCTGGAGTTTATGAACGAGGGCAATTCATTTCTTCTGGAATTCGAGGAAGATCAAATTCGCCAGGAGGATTTGTTCGGGCCTTTTACGAGCAGGATGCGGTGGGCCTACCCATCCCGAAGGGATCTGGAAGATAAGCTTTTGAAGTTGTATCGCCTGAAAGAGGACGGCGCCGTTCAGGAGGCCGTTGGGGAAAAGCTTCGAGGGGCTGCGGATCTCCGCCGCTTTGGCGCGGCCGAGATTGGAGCTATTTTGCGTTTGCGCCTGGCGGAAATTGAAAGCCGGGTGGCAGGCCTGTGAGCGCCTGCGCCTCGATAAGTTCTGCCCAGTAACTATGCGGCTCCAGGTGACGTTTTGGATACAGCGCGCGAGACGTGGTCGGAAAGAGACTTCGTTGAAAAGAGACTTCGTTGAAAAGAGTAAGACTCAAAGCGTTCGCTTGACAACCTTCCCCTTGTGCGGCACACTTGCCTAAGCACGCGGAGGCGCTCTTATGGCTGATACGCGAGACGACCCGAAGAATGAGCCGAAAGACGAAGCTGTTCCCGGCGGTCTGAGCCGCCGGACTTTTCTGGGCGCCCTTGGCGCGAGCGCCGTGGCCGGAGCTTTTCTCGGGAGCCGCGAGGAGGCCCTGGGCCAGGAGGCGGTCTACTGGTACTAGGATTCCTACGGGAACGTGATACCCGCCAATCCCGCGGCCATTGCGGCGGGCATCTATCCGCCCCCGCTGCCGGAAGGAATATCGCCGCCTGGCCAGGGCGCTCCTCCTCCGCCTTCCAACGATCTTTGCGGCACCTTCGTGACCGGCGGCGCCTACAAGCAGCCGAACATCCTGCTGATTATGGTCGACCAGTTGCGGTTTCCGCGCTGGCTTACCCAGTCCCAGCAGACTACGTTCAAGCAGTCGATTATGCCGAACGTTTACGGCTCGTCCGGCTTGATTTCCAGGGCGGTTTCGTTCCAGAACTTCTTCGTTGCCGCCAATGCCTGCACGCCCTCCCGCGCCGTCTTCCTGACCGGGCTCTACCCGCAGCAGACCTGTATGTTCCAGACGCAATCCGGGGTCAAGGAATTCGGGTACGACGTCCCTTCCCTGCAGCCCTGGAACGGTGGGTCGGGCTTCCCGACGATTGGCGACGTGCTGCGCCAGTCGCTGCCGATCAATTCTTGTGGCGCCCTCATGAGTCCGAGCTACGACACTGCCTGGATCGGAAAGTGGCACGTTTCGGACTACAATTTCGCCAGCGCCGGCAGCACCGGGGCGGCGGGGCCTAATGCCTATGGTTTCAGCAGCATATACAACATTCCGACGCCTTCCGGAGGAATTTCCGGAAGCGGCTATCCGATGTTTAATGGCTATCCGTCGCCGAACGGCTTTGAGAACCAGGGCGCGGGCGCCGAGGAGTTGAATACCACCGTCCGGACATTCGTGTATAACGTTCACGGCACGCCCGCAGACCCGCTCTCCGTAAATGCCCATGGGCTCAGCTTTGTAGCGCCCGGCGAGAACGAATTGAGCGATGCGGCCATCTACCATGCCTTCAAAGAGGTTTGGTTGCAGCACCACACGAACATCCAAACGGCTCCCTGGTTTTTGGGTCTGAGCTTCGTCAATCCGCACGACATCACATGGTTCCCGTGGGCTTTTGGGCTGGCAACCAATGCCAATGGGCAGGCCTGCGGTCCCTCGAATGATTTTGCTTGTTCGATGGGCCCGTCCGGACACCCGGGATATTACCCGCCGCCCGTTTTAGGCTGGGTCGACAATTACGACTTGACGGAGCCGATTGCATTCAATGGGTTACCCTACACGCTGTACAACGCGGCGACGAACGCTGCCCCGAGCGACTGGAACAACGCTGACGATCCCGAGTTGCTGCCCTATAACGGCGGAGGGACATTGGGTGGCAAGCCCGATCTGCAGGCCTCTTTTGAGAACTCCATGAACAGTATGAACGGCCAGATCAACACCACGGAGGGCTGGTGCATTTTTCTCAATTATTATTACTGGATGCAGAGCCTTGTCGACACGTTGATCGGCAACGTGCTGGCTCACATCGCGAATGAGTTCGGCGCCACCAACCCTCCGGTAATTATCTTTACTTCGGACCATGGAGATTTCGGCGGCTCACATAATCTGCATGCCAAGGGCGGTGCGCTTTACGACGAGGCCTACAACGTGCCCCTGCTGGTCCAGTGGACCACGCAGAGCGCCCCGTATTCGCTTTCCTATCTCTGCTCCAGCGTGGACATTCTGCCTCTGATCTACTCGGCGGCGCTCGGGAACGAGAGCTGGCGAACCGCATCGGGCGATATGGTTCACTACCTGAAGGGCAGAGAGTCGCTTCTCGACGTTATATTTAACTACAGCCCCTTCTACCGGCGGACGGTGTCGGCGCCAAACGGCGCGGGGGGCATGCAGACCATGCCTTACGTCCTCCTCAGCACCGACGAATACGCCACCGCTTACCAGTGGAACGACGTCAACTTGTCGCAACCGAAGCCGACCCACGCCATCGGGATAAGAACCATGGACAGCTCTCACAATCTGAGGGGCTCGGACAATACGATGAACTTTTTCGGGGGCGCCAAGCTGGGGATGTATACCTACTGGCTGGACGACTCCACTTATCCGAACCCCACTCCCTCCGTCTCGCATGGCGAGACGCAGTTTGAATTCTACAATTACTATCTGAATAATTATGGCGAGACGGGAAACGAGGCGTTCCATTCGGGTGTCTGGAATACGGCGACCGCGGGCGAATATCTGAACGCTTACAACAACATTATGGCGGCGGAGTTTTATAACATTTATCCGCAGATTGCAGCGGGGTACAATACCGCCCTGAACGCATACATGTGGTTTCACATGAACAGCGCCCCCAATACCGTGAACCAGACGTATCCGCCCAGTACGATACCGCCGCCATAACAGGGTGATGAAAAATGGTCCTTTTCGCTCCCTCACGTGCCAGCACCCCTAAAGGGGATGCCGGGTCGCGGCTCGGAAGCGCAGGGGGCCGCCGGACGCAGTGCCAAAAAGTGGAGGAGCCCGGCGATTCAGCCGCGATTCGGCGGCCATGGCTTCAGCGCGTATTTCGAAAGCATGCTTATTGAATTCGAAAGATTAACAGAGCAACGAGCGTCAGCGAGTGGAATCAAGATGCGCTTTTTCAACAGCCTTAGCCTGTGTCTGAACTCGGTAGAACGCGCTTGCTTACGCGCGCGCCTCTGTAAATCAACACGTTACCGAGCCGCGACCGTGAGGGAGCGAGTTTCGACCCAGCCTGCTAACCTCCCAAGCACGATGCTCGGCTGGCCGGTGCGAAGAGGAGCCTCGATGAAACTTGCGATTGCCGGGTTGGTTCTGTGCTGCGGTGCGCTCACGGCGGCAGTTAAGGTCCCGGGGTTTCTTGCGCGCCGGGATTATCCCTCGGCGGGAGGGTTTGTTGCGCTGGGCGATGTAACCGGAGACGGCATCCCGGATGTAGTCGCAGTGGCTTCCCAGGACACGGTCAGTACGATGCCGGGAATCGGCAACGGCGCCTTTGGCAATGCAGTCACTACGGTAGTACAGTGGCTGGACATGGCTGGCGCCGCGCTGGCTGACCTGAACGGCGACGGCAAGATGGATCTGGTCATCGGCGGCTCGCCTGACGCAGGCGGAGGCGGCATCGGCGTGCTGCTCAGCAAGGGCGACGGCACGTTTCCGCAACCCGCGTTTTACAAGGTCAACGATGGGGCTTTGGGGAACGCGGTGGTGGGGGATTTCAATGGTGATGGCATACCAGACATTGCCGCAGGGGGGACGAAGGGCATGTGGTTCTTCAAGGGAAAAGGGGACGGTACGTTCCACGCCGGCTTCCTGGCGGTTGCAACTCCCTCGCAAGCTCTCTGGTCTGGCGCGGCGGACTTCAATGGGGACGGCAACCTCGACCTGGCTGTGAGCGCGTATCCCAGTGGGGTCTATGTGCTGTTTGGTAAAGGCAACGGCACTTTCAGGACGCCGGTAGTGCTGGGAACTACGGATTGGGGATATCTGGCAGTGGGGGACGTCACCCGCTCCGGCCACCCCGATATCGTCGTACCGAGCGATCCGGCGACGGTAAGCGCCAGCGTTTATATCAACAACGGCAAGGGAAGCTTCGGGACGCCTATCCAGGTATCGCTCTCCGGCCTGTCCGTCGCCATCGGTGACGTAAATGGCGACGGGATTCCCGATCTGGTGGGCGGGTCGGGCTGCGTGGCCCTGGGCTTGGGATTAGCGAAATTCGCGCCTCAGATCTGCTATCCGGTAGCCAACACCATGGGGACATCGCAGGGCGTGGTGCTGGCCGAGCTTACCCAAGGCAAGGCGGGTTTCGGTGACATCATTTCGGGTCTGAACGGTTCTGTTACCGTGCTGATCAATTGGGGCAACGGAAAGTTTGTGGATGGCTTGTGGGTTCCGGTGGCCGGCAGCGGCAATTGTGGGGTGTCGGCGGATTTCAATGGCGATGGCAAGCCGGATCTGGGGGTGCCCACCGGGAACGGAATCGTGGTTCTCCTGGGGACGGGGAAGGCTCTTGAGCCGTATTCCACGGGCTTGACTGTCCCTCTGTCCGGTCCGGGGTGCCCGATCACGGGCGATGTGAACGGGGATGGCATCGCGGATATCCTGGAGGGCGCAAACAGCCTGGGTGGAGTGGGAGTGTATCTGGGCAAGGGCGATGGCACGTTTGTGCTGGCGAGCGTGATTCCCTTTGGCTCCAATACGGATATGGTGCTGGGGGATTTCAACCACGACGGGAAACCGGACATAGCGACGTCTTCCAACCAGATGGCTTTCGGAAACGGGGACGGGACTTTTCAACCGCCGGTATCGATCCTCCCCGATCCGCCGTTGCAGGGGTTCACCTGGATAGCAGCCGGTGACGTTAACAATGACGGTTGGACCGACCTTGTAGCCACGCAGCCATATATTTATTCCGGTGACCTCTATGTGATGCTGAATAATCAGCAGGGCGGCTTCACTCTCACGTCCATTAGCGACAACGAGGATCCTACCGCGGTCACGCTGGCGGACTTGAACGGCGACGGGAACCTGGACGCGGTGGTTATGGAGGTCCTGGTTGGACGTGTCTACCTCGGCGACGGAAAGGGGGGATTCACGCCGGGTCAGAACAACATTCCCTACCCATTCGTAGATATGCTTCCGGCGCAGATCGCGGATGTGAACGGGGATGGCATTCTGGACCTGCTGTTGGCGGCGGATGGCAGTATCGGAATCGCGCTGGGGATGGGGAACGGTACGTTTTACGCTCCGTTCGTGGTCGGGGCCGGTCCGGACCTGGGTCAAGTTTTTGCCCAGAGCCTGCACGGGCAGTCGCCCGGGTTACCCGATCTGGTCGCGCCGGATTCGAGCGGCGGCGTTACAGTTCTGCTCAACCTCACGCAATGAGCCCACGGTACTCAGCCTCGATGAAACTTGCGATTGCCGGGTTGGTTTTGTGCTGCGGTGCGCTCACGGCGGCGGTCAAGATCCCCGGGTTTCTCGCGCGCCGCGATTATCCCTCGGCGGGCAGTTTTGTCGCCTTGGGCGATGTAACTGGAGACGGCATCCCGGATATTGTCGCAGTTACTAACCAGGACTCCGTCAGTACGATGCCGGGAAACGGGAACGGCGCCTTTGGTAATGCAGTCAATACGGCAGTGCAATGGCTGCACATGTCCGGCGCCGCACTGGCTGACTTGAACGGTGATGGCAAGATGGACCTGGTCATCGGCGGCTCCCCTGAGGCCGTTGGAGACGGCGGCGTGGGCGTGCTGTTCAGCAATGGCGATGGCACGTTTCCGCAACCCGTGTTTTACAAGGTCAACGATGGGGCGCTGGGGAACGCCGTGGTGGGGGATTTTAACGACGACGGCATACCAGACATTGTCGCGGGTGGGATTAAGGGCATTTGGTTATTCAAGGGAAAAGGGGACGGGACCTTCCACGCCGGCTTCCTGGCGGTTGCGACGCCGTCGCAAGCTTACTGGTCCGGCGCTGCGGACTTCGACGGGGACGGCAAACTCGATCTGGCCGTGAGCGCTTATCCCAGTGGGGTCTATGTGCTCTTCGGCAAAGGCAACGGCACTTTCAAACAGCCGATGGTGCTGGGTACAACTGACCCGGGATTTCTGGCAGTGGGCGACGTCACGCGCTCCGGCCACCCCGATATTGTCGTGCCGAGCACTCCGGAGACGACAAGCGCCAGCGTCTATATCAACAACGGCAAAGGAAGCTTCGCGGCGCCTTTCCAGGTGGCGCTTTCCGGCTTCTCCGTGGCCATTGGCGATGTAAATGGTGACGGGATTCCCGATCTTGTCGGCGGGTCGGGCTGCGTTGCCCTTGGTTTGGGGCTGACGAAATTCGCGCCGGAAACCTGCTATCCGGTAGCGAACACCATGGGGACATCGCAGGGCGTGGTGCTGGCTCAGCTTACTAAAGGCAAAGCGGGTTTCAATGACATTATTTCGGGACTGAACGGCACTGTCTCCGTGTTGCTCAATTGGGGCAACGGAAAGTTCGTAGATGGCTTGTGGATTCCGGTGACCGGCAGCGGCAATTGTGCGGCATCGGCGGATTTCAACGGCGACGGCAAGCCGGACTTGGGGGTGCCCAGCGCTAACGGGATCACAGTTTTGCTCGGGACCGGCAAGGCACTGCAGCCGTATTCCAGAGGTTTGACTGTTCCTTTGTCGGGTCCGGGCTGCCCGATCACCGGCGACGTGAACGGAGATGGCATAGTGGATATCCTGGAAGGCGCAAACAGCCTCGGTGGAGTGGGAGTGTATCTCGGCAAGGGCGATGGCACGTTTGTACTGGCGAGCGTGATTCCCTTTGGCTCCAGTACGGATATGGCTCTGGGGGATTTCAATCACGACGGGAAACCAGATATCGCGACGTCTTCGAACCAGATGGCCCTGGGCAACGGGGACGGGACTTTTCAGCCGCCGACATCGATCCTCGCCGACCCGCCGAACCTCGGATTCGCCTGGATCGCGGCAGGCGATCTGAATAACGACGGTTGGACCGACCTTATGGCCACACAGCCGAGTTACTGCTGCGGCGCGGTATACGTCCTCCTCAACAACCAGCAGGGCGGGTTCACGCTCGCCACAATCGCCGACTCCGATGCGCCGACCTCGATCATGCTGGCCGATGTGAACGCCGACGGTAACCTGGACGCCGTAGTCGCGGAGGATGGCGACGCTACTGCCCACATCTATATGGGTAACGGCTTGGGAGGGTTCACGGCGGGCCAGAATAATATTCACTATCCATTTGTGGACGAACTTCCGGCGCAAATTGCGGATGTGAACGGGGATGGCATCCTGGATCTGTTGTTGCCGGCGAATGGCAGCATAGGCATCGCGCTGGGGACGGGGAACGGTACGTTTTACGCTCCGTTCGCGGTGGGAGCCGGTCCGGACGTGGGTCAGGTTTTTGCCCAGAGTCTGCACGGGCAGTCGCGCGGCCTGCCCGATCTGGTCGCGCCGGATTCAAGCGGCGGCGTCACGGTTCTGCTCAACCTCACGCAATGAGCCCACGGTACTCAGCCTCGATGAAACTTTTCATTGCCGGGCTGGCCTTGTGCTGTAGTGCGCTCACGGCCGCGGTCAAGGTCCCCGGCTTCGTTGCGCGTCGGGACTATCCATCCGCGGGTGGTGTTGTCGTTCTCGGCGATGTGACCGGAGACGGCATCCCGGATATAGTCGCGGTGGCTGCCCAGGACACCGTCAGTACGATGCCCGGAAACGGCAACGGCTCCTTTGGCAACGCAGTCAATACGCCAGTGCAGTGGCTGGACATGTCGGGCGCCGCGCTGGCTGACCTGAACGGCGACGGCAAGGCGGATCTGGTCATCGGCGGCTCGCCTGAGGCTGTCGGAGATGGCGGCATCGGTGTGCTGTTCAGCAATGGCGACGGGACGTTTCCGCAGCCCGTGTTTTACAAGGTCAACGATGGGGCCTTGGGCAACGCGGTGGTGGGGGATTTCAACGGCGATGGCATTCCCGACGTTGCCGCAGGGGGGACTAAGGGAATCTGGTTCTTCAAGGGAAAAGGAGACGGGACATTCCACGCCGGCTTCCTGGCGGTTGCGACTCCCTCGCAAGCTCTCTGGTCGGGCGCGGCGGACTTCAATGGAGACGGCAAACTCGACCTGGCCGTGAGCGCTTACCCCAGCGGTGTCTATATGCTGCTCGGCAAAGGAAACGGCACTTTTAAGCAGCCGGTAGTGCTGGGCAACGACCGGATGGGGATATCTGGCAGTGGGCGATGTTACCCGCTCCGCCGTTCCCGATATCGTCCTGCCAGCGGCAGCGGGGGCATCGACAGCCAGTCGTCTATATTAACAATGGCAAGGGAACCTTCGGGACGCCTGTCCAGGTATCGCTCTCCGGCTCCTCGGTCGCCATCGGCGACGTAAATGGCGATGGCATTCCCGATCTGGTGAGCGGGTCGGGCTGCGTGGCCCTTGGTTTGGGGTTGGCGAAATTCGCGACGCAGGTATGCTATCCGGTAGCCAACAATGCGGATCATCGCTTGGTGTGGTGCTGGCCGAGCTTAATAAAGGCAAGGCGGGTTTCAACGACATCATTTCGGGTCTGAACGGCTCTGTCTCTGTGCTGATCAATTGGGGCAACGGAAAGTTTGTGGATGGCTTGTGGATTCCCGTGGCCGGCAGCGGCAATTGTGCGGTGTCGGCGGATTTCAATGCCGACGGCAAGCCGGACCTGGGGGTGCCCACTACTAATGGGATCGTGGTTCTGCTTGGGACGGGCAAGGCGCTGCAGCCTTATTCCGCAGGTTTGACTGTCCCGTTGTCGGGTCCGGGCTGCCCGATCACGGGCGATGTGAACGGGGATGGCATCGCGGATATCCTGGAGGGCGCAAACAGCTTCGGCGGAGTGGGAGTGTATCTGGGCAAGGGCGATGGCACGTTTGTGCTGGCGAGCGTGATTCCCTTTGGCTCCAATACCGATATGGTGCTGGGGGATTTCAATCACGACGGGAAACCGGATATAGCGACGTCTTCGAACCAGATGGCTCTCGGCAACGGGGACGGGACTTTTCAACCGCCGGTATCGATCCTCGCCGATCCCGCCGAACCTCGGGTTCGCCTGGATCACGGCCGGCGATCTGAATAACGACGGCTGGACCGACCTTATGGCCACGCAGCCGAGTTATTGCTGCGGCGCGGTATACGTCCTCCTCAACAACCAGCAGGGCGGATTCACGCTCACCACAATCGCCGATTCCGATGCGCCAACCTCGATCATGCTGGCTGATCTGAACGGCGACGGGAACCTGGACGCGGTGGCTGCCGAGGATGGCCTCGCGGTCTGCGCAAGTCTATATGGGCGACGGCTAAGGGAGGGTTCACGGCGGGCCAGAACAATATTCACTATCCATTTGCGGACGAACTTCCGGCGCAAATCGCGGATGTGAACGGGGATGGCATCCTGGACCTGTTGTTGCCGGCGAATGGCAGCATAGGCATCGCGCTCGGAATGGGCAACGGTACGTTTTACGCTCCGTTTGTGGTGGGAGCCGGTCCCGACTTGGGTCAGGTTTTTGCCCAGAGTCTGCACGGACAGTCGCCCGGCCTCCCCGATCTGGTCGCGCCGGATTCGAGCGGCGGCGTCACGGTCCTGCTCAACCTCACGCAATAAAGCTTATGCCTTACCTCGTCAATGGCCAGCCGGTAGCTGAGGAGACAGTGCGCGCGCAAGAGGCGCAGCTTCGCCGTGACCCGCGGTGGCAGCAATTTCCCGATGAAGTCGAACGGGCGAGACGGCTTCGGGCCGCCGCCGAGTTCGCGGCCGTCGATGTGACGCTCTTCGAGTGGACCGCCGCAAGCGATCCCCGGCCCGTCGATCCGGTTGCCATTGAGCGGGAGCTGGAGCAGCAGAGAGCCATGGGAAACTGCCGAAGCGCGAGTGATGAGGAAGGGATCCGGCGGCTGATCGAGCGGAATGCGCGCCTGCAGCGGACCGCCCGTGACATCACCGCCAAAGCGCCTCTGCCGACGCCGGAAGATGTCCAGGCGTTCTATCATGCGCAGCAGGACAACTTCCGCGGTTCGGCGATGTTTCGGGCTGCCCATATCGTCAGACACGTTAACGACAAGCAGAGTGAGGAGGAGGCGCGCGCGGGGATCGAAGCGGCTTTGGCTGATCTGGAGCGGGGCACGCCTTTTTCCGAAGCGGCGGACCGGCATTCCGATTGTCCCGGCAAAGGCGGAGATCTCGGAGAGTTTGTGGCGGGCACGATGGTAGCGGAATTCGAAGATGCGATTCGCGCCCTGAAACCGGGGGAGCGAACCGGTATCTTCCGGACTCCTTTTGGTTTTCATATCGCGGAACTGCGCGGGAAGACTCCCGCGGGCACGGTCAACTTCGAAGAGGTTAAGGAAGACATCAGACGCGCTCTCACGATGATGCGGCAACACGACGAATATCGGCGCGTGATCGCCCAACTGCGATCACGCGCCGACATTCGCTGGATTCCCGCGGCTCCATCTCCTCAACAACCGCCCCCGCCACAAGATCATGAACGCGGACAAGCCGACGCTTGACGGTGATTGGCCTTGCTGCACGCCGGTCAGGCAGCCGGAGCCACCGCCGGCCCTTTCCCAACACGCTCAAAGCGGGCGCGCCTGGGTTTTGGCGGGACCAAAATCCTGCGCAGACTTAAGCCTGCCTCACGCCCACGCGGCCCGTTTTGCGCGTGTTCCGCAAAAGCCGCCGACGAACGCCGATAATGCTACAGATTGAATTTCCGCATGGGCTGGGTGACTGCGTCCACTTTGCCCATCAGATTCCGCTATACACCCGCCGCGGACATCGCTTCACGATCGCATGCGACCCGGACAAGCAGATTGTTTTTGCCGCGTCCGGCGTAGAGGTGACTTCGGATGTCTCTGGCGCGGATCGCGTCGTCTGGCACGAAGGGACCATACCGAACGGAGAGGCCCGCTGGAACAACGTTTGGAGATGGTCGAAGGCGGCGGGAAACATTTCTGCGCCGCCGATGCCCGAGATCGGGACACCGGAAGATCTGTGGGAGGAATACTGTAACGTCCACCTGAATATCTGGCCGCACCTTCCCGCGGAAGCGCACGCGGCGGCAGAGGAGTGGCTGAGGGCCCTCGCCCGCCCGGTGATCCTGCTGCATACTCACGGCAATTCGTATGCTTTGCGGAAGGGCCTGACGAACGAGCAGTGCTGGCAGCTTTACCGCAGTCTGCTGGAGGAGACAAACGGAACCCTGGTGTTGCTGGATTGGGACAATCGGACGCCCCGGCTGGCTCACGAGCGAATACGGCATCTGGGCGATGACTGGATGCCTGTCGACACGGCTCAATTACTGGCGCTGATCGGGAGGGCGGACCTGATGATCGGAGTGGACAGCGGGCCGCTGCACGCCGCGCGGTTCACGGACACACCCGCGATCGGCCTGTGGATGCGGGGTGGGTCTCCTCCCACCTGGTCGTTGCCGCGGGCGTTGCAGGTCAACCTCGTGGCGGGGCACGCCCATCGGCAATGGAGCCCAAGCCGCATTCCTTTCCACATCGTGGAGTGCTCCGAGTTCGGGATGGTGGAAGCGCTGACGACGCTGGCGAAATACATGCTGGAAGGCCCGCGCTACCTGCATGCGACGCGCAGGGGCGCCGATGTACTTCTGCAGTGGTTCGTGCGGCAACGGATGCGAGGGCAACCAGGCGTTCTGGGTGGATACACGGACCGGAATCGCAGCTTCGATGTTTTGTTGCGGAGCATGTCCGAACGGTTCAGGACGCCCAGGGTGGTTGAGACGGGGTGCATTCGCGTTGCAGACGATTTTGCCGGCGCGGGATTCAGCACATACGTTCTGGGCTGTTATTTACAGAATCACGGAGGGCGGCTGACCTCGGTGGACAACAGCTCGGAGCACTGTGAGTTTGCGCGCGCGTGGACGGAGTGTTTCGGAACGGCCGTCGAAGTCGTGCAGAGCGGCTCGGTGGAATGGCTGCGGAGCGCCTCTGAGGACGGGGAAAAGATTGATGTACTTTATCTGGACAGTCTGGATATTCCTGATCCGGGGGCGGCCCAACATTGCCTGGCGGAGATAGAGGCGGCGTATCCCTGCCTTCATGCCGGCTCGCTGGTGGTTCTTGACGATACTCTGTACCGTTGCCGGGCTTACCATGGCAAAGGCGCACTGGCTGTGCCGTGGCTTACGGAGCGGGGATGGAGAGTAATAGAGTCCGGGTACCAGACGGTGCTCGGCAGTCGCGGGTGAGCGCGGGGGACGACGATCCGCACCCGTGCGCTCATTCCGGGCTGGCGGTATCACAGCTTCAGGTAGCTATAGGTTACGCCGGCGTCATCCTTCGAACGGTTGTAATAAAGGAAGGAATGATCGTGCCAATGGAAATGCGGTGTCAGTGCGTGCATAGGAATGAACGAATGTCGGAGGAATTCCGGAGCGTACTGCATGAGCACCTTCTTCCTGAAGACGCCTGGATAGCAGGCGGCTATGTACGAAGGTCCGCTATCGACTCCAATATAGATGGCCGCCTGCGCAATAATCCTGACGGTATCCCAAATGTCATCAAGGCCTCGGCAGTCGATAACGCTCGCGTCCACATCGTCCCTGGAGCCAATCTGAATGACGTCGTAGCCGCGATACCGGGTGCGAATATGGTCGATGATCTCTTCCGACAGCACTCGCGGCTGGTCTTCTCCGAGCGCGGTCTGGACGATCGGTCTGGCGGTGGTATGTATCACCAGTCTGTTGGCGATCGTGGGCATGTTCTCATAGGCATAGAGTCTGGGGTGTCTCAAGTAGCAGACCTGATTGAATATGGCGGCGGTTCGTTCCGCGACGGAGAGAAAGACCGGCTTTGTCATAAATTGGCGAGGAGAAAGACCAGCAAGCTGGGGCCAGGGTTGCGCGTGTAAGTCCACGATCTGCGCCGGCTCCTCTCCGCGAACAACAAACGGATTGTGGTCGAAGATCCAGGCGGAGTCGAGATCGATTACCTTCTCGCCGGTGTTTCGGTAGTAGTTCTCGGGGAACGAGGCGAACACGAGCTTGTCTCCCATAAGGCTGGCGCTGCGCAGTGTAACTCCGAGCATAGGAGCGATGTCCCCAGGAATAGGAGCGGGTTTCCGCGACGAAAGGCTCGCCAGGGAGTCTCGACCATGGAGGTCTCAACCGCCAGGCTCAGACCCTCCGCTCCTGCGCGAGCCGCTCGGCGAGAAATACCTTGAGCAAAGACTGGTAGGGTACGTCGCGCTGATTAGCGAGGACCTTAAGATCCTCGATCATCGATACGGGAAGGCGCAGCGAGATCGTCCGTAGCGTCGGTCTGAGGTTTATCAGTTTTCTGCGCTTCGCCGATGGCCAGTCAACGTACTGCGTCGAATCGGTCGCCGCCCAGAAGTTTCGTTCTTCATCCTCGTTTTTGAACTCAGGAATTTTTTTCTTCTTGTCTTCCATATATCTCTTTCTCGTTCCGATTCATGTCCCGGACTGAGATCACTCGAATGAGTTGCTTCCTGATTGTGAAAGCTACGAACAGCTCCCTTCCGATGCTCGTTTGCCCGAGAGCGTAGTATCGCTTTTCGCGTTTGGAGTGGCGCGCGTCGTTTCGGACCACCAGCGGCTGATGAAAGAAAACGTCCTCAGCCTCCTCCGGCGTGACCCGATGCCGTTCCCAATTCTTGCCCGCATTATCTTCATCCCAGTCGAACCCGACGCAACTCTCCAGCGGGTCCAGAGGAGCCATTGATTCAGTATATGACTGAAATATACACTTTTGGCTGAACTCCGGGTACCGGATTCAGGTGGACTACAGCAAAACCACCTGGAGACCGGCGACGTTGATGTAAAGTTGCGCGGTGACGGAGAAGGACACCGGCGACGAGATCGCCGGCGCTACCGGGGCTGACGTAAAGTGGCGCGGTGATGGAGAAGACACCGGCGACGAGATCGCCGGCGCTACCGGTTGACGTAAAGTTCCGCGCCGGCCGGAAGGCCGGCGGCAGAGCCGAAGCTCTGCCCCACTTACGGACGCCGAGGGCGGTGACAATCCAGAGGAATTTATTTTCATCGGCCTGGATTAATCAGATCAATCAGTTAGCGATTTTTTAGTTGCGCTGGCGGGTACCATTCGACTTTTGTCGTGGTAGCTATAATGGCGTGCCGCTGACTTATATCGATGGCTTCGCAGATCCGAACCAAGACATGTCTCACGCCCCAAAACCGACTCGCGTGCCGGACGTGGTCGAGTTTGCGCGGGAACGGCTCGGACTCGATGCGGACGAGCCGCAGGAGGCGGTGCTGCGGTCGAAGGCGAAGCGCGGAATTCTGAATTGCACGCGGCAGTGGGGAAAGTCGACCGTGGCGGCGGCGAAGGCGGTGCATCGGGCGTTCACCGTACCTAAGGCTACGGTGATCGTGGCGAGTCCGGGGGAGCGGCAGAGTGGGGAGTGGATGTTCAAAGCAGAGGAGATGGTGGAACGGCTGGATATCCGGCCGCGCGGCGACGGGTATAACAAGCTGTCGCTGCTGCTGCCGAACGGGTCGCGAATTATCGGGCTGCCGGGAACGGAGGCCAGGGTGCGGGGGTTCTCGGCGCTTTCGATGCTGGTGATCGACGAGGCTTCGCGGGTGCCGGACGAATTGTACCGGGCACTGCGGCCGATGCTGGCGGTGAGCGACGGCGATTTGTGGCTGATGAGCACGCCGTGCGGCAAGCGCGGGTTCTTCTACGAGACATGGGCGCACGCGGGTTCGGAGTGGATGCGGGTGAGCGTGCCGGCGACAGAGTGTCCGCGAATTTCGAAGAGTTTTCTGGAGGAGCAGCGGTCGGTGATGGGGCTTGAATCGTTCCGGCAGGAGCATATGTGCGAGTTCACGGGCAGTGGGATGGGCGTGTTCGACAGGGATCTGGTGGAAGCCGCGCTGGACGACGAACTGGAGCCGCTGGAGGCCTGAAGCATGTTTTACGTGGGACTGGATCTGGGGCAGCGGCAGGATCATAGCGCGATCGCGGTGGTGGAGAAGAGGATTCCGCGGCTGGCGTTCCTGCCGCCCGAAGGGCGCGAGCTGCTGGTGCGGAAGGTGGAGCGGCTGCCGCTGGGTACGCCATATCCGGGCGTGGTGGCGCGGGTGCGCGAGCTGGTGTGCGGCGCGGCGCTGGCGGGGCAGTGCGCGCTGGTGGTGGATGAGACGGGTGTGGGGGCACCGGTGGTGGAGATGCTGCGGATGGCGCGGCTGGGGTGCGAGGTGACGGCGGTGACGATCACGAGCGGCGAGAAGGAGTCGGGGAGCGGTTCGACGAAGAGCGTGCCGAAGCGCGATCTGATCGCGGGGCTGCAGGTAGCGCTGGAGAAGAGCGAATTGAAAATTGCGCGGCGGATGAAAGAGGCAGGCACGCTGGTGAGGGAACTGGTGGATGTGCGGGCTACGGCGAGTTTGAAGTTGGGGAAGGTCAAGATCGGGGCGGAAGGCAGCGGGCAGCACGACGATCTGGTGATCGCGCTGGCGCTGGCCTGCTGGCGGGCGAGGCGTAAAGAGATCGGGTGGAGTTCGCAGCGCTTGCCGGGGATTTAGGTTTCGGGAGGAGTTAGAAAAGAGATGAGCGTTACAGGATATATAGGGCCGAACAAGCGGCCGGAGCCGGATGCCAAAGCGATTCGCGAGGCGGTGGCGGAGATCTCGGGGAAGGACAGGCCGGTGGAGGAAAAGCGCAGCGTGGCCGAGGTAAAAACACCGAAGGCGATCTATCGGAGCGTGGCGGATTACGACCCGGTGCTACGGAACCACTGCCGATTAGACGTTTAGTGGAATCGGCATTCGGAGGATATAGCGCTCTGTCGAAGACGCGGTTCGTAAGAACACCGGCGACGAGATCGCCGGCGCTACCGGCAGGACGTAAACGCTCCGCGCCGAGCGGAAGCTCGGCTGCAGGGCCAAAGCCCTGGCCCCACACCGGCAGCGTGTCTTCATCCCCTTTGGCGGCCCGCCGCGGGCCATGGAACTCCCTGGCGGCCGCGGTTCAGAAACGTGTGCGTGAATCAGAAAGCGTTTCCGGTGCGCCCGTCGACAAGGGTAAGAGTCAGCACGCCGGGCGTCCATGCGGGCGGGGTCAGATTACGTTCAACGGCCACATGCGTGCTTCTTTCCGCCTCGCGTCTGTGCTCTTCAAGCCCGGTCGCTTAAGGACAAATCATGGCAGACAAGAACACTGTAGAAGCGTTACTGACAGACGAGATCAAAGACCTTTATTCGGCCGAGAAGCAGCTCACCAAAGCCATCCCCAAAATGGCGAAGGGCTCGAGCGACGAAAGTCTGCGAGCGGCCTTCTCCGCTCACCTCAAGGAGACCCAGACACAGGTCGAACGCCTGCAGCAGGTGGCCGACATGCTTGGCATCAAGCCTACCGGAAAGAAATGCGTCGGCATGGAAGGCTGCATCAAGGAAGGCGCTGAAGCCCTTGAAGAAGAAGGCGACGACGCAGTGCTGGACCTCGGCTTGATCGGAGCTGGAACGCGCGTCGAGCACTACGAGATGGCCGGCTACATGACGGCGATCAACCTGGCGCAGCGTGCAGGCAAGAGCGACATCGTGAACCTGCTGAAGGAATCGCTGGCCGAGGAGCAAGCTGCAGACCAGAAGCTACGCAGCATAGGCACGAGCCTCCTCAAGAGTGCGCCTGTGGAAGCTGCAGCGACGAGCAAGGCCTGAAAGCTCCCCAATTACTCAACAGGAAAGACCATGAAAAACACCAAACACCGCACGTCGAATCACGGCTCCGGCGGAGAGTTACATCAGACGGCAGGCAAGGACGTAGCAGTTCTTACGACCCAGCAGGGCATCCCCGTCTCAGACGATCAAAATTCTCTAAAGATCGGCACGCGGGGTCCCACCACACTCGAAGACTTCCACCTTCGGGAAAAGATCTTCCACTTCGACCATGAGCGAATACCGGAGCGCGTTGTCCATGCGCGCGGATTCGGCGCCCATGGCTTTTTCGAAACCTATAAACCGCTTACCGCGATTACGTCCGCCGACATCTTCCAGCGGGCTGGCGAGAAGACCCCTGCGTTCGTCCGATTTTCCACCGTTGCCGGTAATAAAGGATCGGCCGACCTGGCGCGGGACGTTCGCGGATTTGCGGTAAAGCTCTACACAAAGCAGGGCAACTGGGATATCGTCGGCAACAACATCCCGGTCTTCTTTATTCAGGACGCGATCAAGTTTCCGGATCTGATCCACGCGGCGAAAGCCGAGCCGGACCGGGACTTCCCCCAGGCGCAGACCGCGCACGATAACTTCTGGGACTTCGCTTCCCTGATGCCGGAAAGCATTCACATGATCATGTGGATTATGTCCGACCGGGCGATTCCGCGTTCGTTCCGATTCATGGAAGGCTTCGGCGTACACACGTTCCGGCTTGTGAATGCCGAGGGCAAATCGACATTCGTTAAATTCCACTGGAAACCGAAGCTCGGCATGCAGTCGGTGCTGTGGAACGAAGCGGTGAAAATCAATGGCGCGGATCCGGATTTTCACCGGCGCGATCTTTGGAACGCGATTCAGAGCGGCAACTATCCCGAGTGGGAACTGGGGCTGCAGCTGTTCGATGACAAGTTCGCCGACAACTTCGCCTTTGACGTTCTGGACGCGACGAAACTAATCCCCGAAGAGGAAGTGCCGATCCAGGTTGTCGGAAGGCTGGTTCTCGATCGCTGCGTGGATAACTTCTTCGCGGAGACCGAACAAGTCGCTTTTTGCACCAGCAATATCGTGCCGGGCGTGGATTTCAGCAATGACCCGCTGCTGCAGGGGCGCAATTTCTCTTATCTGGATACGCAGGTGAAGCGTCTTGGTGGCCCGAATTTTACCCACATCCCGGTGAATGCGCCGAAGTGTCCCATGCATTTGTTCCAACAGGATGGGCACATGGCGATGAAGAACCCCGTGGGGCGCGTTAACTACGAGCCGAATTCGCGCGGTGCGCAGGGCGGTCCGCGTGAATGCCCTCAAACCGGATTCCGTTCGTTCCCGGCCGAGGAGAGCGGCCCCAAAGTGCGCGAGCGATCCGAAAGCTTCGCCGACCACTACAGTCAGGCTCGTCAGTTTTACATCAGCCAGACGAAGTCCGAACAGGGGCACATCGCCGATGCGCTGATTTTCGAATTGAGCAAGGTGGAGGAGGCGGCGATTCGGGAACGCATGGTCGCGCACCTTCCGCTGATCGACGCGAAACTTGCCGATCGGGTGGCGAAGGGTCTGGGAATGACCGGCAAGATCGCCGCAGCCGAGACCGCTGTGGCGCCGCGGGAGGATCTGAAGAAGTCGCCGGCGCTCAGCATCGCCTTGAACCCGCCCACAAGCTTCGCGGGACGCAAGGTGGGGGTGCTCGTGACCGACGGGGCGGATGCATCCGTCATCGAAGGGCTCAAGCAGTCGATCGAAGGGGTCGGGGCGACGCTCGAGATTGTCGCCCCGACGATTGGCGGGGTCAAAACCAGCGACGGCAAAATGCTCAAAGCCGATCACAAAATCGGCGGCGGTCCTTCGGTCCTGTTCGACGCCGTAGCGCTCTGCGTTTCCGAAGATGGTGTGGCGGCGCTGGCGAAGAACGCCGCCGCGACGGAGTTTGTCGCGGATGCATTTGGGCATCTGAAGTTCATCGGCTGGGTTCCAGCCGCAAAACCTCTCATCGAGAGAGCGGGAGCGAAGGTGGACGCCGGATTTATCGAGCTTGGGCCAAAGGGGAGCGCGACCGCGTTTGTAGCGTCATGCGGCGAGCTGCGCCTTTGGGAGAGGGAAAACACGGTGACTTTCTAATGGAAACCTCAGACTTAACAGTTCATCGGGCGGTGACTCATTCTCCCGGAGTTTCCTGGGGCGCCGTAATCGGCGGCGCGTTCGTGACGGCTGCTTTGTCGTTGATTCTGCTGGCGCTCGGCGCCGGCTTCGGGCTGTCGGCGATTTCGCCGTGGCCCGGCGCGTCCATTTCGGCTACGACGGTCGGAACCGTGGGACTGATCTGGATCGTCGTCACCGAGGTGATCTCCTCCAGCATGGGCGGCTATCTGACGGGGCGGCTCCGGACGGGGTGGCATCCACTGCACACGGACGAAGTTCACTTTCGGGATACCGCGAACGGATTTCTGGCTTGGGCGGTCGCGCTTGTCGTGACCGCGGCCTTCCTGGGATCGGCCGCGACTTCTATGGCCGGAGCCACCGCGGCGGTCAACGAGACATCCAATGGCGATACTGCGGGAACCGCGTACTTTGTGGACCGGCTGTTCCGTTCGGGAAATCCGACCGGCCCGGCGGCCGAAACGACGGTCCGCGCCGAGGCTGGCCGGATCGTGGCGCGGGTCCTTCGGGGCGGCGACGGAGCTTCCGCCGATACCGCGTGGCTCGGGGAACTCGTGGCCGCGAAAACGGGTCTCAGTCCGGCCGATGCGGAGAAACGGGTCTCCGGAACCATGGCGGAAGCCCGCCAGGCTGTCGACGAATTGCGCCGGGTGACCGCCCGCTTCCTGCTATGGACGTTTCTGGCGCTCCTGATCGGCGCTTTCTGCGCCAGTTATGCGGCCACCCTGGGTGGCAGGCAGCGCGACCGAGTACAAGTCCTTTAGAAAGAGGTTATTATGCGATCCGTTCTTCTTTACCTGCTCGGCGTGCCGATTCCGTTCATCATCCTCATAGCATTATTTACCCATCACTGCTAAGCTCTATTAGTTGACATCAATAGACTAAGATTTTATCATTTTAATTAGATCAGGTTAAGTGATTAGCCTGAATCCGAAATGACTATAAGGAATCGAAAGACTATGAGTACATCTCTCACACTTGATCCGCTGCACGGCCTGCGCCTCTTCGAGGACGCCGTCACTCGAATGATGAGCGAACCCCGAACCAACCGCCCGTGGTCCCCGAACGTCGACATCCTTGAGACCGAAGACGCTCTGATTGTCAGAGCGGATGTCCCGGATGTGAAGATCGACGACATTGACGTTCGCGTGGAGAACCAGACTTTGACCCTGAAGGGGCACCGCAAGTTCGAAAAGCAGGAAAACGTTAAGGGCTATCACCGCCTTGAACGGAGTTACGGCGAATTCGTCCGCAGCTTCGCGGTCCCGCCGACCGTAGACACCGATAAGGTGCAGGCGGATTATAAAAATGGCGTTTTGACCGTAACCCTTCCCCGGAAGGAATCGGCGAAGCCACGCCAGGTAAAGGTTGAGGTCCACCACGTCGACGGCGCGCCCAAACAGTAAGCCCGAAATTGGCTTTGTTTTGCAAACGGCGGCGAGGACTTTCGGAGTATCCGGAAGCCCGCCGCCGGAGTCGTATGAGAAGGAGAAGAAATGCCATTCCGATTTGACAAACTGACCCAAAAGGCTCAGGAAGCCGTTCAACAGGCGCAGGAGATCGCCGGTCAGAACGGACATCAGGCAGTGCACCCACTGCATCTCCTTATTTCGCTGGCCAGCGAGCGCGAGGGAATCGTGCGGCCGGTCCTCGAGAAGTGTGGGGTCCAGGTGGACCCGCTGATCAGCGAAGCACAGCGCCAGTTGACGTCGATCCCGAAGGTCACAGGGCAGCAACCCGGAATGTACATTTCTCCGGCAATGAACCAGGTTCTGGAAGGCGCGTTCAAGGAAGCGGAGAATTTCAAGGACGAGTATGTCTCGACCGAGCACCTGCTCCTCGCCCTTTCCGATCAGAAGTATGAGCCGGCCGGAAGTCTGCTGAACAAGCTGGGCGCGAATCATGATGCGATTCTGAAAGCGTTGGTCGCCGTGCGAGGCACGCAGCGCGTGACGGATCAGAACCCGGAATCGAAGTATCAGGCGCTGGAGCGCTATGCGGTCGACTTGACCGAACAGGCGCGGCGCGGGAAACTCGACCCCGTCATCGGCCGCGACGAAGAGATTCGCCGCGTGATGCAGGTTTTCAGCCGCCGGACCAAGAACAACCCCGTGTTGATTGGCGAGCCGGGCGTGGGTAAAACCGCGATCGTCGAGGGTCTCGCCCAACGCATTCTCAAGGGCGACGTACCCGATCAGCTGAAGAACAAGAAACTGGTTGCGATCGACCTCGGCCAGATGGTCGCGGGCACGAAGTTTCGCGGCGAGTTTGAGGATCGCCTGAAGGCTGTTCTTAAGGAAATCACCGAATCGAACGGCGAAATCATCTGCTTTATCGACGAGTTGCATACCCTGGTCGGCGCAGGCGGAGCGGAAGGCGCGATCGACGCGGCCAACATGCTGAAGCCGGCACTAGCGCGCGGCGAACTGCGCTGCATCGGCGCGACCACGCTTGCGGAGTATCGCAAGTATGTCGAGAAAGACGCCGCTTTGGCGCGCCGCTTCCAGACAGTGATCGTTGACGAGCCGACGGTGGACGACACGATCGCGATTCTGCGCGGATTGAAAGAGAAGTTCGAGATTCACCATGCGGTTCGAATCAAGGATTCGGCCATCGTGGCGGCGGCCGTTTTATCGCACCGTTACATCACCGACCGGTTTCTGCCCGACAAGGCGATCGACCTTGTCGACGAAGCCGGGTCGGCACTGAAGATCCAGATCGGCAGCATGCCGATCGAGATCGACAAGATCGAGAGGCGCATTTCTCACCTCGAGATCGAGCGCCAGGCTCTGAATCGTGAGAAGGACACGGCGTCGAAAGAGCGGCTGCGGCATGTCGAAGACGAACTGGAACGCCTGCGCGGCGAATCGGCCGGTCTGAAAGAACGCTGGAATCGCGAAAAGAGCGCGATTACCCGCGTACAGTCGCTTAAAGAGGAACTGGAGCAGGTCCGGGCCGAGGAAGAGCGCGCCACTCGCGCCGGCGACTGGGAGAAGGCTGCCCAGTTGAAGTACGGTAAGCTGTCGGAAATTGAGCACAGCCTCGAAGGCGCGAATCACGACCTCGAGTCAATTAAATCCGGGTCGCCTCTTTTGAAAGAAGAGATCGACGAGGAAGACATCGCCAAGATCGTGGCGAAGTGGACCGGCATTCCGGTTTCGCGGATGCTCGAGGGCGAAGTGCAGAAACTCATCCACATGGAAGAGCGGCTGCACGAGCGGGTGATCGGTCAGAACGAAGCGGTCTCGCTGGTGGCGAACGCCATCCGGCGTAACCGGGCGGGTCTGAGCGATCCGAACCGGCCGATCGGAAGTTTCATCTTCCTCGGACCGACGGGCGTCGGCAAAACCGAGCTGGCGAAGGCGCTCGCCGAATTTATGTTCGACGACGACAAAGCCATGGTTCGCGTGGATATGTCCGAATACATGGAGAAGCACTCCGTGTCGAGGATGATCGGCGCGCCTCCGGGATATGTCGGGCTATGACGAGGGCGGTCAGTTGACCGAACACGTCCGGCGCCGGCCGTATTCAGTGGTGCTGTTCGACGAGATCGAAAAGGGGCATCCCGATGTATTCAACACGCTCCTGCAGATTCTCGACGACGGCCGATTGACCGACGGGCAGGGACGCACGGTGGATTTCAAGAACACCGTGATCATCATGACGTCGAATGTCGGCAGCTCGATTATTCACGATGCGAATCCGATCGGGTTCTCGGTGAACCAGAAGGTGAGGAACGGCCAGGAGGATGTGCGCAAGCGCCTGCTGGACGCCCTGCGCCAGACGTTCCGGCCCGAGTTCCTGAACCGTGTGGACGACATCATCGTGTTCAATACGTTGTCGAAGGAGCATCTGTCGGTGATCATCGATCTGCAATTGCGGCGGGTGGAGAAGCAACTGGCCGATCGCGGTCTGAAGCTTGTGGTTACCCCAGCGGCGAAGGAAATCGTCATGGCGGAGGGATACGATCCGGCTTACGGAGCGCGGCCTTTACGGCGTTCGATCCAGCGGCTGATTCAGGATCCGCTTTCGCTGCGGCTCCTTGCCGGCGAATACCTCGCGGGCGAGACGGTCGTGGTCGACAAAGACGGTGACAACGCCAAACTGACCTTCGGGAAGGAACCTGCTCCCGAACTTGTGGAAGTGTAGTTCCTGGCGAAAATGGCCGCCTCTCGGGGCGGCCGTTTTTTTGCTACTTGCAGCTGACGACTGCGGTGGCAATGATCGACCGCAACGTTGCATCCGCGAACTCAGGAAAATCACGCTGTATATAGGCCGTTCTGTAAATCCTCCATTGTGAACCAGATGGTTGCATCTCGAAACAGAAACAAGAGATATGTGGTGTCCGGTCGCAAAGGCAAGAACATCTGGTTGACATACCGAACGAATCCAGCGGTTGCGGGCACCTTCCCGCCGGGGCGCGTCAAAACGATGTGAAGTTCGGGGCGAAGTGGTGAACCCAAACCGCTCTTGAGGACGCTGCCGATCCGAAAATCGTAATCGGAATAGGTTGCGGATCCCGACGCCGAAAGATGAGACAGAGACGCGTTCACTTTACCAGTCACAATGGCATCCGATTGGCACGCGAGATCCTGCAGCAGCGCCGTGAAGTTCTGATAGGGGGCTATGCCAGTGTCCTCGTCCCCCAGACTCTCGTAAGCCGTTGGCTCTGCTTTTCCCTGGGCAATCTGCTGGTCGATAAGAGGCTGAAGCGATTCAACGAGCGCGGGACCGGGCAGCTCATTCAAGGCCAAACCCGCATTTTGACTTAAAGCCGGACTCGAAAGATCGACTGTCGAGACGGGTCCCTGCTGTGCAGCGGCAACGGTGATCAGCCTTCCAATGATCGTCAATGCCATGACCGCCCGGAGCACTCGTCCGCGTGTAATCGGCAACTCGCCCGATTCGGATCGATTTGCACCCCTTTTGTTGCATTCACGCGACTTCCTCATATAGGCTATAAGGCCATGGGTCAAGATACCAAACCGACGACCCTTCAGGAGGATTGTTTACTTGCTTTCGTCTCGCTTGCGCCGCCAGAGTCTTCGCCTGCTTCTGCCGCTTCTCGTCACACTCGTCGTGCTTTTTATCGTTCCGATGCACGGACTTGCGCAGAATCCACCACCGCAGACAGGGGGAGAGGCCCATCTCATTCTTCCCGATTTGAGCCAGGCAGAATTCCTCGGCATAAACGGCCGCACGCTCCTGATGAGCGGCCTGGGCATTTGCGCCCTCGGCTTGCTTTTCGGTTTGTTTACATACAATCAGCTGCGCGATTTGCCGGTACACAGCTCCATGCGGGACGTTTCGGAGATCATCTGGGAAACTTGTAAAACATATCTCTGGACGCAGGGCAAGTTCCTCCTCATCCTCGAAATTTTCGTCGGCGTTATTATCCTTTTCTATTTCGGCTACTTTCAGCACCTCGAGCCGATCCGGGTCATCGTGATCCTGTTGTTCAGCATCCTCGGCATAGCGGGGAGCTACAGCGTGGCGTGGTACGGCATCCGGGTCAATACCTTCGCGAATTCCCGGACGGCCTTCGCCAGCCTTCGCGGCATCCCCTATCCCTGCTATCAGATTCCCCTGCGAGCCGGCATGAGTATCGGCATGGTGCTGATTTCGGTGGAACTGCTCATTATGCTCTGCATCCTGCTGTTCATACCGAGCGATTATGCGGGGAACTGCTTTATCGGATTCGCGATCGGCGAATCGCTGGGCGCGGCGGCGCTCCGCGTGGCGGGCGGCATCTTCACCAAGATCGCGGATATTGGGGCCGATCTGATGAAGATCGCGTTCAAGATCAAGGAAGACGATGCCCGCAATCCGGGCGTGATCGCGGACTGCACGGGCGATAACGCCGGCGATTCGGTCGGGCCCAGCGCAGACGGTTTCGAGACCTACGGGGTGACCGGCGTCGCGCTGATTACGTTTATTCTGCTGGCTGTTTCGAATCCTCTCGTGCAGGTCCAATTGCTGGTGTGGATCTTCGTGATGCGGATCATGATGGTCATCTCGTCCGGCGTTTCGTATTACATCAATGAGGCCATTGCGAAAGCCCGTTATTCGACGCTGCCGAAGTTCAACTACGAAGCGCCTCTGACCTTGCTCGTCTGGCTCACCTCCATCGTTTCGATCATTGCCACGTATATCGTTTCGTATTTCGTCATTCCCGATCTGGGGGGCGACACAACGCTCTGGTGGAAGCTTTCGAGCGTTATCACGTGCGGGACACTCGCGGGGGCACTGATTCCGGAACTGGTCAAAGTGTTTACGTCGACCGAATCGACGCACGTGCGGGAGGTTGTGACCTCTTCGCGTGAAGGCGGCGCTTCGCTCAATATTCTCTCGGGCCTTGTATCCGGTAACTTCAGCGCGTTCTGGCTTGGTCTGACCATGTTACTCCTCATGGGCGCGGCTTACGGACTCAGTACGTTGGGTCTCGCCGGTCTGATGGTGGCGCCGGCCGTCTTCGCCTTCGGACTGGTCGCCTTCGGGTTTCTGGGCATGGGCCCGGTGACCATCGCCGTCGACTCCTATGGACCTGTTACTGACAACGCCCAGTCGGTGTATGAACTTTCGCTGATCGAGGATGTTCCGGGAATCAAGAACGAACTGAAGGCGAAGTACGGTTTCGATGTCAACTTCGAGCGCGCCAAAGAGAATCTGGAAGAGAACGACGGCGCGGGCAATACTTTCAAAGCCACGGCTAAACCTGTCCTGATCGGCACGGCTGTGGTCGGCGCCACGACCATGATTTTCTCGATCATCGTAGCGCTCACCAACGGGCTGACGACGAATCTGGAGAAGCTTTCGATTCTGTACCCGCCCTTTCTGCTCGGTCTTCTGGCCGGCGGCGGCATTATTTACTGGTTTACGGGCGCCTCGATGCAGGCTGTCACGACCGGAGCCTACCGCGCGGTCGAGTTCATCAAGAAGAACATCAAGCTGGAAGGCGTTACCAAAGCGTCGGTAACGGACAGCAAGAAGGTTGTCGAAATCTGCACGCAGTATGCGCAGAAAGGCATGTTTAATATCTTTCTGGCCGTCTTCTTCGCGACTCTCGCATTCGCCTTCGCCGAACCGTTCCTGTTTCATCGGCTATCTCATCTCGATTGCGCTCTTCGGTCTCTACCAGGCGATTTTCATGGCCAACGCGGGCGGCGCCTGGGACAACGCGAAGAAGATCGTCGAGACGGAGCTCAAGCAGAAAGGGACTCCGCTACACGACGCCACGGTGGTGGGCGACACGGTGGGCGATCCGTTCAAAGACACTTCTTCGGTGGCGCTCAATCCGATCATCAAGTTCACTACGCTGTTCGGATTGCTTGCCGTGGAACTGGCCGTTTCGCTCTCCGAGCAGCAGGGGACGACTCTCGGACGCATTCTGTCGGCGATCTTTCTGCTGGTGGCACTCTACTTTATCTGGCGCTCGTTCTACAGGATGAGGATCGAACGCGAGGGATAAATGGAAGAGGGTTTCCGGGCCGATTGTCCCGCCATGGAAAAGTGTCCAGTCGACTGAATGGGAAGCCCGTAGCACGAGATTCCCGCGTCGCTGCGGATACGATTGCCGAGTGCGACGACCTTGGCGAAACGCCTGAGGAAATCGCCGCCGACTATCGTCTTCCGCTGGAACAGGTAAAGGTGATTCTCACCTGGTACCAGGCCCATATTTCTGCATTGGCAACGAGCCGTTGAAGCGCGTTCTCTTTGACCATAATGTCCCGAGTCGTTTGGCGCGTCTTTGCACAGGTTCGAGGTAAAGCTCGCGGAGGAGATGGGCCGGGCGCCGATCTCCAAAGGCAAGCTTCTGACCGCCGCCGAGCAAGCGGGTTCTGATGTTTTGTTCACGGGCGAGCAGAGCCATCGTTGATGGAATTGAGAAGATCCAACCGGGCGAGGCGCCGCCAGTTTACTCCGGCAAGTTCGTGGCTCGGAAATTCCGACACCATGAACTGTAGAGGCGGTGAACTTTAAGTGACGCGGGCGATAATCGGGTAGAGCTCTTATCCGGGTGAATACAGACAAGCTACAGGGGGACGACACCCCGACTCCGGCCAACGCTCCGCCGGGGACCGTGATCAGCCCGGATACTTTGCGGCCGCAACGAATCCCCCCGGGTCAGTCCCGCACGAAAAAGTGGCCCGTGCTCGACGCCGGCGGAACGCCACGAATCGACCTCGAAAGATGGAAACTCTCGGTCTTTGGTCTTGTAGCTCAGCCGGTTGAGTGGAACTGGCGCGAGTTCAATAAACTGCCTCGGGTGCGCGTTTTTTCTGATTTTCACTGCGTCACCCGCTGGAGCCGCCTGGGAAACGTCTGGGAAGGCGTCGCTACTCGCGAAATCCTGACACGCGCCGGCGGAGCACTACCCGAAGCCCGTTTCGTTCTCGCGCATGGCTATGACGACGGGTTCACAACCAACGTTCCACTGGCGGACTTTCTCGCCGAAGACGCTCTGATTGCCATTCGGCACGATGGCGAACCGCTGAGTCTCGATCACGGCGGACCGGCCCGCTTAATCGTTCCGCGCCTTTACGCCTGGAAGAGCGCGAAGTGGGTTCGTCGAATCGAACTGCTCCCGCGCGACGAGGCGGGCTTCTGGGAGAGCAACGGCTATCACATGCGCGGGGACCCGTGGAAGGGCGAGCGCTATGGCTAGACTTTCGCGGAGGGCTCTGCTCGCCGGGGCCGTGGCCTCAGCCTGCACCAGAAAGCTGGCGTCCCGATATCAGGGATGGCTGTTTGTCGCGAGCGGCGCGGAAAAGGCGGTCACGGTCGCGAACCTGGCATCGTTCCAGCGCACACTTACGATCCCGCTGCCGCACGCCCCTGAGCAGTTGCTTCACTCGGAAAATCGCGTTTTCGCCACCTGTCCGGAGGGACGAGCTCTGGTCGAAATCGACGAGGTTGCGCTTCGGCTGTCCGGACGGATCGCCCTGCCCGGAAGGCCGGTCGCCGCGCGGTTGAGCCGTTCAGCCGACGGCCCCCTGTCGGCGATCGTGCTGACTGACGAGCCCGCCGCTCTTCTCATTGTCGATCTGGAAAAGCGCAAGTTGACTGGACGAGTCGCATTGAAGGCTGCCCCATCTGACCTCGATGTAGCGTCTCTCGAACTTGCGTCGGGCAACAAGACCCGCCTCGCAGCGGTTTCGATTCCTTCCCGAAACTCCATTTTGCGCATCACGATACCGGACCTGAAGATCGCGGGTGCCACCGACGTCGGCGTTCCCTGCGGCCCGCTGCGGTTTCGCAGAGATGGCAAGACGATCCTTGCGGGGGCAGCGACAGAGCGCGAGATCGTCACAGTCGACGGGGCGTCCGGCGATCTGGTGACGAGACTGCCGCTTCCCATCGTGCCTTCGAGGTTCTGCTTCAACAGCAACGGTGGGCAGATGTTTGTGACAGGGAGCGGCGCAGACGTGGTTGCAATCGTCAGCCCCTTTCAGAACGAGGTCTATGAAACGATTCTTGCCGGACGAACGCCCTGCGCGATGGCGGTCTCGGACCTCAGGAATCTTCTCTTTGTCACGAATCTCGAAAGCGGCGACCTGACGATCCTGGATATCTACACGCGAAGCGTATCAGCAACGGTTCACGTGGGCGAGAATCCGGGAGACGTGCTCCTGACGCCGGATGGCGAGTACGCGCTGGCGATTGACCGGAAATCGGGCAACGTGTCCGTGGTGAGGGTCACCACGGTAATTAATCCCCCGAATTCTTCCCTGGCTGCCCGCGTCATTACCAAGCCTCTGTTTACGGTTTTCCCTACCGCACCGGAGGCCCGTTCGGCCATCATCGTTCCTTACCGGAGTTGATCGTCTCGCCTCTGGTGACCTAAGCCAGCGCCAGGTTGGGCTCCGCGGCTGCGCTCAGATCGGCAAATTCGCGCCGCCGGAACTTTGGAAAAGCCGCCGCCGCGATCATGACCGCGTTATCGGTCGAGAGTGCCGCGGTAGGAAAGAAAACAGGAATGCCGAGTTTCGCTGAGGTCGCTGCAGTTCGCAGTCCCGAATTGCAGGCGACGCCGCCCGAAACGATCAGCGAACGCACCTCCTCCATCCGCTCGGCCGCGCTCGCTGCGTGTCGAAGCAATTCTTCGATAACCGTATATTGGAAGCTCGCCAGAAGATCGCGAGTCGGCTGCGGCGTAATCGCAAGTAACTCTTCGATGGCCGGTTCAGGGTTCGTTTTGATAAGCCGCTTCCGCTCCTCGATCTCTTCCGCGATATCGTGGTTTTGCACCCACCGAACTACGGCCGTCTTCAATCCGCTGAAACTGAAATCGAGCGAATTTCCTTTCATGCGCGCAAGCGTGAAACGGACGCCTCGCGGATCGCCGTAGGGCGCCATGCGATCGATAACAGGTCCGCCAGGGTATCCGAAGCCAAGCAGTTTGGCAACCTTATCGAAAGCTTCGCCGGCGGCATCGTCGCGGGTCCGCCCCAGCAGTCGATAGGCTCCAGCCTCACTTGCTTCGAACAGATGCGTGTGGCCGCCGCTGACGATAAGCGCAAGAGCGGGAAATTCCACCGGATTGCCGCGCCGGCTGGCCTCGAGGATCACCGCGTGAATGTGGCCTTCGATGTGATTCACCGCGATCAGCGGGATCCCCGCGGCCAGCGAAATGGCTTTGGCGTAAGTCAGGCCCACCAGTAACGACCCCGCCAGGCCAGGCCCGGACGTTGCGGCGACAGCGTCGAGCCCGGTCCAGGTCAACTTCGCGCGTTCGAGGGCCTCCCGCACCACCGGCACGATCGCGCGCAGATGCTCGCGCGATGCCAGTTCCGGAACAACGCCCCCGTATTTTCCATGAACCGGGAACTGGCTCGCGACAACTGAAGAAAGTACATTGGTCTCGTCTTCGATCACGGCCGCGGCGGTTTCGTCGCACGAACTTTCAATTGCAAGAATACGAGCCAACTCAATACTGTATCGAGTGGCGTCAGGAATGCATAATGGGAACCGGGAGACAAAGGACATGAAAACCGTAGCGGGCATTTTCCCCTCGATGGTTGAGGCGCATAACGTAATGCGCGAGCTCGAAGGCATCGGCATTCCTGAAGACGCCCTGAGTATTGTGGCGGGAAACGAAAGCGATCGCCACAAGGAGTATCTGGAGAAGGCAAAAAACGCGTCCGAGAGCACTGCGTCCGCCGCCGCTTCGGGCGCGTCCTTTGGCGGAGGAATGGGTATTGTGGTGAGCCTTGTGGCGCTGGCAATCCCGGGAGTAGGGCCGTTTATTGCGGGTGGCGCGATGGCAACTGTACTTGCGGGTCTCGGAATCGGCGCCGCTTCCGGCGGGCTGATCTCCGCCTTTCACCATATGGGAATCTCTCACGAAGAGGCGCCACTCTATGAAGAGGCTGTGCGCCGAGGGGCCATCATGATGATCGCGAAAGTCGATGACGCCGTCGAACCGCAGGTCGCCGATCTCATGCGCCGCGGCGGCGCCCGGGATCTCCGGGAGGAAGCCGACACCTGGCGCGAGAGCGGGTGGAAGGGGCCCCATACCGACCCGCATCCTTACGTCTCGGATGATACGATCCGCGCGCACGAAATGCCGGAGGTTGTGAAGACTCCCTTGTCCGATGAGTGAAATCCCGGAAATAATCCGCTGAAGTTTGCGAACCGGGGCTGCCGGGGAAGCGTATTACTGGCATGCTCCGTTCAATATTCGTCACCGGCTTCGCCTGCGCGGCGTGCCTGTGCGCTCAAACTGAACAGACCATTCGCCGTTCGATCGGGGCGGCTTCCACCACTCGGCTGGTCCTGAATGCCAGGAATGGAGGCTCGATTGATGCGACCCCAGGACCCGCCGGAACGATTCAGATCGAGGTCCGGTTCAAGAGCGACCACGCGACGCGAGCCGAACTGGACCGCATCGTGCGCGACTTCTCGCTCGATGTGGATCGATTCGGAACCGAGGTTCATGTTACGGGACGATCCAAAGACGGACACCCGAACTGGTCGCTCTGGTCGTTTTTGTTTAACGGCTTTGGATCTCCCGATATCGAATACCGGGTGGAACTGCCTGCTCACTCGAGCGCAAACCTGAGAACTTCCGGCGGGTCGATCAGCGTTTCCGGTCTTGGAGGCGACGTGGAAGCACACACTTCCGGAGGCTCGCTCCATCTCCAGCGAATCGCCGGCTCGGTCGACGGTAGTACGTCAGGCGGAAGCATTTCGCTCGAAGACAGCAGCGGGAAAGCGATTCTCCGCACATCGGGAGGCCGAATCAATGTGGAAGGAGCCGTTAACGCCCTCGACGCTGCCACGTCGGGCGGCAGCATTCGTATCGGGCTCGCCTTCGGGAAAGGCTTCGATGTTGATGCCCGGACAAGCGGCGGCAGCGTCTCATGCGATTTTCCGGTCCCAGGCTACGGCGAGCACCGGACGTCCGAGCTTCGCGGTTCGGTAGCCGGCGGAGGGCCGCTGCTTCATCTGCGGACCTCAGGGGGAAACATCCACGTCGGACGCCTGGGTTCCACCCGGGCGGCGCTGGCGAATTAAATCTCGTACGTCAACGCTTCGACGGTCTGTTGTTTCTCGCGCGCTTCGTCCACTTTGTGGCAAACCTGCGCGAGCGTCGTCGAGTCCAGAATTTGCGCGACCGCGTCGCGAACCTCGCGCATCACGATCCTCGTTCCGCAGGTTTCAATGTCGACGCATTCGTCGCATTTTCGGAATCGCGTTTCACTGGCGCAGGGCAGCGGCGCCAGCGGCCCGTCCACCATCCGGATCACCGAAGCGATACTGATCTGATCCGGCGGCCGCACCAGGGTGTAGCCGCCTCCCTTGCCCTTTTTACTTTCGACAAGCCCTGTGGCTTTCAGCGACAGAAGAATCTGTTCCAGAAACTTCTTCGGGATCGCCTCCTGCTCCGCCAGATGCGCGATCAGGGTCGGTCCGGAACCGTAATCGCGGGCAAGAGCATAAAGAGCGCGTAAGCAATATTGCGTCCGTTTGGACAACTGTCGCATGTCTGTCAGTCCACCGTCACTTTGCGCACCGAAAAGCCGGTCACGCCGGAAAACCAGGAATGTGCAACCATCCCCCTGGTTCTTCTATCTCTAAGATATAAGTATGAGGCTAACGGCTCGCGCTATATCGATCGCGGTTTCCGTCGCGGTGTTTGGGCTGTGCGCGCAGCAGACTGTCCAACCGCAGGCTGCGGCAACTGCGTCCCGGGTCACCGCTCTGGCCGCCGCGAAGGACTCGTTACACGAACTGAGCGATTCGATCGAAGCTCTTTCCCGAAGCGTGAGTCCGGCTGTGGTTCAGGTGTTCTCAACCGGCTACACCCTTTCCGAAGAGGATGGGGATTCCGACACAACCAATACCGGTCTTGTTACGAAGCAACACAGTTCCGGCTCGGGCGTCGTACTGAGTTCGGATGGCTACATCGTCACGAATAATCATGTCGTCAAAAATGCCCGGCGCATCCGGATTCAGCTTGCATCCGCGCCAGACGAGCCCGGCGCGACCGATTCCTCCGCTCTGCACGCGCACGGGAAACTGCTCGAGGCAAAAATTGTCGGAGTGGACCGCGAGGCGGATCTTGCGGTACTCAAGGTCGAACCGGGAAGAGCGCTCCCGGTCCTGAAGCTTGCCGACTCCGATAAACTTCGCCAGGGACAGGTGGTAATGGCGTTCGGCAATCCGCTGGGTCTCGAAAATTCAGTCAGTCTGGGGGTTGTGAGCTCCGTCGGACGCCAGGTGAAGCCGGACGACCCGATGACCTACATTCAGACGGATGCGCCGATCAATCCTGGCAACAGCGGCGGACCGCTTCTCGATGCCGACGGAAGCGTCGTCGGAATTAACACGTTCATTCTTTCGCAGTCGGGGGGCAGCGAGGGGATCGGCTTCGCGATCCCGAGCAATATCGTCAAGAACGTTTACGACCAGATTCGCGAGTTTGGACACGTTCATCGCGGCGAAATCGGCGCAACGGCGCAGAGCGTCACGCCCGAGCTTGCCGCCGGACTGGATCTCAAGCAGGACACGGGTGTCATTTTAGGCGACGTCACGCCCGACGGCGCGGCGGCTGAGGCAGGTCTGCAGGCTGGCGACATTATCCTGATGCTCAATCACAAGCCGATGACGAATGCGCGCGAGTTTGAAACCGCGCTCTACAGCATTCCCCTCAACCAGACGATTGACGTTCAGGTACTGCGCGGATCCGAAAAGATCTCGACCAAAGTAAAGGTTGCCGAACGCGAGGACGACCCTTTCCGCTTCGTCGATCTGGTCAAGCCTGAAGAAAATCGGGTGGAGAAACTGGGGATTGTCGGCGTGCCGATCACGAAGGATGTTGCCGCTTTGTTGCCCGGCACCAGGAAGCCCTACGGTGTTATTGTCGCGGCGCGCACCGGCGAATCCGAGTACTCGGGACAAGGCGGCCTGAAGTTGGGCGACGTCATTTACAGTGTCAATACGACGCCGGTTTCGACCCTGGAGGCGCTCCGAAACGCGGTAAACAACCTGAAAGTTTCGGATCCCCTGGTGATGCAGATCGAGCGCGACGGCTCGCTGATGTACCTCACGCTGAGCGAAGAATAGCTCAGAATCCCAGCGAGACCATACCTTTCTCCTGGCCGTTCACGGTTCCTTTCGTCAGCCATTCGAGCGAGGCGCGGAACAGCAGCAGGTGATTCTTTTCCCACATCGCGTTGTGGGATGAGCAGGCGAGGTTGACGAATACCTTCTGGCTGGCGCCCAGGTCTTCATAAAGCTCCTTCACCCGATCCTGGGGAACCTGCTTATCGAATGCGCCCGATACGGCCAGCGTCGGGATGGTTGTTTTTGCAACCGCGGCCTGAGTCCAGCCCCAATTCGTGACCTGCGGCGCTCGCCTGACTCCCGTGCCCCATGTCGCTCCCACGGGGTCTGACCCAATCATTGAAGACCATACGGCGTCGCTCGTCGCAGGTTCGTACTGATCGGGGCATCCGGTCTGGCGGTCCCAGTTCGCGGTGAATTCCTGGTGGGATTGCGTCGTCAGAGCGGCGCCCTTCGCGGGCACCTCAGCCGGTGGAGTGGCGGAGGCCTTCCGGTTGTACGCCGGCGCCAGCAGGACCAGTTTTCGCACTTTCTCCGGATGCTGCGCGGCATAGCCGGCGGCGCGCGGTCCGCCGAGGGACCACGAAACCATGTTGATCTTTTCGACGCGCCGCAGGGCGAGCAGATGATCCACCACAGCGCCGATATCGTTCCAGTCGGAGGCAAGCGTGGTCATCTGCTGTGGATAAGACGGCGCGCAGGGCGCTGCGAGCAACCCGGGAACGAACGTCAGTTGCTGTTCCTTTGAGAGATTGCAGGGATCGTTCATGGCAGCGGGCCGCGTTGAGCGCCCGTAGCCCGTCATATCCATCGAGAATACGTCGAACCCGGCGCGAGCCAGGTAACCCATCCAGCTGTAGTCGCGATACGGAACGTCGAAGGCGACCTCGGCTGGAGTACCTGCTCCATGTACGAACAAAGCAACCTTGTCGCCCGCGCCCTCGCGCAGGACCATGCCTGGCCGGACGACCTCGCGCACGTAGACCTGCGTCATCTGGCCGCTGATCGCGGGGACTGTCGAGTGAACCCGAACGTAGTGGTCGACGGTGAGAAGTTGCTCGCCATCGGTGACTGTCGCCGCGGACGCGAGGGCAAGGCCCAAAAGCCCGAATAAAGAGACGGCGACAAAAGCAGGGAGTTGGTTCGAGAGTCGCATGCACTGCTCAGTTTACGCGAGCGCGGACCTGTCGGCTCGGGGGCGCTCGCGCCTGACCCGACAGAACGTCGCCGCTCGGGTTCCAGGTGCTGTATTCTGGATACTCAAGCGTTCCCCGCCGAATGTAGCGTCCGATTGCGACGCAGCAATTGAACCGACGTCTGGCCTCCCGTCAGCCAAATCTTCGTCCTTTGGGATCGGTGAAAGAGGAGGATCGGTGAAAGAGACGGTCACCCAGCCAGGAGTTATTCCGCCGGTCGCGGCGGTAACGGATCGCATTCGCGAGCGCAGCCGCGTTCATCGTGAAGCTTATCTTGCGCGCCTTCGCTCTATGGCGGCGCGGCCGCGAGCGGCCGAGAAAATGGGCTGCGCGAATGTGGCCCATGCGTTCGCAACCATGCCGCGTCACGACAAACTGAGAGTCTTTACCGAGCGGGCGCCCAATATCGGAATCGTCACGGCCTTCAACGAGATTCTCTCCGCGCACCAGCCCTACGAGTGTTACCCCGCTTTGATCCGCGATGAAGCGCGCCGCCAGGGAGCGACGGCGCAAGTCGCCGGGGGCGTGCCCGCCATGTGCGACGGCGTGACCCAAGGCATGCCCGGCATGGAGCTGAGCCTCTTCTCGCGCGATACGATCGCCATGAGCGCCGCCATTGCACTTTCCCACGACGTCTTCGACGCGGCCCTTCTGCTCGGCGTGTGCGACAAGATCGTGCCCGGCCTGCTGATCGGCGCACTGCATTTCGGCCATCTGCCGTGCGTTTTCGTGCCTGCGGGACCCATGAGTAGCGGCCTTTCAAACCACGAGAAGTCGCGCGTCAGGGAACAGCATGCGGAGGGGCTGGTCGGCCGCGAACGCCTGCTGGAGGCGGAATCGGCGGCCTATCACGGGGCCGGCACCTGCACGTTCTACGGAACTGCAAACAGCAATCAGATGCTTCTTGAAGCGATGGGCCTGCATGTTCCGGGGAGCGCCTTTATTCACCCGGGTGAATCTCTCCGCGAAGCGCTGACCCGCGAGGCCGTCCGCATGGTGCTGGATCTTTATCGGGGCGCAAGATTCGCCCCGATCGGTGAAATTGTCGATGAGCGCTGCATCGTCAATGCCATGGTTGCATTGCTGGCGACAGGGGGCTCGACAAATCACCTGATTCACTGGGTTGCTGTTGCGCGCTCCGCTGGGATCACGATCGACTGGACCGACTTCTCCGACCTCTCGGCCGCGGTTCCGCTGCTCGCGCGGGTTTATCCGAACGGCCGCGCGGACGTGAACCAGTTTCAGTCCGCCGGCGGCCCCGGCTTCGTAATTCGCGAGCTGTTGCGCGCTGGGTGCATGCACGACATTCCGTCCGTCGCCGCGCCGGATATGCAACCGTATACGCGAATTCCGTACAGCTCCTCAGGCGATCTTGCGTGGCGAGACCTTCCTGAAGAAAGCCCTGACGACAGTATAGTGAGAACCGCGGGAGATCCTTTCAGTTCGACCGGCGGCCTTCGTGTACTCGAAGGAAATCTGGGCCGCGCCGTCGTGAAGGTTTCCGCCGTTCCGAAAGACGGTTACGTCGTTGAGGCGCCGGCGCTCCTGTTCGACACGCAGGAAGAACTGCTGAAGGCTTTCAAGGCGGGTTCTCTGGAGCGCGATTTCGTGGCCGTGATCCGCTTTCAGGGTCCGCGCGCGAATGGGATGCCGGAACTACATAAGCTCACGTCGCCCCTCAGTGTCCTTCAGAAGAAAGGCTACAAAGTGGCGCTTGTAACGGACGGCAGGATGAGCGGAGCGTCGGGAGCGATTCTCGCTGCGATTCATGTCAGCCCTGAGATTCTCGCGGGAGGTCCGCTGGGGCGGGTTCGCGAGGGAGATACGATCCAGGTGGACGCTATGCGCGGCAGACTCAATGCGCTGGTGCCCGAGGAGGACTGGTGGAATCGCGCGCAAGCCACGATTTCAGACGAGCAAGTGGCAGCCAACGCCCGCGATCTCGGCCGCGACCTGTTCGGCGGTTTTCGTCGCAACGTGCTGACCGCTGAGGAGGGCGCCATCTCATGGCTGTAGCGCGCGCCGCCGTCGAAGCTCGCGATCTCGCCACCGCAGGTCCGGTTATTCCGGTTATAGTCGTTCAGCGCTTCGAAGACGCTGTGCCGCTGGCGAGGGCCCTCGTGGCGGGTGGTGTTACCGTTCTCGAAGTGACGCTGCGGACAACTGTGGCTCTTCCCGCGATGGAAGCGATTGCGCGCGCGGTGCCGGAAGCCATCCTTGGCGCGGGAACGGTCCGTTCCGTCGCGGACGTCCGCTCCGCGGTCGATGCCGGCTGCCGGTTCGCAGTAAGCCCTGGCTATAGAGCGGAGATCGGGCAAACGTGCGCAGCCATCGGTCTGCCCCTGCTTCCCGGCGTTGCCACCGCGAGCGAGATCATGGCGGCCTATGACGATGGCTATGATTTCCTCAAATTTTTCCCCGCGGCTGCGGCGGGAGGCATCGACCTGTTGAAGGCTTTCGCCGGACCATTTCCGGATATCGCATTCTGCCCCACCGGCGGCATCACAGTCGATACAGCGCCCGCTTATCTGGCGCTTCGCAATGTACTGGTTTGTGGCGGAAGCTGGCTGACACCGCAGGACGCGATCAATGGAGGTGACTGGAAGATGATCACCAGGCTCGCCCGCGAAGCCGGTCAATTGAGGCCGCGCTAATCCGATTCCGTGCCGGTTAAGATGAAACCGGACGATATGACCGAGCCTGTTGTCGAATCCTTTATTGAGCCATGGATGCGCGGGATCGTTCCTGGCACCGATCCAGTCATCGGCCACCTCCTGCGCGCTGCTGAGCACATCCGCGAAGACATCGAGCGCGCCATCGGCCCTCTGATTGTCAATCAGCTCTGGGCCACGCCCCACGGTATGACATCGGTGGGCTTTCACGTCCGACACCTCGCCGGAAGCACGGAGAGGCTTTGCACATATCTCGAGGGCCGACAGCTTAGCCCCGAGCAGCTCGCCGCAATCAAAGAGGAAGGCCGCGGCAACGCGTCCTCGAGTGAATTGATCGCCGCTGTTCAACAATCGCTGGCTCACTATGAGCAACTGGTTCAGGCGTTGACGCCCATTCAGTTTGGCGAGCTGCGGGAAATCGGGCGCAAACGTTTCCAAACCACAGCCATCAGCCTCGCAATCCACATCGCCGAACACGGCCAGCGGCACGTCGGGCAGGCGATCAGCGCAGCGAAACTGGCCGTTGCGACGAATGCCTGAAAAGAGAGCGGCGCCCACTCTTGAAGAAGTACTGCTCAATATGCGCGAGGTCGCAAAGTCGACGGCCCGCGGCAGCCTGAACACTCCACAGATCCGCGCCATCGCGCGGCGCGCAGGCAAGAACCAGCCCCTGGCCGAGGAACTCTGGGACACCGGCATTCATGATGCGCGCATCGTTGCCAGCTTCGTTGCCGACCCCTCCACGATCACACGCTCCACGATGGACCGCTGGACCCGCGACTTCGACTCATGGAATGTCTGCGACGCCTGCTGCTGGGGACTGTTCGATCGGACTCCCTATGCGTGGCAGAAAATCCCGCGTTGGGCCGCCGCCAGGCCCGAGTTCGTACGCCGCGCCGCCTTCGCCACGCTAGCTGGACTGGCTGTGCACGATAAAGCCGCCGAAGACCGCTTGTTTCTGAACTGCCTGACCCTCATCGAACAATACGCCTTCGACGATCGCAACTTCGTTCGCAAAGGCGTGAACTGGGCGCTTCGCAATATTGGAAAGCGCAACTCCCGGCTTCTTCCCGCTGCGATAGCTTGCGCAGAACGCGTCCGCGCCCAGAACTCAAGAGCCGCCCGCTGGATCGCGGCTGATGCCCTGCGAGAGTTTCGTATCAAATACGGCGCCTCGGGACCTGTGTCAACATGAAAAAAAGAGCAGCCATGAGTCTTCATCTCCGACCGGAAGCCGAAGCGCGACTAGCCGCTCTTGCGGCGGCATCCGGTGTGTCAGTAGATGACTACCTTGAGGCTTTGGTCGAAAAGCAGTCTCCAGGTGGAGAGGCGGGGTCCTCGCGGGAAGCAGCGGATATCGGGCCGCGCCAGCCTATTTGGGAAGTCATTGTGGCGAACATGAAAAACGTGCCTCGCGAGGACCTTGAAGACTTGCCGAAGGATGGCGCCAGCCAAATCGATCATTACGTTTACCGCGTGCCCAAGAGGTCATCGGATTGAAACCAATTTTTGGATCGTCGCCGCGCTGACCGAACGCCACGCGCTGCAGGTTTTGCCACAAAGCCGGGTCCTTTCTTGCGGGCCTTCTCGCGTAACGCTCCGGGACGTTCTCACCAACCGGCACTTTGAGCAGGAAGGGTTGCGCGCTCTTTTTCGGGATTCCTGAGCCCCCACGCACATCGACTCCCACTACCCGCCAGAATGTTAAAATCTGGCATATTCATGCCAAACTCCATCGCGCGGAGCCTCGCTGAGGCCGATCCCGCCATATACGAACTGATTCAGAAGGAAACGCGCAGGCAGAATGGTCAGCTGGAGCTGATCGCAAGCGAGAACTTCACCTCGGAAGCGGTCCTCGAAGCAACCGGCAGCATCTTCACCAACAAATACGCCGAAGGCTATCCGGGCAGGCGATACTACGGCGGCTGCGAGTATGCCGATGAAGTGGAAACCCTCGCCCGCGAACGCGCGAAAAAGCTCTTCAAAGCCGAGTACGTTAACGTCCAGCCGCACTCCGGCTCCCAGGCGAACCAGGCGGCGTACACCGCAGTTCTTCAGCCGGGCGACACCATTATGGGCCTCGATCTCGCCCATGGCGGCCACCTGACGCACGGCCACAAACTCAATTTTTCGGGCAAGACGTACCATATCGTCGGTTATCAGGTGAGTAAAGAGGACGAACAGATCGACTTCGGCCATATGGCGAAACTCGCCGAAGAGCACAAACCCAAAATGATCATCGCCGGCGGCAGCGCCTATCCCCGCACGCTCGATTTCGCCCGCTTCCGCAAGGTAGCCGATTCTGTCGGCGCGATGCTCCTCGTGGATATGGCGCACATTTCCGGGCTCGTCGCTGCCGGCGTTCATCCGAACCCGTGCGAATACGCCGATATCGTCACGTCAACCACCCACAAAACCCTGCGAGGCCCGCGCAGCGGACTCATTCTGGCTAAAGAAAAGTATGGGCCCGCGATCGACAAGACCGTTTTCCCCGGTGTTCAGGGCGGCCCGCTCATGCACGTCGTCGCTGCCAAGGCCGTGTGTTTCCTCGAAGCGCTGCAGCCGGATTTCGTCGCTTATTCAAAGCAGGTGCTGGCAAACGCGGCAACCCTCGCGCGCGGTCTGAGTCAGGAAGGCTTCCGCATCGTCTCGGGCGGCACCGATACCCATCTGATGCTGGTTGACGTCTTCTCGAAGGGCGTGCGCGGCCGGGAGGCGGAAGAAGCGCTCGACCGCGCTCGCATTACCGTGAACAAGAATGCAATCCCGTTTGACGTCAATCCGCCGTTGAACCCGAGCGGCATCCGTCTCGGCAGCCCGGCGGTTACCACGCGCGGCTTCGGCGAAACGGAAATGCGCGAGGTGGCGGCGGTGATCGCAGAAGTTCTGCGGGGCATCGCTTCCGGTACTTCGGATGAAACCATCCCTCGTGTTCGCGGTCGCGTCGAAGCGCTCACGGAGCGCTTCCCGCTGTATCCATGGAAGCTTCAGATTGCCGCCTGAGTCGTAAAGCTTAAGCGTGAAGATCGCCCGATGTGAAAATAGCAATCGACGTTCGCCGCATTCGCGACTTCGGGGTTGGCACCTACATTCGTAACCTGCTCCAGGCACTGGCTGCGGCGGAGACGGAACATAGCTATAAGCTGATCTGTCCGCCCGAAGACCAGCCCTTTTTTGCGGATCTGCCGCCCGCGTTCGAGACGGTCGCCTATGAACGGCGGGATTCGTCCCGAATGGATCACTTCGATCTTCCGCGTCTCATCAAGGATCTGCGTGTGGACGTCACTCATATTCCGTTTCACAGGATCCCGCTGCTCCTTGCGAAACCGTATGCCGTTACGATCCACGATCTCAGCAGCCTCTTTTACGACGACGCGTCCGGATTCCTTCACGCTGCGCGATCGTTCCGATTTCGCCGCGGTCTGGAGCGTGCCGACGGAATCATCGCCGTTTCCGGCGCCACCCGGCGCGATGTAATGAATCTGGTACCCGCGGCGTCCAGCCGGATCCGGCTTATCTATAGCGCGCCTGACCCGTCGTTCCACCGGTGCCTTCTTCCAGCGCAAGGGCATGCCGAACCCGACGCGGCGGTACGCGAACGCCAGCGCATACTCGAGCGCTACCAGATCCGCTATCCGTTTCTGCTTTACGCCGGCTCCATCCGGCCGCAGAAAAACATTCCCCGGCTGATCGAAGCTTTCGCTGTCGTACGCACCGGGATCGAGAATCACCCGAAATATCGCGACCTGCGCCTGATCATCATCGGTGACGAAATTTCGCGCCATCCCGATGTCCGGCGCGCCGTGATGCACAGCCGTGTGGAACACTATGTTCGTTTTCTCGGCTTTCTTCCGCTCGATACCCTCCGCATCTTTCATGAGCTGGCGGTCGCATTTGTTTTCCCCTCGCTCTACGAGGGCTTCGGCCTGCCCCCGCTTGAGGCCATGGCTTCGGGAACGCCGGTAATCGCTTCTTCCGTCAGTTCCCTCCCCGAAGTGGTGGGTGGCGCCGCCATGCTCGTCAGTCCCGATAACGTCTTCGATATCGCCCGCGGCATTTCGGAAGTGCTCCTCGACGATGAATTGCGAGAGGATCTGATTGAGAAGGGCCGCAAACAAGCCGCGAGCTTCAGCTGGGCGCGTACCGCACAGGAGGTCCTCCGGCTCTATGAAGAACTGGGCGATGCCCGAAGATAATCGGACGCCCGGATGGTTCTGGCCCGCCGCTCTCTGTTGCGCCGCCGCTTTGTTGATCGTTGAGCTGATCTTTCTCCCCCTACCCGGCTTACAGCAGGACGAAGTGCTGTTTGTCAGGCCCTTCCTTCACGGCAACACGCCATCGCTCATGCTGATGGACTACGTCGGCGCGCTGAAATCCTGGCTATACTGGCCGATCTTCAGGCTTTGGTCTCCCGGCGTCTGGTCGGTTCGTCTTCCAGTCTGTCTGGTCAGCGCGACTACTTTGCTGGTGCTCGCGACCCTCGTCTTGCGCGTTGCCGGCCCCGTGGCGGCGATCCTCGCGTCACTACTCCTCGCGTCCGACGCTTCTTTCATTCTTACGAACGTTTTTGACTGGGGCCCGGTGGCGCTTCTTCTCCTGGCCTCGGTCGCCATCCTTGCTCTTGGGCAACGATTCGTTGTTTGGGGCAAGGTGGTTTCGGGCCAGGTGGCCTGGCTCGCCGCGGCGAGTCTGATCGCCGGACTATCGCTGTGGAACAAGGCCGCTTTCATATTTCCGCTCGCGGGGATGACGATTGCCGGCCTTGTTTGTTATCCCCGGAACTTACGGAAGATCCCCGGACGCGAATTCCTGATCGCCGCGGCCTCATTCATCGCCGGCGTCTCGCCGTTGCTCTTCTTCAACGTCGGCAGTTCCGGCGCCACTATAGCCGCGGCTTCTCATCTCGAAACGGCTCCCGCCGCCGAGAAATTACTCATGCTTCAGCGAACTCTGGATGGACGCGATCTCGAGCACTATATGTTCAGAAGCGCGCCGGACGAAAAGCTCGAGCTTCGGGGCGCCTCGCTGCCCGTCCTCGTTGAAGGTTGGTACAAAGACTCGCGGCTGGGCCCGGGCAGCGGTTTATTACCCGCACTCCTCTTGTCGCTCCTTGCTCTGCCGTTTCTCCGGCGCTCTACGCTCTCCCGCCCACTGACCTTTGCGTGGCTTGCCCTGCTCGTTTCGGCGCTCTTTATGTTTCTGCTTCGGGACGCCGGATCGGGACCGCATCATACCGTCCTGCTGTATCCGGCGCCCCATTTCATCGTTGCCGCGACCGCCGTGGCGATTGCGGAACTCCGCCCGCGCCTCGCCAGTCTGGCTATCGGCGCCGTCCTGCTGATCGTCGCTTCGAACACATGGCTGATTCGAAACTACTACGTTACCGCCAGAAACAACGGATTCAGCGTCTTCTGGACCGATGCCCTCCCGGATCTGGCGAAGACGGTCCGCTTAAAGGGAATGCCGGCGGCTTTTCTCGATTGGGGTATCGAAGACAACCTCCGCGTCGAGTCCGGCGACGCGATCCATCTCGCGGATGCCGCGACGCCGGCGGAAGGAGTCCTCTACGTGAGCCACTGTCCTGCCTATGTCCTCGACGAGGATCGCGGACACCGTTTCGATCTCGCCGCGCGTACTGCAAAACTTGTTCGCGTCAATCCCGAGTCCATTCGGGATCGGGAGGGAACTCCGATCTTCTGCCTCTTTTCACTCGGCGGCATTCCGCGTCCGTTCCCGGCTTCGCTCAAGCTGCTGCCGCGCATACCGCAGAAGCATTTCCGCGGTGAACGGTTTCGGCAGATATCCGGCGCGCGCGCCGAACGCGGCGCGTTCCGAATGGGTCTCTCCCGGATATCCGGAGATGAACAGAACCGCTAAACCCGGAAACATCTCCGTCATATGCCGGGCAAGCTGCGGTCCCGTTAGTCCCGGCATCACAACGTCGGTCACCAGCAGATCGAACCCCTCGTCGGAAGCCAGAGCCACCGCCAGCGCTTCCTCGGCATCTCGCGCCTCCGTCACCAGATAGCCCCGACCGGCGAGTGTTTGACGCAGCAGACCCAGAACCGCCGGCTCATCGTCCACCACGAGAACACGCTCCTCGTTGCCTGGACCGTAAAACTCTTCTTCGCGGCGCTCTTCCTTGACTTCGGCTGCGCATCGCGGAAGCAGAATGACAAAGGTACTGCCCGCGCCAGGCTTGCTCGATACGCTGATGCTGCCCCCGCTCTGCCTGATGAATCCATGCGCGGTCGCCAGCCCCAACCCGGTACCGTTGCCGGAGCCTTTCGTGGTGAAGAACGGTTCGAAGACGCGAGTCATCGTATGTTCGTCCATCCCGATGCCCGTATCGGAAACTGAGATCCGTACGTATTCCTCTGGTGATGTTCCGTTCTCCGGCTCTTCACTGCCCGGCACAATCTCGCCTGGCACGATTGAGGTTTCTATGGTTGCGATACCCCCGCGTGGCATCGCGTCGCGCGCGTTCAGAATCAGATTGACCAGCACCTGTTCCAGTTGCGCGGCGTCCGAGATCACAGTCTGCGGTTCTCCGCTCAACCTGATGTTCAGGTCGATGCGGCCGCCGATAAGTCTTTGCAGCAGCCTTTCCGCGCCGCGGACAACCTCCTTTACGTCGACGATGCCCTTAGACAAAACCTGTTTCCGTCCAAACGCCAGCAATTGCCTCGTAAGATCCGCCGCGCGGGCCGCAGCGCGGGCAATCGCGGTAATCGCCTCCCGATACCGGTTGTCCTCCATCGCCGGTTCGAGAATGGACGCGTGCCCCATAATCACCGTCAGCAGATTATTGAAATCGTGTGCGATACCGCCCGCCAGCCGGCCCAGGCTTTCCAGCCTCTGCGCCTGAAACAGCTGCTCGCCGGTTTCCCGTAATGCTTTCTGCGTCTCGCGCATCGCCGATATGTCGCGCGAAATGACCGAATAGGAATTCGTTGATCCATCGCTCGACCGGTGCGAAATAATCACTTGCGAGACTGGGATCGGTTTGCCCTCCGCCCCGCGCAGCCACGACTCTCCCTGCCAGATGCCCTCTTCGTCGGCAAGCCGTAGACGATCCCGCCTTAACTCTTCATCGCCGGCGCGATTCCACACGGATTCCACATACGCGCTCCCGTCACCCTCGGGACTTTCTTCCTGCCTTTTCGTGTCGCTTAACAGCGTCCGGCCCGCGCGATTCAGATACAAGGTCTCGCCCGTCGCCGCGATTCGTTCCACGAAATCGCTGGTGCTCTCCAGAATTTCAACGAGTTGCCGCCGCGCCTGATCCGCGGTAAAGCGTTCCGTGACGTCCTCGACAATGCCAAGCAGGGAAAGCCGGGAGTCCGCGCCGCTCTGCACCGCGCGTACGCTTTCGCGCACCCTGATCTGAGTTCCATCGCTGCGGCGCCAGTCCGATTCCCAGCCGGTAATGGATCCCGGCCCTTCAATCGCGGCGGCCATCCGCTCGAGGTTGCTGCCCGGAGAAAATGTTTTCAGATTACGCCCGGCCACCTGGTCCGCCCCGGAATACCCAAGCATCTGGGCCAGCGCGCCATTCGCCATCTCCAGCTCTCCGTCGCGCGATGCGAGATAAATTCCGCTGGGCGCATCCTCGAAGAGCGTTTGAAATCTGCCCTCGCTCCGCGTAGCCGCCCGCCGCGAAAGCAGAGCATCCAGGGCTGGCGTGGTCGCCGCCTTCCAGTAGGCCTTCGAGGTCAGACGGAGTTGAGCCAGCAGATACGCCAGATATCCGCAAGCCGATATCGCCAGAACCTTCGATCCGGCGGTCCCGAGCAGAAATCCGCAGATCCCCGACGGCAACACAAGCAGCAACAGCGCCCACGTGCCCAGCCACAGGTGCGGAGCGAGCGATGTCACGGAGCCCCCCGACAGCGACGCTCCTGCGATCAGAAGATAAGTCGAAGGCCACGCGTCCCCATACAAAAAGAGCGTCAGCGCACAGAAGGCTCCCCACGGAGCCGCGGTCGCCAGCACCGAGATCTCGTAAGTCCTCACCCAGAATCCTTCGGGCGACGGTGTTCGCAGCAAACGCCGGGCCGCGACGATACGCATCAGTCCCCCGATGAAAGTCGAAACCAGTGCCAGAATGGTGAAGACCGGATGTTCCCGCAGAATCGGTGAAGCGAAGAGCACGGCCCCGATGCTTGCGAAGTAGATCATCGCGCCGGCTAACGAGCGCCGTGCGAGGTCCCTTATCGCATCGTCAAGCAGTCGCGCGCGCGATTCTTCGTCCAGGCGAAGCCACGAATTCGTCCTGGGAGAGTACATAGGGGTCCACCCGATACCTCGTCTTAGTATGCAGTAACTCAATCCGATTTTCGCCAATCCCGATCTGTTCCGCTAAACTCACACTACTAATGAGTGGTATTCATTGGCGGCAAACGATCGGTCAGACCGTTTATCGCTTCGAAGACCTGAAGACCCTGCTGGCTAAGGCATCGCCCGCCCGCTCCGGCGACGAACTGGCGGGTCTCGCCGCCCGGAGCCCCGAGGAACGCGTCGCTGCGCAGATGGCTCTCGCCGATTTACCGCTTGCGACATTTCTGTCCGAAGCCGTCGTCCCTTACGAGGATGATGAGGTAACTCGCCTGATTATCGACGAGCATAACTCCAAAGCCTTCGCCCCGATCGCGGCCATGTGCGTCGGCGAATTTCGCGACTGGCTGCTCGGCGACAACGCGCACCCGGAACTGCTCGCCGCCCTCGCGCCAGGCATAACCCCCGAAATGGCCGCGGCTGTTTCCAAAATCATGCGCCTGCAGGATCTCGTAACCGTAGCCGCCCGAATCCGCGTCGTCACGCGATTCCGCAACACGCTCGGACTGGCCGGCCGCCTCTCCACCCGTCTGCAGCCGAACCACCCGACAGACGATCCCGTGGGCATCGCCGCAAGCGTAATCGATGGCCTGACCTACGGCAGCGGCGACGCCGTCATAGGCGTGAATCCGGTTTCAGATAACGTCGCCTCGGTCGTAACCCTGACCCGCATGCTCGACCGCATAAGGACAACCTTCGATATCCCCACGCAAACCTGCATCCTCGCCCACGTCACCAGGCAAATGGAGGCTATGCGCCAGGGCGCGCCTCTCGATCTCGTGTTCCAGTCGATAGCAGGCACCGAGAGCGCAAATCGTTCCTTTGGAATCGACCTTTCTCTCCTGCGCGAGGCCCGCGAGCAGGCCCTCGAACTGAAACGCGGCACTCTCGGCGATAACGTCATGTATTTCGAAACGGGCCAGGGCAGCGCCCTTTCGGCCGGGGCGCACCGCGGCGTCGATCAGCAGACGTGCGAGGCGCGGGCATACGCGGTCGCGCGCCACTTCGATCCGCTGCTGGTCAATACCGTCGTGGGATTCATCGGTCCCGAGTATCTGTATGACGGCAAGCAAATTCTGCGCGCCGCTCTGGAAGATCACTTCTGCGGGAAGCTACTGGGCCTGCCGATGGGATGCGACGTCTGCTACACCAACCACGCGCAAGCGGATGCGGACGACACGGATGCGACCCAGACTCTGCTGGGCGCGGCCGGCGTGAATTACATTATGGGTGTGCCCGGCGGAGACGACATCATGCTGAACTACCAGAGCACCTCATTCCATGATGCCCTGTATCTTCGCCGAATCCTCAACCTCAAACCGGCACCCGAATTCGAAGCCTGGATGCAAAGCCGAAAAGCGGAATTGCCCGGCGCTCTGGCGTTGCTCGCCCAATGAGTATCCCGCGCCTGCGCGACTTCACGTCCGCCCGCGTGGGGCTCGCGCGTGCCGGAAATAGCTTGCCGACAAGCGAACTCCTCAAGCTTCAACTCGCTCACGCCCGCGCCAGGGAGGCGGTGCACTCAGCGCTGGACACCCGGCAGCTGGCGCTGGACCTCAAGCACCTCGGTCGCGATCTCCTCCTCGTCCGAAGCGCCGTTCCGGACCGAGCCACATACCTCCGCCGCCCCGATCTGGGCCGCAACTTAAACCCCGAATCCCGCGATCTCCTGAAGCCGTGGGGCCAGGGCTTCCGCCCTGCCGCCGAGCTTCCGCTCGGCGCGGAGCTTTACGTCAGCGCCGGTGATCCTGCCAGCCGCGTCTTCAACACCACTCAACACGACGCAGTCTTCATAATCGCGGACGGCCTCTCCGCTCTCGCAGTCCAACGCCACGCGCCCAATCTGCTCGAAGCAACTCTCCGCCTGCTGCCCCCCCACGACTGGAATCTCGCCCCAATCGTAATCGCCGAACAGAGCCGGGTGGCCATAGGCGACGAAATCGGCGAGTGCCTCGGATCCGCGCTGTCAATCGTACTGATCGGCGAACGCCCCGGCCTCAGCTCCACCGACAGCCTCGGAATCTATCTCACCTGGAACCCACATCCCGGCCGCACCGACGCGGACCGCAACTGCATCTCAAACATACGGCAGGAAGGCTTAACCTATCCCGCAGCCGCAGCCAAACTGTTATTCCTGATGACGGAATCCCGCCGCCGCAAACTCTCCGGGGTTCACCTGAAAGAAGACTTCGCCGCCCTTAAAGCAGCAGAGTCTCAATCCGGTTTGCATAGACCATCTCCTCACACGGAGACCAACCGAATACCGTAAACCGCCCATCCTGCGAAGCCACCAGCGCCAGCGCATCCCGCTGATCGTGCGCGAACTGGGCAGCCGAAAGATGTCGCGTGCCTCCCAGTTGCCCCGGCTCCGCGGTGATTGCGGCCGTACCTTCGATCGGTTCCGTCACGACCACCGCACTCACTTGCCCCCAGGCCGGCCGCCGCACAATCTTGGCGCCAAACGCGAGCAGCTCGTATTGATCCGTAATGATCGTTGCGCCATCCACCGCTGTCAGCCCGCCGACGACGTCGACGACCCTGCGCAATGCTTCCTGCCAGCGCCGCTTCGGCCTTTCGCCGACATCCTCGCGCATCAGGTCCACCAGACCCGAAAACGGCGGACCGACGGAATAAAGAATCGGTTGCAGCACCGACTCCTGCCATGATTGCGTGGCCGCCGGCACCACAAGCAATAGCCCGCCGCGTCCATGCGCCCGCATCGAGACGGCGAGCTGGATCAAAACGGTGTCCATCTCGGGAGAATCATCCTCCGGCTGCAGCCCGAGCAGCGACGTAAGCAGGTTCGGACAATCCGGAACGGCGGCGGCATGTTGATCGATCACCTTGATCTCATCGCCCTGCAGCACTGCAACATTGACGAACTTGCTCGATTCGTCGCCGCGGCTCCGCTTCACCACCAGCAATCCCGGCGCAATCACCTCAAGCACAAAGCAGAACTCCGGCAGGTTGCGGCTCGCGCCCCAGACCAGCAGATCGCCGTCCCGCCGTGACACGCACAAATGAATCCCGGGCCGTTCGACCGCGGGTCCGAGGCGCGTCAAAGGCTGCGATGCCAGCGGAATCGGCCGCTCAAAGATAATCGGAAGATCCACCTGTGAAGGTGAAGCGAACGCAAGCGAAACCTTGGGTGTATAGAGTTCCTCCCTCCTGAGGCTGGCCCAGAAGGCGACATTGATGATCGCTTCGATGGTGCCGGCATCCGGAACAAGCTCGCTGTCGTCCCCGAGGTGAGCCACGTAGTGAGGCCGCACTCTCATCGCCGCCGCTCTGGCTGCCGGATATGCCGGTTGCATCCCCATCGATTCAGTGTCTGATACGCCAGGCCCTGGCGGAGAAAAGCCTGGCGGAGAAACTCAGGTCATCGCCCCATATTTCGCGACCGAAGTTCCTCCACAGCCTGAAGCCAGTCTTCCTCCGCCGATCCGTCGGGGCGGCCTTTCGCTTCCCAGATCGAATGAGCCAGGTCGGCAATTTCGGCATGGCCAAACGCCGTCATTCCGTGTCCGGTTGTGGGCTTATCCGACTCCTGAGGACCGGCGCCTGAATGCTCCTGCTCGAGCCGGGAAAGCTCGCGCGGCGTCAGATGATCCTGTTTTCCATGTTCTTCGCCTGTGCGATGAGCGTGCGCCGGGTAATCCTGCAGTTCGGCGGCGCGCTGGTGATTCTCGTAATGGGATCCGTCGTTGTATCGAGTGGACATTGATTTTACCGTTGGTCCATGTTGGCACGACGAGGGCCAAAAATAGTTCTTGACTGAAATCACATATTGCAATATTATCTATTACAGATAGCGATATGAACTTAGGCGAGAAGATCCGCTACCTCCGGGAAGTCGAGGGCGCACTTCGGGGTTTTGACCGGGCCATGACCCAGCAGGAAGTGGTCCGGGCGATAAAAAAGGACCTGAAGGATTCGATTTCCCAGTCGTATCTTTCACAAATCGAAAGCGGCGCGCGCCCGCACCTGACAAACACCACCCGTCTGGTGCTGGCGAAGTTCTTCAAGGTCCATCCCGGATACCTGGTGGACGACCCCGAGGGTTATTCAACCGAACTTATTTCCGAGTTGGGCGCGGTCGAAGACAAGCTCGACCTCTGGCTTATCGAAGGCGCGGAGCGGTTCCGCAACGACCACGATCTGCGCGAGTCGCTGCTCTGTGTCGCAAAACATCCCGATTCCCGCCGCTGCCTGCGTCTGATTCAGCTGATCCTCGAAAACCCGGGCCTGGCGGACCGGCTCTTTGACGTCCTCGGCGCCGGGGCTCCCGCGCGCAAGGAGAATTTATGACCTGGGAACAGTTTTTCCTCGGATGCTTCGCTTTCGGATTCGCCCTGAGTCTCATCGCGTTTCTCGCAGGCTCCGCGCACCTCCATTTTCATGTGCACCACGCCGGCGCGGGGCACGCGAACGGCCTGGGCAAATTCAACTTCGGGACTATCGCCGCCTTTCTGACGTGGTTCGGAGGCGCCGGCTACATCCTCTCGAACTGGGGACGCTTTGATCTGGCACTAATCCTTGTCGCCGCGATAGGGGTCGGACTGATCGGCGCAGCGATCGTCTTCCTCTTCGCCGCCAAAGTCCTCGCGCCGGGGGATCGTCCGCTCGATCCCGCCGACTACCGGATTATCGGAGCTCTTGGAACAGTGTCGTGCGCTGTGCGGCCCAGCGGCACCGGAGAAATGATCTTTGTGCAGCAGGGCCGGCGGGCGGCAGTTCCCATTCGTAGTGAGAGTGGCAGTTCGATCCCGGCAGGCAAAGAAGTTGTTGTGACCCGCTACGAAAACGGCATCGCGTACGTGCGGGAGTGGGAAGAGTTAACGGCCTGAAGGGCCTCCGTAACACCGGCGATCTTGTCGCCGGTTTCGGGAAAAGGTAACACCGGCGATCTCGTCGCCGGTTTCGGGAAAAGAAGGAGCGCGTTTCGTATGTTTCAATCTCAGCTTTTTATCGTCGGCGCGATGATGGCTCTCGCCCTGATCTTTCTGCTCGGCGTATTTGCCCGGCTGTTCCGTAAAGCGGGCCCGCATCAGGCCCTGATCGTCTACGGCTTTCGCGGTCCCCGAGTTATCAAGGGCCGCGGCACGGTAGTCCTGCCGATGCTGGAAAACGCCCGTGAGCTGTCGCTCGAACTCATGTCGTTCGATGTCGCGCCGCAGCAGGATCTCTACACCATGCAGGGCGTTGCCGTAACCGTCGAAGCCGTCGCCCAGATCAAGGTCAAGTCCGACCCCGAATCCATTCAGACCGCGGCCGAACAGTTCCTCACCAAGACCGATCAGAACCGCGAAGCGCTCATCCGCCTCGTCATGGAAGGCCATCTGCGCGGCATCATCGGCCAGTTGACCGTCGAGCAGATCGTGAAAGAACCCGAAATGGTGGGCGACCGCATGCGAACCACGTGCGCCGGCGACATGAACAAGATGGGCCTCGAAGTCATTTCTTTCACCATCAAGGAAGTTCGCGACAAGAACGAATACATCGCCAACATGGGCCGTCCCGACATCGCCCGCATCCAGCGCGATGCCGACGTGGCCGCAGCCGAAGCCGAGCGTGATACCGCCATTCGCCGCGCGCAGGCGCAGCGTGAAGCCGCCATCGCCCGTGCGCAGGCCGATCAGGAGCGCGTGCTCGCCGAAACGCTCTCCCAGGCGAAACAGGCAGAGGCGCAGCGCGACCTTGAAATCAAGAAGGCCGAGTATCTCGAAACGGTGAAACGCCAGCAGGCGCAGGCCGACAAGTCGTACGAGATCCAGACCAATGTCATGCAGCAGCAGGTCATCGCCGAACAGGTCAAAATCCACCAGATCGAAAAGGAGCACGAGATCCTGGTGCAGGACGCCGAAATTCAGCGCCGCGACCGCGAACTCACCGCGACCGTCCTGAAGAGCGCCGAAATGGAGCGCCGCCGCATCGAAACGCTGGCTTCGGCCGAAAGGCAGCGGCTGATCTTCGAAGCCGAAGGCCGTGCATCCGCCATCCGCGCGCAGGGCGAAGCCGAAGCAGAGATCACCTTCAAGAAAGGCGAGGCCGAAGCAAGGGCGATGAATGTCAAGGCCGAGGCTTATCAGGAATACAACCAGGCCGCTGTCGTCGACAAACTGATCTCCAGCATGCCGGAGATCGTGAAGGCCCTGGCCGCGCCCCTGCAGAACGTAGACAAGATCACCATCGTTTCCACCGGAGGCGATACCGCAGGCATGAACAAAATAACGGGCGATCTGACGAAGATGGCAGCGCAGATCCCCGCGCTGTTCGAGACTCTCTCGGGCATGCAGATGTCCGAGTTGTTCTCAAAGGTCAAAACCATCGGAGACAGCACGCCGCGCCCCGATGGCGAGGGGCCGAAATCGAAAGCCGCTTCACAGTCATAAAACGCCCAGGCATAAGGAGTAAATCATGGCACTGTTGGAAAGAGTCGGCACGCTCCTGCGCGCCAATCTGAACGACCTGATTGACCGGGCCGAAGACCCCGAAAAGATGGTCAAACAAATCATTCTCGACATGGAGAATCAACTCATCCAGGTCAAGACCCAGGTGGCGATCAGCATTGCCGATCTGCATCTTCTCCGGAAGAAACGCGACGAGGCGAGTCACGAGCGCGAAGACTACGTCCGCAAGGCGGAGTTGGCCGTTTCGAAACAGAACGACCAGCTCGCGCGCGCCGCGCTCGAACGATCGATCGACGCGCAAAAGCGGTCGGAAGCCTTCAACGAGCAGATGAACGATCAAAAGGTTCAGGTCGAAAACCTCAAGACTGCGCTGCACAAACTCGAAGGAAAGCTGGCCGACGCCCGCGCGAAAAGCGATGTTCTGATCGCGAAGCACCACCGCGCCCGCGCGATGGGCAAAGCGGCGGAAGCGCATCTGAACGTCGACGCAAACTCGGCCTCAACCGCGTGGGACCGCATGAACTACAAGGTGAGCCGCGCCGAGGCGCTGAGTAACGCCCGCGCGGAGTTGCTGGGCGAGAACGTGGACGATCAGTTCCAGGCGCTCGAAAAGCAGGATGATATCGAGCGCCTTCTCGCCGACCTCAAACGGGAGAAATCGTAACACCCTTATGCGCCGTCTTTTAGTTCTGTTCGCCCTGATCGCGGCCATCGGCACGGTCGAACACTTCACGCTCATGAGAACGGCCGCGCGAAACAGTCAACCTTCCCGCCGCGCCCGCCGAGTGCTGACGCGGCTGGCCAACTGGCGGGCATTGCTCGGAGGCGCCGTGCGTCTGGGTTTGAGTAATTAGAGCGCGTAAATCAGCTCTCGAGCCGTGTGGGGCCAGCGCTTCCGCGCTGCCGCCGAGCTTCCGCTCGGCGCGGAACTTTACGTCACCGCCGGTAGCGCCGGCGATCTTTTGTCGCCGGTGCTTATACGAGCCGTGTCTTAACGGAGTCCCCATGGCCCTGGAAACCGGTAATACCGGCGATCTTCTGTCGCCTTTGTTCTTCAGCCGTCCGAACCGCGTCTTCAGGGGAGCGAATCTAATTCAGCGCTGCGTCGCAAGCCGCCCTGATCTCATCGAGACCGCACATCCGGGACACTTCGATCGCCGATTCGAACAAACGAGCAGCGGTTACCGCATTGGGCGCCGACCTGCTGCTGGCACGCAACAGGGTGATCGCCCGGGGCGGATTGTAACGGTAAATCATAAGCAACACCTCTTCGGCATTAGTGCGTAACAGATCCGATGAACCCGTATCACCAAGCGCGCGAATGAGGTTGCCTGTCGCAGGCACGCCAATATTAACCAGTGCCTGCGCTGCCGGATACTCCGGCTTCCAGAGGAGGTGACTGACAGGAAGTTCCTCCTGCCGTTCATCCTTGAAGTCGAGATATGAAATCAGCACATCCGTAGCCGGCCCGTAGTACCGGTCGCCGAGCGAGTTAATCGCGAAGTTAATACATTCCGCTTGCAGACCCGCCCGCTCTCTCTCAAGAAAGTTGACCAGATCGGCGGGGCTACTCTGTTCCAGCGGCTTGCAGCAAAGAGCGCCGGCGCAGCCGATAACGACCGAGAAAAATACAACGCCCGCTTGCAGTAAGACTTTCCTGTAAACGTTCACGTTTACTTAAGACTCCTGTCAACCTGCTTTTGTTCCTGTTCCAGCGCTCTCTCGCACGCATCTTTCTCTTGAGTAATGCATCGGTTCGCAACCCAGACCGCCACATCATACAGCCGAGTCGAACTCGGAGTATCGCGGGCCATGTCGCTGGCCCGCCGTAAGGCGGCAACAGCTTTAGATGTATCCTTTCGATAAATCATCATCAACGTGTCGATTGCAATTGCCCGAGCTAAATCGCTTGTCGACGACGCCCCGATCACCCGCAGCAAGCCCTCAACCGCAGGTGTGCCGATGAAGAAGAGAGAACGAGCGGCGGGGTACTCCGTTCCCCATTGCCTTCTGGGAAAGGGTCCGTCAGGAGGATCTACCGTCTCGGGATCCCGGTAATCGAGGTACATGGTAAGTACCTCTGTGGCCGGCAGGTAACCGGGTTTTCCCAACTTGTTGATTGCCGCCTTAATGCAGGTGTCGCACAGATGCTCACGCTCGCCGCGAAGCCAGGTAACCGCGTCCTCCGCGGATCCGTTTTCGATGGCCGGGCATGATTTGTCCTCCGCCCGAGCGTTCCATGGCGGAGCGGCGATCAGCCATGCAATCGTAAATACGAATAGCCTGTTCACGTTCTTGAACATAACACCCGACAAAGCTTCCGGGCCGCACATTTATCGACAGTTAAACTTGCAAGTCTAACTGCTAGTATGCCTATAATGAAATTACCGTGCCGCGCAAACCCCTCGATGTCGCCGTAGCGGATTTCCTTCAGGCGATCGGCCTTCTCGTTCGTCGCGCGCGCGCGGCTGCCGCCTCGCACGAGCTCTCCCTGACCGAATCCGCCGTCATGGCGCGTCTCGACAAGAGCGGCCCTGCTACCACAGCGGACCTCGCCCGCGCGGAAGCCATGAAGCCGCAGTCGATGAGAACTACCATTGCAGCGCTTGAGGAAATGGGCTTCCTCGAACGCAAACCGCATCCGACAGATGGCCGCCAGGTCTACATCGAACTGACCCCTGAAGGCGCCGCTGTGCGAAAGAGCGCCCGCGATGCAAAACGCACGTGGGTTGCCCAGGCGATCGCCCAACTCGACGAGCCCGAACGCGAAACCTTGTTTGCCGCCGGCGAAATAATCCGCCGGCTCACCGAATCCTGAACATGCCACTCACCCAACTCGACCCCACATCCGCCCTGGTCGTAATCGACCTGCAAAAGGGCATCGCCGCACTGCCGGCCGTCCACCCGTTCGCCGAAATCGTCAACCGCACCGCCCAACTCGCGAAAGCCTTCCGCCAACGCGGCCTCCCGGTTGTCCTGGTAAACGCAACGGGAACCGCGCCCGGCCGAACCGACGCCGGACCCCGCACGTTTTCCTTCCCCCCGGACTGGACCGATCTCGTTCCCGAACTGGAAGCGATACCCGGTCATCACAAAATCAGCAAAGAACGCTGGGGAGCTTTCTTTGGCACCTCTCTCGACGATTACTTGCGCGCGGAGGGCGTAACCCAGATCGTGCTCACCGGCGTCGCCACAAGTATCGGAGTCGAATCGACCGCGCGCAACGCATATGATCTCGGCTACAACGTAACCCTCGTTCTCGATGCCATGACCGATCTGAACCCCGACGCGCACCGCAACAGCATCGAAAAGATCTTGCCGCGCCTCGGTGAAACGGCCGCCACCAGCGACGTGCTCAAGCTCTTAGAGGAGATGCCAGACACCCAGTGACTTCGCGCTCTGTGAGTTCGATCTCGCACGCCTGGAGAGCGCTGCGGCACCGCAACTTCAAGCTGTTCTTCTTCGGGCAAAGCATCTCCGTCATCGGCACCTGGATGACGCGCCTTGCGACAAGCTGGCTCGTCTATCGCCTGACTGGTTCGGCGCTGCTCCTCGGCGTTGTCGGCTTCGCCGGGCAGATCATAACCTTTCTCCTTGCGCCATTCACCGGTGTTTTGATCGAGCGCCTCGATCGCCGCAAGCTGCTTGTATGGACTCAAGCCGCCGCCTCCGTCCAGTCGCTTGCCCTGGCCGCACTCACTCTGGCGCATGTCATCACGCTCACGGAAATCATCGCTCTCACTGCCTTGCAGGGCCTGATTAACGCGTTCGACATGCCAGGCCGCCAGGCCTTTCTCGTCCAGATGGTTGAAGATCGGAGCGATCTCGGCAACGCCATCGCAATCAACTCTTCCATGGCCAACGGGGCCAGGCTGATCGGCCCGGCCATCGCGGGTGTAGTGATCGGGGTCGTCGGTGAAGGCTGGTGTTTTCTGATCGACGGCGTCAGCTACTTCGCCGTAATCACGTCGCTGCTGCTGATGCGCATCGAACCTCTGAATATCCAGCGCAAAGCGAGCACCATGCTCGAACAGATGCGGGAGGGTTGGGATTATGTCAGTACCTTCCGCCCCGTTCGCACCATCCTGCTGATCTTCGCCCTGGTCAGCCTTATGGGTTATCCCTACTCTGTCCTGCTTCCAATCTTTGCCGGCCGGATCCTGCACGGCGGCGCTTATACTCTCGGCTGGCTGACAACGGCCTCAGGTGTCGGCGCGCTCATCTCGGCGCTTTCGCTCGCGATACGCAAATCGGTCGTCGGCCTGACTCGAATGATTCAGATTGCGTCTGCAATTTTCGGCAGCGCACTCATTCTCTTCGGTCTGTCGCATACCTTATGGCTCTCGCTCATTGTCATGGTCTTAGTAGGTTTCGGTATGATCCAGACCGCATCCGTGAGTAACACGATTATCCAGACACTGGTTCCCGAAGACAAACGAGCCCGCGTGATGGGCTATTACATGATGGCCTTTTTCGGAACCGCGCCGTTCGGCAGTCTGCTGGCGGGCGCGCTCGCTCATCGCATAGGAGCGCCTCATACCGTTATCGCCACGGGCGCGGTCTGTATCGCCGGTTCAATCTGGTACACGCTGGAGTTGCCAAAGATCAGGGCGGTCATGCGTCCGATCTACCGGCAAATGGGCCTGCTACCCGATCCCGCTCTGACCTTGACCAACGAAGCTCTTACTTCACACTCTTGATCCACTTAAGGATGGGAGCGGTTACGCTCGTATCGGCCGTATCGGGTGACATCACCTCTGAAATATGGCTGTGGTCCTTGAAGGTCATGAATGTAGGGCATTTATTAGCCTTGCAGAGCTCATCCTTCAAAGTTCCGACAAACGCCACAATACTCGGGGGATCGAGCTCAGCGACGGTAATTAAGAACGGGATCTTCGCTTTGATCAGGCCCGGCAGATCGGATCGCGCAAGCTGAGTCGCTGGATCCACCTGCGCCCGGCCACGTCCCCCTCCTGCCCCGCGCCCTCGTCCGCTGCCTGCCGGAGGCGTTGCCGCAGCCGGGGCCGCTCCGCCCGGCTGGCCACAAGGACCGAAACCACCCGCTGGGGGCGGCGTCGCCGGCAAAATATCAAACGTGGCAGGAGACATGAAAATCACTCCCTTAACCCCAACCCCATTGGGACCATAAAACTCAGGGTGCCCGATATAATTCGCCGTCGGCACGTTTCCCGCGGACTGCGCCCAAAGGAAAACCCGCCCCGGATTCCCCTTGTAATGGGCAATATTCGAGTGGACCCAGTCCACCACTTTGCCGACGTCTTTTGCGGGGTCGTCCCACGCCTCGCCCGGGCGGCGCTGCATATTAACGCCAACCATCCCGTTTTTCACCGCCCAAAGCATGATGTTGTCGTAAAATACATCGCCGTTCGGGCCGCCCTGCAACTTGTTTCCCGCTCCTCCCGATACATAAACCAGCACAGGGTGCGAACCGCCCTTCTCAGGCGCGAAGACGTCCAGCACATTCTTCGGATCGGGTCCGAACGAGAGATCGCGCGAAATCGCAACGCCCGTGTAAGGTGGATTGGAATGAAGTGGACGGTAGATCTTCGCCGTCTCCGGTACGCACACTCCGCGGCCGATCTCGACCAGTTCTTTCGCAATATCCGGCGGCACCTGCGCCTCAGCAATTCCCGCCGCCAATAAGGCGATCGCAAACCATCCGACCTTAAGCACTACGCGAACCTCCTGGAAACAAGCGAGTATATCAGCGCCAGTCGTCAATCACATAAGCGTCGGGCCGGTTGAACCCTTCCACATGCGGACGATGCATGGCTACGCCCTGCATCGTTACTCGATATCCATGAGCGCGCATTCTTCTCCAGGCATCCTCGCGAGCCATGTTCACCCCGGCTTCGATCGAAGCTCCGCGCGACGCCGCGAACTCGTCGCAGGCGTCAAGCAGCTTGTCGAAACGCTCACCCGCGCCGGCGCCGCTTCGCGCCGCGCCGAACTTGATGTAACAAGTCTTCGCGCCGCCCTCCGAACCAGGTCCGTTCATGCAAACCGCGAAAGCATCGAGAACGCCGCGTGTGTAAGTCAGCACCACATCACCGGTGTGCTGTTTGAGTACGGATTGAATCTCCCCGGTAAGATCAAGGCCTTTGTCGATCTTGTTAGTGAGCCTTGCGCAGGCCTGAATGGCCAGGTCCTTTTCCGGCCTTTTCAAGCCTGATAGCAGCACGGGAGTTTTGGCTCCGGCAGCATTCGGCGTGTGCGTCATACAGGCGGTGAGATAGCGCGGCCAATAGCCAAACTTATGGTACAAGCCGATGTGTTTGGCGCTGTTTGGAAAGGTAAAGAGCCCGGTATGCCGAACGCCCCATTTGTCGAAAATCGTCATGGTCGATTCGAGCAGCCGCTGCGCCACGCCGCGATCCCAGTATTCCGGCAAGACCGTCAGGGGGCCAAAAAACCCAAAGGATCCCCACCGGGTTACGACGTTCGATCCAATCAGACGGCCGTTATCGCGCGCCGCAACCACCTTGACGTTAGTCGCGCGCCAGCGAGGCTCCATGAGCTTACGATCGCCCATAAACTCGAGCGGATTGGCCAGGCCCAGAAAAGTTCCAAAAGCCAGACACACAATGCGCTCCGCTTCTTTCACTTCGCTCTCCTTCAAAGGACCTGTTTTGATAGATTGATTCCTCGGCATCGGCTGCCCGCTCAGTTTACACGACTGCGGGAGAGGCTGCCGGGCAGCTCAAAACGGAGTTGACAATGGGTCCGCCCTGGTTATATAGTCCGCGCTAGCCATCGTTTGGCTTTTATTTAACTCACTGTCGGAGAGAAGACGGCATGCTCCTCAATCGCAAGCTTCTGGTCCGCCTCGGTTTTGTTTTTGCCCTCACAGCGGTAAGTCTTCTCGGACAATCGGGCGTGTCTCAAATCACCGGCGCCGTTCGCGACGCGGGCGGCGCCGTAGTTCCGGGTGCCAGGGTTACCGTAGTTCAGACCGCAACGGGACTGAGTAGAAACGTCGAGACCGGTTCGGACGGCTCGTTTATCATTCCCACCTTGCCGGTCGGCGCTTACCGGCTCACCATAGCCAAAGACGGCTTCACTACTTTTGTGCAGACGGGAATCGTGCTGCAAGTCGACAGCAACCCCGTAATCGACGCGACGCTGACTCTCGGTTCCGTGACGCAGGAAATCCAGGTACAGGCAGACGCCGGCATGGTGGAGACGCATAGCAGCGGGGTCGGGCAGGTTGTGGATCAGCAGCGCGTCGTCGAATTACCTCTCAACGGCAGGAACGCGACCCAGCTCATCTTTGTGGCCGGGGCTGCCACCACCGCCGAAGCCGGTCTGAACTCAAATAAGAATTACCCCACCGTGACGATTTCCGTGGCCGGCGGCTTGTCGAGCTCAATCACCTACCTTCTGGATGGCGCCAATCACAATGATCCTTTCAACAATCTGAACCAGCCGATTCCGTTCCCCGATGCGCTGCAGGAGTTTAAAGTCGAAACCAGTGCGTTGCCCGCCCAGTATGGGTATCACGCCGCGGCGGCGGTCAACGCGGTGACCAAATCCGGCACTAACGACTTCCACGGCGATGCGTTTGAATTTCTCCGCAACGGAGATCTGAACGCCAGGAATTTCTTCGCCGTTTCACGGGATACTTTGAAACGGAATCAATTCGGCGGCACTCTGGGCGGACCGATCCGGAAGAACAAGCTGTTCTTCTTCCTGGGCTATCAAGGCACGATTCAGCGCTCCGACCCTACGAACGGAACGGCGTTCGTGCCGACGCCGACGATGCTCACCGGCGATTTCACCGCCATCACGTCACCCACCTGCAACAACGGCCGGCAAATCACTTTGAACGCGCCCTTCGTGAACAACACCATTTCACCCTCGCGGTTCAGCCCGGCCGCTCTCAACCTCGTCAAACGTCTGCCAGCGCCAATTAACCAGTGCGGCCTCGTGCGCTTCGGCACGGTAAGCAATAGTGAGGAGCATTTGGGACTGGGGCGAGTCGACTACCAGCTCAGCGATAAGCACACTTTGTTCGCCCGCTACTATATCGCCAACCTGGAACAGGATTCGACGTACAACAACAATGATCCCCTGACGATCACGGCGCCGTTCGTGAATGCCAACATGCAATTCTTCGTTCTCAGCGACACCTATCTTTTCAACGCGAATACGATAAGTTCCTTTCGGGCTTCGCTGAACAGGGGAGCCATCCAGAAGGGGTCGCCCCCGTTCTTCGACGCCGCGGACCTCGGAGTGAATATGACTCCACTGGTGCCTGATTTCGTGGTGATCTCGGCCACCGGAGAATTCAACGCCGGATCGAATGCAGCGCCTCCTGGACATGTTTTCACGACGACGACTCAGGTAGCCGAAGACATCAGCCTTATTCGCGGAGCGCATCAGATTCAGTTCGGCGTGAACTGGATCAAGCCCGTCGAAAACGTCGTCATCAACCTGGCCACGTTCGGAAATTTCACGTTCAACGGTCAGGCCACCGGGCTGGTATTAGGCGACGTTCTGCTGGGGAATCTGAGCACGTTCCAACAGGCGAACGCGGGCGTTTCCTATGCGCGGCAGAATTATGTAGGGACGTATCTGCAGGATTCCTGGCGCGTCACCTCGCGGCTTTCGATCAATGCGGGCGTGCGTTGGGAGCCATTCTTTGCGACCCAGACCGCCTATGGCTATGTGAGTCACTTCGATCCGGCGTTGTTTGCCGCGGGCGCGCACAGCGCCACGTATCCGCAGGCCCCCGCCGGCGTCATTTTCCCAGGCGATAAAGGGTTTCCCGGAAAGGCTCCGACTTCGGACAAGATCGCGGATTTCGCTCCGCGCTTCGGGCTGGTTTGGGATCCGAACGGCAACGGACGAATGACAATACGGTCATCCTATGGGATCTTTTACGATCTGCCTCCCTCGTTATTCGATTACCAGTTCAGTCTGAATCCACCCTGGGGCGATACGATCACGATCACCAGCCCGAAGGGCCTGTTCGATAACCCATGGCTGGGTACTCCGAGCGGCAACATATTCCCGACACAGCTGGGGGCGAACGCGATATTTCCGTCGGGCGCCACCTATGTGAACATGCCTCTTCACGTCAAGCCTACTTACCTCGAGCAATGGAATATCAGCGTTCAGAGGCAACTCGGCGCCGACTGGCTGGTGTCGGCCAGCTATATGGGAAACCGGACGGTGCATTTGTGGACATCCGACCAGTTGAATCCGGCGATTTATATTCCCGGCAATTCAACGATTGGCAACACGGCCGCGCGCCGCCTTCTGACTCTCGAGAATCCGACTCAGGGTCCGTTTTATTCGGGAGGAATTTACCAGCTTGACGATGGCGGCGTGGGCAGCTACAACGGGCTGCTGGCCTCCCTCCAGCGCCGCATGGCGCACGGGGTCACGCTGCTGGCGAACTATACCTGGTCCCATTGCCTCAGCGTGCCCGTAGACAGCGTTCTTGGCACGACTGCGAACTACATGAATCCCGCGAATCGGCAGCAGGACTACGGCAACTGCGCTCCTTCCGACAGGCGGCACGTACTCAATCTTTCCGCAGTCGGACAAACACCCCGGTTTTCGGAGCGGTGGCTGAACCTTTTGGCCGGTGGCTGGCAGGCCTCGGCCATCGTGAGCGCACAATCCGGGAGCTTCATCAACGTCACCACCGGTGTGGACAACGCCTTAACGGGACAGTCGAACCAGCGTCCGAACCTGGTCGGCAATCCGATTCCGGCTTCGCAGAGCGTCAATGGCTGGCTCAGCCCGGCGGCGTTCGCATCGCCGACCGCGGGCAGCTACGGCAATCTGGGTATCAATCAATTCGAGGGACCGGGCCTGCTGGGCGTGGATGTGGCGCTTTCCAGAATATTCGCCATCAGAGAGCGCCAGAAGCTTGAATTTCGCGCGGAAGCGTTCAATGTTCTGAACCGCCTCAATGCGAACAATCCGACCGCCATCCTGAGCAGTGCGAGCTTCGGCAAAATCCTGACCGCGGCGGACCCGAGAATCATGCAGCTCGCAATGAAATTCATGTTCTGAGCGGCGCTTCAGTCCGCGTCAGCATTTGATCAGCTCGACGCTCAACCGGTGAATTGGACCGGGCATTTCACCTGGTAACGACAGAGGGGCTTGACTCTCACATCAAATTCTTATATGGTTCCTTGCAAGTATTTTGATAGTCACGAGTGCGCCGCCAACGGCGGATTGCACCCGCCTGCAGCACGCTTTGGTTAGAGGACAACAGAGGAATTTCGTGAATAAATCAGGAATTTTATCAGGACTACTTTTGTGTTGTACCGCGTTGTTCGCTCAAAGCGACCGCGGCACCATGACAGGAACGGTTTCCGATTCGACGGGAGCGGTGATTCCGAACGTACCAGTCCGGGCAAAGAACGCCGGAACCGGCATCGTCTACGATGGGGCCACTTCGAGTACAGGGAACTACACCATTTCCCAGCTTCCGGTCGGCTCTTACCAGATTTCCGTGACAGCCCCAGGATTCAAGGTCTACACACGCACTGGTCTGACCATCGAGGTCGCGCAGGTTCTCCGGGTCGATATCACCCTCGAAGTAGGCGCGTCCACGGAGTCGGTTACCGTCAGCGCCGCGGCGTCTCTGCTCAATACGGAGACGGGTGACGTACGTCACGATATCCACTCCGATACGCTGGATGCCCTTCCGATCCTCGGCATTGGCGCCAGTCAAGCAGGTAGTTCGGGCATCCGGAATCCGAACGCTATGGTGAACCTGATCCCGGGCACCTTCTTTATCGCGAACTCGGAAGTGCGCGTGAATGGGGCTCCGGATAACACCCAGTCGTTCCGGATCGAGGGCCAGGACGCATCCAACACGGGAACGCCCGGCGTCGCCGCGCAAACCCAGCCCAGCGTGGATGCCATCCAGGAGATCGCCATCCAGACGAGTAACTATGCAGCGGAATATGGCCAGGTTGGCGGCGGCATGTTCAACCTCACAATGAAATCGGGCACCAACCAGTTTCACGGCTCCGCCTATGAGTATTTCGTGAACGAAGACCTGAACGCGAATCAGCCTTTTACCAACACTCCCCGCCCACGTAATCGCCGCAACGACTACGGCTTCACCGTAGGTGGCCCTGTCTGGATTCCCAAAGTCTATAACGGCCGCGACAAGACATTTTTCTTCTTCAACTGGGAGCAGTATCGCGAGGCTTTGGGCATCAACACCCAGCTCGAGACGGTTCCCACCGCGGCTTATCGCCAGGGCAACTTTGCAGCTGCGATGGTCGGTAGTCCGATCGGTACCTTACCGAACGGACAATCCATCTACCAGGGAGAAGTCTTCAATCCCAACTCGATGGAAGTTTCCGCGACCGGCCAGGTCTACCGAGACCCCTTCCCGAACAACACCATCCCGCAGAGCATGTTCGATCCTGTGGCCGTCAATATCCAGAACCTCTTCCCTGCGCCGATGAACGGTTCCGTCATCAATAACTTCATTCCCAACATTCCCACCACGCGCCACACGCAGATTCCGTCTGTAAAAATCGACCAGGTCATTGGCAGCAAGGGGAGACTTTCCTTCTTCTGGCAACGCACCTCGACCACGGCGCCCATTTCAGCGACCTTCGGTCAGGTCGACGGTTTGCCGGACCCGCTGGCGACGAATCTGGGAACCTTTCAGAACGCGCCTCTGTATCGGCTGAATTACGACTACACACTGTCACCTACCATCCTGCTGCACTTCGGCGCGGGCTACCGCGCCAACTATTTCTTTGTTCCTACTGTGAACGAATCAGGCCAGGTGCCCAACTATAACGCTTCCGAGGAACTGGGTCTGCACGGCGCGATCATCAATAAGTTCTTCCCGCCGTTTTCAAATGTTTGCGCAAGCGCCACGACCAGTTCCTGCGCGGGTCAGGGCGGCATGATGAATTTCGGCGGCGCGGCCTATGCGAACAACATCTCGCAGGTGCCGTCGTTCAACTCGAGCTTGACCTGGGTTCATGGCAATCATACGACCAAGTTTGGCGCGGAGTTCCGGACTGAAGGTTATCCTGCGCAGGTCCAGGCCAATTCATCGGGAAGTTACGGTTTCTCGCCGAATCAGACTGGTCCTTATCCCACCGGAGCGACCGTCAACCAGGCGACCCCGCCGGGTTTCGCTTATGCAAGTTTCCTGCTCGGTCTGGTCAACAACATCAGCATCGCCAATCCCGTCTATCCGCGTCTCGGCAAGAAGGTCTTCGGCGCTTACATCCAGGACTCGTGGAAAGTAACTCGTAAGTTCACCCTCGATTACGGTCTCCGTTACGATTACGCGACCTACCTGAAGGACGGTTATGGCCGCGAGCCGTTCTTCTCGCCTACAACGCCCAACCCCGCGCTGGGCGGCATTCTCGGCGCCGTCGAGTTCGACGGCAGTGGCCCGGGACACTGCAACTGCAACCTCGCCAAGAACTATCCATGGGGATTCGGACCCCGAGTCGGAGGCGCTTATTCAATCGATTCCAAAACCGTGCTCCGGATGGGATTCGGGATCGTTTATTCGAACACCGAAAGCAATAACAACGCCGCCAGCGGTCTGGCCGGCTCCTCGCAATGCCGTTAACGCTCCCAGCATCGGGACCGCGGTTACCACACTATCTCAGGGCATCTCTTCCGCGTATTACCCGGCGCCCTGGCCAAACCTGAATCCGAGTCAGTTTAATCCGACGGGGACGCCTTCGGGAACGGCAGTGGTATTCATGGATCCCAACGCGGGGCGCCCGGCTCGCCAGTATCAATGGAGCATCGGCGTGCAGCGCGAGATCGTCCCGAATCTTGTGGTGGATGTCTCCTATATCGGGAACCACGGCATCTGGTGGTACGCGCCCGGTCTCCAGAATCTCAACTCCATCGATCCCGCCACGCTGGCGGCCAAAGGGATTAATATCCAGACAGCTGCCGGTCAGCAGCTGCTCACATCTACGCTGAGCTCCGCACTCGCCAAAGCCGCGGGTTTCAGCACCCCGCCTTATCCAACCTTCCCGACCACCCTGACGGTCGCACAGTCCCTGCGGCCCTTCCCGCAATACGGCAATATCTACACCTACTGGAACCCGGTGGGCGACACCTGGTACAACGCCCTTCAGGTGAAAGGCACCAAACGCCTCTCTCACGGACTTACTTTTGTCAGCACATTCGCCTGGCAGAAGACCCTTACGATCGGAACCGAACGGGACCCGAATCCGGGCACCGCGGGCAACGCTCTGACAAACGACGTCTTCAACCGGCAGAACAACAAATACATCTCCCTGTACGATCAGCCGCTGGTGTTCAACGTCTCGGTCAACTACACGACGCCACGGATCGGCGGCAATAAAGTCCTGTCGTGGCTCGTGCGCGACTGGACCTACGGAGCGTTTCTCCAGTATGCGAGCGGCCTGCCCATCCAGGCGCCTTACGCCAATAACAACCTGAATTCGCTGCTTTTCAATGCGATTCCGGGAGTGGCGGCGTCCACGGGCACCTTCGCCAACCGCGTTCCCGGCCAGCCGCTCTTCACGGTCGATCTGAACTGCCATTGCTACAACCCCGCCGGGACATTCGCCTTGAACCCGAATGCGTGGGTGAATCCGCCGGCAGGCCAGTTCGGAACCTCAGCCGCTTACTACAACGACTACCGGACGCAACGCCGCCCCGTCGAGAACATGAATCTTGGCCGAACGTTCCGGATCCGGGAGAGCATGACCCTCAACATCCGCGGGGAGTTCAGCAACATCTTCAACCGGGCATTCTGGAACAACCCGACCGCAACCAACGCGCAAGCGACGCAACAACGGGCGGCCAACGGCAATACGCTTTCGGGCTTCGGCTACATGAACCTGACGACTTTCAGCCAGTCGACGGGGCCTGTCATCCTGCCGCGGCAGGGAGTGCTGGTCGCGCGGTTTACTTTTTAAAATCGCCGGAGGCCAGTTCGCCCATCCACAGGGCGAGGGGCCGGACCTGCCGGGGATCTCCGCTCGTGTCGAGCATGGCGCGCACCGAGTAGTGCGCCGCGAGCAGTTCCGGCAGAGTCCGGTTCTTGCCGTTTTCGAGCGCGACGAATTTTTTCAGGGGCAGCAAGATCTCGTACTTCTGACCCTTCGCAAGATGGGCGATGATCGGCTCCGCGCTTCCGGCGATTCCCGGCGGTCCGTTGAAGTTGAAGAGATCGGACTCCTGGCCGCCGGGCGATTTAATCAGAAAGGTCAGATTGTAGACAGCGCCTTTACCGGTCATGGCGCCCAGCAGCACCGGGATTTCGATCTTCCCCATGTTCTCGAACACCAGCCGAAGCTGAGGCTCAGGCGAAACCGGGCCGAGGCCGATTCCGAGCCGTAGCCCGCTCGAGACCTCGCCCCACGCAGTGGAATCGTCGTTGTGAGGCGGGGCCGCGCTGATGAGCGAGGCCAGTAAAAACGCGATTAAAGAGACACGCACTGGCCGCCTGCCGCAAGAAAGTCCCGAATAACGGCGTCGCCGGCCTTCTGGTCTACCGCCATAGTCACGTTGGTCACAAGCCGGACTTTACGGCCCGATTTCAGGAGGCCCATCACGGCGCATTTGACGCAGTATTCAAGATACACTCCGTAGACGAAGCACTCATCTACACTAAGTCTATCGAGTAATGGAATAACGGTCGGGTTGCTGAATACATCGAGGTCGTTCTTCTCCACAATGATCTGGTCCGAGGATTGGGCCAGCAGCGTTTCCGCCGGCTTTTGCTGACCCGGAGTGCCGATCACGCAGTGAGGCGGCCAGACCTTGAACTCCTCCGCATCGGGCGGATGCGCGCACATTGTCGAAATCAAAACAAAGCCATTTTCCGCCGCCGCCTTGTTCAGCCGAGCCACTTCGGGAATCAACCGCTCGGCTCCCGGGTTGTACAGCACGCCGCCGGGAACGACAAAATCGTTCTGGGTGTCGATGTCGAAATACGCAGTCATGCGGGGACGAGGCCCGCGCGGACTTCCCGGTCCAGATTCTCAAGACGCCGCGAATGTTTGGTGTGGCGGCGCTTCGGCCAGGGCGTCAGCGCCTTTTGCGCCCGCTCCCGAATTTCAGCGGCGGCCGGAAGTGGTTCGATCAGATTGCCACCGATGATCAGCGGCTTCAGCATCGCTTCCGACCCGGTGGCGCATTCGGTTTCGAGGGCCAGCAGATCGTAATCCGGGAAGCGAAAGAGCTGCTTCGCGCCCGGAAGCGTGCGTTTGTCCGGGCTGCTCTTGGCGGTGTACCGGGTCTCGCCGTTGGTCCTGATTTCGACGAGTTTGTAGATGGTGCCCATCGATGGGGCATCGCCGGAAGTAGCAAGTTCGGTTCCGACACCGAAGGCATCGATCGGCGCGCCAGCCTCGACGATCTCTGCAATCTTCGATTCGTCCAGATCGCCGCTGGCCATGATCTTCGCGTGGGCGAGACCGGCGTCGTCCAGGATACGGCGGACCTGGCGCGACAACGCCGGCAACTCGCCGCTATCGAGGCGAACGCCCCACAGAGGTTCTCCCAGCCGGGCCGCGACGCGAGCGCCCTCGACGGGATCGTAGGTGTCGATCAGCTGCACGGTGCGGTCTCCCAGCAGACGCTGCAGTTCCGCGAACGCCTCGGTTTCGGTGTCGAACGATAACACCCACGAGTGCGCCGCCGTCCCCATGACAGGCACACCGAAACAGCTGGCCCGTGAGGGCATTGCTGGTTCCGGCGCAGCCGCCGATGTAAGCAGCTCTCGCCCCGAGAACGCCCGCCTCCGGAGTGTGGGCGCGGCGCGTGCCGAACTCGATGACTTCCCGGCCCTGGGCCGCATGGGCGATGCGGGCAGCCTTCGTTGCGATGAGCGTCTCGAACGTTATGGCGGAAAGGAGATACGTTTCCGGTAACTGCGCCTCGATCAGCGGAGCGCGAATATTCATTACCGGCTGCCCTTCGTAGAGCACGGTTCCTTCGGGAACCGCGAAGACATCGCCGGTGAAGCGAAACTCTGCGAGGTAATCCCAGAAACCCGACGACACGGCTCGGAAGTTCTCGAGCCCGCGCAAGTACTCGATCTCGTCCGGCTCAAAGCTGAGATTCAGGAGATACTCGACCGCCCGATGAATGCCGGCAACCAGAACAAACTCACGGTTGCGCGGCAATCGCCGGATGGTGAACTCGAAGGTCGCGATATCGCGATGCCTCGATGCGCCGAAGTAGCCGGCGGCCATGGTCAGCTCGTAAAGATCGGTCAGAAGGCCGTTCATTACTTCTTCTTGCCTGACATCTTGCCCGATGCCGGCGGCTGGGAAACCTTGATGCCTGAGATCGCTTTTTGCAGATCGTCGAAGGCCTTCGCGTCCACGATATAAACGGTACCGGGCTCGCCGTCCCGCTGGGCATCGTAGACGTCGCCGTCCTTATTGAGCGTCACCTTTTCGTACCGGTGATTGTCGCCGGACGTGACTGCAACTGTCAATGCCTGATTCCCCGCCATTCTTTCGGAGAACTTCGTCGCGCTCAGGTCGCGAAGCTTGTCGATCACGGCCTGCATCGAACCGGCGTCGTATTGCGTGGAGCCTGAGCTCCATTTATCGCCCGATTTCTGATAAGCCATACCGTTGATCTCTACTTTTGTCGGATCGTTGAAGCCGAAGTCGAAGAGCTTCTTGTTGCGGAAGTCGTCCGCAGTCTTGCCAATGCTTGTGCCGATATCTCCCGCCACCTTATAGATCCCTGCGACGACGGAACTCTTTGCGTAATAGCTGTTGTTCTTGCCTTTGTGGATGTCGAGCGTCTGCGTTCCCGTATTGTCCGTCACGGTCGCCGTGCCGACTTTCTCACCTCCGTTATACTGCTCCGCCGCGGCTTTCTCGTCGCTGTCGGCAGAAGTGAGATCGAGTTTCGCGTCTTTGAGCTGGCGGACGAGGTCGTCGACTGTCAAACTGTCGGCGCGCATCGGTTTCGGTTTGGTAATCTGCCAATCACCCTGGGCGTTCTTGCTGAACTCGACCATTCCCTTGTTGGCAAGAGCGACCGATTTCAGCTTGTCCTGATTGAACGTCAGCAGGCGCTTATCGCGCAGGTCGGCTACCGTTTTCGTCAGGCTCGCCTTCAGGTACGAGGGTATTGTATAGACCTTGGGATCGCTCTCGAGTTTGGCGTACGTGCCGGTTGCGGCCGGGGTGTCGCTACCGATCAGGAGTTTCTGGGTTTTTGAACCCTCCGATACGTCCACTTCCAGCGCCGGGCTGGCAAGACCAAAATCGTTCAGATTCTCGGGGTGGTCGTCGATCAGGCGATCGGCATTCAGGGTGGCGAGGCTTCCGGTCAACATACCGACAGCGTCCTGGTCCGCCGAGAGCGGCATGGGCTTTGCGATCTGCCAAGTGCCGGCCAGTTTCGCCAGTTCGATCGGCTCGTCGCCCGGTTTGACGATCCGGATGCCGTCGATCTGTTTCTGATCGACGGAGATGAGTTTCGGTGCTGGCGGAGTGGTGGTTGCCGGAACCGAGGGATGCTTGTTCGACCACCAGACCAGCCCGCCGAGAACGATCAGAACGCCGAGTGCGGTGAAGAGTCCGCCTGGTTTCATTGGGGCTGGGTCCTTTCGCAAGACACCGGCGACGAGATCGCCGGCGCTACCAGCTGACATGAGGAGGCTGACGTAAAGTTCCGCGCCGGGCGGAAGCCCGGCGGCAGCATTGAAGGACTACTCGCGAGCTTGCTTAAAGCTTCGCGGCGGACGGAGACCGGCGACAAGATCGCCGGTGCTACCCGCTGACGTAAAGTTCCGCGCCGGGCAGAAGCCCGGCGGCAGGGCCGAAGCCCTGCCCCACAAGAGTTTTTCGTAGTTGCTCGTGGGCCGCAGGCCCATCCAGACAGAGCCGAAGCTCTGCCCCACAATGGATCAAGGCTAGTCGTCGCCACTGCACTATCTCCGCTTCCACCAGACCGAGACGCCGGAGAAGATCACGATCAGGGGCAGGAAGATGACGCTGGTCAGGAACATGATCCGCATGGCGCTGCCGGTAACATTCAGACGCCGGTCCTCCGGCTGCTTCGGGCGAATGGAGATGAGATCCTCATCGGATGTGAGCCAGTTCATCATGTTGAGAATCAGATCGCGGTTGGCTACGGGCGCCGAAAGAATGTTGTTGGCAACCCAGGTGGAACTGCCTACGACAACGATACGGCCCTGATTCGTGCCGGGACCAACGGTGGAAACGGCCCCGAGGGTAAAGGGACCTTTCTTCGCCGTTGCGAGATCGGAGTCCTTGATCGGCAGTTTCGGATTTGTCAGAGAGTAGCTGTCGGTCGAGGTTGAAAACAGCTTCTGCGCAGGCGATTTCACATCGAGACTTCGCGCGAGGGGGAATACCGTTGCGTTATCTCCCATAACGCGCGTGATCGCATGCTGTTCGTAAGAGCCTACAACCGGGGAAATTTGTCCGAACAGCCGGCTGGCCGAACTCAGGTCCAGGATGACGTCTCCGTTCGGAGTGATGCCCCACTGCTCGACAAGAGCTGCGAGGTTGGGTGTCTCACCCATCTTTTGTTCGGGCAGGTTCAGAACCGGATCGAAGTTGAAGATCACGCGGCCGCCGCCCTGGATGAAGTTCTTGAGAGCGTCGATCGCCGGCTGCAGGTAGTCGTGCTTGGGACCGCCGACGACAACAACGCTGCAGGCTTTTCGGAATGTCCGGCTTTTCAATCAGCGAGATGGTATCGGTTTTGTAGTTATTCTTTTCGAGGGCGCCTTTCAAAGTCGAGTAGCCGTCGCGGCCGGTGTCGTCGAGAGTATGTTCGCCGTCGCCGTTGACGAAACATATCGTCTTCGCGCCATTTTTCTCGACGCGGACCAGAGCGCCGGTGAGTTCCTCCTCCGTGAGTCCCTTGGCCGTTTCCTTTTTCACGCCGTTATCAAGGACGATGTCGCCCATGGCGGTTGCGCCTTCGACGCGCGCCACGTCCGGCTTCTTGTCCGGATCGACATAGTCGATTTTGATTTTCGACGAAAGGTTCTTGTAGCGATCGAGCATATCCCGCGCCTGATCGTAGGAATCGCTTCGACCGAAGTAGTAAATGGTGACATCCTGCTTCAGGTTGCCGGTTACCTTCTTCGTCTCGTCGGAGAGCGTGAACTGTTTGTTGGAGGTTACATCGACTGTCTTGTCGTGGTGGTCCGCCAGCCAGTTCGCCGCGATCACAATGGCGAGGATTACGACGAGGTAGAGGGCGACAAACGCGCCATAGCGCGTCTGCCGCGCTTTGAGAAACGACGACTCGGCCATTTATGCTCTCCACCTCGTGGAATCGAGAGATTGCGAAGTCAGGAACAGCGCAAGGAAGATAGCCGAGGCATAAAACACGAGATCCTTCGTATCGATGATGCCCTTGGAAAAGGGTTCGAAATGGGTCAGGATCGAGCAATAGGCGACCGCAGCCGCCCATGGGGCTTCGTTATAGGAACTGACCCAGCTCAATACCCAGAGGAGCAGGCACACGGCGAAGGTCGCGGCTCCGGCGATGATCTGGTTTTTGGTGGTGGTGGAAATGAATGTTCCGATCGCCAGCACCGTGCCGCCCTGGAGGATGAGGCCAAGATAGCCGGTGAGAATCGGCCGCCAGTCGGGGTGGCCCCACACGAACAGAAGTCCTACATTTAAGGCGGAGACCGCGAGTATACAAAGATACATCGCCATTGCTCCGAGCCACTTCCCGAGGATGATTTCCCAGTCGTGAATGGGCGAGGTCATCAAAAGCTCGATCGTGCCTGTGCGTTTCTCTTCGGCAAAGAGCCTCATGGAAATGAGAGGGATGAGGAAGAGGCCGACTACGCTGGCGTTGCCGAGCAGGGGAGCGATTACATAGTCGTTAATGCTCATGGGCTGCTGCTGGCCCCCAAGTTGCTGCTGCAGGCCGGCCTGAACGAAATAGGCCGTGGCGCTGAAGAAAAAGTAACCGAAAATCAGGCCAAAGAGCGCCATCAGCAGATAGGCGATGGGCGAAGTGAAATAGGATTTCAGCTCTTTGCCGCAAATGGTAAGGATGTTTCTCATTGCGTTACGGGGTTGCCTTCCTTCTCTTTCGTTAATTCAGTCGCCCTGGACTCGCCCGCGGGCGCTTTCTCTTCGGATTTTGTCAGCTCAAGGAAGATTTCCTCAAGCGATTCGCCGACAGGCCGCAGTTCCGTCAGATTCCAGCCGGATTGCACTACGGCGCGAGCCAGTTCCGGCCGCACCGAGTAGTTTTCGAGGCCGTGGACTTCGAAGACTTCGGAGCCGTTGCGGCTGTCGCGCGAAACGACGCGCGCGACGCCCGCCACCTGCTCCAGACGCTGCCGGATGGCAGCCGGAGCGGCGCCCGCAACTTCGATCAGGACGGACTCGGTCGCGCGCCGGCGGTTGTGGAGATTCACAACCGAATCGGAGACAACGATCTCGCCGTTGTTGATGATGACGACTTTGCTGCAGGACTGCTCGACTTCCGAAAGGATGTGAGTGCTCAGAATGATGGTGTGATCGCCGCCGAGACTCGCGATCAGCTGCCGCGCTTCACGCTGCTGCTGGGGATCGAGGCCGGATGTCGGTTCGTCGAGAATCAGCACGGGCGGGTTATGAATAATCGCCTGAGCGATGCCTACGCGCTGCCGGTATCCTTTCGAGAGTTTGCCGATAATCGTATCTTTTTCGCTGGCGATGCCGGTGCGGTCGCAAACTTCGCTCACTCGCTTCGGAATTTCGGCCGAGGCGATGCCTTTCAACTTTGCGACAAAAGTCAGATAGGTGGAAACCTCCATTTCCGGGTAGAGCGGCGGGGTTTCGGGGAGGTAACCGATGTGTTTCCTGACATCGAGCGATTGCTCGAGGACGTCAAAACCGGCGACCGTCGCCTTTCCCGCGGTGGGCGGGAGAAAGCAGGTGAGAACGCGCATGGTCGTGGTCTTGCCGGCGCCGTTTTTGCCGAGAAAGCCAACGATTTCCCCCTTCTCCACTTCGAAGGAGATGTTGTTGACCGCGACATGGCGGGCGTACCGCTTGGTCAGGCCTTCGACTTTAATCATATGTTTGTTGGACGGTCATGGCGCGTGTAGTGTTACGAACCGCCAAGTCCCGTTGCGACACTATGATACCAGGATTCTGCGGGCGTTGAGTGAATGGCATCCGGCTGTGTTTTTTCTCTCAGGCGGCCTGCTTTTCAGGGTAGTTCGCGGCGAGGGCGGCGACACGGTCGTAGTTTTTGTCTATCTGGTCGCCTTCGGCGGCAGGCAAACCGGCGCTTTCCGGCGCGATTTTCGAAGTCGAAAAAACGAACTCCCGGGCGGCCGGTTCTTCGACTGGATCGGCCGGTTTCTGCTTCATTTCATAGAGATTGCGGAGGGTTTCGCGCTCTTTTTCGAGATCGAAACGGGCTTTTTCAAGTTCCAGCCGCTCCTTTTCGAGCCTGGCTTCTTCAGGCCGGGCTCGTTCGTTGCGGTCCTTTTCGGCCTGTCTGGCGGCGGCTTCGTTTTGGGCCCGGCGCTCGGCCTGCAGGGTCTGAAGCTGTTTCAGGGATTTTTCGAGCGTTCGGTGGAGACGCTGTTCGTAAAGGCTGAGATTGACGAAGGATTTCGAGTCGTCACGGAAGACGCGCGCGGCCGTCAGGGCGGCGTGCACCTGGCAATGATTGGCTTCAATGTTGCCCGCTTGTTCGAAGTGGCCGAGGGAGAGCATCGCGTCCTCAAGGGATCTGGCGCGGTTCAGGCGCCATTGGGTGTCGCAGAAGGCCTGGGCATATTGGCGCTCCACGGGCGTCTCGGGCGCGAGGCTTTCAATGAGCTCTTTGCAGAAGACGTGGTATGCGTCCATGTCTTCGTAAGGCATTACGATTGTCCGGCCGGTGAGCCCGTGACGAGTTGCGTTCATAGCGGAGCGCTGTTTGCCTTCATGGGTGCGGGGGCCGGTGGAATTCGATTTCGGATCTGCGGTCTGTGCGGGCGACATGGATTGATTTCCTTTTCGGTTACACCAATACCAGACGATTTGGGGGTTGCGGCAGGCAGGGGCTGTAAAGGGTTGATTTTATGGAGAAGAAAAAGTCGGAAACGGTGAACCGGCTGAGGAGGGACTGGGTGGAAATTCGTTAAATGAAGAGTGATCACCAGGATGTGCCAGGCTGCGGATATTGTTCTGACTGGGGAAAGGCGGTCGTGAAAAGACAAGCCAGATCGGCAACAAACGGATATTGAAATTTCCGCCGCCACCATCGGAACGTAAACGCTACGCCGTTACCCGCGGGTTTCGAACACACGTCACCAGCGATCGCATGCCAGCCAGGACGTTCCACCCGCCAGATTTGCCACCTTGCGAATGATAGACTTACGGCAGTTATGGGGCACCATTTTGGCTCGGTCGCCGCGACATTCCTGTTGTTCGTTCTACCGGCGGGCGCATGCTCCTGCGCAGGCGTTGTTATCGGGGGCTGTAAGGCGCCGACGGCGGATATGATCGCTCTGGCAACCGTCGTTTCCAGGGACCTTATTGCTGACAGACCAGTCTCTGACGGACCGAATCCCAACGGACAACTTAGCAGGCGGCCAGCGTCCCGCACGCCTTCGGACGCGCCTCGACCAGCACCAATAGTAAGGATCACGTTGAGCCTGTCGGAGCGGTTTCGGGGTGACTTCGGGAATTCCGTTGTCGTTCAGACAGATACCAGCGATTGCGCCTATCCTTTCGAGACCGGTCATCAATATCTTGTATTCGCCAATCAATTTCAGGGAAACCTTACTGTAAACCTGTGTAGTGCTACCAGACCGGCGAAAATGGCGGCGACGACTGTCCGGCAACTTCGGGCTCTGCGCAACGGGACCGTACTCCCTGATCTGTTTGGCTTTGCGGGTACGCATGCGGCCGACAGCAGCCCTGGAGGATGGGAACAGGTGCAACCAGTTGCGGGCCTCACAATCACAGCGGAGTCCGACAAACACGAAGAGTTCAGAACGCAGACGGCTGATGACGGCTCCTATGCATTCGAGGGCCTCCCGGCCGGGCGCTATGAAGTGAGAGCTCCAGTTCCGGCGGGGCGCTTGGCGTTGTGGGGAGGTTCCGCGGATCACGGCTCCGAGAATGTATGGCCAGGCAATACATGTCGAGTGCCGGTGAATGTCGAAGTTTTCTATGATGGACGTATTAGCGGAACAGTCATCGGCCGAGACGGGCAACCGGCGTCCGGATTCGTTTCCGCCTTTTACGACGGTCCGGAAAAGCTGAATGCCGCTCCAGTCGGAAGCCAGGTCACAGAAGGCCACTTCGAGATTCCCAGGCTCTGGCCAGGCCGCTACCGGCTCGTTTTTCAGCCGAGCGCACGCACAGGTCCGATTTATTATCCAGGTACCACGATGGCCAAAGACGCAACTCCGATTGGAATCGGCGAAGGCACACATGTCGACGACCTGCTATTCGTCGTTTTCTGAATTTTTGTAGTGAATCAAAACCCGGGGTCGCCCTTTACTTTGGGATCAAGCCGGTTTGATTATAAGATCGTCACTTCGCCGTCGGGGGTGTCGGACTGGGCGCCGAAGGAAACGTTTACGGTGCCGTTGAGATCCGGCGAAACCTCGAAAAGCACATCCAGATCGGCTTTTAGTTCGCGGTTGGCGTCTTTTCCATGTGATCCACGACGATCGTCTCAACAAAATCCTTGCGGGGCTTCAACTCGAGACCGAGGCCCTTCACCGCCTGAAAGATTGCTGCACCCGAAGTTTCGGGTACCATGCCATACGAGCCCAGCCCTAAGATCGCTGTCATCTTCTGTGCGGCAGGCATCCCATTCATCAGATCGGCAGGCAGATCCAGGGTGACCTGGTAATTGCCTTTGAGTTCTGTGGCGTTGACAACGGGCCGGTCCATGAACTCAGTCAGCATGTCGGCAAGCGCAGACATTGTGATTTTCGCCATCTGCAGTTGCAAACCGCCCGGCCCCGCCGTCATGTGCACGATTCCGGTGACGCCGCCGGAAATGGTCGCCCGCCCTCCATCATTATTGATGCGCACATTGCCCAAGCCGCTGTCCCCGCCCGCAACCTCTTCCTGGGCGGCCCCTTCCTTAATCTTCAATGCGCCCTTTCCAACAACCAGTTCGTAGACCGATTGCTCGCGGCTGTCCCGATGTATCGCCAGTTTGAACCGTTCCGCCAGAAGGTTCTGCATCATTTCGGGAGCGCGAACCTCAGTTTGACCTTGCGGAAACGTCGCCAGGATATCCCATCGCTTTTCGTTCATCCACCCCGGTCCCGACACTTGATACCGTTCGACGCGGTATGCGTAAGGGATCAAGTCGGCGAGCGACATGTATCCGTAGTCAGCGCGGGCGCCGTTAATACTCACGCCCACATGAAACTGTCCTCCCTGGATGTGTTCAATCGATAACGGCAAAGACTCTTTGACGGAGGCGACTTCGAAAGCCGGCGACACTGAAGTTTGTCCGAACAACACAATCAGGGCGAATAACAAACTCACCATAGAAAGCTTCGCCATTGGCCTATGATAGCCGTATTTATGGGCCACATTCCCGCTCTGACTCCTGACGCAGGTCAATCCGACAATTGTTCCCTCTCGGGATAGAAAGACCACGGCTTCGTCGGGGTCTCCGATTGTTGATGTCATGCTCCGCAAGGTTGAACTTCCGGCCGATCTTGTTCGGCGATCTGGGCTGGCGACATAGATGATTTCCTCTTCGGCTATGCCAGTACCAGACGATTTGGCAGTTGCGGATAGGGGTGGGATGTAAGCGATCGATTTTATGGGGAAGAAAAATTTGGAAACGTTGAACTGGAGGGGGTCTCATCAGCTTGCCGCCAGGCCGTAAGTCCGATCCCGCGCGTTTCCGCCGCAAAGCCGATGAGACCTTTATCAGAGGGATGGGCGGAAACTCGTTAAATGAGAGCGAAATCACCGGGTGCGCCGGGCTGTAGAAATTGTTCTGCCTATGGAACAGCGATCGTAAAGAGACCGTGTCAGATCGGCTACGCACGGGATATCGAAGTTTCCGCCCCCAGTCATCGGAACGTAAACGCTGAAGCGTTACTCGCGGGGAGCTTGGGATTTTCGGTACAGCTCGAGCGCACACTCCCGATACATTCGGACATCAATCGATCACCGTCTCCCAGAACTAATTGGCGGTTGGGGTCGGGCTTAGATGATCGATAACAGTTACAGCCATGACGTGTTTAGCGGGTTTCAGTTTGAGACCGAGTTGCTTTTCGAGAGCCTCCGGGAGCGAGATGCCGCCGTTGGGGTCTGTGGGCGTCGTGTTGTCGACGAGGTGCGGCGGGCTCCAGCTCAGTGTAAAGTCGTATGCGCCCGTCAGCCCCGTCGCATCGATCGCTGGATGAGTGACGTATTTCCCAGCAAATGCCTGCAGCTTATCTGCGAGCTGCGCCATGGTGGTGTTACGGCAGCGGAATGAGTAGATAGGTGCGGAGGCTGTCCCCGATCGCGGCTGCACAGGGATATTGCGGCATCCGGAGCGGTAGCGGGGGTCGGCGCGCTGGAGATGAGGTTTCGCGGCTACAAGCGCCAGAACCGTGATGTTGCGCGGCTCGACGTGCGTGACCAGGCCGAATCGCTCGACGAGGAGGGCGCGAAGCATGAGGAGAAGAGACTCCCGATCGGTCGGCCCGGTCACCGGCGCGCGCGCTTCTATGTCATAACGCGCGGACTCCGAGAATTTGGGCGCGCTGCTAAGGAGTTCGTCATTATCGATGACGTCGGTGTCCGCGAAGTCCCATGCGTATTTTATGAGGAATCTCAGGGTCATACCCTGAATCTCGAAGCGGCCCCCGGGATAGAAACGCACCTTTTTTTCCGTGACCTCCGGCGGTGTGACCTTGATGGTGGCCACCTCGAATGCAAAGGGTTTTTTCGGTAGTTGTACTTCCACCGCCGGGCTGTTTGGTGCAGGCGCCTGGTCGGCATGATCCACCATCAGAACCGGCTCCGGAACGTTGTGCAGGGCCAGACTCAAACCGAGCTGTTTTTCGATGGCTTCGGGTAGCGGTACGCCACCCCTTCCTCCGGCTACGAAATTGCGGTGTGGTGTCCAGCGCAACGAAAAGTCGAATGACCCGCTGAGTTGTGTCTGATCGAGGAGCAGATTACCTCCTAAAGAATCGCCCGCTAGTTGCGGCAATGCCTGGGCGAACTGCGTCAACGAGATATTGCGGCAGGTGATGGTGCGGTCCCCCGCTGTGGAAACAGGTTTGCAGCCGGGCTCCCCGACGCCTTCGCTGGTTTTCAGCAAATGGCGCGGACCTGCGGTCAGCACGAACTCCGGGAACGGATGCATATCTGGATGCATTCTGAGGTGAAAGCGATCGGCGAGAAGAGCTTGTAACATACCAGGAATTGACGTGGCGGCAGTGTCGGCGGGAACCTTCGCAATCACATCGAAGCGCGCCGTGTCGAGCCACGGGGGGCCGCCGATCAGGTGGGAGGGATCAATTTCCCAGGCGGTGCTGATGAGGTCGACCAGAGTGGCGGAGTAGATTTGATACTGGCCTCCGCGAAGCTGGCCGCGGCGGGCTTCGAGTGTGGGATCCCGCATGGCGGACACCGTCCACACGCTGTTTGGATCTGAGGGGTGGACGTCGGCGAGTTCGAAAGAGCGTGGCGGATCGGCAGCAACGACAGCGGCGCAGGCGATCGTTGACAGAGTGAGAGCTTTGAGCAACTGTGCGCGGGGCATCAGCGGCCCAGGACCACCCGATTGTGAGACACCCAGACGGGAGGGCGAGCCATCATGACGCCGACGAGCGAGCCGAGGATGCCCGTTGTGATCACAAGGGAAAGCGACGCGGCGATAAGCCAGTCGCTCGTGAGATGCCGCGGGAGGGCGACGGTGAAGAATTCACCGAATGCGCGCGCGCAGGCGAGCGCTGCGCCGCGCCGGCCTGAGCGAACATATGCGTCGCGGAGAGACTGCCCGAAAACCGCCGTCATTTCATCGCCATAACGTCCGCGAAGTTCCATAGGATAGAGGCGCAGCAGCACTCGGTAACAGAACGAGACGGACTCGATGTATCGCGGCATCGGTTAACCCTCCGAGCGGCCCAGCAAGAGGCGCGCCGCCCGTCTCATGACGGAGCCCATCCGTTTGACTTCGGCTTCGAGCAGGGAACCGCCCATGCCGGTAAGTTCGTAGTAACGGCGGCGGGAACCCGGATCGGCATCGCCCTCGGTTTCGACAACGAGATCGAGATCGACGAGTCGCTGGATAGTGGAGTAGAGGGTCGCGGGTCCCATGGTGAATCCGCCCTCGGAAAGACCGGTGGTCTCCTGCATGATGGAGTAGCCGTGTCTGGCGCCGGACGAGAGCGCAAGCAGGACGTAGAAGACGGCCGGGGTAAGAGGGATGAGGCGCGAAATCTCTTCCGGGAGCGGATCAGGAGCGCTTCGCATATCAGTTACAGATATACCCGTTATTGATATATGTGTCAAGTGCGAAGCTCGCGCCGCGAGGTCGCCGTGTTCGTAGCCCGCTCGTCATCCACAGCTATAGGGCCGCGCTATGTCGGGACGTGGCGACTGTGCCAACCCGAAAACCCGTTATCGGCGGCGGGCGTTTCTCGTTAAATTGATTCCCATACCGCACGGCACCGGTAAACGCGGGCCGACTTCGGCGGCCATGCGTATTGGTGTGACGAACATGGCGGAAGTATCCGTTTGGCGGGCGTTCGGCTGCAGTCTGTTGCAGCTCGTCGATGCGGCGAAACACGCGAAAGTCCGGATATAATCCATAACTATATAATTCATCACTGAGGCGGACCTTGGTCCCGGTGTCCTGAGCAATTGGCCTGGTCGTTTCCTGTAAGGGACAAGGTTGAATGATGTTGCGAAAGTCTGCAAATTTAGTTCTCTTTGCGCTTGTATCACTCGGACCGGCATTCAGCCAGTCCTCTGCGATTACAACGAGATTCGACCTCGCCGATGTCCACCCGAACCGTGAAATAAATCCGACTCCGGAGGTGACTGGCGGCGTTCTCCGTGGAGGCCGGTATGAACTGCGACAGGCAAGCATGCTCGATCTGATTGCAACCGCCTGGCGGGTTGATCCCGACACAGTGCTCGGTGGCCCAGCGTGGCTGCAGATGGATCGGTTCGATGTGATCGCCACGGCGCCGATCCATACGCCGCAGGAAAAGGTCAGGCTGATGCTCCAGAACCTGCTTGCGGACCGCTTCAAACTTGCCCTCCACAAGGAGATGAAGCCTCTTCCGGTTTTTGCCCTGGTCGGGGGAAACGGCAAACTGAAATTGAAGGAATCCGATGGTTCGGGCGACGCCGCATGCCAGAGTAAACGCGAGCAAGGCACAATTCCATATCTGGTGGTGTCGTGCCGCAACATGAGCATGGATGAATTTGCCCAGACTTTGCGCGGGATATCGGCGCCTTATATCAACAGGCCGATCGTGGACCGGTCGGGACTAAAGGGAGAATGGGACTTCGACTTCAGATTTACCCCGTGGAGTGCCACTGTCGCGCAGGTGACCGGCGATGGCATCACGATTTTCGACGCTCTGGAAAAACAACTGGGCCTGAAGCTGGATTCGCAAAAAGCGCCTGCACCCGCGCTCGTCGTCGATGGCGTAAACCGAACCCCAACAGCCAATCCACCGGAGGTGACAGAGAACTCCCGCCTTCGCCGATGACTGCCTTCGAAGTTGCGGTCATAAAACCGAGCGCGCCGAATGAGCGCCCCAATCTCGAACTTCTGCCTGGGGGCCAGGTTGAAATACACGCGCTCCCGCTGAAGACGCTGATAGCGTTGGCATTCCACTTCGATCCCGACACGAGCGAAATGATCGCGGGCGTGCCGAAATTCCTGGACTCGGCCCGGTTCGACATCACGGCCCGGCCACCGGCGAACAGCGGGACCAGAAACGCTGCGCCGCTTGACGCAGACGAGCTTCGCATTTTGTTGAAGTCCCTTTTAAAGGACCGCTTCGGCCTCATGACCCACATGGAGGATCGTAGCGTCACGGCTTATACCCTGGTTGCGGTAAAGCCGAAGATGCATAAGGCGGACCCTGCAAATCCGACGCGGTGGCACGAAGGTCCCGGACCGGACGGCAAGGACCCGAGGATCACAAACCCGATACTTTCACGGCTGGTCACATTTCAGAACATGACTACTGCGCAATTTGCGGAGCTGCTTCCGTGGATTGGCTCAGGATCTTATTCGGGTCCGGTGTTGGATTCGACCGGGCTCGATGGAGCGCTGGGACTTTACTTTGAGCTTTAGTTCGGCGGGTCTGGTGCAGCGTGCCGGCGGCGGCGGAGACACTGACGCCAACAGCCCTGTTTCATTTTTCGACGCGATCGAAGCGCAACTCGGGTTGAAACTGGAGAAGCACAAGCGCCCGCTTCCCGTGCTGGTTATCGATCATATCGAGGAGAAGCCGACTGACAATTGATGGCTTCGGACTCCGTCGATCACAGCCGATTGGCGGTGCAGTGTTTACCCTCCTGCTTGACGGTTCGCCGGCAACCCGGTTTGTCGGCAACCCATGGATTGCTGCCGATTGCGTCCATTCCGCGACTACCCCGTGTGGCCCGGGAACCCCCTCAAACCATTTGGATTTGCGCGCCACGAAAAGTTTACCTGTGATCAGCATGTTTTGTCGTTGTTGTGACTTGTCACTGCCTTCGCAGCACGTTCGACCCACATCAGCGCAGCGCGCGGGCGCTTCGCGGTCATCCTGTTACCCGCTAATGACGTGTTGTGTCCGCAAGCGCGGGATTCATGTTCGGGCGATACACTGAACCGGGAATGCGCGATCTTCATGAGAATCCCTTTGCCGCTGACACGCCGGCCAAGTCACAACGGAAAATCGGCCAGCAGACACGATGGCTGGTGATCCTGGCGACGTATGGCGTCCTGAATGCCCTTCTGTATGCCAGCCTGCTACCACTTTGGGAAGGATTCGACGAGCCATTTCATTACGCCTATGTGGAGCGGCTGGCCACGCATGGCGATTTTCCCGTTATCGGCAAGACGCCGCTCAATGCCGAGATCTGGGAGTCGCTGCACCTGGCTCCCGCGAGTGACTCCGTCAAACGGAACCTGCCGTTTGTTACCTCGTTTTCGGAATACTTCGCTTTGCCGTCGGCCGAGCTTTCCGCGCGGCGATCGAGACTCCTGTCGCTTAGCCCGGCCTTGCGCGGCGATGACGTTCCGGCCACCTCTAACTACGAAGCACAGCAGCCGCCGCTAGCCTACTTGCTAATGGTTGTGCCAGACCGTATCTGGGCCAATCTGCCCTTACCTGCGCGCATCCTAAGACTTCGGCTGTTCTGCGCTATCGCTGCCGCACTGATGGTCATGAGCCTTACGTTATGGCTCGCAACCCTGCTGGGGTTGGACGCCCGGGCACAGTACGCCGCGGTATTCATCGTTCTGTCATCTCAGATGTTCTATGCCTGTGTGGCGCGTGTTGGCAATGAGTGGCTCGCGATACCGTCGATCGCATTAATCCTTATCGCCGCGATCCGATTTCACCGAGAGCCGCGGCTTCGGAATGCGGCATTATTTGGCGCGGCCCTGGCCCTGGCCTTGCTCTCGAAGTCGTATGCCTTGTCCTGGACCCTGTTCGGCGTATGCGTATTGGTGTACCACGCCTGGCGCAACAGAAAAGCGCGTATGCCTGCAGCCGTGGCCCTCGGAACCGTGGCGATCGTCGCCGGGCCATGGTATGTGCGGAATTTTCGGCTCTACGGCAATTTGAGCGGCATTTTGCTGGCGGAACGAGTGGGCATCGGCAAGGCGTTGCGCACACTCCCCTCGCTTCCGTGGGCGAAGATTCTGATCGAGGCAGCCCATGGCGCTCTCTGGACAGGCAACAATTCGTTCACATCCTTTTCGGGATGGACAACGAACTTGCTTCTGGTGCTGATGCTCGGGGCACTCGCACTATGGCTCGGTACGATTCCCAATTCCGTTCACCTCACAGATGAATGGCTTATAGCTGCCGGCTGTCTGTCGTATATCCCCGCTCTCGCCTATTACTGTGGGATGATGTCCGCATTCACTGGAGCAAGGGGTGTCTCCATTCCGTCGTGGTATTTGCAAGTGTTGTCCGTACCGGCAGCCTGCCTGTTGGTTCTGGGTTGCGCGCGGTCCGGCTGGTGGGGATACTTGACGGGTGTCGCCCTGGTCATGCTCTCCGCGTACATGCTCTGCACGACATTCCTGATGAAGCTGATTCCACTCTATAGTGGCTATCCGCCGACAGGCTCCCGACTGACGGAGATCTGGCGCTGGTACATCCACGACCCCAGACGGCAGGAGTTGCTGACAAACACCGCCCTGGGCCGCCCAGCCACAATCTGGGTGTTGGCCGGAGTGGTGGTAGTCATGAGTTTGACGCTCGGCTATAGCCTGGCGGCTCCGCGAGTTGATTCGGCCCGGCAACCTGCGGACGAGCTCGCTGGGACGACGCCGACTCGAACCCGTGGTCCCGAACCGACGTTCTAAGCAATAAACCCTGCTTAGTCCCGTTTGCCGTTTCATGGCCGGCAGGCGAAGGCCAGATATCGGCTATGGGCGTTTATCTGGCCAATCATGATGCCCGACGCGGCTTAACTTATTTGGAATGTGGCGCGTGCACAGATTGGACCAGATAAACGCTTTGAAACCGGCCAATCAGCTTGATTTTAGGTCGCTTAGGCTCAGAGTTATGGGCAAGCCGATTGGCCGGTTTAAAACAGTTACGCGGCCATGTGGCGTGCCGCAACGTTGCGTGCATGCCGGCGGCGCTGAGTGACAAGAAACACATGGCGCGATCGATCACCAGAGACCCGGAAACTGTGCACGGATCTCCCGTGTTTCGTGTGATCTCGCACTGGCAGCACTTGAAGAAGACAGAGTATTGCTGATCGAACACTGTTGATTGATGCGGTTGTCGATTTACGAATGCGTCGACGAGCGACTGCGGTTCTTATTCCCAGCTCGCGACTGTCAGGCGGAGAGATTCGCCAACCTTGCGGGGCTCAGGAATGGCCGTCTGCTCGATGCCGCCGAGGCTGCAGGGTTTGACGTGCTTATCAAGGGCGACGGCATTGGAAAGATGGTTGACACCTGGTACGCCGCGGGCATACCTCCAGCGACTCCGAAGTAGACAGAGCTGTTATTGCTTTGCGGCACTGGATCGGCCGGATCGCGTAGAGACCCTCTTCTTCGGCAATCGCGGAACAACCTGAACTCCCGCCCAAAGCGTCGCGATCGTTTGCTCGACCACGAGAGTCTGGTCAGGCAAGTCAGGCACAACCCCTTGTATGACCATGAGCGTCGCGAGGCCGAAGATCGTGTACCACCAGGTGTGGGCCACCACTATGTCATCCCTGCCTGGCAATCCTTCATCCCGGGCAACATCGAAAAAGAGCTGTACGAAACGTTGGAACAAAGGCGTGCCAATGTCGTTGATATATTGTCCAGCGCGGATACCGTTGCGGTTCTCCGGCCCGAAGAAGACGTTGCGGAACTGCTGTGGATGGGCAGTGCAGAACTGAATCAAGCCACGTGAAGTCGCAAAAAGACGCTCTTTCGGCGCAAGATGTTTGGCGGCAATCGCGTCGAAGTTCTGAATCAGCAGCCCGATCGTCTCGCTGCTCAACTCGGCAAGAATATGCCATTTGTCAGGGAAATACTGGTAGATCACGGCGTGCGTATAGCCGATCTCTTTAGCGATGGCACGAAGCGTCACGGCTTCGTAACCGCGATCGGCAAACATTTTGCTTGCAGCTGCAAGGATTTCGCCCCGCAGCCTCTCCTTACGTTCTGCCCGGCGACTTGGTGATGCGGACGTCACTCCAACCAGCTTACACTCTTTTTGGACATTTATAAACCATTTGTCTAATTTATAACCGTCGGTTTAAATGCAATCGATGGTTTGCCGGGATGGATGCTCTCTTGACCAGCCAGCGGAAGGTCGGGCCGATGTCATAACCGGGGTGACGTTCAAGGTTCGCGCGGCTCTCACGGTGATGCGCCGGGAACGGTCTGCCTGCTTGTCGGCGAGCACCGGCATTCACTCAATGTTAACCGCTGAATGATTTGTTACCACCGAATATTTTGCAACCAATGGTTTGCATCGGCGTCTAAATCGTCAGGTCGCGCATTTCAATGGGCGGCCAAATGTGAGAGGGAGAACGCGATGAAAATTCTTGACAAGGAGAAAACGGGCATGTATTTAGTCATGGGCATTACTGGAAAAGTTGGGGGCGCCACGGCGCGGCATCTGCTGAAGCAAGGCAAACAGGTGCGAGCACTTGTGCGCAATCGCGAGAAAGCGGCGCAGTGGGCAGACCAGGGCGTGGAGCTGGTGGATGGAGACTGGAACGATGCGACAGCCATAGCGGCGGCGCTCAAAGGTGTTGAGGGCGCGTTTGTTATGTTGCCGGCGGTATGGGCGCCCTCCCCCGATTACAGAGAAGCGAAGGGCGTGATTGCGAACTACGTCGAGGCGCTGACCAGAGTAGTGCCGCCGCGGGTGGTAGCGCTCTCGTCGATGGGCGCGAATAGAACAAGCGGCGTGGGAATGATCACGGCCTTATCGCTCCTGGAGCAAGGTTTTCGCAGCCTGCCATCTCCGGCCGCATTTGTGCGCGCAGGCGGCTTTTTCGAAAACTTTCTTTTCGGCTTACAGGCCGCCCAGGGCGGAACACTGCCTGTCTTCTACAGCCCTACAAACCGGAAATCGACAATGGTCGCGTCAGACGACATCGGCGCAGAGGTGGCAAGGCTTCTGACCGGGCCGGCGTGGTCAGGGCATCGTGTCATCGAGCTGGGTTCGATGGTAAGCGCGGATGAAGTGGCCGGACAGTTGGGTGAAGTTCTGACACTCGACGTAAAAGCCTTTGCAGTCCCGCGTGCAGGGTGGGCGGAAGCGTTCGAGCAGTTCGGCATCCCGAAGGGCCACACGGGACCTGCCGAAGAAATGTTTGAGTGCGTTAACGCCGGATGGATGGACCTCGGAATCGCGGGTACGGAGCACGTAGCGGGTACGACCACGGCGCGCGATGTGTTTGCGGCTGCACGGAACGCCGTCAGGGCGTAAGTCCGGGGCAAGCAAGATGAAAGCCGAACGTACAATAGATAAAGGCGCGCGGGCAAGTCGAGCAGCTCAAATAGCAGCCATGGTAATAACGGGCATTGTCGCCTTCATTTGGGTGTACTTCGGAAGGTTATATCTAATTCGCGATCCCGACGAATGGAGGATCGCCAATCAGCAGCTCGGATACCCGCTCTATATCATTCCTCTGATTGGCGTGACCCACATCCTTGGTGGCGTGGGCCTTCTGATTCCCAATGTGCCTCGATTGACTGAATGGGTTTACGCTGGTCTCGCTATCGATCTCTCACTAGCGTTCTATTCACATCTGAATGGCGGAGGCAGTACCTGGGATAAATTTGATCCGATGCTCGTCATGGCGTTCGTCTTTGCTTCGTATGTATCAAGACGCTGCATGCGGTCAAACAGCTGGTCGATATGAAGAACACGCTCGGGCGGGTGGTCCGCCCAGCTTTTTCTTAGCCAGCACCACCGCAATTGCGGGTGCCCATCCATGACGCTGCTTCATCGCGGCATGGGTGGGACTGCACCACAGCGCACACTACCTCCGCCGCAGCCATCCTCACCAGGCAGAGCGGCGACTGGTGTGAGATGTCGGCTTCGGGTGCTGGCGGCGGATAATCGGCCAAACTTCCCCAGCATATTCGATTTCCGACAAGATCGATTTGAAGACGATGGTGCGGCTTCGATCAGGTTCTGAAGATCGCACTGGAAGCGCGTGCGTTGAAAGTGGGCCCGGTGGCGCTGGACGGCACGAGTATCAATGCCAATGCCAGCAAGTACAAGGCGATGAGCTATGACCGGATGAAGAGGAAGGAAAGGATCTCCGTTCGCAGATCAAAGACCTGCTGGCGCCGGCGGAAGCGGCGGATGCGGAGGAGGATGCGGTGACTCCCGGGCGTCATCGCGAAATCCGGCCCTTTGAGCTGATGAACCGTCATCATCGGAGTGCAGATTACCTGGACACCCGCAACACAAAGGAACAGCCCATCGTCTGTCAGACCGATGGCGCGCTGGATAAGCTGTTCGCAGCCGCTGAGGTTGGCCCTTACCGACCGGGCCTGCCAGGTCTGCGATATAACAGTTATATCGCCGATGCGTTTTCAATTCGACGAGAACAAGAGCCGAAAGGTTCAGGAAAAGCACGGCATCAGCCTTGGAGACGCGCAGCAGATCTTCGACCAGGTTCATATCGTTGACAGGAAAAGTGACAATCCGGAACAATTCCGTGCAATCGGGTGGTGCCGGGACCGACTGTGTTCAGTCATCTTTGAAATCCGACGAGATCACGAGGGCGACTATTATCGCCTGATCACAGCGTGGAAAGCGACTAAACAAGAGGAGGATGCATATGCCGATCAAGTCTAAATCACCAACAGCCGACGAGATCGCATCGATGGCGACGCGCGGCGAGGATGTTTCGCAATTTTTCACCAACCAGTTCAAAGTTGTGAGGCCGGTTCGGCGAGTGAACGTGGACCTTACGGAGGGGATGCTGCGCGAACTCGACGCTCGCGCAGCCCGTCTGAACATAAGCCGGCAGGCGGTGATCAAGACGCTGTTGCGGCAAGCTCTGGACAGCCCTAAACGGCCATTTTCCGGCAGCAGGTGATCGGACCAGACAGCGAGCCTGCGGACGGCCTGTGAAACCCGGTTGTGAATAAGAGCCTCCGCCCGATGTACAACACAGGCAATCCATCCAGCGTGCGCGCAACGCGGCTTGCCCACGCTTCTTCGAAGGTAACGCCTGCGATTGAGGTGATGAGATCGATTCGGTTGGGCTTGACACCCGATTGGAGGATCCCGCGGGCCTTTGCGAAGGAATGTACGCGAACTCGACGCTCGCGCTGGCCGTCTGAACGTGAACAGCCAGGCTGCCGTCAACGCTGTTTTCCCTGGCTGATCGGCAAAAAAGTATCGTTCACGCGCATTTCACTTATTTTTTCTTTGACAGCTCAATAACTTGCGGAGAATGGCGCCCCGGAACCACGAAATCGGCGTGTATTGTCTGGGCAGAGACCAAAATGCAAGTCGTACTCGCTTACAAAAATTTCGCCGCGAACCGCGCGATCAGCCACATCGGATTAGGCGTCACGGCCCTTAACACGGCGAAGAGCCTCCGCGAGGCCGGTATAAATGCGGATGTCTGGGCAATTGCCAGCGCCGCGGAACTGAGAACCCGCCTGCGGAGTACCGAGGCGTCCCACGTCGTCGTTTCAGCGCCATGGCTCGCGACGAACGACCTGGCGCAGATGTGCGCCGAATTCAAAGAAACCCAGTTCGCCGTAACCTGTCATTCGAACCTCGGCTTTCTGCAGGCCGATCCCAGCGCGATGCGCATGGTGCGTGAAGGTCTGGAACTGCGCCGCACGTCGTGGAACTTTCGCATTGCCGCGAATTGCGAGCGGCTCGCCCGGTGGGTTCCGGAGGCTTACGGAATGCCTTGCGCGTACCTGCCGAACCTCTATCATCTGGATGGACCCGCCCCCCGGCGTCATCGCTACTCCGGCGGAACACTGAGGATCGGAGCCTTCGGAGCGACGCGCGCTTTGAAGAACCTCATGACTGCCGCAGGCGCGGCGCTGCAGATCGCCAACGGCGAGCGAGCCGATCTCGAATTCTGGATCTCCTCCGGCCGTAACGAAGGCGCGGGTTCCGTGGTCGAGGCCGTCCGCCAGATGATGAACGGCTTGCCGCACGTGAAGCTGGTGGAAAACGGCTGGCAAACATGGCCACAGTTCCGTCAGACGGTCCGGCACATGCACCTTCTGCTGCAGCCCAGTTACACCGAGAGTTTCAACGTCGTCACCGCGGATGGCATCGCTGAAGGGATTCCCAGCGTGGTTTCGGATGCTATCGATTGGGCGCCATCGGCATGGAAAGCGCCGGTCGACGATGCCAACCAGATGGCGCGCGTCGGACGCAAGCTGCTCACCAGCCGATGGGCGCCGCGACAGGGAATGGCCGCGCTCAAGGGACATAATCAGCGGGCGATGCGGGCGTGGGGCGATTTCCTGCGAGCGTAAATCCCGGGCTGCAGCTCACGAAACCAGAATCAGATGCAGGTCCATGACGTTCGTTCCCGTCGAGCCGGTGATCATCAGGTCGCCGGTCTCCTCGAAAAACGGGTAAGCATCATGGTTTATCAGCGCCTCGGCTGCACTCAACCGGGCGCGGGCAACCGTCGTGCCGTCGGCCATCGCGCCGGCGGCATCGGTCGGCCCGTCGGAGCCGTCGGTGCCGGCACTCAGAATCAGAACGTCTTCCAGCCCGGCGATATCGATTGCGGCCGCAAGGGCGAACTCCTGATTGCGGCCCCCTTTTCCTTCCGCGCCTTCCGGCAGGGTAACGGTTGTTTCGCCGCCGGATATCACGCAGGCCGGAGCCTTGACCGGCTGGCCGTAAATCCTGATCTGACGGGCAATCGCGGCATGCATCCGTGCGACGTTGAGGGTTTCCCCCTCTATGGTGCTCGAAAGAATCAGCGTGTGATAACCAAGATCCTTCGCGGCCCGCGCCGCGGATTCCAGCGATTTCTGATTGCTGCCGATGATGATGTTCTCGACATTTTCAAACAGCGGATCGGAGGGTTTCGGCGTCTCCGTCGCGCCGTTTCGCAGCCGCTCCCGTACGCGGGCGGGTACCCGATCGCGCAATTCATATTTATCCAGAACGGCGAAGGCATTCTCGAACGTGGAAGGGTCCGGAGCGGTTGGCCCTGAACCGATCACATCCAGGTCATCTCCCACGACGTCTGACAAAATCAGGCTGATCACATGGGCCGGCTCGGCAAGGCGCGCCAGTTGTCCGCCTTTGATCATCGAGAGATGCTTGCGCACGGTGTTGATCTCGTGAATGCTCGCGCCTGAAGCAAGCAGCAGCCTCGTAGTCTCTCGCTTCTCCGCGAGTGTAATCGGAATCGCGGGATGCGGCATCAGAGCGGAAGCGCCCCCCGAGAGCAGACAGATCACGAGGTCTTTTTCTCCGGCGTCATTGCAGAGTTGTGCGATACGCTTCGCTCCAGCCAGGCCGCGTTCGTCCGGCATGGGGTGTCCGCAGTGGCGCAACTCGATCAGCCGGGTCTTTGCAGTGTCGCCGTCTTTTACGTTCACGCACCCGGCCAAGATGCGGCTGCCCGCAAATTGCTCGACCGCCCGGGCCATCGTTCCGCTCGCCTTTCCGGCGCCAACCACGAAAATCCGATCGTACCGGTCCAGGTCCTCGCGGCCGCGCAAAACCCGGTCGACCGCGGCGGTAGGGTCGGCGGCGGCCAGGGCGGCCATGAGGATGGCTTTCGCGTCGCGACGCAGATTACGTTTCATGCCGGCCTTATACGGCCTATTTCCAGCATGGAAGCCCCAGAATCGAATCCACTGCGCTCTCGATCTCGCAATCGGCGTCGATGCGATAACTGGCGCGGCTGTAAGCCGCGCGGCGCTCCTCGTAGAGATTCCGGAACTTCTGGGGATCGCGGGCAAGAGGGCGGGCATCCGGATCGACAACCCGTTGGGCAATCGTCTCGAAGGAGCAGTCCAGCCAGATCGAAATTCCGTTCTGCTCCAGAAGTTCGGCGATCGCGGGCTGCACGAAAGATCCGCCTCCGAGAGCAATCACGGCAGGCACCCCGCATTCGATCTTCCGCACCACCTTCCGGAGCGTCTCGTGTTCGATTCGCCGGAACTCCGGCTCGCCGCGTCCCTCGAAGATTTCCGCTATCGTGGCACGCTCGGCCAACTCGATCTCGGCGTCGAGGTCGATGAAATCCCATCCCAGACGATCGGCCAGAATGCGGGCTACGGTACTCTTGCCGGAGCCCATAAAACCCGTCAGATAAACTCCTGGGGACCGTTTCAGCTTGCTATCCATGCGCTCTACCAATCATGCGCGTCACCCATAAAGAGCCCGTTCCATTTGGGACTCGACGAACGCGGGAAAAAGCCTGCTGGCCCAAACCAGCGCCCATCCGGAGCGCGGCGTAACCACCGTGCGTTTCCGGTGGACAATTCCGCGCACAATCGCCGCGGCGCACTCTTCGGCGGAAACTGCGAAACGCTTGCCCTGCACAACGCGCCTCGGTGGCCGCGGCCCGGGCGCATGGGCCTGAAAATCCGTGTCCACATAACCCGGAAACACCCCCATTACATGGATGCCCTCCCGCCTCAGTTCGGTGCGTTGCGCTGAAGTGATGGCTGCCAGCGCGAATTTGCTGGCCGAATAGACCGGGAGCCAGGGCAGACTGATCTGGCCGCCGATCGAACTCACGTTCACCACGATTCCGTGCGTCCGGCGCAGAAACGGCGTCGCCAGCTGGGTCAACGCGAGAGGCGCAAAAAAATTCAGTTCGAACACCGCCCGGGCCTCATCTAATGGAGTTGCAGACGCGGAATAATAAGATCCCCGCCCCGCGTTATTGATGAGGATGTCGATTTTTCCCCATCGTTCCATGATTTTGGCGATTATTTCGGCTCGAACCGTTTCCTGTGTGACGTCACCCGGGATAATCAGATCGCCCGGCCGTGCTGCGGCGGACAACTTCGGCTCGTTGCGGGCGGCGAGAGCCAGATGCGCGCCGGATTGCCGCAGCATCGCAGTCAGCTGTGCGCCAATCCCTTCCGACGCGCCCGTGACGATTACGACCTTGCCGTCCAGTGAATCCATGCGGATCGGGGAAACGCAATAATAGCATTATGTCCCGGTTACTACCCCTGTTCCCACTGCAGCTTGTGGTATTTCCGGGAAGCGCCGTCCCGCTTCACATTTTCGAAGAGCGGTACAAGGAAATGGTCGGCGAGGCGGAGGCCGCCGGGTCCGAGTTCGGGATTGTTCTGGCGAAGGATGACGGCATTGTGAACACCGGCTGCACCGTAATCGTGGAAGACGTCCTCGAGCGTTATCCCGACGGCCGGTTCGATGTTATGACGCGGGGTCGGCGGCGCTTCGAAATTACGTCGCTGAATCAGGAGAAGGATTATCTCCGAGGCCTCGTCGAGTATTTCGATGACGAAGACTTGCGCCCGGTGACGCCCGAGATTGGGAAGCGCGCGATTGCGGCCCTTCAGAGCATGCGGAAGGCGCTCTCTCTCGAGGATTCGGGAATGCCGGACATGGAAAATCCCAACCTCAGTTTTCAGCTGGCCCAGGCTGTGGAAGACCTCGACTTCCAGAACATGATTCAGCGCAGCCGTTCGGAAACGGACCGTCTGCGCATGTTTGCGGAGTTTACGGAAGGATATATTGCGCGTCAGCAGTACGCCACCAAGATGAAGCGGGCCGCGCCGCTGAACGGGTCCGGGCACAAGCCCGCCAGTCTCTTGTAGGATCGGAGTTGTCGGGAATATAAGGATCGCAAATGTCGTTGAGCCTTTATATCGACGGAGCAGGGAAACCAGAGCGGCCGCAAAAACGAACCCAGGCCCTCGCGATTTCCGTGGCGGTTCACGTAACAGCGTTCTATGCGCTGATGCACGCCCCCGAAATCAAGCTTCCGGAACAGGCTAAATCGGAATACCGGCAATCGATCGAAGGTAAGGAAGAAAAGCTGGTCTGGTACAAGTTCAAGGAACTGCCGAACGTCACCCCGCCTCAGGCTAAGCCGGAACAGAAGCCGCCGCGCGCCGAGTTTCGTGCGCCTCAGGAAATTGTGGCCTCGCGAAAGGCGGCGCCCAAGCGGACGCAGATGGTCTGGACCCCCGCGCCCGAACTAAACGAACCCAAACCGGTGGAATCGCCCAACATCCTGGCGATCAAGATGCCGGAAATCAAGAAGGCGTTCGTCGCTCCGCCTGACGTCGTGAAGCCCCAAACTGCGACCGTGAAGATCGCCCAGGATGCGCCCGAGTTGCAGACCCAGCCCGTCGAAGTGGTCAAGCTGGGAGATGCGCCGAAGATCGTAAAGCGGTTTGTTCCTCCGTCGATCCGTGTACCGCAAAAGCTCCCGGACACGGTTACGCCCATAGAAGCTCCGCAACTGGAAGCGAAGGTGAGCGACACTACGACTCCCCTCGACGGCCACTTCAAAGTGCCTCCCCGGCCTTTCGTCGCTCCTACCGCAGGTAAAACGGGGGCACGTAAAGCGGTGGTAGCAGTGGTGGAAGAGGCCCCGCCGCTCCTTGCTGGAAATACAACCGCTGACCTGAACGTTGCTGTCGTCGGGCTCAATCCGGCGAACTCGAGTTTTTCGCTGCCCGAAAAATCGAACCCGGCCCAGTTTTCGGCGGGCCCGAAGGTGCGTCCCGACGGCGCCGATTCCGGAGGTGACGGCAAAGGGCTCAGCGTACCGGATCTTTATGTACGCGGTGGCCGCGAATCGAAACCCGATCTCATCGCGCAAACGTTTGCCGCACCCACTTCAGCTCTCACTTTGCGTGAAGCGGCGCGCACCGGCGGTCCACGGTTGAGTGCTGCGTCACCCCAGAGCGCTCCCGAATCTTCCGATTTAGGCGCAGTCAAGGTTTCCGGGGCGCCCGATCCGAGATTCACCGGCCGCGACGTCTATATGATGGCTATTCAGATGCCGAATTTGACCAGCTATTCGGGAAGCTGGCTCATGTGGTACTCGGATCGAACCCAGCGGGAAGTGGGTCTTGCCCCGGTAGCTCCTCCCGTTGCGCACCGCAAAGTCGATCCCAAATACATCGCGGCCGCTGCGTCCGAGCGTATCGAAGGCAAGGTGCAACTGGCGTGCGTGATCGGGACAGACGGCATCGTATCCAACGTGGAATTGCTGAGGGGCCTCGACGACCGCTTGAACCAGAGCGCGGAAGAGGCGCTGGCAAAATGGGAGTTTACACCCGCAACAAGAAAGGGAGTTCCGTTGGCGGTCGACGTAGTGGTCGAAATTCCTTTCCGGCTTGAGCCGCGTACGCAGGTGCGGTATTGATCGCGGACATCGCAGAAAGACAACACCTCATCTTCGACGCGGACGACACGCTGTGGGAGAACAATGTCTATTTTGAGCAGGCGTTCGACGATTTCTGCGCATATCTCGATCATTCCGCTCTTACGCCGGTCGAGATTCGGTCGATCCTCGATGAGATTGAGATTGAGAACAACAGGATTCACGGCTACGGCGCCGTCAACTTCGGACGCAATCTGAGTCAGTGCTACCTTCGCCTGGCCGAGCGCGCGGTGGAGGAACACGACCTGAAGCGGGTCACCGCGCTTGCGCACCGGATTCTGCAGCAGGAAGTCGAATTGATGCCGGGCGTTGAGGAGACGCTGCCGTTCCTGGCGGAAAAGCACGATTTGACACTCTTCACCAAGGGGGAAACTGCGGAGCAGAATCGGAAGATCGATTTGTCCGGTTTGCGTCCGCTGTTTGCGCATTGTGAGGTGGTGAAAGAGAAAAATCGCGACGCTTACGCGCAACTGGCGAAGGTCCGGGGCTTCGACGTGGAACGGACCTGGATGATCGGAAATAGCCCGAAGTCGGACATCAACCCGTCGCTTGCCGCGGGATTGCGGGCCGTGTTTGTGCCGCATCCGCAGACCTGGACGCTGGAGCGCGAAGAGATCCGGAACGTCGAAGGGCGTTTGGTGGTGGTGAACCAGTTTCGGGATCTCTTAAATCTCTTCGGATGAAACCGTCTCCGGAGAGGCCGGCGTCTAACGCCGCATGATGAGTCGAAATGCCGCTCTGGCATTTATCACCGGATTGATATGGGCTATTGTGCCCGCTTTCGCGCAAACGACGTATACGTCGTCGTCCTGGCTGCCACCGGCGGGAGTCGCCTCTACGGAGACGATTCAGGTGAATGTAGTGAACAACGCCGTGGCGCCCGCAAGCGCTCCCGCGCCATCCTGTACGGGGACGATAGCGTTCTATAACACCAGTGGGTCGATCATCGGCACGGCTGCGCCCTTCACCATCGGAGATGGAGAGATCTTCTCGGCCATGCTGCCTTTTGCCTCGACCGGAGCCTCAGCCTCGCGGACTGTCGTTCAAGCCAAAATAACGCTGACAGGCAGCGCAACGGGCGAGAGCTCTGCGCCGCGCTGCGTTATGGCGTCCTCGCTGGAGATCTTCGATACCGCTTCGGGCGTCACTCACACGTTCGTCTCGGGCTCGACGCAATTACCGGTCGCCGCCCTCCGAACCGGGGTTTTCGCACCTGTCCCGCGTTAGTGTTCTGATCATTGGCGGGCCGCCGATGGCCGGAAAAACCGTGCTCGGGCGGCGTCCTGCTTCACACTGGTACTGGCCGCTGATATCGGGAGACGATCTGGCGCTTGCGGCAAGGGGCGTTACGCAGCCGGCGAGCCATCCGGCGGGGCATTCCATGAGCGGTATCGATCAACGCGAATACTATACGCGATACTCGGTCGACGAATTGCTTGAGATGGCCCGTCGCGAGCACGCCGCGCTGTGGGGCGAATGGGCAACGTGATATCTGCTCACGCGATGTGGGCTGGTCCGGCGGTGATTGAGGGCTGGCAATTCGATCCGCGGCAGATCGCAAAGATGGACATGGCGAACGTCCGTTCGGTGTGGCTCAGCCCAGACCATGACCCTTGAATCGCGAATTCGAGGCGATGTCGATTTCTATCGGGGCGCCCGGGACGAAGAGACGATGATCTCGCATTACATCGAACGGAGTTTGCGGCACAGTGAACAGATGACCCAGGCGGCGCGCGACACCCAGGCGGCGCGCGAATTGGATCTGCCGGTGTTTCCTGTTACGGTTCGCACAACCCCGGAAGATTTCGAAGCGCTTGTTATCGGCGCTCTGGATAGCGTCAGCGCGGCTGCGTCACCACGTCGATCAAGGCCGGCTCACCCTTCTTAACCCTCTCCAGACCGCGCTTGAGGGCGGGCGCGAGGTCATTCGGGTCGCTGATCGGACCCTCGCCGTAGAGTCCGTACGTCTCGGCCATCTTCGCGTAATTGATGTTGGGTTCCCAAAGCTTGGTGCCGATGTTACACCGGTCCTGCCCACGATTTCGCTCACTGGCCATGCGTTCGAGGATCATGACCTCGGCATGATAACCGCGATTGTTGTGCATGATCGTCAGCAGAGGAATCTTGTGATGCGCGGCAGTCCAAAGCACGCCGGGCGCATAGTTGAGATCTCCATCGCACTGGATGTTGATCGACAGCCGTCCGTATTTCCTGTTGGCGAGCGCGGCGCCCACTGAAGCCGGAGCGTTATAGCCGATACCGCCCGCGCCTTGCCCTCCGATGTATTGATAGTGCTTGTCGAAGTTCCATAACTTTCCCGGCCAGCTGCTGATGAAGGCCTGCCAGGAGACCAGCGACCAGTCTTCCTTCTCGATCAACGGCCACAGCTCCGCGCACAGCCGGCTCAGGCTGACAGGGCTCGCGTCCCACCCGGCGCCTCCCTGCTCGATCACCTGCCGCCGCGCGGCCCGGTGAGCGTCCGCGATCTTCGTTCCGCGATCCTGAAGTGTACGCTTGCGATCCGCCGTGATGAGTTTCTGGCATGCTTCGATGAGAGCCGGCAAAGTCGCTTCGGCATCCGCGCCCACATCAAGGTCCAGATCCGATGCGTAGTGTCCGAAGTCCTGAATGTTGCTCTTGTGGAACAGATCCACCGAAGAGATCGCGATGGTCTTCGCGTCGCGAGCGCGGTTAGTCCGCGCCGTGGCGGCCATGTCCGCGACTTCGAGGCTCAAGGTCACGTCCGGCTGGTAGCCGGGGCCACCGTTGCCGGCGAGCGGATGTCGATTTCCGATCTCCATGCGCTCGTTGCTGTTCACCGGCGCCTGCAGCACCTCCGCCAGTTGGGTCAGCAGTTTGCGCCCATTGGGAGTGCGCACGGTTCGTTCTGAAATAATCAGGGGACTCTGGGCCGCCACAAGCATCTTCGCCATTTCGGCGACAGCCTCTTCATCCGCGGAAGGAGGCGAGGTCAAAACAAGTTTCGGCACACGAAGGCGCGGCTCGCGATTGGGCTCGGTCTGCGTTTCGTGGCTTGCAACGACCAGCACGGGTCCCATCGGCGGCGTCATTGCCACCTTATAACCTCGGACCGCGGCATCACCGAACGCGCCCAGTGAAACCGGCTGATCGTCCCACTTGGTGAAGTCTCGGACCAGCGCGCCCATGTCGTTCGCGCTGTGATACGACTGTACGCCCGCGCCGCGTGCGGCCGAATCGGCGTGGTTGCCGACAACCATATAGATAGGGACGCGGTCGGCATAGGCGTTATAGATTGCCATGGACGCGTGCTGCAAGCCGACGGTGCCGTGAATAAGGGCCATCATCGGTTTGCCTTCGATCTTGGCGTAACCATGCGCCATCGCGACGGCGGATTCCTCATGGCAGCACGTGAGGAATTCAGGCATGGTGTTCTTGCCGTGGTTGATCAGCGATTCGTGCAGGCCGTCGAAGGTCGAGCCGGGATTTGCGGCGCAGTACTCGATCCCGAGGGACTTGATGACATCAACCATGTAATCGGAGCCCGGATTCTCGACGATTCGTTCCGGAGGTCCAACCGCCGCACGGCCTGAATCGGCCGCGAGCGTAGTCGCGTTGGGTCTTGCGCCGCCGTTTCGGGGAGCTTCAGCGGCTACCTGTTGTTGAGCCTCCGCCAGTGGCGGCTTCGCCACGAGAGCCGCCGCGCCCGCGGCAGCTCCTTTCAGAAAGCCTCGGCGGCCCACGGCACTCTTCTTCAATCTGGACATCGAATTCCTCCAGAGTCGGATCGCCATCAGTCTACACCCGTTTTGGTTCAACGAAACCGGACGTCGATGCGCCTGCGATGAGTTAACTGCAAGCGTCTGGCGTCCACTACCCCTTGCACTTCTACACATTATGATGTATATGTAGGAGCTCGAGGTATGATGAACTGAATTAAGGGGCAAACGATATTGGATTAAACCGCGCCGACCGGCAGCTGCGATTTCGATTTCGAATGGACTCCGGACTCACCTGCCAAACTGCCTGAGGGCGGCGAACCTTCTGACAAACCTTTCCATATAACGGCCATCCCGTAATTCGGCCTCGCAGGCTGGAGGCTGGCAAAGACCCAATCAGGCTTTTTGTGATTGATGGCATTGAAAAGCCGTAGCCGAAGCAGGAATCGAATATGAGCACTCTGAAATCCGACCTCCCGCAGGGCACGCTCGATCTTTTGATCCTGCGCATTGTTTCCCTCGGACCGAACCATGGCTACGCAATCGCGCAGCGCATCCAGCAGATTTCGCGCGACGTGCTACAGGTCCAGCAGGGATCGCTCTACCCCGCCCTGCACCGTCTTGAGAACAGAGGGCTGCTCAGCGCTGAATGGAAGGCCAGTGAAACCGGCCGTGAAGCGAAGTTTTACCGGCTCACGCCGAAAGGCCGCAAACAACTGAAGGACGAGACCGAAAGCTGGGCGCGGCTCACCAACGCGATCGGCCTGATCCTCGGCTCGGCCGGAGACACAGAGTGACGCGTCTCTCCCGCATTCTGCACCCTCGATGGACAGGCGGGGAGCGGCCTCGCCAATTCGAAGCTCGACTCGATTCCGAACTGCGCTTTCATTTCGACGAGCAGGTCGCCGCCAACCTCCGTAAAGGCATGAGCGAAGCCGAAGCGCGTCGCGCTACCCGCCTCGAATTCGGCGGCATCGAACAGATCAAGGAAGAATGCCGCGACGCCCGCCGGATTTCTTTTCTCCACCTGGCAGTTCAGGATGTAAGTTACGCGCTCCGGGGTATGGGTCGTTCGCCGGGATTTACGGCAGTCGCCGTGATGACCCTGGCAGTCGCGATCGGCATCAACACAGGCGTTTTCACCGTCGCAGGCACCCTGCTTTTTGGGGGATACCCGCAAGTCGATCCGGACAATCGTATTCTCTACTCTCCCGTCGGCCTCATTTCGACTGCCGAGTTTCAGGACTGGAAGGCGCAGACGAAATCGTTCAGCGGAATGGCTGGGGTAGAGGACGGCGGAATGCGTCTCGTCTTCCAGGACGATTCCGGCAATTCGGAGACCTGCGACACGACTCAACTGACCACCAATGCGTTCCAGGTCCTCAATCAGAGGCCGGTTATCGGAAGGGATTTTGTGCCTTCCGATGGAGTGCCGGGAGCCCCTTCGGTGGCCTTACTCAACTATGCCTTCTGGGAAAGGCGGTTCGGCAAGGACCCCTCCGTAATCGGAAAGTCATTCCGCCTCGATGACAAGCCGGTCACCGTCATTGGTGTGATGCCGCCGGGGTTCACTTTCCCAACTCCCCGCGTGGATCTTTGGATTCAAATTGTTCCGAGACCATGCCCATGTTCTTCTGGTTCGCCTTCGGCCGTCTGGCGAAAGGAGCGACTCGTAAAAGCGCTCAGGCGGAACTGGATATCATCGCACGCCGGCTGGAAAGCTCTTATCCGGCAAACAAGGATTTTCATCCCCGTCTGCAGAGTTTCGGAGAGCAGTTTTTTGGCGTGAACTCGATGGCGCTTTATCGGGCGATCTGGGGCGCCGTCGGATTCGTGCTTCTGATTGGCTGCGCCAATCTTGCCAACCTTCTTTTGGCGCGTGCGATCAGCCGTCACCGGGAGATCTCCCTGCGTATCGCTCTGGGGGCCGGGAGGTGGCGGATCGTCCGGCAACTCCTGATCGAAAGCCTGATGCTCTCGTCTTTCGCAGCGGTGCTGGGATGGTTTATCGCTCTGGTCGGCGTGCGAATCTATGAGCGCCTTGAATCCCCACCGGGTCTCTATAACCAATACCACTACGTCCTGGATTACCGGGTACTCCTGTACCTTGTCGCCATCTCGATTTTCGCGGGGCTCCTGTTCGGTCTCGTGCCCGCCATTCGGCTCTCGAAGCTCGATGTAAACAGCGCGCTGAAGGACGGCGGCCGCGGCGCGACCGGTGGTATCAGCGGCAAGCGTTTGTCCGCACTTTTGGTCGCGGCTGAAATCGCTGCCACGATCGTGCTTCTCGCGGGGGCGGGGCTGATGGCGCGGAGTTTTCTCAGGATTTATACGGAAAACGTGGGCGTCGATACCGGGAAGACTCTCGTGGCCTCCGTACACCTGCGGGTTACACGTTATCCCGACGCTCAGTCCAGGATGGCCTTCTTTGACCGGCTTACCGCGAAGGTGAAGAGTATCCCGGGCCTGGATTCGATGGCGCTCGCGGACTCCCTTCCGGGACTCAGTAAGCCGGCCGTCTGCCCTATGAAGTCGCGGGATCGCCTGCCGTGGATGCGCGGCATCGTCCGATGTCGTTTGCAATCACCATCACGCCGGATTATTTTCGAACCGTCGGCGCAGCTCTGATCTCCGGCCGGGATTTCAACGATTTCGATCGGGCCTCTGCACCTCCCGTCGCGCTGATCAATGAGCGATTCGCGCGCGAACGCTGGCCGCCGGGAGTCAACCCGTTGGGGAAGCGTCTTCGTCTCTTCGACTTCTACGGCCGGAAGGCAGACGCGTGGCGCACGATAGTCGGCGTCACGTCGAACATTGTTCAGACAGACGCGGGGAGCGACTCTGGCGGTGGGATTGTGTATGTCCCGTACCGTCAAAGTCCTTCTGCCTACCCGAATATCCTCATGCGCACTCGTATCCCGCCTGATGGTCTCGCGGTATCGGTGCGGCGCGAAATAAAGTCAATCGATTCGGAGGTGAACACAGGAGCGGGATCGGGGTAGGCATATCCGAAGGGCCGATTGCTTTGACTGAGAGTTTCAAGGTGGCTCGATATTGGTCCGGAGCCGTAAATGCCGGCCTGTTTCTCACTTTTGCCTTGATCGCGCTGCTCCTCGCCGCCATTGGACTCTACGCCGTGATCGCGCATTCGGTATCGCGGGCTACCCAGGAGATCGGAATCCGGCTGGCGATTGGCGGCACGGCGCGCGAGATCCGCGTGCTGGTTCTCCGGCAGGGAATGCTGCCGGTTGTACTGGGTTCGGGTATGGGTTGGTGGCATCGCTCGCTTTTAATCGCCTTCTCCGGTCTCAACTCTTCTCCGTATCGTCCAGTGATCCGGTCACCTACCTGATTACTTCAATGGTTCTGATCGCGGTGGCTCTCTTTGCGAGCCTGATTCCAGCCGGCTACGCGATGCGCGTCGACCCGGCTGTTGCTCTTCGGCATGAGTGAGCGATCGGGCGAAGAATTGCGAACTCGTGGCGCGGACCTTGCAGGATCCTTGAGAAAGACTCGGCGGCCTAGTCTCCTGTCTCGGATAATTCTTTACAGCGCCGGACTTTGTCGAGGATAACGTCGGCGGAGGCCTTCCAGACGAATGGGGTTGGGTCGCCGTTCCAGCTTGCCAGCCACCGGTAGATTGCCTGTTCTAACTCCTGGGCGCTATGGAACGTTCCGCGGCGGATCATTCGTCCGGTGATTAAGGCAAAGAACCGTTCGACCTGGTTCAGCCAGGAACTGCTGGTGGGGGTGAAATGGAAGTGGAATCTTTTCCGCTTCTTCGGCTTCAGCCAGCGCTGCACCTCGGCGCTCTTATGGGTGCAGTAGTTGTCCATAATGAGATGGACTTCCTGATCCTCGGGAAGCTGTTGTTCGAGATGATTCAGGAACTTCACGAACTCCCGGCTGCGGTGGCGTGGCTGGCAAGTGCCGATGACTTTGCCGTTCAGAATGTTGAAGGCAGCGAACAGAGTCGTGGTGCCATTGCGTTTGTAATCGTGCGTCTGACGTTCCGGCAGTCCCGGCCGTAAAGGAAGAATCGGCGCGGTGCGATCCAGCGCCTGGATCTGGCTCTTTTCGTCCACACACAACACCAGGGCACGGTCCGGCGGATTCAGATAGAGACCAACGATATCCCTCACTTTTTCCTCAAAGCGCGGATCGCGGGAGAGTTTGAACCGCTCCACCCGATGCGGCTGCACATCGTGGCGTCGCCAGATCCGGTGCACGATAGTCCGCGATATACCGAGGTGCCGGGCCAGCATCCGCACGCTCCAGTGCGTGCTGCCATCACCGGGGCGAGTTTTCAAAGTGGTGTCGAGGATCTTTTGTTCCAGTTCCGGCGTCAACACCCCGGCTCGACGCTTCCGCTTGCGAATGCCGGTCACGGCCGCGATTCCCACCCTGACGAACGCTTTCCGCAACGCCACAACGGTGGGACGCGACAGACTTAACTGCTCCGCGATGGATTGATTGGGAACGCCCTGATGCGCGAGGAGCAGCAGGCGGCTGCGTATCGCCACCCTTTGCGGTGTGCTTCCGTTGCGAGACAAAGCTTCGAGTTCCGACTTCTGGCCGCTGTTCAGGACGAGCGCTGGCGCCGGAATAGGCATGTCCCAGTGTAACGGGAACCAGCGTTATGTGTAAATAATTATCTGAGACAGGACACTAGAGCACTCTTCGTCTTTGCTTTGGGCAACAGCCTGGACATTAAATCCCTCCAGAGTCCGATCGCCAATCAGTCTGCACCTGTTTCGGGCGGACGATCGCGGTGACAGAGCCCGATGGATAAATCGTGTTTTTTCTCAAATATTTTTTTATTTGTTTTTTATTGACTGAATTTCCAGCAAATGACTAAACTTGACGATGAAGCAAACGTGATCTTATTCGCTTTTGTAACGAAAGCGGTTTATCACATTTGCCAGAGACCGTTCGCTGAAAACAGCCATCCGTATTCCCGGATCGAGGCGCGTTCCGACCTCCGGGATCCTCCTGCTTGCTTTCGCAGGGTTCGCGTCCGCACAGGCGCCGAAGATCGCAGGCATAACCAATGCCGCCCCTCTCGTTCCGCCGACAGGCAATGTGGCGCGAGGCGAACTGATCAGCATCTACGGCTCTAACCTCACGAATGGCGCCACGCTGGCGTCGTTTCCTCCCAGCGCTCCTCTGACACTCGCCGGCACATCGGTAAGCATCGGAGGGACCGCAGCGCCGATTCTTTATGTCAGCCCCACCCAGGTCAACGTGCAGGTTCCGTTTGAGATCCCGGCAGGAGTTCCGTCGGTGAATGTGATTGTTACTTCGGGGACTCAGGCAAGAGCTGCGTTTCTGATGGGCGTAGTGACTTCGGATCCGGGCCTGTTTTCGGCGCAGGGAGTAACCCCGCCGTCCTCGGCGAACAGCGTTGTTGTAACTGCGGCGCCGGATCCCCGGTCGTTCTTTCTGCGACTGGTTTGGGTGCTATCAGTCCGGCCGTGGCAAGCGGCACGACTCCCACACCCGGTTTGAGTAACGCACTCGCGATACCGACAGTAACGATAAACGGCGCCCTTGCCAGTGTCCTTTCGGCGACATATGACGAGTTGGGTCTTTACACGATTACAGTAACCGTACCGGACGGTGCGGATACGGGTTCGGTCACGGTGGTGCTTGGAGGGACGGCGGGCCCAGCCGGACCAGCTGGACCGACGGGACCGGCCGGAAGCAGCGGTCCGGCAGGCCCAGTGGGCGCAACAGGCCCGACTGGACCGATCGGTCCGACGGGAGTCCAGGGTTTACAAGGACCAGCCGGTACCCAGGGAGCGCCTGGCGCGGCGGGTCCCATTGGCGCAACCGGCGCCACAGGGTCCCTCACGCAGGTGACGAGCTTCGATCCGGGAACTACTTATAACCTGGGCAATGTGGTCTTCTATCAGGGATCGAGCTATCAGAGTTCGACGAATGGCAATACCGGTAATCTCCCCACCGGCGGGCCACCCTGGATGCTGATTGCGCAACAGGGCGCGACCGGCCCAGCGGGAGCCACAGGGTTGACCGGCGCCACAGGGCCGACCGGCGCGGTGGGTCCGACCGGGGCCATCGGCGCAACTGGACTACAGGGCATTGCGGGGACAACCGGACCGCAGGGGATTCAGGGAATTCAGGGAGTAGCCGGCGCAACGGGCGCGACGGGACCCGTCGGGCTTACTGGAATCACGTTTCAGGGCGCGTTTGCTCCAGGTACTTATAACCTGAACGACGTAGTGACCTACCAGAATTCGACTTACATCAGCACTGCGGCCAACAATGTGGCGACGCCTCCGACGGCGCCGTGGTCGCTGCTGGCTCCGGCGGGCGCGACCGGCGCGGTTGGAGCCACGGGCGGAACGGGCGCAGCCGGCATCACGGGGCCAACTGGTTCTACCGGGGCGGTCGGAGCGACCGGGGCGCAGGGGTCGACAGGGCCAACCGGACCACAGGGGGTTCAGGGCGGCATCGGCGTCACGGGTGCAACCGGCCCAACGGGCGCCACGGGCATCACGTTCCGGGGCGCATTCGTAACGGGCGCCTACAATCTGAACGACGTCGTTACGTATCAGAGTTCGACCTGGATCAGCACCGCGGCCAACAACGTGGCGACACCTCCGGCAGCGCCATGGTCGCTGCTGGCACCGGCTGGGGGAAACGGCGCGACGGGAGTTGCAGGCGCGACCGGATCGACCGGTCCGACGGGAGTTACGGGCCCAACCGGATCCCAGGGCTTTACGGGGCCGACGGGAGCGACTGGCGCAACAGGAGTCGGGGTCGCCGGTCCTGCCGGCGTGACAGGGCCTACGGGCTCGACCGGCCCAACCGGCGCCGCAGGATCGGCTGCCAACACGATGACGTTCACAAGCTGTACGCTTGGCTCAAATTGCGGCACCGGACCTCCGAGCAACACCTTCCTTGTTGCGTTTGTCGGCGGAACTAATGTGGTGCAGAACGCGTTCACCTCTCCGAAAACGGGCGTAATCGGGGTCGCCCTGAATGACGCCGTGAGCGGAGGCAGCGTAACCATTCAGCTCGCTGGTCCGGCAACCTGCACGTTCGAGAACACTGTCACCGCAGGCGATTACGTCCAGGCCGCAAACTCGCATGATGGCCAGTGTCTGGATGTCGGGACCACCTGGCCAACAAGCAACCAGATTGTGGGCATAGCGCTTTCAAGCGGCACGGGCGCCCAAACGATCTATCTGCTGGGACCCGAGGTTGACGCGGTTTCCGGGGGCGGGGGCGCAACCGGTCCCACAGGACCGACTGGGGCAAGCGGTCCCACTGGCGCGACTGGCCCCACTGGCGCAACCGGCTTCACCGGCGCAACAGGTCCAACGGGCGCTACCGGCTCCACCGGCTCCACGGGCGCCGCGGGAACGAACGGTTCCAATGGCGCAGCCGGGCCTACTGGGCCGACCGGTCCCGCAGGCTCGGGTGGCACTGGTTCCGCTCCGTCCGGTATCCAATATGCGGTCAACGGCCACAGTTCCACAGCCGGCTGGGCAAACCCCGCCAGTTCGGGCCAAACGACCATGGCCTCAGGTTTGACCTCCGCAGTGGTCACGATGGCCCCCAGCGACTGCAAGCCAGGTATGACCATCACCTCCTATACGGGCGTCGCGACGACGTGGACTCTCTTCAGTGTCACCGGCAGCACCAGTTCCGGTTGGTCGGCCAGTACGTCCCTGCTGAGTTTCAGCACCGGGGCGACGGCCGGTAGTTCCAACTCGGGCATCACATCAAGTACTGTTGCCGCGGGAACCATCATGACCCTCACATCGGGCACGAGCACCGCGGGCGCGAATCCGGGCGGAGGCGGCTATATCGTAGCTTTCTCCTGCCAGTAGAATCGGGCCGGTCGCTCTCGAAGGCCGTTATACTCAAGGCTTGCGGCCATTCGAGGCGGCCTGCGGATCCCGATGAAATCGAACGTGCTCCGGCGCGGCACTGGTTCTTACCTGGTCCTGGCTGCGCTGGTATTTGCTTCGGCTGTCGCCGCGATAGTCATCGGATGGAGCGCCTTCGGCCGGCAAATCGACGAATACGCGTATGACTTCCTGTTCCGACTGGAGCAGCCGAAGCCCTGGCAGCCGTCGTCGATCATCCTCGCGATCGACGAGCGCACCCTGAGCCGCTATGGCGGGATTATCGGGATGCGCGCCGCGCTCGCGGACGGACTCGATCGCATCCGCCCCGCCCATCCCGCGGCGGTCGCGGTCGACCTCATTCTTGCCGAACCGGGCCAGGCGGACGACAAACTGGAGGCGGCCTTTGCGAACGACTCGGAATCTTGTGCTTTCAAGCGATATGCGCCCGGATGGGAGCGGCTGGGAAGACCCGATACCACGGTTCCGCAAATATGCCGTGGGCGTGGGAGAAGTGCATTCCGACCTTGACAAATACGACGCGGTGAATCGCAGCCTGCCCCTCGAAATGGCCGATCGCGCCAACCAGCGGCGTTGGGCGCTCGCGCTCCAGACATTCCTTGCGGTAAAAGGTGGCTGGATACTCGAAACCCCGAGCGACCTCACGGCCGGCGGCGTGCAAATTCCTTCGGACTACAGCGCCGGCCGCACGATCCGTATTCGATATGCGCCTCTTGCGATGGGCGGCATCCCGCGAGTGTCGATTGCTGACCTGGATGGCAATGACGATTTTGCTTCACGGTTTGCCGGAAAGGTGGTGTTCGCGGGAGTTACCGCGCAGACGGCGGTACGCGACCGCTGGATGACGCCGTATTCCAACGGGATTGTCATGCCGGGAATCGAAATGCACGCGAATGCCTACGAGACGATTGCGCGAAGCATGTTTCTTGTCGATGCGCCGTTGCGCATCGTGGTCCCGGTGACTTTCCTTTTCGCGATAGGCGGAGGTTTGGCTTATGCGCTCGCCTCAGGCTGGGTTTCGAACGCGTTGATCCTGGCGATTTTCCTCGTTTCGCAGTTCGTTCCCGCCATCGCGTTCGCGCACTCGAATGTCTGGCCGTGGATGCCAGGGACGGCGGCGGTACTGATTGCGGCCGCTGTCTCAGCCGCGTGGCGACATCTTCTCGTCAGACGCGAATTGAGCCGAGCGGAGCGGGAAAAGGTGCGCTATCAGCACACGATCCAGTTCGTTACGCACGAGATGAGAACGCCCCTGACCGCGATCCAGGGATCGAGCGAGTTGATCGGCCGCTACGGCTCCATGCCGGAAGCGAAACGAAAGCAGATGGCCGATCTGATCAATTCCGAGTCGAAGCGGCTGGCCCGCATGATCTCGACCTTTCTCAGCCTGGAGCGCCTTTCGGACGGCGAAACCGAATTCAGGCATGAACGCTTTCCGCTTCAGGACCTTGTGGAAGGCTGCGTCGGACGCGCCCGCCCACTCGCGGAGAATAAGAATATCGAAATCGAGGTTCTCAACATTCCGTCCGACGAACTCATTGGCGACCGTGAATTAATGGAGTATGCCGTCTACAATTTACTGACGAACGCGGTGAAATATTCGCCTGCGCGTACGCGCGTAAGCGTTTATGGAGAAGATGAGAGGGGAGACCGGGTGCGTTTGTCGGTCGAGGATCAGGGAATCGGAATGGACAAGAGCGAGGCCGGACGGGTTTTCGAGAAGTTCTACCGCACGAAAACAGCGGAGCAATCGGGCGAGATGGGAACCGGCATCGGTCTCTCTCTCGTGAAGCAGATTGTCGATGAACACGGCGGAACTATCCAGGTGGAATCGGAGCCGGGTAAAGGATCGAAGTTCACGTTGATCCTCAAACGCGCGTTATGAGCGAGCCGATTTTGCTGGTTGAAGACGACTCAAGCGTACGCACAACCATCGCCACCTTCCTTGAGATCGAGGGCTTTGACGTGGAGGCTGTTTCGAATACCCACGACGCGTTGACGAGGCTGGACAATCGGCAGTACCCGCTGGTGATTTCAGATATCTACGTGGACGAGCGAACCGGCATCGATGTTCTGATGGCGGCGAAGAAGCAGAACCGCGAGTGCCCCGTCATTCTGATGACCGCGCGAGGGTCGATGGAGACTGTGATGGCGGCGACGCGTAACGGCGCGTTCGATTATCTTGCGAAGCCCTTCGAACTCGATACGCTGCTTGAGGCGGTGCGGCGGGCGCTCAACGGGAGCGATACCGGCGACGACGAGGCGGAAGCCGAAGACCTGCCGGAAAGCGAGATGATCGGCAGTTCGCCGGGTATTGTCGAGATTTACAAGACCATATCCCGCGTGGCGCCAACCGACGCGACGGTCATTATCGAGGGTGAAACAGGAACCGGCAAAGAGCTGGTCGCGCGCATGATTCATCGCTTCAGCGAGCGCGCGGCACATCCTTTCACGCCGGTGGATTGCGCGTCGATCCCTGCCGCGTTGATCGAAAGTGAACTGTTCGGCGCGGTCAAAGGCGCGTTCACTGGCGCGGATCGCGACCGGATCGGCGTCTTCGAAGCGGCGAACAAGGGCACGGTTTTCCTGGACGAAATCGGCGATATCGAGCCGGCTTTTCAGGTGAAGCTGCTCCGCTTTCTGCAGGAGCGCGAGATTCGTCCGGTCGGCTCGCCGCGGGAAAAGAAAATCGATGTGCGTGTGGTCGCGGCGACCAATCGCGATCTGCAGAAGATGGTCGACGAAGGCAAGTTCCGCGAAGATCTCTGGTTCCGTCTGAACGTGGTTCGCCTGACTCTGCCGCCTTTACGAGAACGGCGCAGCGACATTCCGCTGCTCACCCACTACTTTCTGAACAAATACAATGGGCGCTATAACCGCGACGTGAAGCTTACCGAATCGGGACTCAAGACGCTGAAGGATTTCACCTGGCCGGGCAACATTCGGCAGTTGCAGCATCTGATCGAGAGGCTGACGATTCTCGCCCCGAACGAGCGGATCGACGCCGAAGCCGTGCACGATGCGATATCCGCGATGGAGCCCGGCGGGGCCGCAGGTGAAACTCTGGCCGAGACGGAAGCCGATCAGATCCGCCGCGTGCTGGCTGCCACGGGAGGCAACAAGAGCCGCGCCGCCGCGATTCTGGGAATCGAACGGAAGACCCTATACCGCAAGCTGGAACGGATGAAACTCTGATGCAACGATTTCGCATCGGCGCAGTGACCGACGTATTTTCGCCCGATGTGGCGGCTGGCGGCGACCGCCATGCGTGAGCTGGGTATGCGCGGGGCGGAACTGCGGACGATCAACGGCGGCAACGTTCTCGATGCCGGTAATGAAGATCTTGATCGCGCGCTCGAGAATTCTGCGCTCGAACGAACTGGAAGTGGTTGCGATCGCGTCGCCGCTGCTGAAATGCGGCCTCGCCGAGTGGGCCGACGCAGGGTCTGTTCGCCGAACGCGCGTTCGAGATTGCGAAGCGGGCGGGCGCGAAGATCGTCCGGGTTTTTTCGACGCTGCGAGTGGCCGAGCCCGCCGGGGTTTTCGAGCAGATCGTCGACGTCTTGCAGGACCTGGCGGACAAGGCGGCGCGGCACGGCTTGATCGTCGGAATCGAGAACGACAGGGCCTGCAACATTTCGACGGCCCAGGAAATGGCGGGCGTTCTGGCGGCGATCGATCATCCCAATCTGCAGGTGGTCTGGGATCCGGCGAGCGCTTACATATCGGGAGAGAAGCCGTTCCCGTCGGGCTATCAGATGCTCGATACGACGCGGATCGCGCTGGTCCATGCGAAGGATTGCACGCTCGAAGGACACAAGCCGGTCTGGGAACCGCTGGGCGAAGGCGATATCGACTGGCAGGGACAGATCGATGCGCTGGCGGAAGACGGGTACGAGGGGTTCATCGACCTCGAAACTTACTGGCCGGGCGTTCAGACGTGCGTGGGCAACCTGAAGAAGATGGTGGAGTCGCTTGCACTGTAAAGTAGAATGGTAGCTTTACTATGATTTCGCGCGCTGAAGCCATCGATATGTTCCATTCCGACGACCTGATCGGCGTCGGGATGGAGGCGGACGCCATGCGCCGGAAGTTCCATCCGGATGGCGTGGTGTCCTACATCATCGACCGCAACATCAACTACACGAACTTCTGCACCGAGTACTGCAGCTTCTGCGCGTTCTACCGGCCGATGGGACACAAGGAAGGGTACATCCTTCCGCAGGAAGTCATCTTCGACAAGATCCAGGAGACGCTCGATCTGGGCGGCACCGGCATTCTGTTCCAGGGCGGACTGCATCCGGATCTGAAGATCGAGTGGTACGAAGACCTGCTGCGCTCCATCAAGGCGAAGTTCAACATCTGGTGCCACTGCTTCTCCGCGCCGGAGATTACGAATATCGCGGAGGTCAGCGGTTTGTCGCTTCACGACACCATCGCGCGGCTGCGGGATGCGGGCCTCGATTCGATTCCGGGCGGCGGCGCCGAGATTCTCGATGACGCCGTGCGGCACCGGATCAGCCGGCTGAAGTGCGGAACACAGGAATGGATCGACGTGCATCGCACCGCGCATGCGCTCGGCATGAGAACAACCGCCACCATGATGTTCGGCTGCGGCGAGACGATCGAACAGCGGATGAACCACTTCGACATCGTGCGGCAGATCCAGGAAGACACGGGTGGATTCACGGCATTCATCCCCTGGGCGTTTCAGCGGGAGCTGACGTCGCTGGGCCGCTTCATCAAGGAAGAAGCGACGTCGGTCGAGTACCTGAAGACGCTCGCGGTGTCGCGCATTTATCTCGACAACATCGAGAACATCCAGAGCTCGTGGGTTACGCCAGGGCTCAAGATCTGCCAGCTCGGGCTGCGCTTCGGCGGCAACGATGTGGGCAGCATCATGATTGAGGAGAACGTGGTCTCTGCCGCCGGCACGCATCACCAGGCGACCGAGGAAGAACTGCGGCGCATGATTCGCGACGCGGGTTTTGTACCAAAGCAGCGCGATACGCTTTACCGGACCTACTTCCTCAACTGACCTGTCAGGATCTCGTTTAACAGCCCATCGGCATGATAGAGCTTGCGCAGGGCTTCAGTCATGGCTGCAGTATGTACAGCTACCGCCCGGTTGGCCGTCGCATCGTAGACATAGTTGCCAACGAGCGATTCGATATCTCCGTCGAAGATCAGGCCCACGATCTCGGCGTTGCGATTGATGACCGGCGAGCCTGAGTTGCCGCCAATGATGTCGTTGGTGGTCACGAAATCGAGCGGCGTCGAAAGGTCGAGGTTCTGTTTGCCTTCCGCGTACCGAGCCGGAAGGTTGAAGGGCGGCTTGAGATCGAAGCTGTATGCCCGGTCGTACAGGCCATAGAACGTGGTCTTCGGGGGCGCTTTCGTTCCGTTCATCGGGTAGCCTTTCACCTGGCCGTAGGAGAGGCGCAGCGTGAAGGTCGCGTCGGGATATGTGCTCTTCCCGTACGCGGCGAATCGCGCTCGGCCCAGCTCTTCGCCGGCCTTATCGATCGATGCTTTCGACGTTGTCCTGTTCCCACTTGATGAGTTCTCGCCGCATGGGATCGAGCTTGCGCGCGAGCACAATCATGGGGTCGGTTGACGCGTTAATCGCCGCCTCTCCTCCTTCGAGAAGCTGCTTGCGGACGGCCACATCGGCGAGTTTGCTGCCGTTCACCAGAGCCGTGGCGGCTTCTGCAGGCGTCTTTCCGTTCAGCACGGTTTTGACGAAGGGATCGTCTTTGCCCACGTGTTCGATATCCAGTTCCAGCGCGCCGGTCATGCGGGCGATCTCCAACTGCGGATAGACGGGAGCCGGGGAGAGAAGCTGGAACTTCAAGGAGTCCAGCTGGGCATCGTGGAAGCCGGGGAGGCGCTCGCCATCGGGCTTTTTCATCTCGGCGGCGTATTCGACGAGCTGCGTCGCGAGACTGGAGAGGCTCGAATCGAGACCGTGGAAGTACTCTTCTTTGGCGCGTGTGGCCGATTTCTTTTCGGCCTCCGCGATCTGGCTCCAGGCGTTACCCCACTCGGCCTTCCACTGCGGATTCGCCATAACGAGGGCTTTGAACGCGTCTTCGTCTTTTTGCTTTTCGGCGATGATGGCGGGATTTTTCAAGCCATCGTATTCGCCGCCGATGGCTTTCACATCGTTTTCGAGCTCGAAGATTCGGGATGCGGCTTCGCGCGTCTGTTCGGTTCCGCGCGCGGAGTATTTTTCCAGAGCGCTCAGGCGGCTGTGAAAGATGGCGAGGTAAGACGGGAACTCGGTGTCGCGCTGGTATTCCAGCTGTGCGACGGTGTCGGATCGGTCCGTGGAGCCGGGATTGCCGGAGACGAATACCAGATCTCCGTCGGCCGCGCCTTTCGCGTTCCACTTGAGGTAGTCCGGGGTGTCGATCGGTTTCCCGTTTTCGTATACGCGGAAGAGCGCCATGTCGAGGTCGTAACGCGGGTAGGTGAAGTTATCCGGGTCGCCTCCGAAGAAGGCGGCCTGCTGCTCGGGTGCGAAGACGATGCGGACGTCGGTGTATTTCTTGTAGCGGTAAAGCCAATACTCGCCGCCCTGGTAGAGCGTGACTACGTCCGAGCGGAGGCCGGTCTTGTCCTGGCTCTCTTTCTCGATGCGCGCGATCTCCGCGCGGCGCGCGGCGAACTCCTGGTCCGCGGTCTTGGCGTTTTTGAGCGCGGCCTGGACGCGTGCAGTGACGTTTTCCATCGACAGGAGCACGTTCACTTCGAGATCGGGCGATTTCATTTCCTGGTCGGGCGTGGCGGCGTAGAAGCCCTCTTCTATGTAGTTGTGCTCGGCGGTCGAGTTCTTCTGCAACTGGCCGCGGGCTACGTGGTGATTTGTGAGCAGCAGGCCGTGCGGGCTTACGAAGGACCCCGAGCCTCCGTCGTTGAGGCGCACGCTCGACAGGCGGACGTGGTCGAGCCAGGCTTTATCGGGCGTGAAGTTGTACTTTTCCTTCAGTTGTTTGAGGGGTGGATTGTCGAAGGTCCACATCCCTTCTTCCGCGCCAACAGAAAGCGCGCCCAGAAGACCGAGCGCGCCGAGACAAAGCGAGAGCTTTAATTTACACATGCTGCACCAATTTTAGAGCCTCCTTAACGGGCGTAGAACATCTCAATGGGCGAAACTGCACTGGCGCTGGCGCGCAAGATTCGCGCACTTTTACCGGCGCGTGATCCGGAACCTGAAATCGATCTCGATGAACCTGGCGACCCCGATGAACCGTTCGCTATGGTTTGCGCGGCTCTCAGGCCACGGCCTCATCTGAATTCGGGCGCGATTGCTCTTGCGCTGCCTGAATCGGATGAGGAATGAACGCTCCCTTCCGGTCGCGGCTCGGAAAGTAACCGGCGACAAGATCGCCGGTGCTACCGGTCAGGTTCAGGCGGTGCGCATTGCCTCCGCCTTGTCTCCCGAAATGGCAGCCTGGGCGGCGGCTAGTCTGGCGATCGGCACGCGGTACGGAGAGCAGGAGACGTAGTCCATTCCGATGCGGTAGCAGAACTGGACCGAGGACTCGGTTCGCCGCCGTGCTCGCCGCAGATTCCGACTTCGAGATCTTTGCGCGCTCCGCGTCCGGCTTTTACGGCCATTTCGACGAGCTTGCCTACGCCTTCCTGATCGAGTACGGCGAAGGGGTCGGCCTTGAAGATCTTCGCTTTTTCGTAGTCTTTCTGGAACTTCGTATAGTCGTCGCGGGAGAGGCCCATCGTGGTCTGGGTCAGGTCGTTGGTGCCGAAGGAGAAGAACTCCGCTTCCTTCGCGACGCGATCGGCGGTCAGGGCGGCGCGGGGAATTTCGATCATGGTTCCGACCATGTACTCGACCTTTTCACCGGCTTTTGCGAAGACTTCGTCGGCGACGCGAACGACGATCTGCTTCTGGTTGTCGAACTCTTCGACGCTGCCGATCAGCGGGATCATGACTTCGGGAATCACCTTGATGCCCTTCTTCGCCACCTGAACGGCGGCTTCGAAGATGGCGCGGGCCTGCATTTCGGTGATCTCGGGATAGGTGACGCCGAGACGGCATCCGCGATGGCCGAGCATCGGGTTGAATTCGTGCAGTTCTTCGACACGATGGAGCAGTTCCGGGAGTTCCTTCTTCAGATCTTTTACGGGAATGCTGTAGCGCTCGGACATTTCCTTTTTCAGTTTGATGTCGGCGTAGGCAACACTGCGCAGATCGACCATCAGGTTTTCGCGCTTGGGCAGGAATTCGTGAAGCGGCGGATCGAGGGTGCGGATCACGACCGGAAATCCGTCCATCGCTTTGAAGAGACCGGCGAAATCGGAACGCTGCATCGGCAGGAGCTTCTGCAGGGCTTTGCGCGCGGGATTTCTCGTCGCGGGCGAGGATCATTGCCTGCACGAGGGGCAGACGGTCTTCGGCGAAGAACATGTGCTCGGTGCGGCAGAGGCCGATGCCTTCGGCTCCGAACTGGCGGGCGACCTTTGGCGTCGCGCGGGATATCGGCGTTGGCGCGGACGCCGAACTTGCCGCGGAACTCGTCGGTCCACGCCCATGAACTTGCCGATGTAGTCGTGGCTAAGGTTCGGTTCGATGGACTTCGCCTGACCCTGATAAACGTCGCCGGTGGTGCCGTCGAGCGAAATGAAGTCGCCTTCTTTCACCGTTACGGTCTTGCCGCCGACCTGCGCGGTGAAGATCTTCTTCGCTTCGTCGATGCGGATTCCGCTGGCGCCGACCACGCAGGGTCGGCCCATGCCGCGCGCTACGACGGCGGCGTGGCTGGACTTGCCGCCGATCGCGGTGAGAATGCCTTTCGAGACGTCCATGCCGTGGATGTCATCGGGCGTGGTTTCCTTGCGGACCAGGAGCACCGGGCTCTTCGCCGACATTTCGACAGCGTCTTCAGCACGTGAAGGCGACGCGTCCGACCGCCGCGCCCGGGGAGGCCGAGATGCCGGTGGTGAGTTTCACCAGGTCTTTCGAGCGTTTTCGGTATCGAAGACCGGGTGCAGGAGCTGATCGAGCTGCGGCGGGGCTACGCGCATAATCGCTTCCTTCTTCGAAATCATGCCTTCTTCCACCATGCCGACGGCGATGCGCACCGCCGCGGGACCCGTGCGCTTGCCGTTGCGGGTCTGCAGCATGTAGAGCTTGCCTTCCTGATGGTGAACTCGAAATCCTGCATGTCCTTGTAGTGGTTTTCGAGACTGGTGGTGATCTCGCGAAGCTGGTTGTAGGCTTCGGGCAGGACTTTTTCGAGATCGGAGATGGGGTGCGGGGTGCGGATGCCGGCGACGACGTCTTCACCCTGCGCGTTCATCAGGAATTCGCCGTAGAAGACCTTTTCGCCTGAACCGGGATCGCGCGTGAAGCCCACGCCTGTGCCGGAGGTCTCGCCCATGTTGCCGAAGACCATGGCCTGGACGTTGGCGGCGGTGCCGATGTCGTCCGGAATCTTCTCCATTTTGCGGTAGTAGATGGCTTTCGGCGTCCACCAGCTGCGGAAGACGGCATCGCGGGAGAGGGACAGCTGTTCGTGCGGGTCTTCGGGGAAGGGCTTGCCCGTTTCCTTGCGCACGAGCTTTTTGTAGTCGTCGATGATGGCTTTGAGGTCTTCGGCGGTGAGGTCGGTGTCGAGTTTGGCCTTTACTTTGCGCTTTGCGCGAGTCGAAGATGTGGTCGAACTTTTCCATTTCGACGCCGAGGGCGACTTCGCCGAACATCTGGATGAAGCGGCGGTAGCAGTCGTAGGCGAAGCGCTCATTGCCGCTTTTGGCGGCGAGGCCGGCGGTGGTGACGTCGTTCAGGCCGAGGTTGAGGATGGTGTTCATCATGCCGGGCATGGAGAATTTCGCGCCGGAGCGAACGCTCAGAGCAGGGGATCGGCGGAATCGCCCAGCTTCTTGCCCATTTCCTTTTCGAGCTTTGTGACGGCCTTGTCGATTTCCTTCTGGATCTCGTCGGGGACGTGGTTTTCGTTCTTGAAATAGATGTTGCAGACGTCTGTGGCGATGGTGAAGCCCGGGGGCACGGGCAGACCGGCGCGCGACATTTCGGCGAGCCCGGCGCCTTTACCGCCGAGCTTGTCTTTCATCGTGCCGTCGCCGTCGGCGGTTCCGCCGCCGAACGAATATACGTACTTGCTCATTTATTTAGTGGCTTCCTTTGTTTCGGGAGAATTGGTTACGATTTCGGAGAAATCCGCGATGGTCGAAAATTCGGCCAGCATGGCGTGCAGGAGTGTGAGCCGGTTCTGGCGAACGGCGGGATCGGGGGCGTTCACCAGAATTTTGTCGAAAAAGAGATCGACTTTGGGGCGGAGCGATGCGATTTGTTCGAGGCGGCTGCGGTAATCGGGCAGCGTCCGGCAGGCCTCGCGCACCGTTATGAAAGCTTTGTAGAGTTCGGTTTCGGGACCGGGTTCGAGTAAGGCTTCGTTGGGGGCGAGGCCGGTCCCTTCGAATTTGGCCTGCTTCAGGATGTTGCTGATGCGTTTGAAGCTTGCGGCCAGCGGCTCGAAGTCTTCGGTGGGGCGGACGGCGCGGACAGCTTCGAGGCGTTCTTCGACATCGAGAAGATCGTTCCAGCCGTTGGCGAGGACTGCGTTGATTTCGTCGTATTTGAAGCCGCGGATTTCGCGGAAGTAGTAGCGGACGCGTTCGGCGAGGAATTCTTCGAGCTGGGAGTTGCCTTCGCAGAGCGGTCGGATCGGCAGGCGCAGTTTGCCTTCGACCAGGATTTTGACGATGCCCTGCGCGGCGCGGCGCAAAGCGAAGGGGTCTTTGGAGCCGGACGGGATCAGGCCGACGCGGAAGCAGCCGCGGAGCGTGTCGAGTTTGTCGGCGATGGAAACGAGCTGGCCGGATAGGGTTCGGGGGATTGAATCTTCCATGCTTACCGGCTTGTAGTGGTCGTAGATTGCGAGGGCGACTTCTTCGGGTTCGCCCTGCGCTCGCGCGTAGAGGCCTCCGATGATGCCCTGGAGTTCAGTGAATTCCTTGACGAGTTCGGTGGTGAGGTCGGCTTTCGAAAGCTGTGCGGCGCTTCGCGCGTGGGTGTCGCCTCCGAGTTCGGTGACTAGACGCCACGAATCGCGGCCGGTCTTTTCGAGATAGGATCCGAGTTTTGCCTGGAACGTTACGTTGGCCAGATCGACTACGCGGTCGGAGAGGGTGCGCTTCTGATCGGCGTTCCAGAAGAAGCGGGCGTCGTTGAAGCGGGCGCGCAGGACCCGTTCGTTGCCGTGCTGGATCAGGCCTTCGGGATCGCCGTCGGTGTTGGTTACGGCTACGAATTGCGGGGCGAGTTTGCCGTCGGGGGTTTCGACGGCGAAGTATTTCTGGTGGTGGCGCATCACCATCATGAGGACCTCTTCGGGAAGGTCGAGGAATTCGGGGTCGAAGTTGCCGGTGATCGGCGGGGGTACTCGGTGAGATTTACCAGAGTGTTGAGGAGCGCGTTATCGCATTTGTATCTGGTGGGGACGGCCTGGATGCGGGCGCGGCGCTCTTCGGCGGAGAGGATTACGAAGTTTTCGCGGAGTTGTTCTTCGAAGGTGTCGAAGGTGACCGGGAAGCGGGCGGCGCCTAGTTTGCGGTGGCCGCTGGATTGGTTGCCGGAGTGGACGCCGGCGATTTCGAAGGGGATGATTTGGTCGTCGAGGAGCGCTACGATCCAGCGGATGGGGCGGATGAAGCGGATCGCCGGGGTCCGACCAGTACATCGTCTTCGGGAAGGGGGTTTTCAGGATTAGTTGGGGGAGGGCTTCGGCCAGGATTTGGGCGGCTGGGCGGCCGGGGGTTTTGCGGAGGTAGGTGTATTTTTCGGCTTTGCCGTCGGTGTGGATTTCGAGTTGGTTGGCGTCGAGGCCTTGTTTCTTTGCGAAGCCTGATACGGCTTGGGCTGGGGCGGTTTTGGCGGGTCCCCAGATTCTTTCTTCGGTGTCGGGTTGACGGGGGATGATGCCTTCGGTGCGGACTACGAGGCGGCGCGGGGTTGCGTCGGTTTGGATTTCGGTTTCGCCGAGGTTGTTTTGTTTCAGGAGGTCGGCCAGGGCGGAGCTCAGGTAGTCGAGGGCTCCGGTTAGCATCCAGTCGGGGATTTCTTCGGCGCCGATTTCGAGGAGGAGGTTCATTGGGGACCTCGAAGATCACCGGCGACAAGATCGCTGGCGCTACAGGGTGTTGTGGCAGCTTGCGCCGGGCGGAAGCCCGGCGGCAGGGCCGAAGCCCTGCCCCACTGTTGGTCGCACCCAGGATTCGGCTACTCCTACCGCGATTTTTCGTATGCGGCCGATTACCGCTACTCTTTCGGTTACGCTGATTGCTCCTCTTGCGTCCAGCGTGTTGAAGAGGTTGCTGCACTTCAGGACATGATCATAGGTCGGCCAGGAGCGGGAAGCGGTCTTTTTCTTGGGAGTCGGAATAGAGGTCGAGCAGCCTTTTCGCTTCGCATTCGTGAATGTCGAAGAGGCGCCAGAGCGTTGGGATGTCCGCCAGTTCGAAGTTGTAGACGGAGTATTGGAGTTCGTCGGTGTAGCGGACGTCGCGGTACTTTACGCCGGGTGTCCACTCGATGTCGTATACGCTGTCGACGCCTTGCAGGAAGGCGGTCAGGCGTTCCAGTCCGTAGGTAATTTCCGCCGGGACCAGATCGAGATCGATGCCTCCGACTTGCTGGAAGTAGGTGAATTGCGTGATTTCGAGGCCGTCCAGCATGACCTGCCAGCCTACGCCCCATGCTCCGAGCGACGGGTTTTCCCAGTTGTCCTCTTCGAGTTTGAGATCGTGCTTGCGGAGGTCGATGCCGATCGATTCGAGGCTGCCCATGTACTGCTCGATCACGTCGGCGGGCGCGGGCTTCAGGATCACCTGAAGCTGCATGTGCTTGTAGAGGCGGTTGGGGTTGTCGCCGTAACGGCCGTCGGCGGGACGGCGGCTGGGCTGCACGTAGGCGGTGCGGTAGGGCTTCGGGCCGAGCGCGCGCAGGAAGGTTTCGGGGCAGGATGTGCCCGCGCCCACTTCGACATCGAACGGCTCCTGGATGATGCAGCCGCGGTCGCTCCAATAGCGCTTGAGGTTGAAAACGATTTCCTGAAAAGTCATGCGGCGGCTTCGAGTACGGGGAAGGTGATGAGTTTGCGTTCGATCTGCGTTTCCATCTGCTGGGCGAGGAAGCGGCGGAGGTCGGCGGCGGTGTTCTGGGTCCAGAGGCGGCTGGTGAGCTGGCCTATGGGGGTGTGGAGGATTTCTTCGGCGATGGCGCGGGATTCGGGGGAGAGTTCCCAGGTTCCGCGGAGGTCGAGGGTGCGGCGGCAATCGTGGCAGTAGAGGCCGGCGCTGGTTGCGGTTGAAGAAGGCGCGTTGCGCGTGTTCAGGATCTTCGAGCCATGTCCCGCAGCCGAGGCAGACGTGGAGTTCGGGGAGAAGGCCGGCGAGTTTCACGGCCCAGAGGCTGAAGTAGGTGATGGCGGCCCAGACGGCTCCGGTTGCGCCGGAGCGGAGGTGATCGAGGATGGCTGTCACGAGACGGAAATACTTCTCGTTGGGTTCGGCGGCGGGCAGGAGCTGCTCGGAAACTTCGGCGACGAAGTCGAGGGCGCAGGCCGAATGGAAGTCGCTCGACAGGCCGAACTGCGAATGCACGAGCTCGCAGGAATCGATGTTCACCAGTTCGCGATTTTCGCGCTGAAAATAAGACATCCTGATATGCGAAAGCCGCTCCAGACCGGAACCAAAACCGCTTTTCGGCCGCCTCGCGCGACGGGCTACGCCTCGCAGCTTTCCGGAATCGCGGGTCAGAAAACTGACGATCAGGTCCCCTTCCTTGAATGGCCAGGTTTGCAGGACGAAGGCTTCGCTCATGCGAGCGGGCATTGAAATATCAAGGTTATCATGGCGGCGGTTTGGAGGCCGGTGAGTTGGGCGGTCTGTCAGCCGGGGCGAAGCCGGATGGCTGCGGGCGGCTTCGCGGGGTCCGTAGTTTTCCGATGTTAGGTTCAGTTTGTTTGGAAATTTTGTGTATGGAGACTGGCTTATTCGGGGTCTGGGAGTGGTTGCGCGGGAAGAGAATTGGGCCACGAATAAACACGAATTCACACGAATTTTCATTGGATGTCTCCGCTTACACCGGGGCGATTGGGGCGGGCAGGTTGCGGTTCCGTCTGGCTTGCTGGCGCTCGCGCTGCTCGCGCAGGTTTCGCTGTGCTGTGGCGCAGGCCAGGGCGCGGGTGTATTCGCGGCTGAAACGGGTCTCGTAGCGGTTGAGGAGGTGGAGGACCTGGGATTCGTCGGCGAGGGTGCGGAAGGTGCGGGCGAGGTGGGTGATTGGGGTTTCGCCGTCGTCAACGGCAGCTCCGTATTGGCCAGGCCGCCTTGCGTCTGCGGGTTTCCTCGATGTATTCGGCCTTTTCGATGCTCCAGAGGCGCATGCGACGCCATTGGGCTACGGCCATGATTTCGGCCTGGTCGTGTTCGATCTGGGATTCGGGCTGGAGTTCGGCTTCAAACGCGGCTAGCAGCGAACAGAAACGGGCTTCGGATTCGCCTTCGAGAACGAGGGAATCGGCGAGGAGACCGTGACGGGTGGCGTTCTGCGAGACGCGGAATTTGCCCTCGGGCGTGACAGGCCCGGTGGAATGGATGGTGTTGAGCGCCGCGATGCGTTTTCCCTCGTCCGTGACAGGACCGCGGGATTTGGCGCCGTTTGCGCGCGAGGCGGCGATGCGAAATTTTGAGCTCACGGCCGAATTGTGGCAGATGATTTTGGGGATGGTGGGGGTGGAATTTCGGAAGTGGCTGATTTTATTCGGAATTTTGTAGGCGGAATTTTGTCACCGTTTACCGGCCAACTTAGACTTTTCCAAAAGCCTTGCGTAAGCGATTGAAAACAAGTCGGTTGGCAGGTAAACGGGTCACATATCGGGCCAATCTTTGGGAAGCGACATAGGCGAAACATTCAAAAGGGGTTAAGCCGCCAATGCGACTGGAGATTGGCCGGATATGTGACTGGGTTTGGCGGATCACCGACAGACAGGGCAGTGCTTGAACCGATTCGTGCGTAGCCGAGGCCGCGTTTGGAATTCCTGGTAAGATCGAAGGAGAAGGGACTTTATGACTGTGCAGCTTGATTGGCCGCCTGAAATTGTGAACCGGCTGATGGATGAAGCTCGTCAGAAGGGCCTTTCTCTGGACGCGTACGTTTTGCAGACTCTCATCGAGGCGGCCGAGCAAGAGGCACGAGACGGAGCGGGCCGCAGCATTCGCGAACTTCGCAAGCGGAACATTCTTGGGCCGGACCTGACGATCCGCGATCTGATTGAAGAAGGCCGCCGGTTCTGAATTCGTCCGTCCTCGATCACTCCATCTCCGGGGCCTGGTGTTTTGAGGATCAAAGCACCGCCTTACGGATGCTGTTTTCCATGCGGTCGTTGCGGGGGCGCAGATAGTCGTACCCGCGATCTGGAGACTCGAGGTCGTCAACTCACTGGTTGTCGCCGAGCGACGGCGGCTGATTGAGCCGGGGAAGGCCGCCGGGTTTCTGGACGATCTGCAAAAGTTCCGGATCACAGCGGACCTGGAGGGGCTTGATCCAATATTTGATGATGTTCTCGAACGGGCCAGATATTACCAGCGCAGTGCGTACGACGCCTCTTATCTCGAATTGGCGCAGCGGCGAAGATTGCCGCTTGCCACGAGAGATGGACCTCTAAACTAAGGGTGTCGGCGACTCAAATGGGACTTGCGCTGTCTCAGCCTTAACGGGATCGCGTTCGCGCACAACTGCCCCCGCGGCGGAGGATTTCTCGACGGAACGGGTGCAATAATCTAAATCCACCTCTGAAAATGCAGCAAGCCGACTTCACCACATTATCCGCCGTGCGCCGCTGCACCGGGTACCACCCATCGACGCGCGACATGGGCCGGTCGGAGAGCTTCCCCGTGCGACCGATGGCGGCGCGGAACAGCGGGCCTATCTTGTCGCCCGTGATTCCGGCCGCCGCGATACAGGCGTCCAGATATTCTTCCAGCTTGTGGTGGCAGCCCATTTCATTGACCTTGCCGCCCTTCTCATGGAGGCGCAGCCACCAGCGTTTTTTAGCGGAAAATAATCCTCCACCTTCAACCCCACGACGGCCGGGACGCGGGCGAAGCTGTAGACCATCACGGCGATAAGCGCCCGGTCACGCAGGCCCACGACATGCAAGGTGTCGATGGATTTCAGGAAGGCGCTGGTCTCTTCCGACGACGTCACCGTGGTCGAGCCCTTCCGGACAGAGTGATGCGGCCCCCGGACAGCATGGGCGGGGTTCGACGGCACCACCTGGCCCGTCACCAGCCAGTCGAACAGCATGCGGATGCAGGCGAGGTGCTGCTGGATGGTCGGAGCCGAACGCATCCCCTGCAGTTGCTCAATGTACCCAGCCACATGCACCGGCTGCACGTCCTCGATGCTCGTGATGCCCCTGTCCTCGCACCAGCGCAGGAACGCCCGCGCCGCCTACCAGTCGGCCGCGCGCGTGTTCCTGTTGCGGATGTTGACGGCGAAGAATTCGAGGAACCGCCACACGGCCCTCTCCCCGGCGCCGGCAATCAGCGCCGGAAGTTGCGGCCCAGAAGGGGAGAGGATAAACTCAGTCTCCATAGTTAGAAATCCTGATACTGCGCCATTTCATTTCGCCATTCTGCTTCCATTTCGGCCTTCGTATCTTCGAGATGGGACGTAGCAAAATCAAGCCCTTCGAGATAGTTGGCCAGCCGTTCCATCATTTCAGCGAAGTTGCGTAAATTGAAGCCCTTCAGGTGTTCTGGCAATGACGGATCGCCACCTTTCGATTTTGTATAGCGAAACCTGAAGGAATCCGGGTCCAGCTCCGCAAGTTGCCGAATATAGCTATCAATTCCGAACACATCCGCCCTGTCGAGTTCGCCCCAACCCGCCGCATCACAGATAGTAGCCAGCATCGGTTTCAGGTCTTGCCAAAGCAGGTCAATTCGGTGAGTTCCCAAATGCTTCGACTCGCTGTCGGTAAGGGTGCGGTCCATCAAAAACGGCGAACGCACGATCAGATTTTTGAGGGCGAGTTCAATGTGATGACGATAGAGGAAAAAGACTGGATAGACGAGGTAATCCTGATCGCGCCCTTTTTCGTTTACGTACTCGACCAAAAGCCGACCACCCCGCCGATAGCCTTCGGTATAACCCAGTTCATCGCCGTTGAGCATTACATTCAGACAGGCATTGTTGTGCCAATCGGGAAGGTCGTTTCGAAAGAGGATGTCGGCTTCGCGAGGCGGCTCAGGTTTTTCTATTTCCGATTCCATGAAGGGAGCCTAGCACGTTCTGGCAAGTAGTCTTCTCTGGACGCGGGTCCGGCGCAACAAACAACGGCAGGCGCTCAAGCCCTCCTCAGGTTCGTGGAGTCCGGAGCAGCATCTGGAACTAGCCGAAGGCGGCGCCGCCTACGTCGAGACGATCCGTTCCGAACCGTATGCGAGATTCGCGGATGAAGTCCGACGGAACCACGGTGGCTGATAGCTTCCCTCCTGCTGGATTCGTCCATCATCTCAACGAGCGATTCGGCGACATCCCATTCCTTGAGCGCCTCTTGTTCCTTGAGCGCCTCTTGTTCCTTGAGCGGCCCATGGGGCAAGGCCACGTTCCTGGTCGTGAATTTCGATTCCCGTCTGCTCGTGGCTTTCTCAGGCCACGATTTCCACGCGGCGGTAGCTGCCTGGGGTGGCGCCGTCAACCGCGTCCGCGATTTCTGCTGTGTGCCGCCTCACGAGGCCCCATCTTCCCTGCCCGAGCACGACAAGGGCGATTTTGCGCTCCGTGAGATTTTGCTGGTAGCGGATATTCTGGTCGGGCGTTACCAACACTTCGAACCCGGCCTCTTCAGCGGCTTTCAGGAGTTCGCCGTTCTCGAGCCTGTCCCATCCGCGCTCCCGGGCTTCTGTGACGTCGTGGCCGCGAAGTTCACGGGCCAGACCCCTCGGCGTGCTGTTGTCGAACAGGACCCGCATCAAAGGGTGGGTGCGGCCACGCTATGCGCGGCGAATTCAAGGGCGGCGTTTATTTGCGCGCGGGTCACGGGATACTGCTCCATGATCTCCTCAACGGTCATGCCGTCTTCAAGGTTTTCGAAGACGATGGAAACCGGCGTGCGCGTGTCTTTGAAGACCCATGCGCCGCCGAGTTTGCCGGGAATGCTTTCCACGTCGGGGCATTGCGACCAATCGAGGGGAGCCATGATCTGACCTTCTTACAGCGTAGAGGATTCGGCGTTTTCTGTCACGAACGGCGGACCGGACCACTGCGCTCGCTAATGGTAACAATAATCTTGCTATAAGGCGGTTGGAAACGGCGGAATCCACAGAGGTCGGGAATTTAAGGAACCATCTCGAGTTACCATAGGAGGGTACCCAATCAGGAAACCAACCAGAGAAATCCATGCCGAACGTCATCAAGATACCTGAGGAATTGGCGCACGAACTCGACTTGATGGCACAAGCTGAGCACAAACGGCGGACGACCTACGTCGTGGATCTTCTCTGGCGAGACGTTCGGCGCAACAAACAGCGGCAGGCGCTCAAGCTCTCCTCCGGTTCCTGGAATCCAGAGCACCACCCGGAATTGGCTGAGGGCGGCGCCGACTATGTTGAGGCGATCCGCTCCGAACCGGATGAACGATTCGAGGATGTCATTCGACGAAACCAAATCCGCTGATGGCCCTGATCCTGCTGGATTCATCCGTTATTTTTGACCATCTCAACGGGCGGTTCGGCCGCACTCAATTTCTTGAGCGGCTCGTAGATCAAGGCCACATTCTCGCCTGTTGCCCGGTAAACTTCACGGAAGTGTATGCCGGACTCCGCCCCGGCGAGGAAGAGAATACCTCCGCTTTCATGGACAGCCTTGAGTACTGTCCCGTCACCCGGGAGATCGCCCGGAAAGCCGGGCTGTTGCGCCGCGAGTGGCAAAAAAGGGGCGAGTCACTCTCCTATACCGATGTCACCATCGCCGCTGTCGCTCTGGTCAATGGGGTCGGGCTTCTTACCGACAACCGGAAGCATTTCCCTATGCCTGAACTGCAACTCCTGCCCCTGCCCGATCGGGCAGGCTAGCGTCGTGGGGACGTTCGGCAATTTTCGGACAAAGACAAGCCGGCCAGGGGACCGCCCCGTTCGAAATAATCAGATCATGGGGTCGAAGGTTTGGCGGGTGGTTACCAGACGATAAACGATCCTCGCTAACTTTTGCCCCATCGCGGTAATCGCCTGAGGCGCTCCGAGTCCGGCACCGCGTATTCCTCGCCGTCGAGCGCCTGGGAGTCATGGCCCGATCCGGTGGTCGCAGATCGGCACGTCGGTATGGATGAAGTCGTCGCCTTTGCAGAGCAGGGGCTCGCCGAGGCTGATGGCGGCCGCATACGAGAAGCAATCCCCATAGTTCAGACCGGCGCGATGACGTCCCTTGCCGAAACGGCTGAAAGCGGAACGCGCCAGTTGCCCCTGTTCTTCATCCACGGGAACCAGTTCGATGCTGGCGCGGGAGATGAACCGGTCAAAATCACGCAGTCCTTCCGTGCCGTATCTCGATTCGATAACGATCGAACCCTCGACATAGCTTGCGACTGACATCCGAAGCGTGTCCGCAGCCTCAATCGCCTCAAGGTAAGTGCGACGCTCGGGCTCTCGCTGCAGGATCGCCAGAACCGCAGAGGTATCGATCACCATCAGCGTGGCAGGCCGACCTCATCGTAGCCCAGGATCTCCTCAGCACGCCTGCCGTCGAGTACCGGAAGATTCGCACAGTGTTCGGCGATCTCCTCGAGTTCATCGGCGAGACGACGCTTTGTGCGCTCGCGCCGGACTCGAACCAGCCGATCCCGCAGGGCTTTCGTCACTGCTTCGGTCTTACTTTCACCCGTCTGCCTGGCCAGTTCCGCCGCCAGCTTCTCGGCCTCGGGATTGCGAATATTGAGAGCCATTATGGGTAGATGTGTAGTAACTAAGCTACATTGTATCATCATTTAAGGCCATCAGGCTGACCGCTACATCATCGAAGCCGATCGGGATACCGGCGACAAGATCGCCGGTCCTACCGGTTGACGTAAAGTTCCGCGCCGGCCGGAAGGCCGGCGGCAGAGCCGAAGCTCTGCCCCACTCACGGACGCGGAGGGCGGTGACACGCCAGACGAATTTATTTACATTGGATTTAAATAATTAAATCAATCAGTTAGCGGTCTTCGGCCTTCGGCGACGCGCGGCGTCCGACTTTTGTCGTGGTAGCTATAATGGCGTGCCGCTGACTTATATCGAGGGCTTCGCAGATCCGAACCAACACCCCTCGCACGCCCAGAAACCGGCTCGCGTAGTCGACGTGGTGGAGTTTGCGCGGGAACGGCTCGGGCTCGATGCGGATGAGCCGCAGCAGGCGGTGCTGCGGTCGAAGGCGAAGCGCGGAATTCTGAATTGCACGCGGCAGTGGGGCAAGTCGACCGTGGCGGCGGCGAAGGCGGTGCATCGGGCGTTCACCGTGCCGAAGGCGACGGTGATCGTGGCGAGTCCGGGGGAGCGGCAGAGTGGGGAGTGGATGTTCAAAGCAGAGGAGATGGTGGAACGGCTCGATATCCGGCCGCGCGGCGACGGTTATAACAAGCTGTCGCTGCTGCTGCCGAACGGGTCGCGAATCATCGGGCTTCCGGGCACGGAGGCCAGGGTGCGCGGGTTTTCGGCTCTTTCGATGCTGGTGATCGACGAGGCTTCGCGGGTGCCGGACGAACTGTACCGGGCGCTGCGGCCGATGCTGGCGGTGAGCGACGGCGATCTGTGGCTGATGAGCACGCCTTGCGGCAAGCGCGGGTTCTTCTACGAGACGTGGGCGCACGCGGGTTCGGAGTGGATGCGGGTGAGCGTGCCGGCGACGGAGTGTCCGCGGATTTCGATGAGCTTTCTCGAAGAGCAGCGGTCGGTGATGGGGCTCGAGTCGTTCCGGCAGGAGCATATGTGCGAGTTCACGGGCAGCGGCATGGGCGTGTTCGACCGGGATCTGGTGGAAGCCGCGCTGGACGACGAACTGGAGCCGCTGGAGGCCTGAACGATGTTCTACGTGGGACTGGATCTGGGACAGCGGCAGGATCATAGCGCGATCGCGGTGGTGGAGAAGAGGATTCCGCGCCTGGCGTTCCTGCCGCCGGAAGGGCGGGAGCTGCTGGTGCGGAAGGTGGAGCGGCTGCCGCTGGGTACGCCCTATCCGGGCGTGGTGGCGCGGGTGCGCGAGTTGATGTGCGGCGAGGCGCTGGCGGGGCAGTGCGCGCTGGTGGTGGACGCGACGGGTGTGGGGGCACCGGTGGTGGAGATGCTGCGGTCGGCGCGGCTCGGGTGCGAGGTGACGGCGGTGACGATCACGGGCGGCGAGAAGGAATCGGGGAGCGGTGCGACGAAGAGCGTGCCGAAGCGCGATCTGATCGCGGGGCTGCAGGTGGCGCTGGAGAAGAGCGAATTGAAAATCGCCCGGCGGATGAAAGAGGCAGGCACGCTGGTGCGGGAACTGGTGGATGTGCGGGCTACGGCGGGTCTGAAGTTGGGGAAGGTGAAGATCGGGGCGGAAGGCAGCGGGCAGCATGACGACCTGGTGCTCGCGCTGGCGCTGGCCTGCTGGCGAGCGGCGCGCAAAGAGATCGGGTGGAGTTCGCAGCGACTGCCGGGAATTTAGATTCAGAAGGAGTTACAAAAGACGTGAGCGTTACGGGATATATCGGACGAAATGCCAGGCCGGAACCGGATGCGAAAGCGATTCGCGAGGCGCTGGCGGAGATTGCGGGTAAGGACAGGCCGGAAGAGGAGAAACGCTCCGCGGCTGAAGTGAAAACACCCCAGGCCATTTATCGCAGCGTGGCGGATTACGATCCGGTGCTGCGGAGCCATTGCCGCTTGTAGCCTTTTCGATGCTCCAGAGGCGCATGCGACGCCATTGGGCTACGGCCATGATTTCGGCCTGGCCTTCCCGGGAACGCGCGCAAACGGGTCGCGTCCGCGCCGCCGAAATGTGTGTTTCTTCCGTGTCCCGGCGGCGCGGGACAGCGCCCTTTGCGCTTGTTCGATCCGGTATTCGGGCTGGAGTTCGGCTCCGAAGGCAGCCAGCAGCGAACAGAACCGGGCTTCGGATTCGCCTTCGGGGACGAGCGAATCGGCGAGGAGGCCGTGACGGATGGCGTTCTGCGAGATGCGGAATTTGCTCTCGGGCGTGACAGGCCCGGTGAATGGATGGTGTTGAGCGCCGCGATGCGTTTTCCCTCGTCCGTGACGGGACCGCGGGATTTGGCGCCGTTTGCGCGCGAGGCGGCGATGCGAAATTTTGAGCTCACGGCAGAATTGTGGCAGATGATTGTTCGCCCTTGCACAGCCTTGTTTAAACTATTGAATCTGCCGTTCTGATAGTGGACGCTCGACCTTGATAGGGGCATGGTTCTAGTGGACATCGATCTCTCGGCTGATGCGAAGGACCTAAATGAAACGCTGAGCATTCACCAGAGAGCCATGCAGAAACGACCGATTGTCGACCTCGCTGCCCATGCAGAAACGTTGTCGGGAGCTTACCGGCACATTAAGGAAAGGACAGAACAAAGGTTGCGACCGCTATCATGACGCCGCATCACCTCGCGTTCAATCGTGGCGTTCATAACCTTTGAGCGTTTGTGGCTTGCCTTTCGATCGCAGGAATCCGGCTACCATCTCGATCTTCGTTTCGGGGAACCTTGCGGTGGACCTGAGCAGCGTGCCCTCGCTGGTATCCTCGACCTCGAACTCTGTCCCGGGCCCACCGCATGTGAATGGCGTATTCCTGCGGGAGCACAATCCGGCTCCCACGCAATTATGCCGCCAGCAGCTTTTCCAGACTTCCGACGGCATCGAACTTTCCCCGGGCCAAATCGTGCCCCGCGCCCGCAACCTCCATCAACATCGTGCGCGCGGGAATAAGATCCAGCGCTGCCCGTACCTCCTCGATCGTCCCGAACGGGTCTCTCGTCCCCTGAACGAACAACACCGGCGTCCGCAGTTCGGGGAAATGCGTGGTTCGCAACTGCCCCGGCTTGCCCGGTGCGTGCAACGGATAAGACAACAGCAGCAAACCTTCAGCTACCGCAGGTTCTTCCGCCGCCAGCATGGACGCCTGCCGGCCGCCATAAGATTGACCGCCCAGAACCACTTTCCTCTTCACCAGCCGCCGCATTGCCGCCACCGCCGCCCGCAAACTGTCGCGATCCTTCCCCGCCGTCGCTGGCGACGGAGGCCCGAACGGCCTCCTCTGCCGAAACGCCAGATCGCAGCGCAACACACTCCACCCGGCCTCGGCGAATGACTCTGCCACCGCAACCAGAACCGCCGCCTTGCAGTTTCCGCCCGCTCCGTGAGTCAGCACCAGCCCATTGCCATTCCCGGCCTCGGGCTCGTGGAGGAACCCCCGCACCGGCCCCATTTCGCCATCGTTTTCGTGAAAAACAGTCACAACAGCACCAATGTAACCCACCGGGCGTCCGTTATAATTGAATCGCTCATGGACGTCTTTGACGAGCTGATCCATCTCCGCAACCTGGGGCAGAAGTGCGCGCTGGCGACGATCGTACAAGTCCGCGGCTCCATTCCCAGCTTCGAAAGCGCCAAGCTTCTGGTGCGCGAAGACGGCTCCATGGTCGGCACGATCGGCGGCGGATGCGTCGAAGCCGAAGTCTGGAACGCCGCCCGCGAGGTCATCGCCACCGGCAAGCCTCGCCACATGTCCTTCAGCCTGGGCCAGGATGCGGCTTATGATAACGGTCTGATCTGCGGAGGCCAGCTGGACGTCTTTGTCGAATCCATCTCGCCCCAACCCGCGGCCCTGATCTTCGGTGGCGGCCACATTTCGAAGAGCCTCGCAAAAGTGCTCGATCTCGCCGGTTTTCGTGTCTCCGTCGTCGATAACCGTGAGGCTTTCGCCAACCGTGAGCGCTTCCCGGAAGCCGCCGAAGTGCACGCCGAGGAGTACGAAGACCTTTACCCGAAACTTGGCGTAACCGAATCCACCTTCATCGTGATTGTGACCCGAGGCCATCGCGACGACATGCGTGTTCTGCGCTGGGCCGTCACAACCCCCGCCCGCTACATCTCGATGATCGGCAGCAAAAGAAAAGTAATCGCCGTGGTGAGGGAACTCGAAAAGGAAGGCTTGCCGCCCGAGTCGTTCGAACGGGTCTACGCGCCCATGGGCCTCGAAATCGGAGCCGTTTCGCCCGAAGAAATCGCCATCTCGGTCGGGGCGGAAATGATCGCCATGCGCCGCGATCCCGAAGGAACCTGGCGCAAGCTTTCGAAATCGATCTTCCTCGACGAACACCTGAATGCGCGCCTGCACGCTGAACGGCCACCGAGCCGTGAACAAGCGACGCGCATCGAAACGTGAGTCTCCCGCCGAAAGCGGCTGCGATCATCCTCGCCGCGGGCGAGTCCCGGCGCATGGGCAGACCCAAAGCCTATCTGCCGTTTCGCGGCGGAACCTTTCTTTCCGGCATCGCTGAGACACTGGGCCGCCGCTGCCATCCCGTAGTCGCCGTGTTCGGATTCGATGCCGAACGCCTGAAGCAATCGGCTCCGCAAACGGTAATCCCCATCGAAAATCCCCAATATCAACAGGGCATGCTGACCTCCCTGCAGGCGGGCCTCAGAGCGCTCCCGGAAGCCTGCGATCCCGTGCTGTTCACGCTAGTCGACCATCCTGCGGTCTCGTCCGCAACCGTCGACGCCGTGCTCGAATCGAAGGCGCCCATTGCGATTCCACGCTTTCAGAACAAACGCGGTCATCCGGTGCTGATCCGCGCTGAAATCGCCGCCGAATTTCTTCGCGAGCCCGCCACCTCGAAGGTCCGAGACGTCATCGACCGCCACGCCCACGAAATCGAGTACATTGAAGTCGCCGACCCCGGCATCTGGGACGACATCGACGATCCCGCCCTTTATGAAAAGCTCCTCGCGCGCGAGGCCACGCGAGTATGACGGCGCCCCGGTACCTGCGCTGGCCCTGGCTGATTCTTTACGCGATCGCGACGATCCTTATCGCGGCCGTCTACGTGCCGCGAATCAGCGCCGGAAGCTATCGGGAGCGAGCCCACGTGGCGCTCGAAAAGGCTCTTGGCCGCAAAGTCGAAATCGGTGAGGTTCGCTTCAGCCTTCTGCCCGAACCCGGTCTGACCATCAGCAACGTCATCATTGGAGAAGACTCCGTAACAGGTTCCGAGCCCGCCGCATACGTCACCACGCTGCGAGCGGTGCCTCGCGTCACGGCTCTCTTCGGGGGTCCGCTCGAATTCTCCTCGGTCGACCTCGAAGAAGCCAGCCTGAATCTCACCCGCGTCGATCGCAACGATACCGGCGTGCGCTGGAACTTTGCGTCTCTCATGCAACCGAAGCTGCTCGCCGCCTTTCCGAGCATCCACATGCATGACGGCCGTATCAACTTCAAATCGGGCGATACCAAATCTCTCTTCTATCTCCTGCACACCGATGTCGACCTCTGGCCGCCCGCCTCCCCGCAGGCCCCCTGGACCCTCCACGTGCACGCCGAGCCTGCCCGTACGGACCGGCCGGCGCGCGGCTTCGGCAGCTTCATGCTTCGCGGTCAGTGGCTGCCGCGCGATAATTCGACGGTGCTTAACGTCCAGCTCGAGAAGAGCGAGCTGGGCGATATGCTGACCCTCTTCAACGGATACGAATCGGGTATTCAGGGCACGATCTCCGGTGATGCGCATCTCGCCGGCCCCCTGAACCGCATCGGCATCGCCGGCCGGATGACCGTCGCGAATCTGCACGGCTGGAGTCAAACCCCGCCAGAGGGCAACGAATGGCGTTTCTCTGTCGGCGGCTCGATCGACGCCCCCGGACAGGTGATTGATCTCAGCGCCTCTACTCGAGTCTCTGGTCGGCCATCTCCGTTCGACGTCCGGTATCGTGTCGCCGACTATCTGCGCCGCCCGCGCTGGGGCGTCACGGTGAGCCTGAACCGCTTTCCTCTCGCGCCTGTTCCCGAAATCGCCCGTAATCTCGGATTCGTAATACCCGCCGACTTCAAGTTCGACGGCGCCGCCTCCGGAGCCATCGGATACTCCATGCCCAACGGCATTCCGCGGATGGATGGCACGCTGAACGTTGCCGATTCCACACTCATCGTGGCCGGTACGCCGCCGCTCCATATTCCCGGCGCCGAGTTGCGTTTTTCCGGCAGCGCAATCGCACTTGAGGCGACGGAGATCACCAATGACCGGCAGGAAGCGGCCGCCATACAGGGTGACTGGGATACCGCCACCCAAAAATTCGACGTCGAATTTTCAAGCGACGGTATGGCGATCGCCTCTCTGCGCCGCCAGATTTCCGTTGCGGGAATTCCACTGCTCAGCCAGATCACGTCGGGCTCCTGGAAGGGCGACCTTCGCTACAGCAATCACTATGCGGATCAGGCGCCCGGCTGGAGCGGCGAAGTAAACCTGACCGACGCCGACATTCCGTTCGAGGCCTTTTCCGGTCCCCTCCACATACTTTCAGCCGATGCCGTTATCCAGGGCGCCGGGCTCTCCATGAAGCACGTTGATCTCTCGGTCGGCGGCATCAAAGCTCAGGGGGAGTATCGGTACGAAGCTCTCGCCGCGCGGCCCCACAAATTCCGCATCGTAGTTCCCATCGCCAGTGGACCGGCCATCGAGAAGCTGCTGATGCCGACCCTGCGCCGCGGCAACTTCTTTACTTATGCCTTCAACTTCGGCCGCGTGCCCGAGCCCGACTGGCTGCGCAACATGCATGCCGAGGGAACCCTGCAAACCGGCGCCCTCGACGTCGGTGAAAACCGTTTCACGAAGGTTCGTGCCCGGGTCGTCTGGGAAGGCTCCATCGTCCAGTTCACCGCGCTGCAAACTCAGCTGGGAGACGCGGCCTTCAACGGCGGAGCCACCATTCGTCTCGCGGGGCGGCAGCCGATTTATCAGATCGAGGGCAAGCTGTCGGGAATGCCCTGGCGAGGCGGCACGATAGGCGCGCAGGGGGTGCTCGTCGCCTCTGGCACCGGCGCCGACTTCTTCGCGAACATGAGAGCCCATGGAGCCTTCGACGCCAAAGAAATCAACCTCGCAGCGCTCGATTCCTATGACTCGGTAACCGGTCTCTTCGACTGGGCGTGGAACGCCCGCAGCCCCCAGTTACGCCTGACGAACCTCGTGATGAAGACAAATGGCGACACTTATCTCGGCAGCGCCGAAATGGGAGACAACGGCCAGTTGGTAATCAAGGCGAGCGACGGGACTCGCCGCATCGAAGCAGCGGGCGCCATCCTCAGAGGAGACGCACTGGAACCGGTAGCCCCCTAAGGTTTTTGTGGGGCAGAGGCCCTCGGCTGCGCGGGGCCCTCGGTCCCGCTTCGCAAACGCCTGCGCACTTTTGTGGCAGTGTATGGGACGCTAAAACCCGAAGCGGTGCGATTGCTGGAGGAGACATTGGTGCGCGGAGAAATTGCACGCGGCGATGCGTCGAGGATAACCGGTCTGCCGGAACGATCAGCGCGACGAGTCCTGAATGATCTCATCAAAGAAAGAATGCTCGCATCGGATACCCCGAAAGGACCCGTTTCGCTGAGGTTCCCGACACACAGCCTGGAGATCCTGTTCCCGCGCCTCTACCCTCGTACTTAGGAAACTTACAGGGACGAAACTGATCGGGCGGCGATCCCCAGGTCTGTTCTTTTGCCTTTGCCCGGGACGGTCCGATTCTGCGAGTCTGATACTACTAACTTAACTAATTAAACTAATTTCCGAACGCTGAAGCCCGCTGAGCCGCCTTGCTCTTTGCCGGCTCCGGCACTCCCCGCTTGACGCTCGATGCAAGCAGTTGCCTGATAGCCACGCCGCCCGAAACCAACTGACTGGCAATCAACCCATCCGCACTCACCAGCACAGCAGTGGGTGTAGCGGAACAGTCGTAAGCCGCGGCTACCTCAGACTTCTCCTGAAGCAGAATTGACGAAGCCTCGATCCCCTTCAACTTGTTGAGATTCTCCTTCGCCGTCCCGCGGCTGACCAGAACGATATTCGGCAGCCCGCTCATCTCATACTTCCACCGCGTCAGATTCCCCGCCACCACCTCGCAGGACTTGCACCAGGGGCTGGTGAATATCAACACCAGATCTTTGCCGCCAGCCAGCAGAGACTTCAATGAGCGACTCTCGCCGGTGATGCCCGGCAACTCGAAGTCGGGCGCCGGGGTCCCGATCGGGAGCCCGATATCCAAAGGACCGGGCGCGTGCGTAACCTCGGCTGAGCCGTCACCGGGACAACCGCTGGCCGCGGCTTCGGAAGGGACACCGCAACGCGCTCCGGGGGCGCCTCTTCTTCCTCTCCCTGCTCTTCCTGCTCCTCCTGCTCTACGGCTTCAATTTCCTGCTCGACCCGCGCCTTTTTCGGACGCGCCCTGCCGACGGCCCACAAAAACACGAACCCCGCAGCGCAGAGGGTAATCATCGCAACCTTAAACTCGATTCCCTCAAGCCTCCCAATCCAGGCCCAGGGCTCCGATCCTGCGTATTGTCGCCCCCACGCAACCACCAGACCGGCGACCACGGCAAGCACTGCATTCCGAATCAGCGTCTGCCGGCCGACCGGCTCCGAATGCAATTGACCGAAACAGTGGCAATCCGGCTTTCTCCCGCGTACCATCGCCACGGTCACCCCGATAACAAATAAACCCAGCAGCGCCAAAGCGCCGCACGCGCCAAACCATGCCGTCTCATTGGGAATCAGCGCAACCGCGACCAGAATTTCAAGTAAAGGCAGCAGCAGCACCATTGGCCGCGCAAGCGCCGAGGGCAAACCAAAATCGCGTAAAGCCTTACGCGAGCCCGCGGGATCCACCAGTTTCGTCGATCCGGCCAGGAGGAATATCGCGGCCAGCAGAAGCCGTGCAGCCAGTATCGTTACAACCACCGCTTAAATCATAGCGCCCGAAAAAACAGAAACTTCATGAGGGGATTCCTCTGCCGATGTCGGGATAACGGCAAAAATCCTCCGCGACGCCAGGAATCTTGTAGAAACGCGCAGGTCACCGATCCGCGCACGTAAGCAAGAGGTGACGAAAAAGGGGCGCCCTCAGGGATTCACTCGGAGTTCATGATCAGCACCCTCCCAGATCGCCTTGCGATCCGCCGCATGTCCCGCAATGATGCAGCCATCCGATGCCGTCCGATTCTGAGCGGAATTGTCGCCATGAATTCTGAACCCCGACCGCCCGAACATCTGGTTTACCGGATCGGCTTCGAGCACGATAGTCGCAAGACCCGTCCGGGGTGAATCGATCAGAGCGGTCATTCTGTAGAGCCCCTGCGGAATCGGACCGATATCGTGCTGATCCTGCATTGCCGGGTTATTAATGCCGGAACCATGTCCCGCATAACCCGTCAGCAGGGCAATCCCGTCATGTTCCAGCACGCCCGTCGATTGAGTATAGGAATACATTCGGAAAAACTCCGTCCCGCTGTCGAATCGGCGCCTTCACAAAAGTCTGAAGTTGACCACGATTGTCGCCTACATCAGAACCGGCTTCTGTTCCTCCATATCTGGTTGGAAGACTCATTGAAGCACGACTTCGGCCCCCTTCTCGTCAAGCCAATAACCGCAGCCTCAATCGAGTTTCAAATCCGGCGCTCCCCTGGGTATTTGCGACAACATGGAGCATCACCGGCAGGCGATCTTCGCGCGCCGGGCAATTTCAGGCCAGGCCGGATTGGCCCTCCTGATTATAAGAGCGAGCACCGCCGTGAGGCAGCCCACCTTTCCGCGTTGATCCCGCCCGCCTCTCCCTGAAAAATACGGAAGCGCGGACGGATCAAAAGAGATAATCGATTCATGACTCCTTCTGCCGTGCTCGGCCCATATTCGGCGGGCGTAAATATCGCCGAAGATCTTGGCGAGACCAGCCCCTCAGGATTATCGTCGTACGCCAGCAAAATTCAATTCAATGCTCCCGCGGGCTATGGGACGCGAATCCTGCGCGTTTACGGCGATTTCATCGCGTTTCCGATGCAGCCCGGCGTCATCCCCTCCGGCACATCGGCCGAGATTGGCTGGGGACTCAAGACGACCGCTCCCGATGGCAGCACGCGCGTGACCTATCCTGGCTACCCGAACGTCTCTGCCTTCGACAACTCCTTCGTATGGCTTCAGGGGTCGCTCTCGGACCTCGAGACTCGGGCCCGATTGCCGTACGATCTGGACGTATCTGTTGGCGGTAAGCTCGGCACAGACAATATCATGCTTTCGCAGGCGTTTGTCGCGCTGAACACAACGGGAATCGCAATTCACATGGAGCCGACATTCGTCGTGGTGTACCAGTTCGAATTGCAATCCGCCACATGAGTCCGTAGCGGGACCGGCGATCTTGTAGCCGGTCTGCCGCCCGGCACAGAACTTTACGTCACCTCCGCTAACTCCGATGCCATTCAAGAAGCGCGGATCGCGCGCCCCTTGAATGCGAAGTCGGATCAGAACGTAAATCTGGCGACCACCGTGCCCGCGCGCTGGCCCGTAACAGAGCCGGTGAGCGGCGAAACGACGGTGCCGAAGCCGCCGCTGTACGCGCCGGCGTTGGCGCCCGTGGTGAACTTCGTGGGCGCCGCTGTGAAATTGCCGAGGTTGATTCCGCCCGCGGCGCCAGCAGCCGTCGGCAACTGCAGGCGGTTGAAGATGTCCGTGAACTCCACGCGAATGTTCAGGCTGTAGCGTTCCTTAATCCGGAAGTTGCGGCCGAAGTTGGCGCTCTCCTGAGGTATGCGGAAGCTCCGGAACGAACGAATCGAGCTCTGATCCGCCGCGAACTGACCATTGGGAACGTTCGTCCACGCAAGCGGATTGAGCACCTGGGTCGTAGTCGGGTCAAAACAATGGCAGTTGATATCGAGCGGCGTGGTGTGGTGGACGCCGCTGAGGTCGGTCCAGTTCACCGACCACGGACTCATGCCCGGAATCAACTGCGCCGGGCCAGGTCCGTAGCACAGGAAGTTGCTGATCGGCACGGTGCCTGAACTGGTGGAGGCCCACCAGTGGCGCGCTCTGGTAGCTCAGGAGCCAACCTGTACTCCAGCCGGACAAAGCGTACGCGACCACTTTGTTCCTGAGCACGGGGAGACTGGAGTGAAACATCGGTACCTCGTATTGAGCCGTGAGCCGGAACTGGTGCGGAAGGTCGAAGGGGCTCAGGTTTTTACCCGGGTTTCGTTGAACGGATCGGGCGTGCTGATCAGAGCCTCAGTCTTCGACCAGGTGTAATTCGCATTTGCAACCAACCCTTTGCTAAAGCGCCTGGTAAACGTAACCTGAACCGCGTCATACCAGTTTTTCCCGAGCGGAGCTCCCGCGGGAGACAGAAGCCCCGTGTATTGGGGGAAGGGCTTCAGGGCCTGGAGAACTGTCTGACTGGTGGGAAAGCCAGGATAGGGCTGGTGGTTGACCCCCTGTGCAGCAACTGCTGCTTCTGTGCCGCGCTAAGAGCAATACTGTTCACTCAACAACATTTCTGTGACATTCTGTTTCAGAGCGCAGCCTCTCGAGGAGGTCACTCATGAACGGAGCCGGAGTGGAATCGACGACGCTGGCGGGATTTTGCATACGACGGAGTCGGGAGGTTTTGGAACTGGAGTTCCGCAGGCGGCGCGGTCTATCGCTACTTCGGCGTTCCGGCTTCGGTATACGAAGGCCTGCTCTGTGCCGAGTCCCGGGGTAAGTACTTCAACCAGACCATTCGGGGGCGGTTTCGTCACGCTCTGGCCGCGCGAGCGCAGGCGGGGGAGCCTGATGGCGCGAACCGAGGCGCTGTTACCCGCCGGCACACGCATTACCGACTACATCAGCTTCGGCGTGGTTGCCCGGTTCTTTCCGCGAGACAAAGTAGATGCGGTCCGGGGGCGTACGGAACGAGCCAGCGTTCGCGAGCGCGACCTTCCGGCGCACGTTGTCGTTTATTACGTCATCGCCCTGGCGCTGTACATGCGTTCTTCTTATCGCGAGGTGTTCATCCAGAAGCGGCGCTGGGTGACAAGTGGTGTTTCAGGATGTCTTCAGGGACGCGCGAGGTCTATTTCGCGCGCCCCTGAATGCGAAGCGGTACTAGAACGTAAATCGGGCGACCAGCGTGCCGGCGCGCGGATTGACGGCGCCAACCGTCTCCGGAACGATGGTGCCGAAGCCGCCGCTGTACAAGCCTTTGTTCGGACCGGAAGTGAACGTAGTGGGAGCGGTCGTGAAGTTGCCGAGGTTAATCGCGTTGGTCTGGCCTGTCGCAGCCGCGTATTGCACCCGGTTGAAGATATTCGTGAACTCCGCGCGAATTTGCAGAACGTAACGTTCTTTGATGCGGAAGTTGCGGCTGAAGTTGGCGTTCTCCGAGGGGTAGCGGAAGCCCCGGAAGGAGCGGTTCGCGCTTTCATCTGCCGCAAACTGCCCGTCGGGGACGTTCGTGAATGCCGCCGGGTTCAACACCTGGGTCGTCGTCACGTCGAAGCAGTGGCAGTTGATGTTGAGCGGATCGGTGTGGTGTTTGCCGCTGTTGTCGTACCAATTCACGGACCAGGGACTCATTCCCGGAATCAATTGCGCCGGGCCCGGCCCGTAGCCGAGGAAGTTGCTGAGGGGCGAGGCGCCGGAACTGGTGGGAAGGCCCACCAAAGACGCACTCTGGTAATTTAAATACCAGCCCGTACCCCACCCGGACACAATGTAGCTGAGCACTTTGTTACTAAAGATACCGGAGGAAAAGCGCGGAACCTCGTATTGGGCACTAATCCGGAGCTGGTGCGGGATGTCATAGGGGCTGAGGGTCTTGCCCAAATTCCGGTTAAACGGATCGGGGCTGCCGATCAGAGCCAGGTTCTTCGAGTAGGTGTAATTTGCATTCGCGGTCAGACCGTGGCTGAAACGCTTGGTAAATGTGAGCTGGAGCCCGTCGTACCAGCTTTTCGCGTTGGGCGCACCCAGGGGAGCAATGGCGCCGGTGTACTGCGGGTAGGGCAACAGCGCCTGGCGGACCGTCTGATTCTGCGGAAAATTGCTGTAAGGAAGGAACTGCGTGAGGCCTACGGACGCCAGAGCGGCCTTCTGCGGCGCGGTCAGCGCCGAAATGCTTGTATTGAAAGCGCTGGAGAGCGTTGCATTGCTGAGGCTTGAGCCGGAGACTCCAAGGGCGGCAAGCTCTGACAGACTCAACACGTTTACCGGAGACAGGGTCGAGTAGCCGGGGGGGAGGGCGGTGGGGAGGGCGGTGGGGGCTGTCTCCCAAACCCCGACATTGCCCACATACCCGGCTTCCACCGAGATGTCCTTGCCGAGGGTGCGCTGCACCGTGATATTCCATTGCGTCAGGCGCGCGGGGCGGCCGGTGTTTGGATCGAGTAGAGAAGGCGCGGACACGACGGCCCCAGGCGTCTGACCCGCGGCTGGATTGTTCAGGGTCGGCCATGCCGCCTGCACGGTGGGCGGGATCCCGTTCTGGAGCAGCCCGGCGATCTGCCCGAACGCCGGCGTCGTGGCGATCGCGGCATTTGATGCATAACCGGTAGCGGAGGAAAGGTCGAGGGAGCCGTAAACGATGCCTGCGCCACCGCGAATGACGGTTTTGTCATTCACCTGGTAGGCTGCGCCAAAACGCGGCCCAATCGCATACGGATAGTTGTGGGCGAAACTGCAATTGCAGTTGGCCTCATAAATCAGAGCACCCGGCCGTCCGCTCGCGGAGGGATTCGGGGTGGTGGTGGAGAAATCTCCATAGCGGCCGAATTGTTCTTTCTGGTAGGTGCCGTAGTCCCAACGCAAGCCGTAGGTCAGAGTCAAGTTGCGATTGACCTTCCAGCTGTCCTGCAGGAAGATGGCCGACTGGTAATTCTGCGTTCGGAGGTTAATGGGCGCGTTGACGGCGATTCCCTGCGCGCCGCCCAGCAGAAACGAGGCGAAACCGAATCCGGCGAAGCCCGAGGACACCGAGGTTCCATTCAGCGAGGTCTGCGTGGTGTAGTTTGAAATGTTACCAACGGTGGCGAGGGTGCCGCTGGGGCCGGCGCCGGTGAGGCCGCCGCTATACGTCCCGAAGAGGTATTCGCCGGCGGAGTACGTGAAATTGAAGTTGGGATACCTCATCTGCCGGATTTCAAAGCCGGCCTTATAGGTATGCGAGCCACGCACGTACGTTGTGGAAGTCACGAACGAGGGACGACGCTCCCAGAAATGCTGGTCATATTGTGGCCCCAGATTGCCCATACCGCCCTCTGCGACATTGGGTAACGCACCGGTGGCAATCAGAGGGAGACCGCGGCCAGGAGAGGTTGCGCCAGATAAACCGAGTGTCTGCTGGATGTTCTGGGAACTTTCAGGCCCCAACAGGAAATCGGAGTCGTTCCAGCCAAGCGTGTAGTGCATCAGCAAAGTTGGCGTCACAGTGTGGTCCAGGTTGAGCCGGATCGTCCTGGCGGCATTCCCGGAAAATCCGGAGACAGTGATGTCATCCGGCAAACTGTCGGCTCCCGTACCGGTCCGGGGCGTGGAGGTGGAGGTCTTCTGGAAGTAAAATGCCGCGTGCAGCTTCTCGCCTATATTCTGATCGAGCTTGATGGATGGGATATAGGATCTGCGGCTGCCGTCGTACGGCGCCAGGTAGTTGGATCCCGCCTGGTTGGCATTCGGGCCCTGAGGCAGCGGAACCATGGCGAGGATTTTAGCCGCAACCGGATCGAACCTGCTGACGGGAATCATGTTGCCGGGGAAAGGATTGCGAACCAGTGCCCCGCTGGGGGTCATGAAGGTGGAGGCAGGGTCGAAGATGGTACCGCTTGGAATGGTGCGGCCAAGCGGATCCGTGTAGGGCCCGGAGGCGGTTGACACCAGGCGATTTTCGGTGGTGATGAGGCTGGAAAAATCACCGTTGCGGTAAGCGGGTATAGGTACCGTGGACAGCGTGGTGTTATTGATAAGATTCTGCAAGAACTCTTCGAAGCTGAAGAAGAAGAACGTCCGGTTCCTGCCGTTGTAAACTTTAGGGATCCAGACGGGACCGCCGACCGTGAAGCCGAAGTCGTTCTGGTGAATCGCGTTTTTAACTCCTATGTAGGCCGGAGTAGCGTTCAGGGCGGTATTCACCAGGTAGTCATAGGCGGTGCCGTGGAAATCGTTGGTGCCGCTCTTGCTGACCACGTTCACCACAGCTCCCAGGCCTGCCCCGAACTCCGGGGCGAAACTGCTGGTCACGATATTGACTTCCTGAACTGCTTCCGACGAGGACTGCGTCTCCATGGTGGCTCCCCCAAGGCGTGAGCTTGTGGGGTTCATGGTGGCGCCATCCAGTCGAGTCGAAAGTGAATTGTTCGGCGTGCCGTTGATGACGGTAACGGTGACGGCGTTGCCGCTCCCCCCTCCTGGGCACGTCGCGCTATCGCAATACTGCACTCCAGGCAGCAGGCGCGAAGCGGAAAAATAATCGCGGACACCGTCATTGGTTGCGCCCACCGTGAGAAGCGGCAGGTCTTGCAGTTGCTTCACCGTGAAGTTGCCCGACACCGTGGCGCTTTCTGTTTGCAACAGGGAAGCCTCGGCGGATACGGTCACAGATTCGGTCGACTGGCCCACTTGAAGCACGATGTCTTCGCCCATGGTCTGTCCCGCGGCCAAATGAAAGTTGGTGCGAGTGTATGTCTTGAAACCCGACACGGCGACGGAGAGTTCGTAGTCGCCCACCGGTAGCTGCGTGACAGTGTAGTTTCCGGTGCTGGAGCTGGCCCCCCGAAAGGTCGTTCCCGTGTCAGAACTGCGGACCACGACGGGAGCATTCGCGACAGGAGCTCCGGTTTGGTCGGTTATGGCTCCAGTGATCGTGGCCAGGCCGGTTTGGCCGAAGCCAACAGATGCGCACAACAAAAGTAGAGATAGAGATAGAGATAGCAGCGAGACTTGCCTCATTTAAGTTCCCCTTTTCATCAAGTTCACTTCTGAACCGAAGCTGAACGGTCGCCCGGTATGAACGGATACTCAAACTCCGCGGGCCCTGCCCGCGACGAACCCCAGATCGTTTTGCAGTCTGGTCGTGAATTTTATCACACTTTTTTAAGCTGGCCGACAGTCTGCGCGAAGGCGATTTTCCGTCGTGATGAGCCGAATAGACTTGTCCGGTTTCCGTGTTTTTGAGCGAGACGGGAGCATTTGCGACCACGGCTCCGGTCGGGTCCACAATCGTTTCCTGTGACTGTGGCCAAAGAGGTTTGGCCAAAGGCTGCCGACGCACATAAAAGTAGTATTGCTACTTGCGAGATTTGCTTCATTAAGACTCCCTGATAAATGCCCTGAACAGCGGTGAACGAAACGAGCCACTGAATTGCCCCAAGTCCACCTTGTCAGTAAGTTAGATCACATTGTGGCGATTCCCGTCAACCGCTACGGTTGATAGCCGAAATCAACGGGACTGATCCGGCCGTCAATGGCGAGATCTGAGCGCAAGAATAGGGCATTTTGACCGGACTTCATGCTTCGCAATCTGCTCCAGGCCGCGGATTATGGATCAACTCTGGCTGAGCATACCGGCCAGAGCATTTTCACAATTTCTCTAGGCGGTTCCAGCGGGTGCCGGAATCGGTAGCGCCGGCGATCTTGTCGCCGGCTTCCGCTCTCGGTAGCGAATTCGATGGTATTTGCGAAAATGCTCTAAGGTTCTACCCAAACCGTATAAGTGAGTGTCTGAATATTGCGCTGGTTCTCGACGTAATGTGCGGCGATCTCCCAGCAGCCTGAAGCAGGGATATCGATACCCGTCACCATGAACATCCCCGCCAAACCTTTGCCCTCGATGAAACCGTTGTTCGCCCATTGGTTCCAGACCAACGGCTCTTCGCGATCAAGTCGTCGAGCTACCACGGTTAATCGCGGGGCCTCTTCCTTCATCCAGTCGTAGCCCTGTCGAAAGAAGGGCAACTTGCCGCCACTGTGGATGCGCCAGCCGGGATAGACGACAGTCCAAAGCGCCGGGCCACCGTACAGAAATTCATGGCTTCCTGCGTGCAACGAGTACGGAGCGGGCGGCGTAAACGGAGGATCGGATGGTCGGGTGACGGGGCAACTCTGTCTCATCGGCGGCCATTGAAGGGACAAGCCATGCCGAACACATGGCAGAGAGCAGCGCGCAAAATACCCGGTGATAATTCATGAGGTACACGCTCCTTTCGTATTTGACGGGCCGTCGGTTGAAATAAGACGAATATAGGATAAATTTCTTCCCGCACCCAACTTGAGATATGCGCTGCGTCGCCCAAAGGGTCCCTTGTGCGTATCACGCGCAGCGGAGCTTCCCTGCCACGGCTAACGTCCCCTGATTCGGCGTTATGTTGCGCCCGGATACGACCATCTGGCCAAACGGCCCTTCGAGTTCATCCCTTTAAATCCCGGAAAGCATCCTCGATCTCATGTCGCGCATCCGCCGAGACCGGCACAAACGGCAGCCGCGGCGGCCCTCCGTAATATCCGTTCAAATCCATCGCATGCTTGAGTCCAGGCACGCCATACATGTCCGTCACAAGAATCGAAGGATGCGCGATGCGGCTTTGCCAGTCGATCCCCGCCTCTTCTTCGCGCGTCCGAAAGGCCTCCCAGACAGCGATCGTCGCATACGGAGCCGCGCTCGCAAACGCCAACGCCGCGCCATTCGCGCCCGCCTTGAGCGACTCCCACATCCCCGCCTCGGTCCCCGCCAGAATGCCGAATTCTTTCGGAGTCAACGCACGAATCTGCTCAACACGCGACGCCGGTGTCCCGGTTTCAATCACACCCTCGATATTGGGATGTTCTGCCAGCTTCGCCGTAGTCTCCGGCAGCAAATCCACTCCGGTCAACTGCGGCGAATTGTGGATCAGCACCGGGACCGGCGATTGATCGGCCAGCGCACGAAAGTAGAGCATCTGCGTCTCCGGCCCATACATCAGGTTCCGATACTCGTGAGGAACGGAACTCACCACGGCGCGCGCCCCAGCCTCAGCAGCCGCGCGAGCCAGCTTCGCCGCCCCATGTACTCCTTCGCGGCTGACATCGGCGATCACAGCCCGATCCGCGGGCACGTGAGCCACGGCCAGTCGAAGCAATTCAAGCTTCTCGCAGCCATCCAGCAGCGGACCTTCGCCCGCGAGCGATCCCACGATAAAGCCCGCAAGCGACGTGCGCGACCACTTCTCGAAGTTATGCTGCACCTTGACGCGATAAATCGCGCCTGTGTGATCGAACGGCGTCGCCACCGACGCGTAGATTCCCTGGATTTTCATTTAACGTATATGTTCTCAATCGATCTCGGCTGTGCGGGAAGAGAAGATCTTGCCACCGCCGATGAACGCCAGTCGGGACCACATTGGAACTCGAGACCGGCTTCCGGTCAGTTTTCATCGGGCCGCTCAAGTCGTTCAATGACGAGCATCTCGACTGGCCCGCGGCGGCTCTCGAGCCTCAACCCCATTTGCTCTTTGAGGGCGCTATAAACGGAAGGCCCGTCATCACCCTCGGGAGCCCAGTCAAGCGTCCCGTCATACCGCGATGTCAACCCCGTTCCATCCACAACCGGTCGATCCAGCAGCACGGCGAGTGACTGCGCAAGTGAATCCAGCGTCACTCCCGAAAGCGCCACATGTCCTCGCCCCATGCTGAAACTCCCGGAACTCGGCCCCGACGCTGCCTTCAGCTTGACGCTGCCCGGAATCACACGCAACACATAGGAAGACATATCCCTGGTTTCAGGATGAGTCTTCAGTTGAAATCGATCGGCCAGCATGATTTGAACCATTCGCTTGAATTCAGGGTCGGATGGTTCCTTTTCTCCCTCGGCGGCCGCCGTGATATCGAAACGGTCATTGGCCATCCATTTCGGGCCGCCCTCAAGCTGAAATTCTTTTAAGTCATAAGCCCATGCGATCAGGGATCGTATGGATATCGCGCTGGCAGTAAATCGCCGTCCCTTCCACGACCAGCCGTAGTTTCCATTTACATCCTTTACCGGCCGGATAGACACGGCCTCAAACCGCCGTTCCTCTCCCACGGCAATCGAGGCAAGCGCCAGAAAAGAAAAAATAATCAACTTCACGGAATTGTCCTCCGGTTTGATTTGTCAATCGGTGCCGGCGGTGTGCTGGATAAAGACGGTCCGCGTGCGCCGGCCGGCGCAGTTCTCAATCGTGTCAGTTTCGCGGCTGCGGTTCAAGCGACCGGTTCTCGAAGTTATGCTTGACGTTGACGCGATAGATTGCGCCTGTATGATCGAACGGGGTCGACACCGGCGCGCGGATTCCCCGAATTTTCGTTTAAGCCACATGTTCTCAATCGATCTCGAATCCATTCCAGAAGATAAAGATCTGACCATCGCCGAGCTTCACGAAGCCGGTTGTATCGGGATCATCGAACTCGAAGAATCCGCCGATTCCGCGGGCCTCCGCGCCTTTTTTGATGACGATACGCGCCGGGCGGAGTTGCAGGCCCGTTTCGGAGGGGAAGTGACGCCCGCGGATACGCGCGACTGGGTCGCATTCGCTCACGAACACCTGAAACCGATGGAAATCGGCGATCGGATCTTCGTGTGTCCCGAATGGCGCGACGATCCAACTCCGTCCGGCCGCATTCGCATCGTAGTCAACGCCGGTCTCGCATTCGGAACCGGGGCGCACGAGACGACGCGGCTTTGCCTGCAGGCTCTGGAGAGGCGCGTGAAACCCGGGATGACAGTGGTCGATGTTGGCACAGGCTCCGGAATTCTCGCCGAAGCCGCCTTCAAACTCGGCGCCGGCAAGGTACTCGCGAGCGATAACGATCCCGAGGCTGTTGCGGTAGCGCGGGAGAATTTCGAACGCGCGGGAGTGGACATATCTGTGTCGCTCGGATCGGCCGGCGCTTTCCCCGACCACATCGCGGATATCGTTCTCGCGAACATCAGCCCCGCCTGGATCTCGGATCTTGCGCCGGAGTGGGTGCGGATTCTGAAACCAGGAGGCGCCGCCATACTCAGCGGTTTCGAAACGGCGGATACGGACCGCGTGTCGGCAGCCCTGCAAGCCGCCGGCGCCCGGATTAACGGTGAGTTCGGCGAAAACGAGTGGCGAATGTTCGAAATCACCGCATCCTGATCAACCGCTCGATTTTGCGAAATGACAAGCTCCCCGGCGCGGGAATCCCCGGGCCTTTTTGACGTGGAATAATCCCGGCCAGGCTAAGAGCCTGCCAGAACGGTTTGGCAGTAGGCAGCCACGTGAGGATCGTTCTCAGCTGGCGCCCAAACCGCAAACTCTTTGTCAGTGGCTGGCGCCCAGGGCCCCGGTTTGACCTCGAAACAAACCACCCGTGGGGTTACCGCAAGGATGGTATGCCACACGCCAGGAGCGATATCGACACCCCAGACGCGCCCTTCTGGCGATTCCTCGCCCAGACGATGGCGCGCCGTGATTGCGCCGCGATCGTCGAAGATAATCACGTCCGCCCTGCCCTCCAGAACAAGAAAGCATTCGGATTTCGGAGGATCGAAATGTCGATGCGGCCGTATATACGTTCCCACGAGAAGGACGTTCAGAAAACGGTGTGGATTATCGGCTGGGCCGGAATGAAAATTGTGATTCATCCGGAGCCGTGGCGATGCCGCGGCGCGTTCCGCAACCGTATCGAAAAGAGAGCCCGAGATCAGCTGTACTTCAGTCATCGTCTGAGGTTACCGTAACCGTTCGTGCCTTGTAGATTCTCATCGAGGCTTTCCGCCGGATCAATGACAATTGTCTTCAGGTCGAATCGGTAGCGCCAGCGATCTTGTCGCCGGCTTCCGCTCTCGGTAGCGTTCGGCGGTCGAAATCGGGTTCCGAACCGCGAGCAGTTGGGGAGCGATTCTATAGTATTTGCGAAAATGCTCTCGCGCCCGATTGCAATCGTATTTGGCTGCGCCGTGCAGGAATCCAGGTTAATCGGGCTGTCGTGGCTGCAGGTCGTCACAAATCGACCACCGGTGCGCCGGACTAATTGCCCCGTAACAACAGGCGCACGTTCACGAACTGATTGGGGAACAGAGCGCCGCCCTTGTTGTCGAAGGTAGCCTTCAGCTTCGTGGTCCCGCTGGCGTTATCGATCATATTGTCTACAGCCGTCAGACGGCCGGTTGCAAGCTTCGCCGTGTTGTCCCGGTTCCATGCTTCGGCCGGCAGACTGGCGCCCTCTCGCTGACGCGTCAGGACTCCAGGGAGCGCGTCCTCCGGAATGTTGAAAATCACCGCGATCGGCTGGAGCTGAGTAACGACAACCAGAGCGTCTCCGGAATGAACGATATTGCCGGGTTCGATCAGGCGCAGACCGGCCACGCCAGCGATCGGCGACCTCATTTGCGCATAGCTCAAGTGCAGCCTGGCGGTGTCGACGCTCGCCTGGTCGGCCTGGATCTTACCCTTGAGCTGAGGAGTTTCTGCAAGGGTTTGCGCCTCATCCTGGGCAAGCACACCCGTGGCCTGAGCCAGCTGGATCTGCCAGGGGCGCGGGTCGACGGATGCCAGTAGCTGACCAGCCTCAACCGGAGCCCCTTCGTTGAAAGCAACAGACAACAACTGTCCGTCGACCTGGGACTTTACAGTAACGGTGTAAGCGGCAACGTTTCCGAGGCCATAAAGATAAACCGGCGCCCGTCCGGCCGTTGTGCCGGAAGCATTTCCGGATTTCCTTCCCGGGCCGCGACCGATCGGCGGAGTGACTTGGGGCGCCTCGGCAATCGTCTGCCGCGTCTGAGCGTGTAAGGCGGGCACGCGCATGATGCCGACTGCGATCGGCGTTGCCACCGCAATCAATCCCGCTGCTCCCAGCGCGAGTTTCTTTGCAGGATTCAGCTCGCGCGCCGCATGCCCCGCAAGTATCGCCTGCATCCGCCTCTTGAGGTTCGACCCCGTCACTCCGGACACGCAACGCAATGGCGACTCCACATAGCTCCTGCACACATTGAGAATCCCTTCCGCGTACTCCCGTGGCGCAGCGCCCAAACTTAAAACCGCTTCATCGCAGGCGCGCTCGCGTTCTTCCAGCAGACGCGCGCCAATCCACCACACCATTGGATAAAACCAGAAGGCCGCCTCAACCACCATCTGGATCGCCGAGGTCAGGTTGTCGCGCCTGCGTACGTGACAAAGTTCGTGCGCCAGAACCGCCTCAAACTGGCCCGGTGTCAAACGCTCGGCGATTCCTTCAGGCAACAGCAGAACCGGCCGAAATAACCCGACAACACCGGGCTCCAGTAAGCCGGGGGCTACGCGAACCGGGATCGCCGCCCGAAGCTCCAAAGGCACGCTTGACTGCAGAGTCGCCCGGATCCGCATCCAGCCTCGCAACCGCATCAGAGCGACAGCCGCGAATCCACAAGCCCACACGCAGGCAATCGTGATGAACACCCGCTCGGTACTGCTCTGCGGGCCCGGCCTGGGCGGAGAACTGCCTGAAAACGGCTCGGCAAGCTGCGACATCGTTGATGAGAAGGCGGGCATCGCGTTCCGCGAGATAGTCCGGGCCCTTTGTAAGTAACCGCCGGCGCTCATCAGAAGCGTGAACGGAACCAGAAATTTCACCGATGCGCTGAACCACAGCCCGTAACGGATCTGCGCCCGATTCTTTCGAAACACGAACGTCAGAAGCCCGGCCGCAGCCGCGAACAACGTCGATTGCCAAAGGTGATTCGCCAGTGGCATCAAATTCGCCAGGTTCATATCAATTCTCCGAGGGCTTCTCTAAACGCTCGACCACGAACATATCCACCACGGCGCGCTGCGACTCCATCCTGAGGCCCAGTTGCCCGAACACCTGACCGAGGGTCTGCCGGTCGGGATCGTCGAGCCCCGCGTCGCCGCCGGTCGGAGGAGCGCCATCGGGACGCGGCGGACGCGGCAGCATCGGAGCCCAACCCTCGGTCTGGATATCGTACAGATCCGTCAGGCCCGTTTTGTCGATCACGGGGCGGTCGGTCCAGTTCTGCACAAACAGCGCTACGTCGCCGATATCGACAGCGTCGCCATGGATGCCACGTCCAATGCCCCCCATGATGGTGTGGCAGCCGGTGACAAAACCCGTCGGTCCGTTGGCGCATTCGGCTTCGCTCATCTTCGACCTCTTGAGCTTAGGGCCGCTTTCGGCGATAAGGATCGCGTAAACCGGCTGCTCCTTCGGTTCGCGCCGCATCTTGAGATGGAACCGGTCCTCGAGAAGCGATTGCAGCATCGCTTTCATTTTTCCGTCCCGGACCCTGGTAGGCGCGCCTGGAGGAATGCTGCCCTTTGGAGCCGTCGCCTCGATGTCGTACCGGGAAAGGAGGGCCGAATCCGGAACTCCTGTGAGCCGCGGCGTCCGATTCATGGGAAGGTCATATGCGGTGGCCATGATCAACACCAGCGGCGCGTTCCGTGCGACAAACCGGCCGCCCGGAAGAAACTGTAGCGAGATGTCGCGGGCGGGCGAGTCATTCGCTTTGACCGACGCGACCTCGAAGGCTAGCCGCCCTGCCACTTGAGCGCTTACTCGCCCCGCATGAACGAGGCCGACCGAAAGCGGAGTAATCAGTGCCGCGAATCCCGCAGCGGCCAGCAGTAGCTTTCTTCCCGCGTTCAGACCACGCGGGCTTCGGTAGTTCATGATTCTCTGGAGCCTCTTCCAAGAATTGCCTCAGCATACGGCCGGGACTCGATTCCAAGCCGCAGAACTTCTTCATCGCAGGCCCGCTCGCGCTCTTCGATCATCCGCGCGCCGATCCACCAGACCAATGGATGAAACCAGAACACCGCTTCGACGATCATGTGGATCGCCGAGGTCAGGTTGTCGCGTCTCCGCACATGACAAAGCTCATGAGCGAGCACTGCTTCAAGCTGTGGCGTCGTCAGTCGGTCCACAATACCTGCGGGCAAGAGCAAAACTGGCTGCAATAAGCCCACCACGCCTGGTTCCATCAGGCCCGGTGAGAGCCGGACCATAACCGGCGAGTGAGTCTCAAACGATCTGCTTGACCGCAACGCGGCTCGCACCTGAAGCCACCCCAGCGCCCTGATCAATGCGACTGCGGCAAACCCGCATGCCCACGCAAGGAGCATCGCGATAGGCGTCCAATCGATGCCGCCTTGCGCAAGCCGCAGAGACGATGCCCTCTCCGCAAACGGCTGCGCGACTTGTGTCATCACGAATGACAGGGCCGGCGCAGCAATCTGCCGGGTCGCAGGCGCAAGCCGCAAATGATCTCCAAGGCTGATCAGAAGCGAAAACGGAATAAAAAACTTCAGCGATGCGCTGAACCAGAGCCAATAACGGACCTGCGCCTGGTTCTTTCGAAACGCCACCGTCAGCAACCACACCGCGACCCCGAACAAAGTCGACTGCCAGATATGGTTGATCAATTCCGCAGGCATAACGCGCATCAATTCTCGGAGGGTCGCTCCACATGATCGATCACCAGGAATTCGCGTGGCCCTTTCGCGGATTCAAGCTTCAACCCGAGTTGTTCCTGCACTGCCGTGAAGATCGACGGGGCGAGAGGCTCGTCCGAGGGCTCACCGAATCCCTGAATGACTCCCGGCGTGCTTTGATCGCTCCCAAACGCCAGATGAAAGTCGTACTTGCCCGACAACCCGGTCTTATCGACGATCGGCCGGTCTAAGACGATGCCCAGCAGCTTACAAAAATAATCGACGCTCGCGGGGTCCGCGTTCACCACCGCATTTTGTCCCTTCCTGCGGCCAGCGCTGGCGTCTCTGCAATAACTCTTGCCGGCTGGAAGCGCTGGCCTCGGGTACGTCGAGTAATCCGGTGGAACACAAGTCTCGTCTCCTGCCTTCAACCGGGGGCCGCCCCTGGCCACCGTCAGCGCGTACACGGGAACCTCGCGAGTCTCTCGATGGACCTTCAACTTGAACCGGTCCTCGAGCAATGCCAGAAGCATCGGTCCTTCCATCATTTTTTGGTGGCCTTATCGCCCGCTTCCGCATTGATCGCGTAATAATCCGAATAAATCCACGTGGGCGCCCCGGAAATCGGCAAGGTCGAACCTAACGGGGGAGGGCCGCCGAAATTCAGTCCGCCGTATGCACGCTGAATGAGACCCGACATCGGATACGCGGCCGCCAATAAGCGCACACCCGGTATTCAACCTTCCGGGCGATACGACCGGCGAGCCACCGGGGGCATTTCCTGCTACCCGACGCACGGGTCTGATCGAAGCCACCTCAAATCGCGGTCTTGCCACGGGCCCCCACTGTGCCCGCAGCGCCGGAGCATTCATCGCGCCGATGATCAGAGGCGACACGAGAGCCGCCAGACCAGCCGCAATCAGCGCTGCCTTCCTTGCGACACTCAAGCCCTCCGGAATGCGACCGGCAAGAATCGCCTGGATTCGCTTCTTCAGATCGGCGCCCGTCACCCCGGAAACGCAACGCAACGGAGACTCGACGTAGCTCTTGCAAACAGCGAGAAGTCCCTCGGCATAATCTCCAGGCGCGCTGCCCACTGTAAGCACACCCTCATCGCACGCGCGCTCGCGCTCCTCCAGCAGCCGCCCGCCGATCCACCAGACCAGCGGATGAAACCAGAACACCGCCTCAACAACCATGTGGACCGCTGACGTCAGATTGTCGCGTCGTCGCACGTGGCACAACTCATGCGCAAGCACCGCTTCCAGTTGTCGCGTCGTCAAACGCTCCATGATGCCCGCAGGCAAAAGCAGGATCGGACGAAACAATCCGACGATTCCCGGTTCCACCAGACCCGGCGACACTCGTACCGGGACCGCCCAGGCAAGCTCCACAGCCACGCTGGACTTCACCGCCGCTCGGACCTGAAGCCAGCCGCGGAGCCTCGTCCACATCAGAAACGCGAAGCCGCAGGCCCACGCGCCGAGGATCGCGATCAAGCCCCAATCGGTCGTTTGCGGTGCAGAGGCGACAAACGGAGCCGCCCCTGTGAACGGTTCGCTGATACGCAGCATCGTGACCGGAATGTCGGGTCGCACGATAACCGGCGCCGCGGCGGGCCACTCCAAAAGGCTTCCGAGCCTCGCCAGCAGCACGAAAGGAACGAAGAACTTCACGGATGCGCCGAACCAGAGCCAGTAACGCACCTGCGCCCGGTTCTTCCGAAACGCAACCGTCAGCAAACCCGCCGCCAGGGCGAATAAAGTCGATTGCCAGATGTGGTTCGTCAGTTCGGCGATCATTCCGGCTCCTCCGCCTTCCGACGCTCCGCAAGCTTCTCGATAGTCTTCTCCAATTCGCGAACGTCGTCCAGTGTGAGCTTTCCCGCCTCGGCTAGTTGGGCCATCATCGGTTGCGCACGTCCCCCGAAGAAGCTCAGAATTTCGTCGAGCAGCTTGTGCCGCGTAATATCGCGCGCCACAATCGGCTCAAAGATGTGCGCATTGCTGATCTTGCGAACGCGACGCACCGCCCTCTTACCCTCAAGGCGGTAGACGGTCGTCTGAATGGTCGTATAGGCGGGTCGTGGTTCCGGGAAAGCTTCCTGGATCTCGCGAATCGAAGCTCTTCCTTGCGCCCAGAGAGCCTCCAGGATCTGGAGTTCCAGGCGGGACAGTTTCGGTTGGGCCATCTGATCTACTATCCTGAATCTGAGTCTACTACCAAATAGTAGACTGGTCAAGAAAAAAGATCACAGCTCAAGGCTCTGCAGCGAGACGGCAATGCAGGCGAGCGATGCTATTGTTTTTTGGGGTGATTACCTGCAGCCTTGGCGGTTATCGCCCTTGGCGCAAACGGTTCCATTGGGACCTTTAACCACGCCCTTGCCATCTTTTGTCTTGGATTCTCCCCCGCGATTGGTCTGAGTGGTCGTGACTCCGTTCCCGTTCTTTTGGGCGACAGCGGCGTTGCCCGTCCGAGGGTTGGCTACTGCTGCAGTTTGACCGTTATTGCAAACTGTCTTGCCTCGTGCATTTTTATAACAGTTCTGGCCGGCGAATAAGCTGGAAGCAAGAAACAAACACGCGATTGAAGTTGAAAATCTCACTGATATCTCCCATCCGGAGCGATCAAAGATCGCTCGGTGAACCTCAATGCGCCCGCCTAGAGCTTGATGCTAAGTATTTCCCGGCGAAATATGAACCCTTCAACCCGGGCAGTGACAAGCGCAGAAAATAAAAATGCGAAATTAGACAGAGCAGATTCAATGACTTACAGCCGTGTCTCTTTCCCACGTGCACGCATCGCCAAAAACGCATGCTACTTTTCGAATCGAAAGAACCTCGTCGCACCCATTGGCGTACGGGGGCACTAAACCACGCGATTCCTCGAGGCTCCGTGTGGCATAACGTCGAAACAATGGGCCGGCAGGCGTCAGCCGGTAACTTGCGCTCCCGGTTCCGTCCGGGACACCAAACGGCGTTCGTCCGAACGATATCGGGCCGTGGGGCGCCCCGCATCACTTTAAAAGAAAAGGAGTACCGAGCCAAACGCAGAGCAAAACGGGCGGCGTTCGAGCGAACGCCGTCTAATATGATTGCAACTTCAACATGACCAATCGGATTGCATTTATCACCGGCGCGAGCCGTGGCATCGGGAAAGCTTGCGCACTCGCTCTCTCGGCCGCCGGCGCGAAGGTTATCCTCGCCGCGCGACAGCTCGACAAACTCGAACAGGCCGCAGCCGAGGTGCGCGCATCGGGCGGTGAAGCCTTCATCATTTCCATCGATCTCAGCTCCCCGGACTCCATCAAAGAAGCATTTTCAAAGGCGTCGAAAGACTTTGGACGCATCGAGATCCTCGTCAACAACGCCGGCGTCACTCGTGACGGGCTCGCTCTGCGCATGAAACGCGACGACTGGAACGCCGTCCTCGAAACCAACCTCTCGGGTTCTTTTTTTTGTATTCAGCAGGTGCTTTCCCCTATGCTTCGTGAACGCTGGGGCCGTATCGTGAACATTACGTCGGTCGTCGGCGAAGCGGGAAACGCGGGACAGGCGAACTACGCGGCGTCGAAAGCCGGTCTGATCGGCCTGACGAAATCGCTCGCGCAGGAACTGGCGTCGCGAAATGTCACCGTCAACGCCGTCGCGCCGGGCTTTATCGAAACCGACATGACGGCTGTCCTGACCGACGAACAGAAAGCAAAGGTCACGGAATCCATCCCGCTGAAGCGCATTGGCAAGCCGGAGGAGATCGCCGCCGCCGTCCGATTTCTCTGCGGTGAGGACGCCGGCTATATCACCGGCCACGTCCTCGACGTCAATGGCGGCATGTACATGCGCTGAATTCTCGTATACTGGGCCTGTAATACTTGCGAGAAAAAGGCGATTGTTTCAGAAATTCAAACGATTTGTAAACGAAATCTGACTCTGATGGTAGACGTTCTTCTGGCCCATTCTTTCTTCCTCAGGAACGACGCCAGACAGCTCGAAAAAATGAAGCCGTACCCGCCGCTCGGCACCCTGTACGCGGCGAGCCAGTTGCGCGGCCAGGGTTACACCGTTGCGGTTTTCGACGCCATGCTGTCGGACGACATCGGCGCTTTCGTCGACCTGCTGCAAAATTCCCAGCCGAAAATCGTCGCCTTCCACGAGGACCAGTTCCATTTCCTGAATAAAATGTGCCTCGGCCATGCCCGCGATGCGCTTTGCCGCATGAGCGAACTGGCGCGCGAGCAGGGCGCAACGGTCATCGCCGCGGGTTCAGACCCCAGCGACCATCCCGAGATTTACTTTCGCCACTACGTCCAGTACGTGCTCGTCGGCGAACCCGATCACAGCCTCGTGGAGCTGATCAATGCCCTGACCGGCAAAGTTCCGGCCGCCCTCGATCGTATCGCCGGACTCGCCTTTCCCGATCCCGCCGCGTCAACTCGTATTCGTACGACCGCGCCGCGCCATCCCGAACGTTTCCCGGATGTCTTCCCCTTCCCCGCCTGGGACCTCCTCGACGCCGAAAAATACCGCCGCGTCTGGCGCGAATCGCACGGCTATTTCAGCATCAATATGGTCTCCACGCGCGGCTGCCCTTTCCACTGCAACTGGTGCGCGAAACCGATCTGGGGGCAGCGCTACGCCATGCGTTCGCCGGCCAACGTGGCCGAAGAAATGGCGCTGATCAAAAGCACGCTGAACCCGGATCACATCTGGTTCGCCGACGACATCTTCGGCCTGCAGCCCAAATGGGTCGCCGAATTCGCCCGTGAAGTCGCTGCGCGGAACGCCTCCATCCCTTTCATGATCCAGTCGCGCGTCGACCTCATGACCGATCAGGCCATCGATGGTCTCGCCCGCGCCGGCTGCGCCGAAGTCTGGCTCGGAGCCGAAAGCGGCAGCCAGCGCATCCTCGACGCAATGGACAAAGGCACCAAAGTCGACCACATACCCATCGTTCGCGAAAAGCTGCGCGAGGCCGGCATCCGGGCCTGTTTCTTCATCCAGTTTGGCTATCCTGGCGAGACTTTCGACGACATCATGGCCACGGTAAAAATGGTGCGCGAAACTCTGCCCGATGAAATCGGAGTGAGCGTGAGCAACCCGCTCCCGGGCACCGGCTTTCATGAAATGGTGAAGCTGGAGCTGGGTGAAAAAGATCACTGGGATCAAAGCAACGACCTCGCGATGATGTTCCAGGGCACCTATCAAACCGACTTCTACCGACGTCTCCACAAGCTCCTGCATCGCGATCTCGTTTTTCGTCAGAACCTCCGCGAAGCCCCCGACGGGTCCCAGGAAAGGGAGGAACTCGACCGCGCCTGGTGCGAGCTCAGCAAGACTGAAGCGAATCATCGAAGCGTCAATCCCACGCCGCTCAAAAAGTCTTACGATCTGATCGCGGCGCCCGACCTGAGCGGCCGGTTTAACTGACATGAGCGATCTGGTTCTCACTCACGGATACTTCCTCTACGAAGACGAGAAGGAAATCCAGATCATGCGTCCGTATCCGACGCTCGGCCTGCTCTATGTTTCGGCGTATCTGCGGCGGGCAGGGTTCGATGTCGAGATCTTCGATTCCACTTTCGCCAACCGCGATCAGCTTTTCGACCGCCTCCGCCAGGGCCCCGGAGTTCTCGGCGTCTACACCAACCTGATGACGCGCCGCCCAGTACTCGACATCATCGCGCGGGCGAAAGCGGAGCGTTGGACGGTCGTCCTGGGAGGCCCCGAGTCGGCCAACTACCCGTCGGAATACCTCGCTGCGGGCGCGGATGTCGTGGTGCTCGGCGAAGGCGAAACCACCATGGAAGAGCTGCTTCCGGCTCTGGCTGCGAATGGGCCGCACCGTCTCCACGGTGTAACCGGAACGGTCTTCCGCGATGAAAGCGGCATCATCGTGACCAACCCCGAGCGGGAGAAGATCGCCAGCCTCGATTCCATCCCCTGGCCGGATCGCGAACGCATCGATCAGCAGCGTTACGTCCAGGTCTGGCGCGACCACCACGGGATGGGCAGCGTCAATCTGATTACGGCGCGCGGTTGCCCTTACAAGTGCAACTGGTGCTCGCACGCGGTCTTCGGCTATACCCACCGCCGCAGAAGCTATCTCGATTGCGTCAACGAAGTCGAGCACATCATGGAAACCTGGCATCCCGATCAGGTCTGGTATTCGGACGACGTCTTCACCATCCACCACGGCTGGCTGTTCGATTATGCGAAGGAACTCAAGCGCCGCAACCTCAAAGTGCCGTTCGAGACCATCTCCCGCGCCGACCGCATGATGAAAGAAGAAGTTCTCGAAACCCTCGCCGATATGGGCTGCTACCGCATCTGGATCGGTTCCGAAAGCGGCAGTCAGCGCATCCTCGACGCGATGGAGCGCGGCGTCAAAATCGAACAGGTGATGTGGGCGGCGCGCGCCGCTAAACGCCATGGCATTCAGGTGGGCATGTTCCTGATGTGGGGCTACCCAGGCGAACAGATCGAAGACATCCAGGCCACGGTCGATCTGGTACGGGAATGCGATCCCGAGATCCACCTCACCACCGTCGCCTACCCGATCAAGAACACCGGCTATTTCAAGAAGGCCTCTGACTTCGTGGTGCTCGACAAGGAATGGGCAGCCGCTACCGACCGTGACCACCGCATTCGCGGCCGCCACTCCCGCACTTATTACAAGCACGCCGACCAGTGGCTGAACAACGAGGTCGCCGCTGCGCGCCTCGACCACGACAATCCCGCCGAGGCCCAACTCAAAAGGGATGCCGCGATGCAGGCGAGACGGTCCATGCTGGCCGTAGCAACGGAAACCGAGGCGTAGCCGTGCGGGCCATCGCGTTCGACGCGCACGCCGCCAACTACGATCGCCAGTTCACCAACACCGTCCCCGGGACTCGCATGCGCCGGGCGGTATGGAAACGCTGCGAAGCCCGCTTTCCCCGAGGCGCCTCGATCCTGGAAATGAACTGCGGAACGGGCGAAGACGCGCGATGGCTGGCCGAGCATGGCGTTAAAGTCCTTGCGACCGACATCTCTCCGGCAATGCTCGCTGTAGCAAAAGCAAAGGTCGAGTCACCGCTCGTACGATTTCGCGAACTGGCATGGGAAGACCTCGCGGCACTCGATGAAGGCCCGTTCGACGGAGCACTCTCAAACTTCGGAGGCTTGAACTGCGTCGAAGACCTGCGCCCCGTCGCCCAGGCTCTGGCTGCAAAGTTGCGACCGGGGGCCATCGCGATCCTTTGCATCATGGGCCCCGTCGTCCCTGAGGAATGGGTTCGTTTTTTAGCGAAGGGCAAACCCTCGGCCGCCTTCCGGCGTCTCAAGCGCGGCGGAACGCAATGGTCCGGCGCAACGATCCGCTATCCCTCGATCGACCAGACCCGCCGGGCTTTCTCGCCCGAATTTCAAATGCTCCGTGTATCTGCCATCGGGTCACTCCTGCCGTTGGCCTCGCTCGCCGATCACTATCTGATGGAGCTCGAACGGCTTTGATTTTCGCGTGTCCGGTTTGCCACGCCGCTCTCGGGGCGTGCGAACACTCCTGGGTTCAATGGGACGGCATCTGGCGATTCATTCGTCGGGAACGCCTCCCGGCCATCAACAAGTTCCTCGCCGATTACACCAAAATCCGCCTGGCCGAAGGCCGGGGCTCCGACAGCCCGGACTTCTACCGCAACCTTCCCGATTGCCCTGACGAGCACCCGATGTGGTGGCAGTGGGGCATTCATCGCCGCACGTTCGCCCGCCTGCGGGACAGCATCCTGCCGCACCTGGGATCCGGGGCTGAAATTCTCGATGTCGGCGCGGGAACAGGCTGGCTGAGCAATCGCCTCGCGCACCTCGGCTTCAAACCCTGCGCAATCGACATCACCTGCGACGATCAGGACGGCCTCGGCGCGGGCCGCCATTTCAACCCAACCTGGCCGCGAGTCCAGGCCGAGTTCGATTATCTTCCCGTCGCAGACGCGAGCGTGGACGCGGTCATCTTCAACGCCAGCCTCCACTACTCCACCGATTATTCCCGGACGCTGCGCGAAGCGCTGCGAGTATTGCGGCCCGGCGGCAGCATCATTATCCTCGAAACGCCCGTCTACAAGAAAGAAGAAAGCGGGCGCCAGATGGTGGAAGAGCGCCACGCATTATTTCTCAAACGCTATGGGACTCGCTCCGATTCGATCCCCAGCATCGAATACCTGACCTGGCCGCGCCTCGACGACCTCGCGCGGGAACTGAATCTCAAATGGAAAGTCCGGCGCCCCTGGTACGGGCTTCAGTGGGCTATACGCCCCTGGATCGCGCGCTATAAAGGGACCCGCGAACCCAGCCGCTTCCCCATGCTTCAGACCTGGAAATGACCCCGACCGAATTCGCCATCATCATGGTGGTCCACAACGCGCGGGAGATCGTTCAACTCTCCACGCAGCGAACTTTGCGCCACATCGCGGGCCAGAACGCCCGCCTTATCGTCGTTGACAATGGGTCCGGTGACGGAGTCGAAGAGTGGCTGCGCGTGCTCGCCCGCCGTGGCGACATCGACCTCATCCGCAACGATATAAACACCAGCCACGGACCTGCCATTGAGCAGGCTGTGCGCCATACTCAATCGCCTTACATCGTCACTCTCGACAGCGACGCCTGGCCGCTGAGCCCGGACTGGCTCGATCGCCTCCGCGGCATGCTCCAGGGCAACGTCAAAGCCGCTGGCATTCTGCATCCCCGCGGATACGTTCACCCCTCGTGCATGATGATCGAGCGCGAGACCATCGTGAAGCTCAAGCTCTCATTTGTGAAGAGCCGCGCCGAGGGTCTCGATGTTGGCGAGCGCATTACGAAAGATCTGCTCCGCGCGGATTTCGAGATTGCGGGCTTCGACGGACCTATCTCGCTGGGCGCTGAATACGACGGCATCGTCCGTCACCAGTGGTATACGTCGCGGCAGCGGCGTGATCGCCACATCGATGAAGTTCCGACTGTCGAGATCCGCCAATCGCAGAAGGAACTGCTGGCCGACTGGCGGACGGAGCCGCGCGAGGTTACGGTTATCCTTGGCATCCGGGCCAGGCCGGAAGAGCCGGAGCGTCTGCGTAACGCCCGAGCCTGTCTGTGGTCGCTGAATCTGCAGGATCTCGAACGGTGGCGCTACCGAATCGTGGTCGTCGAGCAGGACACTGCGCCGTCGCTCCATCGCGAACTGGGCCCGCTCATCGACCAATACGTGTTCGCATACAATCCCGGCCCTTACAACCGGGGATGGGCATTCAACATAGGCGCGCGGATAGCCGGCCGTAAAGCCGGTCCGCTGCTGCTGCTCGATGCCGACGTGCTCCTTCCCGCAACCGCCCTTCGGCTGGGTCTTGAGACCGCCCGCAACGGCCGGAATGCGTTCTCCGGCTTTCGCGAAGTGGCGTATCTCGATGCGGCTTCGACCGAACGCGCCATTCGCGATCGCATCGAAAATCCAGACGATCCTCTGGATGTGTACGACTACGAAGGCAGCGTATTTCAGACATCGGTCGGCTGCTGCTTCTGGGTGAAGTCCGACCTCGTATCACCACGCCGGCGGCCATGACGAGCGGTTCCGCGGCTGGGGACAGGGAAGACCGCGAATTTCGTGGGCGCGTCGCCGCACTTACTAAAGTGCGGACGCTCGCCGGCTGCGTATTCCATCTCGATCATCCCCGGCCCGCCGAAGAAGACGCCTACGCGCTGCGGAACCGCCGCATCTACAGGCAGCTTGAGACAGGTGAGATCCAGCCGGCCAGTTTCCCGTTCGGCGATCTCCTTCTCTACGCCGATGAACCCGCCGACACCTCGACAACCGAGCCGGTTATGATCAGCGAATCGACTGAAATCGAACGCCAGAGCACACGCTGGCATCTGCTGGAAACCGTCGCGCGTTTGGGTGGGTCAAGCCTTGAAGTGGAATGCCCTTCGTGTCCGCTTCCTTACCCGGATCAAAGCTTCGACGTGGTCGCGCTCCGTCATGTGATCGAACCTTTGGAGGAATGCCTTCGCATTGCGCGGCGCGCCGTGGTGATTGACTTCAATGCCGATGGCTCTTCGCGACAGGCACTCATCGGAGAACAGTATCTATCCAGGCTCGAAGGCTGGACCTTCCGTGAGCGCTTCAAGGTAATCGGCCGCGTTCGCGAGCGCGATGAGATTTGGGTCTTCACGCGCGGCGTTGAATCTGTCTTGATCGCCGGCGGTCTTAAAATCAGCATCGTCATGCCGACCTACCGGAGGTCTCACACCATTCTGCGCACGCTCGAAACCATCCGGGCGCAGACTTATACGAACTGGGAACTCATCATTGTCGATAACGCGGGCGATGGCGGCTATTGTTTCGGCGATCCGCGAATTCACGTGGTCTGCCACAAAGTCGGCCCCAGTTCCAGCCACGCCCGCAATCAGGGTGTCCGCGTGGCGACCGGCGATTTGATCTGCTTCTTCGACGACGACGATGAGATGTTCCCGAATTATCTGGAGCGCTTCGTCGGCGCTTTCGAAAGCAACCCCAACGCGAAGATGGCGCGCGCAGGGATGATTGTCGACGACGGAACCGTCAACTACTCCTTCGCGACGCCCGAGGTCTGCCTTCGCCGCGAACTGGCTTCGCCGACCTGGGACCCGCGCGGCGGCGCGCAGGATCAGCGCTATTTCCGGCGCATCCTCGAAGAGCACAATCTCAGCGAAGAAGACGGGTCGGTGGTGATGATCCGTGAACCTTTGTGCCGCGCCATCACGGATCCGAACGGCGGTCTCCGCAACGGAAATTTCTAACGAGTTCTTACCCAGCTGAAGACATACCTCACGCCGATGCCCGCGTAGGCCGGGCCGTTTCGATGTACCAACGCTTTGCCGAACTCCAGCACAAGATAGTTGTTCTGAGAACCAGGGGAGATGGTCAGTTCGGATCCGAGGATAAAATTTTGCTGCGGATTGCCCTGAGTCACACCATCGACGAAAGTTTCGCCGGCGAAGGAGTATCGGGTATCGAACGACGCCGTAACGCTGGGCATCAAGGAATAGCTGATGTGTCCTTCGATTCCCGCTAACGGCCGTTGCCCGAGAATTTCCACGCGATGGTAAGCCCGGTTATCCGTAAAGAAATACGCGTTGCCGTATGCGTCGAACTCCCATTTCTGTCCTGGTCCGAAAGGATGGGCCAGAGCGACCTCCGATTTGAACGCCCAGCGATCGGAACCGAGGTTGAGGATCCTGTCGGCATCATACTGGCCGGTTGGCGCGGTCACGGTCAGGCTTAGCCCGACGATTCTGGCCGGCTTATAGTTCGCAAATTGAGCCACGCTGAGTGCCGGCGCGCCTCTCAGCAGAATGGAAAACTCGTAACTGGAGTCGCCCAGGCCGATCCGGGAGCCGGAGATATTGGAGCCGGTTACCGAGCCTCCGAGGCGCGCGAACGGAAGTGTAGCCTCAACCCAGGCGACGCGGCGCATCAAACTGAAATAACGTGAGTAGTCGATGGTTCCCTGATTGAGGTTCAATTCGGCGCCTGCAACGACGAGGGAGGTATCGATCGAGGCGTCGGCGCGAGCATAAACATACCCCAATTCGAGTTGATTGGCGCCCACGGGAGCGCTGTCGTAAGCACGCGGATCGGTAAACTGGGCGTCCAGACTGCAGGGGAAGCAAAGAAGGACAAGACCGATGCCGGCGCGAAACATCGCCAGACCCCTGATTCTCACGGGCTTGTTAGATAGCCCGGGGACGCGGAAGGCGTTTTTTATTCGCGCTCAACGGTTCGGTGTTGATGGTCGGCGGAGCCCGGGGCAGCAAGGAGTCTAAGCCGCACTCCGCGGACGCACCGACTGTTCAATCTCTTTGCTTGAGGCGTTCGCCGCCGTGCGCAGATCGAAATCCGCCTGCAGGTTCATCCAAAGTTTGCTGGTCGTTGAGAAATAGCGGCCGAGGCGCAGGGCCGTATCCGCCGTAATGCCCGTTGCTCGTTGACGATCGCGCTGATTCGAGTCGCAGGAACGCGCAATTCGCGCGCAAGGCCATTGATTATGATGCCTGCGGGCTTCATGAAATCCTCGAGCAGGATCTCGCCAGGGTGGACTGGATCGGTTGGCTTCTTATTCGCCATTGGCAGTTCTCCTTAGTGGTAATCGACAATTTCCGCGTCGTGCGCGTTTCCGTCCGACCAGACAAAGCAGACACGGTATTGGTCGTTGATTTTCACCAGACCACCTCTCGCGCCGTTGATGTCCTTCTCAGCCGGCTCTCCAGGATGGGAACAATGCTTCTGAACGCACAGCCATAGCAGTGCGGCTGACATCTATCGGGAACTTCCGGCGGGCGCGTCATGAGTTCAGCGAACTATTCGTTCCGAACCCTGAGCCGACCGAGCAACCCCGCGATGGCAATCCCGAAGCAAGCTCCAGAAGCCAGGAGCCCGACGATGTCAGCGCCGTGTAACGCTTCCACGCGCGGCTTTCCCAGATTATTCAGGAGCACCATCGTTCCCATCAGTGCCAGAATCAAGCCGGTGAATCGGCTGCTTTTCTTCATGCAATCACCTCAGGCCCCATAAGGCAGGACTATCGTCACAGCCCGAGTCCGCAGTCATTGTGACAGCAACTCCGTTGCGAAGCCGACGCCGCTTGGGCGACCGCATCAACGGCCCATCAGCCTGTCGCCCTCCAGGCACCCTGTCTGGTCAAAATTGCTCGCCTTTCGGAAGTACTAGTAAAACCACCAGGTTGACGAAACGGTCAGTCTATGCCTTGAAGGTTTTTCCTGATATACTCCGCCACATCGATTTTCCAGACAAAGATCCGCGTTGGGGAACGCGTATCGAGGAGCGGGGATGAAATACTTCGGATCGGCGGTCATCGTTCTGGCTGTCGGTTTATTGATAACGGCCGCGGTTTCCATCGCGATGCGGTGAGTTCTGATTCGGCCGCGCAAGCAGCTTTTCCAGGTTCGTTCGAGATGGCCGTCGCGTTAACGCGAACATTACGCGTTCAATCTATGCGCACGCGATCGAGGCTGACGAATCTCGGCGCATCGAAGATCCGGGATGACGCAATTGTGGAATTAATTGGATCCGCGAAACGGGAGCCGAAGCAGAGTCTGGTAAAGTCCAGCTCCGAAGCACCTTCGATTTTGCAAGTGCTTGAAAAATTATGGTGAAAAATGGCGGGGACGACGGGGCTCGAACCCGCGACCTCCGACGTGACAGGCCGGCGTTCTAACCAACTGAACTACGTCCCCGCTTGTGGGACTTTTCAATATTAACACGCAGCATAAGTCGTTTGCGTCCATCGGCAAAATCGCCCTCTGGAGGCCTACTGATATGCTGTTTCCGATAACCGGTGTCGAAGCTGCGGATCGAACATCTCTCCAAGCGCTACTGGCGCGAGAATCCCGAACGGGAAGTGATCGCGTTGTCTGACATCTCTGTGTCGGTCTCAACGGGCGAATTCCTCGCCATCGTCGGGCCGAGCGGCTGCGGGAAAACCTCTCTTCTGAACATTGTCGCCGGCCTCCTGCCCTACGACGAGGGCACGGTCAGCATCGATGACAGGAAAATTCAGGGGCCAGGCATCGACCGCGCCGTTGTCTTCCAGCATTCCAGTCTGCTGCCGTGGCGAACCATCGCGGGCAATGTGCGATACGGGATGGAACTGCAGGGACGTTTCGATAAACAGACCATGACCGATCGCACGGAGCAGTTCATCAAGATGGTCGGCCTGAAGGGATTCGAGCGCCACTATCCGTCCGAGCTTTCGGGCGGTATGCAGCAGCGCGTCAACCTGGCGCGCGCTCTTGCGGCCGACCCCGAGGTCCTTCTTATGGACGAACCGTTTGCAGCGCTCGACGCGCAGACCCGCGAGTTTATGCAGGCCGAGCTGCTCAAGATCTGGAGCGAGGCGCGCAAGACAGTCGTCTTCATCACGCATCAAATCAATGAGGCGGTCTATCTGGCGGACCGCGTGGTCGTGATGAGCCCGCGGCCCGGCCGGATCAAAGACATCTTCAGAATTCCCTTCAGCCGCCCGCGAACACTTAGCCTGAAACGCGATCCGAAGTTTCTCGAAATCGAAGACGCGATCTGGCAACTCGTTGAAGAGAAGCCGGAGCGCATGGGGATGGTTTTATGATCTCGGGGCGCCCGCGAAAAAGCTTCTATAAGAAGCACGAGTCGTTCATCCTGGGCGGCAGCGCCGTGTTTCTTACTCTGGCTGTCTGGCAGGCCGCCTGGTCCGCGGGTTGGATCTCGCCGCTGTTCCTGAGCGGCCCCTCCGCCATCGCGAAGAGATTTCAGGAAGACCTGATGCATGGAAATCTGCTCAGCGATCTCGCTTATAGCGGAAAGAACTTTGTGATCGGTTTTGTGCTCGCAGTGGTTCTTGGTGTGGTGCTGGGCGTGATCGTCGGCTGGTACAAACGCGTCGAGATGCTGGCGAGCCCATTCATCAACGCGCTTTACGCCACGCCGCGTGTGGCTATGATCCCGCTCATCATCATCTGGTTTGGAATTGGCATCTGGTCGAAGGTGTTCATCGTTTTCATCACGGCGTTCTTTCCGATTCTGCTGAACACGGTGGGCGGAATGCGAGCCATCGATCGCGATCTGCTGCGTGCGGCGCGGGCGTTCTGTGCTTCGGATCGACAGATCTTCACGACAGTGGCGATACCGGGGGCGGTGCCGTTCATCCTTACCGGTATTCGCCAGGGCGTGGCTCTCGGGTTGATCGGCGTGGTTGTCGGCGAAATGTTTGGGGGGAGTCAGGGGATCGGATTCATGGTGGCTTATGGCGGGCAGACTTTCGCGACGGACACATTGTTTGTCGGAGTGCTGATTCTCGCGTTTGCGGGGATCGCTCTCACCAGCCTTGCCGAGCAACTGGAAAAACGCTTCTCACGCTGGCGGCCGGAACGCTGATGGCTCAAATGAATGAAATCGTCTCCCGTCTCGGGAAGCTGGATTCCTGCGCCGTTTCGGATGCGCTGGACAAGCTGGGTTTGAAGGGCTCGGTCACGGGGATTCACCGGTACACCACCGATCTGCGCATTGCGGGCCGTGTATTGACAGTCCGACTGGACCGCGCCGAGGGCCGCTCAAATACGCGGCATCTCTGCACTGCCGCGATCGACAGCGCGAAACCCGGCGAAGTGATCGTGGTCGAGCAGCGGACCAGTCTCGACGCAGCTTCCTGGGGCGGAAACCTGGCGATCGGCGCAAAAATGCGCAGCGTCGCGGGCGTGATCGTGGAAGGGCCCGCACGCGATATCGACGACTGCCAGAAGATCGGATTTCCCGTATTCGCGCGAAGCCACACGGCGCGCACGGCGCGGGGGCGGATCGTGGAAGTATCGACGAATGAGCCGATCACGGTCGGCGATGTCGAAGTGACGGCCGGCGATTACGTTGTGGCGGACGGCAGCGGAGTGGTCTTCGTGGCGGCGGCCGATATCGCGCGCGTGCTGGAAACAGCTGAAGCAATCGTTACGCGCGAAGAGGCGATGGCTGAGGCTTTGCGTGCGGGAACGCCGATCGGCGAGGTGATGGGCGCCAGCTACGAGACGATGCTCAAGAAATAAATATGGACGACAACATTCAGCGCGCCTCGAAACTGGACACAACCTCTCTGAGCGATGCGCTCGACCGGCTCGGCATCGCCGGGCAGTGCCTCGGCATCAAACCGCTCGATCATCGCTTCCGCATGACCGGACGGGCGTTCACGATTCTTTATGGGCCGCCATCCAAACCGCCCGGTACCGTGGGTGACTACATCGACGATATGGAGCCGGATACGGTGGTTGTCCTCGATAACGGCGGGCGCGAGAACGCAACTGTGTGGGGCGATATTCTGACCACCGTGGCGCATCGCCGCGGCATTGCTGGAACGGTGATCGACGGCGCGTGCCGCGATACGCATTTAGCGCTTTCGCTTGGGTACCCGATATTCAGCCGCAGCTATTCCATGCGCACGGGCAAGGATCGCGTGCAGGTGGAGGCCACAAACTGCCCGGTAAATATCGGCGATGCGCGCGTCAACGCCGGAGACATTCTGCGCGGCGATTCGGACGGCGTCATCGTGATTCCGAAGGCGCACGAGGATGACGTGCTGAGAGTCGCCGAGGAAGTGGATACCGTAGAGGGCCGCATTCTGCAGGCGGTCCGGGATGGTTCGCGTCTTGTGGACGCGCGCATGAAGCACGGTTATCACCAGCTTCAAACCAAGCGGTAAGGTCAGTTCGCGGTGACGTTAACCGGCTCGATGAGATCCAGATTGCGCCCCTTTTCGGCACCGCCGATTACCAGAACTTTGTTGCCATCCGGGACCATGCGGTGGGCTACCCGGGCGCTTGTGCTGCCGGCCTTCTCCCACGTTAGCGTCGTGTCATTCAGACGATAGAGCGCGCCATCTGCAACGCTGACGTAGAGCTTTCCGCCATCGACGCATGCGGCTGGCGCGAAGCCATCGATTTCGTCGCCGGGCAGAGCGGGGCCTTTGGTCCAGCGCCCGGTTGCGGGATCGTATATGTCGACATCATGGACGATGTTGTTCTTATCGTCCATGCCTCCCATCACGTACATTTTGTCCTGGTAAGCGGTGGCAATCAGCGCGCGGCGTTTGAAGGGTTGCGGCAGCGTCTTCCATGCGGGGTTGGGGGCGTTAAGGTCGAGCACGTCGAGCGTGTCGGCGAATCTGGTGTGCGCTTCGGTCTCTAATGCCCAGCCGCCGGTGACGATCAGCTTTCCGTTGATGACAACCACGTCGTGAGAGGACCGCGCATCGGGAAGTGGAGGGAGAGCGTCCCACTTCATCGTCGCCGGATCGAAGCGGGCGACATCGGCGATGGACCAGGTTTGTTCCGGTGCGCCGGGTTTGTTGCGCGGCGACATGCCTCCGACACGATAGATCTTTCCGTCCCACGCCGCGAGATTCATTCCTTGCATCGGCGGTCCAGCGGGGAGTTGTTCCCAGGTGACGGCGTCAGGTAGCCGCAGACGCGCAAAGTGGCCGGAAACCGCCGCAGTGGAATAGGAATGGGTCACGGCGGTGTGGCCTCCGTATACGTAGAGCCAGCCGTCGCTTGCCACGGCTCCGAAGCTCGATGCAGCCTCCGGAAGTGTTACGGCCGCATCGAACACCAGCGTAGCGTAATTGTGGATCTCGGTGTATGCTTTTCCATTACGCTCGCCCGCGACGGTGTCCCAATGTCGCGCCCAGGCGCCGAACCTTCCGGGGGGGATCAGAGTTTCCGTCTGACCGGATTTATCTGTGTTCAATTTCTTCTGGGTCCCGTCCGGCAGGAGAACCGTGATCTCCGAGTCGGGCTGTGGTTGGCCGTGCCATAGAAGTTCGAGTCGCAGCGCTCCTGGCTTGCCCTTTGGCACGATCTCGACCGGGGCTGACTGCCCGACGATCGTTTTGGCGTCGAAGGCGTCTCCGACAATGGCTTTGGGATAGTAGACGAGCAAATAAGACTTGCCGCCTTCTCCCATGACGCCGAGATCGTCGACCCCGTGAATGAGGCGTGTGCCGGAACCGGGAAGCGCCGTGTTCCAGGCGTTCCCTTTTTGGGTGAGATTCAGCGGCGCTTCAGCGCCGTTCCTGCCGCGCAGGCTTAGCTTTGTACCCGAGATCATTCCCGCGTCGACTTCGCCGGTTGGCTTCAGCTCTTCGCTGAGAAATACCTGGGCGGCCGCGCCGCCTGGCTGCGGCGTTACGAAGACAAAGTGCGCGCTGGCGATGGTCGTGAGACCCAACGGCAGCAACATTCCCGAAAATCTCCGAATCGTCATGATTGCTCCACTCTTTATGCTCTCTCTATAACGCCGGCGATGATATCGCCGGGCCTGGCAGCTGACGTAAAGTTCCGCGCCGGGCGGAGGCCCGGCGGCAGGGCCGAAGCCCTGACCCCACACATATTCAGGCGCTTACCGTTGCCGCAGTTTCCGATTCGACTGCTTTGGCGGCGCCTGGCTTGCGTGTCCTCCACCTGAAAAATCGCCGAATCGCGAGACAGATGCCGGTCCAGACGAGGACCACGCCGCCTGTCGATGCAATGCTTGCGACCGTCTCGCCCGCGATACCGCCCGCTTCGCCTGTATGCAGAAAACGGAACCAGGAACGAAGCTGGCGGCCTGAGTTGTAGCTCGAGAAGGGCTCCCAGCGAACGACATCGGCAGTACGGCGATCGAGGGTGAGTTGGGATCGAAGGTCCGGGCGGCCACCATCGCCTGTGTCGATCGTAAACGCGACAGGTCCGCGCCCGATTACGCGCACACTGATGCTCCGCCATCCGGAAACCTGCTGTTCGGCGCGGGCCCAGAGCGCGTTCAATCCGGCGAGGTCGGGACCTCCTCTTCTGCCGCCGCCTTCACCGCCGCCGCGGCCGCCTCCCTGTGGGGCTGGAACGTTCCCCGTCAGCCGATAGAGCAGATCATTGGCCCAGGGATAAGACATCACTACGCCGGTGAGGGTAATCGCCGCGATCGGAATTGCACACCAGATGTCTAACGTATTGTGCCAGTTGAGGTCTCTGGCTCGTCCCGACAATCCTCCGCGGAACAACGCCACGGCTTTCACGCTCCGCCACGACCACTTGCGGGGCATCCAGAGAAAGGGTCCCGAAATGGCAAGCAGTAGAAAGCCGAAATTGCAAGCTCCCGTAATCGCACGCAAGGTCGGACGGTGTTCCGCGTCCGCGCCGAGCCAGCGATGCCAGTCTTCGACTTTCTGAAAGAAGGATCGCAGCGCCGCGGAACTTTCCCCCAGCACATCGCCGGTGAAAGGGTCGATCAGAAAAATGTGGTCCCGTCCGAAGCTGACCTCGGCCGGTGCGGAGGGATCGGCGCGCAGCGTAATCGCGGAGGGCGTCGCATGCTGTCGACCGACGATGGGAGCGAGCATCGCTTCCATCGGCAGATGCGCCGCATCGGAATGCGAAGGCCGCTGGATTTGGCGGTCCGACCAGTTTGTAATCTGCCGCTTGTAAGCCAGCAGCAGGCCTGTCACCGACATGATCAGGATTACGATCCCGGCGAGACAACCGACCGAGAGATGAGTCCAGAAGAGGATTTTTCTCGCTGAAGAATCAAGGATCGGATTGGTCCGCATTCAAAACTCAGGCTAACCGGATCGCCCGGATGCTGTCAATAATAATTTGCAACTGAGTTGCGGAATATTTAGAGATTAACGCAAATACTAATATTTGTCGCAACTGCGGTTGCAACAGCGTTGCAAAAGGTGGTCAGCGGAGCGAATCAGAGACGCGCAGAATCTCCGCTACGCTCCAGGCTTGAGCGAAACATCCCCGCGGTTCGTGCGGAGCATCGCCCTCGAATAACTCCGGCAGCTGTCCCGTGCCGCGCCCCGCCGCGAAGGCGCGAAGCGGTTCGAGCAGCGAGTCGATACGGGCGCGTGCGGCCTCCCCGTTGAAGCGTACATCGGCACTAATGAACGGCCCGAGCAGCCACGGCCAGACCGGACCCTGGTGGTACTCGGTGTCCCGTTCCTCGGCCGACCCTCCATATCTTCCGTAATAGCGCGGATCGAAAGGTGACAGCGTGCGGAGTCCGAACGGAGTGAGCAGATGCCGCTCGACGGCGTCGAGGATTCTGCGAGCGCGGTCTTCCGGAATGGCGCAATATCCGAGGGACAAAGCAATCACCTGGTTCGGACGCAGTGAGAGGTCGTGAGTGTCGCAGTTGACTACATCGTAAAGATGGCCGGCGTGCTCATCCCAGAAGGAACGGTTGAAACTCTCGGCAGCCTTTGCCGCGAGATTTTCATGCAGTGCGCGCGCCTCATCGTCGGCGAAGTCCCGGGCAAGCTTCGCCACAAACCGCAGCGCGTTGTACCAGAGAGCCTGAATTTCGACGGGTTTGCCGTTGCGCGGCGTGACTGGCTTGCCGCCCACGCGCGCATCCATCCAGGTCAAAGACGTTGACGGATCTCCGGTATTCAGTAACCCGTCGGCGTCTACGCGAATGCCGAAGCGCGTTCCCCGCACGTGCCACGAGATGATGTCTTTCAATTTCTCGTAAAGCTGCACGCGCACAAATTCGGTATCGTTCGAATGGTCGAGATACTGGCGAATGGATTCGAAGAACCATAGAGTCGCGTCGGCCGTGTTGTATTCAAGCGGCTGTGCGGCGTTCGAGACGGAATCGGGAAAACGATTCGGCAGCATTCCCTGATCGATGCAGCCGGCGAACGTAAGGAGCACATCGCGAGCGATATCATCCCGGCCGGTGGCGAGCGCCAGGCCCGGAAGCGAAATCATGGTGTCGCGCCCCCAGTCCGAGAACCAGGGATAGCCCGCGATGACGGTTCGATGGGGGCCGCGGCGGACGATGAACTGATCGGCCGCTGCCGTCAGCAGATCTGCCGCGGGCGCGCGGCGGGCAATCTCGCCGGCCTTCATTGAGGCGGCATCCGCGGCGCTGTGCGAAAGCATCGATGCAATAACAACGGCGGGCTCGCGGGGGCTCAGATCGAACGCGGCCATGAAGGGGCAATAGAGATCTTCGTGAGAATCGAGACCGCGCTGATGTTCGATCGGGTATTCGAAATTGAAGTACCAGTGGCCCTCTTTCGCGATCGATTCCGCGTTATGCGCGAACCAGAGGCGCGGGAGCGCGGCATAAGGTTGAATTGAGACCAGGCCCGCGCTTTCGTCGTATGCGCCGTTCAAATCGTGATTGGCCTGGGTGAGATCGTGATATCCGCGAAAGGCGATCAGCGGACGCAGTTCCATCCTGCAGCCGGGCGCCGCGGTCTCATATTCAACGACGGCATATTCAACAACGACCGCGTTCTCGCCATCGGGCATGAACACGCGCTTCTCGACGGTGGCTCCGCCGGCTTCGAACGTGAATACGGGGAATGGGTCCAGACGAAACCCGGTGAGATATCGATAGCCCGTTGGGTGGATCGTTCCGGGATAAAGATTGACCGAGAGATCGAAGCGCTGATCGCCGACGATTAATGTCTCTTCAATCTTTGCCAGCAGCAGGTGGCGCACCGCGGGCGGCTGTGTGGCGGCGATCAGCAGTCCGTGATAGCGGCGGGTGTTTGCTCCCGCCACTGTGGACGAAGCGAAGCCGCCCATGCCATTGGTCTCAAGCCACTCGTGCCTGAGCGCTTCGTCAAGGTTGCCGCAAACATTGCGGTCGAAGTGGAGTCTCGCCATGGATCAGGCGGCTGGAATCGGGTGGCCCTGAGTGGCGGAATTCTTTTCCGGGAGAGCGTCGGGAATGGAATCGGGTTCGGACCTCCAGATTTGCCAGAGATGTTTCATGCGCCGCGTAAACTCGCCCGGTTTTTCTTCATAGACTCGCTCGGCGAGCGGAAGAGCCTGCTCCCGAAGCTCCGTTTGCCAGCCGCGAATCGACCGGAGAACCGATTCGAGCTCCCTCTTGTTGCCATACTTCGCGGGCTCCGTGGTAAGCCTTTCGCTCAGGACGACCAGATTGTGATCTTCCCCGAGCCATGTCTCCAGATCTTTCAGGCTCTTCTCGCGGGCCCCCATCGTTTCAGACCAGACGCCTTCGAGGAGCCGCACGTGATACCAGTGATCTTTGACGCGTTTGCGCAATTCATGGAGGTTTTCCGGAGAGCGGACGCGCAGCGCCTTCGTAAGGGCTTTGCGGCCCGTTCGATAGCTATTCTCGAGTCCGGGAGCCAGCGCGTCATAGCCGTTCAGATCGCGCGCCGCCCAAGCTTTCATACGCTTCCGGGATTCCAGCAGACTCCCGGCCGTCTCAAGCAGAACGACGGCGACGTCATCCCCGCCGGCTTGCCGAAGCTGTCGGGCCAAGCCGGCCCGAACGGAGCGAAAGCCCGCCGGAGCGCGTCCGGGCTTGTGCTCCTTCTTCAAACTGTCGAAAGTCTCAATGATGGCGGCATCGTCGCGAAACGCCGAGAGGCGGCCCGCGATGTCGCGAAGGCGCGCGTTCTCCCGGAAGGGCGCGCCGTCTGCGTCCGGATGCGCCAGGCGCAGGACTGCGCGAACCTTCTTGACGCTTTTGCGCGCTTCGTGGATCGCTTCATCCGGGTTCGCCTTCGTGCCGCCGGCGAGCAGTTCGGCGGCCGATTTGAGCTCCTCGCGAATCACCCGCCGCAGGCCGTCGCTCACCGATTCATCTCGCTCGAGTCGAAATGCCATCGTTCTATCAAGTATGGCTGATGGGCTCAAGCCATCAAATTCGCTGCTATTTCGCCCTTGCCCCAGACCGCATGGCGGCCGACACCGGTCCAGTGGGCGATAGAAAGCCAGGGAAGAAATTCGGCCAGCTCGCCTTCGTATTCGGCGAAGCCGACAAAACCTCCTATGGAGTGAACCTGGCCGGTCTTCGTGCTGCGGCGTGTAGTCTCCTGGCGGCGGACTTCGCAGTCGGTCATTCTCACTCTGGCGGCGCGTTCGTTTGTCCCCAGGTAGTCGATGTCGAGGTTGCCTGCCCCGTACAGACGGCTTAGTGTGGAGACGCGGTCGCGGATGCGGCGGAAGAGAATCGGGAACTCGGGACGGCTGGCGATTCGGTGTTCATGCTTCAGCTCGGTCGGGCTCAGGAAGTCGACACGTATGCGATCCGGAGAGACGGCGGTGGTAGTCAGGTCCAACGTCACAGGCTCAGGGGGCAACAATATCGACTTGCGTTTGGTGTCATAGACGATCTGGCTGCCGCAAATCACCCGCTGGAGTTCCGCTTTCCCTCGGCGCGGTCCAAGACCTTCTTCCGCGATCGAGGTGAAGGTCGAAACAAAGCATTCGAGAGCGCTCTGCTCCATCAGAAACAGGTTGAGATCGAAGTGGAAGGCATCGCCCGGCCCGATGGTGCGGCCATCCAGATGGCGTGCGCGGAAAACGAAAGGCCGGGGCCGATCGGCAAGGCCGCTGGGACCTTCGGCGCCGGCGACTGGTTCGAAAATGCGGGCGTAAAGGCAGGAATCCCGCTTATCGCAGGTCCGCACTCCCGAACAATCGGGGCGGCATGTCGTGCGGCGGAATATTACGCCGAGAGCGCCGCGGAAAATGTTGGCCGCTTTTCCGGGGGGAAATACAGCGGCTCCTTCGCCACGAATTCGAACCGCAAAGGATAAAGGCCGAACAGCACCGTTATCGCGATCCAACCCAGGGGACTCCAACATCCAGAACATTTCTGAGCGTCTCCGCGAGTTGTCCCGCGTGATGCTGCAGGTGGCGGATGTTGTAAAACTGCAGTTCGAGTTTGTTAAACGGTAACCAGCTGAAGCCGGAACTGTCTTCGAGACGAACCAGCGGCACTTGTTTTTCGACCTCTGTGCGGCAAAGAGCCAGATACTCCTGGACGTCGGTTTTGGCGTATGGCTGGGGAAGCTGGAAAGGCTCGTTTTTCGTCCACGGCCCCGGACCGAGGTACTGTGACTTTGGCGCATGCCTCGCCCAGGGTTGGAAATCGCTTTCCGAGGGATGAACATACAGGTGCGTGTAGAACACCGAATGATAGGCGATGTGCCAGAAGCGGTTGCGATAGTCGCCGCTGAACCAAAGCTCATCCGGGCACAGCTCGATCGCGTTGCCGAGCATCTCGAGCCCCGCGCGATATTGCTTCAAAGCCGATTGCCTGATGCTTGAATCGTCCATTTTGCGTAAAGTTTCAGTTTGTCATAATTTGTTCGAACCGGCCGGGAGCGATCACCCTTCGCGGCGCGCCTTCCCTGCACCGCCATGCGCGGTCTTGACTACACTCTTGCCGGTTCCACTCCCGGCGGGCATCCCGACTTGTTCGATCGCCGCCTGGATGTATCGCCGCACGAAGAGCCGATCCAGATCGCGCTCGCTGGCAAATTTGATGTGACGCATCGCTTTGCCTTCGCCTTCGAGCAGACGATTCGGATCCGGCAATGTTGCGCCGTGCGGAAAGCCCAGATTCACATGGTTCCTGTGTGTGGTGATGTAGCAGAACATATCCTTCATCTTTCCTGTGAACCCGAACCAGACAGCGACTGTGTAGACCTGATAGATCGATTCAGACGCGTCCGGCGCTTCTTCCAGGATGATCTCGCGCAGAGCGAGCGCCAGGTCGGAGATCGATCGGTCATAGGCTTCCAGATAACCGAGCAACTGCGGATGGGGTGCGCGGCGCATGGGCATACACTGACATTTTATGGACCGGAATCAGGCGTGGGAGATCGTGTGCGAGTTCGTCAAGTCGGATAATCTGCGAAAGCACATGCTGGCGGTCGAGGCATGCGTCACCGCGTATGCGCGCAAAGCGGGCGAGGATGAGGAAAAGTGGGCGGTCGCGGCGCTGCTGCACGACTTCGATTGGGAGATTCATCCCAACCTGCCGGATCATCCGACTAAAGGCGAGGCGATTCTTGCCGAGCGCGGCGTCAGTGAGGAAATCCGTCGTGCAATCCTGTCGCATGCCGACTTCACAGGGGTGCCGCGAGTCTCGCCGCTGGAGAAAACGCTGTTCGCATGCGACGAACTGGCGGGCTTTCTCACGGCCTGTTCTTACGTCAAGCCGGGCCGCAGCATTCATGAAGTGGAAACCGCGTCGGTGAAGAAAAAGCTCAAGGATAAGGCGTTTGCGCGGGCGGTGAATCGCGTCGACATCCTGAACGGCGCGGCCCAGCTGGGTGTGGACCTGGATCAGCACATTTCGTTCTGCATCGAGGCGATGAAGGCGCGCGCCGCGGAATTGGGATTGGCGGGCAGCGCGTAGTTCCAGGAGGTCGCGCTATTTCCCAACCATATGCGCCGGGTCCCGGTTGTTCTCTTCGCAGATGCTTTCGATCAGTTCGGCATCCGGTTCCAGGCGCCAGGCAAGGTTGACGGTCCACGGCTTCGTGTACGCCACGGGATCGTCGATCGTGACGACGATATCGATGTGCCCGATCCTCGGTCGTGAGAAACGTTCGGTGACATGCAGCTTTTCGGTTCCAGGCAGCCCACGCATGTCAAGCCACGTCCTGCCGTTTTGTCCGATCGTCTCGACCACCAGCGTGTCCTTATCCCAATGGCCGACTGAATACCCCATCCAGGTCGGCTGCGGATCTTTGGGGAGGGGCCTTCCGTCGGTGAAGATCTGACGGTAGATCGTGCGGGATTCGTGCAGCAGGAGTATGAGATCTTCGGTCTGCACCAGCTTGAGACCATCCGGGATGTTGTCCTTTTCCGGAATGCCCGATGGCAGGCAGGAGACGCCAGGGTGGTCCTTGCCGTTGTTTTCGATGCGCTTGTTGTAGAGATCCCGCCCCCAAGGCGTGAGCGGCACGTCTTCCGGCTTCATGTCGGCGGCCAGATTCAGCAGGTTTTTGACGGGATCTTCGGGCATCCAGAAACCGGAAAGATCGGGCTTCCCGTAAGGCGTGCGTTGCGCGGGCGCTTTCAAATCCACTTTGCCGTCAGCGGTGCGCGGCACCTTCTTTGACGGCCAGGGTTCCCATTGTGCGCTGGCCAGCGCAGGGGTTAAGAGTATCGCGAAGAGTATCGCAACGGCAGCGACTGGAACACATCGCGTCTTCCTGCATGACCGCATCGCTTCCCGGGAAATGTTCATTCCGCGAAATCATATCCAGGCCGACGACGGGAGTCCAGCGGGATGGTATCAACCCGCGTGATAGGTATTATCGGGATCGACTCGCTACTCGGGCGGTTCATAAAGGCGGCGAATGATTCCCCGCGCGCCGAGGTAAAGCCGGAAGTAATCGACAAGACCGGCCTGCGAGGTATTTACGAATTCAGGTTCGTGTTCGAGGGAACGGTTGGCGGAGGACTGCTGTCATCCAGCACGCCTCCCGAACCCCGGCGGAGGCGGCTCAGCGCACTCCCTCTTCGATGCCCTTCAACGGCAGCTCGGGCTGCGACTTGTTAAAGCAGGAAACGTTCCTGCCAGGTTTTTGGTCGTAGACAGTGCTCAGAAGCTCCCGACTGAAAACTAATTCCCGGCCGGCTTGAACGGCAGACGCACCTGGAAATTAGTCCGTCCCGGCCTGGAATCGACAGAAACCTCTCCGCGATGCGCGCGCACGATCCGGTAAACGGTGTCGAGACCGATTCCCGTTCCCTCACCAACATCCTTGGTGGTAAAGAACGGCTCAAAGAGATGAGGTTTCACCGCGTCCGCAATCCCCGGACCGTTGTCGATAATTTCAACGAGAACGAAATCCAGTTCTCTCGAAGTCCGAATCACCAACTCGCCTTTACCGCTCATGGCATCAATGGCGTTGTCGATGAGGTTGGTCCAGACCTGATTCAGTTCGCTCCCACGCGCAAATATCCGCGGAAGAGTCGTGTCGTATACACGCTTCACTTCCACCCCGCGTTTCAGCCGGAATTTCAGCATCGTCAAAGTACTGTCGATACCCCGGTGAATGTCGATTTCCTGCTCGGGCGCCTGGTCCATGTAGGTGTATTCCTTGATGGCCCGGACCAGTTCGGAAATTCGACCCGTACTCGCCTCGATTTCCCGCGTCAGCCTTTCGGCGGCCACGGACGAAACCACGCGGGTCAGGACAGTAACCAGCACGTCGTTTTGAAAACGACCGCCGAGTGTTTCCAGTGCGGCGCGATCCACGCCCGCTTCCACCAGGCCCGATGCAAGCCGCGACGCATTCGCAATGTGCCGCCGGTTCAACCAGGAGGTAAGCTCGTCTTCGAGATCGCTCTGTTCCAGAGCGTCCCGGGGAGGTGCGGACTCCAGATGATCCATCAGCTTCTCTTCGATGGCGACCACAGCGGAACGCTCTTCGCAGGAAAGCGATCCGTTATCGAGCGTCTTGTTGACCCTTCTGAGTTCGTGCATCGACTCGCGGAGACTCTGAGCCGCCCGCACTGCCGCGGCAGCGGGGTTGTTCAGCTCGTGCGCCAATCCTGCGGACAGCTTGCCGAGCGCGCTTAATTTGTCGCGTTGTTGTTCCGCGCGGCTGTATTCGCGGCTCCGGTCGACCAATACGCCGACCAGCCGCGGAAGGAGCTCCGGAATGCGCTGCAGCATTTCCGGAAAGTGATCCTTATGCAAACGCAACAGCCAGGAGGGCAGGGTGGCCCGTCCCGTCATGGAATAACGCGTCATGCGCGAATACGGCAAAAGTCCAGTCACTGCACCGCCTCGCACGACGAAACCGGGAACCTCCCCTGGTCCGCTCTCACGTCGCCCCCGAACCTCTCCCTGGAGCAGAACGAATAGCGCATCGGCCGGATCGCCTTCGTGCAGGAGCACTTCACCGGGGACGAGGGTCTGCTCTTCCGCGCTCGAGATGAACCACTGCAACTGGTCCTCACGAAGATCCGAGAAGATCTCAATCTTGCGGAGCGCCGATTCGAGCGATTGTTTTTCTGCAGATTGCGGGGGCATCACGATACATTACTCAGATACTGATGCACGAACTGGATGGCGACGGAGCCTTCACCAACCCCTGAGGCCACCCGTTTGACCGAGCCATATCGAACGTCGCCCACCGCAAATACGCCGGGGATGTTCGTCTCGAGCAGGCCAGGGTCACGCTCCAGCGTCCAGCCTTTGGGTCGCTTGCCTGGCTTGAGCAGATCCGGACCAGTCAGGATAAAGCCTCGTTCATCGCGTTCGATCGCTCCGTCGAGCCAGGAGGTGCGCGGCTCCGCACCGATAAATACGAATAACGAAGTTGCCTCGACGCGGCTGACGTCTCCGGTGAGATCGCACTTCAGCGAAACCGCCTCCAGATGATTTTCGCCGTGCACCTCCACGATGCGCGTGCAGTATTCCACGTGAATGTTAGGCGTGTTTTGAACCTGCTCCACAAGGTATTGCGACATGCTGGCCCCCAGCGAGTCGCCGCGCACCACCATCACTACACGGCGCGCGTGTTGGGAGTAAGACATCGCGGCCTGGCCCGCGGAATTGGCGCCTCCGATGATGTAGACATCCTCGTCCCTGCAGGAAGCCGCTTCGGTCATGCTGCCTCCGTAATAGACGCCGGCGCCCTGCAGACGATCCATTCCGGGAAGGTCCAGTTTGCGCCACTGGACGCCGGTGGCCAGCAGCATCGCGTGGCAGGACACTTCGGTGCCGTCGTTCAGACTCAGGTATCGATACGGTCCGTCAGCCCGTATTTTGGTAGCCTCCTGCGGGGAAACGATTTCGACGCCAAACCGCCGCGCCTGAGTCACGGCGCGCCTCGCGAGATCTGCGCCCGTAAGACCCGAAGGAAAGCCGAGGTAGTTCTCGATTCGCCCGCTGAGCCCGGCCTGACCTCCCGGTGCTTCCTTTTCGACCATGATGGTCTTCAATCCTTCCGAAGCGCCGTATACCGCGGCGGCCAGTCCTGCAGGCCCTCCGCCGACAATCGCCAGATCGTAGAATTCGAGACCCGCTCGCGTTCGCAGTCCCAGTCTCTGGGCAAGGTCCTGCGTGGTTGGTTCGGGCACGCGACTTCCGTCCGGGAACATCACCACGGGCAACTGCACTTTATCTGGAGCGAAGCTTTTCAACACGCGGTCCACTTCTTCGTCCCGATTGGCCGCGTCCGCGTCCAGCCATTGATAGGGCACCTGGTTCCTCGCGAGAAAGTTACGAATCTCGTAGGATCTGGCGGACCAGCGCGTACCGAGCACCCGAATGCCCTCGAAGGGAGGATGGAAGTTTGCAGACCAGTCGTTGAGCAGATCGTCCAGAACGGGAAACAGTTCCTGTTCCGGCGGATCCCATGGCTTCAACAGATAGTGATTGAGCTGCACCTCGTTAATGGCTTTGATCGCTGCCTCGGTATCCGCATAGGCGGTGAGCAGCGTTCGTTTGGCATTGGGATAAAGCTTCATCGCCTCCTGGAGTAGTTCCACGCCATTCATTTCAGGCATGCGATGATCCACGACCAGCAGCGCCACCGCGTCGTTCCGCTGCTGCAGGCGGCGCAAAAGATCGACCGCGGCGCGCCCCGATTCCGCGCGCAGCACGCGGTAGTGTTCTTCGTAGTGCTTTTTCAGGTCGCGCTCAATAGCGCGGAGCACTTCCGGATCGTCATCAACTGTTAATATGACCGGTTTCTGCATTCCGAGGTCGACCCTCTATTTATTAACGTTTGCCGCCCGCTCCTGAAAATCGGCGCAAGGCGATGCCTCTTCGATGCCAAAGCGCACCCGAACGGCTCAGAGTCATCATTGAGGTCACCCCAAGATTACCGCGTATCACGGCCTGACTGGCCAAACCGTTCACCGAAAACTTACAAGTGAATCGCTATGTACGGTGCTTCACACGCCGCCTCATGTTTCGAAATTTTTCGATTCAGCAGGCTCTTCCGGGCCTCCTGGATCATGCGCGTTGTAAAGTGGAAACGTCTCCCTTTTTGAAGCTGGGCCGCAAGCCACCAGACCTCCAACTCAAGGCGCCGATGTGAAGCTTACCGACCTGCGCGGGATTCTCCAATACGTCCCGCAATTCCGCGAAAAGACCTTCATTATTGCGCTGGACGGAGGCGTCGTCCGAGACGAAAACTTCGCCAACATTCTCCTCGACCTGGCGTTGCTGCGTTCATTGAATATCCGTGTCGTGATCGTCCACGGCGCGGCGGAGCAAATCAAGGCCCTCGCCGAAAAGCAGGGCGTCCAGGCGTCGGACCTCGATGGTACGGGCGTAACCGATGCCGCCACTTTGCAAATCGCCATGGAGGCTGCAAACCATATCACGCACGAATTCCTCGAAGGTCTTTCAGCCAATGACCTCCGCGCCGCCTGTACGAACGCCATCGTGGCGCATCCGCTGGGGATCATTCATGGCGTCGACCAGTTGTTCACCGGAAAGGTCGAGCGTTTCGATACCGAGCTTCTTCAAACACTCCTGAACCAGGGTATTGTTCCGGTCGTTCCGCCTCTCGGCTTCGATGGTGAAGGCAAGACTTATCGCATCAACTCCGACAGCATGGCCGTCGGGTTGGCCGAAGCTCTGAAAGCCGTGAAGCTGATTTACATCACCTCGCAGGATGGATTGCAATATAACGGCCAGCTCATCCGCCAGATGCTGGATGCGGATCTGCAGAAGCTTGTGCAGACCGCGCCGGGCGGCTTTGCCCCGGAAATGGTTTCCAAGGCTCGCTATGCGGCTGCCGCCTGCGCCGCGGGCGTCCATCGCGTCCACATCGTCAATGGTCATGAGGACGAAGGACTGCTGGCCGAAGTGTTCTCCAACGAAGGCATCGGCACGCTGATTTACGGCAACGAATACGAACAGATCCGGCCGGCCAGGAAGAAAGACATTCGGGCAATCCAGCTATTGACGAAAAAGGCGGTGGAAGCCGAAGAACTGCTTCGTCGGACGCGCGGCGAGATCGAGAGAAATCTGGCGGATTACTACATCTTTGAAATCGACAAGAACCCGGTCGGCTGCGTGGCGTTGCATGTATATCCCGCGGAGCATCGCGGCGAACTGGCGAGTCTTTTCGTCGATCCGTCGCACGAAAATCAGGGGATTGGGCGAAAACTGCTTCAATTCATCGAAAACCGAGCCCGCGACCTGGGCCTGCAGGAATTGATCGTGCTCTCGACGCAGACGTTTTCGTACTTTCAGTCGAAAGGCGGTTTTTCCGAGGGCACTCCCGACGATCTTCCACCGGCTCGCCGCGAGAAATACGATCACAGCGGGCGGAACTCGAAAGTTCTCGTGAAGAAGCTGAGGGCCGGTGTGCCGGCCATTGCCTGATCACTGGTTCACATGCAGAACTGTGGCCGGCGGGAAGCCGTTGAAGTGCGTGCTGCTGGCGGCGGAATAAGCGCCTATATTCTCGGAGTAGATCAACTCCCCGATCTCCATGTCCGGGAGTTCCGCGGTCAGGGTGATGGTATCGAGGGCGTCGCACGTGGGGCCGAAGACGGAACAGATCTGCGTGGGACCTTTCTTGAAACTTTTCAGCTCGGTACTGCGCGTGGTCAAAGATCGTACCGCTATAGGTGTGGTAGACGCCGTCGTTGATGTAGTAGCAAAGCTTGCCGCCGCGAACGGCCTTGCCGATGATCTGAGCGACGGCGGTGGCGGCGGAGGCCACCAGGAACCGGCCTGGCTCGGCCAGGATTTCGATCGGTTCGGGGAACAGCCGGTCCAGTTCGGCGTTGATCATTTTCGCCAGTCTCCGGAAGGGAGGGACAGTGTCGTCGTAGTGGGCGGGGAAACCGCCGCCGATGTCGAGCAGCTTGAGATCGAAGCCGCGCGTTCTGGCCTCCGCGAAGATTCCGGCGGCCAGATGCAGTGCCTGGTTGTAGTTCTGCGGGTTCGTGCACTGGCTCCCCACGTGGAAGCTCAGCCCCTCGACCTCGAGTTTGTTGTTGTGAGCGAAGGCGATCAGGTCCACGGCCTCGCCGGGCAAGGCGCCGAACTTGCTGGACAGCTCCACCATCGATCCGGTGTTGGGAACGCGCAACCGCAGCACCAGCCCCGAGTGCGGCGCATAACGGGCGATCTTGATGACCTCGTCGTGGTTATCGTAGGTGACCAGCGGCTTGTAGGGATCGAGCCGCTCCAGTGTTTCAATCGCTTTAATCGGGTTCGCATAGATGATGCGATCCCAGATAAAATCCTGCCGCTCTTCCGCCGGAAGATCCTGAATCAGTTCGTGAACGGTCAGAAACTCGGCCATGCTGGCGACGTCGAAACTGGCGCCCGCGCCGTAGAACGTCTGCACGATAGCCGGGTCGTTGTTCGCTTTAACCGCGTAGTAGACCTGGACGCGCGGCAGATACTTTCGGAACTGCGTGTAGTTTTCCCGCAGCGCTTTGTGGTCCATGACGACGATCGGCGTGCCGTGTTTTTTGGCCAGTTGAAGCAGCGACTTTTGGTCCATGGCAGGTTTCCGTGGTCCCTGTCTGCGTTCAGATGCCGTCGCCTTCGGTGATCAGAAAATTCTTGAACTGCCACGGGTCTGAGGTATCGATCTGCGGCTTGTTGTATCCGCTGAATGCGTTGGCGTAATGCTTCAGCGGATTCCAGTCCGAGGCCACGGAGATGAACTTGCCCAGGTAAGGCTTGCTGACGCCAAGCACATATTCATGGGGCAGGTCGTCGGGGACGCGTAACCCCATGCGCGGGTTCTCGACCATCCACATGCAGGCCGCGACAACCGAGATGGCCACCTGCATCGTGGTGGCGTTCTGGTGCGGTACCAGGCGGCGCGACTCCTCGATACTGAGATCGGTTCCGCACCACCAGGACTGGTAAGGGTGTCCCATTACCAGCGCGCCCAGAATGTCTTCTCCGCCGGTGATTTCATCGGTCATGATGCGGACGCGCGATTGCAACTGGTAGTCGTAGCCGCGCAGTTCGTGGAGCGAGGCTATTGCGGAATCGCATGGGACAATAAGCGTAGTGAACCGTGGGGCGGTAGACGGCCTTGCCGTCTTCCCAGACCGTGAGCTTTTCGGTAATGGTGAATGCCTCGCCGTGGCGCACGATCATGCCGATGACTCTGTGGTTCGGCGGTACCCAGGTGGATACGAATGTGTTGATGCCCATCCGCGCGAGACAGATCTGACTCTTGGGGGCCGTCAGGATGCTCGAAGGCCCAGGCGGGCAGCTTCTTTTCATGCGTGCCCCAGCCCATCTCGGCCGTAGTCGTTCCCTCTTCGCGGAAGCCCTCGACGCTCCAGGTATTGACGAATTCATCCACCTGTTTGGGCTGATCCGTGATCTGCGTGTCGCGCTCGCTGCAATGAATGACCTTGACGCCCAGTTCCTGGGCCAGGTGGTTAAAGTTCTGCGCTTTGGCGTGGTGAGCGATCGTCTCCGACTGCGCCTGGCTGAATTTCTTGTCCGCAAGCGCATGCTGCGCGATGTCGAGGAGCGCGAATTTGGTGAAGTGGCTGATCAGGCCGGGGTTGGCGCCGTGTTCGATTACAGCTGTCGGTCCCGGCTCACTCCACTTGGAGATCATGCGCCGCAGATTCATGTGCCGCCAGTAGAGCGTTCGCTCGGTAGGGTGCTTGTTCTCAGCGCCCGCGTACGGATCCCAGAGCTCTACAGATGTGTTCACATAGAGGACGCCCCGGTCGTGACACCATTGGACGATTTCGCAACAATCGATGTTCCATGCCAGGTCGATAAGGAGGTCTCCGTCCGATACGTACTGTCCGAGCAGGCTACCCAGGTTCTCCTGAGTCACACGGTCCTTGATGAAGGTCATGCCTTGCTCGATCCAGGGCTTCAGCGCTTCGTCGTTCGGATCGAAGTCCATGATCGTAATGCGTCCGGGATCGACGCTCAAGTGCTTGATCAGAATGGGCAGCGTGCAGCGCGCTACCGCTCCAAAACCGACGAATAAGATGCGATTGGCGAATGTAATCACCGATATTCACTCCGCTGTAACAAATGGATCTGGCTAAGAGGGATAAGTGGCAAGCTCTAAACCCTTTGCTAGAGTAACAACTTGTCGTGAAGGCCTGGTCAATTCCAGACTGGATTCATTGATTTGAAACATAAATAGTGCGAAATCACCGGTGATTGCGTGAAATACGCTGACACCGAAAGCACATGTAGACTTCGTTGGGGAGGGGCTGATGGGTCCAGACGCCAGATCCGGTACGATGAACCTTATGACCGACCTGGTTTTCGAGGGCGTCCAGGAAGCTGACGGGGGCTATAGCGCGGAATGCCTGACTGAGAACATATTCACCCAGGGTAATACATGGGATGAGTTGCGCATGAATGTAATCGACGCCACAACAGCCTTCTTCTTCGACCAGCCCGGACCTCGTCGAATCCGGCTTCGCCTTGTAAGAGACGAAGTCTTATCCGTCGCATGAAAATTCCGCGGGACGTCTCGGGCGAACGTCCGGCCGGGATATTATGCCGACTCCAGCGATATCGGAGGGTCCACCAATCGGGCAGTCACATTATCCTTGAGACACAAGGGCGTTCCCATCAGCGTCTGGCAGTTCCGGATCATGATTTCCTCCGGGTGGGCACTTTCAATTCGCTCCTCAAGGCCGTGGCGGCCCACAAGGGTGTGTCGCGAGAAGCCATCGTCGCGACACTTTGAGCCTGTCCGTTAGTGGTTTCCTCGTCATGGATCCTGGTCCGTCGCCGACGGCATAAATTGTGACTGGGTTCAACGCGAAGCTTCGCCAGCGTGTTGCCTTTGTGGACCAGGTCGAGACCGATGATTGACCCGCTGAACGAGGCCCACTAGGCCCGGACGACAGGACCGGCCGTCAGGCCTATTTGCCCATCGCCTTCATTACATCGGCTTTGTACTGCGGAGCCGCCGACGCGTGCACGTTGATGTAGCGGTCATAGTCCAGATTCAGCTTCTCCAGAACCGGAACCAAAGCCTTCACATGATCGTTCGCGGGTTCGCCAGGATTAATGGAGAAATCTCCCTGGAACAGCACCTTTTCCTTTGGAATATACGCGAAGATCAATCCGTTCGAGTGAGGAGCGGGATAGACATGGTACATCTCGACGGTCCTCGTACCGTCCGAATAGACTTTCTTCTCCAAAACTGTTTCAAACTTTGCCTTCTTCGGATTTTTCGCAAGCGGATCGTCCAGCAGCGTTCTCGGCGTATTCAGCGCTCTGGAGAGGAACTCTTCGTTGTTTTTCTGCGTGATGATCGTGGCGCCTTCCTCGACCAGCACCGGCAATCCTCCAGTGTGATCGGCATGCGGGTGAGTGTTCATGACGTATCGGATCGGTTTATTCGGGAAGAGCTTCTTCGTTTCGGCGACGTATGCAATGGCGCGCGCCTGGGATTGCCCCGCCTCCAGCATCATGACGTAATCTTTGAACTCCACAATCACCGAATCGTAACTGCCCGCTCCGGTGGTGAGCCTGTAGAGTCCGTCGCCGAGCTTCTCCGCAGTAACGGTGAAAGCGGGCGCCGCTGCGGGCGCTCCGCCGCCACCGGCTCCGCGTCCCCGTCCGGCCGGCGCCGGGACCAGCGTTGCGACATCCGCGGGATTCGCCTTCGCCGCAGCCACGTCGACCTCAAAGAAGGGCCATCCGCCGCGCGTCTGCACAATCTTCGAAGGCGCCATAACTCCGCCGAAGTCCTTCCAGCCCGTGTAGGTGGCCACGATGTGCATGTCGCCCATGATGTTCTCCTCCAGCCACGTCTCCACCCGCTCCACGAGGTTCTGCTGGTTCAGGTAGCCGTTGATGACGTAGTTCTTGCCGGAAGGCGCTTTCACCTTCGGGCTCCACGTCAGGACGGTGTAGTTCTTGCCATCCACCTTTCGCCGGCTCACGGTCGCGTCGTTCTCGGCGGCGCCTTTCAGAAAGCCCCACGGTGTGATGTAGAACTCAAGGGAGGTCGCCCAGGGACGCGAGACATCCGCCTGTGCAGGCGTGACCTGCTGGAAAAAGGTCCCCGGAGTCAGCGTCGTCGAGCCGCCGGCCCCGATATTGTTCGTCGCTCCGGTGTGGCGCGATGCGGGGGCGGTCAGGTCGATAACCCGAACATAATTATTGATTGGCCGCATCGGATCGTGCGGCCCCTTGCAAATCATGTCGGTGGAGTTGGCTCCGCACTGTTGGAATGCCACATCCTTTGCCGATCCGGAATACGTAATCGATTTCAGATCGCCCAACGCTTTTTGCGCATTGGCAATTACGGTTTTCGCGTCCTGCGCGAGGGCGCTGACACACAAAAACACGAGGCAGCTTGCGGCGGCTGCAATTTTCCTGAACATGGCTTCTCCTCCTGCGGCGGCTGCTTCGTGAAGCAAAGCAGTCCTGAGTATTCTATATCCACTCCACCTCGATGGCGCGGGCCTTCGCGTTCACTACTCGGGCGCGCTCGACGGCGGCACGATGCCTTTCAATCGCAGATAGACGCACATGTATCCATACATTTCATTCGAGTGCCGGACCATGTTGTTTAGCGTCGCAAGTTTCGTCCGCGTGGGCTCGGGAGGGAAAGGGCCGCCGAGACGTGAGCTGATCTTCTCCATAGCCGTCGCGTCGGTGAGCGAATCGAAAGCCGAATCGCAGGCGGCCGATGACTGCTTCAGCAGCGCGATCAGTTCCGGTTTGGAGGTCGTTGCCGGACGACGGCGAGGCGTCGTCTGTTGTCCCTTGACACCCTCGCAAATAAACAGATTCGCGCCCGCGATATGGGCCATGCGCTGCCCGAAGCTCTCGATCTCCGGCGTCGGCTTGAAACCATAGCTCTCAGCGGGCATCTTCTCGGCCATCTTGAGAAGGTTGTCCCGGACAACGGTCCATGGGAACTTCGCCTCCGACACCAGCGAATTCGACGACTGCGCCGGAAGCGCGCAGCAACTCAGGAATACCAGGAAAAAGGACCGGTACATAGAGTGCATCCTACCAGCCTTCTCAGAAGCTCGGTGAGCCGTGCGCGAAATCATGTGATCTCCATAAAATAATTGTGAATTAACTGGCCTTGCGTCAGTTCGCTTACATCCCGCATCACAACTGTCCGGCTATTAATCGAACAGAATCAATTGGTTGGCGGAGCTGGGTAAATCCTGTTGGGAGTCAGGTGGCTGGAGAGCCTGTAAAATGGGCGTTTTCTCGAAAAGTGTGACGCTGAGAATCTGTAGAATCTGGTAGAGGCTGATCTCGAGCCCCAACCGCTTCCGGACGATGGCGACCAGCACGTACATCGACACGGCGATCCAGATTTGGGTCTTCACGGCGTTCTCACTGGTGCCATAGAGAGATTTGATTCGGAGGTGCTGCTTGATCCATTTGAAGAACAGTTCCACCTGCCAACGGGCCTTGTAGATCAGGGCGATAGTGAGTGCCGGGAGTGTAAAGTTGTTCGTCAGGAATTTGAATCTCTTTTGGGTTTCGACATCGAGATAACTGACGCGCCGCAACGGGTCGGGGTACACCTTCGCGGAACCGATGGCCGTCAGTATGACGGTGTGATCGGATCGAACACCAGTGGCCTTGTCCACCGGGTGCGAGTAGCGGCGCTGGAGCAGAACGTTGGATTTTGTGCGGACGACAAAGAAAGCTGCGCTGAGTGTAAAGACGTAGAGACGTTCAAAATCCACGTAACCGCGGTCCATGACGTAGAAGGCACCTGCCTCCGGCAGAATCTCGTCGAGGATGTTGACATCATGCACTTTGCCGCTGGTAATACTGATGAACGTGGGAATGTTGCCGTGCAGGTCGAGCAGCGTATGCATCTTGACCGCGCCTTTGTTCTCGCGGAACCTGGCCCACGGAAAAAGCGAAAGGCACAGGTCAATAGTGGTCGAGTCCAGCGCGTACAGGCCCTGGTCCAATTCGACCCCGATCGGATCGGCGACGTAAAGCGGTCGCGCCAGGTGGATCAGAACCTGAGCGAAGTCGGCGAAGATGCGCCAGTCGTGCGAGTCGTTGGCATCGGCCAGAGTAGAGCGTGACACCCTCCCGTGAAAGCCCATGTGATAGAGCTTGCCGCCCAGAGATCGCAGGCACGCCTCTATGTCGCGCAAACCATCTCGGTAAGTAAGTTGGGCAAAGCCCATCGACAGATACTGGTCCCAACAGGAGAAGCCCCGCGGACGGGCATCCCCGCCGTATCGAGCCACGCAACGGCGAAATTCGCGATCGGGCAGAAAGCCCAACAACTGAGAGAATACGGTCCGGCCTTGGTTCACGCACCATTGTCGGCCCGGCACCGATTTGACAGTTCTGGGGTTAGCCGGGTTTCAAATCGCGGCAGCCGAAACACCCACCCAACTATTGGCAATAATGGGACTTGCCGGCCACGAGGTCATCATTAGCCGGACAGTAGTGATCCCGCATTTTCCTTGTGCCGGCGCTCGTTCCGCATCCAACGCGCGGCGGGTCAAAATTTACAGGACAGATAGGAACCTGCACAGTTCGGAACTCTCGCTGTTGAGAACCGGGGAAAGATAGCTGATTACCTATGACTCACGACAAACTCTACTGGAAGGCGGAGATCGATTTGTTACGAGCGGAACTCACGAATGCGGGCTTGAATGACGCGGCGCTCGACACGGCCGTTCACCTCCTCGCTCATATCGGGGATTCGCCGATTGGCGACATCTCCTCGATAATCGGCATCTATGCGTGTCTTGGCTTCGCATCGGGGCAACTCGGTGATGGCGACCGGCTGAACAGATTCGTCATGCAGTACGCCTGACGCGATTCTCTGTACGTACCCTCTACAACTCTGACGACCTGCGCCAAACCCCTGTGTCAAACCACTGGTGTCAAACCACTGGTGTCAAACCACTGGTGTCAAACCACCGGATGCTTTTCGCCGCGAGCGCGGATATAATCCACCGACAGTGGACACGACTAACGATAGTGCCACTCCACGAGGGATGACATGAGGCGAATGTTCGGCTGGACGACCAGCGTTGTGTTTCTGTTGTGCGCGCACCTCCTTGCGACTTTGCCTGCGAGGGCTCAATCCGGTACGAAGAATGGAGAATGGCCCAGCTACGGCGGCGATGCAGGCAACACGCGCTACTCGCCGCTCGATCAGATCAACGCAGGTAACTTCTCCAAACTGAAGGTCGCCTGGCGATTCAAGACCGACAACCTCGGTCCCACGCCCGAAGGGAATCTCGAAGGCACGCCGCTGATGGTTAAGGGCGTACTTTATGCGACGGCGGGAACGCGGCGGAGCGTGATTGCGCTCGACGCCGTTACCGGCGAACTGCTGTGGAAGTACAACGAAAACGAAGGCCCGCGCGGAGCCGCCGCGCCACGCCAACTCTCCGGCCGCGGCCTCGCTTACTGGACCGATGGGACCGAGGAACGCATTGTCTACGTCACGCCCGGCTATCGAATGATCGCCTTGAACGCCAGGACCGGCGCCCCGATAACTTCCTTCGGCAAAAGCGGCGTGGTGGATCTGAAGGACGACGACGATCAGGTGATCGACCCGCTCAGCCCCGATATCGGTCTGCATGCGGCGCCCATCATCGCGAATAACGTAATTGTGATCGGCGCCGCCCACAAGCCCGGGGGAGTGCCGAAAAGCAAAACCAACGTGAAGGGCTACGTTCGCGGCTTCGATGCCAAAACGGGCCGGCGTCTCTGGACCTTTCACACCATCCCCAAGCCCGGCGAATTCGGGCTCAACACGTGGGAACAGGATTCCTGGTCCTACACCGGCAATACCGGCTCCTGGGGCCAGGCATCCGTCGATCCGGATCTCAACATGGTCTACATCGGCGTGGAAATGCCGACCGGCGATTACTATGGCGGCCATCGGCCGGGCAACAATCTGTTCAGTGAGAGCATCGTCGCACTGGACCTGCACACAGGTCAACGGAAGTGGCATTACCAATACGTCCATCACGGCATCTGGGACATGGACAATCCTTGCCCGCCCATTTTGGCCGATATTACGATCGGCGGCCGCACGGTGAAGGCGGTGGCTCAGCCCACCAAACAAGCGTTCATGTATGTTCTCAACCGGCAGACGGGAGAGCCGGTGTGGCCGATCGTGGAGCGGCCCGTGGAAAAGGGGACGGTGCCGGGCGAGTGGTATTCGCCGACGCAACCGTTCCCCACCAAACCGCCCGCTTTCGCCCGGCAGGGCGTGTCGATCGACGAACTGATTGACTTCACGCCGGAGTTGCGCGCAGAGGCCGTGAAACTGGTAGCGCGCTACAAGATAGGTCCGATGTTCACGCCGCCCGTGCTCAGCAACCCTCACGGTCCTTTGGCCACTCTGACGCTTGCAACGGGGGGCGGCGGCGCGAACTGGCCAGGCGGCTCCTATGATCCGGAAACACACATCGCTTACGTATCGGCGCAGTCCGCCGTCTCGCCAATTGGACTTCTGCCGCCGGCAGCCGGACGATCGGATATGAACTTCATCTCCGGACAAGCGCAATATGTCTCTCTGCCGGGCCCAGCCGATAGCACCGCCGGCAATGAAGGCGGCGGTGGCCGCGGGGGATTGAATGTTCGCGGGCTACCCCTGATCAAGCCGCCCTACGGCACTATGACGGCGATCGACCTCGATCGCGGCGAAATTATCTGGCAGGTGCCCCACGGTGACACGCCGGACGATATACGCAACAACCCGGCGCTCAAAGGGCTGACGATTCCGCGAACTGGACGTCCGGGCCAGGCAGGCCAGCTGGTCACAAAGACACTCCTCATCGCCGGCGAGAAAGGCGTCGCAACGCAGCCGGACGGGCGGCGTGGAGCTTTGCTGCGCGCATACGACAAGGCCACAGGGAAGGACGCCGGCTCGGTGTATATGCCGGCCCCGCAGAGCGGCTCGCCGATGACTTACGCGGTGAACGGAAAGCAATACATCGTGGTCGCCATCAGTGGAGCGGGATACAACGGCGAATACGTCGCATTCAAGTTGCCTGAGTAGAGACTGTTGGGCCATCGTGGGGCCAGGGCTTCGGCCCTGCGGCCGGCCTTCTGGCCGGCGCGGAACTTTACGTCAGATGGTAGCGCCGGCGATCTCGTCGCAGGTGTCCGTCCGCCGCGAGGCTTTACTCAAGCTCGCGAGTGGCTTTTCAATGGCAGCCGCCAAGTTTCCGCTCGGGGCGGAGCGTTACGACAGTGGTAGCGTCGGCGATGTCGTCGCGGGTCGTTTTCGCATCGTCATATCGGCTTACCAAAGAGCCGCGGTGGCCAGCTTCGCTCCGGCCGCCAGCGATCGAAGCTTCGCCCACGCGATCTGCGGATGAGTGCGGCCACCGAAGCCGCAATCGGCGCCGGCGATCACATTCTCTTTGCCCAGCAACGCCGCGAATCTTTGAATCCGCTGCGAGACCAGCTCCGGATGTTCCACCACATCCGTCGAATGCGTAATCACCCCGGGAATCAGAATCTTTCCGTCGGGCAACGGCACCGTTTCCCACACCGCGTATTCGTGCTCATGCCGCGCATTGGCTGCTTCAATCAGGTACGCCTGCGCCTTCACCGAAAGCAGAGTATCCACCAGATACTTCAACTCCAGATCGTACGCATGCGGACCGTGCCAGCTTCCCCAGCACAGGTGATAGCGGACCCGGTCTTCGGGGACGCCGCGCAACGCGTGATTCAGCGCCTCCACGCGCACCCGGCACCAGCGTTTAAAGGCGTCCAGCCCCATCCCGATTCCGACACGGTCCCAGAGCGCAGGCAGCCACGCATCGTCGATTTGCACGATAATTCCCGCGTCTGCGATCGCCTTGTACTCCTCCCGCAGGGCATCAGCCAGTGCGAAGACGAACTCTTCCTCCTTCGAATAATATTCATTGGAGCGATAGACTTCGAGGCTTGCGGGAGCCGTGCTGGTCAGGAACAGGTCGCTTCCAGAACCAGCGGCCGCCTTGAGCGAATCGATCTCACGCTGTAAAACCGCCTGGCCGGTGTAAGTGATCGGCCCGGTACAGATCCAGTGATTCCGCACCGTCTTGATCTGATCTCCAGGCTCAAAGAAGAGCGTGCCGCGTTGAGAGGCCCACCGATAAAAATCGGCGAACTCCTCGCGATCTTTGCCGAGCGTAATGAGAGGTGGTCCTTTGCGCTCGCCCGCCGTGAATCCTCCGAAGCGATCGTCGGTGAAAGACAGCCAGTCGCCGCCTTTCGTGTACTCGCCTTCATTGATGATGTCCAGTCCGGTGTCGCGCTGCTGTTCGACCAGTTGCCGCACCGCGGCTTCTCCGGTGACGCCCTGAGGCGCCGGCAAACTACCCACATGCGTGGTCAGAATTTTATGCGTGCTGCGCTGCATCTGGCGGTTATGCGCTATCGCGCCGGCGTGCCGGGGTTTTGCTTCTGGCGCTCCCATTCCTTGCGAAACGTCGCCTCGCGTTCCGCGACATAGGCTTTGTAGCCGTCGGGATCGATAAACGGATTCGCCGCGCCCGCCTTCATCTTTTCGTATTTGGCATTCATACCGAAATAGGCGCCATGCGCGCCCAGAAACAGGTCGCAAGGCAGACTCTTCAGCACCACGAAGGTCTTGACGTAATCGTCCGCAATTCCAGGGTAATTCTTGTTGCCGACCAGAATGTATCCGGGGTTCACGTTCGGGCTTCCGACGATCACCGCGTTCAGAGTGCGCCCGCCGTCGCGCACCTGCATCGTCCAGGTGGTGCAGCCCTTCGTATGGCCCGGCGTCAGATGCGCCACCAGTCGGGACCCGCCCAGTTCCACGACGTCGCCATCGTGCAACACGCGGTCCACATGCGCGGCGGGACGGCCCTGCGCCGTGCTCTGCTCTTCCGGTACGTCGGCGTCCATCACCATCAGCTTCGCGCCGGTTTCCTTTGTGACCACCCCCGTCGCCTCGTCATGATCTCCATGCGCGTGGCTGATCAGGAGGATCTTCGTGTCTCCGTATTTGAAGCCGAGCTGTTCAATGCTCTTTTTGATGGTCGGCACGTCCTGTTTGAAATCGGTGTTAATCAGGATGTTGCCTTGCGGAGTGTTGACCAGGTAAACGGCAAGATCGGCGGTGCCGACGTAATACAAATTGCCGGCGATCTTAAATGCGGGGAAAGCACGATGCCAGTCGGCGCTGCCTTGCGAGAAGACAAGCCCGCAGGCGGCAAAGAAGGTCAAGAGCAGTCTCATGGGGCCTCTCGGAATACCGAACCATCATATTCCTCCGCGAGGTTATTTCGCCCGTTCTCGGCGCAGGCTCGCAATTCCCAAAGCCGCGAGGCAGAAAGCTGTTACGCCGAAGGTCGCAGGCTCTGGCGTTGTGGTTATCGAAAGGGCGTTGAGTTTGAACGAATCGACCATCGTGCCAGCGTCGGGAACCGAGGCTCCGACGATCAGATACGTTACGTTGCTCCCGCTCATTCCGAGCGTCACCTGCCTGCCGGAACCACTGTTCGCATTCGCGGTCGTACCGACGCCCAGGCTGGCCAGTGTAGTGTTGGTTGTGAGCGCCGTGGATGCCGTATAGTACGTCAGATCGACCGCCGTGGAATTATCCATTGACGAATAGTTCGCTACCTCGATGCTGGCCAAATTGACGGGTTTGCTGAACTGAAACATCACGAATTCATCGCCTCCCGGCAGACCTGACGTGTTGGCGTTGTCGATCTGATGGTAGGGGCTTAAGCAGTACATGCCAGCTGGATCGTTGGAACTACACACGGCGAGGCCCCAAAGGGGACCGTTGTAGTTGTCCACCGCCGCCGGCGCGAAATGACTTGTACCGGTTGTGTTGGCCACGGACCATCCCGTTTCGGTTACGGTGATCCCGCCGGCCGTCAGACTCAGACTATCGCCGTACGGCTCACTGACGCTGTTCGCCTGGTTATTCGCAAAGTCGAAGAGGATAGCGGCATTCGCCGATGCGGCCGCGGCCAGCGCGACGGCCAGCGCCAGTCCCGTTCGCTGCAAAGCGGCGGGCAAATAGAAATCTCTGGGAAATCCAGAATGGTTCCGGTCGGTTCGCGGATCGAGGATGGCTGGCATGAAGTAATTGAAGGTGAGATTGCCGGATGCGGAGTAAACCCACAACCTGCGAACCTTTCATGGCAGTGCGGCGAGCGGCCGATTTTCTCACTCCGGTGACGCCGGGATCGAAACTAGCTAGAGGGGAGTGAAGGGGCGCGTAGCGGAGCCGACGCGTATCATTCGCGTAACGGACTGATCGGGCGGCAGCGCGAGAAGGTGAGGCCGGATCGCGACCAGAACGTTCTCGTCTTCTTTATCCTTCGTCACCTGCTTGAACAGATTTCCAATCAGCGGTATCCGTTCCAGACCCCAGAATCCGGCGGTCGACTTCGAAATCGAGGGGCTTTTTAAGCCCGCGACCACGGCCCATTCGCCGTCGCGCAAGCGAATCTGAGTGTTGAACTGACGGCGGCCAATGATGGGAATACCGTTCACCGAAGTGCCCGCAAGCAACTGGAAACTTGTCTCACAGGCAAGCGTCACGCCGTCCAGACCATGGATATAAGGAGTGACCTTCAACTCCACGCCAAGGTCTTCGAACGTGAACGAGGGCGGCGGCGCGTACACGGTTCCCTGGGTGCCGGCTGGAACCGATCCGGCGTATTGCTGGGTAATGACGGGATATTTTTCGCCGACGTGGAGCGTGGCCGGCTGTTTGTCCACGGAACGCACCTGAGCGCGAAACAGAGTGCGGCCGGAACTGATGGTCTGGTTGAACATCGCCTGGGCCTGAGCGGCGGTGAGTCCGAACAAAGTCTTGCCGCCGCCAAAAGTCAGCAGCGCGGTCACGCCGGAGGGTATGGTCGGCAAACTGTTCAGAACGTCGCCGAGGTAGATGGCCGCGAACTGGTTCGTAACATTGAAGCCGTACTGGATGACATCACTGTCCGCCACATCGAGAAACTCCACTTCAAGCATCACTTGTGCAGGCCCGGCCATGAGTTCCTGCAACAGCGCCTGGGCAGGCAGAGCGCGCGAAATCCGGTCGCGGATCACGATCTGATCCTGGGTCGTATCCCAGGCGATTTTGTCGATGTTTGTGGCCTGCTTGACAGCCTGAGCGATCTCCGTGAGTTGCTGCGTCGTCATCGCCGCGGGAACCGGGACCGCGACTACAATCGACTGCTCCAGATCATTACGTTTTTGGGGCGTATCCTGCGCCACCATAAATACCCGCGGGGAGAGCGGTATGACGAAGGAGTTGGTAATCGCTTCCAGGTCGTGAAGCGCTTCGCGGTAATCGATTCCGGGTATGCGGAAACGGATCCGGTTACCCGACTGCGGATAGTCGCCGTCGAACACCGGGTCGAGCCCGAAGCGTTGCGCCACCTGATCGAACAGCGAGCGCGGATCGCCGGTGATATCGAAGTCCTGCAGACCCGGTTTGGGGCTCAATCGGGGCGGCGGCAAAAGCTGGCGCGAGCCGGCGTAGTCGGCAGCGGTGAGACTGTCGAAAACATCTTCCGGGGCGAGTTCGGGCGCGGCCGCCGCCTCGTCCGCATCTCCCGGATCGCGGGGGGGGCGGCCTTCGCCTGCAGAGCCGCGCGCGATTGCAGCGCGTCCATCTGGCCTTTCAGTCTCGCGTTTTTCGGCTCGAGTGCAGACGCCTGGGAGTAGAGAAGGTAGGCATCCGCCGCGCGGTTCGCTTTGGTGGCTTTCTTCGCCTTCGAGACCAGCGCCGCGGCCTGTTCTTTGGGCGAATCTTCCTGCCCGCCGAAACCAAAACACAGGCCCGCCACCAATCCCGCAGCAAAGACGGCGGCCACGGCCGAACTAAAAAGGCTCCCCAGCTTCAAGACCTTTGACGCGGCCGGCCTGCGCCGCGTGCAGAAGATCTTGGGACAATAGCGGGTTATGTCCGCGATGAGGCAGCTCATGCAAGACCCGTTCGCGCTCCTGGTGCCACTGGCGCTGCTGGTGGGAACCGTCATCGCCGGCCTGATTCTGCGCAAAATACTGTTCCGGATTATTCGGAAGTGGGCCGGCACCGCCGACGGCCATCTTTCCGTTGTTGTCCGGGAGAGCCTGCGCGGCCCGATCGTTCTCTGGTCGATCATGCTGGGTCTTCACCTGGCGACGCAGTATTCCGAGATACCGCAGCGATATCTGAAACACGTCCCGTCCACGCTCGCCGCCCTGTGGATACTCTCGCTCACCATCGCGATGAGTCATCTGGCGGGAAACATTGTAAGGTTCTACGGCGGCCGCGTGACCGGAGCGCAGTCGGTGACGACGCTGACGCAGAAACTGGCCCAGATGGCGGTGGTAGCCATCGGAATCGCCTGGCTGCTCAAGGTCGTTTTCAACCTGAGCCTGACGCCGCTCCTGACGACCCTCGGCGTCGGCGGTCTGGCGGTCGCGCTCGCCCTGCAGGATACGCTTTCGAATTTGTTTGCCGGATTTTACGTTTCCGTCTCCGGACTGATTCGTCTGGGCGATTACATCAAGCTGAACTCCGGCGAAGAAGGCTATGTCCTTGATATCAATTGGCGCTGCACTACGATGCGAGGCACCAACAATGGCCTCATCATCATCCCCAACAGCAAACTTGGCCAGGCGATTTATACGAATTACCACCTGGAGGACCCGCGCATCGGCGTCTCGGTTACCTTCGGCGTCGGTTATGAATCGGACATCGATCGCGTGACCGCGATATTGCTCGAAGAGGCGAAATTGGCGGCCGCGGAAGTCCCTGGAATCCTGCGGGAGCCGGAACCTCTCATCCTGTTCAACCCTGGTCCCGGCGACTGGAGCCTGGGCTTTCAGATCTTGTTCAGTATTCGCCAGTTTCAGGACCAGAATACGGCCTTGAGCGAAATGCGCCGGCGCGTCTTCAAACGGCTGGTGAAAGAAGGCATTTCCATGCCGTTCCCGACACGCTCCGTCATCATTCAAAATGCAGACACCCGCACCGGAACTTCTGACCGCGCTCAGTGACGCGCCGCCGGGCCGGGCGCTGGACCTCGCCTGCGGTTCGGGCCGTCACTCGCGCTGGCTCGTCGAGCGGGGCTGGGACGTCACGGCGGTCGATCTTGCCATGCCCGAGATTCCTGGCGCCCACTGTGTTCAGGCCGATCTGGAGCGACACGAGTATCGCATCGAGCCCGGGGAGTGGGACCTCATCGTTTGCTGGCTCTACTGGCAGCCGGATTTGCTGCCCGAGATCGCAGGCGGCCTCCGCAGTTGCGGAATCGCGGCGCTTGCCGGAAAGACGACCGGACGCTTTGCCACTTCGGTCGACCGTTATCGGGAGGCGTTCGACGGCCTCTACGAACTCGTGTCCGGTTCAGACGGCAACAAGTGCTTCTTCGTCGCAATGCGTCTCGAAGAAGCTATCGACTAAGCTCATGATCTGGTTCGCTTCCTTCGCCTGATAGATCGACGCGCGCAACTGCGCTCCGCCCCGAACGCCATGGGTGAAGTAAGTGGCGAACTGTTTCATCTTGCCCACCGAGTCGTCTTCAGCGCGATCGAGAAGCATTTCGTAATAGGTCCGCATGATGTCGTACCGGTCCCGCTGCGTGGGTTCGTCATAACGGCCGGTCGCGAGATACTGGTCGATCTGCCGGAAGATCCACGGATTCGACGACGCGGTACGCCCGATCATCACGGCGTCGCACCCCGTCTCTTCGACCATTCGCACCGCGTCTTCCGGAGTCAAAATGTCGCCGTTCCCGATGACGGGGATTTTGACCGCATTCTTGACTGCCGCTATGCGCGACCAGTCGGAGCGGCCGGAGTAACCCTGTTCGCGCGTGCGCGGGTGCAAGGCAACGGCCTGAAGGCCGCAGTCCTCCGCGATGCGCGCCATCTCGACCATCACCAGCTCGGCATCATTCCATCCGGCGCGAAACTTGCAGGTAAACGGAATGGTGATCGCCCGGCGAACGGTGCGCAGGAGAGTTTCGACCAGGGGCAGATCCCGAAGCAGTCCCGACCCGCCGTTGCACTTCACGACCTTGTTCACCGGACAGCCGAAGTTGATGTCCAGAATGTCGAAGCCAAGGTCCTGGCAAACGCGCGCGGCGGTCGCCATGGTCTCCGGATCGGCGCCGAAAAGCTGCGCCGATATGGGATGCTCCTGCGGCTCGAAAGCGAGGTAGCGCTGGAGCGTCCGATTCGGTTTCTTCGAATTATCGGACCGAAGGGACGCACTTACCCCGTGAGAACTGGTAAATTCAGTCATTATGAGGCCGCATCCGCCAAGATTCCGGATGAAGCGCCGGAAAACCGTGTCGGTGACACCCGCCATCGGGGCGAGCACGGTCGCAGGCGCGATCGGCACGTTTCCGATAGTCAGGTTTCGCGGGAAACTCACAAATTCAGTGTAACGTCGAGATAATGACATGAAGCCGCTGCATGTTGCTCTTTTAATGACGGGCGCCGCGCTGGCGGGCGGTCTCGCGGTAAAGATGAGCCAACCGCCTGCGTTTCCGGTAGCCGCCATTTCCCCAGCCTCGCGCGTTCGGGTGTCGCCGCCCGCTCCCATTCCACCTCCTCCGTACACCCACCCGCCGGCTCCGGCAGCCCGACTCGCTCCTGACAAAACAAAGCCAATTTCGCCGGCAGTGACCAGCCCGGCTCCCGAGTTCGTCTCTCCCGAGCCAGTTGCTCGCCGGCCGGTCGCTCCTTTGCCAATCTATGTGGAACCCGTGGCGCCGGCAGTTCGGAAAAACAAACCCATTTCGGTGCAGGCGAAGCTGACGCCGCCGCCACCCTATGTGCCGGCTTCTCCCTCCATCCCGGCTGCTGCTCCGGCGGAGTCGGCAACGCCCGCGCCCGATCCGCTTTCCGTCTCCGCCGCAATCGAGCAGAAGGCGGCTGACCCGGCGCCGCAGCCTGTGCCGGACCCCGCCCCTGCGCGGCACGTCACACTTCGCATAGGAATGACCTTCAGGGTTCGCCTGGATCAAAGCCTTTCGACGGAAAGGGATTTCGCGGGGGATACTTTTCACGCGTCGCTTGCGGAACCGTTTGTGGTTGATGGGCTGGTGATCGCCGAGCGGGGGGCGCGCGTCACCGGACGCGTCGTAGAATCGCGCAAAGCCGGGCGATTGAACGGCACGTCGGCGATCCGGCTGGCGCTGACGACGCTTTATACCTCCGATGGACAAAAAGTCGCTATCTCAACCGATCCCTGGGCGAAGCAGGGCGACAGCTCAGCGGGGGGAGACGCCGCGAAGATCGGCGGGGGAGCCGCGCTGGGCGCCATTATCGGCGCCCTGGCAGGCGGAGGCACTGGAGCGGTGATCGGCGCGGGAATCGGCGGTGGCGCCGGCATGGGCATGATAGCGGCGACGCGCGGGAAGCCCGCTAGCGTCCCCAGCGAGACGGTCATCCCGTTCCGGCTGGCGTTGGGGATGACAATCGTTGAACAGCGTTAGGCGCGATCGGCGGCGCTACCGGCGTTGACGTGACGCTCCGCGCCGGGCGGAAGCCCGGCGGCAGAGCGGAAGCTCTGCCCCACGGCGACCTAGTTGCCGGGGTAGCGGATTACCGTGTAGTTGGTGAGCGCCACGGTGTCCCCGCCACCCTGCGACATGGCCGCCTGAAGGGTGATTTCGAGACCCGCCTGCGCGGGAGCATTCACGATTCCCGGCAGGAACGGCATTACCGTACCCCAACTTTCCAGGCTGATTTCGGCGCCGCTTGCGGTGACTGCGGCTTCTGCGCGCCCGGCGACGGCTGCATCCTGCGCGACTCCGCTTCGGGCGAGAATCGTTGTGTTGCCCCAGTTTACCTGGAAACTGAATCCCGCCGCGGCCCCCGTATGCGCGAAAGTGAACCGGATTTCGATCCGGTCCCCAGGCTGCAATCCGGCGGCAGGCAAATCGCAGCCGCCGAGGGTGGTCCATGTCGTCGCCGCAACGCTGGTCCCGGCCGCGCTGCAGATTACCTGCGCCGAGGTGGTTCGGAGCTGGTTTGTCGACCCCAGCGTAGAAAAAGAGCTTACATTCCCGGTGACCGACGTATCCACCCGGTAAAAAGCGGCCAGAAGATCTCCAGGCTGCGGTATGGCTGCCGGAACGAACTGAATCGCGGAGCCGGTCAGCGTGTAATCGAGATTCGCAGTCATATAGAGACCATTGCGAAACAGCGTAAGGCTCGATCCCAGCGGGGTATTCGCCAGCGTAAATGCGCCATTCACCCCATCCAGCGTGCCGGCAGGCGTTTCGGCGTCCGAGTACGTCGGCGGTGTGCATTGCCCGGTTGTCCCGTCCACAAAGACGCACGAACCGACATCTCCGACGGCGGTTTCAATGTTGCCGCTGTCGTCAACCACCGCCACCGCGTTGGTACCGAATCCGGCGCCCTTCAGGGGCCGCTGAGCAAGATCCGCCTGCAAACCGACGACCGACGATTCGGCGATGGTTGTCGTGCCGCCGGTCAGGCCGCCTCCGGTCGGAGTCCCTCCGCCGCCGGTTCCGCTGATCGTCTGGGAAGTTACGCGCACTGCACTGACGGTCAGCGGCTTCGAGCTCACGGGAACCACCCACGTTTCCGTGAACTGGCTGCGTCCGTCGCTCTGATATAACACCTTGTAGATATTCGCCGGCGGCGGAGCAGTCGCGTTGGGCGCGAGTTGCACCAGCAGGTTTCCGTTCACTACATCCACATTTTTGCTCTGCTGCACGATCGTACCGATATTGGTCGCGTCGAAAGTGCTCCAGCTGATCATCAGCGTGCCGTTATAGCGCGTGCCGTCGGCCTGATAGAGCGTGTCCTGAATTGTCGTTAATCCTGTTGTCTGGCTTGCTGCCAGTCCGCATAACGCGGCCGCCAGAAGCATTGTACGGCGCAGGGCCATCATTTCCTCCAGAAGAAGTCAAACTTTTCTTGTCGGCTAATGATTAGCACCCGGCCTTGTAAAAGCCGGACCTGCGTTTTCCGAAAAATCCCGCTAACCCTATGTTAAAAATCGGCTTAAAAAAATTTACTTCGATTGTGACCGATACAGGCCGCGTTCCCGAATCCAGGCGAGGACGGAAGAGGGCACCGGCACGGCGGAATCGCCCTTCATCAGTTGTTCGCGGATGCCGGACGACGATATGGGAAGGTGCAATCCGGTTAATTCGTGGACGATTGCGCCGGGGGGCGTCTCCCAGTTCGCGTCCTGCCCAGCGGCTGGAGGCCGGGTGACGACAATGAACTCGACCGACGCCACGACGTCGCGCCAGCGATGCCAGGAACGGATATCCGCGAACGCGTCGGCGCCGATCAGGAAGCCGAGGCGATTCATCCCGGGCGCATTCAGGCCTCGCGCATTGAGCTTCTCGATCGTGTGGATGGAATAACTGCGCGCCGACCCCGCCTCGATGCGCGAGGCTTCGAAACGGGGATCGGCGGCGCAGGCCAGTTCCACCATGCGAAAGCGGTCTTCGTAAGGCGACGTTACGCCTTCCGGCTTGTGGGGTGGATTGCCGGCAGGTACGAAGAGAATTCTTGCCAGATGGAAGCGGTCCGCCGCCGCCCGCGCGATCTCGATATGACCGTTATGAACGGGATCGAAAGTGCCTCCGAATAGAGCCGTGTCTGTCATGCCGGAGGACGCCGATATGCCGTGATTTGGCCCGGTCAGTTCTTTTCGATCTTCACGGAATTGATTTTCACTTCGGTCTTTGGTTTGTCCTGCGAGTTGCGGGGAACCTTCGAAATCTTTTCGACTACGTCATAGCCTTCGACCACTTCACCGAAGACCGAATGCCGGTTATTGAGATGCGGGGTCGGAGCGACCGTGATGAAGAACTGGCTGCCGTTGGTATTCGGTCCGGCATTGGCCATCGACAGCATGCCGCCCTTCGAATGTTTCAGAGAGGGATGGAACTCGTCGGCGAATTTGTACCCGGGTCCGCCCGTGCCCGTGCCCTGGGGGCATCCGCCCTGGATCATGAAATCCGGAATGACCCGATGGAAAATAATGCCATCGTAGAAGGGCTTGCCGGTTTTCGTGCCTTCGGCGAGATCGACGAAGTTTTGCACCGTTTTGGGCACTTCTTCCTGGAAGAGCTTTACTTTGAAACGGCCTTCGGTCGTATCGAACACCGCGTATGTTTCATTTGCCATGTTTTTGATTCTATCGAGGAGCGTCGGCTCGCCAACTGGTATGCCCGCCGGTCTCCGCTCGATTCTCTGCCAGCCGTTGTCAGAACGAAACGCCAAGCAGGAACGTGATCCCGCTGACCTGGCCGTTGTCGAGGGTGAGATTCAGCCTTGAATCCAGGTTCGCAGCGCCAAGCTTGACGTCTACGTTCAGGGCGAGGTTTACCGTCTGGCCTGTTAACTGGAATGTCCATTGCACTTCTCCGCCTGAGAAGTCCAGGCTGCCATCAAAAGCCGCCGTGCGCGAGATCGTGCCCGACGAGCCGAACGTCTGCTGAAAACTGAAGCCTACCAGCAACTTCGTCTTACCGATGACACCGGCGAAATTGCCGCCGATGGTCAACGTCGTGCCGGCTGAGCCATCCGGCTTCGTCAGAGACAATTGAAGATCGCCGGAAAAATCGGGTTTGGTCAGCATTGCGTCAAGACCGATGGTGGTAGAGCCAACCATCTCACTTCCATCGGACGACACCTGGCGATTGAAAATATAGGTGATCTGGAAGTCAGGATCAATCATCAGGGTGCCCTGAAAGTTGATGCTGACTGTCTTGTTATCTTTCTGATAGGTATAAGCAAGCTGGTTGGTCGTTCGATTGATCGTGCCCGATTGGGGCAGCTGGAACGAGGCCGGCGAGCCGTCTTCTTTGACATACCGGAAAACCAGCAGCGCGTCTCCCGACTTCACCGGCTGATTGGCGGCGTCTCTTGGAACATCCCAGGTTCCGACAAATCCGAGAACACTCGTACGCAAGGGCGATTGCTTGTCGGCGAAATGATAGATGAATCGTCCAATGGGATCGCTGACGAACCCATTGATCACCGATTGCACCCCACCGACAGTGAACAGGAGATTATGATTGGCATCCAGACTCCAGTCTCCATGCAGCGCGAACTGGAACGAGCCCGTCTTGTCGGGCATCATCTGCAGCACTGCGTTGGTTGTGGTGTAAGAGTTGCGAATTCCGGCGTCGGACGCGAAGTTGAAGGCGTCATTCTGACCCGCTGGCTGTACCGTTAGCTGGTTCTGAGCGTTGAATTGCCAGACGGCGTCGCCGGTCACAGACGTGCCATCGAGCTTTGTAATCGTTATCTGATTCTGCTGGTTCGTGGTCCAGGTACCGGCGGGGTTACTGTTATTGGTAACGTTTCCGGCGGTGTCCAGGTTAAAGGTGTCGGCTCCGGTTGTGACTGTGAAGTTTCCCATGTTATCTCTCCTGAATCAAATAAGGTAAATCGCCTGAATCAAAAAGGTAAATCGCTGACAAGGCTGAAATAAAACTTGCCACGGCTGCCGCCGGTGGCAGCCGGCCCAAATCCGTAAGCCCAATCCAGTTTCCCCACGATGTGATAGAGCCCTGCCGTCATATCCAGCCGCAAGCCAAGTCCGGCCCCCGCGCGCATCCCTGGCTCCGATCCGCTCGTCTGCCACGCGCCGCCAAAGTCTCCCAACGGCGACAGTCTGAGTTTGGACAGAATCGACGCAAGCTCTCCCTGCGCGGCGCCCCCCGCCGCGGCTCGGGGAATACCCGGCACAGGCACCCAGAGCTCACTTTGCAAAGTCGCGTAACGGCGGCCGATCGCGTCATCGGCGCGGAAACCGCGAAGCACCTCGGCGCCGCCGAAAGACGGCATTTCCACGAGCGGAGTTCCGCGCGATGCCTGCTGGAAGTGGGCCGTGAAGTCAGGAGCAACCGGTCCCAGGTTCTGGTGATAATTGACATCGGCGCCCTCGAGCCCGTAAACCGACTCCGTCGCGGACAGCCCCAGCCCCGTTTCGACGAATGGTTCTATCTTCAGGAAATGTGAATACCGGGAAAGCTCGCTCTGATACTGGTAGAGAGCGGTGACCCGGAAGGTGGACAGATTGATCTTTTGAGCGACCGCGACATTGCTTTCGAGCGTCACGGTGGAACGCTGAAATTCTCCCACCACTTGCAGCAGACCGTTGTGGAGATCGTGGAACGGTTCCCATATAAGCCGCCCCGTCCCGCCCGTCTGGAGTTGATCCAGCTTCTGGCCGAGCAGATATCGATGGAGGGTTACGTCCCTGGAGCCGTTCAGATTCAGGGACAGTCGCTGATGAAGAGTGTCGAAACCGATATAATCGGCCGAATAATTCACTGCGACGGTGGACCCGGCCGGATACCCGCCCTGTATAGAGAAGGAACTGTTGGGGAGGGGGAAAGGAATCCGCGATCTGGTGAGCAACCCGAAAACTGAGAGAGACTGCCCTGGCTTGTAAATCAGGCCGCCGCCGACGAACCATGGCTTATCGAGTTTGTCGAGTGACTGAAGCGTGGACGACGGCGCAGCGGGAGGAGTTTGCGACGGTGATGCTGTGCCTGCGGCGCCGCCCGGGTCGAGGGGCGCGGGGGCCGGAGCCGGCGTGGTGCTCTGTTGTGGCGGGTCCGAAGCGGATTTCTGGATCCGGATGTCATGGTATTGCTGCGCCGTCGTGCTGGCCATCGTGCTCGGCTGGAGCGATGCGGTGAAACCGATTTCCGCCAGCATTAGTTGTTGTTCCTGTATCCTGCCGGCGAACTCGAAGGGCTCGTCGCCCATGGCGTAGCCAAGATCGCTATAATTCAGCACCGCATCGTCTTTGTCCAGCTTCAACGGGCGCTTCCGGGCGCGATCGAAATCAGTTTGCGAAAGCACGATCCAGAGAATCTTACCGACGTCCCTGTCCGATATATCGCCCGCCGTGAGCACGATCCGCGCGATGCGGAAACCTTCGTTGATCGCGATCTCATTCGTTCCGGCCGGGCCGGGTACAGATTGCGCAGCCAGCCCGAGCGGCGAGTAAAACTGCGAAAGCTCCTCGCGGATCGTTGCAGCATCCCACAGCGTGCCATCCAGAGGCTTCAGCGCGCTGCGCAAATCCTGAATACGCTTCTTTTGTTCGGCGCTCGTCGTGAACGGAAGTTGAATTGTCACGCTCGCCGATTCGAATAAGTCGGCAATGAAGAAGATTGCAAGACCCTCATCGAGAGATGACAGTTCTTCGGAGAAACTGAGAGCGGTGCTGGTGGATGAAGCAATCAGCGGGTTGTAAAAGGGCGCGCCGTCAACCAGAACATCCGCGGGCTGTCCGCGCCCGGTATTCGCATCGCTCCATGGCTGCATGCATCTTGACGCGTAGTCGTCCAAAGATCCGCTGCATGTCCGCACGGCCGTGGTCAGGGGATCATTCAAGCTTCGGTCGGACTCACCCGGCGCCAGAGCGGCCGCGTAAGGCATGGGGAGTCCCGTCAAAATGCCGTTGAGTTCGCCCTGAAGAATGGTCCGGGCCCGATCCGCGGAAATTTGCCTCGAAAGAGCAGAGGAAAAAAGCGGCGAAAACCAGAATGCAGCGTTAGCTTCGGGAGCCACAATGCGGCCGTTGAGCACTTCCAGGCGAACACACATTTTGCTGAGCGATTTCCCGCTGTCCGCAGGCGCCGGGCATGCGGGTGGAGCCGCTTGCGTGGCGCAGAGCCCGACGAGAAACAATCCCAGCAAAATGCGACAACTCTGTCTCCCCGGAATCTCTCTTCCCGAGGTTGAAGCGCGGCGTAGTATCAATCGCGAACCTCGCGGGTCAAGCTGAGACAGTTCCGCTGAGCAGGTTCTAAAGCCTTCGGGATCGTTACGAGGAGGCGCGCCGGTTTTGCGCTTGACCGCATGTCTGGCACTCAGTCGTTCAACTCATGAAAAGGTTTCACGGCTTCTGCAATTATCTTGAACTTTCATTGCGGCACGAGCCGGGAAGGAACGTCGTTACCCTCCCGACTGACCAAGATTAAGAGCGCCCGGTGTCCGGGGGTTCAGCCGCACAGCGCCGGTCTTGTACGTCGGGTCAGGCTGTATTTTTCGCGGGACCCGTGATATTTTAGCCCTGCGACTGATAAAGAAGACCGCGATTCCCCGAAGACGAAGCGCGCCGATGCGAAATCGCTTCTGCGGGGATGGCGGGGAGAGATAGCCGGCCGGTTGTAACCTGAATACACGCGCGGCTACGGTCGCGAGGAACTCATAATATGCGTAAACCTGTCTTTCAAGCCATCACCCTGGCTTTCTTTTCTCTCACGGCTTTCGCCCAGCCCGCTGGCTGGAACGATCCGTTCCCACCGCATCGCATCATGGACAACCTCTACTACGTGGGAACCAAAGAGCTGGCTTCGTTCCTGATCGTCACGCCCGAGGGTCTGATCCTGATGAATACCGGCTACGAGTCGTCCGTGCCGGTAATCGAAGACAGCGTCAAGAAGCTCGGGTACAACTTCAAGGACATCAAGATTCTGATTGCGGGTCACGCACACCCCGACCATGTCGGCGGAGACAACCTCGTTAAGGAATTGACCGGCGCTCAGGTCGTGGTGGGACGCCTCGATGTGCCTGCGATAAAGAAATTTCATCCCGAAGGCAAGGAGCACCCGATCGACCGGATCATCGATGACGGCGATACCGTTTCGCTCGGCGGAACGACCCTGACGGCCCACCTCATGCCGGGCCACACGCGAGGATGCCTCGCCTGGACGACGGATCTCAAGGAAGACGGCAAAACCTATCACGCATTTATCGAGTGCAGCCTGAACGGCCAGTTCCTCCAGGTCCTCGATAACTATCCGGGAATGATTGACGACTTCCGAGCCACGTTCAAGAAGGCCCGCACCTTCCAGGTCGACGTGTTCCTCAGCTCACATGCCTCGTTCTATCACATGGCCGAGAAGTATCAGAAGCTGCAGACGCGCAAACCGGGAGATCCGAATCCGTTTGTCGACCCCGAGGGATACAAGGCTCACGTCGACGAATACGAGAAGAGTTTCGAGGCCGCGGTCGCAAAGCGGCAAGCGCAGCCTCCGGCTAAAAGCAATTAAGGATGTGAGGCCGCCGGCCGCCAGGACGATCTATTTCTTGCCGCCAGCGCTAAGGTAGTGTGCGGCGTCTCTATCCTCGCAAACGAACTCCATGAGATCGGAGTCCGGCATGAGCTGATGGTTCATCCGCACCGTGAACGGTTTGGTGTAAGCTTTGGGATCTTCGATCGTGACATCGATTTGCATCAGCCCGAACTTCAATCGGCGCCAGCGTTCCGTCATCTTGCCGGAACTGGTGAGGGGACTGCCTTCAACGTCCAGCCAGACATCGTCGCGGAAGCCGGTGGTCTCCACTACCAGCGTGTCGCCATCCCAGTGTCCGACCGAATACCCGTACCACCAGGGCGTGGGATCGTTGTTCGGCAGCGCGCGGCCGTCGGTGTGAATCTGCCGGACGTTGCCGTTTGCTTCGTAAAGAATCACAATATCGCGCGGAGTCTGCACGATCTTCCGCGGCTGCGGGTGCATAAGAAGCTGGGTCAGGCCGAGCGGCTCGCAGTGAGCGTCGGGATTGTCTCTGTTGTCGTTCGCTTTTCTTTGCGCGCGCAACTGCGCGGCCCACGGGGTAAGGGGGAGGAGACCATCTTTGAAGCCCGCTCCGATATTAAAAAACTGCGCTACCGGAGGATCACCCGGCGATGAGGGAATCGCGAAAGGCAACGGCTCGGTGCCGTTCATCGATCTGCCGCCACGGCCGCCCGGGCCTCGCGCCGGTTCCCATAATCCGGAGAAGTCGGGTTTTCCATCGGCCGTTTTAGGGGGCGGCGCGGCGAGGTCGATCTTGCCATCCTTCGCCCTCGGGCCCGGCGTCGGGTTGTCCGGCCATTGCGCGGATAGCGATATCGCGCCCATTGCCAGGGCCACCGCCAGGGCTAGTGGGGTTTTGAGAATTTTCATCCTGCAATTACTCTCTGAGAAAGCGGTCGTCTCGTCAAGACCGTTCATCGGCGTTTGTTGATTATATTCGAGAGGTCACGCGTTCTTTCGGCCTGTCGATGTCCGCACACAGTTTGCGCGGATTTGCGAAGAGAGTCGGTCCGTTCCGCATAGCGGACGGATCCCCGAACGCTTCAGTCTCGCCCCGATACGCCCCTCCTTTCCTTGCAGCGGAAGCGGTGAAGATTTTCACCCGCGCGCGAAGGTGTACTGTCTCGACAGGATTGTCCGCGGCGTCGCTCGGGCGTTCAATACACAACAGAGGAAACTGCAGATGACACCTGGGACTTTGCGCGAGGAATGGCGGTTGCGCGGAAGTGGACTTGTCAGGATATCGATTGTCCTGGTGAGCACGGTGCTGGTGGCGGGTTTCGCATCCGACGACGACCATGCAATGCGCGACAAACTTACCGGCGAGTGGCAGCAGAGCGACGGAACCGGGACCGCTAAACCTGTCTGGACCCTGCAACACAACGGCGATTCGATACACATCAGCAACTCCGACGGCGCACGAACCGTGGGGGAGTTCGATTGCAACACGGTTGGCAAGGAATGTGAGATCGACTGGTCCGGTCATCGGTCTAAAGTTTCGATGTGGTTCAACGGAGCTAAACTCGTTGAGATCGAGACTACGGGCAATCAGGTGATAAAGCGGCGGTTCGGTGTTACCGGTGACGGCGACAGCATGGAGTTGGAAACTATTCCGATCGCCCCGAACGGCTCAAGCACGGTAGCGCATTTCAAACGCGTGCCCTCGGCCGTGTCGAAGAAATAAACCTGCGCGGCGTTGTTGAGAAAGTTACTCGCGAGCTTGCATAGAGCTTTGCGCCGGACGGACGCCCGGGTGCGTGATCGCCGGCGCTACCGGCTGACGTAAAGTTCCGCGCCGAGCTGGGGCTTGGCGGCTGGCCGGGGGCCTGCCCCACGACGAAATTGCGCACGGAGAGAACGGCTTTTCGTAGTTGCTCGTGGGCCGCAGGCCCATCTGGACAGCCCCGAAGGGCTGCCCCACAGGCGCCGTCGGGGCTGGTGCGTTCGTGATCAGGCGTGTCTGAGCTGTTACCGTTCGACGCTTTTGTCCGGCTTTGAGGGCCGTCAATTTCAAGACAACCTAAGACCGCGCGAAGGCCAGCAGCGGGCGTAAGTCGTGGTTGTCGGCCGCCTTCAGCGCCACGATATAACGGCCGCGCACATCGCCGGCATTCTGCAGATTGGCGCTGCCCCACGAAAACCGCTCGCCGCCGAGCCTCATTACCAGCAGATCGGCCATCAGGCGCGAATGGCGGCCGTTGCCGTTAGGGAACGGATGGATCTGAACGAGGCGATGATGGAAACGCACCGCGATTTCATCCGGCGGATATGATTTGTATTCGATCCAGGCCTTTGCGTCTTCGAGCAACTGGCGCAGCACAACGGAGATTTCATAGAACGGTATCCCCAGGTTACGTTCGCTCGTGCGGAACTTACCGGCCCGGCGCCATACGTCGCCGAGCATCTGCCTGTGCAGGTCCGTGACAAATTTCTCGGTCAGCAGATCTCGGCGGCTCTTGAGCGCCCAATCCTGCGCGCGAGCGATACTATCCTGCTCGGCTTCGTTCAACTCGGCGCGGTAGGCGATGTATGCGGGAATCAGTTCGCGCTGTTCCTCAGGTGTCAGCGGTGTCGCATCATCGGGTTGGTCGAAAGGGCCGCTCACCATCTAGTCCCAGAACAGCCTAATCCCAGAACAATCGCGGGTTCGTCTCGCGCACGATCTCGTCAAGACGCTTGTCGGCGTCCTTTTCGATCACAGCCTGGTCTTCCAGCAGCATCGAGTGCTCGACCGGCCCCCGGCGCCGGCGCGCGAAAAGCCGTGCCCGGTCGCGGACCATCGCTTCGAGAGGCTTATTCGGAACGAGGGCATAAACGAGCGTGCAGTCGAGCGCTTCGGCGACGCGCCGCAATGTCGCCAGCTCGATCGTCCCCCTGGCCTCAGATTGTTCGATCGCCACCACGGTTGGCTGTTTGACATTCAGTCGCTTCGCCAATTGAGCGGTCGTCATCCCGAGCGCGTCACGGATGGCCTTGGTCCACCCGCGCACAGGCGCGGCATAGTCCCTGACCGCACCGATTTCCTTGAAGCGTTCATCGAGCCTGGACCGTGATTCAGCCGCGCGTCTGGGCTTTTCCATAGTCTATAGCCTATTGATAGTTGTTAATTTAATATACCATACTATATCAAATTTTATTATTTTAATAGTTTATAAGCTATTAATAGTTAGCTATCAGATAGATCATAGGCTATCGTATTTTGAACTAACGTCGGATAAAACTCGCGTTTGCTCGTTTCGGAACCACAGATCAACGGACGCCAGCGCAACCTTCATTCCGGGAAGCGAATCGAGGCGGACCAAAAAGTCTTTGGAGTGAAATCGGATGAAAACGTGGTGGCCAGGGACGGAATCGAACCGCCGACGCCAGCCTTTTCAGGGCTGCGCTCTACCAGCTGAGCTACCTGGCCAATTGGGAAAGCTTCCTTGCGGAAACTCCAATCATATCAGGCGGCTTGTATCCCGGTTATGGGACGAGCCGAAACTACGCCGGTTGCAGCCGCTCCAACTCTTGCGCGGTGGCTTTCTCGATTTCCGCATGCAGGCTGTTCCCCTGCGCATCCATGGTCACGATCGCCGGGAAGTTCTCCACCCGCAAGTGCCACATTGCCTCCGGCACGCCGAAATCGAGCAGGTTGACGTCAAGCACGTCCCGCACGGTACGGGCATAATATTGCGCCGCGCCCCCGATCGCGTTCAGGTAAACCGCCCCGAACTCCTTCAGCGCGGCTGACGTCTTCGCGCCCATGCCGCCCTTACCGATCACCGCCCGCACCCCATAACGCTTGATCACGTCGGCCTGGTACGGCTCTTCGCGAATGCTGGTCGTCGGGCCGGCGGCCTTGACGGTCCATTTGCCCTCTGTCTGCATCATCACGGGACCGCAGTGGTACAGCACGGCGCCGTTCAAATCGACCGGCGGCGGATTCTTCATCAGATGCGCATGCACAGCGTCGCGCCCCGTATACATTTCGCCACGGACCAGCACCACGTCGCCCACCTGCAGCGAACGCACGGTCTCTTCGCTGAGCGGCGCGGTCAGAACAATCTCACGTCCCGTCAGCGGGAAACCCTCACTCGCAGTCATACGCTCGACCACCCGCGCCGGATCGCGATAAAGCCACTCTGTAATGGCGCCATTCCCGGCATCCAGCCGCACGCCCAGACGCCGAAACGCCCAGCAGTTATACGCCACCGATACGAAGAAACTGGCCGGCAGCCGGTTCGCCGCCGCGATCTTGCATCCGATCAGCGAAACGTTGCCGCCGAAACCCATCGCTCCGACGCCCAGTTCGTTCGCTTCCCTCATGACTCGCGTTTCCAACTCAGCAAGCGCGGGATCGGGATTCACATCGTCCAGCGTCCGGAAAAGCTGCTCCTTCGCGACGTCGTAACCGTGCGCCCGATCGCTGCCGATACAAACGCCGAGCGCGCCCGGCGCGCAACCCTGCCCCTGCGCCTGCCAGACGGCGTGCAGCAGGCATTTGCGAACGCCTTCCAGCGTGCGGTCCGCCCGACCCAGACGGTCCAGCGTCGCGGGCAGCGAATACTGGATATTCTTGTTCTCGCAACCGCCACCCTTCAGGATGAGCTTCACTTCGATCTCGTCCTGCTCCCACTGCTCGAAGTGAATAACCGGCGTTTCCGGTCCGAGATTATCGCCGCTGTTCTTGCCGGTCAGCGAATCGACGGAGTTGGGGCGCAGTTTACCCAGGCGCGTGGCTTCCGCCACGGCAGCGCGAATTGCCTTCCGGATCGCGATCTGATTGACGCCGACCGGAGTGTGCACATAGAACGTCGGCATGCCGGTATCCTGACAGATCGCGCCGGAATCGTCCGCCGCCATGTCGATGTTCGAAAAAATGATGTTGAGCGCCTGCGAGGCCTGGGTGTCGGGCTTCTCGGCGAGTCCGGTTGCGGCCATGGCGGCGCGCACGTCGGGCGGCAGATTCGTCGAGGTCTGAGTGATCAGCTCGACGAGGCTGTTATGTAGGAAATGCATCGGGAAAGCACTATTGTAGCGATATTATCGACATATGCCGGTCCGCACGCTCATGACGGCCGAGCAGTTCGACGCGCTTCCCGAAGAGGAGGGCCGCAAATGGGAACTGCTGGACGGAGAACTGATCGAAGCGCCCAGCGCAACACCGGAACACAACCTGCATTCTCGTGCCGCCTCTTTTGCGCTGCTTTACTCCTTTGTGCGGCCTCAGAGAAACTGGGCAGCCTGCTACTTGCAACTGATCTCGCAGTCGGTCCCGATTCGCGATTGCGCCCAGATCTGGGGTTCTTCTCTTCGGAAACCTGGCGGTCACGTCGAGATCGACCGCGTGCCTGTAGATCAGCACTCCGGATATGGCCGTCGACGATTATCTCTCCCATCGGAGACCGCGACCAACGTCAACCGGAAATCCAGGCCTAGCTCATATGGGGAGTCCAGGAAGTTTGGCTTATCTTCCCGGAAACGAGAACGCTCGAGGTTCAGGTTCCCGCCAGCGCACGCATCTTTGGCAATAATGCGTTCCTCGTATCCTCGCTGATTCCCGGGCTGGCGGATCTGGATTTCCGAAATATTCGAAAATCTCTGAATCAGCCCAATAACCGCGCCATCGGCTTCGAGAAGTAAGTCAGGATAAAATCCGCGCCCGCCCGCCGGATCGACGTCAGGCTCTCCACCATCGCCCGCTCCTCATCGATCCAGCCATTCCGCGCCGCCGCCATGATCATCGAGTACTCCCCGCTCACCTGATACGCCGAGATCGGCACGTCGAACCGGTCCCGCGCCTGCCGAATCAGATCGAGATAAGGCATCGCAGGCTTGACCATGATCATGTCCGCGCCTTCTTCCAGATCAAGCTCGATCTCGCGCATGGCCTCGCGCCCGTTCGCCGGGTCCATCTGATAGCTCCGGCGGTCGCCGAACTGCGGCGTCGATTCCGCGGCCTCGCGGAACGGCCCGTAAAACACCGAAGCAAATTTCGCCGAGTAGGCCAGAATCGGGGTATTCGTATATCCGTTCGCATCGAGCGTCCGCCGGATCGCCGCTACCCTGCCGTCCATCATGTCCGACGGCGCGACGACATCAGCGCCCGCACGCGCATGCGACAGCGCGCTCGCCGCCAGCCACTCCAGCGTCGCGTCGTTATCGACATCCCCATTGACGATCTTTCCGCAATGGCCGTGGCTCGTGTATTCGCAGTTACAGACGTCGGTCATCACCAGCAGATCGGGCAACTCCCGCTTGATCGCGCGGATGGCCCGCTGCACGATTCCGTCGTCGTCATACGCGCCGGAGGCCTCTTCATCCTTCGACTCCGGCAACCCAAAAAGAATGACGCCGCCGATCCCGAGACTCTGCACCTCTCGGCACTCCTCCACCGCCGTGTCCACCGATAACTGGCACTGCGGCGGCATCGAACTGATCGGCCGGCGCACGCCCTCGCCCGGGCAGACGAACAGCGGCAAAATGAAGTTCTCCGGCTCCATCCGCGTCTCCCGCACCACGCGGCGAATCGATTCGGTCGACCGCAAACGGCGCGGCCTGTGTATCGGAAAAGGCATCTGAACGGATTCTACCTTCCCCCTGGCAAGAAAGAATGGAATTCGCGCCGCCAAAAGTCTCTTTTGAGGTTTATAATTTCGAGGAGTGAGCTTTGGTTATAGTGCTGTACACCCTTGACACCGCCCCCGCGATCACTAAAATAATTCGTATCCCCAAGCTTTGAATATGCAGACCGCCTGCGAGCACAAGAGAACAATCGTCCTCGCCCGTCGAGACGGCGTGGACTACGTGGAATGCCTCGACTGCCGGCAGATCTTTGAAGCCGAAGACCTGGAGCCGGTCAGCGCCGAGGTTGATGAAGAATAAAGCTGACGAAGAGTAAAGTTGACGAGGAGTAAAGCTGACGAGGAGTAACCCGCAAGACCTCCACCGAACTGCCCCGCCCGAGACGCCCGGACCTTCCCGACGCGCCTGCTAGCATAGCCTCTATATGCATGATATGGGGGCGTTTCGCGCCAATCTGGACGCGGTCGCTCAACGCTTGTCGACTCGCGGACTGACCCTTCCCGTAGAGCAATTTCGCGATCTCGACGCGCGCCGGCGCGCCGCGATTACCGAAACCGAGCAGTTGCGCCGCGACCAGAATACTCAGTCGCGAGAGATTGCTCGCCTGCGTAAGGAAGGGGCCGATACCACCGGGCTGCAATTGCAGTCGCGTGAGATCGGCGACCGGATCGCAGCCCTCGCTGCCGTCGCCGAAGCCGTTGACACCGAGTACCGCGAACTGCTGGCCGGCGTGCCCAACATTCCCCACGAGTCCGTTCCCGTCGGAAGGTCGGCCGATGACAACGTCGTGATCCGCACGGTGGGCGAGCCCCGGCGGTTCGATTTCGAACCCAAAGCCCATTGGGATATCGGTCCCGAGCTGGGCATTCTCGATTTCGACCGCGCCGCAAAAATCACCGGCGCGAGATTCGCAGTTTACTTCGGACTCGGCGCAAAGCTCGAGCGCGCGCTGATCAACTTCATGCTCGACACGCATACCCGCGAGCACGGATATACCGAAGTGCTGCCGCCTTTTGTCGTAAATTCAGCGAGCCTGTACGGTACCGGGCAGTTGCCGAAATTCGCCGAGGATCTTTTCAAGCTGGAGAACACGGACTACTGGCTGATCCCCACCGCCGAGGTTCCGGTCACCAATCTCTTTCGCGAAGAAACGCTCGAAGGCGACAAACTCCCCATCAACTTCTGCGCTTACACCCCATGTTTCCGCAGTGAGGCCGGCTCTTACGGAAGCGATGTGCGCGGCATCATCCGGCAGCACCAGTTCCAGAAGGTCGAACTTGTGAAATTCTCCCGGCCGGAGGACAGCTACGACCAGCTCGAACGCCTGACCGCCGATGCGGAGGATATCCTGCGGCGCCTCGAAATACCGTTCCGCACGATGCTCCTCTGCACCGGCGATATGGGCTTTGGTTCGGCCAAGACCTATGACATTGAGGTCTGGCTGCCGGGACAGAACGGCTATAAAGAGATTTCGTCCTGTTCGAACTACGAAGCGTTTCAGGCACGCCGCGCCAACATTCGCTTCAAGGGCGGAAAGAAAAGCGAATTCGCGCACACCTTGAACGGCAGCGGTCTCGCTGTGGGGCGCACCTGGGTGGCGATCGTCGAGAACTACCAGCAGCGCGATGGCAGCGTGGTGATCCCCGAAGCCCTGCGTCCTTACCTCAACGCCGAGCGCATCACGAAAGCCGCCGAATTGAAGTAAGCGCATTACAAGCGAGAGCCGCCTTCCCGAGCACCTGGCGACGCCCTGCGAGCCGCCAAACCCATGAAGACGCTGCCCGGCCGTTGTGGGTTCAGGGCTTCGGGCCTGCAGCCGAGCTTCCGCTCGACGCGGAACTTTACGTCACGGCAGTTAGTAGCGCCGGCGATCTTGCGTGTGCACCCCTTGGGTGAGACAAAAGAATAACCGACACTTCGCCGTTGGCTGAAAATCAGTTTACAGCTGAGCGGCGTTGAAAGATGCTGGCAAGTGGCAAGGGAAGCGGAAGCGGGCTCTGCTGGAGAGCAACCCGCCGAGGAATACCTTGCCGGAAACTCATCCGGACGATGAGACAGCGGAGTCGGGTCGATTCCGGCTCCGCTGGTTTGCGGGATCGAAGACATCATCGGATGGATAGATTTCCCCATGCCTTTAAAACTCATCCTGCGGAGCTTTCGTTCCGCTCGCGGCGGAGCCGGTTTCCAGTGCCCGCTCGAATTCGGCGGGCGAGCGGTAGCCGAGCGCGGAGTGCAGCCGCCGCTGGTTGTAGTATTCCTCGATGAAAGCGGCCAGCGAGCCGCGTGCTTCCTCCAGATTGCGGTATTGCCGGCCATCCACCTGTTCCGCCTTCAAGGTCCGCATAAAACTCTCCGCTTTGGCGTTGTCCCACGGCGTGCCGATCCGGCTCATGCTGATGCGGATTCCGGCCGACCGTAACCGCATCGTATATTCCGCGCTGGCGTACTGCACTCCCCGATCGGAATGATGAATCAGTTCGGTGCTCACCTCCCGGCTGGACAGGGCCTGATCCAGCGCATGCAACGCCAGGCTGGACTGCAGATTCTTCTCCACCGCCCAGCCGATTACCCGGCGTGAGTACGCGTCCAGCACGATGGCCGCGTAAATGAACTCCTCGCGCAGCCGAATGTAAGTAATATCCGCCACCCATAACTGATTGATTCCGTTGATCGCTGTCTGGCCAGCCAGGTTCGGATACACGGACAACTCATGACTGCTGTTGGTGGTGGGGGTGAACCTGCGTGCCCGCAACGACAGCAGGTTGTCTTCCCGCATCAGCCGGAGCACCCGCTTGTGATTCACATCCCAGCCCTCCCGTTTCAGCAGGGCCAGAATGCGCCGGTAACCGTAATGCCGGTGATCCAGCGCCAGTTGCTGAATGCGATCGCGCAGGGCCGTATCTCTTTCCAGCGGGTGGTGATCGCTCTCATACCGGTGAAAAGCCGCGCGGCTGACGCCTGCCATCCGGCACATCTCTGTCAGGGAAAGTCTGCCTTGCTGCCGCATCATGGCTTCGATGAGCTGGAAGATGCTGGCGCGCCACTGTCGTAGCTGACCGGGCGCGACCGGTTGACTTGCCGCAAGGCTTGTTTCAAAAAATCGATGGCCATCTGCTGCTGCCCCACCTTCCGCTCCAGCTCCGCAATACGTGCGCCGGCTGCTTCCAGTTCCGTGGCATGCGGCGCCGCAAGCGCCGCCTTTGCCGGAAGTCGCCCACTTTCACTAAAGGGCAATCCCGTTTCCGCGCGGTCCTTCCATTGATACAGTCGGCTCCGCTCCACCCCATATTCACGAGCAAGCGCCGTTACTGATTCACCCTTCGCCATTCGTTCCACGGCGAGGCGCCTGGCCGCCGCCGAAATTCGCCTTAGCTTCCTTTTCATAACCTCAGTTCTCCATTCGCTGCAAAACTGTCGGTTATTTATTTGTCTCGCTTTAGGGGTGCACTGCACTTGTCGCCGGTCTACGTATGAACCGCGTCCTCAACCGCGCGAGATCCGAGTATCGGCCGGAGGCCGCGCTGAATTCTGACTTCTGATAACTTTGATATACTTTCGTCTCGTAGAAGCCAGGAGGGTTGGAAGTGAAAAGCAAACTTGCAATTTTCGCAGGTTGCGTGGGCCTGATCATGGCCGCATTGCCCCTGTCGGCGCATCATTCATTCGCGGCGGAATACGACAATTCCAAACCGGTGCACATTACAGGAAAGGCAGTCAAAATGGACTGGGTGAATCCCCACTCCCACCTCTATTTTGACGTCACTTCGCCCGATGGCAAGACGGTGACGTGGATCGCCGAAACTCCTCCTCCCAACGGGTTGTACCGCGCCGGCTGGCGGCAAAACATGATCAAAGGCGGCGAGGAAATCACGGTCAACGGATTTCTCGCGAAAGATGGCGACAATCTCATGTGGGCGCAGAGCGTGGATTTCGCCGACGGGCGGCGCATCACGTTGAACTCTTCCCCCCTACCCCAACCCGGCCGAGGCGGCGAGACGCAGTAGACAATTGGCGGCTTATGCCGCCCCAGGGAGAAAGCTCAGGATGACAGATCGAATCTCCGGCAGCACGACGGAGTCATACCCGTGCGTCCAAACCCGCGCTGTCAAGGCGCTGATAGGCCTTTTCGCCGCCCTGTGCATTGCAACCTTGCCGGCGCTGGCGCAAAAGAAGGGCGCTGCCTTCATTGTGGCCAAAACCTGGTACGATCAGCCCGACCTTCAGGGAATATGGGTGCCTGCCAGGCCAGTGGATAACCTGGAAAAGGGTGGCTACATCAAGGACCCTTCCAACGGCAAGATCCCGTACGCTCCGGGCCAGGCTGCCAAACGCGCCGAGAACGCGAAGAACGCTGCAACCGCCGACCTGGTGAACAAGTGCTACATGCCGGGAGTGCCGCGACTGATGTACATGGGTTATCCATTCCAGATCTTCGAGACAAAGAACTATGTCGCGATCGCTTCCGAGTACTCGCACGTCTACCGGATGATTTACCTCGACGGCTCTCCGCATCTCGATTTTCCCGACCTCTGGGACGGAGATTCCCGCGGCCACTGGGATGGCAACAGTCTGGTGACCGATGTGATCGACTTCAACGATATGACGTGGCTGGATAAGTCGGGCAACCACCACAGCAACCAGCTTCATGTCACCGAACGGTTCACCCGTACGGGAGAGAATTCGCTTCTCTATGAGGCCACGATCAGCGACCCCATGACCTTCACGAAGGACTGGAAGATTGCCGTACCCATGGTGCGCAAGACCGGTCCCACGGCCCGGATTATGGAACATGAGTGCCAGGAACTGGCTTTCGGGCAGTAAGAACCGGTGAGACGCAGGAGATCTTACATGGAATACACGCATATGAAACGCCTGATCCTGGGATTCGTAGTTGTAGTGGGAACCACCGCTGCTTTCGCTCCTCATCTTTCGGGACAGGAAGCGCCGGCGACGCCGCCGGGAGCCGGCAGGGGCCGCGGCGCCGGAGGTCCTGGTGGAGGAAGAGGCGCTCCCGCGGAACCAGCCGGTCCCATGCCCCGATTGCCCGATGGCCATCCCGATATGCAGGGATTCTGGAACCCGCCGGCGATCACCGACATTGAGCCTCCGCAGGGCCGGGGCGGTCGTGGAGCGGGGGGTCCCGTGCGGGGCGCCGCAGCCCGTGATGGCGGCGGACCGGGTGGTGGCGCAGCAATAGTCGGCGGTGCTCCGGCAGCTGCTCGCGGGGGCGGAGGTCGCGGTGGATTCGGCGGATTCAACGCCATTCGCATCATCGACCCTCCGGACGGCAAAATTCCCTACAAGCCCGAAGCCCGGGCGAAGCAAGAGGACCTCCTCAAGAATCATATGGCCGACGAGCCGGAACTGCATTGCTACCCGTCCGGCGTCCCGCACAGCGAGTCCAACCAGTTCGGCGTCCAGATCATCCAGACTCCCGGCTACTTTGTGCAGCTTTCCGAATTCATGCACACCGTTCGCATCATTCCGACGGACGGGCGCCCTCATATCGATCCCAAAATCAAACTGTTCGAGGGCGATCCCGTCGGCCACTGGGAGGGCGACACGCTGGTGGTCGATACCACGAATCAGAACACCAAAACCTGGTTCGATACCTCGGGCAACTTCAAGACGGAGGCGCTTCACGTAACCGAGAAGTTCATTCCCCAGGACGCGAATACCATCGTGTATGAAGCAACGATGACCGACCCTGCCATCTACACGCAGCCGTGGACAGCACGCTGGAACATCACGCGCAATCGGCAAGCGAAGATGTCGGACGGTCACCCGTACGAGCAAATGGAATTCGGCTGCATCGAGGGCAATATCGATCTGCAGCACTACACCGAGGATAAGGGCGGCAAAATGCCCACGAAGCGTTAGAATTCTGAGTTGGAAGCTGGCTCATAGAATGCAAGTGGGGCTGACGCTCTCGTCAGCGCCGGACCCGAGGTCCGGCTTCGCGCGCACCGCGAACACTCGGAAAGTTGGAAGAATCGTCAATGCCAGTTTCAAAATACAAGGTGGCATTCTTACGCATCACGGCTGTGGCGCAGATGGGGTTGCTCCTGGCTGGTTTGGGCGAGGCGCAGGCTCTTCAGTGGATTAAGCCCGCGCTGGTGGGTCTTCCTTCCAACCGATGCTGCGGCGCCATGGTCTTCGATCCGCTGATGGGCGCGTCACTAATGTTCGGCGGCGGCAACGGCGGCATCAACCCGCCTGTGCGCTACAACGATACCTGGACCTTTTCCAGTGCCATCGGATGGTCGCAGCTTTCGCCGGCCACCGCCCCGTCGCCTCGCCAGGGCGCCGGAATCGCTTACGATCCAACCACCGGAACGGTTGTTCTCTTCGGTGGCGGCGCTGGAAACTCGGTTTACCTGAACGACACATGGACCTGGGACGGAGTCACATGGACCCGGCAATTCCCACCGATTTCGCCACGGGGTTGCGAGTTTGACACCCAGGGGATGGCTTTCGACAGAGCCACGGAGAACATCGTGATGTTCATGGGCGGGAACTGTAGTCCGAGTCTGGCCGAGACCTGGGTCTGGAATGGGCGGGCGAAAACCTGGACGCAGAGATTTCCGCCAACCAGTCCGCCTCCGAGCGATGCAACGATCGCTTACGATGAGGCCAACCGGGATGTTGTTCTCTTCGGCGGCAATATGAACGAAACGTGGACTTGGGACGGAATCACCTGGACCCAACAGTTTCCGTCTGCGAGCCCTTCGCCTCGCGGCCTTCCGGCCATGGCATACGACCCGAGCGTCGGCAGCCTCGTCATGTTCGGCGGCAGTCAGGCGCCGCCCTCAGCTTTCAACGACACGTGGACGTGGAATGGAAGCGCATGGACGCAAATCCAGACCACCTTCACTCCCAAAGGACGTTGGGCCGCGGCCATGGATTTCGACCCATACCTCAGGAGCCTGGTGCTGTTCGGCGGCGAACTTGAGGGCGATCCGTTTACGAATCAAACCTGGCTTCTCGTTCCTGTGCGATAGGGCCTGTGCGATAGGGCCCGTGCGATAGGGAACTTCCTCTGGCGCTACTTGCAGCGCTCTGCGAGTCTCTTCTCGCGATACCTGCGGTGGCAGTTCCCGCACGCCGCTGTCATCACGCCGGCCACGTCGGTCATCTTGTCCTGATCTTTGGCTTTAGCTGTCAGGTAGGCCATCGTGCCCGCGTCCCGAAGCTGCTGGACGAACGTGACCCAATCCGCATTCTTCACCGGAACATCCACGCCGTTCGAGCATTTGCGCCCGGGAAGCTCAAGGAGATCGGCGACCGCGGTAATCGCCAAAGCGCTGTTCTCGACTGCTTCCCATTTTCCGTACGCGCTGGTCAGGAGATCGGTCGCCATGGCCGGATCTTTGGCGTGCGGTACGTCCGCGGGATTCACGTCCTGCGCCGCGAAAACCACATTCGACTCGGGGTATAAGGTGCCCTTCATCAGTTGGGCCAGAGTGGGTTGTGTGACGCCTCGTTGAGTGACGCCCGGTTGTGTAACGCCTCGTGGTGTAACGCCCGCCGGGGACTGTGCCCGGGTGCGTTCAACAAACGGAACAGCCATCGCGCTCACGAGCAGCAGCGCCAGTATCGCTTTGCGCATGCGAATGTTTATTCCTCTTGTCGAACGCCGAAGGCGTCAGCGGCGAATTTGCGAGATGATGTTCTTCGGATCGTACACTTCGGAGTATGCGCGCTCGGGCGGAAGTCCCGCGTTTCCCGATCGGCCGGAACAGTCCGTCAGGTCGCTCCCACGCTGTTATGTGGTCGCTGTTGCCTATTCGTTCGGGTTATTTCCGGCGGAGATCTGGATCACCTTTCCGTCAGGCATGGTCACCGTCTCGAGAAAGCCGAGAGGGCTGCCATCTTTCGCAGGCCGAAACTTCACCTTGACGTTGTCTCCCATGTGAAGCGCATTATCGCCGGTCTTCCCGATCCCTCGCTGCGCGAGGGCTGTGGCGGACCCCAGCGTCATAATCCATTCCGTGCTTGTGCCATCCGCATTCTTGACCGCGACAGCCAGGGACCCGTGGGGATTTGTGAACTTCACGCTGGTTACCGTCCCCGACACCTCTTTGTCGTTTTTCATGTCGTAGACGCCCGCAAGGGAGTGATGAGCCTGCAACGCGCCGGCGCCAAGCACCAACCACCCGCAAAGGGCCGTAAATCCCAGAGTTCGCTTAAGCATTTGGCTTCGCTGAATCATTCAAGCACCTCGTCAAAATTGTGATCAGGCACCAGAATGCGACGGGTGACGATCGGAGGAAAGTGTATCACTCTCCGCGCCCTGGGTCAATCGACCACCCGGCTTCGAGACGATGGATACAAAGTACCTCCAGCTCACGGCCCGCAAGCGGAACCCGCGGGCCTCTGATGTAAATTGGATTGGGGTTGGATCCGGATGCTTTTTCAAAACGCTCTCGCGGATGCGCTGAACAACAGCGAATGGGCCTTTCCGCTCGCGGAGTGTATTCACATCGGTGGGTTTGCCGTAGGTGTCGGAGCGATCGCGCTTGTCGATTTTCGCATGCTGAACTTCGGTCTGCGGCATGAGACCGCGGCGACCATCTTGAAGTACACCGAGTTGTGGACGATCGTCGCCCTGATATTCGTCGCGTTCTCGGGCTTTATGCTCTTTGCATCGCAACCCGGCATTTACCTGGTGAATCAGGTCTTTCCGGCCAAGATGTATTTACTCCTCGCGGCGCTCATCTACAATTTCACGATCCACAGAAAAGTGGCGACCATGGCGAATCCGCCGGCTCTGCTGAGCAAGATGGTGGCGACCGTATCGCTGCTGTTGTGGGTGTTGATCGTCTTTGGCGGGATATTCACGGGTTTCCTCGAATAAGGAAACGAATACAGGAAATGAACAGATGCCATCCGGCATGAACATCGCACACTCCCTGCAGAGTATCGGCTTTCTCTCCGACTTCAGCGAATCGGTGCTGGCGTACCCGATCGTCCTGTCGCTTCATCTGACATGCATCGCGCTGTTCGGCGGCATGATCCTCATGACAAACCTGCGTTTGCTGGGGCTCACCTTCAAAAGCGTGACGATCACCGAGATGGTGACCACCTTGCGTTGGTGGAAACGGGCGGGGGTGGTCGTCATGATTTGTACGGGTGCGCTCCTGGCAGCCTGTGAGGCCGAAAAGTACGCGCCCAATCCCTACTTCCAGACCAAGATGATTGTTCTAGGCTTGATCGGCGTCCATGGCCTCGTTTTTCGTCCCATCGTTTACAACCGGACAGAGGAACTGGATCGGTCTCCTGTCATCCCAACCGTAGTGAAGGTCGCCGCGATCCTGTCATTGACGCTTTGGACAACCATGTTCACGATGGGAAGACTCATCGCCTACTGGGAAGGCGGACCCCAGCAGTGACCCTGGGTCGATAAGTTAATTGATGGCTCCTCATTCATACCCCCGCTCAAAACGCATTGCCTAAAAACGGCAGCATCCGGCCCCAAAACATGACGCCGACCCATACGAACAGGGAAAGGCCCGCAATGACTTTGGCGCTCCATGGCGCGTCATCCCCCGAGCCCAGAGCCTCTACCTTTCGCGCGATCCCAGTGACATAGAAGACGAGAACATTCAGACCGGCGACTGCGATAAAAAGCATTTTGATTCCGAAGGCGGAGTTGTGCGCGAACATGAACGGCGCGCCCGCAAACATGATGAAGCCGGAGATGAGGTTGAGGAGAAATCCAAACCCGGCCCAGGGGATCATCCGCCGGCTGAACTCGCCAATCGCTATCCCCTTGCCCACTCCCAACATTCGCAAGTCAAGCATCCCGGCCATGCCGAACAGAAGCGCAAGGCCAAAGAAGTGAACTATCTGGCTCGCGGGCACAATCCACCTGCTATCGCTCACAGTGTTGGACAATGCGGTCGTAGCAAGCCATTTTGAAAAGAGATCGATATAGGTCATGTTTAGAATCGATTGTTCATCTGGGAGTGGAACCCGGGCCGATATAGGCCATTAATCGGCCCGCTGTGATCGCGCCGGCCCAGCACGTCAGGAGCGCCCCGGCCATCAGTTGGCTCTTCATCGGCACGCTTTTCATTTCGAGTACGGCCGGGTCACGGAACACGCTCTTCCTCAGGAGATGCATCAACCAGACGGCGGTAGCGACGAAAACGAGCTTGATGTAGAAGACGGGACTGATCATCTTGGTCGTCGCTTCAGTCATTAGCATGGCGATACCCGATGCTACGTTGATCCAGAAGCCCGCCCACATCACCGGATAGAATTTTTCCATCGGCGCCAGGGAAACGGCCGGGGCAAAACCGCAGATCCGCATGCAGATCGCGATACTGGGACCGACGAGAAAGCCCAGCCCCATCGTGTGCAGGAATATGATAAAGGGGTACGACCACACCGTGCCCGACTCGCGGACCCAAACGCTAAATCCTGTCTGTTCAACCCATTCGAGAAAGTGCATTATTATCGTTCACCGGCTGTCATCCAGAGGCAGCATATCACGCGATTTTGCGTGTGCCACCCGAAAGACAGTCGAGTGACAATTCGTAACAAACGTACCCACACCGGATTTTGAAAATGGGTCCCGCGCGCAAGGAAAGCAGGGCAAACGGCGCAAAACGATTGAAGCTAATCCATCCCGAGTCGTGTTAGCAATGCTGCGATCTCGGACCGAGGGATGAGCGGAACCTCAATCGCCTTCGCATCGCCCTCCCCAACCTTGATTCTGACTCCTTTGCCCTCGATCCCTTTTATAAATTCCGCATCGGTCCACGCTCCGTCCGGGATACCTTCAAACGCGTAGAGCGTGTACTCGCCCGGTCTTACGGGTTCCTTTACGACGAACGCGCCGGATTGATCTGACACGCCCAGATGGGTGTCGTAGCGACGCAGTTCGGCATCAGGCGTATCCGGCAGCAGGACAACCTGCGGCGTCGCGGAATCAACCGCGCCATCGCGCCTGACCACACCGCGTACCAGAGCACCGCGAGCACTGAGAGTCACTTCCAGCGGATCCCCGTCCGCCGAGCTGGAAAATTCGGTTTCAGACGACTCACTGCCGTAACGAACTCGTTTGACGTAATACCGGCCGGGAGTCCCGCGTCCAACATGCGCACGGTACCGGCCGGAGGGTATATTCTCGAAATCAAAACTTCCGTCCCGACGCGGCGTAGCGGTTCTGTCCATGAACAGCCCATCGGGGGATTCAAGCAGGAGCGCCAGTCCCGCAGGCAGGGGCTCGTCGGCGCCATCGATGCGAACAACCCCCTTCAACACATGCGGAGCGTATACGGTGAGTGATACGCCTTCGGCATCATGATCGACGATCTGGACCGTCACAACGCCCAGCGCCATCAGGCTCGTAAATAGTCCCTGCTCAATGCGGATTTGCCAGGTTCCGGGAGCGAGCCCATCTACTTCAAACGATCCATCCGGTTTTAGAATTCCTCCCCTGGTGTTTCCTCCCACTCCCGGCCCTGGCGATACCGCAAGGTGCGGCGTCATGAATTGGCTCGGCCCCGGCAGAGGCGGAACGCCCTGAAGTCCAGCCACTTTGCCCCGGACCTTGTAGACGCTGCTCCGACGCAGGCGAATCTCCGCGCCCGTAAACTCCTGGCCCGGACGCAACGCCACCGGCGTAGCGGACGAGGAATTCCACGAGCTCGGATACCAGGTCGGCTGCAGTAGTGGCGCGGACTCGACGCGATTCCTCTTCTCCCAGTACGCGTCAGGTTCCGCCGAGATGTAGTATCGGCCGGGTGGAAGATGCCCGGCGCGAAACTCGCCGGCGTCGTTCACCTCCGCCGAACTTAAGCCCTGAAGCTGCCGTTTACCACCCTCCCAGACTGTGCGAAAAATATTGATATTCGCATGGGTCCAGGGATCGCCGTCCTCATCGCTGACGCGGCCGGAGATAACAGCCGGAGGCACGAGCTTGATATTCAGGTCAGCCAGATTTTGTCCAGCGGCGATCTTGATTTCAACCGGCCTGCCAGCATCTTCGCCGAACTTGCCTTCCATGAGTCCCGGATGTTCCGCCTCCAGGGAGTAATTGCCGGGCAGAATGTTTTCAAACACAAACCGGCCTTCCTCATCGGTAACAACCGGACGGACGCCAGCGGCATCCGAGACCGGCGCGAGCCTGACGTAAGCCTTGCGCAGCCGTTCCCCCGTTACGGCATTGGTAACAGTTCCCTTAATAGAACCGTGAGAATCTTCGCCCGCCGCCACACTGGTTGTGAAAATCAGCAACAGTGTGTATCCGCCTGTGACGATCCGAGCCCCGTATCTGGCTGAGCCCACTGGTTGCTCCTGGACTAAGACTCCTGACACGCAGCTGTCCTGCCAACTTCTTTAGCCGTATCGAGTCTTACCCGAGAGGTACCTCGAACCGCGTCACGAAGACCTCATCGTGCGATCGCCTGACGACTTCCGACGGCTCGCACGAGACTCATGTTAAACGGCTGGCCAGTTCCGGAAGCGCGATCTTCCCACTCTCCGGTTTGGGTAAAAAAACCGGTCAAATCTGCTGGGGCGAAAAGCTGAGCGTAAGTGACTTGGAGTCAATCAGTTTGGCCGGTTTTCGTGCGCTTATATGGTCCAATCTGTGCACGCGCCCTTAAACCAAGGATTCTAGAGACGTTAAACCCGCGCGGGCATCAGTATTGGCCATATAAGCGCGTTTTACGTCAAGTTGGACGAAGCTACGTTGCGCAAGGCAGCAAGTTTCGAGACGGTGTTTGAAGCGATATCGTCGAGCCGGAAAGTTGCGCTCAGGGTAGCTTGCCGACAAACGCATCGATCTCGCTCAGCACGTCCGATTCGTTGGATATAAAAACGTAATGATTGGCGTGCGGCAGGAGAACCACCTTTGCGGTAGGTATGCCGACCTCAAACGCCTTCGCCTGTTTATCTACCAGCGCGGCGTCTCTAACCAAGAAGGCTTCGACCCCGGCTCGCACCGCTGGATCTTTGTTGTTCATGTACCACATTCCGAGCGCATGAGCAGGAGTGAATATGGCAAGCACAGGCACTCGGATTTCAACGTACTTTTGTCTTCCTGCACCTACGGCGCTGAAGATCCGCTGAGGCGTGTGAACTTTCCCCATGCGTCCGTCTGGTGTGACGTCGAATGCGTGGCGCACCTCTGCTTCGGGAAGATTGATCCCAACGGTCTCCTTGTAACGTATCTGATACACGCCCACGGTGTCAGCATGGTACGGCGGAGACGGCGGCAGTACATTTAAGCCCGCCCGGTCCTCCGGAGTCACCCCTTTACCGTCGTCGAAAGCATATTCGTAACCAGCATCAAGATAAACCAATCCTGCGACGCGATCAGGATGGCGGGAGGCCACCGAACTCAGCTCCTCCCCGCCGAGAGAGTGCCCCACGAGCACAGGCATTTTGAGTTTCAATGCGTCGAGTACGGCCAGCACGTCGTCTCCGAGCCGATCCGCCCGGTACCCTGAGTCGGGTTGACTGGACGCGCCGAATCCACGTCTCGTAATGCCGTACACACGGTAACGAACAGCGAGTTTAGGTGCAAAATCATCGAAAACGTGGGCGTTATTCCCCATACCCGGTATGAGGACGAGAGGCCGACCCGCGCCTCCCCAGTCGAGTACTTCCAGTCGTACACCTTTGTCGACGGTGACGAATTGAATTTTGTGTGGCGACGGGTCGTGCCACGCAGCAGGCTGTTGCGCGCGAATTGAACCGAGAAGTGCAAGGAGGACACAAACGAAAGTCGAAAGAGTCGCGGACCGCCGGATCAAAGGACCATCCTTTTCAGTGTCCGCAAGGTATCACACACAAAGGCAGTCTCCCAGAATAGTGGCCAAGAAGGCCGAGGCTCTGGCATGTTCCAAATGTCTAGTGCAAGACTGAACCCCCAGTGGGCTCGTCGAGGCGCCGTTGCTTGCGGCCCAGTTGCAAAACTCTGTCGGACTAAAGCAGGGGAGACATCTTTCCGGCTGGGTGCCGCTGAATGTTCCGACGCTGCGAATCCACTTGAGCGGTTTGTCGGCATCCCCGAATCTGAGATCGCCGATTATGGTCTATTCAGTCTCGAAAAGCGATCTCGCAAGTTCCAACTGTCGAACGATACTTCCGAGGGTGCCGCGCCGGAGAGGATCGTGAAGCGGGACCCGAACCGTAATCGTCGTTGTCTCCAACCGCTTTTGTATGATTTGATGGCTTCCACGCTGGCGTACTTGCAACGAAACCGTTTTGTTCGAGAATTCGGCAGACCTCTAAGCCCGAGAAAACCCGGATTTACCCGACAGGTACCTCGACCCGCGTTATGAAGACCTCATTATGCGCCCGCCTGGCGATTTCCGATGGCGACGCCATTTTGAAAAACAGCGTCAGCGCCTCGACCAGGTTCGTACGTGACTCTTCGATGGAAGCCCCTTGGCTGGCGATATCCAGCTCCGGGCACACCGCCACATATCCGTCGTCCTCACGTTCAATGATCGCCGTCAGTCGCCGCGCTACCTTCATGTTCCGAGCCTGCGCCGCTGCCGCAAAACTTTACTTCCCCACCAGGTGCGAAAGGTCCTTATTATTCTCCGAGCAGATAAATTCAAAAATCCGTTCAGTCGGCGCCAATTCGGAAACTCTCTTCATAGTCCACGGCTTCGCCAGTATCCCCGGGTCCTCAACCGTAATCTCCGTCTCCAGATGCCCCAGATCCGGACGCTTGTAGCGTTCGATGATATGCAGCGCGTCCGAATGCGGATGCGCCGCCTGATCCAGCCACACGCTCTCATGGAACGCAATCCGATCCACCACGAGCGTGTCGCCCTCCCAGTGGCCCACCGAATCGCCGTACCACGAAGGGGTCGGATCCTCCCGATGCGGACGGCCTAAATAGATCTGATGAAAGCCTGGGCTGTCGTCATCCGAAATCTCCACGAGAATGTCGTGGCTCTGCACCAACTCATAAACCGGCCCCAGACGCAGCAGAGCCCCAGGCAGACAATGCGTCTGCGGACTATCGATCCGGTTGTTATCCGTCCTCTGCTTCGCCACCGCTTCGGCCTGCGCGGTAAACTCCGGCTTTCCCCCATCCACCGTCGCCGGACTCCACCAGATACCCGAGAGATCGGGCTTGCCGTCCACCGTGCGCGGCGTCGGCCCGGAAGGCGGCGCATGCTTTTTCTGGTCGGCCGTGATCGCCAGCGTGTCCTCGCCCAGAGTGCCGAGCTGCGTGGTCTCTTCGAGCCGGAGATCGACCGTCATGGTCTTTCCTGCTTCAACGTTAACGCCTTTGCGGGTAACGCCCTTAAGCCCCGCCATGTTGACCGAAATGTCGTAGGCGCCGGGCGGCAAACCCTGCAGAGTGTACCCGCCTTTGGCCGAACTGGTTGCTTTGAAATCCTTGCCCGAGGCGCCATTTTTGGCCTGCACCGCAGCGCCCGCCAAAGGGTGACCGAAGGGGTCCGCCACCGACCCGCCGATCGCTCCACCGCCGCCCTGCGCGGAAGCCAGTTCAACAAACAGGGCGAAACACATCGCAAAAGCAAGGAAACGCATGCTGGTTTTCTCCGCTCATTTTCTCACGAGGACTGTCGGGCCGATCCCGCGCCGTCATGGTGTGTTTCAATATGTGTGTTTCAATATGTGTCTGTCAATATGCGTCTGTCAGTATGTGTCGGTCAGTATACCGTAACCCCCGGCGTTCATAGATCGTCGTCGTCTTCCATACACTACCGATGCAAACCCGGAACGAACAAAAAATCTGTGGTTTGATATTGGTATCCGGGAAACTCATATGAACAAGTACCTTCTTGCCACGATCACGACGGCCGCCCTGACCGGTACTCTCATGGCGGCTCCGGCGCGCACCCCCGCTGCCACGTCCTCCCTTCCGCGCACCGCCGATGGCAAGCCTGACCTCCAGGGCATCTGGCAGGCCGAGAGCAGCGCCGCGGCCGACCTTCAGGATCACGTCGCCGGCCTCAACATGATCGCGGGCCGCTCGGTCATTGCGGGCGGCAAGGAAATCCCCTACCAGCCCTGGGCCGCGAAGCAAAGGGCCGAGAACTTTCAGAACCGGCAGACGGCCGACCCGTTCTCGAAATGCTACATTCCCGGCGTCCCTCGCGTGATGTATATCGATTTCCCATTCCAGATTTTCCAGACGCCGAAGACGATCGCGATGGCCTTCGAATGGGAGCTCGACTTCCGCCTCATTTACACGGACGGCTCCCCGCACCCCGCCGACGCCGATTTCTGGATGGGTGATTCGCGCGGCCACTGGGATGGCGACACCCTTGTGGTGGACGTCGCCAACAATAATGACAAAACCTGGTTCGATATGGCGGGTGACTTCCACAGCGGCGCGCTCCACGTAGTCGAACGCTACCGCATGACCGATCACGACACGATTCAATACGAAGCGACGATCGAAGATCCGAAAGTCTTCACCAAACCGTGGACAATCAACATACCCTTGCACCGGCGAACCGACCGCACCCGGCTCTTCGAATACGTCTGCGAGGCGGAACTCGAAGAATCGAACGGCGCCTTCACGCGTGAACCGCGAACCTGGTATCCCGGCAGCCCGGACGCGCCTGCCGTCAAGATGGAAGCCTCAACGTGGGTTCCTCCCGCCGTGCCAGCCGTGCCCAACCTTCGCCGCATGCCGGACGGCAAGCCGGATCTGAACGGTTTCTACGAATCCACCTCCCGCGGCGCGAACCAGGGTCTGGAAAGACGCAATCGCGGGAGAGGAGGCGCCGGAGCCCCCGCTCAGTCTCTTATCGTCGATCCGGCGGACGGCATGCTCCCGATGCAGCCGTGGGCGGTTGCGGAACGTACGAGCCGCAACCTTCCCGAACGCGGTTACGACGATGCCACGGCTCATTGTTTCCCGCCTGGCGTGCCGCGCGCGATGTGGATCCCCGAGGGTTACCAGATTACCCAGACGCCGGACTACATTGTGTTCTTCCACGAACGCGTAGCCTGGCGAATCATATCGCTCGACGGGCGCCCGCACCTGCCCGATTCGATGCGGCTGTGGGACGGCGATTCGGTGGGACATTGGGAAGGCGACACCCTTGTAATCGACACCGCGAACCTCAACGGCAAAACCTGGCTGGATGAGGGAGGCGAAATCGTAAGCCACGCCGAGCACGTCGTGGAGAGGATCACGCCGACGGGTCCGGACGCGTTCAACTACTCGGCGACCGTGACCGATCCCGTGGTCTACAACAAACCGTGGACCATCGCCTTTCCGATACGGCGCGAAAAGTTCGAACTTCTCGAGGCCGCCTGCCACGAGGAAGATCACGACCTTCCGCACCTGAAAGCCCTGAAAGACGCAGCCGCCGCAAAGAAGTAGAGTGGGCGGTCACACTTACACGCATCAGGGCGGCGGTAATAGAAATATTCCCGGGGCAAAGATCTATTGACCGTTAGCTCTTTGCCGGGGCGGATCTGAAAACAGAAACCGTGTGCGTCAGGCGGCGTTTGCGTGAAGCTTTTGGGGCTTGTAACGCGAGAAATCGGTTTGCCAGGCGCAGTTCAGGCGGCGCTCTTTGTCGAGGGCGAAGAGGTTGTCTTCGACGGCGCTGATCCGGTTCAGACTGAAGCTGGGGCCTCTGGTTAAGGGTTGCTGGAACAAGGGGAGTGACGGGTTTCAGGGGGCTGCGAAGAGTGTTCCGCGGCCCAGGAGCCAGTCCGGGTCGAGCAGGCGTTTCACGCTTTTCATCTTCTCGATTTCCCCAGGGGTGTACTGGATCGCGAGCAGGTGACGCTTGCGTTTTCCCAGACCGTGCTCGGCGGAAACGGTGCCGCCCATCTCCACGGCTCTTCGCGCGAACTCCGTCATGAGCTCACTTGCGCGTTGCCATTCGGCGTCGCTCGCAGGAAGGATATTGACATGCAGATGGGCATCTCCGATGTGCCCGAAGATGACGTATCGGCCCGGGAATTCGCGATCCAGCACTTCCCGATAGATGTGCAGCATCTCGCGGTTGCGCGCGATCGGTACCGCGAAATCCGAACCCATTTTCGTCAGGTTGCGGCGGCGTACCAGACCGTTTACGGCTTCCGGGAGCGCGTGGCGGAACTGGCGGAAACGTTCGCGGTCGCCGGCGCTTGCGGCAAACCACGATCTTTCGAAGCATGACGATTCCATTCCTGTGAAATCGTCCAGCCACTCGTCGTTGTCCGCTTCGACCAGAACGCATGCGCGAGCGTCGGGCGGGATCTCGCGGAAGCGCGGACGAAGCAGCTCGACCGAGCCGGCGTCCAGATACTCCAGCATTCGCAGTCCTGCGGCCGGCCGCCAGCGGTCGACCGCTTCGAGCGCGGTGGCGTCGGATTCGAAGAAGATCACTCCGGTGAAGAGTTCGCGCGGCGTGGGGAGTAATGCCAGCGCGGCTTCGGTGACCACGCCCAGCGTGCCTTCGGAACCAATGAAGAGGTCCATGTAATCGATATCGGGCCGCAGATAATAACCGGCGGTGTTCTTGGTTGTGGCGGGCGCGGGTAAGATTGGCAGATCGAATGGCGGTTTTTCTCCTCGGCGCAGTGCAAGAGTTTCGCCGCTTGCGAGGACCACTTTCAGAGCCCGGACGTGACTGCGCGTTGGGCCGAAAAGAAAGCTGCGCGATCCGCTGGCGTTCGTGGCGATGGAGCCGCCGATTGATGCGCCGTTTTCGGTCGGGTCCGGCGCATAGAACTGGCGGGGCGCGGCGGCTTGTTGGAGATCGCGCAGGAGCGCTCCTGGTCCGCAGAGGGCGTGTCTGTTGTTGATTTCGATTTTGGCCATGCGCTCGAGGCAGAGCAGCCAGCCGTTGTGTGGGACTCGGCCGCCGGTTACTCCGGTGCCGGCCCCGGCGATTGTGACCGGGGTCTTTGAGATTGAGGCTTCGCGGAGGATTTGCGCCACTTCGGCTTCGGATTCGGGGAGAAAGAGGCGGTCCGCGGCCCCTCGATAGCCTGAGGCGTCGGTCAGGTATGCGGAATCGGGGGCCATGGTCATGTTTCAGATCGTTCCGGTACAATGCAGCCGCCTTTCAGGCGGCAGGCCAGGCGAGGGCGCCTGCCCCACTCAGACGCAGGCGCATGCAAGCCTTTGCGATTTTTCTCCAGCGGCGACAGATTGCCGGCGCTGCCGGCCCTGACGTGACGCTCGGCGCCCAGCGGAAGCTCGGCGGCTGCGCCGAAGCGCTGGCCCCACATCCTTTTTACCTTACTGCTATGCGCAAGCCTTGCTGCAGGATGGCGGCGCCCGCGGCTCCCGCCAGCGCCGGGATGAAGGCTGTCCGCGCACCCCGGTGCTTCCAGTCTCCATGCACCGCGTGCACTCCGAGAAAGAGGAATGTTCCGCCTGCGATTGCCAGCGGGTAACTGACCCAGTCTGCGGGCGTGAGCCAGTAGCCGGCGGCTCCTCCTGCGATTGTCGCCGTTTCCACTGCGGCGCATAACGCGAAGGCTTTGCCTGCGCGGCCCATCGAGGCGCGTGTGATCGTCCCGAGCGCAAGGCCTTCCGGTATCTTGTGCAGGAATAACGCGGCGGCGAAGGCTGTGCGCGTACCCGCAGTGTGGGCTCCCTGCTGCACTGCGATCAGACCCCAGCCGTCGACGAAAGCGTGGAAGGCGGTCGCCAGCAGAAGCGGTGTGGCGAAGCCGTGCAGCGGCTCGGCGCAGTCGTCATGTACGTGATCGTGAGCGCATGAGGGGCAGACGGAAAAGGCTAACCTGTCGAGACCCTGCAGAAGCAGGTAACCGCCAGCGACGAGCAGCAGGCTTTTCGTCCATCCCAGGTCGGATGCCAGTTCCGGAATGAGGCCGAAGGCGGCTACGCCGATGAGCAGGCCGCCGCTTAAAGGGATCAGCATGCGGGTATGACCGGCGTGAGCGAGCAGAGCAATGCCGGCGGCGGCTGAGGCGATCGCCACGAGAGTCGCGAAGACAGGCAGGAGAAGCAGAGAACTCGTCAACCTTTCACTGTAGCGAGTTCATACGTTTAAAGCTCAAACATTCAAACCCACGGCGCGCATCAGATCGAGCGCGTTGCTTCGTTCGACCACGCCGGGGCGCATCCGGTAGTCGAAGACGAGGCGGCCGTCTTCGAGCCGGTCTTCGAAGTGCACGTTTGCGGCCTGAGGCGCGAGTTCGTCGGCGACCCTGGTGAGCGAAAGGTCGTGCGTGGTGACCAGGCCGATGGCCTTGCGGTTTAAGAGCGCGCGGATCAGGCCCTCGGAACCCAGCGCGCGGTCGTGGGAGTTCGTTCCACCCAACAGTTCGTCCAGGAGGAAGAGCGCGGGCGGGGGAAGTTCCAGCACCTGTTTCAGGCGCAGAATTTCCGCCATGAAGCGGGAGTGGCCTTCTTCGAGCGAATCGGTGGTCCGAATCGATGCGCCTGGAGACAGCCGCGAAAGCGTTAGCCACTTTGCGCGCACGGGCGCGCCGGCAAGGGCGAGAATTGCATTGACTCCCACGGTTCGGAGCAGAGTGCTCTTCCCCGACATGTTTGAGCCGCTGACGATCAGGAGTTGCAACGGGTCCGCGAGGCCCACGCTGTTTGGAATGGAGTGGTCTTCGGCCAGGAGTGGATGCCGCATCTCCTCGCCTTCGAAGCGGGGAGGGCAGCCGTCTTCGACGAAGGTGGGAAACGGGTCGTCGGGATGCTCCCATGCGTAGTTTGCGAGTGACGACAGAGCTTCGATTTCGCTCACCGCGTTCAGCCAGGCCGCTACCTGAGAACCGTTCTCGGCGTGCCAGGCTTCGACCGCCATGGCGACCTGGTTCGTCCAGAGAACCAGTGGGCCGAGGGCGCGAACCAGTGGGTTATCGCGAGAATCGAGCAGGTCGGTCAGGCGGCGCAGGCGGGCGATCTGGTGAGAAGCGCCGCCAGACCCGGCATCGATTGCGGCACTCAAGGTCTTGAGAGGCCCGGAGTGGAATTGCTGCCGTTCCAGCGTTTCGAGAACCTTTGAGAGGAGGTCGAGGTCGTGTGCGGGTTCGTCGACGGCGGAGACGATGTTGAGCACCTGTGCGCGCATTCCGAAGGCGAATAGTCCTTCAATCGCGCCGATCGCGACCAGTGCCAGGAGCGCACGGAGGTCTGCGGCATCCGTGGCCAGCCACCAGAGCAGTGCTGAGATTGACGCCATTGAAAAAGCCAGCGCCAGGATTCGCTTGCCTTTCGAGAAGGGTTTTGCAGGTTCGGCGGCCCAGTTTGTAAGCTGGTCGGGATTCACGCCGGTGCGGAAATCGGTTCCGAGAACGGCGATTTGTTCTCTCAGATCGAGCAGCGGTTTGAGTTCGCTGATCGCTTCGTGGCGGTTTCGAAGGTCGGCGAGCGTGGCTGGACCGTTTGGCGATGATTTCAGCCAGTCAGCAAGTTTCGCCTCGCCGCCTCGCGTGCGTGCGGTGGAGAGCAGTTCGAAGAGGCTGGCGCGTCCGAAGAGGTCGAGATCGGAGGCATAGGGGTGGTGGGGATCGGCGAACTGGTCGCCGGTCTCTCCGGTTCCCTGCCAGCGATTTTCGAGTCGCGCGATGCCGCGTTCATAGAAGGCGATCGCTCGCTGCACGCACTCGGCGCTGCGCTCCACGCGCGATTGCCACCAGACGAGGACGATGAAAATTGCCAGCGGCGCGGCCAGCGACCATAGGGAAAGCCCGTGGAATCCGTACCAGAGGACGACCGCGGCTGCGAGGAAGACGAGCAGACGGATGTATCCGATTCGGTCCCGGCGGGTTGTAAAGGCCTTGAGATGCAGATTACGTTCCGCAAGCCGGTCGGCATATATGGCGCGTGGACGCGCACCGCTATCCATCAAGGTCAGCTTAGCGAAGCGGGTGAGGAGACTGTACTAGAATTGAGGTTTGTCTCGCTTTGAGGGCGCGTAGCTCAGCTGGTTAGAGCGCCTGCTTCACACGCAGGAGGTCCGGGGTTCGAGTCCCTGCGCGCCCACCATTTACTCCTTTAGAATCAATCTGGCCTCCTTCCTGAAAACCTAAACTGACCACAACTGTGCCTGAAAGTGTGCAGGAAATGGTTCAGTTGACGTTCGCTGTGCCGGAAATTCCGCGCTCGTTGGCCTGACGGTCCATCTTCGCAAGCGCCTCGCGCATCATGCAGAGCTTCGCCTGGCTGTAGAGCTTGAAGACCTCCGCGTTCGCTCTGCCGCAACATCTGCGTCACCATGTGATCGGCGACGCCGCCCGCGCTGAGCCTGGTGGCGAACGTGTGCCGAAGCTCGTAGGGCGCGAAATACGTTACGCCCGCTTTCTTCAGCGTGTCCGCCCAGACCTTGGGCAGGTTGGTCATGTACGGCTTCTTTCCGGTCGTATGTTATCGGCGCGGCGCGCGGCGACCGGACGGCCGGCCAGAGACCGTGCCGCTCTGGCGACGGCATTCCTGGCGAAGGCGATTCTGAACCTGCCGACCACGCGCGATCTGATCTCCCGGTTGCAGGTTGATGAGGGCTTGCGACGCTTCTGCGGCTGGCCGACTCCGCGCGCGTTGCCGCACGAATCGAAGTTCTCGCGCGCATTCGAAGAGTTCGCGCAAACCGAGTTGCCGCAGCAATTGCATGAAGCCGTGATCGCCGCGACACAGAAAGAGCGTCTGATCGGCCACATCGCGCGCGATTCGACCGCCATTGCGGTGCGCGAGCGCTTTCCGGAGACGGCCGAACAGAAAGCCGCAAGACAGGAGGCAAAAAGACAGGAGGCAAAGGAGGAGGCAGGGGAAAAGAAGAAGAAAGCGAAGAAAGCGAAGAAAGGCAAGGCGGTGCGGCCGCAGAGATCCCCGGGGAGTTTCGCCCAAGCCAAAGCGGCGGATCGCGGGACACGCATGCAACGCCAGCGCCACCAGAAGTTAGAGCGCATGCTGAATGAGTTGCCCCGGCAGTGCGACATAGGCGCGAAGAAGAACAGTCAGGGGAACGAACAATACTGGCGGGGCTATAAATTACATCTGGATGTGGCCGACGGACAACTTCCCATCAGCGCGATTCTGACCAGCGCCAGCGTACACGATTCGCAGGTAGCCATACCGCTGATGACCTTGACTTCATCGCGGGTAGTCCACCTTTATGAACTGATGGACTCAGCTTATGACGCGGCATCGATTCACGAGCACAGCCGTCAACTCAATCATGTGCCGATCATTGCGGTGCATGCAAGGCGAGGCACGAAGAAGCCCTCGAAAATGCAGAAAGTGTTTCCGGACACGCCGACGCCCCAACTGACCTGGGCGGAGCAGGAACGCTTTAAGACGAGGACGATGAGCGAACGTGTAAATGCGCGGCTCAAGGATGAATTCGGCGCCAGTCAGATCCGGGTGCGGGGCGCGGCGAAGGTCATGGCGCATCTGATGTTCGGGGTTCTGGCCCTGACGGTGGACCAGTGGCTGCGACTGAGCGCCCCCGGTTAAAAACCCTTCATCTTTCCGCCCGAAAAAAAGCAGAATGAAAAGGCCTTCCGGGCAGGCCGCGAAGAGGCATGCCTCCCTTTGGCCGGGAAAGGCTCTTTACCGCCTCCAATAAGCCGCAAATCATGAAATATCCCTCTCCGCGCTTTATGCACAGCCCCGGCATAACAGGCTTTGCTCTGTCAAGGCCATTTCCCCTGAGTTCTGCAAGTCGTTCTCAACGAATCCACATTTTTTTCGTCAATAATTTCAACACCTTACCTCCGCCGCCCCACCGCATCCCCAATATCGCCAGCTATGCTGAGCGCGGAGACAGATCAAAACCTATGGCCACAGAAGCCCAGATCACCGCCAACCGGCGCAACGCCCAGTCCTCAACGGGTCCCAGGACCGTCGAAGGCAAAGCGCGCGTGTCCCGCAACGCCGCCATCTTCGGCATCTATTCCACCGGCGACGTCGTTCGCCCCGAAGAAGAACCCATCTATCACCTTTTCTGCGAAGGCTTCCAGCAGGATCTCGCTCCCGAAGGCGCCATGGAAACCACCCTCGCCGCCGAGATCGTTCACGCCGCCTGGCGCCTTCGCCGCTGTACGGAAGCCGAATCCGCGATCGAATTTCCAGGTGAAGGTAAAGCTGACGCGCAGAACTCGATCGACCGTGCCCGCACCCAGGCCCTGCGCCACTTTCAGCGAGCCACCGCCGAACTCCGCCGCCTCCAGACCGAGCGTCAGATCCGCAACGAGACCGTCCCGGAAGACTTCGACGTCTCTACGCTCGGCCTCGCCAGTTGCAAAGACATGGCGCCGATCCTCAAGAGCGACCTCCGCCGTCAGTTGCTCCTTCACAAACTCGAAGAGACCGAAATGGCCACAGCAGTAACCGAAGCGATCTATGCACCCCTGCCGCCAGCAGCGAAAACCTTACCCGTCGCGGCCGAATCCGCGCCCATCCCGCGCGGCGCGCCATGCCCCTGCGGATCCGGAGCCAAATACAAACGCTGTTGCGGCCCGAACGCTCCCGCCGTCCTCTCCGCCGCGGCATAACGTAGCGTCGGCGGTCTTGCCGCCGGTCTATTTATCAAAACAACGGAAAGGTCCGCCTCGCCAAAAGGGGTTGCGGATTCGGTCCACAGATATTTGCCTCGAAGATACTTTTCGAGGTGCACCACAAAAGCTGATCTTCCTCGCCGCAAGGTGTTCGGAGAGCCAGCTTACAGTTCTTTGACATCTTTGAATAACGGGTTCGCGGCCCGTACCGGGCTCGGACCACCAACCGCCCCGCGCCGGTCACCCATTTTCATCCGCAGGGGTGGCCCGTCGGGCCAAAGCAGGTTGAAACTTAAAAACTCAGGCGGTCGATTGCCACGAAGCACGTCAATTTGGGTTTGATTTGCAAACTGAGGCCCCGGGTCGGCTCGTTCGCATTGAACGCCAGGCAAAAATCACGCCTCGGGAGGTTCTGCGATGATGGCCTTGCCATCCGCGAGAGCTTTGACCGCATAGCGAACGTTAGAGCATTTTCAACGCCGGTTTCCCGCTCTTGGTATCTTCCGCCGGCCGAGATCGGATTCCGAGCCGCTGCCGGGAGGGAGCGAATTCTACAGTATTCGCGAAATGCCCTGATGTTCTCGTCCGGTTTCTCCCGGGCGACGACCGCCAACAGGCTGAGGGCCACGCGGTCTCTTATTGAGAGTGAGTCCATATGGATCGTGAAGATCTGACTGCGCATGGGATTGAGTTCGCAGATGCTGCACCCCGCGAGCAGGCCGTGCGGCATTTCCTTCTTCTCCTTTGACCGATCTTTCGTCTAACGCGCAACGAGAGCAGGGGCCGGGTCTGTTTTCGTCGTGCCGCCGAGATCGGGTCGCGCATTTGTCAGGGCTATTCCGCTTGGGCGCTCGTTAACCTGTCTCTCGCGAGTCGGTGCCGCCGGCGATCTTATCGCCAGCAAATTTGCAGGCATTACCGAATCGCGCTGCCAACCAGCGCACCCGCTCGATCAGCTCCGGCGGCTCATGAACTTCAAACTCAAACCCGATCAGCGCGAGATATACCGATAAACTGTCGAGCGAACCCGCCCCGAGATGCATCACACAAGTGTCCGGCGTGACCGCTTCGAACGTTGCGATCCCCGGCGGCACTCGCTCAATCGCCGCTTCAACCGTCGCATGCAGCGTGACGCGAGCCCGGTAAGGATAAGGCGTGTAAGCCACGCTCCGCGAGACATAAGCGGCGAAATCGCCTTCAGGTGGCTCACGCGGGACGAATCGCGAGCCCGTCGAAAGTTTCCCGTCAATCCGATCGATGCGAAACGTCCGCCAGTCTCCTCGCGCGAGGTCCCACGCGGCCAGATACCAGCGTCTTCCGGTATGAACCAGACGATGAGGCTCTACCTCGCGCGTGCTCAGCGCTCCGTTGCGAGCGTTATATCGGAACCGCATCTTCTCGCAGTCGCGGCAGGCGCCTGCAATCGAGGAAAGCATTTCCGCATCGACCGTGGGCCCCCGATTCCCCAGCGGCACAATAAACGCATGCAGCGCCGTAACGCGACGGCGCAATCGTGAGGGCAATACCTGCTCGAGCTTGGCCAGCGCTCGCACGGAGGCCTCTTCGATCCCGGTTACCGTGCCGCTCGCGGCCGTACGCAAACCAACCGCGACGGCAACCGCTTCGTCGTCATCAAGCAGCAGGGGCGGCAAGGTTGCGCCCGCTCCGAGTTGATAACCACCAGCGGCGCCGGGAGTTGAATTGACCGGATAACCCAGGCTTCGCAGACGGTCGACATCGCGCCGCAGCGTGCGCGGCGTAACTTCCAGCCGCCCGGAGAGCTCCGCCCCGGTCCAATAGCGCTGCGCCTGGAACAATGACAGCAATCGCAGCAATCGGGCTGAAGTGTCCAGCATTTCTTCTCTTAGTCTGCCATTCACTGCGGACCGAATCTGTCCGCAATTGCGGTTATTGTTTGCTTGAGGAGAGACAAAATGCCGTTCAGCGAAACACTCTTGCCCGAATTCGATGAAGAAATGAAGAACACCCGGAAACTGCTCGCGCTCGTGCCCGACGGAAAGTTCGATTACCAACCGCATCCGAAGTCCATGACGATGGGCCGGCTCGCCACACACGTCGCGGAGTTGCCCGGATGGACCACCTACACTCTCGACCAGGAAGTTCTGGAACTGCAACCCGATTTCAAGCCGGAATTCGCCACTTCGCAAGCGGAGTTATTGAAGAAATTCGATGACAATGTAGCAGCCGCACGGACGCGGATTGAGCCCGCCACCGACGAAGACTGGAAGAAGATCTGGACCTTCAAATACGCCGGGAAGACGATCATGGCATCGCCGCGATCGGGTGTCATGCGCAGCACGATTATGAATCACCTGGTCCACCATCGCGCGCAACTCGGTGTCTATCTTCGATTGAATGACATCGAATTTCCAGGCATGTATGGACCCTCGGCGGACGAGAAATTTGAGTAAGCGCGCGAAAACGGAGTGAGCCTCCGACTCACTCCGTTTCCCGGTCAGCGGCGAAAGCGTTCATGCCCGTAGTAGTAACGGCCGCGGGGCGCAACCCAGTAACCTGGCCGCCAGACGCGATGCGGGCCGACACCGTACCAATAACCGGCAGTCCATGTGTATCCCGGACCGGGCGCAGGATAGACCGGCGCGGGAGCCGCATAGTAAGCCGCCGGTGCGGGCGCAACATATGCCGGCGCGCCGAACCCGACTCCAATTCCGACAGCAACTCTCGGGGCGGCGAACAGGGAGCTTCCCGCCAGCAGCAATCCCGCAATCAGTTTTGTTTTCATTTCCGTTTCCTCCTTACGCTCGTAGGGAAGGCAGCCGGTGTGCCAAAAAGCAATCGCCGTGGAATGAATAACTTAGCTGATTCGGGTAGGCGCGCGGCGTGGCTCTTCGGTGGTTCTCGGCCACCAGCCGCGTGTTAGAGATAAACGAGGCCCATGCGCACGCCCAGTGTCACCGCCTCGGTGCGGCTCCCGGCATTCAATTTCGTCAGAATGGATGTGACGTGGAACTTGACCGTATGATCTGAAATCCCCAGCTTGTGGGCGATCATCTTGTTGCTCGTGCCATCGGCCAGAAGCCGCAGCACTTCGATCTCACGCGGCGTCAACGCCACCGAAGGCAGCTTCGGACCGCCTCCCGATTCACCAGCCGGCTCGCCCGGCATCCACGAATGGAACGCGCCACGCTCCATGAGAACGGCCGCCGCTTCCGTGGATTCAAACAAGGCGGCGGATCCAGCCGCATTGCTCGTCCCGACCACTTCGAAGTGTTCCGACTCAGCGATGGCGGCTTCGAGACCCGCACGCACGATCGGCGATTCGCCGACGACCAGCACGCGGATCTTCTCCTCCGCCGCACCGTTCAAGCCGCCGCTCTGTGTGTGAGACGTATCGTAACCTCTCGCTTCTTCGTCTGTCCGCCGCGCAAAAACTGAATGGTCACCGATCGCCCCGTGCTTCGATCAAGGACTTCCCGAAGATCTTCCGCCGACTCGAAACTCCTGCCCTCGGCGCCCACAAGCAGATCGCCCTGCCTCAGTGAGACGTAATCGGCAGCGCTCCCCGCTGCGACATTCAGGACTAATAGTGCGATGCCTCCGTTCCACCTGGGGATTCGCACCGCGCGAACCACGACACCCAGTTCAGCCGGCGGACCGGCGGTCAGCAGCCGCCGTACGGCGTTAACAGGAACCGCCAGGCCGAGGCCTCCGGACACAATCGCCGCGTTAATTCCAATGACATTGCCAGCAGCATCCGCGAGCGGTCCGCCCGAGTTGCCCGGCGCCAGCCGAACGGTGGTCTGAATGAACGGCTGCCCACCCATGCCCGGAACCGGGCCAACCCCATGGACGATGCCTGTGCTTAACGCGCCCGTAAACCCCATCGGGTTACCGACCGCAATCACGAGCTCCCCCGCGCGGACACGGCTCGAATCCCCGAACGCCCCGGGATCGAGCCGGTCCGTTTCGATCCGCAGAATCGCAAGATCTCGCCAGTCGTCGCGCCGGTCGAGGCGAGCCGGAGCCGTGCGTCCATCCCAGAGTTCGACCGTAATGTCACCCGAACGAACCACATGCGCGTTCGTGACAATGGCCCCCGAGGAGTCCCAGATCACGCCCGATCCCGAGGAACGCGATCGCGACGGACCACCGCCGTTCCAAACCTGCACGGTCGAGCGGCGGAGCTTTTCACCGGTCTCCCCGATGCCCATTAGTTTCTCCGTTCGCCCGGCCTGACCTGAAGTTCGGCGCGAACGCCTCCACGAAGGACAACCACCGGCAACTCCTTCCCGATGGAACCGCGCAGCGCCGTCTGCACATCGTCGGTATCGCCGATCGGATGGCCTCCGATTTCGATGAGAATGTCACCCAGCAGAATGCCGCCTTTTTCCGCCGGACCGTCCGGTTCGACGCTCAACACCATAGCGGCCGTGCGCTGATCGCGCTCGAGCGACGCGGCGAAAGCGGCGGGAAGCATGATCGGTTGCAATCCGACGCCGAGGTAACCGCGCGCCACCCGCCCATGCGCGAGCAGTTCCGCGGCAACCCGATCGATGGTTGCGGCCGGGATCGCGACCGGCGCGGTGCGGGTGAGTCCGGTCGTCAGCATACCGGCGAATCGGCCTTGCGAGTCGATCACCGCACTACCTGACGACCGCGGATACGCCCCGACGTCCAGCCGTAGCAGCGCATCGAGTTCGCCGCCGCGCCAGGTTTTCCAGGCCCCACCGGCGGTGCTTACAATTCCCATGGCCGCCAGAACGCCTGGTTCATAGCGCCCAACCGCAACCACGATTTCGCCTGCGCGTAAGACGGGTGAATTCGTGAATGCGGGAGCCGTCGCTCCACTGACTCGGAGAACGGCAATGTCGGTACCAGGATCGCGCCCGGCGACTTCCGCCGAGACGCGCTTGCCGTCCGGAAGGATAACCGGGATTTCCTCGTCGCGCCGAACCGCATGGTCCGCCGTGACAATCACGTCGGGTTTCCACAGAAATCCGCTTGAACCCATGCGATGCCGCGCTTCGATGCCGACCGCGGACTGCCCGGCGCGCTCCACCAGATCAGCCACGCGATCCGAAAAACTGCTGAGTACTTGTTCCATGCTTCGATCATGGCCTGTAACGGACGGCATCCACATCGCCCGAATGGATGGGTCCAAACCGGTATTTGGGGCAGGTAACGGAACTATTCCACTTGATTCGGTTTTGTTGAGCCCCCTATCATCGTGCTGGCGGCTCACTAAATCACCAGGTAACCTACCGATTGCTTGCGCAACAACGTCATTCCGCGATTTACACATTTAGAAGCTTGCCCGCGGGTTTGTCGAGGAGCCTGCCGGAATCGCCGTCGACCCGCTGGCGCTCCCGCTTTGTCGCATTCGCGTTGCTGCTGGTGTTGGAAGTTGTTCTCTACCATCAGCTCCACGTTCGCGAAGACACTCGCAATCTGGCAGCTCGATGGTGCGTCACCTTCGTTCTGGCTTTCCTGGTTTCTGGCTTCCCGAAAATAAGATCCCGTCTTCGCACTATTCTCGACAGCCCCGCTGTCACGTCTGTTTCCTGGCGCTACATCTCGTTCCACTTCAGCGCCCTGGCAGTTTTCCTGGCGGCTGCTTCAAATCCCGTCGCAAAAGTCTTTCCTGCCGAATACCGATTGATCCTGACCGGGATCTGGCTTTGCGCCGGCATAAGCGCTCTTTTCTTTGCCGGAATTGCCTTCTTCCCGCGGGATGTCTGGCGCTACCTCTTCCTCGCTACCGGCGCTTTGTGGATTTACTCGGCGGTAACGGCTTCATTGGCCCTTGCGCTCGAACCGGCGATGTGGAAAGTCTGGACTTCTGACGCCGCGACGTTCGGAGTAGACGTTACGTTCTGGCTCGTGGCCAGGATCCTGCAGCCGCTCGTTTCGGTCGTTTTCACGGATTGGGGTCGGCACATTATCGGCAGCGACCGGTTCGCCGTAGAGATCGCCGGCTCCTGCTCCGGTTGGGAAGGTCTCGGCCTCGTCGCGATTTTCACGATCGTTTCCCTGTGGCTGTCGCGCCGGGAATACCGTTTCCCTGCCGCTCTGACTCTGATTCCCGTTGCGATGGCGCTGACGTTCGCTTTGAACGCCGTGCGCATTGCCGCTCTGATCCTGATTGGCGATCGTGGATTTCCCTCAGTCGCTATCGGAGGCTTTCATTCGCAGGCGGGTTGGATTGCTTTCAGTGGCGTTGCATTGGGCGTTTCCCTCGCGGCTCCCCGTATTCGATGGCTTCAGGCGGCCCAACCGGAGACTCAACCGCAGTCTCACCCTAAGCTTCCGAATCCCGTGGTTCCGTTCATTCTTCCCTTTGCGGCCATACTCGCGGCGGGCATGGTTTCTCTCGCTACCACGGCGCAATTCGAGTGGCTCTACCCTTTGCGATTCTTTGCCGCCCTTGCCGCGCTTTGGTATGGCCGTCGGTGGTACCCGCCAATTCACCGCTGGAGACCCGGTTGGTTTCCGGTGCTCGCGGGGGGCGCGGTGTTTGTCCTCTGGATCGCCTTCGATCGAAGCGCACACCCCGATAACGGTATCGGCGCGGGTCTCGCACGTATGCCTGCCGCAGCTCGCATGTCCTGGCTTTCCCTGAGAACCCTTGCGGCGGTAGGCACCGTACCATTGGCCGAGGAACTCGCGTTTCGTGGTTACCTGCTTCGTCGATTCGTCTCTCCTCAGTTCGAATCGGTGGATTTTCGGCGATGGTCCTACCTGGCGGTAATCGCGTCTTCCGTGGTCTTTGGGCTCCTCCATCGCGATCGATGGATCGTTGCGACCATTGCCGGTGTGATATACGCCGTGGCGATGATTCGGCGAGGCAATCTTTGGGACGCTTTCGCGGCGCATGCTGTGACCAACGCACTACTCAGCGCCTTGGTTCTGGGCAGTGGTAGGTGGTACTACTGGTAACCCTGAAATGAATGAATTACCTGATTTGAAGTTATAATCCACGCAGGCTTATAAATACGGAGGAGTTATTAAATATGAAAAAGATCGCAGCTATGGCAGTTATCGCTTTGGCCACAACTATCACATGTCTGGCCGTCCCATCCCCATGCACTTCATGTTCAAAAGCGCCCGAGATCGACATGAATTCGATCGGAACCGCTTCAGCGCTCGCCGGCTGTGTGGTGTTAATGGCGCGAGGCCGGCGAAAGAGCCAATAGTAGCGCTTACAACGTAAGTGTTTCAGGTTTGAGTCCCAATGTCTGGCTGATCAGGCGTCGCCGAAACTTCGGTTCGGCGACGCCTTTCAGCCAGGCCACAACCCCTCCCATCCATCAATACGTTGAATACTGGACGCCGCGAACCTCGGCGGTTTTCGTTCAATGGTCGGCGCTGGGCAATTCGAATGGCTTTAACCGCTCCGATTTCTGGCGGCGCTCGCCCTGTTCTGGCACTGCCGTCGCGAATACGCGCTGATTCCTCGCTGGAAACCAGGATGGTTCCCGATAATCGCGGAACTCTTGGGGCTATAGGTACCGTACCATTGGCCGAGGATCTCGCCTTTCGTGATTTGCCATAGCAGTGGCCCGTGGACGCGATCTATGGGATGCGTTCGTCGCACACGCTGTCATTAAAAGGCGATGTTGGCCGTCTGGCCCCTCGGGCGGTAAGTAGTACTGCTGGTAATCCCCCCAAAAAAATACCTGGTTTATTACTTTGATTTAAAGTTACAATTCCAAAAAGGATGTGCGCACATGAAAAAAGTTGCCGCTGTAGCAGTTATCGTTTTCGCCACGACCGTTACCTGTCTCGCCAAACCAACCCCCTCCACACCGCCATGCGCTTCCGTAAATCCCGCATGTGCGAAGGCTCCTGAGATCGACATGAGCTCGATCGGCGCCGCTTGCGCGCTCGTCGGTTGCATGGTGTTTATGGCCCGAAGTCGGCGTCAAAAACAATAGTCCCGCATCACAGCGTGAGTTTCTGGGTCTGGCCGATCAGATCCTTATCAAAGCTCCGGTGCGGGGACTCGTCAATGAAACCCTAGTCTTTCCGCTTGTAAAAACGCGCCACAGCCTTGCCGAGGCTCTTCCGCGCCGCAGCTTCGCCTATCGGATTCTCTATTCCGCTCACCGATCAGTACCTCTCTCCTTCCCGATCGAAGCTATCCACAAAATCCGCGGCGATGCGCGCGACAAGCGCCTCGAAACGTCCATCCCATCCGTTCTCCTGCCGGTAGAGAATCTCCCCCAAAAAACAGATGGTGGCTTGACAGCAGCAGGCCCTCCCATGGAAGCCACGACGGGTAGCGCGTGGTGTTCGAATGACCTTTTTCAGCACCTGCGGGCGCAACCGCGGCGTCGGAACCGCTAGAATTGAACAAATCGGATTCCCCGAAACACTCCCCGGCGCGCGACTTCGCCATGTTATGCGAGTTGCCAGATCCTGAAACCGATGCTCTTGAGGACATTCGACCCATCATGAATCGTGCGATTCGCCTGATCTGTTGTCGCGAGCGTCTTCGCGGCGCTTGCGGTTGCCGCGCACAAGCCAAAGCCCCCGCATGTGAAACCGCCTGCGGAGCCCGTTCCACTCCCGCCGTTCAGCATTGTCGAGGCGTCGATTCCCGAGATGAAGGCGGCCCTCGAAAGCGGACGCGTTACGTCGCATGAGCTGGTGACCCTCTATCTCACCCGATTCGCGCTCTACGAAGACAAACTGCATGCCGCCATCACAGTCAATCCGAAGGCTCTGGAAGAGGCTGACGCGCTCGACCGGGAGCGGGCGCAACATAAACTGCGCGGGCCTCTGCACGGCATTCCGGTCGCGGTCAAAGACAACATCATGACCACCAATATGCCGACCACTGGCGGCGCGCTGGTGTTCGATGGATTCATCCCGCCGTATGAAGCGACCCTGGTCAAAAATTTGCGCGACGCGGGAGCGATCATCATCGCCAAAACGGGAATGACGGAACTGGCTAACTGGGTTGCCGGCGCTCCTTCGCCGATGCCCGCCGACTACAATGCGGTGGCGGGGTACGGGATGAATCCTTATGATCCCCGGCGGGACCCGCGTGAAGCCACATTCGACGGGCGCCCTGTTCTCAGCACCGGTGGATCCAGTTCGGGCATCGGCACCACGGCCAGTTTTTGGGCGGCGAACGTCGGAACCGAGACATCAGGTTCCATCCTTAGCCCGTCGAACCAGAACATGCTGGTGGGCATCAAACCGACGGTCGGCCGAATCAGCCGCTATGGCGTAATCCCGATCACCGCAGACCAGGACACACCGGGTCCAATGGCTAAGAGCGTAGCGGATGCCGCCATCATGCTGGGCGCGCTCGAAGGCGCGGCGCCCGATCCGAACGACCCCGCCACATCGTTGTGCATGCGGCCGCCTGGCGCCGATTACACCCGCTACCTTGATGCCGGATCGTTGAAGGGCGCTCGCATCGGTATTCCGCGGGCTTCCTTCTACGAAAGAGCGACGCCACCCGGAGGTGAAGCGCCTCGCGGCGGAGCCAATCCGGAACAACTGAAATTGATGACTGACGCCATTGAGATCCTGAAGCAGCAGGGCGCAATCATCGTCGATCCCGCGGACATTCCGAGTGTCGTGACGAAAGATCCCGACCGCAATTTCCTCAATTGGGACTCCTGCTCGGGAATCGACGAGGGCAAAGGCGAAGACGCGAACTGCTCGGTAGTTCTCAAGTACGGCATGAAGCGCGACTTCAATAAATGGCTGACTTCGCTGGGCCCATCGGCGCCGGTAGCGAGTCTGACCGCGCTGCGCGAATGGAACATCACTCACCTGAAGGCCGGAGCCATTAAGTACGGCCAGTCGAATCTCGATGTTTCGGACGAAATGGACCTCAGCGCAGACCAGGACCGTTACAAGGCCGACCGTGCGAAGGATCTCGATCTCACTGCAACACACGGCATCGATGAGGTTATGAAAGCGAATCAACTGGATGCGTTGCTGTTCCCAGGAGCGAGCGGAGCGGGGATAGCCGCAAGGCCAGGCTATCCAACGGTAATCGTGCCGTTCGGCATGATTCCGGCGGCTCACGGGCCGATTTCCCGAAGGTTTTCAGCCCAAACCCTCGCCGTTTGGCGTAAGCTTCACCGGGATGGCATGCGCCGAGCCCCGTCTGATCGGTCTCGCATACGCGTTCGAACAGGTGACCAGGCGCCGGGTGCCGCCCATTGCCATGAGCCAGGCCTTAATTGCAGTCATTCTGGCCGCTTCGACGCTAACCGCGCAGACCGTCGGCCGCCCTGATCCAGCCATTCAGAAAATGCTCGGCGAGATCTCGCGGGACCGCATCGCGGCGACGATGCAGAAGCTCGCTTCCTTCGAAACTCGCGGCAATTTTTCCAACCCCGATCAGAAAAACCGCGGCATCGGAGCGGCGCGGCTTTGGATATCCCAACAGTTCAACAGCTACAGCCCGCGCCTCGAGGTTTCTTTCGATCCCTATAAGGTCAAGAAGCAGGGGACACGTATTCTTCGCGATGTTGAGGTGGTCAATGTAGTCGCCGTGCTGCCGGGAACTACCCAGGCGGCAGACCGGCTTATTGTCGGAGCGCATTATGACTCGCTCAACATCGTTCGTAAAGCGGGCGCACCCGAGACCACTCCGGAAGGCGGAGAACCGGCTGCGGACGATGTGATCGATTTCGACAAATCCGTCGAAGCGCCCGCTCCAGGGGTTACGGACAATGCTGCGGGCGTTGCGCTGGTGATGGAACTGGCCCGTGTGATGAGCCAGTACAAGTTTGAAAAGACAATTGTCTTTGTCGCCTTTGCGGGCGAGGAGATCGGCCTGGTGGGCAGCAGCCTTTACGCCGCGAAAGCGAAGGAACATAAAGACCATATCGAAGCCGTTCTGAACAACGACGTGGTGGGCGTCTCGGTGGCCGGAGACGGGCATGCCGAAAACGGTCTTGTACGCGTGTTCTCGGAGGAACCCGCCGATTCATCGTCCCGTGAACTCGCGCGTTACATTCGCGACACCGCCGCGCGTTATGTGCCGGCGTTCAAAGCCGACCCCGTCTTCCGCCAGGATCGTTTCGCGCGCGGTGGAGACCACAGCCCGTTCAACGCCAGCGGATTTGCCGCCGTGCGGTTCACCTCTGCGGCGGAGAACCTCGGCATTCAGCACACGGCAAATGACACGTTCGATAAAAGCTCTCCCGACTATGCCACGCTCGTTGCCCGCGTAAACGGGGCGACACTGGCGAGCCTCGCCATGGCGCCGCCTGCGCCGGAGACCACGCGCGAAATTCAAACAGGCTCCGCGAAGGGCCGCAAGACGCCCACCGTTGCGCGGGGCAAGTCGCGCTACGATGCCGTCCTGCGATGGAAGGACGCTCCGGTCGACGATCTGGCGGGCTATGCCATTGTGCTCCGTCCGAGTACGGCGCCTTTCTGGGAACAGCAGATTTACGTCGGAAAAGTGACTGAATACACGCTGCCGGGTCTCAGCATCGACGACATTATCTTCGGCGTTAAGGCGATCGACAACGAGGGCCACGAGAGCCTGGTCGCGCCCTGGATTGCCGCTCCGTATACGCTCCGGACGTTTGAAACTGTCGACCACCCGGCTGCAGCGGCAGCCGCGCCGAAATAACGGCTGGTATAAAACTTGCTAGGCTGGAAAGCGCCAGGCGAGGGCAGTTGTCAGTCTCGCGAATCCGGGTCGAAGGAGAACGGCGGCAGGCTCGGAATGGTGAACACAAAGCGCACCCGGCCGGGGCGCGCGTTACAGGGTTTTTGCCGTTTCCCCTGTTTTACGAGCTTGACGGAGGCGAGAAATCGTCCAAGTGGCAGCCCGAAGAGCTTGACGCGGCTATGCGACCCGGCCGGTGCACGAGAGTTCCTGTTACAACTTGGGCGCGTAATAACCCTTGCGAGCGCGGACGACCAGATCCTTGCGCTTCGGTTTCACCGTCACCGGGTGAAACAGGCCGTCGGTCTTCAGAGGTTCGGGACGGTAAAAGATGTTGTACTGGTGACGCAGTTCATTCGCGATATTCTCGAACGATTGATCGAGATCTTCGATCTTGAACGGGAAAAACGCCTGCCCCCCGGTTTCCTCCGTCAGATAACGGAGAACCTTGTCCCCATCGTTATCATCGCGAGTAATGTTGGTCGAAATAGCGTAAACGACAACGTCGGCGCGTTGCGCCATTTCGAGCGCCTGATCGCGTGAAACACGGCTCTCGGTATCGTTACCGTCGCTGATGACGACCATCGCCCGGCGGAACTTGTCGCGCGGCTGGTCCATCATGAGCTTCTCTTTACAGGCGAAGTAAATAGCGTCATATAAAGCGGTGCCACCGCCGGGACGCATATTCTTCACCCCTTGCTCCAGCGTCTTCATGTCATTCGAGAGATCGCTTACCAGCTCGGCGGTGCTGTCGAAGCTAACGAGCATGATCCTGTCTTCCCGCGGACGCATGACACTCTGCATGAAACGTATCGCGGCCTGCTGCTCGAAGCGGAACTGCTCGCGAATACTGTTGCTGGTGTCGACGAGGACGGCGAGACGAAGCGGCAAGTCGGATTCGGCCGTGAACTGCTGGATGACCTGAGGCTTCTTGTTTTCGATCACATCGAAGTCTGTTTTCGTCAGATCGGTGACGAAGCGGCCCTTCTTGTCGGTAACGGTGAAGAGCACATTCACGCGGGTAACATCGAGGACGATCCGGGTGGGATCGTCGGACTCGCCGGCGGGCTCGGCCTGACTCGGAGGAGCAACCTTCTGGTCAGCCGCCGCAGCTTTTTGTGCGGAGAGCACGGGCGCCACACAGAGGGGCACAAGACACACGACCGCGGACAGGGCGCCGACGTACAGCAATTTCATATAGATTTCATTTTATCGTTGCCGGGGATCGTGTCGGAGACCACGTCTTAAAGAAACGGGAAATTTTGTAGTGTAATGGATGTTGCCAAAAAATGGCGTGTGAGGCATATGGCGAAGAAAACGAATAACACCGTTGACCGTAGAGGATTTTTAAAGGGAGCGGCCGCGGGCGTTGTCTCGGGCGCCGTGACCGGCACGGGCGCGCTTGTTACAGCACCTGTTCCAGCCGCCGCGCAGGAGATTGCGCAGGCCAAAACCGCGCGGCCCAATCCCACGACGCTGGCGGCCGACACGGGCGTACGCCCCGCGCTGGTTTCCTCGCGGCTGGTGGAGAACCCCGGATCCGACTACATGGTCGACGTGCTCAAGACGCTCGACCTCGAGTACGTCGCGGCCAACCCGGGCTCCACTTTCGAGGGACTGCATGAGTCGCTGATCAATTACGGCGATAACAAAATGCCGGAGTTACTCACCTGCTGCCATGAGGAATCGGCGGTAGCGATGGCGCATGGCTACGCCAAAATCGAAGGCAAGCCGATGATGGCGTTGATTCACGGCACCATTGGCATTCAGCACGCGTCGATGGCAATTTACAACGCTTATGCCGACCGCGTGCCGATCTACATGGTCGTGGGCGACCACGCAGATGGAGCCGAGCGGAGCAGCGGCGTTCAGTCGCTGCACAGCGCGCAGGACATCGGCGCGATGGTGCGGGATTTCGTGAAGTGGGATGATCAGCCGTATTCGCTCGGCCACTTCGCCGAGTCCGCCGTGCGCGCATACAATATCGCGCGAACTCCACCAATGGGCCCTGTACTCATCACCATGGGGGCGGAGTTGCAGTTGCATCCCAACCCGACGCCTGGTCTCCGTATTCCGAAGCTGAGCCGGACGGCTCCGCCGCAGGGCGATGCAGGCGCCGTGACCCAAACCGCGCAGTGGCTTGTAGCAGCGGAAAGACCGCTGATCATGTCCGAACGCGCGGCGCGCACACCTGACGGAATGAAGCTGATGATCGAGCTTGCGGAGACTCTGCAAGCGCCCGTCAGCACCAGCGAGCGCATGGACTTTCCCAATCGGCATCCGCTGGCCGGCAACGGCGGCGACAAATACGAATCCGACGTTGTTCTGTGCCTTGAAGTAAACGACGTGTCCAACGCCGCGCGGGCCGCACGAACGCGTAACGCAAAGATCATCAGCATCTCCACGAACGACCTTTCGCATAAGGCGAACATTCAGGAGTTCGGCCACTATTCCGAGGTCGACCTCGATATCGGGGCGGACAGTGAGGCCACCCTTCCGGCTCTGATCGAGCAGTGCAAAAAGCTCATCACCCCCGATCGGCTCCGGGCGATGCAGGCGCGCGGAACGAAACTCGCGGCCGAACACAAAGCGATGCGCGCGCGGAACATCGAGCTCGCCTCCGCGGGCTGGGATGCGAGTCCGGTCAGCCTGGCAAGGCTTTGCGCCGAGTTGTGGCCTTTGATCAAAGATGACGACTGGTCGCTTGTTTCGTGGCAGGGCTTCATCAGCAGCTGGCCGAATAAGTTGTGGAATTTCGATAAGCACTATCAATACATCGGCGGTCAGGGCGCGGGCGGCATGGGATATGGCGCGCCCGCGGCGGTTGGGGCCGCGCTGGCGAATAAGAAGCACGGCCGGTTGAGCGTTTCGATTCAAACCGATGGGGATCTCAATTACGCTCCCGGCGTTTTGTGGACAGCGGCTCATCACCGTATTCCGCTGCTGACGATCATGCACAACAATCGCGGCTACCACCAGGAAGTGATGTTCATCGAAGAGGCCGCGAGTATTCGAAATCGGGGATCGGAGCGGGCGCATATCGGAACCAAGCTCTGGGATCCCGATATCAATTACGCAAAGATGGCGCAGGCTTATGGGATGTACGGGGACGGCCCGATTACCAATCCCGACGATCTGGCGCCCGCATTCAAACGAGCTCTTGAAGTCGTAAAGAAGGGCGAACCCGCCATGATCGACGTTGTCACGCAACCGCGTTAGAGCTCAAGCTGCGGAGACAAAAAGATGAAGACCCTGTCCAGGCGAATTCTTCCCGTTATCGCGACGCTTGTGGTTTTCGGCATAGTGAGCGCTCAGACTCCCGCCGGAAACGCCACTCGTGGGAAAGATCTGTTCCTCAAGAACACCTGCTATGGCTGCCATGGCTTTTCCGGAGAAAACGGCCCCGGTGCACGGCTGGTACCGATGAAAATGACTCAGGCCGGATTTATCGGATACGTCCGGAATCCGCCGCGTCCGAACATGATGCCCTCCTACTCGGCGAAGGTGCTGCCGGATTCCGACCTTGGGGACATCTACGCCTATATCAAGTCGATGCCCGACACTTCGCGGCCGGCCGACAGCATTCCGTTGTTGAAGCAGATCCTGAGCCAGAACTGAAGCGGTAAGGCGCGCACTCCGAGCCTGACGCCGCAGATATAGTATTTCCTGGCCGGTTAGAGGCGGATTTCGCGCTATACTCATGTGCCACAGCCCATGAAGGCGCCGCCTCTTCATCGCGCCCTGATCGCGGTTGTTGCCGTATTCCTGATGTGCGCGGCAGGGGTAGCGCACGCCCAGGACGTCGTGATCCGGATGGGGGCCGCGCCGGCTTCCACGTCTGGTGGTCGCGTCAGCGAACTGACGCGGACTCCCGATCTTCTGATCGTTGTGTCTCCAGAGCTTCTGGCCTCAGAGGATCTGGCGCCTCTTCAGCGGTTCACAGCGGCAGTCCTTCAGGGATTGCATTCGAAGATTCCGATCCGGATTTGTTTGATTCGGGCCGGCGTCCCGGAGATCGCGGGGCCGTTTCGTTCCGCGCAGGAGATTCGCTCGGTTCTGCGGGCGCTGCCGTCCGACCCTGCAACGCCTGCGCCGCCAGATGGATCCGCACTGCTTGCGGGGATAGCCGCCGCACTCGAATCGATTCCGTCTGCATGGGGTTACACCTTGATCGCGGGGAACCCGCCGGCTTTCACGGCTGGCGCTGATCCGGACGTCACCAGATACGCTGCGGCGTGGCTGACGCGCCAGTTCGTGTCCCAGAAGCGCAGCCTGCTTTTCTGGCAGCCGAATGGTATTCCGGTTATCGAGGGGGCGCAGATGGTTTCCCGATACACCGGTGGATTCGTGTTCCAGCAATCCGCGGAACTCGTCGAGAACCTTCTTTCGGGAGAAAACCTGGTCGGTTTTAGTGCAGGCTTACCGCCGCCGCAGCGAGGCTTCCGCCTGGGTTCGGTCGGCGGCGAAATTCCCGAACTTGCCGGCGAGATGGCGCCGGTAATCGTCGCCTCGGCGTCCTCCGCAGTGCCGCCGATCTCGCAGTTTGCCGAATTACGGGTGTTGACTGGAAGTATCCGGTCGGTAGTTTCGAGACAGGATGCCGCCGCAGATGAACTGACCGCGGCGCGCGCCGATCTGAAGAAATCCCTTGATATCAATCCGTCGGACTGGACCGCAATAAGCCTGGGAATCGAGCTCACAACGCGGCAAAAGGACGCCGCGGCGGAAATTGCGCTGCTGGAAGAAGCGGTGGAGTTGAGGGCCGACGATGCCAATCTCTGGCGCGCGCTGGGCGATCTTCAGTATGAAAGAAACGACTTCGCGGCGGCGGAAAAGAGTCTTCTCGAGGCGCGACGGCTTGGCGCCAGAAACGCGCGCAGTTCCGCGGAACTGGGAACAATCAGATACAAAGCTCACGACTACGTCGATGCCGGGCCGTTGATCGACGAAAGCTTGAGCCAGGATCCGAATCAGCAGGATCTGTGGTTCGTCGCGGCGGAAATTTCGAGGGCTGCCGGAAACACGGAAAGGCAAACGCAGGCATTGGAAAGGGCCCTCGCCTTCGGGGGTTTGCACACCGAACAGCGGGCACAACTGATTCGAGTGTACCTGGCCAGGGGAGACAAAAACTCTGCTTCGCGTCATGCGGATCTCGCGCTACCCAGCTTGCCGGCTGACGCTGATGTTCAGACCACATGGGCGCAGATTTATGAAGAGCTTTCCCGGCCCGATGACGCGCTGGCGCGGTGGAGGGCGGTGGTTCAGATCGACCCGCGGCGAGAACCGGCGCATTCGGCCATCACAGCTATTCTGCTCAGTGGGAAGCGCTACGCCGATGCGCTCGACGCCGCGGCGCAAGGTCTCGAACACGCCCCCGATTCTCCGAACCTGCAGCTGGCGAAGGCAGAGGCGCTCGAACATCTGGACCGCGTCTACGAAGCGCGCCACGCTCTCGATTTGTTTGCGCCGGGAACCAGCGACATCGAGTTCCTGAAACATCAGGCCGAGGTCAGTGACGCCTTCGGAGGTAAAGCTTCCGCGGCGTACAGGCGTCTGGCCGAGGCCATCGAGAACAATGGCGGGCAGGCCGCCGATCTCGAACTTGCGCTCGACAGAGGCGGGAAGGTTTCTCTGAGGGATGGCGATGCCGCAAGCGCGGCGTGGTTTAACTCCAATCGAGCCCGAAAATCCAAAATTGATTCGAAGCAGGAGGCAAAGCAGCCCGATAGCTTGTGGATTCCGGGCGGCTTCGACGCGCTGATGTTTATCGCGCGAGGTCCTTCGGGCAGTTCACCCGAGCGTTTTCTTCTCGACTATTGCCGTACCGTTCTGACTCGTGAGCCCGAATATGATACGGCTCAGACTCGACTCTATCGAAAATCGATAGAGAATTACTTCGCGCAGTTGAAGACGCTTCTCGCAATGGCCGTCAGGACCGGCGACAAGTCCGAGATCAGTCTGTCAGTCGCCGACGCGAAGAATGAGAAGCGGACGCGCGCGGTGCTCGACCTTCTTGGCTGGAAGCTTCGCCGCGACAAACAACGACTCGCCATCGAATCGAACGAGAAGGATGCGTCTGGAAAACAGGATCTGTCGTCGGCGCTGGAGATTGACCAGGGCGCAATGCAATCGGCCTTTCAGTCCGGCGGGAGTTTCCGCTTCGAGATTCGATGGGAGCGGGCTTTGCTCGGGGTGGATGACGCGACTCTCCGGCAGCTTGTGTCATACGACAAACTGAATGGCGGCCTTCCGGAAGCTTTGCTTGAATTGCCGGATCTCGCCCGGTTCTACACAGGTATGAGTAACCTGGACAGGGAAACTTCGGCGGCCATGACCAACAGTTTCAATACCGTGGTTCTCGCTTCGAGGTTGTCGCGGCTCCTCTCGTTTTACTCTTCGGCGCTTGCGGTCAGCGGTGGAAGAGTTCTCACGCCGGGCGGACCGGCGGCGGACCCCGTCTGGTCGGCTCTGGCCGGAGTTACGCCCACGCAGCCCATCCCGTTTTTACGGGCATTGTTCGAGAAGGACAATGGGAAACTGCTCGCCTTTTTCAACGCTCTTTCCGAGCTCGACTGGGCCCATCAGCGCTTCTTTACGCGCTCGGTAATGCGCGCCACTTCTTTCTATCGGCTGTTCGCCGAGTCGGAAGAAGTCCGATCGGGAGTCGCCAAATTGGGCAGAACGGGATCCTTTGCCGAATTCCTGCGCGACATCCCTCTGAACGACGATGGCAGCGTCGATTTTCCGGGCGGCGCCCAGGTCTGGATGGTGGCGAAAGGAAATTCGAAAACCGCCGACAAATCGCAACAGTTGCTCGCCAAAGCGCAAAAGGCGGTCGCTCCCGACGTCGAAGACAATATTCTGCTGCGCATTGCTTCGACACGATACAAGGTAGGCGTAACACCGGGAGCCGAACTCGACAATTTTCTGGCGGTGGCGCATATCGACAGTCACCGAAGCGATCCTCTGGACGGGGAATCCGCCCTGTTGCTTGCCCAGAATTTAGCGGCCTACGGGTCTTTCTTTCCGTACTTTTCAGGGTTCACGGATCTGACATCGGCCGACTTCAGGAATGTATTCGCGTTGGGGGCGAAGTTGACTTCGCTTGACGCTCTGGACGCTGAACTTGCCATGGGGCAATTTTTCGCGGTAGTGGAACTGATCCACCTTGGAGTCGAATCCGGCCGGACGACGGAACAGCAGGCGACTGTCATCTTCCGTTCCGCGGGCGCAAAATTTCTCGCAGCCCGGAATGCGGCCGAGTTCACGATGGCATCGCTCGACTCCGTGCGCGAAATGATCGGCGCTTCCACCATCGATCCGGACCAGGCCCTCGCGGCGATGGTGCTCGGAGACGCTATATCGGTAGATCTCGAATGGAAAGATATCCCGCACCATCTTGACCCCGGGCGCCGGCGGGCGGTGGCCTTTGGACGAGTATTGAATCTGCAGAAGACGCCGGCTGTCGCGCCGCTGGTGCGAATGGAAGACTCGCTGCGCGCAATCGCGTCAGGAAAAGGGCAGATCGCCCCGCTGATCGCGCAACTTATCAAGGATGCGGCCTCTTTGCCGGTGGCGGAGATTCCGAAGAGCGAACAACTCACGGGAAAGCCGAAACAGGCGATCGAGCGTTACAATCCCGCGAAGTTACAGGCTCTTGCCTCGGAGCTGCAGCAGAAAGCCCTGGCGAAAAAGAACAAGCCCGGGGATCTGGAGAATCTTGCAAGGGATATCCTGATCGAACTGGGTCCGCAGGTTCGGCTTGCACTGACGGGAATCGTTTACGGAGCGTACCTGAGTCCCGAGGACGTGCTTGCGGGGAATGATCCGTTGCTGCTTCGCAAGCACCAGTCGTTCGATCTCCATCCGACGGGATCGGTAAAGCCGGCTTTCGTGACATCAGATCTTATAACCGGTAATGAGAAGGCAGGCAGTTACTTCATCGGGGGATTCGCGCATTTCGCTCATTCGGCCGGGACCGCGGCCGGTTTGAGCGTTCGAAAAGGCGCCGCGGACGAGGAGGTTTATGCCCAGCAGACAGGCGCCACACGGATAACCGGCTGGGCGAGATACCGGGATCAGGACCAGCGGTTGCTGGGCCTCCGGATTCGCATGGCGCGCGAATGGCTCGTTTACGCCGCCGGCCAGCCCGATCTGTTAAAGGACGTTTCCGAGGACACGCTCGGAATCCTTTCCCTGTCGCGCAGGCGGGAGCTGTTGAACGGAATCGGATCGCAGGATTGGAGCGCCGTGTGGAACAGCGTTACGCTTTCCGATCTCCTTTTCCTGGGCAGCCGATATATGGATCGGTACAAGGAGCGTCGCTGGGATTCGCCGGTCGATGCGGCGCTCCGCGAAATCAGCGCGTACAACGACGGATCGCGTCTGAATCTCCTCGGCGGCGTGCTGGTCTCGTTATATGGATGCAACCATCCCCATCTGGTTCCTTTAGCGCCCTACGAGGAATATGAGAGGCACTTTTTTCCGTCCGAACTGGCGGAACGCACCGCCGAGATGAAGCTTTACCTCTCTGCCGTGGCGGACAGGATGGGTCTTCCCGCCGCCGTCCTTCCGGCGATCTCGGAACCGGTGACGAAGGTTGTCTTCCGTTCCATGCATATGTCGGACGAGTACGATTGGGCGCGAGCCCTTTCCGCATACCGCGGGATCGACGAAAAAACCGTCGAAGCCGCTCTCGAAGCGGTCCAATGACCCCTGTCTTCAGAGTGGCGGCGCTCGCGGGGATCGTCGCAATCGTTGCCGCCGCACAATTCAAATCCGACGTTCGCCTGGTTGAAGTCTATGCGTATGTATTCGATCAGAAAGGGAATCACGTGGACGGGTTGCCGCGAGATCAATTCCGCGTTCTCGATGAGGGAAGTCTGCAACCGATTTTCAGCTTCGAAGCCGAGAGCGGCGACGTCACCTGCGCCATTTTATTGGATACCACCGGGAGCATGCAGGGCGCTCTTCCCAGCGTCAAGAATGCCGTATCGAATTTCCTCGATCAGATGCGCGACGGGGATTCGATGGGTATCTTCGGTTTCAATTCCGCGCTGGTGACGCTTCAGGATTTCACCAGCGATCGCGCGGCCGCCCGGCGCGCCGTTTTGCGGACCCGCGCGTCGGGGGCAACCGCGCTATTCGACGCCATCGCGGCCACGGCGCGGGAGATCAGCTCGCAAAAAGGCAAGAAGGCCATCGTACTCTTCACCGATGGCGACGACAACGCGAGCGGGCTTACGGCAGACGCGGCGATTACGCGGGCTCTCGATGTCGGCGTTCCCATATACGCTGTGGCGGAAGGTGAAGCGCGACGGAGCTCTCAACTGCGGAAACAATTGCGGATGCTCTCGGACCGAACGGGCGGGATCAGTTACGAAGCGAACTCGGCGGGCGATATTCAGAGAATCTTTCGGGACATTCAAGGCGAACTGAAGCACATGTACCTGCTGACCTACCGGCCTCCCGCGGCGGATCAGGCCAGGTGGCGCACAATTCGGGTGGAGGTCGGCGGCGGCAACAACTTTCACGTCCGCGGAAAGCAAGGCTATTTTCCGGAGTAAAGGAAGAGTAAGGGGAGCTTTCGCAATATGATGGGGAAGCTGGGTAACGCGGCAGATGCAATTTCGGAGCAGAATTTCACCCGCATCTCAACGGCTTGTGGACTTTTGCCATAAACGCGGAGTAGACTGGACTAGCATGGCTTATAGTCTAAAACCCGCATGATTCCAGGCCGCAACTTCCCGCCTCGCAAACCCAATCGCCGCGAAAACGTAAACGAATCGATCCGTGCCAGAGAAGTTCGGGCAGTATTTCCCGACGGCACTGCTGAAGTAATGCCTACCTCCGCAGCGCTTCGAAGAGCCCAGGAGCTGGGGCTCGATCTGGTTGTGGTGTCTCCCACGGCAGTGCCGCCGGTGGCAAAAGCGATCGATTACGGGCACTACCAGTATGAAATGAAGAAGAAGTCGCATGAGGCGAAGAAAAAGCAGCACGTGGTTCAGGTAAAGGAGCTTAAATTTCGCCCCAATACCGACGATCACGACTACGACTTCAAGAAAAATCACGCCATCCGGTTCCTTCAGGAAGGAAATCGGGTGAAGGCCGTTGTGCAGTTCAGAGGCCGCGAGATCGCGCATACGGATCTCGGACGGAAGCTGCTGAACCGTTTCGCCGAAGATCTGGTCGCCTACGGCGCTGTTGATGGATCGGCCCGCATGGAAGGCCGGAATGCCCACATTCTGATCAGTCCGGTCAAGACTCAGGTTCCGGCCAAGAGCGCCCCACCGCCCAAGCCCGCACAGTCCCCACCGCTATAGCGCGTGAAGGTCGACGGCTCTCTCCCAGGGCAGGTTCTTCGCGGATGGGATCACATGTTCATGTATGAATCGCACATGGACTTTGTCCCGGTAACGTTCGGATTGCGCTGGTGAAGCCCAAGTGAAGCCGCGGCGGATCTCTCTTTATCGCGAGGTGGAGTAGTAGCCCTTCCGGTAATCGGTACGCAAGGCGGACATGTCATGCGTGCCGGCGAGATTTACGCTGAGGTGATGGTACTTGCCGTCCCGCGATGCCGTCGAATAATAAGAGAGAAGGTATTCGCTGCGAAGCTCGTTGCCTATCCTCGCGCTGATGGCGGGAAGATCGTTGAGATTGTCCACTCGATACTCCCGCCCTCCGGTCAGGACCGCCAGTTCGTTCAGGAGTGAGGGGCCATTGCGCGTTTCCGCATCGCGCTGGTGCGAATAGTCGGAATCGAAAATTCCCATCGCGTAAAGTTGCAGGTCCGATTCGAGCAATATCTCCCTGACCTCCCGAACCGAATGGCGGCTCCAGTTGTCTCCGCCGTCCGAGATCACGACAAGCGCTTTCCGCGTGTAGCGGGCGCTTTTCATCTTCGCCAGAGCAAGGTAGACCGCGTCCAGCAACGATGTTCTCCCGAAGGCTTTAGTGCTTCTGACGCCTTCGTAAATTTCACGCGGATCGGAGGTGAAAGGAATCGTGAGCTTCGCCCGGTCACTGAATTCAACCAGGAAAAATTCGTCCTGGGAGTTCGACGTATCGAGGAACGCCGAAACAGCCTCGGACGCTTTGTCCATCTTTGAGCGCATACTGCCGCTCCGATCAAAAATCAGCCCGATCGACACCGGAGCTTCATCCTGATCGAAATGCGCGATCGGCTTTTCGACGCTGTCCTCGAGCACCCGGAAGTTTTCTTTCTGAAGATCAAGCACGGGTGCGCCCATCGCGGTAGTGACATGGGTGGGAATCACAACCAGCGACGAATCGCTGCGCAGGACCACCTGCGGTTCCATTGCGGCGGCCCGGGCTTCGCGCGGCACGATCGTCGCAGGCGGAGCGGAGAAGGAAGACTGGAAGGGTGACGCAGTGGAAGGGTAGAGGGATAGGATGACAAGGCAGCCTGCTGGAAGGAGTGCCCGAGCCATGGGGCGATTGTACACCAGTCAAATTAAAAATTAAATCCTTTTCCTTCTGCAATCATTCAAAGACGATTTTGGCCAGGCTTAGTACGGCCAGGCTCGCCGCGGCGAGCGCGCTCAGCACGAAGAGCCCCTCGCCCACCCGGTTTTCGAGCGGGGTCCGGAATCGCAGATCAATCGCGTGAACCCCCACGGGCAGGTCTATCAGCATGAATCCCATGACGGGTTCGAGGCGAACCGGCAGCTCGCGGCCATTTTCGTAAGCGTGCCAGCCGGGATCCCAGGTTTCCTGTATCAGCAATGACTGGCCCGGCTTCGCGGCCGCCTCGATTTCCGCCTCATCGAAACCCCGCCATTTCATTGTCGCGGCCGGTTGAGCGGGATCTTCCACGGCGCTCACGTATTTCATGAGGGATTCTCTATCGTCGCCGTTTCGAATCGGCCCGACTTCCCGCATGCGGGCATCGTCGACGATGCGAACGATACCCGGATTGATCCGCGGAATCCGGTAGATGCGCGTGCCGCGCCCGTCGTCATATAAAACAGGCGTGACGCCGCGAAACTTCTCGGGGGACGAATAATCGTGGTAAGCCTCGGGAGAGGATTTGGAAGGCACGACCACCGCGCTTGTCCCCAGAGCCTGAAGCCAGAGTATGGCGAGATCGGCGCGCGGTCCCTGCTGGATCTGGAAGATCGCAATTGGAATGATTTGATTCAGCATGCCCTGCATCGAGCCGCCGTCTGGCTGTGCGTTGTCGGACCACGCGTCAAACCAGAACCGAATCGAGCCCGAAGGCAGAACGCGCTCTCCCGGAAGATAATCATGCACCCACTTCGCGGTCTGATATTCGAACACATTCTCAACAGGGCGGCTTTTCGGAAAAGGCGACCATGCATGCGTGAGGTAGCGAACCGCGGGCGTGAACGCGATCAGGGTGACAACCGCTACGCCGGTCCGCAGGCGAGGGCGCTTCCAGAAGATGCGAGCCAGTTCCACGCAGCCGAGAATCAGGACCAGGTCGAGTTCGGGTACCAGACGTGCCGGATCGCCTGCGGTCAGAAGTCCGAAATAGAAATAACCGAGCACGTAGACGCCGAAGATTACAACGCTGCCGATCACAAAAACGGACCATTCGCGCTGCGGCCTTCCGCTGCCGAATCGCCAGCTGAACAGGAGATAGAGAGCGACAGCGATCAACATGACGGCAAGCGAATGGAAATTTCCCGCTTGCGAAACCCATTTCAGATTGAGCAGAGTGATCTGGATGTATGACGGGGTAAGCCAGAAGGCGGACAAGCCGTACGCGAGCAACACGATTGCGGCCGCTCGCAGAAAGACGCCGACTCGGCGCTCCGAAATCCATACAGACCAGACAACGATGGGATAGAACAAGGCGAGCGCGGTCGCGCCATAAAAATTGTTCGCGACCACAAAGGCGCAAAGGCCCGCGGCCGCTGCGAGCGCGCCTGGCCTCCATTTCCGCAGCGCCAGAAACGTGGCGGCCAGAGCGGCGGGCAGGATGCTGAGCGCCGAGATGTGCGGCCCTTCGCCCCACGCCATCAAGGCATGCAGTCGTTGAGGAATCCAGTGAGCGCTGCCATGTCGGATGTTGGTGAGGAATAGAAAAGATGGCGACAGCAGGGCCGTCGCCACGGCCGATAGGCATGCGGCGGCGCGTGAAGCCGATCCGATCCGCACCAGCCAGTAAACGGCGACGATTCCCAGAACGTAGAAGATCGCGGTGTAAAGATGATAGGCTCGCGCCGGCACGACATGCCCCAGGCGCGAAACCAGAGCCGTGCCGTAAACGAGGGCGGCAGGATAGATATAATCCGTCCGCGTGCCGCAGTACCAGAGCGGTTGCCACCCGGGATGAGGCAGCTGCTCACCCAGCATCCGGCCTTCCGCGATGAAAGTGCTTTCGATCAACCCCCAGTTATCGAGGTATTTCAGCCGGAAAAGGGGCTTGATCAGGAAGCAGGCGAGACAAAGAAGTAAGAGGCCGTCCAGGAGGAACGTTCGCCTGAAATTCATCCGCCTCGCGTCGACTGTCAGCGGCCGATGGGCGCGGCCTCGTTCGCCGCATCGATTGCGCGAGCGCGCTTTTCGGACTGTTCCTCAGCGTTTTTCAGCAGGCTCTCCAGTGACGGTTGGGGCTTCACCCGCAGGAACATCTGATACGAAAAGAAGCCGCGCGAAACGTGAATCAACAGCTTGTTGATTTTTATCAGCGCGCGGCTGAGGAAGTTCTCGCCCATCGCGAGCGGGAAGGGCGCGGGAACTCCCACCACTTCGAGTATGTCGAAGCCGGCCTGCTTGACCGCCCGTTCGAACGAAGAGAAGGTGAAAAGCCGGGTATGCGTCAGGTCGAGAATCCCGCGGGGGCCATAGTTGAACTGGCCGATCAGCAACATGAAACGCGTAACGGCAAACGCTATGTTGGCGGTGCTGAGCATCAGTTCGCCCGAGGGATTCAGGCTGAGCGCGCTTCTTAGGATGTCGAGGAAATCCTCCGGCTTGTTCAGGTGCTCGATCACGTCCAGCATCAGAACGCTGTCGTAGTCCGCGTAATCGAGGCGCGGCAATCCGGTGTTCAGGTCATGGAGATAAAACTCGTCGAAACCGGGCTGGGCGATCGGAAACGCGTCGATGCCATGGACGCGGCATCGCTTCTGCTGCGATAACCAGGCCCCCATATAACCGCCCGCGCAACCGATATCGAGAACGCGGGCGCCGGGGCGGATACGCTCGAACGCGAGAACGTGCGGACTCGGATAAGAGAACTTGGGAACGTACGGCAGGGCGTCGCCGGGCGCGCAGTCGAACTTGCGGTCGTAGAAGAGACCCGCTTCCTGCATACGGGCTTTCAGGGCGGCCACGATGACATTGAACGCGTACTTCATGCCGTTCACGTAACAAATCTCGTCGCCGTAGTAGGTCGGAATCGGCAGTTCTTTGATGGTCAGGCGCCCGACCAGCAACTGAATGATGATCTCGGTGTCGAAATGGAAGTCGTTCGAGTTCCTGCTGAAGGGAATTGCCGCCAGCGCCCTGGTCGAGTAAATACGATAGCCGGAATGAAATTCGCTCAGGCTCGTCCGGAGAAGCTTGTTTTCGAGCCAGGTCAGAATCTTGTTTCCCGCGAACTTGTAGAGCGGCATCCCGCCTCGCCGCGCACCCGAAGGCGTCATCATGCGCGAACCGAACACCGCGGCCGCTTCACCTTTCCGCAGTGGTTCCAGTAACTCAGGCAGACATTCGGGAGCATACTGGCCATCGCCGTGAATCAGCGCCACGAAATCATAGTCGTGCTGGAGGGCGTAGTGGTATCCGAGCTTCTGGTTGCCTCCATAACCCTGGTTCCTGGGATTAAACAGGACCGTGATCGGGAACGGCAGTGCGGGATCGTTTGCGACCGAATGGCCCTGCTCGAAGGTGGCGTCGCGCGAAGAATCGTCGATGATCAGCACATCGACTTCGTAAGTGTTTAAGAGGCTGGGGGGAATTCGGAATACTACTTCGCGGATGGTTCTCTCAGCGTTGTAGGCAACGATGAAAATGAGAACGCGCGGCTTTGATTCGCTGGCCATTGTACAGTTCGCGGCACTTCTACGGTCAGCATATCACTCGAATCGGGATCGGGTTACTTCTGCTCGGACCGGTCAGAATATCGATTTCAAAGTCGCCGCCCGGAACGTTCGCCCGGTCTCTCGCAATTTACTTTATGATCGCTGCGGAGCGGGGACTATCGGTGTATCGGAGAGGTTCGTTCTTCGAGCCGAACGATGCGCTCTTCGTGGCTGTCGAACTTCCGTTCGATCCGGTCGGTCGCTTCATCGAAACGACGATTTACGTCTAGCGTGACAATGATGGGCAACGCGACTGTGAGAAAGGGCTGGAGGGCGGGGTTCATCCCGCCCTCCAGATTAACCTGCGGCTACCGCACATTTCAATCGGATCAATACCGATAATGATCCGGTTTGTACGGTCCCTCCACGGGTACGCCGATGTATTCCGCCTGTGCCGGCGTCAGCGTCGTGAGCTTCACGCCGATCTTCTCGAGATGTAACCGCGCCACTTCTTCATCCAGCTTCTTGGGCAGGACGTATACCCCGGGCTTATAGCTGTCCTTCTTTTCCCACAGGTCGAGTTGCGCCAGCGTCTGGTTGGAGAAGCTGTTCGACATCACGAAGCTCGGGTGTCCGGTCGCGCAGCCGAGGTTCACGAGGCGGCCTTCGGCCAGAACGAACAGCGAGTTGCCCGCCGGGAACGTGTACATATCGACCTGCGGCTTGATTTCGATCTTCTTCGCATCGGAATTGTTCAGCTTGTCCACCTGGATTTCGCTGTCGAAGTGGCCGATGTTGCAGACGATCGCCTGATCCTTCATATGGCGCATGTGGTCGAGCGTGATCACGTCCAGGTTGCCGGTCGTCGTGACGTAGATGTCGCCGCGGCCGAGCGTGTCTTCGATCGGTGGTGACTTCGTAGCCTTCCATCGCGGCCTGAAGAGCGTTAATCGGATCGATTTCGGTGATAACGACACGGGCGCCAAGACCACGGAGCGAATGTGCGCTGCCCTTTCCGACGTCGCCGTATCCGCAAACCACGCAGACCTTGCCGGCAACCATAACGTCGGTCGCGCGCTTGATCCCGTCGGCGAGCGATTCGCGGCAACCGTAGAGGTTATCGAACTTCGACTTCGTGACCGAATCGTTGACGTTGATGGCGGGAACGAGCAATGAACCGGTTTCCTGCATCTTGTACAGGCGATGAACGCCGGTTGTGGTTTCCTCGGAGACGCCCTTCCAGTCCTTCACGACGTTGTGCCAACGAGTCTTGTCTTGCCCGTGGATCTTTTTCAGAAGATCCTTGATGACCTGCTCTTCTTTATTGCTGGAATCGGTGTTTACCCAGTCGCTGCCGTTTTCCAGCTCATAGCCTTTATGGATGAAGAGAGTGGCATCGCCGCCGTCGTCCACGATGAGCTCGGGGCCCAGATCGCCCGGATGGGTGAGCGCCTGGTTGGTGCACCACCAGTAGTCTTCGAGAGACTCACCCTTCCACGCGAACACCGGGACGCCTGCCGCCGCGATTGCCGCCGCCGCATGGTCCTGCGTTGAGAAGATGTTGCAGCTCGCCCAGCGAACGCTGGCGCCGAGGTCGACCAGCGTCTCGATCAGGACCGCGGTCTGAATGGTCATGTGCAGCGAACCGGTCACGCGGACGCCGGCCAGTGGCTTCGTTTTTGCGTACTTCCTGCGGATCGACATCAGGCCGGGCATTTCCTGCTCGGCAACCATGATTTCTTTGCGGCCCCAGTCGGCCAGTTTCATGTCGGCGACCTTATAATCGGCGCCCACTGCGGGTAGAGTGGCTGTGCTCATTTATCTCCTATCAATAAATCCAGATACGTTGATATATTACCATTAACATCTGTGGCTTCGATACTAAAATCTCTCCGCGTTCTGGCCGATACCAATCGGCTGCGACTGCTTCTGCTGCTCGAGCGAGAAGAGCTTTCAGTGGCCGAACTCCAGGAAATACTCGTCGCCGGCCAGAGCCGCATTTCCGCCCACCTGGCTCAATTAAAACAGGCCGGGCTGGTAGAGGACCGCAAACAGGGCAAGAACAGTTTGTATCGGCTGAAAGACCCGCAACTTGTAGATCTGCTCCATGCCGCCGCAGCCGAAATCCCCGAAGCGGGGGACGACACAAAGGCTCTGCAACTGGTTCTCGACAAGCGCCGGGACAAGGTCCGCGGCTACTTCGACGCAATGGCCGGGAAGTTTGGGCGGGACTACGTGCCAGGGCGGTCCTGGAAAGGCCTGGCCGAAACACTTCTGCAGTTGATGCCACCGATGGTGATCGGGGACCTGGGCGCGGGCGAAGGCACGTTTTCGCAGCTTCTGGCGCAACGGGCAGAGCGCGTTGTCGCTATCGACAATTCGGCAAAGATGGTTGAGTTCGGCGCAAAGCTGGCGAAGGAAAATGCCCTGTCTAACCTCGAATACCGGCTCGGCGATCTGGAGGCTCCGCCCATTGCCGACCAGAGTCTGGACCTGGCATTTTTCAGCCAGAGCCTCCATCATGCTCTTCATCCTCAGCTGGCAGTTGACGCCTCATACCGCCTGCTCAAACCGGGCGGTCGGATCGTGATTCTCGATTTGAAGCGTCACAGTTTTGAGCAAGCCCGGGAAATCTATGCGGATACCTGGCTCGGTTTCTCCGAAGTCGAGCTGCGAGCTTTTTTGGAGCATGCCGGGTTCGAGAAGGTAGAGAGCTGGATTGTCGATCGAGAGAAACAGACTCCTTCTTTCGAAACTATTCTCGCTATCGGGTCCAGATCCAGGTGATTACCAAACCGTTCCTGGAAAGGCGCTTGCTCGAATGACGGAACTTTCGGCCGGATGAGCGCATATACAATTCTGACGATGACAAGAGTCACGATAAAAAAGATCACGATGATACGCGCTGCAAAATTGGCTTTGTTTTTCTCAGTTGCCTCGCTCTGGCCGCTTGCCGCTCAGGGACCCACCTTCGATACCAGCGGTGACAGCAAGCTGAGCGGAACCTATTATTTCCGGCACGTGATCTATGCCGTCGACTCCAATGCGGACTCAAGCGGATACGTCGGCGACATCAGCGAAGGAATAGGCGTCTACGGAACGATTGTTTTCGACGGGAACGGTAACTATACGATCAACAACGGGACCGTTGCCGATTCCTACGATTACCAGAACTCCGGCATTTTAACGGAGTCTCTATCGTGTTTTATCGGCACTTCGGCATGCTCAACATCGGCGGCGGTCGCCGGAACCTACTCGATTTCATCCAGCGGCTTCGGTTTTATGACGAATGCGGTGACTGGAGATCAGGTTTATGGGCTGGTGGGTGCGAACGGCGTTTTCATCGGCAGCAGCACGGAGACCACCCAGGCGTATAACGACCTGCTGATTCTCGCTCCGGTCCCTTCGCCGCTGCCCACCGCTTCAACGTTCAACGGCTCCTATACGGTCGCGGGTTTCGTTCCCTTTCCGGGAAATGCTTCCTTATACGACGAAGATGTCTTTTTTCAGATGAATCCAAACGGAGCGGGGAGCCTTGGTGGGGTGACAGTGACTGGTTATGAAGGCGGCAATGGAACCGCGACGCTTTCGCAATCTTTCTCCAATCTGACTTACTCCTTCAGCAGCGGAGCCGGAGTTGTAAACTTCCCGACAAACTCCAATGCGCAGTTTTACTCCGGTCAGGAGTTTCTCTATTTCTCGCCCGATGGCAATTTCTTCTTTGGCGGATCTCCCACCGGCTACGACATGATCACAGGGGTTCGCACCACGTCCGGGGCACAGAATTTCGGAGGTCTTTATTATCAGGCCGGCGTCGATGAGGATTTCTCTCAGATCAGCAGCGGGATTGCATATATCGATGGCTATTACGGATCTTTTAATGCCACCAGCGCCGGAGATATTCTCGTGCACCAACGCCTGTCTGACACCCTGGATGGGGTAACTTACGGTGAAACGTTTGGGGATACATTCACCCCTGGCGTGAGTGGAAGCTACACCGATACAGGGTCATCGACACAGTACGTTGTCGCGGATGGAGGAGCCGTTCGCATCGGCGAGGGAATAGCGCCTTACCTTGGCCTTACTGTAGCGCTGCAGGCGCCGGCGTTTACACCGAGCGGTTCGGTATATCTCAATCCGACCGGGATCGTGAACGCCGCCAGTTACTCTCCCTTTACCGCAGGCATCTCCGATGGGGAGTATCTCGCGATCTTCGGAAATAACCTGGCCCCCGGTCCAGCCAGCGCGCCGACTCTGCCGTTGCCGACGATATTGAATGGCGTGCAGGTTACGATCAACGGCACCCCGGTTCCGATAAACTACGTTTCGTCCGGCCAGCTGGATGTCGTCGTGCCCCTGGGAAATACGTTCCCTCTCGCCCAGGTCCAGGTTATCAACAATGGAGTCGCATCCAATATCGTGACGGAGTTGGTGAACGCTACTACGCCAGGCGTCTTCACCAGCGATTATGGCCTCGGATACGCGATCACGGAACATGCCGACGGGTCGCTCGTGAGCCCATCGAGCCCCGCGCAGCCAGGTGAAACGGTCATCGCCTACGCCTCAGGATTGGGGACGGTATACCCGACCGTTCCCGATGGTTCAGCGGCTCCCTCAAGTCCTCTGAGTACGACCTCAAACGCGATCAGCGTGTACGTCGGAGGAGTACTGGCGCCAGTTACTGCGTACTCCTTTACCGGTCTTGCTCCTGGATTTGCGGGGTTGTACCAGCTAAACGTCACCATACCTTCGACCGCGGCGGCCGGGGACAATACGCTCGATATCTCAGGACCGGATTCCTACGCGACGCAGGCGCTGATTTCGATTGGCGGCGGAGTCGCGGCGGCTCGTCCGAAGGCACTTCCGCGCACCCCCGCCAGCGGACATGCGCGTTCGGCGGCTCCGTCAAAAAGGAAACCTGCCTGCTTCGCTCGCGGCGCTAAGGCCTGCTCGGCACAGGTATCGGCACAGCTTAAGTAGCTCAGTCTCGGCGTGAGGGTACCATTGAAGACTCATGCAATGGTACGAAGACGAGGTGCGCACCCTCGAAGAACGCATCAAAGTCGGCCCGATCCCGCGCCATCCTGTTGCATTCTACGGGAGCTCCAGTATTCGTCTGTGGAGCACTCTCGCTTCGGATCTGGCTCTGCCCAACGCCCTGAATCTCGGCTTCGGCGGCTCCACTCTGGAAGCTTGCGCCTGGTTCTTCGAGAGGCTGGTGGTTCCGGCCGCGCCGGCTTCTCTCGTTGTCTATGCCGGCGATAACGATTGGGGGACCGTCAAAGCCCGGAGAAGGTCCTCACGTCCTTCCGATCGCTTGCGGACCAGGTCCATAAGCGATTGCCCGGAATTCCATTCGGCTTCATTTCAATCAAACCGACTCCGGCGCGGTGGGCTATTATCGATCGGATACGGCGGACCAACGATCTCATACGGCGTGAAATTGGCCAGTTTAAAACCGGCTGCTTTATCTCCGTATTCGAAGCGATGCTGGACGGCCGTGGACCGCCGCGCGCCAGTCTGTTCCTGGAAGACGGGCTGCATCTCAGTGCGGCTGGCTATCGAGTCTGGACGGATGTATTAACGAATTATCGCAACCAAATCTTCAATACTCAGTCGGACCAATGTAACCCTGCGCAAATATCATCAAAGCAGGGTGAAGCGCGAATATCACAACTGGTTCAGCCATCGGCTTAACCGTGAAATGGAACTGCTGGTATTTGGAGACAGTGGCCTCAGGGTAATTGTCTTTCCTACCCGGCAGGGCCGGTTCTACGATTACGAGAATTTCGGGCTGGTGGCCTCGCTTGGCCACCAGATCGAATCCGGCCGCATCCAGTTATTCTGCGTCGACAGTCTGGATTCTGAGAGCTTATACGCCTGGGGAAAATCTCCCCGAGAACGCATTGCGCGTCATTGTGAATATGAGCAATACATTCTGAATGAGGTCGTTCCGTTCACCGCGAATGTCAATTCCGATCCGAATCTGGCGGCTCACGGTTGCAGCATCGGCGCCTGGCACGCGGTCAATATTTCGCTGCGCAATCCATGGCTGTTTCAAAGAGTGGTCGGGCTCAGCGGCCGATACGATCTGACGCAGCCGGTGGGAAGCTTTCCCGGTCTGTTCGACGGCCATTACGACAACGACATCTACTTCCACACGCCCAATCACTTCATTCCCAACCTGTCGGATCCGCACGTTCTCAGCCGACTGAGGAATCTCCAGATCTCGCTGGCGGTCGGCGAGCACGATGCCTTTGGCGGCAGTAACCGGCGTTTGAGCGAGTCGCTCTGGGAGAAGGGCGTGGCGCATACCCTCGATATCTGGGGCGGGGAAGCGCATCGCGCCCGCTACTGGCGTGAAATGGCTCCGCGCTATTTCTGAGAATTGGTCTTCCCCGGCGGCCCCGAGACGAACATCTTTCTGCCAAGCCATCCCAGCAGCGCCGCGATCAGCAGCACCGCGATCGCAGTCACCCAGAGACCGTGAATAACGGCATAGGCCAGAACGGCGACTATCGCCACAATCACGAAACATCCACACGCGCACATAAAAAATGAATGCCGGTGGACGTCTGTGAGACGCCACCGGCAAATGAGGGCAGTAACGACTGGAGTCGAATCCTAGCGGGCTACGCCTTCAGCCTTAAGGGCCGCGCTGCTGAGCGCTTCCGCCTTATCCGTCTTTTCCCAGGAGAAGGAATCTTCGCTGCGGCCGAAGTGGCCGAATGCCGCGGTCTTCTGATAGATCGGGCGGCGAAGTTTCAGGTGATCGATGATCCCCTTCGGGGTCAGCGGGAAGTTGGCGCGAATGAGATCTTCCATCGCGTCTTCGGGAATCGTACCCGTGCCGAAAGAGTTCACCATGACCGATACCGGCTCGGCCACGCCGATTGCATAGGCCAGTTGCACTTCAGCGCGCTTCGCGAGGCCGGAGGCAACGATGTTCTTGGCGATATAGCGAGCCATGTAGCACGCCGAGCGATCCACCTTCGTCGGATCCTTGCCCGAGAACGCGCCGCCGCCGTGACGGCCCATGCCGCCATAGCTGTCAACGATGATCTTGCGCCCGGTCAGCCCGGTGTCGCCGTGGGGACCGCCGATGACAAACCGGCCAGTCGGGTTGATGTGATATTTGGTATTCGAATCGACCAGATTCTGCGGTACGACCTTGTCGATGATGAATTTGCGAACGTCAGCCCGAAGCTGCTCGGTCGACACATCGTCGCCGTGCTGAGTCGAAATTACGACTGCGTCGATGCGGCTGGGCTTGCCGTTAACGTACTCGACCGAAACCTGGCTCTTGCCATCCGGCCGCAGATATTTCAGTTCACCGGAGCGGCGAACCTGCGAAAGCTTTTCCACCAGGCGATGAGCCAGCTGGATCGGCAGCGGCATTAATTCCGGCGTTTCATCGCAGGCATATCCGAACATCAGGCCCTGATCGCCGGCGCCGCCGGTGTCCACGCCCATGGCGATATCGGGCGACTGGGTCTGCACGACATTCAAAACACCGCAGGTCTTCGCGTCGAAACCAAACGCCGCATCCGTGTACCCGATGTCCGCAATCGTCTTGCGGGCGATTGAGGGTACATCGATGTGGGCGGTCGTGGTGATTTCGCCGGCTACTACGCAAATGCCCGTCGTTACGAGAACCTCACATGCCACTCGGGCCTTCGGATCCTGCGCCAGAACGGCGTCGAGAACGGCGTCCGAAATATGGTCGGCGACTTTGTCAGGATGCCCCTCGGTAACGGACTCGGACGTGAACAAATGTCTATGCTTGTGGATTTCTGCCATGAACTCTCCGGAGCTTATTTTGGGATTGGAAAACTAATATCGGCGGATCGCTAGTCTGGATCCTTATCGCGCAATAGGACGTATGTGTAAGTATACGCAATTCAGGAAAGCAAACGCAATCCGGTACCGGCCCTCGAATCCCGTTGTTGCTGCAGCTCTATACATAACAGTATAGTTAAAAGAGAGGTCAAGGAGTTTTTCAGAATGCAGTTGCCGGCGAAAGAATTGTCTACCCGAGAACAGGCGATTCTGCATTCGATCGTACGCGCGTACATCGATACCGGCGAACCGGTCGGATCGCGGACGATTTCCCGCTTCCAGAGCCTTTCGCTCAGCCCCGCAACGATTCGCAACGTCATGGCCGATCTGGCAGATGCCGGGTATCTTTCTCAACCGCACACTTCCGCCGGCCGGATTCCCACAGGCAAGGCCTTTCGGGACTTCGCCGGAACAGTGTCCGCACGCCCGTTACCAGTGGCCGACCGGGACCGCATTTTGAACCAGATGCAGTCCGGCGAGAATCTCGAAGAGCGGGTTGCGATCGCTTCGCGTGTCCTGACGGAGATCACGCGCAATGTGGGCATCGCGGCTGCGCTGCCGGCATCGGCGCAGGAACTCGAACACCTGGAACTTGTGGCCCTCTCCGATCGGCGTGTCCTGATCGTAGTGGCGACGCGTGATCGGATGATCCGCAACCGCGTGGTGACGCTGGACCGGGCCATGAGCCCGGACGAACTCATGCGGCTGCGGAATTACGTAAACGAAAACTTCGCGGGATGGACGCTGGGTAAAGCGCGAGCCGAACTGCTGCGCCGCATCGAAGAAGAGCGCGCGATGTACGACGCAGTCCTCCAGCAATTGACGCTGCTTTATCAGAAGGGATTGCTGCTGGCCGACCAGGATCCGCAACTGGCCATGGACGGAGCCTCCAACCTGGTCGGGCTGGACCTGCATTTGACGCGCGAGCGAATGCGCGAGCTTTTCCGCGCCCTGGAAGAAAAGAAGCACGTGGTGGCGCTGCTCGACCGGTTTCTCCAGTCCTCGCAGGGGCAAATCGGCATTCATGTGGGTCTGGCCGACGCGCATCCCGCGATGGGGGATCTGAGTCTTATAGGGGTAACGATCGAACTGCGGTCCGGACTCCAGGCTCGCGTGGCGGTTCTTGGACCGATGCGCATGCAATACGAAAAAGTAATCGCATCCGTGATGCAGATCGGCCATACGTTCGAGATGCTGCAGTCCTAGTTCTTGCAATGAGAACAGACTCCTGAGTTCGGCCGCGCGATGTTAATCTGAAACTGCCGTGAACTTCGAAAACAACGACACAAAGACGGAAGATTTGCAGGCGGACAAGCCCGCTGCGGCCGATCAGGTGGATCAATTGCGTACTGAGCGCGACGGAGCAAAAGCGGAGCGTGACGAAATCAAAGACCTTCTTCTTCGGCGGCAGGCCGAATTCGAGAACTTCCGCAAACGCACCGAGAAAGAACGCTCCGACTACCTGCAGTACGCCGCCATGGACATGGTGCGCGATCTGCTTCCGATCCTCGACGATTTCGAGCGAGCCCTGAAAATCGAAGGCGCTGGCCCGGAATATGCGCGCGGCATAGAGATGATCTACAACCGCATGTACGAGACATTGAAGAAGATGGGTCTGGAGCCGATCGCCACCGAGGGAACGACGTTCGATCCGAATGTGCATCAGGCGGTTGAGCGCGTGGAAACCGAGGATTCTCCGGATGGTACGATTCTGAGTGAATTCCAGAGGGGCTATCGTTTCAAGGGCAAGCTCCTGCGCCCGACCATGGTGAAGGTTGCGGTCCGGCCCTGAATTTCACGCCCCAATTGCAAAATCAAAGAACCAAGTAAGACATGCCGGTGACAAAACGCGATTATTACGAAGTGCTGGGCGTCGCCCGCGGCACAAGCGATCAGGAACTCAAGGTGGTATATCGCAAGCTTGCGATGCAATATCACCCTGATCGCAATCCGGGGGATCACACCGCGGAAGAAAAGTTCAAAGAAGCGGCCGAGGCGTACAGCGTTCTTTCGGACCCGCAGAAGCGCGCCGCGTACGACGCATACGGGCATCAGGGAGTTTCCGGGGCCTCTGGCGGCTTCGATCCCTCCTCGATGGATCTGGGCGACATTCTGGGCCAGGTGTTCGGGTTCGGCGACATGTTCGGCCAGCAGCGCAGCGGCGGCCGAACACGACCGAGCAAAGGTGACGACCTCCGTTACGACCTGACACTGGCGTTTGAAGAGGCGGCTTTCGGCAAGGCCGTGGAAATTCAGGTTCCCAAGCTGGAAGCGTGCGGCCGTTGCCACGGCAAAGGCGCGGAGCCGGGCAGCGGCAGCATTACCTGTCCCGCCTGTAACGGGCGTGGCGAGCAGGTTTATTCACAAGGCTTCCTTTCCGTGCGCCGTACTTGTTCCAGTTGCGGCGGCGCCGGCCAGATCGTTAAGCAACCGTGCCGCGACTGCCGGGGCGAGGGCTATAAACAGGTAAGCAAGAGGCTTCGCGTTACCGTTCCGGCGGGCATCGCCGACGGCAACCGATTGCGGGTTCCGGCCGAAGGCCAGCCGGGGGCGAACGGCGGCCCCAATGGTGACCTGTATATCTTCTTCACGGTTAAGGAACATCCGGTTTTCGAGCGGCACGATAACGATCTTCATTGCGTCGTTCCGATCAGCGTCGCTCAGGCCGTGCTCGGCGACGAAATCGCCGTGCCGACTCTCGAGGGCCCGCACGAACTGCGAATTCCGGAAGGAACGCAAAGCGGCGCCGAACTGCGTCTCAAAGGTAAAGGCGTTCCCGAAGTTCAGGGGCGAGGGCGCGGCGACCTGGTGGTGCACATCGATGTGAAAATTCCCACCAAACTAACCCGCGATCAGCGTAAGTTATTCGAGCAATTGGCCGAATCGCTGCCGATCAACAACGATCCTCACGAAAAGGGCATCCTGGACAAGGTCAAAGACCTGTTTATGTAAAAATTCCGTGCGGGGTCTGTGATCGCCCTCACGCGGCCGTTTTTACCATTTTTTACATTCGCGCGATAATCCAGGCAGGGGGTGGAATATGAAAACCCGATGGCGGAATTTCCTCATTCTGCCTGCGCTCCTGGCAATCCCTCTCTCCATACTTCCGATCCATGCTTTTTTTCAGTCGGATTCTCAGTCCGATCAGCCTGACTTCAAGATCTCGACCAACGTCGATCTCGTTCTCCTGGATGTGGGCGTAAAAGACGCAAAGGGCGGATACGCCGCGAATCTCCCGAAAGGAGCGTTTAAGGTCGAAGAAAATGGTGTTCCGCAAAAAATCACCGCGTTCAGCAACATGGACGTTCCGGTCGCCGTCGGTCTGATTCTGGACGACAGCGGCAGCATGAGACACAAACGAAAGGACGTCGCCACGGCAGGGCTCACCTTCGTCGACGCCAGTAATCCAAAGGACGAAGTCTTCGTCCTGGACTTCAACGATCGCGTTATGCCGGGATTGCCCGAAGATGTTCCCTTCACCGACGATGTCGCGCTGCTCCGAACCGCTCTCATAAAACATCCGGCTGCCGGAAGGACGGTTCTGTACGACGCCATCGAAGCTGGCCTCCGTGACATCAAATCCGCTCATCGCGAGAAAAAGACTCTGATCGTGGTAAGCGACGGCGGCGATACCGCAAGCACCAGTACTCTGGCGCAGGCGATGCAGGCGATTGAAGCGTCGGACGTTACCGTCTACACAATCGGCATCTATGACGAAGACGACCCCGATAACAATCCCGACGTCTTGCGGCGCATCGCGCACGTCAGTGGCGGTGAATGCTTCCTGCTTCAGAACGCCGAGGACATCATTCCTACGAGTAAAAAAATCGCTGAGGATATCCGAAAGCGCTACACCATTGGGTACGTACCCGAGCGGGGGAACGGCGCGCCGCTCCGCAAAATCAAAGTCACGGCTGCCTCTCCGGATCACGGTCACCTGATCGTTCGCACAAGAACGAGCTACCTCAACCCGAACTCGAAATAAACGATTAGCATTAGCGGTGGCAACGAGGGTTGGCTGTTGCGTGCTGTACTGGTTTCAATCCCGCCCGCCTTTTGGAATTCAACAGCCTAAATTAATGATTCTAAAAAGATTCAAAAATTCCGCGTCGAAACCGCCGCGAACCGGACCGCATCAAATGTAGCGGGAAGAGAAAATATGAAACGGCAATGGTTACGGAAAGGGCGGGTGCTGGCGGGATTCCTTGGAGTCGCTTCCTTTGCCCTTAGTGCTCAGCCGGTATTTCCAGGCTCAAACAATCCAGGCTCAAACAACCCAAGCTCAAACGCGCCAGGTTCAGCCCTTCCAGGCGTGGTGAATTACCTCGAAGGGCAGGTCTCAATTAACGGGACTCCGGTCACCGCGCAACAGATCGGAAAGGCGCACGTAGCGCCCAATGAGGTCCTTGCAACAGGAACCGGCAAAGCCGAAGTGCTGTTGGCGCCGGGAACTTTTCTGCGGGTAGGCGATAACAGCGAAATTCGATTGGATTCGCTCGACATTGTCAACCCTCGTGTCGACGTGGTGAACGGCCAAGCGATGGTCGAAGTGGATCAGAAGGCTAAGGATTCGCGAATCGATATCATTCAAGGGTCAGACGACTCTTCAATTCTGAAACCTGGTCTGTACAACTTTGACAGCCGTCAAGGCAAAATCGAAGTGCTCGACGGCAAGCTCCGGGTTACGGAGAACGGCCGGGAGAAGACGCTGGGCAAGGGAAAGGAAGCCTTGCTCGATGACGCGTCCCTGAAGACAGTCAGTTTCAATCCCAAAGCCGAAGACGATCTCTACCGCTGGAGCAGCGTCCGTTCCGATTATCTGGCGGAGGCGAACGCGTCGACCGCGAGGAACATCTATATGGGATACGACCCCTATGCCGGCCCTGGCTGGTACTGGAATCCTTACTTTACGGCCTGGTCGTGGCTTCCCGGTGACGGATTCTTCTATAGCCCGTTCGGTTATCCCTTCTTTTCGCCTGCGTACGTAGTCTACGCGCCGTATGGTTTTGGAAGGTATGGCTACGGTAGATTCGGATACGCGGGCCGCGGCGGACTGCCCGCAAGAGCGGGGCTTGCCGCGAGAGGCGGAGTTGCTCTCGCGCCGCGGACCGGAGGCTTTGCCGGCGGTGGCGCCCACTTTGCCGGCGGTGGCGCTCATTTTGCCGGAGGCGGAGCGCACTTCGGTGGCGGCGGCGGACGCCGGTAACCACCTGCCTGATTAATCACCATGAGGCGCAGCGAAGAACCTTTCGCTGCGCCTCTTTTTTGGGGGAGGTAACTAAGCGGCGGGCGAAGGCGAACGGCGTTTTCGCGGGGCAGCGGATTTGCGGGGACGCTTTGGTGGCGCTATGACGTTCCCATCCGCGTCCATTCCTCCCGCCGCCTTGCGGGTACCCTTCTTGATCCGAGGTGAGCCCGCAGTAGGCTGACCGGGAACGACCGGTTGCGGTTCTTCGATCTCCTCTTCCAGTTCCGCCGCCACAACAACCGGCTCGGGCTCTGGAATGGCCGGCGGGTGGAACTCCGCCCCCAGGAAGATCAGCAGGCTCTGCGTCTCCTCGTCCGGCTCGATGCGAACGACAGTCTTGTCCTGCGCATAATTCAGGAACTCGCTGAACTCCTGGAATCCATATTGTTTCCAGTCGAATTCCGGGGATTCCTCGTGAACCCATCCCAGCAGGTCGTCCGTACTGACGCCTTCTTCCATTTCGAGGCGATGATTCTCCAGTACGTCGCGAAGCGCGGGCAGCGCCTCTTCCGGCCGGACCGTCTTCTCAGGCGCGCCGGTTCGCTTGCGCTGGATCATATAGCGGCCCTCGCCGCCGGTCACCTGAACCAGATCCGCCTTCCGCAGCCGTTCGATAAAATCGGTGAACGATCCAGCGCCATAAGCGCGCTCGCTGAAGCTCGAATCCAGTTGCAGCATGGTCGATTTCAGCAGACCCAGCTGCGGGCGCACCTCCCGCCGTTCCAGCACCTGAAGAGCGCGTTCGACCAGCGGCATCGCCTGATGAAGGTCGAGCGCCGGCGGCCGGCGGCTGCCTCCGCTGTTGCCCTGCGGCCGTTGTTCGCGCGTGGTCTGTTCACGTGGGACCCCCACGGGTATCGGGCCGCGCTCAATCTGCGGTTGCGCCTGGGGCTGCATCTGCGGCTGCTCTCGCTGCGAACGGGACGACCGATTGTCGTCCAGCATCGATTCGTAGCTGATGAACTCGTGACAGTTCTTCTGCAGAATCGTGCTCGTGAAAGCCTTGCCGCCCACCACGAAAACGGTCTTGTCATACTGCTTCAGCTTGTTGACCAGGGCAATAAAATCGCTGTCCCCGCTGATAATCGCATAGGCATTGATGTGGTCGTGGGTGAACGCGAGTTCCAGCGCGTCGAGCGCCAGATTGATATCGGCCCCGTTCTTGTCTCCCCGCGGCGAAGGATCTCGCTGCACCATTTGCACCGCGTATTCGGAGAGCTGTCGCGTGGAATTTTCCAGCTTCCCCCAGTTCGCGTAGGCGATTTTGGTGATAATTTCGCCTCTTTCTTTCAACGCTTCGAGCACGATCGAAACATCGAATTCGCGCTGCAGCGTCGATTTGACGCCAATCTCAATATTGTCGAAGTCGATGAAGACCGCGATCTTGAGGTGCTTGTCCATGTTCACCTTCGTGAAATGCGCAATGTGGTGCGCTCCTTCCTGTAATCCTCCGGCCCTGAATCGCCGGATGGTAATGCAACCGACTAACGCTCCGCAGCCTTCCGGACCGTCGAGACGATCGTCTCAAGCGAAGCTCCCGGCTGGAATACCGCGGCTACTCCCTGCTTCTCCAGATCGCGAGCGTCTTCGTCCGGAATGATGCCGCCGACGATTACTTTCACGTCGGCCATATCCTTTTCGCGCATCAGCTCCAGCACCCTCGGTACTATGGCGTTGTGCGCGCCGGAGAGGATCGAGAGGCCGATCACCCGCACATCTTCCTGCAGGGCGGCGTTGACAATCATCTCCGGGGTCTGTCGCAATCCAGTATAAATGACTTCCATCCCCGCGTCGCGGAGAGCCCTCGCGATAATCTTCGCGCCCCGGTCGTGTCCGTCGAGACCAGGCTTGGCTACGAGCACCCGAATGGGAACCCGCCCGGAATCGGCGGGCGGCGACATCTCAGAAATCGAACCGCTTTTCTCAGGTTCCAAATGCTTCGCTCACGGTTGCTTCACGCAGCGCAGAACGGCGCCGTAACCGGCGTGCCACGAGGGGCGCGTCGGGGCCGGGTCCAACACCCATTATTGCCTGTTTCGGAAAATAGCGCAGTCGTTCAGTTTCCGCTGGCTCGGGGAATCGGTATCCTGATGCGTTTCGGCGTTCCCGGCCCACCGCCGGAAAACAACCAGGCGAAAATGGCTATCGAGAGGATTACTGCGATGGTCAAAATATCCTGAGATGTCATTAAGATTACTTATTCCCACTCTATTGTACCCGGCGGTTTGTGAGTCAGGTCATAAAAAATGCCTGCAATTTCCGGGATATTCATCAGGCGCGCCGCAAGGCGGCGAAGTAACTCCTCCGGCATGATTACCGAATCGGCCGTCATTCCATCCACCGACTGAATCGGCCGGAGCACGACCGAATCGCGGGATTCCCCCCAACCCATCGGAATCAGAATCACCGGAAACTGCCATACTCTCGAGTCGAAACCCGACTCATGAGTGAGCTCTCGAACGATGAAATCCGCCCTCCGCAGCAGCGCGAGTCTCCCTTTGGTTACCGCGCTCGAAAACACCTTCTGATCTTTCAGCGGCTCACGCGACGCTACGCGTGCGATCACTCGATTGACCCCCGCGGTCCGGTTGATCACTTCCGTCGCTTCATCCAGCAAGCGGTACGACCCCGACGGAAACCTGTCAATCGCCAGGACCGGCGCGTAACTACGCGAATCTCCCTGAACGCCGACTGAGCGCACCGGAATCAGCCAGCCTTCGGGCACGTGAGTCACCTGCTCCTCCGTCTCCGAACACAAACAGCGAATGGCCAGACCCGGACCCGGAAACGGATGGCGGTCAAGCAGTTCCGGCGGAAGACCCAGTTGCGCGCCGATCATGCGGACTTCGTCCTTATAAAAGTCCGCGAGCGGCTCTACGATGCGCCCGGATTCCATCAGCTTCTGGATTCCCGGCACCCGGTTGTGATGGGTCTTGATGGTGACCGCTTTGGAACCGGCGCCGGACGCCCCACCCCCGGACTCGATCGTATCGGGATAGATCGTGCCCTGTCCCAGAATGAAATGCCCGTTCAGCAGACCCCGCGATTCGATGATCCGCTCCTGCACCCGGACAAACTGCTCTCCAATCAGGTGCCGCTTCACTTCGGGGTCGCAGGCGGATTGGAGCGGGGTGACAAACTCGTCTTCGCAGCACGCGATATCGACCGTGCCCGCGCCCAGCTGGAGAAAGGTCCGTTCCACGAATGCCGTCTCGCCCTCGCGCATCAGCCCTGTATCCACATAAACGCCGCGAACCCGCTCGGGCCCCAACGCGCGCAGACAGAGAGTAAAGGCAACGGTCGAATCGACCCCGCCGCTGACAAAGAAAAACACGTTGCGGTCGCCGACGCGTTCGCGAATCTGGTCCTCAACCAGCGCCACCCGCTGGCCCGGGTTCCAATCCTTCGTGCAGCTGCAGATGTTGAAAACAAAATTCTCGAGAATGCGGGTGCCCTGGGTCGTATGAACGACCTCCGGGTGGAACTGCACGCCGTAAAGCCTGCGAGCGGCGTCTTCGATAACCGCTGTGTCGCAAGTCGATGTCGTGGCAAGGACGCGAAAACCCGCCGGCGGCGTCTTCACCACGTCGCGATGCGACATCCAGATTTGCTGATGGTCGGATACGCCGTGCAGAATCTGCGAATCGCCATTCACCAGATCGAGAACAGCCAGACCGAATTCGCCTTTGTCGCCTTTGCGGACATCGCCGCCCAGCAACTGCGAAATCAGGTGATGTCCGTAGCAGATTCCAAGAACCGGGGCTCCGCCCGTCAATACCGATCGGTCGACGACAGGGCTCGAATCGTCATAAACGCTGTGCGGCCCGCCCGAGATGATCACGCCTCGGAAGGGCCGCAGTTTATCGATCGGTACGTCGCTCGGAAATACTTCCGAAGAAACTCCGAGTTCCCGTACCTTGCGAGCAATCAGGTGGCAGTATTGACCGCCGGTGTCGAGTACGGCGATCTGCGCTGATTTGGCAGGCGCGCTTTTTTCAAACAAGGAGAAAAACTACTTTCGCATCCTCTCGACGATAATCTTGTGAGCGCTGTCCAGCAGGGCCTGCGCCTTCGGCAGCGCATCGATAGCCTGCTCAACTTCGGGATCGGTCTTGATCTCGTACTTCCGGCTCTCGTCGACGCTGTATGCGGTCTTGTAGATTTCGGCCTGGAGCAGGCGGCGAATCCAGTCGTAGTCCTTCGTATAGTCGGACTCGGTGAAGTCGACCTTCTGCTGCAGAAGGAAATTATGGAAATCGTCCATCGTCGCTACGTCGACCTTCCATTCGGGCGGCAGTTTCTCCTTATGCGTCGCGAAGAAGTGCTGCGTGTAACTCGCCAGTTCGTACTTAACGAGCAGTGAGGTCTCAAAGCCATCAAGCTTCGGCGGCATGTACTTCTCGTCCGGCGAAATACCGCCGCCACCGTAGACCACGCGGCCGCTGTCTGTGCTCTTTACGTCAGCGGGATTACGTTCCGCGGTGTTGTTGCGGTAGTAGTAGTCGAAGAACGAAACGTTCGAGTAGTCGCGCTGGATCAGGCGGCCGCTCGGCGTGTAATACTTCGCCGTCGTGAGCGCCAGGCCGGTGTTTTCCACCAGCGGATAGACTGTCTGGACGAGACCCTTTCCAAACGTGTTGTCGCCGAGAATCCAGGCCCGGTCATGATCCTGCAGGGCGCCGGAAACAATCTCCGCGGCCGATGCCGAATTACGATTCACCAGAACGACGATCGGATAATTCATGCCGCGATTGCCCGTGTGAGCGGTGTAAACGTGCTCTGCGGACGCCCGGCCTTTATGCGAAACGATCACGTCGCCCTTCGGCAGGAAGTGATCGCCGACCGCGACCGCCTCATTCAAAAGACCGCCCGGATTGCCGCGCAGATCGAGGACCAGGCCCTTCAGAGAGCCCTCATCCATCGCCTTGAGCGCCTCTTCCAGTTCGTGGCTTGTCGTCTCGTTGAACTGCTCAATGAACACGTAGCCGATTCCAGGCTTCAGCAGAAACGCGTCGGGCACGCTCTTGCGGCTGATCTCATCGCGGATGATGTTAAACACCAGCGGCTTGTCGGAACCCTCTCGTGAAACGGTGATCTGAACCGGCGTACCCTTCGGGCCCTTCAGCAGGTCCGCGACTTTCGTCGAATCCAGGTTGTCGGTCGGCTTATCATTCACCATCGTGATGATGTCGCCCGGTTTCAGCCCTGCCTTGTAAGCGGGTGAACCGACGAACGGCGCCATAATAATCGTCTTGCCATTGCGGCCCTGAACCGACATGCCGACGCCATAATAATGACCGCGCTGATCTTCTCTGAGTGCCTCGAGATCCTTCGGATCGAAGAAATTCGAGTGCGGATCGAGCGTCCGCAGCATCGTCGGGATCGCGCCCTTATAAATGGCTTTGTCCGGATTCACCGGATCGGCGAAGTTCTGTTCGACGGTCGAGTAGACCTTCGTGAACTCCTTCATGCTGGCTTTGACGTCATCGTCAGCAGTAGCGGCGGAGGCGACTCCCATCCGCGGACCATACATTCCACCGATAACGGCGGAGCCTAAAACGAGAAGCGGGATCAGAAAGAGAGAGCGGCGTTTGTGAGCCATCCGACGAATGAACCGTCCTTGGTAGCAGTATAGCAGCGAGAATGCAACCGGCCGAACGGGAAATCCGCCTGGATTACAATCTTCTAATCTTCCGACGCGGCGCGGCGTTTCGAAGGGTACATCGCGGCGCTGTTTACCCAAGCTGTTTACCAAACGGAGTGACACGCCGCGATAAAGTGGTCCCGATGAAAGCTCTTCTCTCCTCATGCGGGGCTTTGGCGATGCTGGCTGGGCTGGCGCAGGCAGCCACCGTCACGACTGTGCTCGGTACGGGCGCCGCGGGATACTCCGATACCCAAGTCAATAATCCCTACGGAATGACGATCGGCCCCGACGGCGCGCTTTATTTCTGCGATCTTGGCAATCAACGCGTGCGCCGGTTCGACCTCAAGACGAAACGCGTCACCCTGATTGCCGGAAACGGGAAAGCCGGGTACACCGGCGACGGAGGCCCGGCGACTGAGGCGACCCTCCGCGCCCCGCACGAGCTCGTTTTCGATCGCAGGGGCGACCTCTATTTCGCCGAGCGCGACAACAACGTGATCCGCAAAGTCGACATGAAAACCGGAATCATCTCGACCGCCGTGGGAACCGGTGTGGCCGGTTACAGCGGCGACGGTGGCCCTGCCACAAAGGCTCAACTGCGCCAGCCGCACTGCGTGATTCGGGATAAAGACGGTACGCTCCTGATCTGCGATCTGTTGAACAATCGCATCCGCCGCCTGCACCTCGATACCGGAATCATTGAAACGTGGGCGGGAACGGGCGAAGGCGCCGCCACGCCGGATGGAGCGCCCGTGAGCGGCACGCCCGTGAACGGCCCCCGAACGATGGTCGAGGCGCCAAACGGCGACATCTATCTCGCGTTGCGCGAAGGCAACCGGATTTTCCGAATCGACGCGAAAACCCGGATCTATCATCTGATTGCCGGTACCGGGCAGGCCGGCTACACAGGCGACGGCGGACCCGCGCTGAGCGCGACCTTCGGCGGCAGCGCGCGCGGTCCGGCGGCGAGGCTCGCCGGTCCAAAAGGTATCTCGCTTGCGCCCGGCGGAATTCTGTATGTCGCGGACACGGACAGTCACGCGATTCGGAAGATCGTCCTGAAGACCGGAATCATCACGACGGTTCTCGGGAATGGAACAATGGGCGATGGCCCGGAAACGTCGCCTCTCGAGTGCAAGCTTTCCCGCCCGCATGCCGTTCTGTTTTCGGGCGGCAAACTCTACGTTGCGGACAGCGAGGCGCACCGCATTCTGGTGCTGACGTCAAAATAAATGCCGGAAATCGCCAAAGGAACCGCCGCGCCCGATTTCGAATTGCCGGATCAGAATGGCCGCATCGTGCGCCTCAGCCAGTTCCGCGGGCAACGGCCGGTCGTTCTTTATTTCTATCCGAAAGACGACACCAGCGGGTGTACCGCCGAAGCCTGCAAATTCCGCGACGATTCCCCGGGATTCGAAGCGGCCGGCGCGGAGATCATCGGCGTCAGCGACGACTCAGTCGACTCCCACGGCCGGTTTGCTGCCAAATACAAGCTGCCGTTCACCCTTCTCAGCGATAAAGGCGGTCGCGTGCGCAAACTGTATGGAGTAAAGAAAACCCTGGGCCTCATCCCCGGACGCGTAACGTTCGTGATCGACCGGGAAGGAGTCGTGCGCCACGTGTTCTCGTCCCAAATGAACGCCACACAGCACGTGGTGGAAGCGCTGGAAGGCCTGAAAAACGTGGTGTAAACGCGCCGCTTTCTCAAAAACAACTCGAAGCAAACCGCCGAAACGCGCAGCGTTCCAGCGGCCCCAGAACCGAAGAAGGCAAGGAACCGCCATGACCGACGCCGATCGGATCATGCACGATGCCTTCTCCGCAGCAATGGTCGAGAGTCTCGCGCCCGAAGGCGCCCCGCCCTCGGCCATGACGCCAAATCGGACGAAATCGAAACGCCAGATTCCAACAACGCCGCGGAAATCCACGCCGCCGTGACAGGCGGCCACCCTGCAGGCCCTCCAGGCGGCACGGCTCGCAAAAAGGAAAAAAGCTCATCCAGCTCAATGAGATGAAGGGTTTACCCTGCGAACCGGTCAAAGATGGCCTCGTTTTTTCGACCGCGGAAATCCATGCGCCATCAACAAAGACCGCCGACTGAACCGGGCAAAATCAAACCGATTTCACCCGCTACAGACCCCAAAAGCAGCAAGCGAAGGCAGCCTGAAGGTTCTTATTCGTGTCCATTCGTGTTCATGCGTGGCCAAATAGATTCAACACCCCCAAAACCCCCGCTCTCCGCTATGGATTCCCCGAAAGATTGAACCTATCATGGGAAAGCCTCGTTCCTTCTATCGGAAGGGTTTAACGGGAGATGGCAATAGCGGCGGGGGCAGCGATCTGGGATCTTTCGGGCGCTTCCCGGGCTAACACGATCGCGGGTAGCTTGGATCCTGATTCTACGATAGTTGAGCGCTGTCTAAGCGGCGAAGATGCGGCCTGGGAAGAGCTGCTGCGCCTGCACACGCGTCGCGTCTACGGACTTTGCTACCGTTTCACGGGCAAAGACTCCGAAGCCCAGGATCTGACACAGGAAGTATTTCTCCGCGTCTTCCGGGCGCTCGGCAGCTTCCGCTCCGCCGAAGGGTCGTTCACCACCTGGCTGGCGCGTCTGACGCGAAACCTGCTGATCGACCACTATCGCCGTACCAGAAATGAACGGATCACGGATTCGATCGAGGAGCAGCTCCCCGGCGTTGAGGGCCGCACCGAGGAAAAATTCCGGTCGCCCAGCCGCCCCGACAGCGCCATCGCCGGCCGCGAAGCCAGCGAACTGCTGCAGGCGGCGCTCGGAAAGCTTTCGCCCGAGCTGCGGGAAACCATCATCCTCCGCGATCTGCAGGAAATGGAGTATCGCGAAATCGCCGAGGTTCTCGCGATCCCGGAGGGCACCGTAAAATCGCGTCTGAACCGCGGCCGCGCCGAACTGGCGCGGCTGTTGAAGAAATACCGCGCGGCGGTCTGATAGTAAGGGTTTAATGAGTGGATTGGAGCAGTTAAAGATTGGAGGAACGCAGCCGGCGTGGGGCAGGCCTTCGGGCCTGCGGCCGAGCTTCTGCTCGGCGCGGAACTTTACGTCAGCCGGTAGCGCCGGCGATCTTCTCGACTCATTTACTCATGACTCCAGACGCTTGCACCAGGAACTGAAATGCTGAGTTGCGCAGAGTTCGAGGTGTTGCTCGCCGACTGGATCGACGAGACCCTGGCGGCTCCCGGAAGGGAAGCCGAACGGGATGCCTTCCTGCGCCATCTCGAATCCTGCCCGTCCTGCGCCGCGCTGGCCGAGGATTCCCGCTTCGCCGTCGCCTTCATGGAGCGCGCCGCCGACGTGGAAGTGCCCCCGGTACTCCTGGCGAAAATCCTCCATGCCACGAACGAAGGCTGGGAGTTCAAGTTGCGTGGGCGCGGCTTCATCGGCTGGATCAACCGGACATTCGCTCCGGTTTTGCGGCCGCGCTTCGTAATGGGCGCGGTCCTGACCCTGATGTCGGCGACGATACTCGCCCGCGGTTGCGGTGTGACTCCGACGACATTTACGGCCGCGGATCTGAACCCCGTAAGGTTATGGACATCGCTCGACAACCGGACGCATCGCATCTGGGATCGGGCGGTAAAGAGCTACGACAGCATGCGGCTGGTCTACGAAGTCAAGAGTGAGATCGCCGTATGGAGTGAGCAGCAGCGTCAGGAAGACGAAGCGGCGGCCGACGCCCGGGCGAATCAGAAGCGGCTCGATCCCCTGCCCACAAACGAGAAGTCAAACGAGAAGAGGAAATAGTCATGAATTGCGTCAATCATCCGGAAGTACCCGCCACTGCCTTTTGCCGCGAATGCGGAAAGGCGATGTGCCAGGAGTGCCAGCGGCCCGCGCTTGGTTCGGTTTATTGCGCCGACCATCTGCCGGTCGCGGCCGCTCCGCCTGTGCCTCCGGAACCTCGTCCCGTTTATACCCCGCCCGTTGCCTCGCCCTACGCGGCGCCGCCGTCCCCGCCGCCGCCCCCGCGTGACATGGGCTCACATCCGGTTCTGGCGCTCATCCTCGGCTTCATTCCCGGCGTCGGCGCAATCTACAACGGGCAGTACGCCAAAGGGCTCATTCACGCGGTTGTCTTCGGCCTTCTGGTAAGCCTGACGGACACAGTTCACGGTCCCTTTGAAGTACTGTTCGGTCTGCTCATCGGCGCATGGGTCTTCTATATGGCCTTCGAAGCCTTCCACACGGCCCGTAACCGCCGCTACGGTACCCCGGTTGAGGAGTTCTCCAGCCTGTTCGATATTCGTCCCACCCAGGGCAGGTTTCCCGCCGGAGCCATTCTTCTGATCGCCCTCGGCTTCATTCTGCTGCTCAACACGACCGATCTGATCAGCATCGACCTTCTCGCCCGCTACTGGCCGGTTGGCTTAATCGTGCTCGGCCTTTATATGCTCTATACCCGAGTTGGCTCCGCAAATGCGCGCGACGCCGCCCGCCACAGCGCGGAGGCGCCGAAATGAATGACCAGAGCGCGTATCTCGTCCGAGCGGTTCGCGGCCCTGTCCTTCTGATCACCATCGGCGTGCTCTTCGCTTTCGACCGTTTCACCGACTTCCACTTCGGCCAGAGCTGGCCGATCCTGCTTATCGTCGCGGGTCTGCTCCGCCTCGTTGGCGGTGGAACACGGGGAGGGAGAGGGGGCTATCCTCCACGCGCGTCCGCCCAGCCCGAGCCCGGTCCCCAGTCGCCGCCGTGGGACGAACCAGGAGCCCGCCCGTGAGATCGAGGTCTGTCACCGGGCCGCTGATTCTGGTTCTCATCGGCCTTTTCTTTCTGATTTCCAATGTCCGGCCCGATTTGCTGAGCCTCTCGCGAATCGGCGATTACTGGCCGTTCCTGCTGATCGGAGTCGGTGTTATCGGTCTCATTGAAGTCCTGATTCGCGCCGGCCAGGGCGTGACGGCCCCCCGGCCGATGCGGCGGACCCTGGATCTTCTGGGTCATCGTGGTCTGCATATTCTTCGCCGTGGTGAACCGGAATCACGATTTTCGTTTCGGCAGATTCAATACCGACGGTGTCAGTTTCTTCGGCACGGACTACGATTACGACGTCAATGTCAGTGAACCGGCCCAAGGCGTCACCCGTATCGTGCTCGATGATCTCCGCGGCGATCTGTCCCTCAAGGGCGACGATTCCGCCGAAGTCCGCATCACGGGACACGAAACGGTCCGCGCCTTTAACCGCAGCGACGCCGACCGGGCGCAAGCTCATACGGCCGTTCACATCGAGCGGCAGGGCGACCAGTTGTTCATCCGAACGGACCAGTCCCCGGGCGCCGGGACAAGCCAGGTGACAACCGACCTCGATGTATCGGTGCCAAAAGGTGTCAGCGTCGAATCGCGCGCGCGGTCTGGCGATCTGACCGTCGACACCATCGATGGCGCGGTCGATATCTCCGCCGGGCGCGGCGACATCCGTTTGAATCACATCGGGCAGAATGTCCGCATCGACTCCTCTCGCAGCGGGGACGTTCATGCCATCGATCTGAGAGCCGCCTTCGATCTCGAACAGGGGCACGGGGGCGATATCCAGCTGGAGAACGTCGCCGGGCCGGCGACCATCAGGGGTGAATACTCCGGAACCCTCGACTTCCGCATGATCGCCAAACCCCTGCAGTTCAACTCTGCAAGAACCGAGTTTCACGCCGAAGCCGTGCCTGGAACGATCACGTTGGATCTTGGAGACCTGAAAATGTCGAATGTGACGGGTCCCGTTCGCTTCCAGACGGGGACGCGCGATATCGATGCCACGGACATTACCGAATCCCTCGATCTCGTCGTCAATCGCGGCGACCTGGCAATTACCGCGACCCGCGGCCCGCTGCCGAGGATCGATGCGCGCACCGGCAATGGCGACATCACCTTGAACGTACCGGAAAAGGCCGCATTTCAGTTAAACGGCTTCACGGCCCGGGGAGATGTGGACAACGACTACGGTTCGCCGCTCGACGCCCAGACCTCCGGGCACTCCGCCACCATAAAGGGCCAGAGCGGCAACGGTCCGCAGATAACGCTAACCTCCCAGCGAGGCACGATTTCCGTCAAAAAGAGCTAGGTAACGCCGGCGATCTTGTCGCCGGTGAGTTAATTATATCGCAATACGATATAATTAACTCGGATGGACAAGCAACACTACCAGGCGCTCGCCGAATTTCGCTATCAGATCCGCCTGTTTCTGCATTTCAGCGAAAAGGCCGCGCGCGAAGCGGGCCTCGAACCGCAACAGCATCAGCTCCTGCTGGCCGTAAGAGGCTTCACGGGCGACGGCGATGGGCCGACAGTAGGCTACCTTGCCGAGAGGCTCCAGATCAGGCACAACACCGCTGTGGAACTGATCGACCGTATGGAAGAGCGGCGCATGATCCGCCGCCGCCCCGGCGACATCGACAAGCGGCAGGTTGTGGTCGAGCTGATGAAACCGGGCGAGAAGCTGCTGGAGAAGCTCTCCGAGGAGCACCTCGCGGAGATCTCGCAGACAGGGCCGGCATTGATCGAAGCCCTGCAGGGAGTGCTCTCACGAGCCGGGGTTGAGGTTTGAAGGATCGCGCGGCAGTTCTCGGCGATTTCACCGTCACAACCCGTCTGATCCCGATCTCGCTGCTCGCGATCGTAATCGGCGTCGTGGCCTCATTCGCGGCGGTGGCGCTGCTGAAGCTCATCGCCCTGTTCACGAACCTGTTCTTCTTCGGGCGGTTCACGTTTGCCGCTTCGTCCCCGGCGAACAATCACCTCGGGTGGTTTGAGATTTTCGTGCCGGTGGTCGGCGCGCTTCTGGTCGGGTTGATGGCCCGTTACGGTTCCGACCGCATCCGCGGACACGGCATTCCGGAAGCTATCGAATCCATCCTGATGAATGGCAGCAAGGTACAACCGAAAGTCGCCATTCTGAAGCCGCTGTCGGCGGCGCTTTCCATCGGCTCGGGCGGCCCATTCGGAGCCGAGGGGCCGATCATCGTCACCGGCGGCGCGTTCGGATCGATGATCGCGCAGTTGTTTCACCTGACCAATCACGAGCGCAAGACCCTGCTCGTGGCGGGCTCCGCAGCGGGGATGGCGGCGACCTTCGATTCGCCGGTCGCGGCCGTGCTCCTGGCTGTCGAGCTTCTGCTGTTCGAATGGAAGCCGCGCAGCGTCATCCCGGTCGCGCTCGCCAGCGCGACCGCCGTAGCCTCGCGGCGGCATCTCTTGGGACTCGGCCCGATCTTCCCCACCCCGCCGCACCATCTGCTGATCGGGGCGACGGGGCTGATCGGCTGCGCCGTGGTCGGAATCCTCGCGGGGATTCTGTCCTCGGTCCTGAGTTCCGGCGTCTACGCGACGGAGGATCTCTTTAAGAAGATCCCACTCCACTGGATGTGGTGGCCGGCAATCGGTGGCGTCGTGATCGGTATCGGCGGTCTGATCTTTCCGCCGGCGTTGGGTGTTGGATACGACGTGATCGGTCGCATCCTCCAGGGTGATACGCCCCGGAATTTGATTCTGGGCGTATTGATTGTGAAATCGGTGATCTGGGTCTTCTCGCTGGGGTCGGGAACCTCCGGGGGCGTGCTCGCTCCGCTACTTATGATCGGAGGCGCGGCAGGCGGCATCGAGGCGATGTTTCTGCCCAACCAGGGCGCGGGATTCTGGCCCTTGATCAGCATGGCGGCCGTCCTGGGAGGAACGCTGGGCTCGCCGTTGACCGCGGTCGTATTCGCGCTGGAGCTGACTCACGACATCAACTCGATGCTGCCTCTGTTGATCGCGGCCATGCTTTCCCACGCGTTCACGTCGGTGACCATGAAGCGCTCGATTTTGACCGAGAAGATCGCGCGCCGCGGTTACCATGTCACGCGCGAGTACGTGGTCGATCCACTCGAAGTCCTCTTCGTCCGCGAGGTAATGCGTGACGACGCAGACCGCCTTCCCGGTTTCATCGCGCGTCCGGACGAGCCTCTGCGCGCCGTTGTTTACCGCATGGCGGAGTCGGGTCAGACCGTGATGTCCGTCGTCAAAGACGGCGAGGTCGTTGGACGAATCGACCTGAAGGACATGCTGAAAGCGCGCGTGCGCGACCTCGACGAGGAGCGCACTCGCAAGCGAGTCATCCGCTTCAGTCTGAGGAACGCGCTGCAATCTCAGCCGTAATCGTGCTCGTGAACTCCTCGACGCCGATCGGCCCGAGGTCTCCGCGCTTCCGATGCCGGACGGCGACTTGTCCGGCGTCCGCTTCGCGGCCGCCGACCACCAGCATCCAGGGCACTTTCTGCAGCTGGGCGTCGCGAATCTTGAGATTGACCTTTTCGCTGCGGTCGTCAACGGTGACCCGGACGCCCGCGGCTTTGAGCTTTTCGGCGACTTCGTGCGCGTACGCCGCCTGCTTGTCCGTGATCGGAAGCACGGCCGCCTGAACAGGAGCCAGCCACACCGGAAACGCGCCGGCGTAGTGCTCGATCAGGATCCCGAAGAACCGCTCGACGGATCCGAACAACGCCCGGTGCACCATGAGCGGCCGGTGCTTTTTGCCGTCTTCGGCGATGTATTCCAGCTCGAAGCGACGCGGCAGGAACGAGTCGAACTGAACCGTCGAAAGCTGCCAGAGCCGCCCGATCGCGTCAACCAGCTTGACGTCGATCTTGGGCCCGTAGAAGGCCGCTTCATCGGGGATAACATTGGCCTTGATTCCGAGCCGGTCGCAGGCTTTGCGGAGGGCGCCTTCGGCGAGTTCCCAGTCGGCTGCCGCGCCATCGTATTTGCCGCTGGCTCCGCCGTCCCAGGTTGAGATCTCGGCTTTATAGTCGGTGAAGCCGAAAGTCTTAAGGGTGTCGGCGGCGAATTCGAGGCAGCTGACGATTTCGTCTTCGATCTGTTCGGGAGTGCAGAAGATATGCGCGTCGTCCTGCGTAAAACCGCGGACGCGCATCAGCCCGTGCATGGTCCCGGATCGCTCATAGCGGTAGACCGTGCCGAGTTCGCCGAGGCGCACCGGCAGATCACGATAGCTGCGCTGGCGATCGCGGTAAATCAGAATGTGGCCCGGGCAGTTCATCGGCTTGAGCTGGTATTCGGCGTCATCCAACTCCATCGGCGTGAACATGTTTTCGGAATAGAACCCCGCGTGCCCGGAGGTTTCCCACAACTGCCGGCGCATGATGTGCGGGGTGTAGACAAGCGAATAGCCACGCTTCAGGTAAGCGTCCCGCATCCAGTCTTCCAGCTGCTTGCGGATCAGGCCGCCCTTCGGATGAAAGAAGATCAGACCGGGTCCGGCGAGCTCCTGAATGCTGAAAAGATCGAGCTCCTGGCCCAGCTTCCGGTGGTCGCGTTTCTTCGCTTCTTCGAGCCTGGCGAGGTATTCGTCGAGCTCCTTTTTGGTGAACCAGGCGGTGCCGTAAATGCGCTGCAGCTGCTTGTTTTTCTCGTTGCCCTTCCAGTAAGCGCCGGCGATCGACAGCAGCTTGAACGCCTTGATTTTCGAGGTATCCGGAATATGCGGACCGCGGCAGAAGTCGATGAAAGCAGGCCCAAGCGTGTACTCGGAGAAGATATCGTCCGCGCGTTCTTCGATGAGCTCGACCTTCATCGGCTCGTTCATCTTGCGGTACTTCTCGAGTCCTTCCGGCTTCGCAATGAGCTGCCGGTCGTAAGGCAGATTTCGCCGCTGGATCTCCCACATTTTCGCTTCGATTTTTTCGAGATCCTCCGGGGTAAACGGTTCGGAGCGGTCGAAATCGTAGTAAAAGCCGGTGTCGATGGGAGGGCCGATGCCGAGTTTGGTCTCGGGAAAGAGCTCGAGCACAGCCGCGGCGCACAGGTGCGCGGTCGAGTGCCGGTAGACCTCCAGCGCCTCGGGATTTTTGGGCGTTAGGATTTCGACCGTAGCGTCGGTCTCCAGCGGACGCTTCAGATCGTAGAGGCGGCCGTTCACTTTCGCGACGATCGCGGCTTCCGCCAGACGAGGGCTGATTTTTTGCGCGATATCGAGCGCGCTGGTCCCTGCAGGAACGTCCTGGACGCTTCCGTCCGGCAGGGTCACTTGAAAGCTGTTCATAAGGGAGGAACCTTAAAGGTTATCATTCGATAGCACTGCTTCTAGAATTGACCTATGGACTTTCGACTCCTCGGCACGAGCGGGCTCCGCGTTTCTGAAATCGCGCTGGGAGCCATGACTTTTGGGACCGACTGGGCGTGGGGAGCGCCTAAACAAGAGAGCCGGCGCGTCTTCGACGCCTATACCGACGCGGGCGGGAACTTTATCGACACCGCCGACGGCTACATGAACGGGAACAGCGAGCGCATGGTCGGCGAGTTTGTTTCGGGCCAGCGCGAGCGCTTTGTCATCGCCACCAAATACACGTTCTCGAACAGGCCTGGTGACCCGAACTCCGGCGGCAACCATCGCAAGAACATGATCCAGGCGCTCGAAGGCAGTTTGTCGCGGCTCGGCGTCGACTACGTGGATCTCTACTGGGTTCACGCCTGGGACCAGCTGACGCCTCCCGAAGAGATGATGCGCGGTCTCGACGACCTGATCCGCGCCGGGAAGGTGCTTTACGTGGGCATCTCCGACGCGCCGGCCTGGATTGTTTCCTATTCCAACGCGGTCGCCGAACTTCGCGGCTGGTCGCCGTTTGTGGGTCTCCAGATCGAATACAGCCTGATCGAGCGCACCCCCGAACGGGACTTGATTCCGATGGCGAATCAGCTGGGGATCAGCGTGACCGCCTGGTCGCCGCTCGGGAGCGGATTGCTGTCCGGTAAATATAAACGAAATATAAAGCCTGAGGAAGGGCGGGTGGCGCAGGTTCAATATGTCGAGCTGAGCGACCGGAACTTCGATATCGCCGAAACGGTGCAGGCCGTTGCGGCCGAAGTCGACCGGACGCCGGCTCAGGTTGCTTTGAGCTGGGTGCTTCGGAAAGGCGCCATTCCGATTATCGGCGCGCGCACGCTGGCTCAGATGCAGGACAACCTCGCATCCCTTGAGGTCTCGCTCAGCAGCGATCAGATGGCGCGGCTGGATGCCATAAGCGCGGTGTCACTCGGCTTCCCGCACGACTTTCTGCGGGCGAAGTTCGTTAGCGAACACCTTCATGCAGGAACGTTTGATCGGATCAAACGTTCTTAATCAAACACGTTCTTAATCAAACAAAGCGGCGTGTGGGAACGGTGACGACGTAGGCCACGTAGTCCTGATACCGCTCCTGTGCCCGAGCCTCTGATGAATAGGGCCCGTGAAATTTACCTTCGAGATCCTCGTACCACCAGCTCTTGTCGACGGGATCCTGGAAGATCATCGACTTACCTCGCGGCGAGGAGTGCCCGGAGCCTTCTGGCCCGCTCGGGGGCCCGCAATTGCCGGAGCGCTTTGGCTTCGATTTGCCGGATTCGCTCGCGGGTAACGTCGAACTCCTGACCGATCTCCTCAAGCGTGTGCTCGCGTTCGCATCCGATGCCGAACCGAAGCCGGATCACTTTTTCCTCTTTCGGGGAAAGGGTTTTCAGAATTCCGGCGGTTTCATCCCGAACGTTCGATTCGATCACCGCGTCGACCGGCGAGCCGACCCAGCGGTCTTCAATCAGATCTCCAAGAGCGGACTCGCCGTCGCGGCCGACCGGAGTTTCGAGCGACACCGGATCGCGCGAGATGGTCTTCAACTTCTGGACCTTCTCGACCGGAATGTCCATCCGGCGGCTGATCTCTTCGTTGGTCGGGGTACGACCGAGTTCCTTTTCGAGCTCGCGGGAAGCGCGAAGGAACTTGTTCATGCTCTCGTTCATATGAACGGGGATACGAATGGTGCGCGACTGGTCCGCGATCGCTCTCGTGATCGCCTGGCGGATCCACCAGGTGGCATAGGTCGAAAACTTGTAGCCGCGACGGTATTCGAATTTGTCGGCGGCGCGCATCAGGCCGATGTTGCCTTCCTGAATGAGATCGAGAAGGTGCAGGCCGCGATTTACATACTTCTTCGCGACCGAAACAACGAGCCGAAGGTTGGCCTCAACCAGGTCTTTCTTGGCGCGCTCGGCTTCCTGCTCACCGTGACGAATCACGGTCAGTGTGTGCTTAAGTTCTTCGAGGGTCGCCGCCGCGCTGACTTCGCGCTTCCTGATTTCGCGTTTCAGCTCACGAATGCGAGGCTGCTGGGCGGCGTTATTCTTGCCCTCAAGCTTTTTCAACTCCCGGTCGAGATGGTTCAGCTCTTCTACGGCGCGCTCGATCTCACGGGTGAAATCGCGCCAGCGCAGCGAAACCCAAGGCACTCGGCGGATGGCCAGCGAGGTCTCGACGAGCGACCGGTAAAGCTTCATGACGAGCTTCTTGCGGGCCCGTTTGTTGGCCGGAGGCGCAGCCTCGACCTTGTCCTGAAGCTGCAATTGCTTTCGATGCGCGTTCTGGATATCGACAAAGACCTGGCGAATCTCAGCCCGCTTTTTCGCGTCCGCCGGCGTGCCTTCTTCGATGTCGCCGCCGATATCGACCATATTGTCGAGATCGTCAGGTGTTTTTTTAAGCTGTTCGGCCAGCTCGACCACGGCAAGTTGCACCAGCGCCGAGCGGCTGATCGCTTTCTGCATCCGCAGCTTGCCACGTTCCATGCGGCGCGCCAGGTCGACTTCGCCTTCGCGAGTGAGCAACGGCACAGCGCCCATTTCCCGCAGATATACGCGGACCGGATCGTCTGTGTATATCGACTCTTCGACGGGCTGCTGATGAGGATGAAGAAAGTCCGCTTCCGCTTCCGGGTCGAAGAATTTTGTAGCTTCTTCTTCGAAATTGATCCCTACCGGAGCTTCTCTTAGAAATTGATCGTCATCGTCATGCGCCATGGCGGGTCACCTTCCCTTGAAAATCCAGCCCTTGAAAATTAAACTTTTGAAAATCCAGCTCCTGAAAATCCGGCGGCCGTTGAAGATCCGCAGGTGTAAAAACGAGCACGCCAAAACCGTTCATGTTATTCAAAATTGTTTCTTTGCTATGTTTTAGGAAGGGCACCGATCAAAAGCCGACATCAGAAGCTCGCTAACAGCCGATCAGCTGCACACAACTCCTGAGTTTCAATTCTAACACAGGCACGTTTGCCTATCCAGCCGAAGCTCTCGATGGCGTTCCATTATTTGAGACGGATGACACCCAAACCCAGTTCCTGCAAACGATGTTCCGGCGGCGCGCCCTCCGCGGATGCCGCTTCGCTCTGGTCCGCTACAATAGTCGGCTGGACGCAACCTCACTCAGATAGATGATTCAGCTCTTCAGGGTGTATATCCCGGTCAGCGTTCTCGGGCTGGTACTGTCGGAGTTCCTCGTTCTCTTTCTCTGCTACGCCAGCGCCTCGTTCCTCTTGTTTGGATTCATCAACTCCGATTTCAGTCCAATTATTTTCTTCCAGACCGATTCGGGCATTCTGCGGATCGCAATCGTTGTAATCAGTATCGGCGCTTCGCTCTATTTTCAGAACCTTTATTCGAGTTTCCGCGTGACGTCCCTGACCCTGCTGATGCAGCAGCTTTGTATGGCGCTGGGAATCGGGTTCCTGATTCAGGCCTCGTTCACCTATATGAAGCGGCCGGAGTGGGGCGTCCCGAAGTGGATCATGATCTTCGGCAGCGCTCTCACCCTGATTCTGCTTCCCGTCTGGCGGCTCTTCTATGGCACATATGTCCTCAAGGCCATGGGGACCCGGCGAGTTCTGTTTCTCGGGACGACGCCGGTGATTCAGGAAATCGCACAGAAGATCGCCGATCACGCCGAGGTGGGAATGAAGAACCTGGGCTACATCGATGACTGCAGCGATACGCCTGCGCTGCCGGGGGGAGCGATCCTGGGCGGCACCGACGATCTGACGCAGATCGCCAACAGGCTGAAGCCGGACCTGGTCGTGGTCGGCACACTGGAACGGCGGGCAGCACTGCCGATTCCGGAGATGCTGCAACTACGCTTTTCGGGAATTCGCTTCGAGGAAGAGACCGACACCTTCGAGAGCACGTTCGGACGAGTTCTGACGAGGCAGTTTCGGCCGTCGCGCCTGATTTACTCGACCGAGCTCGGCCCGGGAAGGAGGAGCCTTCTCTGGCACTCGCTCTACTCGACTGTTGTCGCGGTGCTCGTGACACCGATTTTCCTGCCCGTGATCGCCATCGTGGCGGTTCTGGTGAAACTCACTTCGCCGGGACCGATTTTCCACCGTCAGGTGCGAGTGGGTCTGAATGGCGCCCCGTTTACCGTTTACAAGTTTCGTTCGATGCATGCGAACGCGGAAGCGCAAACAGGCGCGGTATGGGCGAAGAAAGACGATCCCCGCGTGACGAAGGTAGGAAAGTGGCTCCGGCGGCTTCGTCTGGACGAAATGCCGCAGCTGCTGAATGTGCTGCGCGGGGAAATGTCGCTGGTGGGGCCGCGGCCCGAACGGCCGGAATTCGTGGAGTCTTTGACCAAAGAGATTCCCTACTACACTTACCGCCATTGCGTAAAACCGGGGATCACTGGCTGGGCGCAAATCAATTACAAATATGGCGACACGCTGGAAGATACGATTATTAAACTCGAGTACGACCTTTACTACATCAAGAACCTGGCGTTGTGGCTTGATACGTTTATCATTTTCCACACGCTGAAGGTTATGCTGTTCTCCGAGACCGCGCAGTAGGTTCACCGGCGACAAGATCGCCGGCGTTACCGGTTAGCGGTCGGCTTCACCGCGCGGCGGCGAGGCTTTGCCGCGGGGGGCGGAAGAACACCGGCGACAAGTGCAGTGCACCCCTAAAGCGAGACAAATAAATAACCGACAGTTTTGCAGCGAATGGAGAACTGAGGTTATGAAAAGGAAGCTAAGGCGAATTTCGGCGGCGGCCAGGCGCCTCGCCGTGGAACGAATGGCGAAGGGTGAATCAGTAACGGCGCTTGCTCGTGAATATGGGGTGGAGCGGAGCCGACTGTATCAATGGAAGGACCGCGCGGAAACGGGATTGCCCTTTAGTGAAAGTGGGCGACTTCCGGCAAAGGCGGCGCTTGCGGCGCCGCATGCCACGGAACTGGAAGCAGCCGGCGCACGTATCGCGGAGCTGGAGCGGAAGGTGGGGCAGCAGCAGATGGCCATCGATTTTTTGAAACAAGCCTTGCGGCAAGTCAACCGGTCGCGCCCGGTCAGCTACGACAGTGGCGCGCCAGCATCTTCCAGCTCATCGAAGCCATGATGCGGCAGCAAGGCAGACTTTCCCTGACAGAGATGTGCCGGATGGCAGGCGTCAGCCGCGCGGCTTTTCACCGGTATGAGAGCGATCACCACCCGCTGGAAAGAGATACGGCCCTGCGCGATCGCATTCAGCAACTGGCGCTGGATCACCGGCATTACGGTTACCGGCGCATTCTGGCCCTGCTGAAACGGGAGGGCTGGGATGTGAATCACAAGCGGGTGCTCCGGCTGATGCGGGAAGACAACCTGCTGTCGTTGCGGGCACGCAGGTTCACCCCCACCACCAACAGCAGTCATGAGTTGTCCGTGTATCCGAACCTGGCTGGCCAGACAGCGATCAACGGAATCAATCAGTTATGGGTGGCGGATATTACTTACATTCGGCTGCGCGAGGAGTTCATTTACGCGGCCATCGTGCTGGACGCGTACTCACGCCGGGTAATCGGCTGGGCGGTGGAGAAGAATCTGCAGTCCAGCCTGGCGTTGCATGCGCTGGATCAGGCCCTGTCCAGCCGGGAGGTGAGCACCGAACTGATTCATCATTCCGATCGGGGAGTGCAGTACGCCAGCGCGGAATATACGATGCGGTTACGGTCGGCCGGAATCCGCATCAGCATGAGCCGGATCGGCACGCCGTGGGACAACGCCAAAGCGGAGAGTTTTATGCGGACCTTGAAGGCGGAACAGGTGGATGGCCGGCAATACCGCAATCTGGAGGAAGCACGCGGCTCGCTGGCCGCTTTCATCGAGGAATACTACAACCAGCGGCGGCTGCACTCCGCGCTCGGCTACCGCTCGCCCGCCGAATTCGAGCGGGCACTGGAAACCGGCTCCGCCGCGAGCGGAACAAAAGCTCCGCAGGATGAGTTTTAAAGGCATGGGGAAATCTATCCATCCGATGATGTCTTCGATCCCGCAAACCAGCGGAGCCGGAATCGACCCGACTCCGCTGTCTCATCGTCCGGATGAGTTTCCGGCAAGGTATTCCTCGGCGGGTTGCTCTCCAGCAGAGCCCGCTTCCGCTTCCCTTGCCACTTGCCAGCATCTTTCAACGCCGCTCAGCTGTAAACTGATTTTCAGCCAACGGCGAAGTGTCGGTTATTCTTTTGTCTCACCCAAGGGGTGCAGTCCCCCCGGAGCCGGTGTTCGTACCAGCCGCATCTTCGACAGAGCGGTCTGCGTTGATTGCGAAAATACTCAAGCCGCCGCGCTCAGAGCCCGCAGCTTCGCGGAGAGGGTGGTTCGGCGCAGCCGCAGGAGTTCCGCCGCACGCGTCTTGTTTCCCGAGGTCTGCTTGAGAACCTGTTCGATGATCGTCCGCTCAAACGTACCTACGGTCCGTTCGAAATCGAGGCCCTGCCGGGTGTCGATCGCGGCCAGCACCGGAGGAACGGCCGCGCACGGCTGCTCGGGAATCTCGATATCCCCGGGAAAAACCTGCCGCTCGCCGCTGCCGATAACTACTGCTCGCTCGATCACATTCTGCAATTGACGAACATTGCCAGGCCAGGTATAGCGGCAGAGCCGCGCGATCGCCGGCGGCGTCAGCGTCTTAAGCGGAATGCCCTCCGCCCGGCAGATCTTCCCGGCGAAATGCGCTGCCAGCAAGGGAACGTCCTCGATGCGTTCTCGCAAGGCGGGAAGGTGAATCGGAATGACGTTGAGACGATAGAAAAGATCCTCGCGGAAGCGGCCCTCGGCGATCGCGCGCTCGAGATTGGTATTTGTGGCCGCGACGATGCGCACATCCACCCGAACCGGTTCGGAACTTCCGAGCCGATGGAATTGCTGTTCCTGCAGAACGCGCAGAAGCTTTGCCTGAAGCGAGACCGGCATGTCGCCGATTTCATCGAGGAAAACGGTCCCGCCGTTGGCCAGCTCGAACAATCCCTGCCGGTTCTGCACCGCGCCGGTGAAGGCGCCACGCGTGTGGCCAAACAGCTCGGATTCCAGCAGACCTTCCGGCAAAGCGCTGCAGTTTACGGCGAGGAAAGGCCGATTCGCGCGGCCGCTCGCCGCGTGAAGAGCATTGGCGACCACCTCTTTACCGGTGCCGCTTTCGCCCGTGATCAGAACGGTAGACCGCCTCCCGGCCACCCGAGCCACCAGGTCGCCGACGCGGCGCATAACCTCGCTTTCACCGATCATCGCCTTACGCCAGGCGCGCTGCGCGGTTGACAGGGCTCGCTGTCGGACACCTGCCGCGGCTTCCCGCGCATCGAGAAGAATCTCGGAGGCGGAAATTTGCGGTCCGTACACCTTCGCCACACCGCTCTGGGCGAGAAGAGCCGCGACATGGACACTGTCCTCCGCCAGTTGAACCAGCACGGGTATCGTCTGCGGCCTTTGGTGAAGCAGTTCGATCAGAGGTTCGCATTCGGTGGGAGAGGTCAATCGCGCCACAATACAATCGAGTGAAGAGTCCTGAAGCCGGCCAAGCCCGGCCTCGAGATCACTCTCATGCGAGAGGGTGAGCCCCGATTCTTCCTGCGCCAACTCGAAACCCGCGCCGATCCAGAGGATTCGCGGGAGGGTTTCGGTTCTGCTCTGATCAATTGTCATCCGCATATCCAGTGGAGATATCCTCCCGTTTTCTCAGAGAAATCGGCGAGAAAATGGCGATAATTTCCGCATCCCGACAAAATGATGACGCGGCTCCGTGGGGCCAGGGCTTTGGCCCTGCGGCCGGCCTTCTGGCCGGCGCGGAACTTTACGCAGGCTGGTAGCGCCGGCGATCTTGTCGCCGGTGTCCCTCCGCCGCGAAGCTTTTACGTCAGATCGGTAACGGTTTTATAGAAACTGTTGAAATGCCCTAATAAGAATCGCGCGAAATCACGGGTTGCCGGCGGATCCGTAAAACGAGCGGCTGGGTCGCTATACGCGCGATGTTCCGTAAACAACCACCGATGGAGATCCTGCATGGTCGTAATCCTGGTTGTCAACCCGGTCAGCTCATTCAGGGCCTCGCGTTCCTTCCGGTAGCGCGCACGCAACAAGGCGGGATCCATCTCCCAATCTGACACGGCTTCATAATACAACTCGCAATCGGCCGCGGTCGGCGTAACCCGATATACCCAGTCGAACGCTGCTTGCGCCCTCTCCAGATGGAAGTCCGATGTGATCACGAGAAGGCGGCGCCAGCCCCGCGGCTGGACGTGAATAACCCGCGAAAAGAATGCGTTGCCGATCGTGTCCCAGGACGAGGTCTCCATGAGAACCCGGTCGGACGGGATGCCCGCCTCGATCAGGTATCTCGCGCCGGCTGCCGACTCAAAGATCGGAAACTTGTTGTCATCGAGCGGCGGCGGCCGGTGCGGTGTCCCGGCGCTCAGGGTAACCAGATATTCGCCGCGTTGCAATTCGAGCGCGCGGTCGAGGCGCCGCCGAACCCACGACGGCAGCGCACCCGCCTCGCGGACGCCGCCGCCGGGGATCAGGATGGCGTCGTAGTCAGGAATGGGGATTTCCCCTGACCGGAAGCCTCGCCACCCGCATTCGCTCGGTCTCGGCGTTGAACTCGCAGCCGAAGAGGGCAATGGCGGCCAGAAGGTACATCCAGATGAGCAATGCCACGCTGGTTCCCACGCTGCCGTAGAGCACATTGTAATTCGTGACATGACGCACGTACCATCCGAAACCAATCGTCGCCAGCAGCCAGAGAACGGTGGCGAGAATCGCGCCCGGCCACACGCCGTCCCAGCGCTGTTTGCGATACGGCCCGAAGAAGTAGAGAATCGCCGTCAGACTTGATATCGCGCCAAACGCCACCAGATACCTCATCACTCGCGACAGCAGTTCCCACCCGCCGCTGAACGGATTCAGGAGCGGATCGACTTTGATCATCCGCAGCACCGTCGATTCGACCGTGCCGCCGAAGAGAATGAGTGTTGTCGCCCCCAGCAGCGGAACAAGCGAGAAAAGCGCGAGCATCATGCCGACTCCGGCGTGCGACAGCACCGAGCGGTTCCGCGGTACCCGGTATGCCGCATTGAAGCCGTCGATCAGGCTTTTGATGACGCTCGATGCCGCCCAGAGCGAGAACACGACCGCCGCGATGAGCAGCGACAATGGCCGCTGCCCGCGAAAGCGAAACTGCTGGAGGACCGTGCTCTCCGTCCCGGGCGGCAGAATCCGCGACAGGAAAGAGATCAGATTTCGCTCCACAAATTGTGCCCGAGTCTGAACAAGAAGCGTTGCCGCGGTAGCCAGCACGGGAAAAAGCGAAAGCAGAGCGGAGTAAGCGGCGCCCTTCGCGATCGTAAACAACCCGTCGTCAAAGCAGGCAAAGAGAGTCCGGCGCAGCAGGTGTAAGAGTCGACCCAGCACGCCAGGAAGCTTTCAGGCTCCCGCGGCGGCCGCCTTCGTGCGCCACGCCTTAACGGCTTGCAGGAACATCGGAAGCAGGGAGATAAAGACCACCCCGAGAATGGCTTTCTCGAAGTTCCGGCGCACCAGCGGCACCTGGCCGAGTTGATAGCCGAGAATCATCATGAAGCCGATCCAGAGCGACCCGCCGAGCAGGCTGAACAGCAGAAAGCGGGGGTACGGCATTTCCGCCACACCGGAAACGAAAGGCGTAAACGTGCGAACGATCGGAATGAAGCGCGCATAGACGATCGCCCGCGAACCGTACTTTTCGTAAAACACCTTCGTTCGGTGGAGGTGCTCCGGATTGAAGAAACGCGACTTCGGCCGGTTAAAGATATGAGGACCGGCGTTCACTCCGAGAAAATAGCCGACATTGTCGCCAACGATGGCGGCCACCATCAGCATTGCTGAAAGCAGATAAAGATTCAAACCCGCCGCTCCGCTGGCGAAGCCCACGGAAAAAAGGAGGGAATCGCCGGGAAGAAAGAATCCGACCAGCAGGCCGGTTTCTGCGAACACGATACCGAATAACCCGAACAAGCCCAGCGAACTGCCGAGCAGACTGCGCGCCAGATCAAGAAGCCGCTCGGCGTTATACAACGACTTCAGGAAATCCACGATATCGTGCATGCGATAAATCGGAGACTAGCTGCGTGTTGTGTAAGTCTGAATTACCCGCGAAAGAACATCCTCGTGGATTTTGAGCTTGCCCTCGTCGATCAGACGTTTCTTCAATCCCGCTTCGAACAGCGCCTGGCGGTCGCTCGTCATCTTCTGCTTCAGATCGTTCCGGATGGTAGCCATCTGACCGGCCATCAGAGCGGGGTCCGCAACGAGTTTGGCCGTGACTTTCACCACCGCTCGTCCGCCCGTTACCGTGATCGGTCCGAGTAGAGCCCCCACGGGCTTCGTAAATGCATCGGGAATGGCCGAGGCTGTGCCGATCTGATCGATGGCGCCCGTGCGATCGACATCCATGGAAGTCATTACCTCAACGCCCATTTCCTTCGCGGCTTTCTCAAGATCGCCCGTCGACTGGGCCTTCGCAAAGAGATCGTTGGCCTTCTGAGCGAGAATTCTCTGAAGTTTCTCCTGCGTGGCCTTGTTCCGAACGTCGGCCTTCGCCTCTTCGAATGTCGCCTGGCGAGCCGGCTGATAGTCCGTGACGGAGATAATGGCTACCTTATTCCCCGGCAGCACGACCGGACCTGCGACATCGCCCTTGCGCAGCGCCGCCACGGCGTCGTTAATTTCCTTCGAGACGCCGATCTCCGGAATGGGGTCGCCGGCCTGAATGTTGTCGGCATGGATGACCGTAGTGTCGGCTACCGCAGCCGCCTTTTCGGGATGAAGCGGATCCGCGTGCAAAGCGGATGATGCCTTGTCTGCCAGCGCCTGCAACTCCTGATTCGACTCGTTCTTCAGGTAGTCGAGCGAAAGCTGATCCTTTACCTCTTCGAAAGGCTGCAGGTGAGCCTGGTCGTGTTTTTCCACCTGAATGATGTGATATCCGTAGGTAGTCTTGATCAGCCCGCTGGTCTGCCCCGGCTGCAAAGAAAACGCGGACTTCTCGAACTCGGGGACGGTCTGCCCTTTCCCGATCCAACCCAGTTCCCCGCCCTTTTCCTTCGACCCGGGGTCATCGGAATTCTCCTTCGCCAGTTTCGCGAAATCGCCACCGTTCTGAACCTGCTTCAGAATACCCTCGGCCTTTGCTTTCATTGCGGCATCGTTCGAAGCGTCGGACTTGATCAGAATGTGGCGCGCCATGACGCGCTCCTGCACCCGGTATTTGTCGAGATTGGCGTTATATTCCTTGCGGAGTTCGGTGTCGCTCGGGGGTGGGGTGTTGATCTTCCCCGGATCCAGCAGAATTATGGCGAGACTCCGCTTTTCCGGCGTCTGGAACGTCGCTTTGTGAGCGTCGTAGTAAGCCATGAGCTCGGCTTCCGTGGGCTCGGCCTCCGCCTGATATTTAGCTGGAGTGAGGACGGCGTACTGAACTCGGACTTTATCATTCTTGCGGTGATATTCGTTCTCAATTTCGCGAGGAGAGACGACGACTCCCTCGGCGACGATCTGCCGCAGACGGTTCACCAGGAGCTGCCGGGCGGTGTCGCTCTTGAGACCAGCCATCGTCATACCCTGCTGCTGCAGGACCGCCGCAAGCGTCGCCGAATCCACCTTGCCGTCCTTTATCAGCTGCGCGGGCAGGCTGTCCATGATGGCGTTGTCGGTCTCGTCGGGCGAGACGCTGATGCCGAGGCGGTTCGCTTCATACGCCATTGCCCGTTCGGAAATCATCTGCTGAACGATTTGCGGAACGTAAATCGCCAGGAGGGCCGGGGGCAACTGTCGGCTGCTCGTCATGCTCTGAACCGTCTTCGAAACTTCCTGGGAAGTGATCTGATCCTTGCCGATACTCGCCAGAACACTCGAATCAGCGGTGCTGCCCGTATCCATTCCCGAGCCGGGAATCAGATAAGTGACCATTGAGAGTGCGACGACTCCGAGGAGGCCGGTCAACATGATACGCACTACCTTGTCGCGGCTCCGAAATAGATTAAACATTGGGGGGAAATCTCCTGCTGAAACTGAGCATTACTATTGTAGCGCGGCTTACGGAATTGAGCCGGGCGGCGGATTCGACGGCGATTTTCGAAACAGTGGTATCCCGGATGCACTATCGCGGCCATGCTGCAGCGCCCTTTCGGCAACAACAAATCGGTTCTGGTCTCCGCGCTGGGCTTCGGCGGCCACCACCTGGGCGACGCCGAGGATCAGCAAACAGCTTCGGAGCTGGTGAGCGCTGCGATTGACGGCGGAATCACCTTCTTCGACAATTGCTGGGAATATCACCGCGGAAAATCCGAAGACTGGATGGGCGCGGCCCTCAAGGGTAAACGCGACCGGGTCTTCCTGATGACGAAGGTTTGCACGCACGGCCGCGACCGAGACCTCGCCATGAAAATGCTGGAGCAATCGCTGGTGCGCCTCCAGACGGACCACCTCGACCTCTGGCAGGTCCACGGCGTCTGCTTCGACAACGATCCCGAGTTGTTCATCCGCAAAGGCGGAGCCGCCGAAGCGCTCGAACAAGCGAAAAAGCAGGGAAAGGTACGATTCGTCGGCTTCACCGGCCATAAAGACCCGGCGATCCACCTGAAAATGCTGCGCACCAATTTCCCGTTCGATTCCGTTCAGATGCCGCTGAACCCGTTCGACGCGACGTTCCATAGCTTTCAGCACGAGGTCGTGCCCGAGGCCACGCGGCGCGGGATGGCGGTCCTCGGAATGAAGCCCTTCAGCGGCGCGGGCGATCCGGTTAAGAAAGGTGTGGTCACCCCGGAAGAAGCCTTGCGCTATGCAATGAGCGTTCCAGGCGTAACGGTAACCATCACCGGCATGGAAAAGCCGGAAATTCTCCAGCAGAACCTGAAAATCGCGCAGGGCTTTAAACCCATGAGCGCCGAGGAGATGCACGCGCTCTCCACGCGCGTCAGCGGCCCCGCGGCGGACGGCCGGTTCGAATTATTCAAAGTATCCCTGAAATACGATAATCCCGAAGCGCGCATGGCCCACGACTTCCCCCTGGACGAAAAGCAGAAAGAAGTACAGGAAATGATGCGGTCCACGGAAAACACCGGACATCCCTTCCCCCAGCTCGAGCAGAACTAATGACCCGGCGCAAATTTCTGGAGAAGGCAGTTGTGGGGCAAAGCGTGCTCGCATCGGCAGGTATGGCACTTTCGCAAAATAACGGTGACGCAATCCCCACACGGCCCTTGGGGAAGACGGGACTCGAAGTCTCCATCGTCGGAGTCGGCGGTTATCACCTCGGTTCTGCCGAAACGGAAGATACCGCGAAGCGAATCGTCGACCAAGCCATCGATGCCGGCATCAACTTCTTCGATAACTGTTGGGATTATCACCAGGGAAAGAGCGAGGAGTGGATGGGATCGGCGCTAAAGGGGAAGCGGGACCGCGTTGTTCTGATGACAAAGGTGTGCACTCACGGGCGCGGTAAAGACGTCGCCATGCGCATGCTGGAGGAATCGCTGCGCCGCCTCCAGACGGACCACCTCGACGTCTGGCAGATCCATGAGGTGATCTATTACGACGATCCCGACCTGATCTTCGCCCCCGGCGGAGCGATCGAAGCTCTTACCGAAGCAAAAAAGCAGGGCAAAGTCAGGTTTGTCGGTTTCACCGGGCATAAAGACCCGGAAATCCACCTGAAGATGCTCTCTCACAACTACCCGTTTGACACCGTGCAGATGCCTCTGAACTGCTTCGATGCCTCCTTCCGCAGTTTCGAACAGCACGTCATGCCGGAAGCGAACCGCCGCGGAATCGCCGTGCTTGGGATGAAAAGCCTGGGCGGCAGCGGAGAGATGGTCCGGCATGGAGGCGTCACTGCGGCGGAAGGTCTCCGATATGCGATGAGTCTGCCGGTTGCCGTGACCGTCAGCGGCATGGAATCGCCGGAGGTCCTCAGCCAGAATCTCTCGGTCGCGCGTGGCTTCAAGCCGCTGAGCGCCGGCGATATGAAGGCGCTGCGCGCCCGCTGCGAAAATGACGCCGCTGACGGGCGATATGAACTTTTCAAGACGAGCAAGAAGTATGACGGCGACGAGGGCCGCAAAACACACGGTTATCCGACGGCGGAAGAACTGCCCGCCTGAATCCGCTTCACTCCGGAGAAGTTGCTGTCAGACGGTTCGACAGGTGGCACTCGGCATGGACTGCCCGCACCGCCTTCTCCAGGCCGTCGCGCCGCACCACGATCGAAATCGTCAGTTCGCTCGATCCCTGCGCGATCGCAATGATATTCACGTTTTCACGGGAAATTGCGGTGAATATGCGCCCTGCAACCCCGGAAAATCCACGCATCCCCTCGCCCACCACGGCCAGTAAACCGACATCCCGATCGATCTCGATATTCCTCACATACCCGTGCGCCAGTTCGAGCGCAAGCGCCGCTTCGATAGCCTCGGTCGCTGTCTCGAGCTCCTCATTACGCACCAGAAGACAAAAGCTCTGACGATAACTCGATCCCGAAACGGCCAGCACCTCAACGTTGGCCCGATCGAGCGCATCCATCGTCCGGGCCATAATATGGACTCCGCCCGCGCCTGCGCTGGCCGGTTCGAGCGACAGCAGCGCCACTTTGGCCATGGAAGTAACGGCGCGCGCGCCCGGATTATCCGCTCCTAACGCCGGCACAATTCGGGTTCCCGGCTTCTCGGGCGAGAAGCTGTTCTTGCTCCAGACCGGAATTCCACGTTCCACGAGCGGCGCCAGAGTGCGCGGATGCAGCACCTTTGCGCCCGCGTAAGCCAGCTCCGCGGCTTCGCTGTACGTAATTTCGTCCAGAATCTTGGCGTCGGGAACCAGCCGCGGATCCGCCGTCATAATGCCGTCCACGTCCGTCCAGATCCAGAGTTCGCTCGCCCCCAGCGCCGCCGCCAGAATCGACGCCGAAAAGTCCGATCCGCCGCGCCCCAGCGTAGTAGGCCGGCCATCGGCTGTCGCGCCGTTAAACCCCGTAACCACCGGAATCTTACCTGCTTCGAGCAGCGGAACCAGCCGCGCCGCCGCCTTCTTTTCCGTCGCGTCCATAAGCGGCGACGCGTTATTGAAAACGGCGTCGGTGACGATCACTTCCGCCGCGTTCACCGCTTCGGCGGGGACCCCGCGCGATTTCAGGTACCCGGCAATCATCAGCGCGGAAAGCCGTTCGCCCACCGCGACCGCTTCATCGATCGCCCGCGGAGGCCGATGGCCCAGCATCTGAATTCCGTTCACGATACGGCGGAATTCGGATACGATCTCGCCGATCCGCTCGGCGGCTTTCGCCGCGCCTCCGCGGTGCTCGGCGAATCGGCGCCGAGCAAACTGCCGGCGGCGCCATAGTGACGGAGCTCGAGCTGATGGAGGTTGTAGTCGATGCCCGCCTGATCGCCGGCCTCGGCGTGCCTGGTGGTATCGAGCAGAAGGTCGGTGATCTTCGACATCGCGGAGACCACCGCCACTACGGGGCGCCGGGCGGCTTCGGCTGCAATCAGATCGCAAGCCACTTTCATCCGTTCGGCGGACCCGACGCTGGTCCCGCCGAACTTCATCACGAGGAGTCGGTCCAAATATTCAGTGTAGTGCCCGGGTCTTTTCAGGACGCCTGCGAGCGGTGTTCCTTTCCATTCGAAATCCGGGCGCGGACGAGCTTCAGGATCGCCTCCTCCACCTCTTCGGCGCTCATGCCTGTCGAATCGAGATAGACCGCATCCGGCGCCTGAATCAGCGGCGATTCCGCGCGATGGCGATCGCGCTCGTCGCGCTCGCGCGATCTGCGCCGCGAGTTCCTCGCGAGGAACCTCAGGCTGTTCGCCGGCCCGTCGCCGCACGCGTTCCCGCGGATCGGCATCGAGGAAAATCTTCACGCGCGCATCCGGAAAAACCACGGTTCCGATGTCCCGCCCTTCCATCACCACATTGCCGCGTATCCGCCATGTGCTTCTGTTGCTGTACCAGTGCCGACACGAACCGCGCCGAATTGCCGCGACCCGGGAAGCGGCCGCCGAAACCTCCGGCACGCGGATGGCTTCGCTCACGTCCTCGCCGTTCAGCCGCACCCTGCGTTGAGGCAGCAGTTCGATCTCGGGCGCAAGCGCCAGTTGCTCCAGACGATGGGCATCGTCGAGACCCATATTCTGGCGGAGCGCCCACAGAGCCACCGCCCGATACATGGCGCCGCTGTCGATGAAGGTGTAGCCGAGCCTCTCGGCAAGTCGCCGCGCAATGGTGCTCTTGCCCGCGCCGGCGGGGCCGTCGATCGCGATTACGTGACCCATCCGGGCTTTAGTCGCCGTCAGTCGGCGTCAACCGCGCTGGCCACCTTTGCATTTTGGGACGTGTTTCCATTCAGGCGCTGCGTTGCCCGGCCGATGCCCGCGTATTCAAAGCCCGCCTCGCGAGCCTTCTCGGGATGGAACAAATTACGGCCGTCGATCAAGACGGCTTTATTCATCCGGCCGGCAACCTGCCTGAGATCCAAACTCGGCGAACTCCGGCCATTCCGTAACCAGCACAAGCGCATCGGCATGTTCAGCGGCCGAAAGCGCATCGTCGCAGTAGCAGATGCGCAGATCCGGATGCTGTTCCCGGCACGCGCTCATTGCGATCGGGTCGTATGCGCGAACGCGTACGCCCATCTGAATCAGCTTTTCGGCAATCTGAAGACTGGGCGCGTCGCGCAGGTCGTCCGTATTTGGTTTGAACGCCAGCCCCAGCAAAGCAACCGTGCGGCCTTTTAGAATGTACAGCTTTTCCTGTAATTTCTGAATCACCAGACCGCGCTGAATCCGATTCACCGCGAGCGAAGCTTCCAGAATGCGCGCCTGGTAGCCGTATTCGCCGCGGTATGCAACAGCGAACTGATGTCCTTGCCGAAGCAGCTGCCGCCCCAGCCGAGGCCCGCATTCAGGAATCCCCGGCCGATGCGGTTGTCGAGGCCGATGCCGGTCATCACTTCCGTGACGTCCGCGCCGACGCGCTCGCAAATATTGGCAATTTCGTTGGCGAAGCCGATCTTCAGGGCGAGGAACGCGTTGGCCGAGTACTTGATCATCTCGGCGCTGGTAATGGTTGTCGCAACCATCGGAATCCGGTCCACGCCGGGTTTCACACTTTCCGGACGGGGAGCGAACGACGGATCGGCGAAATTCTGATCCATTAAAGGCCGATATAACTCTCGTAGAATTTCCACCGTCGCGGTCTCTTCCGCGCCGACCACGATGCGGTCGGGATAAAGCGAGTCGTGAATGGCCGACCCCTCGCGCAAAAACTCCGGGTTACTCGCCACGCCGAACGACACCGCGTCGGAAATGTCGGGATGCGACTCACTGACGCCCTCGCGGACCAGCGCCTCCACCAGGTTTCCACTTCCCACCGGGACCGTCGACTTGTTGACCACGACCCGAAACCGCGACCCGTCCATGGACGCGCCGATGCCCCGAGCGGCGCTTTCAAGATATGCGAGATTCGACTCGCCCGAAGGAAGAGGCGGCGTCCCCACCGCGATGAAAATGACATCGCTCTCGCGCACCGGCCCGGCAAGCTCGGTCTGAAAATCGATACCGCCGCTCGCGTTGGCCACCGCGATCAATTCCTCCAGCCCCGGCTCATAGATCGGAGTCTGGCCGAGGCGCAGTTTTTCAATTTTCGATAAATCCGTGTCCACGCACGTGACGCGATGCCCCAAATAAGCCAGACAAGCGCCCGTAACGGTGCCTACATATCCGGTGCCAATTACCGTAACGCGCATCTCCCGATTCTACATCAGCAGGGAGGTTTACGCAGCCGAAATCGCTGATTCGATGCGCGTAAGCGGTACTATTCCGGCACATCAGCCCGGGGCCTGAAGCGATGCTGTCAGACCGGCGGGTCCCCAATCGTTTAACTCGTTGACACTTCTCGGCTGGCCCGGAAGCGGCACTTCATTGACCTGAAAATGGACCCGGAAATTGGCTTTGTTTTGTTTTACGTCCACACCGACGTAGCCGAAGAACCACCCGTCCTCGTACCTTTGGTTGCCCCGAAGGTGGCCGCCCGCGCTGGGCACGGAAATGTAATCCACCCCTTCCAGCCTGAAGTGAAGCATCTCGTGAAGGTGTCCGGCGATCACGTACTGAACTCCGTGCTGCCTGGCCAGCCGCTGCAGCGGGAAGTCCGCATGACCGGCAACCGCATTGAAAAGCCACGAAGGCCGATGGGAAACGATGAACTTCAGCGGCTGCGAGGCGTGGGCTTTCAGGTCCGCTTCCAGAAACCGGATCTCCTCCGGCGACAGCTCGTCCGACAAGCTGTTGTCCAGAATCGTGAAGTGCGCCGGCCCATAATCGAAGCTGTAGTGCGGCGGATGACCCGCATACCGCACGAAGAGTTTTTCCGAGGCGGCCGACCAGATGTCGTGGTTCCCCGGCGTCAGGAAAAGACGATCCCGCCGGTACGGACCGAAAATCCGCTCAACCGCAAGCCATTCAGAGTCTGCCGTCGCGTCGTGGAATCCCTGAATCGTATCGCCGACACTAACCACAAACGCCGGATGCCCGGCGACGGCCTCACTCCAAACCCGCTGAAAAACATCGCCCTGGGTCTCCCCGGTGCGATCTCCCAAAATGACAAAGTGAAAAGAGTCCGGCCCCGCAGGCTGACCCGAAAAGAGGAAGCCGGCGAAAATCAGCAAACACGCGGCGGGCGCCAGGAGCCAGCCTCGCCGGGGAGAATTCAAGCAGGTATCCCGTCAATGGCCTGTTCGAAATCGGCGAGCAGATCCCGCCAGTCCTCAATCCCGACCGATACCCGCACCAGACCATCCGTAACTCCCGCCTGTTGCAGTTCCTCTAGACTGTCGCCCGAATGCGTGGTCGTCTTCGGATGGCAGGCGAGCGTCTCGACTCCGCCAAGCGAAACGGCGTTGCGGGCGATCTTGAGGCGTCGAAGAAAGGCGAACGCCGCTGTCTTGCCTCCATGGAAATCGATCGAAAAGATGCCGCCAGGATAATCGCACTGTTTGCGGTAAATCCGGAACTGTTCGGGATCGTCGAAAAGCGTTGGGTAGATCACGCGATAATCGCCCCCGGTCCGGGCCAGTCGCTCGGCGATCCGTTGGGCGTTCTTGCTCTGCCGATTCATCCGCAGCGCAGTGGTGGGCAGACGTCCGTTGAGCATCCAGCATTCATCCGGCTGCAGGATGTTGCCGAACATGGTCCGCCGGCTGCGCATCCGTTCAATCACCGCCGGATCGTTCGAGAGCGCCGCCCCCGCAACCAGATCGCTGAATCCCGAGAGATATTTGGTCGCGGAATACAGCACCAGACCCGCCCCCAGCTTCAGCGGGTGCTGAAAGACCGGCCCCAGAAACGTGTTATCCACCATCACCAGCGGCTTCGACGGATGCCGGTTCGCCGCCGCGCGCGGCGCTCTCGATATCCGTCATGATCAGCGTCGGATTGGCCGGCGTCTCGACCAGTACGATGCAGGGATCGACGGCCGCCGCAATGGCTTCGGCGATACCCTTCGCGTCACCCGCCCTGACCGGAATGCCCTTCACTCCGAACGGATCGAGAAAGGTGTGGATCAACGACGTGGTTCCGCCGTAGAGCGGCATAGTGTAAATAATCGTTGAAGCCGGCCGGGCGAAGGTGAAGAACGCCGTCATGATGGCCGCCATACCGGAGTTGAACGCCAGAGCGTCCGTAGCCCCAGCCTCGAGCGGCACGAGTTGATCTTCCAGGATCTCGGCATTCGGATGCGAAATGCGCGCGTAAATCAGTTCGGCCCGTTCGTGCGGCTCGGCGGCCGCGCGCCCGTGCACCACCGCAAACGCGCGCTCCGCCTCCTCGGGACTTTCGAATACGTAGGTGGAACTGCGGAAGACTGCCGGACGCGCCGAACCCACAGACAGCCTGGGGTCAAAGCCACGCGTGAGAACAGCGGTGCTGGAGCGGACGTCGGCGGAATCTGACATATCGATACCCCGCCTCCACTCTAACAACCGGGCTCTGCGGCAGGTTTACAAAAATGCCACAGTCTTGACGCCGGAAATATCGAAGCGCTTGCGGCATCGCTGGTTCTTGCACATCGCCTGCGTATCCATCAGCAGCATATAGCTCTGCGCCTTCGCGAACTTCGCGCGATCGCGCTCGTCGGCGCCGCCCGGCAGCCTCTCTTTTTTTGTCCGCACGATGTAATTCAACTCGTAGCTATCCTGCGTGCGGCAGGAAGGACAATTCAGAGTCGCGGTTCTCTTCGCCTGCGACTCCGAGTAAAAAGCGCGTTCATCCACTGAGCCCATTATCTATTGTTTCTTCGCGTGCCAATTCCCACCCGCGACCGCATTGCCAGGGCAACGTCAGCCGGTAGCGCCGGCGATCTCTGTCGCCGGTCTCCGTCTTCCGGGCTCAATGCGCGATCAATCGAGTTTCCGCCGCCATCCATGGCTGCCTGTTGCTACAATCGCCCCAATCACGTTGCGTCCCGTCGATCTCGCAGTAATCGTCGCGTATCTCGCAGGAGTAACCTGGTTTGGCGCGCGCTTCGGCAAAGAGCAGCACTCCCTCAAGGACTACTTTCTCGGAGGCCGCACAGCGCCCTGGTGGGCCATTGGACTATCCATAGTCTCCGCCGAAACCAGCACCCTGACCATTATCGGGACCCCGCCGCTAGCCTATGCCGGCAGCTATGTTTTCCTTCAGGTCGTCCTCGGTTATCTGCTGGCTCGGGTGGTAATTTCAGTTATTTTCCTGCCTCAATACTTCCAGGGCCGGATATTCACCGCGTACGAACTGATGCAGCGCCGGTTCGGGGGCCGTGTCCGAAGAGTCACCGCGGCGATTTTCCTCGTCACCCGGTCGCTGGCGGAAGGTGTGCGGGTTTTCGCAATTTCGATCGTGATCTCGATCATTCTCCACACCACCGGGCTCGCGTCTATTCTGGTGATTATCGCGCTGACGCTGTTTTATACCTTCGAAGGCGGCATGACGGCGGTGATCTGGACGGACGTGATCCAGATGACTGTCTATGTCCTCGGCGCCGCGGTCAGCCTGTTCGTGCTGCTCCATAAGATTCCCGGCGGATGGCCTCACGTATTCGCCATCGCGGCGCCCGCGGGCAAGTTTCGGATGTTCGATTTTCACTGGTCGTGGAGTTATCCCTACACCTTCTGGGCCGGCATAATCGGCGGCTGTTTTCTCACCACGGCCAGTCACGGTACCGACCAGCTTATTGTTCAGCGCCTGCTGAGCGCCCGCTCCGAAAATGAAAGCCGCCTGGCTTTGCTGGCAAGCTGGATCGTGATTTTCGTGCAATTCTCGCTGTTTCTCACCATCGGCGTCCTGTTGTGGGTTTATCAGAACGGCCGCCCATTCGATAAAGATCAGCTCGACAGGCTATATCCGTCGTTCATCTGGAGTTCGCTGCCGATCGGGATTGCGGGCGTCGCGATGGCCGCGATCCTCGCCGCCGCGATGGCCAATCTGTCCGCCGCTCTGAATTCGCTCGCCTCGGCCACGGTAGTCGATTTCTACCGCCCCCTGACGCGCTCGCGCCACTCGCCTCGGCACTATCTGCGGGTCTCGCGCTTCTCAACTATTTTCTGGGGCGCCGTTCTCGCCGCGATCGGCATAGTCGCGAGCCATTGGGGTTCGGTGCTGGAATCGGGTCTCTCCATCGCTTCCGTAACGCTCGGGATCCTTCTGGGAGTTTTTCTGCTGGGCGTGCTCACAAAGCGGACCGGTGAAAACGCGGCCATTGCAGGCGTGGTGGCGGGATCGCTCGCCATGCTCTTCGTGAAATTCGGCACTACGATCCCGTTCACCTGGTGGGTTCTGATCGGCAGCGGCGTGACGTTCGGCGCGGGTTATCTCGCCTCATTCGCCATTCCCGAAAGCCCGCGCCTCCCGCTCAGTGAAACCGAAACAGCCGAAACGGAAACCATTGGAACAGGCGGAGGCGAATGACGGAACTCAAACGCGATCTCGGCATCTGGGCGGCCCTCGCAATCGTCGTCGGCACGGTAATCGGCAGCGGGATCTTCCGGGTGCCGCAGTCGATGATTCTCAGCGTTGGTTCCGTCCCCATGGTCTTCCTCGTATGGGTCGTCGGTGGCGCTCTGTCGCTAGCCGGGGCGCTGACCTATGCGGAGCTCGCCGCCGCCATGCCTGGCGCGGGTGGAGAGTATGTCTACCTTACCGAGGCTTACGGTCCTCTATGGGGCTTTCTCTATGCCTGGACCCAGATGTGGGTGGCCAAGAGCGGGTCGATCGCGACGCTTGCCACCGCTTTCTTCGAATACACAGCCCATTTCGTTCCGCAATTCGAGCAGCTTTGGTTTACCGTCGGTCCGTTTCCGGTGAAATACGGGCAGGGATTCGCGCTTGTTCTCATTCTCGGGCTAGGCGGCATTAACTATCTCGGAGTACGCATCGGCGGAGACGTCCAGGTGGCCGTCACCGCCCTGAAAATCGGCCTGATTGCAGTACTGATTCTGGCGGGGCTCTTTTATACCCATCCCGCGGCGCTCGCGGTCGCCGCAGCTGCTCCCGCGCCACAGCCCGTTTTCGCGGGGTTTATCGCCGCGCTGGTGGGGGCCCTGTGGGCCTACGACGGCTGGAATAACGTGGGTATGGTCGCGTCCGAAGTAAAAAACCCTCAGCGGAATCTCCCCGTCGCGCTGATCGGCGGCACTATCGGGGTAATTGCGATTTATATGCTCGCCAACTGGGCGTATTTCCGTGTTCTTTCGCCCGCTGAAGTAGGCGCCCACAAACTGGTGGCGGCCGAAATGATGCAGCGGATTGCCGGATCCGCCGGCGCCAGCGCCGTATCGCTCGCGGCGATGATTTCGATTTTTGCCGCTTTAAACGGTTCGATTCTCACCGGCGCCAGAGTCCCGTACGCCGCTGCCCGCGATGGTCTGTTCTTTCATTCCGCGGCGCGCGTTCATCCCTCGTTCCACACTCCGGGTATCTCCATCCTGATGCTGACTGCCTGGTCTTCCATACTTGTGCTTTCCGGAAAATACGACGAACTCTTCGATTTCGTGATCTTCGGCAGCTGGATTCTTTACGCCATGGCCACAGCGTCGGTCTTCGTACTTAGGCGAAAGCGTCCCGATTTGCCGCGACCCTATAAGACCTTCGGTTATCCCGTGGTCCCCTTGCTGTTTCTGGCTGGAGCAGCAGTACTAGAGGTTAGTACTCTTCTGACGAAACCCAGAGAGTCTATTGCAGGAATTATCTTGATTTTATTGGGATTACCGTTCTATTTTTATTGGAGGAGCCGGTTTTCGAAGACTTCCCCCGGTATGGCTCCCATTTCCGCGCGTTATGGTCCTGGTACTCGATAATTCCCGTTTCGTTCCGAAATCAGAACAGTTGCTTGCTTTCGCTAAGTAGCCAGGTAAAACTCAGGACTGGAAGGACGCTTTTTTGGTTCTATTTGTTCTGAATACGGAACCACAGACCGAAAGTGTTCCATCGCTCGACAAAGAACAGGAGCCCCAAATGGACGTTTCAAAGATTCTGGAAGAATTACGCCAGGAACGAGAGCAATTGGAAGAGGCAATATTGAGCCTTGAGCGTCTGGCGCGCGGACGCGGCCGTCGCCGGGGCAGGCCGCCGTCATGGATGATCGAGGCCAAAAAGCGCGGCCGCCCCGTCGGCAGCAAGAACAAGGGGATGGCGGAGGCCCCGTCCGCGAAGGCGATTAACGCTGCCAAAGGCGCGAACTCCGCCGCGGCCTGACGACGCATTGGCCGCGACGTCCAGGGCTTCCCGCCCTGCCGCCGGGCTTCCGCTCGGCGCGGAGCTTTACATCAGCGCCGGTAGCGCCGGCGATCTTCTCGCCGGTGATCCTCCGAACTCCGTCTTCAGGGGAGCGAATTCCACACTATTCGCGAAAATGCTCTAACCCCGCTCCCGTGAGTCGGAATTAACGATATAGCAGATATTTCTGACGCACTTCGAGGAATCTCTGCATTCCGGAACCTGCCGCCAAAGTGGCGTCTCCGGCGGTTGCAAGAGCGCGCATGACGCCGCTGTTGCCGATCAGATCCTTATTCGCCGTAACAACTATCTTATTTGGATAGAGCGCGATTAATGCCGCTGCGACCTCCAGGCCAAGCCGGGACGAAGAAACCAGATCCCGATTCGTCACGATCAGGCGGACTCCCTCAATTGTCTTCCCGCTGAAATGGGAAGACTTCGGCGTAAATCTCACCGGATAGAAGCGCACACCCGGAATATTCCTGTTAGTGAGATAGCGGGCCAGATCGCGGCCGCGGATCCAGTCCGCTCCAATCTGCTCGAAGGGCGCATCGGTCCCCCGCCCCACCGAATAGTTTTCGGACGCCTCCAGCATGGCGATTCCCGGATAAACCAATGCTTCATTAAGGTTGCGGATATTCGGCGACGGATCCACCCACGGCAGGCCGGTCGCATCGAACCAGTCTCCGCGGTCCCAGCCCGTCATTTCAACCACCTGAAGGTTCGCTCGCAGGTGCTTCTCGCCGTTCAAAAATCGAGCCAGCTCTCCTATAGTCATTCCATGCCGCAAGGGCAATGGCCAGGAACCCGTAAAAGACAGCTTGTCGGGGTCGAGCATTGGCCCTTCCACGCGAGTCCCCGTAATCGGGTTCGGCCGGTCCAGCACATAAAAAGGAAGGCCCGCCTTTGCGGCTTCCTCCATCGCGTATAACATCGTGGATTCATATGTATAGAAGCGCACCCCGACGTCCTGAATATCGAACACCAGCACGTCGAGTCCGCGCAGCATTTCCGGGGTAGGGCGTCGGGTCTTGCCATACAGGCTCCACACTCTGATGTCTGTCGCGCTGTCAACTGAATCCCCCACATTCTCGCGATCTTCCACGCCGGCAAGTCCGTGCTCGGGAGAGAAAAGTGCGACCACATTTACGCCGGCCGCCCGCATCTGATCCACGTTTCGGCGGCCCAGGCGGTCCACCCCCGTCTGATTCGTGATCAGACCGATCCGCTTACCCTGCAAACTCCGAAAATGCTCCTGCTCGAGAACGTCGAGGCCGGTGTAAGTCTCCCGCAAACCCGGCTTTTCATAGCCAACGGACGCGGCCACAATTGTCGCGATTTTTCCCCTTAATGGGGTGATTGCTTTGCGCAGTTGCGGATGAATGGAATTCGTCAGAAGGACGATGTAAGTCTCCGACGAGGGATCAATCCAGATAGAAGTACCGGTAAAACCAGTATGACCAAACGACCCAACGGGAAATAATTCCCCTCGAACTCCGGAATAAGGTGATTGAATATCCCATCCCAAACCGTGCAAAACCGGTTGGCCCACCGGTGTCGCGGACGCCGTGAACTTCCGGATCGTCGCCGGGCTGAAGAGGCCACCGCCTCCGTCGAGGATCATCTGGCAGAACTTCCCGAGGTCGTCTGCCGTGGAAAAAACGCCGGCATGACCCGCAACGCCCCCCATAAATCGCGCCGTCGGGTCGTCAACCGTCCCGCGCAGCATCTCACCGCTCTTCAGCCGCTCAGTGGGCGCAATGCGAGCTTTTAGCGTCGGCGAAGGAAGATAGCCGGTCTCGGTCATGCCGAGCGGATCGAAAAGAATCTGCTTTACGTATTTATCTTCCGGCATCCCGCTCAGGCGGTGCACAATCTCGCCCAGCAGAATGAAATTGATATCGCTGTAAACGAACTTCGTTTCCGGCGGACCGGCCGGTTTATCCGCCAGAGCTTTGCGGATTCCCGTTTCGTAGCCGCTCCAGGGTGGCTCCAGATCGAGATCCGGGCGGAGTCCCGAAAAGTGAGTCATCAGATCGCCGATCGTGATCGGGCTCTGACCGCCCTGGAACTCGGGAAGGTAGACGGTGACAGGGTCGCTGATCCGCACCTTTCCCTGTTCAAACAGCTTCATCATTCCGCTCGTGGTGGCCACGATTTTGGTGAGCGACGCGATATCGAAGATCGTGTCCGCGGTCATGGGCTCTTTCGCCGGTTCCAGAGCGCGGTAACCGTAAGCCTTCCGGTAAACCACCTGTCCGTGATGCCCCACGAGGAGAACCGCGCCGGGGATCTTGTCTTCGCGAATCGCCTGGTCGATCGCGGCGTCGAGATCGGCGGCGCCGCGGAAAGTTTGCGCGGAGGCGGCGGCGCACAGAATCATAGCAAGCGTGAGCAGCTTCACATCCCGAGATTATCAGGATCTCGACAAAACGGAACGCCGGCGATCTTGTCGCCGGTGTATTTCCGCCCCCCGCAGCAAAGCCTGCCGCCGAGCGCCGAACCCGACCGCAGACCGGCAGCGCCGACGATCTGTCGCCGGTGTATTTCCGCCCTCCGCGGCCAATCCTGCCGCCGAGCGCCGAACCCGACCGCAGACCGGCAGCGCCGACGATCTGTCGCCGGTGTATTTCCGCCCTCCGCGGCCAATCCTGCCGCCGCAAGCGCCGAACCGGCCGCGAACCGGTAGCGCCGGCGATCTTGCGTGTGCACCCCTTGGGTGAGACAAAAGAATAACCGACACTTCGCCGTTGGCTGAAAATCAGTTTACAGCTGAGCGGCGTTGAAAGATGCTGGCAAGTGGCAAGGGAAGCGGAAGCGGGCTCTGCTGGAGAGCAACCCGCCGAGGAATACCTTGCCGGAAACTCATCCGGACGATGAGACAGCGGAGTCGGGTCGATTCCGGCTCCGCTGGTTTGCGGGATCGAAGACATCATCGGATGGATAGATTTCCCCATGCCTTTAAAACTCATCCTGCGGAGCTTTTGTTCCGCTCGCGGCGGAGCCGGTTTCCAGTGCCCGCTCGAATTCGGCGGGCGAGCGGTAGCCGAGCGCGGAGTGCAGCCGCCGCTGGTTGTAGTATTCCTCGATGAAAGCGGCCAGCGAGCCGCGTGCTTCCTCCAGATTGCGGTATTGCCGGCCATCCACCTGTTCCGCCTTCAAGGTCCGCATAAAACTCTCCGCTTTGGCGTTGTCCCACGGCGTGCCGATCCGGCTCATGCTGATGCGGATTCCGGCCGACCGTAACCGCATCGTATATTCCGCGCTGGCGTACTGCACTCCCCGATCGGAATGATGAATCAGTTCGGTGCTCACCTCCCGGCTGGACAGGGCCTGATCCAGCGCATGCAACGCCAGGCTGGACTGCAGATTCTTCTCCACCGCCCAGCCGATTACCCGGCGTGAGTACGCGTCCAGCACGATGGCCGCGTAAATGAACTCCTCGCGCAGCCGAATGTAAGTAATATCCGCCACCCATAACTGATTGATTCCGTTGATCGCTGTCTGGCCAGCCAGGTTCGGATACACGGACAACTCATGACTGCTGTTGGTGGTGGCGGTGAACCTGCGTGCCCGCAACGACAGCAGGTTGTCTTCCCGCATCAGCCGGAGCACCCGCTTGTGATTCACATCCCAGCCCTCCCGTTTCAGCAGGGCCAGAATGCGCCGGTAACCGTAATGCCGGTGATCCAGCGCCAGTTGCTGAATGCGATCGCGCAGGGCCGTATCTCTTTCCAGCGGGTGGTGATCGCTCTCATACCGGTGAAAAGCCGCGCGGCTGACGCCTGCCATCCGGCACATCTCTGTCAGGGAAAGTCTGCCTTGCTGCCGCATCATGGCTTCGATGAGCTGGAAGATGCTGGCGCGCCACTGTCGTAGCTGACCGGGCGCGACCGGTTGACTTGCCGCAAGGCTTGTTTCAAAAAATCGATGGCCATCTGCTGCTGCCCCACCTTCCGCTCCAGCTCCGCAATACGTGCGCCGGCTGCTTCCAGTTCCGTGGCATGCGGCGCCGCAAGCGCCGCCTTTGCCGGAAGTCGCCCACTTTCACTAAAGGGCAATCCCGTTTCCGCGCGGTCCTTCCATTGATACAGTCGGCTCCGCTCCACCCCATATTCACGAGCAAGCGCCGTTACTGATTCACCCTTCGCCATTCGTTCCACGGCGAGGCGCCTGGCCGCCGCCGAAATTCGCCTTAGCTTCCTTTTCATAACCTCAGTTCTCCATTCGCTGCAAAACTGTCGGTTATTTATTTGTCTCGCTTTAGGGGTGCACTGCAAAGATCGCCGGCGCTACCGGCGGGCGGAAGCCTTAGCCCCACCGCGAGCCGCGCGGTTCAGCGAGAGGCTAACGAAGAATCTTGTACAGATTGCTGTAGTCGTCGGTCCACGTTCTAAGGCCGCGAATCGGCGTGATCTTCTCGGCCACTCCCTTGATGCCGGCCTGATCGAAAAACCCGGGACGGGACGTGACCAGCACCCAATCCGATGCGGCGCCTTCGGTCTCGGCATCTTCGTCCACGCTGACCATCATGGCCTGCTTGCCGTCCTCGGCGGCGGCCAGCGCAACCACGGGCGCCAGGTTCAGGTAGTGATTCGACACATGGACGGCGAGAACCCCGTCGGGTTTCGCATGGCGCCAGTAGAGCGCGAAGGCCTGGCGGGTAAGCAGGTGCACGGGAATGGCGTCGCCCGAGAACGCGTCCACCGCCAGAACGTCGAACTGCTTCGACTGCTCGCGTTCCAGCGACAAGCGCGCGTCGCCCAGCTCGATTTGCTTGTTAGCGGGCGAGTCCCGCAGAAAGCGGAATTGCGTATTCGCGATGTGTGGAACCAGCGGGTTGATGTCGTAAAAGGTGTAATTATCGCCCGCGCGTCCGTAGGCTGAGATCGTTCCCGCTCCCAACCCGATTACCCCGACGTTCATCGGACCGCCCGCCTGAAGGTTTCGGATCGCCAATCCGATTCCGGAGGTCGCGGTGTAATAGCTCGTGGCCACGCGCTCGAACTTCGGCGTGAGGAACTCTTCTCCGTGGTCGATTGTGCCGTGCATCAGAACGCGCACTTCGCCTTTTGAACCATCGCTGTTCGTATCGTAGACGCGAAGAGCGCCATAAAAATTACGAACCAGGACGCGCGAATCGCCGACCGCATTCCACTGATCGCGCACCATAAATCCAGCGATTCCGACGGCAAGTCCGGCCGCGATCACGAACATCATCCAGCTTGCGATCGTCCAGCCGGCGACATTCGATTCATCATCGAGCGCGCCGCGCCCGCGCCAGAGCACATACAGAGCGATCGCGCCGGCGATGCCGAGCATGACGCGGGCATCCCAGCGGCTGTGCAGAAAGGCGTCGTGCAGGAACAGAGATGACCCTGTTTTCGCTGCCGCCAGACGCACGGCGATGTATCCGAGAAGCGCGGTGATCAGAACGCCGATCACCGCTTTGTCATAAGGCGCGTCCAGAAACTTCACGATGCTTTCGGCGTCGCCAGTGCTCTTGCCGCGTCCCATCCACAGCAGATAGACAAGCAGGAAGCCCGTCAGCGAGACCACAATCGGAAGGTCGTACAAGGCGTTCAGGAAATAGGGCGCCGCGAAGCCGATCAGCAGTCCGCCGATCGCGCCTCCCACAGACACCATGAGGTAGAACGAGGTCAAATATGCGGGCGCGGGCCGCCGGCGCGCGACCTCCCCATGGCACACCATGAAAAGCACAAACAAGACCGAGCAGAAGAACGCTACCGAGATTTTGAGGTTCGATAAGTCGCCTTCCCCGGAAATCTCGTACGCCAGCGCCGGGAGCGCCACCGCCGCGAGGCGGGTGAACAGCCATCGGTTGTACCAGCGATCGCTGTCGAAGCAGAGAATGAAACTCAGCAGATAAAGGCTGAGCGGAAGCACCCACAGAAACGGAATTGCCGCGACATTCTGCGTCAGGTGATTCGTTACCGCGAGCAGCAGGGCGGACGCTGCAGCTGCGAGGCCCATCCACACCAGGCGTTCCGGCCATTGCGGCGCGGGGCCGGCCGCCCGCTCGGCGATTTCGCGATGACGGTCGCTGCGCGAGCGGAGTGCAACCGTCCCGCAGACCAGAACAAACGCGACATACGAAATCGACCACATCCATGCCTGCTGTCCGCTCGTCAGGTTGGGTTCGACCAGAACCGGATACGTCAGAAGGCCGAGCATAGAGCCCGCATTCGAAAGGGCGAAGAAGCGGTAGGGCATCGCCCCGCCGTTCGATCGCGAATACCACGATTGCAGCAGGGGGCTTGTGGAAGCCAGCAGAAAATAAGGCAGACCGACCGTTGCGGTCAGCAAGCCCAGGATTCGGAGAAGCGGGTCCTCGGCGCCCTGCGGCTTCCACCATGGCGAGGGCAGAATCGGAAGCGAGAGGAAGCTCAGCGCCAGCAGCCCCGCATGGACGATCGTTTGCGTGCGGCCGGACTGCCCGTTCAACCAGTGGGCGTACGCGTAACCGCCGAGCAAAGCCACCTGGAAGAACAGCATGCAACTCGTCCACACGGCAGCGGAGCCGCCGAACCACGGCAGGATCAGCTTCGCAATGAGCGGCTGCACCTGGAAGAGCAGAAACGCGCTCAGCAGGATGGTCGCCGCGAAAAGCAGCGCCGGAACGCGTGGGTTGACGCCGTCGGCGCTACTTGTAAGCGGGGATGCCAGTGACGCGCTCTCCGATGACGAGAGCGTGGATGTGGTCGGTGCCTTCATACGTCTTGACAGTTTCCAGATTGCATAGATGTCGCATTATAGGATACTCGTCCGTAATGCCGTTGGCGCCCAGCAGGTCGCGGCTCAGGCGCGCGCAATCGAGCGCCATTGCCGCGTTGTTCCGCTTCAGCATGGAAATGTGCGCCGGCTCCAGTTTACCGGCATCCTTGAGTCGTCCGCACTGCAGGGCCAGCAATTGAGCCTTCGTGATTTCGGTGATCATCCCGGCGAGTTTCTCCTGCACGAGCTGGTGGCTCGCGAGCGGGCGGTCGTCGAACTGCTTGCGCAGCGTGACGTAAGCGCGGGCGGTTTCGTAGCAATCCATCGCGGCGCCGATCACTCCCCAGCCGATCCCGTGCCTCGCCTGCGAGAGGCAGGAGAGCGGGCCTTTCAGCCCTTTCACGCCTGGCAGCATCGCTGATTCGGGCACTTTGCAGTCGCTGAACGAGAGGCTCGATGTCACCGACGCCCGCATCGACCATTTGCCGTGAATGTCGGAGGTGGTAAAGCCGCGTGTACCCCGTTCCACGAGAAATCCGCGGATGCCGTCCTCCGCCCGCGCCCAGACAATGGCGACGTCCGCAATCGACCCGTTGGTAATCCAGGTTTTCTCGCCGTTCAGGATCCAGTTAGATCCGTCCCGCGCAGCCCGCGTGCGCATCGCTGCGGGATTCGACCCGAAGTCGGGTTCGGTCAATCCGAAGCAGCCGACCGCGCGACCCGATTGCAACTCGGGCAGCCATCGGGACTTTTGCTCGTCCGATCCATACTCGAGGATCGGATACATGACTAGCGCGCCCTGCACGGAGACGAAGCTGCGGAGACCGGAATCGCCGCGTTCGATCTCCTGCATGATGAGCCCGTATTCCACATTGCTCATCCCGGCGCAACCGTAGCCATCGAGATTCGCTCCCAGGAATCCGAGTTCGGCCATTTCGGGAATCAGTTCGCGGGGAAACCGGCCTTCGCGGAAACAATCCCGGATTAACGGAGTGATCCGTTCATCGACAAACCGCCGGGCCGTTTGCCTCACCATGAGCTCCTGCTCGGAGAATTGGGAATCGATCAGAAGGTAGTCAACGCCGCGGAACGCCACGAGTCCAGTGTAGTTCGATCAGTCCGATAACCCGAACCGGCGATGGGGCCGAAGCCCGGCCTAGTTTTCGGCTCCGGCGTAAGCCTGATACTCAGCCGCTGACATGAGGCCGCTCATCTCGCCGGCGTTATCTACGCGGAGTTTGATCAGCCATGCGGCGCCATGTGGGTCGTCGTTCAGTTTTTCGGGCTTGTCGGCGAGCGCTTCATTGACTTCCGTGACTTCGCCCGAAAGGGGTGAGTAGATGTCCGAGACGGCCTTTACCGATTCGACCGATCCCAGGGTCTTGCCGGTTTCTAGGCGCGTTCCCGGCTTTGGCAGATCGACGTAGACGATGTCGCCGAGTCTCTCCTGCGCGTGGAAGGTAATGCCGATGGTTGCTGCGTCTCCTTCGAGACGGACCCACTGATGCTGCTTCGTGTAGCGGTAGTTCTCGGGATAAGTCATCGCCATTATCTGGCTGGGATGCCGGCTGGAACAATGGAAATGACTTGAAGTTTGTTGGTTCCTGTGATTCGTCCGGTGACGACGACTCGTTTGCCGTTGTACCGGGCAGCGGTTTTCTGGTCGCTAAGGACGAGTGCTTCGTCTTCGGTCTGAAGCGTGTATTTCGGATCCTTGATTACCGGGCATTGACGGGCGCAGTTGGGTCCAACGCAGCGATTGTCGTGGATGACGCCTCTAAACGTTGCCGGCGCCGTGGCGATGGCAGGTCCCGCGAGCAAAAGGCTTGCGAGCAGCCAGCCGTACCTCTGAGCGACCCGTCTCATACGGTCACATTGTAACGCCAGCAGCGCGTTCATGCCGAGGCGGGGCTTAAGATGGAGGTGGAAAATGGCATCCCGAACTCTGATTGCCGCCGGGTGCGCCGGTCTGGCGGCGTTTGCCGTATTCGCCTTCGCCGACCGGCTGGAAGATACAATCTTCATTCCCTACGAGCATCCGGCGATCAAGTATTTCGAAACACCCACAGATGAGGCCGTTTCCCGGCTGAACGACCAGCTGGAAAAAGGTAAAGCGAAGCTCGACTACGAGCCCGGCGGATTGGGTTATTTGCCCAGCGTATTGAAGCACTTCGGGATCAATTCGGACTCTCAGGCGCTGGTCTACTCGCAGGACAGCTTTCAGGCCCAGCTCATTTCGCCGCAAGAGCCGCGGGCCGTTTACTTCAACGACGACATCGCCGTCGGGTTTGTGCAGCATGGCGAAGTAATCGAGGTAACGTCGCTCGATCCGAAGAACGGCGTCGCGTTTTACACGCTGGAAACCCACAAGACCGATAAACCCTCCTTTGCGCGCCGCGACGTTTGCCTCCAGTGCCATCAGGGCGGCCAGACCTTAGGCATACCCGGCCTCGTAGTCAGTTCCGCGTATACGCCCAAGGGTCAGCAATTCGAACACGCGCGCGGCGGATTTGTTACCGACGACCGCACCCCGATTGAAGACCGCTGGGGCGGCTGGTATATCAGCGGGAACCTGGGTGGTCAAAAGAATCAGGGTGTTCCGATCGGTAAGGGCGCCCCGGAGCGATTCGATCCGTCGCGATATCTGAGCCCATACAGCGACATCGTGGCGCTGATGACGCTCGAGCATCAGACCCGGATGACGGATCTGATCGTGCGCATCGGCTGGGACACGCGGATCGCCACAGCGGACGGAAAGATGGCGGAGGCGCAGCCCAAACTCGACGCGGCGATAGAAGACATGGTGGGCTACATGTTGTTTGCGGATGAGGCTCCGATAACAGCCCCCATCGAAGGCGCTTCCACGTTCGAAAAGACTTTTCCCGAACGCGGGCCGCGGGATAAAGACGGCCGGTCACTCCGGGATTTCGATCTCAAAACGCGGCTTTTCAAATATCCCCTCAGCTACATGATCTATACAAGGGCGTTTGACAGCATGCCCGTCTGGGCGCGGGATCGCATTTACCGCCGCCTTTACGACATTTTGACGGGCAAGGACACCAGCCCGAAATTTGCGCGATTGACCGCGGACGACCGGAAAAATATACTGCAGATTCTCCGCGAAACGAAGCCCAATCTTCCGAGTTACTGGAAAAGCGCGTAGTATCAGTGCGCTCCCGCTACTTATAAATGGCCCTGGGCTTGCTTTAACAGGCGGCATGTTGATTCGGCTGGGTTACGATATTGAGCTCGAACTTTCGAAGCCAATGATGGTTGTGGGGTTGCTGAGCGTGCACCCTTCGCGGACCGCGGATTTGCTGGAGCCCGATGAGGTTCAGATCACGCCCAACGCGCCACACGACGAGTATTTCGACAGCTTCGGAAACCGGTGCACCCGGATTTTCGCCGACCAGGGCAAGCTGCGCATGTTCGGTTCCACGTTGATTCAGGATTCGGGCGAGCCCGATCCGGTAGAGCGCACGGCAGAGCAGATCGCGCCGGAAAAATTGCCGACAGAGACGCTCCAGTTTCTGCTGGCGAGCCGCTACTGCGAAGTCGACAAACTTTCGGATCTCGCATGGTCGATGTTTGGAAACATGGCTCCGGGATGGGGCATGGTGCAGGCGATCTGCGATTGGGTGCAGTCGCATATTACTTTCGACTACAACTCGGCCCGATCAACCAAGAGCGCGCTCGATGTCTATTCCGAGCGCCGGGGCGTATGCAGGGATTTCCAGCATCTGGCCGTGTCGATGTGCCGCGCGCTTCATATTCCGGCGCGTTACGTCACCGGCTATCTGGGCGACATCGGTGTCGCATCGACCCTCCCGATGGATTTCAGCGCATGGTTCGAGGTTTATCTTTCGGGCCGCTGGTGGGCGTTTGACGCACGCAACAATGTTCCCCGGATCGGGCGGGTTCTGATGGCAACCGGGCGCGACGCGGCGGACGTGGCGATTACCACCTCGTTTGGTCTCTCCTGGCTCAGCAAATTTACGGTGGTGACGGACGAGGTTGCCGTGGAGAACGCCGAGCCTCCGGCCGCGCGGGCTCCGGGTCTGGAAATGCGCGGCGCGGCGTGAAGGTTTACCGGGCTGCCGAACCCAGGGCCTTCATGTACCGGTAGAAGAAGTCCACTCCCTGGTAATAAGAGCTGACGCGAAGCCTTTCGTCCTTTCCGTGGGCGCGGATGTCGTCGTGATCGATGGCCTCTTCGCCGATCCCAAAACTGGGCATTCCGGCGGCATACGTGTATTTGCTGTCGGAGGCTCCCGTCTCCATATCCACCACAACAGGCGCGCCCGGCCATAGGGAATCCGCGACTTTTTCGAGCGGTTTCAGCACGTCCGCGCGCGGGGGGCCCGGAAGCGGCCCGGCTTCATTCGGCACATGGTCGGCTACCTTGCCGCTTCCGCCATCCAGATACTGAACCACCACCTTCGGGTCGGCCAGAATGCCGATCAGTTGTTTGCGCACCTCCTCGGGCGAATGGCCCGGCAGGATGCGGCAATTTACTACGGCCTGTGCGGTTTGCGGCAGGGCGTTGTTTGCGTGACCCGCTTTGAGCCGCGTGGCGACGCATGTCGTATGCAGCAGCGAATTGAAGTGCGGGTCGGACGAGAGGCGCGCAACGGCCTTCAGATCCGGCGGATTCCGCAGCATGGCCTTCATGTCGGCCGCACTCTGCGGCGACTCATGAGTGGCCAGCCGCTCGAAATAAACCCTCGTCACGCCGTTGAGTTCAAACGGAAATACGAAATGTTCCAGCCGTCCCAGCGCGTCCGCAAGATGGTAAATCGCGTTATCGGGGACCGGTATCGAACTGTGGCCGCCGGGATTGGTGACGGTGAGCCGAAAGTCGGCGTACACCTTCTCTGCGGCGGCGACTTCCACGTCGATGGGCTTGCCTTTTTCTGTCATAACGCCGCCCGAGTCGGCGTTCAGGACGAATTCCGCATCGATCAGGTCCCGGTGATTCTTCAGCAGCCAGTCGACCCCGTTCGCAGTGCCGCCTTCCTCGTCGGAAGTAAGCGCCAGAATCATATCCCGGTCAGGGCGGAATCCTTCTTTCTTAAAGCGAATGAAAGTGGTGACCAGCATGGCGTCCTGAGACTTCATGTCCTGCGTGCCGCGACCGTAGAAATAGCCGTCTTTTTCGACGAACTTGAAGGGGTCCGTAGTCCAATCGGCTTGCAGGGCTTCGACGACGTCCAGATGTCCGATGAACAGAATCGGCTTCAGCGCACCGCCCGCCGGGCCGCGAAGGCGGGCCACGAGATTTCCTTTGTTGGGCCGCCCTTTGGGCGCCAGCACTTGCACATCGCTCGCGGGATAACCGGCGTCCAGAAGGCGCTGTGCCATGGCATGCGCCGCGGCCGTGTTGTCGCCGGAGGAATTGGTTGTATTGATTTCTATGAGTTGCCGAAAGATGTCGCGTGAGAGTTTGCGCGTGGCGTCGTCAAGTTGGCAGAACGCCGACCCGGCAACTAAGAGGAGGGAAATGAGCCTTCGAAAGGGGATGGCCAAGTCACATTATCTCCGACCTGGTGGGGGCAGTCAGGCCAACCGCCCCCGTAAGCAATGCCAATTAATAACCCGGACCGGAATACGCGGGAGCAGGGGCGGAGTAGCACGCCGTCGGTACCCAATTACCCCACTGGTCGTAGTAGCCGCAAGGCGCCGGAGCAGGGGCGTATCCATAGCCATAACCGGGGCCATAAGCATAGGGGGCGCCGAATCCCAGGCCCAGATACAGGCCGCCGCCATAATACCCACCGCCGCGGTAATACCCGCCTCCCCGGTAGTAGCCGCCGCCGTAATATCCGCCGCCACGATATGCGCTGCCGCCGCCACGATAGGCACTGCCGCCGCCACGATAGGCACTGCCGCCGCCACGATATGCACTGCCGCCGCCAGAGTAGCCACCGCCGCGATACGAGCCACCGGAGTAGCCCCGGCTGGTGCCCGAAAAGGCGTGTCCGCCACCACCACCACCGCTGAAATGCCCCCCGCCGCCTCCACGACCGGCTGCCATCGCACCCGCCGGGCTCATCAAAGCGAACACGGCGCCGGCGAGCAGAGTGGGCAAAACCGACTTACCGAATATCCTGAGAAATTTATCTTTCATTTTCGGCCTCCAGGGCCTGCGCCTTTAGAAAAGCAATTGGCGCGCCAAAATCTCCGGGTTGATTACAGGACAGTTACGGGACAGATTTCGGGGAAAGACAGGTGTAGAACCACCGGTCTGGTGACTCTCGGCCAGAAATGAATCGGGGCAAGCCAGCCAACTCGGCCAACCTGCCCCTGATGTTCGTTCGTATACAGTTACGCGGTTCTATTGGTGGAACAGCCCGAAATAGACACCCTTGGCGCGAATGTGGCCGTTCATAGCTTTCATCAGGTCGTCGCGGGTTGCGATCCCCGCATCCAGTTTCTGATCCAGGGCATAAAACTCGAACATGTAATGGTGGGTTGTGGGCGGGGGCGGGCAGGGATTGAAATACCCGATCGACTGGCCGATATTCTTGATCTGAACGGCTCCGTCAGGAAGCATTGCCTTAGCCGGGACATGCCTTCGGGAAGGCCGGTTGCCGATGCCGGGATGTTGAAGATCGCCCAGTGCAGAACATCCGAATCCCCGATCGCCACGTCCGGGTCGTGAAGAATCAACGCGATCGTTTCGGTGCCCGCGGGAGCGCCGCTCCATTGAATAGCCGGTGAAAGATTCGCGTTCTTGTTGGCCATGCATCCGTACTTGCGCAGGGATCGCGCCCCCATCCGTGAAGGCGGAAATCGTGATCTTGAGGGGAGCCGGTATCCCGCCGCCTTTGCCTTTTCTTCCTCCGCCGCCGTTCTGGGCCATGCCCACGCTCGAGACCGGCCAGCGCCACGGCGCCCACGAACCCGCTCGTTGCGAGAATTCTTGTGATTCGCATCTTAGTCGGTCTCCTATTTCTTCCCTGTGTAGCTGACCTTCCAGATCGCCGAAGACGTTTCATCTGTTACGTAAAGTGATCCGTCTTTGCCCGTCGCGACGCCTACGGGCCTGCCCCAGGGTGTTCCGTCGGCAGTCACGAAGCCTGTGAGGAAGTCCTCGTACACGCCGTTTGACTTGCCTTTTGTGAGGGGCACCCGCACCACTTCATGGCCCGATTTAATCGCCCGATTCCACGATCCGTGTTCGGCTGCGAACGCATCGCCGCGATACTCCTTCGGGAACTGCGTACCGTCGTAGAAGGTCATGCCCAGCGAGGCGCTGTGCGCCTGCACGAGAACGTCGGGTACGATGACGGACTCCTTCGTTTTGTCCGCGGGACGGGGCAATTTCGCGCGAGGGTCGTCGTGCTGGCCGATATAGAACCAAGGCCAGCCATAGAAGCCGTGCTCTTTCACTGAAGTGATGTAGTCCGGCACGAGGTTGTCGCCCAGGTTGTCGCGCTCGTTGACCGAGCACCAGAGTTCGCCGGTGGTGGGATTGATGGCCAGGCCGACAGGATTGCGGATCCCGGAAGCATAAATCTGAACGAATTTACCCTCGGGCGTGTATTCGAGGATGTTGGCGCGGTGGGTCTCGGAAGCGGGGGTATCGGACACATTATCCGCGGAGCCGACCGCCACGAACATGCGCTTTCCGTCCTTCGAGAAGACAACGTCGCGCGTCTGATGGTTGCCCATCGGCTGGATATCCGAAATCAGCGTCTCGGGAGCGCCGGTCGCCTTCAGATCGCCGTTCTTGTAGGGGAAGCGGACCACCGAACCGGTGTTGCCGATATAGAGGTACTGAGGATTGGCGCCCACCGGATAGAAATTGATTCCAAAGGGATGGGTCATCCCGGTGGCGAAAACCGAAATCTCGGGCTTGCCGTTGTTATCGTGAATTACTTTGATTTCTCCCGCCGCTTCCTCGGCTACGAAGAAATCGCCGTTCGGCGCCCGGCGAATCTGGCGCGGAGCTTTCAATCCGTCGTGCGCGTAAAGCGAAACCGTGAAGCCCGCCGGCGCCATAGGCAGGGCGCCTTCGGGACGCGCAGCCGGTCTGCCGAAATTCGGGGTAGCTTTCGATGGCTCGGGAAGATCGGCAACTGTGATCTTCCGGAAAGTGCCCGGCTGTAAATCTTTCGCGCTTACAAACGCACTCGGACCCGTTATCGCATCTTTAACATCGCCACCAACGGTAGCGGCCCACACGGCGCCGAGTCCAAGGACCCCGCAGCCGGATATGTACAACAACTTCTTCATTTATTTATCAGCTCCGGCTGGCAGTTTATCATGCCAGGAAGAGTTCACCCGGCCGCCAGGAGCTTCGCTTTCAATCTTCCAGGGCCGCAACCTGACGCTTGGGGCGCCCTGGCTACAAACTGCCCGGAGCCTCGACCTCGCCGGCTCGTCGACCTTCACAGCCGTGCAGGACGAACCTGGCTTGAACTTGTAAGCACCATTAAGAGCTGTCAGGAGTATCCCGCTTGAAAGAAGGCCCGCAGTGAATAGCTTTCTCTATCACAACGTTCCGATAAGGAGGCAGCTGCAAAGTTGGGATCACATTTTTTTCATGGGTAAATATCTTTTGCAAACGGAGGAACGCCCTCTCATTTACGTATCATGATCCTACGTATCCTGACCGATTCTCTAATCCTGCGAATTCGGGAAGCCTGGCGCTATAAGTCCCGACGACGGATTCGATCTCAGCAGTGGGCCGCGCGGAATCGATTCGCCTGACCGCTCTTGGGCACAAAAGGCTAACGTTGGACGCAGCTCTTTATTTGGCCCTGGACGGGTCAGGAATAATTCCGAAGTTCACCGCCAGGCCCAGAGTTACGATCGACCAGAGTCTCGGAGAAAAATCGAGCGGAGAGTCGAATTCCGGCCCAAACTCCTTCAGCCGTGCCACCGAAGCAGCCTTTGCCGCCTTATCCTGCTGGAGGTCGGCTATCAGCCCGATCATCTGGTGGAGATAAGGAACTCCGCAATCGAAGTGATCCCGAACGTATTCGAGGTCGCTCCGGGCAGCCGAGTGCGAGCCTGCCGAGAAATGGTCCATCGCCGATCGAATTCGCAGCTCGCCCATTACCAGTCGCGTGGCGTGATGGTGAGCCCATATCTTGAAGAAATCCTCAAGAAATCCTCTTTAGTCCATCTGGCCATCCCGGCGAGTTCGACCGCCAGGAGTTCCGGGCACCGCGGACACCGATCCAGCGCCGCTCTCTCAACCCCCAAAGAAAGCCACGACCCCGCCATCTCGGACAGTGTGTCGACTTTAAATTGACCCACTGTGCCTTGGGTAGCCGTGCAGCGCAGGTAATCGGCGGCCGCAGAAGGATTGGAAAAGAGCAGCATGATTGGCCCGCCACCCTCTGGGGATCGAAGCAGGAACAAGGCGTTATTCACCTGACAGACATACAACCATTCCGGCAACCGTCCGGTATCCAGAATTTCTTTTGCTCTCCGCTGAACGGCCGCTAATCTTAGAGGGTCAACGACTGGGAGCCCGGCCGCTGTCCCGGAGGGGGGTGGCTGTGGTTCCGATTTCGGAACCTCCAGATTCAATCGCTGAAAATCGTCTTGTTTACGCAGGAACAATGGATCAATCTTACGCGAAGTTTTGTCTGATGAGGCTCTCGCGATCACAATTCGGGAAAATATTCCCGTTGAGCCGTTATCTCAAAGAGATTCAACATGTTGCAGCCCAAAAGTCGGATTTCTTTGTGCCTGGAATGAGCCGCGTTCAGAACCTCTCATGCTATCCGTAAATCGGAAAAGCAGATGATCTCCGAAAAACAGCTCGAAGCAAACCGCCGGAACGCGCAGCGTTCCACCGGCCCCAAAACCGAAGAGGGCAAAAAGGTCTCCGCCCTGAACGCCCGCAGGCACAACCTGACCGGCCAGGTGACCGCCATGACCGACGCCGATCGGATCATGCACGACGCCTTCTCCGCCTCAATCGTCGAGAGTCTCGCGCCCGAAGGCGCCATGGAAACCCAACTCGCCCAGCGCATCGCCACCGATAGCTGGCGCCTGAACCGAATCAGCGCAGTCGAAGACAACCTCTTCGCCCTCGGCCACAACGCTAAATCGGACGACACTGAAACCGAAGACTTGGAAATCCATGCCGCCCTGACAGCCGCAAAAGTCTTCAAGGACGAATCAAAGGAGCTCCAGCTCCTGACCCTCTACGAGCAGCGCATCAACCGCAACCTGCAAAAGAACCTGGCCACCCTCCAGGCGCTCCAGGCCACCCGCCGAGCCAAACGCGAAGCCGAAATGAAGCAGGCCATGAAGCTCCAACAGCTCAATGAAATGAAGGGCTTACCCTACGAACCGACCAAAGATGGCTTCGTTTTTTCGAACGCAGAAGTCCGTGCCGCCATCGACAAAGACCGCCGCCTCAACCGCGCGAATCTAACGGATTTCACGCGCCATAAACCCCAAAAACAACACGCAAAGGCGGCCTGACAATCTCATATTTGTGTTCATTCGTGGCCAATAATGCCTTTCCACACCCAAGCCACGCCCAATCCCCCTAAACGCCACGCCCAATCCAGGCGTCAAACATCCGTGGGGTGTCGGATCTCCTTAAGACCACCCGTAAACCAATAAAATGACCGCAGCCCCCAACAAGCCACCCCTGTCGATGCCGATAGTCGGCTCCCCGGCCGCCAACGAAATCGCCGAAGCGCAGGCCGCCGCCGCCCGCTACCGCTGCGAATTCGTCGACCTCCGCGACGGAGCCATCGAACACGACCTCTTCCGCTCAGTCCCGGTCGATCTCATGTTCCGTTACAATTTCGTGCCGCTCAAGGCCCGCAACGGAACCCTCGAAATCGCCCTCTCCGACCCGCGCAACCTCAACATGATCGACGAACTGGGCCTGTTGCTGCACAAAAAGCTCAGGGTCAAAGTCGCCACCGCCTCCCAGATCGCCGATCTCCTCAAGAAGACCGAGCAATCCCAGCGCGTCCTCGAAGAAGTCACCGAAGGTTTCGCTCTCGACGTAGTCGGAGACGACGACAACCCCGAAGAAACCCTCTCCATCGACCGCCTCGCCGCCGTAGACAGCGACATCGCCCCGGTCATCAAGCTCGTCGATACCACCATCTTCAACGCCCTCGAGCGCCGGGCCAGCGATATCCACATCGAATCCCGCGACCAGGAAGTGGTCATCAAGTACCGCATCGACGGCGTCCTGCACTACGCCATGCCCCCGATCGCCAAGGACTGGCACACCAGCATCCTCTCGCGCATCAAAGTCATGAGCGAACTCGACATCGCCGAGCGCCGCGTCCCCCAGGACGGCCGTTTCCGCGTCCGCTACAAAGGCCGTCTCATCGATTTCCGCGTCTCGATCATGCCCACCATCCATGGCGAAGACGCCGTGCTTCGCGTGCTCGACAAGGAGTCCATGAGCGAGAAATTCGCCAAACTCTCGCTCGACGTAGTCGGCTTCAGCGAAAACGATCTCACGAAATTCCGCCGCTATATCGCCGAACCCTACGGGATGGTGCTCGTCACCGGACCCACCGGTTCCGGCAAAACGACAACCCTCTACGCCGCCCTCAGCGAAATCAAGAACGACGAAGACAAAATCATCACCATCGAAGACCCCGTCGAATACCAGCTCAAGGGAATCACCCAGATTCCGGTGAACGAAAAGAAAGGCCTGACCTTCGCCCGAGGCCTCCGTTCCATCCTCCGCCACGATCCCGACAAAATCATGGTCGGCGAAATCCGCGACCAGGAGACCGCCCAGATCGCCATCAACTCCGCGCTCACCGGGCACCTTGTCTTCACCACCGTCCACGCCAACAACGTCGTTGACGTGCTGGGCCGCTTCCTGAATATCGGCGTCGAAGCCTACAACTTCGTCTCCGCGCTCAACTGCATCCTCGCCCAGCGCCTCGTCCGCATCAATTGCGAGCATTGTAAAAGGCCCGTGCAGTACCCCGATCATCTCTTCGTCGAAAGCGGCCTCGACCCGGCGGAATGGCGCACGCTCGAACTCATGGAAGCCCCGGGCTGCTTCGAATGCGGCGGCACCGGTTTCCGCGGACGCACCGCCATCCACGAACTGCTCGACCTGAGCGACAAAATCCGCGAGCTGATTCTCGATCGCCGTCCGACCTCCGAGATCAAACGCCTTGCCCGCGAAGAAGGTATGACCTTCCTTCGCGAATCGGCGGTCGAGAAAGTCCGGCAGGGCGTCACGACCCTCAAAGAAATCAACAAAGTGACATTCATCGAATGAGCGGAATCCAATGAGAGCCATCGAATGAGCGGAATGATGGACATTCTGCGCGACCCGCCGCCGGAGTTCGCTTTCGAGATCGCGGCCGATGGCATCGCGATGTCGCGCACGCGGGGTCCCGCCGCGTTGCAATTCATGCCGCTTCCTCCCGGTTGCCTGTCGCCGTCGCCGGTAAAGGAGAACGTACTCGATCCGCTTGCGTTCGCCGAGTCGGTGGGAAGACTGGTGCCTCCCGCGGGTGGTCGCGGACGCCGCGGAGCCGCCCTGATCCTGCCGGATAATTCCGTCCGCATCGCGGTACTTGACTTCGACAAGTTTCCCGACAAGGAAGAAGAACGGCGTCCGCTGATCGCCTTCCGCCTGCGGAAAAGCGTTCCCTTCGATGTCGACGACGCGGCGCTATCCTACTTCCCCCAGGCGGGTAAGAAAGTGATCGTCGCGCTGACGCCGTCCGAGGTCGTCGCCCGCTACGAAGCGCCCTTCCGCGCCGCTGGCCTGCACCCCGGTCTCATCACCGTCTCGTCTCTCGCCACGCTCGATCTGCTGCCGGCCACTGGTTCGCTCGTGCTGGCGCACCGCAGCCCCGGCGCTCTGACCGTAATCGCGCTCTCCGACGGAGTCGTCACCATCGCGCGTTCGCTGGAACTGGCCGCGCCGGAATCCGATTCCGAGATTCTGTTCGACCCACTCGAAGAAATCAGCGCCGATATTTACCCCACCCTCGCCTATATCGAAGACCACGGCGCCTCTCGTCCGGAAAAGCTGTTTATCGCGGGGTTCGGGGCTGAGTCCGAATCTTCCGCTCTGCGTTTATCGGTCGAGCTGGATATCCCCGTCGAGCCGCTGCTTGTACCGCATCCGGGACTGGCCGGTTATCTCGCATCGATAGCCGCCCCCGCGCCCAAAAAGGCCGCCGCATGAAAATTCCTTCAACGAAACCCGTTGTGGGGCGGGCCTTCGGGCCTGCCGCCGGGCTTCCGCCCGGCGCGGCGCTTTCGAGTCACTTCGCCAGCTGTTTTCGAGGGCGCCGCCCGGCTTCCGCCCGGCGCGGAGCGTTCCGCTCGGCGCGGAACTTTACGCAGACTCGCGAGTGGTTTTTCAACGCCGCTGAACTTTACGCCACCGGTGGCGCCGGCGATCTTGTCGCCGGTGATTTTCCCCCAAAGGGCGCCGCATGAGAATTCCCGTCAATCTTGCACACGAACCCTTCCGTCGCGACCGCTCCGTCCTTGTAGCCTCCGGAGCCGTCGCTGTCGTCCTGGTCGTCTCGCTGGCTGTTCTGATCACCCAGGCAGTCGGTTCGTGGAAAGAGGCGCGCCATACGCAGGCGCTTCTCACGCGCGTCAATAAGCAGCTTTCCATCGTAGCCACTCAGCAGGCAAAGGTCGACGCCCAGATGCGCCTTCCCGGCAATGAAGTCGTTCTCGACCGCAGTATCCTGCTCAACGATCTCATCAAACTGAAAGCAACCAGTTGGACGAAGATCTTTTCCGACCTCGAAAAGGTGCTCCCCACCAACGTTCGCATTCTTTCCATCCGGCCCTCGATCAACTCGCGCGATGAAGTCTTTCTGGACATGCAGGTCGCCGCGGACGCCCCTGAACAGGTCATCTCCTTTATGCAGAAGCTTGAGGGCTCCGATGTCTTTGGCGCCGCCACGGTCAGCAACATCATCTCTCCCACACAGACAGACCCGTTTTACCGTTATCGCCTTTCGGTGAGCTATGCCCAGAAGCTTTAATCTCCCCGCAATCTCGTTCTCGTCGTTCTCGATCTCCTCGCTGAAGGAGCCTCGAATGCTGCTGCGAGCCGGTCTGGGATTGTTGCTCGTCGCCAACCTGATTGCCGCGGCTTTTACTTTCCATCTGGTCGGCCCCTCGCCGCAGGCGCTCGATCAGCAACTTGCCGCTTCACGAGCCCAGTTGCAGGCCGCGCAGTTAAGGCTCAAGCGCAGCCGGTTGCTCGCCGCGAACATTCAGAGGGGCAAGACCGAAGGCGACCGCTTCCTCGCCACGAACTTCACCGACCGTCGCTACACCTACTCGACCATCATCAGTGAGCTCAATGAACAGTCGAAGGTCGCCGGAATGAAAATGAAGGAAGCGACCTTTGCCTCGCTCGACCCGATCGAGGGCACGGACGACCTCGACATGCTGAGCTTCTCCATAAACTTCGAAGGTGGTTATACCCAGCTCGTAAAACTGGTAAACCTGCTGGATCGTTCGCCGCGGTTCCTGATCATTGAGGGGCTGCAGGTGGCGCCGGAGGCAAAGGGCGATTCGCTGACAGTGGGCGTCAAACTGAACGCCTTCGTCAAAGACAAGCCGGGGGCCGCTTCGTGAAGCTGGGCGCGGATAAAAACAAGCTCATCATTCTCGGCGCGCTTGTGGCGATCATGCTGGTCGTCCTCTACATGAATCTCTTTCCCGGCGGTTCCGATTCGGGGCCCGGACCTGCGCCAACCGCCACGCCTGTTGCGGTGAACAGCCCGCCGGTAGCAGCGCCGGTCGCAACTCCGCTTCCCGATACCCGCCGCAGAACCACCCGGCCGTCCAGCAGCGGCGAAATCAAATTCCGCCAGGGGTTCGCCCGGCCCGAAGACCGCCCCGATCCGGCGACCGTCAATCCCACGCTGCGTCTCGACCTTCTCGCTAAAGTGCAGAACGTCGAGCCCGACGGAGCCATGCGAAACCTCTTCCAGTACGGCGCCGCTCCGCCGCCCCCCGCCCCGATCGCGCTGCCGAAGGATGTGCCGAAGATCGCAATCAACAAGCCGCCCGTTACCGCCCCGCCACCACCGCCTGGTCCTCCTCCTCCGCCGAAGGCGCCCGCGATGACGTTCAAATACTACGGCTACCAGGTCGCGAAGACGGACGGGCTCAAGGAGGCCTTTCTCCTCGACGGCGATGACATCATCCTCGCCAAAGAAAATGAGACCGTGAAGAGCGGTCGTTATAAGGTCGTGAAAATCGGAGTAAACTCCATCACGATCGAAGACACGCAGTTCAAGAGCGAACAGACTCTGCAACTGCAAGTGGACGCGTCCGCATGAAGCCCTTATCGAAAACGGTGGCGCCGGCGATCTTGTCGCCGGTGGTTTCTCCGCGCCCGGCGCGGAGCCTTACGGCAACTACACGCAACCCCGAATCCGGCTACATCCTCCTCTTCGTCTACGGCATGGCTGCGACCATCGCGATCATGCTCTATATGGAACTGCCGCGCGCCGCCTTCGAAGCCCAGCGCGATCGCGAACAACTCCTGATCGATCGCGGGCAGCAGTACTCGCGCGCGATCACTCTCTATGTGCGCAAGTTCCAGCGCTATCCGGCGAACTTCGATGCGCTCGATAACACCCAGAATCTCCGCTTCCTGCGCAAGCATTACGTCGACCCGATGAGCGGAAAGGACGACTGGCGCGTTGTGCACGTCGGGCCAGGCGGCGTCTTCATCGATTCGCTTGTATACGGCAAGAAGAAGGACCCCAACGCCAAAGAACCGGAAGCACAGAACTTCATCACGGAGCTGCAGCAGACCGGAGGCAATCAGGTCGACCCGAACCAGGGTGGAGTCAATCTCGCAACCCGTCAAAGGCCCAGCGATCAGCCAGGCGCTCCGGGCGATCCCAACAACCCGCAGCAGGCAGGCCTGCCCCAACAACCAGGTGTCCCCCAGCCAGGCATCCCCCAACCGGGTATCCAGGGGCCCCCGCAGCCCCCGCAGTTCGACGCCAACGGCCAGCCAATCCCCGTTCAACCCGCCGTGCCCCTTCCGCCGGGAGTGCAGGTCCCGCCGGGCGGCCAGCTTCCGGGTTTCCCGCCTGGCGTGAACCCTGGAGCAAATGGACAATTCAACGCGGGTGGGTTTCAGCCGCAGCAAATCGGAGCCAACGGAGCCAATTCCATACCCCCGGGGGCGAACGTCATCAATCAGTTGCTCACCACGCCCCGTCCCGGCGGGTTAAATGGCCTGGGAGCGCAGTCGCCAACGTCGACAACTCCGGGAGCAACTTTCGGCACTCCCGTTGCCACTACGGCTGCGACCCAGACGACCGCGACCCAGACCATCGGTGGTGGTATCGCCGGGATCGCCAGCACGCGCACCCAGGAAGGCATAAAGGTTTACAACGACAAAAAGAAATACAACGAGTGGGAGTTCGTCTACGATGTCTCGAAGGACCCCACGAAGAACGGCGGCGCGGGCCAGATCCCCGCGGCGAACCAGAACGGAAACCCCGCGACCCCGCAACAACAGCAGCAGATCCAGCAGATGCAGCAGGGTTTTCAGCAGGCGCAGCAGCAACAACAACAGCCACCCGCTGGCCCGCCTGCGGGCCCCTCACAGTGAATGGCGGAAAAAGCTCAGGGCATTCTCGCCCTGTTTGACCATCCGTGTGCGGCGCAACGGACCAATAACATCATCAAGCGCGAATCGCGAAGAGTGCTGCACAATCACCAGCGCCGCAGGCTTTGCCTCCAGCGCATCGAGTGCGGCCCGGTATTCCCGCTCCAGCGGATAGGGTGGGTCGATAAAAACAATGTCAGCATCGAGACCGCCCAAATAGAGGGCGGCCGGTCCGTGGATCACTCGCGACCGAGACTCGGCCTTCAGCGTCGCCAGGTTGCTTCGGATCAGATTTGCTGCGCCGCGGTTCTTCTCGATAAAGACCGCGTGCCGCGCGCCCCGGCTCAGCGCCTCGATTCCGACCGCACCCGTGCCCGCATACGCATCGACGAATACGGCGTCTTCCACCTCGGCGCGGAGGATGTTGAACAACGTCTCGCGCATCTTGTCCGAGGTGGGACGCACGTCCGTGCCAGGCATCGACTGCAGCCTTCGCGATCGGAACTCACCCGCGATCACTCTCATCTCTAACCCACCTGCACCAGACCGTACCGCCGCTGCCAGTGGTTCCTGATGTACTCGATTGCCGCGGCGAACACTTCCTGCGACGGCGGATGCTCCACAAACGCGCGCGCCTCATGCCGCGCCGCGGCAAGGATATCCGGATCGCGCAGTATGTTGGCGATCCGCAGCGACGGCAGCCCCGATTGCTTCGTTCCGAAGAACTCGCCGGGGCCGCGCAGCTTCAAATCCATCTCGGCGATCACGAACCCGTCCTGCGAATCGACCAGCGTCCGGATGCGTTCTTTCGCGGTGTCGTTCAGCTTCTCCGTGATCAGCATGCAGTAGCTTTGCTCCGCGCCGCGTCCCACGCGTCCGCGAAGCTGGTGCAATTGCGAGAGGCCGAAGCGCTCGGCCTGCTCGATCACCATCATGGTCGCGTTCGGGACATCCACGCCCACTTCGATCACCGTCGTCGAAACCAGAATCTTCGTGCGCCCGCTTTTGAAAGCCTCCATCGCGTTCTCTTTTTCGCCGGACCCGAGCCGCCCGTGCAGCAGGCCGACCGGAACGTCGGGGAAGACCTCGCTGCGAGAGGTGCTCGTACATCTGCTGCGCCGCCTTCATCGCCTGGGTCTCGGACTCTTCGATGACCGGGTAAACCACGTAAGCCTGGCGGCCCGCATCGATCTCGCGGCGGATCGCGCTGTAGGCCTGTTCGATCTGGTCCGCCGTGTAATGCTTCGTCAGGATCTTGCTTGCGGCCGGGCGGCATTTCGTCGATCACCGAGACGTCGAGATCGCCGTACAGGGTCATCGCCAGCGTGCGCGGAATGGGCGTGGCGGTCATGACGAGCACGTCCGGCGTCATGCCCTTCTGGGCCAGTTCGAAGCGCTGCATCACGCCGAAGCGATGCTGTTCGTCGATGATGACGAGGCCGAGCTTTGCGAACTCGACGTCTTTCTCGATGAGCGCGTGCGTGCCCATGGCGACCGGGATCAGCCCGCTCCGCAGCATTTCCTTGAGCTTTTGTTTTTCGCGCGCGGTCGACGATCCCGTGAGCAGTGCGGTCACGTAGCCGACCTTCCGCAGCAGCGGCCGCAGCGAGAAGTAGTGCTGGGCCGCGAGGATCTCGGTAGGCGCGAGAATCGCCACCTGATAGCCGTTCTCGAGGGCGATCACGGCCGCTTCCGCGGCCACGATGGTCTTGCCGCTGCCGACGTCGCCCTGTAGCAGGCGGTTCATCGGACTGGGCCGCGACATGTCTTCCGCGATCTCTTTGAGGACGCGCTTCTGCGCGTTGGTCGGCTTGAACGGAAGCAGCTTCTTGATCTGTTCGCGAACCCGGTCGGTAAGCGCGAACCCGATGCCGGGCATGCGCGCGAGCGCGCTGCCGCTTGATTTCGAGGCCGCACTCCAGCCAGAAGAACTCTTCGAAGATCAGACGGAACTGGGCGGCGAGCGGAAGTCGTTCAGGATGCGGATCGGGGTGCCTGAGCTGGGGAAATGCGCTTCCCGAATGGCTCGGTGCGGGAAGGAAACCGCAGCCGTGCGTTCGGATGGCTTCGGGCAGCCGGTCTTCCAGTTCCGGCATCTCCTGCAGGATGCGATGCATGAGAGTTCGCAGCACGCGGGTGTTCACCTTGCCGGCGGCTTCATAGACCGGCACGATGCGGCCTACGTGCAGGGCGGAGTCGCCTTCCTCGTCGTCTCCCGTGAGGAACTCGGTTTCCGGATGCATCATCTGCAGTTCGCCGCGGTAAGAGTCGAACTCGATCTTGCCGAAGAGGGCGACGCGCGTTCCGGGCGTCAGCCGGTCGGCCAGATAAGCGCCGTGGAACCACTTGCCGAGCAGGAGGGCGCCGTGAGGCATCGGTGAACTCGGCTTCGAAGAGTCCGAGGTTGCGGCGGCGGAATCCCGACACTTTCGCCGACCGCACTTCCGCGATCACGGTGGCCATTTCACCGGGCGCGATTTGCGAGATCGCCTTGAGATTGCTGCGATCCTCGTAGCGGAAAGGGAAGTACTGAAGCAGGTCTTCGACGGTTTCGAGGCCCTTGCCCGTGAGCATCGCCGCGCGGGCCGGGCCGACGCCTTTGAGGTATACGAGCGGGGTATCGAGATCGAGGGGCAACAATTCGAGTCTATCGAGAAGGCCTACTAGCAGCGCCGCATGGGACACTTGAGGAGCTGAAATGAACAGGAAAATCTACTACTGGAAGCTGCGCGGCTCTGAAATGCAGCTGGGCGAGCGAACGCTGATCATGGGCGTTTTGAATATTACGCCCGATTCTTTTTCCGATGGCGGCCGCTTCAACGATCCCGACCGCGCTTACGCCCGCGCGCTCGAACTGGAAGAGCAGGGCGCCGACATCATCGATATCGGGGCGGAATCGACCAAGCCGGGATCGCACCGAATCACGGCCGACGAGGAATGGCAGCGGCTGGTTCCCGTTCTGAAACGCCTGAAGGGCAACCTGCGCGCGCCGCTTTCGCTCGATACGTATAAATCCGAGATCGCCGAACGAGCGCTGCGAATACGGCGTCGAGATCTTCAACGATCCGAGCGGACTGACCTTCGATCCGGATCTGGCGAAAGTCGCCGCACAACGGCAATGCCGGCCTGATTCTGAATCACATGCGCGGCCAGCCGGAGACATGGGCCAAGCTGCTCGCCGATGCAGGACGCGATCGGCACGATCGCCAAAGAACTCGAGGCCACCGTAAGCCGTGCCCGCCACGCCGGCGTAGATCGAGGGCGCATCGTGATCGATCCGGGTCTTGGCTTCGGCAAGCGAAAGGAACAGAACGCGGAGATTCTCGCGCATTTAAGAAAGCTCGCCGAACTGGACTATCCGATTCTTGTCGGGCCCTCGCGCAAGTCGTTTCTCGCGCAGCCTTCGGAGAACGAAACTCTGTACGCTACAGCGGCGGCGGTGGCCGCGTGCGTGCTGAATGGCGCGCATATCGTGCGGGTGCACGACGTTCGTGAAATGCATGCGGTGGTTCAGGTTGCGGAGGAGATCGCGAAGGCGGCCGCCGCGGTTGCCAGGGTAGAAGAGCGTCCCGCTGCGGTGCGCCCGCCGCGGCCGCAACGTTCTCAATCCGGGCCGGAGTTTATTGCGGAACGGCCCCGGCCGCCGCGTCCGCCGCTCTCCAGACCGGCTGTTCCCAAACCACCCGTCCCCAAACCACAGGAAGAAGCTCCTCCGCGGCGAGAGTTCAGACCGGCCGCTCCACCACGCGATCGGCGTGACGACCGTCGCGACGACCGGCGTCCCGCCGCCCCGAAGAGCTTCCGTGGCCCCGAGCGCCGCGACGACCGACCGCCTCGCGGTTTCGCGCCGCCGAGGAAGTCCGGCGGACGTCCTGGTGGCGACAACCGACCGCCTAAACGACCGTTCCGAAAGCGGCCTTAGTCAGATAAGTGCCATCGAGAGCCTCGCACGCATGCCGCGGCGAGGCTCAACCCGAACTTACTCAACCCCCCCTCTACCTCTCCCAAGCCTTACTTGCCTCTTTCCGGCCTATCCCCAGGCGCTTAAGAACTACACCCCTGTCTTGATGGCTACCTCTCGCTTCTCTTGGGTGAGCCGAGAAGAAAAAAAGCCTTAGCCACTGTAACGAGTAGAAGCGCTGGATATCAAGCAGGTTCAGCGACTCACGAGACTTCGGACGTTGAGCATTTCCAGGTCTTGATTGCGCTTTCTCATTCAACCAATGATAGTGGAAATTCGCGATTTGAGAATCAGATCCTTTTCGCCGCCGCGCGAATTCGGTCTGAGACGGTCAGTCCTTGCCGTCACGCTTCTGTTTTGCGGTTTGGGCGGCAGGGCCTTCGCAGGTCCGGGATCATATCCTCAGATAGGCAATATCTGGTGGGGAGAACAGGTCTACGCTGCGAGCCCCTCGCAGGCCTCCCAGATCCAGTTGTATCTGTCTCCAAACTTCACCGCCTCCGCAGCCGCCGCCGTGAAAGCCTCCAACCAGAACTCAAAGCTTCTCGTTTCGGTAAATGCCATGGAGACTACCGGGGGAGCGCCTGTGGTACCGGACAGTTATTACCTGCTTGATGTGAACGGAAACAAGATTGCGAACTGGCCAGGGAATCCGGCAAATTACCTTCTGAACCTCACCAATCCGGCTGTTGTTCAGTTCATGGCCAAATATGCCGTGCAGCAGCTTACTCAGAATGGATTCACTTACGACGGCATGTTCTTCGATAACGTTCAGTTATCGATTTCGACCATGACGCAGGATTGCTACGGCAATCCGATTCAGATCAATGATAATTACCCGGGACCTCCTGACGCCCCGGGAACGCTCGACGCGAAATGGAGCGCGGGAATGTACAGCCTGTTATCGCAATTCCGGCAACTGACTCCAACGGCGCTTCTTTCGGTACACGCCAACCAGTTACCACCGGATCCTCGCGCCCTTGCGATTGAAAACGGCGATGCGTTTGTTTTTGACGCCGTGAACGTCAGGGAGGGATCGCTGCCTTTCGGAACTCTTTACGACAGCTATCAGCAATGGTTCGGGCAGGGTCAGGCGCCCGTTATCACCGCGGTGCAGTCTTCGCCCCCGAATCAAATCGCCTATGGTTATGGTTACTCGCCGCTATCGGCAGCGCTTCCCTCCACAGTTGCCTTCGGCCAGACCTGGTATCCGAATATGCGTTTCGGCCTGGGTCTTGCGCTGATGAACAACGGGTACTCGATCTTTGATTTCGGCGATACAAGCTCGCCGGTTACCTGGTGGTACGACGAATACAATTTCAATCTGGGAGCGCCGGTCGCTCCCGCCACACAGATCGGGCCCGGGCCGGGTCCGAACGAAACAATCAACAGCGGATTTAACACCAATCTGTCGCCCTGGGTGCTCAATCTGACCAGCGACGGCTCCGCGAAGGCTACGGCGACACTAGACCAGACCAACGGTGTGAACGGCGGACCTGCCGCGCACATCAGCGTTACGTCGCCCGCCACCGTGGGCTGGCACGTCGAATTTCAGCAGAGCAATCTTTCGTTGACGGCCGGGCAGGAATACGAAGTGCAGTTCTGGGCGCGAGCCAGCGTTCCGCTCACGTTTCAGGCCGCGGTACAGAGTGGGACATCTCCCTATCCCTACTACGGCTTCAACGCGATGGCCGTGACCGTTGGCACGACCTGGGCGCCTTACTCCGTTTACTTTGTGTCGCCGAGTACGGCGAACGACGCCATACTCGAGTTCCAGCTGGGCAATCAGGTGGGCGATCTCTGGCTCGACAACGTGCAGCTTTTCGCGGCTCCCACTCGTCTCTATCGCCGCGACTTCGCCAATGGCGTGGTGCTGTTGAACGGAACGGCAAACACGCAGACCATTTCGCTCGAGTCGGGGATGCAACGGTTCACCGGATCGCAGGCGCCGAAGTCCCAATACATTGTGGACGACGCCAGCTCCGGCTTTACGACCAGCGGGTCCTGGATTGTGGATACCTTCGATACCGGCCGCCGGGTCGCCACGGGACCGTACTATCACGCATGGCAAAGCACCCTGCACGAACTCGACAGCGCGACCGGGAGCGCCAGGTGGAATCTGAACCTGCCTGCGGACGGGTATTACACCCTGCAGGTCTGGCTGCCGGCCGCGCCCGCCGCCATCGGCTGGACCAATAAGGCGATCTATAACGTGGTCTCCGGGGGACAGGTGGTTGCGACCACCACACTGGATCAGAGCCAGGCTCGGGGAGGTGACCAGTGGTTTACGATCGCTACCAACGTGAATCTGACGGTCGCGAGCGCTCCTTACGTCTCGATCCAGAACGGCGGCTCAGCTCCGCTGATCGCGGATGCTGTTTATGTCTATTCTTCGAAAACGCTCTACAACGATGGATCCGCGGCGCCTGCGGTGACGCTGCAGCCCTTTGACAGCATTCTGCTGCAGCGCCAGACGCCTACTCAAAGCATTACCTTCAACGCGCCTGCGAATGAGGCCGTGGGCGCTCCCCCATTTATGGTAGTGGCGACGGCCAGTTCGGGGCTGCCGGTCGGGCTGGTGTCCAACACGCCATCCATATGCACAATGTCGGGAAACATGGTCACGATGCTCGCCCTGGGCGCCTGTTCCATTACGGCGACGCAGCCGGGCAACTCCAGCTATACGGCGGCGGTTCCGGTCACCCAAACGTTCAACGTGATACAGGGTTCTTCTCAGTTCATCAGCTTCGGAGCCATCTCCACGCAGGGAGCGGGCACCACGCCGATGGCGATCGCCGCCACGGCGAGTTCGGGGCTGGCCGTGACCTTTACGTCAAAGACCACCTCGGTTTGCACGGTTTCCGGCAACGCCGTGACGATGCTGGCGGCGGGTACTTGTTCGATCACCGCCTCTCAGGCCGGAAACGCCACCTGGTCCGCGGCGCCTGCGGTGACGCAAACGTTCACAGTCATGCCGAATCTGATTACCAATGGCGGATTCGAAACGGGCTCTTTTTCGCCCTGGACGCTGAGCGTCAGCGCCGGGAAGGCAACGGCAGCGCTGGACAGCACGACTGCGGCGGACGGCGCTACTTCGGCGCATGTCAACGTGACTTCGGCGGCGCCGTCAAACTGGCAGATCGACTTCGCCAGCGCCCGATTCGCGCTGGTTTCGGGCAAACAATACACGATCAGCTTCTGGGCAAAGTCTGACGTTGCCCAGGCGATCCAGGCAGCAACCCAGGGAGGACCGCCGAGTTACTCTTACTACGGTATGAACACCATGTTTTCGGTGGGAACGACATGGGGCCGCCAGTCGCTGACCTTTAAGGCTACAGCGACAGCCGGCGACACGTCCCTGGAGTTCTTTCTTGGAGGCAAAGCAAGCAATATCTGGCTGGACGATGTGCAGGTGTTCGCCACCGGAAACTGATTGCGATAACGGCAGTAAGAAGCGGTAATAAGAAGCTATCGCTCCCCTTGTTCTTACCGGAACATGGGGAGCGGTTTTGTTTTTGCAAGTAGTTCGCCGGCGCTACCGGCGTTGACGTGACGCTCGGGGCCGAGCGGAAGCTCGGCGGCAGTACCGAAGCCCTGGCCCCACATTCAACCCGCTCCCAGCAGAAGTCTTGATTCCAGTTTCTCTCTGTGATTCCTGGTTAATGTCAGTTCCGTCCCGTCGTGCAGGACAACGCGGTAATCGCCGCGGAACCAGGGCTGCAGTTCCCGGATGCGATCCAGATTGACGATGGCAGAGCGATGAACGCGAACGAAACGCGCGGGATCGAGGCGGGACTCCAGTTCGCTCATCGTTTCACGCAGGATATGGGTATCTTTGCCGCAGTGCAGGCAGACATAGTTGTCCGCGGCTTCGATCCAGTCGATGTCTCGCAGCTTCAGGAAAATGACGCGGCCGTGGTTGCGGACCGCGATCCGGTCCGGAGCCGTGCGAACGCTGGTCAGATTTTCAAAGAGCGCTGTGATGCGGTCATCCGAGATGCGCGATTTCGAATGTGTGAGCTGCGCGATCGCGCGTTGCACGGACTCCCTGAATCGCCGCCGGTCGAAGGGTTTCAACAGGTAGTCAAACGCGTGGACGTCGAAGGCTCTCAATGCGTACTCGTCGTAAGCCGATGTGAAGATGACCAGAGGATGCGAGCTCGCGATTGCGTTTACGACTGCGAAGCCATCCATTTCCGGCATTTGGACATCGAGGAACAGAATGTCGACCGTCCCGCGCTCGAGAGCACGGACGGCTTCGAGGCCGTTCTCGCACTCGCCGACGACCTCGCAGTCGGACTCCAGAGTGAGCAACCGACGGATGCGGCGGCGAGAGATCGGTTCGTCATCAACGATTAATACTTTGAAACTCGGCATTCCCCACTTCCTTATGTTTTTCAAGCATGTCTGTTTCAAAAGGAGAGACTTCCGCGTGCCTCCGGAAGGGCATCGTGATCCGCGCTTCGGCGCCGCCTGTCGGTAACTCGCGCAGCACCAGCGATTGATCCGGCCCGTAAAGCGACTCGAGGCGGCCTCGTGTGATGGCGAGGCCTTTGCCTGAGGAACCCCCGAGGGTTCCCTGTAACCCCTCGCCGTTATCCATCACCCGCAGCACGAGCGTTTCGCCATACCTTTCGGCGGCAATCGAAATCGAGCCCACGCCGGACCTCTTCCCCACGCCATGACGAATCGCATTTTCGACCAGCGGCTGGAGCACCAGGTTCGGGACCATGGCTTCGCGATGCTCGGCCGGCACATCGTAATGAACGCGGAGGCGATCCTCGAAACGGGTCCGTTCAATCTCGAGATAGAGATCGAGTATCCGCAGTTCTTCATGGAGCGGCACTTCCTGAATCGTGCTGGTGGCGAGAAAAAGCCGAAGCAATTCGCTCAAGCGCGAGATCGTGATCTCCGCGCGATCGGGATCCTCATGCACGAGCGCCGTTACGGTATGCAGTGCGTTGAAGAGAAAATGCGGGTGCAGTTGCATCTTGAGCGCATGGAGTTGCGCCCGGGCCAGTTCCGTTTGCAGGCGCGCGGCATTCAGAAGTCCGTTCTGATAGCGCTTGTAGTACACAAATGCGTGCTCGATGAGAATGATCGTCCAATAGAGCAGCACACCTGTGTCCGCCGTAACTTCTATGGACCTGAAGAGCTTCGGCCATGTAAATTGCGAAAAGACCGCATTGGGCGGCCAGGCAATGAGTTCGAATAGGGTCTTCGTCAGCACGACGAACACGGTCATTACAGCGACATGGACCAGGAGATGAAAGGCGCGATGATCGCGCTCGATGCGAAACCTCCTTGAGAGCCAGAGGATAGCCGGGCTACAGACTCCCCAGAGCCATGCGTAGGTCATCTCATAGCGAAGGCTGTCAGCCCATGACAGAGGATTCTTACTGAAGGAATACCAGTAGTGGCTCTGCAATCCGGAGAGCAGGCCATACGCGGTCCATATCGCGAACAGAAGCGTCGCGTTGGTCCATGCCGCACGAGAGAACGAGAGGCGCATCCGCTTGTACAGTAATACGCGCCAAAACCCGGTGTGTTCCGTCTGAGGCGTCATTTTTTTTTGGGTTTCACCGGGCATCTGCCGGAAGCGGTTGCACCTGCTGTGGTGCCTTATGCCACCACATCTGTGCGCTGCGGACCAGCGGCCTGGGGTGAAGCGTGAAATTATGGGGGCGAAATGGCGGGCGGAATTGGCGCCGCGCTCAGGCTGAGATCTGCGCCCGGACGGCGCCCTTAGCCATCGCCGCCATCGTACTCCACGCCGCGCCGGGAACCTGCTGAATATCTTCCAGAACTTTGCCCATCGCCGCGAGAAAGTAATCGACGTCGCTCTTCGTTATGTTGAGCGGCGGCAGGAACTTGATCACGTCGGTATGGTAGCCCGCCACCTGCGTGAGAATGCGGTGCTCTTGCAGCAACGGCACCGTGATCATCTGACTGAAGACGCCGAAGTTTACCGTGTGCAGGGTATCCCAGGCGGCTTTGAGCTTGAGCGAGCGCTCGGGCCGCTTGAAGTCGATCCCGAACATCAGCCCTTTGCCACGCACTTCGTCTACAAACGGGCAAGTTCGGCCGATTGCGGCAAGGGCAGTCATGGCATATTGCCCGAGGGCGGCGGCGTTTTCCACCATTCGCTCCTCCTCGATTACCTGAAGAGTCGCCAGCGCCGCGGCCATTGCCATGTCGTTCTGACCGAAAGTGTTCGAATGGACCACGCAGTGCTCCATTGAGTCGAATACAGTATCCATGACCTTCGGGGTGGTGATGACGGCGCCCACTGGAACATAGCCGCCCGAGAGCGCCTTGGCAACGCAGACGATATCGGGTTCCACTTCGGGCCAGTGCTGGTAAGCGAACCATTTTCCGGTTCGGCCCATGCCGCTCTGGACTTCATCGATCACCAGGAGCGCGCCGGCTTTGCGGCACAGCCGCTGCGCCTCGGCGAGGTAGCCATCGGCGACAACCTTGCAGCTCTTGCCCTGCACTGGCTCGAGGACGAAGGCGGCGACATCTTTCCGGAAAAGCGCGCGATCGAGGGCCACGAGATCGTTGAACGGGACCGCCTGGGTTCCCGGCATGAGATCCCCGAACCGCTCCCGAAAAAAATCCGCGCCGTTGAGGGAGAGGGACCCGACTGTCAGACCGTGAAAAGCGTCGTCGCAATACACGATCTTCTGCTTCCGGGTGGCGCACCGCGCGAACTTGATGGCGGTTTCGACGCTTTCGGTCCCGGAGTTCGTGAAGAACACCCGGCTCAAATCGGGTCCGGATTTTGAAGCGGTGTGGCTCGTGAGCCTTTCTGCGACCAGGCCCGCCAGCAGCGAACACTCCATGCGGACGAGGTTCGGCGCATCGCGGGACAAGATCTGCTCGAGGATCGAGCGAACCCGCGGATGATTTCGGCCGAGGGCGAAAACGCCCCATCCGGTCAGCAGATCGAGATAACGGTTGTTGTCTTTGTCGTAGAGATACGATCCTTGGCCGCGGACGTAGCCTTTGTCGAAGCCGATCGTGCGCAACATGCGGACGAAAACCGGATTCACGTGCTTTGAATGCAAATCGTACTGGCGGCCCTGCTGACGATCGAGCCATTCGAGGAAGTCGGTTTCCATTTTTGGTGCTGGGATTTTCGGGTTTTAGTTATCAAGCCCCGAGACGTAAGATGTAAACAAAGTGTTACGTTACCAAATCGGCGTTGTAAGTAACGAAACCGGATCGCCGGTTTGGGGTTGTATGAGACAAACATGAGCTGTCTTGCAGTTGTGGTTATGGCCCTTGCGCTGACGCAATATATCCCGCGGCAGCGGGCGCCTGTCCAGCCGAATGTGAATACGCAGGGTGCGGATACGGCCGCGGTCGCGACCTTCAAGGGTACTTTCAAATCGGCGAACAAAAAGTACCTGATGATCACGCTTGAGGACGGCAATGTGATGCAGATGTATCTCACGCACGCGACGAAGTTTATCCGTGACGGCCAGCCCGCCAAGGTTTCCGATTTCCAGAGCGACGAGAATGTCATCGTGGAGGCTTCGCGGGATGCCCGGCTCAACCTTCTCGCGGATCGGGTGGAAGCCGTCAAGGCTCCCAAGCCGGATCGAAAGCCGGAGCAGTAAGCAAGATCACCGGCGACAAGATCGCCGGGCGCTACCTCGGGTGGCCCGCAGAGCGCTCACGGTATTCTGGACGTTGGTCCGTATTTCCAACATTTCAAATGGGTAATATTCTTCAGAGCCTTCCCGTGGGCGAAAGAGTCGGGCTTGCGTTCTCCGGCGGACTGGACACCAGCGCCGCCATTCACTGGATGCGTCATAAGGGCGCAATTCCGTTTTCCTACACGGCCAATCTCGGCCAGCCCGACGAGCCGGATTATGACGAGATCCCCCGGCGGGCGATGGTTTATGGCGCCGAACTGGCGCGATTGATCGATTGCCGGAAGCAACTGGTCGCCGAGGGGATTGCGGCGCTGCAGTCGGGCGCGTTTCATATCTCGACGGCAGGCGTTCACTATTTCAACACCACGCCCATCGGGCGCGCCGTGACGGGCACGATGCTTGTCATCGCCATGAAAGAAGATGGCGTCAATATCTGGGGCGACGGCAGCACTTTCAAGGGCAACGATATCGAGCGGTTTTACCGCTACGGCCTGCTGGCGAATCCAGCGCTGCGGATCTATAAACCGTGGCTCGACCAGACGTTCATTGATGAACTCGGCGGACGCAAGGAAATGTCGGAGTACATGCTCAGCCATGGGCTCACCTACAAGATGAGCGTGGAGAAGGCGTATTCGACCGACTCCAATATCTGGGGCGCGACGCATGAGGCGAAGGACCTTGAGCATCTGGATCAAGGCGTCAAGATCGTGGAGCCGATCATGGGCGTGCCGTTCTGGCGTGAGGGCGTTGAGATCAAACCGGAGACGGTGACGATTCGGTTTGAAGAAGGGCAGCCGGTTGCTCTTAATGGCGTGAGTTTTGACGATCCGGTGGCGCTGGTACTTGAGGCGAATGCGATCGGCGGGCGGCATGGGCTGGGCATGTCCGATCAGATTGAAAACCGGATTATTGAAGCGAAGAGCCGGGGTATTTATGAAGCGCCCGGGCTGGCGCTGCTCTTTATCGGATATGAGCGGCTCGTGACCGGCATTCACAACGAGGACACCATCGAGCAGTACCGAGTCAACGGGCTGCGGCTGGGTCGTCTGCTCTATCAGGGGCGATGGTTCGATCCGCAGTCGATGATGCTGCGGGAGACAGCGCAGCGGTGGATTGCGCGTGCGGTCACGGGGGAAGTGACGGTGGAGTTGCGGCGGGGGAACGATTATTCGATTCTCGATACCACCAGCCCCAACCTGACTTACAAGCCGGAGCGGCTGACGATGGAGAAGGGCGAGTCGACGTTCTCTCCGCAGGACCGAATCGGCCAGCTCACCATGCGCCATCTGGATATCACGGACACGCGGGACAAGCTTCTGCTTTATATGAAGACGGGCCTGCTGGGACCGGCGAGCGGCGGTTCGATGCCTCTGCTTGCGGACGGCGATCGGGAGCCGGGGTCAGAATAAGCCGAGCTTACGGCCGGCGCGGAACCATTTCGAGCGGTTGAGGCGGTTGGTTTCGGCGTCCTGCTTCTGGCGGAGGTCGCGCCACTCGCTGACGATTTCGCGCGTTGCGTCGCGGCTCAGACTGTATGGGTTCTTGCGGGCGGCGATCGGCAGGGACCATGTCTCGGCGTGGGCTATGCCGAACGGCAGATAGTCTTCGCCATAGATGCGGATTTCGGTGAAGCCTGCCGCGGCGAGAAGGGCCTGCAGGCCTTCTTGCGAGAAGGCTCGCATTTCAAGGGACGGCTCGCCGAAGGCGTGGTGGAAGACGAGATTCTCGAATACTTCCGTGCGCCCGTCTTGTGTGCGGTTGACGAGGGCCATCCGGTCTCCGATGCGGACCAGACCGAATTCGTGCAGATCGGGGAAGTGCTCGACCTGGGCCTCGTGAATCTCGTAGGGCACGGTCATGATGAGCACGCCGCGGGCGTTGAGCAGGCGAGCCGCGCCTTCGAAGGTTCTTTCGGCGGGAGGCGCAGTGTGCTCGAAGATTTCGCTCGCAGTGACGAAATCGTACACGCCCGATTCGCTTGGGGGCGGCTGCGTGATGTCGAGACTCGGGGGACGGTCGAAGAAGGTATTGCGGTAGTCGAATTTTGCAGCAAGGGCTTCGGAGTAGATGGCAGGGTCGCTGATCCCGAGACCGCGGAGGCTCTTTACGCGCGGGAAATCGGGCAGCGGAAGGCTGAGGCCGAATAGTTCGAGAGAGAGCGCGTGAATCAGGCCGCGCGTGCGCAGACTGGAGCCGCAACGGGAGCAACCGGGACGCTCGCGGTCGAGCTTCTCGCCCGTCCAGTCGTTCTTGCTGCCGCAGACGTTGCAGGTGAACTCGGGCATCGACGGCGATCTAGCGCGATTCGAGCCATTCGCGCATCGCGGCAGTCACTGCTTCGGGCTGTTCGACCGGGGCCATGTGGCCGCACTCGCCGATGATTCGCAGCCTGGAACCCTGGATCTCGAGCGCGATCTCTTCATGCTGCTCCGCGGGACTCCAGAGGTCTTCCCGGCCACACAGCACTAACGTCGGGCAGTGGATATAGCGCAGGACGGCGCAGGCGTCGGGCCGGTTGAGGAGCGCGCGCTGCTGGTTCTCGAAGGTATCGGGCGTCGAGCGCTTCACCATTTCGGTCAGCGGTGGAATCAACGCGGAGTGGTCGGGATGCAGCATCGGGGGAAGCCAGCGGGCGGCAAGCGCTTCCATGCCTTCGGCGCGGGCGAGATCGATCAGTTCCTGCCGTTTGGATTGTTCGGCAGGCCTGGGTGGATGAATGCCCGTGTCGAGCAGGGCCAGACGCTCTACACTCTGCGGAACCATGCGGAATACCTCGAGCGCGACGCGGCCGCCCATGGAGTGGCCGGCGAGAGAGAAACGTTCGGGCGCCGCGTCCACGACCAGTTGCGCCATTGCGGTGATGGAGCGAACGTAACGGAAATCCGGGATTACGATGTTAGCCGATCCGGTGAAAGCCTCGATCTGCGGGGCCCAGCTTTGGGCGTCGCAGAGCAGTCCGGGCAGCAGAAATAGTGTGGGTTGCAAGATCTATTGTGTCAGGGCTTTTCAGTCAGGGCTGCGACGCCCGGCAGTTCGATTCCCGAGAGGAATTCGAGCGAGGCGCCACCGCCGGTGGAGATGTGACTGATCTTCGAGGAAACTCCGGCGCTCTTGATGGCCTTTTCCGAGTCGCCGCCGCCCACGACCGAGATGGCGCCGGACTCGGCGACTGCTTTGGCCAGGGCCACCGTGCCGCGATCGAATGGGGGCTTTTCGAACACGCCCATCGGGCCGTTCCAGATGATGGTCTTCGCGCCGCGGATGATCTCCGAATATTTCGCGATGGTTTTCTCGCCGATGTCGAGGCCCATCTTGCCGTCCGGGATGCGGGTGACGGTTTCGTGGTCGGCGCCTTCTTTCAGTTCTGCGGCGACGACGTGATCGACTGGAAGAACGATTTTCGAACCGAACCCGGCCAGAAGCTTTTTCGCGAGATCCAGCTTGTCGTCTTCGACGAGCGATTTGCCCACAGGCTCGCCCTGCGATTTCAGAAATGTGTAGGCCATGGCGCCGCCGATGAGCACCTTGTCGACTACCTTCGCGAGGTTTTCGATGACCTCGATCTTGTCCGACACTTTTGCGCCGCCGAGGATCGCGACGGAAGGGCGCGGCGGATCTTTTGTGACCATGGTCAGGTATTTCAGCTCCTGATCCATGAGAAGCCCGGCGGCGGCCTGTTTCACGAACTGAATCATGCCGACGGTGGAGGCGTGCGCGCGGTGGGCGGAGCCGAATGCATCGTTGACATAGAGGTCGCAGAGCGCGGCGAGTTGTTTCGAGAAGGCGGGATCGTTGGCTTCTTCCGCGGCATGATAGCGGAGGTTTTCGAGAAGCAGCACTTCGCCGGGCTTGGGAAGCATGGCTTCGACTTCGGGGCCGATGCAATCGGGGGCGAGCTTCACCGGCTTGCCCAGGAGCTCTTCGAGACGCTTCGCCACGGGCTTCATACTCATCTCGGGATTCGGCTTGCCTTTGGGACGGCCGAGGTGCGAGGCGAGGATGACGGCTGCGCCATTTTCGAGTGCGTACTGAATCGTGGGGAGGGAAGCGCGGATGCGTTTATCGCTGGTAATTTCCTGGCCTGCGTTCGCCAGTGGAACGTTGAAGTCCACCCTGATGAAGACGCGTTTGCCTTTGAGATCGAGGTCCCTGACCGACAATTTTGCCATTTGAGAAAGCTTAGCAAAGGCGTGATAAGTTCACCGGCGACAAGATCGCCGGCGCTACCCGCGAGGAGTGTTGGCGTCACCGTTTGTCGCCGGATTTTTTATCGGACTTCTTATCGTTGTGAAGGAACTTCATATCGGGAATGCCCAGGTTGCCGCTCAATTTGGCGAGATCGTTCATACTGAGATCCCCGATAATGCAGACCACGTTGAGCTCTTTGGGTTCGGCGTTGATGATTGCGAGACCTCCGAGGCGATCGTCGGAAAGAGATTTCATATAAATCTCGCTGGTCTCTTTGTCTTCCTTCACGTCGACGATTTTGCTCCACCGAAGGCTCTTGACATATGCCCGAAGCGGTTCGAGATCCGATTCGGAATACTGGCCCTCTTTGTCGAACTCGAAATTGCGGACATAAATGGCCTTGAGATTGTCGACAACGGACTTGATTGAGGCGTACTCGTTGGTCAGGAGGCCGCGGGCGAGCTTCAGCGTGTCGCCTTCCAGCGTGATGTTGTTCGATTCTTTGGCCTTCGCACCGAGCTTGTCCAGCGATGTGAAGTCGAAAGTTTGCTGCGCGAAGGCGGGAAGCGCGGCCGCCAGCAAGAGGAGAGCCTTTTTCATATTTTGCTCCTTGTATTCCGGAGGATTTTTTCCTTAGCCTGCTGGAGTTGCGCCCTGGTCATGGAAAGCGCCGCGACTAATTGATCCCGCGCCTGAATCGCGCGCTCATGGCGGCGATATCGATAGACCGCCGGCGGTACGGCTGCGGCCAGGAGGAGCGCCGCCGCGAGAGCAAGTACGAGCAGGCGGCGAGTGGGGGCCGTGCGCGCGAGAGCGTTGTGCGCAAGAACTTTCGCCGCGAAATCCGGGGGCGCCGGCTCGCGCCGCAAGGCTTCCCGCAGGTCGTCTTCGAAGTTCACCGGTACACCTCTTGTCTCTGTAGTTTTCCGCGCAGCACTGCGAGCGAGCGGTGGAGAAGACTCTTGACCGTACTGATCGGCATATTCAACATTTCGGCAATTTCCATGGGGTCGAGATCTTCCTGGTAGCGCAGCAATACCACCATGCGAGCATTGTCCGGAAGTTTCTCGACGAGCTTTCGCAACCGCTGGCTCAACAACGGGTCGGCGTCGCGGTTTTCGGCCAGCGGTTCGGGCACAGCTTCGAGGCCGATACGGGGACGCAACCGTCGCTTGCGGGCTTCGTCGATGCAGCGATGCGAGATTGCGCGGCGGAGCCACCAGGTTGCGTGCGCCGGGCTTTCGATCTTCCGAAGCTTTTCGTAAAGCTGCAGGAATACATCCTGCGCCAGTTCTTCCGCGCCTTCGCGATCCCGCAGGAAGCGGAGCGCGAGGCTGAAGACGAGCGATTGGTTGTCTGCCAGGATCTTTTCGAAATTCAGGCCGGCGAAACCGATTGCCACATTCGCTATTACGGACGAACCGTCGTATAGATTGCAACGGTAATCTGTCGGTGTGAGGGAGACTTTCAGCCGGACGGCGTTGCGCGTGGCGATGCGCCGCGCTGCGCATCAGATTCTGGATCGGCCGCTGGTGCTGGAGGATCCGTATGCATTCCGCATCCTTCCGCCGGAAGCCGCCGCTGAGGTGAGAGCCGCCGCGGCAGGGGAGCAGCATCATTTCGCGAAAGCGATGCGGGCGTTCATGGCGGTGCGGAGCCGGTTTGCTGAAGACGAGTTCGCTCGCTCGGTTGCGGCCGGAGTACGGCAGTATGTGGCGCTGGGCGCGGGTCTGGACACGTTCGCATGGCGCAATCCGCATGGGGAATGCGGCGTCAGAGTTTTTGAGGTCGATCATCCGGCTACACAGGTCTGGAAGCGCGAACTGATGGCGGAGGCTGATCTGCCCGTGCCGCCGTCGACCGTCTATGTTTCGGTGGATTTTGAGCGCCAGTCGCTGGCCTCTGAACTGGCCGAGGCGGGATTCGACGCTGGCGCGCCTGCCTTTTTTTCCTGGCTAGGCGTCGTGCCTTACCTGACAATCGAGGCGTTTCGAAGCACGCTTCGATTTTTCGGCGCAATGGCCGCGGGGAGTGGGGTGGTTTTTGATTACCCGCTACCGAGGGAGGCGTTGGGCGAAGCGGAACGGCGGGTGCTGGATGAATTGTCCGCGCGAGTTGCGCGGATCGGGGAGCCCTTCCGGTTGTTCTTTACGCCGGCGCAGCTAACGGAAGAGCTGAGTTCGCGTTGGCTGGCGTGTGCTTCACGACCTGGGCAGCGAAGAAATTCGAAGCCGCTACTTTCCTGGGCGCGACGAAGTACGCGGCGGGTTGGGACGGCTGATGAGCGCGGGCAATTGAGAGCTTCAGGCGGCGCCGAGCTGGTCGATGTGTCCGAGGAGCTTTTCGATGCGATTGCGCACCTGATGCCGTCTCCGTGCGCAGCGATTCGATCTCTTCCGAGAGATGCGCGTTGGTGTCCTGCGATTCCGCGAGCGCCTGCTGGGTGGAGGCCAGTTCTTTAAGCGCGGCCTCTTTCTCCTGACGGAGGCGGCTCACCAGGGAGACGGCCTTCTGGATCCGCTCTTCCAGGTGACTCAGCGCGTCGATTTCGGGGTCCTGTGAGGTCGTTGCCATATTGGTTAATTTGCCGGGCCGGCGAGAGCAGCCTTTACCTGTGCGGTGATGAGGGCAAACTGGGCGGCATCGGCTGTAGCGGTTTCAGCCAGCACCTTACGGTCCAGTTCGATTCCGGCAAGCTTCAGCCCGTGCATGAATTTGCTGTAGGAAAGACCGGCTTCGCGGGCCGCGGCGCTGATACGGACGATCCAGAGAGACCGGAAATCCCGCTTCTTGCGCTTGCGCCCTGTGTAGGCGAACTTGAGCGCGCGCTCGACCGCTTCCTGAGCGGAGCGGTGCAGTTTGCTCTTTGTAAGAAAATAACCCGAGGCGAGTTCAAGCGTCTTCGCGCGACTCGCTCGTCGCTTTGTACCACGTTTTACTCTGGGCACGTTTGTTCTCCTGATTTAAGTTGCAATTTGCGGCGAAACGGGCACGTGCGGTGGCACCGTTCGCTCGCCGGTTCGCTCCTGGTTTATACCAGCTGGTTTGTACCGGGAGGAACCTGAATAAATGATCCCTGGTAAGGGATCTTTGCTTAAATGATCCCTAGTAAGGGATCATGCGCTGCAAAACAGCCTGATCGGCGCGGTCCGCCACCACGGATGTGTGCAGTTTATTTTTGCGTTTGCGCGCCTTGGACGTGAGAATATGCCGGGCAAACGCATGCTGCCTGACAACTTTACCCGTCCCGGTCTTCTTGAACCGTTTAGACGCACCTTTGTGGGTCTTTAGTTTTGGCATGAAAAATATTCCGGGAAACCAAATTCTAACACAATACAGTTGCAGGCCGCCGGCCGACCAATTAACATAAGGCGCCAGAGCGCGAAAACATGACAGGATTTCTGGGTTCCACCATTCTTGAAGTTGCGATCGGTATCACCTTTGTATACCTTCTGCTCGCGACGCTCTGCAGCACGGTCAACGAGTGGATCGCCGCGGGGCTTAATGCCCGGGCCTCCAATTTAAAGAAGGCGATCGCCGGACTGCTCAATGATCAGAAACTTCAGGACGGCAAGGACTTCCTGCAGGTTTTCTATGCGCACCCGGTCATCACGAGCCTGATGAAAGACAACGAGCATCCGGCATATATTCCGGCAGGATCATTTGCGGGATGCGTCATGGACATCGCCACGCCTGGCGTTCAGGGCACCATTACATTTGCTGATCTGGAAAACGGCATCAAGGCACTCCCCGATGGCGATGTGCGAACAGCGCTTCTCGCGGTGATTCAAAACGCGCAGGGCAATCTTGCCAAAGCCCAGCAGAATATCGAGAACTGGTTCGATAGCGCTATGGATCGAGCTTCGGGGTGGTACCGGCGGACGACCCAGGTATGGACCGTTGTAATCGCCACGATCCTGACAGTAATAGTGAACGCCGATACTCTGAACATCGTCCGGCATCTTTGGGTCGACCCCACCGTGCGTGCGGCTATCGTTGCCAATGCGAACGCCGCTAATGCGACCGCAGCCGGAGCGGGGCAGATTCCCCAACTGGGAGATCTGGTCGGCTGGACTGCGCAGGGGCTGAAGACCCCTGACCTCGGGGCGTGGCTTGTGCGAATTGTGGGCTGGATTGTGACGATCATCGCGGTATCCATTGGCGCGCCGTTCTGGTTCGATGTGCTCAACAAGTTCGTGAATCTGCGGAGCACAGGGCGTTCGCCGCGCGACTCGTCCTCTTAAAACGCGCCCCTTCCTCGTAGTACCGCTTCGGGTCACTGCAATTGTGTGGGCGCAGGTCTGATGGTTACAATTGGAATCGGGAATGGGGTCATTGTGCGGGGAAGAGCGCGTGAGAGGGGAGCTTTTGACCCTCGGACAATTCGCGCTCGTCAGTTATATTCCCGATCCCCTTGCGCGATTCCTGGACGATCTCAGAATCGAGCTGACGCCGGACTGCAAACCTCGCGCGCATGTCACGATACTGCCGCCCCGGCCGCTTGCCGGAGAGTTAAAGGAGGCGGTGGGGCAGCTGGCGACGAATACGAAAGGCATGTCGCCCTTTCGCGTCCGGCTCGGGAAGATCGAAGTCTTCGATAAATCGCACGTCGTCTACCTCGGGATCGCGGAAGGGGTAGCGGAGCTGCGTGAGTTTTATAATGCGCTGAACCGCGGCGCACTCGAATATAAAGAGCCTTTCGCCTATCATCCGCACATCACGATTGCTCAGAACATTTGCGCAGACGAGGCTGCTCCTCTTGCGGCGATTGCGAGCGAAAGATGGGAGGGATACCGGGGCCCGCGGGACTTTACGGTTTCTTCCCTGTCGTTTGTGCAGCACGTTGCCCCGTCGATCTGGACCGATGTCGCGGCAGTGTCGTTGGGGGTTGAAGTCCCGGGCGTTGAAGTTCCGGTAGCGCCTTAATCCAGCTTTTCGGGCGTCAGCTCGATGTTCTTCTCGCCGGCCGCTTTCTTTTCCCAGTATTTCCGGAGCCAGGCTTCCCAGCTTTTGCCGGCCGCGGTGTCGCGACCTGTGAATCGGAGGCTCGCGATGTCGGAGTAGGGGATTGCAAGTTTGTTCGCGTCGCCTTTGGGAAAAAGGCGGACGAACGAGTCGGCGAGCGTCGCGCCCGCCCGGCGATCGAAGATGTAACCCTCCATCTCGCTTCCGTCTTTGCGCAAAATCGTGACGTCTCCGCGATAGTCGAAAGCCTTTTCAATCCCTTCGCGCAGTTCTTCCTCGGAGGAGGGTTCCCAGGCGCGCCCCTGCAGGTTTTCGTGCTCGAAGCCGGGAGCAACCTCGAGTTCTTCGGCGTTCAAGCTTCGACCTCTTCGCGAGATTCGGTCTCGACGCTGAGTTGCACCAGTCCGGCGGGGGCGTGAACCGGCTTGACGGGCTCGCGCAGCATTTTGAGCGCTTCCGGGTCGCGATAGCGGGTGAATAATGTTCCTTTCACCGTCGCGAGGAAACCGCTGAGCGAATTGAACTGGTCATGCACGGCGGAAGCTTCGTAGCCGCTGTGGACCATGCAGTTCGCGCACTTTGGATTGCCGGATTCGGTGCCGTAGTTCTCCCACTTCGTCGATTCCATGAGTTCCGCGAAGGTATCGGCATACCCGTCCTGGAGCAGATAACAAGGTTTTTGCCACCCGAACAGGTTGTATGTCGGCATGCCCCAGGGGGTGCAGGTATAGTGGCGCTTGCCCATCAGGAACTCGAGGAACAGGGGCGACATGTTGAACTTCCACCTGGCGCTCCGGTTGGAGAGGATGGCGCGAAACAGACGGCGGGTACGGGCACGGCCCAGGAAGTGCTGCTGATCGGGCGCTTTGTCGTAGGAATAGCCTGGCGAAAGCATCATACCCTCGACGCCCAGTTCCATCATCTGATCGAAAAAGTCCCGGACGCTGTTCGGGTCTGCGCCATCGAAGAGGGTGGTGTTGGTGGTCACGCGGAAGCCGCGCGCGATGGCTTCACGAACGCCCTCGATCGCCAGATCGAAACCGCCTTCCTTGCAGACCGAGAAGTCGTGATGCTCTTTTTCGCCATCGACGTGCACGGAAAAGGTCAGGTATTTACTGGGTTTGAAGAGGTGGAGCTTTTCCCTGAGCAGGAGGGCGTTGGTGCAGAGGTAGATATACTTTTTGCGGGCGACGAGTCCTTCGACGATTTTGTCGATTTCCGGGTGCATCAGGGGTTCGCCGCCCGGAATCGAGACCATCGGGGCGCCGCATTCGTCGACGGCCTGGAAGCATTGCTCCGGGCTCATGTTCATTTTGAGAACGTGCGCAGGATACTGAATCTTGCCGCAACCGGCGCATGCCAGATTGCAGCGGAAGAGAGGCTCGAGCATCAGGACAAGCGGATAGCGCGTATTTCCAGCCGCGCGCTGGCGGAGCACGTAGCTCACAACTGTCCACATCTGCGAGACGGGAACACCCATCCGGTAAAACCTCCCTCAATCTGAAACACCTATTGTCTCACTGAGCAAGTTCACCGGGACGAGATCGACGGCGCTACTTTGTTGATTGCGCTTCGGTTTGGTGGGAAGATGCCGCGATTCGGGCGGCGCGCGCTTTCAGGGTGTCGGCGATCAGTTCCCGGGCAATCTTGTCGGCGACGTCGGCCATGGCGCCCCGGAACTTGCCTCCGGCGCTTTCCTGAGTGGTGGACCAGATAACGTCGCCGTTGACGTCAACCAGGTGAATCGAAGCCGAGGTTTCGTGACGCCGCTCCTCAATGTGGCTGTTCTCGCTATCGGTGATGCCAATTCCCGCTGCTTTGTGGGAGGATGTAGTCCCGCTCATTGAACTGCTCGTGCCGCTTCCGGATCCGCCGTTGCTGCGCAACCCGAGCGATTCGCTCAGATTGTGCTCCTCGGTGTAAATCTTGTCGTCGGACGAGCCCCGGAGAGTCGCATCCGCGCGATCCGGATTCTCGGTGATGACGAAAAGACCGGATTTTTGCAGGGCGGCGACGATCATATCGCGCATCTGATCTGAGGTGTGGCCGCCGCCGAGCTGGTCGACGAAAATCCGATTGACCAGCGAGAGCTGCGGCGGCGACTGCGGCTCGATGCATTGGGCGATAGAGGCGCACCCGAGGAATGAGCTCAAGGTCCACATCACAAAAACCGCCCCGGCCTTCATCCCTTGCCCTCTTTTCGGGCTTCTTCGTCCTGAAACTCGATGCGCCGCCCGGTGCGGGCTTCGAGCGAGACCAGCATGGGGCGGATATCGTTCTTGCCGACTTCGAGAACCATCGCCTGATGCTGGCCCTTGCCATCGACATAGCCGATGGTGAGATAGTGCGTTTTCTTCTTGCCGAGCAGAAAGACCGGGGAAATCAGCGCCGCCTCGATATAGCGGCGACCCACGCGCGTCCCGTATTCGAGCGTGTCGACATCCTTATAGGGAATAGAGAAGGAGTTGCCGCGACTGTTGAATTTCAGTGCGTCGTCCGCCGGCATCTCGATTCTTGCGCTGGATTTGTTTGTCAATCCCGGCACGGTCCCACCCACATAGAGGACCCGGCTTCCGGTATCTCCCGCCTGGAGCAGAGACGAGAGAGCGAGCAGGATTACAAGGCTTTGCTTCATACGTGTTTTCCTGGGATCAGCCTTTCAACGCCGATTCCCGTACCACTGGAGACAGGACGGCGGTATGGGAACGACGCGGTTTTCAGGAGAGCCGGCGACAAGATCGCCGGCGCTACCGGCGCTGGCGTAAAGCTCCGCGCCGAGCGGAAGCTCGGCTGCAGGCCCGAAGGCCTGCCCCACTACGGCGGCGCAGCATGTTCATCCGCATTAGAGTTTGAACGTGAAATTGAGGTCCGCTGTCGCCTTCACCGGCTTTCCTCCCGCCGTGAACGGGGTGAACTTCCAGTGTTTGGTCGCAGCGACCGCCGCATTGGCAAGAACGGCATTACCCGTAACGGGCTTCGCCGAGTCGACTGAACCTTCCTCGGTGATATGCACTTCCACCTCTACATCGCCTTCCAGATGCAGCTGCTTGGCGATTACGGGATAGTCGGGTTGCACTTTGGCTGTCGCCGCCTTCATGGCTTCGGAATTCGATACCTTGACTCCGAGGTCCCCCGCGACGGCCAATCCCGATGCGGCCGCGATCAGGAGCGAAAAAATGACGATTCTTCCTTTTGGGTTTTTCATTGTCTTTATCTCCGTGCGTAATGTCGAATTTCTTCTCTGCGTCGAGTCCTGGAAGCCGCAGTCTCTATTTCCTGGTTCATGCCGAGCATTGCCCTCATGCGGTTGACCGTCGCCTGCAAATGTTCCGCCTCGGCGCCCATTTCGGACCCGGCGCTCGCGCCTTCTTCGGCGCTTGCGGCGGTTTGCTGCGTCACCTGCTGGATCTGGAGGATGGCTTTCGAGATCTGCTGAATCGCTCGCGCCTGCTCCTCGCTGCCCGCATTGACTTCATTCGAAAGCCGCTGGACCTCGAGCGCGCTGTCGGTGACCTGACGCATCGCCTGCGCGACCTCGTCGAGCCGCACCCTGCCGGTTTTCGAGTGCTGAATCGACTCTTCAATTAATCCGGAAGTGTCTTTTGCCGCCTGGGAACAACGCTGCGCGAGATTGCGCACCTCGTCGGCTACCACGGCAAAACCCATGCCCGCTTCTCCGGCGCGCGCCGCTTCGACCGCTGCGTTCAAAGACAGGATGTTCGTCTGGGAAGCGATTTCGTCGATCACACGAATGATCTTCGAGATTCTTTCGCTGGATGACGAAATGTCGCGCATCGAGACCAGCATGTGTTCGAGTTTTTGATTGGCTTCCGTCAGGAGGCGATTGGCATCGTTGGTATGCTCGGCGGCTTCGCGTGAACTTTTCGCGTTGCGTTGAACCATGGCGTTCACCTGCCCCGCCGAGGCCGACGTCTGTTCGAGAGAGACCGCCTGTTCGGAGGCGCCGTGAGCCAGAGACTGGCTGATCGAACCCATCTGTCCGGCAGCGCGCGCCACCTGTTGCGCGCCCTCCGACACCTGGGACCCCATCAAACCCAGCGCTCCGTTCATCTGCCGAACCGAGAAAATAATCAGCACGGAGAGCCCGATGGTCAGGCCGACAAACACGAAGGCGAGGATACGTGTGGCCGAGGCGCCGGCCATGACGTCGGCCGTTTCCGAATTCATCTTTGCGCGCTGATTGATCAGAAAGTCACGGGCATTTTTCTCGAAATCGTCATAGGCCGGCAGCAACCGGTCCGTGACCAGTTTCAGCGCGTCGTTCATCTGTTGTTTCTGGATCAGGTCCGTTACCTCCGCGCTCATTGGCCGCACCGCCAACGCCTTCGCCTGAAGCGCCTGAATCAACTGACGATCGCTTGCGGAGTCGGTCAGGGGCGCCAGCTCTGCGAAAAGGGCGTCAATTTGCCGCTGAAGGCCGGCGACCACGCGCTTATTCTGGTCGATTCCCGCCGTGTCGCTCAGGATCGAATGGAGCAGCAACGCCTGTTGCGTCCCGCTTAATTCGGCCACGGTTTCGACCAGCTGGCTCGTTTTGTCCGCACGTTTCGACATCCGCTGGACGACCCGATCGAGCGCGCTGTTGAGCGAACTCATGGCGCGCATCGATGTAAACGTCAGCGCGGCCACCATGCACAGCAGCGCCGCGAACCCACCCAGAAATTTCGTTCGAAGTGTCAAACCATTCACTCGACTCTTGTTCCTTTCGTTCCTCGCGCGGCATTCCTCACACGACCCCCGCGGGCAGCGCTACTTTCCTAATCGGCGCAGACCGCGAAAATGTTTAGGGCAAACGCGGAATGAGTGTGGAATCCAACTTGCAAGCCTTCAAGTCCAAATGAGCTCACCTTTCACTGGCGGTAGAATGCGGACAGAACAATGTCTCTGACTCTGTTGAAAGACATACGGAGAATCTATGAGGGCCTCAATGCGGACGCGATTCGCGAGGCGGCGCACCACGACCTGAAGGTGGGGCTGATGGCGGCGACCGAAGAGGATTATCACCGAATGGAGCAATTCCTCGCGCCTGCGTGGGGCGAGGATCAGGGGCGCGCGGAAGCGCTTCGAACCATTCATCGTGTGGATGGAACGCCGCACAGCCGTTTCGACTTCGTGCTTTGCGCCCCCGGTGTTCCGGTTACGGGGAAGTGTTACCTGTTCGATCCGGCAAATACGGCGGGGACAACGAAGGCGGTCGTCGCCGATCACGAGGATTTGGAACTGGCGATCGCCCGGAATTATCCGCTATTCCGGCGTGCGGTCGCGGACCGGATTCTTCACCGGGTATCGCGGGAAAATGCGCTCTTTGCACTGGTCACTGCGCTTCCGAACGTAATTCCGAGCTTTATCGATCTGCCCTGGGCGATCGGCGAATTTGCCACCGATACGGCGTTTCTGACGATGAACCAGATCCGGATGGCTCTTCTGCTGGCCGCGACTTACGGCCAGACCGTCGGGTATGTGGAGCAGAAGTTACAGATCGCGGCAATCGCCGCGGGCGCGTTCGGATGGCGGGCGCTTGCACGCGAACTCGTCGGGAAGATTCCCCTCGGCGGGGGGCTGATTCCCAAAGCGGCCGTCGCGTTTGCCGGAACGTATGTGGTCGGGATGAGTCTCGAAAAGCTGAATCGGACCGGTTCGGGTCTGTCGCGTCACGAAAGAAAAGACGCCTATGCGAGCGCGTTCGCACGGGGTAAAGAAGTAGTGGAGGAACTCGCTCCCGCGGTAGCCAGGCACGCGGAGCGGTGAGTTAGCAGGCAGATTTTCGCAACCCGAACGCGACGATTCCGGTCTTATAGGATTGATGAGGGAGGACTCACCGTATGAGGTTCGCTGCGCGATTTTCAATCCGGGCCAGTGCTCTGGTTTGCATGGCCGCCGCTTTTCTCAGTGCCGATACTCTGACTCTGCGAAGCGGCGAAACCATTCAGGGAACATATCTGGGTGGGACAGCGCGGCAGGTTCGAATGGATCTTAACGGCGAGATCCGCACCTTTGACATTACCCAGGTGCCAATCGGTCATCTTCGCCGACCCCGTCTATCACCCGGCGCCGGCTTATTCTCCCGCTCCGCCGAATTATTCCGCTCCGCGTGCCAACTCGTATCCACCACCGGCTCCCTACCCCGCGGCGGCGGCGCCTTATCCGGCTCAGGCTCCTTACCCGGCGCCTTCTTCCTATCCGGCAACCGCTCCCGGCCCGCCAACAGCGGGAATCACGATTCCGGCCGACACTCCCATCACCATTCGTATGATCGACCCGGTTGATTCGGAGACGGCCCGTCTTGGGCAGACGTTTCGGGCGAGCATCGACGAGCCGGTTCTGGTGAATGGCCAGGAGATCATCCCACGTGGCGCCGATGTTTGGACGAAACTGGTCGAGGCCCAACAGTCGGGCAAGATTCAGGGGCGCGCCGTTCTCACGCTCGCCCTGTCGACGATTACGGTGAACGGTCAGCAGGTGAATGTAACCAGCTCCGATGTCAGGACCGAAAGCAGCTCGCGGGGGGCACGCAGCGGCGCGGTAATCGGGGGTACGGCGGCACTCGGAGCGATTATCGGCGCCATCGCGGGTGGCGGCAAAGGAGCGGCAATCGGCGCCGGTTCCGGGGCCGCGGCGGGGACCGGTGTTCAGGTGCTGACCTCCGGCCAGAAGGTCAAAATTCCTTCGGAGACAAGGCTGACCTTCCAGTTGCAGAATCCAGTACAGTTATGAGGATCGCGCTGGCGTTGGGAGCCCTCGGCATTGTGCTGAGTTTCCAGGGCGTGTCCGCGAATCGCAGAGACGTCGTGGAGGGCAATCCCGCCAGTCCGGTCAAGGTGCTGATCTACGAAGATCTGCAGTGCGGCGATTGCTCGCGATTTGAGACGCTGCTCGATCAGAAGATCCTGCCGAAGTACGGATCGAGAGTTGCCTTTATTCACCGCGATTTTCCGCTGGGAAAGCATGACTGGGCTCTCTCGGCCGCCATCGCGGGGCGGTGGGTTTACGAGCAGGACCCGCAATTGGGGATCACTTTTCGCAGGGAATTGATGTCGGAGCAGGACGACATCACACCTCGAAACCTGCGCAACTGGCTGTTCGAGTTCGCGGGGCGCAATCGCCTGGATCAGAAAGACATCGTCGACTCGTTGAAAGACACCCGCCTTGCGGCTCTGGTCGATCAGGACCGCCAGGCCGGGGTGGCGAGAGGTATCACGAACACGCCAACGGTGTGCGTAGGCGGCCAGATGTTTGTCGAGACGATTATCTATGAAGATCTGGCGCGTGCGCTCGACGAAGCGCTGGCGAAATAACCGGCAGTGAATCCCGTGAGCCGCCGATGAAGAGGATTCTCTGGTCCTCGCTCATTGGGTTTGTTTTGCTTTCTCTGGCGGCGTTTGGAATCGTCGGCTGGATTGGATCGGAGCGGGCCTTGCGTCCCGGGTATCCGCATTACAAATGGAATCTCGCCACGTTTCCGGACTTGCATCCGGAACCGATTCGGGCAATCGCGGCGGATAAGATCACGCTGAGCGGCCGGTTCTTTCGTGGCGATCGCCGTTCGCTGATCATTCTGGCCAGTGGCTATGGCGATACGCAGGATCAGATGCTGCCGATCGCGGAATTTCTCCATCGAGACGGGTTCAGCGTCGTGACCTGGGATTCGAGAGGCCGCGCCCCGAGTGGCGGGCAGTACGTGACCCTCGGAGTTCTGGAACAGCGAGACCTGATTTCGATGGTTGATTATGCGGTCGAAGGGGAGGATATCGACGCGAAACGAATCGGGGTCCTCGGAATTTCGATGGGAGCTTCCGTGGCCATTCTCGCTGCGGCGAAAGATAAGCGGATCCGCGCCGTTGTGGACGACTCGGGCTTCAGCGACGCGCCGCGGGTGATCGCCGCCAGTTTTGAACATTTTGTTCATTTGCCGGCTTTTCCATTTGCCCCTCTGACGATCGCGATCGCGGATTTGCGGGCGGGGATCGACGTGACCGGCGTCCGGCCCGTGGATGTTATCGGCGAAATCAGCCCGCGGCCGTTGCTGGTTATTCACGAGACCGGCGATTCGGTTGTTCCGACGGATAACAGCCTGAGAAATTACGCTGCGGCGCGCTCGCCGAAGGCGCTTTGGCTGGTGCCGGGAAACCAGCACGGTAACGCGCATACGATCGCGAAGGCGGAGTACGAGATCCGAGTCACGAAATTCTTCGATGACGCGCTTCGCTGAAGCGGGTCGCACAGATTCCGTTCCGGTGCCACTAAAATCGGAGTATGCCCTTCGACGGCCTCCGCGTTCTCTCGCTCGAAAGCCGCCGCGCGGAAGAGATGGCGACGCTCATTCGCAAGCAGGGCGGGGAACCGTTCGTCGCGCCTTCGATGCGCGAAGTGGCGATTGAAGAACACGGCGAAGCGTTCGCTTTTGCCGATCGTCTGCTGCGGGGCGAGTTCGACTGCGTCATTCTGCTGACGGGAGTTGGGACACGCCTGCTCTGGAAGACGCTGCTGACCCGTTATCCCGAGGCGGATCTGAAGACCGCTCTGGAACATACGACATTGGTGGTTCGCGGCCCGAAACCGTCGGCGGCGCTGCGCGAGATCGGTCTTGTCCCCCGTGTGCAGGTCCCCGAGCCTAACACCTGGCGCGAGCTTCTGGAGACTGTGCGCGACCGGTCCGAGACCAGAATTGCGCTGCAGGAATATGGCAAAACAAACCCAAATCTGACTGACGGCTTGCGGGCGATGGGGAAAGAGGTTACGCCGGTTCGGATTTACGCCTGGGATTTGCCGCCCGACACGACGCCGCTTCGGCAGGCGGCGGCGAAGCTGATCGCGGGGGGATTCGACGTGGTTCTTCTGACGACCTCGATGCAACTGGTGAACCTGATGAAAATCGCGGAAGAGGAAGGGATCGAGCAGCAGGTCCGGGAAGCACTGGCATCCGCGTTTGTGGGTTCGATCGGTCCGACTACCACCGAAACGCTTGAGGAGTATAGTCTTAGGGCCGACTTCGAGCCCAGCCACCCCAAAATGGGACTACTGGTCAACGAAGCCGCCGCATCCGCGGCGACGGTCCTGGCGAACAAGCGATAATGAAAGATTGTCTACGGTGTCGTCGTCGCCCCTCAATTTCCATCTCGATCAGTATGACGGACCGCTCGATCTGCTGCTGGACCTGATCCGCAAACAACAGATCGACATCCGGGATATCCCGATCGCGACCATTACTTCGCAGTATCTCGCTTATCTGGATAAGGCGCGCGAGATCGATCTGGATATCGGCGCCGAGTTCGTGTTCATGGCGGCGACTCTGATTCACATCAAATCGCGCCTGCTGTTACCTACGGACCCTGCTCTTCAAAAAGAAGGCGAAACGCAGGAAGACCCGCGCGAGGAGCTCGTCCAGCGACTGCTCGAACACCAGCGGTTCAAAGACGCCGCCGAAATGCTCCAGCAAAAGCGGATTATCGAGGAAAACGTCTGGTCGAATCCGCAGATGAAGCAGTTCGTGTCGGACGGGGACGATCCGGGTCTGGCGGTGAGCCTGTTCGATCTCATCAAGGCTTTCGGCGATGTCCTGGAAAGGCTCAAGAGCAGGCCGGTTTATGAGGTCACGGACGAAGAGATTTCCGTCGGAGATATGGTCCTTCAGGTCCGCAGCCTGCTTGCGGCGACCCGAAAAGACAAGCCGCTGTTCATCCTGCAGATGATGGAGCAGCAGAGAAGCCGGCGGGCGATGATCTGCCTGTTTCTGGCGGTGCTCGAGATGGTGAAGTCGCAGACGGTATTGATCCTGCAGCCCGATCTGTTTGGCGAGATTGCCCTGGCGAAGGGCGAACGATTTGAAGAGACGTCCGGCGTTGCCGGACACGATCGAAGAGGAATACAAGTAACGAATGGCTTTTCCCGAACCGGATCCGCTCGAAGAGCCGAATCCGCCCGAAGCACAGCAGGAAGACACACGGCAGGACGAAGTTCCGCCTTCCGAAGCGCCGGCGGGGTCGGATGCGGTTCCTGTCCAGGAATCTTTCTCCGCCGATGAATTGCTGCCCGACGAACCGCCTGCCCCCGCGCAGACGATGGAAGACGCAAAGCTCAAGGCGGTGCTTGAGGCGATCATTTATGTGACCGACGAGCCGCTCTCGCTCGATCAGATCTGCACGGCCATTGAGCAGCCGCGCGATCGTGTAATCGATCTGCTGGAGCAGCTGGCGGCGGATTACGAGCGCACCGACCGCGGCCTCAGCATTCGCGAGATCGCGGGCGGTTTCAAAATGACCACCAAGCCCGAGCACCACGAGGCCGTGCGCAGATTCGTCAAGAATCTCAATCCGCCGCTCAAGCTCTCTCTGCCGGCGCTCGAGACTCTGGCGGTTATCGCTTATAAGCAGCCGATCACGGCGCCCGAAATCATGGAGATCCGCGGCGTGCAGGGCGCGAGCGTGCTGAAAACGCTGCTCGACCGAAAGCTGATTGGGACGGCGGGGCGCAAGCAGGTGGTCGGGAAACCCATCCTTTACAAGACGACGCGCGAGTTTCTGGTGCAATTCGGGCTGAAGGATGTAGGCGAACTCCCGAGTTTGAAAGAATTTCAGGAGTTAGCGCGCCTGGATATGGAAAACGAAGAGCCTTCACAAACGGAGCTGGCCGCTAGTACGCCTGCGCCCCCTCCACCCTCGTTTGAGGAACCGCCACCGAGAGAAGAGCCACCTGTGGAAGAGCCTCCGATCCAGGAGCCGGCGATTCCTGAACAACCCGAGGGTGAACCTCCCGTCGAAGGCGCCAGCGGCGTCGGACAGGTCGAATAGTGGCCGAAGAACGCCTGCAAAAGATTCTCGCGACGGCGGGGATCGCCTCGCGCCGCAAAGCCGAAGTGTTGATCGTGGAAGGGCGGGTGACCGTCAACGGCAAGGTCGCGGATGAATTGGGCTCGAAGGCCGATCCCGATGTCGACCACATCAAAGTCGACGGCCGTCTGATTAAACAGCCTGACAATTTTGTTTACATCGCGCTCAACAAACCGGACAACGTCGTCAGCACGGTAAGCGACCCGCAGCGCCGGTCGACCGTTATGGATTACCTCGCGGGGGTTCGCGCCCGCGTCTATCCCGTCGGGCGCCTCGACTACCATAGCCAGGGGTTGATCCTGCTGACGAACGACGGCGAGTTCGCTAACGCGATCGCCTCTGCGAAGAGCCATGTGGCGAAGACCTATCTGGTGAAGGCGAATGGCCACCTTACGCCGGAACAGGAAGAGGAGTTTCGTACCGGAGTTCCTCTCAGTGGACGGCGTACCGCGCCTGCCGGGATTCGTCTGATCCGCCGTGGTGATAACCCGTGGTACGAAGTGAGATTGTTCGAGGGGCGCAACCAGCAGGTCCGAATCATGTTCAAACATTTCGGCCGCCTGGTCGAGAAGCTGCGGCGAGTGAAGATCGGCACGATAGAGCTCGGCACTCTGAAGCCGGGTGAATTTCGGCACCTGGCGCCAGAGGAAGTGCGAAGATTGATGCGAGTGGCGAGCGGCGATGGCAGCAAGCGGAAACCTTCTTCGGAACGCTAAAACGATTGCGGTAGTCGGGCTTTCAAACAGGCGCTCCCGGCCGAGTTACGGGGTGTCGGAGTATATGCAGTCGCAGGGCTATCGGATCATTCCGGTGAATCCGAATGAGACGGAGATTCTGGGCGAGAAGGCGTATGCTTCGCTGGACGAAGTTCCTGTCCACGTTGATATCGTCGATATTTTTCGGCGCTCGGAATCCGTGCCTGAGGTCGTGGACGCGGCGATACGGATCGGCGCCCGAGGCGTCTGGATGCAGGAAGGCGTCGTGCACGAGGAGGCGGCGGGGAAGGCTCGCGCCGCCGGACTCGAAGTGGTCATGGACCGGTGCATTCTCAAAGAGCATCGGAAGATGCTCGCCAGGTAGAGCAGCCGGAAGATGTCGCCCGGAACGGAGCATCGCAGATGCTCGCCCGGTAACGGAGCATCGCAAGATGCTCATGCTGCGATAAAGCGGCTGTAAAGCTTTTGCGAGTCCGCGCCGATACTACATCAGAGGCATCAGCGAGACTTGTTTGCGCACTGGTTCGTTCACGGCCTGCATTTCCGGGCATCTCCTGAATTGTGGTTCATCCTGTTCGCCGTCTTCGGTGCAGCCTGGAGGCGCCGGATCGTGGAACTCCGTCACCGGCGCAGCGAAGCCGCTCTTGCAACGAGATTGATCGAGCAGGCTCGGCTGATCGAACGCGAGCGTCTGCGTGAAGGCGAAAGAAGCGAAATTCTGGAGATGGTTCTAAGGAACGAGCCTCCCGGAACCGTACTGGACGCCATCGCCCGACTGCTGGGCGCGCATTGTCCCGGCGCCCTGTGCGCCATACTCACGAAACATGCGGATGGAGGCCATACCGTCTTCGGACCGGCATTGCCCGTGGAATGGCTTGCGGCATTGCGCGTTTTTCAGGCTGTGCCCGCCGAGGCGTGGCGGCGGAGACTCAATCCGGAAAGTTCCGATCAGCAGCCAGCCTGGCAGACGTTCACGGGATCGCTGAACGGGCCTGCGCCCGCAATCATTCACTCATGGCCGGTTGAAGGATCATCCGACGGGCCGCTCGGAGCATTACTTCTTTGTTACAGCGAGATATCAGGACCAACCGCCGCAGATCTTCCCGTGATCGAGGGGGAAGAAGGCTCGCGCGTTTTGCGATGGAGCAGGCCCGGCGCTATGACGATCTTTATTTCGAGGCAAATCGCGACGAGCTTACCGGCATTCCGAACCGGGTGTTCTTCGACGAGCGTCTGAATCGTGCTCTGCGGGCGGCAACTCAGGATCAGGGGCTCGCAGTGATTTCCGTCGATCTCGATTGCTTCAAGCAGATCAATAATACCTGGAGCCGGCGGGCAGGTGATGCGTTCCTGCGCGAGGTCGCCGTCCGGATCAAAGGCGTTCTGCGGCCGGATGATGCGCTGGCTCGCGTCGCCGGAGACGAGTTTGCGGTTGTACTTGACGGCGTCGGGAATGCGGTCAACGCCGGAGTAGTCGCTGAGAATATTCGCCAGGCGATTCGGCAGCCGTTCGTCTTCGAGGGGAGGGAGATCGAGGCGAGCGCCACCACAGGTATCGCAATTTTTCCGGATGACGGCGTTCACGCGGAGGAATTGCGCCATGCCGCCTCTGGCGCGAGTCATGAAGCCGATTCGGGAACCGTGGTCGCGGACGCGCTATTCGCGGGCGACGAAGCGATCGATCGGGCAACGATCTGCGAAGAATTACGCCACGGGCTCCTTCACAACTATTTTGTCGTGCATTATCAGCCAAAGGTCGACTCGGGCCGCAGGATTGTCGGGTTCGAAGCGCTCGTTCGGCTCGATCATCCCCGGCGTGGTCTGATTCCACCAACTACATTCATACCGGTTGCGGAAGAAAGCGGCCTGATCGTTCCCCTGGGGGCGTGGGTGCTCGAAGAGGTTTGCCGTCAGATTTCCCAATGGCGTGCGGAAGGTTTGGGCCAGAACGCGGTCGCTGTGAATGTGTCTCCGGTCCAGATCTGTCGCCCGGATTTTGCAAAGTCGGTTGCGGGTTGCCTGGAGCGACATGGCGTTCCCGCCGGTGATATCGAGCTCGAGTTGACGGAAAGGCTCCTGATCAGTGCGGCGGGGGTCGCGCAGGAGCAATTACAGGCGTTGCGGGATCTTGGGGTGCGTCTTTCGATTGACGATTTCGGCACGGGATATTCATCGCTAAGTTATTTGCATCGGTTGAGGGTCGACGCCATCAAACTCGACAAGTCGTTTGTGCAATCGGTCGATAGCGATGCGCTGGCACACCGGCTGGTTAAGGCTATGATCGGAGTCGCTCAGGGTCTCGGGCTGTCCGTGATCGCTGAAGGGATCGAGACCGAAGGACAATGCGAAGCTCTGATTACCGCCGGTTGTCCCCAGATGCAGGGTTATCTCTTTGCGCGGCCGCAACCGGCCTGCGAACTCGAAGACTTCCTTCGGGCCAGCGCCCGCGAGGCCGCCGCTCGAAACGCGACGTCGGATACAAACGACCTGCTGCAGATTGCCGCATCGGTCGGTCGCGCGGAGGGCTATCCGGTGGGGGCGGCGCTGGGCGGGTCTTCAATCCTCGCCGCGTGAGTCCTCGCGGCGTAGACGAGGTCTGGCGGTAAGATGAACTTTTGCACTCGGACCAGCACGTGACCGCGTTGATCACTGGCGCCGGGCGGGGAATCGGGAAACGGCTCGCAATCGGGTTTGCTCACGCCGGTATCCGGGTTGGCCTCGTTGGCCGCAGCCAGGGCGAACTCGACGTAACCAAGCTTGAAATCGAACACGCCGGCGGCACTGCGCACCGTTTTCGGGCAGATGTAAGGGATTTCGAGCAGCTTTCCGCCGCGGTCGAGCGCATGACCGGGATTTACGGCGACGTGCATGTGCTCGTGGCGAACGCCGCCATACTTGGCCCCATAGGACCTTTCGTGAACCAGCGGCATAGGGACTGGAAGGAGGTCTTTGAGACCAACGTCATCGGCACAATGAACGCCTGCCGTCTCGTTCTGCCGCAAATGATCCAGCGCAGAAGCGGGAAGATCCTGGCTATCACCGACGAGTCGGCGGCGAATCCGCGACCGAACTTCGCGCCTTTCGCCGCGAGTAAAGCCGCCGTAGTTCGATTTGTGGAGAGTGTCGCCGAAGAGGTACGAAACCACAACGTACAAATCAATTGCCTTTCGCCGGGGTTCGCCTACACGAGCATGACCGACGAAATTCTGAGCGCGGATGAACTTGCCGGTTCGCGGGAAGTGGAAGAAGCCGAGCAAGTCCGACTTACCGGCGGAGTGCCGCCGGGCAAGCAGATCGATCTTGCCTTGTTTCTTACTTCCGAGCGGTCGAACCACCTCACCGGTAAGCTGATTGACATCGCGGACGACTGGAAAAAGCTCGAGCGCGAAAATACGCGTCCGGATGCCTGGACGCTGCGCCGTCATTTGAAATAGGCCTCGTTTCAAGTAATCGTTTCAAGTAAAGCCGGCTGCAATAATCGGGTTGAGGCCAAAGCGACTCGTATGCGAACAGCCCTCTCTCTTTTGGCGGCCGTGCCGCTGCTTGCCGGGCCAGCTTTTGGATGGGGATGCGAGGGCCATCAGATGATCGCCCTGATTGCGCGCGCCCATCTGACTCCGGAAGCTTCGGCCGCGGTGGATCAGTTGCTGCGCGAAAACCCGATCGATCCCACGTTGAACAGATTCTGCAAAGACCGTCCGGCCGACCTCATGGCCGATTCAGCCACCTGGGCCGACGATGCCCGGAATATCGAGAAAACCGGCGAATGGCATTACATCGACATTCCGCTGGCGATTGATACGGGTGCGGTTCCCGAAAGCGATGCCCTGAAATGGTGCCCGCCGCTGACCGATGGCAGACCGGGCTGCATACTTACTGCGATCGACCATGAATGGAGCATCCTTCGCGACTCGAAGCAGACGGGAGCCGCGCGCGCAAAAGCTCTTCGTTATGTGATTCACCTTCTCGGCGACTTGTCGCAGCCTCTGCACGCCACCGATAACCACGACCGCGGCGGTAACTGCACCGCGATTACTTTTTTTCCGACGCCGAACCCGGATAGCCAAAAGCCAAAAAACCTGCACGCGATCTGGGATTACGAACTGCTCGCTCGCGAACTGGCGTCCAGCAAGACGATTCAACCTGAGTACGCGCGGAAGCTGGACGAGAGTTTTTCCCGCGACTGGAACGCGTGGGGACAATCGAAGACAGATGTTCAGGGCTGGGTGTGGGAGAGTCACAAACTCGCCGGATCGGTGGCATACGGCGATCTGAAACCCCGAATCCCGGTCGAGCCGGCAACGGCCGGACTGGCCGATCAGGCTGGTTGTGACGCGGAACGCAACAAAGTCGCCGCACTGCATATTTCAATCGGCGACGAATATGCTGCGGAGGCCCTCCCTGTGATTCGGGAGCAACTCGCGAAGGCCGGCTACCGGCTCGCGGGCCTGCTCAACCAGACTTTCAAGTAAGCGGAAGTTTCTTCAGCAGCGCCTTCGCCTCTTTGAATTGCGGAAACAGCTTCTCGTGCGCCTTGAACTCCGGCGTATGCACGCAACGACGCGCGCCGCTGTGATCCACGGGATAGTGCAGGTGCAGCATCTCGTGGTACATCACGTACTCCAGCGCCAGGCGAGGCACGCGCGCGTCGTCGAAGATTCGGCTGATCACGATCATGTTGTGCGAAGGATCGAAATGCCCGAGCCGCGTGCGCGAGCGTACCGGACTCCAGCCAATTGCCGGACGCGCCATCATCCCGCCGAAATACAGCCCATTGATTTCTTCGAAAATTTCCTCAAGATTGTGAACCGAACCCTGCGGACCGGTATGGGATTTGCGGCCCCTCGTCTGGCGGACCAGACTGATCTGACGCCGCATGTCCTTCCGGTTGAGATAAAGCCGGTATCGGTGCACGTACTGGGCGGCCGCGGGCCTGCGGTATAACTTGCCCAGCAGAATATGTGCGAGCGCTTCGGTTACCGGAGCGGGCGCGCTCTCGAGCAAATCGCTGATGCGAACCCGTATCGAGCCACCGCTAAGGCGCATGTCGCTGTTCGCATTGGCGAACCGCTTGTACTCGACTTCGATCGTGGGTACCGGCGTTCGCGGCCGTATCTCGCGGTGGACGCGCTGGAAAATTCCCGCGGGCGCCTCGAAGAACAGCGAACTTTCAATATTCACGGGCGTGAGAAAATTACTCTGGGTCTCCTCACGATCCAACATAATATATAGATTACCGACCGCTTACTGATGGCTGCTCTCAAACCTGTGATTTCCGCCGTCGGGTGCTACGTACCACCTGGCGTGCTCACCAATGCCGATCTTGAAAAGATGGTCCAGACCAATAACGAATGGATCATCGATCGCACCGGTATCTCGGAACGTCACATTGCCGCGCCAGGCATTGCGACATCCGACCTTGCTACCTGCGCCGCCAGGGCCGCGCTCGCCAGCCGCGGCATCGACGCCTCCGAGCTGGATGCGATCCTTGTTTGCACGGTCACGCCGGATATGATGTTCCCCTCCACCGCCTGCCTGGTGCAGCACAACCTTGGCGCGCCGAAGGCCTGGGGATTCGATCTCGTCGCCGCGTGCAGCGGCTTCGTCTACGGGCTCGTAACGGGCGCCAGCTTCGTCGCATCCGGCATGCACCGGAAAGTTCTCGTTATCGGGGCGGACACGATGAGCCGCATCATCAATTACGAGGATCGCACGACCTGCATTCTGTTCGGCGATGGCGCCGGCGCGATGCTGATAGAGCCTGGTCCAGATGGTTCAGCGGCCGCGGGCGAAAGTCTGGGGTTCATGGACTTCATCGGCGAAATCGACGGCTCCGGCGCTCCGTTTCTCAATATGCCGGCGGGTGGCAGCCGCATGCCTGCCAGTGCGGAAACGGTGGAAAAGAAACTGCATTATGTGCATCAGGAAGGCGCGCAGGTCTTTAAATATGCCGTGTTGAAGATGCACGAGGTTTGTTCCACGCTGCTCGAACGGAACGGCCTTTCCATCTCCGACCTGGATCTTCTTGTGCCCCATCAGGCGAACCGCCGAATCATCTCCGCGACGGCCGAGCGGCTGGGCCTTCCGGTGGAAAAGGTGATGATGAATATCGGCAAGTACGGCAATACCACCGCCGGAACGATTCCCCTGGCGACCCGCGATGCGCTCTCGGAAGGCCGGCTCAAGAAGGGCGATCTCGTGATGTTCGCGGCCGTGGGAGCCGGTTACACGGTCGGCGCGAGCCTCTGGCGCTGGGCGTTCTGATTTAGTGGCGTTTTCAGCCTGAACAGGAGAACCGGCGACAAGATCGCCGGAGCTACCGCTGGACGGTTGATCGAAACTGTTATGTCGCGGTTGGATTTGTTGTTGCCGCGCTATAAACCGGGCGGCGCCGGTCCCAGCCGTACGCCTCCGGGCGGGACCTCGGGCAGGTACAAAATCCCGCCCGGGTCTGCGCGGTCTTCGATCATCTCCTCGCCATCCACCTCGATGTGATACGAGCGCCGTGGATCGAGTCCGACTATGAAAACGGCGGCGTCGGCAGTTTCCCGTCTTCCTTTGGTTCGCCGCCCGCTGAGGGAGGAGGCGCCGGAACCAGAAAACGCTGGGCGTCGCGCGCGAAGAATACGATCGCGGCATCGATATCCAGAGGCTCCCGCGTTACTCGGGGATCCATCCTGGTTACGGCACCGTCCCTGAACAACTGCAACTGACCCGCGAAGAAACCGATCCAGGCCGCATCGTCTTCCCATGACGAGCGCACGAACAACTGCCCGCCGATTTCATCGTGCATCGCGAGCGGAACGTGGTAATAACTCAGCCCGGGCTGATAGGGATTCGCCCACAGCAATTCATAGGGGATGCCCAAAGCTCCGCGCATGAGGAACCGGTCGTTCGTTAACCATCCCTGCAGCAGCTGAGACGAGGCGGCATTCGAATCGTACGCCACCATTGCCAGCTCGGCAGCGCGCGACAGGGAAGCCTTTCTCACGTCCGGTCCGGCTTTTTCGATTGTTTCGTCGGCAGGTATGCGGAACTCATTGTCCGAACCCGGCCAGGGCGCCGGATAATGCGCCATCATGTGCAGAAGCGGATACTGCTTGAACCATTGCGGAAACGTTTCGCGCAGATCGAAATTCAGGTTGTCGCGAACCACATGCAGAATCTCCAGCAGGGCGTATGCATCCGCATTCGACACGGTGGATTTCGCGCTTCTGAGGGAAGGAATGAAAATGCCGCTTCCAGAATTCGTCAAAGACCGCCGTCAGAGTTTTCTCCGAGACGGCCGGTTGTGCTTCCGTCAGCGCCACTGCGGCGAAGACCTTCGCCCGCGCATCGCTGAGCGTCTTCACCGGCCGCGCATCGCTCGCCGCCCGCTGCAGCTTTGCGAAGATCTGATTTCGGTCGTCCGGCGCGAGCAGTAGCGCACACGAGTCGGCGATAATTGCCATCTGGCGAACGTCTTCCGAATGAGTGGCGTCGGCCGGGCCGACCGCCCACGCCACAGCGCGGGTACCCGCCTCCCGATCGTCCGCGATCTGGAAGCGGAGCGCCTGGATCCAACCGAGTTCCGGAAACGGCGCGTGACCGGTCCAGAGAGTTTCGAACTGATCCCAACGCAGCGACCGCCGTTCGCGTTCCCGGCGAAGCAGGCGGAGGCGCTGCGGCCTCAGCAGCAGCCTGGGACTTTCGGTATAAACCCTGAATGAATCGGGCCGGCTTTGCCCGGGCTCGCTCTGGCCAGACAAATTCTGGCCTGCAACCGGTAAGGCAGCCAAAGCGGAAAGCCATCGGAGAGCCTCGCGGCGCGTCATCGGACTATGATTCTGCCACAAAACTCAAGCTCCAGCCGCCCGTTCTTCGGCTTCCCGTGGGCTTTGGGCCGAAGCGGCGTATCCCATCGCTCATTGGTATCATTCAGATTAACCTTTTGAACTCCCGCCGGATCTGCGCAACCCGCGCACCGGCACGGGCGTCTCAGGAAACTGAATTAATTAATGAATAGGATCCTACTTGTTCCTGGCCTGCTGCTGGCCGCCTGCGCTGCGAGCGCGCAACAGTACAACATCTCTACTTTTGCAGGCATAGGCACGGCACCCGGTTTCTATCCCGGTCCCGGTGTGGCAGCCGTCACTGCCATAACGGCGCAGATCTACTCCCCCGGCGCTCTTGCGCTCGATCATAGCGGCAACCTCTATATCGCCGATTATCTCAGCAGTGTGATCTGGGAGGTTACCGGCGGCATTATGAACCCGCCGGTTGTGGGAACCGGTTCACCCGGCAACGCCGGAGATGATGGCCCCGCCGTCCTTGCGACCGTTTATCAGGTTCGCGGCATCACGCTGGACCCGGGCGGAAACTTTTATATCGCGGACGCGGGCAGCGCCAATGTTCGAATCGTGAATCCGAGCGGCCAGATTTTCACCTTCGCGGGCAATGGAGTCAGCGGATACGCGGGCGATGGCGGTAAAGCGACCGATGCGTCGCTGATTTCGCCGTCAGCGGTAGTGGCGGATTCCTCCGGCAATATCTATATCGCCGATTACGGCACGCACACGATCCGCGAAGTGACTACCAAAGGCATTATTTCCACGATTTGCGGGAATGGAACCGCCGGCAGCAGCGGAGATGGCGGTCCTGCGTCAAAGGCTCTGCTCGCCAGCCCGGTGGCGCTGGCGATCGACCCCGCCAACAACATTTTCATCTTGGATTTCGCCAGCTCCAGTATTCGGGAAATCACCACTGACGGGAACATCCACACGGTTGCTTCTAATCTGACGGCGCAATCGATCGCGGTTGACAGCGCTGACAATATCTATTACATCGACTACGTGGATAATACCGTGCAAAAAAGACTGGCCAATGGGACGCAATTCACCATAGCTGGCTCTGGGAACATGACGCCCGCCTTTTCGGGCGATGGCGGTCCGGCAAACAGCGCGCAGCTTTATTTCAATCAGGCATATGGGATCGCGGTCGATTCTGCGGGAAACGTTTATGTATCGGACTCCGGAAACGCGGTGGTTCGCGAGTTGACGCCGGTTTCAGGATCGCTGACCATCGTCAGCGCGGCGAGCGGGGTCGGCGCGGCGATCGCTCCGGGTGAGATTGTCTCCCTCTATGGGTCCAACTTCGGGCCATCGGCCCCGGCGGTAGCCCAACCCGATGAGAATGGTTATTACGGCACGAGTCTCGCCGGTACCACAGTCTCGATCGGCGGATACTTTGCCCCCATTCTTTACACCTCAACGTCGCAGATCAACGCGATCGTGCCGTATGAAGTCGCCGTATCCTCCCCGGCGACGGTAGTCGTGGGCTACCAGGGGCAGGGTGTTCTGAGCAGCAATTCGATACCTGTTACATCTTCGGCGCTGTCCCTCTTCACACTGTATTCAACGGGCGTTGGACAGGCCGCCGCCGTTAATCAGGACGGCACGATCAACAGCCCGTCGTCGCCGGCGCATCAGGGTGACATCATTTCTCTTTACCTTACGGGCGAAGGCCAGACGATCCCTGCGGGCATCGATGGCAAACCGGCGTCGCTCACCGATATCGGGTTAATCCCAACGCCGGTCATGGCTCTTACCGTCCTGCTTTCGGGGCAACCGTCAGTAGTAACTTACCAGGGCGGAGCACCGGGGATAGTTGCGGGTTTGATGCAAGTCAATGTACAGATCCCCGCGAACCTGATTCAGACTCTTTCAACCGCCTCGGTGGCGGTGCCCGTCCGGATCTACAACAGCAGCGTTTTTGTCACGCCCGGCGTGACAATCTCCGTGGCCCCATGACGTGCGTGATGCGGAGATCCCGAAGGATGAATGTGAAAAGCCTCTATTTTGTTTCCGGTCTGCTCGTGGCATGCTGCAGCCTGGCGCCCGCGCAACTGTATCTGACTTCCACGGTAGCGGGGACGCCGGGAACACCGGGTTACGGCGGTGACGGTTCCCCGCCTTTAAGCGCGCAGCTGGCGAATCCGCTGTGTGTCGCTTTCGATTCCAGCGGCAATTATTACATCTCCGACTACAAGAACAACCGCATCCGGGAAGTTCTGGCCTCGACGGGCGCAATCATCACGGTCGCCGGAACCGGGCACTCCCGGTTTTTCAGGTGACGGAGGTCCAGCCATCAACGCTCAGTTTTCGTCAGCGACGGGACTTGCAGTCGACGCCTCCGGAAACGTCTATATCGCCGATGGCCCCAACGCGCGGGTGCGGATGATCGATACCTCGGGCAACATGCAGACATTCGCGGGCACCGGAAACCCCGGGTATTCGGGCGACGGCGGCCTCGCGGTTAACGCTGATGTGGTCAATCCTGTTGGTGTCACCGTGGACCACGCCGGGACTGTTTATATTGCGGACGAAGGAAACGGGACCGTACGCAAGGTAACGACCGACGGCGTTATCAGCACAGTAGCGGGCATCAACGTAATCGGGTTCGGGAATTTTCCGGGACAGGGTGGTCCGGCGCGCAGCGCCACCCTGGGTTTGCCATACGCAGTCGCGGTTGACGAGAGCGGCAACGTTTTCATCGACGATATCGGCAGCGGCAACATCGAGAAAGTCGGGCTTGACGGAAATATCAATACAGTGGTTTCCAGCGTATCGACGGCGGCTCTGGCAGCCGACCCCGCGGGTAATCTTTATTTCTCGAACTACCGAAACTCGACCATTAATCAGCTTTCCCCAGGCGGCGCGGTTCTCACCATAGCCGGAAATGGAAGCAATGGTTTTTCCGGAGACGGCGGCCCGGGCATCTCGGCCGAGTTCAACGCGCCGTATGGAATCGCTCTCGATTCCTCCTCCAACATCTACGTCGCCGATTACAACAACCAGGTGATCCGCATGCTTTCTCCCGTCGCGCCCTCCGAGGTGATCGCCGCCAACGGTGCGAGCGACGTCCAGTATAGTTCCCCGAGTGTCGAACTGCCGGTCTCCCCGGGTGAGATCGTCACGATATACGGAACGAATATTGGTTCTCCCGCGACGACGGTCGCGCAGCCGAACGCGAACGGGTACATCGGAACCCAGCTGGCGGGGACAATGGTTACCTTCAATGGCATCCCGGCGCCTGTGCTTTCCACCGGACCGTCTCAGGTTACGGCAATCGCGCCATACGAACTAACGGCTGAAAGCGCCAGCGTCAGAGGCCGGATGAGCGGATCTCGGGGACGAATCGTTCCGGAGGCGTCAAGCTCGAACGGCGCGACGATTCTGGTGACCTGGCAGGGTCAATCCACCGCAACAACTACCGTTCCTGTCGGCGCATCCTCACCGGGCATTTTCACAGTGAACTCATCGGGCATCCCGGGTGGACTTGGCGTTTTGAATGCCGACGGAAGCGTCAACAGCGTTGGGAATGCCGCAGCCGAATCCGCCAACATCACGCTGTTTGTCACCGGGGAAGGACAAACCAACCCCGCCGGAATGGACGGCCTGATCTCGACTCAATCGACGCTGCCGGCGCCACTGCTTCCGGTCACCGTCACGATCGGCGGGGCTGCGGCAACCGTTGTCTCCGCGACTGAGGCATCGGGATATGTGGCGGGGATCCTGCAGGTGGTCGTCACCCTCCCGAGTACCCAGACAACCGCCAGTTACGTACCGGTGACAGTCCAGGTGGGCGACGCGGTGAGCCCAACCGTCACGATTTCCGTGCAATAGCGGCGATTTCGCAGCAGTATTTTCATCAGGCCGGTGCAACTGAAGGACCGGAAAGCAGCCACGCGGATTCCCCCGTTCGAAGATTGTACTGTTGGTTCTATTCCCCGGCGTATACAATGTATACATGGCGTCTATCGAATCAGAAGACGAACGTTGGTATGCTCTGTACGTTCGCTCGCACTTCGAAAAAGCCACTGAGCTATGCCTCAAGGGCAAGGGATATACCGCTTTTTCGCCGTTTTATCGAACGCTGCGGAGGAGACCCGACCGCAGTAAGATTCTGGACCTTCCGTTGTTCCCAGGGTATGTTTTCTGCAGGTTCAATCCTTCCCGGCGGCTTCCCATTCTGACAACGCCGGGCGTCGTGAGTGTGGTGGGCGCCGGTAACGTTCCGGAAGCCGTAAAAATGTCTGAAATTCAATCGATTCAGAAGGTTGCCGAGTCGGGTCGGCCGGTGCAACCCTGGCCATTTTTGCTTGAGGGCCAGAAGATTCGTATTGAGGCCGGACCGCTTTTTGGTACGGAGGGTACCTTGCTCAGGGTGAAGGACGAGCTTCGGCTTGTTGTGTCGATCACGCTACTCCAGCGATCAATGGCTGTCGAGGTGGACCAGGATTTAGTCAGCCCGTTATTCGACGGACCGCGGTACCTTCCCCAACAGCAACGCGCCGCGTCCTGAGCAAACTGCGGCCTCCTGGTGTTCAACGGACTGGCTGCAGCGATACCTGGTACACATGCAGTGTCCCGGCAATCTTATTGTCAAATTTCTGTGACGGGACCCGATCGATTTGAATCACCAGCGCATGAACGCCAGGCGGGACCGGCACGTCGAGGCTGATCGAGGACCGAGCCACATTTCCCTTAATCTGCTCAGTCATTATGTTAAGAAGGCGGGGCTCCAGCAGATCGTAAATATGAAAGAATGGACCCTGGTCGGTTGAGATGTTATCCGCGCTGATCAAAGCGGAGAAGCGATAGCGACCCCCAGTGGCGGCCGTGAACTGACGCACAGTCGAAAAGGAGACATTGGAGGAACCCGAGAACTGGATTTCGAGACCGTCCTTTCGACGGACCTCCACACCCGGGACCGGCGTCACATTCCAGTCAAAAGGGCTTTCGCCGGGGGCCTGCTGAAAACGCACATCCGCAAGCCGTTCCGGGTGAAGATAGCTGCTGTCTGATTTGCCGAGCCAATCCGACCAGAACTCCTGAGCGACCAGGAACTCTTTTCTCTGCCAGAAGGCCCAGGCGAGATCGCTGGCGGATTTCTGATCGAGCAGGTGATTGCCAAGCATCCACGAGGACAGTTCACGAAGATCCTTAGGGGAACCTGAGGTCCGAAGCCACGACGCCCAGCTTGCCGCGGGTCGGGGCAGGGCCGGAACGGCGACGCCCGCAATCGCTGAAATCGGCTTTCCGGAGAGAGTCAGATAGGAAAAGAGCACCTGGTCGAAAGCGTCGGTTTGCTTCAGAATCGCGTTTGTCATTCGAAACCCGTCGTCCAGGCGGCCATGCGCGAAGTCGAAATTCGCTCTCCGCATCAATACGGGTGACATTCCAGGACCGAGCTTGACCGACTGGTCAAATGCTGAAATTGCCTCTTGCGTCCGCCCGGCGGCGGACAACGTTTCGGCCCAGGTGCTCCAGACAAGGGGATTGGAGGGATCGAGGTTAAGTAACGCCCCGACCGTTCTGGCGTTCATCCCCTCCGCATCGATCGCCTTGAACACCTGATCGTAGCGGCACAATCCATATTGGCAGGCCGCTGAACCGGGCGAGGGAGGCGTAAAGTCGAACGCCAGCGAAATCCCGGTAATTAGGAATGAGAGGATGACGAAGAGAGCGCGCATATTACCGGAAATCCCGGCAACCAGGCACCGTTAACAGAATCGTGGAAAAGCTGCGTGAAAATAAAAAAGCGGTGATCGGCATCCCGATCACCGCTCCGAAACTCACGACCCTCTCGGATTAATGGGGCTGGCTCGCGCTGACGGGAGCGCCACCGCTGGTAGCTGCCGTAATTCCGGCAGTAAGACCAACAGCCGCGGCCGCTACCAACACGGCTACCACAATTCCGGTGTGACCGGTCGTCGCGGATCCAGCCGATGCGGCGCCACCTGCGGCCCCAGCCTGCGGAGGATCGAAACTACCTGTTAGACTCTGCGGCGTATACGCTTCGTCGGCTTCCATGATTTTTACGGATGAAAGCGACTTCAAAGAGTAGCCCGCCACACCCGCAACCAGCTGGAACACCGGTTTACCGTTCTCAAGGGAGACTTTGGCCTCCGCTCCAGGCTCCATGGTCATCAGTGACCCGTCCGGGAAAGTGACAATAGAGACCGCGCCACCGCTCTTTATCATGTCGCCCGACATAATCGGCCACGAAGGAACCCCGGCGCCGGGAGTCACCATGGCGCCACGAAGAGTGAATGGAGCTGTTGACGTTACCGTTGCAACCTGACTTTGCCCCCAAGCGAATGCTGCCGTCAGCAGTAGGGACGCGACCGCTACCGTTTTGACCATCGTCGATACCTCCAGTCACTTGATATGGTAGCCCGCGAAAATCTCCGCCGTCAATCGAAAAATCGGGTTCCGGACAATCTTTCGACTATTTCTTCGGCTTTCCCGAAAAGCGTTCGAAAGCAAACCACCCTTATCGGTGCGATAAATGGATTCTCTTTGACATTTCAACCGGCCGACTTATAATCGAATTTGTCTCGAAAAGATGGGTATTCCCATCGAGGCTCCGTTCTTTACGGGATCGCGGTTACTGTCGGCAGGGCGATTCGAAACGTCCATCGGTAACGTGTTTTGCTTGGAAGATGAACGGGTCGGCGCATTTCGAGAACCCGAAATGTACAGGAAAGGGCGGTAGCTTGTCTGAATCGGTCCGTTTCCAGACCGGGTGAAGACAATCGCGGCGTTCCCCAGGACAAGCTCGACACAGCCAGTTCGATGCGAGTCGATTAACCGGTGGGTTTATCGGCCGGAAACCTTCTTTAATTCACAAAGTACATACCGCGGTTGGCATTTCCAGAGAACACGCCTCTTCGGTCGTCTCCGGACGTTGCGGGCCAGCGGAAACAGTGTCATGAGCGTCGCGTTTCGAAGGAGCCGAATGATCAGTTTCCGGCTTTCGCCCGAGGAGTATGATGGGTTCGCGAAATTATGCTCGGAACGCGGTGTGCGGCGGGTTTCCGATATGGCCCGTATCGCTCTTCAGAACCTGATTGCCGCTGAGCGGCAATCAGATCCGTTATCGGTTGAGGTTCGGGACCTCCGAAGCCAGCTTCACGCAATGGCGAACGTGCTGGATCGCATTTCGCTTATTGTAGAAAGCAGGAAGGCATCAAAGGCCGGCGGGTAAGTTGAAATGAATCTCCTTGCACTCTATCTTTGCGGCGCGGCGGCTTTGCTGTTTCAGGCGCCGCCCGACAATTTCGGCACCGGATACCTACACTTTGGGAGCAGGCGATCAAATTGTCGTCCGTGTCCCGGATCTGGAAGAGATCGACAACAAAACGATTCCGATCGATCAGGAAGGGAATATCGATCTTCCGAAAGTCGGGCGTGTCAAAGCGAGTGGGCTCAATACGGAACAACTCGCAGCCGCTATTGCGGAAAAGCTTCGGAAATATCTGGTTAACCCGGACGTGGCCGTGTATCTCAACGAAATGAAGAGCCAGCCGGTCTCGGTGCTGGGCGACGTTCAAACCCCGGGCGTTCACCAATTGCAGGGCCAGAAGACTCTGTTCGAGGTGCTTTCGCTGGCGGGCGGTCTGCGCGCGGAGGCCGGGAACGTCATCAATATAACCAGACGTATCGAATGGGGAGTTATCCCGCTTCCCAACGTCAAGACCGATCCACCGGGCAATATACCGTCGCTTCGGTCGACGTCAAAAGCGTAATGAGCGCTTCCAATCCGGCCGAGAACATTATTATTAAGCCAAATGATGTCGTTTCGGTCCCGAAAGCCGAGACCATCTATGTGATTGGCGCGGTGAAGAAGCCCGGAGCGTATGTCCTTGGCCAATACCGGACATTGGGCACGCTGCAAATTCTTGCGCTTGCCGAGGGAACGGAAAAGACGGCCGACACCAAAGAGGCCAAAATCATGCGTCTGCTTCCCGGCTCGGACCAGCGGTCCGAGATCCCGGTCGATCTCAAAACCATTCTCGACGGAAAGATTCCCGATGTTGCGCTGAAAGGCGATGATATTCTCTTCGTACCCGTGAGTAAAGCGAAAGTTATAGGCTACCGCACCATTGAAGCAATGGCTCAGGCCGGAACCCTGCTGGTTTACCGCGTTCCGTGAGTATGATTGGCAGAAGAGCAATTCAATCAGCTGATGTAACGCGTTTTTAACGTCACCCGCTTCGCGCCCTCTGGCCTTTACATGCATCAATTACCCGACGCTCCGAGTAACCCCGGCGAATTCCTTCCGTCCCCCGCGGTCCACCGGGAAAAGGGAGCGCTTGGCCGCTTCCTATACCGAAGCCGGTTACGCCAACCCGCCGGATGCATCATCCGAACCCGAAACTGGCGGACTGATCGAATACTGGCGCATTCTGCGCCGTCGCCGGGGCACTCTCTTTTTTATTGCCGCCGTCGGAGCCGTGCTGGGTTTTGTCGTCACGCTTCCTCAAACTCCCGTCTATCAGGCCCGGACTTCGGTGGAAATCGTCGGCCTGAACAACAACTTCCTGAATATCAAGGAATCCGATCCGCTGAACGAGAACAACGCTTCCGTCGATCCCGTCGATATTCAGACGCAGATTAAAATCCTTCAGAGCGACTCGCTGGTCGATGCGGTGCTTGGGAAGCTTAAGAAGGGCCAGACTGTGACTCCGGCTGCGCCGAGCGCCTCCGGATGGCGCAAGCTCCTCAACCTTCCCGGCGCGGAAGCCGTCGATTCTCGCGAGAAATCCGCTAGTTATGCCGCGCACCATTACAAAGTGAAGGCTTTGGGGCCGACGCGCATCATCGAAGTCACCGTCGATTCAATGAATCCGCAACTCGCCACGGAGTTCGCGAACATGCTTACGAGCGAGTATATCGATCAGAATCTCGAGTCGCGCTCGCACATGAGTCAACATACGAGCGAATTTCTCCAGCGGCAACTGGACGACATGCGAATACGTCTGGAGCATTCGGAGGATAACCTTCAGGCCTACGCGCGGCAGGCGGGCCTGCTCTTTACGGGAGACGAGAAAAACAATGTTTCGGAAGAGAAGCTGCTGCAATTGCAGCAGGCTTTATCCACGGCGCAGAGCGATCGGATCTCCAAGCAGTCGCGTTGGGAGATGGCGAATTCGAGCGCGGCAGAGGCTCTGCCCGACGTCCTGAACGATTCCACGCTTCGCGATTATCAGTCCAAGCTGACCGATTTGCAGCAAAAGATTGCCGAACTGCGAACGACCTACACCTTGGCGTCTCCCAACGTGCAGAAACTCCAGGTTCAGCTGGCTACGGTCGAGTCGGCCCTGAGCGTGGAGCGCGCCGACATCCTCAAGCGCATCAAAAATGAATACGATGAGGCGCTGCGGCGCGAGAGCCTTCTCACGGCTGATTATGCGGCGCAACGCACCACGGTGACCGGTGAAAGCGAAAAGGCCGTTCAGTACGACATCATGAAGCACGAGGTCGAGTCGAACCGTCAGATTTACGACGCGATGTTGCAGCAGTTGAAACAAGCGTCGCTCTCCTCGGCTCTTCGCGCATCCAATGCCCGCGTGGTGGATCCGGCCAAGGTTCCACAGCGCCCTTACAAACCCAACATTCCCCTCAGTACTGGCCTTGGGCTGCTGACGGGAATCTTTTTCGGGGCCACGTTCGTAATCGTGCAGGAGCGCGCCGACCGGACGATACAAGCGCCGGGCGAAACTCAAATTCTGTTGAATGTTCCGGAACTCGGCATCGTTCCCGCTGAAGCTGCTGGACGCCGTCTCCGCCTCCACTATGCCAGCGCGGCGACCGTGGCTGAGGCTGCCGCGGCCGAAGAAGATGCGGCGAACTCCACTCTTCCCACCCGCATCGAACTCACGATGTGGCAGCGGCGGCCTTCGCCTGTCGCCGAGTCTTTCCGGGCAACGCTGGTATCCATCCTTTTCTCCGGTGAAAACGGCAACCGTCCCCGCGTTATGGTGGTGACCAGCGCCAATCCTTCCGAGGGCAAATCGACGGTGGTCAGCAACCTCGGGATCGCAGTCGCCGAAGTAAATCAAAAGGTTCTCCTTATTGACGCCGATCTGCGCAAACCCCGGCTGCATGATGTTTTCAATCTGAAAAACGACCGGGGGCTGAGCGACCTGCTTAGATCGAAGGACAGCATTTCCGCGGCGCTGGAGGGAACCATTCAGCAGACCAGCATCCCGGACCTGTACGTCCTGACCAGCGGGTCCAGAACGCTGGCGGCCACGAGCCTCCTCTATTCCAACCGCATGCCGGAGTTGTTGCAGAAGCTCCGCACCGAATTCGAGACCATTTTCATCGACTCGCCTCCCATGCTCCAGATTCCCGATTCCCGGGTACTCGGGCGGATGGTGGATCGCGTAATTCTGGTGGTGCGCGCAGGTAAGACCACTCGCGACGCCGCACTGGCCGCGCGCCAGCGTTTCTCCGAGGACGGGACACGAATGCTGGGCACGATTCTGAATTGCTGGGATCCCAAGCGCTCGCCGAACGGCTACTACGGCTATCACAACGGATACTCAAACGGTTATTACTCAGGCGGGCAAAGTTATTACGGATCGGGCAATTCCAGCAAGAACGACGAGCGAAACGGCGCGTAAGCCGCCGCGCAACCATTGTGGGGCAGGCCTTCCGGCCTGCCGCCGGGCTTCCGCCCGGCGCGTAACTTTACGTCAGCCGGTAGCACCGGCGATCTTGTCGCCGGTGTCCGTACGGTTGCCACAGTTATTTCGTCGCGCCCCCTCAAGAAATCCTCCGCCGTATTGTTTGCCCCAAGTCGCAACGTAACGCAATTCATGAATTCTCCGCGTGAACATCAGGAAGCAGTCCAGCGACGCATGGCTGACGCATGATCCCCTGGCTATCGTACGGCCTGATGACGGCATCCCTGGCCGGGGCGGTTCTTCTTAGTGGCGGAGTAGTCGCGTCGCAGTGGAAATGGAGCGCACTCGGCATTTCGATCGCCGCCGCTCTTGCGGTCTTCGGCGTGCCCCGGCACGAGCGAGCCAGGGGTGGTCGCAAGGGCCTGCTGCTCCTGACGCTGCTGCTGGCATGGATGCTCTTCCAGTTGCTGCCCTTGCCGCCCGTCTTGGTGGAGTGGTTATCGCCGGCGCGCTGGAGTGCGGTTGCAGCCGCCCGAGCGGCTTCGGGATACGCCGCCCATAGCTGGACGGCGCTCTCCGTCGCCCCGCCTCTGACCTTCGAGCGGTTACTCTTTGTCATCCCGGCGATGGCCGTCTTCGTAACGGCGCGCGAAATGTCCTGGCGGTGGCGCGACCAGGTGTGGATTGCGGTTGCTCCGGTGATCGGAATCGCGTGGCTCGAAAGCATTCTGGGAATGGTGCAGTTTTATTTCTCGCGAGCCGCCAGAGGCGAGGGAGGTCTCGCCTCCGGCACCTATGTGAACCACAATCATTTCGCGGGGCTTATGGAAATCTGTTTTCCCGTTGCTCTTATGTGGATGATTGCAAGGTTGCGGAAGAGCACGTCCGATGGCACGATGACATCCGCGCTGGGGACAGCGGTTCTGTTCGCTATTTCCGCGTGCCTCCTGATGGCCGTGGTGGTCTCGTTATCCAGAATGGCTTTTATCTCTACGTTGATCGCGATGGGAGTTATCACTCTGACCTGGCTTGGTTCGTGGGTAGCACGTAACCCGAACACTCATGGATTGCTGCGCTGGGGTCTTTGGATTGTCCCGATCGTCGTCCCCTTGTTGATCCTGGTGTTTCTTACTCCGCGGGAGCTTGTCCGGCGTTTTGGGGATATGTCCGCCTCGGACGATGTCACGGTAGACGGGCGCACCGAGATCTGGCGCGAGACGATGCAGACGGCGTCCGTTTATAAATGGACGGGATGCGGCCTCGGCGCATATGAGAGGGGTCTGTTTCAATTCAAGAATTTTGCGCCTCTCAACCGGATTGACTTTGCGCATAACGATTACCTGCAGATTCTCACCGAATTGGGAATTCCCGGCGTTTTACTGGCGGGGGCCTTTGCCGTCTGGTTTGTGTCAAGGATGCTTTCGGTGATCCTTTTGCGGGGCAGCAGCAATAGTTGGGAACTTGCCGTTGGAGTGCTTGGGCGCGACGGCGGCATTGGGCATGCACAGCCTGGCCGATTTCAATTTTTACATCCCGGCGAACGCCATGGCCTTTGCGTGGCTTTGCGGCGCCGGAGAACGGACCGGAGTAAAGCATCGCTGACATGAAACAGGTCTCTTTAGTAACCGGCGGCGCCGGGTTCATCGGGAGTCATGTCGCGAAGTATTGTCTCGATATGGGACATGAGGTCGTCGTTCTCGACGATCTTTCGGGAGGGTACCGCGATCATGTTCCCGCGGAAGCGACGTTTATCGAAGGCTCGGTAAACGACGAAGAAATCGTCGAGAAAATCTTCAAATCGGCGAAAGTCGACTATATTTATCATCTCGCCGCATACGCCGCGGAAGGGCTCTCCCATTTTATACGCGGTTTCAATTATCGGAACAACCTTGTCGGCACGATGAATCTCGTGAACGCGAGCGTAAATTACGGCGTGAAGTGTTTTGTATTTACGTCGTCAATCGCGGTTTACGGAAAAAATCAACTTCCGATGCGGGAGGATCTGACGCCGCAACCCGAAGATCCCTATGGCATTTCGAAGTATGCCGTGGAACTCGATTTGCGCGCCGCTCACGAACTTTTCAATCTTCCTTACATCGTGTTCCGGCCGCATAATGTCTACGGTGAGCATCAGAATCTGGCGGACCCGTATCGCAACGTCATCGGCATCTTCATGAATCGCATTATGAGCGGCCAGCCGCTGCCGGTTTTCGGCGACGGCGAACAATCGAGAGCATTTAGTTATGTCGGCGATGTCGCTCGTGTGATTTCGCAGAGTGTAATGGTTCCGGCAGCCTATCAGCAGACGTTCAACATCGGGGCGGATACTCCCTATACCGTCAATGAGGTTGCTTCGGTGGTTTGCGGCGCTTTCGGCGTTCCCGTCAATCTTGAATATCTGCCGGCTCGCAAGGAAGTAGTCCACGCCTATGCCACACACGACCTTGCGAAAGAAGTGCTTGGGGCCGAGCCGGAGGTGGACCTCGCGGAGGGGGTGAACCGCATGGCGCAGTGGGCTCGGACTGTTGGAGCGAGGAAAGGCGAACGCTTCGGCAAGGTCGAGATCGAGAAGTCTCTTCCGGAGTCCTGGCGCCGGATCGCATAGATTTAATTTGGACGTTTGAGATTGACGCCGCCCGAAGTCAGCGTTGTTCTGACAACTTACAATCGAGCGGACGCTCTTCGCGAAACGCTCGATACGATGATCGCGCAGACCTTCCGGGATTTCGAGCTGATCATATGCGACGACGCGTCCAAAGATCGCACGAAGGATGTTGCGATGGAATATGTTGCGCGCGATCCGAGGATCAGGTATCACCGCAACGAGCCGAACCTGGGAATGCCCGGGAATCTGAATAGCGGTATACGACTGGCGAAGGGCCAGTTTGTTGCGAACGTTCATGATGGCGATCTGTACGATCCGACGCTTCTGGAAAAATGGACCGCTGCAATGAGGCAGTCCCCGAACGTTGCTTTTGTCTTTAATCAGTACCGCCACCTGGATGAAAACGGAGCGGTTGCAAGAGTCACCTTTGAGGAAGTACCCTCCGCTCTTCCCGGCAGGCGATTGATCGAAGACATCTATTTCAATCGATGGCGGTTCGATTCGCCGGTATGGGGAACCGTGATGGCCCGAAGATCTTTGTATGAGGAGATGGGCCTGTTCGACAGCAGGTTTGGATTTTTGTCGGACGTCGATATGTGGCTGCGACTCGCCGAGAATCATGAGGTCGCCTATGTACCGGAGGCTCTGATCACTCTGCCGAGCCGGGAAGCCGTGCCGCGCATGGTGAAGGTTCTGAAGGAGGACCAATCGCAGGCCGAATGCTGTGGGAGGCCCGTATGCGGCATTATCGCCAGAATCCCGCACGGCGCGGCGTCGAGGCGATAAAGCATGGAGTCTTCGTTTCCTCGCTGAAGATATATCGCCTTCTCTGCGAAACCAAGGCAGACTGATGCTCGGAAAGACGCCGAAGCACACCTGAAACCGATTCAGCTCCGATGAGTCGGGGCCTGAGATTCGATCGTGACCGAGTTAACGAGCGCGCAGACGGGAGCTTCGCCCGAGGATCGATCAGCCGCTCGGTTGCCGGTGGTATGCGAACCTGCGCTAACGAAATTTACCGCAACGACGGCAACACGCCTCTCATAGACTCTGGTGAAGGATCACGTGCGCATCGGGCGCGTTCTCGACTGCGGATGCGGTGCCGGAGACAACGCTCGGCTGCTTCAGGGTCTGGGATGGACCGTTACCGGAATCACGATCAGTCCCCAGGAGCGTGATGCAGCCTCGCAATATTGTCACGCAGTGCATATCGCCGATCTCGACGCCGGAATTCCGGCGGGGGTGGGCGAAGATTTTGATCTGATCGTTTTCTCGCATGTACTCGAACATCTGGTTCATCCGGAGAACGTGCTTCGCGATGCCAGACGCAGGCTCGCGCCGGATGGCGTTCTGGCGGTCGCACTCCCAAATATTGGGTTCTTCAAGACGCGATGGCAATTGCTGCGAGGCCGATTCGACTACGCGGATGGCGGAATCATGGACTCCACCCACGTGAGGTTTTACACGTTTAAGACCGGCGCCGAATTGCTTCGGAGGAATCATTTCGAGGTTCGTTGCCGCGGAGGTGCAGGCGATCTTTCCCATGTGGCATTTGCAGAGGATTTTGCCGCAATCTTTGATGGCCGCGCAAAGCCGTCTTGCCGGCCGCCTGTGGCCCGGTCTGTTTGGGGTGCAGTTGCTTTATGTTGCCAGGGCCGACGGGCCAGGTGATATCCGAGGCCGGGAAATGAAGGCGGTTGTTTCAATCGGCGCCCGATTTACCGCGGTACTCAAACTTGCCGAATACCTTGATCGGGCTGGATACCTGGAAAGGCTGATTACCTTCACGCCCAAGCGCCGACTTAAGGATCTTTTGGTGATGGAAAGCCGGATGACGAATCTGGCTCTCTCGGAGGAGTCAACTACGCGGCGCGGTATATGGGTGCGCAGGCGCAACTCCAGACGTTTCGATGGGTTGCGAATGAGTTTGACCGGCAGGTGAGCCGGCAGAATTGGCGACTGCGACATCTTCTATGGCTGGTCCGGCGGCGTGCTCCAATCCATGCGGGAGGCAAAACGACGGGGCGCCAGACTGTCGTCGGAACGGGATCGGCGCACGTTCGTTATCAGAAGGAAATCGTCGAAGCGGAATACGAAGAAGTTCGGCATTTGAAAGTTTCTCACCATCCGCGCTCGTCGAAAGGCGACAGCGGGAATTCGAGGAGGCCGACGGAGTCATCGTCTCCTCCGAATTCTCGCGAAGGACATTAGTTCAGAACGGAATTTCGGCCGAAAAGTGCGAGTCATTCCGGAACCCCTGACCCGGCGATTTCCATTGACCGCGAAGGATGACGACGTTTTTCGGATCATTGTGGTGGGAACGGTCTGCCTTCGCAAGGGCGCGCAATACGTGCTCGAAGCGGCTTCACGGCTGAAGCTTCCGAATTCGGAGGTCGTTTTGATCGGCCCGGTGAGCGAAGAGTTTCGGCCTGTCCTGAAGCGATACGAGGGCCAGTTCGTTCTGGCGGGTCCGGTTTCCGAAGCGGAACTCGCTCGCCATTTTTCCCGAGCGTCCGTATGTCCTCGCCTCGATCGAAGATGGCTGGGGCCACGTAACTCTCGAAGCGATGTCGTGTGGCCTGCCGTGATCGTCTCGGTGAACACGGGAAGCGCGGATGCGGTTCAGGATGGGGTTAACGGCTTCGTCGTCCCCGTTTGCGACTCGACCGCGATAATGGAAAAACTCGAGTGTCTTTACCTTTCGCCTGACCTCCGGGAGGAGATGGGTGCGCGAAATCGCGCTTGCGTTTCCCACCGCGACTGGACCGACTACGGAGAGGAAGTAACGGAGTTCTTCACCAGCCTGCTCGAAAGGTTCGGTGTCCCGGATTCGGTATTCCGGGGCAGCGCGGCTTTCCTCAACCATTCAATGACAGCTTTGCTCAAGACGCTTCTCGCTCCGATCGCCGGTCTCGAGGCCATCCGGCCGCTGCAGATGTGGTACCGGCGCAACTATGTTCTTCCGCGCACTCACAGGCGCTACGCCAATATGAATGCCGCGGAGGTATTCACCGAGATTTATGCGCGAAAGGAATGGGGCGAACACGCGCAGTCCGATAAATTCAATTCGGGTTCGGATCGG